>CAVWGZ010000014.1:0-388414 GCA_963754705.1 uncultured Actinomycetes bacterium | reverse complement strand
GTCCGGCCGAAGGTGTCGCTGACGATCACCCCGACCGTCACCCCGAGGCGGGCGCGGACGATGTTCGCGCACCCGACGGGCGGAGCGGTCGGCATCGAGGGGCAACAACGCGGCGAATCCCGCGTCGACGTTCGAGAGATCGACCCCGGCGTTGCGCGCAGACGAAGCCGTGGCGCGTCTCGGTGATCACGAGGTCGGCGCGACGCCGGCAGGACATCCGCACCGACTCGTCCTCGACGATCGCTTGCGCGAGAGCGGGTCGGTGGGATCGATCGCGACGAACCGCCCTTCGGCCTTGGAGACGATCTTCTGGGTGACGACGAGCACGTCGCCGGAGGGACGAGCGGTCCATGGGGCGAGTGCGCAGGCCTCGGCGATCAGCTCGCCGAGCTGATCGCCGGGCGGATCTCGCCGATCCCCTCCACTCCCCGGCGGTGATCCGGCTCATCGGCATGCCTCCACGGTCGTCGACGCCAGCGAGCGGGCGATCTCGGGGGTGCGCATCACCGTGTCGGTGACGACGCAACGGATCCCGGTCGGCCTCGACCTCGCCGGCGAGTCCGGCATCGGCGCGGTCGATCACCAGCGTGCCGCAGACCGGGGCGTACAGACGGGCGACGCCGACGACGGTCGGTTCGTGGCCGAGCTCGACCAGCATCCGGTCGGCGGGACCCTTCAACGCAGCCCCGGCAACGATCGGGGACACCGCGACGACCTGCTCACGGCGGCCGGCGAGCAGCTCGTCGACGCCGGCGAGGGCGCGGATCGGGCCGATCGAGACCAGCGGGTTGGAGGGGGCGACGACGATCACCGAGGCCTGTTCGAGGGCGGCGATCACCCCCGGCGCGGGCGGCACCCCGGCGCTGCCGAGCCGGACGGAGCGCACCGCGATCGAGTGCCGGGCGCCGACGAAGTACTGCTGGAAGTCCGATGCACGCCGTGGTCGACCGTCTCGATCGTCGTCGGCGCCGGCAGATCGGTCATCGGCAGCAGCTGCAGCTCGAGGCCCCAGGCGCGGGCGATCTCGGCGGTGACCTCGGTCAGCGAGGCGCCCTCGGCGAGCCGGCCGGTGCGGTAGAGGTGCGTCGCCAGATCCTGGTCGCCGAGGCCGAACCAGGTGCCTCCGGCGGCGGACCCGTCGGGCCGGTGCTGCTCGTAGCGGCGCAGCGACTCCATCGCCCGCCAGGTCTCGCCGACCAGACCCCGCCCGCGGTCGGGATCGATCGCGGCGGCGAGGGTGTAGGTGATCGTGTCCAGGTCGGGCGAGATCGCCAGCCCGTGGAGGACGGTGTCGTCGCCGGTGTTGACGATCGCCTGCACCGTCGTCGGCTCGACTGCGGCGAGCAGCCCGCGCAGGAAGCGGGCGGCGCCGACCCCACCGGCGAGCACGGCGATCACGCAGCGGACTCCATCGCCAGCCGACGGTAGAGCGCCGCCATCCGGCTCGCCGTGTTCGTCCACGAGTAGGCCGCGGCGCGGACGTGTCCGGCGGCGATCAACGACGCCCGGCGGGCGTCGTCGTGGAGCACCTCGCCGATCGCCGCGGCGAGCGCTTCGGCGTCGAGCGATTCGACCAGCACCGCTGCGTCGCCGGCGACCTCCGGGATCGAACCGGCGGTGCTCGCGACCACCGGCGTCGAGGCGCTCATCGCCTCCAGCAGGGGGAACCCGAACCCTTCGTCGAGCGAGGGGTAGGCGAGCAGTTGGGCGCGATGGACGAGCCACGACTTGTCCGATTCGTCGACCCGCCCGGCGAGGATCACCCGCTGGGCGACCGCGCTCGGCAGGGCGGCGATCGCCGTGTCGAGCGCATCGCTGTCGTTGCCGGGGGCGCCGGCGATCACCAGCCGCAGATCTGGTTCGGCGCCGGCGAGCCGGCGGAACGCCTCGACCAACGTGGTCAGGTTCTTGCGGCGTTCGACGGTGCTGACCGAGAGCAGGAACGGCCGGTCGCCGAGGCGGGAGGCGATCGCCGGCGACGGGTGGGCCGGGGGGCTGGCCAGCGGCAGATGCCCGAGCGGGATCATCTCCACCCGCCGTGGGGAGAGCAACCCGGTGATCAGATCGGCGGTCGCCTGCGACGAGCAGTGCACCGTGGCTCCGTGGCGGACCGCCCGGCGGAGCACCGCGGCGGTCCGGGCGACGTCCGGGTTGACGCCCCCCGGGTTCAGCAGGAACCATCCGTCGTACACACTGACCAGGCGTGAGGCGTAGCCGGAGGGCGGAACGACGTAGTTCGTCCCGTGGATCACCGCCGGGTGGCCGAGCGGCCGGTCGGCGCTCGGCCAGGCGAGATGACTCCACAATCGGTGGGCGAGGGCGGCGGGCAGCGGAAAGCGGATCGCCCCGTCGGGCACCTCCGCCCGCATCGACAACACGTACGGCTGGAGGGCGGGCGGCTCCGGCAGTTGTTGCAGTGCTCCGAGCAGCACGGCGACGGCTGCGCCGACGCCCGAGCGGGCCGATCAGCGGTCCGACGTCGAACACGATCCGGGGGGCGGGCACGACGCAGCACGGTATCGCTCGGGGGCGTCAGTAGACTGCGACCTCCATCTCCGTCATCGAGGAGTACCCGTTCGTATGCCCCGCACGTTGATCACTGGGATCACTGGTCAGGACGGTCAGCACCTCGCCGAGTTCCTGTTGGCGAAGGGCTACGACGTGTTGGGATGGTGAAGGGCCAGAGCAACCCGAAGGCGCACCAGATCCGCTGACGAGTTCCCCGAGGTCGAGCTGGTGTCGGGTGATCTGGCCGATCTGCCGAGTCTGATCGGTGCGGTGGAGGCGTCGCGTCCGGACGAGGTGTACAACCTGGCGGCGATCAGCTTCGTCGCGTTGTCGTTCACGCAGGCGGAGTTGACCGCCAACCCGACCGGTGTCGGGGTGTTGCGGATGTTGGAGGCGATCCGTATGGTGGGTGGGACGGACCACAAGATCCGCTTCTACCAGGCGTCGTCGTCGGAGATGTTCGGCAAGGTGCGTGAGACGCCGCAGACGGAGGAGACGCCGTTCCATCCGCGTTCGCCGTACGGGTGCGCCAAGGTCTACGGGCACGACATCACCGTCAATTACCGCGAGTCGTACGACCTGTACGCCTGTTCGGGGATCTTGTTCAACCACGAGGGCCGCGGCGTGGGATCGAGTTCGTGACCCGCAAGATCACCAACGCGGTGGCCCGGATCAAGCTCGGGTTGCAGGACGAGCTGGTGCTGGGGACGCTCGACACCAAGCGTGACTGGGGCTACGCCGGTGATTACGTGCAGGCGATGTGGGCTGATGCTCCAGCAGGACGAGCCCGACGACTACGTGATCGCCACCGGTGACGGCGCACACGGTCGGGGAGTTCGTCTAGCACTCCTTCGCCGAGGTCGGGATCGACGACTGGCAGCGCTACGTCCGTCAGGACCCGCGGTTCATCCGCCCGGCAGAGGTCGACCTGCTGATCGGCGACTCGTCCAAGGCTCGGGCCAAGCTCGGCTGGAAGCCGGAAGTCGACTTTGCCGGGCTGGTCAAGATGATGGTCGCCAACGACCTCCAGATCGAAGCGACCAAGGCCGGCCGGACCGTCCCCGCCTGAGCACGACGGGTTCAGCGTCGGCCGCCGGGGTCCGTCCCCGGCGGCTTCGTCGTTCTCAGCCGTCGAGCGGACGGTCGGCGACCGCCTCGATCACCGACGCCTGATCGACCTCGCCCCGGCGGCGAGGCGTTGGCGGCAAGGCGAGGATGAAGGCGATCATCGCCACTCCCGACCCGGCGACGAGCCCGAACTCGACCCGGCGGAACAGCTGGTCGCTGGAGAAGGCGGTGGTGACGACGAAGGCGATCATCCCTGCCGTCCAGCCGAGGGCGACGAGCGCATGGCCGTGGAGGGCGATCACGGCCTGGGCAGCGAGCCAGGGCGACCATGTAGCAGGCGCTGCCGAGCGCCAGCATGGCGAGCGTCGCGCCCGCGTGAGGTCGGCGTCGTAGACGACATCGATCACCGAGCGGTCCGAGTGCGCGCCGAGCCGATGCGCCGATCAACCCGACCGCGAGGACGACGATCAGCAGCCGGCGGCAGCCCGGCGGAACTCGCTCAGCTCGCCCGGGCGGCGAGCCGGCGAGCCGGGGGAGCAGTGCCGCCTGCACGGCCTGGAACAGGAACAGCGGGATCCGGGTGAGCAGCACGCCGTAGGCGAAGTGGGTGACCGACGTCTCCTGGCCGACGTATCGGCGAGGATCGTCGGTGGCGATCGGGCCGGCGTTCAGCAGCCCGGCGGCGAACACCGAGCCGAGCAGCAGCCAGCCGAGGTTGGGCGTGACCTCACTCCACGAGCGCCTCCGGGCCGTCGTCGTGCTTCAGGTGGCCTCGCCAGGCGACGTACAGCACCCCGATCAGCGGGGCGAGGGCGACGGCGAAGCCGTAGGCACCGGTCGCCTTGACGCCGATGATCGCCGAGCGCGACGCACAGCACGATCCGCACGCCCCGTCGGAGCCCATCACGATCGCGTAGGCCTTGAAGCGCCCGGTCCCCGAGCAGATGCCGCGGGCGATGATGGCCGGCGCGTAGGCAGATCAAGGCGACCACAGGGCGAAGACCATCACCCAGTCACCGTCGAAGTAGTCCTCGCGAGGAGCGGGCTGACGGCCAGGATCGCGCGCCGACGACCAGGGTGAGGGTGATCCCGAGGCGGGTGACCTTGCGCATCACCGGTCGCCCGCCGTGCCCGAGCGCCTTGACGGTGCGACGAGCGCCCGGCCCGATCTCCTGCTCGAGCGGGAGGAAGAAGCCGGGGGCGAGGGCGAACGTGGCGAACCACAGTTTCGACACCGGGGCGAAATCGTCCTCGCCGAGCGCCCAGACACCGACCTTGAAGAAGAGCGTACGAGGCGATGCCGGCGATCAGCAGGCCGGCGCCGACGGGGAGCGTGCCCTCCGGCAGCGGTATCCGGGCGCTGTTCGGCGGGGGTGAGGTGGTCTCGGGCAAGGACCGCGAGGCTATCCCGGGCGGCTCCTCGGACGCGGTATGGGTCGCCCGGCGACGCCGCAGGCCGGCTCGCGCCGACTTCGACAGTTCCGGCCCGAGGGCGAGCACGACGTGCTCATCCCTCGATCGAGGAGGTCTCCCCGTCTTGCAAGGTTCGTCCCAGCTGCGCCGATACGTGTCGGTCCTGTTCGCCTCGGCGATCGCCCTCGGATCGGTGGCGACACCGGCGGGAGCAGCGCCCGCTGATCCGCCGCTCGGGGCATCGCCCGGTCCGGTGGTCAACCGCAGCCCGTACGGCACGTCGGTCGTCGTCGACGGTCACGGCAACGGTCACGGGATCGGCCTCAGCCAGTACGGCGCGCTCGGCTACGCGATCGACGACGGATGGAGCGCCGAGCAGATCCTCGACCGGTACTACGGCGGAACCAGCGCGACGACGATCCCCAATGCCGACATCCGTGTCCGACTCGTCGCCCTCGACGATGCGCAGACCGCGGTCGTCGCCCCGCAGGGGGCGAACACCTCCGCCGATGCGCTGGTCGCGGTGTGGAAGTCGGTCGTCGCTCGTCCGACGGCGACGGGCTACGCGGTGTGGGCCCACGCCGAGCAGCGCTGTCCGGCGGCCTCCGCCGATCCGACCGCCGAGGGCTGGACCCGCCTGCCCGACGTCGTCGGCAGTTCTGTCGACATCGTTCCCTCCGCCGCGTTCAACAGCATCACCGCCGAGCCGGCAGCGCTGCTCGCGGTGTGCGAGCCGGGAGGCACGATCCGGTCGTACCGGGGGTCGATCCGCGCCGCCAAGGGCACCGCAGGCGAAGCGAGGACCGTCTCGATCCTGCCGATCGAGAGCTATCTGCCGCGGCGTGGTCCCGCTCGAAGTGTCGGCGGGATGGGCAGGGTTGGGCGGAGGCAAGGGCGTCGAGGCGATCGAGGCGCAGGTGGTCGCCGCTCGTTCGTATGCCCGGGCCCAGGGCCGGTACAGCTACGCCGAGACCTGTGACACCCAGGCGTGCCAGGTCTACGGCGGAGCCGCTCGCCGGCCGTCGATCGGGGGCACGCTGACGATGGTCGAGCAGCCCAACACCGACCTCGCGATCGAGACGATGTCGATCGGGGGCGAGGGGATCGTGCGCACGTCGCCGAGCGGGGCGGTGGTCTCGACGATGTTCTCCTCCTCCTCCGGCGGCTACACCGCGCCGAGCGATTCGCCCGGGTTCCCCGCCGTCGTCGACGACGGCGACGACGTCGTCCAGAACCCGTACCACAACTGGACGACGGTGATCCCGGTGTCGACCGTCGAGCGCGCCTGGCCGGCGATCGGGACGCTGACCCAGATCACGGTGACCAAACGCAACGGGCTCGGGGCCGAAGGTGGGCGGGTGGTGACGATGACCGTCGCCGGGACCTCAGGTCAGGCGACGATCACCGGAGACCAGTTCAGGATCGCGCTCGGGTTGCGCTCGAACTGGTTCAGCGTGCGTGGCGACCAGTGCAGCGGCCGGGTCGAGCCGACCGTGACCGCCGAGACGATCTCGACCACCGGCGCGTCGAACGTCGTCCCGGCCAACCCGGTCCGGGTGATCGACACCCGCAACGGTGTCGGGACCACCCCGATCGCCCTCGGCGGAGGGTGCACGCTGGCGTTCGACCCGGGCGCCGAGCCGGCCGGCGCGGTCGCGGTCGCGGTCGTCGTGACCACCACCCGCTCCGACGGCTCCGGGTTCACCACCGCTTATCCCTGCGGCACCCGCCGGCCGAACGTCTCGGCGGTGCAGGTGCTCGGCTCGATCGACGTGCCGGGAACGACGGTCGTCCCGCTCGGCGCGGACGGACGGATCTGCATCTACAGCTCGGTGACGACCGACGTGCTGGTCGACGTCCTCGGCTGGCTCGCTCCCGGGAGCGGCTCGCCGTACCGAGCCCTCGCCGGGCCCTCACGCGTGCTCGACAGCCGCCAGCCGGGGAGCCAGACGCGGCTCGCTGCGGGAACGGTGACCCGGGTGGCGATGCCTCGCTCGGCCGGCGCCGTCCCCCGTGCGGCATCGGTGAACATCACCGCGACGACGGCGGGATCTGCGGGCTACGTCACCGCCTATCCGTGCGATGCCAACCGCTCGGAGACCTCGGTGCTCAACTTCCGTCAGGGGATCGACAGCGCCAACCATGCGTTCGTCGATCTCGACGGCGACGGTGCGCTGTGTCTGTGGAACTCCGCCGCGGTCAATCTGATCGTCGACGTCGACGGCTTGTTCTCCGCCGATCCGGCGGGCCGGGGGATCACGATCCACACCCCGCAGCGGCTGGTCGACAGCAGGGACGGCACCGGTACCACCGGTGCCCTGCGGCCGGGTGAGGTACGCACGATCGACCTCGGCGAACCGTCGGGCGGGGTGCTCGCCCAGGTGGCGATCGTCGATCCGACGAGCGCCGGATTCCTCTCGCTCTATCCCTGCGACGATCCCGCCGGCGGGCTGGAGACCTCGGTCGCCAACGCACCGGCGGGGACGAACGTCGCCAATGTCGTGCTGCTCCGCACCGACGGTTCCGGGCAGATCTGCGCCCGCAGCTCGATGGTCACCCACCTGCTGGTCGACGTGGTCGGCCGGGTGTGACCACCGCCGTCGACGGCGGAGCGGAGCGGATCTCAGACGGTGGCGAGGAGGCGGGTGCGGAGCTGCTCGCGCGCCGAGATCGCCGCCTTCTGGGCCTGGCCGAGGAGATCCCCGGCCGGGTCGGGGAGCTGGCCGATGGCCTGCTCGACGATCCCGTCGACCCGGGTGGCGATGCCGGCGAAGCGCTCGTCGAGGTCGTGCAACTGGGTGCCGACGGTCTTGATCAGTTCCTGCCGGCGGACCTGGGCACGCTGCACGGTGAGCACGCCGAAGCCGATCGCGATGTAGGCGGCGTCCTTGACGGCGCCGGCGACCCGCTCTTGGTCGATCGTCGGCAGGCCGACGGCGGGCAGGTCGATGCGGGGCAGATTGACAGCCATGGTGGATGTCCTCTCGATCAGGGATCTGGCGCTGTTCGCCGGACCCGTCGTTCTGCTAGCACTCTAGCTACCACTGCTAACTTTTGCAAGCAGTACACGGTTCCGGCCGGCGAGAACGTCCCCCGGTCGAACCGGCCAGACGGCAAGGGTAACGGACGAGTGCAGCGGCAGGGCGGTAGCCTCGGCGGACCGTGGACGTAGCCAGCACCGCCGCTCCGCCCGTGGTGGCCGTCACCGTCGTCCACGAACCGGGCCCGTGGTTCGACGACGTGCTCGCCGGGCTGCGAGCGCAGGACTATCCCAACCTGCGGCTGTTGTTCCTCGTCACCGGCGACGCCACCGGGGTCGGCGAGCGGATCCGCGACGTGCTCCCCGACGCCCACCTGCGGGCGGTGACGACCAATGACGGCTACGGCGCCAGCGCCCACGAGGCGCTCCGCCTGGTCGAGGGCAGCGGGCTGTTCTGCTTCCTCCACGACGACGTCGCCCTCGACCCTGACGCGATCTCCCGCCTGGTGGAGGAGCTGTACCGCTCCAACGCCGGGATCGTCGGACCGAAGTTGGTCGAATGGGACGACCCGCGCGTGCTCCAGAGCGTCGGGCTGGCCGTCGACCGCTTCGGTGAGATCGATCCGCTGGTCGAGCCGGGGGAGCGTGACCAGGAACAACACGACGGCGTGCGTGACGCGTTCTGCCTCAGCGCAGCCTGTCTGTTGATACGCGCGGATCTGTTCCGCGCCCTCGGAGGGTTCGAGGAGACGATCGACTATCAAGGCGACGCACTCGACCTGTGTTGGCGGGCGCACCTCAGCGGAGCGCGGGTGCTGGTCGTCCCCGGCGCCCGCGGCCGCCACCGTGCCCGTCTTGCCGACCGCCGCCCGGACCTCGCCCTGCGGCGGTCCGCCGCCCGTCACCGGATCCGGACCGTGGCGACCCTCACCGGGCGCTGGCGGACGCTGATCGTCCTGTTCCAGCTGGTGATCGTCTCGTTCGTCGAGATCATCGTCGGGGTGTTCACCGGACGGGCGCGCGAGGGGCTGGCCTCGCTCTACGCGCTCGGGCTCGCTCGTGCCCCGACTACCGAGCGTGATCGCCCGCCGGCGACGGGTCCGCCCGTTGCGTGAAGTCCCCGACAGCGAGGTCGCCAGCCTCCAGTTGCGCAGCAGCGCCCGGCTGTCGAGCTTCCTCCGTCATCGCGAACGGATCCGGACGATCGCCTACCGCGACGACTCCGGTGTGCGGCTCGAACAGCGGATCGACCGGTTGCCGACGCTCGCCGCAGTCGCCCTCGCGATCGCCTTCCTGTTCGGCAGCCGGCAGCTGATCACCGGCGGGCTGCCCCGGCTCGGACAGTTCGTCGAGCTCCCCAGTGCCGCCGACGCCTGGCGGTCGTTCCGCAGCTCGTGGCGGTGGACGGCGCTCGGATCGGACTCGCCGGCGCCGCCGGCACTGGCCGGCGTGGCCCTCGGCGGCTGGGCGTTGCTCGGCAAGATGGCCCTGCTGCGCACCGTGCTCATCCTCGGCCCGATCGCTGCCGGCTATGTCGGGATCTGGCGTGCGCTCGGGTTCGCCCCGAGCAGCAGGGCCCGGATCAGCGGCGTGCTCGTCTACGCCGCCGTGCCGTTGCCCTACGCCGCGATAGCCGGCGGGCGATGGGCGGTGCTGCTCACCTACGGCGCACTGCCGTGGGCGTTCGCGCTGCTGCGGATGGCAGGCGGGCTGACGGTGCTCCAGGGGGCGAGTTGGGGTGACGACTCGGTCGCCGATGCCGTCGCCCCGATGCCGACCGCGCGGCTGGTCCGCCTCGTCGTCGGCCTCGGCCTGCTCGGGGCCGTCGTCGGCGCGTTCTCACCGACGTTCCCGCTGCTGGTCGTCGCCGTCGCCGTCGCCCTCGCCCTCGGCACGTTGGTCGCCGGTGGGTCGCGCACCGTGCTCACCGCCGTGCTCGCCTCCGTCGTCGCCCTCGCGATCAGCTTTGTGCTGCTCGAACCCTGGTCGTTCTCGCTGCTCCACGAAGGTGGCTGGTCGGCGCTGGTCGGGCCGCCGACGAACGGACCGCGCTGGCCTCGGCGTGGTCTCGCTGGCGTCGTTCGAGATCGGCCCGGCTGGGCTGGCGGCCTTCGCCCTCGCCTTCTACGTGCCGGTCGTCGCCGCGCCGCTGGTCGCCCGCGGTTGGCGGCTGACGTGGGCCTCGCGCTCGGCTGCACTGGTGCTCGGCTTCCTCGTCCTCGCCGTCCTCGACGACCGCGGCGACCTCCCGGTGCGGCTTCCCGAGCCGGGGATCATGCTCGTGCCCGTCGCCCTCGGGATCGCCATCGCCGCCTGCAGCGCAGTCGCCGGGTTCGAGCGGGACATCCGCGGGACGCGCTTCGGCTGGCGCCAGCCGCTCGGACTGTTGGTCAGCCTGTCGTTGCTGACCGGCTTGTTCCAGGGCGTCGTCGCCGCCGCCGGGGGGCGTTGGTCGGCGCCGCGGCTCGGCTTCGCCGACTACCTCGCCCAGCTCCCGGCCGCCGAGGATCCGGATGCGCCCGGCGACTACCGCGTGTTGTTCGTCGGCGATCCGCGCGTGCTACCGATCCCCGGACGCTCGATCAGCGACGGGGTCGCCTACGCCTTGGCCGACGACGGTCCACTGCGCGTCGACCAGCTGTTCCGCCCCGCCGCCGACGACGGCGACGCCCTCGTCGTCGAGGCGTTGCGCGCCGCCGCCGACGAGAGCAGCGCCCGGATCGGCCGGTTGTTGGCCCCGATGGCGATCCGCTTCGTCGTCGTCCCGATCGACGATCTCGCCCGCAGCGGTCAGGACGAGGCGGTCGATCCGCCGGCCGGGCTGCTCGACGCCCTGCGCCGCCAGCTCGACCTCCGGCTGATCGACAGCCCGGGGGAGTTGGCGATCTTCGAGAACGAGTCGTGGTTGCCACTGGCTGCGCAGCTCGACGACATCGCCAGCTCCGCAAGCCGCGAGGCGGGCGCGTCGTCGGTCGCCGCCGCCGACGTCGGTAGCGGGGTTCCGCTGCTCGTCGGTGAGCGGATCGATCAGGGTGCGAGCGCAGCGGTGGACGCCGGAACCGTTCAGTTGTCGGTGCCGACCGAGAGCGGGTGGCAGGTCACCTTGGACGGCGCCGAGCTCACCACCCGCAGTTCGTTCGGGTGGGCGCTGGGGATCGACCTGCCGACGGCGGGGACGCTCGAGGTCAACCATCGCGACGGTGGGCGGTTGGGATTGCTCGCCCTCCAAGGTCTGCTGCTCGCTGCGGCGGTGCTCGTCGTCGGCGGGTCACGCGTCGACCGCCGCGCCCGGCCGGTCCCGGTGATCGCCGGCGAACTGCCGTTGGCGGAGGAGGGCCCGCCGATCCTCGACTTCGCCGAGCTCACTGCTCACGACGCGGCGGAGAGCGACGACGACGGCGAGCGATTCGAGGACGGCGAGCAGTTCGACGACGGCGAGCGATTCGAGGACGGCGAGCAGTTCGACGACGGTGCGCCGTTCGACGGCGGCCAGGCGGAGGACGTCGAACCGACCGGCGCAGCCGAGCCGATCGACGAGCCCGATCATCGCGCCGGTGTCGACGACGACCGGTTCGACGACGAGATCGACCTCGACGGCCTGCCGTCGCTGGAGGAGCTGCTCGCGCGTGAGCCGTTCCTCGACCTGCCCCCGAGCGGGCTGGACGAGGGCGACGACGACCGGGACGGTGGGCGATGAACCATCGGCTGTCGATCCTCGGCGCGGTCCTCGTCGGCGCAGCCGCGATCGGCGCGCTCGCGCCCGGCGACCCGCCGCAGCCTCCTGCCGCCGGGTTCTTCGCCGATCTTCGCCGGCCGACCACCCCCTACGTGCCGCTCGCCGACTGGTTGACGTCGAGCTTCTTCTGCGCTGGGGTGCCGGCGGCAGCGGAAGGTGCCGGAGGCGAACTGGTCGTCGTCAACCCGACCGAGGAGGCGACCCGTGGTGAGGTGACGCTGTTCAGCGAGGCCGGTACGCCGATCCGCATCCCGCTCGACGTGCCGGCACGCGGTGCGACCACCGTCGACATCGGCCGTCAGGCACCCTCCGGATTCGTCGGGGCGCTGGTCGAGCTCGCCGGCAGCGGCGCGCTGGTCGAGCAACGGGCGACGCTCGACGGCCAGACGTCGGTCGCCCCGTGCGCCAACGATGCGGCCCGGTCGTGGGACCTCCCAGCCGGGACGACCCTCGACGCCCGCTACCAGTTGGTGCTGACCAACCCGTTCCCGGGCGCAGCCGTCGTCGCCCTGACGATCGCCACCTCGACCGACACCCGCGCCCCGAACGAGTTCCAGAACTACGTCGTCCCCGGCAACTCGGTGCGTGTGATCCAGATCGACCAGGTCGCCCGCGACGAGGAGCTGCTGGCGATCCACCTGCAGACCTCCCGCGGCCGGGTGGTCGCCGGCCGGGCGCAGGTCTACGACGGCGCCCGATCCGGTTCCTCGGTCGCCCTCGGCGGCGCCGGCAGCGCGCGGCAGTGGCTGTTCGCCGACGGCGAGCAAGCGCCGGGGATCACCGAGCGGTACGTGATCACCAACACCGGCGAGCAGATCGCCGCGGTCGACGTCAGCTTCTTCGCCGCGACGCCCGGCGAGATCCCGATCACTCCGGTCAGTCTCGACATCGCGCCCGGGAGGACCGCCATCGTCGACCCGGCGACGCTCGGGCTGCAGCTCAGCGGGCGCTATGCCGCCAGCGTCGCCGGGGCGGGGGACGCATCGCTGGTCGTCGAACACGAGATCACCCGCGACGGGGCGGGCACCGCGGTCTCGCTCGGTTCACGGTTCGGGTCCCGTCGGTGGTGGGTGCCGATCGGCTACGGCGAGGCGATCCCCGCCGGGCTGATCGTGTTCAACGCCTCCGGACTGGACGGCGCGTTCACGATCAGCACGCTCGGACCGGGTGGGGCGCAGCCGATCCCGAGCATCACCGACGTCCCGCTCGGTGCGGCGGCCACCGTCGCCGTCGATCTCCCGCTGGAGGCGGTCGGCGTGCCGCTGCTGATCGAGAGCGCCGCGCTGAGCCTGGTGGTCGAGCAACGGCCGCCGGCGGGCAGCGGGTTGCGCAGCGGTGGGTTGGCGATCCCGGAGTGAACGCGTCGGTGGTCCGCCTGATCGTCGCCGCCGCGTTGGTCGTCGTGGTGGCCGTGGTGGCGGCGTACCTCCGCCGGCGACGGGCCGACCAGCCACCGACCCAGGCAGGGGAGTGGAGCGTCCCGAGCCAGCTCGACCGACGCGACTTCGCCGGAACCGACCGACCCTGGTTGGTCGTCGTGTTCACCTCGGCGACCTGCGACGCCTGCCAGGCGATGGTCACCAAGGCTGCGGTACTCGCCTCCGACGCGGTCGCGGTCGAAGAAGTCGAATACCGCGCCGACCCGGAGCGCCATCGGCGCTACCGGATCGAGGCAGTGCCGACCACCCTGATCGCGGACGACCGCGGGGTCGTCCGGATCAGCTATCTCGGTCCGGTCAGCGCGACCGACCTGTGGGCCGACGTCGCCCGGTTGCGTGCACCGGACGGCGAGCCCGGCTGATCGGCTCGATCAGCCGGCGTTCGACGGCGAGACCGCCGGCGTGTCCGAACCGAGGCCCTGCTGGACCAGCCGGACCACCTCCGGACCGTCGATCGTCTCCTTCTCGAGCAGCGCCAGAGCGACGTAGTCGAGACCGAGGCGGTGCTTCTCGAGCAGCCGTCGGGCTCGCGTCTCTTGCTCGTGCAGGATCCGCGAGACCTCCTCGTCGATCATCCGAGCGGTCTCGTCGGACTACCTCGCGGCCGCTGGTCATCAGGTCCTCGCCGAGGAACACCTGCTGCTGGCCGTGCCAGGCCATCGGGCCGACCTTCTCGCTCATGCCCCACTCACGGACCATCCGGCGGGCGATCCCGGTCGCCTGCTCGAGGTCGTTGGCTGCACCGGAGTTGATGTTGCCGAAGACCAGCACCTCGGCCACGCGCCCACCCATCGCCCGGCAGATCACGTCCTCGAAATATTCCTTCGAGTAGGTGTGGCGCTCCTCCGGCAGGCTCCAGGTCACCCCGAGCGCCATGCCGCGGGGCAGGATCGTCACCTTGTGCAGCGGGTCGGCGTTGGGCAGGACGGCGGTGAGCACGGCGTGCCCACCCTCGTGGTAGGCGGTCGCCCGCTTCTCCTCGGCGCTGAGCACCAGGCTCTCCCGACGGGCGCCGATCACCACCCGATCACGGGCGTTCTCGAAGTCGATCCGCTCGACCACCTTCGAGCCGCGTCGCACGGCGACCAGGGCGGCCTCGTTGACCAGGTTGGCGAGGTCGGCACCGGCTCATTCCCGGTGTGGCCCTGGCCATCACGTCGAGATCGATGTCGGGTCCCATCCGCTTGTCCCGGCTGTGGACCTTGAGGATCGCCAGGCGCTCGTCGTACTCCGGCAGGGGGACGACGATCGTCGCGGTCGAACCGGCCGGGACGGAGCAGGGCCGGGTCGAGGATGTCGGGGCGGTTGGTCGCCGCCATGATCACGATCCCCTCGGAGGTCTCGAACCCGTCCATCTCGGCGAGCATCTGGTTGAGCGTCTGCTCACGCTCGTCGTGACCACCGCCGAGGCCGGCGCCGCGCTTGCGGCCGATCGAGTCGATCTCGTCGATGAAGATGATCGCCCGGCCCATCTTGCGTGCTTGCTGGAACAGGTCGCGGACCCGGCTGGCGCCGACGCCGACGAACATCTCCATGAAGTCGGAGCCGGTGACGGAGAGGAACCCGACCCCGGCCTCGCCGGCGACGGCGCGGGCGAACAGCGTCTTGCCGGTCCCGGGAGGACCGACGAGCAGGATGCCCTTCGGCACCCGGGCGCCGATCTCCTTGAACCGCTCCGGCATCCGGAGGAAGTCGACGACCTCGTTGATCTCGTGCTTGACGCCCTCGTAGCCGGCGACGTCGGCGAAGGTCGTCGACGGCCGGTCGGTGGTGTACGCCTTCGCCCGGCTGCGGCCGATCGACATCACGTTGCCCATCTGGCCTGCTGCCCGCCGCTGCATCCAGACGAACAACCCGACGATCAAGAGGAAGGGCAACAGCAGCGGGATCAGGCTGGTGACCCAGTTCGACGTCGGCGTCTTCGGCTTGAACTCGGCGCCGGACCCGTCGATCAGAGCCAGGTCGGTCTCGGAGATCCCCGGTGCCGGGGCGACCGTGGCGAACTCCTGGTTGTTGGTCTGGGTGCCGGTGATCTCGAGCGTGTTGTTGTTGTACGAGATGTCGCGCACCTTGCCGTCGCGGACCAGCTCGATGAACTGGTTGTAGGCGATGTCGGTGCCGGCTTCCTCGGGGATCAGCCGCGGGCCGAGCACGAGCAGCACGAGCACACCGACGAGGACCCACAGGCTCCAGCGCGGGAGGCCGGGCCCGGTGCGGCCCGGGCGACGCTCGGGGGATTGCTGGCCGGAGCCACGCGAGCCCGACGAACGCCCCGGCGGCGGGGGCGGCGGGGGCGGCGGAAGGTTGCTCATGGGACAATGCTACGGCCGTACCACACATCGTCGGCGCTCAGCAATGACGACTGGTGCGCACGTCACAGATATCCGCGCCCGGGCGCGGCGGCGACGATACGGTCGACGGTCGTGACCCGGCAGTGCTCCCGTCCTGGCTGCACCGAGGCCGCCGTCGCTGCGCTCAGTTATCACTACGCCGGCAGCGTCGCCTGGCTCGACGAGCTCGGCGGCGAGCGCGACCCACACTCCTACGATCTCTGCGAGCACCACTCCGGTCGCCTGCGGGTCCCTGCCGGCTGGGTGCTCGACGACCGTCGTCACAGCCGCGACCGGCTCGCTGCCCGCCTCGCCGGCTGAGCCCAACTCCTCCCCGGTAGCGTCGACCGCCGTGCGTCCCGTGCCCGGCCACCCCCGCTTCTCCGTCGGGGTAGCCGCCGCCACCTGGCTCGTGACGCTGCTCTGCGGGTACCTGCTGACCTTCGCCGTGCTCGCCGCCACCGGCCATGCCGACGACCCGGGCGACCTCCTCCCGGCGTGGGCGATCGTCGCCTCCGTCACCGCGCTGTGGATCCCCGAGTTGATCGGGTTGCGTTACGTCTCGGCGCGCTGGGGCACCGGCAGGTCTGTCGCCGCGACTACGGCCTGTCGTTTCGAACCGTCGACCTGCTCGGGATCCCGATCGGGGTGCTCTGCCAGCTGGTGCTGCTCGAGGTCGTCTACTGGCCGTTCCGCGAGGTGTTCCCCGGGACCTTCGCCCGCAGCGAGGTCGACGAAGCTGCGCGCGACCTGTTCGACCGGGCGGAGGGGATCTGGATCGCGCTGGTCATCGTCTGCGTCTGCGTCGGCGCGCCGATCGTCGAGGAGCTGATGTACCGCGGCTTGATCCTCCGCTCGATCGACGGGCGGATCGCCGATTCGTTGGGGATCGTCGCCTCCGCCGGTTGGTTCGCCCTCGCCCACCTCCAGCCGATCCAGTTCCCCGGATTGTTCGTCTTCGGCGTGGTGCTGGCGATCTGCGCCCAGCGCTCGCGTCGGCTCGGGATGGGGATCTTCGCCCACGCCGCGTTCAACGCGACGACGGTCGTGCTGCTGCTCGCCCGCGGGCTCGACGGCACCCTGCTGCGCGGTTGAGCGGCAACGCAGTGACGCAGTGCAGCCCGCCTGGGATGGAAGGATGGATGGCCGGATGAGCGACACCGAGCTGGACAAACCCGCCGGGACCGACCGGGACCAACGTGGCGACGGGCCGAGCGAGTCGGCCGGGCCGTTCCCCGGACGGACCGAGGCCGATCTCGGGCGAGCACCGCTGACCGAGATCGTCGCCGTCGGCGAGGCGGTGACCGTCGACGACAGTGGACCGACCGATCGGCCGGAGCGGGCCCGGCGCACCTTCCGTGAGCGTCGCGGCGTGCGCGCCCCCCGCCGGGCGTGGGGCACTCGCGAGTGGATCCAGGCCGGCTGCACCCTGCTGGTCGTGATCGGCGCGGTGGCCTTCGCCTTCGGGCAGCTCCACCCGGCGGAGATCTTCTCCACCGCGGTGCCGACCGGCGGCGACATGGGCGCCCACGTCTGGTCCCCGGCCTACCTGCGCGACCATCTCCTGCCCCGCGGGCAGCTCTCCGGCTGGTCGATGGACTGGTACGGCGGCCTCCCCGTCTACCGCTACTACATGATCCCGCCGGCGCTGCTGATCGTCCTCCTCGACGTCGTCCTGCCGTACGGGATCGCGTTCAAGATCGTCGCCGTCCTCGGGATCCTCACCCTTCCGGTCGCCTGCTGGGCGTTCGGTCGGTTGGCCCGCTTCCCGTTCCCGATCCCCGCCCTGTTCGCCGTGGCAGCGACGATCTTCCTGTTCGACGAGACGTTCACGATCCTCGGCGGGAACATCGCCTCGACGATGGCCGGCGAGTTCTCGTTCTCGATCGCCCTGTCGTTGGCGATGGTCGGCCTCGGTGTGTTCGCCCGAGGGATGGAGACGGGCAAACACCGCGCCCTCGCCGCGGTGCTGATCGCCCTCGCCGCGCTCAGCCATGGGATCGTCGTGTTCTTCGTCGGGATCGGCGCGGTGCTGCTGTTCTGCGTCTGGGCCGACCGCCACCGACTCGTCTACTTCCTCACCTGCGGGCTGACCTCGCTCGCCCTCGCCGCGTTCTGGCTGCTGCCGTTCATCGCCACCAGCAAGTACATGACCGACATGAAGTACGAGGGCGCACCGACGCCCGGCGGGCAATGGGACAGCTTCTGGCGGATGTTCTTCCCCCACCTGACGACGGTCGACATCCTGTGGACGACCGCTGCGGTCGTCGGGTTCGTCGCCGCCGTGATCCGCCGCCACCGCGCCGGCGCCTTCCTCGGGATCTACGCGCTGGTCCTGACGGCGATGGTCTACCTCTCGAAAGAGGGCATCCCCGGGTTCGGTCTGCTGTGGAACGTCCGCCTGCTGCCGTTCCTCTATCTCCTGCGCTACCTGCTGGCGATGCTCGGGATCGTCGAGATCGTCTGGCTCGTGCTGCGCGTCCTGCGCAACGAGCGGATCGCCGGCGAGTCGCTCGCCGCCTATCCGGACAACCCGCCGGTGCCGCTGCCGTACGGCACCCGTCCGACGGAGACCGCCCGTCGCCGGATGTTCGCCTCGGTCGGGACCCTCGCCGTCGTCTCGATCGTCGGGATCGGCTGGCTCGCCTGGCACCTCGGCCACTTCCCCGGTGAGCGCGAGGTCTACCGCGACGACCGCTACCAGTTCGTCTGGCCCGGTGAGGACGGCTTCCTGTCGACCAGTTCGCAGAACAACGGCTTCGTCGACGCCTGGGCGCAATGGAACTTCCGCGGCTACGTCGGGCGGCCGTACTACGGCGAGTACCGCGAGCTGATGGAGACGATGAAGTCGCTCGGCGCCGATCCGGCGCACGGCTGCGGGCGGGCACTGTGGGAGCACAACACCGGCGACTACGGCACGACGATGGCGCTGATGCTGATCCCGTACTGGACGGACTCGTGCATCGGGTCGACCGAAGGCCTCTACTTCGAGGCCTCCGCGACCACGCCCTACCATTTCCTCACCGCCGCAGCGATGTCCGACAGCGCCTCCAACCCGGTGCGCGGCCTCGCCTACACCAACGCCGACGCCACCATCGGGACCCGCTACCTGCAGGACCTCGGGGTGCGCTACTACCTCGCCTACACCCCCAACGCGGTCTCCCGGGCGTCGGCCCAACCGGAGCTGATCGAGGTCGCCACCAGCGGGCCGTGGCACATCTACGAAGTGATCGGCAGCGACCTGGTGGTCCCGTTGACCACCCAACCGGTCGTCGTCGACGAACGCAGCGGCGACCAGCGCGAGCGCTGGCTGGAAGTCGGCGCCAGCTACTTCCAGCATCCGGAGCTGTGGTCGTCGATCCCCGCCTCCGCCGGGCCCGACAGCTGGCAGCGGGTGGCGGTGTCGACCGCGGATCCGCAGCCCCATCCGACCGTCGACCTCGTCGCCCCCGATCAGCAGGTCGCTCCCGTCCAGCTCGACCCGGTCTCGGCGAGCAACGTCGTCCTCGGCGACGAGTCGATCTCGTTCGACGTCGACCAGGTCGGCGTGCCGGTGCTGGTGCGGGTCAGCTACTACCCGAACTGGGTCGCCTCGGGCGCCGAGGGCCCGTACCGCGTCGCGCCCAACTTCATGGTCGTGATCCCGACCGCCAACCATGTCGAGCTCTCCTACGAGACGAGCAACCTCGACTACTTCAGCTACGCGATCAGCCTGATCGGATTGCTCGCGCTCGCTGGGCTGTCGTGGCGCGGCGTGGTCGCCTATCCGCCGGCCGACGACTGGTCGGCGTACCCCGACGAACCCGATCCGTTCGGGTTCGACGACATCCTCCGTCGCCGCGCCGACCACGATCCGACCCTCTTCCAACCGCCCCCACCGCCGGTCGGCACCGCCGATCCGACGTTCGGCGGTCCCGACTCGTGGGGCCCGCCGAGCCCGGCGATGGCGGTCGACACCGAGTGGCTCGACCAGCCGCTGGCGACCGACCCGACGGTCGCCGGCGTGTTCGACGACGCGGAGCCGGAGACGAGCGAGCGCGATCCCGCTGCACCCCTCGACGAGGACGGACGGCCCTAGGCTGGCAGACCGCATGTCTCGACTCGACCAGATCGTCAAGGCCTACGACATCCGCGGCACCGTCCCGGATCAGTTCGACGCCCCCCTCGCTCACGCCCTCGGCGTCGGATTCGCCAGATTCGTCACCGGGCCACGAGTGCTGATCGGTCACGACATGCGACCCTCCGGCGGCGAACTGGTCGAGGCCTTCGCCCGCGGGGTGATGGAGCAGGGGATCGACGTCGTCCATCTCGGGCTGGCCTCGACCGACCTCGTCTACTTCGCTGCCGGACGACTCGACGCGCCTGGCGCGATGTTCACCGCCTCGCACAACCCGGCCCAGTACAACGGCGTCAAGCTGTGCCTCGCCGGCGCCCGCCCGGTCGGCGCGGACACCGGGCTGGTGGAGGTCAAGCGCATCGCCGAGGCGGTCCTCGACGGCCACGGTCCGGCACCCGCCGCCCGCTCTGGCACGGCGACCAGCCAGGACCTGCTCGAAGCGTTCGCCGACCACGTCGTGTCGTTCGTCGACCTGGACCGCCTGCGGCCGTTGCGGGTCGTCGCCGACACCGCCAACGGGATGGGTGGGCTGGTCGTGCCGGAGGTGTTCGATCGTCTCCCTCAGGTCGAGCTCGAGCTGATGTACGGCGAGCTCGACGGAACCTTCCCCAACCATCCGGCCGATCCGATCCAGCCCGAGAACCAGCGCGATCTGCAGAACCGGGTGGTCGCCGGCGGTTTCGACGTCGGCCTCGCCTTCGACGGCGACGCCGACCGGGTGTTCGTCGTCGACGAGCTCGGTCGCGGCCTGTCCGGTTCGACGACCACCGCCCTGCTCGCCGCCAACGTCCTCGTCCGCAGCCCAGGGGCGACGATCCTGCACAACCTGATCTGCTCGAAGGCCGTCCCCGAGGTGATCCGCGAACGCGGCGGGGTGCCGATCAAGACCAAGGTCGGTCACTCGTACATCAAGCAGGTGATGGCCGACACCGGCGCGGTGTTCGGCGGGGAACACTCCGCCCACTACTACTTCCTCGACAACTATCGGGCGGACTCCGGGCTGATCGCCTCGATGCTGGTGCTCAACGAGCTGAGCTCCTCGGGTAAGCCGCTGTCGGAGGTGCGCCTTCCGTTCGAGCGATACTCCGCCAGTGGGGAGATCAACACCCAGGTCGACCATCCGCTGGAGGTGATCGAGAAGGTCGCCGTGACCTATCCGCACGCCGAGCAGGATCGGCTCGACGGGCTCACCGTCGACTTCGGCAGCTGGTGGTTCAACCTGCGACCGTCGAACACCGAGCCGCTGCTCCGGCTGAACCTCGAAGCTCCCACCGCGAGACCTGCGACGCCCGCGTCGCCGAGGTGCTCGCGATGATCACCGCCGGATAGGAGACGACCGTGGCCCTCTCACCGACTCTGCTCGAGATCCTCGCCTGCCCCCAGGACAAGGGTCCGCTGTACTACCTGGCCGACGAGGACGCGCTGTACAACCCGCGGTTGCAGCGTCGCTACGCCGTGCGCGACGACATCCCGGTGATGCTGATCGACGAAGCCGAGACGGTCGACGACGCCGAGCACCAGCGGATCACCGCCAAGATCGCCGAGTCCGGGATCAACCCGACCTTCGGTGCGTCCTGAGCCTCACCCCACGGGAGACACGATGACGCCCTCCGCTGCACCGCGCCGCCTCCGTCTGCTCGCCACTGCGGCGTTGCTCGCCGCCGCCGCCACGCTCGGCGGGGCGCTGTCGCCGATCGGCGTCCCCGCCGCCCACGCCGCGCTCGGCGCCGGCGGCGAGTACCACCCGGTCACCCCGGTGCGCGTGCTCGACACCCGCTCGTCGGGCTCGTCGCCGACCGGGGCGCGCGGCTTCGGTGCAGCCAACGCGTTCGAGGTCCAGCTGTCCGGTGCGGCGACGATCACCGGTGGTCCCTCCGGCGTGCCCGCCGACGGAGTGCTGGCGGTCGTCGTCTCGATCACCGTCGCCGGGACCAACCGCTCCGGTTATCTCACCGCCTATCCGTCGGGCACCGCCCAACCGGATGCATCGAACGTCAACTTCCTCGCCGGGCAGGACGCCTCCAACCTGGCGCTGCTCCGGCCGGGGAGCAATGGCAAGGCGACGATCGTGCTCGACGGCGCCTCCAGCGCCGGCGGCTCGTCGCACGTGATCATCGACATCGTCGGCTGGTTCTCCTCCTCGACCTCCCCGACCCGCGGCGCACGGCTGATCTCGCTCGCCCCCGGCCGGATCCTCGACACCCGTAGCGGCGTCGGATCGTCGGGGACGCTCGGGCCCGGCGCTTCGATCACGTTGCCGGTGCGCGGCGCCGATGCCGTCTCGCCGAGCCGGGTCGACTACGTCCCCAACGACCCGAACGTGGCCGGCGTGATCCTCAACGTCACCGCCACCGGCCCGACGGCGAGCACGTTCATCAGCCTCCAACCCGATCCGTTCAGCAGCTTCCCGACGACCTCGAGCGTCAACCTGCTCGCCGGGCGGACGAAGGCCAACCTGGTGATGGTCCCGATCGCCGCCGACGGATCGATCCGGATCTTCAACGAATCCGGCAACGTCCACGTCATCGCCGACGTCGTCGGCTACTTCCGCAACGGGGTCGTCGACGAGTCGACCACGGGCCGGATCGTTCCGCTGACCTCGCCGTTCCGTGCGCTCGACACCCGCAAGGGAGAGTTCGGCGCGGCCAAGCTCGGCTCGGGCCAGGAAGAGCCGTGGGACTTCGCCAGCTTCGTCCAGTCGGTCAAGCTCGACGGGGTGTGGGTCGGGGACGTCGACAGCCTGCTGCTCAACTTCACCGCCGCCGACCTGTCGTTCCCGTATGCGGTGTCGCGCACCGACACCTTCTTGACGATGTACCCCGGCGGGACGACCCTTCCCGGGTCGAGCAATCTCAACCTGGTGCCATCGCAGGGTGCGGTGCCGAACTTCGCCGTCGCCCGGCTGTCGGCGGCCGACACGCTCAACGTGTACAACGACAACGGCTTCGTCCACTACCTCGCCGACGTCGCTGCCGTCGTTCTGCAGTAGCACGGTCCTAGACTTTCCGGGTCAGTAGGGCTGACCAGAGGGGAGCCAGCAGGCCCCAGCCCAACGACCCGAACACGTTCGTTGGCGCGCCCGTGGCGCGTCCCCTCGCAAAAGGAAACCCTGATGACCGACACCGTCCTCGGACAGCGCGACTTCCGCGTCGCCGACCTCTCGCTCGCACCGTTCGGGCGCAAGGAGATCCACCTCGCCGAGCACGAGATGCCCGGTCTGCGCGCCCTGCGCAAGGAGTACGGACCGTCCAAGCCGCTCGCCGGTGCACGGATCTCCGGCTCGCTGCACATGACGATCCAGACCGCCGTGCTGATCGAGACCCTGGTCGAGCTCGGCGCCGAAGTGCGCTGGGCGAGCTGCAACATCTTCTCCACCCAGGACCACGCCGCTGCGGCGGTGGCCATCGGTCCGAACGGCACGGTCGACGACCCTCAGGGCGTGCCGGTGTTCGCCTGGAAGGGCGAGACGCTGGAGGAGTACTGGTGGTGCACCGAGCAGATGATGACCTGGCCGGCGGACGGCGGCGGCTCGACCGGTCCGAACATGATCCTCGACGACGGCGGCGATGCGACGATGCTGCTGCACAAGGGGGTCGAGTTCGAGGCCGCCGGCGCCGTTCCCGACCCGACCTCGGCGACCAACCCGGAGTACGCGATCGTGCTCGGCCTGCTCCAGCGCTCGCTGCGCACGGAGCCGCAGAAGTGGACGTCGATGGCCAAGTCGATCAAGGGCGTGACCGAGGAGACGACCACCGGCGTCGGCCGGCTGTACAAGATGGCGCGCGCCGGTGAGCTGCTGTTCCCGGCGATCAACGTCAACGACTCGGTGACCAAGTCGAAGTTCGACAATCTCTACGGCTGCCGGCACTCGCTGGTCGACGCGATCTGCCGGGCGACCGACGTGATGCTCGCCGGCAAGGTCGCCGTCGTCGCCGGCTACGGCGATGTCGGCAAGGGCTGCGCCCAGTCGCTTGCGCGGCCAGGGCTGCCGGGTGGTGGTCACCGAGATCGACCCGATCAACGCGCTCCAGGCAGCGATGGAGGGGTACCAGGTGACGACGATCGAGGATGTCGTCGGCGAGGCCGACATCTTCGTCTCCGCCACCGGCAACGACCTGATCATCACCGCCGAGCACATGGCCTCGATGAAGCACAACGCGATCGTCTGCAACATCGGCCACTTCGACTCCGAGATCGACATGGCCGGTCTCGCTCGCTCGGGGGCGACCCGCGACGAACTCAAGCCGGGCACCGACCTGTGGACGTTCGACTCCGGGAAGTCGATCATCGTCCTCGCCGAGGGCCGGCTGGTCAACCTCGGGTGCGCCACCGGGCACCCGAGCTTCGTGATGAGCTGCTCGTTCTCCAACCAGGTGATCGCCCAGATCGAGCTCTACGCCCACACCGAGAACTATCCGACCGACGTCTACGTCCTGCCCAAGCGGCTCGACGAGAAGGTCGCCGCACTGCACCTCGACGCCCTCGGGGTGAAGCTGACCAAGCTCACCGACGAGCAGGCCGAGACGCTCGGGGTCGACCCGACCGGGCCGTTCAAGCCCGACCACTACCGCTACTGACCCACCGCCACTGCCCCCGCCACTGGAAGTTTGGAGGTTCGTGCAGCGCATCGCTGCACGAACCTGCCAAGGTTCGCGGTGTCGGGGGTGGCGCGGGCGAGTGGCGGGAGCCGCAGCGGCGGCAGCACCCGCTGGGCGAGCGGGCCGATTCCGAGGGCGAAGATCAGCGTGCCGATCCCGATCGAGCCGCCGAAGGCGGCCCCGACGGCGAGGGCGGAGAGCTCGATGATCGTCCGCGAGCGCTGGATCGACCAGCCGAACCGCTCGTTGAGCCCGACCATCAGTCCGTCGCGGGGCCGGCACCGAGCCCGGCGCCGAGGTACAGGCCGAGGCCGACGGCGAGCACGAGCATCCCTCCGGCGAGGTAGCCGATACGGGCGACGACGAGCTCGCTCTCCGGCAGCCGCTCGAGGACGAGGTCGACGACCAACCCGATCTCGACGGCGTTGAGCACGGTGCCGATCCCGAGCCGCTGGCGCAACGGGATCCACAGCACCATGATCAGCAACCCGGTGATCTCGATCATCACCCCGATCGAGATCCCGACCCGATCACCGACGCCGCCGTGGAACACGTCCCAGGGTGCGACACCGAGCTCGCCGCGCACGATCATCGCGATCCCGATTCCGAACAGGGCGAGGCCGGCGATGCAGCGGGGGAGTCGGCGGGCGAGCTCGGCACGGGTCGGGAACGGCAGCAGCACGTCCGGCGACGATATCGAGCGCGCCCCGCCCGAACGGTCGGAGTTCTCGCCGTGCCCGTCGGCGAGCGCAACGATGGCACACCCTCGGTGCACGATCGTCAGATGCTGCTCCTCGGACCACGTTGCCCGGTCTGCCACCGCACCGTCTCGGCCGACTGTGCCGGCTGCTGGTCTGCCGCGCTCGACGCCCCGGTGGATTCCGTCGTCCCCGCTGCGGTCGCCTTCGTCGGCGCCGGGCGGCGACTCGTGCTCGGCCTCAAGTACGCCAACGGCCGGACCCTCGCCCGGCCGTTGGCCGCCCGGATGGCGCCGCTCGTCGCCGGCGACAGGGTGGACCTGGTCACCTGGGCGCCGACCTCGAGTGGCCGGGTCCGCCGCCGCGGCTACGACCAGGCAGAGCTGATCGCCCGAGCCCTCGCCGACGAGCTCGGGGTCCCCTGCCGCCGGATGCTGCGTCGGCTCGGTCGCTCGGGTCCGCAGACCGGCCGGTCGCGCGACCAACGACTCGGCGGTCCCCGGTTCGTCGCCCGCCGTCGCTTCGATGCGCCGTCGGTCGTCCTCGTCGACGACGTCGTGACCACCGGAGCGACGCTCGCCGCCGCTGAACGTGCTCTCCTGCGGGCGGGCTGCGCGCTCGTGCGTCCCGTCGCCGCGGCGGCCACGCCGTGAGCTCGGCCGATCCCGGCCGGCTCTTGGCATCAGGTGATCGCCGACCGCCGGGCTCGCGACCGTAGGCCCAGGTAGGCTGGCGAACCGCATGGGAATCCTCGATCGCATCCTTCGCGCCGGCGAAGGCAAGAAGGTCAAGGCGCTGGCCGGGCTGGTCCCGGAGATCAACGCGCTGGAAGCCGAGATGTCGAAGCTCACCGACGACGACTTGCAGGCCAAGACACCGGAGTTCCGGAACCGTCTGGCCAACGGTGCGTCGCTCGAAGATCTGCTGCCGGAGGCATTCGCGGTGACCCGCGAGGCCGCCGGACGGGTGATCGGCCAGCGGCACTACGACGTCCAGATGATGGGTGGCGCCGCGCTCCACTTCGGGTGGGTCGCCGAGATGAAGACCGGTGAGGGCAAGACCCTCGTCTCGACCCTCCCCGCCTATCTCAACGGCCTCTCCGGCCGTGGGATGCACATCATCACGGTCAACGACTACCTCGCCAGCTTCCACGCCGAGTGGATGGGCCGGGTCTACAACTTCCTCGGGCTCAGCGTCGGCCTCGTCCTCCCCGGACGTCGGGAACGACCCGACCTCAAGCGTGAGGACTACGCCGCCGACATCACCTACGGCACGAACAACGAGTTCGGCTTCGACTACCTGCGCGACAACATGGCCACCCAGCTGGCCAACAAGGTCCAGCGTGGCCACGTGTACGCGATCGTCGACGAGGTCGACTCGATCCTGATCGACGAGGCCCGCACCCCGCTGATCATCTCCGGCCGTGTCGCCGATGCGGCGAAGCTGTACTACAAGTTCGCCTCGATCGTCCGCAGCCTCAAGCGCGAGGTCGACTACGAGGTCGAGGAGGACAAGCGGATCGTGGTCCCGACCGAATCCGGGATCGACAAGGTCGAAGCCGCGCTCGGGGTGGCCAACTTGTACGACGAGGTCCAGCAGAACCTCGTCCACCAACTCCAGGCTGCGCTGAAGGCGAAGGAGCTGTACAAGCGGGACAAGGAGTACATCGTCGCCGACGGCGAGGTGAAGATCGTCGACGAATTCACCGGCCGGATCCTCGAGGGTCGACGGTGGAGCGAGGGTCTTCACCAGGCGGTCGAAGCGAAGGAAGGGGTGAGGATCAAAGAGGAGAACCAGACCCTCGCCACGATCACCCTCCAGAACTACTTCCGGATGTACGAGAAGCTCGCCGGGATGACCGGCACCGCCCAGACCGAGGCGGCCGAGCTGATGGGCACCTATGGGCTCAACGTCGTCTCGATCCCGACCCACCGCCCGGTGGTCCGCGCCGACGCCGCCGACCTGATCTACAAGGGCGAGGTCGGCAAGTTCTCGGCGATCGTCGATGACATCGTCGAACGCCATCAGAAGGGCCAGCCGATCCTCGTCGGCACCGTCAGCGTCGAAAAGAGCGAGTACCTCGCCAAGCAATTGACCAAGAACGGCATCTCCCACGAGGTGCTCAACGCCAAGCAGCACACCCGGGAAGCGGAGATCGTCGCCCAGGCCGGTCGGCTCGGGGCGGTGACGGTGGCGACCAACATGGCCGGTCGCGGCGTCGACATCCTCCTCGGCGGCAACCCGGAGGGTCTCGCCCGGCGGGAGGTGATCCGCGAGGGGATCACGGCGGACTCCGAGGAGTACGAGACCCGCTACGCCGAGCTGCTGCCCAAGTTGATCGCCGAGACCAAGGCCGAGGGCGACGAGGTTCGTGCGCTGGGCGGGCTGTACGTGATCGGCTCCGAACGGCACGAGAGCCGGCGGATCGACAACCAGCTGCGAGGCCGGTCCGGTCGCCAGGGCGATCCGGGAGAGAGCCGCTTCTACCTCAGCCTCGACGACGAGCTGATGCGCCTGTTCGCCACCGGTGCGTTGAGCTGGGTGATGGGGCGCGCCCTGCCCGACGACGAGGCGATCGAGGCGAAGATGGTGACCAAGGCGATCGAGCGCGCCCAGACCACCGTCGAGCAGCGCAACGGCGAGATCCGTAAGAACGTGCTCAAGTACGACGAGGTGATGAACGAGCAGCGCAAGGTGATCTACATGCGCCGCGACCAGATCCTCTCCGGCTCGGACCTCAAAGTCAGCGGCGATGGAGTACCTCGCCGAGGCCGTCGACGCGCTGATCGAGCGGCACTGCGTGTCCGACGCCGAGGACGAATGGGATCTCGACGGTCTGGCCCAGGAGCTGACCTCGTACTACCCCTCGACGATCACCGCCGCCCAGCTCGGCGAGTGCTCGAGCACCGACAAGATGTACGACCTGGTGATGGCGGAAGCGACCGCCTACTACAACCGGCGCGAAGGCGAGCTCGGCGAGCAGGTGATGCGCGAGGTCGAACGGCAGGTGATGCTGCGGATCATCGACCAGCGCTGGCGCGAGCATCTCTACGAGATGGACTACCTCCAGGAGGGGATCAACCTCCGGGCGATGGGCCAGAAGGATCCGCTGACCGAGTGGCAGCGCGAGGGCTATGAGATGTTCGGCCAGCTGATGAAGGGCATCGCCGACGACTTCGTCCGCTACGTGATGCACGTTCAGGTGGTCCAGAAGGACACCCCCGCCCCGGACGTGAGCAACGTGATCACCTCCTCCGCCGAGACCGAGCAGGTCGACGGCTTCGCCGCCGCGGCGAGCGCGGCCGCAGCCGAGGGCGAGATCCCGGAAGAGGTCGCAGCGAGCGCCTCGCCGACGACGACGGCGGTCAAGGACCGCACCGTCGTGCGCAGCGAGTGGGACAAGACCCCGCGCAATGCCCCCTGCCCGTGTGGGTCGGGGAAGAAGTTCAAGCAGTGCCACTGGCAGAGCTGACGCTCGGCCGGCGCACGGCAGACTGGTGCATCCATGCGTGATTTCTCCGACGATCTGAAGGCCCTACGAGCGCGTCTGGACGAGGCGCGCTCGTACCTCCGGATCGACGAGGGCCGCGACCGGCTGCTCGAACTCGAAGCGGAGATCGGTCGTCCGGACCTGTGGGACGACCAGGACCGGGCGAAGCAGGTCAACGCCGACTACGCCAACGTCAAGAGCGACGTCGAGCTGTTCGATCGCCTCGCTGCGTCGATGGACGATGTCGAACTGCTCCACGAGCTCGCCCGCGAAGAGGGCGACGAGTCGCAGGAGCCGGAGATCATCGAGGTGGTCGCTGCGGTCGGCGGGGAGCTCGATGCGCTCGAGCTGCGCAGCTTGTTCACCGGGCCGCACGACGAGTGCGATGCGATCGTCCAGATCAACGCCAAGGACGGCGGGGTCGACGCCCAGGACTGGAGCGAGATGCTGCTCCGGATGTATCAGCGCTGGGCGGAGCGACGCGGGCTCGACTTCGAGGTCGACGACATCTCCGAGGGCACCGAAGCGGGGATCCTCTCCGCCGAGTTCACCCTGCGCGGGCGTCACGCCTACGGGTTGATGGTCGCCGAGCGCGGCACCCATCGGCTGGTGCGGATCTCGCCGTTCGACAACCAGGGACGGCGCCAGACCAGCTTCGCCGCCGTCCAGGTCTGGCCGGTGCTCGACAACCCGGACGTCGAGGTCAACGAGGCCGATATCCGGATGGAGGTCTACCGGGCCTCCGGCGCCGGCGGTCAGCACATCAACAAGACCTCCTCGGCAGTCCGCCTCGTCCACGAGCCGACCGGTCTCGTCTCCGCCTCCCAGGAGGAACGCAGCCAGCTGCAGAACCGGGAGAAGGCGATGAGCCGGTTGAAGGCGATGATCGCCGCCCGGGTCGAGGAAGAACGCGAGGCGGAACTCGACCGGATCGCCGGGCGACAGGCCCAGGTCGGCTGGGGCAGCCAGATCCGCAGCTACGTGCTCCAGCCGTACCAGATGGTCAAGGACCTGCGCACCGAGCACGAGATGAACAACGTCGCCGCCGTGCTCGACGGCGACATCGACGAGTTGATCGAAGCGTTCCTCCGCCACAAGCGACGGACCGCACCCGACGAGCAGGGCGAGACGGAGTGATCCCCACCGGATGATCAAGCTGGAGAACGTCACCAAGGCCTACAGCCCGGAGGTGCTCGCCGTCCGGGATGCGACCTTCGACATCCCCAAGGGCGAGTTCGTCTTCCTCGTCGGCCCGTCCGGTTCGGGCAAGTCGACTTTGTTGCGGCTGATCAATCGTCAGGAACGGCCCGAGCGCGGCTCGATCCATGTCGCCGGCCGTGACATCAACGAGATGCCGTCGGCGAAGATCCCGTACCTACGGCGCAACATCGGCAACATCTTCCAGGACTACAAGCTGCTGCCGAACAAGACGGTGTTCGAGAACGTGGCCTTCGCCCTCGAGGTCATCGGCCGGCCGCGCCACGTCGTCGCCCAGCAGGTCCCGGCGGTGCTCGAACTGGTCGGCCTCGCCGGCAAACAGGACCGCTTCCCCCACCAGCTCTCCGGCGGCGAGCAGCAGCGCGTGTCGATCGCCCGGGCGTTCGTCAATCGGCCGCTGATCCTCCTCGCCGACGAGCCGACCGGCAACCTCGACCCGGCGACGGGCGAGGGGATCATGCGGCTGCTCGACCGGATCAACAAGACCGGCACGACCGTCGTGATGGCCACCCACGACCAGCGGATCGTCAACATGATGCGCCGACGGGTGGTCCAGCTCGACCGCGGCGTGATCGTCCGCGACCAGGCCCGAGGTGTGTACGACTGATGTTCTCCCGGATCTCCTACGCGGTGCGTGAGACGTGGGCGAGCTTCCAGCGCAACGTCACCCTGACCTTCGCCGCGATCCTCACCGCGGCCGTCGCCCTGCTCCTCGCCGGCGCGACCTTCCTGATCCAGAACTCGTTCTCCAACCTCCTCGCCAAGTGGCAGGACGGGGTGCAGATGATCGTGTTCGTCAACGCCGGCGCGCCGCAGGAGGCGATCGACGAGCTGCGCAGCTCGCTCGAGCAGAACGCCAGCGTCGCCTCGGTCGAGTACTACGACCAGGCGAAGTCCTACGAGCAGGCGCAGAAGTACTTCGTCGGCCAGCAGACGCTGCTCGAGTCGTTGAGCGTCGAGACGATGCCCGCCCAGCTGCGGGTGACCCCGACCTCCGACGGTCAGGCGCTGCTGCCGAGCTTGAAAGAGCAGTACGAGGGCACCCCCAACGTGTACACCGTCGGGCTCGCCACCGACACCGTCAGGCTCTACTCGAAGCTCTCCGGGTTCGTCCGCGGGGTGACGATCGTCGCCTCCGTCGTGCTGCTGGTGGTCGCCGTCGTGCTGATCTGGAACACGATCCGCACGGCGATGGTCGCCCGTCGGCGGGAGATCGAGGTGATGAAACTCGTCGGCGCGACCAACTGGTTCATCCGAATACCGTTCATGCTCGAGGGCCTGCTCCAAGGCCTGATCGGCGGGCTCGCCGCCAGCGGTGGGCTCGCCCTGTTGAACTCGCTGTGGAACAACAACCTGGAGGACTTCTCCTCGTTGAAACAGGCCTCGACCAACGAGCTGCTCGCCCTTCAGGCGACCCCCGGCTTCGTCCGCGGGGTGATGCTGCTGGTGATCGTCGTCGGTGCGCTCGCCGGAGCGATCGGCTCGGGCGTCGCCGCCAGCAAGTTCCTCGACGTTTGACTGGCTCGCTGCGCTCGCGTCCGGCTGCTCGCTGGCGCTCCCGACGCCGGGTGGGGTGGACCGAGTGGCCTTTGGGGGCCGAACCTTCCGGTGCTCGCGTTCGGCTGCTCGCTGGCGCTCCCGACGCCGGGTGGGGTGGACCGAGTGGCCTTCGGGGGCCGAACCTTCCGGTGCTCGCGTCCGGCTGCTCGCTGGCGCTCCCGACGCCGGGTGGGGTGGAGTGCTCGCGTCCGGCTGCTCGCTGACGTCGGGCCCCAGTAGGTTGCTCGGCTGATGGACTTCGAACAGATCGTGCTCGAGGTGGTCGACGGGGTGGCGACGATCACCTTGTCCCGACCCGACAAGCTGAACGCGTTCACCAACCGGATGATGCACGAGCTGCTCGCGGCGTTCGACGCCACCGACGCCGACGACGAGGTGCGGGCGGTGATCGTCACCGGCGCCGGCCGAGCGTTCTGCGCCGGGGCTGACCTGTCCGCCGGAGCGGCGACGTTCGCCCACGGCGGCAGCGACATCGCCGGCCGGTCGGGAGTCACCGCGCGACGGCGGGGGGATGGTCTCGCTGCGGATCTTCGAGTCGACCAAGCCGGTCATCGCTGCGATCAACGGAGCGGCGGTCGGGGTCGGGATCACGATGACCCTGCCGATGGACATCCGCCTGATCTCGAGCGTGGGCAAGGTCGGGTTCGTCTTCGCCCGCCGGGGGATCGTCCCCGAGGCCGCCTCGTCGTGGTTCCTGCCCCGACTGGTCGGCATCTCCCAAGCGCTCGAGTGGTCGTACTCCGGCCGACTGCTCACCCCCGACGAGGTGCTCGCCGGCCGGCTGGTGCGCAGCGTCCACGCCCCCGACGACTTGCTCCCGGCGGCGCGGGCGATCGCCGCCGAGATCGTCGAGCACACCGCCCCCGTGTCGGTCGCGCTCACCCGCCAGATGATGTGGCGGATGCTCGGCGCCGACCATCCGATGGATGCACATCGGGTCGACAGTCGGGCGATCAACGCTCGCGGCGCCAGCGCCGATTCGGCCGAGGGGGTCACCTCGTTCCTCGAGAAACGCGCCGCTCGGTTCCCCGACCGGGTCTCGGCCGGCCTGCCGGAGGTCTTCCCCGACTGGCAGGCCCCCGAGTTCCGGTGACCGTCACCGTCGTCTGGTTTCGTCGCGACCTGCGCCTGGCGGACAACCGGGCCCTGGCCACCGCGCTCGGCGAGGGTGAGGTGGTCGCCCTGTTCGTCGTCGACCCCGCCTTCGACGGCGCCGGCGCCCCTCGCCGGGCGATGCTCGGACGCTGTCTGCAGTCGCTGCACGAGGCGACCGATGGCGCGCTCGTGATCCGCCACGGCGATCCGTCAGCGGTGGTGGCCGCGGTGGCGCGTGAAGCAGGGGCGCGCCTGGTCGTCGCCGCCGAGGACTTCGGTCCCTACGGTCGCCGACGCGACGAGACCGTCGCCCGGGCGTTGGCCGACGATGGTGTCGAGCTGCGGTTCGAGGACACCCCCTACGCGGTCGCTCCCGGCTCGGTGCACACCGGCCAGGAGCGCCCTTTCGCCGTGTTCACCCCGTTCTCCAGAGCGTGGGCCAAACACGGGTGGGCGTTGCCGCTCGATCTCGACGACGCACCGCGCTGGCGGCGGCTGGCGAGCGACCCGCTCCCGTTGGTCGACGATCCCACCGCCGAGCACCATCCGGCCGGTGAACCCGCCGCCCACGAACGGCTCGACGCGTTCCTCGACGGCGGCCTCGCCGACTATCCCCGCGTCCGCAATCTGCCGGCCGTCGACGGCACCAGCCGGCTGTCCGCCCACCTGCGATGGGGGGTGCTCCATCCGCGGCAGGTCCTCGCCCACCTCGGTGACGACGAGCCCGGCCGCAAGCTGCGCGCCGAGCTGGCATGGCGCGAGTTCTACGCCGACGTGCTGTTCCACCATCCGCAGAGCGGCTGGCGCAACCTGCGGCCGCAGCTGGACGGGATCGAGGTCGATCGCGACGACGCGGCCCGCCACCGGTTCGCCACCTGGCAGCGCGGCGCCACGGGGTTTCCGATCGTCGACGCCGGGATGCGTCAATTGGCTGCCACCGGATGGATGCACAATCGGCTGCGGATGGTCACCGCCAGCTTCCTGATCAAGGACCTCCATCTCCCCTGGCAATGGGGTGCCGCCCACTTCCTCGACCGGCTCGTCGACGGCGACCTGGCCTCGAACAACCACGGCTGGCAGTGGACGGCCGGGACCGGGACCGACGCCGCCCCCTACTTCCGGGTGTTCAACCCGTCGCTGCAGGCCGATCGGTTCGACCCGGACGGTGAGTTCCGGCGCGAGTGGATCGACGAGCTGGGCACGGCGGACTATCCGCAGCCGATGGTCGACCACGCCACCGAACGCGCCGAGGCGCTCCGGCGGTATTCGCGGGTGACCGGCCAGTAGCCTGGCAACGACTTCCTCCTGTCCGAACCCCAGGCGCCAGGTGAACGGTGCGATGCTCGACGAACGCAAGACGGCGATCCTCCGGGCTGTGGTCCGGGAGTACATCGAGACGGCGCAGCCCGTCGGCTCGACGCACATCGCCGACGCGCCCGGAGTCAGAGTCTCCTCGGCGACGGTCCGCAACGAGATGGCCGTGCTCGAGCAGGAAGGTTTCCTCACCCAACCGCACACGTCGGCCGGGAGGATCCCGACCGACAAGGGCTACCGCTTCTTCGTCGACCATCTGACCGAGCCGGGCTCGCTCGACGGCGCCCGGCGGGAACAGGTCGGCGACTTCTTCAACCGCACCCACGGCGCGCTGGAACGGATGCTGCAGGACACCAGCCGGCTTCTGTCCGAGCTCACCGACTACGCGGCGGTGGTCGTCGGGCCCGCTTCCCAGGCTGCGGTCGTGCGTTCGGTGCAGCTCACCGCGCTGTCCGCCCGGGTGGTGATGGTCGTGGTCGTGCTGTCCAACGGCAGCGTCGAGCACGAGACGATCGAGTCCGACGAGGACGTCGCCGAGTTGACGGTGACCACCGTCGCCGGTCATCTCCAGCGCCAGCTGATCGGCCGCCCGCTGGCCGAGCTGGCGTCGGTCCCGACCCTCGGTACGCCTCACTGCGATTCGCTGCTGGCGACGGTCGGCGCTGCGTTCGGCCCGACGGTCGGTGACGGCGGTCCGGTCTACGTCGGCGGCGCGGCGACGATGGCACGCGCCTTCGATGCGGTCGAGGTCGTCCGGCGGGTGCTCAACGCACTCGAGCAACAGTTCGTGGTCGTCAGCCTCGTGCGCGATGTGCTCGACCGCGGGCTCTCGGTGGCGATCGGGGTGGAGCACGGCGTCGAGCCATTCGCCGCCTGCTCGGTCGTCGTCGCCCCGGTGAGGGTCGGCGGCGAGGACCTCGGCACCATCGGGGTGCTCGGACCGACCAGGATGAACTACCCACAAGCACTCGCCGCGGTCGAGGTCGTCAGCGACCGGCTCGGCAGACGACTCGCGGAAAGCTGAATTCCCCTCGATGGCCGACTACTACGACCTGCTCGGGGTCTCCCGAAACGCCTCGCCGGACGAGATCAAGAAGGCGTACCGCAAGCGCGCCCGCGAACTTCATCCGGACACCAATCCCGGCGATTCCGTCGCCGAGGAGCAGTTCAAGCAGGTCTCGCGGGCCTACGAGGTGCTTTCCGACGCCGAGCTGCGCTCGCGCTACGACCGGTTCGGCGAGCAAGGCGTGTCCGGCGGCGGCGGCAACGCCAACGACATCTTCGGCGGTGGCGGCCTCGGCGACCTGTTCGACGCGTTCTTCGGCGGAGGTGGCGGCAACCCGTTCGGCCAGTCCCGCGGTCCGGCCGGGCCGCGACCGCGGCCAGGACCTCGAGGTCGTCGCCGACCTCAGCTTCGAGCAGGCCGTGTTCGGCGCCACCTTGCCGGTGACGGTGCGCACCGCCGTGCCCTGCACCGACTGCGCCGGCAGCGGCGCCGGTTCCGGGACCAAACCGGTGACGTGCGCCGACTGCAACGGCACCGGGCAGGTACGGGCGATCCGCCAGGGCCTGATCCAGATGGTCTCGACGCGGCCCTGCCCGCGCTGCAACGGGCTCGGCCAGGTGATCGTCACCCCCTGCCCGACGTGCAACTCCGAGGGGCGGGTGATCACCGACAAGACCTACCAGGTGGATGTCCCCGCCGGGGTCGACAACGGCTCCACCCTCCGGCTCACCGGGCGCGGCGCGGTCGGTCCACGCGGCGGAGCCGCCGGCGACCTCTACGTCCACCTGCGGGTCGCCGCCCACGAACAGTTCGAGCGTGACGGCCACGACCTGATCACCGTCGTCCCGATCTCGATCGCCCAGGCTGCGCTGGGGACGTCGTTCGACCTCGTCACCCTCGACGGTACCGAGGAGCTCCACGTCCCCGCCGGGACGCAGCCGGGCAAGCAGTTCGTCCTGCGCGGGCGAGGTGTGCCCCAGGTGCAAGGACGCGGCCGAGGCGACCTACGGGTCGTGATCCAGGTCGAGGTGCCGACCAGGCTGGCCGACGGCGAGGCCGAGCTGCTCCGGCACTACGCCGAGCTGCGCGGCGAGTCGATCACCCCGCCCGACAAGGGCCTGTTCTCGCGGATCAAGTCCGCCTTCACGTGACCGCCGGGCGCGGCCCGGACCCGCTGCTGGTCGGCTCCGCCGCGCACGTCGTCGTCGAACGGCTCGACGCGCCGGAGCTCGACGAGACCGACGAGCACCATCTCCGCCGCGTCCTGCGACTGCGCCCCGGCGAGCCGGTCACCGTCACCGACGGCAGCGGCGGCTGGCGGCCGTGCCGGCTCGACGCGAGCGCAGCGGGGCTCGAGCTCGACGGCGACGTCCGGACCGTCGCCCGCCCGGACGGGGAGGTGGCGATCGCCTTCGCGCCGCCGAAGGGCGATCGGGCCGAGTTGATCGTCCAGAAGCTGACCGAGCTCGGCGCCGACCGGATCGTGCCGATGCTGACCGAGCGGAGCATCGTCCGCTGGGACGACGACCGGGCCGCCGCCCAGCACCGCCGATGGAGCCGGATCGTGCGCGAGGCGGCGATGCAGTCGCGGCGGGTGTGGTTGCCGGTGCTCGAGCCGGTGGCGACGTTCGAGGCGGTGGCGACACGCCCGGGTGCTCACCTCGCTGCACCGGGTGGCCGACGGATCGACGGCTCGGTGCGCCTGATCCTGATCGGTCCGGAAGGCGGCTGGTCGGAGACCGAGCTTCGACGACCACTCTCCAGAGTCGGATTGGGCGACCTCGTCCTTCGAGCAGAAACCGCCGCGATCGCCGCCTGCGCGCTCGCCGTATCGGCGCGAGCGGACCTCGTGGGCGAATCAGCCTATTTGGCCGAGTGAGCACCACGCTTTGTGCAATTGGCGGGGGGATGGTTGCTCTGAGTGGTAAGCCCGGATTACACTTTCCGTGGTCACAGGCGGGAGCGAAAGGGCACCACCATATGAGCGACTTCGACGATCTGGACGAGGCATCCTCACCGTATTCACGGAAGGTGGGCGAGCGACTTCGGACCATCCGTCGTCAGAAGCGGCTGTCGTTGCAGGAGGTCGAAGCGACCTCGGAGCAGGAGTTCAAGGCCTCCGTGCTCGGCGCCTACGAGCGTGGCGAGCGGGCGATCTCGGTGCCTCGCCTGGAGCGCCTGGCGCGCTTCTACCAGGTGCCTGTCGACCAGCTGCTGCCTCGCGACGAGATGCACGCCGGCGACGATCTGGAACTCTCCTCGGCGTCGTCGAAGGTCGTGTTGGACCTGGTCAAGCTCGGCCAGCTGTCGGGGTCGCCGTTCGAGATGCTGCAGCGGTTCTTCCGGATGATCCAGGTCCAACGCCAGGACTTCAACGGCAAGGTGCTGACCATCCGCAACGACGACCGCCGCGCCGTGGCAGCGATGCTCGACGTCCCGGTCGACCAGGTCGAAGCACGTCTGGACGCGCTCGACCTGCTGTTCCGCGTCGACTGAGACACGCTCGCGGTCGACCCCGTTCCCGGCCGAACGTTGCCGAGAAGGCGGTCGGCGTGCCCGAATCGACCGGTTTCGAGAAGGCGGGGTCGTTCTCGGCAACGCCCGGCCACACTGATGGTGTGACGGCACCGTTCGGCGTCTACGTCCACATCCCGTTCTGCGCCCGCCGCTGCGACTACTGCGCGTTCGCCACCTGGACCGACCGCCACCACCTCACCGAGCAGTACCTCGCAGCCCTCGAGCGCGAGATCGCCGCCGCTGTCGCTGCCGGGATGCCACCGGCGACGAGCGTGTTCGTCGGCGGCGGTACCCCCTCGATCCTTCCCGGCCGGTCGCTGGCCGCCGTCCTCGGCGGGATCCCGCTGGACGCCGGCGGCGGAGGTGACCGTCGAATGCAACCCGGACACGATCACCGCCGACCTGCTCGAGGCCTACCTCGCCGGAGGTGTCAACCGGCTGAGCTTCGGGGTCCAGTCGATGGTCCCACACGTGCTCGACGCACTCGGCCGGACGCACGACCCGGCGAACGTCCGCCGGTCGGTCGAGCTCGCCCGCTCGGTCGGCTTGGCCAACTACAACCTCGATCTGATCTACGGCGCCGTCGGCGAGTCGCTCGACGACTGGCGCACCACCGTCGCCGAGGCGATCGAGCTCGAACCGGCGCACGTCAGCGCCTACGGACTGACGGTCGAGGCCGGCACGCCGTTGGCGGAGCAGCCGGAGCGGCATCCCGACGACGACGACCAGGCCGACAAGTACGAACTCGCCGACGATCTGCTGAGCGCCGCCGGGCTCGCCAACTACGAGATCTCCAACTGGTCGCGCCCCGGCGCAGCGTGCCGGCACAACCTGTTGTACTGGTCGCAGGGCGACTATCTCGGCTTCGGTTGCGCAGCGCACTCGCACCGCAGTGGGAGGCGATGGTGGAACGTCCGCACGCCGGAACGGTTCATCGCCCTGATCGAGGCGGGGGAGCCTGCCGAAGGCGCATCGGAAGCGCTCGACGACGAGCAGCGACGGATCGAGGGTCTGCAGCTCAGCCTGCGCACCCGTGAGGGGGTGCCCGCCGCTGCGCTCGCCGCCGAGGAACTGCCGGGCCTGGTCGAGGCGGTCGGCGAGCGGCTGGTGTTGACCCGCTCGGGGCGCCTGCTGGCGAACGAGGTGTCGCTGCGGCTGCGCTGACTGCTAGCCTTCGCTGTCCCTGAACGGGCGCGTAGCTCAGTTGGTTAGAGCGCCACCTTGACACGGTGGAGGTCCCGGGTTCGAGTCCCGTCGTGCCCACTCGAAGCCTCGCTCACATCCGTGAGCCGGGCCTGCGCAACGGCTCTCCGACGCCTGTCGCTCGTCGGCGGATTGTGTCCTACTTCGGTAGTGGAGATTCTCCATGCCGCGCGGAAACCCCTCCCCGAAACTGGCGATCACGGTCGATCCTGATGTCCATCAGCGCATCGTGTCGGCAGCTGCCGAGGACGGAGTGAGCGTCTCGGCATGGATGCAGGAGTGCCCGGCTGCGCGTCGCTGAGGAACTCGCCTCGACACCGAGCACGCGGTCGGCGTGACCGCTGACTGCTGGCCACTTCTCTCACCGGATCCGGATCGTTGACAATCCACGCCCCCGTCGACCTCAGCGGGCGTGGTGGTCGAACAGATCGGTGAGGGTGAGGTCGAGATCGCAGACCCGCATCGTCGACAGCCGGCGATCAGTGGACCGGTCGGCAGGCTGGAACGGGCCGTCGGCCGATCGCCGGTCGCCGAGGGCACGCTCGGCCCACTCGCCGGCGCGCACCCGCTCGGTGAGGATCATCTGGGTGGCGATCGCCAGACCGGCGGCGGCCCGCTCCTCGAAGGTGCGATCGCCGACCGAGCGTCGGCACCGACGGAGCAGACGGACGGCGAGGTCGAACGGGCGGGCACGCCGCAACCTCCGCCCGTTCGGCGGGTTCTCGGCTGCGAGACCGGTGATCGTGCGTGTACCAGGCGTCGGCACCGGTTCGAGCCTACTTGAGGATGTGTTGAGTCGCCGCGCGAGGAGTGATCGCCTCGGTCCGATCCGTCGCCGACGGCACTACGTCGAGACCCGTCGACAGCCGCAGGGTGACGAGTTCGAACGGCCGCAACGTGAGTTCGACCGAGCCGTCGGCAGGCACGAGCGCCGCGCTCGGGTCCTCGAACAGATCGCACCGGGCGGCGGCGACGAACGGTCGCCGGCCGCGGAGCCGGACCGACGTCCGGTCGCCGCAGGCTTCGTGAAGGCGGACGATCAGATCGCCGCTGCCGTCGTCGGCCTGCTTGACCGCATCGACCTCGATCCCGCGACCGTCGACGACCACCGGCGGCGCCGGCATCCCCCCTGCCTCGCCGTCGGTGACCAACCTGATCGGCCGGTTGAGTCGCTCCGCCTCGGCGACGACCTCCGCCAGGCCCGGACCGTGGGGGAGCACGGCGAGCGTGACGCGGTGCAGGCCGCGGTCGGCGGTCGGGTCGGGATACTTCGCCGCCCGCGCCAGGCTGATCCGAACCGCGCCGTCGAACAGCCCGTGTCCGTACCGTCCGTCGTTGAGCACGGCGACGCCGAAGCTCGGCTCGGAGAGGTCGACGAAGCGGTGGGCGCAGACCTCGAACTTGGCTGCGTCCCACGACGTCGATCGGTGGGTCGGTCGGTGGACGACGCCGAACTGGACGTCGCAGGCGGCGGTGTCGGCGCGAACGTCGAGCGGAAACGCGATCGAGAGCAGCCGCTCGTCGTGCTGCCAGTCGAGCTCGACCTCGACGTCCAACCGGGACGATCCGGCGCGCAGGACATAGCTGAGCGACACCGACGACGGGCCGAAGGTGCGCCGGATGCGGACGATCCCGATCAGCGGCCCGGCGGCGACGACCTCGATCGAGGCGACCGTCTCGATCACCTCCGGCGCCCTCCTCGCCCAGTGCTCGACGTCCCAGGCGTCGTAGCGCACCGGATGATCGACGGCGAGCTCGACAGCGGAGGCGTGCTTCCCGGCGGGCACCAGCTCACGCTCGGCGAGCAGGTCGACGATCGAGCACAGCTGGCCGGTCGCGTCCCACGTCGCCGCCAGCCGACCGTTGCGCAGCACACCGCTGCGCTCGTCCCCGGCGACGACGACCTCGTCGTCGGCGGGAACGGCGGCGGCGAGCGCCATCCCCAGCGCAGGGATGCGAGCACGGAACGCACGACGCCCATCGGCGAGCAGCTGCACCGCGCTCGTCGCCGAGCGGGTCGACCGTTGCCGTGGCGATCTCGTCGCGCTCGACGCCGGCGGCGTTGGTCAGCACCGGTCCGGGCGGGGCGAGGCGCCGGAGGGCAGCGGCGATCCGTCGGTCGAGCTCGATCGCGATCCGACGATGGACCGCCTCGGCCTCGGCGTGGACCCAGGCGATCGAGGAGCCGGGGAGGATGTCGTGGAACTGCTGGGTGAGCACGTCCTGCCACAGCGGATCGAGCTCGACGCGGGTCGCCTCCGACGTCGACCGACCACAGCTCGGCTTCGCTGACAGCCGCTCGCAGCGACGGTTGCCGAGCTTCGTTCGCAGTTGGCTGGTGAGCGTGCCGCGATGGGTCTCGAAGTACAGCTCGCCGCGCCACACCGGGACGGGCGCGCCGGCGGCGACCTCGGCCTCGACCGCGCCGAAGAAGTCGTCGGGTCCCCCGAGTTCGACCTGTGGCAGTCCGTCGAGGTCGGCCATCCGCCGGGCCCGCTCGAGCATCTCGACCGTCGGGCCCCCGCCACCGTCGCCGTAGCCGAAGGGGAGCAACGACCAGTTGCTCCACGAGTGTTCGGCGAACCGCCGTTGGGAGTGGCTCAGCTCCTCGGCGGTGACCTCGGCGTTGTAGGTGTCGACCGGCGGGAAGTGGGTCAGGACGCGTGCTGCCGTCGAGCCCTTCCCACCAGAACGTGCTGTGCGGGAAGCGGTTGGTCCGGTTCCACGACAGCTTCTGGGTGACGAACCGGGTCATCCCACCGGCGGCGAAGACCTGCGGCAACCCGGCCGGATAACCGAACACATCGGGGATCCAGACCTCGCGGCAGCGCCGACCGAAGTGCCGCTGGAAGAAACGCTGTCCGTGGACGATCTGGCGGACGATGCTCTCGCCGGAGGGGAGGTTCATGTCCGGCTCGACCCACATCCCGCCGACCGGGATCCACCGCCCGGCGGCGGCGTGCTCGACGATCCGGGAGAACAGCTCGGGCTCGTCTGTCTCGACCCAGGCGTACTGCTGGGCCTGGGAGCACGAGAAGCGATGTTCCGGATGGCGGTCGAGGAGCGAGACCGCCGAGGAGAAGGTTCGCACGCACTTGCGTCTGGTCTCGCCCAGCGGCCACAGCCAGGCCGTGTCGATATGGGCATGGCCGGTGGCGACGACCCGATGGGCACCGGCCCGGGCGGGTCGATCGAGCGCCGGGCGGAGGATCCGCCGCGCCGTGCCGACCTCGACCGTTCCGCCCGGGGTGAACAACGCATCGAGGGCGCGCTCGAGCGTGCGCAGCAGCACCGCCCGCCGCTGCTCGGCCGGATCGAGCGTGCGCATCAGGGCGTCGAGGACGTCGAGGTCGTGGACCAGCGCCTCGGCGTCCGAATCGACGAGGACGAGCTCGGCTCGGTCGAGCCGGTACAGCGGCGCGTCGCCGGCGGTCTCCGGCGAGCCCATCGGCGAGGGTCGGAACTGGGGGAACGCCGGATTGGAGGCGGCCTCGACGAGCAGGCTCAGCGGACCGGGGAGGGCGTCGACGGCGATGGTCTGCCGACGTGGGTGGAGCCCCTGCAGCGGTCGGCGATCGTGCTCGTCGCGGACCAGGCCTTCGCACTGGAACCCCGGTGCGTCGAGCCGGAACCCGAGGTCGATCAGCGCTTCCACCCGCTGTCCGGCCCAGGCTGCCGGGACCTCGCCGCTGAACCTGAACCAGGTCGTCGCCCACGGCGGCCCCCAGCGCCGGCCGACCTCGAACGGGGCGAGCGTGTCCGGGGTCGGCCCGGCGGCGACGATCAGCGGGCGTCGCTCGGCGTGGATGAGGGGAAGGACCCGCTCGCCGAGCTCTCGCCGGATCCGTTCCTCGACCAGCAGGCGGTCATCGTGCATCCCGCAAGTGTCGCCCGGCCCGGCGTCGCCGGCGGTGGAGCCGAGCTGGACGTCGTCAGGGGAAGCTGACGGTCGGCCCGGCCTCGGTGCTCTTGCCCGGCTTGCCGTGGACGAACGACGAACCGAGGAAGCCGATGTACACGAGGCCGAAGGTGTCGGCGTCACCACTGATCGTCGTCACCCAGTCGATCACGTAGGGATAGTCGGCGATCATCGTCCAGCTGGCCGCGTCGTCGGTCGATCGCCAGATCCCGTACGTCGTGCCGACGGTCCCGGAGAGATAGATCGTCGCCGTCGACGTGCCCGGCCGGGGTGCGCCGAAGCCGATCGCCAGCACCTTCGACACGCCCGGGACCGCCGCCCAGGTCGCCCCGCCGTCGGTGGAGCGCATCAGCGAACTGCCGCCGTACTGCTGCGGCCCTTGGTAGTCGTGGCCACCGATGCTGCCGTCGGTGTAGAAGAGATTTCCGGCCTTGCCCGGCATGGCGACCATCGTTCCGGCGAAGTTCGGACTGGGGGTGAAGTTGCCGCTGCGTACCAGTGTCCAGCTGACCGCCCTTGTCGACGCTGCGGAACACCCCCTTGCCGGGCATGAAGATGTAGAACACGCCCTTGGTCACCCGATCGGCGACCACGGTCTGGCGGTTGGCCCCGAACATGAACCCGCCGATCGAATCCGGTCCGTAGCTGGCCACCCCGGGGAGCACGACCGGATGCCAGCTCTTTCCTCGGTCGGTCGTGTAGTACGGCTGGAAATCGGAGGTCTGGGTGGTGAAGTACCGACCCGGTGCCCAGACCATGTTGTCCGGCATGCTGACCGCGATCGTCCCGTAGCCGAACCGGCTGGCGGAGGTCGGAGTTCGCCGGCATCGTCGGGAACACGCTTCCAGTGTCTCCCGCCATCGGTGGTGGAAGCCGAACTCACCGGATAGGTGTCGTGCTGGACGTAGTCGGTCGTCACGCTGACGGCGAATCCGTCGACGAACGGCGAAGCGTCGAGCGAGGTCGTCCCGGAGAAGATACGGCACCGGTCCCTTCGTCGTCGAGAACGAATCGAGGTTCTCCGTGCCGCCGAACTGACCGAAGTCGAACACACCGAACACGGGCGTGCTGTTGCGGGTCGAGACGACGTCGGTGGCGACCATCGTCTCCAGGCCCTTGGTCTTCTCGATCCAGCTGATCGAGGAAGCTCGTCGGTGCGCAGCTCGGCGTACTGCGTCCCGTCGCCGGTGGCGAGCCACATCCGCGACGGGGTTGGCCGGGTCGAACACGCAGGTCGGAGGCGACGAGGTAATAGTCGCTCCGCTCCTTCGAGTCTGGCCCAGTGGACGTCGCCCTGTGCCGTCGGTCCAGTGCAGCCGTTCCCACGTCGCACCGCCATCGACGGTCCGGAACATCTGCCCGGCGTAGCCGATGACCACGGTCCCAGCGGTCGTCGGGCTCGCGGCCAGGAACGGGTTCTCGACCGAAGCGATCCCGCCCGGGTTCCAGCCGGAGGAGTGATCTCGGTCCACTCGCCGTCGTATCGCCAGACGCCGAACGGCCCGTCGCGGTCGCCGGTGACCGCGTAGTAGTTGCCGTCTGCGTCGGTCGAGGCGTGCTCGACGTACGCCGGACCGTCGATCAGCGACCAGTTCGTCCCGCCGTCCTCGCTGCGGTACACGCCTGCGCCCCAGCGCGCCGCGTAGACGACCGAGGTACGTCCATCGACGGCCGCCGACGTCCGGTCGAAGGCGATCCCGGTGATCCCGATGCTGTTGATCTGGCCGCCGTGCGAGGCCGAGACGGTACTGGTCGAGCAAGCCCCGCCGGGACACTCGGTGCTGACCCAGCTCGAGCCGCCGTTGCGCGACCGGCGCAGTGGGGTGTCCGGGCCGGCGGCGTAGACGACGTCCGGATTGATCGGGTCGACGGCCATCTTGTCGCCGAAGCCGCGACCGAGCGGACCGTTGGCGTCCCAGTTGGTCGGTGTGAACGACGTCTGGTCGAAGGTGTCGCCGCCGTTCGAGCTGGCGAACAGGTGGCCGGCCCACATCAGATAGATCCGTTGCGAGTCGGACGGGGCGATCGCCACTTCCTGGACGCCCTTGCCCATCTTCGGCAGGTGCCAGTTCGCCGGCATCGAAGCGGAGGTGACCAGCTGCCGCCAGATAGCCGCGCCGGGCTCGAGCACGTACGCGCCGTAGACGTCGATCCGGGCGACCATCGTGCCGTCGTCGGCGGCGTCGATCCCGCTGACGTTGCCCCCGCCGCCGATCCGCACCGGCCGCCAGTCGTAGCCGAGGGCGCTGGAGAACGGCTTGACCACCCCGGCGACCGCCGCCGTCGGGCTGCTGACGAGGGCGGTGGCGGCGAGCGCGGCGCCGAGCGCGAGAGCCAGCGCGGCGCGCCGGGGGGAGCGGCGGGAGCGAACCATCGCGTCCGACCATGTGGGCCCACCGCACCGGCGGACCCGTCGCGACGGAATGGCGTTCGGGCACAACCATCGACATGCCGGCGACTACTGCCCGAACGGTGGGATGAGCGGGGCCGGGGAGGCGGGCAGAAGATTCAGGCGGGGGGAGGTCCCGTACCCCGACACACCGTGTTGTTACCGTCGCAGGGGTGGACGGAGCAGCGCAGTCGATCGTCGGGCGGGTCCTGGGCACCGCCGACGCCACCCCGCTGCAGTTCTGGACGGCGGTCACGCCGGGGTAGTTCCTCCAGCTCGACGACGTGGTCGTCACCGGCCGGATCCTGCCCGACCGGCGAGCCGGTGAAGATCGCCGGCGTGGTCGCCCAGGTCCCGGCGCGGCACGAGGGTGCCCAGTTCGACTCGGACGTGTTCGCCATCGCCGACGGCACCCTGCCCGCCAGCGGTGCAGGAGGCGGCGAGATCACCACCACCCGGGTCGACCCGGAGCTGTACGTGCCGCCCGTCCCCGGCGCGGTCGTGCACCGGGCGACCGGCGCGGCCCGCGACGCGGCGCTGCACTTCGACCGGATGGAGCGCCGGGTGCCGATGGGCACCGGCCGCGACGGCGTGCCGGTCTTCCTCAACGCCGACTTCCTCGACGGCACCCGCGGCGCGCACGTGTCGATCTCCGGCATCTCCGGCGTCGCCACCAAGACCAGCTTCGCGACGTTCCTGCTCTACTCGGTGTTCCGCTCCGGGGTGCTCGGCGGCGACGCGGTCAACGCCAAGGCGCTGATCTTCAACGTCAAGGGTGAGGACCTGCTCTTCCTCGACCACCCGAACGCGAGCTCGACGACGCCGACCGCGCGCGTACCGCCGCTCGGGCTGCCGGCGACGCCGTTCCCCGACGTGCGGGTCTACGCGCCGCCGCGGGCCGGGCGAGTCGTCCGGCGCGCCCGACGTGCGCAGCCGGCTCGACCGGGGTGGACAGCTTCTACTGGACGCTCGAGGAGTTCTGCAGCCAGCGGCTCCTGCCGTACGTGTTCGCCGACGCCGACGACGAACGCCAGCAGTACACGATGGTGGTCCACTCGTCGCCGCCCACCTGAGCGCGGCACGCCCGGCCCGCCGACGGCGGCGTCAGCATCGACGGCGAGGCGGCTCGGCTCCTACGGCGACCTGGTCGACCACGTCGTCGAGCAGCTCACCGACGACGAGACCCGCGTCCACCTGGGCCGGCAGCGCGATCAACATGGGCACGGTCAACGCGTTCGCCCGCCGGCTGATCGGCAGCAAGAAGGACCTGGCCCGGCTGATCCGCGGCGACCTGCGCCCCGCGCGCCCGCACGCGATCAACACCGCCGAGAGCGCCCAGGTCACCGTCGTCGACCTGCACAACCTGCCCGACCGGGCGCAGCGCTTCGTGGTCGGCGTGACGCTGAAGCAGGAGTTCGAGCGCAAGGAGACGGCGGGCACCGCCAAGCCGCTGCTGTTCGTCGTGCTCGACGAGCTCAACAAGTACGCCCCCCGCGAGGGCTCGCTCGCCGATCAAGGAGGTGCTGCTCGACATCGCCGAGCGCGGCCGTTCGCTCGGCGTGATCCTGGTCGGCGCGCAGCAGACCGCGAGCGAGGTGGAGCGACGGATCGTGATCGCCAACTCGGCGATCCGGGTGGTCGGCCGGCTCGACCCGGCCGAGGCGTCCCGCCCGGAGTACGGCTTCCTGCCCCGGCGATGCGGCAGCGGGCGCTGCTGGCCCGCCCCGGCACGATGTTCGTCAACCAGCCGGACATCCCGGTGCCGCTGTGCGTGGAGTTCCCGTTCCCGGCGTGGGCGACCCGTCCGAGCGAGACCGACGGTCCCTCCCCGCTCCCCGGAGGCGTCGAACTCGCCGACGCCTTCGACGGGTTCTGATGCGGATCCTGCACACCGGCGACTGGCATCTCGGCAAGGTGCTCCGCGGCCGGCCCCGGCTCGACGAGCAGCGGGCCGTGCTCGCCGAGCTGATCGGCCTGATCGACCGCGAGCGGGTCGACCTGCTGCTCGTCGCCGGCGACGTCTTCGATGCCGCCGCTCCCACCCCCGAAGCGCAGGCACTGGCGTTCCAGACGCTGCTGGCGGCACGCGCTGCGGGCGCCGAGGTGGTCGTGATCGCCGGCAACCACGACCATCCGGGCACGTTCGAGGCACTCTCCCCGCTGTTCGCTGCCGCCGGGGTGACGATGCGCGGGGCGGTCGCCCGTCCCGATCAGGGTGGACGTGCTCGAGTTCGTCGATCGGCGGCGAGACCGCTCGCCTCGGGCTGCTCCCATGGGTCTCGCCGCGCCAGGTGTTCGCGCCGCGCAGCTGCTCGAACTCGACGCCGGTGAGCTCGGCCAGACCTACTCGGCGCGAGTCGAGCGGGTGATCGCGGCGCTCGCCGAGCGCAGCGCAGCGGCCGACGACGAGGCGATCGAGTTGCTCGTCGTCCACGCCTTCGTCCGCGGCGGGACGCTCGGCGGCGGCGAACGGGACGCGCAGACGATCAACGACTACGGGATCTCCGCCGCTGCGTTCGGTGCCGGGACGGGCTACGTCGCCCTCGGGCACCTCCACCGTCACCAACGGATCCCCGGCCCGTGCCCGATCTGGTACCCCGGTTCGCCCTTCGCCGTCGACTTCGGCGAAGAGGCCGACGAGAAAGGTGTGCTGCTGGTCGAGGCCACCGCCGGACGGCCGGTGCAGGTCGAGCATCGCCCGATCGCCGCCGCCCGCCGGCTGCGGACGGTGCGCGGCACCTACGCCGAGCTGGTCGAGGGTCGGTCCGGCTGGGAGGGCGACCTGCTGCGGGTGATCGTCACCGAGCCGGCCCGAGCCGGGCTCGCCGAGGCAGGTGCGCGAGCTGCTCCCCGACGCGCTGGAAGTGCGCATCGAGCGTCCCGGGTCGGCAACGGTTCGCAGCCCGGCGGCCGATCGCCACCTGCGCACCCCGCAGACGGCGTTCGCCGCCTACCTCGCCGCCAACGGCATCGACGACCCACGCCTCGGCGCGTTGTTCGACGAGCTGCTCGCCGAGGAACTGTCGACGATCGGTGACGGCTGATGCGCCCGGTGCTGCTCGAGCTGGAAGGTTTCGGCGCGTTTCGGCAACCGACCGAGGTCGACTTCGCCGACGCCGAGTTCTTCGCCCTCGTCGGGCCGACCGGTTCGGGCAAGTCGACGATCATCGACGCGATCTGCTTCGCGCTCTACGGCAACGTGCCGCGCTACGACGACCTCCGGTTGGTCGGGGCGGCGATGTCGAGCGGGGCCAACGAGGCCCGCGTCCGGCTGACGTTCGAGGTCGCCGAGCACGCGTTACGTGGTCGTCCGGATCGTGCGCCGCGGCCCCTCGGGGAAGGTGACGACGAAGGAGGCGCGGCTCGAGCGGCTCGAGCCGGACCCGGCGATCCTCGCCGGACGGGAGGGCGAACTGCGTCCGGAGATCGAGGCGATCCTCGGGCTCTCGTTCGACGATTTCACCCGCTGCGTCGTGCTCCCGCAAGGCGAGTTCGCCCGGTTCCTCCACGACAAGCCCGCCGACCGGCAGGCGCTGCTCGTCCGCCTGCTCGACCTCGGGGTCTACGCCCGGGTGATGCAACGGGCGAGCCAGCGGGCCACCGATCACCAACGCGAGCTCGACCGGATCGACGGGCAGCTCGCCGGGCTGCCCACCGCCGACCCGCCGACGATCGCCGGGTGGCAGCTTCGCCGGACCGAGCTGCTCGGTTTCGTCGACGAACTCGACGCAGCCGAGCCCGAGCTCGCCGCCCTCGATGCCGGCGGCGCCGAGCAACGCAGCGCGCTCGAGCGGGCCCGCGCCGCGCTCGCCGCGCTCGACGCGGTGGTCGTTCCCGACTGGGTCGCCGACCTCGCCGCCTCGACCGTCACCGCCGACGCCGACCTCGCCGCCGCCGAGCTCGCCGAACAGGCTGCGGCGGCAGCCGAGGCGCGGGAGTCGGAGCTCGTCGCCACACTGCCGGATCCCGCCGCGCTGGAGCGGGCAACGGCGACACACCAGCGCATCGCCCGCGGCCGGGACGTGGTCGCCGAGCTCGTCGACCAGGTCGCCCAGGCAACCTCGGCCGCCGAGTCGGCGGCCGACCGGCTCGAGCGGGCGACCGCCGCCGAGCGGGACGCCGAGCACCACCGACGCTCGGTCGAAGACGCCCACCGCGCCTACGCCCTCGCCGTCGGCGTGCAACCGGGTGATCCCTGCCCGGTGTGCCGGCAACCGATCGATGTGCTCCTCCTCCCGACCGCCCCGCCGGGGTTGGAGGACGCCGAGCGAGCGGTCGCCTCCGCGGCAGCCGAGCGGCACGGCGCGACCGGGGTGACGGTCGCCGCTCGCGACCGCCTCAACGCCCTGGCGGCGAAGCACGAGTCGGCCGTCCAGCGCCTGGCCGAACTCACCGAGGACGTCGCCGACTGGCCCGCTCCCGACGTGCTGGCAGAGATCATCGAACGCACGGCCGCCGCCCGCGCCATTCTCGACGCGGCCCACGATCACCTCGACCGTGCCCGCCGAGCGACCGCCGAGGCCCGCCGGCGCTGTTCGCAGCTGCGCGGGCGGGCGGCCGAGTCGACCGACGAGTTCCATCGTCAACGCGACGCGGTCGTCTCGCTCGGCCCGCCGTCGCCGGGTGGCGAACTGGCGACAGCGTGGGCCGCACTCGCCCGCTGGGCGGCGAACCAGCGCCCGGCGGTCGACGCGGCCCGTCAGAGCGCAGCCGAGGCTGCGGCCGACGTCGAGCGCCGGCGGCACGCGGTGCACGCCGCGATCGCCGAGTCGGCGGCACGTCACCAGCTGCGTGCGACCGGCGCGCCGACGCCGGCGGGATGGCGCACGGCGGCGGTGCGGGCGATCACCGAGGTCGACGAACGCCTCGTCCGGCTGAGCGAGGCGGTGGAGCGGCGGGCATCGCTGGCCGAGGCGGCGAGCCGGGCACAGGCCGAACGAACGGTCGCGCTCGAACTCGCCCGCCAGCTGAAGGCCGATCGCTACCAGCGATGGCTGGTCGAAGAGGCGTTCGTCGTCCTCGCCGAGCGAGCATCGGCGATCCTCCTCCGGCTGTCCAACGGCCAGTTCTCGTTGGCCCTCGGCGAGGCGGCCGAGTTCCTCGTCGTCGATCACACCGCAGCCGACGAGCGGCGGGCGGTGCGCACGCTGTCGGGCGGCGAGACGTTCCAGGCGTCGCTGGCGCTCGCCCTGTCGCTGTCGGAGCACCTGATCGAGCTGGCCGGCGGCAGTGGACCGAAGGCGCTCGAGTCGATCTTCCTCGACGAGGGGTTCGGCACCCTCGATCCGGAGAGCCTCGAGGTCGTCGCCGCAACGCTCGAATCGCTCGGCGGCGACGGGCGGATGGTCGGGATCGTCACCCACGTCCAGGAGCTGGCCGAGCGCGCCCCGGTGCGCTACCGGGTCCGCCGCTCCGCCGTCGGGGCGACGGTCGAGCGGATCGACGGATGAGGTTCGCCGTCGACCCGTGGGATCCGTCCTACGGGATCTCCAACGACGCCGAGGGCAACGAGGAGGCGGCGACGGTCGGGTTGGAGACCGAGCGTTCGCTGGCCGAGTGGGCGCCGGTCAGCCCGCGGGTCGTCCCGAGCGGACGGCCGATCGCCTTCGTCGACGGCGTTCGCCGGGTCGAGGCTCGACTGTGGATCGAGGGCGGGGACGGCATGGTCCCCGGGGTCTGTGCCTCGTGGGCCGCAGGCGTGGTGTGCTGCACGGCGGAGACGGCGTCCGTGCCGTGGGAGGCGGTCGAGGTCGGCCGCACGCTGGCCGCCCCGGTGCCGCTCGAGCTGCTCGAGCCGGTCGTCACCCGTCACGCCCGCTACCTGCCCGCCCCGGCACGGGGGCCGAAGCCGGAAGACCTCTGGCTGGCGGTGCAGCACGAGATGGGCTCGGCAGAGGGCCGGGTGGCCCGGGTCGTGCTCGAGGCCCGACCCGACGCGCTGATCGTCGTCGACGGACCGCTGCCGGCGACCGACTTGCGCGGCGACGTCGCCGGGCTGATCAAGAGCCATCACGTCCGGTACCTCCCGGAGGGGCCGGCCGGTCGGACACTTGCCGAGCTGGAGCCGGGCCAGCGGACCCCGTTGTTCACGATCGGCAGCGGTGGGTTCGCCCGACACTCCTGGTACGTCAAGCTGCCGGGCGACGCCTCGGCGATCGTCCCGCTCGCCGGGGTGGTCCGCTGCGAGGTCGCCGTCGCCCGCACCGGGGAGTCGCTGGTCCGCTTCGCCGACGAGCTCACCGCCGAGCTGCCACGGTTCGCCTCCAGCGCGCACAAGGACCGCCGGGCGCCACAGAACCTGACACCGATCGCCGGACTGGAACGTCGCCTGCGCCATCTCCTCGGCGATCCCGCCGTCCTCTACCGTTCCCTCCGCCAGGCCGCGACCCGCAACTGATTCGCCGTGCGCCGGCGATCTCGACCGACCGCTGCGGGCACATCGAAATGGCGCGGGAGGTCAGCGGGGGACGGCGGCGCTCAGCGGGTGAGGGAGGTCGAGTGGGCGTCGAGCCAGGCGCGCGACCGGCGGTTCTGCTGCTCGTACCCCGACCTCCAGGCCTCGACGTAGCCTCGCTGGCCGGCCATCGCTCGGGCGCGCATCGAACGCAGCGCCCGGTCGAGGAACTCACCGAGCATCTCGACCACGGTCGAGCGTGCGGGCGCCGACAACCGGTGAGCATCGGCGAAGACGGCGAACCGGGCCACCTGATCGATGCCCTGCTGGCCGGGAGAGAGATCGTGCGGGTCTCGCATCGGCACCCAGTGACGGGCGGCGATGGCGATGTCGTAGAGCGGATCGGCCGGTGCGGCGAAGTCGAAGTCGATGCACGCGACCGCCTTCCCGTCGCGCACGACCACGTTCTCGATGCACAGGTCGTTGTGGCAGACGATCGACCCCGCGCCCGCCGGGGGGAGGTTGGCCGTGTCCCACACCGCTCCGGGCGGCGGGACGTAACAGCTCGCCGCAGCCTGCAGACGGCGTTGGAGCTCGGCGACGGTGGCGAGCAGCCCGTCATCGGCGCTCCATGCCGGGAACGGCGGGACGGCGACGTCGCCGACGATGTACTCGAGGATCTCCCGACCGTCGTCGTCGATCCCGAGCAGGCGAGGCGCACCGTCGAACCCGACCCGCTCGAGATGGCGGAGGAAATCGTGCACCGACGGCGAGTGCGGCTTCATCGGGCGGCGCACCGTCGAGCCGATCCGGACCACCAGCCCGCCCGACCCCAGGCCTCCGGGGAGGGTGATCTCGGCCTCGGGGCTGCGCTCGCTCATCGCCCTGCCTGGTCGTGGCGGACGTGGTGCATTCCTCGACGGTATCGGCGTGGTGTCGGCCTCACCAGCTGATTGCATCCCTGCGATGGCTGTGTTGTTGGCGAGCCTTGCCGCCCTGACCTACGGCATCGCCGACTACTGCGGCGGGCGGGCGAGCCGGACGGTGATCTCCACCGCCGTCGCGTTCTGGGCCGAGGCAGCCGGGATCCTGCTGGTGATAGTTCTGCTCCCGGTGTTCGACGAGCCGTTCATCGGCACCGCCGACATCTGGTGGTCGCTCGGCACGGCGCTCGCCGCCGCCGCCGGTCTGGTCGCCTTCTACCGCGCCCTGGCGAGCGGAGCGATGGGCGTCGTCGCCCCGATCACGGCGGTGATCAGCGCGGTGATCCCGGTGTTCGTCGGGCTCGCCCAGGGTGAACGGCCGGGGACGACGAGCATGGTCGGAGTCGCCCTCGCAGTGTTGGCGATCGCGTTGGTGACGGGAGCAGGTTCAGGGGCCGCCGTTCGCCCGACGATGCGGACACTCCTGCTCGCTGCGATCGGCGGCGTCGGGTTCGCGATGGTCTTCGTCACCCTCGACGCGACGAGCGAGAACAGCGGCGTCTGGCCGTTGCTCGTCGCTCGGATCGGTGCACTGCCGCTGATCGCGTTGATCGCCCGTGCCCTGCAGGAGTCGCTCGCCGTGCCCCGCCCGATGTGGCCGTTGATCGTCGTCGGGGGACTGTTCGACATGGGCGCCAACGTCCTCTACCTCGTCGCCACCACCCACGGGATGCTCGCGGTGGTCGCCGTGATCACCGCGATGTACCCGGCGACGACGGTCTGCCTCGCGGTCGGTCTCGACCGCGAACGGCTCGCTCGTGCGCAGCTGCTCGGTCTCGTCCTCGCTGCCGGCGCGCTCGTGCTGGTCGCAGTCGGCAAGGCGTGATCGGTCAGGCGACGGCGAACCGGATCAGGTCGGTGAAGGCGGCGATCCCGAGGTTGTCGAGGTGAACCCCGTCGGAGCCGAGCAGGTTCGGGTCGGCACCGGCGACCTCGCTCCAATCGAGCACCAGCCCGCACTCGAGCGACTCGATCGCCGTCGCCGCGGTCGTCCGGAACGAGTCGGTGTCGGCGAGCTGCTCGTCCGAGCGCGGTGAGCTGGCGAAGGGGAGCACCCAGGCGATGCAACGGTCGCGGTCCGATCGCGTCGAGCACCGCCGCCACATCTGCGGCGAACTGCTCGGCGGAATGACCGGCGAAGGTCGAGTCGTTGGTCCCGAGGGCGACGACGAACCAGCGGGCGTCGAGCCCGACGAGGTCGGGGATCCGGGAGAGCCCGCTGTCCGAAAGGCCCGGTTCGACCAACGTCCGCCCGACCGCGGCGTCGATCACGATGCCCGGAATCGCCGCGGCGAGCGAGTCCTCCGCCTGCACCGTCAACGAGTCGCCGAGGATCACCGCCGGGATCGCATGGTCCCCGGTTCGCGCCGCAGCCGCAGCCGTCGCGGGCGACGGGCCGCCCGGGGGGGCTGCGGAGGTGTTCTGTTGGATGCTCGAGCTGCACGCAGCGCCGATCGTGACGGCGAGTGCGATCAACGCGGCAAGGGGGGTCCGCACGCCGGTCACGCTAGAACCCGGCCGGCACACCCGGGCGGTCAGGCCCGATCGCGGATGGCTTCCGAGCTTCGCCCTGCGGCGCGGAAGATCCCCTTCGCCATCAGCGATGGTTCGGCACGTCGGCGCTGCTCGTAGATCGCCGCTCGAGCCCCGTGGATCATCGGGTCGTCGGGGCTGGCGAGGCCGGCGAGGTCGGCGAGGTGACAGGCGAGACGGAGGTCACCGGCCTCCACCGCCTGCTCCGCACGCCCGATCAGCACCGGTGGACCGCCGGCGAGGTCGGCGAGCACCGCCGCGAGCTGGGCATCGGGCGAGGGCTTGAGCCGCGAGGCCATCCCGTCCCACCAGCCGCCGAACTGGCGCCAGACGTTGTGGACGACGAACTCCGGCTCGTCGTAGAACGGCCGGAGGTACGGCCGGCCGAGCAGCACCGGGTCGACGCGCACCTCGTGGATGATCTGGTCCAGCGTCTGGCCGGCGTTCATCCGGGCGATCGTCTCCGAGGCCAACGACTCGAGCACCGTCGCCGTCTCGTCGAGTACCCGGGTGATCCGCGAACGCCCTGCGATCGGCAGGCCGTGGGCGGGAACGAGCAGCTCCGGCCCGGCGGCGATCATCGCCCGCAGAGCGGCGGCCCATTCGATCGGATAGCGCTGGACCTTCTGTGGGTTGCCGGCGTTGGGGAAGTTCCAGATCACGAAGTCGCCGGCGAACAACCACCGCCGGGACGGGACGAACGCCCACAGGTGGTCGTCGGTCTCGCCGCGGGCGTGGTGCAGCTCGACCCGCTCGTCGCCGAATCGCCGCTCGGCCGAGGTGGCGAAGGTGTCGTCCGGTCGGAGCGTTCCGGGAGGGAGGAACCGGCGTTGATCGCCGCCGATCCCGAGGTTCGCCTCGGCGGCGATCCCCCCGAACTGACGGGCATTGATCAGCAGGTTCCAATCGTTGGTCAGCTCGTAGCGGGCGAGCCGGGGGAGCACGTTGGCGTGCCCGACGACCGACGGGCGCGGCCGACCACGTTCGGCTGCGTCGGCGGCGAACGCGGCGCTGCCGCCGACGTGGTCGGCGTGGCCGTGGGTGTAGACCAACGCGGCCAGCGGATCATCCGACCATCTGCGCAGCGAACCGACCACCGCTGCGCCGGTGTGCACCCCGGAGGCATCGAAACAGACCAGTCCCGCTGCCGTCTGCCAGGCGGCGCAGTGACTGAAGCTCTCGATCAGGGCGAGCCCATCGGCGAGCTCGGACAACTCGTTGGTCACCCGGTTCACGGGCACGTCGAGGACGTCGTCGTCGATGATCCGGCTGGAGAGGGCGAGCAGATCGGCCACGATCGGCGACGTTAGGTCGTGCCGAGGGCCGGTTCGCGCCGAGCCGCTAACCTGACAAGTCGCATACAAGTGCGTCGGCAGACGTGAGCGAGGAGCGAGCGCGGCGATGGCGTCGATCGACGAGGACCAGCCGGCGATGGAGCCGATCGAAGCTGTCCTGTTCGACTGGGGACACACCCTGTTCGAGACCGGATCGAGCATCGGCTTCGTCGTCGAGTGGGCGGTGTCCAGGGCCGCAGCGCGCTCGACCCGAGCGCTGTCGAGCGGTTGTGGGAGGCAGCTCGTCTCCGCTCCCGCTCGACCGAGGAGCTGTCCAAGGGCAGAGATCTGTCGGCCGAGCTGCACCGCAGCTGCTGGCTGGAGCTGTGGTCGGAACTCGACGACGTCTGCCCGGGCGTCGCCGCTGCGCTCTACGACCACGAGACGAGCGCAGCGGGGTGGCAGCCGTACCCCGACACCCGCGTCGTGCTCGAGGAGCTCGCTCGGCGGCGGATCCCGGTGATCGTGGTCAGTGACGTCGCGTTCGACCTGCGGCCGATCTTCGACGCCTACGGTTTGCGCCACCTCGTCCACGACTTCGTCCTGTCCGGGGAGCACGCCACGATCAAGCCCGACGGCAAGCTGTTCGAGGTGGCGATGGCGATGCTCGACGTGCCCCGCGAGCGGGTGCTGATGGTCGGTGACAACCCGGCGAACGACGGCGCGGCGGCCGGGGTCGGGATCCGCACCCTGCTGCTGCCGACGACGCCGACCGGACGCCCACGTGGGCTGGCGATCGTCACCCACCTCGTGCGCAACTGAGCCCTTTGCCGGGCCGCCTGCGGGCTGCCCCGCAGCAGCCGCTAGGAGACGCGCTCGTCGGCGAGCGCGGCGTCGTACCCGTGGTCGAGGTCGGCGCGGATCTGCGCCGCAGTGACGTCGGGCGGGAGCAACGCCTGGCAGGCGAGGATCGCCGCACCATCGGGTCCGAGCGCCGCCCGCCACATCGCCGGCTCCCACACGCCGCCACGACGGAAGGCCTTGGCGCAGTGCATGAAGGTCTCGTCGATCTCGATCGCAATCGCCGCTCTCGGGTGCGCGCTGCTCGGGAGGGAACCCGGCGAGCAGCTCGGGGTCGGTGGTCACCCACGCCCGGCCGTTGACCCGGACGGTCTCCGCCTGCCCGGTGACCACTGCCAGCAGCGCGATCCGACCGGTCTCGACGACGTTGCGGAGACAGTCGAGCCGGTTGTTGCCGGGAAAGTCGGGGATCGCCAGCCGGCGGTCGTCGAGGACGCGCAGGAAGCCCGGCGGGCCGCCGCGCGGTGAGACGTCGAGCGTGCCTGCCCCGTCGCAGGTGCCGATCACGGCGAAGGTCGAGTTGGCGAGGAACGCCGCCGTCGCCTCGTCGATCGTCGGCCGGGCCTTGGCGACGACCAGCGGGTGAGGCTCGCGGTAGATCGTCCGCAGCTCCTCGACCGAGCTGACGCTGTCGACGAACGGGACCGGATCGGCGCTCACCGGTCCGATCCTACGAACAACCGCTCTGCTGCCCCGGCCCGCGAGACTTCGGTGATGCGAGCGGTCGTCCTGCGTTCCCACGGTGGTCCGGAAGTCCTGACGATCGAGGAGGTCGCCGCGCCGACACCTGCCCCGGACGAGGTACTGGTCGAGATCGCGGCCACCGCGCTGAACCGGGCCGACCTGCTCCAGCGGATGGGCCTGTACGCCAACCCGTACCCGGAGGACCTCGAGATACCGGGGATGGAGTTCGCCGGGACGGTGGTCGAGCTCGGCTCCCGGGTCAGGCAGTGGTCCGTCGGCGACCGGGTGATGGGGATCGCCGGCGGTGGCGCGTACGCCGAACGGATCGCCTGTCACGAACGTCAGGTGATCGCCGTGCCCGAGCACCTCGCGCTGACCGATGCGGCGGCGATCCCCGAGGTGTTCCTCACCGCCTGGGACGCGCTCGTACTCCAGGGCGGACTGACCAGCGGCCGGTGGGGACTCGTCCACGCCGGGGCCAGTCGGTGTCGGCACCGCGGCGATCCAGCTCGCCCGGGCGATCGGCGCCCGACTGGCGGTGACTTGCTCGACGTCGAAGGTCGAGGCCTGCCGCGAGCTCGGCGTCGACCTGGCGATCGACTACACCACCGACGACTTCGTCGAACTCGTCGGCGAGGTCACCGGCGGGCGCGGCGTCGACGTGATCCTCGACGTGATCGGCGGCGACTACATCAACCGCAACCTGCGGGCGGTGACGACCGAGGGGACGATCGTCCAGGTCGGGCTGATGGGCGGCGGCGCGACGCCGGTCGATCTCGGGTTGCTGCTGTCGAAGCGGGTGCACGATGATCGGCACCGTGCTCCGGGCGCGTCCGATCGAGGAGAAGATCGCCGTCACCCAGCGCTTCGCCGCCGAGGTGCTCCCGCTGTTCGACGCGGACAGTTGACACCGGTGATCGATTCCCGCTTCCCGCTCGAGCAGATCGCCGCCGCCCACCAGCGAATGGCCTCGAACGCGAACGTCGGCAAGATCCTGATCGAGCTCTGAGGAACCGCCGCAGCCGGGTCGAGCCGGAGGAGAGGTCCCGAACCGCCTCGGCCGCGAACACAGCGAGCGCTCAGCGCGCTACCGTGGGCGTCTATGATTGTCGAAGGGCTGCTTGCCGGGGTGGTGTTCGGCGTCCTCACCGTGGTCGTGATCGAGCGACGCCGGCGGAGCAGCCTGCATCGCCGGATGCTGTTCGAGCGCGACGGGTTGGTTGCCTCGGCGAAGGTCGAGCGGATCTGCGAGCGCGGCCGCGGCGGGCGTCGACGCGAGGTGTTGATGCGCTACCTCGACCGCACCGGCACCGCCCGCGACGTCGAGACGGTGCTCGGCGCGGCCGAGGCCGGGGCGGCCCAACTGCGGCTCGGCGGCACCCTCCAGATTCGCTACCTGTCCGGCGACCCGAGCGACGTCTGCGTCGTCCGACCGGCGTTGCTCGACGACCGACCGATCGTCGCCTATGTCGCAGGGTCGGCGGTGCTCGCCGTCTGCGTCTCGATCGGCGCGTTGCTCGTCTGAAGCGCCGCTGCCGGACTCAGCTGCGGTCGGCGACCTGGACGTAGTCGCGGGCCTCGGACCCGGTGTACCACTGGCGCGGCCGGCTGATCTTCTGCTCCTTGTCCCCGAGCAGTTCCTGCCAGTGGGCCAACCAGCCGGCGGTGCGGGGGATGGCGAACAGCACCGTGAACATCTGCACCGGGAAGCCCATCGCCTGATAGATCAGTCCCGAGTAGAAGTCGACGTTGGGGTACAGCTTGCGGCTGACGAAGTAGTCGTCGCTGAGCGCAGCCTCTTCGAGCGCGAGGGCGATGTCGAGCAGCGGGTTCTTCCCGGTGACCTCGAACACGTCGTAGGCGGCCTTCTTGATGATCGTCGCCCGGGGGTCGTAGTTCTTGTAGACGCGGTGGCCGAAGCCCATCAGGCGGCCCTTGCCGGCCTTGACCGAGTCGATGAAGTCGGGGACGTTGGCCAGCGAGCCGATCTCGCTCAGCATCCGCACGACCTGTTCGTTGGCGCCACCGTGGAGCGGCCCGTAGAGCGCAGCGGCGGCGGCGGCAGCAGGCCGAGTAGGGATCGGCCTGGCTCGAGCCGACGACCCGCATCGCAGTCGTCCCACAGTTCTGCTCGTGGTCGGCATGGAGGATGAACAGCAGGTCCATCGCCCGCTCGAGCACCGGATGGACCTCGTAGTCGCCGACCTTCCACATCATGTTGAGGAAGTTCGCCGGGAAGCTGATGTCGTTGTCCGGATAGTTGAACGGCATCCCCACGCTGAACCGGTGAGCACATCGCCGCCAGCGTCGGCATCTTGGCGATCAGGCGGAGGATCTGCTTGTCCCGGCTCTCCTTGTCCTCGATCTCCTTGGCGTCGTTGTAGAACGTGCCGAGGGCGGCGACGGCGGAGACGAACATCCCCATCGGGTGGGCGTCGTAGTGGAACCCGTCGACGAACCGCTTGCGCATGTTCTCGTGGACGAAGGTGTGATGGGTGACGTCGTAGGTCCACTGCTCGAGCTGCGCCGGCGACGGCAGGTCGCCGTTGAGCAGCAGGTAGGCGACCTCGAGGTAGGTCGAGTGCTCGGCGAGCTGGTCGATCGGATAGCCGCGGTAGCGGAGGATCCCGGCGTCGCCGTCGAGGTAGGTGATCGACGATCGGCAGGCTGCGGTCGACAGGTAGGCGGGGTCGTACATGTACAGGCTCGGGTCGAGCTCGCGGAGGGCCGACGAGGGGAACACGCCGTCGGTGATCGGAACGGTCACCTGCTTGCCGGTGCGGTCGTCGATGATGGTGATGGTGTCGGGCACCTTGCTCGTCCCCTTCGTGGGTTCGCCGGCGGGATTCGTGGGCGGGGCTTCCTCCCCGCTCGGGGGAGATTAACCACCGCAGTCACGAACCACCGCGCCCACTCGGCTCCCGCCACCGTCCGTTCATCGAACACCCAACCTCACGGCGCAGCGAGCCAGCGTTCCCGTCCTGCGGGTTGCCCCCGGGTTCGTGGCGTCGGTTCGGACCCGGCGTCGTGAGCGCCAGCGAGCAGCCGGACGCGAGCGCAGCGAGCCAGCTGACCGGCTTGAAGGTTTGGCCCCCTGGGTTCGTGGAGTCGGTTCGGACCCGGCGTCGTGAGCGCCAGCGAGCAGCCGGACGCGAGCGCAGCGAGCCAGCTAACACGGTCCGTTGTCGTGCTTGCGTTGGGCGAGGACTTCGCGCTTGTCGACCAGTGCGTCGAGCGCGTGGGCGATCACCGATCGGGTCTCGCTCGGCTCGATCACGGCGTCGACGAATCCTCGCTCGGCGGCGATGTAGGGGTTGAGCAGTCGCTCGGCGTAATCGGCCTCGAACACGGCGCGCTCGTCGGGCGTCGCCCGACGCTGGAGGATCGCCGCCGCCTGACCGGCGCCCATCACCGCCAGCTCGGCCCACGGCCAGGCGACGCAGAGGTCGTTGCCCATCCGCTTGGAGTCCATCACGATGTACGCGCCGCCGTAGCTCTTGCGCAGGATCACGCAGATCCGCGGAACCGTTGCCCGGCCGTAGGCGAACACCAGCTGGGCGCCGTGGCGGATCATGCCGCGCCACTCGAGGTCCTTGCCCGGATAGAAGCCGGGGGTGTCGACGAGGGTGATGATCGGCAGGTTGAACGCGTCGCAGAAGTCGACGAAGCGGGCGCCCTTCTGCGAGGCGGGGATGTCGAGCGTGCCGGCGAGGGCGATCGGCTGGTTGGCGACGATCCCCACCGGTCGGCCGTCGACCGTGGCGAAGGCGGTGACCAGGTTCGCCGCCCAACGGGCGCGCACCTCGAGCAGCTCGCCGTCGTCGACGATCGCCCGGATCACGTCGCGCACGTCGTAGCTGCCGGTCGAGGTCTGCGGGATCTTGTCGCCGGCCTCCGGGGTCGGCCGATCCTTCGGATCCTCGGTCGGCCAGCGCGGCGGCTCGTCGTCGACGGTCGAGGGGAGGTAGTCGAGCAGCTGTCCCGACGCTTCCAGCGCTGCCGCCCGGTCGGCGACGACGAGGCTCGCCGCCCCGCTGAACCGGGCGTGGCGCTCGCGCCGCCGAGCTCGTCGTTGTCGACCAGGACCCCGGTGAACTCGGCGACCATCGTCGGCCCGGAGACGAACGCGTAGGCGTCGGTGGTCATGATCACCTGGTCGGCGAGACCGAGCAGCAGGGCCGGGCCGGACACCGCCGGACCGTCGACGATGAAGATCATCGGCACCCGCCCCGAACAACGGGCGAGGGCACGCGCCGCCCGGCCCCAGCCGTCGAGCGCGGCCATTCCTTCGAGGATGTCGGCTCCGCTCGAACCGATCGTGGCGATCAGCGGCAGTCCGTGGTCGCAGGCGGTCGTCGCCGCAGCAGCGATGGTGTCCGACGCGGAGGACGACAGCGCGCCGCGGCGGATCTCGTCGTCGACGTCGAGCAGCACCACCGACCGCTCACCGAACGCGGTGGTCAGCGTGCTGACCTCCGCCGTCGCCGCACCCGGGGTCAGCCGGCGGATTCCGATTGTGCTGGGCATCGGCGCGGAGGTTAACGCGACGGCGGTGGTGGGCTCAGCGGAGCAGCGGCGACATGTTGCCGACGTGGACTCCGGGCTGGTGGCTGCCGTTGGCGACGATCGAGCTGCGGAGCAGTTCGAGCACGGCGCGTACGGCCACGTTCGGCGCCGGCCGGCGCCGGTGGGCCCAGCCGACCACCCGCCGAGGAAGTTCCGGGACCCGGATCCGGCGATACCCCTCCGGGGTCGGCGACGGCAGCGAGGTCGCCGGGATGATCGTCGGGCCGAACCCGTCGAGGGCGAGCGAGCTCAGCAGGCGGACGCCGTCGATCTCGGCGATCGCCTGCAGTTGGACCCCGGCGTTGGCCGCCGCCCGGTCGATCGACCGGCGCAGGGCGGTGCCACGAGCAGCGAGCAGGAGCGGCGTGCTCGCCAGCTCGGCGAGGGTCAGCTCGTCGTAGGCGGCGAGCGGATGGTCGGCGGAGGCGACGACGACCAGATCCTCGGCGAACAGCGGCTCGACCGCCAGCTCGGGATCATCGACCGGGAGGTGGACGACGACGGCGTCGAGGTGACCGTCGAGCAGGCGGGGGAGGAGCGCCGTCGTGTTGCCCTCGACGACGACCAGTCGAACCTCCGGATAGGTCTGCTCGAGCTGGCTGAGCAAGGCAGGCATCAACCAGCGAGCCGTCGTCGCGATCGCGCCGACGTGCGCTTCGCCGGCGACGTGCTCCTCGTCGGAGCGGACGTCGGAGGCGATCGCATCGAGCTCGCGCTGGATCTTGCGGGCTCGCTCGACGACCGCCGAACCTTCGGGCGTCAGACCGCCCCGAGCCCGGTCGACGAGGACCGCTCCGAGCTCCTTTTCCAGCCGGGCGATGTGTCCGGAGACGTTCGACTGGACGGTGTACAGGGCTCGCGCCGCGGCGCTGAACGACCCGTGGTCGGCAATCGCGACCAGTGCGGCGAGCTGTCGAAGATCCATCGCTGGGACAGATACTACGTATCTCGTAAACCCGGTTGAACGATCACGGATTCACGTGCATACTTTCACATGTAGATCGAAGTCCGGCGTCCCCCAATGCCGGCTCGATGAGAGCCCACCAAGCGGATCCCCCATCCGCAGGGTTCCAGGTTGAGAGGCGCCGCTTCCCCCAAGCGGCGCCTTTCCCGTTCTCTCGGGATGGTTTGGCTCGACCCGCTCCGTGGGTCACTTACGATTCGCCGACGATGACCCGCTCGGCTGCCTTCTTCGACCTCGACCGCACGTTGCTCGCCGGCGCCAGCGGGGCGGTCTTCTCCGACGCGTTGCGCGCCTCGGGGATGGTCAACCGTTCGATCCCCGGAGAACAGCTGATCTACGGCCTGTTCAACGTGATCGGCGAGACGTTGCCGTCGATGGCGCTCGCCCGCCAGGCGGTCACCCTCGCCAAGGGCAAGCCCGCCGCCGACGTGCAGCGCGCCGCGGCCGATGTCGCCCCCCGCCTGGTGGCGATGGTCCAGCCCTTCGCCGCTCGTCTGTTCGCCGAGCACCGAGCTGCCGGACGGCCGATCGTGCTCGCCACCACCACCCCCTTCGATCTCGTCAAACCGTTCGCCGACCTGCTCGGGCTCGACGACGTCGTCGCCACCCGCTATGCCGTCGCCGCCGACGGCACCTACACCGGGTCGCTCGACGGGCCGTTCGTCTGGTCGACCGGAAAGCTCGCTGCGGTGACCAGCTGGGCGTCGGCGAACGAGATCGACCTGGCCGAGAGCTACGCCTACTCCGACAGTGTCTACGACACGCCGCTGCTCGCCGCGGTCGGCAATCCGGTGGTCGTCAATCCCGATCCACGGATGGTGCTGATGGCGGTTGCCCGCCGCTGGCCGGTCGTCCACCTCGACGTCCCGCCCGGGGTGCAGAAGGTGCCCGTGGTCGGCATGGAGCTGCAGAAGCTGGCGATGAACCTCGTCCATCCGGCGCTGTTCCCCTACGCCCGATTCGAGTTCAACGACGTCGACAAGGTGCCGGCGAGCGGGGCGGCGATCCTGGTCGGCAACCATCGCTCGTACTTCGATCCCGCAGCGATCGCCCTGCTCGTCGCCCGCACCGGTCGCAGCGTGCGCTTCCTCGGCAAGAAAGAGGTGTTCGACGCCCCGGTGATCGGCCAGATCGCCTCGGCGATGGGAGGGATCAGGGTCGACCGGGGCACCGGATCGGACGAACCGCTGAAGGCGGCGGCGGAGGCGCTCGACGCCGGCGAGATGGTCGCCCTGATGCCGCAAGGGACGATCCCGCGCGGACCGGCGTTCTTCGAGCCCACCCTCGTCGGACGGTGGGGGGCGGCACGGCTGGCAGCGATGACCAAGGCGCCGGTGATTCCCGTCGGGCTGTGGGGGACGGAGAAGGTCTGGCCGCGCTCGGCCCGCCTGCCGAACGTGCTCAACCTCACCGACCCGCCGCACATCTCGGTCACCGTCGGCGAGACGGTGCCGCTGAAGTACCGCAGTGCCGATGCCGACACCAAGCGGATCATGGCTGCGATCGTGGCCCTCCTCCCCGACGACGCCCGGCGGCCGCACACCCCGACCGAGGAGGAGCTCGCCCGCACCTACCCGCCGGGCTACCGCAGCGACCCGACCGCCGAGGGAGCTCGCCGGCCAGGCACCGACTGATCGCGCCGGTCGCTCAGTCGCCCGTGGCGCCGTCGATCCGCTCACGCAGCAGGTCGGCATGCCCGCAGTGACGGGCGTACTCCTCGATCATGTGGATCAGGATCCAGCGCAGGTTGGGCTGCCAGCCCGGCCGGCGGTCGGAGCGCCCCTTGGCGATCGTGTCGAGCGTGGGAGCGGCCTCGACCGCGGCGCGAGCGACGGTGATCTCGGCGCGCAAGGCGGTGAGTGCCGCCTCGATCGTGTCGCCCTCGGTCGGGTGCAGGTCGCGGTCCGGGTCGGCCTCGTCGTAGTACAGCGGCGACGCCTCCTCGCCGAGCAACCAGCAGCGGAACCAGCCGCTCTCGACCTCCGCCAGGTGGCGGATCAGCCCGGTGAGGGTGAGGATGCTCGGTGCGGCATTCGCACTGCGCCCCTCGTCGTCGGTGATCCCTTCCGCCTTGCGGATCAGCACCGTGCGGTAGAACTCGAGGAACGAGACCAACAGCTCTCGCTCGCCTCCGGTGGGGAGCAGCTCGGGGTCGGGGGCGAGCTCGGTCATCGGAAGGGCGCTCCGTCGAAGCGGTCGCGGGTGGCGAAGCCGGCGACCTCGGCGCGGCGCAGCCGGGTCGGTTGGTGCACCGGGTGGCCGATGACGATCGTCGCGCACAATGCCCAGTCGGCGGGCAGCCCGAGCAGGGGTGCGGCGTCCGGTTCGGCCCGGCTCAGAAACGTCGTCAACACCCCGCCCAGGCCGCGGGCCCGGGCGGCGAGCAGCAGGCTCCAGCAGAACGGATAGATCGAGGCACCGCCGACGATCGTCGGGCGATCGAGGTCCTTGTCCATCATCGCCACCTGTGTCAGATCGGCGGCGACGGCGAGGACCACCGGCGCGCGCTCTCGATCATGTCGAGCAGCGCGTTCGGCACAGCGGGGTAGGGCGGCTCGGGAGCGGTCCATCCGGGGGTGGGGCGACGGTGAACGGCGCTGCACCCGAGCCGCCGTGGGCGACGTACTCGTCGAACACGGGACGCATCAGCGCGCCGAGGCGAGCACGCAGGTCGGGATCGACGACGACGGCGACCCGCCACGCTTGACGGTTGCCACCGCTGGGAGCGAAGCGGGCGTCGTCGAGCAGTTCGGCGATCGTCGCCTCGTCGACCGGTTCGTCGGTGAAGGCGCGCACCGCGCCGGTCGTCCGCAGTCCTTCGCGCAGCTCCATCGGCGTCCGACCGTACCGCCCGATCCGTCATCGAGTTGGCGCGCAGTCGTCGCGGAATTCGAGAGCAATCGTCACGATCGGTCGGCGACACTGTCGTTGGCCGGGCGTGGCCACAACAACCGAGAGAGGGCGCACAGATCCACAGGAGGATCGTGATGTACACCTTCGTCAGTGCCGCAGTGATCGTCATCGTCGGTGTCGCCCTGATCGGCTACTCGTGCCGCCACCTCGTCTACATCGTCCCCGACGGTCGGGTCGAGGTGGTCCACCGCTTCGGCCGGTTGGCGTCGGTACGAAGACCGGGCCTGCGGATCCGGTTCCCGTTCGGTGAGCGGATCACCGTCGTCGACATCCGTCCGTTCGGTGCACGTGGCGTGTTCGACGCCCGGAGCAAGGACGGGCGCGTCCTCCACGTCGTCGCCGACATCGAACTGGTCATCGTCGACCCGGTCGTCTACTCGAGCGAGACCCGCGCCTTTTCCACGACGTCGGACTCGGGCTGATCGACCGGGTGATCGAGGACTGCTGCCGCCGGCGCAGCGCGATCGCCGTCTGCGAGCACTGCCGAGACCTCGCCGACGCGGTCGGCGAGGTGCTGAGCGAGCGGCTGCGGCGCTTCGGCGTCGAACCGCGCCGGGTCGAAGCTCGACGTGGAGACCGACGAGCTGCTCGCCGCCTGACGCGATGCTGCCCCGTACCGAGTGGGCTCGGTACGGGGCAGCGGCGCGCACTCGTCGGCGTCAGACGCCGTCGGCGACCTTCTGGCGAACGATGTTCAGCGCAGAGCCGGCCGTGAACCATTCGACCTGCTCGTCGCTGAAGGTGTGGCTGGCCTCGAAGCCGATCACCGTGCCGTCCGGCTTGAGGATCTGGCAGTCGCACCGGCTGGTCGGGCACGGGCGGCAGGTCGAGGACGCTGATCCGGTCGTCGCTCGCCGATCTGGTCGTAGGTGCCGGGGTCGACGAACGTCAGCGGGACGAGGCCCTGCTTCTTCAGGTTGGTCTCGTGGATCCGGGCGAAGCTGCGGGCGAAGATCGCCACGCCGTCGCGGAACCGGGGCTCCATCGCGGCGTGCTCCCGGCGACGATCCCTCGCCGTAGTTGCGGTCGCCGACCGCCATCCAGCGATCCCCTGCCTCGGCGTACTCGCTTGGCGATGTCGGGGAACGTACGGGTCTCCCCGTCGGGCTGGTCGAGTCCTTCGCCGACTGCGCCGGTGAACGCGTTGACCGCGCCGAGGAAGAGATTGCCGGAGATGTTCTCCAGGTGACCGCGGTAGGTCAGCCACGTCCCGGCCGCCGAGATGTGGTCGGTGGTGCACTTGCCCTGGGCCTTCATCAGGATCGGGAGATCGACGATAGTCCTTGCCGTCCCACGCCGGGAACGGCTCGAGCAGCTGGAGCCGGTCGGACTGGTCGGCTGACGCACGACCACGATCCGCCGACCCGTCGGCGGGCGGGGCGACGAAGGTGTCCACGCCGGGGTCGTAGCCGCGGCCGGGGAGCACCTCGCCGACCGGCGGGTCGAGGCGGACCTCCTCGCCGTCGTCGTTGGTGAGGGTGTCGGTCGTCGGGTCGAAGTCGAGCCTGCCGGCGAGCGCGAGCGCGATCACCGTGTCCGGGCGACGTGACGAAGCGAGGGTGTTGGCGGAGCCGTCGTTGCGCTTGGGGAAGTTGCGGTTGAACGAGTTGACGATCGTGTTCGGGCTGCCGGTGATCGTCGGCCGCCCGCTCCCACTGGCCGATGCACGGGCCGCAGGCGTTGGCGAGCACGGTGCCGCCGATCGCCTCGAGGTCGGCCATCAGGCCGTCGCGTTCGATCGTCGCCCGGATCTGCTCCGACCCGGGCGAGATCAGCAGGTCGGTCTTCGCCGTCAACCCCCGTGGCCGCCGCCTGACGAGCGATCGGACGCGGCGCGGGTGATGTCCTCGTAGGAGGAGTTGGTGCACGAGCCGATCAGCGCGGCGGAGATCTCGAGCGGCCAGCCGTTCTCGGTCGCTGCCTCGCCGACCCCGTCCGCGCCGACCCGGTGTGCCCGGTCGGGCGAGTGCGGGCCGTTGATCAGCGGCTTGAGCTGGTCGAGATCGATCTCGATCAGCTGGTCGAAGAGCGCGCCCGTCGTCGGCGCGCAGGTCGTCGGCGACCTTGTCGGCCGCATCGGCGATCGCCTCGCGGCCGGTGGCCTTGAGGTACGCGGCCATGTTGTGGTCGTAGCCGAACACCGAGCAGGTCGCGCCGATCTCGGCGCCCATGTTGCAGATCGTCGCCTTGCCGGTGGCCGAGATCGTGTCGGCGCCGGGGCCGAAGTACTCGACGATCGCGCCGGTGCCGCCCTCGACGGTGAGCACCCGGGCGACCTCGAGGATCACGTCCTTGGGCGACGACCAGCCCGAGAGCGTGCCGGTCAGCTTGACGCCGATCACCTTCGGCCAGCGGACGTTGAACGGGAAGCCGGTCATCACGTCGACCGCGTCGGCGCCGCCGACGCCGATCGCGACCATGCCGAGCCCGCCGGCGTTGGGGGTGTGGCTGTCGGTGCCGATCATCATCCCGCCGGGGAACGCGTAGTTCTCGAGCACGACCTGGTGGATGATCCCGCTGCCGGGCCCCCAGAAGCCGATGCCGTACTTGGCGGACACCGAGCGCAGGAAGTCGTAGACCTCGCGGTTGGTGTCGATCGCGACACCGAGGTCGATCTTGGCGCCGACCTTGGCGAGGATCAGGTGGTCGCAGTGCACCGTCGAGGGGACCGCGGTCGTGCGGCAGGCCGGCGGTCATGAACTGCAGCAGCGCCATCTGCGCGGTGGCGTCCTGCATCGCCACCCGGTCGGGGTGGAAGTCGGCGTAGCTCCGTGCCTCGCTCGAGCTCCTGGCCCTCGGGGTCGGCGAGGTGGTTGATCAGGATCTTCTCGGTCAGCGTCAGCGGGCGACCGAGGCGCTGGCGGCCGAGCGCCGACGCGTTCCGGCAGCGTGGCGTAGACCGCCTTCGACCAGTTCGATCGGCGTTCCTGCGCTGCACTGCCATCGGCGGTCCCTTCGTCGCCACATCTATGTAGACAAGTATAAGACAAGTCCAACCCGTGGGCAACTCCAACGATCGCGCATCTCCACGACCCGTCCGAATCGCCGCGACGCGGAGCATGGGCACGGTGCGCACCATCCGCTACCAGGAGATCGCCGACGTCCTGCGCGCCCGGGTCGACGCCGGCGACTACGGCGCCGGCCGGCTGCTGCCGAGCGAGGCGGAGCTGTCCGACGGAGTTCGCGGCCAGCCGGGTCACCATCCGGCGAGCGCTCGAGGTGCTGCGCGACGACGGCCTGATCGACGCCCGGCAGGGCTTCGGCTGGTTCGTCGCCGCCGACCCCGGTGCGCCAGTCGCTCGGCCGGCTGGCGCACGATCGAGGCGCAGCTGGAGACCGAGCGGGATCCAGTCCGAGCGACGGATCCTCGAGTTCGCCTTCGTCGCCGCCACTGCTCACGTCGCGCGACGTGCTCGGCACCGAGCAGGTCCTGCGGGTCAAGCGGCTCAACCTGGCCGACGGCGAGCCGTTCGCCGTCGTGACCGTGTGGTGCCCGGCCGAGCTCGGTCAGCACCTCTCCCGACCGCGACGTCGAGCAGCGGCCGTTCTACGAGCTGCTCGACGTCGAGCTGCGCGGGGCGACCCAGACGATCGGCGCCGACGCCGCCGTCGCCGGCGACGCCGAAGCTGCTCGACGTGCCGCCGGCTCGCCGGTGCTGCGCTGCGAGCGGGTCACGACCGACCGACGGCCGGCCGGTGCTCGTCTCAGCGAGCACCTCTTCCCGGCCCACCGGACCGAGTTCGTCGTCGAGCTGCCGCAGGCCGAGCCGTCGCTCTCACCGACCGGCCTCCGCCTGGTCGAGTAGGCGCGCCCTCGGGGATCGGTCAGCGCAGGTCGTGGCGAGAGGTGCGCAGGCGGTCGAGGCAGACGGCCACCGCGGCGGCCGCACAGATCGCCGCGACCCACGGGACGCTGCTCGTGCCGGCGACGAGCAGGAGCGCGGCGAGCACGGCGAGCATCATCACACCGATCGATCCCTGCATCGTTGTCTCCTCGTCATCCGCCGACCACCGCGAGGTGCGGTGTTCGCTGGAGTGGACGTCGCGGTGACCGGTCGCTGACGGTCAGTGTGTGTTCTTGACCATTCTTGAGCGAACGCAGACCGCTTCGCCCACCTCCGTGTGCGCCGGGTCGAGCGTTGCTCTGCTCCGGCCCGTCGCCGAGGCCGTCAGAATGTGCCGATGGATTCGGACGACAACACCCGGGTGCGGATCACGATCGAGGCAGGGGTGGCCGAGGTCAGGCTCGATCGGGCCGACAAGCGCAATGCACTCGACGGCGCGATGTTCGCCGCCATCGCCCGCGCCGGTGAACGACTCGCCGACGAACCAGGCGTGCGGGCGGTCGTGCTCTGCGGCGAGGGACCGTCGTTCTGCGCCGGGCTCGACTTCTCCGGAATGGCCGCGCTCGCTGCCGGTGGCGACGGACTCGGCCCCCAGGAGGGCAACCCCGGCGCACTCCAGCCCGGCGGGCTGACCCACCTCGGCCAGCAGGTCGCCTGGACCTGGGAGCAGCTGCCGGTGCCGGTGATCGCAGCCGTCCATGGCCACGCACTCGGCGGTGGATTGCAGATCGCGCTGGGCGCCGACATCCGGATCGCCCATCCGGAGACCCAGCTCTCGGTGCGCGAGGTGTTCTGGGGGCTGGTGCCCGACATGACCGGAACGCACACCTTGTCCAAGCTCGTCCGACCTGACGTCGCCCGCGAGCTGACCTACACCGCGCGGGTCGTGCGCGGCACCGAGGCGTTCGAACTCGGACTGGTGACCCGGCTGTCGGAGACGCCGATCGCCGACGCGCACGCAGTGGCGGCGCAGATCGCCGCCAACAGCCCGGATGCGGTGCGCGGGGCCAAGGCGCTGTTCCACCGGATCGCAGCCTTCGGTGCGGCGGAGCAGTTCGCCGCCGAGCGACGCGAGATCGGTGCCCTCGTCGGCACCCCCCACCAGGCCGAGGCCGTGCGCGCCGGGATGGAGCAGCGACCGGGGCAGTTCGGCTGAGACCTGGCCGCCCGGCGGCCCGGCCGGCGTGTTGCGGTCCCAAGTCACTTGCCGCCCTCGGCGACCGACCACGTAAACTTGGCATCGCTCGGGCCAATGTCGTCCCGGACCACCCAGTTCCGACTTCGTGGTGAAGGACGATGATGCGCAACGACTACCCGGCCCCGTACGGGCTCTATGACCCTCGGTTCGAACACGACGCGTGCGGTGTGTCGTTCGTCGCCAACATCAAGGGTGTCCGCAGCAGGGCATTGGTCTCGATGGGGATCGGCGCACTGTGCAACATGGAGCATCGCGGCGCGACCGGCGCCGAGGCCGAGACCGGTGACGGCGCCGGGATCCTGATCCAGGTCCCGGACCGCTTCCTGCGTGAAGTGGTCGACGGTCGAGCTGCCGCCGGCCGGGGCGTATGCCGCAGGCCTCGTCTTCCTGCCGTCCGACCTCGCCCTCGCCGCCCAGGCGGTGGCGGAGATCGAGCGGATCGTCGCCGAGGAGGGCCTCGTCGTGCTGACCTGGCGCGAGGTCCCGATCAGCCCGGATTACCTCGGGGCGACCGCCCAGAGCGTGCTGCCGACGATCCGCCAGCTGTTCATCTCCGACCCGGCCGGTGCCGCCGGCATCGATCTCGACCGCAAGGTGTTCATCGCCCGCAAGCGCGCCGAGCGTGAGCTGCCCGACGAGCTCGAGGTGTACTTCCCCTCGCTGTCGAGCAGGACGATCGTCTACAAGGGGATGCTGACCACCCCTCAGCTGGCGCTGTTCTATCCCGATCTGCAGGACGAGCGGGTCGAGTCGGCTCTCGCCCTGGTCCACAGCCGCTTCTCGACCAACACCTTCCCGTCCTGGCCGCGAGCCCACCCGTACCGGTTCATCGCCCACAACGGCGAGATCAACACGGTCCAGGGCAACCGCAACTGGATGCGCACCCGAGAAGCGCTGTTGGAGAGCGACCTGCTCCCCGGACTGGAGCGCGCCTACCCGATCTGTGAGGAGGGCGGGAGCGACTCGGCCAGCTTCGACGAAGTGCTCGAGCTGCTCCATCTCGGTGGCCGCTCGATGCCCCACGCGATGTTGATGATGATTCCGGAGGCGTGGGAGAACAACCTCACGATGGATCCGGACAAGCGGGCCTTCTACCGTTTCCACGCCTCGCTGATGGAGCCGTGGGACGGTCCGGCGAGCGTCGCCTTCACCGACGGCACGGTGATCGGGGCGGTGCTCGACCGCAACGGATTGCGCCCCAGCCGCTACTGGGTCACCGATGACGACCTGGTGATCATGGCCAGCGAGGTCGGGGTGATCGACCTCGATCCGGCGAAGGTGATCCGCAAGGGTCGGCTCCAGCCAGGGAAGATGTTCCTGATCGACACCGCCGTCGGACGGATCATCGACGACGAAGAGGTCAAGGCCACCCTCGCCGCCGAGCACCCCTACGGACGCTGGCTCGACGAGGGGATCGTCAAGCTCGCCGACCTCCCGGAACGGGAGCACGTCGTGTTCCCCTCCGGATCGGTGATCCGTCGCCAGCAGATGTTCGGCTACACCCACGAAGAGCTGAAGGTGATCGTCGCCCCGACGGCGAAGACCGGTGCCGAGCCGCTCGGCTCGATGGGTACCGACACCCCGATCGCGGTGCTCTCCGACCGACCACGACTGCTGTTCGACTACTTCTCGCAGCTGTTCGCCCAGGTGACCAACCCCCCGTTGGACGCGATCCGCGAGGAGCTGGTCACCGCCCTCGGCTCGACCGTCGGCCCGGAGGCGAATTTGCTCGCCCCCTCGCCGGACAGCTGCCGTCAGCTCGTCCTGCCGTTCCCGATCATCGACAACGACGAGCTCGCCAAGATCGTCCACATCAACGACGACGGCAACTACCAGCACCTCCGCTCGGTGGTGATCCCCGGCCTGTACCGCGTCGCCGGGGGCGGCCTGGCGCTGCGCCGAGCCCTCGAATCGATCCGCCACAAGGTGTCTCAGGCGATCGACGACGGCGCCCGGATCATCGTCCTGTCCGATCGCAACGCCGATCAGTTCGAGGCCCCGATCCCCTCGCTGCTGCTCACCGCGGCGGTCCACCATCACCTGATCCGGGAGAAGAAGCGGACCAAGGTCGGACTGGTCGTCGAGACCGGCGATGCCCGCGAAGTGCACCACATGGCGCTGCTGATCGGCTATGGGGCGGGGGCGATCAACCCCTACCTGGCGTTCGAGTCGATCGAGGACATGATCGCCCAGGGCCTCAACGGGCTCAGCGGGGTCGACCCGCACGAGGCGATCAAGAAGTACATCAAGGCCTCCGGCAAGGGGGTGCTGAAGGTGATGTCGAAGATCGGGATCTCCACCGTCGCCAGCTACACCGGTGCCCAGATCTTCGAGGCGATCGGCCTCAGCCACGAACTGGTCGACGAGTACTTCGTCGGCACCGTCAGCCGGCTCGGGGGGATCGGCCTCGACGAGCTCGCGGCGGAGGTCGCCGCCCGTCATGCGACCGCCCATCCGGAGAACCCGGAGCGTCGCGCCCACCGCAAGCTGGAGCTCGGTGGCGAGTACCAGTGGCGTCGCGAAGGCGAGTACCACCTGTTCAACCCGGAGACCGTGTTCAAGCTGCAGCACGCCACCCGGGCGAAGCGCTACGACATCTTCAAGCAGTACTCGTCGCTGGTCGACGACCAGTCGACCCGGCTGGCGACGCTGCGCGGCCTGTTCGAGATCAAGCAGGCCGAGGGTGGAGCGATCCCGATCGACGACGTGGAGCCGGTCTCGGCGATCGTCAAGCGGTTCTCGACCGGGGCGATGAGCTACGGCTCGATCTCGGCCGAAGCGCACGAGACGTTGGCGATCGCGATGAACCGGATCGGGGCCAAGTCGAACACCGGCGAGGGCGGCGAGGACCCGGAACGGTTCCTGCCGCTGCCCAACGGCGATTCGAAGCGGTCGTCGATCAAGCAGGTCGCCTCCGGGCGGTTCGGGGTGACCAGCGACTACCTGACCAATGCGGATGACATCCAGATCAAGATGGCCCAGGGGGCCAAGCCCGGCGAGGGTGGTCAGCTGCCGGGCCACAAGGTGTATCCGTGGGTCGCCAAGACCCGTCACTCGACCCCCGGCGTCGGCCTGATCAGTCCGCCGCCGCACCACGACATCTATTCGATCGAGGATCTCAAGCAGCTGATCCACGATCTGAAGAACGCCAACCCGTCCGCCCGGGTGCACGTCAAGCTCGTCGCCGAGGTCGGGGTCGGGACCGTCGCCGCCGGGGTGTCGAAGGCGAAGGCCGACGTGGTGCTGATCTCCGGCCACGACGGTGGCACCGGTGCCTCGCCGCTGACCTCGCTCAAGCACGCCGGCGCGCCGTGGGAACTCGGGCTCGCCGAGACCCAGCAGACCCTCCTGCTCAACGGCCTGCGCGACCGGATCGTGGTCCAGGCCGACGGTCAGCTGAAGACCGGTCGGGACGTGATCATCGCCGCCCTGCTCGGCGCCGAGGAGTACGGCTTCGCCACCGCCCCGCTGGTCGTCAGCGGCTGCGTGATGATGCGCGTCTGCCATCTCGACACCTGCCCGGTCGGGGTCGCGACCCAGAACCCGGAGCTGCGCAAGCGGTTCAGCGGGCAGCCCGAGTTCGTCGTCAACTTCTTCGAGTTCATCGCCGAGGAAGTCCGCGAACACCTCGCGGCCCTCGGGTACCGCACGTTGGCAGAGGCGATCGGGCACGTCGAGCGGCTCGACACCCGCGCCGCGGTCGACCACTGGAAGGCGAAGGGCCTCGACATCTCGCCGATCCTGGCCGTGCCCCAGAACCCCTATCACCAGACCCTCACCCAGTCGGTCGGACAGCAGCACGAGCTCGAGTACGCGCTCGACCAGCAGCTGGTCAGCTGGTGCCGCCCGGCGATCGAGGACGGCCATCGGGTCGAGCTCGAGATGCCGATCCGCAACGTCAACCGGACGGTCGGGACGATCCTCGGCCACACCGTGACCAAGGCCTGGGGTGCCGACGGTCTGCCACCGGAGACGGTCCACCTCCACTTCCGTGGATCGGCCGGGCAGAGCTTCGGCGCGTTCGTCCCCGCCGGGATCACGATGCGGCTCGAGGGTGACGCCAACGACTACGTCGGCAAGGGACTCTCCGGTGGGCGGATCATCGTTCACCCCGACCGTCGGGCAACCTTCGCCGCCGAGGAGAACATCATCGCCGGCAACGTCATCGCCTACGGGGCGACGAGCGGCGAGCTGTTCCTCCGAGGAATGGTCGGCGAGCGGTTCTGCGTCCGTAACTCAGGGGCGACGGCGGTCGTCGAGGGAGTCGGCGATCACGGCTGCGAGTACATGACCGGTGGTCGGGTGGTCGTCCTCGGTCGGACCGGCCGCAACTTCGGGGCCGGGATGAGCGGCGGTGTCGCCTACGTCCTCGACGTCGACGGCGATTTCGCCGACCGGGTCAACGGCGAGATGGTCCGGATCGAGGAACTCGACGCCGAGGACCTCGAGATCCTCCGCCGACTGATCGACCGCCACTACGACTACACCGATTCCGACGTCGCCAAGGGCTTGCTCGCCGACTGGGATGCGGCCGTCGGCAGGTTCCGCAAGGTGATGCCGATCGACTACAAGCGAGTGCTCGACGTGATCAAGACCTCCGCCGCCGAAGGTCTCTCCGAAGCCGAAACCCTCGCCCGTGTGATGGGAGCCAAGTGATGCGAGCACTGACGCATTCGTCCGCCATCACCAGCCGCTGGAAGGTTGGGCCCGCTGCGTTCGCCAACCGGTCACGCGCCGGCGTCGACGGCGCCGGCGAGCAGCCGGACGCGACCGAAGGGAGCCGTTGAGATGGGCGAGACCACGGGGTTTCTGCAATGGGAGCGGGAGACGCCGAAGCGGCGTCCGGTGCCCGTCCGCCTGCTCGACTGGAACGAGGTCTACGAAGACTTCCCCGCCGATGCGCTCGCCCGTCAGGCAGGACGCTGCATGGACTGCGGGATCCCGTTCTGCAACAACGGCTGTCCGCTGGGCAACCTGATCCCGGACTGGAACGACCTCGTCTATCGCGACCACTGGCGCGACGCGATCGACCGGCTCCACGCGACGAACAACTTCCCCGAGTTCACCGGCCGGCTGTGCCCGGCTCCGTGCGAAGCGGCGTGTGTGCTCGGGATCAACGCCGAGCCGGTGTCGATCAAGCAGGTCGAGGTGTCGATCGTCGATCACGCCTGGGAGGCCGGCTGGATCCGACCCCAGCCGCCGAGTGTGCGCACCGGCAAGCGTGTTGCCGTGATCGGCTCGGGACCGGCAGGTCTCGCCACCGCGCAACAGTTGACCCGCGCCGGGCACGACGTGGTCGTGCTCGAGCGTGCCGACCGGATCGGCGGGTTGCTCCGCTACGGCATCCCCGAGTTCAAGATGGAGAAGCGCCACATCGATCGTCGCCTGTCGCAGATGGAAGCGGAGGGGACCGAGTTCCGGACCAACGCCGAAGTCGGCCGCAACGTCGACATCGACGTGCTGTTGGCGACCCACGACGCAGTCGTCCTCGCCGGCGGGGCGACACAGTGGCGCGACCTGCCGATCCCCGGGCGTGACCTCGGCGGCGTCCACCAAGCGATGGAGTACCTCCCGTGGGCGAACAAGGTCCAGCAGGGTGACCTCGAATCGAGCCCGATCGACGTCGAGGGCAAGCACGTCGTGATCATCGGCGGCGGCGACACCGGTGCCGACTGCCTCGGCACCGCCCACCGCCAACGGGCCGCCTCGATCACCCAGCTGGAGATCATGCCCCGCCCGCCCGACGAGCGTGCGCCGGGCAATCCGTGGCCGCAGTGGAGCATGATCTACCGCGTCGCCTCCGCCCACGAGGAGGGCGGCGAGCGGCTCTACTCGGTCAACACCGAGCGGTTCTTGGACGACGGCAACGGCCGCGTCCGGGCGCTGCTGATCCACGAGGTCGAACAGGTCGACGGCAGGTTCACCAAGATCGAAGGCACCGACCGTGAGTTGCCGGCCGACTTCGTCTTCCTCTCGATGGGCTTCACCGGTCCGGAGCGCGGCGCCTGGCTCGACCAGCTCGGGGTCGCCTTCGACGGCCGCGGTGGCGTCGAGCGCGACGCCCGGTTCATGAGTTCGGTTCCCGGTGTCTTCGTCGCCGGTGACATGGGTCGCGGTCAGAGCCTGATCGTCTGGGCGATCGCCGAGGGTCGAGCCTGCGCCGCAGGGGTCGACGATTGGCTGATGGGCTCGACCACCCTTCCCCGACCGATCGCCCCGACGACCCGTCCGCTGCAGTAGCTCGCTGCGTTCAGGTCCGAGGACCCAACCTCCCGGTCGCGTGTTCGCCCTCCGTCATCGGTCCGCAACGTCTGGTTAGGCTGTCGATCATGCGGACACGCATCGGTGCGATCCTCGGTTGCGTCGCACTCGGCGTCTCCCTCGCCGGCTGCGGCAACAGCGGCGACGACGAGGCCTCGACCTCGACCCTTCAGGCGCTGACCAGCTCGACGGCGTTCTCGACGATTCCGACCACCTCGACGACCTTGTCGCCGGTGGCGTCGACCAACCCGGACGGATCGACCAACGCCTCGGGGGAAGACCTGTACGAGGTCCAGTCGGGCGACTACCCGCTGAAGATCGCCAACCTCTACGGCTGCACGTGGGAAGAGATCGCGGCGTACAACGATCGCGCTCCGGGTGACGGGCTGTTCCCCGGCGACCAGATCAAGATCCCGTTCACCTGCACCCTCGAAGGTCAGACGACGGAGTCGACCGCGCCCCCGGGCGAGACGCCGACGACCGCCGGGGCGACGACGACCACCCGCGCCGCCGACGGTTCCGGGTCGTACACGGTCGAGGCGGGCGACACGATGTCGGGAATCGCCAGCAAGTTCGACACCACGATGGACGCGATCGTCGCGATCAACGGCTTCTCCGGGATCAACCATCCGCTCTTCCCGGGAGACGTGATCAAGGTGCCGGTGGCGGGCTGAGAGGGCCGTGCTCACACCGATCGAAGGCCGGATCGTCGGCGTGCTGCTGGAGAAGGAGCGGACCGTTCCCGACCAGTACCCGCTGTCGTTGAACGCGGTGCTCCTCGCCGCCAACCAATCGTCGAACCGCGATCCGGTGATGTCGCTCGACGAGCGCGAGGTCGAGGCGACCTTGACCGAGCTGAAATCGAAGGGTCTCGTCCGCTTCGTCCATCCGACGAGCGGGCGGGGGGTGACCAAGTTCCGCCAGGTCGTCGACGAACGTACGGGGCTCGAACCCGAGCAGGTCGCCCTGCTCGGTGTGCTCCTCGTGCGCGGTCCGCAGACTGCGGCGGAGTTGCGCGCCCGCGCCGAGCGGCTGCATGCGTTTTCCTCGCTGGAGGAGGTCGAGCGGGTACTGCGGTCGATGTCGGACGGCGACGACCCGCTCGTCCAGCGGTTGGAGCGCCTGCCCGGTCAGAGCACCAACCGCTGGCAACAGCTGTATGCCGAGGAGCTGCCGAGCACGGCCGTCCCGGCGGTCGGCGCTCGCGCCGGTTCGGCGTCGGCGTCGGCGGAGATGGCGGAGGAGCTGGCGACCCTGCGCCGGCGGATCGACGAGCTCGAGGCACGCCTCGCTCGTCTCGAGCAGCTGCTCGACTGACCGCCGATGTCGATCGGACGCCGGGCGGGCCGGCGGTGGACGAACCTGGCTGCTCTCGTCGCGCTCGCAGGCTTCGCCTCCTGCGTGTCGAGGGCCGATGCGGGCGACGCCGGGACCCCGACGACCACGGTCGCGTCTGCGCCGCAGGACACGACGGCCAGTCCGCCGACGACGGTGGCGGTCGCCGCTCCGGCGGTCGGCGAACCGACGACGACGGTCGCCGTCGCCGCTCCACCAGTGCCGGCGCCCGCCGCCCTCCCCGTGCCGGCGACCGCTGCGCCGGCGATCGACCTCGGCGACGACTGCCCGGGCATGACCGGCGGTGTCCACCGATTGGTCGCCGGTGGGCATCCACGGGCCTACCGGTTGGCAGTCCCCGGCGACCTCGACCGCGCCGCGCCGGCGCCGCTGCTGATCTTCCTCCACGGCTACAGCGCGACGGTCGACCTGTTCCTCCCGACCACCGGGCTGACGACGGCGGCGCCGGCGGCCGGTGTCGTCCTCGCCGCTCCCCAGGCGATCGGCGAGCCGACCGGCTGGCACCTCGGCGATCCCGCGTTCGGCGATGTCGAGTACCTCGACGCGTTGGTCGAGGAGTTGACATCGTCGCCGTGCATCGATGCCTCGGAGGTCTGGATCGGCGGGTTCAGCGCCGGCTCGGCGATGGCCGGGCTCTACGCCTGCAGCCGCCCGCAGTCGTTCCGTGGCCTGCTGCTGTCGGCCGGTCTGCCGCCGGCGACGTGCCCGCTCGGGGCGTTCCCGAGGGTCCAGATCACCCACGGGTTCGACGATCAGGTGGTCGCCTACGGCGGGGGACCCCAGACGCTCGGCGAGACGACCGCCGTGCTCGCCGGCGTGCCGCTCTCGGCCGGGAGCTGGGCGTTGAGCGCCGGCTGCGATCCGGCGCCCGCGGTCCGGCTGTTGGGCACCTTCGGCACGGTCGAGGTCGCCGAATGGACCGGCTGCGATGCCGGCGGTGAGGTGTCGCTGGTCTCGATCCGCGGCCTCGCCCACGACTGGCCGGGACCCCGGCTCACCGGCATCGATCGGATCGATCCCGGTTGCGTCGCACTGCGGACGATCACCGAACGCAGTGGCGACCCGTTCGCCTCCTGCCTCGTCCTCGCCGGCCGCTGATCGAGCAGCTTCCCGTCGCTCGTCAGCCGAGATCGGGCCAGCGGCGCTTCTGTCGGCGGCGGACACCGGCCATCCCGCGCTGACGCTGGTCAGCGAGCGCCCAGGCGCGTCGCCAACCGGTGTGCTCCGGCCCGCTCAACGACGGCGTCGACCGCTCGGCCGCCCGGCGCCGGGCGGAGTACCAGTCGGTCAACGCCTCGTCGCCGAGTTCGCTGACCGCGTTGGCGATCCGCTGGTTGTAACGCTTGGTCGACTCCTCTGCGACCGGCCAGATCGGGTGGCCGAAGATCACCCGCGTCCGCCCCGGCTTCGGCCGGCTCATCCCCTTGCCGAAGATCGAGCCGCTGCCCTCGATGAACATCGGGACGACCGGCACACCGGTCTTCGACGACAGGTAGGCCGCCCCGGCTTTGAAGTCCTGCCCCCAACCGTCGGGCGAACGACCGCCCTCGGGATAGATGATCAGGCTCCACCCCTCGCCGACCAGCGTCTTGATCTGGTCGCTCGACTTGCGCGTGGCCGTCTCACGATCGATCGGCAGCGCGTTGAGCGTCAGCGCGGCGAGCGTCCCGGTGACCCGGTTGGTGAAGAAGAAGTCTGCTGCGGCGGCGACGATCAGATGGTGCCGCCAGGGTTCGGGGATGGTGGTGATCGACAGCGGGGTGTCGAGGTGGGAATGGTGGTTCGGGGTGAAGATCACCGCCGGGGCGTCGTCGCCGAGCCGTTGGAGATCGGCGAGCCGATCGAGGCCCTCGACCACCGGCGCGGCGAGGCCCTTGACCATCAGCCGCATCGGTCCCTCGACGATCATCGAGCGGGCGACGCGCGCCGGGGAGCGGCGGGCCCAGTCGGTCTCGAAGTCGGCTCCGAGTGTCGGTCGGCGCTTGGGCACCTCGACCCCGCGTGGCACGCTCGGGGCGCGGTAGGGAAAGCCCGTGCGGGCGACGATCGTCTTCGCCCGGTTGACCTTTCGGCGGGTGCTGCGCACCGCCCGGCCGGCCAGCCGTCTCGACGCCAGCGGCACCGGCATGCCGCGCCGAACCGCCATCAGCTCGGGCCCATCTAGGTGACGTCCGCGACGAGGACGGCCGGGACGTGGAGGTGGGTGATCGTCGGGTGCCGCCCGACGACGTCGCTGGCGAGCTCGAACGCATCGTCCATCGTCGACGCCGGGGTGAACCCGAGCCGGCGCACGGTCGGTGGATCTCCGCCGACGATGATCACCTTGCCGGCGTGCTGCTGGCCGTGCGCCCCCCAGTACCAGGCGTAGAACGGATGGACTCCGTGGTAGGCGTAGCTCGTCCGGTAGAGATGGCGGTACCACTCGTCCTCGGCGTACTGCTTCTCCCAGCGCTTGCCCATCTCGACCGGGTCGGTCGTGTCCGGGAGCACCTGCTCGAAGAAGTCGATGTAGCTCGGATGGTGCACCGGGTGGAACTCCCGGTAGGTCGGGTGGGTCATGATCACCACTCCGCCCTCACGCACGAGCGGCTTGTTGCGGTACATGTTGAACAGGTACCCGAGGCCCATGCACATCACCAGGATCGGGTTCATGATCGACTCGGGGTTGTACGGGCTGATGAACGGGATCCCGAGGGTGAGGATGTCGGTCTGCCCGTTGACCTCGACCAACTGCTGGGCGTAGACGTGCTCGAGCGTGTGTTCGTGGACGGCGTCGGTCGAGCCGGCCTGGACGCTGGTCGTGCGATACGGCGCCTGGATCGAGTGGAAGATCTTGCGGGCGAGCTTGGTCGGTGTCCGGTCGAGCGACTTCGACGTCGCCAGGTACGTCGCCCGGTCACGCGCGTTCCATTCCCACTCGCGCTTGGCGAGGAAGCCGAACGAGTTGGGGAAGGTGTCGGTGTTCAGTGTCGTTTCGACGGTGAAGATCTGCGGGCCCGACTGCTTCAGCAGCTCGCCCATCCGCCAGATGCTGTGGTGCAGCGCGGAGTGGTGGCGATCCATCAACGACCGGGTCTGCTGGAGGGTGTGGCCGTTGTGGTGGAAGCTGAGGCAGCGATAGCTCGCCAGGCCGGTGACGACCGACTTCCAACCCCCGTCCATCGCCGCCTGGTTGACGTTGGCGTAGACGATCAGGTCGCTCTCCGCCGCCCGCTTGTTGATCTCGAGGATCTCTCCGTGATCGGTCGTCCCGATGATCGTCAGGTTCGCAGGGTCCTCGGCATCGTGCTGGTAGAGCTGGCCGCGAGGATGGAAGGCGTCGAAGATCCGGTCGCCGAGGACGTGGCGCAGCTCGTACTCGTGCATCCGGCGGTGGAGCCCGAGGGCGGCGATCAGGTGGACGTCGTCGACCCCCGCTGCGGCGGCGAGGTCGAGCACCGCCTCGATGATCCGCTGACGGGTGTCGGGGGTCTGCATCTTCGGCAGCGAGAGGCTGGCGTCGTCGAAGGCGATCGTCAGCTTCATCCCCGGGCGCAGCAGGGCGGGGAGCGGATCGGCGTCGAGCGGTTCGAGCAGGGCGCGGCGGATCGCCCCGTCGAGGTCGTCGATCCCGGGCAACGGCTCGGGCGGGTAGATGATCCTGCTCCGGTCGGCGGGCAGCTTTTCGAGACTGAAGCGCTCACCGCGCCAGAACAGCGTCGGTGGGGTCGAGCGGTCGACGTCGAGGACGAAGCCAGGGCGGGGCATCAGAAGATCCTCCGGATCATCGGCGCTGCCCGCCGCGCAGATCGAAGGCGATCTTGACCGCGCCGCGCCGTCCGGCGGCAGCTGCGTGCTCGATCGCCTCGCGCGACGCGGCGAGGGGGTAGGTGTAGGAGAGCAGCCGGCCGAGGCCGGCCGACTGGGCGAGTTCGAGCGCGAGGTCGAAGGTCCGCCGGCGGGCGCCGTCGGGGAGCGTCTCGGTGCCGTAGGCGTAGGCGCCGACGAGTTGGGTCTCGCGATGCCAGAGGGTGGTCAACTCGAGGCGAACCTTGCCCGGCATGCCGACCAGCACCACCCGGCCGCGCGGCTTGACGATCGCCAGGCTCTGGGCGATCGAGGCGTCGCTACCGACACAGTCGACGACCGTGTCGCAGCCACCGGTCAACTGGTTGCCGTAGGCCATCGAGCCGGTCAGCGAACGGATCAGCCGAGGCAGCTCGTCACCGCTGGAGACGACGTCGGCGCCGAGCACCTTCGCCAGCCGGATCTGCTCGGCGTAACGGGCGTTGACCACGATCCGGGCGCCCGGCGCGAAGCGGCGGAGGGCGGCGACGGTCAGCAACCCGAGCGTGCCCGCGCCGAGGACGACGATCGTCTGACCGTCGGCCGGTTCGGCCCGCAGCGCGCCGTGGATCGCACACGCGGTCGGTTCGACGAGCACTGCGTCGTCGTCGCTCATTGCCTGCGGGACGTCGTGCAGCTGGCTGGTGTGGGCGACCATCGTCGTCCCCCAACCGCCGCCGGTGTCGCAGCAGAAGCCGGTCTGGAGCCCGGGCTCGATCGCCCCGAACGCCAGCCGCTGACAGTTGCCGAGATCACCGGCGGCGCAGCTCGGGCAGACCGGGTCGATCCCCCGGGTGACACATCCGAGCACCGGCTCGACCACCACCCGCCGGGTGGTCCCGTCGCTCCCGGTTGCATCTGCAACGACCTCGTGGCCGGGGATGAACGGGAAGCTGACGATCGGTTCGAAGTAACGGCTGGCGGTACCGTCGATCGTCGACAGGTCGGAGCCGCAGATCCCCGACAGCCGGGGGCGGATCTCCTCCCAACCGGGGCCGGGCAGCTCCGGGGGGTCGACGTCGACCAGTTCGAGCGGGCCGAAGGTCGCGCCGGCGCCAGGCTGGATCGCGCCGGCGATCCGTGCTGCGGCGAAGCGGCTCAACTTGCGGTCGATCTGCAGCGCTTTCATCGGGTGCTCGCTCCCCGGTAGCCGGGGCGGGCGTCGGCGCGGGTCGAGGCGACGGGGAGCAAGGGTTGCGGGCTGCCGGGTGCTTTCGACCACTGCTCGACCAGCCAGCCCCGCTTGCGGGCGATCGCCGCCAATCGCGTCTCCGGGTTCGACCGCGACAGGGAACCCGACCGCTTCGAGCATCGGCAGGTCGGACGTCGAATCGGCATAGGCGACGCTCTCGGACATCTTCAGTCCTTCCGCCGCGCAGTAGTCGGCGAGTGCCTGGGCACGGGTCTCCCCGGTCGGAGGGACGGCCCGCATCTCGCCGAGGTATCGCCCGTCCGGGCCGACGGAGAGCTCGGCGGCGATGATCTCGTCGAACAGCGGACGCAGCGGCTCGACGACGAAGTCGAGCGCGCCGGTGATCAGCACGGTGCGATGACCGAGCGCCTTGTGCTCCCGGACACGCCGGATCGCCGCCGGGAAGCTCTTGGTCAGGATCAGGGCGCTGAACAGCTCCTGGCTGTCCTCGGCGATCTGGGCGACCGGGGCGTCCTCGTAGCGGCGGTAGTAGAAGCGGAGGAAGTCGCTGCGGTCCTTTCGGTCGAGGGCCAGCAGGCTCGGCGCCTCGCGCAGCGTGCGCAGCACGTAGCGGGTCTTGTCGGCGGTGCCCAGCCGGCGGGTGGCGAGCCACGAGTAACTGGCGACGACGTTGGAGGCGATCAACGTGTTCTCCAGGTCGAACGCAGCCATGTGGCGCTCGGTCGAGAGCACCTGGTTGCGGGTCCTGGTGGCCCGCGAGACGCTCTTCGACTTCCCCGGGGTGGTCTTCACCCGACCGTGGTGGACCACGCTCGGCAAGTGCGTCTCGGTGACGAACCGCGGCCAGTCGATCACCCGCGGGTCGAACCAGAACGCCTGCCGATCGTGCTCCTCGATGTGGTCCCACAGGGCGAGCAGGTTGTCGACCGAGTAGATCGCCTCGCACTCGGTGTACAAGCCGTAGAGCTCGACGTACTCGAGGGCGCGGTCGACCTCGGCCCGCTTCTCCTCCAACTTCGCCGACCAGGTCGCCTGCGTGCCGCGCAGGGGGAGCGCCTGGAGCACCGATTCGGCCTTGTCGAACACCGACTTGGCCCGCTGCAGCTGGCCCTGCACCCGTCCACGACCGGGGAAGGTCCAATCGGGGACGACGATCGGTTGACCCTTCGCGTCGTACAACGGGTGCTCGGTGAACCAGGCGCGGACGTTGTCGACCAACGTCGAATACTTCAACGGGTTGACCGAGCCCGATGCGACCTGCGTGATCGGTGCCGCTACGGAAGGGCCGACGGCGGCGACGGCGATGATCGCGGCGACGACATGGTCGACCGGGATCACGTCGACGGTTCCCTCGGGGACGCCGGGGAACTCCTTCAGCAGGCCCCGGGCATAGGAGAGGATCACCGGCTCGGCCATCCGGAAGCCGCGGATCCAACCCGGGCTTGGGCTCTGCGTGGGCGGACTCGATGATCGACGGACGGACGATCGAGACCGGCACCGCGCCCTTGTTCTCCTGCAGCGCCTGCTCACCGAGCGCCTTGGTGTAGGCGTAGGCGTCGGGCCATCCGAGGCTGGCGGCGCGCGCCCGTCCGTGATCGACGAGCTGGTCGTGGACCCAGCGCTCGCGCAGCTGCTCGGTCTTCGAGGCCAACGCCGGCGTGCCGGCTGCGCCGAGCTCGCGGCGGGCGTCGCTTCGGAAGCTGCGCAGCTGGTCGGGGATCCGGCTCGCGGCTTCGATGTCGCTACGCAGCCGGCGGGCGGCGGCGACCTCCCTGCGCCAGTCGAGACCGAGGTCGAACGGTCCTTCGGAGACCAGCTCCTCCGGCGCCGTTCCCCGGCGGTTGCCGGCGACGTAACAGGTCGAGACGGCGACGAGATGGGGGGCGACCCCGAGCTCGTTGAGCAGCTGGGCGATGCGCGACGGCCCGAGCAGGTTGATCTCGACCGCCGAATCGAGCGGGGAATCGAAGGCGACGGTCGCCGCCGAGTGGATCACGACGTCGCAGCTCGCCAGCGTCGCCCGGTCGTCGGCGGAGAGGCCCAGCCCGTCCCGCTCGACGTCGCCGTTGATCGTCGTGATCCGTCGAGCGGTCATCTCGTCGAACGCCTTCGGTCCTCCGAGCTCGGCCTTGAGCCGGTCGAAGGCGTCGTTCTTGAGGATCTCCTTGCGGACCCGCTCGGCGGGCGCTGGTCCGCTTTCCGGCGCGTACGAGCAGCACCAGCTCGCAGCCCGGAACGCCGCGGAGCAGCCGTTCGACGAGGGCGGTGCCGACGAATCCGGTCGATCCGGTCACCGCGATCCGCTTGCCGGCGAGCTGCTCAGCGATCACGGCCGTATTGTCTACCATCTGGTAGACGATGGTTGCGACACCGACCCGCCCGATCCCTACCCGGCCGACCCGTGAACGGATACTCGACGCCGCGCTGGATGCGTTCGGGTTGCGCGGGTTCGAGGCGGTCTCGCTCGACGAGATCGCCGTCGTCGTCGGCGTGCGCAAGCAGACCGTGCTCTACTGGTTCCCGTCGAAGGACGAGTTGCTCGTCGCCGTGCTCGAACGGAGCGCCGCAGGAGCTGAGCGTGGCGATCGAGGCGGCGGTTCGGCAAGCGGGGGAGGGCTTCGCCCGGGTCGAAGCGGTCGTCGCCGCGATGTTCCGACCGGCGGTCCGCCGCCCGGCGTTGCTCGGCCTGGTGCGCGAGCTCAACCGGCTCGGGCCGGCGATGTCGGAGCGACTGGTCGAGCGGATGCGACCGCTCGCGGATCGCGCCGCCTCGTTCCTCGCCGAGGAGATGGACGCCGGCCGTGTCCGGCGCGCCGACCCGCGGCTGCTCGTCGCCCTCGCCTACGCGACCGTCACCGGTGTGGCGACCGAACCCGAAGCGCTGCGCGCCGTCGGCTGGGATCCGACGCCGGCCGGCCTGCGCCGATTGCGCAGCGAACTGCTCGACTTCCTCCGCGCTGCTGCGCTCGGCTGACGCCGCCGTGCGCTCGGCGACGCGCCGGTCGGGCTGACGCCTCGTCGTTCAGCGACGCTCGGGCATCGGACAGGTGCGGTCGAGCACCCTGTGGTCGAGCAGGCCGATCGCTTCGCGCTGGACGATGTACTGCCAGCGCAGCTCCTCGAGCAGGGCGCGCTCGTCGCGGTAACGGCGGACCCGCTCGTCACGGGTCGACGCCTCGTTGTCGCGGTCGAGGTCGGCGAGCAGTTCGTGGCAGCGGAAGTGCTGGGCGGTGAACCGCCGGCCGATCCGACCGAGGGCGGAGGCACGCTCCTGTTCGATCTCGGCACTGACGGCAGCGAACCGGAACTCTGAGAGTCGCTGGGACACGGGCGACCACGGTATCGCCGACGAGACCTGCGGAGCCGAGCGGGACGACCGCTGCGGTGTGTGCTGCCTGGCAGGAGGTCAGTGGCTGGTGTTGCGGCGCCGCCGACCGTGGCGTTCGACGGCGAGGGCGACCAGCTCGTCGATCAGCTCGGGGTACGTCAGCCCGCTCGCGATGCCACAGCTTCGGGTACATCGAGATCGGGGTGAAGCCCGGGATCGTGTTGACCTCGTTGCACAGGAACCCGCGCGCCGTGCCGTCCTCGTAGAAGAAGTCGACCCGGGCCATGCCGTCGCAGCGCAGGGCGCGGAACGATCGTCGACCGCCAGCGCGCTGCACCTCGGCGGTCGCTCGGCCGAGAGCGGCGCGGGGATCAGCGCCTGCGATCCGTCGTCGAGGTACTTGTCGGCGTAGTCGTAGAACTCGGCGCCGGGGACGATCTCGCCCGGCACGCTGGCGCCGCGGGTCGAGGTTGCCGAGCACGGCGACCTCGATCTCGCGCCCGACGATCGCCTCCTCGACGACGACCCACTCGTCGTAGCGTGAGCGCGACGTCGATCGCGTCGCGCGACGCTCGTCGACGGTCTTGCGCCTTCGTCACGCCGACCGACGAGCCCATGTTCGCCGGCTTGACGAACAGCGGCAGGCCGAGCTCGCTCGGCGAGCTGCGGCGGCAGCCCGGGCGTGATCTCGTCCTCGCGGAACGCAGCGGTAGCGGCGCCTGCGGCGATGCCGTTGACGGTCGAGCACCTGCTTGGCCATCGCCTTGTCCATCGCCACCGCCGAGCCGAGCACGCCCGCTGCCGACGTACGGCACGTCGGCCAGCTCGAGCATGCCCTGGACCGTGCCGTCCTCGCCGATCGGGCCGTGCAGCAGCGGCAGGACGACCGTCTGCGACCGCGCTCGGCGCCGCGGCGAGGAACGGTGGCGGACGACGTCGGCGTCCCGCTCGGCTCGAGCCGCTCCGGCAGCGCCTCGGGGCCGGCCGCCGAGCGCCCGGTTGCGCCGCGTCGGCGATCGCCCACGCGCCGTCGCGGCCGATGCCGATCGGCGTGATCGCGGTACTTCGCCGGGTCGGCGGCACGCAGCACGTGGGCGGCGGTGGTGCAGCTGCACGTCGTGCTCGGCGGACTGCCCGCCGAACAGCACGATCAGGTTGATCCGTTCGGTCGGGCCGCTGGTCATCGAGGTCGACCGTAGCGGGACGTCCGATCGACTACCGTGTGCGTCCGATGCGATTCCGGGCCAGCGACGTCGCCGCGGCGACCGGTGGCACGGCTGTGCGGCGCCCGACGTGCGGCTCGACGGCGTCTCGTTCGACAGCCGCGCGCTGCGGCCCGGGCAGCTGTTCGTGCCGCTCGTCGCCGAGCGCGACGGGCACGACTTCATCGCCGGCGGCGCTGCGCCGCCGGCGCCGCGGCGTACCTCACGGCCGCGTCGGCGGACCCGGCAGGCGCCGGGCACCGGCGATCGTGGTCGACGACACGCCGCGGCGTTGATGCGCTCGCCGGTGGGGCCGCGGCGGCTCGGGCCGACCGTCGGCGGCCAGGTCGTCGGCATCACCGGCTCGGTCGGCAAGACGAGCACCAAGGACCTCGCCGCCGCGGCGCTCGGCGCCGACGTCGCGGACGTGGGCCAACGAACGCAGCTTCAACAACGACCAGGGCCTGCCGCACACGATCCTCAACGCGCCCGACGACACCGAGGTGATGGTGCTCGAGATGGGCATGCGCGGCCTCGGCGAGATCGCCCGGCTGTGCGCCATCGCCCGGCCCGACGATCGGCGTCGTCACCGCGCGTCGCCGAGGCGCACAGCGATCGCGTCGGTGGCATCGACGGCGTCGCCCGGGCGAAGGCCGAGCTGGTCGAGGCGCTGCCCGCCGACGGCATCGCGATCCTCAACGGCGACGACGAGCTGGTGCTGGCGATGGCCGGCGCGCACCGTCGGCGAGGGTGCTCAGCTTCGGCGCCGACGGCGACGTACGCGTCGACGACGCTGCGCCTCGACGAGCTCGCCCGCGCCCGACTTCACCCTCGCCACGCCGTGGGGGTCGAGCGACGTCGCAGCTCGGCGTCACCGGGGCGCACATGGCCGTCAACGCGCCGCGGCGGCTGGCGGTCGGCGCTGCCCTCGGCGTGCCGATCGAGCGGCCGCCGATGCGCTCGGCACGCGCGGTCCTCTCGCCGATGCGGATGGAGTCGTGCCAGCCGCCGTCGGGTGCGTGGTGCTCAACGACGCCTACAACGCCAACCCGACCTCGATGCGCTGCCGCCCTGGCGACGCTTGCTGCGCTCCCGGCGAGCGCCGGGTCGCGGTCGCTCGGGGCTGATGGCCGAGCTCGCCGATCCCGCCGCCGATCACCGCGGGATCGCAGCGTGTGCAGCGGAACTCGACATCGAACTGCTCGCCGTCGGTACCGAGCTCTACGGCATCGCTCCGGTCGAGGATCTCGACGCCCGCCTCGGACCGCTCGACGAGCGCACCGCCGTGCTGATCAAGGCGAGCCGGGTGGCCGGGCTCGAACGGATCGCCTCCGGGCTACTGGCCGGCTGAATCCCGCTCGTCAGCCGGAGGCGGTGGCGGCGAGGGCGATGTCCGCCGGGCGATCGCGCAGATCGCACCACCAGCCGAGACCGACCGCGACCAGTGCACCGAAGGCGAGCACCCAATGCGGCCCGACGACGTCCATCAGCGGTCCGAAGGCGAGGTTGCCGAGCGGCACCGTCCCCCCGAAGCACATGAACCACAGCGCCATCACCGCCGGGCGTTGATGATCCTCGAGCGCCTGTTGGAGCACCGTGATCAATGCCGTGATCATCAGGAAGTACCACCACCCGAGGACGAAGCCGACCGGGTAGGCGAGCGCCGGGCTGCGGAGCACGGCGAACGCGCCGAGGCTGACGGCGAACCCGATCAGCGCCGGGCGGACGATCCGCGCCTTGTCGATCCGGGCGAGGATCGTCGCCGTCGACAGCGCGCCGAGGCAGGCGCCGAGTCCCCACACGGCGTACAGCCACTTGTACGCCGCACTCGCCGGCTCGATCCCGAAGGCCTCGTCGGCGACGGTCGGGAACAGTCCGATGTACGGCAGCGAGAAGAACGAGAACAGGGCCATCGTCGCCAACACCCGGCCGATCGGGAAGGTCGACCGGGCGATCTGCAGGCCATGGGTCAGCTGGCGCCAACCCTGCCGGGTGACCGAGCGGATCGCCGGCAGCGGGACCCGCACGAGGGCGGCGATCATGAACAGGTAGGTCGCCGCGTTGATCAGGAAGATCTGCGCCAGGCTGACGCCCCACAGGCCGAGGATCCCGACGATCAGCGGCCCGATCACCCGCGAGCCGTTGAGCTGGGTCGAGTTGAGCGAGATCGCCCCGGCAGGTCCGCGGCGATCGACGAGCATCGGGACCAGCGACTGGATCGTCGGCGCGGTCAGCGCTCCGCCGATCCCGATCGCCGTGTTGCACCAGAACAAGGCGAACACCGAAGCGTGGTTGGCGGCGAGCACGGCGAGCATCACCGAGCCGGCCAGCTGGATCGACTGCATCGTCACCAGCCACGGTCGGGGCCGGAACCGGGCGGCGATGATCCCGCCCGGAATCGACAGGAACAGCACCGGTCCGAGCTGGCCGAAGACCATCAGGGCGACGAGGCTCCCGGAGCGGGTGCGGTCCTGGATGTAGGCCGGGAGGGCGACGTTCTGCATCCAGCTGCCGATGTTCGAGGCGAACATCCCGAGCCAGATCAAGCGATAGGCCGGCCAGGAGAGGGCGGCACGGGCGGAGCCGGGGGTGAACCGGTGGGGGAGTGCGGGGAGGTCGGTCGAGGTCATGGCGGTCGGGCCCGACGCTACGGTCGAGCTGCCCGGCTCGCATCCCGCGCCACGCCGATCAGCGGCTCGCCCCGGTGGCGATCGGCAGGTGATCCGGTCCCCAGATGCCGACCGTCGCCGGCTTCCAGCTGATCGGACCGTCAAGGCGCAGATCGGGCAGCTTGCGGGCGAGGATCGGCAGCGCCTCCTGCAGCTCGGCCCGGGCGAGTGACGCGCCGAGGCAGTAGTGGATCCCACTGCCGAAGGTCAGCTGCGGTTGTCCACTCGGGGCGCGGGTGATGTCGAACCGGTCGGGATCCGCCCAGACCGTCGGGTCGCGATTGGCGATCGCCATCGCCGGGGAGATGAATGTTCCGGCGGGAAAGGAGACGTCGCGGTACTCGATGTCCTCGGCGGCGATCCGGCCGGTGCCACGAACCGCTCCCATCAGCCGCATCGTCTCTTCGACCGCGGGGCCGGCCAGTTCGGGTCGCTCTGCGAGCAGCGCCCACTGCTCGGGATGCTCGACGAGGATCGCCACGGCGCAGCCGAGCTGGTTGCGGGTCGTGTCGGTGCCGCCGACGATCACCGCCTCGACCATCATCACCAGCTCCTCCGAGCTCAGCCGGTCGCCGCCCGCTTCGGCTGCGATCAGGGCGGTGAGCAGATCGTCGGCCGGTCTCGAACGCCGCTCGGCGATCAACTCGAGGGTGTAGGCCTCGAGCTCGTCCTGGGCGGCGACGATCAGCGGGATCTGGTCGAGCAGGTTGGTGTCGAAGATCCGCAGCACGTCGCTCGCCCAGCGGCTGAACTGCTGCCAGTCCGCGCTCGGGGCACCGAGCAGTTCACAGATGATCGGGATCGGGTACGGCTCGCAAACCTCGCCGACGAGGTCGCCTCGACCTCGTTCGGCGATCGGCGCGACGAGCCGTTCGATCACCTCGCGCATGAACGGCCGCAGCCGATCGGCGGCGCGTGGCGAGAACGCCGGACCGACCAGCCGGCGGAGCCTGACGTGGGTCTCGCCTTCGGCCGAGAGGATGCTCTCCCGGTTGCGGGCGAGGAACGGATTCGTCGGTGATCCCGGCGAGCTGGGGAATCATCGCGGCTGCGCTGTGCCACCGTCGGTCGCGCAGGACGGCGACGACGTCGTCGTAGTGCAGCAGGACATAGCCGATCCGGCCGCGGGCGAGCCAGTGCTGCTCTGCCGCCCGGCGGAACAGGTCGGCGCGGTCCTCGTCCGGGTCGGCGAGCACGTCGATCTCCGGTAGGTCCAGTTCGTCGGCACGACACGGCATCGACCCCACCCCCGTCGGCAACCTAGTCGTGATGCTGGCTCGCTTCGCTCGCGTCCGGCTGCTCGCTGGCGCTCCCGACGCCGTGTTGCTGGCTCGCTGCGCTCGCGTCCGGCTGCTCGCTGGCGCTCCCGACGCCGGGTCGTGTCAGGCTGGTCGAGCTGCGGGGGCCGAACCTTCCAGTGCGGTGTTGCTGGCTCGCTGGCGCTCCCGACGCCCTGCTGCTGGCTCGCTGCGCTCGCGTCCGGCTGCTCGCTGGCGCTCCCGACGCCGGGTCGTGTCAGGCTGGTCGAGCTGCGGGGGCCGAACCTTCCAGCTGCGATGTCTGGCTGGCTCGCTGGCGCTCCCGACGCCCTGCTGCTGGCTCGCTTCGCTCGCGTCCGGCTGCTCGCTGGCGCTCCCGACGCCGGGTGTCTTTCAGCCGTCCAGCGCGAGCGATGGGGCGATCGCCGGCAGGCCGAGGGCTTCGGCGACCGGCGCGTTGGTCACGTGCCCGGCGACGGTGTTGACGCCGTGGATCAGCGCCGGTTCACGGCGGATCGCCTCGGCGACGCCGTGGACGGCGACCTCCAGCTGATACGGCAAGGTGGCGTTGGTCAAGGCGTAGGTCGAGGTGTTCGGCACCGCCCCGGGCATGTTGCCGACCGCGTAGTGGATCACGCCGTGGGCGGTGTACACCGGATCGTTGTGAGTCGTCTCGCGGATCGTCTCGATGCATCCGCCCTGGTCGACGGCGACGTCGACGATCACCGCCCCGGGCTTCATCCCGGCGACCATCTCTTCGCTGACGACCACCGGGGCGCGACCCCGGCGACCAGCACCGCCCCGATCACCAGATCGGCGTCGGCGACGGATCGCTCGACCGCCCCGCGGTTGGAGGCGAGCGTCATGATCCGGCCGCGGTGGATCTGATCGACCCAGCGCAGACGATCGAGGTTCTTGTCGAGCAGCACCACCTCGGCCTCCATCCCCGCCGCGATCCAGGCTGCGTTCCAGCCGACGTTGCCGGCGCCGAGGACGACGACCTTCGCCGGGCGGACCCCGGGTGCACCGCCCATCAGCACGCCCCGCCCGCCGTTGTGTCGTTCGAGGAAGTGCGCCCCCATCTGTGGTGCGAGCCGGCCGGCCACCTCCGACATCGGGGCGAGCAACGGCAGCGCCCCGGTGTCGAGCTGGACGGTCTCGTAGGCGAGCGCGGTCGTTCCCGCGGCGAGCAGCGCCTTGCCGACCTCCGGATAGGCCGCGAGGTGGAGGTAGGTGAACAGCGTCAGGTCGGCACGAAGGTGGCCGAACTCCTCGGCGGTCGGTTCCTTGACCTTGACGACCAGTTCCTGCGCCCAGGCGTCGGCGGCAGTGGGAACGATCGTCGCCCCCGCGGCGACGTAGTCGGCGTCGAAGATCGATGCTCCGACTCCTGCACCGGCCTCGATGTAGACGTCGATCCCGTGGCGTTCGAATTCGCGCACCCCGTCCGGGGTCATCGCCACCCGGCCCTCGGCGGTCTTCAGTTCCTTCGGAACCCCGACGGACTTCAGCATCTCAGTGCGCTCCCCAGGTATAGGTCTGCTTGACGAGGTCGAGGTAGATGAACGTCTCCGTGCCGCGCACGCCGGGCACCTGACGGATCCGGTTGCCGAGTTCGAGCAACGCCTTGTCGCTCTCGACGACGACCTCGGCCATCAGGTCGAACGAGCCGGCGGTGACGACGAGGTAGTCGATATCGGGGAACTCCTGCAGCCTGCTGGCGATCTCCGAGGTGTTGCCCTCCACCCGCACGCCGATCATCGCCATCCGCCGCAACCCGATCGACATCGGGTTGGTCACCGCCACGATCTGGATCCGGTCGGAGTCGAGCAGCCGCTGCAACCGTTGGCGCACGGCCGCTTCCGACAGACCGACCGCCGCCCCGAGCCGGGTGTAAGGCAGCCTGCCGTCGTGCTGGAGCTGTTCGATGATTGCCCGGTCGACGTCGTCGAGCGGGTTGGGCTTCGCCGTGCTCAATGGTTGCCGCTTCCCGCCGCTGGGCCATTCGCTGCGCTCTCGCGTCCTGGTCGCCGCTCCCGGCCGCTGGGCCATTCGCTGCGCTCATCAGGCGATCTTGATCATCACATGCTTGAGCTCGGTATAGGCCTCGATCGAGTACATCGACATGTCCTTGCCCACCCCGGACTGCTTGAACCCGCCGTGGGGCATCTCCGAGACCAGTGGGCCGTGATCGTTGACCCACACCGTGCCGAACTGCATCCCGTTGGCCATCCGGTGGGCGCGGCCGACGTCCTTGGTCCACACCGAAGCGGACAAGCCGTAGTCGACACCGTTGGCCCACGCCAGCGCCTCGGCCTCGTCGGCGAAGCGTTGGACGGTGACGACCGGGCCGAACACCTCGCGCTGGATGATCTCGGCGTCCTGGGCGGCACCGACGACGACGGTGGGTTCATAGAAGAAGCCGGCACCGGAGCCGGTCTTCCCGCCGGTGGCGACCGATGCGCCGGCGGCGACGGCGCGCTCGACGAAGCCGGCGACACGCTCGCGCTGCTCGGCGGAGACGACCGGGCCGAGCTCGGTCGCCTCGTTCTGCGGGTCGCCCATCTGCAACGAGGAGGCGGCCTCGGCCAGACCGGCGACGAAGTCGTCGTGGACGTCGGCGGCGACCAGCACCCGGGTCGAAGCGGTGCAGTCCTGACCGGCGTTGAAGTACCCGAAGACCTTGACCCCTTCGACGGCAGCGGCGATGTCGGCGTCGTCGAAGACGACCACCGGGGCCTTGCCGCCGAGTTCGAGATGGACCCGCTTGAGCGTGTCGGCGGCGTTGCGCATGATCAGCTTGCCGGTGCCGACCTCCCCGGTCAGCGAGACGATCGCCACCTTCGGGTTGGCGACCAGTGCCGCACCGGTGGTCTCGCCGTCGCCGGTGACGATGTTGAGCACACCCGGGGGGAAGACGTCTCCGGCGAGCTCGGCGAGCTTCAGCGCACTGAGCGGGGTCAGCTCGGACGGCTTGAGCACGACGGTGTTGCCCGCCGCCAGCGCCGGGCCGAGCTTCCACCCGGCCATCATGATCGGGTAGTTCCACGGCGCGATCAGGCCGGCGACGCCGAGCGGCTCACGGCGCAGGATCGAGGTGTAGCCGCTGAGGTACTCGCCGGGTGCCTGGGTCGACATCGTCCGCGCCCCGGCGGCGAAGAACCGCAAGTTGTCGATCATGAAGTCGATGTCCAGCGGGGTCACCGCGATCGGCTTGCCGACGTTGCGGCTCTCGATCGCGACCAGCTCGTCGCGGTTCGATTCGATCACGTCGGCGAGCTTGTACAGCGCCGCCGATCGCTCGGCGGGTGACGTCGCCGCCCAGGTCGGGAAGGCGGCTGCGGCGGCGTCGACGGCGACGTCGACGTCCGTCGCGTCGGCGCAGGCGACGTGGGCGATCACCTCGCCGGTCGCCGGATCGAGCACGTCGTCGTGCCGTCCCTCGCGGGTTGCCATCCAGTCGCCGTTGACGAAGATCGAGCCGTGGGTGGTGGCCACGTTGCTGCTCCCTTGGGTTGCGGTGTGTGCCGAATCTTGGCCGCCCGGCACCGGGTGTGCAAGGGAATCCGTCGTGAAACCCTGCTCACACGATGGATTCCATCACGTGGAGCGTCGGCCGGGCGGGCGCGTCGGACTACAGCGGTCGTCGACGAGCGACCGAATCTCGACGACGGACTAGCCTCGGCGAGACCATGCCAAGTCATCGCGCCCCCCGGATCGCCGTCGCGCCGGCACCTGCTGCCGAGTGGATGGTCGAGGCGGTGAACGCCGGCGGTGGGCACGTCGTCGACATCGACCAGGCGGAGGCGATCGTCTGGACCGATCCGCGCGATCCGGACGGCCTGGAGACCGCGCTGAAGGAATCGTCCGAGGTGCGCTGGGTGCAACTGCCGTATGCCGGGGTCGAGAGCTTCGTCCACCTGCTCGACGACGACCGGCAGTGGACCTGCGGAAAGGGCGTGTACGCCGCGCCGGTCGCCGAGCTCGCCCTGACCCTCGCCCTCGCCGGGCTGCGCGGCCTCGACGTCTACGCCACCGCCGGGTCGTGGACGGCACCGCGCGGCCGCAACCTCCACGGCTCGCGGGTGACGATCCTCGGTGGCGGCGGGATCACCGAGGCGCTGGTCGGTCTGCTCCGTCCGTTCGACTGCCACGTCACCGTCGTGCGCAACAGGGTGCAGGAGATGGACGGCGTCGACGACGTGCTCGAGGCCGACCGCTACGTCGATGCCCTCCCCGGTGCAGACCTGGTCGTGCTCGCCCTCGCCCTGACCCCCGACACGGAGGGGCTCATCGGTCGCGGTGAGTTCGAGGCGATGGAGGATCACGCCTGGCTGATCAACGTCGCCCGCGGGCGTCACGTGATCACCGACCACCTCGTCGATGCGTTGCGCGCCGGGACGATCGGTGGGGCCGGGCTCGATGTCACCGATCCCGAGCCGCTGCCCGACGAGCATCCGCTGTGGCAGCTGCCCAACTGTCTGATCACCCCGCACGTCGGCAACACCCCGGAGATGGCCCGGCCGTTGCTCGCCAAGCGGATCAAGTCCAACGTCCGTCGGTTCGCCCATGACGAGCCGCTGATCGGCCCGATCGATCCCGAGCTCGGATACTGAGCGTCCGATGGATCGGGAGCTCGACGCCGCGACCCTGGTCGGGCTGCTCGCCGACGACGACCGCCGGGCCGTGTTCGCCGCACTCGTGCTCGGGGCGCGCACGACCGAGGAGGTCGCCACGGCGAGCCGGCTCTCCGCTGCGCGGGCGGGCAGAGCGCTCGGTCGGTTGAGCAGCGCGGGGCTCGTCGTCAGCCGCGAGGGTCGGCCGATCCTGCTCGGCGAGTCCTTCGCCCTCGCCGCTCGCTCCTCCCACGAACACAGCGCGGTCACGTCGACCGTCGAGGGTCGCACTCCGGAGCAGGCACGGGTGTTCGCCGCATTCGTCCGCGACGGCCGGATCACCCAGATCCCGGCCGCCCACGCGAAGCGGCAGGTGCTGCTCGACTGGCTGGCCCAAGAGTTCGAGCCGGGCAAGCGGTACTCGGAGCAGATGGTCAACCTGATCCTCGGCCAGCGCCATCCGGACACCGCCGCCTGGCGGCGCTACCTGGTCGACGAGGACTTCCTCTCCCGCGCCGAGGGCTGGTACTGGCGATCCGGTGGGACGGTCGATCCGGTCGTCCCCGAGCCCTCCTAGCCTGGCGATCATCGCCACCCACTACGAACGTCTCGGCGTCGGACGCGACGCCGGTGTTGAGGAGATCCGCACGGCCTACCGGCGGCTCGCCCGGCAGTTCCACCCCGACGCGCACGGCGCCGATGCGTCCGACGAGATGGCGGCGATCAACGAGGCCTGGCGGGTGCTCAGCGACACCGGCCGCCGGGCGGTGTACGACGGCTCGCTGCGGCGGGCGACGTCCGCCGGCAGCGCCGCCGGCGGCACAGCGGCGACTGCGTCGGCGCCGGACTCGTCGGCGAGTGCGCGCTATCAGGTCGATACCGGGGCGTACCGCGATGACGGCCGGCGAGCACGTTTCCCGATCTGGGCGGTGGTCTCGGTGGTCGTCCTCGGCGCGATCTTCATCTTCACCGCCGGCGCGCTGACGGACGATCCGCAACCGCCTGCACCCGACGGGCTGGTCGGCGGCGGGGAGTGCGTCGTGATCGACGAGTCGCAGGCGGCGGTCGAGGTGCCCTGCACCGCTGCGCACGACTGGGTCGTCGATCAGTTCGTCACCGCCGACGTCTCCTGCCCGATCGACACCCGCGAGTTCCGCGACCGTCAGGGCCTCGGCAAGGTCTGCGTCGTCGCCCCCTGACCCCCTGGCCGCGCCGCCAGGCCGCCGATGCACGCTCGGGGGGACGTGTTCGGTGGCTGGGGCCGTGCATCGCCGGGTTGGGTCGGTCGATGCACGCTCGGCGGGGCGTGTTCGGTGGCTGTGGCCGTGCGTCGGTGCGTCGGGTCAGCGGGAGTGGCGGGCGTCGGTGACGAGGCGGTGGAGCGCGTCGCGACCGTGTTCGATCTGGTCGGCGAGGGCCCGTTCGAGCAGCCCGCCGGTCCACAACGCCCCGCCATAGTGGAGGTCGACCCGCAGCGCACAGTCCTCGCCGAGAGCTTCGAGCTCGACCGTCAGGATCCACGGCGAATGGCGCTTGGCGTCGAGTTCGCGCCGCTCGAACACCGCCGCGTTCGGTCGGTCGTGGACGGTCCGGACCATCCGCAACCGCTTGGAGCGGGCCATCGGCCCGACCCGGGCGCGCAGCTCGACCGACCACGCAGGAGCGTCATCGGGGTCGGCGTCGACCGCCTCGACACGATGGACCAGGGTCGTCCACGCCGGGTACCGGGCGAGGTCGTCGACCCAGCCGAACAGCTCCTCGGGCGTGCACGGGGCGGTCAGCTCGGCGTGGACATCCATCGCTGCGAGTATGCCGAGCGGATCAGGCCTCCCGCCGCTGGACCCGGCTGCCGAACGCCCGCGAGAGCAGCGGGCTGCGGGCGTCGAGCACGCCGCCGAGGTCGTCGTCGCGATCGAACACCGGCGTCCACGGTGTGCCGGGGGTGTCGTCCGCCGACGCCGCCGCGGAGGGATCCGGACCGACGGTCGGTTGGGTGTCGTCGTCACCTGGGCGTGCTGGGGCACCCTCGTCGTCGAGCAGCGGGAACGGGAGCTCCTCGGTGGTGTCCTCCGGCCGGGTCCGGCGCGGACGCGCCCGAGGGGATGCTGCCTCGGGGGGCTCGTCCGTCGCCGCCTCCGAGGGGAGGTGGAACAGCTTCGGGCGGAGTTCTCGCCGGTCGTCGAGCCACCAGCCGCGAGGCGGGGTGAGCGAATCGGCGTGGCGGCGGCACAGCGCACCGGCGCGAATCGCATCGCCCAGCTCCGGTTCGAAGGTCGCCAGCCAGACGAGCGCTTGGGCCGCCTCGAAGCCGTAGGCGACCGAGGCCGCTGCGGAGCATCCGGGACGCTCACACAGTCGGGCCATCGCCCCACGCTAGCCGGGTAGTGGCCGGCGGCCGGGACACGCTGGTAAGTTGTCGACCCCGGGCGCGTAGCTCAGTTGGTTAGAGCGCTACGTTCACACCGTAGAGGTCCCCAGTTCGAGCCTGGGCGCGCCCACTCGGGGATCCCCAGGTCAGCGATGACCCTCAGCGACGTGCGTAGGCGGCGAAGCGGCCGTTCGGGCGGCGTTCGAGCTCGAGCGGGAGCTCGAAACAGTCGCTCAGCGCCTCGGCGGTGAGCACCTCGTCCAGCGGACCGGCGGTGAGCACCTCGCCGGCGCGCGAACAGCAGCGCATGGGTGATCCCCGGCGGGACCTCGTCGACGTGATGGGTGACCAGCACCAGCGGCGGCGCCGCCGGATCGCCGACGAGCTCAGCCAGCGCACCGACCAGTTGCTCTCGCCCGCCGAGGTCGAGGCGGGCGCTCGGCTCGTCGAGGAGCACGATCGAGGGTTCGTTCATCAGCGAGCGGGCGAGCAGGACGCGCTGTTGCTCGCCGGAGGACAACGTGCCCCACGGCCGCTCGGCGTAGCGATCGACTCCCATCCGGGCGAGACAGGCCAGCGCCCGCGACCTGTCGTCGTCGTCGTAGGTGTGCCACCACGGTTCGAGCGCGGCGTACTTGGCGGTCATCACCACCTCGCTCGCGCTCAGCTCGCGCCGCAGCTCGGTCCCGAGCGCAGCAGAGGCGAGGCCGATCCGCCGGCGGAGCTTGCGGACGTCGGTCCTCCCGAGCTCCTCGCCGAGGACGCGCACGGTGCCGCTGCTCGGGTGGAGGTAGAGCGAGGCGATCCGCAGCAGGGTCGTCTTGCCGCTGCCGTTGGCCCCGAGCACCAGCCACCGCTGGTCGGAGGCGACCTGCCAACTCATCGGGTGGAGGATCGAGCGTTCGTCACGTACGAGCGAGACGCCGTCGAGTTCGAGCGACAGGCGAGCCGGGGATCCGACGGCGGGAGACATCGCCGGCGCACGGTATCGGCGGTCAGTGCCCGTAACGGAACTGCAATGTTGGTACGCTGTGCTCGCCGTGCCCCGCTCGTCCCATATCCGATCGTTCCTCGTCGCGCTGCTCGTCGCAGTGGCGTCGTTCGTCCCGACCGGGTCGGCGCACGCCGGGATCGACACCTCAGACGAAGCCGCCGAGGCGATCATCAGCGCCCGCAACCGGGCCAACCGCGCCGCCGAGGAGCTCGCCGAGGCGGAGTCGGACAGCGCTGTGCTGACCGACGAGATCGCAGTCGTCCAGGCCGACGTCGATGTGACCTCGGCGCGGATGGATGCGCTCACCTTCGGTGTCGAGCAGCTCGCCCTGTCCCGCTTCGTCGGCAATGATTCGTCCGGCTTGTCCCTGCTCAACGGGGTCGTCGGACCGACCGAGCAGGTCGAGGCGGACATCCTCGCCCAGGTGGCGAACAACGCCGCGGTCGACTCGATCGACGACTACGAGTCGGTCCGCAGAGAGCTCGTCGCCAAGCAGGCCGAACTCGACGCCAAGCAGACCGAGCTCGCCCAGACGCAGGAGACGCTGGAGGTGATGCGGACCCGTGCGCAGGACGAGGTCGAGGCACTGACCGAACTCGAGCAGCAGCTGCTCCAGGACGAAGCCGTCGCTCGGGCGGTCGCCGCCCGCCAGGCAGAGGAGCGACGTCAGGCGGAGGACGCGGCGGCCGCCCGCGCCGCCCAACAGGCTGCCGAGCAGGAGGCGGCCGCACAGGCGGCATCAGCTGCTGCGGCATCGAGTCCGAACGACAACGGCGGTTCGAGCAGCGCCTCGAGCTCCGGCAGCTCGTCGAGTTCGGGCGGATCGAGCGGCGCGTCCGGCGGGTCGTCGAGCGGCGGCAGCGGAGGGTCGTCGAGCGGTGGCGGTGCAACCGGCGGCGGTGGTGGCACCTCCGACGACGAGGGCGGCGGCGGTGGCGCGGTCGGCGGTTGTGGCAGCAACTGCGCCTACGTCGACACCGACATCGCCTGCCCGGTGAACGGCAGCGCAGCCTTCGGCGACACCTGGGGCGCAGCCCGTTCCGGAGGTCGCAGCCATCAGGGCGTCGACATGCTCGCCTCCACCGGAACCCCGCTGGTAGCGGTGGTCAGCGGCACCGTCCAGCAGAAGGAGACCAGCCTCGGCGGGCACTCGCTGTGGCTCACCGGGAACAACGGCAACCGCTACTACTACGCCCACCTCGACGCCTACGAGGGGTCGAGCGGCTCGGTCCAGCGCGGCGACGTGGTCGGCTACGTCGGCGACACCGGCAACGCCCGCGGCACCCCCCACCTCCATTTCGAGATCCATCCCGGCGGAGGCGCAGCGGTCAACCCGTACCCCTCGGTGCGCAGCGCCTGCTGAGCGAAGCCGGCAGGGGCAGCATGCCCGGGCGGAGCGCTGCGCTGCACGGCGCGCGACGATGCCGGGGCGACGGTGCTCGACAAGCTCGCCGTCGCCAATCCCGATTGCCTCAGAGCTCCGCCGCCACCTGACTGATCCCGCCGCGCCGTCCCGACGGACGGAGCACCACCGGCTGGCCGGCGGCGAGCTGGCCGCAGGCCGCGTCGATGTCGGTTCCCCGGTTTCGTCGGACGGTCGCGTTGACCCCGAGCGAGAGCAACCGATCGCGGAAGTCGCGCACCCCCGCCGGTGGCGTGCCGACCGTCGGCCAGCCCGGCGTCGGATTGAGCGGGATCAGATTGACGTGGGCGTGGAGCGGGAGGCTGCGACACCGCTCGGCGAGCTCGCGGCGTCGCTCGGCCGATCGTTCACGCCATCGATCAGGGCCCACTCGAACGAGAGCCGGCGGCGCGAAGCGACGAGGTAGTCACGGCAGGCGCCGAGCAGGACGTCGAGCGGATACCGGCGGTTGAGCGGCACGAGTTCGTCGCGCAACGGATCGTTGGCCGCATGGAGCGAGACGGCCAGGTTGACGGGCAACGGACGCTCGGTCAGCCGTCTGATCCCCGGCACGACGCCGACGGTCGAGATCGTCAGATGGCGCGCCGAGAGCCCCAGCGCGCCGTGCAGCCGTTCGACCGCCGCCCAGGTCGCGGCCTCGTTGGCGAGCGGCTCGCCCATCCCCATGAAGACCACGTTCGACACCCGCCGGCCGAGCGCTCGGGCGCGTCCGGCGGCGCGGACGACCTGTTCGACGATCTCACCGGTGCTCAGGTGCCGGGTGAATCCGGCCTGCCCGGTGGCGCAGAAACCACAGGCCATCGCACACCCCGCCTGGGATGAGACGCAGACCGTCGCCCGGTCGGGATAGAGCATCAGCACCGTCTCGATCGACGCCCCGCCATCGAGCCCCCAGAGGAACTTGATCGTCGTCCCGTCGTCGCTGATCCGCTCGACCAGCGGGGTCAGCGCGACCGGGAGTGCCTCGTCCAACCGGGCGCGCAGCGCCTTGGGCAGGTTGGTCATCGCCTCGGGTTCGACGAGTTGCTCGTACAGCCCGGCCCAGACCTGCTCGACCCGGTAGCGCGGCTCACCGGCGAGCAGTTCGGCGAGCTCGCCGACGGAGACGTCGTAGCGGGTCGTCATCCGTCCGGGCGTGACGCAGCCAGGCGTTCGTATTCGTCGATCCGATCGCGCAGGACGGCGAGGCTCGCCGCCCAGAACCCGACGTCGCCGACGTCGATCCCGAACGACCTGCCGAGCTCCTCGGCCGTCGCCATCCCGGCGCGCGACAACAGGTCGTCGTAGCCGGAGCGGAACCGATCGGGCTCGCGGCGGTACTCGGCGAACAGCCCGAGCCCGAACAACAGCCCGTAGGTGTACGGCCAGTTGTAGAACGACGAGCCGTAGTAGTGCGGCTTGACCGCCCACATGTGCCGATGCGCGGTGGTCTGGTCGAGGCCGTCGCCGTAGGCGGTGTGCTGTGCCTCGAGCATCAACTCGTCGAGCTCGGCGACGCTCAACGTCCGCTTCTGGCGGCGGGCGAAGACCTCGGTCTCGAACAGGAACCGGCTCTCGATGTCGAGCACGACCTGGGTCGAGCCGATCAGGTCGACGTCGAGCAGGGCCAGCCGGCGATCGCCCGTCGCCTGTTGCAGGCCGGTGTCGACGACCAGCGTCTCGCAGAAGATGCTGGCGGTCTCCGCCAGTGCCATCGGCAACATCCGCTGCAACGGCGTGCGTCCGGCGAGCTGGACGTTGTGATAGGCGTGGCCGAGCTCGTGGGCGGTCGTCTGGGTGCTGTCGAGGCTGCCGCTCCAGTTGAGCAGGACCAACGAGCGATCCTCGACGAACGACATGCAGAACGCCCCGCCGCGCTTGCCGTCGCGGGGGCCGGCATCGATCCATCGCTGGTCGACGGCTCGGTCGACGAGCGAGGCCAACGTGCCGCCGAACTCGCCGAAGGCCGAGCGGACGACCTCCAGCCCCTCCTCCCAGGACACCTCGTCGGCGGCGAACGGGAGCGGGGCCATCAGATCCGACCAGGGCAACCCGCCGTCGTGGCCGTGCAGCCGGGCCTTGGCCCGCATCCACCGGCGGAAGTCGCCGAGCGACTCGCCGAGCGCGGTGCGCATCGCCTCGAACGTCGGTCGTCCGACGGCGTTGGCGAACAGCGACGCATCGAGCGGGCTCGGCCACCCCCGGCGGCGGTTGACGGTGTTCGCCTCGCCCTTGACCCCGTTCATCGCCGCTGCGCAGGTCAGTGCGACCGTCGGCCAGGCGGCGAGCTCGGCGGCGTAGGCGGCGCGGCGGACTGCATCGTCGCCGTGGGTCGCCAGGCCGCGGATCGCCGCCATCGGCAACCGTGTCGTCCCGTCCGGCAACTCGACGTTCCAGCTCAGCTGGGAGGTGACGTCGGAGTGGAGCCGATTCCAGGCGATCGAGCCGGTGGTCGCCAGCTCGGCGTAGAGCGCCTCTTCCCGTTCCGGCATCTGATGCTCGGCGCGGGCGGCGAGCCGGCGGAGCGGCCCGCTGTGCTCGGAGGCCTCCGAGCTCACGCGCGGCGAGAGGTTCGACGCCGAGCGAGGCGACCCATTCGGCGAGCCGGGCGCAGCAGCGGGACCAGCCGCGACAACGTCGTCGCCAGCTCGCTGTGGAGTGCCTGGGCGGGGTCGTCGTAGCTGTCGGTGGAGACCACCGAGTAGACGGCGGCCTCGAGCACGCCGGCCCGCTTGCTGGTCTCGTTCAGCTGGCGCAGCACGGCGTCGGCGGCGAGACCGTCGGCGGACGTGGTCGGGCGGGCCATCGACGGCGCGGATCGCGTGCTCCTCGAACAGGGCCTCCAGCCGGGTGACGTCGGCACCGAGCCGCTCGAGGTCGTCGAGGAACGGCCGGGAACGGAACGAGGGGTAGACGTCGGAGACGTCCCAACGAGGGAGGATGTCGGTCATCGGGTCTCGTTCGATGTGTCTCGCACGGCGTAGGCGCGGTCGGTCCGGTGGAGGGCGAAGCCGAGCCGCGAGTAGAGCGACAGCGCGGTGTCGTTGGCCGAGTCGACGAACAGCATGCCGACCTCGACGCCCTTCGCCGAGAGGTGCTCGAGGCCGGCGAGGGTCATCGCCTTGCCGAGCCCGAGACCGTGGAACGCGGGATCGACGGCGATCACGTAGATCTCACCGAGGACGGGATCGTGTTCGGCGTGGATCTTGGTCCAACAGAACGCGGCGAGGCGGCCGTCTCGTTCGTGGAGCAGGAATCCCGACGGATCGAACCACTCCTCCCGCTGCCGGCTGCGGAGGGTGTCGAGATCCCAACCGCCCTGCTCCGGGTGCTCGGCGAAGGCGCGGTTGTTGACCTCCAGCCAGGCCTGCTCGTCGACCCCGACGACGAACGGCCGGGTGTCGAGCTCGACCGGGAGTCCGATCGGCAACGGGCGACGGAGCTGGAGCACGCCCCGCTCGGGAACCAGGCCGAGCGTGGCGGCGAGCGAGTCGTGGGCGGGGGAGGCGTCCTGCACGGTCCAGCGCGCCGGCAGCTGCGCCTCTGCGGCGAGGCCCAGCGCGGCGGAGAGCAGCGTTCGACCGAGCCCGTCCAGCCGAACCTCGGAAGGATCGACGACGAGCTCGATCGCGGTCGATTCGTGGACCCTGCTCAGCTGGGCGTAGCCGGTGATCCGGCCGCCGTCGCGGGCGATCACCGCCCCGAATCCCGCTCCGCCGCCGGTGGCGAGGTCGATCCAGAGGTGGTCCGACAGCGGTCGCTCGCCGTTGCGTTCGCTCCGGGCGATCAGGGCGCAGACCTCGTCGACCTGGGCCGGGGAGAGGTGGCGGGCGGTCTCCACGGCGGCCATCGCTCCGAGAGTACCGGCGCTCGGGCGTGCGATGCTGACCTCGATGGGCATCCCCCGCACCCCCAAGGGCCGCGCCCGGCGCGTCGCCGAGCTGCTCGCCGAGGAGTATCCCGAAGCGCATGTGCGAGCTCGACCACCGCACTCCCTACGAGTTGCTGGCGGCAACCGTGCTCTCCGCCCAGACCACCGATGCGCGGGTCAACCTCGTCACCCCGGCGTTGTTCGATCGCTATCCCGAGCCCGAGGACCTCGCCGGGGCTCGACCGTCGGACGTCGAGGAGATCGTCCGCTCGACCGGCTTCTACCAGGCCAAGACCCGCTCGCTGATCGGGATGGCGTCAGCCCTGGTCGAGCGATTCGACGGCGACGTCCCGACCCGGCTCGAGGACCTGGTGACGATCCCCGGCGTCGGACGCAAGACCGCCAACGTCGTCCGCGCGGTCGCCTTCGGCCTGCCCGGGCTGGCCGTCGACACGCACGTGTTGCGGGTCAGCCGCCGGCTCGGGCTGACGACCGACGACGATCCGGTCAAGGTCGAACTCGCCCTCAGCGGTCTGCTGCCGGTGGCGCAGCGAGGGCCGTTCGGGCTGCGGACGATCCTCCACGGGCGAAGGGTCTGCATCGCCCGCCGGCCGCGCTGCGCCGACTGCGTGCTGCGGCCGGTGTGTCCTTCGTCACAGGCCTGAACGAAAATGACCTGCTAGTTCGTTCGGCCCAAGATTCTTGAAGTTTTGCCGCGCTCAGTGGTGTTGCAATCCTCAGGGCGACGAGTAGGATGGCGTCACCAACCAGGTTCCCGCCACCTGGTTTGCGGGCGATGCCGGGATCCGCCGCCTGGCGTCGCAAGTGCGACGGCCCCGCAAGGGGCCGTCGCCGATTTTCGGCCTGGTCTGCGGATGTGGCCAGCGTACCGGCGGGTCGGACCATCGTCTCAGCGTTCGCAGGAGATGGGCTCAATGGACTGCTCGATGGGCGCGCTCGAGATGGCGCGCTGCGCCGGCGAGGCTGCGCTCGGCTTCGAACAGGGCCGCCGCCAGTTCCTCGGAGCTGGCCTGTACGGGGACGGCGAGCGCGGCGATCCGCTCGCGCAGCCCGGAGATCGTCGCGCCGATCGAGGACAGCTCGGCCGCCAGGGAGTTCGACATGCCCGTCAGTGTGCCTCCGGCGGCGAGCCGGGACGGCAATCGACGGGGCTGTGGGGGAGCGACCGTCGGTAGTCTCGCCGGTCGTGGCTGACACCGTTCGCAAGCCGGCAGTGCGCGAGGACCTGCGCGCCCTCGAGGGCTACCACTCGCCGCAGGTGTCGGTCGGCGTCCGGCTGAACACCAACGAATCGCCCACCCCGCCGCCGTCCGGCTGGCGCGATGCGTTCGCCGCAGAGGTCTCGCGGATCGAGTGGCACCGCTATCCGGACCGCGCCGCCGGCGAGCTCCGGGCTGCGATCGCCGAGTTCCACCGGGTGGCGCCGACCCAGGTGTTCGTCGCCAACGGGTCGAACGAGGTGCTCCAGACGGTGTTGTTGACCTATGCCGGGGCCGGGCGGACCGTGGCCACGTTCGAGCCGACGTACCAGCTCCACGCCCATCTCGCCCGGATCAGCGGGGCGACGGTGGTCGAGGGTGAGCGCACCGCCGACTTCCGCCTCGATCTCGACGTCGCCGCTCGCCTGCTCGCCGAGCACGACCCGGCGGTGACGTTCGTCTGCTCGCCGAACAATCCGACCGGGATGGTCGAGCCGCGCCCGACGGTGGAGCGGTTGAGCGAGCTCGCCCCCGGACTGCTGGTCGTCGACGAGGCCTACGCCGAGTTCTCCCCGTACTCGGCGCTCGCCCTGGTCGACGAGGACCGGCCGCTCGTCGTCACCCGAACGTTCTCCAAGACCTGGTCGATGGCAGCGGCCCGACTCGGTTACCTGGTCGGGCCGAGCTGGCTGGTCGAGGAGCTCGACAAGGTCGCCTTGCCATATCACCTCGACGCCGCCAAGCAGCTCGCCGGGCGGCTCGCGCTGCGTTTCGTCGACGAGATGAACGAGCGCGTCGCCGGACTCGTCAGCGAGCGGGAGCGGCTCGTCGCCGGGCTCGCCGCACTCGATGTCGAGCAGTGGCCGAGCGGCGCCAACTTCGTCCTGTTCCGACCGCGCGGGAGAAACGGGCGTGCCGTCTGGGAGGGCTTGCTGGCCGCACGACGTGCTCGTGCGTGACTGCTCCGGCTGGCCGCGGCTCGACGGTTGCCTGCGCGTCACCGTCGGCACCCCCGCCGAAGACGATGCGTTCCTCGCCGCGCTCGGCGAGGTGCTGCGATGAGCGGAGGAACACGTCGGGCCTCGCGCTCGAGAACCACCAAGGAGACCTCGATCGAGCTGTCGATCGACCTCGACGGCTCGGGGACGACCGAGATCTCGACCGGGTTGCCGTTCTACGACCACATGCTCGACCAGCTCGGCCGCCACGGCGGGTTCGACCTGCGGATCGCAGCCACCGGCGACCTGCACATCGACAGCCATCACACCGTCGAGGACGTGGCGATCGCGCTCGGCGAGGCGCTCCGCGAGGCGCTCGGCGACAAGCGCGGGGTCCGCCGATTCGCCAGCGGGCTCTACCCGCTCGACGAGGCGCTGGTCGAGGTCGCCCTCGATCTGTCCGGCCGCCCGTACGTCGTCTGGGAGGTCGAACTGCCCGAAGCGCTCCCGCTCGGCAACCCACCGTTCGACCCGCAACTCGCCGAGCACGCGGTCCACAGTCTCGCCACCGCGGCGGGGATCACGCTCCATGTCACCCTCCGCCGTGGGCGCAACGTCCACCACATCATCGAAGCGACGTTCAAGGGACTCGCCCGCTGCCTGCGAGACGCAGTCCGGGTCGACGACGAGGTCCTACCCTCGACGAAGGGTGTGCTGTGACGCCGGAGAACGCTTCGGCTTCGCCGGAGCCGTTGATCGCGGTGCTCGACTACGGCATCGGCAACCTCGCCTCGGCGCGCAAGGCGCTGCAGCGCGGCGGGGCCGACGCCGTGCTCACCGCCGATCACGGCCTGATTCGCGACGCAGCAGCGGTCGTCCTCCCCGGGGTCGGTGCGTTCGGTGCCTGCCTCGACGCCTTGCGCCGCGCCGGGTTGGAGGAGGTCGCCCACGAGGCGGTCGAATCCGGGCGCCCGTTCCTCGGGATCTGCGTCGGGATGCAGATGCTGTTCGACGGCAGCGAGGAGGATCCGGGGGCCCGCGGGCTGGGGATCATCCCCGGTTCGATCGAATGGATCCCGCCAGGCGTCAAACGACCCCAGATGCAGTGGAACCAGCTCGAGCTGGTCCGATCCGGCGACCCGATGTTCGCCGGTCTCGGCGCCGCACCGTGGCTGTACTTCGTCCACTCGTTCCACGGTGTGCCCGCCGACCCCGCCGACATTGCCGCTACCTGCAGCTACGGCGGCACACTGAATGCTGCATTCCGGCGGACGAACGTGTTCGCCACCCAGTTCCACCCGGAGAAGTCAGCAGGTGCCGGGCTCAGGCTGCTGCGCAACTTCGTCCAGCTCGCTGCGGCGCCCGGTGCGACGCGGCCGGATCCGGGCAGGAACATCACGGAGGTGACGACATGATCGAGCTCTATCCAGCGATCGACCTGCGCGGCGGTCGGGCAGTCCGACTGCTGCAGGGTGACTACGGACGGGAAACCGTCTACGGAGCCGATCCGATCGAGGTCGCCGACACGTTCGCCGCCGCCGGGGCGCAGTGGATCCACGTCGTCGACCTCGACGCGGCGCGCACCGGAGAACCGGTCAACCGACCGGTGATCGCAGCGATCACCAAACGGGTCGAGGGCCGGGCGAAGGTCCAGACCGGCGGGGGAGTGCGCAGCGCGAAGGATGCCAAAGCGCTCGCCGATCTCGGTGTCAGCCGGGCCGTGATGGGATCCGCGGCCGTTCGTTTCCCGGGGATCGTCGCCCACGTGTCGTCGATGATCGAGGTCGCCGTCGCGCTCGACCATCGCGACGGCGAGGTCGCCGTCCACGGCTGGACCGAGGGCAGCGGGGTCAAGCTGGTCGACCTGCTCGGCAAGTTCCCCACTGCGGTTGCGTTCGTGGTCACCAACATCGCCCGTGACGGGATGCTCACCGGCCCCGACCTGGAGGGCCTCGCCGCTGCTGCCGCGCTGACCGAGATCCCGGTGATCGCCAGCGGCGGCATCGCCTCGGTCGACGACATCGTCGCCCTCGACCGGACCGCTGGGCTCAGCGGGGCGATCATCGGCAAGGCGCTGTACGAGAAGCGGTTCACCCTCGACGACGCGTTCGCCGCGCTGGAGCGGGACCGCCTGCTCCGATGAGGGTGGCGCGGGTGATCCCCTGTCTCGACGTGACCGACGGTCGGGTCGTCAAAGGGGTCAACTTCGTCGGCCTGCGCGACGCCGGTGACCCGGTCGAGCTCGCCGCCCGCTACGACGCCGAGGGCGCCGACGAGCTCGTCCTGCTCGACATCACCGCCTCCTCCGACGGACGGGCGACGATGCTCGACGTCGTCCAACGCACCGCCGAGCAGGTGTTCATCCCGTTCACCGTCGGCGGCGGGATCCGCACCGTCGAGGACGCGCGGACGATGCTGCGCGCCGGCGCCGACAAGGTCGCGGTCAATACCGCCGCATTCCAGCGGCCGGAGCTGATCGCCGAGATCGCCGCCGAGTTCGGCTCGCAGTGTGTCGTCGTCGCGATCGACGCCCGAGCGGCCTCGTCGGACCTGACGGACTGGTCGGGCTGGGAGGTCTACCTCCACGGCGGGCGCACACCGACCGGTGCCGACGCAGTTCGCTGGGCGGTCGAGGCCGTCCGCCTCGGTGCCGGCGAGATCCTGCTCACCTCGATGGACCGCGACGGTACTCGCGAGGGGTTCGACCTCCCGTTGACCCGGGCGATCTGCGCTGCGGTGGGCGTCCCGGTGATCGCCAGCGGGGGGGTCGGCACGCTCGACCATCTCGCCGAGGGGATCTCGCTCGGCGACGCCGACGCCGTCCTCGCCGCCTCGATCTTCCACTTCGGTGAGCACACCATCGCCGAGGCCAAGGCGGTCCTGGCGGAGCACGGGATCACCGTCCGCCCCGCCTGACCCGGCGATCCGCGCCTCCGGCCCGATACGGTGCGCGTCGTGGACGACATGAAGCTCCCGATCAAGATGCTCAGCGATCGCCTGCTCGTCCAGATCCCCTCGGGCGAGGGCGAGCGCCGATCACCGGTGGGATCCTGATCCCGGCGACCGCCCAGGTCGCCAAGCGGCTCGTGTGGGCCGAGGTCGTCGCCCTCGGACCGAACGTCCGCTCAGCCGAGATCGGTGACCGGGTGTTGTTCAGCCCCGACGAGCGCTACGAGGTCGAAGTCGGCGGCCAGGACTATGTGATGTTGCGCGAACGCGACCTGCACGCCGTCGCCGCCAGCCGCAACGAAGGCAGCACCGGGCTCTACCTGTAACGCCGGCCCGGCCCGGCCCGGCGGTCGGCGCAGCGTCGTCCATAGGATGGCGGGCATGCCCGCAGGCGTGAAGATCGACGCGACCACCGAACAGCTCGAGGCCGTCCGCTACGACGCCGCCGGCCTGGTCCCGGCGATCGCCCAGGATGTCACCACCCGTCAGGTGCTGATGATGGCCTGGATGAACGCGGAGACCCTCCGCCAGACGCTCGACGAAGGGCGAATGGTCTACTGGAGCCGCAGCCGCCAGGAGGTCTGGCGCAAGGGCGACACCAGCGGCGACCGCCAGTTCGTGCGCCAGGCGTACTACGACTGCGACGCCGACGTGCTGCTGTTCCTCGTCGAGCAGGAAGGTCGCGGGGCCTGCCACACCGGCGAGGTGTCGTGCTTCTTCCGTGCCTTCGGCCGGGCGGAGCAGCAGAGCTGATGCGGATCCGGCCGACGCTGGAGGAGTTCCGGTCGCTGGCGCGCGACCACACGGTGGTCCCGGTATGGACCGAGCTGCTCGCCGACCTCGAGACCCCGGTCGCCGCCTACGCCAAGCTGGTCGGTGACGGCACCGGTTTCCTGCTCGAATCGGTCGAGCACGGCGAACGGTGGAGCCGGTTCTCGTTCGTCGGGCGCGACCCGTCGGCGACGCTCACCGCTCGCAACGGGCGGGTCGAGACCGACGGCGTGCTCCCGCCGGGGATCCCCACCGATCGGGGGATGCTCGCCGCGCTCGAGTCGCTGCTCGGCTCCTACCGGGCTCCGCTCCATCCCGACCTGCCCCCGCTACAGGGAGGGGTGATGGGCTTCCTCGGCTACGACATCGTGCGCGAGGTGGAGCGTCTCCCCGACGTGCCGGTCGATGACCGCAGGCTGCCCGACGCAGTGATGAGTGTGATCGGCTCGCTCGCCGCCTTCGACCACTGGCGGCAGCGGGTCAGCCTGATCGAGAGCGTGCCGGTCTACGGGCTCGACGAGGCTGCCCTCGACGCGGCCTACGGCCGAGCCGTCGAACGGGTCGAGCAGGCGGTCGCCGATCTCGCCCGACCGCTGCCGTACACCGCGGTCGAGCCGCCCGACCCGACCGAGCAGCTTCCCGAACTGCACTCGACGATGCCCAACGGGACGTACCAGCAGGCGGTCGAAGTCGCCAAGGAACACATCCGCGCCGGCGACATCTTCCAGGTCGTGCTCGCCCAGCGCTTCGACCTCCAGCTCGAGGCCGACCCGTTCGACGTCTACCGCGTCCTGCGCCAGGTCAACCCGAGCCCGTACATGTACTACCTCCGCCACCCGGAGGTGACGATCGTCGGTTCGTCGCCCGAGCCGATGGTCCAGCTGCTCGATGGCAAGGTGGTCAGCAGGCCGATCGCCGGCACCCGCCGACGCGGGCGCGACCGACGAGCACGACCGGCGGATGGCCGGCGAGCTGAAGGAGAACCCGAAGGAGGTCGCCGAGCACATCATGCTCGTCGACCTGGCGCGCAACGACGTGGGCCGGGTGGCGGAGTTCGGTTCCGTGCACGTCGACGAGCTGATGACGCTCGAGCGCTACAGCCACGTGATGCACCTCACCTCGCAGGTCACCGGCGATCTCGTCGGGGGCAAGGGACCGATCGACGTGCTGCGGGCGACGCTCCCGGCGGGAACCGTCAGCGGTGCCCCGAAGGTCAGGGCGATGGAGATCATCGACTCGCTCGAACCGTTCAAGCGCGGGCCCTACGCCGGGGTCGTCGGCTACATCGACTTCTCCGGCAACCTCGACACGGCGATCGCGATCCGGACGATGTTCGTCGGACCGCACGGTGCCTCGCTCCAGGCCGGCGCCGGGATCGTCGCCGACTCGGTCGCCGACGACGAAGACCTCGAGTGTCGCAACAAGGCAGCCGGGCTCGCCGCTGCGATCCCGGCAGCGCGCCGGATGACGGCGAAGCGGCTCGCCGGCGGGACCAGCGCATGAGCTTCGTCGAACTGCGCGACATGCTCGTCGTCGACGGACCCGACGCGGCGCGCTATCTCCAGGGGCAGCTGTCGAACGAGACCGCCGAGCTCGCCGTCGGGGCATCGAACTGGAGTCTGCTGCTCGAGCCGAGCGGCAAACTCGGCTTCCTCGTGCGCGTTCGCCGAGAGGGTCCCGAACGCTTCCAGCTCGATCTCGACGCCGGCACCGGTGAGGCGGTCGAATCGCGGCTGCGGCGGTTCCTGATCCGGACGAAGGTGACGCTCGAGCGCGGCGAGCTGTTCGTCGACCACCTGCCGACCGCAGCCGACAGCGAGCTCCTGCTCGGTTGGTGGGGCGAGACCGACCATGCGGTCGTCGCTGGACCGGCGAGCCCGGTCAGCCAGCTGGCCGCACGCCGGGTCGCCGCCGGATGGCCGGCGGCGGGCCACGAGCTGGTCGACGGTGTGGTCCCGGCCGAGAGCGGTCTGGTCCCGTTCGCAGTGAGTTTCACCAAGGGCTGCTACACGGGACAGGAGCTCGTCGCCCGGATCGACAGTCGGGGGAACAACGTCGTGCACCATCTGCGCGCCGTCGCCCTCGGGGCACCGGCCGTCGACGGCGAACCGATCGTCGTCGGTGACGAGGAGGTCGGCCGGCTGACCACGGTCGCCGGTGAGCAGGCGCTCGGCTATGTCCACCGCAAGGTCGACCCCACCGCCGAGGTCCTCGTCGGTGGCATCCCCGCCGTCCTCGCCGCCCTGCCGACGCGCGGCTGACCCGAGTCCGGCGAGCGGGCGGCGCTCAGGACGTCGGCGGCCGGAGGATGGCGACGGCGTTGGCCCAGTTGATCGTCGTCCGGCAGACCGCCGACGTCCCGCCCGGGCACGAGCCGGCATGGATCATCTCGGTCGGCGAGAGGTACAGCCCGACGTGCTCGACCGGGTCGTTGTCGGTCGGATCGAAATCGAACATCACCAGATCGCCGACCTGGGCCTCGGCCCGGGAGACCTGCGGCAGCTTGGCGAGCATCGGCTCGGTCCATGATGCACCGAGCTTGACCAGGTCGACTCCGGCCCGGAGCCAGGCAGCGACGACCAACCCGGAGCAGTCGTAGACGTACGACCCGGCGCTGACCGTGCGCGACTTGCCCTGGGTGTCGACCCGCGAGCAGCTCGTCGCACCGGGCGGGCAGTCCCATGCCTTGCCGTACTTCGAATCGCCGAACCGGTACGGATTCATCGCCACGTAGGTCGCGCCCTTCTGGGTCAGGGCCCAGTCGGCGGCGGCGGAGCCGGTCGAGTCGAGCGAGCCGGTGCCGGCCAGGCCGAGCACGGCGGTGCGGTCGACGATCACCTGGGTGTCGATGCTCGGCGAGATGCACACCCGGCCGTCGGAGCTGACCGGGGCGAGCACCGCGTTGGCGATCGTCTGCCCGGCGGAGAAGTTGAGGGCGGACGTCGCCGGCTTGGTCGTGCCGCACGCCCAGACCGTCAGGTAGCCGGCTGCGCTCGGCTGGGTGACGGTGACGTTGACGATCGTCCCCAGCGCCCCCGGAGCTGAGAGCACCTGCAGCTCGGCACCGGCCTTGACCTTCCCGGCGGCCTCCCGGGTGTCGATCAGCCGGGTCGGGCTGTAGGGCTGGACCTCGGTCCCCGTGCCCCCGAACCAGCCGCCGACGTCGACGATCAGGTGGGCGGTGACGGAGGAGACGACGCAGATCGCGCCGTTCTGGTCGAGCCCGACGATCGCCCCGTTGGCTGCAGCGGACTGTCCCTTGGCGAAGTTGACGTTCGACGCCAGCGGAGGCGTCGAGCCGCAGGCGTAGAGCGTGGCGTAGCCGGCGCCGGCGGGGGCGGCGACGGTCAGGTTGACCGACACCGCCCGGGTCCCCGTCGCCGGGACGCCGTACTTGCCGGCGAGCTGGACGACGGTCGGGACGTTGGCGGCGATCGGGCTGCCGGGCGACTGACGGGTGTCGAGTGCCCGGGTCGGATCGACCGGGGTGTACAGCTGGCCGCCGGTGGTGACGTACCCGGACACGTCGACGAGCACGTCGGTGGTCACCGAGGGGGTGATGCACAGCGCGCCCCCGGTGCCGAGCCCGACCAGGGCGAGATTGGCGATCGTCTGTCCGGAGCTGAAGTTGATCGTCGAGGTGCCGTAAGCGGACCCGCACGGCGAGGCGGTGACGAACCCGCTGCCGCTGGGGCCGACGACGGTCAGGTTGATCACGGCTGCGGTCGCCGCCGCCGGGATCCCCGCCGAGCCGGTCACCGGCACCGTCAGCGTCGTGTTGCGGCTGATCGGGGAACCGTCGCGGGTGTCGAGCAGGCGGGTCGGGGTGACCTGGTGGAGACCGGTCGCCTTCTCCGAGACCGTCGTCGTCCGCGGCTTGGGCGTCGTCGCCGCCGGCCGCGCCGACGGATCACCCGTTCCCAGCGAGTCGCCGGTATCGGGCATCGACGCATCGGGCTCGGGAGACCCGAGATCGACCGGAGGATCGTCGGATGGTGCGGGGGTCGCCAGGGCGACGGCACTCGGTGCCGAGACGGCGATCGAAACCAGCAGTGCTCCGGCGTACCGGCGGATTCTCATCGATTCGCTTCCCTCGCGGTTGTTCAGCAACGCGTACGGTCCGTGAGCAGATCGGCCGAATCCGTGAAGGTTCAAGGGTTCCGGGTGAGGAAGATCGCCACCCCGTCCGACTCGGCGCGCGAGGCTTCGCCGATGACCCCGACGATCGACGCGCTCGCCGCTTCGATCGCCGCTCGGGTGCTCCCCAGCGGGATGGTCGTCGTCATCGCCGCCGGCGATTCCTCGCACCTGGTCCTCGACGCTGCCGGCCGGGTGATCGCCGAGCGTGGAGGAGCGAGCGAGTTCCGCGTCGTCGAACCGGCGACGACCGATCGAGCGACCTGGGACGCGATCGACGAGGTCGCCGATCGCGCTGTCGGCGGTGCGGGTTCGCTGATCGTGGTCCACCCGATCGCAGTGCTCGACGCACGACTGGCCCGTGTGCACGCCGCCGCCAGCCGATCGGGAGGCGTGCTCGAGATCACCCCTGACCCGGCTCGACTCGGCGGACCGAGCGGCGGCTGGCCCGACCTGGTGGTGATCGAGGCCCGCGACGGCGGGTTGGGGTACGCGGTCCGAGCCCGGCTGTCGATGGTCGGCGACGACTCCCGGCGGGCGATCGAGCTGCTCGCCTGCGGCGTCGCACCCTCCCGGCTCACCGTCCTGCTCGACCCGGTGACGGCCGAGCGAGCCGCCGACGAACTGGCGGGGCGTGGCCTGCTCTATCCCGGCGGAGCGCCCTCGGGCGTGCTCGCCGAGGTGGTCGCGGCAGCGACTCCGGCACGTCTCGGCTGGGTCGCCGAGCGGCTGCTCGACGGAGCCGATCGAGGCGAGCTCGCCCGGGCGGCGGCGATCCTGATCGATCGTCCGGCGCGCACCGGGTCGATCGGCCGGTTGTTCGCCGCTGCAGCCGCCGCGGTGGCGACACTTGTCGGCGTCGATCCGGTCGGCGCTGCAGGCGAGCAGGAGTCGCTGCGGATCCTCCGGCTCGCCGATGCAGCCGCGGAGTGCGGGGTCGAGACCGATCCGGAGCTGGTCGGCCAGGCCGCCGTGAGAGCCGGTGATCTGGCCCGTGCATCGGCGCTCGCCGACCAGCTCGGCTCGGACCGACGGACGCTGCTCGGCGCGCTCCGTGCGATCGCCGCTGCCGACTTCGAGCTCGCCGCCGTCGAGCTCGCCGGCTCGCCGCGGCCGGCGCTGGCCAGCTGGGCGGCAGTGGCCGGCGGCCTGCCGCTCGGCGACCCCCCGTCGAACGTGCTCGACGCGGCGACGACGGTCGCCGCTGCGCTCGACGCCTGGGTTGCGAGCGATTCACCGGGTGCGTTCGAGCTGCTCCGTCTGGCGATCGACCGCCGGGGCAACGACCCGCTCGCCGGCTGGTGGCCGTTCGACCCGGAGGAACTCCGGGTCGAACTCGCCCTTCGCGAGGGTGAGTCGGCAATGGCGGAACGGTTGCTCGGCGCGCTGCCGCAGCCCTCGGCGCGCCTGCGCGCCGCCATCGCCGCCCGCTTCGCCGCCCGTGGTCGGCTCGACGATGCTGCCGAGCTGCTGTCGATCGACGCTGCTCGAGCGGCGGACGAATCGGGCGACGCAACGCCGCCGACCGACGCACTGCTCGACTGGCGCACCGCAGCCACCCGCTGCGCGCTGGCCCGGCGCGATCCGGACGGTGCCACCGAACTCGGCCCGGCGCTCGCCGCCGCCACCGGCCCTCGAACCCCACCGGCCGGCTGGCTCGATCTCGATCTGTTGAGCGAAGTGCTGGCGGTCTCCCACCGGATCGCTCCCGGCAGCGCCGAGGCCGGGTTCGACCGTCTCCGGGCGGCGCTCGAACGATCGTCGGGCGACGCGGCGGCGCTCCGCTTCGATCTCGCCTGGGGAGCGTTCGTCGTCGCGCTCGCCGCCGACGACCCGACGCCGGTCGTCACCGCCGCTCGTCGGTTGGCCGAGCTCGAGATCGCCGGGGGCCGTCGCGCCGCGCTGCAGCGGGCGGCGTCGAGCCTGGCCGGCGAGGAGCTACGGACGGAGGAGGTCGAGCACGCGGCAACGGTGCTCTCCGAGCACGGCCTGCCGCACGAGGCCGCCCGGCTGTGCGGGATCGGCGCGCTGCTCGCCCGGGACGAGGCGGTCGCCCGCCGGTTGTTGCGGAGCTCTCGCGCCCGCCGGGTCGAACGTGCTCGCCTGACCCACACGCTGCCCCGGGCCCGTGATGTCGAACGGCTCTCCGAGCAGGAGGTGCGGGTCGTGCGGCTGGTGCTCGGCGGACATACCCACAAGCAGATCGGCGCCGAGCTGTTCATCTCGCCGAAGACGGTCGAGCACCACGTCGCCCACATCAAAGCGAAGCTGCGAGCGAACAACCGGGCCGAGCTGCTCGAAGCGGCCCGCAGTTACCTCGGCAGTCTGGCGAGCAATCCCTCGTAGGTCCGGACCACCGCGGCCGAGGCTTCGGCGAGCTGGCGTGAGGTCATCGGGTGCTCCGCCCGCCGGCGCCATCGTTCGATCGCCTCGAGCACGATCGAGCGGCCCGTATCGCCGTCGGTGAGCCCGAGACGGACGCTCGGCGACGCGCCGATCGACCCGTAGAGCCGTTCGAGCTCTTCGGATTCGGTCTGACGGAACGGCAGTTGGCCGGCGCGTAACGCATTGAGCAGATGCACCTCGGTGAACTCGTGCGCGCCGGCCTCGATCCGTTCGCAGTCGTCGCGCAGCCGGTCGGCTTCGGGTCCCATCCGATCGAGGGTGTCGCGCAGGCCGGCGAGCGCGACCCTCGCCTTGAGCACATCGCGTCGCTCGGTGAACACGTTCGTCAGCTGATGGCGGAGCTGGTCGATCCCGCTCCGGGCGCGCAGTTCGGCGGCGAGCGTGTGGGCGGTCGGCGCTGCCCCGAGGCGGATCAGGCTGACCGACAGCCGGACGCCGAACATGCCGAGCCGCTCCAACAGGTCCTCCCGCTCGACCTCGGTGATCGGCACGCCGCCGGCGGTCAACAGCCGATCGGCGGTGAGCAGCAACGCGTCTGCCTCGGCGCGGGGGAGGGCGGCGATCGCTCCGGCGGTGCGGAAGTCGGCCTCGGTCAAGGTCGCGCTCGCCTGGGCGAGCAGCCCGGCGAGGGGGACGACCGTCTGACACAGCCGACGGATCCGTGGATCGTCGCGCCAGCCCGAGGCGATCCGCTGGGCGGAGCTCATCGCGTCGAGCCGGCAGGCCCCGATCTCGTCGGCCCGGGAGAGCACGGCGAGCGCGCTGATCGGCGTCGCCTGGGCATGGCTCGAATCGCGGAATGCTTCGAGGAACGACAGATCCGTGCGGTGCAGGTGACGCATCAGGTAGAGCACTGCATCCGCCTCGCCGTGCCCGTCGTCGGCGGTTCCGAGGAACCGCTGGGTTCGCGCCGAGGTCGCGTCGTCGACCGAGTCCATCCCCGGCGTGTCGATCAAGGTGATCTCCGCCAGTCGGCTCGAGGGCCACTCGACGACCAGCCGCTCGATCCGTTCCGGACGGTCGTCGCCGAGGTCGATCTGCAGCTCGCCCCGGTCGCGATGGAACGGCAGCTGGCGCTGCGACCCGTCGTCGCCCACGGCGCTGACCCGGTAGGTCGGACCGTGCTGGTACCAGGTGACGATCCGGGTGCACTCGCCGGCGTCGGTCGGCGCGAGTTGTTCGCCGACGAGCGCGTTGAGCAGGGTCGACTTGCCCGCTTTGACCTTGCCGGCGATGGCCACCACCAGCGGTCGGGCGAGCCGCCCGGCGAGGCGGTCGAGGTCCTCGGCGAGCTCCGCGTCGTCGCAGCGCGCCCGGGTCGCAGCGATCAGCTCGGTGAGCTCGCCGAGCAGGTTCATCGCCCCGCCTCCGACGCCTGCTCGCCGGCGAGCCGGCGGGCGGTGCGGGTGAGCTGGGCGAGCTGCTCGCTCTCGCGGCGAGCCAGCAGCAGCTCCTGATCGCGCTCCGCCTGGGCCTGGCGGGCGAGGATCTCGGCGTTGCGCAGCGACTCGCGGATCGTCGTCTGCAACGTCTCGGCACGCGCCGAGAACTCGTTGCGGACGTCGCGGTGCACGTTGCGGAGCACGTCTCGCATCGCCTTGGTCGTCGCCAGACTGACGTCGTCGACGTACTTGCGGACGGTGAGCTTGGCCTGCTGACGCCGCTGGGTCAGCTGGCGGACCTTTTCGTCGCGCAACGACTTTCGACCGAGCCCGAGCCCGACGACGATCGTGATCGGGTTGAGCATCGCCAGGCCGACCATCTGCGCCGCCATCCCGAACATCAGCAGCCCGCCGTAGGAGCCGCGAGCGGCGGCGAGCGCGTTCCCGCTGACGCTCGGCCGCTTGAGCTCGATCTCCTCTGCCAGCCGGCGACCCTTGAACTCCGGGAGATAGCGACGACCGAGATCGAGGCCCACCGCCGCTTCGTCGATGACGAAGTGATCGGCGACGCTGCTCGTCAGCCGATCGGCACGATCACCGATCAACTGCTGGTGGCCGGCCAGCTCCCACGCCAGCCGCTGGTGCAACCAGTCCTCGTACTGGTCCCAGATCTTCAACGGATCCTGCTCGTCGAGCACCTTCTCGGCCTCGGTGAGCAGCGTCCGGATCCGCATCCGCAGATCGTGGTCGAGATCGGCGGTGAGGTCCTGGACGCCGTCGTTGAGCGTCTGCTGCCACTTCGCCGATTGTGCCCGCAACGCATCGGCGCGGGTCTTGACCGCCTCCAGCTGGTGCTGCATCTCGGCGAACGACTCGGGATGTTCGAGCAGCTCGAGCCGATGACGGGCAGATGTCTCGAGGTGGTCGACGATGTGCAGTGCATCGCTCGCCGCGGTCCTGACCGCCAGGCGGAGCAGCTCGCCTCCCGCTGCGTTGCGCAGGCGTTCGATCAACGGCGGGAAGCCGGACTCGTGGTTGAGCTCGGTGGAGTTGTCCGCCGAGGCCCGCTGGCGGAGCAACGAGGAGACGGCGACGACGTCGATCGCCGATCCGCGGTCGGCGAGCGACCGCTCGATCAGGCCGACCACCTTGCGCCACTGCGGGTGGATGTCGGTCTTGGTCACCACGCAGATCACGTTCGAGCAGTGCAGCCGGGCGGCGTCGAGGAACTCGAGCTCGGGGCGGGTCAACGGTTGGGAGGCGTCGCTGACGAACAGCACGACGTCTGCCAGGCCGAGCGAGGCATAGGTCGCCGCCCCATGGCTCGAATCGAGCCCGCCGACGCCCGGCGTGTCGACGATCGTCAGCCCCGGCTCGAGCAGCTTGCGCGGTACGCAGACCTCGATCGCCCTGATCCCGTGACGGTTGCCGTGGTTGCCCTGCTCGGTGCCGAACTCGGCGACGGCGCCGATCGGTACCTCCTCCCGCCGCTCCTCGCCACCGGGCTCGACCGGTTGATAGACCACCGTCGCCGCGGCGGTGTCGCCGAACCGCAGCGAGGTCGGCACGACCGTCGCCACGTCGTCGGCGACCCCGCAGACGGGGACGTTGAGCAGCGCGTTGACGAGCGTCGACTTGCCCTGCTTGAACTCGCCGACGACGAGCACGGTGGCGGTGCGGCGCTGCAACCGTTCGGCCGCACGCTGGCCACGCTCGAGCAGGTCGGTGCGACCTGCGGCGGTCGCCAGCTCGGCGAGCTTGGCGAGCAGTGCGAGCACCTCGGCGACCCCCGGGTTCGCCTTGGCGGCGATCGGCGCGGCGGTCGCCGGACGGCTCGTTCCGGGCGTGGCGGCCATCACCGGGCCCCCACCGTCACCGGCTGACCCGGCGCGATCTGATGACGAGGCGTCACTGCGATCACCCTAGGAGATGCCGTCGTCCCACCCGTCGCCGGCGTCGTCGACGTCGTCGACGGTCGGCTCGGGCGGGTCGTAGTCGGAATGAACGGACGGGACCTCGTCGATCCCGTCGATCCCGAACGGATCGTCGAACTCGTCTGTGACTACGTCGCCGTCGCCGTCGCCGTCGCCGTCGTCGAGCCCGAGGCGGAACTCGATCTGCCCGGGCAGGTCGCTGCCCTCGGCTGCGGAATCCGAGCGGTGACGATCGGCGGTTCCGGGTCGGGCCGGAGCGTCGCCCACCGTGTCGTCGGTGTCAGCACCGTTCGGCCGGTCGCGGTGGAGCCGGTCGGGGTCGTCGGGCTGATCGAGATCGTCGGGATGATCGAGATCGTGGTCGGGCCGGTCGCCGAGGCGATCGCCGGGTCCGTCGCCGTCGTCCAAGTCGGCCTCCCGCGAGGAGAGGTCGTCGAGATCTGCTTCGGGATCGATCGCAGCCTCGGCGGCGTCGAGCGGCTCGAGCGTGCCGTCGGCGACGGTCGCCGAGACGGCATCGGCGAAGCGTGCGCCGGCGGCGTCGAGCGCCAGACCGTCGAGGTCGTCGCCCATCTCCTCGGCGTGGCGGAGGAGCGAGCTGCTCGTCGCCGGGGCGCTCCCGTCGGCGACGATCCGGAGCAGCTCCTGGAGGTCGGCGCCGTCGAGCGATCCGTGGCCGTGGGCACGGAAGAACCCGCCGGGATCGGCGCCCATCGAGGCCCGTAGGTCGGTGTCGGCGAGCAGCTCGTGGACGAGGGCGTGGAGTGGAGTGGCCATCTGGGTTCACCTCGGTTCGATGGCGTGGGAGGAGTCAGAGTCTGGATCGCGGCGGGACCCCGCACCGACGTTGGTGCGGGGCCCCGGCGGAGGACGGGGATCGGAACGGTTCAGACGTCGGCCGGGTCGTCGGACGGCTCCGGCTCGCTCGGCTGCAGGTCCTCGACCGTCGTGGTCACGGCGGGGTTCGACTCGTACTCCGGCACTTCGTAGACCGCCTCTTCGTAGACCGGCTCCTCGTACTGCTCGACCTCGACGTGGTTGTTCGAGTTGAGGTCGACGTCGAGGTCGAGGTCCACCGAGTTGTCCTGCTCGGCGGTGCTGTGGTCGCTGCCGACGTTGGCGTTGTTGACCGTCGAATCGGTGATGTCGATGTCCTGGTCGTTGTCGGTCAGGTCGCCGCCCGCCGCCTGGCTCTGATCGTCGGCCTGGACGTTGTGGTCGCCGATCGCAACCTGCTCGGAGTCGTTGACCTGGGTGTTCCCGTCGCCGACGATCGTGTCGTCGATGTCGGAGTCCTCGGCGATGATCCCGTTGTTGACGCCGGTGTTGACCGGGGCGTTGATGTCGCCGTCGGCGACCACGGCATTGTCGCCGCTGTTGACCGGGGCGTTGACCTCGGCGTCCTCGCCGATTGCGATCGCCTCGTCGCCGGAGGCGATCGTCTGATCGATGTCGACGTACGAGCCGTCCTCGGCGATGACGTTGTTGGTCACGCTGCGGTCCTCGTAGTAGTCGTTGTCGTAGGTCGTGACGTGCTCGTGGACCTCGGTGACGTAGTAGTTGACGATGTCGGTCGCAGCCTGCGCCGGCGGGGTCGAGGGTGCCGGCTGCGGCGGCGGAGGCGGAGTGACGGCGATCGGCGGGGCGGTCGGGGCGGGAGCGGTGACGACCGTGGCGGTCGCTCCGCCGGTGTTGACGGTCGCCCCCTGGCTGACCGGGCCGGAGCAAGCGAGGATCGCTGCTTCGTTGAGTTCCTCGTAGCTGAGGGTCTCGGGCTCGATCCCGTACTCCTCGAACACGAGGTGGGGGGAATCGGCGAACCGCCCGGCGGCGGCCTTGTCGTTGAAGAGGGTCGTGAAGAACTCGACGAGGTTCATGGTGGTTGCTCCTGTGTGCGTTGTGTTGTTGGTGGTGGTTTCGATCAGCGGTTGCTGTGAGGACAACGTCCCACGCGGCGAGGGGGCGGACATCGGGGAAATCCCCGTGGCGGATCGGGGGATCCCCTACGGGGACTCGTCGAAGGTCATGCAGTCGAAGATCGTCGGGTCGAGCACGACGTGCCTGCGCTGCGCCGGAGACCCGCAGATCCCGTCTGCGTCGGCCGGCTTGCCACTGACCAGCAGGGTCACCTGGCCGGTGTACGGGCTGATGTCGGTGATTTCCCACGGCGCGAGGTTCGTGTCCGACGAGGCCATCTCGGCGGTGGCGTTGTTCCAGTAGAAGTGCGGGTGGACGGCGTCGATCGAGGGGACGAAGTTGGATGCCGTCCACTCGACGACGACCCGGTCGGCGATCGCCCGCACGGAGAGGATCTCGATGCACGGATCGCCGATCCCGGTGCACGCTCCGGCGACGGTGGTCGTCGTCGGCCGGACGATGGTCGGCGTCACCGGCGCGATCGTCGTCACGGTCGCCCCGGTCGTCACGCTGGCCGCCGTCGTCGCCGTCGTCTCGGTGGGCTCGGCGTCGGTCCGGCCGGGGGAGTCGGTCGCTCCCGGAGCGTCGGTCTGCTCGCTGGCGGTGTCGTCGTCCCCGCCGGTGAGGGCGAAGGCCCCACCGATGCCGGCGATCGCCAGCACGCCGACGGCGAGTGCGATCAGCGGGCCCTTCGAGCGCTTCGACACCGCTGGCGGGACGGGCGGGCCGCCGGCGGACGCAGCCGGCGGGGTCAGCGGTGGGCGGGTCACCGGGGGCGGGGCGATCGGCGGCGGCGCAGCGGCGGGCGGGGCAGCAGACGGCGGAGCCGTTGGGAGCTCGGTGGTGGCGAGCGCTGTCGGTTGCTCGATCTGGGCCTCACCCGACTGCGGCGGCGAATCGACCGGCGCCGGGGGATCGACGACGTCCGGCCGTGGCTGCGGCGGCGGGGCGAGGGCCGGGGCCGGGGACGGAGTCGGTTGCGCCCCGGAGGCGACGATCGCCGCTCCGAGGGCGACGGTGTGCTTCGGATGGACGTCGACCGCGACCGGGCGTCCGAGCTCGGCGCCGACGAGTTGGGCGACGAGCGGGATCCGCGACGACCCACCGACGAGCAACACCGCCCGCAGGTCGGCAGGTTGGATCCGCGCCGAGCGCAACGCCCGGTTGAGCACGACCAGGGTGTCGGCCAACGCCGGACGGATCATCGCCTCGAACTCGGCCCGGGTCAGGCGCACCTCGGTCTGGATCGTCGGCAGCATCACCGGGATCGACACCTCGGTGTCGCCCGACAGCGCTTCCTTCGCCGAAACGCACTCCTCGCGCAGCCGGGCGACGGCCGACTGGGCGACCGGGTCGTCCGGGTCGAGCTGGTCGAGAGCACCGCGCAGCGAGGACACGACGTGGCGGAAGACGGCCTCGTCGAAGTCGATCCCGCCGAGCCGCTCGATGCCCTCGGGTGTCGCCGAGCAGCTCGAAGCCCGCTGCGGTCTTGCGCAGCACGGCGGCGTCGAACGTGCCGCCGCCGAGGTCGTAGACGGCGATCACCTCGCCGGACTCGACTCGTTCCTGGGAGGCGTAGTGGATCGCCGCCGCCTCGGGCTCGGTGACCGTGGTCACCCCGTCGAGGTCGGCACGGTTGATCGCCTGACGGAGCAGATCCTGCTTGTAGGGGCCCCAGTTCGCCGGATGGGCGACGGTGATCGAGCTCGGCGGTTCCCCCTGTCGTTCGGTGACCAGGTCGACGACCGCGCCGAGCATGCGGGCCATCAGCCCGTCGACGCTGTAGGGCACGCCGCCGAGGACGATCGCGGTGGTGTCACCCATCCGTCGTTTGAACTCGCGGGCGAGCCGTCCGGGATCGGTCGCGCCTCGCCGGTTCGCTGCTTCGCCGGTGAGGATCGTGCCGTCGTCGCGGAGGAACACCACCGACGGCATCGTCGCCGAGCGGTTGCCGAGGTCGGCGATCTCCAGCCGCTCGCCGCGGCGAACGGCGGCAGCGGTGTAGGTCGTGCCGAGATCGACACCGAGTGCGTAGGGCATTCCACTCCTTAGACGACGCGCCGACTCGCCGGTCACGAGCGGCGAGCTTCGGTGCCCAGTCTCGCGGTTCGTTCGCAGCCCAGGTAGAGAGTCCTGCGGATCTTCTCGGATACGTCCGAGTGGATCCGGCCGGTATCCGGCAGCGATCGGCGATCCCTCGCGCCTGCTACGGTCGACCGCCTGCCCGATCCACCGTCGAAGAGGTGCACGATGTCGAAGGTCGCCCTGATCGCCAAGCTCCCGGCCGCTCCCGGCAAGCGAGACCAGCTCGCCGCCGCGCTGGCACCGCTGATCGAAGCCGTCGAGGCGGAATCCGGCTGCCGGATGTACGTCCTCCACGACGACGCCAAGGACGAGAACCTGCTGTGGTTCTACGAGCTCTACGACGACCAGGCGGCGCTCGACGCGCACATGAATGGCGAGATGTTCAAGTCGATCGGTGGCCAGATCGGAGGGTTCCTCGGTGGTGCCCCGGAGCTGATCATGGTCACCCCACGCGCCGGCAAGGGGCTGTAGGCCCGGCGGCCTCGCCGGTCGGCGGCGCTACCGTCGGCGCCGATGGCGACCTATCTCGACCGCATCCTCGCCCGGCACCGCGACCAGGCCGCCGCCGACCGGCGCCCGCTCGTCGAACTCCGGGCGGCCGCACGCCGATCAGCCGCCCGGGCGCGGCTTCCGCGACGCCCTCGCCGCCGACGCCACGACCCACGGGTTGGCGGTGATCACCGAGGTCAAGCGGCGGTCGCCGTCCAAGGGCGACCTCAATCTCGAGCTCGACCCCGCCGCATTGGCCGGCGACTACGCCCGCGGCGGCGCGACCTGCCTGTCGGTGCTGACCGACGAGCGAGTTCTTCGGGGGATCCGCCGCCGACCTCGCGGCCGCTCGGGCTGCGTGCCGACTGCCGGTGCTGCGCAAGGACTTCACCGTCTGCGCCGCCGACGTCGTCGACGCCCGGCTGATGGGTGCCGACTGCGTGCTGCTGATCGCCGCCGCGCTGCGACCCGGCGAGCTGGCCGAGCTGCACGCGCTGGCGGTCGGACATCGGCCTCGACGTGCTGGTCGAGATCCACGACGAACCGGAGCTCGAGGTCGCCCTCGCCGCCGGCGCGACGCTGATCGGCGTCAACCAGCGCGACCTGGTCACGTTCGAGGTCGACCACGCGCGGGCCGTGCGGATGGCGGCGGCGATCCCCGGCGGGCGTGGTCAAGGTCGCCGAGTCGGGTGTGCGCGGCGGCGCAGGACGCCGCGCGCGCTGCGCGCCGCCGGCTACGACGCCGTGCTCGTCGGCGAGACGCTGGTGACCTCCGGCGACCCGGCGGCGACGATCGGCGAGCTGCGCGGTACGCCGATCACCGCTGCGGAGCGGCCGACGCTCGGTACCGTCGGCTCTCATGTTCGTCAAGATCTGCGGGATCACCAACGAGGACGACGCGCTGTTCGCCGTCGCCATGGGTGCCGACGCGGTCGGGTTCGTCTTCGCCCCGTCGACCCGCCAGGTCGCTGCGCAGCAGGTCTACGACATCACCCGCCGGCTGCCGCCCGAGGTCCTCACCGTCGGGGTGTTCCGCGACGAGCATCCCGTCACGGGTCGATCGACGATCGTCCACAGCGCGGGCTGCAAGGCGGTGCCCAGCTCCACGGCCACGAGACCCCGGCGCGAGGTCGCCGAGGTCGCGCACAGCGGTCCGCTGGGTGATCAAGGCGTTCGCCGCCGGCTCCGACGCGACTGCTCGCCGGCCGCACGAGTACGGCACCGACCTCGTCCTCGTCGACGCACCGACGCCCGGGCTCGGGCAAGGTGTTCGACTGGTCGCTGGTCGACGACGTGCCGGACGGTCTGCGGCTGATCCTCGCCGGCGGACTCGACCCCGACAACGTCGGCCGACGCGGTGCGAGACCGTCCAGCCGTGGGGCGTCGACGTGTCCAGCGGGGTCGAGGCGTCGCCCGGCCGCAAGGACCCGCGCAAGGTGCAAGGCGTTCATCGAGCAACGCCCGGGCCGCCGCGCCGACGCCCTACCTCGGCCCCGACGAGCTGCCCTACGACTGGGCCGACGAATGACTGACGGCCGCCGCATCGACCGCGGCTCGGAAGCGAGCGACGATGCTCTCGACGTCGACGATGTCGTTGATGGCCGAGCCGATCCGACCGGACGCTTCGGCGAGTTCGGCGGGCCGCTTCGTCCCCGAGACGCTCGTCCCGGCCTGCGAGGAGCTCGAGGCGGCCTTCCGCGAGGCGTGGGCCGACCCCGCGTTCCGCGCCGAGCTCGACGCGTTCGCTGCGCGACTACGCCGGCCGCCGTCGATCCTCACCGAGTGCCACAACCTCGGCGCGCGAGCTCGGCGTCCGCCTGCTGCTCAAGCGCGAGGACCTCAACCACACCGGCTCGCACAAGATCAACAACGTGCTCGGCCAGGCGCTGCTGGCCAAGCGGATGGGCAAGACCCGGCTCGTCGCCGAGACCGGTGCCGGCCAGCACGGCGTCGCCACCGCGACCGCAGCGGCGCTGATGGGCATGGAGTGCAAGGTCTACATGGGTGCGGTCGACGTCGAGCGCCAGGCGCTCAACGTGTTCCGGATGCGGCTGCTCGGCGCCGAGGTCGAGGCGGTGCACAGCGGCAGCCGCACGCTCAAGGACGCCGTCAACGAGGCGATGCGCGACTGGGTCGCGACCGTCGGCGACACCCACTACTGCCTCGGCTCGGTGATGGGCCCGCACCCGTATCCGTGGATGGTGCGCGAGTTCCACCGGGTGATCGGCGACGAGGCGCAGCGCGCAGTGCCCCGACGCTGCTCGGCGAGTGCCCCGACGTCGTCGTCGCCTGCGTCGGCGGCGGCTCGAACGCGATCGGGATCTTCTCCGGGTTCGTCGACACCCGTCGCCGCGCTGGTCGGCGTCGAGCCGGCCGGCGGCGCGGCGGTCGGCCGCGGGCGTCCCCGGCGTCGTGCACGGCATGCGCAGCTACCTGATGCAGGACGAGTACGGCCAGGTGCAGGAGGCCGAGTCGATCTCCGCCGGGCTCGACTACCCGGGCGTCGGCCCGGAGCACTCGTACCTGGCGTCGATCGGTCGGGCCGAGTACCCGAGCGTCACCGACGACGAGGTGATCGAGGCGTTCCAGCTGCTGGCCCGCAGCGAGGGCATCATCCCCGCGCTCGAGTCGCGCGCACGCGCTGGCCTGGATCATCCGCGAGCGCGCCCACGATCCAGGGCGCGACGGTGCTGATGAACCTGTCCGGCCGCGGCGACAAGGACGTCGCCCAGATGATGGAGCATGCTCGAGCCTGATGGCGCACGACGACCGAGTGTCGGCGGCTGGAAGCGGCGTTGCGGGCCGAGCGCGACGCCGGGCCGCAAGCTGCTGGTGCCGTACATCACCGGCGGGCTGCCCGGGCTGGCAGGACGCCGTGCGGGCGGCGGCCGCCAACGGCGCCGACGCGATCGAGATCGGGCATCCCGTTCTCCGACCCGGTGATGGACGGTCCGGTGATCCAGCAGGCCTCGCAGGCGGCGCTCGACGGCGGCGCCACGCCGGTGTCGATCCTCGACGAGGTGCCGCGATCTCGACGTCGACGTCCCGCTGGTGGTGATGACGTACTACAACACCGTCCACCACGCCGGACACGCAGCGCTTCGCCGAGCAGCTCGCGCGCGGCCGGGATCTGCGCGGCGCATCGTGCCCGACCTGCCGCTCGAGGAGTCCGGGCCGTGGTGCGCCGCGGCCGACGCACGCCGGCGATCGAGACCGTGATGCTCGCCGCCCCGACCGCCCCCGACGAGCGGCTGCCGCGGATCGTCGCCCGTGCTCGCGGGTTCGTCTACTCGGTCGGCCTGCTCGGCGTCACCGGCGAGCGTGACGCGCTGGCGGCGACGGCGACGGCGCTCGCCGCCCGGCTGAAGGCGATCACCGACGTCCCGGTGCTGGTCGGCGTCGGCGTGTCCAACGCCGCGCAGGCGCACGAGGCGGTGCCGGGTCGCCGACGGCGTGGTCCAGGGGGCCTCGGTGGTGCGCCGGATGATCGAGAGCGGCCCCGACGCGGTCGGCGACTACGTCGCCGAGGTCCGCGCCGCGATCGACGCGCTGAGCCGACTGAGCTCGATCGGACCGGGAACGCCTGCCCGGTCGGCGTGCCGCGACCAGGCGGCGTGCGAGCTGTGCGAGGCGGCGCAGATCACCGAGTGGTTCTACGAGGACGAGACGTGCTGGGTCGCCGAGTGCGAGACGTGCTGGGTGCCGATGGTCGTCTGGAAGCGACCACGATCCCTCCCCGCCGGCCGAGGTCGAGGCGATGCTCGCCGAACGGCTGGCGATGGTCGTCGCCCGCGAGTTCGACTTCGAGCACTTCGTCGACGACAACATGCGCACGATCCCGACCCACTACCACGCACATGCCCGGCCTCGCCGGTTCGGGGGCGCCCGCCGCCGGGTCGTGAACACCGTGCGTGGACTACCGTGGCCTGATGCTCTCGATCGGCGATGCCGCCCCCGACGTTCTCACTGTTCGACGAGACCGGCACGACCCGCAGCCTGGGCGACTACGCCGGGCGCAAGGTGCTCGTCTACTTCTACCCGCGAGCCGACACCCCGGGCTGCACGACCCAGGCGTGCGGGCTGCGCGACATCGCCGGTGAGGTCGGCGACACGGCGATCCTCGGGGTCAGCCCGGACAAGCCGACTGCGCAGGCGAAGTTCGCGACCAAGTACGGCCTCGGCTTCACCCTGCTGGCCGATCCCGACCACGCGGTCGCCGAGGCGTACGGCGTGTGGCAGGAGAAGAAGAACTACGGCAAGACGTACATGGGCATCGACCGCTCGGCGTTCCTGATCGGCGCCGACGGCACGCTCGAGCAGGCCTGGTACAAGATCAGCCCGAAGGACACGCCGGTCAAGCTGCTCGAGGCGCTGGGCGGATGAGCGACCGAGGCTGCCCGCTCCGGCCGACGTCATCCGCCCACCGCCCGCCGTTCCTGTTCGTCGACGAGGTGATCGCGCTCGAACCCGGCGGTCGGCGCCACGGGCGCTGGCACCTGACCGGCGACGAGTGGTTCTTCGGCGGTCACTTCCCCGGTCGGCCGACGCTGCCCGGGCGTGCTGATGTGCGAGGCGATCGCCCAGGTCGGGGCGATCGCCGTGCTGCGCCGACGCGCGCTTCGCCGGCAAGCTGCCGCTGTTCGGCGGGCTCGACGGTGCCCGCTTCCGCCGCCAGGTCGGTCCCCGGCGACACGCTCGAGCTGACGGTCGAGCTCGGCCGGATGTCGGCCCGGGCCGGCAAGGGCACGGGCCGGGCGACGGCTCGACGGCGAGGTCGCCTGCGAGTGCGAGCTGATGTTCGTCTTCGTCGACGTGTGAGGAGGGAGATGCCCAGGGCGTCAGATCGGAACGACCTCGCGAGCGGCGAGGCCCGAGCCGCACGAGGGAGCGGCGTCAGCGAGCGCTAGCGAGCGGACGCCAGTCCCGAGATCACGACGCGGCCGGCGCGACGATGATGGTGCCGTTGTGGCCGCCGAAGCCGAAGTTGTTCGACATCGTCGGGCCCGGCTCCCACGGCCGCGGCTCGCCGATGCACCAGGTCGATCGTGCAGCTCGGCGTCGAGCGTCGTCGGTGCCGGCCGTCGGCGGGATCAGCCGTGCTGCGAACGACAGCAGCACGGCCGCCGCCTCGAGCGCGCCGGCGGCGCCGAGCGCGTGACCGGTGACGCCCTTGGTCGAGACGACCGGCGGGCCGCGGCGCGCCGAACACCTTGGCGATCGCCGCCGCCTCGGCGGCGTCGTTGAGCGGGGTCGAGGTGCCGTGGGCGTTGATCTGGCGGATGTCGGCCGGGGACAGGCCGGCGTCGGCGAGTGCCAGCTCGCATGCAGGCGATCGCCCCGGTGCCGCCGGGCGCCGGGGCGGTGATGTGGTGGGCGTCGGCGTTGCTCGCCGCGCCGAGGATCTCGCCGTAGATCGTCGCGCCGCGAGCGATCGCGGCCTCCCACTCCTCGAGCACGAGCACCGCCGGCGCCCTCGCCGATGACGAAGCCGTCGCGGTCGACGTCGAACGGGCGGCTGGCGCCCGACGATGCGACAGCGCCGTCATGTTGCCGAACGCCGGCGATCGACGTCGGCGTCGCCGCCGCCTCCGAGCCGCCGGTGACCACCGCGTCGCACCATGCCCCAGGCGATCAGCCGGGCGGCGTAGCCGATCGCGTGGGTCGACGGCCGCGCAGGCGGTGACGATCGTCTCGTTCGGCCCCTGCAGCCCGTAGCGCATCGAGATCGCGGCACCCGGAGGCGTTGGCCATCATCATCGGGACGAGGAACGGCGAGACCCGCCGCTCGCCCTTGTCGAGCCGGACCTGGATCTGCTCCTCGAGCGTGTGCAGGCCGCCGACGCCGGTGGCGAAGATCGTGCCGATGCGGTCGGGTCGGCGTCGGAAGCCGCCGGCCTGCTCGAGCGCCTCGGTCGCCGCGGCGATCGCGAACTGCTCGACCAGGTCGGCGCGCCGCGCCTCCTTCGGCGTTGTCGTAGTACGGCGACGGATCCCAGTCCGTCGATCCGGTGACGCTCGTCTGCCGTGACACGCCGGGCCCGAGCAGCCCGGTCCAGAAGGCGTCTCGCCCGATGCCCGCACGGGGCGACGACCCCGTACCCGGTGATGGCGACGCGGCGGCCGCGTCCCTCTCATCCCAGAGCTTGGCGACGACGAGGTCGTAGGCCTGGCCGACGGTCTCGATGCCCTCGAGGTCCTCTTCCGGCACCTCGACGCCGAACTCCTCCTCGAGCGCCATCACCAGCTCGACGAGGTCGAGGCTGTCGGCGTCGAGGTCGTCACCGAACTTGGCGTCGGGCACGACCTGGTCCTCGCTGACGCGAGAGCACCTCGACGGCGCACTTGCGGAAGCGGGCGAACAGTTCTTGATCCACTGGGATGATCTCCTTGATGTGGCGGATCGGATGAACGATTCTGGCGGAGCGGTCGGGGTCAGTGGCCCATGCCGAGGCCGCCGTCGACGGGGATCACCGCACCGGTGATGTAGGCGGCGTCGGCCGAGGCGAGGAACGCGACCGCAGCGGCGATCTCGTCGGGCTGTCGCCATCCGGCCGAGCGGAACGGCGGCGGTCAGCTCGGCCAGACGCTTCTCGCCGAGCGCCGCGGTCATGTCGGTCGCGACCGGGCCGGGTGCGACGACGTTGACGGTGATGCGGCGCGAGCCGAGCTCGCGGGCGAGCGAACGGGCGAGGCCGACGAGACCGGCCTTCGATGCGGCGTAGTTCGCCTGGCCGGCCGAGCCGAGCAGCCCGACGACCGACGACATGAAGACGATCCGGCCCTTGCGGGCGCGCAGCATGCCCTGCGCGGCGCGCTTGGTGACGCGGTAGGCGGCCGTCAGGTTGGCGTCGACGACGGAGGTGAAGTCGTCCTCGCTCATCCGCAGCAGCAGCCCGTCCTTGGTGATCCCGGCGTTGGAGACGAGCACCTCGACGGGCCCGAACTCGGCCTCGATCGCGGCGAACGCGGCGTCGACGTCGGCTGCGCTGGTCACGTCGCACTGGACCCCGAACACGCTCGTCGGGCGGGGGAGAGCTGTTGTAGGTGACGGCGACCTGATCGCCGAGCGGCGAGGAACCGCTCGGCGCAGGCGCAGTCCGATGCCCCGCGACCCACCGGTGATCAGCACGACCGTGCCGGCGTCACTCGGCCACCGCCCCAGCGGAGCACGGCGCTGGCCGCCGTCATCCCGGCGCCGAAGCCGACCAGCAGCACGAGGTCGCCGTGCTGGACGCGGCCGTGGTCGAGCGCGTCGGCGAGGGCCAGCGGGATCGAGGCCGACGACGTGTTGCCGGTGCGGTGGAGCACGATGGCGGCGCGTTCGATCGGGATCCCGAGCCGGTTGCAGGCCGCCTCGATGATCCGGATGTTGGCCTGATGGGGGACGACCAGAGCGATGTCGTCGGCGGTGACGCCGGCGGCGGTCATCGACTTCTGCGCCGAGTCGACCATGATCCGCACGGCGCGGCGGAAGACCTCCTTGCCGTCCATCTGCATGAACCCGCCGACCTCGGCGTAGAGGAACCGTTCGGCTGCGCCGTCGGCGTCGAGGTCCCAGCCGAGCAGCTGTCCGCCGTTGTCGACCGCTTCGAGCACGACCGCGCCCGAGCCGTCGGCGAACAGGATCGCGGTGTTGCGGTCGTCCCAGTCGGTGATCCTGGCGAGGGTGTCGGTGCCGATCACCAGGATCTTGCGCGCCCCGTCGCGATCAGGCCGTGGGCGGTGACGAGCGCGTAGACGAATCCGGAGCACGCGGCGTTGACGTCGAACGCGCCGCAACGCAGTCCGAGTTCGTGCTGGACGGTCGCCGAGGTCGCCGGGACGGTCCGGTCGGGCGTGGTGGTGGCCAGCACGAGAGCGTCGATCGTCGACGGGTCGACACCGCTGCATCTCGAGCGCCTGGCGACCGGCCTCGATCGACAGCCCGACGGTGGTGCCGCCGACGTGGCGCTCGTGGATGCCGGTGCGCTCGACGATCCACTCGTGCGGAGGTGTCGATCGAAGGTGCCAGATCGTCGTTGGTCACGACCTTCGGTGGGAGCGCGGTTCCCCACCCGGTGATCACCCCACCGATGGTGCGCTAGCAGGAACTCGCGGCATATCAGCGACGTCCTCAACCAGGCGATCGGCTGGCGGGCGGTGACCCGCTCGCCGAGCGACGGCGATGTAGCTCTGCAACACGCCGGCGAACGGCGAGCGGACCTCGTGGTCGGACGACCTGGCCGAGCACCGTCCCGACCTCGATCCGGTCGCCGGTGGTCAAACCCTCGACCGGGGTGAACACCCCGGCCGCCGGGCTGACGACCACCCGCTCGACGGCGAACAGGTGCTCGCCCTCGTGCGCGATCGGTCGCTGGGGGAGCGTGGTGGCGATGAAATCGAGCAGCTTGTCGAGGTCGTCGGGGGTCGAGACGGAGATCGTCCGGGCGGCGTCGACGGTGCGCTTGGCCATCCCGGTGAGCACGCCGCCGGGGCCGAGCTCGAGCGAAGTCGGTCACGCCGAGGCTGCGCAGGGTGCAGCAGACAGTGCTTCCAGCGGACCGGGCTGCGACAGCTGGGCGGAGAGCAGGCTCGCCCACTCGGCGCCCTGGTCGTGCGCCTGGGCGTCGACGTTGGAGACGACCGGGACCTCGGTGTCGCGAGGGTTGGCCGTCGGCGATCGCCTTGCGCAGCCGGTCGCGGGCGGGCGCCATGAACGGGGTGTGGAACGCACCGGAGACCGGCAGCGGCATCACCTTCTTGCGCGCCGAGCTCCTTGGCGTGCGGCCGTCGCCGCAGCGACACCCTCGGGCGAGCCGGCGATCACGACCTGGCCGGGGGCGTTGAAGTTGGCGACCCACACGTCGGCGTCGGCCCGGCGGCAGGCGACCTCGACCTGGTCGTCGTCGAGGCCGAGCACTGCAGCCATCGTGCCCGGGTTCTCGACCCCGGCGTCGTGCATCGCCTCTGCCCGCTCACAGACCAGTCGGACGCCCTCGTCGAAGCCGAGCGCGCCGGTGGCGGTCAGCGCGGTGTACTCGCCGAGGCTGTGGCCGGCGCAGTACGGTCGGCTCGATGCCGAGTCGCTCGACGGCGTCGAGCACCATCAGGCTCGAGACGAAGGTGGTCAGCTGGGCGTTGCGGGTGTCCTTGAGCTCGTCGGCGTCGGCGTCGAGCAGCAGCCGGGCGACGTCACGCTCGGCGACCTGCGGTCGCCTCGTCGACCAGCTCCCAGCTCTCGTGGTCGACCCACGGCCGGCCCATGCCGGGCCGTTGGGACCCCTGTCCGGGGAAGGTGAATGCAAGCATCGTTGTCGGACGGTCTCCTGGTGGAGCGGGCGGATCCCCCTCGCTGACGACAGGCTAGACCGTCGTCGAACCGTCACCTTCGCTACCGATCGGTAGCTAACGCCTGTTCAGCGCGCTCGGCGGTCTGCGGCCGCTAGCCTCAGCGTGCCGCTTGCCCGAGTGGCGGAATGGCAGACGCGACGGACTCAAAATCCGTTGTCCGCAAGGGCGTGTGGGTTCGAGTCCCACCTCGGGCACAGAGGAAGTACCAGCTCAGAGTGGGTGCGGCTGGAAGCTAGGAACTTGCAAGGGGCGTCCGAGTGGGCACTCAGCCAAGATCCAGCCAAGATCTGTTCTAAGCTCCCGGTCGTGAGGGGTTCGATCCGAGAGCGTCGTCCGGGTGTCTTCGAGCTGGTCGTGCAGCTCCCTCGCGATGCGGCCACCGGCCGAACGCGGCAGCTGAGCCGGACGGTCACCTGCACGAAGCGTGAGGCCCAGCGACAGCTGGCGGCACTCGTTGCGGAGGTCGCGGCGGGCAAGGTGGCCTCGTCGACCGCCACGTTGATCGAGCTCCTCGACCGCTGGCTCGAGGCGACCGCGGATCGGCTCTCGCCGACGACTGCCCACGAGTACCGCCGGCTGACAACGACGATCATCACGCCGGCCCTCGGCTCCGTGCCGATCAGGAAGCTCACGGCGCAACGCCTCGATGCGTTCTACGCCGCGCTCGACGCGCGACCGCAACCTCTCTGCGTCGTCCGTTCGCCAGGTCCACGCAGTCATCCGGGGCGGACTCAACCAGGCGGTGAAATGGGGATGGCTCACTACGAACCCTGCCCTGAGTGCGTCACCGCCCAAGCTTCGAAAGGCGGAGATCACGCCGCCTGGCGTCGAGACGACGATGATCGTCCTCGCCGCGGCTGACGAGAACGATCAGGACTTCGGCGTCCTGCTCCGCGTCATGACGGCAACGGGCGCACGCCGGGGCGAGGTCTGCGCCCTTCGGTGGTCCGACCTGGACACGACTGCGAAGACGCTGGTCATCCGCCGGTCGATCGCAGCGGTGTCCGACGGTCTATTGGAGAAGGACACCAAGACCCACGCTTCGCGCCGAATCGCGATCGACGACGAGACCCTCCGGCTGCTGTCCGAACACCGCAAGCGACTGGATGCACTCGCTGACTCGGCCGGGACCGTGCTCGCGCCCGATGGGTTCGTGTTCGGACCCAAGCCCGATGGGAGCGTCCCGCTACACCCGGACCTCGTCTCGGGCCGATTCCGCGGCTTGTGTACGAAGCTCGGGCTCTCCGGTATCCGCCTACACGACCTTCGGCACCTCCACGCCACTCAGCTCCTTGCCGCAGGAGTGCCAGTGCGCACCGTGAGCGGTCGCCTCGGCCATGCGAACGCGTCGACGACGCTGAACGTCTACGCCCACTTCCTCGAGGCGAGCGACCGCGAGGCGGCCGATGTCATCTCGCGCATCTTCGACTCTTCGGTCCAGAAGTAGCGACTGATTCGGACGAGGTGCCTCAGGGCGCCCAGCGATCCATAGCCGTCACGTTCCCGCTCCTCTCGTCGCAGATCCGCAGCCGACGAAGGACCATCTGCCTTCGGCTCCGAGCCGCCGCGAAGGTAGGCCGTTCGAAGGAGAAGCCGGCTGAGCTGAGACCGGCGGGCGGTTCGTGGGCACTTTCGTCCATGCATGGCGTCGACTGATGAGTTCTCCGATCTGCCGTTGCTGTTGACGGTGGAGGAAGCGGCTCGGGTGTTGAGGCTCGGCCGGTCGACGGCGTACGGCTTCGTGAACCACTACCTCGACTCGGGCGGCGTCAACGGCATCCCGGCGATCCGTGTCGGGTCGTCGATCCGGGTGCCGCGCTGGGCGCTGGTCGAGTGGACCTCGACGGGCGTGTTGCCTCGCCTCGGAGTGCCTGCCGAGCGACGCTCATCGGCGCCGCGGGTGGCGTGAGCGGTTGGCGATCGATCTCGTGATCGCTGCCGGCGTCGCCGGTCTTCGCCGCGCCGTCGGTCCGACGTCGTGGGTGGTGCTCGAGGAACTGCTCCACTCCAGCGAGCCCGCCAATGAAGGGCTTGGTTCGACGCGCGCGAGCGCGGCGTCGGTTCGCGTCCTCGCCGGGCGGCTCGATCTGGACAAGGACACGGTCGCTCGCGCCATCCGACGACTGCTCGACGCCGGGGTCGTCGGTCGCGCCCAGGACCGCGCATCGATCGGCACCTTCGCCCGCATCTCCTACGTCATCCGACTTCCCGACGGCCTCTCCGTCGTCGACTCCCACCACACCTTCACCACCACCACCGTCCGCTCCTCCTCCCGCTCTACCGGCCCAGCCTCCCAGCTCTCCTTCCTCGACCTCTGACGCCGATGCCCTCCGCCTGCTTCCGCTCCCACCACCACTTCTTCTTGAACAGACAGGTGCCCACGGGGCGGAGGGACAGCTGATGTTGCGCGTCAGGACCCTCTACGCCGCCTCGGCGGGCACGACCGCGGCGTACTACACGCAGTATCTGACCGAGTCCCCAGATGACGTGCCCGGCGTGTGGGCCGGCGATCAGGCCACAGCGCTCGGCCTCTCGGGCACCGTGTCGAGGGAGGCGTTGGAGGCGGTGCTGTCCGGCCGCGACCCCATCAGCGGGACACCGCTCGGCAACTCGTTGAAGGATCGCACCCTCGCCGATGGTCGGGTGGTACGAGCGGTCGCTGGTTTCGATGCCACGTTCTCTGCGCCGAAGTCGCTGTCGGTACTCGCCGCGCTCACCGGCGATGGCAGGTACGCGCGAATGTCATGACGTCGCTGTCGCGGCGGTCGCCGGCTACCTGGAGAGGTTCGGGGCGACGACGAGGGTGCGGTCGAACGGTGGTCGGTTGCATCTCGACACCCAAGGGTTGACGATGGCCGCGTTCCGCCAATCGACGTCACGGCTCGACGACCCGCAGCTCCACACCCACCTCGTGATCTCGAGCAAGGTCCAGACGGCGGATGACCGCTGGTTGGCGTTGGACGCCCGCTTCCTCAAACAGCATCAACGGGCCCTCGGCGGCCTCTACCAGTCGGTGCTGCGGGCGGAGGTGGCGGAGCGGTTGGGGTTGCGGTTCGGGCCGGTCGTCAACGGTCAAGCCGAAATCGCCGGTGTCCCCGAGGTGCTGCTCGAGGTGTTCTCCAAGCGGGCCGCACAAATCGAGGACGGCGATGACCGCCAAGGTCGCGGAGTTCTACGCCCGGCAGGGGCGTGACCCGACGCCGTTCGAACGGGCGGCGATGGAACGCGAAACCGCGGCGGACACGAGGGGACGCAAGACCGGTGTCGATCACGCCACCCTCTTCCAGCGGTGGCTGGCCGAAGCCGCCACACTCGGCGTCACCCCGGCCGGGTTGGAGGCGATGGTGCGCGACGCAGCGCGGGCTCTCGCCGATACTTCGGCGCCGGTCGTGTCGGTGGCGTCGGTCGTCAACGAACTCTCCGACCACTCGTCGTCGTGGCATCGGATGGATGTCGTGCGCACGATCTGCGATCAGGCTCCGGCGAAGGCGGGCGTGGACGGTGCTCGTTGGGTTCACGTGTTGGACCGGGCCGTCGACACCGTGCTCGACAGCTGTGTCGACCTGGACCCCGACAATCAGGGGACGGTTCGTGGCTCGGATGGGCGATCGGTGTGGATCGAACCGACCGCCAACCACTTCACGTCCAGCATTGTGCTCGCCCAAGAGCACGCCGTGCTCGCCTTCGCGTCCGACAGCGCCCTTGAGTCGGCGGTCCCGTCGACGACGATCGAGCGAGGCACGCTCGATGTCGTGCAGGGCGAAGCCGCCGCCGCGGTGGCCGGACACGGTCCGTTGACGGTGATCATCGGCCCGGCCGGGACCGGCAAGACCACGATGCTCACAGCGGCCGTCAACGACCTGACCGCCCACCGCCGACCCGTGTTCGGTGTCGCCCCCACCGCCAAGGCCGCCGCGGTGCTCGCCCGTGAGACCGGAATGGCGGCGGACACGGTCGCCAAGCTGCTCCACGAATGGTCACGACCCGACCGTGACCCCGAACCACGGTGGCGGCTCCCCTCCGGCACGACCCTGATCGTTGACGAGGCCGGCGTCGTCTCCACCCCCGACCTCGCTCGACTCACCGAACTCGCCCGCCGCGAGCACTGGCGGCTGGTGCTGGTTGGCGATCCGCGTCAGTTGCAGGCCGTCGGCCGAGGCGGCCTACTCGCGGAGGTCGCGCGGATCGTGACCCCGATCGAGCTGGAGACGATTCACCGCTTCACCCAACCCTGGGAAGCCGCCGCATCCCTCCAACTCCGCCACGGCAACCCCGACGTTCTCGACGTCTACCAGCGGCACGGTCGTATCCGTGCGGGGACGCTCGCCGAGCACCTCGACACCATTGCCGATCACTGGCAACAACACCACCGGGCCGGCGTGTCGCTGGCGATCACTGCCACCACCAACGACCACGCCCGGCTGATCAACACCCACCTCCAGGCCGCCCGGGTGGCCGCCGAGGACATCGACCCCACACACTCCACCGTCGTTCGAGACGACGCAGTCGTCTACGTCGGTGACGTGGTGGCGACCCGCCGCAACCTCCGTCACCTCATCACGGACTCTGGCGAAATGGTCCGCAACCGTGACCGCTGGACAGTGACACGGATCAGCAACGACGGAGCGCTCACCCTGGCCAAGCTGGGCCAACCCGGCACAGTGTCTGTCCTGCAGGACACCGTGCGGGACACCATCGAACTCGGCTACGCCGTCACCGAATACGGCAACCAAGGCGACACCCACACCGCGGCGATCGCCCTCGTCTCCCCGGTCACCAGCGCCCGAGGCTTATACGTCGCGATGACCCGCGGCCGACAGCACAACGTCGCCCTCGTCGTTACCGACACCCACAACCCGGCCGACGCCCGCGCCCGGCTCGAGCACGTTCTCGCCGTCGACCGAGTCGACATCCCCGCCACGGTGCAACGCCGACAACTCGCCGCCGCGGCGGGCACCTCTGCGCCCCTGCCCGTGAGCTCTGCCGCACCACACGAACCCGCACCGGTCGCACCACCTGTTCCGCCATCACAGGCCGAACCGGAGCCGGTTCCTTCGGCCCCGGCGGCGACACCGCGGCTGGCACGCACGGTCGTGCCAGCCTGGTTCGCCGAAGCATGCTCTGCGGTCATAGATGAGCTCGGCGAGGCACGCGACGAAGAACGGGCTTCGGTGAACGCCGGTCACCAACGCCGAGCCGAGATCGCCGCCGCCGGCCAACGCCTGCAGCACGCTCACGCCGCCTGCGAGCCGTTCGACACAGCGCTCGCCGCCGCCCGCCGAGCACTCGAAGCGGCGGTCCGCGACCGCGACACCGCCGCCGAGCGCGCCGCTCGAGCGCGATTCCTGGCCCGGCGCGACGCCAGAGCCGAACTGGCCATCGCCGAGCACGCGGTGGCATCTGCACGCGCCAAGCTCGCAGAGGCCGAGCTGGCGGCGGAGCCGGCCCGAACCGAACGCCGCGCCGCAGCCGCCGCCCGTAGTCGTCTCGAGCGCGCCGACCGAGACCAAGGCCTCATCGACGCCTACAACAGCGACCCGCAACGAGCTCGCGACCTCGAACGCAAACTGGCCGCGTTCGAGCGGTGGTACGACTGGGCGACCGGAGCGCCGACGAGCGACCGCGCGATCGGTCAGCTCGACCGTGAACTCGAACGAGGCCTGCAACACGACTGGATGCGCGACGACCCCGCCGCCAAACTCGCCGACACCCTCAGGCACTGGGCCGCTCAGAACGAACTGGTCCTGCCAGAACCGAGCTCTGTGCCCAGAGCACAGGATCGCTACCTCAGCATCGAACTGTAAGCACGAACGAACCGCGGTATTCGAGGGCCACAGCGCACCCTCCGGACGGCTTGCCAGCGCATTGTGAGCGGCCAAAGCATTCTTGATACGCAGCGAACGCTGCGCTGACCATTCGAGTCGAGCCGCGATCACCTGGCACGTAACAGATCCCGCAACTCCCGCGTCTTCGGTTATTCGGCATAGGTGACACGCTGGGGCTCCAGTCTTCGATGGGCCGACTCATCGCCCTCTCAAGATCTCTCTCTGTGTGGTGAGGCGGATGCAGTGGGTCGTTCGACCTAACCAGGAGATCGACTCATATTTCTCAGTGTTTGCGCTTGCCGCGACCTGTGGGTGCGCGAGTACGGTCCGGAACCAAGGCGCACAACAGATCGACGGACCCCAAGGCGAGCAGCTTTGGTGGAGAAAGTTGTGGGGGTATCACGGTGGCTTTTCGACCTTCCGTGCTTCGGCGCGGCCGCGCATTGAAATTGGTTGTCGGCGTTGTCGTCGCCGGTTTGCTCGCTCCGTTGTCGGCGGCAGCTGAACCGACAGAGCCTGTCGGGGCGCCGGCTGAGGCGGTGATCGAGGATCGCCCGGAGACCGGCGCGGCCGGAGAGCCGGTGCTGGTCGATGATCTGCCCGCTGGCGAGGCACCCACGATTCCTTCCGGCGCGCCCGTCGATGGCATCGCTCCGCAGGGTTTCGACCCGGAATCGTCGGTCGAGCTCACCGAGCGCCGTGACGCGTTCATCACTGTGTACGCCAACACCGACGGGTCCGAGACCGTTGTTGCGTCGGGGTCGCCGGTGCATTTCCAGAACGACAAGGGCGAGTGGTTGGCGATCGACAACACCCTGATCACCAGCGATACCGGAGTGGTCAGGAACACTGCGAACTCGTGGCAGATCACGTTCGGGCCGTTGGCGTCGGTCGGGGTGACGATCACCGATCGGCGTGGATCGCTGTCGTGGGTTGGTGATCAGGCGTCTGACGTGAAGCCGGTGGTGGAGCCCGACGGGGTATCGGTTCGCTATGTCGATGCGTGGCCTGGTGTTGATGTCGTGTATCTGGTGTCGGGTAGCTCGGTCGAAGAGCAGGTCGTGCTCAAGTCCGCCACTGCGACACCCGAAGTCCGTTTCGTGTTACCGAAGGTTGACATCGAGCGCACCGATGCCGGCGCTGTCACGCTGGTCAGCGGCGAGCTCAAGCTGCCGGTGGGACCGGTGTTCACGTTCGATGCGACGGGCGAGAAGATCGACGGTGAGGCCAAGGTCGAGGCCGGGTTCGAGGCCGACGCTGAGCTCGATCGGTCCGTCCTGACCGTAGGCGTCGACGCTGAGTGGTTGAAAGCGCAGCCGTCGGATCGATTCCCTATCGTTATTGATCCTTCCGTGTCACCAAGTATCTCGCTGTTGAAGAACTGGCCAACGCCGAACTCGGTGTACACCTCCGGTTGGGAGGACGGCACCGCATGGTTCGGGTATCCGGATGACATGTATGCACCGGAGATGATCTGGCGTGCGGTGGCGAAATGGGACTACTGGAGTGGTGGGAGCAGTCTGCTCGGCAAGCGGGTGACGAACGCGACGGTGACCGCAACGGTGTTGTCGAACAGCACCCCGACCACCCGGCCGTGGCAGGTGTATTGGGCGGATGAGAACGGTTCGCACAGCTCGGTCTCACCGCGTACGTTGCCGGCCCCGTACCCGTACGGGAACAGCTGGACGCCGTTCGCCACCGGCACGCTCGGCAGCACCGGGACCACCGGCACGCTGGATGTCACCTCGCTCTACGACTACTGGACCCGCAACTCGATCAGCGACGGCATGTTGCTGTTCACCGGCGACGAAACCGACACCGGGATCCAACGCTCCAAGCACGTCTCCCTCGCGTTGTCGATCACCTACAACGCCGCGCCGTCTACGCCAGTGCTGACCGGCTCGTCGAACCCGGCAGATGGTTCACGGTGGCTGTCGGCACCGGCGTATCTGGTGACGTCGCAGTCGACCGATGGTGAGTCAGACCCGTTGTCGTACCGGATCGAGCTGTCCGACAGCTCGAACTTTTCGACCGGCGTGATCTTCTCCTCACCGTGGACGACCTATTCGACGTCCGCGCCGGTCGGCGGGATCAGCCTGTCGGCGTTCGATCTCGACTTCCTCGACCCGCTCGACACCTACTACTGGCGGATCGCAGTCACCGACGGCTGGTACGTCGTGCCATCGACGACCTCGCGATCCTTCATCTGGGACCCTGACCCGGCGATCGCCCCCAGCGACAGCCAAGGACCGTTCAGCGTCAACCTCGCCAGCGGCGAGCTGACGACGGGGGTGTCGACGCCGTCGTTCGAGGCGATCGGCGGTTCGATCGGGGCCGGGGTGAGTTACTCGTCGCATGACCTCGCGCCCGCTGGGCTGGTCCGCAAGGTGACCAAGGACAGCAACACCAACGGCGTTCCCGACAGCGGTGAACCGGTCGTCGAACGGCATCTCGACGCGGCGGTTGATGTCGACTGGGGAACCGGCGGGCCGACAGCGGACACGACTGACAACTTCATCGCCGAGTGGACCGGCACGATCACCGCGCCGGCATCTGGGTGGCAGCTCGGCATCGAGTGCGATCAGAAGGCCAAGATCACCCTCGGCGGCTCAACCGTCCTTGACACCACCTCGAGCAGCTGCGCCTCGATCGCCAACAGCGGCGCGATCGATTGGGCGACCGGCACGCTGTCAACGTCACCGACATCGATCTCCGTCCGACTGGTCGAGACGACGGGTTCGGCACGTGCCCGGTTGTGGGTTCGTCAAGGCACCGGGCAGCCGGTCAAGATCGAGTCGTCATGGCTCAACCCTGGTGGCGCCAAGATTCTGCCGGCCGGCTGGAGTTTCACCGCCGGCAGCGCATCGCTCGCCTACGAGCACGCGACGGTTGATGGTGACTCGCTCGTGTTGACCTCCCCCGGCGGGGCAACCACAACCTGGACGCGTGCATCGGGGTCGTCGTCATCGCAGGGTTGGGTCCCGCAAGCGAGCGAGAGCGGTACCGCGACTCCGGGGACCGACGGCACGATTGCCGTGCAGGCAGCCGATGGGATGACGTACACGTTCAACGCCGACGGAACGCTGCGCTCGGCGATCACCTCGACTGACGACAAGTCCCGCTCCGCTTCGGCGGTGTACAGCTACGACGGTTCCGGTCGGCTGACCAAGGTCGTCGACCCGGTGTCCGGTCGGGAGCTCCGCGTGATCTATGAGGGACAGTCCGGTTGTTCGGCCTCCCCGATTCCGGCCGGGTTCCTGTGCGCGGTGCAGTACTCGAACAGCTCCTCGGCCACTCCTGAGACGTGGACGACGTTTGCCTATTCCTCGACCAACACCGCGACGGCGACGTTGTCGTCGGTGACGAGCTTCCCGAACAGCTCGAGCCCGAGCGATCTCAACTACAACGACACGACCCAGTTCGGCTACTCCGGTTCCCTGCTGAACATGGTCCGCACACCTCTCGCCTACGACGCGCTGCGGTCCGGCGTTCGGAGCGATACGACGTCGACGACCTATGACGTGACGTGGGGCGGCGATGGCAATGGTTGGCAGTGGCCGACCACGATCACGATGCCCGCCCCGACATCGGGTGCGTCACGGCCCGCTGTGTCGTACACGATGACGGCGAACACCGACCGGCGCGGGTTCTCTCGCGCCGACATGTCGGTCGCTGGCATGTCGCCGCCCGCCGGGTATCTGGCGTCGTACCTGATCGACACCAAGGGTCGCGCGTACGAGACGTATGACTCCGCAGCACGGATGTCGTCGATCACCTGGGACAGCCAGGACCGTGTCACAACGACGGTCGGAACGACCGGAAACAAGAACGTCACCGTCTACAACGCCGACGGCCTGCCGCAAGACGTCTGGGGACCCGCGCCCTCTGGTGATGATTGCTGGGCGGTGCTGCCCGCAGCCGGCGGGGCGCAGCCATCGCAGTGCCTCGACGTGCCGCTCGTGCGGTCCGACTACGACCTCAACTCCTCCGGGAACGAGTTCGAAGGCCTGCAAGCAACCTGGTGGGGCAACACCACCGGCGCAGCGACCACCGCGACAGAGTCTCCGTTACTCAACGCGCTCGGCATCGCCAGCGGCACCGGCGCAGTCGATACCTCGTGGGGGAGCGCAGCGCCAGCAGGGGTGACGAACAGCTCCGGAACCCCGGTGACCGACAACGTCTCCGCCCAGCTCGACGGGATCATCGTGTTCCCCGCGTCGGGGAGCTACTCGATGAAGCTCGTCGCCGATGATCAGGCGTCGCTGTGGATCGACGACACGCAGATCATCACCAACGCCGGCACTGGTGGCGCAACCGGTACCTATGTCAACTCGACAGCCGGATCGCGGCACCGGATCAGGATCAGCTACCTCGAAACCACCGGCAACGCGTCGCTCTCACTGCAGTGGCAGGTTCCCGGCGGCGGCAGCTACGTCGCCGTACCCTCCGGACAGCTGCACCCGGGATTCGGGTACGCAACGCGCACGCGAACCTTCGACGGGTCCGGCAACGTCGCCGACGAACAGACAATGACGGTCAACGCCATCTACGGCCAACCGCTGACAACCTCAACGGGGGCAAGCTCACCGGCCACGGAGACCTACACCTACGAAACCCACGGCACGTCCGGGACCTGGGATCGGATCCTCACCCGCACCCTCCCCGCTGGGAACACGTGGGACTACGTCTACTGGGGCGACACCGCCACCCTCGGCTCCACAATCTGCGGCCTCGCTTCGACGACGCTGCAGGCTGGGATGTTGCGCCGCCGCCTCGGCCCCGACCCCGATGGTGCGGGCAGCCAGAAGCGTCGGATCGAGGAATTCATCTACGACGACTACGGCCACCAACGGGGCAGCCGCGTCGGCACCGAAGGCTCCACCGCCGGACAGCTTGACTCGTCGGTCGCCTGGTCCTGCGTGACGACGATCGACACCCGGTGGCGGACCACCCGCCAGGACTACCCGGCATCGGTCACCGACCCGACCAACTACCCGGCACGCACCGCCTACCTCGACACCGCCAAGGGCGGCAACCCCTTCGTCACCGAGATCTGCGACGACAACGTCGCCGGATCCGCCGACGCAACCAGCGGCGCCTGCAACGGACTCAACGGCGTCATCACCACCACCATCGACCTCCTCGGCCGTGTGATCTCGTACACCGACGTCTGGTCGAAGACCACGACGACCACCTACGACCAAGCCGGACGAGTCACCGCCCGGTCCGGGCCGATGGGCAGCGAAAGCTTCGGCTACCAATCCGACGGGGCACCCACCACCTACACCCTCGACGGAACCACCCTGGCGACCTCGACCTACAACAGCGCCGGGCAACTGAAGTCGGTCAGCTACGCCAACGGCACCGCACTGGCGGATCTCGACGTCACCGGACGCCGGTTCCCCGACGGCTCCACCAAAGAACTCACCTTCACCGGACCATCGTCGACGACGATCACCTCCAACGCGATCACCAACCGCGACCGCAACGGACGCGTCCTCGCCGAAGTGATCGATGGTGAAACCTCCACCTACCACTACGACACCCTCGGTCGTCTCGATCACGCAACTGCCGGCACCAGCGCCGGTAGCGCACCAGCGCACCGCGACTCGACCTCGGCGAACAACTCGAGCGGAGGGACGAGCATCACGATCAACCGACCGGCCGGAACCGTCAACGGCGACCTGCTCCTTGCCTCGATCGGCGTCGGCGCGACCTCGACGGGGGGTTCGACGACTGGCTACCAGGCGGAGAGTGCGACCCTGACAGGGGTGTCGACCTACTCGTGGTGCACGACAATCGCCAACTACTGCAGCGGCACCGGCGCCGTCGGCTCGTTCGACCCGAACTCCACCGACTCGATCGAATGGACCGTCACCGCACCGGCAGCGGGGACCTACGACATCTCGTTCCGTCGAGCCTCAGGGTTCGGCGCAGCGACCCGCAAGCTGTTCGTCAACGGCACCCAGATCGACGGGGCCTACGTCTTCCCAGCCACAGCGAACATGCAGACCTGGGACTCGACCACAGCTCTCGCGGTCACGCTGAACGCTGGCAGCAACACCATCAAGCTCCAGTCACGATCCAACTCGAATGACCAGTGGATGGACGTCGACCGCCTCGACGTCACCGACCCACCCTCAGCCGGCACCCCCGCCACTGTCACCGCACCGTCGGGATGGACGCTCGTCGCCAACTCCGCCGGCACCGCCAGTCGGGCGGTCGTCTACCAGCGCACCGCAGCATCCGGTGACCCCTCCTCGTGGAACTTCACCCTCTCTACAAGCGTGAAAGCAGCCGGCGGGATCACCGCCTACAGCGGGATCGGCACAGCTCCGATCGATGTCACCGGTATCGGAACCAACACCTCCGGCACCTCGCATACGATCGGCTCCGTGACCACTACCGGCACCAACCGGACCCTCGTCACTGTCGTCGCCTCCGCACTCAACACCACTGCCACACCACCGTCCGGTTCCACCGAGCGGATCGACCAAGCAGCAACGAGTGGCGGATTCTCCGTCGCCGTCGAGACCGCTGACGCCGCCATCTCCGCAGCGGGTGTCACCGGGTCGCGCACGGCAACCACCGCTACGGCCGCAACATCGGCTACCGCCGCCGTAGCACTCCAGCCCGCGTCGACCGGTGGGACCACTTGGCAGTACCAGTTCGCCGCCACCGGAGGATGCGGCACACTCACCACCGCCGGCGCCAACTCCAACCGGACAGCCCTCATCGTCAACGGCAGCACCCAAGCCACCTACTGCTACGACAACGCCGACCGACTCACCTCGACCACACAATCCGGCTACATCGGCACCATCAGCTACGACAATCGAGGCAACACCACCCTCCTCGCCGGCGACACCTCCACCTACGACGGCGCCGACCGCCACATGAAAGTGGTCGATACCAGCACCGTCACCTACCTCCGAGACGCGCTGCAACCGAGTCGTCGGACGAACCGGTGCAGGCACGCAACGTATGACCTACACCGACAACTCAGACGCACCCACCATCTACTACGACTCCAGCAATGTCCTCCAAGACCGGATCATCAATCTCCCCGGCGGGGCAGTGATCACCAGGCGCTCCACCGCTGACGTCTGGTCCTACCCGAACTTGCAAGGCAGTGTGTCTGCCACCGCCGACACGCTCGGTGCTCTGGTGTCGGGTCAGCACCGCTACGACCCGTTCGGCGAAACACGAACCACGGTCGTCGACAACGTCGCCGGCGCTACGGACTACGCGTGGCTTGGGTTTCAGCTTAGATTGCTCGAGCACGCCAGCGGAATCGAGAAGTTCACTCACATGGGTGCTCGCAGCTACGCCCAGAGTCTGGGCCGCTTCCTGTCTGTCGACCCTGTTCTCGGCGGCAACTCGAGCGACTATACCTATGTGAACGATCCGCGAAACCAAACAGATATCACAGGCAAGGCCTGGGGTTGGAATCAGTTCATTTTCTGTGTCAACGCAAGACACGCCACAGCTTGTGCGGCCGCGATGTATTTCCAGCAGGATGCCTACAAGCGAGGCGAGGCGTACTACAACAGATATGCGAGGAGCCGCGACCGACTAGGTATCTCCAACGCCGTACGTCATGCTTGGTACTTTGGAGCGATCGCCTATTTCGCCGGGGCAAGCCAGGCCCGCGCCTTTGGGGTCGCTCACGAGAAAGACAACCCAGGCGGACAGGATGCGCTCGATACCTGGGCCGATCTAGCCAATAACGAGGTGGGTATTCGCCACGGAACGAACGCCTGGCTCTTTACATCAATAATTGATGGAGTAGACCGATCACTCAAGCGTGGAGATCTGCGATGCGTCAAGTCCATTTGGGTCTTTAGGTACATTGGATCATGCCAAATATAAGATGCTTGCTTGCTACATTTCTGCTGCTCGAAGTCGCGGCATGTTCTTCAAGGTCCGCGGCTGATAGCGACTACAGCGACCTAGCTGCAGCAGTCGGCGAACACTCTCTCTCCAGAACTCGTTCTCTGCTTGAGGAGGGCGCCGATCCGAATGATCTCACGGCTGGAGAATCCCTGTTGTACGCCGCAGCGTCCGCAGGCGACTTGGAGATCTTCGAGGTATTGTTGAAGTACGGATCCGATCCTCGAGTAGTAGGGGACGAGCCCTTAGTGGCTGGCGTGGCGATCGGCGGATCAATCCCGATATTGGAGAAGCTCCTGGAGTTGAAGGAAATTGGTGACCTCTGCGAGTCGTCTCCATATTGGGGGATGTCGGGTTCCGAGCTCGCAGCTGAGTTCGGGCATGCGGAGATGCAGCGTCGCCTAGCCGCATTAGAGGAGCAGAAGTGTTGAGGTCTATTCTCGGCGGAGTGCAGCTCTGTCTCAGTGCCCTACTCGCCGGTGATCAGGGCTCCTTGACCGTCGACACACGGACCCAGTTGAGGCCCGAGGTTCTGCGATCCCGTCGGTCCAGCCAAGATTTCAGCCAAGAAATTCGCCGACACAGCCGATAACTGGGCGGTACTCGCTGGACACAGGGCTCAGAAACGACCAGCTCAGACGGACTATTCGTGACTGGCTGGACGCTTCCGGGCCGACTCAAAATCCGTTGTCCGCAAGGGCGTGTGGGTTCGAGTCCCACCTCGGGCACAGAGGAAGCACCAGCTCAGGTCATCTGCGCCGGTTGGCGGAGAGCGTCACGGCCAACAAGTCAACGGGGCCTGACGCGACACTGAGGTATCAGACTGTGACCATGCGGACCGAGGCGCCGAGCGTCCGAAGCAGGTGTCGGAGGTCGGTGGGGTCGGAGGTGAGGACGGCGACAGGACCGCCTCGGGCTCGTGCGGCTGCGATCAGCGCGACGGAAGCGTCAACGATGTCGGCAATGCCCGCCCGCCCACAGAGCGCCCCGCTCGCGCGTGCCAACAATCCGTCCAGGGGGACCTCGTCGCAGTGTGAGAGGGCTCGAGCGAGGAGCGCTTGGCGGCTGCCGTCGCGCCATGCCTGTGCGATCACCCCAGCGGCCACCGACACCTCAGCAGAATCATCCGACGCGTTGCGAAGCATCGCCCAGACCGAGCGGTCGTTGCGATCCAGCGCGATCAGCGCGCCGGCATCGAGAACGAGAGCGGTCATCCGTCGATGACTGCGCGGGCTGCCGCGAGTTCATCGACGCTGAAGGCGCCATGGACCTCTTCCCAGGCCGCGACGACGTCGCGTAGTCCGCGGTTGGCGAGTTGGCGACGGGCGGCATCGGCGAGCCAAGCCGAGACGTTCTGCTCGTCCGCGTCTGCCGCCTCGCGGACGGCGATCGCGAGTTCTGATTCGATCGACACGGTGAGACGCTCGACGGCCATGACGCGATCATACTTCGTCATACCGCTCAGCGCGCCACGTGCAACCGCAGGACCCGGTTGCGCGGTCGAGGTCCGGCACCGATCGACGGCGTGGCCGAACGTTGCCGAGAAGGCTCCGATCACGCCGTTTCGCCACGGCCGGGCGGTGGTCGACGGTTCTCGGCAACGTTCGGCCACCGTCCTGCACGTCGCCGGGAGGGCGACCCTCGTCGGTCAACCGCCCGACGGTGGCGTGCCTAACCTTCGGCAGTGGACGCGTCTGCGGTACCGCAGGTCTCGGCAGGGCTCATCGGGGTGCACCTGTCGTGGGCCGGGCCGCGCAGTTGGGTCTACTCGCCGACCGGGTTCACGGTCCAGCGCCGCGTCGCTCGGCCACCGTCGGCGAGGAGCTGCGAACGGCTCGACGCGGTGGCGATCGAGGCGCTCCGTCAGCTCCGCGAGCAGCGCCTGAGGTTCGGTGTCGTCACCCTCCGCAACGGCGGATGGCTCGACGACCTCGAGGACCTCGACCCCGGCGAGCAGGCGTCGCACACGCCGACGGAGATCTTCCGCGTCGACTTCGACGACGATCACCGCATCGTCGAGGTCAACGTCAGCGCCAAGCTGTCGTTCGTCGTCGCCCTCCACGACGGGCGTGCCGTCGGGGTCTCCGGTCCGACCGCCGGCGCCGGCAGCCACCGAATCCGGGCGCCGCGGCTGGACACGGTGGTCGTCTACACCCTCGACCCGACAGCGCTGCGCGTCTGTGTCGACCTCGTCGCCGATTCGCCGGGCGGATCGGGCGACGACTGGCGGGACGTCCCGGCGATCGTCAAACGGCTGACGATGCCGTTCCGCGAACTGATGCCGGCGCTCGCCAACGACACGGCCGAACTGGCCGAGGCGCGCAGCCGGCTGCTGCCGGGCGAAGAGATCGGGGCCGAGGAGTTCGCCCGCCTCGCCGCAGTCGTGCGACCGATGCTGACCGCCTCCGGATCACCCCGACCGTCGGAGCTGACCCTGCTCGTGCGCGAGGAGGACTCGGCCGACGCGGAGGAGGCTCGCGCCCTCGACCCGGTCCGAGTAATGCTCGCCCACCCGACGTGGCGGCGGGCGCTCGGCTTCGCGATGTTCGACGACGACCCATCGCTCGTCCCCGGGCAGACCTACGAGTACCGGGTGACCGCCACCTTCCCCGCCGCCGACGTGGTCGACGCCAACCACGGCTTCGCCGCCGTTCCGTCCGGCACGCTGTTGCCCGCCGAGTTCTCCCTCGGCGGTCCGCGTGTCCGCCTGCCCCGCCCCGTCGCCGTCGGCCTCGCTCCGGGTACCGCGACGGCCGGGCGGGTGCGGATCACCCGCCGGGGGATCGCCCTCGACCCGACCCGCGAGTCGTTCTGGAACGGGCCAGGGCTCGACGACTGGAGCATGGTCGTCGACTTCGCCGCCCCAATCGGCGCGGTCGTGCTCGAGCTCGCCCCCGGACACGACCTCGAGTTCAGCGCAGGGTCGGCGATCGGCTCGTTCCTCAGCGCCGATCCGGTGCCCCCCGGAAGCGCCCCGCGGATCGACTTCGCCGCGCCGGCGGAGCAACTGAGGTTGCGCGGCAAAGGATTCCTGCACGCACTGCGGGTACCGACCACCGACGCCGACGAGCTCGAACTGTCGGTCGTCACGCCGCCCGTCACCCTCGCCGACACGCCGCTGCCCTCCGCCCCGCTGGCCGCCGCAGCGGAGAACCTGCAACGACCGACCGCTGCACCGAACAGCCTCGTGCCTGCCGCCGAGGTCGCTCACCGCGATGCGCTCGGGTTCACCGTCAGCTGGCGGCCGGCACCGGCGTTCGCCGTCACCGCCTGGCCGCCCGACCTCGACGCGTCGGTCCCACTCGACGCGACCGTGTTCCAGGTCGAGCGACGCACCGAGCCGGGTGGTGACTGGGTCCCCGTCGTCGACGACGACAATCACACGTTCGGCGAACGTGGCGGCGCGATCCGCGACACCGTGCTGCTGCCGGGCACCGACCTGACGACCGTGTTCCCCGATGACGCAGTGACCACCGCCGGCACCGACCTCGACCTCCACCTGGTCGACTCGTTCGGGGTCGTCGACGGTCCCACGGCAGCCGAGACACCGGAACCGGGGTCGCTCCACCGCTATCGGGTGCGGGCGATCGACGCCATCGGCCGGCCGAGCGCAGTGTGGCGAGAGACGGCACCGGTTCGGCTGGAGAAGCACCTCCCGCCCCCGGTGCCGGTGCGCGTCGCCGGGCGCGTCCTCGTTGGCGACGCCCCCGACCTCACCGCGCAGGAACGGGCGCTGCTCGGCGCGAGCGACAGCGCGATCGTGGTCCGCTGGGAGTGGGGTCCGGATCAACGCGAGCAGGACCCGTTCACCGCCGAGTTCCGGGTCTACGCCGCTCCGGCGATGGACGTCGTCGCCGGCACGGTCGCATCGGTGCTGCTGCTGTCGAGCGGGCAGGTCACGACCTATCGGGTCGATCTCACGCTCGATCGTCCGATCCCCGCCGACCTGCTCGCCGGGCAACGGCTCGACGCCGGCCACCCGTTCTTCATCCGCTCGCACGGCGGCGGCAGCACGATCCAGATGGTCGTCGAGACGCGGTTGCGGCCCGGCGGGGTGGCCCCGGTCCCGCACCTCGGAGCTGTCTCGCTGCCCGTGCCGCTGACGCCCGACCGGACCCGGCCGGGGCCGTGGGGAGCGAGGAGGGCGGTGGTCGCGGTCGATCCCGACCCGACCGTCACCAGCTACGAGGTCGTGCTGCGCGACCTGCTGGCGGTCACCGACGCCGAGCCGGTGGCGACGGCATGGGTCGGCGTCAGTGCCGCCGACGACCAGAGCTCTGTCGCCGACCAGCTCGATCCGATCGAGACCAGACCGGGCAACGAGAGCGCGATCGTGCCGCTGCAGGCGACCGCCCGCTACCACGGCCGGCCGGCGCTCGAGATCCCCCCGCCGCTCGCGCCCGTGCCGCGCCTGCGCACTCCGGAGCCGGGGCCCGAGCCGCTGCACTTCACCCTCGACCTGACGCCGCACCTGCCGCCGACCGCGCTCGCCGGTGGGCGGGTCCGCACCGAGCGCGCCGCCGTCGCCGCCGTGCTCGCCGCCTGCCGGCTGACCGACGACGACCGCATCCTCGCCCTGCCGATCGCGCCCGCCGGTGGCGAGATCGGCAGCGACGAGGCCGAGGTCGAGATCCCGATCGCCCATCCTGCTGACCGGATCGATCTGGCCGCGCAACTGCGCAGCACCCGCGTCGAGGTCGAGGATCGCTTCGCCGTGTATCTCGCCAGCCGCCATCCGTATCGCGACCGGTTGTTCTCCCCGGTCACCGACGCGTTCCAACCGCCCGGCCCGTTCGCCGACACCTTGCCCTCGTCGACCGGCCGCCACGTCTACCGGGTCCGTGCCGCCGACCGGGCGGGCCACGTCTCGGAGGGGTCGGCGACCGCCGCCGTGATCGTTCGGGTGCCGTCGCTGCGGCAGGGCACGCCGCCGCTCAAGCTGCCCTCGGCGCCCGACGACCCCCCGGCAACGATGCGGATCCAGGTGACGGCGGATGCCGAGCTGACACATCTGGTCGTGTTCTCCGCGCCGATCACCGGCATCGGTGCCGTCGCCACGAGCGAGATCATGCGCGTTCCCAACCGCCCCGATCTGTTCCCGGCGGGCGGACTGTTCCTGCGCAGCCCGGAGGGCGTGCTGCTCGTCCCGGCGGCGATCGCGCTCGACGAACCGACCCCCGGGGAGGCGCGGACGATCCTCGTCGCGGTCCCCGGCGACCCCGGTGAACGCACCCGGCTCTGGTTCGCCACGCTCACCGCCGACGGCATCCCGTCGCCGCTCGCCGGACCGTACTCCTTCGTCCATCCGGCGGCGGCGCCGACATGAGCTCGTTCCGGCCGTTCGTCCAACCGTCAGCGGTGACACGGATCGGACCGGACATCACCGCCACCCTGCCCGGTCCGCCGCGCCAGCCCGGCGATCCGATCGTCCGCCCGGCGGTGGCGCGTTACGAGGGTTCACCGATCGTGTTCCTGCCGCTCGGGCCGACGGGCGCAACCCCGACGATCTCGGTGCGCGCCCCGATCACCGGCACCTGCCGCCGGGTCGCGCTGGCGACGCCGGGTGTCGGTGGCGTGACGACGCTGCTCGAGATCTCACCGCTGCCGTTCGCCATCCGTCGCGTCGTCCGGCGGCTTCCGGCGCTGCCCACCTTCTATCTCGGAGCGGTCACCGGCGATCAGCTGCCCGACGACGACCGGCTGCTCACCGCCGGCGAGCCGATCGCCGATGCGACCTCGGCGATCATCGGCGCGGCGTTCGGCGACCGGATCGCACTGTCGCCTGCAGCCTGGATCGATCTGATCGGCGACGCGCTCGACGGCGTCGAGCCGGTGAGTGACGTCGTCGCCTGGCGCACCCTCGGCGAGTTCGCTGCACCGGGTCGCGTCCTGCGGGTGCTCGATCACGCCGGTCGACCGGCGGCCGGCTTCCGGCTACGGGTGAACGCATCGACGTTGACCACCGACACAGGCGGCGAGGTCCCGATCCCGACCGGCGACGTCTCGGTCCGCTGGCTGGCCGACGACGGCGGCATCCCGCCGGGCGGACCGATCCACGCCCGGTACGAGGGCGGGCGGAACATCGATCCGTCAGCGATCGACGACCGTGGCTCGAGCACGCCACCGGGGGGCACGATCGCGTTCCCCGCCGGGCAGCTCCGCCCGCACCTGCAGTTGCTCGACGCCACCCGCTGGTTCGCCGCCCGCCCGGCCGGTCTCGACGACGCGCTCGGCCTGATCCATCCCGACAGTCGGATCCAACCACTCGTCGACGGGATCGACACGTTCGCCCTGCTGCTCGACGACCTGCGCGCCGCGACCGGGCCGGGGTGCGGCGCACACTTCGCCGGCTGGGCGTTCAACGACTTCCCGCTCGACCTCGACGACGAGGCGAACACGATGTTCACCGACCTCGTCACTGCGCTGCGGGCCGGCGGCGCGACCGACGCCGCCGGGGCGAGGTTCCTGATCGACCGGTTCTTCGTCTTCCGCGACGACGCCCCGACCGAGAACGTGCGCCGGCTGCTCGTCCTCCTGCTCGTCGCCGGGGCCGACGTGCTGATCCTCAAAGCCGTCGCCGACGCGGCGAACACCGACGGCCACGGACTGTTCATCGTCGGTCTGGCAACGATCGCCGCCACGCTGCTCGTCGGGCTCGGCGACCCAGCGGTCGTGCTCGACGCGATCGAGGGCGCGATGGACCAGACACCCGATCTGCACGATGCGATCAACGCGATCAACAACGGCATCTCGCTGCGCGCCCGCCATCCAGCGAGCTGGGCCGACAACCCGCTCGGCCACGTCCCTCCACAGCTGCAACTGCTCGGCTTCGATCACCGCGACTACAGCACCGGCGTCGGGAGCTACCACCAGAAGTTCCAGGTCGTGCGACGCGCCCCCGACGCGCTCGAACAACCGGGTGATCGGCTACCTCGGCGGGGTCGACATCAACCAGGGTCGGCTCGACACCTGGGGCCACCACGGCAGCGGCTGGATCCCACCCGAGCGTCCATCGCGCCAGCCGTCGGTGCGCTCCTTCCACGACGTCCACCTCAGGATCACCGGACCTGCCGCCTCCGACGTCGCCCGCACCTTCGAGCGGCGGTGGGCGTTCGACACGGCGCGCCGACCACCGGACGTTCCCCTGCATCCGCCGGCGTTCGTCGCCCCCGATCGGACCGACGCCAACGAGGTCCCCGCCCAAGCAGCTCGCCATCTCGTCCAGGTGTGCCGCAGCGGCTACGCCCCGGCGCCCGGCGGGGGCAGCGTTCCCCTGCCATGGTCCCCGTTCGGCGAAGCGACGATCGCCGAGGGGTCGGTCAACGCGATCGCCAACGCACGCGAATACATCTACATCGAGGACCAGTACTTCACCCCGCACGACGAGTACGTCAGTGCGCTGCTCGACGCCTCGGTGCGCAACGACACCATCCGGCTCGTCATCGTGATCCCCTCCAACGCCGACAATCTGTTCGGCGACATCCGCCGCCGTGAGCTGTTCGAACGGCTGCGCGACGATCCCGATTCACCGCGAGGGTGGGGCGACCGCCTGATCGTCGGGGCTCCGATGCGCCGACCCGTTCTCGCCGACGCCGGACGGATCGCCGGACGCGGCCGCCTCTCGCTGCTCCAGGCACTGGCGGCGAACGGTGACACGGTCGTCCTCGGTCCACGCTCGCGGCTGCCACCGAAGGCGCCGTTCTGGCTGTCGGTCGAAGGGGAACGGATGCTCGCCGTCGAACGCAACGACGACGTCACCGTCGACGACGTGCCCGCAGCGCGCTATCTCGTTCGCCGCGCCGGTGGCGCCGAGCCGCTGTGGGGCGGAACGGCGAGGGCCCACCAGCAGCACGCCCCGGTGACGCTCTCCCAGGAGACCGGGATCTACGTCCACACCAAGGCGATGATCGTCGACGACGTGTTCGTCGCCGTCGGCTCGTGCAACGCCAATCGGCGCGGGTTCTTCCACGACGGCGAGATCGCCGCCTTCGCCGTACCCGAACAGCTCCGCTCGGCGCCGGAGAACCCGGCGCGGGCACTGCGGTGTGCGCTGTGGGCCGAGCACCTCGGCATCCCTCCGTCGATGGGCGCAGCGCTGCTGGCGGATCCCGTCGCCGCCGCCGATCTGTTCCGCCGCCCGACCCAGATCGGCAACCGGCTCAGCTCCTTCGCCGCGCTCGGGATCACGCCGGAGGTCGGGCTGTTCGACGGTGAAGCGGCCACGTGGATCAAGGTGCTCGCCACGCTCGGGATCGCCTTCACCGAGGGGGTGGTGCCGTTCGTCTGGAACGTGTTCGCCGACCCGACCACTGCCACCGATCCGTCGCCGTCGGCGGGTCCCGAGCTGGGGGACGTGTAGTGCCTCAACGCCTGTCGCTGCTCGGTCTGCTCGGCGTCGCCGACCTCGACCAGGCTGCGGCGCTCTGGCCGAGCCGAACCTTCCTCCCCGGGCTCGGTCTCAGCGCGACGATCGACGACCCAGGCGACTACGTCGCGCTGCTGGCCTACCTCGACACCGCGGTGAGCTTCGTCAACGTTCGTCCCGGTGCCGGAGGCGACGAACTCGGCGCCGTCGGGCTCGTCGCCGAGATGGTCATCGACCCCCATCCCGATCCGTCGCCGCTGGTGCTCCGCCAACTCCCCGACATCGGCTTCGTCCTGTTGGCCAACTCGGCGTCGAAACCGGCACGGGTGTTCGCCACCCAGTCCGATCGCGGAGTCGAGGTGGTGGTCGAGGGATTGCCGGTGGAGATCCACCTACCGAACGGCCTGCTCGGCCCGCTGCGCAGCGAACAGGACGAGTTGCTCGGCCCGGCGTTGACCGACGTCACCCAGGCCGGCCCGTTCCAGGCCGGCGATTACGACACGTTCGAGGTCGTGCTCAGCGAACAGCGCAGCTCGCTGCTTCGCGTCCACCTCCGGGTGAGGCTGACGACCGAGGGCGAGGTGACGATCGAACCGGCGGTACCGATCTCGATCGGACCCTGCCGGTTCAGCGGGTTGCCCTGCGACGCAGTCCACGATCTCGGGCTGCTCCCGTACCCGGAGCTGTCCGGCGCGCACACCTCGCACGAACTCGCTCTCGAATGGGCCCGCCATCGCATTCCCGGCGGCCTCGGGATCGACGGCACCGGGCTGATCACGATCCGCACCCTCGACCTCGCCCACGGTCGCGATCCGCTGCGCGGGATCGTCGAACGGATCGCCACTCCCGGCATGTCGACCACCGAGTCTCGTCCGCAGCTCCCGGTCGAGTTCGTCCTCGAGGACCTCGCCCTGCCGGTGTCGTCGTGGCTGACTCCGGTCGCCACCCACGGCCGCTTCGGTCTGCGCCGCAACGTGATCGAGCTCGGCGACGAAGCCGAGCCGTACGACATGTCGCTCGCCCCGATCACGATCGAGATCGGCGGGCCGATCGACTGGCAGCTGAAGATCTTCCGGCTGCTGTTCGAGAGCCCGGCCACCGTCGTCGCCCGGCTGGCGGTCGTGTTCGGCAACGACGACGACGAATCACCCTCGAGTGCGGCCAACGACGACCACGCGATGGTGATCGACGTCAGCGACGGCTGGTTGCTCCAAGGCACCTGGTCGCCGCCCCATCCGCGGCAGCTGTTCGAGGTCGCCAACATCGGGGTCAGCGTGATGGCGATCAAGCTCGGCGTGTTGTTGCGCGACATCTCCGAAGCCCAGGGGCTGGAGGGCTGGGCCGCTCACATGCGCGCGCTGGTCGACATCGGCATCTCCGTCGGTGACGACGACCAGTCCTTCTTCACCGCCAAGCTCGACCGACCACCTGGAGCGGAGCTCGGGCAAGACGTCGTTCTGCGCGATCTCGGCTGGGATCTCGGCGAACCCCGCTTCTTCCCCAACCTGTGGTTCCCCGAGGACCTCGAGTTCACCGCGTTCAGGGTCGTCCAGCTCGAGATCGAAGAGCTGGCGATGCTCAACGAGGACAACGGTGGCCGCTACCTGGCGTTCAGCGGCGGAGTGTCGATCTTCCCCGGTGCCGGCGACCCGAAGCGTCTCGAGCGCGACCCGTCGACGCCGGGGCTGCCGGCCGAAGGCCAACCCGACGGCGGCGGTATCCGCTTCCGCCGTCTACGGTTCCGCACCGGCGGCAACCCGGAAGCGCCGCGGTGGCTGCTCGACGGCGTGACGATCTTCCTCCGCGTCGGCACCTTCGAGCTCAGCGGCTTCGGCACTGCCGTCGACCACACCCGCGACGGCCACCGATATCGCGAATTCGGCCTCGGCCTGTTCATCGCCTTCGAGGCGATGGCGAGGGACTTCTCGATCGGGGCCCAGCTGTACTACGGCAAGGTCTCCGGACCGGTCGACAACTTCACCTACTGGTTGTTCGGCGCCCAGCTCGGCTCGTGCCCGGTCGGACCGTACGAGCTACGCGGGATCAGCCTGCTCGTCGCCAGCGGGATGACACCGGCGTTGCCCGAACCGAGCGGGCGGCCGCAGGAGATGCGGCTGCTCGAGTGGTACCGGGCGAACCGGGCGTCGGGTGCGGTCGAGGTGCGCAGCGACCGAACTCAGACCCGCGGTGGGTGGCGGCCCGAACAAGGTGCGACGGCAGCTGCGGTCGGCTTCGATGTCGGGCTGTCGGTGAGCAAGAACGTGCTGTTGCGTTCGTTCGTGTTCATCCACCGCAGCGACACCGAGTTCGGTGTCCTCGTCGCCGTCGAGGTGTTCATCCTCAAAGGGAGAGAGCCGGTCGGGCTCGGGGCGATCGAGATCGACACGCGCAACGACAGGTGGAGCGCGCTGATCGCCGTCGACCTCGACTTCGCACAGCTGCTCGACACCGACAGCCCGCTCGCCAAGGGACTCGGCACGCTCACCGGTTCGATCTTCGCCGGCAACAAGCCGGGGATGTTCGCCATCGGCCAGCTCGCCGACCAGTCGACCTGGCTGACGTTGGCGGTCGACAAGTCGTTGTTCGGGATGCGCGCCCGGGTCTCGTTCGGGGTCTGCCTGCAGATCAGCGAACGGCCAGGTCCGCGCGGCTTCGGTTTCGTCGCCAGTGCAGCAGCCGAAGGCAACCTCGGCGTCGGCAAGGTCCAGCTGTACGCCTCGTTCGGTCTGCTGATCGGCACCTGGGGCAACGAGGCGAGCTCGTCCGGGGTGATGGTCTGGGCCGAGGTTTCGCTGCGGATCAAGGTGTTCTACGTCTTCTCCTTCGGCGCCAGTGTCAAGGCGATCATCGAGCAGCTCGGTCCTCAGCAGCCGAACTTCCGCCGTGCCAGCCTCGAGGTCCGGATCGAGACGCCGTGGTGGCTGCCCGACGTCACCTTCCGTCTGACCAAGGTCTCCGGCACCGCATCGCCGGAGCAGATGCCGGTGCTCTCCGCGCCGCTCGTGCACCGCAGCCGCGATCGAACCCGGCACGCTCAGCTCGATCGACCTCCCGGTGACCGCGATCGGCGAGCCGGGCAGTGTGCACACGATCGATGCGCTGCGATCTGCGCCCGACACGCAGCTCGACGAGCAGACCTGGTCGGCGATGATCCCGGTGAGCCTCGACTCGACGATCGCCCTCGACTTCGCCGCCTCGCTCGACAACGCGACCACCGTCGCCCCGTCGACGGCGCCGGACAGCGGGCTGCAGGCGGCCGCTGCCCCGGCGGCCAACGACCTCTCCTCGCGCTACACGCTGGTGCAGCTCGGCGTGCGGCGCAGGGCCCGGTTCGGCCCCGACGCAGGAGTGTGGACCGACCTGCTCGCCCCGGAGGCGACGGAGGTCGGGGGACTCGACGACCTGCTCGGCGATCCCCAGCTCGAGGTCACCTTCGCCTCGACGCTGCGTTGCCGCTGGGACGCGGACGTGACCAAGGACAACGCGATCGATCCCCGCCGGCTGCTGGTCAACGCCGACACGCCGTTTTCGTTCGTGACCTCGAGCTCGGCGACCGACGAGGGCATCCTCGCCACCGACCCGGCCTATCCCTGCTGCGCCGGCAAACGCGAGCCGGTGCTCCACCTGCTCGACTTCGCCGCGTTCCCGCTCGGGACGCGAGCGCCGGTGACCCAGCGGTTCAGCAACAGCACAAGCACCTTGCGTTGGCTGCTGCCCCGACCGCCAGTGGTCGCCGCGTCGTCCGGCCCGCCGAGCGGTGCCCACGTCGCCCGGGTCCAGCCGTTCGGGGCGTTCGGAACAGCAGCCGAGCTCACCCTGGCGATCGTCACCCTCGACGAACCGGCCGTCGGGTTCGACGTCACCGTGTTCTGGAAGCTCGGCGAGACCGGCAGCGCGCTGATCGTCGAAGCCTTTCGAGGGCTGGAACTCGTCGACCGCAGCGGTGCTCCCGATCGCCGGGGCGAGTCCGACCGTGCCGATCCACCTTCGCGCCACGTCGGGGATCACCTCGGTGCGGCTGGGCTGCACCAACCCGTCGACGGCGCAGTTCGAGCTGCGGTCGATGCGCTATCGCTCGCTCGCCTTCGAGCGCGAGTTCATCGCCGACCAAGCGCGGTGCAACGCCACCGGCCACGTTGCCGGCGGGGGCAAGCTCGCCTGGCTGCCGAACCACGACTACGAGCTGATCACCAAGGTGCGGACCACTGTCGATTACCAGGGCACGCTCCAGACCGCGGACGTCGTCCAACGGGCCGGCTTTCGGACCAAGGGACTGCCGGGACTCAACGCGGTGGAGACAGCGGGGGCCGAGCTCGAGCCGTACGTCGAATCGGTCTCTCCCGGTCCGACCGGGCTGCTGTATCGCAGCGAGCCGATCGTCGTTGCGTTCGACGAACGGTTCTCGTCGCTGCTGCCGGTCGACCGCGATCCACTTCCCGGCGCGATACCGGAGCGGACGCAACTGCTCGAGTGGATCGTCGCAGTCGCCCGTGGCTGACGGGACGCGCATGTCGGCGCCGAGCGCCGACTGGATCGTCGCCCATCGTGGCACCGCCCCGCCGCCCCCACGCCGGCCGCGTGTCGTCGACGACATCGTGTTGCAGGCGAGGGTTCGCCGCGTTCCGTCGCTGTCGCCGTTCGTCGCTCGCCTCGACCAGCTCGCAGCCGGTTCCCCGTCGTGTGCTCCCGTCACGCTGCAGTCATCGCAACTCCGGTCCACCAACCGGTAGGTGACCCGGTCGCCGCCGGCGCCGAGCTGTGGGCGGGCCGCGCCGTGTTGCGCGCCGCAGTGCGCCGTAAGGGCGGACCGTTCGTCGGCCGCGATCCGTTCGAGGACGGCGACGAGACCGCGCTTGACCGAGGCCGACGAGGGATCACTGCTCGCCACCTCGTGGCAGTACGCCGACGGCACGGTCGGCGTCGCCGGGCGTCCGGTCGCCGGTCTGCGTCACTACGGCGTGCTCGGCGAGGAGGACTGGGACCACGTCGAGGTGCACACCGCAGTCGATCCGGCCGGGGGAGCGGCGGGCCTTGCGATAGCCGTCTCCGGCTTGCCGCGCGTCGAGCGGGCTCTGCTCGTGCTGATCGACGAGGCCGCCGGCGAACTGCAGATCCTCGCTCGCCGAGCCGGGGCGACCTCGACCCTGGCGGCGACGCCGCTGCCGCCGGGTCAGGCGCCGTATGCGTTGCAGCTGACCGGGTTCGATGACCGGATCCGCGCCCGAGTCGGCGAGACCGTGATCGAGGCCGAGCGCGATTCGCTGCGCAACGGCCGACTCGCGCTCGTCAGCAACGGACCGGGCACGTTCGCGGCGTTGCACGTCGACGCGATCGAGGCCTACCGGTTCCAGCTCGAGACCAGCCGCTATCCGACGTTCGAGGACCACCTGGCGAGCTGGGACGGAACGGTCCGTCGCCTTCCGGTCGACACCACCCCGGCCGGCGCGCTGCTCGCAGCGACGAGCGTCGACCTCGCGGCGGCGATGGCCGGCGGGGACTCGCAGCTGCGCCAACGGGTTTTCGACCGTTGGACTGCGGAGCTCGCCCTGCCCTTGCAGCAGCGCGTCGAGCAGGTCCAGCTGTCCGGTGACGCCCGGTTGCTGCTGCTCGAATCACCCGAGCCACTGCCGTTCAGCCGCGACATCCGCCTGACCGTGACCCGCACCGTCACCGGCTTTCCTGGCGGGATGACGGAACTGCCGCGCCCGTGGCTGGCGTTGGCCAGAACGTTCGAGTTCAGCCGCGGCGGAGTCGTGCGAGCCGACGTGCCGACCGAGATCGCCGGGATCGTCCGCCGCGCCACCCAGCTGGTGCGCGCCGTCTTCGACCGGTTCACCCGCCGTGTCCGCTTCGAGCTGTACTCGGTCACGGTCGACGGCACTGCGTTGCAGGGAACGTTGACCGACACCGTCAACGAACCACCGCGTCGCCTGCCCGGCCCACCGGGGCGTCCGCCGGCGCCGCCGCGGATCCCGGTCGGACACGTCGCCCTGTTCGACCGCTTCGCCAACCTGGTCGGCCACGTGTTGCCGCTCCCGACGACGGTCACCGAGACCGTCGGGCTCACGATCCTGACCAACGCTGCCGAGACCGCCGCACTGCTGATTCCGACCGACGGCCCGCTCTCGCCGATCGAGCACAGCTTCGGCTTCGAACTCGACCGTCCCCGCTACCGGACGGACACGCCCGACGGCACCAGCAACTACCGGGCGAGCGCCACCTGGAAGGTCGGCTTCTAGCGAGATCGTCAGCGGTGTTCGGCTGCTCACGCCGCGCCGGATTGTTGAACAAGTCTTGCCCCGGTCGGGTGTGTCGACCGCAATTGACGGTGTGGAACACTGCGCTGATGAAGCGCACTACTCGTCGATTTCTCGCTGTCGCTGCGGTTGCCGCCGTCCTCGGGGGTGCAACCGGCGGGATCCAGCTCGCTCGTGCCGCCGGGAACACCACGGCGACGAGCGTCGTCCCGGTCGATCCGTACCGAATCCTCGACACCCGTACCGGCACCGGCGTCGCCGCCCCCGGACCGATCGGTGCGGGGGCGACGATCGTCGTCCAGATGACCGGCGTCGGTCCGATCCCGGCGAACACGCTCGGCGTCGTGCTCAACGTCACCGGGACCAACGCCAGCGAGCCGACCTACATCACCGCCTGGCCGACCGGCTCGGTGATGCCGAATGCGTCGGTACTCAACCTGACCCCCGGTGTCGACGCGCCGAACGGCGTGACGGCCTTGCTCGGCACCGGCGGCAAGCTCTCGCTGTTCAACTTCACCGGCTCGACGCACCTGATCGCCGACGTCGCCGGCTACCTCGTCGCTGCGCCGACCGCGAGCAACTCCGGCGGTAGCACTGGCGGGACCCCTGGCGGGACCTCCGGAGCGACCCCAGGCGACGGCCTCGGCCAGGTGCTCTATGGAAGGCGACAGGCGATCCGAGCGCGACGGTGTGTTGCCGAGCTCCGGGGCGAAGATGATCGGGACGCTGAGCCTGCCGGGCGGTTCGTGGTTCATCGACGCAACGGTCACGGTCGGTCCCGAGAGCTTCTCCGCCAACTCGTTGTGGCAGGTCAACTGCGAGCTGAGGACCGAGGCCGGGCGGCTCGACTCGTTCGGAGCGGCCGGAACGCACACCGACCCCAACTTCTTCGAGCGCGAGGAGCACGCCCTGTCGGGCTCGGTGACCTTCGCCGACTACAGCCTGGTGTGGGTCCAGTGTTCCGACTTCGACAGCTCCACGCCGAAACAGGCGGGAAGGTGGTCGACCATCCGGATGGTTGCGGTCCAGGGCGATCTGGTCGAGTTGGTCACCCTCGCCTGACCGCGCTCGGATCGGGATCTGCGTCGGTCCGGGCGGTGGGACGACGCCACGGCACTAAGTTCTGCCCATGGGGCGACGCCGGGGTTGGATCGTGGTCGCACTCGCGCTGGTCGCAGCGCTCGTCGGGCTCGCCGCAGGCGACGCGCAGGCGACCGTCGGCAGGCCGGTACCGGCGAGGTTGCTCGACACCCGAGCGGGCGGGCAGACCGTCGACGGTCTCGCTGCCGGTGGGGGGCGGGTCGCAGCTGCGGCCACGATCGAGGTCACCGTCGCCGGCCGCGGCGGGGTGCCCGCCACGGGCGTCGCCGCAGTGGCGATCAACGTCACCGCGGTCGATCCGTCGGCCAGTGGGTACGTCACGGTCTGGCCGACCGGCGCAGCTCGGCCGAATGCCTCGAACCTCAACTTCGTCGCCGGGCAGACCGTCCCCAACCTGGTGGTCGTCGCCGTCGGCAGCGGGGGACGGATCTCGCTGTTCAACGCCGCAGGAACGACCGATCTGCTGGTCGATGTCCAGAGCTGGTTCCCCGACGACGGGTCGTTCGGCGGGGTGGTTCCCGCCCGCCTGCTCGACAGCCGCCCCGGCGGCCAGACGGTCGACGGGCTGTTCGCCGGCGTCGGTCGGGTGCAGTCCGCCGGGGTCGACATCGGTGTGCTCGGTCGCGCCGGAGTGCCGGCGAGCGGCGTCGCTGCAGTGGTCGTCAACGTCACCGTCGTCGCGCCCTCGGATGCCGGCTTCGTCACCGTCCGTCCGGCCGGCGCCCTCGCCCCGAACGCCTCCAACCTGAACTTCTCGGCCGGACAGACCGTGCCCAACCTCGCCGTCGTCCCCGTCGGACTGTTCGGGGCGATCTCGCTGTCGGTGTCGTCAGGATCGACCCATCTGCTGGTCGACGTGCAGGGATGGTTCGCCGACGACGGCTCGTTCGGCGGGGTGGTCCCGGCACGGCTGGCCGACACCCGCGCCGGTGGTCAGACGATCGACGGGTTCTTCGCCGGGATCGGCCCGTCCGCTGCGGGAGGGACGGTCGAGGTCGGCGTGCTCGGACGGGGTGGGGTGCCCGAAGCCGGAATCGCTGCGGTGGTCGTCAACGTCACCGTCGTCGACCCGGCCGCTGCCGGGTTCGTCACCGTCTGGCCGACCGGCGGAGCCAGACCGAACGCCTCGAACCTCAACTTCGCTGCCGGGCAGACCGTCCCCAACCTGGTGATCGTTCCCGTCGGAGCGAACGGTCGGATCTCCCTGTCGAGCTCCTCGGCCTCCGCCGATCTGCTCGTCGACGTCCAGGCCTGGCTCCCCGATCTCGACGTGCTCGGCTCCGGTGGGCGTGGACACTTCGACCGGCCCGACGACATCAGCGGACCGCAGGTCCATCTCGTCTACGTCGTGCCCGCCTACGCCACCGACCGCCAGCTCGATACCAACGGCTCGATCCACCGCTCGATCGGGCTCGTCCAGGACTGGCTCGACACCCAGAGCGGCGGTCAGCGGCTGCGGCTCGACACCTTCAACGGGCTTGCCGACATCACCTACATCCGCCTCGGCAAGTCCGACGCACGGATCGCCAGCATGGGGCCGTACGTGCGCGAGATGATCGAACGCGGGATGCACGACACCGGGCATCTCCAGCCCGACAAGATCTACCTCGCCTACTACGACGGGACGAGCACCTACGCCTGCGGAGGCGGCAGCTATCCGCCGACGATCGTCGGGCCGGTCGTCGCCCTCTACCTCCAGGGCCTCCCCGACGCGTTCACCCCGTGTGGCTCCGGCGGGCTCGGTGTGCCGGGACGAACCCGGCCGGCCTATCTCGACATCGCGATGCTCCACGAGTTCGGTCACGCGATCGGGCTCGCTCCTGCCTGCGCCCCGCACCACAGCGCGACGAGTCACGTCAACGACTCACCGACCGACCTGATGTGGACCGGCCCGGCGCCGTGGGACGTCGACAACATGGTCCTCGACGTCAACCACGACGACTACTTCGCCCACTCGATCCCCGGGTGCAACGACCTGCAGGAGAGCGCGTTCCTCACCCCGACGCTCGGTGCCGGCTGGATGCCGGACCTGTGGGGCGGCGTCGGTCAAGCGTTGTTGCCCCAGTTCGGCTGAACGCAACGGGGTTGCCGACCGGGCGCCGCCCCGTGCGGCCTACCGATCGCTCGGCCAGAAGATGCCGAGGTGCATCCCGGTCGCCCAGTCGATCGTGGCGGTGTCGGGCAGCGATGCCCACTTGCGCTGCTCGGCGAGGATCGCCGACGCCGTCGCCTCGTCGAGCGTGCTCGTCACCGTGACCGCGTGGCCCTTCTGTCGCAGCGTGCTCTGCGCCCGCCGGACGTACTCGCCGGTCGAGCCGACCACCAGCGGCTGCCAGCTCGTCGCCGACTGGACCGCCGGCTTCGGCGACGGTGCGACACCTGCTCCGGCGGTGGTCGTCGGCGCGGCGGCGGTCGTCGTCGGCGCAGGGGTGGTCGTGGGTGCGGCGGTGGTGGTCGGTGCGGCGGTGGTCGGCGCGGCGGTGGTCGTCGGCGCAGCGGTGGTCGTCGGCGCAGCGGTGGTCGTCGGCGGCAGCGTCGTCGCCGGCGCGGCGGTCGTCGCCGGCCCGGCGACCGTGGTCGGCGCGATCGGCCGGACGGAGGCGTCGCTCGGCCAGAAGATGCCGAGGTGCATCCCGGTCGACCAGTCGATCGTTCCGGTGTCGGGCAGCGATGCCCACTTGCGCTGCTCGGCGAGGATCGCCGCGGCCGTAGTCGCATCGATCGTGCTCGTCGCCGTGACCGGATGACCCTTCTGCTTCAGCGTGCTCTGCGCCCTGCGGACGTACTCGCCGGTCGAGCCGAGCGTCAGCGGCTGCCACCCGGTCTGGGTCTGCGGGCCGACCAGCGGCGACGGTGCGCCGGAGATCGGCTGCAGCGGCGCACCCGCCGCCGGAAACGTCGTCGCCGGTGCGATCGTGGTCGTCGTACCGGCGGTCGTCGGTGGCGCTGTCGTCACCAGTGGCGAGCTGGGTTTGGACGGGCCCGACGAGCAGTCGACCCTCGCGCTGAGGTAGGCAGCGATCGCCGAGCTCGCCCCGTCCTGGAAATGGACGTAGCCGTTTGCGTTGGTCTGGAACGGGTAGGCCGAGGGTCGTTCGTTGACCTCGCGGTGGAAGTCGACGACGTCGAAGCCGAGCTTCGTCGCCTGCAGCCGGATCGTCGCGCTGATCGTCGCCGTGTCCTCGAAGAAGCCGGGGAACTTGGGGTTCGACGGGTTCGCCGCCGGTGTCACCCAGACGATCTCGATCGCCGGCTGATGGCGACGGAGCTCGGCGACGGTGCTGGCGATCTTGGTCGCGTACGACGCGACGCTTTGCACGTTGCCGGCATCGTTGGCCCCCAAGGCGACCACGGCGACCTTGCTCGCGGCGACGTCGGCGGCATGGGCGGCGATCACCGACGGAGCCTGGAGGGTGCCACGCCCGCCGAGGGCATCGATCGTCGGGCTGCAGCCGCGACCGGAGAGCTTGCTGGCCAACCCGCCCATCTCGCGGATCCCGACCGAGATGCTGTCGCCGACCCAGAACACCCGGGCGGGGGTCGCCTGCGACCCGGCGACCTGGGAGGCGACGACCGGCGCTGTGGCCGACAGGGCGACGGCGCTCATCGCCACCCGCCACTTGCCGGGACGGGACGTCGCCGGGCGGCGCCGGGCGGTCGGCAGCGGACGGAGTTCGGGCGGGGGGAGAGGGGATCGGTGGTTCACGATGGCTCCAGGAGCGGTGTCGGCAGGCCCCGGTTCTCGGTGCTGCGGATGACGAATAGGGTCGGCACGATGGACATTGCTGACGAGAAGTACGTGCTGCTGACGACGTATCGACGGGATGGTCGAGCGGTCGCCACGCCCGTCTGGATCGTCGGACTGGAGGACGGCCGGTTCGGGTTCTGGACGAGTTCGGGTTCAGGGAAGGCGAAACGGCTGGCGCACACCGCCCGGGTGACGGTGCAACCGAGCGACGCTCGGGGTCGGGTGAAGGAGGGCAGTTCGGCGATCTCCGGGAGCGCCGAGTTGGTCAGCGGGGCTCCGCTGGAAGAGATCCGGTCGAAGGTCGTCGCCAAGTACGGGCTGATGACGAAGATCACCAAGCTGCTCGGAACGATCGGTGGGATCGTCAAGCGCAAGCGGATCCCGTACGGCGATCGCGGCGTCGTGATCTCGCTCGACCGCTGAGCTGATCGTCCCGACCGCCCCTGATGCCCGGGGCGGTCGGCGAACGATCACCAGAACAGACCGAGGTGCATCCCGGTGGCCCAATCGATCTGACCGGTGTCGGCGAGCCCCGACCAGCGCTGCTGCTCACGCAACACCGCATCGGCGGTCACCTGGTCGAACACACCGGTGTCGGCGACATCTCGGTAGCCGATCTTGAACAGCGCGCGCTGTGCCCGACGGACGTACTCGCCGGTCGACCCGACCCACATCCCGGGCCAGTTCGTGCTCGTCCACTTCTGCACCGCTGGGGACGGGCCGGGGGCCGACGGTGCGCCGCCGGGCAAGGTCGCCGGAGTGGTCGTCGCCGGGGTGGTCGTAGCCGGGGCGGTCGTCGGTGGCTGGGTCGTCGGTGCCTGGGTCGTCGGTGCGGCGGTCGTCGCCGGTGCCTGGGTGGTCGGGGTGATCATCGACGGTGCGGTGGTGGTCGGCGCCGGGGTCACCCAGCGGTCGGCCGACCAGAAGATGCCGAGGTGGACGCCCGTCGACCAGTCGACCGTGCCGGTGTCGGCCAGCCCGCTCCACTTCTGCTGCTCGGCGAGCAGGGCAGCAGCGGTGCGGTCGTCGAACACGCTCGTCACCTTCACCGCATGTCCCTTCTGCTGCAGGGTGCTCTGCGCCCGCCGGACGTACTCGCCGGTCGACCCGACGCTCAGCGGCTGCCAGGTGGCCTGCGACTGCGGACCGACCGCCGGCGACGGCGCCGTCCCCCCGGTCGTCGGGGCGACGATCGACGAGATCGGCGCAATCGTGGTCGGGGCAGCCGTGGTCGCCGGCGCCTGAGTCGTCGGGGCGGCGGTCGTCGGTGCCGCGGTCGTCGGTGTCGCCGTCGTCGGCGGCATCGTCACCAACGGTCCACCGTCTCGCGGCGGGGTCCCGCTGTAGTTGACGCCGGCGACGAGGCTGGTGTCGTTGCCGAGCTGGCCGTTCTGGCAGTCGAGCTTGCCGTTGATGCAGGTGACCCGCCAGGCATCCATCACCGCCGGATCCCACGCGCCATACCAATCGCCGTGGAGCGTCGATCCGTTGGCGTGGGTCATCCCCGCCATCCGGTCGGACGACACGTACCAGCCGGCGGTCGGCGCGCTGTGCTTGAACATCATCGTGTAGGCGACCTCCGGCAGCAGCACCGGGTGGGTCGTCGGGCAGACGTTGCGACCGCGGGCATCGCGCACGGCGTACGCCATGTGGCTGCGATGGTCGGCGGAGTCGAGGTCACGACCGTTCCAGCAGGAGGGGAACACCAGCCGACCGACCAGCGTCTGACCCCCGGGACAGTTGGGGATCGTCTTGCCGCTCTGCGCCCCGGGAGCGTCACAGAGCCAGTCGTGGTGATCGGCGGCGTTCGGGTTGTTCATGTCGTAGCCGGCGATCATCCGCAGCCCGGGCGGCAGCGACTGCACCGCCAACGGATCTCGGTCGGCCGACTTGTAGTAGAGCGCGATGTGATCGGGGATCTGGGCGGTCCCGTTGGCGTCGAACAGCGCCGGCACCCAGTAGGCGCTGCGGTTGATCGCCCGGCCGTGGCAGGTGCTGTCGCCCGAGGTGCGCAGCGAGGCGTAGTTGCTCGAGGCGTTGGCAGCGGTGTTGCCGAAGAACATGTGCAGGTGTGTCGCCCCGGGCTTGCCGGGAGCGACGATCGGATCGTCGGCGAGGAAGTGCGACGCCTTGCAGATCGAGCGGAAGTTGCCGGTGCCCCACACGCCCTCCCAGGCGACGCTGGACGGCTTGTTCCCACCGTTGTAGCCGGAGGCGATGAACTGCTTGACGTCGACGTTCGAGGCGATCGAGGGGACCTCGGCGGTGCGCGGCGAGGTCGCCTGGAAGCTGCTCGAGGTCCCGATCGCAGCGGCTGCGATCGGAGCGCCGAACACCAGCAGCCCGAGGCTGAACACGAGGCCGCGGCGACGGCTCCGGTTCGGCGACGAAACGGGTTCGACATCCGCGCGGCGGCGGCTGCGCAGGTTGTCGAGCGACGAGGGGATGGGGGCGGGAAGCGGCGTGGTCCGTCTGGCGGCGACGGCGTCGGATCCCTGGGATCGGGCATGAGCGGTCATGCGTCCTCCGGGGTGTGGGCGGGTCCCGGAAAGCACGACCGTGCGTGTTGCCTATGACGCTCGGGGCGAGATCAAGAAGGAAACCAGATCGATACTCGACCGACCGCGCGAGCGCAGCCGGTCGATCCGCGGCTCACCTCTCGGCCGACAGCCTCGCTGCGACTCGCGCCGCCACCGGAGATCGCTCGATCTCCTCGACCGTCAGCGGCAGCGGCAGCCGCCAGTTCGGCCGTTCCACCGTCGTGCCGGGCACGTTCGGGCGCAGCTCGGCGAGGCAGAGATCCTCCATCGTCGCCAGCTTGATCACCGACGGTGCGGCCGCCAAGGCGCCGTAGGCGCGAACGACGACCTCCGCCAGGCCGCTCGGCGGCGGATCACCGACGAGCGTGCGCAGGCGCTGCTGCAGCTCCGCATCGCCGTCCATCCTCCGCCACAGGCCTCCGGTGGTCGGCAGGTCGTGGGTCGTCAGGGTCGCCAACGACTCGACCGGATAGGCCGACGGTGGACGCTCGTCGAACCAGGCGACGGTCGTTCCGAGCACACCGAAGCGGCGGAGCATCGGGCGGACCTGTTCCTCGACGGTGCCGAGGTCCTCGCCGACGACGAATGCTCCGGCGCGGGTCGCCTCGAGGGCGATGATCGCCAACAGCTCCTCGGCCCGGAACCGGACGTAGGCGCCTTCGGCCGGTCCCCGGCCGGGCGGGATCCAGTACTGCCGGAACAGCCCCATCACGTGGTCGATGCGCAGCCCGTCGAGGCCGCGCAGTGCACCTCGGACGGTCTGGATGAACGGCTCGTAGCGGGCGGCGCGCAGCCGCCACGGCGACATCGGCGGCAGTCCCCAATCCTGACCGGCGGGGTTGAATGCGTCCGGCGGTGCTCCGATCCGGCACCCGTGAGCGATCACGTCGGCAAACGCCGCGCCGTCGGCGCCGCTCGAGTCGAAGCCGATCGCCAGGTCACCGATCAGCGCCACCTCCGGCACCGCCGCCCGCACCTCGGCGAGTTGACGGTCGATCCGCCACTGCAGCCAGGCGTGGAACTCGCGTGTCTCACGCACCTGGTCGCCCTCGACCTCGGCGCACCAGCGGGCCCACTGCCCGAGCGACTCGCCCTGCTCGTCGGCCCATGCCCGCCAGGCGACGTCCTCGGCAACGTCTCGCCCGGCGAACACTGCGGCCAGCGCCGGTCGCTTGCGTGCCCACACCTCGTTGCGGTCGATCAGGGGAGTGCGCCAGGGTTCGAGCCCGTCGACGCGCAGGTGGAGCGGGTTCCGCCAGCGCCGACTCGCCGGATAGTACGGGCTGTCCTGCTGCCGGCCGGCGGGGGCGGCGGCATGCAGCGGGCTGAGCAGCACCGTCCGTCCACCCACCGCTCGCACCCACCGGGCGAGCGCGGTGAGGTCGGCGAGGTCGCCGATCCCCTGCGTGCCGGCGGAGGCGAGCGAGTACAGCTGCACCGCCACCCCCCAACCGGCGGGCGGATCCGGGCAGCGCGCCGGATGGACGACCACCCGCGTCGGCTGGCTGCCGTCGAGCGGCCGAAGATCGTGGTAGCCGATCGGGGCGTCCGGTGGGATCCGGTCGACGACACCGAGGTCACGCCCGTCGTCGAGGACGAGGTGGCTGGGGGTGTCGAGCCGGCCGGCCGAGCCGTGCTCGACGAACCACATCGGCCGCCCGGGCTGTGGGACACCGATCGCTTCCCGCAGCACCTCGCGGACCTCCGCCGGGGTCGGGTGCCATCCGCCCTCGACATCGAAGTATCCGTCGGTGACCCCGTACTCGTCGACGTCGCTGGTCTCGCTCACGAGTGCAGCTTGCCACTGCGGCCTACACTCGCCAGCTATGGCCAAGTGGCTGGTGGAGCGTCGGCTGAGCAGCGTCGGTGGACGTCTCCGCGCCCTGCGCGAGGAGCTGCGGGTGATCGACGAGCAGCTCGAGCACCTCGCCGGCGACGCCGATGACACTCGTATCCGGGCGCTCGTCTCCGAGACCCCGCTGGCCGGACGAGAGCACCACGACGCCCAACGCCACGCCGACGCGATGGCCGCCCACCGGGCCGAGCTCCACCAGACGATCGTCGAGCTGGAGCGTCGCCAGGACGAACTGCTCGACCAGCTGACCGCGTGACCGAGCGCCGACCACAAGGGAACCATGCCGTGCCGATTCGAGTCGTGATCGCCGAGGACGAAGCCATCATCCGTCTCGATCTGAAAGAGACCCTCGAGGAGGAGGGCTACGAGGTCGTCGGTGAGACCGGGCGTGGCGATCAGGCGATCGAGCTGGTCCGGTCGTTGCGGCCCGACCTGGCGATCCTCGACATCAAGATGCCCGGGATGGACGGCCTCGACGTCGCTCGCCACATCAACGACGAGCGGCTCTGCGGGGTGCTGATCCTGACCGCGTTCAGCCAGCGCGAAGTGATCGAGCAGGCGCGCGACACCGGCGCGCTGGCCTACCTCGTCAAGCCGTTCCAGAAGAGCGACCTGATCCCCGCGATCGAGGTCGCGATCGGCCGCTTCCGCGAGATGCAGTCACTGTCGGGAACGGTCGACAAGCTCGAGGAGCAGCTCGAGTCGCGCAAGCTGATCGACCGGGCGCGGGGGAAGTTGATGGACGACTACTCGCTCAAGGAACAGGATGCATACGCCTTCATCCAGCGCACGGCGATGAGCGAGCGGACCAAGATGCGTGACGTCGCCGAACGGATCCTGGCCGGCGAGCTGCGCCCGTGAGCCCGGCCAAGGCGCCGGGCAAGTCGCCGCTGCTCCTGCTCGACGGGAACTCGCTGACCTATCGCGCGTTCTTCGCCCTGCCGACGGACATGGCGACCGCCGGGGGGCAGGTGACCAACGCCGTGTTCGGGTTCACCTCGATGCTGATCAACCTGATCAAGGACCATCAGCCGCGCGGGATCATCGTCTTGTTCGACCGCCCGGAGCCGACGTTCCGTCACGACGCCCACGCGGAGTACAAGGCCAACCGGGAAGCTGCCCCGGACATCCTCCGTCAGCAGATGGGTCTCGTGCGCGAGGTCGTCGCTGCGCTCGGGATCACCGCGGTCGATCTCGCCGGCTGGGAGGCCGACGACCTGATCGCGACCTTGACCACACGCGCCGTCGACGGCGGCGACGACGTCCTGATCGTCACCGGCGACCGGGACTCGTACCAGCTCGTTCGCGACCCGCACGTGAAGGTGCTCTACAACCGGCGCGGCGTGTCCGACTATGCCCTGTACGACGAGGCCGGGATCCTCGAACGCACCGGCGTCACCCCTGCGCTGTATCCCCAGTACGCCGCGCTGCGCGGCGACCCGAGCGACAACCTGCCCGGCGTTCCAGGGGTCGGGGAGAAGACCGCGGCGAAGCTGATCACCACCTATGGCGGGCTCGACGGGATCTTCGAGAACCTCGACAAACAGACGCCGAAGCTGCGCGAGAACCTCACCGCCAACGAGGCGCAGGCGCGGCGCAACCACGAACTGATGGTGCTCCGCCACGATGCCCCGATCGAGGTCGACATCGACGGGGCGAAGATCAGCCCGAACCTCGACGAGGTCAAGCGGCTGTTCGAGTTCCTCGAGTTCCGCACCCTGCTCGACCGTCTCGGCGAAGCATTGGTCGGCCTCGGGGTCGAGGGTCCACGAGGCACCGGCAGCGTGCTCGAGGCGGAGGTGGTCGAGGCCGCCGACCGTGAGGCCGCACTCGCCACGCTGCGCGCCCGACCCGTCCACGACGTCGCCGCCGCCTGGGCCGGTCCACCGGCGCGCAGCGCGCTGCTCGGGCTCGCCGTCGTCACCGACGCCGAGGCGGCGGAGGTGAGCTGGATCCCGGCCGCACTGCTCGGCGACCCGGCGATCGCCGAGGCAGTGTCCGGTGAGGTGCCGCTGCGCACCCACGACGCCAAGGCGTTGATGCGTAGCCTGCTCGACCTCGGTCTCCCGCTCGTTGCCCTCTCCCTCGACACGGCGATCGCCGCCTACCTGATCGATCCGGCCGAGACCCGCTACGCGGTTGCCGACCTGCTCGAGAAGTACACCGGCGACCGCCTGCCGGAGGACGACCCCGCCTCTGCCGGCACGCTCGACTTCGGCGACTCGGCGGTCACCGACGCCAAGCGCGCCGCCCGGGCTGCGCTGGCGATCAGCCGGCTCGCGCCGGCGCTCGAGTCCGCCCTCGAGCGCCAGGGGATGGCCGAGCTGTACCGCTCGATCGAGAATCCGCTCGTCGCCGTGCTCGCCGAGATGGAGCACCTCGGTGTCGGTGTCGACGGGGACGAGCTGCGTGCGCTCAACCAGCGACTCACCGCCGAGACCCAGCGGTTGGGGGAGGAGCTGGTGCGGGTCGCCGGTCGGCCGTTCAACCTCAACTCGCCGATCCAGCTGCGCGAGATCCTCTATACCGAGCACGGGCTGGCACCGTCGAAGAAGACCAAGACCGGCTTCTCCACCGACGCGGCGACGTTGGAGAAGCTGCGCGACCAATGGCCGGAGTTCATCGACCCGCTGCTCGCCTATCGCGAGGTCGAGAAGCTGCGCGGCACCTACGGCGAGGGGCTGCTCGCCGAGGTCGGCGCGGACGGTCGGATCCACGCCACGTTCAACCAGACCGTCGCCCGCACCGGGCGGCTCAGCTCCGACCAGCCGAACCTGCACAACATCCCCGTTCGCTCCGAAGAGGGCCGGGCGTTCCGCAAGGCGTTCGTCGCTGCGCCGGACAGCCGGCTGCTGATCGCCGACTACAACCAGATCGAGCTGCGCTGCATCGCCCATCTCGCAGCCGACCCGGGGTTGATCGCCGCCTTCACCGGCGGTCAGGACATCCACAATGCGACCGCCGCCCAGGTGTTCGGTGTCGATCCGCAGCGGGTCACGATCGAACAGCGCTCGAAGGCGAAGATGGTCTCCTACGGCCTGGCCTACGGGATGGAGGCCTACGGCCTCGGGCAACGGCTGAACATCGCCACCGAGGAAGCGTCACTGATCCTCGACGCCTACTTCAACGCCTTCCCGAACGTCAAGGCGTACATGGATTCGACCGTCAAGGCCGCTCGCGAGCGGGGGTACACCGAGACGCTGTTCGGTCGGCGACGGCCGATCCCGGAGTTGTCCAACCCGAACTTCCGTATCCGCCAGGCCGGCGAACGCCAAGCGATGAACGCCGGGATCCAGGGTCTTGCCGCCGACATCTTCAAAGTCGCCCTCGTCCGACTCGCCGCAGGTCTGCGCGACGGCGGGTACGCAGCCCGGATCGTGCTCCAGGTGCACGACGAGATCATCGTCGAGAGCCCGGAGGCGGAGCTCGGCCCGGTCGGCGATCTGGTCGTGTCGACGATGCGCGGAGCGGCCGAGCTCGACGTGCCACTCGAGGTCAACCTCTCCGTCGGACGGACGTGGGCGGCCGGCAAGGCCTGAGTCGTTCCGGCCTGCCAGAATCCCCGCATGAGGGGGAAATACACCAATCTCACCGTCGTCTCCTGTGCTGTGCTCGGCCTGCTGGCTGCGTCGTGCAGCTCGGATGAATCGTCGAGCGGGTCGACCGCCGCGGCAGTCACGACCTCGGCAGTCGCCCAGACGACCGTCGCCGCCGAGACCACCGCCGCAGTCGAGACGACGGCGGCCGCGCTCACCACGACCACCGCTGCGGCGACGACCACGACCGCACCGGCGACGACGACCACCGAAGCGCCGGAGGTTCTGCGGATCATGGTCACCGGCGACGACGGATACGCCGCAGCGGGGATCAACGCGATCGTCGCTGCGCTCAACACGCTCGACGATGTCCAGGTCGACGTGATCTCGCCGTTGGCCAACCAGAGTGGCACCGGTCCGAGTTTGACCGATGGGCCGTTGACGGTCACCGACGTGACGATGCCCAACGGCACCCCGGCACGAGCGGTCGACGGGTTCCCGGCGGACACCGTCGTCTACGCGTTCGATCAGGGCGGCCTGCCCGAGCTCCCGCATCTCGTCGTCTCCGGGATCAACATCGGCCAGAACGCCGGCCCGGTGCTCCCCGTCTCGGGAACGGTCGGCGCCGCTCAGGCGGCCGCCAATCGAGGTGTGCCGGCGATCGCCGCGAGCCAACAGACGCTGGCCGACGAAGCGGCGGCACTGCCGTTCGACGTGACGATCGAGCCGGTGCTGGCGTGGATCGAGCAGAACCGCGAGAACCTCCTCGCCGGCACGATGCCGGACCTGATCTACAACTTCAACGGCCCGAGCTGCACGTCCGGCGAGCCGCGCGACGAGGTGTTGACCGTGTCCGTCGCCGCCGATCTCGAGGGCGTCGACTACTTCGGTGTGGCGGACTGCGTCACCCCGCTCGCCAGCCCGCCGACCGACGACGTCCGCGGTTTCCTCGCCGGCTACGTGACCTACACCGAACTCGACCCGATGACGCTCGCACCCGCCGCCTGATCTCGCCGAATGCGGTCCGTCGAAGTTCCTCCGGGTGAGCCCGACCATTGGTTCGAACCGCTCGCAGAACACCTCGGCGGCGCCTACCTGCGCTACTCGTTCACCAAGGGGACCCGACAGGAGGTCGCCCACCTGATCGAGGCGCTCGAGCTGCGGCCGGGGATGCGCGTCCTCGACGTCGGTTGTGGACCTGGTCGGCACGCCCACGAACTCGCCCGTCACGGGTTGATCGTCCACGGGGTCGACATCTCCGCTCGGTTCATCGAGCTCGCCACCGCTGCGGGTATCGCCGGGACGACGTTCGAACGCGGCGACGCCCGCAGGCTCGGCTTCGACGCCGAGTTCGACGCGGCGATCTCGCTCTGCCAGGGCGGGTTCGGGCTGCTCGTCGGGGCTGGGGAGGACGCGTCGGTGATCGCCGGCATCGCCGGCGCGCTCGTCCCCGGAGGCCGGCTGGCGTTGAGCGCATTCAACGCCTACTTCTCGGTCAAGTACCAGACGGAGGCGACCTTCGACGCCGATCGGGGGATCGCCCACGAGCACACCGAGCTGCGCTCGGAGACCGGGGAGGTCCGCCCGGCGGAGCTGTGGACAGCCTGCTACACGCCCCGCGAGCTGCGTCTTGTGCTCGACGCGCACGGGCTCGAGGTCGAACGGATCTCGTCGGTCGAACCCGGGGCGTACGGCGCTGCGCCGCCGACGGTCGAGTCCCCGGAGTTCCTCGTGATCGCCCGACGGCGCACAGAGATCGTCAAGCCTTGAGCGCTGGGAGGCGGTCAGGACGCCCGCAGTGCTAGTCTGACCAGCCTGCCAGTGGTGCATCCAGCTCCGCTGGAACGCACACCCGATCCATCCGAAAGCGAACTGTTCTTTGTCCGACACCACTACGACTTCCTCGAGCCGCTTCGGCTCGTTCGATGAGGAAGGCAACTACACCCCTCGCCAGATCGTCGATGACGATCTCGGCATGTCCTTCGCCGACGCGATCGATGGGACGCTCGTCTCCGTCGAGGACGGCCAGCTGGTCTCCGGCACGGTCGTCAAGGTCGAGAAGGACGAGGTGCTCCTCGACATCGGCTACAAGTCCGAGGGCGTCATCCCCGCCCGCGAGCTGTCGATCCGCAACGACGTCAATCCGCACGAGATCGTCAGTCTCGGCGACCATGTCGAGGCCTTGGTGCTCACCAAGGAGGACAAAGAGGGCCGGCTCGTCCTGTCCAAGAAACGCGCCCAGTACGAGCGCGCCTGGGGCACGATCGAGAAGATCAAGGAAGTCGACGGTGTCGTCGAGGGTCCGGTGATCGAGGTCGTCAAGGGCGGTCTGATCATCGACATCGGTCTGCGCGGCTTCCTCCCTGCGTCGCTCGTCGAGCTCCGCCGGGTGCGTGACCTCCAGCCGTACGTCGGTCGGGTCCTCCAGGCGAAGATCATCGAGCTCGACAAGAACCGCAACAACGTCGTGCTCTCCCGCCGGGCGTACCTCGAGGAGACGCAGAAGGAAGCTCCGCGACGAGTTCCTCAACAACCTCAAGTCGGGCGAAGTGCGCAAGGGCGTTGTCTCCAGCGTCGTCTCGTTCGGTGCGTTCGTCGACCTCGGCGGCATGGACGGCTTGATCCACGTCTCGGAGCTGTCGTGGAAGCACGTCGAGCATCCGAGCCAGGTCGTCGCCGTCGGCGACGAAGTCACCGTCCAGGTGCTCGACGTCGACTTCGACCGTGAGCGGATCAGCCTGTCGCTGAAGGCCACCCAGCAGGATCCGTGGCAGGAGTTCGCCTCCAGCCACCAGGTCGGCCAGCTGGTCTACGGCCGAGTCACCAAGCTCGTCCCGTTCGGCGCGTTCATCCAGGTCGGCGACGGGATCGAGGGCTTGGTCCACATCTCCGAGATGTCGACCCATCACGTCGAGGCCCCGGAGCAGGTCGTCACCCCGGGCGAGGAGCTGTGGGTCAAGATCATCGATCTCGACCTCCAGCGTCGCCGGATCAGCCTGTCGATCAAGCAGGCCGCCGAAGGTGGCGAACTCGCCGAGGAGTATCGAGAGGCGTTCGGCGCGCACAACTACGACGACCAGGGCAACTGGATCGGCGGCGACGACGCCGACCGCGAGGCTGCCTGGGCCGAGTACTACGAGCAGTACGGCGGCGCTCCCGGCGCCGAGGGCAACGAAGGCGCTCCGCCGGCGGCCCCGGCCCCGGCCCCCGAAGCCTGACCTGCACTGCACCGAGGCCCCGGTCGAATGACCGGGGCCTCTTCGCGTCCCGCCGCCGGGGGTCGCCGACTTCGCCGCCTGCCCCGGCGGCCGAACGTTGCCGAGAACCTCACCATCGGCCGATCAGCGCTCATTTCGGCACGAAACCGGGATTCTCGGCAACGTTCGGCCAGAGTCTTTGCCGGTCGTCGAGCGAGTGCGCACTGCTCACGGCCGTGCACCAGACGATCACTGACCTCACCCGCCATGGCATCGTCCGCCGATCGGACGCGATCGCAGGCGGGCTGAGCGCTCGTCAGTGGAAGCGGGAGTTGGAGCTCGGCCGGATCGTCATCGACCGGCCCGGCGTCGCCCGGCTCGTCGACGCACCGACGACCGACGCCCAGCGCGTCCTGTCCGCGGTCTGGTCGTGCGGCGACGGTGCACTCGCCTCCCATCGGTCTGCCGCCTGGCTGTGGGGCGCGCTGGACGAGCCCGGTACGGAGATCGACGTCACGATCCCGCGCCGCTCTGCGCTCCGCCACCGTCCAGGCGTTGCGATCCATCGGCCGTCCGACCGGGGCGATCTGACCCCGAGCGTTCGGATGGGGATTCCCTGCACCAACCCGCTGCGCGCCCTGGTCGATCTCGGCGCGGTCGCAGCCGGGGCTGTCGCTCCTGCGTTCTCGAGGTTGGTGATCTCCGGCCTGGTCGATGCCGCCGCCGTGCGTGCGGTCATCGACCGACGACGCCGGCAAGGTCGATCAGGAATCGGGTCGTTGGAGCGTGCGCTGGCCGACTGGCCGTTCGAGCACGAGCGGCCCGACAGCGAGCTCGAGGTTCGCTTCGCCCGGCTCCTGCGCGATGCCGGGCTACCGTCGTTCGAGCTGCACCGGCGAATCGAGGGTTTCGTCGTCGACTTCACCCGCGACGAGTCCCGACTGATCGTCGAGACCGACGGCTGGGAGCACCACGGCGGGCGAGAGGCGTTCGAGCTCGACCGGCACCGCGACGCGGCGTTGATGGCGGCCGGATGGCGGGTGCTGCGGTTCACCTGGCAACAGATCGGCGCCGATCCGGGTGGCGTCGCTGAGCGGGTGCGAGGTGCGCTGCGGTTCACCGTCGTGGAGCGCGCCCGCGGCCCGACGTTGCCGAGAAGCCGGGGACATCGAGCTGAAACAGCTCACCGGCACCCGTTGGGGTGTTCTCGGCAACGTCAGGCCGCAGAATTACGTCAGCTTGACGATGCCCATCCGGACGGCGACGAGCACGGCTTGGGTGCGGTCGCGGGCGTTGAGCTTCTCGTAGATCGACGCCAGGTGGTTCTTGACGGTCTTCTGCGAGATGTACAACTTGGCTGCGACCTCCGGGGTCGACAACCCGTCGGCGATCAGCTGGAGCACCTCTTCCTCGCGGCGGGTGATCAACCGATCCTCGCCGACCTCGGTCTTGCGCGCCTCGGAGAGCATCAGCTCGGCCAGCTTCGACGACAGGGCGACGTCCCCGTTGGCCGCCGTCCGGACCGCTTCGGCGACCTCGGCGACCGAGCAGTCCTTGGTCAGGTAGCCGACCGCGCCGGCCTTGATAGCCCGGTCGATCACGTCCCGGTCCATGTGCATCGTCAGCATCACGATCCGCTGCCGGGCGTCCGCCTGCATGATCGCCCTCGTCGCCTCGATGCCGTCGACATCGGGCATCGAGACGTCCATCAGAATCACGTCGGGCTTCTTGTCGAGCGCCATCCGCAGGGCCTCATGCCCCTCGTTGGCTTCCCCGACGACGGCAAACCCCTCCGCCTCGAGCGCTCGGCGAAGACCTTCCCGCAACATCTTGTGGTCATCGACGAGCATCAACCGCAGGCTCACCCGTTTCCTCCTGTCTCCGAGCCGAGTGCGACTCGGATCCTCGTTCCCTTCCCTGGTTCCGATTCGATGTCGAGCACGGCGTTCACGCTCGCCGCACGCTCGCGCATCCCGAGCAGGCCATACGAGTCCGGACGACCCGTGCCCTTCTTGAAGCCCCTGCCGTCATCGGCGATCGTCAGCTCTGCGCCCCGGCTGGTGCATCTCCAGCCGACGGACAACTGCGACGCCTGGGCGTGCCGCTCGGTGTTGGTGATCGCCTCGCGGGCGATCTGCCATAACTCCCGCTCCTGCAGGATCTTCAGCCGTCGGTCGGCGGCGATCGTCAGTTCGACCTGCATCGAGGTCCGCTGGCGAACGCGTTCACAGAACATCGTCAATGTGTCACCGAGTCCATGTCCTTCCGAAACATCGGTACGCAGGTCGTAGAGCGTCTCACGAACCTCACTGACCACCGCCGTCACCTGGTGGCGGAGATCGATCAGCGGTGGGTGGACATCGTCGCCGCGCTTGGCCATCGACGACAGGCGGTCGACTTCGAACCCGAGCAGGGCGAGCGACGAGCCGATCCGGTCGTGGAGTTCGCGGGCGATCCGGCTCCGCTCCTCGTCCGCGCCGACCGAGCGCAACCGGCGGAACAGGCGGGCGTTGTCGATCGCGACCCCGAAGTGCTCGGTCACGCCGTTCACCGCCTCCGAGTGCTGCGGAGTGAAGTGGCCCGAGCGCTGCGCCTCGACGGCGATCAGCCCGACCAGCTGGCCGCGAGCGCGCAGCGAGGCGTAGAGCCCCGAACGGGCACCGTCGGACAGTCCCGAGCCTGGTCGGGTGAGGTCGTCGACGGTGATCGTCCGGCTCGACAACAACGCCTCGCGCAGTGGCGGCGGCAGCTCCTCGGTGCGCAACGAGTACGCACCGCGATAGCCGCGGGTGCGCACGGCGTCCCACGATCGATCGCTCTCGGAGTAGAGCAGGACGGTGACTGCGTCGCAGTCGATCAGGCTGCGGACCCGGCCGATCGTCGCGTCGAGGACGTCATCGAGGTCGAGCGAGTCCTGCAACGTCTGGGCGATCCGTTGCAAGCTGAACAACAGTGCATTGGCTTCGGTCAGGCGGTTGACGCGCTCCTGGGCGAGCAGCTGCTGGCGGGCCGACTCCTCCGAGGCCCGGCGGGCGAGCCCGCTGGTGAGCGCGACGAGCGAGAGCACACCGCACCAGGCTGCGGTCGACTGGGCGCCGTCACGGATCCCGGCGATGGTCAGATAGCGGATCGAGACGATCCCAGCCGACGCCCCGATCAGCTCGAAGGCGTAGAACGGGCCGGCGGCGAAGCCGGCGAGGAGCGTGCTCGGGATCAGGCTGTAGGCGAACGGCGAACGCCAGTTGCCGGTGAGCATCACCGCGCCGAGGTGGACGAGCACGTCGAAGCCGACCAGGGTGCGCGTCGGGCGGTCGTCGCGATAGGGGATCGGACGGACCGTCGTCACCGTTGCATACGCGATCAGGGCGAGCAGGACCACCGCGTTGGGCCACGGATCCTCGATCAGGTCGCTGATGTTGAGCAGCGTCCCGACCGCCAGCGCGGCCCATCGGAACGCAGCCAACGGGGGTGCCTCGATCAGTTGGGCGGCGCCCCCACCGGAGATCGACAGACCGCTGCCGCGACGACGATCGGAGGTCGAGGCGACCCGTGTGGGTCGACTGCGCCGGTCGACGAGCGTCGTCGAAGGTCCCGGCGTGTCGTCCGCCAGGATTTTCGGAACGCTCGCCTCGACGGCGCGGGAAGAATGCTCGTCGCCCATGGACCAGCGACAACCGTACATGGTCAGCGGCCCACGCCGAGTGACAGGGACAGAAAACGTACTCAATCGCTTCGTCCCCGCCTGCGGACGGCACAGCCGCCTCTGCGGCGGCGCGTCGGTCGGCGTCCGCGAGCAGGTCGTCGGTAGTCTCCGGCGGATGATCCTCGTGGGACTCACCGGTGGCATCGGGTCGGGGAAGTCGACCGTTTCGGCCGGTCTGGCGGCGCGAGGAGCGGTGATCGTCGATGCCGATGCGGTCACCCGCGAGGTCCAGGCGCCCGGCTCGGCGGTGCTCGACCGCCTCGCCGAGCGCTTCGGCTCGCACGTCATCGCCGCCGACGGGAGCCTCGATCGGGCGGCGGTGGCGGCGATCGTGTTCGGCGACGTCGATGCACTCAAGGACCTCAACGCGATCGTCCACCCCGCCGTGGGGGCGGAGATGAACCGGCGGATCCTCGCCGAGCGGGAGACCGAGCGCGTCGTTGTCCTCGACATCCCGTTGCTGACCGAGAATCCGCGCGAGGGCCTCGCCGGGAAGATCGTCGTCGACGTCCCGGTCGAGACCCAGGTCGCGCGTCTCGTCGGCCAGCGCGGTTTCGACGAGCAGGACGCGGTGGCGCGGATCGCCCGTCAGGCGACACGCGAGCAGCGGTTGGCGACCGCCGATCGGGTGATCGACAACAGCGGCGAACGCGACGCGCTCGAGCCCCAACTGGACGAGCTGTGGAGCTGGCTGCAGACGCTGCCGCACGTCCCGGCCGACTTCGAACCCTTCGCGCCTGCACCCAAGGCATGACAGGATGCTCGGGCCAATCCGAGCTCGAATGGGGAGACGTTCGTGAACGAAGTCCGCGGTGTCGTCGCACTGGCCAAGGGTGAGCCCGTCGCCATCAGAACGATCCTCGTACCCGATCCCGGACCCGGCGAGGCGCTCGTCGCCGTCAAGGCGTGCGGCGTCTGCCACACCGACCTGCACTACCGCGAAGGTGGGATCAACGACGACTTCCCGTTCCTGCTCGGCCACGAGGCGGCCGGCGTCGTCGAGGCGGTCGGACCGGATGTGACCTCGGTCGTCCCCGGCGACTTCGTCATCCTCAACTGGCGGGCGGTGTGCGGTCAGTGCCGGTCGTGCCGTAGGGGCAAACCGTGGTACTGCTTCTCGACGTTCAACGCGACCCAGAAGATGACCCTCGAAGACGGCACGGTGCTCTCCCCGGCGCTCGGGATCGGGGCGTTCGCCGAGAAGACGCTCGTCGCTGCCGGGCAGTGCACGAAGGTCGATCCGGCAGCGCCGGCGGCGGTCGCCGGATTGCTCGGATGCGGGGTGATGGCCGGGATCGGGGCGGCGGTGAACACCGGCAACGTCGGTCGGGGCGACTCGGTCGCCGTGTTCGGCTGCGGTGGCGTGGGCGATGCAGCGATCGCCGGGGCGCGCCTGGCGGGGGCGGCGACGATCATCGCTGTCGACCTCGACGACCGCAAGCTGGCGTTGGCGAAGGAATTCGGAGCGACGCACACGGTCAACAGCAGCAACGAGGACCCGGTCGAAGCGATCCGCGCCGCCACTGGCGGGAACGGCGCCGACGTCTGCATCGAGGCGATCGGGCTGCCCTCGACCTACCGCCAGGCGTTCGAGGCTCGCGATCTCGCCGGCACCGTCGTCCTCGTCGGCGTCCCCCGCCCGGAGATGGAGATCACCCTCCCGTTCATCGACGTGTTCGGCAGGGGCGGATCGCTGAAGTCGAGCTGGTACGGCGACTGCCTGCCGAGCCGCGACTTCCCGATGCTGATCGACCTGTACCTCCAGGGCCGGCTCGACCTCGGCAAGTTCGTCAGCGAGACGATCACGCTCGAGGACGTCGAAGAGGCATTCCACAAGATGGAGCGCGGCGAAGTCCTCCGCTCGGTCGTCGAGTTGTAGGGCGTCGCGCCCGCGATCGAGTCGCGCGCCGTCACCGACCTCATACTGGGGGATGCTCACACCCGAGGTGACCGAGGTCTTCGACCGCCTCTACCGCACCGATCTGGTCTTCGAGCCCGGCTGCTGGCAGCTGTGCGGCGATGCCCACTGCTGCAGCTTCTCCCGCCACAAGGCCGGCTTCGAGCTCTTCTCCGCTGCCGCCCAGGAGCTGCCCCTGATCCCAGGGGAGTGGGCCTACCTCAACGAGCGCGGCGTCGCTGCCCAGTTCGCCCCCTCTGAGTTGAGGGCGCACGAGTACGCGCTCGGGGACTACACGATCAGGTGGAACACCGTCGCCAGTCGTCGCCCCGGCTGCGCCTGCGATCACGACACCCGCACGCTGGTGTGCCGGCTCTATCCGCTGCTCCCCGTGTACCGCCTCGACGGACAGCTGATCGCCACCGAGCCACTCGGCATGTACGAGGAGTTGGAGACGCTCGAGGGCCTGCCGCGGGCCTGCCAGGTCGATGCCGTTCCCTTCGACCAGCTCAACCTGTTCCTCGACGTCGCCCGCTCGCTCGGCAACGACCGGGTGTGGCGCTTCTATCTTCTGGCCTACCGCCACACGAAACGCCACGTCTTCGACCGGCTGGCGGCCTCTCGCACGGCGTCGACGACCGCCTTCAGGCAGTTCGAGCTGGCGATGCTGCGCCGTCGGCTGGTCGACCACGACGTGCTGCGACACGACTTGAACGGGCTGCTCGCCGCCGTCGCCGGCGACGACCTCGCCGGCTTCGCCGAACTGGCCGAAGAGCTCCACGCCGCCGACGACGCGTACCGCCCGGGCTGAGCGGATCGGGTTCGTGTCGACGTCGCGTCGACCAACCTAATAGGGTTCAGCTGCCACAGGCGGACCTCGCCTGTGCGGACCGACAGCTGACCATGGGGGCCGTCCGAGGTAGATGAGCGACACCAGGTCATCGCCCAGCACACAGGCCGGCACCTCGACCACGACGCTCGTCGACGTCGAGGATCTGCGCACGACGTTCTCCACCGCCCGCGGTCCGCTCGGAGCAGTGGACGGCGTGTCGTTCACCGTCGACCGGGGGGAGACCCTCGGGATCGTCGGCGAATCGGGATGCGGCAAATCCGTTCTCGTGCGTTCGGTGATGGGTCTGCTGCCTGCGTCCGCGCACGTCACCGGGAAGGTCGAATTCGAGGGCCGCGAGACGCGGACGATGACTCGTGTCCAGGCGCGCCGGTTCTGGGGCCGGGAGATCGCGATGGTCTTCCAGGATCCGATGACCTCGCTCAATCCGGTCAAGCGGATCGGCACCGCAGTGTCCGAGTCGATGCGACTCCACCTCGGGCTGAGCCGGCGCGACGCTCGCGCTCGGGCGGTGGAGCTGTTGAACCTGGTCGGGATCCCCGAGGCGGCCCGCCGGCTCGACGACTATCCCCACCAGCTGTCCGGAGGCATGCGCCAGCGGGTCACGATCGCGATCGCGATCGCCTGCCAGCCGAAGCTGCTGATCGCCGACGAACCGACGACGGCGCTCGACGTCACCGTCCAGAGCCAGATCCTCGATCTGCTCGCCACCCTCCAGGCGGAGTACGAAATGGCGATGGTGATGATCACCCACGACCTCGGTGTCGTCGCCGGGCGAGCCGATCGGGTGGCGGTGATGTACGCCGGTCGAATCGTCGAGCACGCCAGGACCGCGACGCTCTTCGCCGCTCCGCAACACCCCTACACCGAGGCGCTGCTCGAGTCGATCCCGCGCCTCGAGCTGCCCAGCCATACCCGCTTGCGCGAGATCACCGGCCGTCCGCCCGACCTCGTCAGTCCGCCGACGGGTTGCCGATTCGCACCGCGCTGCCGCTACGCGCAGCAGCGCTGCCTCGTCGACGACCCGGCGCTGAGCGCCGGCGCGCCGGGCGAGCACACGGTCGCCTGCTTCTTCCCGGTCGGGTCCGAGGCCGGCGAGCGAGCACTGTCCGCCAACCAGTCCGCCGGCCACACAGCAGCGGGCCTTCACCTGTCGACCACGGCAGCTTCGAGATGACCACGACACCGCGCCTCGGGCGCAGAACCACATGGGGGATGAGTATGAGACACCGCAGATGGATGGCGTTCGCCGCCGCTACCGCACTCACGATCGGAGCGTGCGGCAGCGACGACGACACCTCGAGCGACGAGACGACGACCGAGACCACGGCTCCGGCCGCGACCGAGACGACGGAGGCGTCCGAGACGACCGCCGCCCCGGCGACCGCCGCCGGCTCGGACACGACGGCTGCCGATACCACCGCTGCCGAGGCACCTGCCGAAGCTGCTGATTGCACCGAGACGGTGGCGGGGAGCGAGCTCGACTTCGCCGTCTACTCGCCGACGCCGAGCCTCGATCCGCTGCAGTCCTCCGGGGCGTTGGCGGGCGGCACGGATCTGATGGCGATCTACGACACGCTGATGCGTTGGGATTCGGAGACCAACGAGTGGGTGCCGCACGTCGCCGAGTCGTTGACGAGCAACGACGACTTCACCGAGTGGACGTTGACACTGCGCGACGGTGTGACCTACTCCAACGGCGAGCCGATGGTCGCTCAGCACGTGCTCGACAACATGCAACGGATGCTCGGTCAGGGACGCAACGCGTCGCGCGGCATGATCGCCCGGATCGATCTGGCGGCGAGCACGGCGCCGGACGAGTCGACGGCGGTGTTCAAGTTGCTCAAGCCGTGGTCGAACTTCGGCTATCTCCTCGCTGACGCGCCCGGGATGATCGTCAACCCGACCGCCGGGGCGGTGCTCGATTCCGCCGGTGGTTCGCTGATCGGCACCGATCCGACCGGCGCCGGTGTCGGGGCCTACAGCGTCGAGCGGTTCGCCCCCGGCGAGTCGCCGTACCTGGTGCTCAAGGCTCGCGCCGACTACTGGGGTGGCGCGCCGTGTATCGAGACGATCAACCTGATCAACATTCCCACCGACCAGCCGAAGTTCGACTCGCTCGAGCTCGGTGAGATCGACGTCGCCTTCTTCCGGACGCAGGGGATCATCAACCAGGCGCGCGAGACCGGCGAGTACGAGGAGTTCCTCTCGCTCCAGTCGGCCGGCGTGACGCTGCTGATCAACCAGGGGGTCGGGGTGTTCAACCCGATCGCCGCCGACGTCCGGTTCCGCCAGGCGGTGTTCGCCGCGCTCGACCCGGAGTCGATCTCGCAGCGCGCCTATGACGGCGAGCTCCTCGTCCAGGACTCCTTGATCCACCCGGACTCGGTCTGGTACTCGGAGGGAATGTCTGCTCCCGAACGGGACAGCGAGCTGGCCAAGTCGTTGGTCGATGAGCTCAAGGCCGAGGGCTGGGACGGCAAGATCCGCTTGGTCTGCCCGGACACGATCCCGAATGCGCCGGTCGCGTTCGAGGCGGCGCTGGAGGCTGCGGGGATGGACGTCGACGCTCAGGTGCTCGACACCAACTCGCAGATCGCCGCAGTGGCGGTCAATCGTGACTTCGATCTCGCCTGCTGGGGCCTGAACGTCTCCGACTCGGCGATCTGGCGTCAGATCGGGTTCAACTTCGCCTCCGACAGCCCGTCGAACCGGATCGGGTACAAGAGCGCGGCGTTCGATGCCGGAATCGACGAACTGTTCGCCGCTCCGGACAACGAGGCCCGCCTCGAGGCGGTCGCCAAGCTCGGCGAGATCTACGCCGCCGAGGTTCCGGTGGCGATCCTCGGCGCTGCCGAGGAAGGGATCATGTTCCGCGACGGCGTGACGGGGATCATCCCGACGCAGCAGTCGATGTTCATGCTCCACGACGCGTCGATCGACAACTGATCGGCGACGCGGGGTCACCATGGTTCGAACGATCCTCCAGAAACTGCTGTCGCTGATACCGGTCTTGCTGATCGTCAGCTTCGGCACATTCCTGCTGCTCGAACTCGTCCCTGGTGACCCCGCGGTAGCCGTCCTCGGTGCCGACGCCGCACCCGCCGACTACGAACGGGTCCGAGAACAGCTCGGCCTCAACGACCCTCTGCCCGAGCGATATCTGTCGTGGCTCGGCGACGCCGCGACCGGTGACCTCGGCAACTCGGTGATCCGACCGAGCACGTCGGTGCTGTCGTTGATCGGCTCACGCCTGCCGGTGACCCTCGAGATCGCGGTCCTCGCCCTCGGGTTGTCGTTGATCGTCTCGATCCCGCTCGGGATCGTGATGGCCTACCGGGCGGCGACGCGCTTCGACCGCGTCGCTGCCGGGGCGACCTCGGCGTTGATCTCGATCCCGCCGTTCGTCTCGGCGCTGCTGCTGATCTTCCTGTTCGTCTTCAATCCGCAGATTCCACGGTGGGCGTTGCTGATCGCACTGGTCGCCAGCGCGATCTGGATCGCCGGCGCAACCGTCTCAGCAGCCCGCCATGGCGACCTCGACCGCGCCGGGATCATCGGCCGTGCCGTCACCGCCCTGGTCGCCCTCGTCGCCGGAGTGGGGCTGTTCGCCCTCTGGCCGCAGCTGCCCCGCCAGGGCTTCGAACGGCTCACCGGCGACAAGGGGATCTGGGCCAATCTGCGCACGATGCTGCTCCCCGCCCTGACCCTCGCCTTGACCGAGGTCGCGGTGTTCGCCCGCCTGTTGCGCAGCGACATGCTCAGCACGCTGCAGGAGGACTACATCCTGGCCGCCCGGGCGAAGGGGATGCCGATGCGCCGGGTGCTCGTGCTCGACGCGCTGCGACCGTCATCGTTCTCGCTGATCACCCTCGCCGGGGTGTCGCTCGGTCGCCTGCTCGGAGGAACCGTGATCGTCGAATCAATCTTCAACCTGCCCGGGATGGGGCGCTTGATCGTCCAGGACGGGGTGGTCGTCAAGGACTTCACCATCGTCCAGGGGGCGGTACTGGTCATCGCCACCCTCTACGTCCTGGTCAACGCCTCGGTCGATGTCGCCTATCAGTTCCTCGATCCGAGGATCCGCCGTGGACGCCGATGACGACGACGCGGTCGTGACCTCGACCGCAGCTCCCGATCTGGCCCGGCCACCCGTTCGGATCGCCCCCTTGCCGCTCTCCGTCGGCGCGCTGCTGGTCGGCATCGCGCTCGTCTGGATCGGCACCGATCTGCTCAGCAGCGCCGCGATCCAGCCTCGGCTGGCGGCGGTCGTCGTCGGTCTGGTCCTCGCCGTCTGGGGGCTCGACCGCGTCCTGCGCCGGGTGGTCGGCCCGCAGGCCGACGCCGGGCTGTGGTTGTCGGTCGTCTGGGTTGCGGCGATCGTGCTCGCCGCGGTGTTCGCCGGCGTCCTGCCGCTGAACGAAGCCCGCGATGCATCGAAGTCGTTCGGTGCTCCGGTGCTCGCCCGACCGGACCTGTTCAGCGCACACCCGTTGGGCACCGACAGCTTCGGCCTCGACCTGCTCGGTGGCGTGATCTACGGCGCCCGTCTGTCGTTGCAGATCAGTTTCGGGGCAACGGCGATCGGGCTCGTCGTCGGCGGGCTGATCGGGATCTGTGCCGGATACTTCCGCGGCAAGTTCGACGCGATCGTCGGCGTCCTGACCAACTCCTTGCTCGCCTTCCCGCCGCTGATCCTGCTGATCGCCCTGATGGTCGCCCTCGCACCGTCGGTCCGCAATCTGATCATCGCCCTCGCCGCGCTCGGGATCCCGACCTACATCCGCCTCGCCAGGGCGAACACGCTGGCGATCGCCCAGCGCGACTTCGTCCTCGCGGCGCGTTCGCTCGGTGCCACCGAACGCCGGATCGTGCTGCGCGAGCTGGCGCCCAACATCGCCCTTCCGCTGCTCTCGTACGCCTTCATCATCGTCGCCGTGTTGATCGTCGCCGAGGGCTCGCTCAGCTTCCTCGGGCTGTCGATCCCCCGACCGGAGCCGACCTGGGGGAACATGATCTACGCCGGCAACGAGGATCTGCGGACCGAGCCGCACCTCGTGTTCGTCCCGGCGACGGTGATGTTCCTGACGGTCGTCGCCCTCAACCGGATCAGCGACCGGGCGCGCAAGGCCTGGGACTCGCGCGACTCCAAGGTCTGAGGGTCGCCGCGATCCTCGTCGCGATTTTCGACGTATCCGGGCGGCCGCCGGCGGCTCACTGACGACGTGGACACCCTTGCGGACTCCGAGCACTCCTCGCGACGTGCCTACCCTTGCGGGGTGAGGACGAGGAGCAACGCCGAACTCGTCTCGCTCGCGCTGAGCGGAGGGACGTCCGGGCGGCTGGCCTGGAACGACCTCGTGGCGGCGAACTCGCGGGCGGTGTGGAAGGTGCTGTGGTCGTTCCGGCTCTCCGGATCCGACCGTGACGACGTGTTCCAGGCGACCTGGATGCGCGCCCTCGAGCGGCTCGAGCAACTGCGCGAGCCGGAGAAGCTCCACGTCTGGCTGATGACGATCGCCCGCCACGAGTGCGAGGGTCTGCTGCGCCGTTCGTCGCGCACGACCCCGACGGCGGACACTCCGGAACAGGCGGAGCTGCCCATCGACACCGAGCGACTCGAGCACGACGAGCGCTATCGGATCGCCCGCATCGCGCTCGATCGACTCGGACAGGACTGCCGTGACCTGCTGCGGCTGCTCACCGTCGAGGAAATGACCTACCGCGACATCGAGGCCGCGATGGGGTGGGCCGACGGTGGGACGGCGATCCGCCGGTCGCGTTGCCTCGAGCGGGTGCGCAGGACACCGGAAGTCAGCCGGTACCTGCGCGAATTGCATCTCATCGAAGAAACCCGGGAGTCCTGATGTCGAACTCGTCCCACACCGCCGGAGCACCGGTACCCCGCGATCGCCGGGTGCTCGCTGCGTTCGACCACGTGTTCGAGGTCGACGAGCCACTGCCCGACTCGCTCGTCGCCGCCGCGCAGGAGCTCTACGTCTGGCGCAGCGTCGACGCCGAACTGCTCGAGCTGCTCGTCGATTCCGCCGAACAGCAGCTCGCCACCGTCCGCGACGAACGGCTGCAACGATTCATCGCCTTCGGCAACGAGGAACGTGGCGTGCACTTCGAGTGCATCCTCGAGCACGACGGTTTCACCCTCTCAGGCCTGGTGGTGCCGGCCGGCGAGTACGTCGTTCGCGCCGACCGGGCGAGTTCGGACGTGCTCAGCGAGAGCGACGATGCCGGTTCGTTCGAGATCCGTGGGCTCGACGCCGGGTCCACCCGGCTGACGATCCGCGCCTCCGACGGCGAGACGCTGATGGTCACGCCGTGGTTCATGCTCCAGCGGTGAGCCGCCAGTCGCCTCGTCCGTAGCAGGCGAGTGCACTGGCGAGCACCAGTCCGAGCGGATCGTCGTCGGGTTGGCCGAGGCTGATCCGGGCCAGCGCATCACCGATCGTGGCCCCGCCGAGCAGCGCGTTGTGCAGCTCGGCGAGTACCGGCACCGCCGCTTCGTCAGGGAGCGGGATCAACGAGGCGACGAGTGAGTTCGTCCCGGTGCCGAGCAGCACGGTCGCCAACCCGAGCAGCTCGCCACCGGCGCGCGAGCTCAGCTGCCCGGTGGAGCAGGCGGACAGGATCATCGCCTGCGGGGCGCGCTGGAGCCGCTCGAGATCGAAACCGGTCGCCGGACCGTCGGCCAACTGGAGGTGGGAGAACATCGGGTTGGCGGCACGGAACTGGGCATGACAGGCGACGTGGACGAGTGCCGCGCCCTCTGCCCGGCGGCACAGCTCGGCGACCGTTGCCGCTTCGCCGACGAACAGTTGCGCCGAACGGTGGAGCGAGGCGATCGCCATCGCCTCGGTCTCTGCTCCGTCGAGGCCGGGACCGGCGAAGACGGCGATCGGTTCGCCCGCCGTCTGCTCCGGCGTCGCCAGTCGCCCGCCGGCGAGGCGCCAGATCGCCGCCGACGGCGCGACCGCGACCGGACGTCCCAGCAGCATCGTCCAGGGCACCGACTGCAGCTCACCGGTCGGAACGACGACCAGCTCCGGATGACCATCGATCACCGCTCGCAGCGGATCGATCACCGAGCGCGCTGAACCGGGCGAGGTGTTGGCGGACGCCACGCTGGACGAGCCGCCCGGCGGCGAGGTGGGCGGTCGGGGCGAGCTGCTGGAGACCGAGCAGCAACGCCCGGGCGGCGCGCTCGACGACCGAGCTCGCCCCGAGCGGCACCTGGCGCACACTGCCGTTGCCGGCGACGAGGGCGATCAGCTCGCTGCGGTGGACGAGGAACTCGACCAACGCCCGGTCACCGAGCTGATCGAGACTCCGCCCGCCGGTCACCCGCCGGCGATCGTCCGCAGCCAGGCTCGACCGGCGTCGAAGGGTCTCGGTCACCGCCCGCTCGGCGAGCCGGACGCGGTGCTCCGAGGCCCGCGGATCGGTCTCGTCGCTCGGGGCCTGGGCGACGGCAGCGCTCGCCGCGCGATAGCCGGCGAGCAGCTCGGCCAGTTCGTCGTCCGGTGGTGGCAGGGGCTGCCTGGTGGCGAGCGCAGTCGACCGCCACCGCTCGGAGGCATCGAGCATCGCCAGGCCGTCGCCGTCGGCCACCGCGAGGTCGACGAGCACGCCGGCGAGCCCTTCACCCCAGCCCGATGCCTGGACCCGGAGCTCGGTCGCCTCGAACAGGCTCCGGTTGCGTTCGATCAGTCGGAGACCGCGTTCGGCGGTCCGGCGAGCCATCTCGGCCTCGCCGAGCAGCGCAGCACGACGCGCCGCCGCCTCACAGGCGACGACCCGATCAGGCAACGTCTGGCGTCGGGCGGCGAGCCGCTCATAGGCCCTGACCGCCGCCTCGGTGTCGCCGTGGGCGAGGGCGATAGCGGCTGCTCGCAGCCAGCTGGCGGCGGCGAACGAGCGCATCCCGACGAGTTCGAGCGACTCGGCGACCGCCCGCGCCGTCGACGGTTCGATCTCGCTCAGTCCTCGGCGGTCGGCCACCGCCTGGAGCGAGACGTCGTCGGCGATCGCCGCCCAGCCGTCACGGCCGGCGGCGCGCAACGCGGTCGCACTCGTTCGCGCCGACTCCTCGGTTCGTTCGTCGCCGACGCGCAGTTGCGCCATCGACAGGTACAGCCGAGCTTCCGCGGCGTCGGCCAGCATCCCGTCCGCCTCGAGCCGCTCGATCGCCTCCGGGAGCAGGTCGATGACCTCCTCCACCAACCCGGCGAGGACCATCACCTCGGCGCGCGAGACGCGATGTTGGTCGAGCGGTTCGTCGTAGGACACCAGCGTCCGCTCGGCCTGGTCGAAGGTCGCCAGCGCGGCCGGGAGGTCGCCGAGCCGGGCGAGCATCATCCCCTTGTTCAACGCGGCATGGGCGGCGAACACCGGATGGGCGGCAGCGGCGAAGAAGTGCTCGGCCTGTTCGAGGTCGGCCAGCCCCTCACGCGCCCCTCCGACGTAGAGCCTGATCACCCCGCGATTGTTCAGCGCCCGGGCTCGGTCGAGCGGCCGATCGGGGGAGATCGTGCCGACCGCCCGGTCGGCGGCGGCGAGCGCGTCGTCGAGGTGCCCGGCGCGGTAATGGAGGTGGCATCGTTGGATCTCGAGCAGCCCGGTGGCCGCCGACCCGACCGTCGCCGCGCCGGCGGACAACGCCCGATGGGCGGCCTCCAGGTCGCCGGCGAGCGTGCTCGCGTCGGCGAGCAACCCGTACAGCTCGGCGCGGACGAACTCGTCGATCGACGGATCGTCGAGCGCGATCGCATGCGTCGCGTGCTCGACGGCGCGATACGCGTCGAGTCCCTCGATCGCACAGCGGGCGAGTACACCATGGAGCACCGACTGCTCGGCCGTCCCGAGATCGGCGAACGCCAGCCGCTCCTCGGCCAGCAGGCGGTGCTCGGCCGGCTCGTGGCGCGCTGCCTGGAGCCACTCGATCGCCGGTATCCATTGCTGGGCCGGAGACGTCATCTTGCTGAGCGTAAGGTGAGCGCGTCGGGTTGTCACCCTCTGTGGCGAATGGCGACCGCGCCGAGAGACGGAAGGAAGTGGCCTCGATGGAGCGTTGCCAGAAGCGGCGACGGAGTTTCGTGGATGGGCTGTTCAACCGTCCGGTCGACCTCGGCGGGATCACCGTCCGGACCCTGCGCTCCGGCAGCGACGACTTCGGCGGGGTCGCAGCGATGGTGCTCGTCTCCAACGAGGAGGACGACCTGCTGCTGCTGCCCGGGGCGCTGGCGGTCGACGACGGCAGCGACGTGTTCGGCCGGCTGAGCAACGACGACCGGTTCCGGCGCGACGAGCGCCGCAGAGAGGGGACGGTCGTCTTTCGGGCCCGGTCCGACGACCAGGTCGAGTCGACCCGCGCCGCGCTCGAGGTCCTCGCCGAGTTCGCCGGGCGTGACGGGTTGGCGCCGGTGCACGGGTTCATCGCCCACCAGCGGATGATGACCGGAGACGACCCGGAGCTGACGACGGTCGTGCTCGCGCCGACCACCGACGGTGTCGGGGAGGGGCGCCGGATCGAGGTGCTCGACACCGGGCTGGCCGAGAAGGCCCCGTGGATCGGGGCGCGCTGCGCGCAGCATCGGTCGGCGACGTCGACCCGCTGGCAGGCTTGATCGACCGGCGTTTCCTCGGGCGCAGTGCAGGCCACGGCACGTTCATCGCCGGTCTCTGCCACCAGGTCGTCCCGGCGGCGGAGTTGGTCGTCCACCGGATCGCCAACACCGAGGGGTTCGTCGACGAACTCGGACTCGCCGATCGTCTCGACCGGATCGGCGACGACGACGAGCCCGCCCCTGACGTGATCCTGCTCTGCTTCGGCGGCTACTCGGTCAAACTCGGCTCGTTCAACACCTCCGGCAACGGCGATCAGTGGACCAGTCCGCAGGTGCTCCTCGCCGCGCTGCGGGCCCTGCTCGAACGTTGCCCGCATACCGTGATCGTCGCCTCCGCGGGGAACAACGAGTCGACCGATCCGTGCTTCCCGGCGGCGCTGTCGGGCTGGAAGGAGTTCGCCGACCGGGTCGTCTCCGTCGCCGCGCTCGACAGCTCCGGATACCGCTGGACGTTGAGCAACTACGGCGACTGGGTCTCGGCGAGCACGCTCGGGGTACGGCTGCGGAGCATCTACGTTCCCGGACGGGAGCACCCGGACAACGATCCGGACGGCACCCCCGAGCGGTTCCGCTCGCCGGCCTACGCCAGCTGGACCGGGACCTCGTTCGCCGCCCCGCTCGTCGCCGCCCGGATCGTCGAGCTGCAGGAGCGGCTGGCGGCGAGCTACGGGCGTCCGGTCGGCGCGGTCGAGGCCTGGTCGGTGCTCCGTGCCAGCTCCAGGCCGCACCGGCAGTTCGGTGGTGGCGTGCACGTCGTCGTCGACGGCGTGCCGCACGACTGAGCGTGCGTTCAGAGCTCGAGCGAAGCGACGATCTCGTCGTCGTCGAACTCGCCGGTGGGGACGAAGCCGAGCCCGCGGTAGAACGGCTCGGGTGATCCCGGGCCGGGCTGGTAGCTGACCCGCAGCCGGCGCCACCCGTTGTCTCGGCAGCGTTCGACGACCAGCTGGACGGCGCATTCGCCGATCCCCCGACGCTGGTGCCAACGGTCGATCAGCAACCGCCAGAGGTACGGATCGGGGTGGTACTCGGTCGGCTCGGCGATCATCACGAACCCCGCGGGAACGCCGTCGGCGGTGACCATCCGGTACCACGGAACCAGCGGGGCGCCGTCGACGACCTCCGGCAACAACGCGTCTCCGAGCGACTCCTCGACCGAGGCGACCAGCCGCTGCTGACTGCGATGGACCCGCAGCCTGCTGACGGGGCCGATGTTGTGCGGACCGAGCTCGACCAGCGCGACCTCCTCCGGCGACGTCCGCGGGCGGGCGTCCCACAGCGTCCAGTCCTCGTGCAGCAGGCCGTAACGGACGTCGTCGCTGCGCGTGCCGTCGTCATCCCAGTAGGCCAGCCGGTCGGTCCCCTCGTGGACGAAGCCGAGCCGCTCGAGGACGCGCGCCGAGGGGTGGTTGTCGGGGTGGAGGGTGGCGTGAGCCCGTTGCAGACCGTGAGCGGCGAACAGCTCGGCGAGCAGCGTGCCCAGTGCCGCGGTGGCGATGCCCTGACCCTGGTGCTCGCGGCGCAGGGTGTAGCCGACCTCCGCCGAGCGTCCGCCCCACTCCAGCTTGAGTGCGAGATCACCGAACAATTCGTCGGTCGCCGGATCGGCGATCCCGATCGTGAAGAACCGATCGAGCTGCGGTCCGCCGTCGGCGGCCATCTCCGCGATCGACGCTTCCGCCCGCTCCAGCGGGTACGGCGTCGACCAGCTCTGGAACAGTGCGACGTCCGGATCCGACCGATAGGCGGCGACCACCGCTGCGTCAGAAGGGGTGAGCGAGCGCAGCACGAATCGATCAGCGACGATCGGGAGCACCGCCGAAGTCAATCACGCCGGAACTCCGCCCGCAGCGTCGCCGGAACGGCGATTCTCCGGTCCAAACGTCTGTTCGGTCCGGGTAACCTGGAGCGCATGTCGCCGCAGCCGTTCAAGGTCGTGTCGGAGTTCGCCCCTGCGGGCGACCAGCCCGCGGCGATCGCCTCGCTGACGGAGGGCGTGCGCGCCGGCGAACGGTTCCAGACGCTGCTCGGGATCACCGGCTCGGGCAAGAGTGCGACCATCGCCTGGACGATCGAGCAGGTCCAGCGGCCGACGCTGATCCTCGCCCCGAACAAGAGCCTCGCCGCCCAGCTCACCCAGGAGATGCGCGAGTTCTTCCCCGACAACCGGGTCGAGTACTTCGTCAGCTACTACGACTACTACCAGCCGGAGGCCTACATCGCCTCCAGCGACACCTACATCGAGAAGGACTCGTCGATCAACGACGAGATCGATCGGTTGCGCCATTCGGCGACCGCTGCACTGCTCACCCGGCGGGACACGATCGTCGTCGCCTCGGTCAGCTGCATCTACGGGATGGGCAACCCGGAGGAGTACCGCGGCCAGTTGCTCGAGCTGCACACCGGGGTCGACTACGACCAGCGGTCGATCCTCCGCCGGCTGGTCGACCTCCAGTTCGACCGCAACGACCTGACCCTCGGCCGGGGCAAGTTCCGGGTCCGCGGCGACACGATCGAGGTCCACCCCTCCTACGAGGAATCGGTGCTACGGATCGAGATGTTCGGCGACACCGTCGAGCGGCTGACGATGATCGACCCGCTCACCGGCGAGCAGCTGCGCGAGATGACCGAGGTGCTCGTCTTCCCGGCGACCCACTACGTCGCCGGCGAGCAACGGATGGCACGGGCGGTGGTGGGGATCGAGGCAGAGCTGCAGGAGCGTCTCGCCTGGTTCGAGGCCGAGGGCAAGCTGCTCGAAGCCCAGCGATTGCGGATGCGCACCCAGTACGACCTGGAGATGATCCAGGAGGTCGGCTACTGCAACGGGATCGAGAACTACTCGATGCACATCGACGGGCGGAGCTTCGGTGAGCCGCCGTTCACCCTGATCGACTACTTCCCCAAGGATTTCCTGCTCGTCATCGACGAGAGCCACGTCGCCGTACCCCAACTCCACGGGCAGTACGAGGGCGATCGTTCGCGCAAGGACCAGCTCGTCGAGCACGGGTTCCGGCTGCCGAGCGCGCGCGACAACCGTCCGCTGCGCTTCGAAGAGGTGATGGAGCGGCTGAACCAGGTGATCTTCCTCTCCGCCACCCCGTCGGCGTACGAATTGCGGACGAGCAACCGGGTCGTCGAGCAGATCGTCCGGCCGACCGGGCTGGTCGATCCGCAGGTCACCGTCCGCCCGACCAAGGGCCAGATCGACGACCTGATCGAGAGCATCAACGAGCGGGTGACCAAGGGTGACCGGGTGCTCGTCACCACCCTGACCAAGAAGATGGCCGAGGACCTCACCGACTACCTCCTCGAGCAGGGGCTGCGGGTCCGCTACCTGCACTCGAACATCGACACGATCCAACGGATCGAGATCCTCCGCGGCCTGCGACTCGGCGATTTCGACGTGCTCGTCGGGATCAACCTGCTGCGCGAGGGACTCGACCTCCCGGAGGTGTCCCTGGTCGCCATCCTCGACGCCGACAAGCAGGGCTTCCTCCGCTCGGAGACCTCGCTGATCCAGATGATCGGCCGGGCCGCACGAAACGTCGACGGGGTCGTCGTGATGTATGCCGACACCGTCTCGGACAACATGCAGTCGGCGATCAGCGAGACCAACCGTCGGCGCGCACTGCAGGTTGCGTACAACGCCGAGCACGGGATCAACCCGCAGACGATCCGCAAGGCCGTCGGCGACATCCTCTCGCTGCTCCGCCCGGACGACACCTCCCCGGTGCCGGGCAAGGACCGCCGCCGCCAGCGTGAACGGGACAAGGTCCAGCGTGAGCTGAAGACCCTCCCGCAGCAGGAGCTGACCCGGTTGATCCAGACCCTCGAGGAGGAGATGCACGAGGCCTCGGCAGATCTCCGGTTCGAGTATGCGGCCCGCCTCCGTGATGAGATCGCAGACCTGCGTAGAGAGCTACGCGACGCCGGGTGACCGGCGTCCCAGCGAGGGAGGGTCGATGGCGAAGTACGCGTTGGTCACGGGTGGTGGCACCGGGATCGGTTTCGGATGCGCTCAGGCGCTGATCGAGGCCGGGTTCACGGTGACGATCGCCGGGCGCCGGGCGGAGCCGTTGGAGGCGGCCGCAGCAACGCTGCGAGGAGCCGGAGGGGACTCCCCCGAGGTCCGCACGGTGGTCTGCGACGTTGCCGACGAGGAGCAGGTCGCGGCCGCTGTCGCCGCTGCGACGGGACCGGACGGCCAGCTCGACGCATCGATCGCCAACGCCGGTACCGGCACCGGCAAGCCGATCCTGCTGATGACCGCCGACGACCTCCGCTCGCTGTACGAGCCGAACGTCTACGGCGCGTTTAACACGATCAAGCACTCGGCGCTGGCGATGCGCGACCACGGCGGGGGAGCGATCGTGGCGATCTCCTCGATCGCCGGTGCGCTCGGTGGTCGTTTCCGCAGCGCCTACGCCTCGAGCAAGGCGGCGTTGGAGATGATCGTGCGGGTCGCCGCCGACGAGCTCGGCCCGTTCGACATCCGGGTCAACTCGATCCGGCCCGGACTGGTTCCGAGCGAGGTGACCGCTGCGCTGACCGATCCGGAGGCCGAGGGGGTGTTGCGCGAGATGCAGGACACCTACCTCGAGAACATGCCGATCAGCCGCCTCGGCGAGCCGTCGGAGATCGGCGCGCTGGCCGCCTTCCTCTGTGGCGACCATGCCCGGTGGATCACCGGGCAACAGATCGCCTGCGACGGGGGCCACACCATCCGCCGCGCACCGAACCTCGAAGCCGGGTTGCGCGCTGGACTCGGTGAGGAGGCGGTCGACCGCCTCGTCGGCCCGCGTTGGAGGTGACGAACGCGTTTCGGCCGATCTGAGCGGTGGAACTGCCACGATCGGCGTTCGCCCTGCTCAGATAGGCCGAAATACTCCTCGAGTTCGCTGATAATTGGCTGGGGAACTTCGCAACGATCTCGTAACGTCGAAGTATCCACGAAGGCGATGGGCGCTCAGTGTCTTCGTAACTCAGCGGGCAATCGAACTGAGGAGGACGGATGCTGTCCCAGATCGTTGGGGCGTTGGTCGGAGCGCTCGGAATGTTGTGGTCGGATCTCGCCGTGGGCACGGTGATCATCGCTGCGATCTTGTCGTTCGTCGCCGCCGTGGTGTTGACCGTCGGTCGTCATGCCGACCCGGCCCACGACGACCAGGTCGAACGAACGCATCTGTCCGGCTAGACCCACCGGCCCGCGTCGCCTCGACGGTTTGGCCCCCTGGTCGCGGCCGGTCCGCCCGACCCGGCGTCGGGAGCGCCAGCGAGCAGCCGGACGCGAGCGCAGCGAGCCATTCGCGTGCTCGACGGTTTGGCCCCCTGGTTGCGGCCGGTCCGCCCGACCCGGCGTCGGGAGCGCCAGGAGCAGCCGGCTGCGAGCGCAGCGAGCCTCAGAGCAGCCAGCCGATCACGTCGATCAGCACGTGGGTCGCGTTCTCGCCGCCGCGCAGCTTGATCTGACACGTGCCGTCGACGGCGGTGAGCACCGCGTTGGCGACGTTGGCGGCGGGGGCGAACCAGTTCTGGCTGGAGTTGCCCGGCCAGACGATGTTCGCCGGAAAGACGGCGACATAGCCCGACGCGCCGCTGGTCTGGGTCAGCGTCAGGTTGAGCACCGCGCCGCGCACACCCGGGTTGCCGAGCGGGATGGTGCGCTCCTCGCCGCTGCCCAACTTCGCCCCGCTGCGCGAGTCGTAGACCCGCGGGGTGGCGCCGGTGAACGGGACGAACCCCTGCACCGGCGGTTCGTACCCGACCGTCGCCCCGGCGATCGTGTCGCCGGCGGAGCAGAACACCTGCAAGGTGTACGCCGCCTCGGCCTCGATCGTCACCGGCAGTCCGGTCGTGCTCGTCGCCGTGCCCGGTGCTCCGCCGGTCGAGGGAAGCGTCTGCAGGCCGATGTCGACGAACGCAGCCGGGTTCGCCAACGGACGCTTGAGCAGCTTGACCACCGGTGAGCCGCGGTAGCCGAAGTTGAGCTGACGGACGACCGAACCGCTCGGGAGAGGAAGCGGACAGGCGAGGAAACCGGGGCTGTTCAGCCCCACCCCGGTAATCGGGTCGATGTACCGGATCCCGCCCTGGGCGGCGGGGTAGAAGGCCAGCTGATCGACCTGGTGGTAGGTCAGCCCGGCTCCTGCCGCAGCCAGCGCATTCGCCAGCCCGGCCGAACCGGCACCGAGGCTCGGCGCAGCCGACGCCGTCCCTCCGGGGAGGGCGGCCAGCAGCCCGCCGGCGCCGGCGGCGAGCCCGAACCCGGCGAGCCACCGCCGCCGCGAGACCGTCGCCTCATCGACCGAAAACGTCCCGTCGTCCACGCCCATCGTGTCCACCTTTCGTTCGCCTGAGCGGATCGTAGGAGAGCGTTCGGCACCCGGTGACGGCGCCTCCGGACGATCGAACATCCGTTCTGGAGGTTGTGACCTACTGGTAGCTTGAGAACCGATGCCACCCCGGTCGGATACCCCCCAACTCATCGTCCGTGGCGCACGCGAGCACAACCTCAAGAACATCTCGGTCGACCTGCCGCGCGACCGGCTGATCGTCTTCACCGGGCTGTCCGGATCGGGGAAGTCGTCGCTCGCTTTCGACACGATCTACGCCGAGGGGCAGCGACGATACGTCGAGTCGCTCTCCGCCTACGCGCGCCAGTTCCTCGGGCAGATGGACAAGCCCGACGTCGACTTCATCGAAGGGTTGTCACCGGCGATCTCGATCGACCAGAAGTCGGCGTCGCGCAACCCGCGCTCGACCGTCGGCACGATCACCGAGGTGTACGACTACCTCCGGCTGCTCTACGCCAGGATCGGCGTCCAGCACTGCCCGAAGGATCAGACCCGACTCGCCCGCCAGACGCCCCAGCAGATCGTCGACCGCGTCCTCCAGCTGGCGGAGGGGACCCGCTTCCAGGTGCTCGCCCCGGTCGTCGCGCGGCCGCAAGGGCGACTACGACACCCTCCTCGCCGACCTCTCCGGCCAGGGCTTCGTGCGCGCCCGGATCGACGGCCAGCCGGTCGAACTCGACCAGTTCCTCGCCTCCGGCGAACGATTGGCGCGCTACGAGCAGCACACGATCCAGGTCGTGATCGACCGGTTGGTGCTGCGCGAGGGGTTGGAGCGGCGGCTGACCGACTCGCTCGAGACCGCCCTCCGGTTGGCGGAGGGAGTCGCCGAGGTCGAACTCGTGCCCCGCGACGGCGAACTCGACGACGACGGCAACCCGGCCGAACCCGAACTGCTCACCTTCAGCCAACACCTCGTCTGCCCGAGCTGCGGGACGAGCTACGAAGAACCCGCCCCGCGCAATTTCTCGTTCAACTCGCCGTACGGCGCCTGCGAGCACTGCGACGGCCTCGGCACGACCTTCCAGGTCGATCCCGAACTGGTCATCGCCAACCCGGACCTGTCGGTCGGCGAGGGCGCGATCGCCCCCTGGGCGGGCTCGCGCACCCAGTACTTCTCGCGCATGCTCGAAGCCGTCGCCGGCGAGCACGGGATCGATCTCGCCACCCCGTGGTCGAAGCTGTCGAAGAAGCAGCGCGACGTGTTGCTCTACGGCGTGAAGGGAAACGTTCAGGTCAAGTACCAGAACCGCTACGGCCGGACGCGGCAGTACTCGACGACCTACGAAGGTGTGATCCCCTTCCTCCAACGCCGCCATTCCGATGCGGAGAGCGACTGGAGCCGGGAGCAGATCGAGAGCTACATGCGCGAGGTGCCGTGCCCGCACTGCAGCGGCGCGCGGCTCAAGCCGGCGTCGCTGGCGGTGACGATCAACGACCGGCACATCGCCGAGGTCTGCGACCTGTCGATCGCCGAGTCGGCAGCGTTCCTCGGCAGCCTGGTGCTGTCCGATCGGGACAGGATGATCGCCGAGCGGGTGACGAAAGAGATCAACGCCCGCCTCGGCTTCCTGCTCGACGTCGGGCTCGACTACCTCACCCTGTCGCGTTCGGCCGGCACGCTCGCCGGAGGTGAAGCGCAGCGGATCCGGCTCGCCTCGCAGATCGGGTCCGGGCTGGTCGGCACGCTCTACGTGCTCGACGAGCCGTCGATCGGGCTCCACCAGCGGGACAACCGGCGGCTGATCGACACCCTCGTCCGTCTGCGCGACCTCGGCAACACGGTGCTCGTCGTCGAGCACGACGAGGACACGATCAAGGAAGCCGACTGGATCGTCGACATCGGACCGGGCGCCGGTGAGCACGGTGGCGAGGTGATCTACTCCGGGCCGGTGAAGGGCATCGCCAAGGCGAAGCACTCGATCACCGGCCAGTACCTGTACGGCAAGCGCAAGATCCCCGTTCCCCAGCACCGGCGGACTCCCGGCGAGGACAAGCTGGTGATCAGGGAGCGCGGGAACACAACCTGCAGGACATCGACGTCGAGATCCCGCTCGGGTGCTTCGTCGCGATCACCGGGGTATCCGGGTCGGGCAAGTCCTCGCTCGTGCGCGACATCCTCCTGCCGAGCCTGATGCAGCGGATCTACAAATCGAAAGCTGCGCCGGGCAAGCACAAGACGATCGAAGGGATCGAGCTGCTCGACAAGGTGATCGACATGGATCAGTCGCCGATCGGGCGGACCCCGAGGTCGAATCCGGCGACCTACACCGGGGTGTTCGACAACATCCGCAAGCTGTTCGCCCAGACCCAGGAGTCGAAGGTCCGCGGCTACCTCCCCGGGCGGTTCAGCTTCAACGTCGCCGGCGGTCGCTGCGAGGCATGCTCCGGCGACGGGACGATCAAGATCGAGATGCACTTCCTTCCCGACGTCTACGTCCCGTGCGAGGTGTGCAAGGGCGCCCGCTACAACCGCGACACGCTCGACATCGCGTTCAAGGGCAAGAACATCGCCGAAGTGCTCGACATGCCGGTCGAGGAAGCGGCGAACTTCTTCGCCAATCAACCGGTGATCGCCCGCCACATGCAGACGCTGGTCGACGTCGGACTCGGCTACGTCCGCCTCGGGCAGTCGGCGCACGACCCTCTCCGGCGGCGAGGCACAGCGGGTCAAGCTGTCGACCGAACTCGCCAAGCGGTCCACCGGGCACACGATCTACCTGCTCGACGAGCCGACCACCGGCCTGCACTTCGAGGACGTCCGGCGGCTGTTGACCGTGCTCTCGCGACTGGTCGACCAGGGCAACACGGTGCTCGTGATCGAGCACAGCCTGGACGTGATCAAGACCGCCGATTGGATCATCGACCTCGGCCCGGAGGGCGGCTCGGGCGGCGGCAGGATCGTCGCCGAGGGACCGCCGGAGCACATCGCGATGGTTCCGACGAGCCACACCGGTCGCTTCCTCAAGCCCCTCCTCGTCGGCTGAGCCGACCCTTCGCGACGGCCCTGCGATGGTCAGCAGACCCCCCACCGGAACGATCCCCGAGTCGCCCGGCTCGTACCAGTTCCGCGACGAGCTCGGCCGGGTGATCTACGTCGGCAAGGCCTCGAGCCTCAGGCAGCGCTTGTCGAACTACTTCCAGGATCCGCGCAACCTTCACCCGCGGACCGCCGCGATGGTCGCCGCCGCGGCGACGGTGGAGTGGATCGAGGTGCGCAACGAGGTCGAGGCACTGATGCTCGAGTACTCGCTGATCAAGGAGCACCGCCCGCGGTTCAACATCCGACTGCGCGACGACAAGAGCTATCCGTTCCTCGCCGTCACCCTCGACGAGGAGTGGCCGCGAGCGATGGTGATGCGCGGGCGCAAGCGCAAGGGCGTTCGTTACTTCGGGCCGTACGCGCACGCCTACGCGATCCGCGACACGCTCGACCTGTTGCTGCGAACCTTCCCGATCCGGACCTGCTCGCCGGGCAAGTTCAACCAGCACCACCGGCTCGGCCGGCCGTGCCTGCTGTTCCACATCGAGAAGTGCTCCGGACCGTGCGTCGGCGAGATCGACGAGATGCCGTACCGCCAGCTCGTCCAGGAGCTGTGCGAGTTCCTCGAGGGCGACACCGACGAGGTGATCGACCGCCTCGGCAACGACATGCGGGCGGCGGCGAAGGAGCTCGAGTTCGAGAAGGCCGCCCGTCTGCGCGACCGGCTCGCTGCGGTCGAGCGGGCAGTCGCCAAGCAGCAGATGGTCGCCGAGAAGGACGAGGACCTCGACATCATCGGGCTCGCCGAGGACGACCTCGAAGCGGCGGTGCAGGTGTTCTACGTCCGCAAGGGACGGGTCGTCGGTCGCAAGGGGTTCATCGTCGACAAGGTCGAGGCGCTCGACCCGGGCGAGCTGATCGACCGCCTGCTGGAGGAGCTCTACGGAGACGAACCGCCGCTCGGCGTTCCCAAGACGGTGCTCGTTCCGGTCGAACCGCAGGATCGGGCGACCTACGAGGAGTGGCTCGCCCACCTGCGCGGCTCGCGTGTCCGGATCAGGGTGCCGCAGCGCGGCGACAAGCGCGACCTGCACGAGACGGTGACGCGCAACGCCAAAGAGGAGTTCACCCGTCATCGGCTCCGCCGGGCGAGCGACCACAACGCCGCGCTCGCGTGCCCTGACCGAGCTCCAGGATCTGCTCCAGCTACCGGAGGCTCCGCTGCGGATCGAGTGCTACGACATGGCCCACCTCCAGGGCCAGGACTACGTCGGCTCGATGGTCGTCCTCACCGATGGGATCCCGGACAAGCGCGAGTACCGACGGTTCAAGGTCAAGGGGGTCGCCGGCAACGACGACTACGCAGCGATGGAGGAGGTCCTCACCCGACGGCTGACGGCCTACCTCGAGGACAAGGACCGGGCGATCGCCGAGCCCGGGATCAAGCCCGGGAAGTTCGCCTACCCTCCGCAGCTGCTCGTCGTCGACGGCGGCAAAGGTCAGCTCGCCGTCGCCGAACGCGTCGTCGAACGGCTCGGACTGGTCGACGAGATCCCGATCGCCTCCCTCGCCAAACGGTTCGAAGAGGTGTTCGTCCCCGGCAGCGCCGATCCGGTCGAGGTGCCGCGGGGGAGCGAGGCGCTGTTCATGCTCCAGCGGATCCGCGACGAGGCCCACCGCTTCGCCAACACGTTCCATCGCGAACTGCGCGACAAGCGGATGACGAAATCGGTGCTCGACGACATCCCCGGCCTCGGCGAGACCCGCAAGAAGCGGCTGACGACCGAGCTCGGCGGGGTCCGCGCGGTGCAGCAGGCGAGCCTCGAGCAGCTCAAGGCGCTCAGCTGGCTGCCGGACCAGGTCGCCGAGGCGGTCCACGCCAAGCTGCACACGTCCGCTGATCGACACCCCTCGGCGCCTACGCTCGATCCGGTGACGGACGTGGGATCGGACGATTTGTGGGAACGACACACCGACTGGTGGGTCGAGGGGTTCACCGACGGGGTCGATCCGGAGTACGACGAGCAGATCCTCCCCCTCGCCGCCGGGAGTTGGCCGGGGCCCGACGGGTGCTCGACGTCGGCTGCGGTGACGGCCAGCTGAGCAGGATGGCGGTCGAGCTCGGCGCCGAGCTCGTCGTCGGCGTCGACCCGACCTGGAACCAGCTGCAGGTCGCTCGCAGCCGCGGCGGCGGACCGCTGTACGCCGTGCCGGCGCAGCCGCCCTGCCGTTTCCCGACGGGAGCTTCGACGCCGTCGTCGCCTGCCTCGTGTTCGAGCACATCCGCGAGGTCGACGAGGCGATCGGCGAGGTCGCCCGGGTCCTGCGCCCGGGCGGGCGGTTCTGCTTCTTCCTCAACCACCCGCTGCTGCAGACGCCGAACAGCGGCTGGATCGACGATCAGTTCCTCGACCCGCCGGAGCAGTACTGGCGGATCGGCGCCTACCTGGTCGAGGACGAGACGATCGAGGAGGTGGAGAAGAACGTGTTCATCCCGTTCATCCACCGTCCGTTGCAGCCGGTACCTCAACGCCCTGATCGACGATCGGGTCTGTACCTCACGCGTTTGGAGGAGCCGGCGCCGCCGGCCGGATTCCTCGCCCGGGCCGACGAGTACCAGGCTGCCTCGACGATTCCGCGGTTGCTGTACCTCCGAACGGTGAAAGCGATCGTTCCCCCCGAACCGCGATCCGGAGGTCCAGGCGATGATTGACGTCCTGGTCATCAGTGGTCTGTCCGGTGCCGGTCGGACCGAGGCCGCCGGCGTGCTCGAGGATCTCGGCTGGTACGTCGTCGACAACCTCCCGACCTCGCTCGTGCCGAAGATCGTCGAGCTCGGCAGCGCCCCGGGCACGAGCATCGATCGGCTCGCCCTCGTCGCCGGCAGGCACCACGCAGAACTGCTCGACAAGATCGCCGCCCTGCGCACCGACGGGCACCGGGTGCGACCTGCTGTTCCTCGAAGCCGAGACCCCGGCGCTGGTCCGCCGGTACGAATCGACCCGCCGTCGCCATCCGCTGGCGACCGACACTCGCGGGGTGCTCGAGGCGATCGAGCGTGAGCGCGCCCTGCTCGAGTCGGTCCGGGCGTCGGCCGACCTGGTGATCGACACCACCAACCTCAACGTCCACGAGCTCAAGGCGCGGCTGATCGACCTGTTCGACACCAGCGGCGACCCGACCCAGATGCAGGTCGCGATCGAGTCGTTCGGCTACAAGCACGGCCTCCCGCTCGACGCCGACCTCGTGATCGACGTCCGCTTCCTGCCCAACCCGCACTGGGTCGAGGAGCTGCGGCCGCTCACCGGGCTCGATCCGCCGGTACGCGACTACGTGCTCGGCCAGCCGCAGGCGGTGGAGTTCCTCGACCGGTTCGAGCAGCTGCTGGCCGCCCTGCTCCCGGCGTACGCGGCGGAGGGCAAGAGCTACCTGACGATGGCGATCGGTTGCACCGGCGGACGGCACCGCTCGGTGGCGATCGCCGAGGAACTCGCCCGGCGGCTGCGGTCGGCACGGCTACGTGCCGCACTGCTCGCATCGCGACGTCGCCCGCTGACGAGCCCATCGGGACCGAAGCCGGCTCAGCGACTAGCCTGCGCCACCGACCTCCCTCGGCATCGTGAAAGGACGCCTCCGCAGATGACGGTTCGCGTTGGTATCAACGGCTTCGGACGGATCGGCCGCAACTTCTTCCGCGCCGCCAAGCAGCGCGGCGCCGACATCGACTTCGTCGCGGTCAACGACCTCGGCTCGCTCGAGACGATGGCCCACCTGCTCAAGTACGACTCGGTGCTCGGCACCTGCCGAACGACGATCAAGGCGACGAAGGACGGGATCACGGTCGACGGCGACGAGCTGCAGCGTCCTGTCCGAACGCGACCCGAAGAACCTGCCGTGGGGCGACCTCGGCGTCGACGTCGTCGATCGAGTCGACCGGGTTCTTCACCGAGCGCGACACCGCTGCGTATCACCTCGAGGCCGGCGCGCCGTTGGTGATCGTCTCCGCGCCGTGCGACGGTGCCGACGCCACGTTCGTCGTACGGCGTCAACCACAAGACCTTCGACGCCAAGCAACGCACAAGGTGATCTCCAACGCCTCGTGCACGACGAACTGCTTCGTGCCGATGGTCAAGGTGCTCGACGACGCGTTCGGCGTCGAGCAGGGCCTGATGACGACGGTCCACGCCTACACCGGCGACCAGCAGCTCGTCGACGGCCCGCACAACGACCTCCGCCGGGCGCGCGCGCGCGGCGATCAACATCGTCCCGACCAGCACCGGCGCGGCCCGGGCGACGAGCCTCGTGCTCGAGTCGATGAAGGGCAAGCTCGACGGCACCTCGCTTGCGCGTCCCGGTGCCCGACCGGGCTCGATCACCGACTTCACCGCCGTCGCTGAAGACCGCGGCGACGGTCGACGAGATCAACGCTGCGTTCAAGAAGGCGGCCGCCTCGGGCCCGCTGAAGGGCATCCTGCGTCTACACCGAGGACCCGATCGTCTCGTCCGACATCGTCGGCGACCCGGCACTCGTCGCATCTTCGACTGCCGGGCTGACGATGAGCGATGGGCAACCTCGTCAAGGTGCTCGGCTGGTACGACAACGAGTGGGGCTACTCGCAACCGCCTGGTCGACCTCGTCTCGTACGTCGGCGCCGAAGGTCGCCAAGCAGCAAGAAGTGAACGACCGCGCCGAGTCGACGGGATCCCGACGCTCGAGGACCTCGGCGACGTCGACGGCAAGCGGGTCCTGGTCCGCACCGACTTCAACGTGCCGATGCACGACGGCGAGATCACCGACGACTTCCGGATCCGCGCCGCGCTGCCGACGATCGAGTGGCTCGTCGAGCACGGCGCCACCGTGGTCACCGCCTCGCCACCTCGGCCGGCCGAAGGGCGAGCCGGACCCGAAGTACTCGATGGACCCGGTGCGCGCCCGGCTGGCCGAGCTCGCGCCGGGCGTCGAGCTGCTCGAGAACCTCCGCTTCGACCCGGGCGAGGAGGGCAACGACCCGGCGTTCGTCGCGCCGCTTGATCGACGGCATCGACGCCTACGTCAACGACGCGTTCGGTGCAGCGCATCGGGCTCACGCCTCGATCGTCGGCCCGCCGGCGACGCTGCCGTCGGCGATGGGTCGGCTGCTCGCAGACGCGAGGTCGAGGTGCTGCTCGGGCTGCGCAACTCGCCGAAGCGTCCGTTCGTCGCCGTGCTCGGTGGAGCGAAGATCTCCGACAAGCTCGGTGTCGTCGAAGCCCTGCTCGACGTCGGTCGACGCGCTCGTCATCGGCGGAGCGATGTGCTTCACGTTCCTCGCCGCCCAGGGCCACTCGATCGGTGACTCGTTGTGGGAGCCGGACCAGGTCGAGACCTGCGCGCCGGCTGCTCGCCGAGCCGGCAAGACGATCCACCTGCCCGATGACCTCGTCGGCCTCGATGCCGGCGGCAGCTACGCCACCTTCGGCCGCGATCTGCCGCGACGGGGCGAAGGGGTTCGACATCGGCCCGGGCACCGCGGCGGCGTTCAGCGACGTGATCCTCGACGCCCGCACCGTGTTCTGGAACGGGCCGATGGGGATGTTCGAGGACGACCGGTTCGCCGCCGGCACGCGCACCGTCGCCGAGGCGATGGCCGACACCAAGGCGTTCACCGTCGTCGGCGGCGGCGACTCGCGCCGCGGCGCTGGCCCAGTTCGGACTCGCCGACGACGTCGATCACGTCTCGACCGGCGGCGGTGCCTCGCTCGAACTGCTCGAGCTCGGCGACCTGCCCGGCCTCGCCGCCCTGCGCGGCGCACCCAACGCCTGAGGAACGACCGCATGCGCAAGCCGTTGATCAGCGGCAACTGGAAGATGCACCACAACCACTTCGAGGCGATCCAGATCGTCCAGAAGCTGAGCTACCTGCTGACCAAGGACGACCTACGAGCTCGTCGACGTCAGCGTCCACCCGCCGTTCACCGACATCCGCTCGGTGCAGACGGTGATCGAGGCCGACGAGCTCGCCGATCGCGCCTCGGTGCCCAGCACTGCCACTGGGAGGAGAAGGGCGCGTTCACCGGCGAGGTCGCCCCGGTGTTCCTCGCCAAGCTCAACGTGCAGCTACGTGATCGCCGGCCACAGCGAGCGGCGCGAGCTGTTCGGCGAGACCGACGAGATGGTCAACGGCGAAGGTGGTGGCGATCCTGCAGCCAACGGGATGACGCCGATCCTGTGCGTCGGCGAGACGCTCGACGAGCGCGAGGCGGGCGACACCGAGTCGAAGGTCCTCGGTCAGGTCGCGCGCCGGCGCTCGCCGGGCGCTCCGCCCGAGCAGGTCGGCGCGCTGGTCATCGCCTACGAACCGATCTGGGCGATCGGCACCGGCCGCACGGCGACCGCCGAGGACGCGCAGACGGTCTGCGCCGCGATCCGCGGCGCGCGTCGCGCGAGCTGTTCGGCGCACGACGCCGCCGAGCGCGGTCCGGATCCAGTACGGCGGCTCGGTGAAGGCCGGCAACACCGCCGAGCTGATGGCTCAGCCGGACATCGACGGTGCGCTCGTCGGTGGCGCGAGCCTCGACCCGGACGAGTTCGCCCGGATCGTGCAGTTCGGCGCGCTGACTGAACGTGGTCCGAGCGGACGCGCTGTCACAGTTCGTATCGGCTGAAGTACTCGACCGGCCGGTAACGCGCCGTGCGTAGCTTGGTCCGGATTCCCGTGCAACGGATGCGATGGGAGGTCGGCGAGCGGCGATGTCCCCGACACGATCGAGCGAGGACTGCGTGTGCCGATCGGTGGTCCATCGCCGACGGCGGAGTCCTGCAGGCAATGCCACGACCGGACGCACCGTCGACCTACCGTGGTCCCTCCGAGCACTCACCAGGAGGACCACTACGTGAAGCACCACGAGGCGCTGCCAAGCTCGCTGCGCTCGCTCGTCGGCCTGTCGCTCGTCGCCGCTGCCTGCGGCAGCGACGACGACGACAGGACCGAGCAGCACGACGCACCGAGACGACGGCAGCGGAGGCGCCGAGCACGACCGCCGCTGAGGCGACCGAGACAACGGCGACCGAAGCACGGTGGCGAGACCACCGCGCGGCAGAGCCCGCGGGCGATGCGGCGATGACCGTCACGTATCGACCTCAACCCCGACGCAGTCTGGGACGACGGCTCGCCGATCACGGTCGCCGACTTCCAGTGCACGTTCGACGCGACGCATGAACACCCCGGGTTCGCTGACGCACGGTCGGCTACGACCAGATCATCTCGATCGACGAAGGCGCCGACCGCCGGCGAGGTCGTCGTGACGTTCAGCGACGGTCTACGCGCCGTACAAGAACCTGTTCAACGCCGATCATCAAGGCTGACTGCGCACGAGGACTGCAACGACATCTCGGCCGACTTCGGCGACACGATCCCGTATCTCGGGTCGCGAGTGGCTGCATGGAGTCGTGGAGCCCGGACCAGTCGATGCTCGTCCCGAACGAGGCCTACTGGGGCCCGAACACGCCGCTCGCCGACCGGGTCGTCATGGTCCCCAAGGCCGACAGCGACACCGAGATCGCCTCGCTCAAGTCCGGCGAGGTCGGACTTCATCTTCCCGCAGGCGTTCTCCGGCATCACCGAGGCGCTGACCGACCCGAACATCTACTTCACGCCGGGCTACGGCACGAACTACGAGGGCCTCTACTTCCAGCAGCAGGACGGCCCGTTCGCCGATGACGACTTCCGCACGGCGTTCGCGAAGTCGATCGACCGGGACGCTGATCCTCGAGCAGATCTACGACCCGATCTTCCCCGGCGGCCCGCTGCTGAACTGCGGCCTGTGGGTGCCGACGATCGGCGACTGGTGCGACGACACGATCTTCAGCGACACGTACGACCCCGCCGGTGCGCGAGCAGATCCTCGACCGACGCCGGCTGGACGAAGAACGCCGACGGCATCTGGGCGAACTCGACGGCGACGGTCCCGGAGATCCGCTGGATCGTCAACACCGGCAACACCCGTCGTGAGTCCACCCAGGCACTGATGATCCCCGAGCTGCAGCCGCAGCCGGCTTCAACGTCGTCGCCGACAACTGCGACGCTGCCTGCTACTTCCAGCAGCGGCTGCCGGCACTCGACTACGACCTGGCGATGTACATCAACACCGCCTCGCCGGACCCGACGGTCACGGGCATCATGGCCTGCGACTCGATCCCGTCGCGAGGAGAACGGCAACCAGGGTCAGAACAGCGCCGGCTGGTGCAACGAGGAGGCATCGGCGCTGATGATCGAGTCCGACCAGACCTCGACGAGGCGGCTCGGGTCGATCTGATCCACCAGATCGCGGCAGTACCTCGCCGACGACCACGTGATGCTCCCGCTGTACCAGTTCCCGAACATCGCCGCCTGGCGCACCGACAAGCTCGGTGGGCCGGTCGACGAGGATGCGGCGAACTACCGGGCGTTCCAGAACATCTGTGCGAGTGGGAGCCGGGCGGCGACGGCGAGATCATCATCGGTGCCGAGCAGTGGCCCGAGTGCCTCAACCCGCTCACCGAGTGCGCCAACTCGTCGTGGTACGTCTGGACGACTGCGTTCCAGCTGCTGCCCGGCGTGTGGGACACCACCGGTGAAGGCGACTACGAGCCGACCGACGCTCGTGACCGGCGAGCCGGTCGTCGAGGTGCTGCTGACCTGACGGCTTCGGCCGTCAATCCATCTGAGAGCTCTGTGCGTGGGGCCGGCCGACCGGCCGGCCCCACGCTCGCACTCATCGCAGCGGGAGTGCAACGATGCTGCAGATTCGTCGTTCGGCGATTGATGTGGGCGATCCCGACGCTGTTGATCGTCACCTTCCTCGTGTTCGTCGCGATCCGGATCGGCACCGACCCGGTGCAGAGCTATCTCCGCGCTCAACCCACGGGCGACCGAGGCGAAGATCCAGCAGTACCGCGAGGTCAACGGCCTCGACGGCTCGATCCCCGAGCAGTACGTCCAGTGGCTCGGGCACTTCCTCCCGGTCGACTGGGGCGTCTCGATCAAGGGCAACCGGCCGGTGTGGCCGGAGCTGAAGAACGCGTTGGCCAACTCGATGGTCCTCGGTAGTGTCGCCACCGTCATCGGGATCTCCATCGGGCTGATCGATCGGCATCGTCGCCGCCCTGCGCCAGTACGGCAAGTTCGACTCGGTCGCCTCGACCGGCGCCTTCGTCGGGCTCTCGATCCCGCCGTACGTCTCGGCGGTCCTGCTGCAGCTGCTCTTCGCCGTCTACTTCACCGGTGGTTCGGCCTCGACACAGCCGTTCCTACCGACGTCCGGCGATCTATCCACCGGGCCACCAGGGCTTCGACCTGTTCCTGCGGGCGAAGCACCTGATCCTGCCGGTCGATCGTCGTCTCGATCCAGATCATCGCCGTGTACAGCCGCTACATGCGGGCGTCGCTGCTCGAGGTGCTGAACTCCGACTACCTGCGCACCGCCCGGGCGAAGGGCATCAGCGAGAACGCGGGTGATCGTCCGCCACGCGATGCGCAACGCGCTGATCCCGATCGTACCACGGTCGGCGGCGATCGACATCGGCGGGATCGTCGGCGGGCTGATCATCACCGAGCGGATCTTCGAGTACAAGGGGATGGGTGACTTCTTCCTCGACTGCGTTCGAGAACGGCGACTTCCCGCAGCTGATGCCGTGGATGGTGTTCGTCGTCCTCTCGGTGATCTTGTTCAACCTGCTCGCCGACGTCCTGTACGCCTGGCTCGATCCGAGGATCCGCCTTGACTGAGGTGCTTCGATTCCGACGTCGAGCGGCCTCGGGCGACTCGCCGAGCCGTCGGACGACGATGTCCAGGGCCTGACGGTCGACTCGATCTCGCCGGCGACGGATGGCGCTGCGGCGGTTCCTCGCGCCACCGGGTGGCGGTGGTGTCGCCTGGTGGTCTTCGTCCTGCTGGCGCTGGTCGTCGTGTTCGCCCCGATCACCGCCCGCTACGGAGAGATCGACCAGGCTGCCGGCGATCAGACGGCAAGGTCGCAGCTCAACCCGCCGAGCGCCGAGGCGTGGTTCGGCACCGACGACCTCGGCCGCGACCTCTACTCGCCGCCTGATCTGGGGCGGGCGGGTCTCGCTGCTGATCGGTCTCGTCGGTGGCCTTCTTCGGCGGCGTCGTCGGCACCGCCGTCGGCGCGATCGCCGGCTTCCGCGGCGGACTGTTCGACGACCTGCTGATGCGCGTCACCGACCTGTTCCTCGCCTTCCCGATCCTCGTCGCCTGCTCGTGCTGCGCAACCTGTTCGACAAGACTGACCTGGTTGAACTGGCTGTTCGGCGACCTCAAGCTCGATCCGGTTCATCGTCGTGCTGTTGTCGCTCGTCGGCTGGATGGGCGTCGCCCGAATCGTGCGGGGTGCGGTGCTCAGTCTGAAGGAGCGCGAGTTCGTCGAGGCGGCGCGAGCCCTCGGTGCGAACAACCGGCGGATCATCTTCCGCCACCTGCTGCCGAACTGCGATCGGCCCGATCCTGGTGGCGATGACCGACCGTCGGTCGTCGGTGCGATCATCGCCGAGTCGACGCTGTCGTTCTTCGGCTACGGCGCCGACCCCGGCGCCGGCCAGCGCCAGCTGGGGGAACCTGCTGGCGGCGGCGAAGGGTGCCGTCAACACCGGCCGGTGGTGGATGGCGCTGTTCCCCGGCCTGGTGCTCGTCACTCGCGATCCTGTGCATCAACTTCATCGGTGACGGGCTGCGCGACGCCTTCGACCCGAAGCAGCAACGGAAGGCCGAGCTGATGGCCGAGGTCCGCCGCTCTCGAACTGCGCGACCTGCGGGTCTCGTTCCCGCACCGACGCCGGCCCGGTGCAGGCCGTCCGCGGCATCGACCTCGACGTCGACCGCGGCGAGCTCGTCGGCGATCGTCGGCGAGTCCGGTTCGGGCAAGTCGGTGACGTTCCTCGCCGTGATGGGTCTGCTCCCCAGATCGGCCGAGATCACCGGCTCGGCCAAGGTCGGCGGCGAGGAGCTGATCGGCGCCAGTCAGCGTCAGGATCCGCGGCGGTGCGTGGCAAGCGGATCGCGATGATCTTCCAGGACCCGCTGTCGGCGCTGAACCCGGTGCACCGGATCGGCGACCAGATCGTCGAGATGATCCAGGCCCACCAGAAGCTCTCCGGCAGCGCCGCGCCAGACGCGGGCGATCGAACTGCTCGACCTGGTCGGCATCCCCCAGCCGAAGGCACGGGCGAAGCAGTACCCGCACGAGTTCTCCGGCGGCATGCGCCAGCGCGTGATGATCGCGATGGCGATCGCCAACGACCCCGAGGTGCTGATCGCCGACGAGCCGACGACTGCGCTCGACGTCACGGTCCAGGCGCAGATCCTCGAGGTGATCCAGCGGATCCAGCGCGAGTTGAACACGGCGGTCGTGTTCATCACCCACGACCTCGGCGTCGTCGCCCGGATCGCCGATCGGGTGCAGGTGATGTACGCCGGACGGCCCGCCGAGCGGGGCGAGGTGCACGACATCTTCCTCCGGCCCACCCATCCGTACACCCTAGGTCTGCTCAACTCCTTGCCGGTGCTCGGTCGGGAACGGTTGACCCCGATCCCCGGGGCGCCGCCGAACATGCTGCGCCCGCCCTCGGGCTGCGCCTTCCGGACCCGGTGTCCGAACGCAGCGCCGGTCTGTGCCGGGGGCGATCCGCCGGACCTGCGACCGTTCGGGACGGTCGAGACGGCGTGCATCCGGGTCGAGGAACTCGTCGGCGGTGGCGTCCATGAGTGAGCCGGTGATCGAGGTCCGCGATCTCGTCAAGCACTTCCCGGTGCGCTCGTTCCAGGGTCTCCGGACGATCCGCCAGACCGTTCAGGCGGTCTCCGGAGTGTCGTTCTCGCTGAATCCGGGACAGACCCTCGGGCTGGTCGGCGAGTCCGGATCGGGCAAGACGACGGTCGGTCGCTGCGTGTTGCGACTGGTCGAGCCGACCGGCGGATCGATCCGCTTCAACGGTCAGGAACTGACGACGATGTCGCGCGAGGAGATGCGCGTGATCCGCAAGGAGATGCAGATCGTCTTCCAGGACCCGTATGCGTCGCTCGACCCGCGGATGACGGTCGGCGCAGCGATCGCCGAACCGCTCCAGATCCAGAAGATCCCCGGCAACCACACGACGAAGGTCGGCGAGCTGCTGGAGTTGGTCGGTCTCGCTCCGGACCACTCCCGCCGCTTCCCGCACGAGTTCTCCGGCGGACAGCGCCAGCGGATCGGCATCGCTCGCGCCCTCGCCCTCAACCCATCGTTCATCGTGCTCGACGAGCCGGTCTCGGCGCTCGACGTATCGATCCAAGCCGGCGTCGTCAACCTGCTCGAGGATCTCCAGGACCAGCTCGGGTTGTCCTACCTGTTCATCGCCCACGACCTGTCGGTCGTGCGCCACATCTCCGACGCGGTGGCCGTGATGTACCTCGGCAAGCTGGTCGAGATCGCCTCTGCCGAGGACATGTACAGCCGCCCGACGCACCCGTACACACAGGCGCTGCTGTCGGCGATCCCCGAGCCGGACCCGGTCACCGAGCGTGAACGCAAACGGCTGGTGCTCTCCGGTGAGGTGCCCTCACCGATCAACCCACCGAGCGGCTGCCGATTCCGGACGCGCTGCCCGATCGCCCAGGAGCTGTGCGCCGAGCAGGAGCCGGAGCTGATCGATCGCGGCTTCGGTCATCCGGTGGCCTGCCATTTTCCGTCACTCGGGATCGCTGCGACGTTCGGGACGGACCGCGCCGCCGCTCCGAGCTGACCGGCCCGCCGATGGGTGCGTCGGCCGGCTCTCACCGTCCGAGCCGCTGGCTCGGTGCCCTGTCGGTCCTCGTCCTCGCCTCCTGCGCTCCCGCCGAGGCCCAGGTCGACGCGCCGTCGGTGGCATCCGCACCCGATAGGGCGTCATCGACCTCGGTCTCTGCGACGGCGGCGACGACCGGACCGGTCACGCCGACCGACCCGACGCGGATCTCTCCGTTCGAACAGGCTGCCGTCGAACGGCTCGGCGATCCAGCGGGTACCCCGGTCGCGGAGGGACACGGGCACGGTCACGGCGCAGCGGACGCGGCCGGTTCGACGGTGCCGCTCGACGCTGCCGAGAGCGAGTTGCTCGCGATGCAGTGGTACGCAGCGCAGTGGGCGCTCGATCAGCTCGATTCGCTCGCCGAATTGGAGGCGCTCGGCTATGTCACCTCGGCTGCGTGGGGCCCAGGGATCGGCACCCACTTCGTCAAGTGGTCGCTGGTCGGTCGGCCGTTCGACCCGACCACTCCGGCGATGGTGCTCGTCGACGACCGTCCCGGCCGGCCGTGGCGGACTGTCGGCTACTCGTACTGGGCCGGGGGTGAGGGGGGCGAGGCGCCAGAGGGTTTCGCCGGGAGCGAGGACCGCTGGCATTCGCACGCCGGGTTGTGCATCGTCAACGGCTGGCTCGACGACGAAGACGTTCCCTCTCCGTCGGAGTGCGCCGGCACCTGGATCGCCGGGGGAGAGCTGTGGATGCTCCATGCCTGGGTCAACCCCGACCTGCCGAGTCGCGCCGGGCGCTTCGCCGAGCGGAACCCTGCCCTGTGTCCTCCCGCTGTCGGTACCGCCGACATCGCCCGCTGCGCCGACGCGCAGTAGTCCGGCCGGGCGAGGCGGTAGATTGTTCCACCGTGCGTGACGTGGTTCTGTACATCACCCTGGTGATCAATGTGGCTTCGATGCTGGCGATGATCGGTGGCATCCTGCTCCACAGCGGCCGTGGCGGGGGGCTGTCGGACATGTTCGGTGGGGCGTCCGGCGCTGCGCTGGGCTCGACGGCGGCCGAGCGGAACCTCAACCGGATCACCTTTGTCCTGGCGTTGACCTGGATGTTGACCGTGATCGCACTCGGCCTGTTGATGACCGAGTAGGCGCCCCCGGACGCGATACCGCCCGGGGCTCCTCCGGCGGGCGGGCGGAGGTGGCCCCGGGCGGCGACTCGCGCGCTGGCCGGGTTAGGCCAGCGCGTAGTGCTGACGGAGCTCTGCGTCGAGCTCCTCGGTCAGCACGTGGTCGCGATGCGCCTTCGGCGCATGCTTGATCTGGTCCTTCCGGCAAGGGACGACCAGGTCGCCGCTGTCGGAGAGGAAGGTGTCGGCGGCCGGGGCGTAGTGCCCCGTGCCGAACAGGCCGACGTCGACCACCAGCCAGCGAACATCGTTGCCGAAGCGGTCGTAGATGACGTCGCTGACCTTGCCGACGACGTCGCCGGTCTCATCGAGAACACGATGGCCGGTGAACTGCTGTGGTACTTCCTCGGGTTGGTTCCACGCCATCGACATGGGTGACCCTCCTCTGAGTTGATTGCTGTGTGACAATTCGTTACCCGGCCGTCACGCGACCGCAATACTCGTTTTGCGAAGATTTCGCCGCTGGTCCACGGGTTGGCCGGCGACACGCCGAGCGGTACTCTTGAGCGCCCCACGTCGGAGTGGCGGAATGGCAGACGCGCTAGCTTGAGGTGCTAGTGGGTGAATACCCGTGGGGGTTCAAGTCCCCCCTCCGACACTTGATCGTCAGGGTCTGACGATCGGGAGCTGACGGACACGGATGCGGTCCTGGTCGAGAACCACGATCGCTCCGGCGGCGAGCTCGTCGGCGACCGCCGCAAGGTTCAGCGCAGGCAGTTCGGCGATCTCGCCGACGTGCGCCGTCCGGACTGTCGGCCACGGAGCAGGACCTGTGATCGCGCTGCGTTGGAGCGGGCGAGCAGCTCGCCGAAGTCGGTGTCGAATGAGACGAGGGATCTCCGAACGTTCAGGCACCCGTGCGGAGGATCGTCTCGTCGTCGGCCGGACTACGTGCGGTTCGAGACCCACTACCGGTTCTCCTCCGACTTCTGCCACGGGCATGATCCGGCATCGAGAGGGATCGTGGAGAACCTCGTCGGTTGACGCCAAGAAGGACTTGGTGGTCCCGCCCAGCGGTGACCTGGCGGTGTTGAACGACGCCGCTCGAGCATGGTGCGACGAGGTCAACGCCGTTCGCCATTCGGAGATCTGGGCGATCCCGAACGACAAGCTGGAACACGGGGGGCCGTTGCTTCGTGAGTTGCCGATGCTGCGGCCTCGCATCGGGCGTTGCGAAGTCCGCAACGTCGACAGGCTCTCCACGATCTCGGTCGCGTCGGCGCGTTAGTCGGTCCCGCACCGCCTCGTCGGCCGCGCAAGGCTCCGTCACCTGGGCCTCGGGCCCGCACTGAGATCGAGCGTGAGTTCCTCTCCGTCGGCGAACCAGCCGAGACCTTCATCCGAGCCGGAGCGGCGCCCGGGATGACGATGCTCCCGAAAGAGATCGTCGAGATCGTCGAGATCGTCACCGATCTCTCCCGCTCATGACCCAGAAGCAGTCGCCCGAGCCGTTGCTCGAGCGGTCTGCTTCTCACGGTTCTGGGCCGCCGACGTGCGGTCGATCCTGGCCATCGGTCCGGCGATCATCGAGCCCGCCGATGTGGGCGAGCACGTCGTCATCGCTTTGCCTTCGACGGAGGGTCCGTTCGTTCGCCGCCTATCGGATCGAGAACCTCGCATGACCACCAGCGCACCGATCCCGCTCGCCGCTGACGTCGGAGCCGCCTTGCGCCGCCTGAGATCGGCGGCGATCAGACGCCAAGCACCCGACGTCCTCGCCACCGCCAAGGCGCAGCGATGGGCGCCAGAGGAACTGCTACGAGTCCTCGTCGTCGCCGAGATCGAATCGTGTGACGAGTCCAACACGAGGAACCGGATGACCGCGGCCCGGTTCCCGATCGACAAGACCCTCGACGAGTTCCGCCTCGCCGTCGATTCCGAGCACGAGTCACGACTACCTCGTCACGCTCGAGTGGATCCACCAGACAAGCAATCTCAGCTTGGTCGGGCCGGCCGGCACAGGAAGGACCGACTACCTCATCGGCGTCGGGCGGTCTGCCGTCGCTGCCGGCTACGTCGTGGACCGTGACGTGCCCGATCGGCTCGCCCGGGCGTCGAGCTTGCTGCGGATCGCGTCCTCGAGCTTCCGATCGTGACCGACTACCTGGAGGCCTCGACCGTGGGCGATGACCGGCGAGGCACCCTCCCGGCCTGGCTGCGATGTCGACAGCGATAGAGGGACCGGGTGGCGCCGACAGGGCCCCATGTGTTCTTGACTGTCGGCTCAATTTGCGATTACAATTGTGTGATTGTCGGGTGAGAATTCATCAACGAAGGGGCGTCTGCGATGAAGAAATTCGTAGGATTCGGTATTGCGACAGCATTTGTGTTCGGCACTTTCAGCGGTGTCGCTTCTGCCGGTTCCAGCAATCATTCCACCCCGGGCACCCCGGGCGCCAAAAACTGTGTCGGTCAGACGATGGCTTACTTGGCGCAGGGAAATGAAACCGGAGAGAATGGCATCGGCAACGTTGCCAGTTTCGCCGGCCTCTCCGTCCAGGAGGTCAAGGCGATCGTAGTAGAGTACTGCGCCGGGTGAGTCATCTGCCGTCATAGTTGCGTGGAGCCCTCCAGGCCAGCTCTCTCGTCGGAGAGTGCCGCCTGGAGGATCCGCGTCTTCTTCGACCACAGCCACAACGCGTTCGGGTAATAGTCGATGGAACGGGATGCTCGGAATCGCTAGTTGTCAGTTTGGTGGGTGCTTGTCGAGCGGTATTTCCATCTTCGTCGAGCAGTCTTATCGGTTGTGCCGCTTTTGTGTGCCGCCAGGGACTTCCTCGTATAGGTCTCGTATGGGTGTAATAGTCTGTGATCGTCCGGCTCAGTGTCCATGCATCCGTGCCTCGATGGTTCGAGTCTCCCGTGGCCCTATCCGTTCGGTCGGGTACTTGACGCATATAGCGACATCTGAACGGCACTCCGGTCGCCTGACATTGTCCCGCTCCGCTCAACGATCAGACCGAGCGTCGCGAGCCTCGAACGCTCGGCCGTACCTGACGATCGGGTGCTCGCGAGCACGGCCGCCGTCCTGGTCGAGGACCACGATCGCTCCGGGGGCGAACCGTCGGCGACCTCCCGGAGGTTGAGTCTTCGCGTTGCGGACGATCGGGCGGTGCGGCCGAAATTTGCGGATGGAAGCGATGTCGCCCGGGTTTGCCGTGCCACGCAAGACCGATGCTCCGGAACGCCTCGATCGTTACCGGGCTGTTCTGCACTCCAGCTCGGGGGCGATCAGCCGCATTGTTCGATGCGGGCCCTGTGAGGGGCAGGCCGAGCGCGGCCCGGCTCGCTGAGCAGTTCGACGCGATCGTGGTGGGCGCCGCCGACCCTCGCCCCTTCTACGCCGAGCTGCGCCAGCGGGCGCCGGTGTACCGCACGCCGATCGGGTTCTGGTACGTCACCCGCTACGACCTGGCCAGAGCGATCATGCGCAGCGACGCGCAGTGGAGCGTGTCCGCGGCCAGTGCATCGTCCCATGCGGAGGGCACGACGGCTTAGCGTTCGAGGTGATGGCGCGAACGTCGTTGTGCCGAGCTCGGTGACCGCGACGTCGCGGAACGGGCGGTACTCGGCGAGGCTCCCGAGCGCGAACGCGTTCTGGAGCATCCGGGCGAACAACACCTCGAGCGTCCCCGACCCGACGCCGTGGCTGGACACGGCGGCGGCACTACACGAGTTTCGCCACCGCCGCTTGTGTACACCCCCCCGTCGACGTGACGACGCGTCCGGGAGCGCTCATTGCGTCGACGGTTCCTCGCCGCGAATCAAGCTCCGCCCGAACTCGCGGAGCCGCTCGACCGACTCTTCGGGCACATCGGACCGTTGGCTCGCGAGGGTCCGCTTGATCTGTTCGTAGGTGTCGGCCTCCAGGCCGCAGCGTCGGCAGTCCTCGAGATGGGCGGCGATCAGCGCCCCTCGCTTCGGGTCGATCTCGTCGTCGAGGTACTGCTGCAGCAGCTCACCGACTGCGTGGCAGTCGAGCTGCTCACCCGGCCCACGGCCGAACAACTTCATCAACCAGTTCTTCATGCCGGCGTCCTCCATCGTGCCGCCCCGGGTGGGCGTGTCGGTCGGATCGGTGTGCTGCCGTCGTGCGCTCGGATCGTTCGTGCTCGGGTCGTCGTTCATGCTCGGGGTCTCGGTGCGAGGCCGGCCCGGTCGAGCCGGTCACGGATACGACGTCGGGCGCGATGCAGTCGACTCATCACGGTCCCGACGGGGACGCCGAGCGCCTCGGCCGCCTCGGCGTAGCTCAGCCCGTCGATGTCGACGAGCTCGACGACTCGGCGGAAGTCGTCGCTCAGCTCGTCGAGCGCCTCGAGGATTGCGCCGTCGATCACCTGCTCGACGCGGACGTCGGCGCGCTCGGACGCGACGTCGGACTCCAGCCGTTCGAAGATGGCGTCCTGGTCCCGGAGGAGCTCGGGTCGTCGGCGCCGATTGCGATTGATGTGCGTGTTCCGCAGGATCGTCAGCAGCCAGGCTCTGGGGTACCGGCCATCGAACCCACCGATACCCCGGTACGCCCGGATCAACGTGTCCTGCACGAGATCTTCGGCTTCCGCGTGATCGCGAGTCATCGACCGGGCGACGCGCAACATCACTTCGATCTCGGGGATGACATAGCGCTCGAACGCGTCCTCGCCGGTCGGAGTACGAACCACACGCCGGAAACCCATCGATCGATGTTGGCATTCCCGGGAAGCCTCGAAGGCTCCCAGCGGGTTCACCTGGCCATGTCGTTCCTCGGCCACCTCGAGCACCTGCGGTACCGCCGGTTCCTCGACGCGTCGGTCGATGGCGAGCTGACCGGAGACCGAGCGCACCGCGTGCGCGTCCACATGTCGACGTGCCCGCAGTGTGCCCACGACGAGGACCTCACGCTCGTCGTCAAACGATGCATCGGCCTGCTCCGGCTGCTGCACCCTGCGCGGCCGACCGACGACACCTGACCTCCGCAGGCTGCCTGGTCTCAGTGCGGTGTTCGCATGCCCATCGCGACGGGCACGACGATCAGCTGGACGAGTGCCGCCCGGTCGGTCGCCGGCAGCGGATGGCCCGCACGCCGTCAGGACTCGATGATCTGGGAGTCCGGCTGGAACGTCGACCATGCGAACCAGAACGTGTCGACGTGGGGGAGCGCCCTCAGTTGCGACCCGGCAAGGGGTCCACCGGTGGCTGTCCCGAGGACGTTCCACGTCGACCCGGTCTCGTCATCGACGAAGGCGTCACCGTCGGCGCGGATCGTCAACGTCTCGCCGTCGACCTCGGGGACGAACACACCCGTCGAGCCGATGTCGTCACCGCCGGCGACGTCGCCGTCGTCGAGCGCCGACGCCGTGCCCGGCGTCCACACGATCACGACGTCGATGCCCCCGACGGAGGCGGGGACGACACGCTGCTCCTGCAGCGTGATCAGCGGGACGCCGAGGGCATCGCCATCGGTCTCGACGCCGACGATCCGGGTCATCGCGGTGTAGCGGCCGTCGACCTCACCTTCGAACAGGAACGGCTCACTGTTGACGTCGTCGTAGCCGGGGTACGGGTTCCGGCCGTAGTCCCGGTCGTAGCCGGTGTCGCGGCTGAGCACGAGGCCGTCGGGGTTGGCGTCGCGCCACAGCCCCCACGGGACGGTCGCCACGGGGTACGTCTCGAGCTCCGTGCCGGTGAGCTCACCGACGATCCCCTGACCGGTGAAGTGGCTCCACAACGTCTCGGTCTGGCGGTCGTACATCACGAGCGCCGAGTTCCACAGGCTGCCCGAGGTGCCGAAGCTCCATCACCTGGTCGTCGACCCGTCGGTCGTACGCAACCGCCGAGTTGCACAGCGGGACAGTACGTCACGGCGACGGGGATCCCGCCGACGGTGTCATTGACGATCTCGTGCCAGATCAGGATCTGCACCGGGTACGCGCGCAGGTCGCCGTCGATGTCGAGCGCCAACACCGGCTCGTTCTCTTCGAGGAAGTCGACGTCGGACGGACTCACGAATGTCGGCTCGTCGATCGAGGGGATGCCGTCCGGCGGTGGGCCGCCGCTGCGGATCTCGTCGAGCTCCACCAGCGGCTCCGGTGCACCCTCGCCGCTGCCGCCACGCAGGATCTCGAGCCCGGACACCGTCACGTCCGGCGGTGTCGGCGGGATCAGCTCGATCCGGACCGGGCCGGCGACCACTGGTGCCGTCGTTTCGGCCTCCTCGGCCGCGGTTTCCGACGTCGGCTCGACCTGGGCCTCGGTGGTGGCGATGCCACCGTCGTCCTCGTCGGCGTCGGATCCGGCCCCGCCGCAGGCTGCGACGACCAGCACGACCCCGGTCAACGCTGCGATCCGACGAGACCGAACCGGACGGATGGAGCGAGAGAAGGTCCCCATGTCGACGAAACCCGCTCCGACCCCCGCTCCTTCCCGAGGATTCCCCGAAGTAGCGGAATGACGCCCGGCACGAGCCGTGTTCCCGACCGCATGACCTTGCGCCCACGTTCGAAACACACGAAGGCAGCCGTTGCGCTTGCTGTCGGGGTCCTCGTGGTCGCCGCCTGCGGTGGTGGCGACGGATCGGACGCCTCACCGGTCGTGGCACCGCCAGAGGACACGTCGGCGCCGGAACCTTCCCCGGCCCCGACGAAGCTGCCCCCGACCAAGCGGCGCCGGACGATGCGACCGCGTTCGCGTCGGTGTTCTCGACGACAACCGCCATCGACGCCGAGTTCGACGGGGCATCCATCGCGGGGCGCGACACGGTGCTGTGGTTCTGGGCGCCCTGGTGCACGATCTGCCGCGCCGAGGCGCCCGACATCAACGAGACCGTCGAACGCTTCGGCGACGACGTCCAGTTCGTCGGCGTCGCCGGCCGGGGCGGCATCGACGAGATGCGCAGCTTCATCGACGACACGGACACGACCGGGCTCACCCATGTCGCCGACCTCGACGGTGGTGTCTGGAACGCGTTCGGGATCTTCGCGCAGCCGGCGTTCGCGTTCATCGACGACAACGGCGAGATCGAGACGTTCGTCGGCGGTCTGCGTGCCGACGACCTCGCCGACCGGATCGAGGAGCTCCTCGCGACATGACCCCGACCGCCCGCTGCCCGAGACCGCGACCATGAACGGCGGGAGCTACGCGCTCGCGCTCGCAGCCGGCATGGCTGCAACCGTCAACCCGTGCGGGTTCGCGCTGCTGCCGGCGTACCTGTCGGCGTTCGTCGGTCTCGACCATCGGGGCGGCCGTGCCGGCGCCGTCGGCCGCGCGCTCACCGTCTCGGCCGCGCTCACCGCCGGGTTCGTCCTCGTCTTCGGGCTGTTCGGGCTCATCGTCAGCCCCCTCGCGATCCGCCTCGAGCGCTATCTCCCCTGGGCGACCGTCGTGATCGGCATCGGTCTGGTCGGGCTCGGGATCGCGCTGCTCGCCGGGCGCCAGCTCGTCGTGTCGATCCCGAAGCTGCAACGCGGTGGCAGCGACGGGACGCTCGGCTCGATGTTCCTGTTCGGTGTCTCCTACGCCGTGGCCTCCCTGTCGTGCACGATCGGCCCGTTCCTGGCCGTGACGACGTCGACGTTCCGATCCGACAGTTGGCTCGCTGGTCTCGCAGTGTTCGTCACCTACGGACTCGGCATGGGGCTCGTGATCGCGATCCTCACCGTCGCCGTCGCACTCGCCAAGTCCGGCGTTGTTCACCGCTTCCGGTCCCTCCTGCCGGTGATGAACCGGGTCGCCGGTGGCTTCCTCCTCGTGGCTGGCGCGTACGTGGGCTACTACGGGTGGTACGAGATCCGGGTGCTCGACGGTGCCACCGCCGACCCGATCGTCGACCGTGCAACGCGCATCCAGGCCTGGCTGCAGAACGCCGTCGTACCCGACGACCCCACGAACTTCGCCCTCATCGCCGGAATCGTGCTCGCCGCCGTCACCGCCGGTGCGTGGCTCGCCCGCCGGCGACGGGACGCCACCGATGTACCGCCCGTCGAGCTCGTCGACCCGGCGCCCGACATCTCGGCGGAGCCCTCCGTCGTCCGACGATGAGTGGCAGCTCGAGCACCTTGATGTGCTTGGAGATCGCCGGCATCATCGGGACGTGCCCGCGACCCGGTCGTCGCGGTCATTGCCAGCGGAAGATCCGGGCCGCGAGCGCTGCTGCGACGGCTGCGTACACCAACATGACCAGCAGGTCGGCTCGTGCACGTGGACAGGGCTGAGGCGATCGGTGCGCTGGTCGGCGACATCCTCACTACCGAGTTCGCCAACGGAGCGACGATCGAAACGACGATCGTCGGGCTGTTCGACGAAGGCGTGATCGTGACCCAGGACTACCTGTACGACTACGGCGCGCTCGCGACTGCCGGTGTGTCACAGACGGCCGAATGGCTCGCCGTGTCGATAGCTGACGGTGCCCCTCCCGCAGCGATCGATGCTCTCGTGACCAGTCTGAGCGACGAATTCCCGGCTGCCAACGTCGAAACCAGCGACGAGTTCCGGGAGCGGATCGTCGGCATGATCGACCAGATACTCACGATGATGCACATCATGGTTGCCCTCGCCGTGATCATCGCCGATTCGCGCTCCAGCTGTCGGCGATCCGGCCCATTCGACCGGTCCCGGGTCCGTGGACGTGGAGGCTGAGCGCGAATCGGCGGAGGTGGCGCTCGCTGGCTCCGCACCGGCCGAGGACACCGATGCCCGGCGTCGATCAGCCTTCGCCCCTTCCTCGGTCTGATCTCGTGATCCGTTGCTGGCGTGGGGGCGACATCGTCCGATCGCTCCGCGTCGCGCGGGCGACTGGCAGCTCGGCCACGGTGCGCATCATGGAGCTGCGGCGATGACGGCGAACATCGTCAGGCTCATCGAGAACCGGTTGTGCAGCGCCGCCGTGCGAATCGTCGACACGAACGCTGCCCGCTCATCGGATGCGAGATGCTCCGAATCGACGAGGTCGTCGGCCAGGCTCTCGATCGAGAAGCACCCGTCGGGTGCGCGCGACGTATCGGGATTCCATTCAGCCCAGGTGTGCATCTCCGACGTGGCGGCGAGCGGCGTCAGACCCGCGCTCCGAACCAGATCCTGCAGCCGGCTTCCGATGTTCGACGGCCGGTGCCGCTCGACCGCGCATCGCCCGACGAACTCTCAGCGCAACGTCGTCGTCGCCGACGTCGATAGCGAGTGTGGACCAGTCAGTGTCGATCAGCGTGACCCGACCGCCGGGCCGCACCACCCGCGCCATCTCGCCCACCGCCGCAAGCGGCTGCGCGATCCACTGCAAGGTGCGCTCGGAGCGCACGGCATCGAAGCAGTCGTCCGGCTCGTCGAGGGCGCAGGCGTCGCCGACGGTGAAGCGAACTCGGCACCCGAGCGAACCTGCGCCGGCTCGGGCGACCCGAAGCATCTCCGCGGAGACGTCGACGCCGACCAACTCCCCGGTGTCGCCGAGATCGGCGGCGAGCGCGTGCGCAGCCTCGCCCAGGCCGCACCCGACGTCGAGCAGCCGCTGGCCCTCGACGAGCTGCAGCTGTTGACGTTCCCACGCGCGCGCACGCGGACCGTCGCCGGCCACTGCGCGGTCGCCCCCATCGTGTCGACGAGCACGGAGACATTCGGATCGTCGTCGACCCGCTCGTAGCCGAGGCGATGTGCGTCGCTGTGTTCGATCTCGAGAGGCTATGGCGTCGCCGTCACCCGATCGCACATCCGTGCCGGCGTCGTCCCACACGTCGGCGGCCGATGTTCAACCGCTCGTCAGCGGTCATCCGGGGTGCGAGGAGTCGGCTGCGCCGGCGAGCCCGAACCTGGGGTAGTCGTTCTCGACCATCGTGACGTAGGTCCAGACTCGGTAGTAGTAGTTCGTGAAGCGGACCAAGAACTCTCGCATCGAGCGAGGCCAGGTGCCGGTGAACAGCACGGCGAACCATGCTGCAACTGCGACGAGGACAGCGCCGACGGCGAAGATAGCGATCACGATGTAGTGCGGGATCGCCTTGAGGACATTCAGCGCAGCCGAGCGGGGAGGGGGCGCAGCTGGGTCCGGGAGGTTGAGCGTGATCGGCGGGTAGGCACCGTTGTCGGTCGAACCCGGGGTGAAGTCGAACGGGGGGTAGATCTCGGACCATCCGAGGAGGAAGCCGGTGGCGCGCTGGTTGTACCGCTCCGACATCGTCATCACGCTGTACATGCCGGGGTTGAGGTTGCCGGTGAACAGGAACGTCAGCCAGTAGACGAGGAAGACGACGCCGGCGAGCCGTCCGAGCACGGACGCGATCACGAGGTGGGGGATCGCCAGCACCATGTTGGCGAGCGGCCGCCATCGGGCGACGTCATACGGCGAATCGACCTCGAGGTACTCGCCTCGCCGAACCCCTGGTTGGTCATGCATCGAACGAACTCCTGCCTGGTCGGATTCTGGCTGTGGGTGCGCGTTGCTCGCGCGCCGTGTCCACGGACGGTGTCAGCTCAGGATCGTCCTGAGCGCGCTGCGCTGCATAGGGTCGAACGTCACTCGGGCGGGCTCGCTGCTCGCTGCGCCCGCTCAGCCGGCGAGGATCGCCGCAGCGATGTCTGCTCGTCGCCGATCAGCTCTCGACGTGTGAGTCGAACAGCTCTCTCGGCCAGTACCTCACGGGCGTGATCCCCTCGGCCTCGATCAGCTCGGTGCGCACTCGTTCGTAGTCGTAGCAGTTCAGTTCGTACCGGTTGCCCCACGGGTCGGCGAGGTCGAATGCCCAGCACATGTCGAAGTCGATCACGTCGTCGGCGATCAAGGCCCGACCCTCGGGGGTGTGGATCTCGCCGGGCAGCGATCTGGCGAACGAGGCGAATGTGTCGGCGTCGACGCTGAATGCGACACCGGTCTGTTGTGCGACCATCGGATGGCCGTCGCCGGCTTCGAACAGCGCCAGCATCGTTGCGCCACCGTCGGCCGAGATCTGCAGCGGTCCACCCTCGAAACCCGTCGCCCAGAACTCGTAGTCGGCGACCGGTTCGAATCCCAGGTGCTGCGCGTACCAGGCGGCGGCCTCAGCTCGGTTCGGCACACGGATGTGGACGTGGTCGAGTTTGCCCATTCGGAAGGTGCGGGATGCAGCCATCGCCGAACTCTAGAACTCGACGTCCTCAGGCGATCGCCGCACCGTAGGTTCGGCGCATGACTTCGATGCACGAACAGCATCTGGTGGGACTCGAGTACTTGGAGGGCGTGACCACGCTCCTCCAACGGATCCGCAACGCCCATCCCACCGCTGGGTTGTACCAAGCGGCCGAGCTGCAGTGGTGGTGGCGGGAACCGCGCCCGACCGACGAGCTTGCTCAGCTGTTCTGGTTCGACGATCAGGGCCTTCCCGCCGCGGCAGTCATCGCCACCGACTTCGGGGACGGCTCGTCCGCCGTGTTCGAGGAGACGACGCTCGCCGCGATCGTCACGCCCGACGCAACCTCCGATTGGGTCACCCACGTCATCGAGCGAGGACTGGAACATGCTGCGACGAGCGGGCTGGAACACGTCGAGTTCGAGGTCGACTGCGCCGACGAACTGGTGCACGACGTGTTGTCCGCCCATGGCTTCACCCGCAAGGGAGACGGGGTCGTCGAAGGTTGGCTCGATGCCGACGATCGCCCGGAGGTGAGCCCGCTCCCCGAGGGATATCGCCGGCACACCCGCGCCGAGACGATCGACCGCCCACACCATTTCGGGCGACGGTCGGGCGCTCGCACCGAGGAGCGGCTCCGGCAGACGTCGCTGTATCGCCCCGATCTCGATCTCGTGATCGAGGATGCTCACGGTGGAGTCGGCGCGTACGGCCTGTTCTGGTTCGATCCGGCAACTGCGACGGGGGTGGTCGAACCGATGCGCACCGAGGATGAGCACCAGCGGCGGGGCTTGGCCCGCCACGTCTTGACCGCAGGCATCGACCTGCTCGCAACGGCCGGCGCCCGGCGGATCTCGATCGGTTGGGAACCGGAGAACAGCGCCTCTCGCCACCTCTACCGCAGTGTCGGTTTCGAACCGGTGCTCTCGACCGAGATGCTCAGTGGCTCACCGAAGACGTCGACCACGAACTCGTGACCACGGCCCGCGACGGCGTCGCCGGCACGATACGCCCGCCGCATCGAGCTGCCGAGATGTCCGCCGGAGTTCAGCTCTCGGGGAACAGATCCTTCAAGCCCTTGGTCAACACCTTTGAGATATAGATCTTCTCGGAGCCCAACTCGATCTTGGTGAACGTCACCATCGAACTCTCCACGTTCAGCTGACGCGGATAGGTTCCGATGACATCTTCCGGGGTGAGCGCATCAGCCTTCTTCTGTTTCGTGAGGTGCACCGCCTTGTCGGTGACCACCAGCGTCCGGGGCTGGCCGAAGAGTGCCCCGAGCAGGCCTCCGGCGAGCAGCACCGGGTGACGACCGAATCCGCCGACGGCATACTGCACGGTCTCGGTCTCGCCGATGAACGACTGTTGGTAGCTTTCAGTGGTCTTCTGAATCACTTTGTCGGAGATGCCCAAGATGCCTCCAAAGATTGAATGTTCTGCCAGGCTATCGGGGTCCGATTTGTTGCGCAAGGCCATGAGTCGAGACAGATCCTGCAACCGAAACTCGGGCGACGGATGGCGATCACCATCGCCGCCCGCTTCGAGCCACCAGCTGAACGAGCGAGATTTCCGGTGCGTTTGCGAGCCGCTCGTCGTCAGCGACTGCCCGGCGGTTGCGCCGGGAGGAGACCGGACGACGGAGCCCGACGGGCCCCGACCGAGCGGTGGAGACACTCGACGACCTCGTCGTCGCTCGTCTGAGAGAAATCGCGGTACCACTGGCCGACTCCGAAGAACTCAGCCGGAGCGGCAACGCAGACGAACTCGTCCGCCGCTCCCGTCAGCCGTCGCTCCCAGTCCTGCGGTGCGACCGGAACCGCCAGCACGATGCGTGCCGCTCCCTCGGCGCGGGCGACGTCGCATGCCGCTCGGGCCGTCGAGCCGGTGGCGATGCCGTCATCGACGATCACCACGACACGTCCGGCGAGCCGGATGCGGTCGCGTCCGGCACGACATCGCTCGGCCCTGCGGTCGAGTTCGATCCGTTCGCGTGCCTCGACCGCGGCGAGCTCGCCGGTGGTCACCCGGGCCTTGGTGATCACCTCCTGATCGAGGACGTGCACTCCGCCCTCGCCGATCGCGCCCATGCCCAGCTCGGGCTGTGCCGGCACGCCGAGCTTGCGGACGACGATCACGTCCAGCTGTGCGTCGAGCGCGTCGGCGACGACGGCTGCGACCGGAACCCCACCGCGCGGCAGACCGACGATCACCGGCGCCAACGGGCGCAGGTGATCGAGACGAGCGGCGAGCCGACGTCCTGCGTCGATCCGGTTGCTGAACACGGTCTCATGCTGCACCCAACCAGCGCTGTCCACGGACGAAGCGGGCATCGAGATCGATCGCTCAGTTGGACTGCGGCGCCGGCGGACGGTTTGTATTCGGGCGAAGTGAAACGAGGATCTGATCCGGGTGACGCCGGTTCGAACTCGATCGACGAGGCGCAGCGGTTCAGCGGCGCCCACCGAACGTCCATGGGGGCCTGCGCGTGCAGCTGGTGCGATCTCGACTGATCAGGCTGGTACCAGTCCTGCTGATGGTCACCTTCGCCACCTACGCGATGGTCCGTCTGCTGCCCGGTGACCCGGCGCGCGGCTTCCTCGGTCCTGAGGCACCTCAGGAGCAGGTCGACCTGCTCCGCACCGAGATGGGTCTCGACCGCAACGTCGTCGCCGGCTATGTCTCGTGGATCGGCGACGTGGTCCGTGGCGACCTCGGCGACTCGTACCGCACAGGGCAGCCGGTGACCGAAGCGTTGTCGCAGCGGATCCCGGTGTCGTTCGAGCTGATGGTCGCCGCCCAGCTGTTCGCCCTGGTGATCGCGATCCCGCTCGGGGTGTTCACCGCCTATCGCGCCGGTGGTGTGGTCGACCGGCTGTGGTCCGGCCTCGCCTTCGCGGTGATCGCGGTTCCCGGGTTCGTCCTCGGACTGCTGCTGATCTACCTGTTCCCCGTGCGGCTCGGATGGTTCCGGATCTCCGGCTTCACCCGACTCTCGGAGAGTCTCTCCGGCAATCTCGAGTCGATCGTCCTGCCGGCGTTGACCCTCGGGCTCGCCCAGGTGGCGATCTACAGCCGACTGCTGCGCAGCGACATGATCGCCACCCTCCAGGAGGACTACGTGACGATCGCCCGGGCGAAGGGGCTCCCGACTCGGCGGGTCCTGTTCGGCCACGCCCTGCGCCCGTCGTCGTTCTCGTTGCTCACCCTCGCCGGGCTCAACGTCGGACAGCTGATCAGCGGAGCGGTGCTGGTCGAGTTCCTGTTCGGGATGCCCGGGCTCGGGCTGATGTTCGTCGAGTCGATCCTCGGCCGCGACCTGTTCATGCTCCAGGGTGCGATGTTGTTCATCGTCGTCGCCTACGTGTTGATCAACCTGCTGGTCGACACGCTCTACGCCGTTCTCGACCCGAGGATCCGCCATGCTGCAGCATGAGCCGGGGCCCGTCGGCGCCGACGCCGCCACCGGCGCCGCCTCGCGCGCTGCGATCTCGACCGCCAGCGACGCGCCGTCCCAGCCGCCGATGTGGCGCCGGCTGGGCCTGCAGTTCTGGATCTGCATCGGGTGGGTCGCGCTGGTCGTGCTCGGCGCGATCTTCGCCCCGCTGCTGCCGCTGAAGGACCCGAACATCTCCGACTTCCGGGCGATCGCCGCCGGGCCGAGCGGCGAACACTGGCTCGGGACCAATGACATCGGGCTCGACATCCTCTCCCGGATCCTCTGGGGGTCGCGCGGTCTCGTTGTCGGTCGGGGTGCTCTCGGTCTCGATCGGCCTGCTGATCGGCGGCGTGCTCGGCATCCTCGCCGGATACTTCCGGGGGAAGGTCGAGACGGTGATCATGGCGCTCGCCGACGGGATGCTGGCCTTCCCGGCGCTGGTCCTGATGCTCTCGCTGACCGTTTTCCTCGGCCAGAGTCTGCGCAGCATCGTGATCGCGATCGGGGTCGTCACGATCCCGGTGTTCGCCCGCCTTGCCCGGGCGAACACGCTCGCCTACGCCCAGCGCGAGTTCGTCCTCGCGGCCAAGGCAACCGGCGCCACCGACCTGCGGGTGATGTGGCGTGAGGTGCTGCCGAACGTGGCGATGCCGCTGATGGCCTTCGCGCTGGTCGTCGCCGCCGTGGCGATCGTCGCCGAGGGGTCGCTGTCGTTCCTCGGGCTCAGCGTGCCGCCGACCACGCCGACGTGGGGCAACCTGATCGCCGGCGGGCGTGGCGTGCTCGCCGAGTCGCCGCACATCGTGCTGTTCCCCTCGCTGGTGCTGTTCGTCACGGTGATGGCGCTCAACCTCGCCGGTGATCGGTTGCGTGTCGTGCTCGAGGTCAAGGACAGCGCGCTGTGAGCGACGAGCCGCTGCTCGTCGTCGACGACCTGCGGACCTGGTTCCGTACCCCACGGGGCACGGTGCGGGCGGTCGACGGTGTCTCGTTCTCGCTCGAGCGGGGCAAGATGCTCGGCCTCGTCGGCGAGTCGGGTTCGGGCAAGACGGTGCTCTCCCGCTCGCTGATCGGCCTCCTTCCCGAGCGGACGACCGAGACACCCAGCGGACGGGTGCTGTTCGACGGGCGGGACTTGCGCCAGATCGAGCCGCCGTCAGCGACAACAGATCTGGGGCAAGGACGTCGCCGTCGTCTTCCAGGATCCGATGACCTCGCTCAACCCGGTGATGCGAATCGGTGTCCAGATCGGCGAATCGCTGCGCCACCACCTCGGCATGTCGAAGTCGGAAGCAGACGAAGTCGCTGTCTCGCTGCTCCGCTCCGTCGACATCAACGAGCCCGAGCGCCGGCTGCGGCAGTATCCGCACGAACTCTCCGGGGGGATGCGCCAGCGGGTGACGATCGCGATGGCGCTGGCCTGCGGACCGAAGCTGCTGATCGCCGACGAACCGACGACCGCGCTCGACGTCACCGTCCAGGCGCAGATCCTCGATCTGTTGCAGGCCCAACAGCAGGACCGTGAGATGGCGGTACTGCTCGTCACCCACGACCTCGGTGTCGTCGCCGGACGGACCGACGAGGTGCTCGTGATGTATGCCGGTCAGATCGTCGAGCGAGCCCCGACGGTCGAGCTGTTCGCCAACGTCCGGATGCCGTACACCGAGGCGCTGCTCGAGTCCGTGCCGACGATCGACACGTCGGTGGAAATGCGGCTGCCGACGATCGCCGGCCGACCGCCCGATCTGGCCCATCCACCGGCCGGCTGCCGATTCGCGCCGCGTTGTCGCTACACCCGCGACCTCTGCGTCGACCAGGCCCCACCGATGGTCACCGAGGGCGCCCACTCGTACCGTTGCTGGTTCCCGGTCGGCACGCCCGATCCGTCGGCGCCGCCGGTGGCGACGCCGGTGACGCTGTCCGGCACCGCCGGAGGGGAGCACTGATGGCAGGGATCGGCACCGCCCATCTGCGCGACAGCGACGACGTGCTGTTCCGCGTCGAGGACCTCGTCGTCCGATTTCCGACCGCCGGCGGCGTGGTCCATGCGGTCGAGAACGTCAGCCTCGACGTGCTCGTCGGCGAGACGCTCGGGATCGTCGGCGAGTCCGGATCGGGCAAGTCGACGACCGGACGAGCGGTGATGCAACTCCCGCGCCCGACCGGGGGCAGCGTCCGCTTCGACGGGCAGGAACTGACCACCGTCGCCAAACGGGAGCTCCGTTCGGTCCGGCGGCGCGTCCAGATGGTCTTCCAAGACCCCGTCTCGTCGCTCAACCCGCGGCGCAAGGTCCGCGAGATCGTCGCCGAGCCGCTACGCGTCGTCGGCGCCGGCCGGGAAGAGATCGCGACCAAGGTCGCCGAGGCGTTCGACGCGGTCGGCCTCGACCTCCAGCGCGTCGGGGACCGGCGAGCGCACGAGTTCTCCGGCGGACAGTGCCAGCGGATCTCGATCGCCCGCTCGCTGGTGCTCGAGCCCGAGCTGCTGATCTGCGACGAGCCGGTCTCGGCACTCGACGTCTCGGTCCAGGCGCAGGTGCTCAACCTGCTCAAGGACGCCAAGGAGCGGTACCGGCTGACGATGGTGTTCATCGCCCACGACCTCGGTGTCGTTCGCAACATCAGCAACCGTGTCGCGGTGATGTACCTCGGGCGGATCTGCGAGGTCGGCGACGCAGCCGCCGTCTACGACAGCCCTGCCCACCCGTACACCGCCGCCCTGCTCGACGCCGTGCCCGTACCGAACCCGGCGGTGCGACCGAACCGACGGACCGCGATCGACGGAGAGATCCCCTCGCCGATCGCCCCGCCGAGCGGCTGCCACTTCCGTACCCGCTGCCCGCGAGCCGTCGAACGTTGCGCCGTCGAGATACCGGTCATCCGCCAGGTCACGGCCGGCCACTACGTCGCCTGTCACCTGCCCCTCGTTTCCACCGCCTGATCCATCGCTACCAAGGAGAGCCCACCGATGCGAACCGCAAGATTCCGTCGTAGCCACCGACCTGCCCTGGTCGCGGCGGCTGCACTGTTGTTCGTTGCCGCCGCCTGCGGTAGCGGCGACGACGACAGCACCGAGGCCCCGGCGACGACCGCCGGAGCAGCCGAGACGACGGTGGAGCCCGCCACCGACCTGACCGACAACTCGACCGAGAGCACGACCGGCACCGCTGCGCCGGAGTCCACCGCCCCGGGCTCGACCGCGCCGGCCGAATCCGATGATCCCGAGCCGGTGCAAGGCGGCGAGATGGTCATCGGCGGGATCTTCGACGCCTTCGGGCTCGAGCCGGCCACCTTCGTCGGCGGGATCACCGACGGCCCGCTGAGCTACGCGTTGTACGACCCGCTGACCACCTACACCGCCGACGGGGCGTGGGAACCGTGGCTGGCCGAGTCGGTCGAGAGCGACGATCTGCAGAACTGGACGATCACGATCCGCGACGGCGTGACCTTCCACGACGGCACACCGTTCGATGCCGAGGCGGTGAAGATCAACCTCGACCGGCACAAGGACCCGGCGACGAAGTCGCGCAACCTGAACAACGCCAGCAACATCGACTCGGTCACGGTCGTCGACCCGCTGACGGTCGAGATCGCGCTGGCCTTCCCGTGGGCGGCCTTCCCCGAGATCCTCGCCGGCAACATCGGGCTGATGGCCAGCCCGACGGCGATCGCCGCCGGCACGATCGCCACCGCCCCGGTCGGCACCGGCCCGTTCGTGCTCGCCGAGCGGACCCCCGGCGACCGCACCATCGTCGAGCGCAACCCGAACTACTGGCGAGAGGGCGAGCCGTACCTCGACAAGATCACCTTCCGGGTCGTGCTCGACGACTCGGTGCGGACCACCAGCGTCGAGAACGGCGAGATCCAAGCGGCGCAGTCGATCCGCGGTGACATCCTCGCCGCCGCCTAGAGGCCGACGCGATCACGAGCACCCAGTCGCCGGGCCACGGCAACACGATCCACATGAACACCGTCGACGGCCCGACCGCCGATGTCCGCGTGCGTCAAGCGCTGGCGATGGCGATCGACTACGAGGCGTTGAACGACGTCGTCTACAAGGGCACCGCCCTCGCCGACGGCCACTTCATCGGTCCGGACAACCCGTACTTCGACGCCGACGTCGAGATGCCCGTCCTACGACCCCGATGCCGCCAAGGCGCTGATCGACGAGTACGAGGCCGAGAACGGCCCGGTGAGCTTCACCTTCCGCTGCTACTCCGAGCCGTCTCGGGTGCAGATGACCCAGCTCGTCACCCAGATGTGGACGGCGATCGGCGTCGACGTCGAGGTCAACCTCAGCGACCAGATCACGCTGGTGATCGACATGCTCGGTGGCAACTTCACGATCGGCTGTCTCTCGCTCGGCCCGGAGACGGTCGACGCCGACCTGATGTACTACAACCAGCTGCACAGCACCAGCTCGAGCAACTACGGCAAGTACTCCAACCCGGAGATGGACGCAGCGCTGGAGCAGGGCCGCAAGTCGAACGACCCGGCCGTGCGCCAAGAGGCCTACACCACCGTCCAGGAGTTGATCGCCCGCGACATCCCGACGATCGAATGGTCGAAGTCGCCGTGGGGGTGGATCACCGGTGACAACGTCTACGGGCTGATCACGCTGCCCAACACCGAGTTCCACCCGGGTTCGGTGTACCTCGCCGGCTGACGCCGGCTGACCCCGGCGGATCCCCGACACCGGTACCGCACCGCGCCGGCGGTGCAGTACCGGTGTCAGCCGCCGGCGCCGCTCAGTCACCGGATCGGCGGTCGTTGGCGGTCGGTGCGTCGCTCGATCTGGGCGGTGACCGCCGACGAACGGCCGAGCAGACCGATGAGCACGACTCCACCGGAAGCGCAGACGATGCCGACGATGATCGACTGGCGGAGTCCGCTCGTCCCGGTTGCGCCGGCGATGAACGTGATCGCCAACGCGGTGCCGAGCGTCGCGCTCGTCCGCTGGGCCATGAAGTTGATCGAGCTGCCTACCGAGTGCTGATCGGCGGGCACCCCGAGCAGTGTGGTGGCGATGAAGGCGGGGAGCACCAGACCGCTGGTGATCCCGAGCAACGTGCCGCCGACCAGTACGGCCGTCATCGACGGTTCGTCTCCGATCGTCGCCCACAGGAACGCACAGCTACCCAAGACCCCGAACGTTCCGGCGTACATGAACGGTCGCTGTCCGAAGCGGTTGGCGGCGCGACTGCTGACCACCGCCGAGATCCCCGACGTCGAGCGCGACCGGGCACGTCGCCAGCCCCGCACGGGCGATGTCCCAGCCCCATTGGTTGACCGTGTGCTGGACGAACGCCCAGTTGACGGCGTAGAAGCCGACGCCGATCAACAGCACGCCGAGCGCGCCGTAGCGCAGGTCACCGGCGCGAAACAGCTCGAGGCGGAGCAGCGGATTCGGGGACCGGCGGCACGCAGCGATGAACCACGCCAACAGCGCGCCGCCGGCGGCGGCACAGGCCAAGGTCTTCCAGCCGAGCCACCCCCAACCGGGTCGGGTCTTGCTCTGGACGATCGCCAACGTGATCACCGATGTCGTCGCCATCACGAGCACGACACCGAGCAGATCGGGCAGCTGGCGCGTGCGGTCGCGAGCGCTTTCGTGCATCACGAACGGGCCGAAGGCGAGGACGAACAGGCAGATCGGCAGGTTGAGCCAGAACGCCCAGGTCCACCCTCCCTGGTCGATGATCACGCCGCCGAGCGACGGTCCGGCAGCCGACGACACACCGCTGACGACCGCCCAGATCCCGATCGCCGACGGCAGCCGATCCGCAGGAAAGACCGCGATCAGCAGCGCGATGCCGGCAGGGCCGTACGACGCGGCGCCGAGCGCCTGCACCGTTCGGCCGACCATGATCCAACCCGGCGCCGGGGCGAGCGCGCCGATCGACGAGCCGACGGTGAACAGCACCGTTCCGATCAACACCATCCGCTTGCGCCCGGCACGATCGGCGAGCACCCCGGCCGGGATCAGCGTCGCTGCGCTGACGATCGTGAACAGGTTGTTGATCCACGACAGCTGCGCCGGGGTCGCCCCGACGAAGTCGGACCTGATCGCTGGGAAGGCGACGACCATGATCGACATGCTGAGCCCGGTGAGCGCCGTCGTCGCGATCACGATCGCCAGCACCCATCCGGCCCGACCGGTACGAGCGTCGCTCTCGACCGGATCCTCGATCTGCACCCAGCACACCTCCGCCGGCGACCGTACCGGTCGACCTCCTCCGGTGCGGCGCCGGACCGTCTGCCGGGCCACCGGGCCTCGAACGCCATCGAGACCGATGCGGAGATCGAGCGGCGGGGAGGGCCGTCCGCCCCGGCGGGCACCCATGATCTGTGGCACGAGCTGGTCGAGCGGCTCGGCATCTCAGGAGCCGCGTCGACCGGGTGAGCAGCCGGTAGGGGCGCGCAGGGGGATGTCCCCGATGTATCCGCGGGCGAAACCGGTGACTCTTGGCATCAGACGTCCGGTCGACGGGCGTCTCCAGAGATACCGACAAGGAGTACGCCATGGACACCACCACGACCTCCGAGATCCGCCTCGACGACGAGGCCGCCCATCGGCGTGCGATCGAGCACGCGATCCTCGCTCTCGGGCTCGACGCCGAGCCGTGCGTCGTCTGGGATCTCGACCATCATCTGCAGGGACACCTCGACATCTCCGGCCGGCACCTCGTGCTGATCGCAGCTCGCACCGACCGGAGGGCCCCCCGCCTGCTCACCGAGGACGGCTGGGACTGGCTGCGGCACAGCCGAGCCGCCTGACGCCGTTGAGGGAGTGCCTCGGTCACCCCTCGCCAGGTGTTGCGATCCGGGACAGCCAACCGAGCACGTCGTGTTCGACTGTCGGATCGGCGAACTTGAACTGGCGCATCCGCTCGTCCCAGCTCCGCAGGGTCGCCAGCAGCCGACCGGCGACGACCGGCCGATCCGCGAGCACGCCGATCGGGGCGAGCTGGGTGCGGATCGTGAACAGGATCGCGCCACTGCGGGGGAGCAGCCGGAGCGTCTGGCGTTCGCTGCGGAGCCAGAGGCTGGGACCCTCATCCGGCCGGAGTCCGCGCTGCTGTGGTGGACGCCGGGCCTTCGAGTACGGCAGGAACAGGGCGTGGGTCGGCTGCACCGAGAGGTTCCGGCGCCAGACAGGTCGATCGACCCGCAAGCGGTCGAAGAATCGGTCGACACGCTCGGAGAGATCGTCGTCATAGTGCTCGACCGGGATGTGGATCTCGGCGAGCGACCGGCCGAGCTTCTCCTGTAGGCGCCACACCGCCGGGAAGCAGAGCACTGCGGCGTCGAGGCTCCAGCCTCCGTCGTGGCGGATCATCAGGCACAGGTCGTCCTGGACGAGTCGACCGGCCTGGACGAGCGGCTCGTCGTCGGCCGCCTCCATCGTTGGCGCCAGACCGCGGGCGTCGAGCCAGTCCCGGATCAGCTCGAGCGTCTCTCGGGCGGCGTCGGTCGCCGCCGGCCTGATCGAACAGACGTCGGCGCGCCGTTCGTCGATCAGGCGGGCGCGCAGCTCCAACTCGGTCGGGCGGAGTTCGTCGACGACGAACCAGTCGTCGAGCGAGAGGGCGTGGGTCGCCATCCGATGGTGCGGCGGTGCCGGTTTCGGATCGAGCTCGTCGAGCCAGCTCGGCGGACCGTGGCGGAGCGCGGCGAGGTACGGCTCGACCGGCGGGGTGTATCGCTCGATCGCGGCACCGATCTCGTCCAGGTCGTCCATCTCGGCGAGCGGAGCCGGGTCACGCCGTGTCGGTGGAGGGGTGGAACGGCTGGATCCGGGCATGGCGGGTCATCGCCGAGCCGCGCGGACCGAGCGACATCTGAGCCCGCAGGTGGCGCCGATGGAACAGTGCGCACAACGTCTCGTCGTGGCGTGCCGTGTCGGCGTGCTCGAGCACGAACCGTTCGAGCTCCGCTTCGCCTGTCGAGCCAGGAGTCGGGTCGGTGGCCGAGGACGGCGTGCAGATCGTCGAGATCGGCCGCTGCGTTGGCGTCACCGATCTGGTCGAGGCGGGCGGCGTGTCGAGCCGTCCGGAACATCGTCCGCAACTGATAGCGGAGGTACTCGTCGTCGGTGGCGACCGAACCGAGCCCGCCGACGAGGTGGTCGAGGACGACCGCCGCCTGCGACTCGACGCGGCTCGGGCATCTCCACCGTCGGCAGTTCGATCGCCGAGGATCTCGGCGAGAGCCTCGGTGGCGAACAGGTTCGTCTCGTAACACCATTGGCGGTTGGTCATCAGGTCCGAGGTCGGCGGGGGGACACGCGTCGCCGGGCCGACCGACAACTGGTTGGTGAGGCAGAAGGCGAAGTGGTGGCGCTGGATCGCGTCGAGGTCGACCGGTTCGCCGCTGAGCTCGCTGCGTAGCGGTCGTACAGCCGGGCCATCTCGCCGTATCCGATCACCGTGTCGCGCTGGCGCCAGGCGGCGAGGTCCATCATCGGGTCGCCGATGTGCCCGATCTCGACGTCGAGCACGGCGAGCATCCGCCCACCGGCGTGGTGGAACTGCCCGGAGTCCCAGACGATCACCGCTTCTCGTCCGTGCGAGGTCGGCGGATTGCGCCGCAACCAGGCGAGGGAGAACTCGAGAAACGGATCGGGGAGCTGCTTCGACGCCCGCCAGGCGCGCTCGTAGCGGGCGAGCCCGAAGGTCGACGACCCCTCCGCCGACCCGGCGCGCATGATCCCCGCAGCGGCGAACTCCTCGACCGGGAGGCGGTGGATCCGGGCGAGGATCTGGAGGTAGTCGTCGACCGCTGCGTCGCGCTCCGCGGTGGTCGAGTCGGTCGAAGTCGTTGGCCCCGCCGACGGTGTCCATCACATAGGCGGCCGGGTCGTCGATCCAGCCGTGGACCGCGGCGACCGGGATCCCGTGGTCGTGGAGCATCGACTGCAGCCGCATCTCGTGATCGAGCGGGAAGATCAGCTGCATGTCGGTGCGATCGCCGCGCACGCACAGCTCGAGCTGGGCATCGCCTCGGTCGAGGGTGGCGAACCACACCGGTCGCCAGCGCGGTTGACGGCTGATCCGGGTGACCCGCCCGCCGAGCTCGCGCTCGAGCCAGCCGATCACCCTGGCGGTGCTCTCGTCGTGCTCGTCGGTGGGGTCCATCGGTCCGTCCCAGCTCGCCCGGCTCAGGCCTGGACGATGACCCCGGCGGCGGCGAGCTCGACCAACTCGGCTGCGTCGTGCCCGAGCTCGCCGAGCACCTCACCGGTGTGCTCGCCCAGCTCCGGAGCCGTCGCCCGCGGCGCCCAGGGGTGATCGGCGAAGTCGACCGGAGTCGACAACATCGTCGTCGTCGCTCCGTCCCGGTCGGGGACCTCGACGAAGCCGCCGGCGGAACGGAACTGTGGATCGGCGATCAGTTCGTCGACCGACTGCACCGGCGCCCAGAAGAAGTCGGGCTCGGTGGCGAACAGCTCGGCCCACTCGTCGAGCGTCTTGGTGGCGAAGATCTCGTCGATCGTCGCGATCAGCTCGCGGGCGTTGGCGAATCGGCCCTGCGGCGTCGAGTACGGCTCCTCTTCGATCCACTCGGGATGGCCGAGGACGCGGGCCAGCGGCGGCCAGTGGCGGGCACCTTCCAACCCGACGATCCAGAACCGGCGCCCGTCGCCGGCGGTGTAGTTGTTGATCGCCGGGTTGCCCATCGCCTCGCGCGTCCCGATCGACACCGACAGGCCCCACATCAAGGCGAGGTTGACGTCGAACCCGATCGTGTAGGCACCCTGGCGGAACAACGAGGTCGACACCAGATCGCCTTCACCGGTGCGCTCCCGGGCGAACAAGGCTGCGCTGACCATCGCCGCACCGGTCATCCCGACGGTGTGGTCGCCCATCCCGCCTCGCTGGAACGGCAGCGCCCCACCGGGCGGGGTGAGCGAGGCGGCGAGACCGGCGCGGGCCCAATAGGCGGCGATGTCATAGGCGGGTCGATCGGCGTCCTCGCCGGCGAGCCCGTAGCCGGTGATGATCGCGTAGATCAATCGGGGGTAGCGGGCCCGGAGGGTGTCGGGGTCGAGGCCGAGACGAGCGAGGGCCGAGGCGCGGATGTTGGTCAGGAACACATCGGCGGTGGCGAGCAGCTCGTCGAGCAGCTGCTTGCCTGCGTCGGAGGCCAGATCGAGGACCACGCTCCGCTTCGAGCGGTTGTCGAGCTCGAACACCGGATTGGTCGGCATGTCTCCGCCGAGCATCCGCTGGAAGGTGCGGGCCGGATCGCCGCTCGGCGGCTCGACCTTGATCACATCCGCGCCCCAGTCGGCGAGGATGCCTCCGGCGGCCGGCCCGGCGACCCAGACGCCGAGCTCGACCACCCGGACGCCGTCCATCGGCCCTCGACGTTCAGTTGCGGCTTGCCCTATCGACATCGTCTCTCCGTTCACACGTCGCCTCGAGGCGGACGGGCGCGACCGTACCGACCGGCGACCGCCGGCTGTCTGCTCGGAGCGTCAACCGACCCCCCGCCCACCGAGGAACTCGGCGACCTGTTCGGTGATGTAGCCGACGGTGTCGTCGTCGAGGGCGTGGCTGAGGGGGAGCAGCACGCCCCGCTCCATCACCTCGTCGGTGCGCGGCACCCCGCCGTCGGGGAGCCTCAGCCGGCGGCCGGTGAGCATCGGCTGGCGGGTGACGTTGCCGGTCCAGATCGTGCGGGTGTCGATCCCCACACCGTCGAGGTGGGCCTGCAGCTCGGCGCGGACGAAGCCGGCGTCGGGCCGGATCGTCAGCGGGTACCCGAGCCAGGCCGTGTCGACCTCGGGGAGCTGGCGGGGGAGGACGAAACGATCCTGGTGGAGGAGGAAGAAGTCGCTGAACAGCTCGAAGTTGCGCCGGCGGCGGGCGAGGTTGGCGGGCAGCTTCTTCAGTTGCTCGAGACCGAACGCCGCGCCCAGTTCCGACGGCTCGAAGTTCCAGGCGAGCTCGTCGAAGATGAACTGGTTGTCGTAGTGGATCCCGTCGAGCTCCTCCCAGAAGTTCCGGTCGCGCCGCTTGGAGCCGAAGAAGTGCAGCTCGGACCGGCGGCCCCAGCGGCGGAGCATCAACGCCCGGTCCGACATCGCCTCGTCGTCGACCATCACCATCCCGCCGTTGCCGGCGCAGGTGATGACGTGCGAGTTGGCGAAACTGGTCACCGAGATCGTCGAGCGCAGACCCGTCGGGGTGCCGCGCAGGGTCGGGCCGAGCGTGTCGCAGGAGTCCTCGATCAGCGCCAGACGATGGCGGTCGGCGATCGTGCGCAGCCGGTCCCAATCGGGGACGTTGCCGACCAGGTTGGGGACGAGGATCGCCCGGGTCGACTCTGAGATCATCGCCTCGACCTGGTCGACGTCGATGCAGTACGTGTCGTGCTCGACGTCGACGAATGTCGGGATCCACCCGCCGCGCACGATCGGGGCGACGTCGGTGGAGAACGTGAGGGCACAGGTGAGGACCTCCGCCTCCGGCGGCAGCTCGAGCAACTCGAGTGCGAGATAGAGCGCCGAGGACCCGGAGTTGCACATCACCCCGTGACGCTTGGCGAACAGCGCGCGTGACCTCGCGCTGCATCGCGATCACCCGCCGCCCTGGCCACAGTCCCTGCGGACCGGAGCGGAGGACCTCGACGACCGCCTCGATCTCTCGCTCGTCGTGCACGCTGCTCGAGTAGAAGATCCGCTCCACGCTGCCTCCCGGGGTCGCCAGCGATGGTAGGGAGCGCGCCCGGCCGGCGGCGGGTCGTCGGCCGAGCGCTCCGATGAGAGCACGGCCTCAACCGTGTCGCATGCTGGGGCGCCGCCACCGAAAAGGATCCTCTGCCGTGACCGTGACGTCGTGGGACGACTATCCCGTCCACCAGTCCGCCAACTGGATCGCCCACGTGGCGACCAGCGATCGCAATTTCTACGACCGCTACTACTTCAACGCGTTCGACACCTCCGGTGACTACATCGTGGTGATGGGCCTCGGCCAGTACCCGAACCTCGGCACGACCGACGCCTTCGTCACCGTTCGGCGCGGCGAGCGCCAGTACGTCGTTCGCTCGTCGCGTCCGCTCGGTGACCGTTCAGACCTCGCCGTCGGCCCGCTGCGGGTCGAGGTGCTCGAGCCGCTGCGCCGCCTCCGGTTCGTCGTCGAGCCGACCGAGCACGCAGTGGCGATGGACCTCGTCTGGGAGGGATTCGGCCCGGCGATCCCCGAACCGAACCAGTTCATCCGGCACGGGGCCGCGTACGACCTTCGACACCCAACGTCTGGCCCAGATGGGTTCGTGGAGCGGGACCCTCGAGGTCGACGGCACCGCTGTGCGAGTCGATCCGTCGACGACCTTCGGCTCGCGCGACCGTTCGTGGGGAGTGCGGCCGGTGGGGGAGAAGGAGCCGGAAGGAATCTTCGCCGACACCGTCCGCGCAGGGGGGATGTGGAGCTACTTCCCGATGAGGTTCGACGACCACTGCATCTTCTACATCTGCTCCGAGGGCGCCGACGGAACCCGCAGCCTCGAGCAGTCGGAGCGGGTCTGGCTCGACGGACGGGTCGAGCAGCTCGGCCGGACGGAGCACGCGCACAGCTTCGTGCCCGGTACCCGGCTGCTCGCCGGTTCGACGATCTCGTTCCCCGACGCCGGGTTCGAGATCCGCTGCACCCCGTTGCTGGCGAACTTCCTCGCCGTCGGCACCGGCTACGGGCTCGAGGCCGACTGGCGGCACGGGATGTACCAAGGCCCCGAGACGGTCGTCCAGGGAATCACCTACGAGGTCCCGGCGATCAGCCAGCTCGGGGCGTACGCGGTGGTCGACCACGCTGCTCGGTTCGAGTACGACGGCAAGGTCGGCCACGGCCTGTACGAGCACTCCTTCAGCGGGGCGATGCCGAAGTACGGCCTGGAGTAACGGCCACCGGTAGGTGCCGCTGCGGCGCCAGCCCGTAGATTCTCCAGCCGTCCGTCACCGCCGATGGGAGATCCACGTGACCACTTCGTTCGCTGACGCGCCGACCCTCTGGGAGCTGCTTCGCCGGCGCGCCGTGGCGACGCCGGACGCCCTGCTGCTGATCGACCAGAACGACCGCACGCTGACCTGCGGTGAGTTCCGCGACCGTGCCGAGCGAGCGGCGGCGGGCTTCGCACGCGCTGGGGGTCGGACACGGGACCCGCGTCACCTGGCAGGTCCCCAACCGGTTCGAGATCGATCCTCGCCAGCTTCGCCCTCGCCCGCCTCGGGGCCATCCAGAACCCGATCCTGCACCTCTACCGGCACAAGGAGGTCGGCTACGCGATCGGGGCCACCGAGGCCGAGTTCGTCCTCGTCCCCGGCGTGTGGGGCGGGTTCGACTACGCCGGCATGGTCGACCGAACTGATCGCCGATCTCGAGAATCCGCCGACGGTGCTCGACATCTTCGCCGACCTCCCCGACGGCGATCCGTCGACCCTGCCGCCGGCGCCGACCGACGGCGACGAGGTCCGCTGGATCTACTTCACCTCGGGCACGACGTCGAACCCGAAGGGCGTCCGCCACACCGACCGGACCCTGATCACCGGCGCCAACGGGCTGGCCGTCGCCGCTCGACATGCAGCCGCGACGACGTCGGCTCGATCGCCTTCCCGTTCTCCCACATCGCCGGTCCGGACTACCTCGGGACGATGCTGATCGCCGGCTTCCCGGCGGTGCTGTTCGAGGCGCTTCGCCCCGGCGGCGGCCGTCGCCGGTGCTCGCCCGTCACGGGGTCGACGATGGTCGGCGGCGGGACCGGCGTTCTACCAGATGTACCTGGCCGAGCAGCGCAAGACCCGGCCGACGCCGATCATCCCGACCCTGCGCAAGATGTCCGGCGGCGGCGCGCCGATGCCGCCCGAGATCTTCGACGAGATCGAGCGGGAGTTCGGGGTCAAGACCTGCCACGGCTACGGCATGACCGAGTGCCCGATGATCGCCCAGGGCTCGCCGCACGACACCGACGACCAGCTGGCCAACACCGTCGGCAAGCCGGTGGTCGGGCTGTCGAGATCCGCATCGTGACCGACGACGGCACGGTCGGCGGCGACCGGCGAGGACGGCGAGGTCCGGCTGCAAGGGCCCGATGGTCTTCAAGGGCTACACCGACGCGGCGGCGACCGCCGAGGCGTTCGACGACGACGGCTGGTTCCGCACCGGCGACCTCGGCCACCTGCGCGCCGACGGCCACGTCGTGCTCACCGGCCGGCTGAAGGACATCATCATCCGCAAGGGCGAGAACATCGCCGCCAAGGAGATCGAGGACCTGCTCTACGCCCACCCCAAGGTCGGGCGACGTGGCCGTGATCGGCCTGCCCGACCGCGAGCGTGGCGAGCGGGTCTGCGCGGTGGTCGAGCGGGCGGCCGGGGCCAGGGCGACCTGACCTTCGACGAGATGGTCGAGACGCTCACCGCGGCGCAGCTGATGCGCCAGAAGATCCCCGAGCAGCTCGAGGTCGTCGACGCCCTGCCGCGCAACGAGACCCTGCGCAAGATCCTCAAGTTCAAGCTGCCGCGAGGAGTACGCCGCCAAGCCCTGGCCGTAGTCGCCCGAGAACGCTCCTGTCCGCGTTCGGGCAGAAGTGGCGCGATGCCGACGACTACTGCCCGAACGCTGCTCGACGGCGATCCGCAGTCCACGTGCATCAGATCGCGATACTTGCTGCATGGACGTGCCCGATGGTGATGGTGATGGCACGACGATGACGACCGACGAGCGCGCCGCTGCCCGAGCGTTCGTCGCTCGCTGCGAGGTTCGGTTGTCGACCTTTCACCGCATCGCCGTGGGCATGTTGTCCGGCGCCGGTCTGCTCGTCCTGCTCCCCGTCGTTGCCCGGGATTCGGTCTCCGGTGTCCTTCGATCGCTGGTGATCGACGGCATCGGAGTCGCCGACGTCGCCCTGGTCGTCGGTGTGGTGGCGATGCTCGCCGTTCCCGTGGTCGCGCTGTGGTTGTTGTTCGCCGATCTGACCCGCTTCTACTTCCATGCCAACCACCTCGGCGGTGACGGACGCGACATGTTCACCCCACGCTTCACGCTGACCTCGCTCCAGCTCCCGTCCGACGAGCTCGGCCCGACCGCTCTCGGGAAGCTGGCTGCTCACCGGACGGACCCCCGGATCGTCGAGTTGTTGGTGCCAGCCAACGACAGGTCTCGTCGACGCGTCGACAAGCAGCTGCAGGTCTATGCGGGTCTCGGCTCGGGACACGACGACGTGACGCGAGCGCACGGCCTGTTCGAGCTGGCTGCGTCGAGTAGCCGCCCGTTGCTCGACGAAGTCGCCAAGGTCGAGCACGGAATGGCCCGCCACGTGTTGCGGCTTCGCGGCCTTGTGCTGCGCTATGTGAAGGCACTTCTCGCGCTGTTGACGACGGCTCTGGCGGTGTACGCCGGCGACGCGATCGTCGTCGGGCTCGAGCGCAATGAGGGATTGACGGTCGCCGGGAGTATTGCGCTGGCCGCAGTCGTGCTGATCTGGGCTCCGATCGTGGTGCTCGCCGTGACATCCCCGGTCCGATGGATCGAGCAGCTGATGCGCGATGACGGCGCACCGACGACAGCTGTTGCCGCCGACCCCGACCTGACCTATGTCGAGCGTGTCTCGTTGCGAATCGCCGGGATCGGCTGGCTCGCCGCAGCAGTCGCGATCGTCATCTCGGTGACGGCGGATGCCGCCGAGAGCCAGGCGCGCACCCTTGGGCTCGCCGTCCTCGCCGGATCATCGATCGCAGTGATCGTCGCCGCGTTCTCGGGTCGTTTCCGGAGCCTGACGAGAATTCCCTGACGAGCATCGCCCGAGCCTGCCGAAGCGAGCGTTCGGGCACCAGTCGTGCGCTGACGTCGACTACTGGCCGAACGCGGGCGGGGTGTGCGGGCGATCGCGACGGTCATGCTGTTCAGGGCTCCGATCGACGAGACAGAACTCGTTGCCATCGACGTCGGTGGACGCAATTGCTCCGGGGCAGGCGCGACCGGTGTCGAGCTGCGCGGCGCCGAGGGCACGGAGATGATCCAGTGCGGCCGGCACGGTCGCGCCCGGCCCTGGGGCGACATGGAAGTGGAACCGCTGCCTGCCCAACGTCGGCATCAGCGGAGGCCCGCTCCAGGTGAGCTTCGGACCGGTGCCGTCAGGCGCCTGGATCGCCGTCTCCTCGTCCTGATCCCAGACCAACGGCCATCCGAGTGCTGCGCCCCAGAAGTATCCGAGTGCGCGCGTGCCGTCGCAGTTGACCGCTCCCAGGCGGGGGCAGCCGGAGAGGAACCGGTTGTCCGGAGCGATGACGCAGAACTCGTTGCCCTCGGGATCGGCGAGCACGACCTGGGTCTCGTCGTCATGCTGGCCGATGTCGACGTGCCTCGCCCCCAACGTCGACAGCTCGACCACGGTGGTGGTCTGGTCGTCGAGCGACGTCGTGGTCAGATCGAAGTGGATCCGGTTCTGGCCGACCTTCGCGTCCGCGGCGGGTCGGACGATGACGCGGAACCTGGTGGCATCAGTGGGGACGAGTTCGATGCCGACGCCATCCGCCTCCCAGATGTCCCAGCGCAGGGCGTAGGCCCAGAACCGTGCGAGTCGTTCTGGTTCCACGGCGTTCAACGCCAGCGCGACGAGGTCCACCCTCGTCTCGCCGGGAAACGTCGGCGTGGCGGTCATCAGCTCCGACGGTATCCCGTCGGCCGTGGCAGCCGATGACCAGATTCGGGAGCGGATCTCGCGCTGTGAACCTCGTCACGATTCGAAACAAAGACGTTTCGGAACGGGATCGTTTCGTTTAGCGTCGGCGGGATGGAGGACTCTGCGGTTCACGATCGACGTTGGTGGGCGCTGTCGGTCCTCTGCGCCAGCCTGCTGATCATCACCCTCGACAACACGATCCTCAACGTCGCGATCCCTGCACTGGTCCGAGACCTCGAGGCGGGCACCAGCGAGCTGCAGTGGATCATCGACGGCTACACCCTGGTGTTCGCCGGCCTGCTGCTGACGATGGGGGCGATCGGCGACCGGTTCGGGCGCAAGGGCGCGCTGCTGGTCGGGATGGTCGTGTTCGGCCTCGGCTCGATCGCCTCCGGCTTCGCCGGTTCGGCCGGGCAGCTGATCTTCACCCGCGCCTCGATGGGCATCGGCGCTGCGCTGATCATGCCGGCGACGCTGTCGCTGCTGACCAACATCTTCCACGACCCACGCGAACGAGCCCGGGCGATCGGCGTGTGGGCGGCGGTCGCCGGCGCCAGCGGGGCGCTCGGACCGGTGATCGGCGGGCTGCTGCTCGAGCACTTCTCCTGGGGCTCGATCTTCTTCGTCAACGTGCCGGTGATCATCGCGTCGGTGCTCGGGGCGCACTACTTCCTCCCGTCCTCGCGCGACGAAGAAGCCCCCCGACTCGACCTCGTCGGCGCCGGGCTGTCGATCGTCGGCCTGATCGGCGTGTTGTGGGCGATCATCGAAGCCCCGATCAAGGGATGGGGCAACGGCGCGGTGCTCGCCCCGCTCGCCATCGGCGTCGTCCTGCTCGCCCTCTTCGTCGTCTGGGAGCTGCGTTCGCGATCACCCGATGCTCGACGTCCGCTTCTTCGCCGACCGCCGGTTCTCCGCCGCCAACGCCGCGATCACGCTCGTGTTCTTCGCCATGTTCGGTCAGATGTTCCTCGGCACCCAGTACCTCCAGACGGTGCTCGGGTTCTCCGCGCTCGAGGCCGGCGTGCGCATGCTGCCGATGGCGATGCTGATGGTCGGGTTCGCCCCCCTCGCCCCCCGCCTGGTCGAGCGGATCGGCACGAAGCTGGTGGTCGGGATCGGGCTGCTCGTCGTCGCCGTCGGACTGATGATCGTCGGCACCGTCCCGGTCATCGACGGCTACGTCCACATCCTGATCGGCTTCTGCTTCGTCGCCTCCGGGATGGCGTTGACGATGGCACCGGCGACGGAATCGATCATGGGTTCGCTGCCGCCGTCGAAGGCCGGTGTCGGCTCGGCGATGAACGACACCACCCGTCAGATGGGCGGCGCGCTCGGCGTCGCCGTCCTCGGCTCGGTGTTCGCCACCGTCTACCGCCCGGGGATGGCCGATCGGCTCGCCGGTGTCGGGCTCAGCGGCGAGCAACTCGAGCGGGCGCAGGACTCGATCGGCGGCGCGTTGCAGGTCGCCGGCGAGCTTCCCGGGGGAGCGGCGAGCGAGCTGATCGCGATCGCCAAGCAGCAGTTCGTCGACGGTATGCAGCTGGCGCTGTTCGTCGCCGTCGGGGTCGTCCTCGCCGCCGCGGCGATCGTCTTCGCCTACCTCCCCGCCCGGGCGACGGACCGACCGATCTCGCGCCAGGTCACCTTGGACGACGACTCGCTCGACGACGATCCGACGGCGATGGCCGTCGCCACCTGAGGTGGGCAACAGCGCGGCGACCGCCGCCCGCCCCGGCCGTCAACGGAGCGAGGCCGCCGATCAGGCGATCCTCGCCGCGACCCTCGACGTGCTCGCCGCCGAGGGCTACGGCGGATTGACGATGGCGGCGGTGATCTCTCGCGCCGGTGTCTCCTCGGCGACGCTCTACCGCCGCTGGCAGACCAAGCAACACCTCGTCGCCGCCGCCCTCGCCTCGCTCCACGCCGAGGTGGTCGAGATCGACACCGGCTCGCTCGACACCGACGTCGCCGCCTTTCTCCGTTCGCTGGCCGAGACGATGTCGATCCGCCGGGCGGACCTCGCCCAGGAGGTCGCCGTCGAGCTGCGACGCAACCCTGACTTCCTCCAGGCGGTCAACGACAAGTTCCTCGTTCCGCGGATCGAGCAGCTCAGCCGGATCCTCGAGCACGCCGGCGAACGCAGCGAGCTCGGCTCGATCGCCACCCCGGTGGCGATGAGCTTGCTCTCCGGACCGTTGCACCATCGGGTCTACGTCCTCGGCGAACCGATCACGAACCCGTTCCTGAGGACTGCCGCGATCGGTGGACTCGCCGCCCTGCGGGCGGTGGCCCCGCCGAGCTGACCGTCTCGCCGACGACCCTGCTAGGACGTCGAGATGGAGTTCCACCTGTTCTTACCGCAGATGCGGCTGACGATGGCGCAGCTCGTCGAGCGCGCCCAGGCGGCCGAGGCGGCCGGCTTCATCGGCATCGCCGGGATGGACCATCTCGCGCCGCCGCTGGCCGAGGATCAGCCGATGTACGAGGCGATGGTGGCCAACACCTGGATCGCCGCCCATACCGAACGACTGACGATCGGCTCGCTCGTGCTCTGTGACGCCTTCCGCCACCCGTCGGTGCTCGCTCGCGAGGCGGTGTCGCTCGACCATGCGTCCGGTGGTCGCTACGAGTTGGGCATCGGGTGGGGCTCGGTACCCGCCGAGTTCGAGGTGTTCGGCACCGGTTCGACCGAACCGCGGGTGAGGGTTCGACGGCTGAAGGAGACGCTCGAGGTGCTCCGCGCCCTGTGGTCGGGCGAGGTGGTCGACTACGACGGCGAGTTCCACCAGCTGCGCGGCGCACGGCAACTGCCGACGCCGCTCGGGCACATCCCGATCACGATCGGCGGGGTCGGTCCGAAAACGTTGGCGCTCGTCGCCGAACATGCCGACTGGTGGAACCTGCATGTCGGCGCGCTCGGTCGGGTGACGGAGCTGCGCGACCGCGTCGGCGATGCGCGCGTCTCGATCCAGCAGATGGTCGCAGTCGTTCCGTCCGAAGCCGAGCGGGCGACGGTGACCGAGCTGGCCGGGAAACGGTTCGGGCGATCGTCGCCCGTGATCGGGACGACCTCTGAACTCGTCGACCATTTCCATGCCACCGCCGAGCGCGGCGTGGAGCGGGTGTACGCGTGGTTCTGCGACTTCGCCCGCCCCGAGACGCTGCAGCGATTCGGCGAGGTCATCGCTCAGGTGGGTTGAGCTCGGTTCACCCTCGCCGGCGGAACGTCACTGGCATCCGAGTGATCCCGTTGACGAAGTCGGAACGCAGCCGGCTGACCGGTCCGGCGTGGGCGACGTCGTCGAGGCGGGTGACGATCTGTCGCATCACCGCAGTGATCTGGGCTCGGGCGAGGCTCGCTCCGAGGCAGTAGTGCACGCCACCGCCGCCGAAGGTGACGTGATCGTTCGGTCGGCGTCCGACGTCGAGGCGGTGCGGATCGGCGAAGACCTCTTCGTCGCGGTTCGCCGAGGCGTAGTAGATGACGACCTTGTCGCCGGCCGTGATCGGCACACCGCGGAGCTCGGTGTCGACGACCGCGGTCCGGCGGAAGTTGTGGATCGACGATCCGTACCGCAGGAACTCCTCGACCGCCGTCGGCCACAGCGACTCGTCGGCCCGCAACCGCTCGATCTCGCCGGGATGGTCGATCAGGGCGAGCATCGACTGGTTGATCAGGTTCCGGGTGGTCTCGTTGCCGGCGACGATCAAGGTGACGAAAAACATGTCGAGCTCGGCATCGGCGAGGCGCTCGCCGTCGACCTCGGCCTGAACCAGTGCGGTCATCAGGTCGTCGGCCGGGTTCGCCCGCCGGTCGGCGGCCATCTGGGCACACAGCGCGTAGATCTCCATCGCTGCGAGCGTCCCGGCGTCGTTGCCCGGCTCGTTGAGCGACCCGATCATCAGATTGGTCAGCTCGACCATCCGCGGCCAGGTCTCCTGCGGCAGCCCGAGCATCGTGCAGATCGATTGGATCGGGACGATCGCGGCGATGTCGTCGACGAACTCGCACTCGTCACGGTCGATCACCGAATCGATCACGTTGGCGGCGCGGACGTTGATGTCGTCGACGAGCTTGCCGATCGTGCGCGGGGTGAACGCCTTGGCGACGATCGAGCGATAGCGGGTGTGCTGTGGATCGTCCATGTTCAGCACGCTCAGCCGCAACACCGCCAGCCCGTCGGGATCCGCGGTGGCGATGAACGTCCCGCCGAGCTCGGAGGAGAACGTCCGCGGATCGCGGCTGATCCGCTTGACGTCGGCATGCTTGGTCACCGCCCAGAACCCGCTGTCGTTCGGCTCGGGATGCCAGAACACCGGCGCCTCCCGGCGGAGCAGGTCGAACTGGTCGTGAGGTGCGCCGCGCTCCCAGGTCTCGGCGAGCAGGTCGATGCCGGAGAGGTCGGCGGCGGTGTGGAAGGTGGTCATCGGGGTGCTCCTTCGATCGGGGCGGTCGCCGGCGTGCCGACGAGAGCGCGCGCAGGGCGGTGAGGGCGATGCGGTCGTCGAGCTCGGCAGAGGAGATGCGATGCATCATCGCCATCCCGAACAGCACCCCGACGATCGCCGGGCCGTTGTCCCGGGCACCGGCGAACTCGGGCCATCGTTCGGCGAGGAGCGAGATCTCCGCCCAGGTGGTGAGATAGCGGGCGCGCAACCGGGACGGCGCGTCGGGGTTGCGCAGCGCATGGCTCCAGACCTCGTGTTCGAGCGCCATCCACTGCTCCGCCGCCGGCTGGGAGACGGCCCGCCAGAGGGCGACGAGCCGCTCGTCGGGGGACCCGGCGAGTTCGATCTCGGCGGCGACCACGGTCGCCGCGCTCGACAGCCACTCGTCGACGACGGCGAACAGCAACTCCTCTTTCGAGCTGAAGTGGAAGTAGAGCGCGCCGACGGTCCGCCCGGCACGCTCGGCGATCGCGTCGACCGATGCGCCGGAGATGCCCTGCTCGGCGAACGTCGACGCAGCCGCGGCGAGCAACCGCTGACGTGTTTCCGCCTTGCGTTCGCTCTGCCGCACGCCCGACAATATAACGAGCGCTCGCTATGTGCACAAGGACGAGATGGTGTTCGCTCGGCGGGTCCACTGCGAGCTGCGACAGCGCCGATCGGTACCTTGAACCGGTCCCTCGTCGAAGGAGTGCGATGAAGCTCGGTCTGGTGTTCGGGTACTGGGCGGCGCAACCGAACCGGGAAGCGTCGGCGCTGGCCCAGGAGGCCGAGCGGCTCGGCTTCGACTCGGTGTGGACGGCCGAGTCGTGGGGCTCCGACGCGTTCACCTCGCTCGCGTGGATCGCCGCCCACACCTCGACGATCAAGCTCGGCACCGGCGTCGTGCAGCTGTCGGCCCGCACGCCGACGGCCACCGCGATGGCCGCGATGACCCTCGACCACCTCTCCAACGGCCGCCTCATCCTCGGCCTCGGCGTGTCCGGCCCGCAGGTGGTCGAGGGCTGGTACGGCCAGCCGTCGAACAAGCCGCTGGCCCGCACCCGCGAGTACGTCGAGATCATCCGCGAGGCGCTCCGCCGCGAGGGGCCGCTCGACCAGGAGGCGAGTTCTACCCGCTGCCCTACCGCGGCGAGGGCGAGCCGGGCCTGGGCAAGCCGCTCAAGATCATGACCCACCCGCTGCGCCGCGAGATCCCGATCTTCCTCGGCGCCGAGGGCCCGAAGAACGTCGCCCAGACCGCCGAGATCGCCGACGGCTGGCTGCCGCTCTACTACTCGCCGTTCCGCCAGGACGTGTACGCCGACCAGCTGACCGGACGCCAAGCCCGGGCTTCGAGATCATCGCGCTGGTCAACTTCAACATCACCGACGACGTCGAGGCCGGCGCTGTGGCCGGTGAAGGCCTTGCTCGGCTTCTACATCGGCGGCATGGGCGCCAAGGGCCAGAACTACCACACCAAGCTCATGGAGCGGATGGGCTACGAGGAGGAGGCCTACAAGATCCAGGACCTCTTCTTCGAGGGCAAGCGCGACGAGGCCATCGCCGCCGTCCCCGACGACTTCGCCGACGAGATCTCGCTCGTCGGCCCGCCGAGCCGCATCAAGGAACGGCTCGAGGCGTGGGACGGAGTCCGGTCACGACGCTGCTGGTCTCCGGCCGCGACCCGTCACAGCTCGCCGCGATCGCCGAGATCGTCAACCGCTGACGCCGCCGATCTCTTCGCACCTCTTGCACACGGCGAGGTAGCGGCCGATAAGGAGGACATGGTTCGGTGGGTGCGTCACGCGGCGGCGTCGGTCGCCTTGTTCGGCGTGCTCGTCGCGCTCGCCACGCCGGCGGCTTCGGCAACCATCGGCGCAGCGGCCTCGGCCTCCCTCCCCGACGGTGATCCGATCGCCAACGCGCAGGTCTGGCTGCTGGCCGAGATCGATCTGCTCGGCTCGCTCGGCGTGTTCACGGTCGACCCGGTGGTCGCCGAGATCGTCGAGCGATACCCGACTGCGGCACGGACCCGTGCCGAGCTGATCGACGCCCTCGATCTGACCGACGCGACCAACGAGTTGCTGCTCGGCGCACTGATCCGCGCCGGCCATCCCCCGAGCGGGCCGGTCCGGCTCGGCCTCGGCTCGCTGCCGAACGACGTCCGCCGGGCGATCGCCGCCGGCACCGCCCGGACCGTGCCGGCGAACGGGTGGCTCGACGCGCTGACCGACCTGCTGCTGCGCGACGGAGCAGCGCCTCCGGGTGTGCGCAGCCCCGCCGACCGGGATGCGATCGAGCAGCTGCTCGACGACGTGGCCGGTCCGGCGCCGGCGGCGGGCTCCGGCGTCGTCCCTGCGGCGGACGTCGCGCCCACGACCAGTGCAGCGAGCACGGCGACATCGATCACCTCGGCGGCACCGGTTGCGGCGCCGACGGTCACGGCGTCGACGGCTGCGTCGACGCCGGCCGCCGATGGATCGACCGGTGACCTGCGCTCGACCTCGGCCGATCGGACCATGCCGATCCTGGCCGTGCTCGCCGTGCTGCTCGTCGGCGGACTGGTCCTCGCCATCCGTCGCGGCCGGCGAGCGACGGTCGCCACCGCGCCGTCGCCGTCTCCCGCCGCGCTCGCAGCGGAGGACGTCCTCGACACCACCAGGCGGATGTCGGAGGCTGTTGACGTGGACGGCGTGCTGCGCATCGCCCTCGCCGACGCCTGCCTGCTGGTCGGAGCCAGTGCTGCTGCGTTCGTCGCCCGCCGGCCGAACGGCGCCGAGGTCATGGCGACGACCGACGCAGCCGTCTTCGACCCCACCGACACCGTCGGCGGCGCACTGCTGCGGGTGATCGAGACCGGGCAACCGGCGGTCGGCCGGCTCGGCCCGCCGACGCCGGCCGGCCACGGGGGGTACGCCTTCGCCGCGATCGCAGTCGTCGCCGGCGGGTCGGTCGCCGGGGCGATCGTCGTCGCTCGCGACCCGGCGCAGCCGTTCGGCGACAGTGTGCTGAGCAGGCTGCAGCTGCTCGGCCCGAACACCGGCGTTGCGCTGGACGGAGCCCGCCGGCGCACCGACGCCGACTTCGACGGGCTGACCGAGGTCCGCAACCGGCGCCGGCTCGACCGCGACCTCGCCGCGCTCGACGATCGTGTCGCGGTCGGGGTGGCGATGATCGATGTCGATCACTTCAAGCAGTTCAACGACACCAACGGTCACGGCGCGGGGGACGAGGCTCTGCGGGTGGTGGCGGCGACGATCTCGACCACGATCCGCGAGGACGACGTCGTCTACCGCTACGGCGGGGAGGAGTTCTGTGTCCTGCTGCGCGGGATCGACTGCGAGGCAGCGCTCGGGGTGATGGAACGGGTCAGATCGGCGGTGGAGGCCAGTTCGATCGCCGGGAGGGCAACCCAGCCGACCGGGCGGGTGACGGTGTCGATCGGGCTCACCGTTCGACAGGGTCCTCCGGCAGCGGGCTTGGCCGCCGCCGACAAGGCGCTCTACGAAGCCAAGCGCGCCGGGCGCAACCGCGTCGTCCTCGCCGGTTGAACTCCCACCCGACGACGCGGATGAGGGTGCTCGCCGCGCTGATTGCCGCCCTCGTGCTCGCCACCTGCAGCTCGTCGGCGCCGAGCGCGGTGACGGACCCGGCCCGGCCGGTCGCACCGACGCCGACGTCGGTGGCGACCTCGAGCTCGACGACCCCGACCTCGAGCTCGACGTCCACGGCGAGCACGACGTCGACGGCGAGCACGGCGACCTCGGCGAGCACGGTGCCGGTTCCGGTGACCGTTCCGCCGCCCGCCTGTCAGCTCACCAGCGGCTGCACCCTGGCCGACGCCGGCCGGTTCGCCAACGTCTTGATCGGCTCGGCGGCGAAGCCCGGCGACCCCGCGGTGGAGGCGTTGCAGCTCGCCCAGTTCGATGCGCTCAGCACCGAGGACGAGTTCCTGTGGAGCTCGATCCATCCGGCTCCCGACGTGTGGAACTTCGCCGCGGCCGATGCGGTCGTCGACTACGCCGTTGCCAACGGCAAGGTGCTGACGGCCACCCACTTCTTGTGGGATCCGCCGACGCTGCGATCGGTCCTGCCGCAGTGGGTGCGTTCGATCACCGAGCCCGACGAGCTCCGCTCGGTGCTTCGGGTCCATCTGGAGACGCTGCACGCCCGCTACGGCGACCGGATCGACCGGCTCAACGTCGTCAACGAGGCGATCGGCGACGGCGAACTCGAACGCGACAACCACTTCTACGACGTCCTCGGACCCGGCTACGTCGACGAGGCGTTCGCTCTCGCCGCCGAGATCTGGCCGGAAGCCGAACTGGTGCTCAATCAGGACCGCAGCGAGTACGACCCCGCCGTCGCCGAGGCGCTGATCGAGCTCACCGACGATCTGGTGGCGGCAGGTCGGCGGGTCGACCGGGTCGGCCTCCAAGCCCATCTGTTCTTCGGCGAACCCGATCGCCCACTGCTCGCCACGACGATGGCCCGGCTGGCAGCGCTCGACGTCGCCGTCGATCTGACCGAGCTCGACATCCCCAACCGCGGCTTCGACGGTAGGACGACGATCGGCGCCGATGCCCAGGCGGCCCGGGCGGCGCGGATCGTGCGCACGTGTCTCGACCAGCCGGGCTGCGAGTCGATCACGTTCTGGGGGATCGACGACGGCGACAGCTGGCTCGACACGCTGCTCGGCCCGGGCACGGCGCCGCTGCTCTACGACGCGGCGTTGCGGCCCAAATCGATGCGGACGGCGATCGTCGACGAACTGCTCCTCGGCCGCTGAACGCCGGGGCGCTGGGTGCCGATGGGCACGTCAGACGACGGCATGGCGTGGCCGGCGAGTGAAACGGAACAGGTCGAGGGCGAGGGCGGCGAGGGCGACCCAGACGAGGACGAAGCCGAGCAGACGCTCGGCCGGCAAGTCCTCGCCGAGCACGACCACGCCACACAACAGCTGCAACGTCGGCGTGAGGTACTGGAGCATCCCGAGCATGGTCAGCGGCAATCGACGAGCGGACGCGGCGAACAGGGCGAGCGGCACCGGGGTGAGCACCCCGAGGCTGAGCAGCAGTAGGTCGCGTCCGACCGGTCCGTGGCCGAGGGCGGCATCGCCGCGCAACTGGAGCACGATCAGCCCGACCGTCGCCATCGGGGCGAGCAGCGCGGTCTCGACCGCCATCGACGTCACCGCCCCGACGGTGACCGACCGCTTCAACGCGCCGTACCCGGCGAAGGTGAACGCCAGCGTCAATGCGATCCACGGCACCTGCCCGTAGGCGACGGCGAGCACGGCGACGGCGGCGGCGGCGAAACCGAGGGCGATGCGCTGCATCCGGCGCAATCGCTCGCGCAGGATCACCACACCCAGGGCGACGGTGATCAGCGGGTTGATGTAGTAGCCCAGCGCAGCCTCGATCACGTGCTCGTTGCTCACCGCCCAGACGTAGGTCAGCCAGTTGATCGTGATCAGCGAGGCCGACGCAGCGAGCCGGCGGCGCTCGGTGCCGGAGGTGCGCACGACGCTGCGCCAGACGTTGTCGCCACGCAGGGTCAGCCAGCCGACGACGAGGACGAACGACCAGACGACGCGGTGGATCAGCACCTCGACCGGGAGGACGTCGCTCAGCTGGTGGAACACGAGCGGGAACAGTCCCCAGATGCCGTAGGCGGAGATCCCGGCGATCGCCCCGGTACGGTCGATCCGCTGATCGGCGCCGCCGCCGGCCGCATCGATCGTCAAGGCGCCGCCGTCCGTCACCGGCTGGAGGCTACCGGCGCGAGCTTCGCCCGCCGGGGGTGATTTCAGGCCTCGGCGACCGCCACCGCGCCGGTGAACTGGGCGTTGTACAGCGACCAGTAGGCGCCGCCGGCGGCGAGCAGTTCGGCGTGGCTGCCCTGCTCGACGATCTGGCCGTCTTCCATCACCAGGATCACGTCGGCATCGCGGATCGTCGACAGCCGATGGGCGATGACGAAGCTGGTGCGGTGCTGACGCAATGCCGCCATCGCCCGCTGGATCAGCACCTCGGTGCGGGTGTCGACCGAGCTCGTCGCTTCGTCGAGGATCAGCATCGCCGGCTGGGCGAGGAAGGCGCGGGCGATCGTGATCAGCTGCTTCTCACCAGCGCTGACCGTCGCCGCCCTCGTCGTCGACGACGGTGTCGTAGCCGTCGGGCAAGCGAGTGGACGAACCGGTCGACGTAGGTCGCCCGCGCCGCGGCGAGCAGCTCGCTCCTCGGTCGCCCGCGGGTTGCCGTAGGCGATGTTGTCGCGGATCGTTCCACCGAACAGCCAGGTGTCCTGGAGCACCATGCCGACGTTCGAGCGCAGATCCGCGCGGCGCATGTGGGAGATGTCCTGCCCGTCGAGGGTGATCCGCCCCGAGTCGAGCTCGTAGAAGCGCATGATCAGGTTGACCAGCGTCGTCTTGCCGGCACCGGTCGGCCCGACGATCGCCACCGTCTGGCCGGGCTCGGCGACGAACGACAGATCCTTGATCAGCGGACGGTCGGGGTCGTAGGAGAACGAGACGTGGTCGAACTCGACCCGGCCCTGCGGGTGCGGGACGGACGCCGGATCGGCGTGCTCCTCGACCTCTTCCTCGGCGTCGAGCAGCTCGAAGACCCGCTCGGCGGAGGCGATCCCCGACTGGAACACGTTGGCCATCGAGGCGAGCTGGGTCAGGGGCATGGTGAACTGCCGCGAGTACTGGATGAACGCCTGGACCTCGCCGAGGCTCATCGACCCGTTGGCGACCTGCAACCCGCCGATCACCGCGATCGCGACGTAGTTGAGGTTGCCGAGGAACATCATCGAGGGCTGGATGATCCCCGAGATGAACTGGGCACCGAAGCTGGCGGCGTAGAGCTCGTCGTTCTTCTCCCGGAAGCGCTGCTCGACGTCGTGGCGTCGGCCGAAGACCTTGACCAGCGAGTGTCCGGTGAACGCCTCTTCGACCTGGGCGTTGAGCGTTCCGGTGTGTCGCCATTGGGCGATGAACCGGCCTTTCGACCGTTTGGCGACGGTGCGGATCGTCAGCAGCGACAACGGGATCGTGGTCACCGCCACCAGCGCCAGCAACGGCGAGATCCACAGCATCATTCCGAGCACGCCGACCAGGCTGAGGGTCGAGGTGAGCATCATGCTCAACGTCTGCTGCAGGCTCTGGGCGATGTTGTCGATGTCGTTGGTCACCCGGCTGAGCAGGTCGCCGCGCGGCTGACGGTCGACGTACGGCAGCGGCAGACGGTTGAGCTTGTCCTCGACGCCTCGGCCCGCAGACGCCGCATCGTGCGCTGGACCACCCCGGCGAGGACGAACGACTGCAGCCAGGAGAGCATCGCCGAGCCGACGAACAGCGCGATCACGATCCACAGGATCCGGTGCAGGCGAGCGAAGTCGATCGCCCGCTCGCGGGCTGCGCAGGCCCTCGAAGATCACGTCGGTGGCACGGCCGAGGACCTGCGGGCCGGAGACCGACAACGCCACGCTGACCACCGCGAGGACGATCACGAGCACGACGTTGGTTCGCTCGGGCCGCATCCGACCGAGCAGCCGGCGGGTCGAGTTGCCGAAGTCGGCAGAGCGTTCGACCGGCATCCCGATCGTCGCGAACCGGCCCGCCGGGCCGGGGATCGGCGGGCGGACGGGAGGAGCGACGCCGTCAGCGTCGTCGTCGGCGGCGTCGGAGCGGTCGGTCATGCGACGGCGGTCGCTTCCAGCTGGGAGGCGACGATCTCGGCGTAGGTCGGACAGCCGGCGAGGAGCTGCTCGTGGGTTCCCAGCCCGACCGAGCGGCCGTCCTCGAGCACCAGGATCTGGTCCGCGCCGGCGATCGTCGAGACCCGCTGGGCGACGATCAGCACCGTCGCCTCGGCGGTGTGCGGGGCGAGTGCGGCGCGCAGGCGGGCGTCGGTCGCCAGGTCGAGGGCGGAGAACGAGTCGTCGAACAGATAGATCGTCGGTTTGCGGACCAGCGCCCGGGCGATCGCCAGCCGCTGGCGCTGTCCGCCGGAGACGTTCGACCCGCCCTGCTCGATCGTCGCCTCCAGCCCGCCGGGCATCTCCCGGACGAAGTCGGCCGCCTGGGCGATCTCCAGCGCAGCCCACAACTCGTCGTCGGTCGCCGCCGGATCGGCGTAGCGGAGGTTGCCGGCGACCGTCCCGGAGAACAGGTACGGCTTCTGGGGGACGAGTCCGATCCGACTCCAGAGCACTTCCGGCTCGAGTTCACGCACGTCGACGCCATCGACCAGCACCGCTCCGGACGTCACGTCGAACAGGCGCGGGATCAGATTGAGCAGGGTGGTCTTGCCCGAGCCGGTCGAGCCGATGATCGCCGTCGTCTGACCCGGCAGCGCTCGCAGCGTGACCCCGTCGAGCACCGGCAGCTCCGCTCCGGGATAGTGGAACCCGACCTGGCGGAGTTCGACCGTGCCGCTGGCGAGCAGCTCGGTCACCGGCCGGTCCGGGGTGCGGACCGACGAGGGGGTGTCGAGCACTTCGTTGATCCGCTCGGCGCAGACCGCGGCGCGCGGGATCATCATCGTCATGAACGTCGCCATCATGATCGACATCAGGATCTGGGTCAGGTAGGTGAGGAAGGCGATCAGCTGCCCGATCTGCAGGTCCCCGCTGTCGATCCGCGATGCCCCGATCCAGATCGCCGCTGCGCTGGACACGTTGAGCACGAGCATCACGGTCGGGAACATCGACGCCATCAGCCGCCCGGCGAGCAGCGAGGTCTCGGTCAACCGGTCGTTGGCCACTCCGAAGCGGGCCGCTTCGTCGGGTTCCCGGACGAAGGCGCGGACCACCCGCATCCCGCTGATCTGCTCGCGCATCACCTGGTTGACGTGGTCGAGGCGGATCTGCATCAAGCGGAACTGGGGGATCAGTCGGCTGACGACGATGCCGACGGTGATCGCCAACACCGGCACGCTGACCGACAACATGCTCGACAGCCCGACGTCTTCGCGCAGGGCGAGGGTCACCCCACCGACGATCGTGATCGGGGCGGCGACGAGGAACGTGCACGACATCAGGACGAGCATCTGGACCTGCTGCACGTCGTTGGTGATCCGGGTGATCAGCGACGGCGCCCCGAACTGGTTGACCTCTCGCGCCGAGAAGCCGGTGACCTGATGGAACAGACTCTCCCGGACGTCACGTCCGAAGCCCATCGCAGCGCGGGCGGCGAAGTACACCGCGCCGATGGCGAACCCGACCTGGATCACCGTCACCCCGAGCATCAGCCCGCCGACACGCCAGATGTAGCCGGTGTCGCCGCGAGCGACGCCCTTGTCGATCACGTCGGCGTTCAGCGTCGGCAGGTAGAGGGTGGCGACGGTCTGGACCAACTGCAGCGCGAGGACCCAGCCGAGGACGCGCCGATGGGCGCGCAGATGGGTCCGCAGCAGCCGGATCAGCATCTGCTCAGGACGCCGAGCGCTCGATCACCTGCACGTCGAACCAGATCGGGAGCAGGTACTTGAAGTAGAACGCGTGGACGACCGAGGTCGGGTTGGTGAGGTCGGGGTATTCCTTGAGCTGCATACGTGGATCGCGCTCACGATACTCCTTGCAGGATGCAAGTAGATCGTCGACCTCGGCGCGCGTGTCCTGGAGCAGCCCGAGGTGGTCGTACCCGGGGGAGCTCATCGGCTTCGGCGACTCGGCGAGGAGGATGAACTGCTCCGCCCGCTGGTCGAGCAAGAGCAGGTGGCAGTCCTGGCCGACGATCTGCGTCGTCTTGCCCTCCCACCCGAGGACGCCGCCGTAGAACGCGTCGACCTCGGCTCGGTACTCGGTGGTCAGGGTGCCGACTGGAAAGGTCAGCTCCATGTGGTTGAAACGCATCTGGCTCGCTCCCTCTGCTCTAATGGACGAGCATGACGCGCCGCCCCGCGCAATCACGAAGCGATCACCCCGACGACGAGCTCGATCGGCTGACCCAGCTGCGCACGCGGCGGCGGATGGACCAGGATCTCGCCGCGCTCGGGGCAGGTCACGTCTCCAAGGGATTCGCGATGGTCGAGCTCGACGACTTCGACCGGTTCGTCGCCGAACACGGCCAGCCGGCCGGTGACCTGGTGCTGCAGGAGGTGGCGACGACGATCATCGCCAGCGTCAGGCTCGACGACATCGTCTACCGCCCCGGCGACGCCGGGTTCTCGGTTCTGCTCCACGACGTGCAGGCCGACGAAGCGGTGATGGTGATGGAGCGCGTTCGAGCTGCCGTCGCCGAGGCGGAGCTGCCCGGCGGGCGGTCGGTGACGATCTCGGTCGGGTTGGCGGTCAGCTCCGCCGAGCCCGACGCCGATCTCGCCGAAGCCGCCGACGATGCGCTCGACTCGGCGAAGCAGGCCGGGCGAAACCGGGTCGTGCTCGCCGGCTCCTGACGCGCTGCGGATGGCCGCGTCGCGCCGAACCGACCTCCGACCTGCCTCACCTGCCTGACCCGGGATCCACGAGCTCGTCGCCACCGGCGCTCTTGGCACCGAAAGCGACGGATTCCGTCGGATGTGATGCCATGAGCACGGCGCGGACCGGCGCGGACTGCGGGGGCTGTGCGCGGTGGGTTCAGAGGTCGGCGGAGGCGGCGAGGGCGGCCTCGGCCAGGTCGTCGACGACCGACGAGGTCGTCGCCGCCCGCTGCGGGTCGCCGGCGGCGAGCCGGGCGCGAGCACCGGCGGTGATCACCGCCAGCTTGAACGTCGCCAGCGTGCGGTAGAAGCCGAGCTCGGTGAGGTCCCGCCCGCTGCTCGATGCGTAGCGCTCGAGCAGGGTGTCGACGTCGACGAACCCGGCGTTGGCGCGGTGCGCCTGCGGGGCGCGCTCACGCCACAGCAGTTGCCCGACGGCGCCCCAGTAGACGGCGACCATTCCGACGTCGGTCAGCGGATCGCCGAGCGTCGACATCTCCCAGTCGAGCACGGCGCGCAGCTCCGCCGGGCGGTCTCGCCAGAACATCGTGTTGTTGAAGCTGTAGTCGCCGTGGACGATCGAGGAGTCGCTGTGCGCCGGGAGGTGGGCGCCGAGCCGGCGGGCGACCTCGTCGATCGCCGGGTTGTCCTCCGCCTTCGACCGCTCCCACTGGGTACACCAGCGGCCGACCTGGCGGGCGAGGAACCCGTCCGGTTTGCCGAAGCCGTCGAGCCCGACCTCCGCCGGGCGCACGGCGTGCAACCGGGCGAGAACGTCGACGAGCTCGAACGACGCAGCCCGAGACTCGGCGTCGGTCAGATGGGCGACCTGGTCGGCGTCGCTGTAGACCACTCCGTCGAGCCGCTCCATCACGTAGAACGGTGCGCCGAGCACCTCCGGGTCGTCGCAGAAGGCGACGACCTGCGGCACGGGAACGTCGCTGGCGGCGAGCGCCTGCTGCACCGTGTACTCCCGGCGCATGTCGTTGGCGGTCGCCAGCACATGGCTCAGCGGTGGTCGGCGCAGGACCCAGTCGTTGGCCTCGTCGCGGATGCGGAAGGTCAGGTTCGACGAGCCTCCGGCGAGCTGCTCGATCCGCAGCGGCCCGGCGGCTCCCGGCACCGCCCCGGTCAGCCAGTGCTGTAGGGCGTCGCCGTCGACCGCTTCGGTTCCCATCAGTGGTTCGCCGTCGCCAGGTCGAGCAGGTCGGCGAAGCGTTCCTCGGCGGCCGCTCGGCGGGTCGGGACGTGCTCCGTCGGATAGCCGTCGACCGGACGGTAGGTCTTCAGCACCCGCCGGGCGATGAAGCTCTTGTGGACCTCGTCGGCACCATCGGAGATGCGGAAGTTGCGGGCGACGCGATACATCCGCTCGAGCGGCAGGTCGGTCGAGAACCCCATCGCCCCGTGGACCTGGATCGAACGGTCGACGACGTTGTACAACACCCGCGCCCCCCAGTACTTGATCTGGGCGATCTGCACCCGCGACTTCTCCGCGCCGTAGGTGTCCCAGTGCCAGGCGGCGTGGAGGGTGAGCAGCCGGGCTGCGTCGATCTCGGTCCGTGATTCGGCGACGAAGTCCTGGACGAACTGCTTGTCGCCCAATGGCCGACCGTTCATCGTGCGCGACACGGCCCGCTCGCACATCATGTCGAACGCCCGCTGGCAGGTGCCGATCCAGCGCATCGCATGGTGGATCCGCCCGCCCGACAGCCGCTTCTGGGCGAGCAAGAACCCTTCGCCCGGCTTGCCGATCAGGTTCGCCACCGGCACCCTGCAGTCGGTGAAGACGATCTCGGCGTGACCGCCGAGGTGCTGGTCACCCTCTCCCGGATACGGGTGGTCCATCGTGTGCACGTTGCGGACGATGTTCATCCCCGGGGTGTCCCGCTCGATCGCGATCATCGAGGCCCGTTCGTACGGCCCGCCCTCGGGGTTGGTGACGACCATCGCCAGCACGAAGTCGGCGACGGCGGCGTTGGAGGCGAACCACTTGCGCCCGTTGATCACGTACTCGTCGCCGTCGAGCACGGCTGCGGTGGTGATCTGGGTCGGGTCGGAGCCGGCCGTCTCCGGTTCGGTCAACGAGAAGCTGGACGTCAGCTCGCCGGCGAGCAGCGGCCACAACCATCGCTGCTTCTGCTCGTCGTTGGCGCCGATCGCGAGCAGCTCACTGTTGCCCGAATCCGGCGCCTGGTTGCCGAACAGGTTCGGCGCCGACGCCGTCCGGCCGAGCAGTTCGTGCATCAGCGCCAGGCGCACCTGACCCATCCCTTGACCGCCGAGTTCGCGGTCGAGGTGGGCGGCCCACAACCCACGGTCCTTCACCGACTGCTTGATCGGCTCGGTCGCCCGCTTCCACGCCTCCGGACTCATCTGGTGCTTGACCAGGTCGAGCGGTTCGATCTCGTCGATCACCACCTGTCGAATCCAGTCGAGTTCCGCGGCGAACGCCGGATCGGTGGAGAAGTCCCAGGCCATTGACCGAGATTAGTTGCATCTTGCAGCTATTGCAGCACTGGCGAGGACGACGAGTTCGGCGACGGAGCGTCGCTCCAGATTCCGCGCGTCAGCGGGAGCGCCTCAACGGGGGTGGCGATCGCTCTTCCCGTCGGTGTCCGAGGCGCCGTCGGCGAGTTCGTCGACGTCGTCGACGGTGACCTTGATCCCGCTGGCGAGGTAGGTGCTGCGGGCGAGCAGGTTGGCGGCGATGGTCGAGGTCATCAGCTGGAGCACGGCCGCGATCAGCACCGAGGTGACATCGTTCGGATGGTCGAGGACCACCGCCGCCCCGATCAACGCCAGCAGCAGCCCGAGCGTGGTCGCCTTGGTCAGGGCATGCATCCGGTTGAGCACGTCGTTGAACCGGAGCACGCCGATCGCAGCGAGCAGGATCAGCACGCAGCCGACGAGGAGCAGCGATTCGCCGATCATCGGCCGCTGCGCTCGATGAAGCGGGCGATGATCGCGGTCGAGATGAAGCCGACGAAGGTGGTGACGACGATCACCGGGACGAAGGCGCCGTTGCCGGTATGGGCCGCATGGGCGGCGATCCCGGCCATCCCGGTGACCAGCAGACCGTCGAGGGCGATCACCCGATCGGCGAGCGACGGTCCGACGACCAGCCGAACGCCGAACGCAGCGGCGGCGGCGAGGAGCACGGCGGCGATGGCGACGATCAACGCTTCGCCTCCCTCGCCTCGGTCGCCCGGCGGGTCGGGCCGTAGGCGGCAGCGATCAGCGCCTCCAGCCGGGCGATGTCGTCGCGGACCCGATGGACGTCGTCGAGGAGCAGCACGTGGACGTAGAGCACCGGTGGGTCGAGCTGCAATTCGACCGGCATCGTCCCGGGGGTGAGGGCGACGATGTTGACCAGCGCCGTGGTCAGCCGGTGCGAGCCCGAACGCAACGGGCAAGCGACGATCCCGGTCCGGATCCGTGAGCGCCGGCTGACGATCTCGCGGGCGATCAGCACGCTGGAGCCGAGCAGCTGGACGGCGAACACGATGATCAACCGAGCGGCGGCGAACGGCCGGACGACGTAGCGGGTCGCCCCGACCCGCCGGTCACCGGGGAAGGCGAGCAGCAACCCACCGGCGACCACTGCGCCGCTGGCCAGGTTGGCCACGCTCACGTCTCCCCAGAGGAAGACCCACAAACCGACGAGCGCAACGCCGATGCCGATCCGCGTCATCGCTCGAGCACCGCCCGGACGTAGCCACCGCGGTCGACCAGGTCGGCCGCAGCTCGCGTGCAGAACTCGTAGAGCGGTCCGGCGAACAGGGCGAGGCCGACGCTGGCGAGGGCGAGGGCGACGGTCGGCACGACCATCGCCGGCGGTCCGCCCCAACGGTTGAGCGGCCTCGGCAGCGGCCGGTCGTGGGCGGGCGCGCCCCAGAACACGCCCGACCAGATCTTGAGCAGCGAGTACAGCGACAGCAGGCTGGCGATGAGGACGACGGCGACGATCCCTCCCTGCTGCTCGTCGAGTCCGGCCTGGATCAGGGCGAGCTTGCCGATGAATCCCGACATCGGCGGGATCCCGGCGAGGTTCAGCGCGGGGAGGAGGAAGATCACCGCCAGGATCGGAGTCGTCCGCACCATCCCCCCGAGTTTGCTGATCCGGCCGTCGCCGCCGGCGTCCTCGATCAGCCCGGCAGTGAGGAACAGCGCGGTCTTGGCGACGATGTGATGGACCATGTAGAGGATCGTTCCGGCGAGCGCGGCGACGGTACCGATGCCCAACCCGATCACCATCGTCCCGATGTGGCTGACGATGTTGAACGAGAGCAACCTGCGGATGTCGTCCTGGGCGACTGCGCCGAGCGCGCCGAGCAGCATCGTCAACCCGGCGAGGACCAACAGCAGCGTGCGCGGTTGGCTGTCGCTGGGCACGAGCACCGTCTGGGTGCGGAGGATGGCGTAGACGCCGACCTTGGTCAGCAGGCCGGCGAACACCGCCGTCACCGGTGATGGCGCGTTCGGATAACTGTCGGGCAGCCAGAAGTAGAGCGGGAACAGCGCCGCCTTGATCCCGAACACGGTCAGCAACATGATCCCGAACGTCTGCCGGGCGACCGGGTCGAGCTCGGCCATCGCCGTCGACAGCTCGGCGAGGTTGACCGTTCCGGTCGCGGCGTAGATCAAGGCGATCAGCGTGATCAACAGACTCGACGCGATCAGGCTGATGACGACATAGGTCATCCCGGCGCGCACCTGCTGGGGACGTCCGCCGAGGGTCATCAGCACATAGCTGGCGGTGAGCATCATCTCGAACGCGACGAACAAGGTGAACAGGTCACCGGTGAGGAACGAGGCCGAGACGCCGGCGGTGAGCACGAGGTAGACCGACTGGAACCCGACGTGGCTGCGCTCCGCACCGGGCTCACCGATCGCGTAGAGCAGGACGCCGAGGAGCATCGCCGCGCCGACGAGGAGCAGCAGCGCGCTGAGCCGGTCGGCAACCAGGCTGATCCCGACCGGCGCAGCCCATCCGCCGGCCTGGGAGACGAGCGGTCCGTTGCGGTCGACCTCGACGAAGATCACCACCGAGACGGCGACGACGATCGAGAGGGTGGCGATCCCGAGGATCCGTTGCAGCCGGCGGGCGCGCCCGAACAGGATCGAGATCGCTGCGCCGATCATCGGCAGGACGATCGGTACGGCGAGCAACTGGTCCATCAGTCCCCTCCCACCGGTCGGACCTCGTGGGCCTCGACGATCTCGTCGTCGATGTCCAGGTCGAGCTCGATCTTGTCGGCGAGGACGCTGGCGATCATCCGGTCGCCGACGTCGTCCTGGACCTCGTCGTCGGCGGTCAGCAGCCAGCTCCGGTAGCCGAGGGCGAGGAGCAGGGCGGTGACGGCGAAGGTGATCACGATCGCCGTCAAGGCGAAGGCGTGGGCCAGCGGATCGGCGAACCGCTGCGGTGCTCCGCTGCCGATCAGGGGAGGGAGACCGCGCCGCCCGGAGGTGACGAGCAAGACGTTCGCGCCGTGGCTGATCAGTCCGAGGCCGATGATGATCCGGCTCAGCTTGCGCTGGAGCAGGAGGTAGGTGCCGACACCGAACAGCAGCGCGGCGCAGGCGGCGAGCAGGACACTCATCGGGCGCCTTCCGATTCGGCGATGTCAGCGGGCGACGGATCATCGCCGAAGGCTTCGAAGACCATCAGCACCAGCCCGAGCACGAGCAGGTAGACGCCGAGGTCGAAGATCAGCGCGCTCGACAGTTTGAGCTTGCCGAGCAGCGGCAACTCGAGTTCGTGGCCGCCGACGTCGAGGACGTCGGCGCCGAACAGCAGCGGGGCTGCAGCGGTGAGCGAACTGAGCAACAACCCGGCGCCGAGGATCGTCCACGGTTTGAACCGCGAATGCTGGCGGACCTCGGCGAGCCCTCCGGCGACGTAGCGCAGCGCCATCGCCGCACCGGCGAGCAGACCGCCGACGAATCCGCCACCGGGTTGGTTGTGGCCGGCGAACAGCAGCCACAGTGACCCGACCATCACCGCATGGAAGATCAACCGGACGGAGGTGTCGAGGTAGACCAAGCGCTCCATCGGGCGCCGCGGCGTGCCGACCATCGGCTCGGGGTGCGCCGGGTCGCCGCGCCGTCCGGCGCGAGCGAGCGCGACGACGCCGATCGCCGCGCTGGCGAGGACGGTGATCTCGCCGAGCGTGTCGAAGGCGCGGAAGTCGACGAGGATCACGTTGACGACGTTGCGTCCGGCGCCGTCGGGGACGCTGCGCTCGACGATCTCACGGGCGAGTGCACCGTCGTTGCCCCGCCCGACGATCAGGGCGATGACGAACACCGCGAGGCCGACGGCGGCGGCGACGATCGCCCGCAGGACCCGCACCCCCGGCAGTGCGACGCGTTCGAACCGGTCGGGTAACCGGCGCAGGACGAGGACGAACAGGACGGTCGAGAGGGTCTCGATCGCGGTCTGGGTCAGCGCCAGGTCCGGCGCCCCCTGGACGACGAACAGGGCGGCCATCGCATAGCCGACCGCGCCGAGGAACAGCGCGGCGGAGAACCGGCGGCGAACCGTCGCCGCCGACAGCGCGGCGACGACGATCACTGCGGCGACCGGCAGGTGTGCCCAGCTGTCGACCCAGACCAGGTCATCGGGCCAGGGAATGTCCTCGCCGATCAGCCCGAGCAGCGGGAGCACCGCGGCGGTGAACAGGATCACGCCGGCGTAGACCGGCAGCGAACCGCTCTGGACGAGCGTCGTCACCCGCCGGGCGAAGATGTTCAGCCCACGCAGCGCGGCCCGGAACGTTCGGTCGCCGTTCGGCGGATGGGGGAGTGCGGCCAACAACCGCTGGACCGGTCCGTCGCCGGCGAAGATCAGCGCCCCGGTGGCGATCGCCGTCAGCGACAGCGCGAGCGGCACGGTCACGCCGTGCCACAGCGCCAGATGCGGGCTGTGGGCGTCGCCGTGGAGGGTCTTCGTCGCCGCGCCGACCAGGTCGTCGAGTGTGCCGGGGATCAGCCCGAGGAGCAGCGAGGCGACGGCGAGGATCATCGGCGGGGCGACGAACGCCGGTGACGGGGAATGCTCGGCCTGCTCCCGGCCGGCCCGGCGGGGAGCGACGAACAGCCCCCACCACCACCGCAGGGAGTAGGCGATGGTCAGCGCCGAGCTCAGCGTGAACAGCGCGAGCACGGCGACGGATCCACCGAACCCACCGACGTCGAGCCCGTCGAGGGCAGCTTCCTTGGCGATGAAGCCGAACGTCGGGGGGACTCCCGCCATCGAGCAGACGACCACGGCGCCGACCACGGCGGTGCTGCGCCAGCGACGACCGAGGACCGGCAACCGGCGCAGGTCGCGGGTACCGGTCTCGTGGTCGACGATCCCGACGATCATGAACAGCGCCGCCTTCGACAGCGCGTGGCTGAGCAGCAGCACGCAACCGGCGAGCGCGGTCTCCTCCGTACCGGCGCCGAACAGGACGATCAGCATCCCCAGCTGACTGATCGTGCCGAAGGCGAGGAGCAGTTTGAGGTCGTGCTGGCGCAGGGCGCGGATGCCGCCGACGAACATCGTCGTCGCCCCGAGGCCGACGACCAACGGACGCCATCCGGTGGTCGCGGCGAACGCCGGGGCGAAGCGCCCGACGAGGAACACCCCGGCTTTGACCATCGTCGCCGAGTGGAGATACGCGCTGATCGGGGTCGGGGCGACCATCGCCCCGGGCAGCCAGGCGTGGAACGGGTACTGCGCCGACTTCGACAACGCGCCGACGGCGACGAGCAGGACGCCGACGGTGACCCCGCTCGACGGTGGTTCGGCGAACAACTCGCTCAGCCGGTAGGTGCCGGCAGCCTGGCCGACGAGGACGAAGCCGGCGAGCATCGCCAATCCGCCGCCGCCGGTGACGAGCAGGGCATGGAGGGCGGCGGACCGCGACGCAGCTGCAGTCGTGCCGGTCGCCGATCAGCAGATAGGAGATGATCGAGGTCAGCTCCCAACAACAGAACACGACCAGCAGATGATCCGCGAGGGCGATCCCGAGCATCGCCCCGGCGAACCCGACGAGCAGCGCGGCGATCCGAGCGTTGGAGTCGCCGTCGCGCGGGAAGTACGAGGAGGCGTAGGCGAGCACGGCGACGCCGATCGCGCTGATGATCAGGGCGAGCACCGCCCCGAACCCGTCGAGGCGGAGGTCGATCGTCAGGCCGAGCTGGGGCACCCAGTCGAACCGCTCGGTCGGCGGCCGACCATCGACGACGTCGCCGAGTCGGAGCACCACCCAGGCGCAGGCGGCGAGCGGCGGGAGGGCGGCGACCAGCCACGCCCGGTGTCCGAGACGGCGCCCGAACACGGGGAGCACGACGGCGACGAGCGTGTGGGCGACGAGCAGCGCAGCGATCATCGGGACGCGACGCGGCGGGAGGCAGGGGTGTGCATGAGAGGTGCTCTCTCCGGAGGGCGCGACCGGCTGGACGAGAGTCCAGGCAGCCTAGCGATCAGCGGTCTCGGCACTCGGCCGTGACCGCTGCGGCCCAGCTCTCGGCGCTTCAGTCGTCGACGACCGGAACCCAGGCCGCCGAGCGGACCGAGCTACCGAGGACCTTCCCGGCGCGCAGCACCGTCACCGGTCCGTCCTCGCTGACGACGATCACCGTCGCCAGCGGGTCGTCGAAGCTGTAGCGCCGCCCGGAGGTGTGGCGCATCCCACGTAGTCCGGCGACCTCCCGCTCGGCGATCGGGGTGGGGACCAACCGCACGCCGAGCTCGCGCAGCGTTCCATCGCCGTCGATCACCGCCGCCCCGTCGACCTGGGCGAGGGCGTGGCGCAGCGGCGCGAGGTCCTCCGGGCGATCGACGCGCAGCGGCGGCGGGAGCGGCAGCCTGCTCTCGACGTTGTCCGCCTCGCCGCCGCCGGGGCGGTAGACGAGCGTCGCCCCGACCCCGCGAGCGCCGAGATCGTGCACCGCGAACTCGAGCAGGAGCGCCAGCACGCGACGATCGCCATGGACCGGACACGCGCTGAGCGAGTCGATCCAGCTCGCCACCGGCGGCTCGCGGTGCCAGTCGATCCCGTCCCAGCGCAGCACCCCGAAGCTGCCGGCGAGACGGACGACGCCGGCCGGATGGCGCTGGACCAGCGTCGCTCCGAGCACCTCGGCGAGGACCACCAGGTCGCGCTCGGACCCGGCCGGCCGGTCGAACACGACCAATTCGTCGAGCCCACCGGTCCGCCGCAGCATCCAGCTCGACAGGCCGTCGGCGAACCGGCGGGCAGCCGCCAGCGGATGCTCGCCGAAGGGCCGACGGGTGAGCGTCAACGCCGTGCCGGCGGTCCACCCCGCCGGATCGGTGGTCGGTTCGATGATCGCACCGACGCTCGACACCCGCCGCTCGTGGACCGTCGGACGCAGCGCGTAATCGAGTTCGGTGAGGACCAACGACCGCCATCGCTCCGGTCCGTCGAGGGTCAGCCCCGCTTCGCCGAGCTCCTCGACCAACCGCCGGATCCGCGCCGGTCCGGGAGCGGCGGAGGTTGCCATCGGGCGAACGCTATCGACGACGAAACCCCTCGATCAGTCGCTGGCGACGGGCGGCATCGTCGAGCGGACGGGCCGGCTGCTCGCCGCACGCGAGATCGCCGGCGAGCTCGATCGTCCGGCGGAACTGGGCGAGTGCGGCCCGGCAGTTGGCGCAGTGCTCGAGATGGTCCTCGATCGCCGCCCGCACCGCCGGATCGAGGACTCCGTCGAGGTACTCGGTGATCGTCGCCAGCAGCTCGGCGCAGGCCAGTTCGTCAGACGTCATCGGCACCCTCCGAGGCGAGGTAGCGATCGAGCGCAGCGCGCACCCTCGAGCGGGCGCGGTGGAGCAGGACCCGTTGATATCCCTCGGTGAGCTGCAGCGCGTCGGCGACCTCGGCCGACGACCAGCCCTCGATGTCATGCAAGGTGAACACGGCCCGCTGCGAGGCCGGCAGTCGGGCGGTCTCGTGCTCGATCACGGCCCGCAGCTCGACGGCGAGCACGCCGTCGAGCGGTGCCCGGCTCCAGTCGTCGACCCACCCCTGGCTCAGCCAATGCCCCGACCATCGGCCGCCGCGTTCGAACAGCGATCTGTCGAACCCGCCCGGCGCGCCATCGCCGACCAGGCTGGACACCGGGACGGTGCGGGCTTCGCGCGCCCACCCGGTCATCGCCTGGTTGCTCATGATCCGAACCAGCCAGGTCTTGAGCGACGATCGGCCCTCGAACCGATCGATCCCGCGGACGACCGCCAGCCAGGTCTCGCCGACGACGTCGTCGGCGACCGCCCCGGACGCGACGAACCGGCGGGCGAGGCGACGCAACAGCGCGTCGTAGCGATCGAGCAGTTCGGCGAAGGCATCCTCGTCACCGGCGCGCAGCCCGGCGACGAGCAGCTCATCGGTCGGATACTCAGCGCGCACGGCACCGGATGTTCGCGCACCTCAGACCAGCTCCGGATCGGCGACGATCCGCACCGTCGTCGGCCCGTCGGTGGCGAACAGCTCGGCGAACGCATCGGCCAACCCCTCGGGCCGGTCGACGGTCAGACCGCGTGCCCCGCACAGCTCGGCATAGGCGGCGAAATCGGGGTTGACGAGGCCGGTCTGCCAGACGTCGAGCTCCGCTGCCCGCTGCTCCTTGGTGATCTTGCCGAGCATCGAATTGTCGAGCACGACGTGGCGGATCGGGATCCGATAGCGCACGGCGGTGGTCACCTCGGCGAGGTATTGCCCGAACCCCCCGTCGCCGGTGATCGCCAGCACGGGCCGATCGGGGGCTGCGCACCAGGCCCCGATCGCCGCCGGATAGCCGAACCCGATCGAACCGAGATAGCCGGACATCAGCACCGTCTGTCCGGAGGTCTCGAAGTAGCGACCGAACGAGTAGGTGTTGTTGCCGACGTCGACGCAGATCACCGCATCGGCTGGACAGGCCGTCGACAGCTCGGCGAACACCGCCGCAGAGGCCACCCCGTGCCCACGGTCGTCGGTCGCCCGGCGCGCCTTCTCCGCCCGCCAGCCCGCCCATCGTCGAGCGATGTCGCGGGCGCTGGTCGATCGCGGCGTGCCGGTCGACCAGCGCTGCGCGAACCAGCGAGGTCGCAGCCGCAGCGTCGCCGAGGACGCCGACGGCCACCGGATGGAACCTGCCGATCGCAGCCGGATCGTCATCGATCTGGACGATCGGCTTGTACGGCGCGATCCCGGTGTGGTTGGCGAACGATGCTCCCACGGCGAGCAGGGCGTCGGACTCGTTCATCAGCCACGACGCGACCGGTGTCCCGCTCCTGCCGAGCACGCCACCACCGAGCGGATGACGGTCGGCGATCAGGCCCTTGGCCTTGAAGGTCGTCAGCACCGGCGCGCCGAGCAGCTCGGCGAGGGCGACGACCTCCCCGATCGCATTGCGCGCCCCGTGGCCGACGACGATCACCGGGCGTCGCGCTGAGCCGAGCAGCTCGACTGCGGCAGCGAGTGACGACGGCGAGGGGGTACAGCGCCGATCGGCGAGACGACCGGTCGGCGGCATCGCGGCGACGTCTGCGGCGGGGAGCAGCTGGACTTCGTCGGGGAGCACGAGATGGCTGACGGTCCGCTGGTCGAGCGCGTGCTTGACCGCCAGCGCAGCCAACTCGGCATGGTTCGATCCGGCCGAGACCGTTCGCGAAAACGTCGTCACGCCGGCGAAGGCGGCATCGAGATCGAGGTCCTGGAAGGCCCCACGACCGAGCACCTTCGACGGCACCTGGCCGGAGATGGCGACGACCGGCGATCGATCGACCTTCGCGTCGTACAAGCCGGTCAACAGGTTGGTCGAGCCCGGACCGGCGATCGCCAGGCAGGCCGCCGGCCGGCCGGTGAGCTTGCCGTAGGCGGATGCGGCGAACGCTGCCGCGCCTTCGTGGCGGATGCCGATGTAGCGCAGCTCGCCGCGCTGCTCGGCACGTCGCAGCGCGTCGGCGAAGCCGAGGTTGGAATGGCCGACCATCCCGAACACGGTGGTGATCCCCCAGGCGACGAGCGTCTCGACGATCACGTCGGAGACGTCGCGGCGATGCGCACGCCGGTCGGGGAGCTCGACGTAGACCCCGTCGTCACGGAGCTCCACCGGGTACGACGCGGGGGCGTCGGTGAATCCCGGCGGAGGCTGCCCGGTCAACGGGTCGTAGTCGTATCCGTGCCACGGGCAGCGCAACCAGCCGTTCTCGATCGACCCCTCGCCGAGCGGTCCACCCTGGTGCGGGCAGTGGTTGTCGAGCGCCCCGTAGCGCTCGCCCACCCGGCACAGGGCGAGCGAACGTCGGTCGACGCTGACCGTCATCACCCGACCGTCGTCGAGCTCACCGAGCCCGGCGACGCGGACGAAGGCGGCCGTGATCGGCGGCTCGTCGTCGCCGGCGTGCCCGCCGTTCACGCCGTCACCCCGCCGAAGGCGACGCCGCTGAGATCGGCGATCTGGCGATCGAAGGTGGTCAGGTCGTCGAGGGCGAACGACGACAGATGGCGGTGCCCGCAGGCGCGGGCGAGGACCGTCAGCAGTTCGGTGGTGGCGACGAGGAACCGGGCCAACCGCTCGGCGGCGAGCTGGACCGGGAGGCGGGCGCTGAGCACCGGATCCTGGGTGGCGATCCCGACCGGACACTTGTCGGTGTGGCAGGCGCGCATCCCGACGCAGCCGATCGCCTGCAGTGCCGAGTTGGCCAGCGCCACCACGTCGGCTCCGAGGGCGAGCGCCTTGGCGATGTCGGCCGGAGAGCGCAGGCCACCGGTGATCACGAGGGTGACGTCACGCCGACCGAGCCGGTCGAGGTGGCGGCGGGCGCGGGCGAGGGCCGGCATCGTCGGCACCGAGATGTTGTCGCGGAACAACAGCGGAGCCGCACCGGTTCCTCCTCCTCGTCCGTCGAGGATGACGTAGTCGACGCCGAGCTCGAGCGCGGCGTCGAGGTCGGCCTCGACCCGCTGGGCGGAGAGCTTGGCGCCGATCGGGATCCCGCCGGAGCGCTCACGGGCGAAGGCGACGAACTCGGCGATCTCGCTCAGCGTCGACCACTGCGGGAACCGGGCGGGAGACACCGCCGGCGTCCCCTCCGGCAGATTGCGGACCTCGGCGATCAGGCCGCGCACCTTCGAGCCGGGCAGATGCCCGCCGGTACCGGTCTTCGCCCCCTGCCCGAACTTGAGGTGGAACGCCTGGACCTCGTCGAGGATCGACTCGCGCCAGCCGAAGCCGGCGGAGGCGAGCTCGTAGAAGTAGCGCGAGTTCTCCGCCCGCTCGGCCGGGAGCATCCCTCCCTCGCCCGAACAGATGCCGGTCCCGGCGAGTTCTGCACCGCGCGCGAGCGCGGTCTTCGCCGGTGCCGAGAGCGCCCCGAAACTCATGTCGCTGACGAACATCGGCCGGTCGAGCTGCAGTGGTCGCGCCGCATTGGGGCCGATCACGACGTCGGTGCCGACCACCTCGTGATCGAGCAACGGCAGCCGGGAGAGCTGGGCGGTGACGAACTGCAGCGCGTCCCACGACGGCAGCTGCTCGCGGCTGACGCCCATCGCCGCCACCGGGCCATGGTGCCCGGTTCGCTCGAGGCCGTGGCGGGCGAGCTCGTGGATCGCTGCCACGTACGGCTCGACCGGTGTCGTGTGCGGATCGTCGTAGAACCGCTCGAACTCATCCGCGACCGAGACCACCCGCACCGCGTGCTTCCGGCGGTACGCGAGGACCTCGCGCCGGTCGACCCACACCGCGCCGTCGCGCCGTTCGCTGGTGAAGCGGTGGAGCACCTGGCTGGCGTCGTAGGAGGAGACCCCGGTGTCGATCCGGTAGTCCCAGCCGTGCAGCCCGCAGACGAGGTCGTCGCCGACCACCGAGCCGTCGGCGAGGCGCGCCCCGCGGTGCTGACAACGGCCCTCGAGCACCGAGTGCTCGTCGTCGTAGCGGACGACGACCAGGTCGACGCCCTCGAGCGCCGTCCCGAACGGGATCCGTTCTCCCAGATCGTCCCAGTCGACGAGGCGGACCGCCTCAACGAGCTCGCTCGGCGCACGTGTGTCCTGCATGCCCTTGTCGTGTGTCACACCCTTCGATTCGTTTCACCGAATCGAATCGAATCGAATCGGATCGGGCGGACACCGGATCCGGACGGGCCGTAACGGTCGGGTGATTTCGGGAGACGATGGGCGGCGATGGATCGATTCGTGGACACCCGACTCGCACTGCACTCGGTCGCCGAGCACCTCCTCGCCGCCGACCTCCACCGGCGGACCGGCAAGATCGGGTTGCGCCGGTCTCCCGGCGGGTTCGGCCAGCCGGAGACGGTCGTCGACGGCAGCAGGCATCGGCTGCGCGTCGACGGCACGAGCCTGCTCGTGCTCGCCGGCGACACCGAACGCGAGGTGGCACTCGACACCCTCGGCCGGATCGGCGAGACGATCGGTGTCGTCCCCGGGGCCCCGACGGAGCTGTTCCATCCGACGACCGAGCTGCGCGCGGACCACCGACTCGCAGTCGACCGCGACGCGGCGGGGATCATCGCCCGCTGTTTCGCCTTCGGCGAGAACGTGCTCGAGGAACTCCGCCGGCGCAACCGTCGAGCTGCGCCGACGATCCTCCAGATCTGGCCGGAACACTTCGATCTCGCCTGCTCGTTCGGTGAGGTCAACTACGGCATCTCGCCGGGTGACGAGCAGCATCGCGCTCCGTACCTCTACGTCGGGCCGTGGGCACCGGTCGCCGGGGACGGATGGAACGAGCCCTGGGGCGCGTCGCTGGCGTGGACCGAGGACCTCGCCGAGGCCGAGGCGCTGGCCTTCTTCGAGCGACTCGCGCCGACGCCGAATTGATCTCCGCGAGGCCGTTCACCGGACGTTCACCGGGCGTAACCCGAATGCATACCCGATGGACAAGTGCCCCAACCGCCGGCTGTTAGCTTGCCGCTGTCATCTTCAACCGTGAACTGGAGAGTCAACTGTGAGAGCACGTACGACCCGCTCGGCATTCGCCGCGCTGGTGCTCGCCGGCGCACTGCTGTCGGCCTGTGGCAGCGACGACGCAGAGTCGAGCGACACCACCGCGGCAGCAGGAGCGTCGGAGACGACCGCGGCAGCTGCGAGCGAGACCACCGCGGCAGCCGCGGCAACGACAGGGGGGGAAGGCGGCGGGGAGGCCGCCGGCGGTGACCTCGCTTCGCTCGAGGCCGCCTGTGCAGACGAGGGGAACAAGGTCAACCTGATCGCGCTGCCCGACGAGTGGGCCAACTACAAGGGCATCCTCGCCGCGTTCGGCGAGAAGTACCCCGACGTCGAGTACCCGGTCGCCAACCCCGACGCCTCGTCGGCCGACGAGATGAACGCCGTCGAGACCCTGGCCGGCCAGGACGACATGCCCGACAACGTCGACGTCAGCCCGGCGATCGCCCAGGAGATGGTCGACAAGGGCCTGTTCGAGCCGTACGTGCTGCACGCACCGACGCCGAGATCCCCGACGGTCTGAAGGACGCCGACAACAACTGGACCGCCGCCTACTACGGCATCATGGCGATCACCACCAACACCACCATCGTCGCCGAACGCGCCGACGACCTTCGCCGATCTGACCAAGCCCGAGTACGAGGGCCTGGTCACCTGAACGGTGACCCGCGTGAGGCCGGCGCGGCGTTCGCCGCGGTCATGGCCGCCTCGCATCGCCAACGGCGGCAGCGCCGACGACATCCTGCCCGGCATCGAGTTCTTCGCCGAGCTCAAGGCCTCGGGCAACCTCGGTGGCACCGACGTGACCAAGGAGACTCGTGCTGTCGGGTGAGACCCCGATCGCCATCGACTGGAGCTACAACGTTCCCGGTCTCGCAGGCCGAGCTCGAGGAGGCCGGCCTGACCGTCGAGATCAACTTCCCGAGCGACGGCATCTACGGCGGCTTCTACGGCCAGGGCGTCATCAAGGACAGCCCGCACCAGGCCTGCTCGAAGCTGTGGATGGAGCACATCTTCAGCGACGAGGGCGCCCTCGGCTACCTCGAAGGTGGCGCCGTTCCGGCCCGCATCGTGGCCCTGACCGAAGCCGGTCTGGTGACCGACGACGTCAAGAAGAACCTGCCCGCCGGACGAGCTGCTCGACCAGGTCGCGTTCCTCACCCCGGCCCAGATCGCGGCAGCCAAGGATGTGCTCGCCGAGAACTGGGGCCCGATGGTTGCCGACGCCTGAGTCGTCGGTGACCGACGCAGTACTGACCGTGACGAGGGCCGCACCGCTGGTGCGGCCCTCTCGGCTCGCCGGTACCCGCGCGCGCGCCGCGCAACTGGGCGTGGCTCGGGCTGCTGCCCTTCTTCGCCTTCCTCATCCTGTTCCTCATCGTCCCGGCGATCAGCGTGTTCCAGCAGTCGCTGCAAGAACGACGACGGCAGCTTCGGGTTCTCGTCGATGGGCGAGGCCTTCACAGGGCCAGAACCGCGACGCGTTCTTCTTCTCGATCCAGCTTCTCGGCCGGTCGCCGCCGTGGTCGGCGTCGTGCTCGGCGCGCTGCTCGCCTACGCCGCGGCCACCGCCGACGCGACCGCGCTGGCTGCGCAACCTGGTCACCTCGTTCAGCGGCGTGGCCGCCAACCTGGGCGGCATCCCGCTGGCGTTCGCCTTCCTGGCGCTGCTCGGCCGCCAGGGCCTGCTGACCAAGATCATCAACGAGGCTTCGGCTTCGACCTGTACGAGCAGCGGCTTCGGCTTCGACACCGTGACCGGTCTGATCACCGTCTACTCGTACTTCAACATCCCGCTGATGGTGCTGATCACGCTGCCGGCGATCGACGGGCTGAAGACCGTCGTGGCGCGAGGCCAACGCCAACCTCGGCGGCACGACGTGGACCTACTGGCGCCGGGTCGGCCTGCCGGTGCTGACGCCGTCGTTGCTCGGCGGCTTCCTGCTGCTGTTCGCCAACTCGTTCAGCGCCTACGCCACCGCCGCAGCGCTGACCGACAGCTCGCGGATCGTGTCGCTGCGCCTCGGCTTCTTCCTCGGCGGCGACGTCAACGCCGGCGAGGACGCGGTCGGCTACTCGCTCGCCGCGTGGATGATCATCATCATGGCCGCTGGCGATGGGCCTCTACTGGGTGCTGCGCAAGCGAGCCGAACGGTGGCAGGCGCGTGATCACCGTCAGCCGCCGATCGAGACGTGGCCCGCCGACCGGCGCCACGGACCGGCCGTCGTCCGCGTCGGCCCAACCTGGTGCTGGTGGTCCTGCTCTGCGGACTGTTCTTCCTCGCTGCCGCTGCTGGCCATGGCCCGCTTCGCCCTCCAGAACGTGCCGGTGATCCGCCTCGGCTGGTCGACGCTGTTCGACAAGTGGTCGCTCAGCGGGCATCACCAAGGCGTTCGGCGAGCCCGAGTTCCGCGACGCGCTGTGGCTCAGCCTCAAGCTCGCCGCTCGGCACCGTCGTGCTCACCCTCGGGCTGCTGCTGCCCGACCGCGATCTGGGTGCACCTGCGGCTGCCCGCGGCTCGCGCCCGGTGATCGAGTTCCTCACCGTGCTGCCGTACGTGATCCCGGCCGATCGCGCTCGTCGCCGGCATCAAGGTGGTCCAGCCGCACGCCCGCTGGTTCCTCGAACTCCGAGCTACTCGCTGATCCCGTTCTACGTCGTGCTGGCCCTGCCGTTCACCTACCGCTCGATCGACGCCGGCATCCGGGCGATCGACCTGCGCACGCTGGTCGACGCCTCGCGCAGCCTCGGCGCCGGGTGGGGCACGACGCTTGCGCCGAGCGCTGATCCCCAACCTGCGCACCGCGATCATCTCGTCGGCGTTCCTGACCGCCGCCGTCGTGCTCGGCGAGTACACGATCGCCGACGTGCTGCTGCGCGACACGCTTGCCGACGTTCATGGCCCAGTACCGCCAGCCGCGAACCGCAGGGCGGCTACGGCCTGGCGCTGCTCGCGCTGGTCGTCGACGACCGCGCTGTTCGCAGTGCTGAGCCTGCTCACCCGCACGCGAAGCGCCGAGGCGACGCCCCGAGCCGATCGCGTCGCGGCCTCGAGCCCGCGGCGGCATGAAAGGCAGCTCATGACCGCACTCGTCTACTCAGCGGTCCGCAAGACGTTCGGCCCGACGGTCGCGCTGCGAGGGGCTCGACCTCGCCGTCGCAGCCGGCGAGCTGATCAGCCTGCTCGGCCCGAGCGGCTGCGGCAAGACCACCGCGCTGCGCATCGCCGCCGGCTTCGAGAAGGCCGACACCGGCACGGTCGACGGTCGGCGGCGCGCGACATCACCCACGTGCCGCGCGCACAAGCGCAACATGGGCATGGTGTTCCAGAGCTACAGCCTGTTCCCCAACCTGACCGTCGCACGGCAACGTCGACTACGGGCTGCGCACCCGCAAGCTCGACAAGGCCGAGCGCGCCGAGCGGGTCGGCGAGATGCTCGAGCTGGTGCAGCTGACGCCAGCTCGCCAACCGCTACCCGCACCAGCTGTCCGGCGGCCAGCAGCAACGCGTCGCGCTCGCCCGCGCGCTCGCCATCCAGCCCGAGGTGCTGCTGCTCGACGAGCCGCTGTCGGCGCTCGACGCCAAGGTGCGCACTCACCCTGCGCGACGAGATCCGCCGCATCCAGACCGAGCTCGGGCATCACCACCCTGTTCGTCACCCACGACCAGGAGGAGGCGCTCGGCGATCTCGCGACCGGGTCGGCGTCATGTCGAACGGCACGGCTCGAGCAGCTCGGCACGCCCGTCGACGTCTACCGCCAGCCCGTCGACCGCCTTCGTCGCCCGCTTCGTCGGATCGATGAACGAGCTCCCGGCCGACGGTCCGCGACCGCGAGTCGGTCCAGGTCGGCGGATCGACGATCGTCACGCCTGCGCCGCGTATGCGCACACGCCGAGCGCAGATGTCCGCCTCCTCGTCCGCCCCGAGGATCTCCGTCTGGTCGAGGCCGACGCCGGGCTGCCGGGCACCGTCGCCTCGACCACCTTCCAGGGGGCCTCGACGGTGGTCGGCGTCCGCCTCGACGTGCTCGACTCACTGGTCTCGGTCCACCTCCCGGGTACCTCGGCGGTCGGCCTCGCCCCCGGCGAACGGGTCAACGTCGGGATCGACGGGACGCGTGCGGTGTGCGAGACGGTCGCCGTCTGAACGACGACGCCCGTCTCGATCGCCGACGGACGTCAGTGGATCTGGGGTGCTCCGGTCGAGGTGTCCCCCGAGCTCTCGCCGAGGTGCTGCGCGGAGCGCCGCTGGCTGAGGACGATCGCAGCGACGAGCATCGTGAGGATGATCGCCAGCGAGAGGTAGGTGTTGAGGTGGTACCAGTGGCTGACGGTCATCTTGACGCCGACGAACACCAGGATCCCGCCGAGCGCGTGGGAGAGGTAGTGGAACTTCTGGCGGGCATTGGCGAGCAGGAAGTACATCGCCCGCAGACCGAGGATGGCGAAGGCGTTGGAGGCGAAGACGATGAACGGCTCGTTCGACACCGCCAGCACCGCCGGCACCGAGTCGAGGGCGAAGATCACGTCGGTGAACTCGACCACGACCAGCGCGGCGAACAGTGGCGTCGCCGCCCGCTTGGCGTTCACGATGGTGAAGAACTTGTGCCCGTCGAATTCGTCGCTGACCGGCATGATCCGCTTGAGCAGGCCGAGGCCGGTGGTCTTCGCTTCCTCACCCTCGTTGTCCCGGTGACGGATGATCTTGAACCCGGTGTAGACGAGGAACACGCCGAAGACGATCAGCAGCCAGAAGAACCGGGCGATCAGCGCCGCTCCGACGAGGATGAAGACGAACCGCAGGGCCAGCGCACCGAAGATGCCCCAGAACAGCACCCGGTGCTGGTACTTGAGCGGGATCGCCATGGTCGAGAAGAGGATCGCCCAGACGAAGACGTTGTCGACGCTGAGCGATTTCTCGATCAGGTAGCCGGAGATGTACTCGCCGAACGCCTCGCTGCCGAAGCCGATCGCGACCACCGCCGAGAAGGCCAGACCGCAGCTGATCCACACCGCGGTCTCGATCGCGGCCTCGCGCGGCGAGGGCTCGTGGTCGTCGCGGTGGCGGACCAGGTCGATCGCCAGCATGATCGCCAGCGCGACCGCGAGGCCGACCCATGCCCAGGTCGGCACGTCGAGATCGACGAAGTTGTCGCGTGATTCACTGGCACGCAGCAGGACGTGGGACATGGACGAACCTTCCGGTTGACGTGGGGGGTCACCGGAGGTCTCTCCCCGCCTGACGTTCAGGCTGCACGACCCGGGCCGTTTCGACCGTGATGACGGATCGTGCGCGGCGCCGCCGGAGCGGACGCCGGGGATACTCCCCTCGCAGCGCGACGCATGTTAGCGACCCAGACACGCAGAGCGGCGGTCATGGTGCACACCGGCGGGCCCGCCCGGGTCCGCACTAGCGTGGGGATCGCGTTCTCACCAGCCCGGAGGTCCCGATCATGACCGACATCGCTCCGACGACGATGACGTCGTTCAAGACGTTCGAGGAGTCGACCAAGGCCGATTGGGACAAGATCATCCCCCAGCTGGCCACCACCCAGGCGCACGTCGCCGAACGGGTGATCGAACAGCTTCGTCACCTGCGCAACGATTTCGGGGGATTCCCGGTCGACCGGCTGGAGCACAGCCTGCAGACCGCCACCCGGGCCGAACGCGACGGTCGCGACGACGAGTACATCGTCTGCCGCGCTGCTGCACGACATCGGCGACAACCTCGCCCCGTACAACCATCCCGATATCGCCGCCGCGATCCTCAGCACCCGCGTCTCGGAGGCCAACCACTTCATGGTCGCCCGCCACGGGGTGTTCCAGGGCTACTACTTCTGGCATCACATCGGGATGGACCGTGACGCCCGTGAAGCGTTCCGCGGTTCTCCCTACTTCGACTACACCGCCGAGTTCTGCGCCAAGTACGACCAGACCGCGTTCGACGCCGACTACCGCTCGGAGCCGCTCGAGCACTTCGAGCCGCTGCTGCGCTCCTTCTTCGCCCCGTAGGCGGGGGTCGCTGCTCCGTCACCCCGACGGCAGCCCTTGCGCAGCTGCAGCGAGCGGCTCCCGGCCGCTCGGTAGCATGCCGGACCTGATGCGCGCCTCGTTGTCCCACCTGCTCGCCGACGGCCGGGTCCTGCTCGCCGACGGCGCCACCGGTACCAACTACTTCCAGATGGGACTGGAGGCGGGTGAGCCGCCCGAGTTCTGGAACGCGGATGCACCGGAGAAGGTCGCCGAGCTCCATCGCCGCTTCGTCGAGGCAGGGGCGGACGTCGTGCTGACCAACACCTTCGGCTGCAACCGCCATCGGCTCAAGCTCCACCGCGCCGAGCACCGCGTCGGCGAGCTGGCGAGGAAGGCGGCGGAGATCGCCCGCGGCGTCGCCGATGCCGCCGGCCGGCCGGTGATCGTCGCCGGTTCGGTCGGCCCGACCGGCGAGCTGTTCGAGCCGCTCGGTGCGCTGACCGAGGCCGATGCGATCGAGTCGTTCGGCGAGCAGATCGCCGCTCTGCGCGAGGGCGGCGCGGACGTCGCCTGGATCGAGACGATGTCGGCCCCGGAGGAGGTCCGGGCTGCGGCCAAGGCGGCGATCGCAGCCGGCATGCCCTACGTCGCGACGTGCTCGTTCGACACCGCCGGGCGGACGATGATGGGGATGACCCCGGCGGACTACCCGACGATCTTCGGTGACCTCGAGGTGGCTCCGGTGGCGATCGGGGCCAACTGCGGCGTCGGCGCCTCCGACATCCTCGTGTCCGTGCTGACGATGACCGAGGCGTCGCCGTTCCCCGTCGTGGCCAAGGGCAACTGCGGGATCCCCCAGTTCCAGGGGTCCGAGATCGTCTACTCCGGTACCCCGGAGTTGATGGCCCGGTACGCAGCGATCGCTGCCGATGCCGGCGCCCTGATCGTCGGCGGGTGTTGCGGCACCTCACCCGAGCACCTCGCCGCGATGCGCCTCTCGCTCGACCGGCGCTCTCCCGGACCGCGTCCGACGATGGCGACGATCACCGAGGCGATCGGACCGTTGACCAATACGGTTCCGGGCGCCCCCGCCCCGGCGCGCGAACGCCGTCGGACCCGCACCGGGAGCTGAGCCGCCCGGGTCGGCGCCGGCTCAGCCGACGAGTTCGGAGATGTCGCCGGTGACGAGCACCACCAGCAACCCGATCACAGCCGTGTTCAGTGCCGTGATCGGCCACCGCCAGCGGTGGCGAGACGCCCAGAACCGGCGGATGCTGAAGACGTTGCAGACGATCGCGACGACCCCGATCACCAGCCCGAGCCAGGGCCCTACGCCGCCGGTCACCCCGGCGATCGGGAGCACCCAGGGAAACACCACATAGGTCAGGGTGCATCGCACCGCTGACACGAGGATCGAGGTGTTGAACGCCCGGGTGGCGGCGAGATGCTCGGCCTGGGCGGTCGGCGGGGAGGCGTCGAGGTGGGTCACGGCCTGCTCAGTCTGGCGCGTCCGGACCCGCGTCGACGATGTCATCGGCCGCTGCGCCGCCGCCCGCCGGGAGCGCGCGCCGGACGACCGGTGGACGCGCCGCCGGGACGACCGCTCGATGCGCCGGCAGAACGGCCCGCCGGACGAGCTGCCGGGCGCCGGTCGGTGGACGGCGCCGGCTTGGGCTGGCGACGGGCACTGGCGGTCGGGGCCTGCGTGGGCGGCGGTGGGGTGACGAGCGGGGCAAGCGGACCGGCCAGATCGGCGAGCAGGGCGTGGTCCGGGGCGACCTCGGTCAGCGTCGGACGGATCGCCGCCGCTTTCGCCAAGGTGCGGACGTCGGCTGCCTGGTCGGGGGTCGAGATCGTGATCACCACACCGCTGGCACCGGCGCGCGCCGTGCGTCCGGAGCGGTGGAGGTAGGCCTTGTGCTCGGCCGGCGGGTCGACGTGGACGACCAGCGCGACGTCGTCGACGTGGATCCCGCGGGCCGCGATGTCGGTCGCCACGAGCACCTTCACCGAGCCCTCGGAGAAGGCGTCGAGATTCCGTTGGCGGGCGTTCTGGGCGAGGTTGCCGTGGAGCTCGACGGCCGGCACGCCGGAGGCGACGAGTTGCTTGGCGAGCTTCTTCGCGCCGTGCTTGGTGCGGGTGAACAGCAGCGTCCGCTCGTGGCCGCCGGCGAGCCGGCGGACGACTGCGAGCTTGTCGGCGAGCGACGTCTGCAGCACGTGGTGGGTCATCGTCACCACCGGGGCGATCGCCGGGTCGACCGAGTGGGTCAGCGGGCGGTCGAGATAACGATCGACGATCACGTCGACGCCACGGTCGAGCGTGGCCGAGAACAGCAGCCGCTGGCCGTCGTTCGGCGTCCGGTCGAGCAACCGCCGGACACCCGGGAGGAAGCCGAGGTCGGCCATCAGGTCGGCCTCGTCGAGGACGGTGATCTCGACCCGGTCGAGCTGGGCGTAGCCCTGTCCGACGAGATCCTCGAGCCGGCCGGGGCAGGCGACGATGATCTCGACACCGGCGCGCAGGGCGTCGATCTGCGGGCGCATCCCGACCCCGCCGAAGACGGTTGCCACCCGTAGCGAGGCGGCTCGGGCGAGCGGGGCGAAGGTCTCGGCGACTTGGGTGGCGAGTTCGCGGGTGGGGACGAGGACGAGCGCACGCGGCCGGCCGGGCTGGGGCCGGCGAGGATCGGCGGCGAGTCGGGCGACCGTCGGCACGGCGAAGGCGATCGTCTTGCCGCTGCCGGTGCGCCCCCGGCCGAGCAGGTCGCGGCCCGACAAGGCGTCGGGAAGGGTCGCCCGTTGGATCGGGAACGGGGCCGTGACGCCGGTCGTCGCCAACGCCCGGACGAGCATCTCGGGCACTCCGAGCTCGGCGAAACCGGCATCGGGGTCGGAGGTGGCGGCGGTCGGCACGCGCTCGGTCGACGGTTGGTCCTGTCGCGGCGGACGCGGCGCAGCGACGGCTGCGGCGGTGGCCGGGGTGCCGGTGATCGGCGGGCGGGGGCGGCTGGGGCGGCGGCGGCGCGAGCGGCCGGGGCCCTCGGGGCGCGCCGAGCGGGGCGCGGAGGGGGAGGTCATGGGGGTACGTCCTGATCGGTTCGGGGGGTGGCCGGTGATGCATGGCCCGCCGCCCGTTACCGACGACATTCCGACGCGCCCGATGGCGCTGCACTCGACCGCAGTGCACGAGGACCGTGCACTGCGTCGGCAACCCTAGCGGCGGGTCGGAGGCGATCGGCGGATGGGCTAGGAAGGGGTGATGGCATCGGAGTCACAGATCGTCGTCGTCCCGCCGTCGGCAGCCCTCGCCGACGCATTCGCCGCTGCGCCGAGCGGGCCGTTCGGCGTGCTCCTGCTCGGTCCGGCGAGCGGGCTCGATCGAGCGGTGCGCGACGCCTGGTACGCCCATCGGGGACAGGCGGCGGTGTTGGTGGGGATCGCAGTGGTCAGCACCGAGCCGACGATCGTCGCCGAGGCCGTCGATCTCGCCGGGCGGGTGCCGGTGCCGTTGACCGTGCTCCCCGACGAGATCACGGCCCGTGGCTGGCTCGCCGGGCAGCTCGCGATCGGTCCGGCCGGCATCCGCCCCTCGGGAGGTTCGCGCACCGTCGGGTTGACCCCCGCCATCCACGACTACGTCGTTGCCCATGCCAGCGGTGCCGGCGACGAGGTCGCCGCCGAACTCGCCGAGCTCACCGTCGAGCGGTTCGGCGGTCTGTCGGGGATGAACATCGGCGAGGACGAGGGACGGCTGCTCGCCCTACTCGTCGAGCTGATCGGGGCGAAGGTGGCGGTGGAGGTCGGCACCTTCACCGGGATGTCGGCGCTGTGGATCGCCCGTGCCCTCCCCGCCGACGGTCGATTGATCTGCTTCGACATCACCGACCGGTACCTGCCGACGGCGCGCCAGGCGTGGCAACGGGCCGGGGTCGACGAGCGGATCGAGGTGCGTATCGGCCCCGCCGCCGAGCGGCTGAACGAGCTCGCCGAGGAACCGTCGATCGACTTCGCCTTCATCGACGCCGACAAGTCCGGCTATCTCGGCTACTTCGAGCAGCTGCTTGCCCGCCTCCGCCCGGGTGGCCTGATCGCCGTCGACAACGTGTTGTGGAGCGGGTCGGTCGCCGACCCGCGTGTCGACGACCGCGACACGCGGGCGTTGCGCAGCTTCAACGACGTCGTCGCCGCTCGGGACGACTGCCAGGCGGTGATGCTCACGATCGGCGACGGATTGACCTTGATCCGTCGGCGAACCTGAAGGTTCAACGCTGAACGCGGGTGTACGCTCACGTTTGGTGGGAACCGACTCGAACTCTCGCCCGGGCGCTGCTGGTGTCGGCGGATCCGGGCCAGCACACTGCTCGACGATGACGCCAGATCAGAGTCGAACGACACGCGCCCTGACGCTCGAACCGACCGCCTGCAGCGTCTGCGGGACGGTGTCGCGGCATCCGGTCGGTGTCGGTGAGGACTTCGAGTACCGCACCAGTCGCCGACGCTTCCTGGCGATGCGGTGCGCCCGGTGCCAGCTGCTCTACCTCGACCCGCGACCTGCGGCGACGGAGCTTCACACGCATCTATCCCGACGACTACCACGCCTTCGCCTTCACCGAGGAGCAACTTCGGCGTCGTCCACCGGGTCCGTGCCCGACTCGAGGCCCGACGGGTGCTGCGGTCCTGCGAGGGCCTGCCGCCCGGCGGGCGGCCGCATCCTCGATGTCGGCTGTGGTGACGGATTCCATCTCGACCTGCTCCGAACCTACGGTCAGATCCGACTGGCTGCTCGCTCGGCGTCGATCTCGACGAGCGAGCGGTCGCCGACGGTCGGGCGTGGCCTCGACGTCGAGCACGGCGTGGACCGAGGTCCCGACTCGAGACCGGGGTCCTATCGACCTCGTGATCCTCATCCAGACGATCGAGCACGTGATCGATCCGGTCGGCCGTGCTGCGCGACGATCGCGGCGCCATGCTCCGCCCCGGCGGTACGGGTACTGGTCGTCACCGACAACACCGACTCGTTCGATGCCCGGTTGGTCGCCAAACGCAGTTGGGGCGGCTACCACTTCCCTCGCCACCTCGAACCTGTTCAACCGGCGATCGCTGCACCGCCGCCGCAGCGGCCGCCGGGCTCGAGGTCGACGCGGCTCACGACGATGGTCAGCCCCGTCAACTGGACGTACTCCCTTCGCAACCTGCTCGACGACCTCGGCACGCCCCGGTCGTGGTCGACCGCCAGCCTGTCTGGAGACGCCGATCAGCCTCGGCCGCCTTCACCGCCGTCGACGGTTCGCCCGATGGATCGGTCGTGGCGGGCTGTTGCGAGTCGACCCTCCGCCGACCGTCGATGAGCACGCCCGATGAGCAGCCCGAGCGTCATCGTCCTCGGTGCCGGCGTCGCCGGTCTCGTCGCCGCCGCCCACCTCGCCGCCGAGGGGTTGAGGCGAACGTCCTCGAGGCGTCGCCGAACGTGCGGGAATGGCCGCTCCCGAACGCGACGACGATGGCTTCAGCTACGACCTCGGCGCCCACTTCATCACCAATCGTCTCGCTGCCGCAGTCGGGATCAGCGGTAGCTGCGAGGTGGTCCGGCGATACGGCGAGCAGGTGCTGCTCCACGGAAGCACTACGCCTATCCGCTCGGGCTGGCGGCCGCGCCACCGTTCTCCGGCTCCGCCGTGCGCTCGCGGCTGCGCCGCCACGACGCAGCCGGTGAGCGCAGCCGACTGGTTCCGCCAGAACTACGGCCCGGCGCTCGCCGAGCGGGTGGCGATCCCGTTGGTCGAGGCGTGGTCGGGGCATCCCGGCGATCAGCTGTCGGCGGCGGTCGCCGACAAGATCCCCGGCAGCATCGGCCAGACGGTGTGGTTGACGGCGCTCAAACGGGCACAGCAGCGGGCGATCGCGATCGGCTACTGCGGGACGCAGCCGCAATCCGCCTCGGTGTTCCATGTCGCACCGCTGCACGGCGCCGCCGACGTCACCGCGGCGCTCGCCAAGCGACTCGACCACGAGGTGCGGGTGAGGACCCCGGCCTCCGCGATCTATGTCGAGGACGAGCGGGTGATCGGCGTGCGCGCCGGCGACGAGCTGCTCGAGGCCGACGCGGTGGTCTCGACGATCCCGCTGCCGTTCCTCGCCAAGGTCGTCGTCGGCTCGGAACGGGCCGAGCGGTTCGCGCCGTTCCGCTACCGGGGGATCATCGCGGTCAACCTCAAGGTCGCCACCCGCGGGGTGCTCCCCGACGTGATGGTCTGGACGCCGGACAACGATCCGTTCTTCCGGCTGACCGAGGCGCCGTTGTCGATGCCCCGCCAGGCACCCGAGGGGAAGTCGATCGTGCTCTGCGAGATCGGCGCCCAGCCGGGCGACGCCTGGTGGTCGACCAGCGACGACGATCTCGCCGCCGCGTGCCTGAAGGCGCTCGACCAGCGCTACCCGGGGGTCGCCGACCGCTACCTCGGGCACAAGGTGCAACGGGTCGCCACCGGGTACCCGGTCTACGACCTCGCCTACGAGGCCGACCGCGCCGACCTCGAGACCAACGGCACCGGAATCGACGGACTGCTCTCGATCGGTCGCAACGGTGGATTCCGCCATCACCTGATGGAGGACATCTACTGGACGACGATCCGCGAGATCGACTCGTTGGTCGACACCCAACCTCGGCTAGTACGGCGGGCGTGACCGAGCTTCCCGAGAACTACCCGCTGACGCCGCGCGGCGTCGAGGACTATCCCGTCAAGGTCGGCAGCATGCTGCTGACGATGGTCGACCCGCATCGCGGGCTACGAGGTCGCCTACAACCGCTGGTACGAGCGCGACCACTACTACGCCGGGTGCATGGTCGGCCCGTGGCTGTTCGCCGGCAGCCGCTGGGTGGCGCCCCGCCGGCTCAAGGACCTGCGCTGGCCGGATGGCGACACGAGTCGATCGCCCATCCCGACCGACGCCGGCTCCTACGTGGCGATCTACTGGGTCGAGGCGGGCCATCACGACGACCACTTCGACGGCTGGCGCCCGCCCCCAGGTGCGCTGGCTGTACGAGAGTGGCCGAGGTTTCGCCGAGCGCACGCACATCCCACACCGTCTTGTTCGACCTGATCGGCGCCGTCTACCGCGACGCCGATCCGGTGCCGATCGAGCTCGCCCTCGACCATCGCTACGACGGGATCGTGGTGCTCTGGTTCGACGCCACCTCCGGTGACGCGGCCGGGTTGCACAGCGCCCTCGCCGAGTCGCTCGCCCCCGAGTTGCTCGCCGGCTCGACGATCGACAGCGTCTCGTCGTGGACCCCGTCCGCGGGCGAGAACGAGCCGGCCAACCAGCCGATGGACCTCGGCAGCCCGGCCGGCGGACCCGAGCGGCTGTGCCAGACTGCTTCTTCCTCCACGGCGACCCGACCGAGGCGGTGGCCAAGGTCCGGACCTACACCGAGGCAGTCGAAGCTGCCGGGTTGGCCACGCTCCGCCTCGCCGCGCCGTTCTTCGCCACCGTGATCGGCACCGACACCTACGTCGACGAACTGTTCTAGCTGGGTCGCTGCGCTCGCTGTCCGGCTGCTCGCTGGCGCTCCCGACGCCGGGTCGGGGCGAGTTGTCGCGGCTCGGGGGCCGAACCTGCGGGTCTAGCTGGCTCGCTGCGCTCGCGTCCGGCTGCTCGCTGGCGCTCCCGACGCCGGGTCGGGGCGAGTTGTCGCGGTGCGGGGGCCGAACCTGCGGGTCTAGCTGGCTCGCTGCGCTCGCGTCCGGCTGCTCGCTGGCGCTCCCGACGCCGGGTCGGGGCGAGTTGTCGCGCTCGGGGGCCGAACCTGCGGTACGTCACGGGTTCGGCGGGGTCGCTACGGTACGCCCAGCGCGGCCCCGGGCCGAGCGACGGGGGGAACGACGTGCGCACACCGATCTGCGACCAGCTGGGGATCGAGTTCCCGATCTTCGCCTTCAGCCACTGCCGCGACGTGGTCGCCGCGGTCACCAACGCCGGCGGGTTCGGCGTGCTCGGCGCGTTGGCCTACGAGCCCGAGCGGCTCGAGATCGAGCTCAACTGGATCGACGAGCACGTCGGCGACCGGCCGTACGGCGTCGACTTCGCCATGCCGGTCAAGTACGTCGGCAAGGGCGGCGGTGCCGAGGCGACCCCGAGTACCTCGCGTCGCTGATCCCCGACGAGTACCGCGAGTTCGTCGACAAGGTGCTCGACGAGGCGGGGATCCCGCCGCTGCCCGACGACATCGAGCGCGGACAGCGCAAGGCGGCGGGGCTCAACGTCGACGAGCAGGGCCCGGAGCAGGTCGAGGTCGTGCTCGGTCACCCGAACGTGAAGATGGTCGTCAACGCCCTCGGTCCGCCGCCGAAGTACGTCGTCGACCAGTGCCACGAGCGCGGCGTGCTCGTCGGTGGGCTCGTCGGTTCGAAGCAGCACGCCGAGCGCCAGGTCGCGCTGGGTGTCGACGTCATCGTCGCCCAGGGCACCGAGGCCGGCGGTCACTGCGGCGAGATCTCCACGATGGTGCTGATCCCCCAGGTCGTCGACGCCGTCGGCGACCGGGCGTGCCGGTGCTCGCCGCCGGCGGCATCGCCGACGGCCGCCAGGCCGCTGGCGTCGATGGCGCTCGGCGCCCAGGGCGTGTGGACCGGTTCGATGTGGCTGCTCACCACCGAGGCCGACATGCAGCCCGAGGTCACCGAGAACATGCTCGCGGCGAGCAGCCGCGACGCGATCCGGGCGCAGGTGATGACCGGCAAGCCGGCCCGCCAGCTGCGCACCAAGTGGACCGACGCCTGGGAGCGCGAGGACGCCCCGCCGACCCTGCCGATGCCGCTGCAGGGCCTGCTCTACGGCGAGGCCGCCGCCCGGTTCACCCGGGTCCACTCGAAGGAGTTCGGCGGTACCCCGATCGGCCAGATCGTCGGATCGATCGACCGCGTCCGTCCGGCGCGCGACGTCGTGCTCGAGATGGTCGAGGGGTGGATCGAGACGATGGAGCGGCTCGAGGGGCTGATGCGCACCGAGTGACGAGCCTGGCGCGTCCGCCGCGTCCGGCTGCCGCGTTCGGTCAGTTGTGGAGCGATACCAGCCGGTACTGCCCGAACGCTCGGCGAGCTCTGGTCTGCTACTCGGCCGGTGGGGTCGGGCTGACCCAGTGGGAACGGAGGTCGCTGAGCCAGTCGGGGTAGTCGAGTGGGCCGTCGGGGAGCCGGGAGGCGCCGGCGGCTTCGAGCGCCTGGTCCATCAGCTCCGGCTGGTCGCCCCACGAGCGTGGGTCGCCGAGCATCACCTCGAAGAACACGACGCCTTCCGGACCGGCGACGCACGGGCCGAAGGCGGCCCCGAACGGCAACTCGATGTGTGTCCCCGCCGGGCAGAACGTCTCGCCGTAATGGCACGAACCGGAGATCACGAACACGACGTGCGGGCTGTAATGGCCGTGGCGGCGGACGATCATCCCCGGGTCGTAGCGGGCGTAGAGCGAGAGGTACTGGGGGTCGGGGGAGAAGGCGAACCACTTCTCCCACACGTGCGCCTCGGTCCCGTCGGCATTGCGCTGCGACTTGACCGCCTGCCACGGCACGTCGGGGTCGTCGAGGTGGCGGAAGATCGGCTCGCGGCCTTCGACCTTCGGGCTCGGCGGCGGGATATCGGTTGCCATCGGTGCGTGCTCCCTTGTTCCGGTGTTACGCTTCGGAAAGAAGCTTTGCACATAGTGACCTTCCCGGTCGACTCGTGTGCACGAACGACGACGCCGACAGGGGAACGACGATGACCGTGCTCGACCAGCAGACCAACGGGGTGACGCCGGCGGAGGAAGACTTCCCGCTGATCATCTCGGTCGACGACCACATCCTCGAGCCGCGTGACCTGTGGCAGAACGAGCTGCCGGCCTCGGTCCGCGACCGGGGCCCGCGGGTCGTGCGGGAGAAGGTCAAGCTCGACTTCAAGGGCGGCAACTACGGGTTCGAGCGCGACGTCGCCGACGGCACGTGGTGCGACCTCTGGCTCTTCGACGACCTCGTGCTCGCCGCACCGGTCTGCTCCACGCCGCCGGTCGGCTGCCGCCCGACGAGCAGCAGCAACATCCCGGCGATCTACGAGGACTTCCGCCCCGGCGCCTACGACCAGACGGCCCGCCTCGCCGACATGGACGCCAACCACGTCGAGGTCGGCGATCAACTACCCGAACACCTTCCCCCGCTTCGCCGGCCAGGGCTTCGCCGAGCGCGACGACAAGGACCTCGCGCTCGTCTGCCTCCAGATCTACAACGACTGGATGATCGACGACTGGTGCGGCGGCGACGGCCAAGGGTCGGCTGATCCCGCTCACGCTCGTGCCGCTGTGGGATCCCGCAGCTCGCCGCCGACGAGGTCCGCCGCTGCGCGGCCAAGGGCAGCTACGCCATCGCCTTCACCGAGAACCCGTCCAAGCTCGGCTTCTCCTCGATGTACACGCGGCGACTGGGACGTCGCTGTGGGACGCGTGCGAGGAGACCGACACGACCGTCTCGATGCACATCGGCTCGTCGTCGTCGATGCCGACCACGTGCCCCGACGCACCGCTCGCGATGTCGATGTCGCTCAACGCGCAGAACGCCCAGGGCTCGCTCTGCGACTGGGTGTTCTCCGGGACGCTCGAGCGGTTCCCCACGATCAAGATCGCCTACGCCGAGAGCCAGGTCGGGTGGATGCCGTTCCTGCTCGAGCGCATGGACATCGTCTGGCACGAGGGCGTCGGCGGCGTCGACCTGCCCGACCCGCCGAGCGACCTACGTCAAGGGCCGGGTGTTCGGCTGCATCTTCGACGACCTGCACGGCCTGCGTTGCCGCGACGAGGTCGGCATCGAGCAGATCCTGTTCGAGACCGACTACCCCCATCCGACGGCACGTTCCCCGACTCGCGCCGTCGCGCCTGGGAACTCTCGTCCCAGGCCGGACTGAACGAGGACGAGGTGTACAAGCTCCTGCGTGGCAACGCGATCAAGGTCTACGGCCTCGACCGCTTCGGGATCACCGAGTGACGGTGACCGCGACCGGCTCGGATGCCCGAGCGCGGCAGGTCCAGCTCGTCGGTGAGCCGGGCCTGCTGGCCCGGATCGTCCGCCTGCAGCTGCTCGTCAGCGAGCAGCTCGATGCGGTCGCCGGCCGCCACGGCCTCAACTTCGGCGACTACCTCGTGCTCGGGGTGATCCGCCGGTCACCGGAAGGTCGCTGCGCTCCGTCGCAGATCTGCGAGATCCTCCACCGCACGTCGGGCGGGATGACCCTCACCCTCGATCGGCTCGCCGCAGCCGGCTGGCTCGAGCGGGCCCCCGATCCCGCCGATCGACGCAAGGTGGTCCTGACCCTCACCGAGGCCGGGGCCGCATTGGCGGAGCGGACGAACGCCGCGCTGCACGAATGGGAGGCTGCGCTCGGCCTGCCGGCCGGGCGCGTCGACGACGCGCAGGCGACCCTCGACGACCTGCTCGCACTGCTCGACTGACCGTCACCGCCGAGGCGCACGCCTGTCAGGCGGGGAACTCCGGTCGATAGGCGGTGAGGTCGTCGGCGAGTCGGCGCAGCCGCTCGCCGAGCGCGGCGAGCTCCTCGTCGGGCCAACCGGCGAGCGTCTCGGCGAGGATCGCGTCGGCGGCGGCGCGGTACTCGCGGAACGCCTCCCGGCCTCGGTCGGTCACGTTCGCCCGGCTCGCCCGACCGTCGTCGGGATCGGCGCCGAGGGAGACCAACCCGGCGGTGACCAATCCGGCGACCTCCTTCGACACTCGCGACGACTCGAGCTCGAGCAGTTCGGCGACGCGGCTGATCCGCAGCGGCTCGTGGCGATAGACCGTCGCCAGCACGGCGACCGCGGTCGGGGTCAGCGCGACCCCGGCGCGCTCGCTGCGGATCGCTGCCGCCCGGCGGCTGTTGGCGATCCGCGAGATGCGGGTGAGTGCGAGATCGATCGCTGCCAGGTCGTCGGTTCGACTCACCGCCCCCGCCTCACCCGCCGGCCGGGAGCCGGACCTGGAGCAGCTCCAGCGACGCCGAGCAGTCGGAGAGCTCGGCGTCGATGCCCGGCGGGACGACGAACGCATCGCCGGCCTCGAGCTCGGCCGGCGAGTTGCCCGCGACGCGGAGGATCGCCGAGCCGTCGAGCAGGAAGCCGAAGGAGAGCTCTCCGTCGTGGCGGCGGGGCAGCGTCGTACCGCCGTCGGGGCGGACGACGCGGACGTCGGCGAGCCCGTCGGTCGCCGCTGCGATCCCGACGTCGCGAGCGAGGAACCCCGCTGCGTCGGGCGTCCAGCGTGCCCCTGCGGCGTGGTGCCGGACGAACAGCTGCCCGCCGTAGTCGCGCTCGGGGAGCGAACGCCCGGTCGGCAGTTCGAGGGTCAGCTCGCCATGGGTCTCGTGCTCGGCAGGGCAGCCGAGCTCGATCACCTCCAGCCCGGCGGAGGACTCGAGCACCCGATGACGGATCTCCGGCGGTTGGAGGACGCAGTCGCCGGCCTCGAGTACGAACGGGTCGCCCTGGTCCTCGTAGACCAGCCGGACCCAGCCACGACGGACGAAGATCAGCTGGAATCGGATCTTGTGGAAGTGGACGTAGTCGGCGACCGGTCCGGCGTCGTCGATCGTGATGTGGGAGGCGATGAACCGGCCCCCCTGACGGTCGGGGATCAGGTCGCGGTAGCCCATCCCGGCCCGTCCCCGGGTCCATTCGTCGCCGTCGGCGAGGCGCGAGATCACCAGGCTCGGCGCCAGCGGGGGGACGGTCAGCGGGCGCGTCGCCGGGACCGGGACGACGGTCGTGCCGTTGGGGGCGACGAGCGGACCGTCGGCGATGAGCCCGTCCGGTTCGGCGAGCGGGAAGCGGATCGTCACCGGCACGTCGACGGAGCCGGTCTCCAACCGCAGCCGCAGGCCCCGGCCGACGACCACCGCGACCTGGGGCGACTCGGCGGGAAAGATCGTCGCCACACGTAGTCCGAGTCGCTCGGTGAAGAAGGCCAGGTTCGGATCGAGCTCGCGGCAGGACACGACGATCTCCGCCGGCGGCTCGGACGACTGCTGATCGGCGGTGGCCACCGGCGGGAGGCTAACCGGCGACCGGAGGATCGGCCGTGAGCGGCACGAGCGATGCCCACAGTGCCGGGTCTTCGTAGCCCAACGCCCACAGCGAGATCCCGCCGAAACCGGCGTCCTTGGCCAGTCGGGCCCGAGCGAGCGCGCCGTCGAGAGCGACGTAGTGGACCTGTCGTTGCTGGGTGCAGCTCGAGGTCCCGTCGGTCAGGGGGAGCGAGTAGGCGAAGCTCCACTCGCCGGTCAGCTCGTCGAAGACGGGGGTCGACGGGCGCAGCGCGAGCAGCTCGTCGAGCCCGCGAGTGGTCAGGAAGGTCCGGCTCTGGACCTGATCGGGAGGGCAGGTGCCGGCGGTCGAGACCGGCCAGTTGTAGCCGTACTGGGGGAGTCCGAGGAGCAGCTTGCCCGGATCGCCGGAGGCGGCGGCGGTGCCGGCGATCGCCTCGGCGACCCAGTCGACCGGGGAGATCGGTCCGGCCTGGCTGGTCGAGTAGTCGTAGGCCATCACCCTGATGTGATCGACGATCGGGGTCATCGCCGCGTAGTCGTAGACCCAGTAACCGCTGGCGTCGGTGGTTCCCTCGTCATAGACCGGCGGGATGCTGACGGTCAGGGTCCGGCCGTCGTCGTGCAGCGCGTCGGCGAGCTCGGTGAGGAAGGCGATCCAGTTCGGGCGGGTCGTCGCCCAGGTCGAACGGGCGTCGGCGAAGGCGAACTGTTCGTAGTCGAGGTCGAGCCCGTCGAAGTCGCCCTCCTCGGCGAAGGCGCGCAGGGCGTCGACGTGGCCGCGACGTTCCACCGGATCGGCGAGGATCGCCGCCATCCCTCCGGCGGGGAGCCCGTCGGTGATCGACGGGACCAGCCGGGCGTCGCTGTCGCGCGCCGCGTCGAGGAATCGTTCGGCGAGCTCGGCGGGGACGTTCGGGTCGGTGATGATCGTCCTCGCCCCGATCGTGCTGTACCAGAACGGCGAGAGCTCGTCGATCGCCTCGGCGGGACCGCCGGCGACGTCGGCGGTGAGCTCCGGGCCGGAGACGTCGAGCACCCAGTACGGCGCCCAGGCGTGGATGGCGAAGCTCGGGTCCGGTTGGGGGGCCCGACCGTCATCGCGCAGCCCGGCGGCGGCGGCGAGGGCGATGAGGACGAGCAGGCCACCGATCGCGAGCACGGCCAGCCGGCGGATGCGGTACCGACGCCGGAGCGCGTCGTCGTCCGCCTCGGGGGCGTCGTCGTCATCGATCATCCGCTCCATCCTGGTGGTCGGTGGCACCCCTGGCGGGGCACCCTCTACGGTGGCCGGCCATGAGCGATGCAGCGACCAGGGCGTACGAGGTCTACCAGCCGGCGATCGGACAGTCGGAGGGAACCGGCGAGTGGTTCGAGGTCACCCAGCAGCAGATCGACCGGTTCGCCGATGTCACCCTCGATCATCAGTTCATCCACGTCGATCCCGAGCGGGCGGCGGCGACCCCGTTCGGCTCGACGATCGCTCACGGCTTCCTGACCCTGTCGATGCTCGTCCACCTCTCGGCCTCGATGCCCCCGGCTGACCCGGCGCGTTTCGCCGGCGTCGTGATGGGGATCAACTACGGCTTCGACAAGATCCGCTTTCTCGCCCCGGTCAAGGTCGGTCGACGGATCCGGGCGACATCGGTGCTCAGCGCGGTGGAGCAGAAGGGAAGCCAGCTACAGGTGACCCGCTCGATGACGATCGAGATCGAGGGCGAGGACAAGCCCGCCCTGGTTGCCGACTGGATCACCCGCTCCGTCTACGGCTGACCGCGTCCAGCTCGGCCTCGGTCGGTCTCGGCGGCGACGGCGTCGGCCAGGACCGGGAACACCTTGGTCACCTTCGCCAGCAGGTACTCGCCATAGGTGCCCTCGACCGTGCGCAGGTCGGCGCCATCCCACCGGCCACGATGCTCCGGGCTCGGCTCGCCGGGCAGGTCGAGCGGACGCACCACCGCCTCCCACGACGGGTCGAGGAAGAACGGGAACGACAGCCGGTCGGCGCCGGAGGTGTTGCGGACCCGGTGCGGTGTGGAGCGGTAGCGGCCGCCGGTGAGCAGCTCGAGCATGTCGCCGACGTTGACGACGAGCGCCGTCGGGTCGCCGGGGACGGCGATCCAACCGTCGGGGGTGTGGACCTCGAGCCCGCCACGGTCGTCTTGGGCGAGGATCGTCAGCAACCCGTAGTCGGTGTGCTCACCGACCCCCCAGCCGTCGAGCCCGGCCGGGTAGTGGAAGATCCGGAACAGCACGGTCGGATCGGCGGTGATCGTCCGCCGGAACGCGTCGTCGGGCAGGCCGAGCCCGCAGGCGATCAGCTCGAGCAACTGCTGGCCGAGCCGTTCCATCAGCTCGATCCAACCGAGCACCGCTGCCCGCCAGCCGGACGGCCGGCGGGGGAAGAGGTTGGCGCCGTGGAGCAGCCGCCGGGCCCTGACCCGCGGGTCGTCATCGGGGAGCTCGCGCCCGAAGTAGACGCCGCTCTTGTGGTCGGCCCTTCCCGCCGTCAGCTCGCCGTCGAGCGGGAACCAGCCGCGCCAGGCCCGTCCGCCGTGGGCCATCGCGATCGCCGACTGCTCCTCGACCGGGAGGGCGAAGAAGGCGCGGCTGAGACGGTCGAGTTCGGCGAGACGCTGTGGGTCGAGCCCGTGTCCGGTGACGGTGAAGAACCCGACCTCGCGGCACGCCCGGTCGATCCGGGAGGCGAGCCGGCGGCGTGCGTGCGGTCCCGAGCGGAGGTCGGTGAGGTCGATCGTCGGGAGCGCAGGCACGCCGCGAATGTATGCCGGAGCAGCTGAGCGGATGTCGATCGACACCGCCGTGCAACGCTGCGTTCAGGGCAACCGGCGGCCCAGGCTGGCCTGGATGATCGCGTAGACGTCGCTGCGCTCGAGCTCGACGTTGACGGCGGACGCCAGGGTCCGCAGTCGCTCCGGGCGCTGGGTGCCGAGCAGGGCCACAGGACTCGCCGGGTGGGCGAGGACGAATGCGACAGCGATCACCGCCCGGCTGACCTCCTCGCGCTGGGCCAGGTCGTCGAGCACGGCGAGCAGTTCCGGGCGGATCCCGTCTCCGCTGGCCAGCGCGCCGTTGCCGAGCGGCGACCACACCAGCGGGAGCAGCCCGAGCTCGAGCGCCTGGTCGTAGACCCCGTCGAACAGCGGATCGAGGTGGATCGCCGAGTACTCCGGTTGAATCGTGGCGATCTCCAGCGCGAGGTGGGCCTGCAGCGCCGAGGTCTGGGCGGCGGAGTGGTTCGACACCCCGATCTCGCGGATCTTGCCCTCCTGGTGGAGGACCATCGAGCGCGTCGGCGACCTCGCCGGGATGGGTCAGCGGGTCGGGACGGTGGATCTGATAGAGGTCGATCCGATCGACGCCGAGCCGGCGCAACGACGATTCACAGGCGCTGCGGAGGTACTTGGTGCTGGAGTCGTAGGGGACCCCGGGAACGATCCCACCCTTGGTGGCGAGGACGAAGCGGTCGCGCAGGGCCGGGGCGGTACGGAACGCCTCGCCGAGGAGCAGTTCGGCGCGACCGAACTCGTTCGCGCCGCCGTTCGACCCGTACACGTCGGCGGTGTCGACCAGGGTCATTCCCAGCTCGCTCGCAGTCTCCAGCAGCTCGATCGTCGAGCGTGGTCCCCCGGTCAGGCTCCAGCAGCCGAAGCCGAGCGGACCGACGACGAACGACTCGCCGATCTCCCGCTTACCGCCGTCGACCAATCCCTTCCTCATCGCCACGGAGCGTAGTGAGTAGGCGCCCGCCTTCATGTCATGCCGTCGGGCGACCGACGTTCGTTGGCGGCCGGGCGGCAGGAGCGGCGAGACTCCCCAGCCGATGGACACGACCGAGCTGACCGAGCTGCGGGCAGGGATGCCGATCCCGTTCGGCGGCAATCGTCTGACCGCTGTCGGCGAAGCCCTCGCCGAAGCGTTCCGGCCCGGCGACCGGCTGGTCGTCGTCCAACGCGATGGGACGCTGCTGCGCATCCCTTGCGCCGAGCACGAGCGGGTCGAGCGAGCCGTCGCCATCGCCCGACAGGCGTTCGCCGACCTCGCCCGATGCGGTGACGACCAGATCGAACGGTTCTTCGCCGGGTTCGCCGACCGATTGGCCGACGACCGAGCGTTTGCCGCGATCGCCGCCGCCAACGGCGCCGACGTCGCCGACGCCGCCGGCCGTGGTCGGTCGACGACCCGGCTCGTGCTCGACCAGCGGATGCGGTCGGCGATGATCGCCGGGCTGCGCGGTTGGATCGACCAGCCGAGCGGTCGCGACGCGTTGATCGACACCGTCGACCACGACGGTTGGCGGGTCGAACGCCGGCGTGCGCCGCTGGGGGTCGTCGGGTTCGTCTTCGAAGGACGACCGAACGTCTTCGCCGACGCCGCCGGCGTCGTCCGGTCCGGGAACGCCGCCGTGTTCCGCATCGGTCGCGACGCGCTCGGCACGGCGCGGGCGATCGTCGACGCCGCCCTCGCGCCCGGCGCTCGCCGACGCCGGCCTGCCACCGGGCACGGTCCAGCTGCTCGACTCGCCGGAGCACGCCGCCGGGTGGGCGCTGTTCGCCCATCCGGGGTTGAGCCTCGCCGTCGCCCGCGGGTCGGGGACGGCGGTCGCCCAACTCGGCGCCGTCGCCCGCCAGACCGGTACCCCGGTCAGCCTCCACGGCACCGGGGGCGGCTGGCTCGTCGCCGGCGACGGGGCCGACCCCGCCCGGCTCGCCTCGGTCGTGCGTGCCTCGCTCGACCGCAAGGTGTGCAACACACTCAACGTCGCCGTCGTCCTGCGCCGTCACGCCGCCGCCCACGCCGGGGTGATCCTCGCCGCCCTCGCCGCGGCTGCCGAGGAGCGCGCTCGTCATCCTCGCCTGCACGTCGTCGGCGACGCCCGGTCGCTGGTGCCAACCGCCTGGCACGGCACGAGGGTCTCGATCACCCGTTCGGAGGGGATCCGTGTCGAACCGATGGTCGACGAGCTCGACCCGGCGGAGCTCGGACTCGAATGGGAGTGGGAGCAGGACCCGGAACTGACCCTCGCCGTCGTCGACGACCTCGCCGAGGCGGTCGAGCTGTTCAATCGGCACAGCCCGCGCCTGGTCGCCTCATTGATCTCCGACGACGCCGAGGAGCAGGCCGAGTTCTGGGCGACGATCGATGCACCGTTCGTCGGTGACGGCTTCACCCGCTGGGTCGACGGGCAGTTCGCGCTCGGGACCCCCGAGCTCGGGTTGTCGAACTGGCAGGACGGCCGACTGTTCGGACGCAGCGGTGTGCTGTCCGGCGACGGCGTGCACACCGTCCGGCTGCGCGCCGCCCAGCACGATCCGACGTTGCACCGCTGAACCGGCTGTCTGCCTCGGTTCAGCTCCACGATCCGGTGACATCGATGATCAACCAGGTCGAGCGCTCGGCGTAGAAGCACGCCGCGCCGGTCGAATCGAGCGGTACGACGGCGGCGTTGGCGACGTCGACCCCGGCGGTGAAGTTGAGGTTGGAGACGTCCGGACGGGTCCCGCAGGGATAGGCGGTGACGTAGCCCGTCGCCAACGAGCCGGTGGCGGTGAGGTTCAGCGCAACCGCCTTGGCCGAGGCCGGGATGCCGCGCTCGCCGGCGAAGGCGACCCGGATCGATTCGCCGGCCGACAGGCGCGCACCGGAGGTGCCCCCACCGATCACGGTGTCACGCTGCCGGGTGTCGACCATCCGCAGGGGGAGCAGGGGGGTGAACGCTCCGCCGCGACCGGTCGGGGCGAAGTAGCCGGCGACGTCGGCGAGCAGATCGGTGGCGACGGTCGAGGTCGCGCAGATCGTGCCGTCGGCGGCGATCGGGACGACGACCAGGTTCGGTCGGGTCTCACCTCTGCGCAGGTTGAGATTGGAGGCGTTCGGCGAGGTTCCGCACGGGGTGACGGTGACGTAGGCGGAGCTGCCCGCGGCAGGGTCGACCGCGGTGATCGTCAGCACGGCAGCGGTCGCCGAGGCCGGCACCCCGGCGGTGCCGCGCACCGGCAGGCGCAACGTCCCGCCGGCCCGCAATCGGGTGCTGCCCCCGAAACCGATCCGGGTGTCGGCGATCCGGGCGGGCCGGATGGCGACGAACCGGTCGGCGCCCGACGCGTCGAAGGCCCCGTTGACGTCGATCAGCAGGTGGGTCGCGGCGGTGCTGACGACGCACAGGTCGCCGGCGACATCGAGCGGGAGCACCGCCGCGTTGGCCAACGTTCGCCCGGCGCGGAAGTTGATCGAGGACACCTCGGGAACCGAGGCGCTGCAGGCCGAGACCGTGAGGTACCCCGCGGCCGCCGGACCGACGACGGTGAGGTTGGCGCTGATCGCGGTGGCATCCGCCGGGACGCCGCGCCGCCCGGCGATCTCGATCCGGATCAACTGGTTCGCCGGCAGGCGTGCGGCGCCGAGCGAGCGCCGGGTGTCGACCAGCCGCACCGGGGTGATCGGGATGAAGGTGGACGCAGGGCCGGTCGCCGAGGTCTCCGGGTGGGTCGGCGGAGGCGTGGGGTCGACGGTGAAGTTCCAGCCGACCGAGCCGGCGTCGGCGGTCGTCAGCTCGACCCGGAAACTTCCGGCGGGGAGCCTGGCGGCGGGGAGGACGATCACCGCCTTGGCGCCGGCGAGCGTCGCCCGGGCGGTGCCGTCGGTGGTCTCCGCGGTCAGCGTGCAGACCTCCACCGGTCCGTTCGGGCCGGTGATCGTCGCCTCCGCCGGACCGGGATCGACCGGGAACATCGCCAACACCGGCAGCCCGGCGGTGCCCGACCAGCCGCAGTAGCTGCGCGGGTCGGGCGTCTCGGCGGCGAGCCGGTCGAGCGCAGTCGTCGCCCCGTTGCCGGGGAAGAGGATCGGCGTGTTCGGCACCGGCGCCGTCGGATCGACACCTCGCCAGACGTCGACGACCATCGCCGACCGCCACGGCGACGCCCCGGCGTCGGCGAACATCCCGAACCCCGAGCGGGTCAACTGCGGCGAGAGCAACGACACGGCATGGAACGGCGCGGCGAGCTGGGCTTCGAGGTGCTCTCGGGCGGTGGTCGTCGCCGAGGAGTTGACGCCGACGTTGCCGTGCTTCGCCGCCTCGGCGCCTTCGGTCGACCACCAGGGGTTCGCTGGATCCTCGTCATGCGTCAAGGACCCGGTGCGGACCATGTACCGGGCGTGGGCGACAGCGCCGAACGACCATTCCGGCACTTCGATCACCGGGCCGACCCCGGACATCGCCCGGTAGTGGTTCAACGTCGCCAGCCAGTCGGCGGAGGCAGGGAGTGCCGAGCCTTCCGGCGCGCCGAGAGGGGCGACGATCGTCGCCACTGCCACCAGCGGACCGACCGCTACCAGCCGTCGAACGATCTTGCGTGTGGACACTCCGCGCTCCCGAGCAGATCGTACCGGCTGGGTCTGCTCGGTTCCGGTCGATGACTGCTCGGCCGGCGGTGTCGCACCTAGCCTCGCGGCGATGTCAGCGAGCAGATCGAGCCGGCGACGGCATCCCCGGCACCTGCTCGTGCTCTCGGCGGCGGTGCTCGCTGCGCTGCTCGCCGCCTGCTCGCAACGGGATCCCGACGTCGCTGTCGGCTCCTCCGCCCCGATCGGCGGACCGTCGACCACCGATCGATCGCCTCCGACACCGGCTGCGCCCTCGACCTCGTCGACCGTCTCACCGACTCCGGCGCCGACCGTCGGGTCGTCGGTCGAGGAGCCGGGGAGCACCGTCGGGGTGCCGTGGCCGGGAGCACCGGAGCACGGGCTCGGCGACGAGTTGTTCCCTGCGCTCGGTCAGCGCGCCCTCGACGCGGTCGACTACGACGTGGAGCTGACCTACGACCCGCTCAGCGGCGAACTGCTCGGTCAGCTCGACCTCGGATTCGCCGTCACCGAGCGGCTCGACCGGTTCAGCCTCGACGCCGGTGAGCAACTGACGGTGTCGCACGTGCTGCTCGACGGTGTTCCGGTGGAGCATCGCCACCAGCTCGCCGAGCTGGTGATCGACGCGCCGACCGTCCTCGCCCCCGGCGCCGAGCACCTGCTCGAGGTGGAGTGGTCGGCGGTGCCGGTAGATCAGCAGAGTCCGATCGGCTTCACCGTCGGCTGGCACCGGACCGAGGGTGGCTCCTACGTCCTCGACGAACCCGACGGGCTGCGTAGCTGGATGCCGGCGAACGACCATCCGTCGGACAAGGCGACCTGGAGCTTCCTGATCGACGTGCCGTCCGGGCTGACCGGGGTGGCCAACGGGATGCTCGTCTCTCACGAGACCACCCCCGCCGGGCGCGAGCTGTGGCAGTGGCGGGCGACGGATCCGATGAGCAGCTACCTCGTCCTCGTCCTCACTGGCGACTACGAGTTGGTCGAGCAGACCACCGCCGAAGGGCTCGAGCTGACCCACGCCGTGCTGCGCACGAGCCTCGCCGAGGCACAGCCGGCGATCGACGTCACCCCGGCGATGCTCGAGTTCTTCACCGAGCGCTTCGGGCCCTATCCGTTCGAGACCTACGGATTGGCGGTGACCGACTCCGCTCGCGGCCTGGCGATGGAGACGCAGACACGCTCGCTGTTCGCCGCCGCCGACGTGATCGGCGAGCTCGACGAGTACGCCGAGCTCCTGCTCGCCCACGAGCTCGCCCACCAGTGGTTCGGCAACGCCGTCAGCCCGGGGCGCTGGAGCGACACCTGGCTCAACGAGGGCTTCGCCACCTACGGCGAGTGGCTGTGGCTCGAGCATGCCGGCTACCTCCCGCTCGCCGCGTCTGCCGTCGAGGCATTGGCGTACGGGCGGAGCTTCCCACCGAACGACCCGGCGGTGAGTCAGATGTTCGATCCCTCCGTCTATCAGGGCGGTGCAGTCTGCCTCCACGCACTCCGCCTCGAGCTCGGCGACCGGGTGTTCTTCGACCTGCTCGGCGAGTGGGCGGGACAGAACCGGTTCCGGTCACGGACGACCGAGGACTTCGTCGAATTGGCCGGCTCGGTCGCCGGCCGCGATCTGGCGACGTTCTTCGACACCTGGCTGTTCGGCGCCGACACCCCCGCCGAGTACCCCGCGCTCGATTGAGCGATCTCACGTAGCGTCGACGACTACACCCGAACGGGTGGGTGTTGCTGTGGTTTGTTGGTCACTCCCTGCGAATATCTTGAGTCGACATTCCCAGTAAACCTTCTTATGGTGACGGCACCAGCACGACGAGTGGCGGACTCGTTGGTGCGGCACGACGCCGCAGCATCGTCCGACGGTTGGACTCCTGGTTTTCCCTGCAACTACCAACCACGGCATCCCTGCACAAGGAGACAACGAAATGAAGCGATTCAAGACGAAGATCGTCGCGATCAACACGATCGTGGCCGTCGGCGCCCTGGTGGCGGCGATGGGCGCCCCGGTCAAGTGGTACTGATCGACCGCTGATGTCGGAGGGGCGGAGCCGTGTGCGGCTCCGCCCCTTTGCGGTTCGTCACCGCTCCGTCTGTCTCAGCCCACTCGAGTTACCGATCACTCCTGCCGACATCAGAGTCACGGACGACATGGCACCTGCACCCGAACCAACCGATGAGGACGAGGCGGAACCGCCCGCGACCGGTTCGTGGGCTGTGACGGCTTACATCTGTGCGGTCGCGGTCGCCACGCTGGCTGCGATCACCTATGTCATCACCGTCGACGGACTGGCGATCCCGACCACCCAGCGAACCACCTTCATCGTCTTCGCCGTCCTGTTCACCGTCGGAGAACTGCGCTCGATCCAGTGGCTGCGGCTCGGCGGCGGCGGCGAACTGACCGTCTCGTGGGCGTTCGCCTTCGGCCTGCTCCTGCTCGGCGCACCTGGACCTGCCCTGCTGACCGTCGCCGGGGCAACGGCGCTGTCCGACGTGCTCGGCCGTAAACCGATCTCGCGGCTGGTGTTCAATGCGTCCCAACTGCCTCTCTCGCTCGCCCTCGCCCATCTCGTGCGTCAGCTCAGTGGCACCGACGGCTACCTGATCAGCGGCGAGAGCCTCTCGGTGTGGTGGCTGGTGTCGATCTTCCTCTCCGCTGCCGTGCTGTTCTTCAGCAACGGCCTGCTGACCTTCACCGTGATGGCACTCCACCAGCGGGTGAGCGTGATCGACACGATCCGCCGCAACCTGCTGACCAACCTGACGATCGACGGCGCGCTGCTCGCCGTCGCGCCGTGCTTCGTCGTCGTCGCCCAGCGCAGCCTGATGCTCTTGCCGATGGGCCTGTTCACCGCCACCCTCGTCTACCGCTCCAGCCGGGCGGCGCACGTCAACCAGCATGCGGCGACCCACGACGTGCTCACCGACCTGCTCAACCGACGGGCGTTCCACGAGCATCTCAGCGTCGCCCTGCTCGAGCCGGTCCCGCCGAACGCCTGCGGAGCGGTGGTGCTGATCGACCTCGACGGGTTCAAGCAGATCAACGATCAGCTCGGCCATCACGCCGGCGACATCGTCCTCCAGGAGGTCGCCCGACGCCTGCTCGGCCTCGGGCGCCCGGGCCTCGTCGCCGCCCGCCTCGGCGGCGACGAGTTCGCACTGCTGCTGCCACGGCTGACCGGCCCCGACGACGCACTCGACTTCGCCCACGAGATCCACCGGTCGATCACCCAGGTGTCGACCGCCAACGGCTACCCGCTGCAGATCGGGGCGAGCGTCGGCCTGGCGCTGTGGCCGGCGCACGGCACCGATCTGAGCACGCTGCTGCACTGCGCCGACGTGGCGATGTACGAGGCCAAGCGCAATCGGCTCGGGGTCAAGCTGAGCGAGCTCGGCGAAGCCGGCGCCGATCGGCGCGAGCACGGACGCCAGGGCCTGCTCGGTGACCTCCCCCGGGCGCTGGCCAACGGCGAGCTGATCCTCCACTACCAACCCCAGTTCGACGTCGGCAGGCGCGAGGTGATCGGCGCCGAGGCGCTCGTGCGCTGGCAACACCCGGTGCACGGTCTGCTCTCGCCGGGCGAGTTCGTCCCGGTCGCCGAGCACACCGAGCTGATCGGCGCACTGACCGAGTACATCCTCGGCCGTGCCCTCGGTCATGCCGCGACGTGGCGCCAAGCCGGGTTGTCGATGCGGGTCGCAGTCAACGTCTCCGCCGCCAACCTGATCGACCGGCACTTCCCGGCGGCGGTCGCCGCACTGCTCGCCGAGCACGAGGTCGAGCCGCACCTGCTCGAGATCGAGATCACCGAGAACACCGTCGTCACCGACTCGGAGATCGCCCGCGGCACCGTCGAGCAGCTCTGCGAGCTCGGCGTGCGGATCGCGATCGACGACTTCGGGACCGGCTACGCCTCGCTCAGCACGCTGCGCGACTTCCCCGTCCATGCGATCAAGATCGACCGCAGCTTCGTGCGCGAGATGAGCACCGAACGCGGCGACGCCGAGATCGTCCGAGCGGTGATCGCCCTCGCCCAGAGCCTCGGGATCGAATCGACCGCCGAGGGGGTCGAGGACGCCGCTGCCTACGCACGACTGCGGCAGCTCGGCTGCGCCTCCGCTCAGGGTTACCTGATGAGCCGGCCGATCCCCGAGACCGAGATCGTGGCCTGGATGCACCAGCAGCAGCAGGTGGAGATGCTCGCCACCCTTCGATTGCAGGACGCCTCATGATCATCATCTTCAGCCTGGTCGTCGCCGTGCTCACCGTGCCGCTGGCCGGTGGACGGTTGAGCCGGGTCGCCGATCTCAACGTCCGCCACGGGCACCTCGCGGTGGTCGCCGTCGGTCTCCAGACGGTGCTCGTCCTCTACCACTCCGAGCTCATCCCCGGGTGGGTGACGGAGGGGTTGCACCTGTTCACCTACGTGATGGCGTTCGCCTTTGCCGCCCTCAACCGCCATGTCCACGGCCTGTTCTGGGTCGTCCTCGGGGCGGTCGCCAACGCATTGGCGATCGCCGCCAATGGCGGCGTGATGCCGTCCTCGGCGTGGGCGACGCAGTACGCCGGGTTGACCCGCGACGCCGGCTTCAACAACTCCGACGTGCTCGTCAACCCTCGGCTGCTGCCGCTCGGCGACGTGTTCGCGATTCCCGCCGGATGGCCGCTGGCGAACGTGTTCTCGATCGGCGACGTGCTGCTCGTGATCGGCGCCGGGGTCTTGCTCCATCGCGCCGCCGGCTCCCGGCTCGTCTCCCGGCGCGACGAGGTGATCGCCGTCCACGCCGTTCGCTGACGGCGAATGCGGGCGTACCCTGGGAGCCGCGTGCTGCCGCCCCCGCCCCCGCCACCCCCGATCGTCCGCGTCGCTGCCGGCTGGTACCCGGACCCCTCCGGCGCACCCGCGTTGCGGTGGTGGGACGGCACCGGCTGGACCGGCCACGTCGCCGACGACCATCGCCCGGCCGAGGTCCCGCCGATGCCGTCGTTCCCGCTCGTCGCCGCCGTCGGCGCGGCCCTGGTGATCGTCGCCAGCCTCGCCGGTTCCCGGCTCGTGCTCGACCTGCTCAGCTCGCAACGGCTGCCGATCCTCGCCTACGCGGCGATCTCGGCGGTGCTCGGCTACGGCCCGATGGTCGCCTACTGCTGGTGGGTCGCCCGCCGGTTCGGCAGCGGGCGCCCGCTCGACGATCTCGGTCTGCGCTGGCGGCCGGTCGACCTCGGCTGGGGTCCGGTGATCTGGCTCAGCGCATACGCCGCCCAGATCACGGTCGCGATCGTGCTGACCGTCGTCGGTGTCCCATTCGCCTCCAACACCGAGTCGATCCGTGAGCTCAAGGGTGAGCGAGGGGTGTTGATCGCCCTCGCGATCACCGCCGTCGTCGTCGCCCCGCTGGTCGAGGAACTGATCTTCCGCGGGGTGCTGCTGCGCGGCCTCAGCTCGCGCCTGCCGATCGCCTGGGCGATCGTCGTCCAAGGGCTGTTGTTCGGCTCCGCCCATGTCGATCCGTCGCGCGGTGCCGGCAACATCGGCCTCGCGCTCGTCCTCAGTACGGTCGGGGTGGTCTTCGGCGGCGGCGCCTACCTGCTCCGTCGGATCGGACCGACGATCATCGCCCACGCCCTGATGAACTCGGTCGTCCTCGCCGTGCTCCTGCTCACCTGAGCGGTTGCGGGCCGATCTCGACGTTGTCGATCAGGCGGACGTCGCCGAACCAGACGGCGATCGCCGCCACCGCCGGCCGGTCGAGGCGGCGGAGCGGCTGGAGTGTGCCGGCATCGGCGAGCTGGAGGTACTCGAGCCGGGCGAGCGGCTCGCCGTCGACGACCGCCGTCGCCGCTGCCGTCAGTTCGCTGCCATCGACAACGCCGGCGGCAGCGGCCCGGCGGAGGGCGTCGAGCGCGGCGGGCACGCACACGGCCGCAGCGCGCTCGGGCGTCGACAGCCGCCGGTTGCGGCTCGACATCGCCAGACCGTCGGCGTCGCGCACGGTGTCGACGCCGACCAGTTCGATCCCCCAGTCGAGATCGGCGACCATCTGCCGGATGACGGCCAGTTGCTGGAAGTCCTTCTTGCCGAACACGGCGAGATCCGGCCGGACGGCGTGGAACAACTTCGCGACCACCGTCGTGACGCCGCTGAAATGTCCGGGACGGGCGGCGCCCTCCATCGATTCGGCGACGCCGCCGGGAACGACGGAGGTGGTGAACCCGGGCGGATACATCGTCGCTGCGCTCGGCGCGTAGACGGCGGCGACACCACGGCCGGCGCAGGCGGCGAGGTCGTCGTCGATCGGCCGCGGGTAGCGCTCGAAATCGTCGGTCCGGTTGAACTGGATCGGGTTGACGAAGATCGAGACGACGGTCGTCGCCCGAGCGGCGGCGACGTCGATCAGCCGGAGATGTCCGTCGTGGAGCGCGCCCATCGTCGGGACCAGCGCGACCGGTCCGGCTCGGCGGTTCGCCGCCGACCACGCCTGCATCTCTGCCGGCGTGGTCAGCACGTCCATCTCGTCCGTGCGCTCAGTGATAGCTGTGCGCCTCGTCCGGCCAGGCACCGTCGCGAACCTCGGCGACGTAGTCGGCGGTGGCCGAGATCGTCGCGCTCGACAGATCGGCGAACCGCTTGGCGAACGTGAAGCTGCGGTCGCACAGGCCGAGCAGGTCGTGGAGCACGAGTACCTGACCGTCGCAGCCGACGCCGGCGCCGATCCCGATCGTCGGGATCGACAGCTTGCGGGTGATCTCGCCGGCGAGCTCGCTCGGCACGCCTTCGATCACGACCGCGCAGGCGCCCGCTTGCTCGACGGCGTAGGCGTCCTCGATCAGCCGCTCGCGACCACCGGCCTCGAACCCGGCCTGGCGGCCTTGGACCCTGTGCCCGCCCATCCGGTGATAGCTCTGCGGGGTGAGCCCGATGTGGCCGATCACGGGGATGTCGACGCGGGTGATCGCCTGGATCGTGTCGGCCATCGCCGTGCCGCCCTCGAGCTTGACGCACTCGGCTCCGGCCTTCATCAGCACGATCGAGCTCTCCACCGCCTGCATCGACGAGACCTGGTAGGAGCCGAACGGTAGGTCGCCGACGACCAGTGCCTTGGTCCTCGCCCGGGCGACGGCGCGGGTGTGGTAGGCGACCTCGTCGAGTTCGACCGGGATCGTGTTCGCCGTCCCCTGGACGACCATCCCGACCGAGTCGCCGACGAGGATCAGGTCGACGCCCCCTTGATCGACCAGACGGGCAAAGGTCACGTCGTAGGCGGTGATCATCGCGATCTTGCGATGCTCGGCCTTCATCGTCGCGAGCTCCGGCACGGTGACCTTCTTGCGCTCGCCGGTGACAGCTGCGTTGGCCATGGGCACCCTCCTTGGGGAACCTCGGGTTGCGTACCCCGAACGCTGTGCCAACCATGCCAGGCTGGACTGCATTCCACCAAGAGTGCGTTCCGGCGCTCAGCAGCGTGTCACAGCGATCACACCGGCAGGACGTTCGGACAGATCTCGGCGTAGGAGAGGTGCCCGTCGATCCCCCTCGCCCGCAGCACGCCGAGTGTGCAGGCTTCGGCGAAGCACTGCGCACCGGCTTCGAACACGCTGTTGAGCCATGCCGGGCGGGTCGCAGGGGACCGGTACTGCTCGTCGGCGGCCGAGTCGACGAGCTCCTCCGAACCGGTGGCGAGGGCGAAGATCGTGTCACCGTCGTTGAGCGAGTGCGCCGGGCGGACGGCACGGGCGAGACCGTCGTGGGCGACTCCGGCGAACTTGGTGCACTCCGCCTTGGTCAACCGGGCGCTCGTCGCGACGACCCCGATGGTCGTGTTCAAGGCAACGATGCGCGCCTGGCGAAGCTCGTTGAACAGGCGCCGCTGCTCCGCCGGAGGCCGGCGGAGGCGGACACCCTCGACGGCTGCGTAGGGGAGCGCGGTGGCCGGGTCGATCACCGAGCCGGCGGCATTGACGACCGCCAGGGCGGCGACGATCGTGCCGTCGGCGAGGACCACGCTCGACGAACCGACACCCCCCTTGATCCCGCCGGCGAGGGCGCCCGCTCCGGCACCGACCGTGCCGAGCTCGACCCGCCCCGTTCCGGCCACGTCGGCGGCTCGGTTCCCGAACGCGGCGGTCGGTCGACTGGCGAACCGCCCGCCGCGGCCGAGATCGAAGATCACCGCGGCGGGCACGATCGGGACGACCTCGCGCCGTCCCGGACCGACCGGGAAGCCGATCCCCCGGCGAGCGAGCCAGGACATCACCCCGTCGGCAGCGGCCAGCCCGTAGGCGCTGCCCCCCGAGAGGCAGATCGCGTGGACCTGCTGGACCAGGTTCTCGGGGCGGAGCAGGTCGGTCTCGCGCGTTCCCGGACCGCCACCGCGTACGTCGACCCCGGAGGTCGCCCCGGCCGGGCAGAGGATCACTGTCGTCCCCGTCGCCCAACCCCGCTCGATCCGCTGATGGTGCCCGACGAGCAGGCCGGGAACGTCGGTGAGGGTCTGGGTCGGGCCCCGCCGGGCGGGGCTCATCGCCGCTCCGCGGGGAGCAGCGGCAGTTCGCGCATCGAGTGCGCTCCGCCGGCGATCGTCCGCCAGGCCAGCGGAGTCACCCCCGGCGGCTCGACCAGCCGGTGGCGATGGGTGCCGTCGGGCTCGAGCAGATGCTCGGCGATCCCGACCGAGTCGCTCCACAGGCGCGGATCCCCAGTGCCGGAGAAGGCCGCGCTCGGACAGTGGACGAGCCAGGGTCGGCGGCGGTCGTCGAGCCGCCAACGGTGGAGGTGGCCGCTGGCGACGAATCTGACGTCGAAGCCGGCGAGCAACGCCCAGAACGCAGCGCGGTCCGAGACGCCCAGCGACCAGTCGCCGGGGTCGGCGAGGTCCGGTGCGTCGAGGTGCGGTGGCTGGTGGGTGAAGACCGCGACTGGTTGGCCGGGCACTGCTGGCGCGAGCGGGGGATGTCCGCCGAGGCGGTAGCCGTCGATCCCGAGCAGTCGCCAACCGCCGAGGACGAGGTCGAACTCGTCGTCGCCCCACACCGCCCGGAACGCTTCGATCCGCTGCGCCGTCGTCAGATCGCCGGTGAAGCCGCCGACATCGTGGTTGCCGGGAACCGAGACGAGCGGAATGCCGCGCAGCGCGTCGCGCACGACCGTTGCGGCGAAGTTCCGCTCCTCGGCGTCGTCCGGGTCGTCGGCGCAGACGTCGCCGGTGTGGACGACCAGATCCGGCGGATCGGCGGCGATCGCCTCGAGCGAGGCGACGACGTTGCCGAGGGCATAGGCGCGCGCCCCGGAGAGGTGGGTGTCGGAGATCTGGACGATCCGGAGGGTCCGCGCTGCGGACTGCCCGTCGGACGGGTGACGGTCACTCACCGCGGCGACGGTAGCGGGACCGAGCCGCCGCCGGTCCGGCCGATCGGTAGCATCGCCGCCCGTGTCAGCTCCCGACCAGTCGTTGCTCGCCCGTGCCGGGCACGGCGCCCAACGCCAGATCGGCGAGCTGGTCCGCCTCGGGTGGGAGTGGGCCGGCAGGTGGGGGTCGATCGGTCCGCACGATCGGCGGGGCAGACGGTTCGGCGCGTTCGGGGACGGGAGCATCATCTGCTTCCCGCCGAGCGCGCTGTTCAACGAGCGGTACATCTCGATCGGCGCGGCGACGATGATCGGCCCGCAGGTGACGCTCTCGGCGGGCATGGTGCCTGGTCAGCAGTGCGCCTCCGAGACAGTGGTCCGGATCGGCGATCGTTGTCTGATCGGCAAGGGCAGCGGGATCGTCGGCCACCTCTCGATCGAGATCGGAGACGACGTCTGGACTGGACACCACGTCTACATCACCGACCAGAACCACGGATATCGCGACCTGTCCCTGCCGATCTCGCGCCAAGCGATGCCGGAGCGGCCGGTGCGGATCGGCGACGGCTCGTGGCTCGGCCACGGCACGGTCGTGCTCCCCGGATCGACGATCGGCCGCCACGTCGTCGTCGGCGCCAATTCGGTCGTCTCCGGAGACCTGCCCGATTTCAGCGTCGCCGTCGGCGCTCCGGCGACGGTCGTGCGCAGCTACGACCCCGAACGCGAGGACTGGGTCTGAGCAGCGGATCAGTTGGCGAGATCGAGCGGCACCTGACACGAGGGCATCTCGTTCTGGCGGGCGACGTCGCCGATGAAGTTGCTGATCGGCGAGCCGTCGATCTCGGTCTCGGCGAACCCCGACCCGTCGCCGGCGCGCAGGTCGGCGACGTACTCGATCCGGTTGCCGAGATAGGTGCGCCAGTCGGCCAGCCAGGTCGGAATGATCCGCTGACCCTTGGCGTCGTTCGGCGGGCGCTGCTCGAGCTCGTCGAGCATCGTCGCCAGGATCGTGTTCGCCTGCTCGACGATCTCCGCCCGCTCGGCGAGCGCGTCGGTGCCGACCTGGTCGAGCGTGCGGTAGTCCGCCAGCGCGCTGCGCTGCTCGTTCGCCGCAGCACAGATCGTCTCCGCCTCGGCCGACCAGGCCCGGTCGCCGATCCGGTTGATCCCTTCGTCGGTGGCGAAGAAGAACGCGTAGATCCACATGAAGACGATGAACGCGACCGCCACCAGGATCGCCGCGAGGACGAACGGGTTACGGCGGCGCGGGCCGCTCGTCGGTGCTCCGGGCTCGGCGACGGCCGTGCTCACTTGGCGTCGACGGGCGGGCGGTAGAACGCGGCGAGCTGGGCGACGCCGCCGCCGACGCCGAGAACGAGGGCGATCAACGCGCCGGTCCAGTCCTCGAAGTGGAGGTCGAAGGCCTCGTCGAGCGACCATTCGCCGGCGCCGACGGTCGCCACCGCCAGTGCGACTGCGGCGATCGAGGCGCAGTACTCCCAGCCCTGGCCCTGCTTGAACACGAAGAACCCGTTCTTCAGGTGTGAGGTGTAGATCGCCACCAGCATCAGCCCGATCATCCCGGCGGCCGCGAAGGGGGTGAGCAGCCCGACGGCGAACAGCAACCCGGCGCCCCACTCGGTCGCCGCCGCCAGTCGCGCCTGCGTCTCGGGGTACTTCATCCCCATCGACCCGAACCAGCGTCCGGTGCCGGCCAGCCCGCCTCCGCCGAACACCTTGTTGTACCCGTGGGCGACCAGGAACAGGCCGAACACGACACGGAGGAGGAGCAGAGCTGCGTTGAGTTGATCGGGGCCCACGGGCCCGCACGTTACCGCTGGGGGGCCGAAACGCTCATCTTGAACCGCGGCGGGGCTTTGGTCCGATGTATGCGGACGACCACTGAGCGCGTCGTCTAGCGTCGTCACGTTGGTGCGACCAAGGGGAGATGAATGAGAACTGGGCGAACGACTGCAGGGCTGATGGCCTTCGGTTTCGTGGCGGCGATCACGTTGGCTGCATGTGGCGGCGGTGGCGGGTCGAGCGTGGAGGAGTTCTGCGATATCGCCGAGCAGGCGAACGACGCAGGCGACGATGTCGACGTGGCGCTCGACTCGGGCGATCCAGGTGACATCGAAGACGCGATGGCCGACGCCCTCGACGAGTACCAACTGGCGATCGATGCCGCACCGGAGGAGATCCAGGAGGACGTCGAGATCCTCGGTGACGCCCAGAACGAGCTGTTCGACATCCTCGAGGCGAACGACTTCGATCTCGTCGCCGCGATCGACGATCCGGACTTCACCGACCTGATCGAGGACAAGGACATCGAGGACGCGAGCGACAACCTCGACGACTACCTCCTCGACGAGTGCGGGATCGAGCCCGACGAGGAAACGGACGACACTGCCAGCGCCGACACCGTTGCCGACACCGTCGCCGACACGGCTGCCGACGAGACGATCGTCGAGGAGACCGTCGTCGAGGAGACCGTCGTCGCCGAGACCGTCGTCGAGACCACTGCCGTTGCCCAGGACCTCAGCCTGACGGCCGAGGTCGGCGGGACCACGGTCGGCGACGAGTCGTCGCCGACGGGGATCTACGCCGCGCTGCTGACCAACGACACCGGGCTCGCGGCGAGCAACCTGTCGATCGACTTCACGATGCTCGACGAGGCCGGCACGGTCGTCGGCACCGGCTCGGCCTACGTCGACCTGATCCTCCCCGGTCAGACCAGGGCGGTGTCCGGATCGGTCAACCTGACCGCTCCCGCCGCCCGGATCGAGGCCAGCTACAGCGGCGACACGGGCCTGCCCTACGGGATCGAGGAGGGCGACCTTCCGGCCGGGGCGTTCGGCATCGAGGGCACCCAGCTGATCACCGACGAGTACTCGACCGGCATCCTCGGACTGCTCACCTCGAGCTACCCGGTCGGCTTCGACAGCGTCGAGGTCACCGTCGTCTTCCGTGATGCCGCCGGGTCGATCATCGGTGGCGGCTACACCTACGCCACGATCCAGGCCAACGGCCAGGTCGGTGTCGAGCCGTCGGCGTACTACCCGATCCCGGAAGTGGCGACGTTCGAGGTCTACGCCGCCTACAGCGTGTACGAGCTCACCGACTGATCGTCAGCCCATCGACACCTCGGCGATCGAGCAGCGGATCTCCGGTCCGGAGCCCTGCTCGATCGCCACGGTGAGTTCGAAGGTGGCGGCGTCGTCCGGATCGAGTTCGGTGATCGTCGTCCGCCCACTGCCGAGCAGTCGCCCGTCACCGCGCGGGAGGATCTCGATCAGCAGGTCGTAGTCCTTGGTCCGGGTGCTCTCGTTGATCAACGTCCCGGCGACGACCACCCCGCCGTCGCCGAGCTGGCAGCGATCGATGTCGACCGAGTGGTTCCCGACCTCGAAGCTGTCGCGTGCCTCGCGGAACGCGTCGCGCAGCTCGTCCCAGCCGATGATCACGCCGACGACGGAGAGCACCACCGCCAGCGGCCCGAGCACGAGACCGGTGATCGAGGCGCCGCGGCCACGTCCGGTCGCGCGTGCCCGGCTGCGGCCGATCAGACCGAACACGAGGGCGAGGATCCCGAGCGGGGCAGCGAGGAAGAAGAACACGATCATCGCCCCGAAGACCGCGCCGATGATCCCGAGCACCATCGCCGCAGTCGCCAGGCCGTTGCCGGCGGATCCACCCGGTGGGGGCGGCGGCCCGCCGCCCGGCGCGGCGGGAACCGGGCGGGTCGCGGAGGGGGCGACGCCGAACGCGTCGACCATCCGCTGCCCGTCGGTCGAGACGTCGGCGGTCCATCCGCTGCCATTGTGGTAGCGGTGCTCGAATCGTCCGGTTGGATCGGGATACCAGCCCGGTTGCATCGCTCCGCCGCTCGTCCTTCGTCTCGCGCCGACCGCTGCAGGTTCGTTCGGTCGATGGCTCGTCCACCGTACTCGGCGGTTCGCTCGATCACCGAGGGGCGCGCTGCCTCGGTCTCGTACCATCCGGACGATGGAGATCGTCCTCGTGCGCCATGGCCAACCGGAGTGGATCCGCGACGGGTTGAGCATCGGCGATCCACCGCTGACCGAGATCGGCCTCCGCCAGTCCTCGGCGATGGCCGAGGCGCTCGCCGAGGAGCACTTCGACGAGGTCTTCAGCTCACCGCTGGTGCGGGCGGTGGAGACCGCCGAGCCGCTGTTCGAGCGCCTCGGACGGGCGCCGCAGATCGATCCGTGGCTGGAGGAGATCCGCAACCCGGCGTGGCACGGCACCCCGGCGGAACGCTCGGTCGAAGCGTTTCGCGAGGAACGCAGCCGGGCCTCGTTCGACCAGTGGCGCGGGCTGTCGCACCTCGGCGGGGAACACGTCGGTGACTTCGTCGCCCGGATCCGTCAGGGATGCGGCCTGTTCCTCGCCGAGCGGGGGATCGAGCCGGTCGAGGGCGATCTGCCGGTGTGGTCGATCCCCGAGCCGGAGCGGCGGATCGCCTTCGTCGCCCACGGCGGTACGAACACCGTGGTGATCTGCCATCTGCTCGGCCTGCCGCCGACCCCGTGGGAATGGGAGCGGTTCGTGCTCAACCACGCCTCGATCACCCGTCTGCGGGCGATGCCGATCGGCGACGGGTACACGTTCTGCCTCACCCGTCTCTCCGACGTCGAGCACCTCTCGACCGATCTGCGCACGGTCTGACGGCGGCGCTACGGTCGCCGACATGGTGGACGTCATCGACCCGGACCGGCTCAAGCTCTATTCGTTCCAGCTGTTCAGCCAGCTGCAGGGAGCGGTCACCGCCGGGATGGTCCACCTCGGCGACCGGCTCGGGCTCTATCGCTCGCTCGCTTCGGCGTCCGCTCCGCTGACCAGCGGCCAACTCGCCGAGCTGACCGGGCTCCACGAGCGATGGGTGCGCGAGTGGGCCTACAACCAGGCTGCGGCACGGCTGATCGACGTCGACGAAGAGGAACGCTTCTCGCTCGGCGCCGAGGCCGCGGCGGTGCTCGCCGATGCCGATCATCCGGCGTTCGGGATGGGGATGTTCCACCGTCTGCCGCAGACGATGGCGGCGTTGGAGGCGATGCCGGAGAGCTTCCGGACCGGGCTCGGCCACGACTACGACAGCCACGGCCCGGACGGCGCGGTCGGCATCGAGCGCAGCTTCGAGCCGTGGACCCGGGCGTTCCTCGTCCCTGTGGTGCTCCCCGAGCTCGACGGGGTGCTCGAATCGTTGGAGCGCGGGGCGCGGGTGATCGACATCGGCTGCGGGACGGGGAGCGCGTCGCTGCTGCTCGCCGAGACCTTCCCCAACTCGCGCGTCGAGGGCTACGACATCTCCCGGATCGCGCTCGAACGCGCCGAGCAACGTCGGCTCGACGCCGGACTCGACAACGTCTCGTTCCACGACCCACGCCACGACCCGCTCCCGGCGGACGCCGATGTCGACCTCGTGCTGACCTTCGACTGTGTCCACGACATGACCCATCCGCAGCAGGTGGTCGACTCGATCGGGCGGGCCCTCGCCCCGGACGGCACCTGGTTGCTGGTCGACATCAAGGCGGCCGACAGTTTCGCCGAGAACTCCCGCCGGAATCCGATGGCCGCCCTGATGTACGGGGTCAGCGTGCTCAGCTGCATGTCCTCCGCGATGTCGAGCCCGGACGGGGCTGGACTCGGCACCCTCGGGCTGACCGAGGAACGGGCGAAGGAGATGGCCGCCGCAGCGGGGCTGCGGCGCTTCCGCCGACTCGACGTCGACCACGCGGTGAACGCGTTCTACGAGATCAGGCGCTGAGCCCGTTGCGCTGACCGGGGCGGAACTTGCGCCGGAGGTTCTTCGGGCTGAACGCGTCGGGGGCGAGGCCGAGTTCCCAGCTGGCCATCATCCGCACGTGGCGGATGATCTGGTCACGGCTGATGATCCCGTCGTGAACGGTGAGCTGGACGCCGAGTCCGTCGAGCAGGGCGGCGATCCGCCAGGCGGCGGCGGTCGGATCGACACAGGTGAACTCGCCGGTCTCGACCCCCTCGCGGATCACACGCTCGATCAACCCGGTCGACTCGATGTCGAGCTCTTGGGAGATCTGGCGCATTGCCTTGTTCCGCAGCGCCTCGCCCCACGAATCGATCCACAGCAGCCAGTCGAGGTCGTCGTGGTCCGGGGTGTAGTTCTGCAGTACCCGTTCGAGGCGGGCGACCGCATTCGGCGCGCCGGCGAGGTCCTCCTCGAGCGAGGCCATCTCCTCGCGAGCGGCGAAGGTGAACGCCTCGGCGAGCAGCTGCTCCTTCGACTCGAAGTGGTAGTGGATCAGGCCCGTCGAGACGTCCAGCTTGGAGGCGACGTCGGCGATCCTGGTGGCGGCGAAGCCGCGTTCGATGACGACCTGACAGGTCATTCGGAGGATCTCGGCGCGTCGCTCTTCGACCGTGTTCCGCTTCACCGGCTACGCGCCCATCTCGATGTCGCTCACTCGGGGTCGCGGTAGTACTCGATGCCGAGGTGGGTGATCTGCTCTTCGCCCATCATCCAGCGCAGCGTGTTCTTGAGCTTCGTCTGCTGGATGAAGAGGTCGTGCTCGGGGTAGAGCCCGGGGGCGGCCTGCGGGCCTTGAAGTAGAAGCTCAGCCACTCCTGGATGCCCCCCATGCCGGCGCGCTGGGCGAGGTCGAAGAACAGCGCGAGGTCGAGCACGAGCGGCGCGGCGAGGATCGAGTCGCGGCAGAGGAAGTCGATCTTCAGCTGCATCGGGTAGCCGAGCCAGCCGAAGATGTCGATGTTGTCCCAGCCCTCCTTGTTGTCGCCGCGGGGCGGGTAGTAGTTGATCCGCACCTTGTGGTAGACGTCGCCGTAGAGCTCGGGGTAGAGCTCGGGCTGGAGGATGTACTCGAGCACGCCGAGCTTCGACTCCTCCTTGGTCTTGAAGCTCTCCGGGTCGTCGAGCACCTCGCCGTCGCGGTTGCCGAGGATGTTGGTCGAGTACCAGCCGGCGAGGCCGAGCATGCGCGCCTTGAGCATCGGCGCGAGCACCGTCTTGATCAGCGTCTGGCCGGTCTTGAAGTCCTTGCCGCAGATCGGCACGCCGCGTTCGGTCGCCAGCTCGACGCAGCGCCGGGATGTCGACGGTCAGGTTCGGTGCGCCGTTGGCGAACGGGACGCCCTCCAGGAGCGCGGCGTAGGCGTAGAGCATCGACGGGGCGATCGACGGATCGTTGGCGTCGATCGCCGCTTCGAAGGCGTCGAGGTCGCGTGTGCGCTGGTCCGGCTCGATGAAGATCTCGGTCGAGGCGCACCAGATCATGACGAGGCGGTCGCAGTCGTTCTCGTCCTTGAAGGTCGATGTCCTCGCGGATCGCCTCGAGCATGTCCCGCTTCGTGATCTTGCCCTTGGTGTTCGGCCCGTCGAGGCGCTTGACGTAGTGCTGGTCGAAGGCCGCCGGCATCGGGCGCACATCGACGCAGGGAGTCGGCGATCGGCTCGAGGTGGTCGTGGCGGTCGAGGACGCCGGCACGCTGGGCGGCGTCGTAGGCGTTGTCGGGGAACGGGTCCCAGGCGCCGAAGACGATGTCGTCGAGGTGGGCGAGCGGGACGAAGTCCTTGATGAGCGGCGCGCGGTTGTCGGTGCGCTTGCCGAGCCGGATCGTGCCCATCTGGGTGAGCGAGCCGATCGGCGCCGCCATTGCCCGCGGTCAGCTCGACGCCGGCGATGAGCGTGCTCGACACGGCGCCGAGGCCGACGATGAGGACGCCGAGGCGACCCTCGGCGGGCGCGATGGAAGGAGGAGCGATGTCGGTCATGGAGGCGGTCCTTGGAGGAGCGGACGGAACGTCGGCAACGCTAGCGGCACGAGCGGTGCCGAACTGGTGACCGGCCCCGATGCTCCGATCGCCGCGTACCATCGCTGGAGATGTCCCGATTGCAGCTGAGCCCCTCCCGGTTCCGCCTCGCCGCCCTCGTCGCCCTCGTCCTGCTGGTGATCATCGTCGTCACCGGCGCGGCGGTGCGGCTGACCGACTCCGGGCTGGGCTGCGCCGATTGGCCGAACTGCAGTGAGACCAAGTTCGTCGACGTCTCGTCCAAGCACGCGGCGATCGAGCAGGTCAACCGGCTGTTCACCGGGGCGGTGGGGCTGGCGGTGATCGTCGCCGTGCTCGGAGCGCTGGCCCGTGCCCCGCGCCGGCGAGATCTGACCTGGCTGGCGGTCGGGCTGGTCGTCGGGGTGATCGGCCAGGCGCTGCTCGGTGCGGTGGTGGTCAAGACCGATCTCAACCCGGTCGCCGTGCAGGGACACTTCTTGCTCTCGATGGCCCTGCTCGCCGATGCCTTCGTCCTGTACCGCCGGGCCGGATACCCGGACGACGGCGTCGTGGTGGTCCTCCTCGGTCGGTCGCTGCGCCGTCACGCGTGGGCGGTGGTCGTCGCCGCCGCACTGGCGCTGGCCAGTGGCACGGTGGTCACCGGGGCAGGTCCGCACAGCGGTTCGCACGACGGTGAACCGGTGCCGCGGCTCGACGTCGCGATCACCACCGCGGCGCGGACGCACAGCGGCTTGGTCTGGCTGACGGTCCTGCTCGCGTTCGCCCTCGGCTGGCGGGTCCGCCGCTCGGCGGTCGAGCGCGGTGTGCTCGAGGGTCCGCTGACGGCGTTCGTCGGCATCGCCGTCGCCCAGGGAATGCTCGGCTACCTCCAGTACGCCGTCGGACGTCCCGCCGCTGCTCGTCGCCGTGCACATCACCCTCGCCTGCGGTGTCTGGCTGGCGGTGCTCCACCTCGGGCTGTCGACCTCGACCCGGGTCGAGGTCGCCGAACCGGTCAGGACGGGTCGTCTCGACGAACCCGCCAGCCCGAATCGTCGGTCTTCTCGACCAGCAGCGAGCCATCGTGGAGCAACGAGTCCAACGCCACCATCGCCCTGAACGCGGCATCGCTGAGCGGCGTCGGCGCCGGTCGTGAGAGTCGCGCCCTGGTCTCTTTCATCTTCGTCCTGAACTCCCACGGCTTGGGCACGTCGAGCAGGACCCCGAAGCGGGAGCTCTCGTTCGCCGTCTCGATCGAGATGTCGCCGAACCCGAACATCTGACCGAGCACGCCCATGTCCTCGGAGATGTCGGTGATCTTGTCCCACTCGATCGAGGCGACCTGCCGATTGACGATCCCGTCCATCCGCATCACCCGCGTCGGGGTGATCACGTAACGGGTGTAGGTGCGGATGAACAGCTTGATCTCGATCAGGGCGAGGGTCACCGCCGCCACCAGGCAGCAGATCCCGAGCAGGAACAGCCCGACCCGATTGGTCCGCAGGATGACGAAGTCGACGAGTCCGACGAGCACGGTGGCGAAGAGGATCGCGGTCAGCAGCCAGTTGCGCAGCAGGATCGCCCAGCGCGCCGGAGCCAGCCAGTCGACGGTCCCGTCGTGCTGGCGGTAGCGCTCCATCTCCTCCTCCGTGAGGTAGGAGCGCATCACCGTCTCCGGGGAAGCCCAGAGTTGAGCCCGCTGGCCGTCCATCGCGGTCGCCGATCAGGTCGCGGTCGACTTCTCGCCGCCGAGGTTGGTCAGGAACCGGGCGGTGCGGTCGATCAGGTCGGAGACGAATCCGCCGATGTTCCCGAGGAAGTCGCTGGTGTAGTCAGCGGCGACCTCCGGGCCCTGCCAGATGTTGACCACGACGAAGGCGATCAACAGCCACATCATGACTTTCTTGATCGTGCCGGTCTTCAAGGCGACTTCCTCCGAACGCGTCGCAGCCCCGGTCTCCGCCGTCACAGGCGAGCTTACCGCTGGGCGGACCCCTTGCCAAGGAGCGCGTCGAGCCGCTGAACTGCGGCGATGCATTCGGTGATGGTCGTTGAGATGATCTCGGCGACGGGGCGGACCTCTTCGATCCTCCCGGCGACCTGACCACCGAGAGCGATCGCCGCTTCCATGTCGCCTCCGAAGTAGAGCGCCATCATGTCGCCGATGCCGCCGAGCGGGACGTGTTCCTCGCGCTCGAGCCGCTCGGATCGCTCGCTGCGCAAGGCTCGCAGGCCCGGGCGGGAGAAGCGGTTGATGAACACCGTGTCGGTCTCGCGGGCGTCGACGATCGCCTGCTTCCAGTTGTCGTGGATCGGCGATTCGACCGCCGAGACCATCCGCGTCCCCATCTGCACCCCGTCGGCGCCGAGGGCGAGCGCAGCTGCCATCGAGACCCCGTCGGAGATCCCTCCGGCGGCGATGATCGGCACGTCGACCTTGGAGGCGACGAGCGGGAGCAGGACCATCGTCGAGACGTCTCGGGGTTCTTGAACCCGCCGCCCTCGCCACCCTCGACGACCAACCCGTCGACGCCGGCGTCGACCGCCTTCAACGCGGCGGCGAGGGTCGGCACGACGTGGAAGACGGTCAACCCGGCGTCCTTCAATCGGCGGTGAACCGGGTCGGGTCGCCGGCGGAGGTGGTCACGAACCGGATCCCCTGATCGACGACGAACTCGACGATCGACGGGTCGCGGACGAACAGCTGGGCGATGTTGACGCCGAACGGCCGGTCGGTCAGGTCGTGCATCTTGTCGATTTCCTCGCGCACGGCGTCGAGCTCGCCGGAGGAGGTCTCGATGATCCCCATCCCTCCGGCGTTGGACACCGCCGAGGCGAGCTGGGCGCGGGCGATGTAGCCCATCGGCGCCTGGACGATCGGGTGTTTCACCCCGAGCAGCTCTGTGATCCTGGTCTGCAGCACGGGTTCCACGGTCGGACAAGCTAGGGGAGTGGCGAAGTCGAGCGGTGGCCGGAAGCAGGCGGGGGGCAAGGGCGGCACGCCGGCGGTGGTCGCCCTCCAGGCCGCCGGGGTGGCGTTCGAACTGCACCAGTTCGAGCACGACCCGACGAGCCGTTCCTTCGGGTCGGAAGCCGCCGAGGTGCTCGGGATCGACCCGGCACGGGTGTTCAAGACGCTCGTCGCCGGCACCGACCGCGGGTTGGTGGTCGGGATCGTCCCGGTCGACCGGCAGTTGTCGATGAAGGCGCTCGCCGCTGCGGCCGGGGCGAAGCGGGCGGAGATGGCCGAGCTGACTGCGGTCGAGCGCTCGACCGGGTACGTGCGCGGTGGGATCAGTCCGTTCGGCCAGAAGCGTCGGCTGCCGACGGTGCTCGATGCCTCGGCAGCCCGGTTCGCCACGATCCTGGTCAGCGGCGGGCGACGCGGGCTGGAGATCGAAGTCGCTCCGGCAGACCTGATCGCGGTGCTCGATGCGACCAGCGCCGAGGTCGCCATCTGAGGTCGTTGCCCGGAGCTAGCTTCGCCGCCGATGGAACTACGTCTGGACGGCAAGGTCGCGCTGGTCACCGGAGCGTCGAAGGGGATCGGCAAGGCGATCGCCGCCGCCTACGCCGCCGCCGGGGCGAAGGTGATGCTGTCGTCGCGCAAGCTCGACCTGCTGGAGGCCGCCGCAGCGGAGATCGACGGGGAGACCGCTGTCTACGCCGCCAACGCCGGTGACCCTTCGGCCCCCGCTGCGTGTGTGGCAGCGACGGTCGAGCGGTTCGGAGCGGTCGACATCCTGGTCAACAACGCGGCGACCAATCCGTACTACGGGACCACGATCGAGATCGACGACGCCCGGTTCGACAAGACGTTCGAGGTCAACCTGCGCGGCCCGATGCGCTGGGCGCGCGAGGTGATCGCTGCTGCCGGCGACCGGCCTGGCGTGATCATCAACATCGCCTCGGTCGGCGGGATGCGTGCCGAGCCGGGGCTGGGGGTCTACAACCTGACGAAAGCGGCGCTGATCCATCTCACCCGCCAGATGGCCGTCGAGCACGGGCCGTGGCGGGTGGTCGGGATCGCACCTGGACTGGTCAGAACCGACTTCGCCTCGTTCCTCGTCGACAACTTCGGCGAGGCGTTCGAGCGCCGATTGCCGCTGGGACGCCTCGGTGAGCCCGAGGACATCGCCAAGCTGGCGTTGTTCCTCGCTTCCGATGCTGCGTCGTGGATCACCGCCGAGACCTATGCGATCGACGGCGGCGCCGGCGTCGCCGGAGCCCGCTGACGGTCACAGCAGGTCTCGGCGGACCTTCCCGAGCGCCGTCCGTTCGATCCGCTCGACGAGCACGAGTTGTCTGGGCGCGCAGTACGCCGGCAGTTGCTGCTTGGCGTGGGCGCGCAGCGACTCGACGGTCGGGGCGCCACCGGCGGCGACGACCAGCGCGACCACCTGCTGACCCCATTCCGGGTCCGGGCGGCCGGTGACTGCCACGTCGGCGACGTGCGGATGGGTGGCGAGGACGGCCTCGACCGCCTCCGGCCACACGTTCTCACCGCCGGTGATGATCAGTTCGCCGGAACGCCCGAAGACCTCCAGCCGGCGCTCCGCCGCCGACCAGCTGCCGACGTCGCCGGTATCGAACCATCCCTCGGCATCCTTCGGATCGCCGCCGTCGCGATAGCAGCGCAGCAACATCGGGCCGCGCACGGCGATGTTGCCGTGCTCGTCGAGGCGCAGCTCGACCCCGTCGAGCGGCACCCCGTCGTAGACCACCCCGCTCCCGGTCTCGGTCATCCCGTAGGTGGTCACGCAGTTCGGTGGACGATCGACCGGCGGGCGGCTGCCCCCGAGCACGATCGTCCGGAACCAGCCGGCGTCGATCCGTCGTAGCGCAGCCCCGACCAGCGAGACGAGGTTGGCGCCACGACGCACGGCTGACTCGATCGCCGCCCGCTCCACGCCGGGGAGAACGGTCAGCCCGGTCCCGAGGTGGAGTGCGCGGGTGACGACCGACAGCCCGCCGACATGGGCGAGCGGGAGGCAGGCCAGCCAGTGGTCGGCCGGACCGACACCGAGGCGGGTGCTCGTCGCCGTGGCGGAGGCGGCCACCGCCCGGTGGGTGAGGACCACCCCCTTGGGCGCGCCGGTCGTCCCGCTGGTGGCGACGACCAGCGCGTCGCCGTCGTCGACGGGTTCGCCGCGCTCGAGCCGATGGTCACCGTCGTCGTCGCTGAGCACCTCCGGACGAAGGGCGCCGAGCAGCGCCCGGCGGGCGGGGGGTGGCAGGCGGAGATCGACGGGGAGCACCGCGTCGCCGTCGTCCCACGCCCGTCTGAGCCGCTCGACGAACGCATCACCGCCAGGGAGCTCGATCGCGATCAGACGTCTCACGCCGGCTGACCGGCCGCCGGATCGTTCGCTTCGATCACCGCTGCGCACCCATCTCGCGGGTCCCCTCGTCCGTCTGCGACACTCTCGGCTCGCATGTCCCGCCATTCTTCCCCGTCCTCGCTGCGATGTCGGCGATGAACCCGTGGGTCGCCGGAGCGCGCCCACGGACGTTGCCGGCGGCGATCGTCCCGGTCGCGGTCGGCACCGCCTGCGCCGTCGGTGAGACCGCAGGGATCGTCTGGTGGCGGGTCGCCGCAGCGCTGGTCGTGTCGCTCGCCCTGCAGATCGGCACGAACTACGCCAACGACTACAGCGACGGGATCCGCGGCACCGACGACGTCCGCGTCGGCCCGGTCCGATTGGTCGCCGGCGGGATCAAGCCGCCGGGTGCGGTGAAGCGGGCGGCGCTGCTGTCGTTCGCCATCGCCGCCGTCGCCGGAGGTGCGCTGGCGCTGACGGTCGGGCCGGAACTGTTCGCCGTCGGTGCGGCGGCGATCGCCGCCGGCTGGTTCTACACCGGCGGGCCTCGTCCGTACGGCTACGCCGGGTTCGGCGAGCTGTTCGTGTTCGTCTTCTTCGGCGTCGTCGCCACCGCCGGCACGACCTACGTGCTGGTCGAGCAGCTCACCGGCCGGTCGTTGCTCGCCAGTGTGACCGTCGGCTGCCTCGCCTGCGCCTTGTTGGTGGTCAACAACCTGCGCGACATCCCCACCGACCGATCGGCGGGAAAGCAGACGCTGGCGGTGCGGATCGGCGACACGGCGACCCGCCGGTTGTATGTCGGGCTGCTGGTCGTCGGCGCGGTGTTCGTCGTGGCGGTCGGGATCGAGCTCCCCTTCGCCCTGCTCGCCCTCGCCGGGTTCGTCGTCGCCGTGCCCCCGGTGAGGATCGTCCATCGCGGTGCGGTTGGGCGGGAGCTGATCGCCGTGCTCGGCGCCACCGGCAAGGTTCAGCTCGCCGTCGGCGCGCTGCTGTCGCTCGGCGTCGCGCTCTCCGCCTGACCCGCCCACGAGTCGCTGGGCATCAGCCGTCGACGAAGGCCGACAGCAGCTCGCTGAACGATTCCGGTCGTTCGAGGTGGGCGCTGTGGCCTGCCCCGGCAACGGTGACGAACCGGGCGTTGGCCCCGATCGAGTCGGCCATCCGCCGTCCGAGGGCGACGAACTTGGCATCGAGCTCGCCGGCGACGACGAGGACCGGCATCTCCAGCGTGTGCAGCGATGCCCAGCTCGGCGATTGGGTCCCTGCGCCGGCCAATCGCAGGCTGGCGGCGAGCCCGTCGACGGTGTTCTGCCGCCGCTCGTCGATCCCGGCGGCCTCGGCGGGTAGGCCGGCGAACAGCGGGTTGGCCAGCCAACGCTCGAGGAATCGGTCCAGCCCGTCGCGTTCGAGCGATTCGGCGAGCCGACGGTCGGCGGCGATCCGGCCGTCGCGCTCGGCGGCGTCCTCGATCCCTGCCGTCCCGCCGAGCAGGACCAACCGGCTGACCGTCGGCGGGTGGCGCAGCGCGAGGTGCAGCGCGTGGCGGGCGCCGAGCGAGTACCCGACGTAGATCGCCTCGTCGACCTCCGCCGCGATCAGATCGGCGGCCTCGTCGAGACCGGCACGCAGCGATCCGGCGACGCCATGACCGGGCAGGTCGACGAGCACCACCTGCCGGTCGCCGGCGAACGCCGAGGCGATCGGCCGCCACGACGCAGCGGTCTGGGTGAAGCCGTGGAGAAAAGCGATTCGCGGGCCGCTGCCGAATCTGGCGGCGACGACCTGGCTGGTCACGCCGCTTCGTCGCCGAGCTTCTCGAGCACGCGCACGAAGGTGTCGACGTCCTGCGCCCCGGGGATCGACCAGCGTCCGTCGACGACGAAGGTCGGCACGGCGGTGATCCCGTGGCTGGCCGCCAGCGCCAGCTGCTCGCGCACTTCGCCGAGCCCCTCGTCGGAGTCGAGCAACCGGCGCACTCGTTCGGCGGGAAGCCCGACGGAGCCGGCGAGGCGGACGAGCACGTCGGCGTCGGCGACGTTCTCGCCGTTGGTGAAGTACGCCTCGAGCAGCGCCTCGTTCAGCGCCGGCTGGATCCCGAGCGGCTCGGCGAGCCAGAGCAACCGGTGGGCGTCGAGTGTGTTGGCCCTCACGGCGCGGTCGAGACGGAACTCGATCCCGTCCTCGGCGGCGAGCGCGGTGACCCGGCCGACCAGCCGTTGGGCCTCCTGCGGACCGCCGAACTTGCGGGCGTAGACCTCCTCCACCGGGCGCGGGTCCTCGCTCGGGGCGGTCGGATCGAGCTGGTAGGGGCGGTAGACGACGTTCACCTCTGCCGCTCCGGCGTATCGAGCCAACGCAGCCTCGAACCGTCGCTTGCCGATGTAGCACCACGGACAGACGACGTCGGACCAGATCTCGACCTGCACGGCTGCCACGATAGGCCGATGCCCGTGACCGTCACTGCGACGTACTGCGCCACCCTCGTCGACGAATGGGTCCGCGCCGGGCTGGAGCACGCCGTCGTCGCCCCCGGTTCGCGCTCGACGCCGATGGCTGTGGCGATCGCCGCCCGCCGCGAGCTCGATCTGCACGTCGTCCACGACGAGCGGGCCGCCGCCTTCCTCGCCGTCGGGATCGGGATCGCCACCGGTCGGCCGGCGCTGCTGTTGTGCACCAGCGGGACGGCTGCGGCCGAGTTCCATCCGGCGATCGTCGAAGCGCACCAGGCGGAGGTTCCGGTGCTGGTCTGCACCGCCGACCGGCCGGCCGAGCTGCGCGGGATCGCCGCTGCGCAGACGATCGACCAGACCTCGCTCTACGGCTCCGCGCTGCGGTGGTTCCACGACCCGGGTGCACCCGACGGCTCCCCGCCGGAGAGCTGGCGAGCGATGGCTGGGCGAGCGATGGCGGCGACGGTCGGGCGCTCGCCCGGGCCTGCACAGCTCAACCTGCAACTGCGTGAGCCGCTCGTCGGCGATCCCGGCGACCTGCCCGCCGGTCGCCCGCACGGGCCGTGGAGCGAGACGATCCTCGCCGGAGACCAGCTCGCCGCCGGCGACGTCCGCCGGCTGGTCGATCGGCTCGATCGCCGAGCGCGGCGTGATCATCGCCGGGGGAGGAGCCGGGGTGGCGGCCGCTGCGGGGGCGATCCACCGGCTCGCCGAGCAGCTCGGTTGGCCGGTGCTCGCCGACCCGCGCTCGGGGTGCCGGCTGCCCCGTCCGGCGACCGTCGCCACCTTCGACGCGCTGCTCCGCCACCAGGCCTTCGCCGCAGCTCACGCGCCCGAGGTCGTGCTCCGCTTCGGTCATCCACCGACGTCGAAGGTGCTCGCCGAATGGTCGGCGGAGGCCGCCGACCAGCTCCAGGTCTCGGCCGGCGAGCCGTGGATCGATCCGGCCAACCGTCTCGCCGTCAGGGTCGTGTGCGAGCCGTCGGTGTTCTGCGCCGCGCTCGACGGGCAGCTCCGCGGGGCTTCGAACACACCGTGGCTCGCCCGTTGGCGGCGGGCGGAGTCGCGCGCTCGGGCGGCGATCGACGCCAACCTCGACGAGCCGGCGATCAACGAGCCGGCGCTCGCCCGGAGGTTGCTCGCCGATCTCCGGCCGGGGAGCCGTCTGGTCGTCTGCTCGTCGATGCCGGTGCGCGATCTGGAGTGGTACGCAGCCCCGCGCGACGGCGTGTTCGTCCACGCCAATCGGGGGGCGAACGGCATCGACGGAGTGACCGCGACGGCGATCGGCGTCGCCCTCGCCAGCGCCGCGCCGACGGTGCTGCTGACCGGTGACATCGCCGCGGTGCACGATTCGAGCGCGCTGGTCGCGCTGCGCACCCGACCGGTCGACCTGACGATCATCGTCGTCGACAACGACGGCGGCGGGATCTTCTCGTTCCTCCCTCAAGCCGACCTGCTCCCCGCAGACCGGTTCGAGCAGCTGTTCGGGACACCGCACGGGACCGAGATCGGGTTGCTCGCCGCCGCCCACGGGCTCGCCGTCACCCGTCTCGAACACCTCGATCAACTGCCTCACCTGCTCGCCGAGGACGGCCCGCGGGTCGCCGTCGCCCACACCGACCGGGCGACGAACGTCTCGGTCCACCGCCGGATCCACGCCGCCGTCGCCGCCGCCCTCGGTTGACGGCGCGTACGCGCCGTGCGTTCGGCCGTGCCACACTTCCGCTGGTGGGTGGACATCGACTGTTGCTCGCCGGGGTTCTCGCCTCGGCCGCGCTGACCGTCGCCGTTCCGCACGCCTCGGCGGCCCCCGCTGCGGCCGACCCGGCAGCAACCGCCGAGTCTCCGCCGGCGGTCGAGGATCCCCCGCCGCCAGACGCTCCGCCACCGGTCCCGGTGGACAGCGGGATGGGCCGGCGGATCGTCTACGACATGGGCGAGATGCGCGTCTGGCTGGTCGAGGCGGACGAATCGATCACCCGCTCGTACCGCGTGTCGGGGCATGCCCAGCGGGTCCTGCCCGGCGTGGGGACGTTCTGGGTCTACTCGACCGTCCGCTGGAACACGGTGAAGGACGCCCCGAACACCAAGCTCGACTTCATGATGCGTTTCGCCCTCGGTGAGGACGGGACCTCGATCGGGTTCCACGCGATCCCGCGCACGGAGTCGGGCGGGTACATCCAGTCGACCTCGACCCTCGGCCGCCCGGCCTCCCACGGCTGCGTCCGCCAGGCGCCGGAGGACGCCGAGTTCCTCTGGAACTGGGCCGAGATCGGCACACCGGTGATCGTCACCGACAGCTCCGGCCGGGTCCCCGCCGCCCAGTCGTGGCGGATCCCGCGGGGCGAGCCGCCGCCGGCGGTGCTCAACCCGTGGGCGGGCAAGCTCGAGATGCTCAACGACTCGGTCTGGCCGCTCCCCGCCGAGCCGATGGCCGACGTCGCCCTCTTCCGCAACATCTGACGCGAGCGCAGCGCCGGACGCGAGCGCAGCGAGCCGGCATCGCAACGGTGGACGGTTCGGCCCCCGGGGTCGGGAGGCCCGTCACGGCCCGGCGAGGGAAGCGCCAGCGACGAGCCGGACGCGAGCGCAGCGAGCCAGCATCACGGCCGGACGCGAGCGCAGCGAGCCAGCATCACGGCCTGACGATCGCTGAGAGCATCGCTTGGAACTTGGCTTGGGTCTCGGCCAGCTCAGCGGCCGGGTCGCTCTCGGCGACGATCCCTCCGCCGGCGAACAGCCGCGCCGCGCGACGGTCGGCGGAGAGCTCGGCGCAGCGGATCGCCACCGCCCAGGTGCCGTTTCCGGCTGCGTCGACCCAGCCGACCGCTCCGCCGTAGCGCCCTCGTTCGAACGGTTCGAGTCGTTCGAGCAACTCGAGCGCAGCATCCCGCGGGATGTCCGCCGAGCGCCGGGGTCGGGGAGAGCATCCGGGCGAGGTCGGCGACGTTCGGTGGCGGGGCGCTGAACCGTCCCTCGATCAGCGTCGCCAGGTGCACGACGTTGGCCACCGCCAGCAGCGACGGCTCGGGCTCCCAGTCGAGGTAGCTGCAGTAGGGCAACAGCGAGTCGTGGACGACGTCGATCACCACCCGGTGCTCGACCTGGTTCTTCATGCTCGCCAGCAGTTCGTTGGCGAGCCGGGCGTCGGTCGTCGGATCACCGGTGCGCGCCGCGGTCCCGGCGAGCGGGTGCGAGCGGCAGATGTCGCGATGGCGGGCGATCAGCAGCTCGGGCGAGGCGCCGAGGAATCCGTCGACCGAGTAGCGGTAGCTCGACCCGAACGACGCCCGGAGGCGGAGCAGGAGCCCGTGGACGTCGAGCGGGTCGCGAGCCTCGACGAGCACGTCACGGGCGATCACCAGCTTGGTCAGCTCGCCCCGACGGACGGCGTCGCGAGCGGCGGCGACCGCTGCGAGGTACTCCTCGACGGAGGTGAGCGGGCGGACGACGAACTCGTTGACGGTCACCGGCGGGCTCGGCGCGGGATCGAGGTCGACCTCGGCGTCGTCGATCGTCGTCACCCACCGGTGCCCGTCGGGGCCGCGGCCGACGACGACCGACGGGATCAGCAGCTCCGTCGGCGCGCCACGGCGGAAGGGGATCACGCCGATCGCCACCGGTCCGCACCCCGGCTCGCCGACGTCGTCGACGGTGTCGATCTCGGCGAGAACGGCGGCGACGTCGTCGATCGCGACCCGTCGAGCGACGCCGCGACCGGCGAGCCCGACACCGTCACGGACGAACAACACACCGTCGCCGCCGGCGAACGAGTCGAGGTCGACGTGCTCGCCGAGCGGCCGCGTGTGAGCCCGCATCAGTGCTGCGACCGTCGTCCCGAATGCCGGCCGCCCGCCGCTCCAGCGCGCAGCGACCCACACCCGTTCGGGCAGTTGTGTCGGCTATCTCGCCACTTGTGCCCGAACGCTGGGCTAGCGCCGAGCGACTCGGACCCGTTCGGGCAGTTGTCTCGGCTATCTCGCCACTTGTGCCCGAACGGGGGTGGTCGGAGGGGGGTCATCGGCGGGTGCCGGTGAACAGCTGGGTGATCCCTCCGCTCAACGCGTCGCGCCGGGCATCGCCGAAGCCGGCCGTGCGCAGCTGCTCGACGATCACCTCCGGTGCGGGGAGATAGGCGACGCTCTTGGGCAGGTAGCGATAGGCCCCCGGATCGGAGAACAGCGCGCCGATCCGGGGGACCACCTTGCCGAAGTAGATCCCGTTGCCCCAGCGGATCACCGGGTTGCCAGGGACACCGACGTCGAGCAGGGCGATCCGGCCACCGCGGCGGACGACACGGGCGAGCTCGGCGAAGAACGGCTCGAGCGCGAGCAGGTTGCGCAAGGCGAACCCGCACGTCGCCCCGTCGACCGAGCCGTCGGGGAACGGCAGCCGGAGGATGTCGGCCTGGAGCCGTGGTGCTCCGCTGTGGTCGGCGGCGAGCATCCCGTAGGACAGGTCGACGGAGATCGGTCGGTGCCCGCCGGCGGCGAGCGAACGGCACAGATCACCGGTGCCGGAGGCGAGATCGGCGACCAGGCTGTTCGCCGGGAGGCGCAGCTCGCGCAGCGCCCGGCGGCGCCAGCGGACGTCGAGGCGAAAGGTCATCACCCGGTTGACCAGGTCGTAGCGCGGGGCGATGGTGTCGAACATCTCGCGCACGGCGCGAACCTTGGCCTCGCCGGTCGGCAGTTCCTCGGCGTCCCACGCTCGCTCGGTCACGTCGTTCCCTCGTCGTCCGCCGGGCTCGCCGGCTGGTCCTCACCGACGATACGGCGGGCCCAGCGATAGTCGGCCTTGCCGCTCGGGGAGCGGACGACCTCCTCGACGAAGCGGTAGGCCTTCGGCAACTTGTAGCGGGCGACCTGCGTCGCCGCGGCGTCGGTCAGCTCCGCTTCGCCGACCGTCGCCCCCGGGCGCAACTGGACGACGGCGACGACTTCCTCCCCCAGCGCGCGCTCGGCCGCCCGGCGACGACCACGTCGTAGACCGCCGGATGACTGCGCAGGGCGCGCTCGACGTCCTCGGCAAAGATCTTCTCGCCCCCCGAGTTGATCGTCGCCGCGTCGCGCCCGTGGACCTCGATCGTCCCATCGGCGAGCAGCCGCGCCCGGTCACCGGGAACGACGTAACGGATCCCGTCGATCACCGGATAGGTGCGCGCCGTCTTGTCCGGGTCGCCGAGGTAGCCGAGTGCGAGGTCCCCGGTCTTGGCCAGCCAGCCGAGTTGGTCGTCGCCGGGCACGACGAGCCGCTCGAGCGTCTCGTCGAGCACGACCACCCCGGAAGCCGGCGGGAACTCTCCTCCGGTCGCCGACTCGCCGGTCGAGATCCGGGTCAGCAGACCGCCGGATTCCGACGAGCCGAGTCCGTCGAGGATCATCACCCCCGGCAGCCGGCTGCACAGCTCGGACTTCAGCGAATCCGAGAGCGGCGCGCCACCGGACAGGACGACGGTGAGCGAGGACACGTCGTAGTCGTGCCGATCGAGCTCGTCGATCAGCGGACGGGCGAACGCGTCGCCGACGATCAGGAGGAAGTCGATCCGTTCGCGCTCGACGGTTCGCCAGACGTCGGCCGGGTCGAGCCGGTCCGGTGAGGCCGGGAGGTAGATCACCCCGCCGGCGTGCCAGGTGCTGAACCCGACCCAGTGCCCGGCGCCGTGCATGAACGGAGCGGTCAACAGGGCCCGACGCTCGCTCGTCGCCGCCGCAACCATCTCGTCGACCGAGCGGGCGCCGCGCAGCCCGCCGAAGCAGGAGGCGAGCGCATCGCCCTGGCGCCACAGCACTCCCTTCGGCGCGCCGGTCGTCCCGCCGGTGTAGAGGATGTACAGGTCGTCGGGGGACACTCGCAGCGCAGGACGGCTCGGCGAGTGCTCGGCGAGCAGCTGCTCGTAGTCGACCGCACCGGGGAGCAGCGTCCGCTCGGAGCCGTCGGCGACCTCGATCAGCAACCGCAGGTCGGGCAGTTCGGGGAGCACGGCGGCGAGCGTCGGGGCGAACGAGGCGTGATAGACGATCGCGCTCGCTCGGGCGTCGGCGAGGAGGTAGCGGAGCTCCTCGGCGACGTAGCGGTAGTTGACGTTGAACGGGGCGACGCGGGCCTTGAACGCGCCGAGCATCGCCTCGAGGTATTCGGCGCCGTTGTGCAGGTAGATCGCCAGGTGGTCCTGGCCGCTCTCCCACGGGCGCAGCAAACGGCGTTCGCGGTGCGCCCCGAGCCCGTGGGCGGCCAGCGCGCAGCCGAGCCGGTTGCTCCGTTCCGCCATCTCCTGCCAGCTGATCCGCCGGTCGTGGAGCACCAGACAGGGCCGGTCCGGCCGCGAGCAGGCGATCGCGTCATGGACATCGGCGACCGCGAAGCTCACGGCGCGGACCCTACGGAGCGGGCCGTTGGGACGACGAACTGTTCAGGGGGCTACTTGAACCAGATCCGCTGATGGTCCCGGCTCTGTGGATGGAGCAGCAGGGCGCACAGCGCGACTTCGAAGATGAACGAGATCAGACGTCCGCCGGTGAGCTTGTCCCAGGCGCCGGCGTTGGTCTCGCTGAGCAACCAGAACCTGAGCAGGAACGGCGAGAAGGCGGCGAACAACGCCACGTAGTACCCGAGCTTGCGTTCGTTGGCCATCAGGAAGCCACCGCCGATGTAGGCGGCGAGGACGAGCAGGCCGACCACGGTGCCGGTCGCCCCTTTGGTGATCCGGGCGACCCCGAGCCAACCGCTCTCGTCGATCAGATCGACCAGCGCGAAGAAGGCGTTGATGTACAGCAGCCAGGTGGCGATCTGGAGCGTCTGGGGCTGCGATCGGTCGAACCATCGGCGAGTGTCGAGGGGCACGGTCGAGCAGTCTGCCAGGTCACCGCCTGCGCAGGCAGCGCGTGGCAACGGTCACATCGCCGGCGTCGATCACGGTGCGACACTTCCGCCGTGGTCCTCGCTCGCCAACTCCTCGCCGCGCTCGTCGCGGTGATCGGTGTGACGGCATGCACGACGACCGAGGACGACCCCGGCGCCGGCACCCTCGGTCCCGACGACACGACGGTCGACACCCTGGTCGCACCCGGTGACACCGTTCCGAATGCGGACGAGCTGCCCGAGGCAGTCGTCGACCGTCTGGTTCGGAAGGTTCCGGAGATGATCGGGATCGAGCTCGAGATCGCCCAGCGACGGTGCATCTCCGAGTCGCTGTCGGCGGCGGTCGACGCCGAGGCGCTGGTCGCCCTCGGCCTCGGCGGGGCGGTCACCGACCAGCCGCTCGATGTCCAGGCGGCGATCTTCAAGTCGTTCGACGACTGCGTCTCGCCGGAGGAGCTCGGCCGCGTCGCCTCCCCGATCCTCGAGCTCGCCGGCGTCACCCCGGCCCGTGCCGCCTGCGTCTTTTCGACCCTCCGCGAACAGGTCGGGTTCGCCGGGATGTACGTGTTCGGGTTGACCCGGATCGGCGAGGTCGAGCACAACCCGGAGCTCGACCGGCAGGTCAGCGACGCCTACCAGGCGTGTGACGTCGACCCGGCGGAACTCACCGACCCGACTCCGGCGACCGTCGCCCCGGCGACACCGTCGACCACCGTGGTCCCGCCCGTCGATCCGCCGACCGAGGTCGTCGGCACCTCGACCACCCGCGTCGCCCGACCGACGAGGAGCACGGACGTCGACGTCCCGCCGACGACCAGCTGAGCGGCGGGCTCGGTCAGGCGCCGACGGCGTGGTAGCCGCCGTCGACGTGGATCATCTCCCCGGTGGTCGCCGGGAACCAGTCGGAGAGCAGCGCGATGCAGGCCTTGGCGACTGCGGTCGAGTCGTTGATGTCCCACCCGAGCGGAGCGCGGTCGTCCCACACGTCCTCGAACTTCTTGAATCCGGGGATCGACTTCGCCGCCATCGTCCGCACCGGGCCGGCGGCGACGAGGTTGCAGCGAATGCCGCGCGGCCCGAGCTCCCGGGCCAGATAGCGGCTGGTCGACTCGAGCGCCGACTTGGCGACGCCCATCCAGTTGTAGGCGGGCCAGGCGACCCGGTTGTCGAAGTCGAGCCCGACGAACGACCCCCCCGACGACATCAGCGGCAAGAACGCGTCGGCCAGCGCCTTCAGCGAGTACGCCGAGACGTGCATCGCGACCGCGACGTCGTCCCACTGGGCGGCGAGGAAGTCGTCACCGAGGCATGCCTCGGGCGCGAACCCGATCGAGTGGAGCACCCCGTCGACGTGACCCCAACTGTCGCTCAGCGCCTCGCGCACCGACACCAGGTGCTCGGGCCGGGTGACGTCGAGTTCGTGGACCTGGATCGCCGGATCCAGCTTGCGTGCTGTCCGCTGGGTCAGCGACAACGCGCGCCCGGCACCGGTGAGAACGAGCTCGGCACCCTCCTCGCGGGCGAGCTTGGCGACCCCGAAGGCCAGCGAGGCGTCGGTCAGGACGCCGGTGATCACGATGCGCTTGCCGTCGAGCAGACCCATGGGCGCCGACCGTAGCCGCCCACCGGCGCGTCAGATTGTGTGATCGACCTGCGGCGCATGGAAGGCTGAGCGAATGCAGATCGGAATTCTCGGCGGCACGGGGCCCGCCGGCACGGCGCTCGGCGCCCGCCTCGCCTCGGTGGGGTACCAGGTCGTGCTCGGTTCGCGCTCGAAGTACCGGGCGATGGAAGCTCGCGACCAACTCGTCGCCGAGAATCCGGAGCTGGAGGAGAACCTCACCGGCGGTGACAACACCGCAGCCGCCATGGCCCACGTCGTCGTCCTCGCCACCCCCTGGGACTCCGCTGCGACCACCGCCACCTCTGTCGCCGAGCACCTCAACGGCAAGGTCGTGATCAGCATGGCCAACGCCCTGATCCGACTCGGCAGCGAGTTCCACCCGCTCGTCCCACCGCGTGGCAGCGTCGCCGCCCACATCCAGGCGGCGGTCCCCGGGGCGAGGGTGGTCGCCGCCTTCCACCACCTCCCGGCGAAGGAACTCGGTCATCTCGGGGAGCCGATCGACTCCGACGTGCTGATCTGCTCCGACGATCCGAGCGCGACGAAGGTGGTCTCCGAGATCGTCTCGGCGATCCCCGGGTGTCGCCCGCTCGATGCCGGTGAACTGCAGAACGCGACTGCGATCGAGGCGTTCACCGCGGTGCTGCTCCAGCTCAACATCCGCTACAAGACGCGGGTGGCACCGAAGCTGACGGGAATTCGCGGCTGAGCCGACGCGTTCAGCTATGCCAATGCGCCTCTACGACACCGCCCGCGGTGAGATCGTCCCGTTCGAGCCCGGCCCGGTGTGCACGATGTACACCTGTGGGATCACGCCGTACGACGCCACCCACCTCGGCCACGCGTCGGTGTTCGTCACCTACGACGTGCTCCAGCGGCGCCTGATCGACCTCGGCCACGACGTTCGCTGCGTCCGCAACGTCACCGACGTCGACGACCCGCTGTTCGCCAAGGCCCGCCAGCTCGGCGTGCACTACCTCGACCTCGCCGCCGCCGAAGAGGCGCGCTTCGAGCGAGACATGGTCGCCCTCAACGTCCTCCCGGTGCTACTCCACGCCGCGCGCCTCCTCGGCGATCCCCGACATCCGCGGCTTCATCGGGATGGTCCTCGACCGCGGCTCCGCCTACGTCTCGGGCGGGTCGGTGTACTTCGACGTCACCTCGTTCCCCAGCTTCGGCACGGTCAGCAACTACTCCGAGGAACAGATGCTCGCCTTCGCCCGCGAGCGCGGCGGCAACGTCGACGATCCGCACAAGCGTCACCCGCTCGACTTCGTCCTCTGGCAGCCCTCGGCCGACGACGAACCGGCATGGGAGACGATGTGGGGACCCGGGAGACCCGGGTGGCACATCGAGTGCTCTGCGCTGGCCCTGCGCGAGCTGGGGACGACGATCGACCTCCACGGCGGTGGCACCGACCTGATCTTCCCCCATCACGAGTGCGAACGGGCGCAGAGCGAGGCGGCGACCGGCGAACCCTTCGTCCGTCACTGGATGCATGTGGCGATGGTCGCCAAGGACGGGCACAAGATGTCCAAGAGCCTCGGCAACCTCGTCTTCGTCGATGCGCTGCGCGAGTCCTGGGACCCTCGCTCGATCCGCCTGGCGATCATCGAGCACCACTACCGCGTCGAGTGGGAGTGGGACGACGAGTTGATGCCCCGGGCCGATTCGCGGCTCAAGTCGTGGCAAGCGGCACCGACCGGAGACGACGCAGTGATCGAGGCGGTCCGCCGCGCCCTCGACGACGACCTCGACACGCCGACGGCACTCGCCGCGATCGACGATGCGGCCGCCGCCGGTCGACCGGTTGCGGCGTCGGCCGCCTTGCTCGGGGTGGATCTCTCGGCCTGAGCAGGTGGGCGACCCCCTCGGCGGCGGCGCGGTAGTGTGCCGTCGTCAGGAGGTCCGACACGTTGAGCGACTACACGGGAGCAGGTCACGCACAAGACCGAGCCCGGAGAGTGCTGAGCCCGGTCGCCCGGCGACTGTGGCACTTCGAGTTGGACGGCTATGAGCGGTTGCCCGAGACGGGTCCGGCGATCCTCTGCCCGAACCACGTCAGCTTCCTCGACTCGGCGTTCCTGCTGCTGACCCTCCCACGGCGGATCAGCTTTGTCGGCAAGGCCGAGTACATGAACTCGTGGAAGACCAAGGCGTTGTTCCCGGCGATGGGGATGATCCCGATCGACCGCTCCGGCGGGGCCAAGTCGCTGGTCGCGCTGGAGGCCGCCGAGGCCGTGCTGCAGCGCGGCGAGCTGTTCGGGATCTTCCCCGAAGGCACCCGCTCGCGCGACGGCGTGCTGCACAAGGGACGTACCGGGGCGGCCCGGCTGGCGTTGAAGGTCGGCTGCCCGATCTACCCGGTGGGCGTGATCGGCACCCGTGAGATCCAACCGCCGGACGCCAAGTTGCCCAAGGTGCGCAAGCCGTGCACGATCCGGATCGGGCGGCCGCTGCGGCTCGACCGCTACGGCAACGGGACGCGGCCCAACGATCGGCTCGCTCTGCGCCAGATCACCGACGAGCTGATGTACGAGATCCGCGAGCTGAGCGGACAGGACTACGTCAACACCTACGCCAGCTCGAAGCCGGAGACCGAGCCGGTGCTCGCTGCCACCGTCGGGCACGCCGGAGTGTCGCTCCACCCCGGCGAGACCAAGATCCTCGTCACCTGAGACGGGAGTAATCGCCCGGCCCGTTCGGGGTGGCGTCGGTAGGCTCGACCACTGCTATGGCTGAGATCAACGTGCTCCTTCCCGACGGGTCGTCTCGTTCGCTACCCGCCGGATCCACCGCCGCCGATCTGGCGGCGTCGATCGGGTCCCGACTGGCCAAGGCTGCGGTCGGGGCGGTCGTCGACGGCGAGGAATGGGACCTCGGTCGCGATCTGCCCGAAGGCGCCACCGTGTCGATCGTCACCGGAGACTCCGAGGCCGGTCGCCACCTGCTGCGCCACTCGACCGCTCACGTCCTCGCCCAAGCGGTGGTCGAGCTGTTCCCCGGCGCCAAGTACACGATCGGGCCGGCGATCGAGGACGGCTTCTACTACGACTTCGAACTGCCCGGCGGGGCGACCTTCTCGGAGGACGACCTCGCTCGGATCGACGACAAGATGCGCGAGATCGTCCGGTCGAACCAGCCGTTCGTCCGCAGCGAGCTGCCGCCCGCCGAGGCGCTCGAGGTGTTCGTCGATCAGCCCTACAAGCGGGAGATCATCGAGCGTGTCTCGAGCGGCGCCGCCGACGGCGCCGATGCCGGAGAAATCGGCGGCGGCGACGCGATCAGCATCTACCGCAACTCCGACACCTTCGTCGACCTCTGCCGCGGACCGCACGTGCCGTCGACCGGCAAACTCGGCCACTTCAAGCTGATGAAGGTCGCCGGGGCGTACTGGCGGGGGAGCGAGAAGGGCCCGATGCTCCAGCGGATCTACGGCACCGCCTGGGAATCGAAAGCAGCGCTCGACGAGCATCTCCACCGTCTCGCCGAGGCGGAGAAGCGCGACCACCGCCGGCTGGCGGTCGACCTCGACCTGCTCTCGTTCCCGCAGGAGCTCGGCGGCGGGCTCGCCGTCTGGCACCCGAAGGGCGCGGCGGTGCGCAAGCTGATGGAGGACTACAGCCGGGAACGCCACGACAAGGGCGGCTACGAGTTCGTCTACACCCCGCACCTGGCCAACGCCCGGTTGTTCGAGACCTCCGGCCACCTCGCTTGGTACAAGGACGGGATGTACCCGCCGATGGAGATGGACAACGGCACGTACTACCCCAAGCCGATGAACTGCCCGATGCACTGCTTGATCTTCCGCAGCCGCCAGCGGTCGTATCGCGAGCTGCCGTTGCGGCTGTTCGAGCTCGGCACGGTCTATCGCTACGAGCGCGCCGGCACGCTCCACGGACTGATGCGGATCCGGGGCTTCACCCAGGACGACAGCCACATCTACTGCACCGCCGATCAGCTGCAGGACGAGATCGCCTCGTTGCTCGACTTCGTCATCTCCGTGCTGCGCGCCTTCGGGTTCACCGAGTTCCAGGCGTACCTGTCGACCAAGGACCCGCAGAAGTCCGTCGGCTCCGACGAGATCTGGGACGAGGCGACCGAGGCGCTGCGCACCGCGCTCGACAAATACGGCTTGGAGTACCAGGTCAAGGACGGCGATGCGGCGTTCTACGGGCCGAAGATCGACATCGACGTGCGCGACGCGATCGGCCGGCGCTGGCAGCTGTCGACGATCCAGTGCGACTTCAACCTGCCGGAACGGTTCGAGCTCGAGTACGTCGGCGCGGACAACTCCCGCCATCGTCCGATCATGTTGCACCGCGCCCTGTTCGGTTCGATCGAGCGATTCTTCGGGGTGCTCGTCGAGCACTATGCCGGCGCCTTCCCGACCTGGCTGGCCCCTGTCCAGGTGCGCGTCCTGCCGGTCGCCACCGCGCATGAGACCTACGCCGCCGAGGTCGTCGCCGAGCTCGCCGCCGCCGGCTTCCGCGCGGATGTGATCGACGCCACCGATCAGCTGGGACGGCGGATCCGCACGTCGAAGCTGGAGAAGCTGCCCTACGTCCTCGTCGTCGGCGACGACGACGTCGCCAACGGGACGCTCGGGGTCAACCCGCGCGGCGGCGACGTCGAGCGCAACGTGCCGCTCGCTGCGTTCCTCGACCGGCTGCGCGCCGACGTCGCGACGATCGACGCCCTCGGAGCGGCGTGACCTTCGACCAGCTCTGGAACGGCTGGCGATCGGAGTACGTCCAGTCCGGCGGGGCGACCGGCGGCGTCCACCCCGACGACACCCGCAGCGTGTTCACCCGGATCCTGGCGAGCGGGCTCCCCGACACCGAGACCCATGTCGTCCATCGCGGTGAGCGCTGCTTCGCGATCCTCAACGCGTTCCCCTACGCGGTCGGACACGTGCTGATCCTGCCGTACCGCGAGCTCGCCCACCTCGAGTTGCTCGACCGGGACGAGACGATCGAGTTGTGGGCGATGACCACCGACTGCGTGCGGGTGATCAAGGCCGAGTACCACCCGGAGGGGCTCAACGTCGGGATCAACCTCGGCAAGCCGGCCGGGGGGAGCGTCAGCCAACACCTCCATGTCCACGTCGTTCCGCGTTGGAGCGGCGACGCCAACTTCATGACCGCGCTCGCCGCCACCCGCACGCTGCCCGAGGCGCTGCCGGTGACCGCCGCCCGGCTACGCGCCGCCTGGAAGTAGCCCGTCGACGGAACCGGCCGGTTCGTCCACCCGTTCGTAGACTGCTCGGCGATGGCCAGCGAGCACGATGACGAGATCCGCGACGAGTTGCCGGAGGACCTGAACGCCAGCGAGTTCGTCGGTGCGTATCAGTTCCCGGACAACAGCCGCCGGAGGGTGCCGGGGGTGATCTACCTCGTCGTCGCCGCCGGTTGCCTGGCCGCCTGGTTCGCCCGCAGCGACGAGTCGGTGCTGCTCAACGACGGCTTCCTCCTCGCTGCGGTGCTGCTCGGTGCCTTCGGTGTGTTCTCGATCACCTCCGGGTGGCGGATGACCCTCGACGAGACCGACGCATTGGTCGCCGCCAACAGCGTCGTCGACTTCGCCGTCGGCCACGCCTCCGCCCAGCAGGTCTGGCGGGGGTTGCGGAGCAGGCCGACGTGGCGGGTGCTGGCCTACTCCGCCGAGGAGCCGCCGCTGCGGCGGGCGTTCGTGCTGATCGACGCGGTCGACGGTCGGACGCTCGAGCACCTCGTCGAGGACAACCCGGAGGACCTCAGCGAGTGGAGCGAGTGAGCCGCTGACCGCCGGGCTCAGACGCGGGTGATCGGCAGCTCGACCGTCGGCGGGTCGAGCACCTTCTGTTCGTCGGGGGCGTCGCGCAAGACGGTGTCGATGTAGGAGCGCACGGCGATGTCCATCCCGACGTCCTTGTTCGCCTGCTCGGAGAGGAACCAGCGGTGTTCGAGCACCTGGTGGTACGCCTCGGCCGGTTCGAGTTTCTCGGACAGTTGGTCGAGCACCGCGTGCACGGTCGGCTCGTACAGCTGGTCGAGCCAACGGGCGGCGACGAGCGGCTCGGGCAACCGTCGCCCGCTCTGCCGTTCGAGTCCGATGCGGAACTGGAAGATGTCGTTGAGCAGCCGGCGGGCCTGGTTCTCACCGGTGCGGAGCCCCGTCAACGTCGCCAGTCGCGGCGCGTGGTAGCCGACTTCGACCACTTTCGGGACGATCTGCACCCGGTCCCCGTCGAGCCCGGCCTGGTACTCGAGCTCGGCGACGTCGAAGCCGAGCTCGTTCAGACGGCGGACGCGGGCCTCGACCCGATAGCCCTCCTCGGTGCTGAACTCCTCGCCGGCGGTGAGCTCGCTCCACAGCGCCTCGTAGCGTCGTTCGATCTCGAACGCGGTCTCGAACGGGTCGATGTCCGGTTCGAGCCGTCCGGACTGCTGCAGGTCGAACAGGCCACCGGCGATGTTCTCGACTGCGATCGTCAGGTCGGTGGCTCGTTGCCCGGCGGTCAGCGACGGGTGCAACTCACCGGTTTCGACGTCGATCACGATCGCCACCAGCGCACCGGCGTCGCGCCGGAACATCGTGTTCGACAGCGAGCAATCGCCCCAGTAGAAGCCGGAGAGGTGCAGTCGGGCGAGCAGCCCGACCAGCGCGTCGAGGACCCGTTCACCGAGGTACGGGATCTTCAGCCCCCGCCCGGAGAGCAGGACCCGGTACGGGAGGGCGAAGTCGAGGTGGCGGGTGATCAAGATCCCTTCCGAGGCGAGCCCGTGGCCGCGATCGGTGACCACCCCGATCGAGGTCGCGCTCGGCAGGCCGCGCTCGGTCAACGCCCGCAACAGCCGGTACTCCCGCTCGGCCAGAACGGCCGGAAGCTCCTTGAGGACATAGGTCAGCTCACCGTGGTCGTAGAAGCGGACGACGTGGCGGTGCAGCCCTCCGGGATCGACGAAGGAGTCCTGCGGCCAGCTCGCCAACGGTTCGCCCCACGGGAGATGGAGCAGGGCAGCGCTGTGTTCACCTGGTTGTGACAGCTGGACGCGCATCACCCCCAGTCTGGCGTCATCCGCCTGCGTCGACGGCGCGTTCGGCGGCCTGCTCGACGTTGCGGACCGCCTTGCCGAGGTCGAGGCCGATCTCGCGGATCTCGTCCAGCTCCGCCTGGGTCCAGACGTCGGCCGGACGATTCTCCAACTCGGACGCGACCGCTGCGGGCGTCGACGCCGTGCCGAGAACCCCGGCGGCGCGAGCGACCAGCCGGTCGACCGAGCCGAGCTCGGCGGTGACCCCGCTACGGTCACCGGCAACCGGGTCGAGCGCGTCACCGACGCGGCGCTCGATCGAGCGGAAGGCGACAGCGAGATCGGACGGCGACGATCCGCTCACGAGTGGCTCCCGAGGGTCGCCTTCGCCCGGTCGACCAGGTGGGTCGGCAGGACGTCGTAGTGCGAGTGTTCGGTACTGAACCGACCGCGTCCGCCAGTCATCGAGCGCAGCTCGATCGCGTAGCGGAGCAGTTCGGCGGTGGGGACGCTGGCCATGATCTCGTGGTACCCGCCGTCGAGCGCGGATGAACCCTGCACCCGACCGCGGCGGGAGTTGATGTCGCCGAGCACGTCGCCCTGGAGCGCGGTGGGGACGACGATCGTCACCGTCGACACCGGTTCGAGGACGACCACCCCGGCCTTGGCCATCGCCTCCCGCAGCCCGATCGCGGCGGCGGTCTTGAACGCCATCTCGGAGGAGTCGACCGAGTGGTACTTGCCGTCGAAGCAGTCGACGCGGACGTCGACCACCGGGAACCCGTGCACCCCGCCGGACGCCATCGCCTCCTCCACGCCCTTGGAGACGGCCGGGATGAACTGTCGGGGGATCGCCCCGCCGACGATCGAGTCGACGAACTGCCCGCCTGCGCCGCGCTCGACGGGTGAGACGCGCAGCCAGGCGACCGCGTACTGGCCGTGCCCACCGGACTGCTTCTTGACCTTGCCCTCTGCCTCGGCGGTGCCGGCGACCGTCTCGCGGTAGCCGACGCGGACCTCCTCGGTGTCGACGTTGACCCCGAACTTGCGCGCCAACCGCTCCAGCGCGACCGAGGCGTGGGTGTCGCCGGTGCAGCGCAGGACGGTCTGGCGGGTTTCCTCGACCCGCTCGACGACCAGCGCGGTGTCCTCCGCCTGCAGCCGATGGAGGGCGGCGCCGAGCTTGTCGTCGTCGGCCTGGGTGCGCGGCTTGATCGCGACCGAGTACAGCGCGGCGGGCACTGCCGGAGGAGCGAGCTTGACCGGAGTCCCCTTCGGGGCGAGCGTGTCACCGGTGCGGGTGCCGGCCAACTTGGCGACCGCGCCGAGATCGCCGGCGCCGATCTCCTTCACCGGCGTCTGGTCCTTGCCGCGCAGGCTGAACAGCCCGTGCAGGCGTTCGTCGGTGCCGCTCGTCGAATTGATCAGGTGGTCGTCGGCGCGGACGGTGCCGGAGAGGACCTTGAACAGCGACAGCTGACCGACGAACGGATCGGCGATCGTCTTGAACACCTGGATCAGCGGCGGTGCGTCGGCGTTGGCCTTGATCTCGACCAGCTCGGTGCCGGCCTCGACCAGCGGGGCCCGGTCGAGTGGCGACGGGCCGATCTCGCAGATGAAATCGAGCAACCGGTCGACGCCGACCGAGTTCAACGCCGAGCCGCACAGCACCGGGAACTCGATCCCGTCGAGCACCTCGTGGGCGAGCGTGCGCTCGAGTTCGGCGACGGTCGGGACGTCGCCGGAGAGGTACCGCTCGAGTTGTTCGTCGTCACCGGCGACGATCTCCTCGACCAGTTCGTCGTGGACCCGGTGTTCCTCCTCGAGCAACTCGGCCGGGATCGGTTCGGTGTGGTGGCTGCCGCCGGGTTCGTACTCGAAGCCCTGTTCGGAGAGCACGTCGGCGATCCCGTGGAAGCTCTGCTGCTCGCCGATCGGTAGTTCGAGGGGAGCGAACCCCGGGCCGAACGATTCGCGCAGCTGCTGCAGGACGCTGTGGAAGTCGGCTCGGTCCTTGTCCTCTTTGTTGACGAACACCATCCTCGGCAAACCGAGATCGGTGCACCGGCGCCACAGCGCCTCGGTCCCGACCTCGACCCCGTCGACCGCGCTGACGACGAACACCGCCAGGTCGGCGACGGACAGTGCCGCGTCGACCTCGCCGACGAAGTCGGCATAGCCGGGCGTGTCGAGCACGTTGACCCGGTAGGTCACCCCGTCTGCCTCGTCGGTCCAATCGATCGGGGCGACAGCGAGCGAGATCGAGATCTTGCGTTTGAGTTCCTCCGGCTCGGTGTCACACACCGAGGAGCCGTCATCGACGCGTCCCGGGCGCGGGATCGTCCCTGCCCGGGCGAGCATCGCCTCGGCGAGAGTGGTCTTCCCACTCCCGCCGTGGCCGACGAGCACCACGTTGCGGATTCGGTCGGTCGGACAGCTCATGTGACCCCCAGGTGAGCAGCTCGCGCGAACGCGGCCGATGGTAGTTCGGTCGCAGACGGTCACCGAACCGCCCGTGTACCCTGGTCGGCATGTTCGACGGACGGTTCCGGACGCCGGTGGAGAAGGCGGTGAAGCCGCTCGGCAACGCCTTGCGCCGCACCGGTCTGTCCCCCGACCACCTGACGATCGTCGGTCTGCTGGTCGGCGTCGGGGCGGCGGTGTGCGTCGCCAACGGCTGGTTCCTCGCCGGGTTGGGGCTGGTGATCCTCGCCGCCCTGCCGGACCTGCTCGACGGAGCGCTGGCGAAGGCATCCGGGGCGTCGTCCCAGCGTGGCGCGTACTTCGACTCGGTGATCGACCGGGTCACCGACGCGGTGATGTTCGGCGGGCTGTGCTGGTACTACGCCTCGACCAGTTCTCCCCGATTGGCGTTGCTGCCGTTTTCGGTGATGGGTGTCTCGTCGCTGATCTCGTACCAGCGGGCCAAGGCCGAGTCGCTCGGGCTGAACGCCAAGGGCGGTCTGATGGAGCGTGCGGAGCGGATCATCCTGCTCTGCTTCGGTCTGCTGATGGCAGGGATCGCCGACGTGGTGGTGCTCGAGATCGTGCTGTGGGTGATGCTCGCCCTGACGGCGATGACCGCCGTGCAGCGGTTCGTCAAGGTGTGGAAGCAGGCTGAGGTCGCCCCGGTGACCCAGGCCCGGATCGACCTGCGCCGCGGTCGGCGCCAGATCGCGGCGGATCGCCCGCGCGGATCGGATGGCGCAGGTGCGCGTCCGCCGCCGCCGTCCGCAGGCCTGAGCCGGGGGTGCCCCCTGCGAACACCGAGGCCGGTCGTCTCGCTGCGACGCTGAGCGTCAACGGCTACAAGTTCGGGGCGATGCTCGCCCAACTGACACCCGGTCCGGTCGCCCAGACGCTTGCGGCCGCCGCCGGGCTGACGCTGCCCTCCGCGATGCGCAGCAAACGGGAGATGATCGAACGTCACCTCCGCCGGGTCGATCCGACGATGCGTGGGATCAAGCTTCGCCGGGCGGTCCAGCAGGCGTTCGACTCCTACGCCCGGTACTACGTCGAGAGCTTCCGGCTCCCGACGCTCTCGGCGCAGACCGTCGACCGCGGGCTCGCCGTCGAGGGGTACCACGAGCATCTCGTGCCTGCGTTGGATGCGGGCAACGGGGCGATCATCGCCCTGCCCCATCTCGGTGGGTGGGAGTGGGCTGGTCGGTGGGTCGCAGATCGCGGGCACAGGATCACGGTCGTCGTCGAACCGCTGGAGAACGAGCAGGTGTTCGAATGGTTCGCCGAACTGCGTGCGAACCTGGGGATGACCGTCGTCCCGCTCGGCCCGGACGCGGGCGGGGCGGTGTTGCGAGCACTGAAGGCGAACGAGATCGTGTGCCTGTTGTGCGATCGCGATCTACAAGGGGGCGGGGTGGAGGTCGAGTTCTTCGGCGAGCGCACGACGCTGCCGGCCGGGCCGGCGACGCTCGCCCTGCGCACCGGGGCGCCGATCCTGCCGACGGCGGTGTACTTCACCGATCGGTACAACGGTCACTTCGGGCTGGTGCGCCCTCCGCTCGCCCTCGAGCGCTTCGGCAAACTGCGCGAGGACGTCGCCCGGATCACCCAAGACCTCGCCTACGAGCTCGAAGGTTTGATCCGCCGCGCCCCCGAGCAATGGCACCTGTTCCAACCCAACTGGCCCAGTGACCCTGGATACGGTGCGTGACCGGGACGTCTCGATCTACGAGGGGAACCTTTTCGAATTCGGCTGCGGCGACGATGAGTGGGCGCCGGACATCGGACGCACGTCCGGCGATAGGCACTCTGCGCGATGAGACGAACGGTACGTGACGTTCCTGTTCAAGGTCAGCGGCCGGCGAGCCGCTCGAGCTTCGCCGCGATCGTGGGGAGCCCGGGATCGCCACCGGCGACGTCCATCACGAGGTCGTACACGTCGTCGTTCGACGCAGAAGTGACGCTGACGCGGTTGAGCTCGAGGAAGACGGCGGTCGCAAGCCAGCCGAGGCGCTTGTTGCCGTCGATGAGCGCATGGTTCTTCACGATCGAGTGGAGCAGCGCAGCCGCCTTCGTCCAGACGTCGGGGTAGGCGTCGTGTCCGAACACGGTCGTCTGGGGCGCGCCGCAGCTGAGCCGAGCAGGCCGATGTCACGGATCGGTGGTGGATCTCCGAGCAGCATGGTCGCCAGGGCGATGAGGTCGTCGAGCTCGAGGAACTCGATCGCCTCGCTCACTCGCCGAGGCGCCGGAGTGCGTCGGCGTGTACGTCAATGATTCGGCGCGCAGCGGCGTTGACTCGATCGCTGTGCTGACCTCGGATCACGAACTCGCGCACGGCTCGGCGGGCGGCCTCCTGCATCGAGATCCCCTCCGCCGCAGCGCGCTCGCGCAACGCTTCCTGTTCGTCGTCGGTGAGCCGCAAGGTCATGGCCATGGAGAAACGGTATCAGTCCGATACCGCGCTCGGCAGCTCGACCCGGCGATGGCCAGTCCCTCGGCGTCGAGGCGCTTCGGTGGGCGAGGCGGATCGAGGGGGCCAGACGCGCGCCTCGCACCCCGACGAACACCCACGCCGGTCCGCTGATTTCCCCGGCAATGCAGGCGCGGCAGAGATCGCCGAGCGTGATGGCCACGGTCGGAATCTTGACCAGATCTTCAATCGAACACATGTTCGAGCTGAGATACTGGTGACATGTTCGGTTCCGTGGTCGACGTCGACGAGTTGCGCTCGTTGTCCGGCCGCGAGGCCGAGGCGGTGTTGTGGGACCTCGAACAACGCCGTCGCCGGTTGGAGGCCGAGACGATCGCAGTGTTGGACGCGGTCGATCGGTCTGGTGCGTACCGCGATGACGGGCATGTCTCGGTGCGGAGTTGGGCGCGGGGGATCACCCGCTGGACCCCGGCAGAAACCACCGCCCGCTGCCGGGCAGCGCGGATGTTGGCCGACGTCCCCGAACTCGCCGCCGCCTTCGCGGCCGGGGAGGTTCCGGTCGGTCATCTCCACGCCTTGGGGCGGGTGTATGCCAACCCGCGGGTGAAAGAGCTGTTCGTCGAGCACGCAGCGGTGTTGGTTGGTCCGGCGACGACGATGTGTTCTGAGGACTTCGCGGCGGTGCTCGCCCGTTGGGAGTCGAATGCCGATGCTGACGGGGTCCGCCACCGCCAGGAAACGTCGGATCGGATGCGTGACGCCTCGATCCGTGCCGTCGGTGACGAATACGTGGTCAACGCCCACGTCGGTACGGCGCAGGGGGTGGTGATGGCTGAGATCTTCGCTGCGTTCGACGACGCCGAGTTCGTCGTCGATGCCGACCAGGCCGGTCCCGGCGGGAAGCTGCCACGTTGTGCCTCGCAACGGCGCGCGGATGCGTTGTACGCGATCTTCGTCGCCGCCGCCGGAGCTGGTCACCCGACGGGTCGACCGGTCGAGATCGTCGTCAACATCAACGTCGATCTGGAGACGTTCGAAGCCGAAGTCGCCCGCGCCGCCGGGACCACCCCACCACCGGCTGATCCGTCGACGTGGATGACACGCCACTGCGAGACCGTCGACGGGGTCCGGATCCATCCCGGCGAGGTGTTGGCGATGTCGGCGGTCGGTTGGGTCCGGCGGCGGGTGGTCGACGCCGCTGGGGTGACGATCAATCTCTCGCGACGTTCACGGCTGTTCACCGGCGCCGCCCGCCAGGCGCTACGCCTCACGGATTGTCGCTGCGGATGGAACGGCTGCACCGTCGCCGCCCGCAACACCCAAGCCGATCACACCATCGAGTGGGGAAACGGCGGAACCAGCAACCAATCCAACGGTGGCCTGCAATGCCCCCGCCACAACCGCTACAAGAACCACGGCTACACCCTCCGCCGCGACCACCACGGCACCTGGCACACCTACCGCCCAGACGGCAGCGAAGTCGGACGACCACACCCCCCACCACCAACCGGCTGACGATGTTTCGCCGCTCAGAGTTCGGCCGTGACTCGCGCCGCGGGATTGTCGCCCCGGTCAGACATGGCAACGTACCCGTGTTCATTGACGTGGCGGGCATCGCCGTCTCGTCTGCTCATGTTCGTATCAGCCGTAGGTGGGCTCCTGTGGCCAGCCCGCGGGGCTGTCTTCGAAGTCCTGCTGGCGCCCGTAGACGGTGCGATCCCAGATCGCAGCGACCGGCAGGATCGCCTCGGTCCCGCGTCGGCGCGTCACGTATGTCAGGAAGATTCCGTCGTCCGTGCGCAACAGGTACGAGTAGCCGGGCTGGTCCTGGCCCTCGACGGTCCAGCCCCAGTCGGTGTTGAAGCTGTTGCCGGCTGACGAGACCCAGCTGAGATGGTCCCAACCTTGTCGCCGGCTCCACGCTCGGAGCTTGTCGATCGGAGCACGCGAGACCATCGCGAACCTGACGTCCTTGGGGGCCAGGAGTTCGCCGAGATCCTCTGGCATGTTGTTCACCGCCCACGTACAACTCGGGCAACCTTCGTCCCACTCCGGGTGGAACATGAAGCTCTGCACGACGAGCTGCGAGCAGTGGCCGAAGAGTTCGCTGAGGCGCACCGGCCCATCGGAGTCGGCGAACTCGTAGTCATCGACCGGTGTCATCGGCAAACGACGACGGCGGGCGGAGACGCGGTCGCCGAAATGGGTGAGCTCCTTCTCCATCTCGACCTGCTCGGCGAGCGCTCGTTCGTAGTCGTCGCGTTCGACGACGGGTGGCGTTGCGCGGGATGTGGTCATGACTGCCCCTTCCGATGGCGGTCGGCTAGCTCCGATGGAAGTACCCGCAGAGGCGCATCACCATCGCTGAGTGTTCGGGATTCCCGTTGTGTCGTCGCTTGACAAGACGAGTTCGTGATCTCATCCTGATGGTCGACGTGTCGCCGGCGGCCCTCGTCGGGGGAGGCCAGTCGGCCGGCTCCGTGGGGGAGGTGTTCGCGATGGCCGACGAGGTGTTGCTGTTCAACGTCGGGGACGACTCGGCGCGGATGAAGATCGGCAAGGCCTACGTCCTCATCGGGGTGGCCTCCTCGGAGCAGGCTGCCCGCGAGCTGGCGGAGACGCTGCCCGCCAACGCCGGGTCGAAGGTCGTCATCGTCACCAAACAGGCGGTGCTCCGACGAGTGCCGGCCGTTCGACTCGAGGAGCTCGACGAGAACGTCGCCGAGTGATCGTCCACATCCGATCCCGGAGGGGAGACCAGTAGATGTCACGTGCAGTCCAGGAGCTCTCACAGATCCCGTTCGCCCATCTCATCGGTGCTCCGATGAGAGCGGCGATCGAGGCCCAGTCGCTCGCTGCTCAGAGCACCGTCGAGTTCATCCAAAAAGTCGGCTTCAAACAGCCGGCCGCCGGTGCGTCCGACGCGCTGTTCACCAACCCCGAGCAGGACGCCGACGCAGGCGAGGTGCGCAACATCACCTTGTCGTACGAAAAACTCGACGAGAACGGGACCCAGTCGGAGTTCTCGTTGACCGTTCCGCTGCTCGCGATCGTGCCGATCCCGTACCTGCGGATCGACGAGATGACGATCGACTTCAAGGCGAAGCTGACCGACAGCATCACGCGCAACACCAATACCAGCTTCTCGCTCGACACGTCGGTGGGCGGTAGCTACAGCGCGTTCTGGTCGCCGGTGAAGCTCGACTTCCGAGTGAACGCTGCGTTCAAGACCTCCACCTCGACGCAGGCGAGCGCGACGCGGGACTACTCGATGGAGATCCACGTCCGCGCCGTGCAGGACGAGATGCCCGGTGGTCTCTCGCGGATCTTGGACATGCTCGAGAGCGCGATCACCGAAGCCAAGCAGTAGGGGTTCGATGACCAAGCTGAGCAATGTCGTCGGCGGGCTGCTGCGCGATCTGGCTCGGAGCCATGCGATCTCCGACGCGTCGACGCTCGAGATCCTCGATGCCTACGGGCGAGACGCAGTGTTGTCCCAGCTGCCGGTGCCTCGACTCGCCGTCCGTGAAGCACAGCTGACGATCCGGTTCGCCGTGTCGGCGATCCAGGACGAAGTGGAGGTGCTGAGCACCGAAGAACTGCGCGACCTGTGGATCGGGGCGATGAAGGACAAGGTCGTCCCGGGTGCGCTTCGCGAGATCGGGCGGAACGACAACAAGCGGGTGGCCGCGGCGTTCGAGCGGGTGGTCGAACGCGGCGGGATCGACGCGGAGTTCGATCCGGCGTTGGTGCTCGACGAGCGTCGGATGGACGAGCTGATCAAGGCCTCCCATCGGTTTCTCGTGCGGCAGGTGGCGACCATCGCCGACAGCACCAAACGAAGCCTCGAACGGCTGGACGTGAACGGGGCGCTCGAGCGCTCGCTGCGCGACGAACTGCCTGCGTTGCTCGATGCCGTTCGCCAGCTCCAGCAGGCTCGCGCGGCCTCGCGCCGATCTCGACGTGGCGATCACGAGTACGGCCCTTGCCGAGGTGCCCGAGGCACAGCTCAGCCAGTTGGTGCTGACGATCAGCATGGAAGAAGTGCGACGCGGCGCCCCCGGCGTCGCAGAGGTGGAGGGCTGAGATGGCGATCATCATCGATCCGATGGTCTCGGTCACCCTCGGGCAGGCCGTCGGGAACATCATCTCGGCGTTGGTCGATGCTCAGGCCCGGGCGGCGCGCACGACGGTCGAGTTCATCGACGAGGTCGGGTTCCTGCCGCCACCCGCCGGTGGCGGGGCACCGGCGTTACGCACCGTCGAGTTCACCTATCGCAAACGCGACGAGAACGACCAGGAGGCGACGTTCCAGGTGAGCCTGCCGTTACTCGGGATGGTCGACATCCCGCTGATCGCCATCCGACGGGCAACCATCGATCTCGAGTTCGAAGTCAGCAGCGTCGCCGAGCCGGACCGTCCGACCGGCCGACCAGGGCTCCCCGGGCTGAAGCTGCCGGTGTTCAAGGGCAAGGTCTTGAGCGGGCGGCGGACGACCGACGAGCGGGGCACGATCAAGATCTCGGTCGAGGTGGAGAAAGCAGAGATGCCTCCAGGCCTGGCGAGGTCGCTCGACATCCTCGAAGTCGCTGCGTCCGAACACAAGACGCCGGACAACTAGGAGCGGGACCGATGGCGTCGCACGGCGAACAGCTCGAGTCGAACATCGTCGCCACCGTGGCGACTGCCGAGGCGGTGCTGGCCCACTTCGAGCAGTCGCTCGTCGCCTCCGGATTCGCCGAGGGGGCAACGTCGTATGCGCGGCTCGCCGACACGCTGATCGGCCAGCGACTGTGGGCGGAGACCAGCGGCATGGCCCACGACGCTCGGTTCGCTGCCGTTGCCGCCCACGCTCGGGCGATCCATTCGTTGTTGCTGCCCTACGTCCAGGCGTTCCAACGACTCGGCGCGCTCGGCGTCGCCAATTTGCTCGAGGAGGATCCTCCGGCGAGCGTCGACGCCCCGGACGTCGACCCGCTCGACACGACGGTGCTCGATGCGATCGAACGAGCCGGGCGTCCGATGTCGGTCACGGCACTGCGCGCAGCGGTGGGCGCGCCGAAGCACGCGCTGGTCGCCACCCTCGATCGACTCGCCTCGACCGGCCAGATCGAACGCCGCCAGGTCTCGGGACGTGAGCTGATCCGACGATCGGCCGGCTGATGGCTCCGAAGACCGGCATCCTCAGCCTCGGCACCAGGGCCGACGCGACCACGTGGGAGAAGGGGTGCTCGGCGCTCGGGTTCGATGCGCCGTTGCCGATCAAGAAGGCCTCGCCGACGATGGACGAGCTGAAGCGGTTCTTCGCCAGCTCCGCCGACTGGGTGTTCTTCGCCGGCCACTTCTCGGGCGGACGGCTGTACAACGAATCCGGACACGTCGGCGTGCGATTCGCCGCCGAGGCGGTCACCCTCGAGGTCGGAAAGGACACGGCGACGCTGAAGCGAGGCACCACCGATCTCCAGCTCGGGCCCCGACTGGTCGTGTGGGGCGGCTGCAGCACGCTCGGGAGCAACTCGTTGGTGCGCGACCTCCACACCTTGTTCGGAACCCACACGATGTTGGGATTTCGCGGCCTGACCGGCTGGCGGATCGTCAACGCCCTGCTCGGCCAGGAGTTCCTGAAGGACAAGCGACACTTCTTCACCCGGGTCAGCTCCGCTTCGGATTCGGGGGAACTGACCTCGGCCTGGATGGACACCGCCAAGCTCGGCTACGCCGGTGGCGATCTGGAGAACCGGTTCGCCGCTGTCGACGACACCGGGCAACGTTGGGTGCTGCGTGACAGGTCGGTCGTCAAGGACTCGAAGGTCTACTGAGGTCCAGCTCCCGGACCCCAGCTCACGGCCGCTCAGCCCTCGAGTCGGCGCGTACCTTCGGCCCTCGCCAGCTCCATGATCTCCGGAGCACCGGCGCGCCAGGTCACCGTCAGGCGGACCCCGGTCAGCAGCCAGCGCCCGTCGACGCGCGCCAGGGTGTTGTCGTAGTAGCCACCGACCGTGTACCACGAGGCCGCATCGGTGGGGTCGAAGACGTGATGGGCGCGCACGTACATCGTGATCGCGGCGGTGTCGGCGTCGATCCTCGCCAGCGGATTCGTCATCGAGTGCTGCGTCGCAGCGAGTCCGGTGAACAGCGGGATCATCCCCGAGACCCATGCGTCCGCGCTCATCTGCTGCGGCCGCCGAGCCGGGTTGTAGCTGGAGAAATCGATCGTCACCGAGTCGGCGAACAACGAGCGATACAGCACCCAATCCCGCCGATCGACCCCGGTTGCATAGCCGTACACGGTCTCGGCCACGGTGAGCTTGTCGGATGCGTCCATCGAGGAAATCTACGGCCTCTCCGCCGCCCCATCGTCGGCTGTCGGGGCGCAGGACCGAGCCCGCCGAGCGGTCGCCTGCGGCAGGACTCGGGCATCGTCGGTCAGCTCCGACGCTGCGGTGTAAGGTCCGCGACCGGACCGTCATCGGGGACGTCCGCTACCTCCTGGGGGAACAGTGGAAGCTGTCAGTGGCTCTGGCGAGCGTCGTTGGTTGTTGAGGTCGCGCTGGGCGGCGATCGGCGCCGCGGTCGCGGTGACCCTCGGCAGTGGCGGTCTGCTGGCGGCGAGCGCCGCCGGTCCCGAGTCGAGCGTGGTCACGCTCGAACCGGTACGGGTCCTCGACTCCCGCGACCCGGTCAACGTCGGACTCGCCGGGCCGTTCGCGTCGCGGGTGGCCCAGGACCTGAAGGTGACGGGCGCAATTCCGACGACCACCGGAACCAAGACCGTCGTCCCGGCCGGCGCGACCGGTGTGTTCTTGAACGTCACACCCGTTGGCTCGACGGCGGGCGGGTTCATCTCCGTGCGACCGGCCAACGCGAGCGGTTTGCCGTCGACCTCGAACGTCAACTTCACCGTCGGTGCGATCAACCCGAATGCGGTATTGGTGGAACTCCCCGTCGGCGGAATCGACGACGGAAAGATCGAGATCACCTTCGACGCGCTCGGTGTCGTCGGGCCGACCACGGATGTGCTCGTCGATGTCGTCGGCTACACCACCGACGCCAGGCTCACGTCGCTCGAAGCCCGCGTCGCCGCCCTGGAAGCGGCCCAACCGGTTGCAGTCAGCGCGCAGAAGCTGGTCGAGTCGATCGATGCGACCGACGAGGTCGTGGTCTCGGTGACGGTGACCGCGCCGACCGCCGGGCAGGTCACCGTGTTCTCCACCTCGGCGCTCGGCGACACCGTCGCCGGTGAGGAGACCCGGTGCACGATCACCACCGGGACGACCCTCGAGAGCGGCTTCTTGCAGCGCTGGGAGTCGGGGGGCCCGAACTCCGGTCAGCATGCCCAACTCTCGGGCGTGCGGACCTTCTCCATCGCTGCGGCGACGACGACGACCTACAACCTGGTCTGCGATCATGTCGGCGCCGGGTCGACGAACATGGAGTCGACGATCCTGTCGGCGATCTTCACCCCGAGCGCATCCTGAGGCGCGCCGAACCGTCGCTGCGGTCGAGGACGCGGGCCGACAGCGCGTCGTCCGCAGGGCGCTCTCGCCCGACCTAGGCTCGGTCGCGTGCCGACCGTCGAGCGCCCTGCGATGTCCGACTATGGCGTCCCCGCCGATCCGGCGGGTGCCTTGCCGTGGAGCTGGGCACAACAGCGGCTGGTCGCCAACAAGAACTACTGGGTGGTCACGGCCTCGGCGTCGGCTCGGCCGAAGGCGATGCCCGTGTGGGGGGTGTGGGTTCCCGAGACCGATCGGTTCTGGTTCTCGAGCTCGCCGAACTCGCGCAAGATCCGCAACATCGCCGAGAACCCACAGTGCGTCGTGATGGTCGACGACACCGTCGAATGCGTCTCGGTCGAAGGAGTTGCCCGTCTCGCCGACCGGACCGACGATGGTCCGGCGATCGACCAGGCTGTCGCCCACTACCTGACGAAGTACTGGGAGGACCCGGCCGTCCACCCCGAGATGGAGGTCTTCGTCCGCTCCCACACGATCGTCGAGGTGACCCCGGTGCTCGCCTTCGGGATCATCGAGCGCGAGGAGGAGTTCGCCGAGCGGGCCACTCGCTGGCGCTGGTGACCCGCCGGACCCCCGCCGAATGCCGCCGGACCCCGGGCTACGCCGGCTGCAACGCGGCGGCGGTCATCTGCTCGTAGGCGGCGGCCAGCGACGAGAGCGCGCGCTTGCCGTCGCCCTGGTAGGACGAGCCGTGCATCACCGCCAGGGTCGTCGGTTCGAGCTCGCCGAGGCTGCGGATCGTGGCGGCGGTGTGCGGTGCGAGGCAGGTGGCGTGGAACATCTGCTCGGCGGCCACCGCCGGGTCGAGCAGATCGTCGGTGGTCAACGCCGGCGGGGCGCCGACCTGGCTGAACAGATCGCCGCAGAGCAGCGTCCGGGTCGTCTCCTCGAACAGCACCTGCGCCTCCCACCCGTGCGGCACGTGGGGCGTGCCGATCTGGCGGACCCGCCGTCCGCCGAGGTCGAGCACTTCGCCCTCGAGCACCCGCGGCGGACGGTCGCACAGGTCGTTGAGTGACACGTCACAGCCGAGAGCGCCGAACACGACCTCGCTCGTCGGTGCGGTCGCCAGCCACATGTTCATCGACCCGCACTCGTCGGCCTCGACATGGCCGAAGCTGATCCAGCGGAGCGACTCCACCGGCAGGATCTTTGCAACCGCCTCGCTGACCAGCGGGAACAGCACCCGCATCCCGGTGTGGAAGAGCAGCGGTTCTTCGGCCCGGATGAGGAACTGGTTGAAGGTGAAGCCGTCCTCGCTCACCTCCGGTACCCAGGTGGAGATACGGAAGATGTCGTCGGCGATCTCGTCGAGTTGTGGTGTGAAAGGTTCCATGCCTCCGAGGCGTTCAATCGTGGCCTGTTCCGTTCACCCCGGACTGAACGATCCAACGGATCCGGTCGCCAGGTTGGGGGGCGTAGGCGCAGTAGATCCCGGTGCGAATCCGGCGGTCGAGCGCTGCGCCCGCTTCGGGCAGCGCGTCGTCGAGCTTCTTCAGCGCCGAGCGGATCGCCCGGGTGACGTTCAGCCGGGCGCGCTCGACCGCCGATCCGGCGGCCCGGGCGCGCCCGCCGACGCCGAAGGCCGCCGCCAGCTGCATGATCAACAGGTCGAGCTCCTGTTGGAGTGCCTCGGCGTGGTCGTACGCGTGTGCTGCGAGGGCCTCGTCGATGTCGCCGCGCAGCGCTTCGATCCGCCGGCGATAGGCGAGGCGCGCTGCACCGTCGAGCAGCGGACCGGCGTCACCGAGCGACCTCCGATCCGGCGCAGCGCCCACGTCGACGCCCTCGACCCGATCGACGAGATCGAGGACATGGCGCTCGACCCCGGGTGCGGCGACCAGTGCGCCGAGGTAGGCCAACCCTTTGGTCGCCGGCAGCCGCACCGACGTGTCCTCGAGTGTGACCGACCACCATTTGTCACCGGCGGCGAGGACGGCGGTCGAGCTCGGTGGCATGCTCGGCCGGGCGGCCGACGTCAGCCGGGCGAACGACGTCGACGGCGGGGCAACGACGTCGAGCGCGGCGAAGCTCGCCGCGGCTGCGTCCGTCGCGTCCCGCGCCCCGCTCGGATCGCCGGCGGCTTCGAGCAGCCGGCCGAGCTCGCTCATCAGCACGGCTCGGCGCCACGGCAGGACCGCAGGATCGATCCGATCGATCGCGTGCTGGAGCAGACTCGCCGCTTCCGCCGGGTCACCCTCGGCGGCGAGCACTGCGGCCAGCGCTGCGTCGCGCCGGGCGACGAGCGCGGCGATCTCGATCCCCTCGAGTCGGCGGACGAGGTCGTCGCATGCCGCTCTCGCACCGGTGATGTCGCCGGTGGTCAGCAGCCCGTCGATGATCACGGTGAGCAACTCGACCGCTCGCAGCCGGTCCTCGCCGAGCAGGCCCAAGCCGCGTCGGGCGGTCGTGACGGCCAGCGCGTGGTCGCCGCGCTCGAACTGGAGTCGCGCCGCCGGCAGCATCGCTTGGGGCGCTTGCTCCTTGCCGAGCAACAGCACCTCGGCGTCGGCGTAGCGGCCCTGGCGGGTGCGCAGGTCGGCGAGCGCGATCGCCGGGTGCCAACTCGGACCCATCGACGCCTCGAAGTCGGCGATGCTTCGTGTCAGCAGCGCTTCCGCGTCGCCCCATCGGCCGAGCTCCATCAGCAGCGTCGCCTGGACGCTGTCGCAATGGGTGGAGAGGAAGATCGGTGCTCCCGGGCTGAGCCCGATGAGGCCGTGCTTGCGCAGCAGATCGGCCCAGTTGTTGGCCCGCTCGAAGTCCATCGCGAAGTAGCAGGCGGTGAAGAACGAGCACACCGAACGACCTGCGGCGTCGCTGTCGTCCGCCGGACCACAGGCCAGCGCCATTGCCTCGTCGAGCATCGCCATCCCGAGATCGATCCGGCCGGCCTGGACGTGAGCCAGCCCGCCGTCGGCGAGTGCCTTGGTCTCCAGGTTGAGGTTCCCGAACCGGCGGGCCCGTTCGAGGGCAAGATCGGCACGGGCCAGCAGCGCGTCGGGGTCGTCGACGTCGCAGCCCATCGCCGCGACTGCGACCCAGCCTTGCTCGATGCAGGGTGGGAGGTCGGCCACCAGCCGTTCGGCGCGCCCGAACCAGGCGCGCGAGGCCGTCAAGTTGCCGAGATAGTTGCCCAGCAGCTGGCCGAGGCGGACGCACGCCAACGCCGCCGCGCACGGCTCACCGGCTGCGGTGAAGGCGCGGATCGCAGCGGAGAGGTGGGCGATCACCGCGTCGAAGTCCGTCCGGGTGAGCGCTGCATCAGCCGACTCGAGAGCCCGCTGCCCGGTGTCCGCAGTCATCGACCCATGTTCGCGCTCGCTCCGTCGGTCGACGCGCCGACGATCAACGAACGCGGTGCTCGGCGAGCGGGCTGCGTTGGCGGCCGTCCTCGTCGAAGTTCGCCGGATCGAGCCAGGCCTCGAACGCGGCGCGCAGCGAGGGCCAGTCGCTGTCGATGATCGAGTACCAGTCGGTGTCGCGGTTGTGGCCCTTGGCGACCATCGCCTGACGGAAGCGCCCTTCGTAGCTGAAGCCGAGCCGGACCGCCGCCGACCGCGACGGTTCGTTGAGGCTGTTGCACTTCCACTCGTAGCGGCGGTAGCCGAGGGCGTCGAACACGTGGCGGGCGAGCAGGTACATCGCCTCGGTCGCCGCGATCGTCCGTTGGAGGATCCGGCCGTAGGCGATGCTGCCGACCTCGATCGAGCCGTTCGCCGGGTCGATCCGCATCAACGAGCACCGTCCGACCGCCCGACCGGTGGCGATGTCGACGAGGGCGAAGCACTCGGTGGTCGGATCGGCGATCTGCGACCCGATCATCGCCTCCAACGCGGCGAGATCGGCAGGGCGGTCCTCCCACAGGTAGGTCCACAGCGGTCCGTCGTCCGGCCCGCAGAGCGCATCGAACAGCGCCGCAGCGTGCTCGGTGGACAGCGGCTCGAGACGAACTGTTCGTCCGTGCAGGGCCATCGGGCCCGGTCGTGACGGCGGAATCCAGCCGTCGACACGGAACCCGACCTGCTGGCCGAACTCGTTCTGCACCACCTCATCCACGGGCGGCATCGAACGTGGCTGCGAGACCCTCGAACATCCAGCGCGCGTCCGGCGGAACCGGGTGCGCGAGCGGACGACGGAAGCTCAGCGCCTCGAGCAGATCGCCGGCCCGACCGGCCTGCCACTGCTGGTTCGCGTCGACCCCGCCACGGACCGCGACGCTGCTGTCGTCGACCTCGACGGTGAAGTCGGCCGCCGGATCGGAGACTCGAATCGACAGCCGCCCCTGGCGCCCCTGACCGCGGCTGAGGGCGAAGGCCGGGCTCAGCGCAGCGACGTAGCGCAGCGCCAGCGACGATCTCGTCGGACTCGTCATCGGGCTCGATCCCGAGCGGGCGAAGCACGTCGCGCTCGTGGATCCAGCTGTCCCACAGTGCGTGATGGACGAGCGCACCGACGCTGATGTGTCCCGGAGGAGCCTCGGCGAGCATCGACCATTGCTCGGTCGAGAGTGAGGCGAGCAGTTCGACCAACGCATCACTCGCCGCCGCGAAGCGTTCGAGCACCGCGGACGGCGGGAGGGAGTCGGCGGCGACCATCTCCGCCGGCGACGCGACCGGATCGAAGGTGGTCAAGAACCGGGTCGGCTCGCCGCGCACGCCGCTGCCGACCGAGAACGTCCAGAAGCTGCACACCGTCGACAGATGCACGATCACGTCGCGAGTCGTCCACCCTTCGCAGCGGCTCGGGTGCGCCCACTGGGCGTCGTCCAACCCGGTCAGGGCGGTCACCAACCGACGTTGCTGGCGGACCGCAGGTTCGAGGATCGCGGCGGGGTCGCCGTCGAGGACGAGGATCGGATCGGTCCCGTAGCGGGGAGTGAGCAGCACCAGCGGAGTCTCTCAGGCGCCGGTCGGCCTTGCAGGCCGGATTTCGGCCGAGAACCCGTCGCCGACGACCTCAGCTGAGGTCTTTGGCGAGGCGGATGCTGCCGACCGCGTCCGGGGTGGCGAGCGCTTGCATCGCGACCTCGAAGTCGGGCAGCGCGTAGACCTCGCCGTCGTCGGTGATCATCAGGAACCGGTCGAACCCGTCGAGGAAGGTCCGGTCGTGGCTGACCGCCACCACCGTTCCCTCGAATCCGTCGAGCGCCTGTTCCAACGCCTCGGAGGACTCGATGTCGAGGTTGTCGGTCGGTTCGTCGAGCAACAGCACGTTGTGCCCCTCGAGCTCGAGGCAGAGGATCTCGAGGCGCGCCTTCTGCCCGCCGGACAACGTCTCGAACTCCTGGCGGGCGCAGGTCCGCCAGGCCGTAACGGGCGAGCGACTTCATCGACTTGCTCGTCGTCGTGCACCCGGTCGCGGACGATCTCGAAGCACTCCCGCCCGAGGAAGTCGGGGCGATCGTTGATCTGGGTGAACATTCCGACCGAGGTGCGCGGCCCGAACCGATCGTGCCGCGATCGAGCGCCAGCGTCGCCGGTCGAGCGCACGCAACAGATGGCTCTTGCCCGTGCCGTTCGGCCCGATCAGTCCGACCCGCTCGCCGAAGTGGATCTCGTCGGAGAACGGCAGGAACAGGTCGCCGATCGAGACGTCGTCGAGCTTGAGCACCCGCCGGGCCGAGTCGGCGCCGCGCAGCTTGACGTGGATCTGCTGGTCGGGGACCGGCGGAGGCGGCGGGACCGGCGGCGACGAACTTCTCCCAGCGGGTCTCGGCCGCGTTGGCCTTGGTCGCGTTCTTGAAGTTCTGCGCGGCGCGCTGCTTCATGATCTTCATGTGCCGGAACAGGCGGCGCTCCTCGTCGTTCCACCGCTTCAGCTCGTCGCCGAGCAGCTCCTGGCGTCTGGCCCGGGCCTCGGGGAACGTCGCGTAGGAGCCGCCGTGGACCCAGCAGCCGGAGCCTTCGATCGACGACGATCTTGGTGGCGACCCGTTCGCAGCAGCGTCCGATCGTGGCTGACCATCAGGATCGTCGACTCGGCACGCCGGGATCTGCTCCTCGAGCCAGCCGCGGGTCGGGATGTCGAGGTAGTTGTCCGGTTCGTCGAGCAGCAGCACGTCGGCGTTCGGAGCTCAGCAGCAGATCGAGCACCAGTCGCTTGCGTTCGCCGCCGGACAGCTCGCCGACGAGGCGGGTGGAGAAGTCGTCGATCGGGGTCTTCACGCTGCGTCGAGCGCGGCCTGCCCAGCGCTGCTCGAGCTCGTACCCGCCGAGGTCGCCCCAGTCGGTGAGCGCCGCCGGCGTAGTCCATCCCGTCGTCGGTGCCCGTCGAGCATCGCCTTCTCGGCGGCGACCATCGCCCGCCCGGCCCGGCGCAGCGCGGTCGGAGCGACCTCGATCAGCATCTCGCGCAACGTGTCGGTCGGGCGCGACATCCCGACGTCCTGGGTCATCGTCAGCACGGTGCCGCCGAGCGCGAACTCGCCCTCGTCGGCGGTCGAGCTCGCCGGACAGGATGCGCAGGATCGTCGTCTTGCCGACCCCGTTCGCTCCGACCAGCGCGGCGTGCTCGCCGGGCGCGACGCCGAAGCCGACATCGAAGAACAGCGAGTCGGCGCCCGGCGGGGCGTACTCGAGATCGGAGACGACGATGCTGCTCACGACGACGAGTATCGCCGCTCAACTCCGGGTTGCGGCGATCACCGCTCCGAGCCGGGCGATCGCCGGTTCGATCTCCTCGGCGGAGGAGAAGGCGAAGCTCAGCCGGAGGTGGTCGGCGAGCGAACCGTCGGTCGAGAACAGCGATCCGGGGCGGAACCCGGTGCGCTGTTCGGCGGCGGCCACCCGCCAGCGAGCCGTGTCGGTCCCCTGCGGAAAGCGGATCCAGCAGAAATAGCCCCCGGTCGGCGTCCGGTACCCCTCGAACGGTCCGAGGTGGCGGTGGATCGCCTCGTCGGTGACGGCGAGCCGGGCGGCGAGCTGGGCGCGCAACCGCTCGAGGTGTGCCGCTTGCCAGCCCTGCTCGAGGATGATCCGGACGACGGCGGAGGCGAACGGGTTGAGCCCGCCTCCACTGACGACGTACGGCACCGCCGCCAGGCGCTCGATCAACGCCGGTGCCGCCTGGATCCAGCCGAGTCGCAGCCCGGGGGCGAGGATCTTGGAGAACGTCCCGAGTGAGAGCACCACGCCGCTGTCGACTGCGGCGGCGAGCGGCGGCGGCGCTGTGCCGGCGTAGTCGAGCAACTGGTAGACCTCGTCGGCGACGACGAGGAACCCGTGCTCGCCGGCGAGCTCGACCAGCGCCGCCCGCCGCTCGCTCGGCAGCGTCGCCCCGGTCGGGTTGTGGAACGCCGGGATCGTGTAGACGAAGGCCGGGCGATGGCTGGCGAGCGCAGTGCGCAGTGCGTCGATCGACAACCCGTCGTCGTCGACCGGGATCCCGACCACCCGCAGCCCGCGGCGGCGGAAGATGTCGAGGGCGAGGAAGTAGGTCGGTTCTTCGACGAACACCGTGTCGCCGGGTTCGGCGAAGGTTGCGCAGACCAGATCGAGCGCCTGGGAGTTGCCGTTGGTGGTGAAGATCGGCTCGGGGTCGACGTCGAAGCCGTAGGCCTCGCTGAGGAACTCGCCGAGGGCGAGGCGGAACAGCCCGTCGCCGACCTCGGCGCCGTACTGCAGCGGGTGGGCACCTTCGAACGGTTGCAGGGCGGCAGCCCGGTCGAACAGCTCGACCGGCAACAGCGCGGCGTTGGGCTGGCCGACACCGAGATCGACCAGGCCCGGTGCGGCCCAGGCCTGGGTCGTCGCCTCGACCAACCGCTCGACCGTGGCAGGAGACAGAGGCGTCCGGCGCATTCCCACGTTCTACTGCGGCGTCGAACTCGGCAGCGTCGGAGTCGGCCCGACGACCACCAGCTGGGCGTAGGCGAGGGTGAAGCCCAGCCGCTCGAGGTTGCGGGCCGAGGCCCCGCCGGGGAGGGCGGTCGCCGCCGCCCACTCCGATCCCCGCTGGAAGGCGAGGTCGAGCCGGTGGGCGACCAGCGCCGACTGGATCCCGCGATCACGGAACTGGGGGAGGGTCGCCGCCCCGCCGAGCCACGCAACGCCGCCGACGAAGTGGATCGACCCGCAGCCCGCCGATTCACCGTCGAGACGGGCGAGCAGATCGATCGAATCGGGGAGGTGGCGCAACGCCGACGCGTACTCGTCGCTGCGGGCGCGAGCTGCGGGCTCGTGCAGCTCGTTGCCGAGAGCGAGGATGCGCTGCCACTCGGCGACGGCGTCGGTCTCCACCGGGCGGAGCTCGATCCGCCGCGGGAGCTGCGGGGCGCGTCCCGGACGTCGGACGAAGACGTGGCGGAACCAGATCGGCGCGTATCGCCCGGCGCGCACGCAGTCGAGCAGGGACGACGACGCCCACGAGGCGACCTCGATCGAGGGCGGCAGTCCGCGTTCGGCGAAGAACGACTCGAGCTCGGCGATCTCGTCGGGGGTGATCAGCGCGTCGCCGAGACCGATCGCCCGGTTGACGTAGCGGTCGGTGCCGAAGGCGACCAGCGCCCCGGGGCCGAACGGGCGCCAGCTCGCACCGGTGCCGGGCGATGCGTCGGCGAGCGCGGCGCACTGCTCGGCGGCGGCCTCGGCCGCCGAGCGCTCCAGACGGGAGCACAGATCGCGGGTACCGAGGCCGGCCATCGGCTCAGTCCGGGTCGGCCAGCTCGGTCCGCAGAACCCGGCGGAGCAACTTGCCGGTCTCGTTGAACGGCAGCTCGTCGCGGAACTCGATCCGCTCGGGGGTCTTGGTCGACCGCAACCGGGCGCGGACGAAGTCGCGCAGCTCGCCCTCGGTGGCGGAGGCGTTCTGTTCGAGGACCACCGCGGCGACGACGCGCTCGCCCCACTCGGTATCGGGGACACCGACGACCGCCGCCTGGGCGACGGCCGGGTGCTGCTCGAGCAGCGTCCTCGATCTCGCCGGGCGAGAGGTTCTCGCCGCCGCGGACGATCACGTCGTCGAGCCGGCCGTGGACGAACAGGTAGCCGGCCTCGTCGAGGTGGCCGCCGTCGCGGGTGTTGAACCAGCCCGCCTCGTCGGTCAGTGTGCGGCCGAGGTACTCGCCGGCGACCTGCTCGCCGCGCACCCAGATCTCGCCGCGTTCGCCGGCACGGAGGACCTCGCCGACGGATCGCGGATCGTCGACCTCGATCGACGGCAGCGGCCGGCCGACCGAACCGAGCCGGGCCCGCACCGACGGATCGTCGCTGGCGAACGCGTCGCGGTGGTCGTCGGGTCCGAGCACGGCGACGGTCGACGACGTCTCGGTCAGGCCGTAGGCGTTGACGAAGCCGACGTCGGGGAGCAGCTTGCATCGCTCGCTCGATGACCGGCAGCGGCATCGGCCCACCGCCGTAGGACAGGGCGCGCAGGCTCGGCAGGCCGTCGCCGTCGCCTTCGACGCACGTCGAGGATCCGGTCGAGCATCGTCGGCACGACCATCGCGTGGGTGATCTGCTCCTCGCGCACCGTGCGTCACCCATGCCGCCGGATCGAACGACTCGAGGTAGACGACCCGCCGACCGCCATAGGTCGACGACAGCACCGCCGAGATCCCGGCGATGTGGTACGGCGGCACGCTGACGACGGCCGCTTCGTCCTCCCCGGCGCCGGCGAACTCGACCGTCGAGACGATGTAGGAGGCGAGGTTGCGGTGGCGCAGCACCGCCGCCTTCGGCTCGCCGGTGGTGCCGCTGGTGAACAGCAGCACGGCGATGTCCTCCGGGTCACCGCTCCATCCGTCGGCGAGCGGTCCGTTCTCGTCGTCGGCGGCGGCGAGCAGGGCGGCCCGCGGGACGACGCTCGACCCCGTCGATCTCACCCAGTCGCTCGGCGACCCCCTCGCCGACGATCGCCAACGAGGGAGCGGTGCGGGCGACGATCGCCCGCAGTTGGTCGTCGGTCAAGCGGTAGTTGACCGGGACGAACGGCTTGGCGGCCATCGCCGAGCCGAACAGGGTCAGCGGGACCGCCTCGGAGTTGAGATCGATCAGCACGACCCGCTCGCCGGGTTGGGCAGCGAGCCAGCCGCCGACCCGGCGGGTCCGCTCGGCGAGCGCGGCGAACGTCCGACCGTCGGAGCGGCGACCCAACGCCAGCCGATCGCCGAGTCCATCGCCGGCCATCTCGATCAACATCCCGACGTGCATCGGTGTCCTTCCCCTGAAACGCGGACCGCAGCGAGGCGGAACTTCCTCCCGCAATTGCTACGTCATCCGCTCGTACGCTGCAAAGAGTTCGCGGATCGCGACAGCCTGGCCGCCGGAGGTCGACGACATCACCGCGATCGGGGTGACCCCTGCGTGGCGGAGCTCGGCGAAGGTCTCGCGCACGACGTGCGCCGAACCGGAGACGGTGCAGTCGTCGAGCCAGGCGTCGCTCATCACCTCCGGCAGTCGTTCGCGCTGGCGGGCGGCGAGCACCGCCTCGAGCGCTTCCATCTCCTCGACGTAGCCGACCGACTTCCAGTAGTTGCGATAGTTCGGCAGGACGACATAGCTGAGCATCGTCCGTCGATGGATCGCTCTCGCCGCCGCCAGATCGCCGGTGATCACGGTCGGGACCATCGTCGCCAGGAGCTTGCCGGCCAGCCGCTCGGCCGGGACGCGGGCGAGCTGACGGGGCAGGTCACGGCGCGAGGCGTTGGCCCACAGCACGCCCTCGGCCCGATCGAGGGCGAGCGCGAGCATCTTGTCGCGCAGCGCGGCGAGGTAGATCGGTGGCAGCTCGCCGGAGTATGCGACCGAGCCCCGCAGCGCGTCGAGGTAGTCGGCGACGTCGGTCAGCGCCGACGGACCGGGCGCAACACCGAACCGGCGGAGCATCGACTCGTGGCTGACCCCGAGCCCGAGCGCGAACCGGCCGCCGCTGAGCTCGTGGATGTGCCCGGCGAGGACCGCCGTCTCACGCGGGTTGCCGAGGTAGATCGGCTGGATCGAGGTGAAGAAGCGGATCGTGTCGGTGACGTGGGCCAGCGAGGCGCACAGCCCGAGTGCGCCGCCGAGACTCGGACAGGCGATCGCCGGGAAGCCGCGACGCTCCGCCTCGACCGCCAGCTCGAGCATCGCCGATCGCTTGGTCGGACTGGCGACGATCGAGACGACGGGCAGGTCGGGCGCAGCGATGGTCATCGCGGCTCACCGTAGAGCCCCACTACGGTGGGTGCATGTCCGTCCGTCGGCCGCTGCGGATCGGCATCGTCTGTCCGTACAGCCTGACCATCCCCGGCGGCGTCCAGGGACAGGTGCTCGATCTCGCCCGCGTGCTCCGCCGCGCCGGCCACGAGGTGCGCGTCCTCGGACCCTGCGACGGTCCACCGCCGACCGCCTTCGTCACCCCCCTCGGCAACAGCATCCCGACCGCGTCGAACGGCTCGGTCGCCCCCCTCGCCCCCGATCCGGCGTGTGCCCTGCGGACCATCCGAGCGTTGCGCGACGAGGGGTTCGACGTCCTCCACGTCCACGAACCGTATGTCCCCGGCCCGCCGCAGACCTCGGTGATCCTCGACATCGCGCCGATCGTCGCCACCTTCCACGCCGCTGCCGAAGAGAGCGCCTCGTACCGCTACCTCGGGGTGCCGATCCGCCACTACGCCGAGCTGGTCGAGGTCAACACAGCGGTCTCCGCGGCCGCCGCCGAGCTCGTCGAGCGATACGTCCCGGGCACCTACGAGGTGTTGTTCAACGGTGTCGATCTCGAGCGCTACCGGACCGTCCCGCCGTACAAGGCGTCCGGCCCGACGGTGTTCTTCTGCGGTCGGCACGAGCCGCGCAAGGGGCTCGACGTGCTGCTGGCGGCGATGAGCCGCCTGCCCGCCGAGGTCACCTGCTGGATCGCTTCCGACGGCCCGGACACCGCCCGGTTGTCGTCGCAGTACGCCGGCGACCCTCGGCTGCACTGGCTCGGCCGGTTGACCGAACGGGACAAGGTCGCCCGCCTGCGTGGTGCCTCGGTGTTCTGCGCGCCGTCGCTGAGCGGTGAATCGTTCGGCGTCGTCCTGCTCGAGGCGATGGCTGCCGGCACGCCGATCGTCGCCTCCGATCTGCCCGGCTACCTCAACGTCGCCCGAGCCGAGCTCGATGCGGCGATCGTCCCCGCCGGCGACGTCGACCGGCTGGCCGCCACCCTGCGCGAGGTGCTCTACGACCCGGCCCTCGCCCAGCGGCTGGTCGACTCGGCGGAGCAGCGCGTCAGCGGCTTCTCGATGGAGCGTCTCGCCGAGGAGTACCTCGATCGGTACGAACGGGCGATCGAGCTGCATGCATCGAAGGACCGGCAGCGGTCCCGCAGGCGGCGGGTGGTCCGCCGTATGATGAGCCGGCTCGTGCCGTCGGCCGGGCTGACTTCCGTTCGAGAGGAGGAACCGTGACCGGATTGATCATCGTTCTGGTGATCGTCGTGGTGCTCGCCCTCATCGCCGTCGTCCTGTACAACGGCCTGATCCGCAAGCGCAACCAGGTGGAGAACTCCTGGTCGCAGATCGACGTCCAGCTGAAGCGGCGGATCGACCTGATCCCCAACCTGTTGGAGACGGTCAAGGGCTACGCAGCGCACGAGCGTGAGACCCTCGAAGCCGTCGTCCAGGCCCGCAACCAGGCGATCTCCGCCCCGCCATCGCCCGTCGCCCAGGGTGAGGCCGACCAGCAGCTGACCGGCGCGTTGCGCCAGCTGTTCGCCCTCAGCGAGGCGTACCCGGACCTCAAGGCGAACACCAACTTCGTCGCGCTGCAGGAGGAGCTGACCTCGACCGAGGGCAAGGTCGCCTACGCCCGGCAGTTCTACAACGACACCGTGCTGAGCTACAACAACAAGCTCGACACGTTCCCGACCCTGATCTTCGCCCGGATGATGAAGTTCGAGCGGCGGGAGTACTTCGAGGCCGACGCCGTTGCCGCGCGAGGTCCCGAAGATCCAGTTCTAGGCGATGTTCGAACAGATCGCGGCGAACAAGCGCCGCAGCGCAGCCCTGATCGCGGGCTTCGTCGTCCTGCTCGTCGCCGTCGGTGCTGCGGTCGGCTTCGTCGTCGGCTACGGCATCGCCGGGACGATCATCGCCCTCGTCTTTTCGGGGGCGGCGGCGTTCGCCTCGTACTGGAAAGCCGATTCGATCGCGCTGGCGGTCAGCCGTGCCCGTCCCGCCGATCCGGAGCAGTACAAACGGCTGCACAACCTCGTCGAGGGGTTGTGCATCGCCGGCGGTCTGCCCAAGCCGCGGGTCTTCATCATCGACGATCCGGCCCCGAACGCATTCGCCACCGGGCGCAATCCGCAGCACGCGGCGATCGCCGTGACCACCGGGTTGCTGGAGATGATGAACCGGGTCGAGCTCGAAGGCGTGATCGCCCACGAGCTGTCCCACATCCGCAACTACGACATCCTCGTCAGCACCCTGGCGGTGACCCTCGTCGGCGCGGTCGCCGTGCTCGCCGATCTGGCGATCCGGATGACCTGGTGGAACGGCGGCCGGGTCAGGCGCGACGGCGATCGCAACGGCGGCAACAACCCGCTGGCCTTCGTCGGCTTCGCTCTGCTGTTGGTCGCCCCGCTGCTCGCCAAGGTGATGCAGAGCGCGATCAGCCGCCGACGCGAGTCGCTGGCCGACGTGTCCGCCTGCCAGATGACGAGATACCCTCCAGGACTGATCTCGGCTCTCGAGAAGCTGCAGGCGGATTCGACCGTCACACACTCCGCTTCTCGGGCCACGGCGCATCTCTGGATCGAACAACCGATGCCAGGCGTCCGTGAGGGTGGGCGGCTCGGCTGGGTCAATCGACTGTTCGACACCCATCCGCCCCTCGACGAGCGGATCGAAACCCTCCGGGAGCTGTGAATCCCCCGTGGATCTGGATCGTGTGAAGCTCGGTCGGCGGACGCTGCTGATCGCCGGTGCCACCGCGTTCGTCGCCGCCTGCAGCGCAGGCAACGAGCAGACGGCGAGCACCGACTCGACCGTCGGCGAACCGTCGACGACCGCGGCGCGGGCGTCGACCTCGACCACCGCCGCGCCGACGACCACGACGACGACGATCGAGGCGACGACGACCACGGTCGCCCCGACGACGACCACCCTTGCCGCCGCCGACCTGGCCGTTGACCGGGGCGTTGCAGTCCGCCGAGGAGGAGCTGTTCGGCCTCCGGCCGGCGATCGCGGTCAAGCTCGACAACCACCGTGACGCGCGCCCGCACGCCGGGCTGAACCAGGCCGACATCGTCTACGAGGAGATCGTCGAGGCGCAGATCACGCGCTTCTTCGCCATCTTCCACTCGACCGACGCTGCGCCGATCGGGCCGATCCGCTCCGCCCGGACGACCGACGTCGACCTCCTCAACCAGCTCAACCGCCCACTGTTCTGCTGGTCAGGGGGCAACCGGGGAGTGGTCCAGGCGATCGGCGGAGCGAACGCCGAGAGCCGTGCCCACGGCCAGAACGCAGCGCTGTACTACCGCGACGCCGAGCGACGCAGGCGGGCCGCCCTCGAGCACACGCTGTTGCTCCACGGCACCCAGGCGGCATGGTCGACGATCGCCCCCGGGCAGGGCGTGCCGGCCCCGTTCTTCACCTACCGCGCCGAGGGCGAGGTCCAGTCGGGGGGGTTGCCGACCGGCGGGTTCAACCTGACGATGCGCAGCGTGGCGATCACCTGGACGTGGGACGGCGGTCAGGGGTTGTGGCTGCGCGAGGAGTACGGCGCGCCGCACATCGAGATCTCCGGGGCCCCGATCTCGGCGCACAACATCGTGATCCAGTTCATCGACTACGGCATCAGCCCGGTCGACAGCCGCTCTCCAGAGGGGCGATCGGTCGGGACCGGAGCTGCGCTGGTCTGCACCAACGGCGAGTCGTTCCTCGCCAACTGGACCCGTTCGGCGCCGGAGACACCGGCCACCTTCACCCTTCCCGACGGTTCGCCCGTCAAGCTGACCACCGGACGTACCTGGATCGAGCTCGCCGAGGCGGGCGTCAGCCAGGTCACCACCTGATCCCGTTGCGGAGCCTTTCGATGCGTCACACCTCTCGCCGTTCACCCTTTCTCGCGTCTGCTCGCCGGCGCGCTGCTGTTCGCCGCCTGCGGCGGCGGTGGGGGCGGTGACGATGCCGAGACCGATGGCACCGGCGGCACGACGGTCACCAACGAGCCGACGACGATCGCCGAATCGACCTCGACCACCGACGCGGCGACGACGAGCACCGCAGCGCAGGAGACGACGACCACCGTCGCCCCCGCCGGCTTCGCCCCGCTGACCGGCCTGCCCGTGTACGACCCGGTGCTGCTCGCCCGGCCGGCGATGGCGGTCAAGATCGACAACCACATCGAGGCCCGCCCGCACGCCGGGCTGAACCAGGCCGACATCGTCTACGAGGAGATCGTCGAGGGGATCACCCGCTTCTTCGCCGTGTACCAGTCGTCCGACGCTGCTCCGCTGGGGCCGATCCGCTCGGCCCGGACCACCGACGTCAACCTGCTCAATCAACTCAACCGCCCGTTCCTGGTGTGGAGCGGGGGCAACGCCAAGGTCGTCCAGGCGATCTCCAGCGCCAACGCCGAGAGCCGAGCCCACGGTCAGACCGACGGCTTCTACCGAGATGCCGAGCGGCGCAAGCGGACCGCCGTCGAACACACCCTGCTGCTCGAGTCGAGTGCGCTGATCTACGCCACCGCGACGCCCGAGCAAGGTCCCCCGAGCCCGTTCTTCGCCTATCGCGACCAGGGAGAATCCGCCAGCGGGACGCCGATCTCGCAGGTCGAGCTCGACATGAACTCGGTCCCGGTGGTCTGGAACTGGGACGCGGCGGCCGGGATGTTCCTGCGCAGCGAGTACGGCGAGGAGCACCTCGATGCCGGCGGCGAGCGGATCTCGGCGGCCAACGTCGTGGTCCAGTTCTGCGACTACAAGGCCAGCTCCGCCGACCCCAAGTCGCCGGAGGCGATCACCGTCAGCAACGACGGCGGCGATGCGATCGTCTACACCGACGGCAAGGTGATCCTCGCCCGCTGGACCCGCACCGATCCGGCTGTCCCGGCGGTGTTCACCGACGGCCAGGGCAACCCGATCGAGCTGACACCGGGGCGGACCTGGATCGAGCTCGCCGAGGCCGACGAGACCGAGGTCACCACCAGCTGAGCGCGGCAAACGACGGGGTGGGCGGCCCGACCCGCCAGTACGATTCGTTGCATGAGCGAGTCCTCCACCGCGCCGTCCCGAGCCACCGGCACCTTCCAGGTCAAGCGTGGCCTGGCAGAGATGCTCAAGGGCGGTGTGATCATGGACGTGGTCACGCCCGAGCACGCCAAGATCGCCGAAGATGCCGGTGCTTGCGCAGTGATGGCGCTGGAGCGGGTCCCGGCCGACATCCGCCGCGACGGCGGGATCGCCCGGATGTCCGATCCGGAGATGATCGAGGCGATCAAGGAGGTCGTCTCGATCCCGTTGATGGCCAAGGCGCGTATCGGCCACTTCGTCGAGGCCCAGATCCTCGAGTCGCTCGGCGTCGACTTCGTCGACGAATCGGAGGTGCTCACCCCCGCGGATGAGGCACACCACATCGACAAGTTCGCCTTCGACGTCCCGTTCGTCTGCGGCGCGACCAACCTCGGCGAGGCGCTGCGGCGGATCTCGGAGGGGGCGGCGATGATCCGCTCCAAGGGTGAGGCCGGAACCGGCAACATCGTCGAGGCGGTCCGCCACCTCCGCTCGATCCTCGGCGACATCCGCCGGGTCACCCAGGCCGACTCGGCCGAGCTGTTCGACTGGGCCAAGCGGCTCCAGGCTCCGCTGCCGCTCGTCCAGGAGTTGGCCGAGACCGGCGTGTTGCCGGTGCCGCTGTTCTGCGCCGGCGGGATCGCCACCCCGGCGGATGCGGCGCTGGCGATGCAGCTCGGCGCCCAGGCGGTGTTCGTCGGCTCCGGGATCTTCAAGAGCGACGACCCGGTCAAGCGTGCCCATGCGATCGTCGAAGCGACCACCCACTTCCGCGACCCGCAGATCCTGGCCAAGGTCAGTCGCGGCCTCGGCGCGCCGATGACCGGGATCGGGATGGACGACACGCTCAAGCTCGCCGATCGCGGGTGGTGAACGACCCGCGGTCGAACGCGGCCGGGAACCGGCGTCCCGCTATCGTTCCCGCCCGATGAGTGATCGGAGGCCCCCAGGTGCGTCGACGGATCGGCGTGCTCGCGTTGCAGGGGGCGTTCGAGGCGCACTGCCGCGCCTTCGAGGCGCTCGGGGCTGAGGCGCGCGAGGTCCGCACCCCCGCCGACCTCGTCGGCCTCGACGCAGTGGCGATGCCCGGCGGCGAGTCGACGACGATGTCCCGGCTGTTGCTGTCGTCCGGCTTGTTCGACGAGCTGAAGGTGGCGATCGGCGACGGGATGCCCGTGTTCGGGACCTGTGCCGGGATGATCCTGCTGGCGGCCGAGGTCCTCGACGGGCGTCCGGATCAGATCGGGTTCGGGGCGATCGACCTGACGGTACGGCGCAACGGCTACGGCCGGCAGGTCGACAGCTTCGAAGCGGATCTGGCCGTCGCCGGCCTCGACCGACCGTTCCACGCCGTGTTCATCCGCGCCCCGCTGGTCGAAGCCGCCGACCCTGCCGTCGTCGTCCTCGCCACCCACGAGGAGCGGGTCGTGCTCGCCCGCCAGGGGCCGATCACCGTCGCATCGTTCCATCCCGAGTTGACCGGGGACCTGCGCCTTCACGCGCAGTTCCTCGAGGAGGTGTGATCCCATGTCCGGCCACTCCAAGTGGGCGACGATCAAGCACAAGAAGGGTGCCGCGGACAAGGCCCGCGGCAAGCTGTTCGCCAAGCTCGCCCGCCAGATCGAGGTCTCGGCTCGGGAGGGCGGTGGCGACCCCGACACCAATGCCACGCTCCGCACCGCAGTGGCCAAGGCCAAAGCCGGTCAGATGACCAACGACGCCATCGACCGGGCGATCAAGCGCGGCAGCGGAGAGGCGCAGGGGGGCACCTACGAGGCGATCACCTACGAGGGCTATGCCCCGGGAGGCGTCGGACTGCTGATCGACGTGTTGACCGACAATCGCAACCGCACCGGGGCCGACGTCCGAGGGGTGTTCTCCAAGCTCGGCGGATCGATGGCGGAACCGGGTGCAGTCGGCTGGCAGTTCAGCCGTCGGGGGGTGATCCACGTCGACGGCGGCGCCGCCGAGGACGACGTGATGCTCGCCGCGCTCGACGCCGGGGCCGACGACATCACCCGCGACGGCGACGACTGGCGGATCCTGACCGAACCGTCGACCGTGTTCGACGTCAAGGAGGCACTGGAAGCCGCCGGCCTGACGGTGCACGCCGCCGACTCGACGATGGTCTCGTCGATGACGGTCGAGATCACCGACGTCGAAGAGGCACGCAAGGTGCTCCGGATCGTCGACGCGCTGGAGGACAACGACGACGTCCAGGACGTCTACGGCAACTTCGACATCTCCGACGAGATCCTCGACCTGGTGGGTGGCTGACCGATGACCCTCGGGATCGGCGAGCGCGCCCCCACGTTCACCCTCCCCGGCACGGGCGGTCGCGACTATTCGCTCGCCGACTACGCCGGTCGGGTGATCGTGCTCGTCTTCTACCCCGGGGACGACACCCCGGTGTGCACCAAACAGCTCAGCAACTACAACGACGAGCTGCCACAGTTCGAGGGGGTCGACGCGCAGGTGCTGGCGATCTCGGCCCAGGACGTCGACAGCCACGAGACCTTCGCCGGCAAGCTCGGCCTCCGCTTCCCGCTGCTCGCCGATGTCGACAAGACCGTCGCTGCGGCCTATGGAACGCTCGGACCGCTCGGCTTCCCTCGCCGCAGCGTGTTCGTCATCGACCGCCAGGGGATCATCCGTTACGCCCACCGGGCGATCGCCGGACTGACCTTCCGCAGCGTCGACGAGTTGGTCCGGGCGGTCGACGCCGCCGGCTGACACGGTCGTCGGTCAGCCGGCGGCGGGTCGTCAGCTCGCGGCGCGGGAACCCATTCGTCACCCTCGGCGGGCACGATGCAGATGTTCTCGGTGCCGAAGCCCTTGCCCTCGACGGCGCACGGATAGGTGTACACCATCGTGTGGATCACGTCGGGGGCCGACGGCTTGCCCGGCTCGAAGGACCACGGGATCATGTTCTGCGAGTCGATCGGCCCGAGGTTGGCGAGCGCCTCGTAGATCTCCGCCCGGGTCGGGTTGTCGCCGGCGTCGTAGATCGCCCGCAGCGCAGCACGCATCTCGGTGCAGATCGTCGTGATCATCCCGTACGGGCCGTTCTCGAGCGGGTCGAAGACGTCGTACTCGACGCCGCTCGCCGCGCTGTAGGTCTCGTAGCACATCTGGTTGAACGGCCGCTCCTCGAAGTCCGGATTGCGGAACGCCCCGGTGTCGGCGTCATCGACGATGATCGCCCCGTTGTACAGCGCCCCCGCATCGGCGCCGCCGAACGAGACGACCTTGCTCGAGACGAGCTCACCGGCCTGGCTGTTGAAATCGGAGTTGAAGAACTGGACGTCGCCGGGCTGGAAACCTTGGGTGACCATCTCGCTCAGGTACTGCGGCCACGACACCACGTTGAGGGTCGGGAACAGCACGTCGACCCCGGCGTCGAGCATGTTCGTCACCGACTCCTGGATCCCCTGGGTGCAGGTGGTGGTGCCCTGGCAGCCGATCACGTCGAAGGCGACGACGTTGTAGCCGGCCTCGCGCAGCGGCTCGACGAGGAACTGCTCGACGCTCTCCGAGTCTCCCGGTGTGTCGCCGGCGATGACGCCGATCGTCGCCCCTTCGAGCAGGCCGTTGTCGATCGCGTAGGACGACATCCAGCGGACCATCTCACCGAAGGTCGGTGACAAGGAGAACAGCCGGCCGCCGGAGCGCTCGGCGTACTCGTCCGGCCCGCCCTGGGTGGAGATGAAGGCAGTCTCGCGTTCCTCGACGATGCACAGGATGGCCGAGCCGTTGAACCCGGTGCTGTTCATCACGATCACGCCGGGAACGTCCTCGGTGGCCTCGATGCACGCCTGGTTGCGCAGCGCGTCGATGTCCTCCGCCGGGTTGTAGGCGTCGACTTCGACGAGTTGCAGGTCGATCTGACGACCGCGCACGCCGCCGCAGTTCTCGTTGACGTAATCGGCGAAGACCTGGAAGGTCTGGGTCGGATCGCCGATCGGAACGGCGAACCCGATGCCCTCGAGCTGTTCGAGCCGGCTGCGCAGATGGACGAGCGTGATCGCCTCGGCGGTGATCCCGTTGTCGGTGTCGGTCAGCTCGGCGGCCGGTTCGTGGGCGACGCAGAACTCGTCGAGGGATGAGAACGGGTCATCACGGACGAAGCTCTCGGCGTACTCGGCGAAGACCCCGCCACGCGGATCGTCGTAGTTGGCGAACACCTCACCCCCGGCATCGACCGCCGTGGTCTCGGTCGCAGCGGTGGTCTCGCTCGCGCCGGTAGCGGCCGCAGTGGTCGTCGCCGCCTCGGTCGTCTCGGCAGCTGCGCTCACGGTCGTGTCGCTCGCCGCCGTGTTGTCGCCGGATGCGGCATCGTCGCTGCTGCACCCGACGGCTGTCAGCGACAGCACGGTCAGGCAGCTCACGAACCCCGCGAGTCGTCGGCTCATCGATCGTCCCCCTCGTTCACGCCGTCTTCCCCTCGACAGCCCGAACAGTCTGGCCTTGCTCAGCTCGCCGGCACGAGTCGGAGTGTGACTACGATCACACCAGGACGTGGTGCGCGCTGTGGGGGCGCTGGCCGGAGTCGGTGGGTTCGAACGCACCATGGGGGCAGCAGACAGGTGAACCGCAGCGAATCCGCCTCCGACGATCCTGCCGCGCTCGCCGCTGCGGTGCTCGACGAAGAAGCGAAGCGTCAGGCCGAACAGGCCGCTCGCGACGAGGTCACGGTCCTGCCGGACGACCTGCTCCCCGGGGTCGGCGACGCTCCGATGTCGCTCAAGCAGGCCGTCGGGATCGGCGGCCGATCGATGCTCGTGATGATGTTCCTGCTCCACTTCGTCGACGAGCTGCCACGAGCGATCCGGGTCGTCGCCCCGGACATCCAGCAGACCTTCGGCATCAGCGACACCACGCTGCAGGGGGTGCTCGGCTTCGGCGGCGTCGCACTCGTGCTCGGCGCAGTGCCGCTCGCCGCCGCTGCGGACCACATCAAGCGGACGACGATCGTGCCGTTCGCATCGTTCTTCTGGGCGACCACCCTGTTCCTCACCGGAGCCGCAGCCAACCCGTTCCAGATGTTCTGGACCAACGTCGGCACCGGCATCGGGCAGGCCTACCGGATCCCGGTGTCCAACTCGCTGCTGTCCGACGCCTACCCGATCCAGGCCCGCGGGCGGGTGTTCGGCTTCGAGGCGCTCGCTCGTCCGCTCGGCCTGCTGCTCGGACCGCTGATCATCGGGGGTCTCGCCACCGCCGCCGGCGGGCCCGAGGGATGGCGGACGGCGATCTACATCATCGCCATCCCGCCGGTGATCCTCGGCCTGCTCTCGTTCCGGTTGAAGGAGCCCGACCGGGGCAAGTGGGACCAGCAGGCCGTGCTCGGCAGCCAGCTGGCGCACACCGGCGACGAACTACCGGTGTCGACCGGCGCCGCGTTCGCCCGGCTGAAGAAGGTCAAGACCTTCTACTCGCTGTGCATCGGCATCGGTGTGCTCGGCTTCGCCCTGATCGCGATCCCGCTGCAGTTCAACCTGCTGCTCGAGGACGAGTACGGCAAGGACGCGCTCGACCGGGGGATCATCGAGGCGTTGCTGTGGGTCTTCGCCCTGATCGCCCCGATGGTCGCCGGGATCCGGTTCGACAAGCAGTTCCGGATCTCGCCGCCGCTGGTGATGCGGACCGCCGGACTGCTGGTCATCGCCGCCGGGATCCTGTACATCCCGGGACTTCGGTTCGAGTCGTTGTGGCTCCTCGTCGGCTCGCTCGGACTCGCCCAGGCGCTGATCTCCGCTGCGTTCGTGGCCGCACCGATCATCGTCGGGGCCGTGTCGCCGTACCGGATCCGGGCCCAGGCGTTCGCCCTCATCCCGGTGTTCGTCTTCCTGATGGGCGGCTTCATCGGCGGGCTGCTCGTCGGCCAGTTGTCCGACGCCTACGGCTCGCGCACGGCGATGACCGCTGCCGCGCCTCCGGCGGCGATCATCGGCGGCGCGATCATCGTCTTCGGCAGTCGTTACATCCGCCGAGACATCTCCCTCGCCGTCGAGGAACTGCTCGAGGAGCAGGCCGAGATCGAGCGGATGGAGGCGGACCCCGACGACATCCCGGTGCTCCAGGTCCACAACCTCGACTTCAGCTACGGCCCGGTGCAGGTGCTGTTCGACTGCAGCTTCGAGGTGAGGCGGGGCGAGACGCTGGCCTTGCTCGGCACGAACGGCGCCGGCAAGTCGACCGTGCTGCGGGTGATCAGCGGGCTGGGCACCCCCGACCGGGGCGTGGTCCGGCTCAACGGGGTGACCCTCACCTACGTCGACGCCGAGCGCCGCTTCCGCGAGGGGGTGGTGCAACTCCGCGGAGGTGCTGGCACCTTCGGTGAGCTCTCCGTCGGCCAGAACCTGCGCTCGTCGCTGCTGAGCAGCAGGCTGTCCAAGTCCGAGGAACGGACGCGGATCGACCGGGTGTTGGCGACGTTCCCCGCCCTCGCCGACCGGCTCGACGAACCGGCGAGCGAGCTGTCGGGTGGCCAGCAACAGATGCTCGCGCTGGCGATGGCGCTGATGCACGAACCCGAGGTGCTGATCATCGACGAGCTCAGCTTGGGCCTGGCCCCGCTCGTCGTGCAGGAGCTGCTCACTGTCGTCGAATCGCTGCGATCGGCCGGACAGACGATGATCATCGTCGAACAGTCGCTCAACGTCGCCCTCGCCGTCGCCGACCGGGCGGTGTTCATGGAGAAGGGCCGGGTTCGCTTCGAAGGTCCGGCGCAAGAGCTCGCCGAGCGTGACGACCTCGCCCGAGCTGTGTTCCTCGGCGGGGAAGCGGGCTGACCGTGATCGAGCTCCTCGGCATCGACGTCTCCCAGCAGGACCTACTGATCGGGTTGGTCACCGGCCTCACCTACGCCGTGTTCGCCGCCGGGTTCATGCTCGTCTACCGCTCCACCGGCACGCTCAACTTCGCCCACGGCGAGATCGGCGCCTTCTCCGTCGCCGTGTTCGTCCTCCTCAACGTCGGCTACGGCGTCAACTGGTGGCTGTCGTTCGCGTTGGGCGTCCTGCTCGGCGCTGCGATCGGGATGGTGGTCGAACTCGTCGTCATCCGCCGGTTGTTCAGCTCGCCGCGGCTGGTGGTGCTGATCGCGACGATCGGCGTGGGCACGATCCTGGCCGGCTCGCGCGTCTTCCTCCCTCAGGTCATCACCGGCGGTCCGATCCCGTTGCCGTTCAAGGTGCGATGGGAGCCGACCGACGATCTGCGGATCCTCGAGCGAGAGGTCGTGATCCTCGTGATCATCCCGATCCTCGTCCTCGGCCTCGCCCTGTTCCTCACCCGCACCAGGTTCGGGCTGGCCGTTCGCGCCAGTGCGTCGAATCCCGACACCGCGCGCGTCTACGGGATCAGCCCGAAGACGACCTCGACGATCGTCTGGGTGATCGCCGGCGCGTTCGCCGCTGCGACGGCGATCCTGTTCGCCCCGCTCCAGGGCATCAACGCCGCGCAAGCCGGCACCGCTGCCCTCGGACCGCCGCTGCTGTTGCGCGCCCTGGTCGTCTCGCTCCTCGCCCGGATGACCTCGATCCCGCGGGCACTGGCCGCCGGGGTGGGCGTCGGGGTCGTCGAACAGATCGTGCTCGGCAACGTCGAGTCGACGAACCGAACGATCGTCGAGCTCTACATCTTCGTCGCCGTGCTGCTGATCGTGGTCTGGGCCAAGCGCAGCCGCCGGTCCGACGACGCCAACTGGTCGTTGTCGCCGAAGGTCAAGCCGATCCCCGCCCGTCTCCAGCACATCTGGTGGGTCAAGGCGATGCCGGAGATCGGCTTCGCCGTGCTGTTCGGCGGGTTCGCCCTGCTGCCGCTGCTGATCAGCGCTCCGAGCACGATGTTCACCTGGTCCGGCATCATGGTCTTCGCGATGGTGGCCTACTCGCTGACGGTGCTCACCGGATGGAGTGGGCAGCTGTCGCTCGCCCAGTTCGCCTTCGTCGGCCTGGGCGGGATGACGATGCTGGCGGTCACCTCCGGCCATGACATCCCGATCCCGTTCGACCTGTTCGACGCCTCGGTCTCGCTGCCGTGGGCCGCGGCGCTCGTCGTCGCGGTGGCAACCGGTGCGCTCTCGGCGTTGATCGTCGGGCTGCCGGCGCAACGGGTCAAAGGGCTGTTCCTGTCGGTGACCACCCTCGCGTTCGCCGTCGCCGCCAGTGCCTGGCTGTTCAACCAGTCGTTCTTCACCGGCGGCTCCACCGCTCCGCGCCCACCGGCCAAGCCGGTGATCGACTGGGGGCCGATCGAGATCGACTTCAACGCGTCGAGGCGCAGCTTCTACTACCTCGTCCTCGCCTGCCTCGCGCTGGTCGCGGCGATCGTCGCCCGGATCCGACGCACCGGCCTCGGGCGGTCGTTCATCGCCGTGCGCGAGAACGAGGAGATGGCAGCGGCCTCGACCGTGTCGCCCACTCGGATGAAGCTCACCGGGTTCGCCATCTCGGGTGGAATCGCCGCGTTCAGCGGCGCGCTGTTCGTCAGCCTGCAGCCCAGCATCCAGCCGTCGACGATGTTCGCCCCGCTCGCCTCGATCGACGTCGTGATCGTCTCGATCATCGGTGGCCTCGGCTCGATCGCCGGTCCGTTGTTGGGCTCGCTGTGGGTCAAGGGGATCAACGCGATCGCCGGAGACAGTGATCTCGTGCGCCTGGTCACCAGCGACATCGGTCTGCTGATCCTGCTGATGTACTTCCCGGGCGGGCTGATCCAGGTCGTCTACGTGCTGCGCGACCTGGTCCTCGGATGGGCCGACCGTCGCCTTGCATCTGCCGGGGTGGCCGCGCCGATCGTGCAGCGGCAGGTACCGACCCGCCAGGGGGTGCACCGAGAGCCGCTCGCAGACGGCGTGCCGGCGCTGCGGGTCGAGGGCGTGAGCGTACGGTTCGGCGGCAATCTGGCGGTCAACGACGCGAGCTTCCGGGTCGAGCCCGGCGAGCTCGTCGGGCTGATCGGCACCGAAAACTTTTCCTGCCTACGCCCCTGATCCAGGGCCTCTGTTATCGGAGAGAATATTCTTATTCTCCCCTGAATGATGGCGCTGGTTAAAATAAGTTGCATTATTATTATTATTATTATCCCATAGGCCTACTGTTAAAAATACAACCAAACATGATCTTATATGACTGGACTTTAAACCTATATATAATATATTGTATAGTTACAATATATTATATACACGCTCTGCATGATAGTAAAGATTAGGTGTTAAATTTCACTTTTATTTATAATAATTAATAATAATTTCGTTATTATTAATTCATGTAATTACTACTGTCCCATTTTTAATTGTATTATTAAATTTATAAATGTTTAAATTTATGTTTAATTTTAAATTAATTTTAAATTTAATTATAAATTTAATTTTTTAATTCTTTTTAAATTCGTATATTATAAATTAATATGCGACTAAACGTTCGTGTGCCGGCATGACGCGTATGCAATAATAAAGTGAGTTGAATTAATGTGGAGGCATAAATTAACGTTTAGTCTGGAAAAATCTGAAGAATAGTTTAAAAAAATTATTTAAAAGTTTAAAATTATAACCTTAATCATTGTATATCTAATTATATTACTGTGTTAAAACTATCTCGCATTAAATTTAATTTATTTAGTTAATTTTAACTATTTTATCAAATTAATTTTACTGATGAAAGAGAACTGTTGCAAAGATTCTCTTCAAATATTTATCATTATCTAATTCTCAAATAACCTTAAGCAACTCTATAATAAAAACATCTGAAATCATTTTGTTTCTCGCAAGAAATGACTAAATAGTTTATTTTCCGCAGGTCCTCTAATGCAAACTCCAGAGGCCCTGTGGATTAATCAAGTTATTCATTAATAATATAGTTATTTCGTTGAGGCGTCAAACATTCGAAAAAATTCGGCAGGATTTTAAACAAAATTCGTCAGGATTTCGTTCACAGGGTCAGACCTCTCTCCCCACCAGCAAATTGCTCCCTAAATAAAAATTAATCTGAAATTTATTTATATAAACGCCATTATTCAGGTTCAGTTGTACATTGTTTAACATGATCCGGAATTACCACACCCAGTTTTTAAATTGGACCTAACCCGATTCCATTATAAAATAGTATTCCAAAATATAAAAATCAATGTACGTACAGGGTAGAAATAATTGTTTATTTCAAATACTCAATTTGACTGATACACACTGTACAAGGCCCGATTTTATGAGCGTTTTTAAACTACTCATAACTGAAATTGACACATAACGTCAAATAGCGGTAAAATTAGGCTCAATATTATACGCTGTTTGACGTTATTTGCCAATTATAGGTTTTTTAAGCTAATGGACACTTAAATAAGCTACATACAATCGGATACAATACCGGAGCAGTTGGAAAATTAAACGAGCACAAAAAAAAAATTATAATAAATTGTAGTAGACCACTAATAAAGTAATAAGAAATATAGTAGGTCTATATATTATAGTAGACCACTAGTTTACGTAATACAGTATAAATGATCATATAACATAAGCAATATAACAGAAGTAATATAACAGAAGTAATAAGTCATATAAGTAATAAGTAATATTATAGTAATGATAATATAACACTAGTAACTCCACGACTTCTCTGCGACTTATCTTTTCATTGCTATATATATAGAGACATTGCAGTCAATAATATCATTGTTTTATGGCAATGGCTGCGTGCAGGCTAGCCTGTACGCTAAGCGTGCAGGCTGGATTGTTTTACTTTCTGATTACGGTTAGGGTTAGGGTTAGAGTGACGGTTACGGTTAGTGTTAGGGTAACGTTAACCCTAACCCTAAATCTAACCCTTACCCTATCCCTAAACGAAAGTAAAATAATCTTGTTGCACAAAAAAAACTACAACTACAACTTTTGCCTAATATCGCTCAATAAATTAGCCTGCACGCAGCCACTTTCTTGTTTTCTACGCTTGGAAACACCCTGCTATGTGTGCCTCCATACAAGGGGGCCTGGGTTGCGCACTGCCTGGATCGCCATCACCATACTCACATACAGAAATACCTAGATCTTATGGAGTGTGCCTCCACACACGGGTAGCCTGGGTTGTGCACTGCCTGGGTAGCTCAGAATCAAACTATAGCAAAAACCTAGATCTATCGGGGGGAGCCGCCACACACGGGTAGCCTGGGTTGTGCCCTGCCTGGGTAGCATCCGTATCCGCGGAATATCGACAGGACTGCCTAAAGTTACTACATCTAGAACTGGGATTATGAGTTCCACTCTATTATAGAAGTATCATTATATTTTTATCACATTATTATTATTACAATTGGTTGTTTGTGTAGTTCCGACGATGAAGCACGATTTCATAAATGTCTAGGAGCGGATGACTAGCCAAAGATCTCACTATTGCACCCACGGCTTGCTCTTTAAGCAGTTTAGTGCTTAGAGCACTACCTGGAACATCTAACACAAGAACTTAGAAACATTACAGATTTAGGAGCACATTTAAAAAGAAGTTGAAAACCGAACTATTCAGATTGACGTTTCTATCTTGCACTTAAGGCTTGCTCTTTAAGCACCTTAGTATCATGTTTCCTAAATGTGAATTAGGTGCTATATAAATGTAGTATAATAATAATAATAATAATAATAGCTCGCAAACCTGTCCCACGCCACACCCCCAAATAAACATCCATAAGCACTCCATACTGCCTATAAGCGTGCAAGAAATAATAACTGCTTTCACTTCTGAGGGCCTCTATTCTCGGTGATTACTTGTAATCGCTTGAACTATGGCGCTGTAAATAAATTCAGGTATTATTATTATTATTATTATTATTATTATTATTATTATTATTATTATTATTATTATTATTGTTATTATTGTTATTGCTGCTGTATTATTATTTCTTTATCACAGAATCAAGCGTTTATGGATTTAACTTTTGTTCTTTTGTTCAATTGCGTTGATGCTTCATATAATTTCGCCGTTTGTTATTATTTTAACTATCAGCTTAATGTTTTGTAAAGATTTAATCGTTACGCCAATTTGCATTCTAAAGTGTGGCACAGATTTCTTACATGCTAATGTTTAAGGCTTTTGTTTAGTGTTAGTTCGTTGATTATAGGCTAGTGTTTAATCTGCCGTACAAAGTGTGACGATTCTTTAAGACTGTAGGTTTCAGAAGTCCTCTATGTTATACGCAGTTAATAGACAGTTTTATGAAGTGTGCTCTGTATGTGCCTTCATAACCAGACGGGTGGGGGGAGGGAGGAGGGGCAGAATTTTGGATCCTACCTCAACTCAAACTTATCTGTTGCTATACGTTGTTTCAAAACCAATCCATTATATTTTAACGAATATCCATGGGGTCAGGTTTTAAGTGGAAGGGTCAAACGCCGTGTGAATTTCACTGGGGCACGACCCCCCCTCCCCCAACCCCCGGCAAATCTCACATGATTTTATGAAGATCTGTTATACCAGGAGATCATGCAATAACATTAGTTAATAAATTTTTCATTATTAAACTGAAACATATAATATATCGTAAGCACTGAATTTCTGTGTTTTTTTTTCGCGTAATTGAATAAAGAAAATAATAAAAAATTATTTATAGAATAGCTTTTAATACAATAATTTTTATTACATAGGTTTAATAAATCTATAAAATGATTGGGCTATCTGAATTGGGTTATTTAAATATGTGTTTAATTCATACCAAACTATTTTTAATTTGCCGGGGGGGGGGATGATAAGCCCCCAACTGAATCCAGCCTTGTTTTACCATAGATATACAGAGTAGATAGGACATGGCCTATTCAACATACAGAGAGAAAACGGCAGCAAAGTCGTGTCAAAAAGTGCCCCTACCAAGATGGCCGCCACATTGAATTTAGAGAGAAGTTATGTGACGTCATGATATGTTACGTCATTTAATTTAATACGTTAACAGTGGAAATCTGCCCCTACCAAGATGGCCTTTTCTCTGCTGCCATCTTCAGGTGTGCCATGGCCTATCTACTGTTTATATCTATGGGTTTTGCCATCCCAGTGAAACATTGAACCCTTATTTTTTGTGAAGAATTAGCGGCGCGTAATTCCAACTTAACACAGCAGTTTTATTAACATGTTGGTGAACTGCGATGGTAACATTGAGACCCCCTTCTGCCGTGCTGGCACAAATAGCACAAATGGCCGAGTGGTTAGAGCGTTGGACTTGCGTGCCATGGCTTGCAGGTTCGAACCGCGCTGACGGCAGGTTGTTGTGTGAGTACTGCAGGGCCTCTGTTATCTGTTCACGTTAAACAGTGTTAGTAAAATAACATTGTACAACTGAATATGAATGATGGCGCTGCTATAAATAAATCTCAGTGATTTATAAATTACTTGTTTGACGTTCCATTTTATGTAATTCACTGATTACATCTAATGTTGAGTTACGATAATGCACAACTAGATATTGTCTTTTATGATATATGAGCGATCTCTGGGGCTCGAAATATATGCTATTTATATAGTCTATTTATATTAAATGCTTGTTTGGGGTTACTATTGTATCATAATTCACATGTTTATTCACAGTTTTCGATTACTTAGCGCTACAACAAAGTAAATTCACAACATAAACATTAAAGATAACATTATCAAAAGTAACTTGTAAACTTGTGTGTTTACGGGCAAGGTTCTGAAGGCTGTGTTTCCACATCTCCACTTCAAGCCCAGGGAAGGTCGTCCAGCCTTGGTTGGTCCCCCATCCAAGTACTAACCGGTCTCGACGCAACTTAACTAGAATGATCAGCCGAACATTCAGTTACAGTGCACCACTTCCTTGTCCTATGTTGTTTGATAAATATAACATGTGATAAAATTTCATATTAATAAACGATTCTATTATAAAGTGTGTTTGTTTGTTTGTTTCCTAGGGGCACCTCAGCACACAGAATGGCACAATATTAGTGCCGTTCTTGTTTGTTTCTTAACGGCACATCAGCACAAAAAGGCAATATATTAGTGCCATATGCTTAATTAATTTGCAAGGGTTCATAAATTAAGTTTTGAGCAAATGTATCATATACGTGACGCCGCACGACCAAACCAGTCGCATAAATTTTAATTTTATTTCGAGATATTGCGATATAAAGGTGTGCAAACGAAAAACACGGAATTTCCAGGTTATACTTAAATATTATTGTATAACCATGTATCTGTCTAAACTAAGCATAGTTACAGTGTTATTTAGTACCCAGCGCTCATAGGTACGCTCATAGTTAAGATACACAGCGAAAAAGCCGGCCTCTTTCTGAATATTAAAAAGACAAAAGTACTAACTACGGCAGGCATTGATTCATTTACTGTCAATAACGAAAATATTGAAGTGGTAAGCAATTTCGTTCTGCTAGGTAGTAGCATTGACAAAGAAGGAGGATGCACTAAAGAAGTAACAAGAAGACTAACACTGGGCAGGATAGCAATGTCTGGCTTGAATAAAGTTTGGAAAGACAAAGACATCTCAAAAGTAACCAAAGGAAGACTAGTTAGGGCACTTGTGTTCCCGGTGGCCACCTACGGCTGTGAGACATGGACAACACGGAAAACAGAAAACAATAAAATAAAC
>CAVWGZ010000013.1:0-42199 GCA_963754705.1 uncultured Actinomycetes bacterium | reverse complement strand
CCTGTTGCTTGGCGCGCGAGTTACGTATTGCTGGGTAGTACCAGGCGGCGTCACGGTTCTCTTTCCCTTCGACGGTGATCGTGTAGTACGAAGCGCGGCCCTTCCACGGGCACACCGTCGTGGTCGTACTCGGCCGCACCAGCTCAGGCCGCACCGCGTCAGCGGGGAAGTAGTGGTTGCCCTCGATGACGACCGTCTCATCGCTCTCGGCGATCACTGTTCCGTTCCATACTGCGCGAACCATGGCTTGACTCCTCTGTCGATGTTGATGTGCATGAGGAACCCGGTGGATCGGACTGTTCCTTCCGCCGTTCACCAGATGCGGACGATCTCTTCGCTGGCGAACAGGCTGTGAGCTTTGTCGATGCCGGCGCGTGCCAACACGTGTGGGGGAATGCCGATGTCGGCGAGGTACAACTCGCCCACGGCAGCTGCCGCCGACGGCAGGCGCAGTCCGACTTTTGGAATCGCGAGGGTAAGTGTGACTGCGGCCCGGATTGACGGATCGTGTGCGACTCCGGTGGTGGCGTCGACGCCCGATGGCACGTCAAGTGCGATGGTGGGTGCGGCGCACAGGTTGGCCCACCGGATCAACTGTGCTGCCTCGCCGAAGGGTGCACCATCGAGCGCGTAGCCGATGGTTCCGTCGATCACTACATCAACATCACGGGTGTCGTTGAGTTCTGAGATGTCGCGTACGGTGATGCCAAGTCGATGAACGCGTTGCAGTTGATGTCGGGCGACCGTACTGAAACGGGTCGGCCCGGCAGCGAACACGGTGACGTTGGCACCCCAGCCGCGCAACCGCCGCGCCGCGACCAGCGCGCCCCTCCACCGTTGCCGCCAGGCCCTGCGAGCACGACCGCATGTCGATCCGTCGCGTCGCCGTCGAGATAGCGCAGGCGGCCGAGGTACGCAAGATGGCGGCCAGCACTCTCCATCATCAGGGGGAGGTCGATGCCAAGATCGTCGGTCATGATCCGGTCGACCTCGCGCATCTGCTCGGTCGAGGCCCACGGGAGCTCGCGAGCAGATGTCACGCGTGTTTCCCGTACCGCTGGCGGCACGGCGGTCTATTCATCATCGGCCGGCACCGCTGGACCGGCGGAACCAGCGTCGCCGTTGAGGCCCCTGCGCCGGCGACGGCGGTGGCAGCAGCGCAGGGGTCTCGTTCGTGGCGACCTCGATGACGCGTCGCGCGGAGGGGTTGACAAGGTTCACCTTGCCGACCGAGATGGTGGGGACAGTTTCGTTCCCGCGGGCGATGGATCGGACGAAGGCTGCCGCGTTCGGGTCGTCCCAGATGTTCACCTCTCGAAACGGAAGCCCGGCCCGATGCAGTCCACGTCGAAGCGACGAGCAGAACGGGCACCCGGGTCGCCAGTACACGGTGATCTCGCTGTTGTCGGCTGAGGGATGGGCGAGCTGTGCGTCCGTGTGCTCCATGGAGTATGAACCCGTCGGGCCTGATCGTCGATTCCCGGCCATCTCGGTGGGCGATTCGATCTCATGTCAGCGCAAGGAAACCGACGACTACGAACAACGCAAGCATCGCCGCCATCGTCACGAGGGTGGGAACACCTCGACGGTCCCGGGGGAGGAACCAGAACAGCCGGGAAAGCATGATCATCGCCGCAAACGGCGGAGCGGCCCGCCAGGTATCGCGCATCGCACCGCTGCCCACGTTGGCGAACGCGACATCGGCGTGCCCGGTCATCTTGGCCATTGATCGCAGTGTGTGGCCAGCGGTCGCACGGGGAGGTTGGTGGCCGGCAACGACTGCGGCGAGCGCTTCGTCCAGTGCGTCGGTGATGTTCGACCAGTGAGCGCGGAAAACGATCGTCCCGGTCGGATCGATGACGTACGCGGAGCTGGGCCGGGTTCCGAAGGCTCGGTGCAAGGAGCCGTCGATGTCGTCGACTGCTACCTCGAACGGAAATCCGTGGTGCGACTCGAGTCCGCTCGCGTGTCGCTGCTTTCCCCTTGCGGTCTCGGGCTGTGTGGTGGCCTCTCCGGGATGTGCTTCGCGGACGTTGACCATGACGAACCGGACCTGCCGTCCGTAGCGGCGTGGAGCTCGTGCAGACCGTTGCCGGCGCTTTCGGTGACCGGGCACGTGAGCGATCCAAACACCAGCAGCACCGGTCGTCTGGCATCGGCGAACTGCTCGCTGGCGAATCGGCCAGAGTCGGTGGTCGGGAGATCGAAGTCCGGGACGCGATCACCCGGCGCAGGGTCGGTTGCGGGGATGCGCATGTCGGGCATCACGTCGCGAATGGTCGGGTGTTGGATTCGGTATCGCCGATGCGAACAAGTGGCGACGGTCATCTCATTGCTCCCAACTGCGCCCGACGAAGGCGGTGTCGACGGGAGTGTGGAACAGGTGGTTGCTGTAGTTGGAGATCGTCTTGACGGCGAGCGCGAGTATCACGTAGAGCACGTGCTGCTCGGTGTAGCCGGCACCGAGGAACGCTTCGACCTGAGCGCGGCTGGGAAGACCGCGCGTGTCGAGCATGGCGAGGGTGAACGTCGCCAGTGCGTCGAGCTTCGGATCGGGCAGGGTGGTGCCGTTGCGGAGAGCGTCGGTGATCTCGGTGGGTACCTTGGTCATGTCGGCGATCGTGGAGTGTGCCGTGACGCAGTAGGAGCAACCGTTCACGCGGCTGATGGTGAGGAACACGGTCTCCTGCTCGGCCGCACTGAGACCAGACTCGGAGCGGAACGATGCGTAGCCGGACAGGTAGGTCTCGAGCAGACCGGGAGCGTTGGCCATGTTGGCGTACATGTTCGGGATCATCCCGATCCCGGCCTTGGCCTTGCCGAGCAGGGCGGCGACTGCAGGGTCCTCGTCTGTCTCTGTGCGGGCGGGAAGTGACAGCTGGTACTCGCTATGGCTCATGGTGGTCTCCTCGTTGGGTGAAGCGCCAAATTGTGGAACGCTGACTTCAGAACCCCGTCTTCTGTAGTATGTATTCCAGATATGGCAACTTCTTCGACATCAAACGTCCGCAGCAGTCGGGGGAGGCCGCGGTCGTTCGATGTCGACGCGGTCACCGAGCGAGCGTTGGGCGTGTTCTGGCAGAACGGCTATGAGGCGACGAGCCTCGATGCGCTCGTCGTCGCGACGGGTATCAACGTGTCGAGCCTGTACGCCGCGTACGGCAGCAAACGAGGGCTTTTCCAGGCGGCGATCGGCCGCTACGAGCACCATGTCGGCTCTGCGCTCGACGCGTTGGCCGTTGGTTCGGGTGGCCTAGACGATGTCGTGCGGTTCGTCGAGTGGGTGCGCGCCAGCATCTCGTCGGAGGCTCAGCCGCCGGGGTGTCTGATCGTGAACACGATGGTCGAATTCGCCCACGAGGACGCAGAGATCGGTGAGGTGACGGCGCGCTACCGCGAACGGATCCGCCGATCGTTGCAGGCCGCACTCACCCGCGCCGAGCGATCCGGTGAGATCGAACCGCGGACCGGCTCGAGCAGGGCTGTGCTGGTGCAGGCGGCGATGTTCGGTGCGCTGGTCACAGCCCGGTCGGGAGCCGTCGCCGATGCCGACAGAATGCTACGCGGGCTGGTCGGCGAGATTCGCCGCTGGCGATCCTGAGGATGCTCAGGCGGACGTGTTCGGCGTCCGGTACGGATGTGGGAACGAGACCATGGTTTGTCCTGCCCCGCTGCTGAGCAGCTCGACGGCTGCCCCAACCACGTCGCGCTGACGAACGGCATCGCCGGGTGCTCCGAGTGGTCGGCCCATCGGATGGTCGGTGATCAGTGCCCGGCTCACTCCCATTCGTTCCGGTACGTGGGCGAACGCGGCGATGTAGATCCCCACCGTGGGGATCCCTGCCGCTTCGAACACTCTCTGGACGTGTCCCACGGACACGTGACAGACAGGTCAAACGGGTACGAACAGAACTGCGTCGACCTGGGCGGCGCGGAGCTCATCGGCCCAGAGCGGAGCGACGCGCTCGCGCAACTTGAGCTGCGAGGTCGCGCCCACGAACGAGTACGCATCGGCGGCGAGCTCGCCGATGACGCCATCACCCTGGAGTTCTCGCATCGCCCTCAGCGGGAGAGTGACGTTGTGGTCGATCAAGGCGGCGTTGATCGGGTAGCCGCCGTGGCGCACACGTAGCCGATCAGCAGGTGTCTCGACGGGAATGTGCGAAAGGGTGGGCTCGGCGCGGAGGAACTCGCCGATTCGCGTTTCGGCCTCGGTCTGGGTCATCTGCTCGACGCCGAACGGCTTCGGGTCATCGCCGTCCACGAAGTGCCCGCTCGAGGTCACCAGCGCAACCCGGGCCTCGGCGAGAGGTGTGGCCAGGGTGCTGAAAGGAACGTCGTCGTACGCGAAGGCAGCCTTCGAGTCGAGGTGTGCGCTGTAGGCGTGGCGTTGCCACGACCTGGCGTGATCGACGACCCGGGTGGCATCGCCGTCGTTGATCGTGCGGCTGAGTTCGCCGAGAAGTCCTTCGAAGAAGTCGGCGGCCTCGGTGTCGGAGAGGTCGGCAAGGAACTTGAAGTCGAGGTTGCTACGCGACCCATAGAAGAACGAGTCGGCAAAGCCCTTCAGCGTGAGTGGGGATTCGCTCTCAGGTGTCGTCATGGTCTTTGTCTACTTCGTGGGGCCGTGCTCCGGCGGAGCGGCGCTGATGGGCCTCGCTCGCAGGCCGGCAGACTCGCCGAAGAACTGCAGCGCTGCTTGTTGGATGGCCATGGACCAGGTGGGGTAGGCGTGGGTCGTCTGGGCGAGACGCCCGACGAACATGTTGGTCTGCATCGCCAGGGCGGCCTCGTGGATCAGTTCGCCACCAGTGGGGGCGACGACGGTTGCGCCGACGAGCCGTCCCGCCGGCGAGGTGTCGGGTGAACCGCCGCGGCGCGGCGATGAGGGTGACGAAGCCGTCGGTCGCGCCGACGGCGATGGCGCGGTCGACGTGAGTGAGCGGGAGATGGGCGACGCGGGCATCGGGGTGTTGTTCGGCGGCCTCGGCCTCGGTGAGGCCGACGTGAGCGACCTCGGGGCTGGTGAACGTCGCCCACGGAATCGGCGCGGGTGTCCAGTCGGAACCTGCGGACGCGAGCGAGCTTCGACAGGGCGTTGGTGGCGGCGATCCATCCCATGCGCCCGGCGACGTGGGTGAACTGGAGTCGACCCGTGACGTCGCCCACAGCCCAGATGCCGTCGACGTTGGTAGCCATCGTGTCGTCGACGGTGATCGCGCCGCGCTTGTCGATCACGACGCCGATCTCTTCGAGGCCGAACCCGCGTCCTGACGGCGCCCGGCCGATTGCTGCGAGCAGATGCGTGGCGGCGATGGGTTCACCGGTGTTCGGTGTGGACGCAGATGGTGCCGTTCGGGCTGCGCTCGACGAGCGTCGCCGGGGCGCCGACCCGCACGGTGACGCCATCGCGGGCCAATGCGGTCGGCGATCACCGCCGAGGCCTCGGGTTCCTCGCGCGGCAGGAGTCGGTCTGCGGCTTCGATCAAGCGTGACCTGGCTGCCGAGCCGTGCGAATGCCTGGGCCATCTCGCAGCCGATCGGTCCACCGCCGAGGATTGCCAGCGAGGTGGGCCGCTCGTCGAGTTGGAAGAGCGTTTCGTTGGTCAACGGATCGCTCTCGCGCAGACCCGGGATCGCAGGGATCAGCGGTCGTGCCCCGGTGGCGACGATGAAGCGTTTCGATCGTACTGTGGTGCCATCGACGTCGATCGAGGTCGGGCTGCGGAAGCGGGCGTAGCCGGCGATGACATCGATGCCCTCTCGGGCCAGCGCGGCGGCGTCCTCGGTGGCTGCGATGTGGTCGACGGCGGCGTGGCACGCGTGTCATCGCCTCGTCGAACGAGTTGCGCTGCGCGGCTGCGGCGAGCAGGGCCTTGGACGGGACACATCCCGTGAAGGTGCAGTCGCCGCCGAGCGGACCGTCCTGGACGATCACGACACTGGCGTGCCGGCGCCGTGCCTCCTTGGCCGCCACCAATCCACCGGCACCACCGCCGATCACCACCACGTCATAGGACGTCATCCACGATCCTTCCATTGGGCCGAATGGCGTGGAAACCCTGCGACCGGTCGGGATTCTTCCCTTGGAATGCGATCCGATCGCGCTGGGTTCCCCTTCCATGAGTTCGACGACTCGATCCATCGAAGGCAGTGACGGCGCCCAAGGGGCGGCGGCGGGTTGGGTGCGGAGCCAGCGCTTCATCGTTGCTGGAATCGTTCGACTTTCCCGCAGGTGGTGGGGGGGGTCGCGAGTTCTTCTGGCGGACGGGCGGACGAGTTCGTTCTCGAGGCCGTTGCGTGAGCTGCGGCCACCGCGAGCGAAGCGGGTGGTGAACACCATTCCGTTGTCGGCCAAGGTCGACAGGGGGATCCCGTGGGTGGTGATCGCTGCTTGGAAGGTGGCGACGACGGCTGGGCCGGTGACGGGTCGGTGGGCGGTGACGGATAGGGCGTAGCGGAGTGGCCTGCCGTCCGGCCCAGGCTCGACGCAGGTTGTCATCGAGGCCGATGTGCGTTGCGTCGCAAGCGTCGGGTCTCAGATCGGTTGCTCGGGGGCCTTTCGACCGATGGTGTCGAGCTGGTCGAGCTGGACCGCATCGAGTCGCAGATCGAGAGCGGCGAGGCTCTCGTGGAGCTCGGCGGGGGTTTCTGGCCCGACGATCGCCGCGACGACTGGCCGACGGGACAGCAGCCATGAGAGCGCGAGTCCGGCGGGAGGGTGGCCCCATGCCGTGGCGAGCTCCCCGAGCTCGAGAGCCGCTTGACGCTGTTCGTCCGAGTAGTCGTACGAAAGCCCCCAACGCTTCATGCCACCGTGCGTGCGATCGATCGTGGCGCGACCGGCGAGCGCGCCGCCGGCCAGCGGGCTGAAGCATGTCAGTCCGAGTCCGAGGTGGTTGGCAGATGGCACGACCTCTCGTTCAGGCCAGCGGTTGGCGAGGCTGTACGGCACCTGGTTGACGATCGGTCGGCTGAGTCCGTGGCGCTCGGCTGTCATCACGGCCTCGGTCATCTCCCATCCGGCGAAAGTCGACAGTCCGACATAACGAACCTTTCCTTGCCGCACGAGGTCGTCTGCGGCCCGAAGGCTTTCCTCGATCGCCGTCTCCGGGTCCGGATGGTGGAAGTAGTACACGTCGATATGGTCGGTGCCGAGCCGGCGCAGGCTCCGGTCGACCTCGCGCATGATGTGGTACCGGCTCAGACCGCCGCCCTTCTCACCGAGCCCGGCGATCGAGATGCCGCCGTCGTTCGGGCCGACACCGACGGGTTCGGACACCTTCGTGCACAGGACCACATCGTCGCGGCGGCCCTTCAAGGCCTGTCCGAGAAGCTCCTCGGCGTGGGCTCGGTCGGCTGATGTGGGCAGGCCGGGTCGATCGAATGCTGCTCGATTACCGTAGGTGTTCGCGCAGTCGAAGAGGTTGATTCCTGCGTCGAGTGCCGCGCCAACGAGTGCGTCGCAACCGTCCTCGGGAGGTGCGATGCCGAACACCGCCGTTCCGACGGCGAGCCGTGAGACTCGCAAGCCGGTGTTGCCGATCGAGCGCGTACTCCACCTGCAAACCCTGGCACAGCGCAGCAACGAATGAAAGACTTCGCAAGGAGTTGACGATTTCTGAAGGGTCCGGCTAGCCTGATCGGAGCACTCCACGATGAGGAGACAACGTGACCGATCGACCCCGTTCGGGCTCAATCGAACGGCCTGGGCCGAACTCGCAAGCGTGTTATGCGGCCGTCGATGCCCACACGGGTGGTCTGTCCTCGCAGGCCCGACTCTTCCCCGTTGCGTTTCAATCCGGGTCGGGCGTCTATCTCGATGACGTCGACGGGAACCGATACCTCGACTTCTCGTCCGGGATCTACGTCGCGTCGCTCGGCCACTGCCATCCGGTGGTGTCGCAGGCAATTGCCGACGCTGCCCATCAATTGATGAACTGTCACGACTTCCCGACGCCGGCAGCACGCCGAGGCCCAGCGGCGGTTAGCAGAAATCGCGCCCGGGGATCTGAGCGTTGCGCAGTTCTACGACAGCGGGACGACTGCGGTGGAGGCTGCCCTGCCGCGTTGCGCGTGTCGCCACCGGACGTCGTTCGTTCATCGGCTTCGAGCAGGGCTTCCACGGCAAGACGCTCGGTTCGGCCAGTCTCGGGACACCCGACCCCTGGAAGGGGATCCGCGCCGATGGGTTCGTTCGCGTCTCGGGCCCAAACCCGTACCGCCCTCCCACGGGCGTTGGGGCCGAGATGCTCAGCGATGCGGTGCTCGCCGAGGTCCAGCTGGCGATGGAGGCGGCCGCCGATGGTGTCGCCGCTGTGTTGATCGAGCCAGTGCAGGGATGGGGTGGCTCGATCGTCCCCCCGGACGACTTCCTGCCGCGACTGAGCTCGTTGTGCAAGAAGAACGGCACGATGCTCATCGCGGACGAGGTCCTCACGTGCTTCGGCCGAACGGGCCGCATGTTCGCAGTGAACCACTGGGGCGTCGAGCCCGACCTCATCACGCTCGGCAAGGGGCTCGGCAACGGGTTCCCGGTGAGTGCGGTGTTGGCGCGCTCCGACCTTCGCGAGGCGATGAACAACGCCAGTGCGTCGACCAGCTACGGCGGCAACCCGATGGCGTGTGCGGCGATCGTGGCGAGTATGTCGGTCATCGAGGACGAGGGATTGTGCGAGCGGGCGGAGAAGCTCGGCGCGCGGATGCTCGACGAGCTCCGCGAGATGCAGGAACGCCATCCCATCATTGGTGAGGTTCGGGGGCTCGGGTTCTTGCTCGGCATCGAGCTCGTGAAGGATCGCGCGACCAAGGAGCCGGCCACCGATGCGGGGACCTTCGTCTATCAGGAGGCGTTCCGGCGCGGTCTCGCCTGGATCCCGGCCGGGCACATCCTGCGACTCGCGCCGCCGCTCGTCATCAGCGAGGACGAAGCGTTCCGGGGGCTGGCCATCATCGAACAGGCGATCACTGAAGCGGAACGTCGTCCGGAGCTGATCACTTGACGAGTTCGGCTTCCGTGCATGCGGGGATCGACCTGAGCACGACGACCGCCCGGTGCGTGCTGCTCGACACCGAGCTGAACGTCATCGCCGTTGGTCGTCATCGCCACACCGGTCTCGCCGACAAGCTCCGCCAGCATGCCGATCGTTGGATCAGCAGCGTGCAGCACGCCGTTGATGAGTCGGCTGCGGCGGCGGGCGTCGGAGTCGATCGGATCATCTCCGTCGGGGTCGCGACCCAGGGGGTCGCGTCGGTCTTGGTCGACGACACGGGTATGGACCTCGACGCCGCACAGGGTTGGCTCTCGGCCGGTGACGAACCGACGCCTGAGCTCTCGGCTGCGACGATCGAATCGTGGTACGAGCGGTCCGGACGGCGGATCTCGCTCGCCTCGCTCGCCGCACGGCTGCTGCGCAACAACGGCGCCACGAGTGGCCGGTGGGCACTCGCCGGCGACCTGATCGCACACCGGCTCACCGGGCAGTGGAGCATCGACCCGTGCCTCGCCGCGACGTCTGGTCTACTCGACCAATGCACTGGCGACTGGTCCGCTTCGCTGATGGCTGAAGCCGGCATCGACCGGGCATCGCTGAGCCGAATCGGTCCGCCGGGCACCGTAGCGGGTCACGCTCGGGGCGCGCTCGCCGTGCGCCTCGGACTGTCGCCCGAGACACCGGTCGCGTTCCCGACGCAAGATCAACGTGCCGCAGTGTTGGTGGCCGATCCGGACGAGAGGTCGGTGACGGTCACCTTTGGCACGGCGGTGGCGATCGTTAGGCGGGCCGGCGACTGTTCCGCCCGGCTGTCGGCATCGATACCGCTCACCCCCGGATTGCAGCCCGACACGTGGTGGCACGAGGGCGTGGTGCCGGCGGCGGGCATCACGTTCGACTGGTGCGCAGAGTTGATGGGCCTGCCGACGACCGGCGCATGGCTCGACCTCGCGGGCGAGATCGAGGTGGGCGCCGCAGGCGCTGTCTGCGAGCCATGGTTCGGTGGCAGGGGATCGGCCGGGTGGGACTCGGCTGCTACTGGTGCGCTGAAGGCGCTGCAACTCGGCACGAGTCGATCTGAAGTTGCTCGTGCTGTCGTCGACGGAGTGTGCGAGGAGATCGTCAGGAACGTCGAACTGCTCGGTCCGTCGTCCGACGTCCGCATCGTCGGTCGCGCGGCTGCCCACCCGGTGCTTGCACGAACCATCGCCACGCTCCTGAGTCGGCCCGTGACCCGGGTGATTTCCGACGAGCCGACTGGGTACGGCGCCGCGCTGCTTGGGTGCGCAGGCGGGTGGACACATCGAGTCGGCGCACGCGAGCTCACGCCTCGTCCTCCGCTCCGACACGGTCGAGCCCGGAAGGCTGGAACGGTGACGTTGTTGGTGGGGGTGGCCACGAGCGATGTGAGCCCTCCGGTCGGCACGCCACTCGGCGGATATCCCGTCGAGTCCCGTGTGAGCAGTGGCGTGCACGACCAGCTGCAGGTCGTTGCCGTGTCGGTGCGCGACGACGTCGATGGCGACCACCTGGTCGTTCTGTGCTTCGACGGCATCTCGGTCCCTGCCGCGCTGGTGTCCGGCGTCGACCACGGCGTCCACGTCGTGGCCGTCGCCTCGCACACCCATTCGGCGCCGTCGCTCGAGGCGTGGGATCAAGGTGTCATGGGCGCCTACTCCGAGGAGCTACCAGTCCGGTCTCGTGTCGACGTGTCGCCGCGTGGTCGCCGAAGCGATCGACGCAGAGCAACGGGGTTACCTCGCAGTTGGCTCGGGTCGACTCTCCGCGCCGGTGGGCACGAACCGACGACATGTCGAGGGCCGCCGTGACGAGATGGTCCGTGTGCTCGAGGTCCGCGCCGACGAAGGCTCGGTCCTGGCCGTGCTCGCGCTGCACGGCTGCCATCCGACCGTGCTGAGCGCGGACAACACGTTGGTCAGCGGCGACCTGGTCTGGGGGCTTCGTGAGCGGGTCGCAGCCGCGCTGCCGGGTGTGCCGGTGGCATACCTGCCGGGAGGAGCGGGCGACCAGTCCACCCGGCAGCACGCGAAGCGGGTCGACGTTCGACGAGGCGGCCCGTCTCGGAGGACTCCTCGGTGACGCCGCTCTCGATGCGCGGGCGGCGATGACCCGGCTCGATCGCTCACGGGTTCGGCAGACGACGTTCTCGCTCGATTCGCGATCGTCGCCGCCGTTGGACGTTGCCGAGCGGCAGTGGGCGCATTGGAGGGCGGAGGTCGATCGCCGCGCTCGCGACGGCAGGGACCCGTCCCGATCGCGTCAGGCGGAGGTGGAGTTGATCGGAGCCGGTCACGACCTTCGTCGGGCACGAGCGAGACTGCGTCTCCCCACGGCGATCGAGGTGTGCGTCACTCGCTGGGACCTGGGCCATCGAGCGGTCGCGTTCTGGCCCGTCGAGCCGACCATCGACCTCGCGCTGGACCTCGAGACCGAGGATCACACTTGGCTCTGCGGCTACGCCTCGGGATACCTCGGTTACCTCTTGCCGGCTGAGGACTTCGAGCTCGGTGGATACGAAGTGGCCGCCTCGGCCTTGGATCGCTCCGCTGCGTCGCGCTTCGTCGAAGCAACCCGATCGATGGCCCGTCAGCCCAACTCGTGAGGACACCATGACATCACCACTGCTCGCCGAGGACGGCCGACTCGTCAGCGTCGCGCTCGATCACGGAGCGTTCGGATCCGCAGGGATCGTCGAGGGCCTAGGCAGCCTGGCGCAGCGGCTCGGCGAGATCGTGCAGGCGGGGCCCGACACGATCCAGTTGAACCTAGGATCCGCCGAGCGTCTCGCAGGTGCCCTCGCGGGCTCGACCGTGCGGCTCGTCACGCGCCTGGACGTGACCAACGCCTACCAAGCTGGCCCGGGGGTGGGCCTGTACTCCGTCGTCGTCGGTCGCGCCGTCGAACGGGCCGCTGCGATCGGGTCGGCGGCGGTCGTCGTGAACCTGCTCGATTCCGATTCGGATCCCGGTCTCCGCCGCGACTGCATCGGCATCATCAATTGCTTGCACGCTGAGGCGTCGGTCACCGGGATGACGCTGATGGTCGAGCCGCTCGTGCTGTCGGACGAGGGCGCGATCCGCTACGCGGTCAACGGCGACGTGGCCCGCATCGCACCGCTCGTGCGGCAGGCGTCCGAGCTCGGCGCCGACATCATCAAGGCCGACCCGACGGATCGACTCGACGAGTTCGGGGCCGTGGTGGAGGCGGCCGGTGTGCCGGTCCTTCGCGCGGGGCGGTGGACGGGTCGATGACGTCGAGCTGCTCGACCGAACAGCTGGGCTCCTCGCAGCCGGCGCGTGCGGCGTCGTCTACGGCCGCAACGTGTTCCAGCACCCGAAGCCGGCGGAGATCACCCGGCGGTTGATGAGCGTGGTCCACTCTCGGGCTTGACGCTCACCACGTCCAGCCCGGCGCGAATCAGCGCCGCGACGTGCGCGTCGCTCTTGGGCGCGTCTGTCACGAGCGTGGCGAGCTGATCAATCGTGCCGATTGCGGTGAGCGAGTTACGTCCGAGCTTGTCGCCGCGTCGCCAGCCCGATTCGCGCGCGACGCCGACTGGAGAATGGCGCGTTTGGTCTCCGCTTCGAGGAGATTGACGGACGTGAGGCCGTCGACCGAGATCGCACTGACGCCGATAAAGGCAAGATCGACTTTGATCTCACGGAGCAATGCGACGGTCATCTGACCGACGATCGAACGTGTCTGGGAACGCAGCGTTCCCCCGAGGATGATCACCTCGTTGACCGAGTTCTGGGCGAGGTCGAGCGCGATCTCGGGATCGTTGGTGACGATGACGATCTCGGACTTCGGGAGGAACTCGGTCAGCCGCGCGACCGTCGAGCTCGCTTCGAGGAACACGACGTGACCCGGTTCGACCCATTGCGCGCCGACGCGGGCGATGGCGCGCTTCTGGGGAATGTTGCGGCGCCGCTCGCTGGTCGCCGGCGGGTCGTCGTCGGCGATCGTGGCGCCACCGTGGACGCGCACCAACCGGCCGGCTTCGCTGAGCTGTTCGAGGTCGCGGTGGATGGTTGCGAGTGATGCGCCGGTGATCTGGCTCAACTCGGTAACCGACACCGCCCCCGATTCGGAGAGGACGCGCAGGATCAGTTGGCGTCGTTCGGACGGAAGAACGTTTGCTGCGGTCATCGTGGGATCCCACCCCCCTCCCGTAACGGCGAGGTGAAGAGTTTTGAAAGAATCACGTCCAGCTCCAATCAGACTCGTCCGGTACCGGCGTCTCGCCGTGGCCACCGTTCGTTCCCTTCTTTCCACGAGGCTAGAGGCTGGAAGGCCCCGCGACGAGCCCGGCAGACGTGCGCAACTCGCTCTTGACACCCCTCGCAGCGACTGCAAATATCTGACAGGATTTGCAACGCAGTGACCGAAATCTGCTTCGGAGCCAATGTCTGCATCATCAGGGGAAGGGAAGACGATGGGTTCACGCGCACAGGTATTTGGGGGAGCATTCAGCTTGCTCCTGGTGCTGTCGGCATGCGGCAGCGATTCGGACTCGAGCTCCGATTCCGGTTCGGAGTCGACGCCGGTCCCCGCAGCGACTGCACCGGCAGACGAGTCGACGCCCGGCACCGACGCCGCTGGTGGCGGAACGATCGCGTTCGCGCACCCGCACCGCGCCGGCGACTTCTACTCGGCACTGAAGGCCGGAGCTCAGGAAGCCGCTGACGAGCGGGGCTATGAGCTCGTCGAGAGCTTCGCCGACGGGTCCATCGAGGCCCAGATCGCCGAACTGAACACGTGGCTCGCACAAGGCGAGATCGACGCGATCACGATCCACTCACTCGACGTCAACGCAATGGCCCCGCTGGTCGAGAGCGCGCATGCCGACGGTGTTCCATGGATCGCCTACGCGACGCCCGTCGAAGGTTCCGACGGTTCGGTGCTCTTCGACGACGAGCAGGGTGCGCGCGCTGTCGGCGAGGAAGCAGCTCGGTGGATCAACGAGAAGCTGGACGGCAAGGCGAAGATCGTGATGCTCGGCGACGACACCATCGAGACCCCCCGGGTGCGACTCGACGTCGCCTGGGAGACCATTCAGGAGCTGGCACCCGATGCCGAGCTCGTCACACGTCAGGACGGTTTGCTGTCGCCAGAGGCCCTGACCACCATGCAGAGCCTGCTGCAGTCCGACCCCGACATCAACGTCGTGCTGTGTGCTGCCGACGACTGCGCCCTCGGCGTGTCGCAGGCGTACAAGGCGTCAGGCCTCGACACGACCAACGTCTTCGTCGCCGGCTGGGACGGATCAAAGGCGGCCATGGAGAAGGTGCTCGCGGGCGACGTCATCCGCGCCGTCGGTGCCATCGACCTCAATGCCGTGGGCCGTGCGTCGGTCGACAACGCAGCCAACGCGCTCGAGGGCAAGGAGCCCACCGAAACGGCGCTGCCATACGTGCTCATCACCCCCGACTCGGTCGAGGACGCCGAACGGCTGATCAGCGCCTTTCCCACGTGATGCATGATGGCCACGGCGCAAGGAGTACTGGCCTGTACCTTCACCGAGGATCCGTCTGCCGATGACGTTGAAGCTGTCGATGCCGAGACGGGGACGGAGCGTATTCGACTGGGCGCAACGTAACGGCCTGTTCTTCGCGCTGATCCTGCTGTGCGTCGTGTTCACCGTGTTGAACGATCGGTTCCTGACCCGGAGCAACCTGACGGTCATCCTCCTGCAGGTGGCCGTCACCGGGATCATCGCCATCCCCGGTGCGATGTTGGTGCTCACTGGTCACGTCGACCTTGCGGTCGGATCGATCATGGTGATGACCTCGATCATCTTCGGGGAGCTCATGGCCAAGAACGCCCCCTTGACCGTGGCCGTCGCCGGAGCGCTGGCGATCGCCGTGCTCTGGGGGGCGGTCACCGGCTTCTCCGTGTCGTACATCGGGATGTCGCCGATCATCGTGACGTTGGGCGGCCTCGCCGGGGCCCGGGGCGTCGCGCAGCTGATCAGCGAGGGTCAGACCGAGTACGGGTTCGGGGACACGTTCGCCGATTTGGGCAACGGTCGCATCCTCGACACACCGTTTCCAGTTTGGCTGCTCGTCGCTGCCGTCGCCGTGGGCGGCATCGTGTGGCACGGGACTCGTGTCGGCCGGCACATGACTGCGGTGGGTTCGGACAGCACGAGCGCCGAGTCGCTCGGGGTCGGGGTCCGACGGATCCCGTTCGTCCTGTACGTCGTCAGCGCGCTGGCTGCGGGGGTCGGTGGACTCGTCGTCACGTCGCAGCTCGACGGGTCGTCGCTGTCGATCGGCCGGGGCGTCGAGCTCGAGGTCCTGACGGCGATCCTGCTCGGCGGGGTGTCATTCACCGGCGGCCGGGGGTCGCTCTACGGAGTCGTCTTCGGTCTGCTGTTCATCGGAGCGCTGAGCAACGGCCTCATCCTCGTGCACGTCAGCCCCTTCTGGAAGGAGATCGTGATCGGCGCAGCGCTCTTCGTCGCCGCGGGGATCGACGTCGTGTACCAACGCCTCGAGCGGATCCCGATCCCGGAAGCCGAGCCCGAGGAGGCGGTGGCATGAGCGACCTCGCGACCGAGCCGGTACTGCAGGCGGTCAACATCACGAAGAGCTTCGCAGCGGTTCGGGCACTGCGCGGTGTCGACCTCGAGCTGCACGCTGGGGAGGTGGTCGGGCTCGTGGGTGACAACGGCGCCGGCAAGAGCACGCTCGTCAAGGTCCTGGCCGGCACCCTGTTGCCCGACACCGGGGAGATCTTCGTCGACGGTTCGCCGCTCGTGCTACACGATGCCTCGATCGCCCGGAGCGCTGGCATCGAGACGGTCTTCCAGGACCTGGCGCTGATCCCGACGCTGGACATCGCCGAGAACGTCTTCCTCAATCGCGAGCTGCGCAAGCATCGCGGCCTGCTGTCGTGGCTGCGGTTCATGGACCGCAGCCGGATGCGTGCCGACGTCGAGGCCGGCTTCGAGCGGATGAAGCTGAAACTGCCGTCCACCAAGACGAAGGTGTCGGCGCTGTCGGGCGGCCAGCGGCAGGCTGTCGCCATCGCTCGGGCAGTGCTGTGGGGTAGCCACATCGTCATCATGGACGAGCCCTCCGCAGCGCTCGGTGTCTACCAGACCGAGATCGTGCTCTCCTTCGTCGAACGCCTGAAGGAGCAGGGCGTCGCCGTCATCTTCATCAGCCACAACATGCCGCAGGTCCTCGCGCGTCTCCGACCGCGTGATCGTGATGCGGCTCGGGCAGGTGGTCGGAGACCTCCGCGCCGAGGGCACGTCGCCGGCGGACCTCGTGGCCTACATGACCGGTGCGGCCGACTCATGAACGACTTCGACCTGAGCGGGCGGCGGGCGCTCGTCACGGGCGGCGGCGACGGCCTCGGCAAGCAGATGACATTGGCGCTCGCCGATGCGGGCGCCTCCATCGTGATCTGCGGCCGACGCTCGGAACCGCTGGAGACGACGGCGGAGCAGATCCGACAGGCCGGGGGAGTGGTCGAGACCCACGTCGCCGACGTGACGGTGGAAGCAAACCGGCTCGCCCTTGCGGCTGCCGTCGGGAGGGTCGACATCATCGTCAACAACGCGGGGGTTGCGAGCAGAGCGCGGTGGGACCAGGTCGAGCTCGAGGACTGGCGCTACATCATGAACCTCAACGTCGAGGCACCGTTCCATCTGATCCAGCTGCTGGCTCCAGGGATGATCGAGCGCGGGTGGGGGCGAGTGATCAACATCGCCTCCATCTACGGCCTGGTGGCGGGCGATCCATCTCGCTATCCGGGCATCGGGCTTGACATCGTGTCGTACTTCGCGAGCAAGCACGCGCTCGTCGGGCTCTCCAGCTTCCTGGCCGTCGAGTTCGGTCGCAGCGGTGTCACGGTGAACACCATCTGCCCGGGCATGTTCCCATCACCCACCAACAATGAGATGTTGACACCCGAGGTCCGCGCTGCGTTGCAGTCCGGCGCGCCGACAGGGCGGCTCGGCACCGACACCGACCTGCGCACAGCGGTCCTGTTTCTGGCCTCGCCGAGCTCGGGGTTCGTCACGGGTCAGAACCTGGTGGTCGATGGCGGATGGACGATCTGGTGACCAGCGAAGCACGGAGGTCTGGCGAGATGACGGATGGACGACAGGCATGGATCGTGGGGCAGCGCCAGCTCGAGGTGATGCGCGTCACGGTGCCGGCACCCGAGCCCGGCGAGGTGCTGGTGCGGTCGTCGCACGCGGGCGTGTGCGGATCGGACTTGCACACGTGGCACGACGGCCACTCCTGGCTGCCATACCCCATCTGCCCGGGACACGAGGGCACGGGCTGGGTCGAGGCGATCGGCGACGGAGTTGCCGGCCTCTCTTCAGGAGATGCGGTCGTGCTGCGACCGATCGTCAGCTGCGGATCGTGCTTCATGTGCTTGCGGTCGAGGACCAACCTCTGCGAGAACCTGCGTGCGATCGGTGCCCACGCGGCCGGCGCGATGTCCGACTACTTCGTGGCGCCGGCCACGTCGCTCAGCCTGCTTCCGGCCGGGATGACGATGCCAGCGGGAGCGATGGTGGAACCGCTGTCGTGCGTGGTCCACGCCACCCGGCTCGTCGGAGGAGTCGAGGGCAAGACGGTCGCAGTGATCGGGGCCGGCAGCATCGGCCTTCTGGCCATGCTGAACGCTCTGGCGTCCGGAGCGGGCCGTGTCGTCGTCTCGGACACCGTCGCCGCCAAGCGCGATCTCGCAGTGGCGCTCGGCGCTCACGCTGCGCTCGACGCAGCGAACGCCTCGCTCGCCGACGCCATCAGCAGCGAGCTCGAGGGCCGCCCCGACATCGTGCTCGACTGCGTCGGGTCGCCGTCGTCTGTTCGCTTCGCGGTGGAACGGGCGGTTCCCGGCGGTCGTGTTGCGGTGATCGGGGTGTGCAGCGGCACCGCCGAGCTTCCTACGGTCCTGCTCCAGGACCGTGAGGTGATGGTTGCGGGCAGCGCGATGTACCTGCCCGACGACTTCGATCGAGCACTCGAGCTCGTCGCGTCCGGCCTCGAGGTCGAACGGCTCGTCACTCGCACCGTCGACCTCGACGATGTTCGTGAGGGCTTCGAGGCGGCGGCCTCGGGCTCGGAGGTCAAGGTACACGTCGTGGCGCACGGATCCTGAACGCCTTCAACGAGGAGCACCCATGACCATCCGCATCGGAATCGTCGGCACGGACAACGGGCACGCGCACCTGTTCTCGGGCTGGATCAACGGCTGGAGCGATGACGTGCCTGTGCCGGCCAGGCCCGCCGGTTACCTCGACTCGTTCTACTTGCGGTGGGCGGCGCGGCGGACCGAGCTCATCCTCGAATCCGCGTGGGGTCCACAACGAACGCCGGTCAGCGATGCGCGGGTGACGAAGATCTGGGGGGCGGTACCTGGTGAGGCCGAGCTGATCGCTCGGGCGTGCAGTGTCGATCAGGTCAGCGAGACCATCGCGGACGCGGTGAGCGACGTCGACGCAGTGATGGTACTGAGCGACCTCGGGTCAGACCACCTCGAACATGCCCGCCCCTCGCTCGAGGCCGGTCTTCCGACCTACATCGACAAGCCGCTCGCGCCGTCCGTCGAAGGGGCTCGTGACATCGCAGACCTCGCTGCGGCGCACGGCGCGCCGTGGTTCACGGCGTCGAGCCTCGGATTCTCGTACCAGGTGAAGGCGGCACGTGCGACGATCGACGGGCTGGGCGGCCTCCGGTCGCTGCAGGCGAAGGTCCAGAACCGGTGGGAGGACTACGGGATCCACTCCTTCGAGATGGCGGCGGCTTTTATGGGCCGCGACGTCAAGACGATGCGGGGCCACACCGTCGGCACCAGCGATGTGATGACGATCGAATACCGCGACGGGCGGATCGCCGTGCTGCAGAACATCGGTGGGCAATCGCGCCCGAGCTACTGCGCAACGCTCTTCTGCGGCTTGGGAACCCACTTCGTCGACATCACCGATTCCGTGGTGACTTCCCTGGAGTTGATCGAGGCCTTCCTCGACATGGTCCGGCATGGGACGCCGCCGCCGGTGACAGCCGCCGAGGCGATCCGATCGATCGAGGTGGTCGGCGCTGGTCTCGACGCGCTCCGCACTGGTGAGGTCATCGAGCTCGCGCCCTTCAAGGAATGACGACCCGACCGCAGCGCCGATGACGCGGGGCGAGCCTTGCAGATGGCCGTGTCACAGCATCTAGAATGCGGAATAGTAATTCCGTGGTTCGGGGAAGGGGTGGTGCATGTTGCTGACATACGCCGAGGCGCTCGAGGCCGCAATCGCTGCCGAGATGCGAATCGACCCACGGGTCTTCCACATGGGCACGATCGCGCCCGGCTCGTTGCTCGCCGAGTTCGGTGATGCGCGCATCCGTCGCGCACCGATCTCAGAATCGGCGATGTCGGGGATGGCGGTGGGAGCCGCCGCTTCGGGATGGCGGCCGGTGGTCAACCTGAGGGCGACCACGTTCGCGTTCGTCGCCTTCGACCAGTTGGTGAACCAGGCGGCGAAGATCCGCTACATGCTCGGCGGGCAGGCGAGCTTTCCGATCGTCTACCGAACCTTCTACATCGGCGGCCAGCGCTCGGCGGCGCAGCACTCCCAGAGTGCCTATGCGATGCTCGCCCACGTACCCGGGCTGAAGATCACCACGCCGTCGAACCCTGCCGACGCCTACGGCCTGCTGCGCGCGGCGATCCGCGACGACAACCCGGTCGTGCACTTCGAGGCGAACCGCCTCGACACGATGACGGCGGACGTGCGGGAGGACCTCGTCGTCGAGCTCGGAACGGCCGCGACGTGTCGGCCGGGCGACGACGTCACGGTCGTCGCCATCGGGTCGATGGTCGGGCCGGCGCTCGACGCTGCCAAGACCATCGCCCGAACGGAGGGCGCCTCGGTCGAGGTGATCGACCCGCGGACCCTGGTACCGCTCGACGTCGCCGCGATCAGGTCCTCGGTGCAGCGGACCGGTCGACTCGTCGTCGCCGACGAGTCACCGCCGGCATGCTCGATGGCCGCCGAGATCGCCACGATCGTCGTGGAGGACGTGGCGACGTTCAACGCGCTGAAGGCACCCGTCGCACGGGTGTGCGCCGCCCCGGTGCCCGTACCGTTCAGCCCACCACTCGAGGACTTCGTGTTGCCGGATGCCGGCAATATCGCGTCTGCGGTCCGCCAGGTCCTGTCGCATGGCTGACGCCCGCGTCGTTCGTGCCGACTCGGTGACGGCGTTCGGGGCCGAGGCCAGCGGTTCGGTGCTCGTGACCGGCTCGCACGCGGGTCGACTCGTCGGCGAGTGGGCGTTGTCGGTCGGAGCCTGCGGGCTGATCGCGAACGATGCCGGTGTCGGCAAGGAAGCGGCCGGTGTCGGCGGCCTGGACCGTCTCGATGAAGTGGGCGTGCCGGCTGCGGCCGTCGACGTCTGGTCGGCACGCATCGGTGACGGAGATGACACATGGCAGTGCGGTGCGGTGAGCGCCATCAACGAGGCTGCGGCGCGGCTCGGTGTGGTCAGTGCCATGTCTGCCGTCGAGGCGGCACGGCTGATGGCGCGCGCCAACCTGCGGGCGTCGAGCGGGCCGATCGGCTTGGACTTGCTGGCGTCATCAAACGGAGTCGTGCTGGACGACGGCGAGGTGGCGGTCGTGGCCCTGGACTCGGCCGGATGGATCGACGCGCGGCACACAGGCGCGATCGTGGTGACCGGATCTCATGGTGGCGTCGTTGCCGGCCGTGCGGTGAAGGCTTCGGTGGCGGCAGCGGTGTTCAACGACGCAGGGATCGGCAAGCAACGGTCGGGCGTCGGTCGTCTCGCGCTGCTCGACGAGATGGGAATCGCCGGCTTCACGGTTGCCCATCAGTCGGCGCGGATCGGCGAGGCGCTGGAGACGTTCGAGTCGGGCGATGTGTCGTGCGTCAATGAGACGGCGACGCGATGTGGTGTCGCGATCGGGACGAGCGCTCGAACCGCGATCGAGCAGATCCGCGTGGCAACGAAGGAGAACAGGGCGCGATGACACGACTGTCCGGGGGCGAGGCAGTGCTTCGCATGTTCCAGCTGTACGGGGTGGAGTACTCCTTCGGCATGGGTGGGTTCCAACCCCTGCCGTACTACGACGCGCTGGCGCGCCAGGAGATCGTTCGTCACGTGTTGATCCGGGACGAGAAGCACGGCTCATTCGCTGCCGATGCCTACGCGCGGGTGAAGGGACGACCGTGTGTGGCCGACGCGACGGTTGGGCCCGGGGCGACGAACTTGGTGAGCGGTGCGGCCGAATCGTTCGGCGCATCGGTCCCGCAGATCTTGCTCACCGCCGACATCAACCGGGCGATCTCCACGAGGGGAGCGACGCAGGAGAGCGATCAGGTCGCAATGCTTCGACCAACGAGCCGGGCGACGATCCAGATCGATCGGATCGAGCGGATCCCGGAGCTGATCCGGCGCGCGTTCACCGTGGCCAACGTGGGCCGGCCGGGACCGGTGCACGTCAACATCCCCGAGGACGTGTTCCACGGCGTATTCGAGTTCGACGACGGCGAGTTCTACGTCGCACCCGGCACCGACGTGGTGGGCGGCATCCGGCCGCGTCCCGACACTGGCGCGCTCGAGCGCGCCTGCTGCGATCATCGACGCCGCGACGCGACCGGTGATCCTCGCCGGTGGCGGGCTCCTGCTGTCGGAGGCGTACGGGCCGCTCGAGCGGCTCAGCACGGCGATCGGCGCCCCGGTGGCGACAAGCATCAGCGGGAAGGGGTCGATCGCCGAGGACCATCCGATGGCGCTCGGAGTGGTCGGGCGGTTCTCGCGAACCGGCAACGACTTCGTCGAGCAGGCGGACGTGTTGATAGTCGTCGGATGCAAACTCGGCGAGATCGTGACGAGGCGATGGTCGTTGATCGCTCCGGAGACGAAGATCGTCCACATCGACGTCGACCCGACGGAACCGGGTCGCGTCTACCGGACCGAGGCTCCCGTCTGGGTGATGCGGCCCTGGCCTTGGCCGACCTCGCAGATGCCGTGAGACCACAGCCCGAACGAGCCGCCGACGTCGTCCATCGCGTCGCTGCGGCGCGAACCGAGTGGACCGCGGGCGCCGAGTCGGCGTTCGTCAGCGACGAGCTGCCGATGCCGATGCCGCGCGCGTGCTGCGGACGCTGCAGGAGGTGTTGCCGGCTCGTTCGATCATCGTCGCCGACGGCGGGTTCGCGGCGCATTGGTCGGCGCTGTTGTACGACATCAACCTCACCGGTCGTCACTACGTCGCCAATCGCGGTCACGCGGCGATCGGGTACGGGCTCCCTGGCGCGATCGGCGCCAAGCTGGCGGCGCCGGACCTGCCCGTCGTCGCCCTCTGTGGCGACAATGGGTTCGCAATGGCGGTCGCCGAGCTCGAGACGGCCAAGCGGATCGGGGCGCAAATCGTCTGTCTCGTCGTCAACAACCAGGCGCTCGGGTACGTCAAGGCGCTGCAGCATTCGATGTACGCCGAGCGATACCTCTCGGTCGACTTCCTCGACGTCGACTACGCGACGGTGGCGAAGGGGTTCGGCTGCGACGGCGAGCGCGTCCGGACCCACGGGGAGCTGGCGATCGCTTTGCGCAAGGGCCTCGCCTCGAACGTGCCATACGTGATCGACGCCATGATCACCACCGACGCCGGAAAGATGCTTCCCGGCATCGACACGAGAACGCTGTCGAGCTGAGCGCGATGCGTTGCGACCCCGACGCCCTCGAGTGGCGTGACTTCACGCTGATCGACACGCATCTGCACGTGTGGGATCTCGCTGACCCGCGACTGACGTACTCGTACCTCGCACCCGATTTCGTGCATCCGCAGCTGGGTGACATCTCAGGGCTGCGGCGCAACTTCAGCGTTGCCGACTTCCGCGCCGACGTCGGCCGCGTGCGCGTCGAGCGCGCCGTGCACGTCCAGGCTGCGTTCGGTACGGCCGATCCCTATGACGAGACCGCGTTCGTCGACGAGGTGATGCGTGCCGACGGGTTCCCTACGGTGATGGTCGTCAGCACCGACCTCACCGCGACCGATGTCGACGCCCAGCTCGAGCGACACACCCGCCACCCGGCGGTGCGGGGCGTGCGCGACCAGCGCGACAGCGACACCTTGTCGAGCCCGGAATACGTGCGTGGGTGTGCGCGCCTCGTCGCCCACGGCCTGCACCTCGAGGTGGAGCACTGGGACGACCTGACACCCGTGGCCGACGTAGCGAACGCGCTGCCAGAGCTGGCCATCGTGCTCGACCACGCGGGCCGGCCGTCGTCGCTCGACGAGGCGACGCGGTTGGAATGGAGCCGCTCGATCGAGCAGGTCGCAGCCGCGCCGAACACCTGGTGCAAGGTCTCCGGGCTCGACATGGCGGACCCCCGGTGGACACTCGACCGAATCACGGCCTTCGTCGAAACGTGCATCGAGGTGTTCGGGGTGGAGCGATGCTTCTTCGGGTCGAACTGGCCGGTCCAACGGCTGTACAGCTCGTATGAAGTGCTGGTCACGGCGATCCGGCTGGCGACGTCGGGCCTGTCAGCGAGCGAGCAGCATGCGCTGTTCGTCGGCAACGCCGAGCGGATGTACCTGCTGTGAGGCGCTCAGTCGAAGTGGAGCCCGCCGTCCACGTTCAGCGACTGGCCCGTGACGTAGTTCGACATCTGCGATGCCAGGAACAGCGTCGCTTGGGCGATGTCGTCGACAGTGCCGAGCCGCCCGTGGGGAATCCGCGACAGGTCGTAGTCGGCGCCTGCGATCGCGCCGGTTGCGACGGGCCCGGGGCAGATGCTGTTCACGAGGATGTTGTCGGGACCGCCGGTCTGCGCCAGCCAACGGGTCAGCGAGAGGATCGCACCTTTCGTGGAGGAGTAGACCGGTCCGGATCTTCCCTCTCCGGTGTCGGGCTGACGCGACGAGACACCGCCGACCTTGGCCGACACGGAACTGATGTTGACGATCTTGCCGCCCCGCTGCGCCTGCATCACCGGGAACACCGCCTGCGAGCACAGCAGCGCGCCGAGCACGTTGACCTCCATCCGTCGGAGGAAGAACGCTGGATCGACGTCCTCGAGCGAGACTCGGTCGCCGAGCCCTGCGTTGTTGACGAGAATGTCGATACGCCGCTCCGTGGCCACGATGGACTCGACGGCGCCCCGCACGGCATCGTGGTCCGAGATGTCGATCGCCCAATGACTGACACCCCATGGCGTGGACGTTGCTTGATCGGGGTCGAAGACGGCCACCTTCGCGCCCGCCGCCGAGAGCACGCGGACGATCGCCGCGCCGATGCCGCGCGCCCCGCCCGTCACGATGGCGACCCGCTCCTGCAGATCCGGCACCGACGATCGCACCGTCGAGAGCGCTTCGGCCATGTTCGTCTCCGATCAGTCGTCCTCGGGGGAAAACAATGGAATACTATATCCGTGTTGTCAACTCAGACGGAGGAACGTGATCGTGCCTGAGGACAAGCTCTCTGCGGTGACGCCCCGGCGTCGTGGGCGTCCGCAGACCACTGATTCCAAGGAAACGGTTCGCTCGGTGCGATGGGCGTTCGAGATCCTCGAGTTGGTCGGACGGCACTACACCGGGCTCACCTTCGCGGACATCACGACGACGATGTCGATCCCGGCGGTCACCGGCAACCGGATCCTGGCAACGATGGTCGAGAGCGAGTACCTCTCGCTCGACGACGCAACCGGCCGCTACACGCACGGTCCCGCGTTCACCCGCATCACCAATGACGTCATCGACCTGCGAGCGCGCTTCCGCGACCTCGGCCGCACCTACTTGCACGAGCTGGTCGAACGAACCGGGGAGACCGCGAACCTTGCGATCCTCGACGGTCTCGAGGCGGCATACCTCGACCAGGTGCACTCGACGCGCATACTGCGGGCGCAGACGTACCTGCGCGTCCCGCTCGATTGCAGCGGCACGGGCAAGGTGTTGCTGGCGTTCCAGACCGATTCCGTGCGCGACTCGATCCTCTCCCGGTTGACGCTGCAGCGATGCACGAAGCACTCGCCGCAGACGCTCGACGACCTCCGCGTGCGACTCGACATGATTCGTGTCACCGGCTTCGGCCTCGACGACGAGGAGATGGAGATCGGCGTCCGGTGCATCGCTGCGCCACTGATGGTGAACCAGACGATCGTCGCAGCGACGTCCATCGCCGGTCCGTCGACCCGAGTGTCCGCCGACCGGATCGAGGAGCTGTCCGCAATCGTGCGCGACGTCGCCTCGAAGTTCTCCATGGCCGTGACGATCGAGCTCCCGAACCTCGGTGTCGCCTCGCTCGCCGGCTCACGGCTCCAATCGAACGAGGATCTATGACAACCGGAACCGGTGGGGACGCCGTGGTGGAGACGCTCCGATCGGCGGGTGTCGACACGTTGTTCGGCATCCCCGGTGGGCACAACATCGACCTGTTCGATGCCGTGGCCAGGGATGGATCGATCAGGGCTGTGCTCCCACGTCACGAACAGGGCGCAGGCTTCATGGCCGACGGTTACGCCCGGGTCGGTGCGCGCACCGGCGTGATCGCCTGCCTCGAAGGCCCGGGCATGGGAAACGCGATGACAGCGCTGGGCGAAGCCCTCCAGGACTCGTCGCCTGTCCTGGTCTTGTCCAGCCAGATCAGGTCGGACCTGCACGATGGCGGGTTCGGGGTGATCCACGAGCTGCCGAACCACCTCGGGACGTTTCGCGCCGCGACACGCTTCAGCGCACGCGCCGCGACCGTTGATGAGATCCCGGCAGCCGTTGCGGGCGCCCTGCGTGTGCACGGTGGTGGCCAACGGCCGGGACCCGCGCACGTCGAGGTGCCCGAGGACGTGCTCGCCTGCGTGGGCTCGTGGACCGCCGCGTCGCTCACCCGACACGACCCGGGTCTGCCGCCCGGCGCCGGGGCGTGCTGGATCGCGCGGCCAGCCTGATCACTCGCGGCCGCCGGCCCGTGATCCTTGCCGGTGCCGGTGCGAGCAGAGGGTGTGCGGAGGCGGAGCTGACTGCTTTCGCCGAGCACCTCGGTGCGCCGGTTTTGACAACGGCGCTGGGCAAGGGTGCGCTCCGTGAGGACCACGAGCTCTACGTCGCAACGGTCTCGCTGTGGAGCCCATGGGTCGCGGGAGGGACCCGTCGCCGACCTGATCGCGTCGGCGGACCCGCTGATCGTGGTCGGCTCCCGGTTGACCGACGCGACGACGAAGAACTGGCAGATGCCGTCCCCGGCTTCGATCGTGCGGATCGACGTCGATCCAGCCGTCTCGACCAACGTCTACTCGATCGATGTCGAGGTGACGTGCGACGCTGCTGCGGGCCTCGAAGCGCTGAGGGCGCTGGTGCCGGCGCGTGACGCCAATGCGTTTTCCGACCAGGTTCTCGCCGAGGCTCGCCACGTCCCCATTGCCCACGCCCGCGCTGCCATGGCTGGCGGATTCGATGTGGTGGGCTCGATCAGCCAAGTGCTGGGCCCGGACACGGTGTTGATGGGCGACAGCCTGATCGGGCTGTGGGCCGCGGTGGCGTGGCGGACGAATCGTCCTCGCCGGTACCACGTGCCGATGCACTTCAACACGCTCGGGTTCGCACTGCCTGCAGCTATCGGGGCCAAGCTCGCCGATCTTGCGGCGCCGACGGTGGCCTTGGCGGGCGACGGGGCATTCATGTTCACGATGGCCGAATTGTCGGCGGCGGTCCAGGAGGAGGTTCCGATCATCGCCATCGTCTGCAACGACGGCGGATTCGAGTCGATCCGACGCCAGCAGCGGGCGAAGTTCGAGGGCCGGATGGTCTCGGTCGACATTCACTCACCGGACTTCGCGGCGTTCGCCCGGTCGGTCGGCGCCGAGGGATTCACCGTTGGCGACCTGGCCGACTTCCCGAGTGCGTTGGCGGCAGCGGCGGCCACCGGTCGGCCGTCCTTGATCGAGCTGCCGCTGTCGGTGGCACCCCCGTGGGAGGCAATGTGAACGAGGAGTTTTCCAGCGCCGACGTCGAAGCGATGTATCGCACGATGCTGCTGATTCGCACCTTCGAGGAGCGAATCATCCAGCTGCGCGTCGACGGACACATCCATGGCGTCATCCACCCGTACATCGGTGAGGAGGCGGTGGCAGCTGGGGTCTGTGCGGCGCTGGCGACCACCGATCGCATCGTCAGCACACACCGAGGGCACGGACACTGCATCGCCAAGGGTGCGCGGCTCGACCGGATGATGGCGGAGCTGTTCGGCCGGATCGACGGCTATTGCCGCGGTAAGGGCGGTTCCATGCACATCGCGGCTTTCGACGTCGGGATGCTCGGAGCGAACGGCATCGTCGGCGGTGGGCTGCCGATCGCGTGCGGGTCGGCGCTCGGTGCGCAGATGGACGGTTCCGATGTCGTCACCGTCGGGTTCTTCGGCGACGGAGCGACGGGCGAGGGCAGCTTTCACGAGTCGCTGAACATCAGTGCGCTCTGGAAGCTGCCGGTCGTGTGGGTCGCCGAGAACAATGGGTTCGCGTCCGACACGCCGATCGAGGGGACGATCCCGGTACCCGACATCGCCAGCTTCGGCGCGGCGTACGGGTTCCCGACAATCATCGTCGACGGCAACGATGTGTGCGCCGTGCGGAGCGCCGCCGTCGATGCTGCGAGCCGCGCACGGTCGGGCGGAGGGCCGACGTTGATCGAGGCAAAGACGTTCCGCCGTCGCATGCACGCCATGCGGGAGGTGATCCCGCCCGATCAGCGGCCGGCTGAGGTGCTCGAGTGGTGGGATGCTCGGGATCCGCTGGCGTTGGCGTATGCCGAGCTCGTCCGGCAGGGCGTCGATCCGTCGACGCTGGCCGCCATCGTCCGTGAGGTGAGCGCACTGGTTTCCGAAGCCGTCGAGTTCGCCCACGCAAGCCCGTACCCGCCCGTCGAATCCGCACTCGAAGGCGTGTACGCGTAACCGTGGCCGGTCAGGGCGGCTGCCGTAGGGCAAGCGCCGCCGGAAGGCAAGGCGTTGCGGTTCACCCGCGTGATGTTGTCCGATCTGCGGCAGTTCTTGGCCACCGCCAACGATGCCGCGGCGCTTGCCCGCCGACTCTTCGCGCAAGTCAGTGCGCTTCAGTGCGCGCGCTCGCAGCTGGTGCGCCAAGGTGTTGTTTTGGCGGCCGCAGGTTGCTCTGTTCGTCGACGCTGCCACCTTCCTCCGGGTGTCGACTCCGCCCGCCCAGCGGTCAGCGTCGTCCATCGTTTCCCAGCCGAACAGGTCGAGCGGTTCCTCCGCGAGCTCGGCCAAGGCTTTGCGCTCGTCGGTCTGCAGTACGCACTGCCCGTCGGCGACGACGACTTCCTCATCGACTTGCTGTTCTTTCACATCCCGACGAAGCGATACGTGTTGTCGAGTTGAAGCGTTCGGCGTTCACATCAGAGGCCCTCCTCACGACCGACACCCGGCTGGCCACTGCACCAGGCATCACCTGCCCGATCGAACTGCTCTGCTCACCGGCCTCCCTCCCAACCGTCGGTCGTGATGCGTCGTTCGCTTGTCCGGGGAGTCCCTTGAGGTCCGTAGGGTCGTTTCGGTCGGCGGTGGCTGGAACCTCAGTCGGCCTGAGGCATTCAGCGCTCGGTCGTCTACCGAAAGGGCGAGCGCTTGTTCGAGAGTGCCAGATTCGCTCTGAGTCGTCGTGTTCCTGCCACTGTCTGCTCGATCTGCTGGCCTCAGGGGACGAGCAGCGCGAGCGGCACGATCGCGACCCCGTCCGACCGTCGGTAGGCCTCAGGGCCGGTGTTGAGAACGATCGCGTCGATGCAGTCGTCGCCGAGTTCGTTTCGGAGCCAGCGCAGGTGCGAGACGTGGCTGTCGTTGATGGCTGCTGACAGTTTTGACTTCGACGGCGACGATGCCGCCGCCTGCCACGACGATGAAGTCGACTTCGTGACGTCCGGCCTTGGTTCGTAGATGCGAGACGCGGGCGCCACAGCTCTGGGCGAGCGTGCGGACCGAGAGCGCAGCGAGCGATTCGAACAGCCCTACAACAATGTCTTTGGTGCAGCCTCAGCGATACCAAACGTGCAGCAGGCGACAGTGCCGCGACGCCGTTCCGCCTTCCTGTAACTGCGGCGGGTGCGTGGGTGCAACATGCACCCATCCCGAGTACTGTGGCGATCATGCCAAGGGTGATCCAGATCCGTGACGTGCCCGACGAGGTGCACGACGCCTTGGTTGTCGCCGCCGAGGCCCAAGGCCTCTCCCTCACCCGGTACATGCTGCGCGAACTGGAACACCTCGCCAAACGAGCCCAGGCAGTGCAAGCCAACGCAGCCGTGATCAGACAGACACAGGCCAAGGTGCGAGGCCATGTCGATCGGGACTCGATCCTCGCCGCGCTCGACGAAGGACGGGGTGCTTGAAGGTTGTCGATGCCGGCGTCATCGTCGAACTCTTGGCCGACGACCTCGATCCCGATCGTCTCGGCGACGAGGAACTGGCGGTGCCTCACCTGATCGACAGCGAGGTGACCAACGTCCTTCGGCGCCTGGTCGTCCGAAAGATCCTGACCGACCAGCAAGCCACGGCGGCCCTCGACGGTTTCGTCAGCCTCGCTCTGACCCGGTTCCCCGCCGACTGGCTACGGCCGAGAATCTGGGCGCATCGCCACAACTTGAGCGCGTATGACGCCACCTATGTCGCCCTTGCGGAGATGACCGGCGCGTCCGCCCTCCTGACGACCGACACCCGGCTCGCCACTGCACCAGGCATCACCTGCCCGGTCGAACTGCTCTGATCACCGGCCCGCTGTCCCTCACGGTCAGGAGGGCGGCCGCCCGCCGAACCGCTGATACCGGGTCATCGGTGCGATCGCATCCGCGGACGATCCGTCAGTCGTCGCGCAGCCGCTCGTACTGGTGGGGGTGCTGGCTGAGGAGCAGCAGTGCTTCGGCGAGGATCTTGGTCGTGGTCTCGATCCCGCCGACGAAGAGTGTTCGTCATCGGTCGTTCTTCCGCTCTCTGCAATCTGCGGGACCGGGGAGCACGCGTCAGCCGTCAGAAGTAGGCGGTGCCGCCGTCGAGCGACAGGTTGGCGCCGGTGAACCCGGCGCCCTCGTCGGAAGCGAGCAGAACGCAAAAGGCGGCGATCTCCTCGACCGTGACGCAGCGGCCGAGCGCGGTCTCGTTGGTGTAGTGCTCGACGAGGGCGTCGACTCCGCCGAGACCCAGGGCCTTGCCGGCCTTCTCCTGGACCATGTCGGTGAGCACGAGTCCGGGGCAGATCGAGTTGACGGTGATCCCGTCGCGGCCGACTTCGCGGGCGACCGCCTTGACGAAGCCGTTGACGGCGTGCTTGGCGGCGGTGTAACCGGCCACGTTCGGCTTGCCGTGCTTGCCCTCGATCGAGGACATGGCGATGATCCGTCCCCAACCGCGGGGGATCAGGTGACGTAGAGCTCGGCGGGTGGCCCAGAACGTGTGGTTCAGGTTGAGGTCGATCTCGTACTGCCATTCGTCGTCGGGCATGTCGACGATCGCGGCCGACTGGCCGGTGCCGCCGGCATTGCAGACCAGGATGTCGAGCTGTCCGAAGTGGTCGATCGTGAAATCGACGAACCCCTCGACCTCGGCCTGGACGTCGGCGCTGCCCCTGTAGAACGCGACGCAGTCGCCGCCGCCGATCTCGGCCAGCGCCTTGGCGCCCTTCTCGGCGGAGCGGCCGTTGATCACGACGGAGGCACCTTCGGCGAGGTAGGCCTCGGCGATCGCCCGGCCGATGCTGCGGGTGCTGGCGCTGATGGCGGCGACGCGGCCGTCGAGGCGTCCGGTGGTCATATCTGCTCCTGTCGTGTGGTGGCCGGCCCCCAGAGCTGGCCGTGGTCGGCGAGTGCTTCGATCGCCCGGCGGGCCATCGATTCGGCCAGGGCGCGGACGCGTGGCTGGCCGGGGTCGCTGATCAGCGGGAGGCTGCAGGCAACGACGAGGCCGAAGATCATCGAGGCGCCGTATCCGACGAGCAGCGTCGCGGCGTCGAGATCGGGTCGGAGGCGCTGGACTTCGCTGACGTACCGGTCGAGCAGCACCTGTTCGTTGGCTCGCCTGGTGTCGACGTCGAGCGACTGGGAGAGGAAGTAGGCGAGGTCCCAGGCGGGTGGTCCGATGCCGGCCCCTTGCCAGTCGACCAGCGTGACGGCCGAGCCGTCGGGCGCGAACAGCAGGTTGTCGGCGCGCAGGTCGGAGTGGATCAGCGTTGACGGGAGTCGCCCCAACCCGACGAGGATCTCGGCGACCCGGGCTGGCAGTTCCGCGCCGAGGGCGCGTTCGACCGGTGAGAGGGCCTCGCCGAGCAGCGCGCACAACGGCTCCCAGCCGGTGCGCGTGATCGTGTCGATGTTGTGCCGGCGTGCCGCTCCGTCGAGTCGGGGCAACCAGTCGAGGGTGGCCAGGCGGGGATCGTCCCACCAGGTGCCGTGGAGCCGGGCGACCTCGTCGAGGACGAGCTCGGCACGGCGGATGTCGATGCCTCGTAGCTGGTCGATCGACGGGTCGACGTCGACGGCTTCCTGGAAGACGAGGAACTCGGCCGAGTCAGGGTCGTACCAGCTGGCATAGACGTGCGGGACGCGCACCGGCGTGGACGGTGCGATCTCGTCGTAGAAGCGCAGTTCGCGCAGGTGCGAGCCGCTGCGCCGGGCCGAACCGAGGCTGCCCTCGCGCTGGGCGGCGAACTTGGCCACCACGCCGGCCGGACCGAGCGCCCCGGTGTACGCCGGCTCGACGAGGACGAGGTCGCCGAGCATCCCCCGGTCGGCTCCGATCGGGCTCGCCGTGAACGAGCCCACCGGCGTGCCGAGCGCCTCGGTGAGCAGCTCGGCGCTCAGTGCAGCAGGTGTTCTCGGGAACGGCGGGTGGCCGATCATCTGCGGGCGCTTGCTGCGAGTTGCGAGTCAGCTGACGCAGGACCGCACGGGCGATCACCGAGCAGGGTGACGCGTTCGACCCGTCGCCGGGCGAGGCCGAAGTCCTGGGCGGCGCAGTGCTGGGTGTTGCGGTTGTCCCACATGGCGAACGAGTCGGTCCGCCAGCGGAAGCGGACCTGGTAGGTCGGCTGGCTGGCGGTGGCGATCAGCCGGGCCAGCAGTCGGGATCCCTCGTCGGGCTCGATGCCGTCGAGCTGCTCGACGAACGATCCGTTGACGAACAGCGACCGGCGGCCCGTGACCGGGTGGATGCGCACGACAGGATGGTGTTGGTCGGGGTACTCGACCAACTTCTGTTCGAGGGCTTCGGGCGAGAGCCGCTTGCCGAAGGTGATCCGCATCGTGTGGGTGGCGGTGAGGTGCTCGATGCGTTCCTTGGTGGAGTCGTCGAGCCCGTCGTAGGCCGCTTCCATGTCGGCCCACAAGGTGTCGCCGCCGACCGACGGGATGATCCGGCCGCGCAGGATCGAGCCGGCGGGAGGGGCAGCGCGGAACGTCACGTCCGTGTGCCAGCGCTCGGCCCGGGAGGGGCCATCGCTGGCGGTGTCGAGCACGACGATCTCGGGGTGGCCGTCGTTGGGCAGGAACGGGTGGATCTCGAGCTCGCCGAACCGGCGGCCGAACGCGATCTGGTCGTCGACGTCGACGGGCTGATCACGGAAGAACAGCACCTTCCAGTCCATCCACGCTTCGTGGAGGTGGGCGAAGGTCTCGTCGTCCAACGTGGCGATGCCGGCGCCGGCGACGACCTCGGCGCCGATCGTCCCGGTCAGCGGTTCGACGCGGATCGGTCCATAGATGGTCGTGCTCACCGTCGGTCCTTCGTGGGTCGAGGCGGGGGTTTCTGGGTCAGCTGCTGCCCACCGAGTGCCATCAACCGGAACGCCTGGAGGACCCCGTCGACGTTGTCATCGGATTCGGCTCGCGTGAAGTGGCGTTCGAAGAACCAGCCCATGATGAAGGCGCGCAGCATTTCGGTCGCCTCGTCGACGCTCAGCCCGGCCAACTCGCCGGTCCGGATGCCGGTCTCGGCGAGGACGCGGAACACGCGGTCCTGCAACTTGGTGCGCGCTTCGAGGAGGTGTTCGAGCTCCTCGTGCAGCGTGGCGACGGTCGGCATGCCGGCCATGAAGGCGCTGACGTACGGCGCTCGTCGGCCACCTCGGGCGCGCAGCAGACCCTCCAGCCCGGCCAGCATCGTCGGTTCGTGTCCGGCGGATTCGGCCATCCGCTCCCACACCGGGGGGGCAACGGCGAAGAACACGGCTTCGTAGAGCTGCTCCTTGCTCTCGAAGTAGTAGTAGACGGCGCTGGTGGCCAGGTTGGCGTCGGCGGCGACGGCAGTGAACGTGGTGGAGGCGAAACCTCGCTCGGCGAAGTGGCGCAGCGCCGTGTCGAGGAGTTCCTGACGGGTCTCGTCGCTGTTGCCGCCAGGCGGGCGCCCGCGGCGGGCCTTCGGACGCCCGGGTGCTCGGGCGCCTGCGGCAGCACCGGACGCACCCCCACCGGAGGGGTTCCGCCGAGCGGCGCTCACAGCGAGACGACCGAGCCGCCGCCACCGGCCTCTTGCCAACGCAGCGCTCGCCGTTCGAGGATGCCGATCAGGCCGTTGAGGATGAGGGCGATGACCGCCAGGACGATGGTGTAGGCGAACATCACGCCGATGTCGAAGTTGTTCTTGGCGGTGATCAACCGTAGGCCGAGCCCACGCCTGGCCGAGAGGATCTCGGCGAACACGACCGACAGCAGCGAGAAGATCAGCGCCAGGCGGAAGGCTCCGAAGACGGGCGCAAGGATCCCGGGCAGCACGACCTTGGTGAACTTCTGGTACTCGCTGGCGTCGAGGGAGTCGACCACGGTGTTCAGGTCGGGATCGATCAATCCCACCGCTGCTTGGGTCGGCACCTGGACGATGAAGAACACCACGATCGCGGCGAGCACGATCTTGGACGACTCGCCGACCCCGAACCACAGCAACAGGATCGGCGCCAGGGCGATCTTCGGGAGGGCGTTGGCGAACGTGAGGAACGGCATGAACACCTTCCCGAGCCGGTTGTAACGGCCGGCCAACAGCCCCACCAGCAGACCGAGGATCCCGCCGATCAGGAACCCGACCACTGCTTCGCGCAGCGTGACGACGGTGTCCTCCCAGAACAGGCGGGTCTGGACGATGTCGATGAACCCGTCCCACACCTCTTTCGGTGTTGCGGTGAAGATGCGGTTGAGCCACTCCTGTTCGACGGCGAAGTGCCACAGGACGAGGATCGCGACCAGCAGCGCGAGGCGGGCCAGTTGCACCGGCGGATCGATGCGCCGCACGACGCGCTGCCATTTGGTCGGCGGTGGCGGCAACGTCGACACGTCGAAACGTGGTGCCTGCCGACGTACCGGAGCCGGCTCGTGTCCCTCGTGGGCGAACATCGCCGCGGGGCGGGCGGCCTCGGCGACGGGTTGGCTAGACGAGTTCATCGCGGAGCTCCTTCCAGATCTGGTGTTCGATGTCGGCGAAATTCTGGTCGAATCGCAGCTCGTCGATGTTGCGCGGCCGGGCGATGTCGATCATCGTGTCGGACTTGATGTAGCCGGGCCGGGCACCGATCACGATCACCCGGTCGGCGAGCAGCGTGGCTTCCTCGAGGTCGTGGGTGACGAGGATGACGGTCTTACCGGTTTCCGCCCACAATTCCAGGAACTGCATCTGGACGATCAGTCGGGTCTGGGCGTCGAGCGCGCCGAACGGCTCGTCCATCAACCACAGGTCGGGATCGATGGCGAACGTGCGGGCGATCGCCGCCCGCTGACGCATGCCCTGGGACAGCTGCGACGGGTACTTATCGGCGAACTGGCCGAGGTTGACTCGCTCCAACAGCCGCTGCGCCCGTTCCGAACGCTCTTTGCGAGGCACCCCGGCGAGCTCCAGACCGAGTTCGACGTTGCGTCGGGCAGTGCGCCACGGCGCCAACGCTGAACGGGCGAGCATGTAGCCGATGTCCTTGCTCGGCCCATCGACCTGCTTGCCGTGGCGCATGACGGTGCCGACGGTCGGGCGCAACAGACCGGCGAGCATGTTCAGGATCGTCGTCTTGCCGCAGCCGGAGGGACCGACCACGGCGACGAACTGGCCGGCCGGGATCGTCAGGCTCACCGAGTCCAAGGCCAGGACTCGTGAGCCTTCGGTGTCGCCACCGAACACGAGACTGACATCTCGAAGCTCGACGGCGGGTACAGCCGTGTCAGCGGTCATTGCAGGGTTCCTCTCCAGTGCGTGCATGGCGGCCTGGTCAGTCCACGATGAGCGTGTAGTCGGCGGCGGTGTACGGCTCGGGCGACTTCCCGATCGAGTTGACCCATGCGCCGGCCCGGTCCAGACCGGCCGTGTCGAATTCCATCCCGGCCGTGAAGTAGTCGGCGCCGGCGTCCAACATCGCGGCGGCGATCGCCGGCTGGATGCCCATGTCGGCGGTCATGATCTCGAGCACCCGTTCGCGCTGCGCCGGGTCCTGGATTGCCTCGATCGCCTCGTTCGTCGCCGCGACGTAGGCCCGCACGACGTCGGGGTTGGCCTCGGCGTACTCCCGTGATGCGGTGACCAGCAACGACGGCCACAGCAGCTCCTCGGGCCCTTCGCCGGCACGCAACGAGAACGGCTGCGTCGCCACGCCCTGCTGCTCGGCCAACACGAACAGCGGGTCGAAGCTGATCGCAGCGTCGACCTGACCGTTGATCAGTGCGGCCAGTGTGGTGTCGGGCAGGCCGGTGGCGATGTAGGTCTGGGCGTCGGGGCTGACCCCGGCCTTGTCGAACAGCGTGCGGGCAATGTCCTCGGCGGCGGCGCCGTTGGCGACGACGCCGATGTTGGCGCCCTCGAGGGCCTTCATCACGTCCTGCCACTCGGTGGCCCCGCCGAGGTCGAAGGCGGTCGCCACGGCGATGTCGAAGAACTGCTCGCTGACCTGCTGGGCGACGCCGACGACATCGAAGCCCGCCTCGATCAGGGTGATCTGGTTGTTCGGGATGTTGCCGGCGAAAGCGATGTCGCCGCCGATCATCGCCGCCCCCATCTCCGGACCGGCTGCCACCTGCACCGACTCGACCTCGAGGCCGTGTGCGGCGTAGAAGCCTTCGGCCTGCGCCACGTACTGCGGCAGGGCCGGGAACGAGGGGGTGAAGGCGACCGAGATGGTCTGCGTCTCGTCCAAGACGTCGGAGGCCGCTCCGTCGTCGGCGGCGGTCGTCGCGGCGGCGGCCGCGGTGGTGGCCGGCGCCTCGTCGCCGCCCGGCGATGTGGTCGTCGCCTCGCTGCCAACTGTCGTGGCCGGCGCCTCACTGGTTGCTGCGCCGTCGTCGTCGCTGCCGCATGCAGCGAGCGCGACGACGCACGAAAGCGCCGCGGCCAAGACCGTGCGTCGGTGTGAACGCATGTGTGATTCCCCCTTGTTGATCGAGGGCAGTAGGCCCTCCGGTGTCGTCATCCAAACAGAATTTGAAATGCATGTCAATATCTATTACAGTCGTCGGCAGCACGAATGATCGAGAGGAGCACGACATGGACGCAGCAACCGCTGACGGCGGTCAGCCCGCCAACTACCCAGGGTTCGAAGGCCGGGTGGGCAGGGTGTTCGCCACGTCCGAGCCGGCGTGGCGTCCGCGCCGTCGCGCACCGCAGGGCGCGCCGAACGTCGTGGTGATGGTGGCCGACGATCTGGGTTTCTCCGACCTCGGCTGCTACGGCAGTGAGATCGCCACCCCGAACATCGACGCGCTGGCGGCAGGTGGGTTGCGCTACACCAACTTCCACGTCGCCCCGCTGTGCTCACCGACCCGGGCGTCGTTGCTGACCGGGCGCAACGCCCACGCCGTCGGGATGGGGCAGGTCTCCCATATCGACGCCGGGTTCCCCGGCTACACCGGTGAGCTCCCCGAGCACCAGCCGTCGATGGCTGAGATGTACCGCGCCAACGGCTACTCGACCCTCGCCGTCGGCAAATGGCACCTGTGCAAGAACGCCGACCTCTCCGAAGCCGGGGACAAGCACTCCTGGCCACTCCAGCGCGGGTTCGAGCAGTACTACGGATTCCTCGAGGCGCTGACCAGCTTCCACCACCCGCATCGGATGTACGAGGGCAACTCCGTCGTCGACACCGAGGACTACCCCGACGGCTACTACCTCACCGACGACCTCACCGCCCGCTCGGTACGGATGATCCGCGAGGTCAAGGCCGCCGACCCGGCGAAGCCGTTCTTCCTCTACTACGCCCACGGTGCCGTCCACGCTCCGCTGCACGCCAAGCGTGCCGACATCGAAGCGTTGCGCGGCATGTACGACGCCGGCTGGGACGTCATCCGTGAGCGGCGCCTGGCCCGACAGATCGAGCTCGGCATCGTCCCGACGGGCACCGAGCTGCCGCCACGCAATAGCGAACCGGGCGAGGACGTCGCCGCCTGGGCGTCGCTCACCTCCGATGAGCAGAAGGTGTTCGCCCGCTACATGGAGTGCTATGCGGCGATGGTCCGCACGATCGACGACAGCGTCGGCGCGATCTGCGCCGAGCTCGAACGCCGCGGCGAGCTCGACAACACCATCTTCATCTTCACCAGCGACAACGGCGCCTCGCGCGAGGGCGGGGAGCGGGGCAGTGTCGCCTACTTCCGCGACGCCAGCCGCTCGTCAGGGATCACCACCTCGATCGACGACGCCCTCGCCCGGCTGGACGAGATCGGCGGTCCGACCACCTGGCCGCACTATCCACGCGGCTGGGCGATGGCCTGCAACACCCCGTTCCGGCTGTACAAGATCTCGACGTTCCGCGGCGGCCACAGCGTCCCCTTGGTCGTGTCCTGGCCCGCCCGGATCGCTCCCGACCAGATCGTCCGTACCCAGTACACCCACGTCACCGATGTCCTCCCGACGCTCGCCCAACTCACCGGCATCGAACCGCTGACCACCCGCAACGGGCTGCCGGCCGACCCGCTCGACGGGGTCACGTTCGTCCCCACGATCGACGATGCGGCTGCCCCCACTGCTCACGGTGAGCAGTACTACGAGTGCGTCGGCCACCGCGCCTACCACCGCGACGGCTGGAACGCCGTCACCTTCCACGACGCCAAAGTCCCGTTCAGCCAGGACCACTGGAACCTGTTCGACACCAGCGTCGACGTCAACGAACTCGACGACCTCGCTGACCAACACCCCGAACGAGTCGCCGAGCTCGTCGCCGCCTGGGAACAGGCGGCCTGGCAGAACCGGGTGTTCCCCCTCGACGAAGGCACCGGGCTGGCCAAGCTGTGGGTTCCGCCATTCGCCGCCTCCGACGACGAACCGTTGCGCATCCTCCCGGGCACACCGACCCTGGAGCGGTACCGCTCCAGCCGGCTGATCGCCCGGCGCACCTTCACCATCGGCGTCGACTGGGACCACCAGCGCGGCGAGCAAGGGATCCTGGTCGCCCACGGCGGACAAGAAGGCGGCTACGTCCTGTGGGTCGAAGACGACCAGCTCGGCTTCGAGGTCAACGCCCACGGCTCGCCCCGACCCGTCGGCAGAGTTGCGCTGCCGGACGTCAGCTCGCGCATCGAGGTTCATTTCGAGGTCGCCGGCCCACGCCAGTGGAACGTCACCGTCGATCTCGACGGCGAACCGGTGATGAAGGCCGACGCAGTCCCGCAGTTCGTCCACTTCCTTCCGTACGAAGGCATCGACGTCGGGATCGACCGGCGCTCACCGGTGTCATGGGACCTCTACCAGCGCCACGGCAGCTTTCCCTTTACCGGCACCATCCACGCCGTCACCTACACACCCGGCCCGGCATCTCCCGACGCCGACCAGCAGCGACTCGACGACATCCGCACCGTCGGGATGGCCCTCGAATGAACGTGGACGGCCCGACCCGCCGAACCAACCGTCGCGCTGTTGGATCCGGGCGGTGGCGCTGCGGCGGCGCCGTGACGATGGTGCTCAGGTGGCCGTGGCGCTGGCAGATCTGGGACTGATCGACGAGTACGAGTTCCTCGTGCAGCCGGTCCTCGCCGGACACGGTTCGACGTTGCTCGCCGGTCTGCGCGAGCGCATCGAACTCGAGCTCGTCGAGCGCCACGAGTTCCGGTCGGGGACGGTCGCCGTGCGACTCCGGCCCAGGCGAGTTGCGGCATGACGTGATTCGTCTTGGCACGTTGGCCGCTGGCTCACCGTCCGCCGGCGCTGGTGACGACGGCAACGCGACCTTGCAGTCGAGGGATCGAGTCCCGTCGGCGGGCTCAGATCCACTTGCCTGGGTTCAAGATCCCAGTCGGGTCCAGCGCGGCCTTGATCCGAGCGGTCAGGTCGAGCGCATCATCACCGATCTGATCGCGAAGGTGCTTGGCCTTCAGCGAGCCGATCCCGTGCTCGCCGGTGACCGTGCCGCCGAGTGCCAATGCAGCGCGCATGATCTCGTGGAGGTGATCTCGGCGCGCGCCATGGCGTCCTCGTCAGCCGGGTCGAAGGTCACGAGCGGGTGGAAGTTGCCGTCGCCGCGTGGCCGATCACCGGGACCAAGGTGTCGTTGGCGAGCGCGATCCGCTCGACCTCGGTCACCAGCTCGGCGATCCGCGGCACGGGGACGCCGATGTCTTCGATCAGCACGCGCCGAGTCGTTCGACGCACGGGATCGCCATTCGCCTCGCGCCCATCAACATCTCTCCCTCGTCGAGGTCCTCTGACAGCGCCACCTCGGTCGCCCCGGCCGCCTCGAAGCAGCGGGCCATCGCTTCGGCGGTCTCCATCCCGCTGTCGCTCTGACCGAGGAGCAGCGCGCCGACGGACTCGAGGCCCATCGGCCGCACCGCCTGGACGGCGGCGACAGCGTTGCTGTCCATCAGCTCGAGCACCGACGGTCGCAGCGATGACATCACCGCGCTGACCGCGCGCCCGGCGGCGGCGACGTCGTCGAAGGTGGCGACGACGGTGATCGGGGGCGGCGGGGGCGGGCGCAGCCGCAGCGTTGCTTCGGTGATCACCCCGAGCGTTCCTTCGGACCCGATGAACAGTCGCTTGAGGTCGTATCCGGCGACGTCCTTGACGGTGGTGCCTCCGAGACGCACCGCTCGACCGTCTGCCAGCACGACCTCTATCGCCGCGACGTAGTCGGTCGTGACCCCGTACTTGACGCAACACAGGCCACCGGCGTTGGTGGCGAGGTTGCCACCGATCGAGCAGATCTCGAACGACGAAGGGTCGGGCGGGTACCACAGGCCGTGCTCCCTCGCCGCCGCCTTCAGCTCGGCGTCGAGCACACCTGGGCCGACGACGGCGGTGAGCGTCTCGGCGTCGATCCGCAGGTCTCGCAGACGCGCCGTCGACAAGGTGATCGCACCGTCGATCGCCGACGACCCGCCCGACAGTCCGGTTCCTGCGCCACGGGGGACGACGGGCACGCCGAAGCGTGTTGCGATCCTCATCGTCGCCCGGACGTCGTCGACATCTGCCGCTCGGATGACCGCCAGCGGCAGACCGGGTGCGATCGTGCGGGCCCTGTCGTAGCGGTACTGGTCGACGACGTCCGGATCGGTGAGCAGCGCGCCGGCGGAGAGCTCCTCGTCGAGCGCAGCCAGGACGTCGGCGGGGCCGGCTCCGGTGGTCACGCGGTCGTGATCGAGAAGGTCTCGACCGAGGGGGCGAGGTAGCCGATGTCTCGGAGGAACCGCACGTACTCCTCGGCCAGCGGCAACGGTTCGTCCATCGGTCCCCCCTGTCGACTGTTCACAGATCGAGCCTAGGGAGTCGGCCGAACTGTGGGACTCGTTGTCGACGACGCTCGACGAACTCGACCGGCGCTCGCAGACGGGACTCGGCGACCGCCGGGGCGGCGGACATGCGCTTCCACGGCGAGCTCGTCCGCTCCGTCGGCTGGACCGGCTGCGCAGCGCGTGGGACGTGTTGGAACGACTCCGGACGGCCGGGGTCTTCGGGCTGGGTGCCAGCTGTCGCCTGAGCGCCGAATGTGGTGGCGATGGGCCAACTCTTGACCAGATCTTCGATCGACATGTTCGAGCTGAGATATGGTGACATGTTCGGTTCCGTGGTCGACGTTGACGAGTGCGCTCGTTGTCCGGCCGCGAGGCCGAGGCGGTGTTGTGGGACCTCGAACAACGCCGTCGCCGGTTGGAGGCTGAGACGATCGCAGTGTTGGACGCGGTCGATCGGTCGGGTGCGTTTCGTGATGACGGGCATGTCTCGGTGCGGAGTTGGGCGCGGGGGATCACCCGCTGGACCCCGGCGGAACCACCGCCCGCTGCCGGGCTGCGCGGATGTCGGCCGATGTCCCCGAACTCGCCGCCGCCTTCGCTGCCGGGGAGGTTCCGGTCGGTCATCTGCAGGCGTTGGGGCGGGTATATGCCAACCCGCGGGTGAAGAGCTGTTCGTCGAGCATGCAGCGGTGTTGGTTGGTCCGGCAACGGCGATGTGTCGAGGACTTCGCGGCGGTGCTCGCCCGCTGGGAGTCGATGCCATGCTGACGGGGTCCGCCACCGCCAGGAAACCTCGGATCGATGCGTGACGCCTCGATCCGTGCCGTCGGTGACGAATACGTGGTCAACGCCCATGTCGGCACGGCGCAGGGTCGGTGATGGCTGAGATCTTCGCTCCGTTCGACGACGCCGAGTTCGTCGTCGATGCCGACCAGGCCGGCCCGGCGTGAAGCTGCCACGTTGTGCCTCGCAACGCCGCCGCGATGCGTTGTACGCGATCTTCGTCGCCGCCGCTGGCGCTGGTCACCCGTTCGGGTCGACCGGTCGAGGTTGTCGTCAACATCAACGTCGATCTGGAACGTTCGACGCCGAAGTCGTCCGCGCCGCCGGACCACCCCACCACCCGCTGATCCGTCGACGTGGACGACCGCCGACTGCGAACGGACGACGGGTTCGGATCCATCCCGCCGAGATGTTGGCGATGTCGGCGGTGGTTGGGTGCGCGGCGGATGGTCGACGCTGCCGGTAACACATCATCCTTTCGAATCGTTCACGGCTGTTCGCCGGTGCCGCCGCAGCGTCTCGCCTCACGGATTGTCGGTGCGGATGGACGGTGACCGTCGCCGCCGGACACCGAAGCCGACGACACCGTCGAGGGGGAGTCTGCGGGCCGAGCACCATCCAACGGGGGCTGCAATGCCCGCGACACAACCGCTACAAGAACCACGGCTACACCCTCCGCCGACCACCACGGCACCGGCACGCCTACCGACGAACGGCAGCGAGTCGACCAACGACACCCC
>CAVWGZ010000012.1:0-21602 GCA_963754705.1 uncultured Actinomycetes bacterium | reverse complement strand
CTGCGCCGCAGAGCCGGCTCGGCGAACTCGATACCGGTCCGCGACAGGACTACGTCCAGGGTCATCACCGACCGCAGCCAGCGGAGCGAGGGGTCGACCTCTCCCGAGGAGCTCGTCACCGCCTGGCTGTCGGAGGCGTTCGCCGAGTACGACAGCTGGATCGACTCGCTCGACGAGCTGTCGGAGGACGAGCTCGATCTCGTCAGCGGTGGTTCGGGGACGACGACGGTCGGTCAGGTGCGCTGTGCCGGCGGCTACCAGTGCCGCACCTGCTGTCCCAATCAGAAGTGCAACACCTGTTACTGCCCGATCGTCGGACCCTGCTAGGCGTTCGTCCCTGAGTCGTGGCCAGACGGAACATCTTTCGCAAGGCCGCGCTCGACCGGCTGTCATCGCCCGACCAGTTGGATGCGTTGCTCTCGGTGACCTCGCCGCGCAGCTGGCTGGCGTTGCTCACCGCGCTCGGTCTTCTTGCGCTCGGCGTCGTTTGGGCCTGCATCGGGACGATCACCACTGGCGTCGAGGGCCAAGGGATGATCGCCCACGTCGAGACGCTCGAGGCCGTCCTCTACCTCCCGGCCGACGAGATCGAGCAGGTTCGCATCGGGATGCCGGCGGAGATCGTGCCGAGCAACGCCCGCAGGGAGAAGGCCGGATTCGTCAGGGGCGAGGTGATTGCGATCGCGGAGTCGCCGACCACCGCCGCTGTCCTCCAGGACACCTTCGGCGATGGTCAACAGGCGCAGGAGTTGCTCGGTGCCGGCGCGGTCGTCGAGTACGCGTCGCGCTGGAACGCGACTTCTCCACCGCCAGCGGCCTGAAGTGGTCCTCGCCTCGCGGTCTTCAGATCGAGATCGCCGAGGGAATGTCGTGCACCGGAAGGATCGTCACCCGGCGCGAGCGTCCGATCGACTGGTGCTGACGATCGTCAGCAATCGGGCGCGGTGAGCTGAGCCGTGCCGGCGACCGCCAGACCGGCCCCGCCCAGCGGAGCAACCGAGCGTTGGGCCCGCCCGAAGCGGGTCAGACGCCGACCGTCCTCCAGATGGAGGCGGCGGAGTGCGGAGCGGCGGCGCTGGCGATGGTCCTCGCCCATCACGGCCTCTGGCTGCCGCTGGAGGAGCTGCGCCACGACCTGCGGCGTCTCGCGCGACGGCACCAAGGCGAGCAACATCGTCGACGCGGCGCGCAAGTACGGCCTGATCGGCGAAGGGCTACAAGTCGGAGCCGGACGGATTGCCGAGCTCGCCTTGCCGATGATCGTGTTCTGGAACTTCAACCACTTCCTCGTGGTCGAGGGCTTCGGACGGGATCGCGTCTACCTCAACGACCCGGCGCGCGGCCGCCTCGTGGTCAGCGCCGAGGAGTTCGACGAGGGGTTCACCGGCGTCGTGCTCGTCTTCGAGCCGGGCCCTGAGTTCGTTCCCGCCGGGCGGCCGCACTCGCTGTTGCGAGCCCTGGGGCGGCGCCTGCGAGCAGCCGCATCGCCCTCGTCTCGTGGCCCTGGCGACGCTGGCGCTGGTCGTTCTCGGGCTGGCCGTGCCGTTGCTCTCGCAGGTCTTCGTCGACCAGGTGCTGGTCGGCGAGCAGCTCGACCGGGATCGCCCGGTGCTCACCCTGCTGGCGCTCGCTCGCGTTGCTCGCCGGTGGGCTGACCTACCTGCAGCGCTCGGGCTTGGCCCGTCTCGAGACCCGTTTGACACTGGCATCGGCGAGCCGCTTCATCTGGCACGTACTTCGCCTGCCGATCGAGTTCTTCGGGCAGCGCTCGAGCGGCGAGGTCGGCGCCCGGTTGCACTCAACGACCAGATCGCCCGCCTGCTCTCGGGCGAGCTGGCGACGAACGCGCTCAACCTCGTGATGGTCGGCGTGTTCGCCGTGCTGATGGCTCCGTACGACGTGCCGCTGACCGGCGTCACGATCGCGGTCTGCCGAGCCAACCTGCTCGCGCTGCGCTCATGACCCGGCGTCGGCAGCGAGGGAGCCAGCGGCTGCTCGCAGCAGACGCGGCAAGCTCACCGGGGTGGCGATGAACGGTCTGCAGACGATCGAGACGCTCAAGGCCACCGGTGGCGAGGACAGACTTCTTCGCCGCCTGGGCCGGGCAGCACGCCAAGCTCGGTCGAACGCCGCTCAGCACCTCGAGCTGTCGACGTGTCACACTCGGCGCGTCTGCCACCGTGCTGACGTCGCTGACCCGGTCGCGGTGCTCTGCCTCGGCGGCCTGCGGGTGATCGACGGCGCGCTGACGATCGGCATGCTGGTCGCCTTCCAGATGCTCCTCGGCCGAGTTCCTCGGCCCGGTCAACGGGCTGGTGGCGCTCGGCTCGCAGCTGCAGGAAGTGGCCGGCGACCTCCACCGGCTGGACGACGTGCTCCGCTACCCGGTCGACCCGCAGGCTCGATCGGCGGCTCGATCGCGGCGCACCGGGTCCGGCTCGAAGGTGCCCTCGAGCTGCGCAACGTGACGTTCGGCTACAGCCAGCTCGACCCGCCGCTGCTGAGAGACTTCAGCCTCACGCTCGGCCCGGGTCAGCGGGTCGCGCTGGTCGGCGGCTCGGGCAGCGGCAAGTCGACGGTCGCCAGGCTCGTCTGCGGCCTGTACACCCCGTGGAGCGGCGAGATCCTGTTCGACGGTCGGCCGTCGCCGAGATCCGCCGCGACGTGCTCACCCATTCGATGGCGATCGTCGACCAGGACATCGTCCTGTTCGAGGGGACGATCCGCGACAACCTGACGCTGTGGGACGACGCCACGGCGAACGAGCCGGAGCTGGTCCAGGCGGCCCGCGACGCCTGCATCCACGACGACATCACCAGCCGCCGGGCGGCTACGACGCCGCCGTCGAGGAGGGCGGGCGGCAACTTCAGCGGCGGGCAGCGCCAGCGGCTGGAGATCGCGCGCGCGCTCGTCCGCCAACCGCGAGTGCTGATGCTCGACGAGGCGACCAGCGCGCTCGACGCGATCACCGAGCAGCGGATCGACGACAGCCTGCGACGGCGCGGCTGCACCTGCCTGATCGTCGCCCATCGGCTGAGCACGATCCGCGACTGCGACGAGATCCTCGTGCTCGAGCGTGGCCGCGTCGTCCAGCGCGGCACGCACGACACGTACCGCGACCAGCCAGGGCCGTACGCCGCCCTGATCCACGCCGGCCGGTAGGACGATGGACGGGTCGGCGCAACGACGGCGCTTCCTGATGGACGACAGTGCACGGCTGTGGTCGGTCAGCGGGGGATCCGTCGACGTGTTCCTGGTGGCGACGACCGGCGGGGAGGCCAAGCGGCGCGCAACATCATCTCGTCCGGCTCGAACCCGGCCAGGGTCTGTGCGAGCTCGCTCCTCCGGCGCAGCTCTCGGTCGGACTGCTGGTCGTCTGCACCCCGACAGCGCAGCTGACGGAGGTACCCCGACCGACCGGCAGTGAGCCGGCCACCGGTGTCGAGCTGATCGAGGGATGGGTCGCTGCGCTCGGTGCTGCACTCGCCGAGGAGCAGCCGCCCCGCAGCCAGCTGCTGCTCGACGTCTGCGCCGGCTGGACGCAGCAGCGATCAAACGTGGGACGGGTTGCGAACCCTCCACCGACTCGTCGTCGAGGCCCACCTCCACCGCGAGACGGGCAGCGAACAGCGACTGAACGAGCGCCTCCGGCGCGCAGCCGAGATCGAGGCTCGCCGGCTGGACGGGGCGTTGCGCCAGTTGCTCACACCGCTCGACGACGACTCGTCGGACGACGAGTTCTCCGACGCGGTCGACGACTGGTTCGAGGCCTGCCGGGTGATCGGCGACCACCAAGGGATCGCCTTCCGTCAACCGGCGGCCGGGAGCTCGGCGCGCTCGACGAGCGATCCGGTCGAAGCCGTGCTTCGGGCGTCCAATGTCCGCTCCCGCCGGGTCGTGCTGACGGGGCAGTGGTGGCGGCGGGACAACGGCCCGCTGCTCGCCGTACGGGCGGACGGGCGGCAGCCGGTCGCGTTGCTACCGGTATCGGCGCGGCGTTACGAGGTCGTAGATCCGAGCCGCAGCGGGGAGCGCGAGAGGGTCACTGCGGATGTCGCCGCAACGCTCGAACCACAGGCGCACACGTTCTATCGACCGCTGCCGGTCGGTCCGGTCGGGCTTCGCCAGCTGCTCCGCTTCGGCCTGCAGGGAAGCGGGCGAGATCTGCGCACGCTCGCCGCCCTCAGCCTGACCTTGAGCCTGGCGGCGCTGATCCTGCCGCTGGTCATCGCGATCGTGTTCGACACCGTGATCCCCGGGGGCCGGCGCGGTCAGCTGCTCCAGATCGGACTACTGCTGGTCGCGCTGGCGATCGGCACGAGCGTGTTCGAGCTCTGTCGGAACGTCGCCGTGCTCCGCCTCGAGACCCGAATGGGAGCGGCGACCCAGGCCGCGGTCTGGGACCGCCTGCTGCGTCTGCCGGTGCCGTTCTTCCGCGACTACTCGGCCGGCGACCTGGCGACCCGCAGCCTGGGCATCGACGCCGTCCGCCAGGCGCTGACCGGTTCGACTCTCGACGCGATCTTGTCCGGCGTGTTCTCGATCACCAGCGCCGGACTGCTGTGGTACTTCGATGCCCGACTGCTGCTCGTCGCCTGCGGCCTGGTCGCGATCAGCATCGCGGTCAGCGCCGTCTCCGCCGCCGCCCAGCTGCGCAAGCAACGCCGCCTCGCCGACGTCAGCGGCGAGCTGTCCGGGACGGTCCTGCAATGGATCAACGGCATCGCCAAGCTGCGCGTCTCGGGCACCGAGAACGGCGCCTTCGTTGCCTGGGCGAAGGCCTATGCCGAGCAGAAGCGGGTGGCGATGGCGACCCGTCGGGTCGCCAGCTGGACGGCGGTGTTCAACGTCACCTTCCCACTGGCGAGCACGATCGTGATCTTCGCCCTGCTGCTGCGGGCGATGGAGAACCCGAGCGCCGACGTCCTGACGACCGGCGAGTTCGTCGCCTTCCTGGCGGCGTTCGGGCAGTTCCAGGGCGGCATGCTCGGATTGAGCAGCGCCTGTCTCAACGTGCTCTACGTGATCCCGCTGTACGAGCGGGCCAAGCCGATTCTCGAGGCCGTCCCGGAGGTCGACGCGCGCCGGACCGACCCCGGCGAGCTCACCGGTCGGCTGGCGATCAAGCACGCCAGCTTCCGCTACCGGCCTGGGCTACCGCTCGTGCTGCGCGACGTCTCGCTCGACATCCGAGCGGGGGAATTCGTCGCCATCGTCGGCCCGTCGGGGAGCGGCAAGTCGACCCTCGTCCGCCTGCTGCTCGGGTTCGCCACCCCGGAGAACGGCGTCGTCTACTTCGACAACCGTGATCTGGCCTCGCTCGACCCCCAAGCGGTGCGCCGCCAGATCGGTTCCGTCCTCCAGAACGGCCGGTTGCTCAGCGGGACGATCTTCCAGAACATCGTCGGCTCGTCGACGTTGACCATCGACGACGCCTGGGATGCGGCGCGAATGGCTGGACTGGAGTCCGATGTCCGGGCGATGCCGATGGCGATGCACACGATCGTCAGCGACGGTGGCGGTGGGCTTTCCGGCGGCCAACGCCAGCGCCTGCTGATCGCCCGGGCGCTGGCCCACAGGCCCCGGCTGGTGTTCTTCGACGAAGCCACCAGCGCGCTCGACAACGAGACCCAGGCGATCGTCAGCCGAAGCCTGGCCGAGCTGAAGATCACCCGGGTGGTCATCGCCCACCGGCTGAGCACGATCGTCAACGCCGATCGGATTGTCGTGATCGACAAGGGCGAAGTGGTCCAGACCGGGCACTACGACGAGTTGCTGAACACGCCGGGACCCTTCGCAGACTTGGCGCAGCGCCAACTCGCGTGACCGTCAGGCGAGCTCCCGGTTGGCCGCGTCGGCGGCCGTCACCTCGTTGACGACCTGGCACCCTGTGCAACAATCAGCGCCGTGGCCGGATCGGATCGCGGGCCAGGCGCGGCGGGCGATCGAGCAACGGATCCGTGAGCTGCAGGACGACCTCACCGAGGCCGGCGCGGCGAACGACCTCGGCCGGGCGGAGACACTCGAGATGGAGCTCGACCGGCTCGTCGAGGAGCTGGCCAGCCAGCTCGGCCTGCGCGGCGCCGGTCGCCGCACGGGTGGCACCGCCGAGCGGGCGCGCAACGCTGTCTCCTGGCGGATCCGCTCGACGATCAAGGCGTTGGCCGACTCCGCCCCCGCGCTCGCCCGTCACCTGACCCACAGCGTGCAGCTCGGCATCTACGCCAGCTACCGACCGGAACATCCGGTGACCTGGGACTTCGACGACGGCAGAGCGGCATCGGCGGCGTCCGTCGCCCCCGCGGTGGAGGGCAACGCGGGATCGATCGCCGAGCACAGCCACGTCCGGGTGCCAGCTCTCGGGACTCGGTCGCACCGAGATGGCGCGTCGTCGACCGCGGCGCTAGCGACGAGCACGTCGTCGAGCTCGGACAGCTGAACGAACGGGATCCCGCGCCACAACCGCTCGGCCTCGTCGTACAGCGCCAGGGCGTGGGCGGGCTGACCAGCGGCGAATTTGCCGGCGAGCGCGATCAGATCCTCGAAGCGATACAGGTCGACCAGCTCGCGCGGCCCCTCGAGGCGGTAGTCCTGGCCGGACCCGACGATCTGCAGGCCGAACGGGGCGAGCGCCTTGCGCAGCGTCGAGATGTAGACGTGCAGCGTCCGCTTCGGCCGGCCCAGGCCCGGCCGCTCGCCCCACAGCTGGGCGGTCAACCGATCGGCGGAGACCGGCCGGCCGGCACAGGCGAGCAGCGCAAGCACAGCCTGCTGCTTCGGTCCGCCGAGCGCGACCATCGCGCCCGGCCGGCCGAGCTCGATCGGGCCGAGCAGTCGCAGCACCGGGGGAGTGGCCGCGGGAACTGGCTGCGAATGTGCGGGCGAACGATGCCGGTCGGTCGACGGCGACCACCGGGAACGGGCCCGCCGGTCACGGCAAGCCGCCGGGGTCGAAGTCGCCAGATCAACTCGTGCCGTCACGGTGCTCTCCTCGTCGGTCGCGTCTCTTCCGTGGCGCGAGGAGTGGCCTCGCGTCGCGAGGCCACTCGAATCAGCGCACCTTGGAAGCCCCGCGGATCACGCACAACCGTGACGGTGGAGCACCAGGTCACACCGGCAGGACCGCAGCAGCGCCGAGCGCCGCGAGTTCCCGGGTGAACCCGTCAACGCGGCGATCCCGGAGGAACACCCTTTCGGCGTCCGAGATCGGTCGGCTCGACTACTCCCGAGACGGCCTTGTGCTGTTCGATCAGCTCGGCCTCGTCCCGCCCGGCGCCGGCTGCGCTCGGCACCACTTCGCCGTTCTCCGCGACCTCGGCGTCCTCGCTCACAGAGTTGGATGTCGCCAGATCCCGGTCGCGGCCGTCGGCATCTCTCGGTTCCCGTTGCGGTGTCATCGTCACCTGACGTACCCGTCAGCATCTCGACCAGACCTCGGGGCAACCGCAACCGGCTGGCGACAGACCCACGGCGACGGGCAGGCGATGATGAAACCGGGTCGAGGCATGCCGCTCGGCTCGTCGCCGAGGAGGAACGATCAGGCCGAGCTGACTTCGACAGTGGCGTAGGGTCGCGAGCCATGACGGGGACCTTGGATCGGCGCAGCTTCATCCTTCAGACGCTGGTGGTCTCGGGAGCAGCGGTGCTCGGTGGTGGGGTGCTGCGGTCCCAGCGCGTCCTCGCCGCAACCGTCGCCGGACCGGGCCCGTACGGTGCGTTGTCGGTCACCGCCGACCCCAACGGCTTCCTGCTGCCCGCAGGCTTCTCCAGCCGGCTGCTGGCCACGTCGGGCTCGACGGTGTCGGGCACCGGCTACCGGTGGCACCAGGCACCCGACGGCGGCGCCTGCTTCCCCGTGGCCGGGGGCGGCTGGGTGTACGTGTCCAACTCGGAGGTGGCGAGCGGCGGTGGTGGTGCCGGCGCGCTGAAGTTCGACGCAGCCGGCAACGTCGTCGACGCGTACCGGATTCTCTCGGGCACGAGCCGCAACTGCGCGGGCGGCACCACCGCGGCCGGCGGGTGGTTCTCCTGCGAGGAGAACGGCTCCAGCGGCAAGGTCTACGAATGCAATCCGCTGGCCGCCGGCCAAGGTGTCGTGCGACCCGCGCTGGGCTCGTTCAACCATGAGGCCGCCGTAGAAGACCCGCTCACCGGATACGTCTACCTCACCGAGGACGACCCGTCCGGCCGGCTGTACCGCTTCGTCCCCACCAGCCGCGGCGACTTCTCGGCGGGTCAGCTGTTTGCGGCGAAGGTCACCGGCGGGGCGCTCAGCTGGGTGACTGCGCCGGTTTCGGGTCCCGACCGCCAGGCGACCACGACGGCGTTCAACGGTGGCGAGGGGCTGTGGATCGACGGTCGCACGATGTACATGACCTCCAAGGGCGACAAGAGGGTGTGGGAGATCGACCTCGGCGCGCAGACCACCGCCGTGCTCTACGACGGCGTCGCCAACCCGTCGGCAGCGCTCAACGCGGTCGACAACTGCACGGTGCACGTCCCGTCCGGCGACGTGTACGTGTGCGAGGACGGCGGCAACATGGAGGTCTGCATCATCGCCGACATGGGCAACGGCAACGCCGAGGTCGCGGCGTTCCTGCGCATCATCGGCCACAGCTCGTCGGAGTGGTGCGGTGTGGCGTTCTCGCCCGACCACACCCGCATGTACGTGTCGTCGCAGCGCGGCACCAACGGCTCGACCGGACGCACGTACGAGATCACCGGCCCGTTCCGCACCGGCGGCACTCCTCCACTTCCGCCCGAGACGCTCGTCGCCACGGGAAGCACCTGGCGCTACCGCGACCTCGGTACCGACCTGGGCACGTCGTGGCGCGCCTACCACTTCGACGACTCGGCGTGGGCGTCGGGCGGCGCACCGCTCGGGTACGGCGACCCGATGACCACGACCCTCGGGTTCGGCCCCGACGGCAACAACAAGTACGTCACCACCTACTTCCGGCGCACGTTCACTGCGGTCCACGGGTACTCGACGCTGACGCTCGCCTTGCGCCGCGACGACGGCGCCGTGGTCTACCTGAACGGCACCGAGGTGGCGCGCAGCACCATGCCCGCCGGCACCATCACGGCGGCGACGCTCGCCTCAGGCGCGATCGGTGGCGCCGACGAGACCACCTACCTCTCGATCCCGGTGTCCGGGCAGCTCTACAACGGGCGGAACGTCATCGCCGTCGAGGTCCACCAGGCGGCCGTCACCAGCAGCGACCTCGGCTTCGATCTCGGCCTCACGGGCGTGGGCAACACGGGCGGCCTACCGGACCCACCGCATCCCCCGGCGCCGACACCGACCACGATCACCATCACCGTCGATGCGCACGTCCGCGACGGCAGCCGGGCCAACAACAACTACGCCACCGCGACCGCAGCCGAGGTTCAGAACGGTTCGGCGGGCAACACCCGTTGGTACTTCCTGCAGGTCGACACCACCGCCTACGCCGGCCCGGTGAGCACTGCGGTGCTGCGGGTGCGCTGCCAAGGGGCGAAGGGCAAGACCACCCCGGTCGTCGTCAAGGCGGTCGACACGTCGTGGACCGAGACCGGTCTCACCTGGAACACCAAGCCGGTGCCCGGTGCCACGGTGGCCACGGGGACCGTGGTCGGCGCCACCGCGACGTGGCACCAGTTCGACGTCACGTCGTACGTCGCTGCCGAGCGCGCTGCGGGCCGCAACGTCCTCGGCTTCGTCGTACAGGCCACACTGCCGGGCAGTGCGCTGGTGAAGGCGTCGTCCGGCGAGAGCTCGGCGAGCACACGACCGCGGCTCGTGCTCACGCCCTGACGTCCGCTGGCGACCTGCTGTCGACCTGGGCGGGTCGAGGAGGCCGATGGCCGTCGGCTCGTCGCCGTTGCGTGTTCCGCTGCGCCGATCGCCGGATCCGTCGGCGATCTACAGGGCCGCGAGATGCCGCCCCCGCTCGGCCCATCTGACCCGCACCCGCCACCTGCCCGTGTCCGGCCACCAGCGGCAGCGGGGTCGCAGCGGGTAGGCGCTGGCGGTGGCATGATCAGCCGTCATGGCTGAGCTCGAGGTGCGCAAGATCGTCACCGTCGTCGAGGCGACGCACCGGGAGATGGGTCGGGCCGTGCAGCCACCGGTGCGCAAGGCGGCAGCCGCGGCGGTCGTGACCAACCCGCTGGCCGGTCGCTACGAGGCCGACCTCGTGGAGTTGCTCACCCTCGGCTCGGCGCTCGGTGAGCTGCTGGTCGCCGAAGCTCTGGCGGCCCTGGCGCGGGAACCCGCGGACGTCAGCGCCTACGGCAAGGCGGCGATCGTCGGCACCGACGGCGAGCTCGAGCACGCCGCTGCGCTGATCCACCCCACCTTCGGCGCACCGGTGCGCGCCGCCCTCGGCAATGGCCCGGCGATCATCCCGTCCACCAAACTGCTGGGCGGACCCGGCACCCGCATCGTGGCGCCGCTCACCAACTGCACCGACATCTGGAGCTTCGACGAGATGGACGCCATCGCCATCAGCATCGACGACGCGCCGCGCCCTGGCGAGGTCGTGGTGGTCCTCGCCCTCGGCACCGGCGGCCGCCCCCTCCGTCGGGTCACCAGGCCAGCCACCTGATGTTCAAGGCGATCATCCTGTTGTCGCGCCGGGACGACATGACACCGGACGACTTCCGCCGCTGGTGGCTGGACGAGCACGCCCCGCTCGCCGCCCAGCTCCCCGGCCTTCGCCGGCTCGTCTTCAACCTCGTCGCTGACCCGGGCGATGTCGACGGAGTCTCGGAGCTGTGGTTCGATTCCGAGGCGGACTTCCACGCCGCCTACGCGACCGATCTCGGTCATCGGGTGGCGGCCGACTCACTGGCCCACGTCCGCGGGCGCACCCGCCTGCTCGTGGAGGAGCACCCCGTACGAGGCTGAGCCAGGTCCGACGGCTGGGCCCGACGCACTGCTCCGCTCCGTCCGGCTCGAACCGAACACGCGGCCTCAGATGGTCCCACCACCGACCCGGGGCGCCGTCGAGCGTCGCATCGGGCCAACTCGGTCGATCAGCGGTAGGACCCGATCGACCAGGAGCCCCACGCCACCGTCGTCGGTGAGGCCGTGAGGAGTTCCGAACTCCACCCGGGAGGCCCCGGCCCGAACCAGTGCCGTGGCCTGCGCCGCCACCTGCTCGGGTGTGCCACTGAAGGCGAATCGGTCGAGCACGTCGTCGGGGATGAACTCGCCCGCACCCACATCGTCGCCTGTCGACACCCGCTCGCCCACGGCTGCGAGGAGCCCCTCGGGCAGGGTGACGGTCGGGTCGAGCGCGCCGACGACGTCGAGATACATAGCGACCTCGGTGCGGGCTCGGGCGCGTGCGGACGCCCCGTCCTCGTCCACCACGGTGACGGCTCCCACGACGATGCCGATCTCGTCGGGATCACGGCCGATCGAGCGAGCCCCGACGGCGATGCGTTCCCGCATCACGGGCACCATGTCCGGGTTGGCCGACCCGCCGATCTTCACCTCGTCGGAGATCCGCCCGGCCAGCGCTGCCATCCGCGGCCCCCAGGTGCCGATCAACAACGGAACCTTCGGGCGGGCCCGGCCGAAGCGGAACGTGGAGCCCGCCGCCATCCTGAACCGGGTGCCGACGATGGCCCGGTCGGCGCCGGCGAGGAGCGCTGCGACGATCGCGGCGGCGTCCTCGATCGACGCCAGCGGGTCGGGCTGCTCGATGCCCATCGAGCCCAGCCACGTCCCGCGGGCGAGGCCCACGTACGCCCGTCCATCGCTCGCCAGGTCGAGCGCGGCGATCTGCCCGGCGATCTCGTACGGATGCATCGAGTACGGGTTCAGACAGGCCGGGCCCAGTCGCACGCGACTCGTTGCCGCGGCCATCTCCAACAGGGCGGGCAGCGGCGGCTGGTACAGCAGGTCGCCGAAGACCGTGAGCACGTCGATCCCGCCCGCTTCGGCCCGGCGGGCGAGACGGGCGTAGGCACCCGGCTCCTTGTTGCTCTGGATCCCCAGGCCGATCTCGACGGTCACGTGAGATCTCCGCTGTTCAGGCGACGGGTGCCGATCCGCTCGATCCGCATCACGAGACGCTCGTCGGGGTCAGGGCAGCACACCTCGGTGTCTCGTTCCATCCAGTCGGCTGCCGCGAGCTGACGTTGTTTGGCCGGCAGCAGCGGCAGGACCGCGGCAAGGGCATAGATGCAGAAGTGCTTCCCGTCGGGCAGCCGCAGTTCGTTGCTCCCCACTACGTCGAAGTGATCGCCGGGCCGCAGGCCGCACACGCTGCGGCCCTCGATGCGATCGACCACGACGCGCAGGTCGAAGAGATCGAACTCGTCGTCGGCTTCGCCGGACATCAGGCCGCTCCCCCATCGGTGAGTTCCTCGGCATGGTGGTGGACGAGGAGCCAGGTTCCCTCGAAGCGGGCCGCCACCGCAGCCCGGTCGTCCGGCGCAGCGGCGGTCATCGAGAACCCCACGAGTCGCGCACCACGACGCCGTCCTTGATCACGACACCGATGGTTCGCCATGCCGCGGCGTCGTCGAGCGGGTCGTCACGCAGGGCGATCAGATCGGCTCGCTTGCCGACCTCGACCGTGCCCTGAACGTCGCCGACGCCGAGCCAGCGAGCGGGTCCGATCGTGGCCGCCTGCAGGGCCGCCATCGGGGCCAGACCGCCTTCGATCATGAACTCCAACTCGCGCACCGTGGCGTTGGTGCCCTCGAACTCCCAGAACGGCGGCATGTCGCTCCCGAGCATCACCTCGACACCGGCCTCGAGCGCCATCCGATAGCTCTCCATGTGGCGGTCGCCTGCGCCGAGCGAGCGCTGCTGCATCCAGCACGGGACGCCGAGCTCGTCGAAGAACGAGCCGCATCGGGTCACGACCAGTGTCGGCACCAGCGTCACACCCCGGTCGGCCATCAGCCGCACCACGTCGCCGGTGAGCTGATAGCCGTGCTCCACGCCGTCGAGTCCGTGCTGGATCGCTCGCTCGATGACGGCGCCGGGCCCGGCGTGGGCGGTCACCTTGCGGCCCCAATCGTGAGCGATGGACATGACGGCGTCGAGTTCGTCGTCGGTGAGCTGTGGGGTCTCGATCCGTTCGTGCTCGCCGGCTATGCCCCCGGAGATCATCACCTTGACCAGATCGGCGCCGAGAGCGATCTGACGGCGCGCGCCGTGGCGGAAACCGACCGCACCGTCGCACTCGAGGGTGTCGCCGTGACCGTGGCCGTGACCGCCGGTGCACACGAGCGCCTTACCGGCGGTGAAGATGCGCGGTCCCGACGCCCGACCGACGTCGATGGCGGCGCGCAGGGCGAAGTCGGCGCCGTCACGCTCGGCGACACAGCGCACCGTCGTCACACCGGCCTCGAGCGTGCGGCGAGCGCCGTCGGCCATGTAGAGCGCGAGGTCGTAGGCCGACATGCGATCGAGTGCATGACCGAGATCGCCCGGCAGGGCGAGGGAGAAGTGGGTGTGCATGTTGACGAGCCCTGCGGTGACGAAGCCACCGCCGAGGTCGAGCACCGTCGGCGACCCGTCCGACCGCGCCTCGGCGAGGACCGTCGCAGCAGGCCCCACGGCCCCGATCCGCCCGTCCCTCACCCATACCGCGGCGTCGGGGAGCGGCGCCGCGCCCGTCCCGTCGATCACTGTGCACGCGATGAGCACGCAGTCGTTGCTGGTCGTCATGTGCTCTCCTCGTCGCGACCGATCATCCCCAGTGTGGCGCGCGCCCGGCGTTCCCCCGATGTCCCACGAGGAGCGACGGCCGGACCGAAGTCGTAGCGTCGGCGCCGTGATCAGCTTCGAACGGCTGAGCCGTGCGCACTTCCCGATGCTCGGCCGTTGGTTGGCCGAACCACACGTGGCCCGCTGGTGGGCCCACGACCCGTCGCCGGCTGCGGTGGAGTCCGATTTCGGTGACGTCGTCGATGGCCTGGAACCGGCGGAGGATCACCTGGTCCTCGCCGATGGCGTTCCCGTGGGAATCCTGCAGTACTGCCGATTCCACGACTATCCGGAGTACGTGGACGACATGGCACCGGTGTACCCGGTGTCCGACGGCATGGCATCGATCGACTACCTCATCGGCGATCCCGACCGTGTCGGCAGAGGGCTCGGAACGGCCATGATCGCGGCGTTCGTAGACCGTGTGTGGGCGCAGGAACCCGGGGTCTCGTCGATCGTCGTCCCGGTCCACGCCGCGAACGTGGCGTCGTGGCGGGCCTTGATGGCAGCCGGTTTCCGCGCGGTCGCCGAGGGCGACATCACACCCGACAATCCCATCGACGATCGGGCTCACGTGATCCTGCGCATCGATCGCCCGGGCCCCTCGGGCGCAACGATGGTGTGAACAGCCGTCGTGCCTCGCACGCATGGAACACTGGCGACATGGTCGAGCGGATCTTTCCTCGGGACGAAGTCGAAGCTGCCTATCGAGCGTTCGTCGCAGCTGGTGATGACGGTGATTGGGATCGCTGGGCCGATCTCCATACCGTCGGCGGGGAATGGCACGAGCACAACTACGGCGTCATCCGAGGGCGAGAGGCGATCCGGGCCAAGATCACCGAGCTGATGTCACCGGTGCCGATGATGGAGTTCCCGGTCGAGTGGGTCCTCATCGAGGGCAACCGGGTCGTGTACTACCCGTGGCAGGTCTTCCCCGATCCGGCGGGCGGGGATGCGGTGTTCCGGTTCGGCTGCGTGACCATCCTCGAATACGCAGGCGAGGGTCAGTTCAGCCGTCAGGAGGACATCTACCACCCGGGCGAGGGCGAGCAGGTCGTGCGGGCCTGGATGGCCGCCGGGGGCACTTTCGCGGCCGCGCCCGACTCGCTCGGACTCTCCGTCCCGACCGAGTGATCGTTCGACTCGAACCGTTCGTTGTGGACCCACCTGTGGTCTCCGTACCTGCTCGGTGGCGACTCGCGCTACCTCAACGGCGATCCACTGATCGTCAGGTCGAGGTCACGAGGTGGGTGGAGTTGCCGGCGCTGTCGAGATCGGAGCGTGTCGAGTCCTTCAGCAGGGGATGGTCCTCCCCTCGAGTTTCCTGGTTAGAGGCCCTCGAGTTTCCCGGTTCAAGGCCCTCGAACCACCGGGTCGCCCGGTATCCGGTCGATCCGCTCGAGTTCGGATGTCATGTCGTCGCAGCGCAGATCGTCACGCCGGCGGACGGATCGAGTCGGGTCAGTTCGCCGAGGAGTTCGGCGGTGACCAGACCCCACATCTTCGACAGCACCCAGGTCTGGTCGTCGGAGTGGAACGGCTCGTCGACGAAGAACCGTGAGATGTCGATGCTGGCATTCGTCGCTCGGAGAGCGTCGACGATCGAGTCGGCGTCGTAAAGGCCCGCTCGGACGACCATCCGCCGTCCGAGGACTACGCGCTGCCGCCTCGGGGAGCGGGATGACTTGCTGCACGTCGAGCAGCAGGCGCCCGTCCAGCCGGTACGGAGTGAGCCGGACACAGCGGATGTCCATCTGGTGGATCTCGTTGAGCCACAGGGCGGTCGTGGTGATCTGGATGTCGAAATCCTGCGACACGAGCACGATGCCGACGTCGCGCTGGGACGACCGGTTCCTCGGTGTCGAAGTCCAGCCACTCGATCAGGTCGTTGCGTGCGTCGTCGAAGTCGACCTTTCGGAATCGGGCGAAGATGCCGACCAGGTCGGCGAATGTCATCGTCGACACCATCGCTGCGTACCGGATGGCTTGGAGGTCCATGTGGCCGCCGTCGGTGGTCCGCTTCAGTTCGACAACGACGAGACGTGCCGAGCGGTCCACGCAGAGCAAGTCGATCCGGCGGTTGGCGTCAGCGAACTCTCCGAACTCCTCGGCGACCGACGAGCAGGTCGTCGGCGACGATGCCGATGTTCTCGCGCAGCGCCGCTTGCAGATGGGTTCGTTCGAGAACGTTGGCGGCACTGAACGTTGTCGGCTCGATCTTGGCCACCGTCGTTTGGGTCAGGTCGTACAGCGCCATGTCACTCCCTTCAGGTCGCTCAGTCGCCGCGGCAATCGGGGCAGAGCCCGCCGACCAGGACGGCCGGCAGCCAGGTGAGTCCGCATCGTCCTGCGCACAGGACCCTTCGAGCCGGTCTGCCTCGCCGCTGGGTCGGAGGCCGGAGAGGTGAGGCAAGCGGGTCGCATGGAACGCTGCAGCCGCCGTCATCGACGGCGGCTGCGGCCCGGCGGGCTGCCACGCATAGCGTTCCTGGTGCCGATCAGGTGGCCAACTTCCTCGGTGCGGATGCGTTGGTCCGCGTAGGATGTGTGGCATGTCGATGGATCCGGCCGAACTCGAAACATCGGTGTTGGTGATCGTCGACGAGTTCTCGTCGATGTCCGACGACGAGTACGCCGTCGCGCTGGCGGCGTGGATGGCTGAGGCAGACACTGCCGAGCCGATCGACATCTCGATCTCGACTGCAGACACCCTCCGCGAGATTCGCGAGCATGGCGAGTCGTGACGGTTGGGGTCGTCGTCGACTCGTCTGCAGGCGTGGAGATCGCGGCTGACACTTCGACAGGTCGAGCGCTTCGGCGCTTGATCCCGCCCGTACGTGCCTGAGCACTTCTACGCCGAATGTGGTGCCGTGCTCCGCAAGTGGGGTAACGGCAAGGTCCTCACCGACGAACAGGTCGCTGCCTCGATCGGGCGGCTGTTGCGGTTGCCGTTGCAGCGAGTCCAGCTCCGTGACCTGTTCCGAGCGGCGTGGGCGCATCGCTACAACGTGACATTCGCTGACGCGTTGTACGTCGCGCTCGCTGAGCGGCTCGACGCGCCACTCCTGACAGGTGATCGGAAGCTCGCAGCCACTCCGACCCTGTCGGTCCAGATGTTGCATCTCTCGTCCACCTGAGGCTTCCGCCGGGACTGGCTCGGCAGAACGGGGCGGTCATCTGCTCGAGACGTTCGTTGTCGGCGAGTTGATGAAGCAGTTGTCGTGGCTCGACGTCGCGGTTGACGTGGGCCAATTGCACACCCACGACGACGACGAGGTCGATCTCGTCCTCGAGACCGACGACGGTGACGTCTACGGCTTCGAGGTGAAAGCTGCAGCGAGGGTGCCCGGTGCTGACCTTCGAGGGTTTACGCATACGCAAGTTGCGCGACGCGCTCGGTGCCCGATTCGTCGCCGGCTACGCCTCGTACACCGGGCAACGCTCTTACACCGCCGAAGACCGGATCCACGTGACTCCGATCGACCGCCTGTGGACGTCGGAGAGCTGACGAAACGGCGAGGTACCCCGTCTGATTCGTCGTGGGGACCATCCTCACGAAGGAGCAGGTGCCGACGGGGACTGGGACTGGCTGTAGTAGCCGTTGACACTCACCGCGCCTTCACTAGCTTGTTGGTGGATGTCTGAGACCGCATCGCACGCTCTCAACCATGTCGAACTCGTTTACCGGCCGATGGAGCGCGACCTTGCCAAGCGGGTGTTCGAGATGCTCGGATGTCGCCCGGTCGATCGTGGAGGCACGTGGTTCACGTCGTTCATCGCCGCCGACGGTGCCGACTGGTCGAACAACGTGCTGTACGCGTCCGAAGTCACGCCGGAACAGTGGGCGTTCGAGCAGGCGTTGGCGACGGGGGCACCGGAACGGGCGGCGTACCTTGATCGCTTGCACCGCGAGCCGCAACGGTCGTGTCATTTCGGGATTCGCCTCGCCGATGAAGCAACATTCGACGCCACGTGTGCGCGAGTTCGTCAAGCCGGCGCCGATGGCGGCGATCTGGCCGGGCGCGTCCGGGTCGCCGGGGTGTTCCGCCCAGGTGATCCGGGAGCGGTCGCCGAGACGATGGTCCAGGCATTCGTGTGGACCGACATCGTCGCCGCCGGACTGCTCACACTGGGGCAGCACATCGAACTCCAATGGCAGCTCGCGTGATCGAATGGCCGCGCAGCTGATCTCCGGCGTCCGCGCCGCGATCTGGGACGGCACGAACCTGATCGTCGACGAGGTATCGCTGCTCCCGCCGGGTCCGAAGGAGGTGACCGTGCGTGTGTTGGCATCGGGGATCTGCCACTCCGACCTCGATGTGATCGATGGACGCTCACCGATTCCTGCGCCGGTCGTCCTCGGCCACGAGGCCGCTGGGGTCGTGGAACGGATCGGTGACAGCGTCGACTCGGTCGATGTCGACGATGAGGTGATGATCTCCTCGATGACTCCGTGCGGTGATTGTCCCTCGTGCCGCGCGGATCGGCCCAGCCGCTGTCCTGAGGCCTACGGCCGACCCTCGTTCCCGTTTCGGTGGCGCGGGTCGGAGGTGCGCTCGTACGCGAACGTGTCGTCGTTCGCATCGCATGTCACCGTTCGAGCCTCGCAGGTGATCAGCACAACAGGGATTCCACCGGCGAGCAGCGCGCTGGTCGGCTGCGCAGTGTCGACCGGCTGGGGCGCGGTCACCAACGTCGCCCAGGTCGTCGCGGGCGAGATGGTCGTCGTCATCGGGATCGGCGGCATCGGGGTCAACGCCGTCGCAGCTGCTCGTCTTGCGGGTGCAGCGCGCATCGTCGCGGTCGACATCGACCCGTGCAAGGAGCGAGTCGCCCGGTTCTTCGGTGCCGACGAGTTCGTCACTGACGTCTCCAGGATTGCGCGCGCCGATGTCGTCATCGAATGCAGCGGGGCGCCAGCTGCGATCTCGGTCGCATCGACGTTGGCACCGACAGTGGCCCTCGTCGGCATTCCACCAGCCGACTACGAGCTACGGGTCAACGCGCGCTCACTTGTGCTCGGCCACCGCCTGCTCGGCAGCCTCAACGGCGACGTTGTGCCGACGCGGGATCTTCCGACCATCATCGAGCTCGTCCGCACCGGTGCCGTGGACGTCGCCGCCCAGGTCAGCCGCGTCTGGCGTCTCGACGAGATCCACCATGCGATTGCTGCCGTCCGCAATGGCGAGGTGGTCCGGGCAACGCTCGACACGCGCTGACTCGCTCCGATCCGCCGTGACAGCCGCCAGAGCCTGGCCGACAACCAGGTGTCCTTCGACCGTGCCGCAGCACCCGAGGTCGAGGACTCGGTCGACGCCATGCTCCAAATCGCCGCTCACACGGTCGACGTGGGGTGGTTCGCCCTCGTGAGGTCCTCCAGTTTCCTGGTTGGGTTCCCTCGGGTTTCCTGGACGTAGGTCCTCTGATTTCCTGGACAGAGACTCCCGACGCCGAGCCGGAAGGTGACGGCGCGGTGTCGGGCTGAAGCCGGATCGGCAAGGTCTGCAGGCGGCGTTCTCCTGGCTGGCGGGGCGAGCGTTGGTCTCCGGCGTCGGTCGGTCTCGGTGTTGGAGTAGCTGCTTCCGTTGAACTTGTAGTTCCCGACGCCACCGCCGCAGTGTCGTTTCCCGTCGAGGCTGTGAGACCGCCTCGTCAGCCGACGTCCCAAAGTCAAGATGCAGGGCGGTTGTGATCTCGCGCCGAGATGGCGTCGACTATCGATCGTGCGGTCGCTGCGCCGGAGGCGACGTCGTAGCGGTCGGGCCATTGGGCGACGAGGAGTTCGACGTCGGTGGTGAAGGCGTGGTCGTCGAGTTTCGCAGCGAGGTTCTCCAGTGCCCGGGGAACGGTCCAGCCTTGTGGTCGGTAGGGGTCGAAGCAGTCGGCGATCGCTTCGGGTGTGAGTCCGGCGTGTTCGACGGCGAGCCAGAGGTCGAACAGGTCTCGGCCTTTGCTGCGCTGGAACAGGGCGCGAATCTTCGTGGCGGTGAGTTCCTCGATCGCGAACGTCGGTACTTCGGCTTCGCCGGTGAACCAAGGGCTGTCGACCCGATAGGTGCGGGAGACGGTCGGTCTCGCGGGTGACCGTTCGAACGTGTTCATCTCCACCTTGATCTGCAACCGTTGTCCGCTGAGGAACGTGGATCGCAGACGCGCTTTCGGATGGGTGCCGATCTGGGTTCGCACGTCGTCGAACCCGACGTTCGCGGCGACGGCCCGGATGGCGTCGAGGACGTCTCCGACTCCGCCCTCGGTGCGCCGGACGTAGTCGAGGTCTTCGCTGTAACGCCACGGACGATCGAGCCACAGTTTGTGGAAACAGGTCCCGCCGCGGAAGACCAGCTCGGATCCGAGGAGCGGATGGCGGGCGATCTCGACGATCAAGCGCGACAGGACGAGGTCTTGTTCGACGTTCTCCGGGCTGACCCACGGGACCTGGGTGCGCCAGTGGGCGATGTCGGCGGGGGTGATCACAGGTCGTGCTCGATGGCAGTATTGAGGAGCACCCGCCAGCGGTCGTCGCGTTCGTCCGTTGCGGGGCGGTCGGGGGAGAGGCGGGTGAAGTCGGCGGTCGCGATCAGCTGGCGTAGTTCGGCGAGGTCGAGCACGGTGTCGGTTTCGGTGGTCATCAGGTCGATCAGATAGCCGGCGCGTTGCACGACTGCGATCGGGTAGCGCCTTGCCGCGTCGGTCAGTTCGGCTGTGTTGAGCTTGCCTTCGATGAGTAGGTCGCCGATGACGGTGGCGATGTTCGACAGTCCCGCGCCGGCTCGTGGGAAGCCGACGAGGTCGAGCACGGTGGTGGCTGGGGTAGACACGGTGACTCGTCCGGTCGGGACGTTGTGCTGTTGGGTCGGACGCTGCGCGGTGTCTGCTCTGCGGACGAACTGCACCCGCCCGTGTCCGATGGCTCGATCGCGTAGCCGGGCCGAGGTGACGACCTGGAGCACCATCGACGCTTGGTGGCCGGCGCCGTGGATGGCGGCGGCGGAGAGGAACCCGACGTAGTAGGGGTGCCCGAGGTGACGCATCAGCGGATCGATGAAGTGGATCACGGGTGGCGCGCCAGCAGCGCGGTACTCGGGCGGGACGGGCACCCAGGCGGACTTGGTGACCGAGATGATCTTGCCGCTCTCGCGCGCCCGTTCCAGGCTGTCGGGAACCGCGTCGGGGGTGACCCCCAGGACCGTGGCCGCGGCATCGGAGTTGATGAAGTGCTGGCCTCGTGCCATCAGCCAGTCGGCGAACTCGCCCGGGACAACTCTCACCTGGCTCACCGCTCCAAGGTATCAAACACCGGCGCATCGCCGCCTGTTGATACCTTGGAGCGGACCGAGGACGCTGTTCCTCGCCACAGCAGGTGGCCCGTCAAGTCGCCGCCGTCGACGCCAGCGATCGCCGTGAGCGAGCGCAGAGATCCTCAGGGAGAGCGGGACCTGGGATCAGCTCCAGGGCACTTGCTGGAGTACGGACCTCAGGACATCGCGTCGACGCTCCGAGCGGACAGCGACGAAGGAATCTCCGGCGTGTCGGGGACTACCGCAGTGCAGCGGGGCACCTACAGGGTATGGACATCACGACACCCACGCCGACGCTCGAGCGGACGGCGTCATGAAAATCTCGGGCGAACCGCGGACGGTCGCCGTGCGTCGGGGCACTTACAGAGTCAATGACGAAGAGCCCGATCCCGACCACTGATCGTCCGACCGCAGCCGTGCCGCCGTAGGCCTCACCAGCACTTCCCCAGAGCCCGGTCCCAGCTGCAATCTGCGACGCCGTCTTTGGGTTGACCACGGGTTCGCCACGAGCGAACTCCCAGACGCATTGGCCCTGACCAGGTGTTTTGTGGTGCGCCCCCTGGGTTTCGAACCCAGAACCTGCGGATTAA
>CAVWGZ010000011.1:0-193980 GCA_963754705.1 uncultured Actinomycetes bacterium | reverse complement strand
GCAAAGCTCGCTGACGAATGCGTTCGTTGTGAGAAACTCCCCTCGCCCCGGTACTCCGGGGAGAGGGTTGGGGTGCGGGGCCAGAACTGGGTACACGCTCGCTGCACGCGCGAGGCTCTGAATTCTTCGCGTCTGCCAGCCGGAGATGAATTCCTGCTGCGGTCCCGTTTCCCTGGGTCGGGCCAAACGTTACCGTGGACCGCATTCATCACAGCTTCGATTGTCTTACTTTTCAGGGAACAAACATGAATGCTCAAGATGCGCTGCGGGCCACGCAGGGGCTGAGTACGATGGTGTTGAAGAGCTATTTCAGCGACCTGACCGACGCCGAACTGCTGACGCGGCCCGGCCCGGGGTGCAATCACCTGGCGTGGCAACTGGGGCATTTGATTTCGTCGGAATGTGATTTGCTCGAATCGGCGGCGCCCGGCGCGGTGGCGAAGCTGCCCGAGGGCTTCGCGCGAAGCACGCCAAAGACAAGAGCCAGGTCTGGACGCGTCCCAGTTCTGCACCAAGCAGGAATATCTCGACCTGATCGACAAGGTGCAGACCGCCACGCAAGCCGCCTTGGCCAAGCTGACCGCCGCCGACCTCGACCAGCCTGGCCCGGAAAGCTTCGCCTCTTCTGCCCGACCGTCGGGACGTCTTCGCCCTCATCGCCACCCACCCCATGATGCACGCCGGCCAATTCGTCCCCGTCCGCCCGTGCGCTAGGGAAACCGGTCGTAATGTAACGCCAACCACCCAAAGAGCTGCGCACGAAGCGGAGAACCACGAACGACGCTCGCCAGCCAAGTATGAACGAATCGGCCCGGAGATGGTGAACCGCCGGCAGTCGGTGAGGGTGGATGGTGGAAATAAGAGGTCAGGAGCATTTATTTAGTGATTGTACTCAATATATGCTCCTGACCCCTTTTTCTTCCCGCCAGAATCGTGCGACACGTTGGAACCTGGCGACCTGTAGCCAGCTTCGGTCAGAACGGCGATTGTCGTAGCTAGGAACTTTCTTTCGATCAGTCATGGAAGTGTTCGATTCGGTGACACGATGTCACGATGAGGCCGGCCGGCCGCCTCGCTATTCAGACTTGGCGGCCGGAATACTTCGTAGGATGCGAAGGGCAGCGATCTTCTCTTAGGGTTCTCCCGAGCTCTCCGCGGCGTCGATCGCTCTCAGCAATCAGTTCATTCAACTCCGGAATGAATTCACGGGGCGACTTTAGGCCGCATTCCGCCAAGTACCACTTTGCCTCCGCGGCGAAGCTGGAAAGGTTATAGCGAATTGAGCCAAGCGCGATCGACAACGTCACGTTGTCAAGTTTGTTGTGGCCGAACACACGAGCCCCCTGAATGAACCCCCTCGACTGCGAGCTTCATCCTTTCCAAGTGGGTTTCGTCTTTCAGATCCAGTAGCTTCTGAAGTTCGGTTGCGGTTACAAAATTGCGCTCACATTGCGACAGCGCAGGTTTCACAACTCTTTGAACCGATTCCGCAATCCCCTTGGGTGACTGTTTTTCCAGGACGGCCAGAAAAAAGTGCGCCTCCAATGCTTGGTCGATCGTTTGCGAATTGAAAACCGCGGCATCAAGAGCCTGAGCCGACATTGCACGATCGGTTTCCGCTTTAAGTCTCCTGAGATAGTCGTCGTGTTTTTGATTGTGCACCAGCTGCAACACGACCGAAGATCGCCTCAGATCAATACTTTGCTCTTCCAGTTTTTCTGACGACGCATTCAGAAGGTCGGTTGCCTTTCTGATCAACTTATCGGCTTGCTCCATTTTGTCCGCGTGCACAGCCGCCAATTTCTGGACGTTATTCGTGGTCGACCGTAGTTCCGCAATTTCGGCTTTAAATGCAGCGTTCTCCTTATCCTTCTCCGCTGACTGATAGGCCTGGCAAACCAGCCCGATGACCTGGAAGACCGCGTAATCGCCACCAGCACCACCCAGCCCAATGGCTTGATGCGCGAGTTGGTGCCCAAGCCCGAAGGGGAGCCAATTCCAACGCGGACTCACGGCGGCATCTTCGTGCAACTGGAACCAGCCTGCCATCACACCGAGCATGAAGCCCAACAGTGCAATAACACCAAAGAGCATTTGCGTCTCCATTCTGATTCGGGAAATCTCTATCAGCATTCGTCTCAGCTCGACGAATATTTCCCTGCTGAGTATCTTGGTTTGCGGCGTTCACTTCGGCGGGGTGGCAATGGCGAGCTGGCTTCATTTTCGGTGCCCCACTGGCGTCCTGGCCAGTGCCGAACTGCAGCAGGACTTTGCCCTGGCCGGGGCGGCTCAAGTATATTCTGGCAAGAGGTCGAACTGCCAACCAATCGCCAGTTTCGAGTTGACCATGAGCGAACCGCATCGCAAGAGGTTGCAGCGATACCATGAGCCGGGTGATCGGTGCGGCTGATTCATCGCTCGCTGGTCAATTCTCGATCCCGAGGGATCCAGCGATTAGCCCCGGGTCGCCGCGTTGCGGTGCACCCGGGGTATGTGTGCGAATAAAGTTCACACGATCCCGGAGGGATCGCAGCACCGTGGATTACTCGAAGTACGTCAGGGTTGTATTCGATCTCAGCCAGAGAGGGATCTCGCCTCGATGTGATCGACGTCCAGTGGGGGATTTTCACGCCAGAGCGAAGCCGAGTCAAAACGAACTTCGGGTGCTGCGATCCCTCCGGGATCGAGGGCGATTTGTGTTCCGTTCACCCCGGGTGCGCCGCTGCGCGCGCGACTCGGGGCGAACGGCTGGGATCCCTCCGGGATCGGAAGACAGAGCGGCCCGCAAATGTCGCCCCGGTACTGGCAGGACGACTCGGCCGGGTTCTTGCAGGTGGGGGATCGATTGCTCGTCAACCTTGCCAGTGGCACGTTGCTTGATGCCCTCGACGTTTTTGGTCGGTACCTATTGACAAACTAACGACGACTTACTAAACTACAGATCACGAATCATGGCGGTGGGGATGTGCGTGGCTGACGGCTGGCGACGCGTCCAGGTCCGCGTTGTTCCTTGGCAATCTGGGTACGCCTTGGAAAGGTGTTGTTGATCTTATGGGTGAGATTCCCATCCGGTCGGGTCGTGACGGTCGGTTAGCAATCAGGCGGCGGGGGGAGGTAACGAACCCTGCTGAAGTGCCTGGTGCAGAGGGTTGCTTTAGGCAACTTGGCGATGATGCAGGCCGAAACCTTCGGGTGAACATTGAGCAGGCCTCGAAACGAGTAAATGCGGAAGCCGAACCACCCCAGACTTGGTGAAGGCCTTCGCTGCAGGGGAAGAAACGACAGCACTCTGCAGTTCCGCCGGGGTAATGATGTCGGCATGCATTACAGGGGTCAACAACGCAACAAGGGAAGCCACGTCGGTGCGGGGACAGCCACTCGCAACTGGAAGCCCGTGAGGGACAGGCTGGGCCGGCGGTGGTGGCGGAGAGGTTCGTAGTAGTGTTGAAGGCGGGTAACTCCGCTGGAGCGAAGGAACCTCAGTTTCAGGATAACGCAAGACAGAGCGAGGGACCTATGAAGATTGGCCCACCAAGGCCTACTAACTCCGAAAGGGTTCAGAAGCTCCAGGCGGCGTTACACACGAAAGCGAAGGACGAACCTCAGTTTCGATTCTACGCGCTGTACGACAAGGTCTATCGAGCGGATGTGCTGCAGGTTGCTTACGAGCGTTGCCGGAAGAATGCCGGCAAGCCGGGAGTGGACGGGCAGTCGTTCGAACAGATCTCGGAGTACGGCGTGGAGCGTTGGCTGGGGGAATTGGCGGAGGAATTGAGAACGAAACGGTATCAGCCTCAAGCCGTGCGGCGGGTATGGATTCCCAAAGCGGACGGCAAGTTGCGACCTCTGGGGATTCCCACGATCAAAGACCGCGTGGTGCAAACCGCCGTGCTGTTGATCTTGGAACCGATCTTCGAGGCTGACTTGCTGGAGGAGCAGTATGCGTATCGCAAGGACAAACGGGCGTCCGAGGCCGCTGATGAAGTGCATAAGTGGGCCTGGAAAGGACGCACGACGGTGATCGACGCGGATCTGAGCGATTACTTCGGCAGCATCCCGCACGCGGAACTGATGGAGTGCGTGGCTCGTCGCGTGAGCGACAGCCAGGTGCTGGCGTTGGTAAAGTCGTGGCTGGTTGCTCCTGTTGAGGAGAAGGACGAGCGTGGCAACACGCAACGGACGACTCGCAACAAGGACGAAGGACGGGGGACCCAGCAGGGATCTCCGATTTCGCCACTGCTCGCGAACCTCTACATGCGAGAGTTCATCCTGGCCTGGAAGCAGGAGGGAACTCACTTCAATTCGAAGATCGTCAACTATGCCGATGATTTCGTGATCCTTTGTACTTACGAAGCGCAACTCGCTTTGGGCAAGATGAAGGATCTGTTGTCTCGGCTCAAGCTGACGGTTAACGAGGTGAAGACGCGGGTTTGCAAACTGCCACACGAATCGTTCGACTTCCTCGGGCACACTTTTGGGGACTACTGGTCATGGCGGAATCAGCGGATGCAGTTGAGTCGGCGTCCATCGCCGAAATCAATCAAACGCGTGAAAGCCAAGATCAGTGCCCTGACGAGTCGTCGGCAGACGCAACTCGATGTGAAGACGGTCGTGCAACGACTAAACCGGCAACTGCTGGGCTGGGCGAATTACTTCGCCGACGGCACAGTGTTTCAGGCTTATCGGAACATCGACTTTCACACCGAGCAGCGGTTGCGCCAATGGTTGGGAGCGAAGCACAAACAGCAGGGTCTGCGTCACGATCTTTATCCTCATGAATTCATTTATGAGAAGCTGAGGCTCGTGCACCTGACCCGCCGGCAACTCGCGACCGTCCGTGAGCAAAACGGGTGAGGCGTTTAATCGGAGCCACCCTGAAGACGGGAGCCGGATGCGGGAAATTTGCACGTCCGGTTCGATGAGCGGGAAGTGGAAACGGAGCATGGTGTGGCTAGTGAGGCACTGGCAAACGAAAGAGCCAGCCACCCGATAGGCCAGACCTAAACCACCGCGCCACTTCTCGACTCTACTTGAAGCGGTTCACTCGCGGGACGAGGGCGGGCAAACTCTCTGCCGAGGCAGCGTGGGACGGAGAGTTGCGTGCCGGGGAGTTGACGTAAGTGCGAGAGGCGGCAGTTGATAACCCGGTCAGCTGGGACTCTGCCTGGGAAATAACCCCCTCCGTTAAGCAGGGCTCAGAGTCCCGGCAAGGGCTCCGATGTCGCCCGCCTGCTGCGCGGTGCCGGGTTGCACGGCTTCAGGTTTCACGAACGGATCTGCGGGATGGAGGTCGACTTCGCCGACCCGCTGCCGAAGGTCGTGGTCGAGTGCGACGGGTTCGAGTTCCACTCGTCACGGGAGGCGTTCGAGACCGATCGGCTGCGTGATGCAACGCTCGCCGCGCAGGGTTGGGCAGTCGTGCGCGTCACGTGGCTCCAGGTTCGCGAGGACTCGGCCGGCGTGGTCGACCGGCTACGGCGGACGATCGCCTGCCGGCGCTGACCGCTCCCGGCCGCCAGAAATCTCCCAGCTCTGCGGCGCATCGACCGGCGACCTGCGGGGTGAGGCTCGGGTGCCCAGAGCTGGGAGAAAACTGGACGAGTGACGGACCGGCCGGGCCGGGCCGGGCCGGGTAGACCGAGGGTCGATCAGCCGGCGGCGATCGTCGCCATGATCAGGTTGGTGAAGAACTCTCGCCCGGCGGGTTGGAGGTGGATCCCGTCGCCGTAGAAGACGTTGTCGGGCGCCATCCCCGACTGCGACAGCCCGTTCCAGTCGAGCAGGCGGACGTTCGGGTACTCATCGGCGACGTCGTAGATCGCCGCGTTGACCTCGCCCTCCCATGGTTTGGGGACCTTGACGGTGAGCAGGATCACCAGCCGGACCGAGGTCGCCTGGTCGAGCAGCTCGATCAGCCGGTCCCTGGTCGTCGGACCGTTGGTCCCGAGGTGGACGATGAGCACGTCGCCGAGCAGCTGGTTGGCGTTGAGGGTGGCGACGATCTCGACCCCTTCCTTCGCCTGCCGTCCGACCTTGGCGTCGACCAGGATTCCCTCCGCCTCGAGGTTCGGGGCGGCGCCGAGCATCACCGAGTCGCCGACGGCGAACATCGGGATCGTCGGCAGCGGCACGGTGGTCGTCGGTGCCTCGCTCGGCGGAACCGTCGCTGCCGGATCGACGGAACTGCCGGGCACGGTCGTCTCGCCCGGCACCGTCGCCGGTCCGGCGGTGGTCTCGCCGGGCACGGTCGCCGTCGTCGAGGCGCCGGGCAGCGTCGAGGCAACCGGCGTCTCGTCCGCCGGGATGGTGACGACGACACCACCGGAGGGGATCAGGTCGTCGATCTGGGTCACCGCGTCCTGACCGGCCTCGAGCGATTCCTCGATCTCGGTCGGGCTGTCCTTCGCCGTCGCCACCGACACCCCGGTGAACACGCTCAACGCACCGAGCATCGCCAGCCCGGCGGCGAACCGGCGGCGACGCTCGGACGGTACCGAGCCCGAGCCGCGCACCACCATCCGCAGCCAGCCCTTGACGTGGCGGACCCTGATCGGGACCTCGATCAACCGGAACGAGATCTCGGTCAAGGTGAAGGTCAGCAGCATCCGGAGGATGAACACCACCCACCACGGCCAAGCGATGTCCCCTCCGTCGCTCGGCGAACCGGGACGGGTCAGCTGGAAGATCGGCCAGTGCCAGAGGTACAGGCCGTAACTGCGCGTCCCGATCCAGACCAGCGGTTTGGCGCCGAGCACGCGTTGGCCGAAGCGGGAGCCGAGGTGGGTGGCGGAGAGGATCACGGCCACCGTCGCCAAGCCGACGAGGAAGAACCCGCCGCGATAGAGCAGGTCGTAGCCGCGTATCCCGGACTCGGCATAGATCACGTCGTGGAACCGGATGTTGGTCAGGATCAGGAATCCGAGCCCGACGATCCCGATCCCGTCGAGCCAGAGGCCCTTGCGTCGCAACGGGCTGCGGAGCACGGCGTACGGCCGCCAGACCATCGCCAACGCGGCCCCGAGCAGCAGCCCTCCGGCGCGGGTGTCGGTGCCGAGGTACACCCGGTTCGGGTTGCCGGCGTCGTAGAGCAGGATCATCCAGATCGAGGCGATCGCCGAGGCCGAGAACAGGACCACCCCGATCTTCGGCAGCTGATCGCCGAAGATCTTGAACACGACGATCATGATCAGCGGCCAGATGAAATAGAACTGCTCCTCGACCGCCAGCGACCACAAGTGGCGCAGGAGCGGCGGACGTCCCTGCGCCTCGAAGTACGACTGCTGGTCGTGGATCTGGAACCAGTTGGTCCCGTAGAACACCGCCCAGAACAGGTCGAGGCGGAGTTTGACCAAGGTGTCCTTGAGATACGGGACGATCGAGGAGAGCAAGGCGACGGCGGCGAGCAGGGCGTAGAGCGCGGGCAACAGGCGGCGGGCGCGGCGAGCCCAGAAGGCGCGCAGGCTGATCCGTCCGTTGCGTTCCTGTTCGGCGATCAGCAGCAGGGTGATCAGGTAGCCGCTGACGACGAAGAAGACCTCGACCCCGAGGAACCCGCCGGGCATCCACGACACATCCGCGTGGTACAACATCACCGCGATCACTGCCGAGCGCACGGAGCCCGTCGAGTCCCGGGAGGTACGGGACGCTCGACAGCGAGCGGCGCTTCGACGCCCCCGTCGTCGCCGAGGAGCTGGGGGCGTTGCGCGCAGGATGAGCGGTGCGCTGGGCCATTGCCCCCCAGTATCTCCCCTCGACCGCCCTCAGCGGCGGCATACAGCAGAATGCCGACGCCACGTGGTCGTTGGGAGAAGCACCGGTGGCGGCGAACCGCCCCCGTCAGCGCCGTTGTCAGCCGGTGACCTGGAAGCGGCGCACGAGCGCCTCGAGCTCCTCGGCGACCTCCAGCAGCTGGCAGACCTCCGACTCGTTCGAGCTGGCGTAGGTCCCGGCGGTCGACATCGCCCTGTCGACGTCCTCGATCCGGCCGGAGATCTCGTCGACCATCCGGGTCAGCTCGGTCGCCGAGCGGCCGATCTCGGCGGTCACTGCGCTCTGCTCTTCGACCGCCGCCGCAATCGACGTCTGCGTACCGTGGATCTCGTCGATGACCTCGCCGATCCGCCCGATCGCCCCGATCGCGTCACGGCTGTCGCCCTGGATCGCGTCGATCCAGCGAGCGATCTGCTGCGTCGCTTCGGCGGTCGCCCGGGAGAGCTCCTTGACCTCGCCGGCGACCACGCCGAACCCCCGGCCGGCATCGCCCGCCCGGGCCGCCTCGATCGTCGCGTTGAGGGCGAGCAGGTTGGTCTGCTCGGCGATGGTCTGGATCATCTGCAGCACTTCGCCGATCTCGGCCGACGACTCGCCGAGCTTGGCGATGATCCCACGGGTGACGAGTGCCTCCTCGACCGCGGTGGCGGCGACGGTCGACGCCTCGTGAGCCCGCTCGGAGATCTGGTGGATCGAGGTCGCCATCTCCTCGGTACCGGTCGCGACGTGGCTGATGTAGGTCGTGACCTGCTCGATGCCTCTCGTCGCCGCAGCGGTCTGGGCGCCGGCGGCCTCGGTCACGCCGGTCACCGAGCTGGCGCCTTCGCGCACCGAGTGCGCGCTCTCGGCCAACCGGACGGCGCTGATGTCGATCGCCGTGATCATCTCGGCGGTGTGCTGCAGGGTCCGGTTGAGTGCTGCGCCCATCTGACCGATCTCGTCAGTGCCGTCGGCGTCGAGCCGGCTGGTCAGGTCGCCGGCTGCCGCCCGCAACAGCGAGCTGGAGGCGAGCTGGACACGCCGGGCGATCCGGCCGGAGAGGATCCAGCCGATCGCGATCGCGATCGCCAGGACGAGCAGGATCACGACCGTCAGCGAGGTCTTCGCCGAGCCGACCTTGTCGTCGATTGCCGCACCGCGGGCGTCGGCGCCGGCAGTGATCTGATCGCGAAACCCGTTGAACGCCTCGCTCTGGGCGGTGATCGCAGCCAACGGATCGGCGACCAGATCGACCTCTGGAGCGGACTCGTCGAGCACTTCCAGCTCGACGCCGAGCAGCGCCCCGGCGGCTCGCGAGAGCGAGCTGTTGATCGCCACCACATTGTCGAGCTCGTTCCGCTCCTCGTCGCTCAGCTCGAGCTCGCCCAACGCGGAGAGACCCTCGGTGGCCGCAGCGTGGGCGGTGAGGAACCCGGCGGTCGCCTCGTCGAGGGAGGACGCCGGAGCGAGGCCGGCCTCCGCCAGAATTGCGGTGTAGTACAGCGACACGGCGAAGGTGGCGGAGAGGTTGAGCTGGTGCTGCACCCCGGCGGCCTGCTGCAACGGGCGGACGCCGAGTTCGACCAGCGCGCTGGACTCGTGGTGCACCTCCGACAGCAGTCGCTCGGCGTAGATCCCGAGGCCGGCGCTGAGCGCAGCGACGAGCACGAATCCGGCGATCAGCTTGGCGCGAAGCGAACTGGCGAATCTCACGTCTGACCTATCGGTCGCCGACCCGAATCCTCAAGGGCAGCTCACGGAATACTTCAGTACGGGGACTTCAGTGGCGGAAATGACGCTCGCCGGTGAACACCAGAGCGATCCCGAGCTCGTCGGCAGCGGCGATCACCTCGTCGTCGCGCACGCTTCCACCCGGCTCGATCACCGCTGTCACCCCGGCGCCGGCGACGACGTCGAGTCCGTCGCGGAACGGGAAGAAGGCGTCGCTGGCAGCGACGCCGCCGGCAGCGCGTCCATCGGCGCGGGTTGCTGCGATCCGCGCCGAATCGACCCGGTTCTGTTGACCGGCGCCGATCCCGACCGCCTTGCCGCCCGCGGCGAGAACGATCGCATTCGAACTGACCGCCGCACACACCTGCCAGGCGAAGACGAGATCGGCCCAATGCTGCTCGCCGGGTTGGACTGCTCCGGCGACCCGCCAGCCACTGGTGTCGGTCGACACCGGGTCGATCTGCTGGACGAGCAGACCGCCGTCGATCGACCGCAGGTCGAGCGCGCCGCCGTACGGTTCGGGGGCGCTGAGCAGCCGGAGATTGGCCTTGCGGCGAAACACGGCGAGGGCGTCCTCATCGAACGCGGGGGCGACCACTACTTCGGTGAACACCGGCGCCAACGCCTCGGCCAAGGCGACGTCGACCGGGCGGTTGCAGGCCACGATCCCGCCGAAGGCGCTGACCGGGTCGCAGGCGTTGGCCTCGACGTAGGCGGTGGCGATGTCGTCGGCGACGGCGACCCCGCACGGATTGGCGTGCTTGACGATCACGCACGCCGGACGATCGAAGCGATGGACCAACCGCCAGGCAGCTTCCGAGTCGTAGAGGTTGAGATAGGAGAGCTCCTTGCCGCCGTGCTGGACGGCGTCGTCCCACCAACTCCGCCGACCGGCGGCGCGATAGCGCGCCCCCTGCTGGTGCGGGTTCTCCCCGTAGCGCAGCGGCTGGACCAACTCGAGCGCGAGATGGATCGAGCTCGGCAACGCTGCCGGCGCCACCTCTGCTTGTTCCGCTCCGCCGCCGAATCCGGTCTCGTCGAACCAGCTGACGATCGCAGCGTCGTAGGCGGCGGTGTGGGCGAACGCGTCGCGGGCAAGGGTGCGGCGGGTCAGATCGCTCAGCGTTCCGTCTCCTGCGCGCAGCTCGTCGAGGACCGTCGAATACAGCGCCGGGTCGGTGACGACCCCGACGTGGGCGTGGTTCTTCGCCGCTGCCCTGACCATCGTCGGTCCGCCGACATCGATCAGTTCGATCCCGGGTTTCGAGGAGAACGGATAGAGATTGGCGACCAGCAGCGCGATCGGTTCGATCCCGTACTGCTCGAGGTCGGCGCGATGCGCCGGGTCCGTCGGGTCGGCGAGCAAGCCACCATGGACCTTCGGGTGAAGGGTGACGACGCGATGCCCGAGGATCGCCGGGAAACCGGTCAGCTCGGCGACATCGGTGACCGGGATCCCGGCGGCCGAGATCGCCGTCGCCGTCCCTCCGCTGGAGATCAGCCGCCAGCCGAGCTGATGGAGTCCTTCGGCGAGTTCGACGACGCCGGACTTGTCAAAGACGGAGAGCAACGCGGTGGGCACCGTCCGACTGTAGAAGCCCACGTATCCAGGTGTTCCATCCATCACTCACTGGCGGTGTACGGTCGGCTACAACGGTGATCTCTACACCGACTGCGGGAGGCGCCTCGTGGATCTGTCCAAGTTCAAGACCAGCGACTGGTTGGTGATCGGAGGAGGGCTCGGCTTCCTCATCTTCGGCACCTTCTTCGACTGGGCCAAAATCGACTTCGGTGGGTTGGGATCGGCGAGCGGAGGCAACGCCTTCGACTTCTTCCTCACCGGCACGGTGCCGTGGATCCTGCTCGTCGGCGCAGCGGTGATCACGGTGCTGAGGGCGACCGGCACGCTGAAGCCGTCGAACGTCCCGTGGCCGCTGATCATCCTCGCCGCGACCGGGCTCGGCGCACTGCTGGTGATCATCCGCCTGCTGGTCGGCCCGGGAGACAGCCTGGATCGTGCGATCGGTCTGATCCTCTCGCCGATCGCCGCCATCGCCGCTGCCGCCGGAGGGTTCCTCGGGTTCAAGGAGTCGGGCGGCGACGTCAACGACCTGAAGGACTTCAACAAGCTGAAGGGTTCGTTCAGCAGCGGCGGTTCGGGCCCGTCGGCAGGCGGCACACCGCCTCCGCCGCCCCCGCCCGGTCCGTCTGCACCGCCCCCGCCGCCTCCGCCGGTCTGAGTACATCTGAGCACTCGCGACCGAGGGCCGCCCCTAGGGGCGGCCCTCGTCGCGTCGACTGGTCGGCCCTCGGCCGGCGCTGTCCGGATCAGCGGAGCGAGGCGACGATCTCCGCCATCAGCTCGCCGGCCTCGGTCGGGTTGAGGCCGACCTTGACCCCGGCGGCGGCGAGCGCGTCCATCTTGCCCTGGGCCGTTCCCTTCCCTCCGGAAACGATCGCCCCGGCATGGCCCATCTTCTTGCCGGCGGGCGCGGTCACCCCGGCGATGTAGGCCGACATCGGCTTGGTCACGTTGGCGGCGATGTACTCGGCCGCTTCCTCCTCCGCAGATCCACCGATCTCGCCGATCATGATGATCGCGTGGGTCTCCGGATCGGCCTCGAACTCCTTCAGGCAGTCGATGAAGTTCGTCCCCGGCACCGGGTCGCCGCCGATGCCGACGCAGGTCGACACGCCGATCCCCTTCTGCTTCAACTCGTACAGCGCCTGGTAGGTCAACGTGCCGGAACGGGAGACGATCCCGACGTTCGGACCTGACGCCGTCGGCAGCTCGGCGATCTCGCCGGCGGTGATCCCGATGTTGCACTTGCCGGGACTGATGATCCCGGGGCAGTTCGGGCCGAGCAGGCGGGTACCGGGGTGGTCGCGCACGAGCGTGTTGAACACCCGCGCCTCGTCCTGGGCGGGGATGCCTTCGGTGATGCAGACGACGAACCCGATACCGGCTGCGGCGGCCTCGAGGATCGCCGCCGACGCGGCCTTCGGCGGGACGGCGATGAACGAGGCGGTCGCCCCGGTGGCTGCCACCGCGTCGGCGACCGAGTCGAACACCGGCACGCCTTCGACGTCCTGGCCGCCCTTACCGGGCGTGACCCCGCCGACGACCTGGGTCCCGTAGGCCTTGTTGCGCAGCCCGTGGAACTTCCCCTGACCGCCGGTGAGACCCTGGACGATGACCTTGGTCGACTCGTTGACGAAGATCGCCATCACTTGCTCCCGTTCGCGAGGGCCACCGCTGCGCGGGCCGCTTCCAACATCGTCGGCTTGCTCTGCAACTTCGAATCCGGGATGCCGGCGTCGAGCAGGATCTGCCGGCCCTCCTCGGCGTTCGTCCCGTCGAGACGGATGACGATCGGCGCCCGCAGCTCAACCCGGCTGAGGGCGGCGACGATCCCCTTGGCGACCTCTTCACCACGGGTGATCCCGCCGAAGATGTTGATGAAGATCGAGGCCACGTTCTGGTCGAAGTTGATCACCTCGAGCGCAGCGGTCATCACATCCGCGTTGGCGCCACCACCGATGTCGAGGAAGTTGGCGGCCTTGCCACCGACCTGATTGACGACGTCGAGCGTCGACATCGCCAGGCCGGCGCCGTTGGCGATGATCCCGACGGTGCCGTCGAGCCCGATGTACTGCAGATCGTGGGTGCGGGCGAGCTGCTCGCGCTCGTCGAGCTCCTCCGTCGCCCGGTACTCGTCCCATTCGGGATGACGGAACGCGGCGTTGTCGTCGAGGCTGACCTTGGCGTCGAGGGCATGGACGCCGTTGTCCGGCCGGAGGATCAACGGGTTGATCTCTGCCAGGTCACAGTCGCCGGCGACGAAGCAGTCGTACAGCTTGACGAGGATGTCGGTCGCGCCGTCGACGGCGACCGGGTTGAGCTTGGCGTCGAGCACGGCCTGACGGGCGACCTCGCGGGTCAGGCCGTCGACCGGGTCGATGTGGAGCATCACGATCGCGTCCGGGTTGGTTTCGGCGACCGTCTCGATCTCGACCCCACCTTCAGCGGAGAGCATCAACAGGTGCTTCTTGGCGCCGCGGTCGAGGGTGAAGCTGGCGTAGTACTCCTCGGAGATGTCGGAGGCGTTCTCGACCCAGATCACCTTGACCGTGTGGCCCTTGATGTCCATCCCGAGGATGTTCCCGGCGTGCAGCCGGACCTCGTCGGCGTTCTCGGCGATCTTGATCCCGCCGGCCTTGCCGCGGCCCCCGACCTGTACCTGAGCCTTGACGACGACCGGGTACCCGGCGGCTTCGGCCTGGGTCACCGCCTCGTCGACCGTCGTGGCGACGCCACCCGGCGAGACCGGGATGCCGAACCGGGCGAAGTACTGCTTGCCCTGGTATTCGAAGAGATCCACTCACCGCTCCTTTGGACGAGGTGCCCGACGTGGGGGCCGTCGTGGGCAGGCCGCGCAACGGCTGCAGAACCTAAACGGTCGACGGCCCGGCCACCCAACCCGACCAGGGGGAACGGGATCGGACCGGGCCCGGCAGACTTGGAGCCGTGCAGCTCCCTCAGCTCCGCAGCCCGTTCGCACGGGCCGTCGTCCCCGTCCTCGCCGGGATCGGCTTCTTCGCCGTCCTCGGGCTGATCTTGTGGGGCGTCGCCGCCTGGATGTCGGACAATCCCGAGCGGGTCCTGCTCGGCGACACCGCGTTCACCGTCGGCCGTGTCGACCGGGTGGCCGACTCGGTCGCCGAGAGCGGGCCGTTGACCTACTCCGATCTGCGGACCACCTCCGGCCAGCGGTCGATCGTGATCGACCATGACGGAACCTCCGACGTGAGCGGCTGGGTGGTCTACCTCCCGTTCCCGGCCGATCGGGCGGGAACGGACTGCCTCGCCACCCAGACCCCGAAGACCTCGACCTTCGTCGACTGCGAGGGCAGGGAACTCGACGTCACCGCGCTGCAACCGGCGACGGGCGCGATGGTCGTGATCGAGGACTCGACCACGCTCGTGATCGAGTTCGCCGACGCCACCACGACCACGTCCGGCTGACGCCCGCCGACCGCTGCGAGCCCGCCCGCGAGCGCACGGGCGTGGCGGCCCTACGCTCGCGACTCGATGTCGAGCCGCGCCCCGTACCTGACCTCGAAGCTGCAGGGCTTCGGGACGACGATCTTCGCCGAGATGTCGGCCCTCGCCACCTCGACCAACTCGATCAACCTCGGTCAGGGGTTTCCCGACTACGACGGCCCGCCGGAGGTGCTCGACGCTGCGGTCGAGGCGATCCGCAGCGGTCAGAACCAGTACCCGCCGGGCCCGGGAATGGCGGTGCTGCGCGAGGCGATCGCCGAGCACCAGCAACGGTTCTACGGACTGGCCTACGACCCGGCGAGCGAGGTGCTGGTCACCGCTGGCGCGACCGAAGCGATCGCCGCCGCCCTGCTCGGGCTGTGCGACACCGGCGACGAGGTGGTCGTGCTCGAGCCGACCTACGACAGTTATCAGGCGTGCATCGCGATGGCCGGCGCCTCACCGCGGTTCGTCACCCTCCGCCCCCCCGACTACCACCTCGATCTCGACGCGTTGCGGGCGGCGATCACGCCGAAGACGAAGCTGTTGCTGCTCAACACCCCGCACAACCCGACGGGCAAGGTGCTCACCGCCGACGAGGCCGTCGCCGTCGCCGCACTGGCGATCGAGCACGATCTCGTCGTCGTCACCGACGAGGTCTACGAGCACCTGATCTTCGACGGCCTGCAACACATTGCGGTGGCGACGCTGGAGGGGATGCGCGAACGGACCTTGGTGATCTCCTCCGGCGGCAAGACGTTCAACACCACCGGCTGGAAGGTCGGCTGGATCTGCGGACCGCCGGCGCTCGTCGCCGCTGTGCGCACCGCCAAGCAGTTCCTCACCTACGTCTCCAGCGGACCGTTCCAACCGGCGATCGCGGTCGGGCTGCGGCTCGGCGACGGCTACTACCACGACCTCGCCGCGGCGCTGGCGGGCAAGCGCGACAAGCTGCTCGCCGGGTTGGCGGCGGCCGGGTTCACCGCCTACCGGCCGTCGGGGACCTACTTCGTCACCGCCGACGTCCGTCCCGTGCGACCCGACGGCGACGGGCTCGAGTTCTGCCGCACCCTGCCCGAGCGATGCGGCGTGGTGGCGATCCCCAACGTCGTGTTCTACGACCACAAGCACGAGGGACGGCACCTCGTCCGGTTCGCCTTCTGCAAACGTGACGAGGTGATCGACGAGGCCGTCGACCGCCTGAGTCGGCTCGGCTGACGGGAAGGGAGCAGCGGATGAAGATCGCCATCGTCCAGCACGACATCGTCTGGGAGGACAAGCAGGCCAACTTCGATCGCCTCGCTCCCCAGATCGCCGGCGCGGCGGCCGCCGGAGGGCGGATCGTGCTCGTCTCCGAGACCTATTCGACGGGCTTCTCGATGGACACGGCAACGACCGGCGAACCCGTCGGCGGGCCGAGCTCGGCCTTCCTCAGCGAGCAGGCCGCGACCAACGACGTCTGGGTCGGCGGCTCGTGCCCGGAGGTGGCGGCGTCCGGCACACAGCCGTTCAACACCTTCGTCCTCGCCGGGCCGGACGGCACCCAGCATCGCTACCGCAAGGTCCATCCGTTCACCTACGGCGGCGAGGACCGGTCGTTCAGCGCCGGCTCGCAGCTGGTGACGGTGACCATCGACGGGCTCCGCTGCAGCCTGTTCGTCTGCTACGACCTCCGCTTCGCCGATGAGTTCTGGCAGCTGGCGCGAGCGACCGACGTGTACCTGATCGTCGCCAACTGGCCGGCGGCGCGACGGCTGCACTGGCAGACGCTCGTGCGCGCCCGGGCGATCGAGAACCAGGCCTACGTCGTCGCCGCCAACCGGGTCGGGTCCGGCGGCGGGATCGACTACGCCGGCGATTCGATGATCGTCGATCCGCTCGGCGAGGTGCTCGCCTCCGCAGCGGGTGTCGAGGCGACGATCGTCGCCGAAGTGACCACCGAACACCTGTCGGCGGTGCGCGACCGGTTCCGCTTCCTCCAGGACCGCCGAACGGGCTGAGCCGTCCTACCCATTCGCTCAGGCGAGGGGCTTCCGCCGAAGGGTCGACGAGAGTCGAAAGGGTCCTCTGCGGGCGGTTTCGGACTGCCGATGACGTCCCCGGCGATCAATCCCGGACACTCAAGTGTGCATGGAGATATCCACCAAGCTGGCTGGCCCCGCCACTAAGAGTGAAGATTGCTTGATCGTCGTGGGTCGGCCGAATCATTGGAGACCGGTTCTCAGCGGAATCAGAGAACGTTGACTGAGTCGAATCTGTGCTGGTCACAAGGGCCGAGCCGGACCGATCGAGGGCGGACTGTGTCGGGCCGGTGACGTCTCTGCCAGGGCCCGCCTTCTATTTACAGATCACGCTCAGTGACGTACGATGCGGCCCTAAGCAAACGGCGGGTGTCGATCGGGCAAACCAGGGACGTATGTCCACGTGTCCGGTGGCGGCGGGGAACAGCACGGATGTGTTCCTCCGGCGCTGAGGCATTCGGCGGACGTAGCGGGCACACCTTCAACCATCGGCGCAGGCGCGCCCGGGCGATCGCATTGTCGATCATCGCCCGGGAAGCGGAGGGCTACTTGGTGTCTCGCGCCAAGTTTCTCGACCGCACCGAATGGGATGGAGGCAACCCTCACATGAGTGCTCAAGCTCACTCTCCTGCGGCGCTCTTGCTCGACGAGCCCCGCGCAGGGCACAACGGCACCGTGCTCCACCCGGTGGCGCTCTCCGAGCGTGCAACAGAGCTGCACCCCACCCACGATGTCGCCGAGGTCCGCCGCGCCCTTCGCACTCGCTACGTCGACGACCTCAGCAGCGACGCCCGGATCGCGTTGACGACCCGAGCCCACCGGCGGGCTCACCGCCACGCCGGTGCCCAACGAGCGATCGACATCACGATCGCGCTGGTCGCGATCGCGCTCACGGCTCCGGTGATGCTCGCCGTCGCCATCGCCGTCCGGCTGACCTCGCGGGGTCCGGTGCTGTTCCGCCAGACCCGGCTCGGGCAGCACGGGACGACGTTCAAGTGCCTCAAGTTCAGGACGATGGTCCAGAACGCCGAGGAGGTCCTCGAGCAGCTGCTCTCGTCCGATCCGGAGGCGATGGGGACCTTCGCCCAGGTGTACAAGCTGCCGGTCGATCCGCGGGTGACGCCGCTCGGCAAGTTCCTTCGTACCTGCAGCCTCGACGAGCTGCCCCAGCTGTTCAACGTGCTGCGCGGCGAGATGAGCATCGTCGGCCCCCGACCGCTGGTCCCCCAGGAGCTGTGGCGCTACGGGAGCTTTGCGGCTGTGCTGCTCCAGGCTCGCCCCGGCATGACCGGTCCGTGGCAGATCGGCGGACGCTCGAACTTGCCCTACGGCGAGCGGATCGAACTCGACGTCGAATACGTGCTCAATCGCTCGCTGTGGCGGGATCTCTGGATCACTGCGACCACCCTGCCCAAACTGGCGCTCGCTCGCGATGCTCACTGAGGCCCCATCACCCGGTCTGGCTCGCCCGCATGCGATCACCGAACCCTCGTTGGCCGGGCGCCGGATCCTCCACGTCTGCACCCGATACGCCCGTGGCGGCTCCGAGCAGCGATTGCGCGACATGCTCGACGCCGCTCCGGAGGCCGAGCACCACATCATCGTCGGACGTGACTCCGATGCAGTTCGGCTGAGCGACGAGTTCCCCTCGGCGATCGTTCGCACCCAATCGTCGCTCCAGCGCTCGCCGCACCCGATCAAGGACGCGGTTGCCTATCGGGCGATCCGCAAGCTCCTCGACGAGTCGTCGTTCGACCTCGTCTGCACCCATCAGTCGAAGGCCGGATTCCTCGGTCGGCTGGCAGCGCGGGGCAAGACCGCCCACGGGGCGGTGCACTCGCTGTCGATGGCCAACTTCGGGCCGGGCTATTCGATGCTCGAGAGCGCGTTGTTCCGCGGCGCCGAGCAGCTGCTGGCGCGGTACACGCGGGCGTACGCGGTGGTCGGTGAGGACCTCGCCGGACGGTTCAGCCGGATCGGCGTGCGCGAGAGCCAGATCCACGTGATCCGTAGTGCAGCTCGGCTGCCGGTCGCGTCCGGACAGGTGGCCGGCAGGGCGAAGTGTTCTCAGCAGTTCGGCCTCGACCCGGTACGGCCGTGGGTGCTCTACCTCGGCAGCCTCGAGCCGCGCAAGAACGTGCTCAGCCTGCCGGTGATGCTCCAGCAGTTGTTGCTCCATTGGGGCGACGGTCCGGCTCCGATGCTCGTCGTCGCCGGCGATGGCCCGTTGCGCGAGGAGCTCTCCCGCTTGCTCGACCAGATGGACCTCGCCGAGGACTCGATGCTGCTCGGTCACGTCGCCGACCCCGGTCCGCTGCTCGCCGGCAGCGACGTGCTCGTCCTGCTCAGCTCGGCCGAGGGTCTGCCGCAGGTGTTGGTCCAGGCCTCGGCGGTCGAGCTGCCGTTCGCCGCCTACGAGGTCGACGGCGTCGACGAGTTGCTCCGGATGGGGGCCTCCGGTCGGGTCGTCGAGCAGAACAACGTGTTGTCGATCTCGCATGAAGTGCACGATCTGCTGGTGCGCGGCCCGCGGCATCCGGGGACCGTCGATCTGACCGATTGGGAACGCGACGAGATCCTGCGCAGCTATCGACGGCTGTTCCTCGAACTGCTCACCGACGGATGGCCCGCGGTCTGCTGACGGTGATCGTCGGCTCGGACGGCTCCGGCAAGTCGAGCCTGTGTCGCGACCTTCCGATCGCGCTCGCCGATCGAGCGACGACCGAGCAGGTCTACTTCGGCAGCGGAGACGGGCCGAGCTCGGTGATCCGAGCGCCGCTCGTCCTGCTTCGTCGGGTCTACACCCGCGTCCGGCCACCATCCGCCTCCGCTGCGCAGCGCCCGGCCACGGAACGCCGGTCGAGCGGCAGTTCACGCCCGAGGCGGACGACTCCGCTGCGCCGGATCGTGCGGCCGGTGTGGGCGCTGACGCTCGCCTCGGAGAAGTCCTCGAAGCTGCGTGCCGCGCAAGCGGCGCGGTGACGCCGGGACGATCGTGATCGCCGACCGCTATCCGCAAGCCCAGTTCCCGGGGATCAGCGATGGTCCGTTGCTCGACGGCTGGAGCGGCAAGCGCTGGCCGTTGTCGGCGATCGCCGCCTGGGAAGCACGCCCGTACCTCGACGCCGACGCCAACGGTCCCGATCTCGTGCTCCGGTTGAACGTCGGTCAGGCGGCCGCCGAGGCCCGGCGCCCGGAGCACGACCCGATCGACCTGGCCCGCCGTCGAGCGCTCGTCCGCTCGCTGCGCTTCGCCGACCCACGGACGACCGTCGTCGAGATCGACGCCGACCTGCCGTACGAGGACGTGCTCGCAGCGAGCCTCGAAGCGATCGAACGCTGCCGCCAGACCTCCGGGGATCCCGCCGCCCTCAAGGCGAGTCTCAGGGCTGGATTCGCGGCTGCCTCCGTCGTCGTCGCCGTCGTCGATCGGGCCCATCGACGGCACCAGCCCCGAATCAGCGCGGAGCACCCGAACGTACACGACGTGCTGGGTGCCGCGGTGCCTCTGGCTTTCGACACCTTCGCTTGGCGGTTCTCGATCGCCGTCCCGTGGTGAGATTCAAGACGACGTTCGTCTGATACAAGTCGATCGACCAGCCGATAGACCGTGTCGAGCACGACCGAGCAGTACACCTTGCACTCCCACGTGGGACTGTCCGGCCTCGACAGCGGCGTCGACATAGCGACGCACCGTCTTGCGATCCACCCGGCTCAGCCGGGCAACCGCACGAAGCCCCTCACCTCCCAACCACAACCGCAGCACTTCTCGAACCTCGAACATCGGAACCTCCCGGAATGCCATCGCCGCCTCTCGAGCTGTCAACAGGAGCGGCGATGCTCACCCATCAACAGCACCGAACACACGGACCCTAATGGGGCTCGACCGGATGGTTCGGTAACGAGCAGACTGGTTCCGAGCCGCCGGTCGGTCAGCACTCTTGCAGGCCGGGACGTTGAGTCCTACGTCTAGATCGTGCGCCGGCCGGTCGGTGAGGTCGACCTGTGATGGCTGGTGGGATGACGTGCTTCGAGCACTGAACCATTAGCGAGCTGCTGGTCGCCTCGGGCTCGAACGACTCGACACGATCGAGGAGGTGCAGATGGGGAAGGTGTTCGTCGGTCATGACTGGGCCGAGGACCATCACGACGTGTTCATCGAAGACGACACCGGCCGACGGCTGGCTGGTGGCCGGCTGCCCGAAGGGGTCGAGGGGGTCGCCCGGTTCCACGAGCTGGTCGCCGGGCTCGTCGATGATCCGGCCGAGGTGGTGATCGCGACCGAGACCGACCGTGGCCTGTTCGTCGGGGCGCTGGTCGCCGCCGGCTACACGGTGATGGCGGTGAACCCGATGTCGACGTCGCGCTATCGGGAACGGCACTCGACGTCGGGAGCGAAGTCCGACCCGGGTGACGCGAAGGTGCTGGCCGAGCTGGCCCGCACCGACGCCCACAACCACCGTCCGGTCGCCGGTGACAGCGAGCTCGGCGAGGCGATCAAGGTCCTGGCTCGGGCGCATCAGTCGATGATCTGGACCCGGCAACGTCAGACCAACCAGCTCCGCTCGACGCTGCGCGAGTTCTACCCGGCGGCGCTCGAGGCGTTCGATGAGCTCGCCGGACGCGACGCGCTGGCGGTGCTGGCGATCGCGCCGACCCCGACGGCTGGGCGGCAGCTGTCGCTCTCGAAGATCGCCGCCGCGCTGCGTCGTGGCGGCCGGCAACGACGCATCGAGCAACGCGCCGATCGAGATCCAGACCGCGTTGCGCGCCGAGCAGCTCGCCGCACCCGATCTGATCGCCGACGCGATGGGCGCCACCGTCACCGCGCTCGTCGCCGTGATCGCCGAGCTGAACACCCAGATCGACCGGCTCGAGACGCAGCTGGCCGACCGTTTTGAGCAGCACCCGGACGCCAAGATCATCCGTTCCCTGCCAGGACTAGGGATGACCCTCGGCGCCCGGGTGCTCGCCGAGTTCGGGGACGACCCGAACCGCTATGCAGACGCCAAGTCTCGCAAGAACTACGCCGGCACGTCACCCATCACCCGCGCCTCCGGCAAACACCACGTCGTGCTCGCCCGCTACGCCCGCAACCGACGCCTCGCCGACGCCTGCTACCTGTGGGCCTTCGCCGCCCTCACCGCCAGCCCCGGCGCCCGAGCCTTCTACGACCAACACCGCAGCCGCGGCGACACCCACCACCGCGCCCTCCGAGCCCTCGCCAACCGGCTCGTCGGCATCCTCCACGGCTGCCTCCGCCACGACACCCTCTACGACGAACACACCGCCTGGGCACACCGACACCAACAAGCCGCTTGACACCAACGACCCGTGGGATGTCTAGGCCCGCACGTAGATGCGCGCCGCCACGCCCGACGGACGATGATCCGCACGCTCAGAAGCATTCCCGGTTCTGTCAAAGGGTGAGTTCCACTGGTCACGCTCCGAGGCGATTCATCTGAGCGTGATGGCTTTCGCCGCATCAGGCGTCGATCCAAACCGCCTGGCGCTTTGTGTCGGAGCCGCTGTACCGGCTTGCTTCGACTTCCGCCGGACAAGAATCTCTCTAACTTGACCCCTCGATCGGGTCGTCTGTTCCGTGGAAGGTGGTGTCGTAGCGTCCGTACAGCTCGACCCATGTGTCGTGGTCGGGAACGGTTCCGGTCGTTTCGATGATCGCAGCGAGGTCGCGGAAGTAGTTGGCGAACGCCCCGGGGCTGAAAGTGCCGACGATTCGACCGGCTGAATCGCCAGCGTTGCGGAATGAGTGGGGTGTGCCCCGTGGCACGGACAGGAACGAACCGGGCCCGAGCTGCTCACTGTGTGATCCGATTCTGAACTCATAGAGACCGTCGACGACGAAGAACGTCTCGTCGTGCCCGTAGTGGATGTGCTGCGGCGCGCCAGCAACACCGGGCTGGGAGACGTATTCGTAGAAGGCAGTGGCGTCGCTTGCCGATGCCAGTTTGAGTCGCATCGCGCTGTCGCCAAGAAACGCGAGCTGTTCACCGCCATCGGGTTCGACCACGAGGTAATCAACGCCGGCGTGTAGGTGGGCGCCGACTCCGCTTGTGGTCCTGCCGGCCATGGTTTTTCCGTCCATGGCGCGATTCTGCGGCGATTGGCCTTTGGTGTCGAGAGCCAATCGCCTATAATTGGCCTGTGTCTCGCGATGCCATTCGGTCGTGCCAATGTGCCCGGAGTCCGATCGATCCGGACGTCGTCGCGTTGCTCGAGGGGTGGGCGACGAGCGGACACGGTGCGTTGCCGCGACGCCTTGCGCACGCCCTGCGCCATCTGATCGGTGCCGGTGCGGCGCCGGCGGGTTGGCGGCTTCCGCCGGAACGAACGCTTGCGTCGCAACTGGCGGTCAGTCGCGCCACGATCACGCGAGCGCTCGACGAGCTGCGCGCCGAAGGTCTCCTCAGGTCGATCCAGGGAAGCGGCACGTACGTCGCCGGCCCGGTGCGCGCCGTGCCGTTCGGGACTCGCGTCGCCGAACACCTGTCATCAGGGCCGGGAATCGACCTGGCGAAGGGTGACGCCCCCGACCTGTCTCACCTGCCGCCAGTAACAATCGAGATGTGGCAGCTGAACAAGACGTGCGGGGGCGCCGTCGTGAACACGGCCGGGTTGCCGATGATGCGTCAGGCCATCGCCGACTGTACACCGGTGGGAGTCCGACGAGGAGACCTCGGATCACCGAGTCGGATCAGATCCATGTCACTGCGGGGAGCCATCAGGCGACCTCGCTGTTGATGTCGTCGCTTGCGACGCGAGGCGACACGATTGCTGTCGCCGAGTTCAGCTACCCCGGGATCTTCGACATCTTCGACCGATGCGGGGTTCATGGCGTACCGGTGCGTCTTGATCGCGCCGGCATGCTGCCCGAGTCGCTCGACGACGTGCTCGGACGACACCGACCAGCCGTGCTGTACTTCCAGGCCGGTCCACAGATCCCGACCGGCCAGGCGACGTCGAGGTCAAGGATCATCGACCTGGCCGCGGTCGTAGACCGCCACGACGTCACCGTGATCGAGGACACCACGCTCGCTGGCTTGTCATTCGACGGGACATCACCGATGCTGGCCGACCACTGCAACGTCGCCACGATCGTGTCGACGGGCTCGCTCAGCAAGACATGCTGGAGCGGGCTGCGCGTTGGGTGGATCCGCGGCCCGCTCCCGATCATCGAGGGGACCATCTACCATCACCTCGGCTTCGACCTCGGACCATCCGTTCCATCCCAACTCCTCGCACTGCACCTGCTCCCTCACCTCGACGAGATCACCGCCAGCGCCGCCGACGACTCCGACTGCGTCGTCGACGCTGCTGTCGACCATATCGTCGACGCGATCCCTGAGGCCGTCATCATTCCGCCTGCGGAGGGTCGATTCTGTGGGCCGAGTTCCCGCTCCGTGACAGTGCCGCCCTCGTGAGCATGGCTCGACGCCACTCGGTGCGCGTCGCAGCTGGAAGCATCCACACCTGCGATAGAACCCCCGGGCCGTTCGTCCGTATCGACGTCGATCGGCCCGCCGGAGTCGTCCACGAAGGCATCGACCGCTCGCCCGACCTCGCCGGCGAACGGAGCGCGAGTCGACGAGGGCGAGGTCTGCGCGAACGGCGAGTCGCCGACCGAGCAAACGCCGAACACGGCGTCGATCAGCGCAAACAGCGTGACGGCCTGACGACGATCGGTTGACGGGTCTCGGATCGGTGGGTGGTGACGTGTCCACCTCGGCGACGTTGTCTGCGCCGACCGCCCGGTACGCAGCCATGAGGGCCTCGGTCCGGGGCACCGCCGTCGATCGGCGACGAACCCGACGATGGTGATGGCGGACCACCGCGACTATCCGAGGGCGGCGGGGATAGGTCACCGTGTAATGGGCGACGACGACGGCAGCGCAGGTGGAGGGGGCGAAGGGTGATCCGTACGTCCGGATCGTCGAGCTGTACCAGTGGCGGAGCAGCCGACCGGGGGAGTCGAGTTCCCGAGCAGGATCAGCGCCCAGGCGATTCCGACTCCGATGAAGATGGCGGGTTGCCGCGGCGGAGTCGATTCGTGTTTCGAGTGTGACCTCGCCGGTGGCTGGATCGGTGAACTCGGTGATGGGTGCGGTGAGTACGACTGCGAACACCGCGTCGAGCCCCCAGAGCGCCGAACGGACGACTCGTCCATGCCCGCCATTGGCCCGCTGCCACCACCGTCACAGGTTCCAAGCCATCGGGCTCAGCCCGGTGGTAGGAACCGCTCCGGCCGAGCATTCGAGCGGCCGTGGTCAGCTGCTCGACCTCTGGCACGTACCCTGGCAGTTTCGCCGAAACGACAGAGTCCTGGTCGAATTGCCGTCCTGACCTGGGCTTATCTTCGAGCGGGTGACGGTAATCGAAACCGCATAGCCAGCTTGGAAGGCTGGAACTCTAACCATTGAGCTACACCCGCGGGATCGGCCCGGGAGCCGTCCGACGTCGGAACGCTATCAAGGCCGGGCTCGGCTACGACCTGTTCGTCAGCGGTTCGAAGTGGTCGGGGTCGTGCTCTCGACTGCCCCGGAGCGGATCGCTCCACAGATCGTCGGGGTCAGCGGGGGATGGCTGGTCGTGCGGTTGGCCGAGGGACCGGGGACGGATCTGTGGAGCGATTTGCTCCGGATCGGCGAAAGAGCGGACAGGCGGCCGAGCGGAGGGCCGATCGAGCGGAGGGGCCGACCGAGCGGAGGGGCCGACCGAGCGGGAGGCGGCCGGCCAGGCGGAGCGGCCGAGCGGCAGGGCGATCTGGACGATCGGCGAGCAGGCCGAGATCGGCTGCGCCGCGTCGGCCACGTCGGTACAGTCCGGCGCCGTGGGTGTCGTCGCTACAACTCCGTTCGAAGGTCAGAAGCCGGGTACCTCCGGCCTGCGCAAGAAGGTGACGGTCTTCCAGCAACCGCACTACCTCGAGAACTTCGTCCAGTCGATCTTCGACTCGCTCGAGAACTTCGGCGGCGACACGCTCGTGCTCGGCGGTGACGGTCGGTTCCACAACGACGTCGCCGTCCAGACGATCATCAAGATGGCGATCGCCAACGGGTTCGGCCGGGTCGTCGTCGGTCAGCACGGCATCCTCTCCACCCCCGCCGCCTCGGCGGTGATCCGCAATCGGCGGGCGTTCGGCGGGATCATCCTCTCCGCCAGCCACAACGAAGGCGGCCCGAACGGCGACTTCGGTATCAAGTACAACATCGGCAACGGTGGCCCCGCCCCCGAGTCGGTCACCGACGCGATCTACGAGGGCACCCGCACGATCGGCGAATACCGCATCGCCGAGTTCGCCGACGTCGACGTCACCCGCCTCTCCCAGGTCGTCGTCCCCGGCGGGGTGATCGAGGTGATCGACTCGGTCGCCGACTACCAGCAGTTGATGTCGGAGATCTTCGACTTCCCGGCGATCACCGAGCTGTTCGCCGGCGGGTTCCGGCTCCACTTCGACGCACTCAGCGCCGTCACCGGGCCCTACGCCCACCGGATCTTCGAAGACACCCTCGGCGCCGCCCCCGGCACGGTCGTCAACGGCACCCCGTTGCCCGACTTCGGCGGCCACCACCCCGACCCCAACCCGGTCCATGCCCACTCCGTGATCGAGGTGATGAACGGCGAGGACCCGCCCGACCTCGGCGCAGCCTCCGACGGCGACGGCGACCGCAACCTGATCGCCGGACGCAACCTCTTCGTCACCCCCTCCGACTCGCTCGCCGTGCTCGTCGCCAACGCTCGCCACGTCCCCCGCTACGCCGACGGACTGGCCGGCGTCGCCCGCTCGATGCCGACCAGCGCCGCCGTCGATCGGGTCGCCGCCTCCCTCGGCATCGCCTGCCACGAGACGCCGACCGGCTGGAAGTTCTTCGGCAACCTCCTCGATGCCGGCGAGGCGACGATCTGCGGCGAGGAGTCGGCCGGAACCGGCTCGGACCACATCCGCGAAAAGGACGGGATCTGGGCGGTGCTGTTCTGGCTGAACGTGCTCGCCGCCCGCCGAGCGGAGAGCGACGGGGTCGGTGTGACCGAGATCGTCGAGCAGCACTGGGCGACCTACGGACGCAACTACTACTCCCGCCACGACTACGAGGCGATCCCCAACGAACCCGCCGACCGGCTCTGGGCGGCGGTCGGCGAATGGGTCGACGCCGCCGCATCGGGCGACCAGATCGCCGGCCTCGACGTCGACTGGGCCGACGAGTTCTCCTACACCGATCCCGTCGACGGCTCGGTCTCGGCCCACCAGGGCTACCGGGTCGCCTTCGCCGACGGCTCACGGGTCGTGCTCCGCCGCTCCGGAACGGGCACCGAGGGCGTCACGATCCGGATCTATCTCGAGCGTTACGAACCCGATCCCGCCCGGCACCTGCTCGACACCCAAGCGGTGCTCGCCCCCTTGGCCGCCGCCGCCGGGGAGATCGCCAGGATCGCCGAGTTGACCGGCCGTACCGCGCCGTCGGTCGTCTCGTAGCGAGCCGGGCGACGCAGCTCCGATGCGGCGAGCGCAGCACCGACGCGCCCCAGAATCTGTCGATCCTCGGCGCTGCGGGCGGGAGGGCGCGCCGGCGGCCACTTCGCATCGTTCTGGGGCGCGTCGGTGCTCGGCGTCGGCGGCCGCAGCCCGGTAGCGCCGCAGCGGACGCTCGATCGAGCGACGCTTGACCTCCTGTGCAGCAGAGGTTCACGCAACGTGCACGCCGGAGCGTCGCGAGGGTCGTTCGGCCCCGGCTACGGTCACCCTTCGTGACGGTTTCGATCACACGGAGGTAACGCCATGCAACGTCGTACCCGTCGTCGGCTGATCGCCGCCGGAGCGTCGGTCCTCTTCCTCGGTGCTGTCGCCGGTCCGGCCTCGGCCGAGCTCGACACCACCTCGGAGAGGAAGCCGAAGACCGTCGAGCTGCAGATCCTGTCGTTCAACGACTACCACGGTCACCTCCAACCGCCCGGCGGAACGGACGCCACGTTGAGCGCAACGCTCGACCCGAGCGCGACCCCGGTCGGGGGCGCCGAGTACCTCTCGACGGCGCTCAGCGGTCTGCGGACCAACGCAGCCAACTCGCTGACCGTCGCCGCCGGTGACCTGATCGGCGGCAGCCCGTTCCTCTCCGGGCTGTTCCACGACGAGCCGAGCGTCGAGTCGCTCGAGGCGATGGGGCTCGACGTCTCCAGCGTCGGCAACCACGAGTTCGACGAGGGACTGACCGAGCTGGTCCGGATGCAGTACGGCGGATGTCACCCGATCGACGGCTGCTACTTCCCCGGCGACCCCTATGACGGAGCCGACTTCCGCTGGCTCGCGGCCAACGTCAGCTACACCAACAGCGGCAAGACGGTCCTCCCGCCGACGTGGGTGACCGAGGTCCACGGGATCGAGGTCGGGTTCATCGGGATGACGCTCGAGGGCACCCCCGAACTCGTCGCCCAGGCCGGGATCCAGGGCTTGACCTTCGCCGACGAGATCGAATCGGCCAACGCCGCAGCCGCCTCGCTGGTCACCGAAGGGGTGCAGGCGATCGTCGTCCTGCTCCACGAAGGCGGACTCCAGACCGGCACCTACGACGGGTGCACCGGGATCTCCGGCCCGATCGTCGCCATCGCCGAAGGGCTCCACCCCTCGATCGACCTCGTCGTCACCGGCCACACCCATCAGCCGTACGTGTGCAACATTCCCGACCCTCACGGCGACGCCCGGTACGTCACGTCCGCCTCGTCCTTCGGTCGGGTGATCACCGAGACGCGACTGACCCTCGACAAGCGCACCGACGACGTCGTGCGTGACAGCGTGACCTCGACCAACCACCTCGTCCCCCGGACGGTGACGCCCGATCCGGCGCAGACCGAGATCATCGCCAAGTGGCAAGCACTCGCCGCCCCGGTCGGCAACGAGGTCATCGCCACCCTGGCGACCGATGTGGTCCGTTCCGCCAACCGCGACAGCGAATCGGGGTTGAGCAACCTGATCGCCGACGCCCAACTGGCGGCGACCGTCGCCCCCGCCGACGGCGGCTCGCAACTCGCCCTGATGAACCCCGGCGGGGTCCGCGCAGATCTGAAGATCTCCGACATCGCCGGCGGCGAGCAGCCGGGTGAGGTGACCTATGGCGAGGCGTTCACCGTCCAGCCGTTCGGCAACCTGTTGGTCACGATGAACCTGACCGGTGCGCAGCTCGACGCCGTGCTCGAGCAGCAGTTCATCGCCAGCCGCAGCCGGCCGCTGCTGATCCTCGGGATCTCCGACGGGTTGACCTTCGACTGGTCGGCGAGCGCTCCGGAGGGCTCGAAGGTCTCCAACCTGGCGATCAACGGCGTCCCCGTCGACCCGGCGGCGACGTACCGGATCACGACCAACAGCTTCCTCGCCGACGGAGGTGACGGGTTCACCGTGTTCACCCAAGGCACCGATCGCGCCGGTGGCGGCGACGACCTGACCGCGTTCATCGACTACCTGCGGGCGAACAGCCCGATCAGCTCGCCGTCGACCGATCGGATCAACGAGATCCCCTGAGCCCGAACAGGCTCGGCAGACGAGGCCCGGGCGGCGCGCCGAGGACGGCCGCCGCCCGGTGCCTTCACCGACGCGTTCCGTGGCGGAAACTTCCACGAAACGTTCCACGGAGATTCTGCGGTGATGTCCGTGCGCCGACGACTCCGCGTTGAGCTCCCCGACCGTCCCGGGGCGCTCGCTCGGGTGGCGGCGTTGCTCGCCGATCACGGCGCGGATGTCCTCCTCGTCGACATCCACGAGCACGGCGAAGGACGGGCGGTCGACGAGATCGTCGTCGCCGTCGAGGACGGCTGGGACGAGGGCGAGTTCGCCGTCGCCTTGGAGGCCGCCTCGATCGGCCATCTCGTCGCTTCGTCGAGCTCAGGGCCGGCGAGCGACCGAGTCGTCGCCGCTCTCCAGTGGTCCCGCCATCTGGTCGAGACCGGCGTGCACCACAGCAATTTCGAGCTCGCCGGGACGATCGCCCAGTTGTGCACCGGGGCGATCGCCTGGGTCGGGACTGTCGCCGAGGCCGACCGTGACCCGGTCGGCGCGATCGCGGTGAAGTCCGGCGAGCCCTCGGTCCGTTTTGTCGATCTGCTGCCGCGCAAGCTCTCACCGGAGGGGCCGGACGCCGGCTGGATGGTCGCCATCCCCGACGATCCGGTGCAACCGCGGCGGGTCGCGCTGGTCGCTCGCCGGTCGCGAGCTGCCGTTCACCACCACCGAGATCGCCCGGATCGAAGCACTTCTCGGCCTCGCCTACGAGCTCGCCCTCTCCGGCTGACCCGGTCGCGGCGAAGCGACCTACCATCGCCGGCGGCACCGCCAGCAAGCAGGCGCTGCTCGAGGGGGTCGAGATGGAACTGGAAGCGGGCAAGGTGGCCGTCGTCACCGGCGCGGCGAGCGGCATCGGACTCGCCCTCGCCCGGCGGTTCGCCGGGGCCGGGTTGTCGATCGTCCTCGCCGACATCGAGACCGGCGCGCTCGAGGTCGCCGAACGCGAGATCGCCGAGCTCGGTGTGCCGACCTTGGCGGTGGTCACCGACGTCAGCTCGGCCACCGCGGTCGAGGCCCTCGCGCAGGCCACCGTCGACCGCTTCGGTGGCGTCCATCTGGTGTGCAACAACGCCGGCGTCGGCGGGTTCGGTGATGCCTGGCTCGGGCCGATCGAGACCTGGGACTGGGTGCTCGGGGTCAACCTGTGGGGCGTGATCCACGGCTGCCGGGCGTTCCTGCCGCGCCTGATCGCCAGCGGTGGCGGGCACATCGTCAACACCGCCTCGATCGCCGGGCTCTACCCCGGGATCGGGCCGACCTACGACGCCTCCAAGCACGCGGTGGTCGCACTGACCGAGAATCTCCACTTCTACGCCCAGACGTCGATGCTCCCGGTCGGCGTGAGCGTGCTCTGTCCGGGATTCGTGCGGACCAACATCCTCGACTCGGGGCGCAACTTCGCCGGCGACCCGGCGGTGCTGGAGCGCGACCAGATCGGTGAGGTCACCTTCACCCATGCCAAGCGGGCGATCGACGAGGGAATGCAGCCGGCGATGGTCGCCGACCAGGTCGCCGACGCGATCGTCGCCGGCAAGTTCTGGATCCTGCCCGACAAGGCGTTCAAGGAGTTGGCGATCGCCCGCTGGGCGACCATCGCCGACGAACTCAACCCGGTGCCGGCGAGCCAGTGGCCGGGGATGGCGCCGTTCTCCCAGATCGCCCAAGACGTGATGTCTGCGCTGGGGATCGACTCGCCGACGTCGTGACCCAGGTCGGGCGCGCCGGCGCGCTGCGCCGACGCGCCCCAGAGTTGGTGCTTCGGCCCGCCGGCAGTCGCCTGGCCCGCTGAGCGGACGTTCGTCGATTCTGGGGCGCGTCCGTGATCGGTCATCCGGCGTCGACTGCGCGGCGGAGCAGGTCGGCCACCCGGTCCGGCTCGTCGCTCAGCCGCCGCCACGTCAGGCGGACCACTCGCCATCCGCCGGCGGTGAGGATCAGGTCGCGCCAGCGGTCGCGCTCGAACGACGCCCGTGACGAGTGATACTCCCAACCGTCGCCTTCGAGCACCAGCCGGCGCGCTGCGCAGGCGAAGTCGACCTCGAGTCCTTCGATCAGCGGATGGAAGACGAAGCCGTGGAGCCGGTGGTTGCGGAGGAATCGGGCGATCGCGACCTCGAACTCGCTGTCGGGGCGCTGCTCGCCCAGCGGCCAGTCGTCGAGCACGGCGCGCAGCGCGGCGATCCCATGGCGCCCCGAGGCGCGTCTGACGCTCGACCGCGGCACGCACGGCCGTAGGCGTGACGATTCCGGCGACGACCAGTGCGCTGAACGCCGGCCCCACTTCGGCCGCGGCCACCGATCCGAGGTCGATCAGTGTCCGCAACGGATTGGTGCACGGGATGCCGGATCGATGACTGGGGATGAGATCGCCGTTCGCTCGCGGGCGGTGGAGCTGCACCCCCTCGCGCGGCCGGTGGCGAGTCCGGCGGGGAAGGAGCAGATCGTGGATCGCGGGCGGCTGCGCTCGGGCTCCCCAGAGCCAGGCGGCCGAGCGATGGGAGGCGAGTGCGGGGGCGCAGGAGAGGACCGCAGCGAGCAGGTCGAGCTCTGCGGACTCCGGCACGTCGCCCCGGCGGGCGACCCCGGGGTGGAGGAGCACCAGCTCGCCGGCTTCGAGGCGTCGCCGCCAACTCGCCGCTGTGCCGGTTCGGAGGTGTTCGGGTCGAGTGACGAGGAGATCGCGCAGGCTCACCGGCTTCAGCAGTGCGCGATGGAGGCCGGACCGGCACGGCTGGTCGTCACACCAGCTACCGAGCGCGCCCCAGACCCGAGTCCATTGTCGATCCCGGCGCCCTGGCGGCCGCTGGGGCGGGGGTCGCCGATTCTGGGGCGCGGAGATGCGGCGGCAAGGCCGGGAGGCTCCGCGGCTCTGCCCGATTAGCGTCGGAACCATGTGCAGGAACATCACGACCCTTCGCGGGCTCGAACCGGCCGCAACGCCGGAAGAGATCGAGGCGGCGGCCCGCCAGTACGTGCGCAAGGTCAGCGGGGTGACCAGCATCTCGCCGGCGACCCAGGAGGCGTTCGACCGCTGCGTCGAGATCGTCACCTCGGCGACGACCGACCTACTCGATACCTTGCCGCCTCGTCGTCAGCCGCCGGCGACGGTCCCGCCGTTGCGTCGGATCCGCGCCGCCGCCCACTGACCGCACCGTCGCTTCGTCAGCGGGGCGGATCGTCCTCGGTCTCGACCAACGGGGAGTGCGCGGCCGGGGGCCGACGCTGCTGGTTCGCCCTGCCGGCGCTTCGCCGCCCGTCCTTCATCCTCGACTCGAACACGTGGCGGACGCCGCCGAGATGGTCCCGCTCCAGCTTGCGCACCTGGTCGGTGGCGAACGAGTAGTAGAGGTCGTCGAACTCCTCGACGATCTGGAACGTCCAGCGGCCGTCGAGGACATTGCGCCCGACGAGCTCGACCTCCAACCGGTCGGCATCGTCGGTCAGCCCGGCGGCGCGCAGCTGGTCTGCTGCCTCGCCGAAGACGAGGTCGGCATGGCCCATCAGCTGGTGGAACGAGTACAGGTGGCCGCGAGCTCGCTCGACGTACTCGAGCGCCTCGGATGCCTTGCCGATTGCCTCGATCACGTCCTCGGCGGAGTCCATCGCCCCAGCATCGCACCGACAGACCGTCGATCGTTCGTTGTAGTGGATGGGCAAGAATGACCGTGTGGACGTCGGCAGCGTCGACGCGCTGGTCGCGGTGCGCGATGCGCTCCGGCACGGTGATGCGGAATCGGCGCGGCGAGCGATCGGGCCGCTCGTGAACGCCGATGCCGGCGGCGTGATCCTCGAGTTGGCTGCTCGTGCCGAATACGTCGGGCGCAACTACCCCGACTCGATCGTCTTGTTCGAGCGCGCGTATGCAACTTTCCGCGCGGAGGGCGATCACCTCGGCGCGGTTCGGGTCGCAGCGCACACTGCCGATGCTCCACGGCACAATCATGGGCGACTGGGCGGTCGGCAGTGGATGGCTGGCGCGGGCCCAGACGGTGCTGATGGAGCTCGACGATCCTGAGGAGCGAGGGTGGGTGGCGCTCGATGTGGGGATGTTCGAGCCGGATCGTGAGCGGAAGCACGTCCAGTTCGCAGCGGCGTTGACCGCCGCTCGCCAGGCGGGTGCAGCCGACCTCGAGATCTCGGTGCTGGCGTACTACGGCGCCAGCCTCGTGCACGGCGGCAGAATCGACGACGGCATGCGGATGCTGGACGAGTCGCTGGCAGCGATCGCCGGGCACGAGGTCGAAGACTTCTGCGTCATCGAGGAGGTGTTCTGCCAGCTGTTCTCGGCCTGCGAGCGGGTCACCGACGTCGCCCGGGCAGACCAATGGATCTCGGTGGGTGAGCTGCTCGCCGAGCGCAAGGGGTTGCCGGCGGTCTCGGCGTTCTGCCGCACCCACTATGGCGGCGTGCTCACCGCCGCTGGCCGGTGGAGCGAGGCAGATGTCGCACTCACCGGTGCGATCCAGCTCTGGGCGCTCGGACGCCGCGCCGGTCTGCAGGCAGGTGCGATCGCACGTCTCGCGGATCTGAGGGACGCGGCAGGGACGGTTCGAGGAGGCCGCCCAGTTGCTCGACGGCCTCGACTCGGGATCGTTCGGCCGAGGCTGCCCGTCCGCTCGCCGCCGTTGCACTCGCCCGCGGAGACCTCCGGCGTGCCGCAGCGATTCTCGATGACGCGTTGATCTCGGTCGACACCGCCGACAGAGGTGCGGTCCCCTTGCTCGAGTTGTCGATCGAAGTCCTCGTCCGCAGCGGCGACCTCGACGGTGCCCGGATTGCGCTGGAGCGATTGGCCGGGTGCGCCCGATGCGACAACAGCCCATCGTTGCGAGCCGCCGTCGCGCTCGCCACGGGGCGCGTCGCCCTCGTCACCGGCGATCGCGATGCACAGCAGCACTTCCGGGAGGCGATCGCCGCGTTCGGCACGGCCCGGATGCCGATCGACGTCGCATCGGCCCGGCTGGAGCTGGCTCGGGCATGCGCTGGTGCGGACGTCACGACAGCGGTCGACGAGGCACGCAAGGCGTACGTGGTGTTCGCCAGATCGGGAGCGATCTGGCAGGCCGGACAGCGCCTCGGCGCTGTTGAGATCCCTGGGCGTGAAGCTGCCATCGGCTCCACCGAGCGATCGAGCTGCTCACCCGCCGCGAACGTGACGTGCTCGGTCTCGATCGGTCTCGGTCTGTCCAATCGCGAGATCGCCGACCGGCTCTACATCAGCCGCAAGACCGTCGAGCACCATGTGAGCAACGTGTTGGCCAAGCTCGGCCTGCGGAGTCGGGCCGAGGCCGCCGCCTACGCCGCGGTCGCGTGCGTCGGAACTCGGCATCGACTAGGGGAGTTCCCCGATCCCGGACCCGGCGATTCGGCGGACAGTGCAGGTCATGACCAACGACCATGACGTGATCATCGTCGGCGCACGCTGCGCAGGTTCCCCGACCGCAATGCTGCTCGCTCGCCGAGGGCATCGAGTCCTCGTCGTCGACCGGGCGACGTTCCCGCAGCGACACCGTCTCGACGCACGTACTCCATCCCCGTGCCGGTGCGGCACTCCAGCGATGGGGGCTGCTCGATGCCGTCATCGCGCACCGGTTGTCCGGCGGTGCGCGAAGTATCACTTCGACTTCGGTCCGATCACCATCAGCGGAACACCGCGACTCCCCGAAGGGCTGCCGGCCTACGCCCCGCGTCGCACCGTCCTCGACAAGATCCTCGTCGACGGTGCCGTCGAGGCAGGAGCCGAGGTGCGCGAAGGGTTCACCGCCGACGAGGTCCTGATCGAGGGCGGGGTGGTGGTCGGCATCCGCGGGTCGCAACGCCGACGGCGAGAAGGCCGAGGAACGAGCTGCGGTGGTCGATCGGTGCCGACGGCCGGAACTCCGTCGTCGCTCGAGCTGTTCAGGCTGCCGGACGTACCGCTCGACACCGCCGCTGCAGATCGGCGCCTACAGCTACTGGCGCGATCTGCCGGTCGACGGCTTCGAGATCTACATCCGGCCCGACCGCGGCATGGCGGCCATCGCCACCAACGACGGCGAGACGATGCTGGTCGTCGGATGGCCGACCGCTGAGGAGCCGGCGTTCAAGACCGACATCGAAGGGAACTACCTCCGCACGGTTGACCTCGTCCCCGGTCTCGCCGAGCGCCTCGGGCGCGCGACGCGGTCGGACAGGTTCCACGTCGGCGCAGTGCCCAACTCGTTCCGTCAGTCGTACGGTCCGGGTTGGTTGCTGCTCGGCGACGCCGGCTACGTGAAGGACCCGATCACTGCCCAAGGCATCCCGGACGCCTTCGCCGACGCCGAGCGGGCAGCTGCCGCGCTCGACGACGTGCTCGCCGGCCGGAGCGACTTCGACGATGCCTTCGCCGCCGCCCAAACCGCCCGCGACGAGCACGCGCTGCCGATCTTCGAGTTCACCAAACAGCTCGCGACGCTGGCCCCGCCACCTCCGGAGTTGCAGCAGTTGTTCGGCTCCCTGGCCGGGAACCAGCCGGCGATGGACCAGTTCGTCAGCGTCACCGCCGGCGGCCTGTCGCCGGAGGCGTTCTTCGCGTCCGACAACCTGGCGCGCCTGCTCGGGGCGACCGCAGCGTCCGGTCGCCACCTCTGATCGAGGATCTGGCCTCCCCGACGTGACGTGGTCGACGCAGTCGGGGAGAGGAGATTCGAACTCCCGACCTCCTGCACCCAAAGCAGGAACGCTACCACTGCGCCACTCCCCGTGACCCCGGTCAGGCTAGCCGGGGGAGAGGTTCAGCCGCCGATGAGATCGCCGATCAGATCGCCGATCGGGGACGGCGGTGGATCGGTCGAAGGCGGATCGGTCGCCGGGGGATCGGTCGCCGGAGGGTCGGTCGGCGGGGGGTCGGTGACGGGTGGATCGGTCGGCGGAACGGTGGGTGCCGGGGTCGTGGTCGTCGCCGTGGTGGTCGTGGTCGCCGGCCGAGTCGTGGTCGTCGCGGGCGTGGTCGTCGTCGGTGCCGAACTGGCGATCGTTGTCGTCGCCCCGGAGCCGACGACCGTGGTCGGGATGCCGCGGCGCGGTCGTCGTGGTCGTCGCCGAGCGCGCCGTGGTCGTCGTCGGAGCGGCGGTGGCCTCCGGCGGTGCGGTGGTCGTCGTCGCCCGTCGCGGAGCCGTCGTCGTCGGGCCGGGCCGTCGCGCCGTGGTCGTGGGCACGGCAGAGGTCGTCGCCACGGTCGAATGCGGGGCCGCGGCAGACGCCGCCGCGTCGGTCGTCGTCGTCTCGGCGGTGGCCGCAGCAGCGGCAACGGTGGTCGTCGCCGCCGAGGTGGTGGTCGTCCCTGACGCGCTGGTCGTTGCAGCAGCGGCAGCGGTGGCCGACACCGGCGGTGCGGCAGCGGTGGTCGAGGTGGGCTCGTCCTCGGCGGTCTCGGTCGAGGTGCGCACGAGCGTGTCCTCGTCGCCACCCAGCTGCGCCGCCGCCACGCCGACAACGGTGACGAACACGACCAACGCAGCGCACCCGCCGACCAGGGCCGCCTTCGAGCGAAGCTTCGACGCGCCGCTGGGGCTCGCACGGCGCGGCCGACGAGCGGGCCCGCCACGCGCCGCAGACGCCGGGAGCGAGCCGAGTGCCCCGACGGCGACCAGCCCTGGCAGGGCGGATGCCGAGCGGTCGTGGTCGTCGAACGCCGCCGCACACTCGGGACACCCGGCCAGGTGCCGGCGGAGCGGGACGTCGTCGACGGGGGTCAGGGAACCATCCACCCAGTCGTCGAACACCTCGGCGCTGCGGGCGCAGGCGACCGAGCCCCCGGCGACCGAGCCGCCGGCGACCGAGCCGCCGGCGACCGAGCCCCCGGCAGCTGCGATCAGGCCGAGGTATCGCCGCCGCCACTCCAACCGGGCGCGAGCGACGATCTCCTCCAGTTGAGTGGTCGTGACGCCGAGAATCCGTGCCGTCTCGCGCTCCGAGAGACGCTCGACATCGGCGTACCAGAGGGCGGCCTGCGCCGGGTCGTCCAACGAACGCAGTGCGCGCAGGGCCGGTTCGGAACCGGCCACGCCGGAACCGGACGCACCGACGTAGGCGGCGAACTCATCGCTGTCGGTCTCAGGATCGAGGGCTTTCAGCGAACCCCGGTGGCGCTGGCCGCCGGCGACCTCGTGCAGCGAGCGGTAGAGATACGGGCGAACGGCGTCCGACGGTCCCCCGCCGGCCGAGGTGTCGAGATAGAAACGGGTGAACACGTCGGCGGCGAGCTGGTCGGCTTCGGCGGACTTGCGGCAGAGCCGCTTGGCCTGGCGGCGGAGCGCGTCGAAGTGCCGACGGTGCAGTTCATGGTAGGCATCGCGGTCACGGGCGCGCACCGACACGACGAGCTCCCCGTCGCTCAGTTCCCGGTAGTTGTCCACTCGACCCACCCGCCGATAGGTGCCTCGCCGGCTCCGCTGCCGCCCGGGCTGGCTCTCACCCTAGGCCGTTTCCGGCCGGGACGCCCGGGCGCGGTTCCGATCGAGCCGGGAGTTCGTCGAGCCGACCGCCCGTCGCTATCCGGCGAGGCGCTCGACCACGCCGAGCAGACGCTCGACGTCGGCGGCCTCGACGTAGCGGGAGATCCCGGCGCGCACCACCCCGCCGGCCCCGGCGAGTCCGAGTTGGCCGACGCACTCCACCGCGTAGGAATGACCGGCCCAGACCGCGATCCGTTCGGCCGCCATGGCTGCGGCAACCGCTTCCGGGGTGACCCCGTCGATCGTGAACGCAGCGGTCGGGGTCCGTCCCTCGAGCCCGTCGATCCCCCACAGGCGGACACGGTCGATCGCCTGCAGCCCGTCGAGGAGCGGGGCGAACGTCGTCATCTCCGCCGCCGCGATCTGCTCCAGTCCCTCCTCCAGCAGGAACCGGGCGGCAGCCTCGACCGCAGCGATCCCTTCGTAGTTCGGGGTCCCGGTCTCGAACCGTCCCGGCCCGCTGTCGCTCGCCGGACGGACCTTGGCCACCGGCAGCGCGTCGAGCAGGGCGGGTTCGACGATGAGCACACCGGCGTGCGGTCCGTACCACTTGTACGGCGAGGTGACGAGCGCGTCGCAGCCGAGCGCGGCGACGTCGATCGCCCGGTGGGGGGCGAGATGGACGGCATCGACGTAGACCCGCGCTCCGACCTCGTGGGCGGCGGCGATGATCGGCGGCAGGTCGGGGATCGTCCCGATCAAGTTGGAGGCGCCGGTCACCGCCACCCAGCGCGTCCGCTCGTCGATCAGATCGATCACCGAGTTGGGCTCGAGCACGCCCGTCGCCGGATCGAACGGGGCGAGGACGTGCTCGGCGCCGGACGTCTCGCAGGCGATCCGCCACGGCGAGACGTTGGCGTCGTGGTCGAGGCGGGTGCCCACCACCCGATCGCCGGGCCCGATCGTGCGCGCCACGGCCCGGGTGAAGGCGAGGGTCATCGTCGTCATGTTGGCCCCGAGGCAGATCCCGTCCGGATCGGCGGTGAACAGGGTGCCGAGCGTCGCCCGGACCCGGTCCATCAACGCATCAGTCTCCTTCGATGCGGCGAACACCCCATCGCTGTTGGCGCTGTGCCCGCTCGCCGCCCAATCGGACATCGCCTGGATCGCCACGTCGACCATCTGCGTCCCCCCCGCACCGTCGAAACGGGCCCAGTCACCGTTCACCCCGGGGAAGCGATGGCGCAGCGAGCGAGTCGTCATGGGGCGGCAGTCTGCCAGCCACGGCTCAGGCGGTGGCGATCTCCGCCGCCGCCTGCAAGCCGAGCAGGGCGACGGCCGATTCGCGCAGCTTGTACTTCTGCACCTTGCCGGTGACCGTCATCGGGAAGGCGTCGATCACCTCGACGTAGCGGGGGATCTTGTAGTGCGCGATCCGCCCCTGGCAGTAGCTGCGGATCTCCGCTGCGGTCAACGGCGGGGCGCCCTCGCGCAGCTGGATCCAGGCGATCAGTTCCTCCCCGTAGCGCTCGTCGGGAACGCCGACGACCTGCACGTCGACGATGTCCGGGTGCCCGTAGAGGAACTCCTCGACCTCGCGCGGGTAGACGTTCTCGCCCCCGCGGATGACGAGGTCCTTGATCCGCCCGACGATGTTGACGTAACCCTCGGTGTCCATCACCGCCAGGTCGCCGGTGCGCATCCAGCCGGCGGCGTCGATCGCCTCGGCGGTCTTCGCCGGTTCGTCCCAGTAGCCGAGCATCACCGAGTACCCGCGGGTGCACAGTTCGCCGGCCGTGCCGCGGGGGAGCACGCGGCCGGTCTCCGGATCGGCGACCTTGACCTCGACGTGGGGATGGACCCGCCCGACGGTGCCGGTGCGCTGTTCGACCGAGTCATCCGCGGCGGTCTGGGTCGACACCGGCGAGGTCTCGGTCATCCCGTAACAGATCGTCACCTCGTCGAGGTGCATCGACGAGATGCAGTGTTTCATCACCTCCACCGGGCAGGGAGAGCCGGCCATGATCCCGGTGCGCAGCGAGCTCAGGTCGAACTCGGCGAAGCGGGGGTGGGCGAGCTCGGCGATGAACATCGTCGGCACGCCGTAGAGCGAGGTGCAGCGCTCGGCCTCGACCGCCGCCAGGGTCGCCTCCGGCTCGAACGCCGGCGCCGGATAGACCATCGTCGCCCCGTGGGTGGTGCACCCGAGGTTGCCCATCACCATCCCGAAGCAGTGGTAGAGCGGTACCGGGATGCACACCCGGTCGGCCGCGGTGTAGCCGCAGCCCTCGCCGACGAAGTAGCCGTTGTTGAGGATGTTGTGATGGCTGAGGGTCGCACCCTTGGGAAAGCCGGTCGTCCCGCTGGTGTACTGGATGTTGATCGGGTCGTCGAACGAGAGCAGCGCCGCCCGCGCCCGCAACGCCTCGTCGGTGACATTCCCCGCCCGCTCCCGCAACGCATCCCAATCGTCGGTGCCGAGGAAGATCACCTGCTCGAGCGCCGGCAGTTCCGAGCCGACCTCGGCGACCATCGCCCGGTAGTCGCTGGTCTTGAACGAGCTCGCCGAGACGAGTGTCCGGCAGCCCGACTGACGCAGGACGAACCCGACCTCGTGGGTCCGGTAGGCCGGGTTGATGTTGACCAGGATCACCCCGAGCTGGGCCGTGGCGTACTGGACGAGCGCCCACTCGAGGCAGTTCGGGGCCCAGATCCCGACCCGGTCGCCGGGTTCGAGGCCGCCGGCCAGCAGCCCCCGGGCGACCTCGTCGACCTGCTCGCCGAACTCGGCGTAGGTCAACCGGACGTCCTGGTGGACGACGACGATCGCCTCCCGATCAGGATGAGCGTCGATCGTCGCGGCGCAGGTTCTCGCCGATCGTCTGGCCGATCAGCGGCTGAGCACTCGCTCCCGATGCGTACGACGTGAGCACGGCGACCACCCCCGTGACGGAGGTTAGGCCCCCCGGCGCCGGCCCTCGATCAGCTACGAGCGGCCTTCGCTGCCCGCTTGGCGAGGCGCTTGGCGGTCTTGCCGATCGGCTCGAGCTGGCGGCGGTCGAGGTCGCCGACCTCCACCCCGGTGGTGAACAGCACCCGGTAGCGCTGCCAGTTGAACCCGTTGGCGAGGATCACCTTGCCGTCGGTCCCGCTCGGTGCGCCGGGCAGGTCGGCGATCGCCCGGACGCGGTCGCCGAGCTTGAGGTCGAGCTGGTCGGCGTGCGGCTTGGCGAGAGCGTGCGGCTTCCACAACGGCATCCGGCCATTCAACACGATCGCGACCCGCCCGACCCAGGTCCGACGGGCCAGCTCGCGCTGCACGGCCGGGACGTTCGAGGGGGAGCCCGCCCGGTACACTGCCCGGCCTGTGAAGAGCACGCTGGAGTCCCTCGACGGGAACAAGGTCAAGCTGTCGGTAGCGGTCGAAGTTTCCGAGTTCGATCACGACATCGATGCCGCGTTCCGCAAGATCGCCAAGGAGGTCCGGCTTCCGGGGTTCCGTCCCGGGAAGGCTCCTCGTCGGATCCTCGAAGCCCGGATTGGGGTCGAGGCGGCACGCCAGCAGGCGCTGCAGGATGCGATCCCGCAGTACCTCGCCAAGGCCGTGCGCGAGCACGAGGTCGATCTGATCGCCACGCCGGCGATCGAGATCACCGGCGGCGAGGCGGAGGGCGAGGTCGTCTTCGACGCCACCTGCGAGGTGCGCCCGGAGGTCACCGTTCCCGGCTACGGCGGGTTGCGGGTCGAGCTCCCGGCGATCGAGGTGGCCGAGGCCGACGTCGACGCTGCGGCCGATGCCGAGCGCGCCCGCCACGGCACCCTCGCCGACGTCGACCGTCCGATCGAGACCGGCGACCAGGTCACCCTCGATCTCGCAGCATTCCGCGACGGTGAGCCGGTACCCGGGCTGAACACCGAGGATTGGCTGTACGAGGTCGGCAAGGGGTGGGTCGCCGACTCCTTCGACGAGCAACTCGTCGGACGCTCGAAGGGTGAGGAGATCACCTTCGTGGCGATCCCCAACGGCACGTCAGACGACGCGCAGTTCGACGTCAAGATCACCAACGTGCAAACCCTCGTCCTCCCCGAACCGACCGACGACTGGATCGCCGAGATCAGCGACCACGAGACGGTCGACGCCTGGCGCGGCGCGCTGCGCGAGCGGCTCGAGACCGTCCGGATGAACCAGGCGCGCAACGTCGTCGTCGACAAGGCGACCTCCGCGCTGGCCGAGCTGGTCGACACCGAGGTACCGGAGGCGATGGTCTCCGCCGACCTCCAGAGCCGGGTCCAGAACTTCGTCCGCCAGTTGCAGAGCCAGGGGATCCAGGTCGAGCAATGGCTCGCCGCCACCGGCCAGGACGCCGCTTCGTTCACCGAGGGGCTCAAGGAGCAGTCGACGAAGGCGGTCAAGGTCGACCTCGCCCTGCGCGCCGTCGCCGCCGCCGAGGACCTCCAGGCCGAGGACGGCGACCTCGAGCGGGAGTACGCCCGGATCGCGATGCGGGTCGGGCAGAAGGCCCGCGACGTCCGCAAGGCCTACGAACGCAACGACGTCGTCGTCGAGCTGCTCGCCGAGATCCGCAAGTCGAAGGCGTTGGAGTGGTTGCTCCATCGGGTCGAGATGGTCGACCCGGAGGGCAACCGACTCGACAACGATGCGATCCTCGGCCACGGCGAACACGACCACGGCGAACACGACCATGACCATGACGGTCACGACCATGATCATGAGCACGACGGTCACGATCACGGCGGTCACGATCACGACCATGACCATGACCACGCCGGTCATGGTGCGCACGCCGGCGACGGTGGCGGGGAAGGGCAGTCCTGATGAACCTCGAGGCGATCAACGCCTACGTCCCGTATGTCGTCGAGCAGACGAACCGCGGCGAGCGCACCTACGACCTGTTCAGTCGGCTGCTGAAGGAGAACATCATCCTCCTCGGCACCCCGATCGACGATCAGATCGCCAACTTGATCTGCGCACAGCTCATCCATCTGGAGAGCGACAACCCGGACAAGGACATCAACATCTACATCAACAGCCCCGGTGGCGACATCACCGCGCTGTTCGCGATCTACGACACGATGCAGTTCATCAAGAACGACATCGCCACGATCTGCCTCGGCCAGGCGGCCTCCGCCGCCGCCGTCCTGCTCGCCGCCGGGACCAAGGGCAAGCGGCTCGCCCTGCCCCACAGCCGGGTGATGCTCCACCAGCCCTACGGTCAGGTCGGCTACGGCCAGGTCACCGATCTCGAGCTGGCGGCGAAGGAGATCATGCGGATGCGGGACCTGTTGGAGGGGATCCTCGCCGTTCACACCGGCCAGTCCGTCGAGCGGATCCATGCCGATACGGACCGCGATTTCGTCATGGAGGCGAACGAGGCGCTGGCGTATGGCATCATCGACGACGTGATCACTGCCCGCAACGCCGCGGACCGCACTGGTCCCATCCGCTGACGGTCGGGGAGGGGGGAACGCTCGTGGCGAAGTTCGGGGATACCGGAGAGCTGCTGAAGTGCTCGTTCTGCGGTAAATCGCAGAAGCAGGTCAAGAAGCTGATCGCCGGGCCCGGCGTGTACATCTGCGACGAGTGCATCGACCTGTGCAACGAGATCATCGAGGAGGAGCTCGCCGATTCGACCGAGGTCCGCTTCGACGAGCTGCCCACCCCACGCGAGATCCGCAGCTTCCTCGACGACTACGTCGTCGGCCAGGAGCACGCCAAGAAGGTCCTCTCGGTCGCGGTCTACAACCACTACAAGCGGATCCAGCACCAGACCACCGCGGCTGACGGCCCCCGGCCGGCGCGACGAGGTCGAGTTGGCGAAGTCGAACATCCTCCTCCTCGGGCCGACCGGCTGCGGCAAGACCCATCTCGCCCAGACGCTCGCCCGGCTGCTCAACGTCCCGTTCGCGATCGCCGACGCGACTGCGTTGACGGAGGCCGGTTACGTCGGCGAAGACGTCGAGAACATCCTGCTCAAGCTGATCCAGGCCGCCGACTACGACGTCAAGAAGGCCGAGACCGGGATCATCTACATCGACGAGATCGACAAGATCGCACGCAAGAGCGAGAACCCCTCGATCACCCGCGACGTCTCGGGTGAAGGGGTCCAGCAGGCGCTGCTCAAGATCCTCGAAGGCACCGTCGCCGCCGTTCCCCCGCAGGGCGGCCGCAAGCACCCCCACCAGGAGTTCATCCAGATCGACACGACGAACATCCTGTTCATCTGTGGTGGGGCGTTCGCCGGGCTGGAGCAGATCATCGAGAACCGGATCGGGTACAAGGGCGTCGGGTTCCACGCCACGGTCCGCTCGAAGGCGGAGAAGGACCCGGGCCAGCTGTTCGGCCAGGTGCTCCCCGAAGACCTCCTCAAATTCGGGCTGATCCCCGAGTTCGTCGGTCGTCTGCCGATGGTCGGCGCGGTGCACAGCCTCGATCGCGAAGCGCTGGTCCAGATCCTGGTCGAGCCGAAGAACGCGCTGACCAAGCAGTACCGCAAGTTCTTCGAGATGGAGGACGTCGAGCTCGAGTTCGACAGCGGTGCCCTCGGTGCCCTCGCCGACCAGGCCCTGCGCCGTGGTACCGGCGCCCGCGGGCTGCGGGCGATCCTCGAAGAAGTCCTGCTCAACACGATGTACGACCTCCCCGGGCGGACCGACGTCGGCAAGGTGATGATCGACGCCAAGGCGGTCGACGAGAAGGTCAACCCGACCCTCGTCCCGCGTGAGGCCAGCCGCTGTCTCGCGCCCCCGTCGGGCGGCGTCGTAACCCGTCTTGAACTACGCCGAGGCGCTGGCGTACATCGCGCAGCACACCAGCTACGAGACTTCCGGGCATCTCAGCTCTCCGTCGACCGATCGGATCTCCCGACTGCTGGAGGCGATGGGCGAGCCGCACCGCGCCTGCCCGGTGATCCACATCACCGGGACCAACGGCAAGGGCTCCGCGGCACAGATGATCAGCTGCCTGCTCACCGTCCATGGGCTGACGGTCGGGACCTACACCAGCCCGCACCTCGAGCGGATCAACGAGCGGATCTGCGTCAACGGTGAGCAGATCGGCGACCAGGAATTCGCCGACTCGATCCGGGCGATCGCCGATCTCGAACTGGTCCTCGGCGTCCGACCGACGTTCTTCGAGATCACCACTGCCGCTGCCTTCCGCCATTTCGCCGATGTCGCCGTCGACGTCGCCGTGATCGAGGTCGGGCTGCTCGGTCGGTGGGACGCGACCAACGTCGTCGACCCGTCGGTCGCCGTGGTCACCAACGTCGGTCTCGACCACACCGACCTCGCCGGGCCGACGATGCTCGACGTCGCCCGGGAAAAGGCCGGGATCGTCAAGCCGGGAGCGACCCTCGTCCTCGGAGAGACCCGGCCGGAGCTGGCCGAGGTGTTCCGCGCCGAGCAGCCGATGGCGACCTTCGAGCGCGGCGCCGACTTCGACTGCGTGACCAACGATCTGGCGCTCGGCGGGCGACTGCTCAGCCTGCGCACGCCGAGTTCGCTCTACTCGCAGGTCTTCCTCCCGCTGCACGGACGCCATCAGGGCGACAATGCGGCGATCTCCCTCTGTGCGGTCGAGGCGTTTTTCGGTGCCCCGCTGTCGAACGAACTGGTCAGCGAGGGCTTCGCTGCTGTGCGTTGGCCCGGACGGTTCGAGGTCCTCGGCCACCAGCCGCTGGTGATCGTCGACGGCGCGCACAACCCGGCCGGTGCCGATCGCTGCGCCGAGGTCTACTTCGACGATTTCGATCCGGTCGGGCGGCGGATCCTCGTCGTCGGCTGCTTGCGTGAGAAGGACCCGGTGGAGATGCTCTCGGCGTTGCGGGCGGACGAGTTCGACCTCGTCTACTGCGCCACCGCGCCGACGCCGCGTGGCCTGAGCGCTGCCGACGTCGCCCAGGCCGCCCGGTCGATCGGTTGCGACGACGTCCTCGAGGTCCCCGATCTCGAGCGTGCGTGTGGCGCTGCGCTGAAGGAGGCCCAGGCCGACGACGCGATCCTCGTCACCGGTTCGCTGTATGTCGTCGGCGCCGCCCGGCCGGTGCTCCGCAAACTGATCTCGTGAGTCGATAGCGTGCGGCCCCGTTATGGCTGATCGCACCCTCGTCCTCCTCAAGCCCGACGCCGTCGAACGCGGTCTGATCGGGGAGATCCTCAACCGCTTCGAACGCAAGGACCTCGAGATCGTCGCTCTCGACCTCCGCCGGCTGGACGCGGACACCCTCGCCCGCCACTACGAGGAACACGTCGGCAAGGGGTTCTACGCCGATCTGGTCGAGTTCATGTCCCGCGGGCCGGTCGTCGCTGTGGTCGTCGAGGGACCGGAGGACACCTGGGAGGTCGTCCGCAACCTGATGGGGGCGACCAATCCGCGCAAGGCTGCGCCCGGGACGATCCGCGGCGACCTGGGGATCCTGTTCACCGAGAACCTCGTCCATGGCAGCGATTCGCTCGAATCGGCGACTCGCGAGATCGGGATCTTCTTCCCGAATCTGTAACACTTTCCCTGGCGGCTACACTCTGCGCCCATAGGTCCGTCGTCATGCCGCCCCCGGAGCGCAGCGACGGGCCCCGCGGCCGAGAGCGGCGGAACGGAGGAGACGCAATGGCCCGGAACAATCCGCTCGCGCTCGGGCGTGACATGGCCGTCGACCTCGGCACGGCGAACACCCTGATCTACGTCCGCGGCCAGGGGATCGTGCTCAACGAACCGTCCGTCGTCGCGATCAACGTCAACGACGGCCGTCCTGTCGCCGTCGGGCTCGAGGCGAAGCGGATGATGGGTCGCACTCCGGCGCACATCCGTTCCGTCCGTCCGTTGAAGGACGGGGTCATCGCGGATTTCGAGATGTGCGAGAAGATGCTCCGCTTCTTCATCCAGCGGGTGCACACGAGCAAGTGGAACAAGCCGAGGATGGTGATCTGCGTCCCGTCCGGCGTCACCGGGGTCGAGCAACGGGCCGTGCGCGACGCGGCCGAGTTCGCCGGCGCACGCAAGCCGGCCTACGTGATCGAAGAGCCGATGGCGGCGGCGATCGGCTCCGGCCTGCCGGTCCACGAGCCGTCGGGGAACATGATCGTCGACATCGGCGGAGGCACGACCGAAGTTGCGGTGATCTCGCTCGGCGGGATCGTCACCGCTCAGTCGGTGCGGGTCGCCGGCGACGAGCTCGACGAAGCGATCGTCCAGTTCATCAAGAAAGAGTTCTCGCTCGCCATCGGCGAACGGACCGCCGAGCAGATCAAGATCCAGATGGGATCGGCCTGGCCGTTGGAGGAAGAGTTGACCGCCGAGGTGCGCGGTCGCGACCTCGTCTCGGGCCTGCCGCGAACGGTGATCGTGACCACCGAGCAGGTGCGCGAGGCGATCGCCGAACCGGTGGTGACGATCGTCGACGCGGTCAAGGCGACGCTCGACAAGACCCCGCCGGAGCTCGCCGCCGACATCATGGAACAGGGGATCATGATCACCGGCGGCGGCGCCCTGCTGATGGGGCTGGACCGCCGGCTGGCGAACGAGACGGGGATGCCGATCAACGTCGCCGACGATCCGCTGACGTCGGTGGCGATCGGCTCCGGGCTGGCATTGGAGAACATCGAGGCGCTCGGCAGCGTTCTCTCCCAAGGCAGCATGGACTGAGCCGGACACGCCCTTTCGCCGATGTCACTCAGTCGACGGCGTGTGCTTGCACTGCTCACGCTCACCACGATCCTGCTCCTGACCTTCGATCTGCGCGGTTCGGCGACGATCGACTCGGCCAAGCGCACCTTCAGCGACCTGATGGGGCCGCTGCAGGACGGCGGCCGCGCCGCCACCCGGCCGCTGGAGCGGGCCTGGCGGGGGATCACCGAGTACGAACGGCTGAAGAAGGAGAACGACGAGCTCCGCCAGCTGGTCGACGCCCAGACCGGCGACCAGCTCGCCGCCCAGGTGGCCCAGCAGGAGATGGACCAGCTCGAACGGCTGGTCGACCTCAACGTCGAGTACTCCACGCTCGTCGCCCAGGTGCAGTCGTACTCGCCGCAGAACTTCCAGCAGACGGTCGAGATCAACCGCGGTCGCAGCGACGGTATCCGGGTCGGGATGGCGGTGCTCTCCGCCGCCGGGCTGGTCGGCAAGGTGACCGCGGCGACCGACAGCCGGGCGACGGTGATGCTGCTGACCGACAGCGCCTACACGGTGGCGGTCAAGCTGGTCGGGCCGCAGCCGGTGAGCGGATCGAGCGAGGATCCGGACGCCACCGCCCCGCCGACGACCACCACCGTTGCCCCCGGCGAGACGACGACGACCCTCCCGCCGCTCGCCGGCGAGCTGCCGACGACCACCGTCGACCCGCTGGCGACGACGAGCACCAGCTCGACCACGACCACCACCATCTCGGCGACGACCACGACCACACCGCTCGAAGACCTGCCCCAGCGCGAGCTCGGCGGTCTGGAGGGTCAGGGACGGGACCGTCCGCCGATCGTCGCCCTGATCGACTCCAGCCGGCGGGCGTTGGAGATCGAGGTCGGCGACATCGTCGCCACCTCCGGCGGTTGCCCCAGTCTCGCCCCGCCCAACCTGTCGATCGGCACCGTGTCGAAGGTGACCGCCCGTCCGGGCTCGCAGGGCCCGGAGATCGAGGTCGAGCCTGCGGCCGACCTCGGCCAGCTGAACTTCGTCCTCGTCGTGCTCTACCTGCCCTCCACCGAGGTGTCCGGCGAAACGTGTAACTGAGCATGTTCCATCTGCTCCAGCGTCCGGCGGTTCGATTGGTGATGGTCGGGGTCGTGCTGTTGACGATCCAGACGACCGTCTTCGCCGAGTTCCCGATCTTCGGGGCGAAGCTCGACATCGTGCTCGGCGCCTCGATCTGCGGTGGGATCGTCGGCGGCGCCGAGCTCGGGGCGCTGTCCGGGTTCATCTTCGGCGTGATGTTCGACCTGCTCCTGATCACCCCGTTCGGCCTCTCGCCGCTCACCTACGGGCTCGTCGCGTTCGCTGCCGGAGCGGTCAAAGCGCTGGTCACGGTGGGTAACGCCTGGTGGTTGACGACCCTGCTGGTCGCCGGTGGAAGCGCCGCGGGTATCGTGTTGTTCGCCTTCGCAGGCACCGTCATCGGCCAGCAGGGCTGGGTCCAGTGGCAGCTCGTCCCCGCTGCACTGGTGGTCGCCGCCGTCAACGCCCTCGTAGGGGTCCCGTTCTGCCGGATCATGAAGTGGACGCTGTGCTTGGAGCGTGAACAGTGAACGAGCTCGTCAGGAAGGTGTCGCCAGCGCAGCTCGTTGACCGATCGCGACCCGGCGGGAGCGACGTCGAGCAGTCGGGCGCGAGCGGAACGAGTTGCCATGTCCGGTGATCGTCGGGGTATCCGCCACGGGATGCTCGGCGCGGTCGCGTTCGTGATGGTCGCGATCCTCGGGACGCGGTTGTGGTTCTTGCAGGTGGTCGACGCCGACGACATCCGCGAGCGGGTGGAGACGGTGCGGACACGCGAAGTCGACCTGCCTCCCGAGCGCGGCCGGATCTTCGACGCCGACGGGCGGATCCTCGCCGACAACACCCGGGTGCTGACGGTCACCGTCGACCAGGAGATGATCCGCCGCCCGGGCGATCGCAAGCTGCTGTTCGAGCGCCTCGCCGGTCCGCTGGGCAAGAACGAGGAACTGCTCGAGGACGCATACCAGAACAACCGAGAATCGTCGGTGCTGCCGTTCGCCGCCGCTCGCGGCGTCTCGGAGGACACCGCGCTCTACCTCAAGGAACGGGTCGAGGACTTCCCCGGGGTCGACATCAGGATCGACTGGGACCGTCAGTACCTCTACGCACCGCTCGCCAGCCACATCATCGGCTACATGGGCGCCGTCCCTGCCGACGATCCGGAAACCGTCACCGACGAACTGCAGCAGTACCTCGACGCCGGTTACGGGCGCAACGAGAAGGTCGGCGCCTCGGGGATCGAGAAGCAGTACGAGCAGGACCTGCGTGGCACCCCCGGCCACACGATCTACCAGGTCGACGCGATCGGGCGGGTGCTCGAGACGGTCGAGTACGTCCCGCCGGTGCCCGGCCGGGACGTGATGCTGACGATCGATCTCGACATCCAGCAGTTCGCCGAGCAGGCGTTGGAGACCTCGCTCCGGCTTCGCCGGTTGGAGACGCCCTACACCGACCCCGAGGACCCCCGGCACTACTCGATCCGCTACAAGGCGCCGGCGGGGTCGGTCGTCGTCGAGGAACACGGGACCGGCCGGATCGTGGCGATGGCCAGCTATCCGACGTTCGACAACCGCTGGTTCGGGGCCGGGATCTCGAACGAGAAGTTCTCCCAGCTGTTCCCGCCGGACAATCCCGACGTCCCGTTCGACGAGCGGCCGGCGAGCCCGCTGGTCAACCGGGCGATCCAGGGTCGCTACAACATCGGCTCGACGTTCAAGGCGTTCACCGCCTACGCCGCGGTGCACTACACCTTCCCGGCGTCGGGGAGGTCGTTCATCGCCAACCCGTGGACCGACATCTACAGCGACCGTGGCTCGTATGAGATCAACGAGCTGTTCTGCGACAAGGCCGAAGGCGTGCGCTGCGAGTTCAAGAACGCCTACAACTCGGCGACGCAGAGCCCGAACGTCTACGGCGACGTCACCCTCTCCGACGCGCTGGCCGTGTCGTCCGACGCGTTCTTCTACCGGATCGGCGCCGAGATGTTCCTCGACACCGGCGGGCAGACCGTGCTCCAGGACGAACTCAAGCTGTTCGGGCTGGGGGAGAAGAGCGGGATCGACCTGCCCTACGAGTACAAGGGGATCATCCCCGACGCGGCGATCAAGAAGAAGCTCGCCGAGCAGGACGCGATCGCCGAATCGGAAGGCCGCGGGTTCTACGTCGGTGACAGCATCCAGATGGCGATCGGGCAGGGCTTGACCGCGGTCACCCCGTTGCAGCTGGCCAACGGCTACGCGACCTACGCCAACGGCGGCTACCTGCTGCGGCCGATGGTCGTCCGGGCGATCTTCGAACCGGGCGTCCCCGACTCGAGCGAGGTCGGCAAGGCCGATCTGCTCAAGGGCGTGATCTACAAGGAGTTCGGCACCGACATCCGCCGGACGTTGGAGATGGACCCGGACAAGGTCGGCCCGATCTACGACGGGCTCAGTCGGGTGATCAACGACGTGATCATCAACGGCAAGAAGCCCACTGGACGCGACGTGTTCGCCGGGTACGCGATCCGTTCGACGCTCGCCGGCAAGACCGGCACCGCCCAGGGCAGGGAGAACCTCGCCGAGAACGACTCGTCGGTGTTCGCCGCCTTCGAACGCGACAATCCGCAGGGGTACACCGTCGCCGCCTATCTCGAAAAGGGTGGTTATCGGCGCGCAGGGGTCCGCGCCGCTGGTCCGCTGCATCTTCCAGGCGCTGCGCGGCGAAGTCGCGGTGGAGGAGGTCCAGCTCACCGATCCGCTCAATCTCGACCAGCCGATCCCCGCCGGCGTCAACCTGCTCGACGACCCGGAGTGCGTCAAGGGACCGCAGACACAACAGAGCGGCGAACGGTGATCGCCCGATGGGCCTGACCCTCCAGCCGGTCGGCAAGCAGCGGTTGGGCAACATCCGCAGCTCGCCGAGCGATCCGCGGCGGAACATCGACTGGGTGCTGATGCTGGCGACGTTCGCCGTCGCCACCGTCGGTCTGCTGGCGATCTACTCCGCCTCCAAACCGTTCCTCGATTCGCGTCGCCCACCGCTCGACCCGTACCTGTACACCGAGCGGCAGGTGGTGTTCCTGATCGGCGGCACGGTGGTGATGGCGCTGGCGATGTCGATCGACTACGGCGCGATCCAGGAACGTGCCGGGGCGCTGTACCTGGCGACGCTGGTCGCGCTGCTGGCGGTGTTGCTGATCGGCACCGGGCCACCCGGCTCGGGGGCGAACGCCTGGTTCGACCTCGGCCCGATCCTCGTCCAGCCGTCGGAGTTCGCCAAGGTCACGGTGCTGATCCTGGTCGCCGGCTATCTCGCGGAGGAACGGTCCGGCGACCTCAGCTATCACCGGTTCGTGATCGGCCTGCTGCTGATCGGCGGTCCGGTCGGCCTGGTGCTGGTCCAGCCCGACTTCGGCACGGCGTCGGTGCTGATCGCGCTGGCGATGGGGATCCTCCTCGTCGCCGGTGCCTCGGCCCGGTACATCGTGTTCATCAGCGTCCTCGCTGCGGCGACGATCGCGGCGCTGATCCTCAGCGACGTCGTCCGGCCGTACCAGCTCAAACGGCTGACCGCCTTCGTCAACCAGAACTCCGAGGACGAGACGATCAAGGACCTCGTCCAACAGGTCAAATGGTCCAAACGAGCGATCGCCACCGGCGGTCTCACCGGCAAGGGATTCCTCAACGGCCCGATCACCGAAGGCCGCTACGTGCCGATCCAATGGACCGATTTCGTGTTCTCGGCGATCGCCGAACAGTTCGGGTTGATCGGGACGATCCTGCTCCTGTTGCTCTACACCTTCATGCTCTTCCGCATCTGGCGGATCGCCCGCCTGGCCCGCGACGACCTCGGTCTCTACCTCTGCACCGGGGTGATGACGATGATCGTCTGGCACGTGTTCGAGAACATCGGGATGACGATGGGGATCATGCCGGTGACGGGGATCCCGCTCCCACTGGTGTCCTACGGGGGGTCGTCGACGGTCGCCTTCCTGGCGATGATCGGCCTCGTCCAGAACGTGCACATGCGCCGAATGAGATAGCCGGGCACCGAACGGTAATGTTGACGTCACCATGACGTCGCAGAGACAAGAGTCCCTGTGGTCGCGGCTCGAACCATTGCTGGCCAAGGTCCAGAAACCCGCCCGGTACATCGGGTGCGAGGACGGTGCGATCGTCCCTCGGCACGGCCCGGGCAAGGTGAGCTGGTTGCTCACCTACCCGGACACGTACGAGGTCGGGTTGCCGAACCAGGGCCTCCAGATCCTCTACGAGATCCTCAACGAGCGAGACGACGCGGTCGCCGAGCGCACCTACGCGCCCTGGACCGACCTCGAGACCCTGCTCCGGGCCGGGAGCGTCCCACTGTTCTCGGTCGATTCGCACCGCCCGGCGGGCGATTTCGACCTGCTCGCGTTCAACCTCTCCGCCGAGCTCGTCTACACCAACGTGCTCAACTGCATCGATCTCGCCGGGGTTCCGGTGCGCGCCGAGGAGCGCCGCCCGGAGCATCCACTGGTCGTGATCGGCGGACACGCTGCGTTCAACCCCGAGCCGCTCGCCGATTTCGTCGACCTGGTCGTGCTCGGCGAAGGCGAAGAGGTCGTCGGCGAGATCACCGAGATCGTGCGCGAATGGAAGGCCTCCGGGCGCACCGAGGGCTCGCGCGAGGCCGTGCTCCGGGCGTTGTCCCAGGTCGACGGGGTCTATGTCCCGGCGATGTACGACGTCGTCTACGACGGGCAGCGGCTGGTCGAGGTCAGCCCGAAGTACCCCGAGGTGCCGGCCGTGGTCCACAAGCGGACCGTCGCCGACCTCGGCGCGTGGCCGTACCCGAAACGTCCGCTCGCGCCGCTGACCGAGGTCGTCCACGACCGCCTGGCGGTCGAGGTGTTCCGCGGCTGCACCCGCGGTTGCCGGTTCTGCCAGGCAGGGATGATCACCCGCCCGGTCCGCGAGCGTCCCGCCGAGCAGGTGCGGACGATGATCCGCGAGGGTCTCCGCCGCACCGGGTACGACGAGGTCAGCCTGACATCGCTGTCGACCGCCGACTTCTCCGGGATCGAGCAGCTCGTCACCGACATCGCCGCCGACGCCCCGCCGGGGCAATGCGGCCAGACGAGCATCTCGCTGCCCTCGTTGCGCGTCGACGCGTTCACGGTCGGGGTCGCCGCCGGCGTCGGCGGGGCGCGCCGCAGCGGGCTGACCTTCGCTCCCGAGGCCGGCAGCTGGCGGCTTCGTCAGGTGATCAACAAGCTGATCACCGAAGAAGACCTCTACGGCGCGGTCGAGTCCGCGTACAGCCAGGGCTGGACGCGGATGAAGCTGTACTTCCTCACCGGCCTCCCGACGGAGACCGACGAGGACACCTACGGGATCGCCGACCTCGCCCGCAACGTCGTCGCCATCGGCCGGCGGCACACCAATCGGGCGAGCGTGACGGTCAGCCTCGGTGGGTTCGTGCCCAAGCCGCACACGCCGTTCCAGTGGTTCGGGCAGAACTCGGCCGAGGAGCTGCGCCGCAAGGTCAATCTCGTCCGCACCGCGACCTGGAAGAACAAGGCGATCCAGCTCAAATGGCACGACCCGGCGGCGACCGTCGCCGAGGGGATCGCCAGCCGAGGCGATCGGCGGATCGGCCGCGTGATCGAACGTGTCTGGCGGATGGGCGGGGTGTTCCAGGAGTGGGGCGAGCACTTCGACCTCACCCGCTGGGAGCAGGCGATGGCCGAGGAGGGCCTCTCGCTCGACTGGTACGTGACCCGTCACCGCACCGAGGACGAGCTGCTCCCCTGGGATCACCTCCAGGCGGGTCTGCACCACGACTTCCTCTGGCAGGACTGGCAGGCGGCGCTCGCCGAGAGCGGGTTGGAAGATTGCCGCTGGACGCCGTGCTACGACTGCGGTGTGTGCACCGGCTATGGGATCGAGCATGTCGTCGCCTCACCGGTCGCGCCCGCCGGGGGGAGTCAGGGCACCGGCCAGGACCACAGCGTCGGTGGAGTGATCCCGGTCCACCTCCAGCTCGGGCGCAAGCCGGTACCGGAGGCGGCCGCCGAGCCGGCACTGGCCGAGACGGGCCCCCGCTGATGCGGATCCGGATCCGTTTCTCCAAGCTCGGCAAGGTCCGCTTCGTCGGCCATCGCGACGTCGCCCGGCTGTGGGAGCGGACCCTGCGCAAGGTCGAGGTGCCCGTCGCCTACTCGGCCGGGTTCACCCCCGGCCGCGCCTCGCGTTCGGCCTCGCCCTGCCGACCGCGGCGGAGTCGCTGGCCGAGTACCTCGACGTCGAGTTGGTCGGGGAGCAGGACGTCGCCGAGCTGACCGGGCGGATCGCCGACACCCTCCCGCCGGGTTTCACCCTCCAGGCGCTGTCGGTGATCGACCGAGGTGACCCGTCGTTGCAGCAGGACGTGATCGCCTGCTCGTGGGAGCTGACCCTGCCCGAGCTGACGATCGCCGCTGCGGAGGCGGCGACGGCCGGCGCGCTCGCCGCCGAGGAGTTGTTGCTGGAGCGGGAGCGCAAGGGCGAGCGCCGGGTGGACGATCTCCGTCCGGCGATCGAGTCCTTGTCGGTGCGCGCCGGGGACGGGCCGACGGTGCTCGCCCGGTTGGCCACCCAACCGCGGGGGATGCGACCGAGCGAGCTGCTCGCGGTCGTGTTCCCCGAGCTGCGTGGACCCGAGGCGCCTGACGCCCGGATCCTGCGAACGACCCAATGGATCGAGCGCGACGGCGCGCGGCGGGATCTGCTCCCGCTCGACGCCGCCGTCGCGGCGCGCCCCGACCTGGTGCGCGCATGAGAAAGGACGCCCAGCGTGGATCCCTCCACCCCGTCGACATCGACATCATCGACCGGCGAGCCGGCTCCCGAGACGCCCTCGGCTGAGGCACCGGCGCCGAGCGCGGAGGTCGGCTCGACGTCGGAGGCAGCGGACTCCGCTCCGGCGCCCGCTGCGCCCCGCCAACGCAAACGGGCGGCAGTCGCGCCGGCAGCCGATCGCCCGTCCGAGGGCGGCTCGGACGGTCCGCGCCGGTCGGGAGCCGCCGAGGGCTCGGACGATGCTGACGATCCCGAGGACTCCGAGGATTCCGACGGTTCGGAGGATTCCGAGGACGACGACGACCCGTCGGGTGATCCGTCGCTGCGTCAGTCGAAGAAGCGCCGGCGAGGGTCACGCGGCGGGCGGCGGCGGACCAAGCCCGCCGGCGGCGGGACGGTCGACGGCGACACGCGACAGCGACAGCGAGAGCGACGACGCCGTCGGCGACGAAGCGGCGGAACCGGCGACGGCCGGTGGCGACACGGCCGGGCCGTCGGACCCGGCGGCCGCCGAAGCGGAGGTGGCCGACGGTGCCAAGCCGCGGGCCAAGCGCCCGCCGAGACCGAAGAAGGCGGCCGCCGTCGAGCTCGGCGACGACGATCCCGAGCTGCCCGATCGGATGAGCGAAGGTCGGGTGCAGGACCCCGAGGTCGGGGCGAAAGCGGTCGTGCCCCGCCGGCCGCAGATCGGCGACATCCGTCCGCAGCCCGCCGGTCGGCCGCAGATCGGCGACACCCGACCGGCGCCGGCCGCCGCGGGCGGCCGTTCCGGAGGAGCCGCCGCCGAGCCCGACGGCGGCCCGGAGGCGAAGAAGAAGCGTCGCCGGGCGACCCCGAAGCCGAAGAAGCCGGCGACGACCAAGCCGACCTCCGCCGGACCGCCCCCGGTGCTCGACGCCGAGGCGATGGAGAAGCGCCACGGTCGCGAACGCAACGGCCGGCCCGTCGGGCGCTACCTGATGGCGGTGCAGGCCCGGGAGGGATCGACCCAGGTGGCAGTGCTCGAGGGCAGGAGCCTGATCGAGCACTACGTCAGCCGGCCGGCCGACGACATCGGCCAGATCCACGGCAACATCTACCTCGGCCGGGTCCAGAACGTGCTGCCCGGGATGGAGGCGGCGTTCGTCGACATCGCCACCCCGAAGAACGCCGTGCTGTACCGCGGTGATGTCCAGTACGACACCGAGGACATCGTCGAGAAGGCCGACGAAGCCGCGGATCGAGCAGATGCTCCGGGCCCGTCAGCTGATCCTCTGCCAGGTGACCAAGAACCCGATCGGCGCACAAGGGCGCCCGGCTCACCCAGGAGGTCTCGCTCCCCGGCCGGTTCGTCGTGTTCATCCCCAACTCGCGGCACCTACGGCATCTCCAAGCGGCTGCCCGAGGACGAACGCAAGCGCCTGCGGACGATCCTCGACCGGGTCAAGCCCGTCGAGCACGGGTTGATCGTGCGCACAGCGGCCGAGAACGTCACTGAGCACGAGCTCGCAGCCGACGTCACACGGCTGGCCGAGACGTGGAACGAGATCGAGCGCAAGGCCGAATCGGCGCGCAAGGCGAACCAGTGCCGGCTGCTCTACCGCGAGCCGGAGCTCGCCGTGCGGGTGATCCGCGAGGAGTTCAACGCCGAGTACCGCGGCGATCGTGATCGACGACCGGACGCTGTACGAGGAGGTCAAGTCCTACGTCGAGGTGATGAACCCCGAGCTCGCCGATCGGGTCGAGTTCTTCGACGAGCAGGCGGAAGGGCTGCCGATCTTCGAGAAGCACCACATCCACGAGCAGCTGCACAAGGCGCTCGACCGCAAGGTGTGGCTGCCGTCCGGCGGCTCGCTGATCATCGAGCACACCGAGGCGTTGACCGTGATCGACGTCAACACCGGCAAGAACGTCGGCACGACCAACCTCGAGGAGACCGTGTTCCACAACAACCTCGAGGCGGCCGAGCGAGATCGCCCGCCAGCTGCGCCTGCGCGACATCGGCGGGATCATCGTGATCGACTTCATCGACATGGAGATCAAGGAGAACCGCGACAAGGTGGTCGACGCCTTCCGCGACGCGCTGGCCCGCGACAAGACCCGCACCCAGGTGTTCGAGATCTCCGAGCTCGGCCTGGTCGAGATGACCCGCAAGCGCATCGGGGAGGGCCTGTTCGACCAACTTCGCCGACCAGTGCCCCGACTGCGAGGGCCGCGGAGTGCTGATCGACCATCGGTTGCTCGATTAGGCGTCGCTCGAGGGTGCTGAGCAGCTGCCGTCGCCGATAGGATCGGCAACCGCTATGTATGCCGTGATCGCAACTGGTGGCAAGCAGGAAAAGGTTGCCGAAGGCCAGACCGTGGCTGTCGAGCTGCTCGGCGCCGAAACGGGCGCCGAAGTCAGCTTCACGCCCGTGCTGCTGGTCGATGGTGACGCTGTGTTCGCCACACCGTCCGAACTCGCCGGGGCAACCGTCACCGGTCGAGTCGTCGGCGAGACCAAGGGCCCGAAGATCGACGGGTTCACCTACAAGCGTCGAACCAACCAGCGCCGCCGGTACGGCCACCGTCAGCGCTACACCACGGTCGAGATCACCTCGATCGCGAAAGGCTGAACGATGTCGAAGACCAAGGGTGGCGGTTCAACTCGCAACGGGCGTGATTCCAACGCTCAGCGCCTCGGCGTGAAGGTGTTCGACGGCACGTCGATCCACGCCGGCACGATCATCGTGCGCCAGCGCGGCACCAAGTTCCATCCCGGCAAGAACGTCGGGCGTGGTGGCGACGACACGCTGTTCGCGCTGATCAACGGCACCGTCAAGTTCGGTGAGCGGCGTGGACGGAAGGTCGTCGACGTCAACGAGCTCGTCGAGGCCTGACCTCCGAGACATCTCGCAACGATCGCGAGCCCGGCATGCGTGCGGCGTGCCGGGCTCGTTCGCGTCTCGCTGGCTCCCCGGCCCGGCCCGGCCCGAGTGTGCTCCCCGAGCGTGCTCCGCGAGCGTGCTCCCCTGTGGGGGTCTGCGGCGCTCTGGGCACGGGATGCGACAGGTTCTGTCGTTTTCGGTGCCTAGAGCACGTCGGGGACGGTGGAGGCGGCCGAGTTGGCGGGGAGTCCGGCCCGAGGGCTCCCGGCGCCGGCGGACCGGGTTCAGAGGGGGAGGTCGATGCCCTGGGGCAGCTGGGCCGGGTCCCAGCCGAGGAGGGTGAGCCCCTGGCGGCAGGCGTAGCGGTCGGTCATCCCGCTGACCCAGGCGACGGCGGCGCGGCAGTGCGGCGGGCGTCCCTGGATCGCAGGCGGCGCCTTCGCCGACCTGTTCGGGATGGATCGCGTAGTACTCGACCAGCGCCCGCAGGAGGGCGATCACCGCATCAGCCTGAGTTCGTGAGGCCGGCCGAAGATACACCTGCTCGTAGTTGAACTTGCGGAACAGGGCCAACGCCTGGGCCGGCTCCTCGAGCATCCCGACCCGGCCGGTGACGGCAGCGGCGTCGATCATCGCCCGGATGAAGGTGCTCAGTTGGCTGCTGCGCCGGTCGCCGCAGCGCGCCCGGACGAGCTCGGGAAGGTCGTCGGGACTGACGATCCCCGTCGCCGCTGCGTCCTCGAAGTCGTGGCAGACGTATGCGATCCGATCGGCCCAGGAGACCACCTCGCCCTCCGGCGTCCCCGGCGCGGGGCGCGACCAGGAATGGTTGCGGATCCCGTCGAGCGTCTCGACGCAGAGGTTGAGCGGGGAGAGGATCTCGTCGGCGCCCCACCGGCGTGGTCGTAGCCACCGTCGACGTACGGCGAGAGAGCGTCCTCGCTGGCGTGACCGCCGGGACCGTGCCCGCAGTCGTGGCCGAGGGCGATCGCCTCGGTCAGGGCGACGTTGAGCCCGAGGGCGCGGCGACGGCGGTGGCCACCTGGGCGACCTCGAGCGCGTGGGTCAGGCGGGTGCGCTGATGGTCCTCGGGGAAGACGAACACCTGGGTCTTGCCCGCCAGCCGGCGGAAGGCATTGGCGTGGAGGATCCGGTCGCGGTCGCGCTCGAAGCAGGTCCGCCATTGGTCGGGCTGCTCCTCTTGCGCCCGGTCACCGGCCCCGTTCGCCCGTGTCGCCAGGGGAGTGAGGGTGGTCTCCTCGAGCTCCTCGCGCTGGCGGCGGGAGCGGGTAGCCCGCGTGCCCGGGCCGGCCCACGAATCGGCGTGGGCGAGGATGATCCCGGCACGGTCGACGCCGCCCATCGTCGCCGCCCATCGCTCGGCCCGCTCCGCGAGCTGGTCGTCGGCACCGGCACTCATCATCTCCGACGCTACGCCCGGGGTGTGCCATCCCGGCGGTCATCCCCGCGCTCGAGCACCACTGCGCGGCAACGGTGCACGACCGGCCGGACGCGGGCGGGGCGGGGTGGGGTGGCGGTGGCGGTGGGTCATGGCGGCGAGAGACGGCCGGGTCGTAGCATCGCTGTGATGGCCACACACACCGCGGACGCGGTCGTCATCGGGGCGGGCGTGATCGGATCCGCCACCACCTTGGAGCTAGCTCGGCGCGGTCGATCGGTGATCTGTGTCGACGCCGGGCCGGCGGTCGGGGCCGGCTCGACCAGCTCCTCCTCTGCGATCATCCGCTTCCACTACTCGACGATCGACGCCGTGCTGACCGCCTGGGAAGCCGCGGCGATGTGGGACGACCTCCCCGGGCACCTCGGCGCGATCGACCCGGCCGGGATGGTCCGTTTCGTCCGCACCGGCTGCCTCGTGTTCGATTTCGAGGGCAGCAACCGCGACGCGGTGTTGCCGATGCTCGCCGACGTCGGGATCGACTACGAGGAGCTCACCCCGGCCGAGATCGCCGAGCGTTGGCCGGCGCTCGACCTCGGCGACTACTGGCCGCCGAAACCGGTCGACGATCCGGGCTTCATGGACGATCCGCACGGCCTGCTCGGTGCCTACTACACGCCCCAGGCGGGGTTCATCGACGATCCGATGCTCTCGGCCGGCAACTTCATGTTCGCCGCCCGCCGGCACGGCGCCGAGGTCCGACTCCACTCGCGGGTGGTCGAGATCCGCCGCGCCGGCGGACGGGTCCAAGGGGTGACCCTTGCCAACGGCGACCGGATCGACGCCCCGGTGGTCGTCAACGTCGGCGGACCCGCATCGTCGTCGATCAACCGCCTCGCCGGGGTCGCCGAGGAGATGCGGATCGGCCACCGGCCGCTCCGCCAGGAGGTCTACGTCGCCGAGTGCCCGGACGATTTCCGCCTCTCCACCGGCGTCGCCACGATCGTCACCGACGTCAACCTCGGCACCTACTTCCGCCCGGTGCTCGGCGACACGATCCTCGTCGGTGGGACCGAGCCCGACTGCGATCCGCTCGAGTGGCTCGACGAAGCGGAAGGTTTCAACGAGGTGCCGAGTGTCGAGGGCTTCGAGCGGACGATGTATCGCCTCGCCCGGCGGGTGCCGAGCCTCGGCGTGCCGCACCGTCCGGTCGGCCTCGCTGCGCTGTACGACGCCAGCGATGACTGGGTCCCGATCTACGACCGCTCCAGCCTCGAGGGGTACTTCATGGCCTGCGGGACGAGCGGCAACCAGTTCAAGAACGCGCCCCTCGCCGGGGTGTTCATCGCCGAGCTGGTCGAAGCTGCCGAGGCCGGGATCGACCACGATCGCACTCCGGTCCAACATCGCGGGGCGCGCACCGGCCGGACGATCGACCTCGGCGCGTTCAGCCGCCTGCGCGAACGAACTGCCACCAGCGGCACCGTCCTCGGCTGAGCTGGCCGGCGTCGGGAGCGCCAGCGAGCAGCCGGACGCGAGCGCAGCGAGCCGGGGGCGCTGGAGGGTTTGGCCCCTGGGGGTCGGGCGCTGCGTCGCGCCCCGGCGTCGGGAGCGCCAGCGAGCAGCCGGACAGCGAGCGCAGCGAGCCGGGGGCGCTGGAGGGTTTGGCCCCTGGGGGTCGGGCGCTGGTCGCGACCCGGCGTCGGGAGCGCCAGCGAGCAGCCGGACGCGAGCGCAGCGAGCCACCAAGTAGTCTCCGTACGTTCGTACGGTGAATTCGGTCGACCCGTCGAGGGGAGCGCGCGTGGAGCCTGAGGCGACGGTTGGTCCGGAGGGCGGCGCGGTCGCCCGGCGGCGTGGTCGGACCCGCACCGACGCCGCGCTTCGCACATCGCTCCCCGAGCAGCGACCGTTCGCCCAGCCGCGCCTGCGCCACGGCCCGACGCGGAGGTGGTCGACGACGGAGCAGATCGAGACGATCCACCTGGCCTCGCTGCGGATCCTGCGCGACATCGGCATGGACGTGCTCGACGCCGAGACGCGCGCGCATCGTACGTCGCGGCCGGCGCCGATCGACGAGCGAACGGACGGGTCCGGTTCGACCCGGCGATGGTCGACCGAGCTGCATCGCCACCGCGCCGGCCGAGTTCACGCTGCACACCTGGAACCCGGCGCACGACCTGCGCGATCGGCGGCGACTGGATGGCGTTCGGCACGGTCGGCAGCGCCCCCAACGTCGCCGATCTCGACGGCGGCCGGCGCACCGGCGACCGCGACGACTTCCAGAACCTGCTGCGGCTGGCGCAGATCGCTGAACACGATCCACTTCATCGGCGGCTATCCGGTCGAGCCGGTCGACATCCACGGCTCGGTGCGCCACCTCGCACGCCGACGCTACGACGTGCTCACGCTGACCGACAAGTCGATCCACTGCTACAGCCTCGGCCGGCAGCGCAACCTCGACGTGCATCGAGATGGTCCGCATCGCCCGTGGCATCGACGACGGCGCACGCTCGATGCGCGAGCCGTCGATCTTCACGATCGTCAACTCCAACTCGCCGCTGCGCCTCGACATGCCGATGTCGCAGGGCATGATCGAGTTCGCCCGGCACAACCAGCCGATCGTGATGACGCCGTTCACGCTCGCCGGCGCGATGGCGCCGATCACGCTCGCCGGCGCGCTGGCGCAGCAGAACGCCGAGGCGCTGGTCGGCATCATGTTCATGCAGATGCATCAACCCCGGCAGCCCGTGCGTCTACGGCGGGTTCACCTCCAACGTCGACATGCAGTCGGGCGCGCCGGCGTTCGGCACGCCCGAGTACGTGCAAGACGGCGATGATCGGCGGCCAGCTGGCCCGCCGCTACGACGTCCCGTACCGCAGCTCGAACGTGTGCGCCGCCAACGCCGCTCGACGCGCAGGCCGCGTACGAGAGCGTGTTCTCGCTGTGGGGCTGCGTCATGGGCGGCGTCAACTTCATGATGCACGGCGCCGGCTGGATGGAGGGTGGCCTGCACGCCAGCCTCGAGAAGATGGTCCTCGACGCCGACCTGCTGCAGATGGTCATCGGCGATGCTCGACCCGTTCGTCGTCGACGACGACACGCTTGGCCATCGACACGATCGCAGAGCGTCGGTCCCGGCGGGCACTTCTTCGGCACGCAGCACACCCAGGACCGCTTCCGCAACGCGTTCTACAAGCCGATGCATCAGCGACTGGCGCAACTACGAGACGCTGGCAGGAGGCCGGCAGCCCGGAGGCGCCCGACAAGGCCAACCGCGCTCGTCGACGCAGTTCCTCGACGCGTACGAGCCGCCGCCGATGGACGCCGCGATCCGTGAAGAGCTCGACGCCTTCGTCGCCCGCCGCGCCGCCGAGGGCGGCGTCGCCGCCGACTACTGAGCGTCACTACGTGATCGACAGGAGCAGCGATGAAGTCATCGGCACAGGTCGTCGTGATCGGCGGCGGCGTCGTCGGCGCCAGCGTGCTCTACCACCTGACCAAGGCCGGCTGGACCGACGTCGTGCTGCTCGAGCGCAAGCAGCTGACCGCCGGCTCGCACCTGGCACGCGGCCGGCGGCATGCACACGCTGAACGGCGACCCGAACGTCGCCCGGCTGCAGCAGTACACGGTCAACCTGTACAAGGAGATCGAGGCCGAGTCGCGGCCAGAACTGCTGCATCCACCTGCCCGGCGGCCTGCAGCTGGCCGACACGCCCGAGCGGCTCGACTGGCTGCGCATGGCGCAGGCCCGTGGCCGGTACCTGGGCATGCACATGGAGATCATCTCGATGAAGGAGGCCAAGGAGCTGTACCCGCTGCTCGAGGAGAAGTACTTCGTCGGCGCGCTGTACGACGCGGACGAGGGCAGCGTCGACCCGTACGGCGTCACGCACGCCTACGCCATCTGCGCCCGCAACCGCGGCGCCGAGGTCTACACCGACACGTGGGTCACCGACCTGCGCGCAGCGCGCCGACGGCACGTGGGACGTGATCACCGATCGCGACCACACCATCCACGCCGAGCACGTCGTCAACGCCGGCGGGCTGTGGGCCCGCGAGGTCGGCCGCATGGCCGGGCTCGAGCTGCCGGTGCTGGCGATGGAGCACCACTACCTGATGACCGAGCCGATGCAGGAGGTCATCGAGTACAACGCAGCGACCGGTCGCGAGCTGCCGCACATGATCGACTTCGCCGGCGAGATCTACGCCCGCCAAGAGGGCGAGAGCATGCTGCTCGGCACCTACGAGCAGGACAACCGGCCGTGGTCGCCGCACGAGACGCCGTGGGACTTCGTGTTCCAGCTGCTCGCCCACGACCTCGACCGCATCGCGCCCGAGCTCGAGCGCGGCTTCGAGCACTTCCCCGCCATCGGCCGCGCCGGCATCAAGAAGATCGTCAACGGCCCGTTCACGTTCAGCCCCGACGGCAACCCGCTGGTCGGCCCGATCCAGGGCTGCGCGGCTACTGGAGTCGCGTGCGCCGTGATGGCCGGGCTGTCGCAGGGTGGCGGCGTCGGGCTGTCGCTCGCCAACTGGATGGTCGACGGCGACCCCGGCGACGACATCTGGGGCATGGACGTCGCCCGCTACGGCGACTACGCCACGCTCGCCTACACCAACGCCAAGGTGCGCGAGAACTACTCGCGCCGGTTCCGCATCACGTTCCCCAACGAGGAGCTGCCGGCGGCCCGCCCGCTGCACACCACGCCGATCTACGACCGGCTCACCGAGCACAACGCGGTGTGGGGCGCCGGCTTCGGGCTCGAGCACCCGCTGTGGTTCCAGCGCGCCGGCGAGGAGCCGATCGAGGACGTCACGTTCCGCCGCTCGAACGCGTTCGACGTGGTCGGCGAGGAGAGCCGTGCCGTGCGCGAGCGGGTCGGGCTCAGCGAGGCGTCGAACTTCGCCAAGTACAAGGTCAGCGGCGACGGGCGCGGCCGAGTGGCTGCAGGGCCTGTTCACCAACACGCTGCCGAAGATCGGCCGCACGAACCTGACCGCGATGCTGAACCCGCAGGGTCGCATCGTCGGCGAGTTCTCGGTGTCGCGCGATCGGCGCCGACGAGTTCTTCCTGTTCGGCTCGCAGGCCGCCGAGGTGCACCACCCGCGCTGGTTCCTCGATCACCTGCCCGACGGATCAGCCCGATCCGGTTCGAGGTGCTCGCGCTGTCGATGGTCGGCCTCACCGTCGCCGGCCCGCGGTCGCGCGACGTGCTGCAGAAGCTGACCGACACCTCGCTGGCGACCGCCGACTTCCCGTTCATGGCGTTCCGCAAGGTCGACCTCGGCGATGGCCCCGGTGTGGCTGTCGCGGATGACGTACACCGGCGACCTCGGCTACGAGATCTGGATGCGCGCCCGAGTACCAGCGGCACCTGTTCGACCTGCTGTGGGAGGCCGGGCAGCGAGTTCGGCATGCGCCTGTTCGGGTTCCGGGCGCTGATCACGATGCGGCTCGAGAAGAACTTCGGCACCTGGTACCGCGAGTACCGGCCGATCTACACGCCGCTCGAAGCGGGCATGGACCGCGTGCTGAAGTTCGATCACGACTTCATCGGGCGCGACGGCGGTCGAGGCCGAGATCGCCGCCGGTGGCCCGAAGCGCAAGCTGGTGATGTTCACCGTCGACGTCGATCCCGACGCACCCGGCCGACGTGATCGGCGACGAGCCGGTGTGGCACGACGGCCGAGGTCGGTCGGGTGGATCACGTCGGGCGGCTACGCCCACTACTCGCGGCGTCTCGCTGGCGCTCGGGCTACATCCCGACCGAGCTGGCGGCCGAGGCCGACGACGGGCTTCGAGATCGAGATCATCGGCCAGCGCCGCCCGGCGACGCTGCAGCACGAGCCGGTGCTCGACCCGACCGGAGCCCGGATGCGGTCCTAGGCGCATCGCCGGACCCCGACCGATCGACCTCGATGGCCCGACCCCCGACGCAGCCCGCCGCAAGTGCTCGACGGGATCGTCGCCTACCTCGCCGAGCACGGTCTCGCCGACGTGTCGCTGCGCCCGATGGCGACCGCGCTCGACGTCAGCGTCAACTCGCTGGTGCACCACTTCGGGTCGAAGGACGACCTGCTCATCGCCGCCCTGCGAGCGCTCGCGTCGCGTCCAGCAGAGGTCCGCAGACGGTGGCTCGCCCGCAACCCCGGATGTCACAGGCCGACCTGCTGCGACGCGTGGTGGCGTTGGATCACCGTCGTCGAACGCCAACCTGGCGATCGTCCGGCTCGGGATCGAGGCCGCCGCCATGGAGGCCACGCGCAGTGGGTCTGCCCGGAGCAGGTCCGCGGCGAGCAGATCGGACTCTGGCGGTCGAACATCGAGGCAGCGGCTGGTCGCCGAGGGCCTGCCGCAGGACGTCGCGGTGATCGAGGCGTCGTTGGCCAAGGCGATGTTCACCGGGCTGGTCGTCGACCTGCTGGCGAGCGGCGACCGTCGCCGCCTGACCAACGCGCTGGAGGTCGGCCTGAGCCGCCTGGAACACGTCGTCGAGGCCGCCGCCGAGCTCGCCGAGCCGGTCATCGCCGCCACCACCCGCCCCACCCGACCTTGATCAGGTCGAGCAGCGACGTCGACCGCTCCGTGGACTCGACGCCGAGTCGGTCGTCGCGGGAGATGTTCGACGGCCCCGGTCAGAGATCCTTGACGAGGCGGAGCGCGTCGTAGACCGCGGCGTGGATGTTGCGGCCGCTGACGGCGTCGCCGATCCGGAACAGCTGGAACGCTGCCGTCGGGGTTGCGCACGAGCGTCTGCGGGCGGCCGTCGATCAGCGCGCCGTAGTCGACGGCGCCGAGGTTCGACGACTGCGGTTTCAGCTCGAAGTACAGCGTCGGCGATTGGCCGCGGTGCCGTGGTCGACGACGACCCAGTCGACGATGTCGGACGGCGCGGTGCGGCCGTGTGGTCGCTGCCGATCTCGACGCACAGCCGGCCGCCGTCGCGGCGCGACCGACGAGCACCCGCTGGTGGAGCGTGATCCGGGTGTCGCTCTCGTTGAACGCCCTGGCGTACGGCACGTGGTTCATGCCGCCGACCTCGATCCCGAACATCCGCTCGGGGGTCACGATCTCCAGGTTCGCACCCGATCGGGCGATCATCTCGGCCGCCGACAGCGCCGAGTGGGTGCCGTTGTCGTCGTAGAACAGCACGTCGCCGGTCGGCGTCGACGTCGCCGCCGAGCACGTCCCAACTCGTCGACGAGCCGGTCGCCGCCGACCTCGAGCTCGGCAGCTGGGGCTGAGCCCGCCGGTGGCGACGATCACCACGTCGGGGTCGAGCGCGACGCACCGTCGGCGCCGTCGGCGAAGGTGTCGTAGCGGACCTCGACGCCGAGCCGGTCGCAGCTCGGCGACGCGCCAGTCGACGATGCCCGAGCAGGTCGCGCGCGGCGCGGGTTGCGCACGGCGAGGTTGATCTGGCCGCCGGCCCACGGCATCGCCTCGAGCACGCGTCACGTCGTGGCCGCGCTCGCCGGCGACCCGTGCCGCCTCGAGTCCGGCCGGCCCGGCGCCGACGATCACGACCCGCCGCGCCGAGGCCGACCGGTGCGATCTCGTGCGGCATCGTCGCTTCGCGGCTGGTCGCGCGTTGTGGATGCACAGCGCCTCGCCGGCCTCGTAGATCCGGTCGAGGCAGTACGTCGCGCCGACGCACGGACGGATCTCGGGCTTCGCGGCCCTCGATGATCTTGCGCACCAGGTGCGGATCGGCGATGTGCGCGCGGGTCATGCCGACCAGGTCGAGCTTGCCCTCGCGGATCGCGTGCCGGGCCGATGGCGACGTCGTCGATCTTCGAGGCGTGCAGCACGGTCGAGCGCGGTGTGCTCGCGCACCGTGCCGGCGAAGTCGAGGTGCGGCGCCGAGGCGCATCCCGTGGATCGGGATCACCTCGGTCAGACGCGACGTCGTCGGCGATGTGGCCGCGGATCACGTTGACGAAGTCGATCAGACCGGCCTGCTCGAATCGCTGCAAGCATCGCCAGCCCGGCTCGGCGTGTCGATGCCGCCGGCGATCGGTCTCGTCGATCGCCATCCGGATGCCGACGATGAACTCGGCGCCGACCCGCTCGCGGATCGGCGCGCGAGCACCTCGCCAGCCGAACCGCAGCCGGCCGTCGAGCGTCGCCGCCGTACTCGTCGTCGCGGCGGTTGGTCAGCGGCGACCAGAACTGGTCGAACAGGTGGCCGTACGCCTCGATCTCGATGCCGTCCATCCCGCCCGCCTGCATCCGCTCGGCGGCGTCGGCGTACTTGCCGACGATCCGCTCGATGTCCCAGTCCTCGGCCTCCTTCGGGATCGCCCGGTGGGCCGGTTCGCGCAGCGGCGACGGCGCGACGACCGGCAGCCAGTCGTCCTGCGCCCAGCCGGTGCGCCGACCGAGGTGGGTGATCTGGATCATGCACGCCGCGCCGTGTTCGTGGACGCTCGTCGGTCATCCGCCGGATCCACGGCACGATCGCGTCGTCGTAGGCGTGGAGGTTGCCGAACGCCGGCGGGCTGTCGTCGGCGACGACCGCCGAGCCGGCGGTCATCGTCAGGCCGATGCCGCCCTTGGCCTTCTCGACGTGGTAGAGCCGGTACCGATCGGTCGGCATGCCGCCGTCGGAGTAGGCCGGCTCGTGCGCCGAGGAGAACACCCGGTTGCGCAACGTGAGGTGACGCAACCGGAACGGCTCGAGCAGTGGGTCCTCAGCCGGCACTGCCGGCACCGGCCCCGACGTCGCTCCGCTCGTCGGAGAGATTGCGCAAGATCGTGTGCTTGTACCACTCGATGAACTGGAGCACGCCCGCTTCTTCGACCGGCGAGTAGGGCCCGGGCCGATAGGCCGGTGAGGTCACCCCGCGCTGGGTTCGTTCGACCAGCGCCGCATCCTGCCGGTTGGTCGCCTCCCACATCGCGCTCAACCGTCCGAGGTCGTAGTCGACCCCCTCGATCGCCTCGCCGGGCACCAGCCAGGTCGTCTGCAGTTCGCTGGTCGTCGGCGACAGCGGCAACAACCGGAAGGTCAACGCGTGGTCGGCGGCGAAGTGATTCCAGGTCGAGGGGTAGTGGTACAGCAACAGGTCGCCGACGTCGGCATCGGGCAGCCCGGCGAACCGGCGGGAGACGGCCGGTGTGCCGTCCAGCGTCATCGAGGTCGCCGATCCGAGGAACGCCATCCGCATCACCCGGTACTGGTAGTCGTCGGCGATCAGGTAGCGGCTCGGCAGGCCGAGTTGCTCGCTCTCGACCACCAGCCGTTCGGTGTCGGCGGCGTCGTCGACGCTCGCCCCGCCGGAGTGGATCGGTGCTTCGGGAAACACCCTGCACAGCTCCGGATGGGCGACCCGGCAGTGGTAGCACTCCCGGTTGTTCTCCATCACCAGCTTCCAGTTGCCGTGTTCGATCAGCGTCGAGCGGTGGGCGACCTTCGCCCGCCGGAGGTCGAACGGAGCGAGGTACGGCTCGACCGTCTCACGCAGCCCGGTGATCGCCGGTGGCGTCTCGGCGACCGAGCAGAACACCAGCCCGCCGATCTCTTCGAGGTGCACCGAGCCGAGGCCGAGGTCGCCGGTCGGCAGATCGTCGGGCATCGTCCGGGCGCGGGCGAGGCGGCCATCGAGCTCGTACGACCACTGGTGGTACGGGCAGACGAACCGGCGGTTGACCGAGCCGGTGGTGCGCTCGCAGAGGACGAAGCCACGGTGGCGGCAGACGTTGTGCAGCCCGCGCAGTTCGCCGTCGGCGTCGCGGACGACGAGGATCGGGTACGCCCCGATCTGGGCGGTGAGATAGTCGCCGGCGGAGGGCACCGCTGCCGAGGGGCCGACCAACACCCACTCGCGGTGCCACAGTGCGTCGAGCTCCGCCCGGTACAGCTCGGCGTCGTGGTAGAGCTCGCCGGGCAGGGCGTGGCCCGGTCGATGGCCGTCGAGCGCGTCGACCAGCGCCGCCCGCCGGTTCATTCCTCGGACGAGACGAGCGCCGGTTCGTCGGACACCGGCGGAGGCTCGAGCAGCGTCTCGACGGACAGGTGGCAGCGCAGCCGATGCCCGATCGCGACCTCGACCAGCGGCGGCTCGGTGACCTCGCACAGTGCCGGCGATCACCCGGTGACAGCGGGTGTGGAACACACAGCCGCTCGGCGGGTTGGCCGGGCTGGGGATCTCGCCCGTCAGTGTGGATCCGCCGCGTCTCTCGCCGTCGACGCTCGGCACGGCCGACAGCAGCGCCTCGGTGTACGGATGGTTCGGGCCGTCGAAGATCTGGTCGGTGGTCCCGATCTCCATGATCCGGCCGAGGTACATCACCGCGATCCGGTCGGCGAGGTAGCGCACGACGCCGAGGTCGTGGCTGATGAACACGTAGCTGGTCCGCTGCTCGCTCTGCAGCTCGGCGAGCAGGTTGAGGATCGCCGCCTGCACCGACACGTCGAGCGCGCTGGTCGGCTCGTCGCACACGACGATCCGCGGGTCGCCGGCGAACGCCCGGGCGATCGCCACCCGCTGCTTCAGACCGCCGGACAGCTGGCGCGGCTTCATGTCGAGGTGGCGCGGCGACAGCCGCACGACTCGGCCAGCTCGTCGACCCGCTTGTCGGCAGCGTCGCCCTTGACCCCGGTGAGCTTGCTCACCGAGCGCAGCAGGATGCGGCGGACGGTCCACGTCGCGGTTGAGCGCCGAGTCCGGGTTCTGGAAGACGATCTGCATCGCCCGTCGGTCGTCGTCGGCCGATCGCTCGGTCGCCCCGGCACCTCGTGGTCGTCGAGCTGCATCTCGCCGCCGCTCGTCGGGTGCGTGGACGCCGAGCATCGCCTTGGCGAGCGTCGACTTGCCGGAACCGGACTCGCCGACGAGCCCGAGCGTCTCGCCGTCCTGCAACCCGAGGTCGACGCCGACCAGCGCCGGGACGTCGTGGCCGCGTTCTGACGGAACGTCTTCGACACGCTGGCGAGCTCGAGCACGATCCGTGCGCTGTCGGCTGACGGCAATCCGTCGTCGCTCGATCCGGCGCGGTCGAGCTCGTCGAGCCGGTCGGCGTGGTGGCAGCGGGTGAAGTGTCCGTCGCCGACGCTCGACGACCGGCGGCGACCTCGGTGCGGCAGATGTCGTCGGCGAGCGGGCAGCGGTCGACGTACACGCAGGTCGGCAGGTCGGTGCCGATCAGGGGCAGCGTGCCGGGGATCGTGGACAGCGGCTGCTCGCTCTTGCGCATGCCGTGGCGGGGGAGGGAGTCGAGCAGGCCGACCGTGTACGGGTGCTTCGGGTCGTCGAACACCTCGCTCGGACGGGACCCTCCTCGACGATCTTGCCGGCGTACATCACGCCGACGCGGTCGCACATCGTGCGGATGACACCGAGGTTGTGGGCGATCAACAGGATCGCCGCGCCGGTCTCGGTGCGCAGCGCGCGGACGAGGTCGAGCACCTCGGCCTCGACGGTCGCGTCGAGGCCGGTGGTCGGCTCGTCGAGCACGAGCAGCTTCGGGTCGCAGGCGAGCGCCATCGCGATCACGACACGCTGCAGCATGCCGCCGGACAGCTGGTGCGGGTAGCGGTCCATCACCCGCTCCGGGTCGGCGATCTGCACGTGGCGCAGCGCCTGCGAGGGCGAGCCGCTCGGCCTCCGACTTGGACTGGCCGAGGACGGTGAAGCACTCGATCACCTGCTGACCGATCTTGAGCGTCGGGTTCAGCGCCGCGCCCGGGTCCTGGTACACCATCGACGCCTCGCTCGAGCCGGAACTGGCGCAGCTGCCGGTTCGACATCGCGGTCACGTCGTGGCCGTCGACGAGCACCCGGCCGCCGGTGATCACGCCGTTCGACGGCAGGTAGCGCAGCGCTGCGTAGGCGGTGGTCGACTTGCCGCAGCCCGACTCGCCGACCAGCCCGTACGCCTCGCCGGGCGCGACCGAGAAGGTGACGCCGCGCAGCACCGCGCGCGGGATGCCGCGGACGATGTAGGCGACCTCGAGGTCCTCGACCCGCAGCGCAGCGGTGGTCGTCGGCGGAGACGGCGTGGTCGTGGTCGTGGTGCGTCATGCGGAGTACACCGCTTCCGAGTCGAATCGGCGATCAGGTTGACGGCGATGACGAGGCTGGCGATCGCCAGCGCCGGGAAGATCGTCGGCCACCAGATGCCCGCCGGGGATCAGGTTGTAGGTCTGGGCGATCTGGCTGCCCCAGTCCGGTGACGGCGGCTTGCCGCCGCCGCCGAGGAACGTGAGGGTCGCGACGGTGAAGATGGCGTAGCCGATCGCGGACCGTCAGCTCGACGATGATCGGACCGGTGATGTTCGGCAGGATCTCGCGGGTCATGATGAACATCGCGACCTTCGCCGCGCAGCTTGGCGGAGGTGACGTAGTCGAGGTCGCTTCGGCGAGCACCGCGGCGCGCACGGTGCGGGAGACGATCGGGGTGAACAGCAGCGCGACGGTGAAGATCATGCACCGGGCGTCGACGAGCCGAGTGTGGTGAGCACGAGCAGGCCGATCAGCACCACCGGCAGCGACAGGAACGCCTCGACGACTCGGCTGATGACCTCGTCGAACCACGCCGCGGAAGTAGCCCGATCAGGCCCGAGCATCGTGCCGAAGATGACGCGACAGCGCCGCGAGCGGAGCACGATCAGCACGTCGCGAGCGCCGACCATCACCCGCGAGAGGATGTCGCGGCCGAGGTTGTCGGTGCCGAACAGTGGGCGCCGCTCGGCGATTGCGACGCCCGGAAGTCGGTCGGCGAGCGGGTCGTACGGGGTGATGCGTCTCGCCGCCGAGGGCGCAGATCACCCAGAACCACGATGATCACGCGCCGATGATGAAGCCGGGTCGACGGCGCAGCAGCCGCCAGCGCTCGCGGCGCGCCTGCTTGCGCTCGGACGGCCGTTCCGTGGCCGAGCGGATGTCGCTGACGGCGGTGCTCGACGGCCGTCGGTCGCGGCTCATGCACGCGTCACCTCCAAGTCGGGCGCGGGGGTTGATCCAGGCGATGACGAGGTCGGCGACGAGCGTGGCGAGCATGTAGATGATGGCGACGAGGAGCACGGCGGCCTGGAGCACCGGGAGGTCCTTGCGCGAGGCGGCGTTGACGATCGTCAGCCCGAGGCCCGGGTAGTTGAACACCTTCTCGACGCCACCAGGCTGCCGAACAGGTAGCCGATCTGGACACCGACGACCGAGATCGTCGGCTGGAGCCCGTTGCGCAGCACGTGACGGCGCATGACCTGGCGGTCGGTCAGCCCCTTCATCGTGGCCGTGCGGGTGTAGTCGGCGTCGAGCGCCTGGATCGTCCCGGCGCGGGTCATGCGGGCGATGTAACCGAAGTAGACGATCGCCAGCGCCATCGCCGGCAGGGTGAGGTAGCTGAGCTCGGTCAACGCAGACGAGCCGGCCGGTGCCGTCGGCGACGACGTGGAACCAGCCGAGGCTGACGCCGACGACGGCCAGCGAGGATCACGCTGGTGACGAACTCGGGGATCGACGAGCTGGCCAGGCCGAAGGTGACGATCGGCCGGTCGGACGAGCTTGTCCTTGCGGCGAGCGGCGAACACACCGGCGGCGATGCCGAGCGGGATCGTCAGCACCAGGGCGTAGACGGCGAGCTTGGCCGACCGGGCGACAGGCGCCGAGTCAACACCTCCGAGACCGGCCGGTTCTGGGCGAACGAATCACCGAAGTCGAAGGTGACGAAGTTCTTCATCAGCCGGCCGTACTGGGTCGGCAGCGGGTCGTTGGTGCCGAGCTCGCTCGTTCAGTGCGTCGACCTGCTCCTGCGGCGGCGAACGGGCCGGACAGCTGACGACCGATGTCGCTCGGGCAGCACGTTGACGATCACGAACACGATCGTCAGGATCAGCCACAAGGTGACGATCGACAGCGCCAGACGCCGCAGCAGGTACCGTGCTCAGAACTTTCCCCCCTGGTGAACGCCGACGCCGGGCGATGCACAAGGTGCATCAGCCCGGCGCTCCGACGCTCGTTCGGTCACACCTTCGCGGCCTTGATCGAGGAACATCTGGCCGAGGGCGGAGACCCGCACCCCGGTGAACTGCTTCGTGAAGCCGGAGATGTAGTTGTAGAAGTACGGGATCGATCACCGGCACGTCGTCGTTCAGGATCTCCTCGATCGTCTTGCACGCCGCCGTCTGCGCGTCGACGTCCGACGGCCTCCTGGTACTCGACGAACGCGGCGTCGAACTCCGGTGACATGTACTGCGAGGAGTTCCAGATGCCGTTGGTCGACAGTGCGGCGTTCAGATACACGTCGGGCGTCGCCCGGTGGCCGTAGTCGACGATGCCGAGCTCGGCAGCGCCGGAGCACGGCGGATCGGCGGGCTCGGCCGGGCACCACTGCGCGCCGTAGAACGTGTCCAGGCTCTCGCCGGCGAGCGTCGAGGGTGATCCCCGCCTCCGCTGCCTTGCCCTGCAGCAGCTGGGCCAGCTCCGGGATCTCCTGCAGCTCGACCGAAGTGCAGCGTGGCGGTCAGCCCGGTCGAACCCGGCCTCGGCCAGCAGCGCCTTGGCGGCATCGATGTCCTGCGCCCGCTGCGGCGACCGAGTCGTCGAAGAACGGGTACACCGGAGCGATCACGTGATCGTTGCCGATGTCGGCCTTGCCCTGGAACAGCGTGTCGATCAGCGCCTGGCGGTCGAGGCGTCAGGGCCGAGTGCCTGGCGCACCCGCTTGTCGGCGAACTGCGCCTTCGTCGCATGCGCATCCAGATCTGGCGGTGGGTCGCAGCCGCGGATGCCGAGCGACGTTGAAGTTGCGGTCGTTGAACAGCGCGTCGCCACCGACGACCTGGAACTGCACGATCGCGTCGACCTCGCCGCCGGACGTGGCGGTGACCATCGTGCCCTCGTCGTCGAAGAACTCCAGACGCTGCCGTCGAGCGGTGTCTCGCCGCCCCACCACTCCGGGTTGCGTTCGAACGTCGCCCCGGTGGCGGCGTCGAACTGGGTCAGCTTCCACGGCCCGGTGCCGTCGGGCGTGGCGTCGAGCGTCGTCCCGGTGGCGTAGCCGGCCGGCGTGATCACCGACTGGGCGTTGTACACCGACACCAGGTACGGGAAGTTGCCGTTGGCCGAGACGAGGGTGAACACCGCGGTGTTCGGATCCGATCGCGTCGACCGCGCCTGCCTCGATCACTCCCTTCAGTCCGGAGTTGCCGAACTCGACCAGCCGGTCCATCGTGGCCGCGACGTCGGCGGAGGTGAAGTCGCCGCCGTTCTGCCACTTGACGCCCTCGCGCAACTTGAACGTCCAGACGCTCCCGTCATCGTTCGGCTCCCACGACTCGGCGAGGCCGGGACCGATGTCGGACTCGCCCGAGGGTGCAGAGGAACTCGAAGCACTGGGCGATCACGCCGTAGCTGCCGAGGTCCTGCATCGCCACCGGATCGAGCGGCCCGGCCGGCTTCTGGCTGGCGACGCGGATCGTGCCGCCGGAGGTGCCTCCGGCTGCACTGGTCTCGGTCGCCCCACCGGTGTCAGCGGTGCTCCCCGAACTCGAGCCGCTGTCGTCGTCGCTGCCGCAGGCGGCGAGCACAGCGCCGAGTGCGGGCACGGCGAGACCGAGTGCTGCGCCCCGGCGGACGAAATCGCGTCTCGACATGTCGCTGTGGGTGAGAGGTGCTGACCCCTCTGCGTCGAGCTGATGCTCCATCTGTACTCCCCCTTGCCGGGGCTACTCGTTGTGGCGGTCCCGGCTGGCAGCACCCTAATGAGGGCCATTGAGAGGGTCAACAGTCATTGGCCGCACAGGTGTACCGTGAATGGATGTCGACGTTCGAGACCGGTCGCGTTCCGCCGGTCGTCGCCGGTGAGCACTCGTTGCAGCACATTGGCCTGCGAGCAGCGGCGTTGGGGTCTCGGACGATCGTCGTGGTCGTCGACGAGGGGGTCGTCGCAGCAGGCTATGAACACCGCGTGACAGCCTCGTTGCCGTCCGGCCCCGCCGTCCGGCGAGTCGTTCTGCCAGCCGGCGAACCGGCCGCAGCGACCGTCGACGAATTGGCAAGTTCGCTGCGGACAGTGGTCGACCCGTTGATCGTGGGGGTCGGCGGAGGCAGCACGTTGGACACCGCCAAGCAGGCGGCGGCTGCTGCGGTCGGTTCCGCCGGTATCGCCCACTACGCCCTGTCCGCTCATCGGTTGCCCGGGCGGCTGCCACTGATCGCCGTGCCGACGACTGCCGGGACGGGGGCGGAGGTGACCCGCACCTGCATCCACACCGACGCCGTCGGCCGCAAGGTCTGGACCTGGGGCGACGAGTTGCTGCCGGACCTGGTCCTGCTCGACCCGATGGCGACTGCATCACTGCCGGCCCACCTCAGCGCAGCGACAGGGCTCGACGCCTTCGTCCACGCCCTCGAAGCGGTCAGCGGACAGACGATCGTCGGCATTCGTCGAGGCGCCGGCGGTGCACGCCCTGCGGCTGGTCGACGAGCACCTCGCCGCGGTCGTCGGCGACGGTGCGGACCTCGCTGGACGCGCCAGCGATGCAGCACGCCGCATTGCTTGCCGGAGTGGCGATCGACAACGGCGGCACCGGCATCGCCCACTCGATCGGCCATGCGCTCGGCGCCCTTGCCCACCTCCCGCACGGGGTGGCGGTGGCCCTCGGCCTTGCCGCCGCGCTCGACTGGAACGTCGCCGGAGCCGCCGATGCCTATCCGGCTGCGGCACGAGCGCTCGGTGTCCCGGTCGGGCGAACTCCCCGATCGATACGAGGCCCTGCTCGCCGAGGTCGGGTTCGCCGCAGCACTCGCTCGTCTGCCGGCACCGACGATCGGCGTCGACCAGATCGCCGAGGCGATGGTCGCCGAGGAGAACCAGCCGATGTTCGCGCAACAACGCCCGGCTGGCCGACGACGCCGAGCGCGTCCTGCTCGCCGAGCGCACCCTCGATCCGCTGGCACGAGCTGATCGAGTCGCGTCAGGTGAGCCTGATCACTCGGATCGAGATCACGCCATCACCGGCTGCCGCTCGACCCGCCGTTCCCGGCGTCGTGGGACTCCCGACCGCGGACCCACTTCCCGGCGACGATCGTGCGCGTCCACGACGACGCCGGCAACGTCGGGATCGGTTCGGGCGATTCGATGTACGGCTTCGCCGACTATCAGCGCTACTTCATCGGCGAGGATCCGCTCGATCTCGACCGGCACGCCGCGGTGCTCGCCAACATCGACTTCCACGCCGGGCGCCCGTGGCCGCTCGACATCGCCCTGTGGGACCTCGCCGGCAAGATTCGCGACGAGCCGGTGTGGCGGATGCGTCGGTGGGCGCGTCGAACCGGATCCAGGCGTACGCCTCGTCCGGCGTCCACCGCCCGGTGGCGGAGATGGTCGATCTCGCCCGACGCGTCCTCGACCTCGGATTTCCGGCGTTGAAGGTGCGCTTCGGTCGACCCGCGCTCGATCGACGATCTCGCCGTCATCGCGGGCGATCAGCGACGCGGTCGGCGACGCGCTGGAGCTGATGGTCGACTGCAACCAGGGCTGGCGGATGCCGTGGGACACGGACACGCCGTGGGACGTCGAGCAGGCGACGGACGGTCGCCGAGCTGCTCGAGACGGAGCGCGTGTACTGGATGGAGGAGCCGCTGCACCGCGGCGACTACGACGGGCATGGCGGAGCTCGACGGCGCGGGTCGGGATCCGGATCGCCGGCGGCGAGATGACCCGCGAGCCGTACGAGTTCCGCGAGCTGCTCCAGCGCGGCTGCCTCGACGTGTTCCAGCCCGACTGCGTCTGCTCGCAGGGGCATCTCCGGGTTGCGCCAGCTTCGCCGCCGAGGTCGCCGCGGCCGGCAAGGTGTTCACCCCGCACACCTGGGGCAACGGCATCGGCGTGCTCGCCAACCTGCACCTCACCGCCGGCACGGTCGGGGCGCCGTTCATCGAGTTCCCGTTCGATCCGCCGGAATGGTCGCACGGCACGGCGGGACTTCCTCCTGACCGAGACGATCGAGGCCGACGACGAGCGGGTGGATCACCCTCTCCGACCGCCCCGGACTGGGGATCACGCTCGACGAGGAGGTGCTCGCCCGCACCGCCAGTTCGGTCGCCACCTTCTCCTGACCGAGGCCGTCAGCCGGCGGCGGACGACGTCGCTCAGCGGAGCAGCTCGCGGCGGAGCCGAGCGAGGTACTGGGGGACCGACGGCGGCTGGACGCTGGCGAGCTTGACCAGGCTGTCGAGATGTCGGCTGAGCGTGCGGATGTGTTCGGCCGAGGTCAACACGAGATACAGCTCGCCGAGGTACAGCGCAGCGCGCACCGGTCCGAAGATCGTCACCGGCGCGGCGTAGCGCTTGAGCCCGTCGTACAGGTACCAGCGGAATCGCGGGTAGAGCTCCTCGGTCAGCTCGATCATCCGGTCGAGTTGGAACAGTCGGGCGTTGAGTCCGAGGCGATGCCACATCCCCTCGGCGTTGACGAATGCGGTCACGCTCTGGACCGTCGAGTAGCACTCCATCTCGCTGTCCGGGTTGCGCAACTGGGCGAGCCGAGCGGCGGAGATCTCGATCGTCTGCGCCGCACTCGGCCCGTCCTTCGGGGCCCGTTCGTAACGGATCACGGCGTCGCTCTTGAGCAGATCTGGCAAGCTCGTCGGGACGTAGCGGACCTTGTAGTCGGCGGCATCGGCGAACCACTCGAGGAGCAGTTCGTCGACCGCGTTCGGGTTCGGAGCGGCGAACGAGGTCGTCGCCAACAGCTCGGTCTGGACCGGTCCCGCCTCGGTCAGGCCGGACAACCAGTCGATCGACTCGCCGGTCACCCGTGCCAGTCCGACGAGGGTGTCGAGCCGGGGGAGTCGACGGGCGGATTCGGAGAGCAGCTGGGACAGCGACGTGCGGTCGATCCCGGCGCGAGCGGCGAACTCGCTCTTGGTCAGCCCCGAGCGCGCGATCGCTTCTTCGAGCCGAAATCGAAACGCCGCGCCCGCGTTGTGCGTAGCCATCAGTTGTAGCGTAGACGCGACACAAGTGCTCGAACACCACAACACCGCACATCTCGGGTTGTGTACAACGACAACATGCGTCCGAAGTCCGTCGAGTGGCCGACCGTGGTGGTCGCCTCGGCGATCGCAGTTGGATTCGGCGCGTTGCTCGCCTGGCACGAGTCGGTGCCGATGATCGTCGAGCTGTTCGCCCTGGCTTTCCTGGGCAGTTGGTACAACTCGCTCCAGCACGAGATCATCCACGGCCACCCGACGCCGTGGGCCACGGTCAACCGGGCGCTCGGTTCGCTCCCGCTCGGACTGGTCCACTCCTTCGGCTCCTACCGGCGGATGCATCTCGCCCATCACCGCGACGAGTTCCTCACCGATCCGGTCGAGGACCCGGAGAGCTTCTACGTCACGGCCGAGGAGTGGGAGCGCCGCGGACCGTACGCCCGTCGGCTGTTGCTGATCCTGCACACCTTTTCCGGCCGGCTCACCCTCGGCCCGCCGGTCTACACCGCCCGCCTGGCAGCGCGCGACCGTGGCCGAGATCCGGCGCACCCCGTCGACGGCAGGGGCAGTGCTCGCCCACCTCTGCGCGGTGGCGATGGTCCTGCTGGTGGTCGTCCGCTCCGGTTTGCCGCTGTGGGAGTACATCGTCGGCGTCGCCTGGTTCGGCTGGTCGCTGACGTTGGTCCGATCCTTCGTCGAGCACCGCTCGGTCGAGGACGGCTCACCGGCAGCCGTCGTCCCGTCCAACTGGTTCTTCTCGTTGCTGTTCCTGCACAACAACCTGCATCACACCCATCATCGCCAACCGGGACTCGCCTGGTTCCGACTCCCCGCCGCCCATGCCGCCAGCGGATGCGAGCCGGAGGTCGTCGCCGGAGCGGGTTGGTACCGCGGCTACGGCGAGATCGCCCGCCGATTCTGGGCCCGACCGGTGATCTCGCCGGTCCACCCCCGGTCGCTGGCGACGTGCCCAACAGGGACTGACCTTCCGGCTCGATAGCCTGACCAACCCGTATGGCCGGGTTCGTCGACGAAGCTCAACTGAACGTGCGAGGTGGCGACGGCGGAGCCGGCTGCGTCTCGTTCCGTCGCGAGGGTCCGGTCGCCTTCGGCGGGCCCAACGGTGGCGACGGCGGCAGCGGTGGCGACGTCTGGCTGGTCGCCGATCGCAACGTCTCGTCGCTGCTCGCGTTCAAGGACCATCCCCACCGGCGAGCGACCAGCGGGGTCCACGGCAAGGGCAAGGACCAGCACGGCAAGGGCGGCGCGGAGTTCCTCGTCCACGTCCCGGAAGGCACCGTCGCCAAGGATCTGTACACCGGTGAGGTGCTCGCCGACCTCGTCCACCACGGCGATCGGTGGTTGGCGGCACGCGGCGGTCGCGGCGGGCGAGGCAACGCCAAGTTCCTCTCCAACGCCCGACGGGCCCCGAGCTTCGCCGAACAAGGTGAGCACGGCGAGGAGCGCTGGCTGGCGCTGGAGATCAAGCTGATGGCGGACGTCGCCCTCGTCGGTTTCCCGAATGCCGGCAAGTCGACGTTCATCTCGCGGATCTCGGCGGCCAAGCCGAAGATCGCCGACTATCCGTTCACCACCCTCGAACCGCACCTCGGGGTGGTCCGCGTCGACGACCGCACCGAGTTCGTCGTCGCCGACATCCCCGGATTGATCGAGGGCGCGAGCGAAGGCCGCGGGCTCGGCCACCAGTTCCTCCGCCACATCGAACGTGCCCGGGCGATGTGCGTGCTCGTCGACCTCAATCCGATCGACGGGATGTCACCCGAGGAGCAGGAGGAGATCCTCGTCGCCGAGCTCGAGGCCTACGACCCCCGGCTCGCAGCCCGGCCGCGACTGACGATCGGGACCAAGGCGGACGTCGCCGAGTTCCTCTACGACGGCCCGATGATCTCGGCCGTCACCGGCGAAGGTGTGCGCGAGGTCGTCGGGCAGCTCGCCCGGCTCGTCGCCACGGCCCGCAACGAGGAGCCCGAGCAGGAGGCGTTCGTCTATCTCCAGCCGGAGCCGGAGGGGATCTGGGTCGAGCGTGTCGGCGAGGGTCAGTTCCGGATCCACGGCCGCAAGGCCGAGCGGGTCGTCGCCCTCAACGACGTCACCACCCCCGATGCGGTCGGCTACATCGATCACCGGCTGAAGCAGCTCGGTGTGGCCAAGGCGCTGTCGCGTGCCGGGGCGACCGAGGGCGATGTCGTGTTCATCGGGACCTTCAGCTTCGACTACTCACCCGAGTTGTAGATGCGGCTGGTCGTCAAGATCGGGACCTCCTCGCTGACCGACGAGCGGGGCGTGATCGACCGGACGGTGATCACCGGGCTGTGCGACGAGATCGCCGAGGTCCGCCGAGCCGGCCACGAGGTGCTGCTGGTCAGCTCCGGGGCGGTCTCCGCCGGGGTGGCTGCGCTCGGGTTGCGCTCGCGGCCGGCCGACATGCCGACGCTGCAGGCGCTCGCCGCCGTCGGGCAACCGCGCCTGATGCAGGTCTACGACGCCGAGTTCGCCCGCCACGCGATCGTCGCCGCCCAGGCGCTGGTCGTCCCGCCCGATTTCGTCAACCGGCGGCAGTACCTCCACGCCCGCCAGACGCTCGTCCGGCTGCTCGAGCTCGGCTGCGTGCCGGTGATCAACGAGAACGACGCGATCGCCAGCGACGAGATCCGCTGGGGTGACAACGACCGGATCGCCGCGCTGGTCTCCCATCTGGTGACCGCCGACGTGCTGGTCCTGCTGACCGACACCCCCGGATTGTTCACCGCCGATCCGCGGCTCGACCCGTCGGCCCGGCTGGTCGAACGGGTCGCCGCCGACGACCCGATGTTGGCGGTCGACGCCGGCCGCTCGGGGACCACCCGCGGCAGCGGTGGGATGGCGTCGAAGCTCGCCGCAGCCCGGATCGCCTCCTGGTCGGGGGTGCGGGCGGTGATCGCCCGGGCGGCACGGCCAGGGGTGCTCGCCGATGCCGTCGAGGGCGCAGCCGGGGTCGGCACGACCTTCGAGCCGCACGTCCGACGATTGTCGGCGCGCAAGTTGTGGATCGCCTTCGCCAGCGCGGTCAACGGAACGGTGCGGGTCGACGACGGTGCCCGGCGGGCGCTGGTCGAGCGGAACACTTCGCTGCTGCACGCCGGGGTGCGCCACGTGACCGGTGAGTTCGAGCCGGGGGACACGGTCGAGATCGTCGGCGACGACGGGATCAGCTTCGCCCGCGGGATGGTCGCCACCGACGCCGCGCAGGCCCGCCGGTCGGCCGGCCGGCGTTCGATCGAACTCGACACCGATGTCGCCCGCGAGCTCGTCCACCGCGACGACCTCGTCGTCCTCACCGGCCTCTGACCCCCCAAACCCCCAACCCCCGGAAGTTTGGAGGTTGTTGCAGCCGTTGGCTGCAACAACCTCCACAGGTCGCGGGGTGCGGGGTGCGGGGAGGGTCAGCCCTCGGCGGGCTTGGGGATCTCGGCGGAGACCGGCGCCGCCGCCGGTGAGTCGAGCCCGAGCTCCGACCGGAGCTGCGACAACCGGCTCTGCGCTTCGACGTCCTGTGTCGCCTGTTCGATCTCGAGGATGCTCGAGTCGACCGAGGTGGCGTTGAGCTCGGTGGTCGCCGAGGCCTTGGCGTAGCGGGCCTCGATCTTGTCCTTGATCTCCTCGAACGTCGGCACGTCGTCGCCCAGCGTCTGGTTCAGCTGGGCCATTGCCTTGTTCATCTCCTCCTGCATCTTCGCCTGTTCGAGCTGGGAGAGGAGCTTGGACTTCTCGGAGATCTTGCGCTCGAGCATCATCGAGTTCTGGCGAACGGCGGTCTTCGCCTGATCGGACGCCTGGGTGGCGGCGATCGCCAGCGCCTTCTGGCTCTCGATGTCCTTCTCGACCGCAACCAACCGCCCGGCGATCGACTCGGCTGCGCTGGTGTAGCGGGTGGCGTCGGATGCGTTGCCCTTCTTGGTCGCGTCCTCGGCCATCAGCAGGGCCTGACGGGCCTGGGCGTTGAGCTTGCCGAGCTCCTCCATCTTCGAGTTCAACCGCAGCTCGGCCTGCTTCTGGCTGGCGATCACGTTCGCCGCCTGCTGGCGCAGCCGCTGGTCCTGCTCGCGAGCCTCGGTGATCGCCTGCTCGAGCTGGACCTTGGGGTCGGCCTTCTCGTTGAAACTGCCGGTCAACTTGGCTACGACATACTTGTATGCCCGACGGAAGAGCTTGAACATGGCGGCATCCTAAGCCGCGGCACCGCCGCGACGCCGCCGGAACCGATCGACGAGCTGCTCCACTTCTCGTACGCCGAGGACGATCAGCACCCCGGCGTAGACCGCCAGCCCGATGCTCCCGGCGACCAACAGCCGTGCGAGCGCGCCGAACCCGACGTTCCCGCCGACCATCCGGGCGACGAACCACATCACCTCCGCACCGACGATCGCCGCCAGCAACATCCGCCCGAGATCGGCGAACAGCGGGGCGAGAGCGAAGCCGGGCACCTTGTAGGACAGCACCTGGAGCGCCCACGCAGCGGCGATCACGTAGCTCAGCCCGAACGACAAGCCGAGCCCGAGCACACCCCAACGGCCGACGAAGGCGATCGCCAGCACCACGTTGAGCACGCACTCGAACAGGTTGATGACGAACGGCGTGCCGCGTGTCCTGGTGGGCGTAGAAGCCGCGCAGGACGAACAGGTAGACCGAGAAGCCGAGCAGACCGATGGCGAATCCGGCGAGCGCCCGGCTGGTCAGGATCGCGTCGGCCTCGTCGAAGGCGCGGTGCTGGAGCAGCAGTCCGATGACCGGCCGACGCAGCGCGATCAGGGCCATCGCCGCCGGGAAGGTGAGCAGGGCGACGAGCCGCACCCCGAGCCCGGCCCGTTCGACGAACCCCGCCCGGTTGCGCTCGGCGACCAGGCGGGCGAGCTCGGGGACGAAGGTCGTCGTGATCGACATCGCCAGCAATCCGTGGGGCAGCTGGAACACGGTGAAGGCCTTGACGTAGGCGTCCTGTCCGCCGGAACCCGGCCGGGCGAGGTTGCGGATGACGTAGACGGTGACGACGTTCGCTGCTGCGTAGCCGAAGGTCCAGCCCGACATCCGGGCCACTTGGCGGACCGCCGGATGCCGGACGTCCGGGTTGAAGCGCAGGCGCACCCCGGCGTGGAGCACGGCCGGTACCTGACTGACCGCCATCGCCGCGATCCCGAGCGTTGCGCCGAATCCGAGCGTGAGCCGGAACGTGCTGTCGTCGACGGCGAAGAGGAACGGATCGCGGTCGCCGAGCTGGCGGGCGGCGAGCAGCAGGCCGAGGATCGTGATCAGGTTCGCCAGCACCGGCGACCAGCTCTGGGCGAAGAACCGCCGGCGGGCGCTGAGCAAGCCTCCGGCGATCGCGCTGAGCCCGTAGAAGAAGATCTGGAGGACGAAGATCCGGGTCAGCGCGGTACCCATCGAGCGGTACTGCCCGGGGTCGACGTCGCCGCTGACGGAGATCGCCGAGAGGTTGAAGATCAACGGCGCAGCGAGCACGGCGAGGGCCGTCAAGGCGGTGATCGCCAGCATCGACACGGTCACCACGGCGCTCGTCGCTTCGTCGTCGTCGTCGTGGAACAGGCGGGTGAACGTCGGCACCAGGGTGGCCGACAGGACGCCCCCGACGAGCAGTTCGTAGATCGCGTTCGGTGAGTTGTTCGCTCCGTTGTAGGCGTCGGAGAAGGCGCTCTGGCCGAGCAGGACGGCGAAGGTCAGTTCACGGGCGAGACCGGAGATCCGCGACAACCCGGTACCGGCAGCGACGACCAGGTTGGAGCGGAGCAGGCCCCCGCCCGGCGCACTGTCGCTCACGGAGTCGGCGGGAAGGTCTGCTGCCTCGGGGGATCGGGGAGCTCGGCGGGCCGGCCGGAGGCGGCGGCGTTGGTGTCCTCCAGCGCCAGGCGGAGCGACTCGAGCTCGCTGACGACGGTGTCGACCTCCTCCGACAACCAACCGCTGTCGCGGGCGCCGACGGACACCTCGACCGCCTTGGCGACCAGCTCGTCGAGGCGGGCGTCGAGCATCCGCAGCCGGTCGTTGGCGTTCTGCGAGACCGCCTGCATCCGTCCGGCCGATTCGAGCTGGGCCTGGAGGGAGCGGATCGTCGAGGCCTGCGCAGCGGTCGGCTGGCGACCCTGCAGCTGGTCGTCGAGGTAGGCGAGCTCACGCTGCGCCTCTGCAGTGCTGAGGTGCTGCAGCGCAGCGTCGATCTCGTCGCCCTGGCGGGCGATCCGCCAGCAATCGTCGAGTCCGGCGTCGAGCCGGTCGGAGAGCGAGCCGAGGCGATCACGGATCGGCCCGCTGCCGGTGCTCTTGACGATCCGGTCGAAACGCAGCTTGGCGCTCTGGGCCCCTTGGACGTAGGTCCGCCACGGTTCGGAGAGGACGAACGGGTCGATCCTCGTGTTCGACCGACCGCGGGGTACGGCCGCGAACACCCTCGCCCCCCAGGCGATCACCGCCGCCGGAACGGCGAGCAGCCCCCCGCCGGCAAGGATCGTCGCCGCCGCTGCGCCTCCGGCGAGCAACATCCCCGACGGCGAGAGGATCGCCCGCGCCACTTTCGGGGTGAAGAACCGATCCCGGAACGACGGCATCAGAAGTTCGACACCACGTTGGTGAAGACCTGGTTGATCGTCTGCGGGTTGGAGGCGTCGTACAGCGCGGCGTTGGTCGCTTCGGCGATCCGCTTGAGCGTGGCGGTGTCGGCGCCCGCCCCGTAGCTGATCGTGAACACCCGCACCGGCTGTGAGTTCGAGCCCTCCGAGCCGGAACGCAGCTCGCTGATCAGCGCGCTGAGCTGATCGACGTCGTCTCCGGTGTCCCCGTCGTCGTTGACCCCGTCGGTGAGCAGGACGACGGCATTGATCTTCGCCGGGTCGTAGCTCGTGCGCATCGACTCGTAGGCGGCGGCGGTGACGTCGTACAGCGGGGTGCCGTTGAGCGGTCCGTAGCGGTCGATCTCGTTGCGCATCCGCTCGCGCTGGTCGCCGATCCGGCTCACCGGGAGCAGCTCGGCGTAGAAGTCCTCGCCCTCGATCGTCCCGCTCTGGTCGATGTCGGTGGTGAACACCCACAGCCCGACCTCGTCGTCGTCCTTGAACTCGCCGAGCGAACTCTGTGCGGCCTGCTTCGCCAGGTCGAGCTTCGACGAACCGTCGCCGGCGTCCTCCTCCATCGAGCCGGAGACGTCGAGCACGAGCAGTACCCGTGCCGTCTTGCGCTGCTCGGCCCACTTGTCGAGGATCGCCGAGAGCACCGGTCCGCTCGGCACCTCGAGCTCGGCCTGCGGCTGGTTCGGGTCGACGCCGTTGGCGGCGACGATCGGCGCGTCGATCGCCACCGCCGGGTTGCCCGGCCGGAAACCGAATCGGAGCACCTGCTGCTGATTCTCCGGCTGCTGGATGAACGTCTCGAACAGCATTGCCGCCTCGGCCTGTTCGGGGGCGACCCACTCGGCATCGACGATGAAGTACGGGTTGTCCGAGAACAGCGTCCCCTCCGCCGGGTAGACGGCGACGAGCGGTACCTCCGGTTCAGTGGGCGTCTCGCCCGGGTCGAGCACGCCGTCGGGATTACCCGAGTTGTAGTCGATGATCGACTTCTCCTCGACCGCGACGGCACTGGCGTAGGTCAGCGCGGTGCCGCGGGCATCGGCTCGGTACCAGTTGTTGAGGAAGGTCAAGGTGGTGTCGCCGTAATGGACGACGGACGACTCGACGTCGGTGGCGAGCTGCTCGACCTCCGGTCGGTCGAGGTCTTCGGCGGTCAGCCCGGCGGACTTGCCAGTCGCTGCGTAGTACTGGGCGACGGTGAAGTTGAGCCCACTGGTGGAGAAGTTCGGGTTGGTCTTGCCGAGCCGGAACGGGCCCCACTCGGGATGTCCGTAGGCGGCCCACCCCTCGGGGTTCTTCGACAGTTCGACGATGTCGGCGAAGCCGATCGGAGTGTCCGGGTAGCCGAGCGCGGTCGCCATCGGCTCGGGCATCGCGATCACCAGCGGGGTGAGCATGAACGGCGTCCCACCGGTGGCGATCGTCTGCCCGGAGCGCTCGTTGACGATCGTCCCCCACGCCGTCGCCGCCGGCGACCAGATCACCGGACGCTCGCCGTTCGCGCCCGGGTCGGGCCAGCCGTCGACCAGCAGCTGGGCCGCTGCGCCCGAGGATTTGCGGTACGGGCGGATGTACACGCACCGCCCGTCGACCTCGGCGCCGGAGCTGTTGAACTCGGCGGCGAGCTGATTGAACAGGTCGATCTTCTCCGGGCTGAGCGCTGCGTCGACGGTGATGCAGTCACCCGGGTCGCCGATGTCGATCGCCGTCACGTCGGTGTCGTCGTCGCCCGCATCGTTCGTTCCACCTCCGCAGCCGGCGAGCAGCGCCGAGACGGCGACGAACCCGGCGATCAACGAACGACGTCGACTCATCGGTTCTCCTCCCACAACTCGGCGATCCGGACCAGCGTGGCTGCGCTCGGCAACGCCGTCGGCGCGCCATCGGCGGCGTCCCAGCCGTCGGCGAGGAGAGCCCCCGACAGCGCGTCGATCGTCGAGTCGTCGATCGATCGGCCGTCTCCGACTGCGAGGACCACCTCGGCACGTGCCATCGGTTCAGGGTAGGTGGCGGTGAAGCCGCCGGCACGGCTCCCGACGGTTGCGTCGAATCGCTGCTGGGTGGTGGCGACGACGTTGACCGCGCTCGGCCGTTGGATCAGCAGGGTCAGCGGATCGCTCGTCGCCTCCGTCGGCACGGCGCCGACGAGCCGGACGAACCAGTCGAGATAGGCGTCGTCGGCCTCGATCTGGCGGCTGGCGAACGAGGAGGTGCCGAAGAACGCTGTACTCGCCGCAGCCAGACCGAGCAGCCCCTCGGCGCTGTCCGACGGCTCGGCGAAGCCGGGGCGGATCGAGCCCCAGGTCGCTCCGCCGCCGAGCGACGCTCCAGGCGGTGCCGGCCTGCTCGCCGACGCAGATCCACAGCGGGTCGCCGGCGCATCCGGCGTCGAGCGTCGCCGCCCGGTCGTTCTCGGCGACGGCGACGAGCTCGCTCCCGGCGAGCGCGACCGGGTCGCCCGTCCATCCGCTGAGGGTGTGCAGCGGGGCGAAGGTGACCCACGCGTCGGGGGGATCGTCGGAGTCGAACGACGCCGCTGTCGCCGCCCACGACTCGATCCTGACGCTGACCCCGTCGAGCGACCGGCAGTAGCCGGCGAGCTCGGTCAGACAGGCGAGGACGCGCTCACCGCCGTCGTCGGGGCGAGCGACGCCGGTGTCGTCGGGCCCTGCGGCGGTGGTGTCGTCATCGAGTCCGGAGCGGATCAGCACAGCGGCGACGACCAACCCGACCGCAGCGATCGCAGCGGCGATCCGGCGAAGCCACATCGCGGTCAGCCTTCCACACCGGAGGGATCGCCCGGCGGGCGGCTCGGCGCGACATCGCCGAGCTCGGCGAGGACGTCCTCGGCGATCAGGGTGGTGAGCTGCTCGGTCTCGACGTCGAGCAGCGGGGCGAGCCGCCCCGCCTGGTGGCCGACCGCTGCTTCGAACAGGTTGCGGACATAGCGGGCATTGCCGAAGCCGCGGTCGCGCGGCTCGGCGACGATCATCGCCCGAACCACCGCCAACGCACCGTCGGTGGCGTGGTACTGGCTCTTCTCGCCGAGCTTGGCGAAGATCTCGACCAACTCCTCGGTCGAGTAGTCGTCGAAGTGGAGCGTGCGGGTGAAGCGCGAGCGAAGACCGGGGTTGGCGTCGATGAACGTCGCCATCTCCGCCGGATAGCCGGCGGCGATGATCGCCACGTCGTCGCGATGGTCCTCCATGAACTTGACCAGCGTGTCGATCGCCTCCTTGCCGAAATCGCCGTCGCCGCCGCGGGCGAGGGCGTAGGCCTCGTCGATCAGCAGCGTTCCGCCGAGCGAACTCTCGAGCACGGCGCGGGTCTTCGGTGCGGTCTGGCCGACGTAGCCGGCGACCAACGCGGAGCGGTCCGTTTCGACCAGGTGACCTGACGTGACCAACCCGAGGCTGCGGTAGATCCGGCTCAGCAAGCGGGCGACGGTCGTCTTGCCGGTGCCCGGGTTGCCGGTGAACACGAGGTGGTGGCTGGTCTCGACGGTCGGCAGACCGCGCTCCGCACGCAGCTGCTGGATCTGCAGCAGGCTCGTCAGCCGGCGCACCTCGGCCTTGACCGTCGCCAGCCCGACCAGTGCGTCGAGCTCGGCGAGCACGCCCTCGAGCGGCTCGGCGGGCTCGACCGGAGCGGGTGGTTCGACCGGCGGCGCCGCGCCGGCAGCCGTCGTTGCAGTCGACGGCCGGTCAGCACCGGGTCGTTCGGCGGCGGGTCGTGCCGGCGGGCCGGCCGGTTCGCCGGGGCGGGCACCGGGGCGGGCGAGCTGGAACCGGTCGAAGGCGGCGAGCAGCCCGGAGCGGAACTGGTCGATCGCTGCGATCTCATCCGCCGACGGCACCAGGTCGACCGACGCCGCGGCGTGGGCGAGACCGAGGGAGAGCTCGTAGTAGCGCAGCGCGTGACTCGTGCCGTTGCGTTGGTCGGCGCGCAGGAGCAGGTCGACGAGGGTCGAGGGCCGCTGCAACCAGACCTCCTTGCCGTCGAACAGGCGGGCCTCGCGCAGCGCCGCCGGAGTGGCGATCAGCGGCGGCTCGAGCAACCGCCCGATCCCGTCGAGGTACGCCCACAGCTCGTCGTCGGTCGTCCGGCCGTCGGCGGCGAAGACGGCGACCACCAGATTCGAGGCCTCGATCACGACCTCGCCGCGATGCGCGCCCGGGGCGCGTCCGGAGAGCTCGCCGAGCGCGCCGGAGACCCCGTCGACGAACGAGCCGACCTGGGGATCGATGGGGCCGCTCATGCAGGCCGCATGGTAGGCGGAACACGCCCCGTTTCCCGGTTGACCCGCTGGTCAAGCCGCTCGGTATGGTGGCGGGATGTCAGATCGTTTCGAGAGCGTCCAAGCAGTCCGAGATGGGTTGCGGGACGTCAACTACCTGGCGGACGACGGGATCGCCGGTGTGGCCTTCCTCGCCGATCGACTCGACAAGCCGGTGCTCGTCGAAGGTCCGGCGGGGACGGGCAAGACCCAGCTGGCGAAGAGCGTCGCCGAGCTGACCGGCGCCCGGCTGATCCGCCTGCAGTGCTACGAGGGCCTGGACGAGTCCAAGGCGCTGTACGAGTGGAACTACAAGAAGCAGTTGCTGCGGATCCAGGCGGACAAGAACTCCGACTCCTGGAGCGAGGTCCACGACGACATCTTCTCCGACGAGTTCCTCCTCACCCGCCCCCTGCTCGAGGCGATCAGCGCCCCTGATCCGGTCGTGCTGCTGATCGACGAGGTCGACCGGGTCGAGGTCGAGACCGAGGCGTTGCTGCTCGAGATCCTCTCCGAGTACCAGGTCTCGATCCCCGAGCTGGGCACGGTCACCGCCAAGCAGATCCCGCTGGTGTTCCTCACCTCGAACAACACCCGTGAGTTGTCCGAAGCGCTCAAGCGTCGGTGCCTCTACCTCCACGTCGACTACCCCGACCTGGAGCGGGAGAAGCAGATCGTGCTGAACAAGGTGCCGGGGGTGACGGACAACCTCGCCGATCAGATCAGCCGGATCGTCCGCTCGATCCGCCAGCTCGACCTGAAGAAGGCGCCGTCGGTGTCGGAGACGATCGACTGGGCGCGCACGCTCGTGCTGTTGGGCATCCAGAACATCGATGCCCAACAGGCGAAAGAGACGCTGCACATCCTGCTCAAGTACCAGTCCGACATCGCCAAGGCCGCCAAAGAGCTCGCGGTCGAGAAGTAGCAGGCGATGCTCGACCTGCTGGGTGGATTCGTCCAGGAGTTGCGCAACGCCGGGCTCCCGGTCTCGTTGACCGAGAACCTCGACGCGATGGAGGCGGTGCAGCACATCCCGATCGAGGATCGCGACGCGTTCAAGTACGCGTTGGGGGCGACCCTGGTCAAGAGCGACAGTCACTGGCGGGCGTTCGAGACGGTGTTCGAGGTCTACTTCTCGTTGCGCGGTCCGCAGTATGCGATCAAGGACGGCGACACCGACATCGACCAGATGTGGCGCGAGATGCAGGAGCAGCAGGGGGAGGGCGACCAGCAGGGAGCCGCCGGCGGGGGGATGGAGTCGCTGACCCCCGAAGAGATGATGATGATGCTCTACCAGGCGCTGATGCAGGGCGACCAGGCGTTGATGCGGGCGCTCGCCCGACAGGCCGTGCAACGCTTCGCCGGGATGGAGCCGGGCCGTCCGGTCGGCGGGACGTACTACCTCTACCGCACGCTGCGAAACCTCGATCTCGACGGGATGATCGACAAGCTGCTCGAGGCCAGCCGGGAACAGGTCGGTGGTGAGCTGACCCCGCTCGAGGAGCGGTTGGAGCGCGACGAGTACGAGATCCGGATCGACGCGTTCAAGAAGGAGATCGAGGCCGAGATCCGCCGCCGGTTGGTCGCCGACCGCGGCGCCGAGGCGATGGCCAAGACGCTGCGCAAGCCGCTGCCGGAAGACGTCGAGTTCATGCATGCCAGCCGGGACGAGATGGTCCTGCTGCGCAAGGCGCTCCATCCGTTGACCCGCAAGCTCGCCGCCCGCCTGGCGCGCAAGCGGCGTCACGGGCGCAAGGGACCGCTCGACTTCCGCAACACCGTCCGTCACTCGCTGTCCTATGGCGGCGTCCCGGCCGAGCCGAAGTTCAAGTACCCGCGACCGGCCAAGCCGGAGTTGATGGTCGTCGCCGACATCTCGGGGTCCGTCGCCGCCTTCGCCCGGTTCACCCTGATGCTCGTCTATGCGATCCAGGGCGGGTTCTCCAAGGTCCGGTCGTTCGTGTTCATCGACGGGATCGACGAGGTGACCGACTTCTTCAAGCAGACCGAGGACATCAACGAAGCGGTCCACCGGGTGAACACCGAAGCCGACGTGGTCTGGGTCGACGGGCACTCCGACTACGGGCACGCGTTCGAGGTGTTCTGGGAGCGCTACGGCAAGGACGTCGGTCCGAAGACGACGGTGTTGCTGCTCGGCGACGCGCGCAACAACTACCACGCCTCGCAGGCCTGGGTGGTCAAGGAGATCAGCAAGAAGGCCCGCCACGTCTATTGGCTGAATCCCGAACCACGCAGCTACTGGAACACCGGCGACTCGATCGTCGGCGAGTACGCAACGCACTGCGACGGCGTCTACGAGTGCCGCAACCTCCGCCAGCTCGAAGGCTTCGTCGAGAAACTCGCCTGACCGACCACCTCTTCCCCACGGGAAGTTTGGTGGTTGTTGCAGCGAGGCGCTGCAACAACCACCGCAGTTCGAGGTCGAGCAGGGTGTCGGGTGTCGGTCAGGCCGGCTCGACCGTCACTTCGGCGAACATGCCGACGGTGAAGTGCGGCGGACCACCCTCGACCTCCGGCGGGCCGTCGCCCTCGCCGGCGGCGTCGATGTACGCCTGCGGATCGGCCCCGACCGGGATCGCGCAGATCAGCAGATAGCGCCCCGGCTCGGTCAGCGTGCCGTCGCCGACCACGGCGAAGCCGGTTTCGGTCGGTGGGGCGATCAGCACGGTCGCCGGTTCGCCGGTGAACATCGCTCCGAGCTCGTCAGGTGGCAGGGCCATCAGCTCGGCTGTCGGGCGGGTCTCGCCCTCGGGCATCTTGAACGCGACGAGCTCGTGCAGCTCCGTCGTCGACGCGTTGGTGAACGAGATCGAGGTGCCGGCGGCGATCGTCGAGGGCACCTCGTCGAAGGCGTAGTCGTGGGCCCCGATCGTCACCGTCTGGGCGGCGTGCTCGTCGTGACTGGTGGACGTGCTCTCAGCGGTCGTCGGCGGTGCCTCGGTCACCGCAGCCCCGGTGGTGCTGGTGGCGGCATCGTCGCTGTCGGAGCCGCAGGCTGAGAACACGGCGAGGCTCAGCGCGGCGCCGACGACGGCGAACAGCGGTGCGGCGCGGGGTGGAACGGGTGGTCGTGTCGGTCAGGTGGATCATGGACCGAGCGTGCGCCCGGTCGCTTGCACCGGGCTTGCAACCCGCTGCCGATCCGGATTGCTCGACTCCGGTCAGCCGACGGTGAACTCGCCGAACATCCCGACGGTGAAGTGCGGCGGTCCGCCCTCGACCTGCGGCGGGCCCTCTTCGGCCGTTGCTGCGGCCTCCATGTACTCCTGTGGATCGGCCCCGACCGGGATCGCACAGATGACGAGGTAGCGACCGGCTTCTCCGATCGTGCCGTCGCCGACCACCGGGAATCCGGTCTCGCCGGGAGGAGCGATGATCACCGCAGCCGGTTCACCGGCGAACATCGTATTCAGCTCCTCCTCGGGCAGGAGGAGCAACTCTTCGGCCGAACGGCTCTCGTCGTCAGGGATCTTGACTGCGACGAACTCGTGCAACTCCACGTCGGAGGTGTTCGTCAGCGAGATCAGCGAGCCTGCGGAGATCGACGCCGGCAGGCCGGCGTACTTGTAGTCGCTCGCCTCGACCTCGACCGTCTCGGCTTCGGCGCTCGACCCGGCAGTGGTCTCGGCAGCGCTGGTCTCCGCTGCGGTGGTGACCGCCGCAGTCGTCGGGGCCGCCGTGGTCTCGGCGGCGGTGGTCTGCGCAGCCGTCGTCTCTGCGGCCGTCGGCGTCGCGGACGCTGCCTCGGTCGTCGCCGCTTCGTCGTCGTCCGAGCCGCAGCCCGCGAGCGCGGCGAGACACAACGATGCGCTGATGGCGGTCAGGTGAAGACGGCGGCGACGGGTGCTGAGCATCGAGTGGCTCCTTCGAATCGTGGGGGATCGATCACCAGTGGACCATCCCCGCGGTCCGCCGGACCATGGTGTGACCCGGCCTTGTCGCGGGTGTCAGTACCCCCACCGACGTCGCGTCAACCGACCGCGGACCGGCCGCGGTGCTGACGCTCCACAGATCCGGCTCGGGGCCGATCGGAGCGCCCGATTCGCCGCCGGCAGCGGCATCTGTGGAGCGAATCGGCCCTGACGGTCGCTGCCCGACCGGTGCGCCCTCAGCCGCGCTGGTAGTTCGGCGCTTCCTTGGTGATCGTCACGTCGTGCGGGTGCGATTCCTCGCGCCCGGCGGTGGTCACCCGCATGAATCGGGCCCCGGCGCGCAGCGCCTCGAGCGTCCCTGCGCCGGCGTAGCCCATCCCCGAGCGGAGCCCTCCGGCGAGCTGGTAGACGACGTCGCCGAGCGTCCCCGCATAGGGCACACGACCTTCGATCCCCTCCGGAACGAGCTTCCGCGTCCCCGACCCGGGAGGCGCCTGGCCGCTGGCATACCGGTCGGCCCCGATCCCGCTCATCGCGCCCAGCGAGCCCATCCCGCGATAGCTCTTGTACCGCCGACCCTCGAACAGCTCGAGCTCGCCCGGTGCCTCGTCGGTCCCGGCGAGCAACGAGCCGAGCATGATCGTCTCGGCGCCGGCGGCGATCGCCTTGACCACGTCGCCGGAGTAGGTGACGCCGCCGTCGGCGATCACCGGCACGCCGAGCCGGCGGGCGGCGCGAGTGGTGAACCAGATCGCCGAGAGCTGCGGCATGCCTGCGCCCGAGACGACCCGGGTGGTGCAGATCGAGCCGGCGCCGACACCGACCTTGATCGCATCGGCGCCGGCAGCGACGAGCGCCTCGACACCTTCCGCGGTGACCACGTTGCCGGCGACCACCGGGAGCGACGGCCACCCCGCCTTCAGTCGCTCGATCGTCTTGATCACGCCAGCGGAGTGGCCGTGGGCGGTGTCGATCACGATCGCGTCGACGCCGCGGGCGACGAGCGCCTCGGCCCGCTCCTCGACGTCCGCACCGACACCGACGGCAGCGGCGACCCGCAACCGACCCGAGCTGTCGCGGGTGGCGTTGGGGAACTCCTGGCGCTTGAGGATGTCCTTGACCGTGATCAGCCCGGCGAGCAGTCCCTCGGTGTCGACCAGCGGGAGCTTCTCGATCCGGTGCTGCTGGAGCAACGCCTTCGCCTCTTCGAGGGTGGTTCCGACGTCGGCGGTGACCAGCGGGGAGGAGGTCATGTATTCGTGGATCGGACGGGCGTAGTCGGCGGTCGAGCAGAAGCGCAGGTCGCGGTTGGTGAGGATGCCGACCAGCCGGCCGTCGGGACTGATGATCGGGACGCCGGAGAACTTGAACCGGGCCATCATGTCCTCCGCCTCGGCCAGGGTTGCGTCCGGTGGGAGGGTCACCGGGTCGGTGATCATCCCCGATTGGGATCGCTTGACCTTCTGCACCTCGGCAGCCTGGTCGGCGATGGTGAGATTGCGGTGGACGACCCCGATGCCACCCTCGCGGGCCATCGCGATCGCCATCCTGGCCTCGGTGACCTTGTCCATCGCGGCCGACACGAGGGGGACGGCGAGGCGGATGTCGGCGGCGAAGGTGGCGCTGGTGTCGACCGCATCCGGGAGCACCTCGGAGTACCCGGGAACGACCACCACGTCGTCGAAGGTCAGTGCATCGAAGCGGTCGAAGAACTCCTCACGAACATCGATTCCCATGGATCGACCGTAGCGACAACGGTCGGCGGCCGTTCCGGACGTGTACGAAAAGTCAACCTCCGGTTGGCCGGAGACTCGCTCCGCCGCCCGAGGTCAGCGTGCGCAGCGTGCTGACGAGCAGTTCGTGCTCGACGGCGTGGATCCGCTCGCTGAGCGTGGCGAGGGTGTCGTCGGGCCGGATCGGTACTTCGGCGGTTGCCAGCACCGGCCCGTCGTCGACCCCCTCGTCGGGAACGCGATGGACGATCACCCCGGTTCGGCCGGCGGCGGCGGGACCGTGCCCGGTGGTGAAGTCGGCGAAGGCCCGCTCGATCGCTCTCGTCCCGGGGTACTCGCCGGGGAGCGCCGGGTGGAGGTTGACGACCTGTTCCGGGAACCGCTGGAGGAAGGTGTTCGACAGCAGCCGCATCCACCCGGCGAGGATCACCAGGTCGGGTCCCGCCCGGCGGACCAGCCGGGCGAGCCGCTCGTCGTAGGCCTCCCGAGCCTCCTCCGGCGTCACGCCGCAGTGCACCGCGGTGACCCCGGCCGCCTGCGCCCGTTCCAGCGCGCCCGACTCGGCCCGATCGCTGATCACACTGACGACCTTGGCATCGAGGGTGCGCGACCTGCAGGCGTCGAGCACCGCTTGGAGATTGGTCCCCGAACCGGAGGCGAGCACGACCAGCCGTGCGGTCATGCTCGCTCGGGGCCTGCGGCCCCCATCCACTCGCTGCGCTCGGTCATGGCTCCAGCGTCACGGTTCTGGGGCCGGCGATCAATTCGCCGATCACCCAGCTCGGCTCGTCGATCGTGGCGCGCAGGTCGGCGACGGCATCCCGGTCGCAGACCAGCACCATCCCGATCCCCATGTTGAGCGTGCGGTGCAGTTCCTCGGCGGTCATCGCCGTGGTCAGCTCGCGGGCCAGCTGGAACAACGGCGGCACCGGCCAGGAGCCGAGCCGGATCGAAGCGCCGACACCGTCGGGCAGCACCCGCGGCACGTTCTCGATCAGCCCTCCGCCGGTGATGTGGGCCAGCGCCTTCAGACCCGGATGGTCGAGCACCGGCCCGAGCGCGGCGAGGTACGAGCGGTGGGGGGCGAGCAGGGCATCGACCAACGGTCGGTCGAGCGGAGGCGGCTGGGCATCGAGCGACACCCAGGCGAACAGCTTGCGCAGCAGCGAGTAGCCGTTGGTGTGCGGCCCCGACGAGGCCAACCCGACGAGCGTGTCCCCGGCGGCGATCCCCGGGCGGGGGAGCATCGCGGCGCGGTCGACGACCCCGACCAGCGTCCCGGCGACGTCGAACGCACCGTCGTGCGTAGACGCCGGGCATCTCGGCGGTTTCGCCGCCGAGCAGCACGCAGCCCGCCTCGGCGCAGGCGGTCGACATCCCGTCGACGACCGCGGCGACGAGATCGGCGTCGAGCGCTGCTGCGGCGAGGTAGTCGAGGAAGAACAGCGGCCGGGCGCCCTGGACGAGGACGTCGTCGATGCAGTGGTTGACGATGTCGACGCCGACCACCTCCGGCCGACCGGCGCGGGCGGCGAGCTCGACCTTCGTCCCCACCCCGTCGGTGGAGGCGACGAGCACCGGCTGGTCGAGCTGTTTCAACGCCGAGACGTCGAGCGCGCCACCGAAGCTGCCGATCCCGTTGAGCACCTCCGGGGTCTGGGTCCGCTCGACGCTCTTGCGCAGCAGGCTGACCGCCCGATTGCCCTCGTCGATGTCGACGCCGGCTGCGGCATAGCTCTCCAACGCCGCTCCGGGCGCCCGCCAGGCGATGTCCCGGCGGTACTGCATCCCGTCGAAGTCGATGTCGGCGAGCGTCTCGTAGGCGGCCGCCCTGGCTTCGCCGAGGTCGGCACCGATGCCGGTGACGGCGAGCACCCGGCCCCCGCTGGTGACCAGTTCACCGCCCGCATCGAGCTCGGTCCCGGCGTGGAACAGGCGCGCCCGAGGGCGACCCCCGGCGGGAGGTGGACCGCTCCGCCGAGCACCGGTCGATCCGGATAGCCGGGGGCGGCGGCGACGACGGTGCAGGCGGCGCGCGTCGGCGGCGAGGCGGACCTCGGTCTCCGCCAGACGTCCGTCGCAGCAGGCGAGGATCACCTCGAGCAGGTCGCTGTCGACGCAGCGGCAGGACGGCCTGGGTCTCGGGGTCGCCGAAGCGGCAGTTGAACTCGAGCACCCGCGGTCCGTCGGCGGTGAGCATCAGCCCGGCGTAGAGCACGCCGACGTACGGGGTGCCGTCGGCGGCGAGGTCGTCGAGCACCGGTTGGCACGAAGGTCGCGGTCGAGCTCGTCGACCAGGTCGTCGGGCACCGGCGCCGGGGCGTAGGCGCCCATGCCGCCGGTGTTCGGGCCGGTGTCGCCGTCGCCGATCCGCTTGTGGTCCTGGGCGGCGGCAGCGGCTTGCGCCGTCGCGTCCGTCGCAGAAGGCGAGCAGCGACACTCCGGGCCGCGCAGCCGCTCCTCGAGGACGATCTCGCCCTGGCCGGCGAGGGTGCTCGCGACTCGCCGGCCTCGGTCTCGGCGTCGGTCTCCGGGCACGACGACGCCCTTGCCGGCGGCGAGGCCGCTGGCCTTGACGACCACCGGCTTGCCGAGTCCGCGCCACCAGGCGAGGGCGGCAGTGGGCTCGGTGAAGCAGGCGTAGCCCGGAGACGGGGATGCCCGAGCTCGGCGGCGAGTGCCGCGGGTGTAGGCCTTCGACGACTCGAGCTGGGCGTGCGGCCGCGCTCGGCCCGAACACGGCGATCCCGACGTCGCGCAGCTCGTCGACGACACCGGCGGCGAGCGCCGCTTCGGGACCGACGACGACCAGCTCGATCCCTTCGGCAGAGCAGAACAGCGCGATGCCGGCGGCGTCTTCCACCGGGATCGGGACGCGTCAGACCAGGCGTTCCGGCATTGCCCGGCGCGACGTAGAGCGCGCTGCACAACGGCGAGGAGGAGAGCTTCCAGGCAAGGGCGTGCTCCCGCCCGCCTCCGCCGACGACGAGGACCTTCACGCCAGCGAACCTTCGAAGGCCAGCTTGTCCTGCTGACCGGGGACCTCGATCGGGTAGCGACCGGTGAAGCAGGCGTTGCAGTACCCGCGGTCGCGACCGATCGCACGCATCATGCCCTCGAGCGAGAGGAAGCCGAGCGAGTCGCAGCCGATCTGCGCCTCGATCTCGGCGACGCTGAGGGTGGCTGCGATCAGGTCGCCGTTGTGGCCCATGTCGACGCCCATGTGGCAGGCGTGGGCGATCGGCGGACAGGTGATCCGCAGGTGCACCTCGGCCGCGCCGGCGTCGCGGAGCGAGCTTGACCAGCGGCCCGGCGGTGGTGCCGCGCACGAACGAGTCGTCGATCATCACCACCCGCTTGCCGGCGAGGTTCTCGGCGAGGGCATTGAACTTGAGCGCCACGCCCTGCTGCGCAGGATGTCTGGGTGGGCTCGATGAACGTCCGACCGATGTAGCGGTTCTTGATCAGACCGTCGTTGTACGGGATGCCCGAGCTCCGGGCGTAGCCGATCGCAGCCGGGATGCGAGGAGTCCGGGACGGGAATCACGACGTCGGCGTCGACCGGGTGCTCGGGGGCGAGCTGCTCGCCGAGCCGCTGGCGGACGTGGTGCACGCTGCGGCCGTCCCAGACCGCAGTCGGGCCGGGAGAAGTAGACGTACTCGAAGGTGCACCGGGCCGGGACCGGAGCGGCGGCGAGCACGCCGACGACGGTGGATCTCGGCCGCCTGGAGGGTGACGATCTCACCGGGCTCGACCTCGCCGATGTCGCTGCAGCCGAGGGTGTGCAGGGCGCCGGTCTCCGACGCGACCGCGTACCCGCCGTGCGGCAGGCGTCCGACGGACGAGCGGGCGGAACCCCCACGGGTCGCGCACCGCGAGCACCCGGTCGGCGGCGAGCAGGACCAGCGAGTAGGCGCCCTTCCACGCCGGCAGGGTTCGCTCGAGTCGTTCCTCCCAGGTGCGCCCGCCGGCGGCGGCGAGCATCAGGGTCAGCACCTCGGTGTCGGAGGTCGCGGTGAGCCCGAAGCCACGGCGCGAGCAACTCGTCGCGCAGGGCATCGGCGTTGGTCAGGTTCCCGTTGTGGGCGACCGCCAACGGGCCGTGCGAGCGTCTCGACGAGGAACGGCTGGGCGTTGCGCGAGATGGAGCCACCGGTGGTCGAGTACCGGGTGTGTCCGATCGCGTGGTACCCGGTCAGCGGGGCCGAGCCGCTCAGGCGTGAAGACCTGCGAGACGAGCCCGGTGTCCTTGTGCAACCGAGCCCGCTGGCCGTCGGAGACGGCGAGCCGGCGGCCTCCTGGCCGCGATGCTGCAGCGCGTACAACCCGAAGAAGGCAAGCTGGGCGACGCCGTCACCGTGCGGGGCGGACAAGCCGAGCACCCCGCACTCCTCTCTGGGTTTGCTCGCTTCGCTCGCGTCCAGCTCGTCGCTGGCGCTTCCCTCGCTGGGTCGCGGCGAGTCGGCGCGGGTGGGGGCCGAAGCGTCGGGGTGCTCGCGGCCGGCTCGTCGCTGGCGCGGGGTGGGGGCCGAAGCGTCGTCTCGCGGCTCGCTCGCATCCAGCTCGCGGGTGTCAACCATGGACGAGCTCGGCGTCGGCCTGCATCACGCGGTCGCGTTGGAGTTGCTGCTCGGCGGCGACGGCGGCGGCGACCGCGGGGTCGTGGGCGGAGAGCACCTTGGCGGCGAACAGTGCGGCATTGACCGGTTCGGCGACGACGGCGCAGGCGACGCCGGGCGGCATCCGCAGGCTCGACCAGATGTCGTTCGCCTCGCCCGGGGGCGGGCAGGCGATCACCGGGCTGGACACCTGCGGGTCGGTGAACCCGGACAGGGCGTTCGACCGCCCGGCGACGGTGACGTAGACCTTCGGTCGGGGATCGGCCTCGTAGCCCTGGAGCAGCCCGAGGACGTGCTCGGGGGTGCGGTGGGCGGAGCCGACGCGGGCCTCCACCGACAGGCCGAAGCGCTCGGCGGCGGTGGCGATCGCCCGGGCGTGCTCGCGGTCGGCGGGCGAGCCCATCAGGATGACGAGCAGCGGTTTCACAGCACTCCCTCCCGCTGCAGGGCAGCGACGAGACGGTCGTGGGCGGGTTCCGCCCCTGGTTCGAAGGTCAGCCCGGTGAGCCGCTGGTAGGCATCGACGTAGCGGCGGCTGGTCTCGGCGACCACCTCCGCCGGCAGCGTCGGCGAGTCGCCGTCGCCGCGGTATCCGGCCGCCGACAGCCACTGGCGGATCGGTTCCTTGTCGAGGCTCTCCGGGTCCTGGTCGGCGGCGAGGCGATCGGCATACGTCTCGGCGACCCAGAAGCGCGACGAATCGGGGGTGTGGACCTCGTCGATCAGCAGCAGCTCGCCATCGGGCGACAGCCCGAACTCGTACTTGGTGTCGGCGAGGATCAGACCGGCCTCGGCGGCGACGCGCTGTCCGGTGGCGAACACCGCCAGCGCCGCAGCCTGCACCCGCTCCCACAGCTCGGGGGTGACGAGGCCCTTGTCGGTCACGTCCCGGCAGGTCAGCGGTTCGTCGTGGGCTCCGCCCTCGGCCTTGGTCGTCGGGGTGATCAGCGGTGTCGGCAGGGCCGTGTTCTTCTGCAGCCCGTCGGGGAACTCGTAGCCGTAGATCGTGCGCGCCCCCTCGTCGTACTGCCGCCAGAGCGAGGTCGAGGTGACCCCGGTGATGTACCCGCGAACGATCACCTCGACCGGAAGGGTGGCCGCCTCGACGGCGATCAGCGCGTTCGGGTCGGGGACGGAGAGCACGTGGTTGGCGACGACGTCACGGGTCTGCTCGAACCACCAGGCGGCGAGCTGGTTGAGCACCTGGCCCTTGTGCGGGATCGCGGCGACGACCCGGTCGAACGCCGACAGCCGGTCGGTGGTGACGAGCAGGCGGCGGTCACCGGGCAGCCGGTAGCTGACCCTCACCTTGCCGGTCCGTCGGTCCTCCAGCGGCAGCACCGCATCGGTGAACACCTCGGTCATCGTGGCTCCTCTCACAGTTCCTTGGCGTGACGGACGCCGGCTTCGAACAGCCGGAGCCCGAGGCTGGTGGCGGGGCGCGGGCGCCCAGCGGATGCTGGCGCGCCACCGCGTGGTTCTCCGGGTGCGGCATCAGACCGAGGACGACGCCGGTCGGGTCACAGATCCCGGCGATGTCGTCGACCGAGCCGTTCGGGTTGATCCGGTAGCGCAGGGCGACCTGGTCGAACGTGTGGAGCTCGTCGAGCGTCTCCGCGGCGGCGACGAACCGTCCCTCGCCGTGGGCGATCGGGCAGTGGATCGGTTCGTCGAGGCCGGCGGTCCAGACGCAACGGCGGGAGCTCGGCTCGAGCTCGACCCAGCGACACTCGAACCTGCCGTTGACGTTGTGGCCGAGCGCAGCGCGTCGGCCGGCACCCGGCAGGAGACCTGCGGCGACCAACGTCTGGAACCCGTTGCAGATCCCGAGTACCGGTCGGCCGGCCTCGACGAACCGCTCCAGCGAGTCGCCCAGCGCACGTCGCAACTCGAGCGCGAACAGCCGGCCGGCGCCGAGCGCGTCGGCATAGGAGAACCCGCCGGCGACGATCAGCATCCGCGCCTGGTCGAGCAGCTCCGGCGAGTCGGCGAGCTCGGCGAGCAGGGCGATGCGCGGCTCGGCCCCGGCGAGGTCGAGGGCGAAGGCCACGTCGCGGTCGCGGTTCGTCCCGGGAGCGGCGACGACCAGCGCCGGCGGCCGGCTCATCGGGCACCCCACGCGTCGACCAGCGTGGCCACGTCGAGCGGGCTGCCACCGGGGAGGCGGAGCAGGCGGTCGTCGTTGACCGAACCGATCAGCTGCAGTGGACCGGGCACGGTGCCGGTGAACGCGTCGAGATCGTCCGCAGCGAGCTCGACGAGGAAGCGTCCGGTCGACTCGGAGAACCAGGCGACGACCGGGTCGTGGTGGGGGAGGACGTCGATCGTCGCCCCGAGCCTTCCGCCGATGCACATCTCGGCGAGCGCGACCGCCAACCCGCCCTCGCTCAGGTCGTGGCAGGAGCGGACGAGACCGGCGCGGATCGCCCGGTGCAGCCCGCGGTAGCGCACGACGGCGGACGGATCGGTGAACGGCACGACCCCCGGATCGGCCGGCGCGCCGAGGACCATGTCGAGGTGGCTGCCGGCGAGTTCTTCGGCGGTCTCGCCGAGCACGACGAGCAGGCTCCCCGCCTGCTGCAGGTCGCTCGTCGCCGTCGTCCGGGCATCGGGGACGTGGGCGACGGCGGTGATCACCAACGTCGGTGGGACCGCATGGCGTTCGCCGTCGGTGCCGAGGTACTCGTTGTTCAACGAATCCTTGCCGGACACGAACGGGGCGGCGTAGGCGATCGCCGCGTCGCAGCATCCCTCGACCGCCTCGACCAGTTCACCGAGCGTCGAGGGGCGCCGCGGGTCGCCCCAGGAGAAGTTGTCGAGCAGCGCGATCCGGTCCGGGTCGGCGCCGGCGGCGACGACGTTGCGGACGGCCTCGTCGACCGCCGCCCAGGCCATCCGGTACGGGTCGTGCAGCCCCTGCCACGGATTGACCCCGATCCCGATCGCCAACCCGTCGACGTCGGCCGGCTCGGCGAGGACGACCCCGTCCGACGGACCGTCGGCGAACGGCCCGGTCACCGGGCGGACGACGGTCGTGCCGCGGATCTCGTGGTCGTAGCGGTGGATCACCGCCTCCTTGGAGGCGATGTTCGGGTGGGCGAGGAGGGCGAGGAGCGTCGCCGAGAGGTCCTCGACCGTCCGTGTCGCAGGGGCGGTCAGTGCACGGCGAGGCGTCGGGAGCACCGCCGACATCGTCCGCTGCGGCCGACCGTCGTGGAGGAAGGAGGTGTCGAGGTCGGCGACGACCTCGCCGGCGTGACGGACGACGAGCCGTCCGTCGCCGCCGAACTCGCCGAGATCGGTCAGCTCGACCCCGTGCCGGTCGCACACCGTCCGAAGCTCGGCGAGCCGGGCGGGGGCCACCGCCAGCACCATCCGCTCCTGTGCTTCGGACAACCAGATCTCCCACGGCGCCGAGCCCCGGGTACTTCAACGGGACGCCATCGAGCTCGACCGTCGCCCCGATCCCCTCGGCCATCTCGCCGACCGCAGAGGAGAACCCGCCGGCGCCGCAGTCGGTGATCGCGGTGAACAGCCCGGCAGACGAGGCCTCGTCGAGCACCTCCATCACCAGCTTCTCGGTGATCGGGTCGCCGATCTGGACGCTCGCCCCGGCGACCTCGCCGGTGGTCGCATCCATCGTCGCCGAGGAGAACGTCGCGCCGCGCAGCCCGTCGCGCCCGGTGCGGCCGCCGATCGCGATCACCCGGTCGCCGGGACGCGGACCCGGCAGGGGCTCGCCGTCGGCGGCGACGCCGATGCACCCGCAGAACACCAGTGGGTTGGCGGTGTAGGCGGGGTCGTAGAGCACTGCCCCGGCGACCGTCGGCAGGCCGATCTTGTTGCCGTAGTCGGCGACCCCGGCGACCACCCCGGAGGCGATCCGGCGAGGATGGAGGACACCGCTCGGAAGGTCCTCGGCGGGCAGGTCCTGCGGGCCGAAGCAGAGCACGTCGGTGCAGGCGATCGGGCGGTGGGCGGCACCGAGGATGTCGCGGATCACGCCCCCGACTCCGGTGTTCGCCCCACCGAACGGCTCGATCGCCGAGGGGTGGTTGTGGGTCTCGGCCTTCAGCGCCAGCGTCCGTCCGGGGTGGAACGAGACGATCCCGGCGTTGCCGTCGAACGCCGAGCGGACGAACGGGGCGGCGATCCGTTCGGTGGTCTCGCGCAGGCGGCGGAGCAGGGGGGTGCGGGTCTCGCCGGTGGGAAGGGTGATCCGTGCCCGGAACGTCTTGTGGGCGCAGTGCTCGCTCCAGGTCTGGGCAATCATCTCCAGCTCGACGTCCGTCGGTTCGCGGCCCTCGGCGCGGTAGTGCGCCTGGACGGCGAGCAGCTCGGCCGGATCGAGCGCCATCCCCCGTTCGCCGTCGAGGGCGAGCAGTCGATCGAGATCGAGATCGCGCACCGCGACGTGGCCGACCGGCACGGGTTCCGCTGTCGCCTGGGCGAACGGAGCGTCGAGCCGGGGGTGGCCCAACGCTCGACCACCGGATTGGCCAGCAGCCGGTCGACGAGCAGAGTGAGCTGGTCGTCGTCGAGTGCACCGGCGATCTCGTAGCGCCGCCCGGTGGCGGCTGCGACGACGTCGATCCCGAGCAGCCCGGCGACCCGGCGGACCTGCTCGGCGGCCGGGTCGGTGACCCCGGGTTGGAGCACGGTCTCGACCGACCGGCGGCCCTCGGTGGTCGGTGGCGGATCCCAGCTGGCTCGCTGGAGCAGCGGCTCGACCAGCACACCGTCGAGCAACGCCCGATCGTCGTCGTCGAGCGACCCGTCGAGGAACACGATCTCGGCGATCTCGATCCCGCTGACCTCGGACAATCCGAGCGCATGGGCATCCGCCAGCAGCGCAGCGTTGCGCGGGTCCTCACCGGCGACGGTGATCGTCAGACGCGTCACACCGCCGGTCGAACCACTCCGCGGATCCATGCCTCGAACGTAGCGAGGGCGCCTCCGTCGGCCCGTCGGCGTGTACGAAAAGTCAAGGGGAGCGCGAACACGGGCCGACATCACCGTCCCCCTGCTCCGCCCCCGCCGACCCCGAGTGCGCCGCTGTCCACCCCGTAACCTGCACAGTCGTGTCCGACGTCGCCTCCACCCGTCTGCTGCTGGTCCGCCACGGCGAATCGGTGTCGACCGTCACCCAGCGGATCGGCGGACATCGCACCTGCGGTGGGCTGTCCCCGCTCGGCGTCCGCCAGGCCGAAGCGCTGCGTGACCGGATGGCCTCCGAGGGGTTCACCCCCGAGGCGCTGTACACCTCGAACTTCCGGCGGGCGATCGAGACTGCCGAGATCATCGCCCCGGCGATCGGCAACCCGACCCTGATCGAGGAGCCGGGCTTCGGCGAGCACGATCCCGGACCGGACTGCGATGGCCTGCTGTTCGCCGAGTTCGTCGAACGGCACGGCAACCGCGACTGGGACGACCCGTTCGCCGAGTCGTTCCCCGGCGGCGAGACCGTCGCCGAGTTCCACTACCGCGTCGGGCGGGCGCTGCACCAGGTGATCCGCCAGCACGCCGGAGAGACGGTGGTCATCGCCTGCCACGGCGGCGCGGTCGACGCCGTGTTCCGGACCCTGCTGCGGTTGCCGATGACCGGCAGCTTCCAGCTGCACACCCTCAACACTGCGATCACCGAATTCCAGCTCGTCGCCGGATGGGGCGGACGCGGGCCGAGGTGGCAGCTCAATCGGTACAACGACACCGCCCATCTCGCCGGCCTGCCTGTCCAGACCCCCAGATGATCCCGGTCGACCTGCTGGTCGTCGGGGCCGGTTCGGGTGGCTGCGTCGTCGCCGGGCGGGCGAGCGAGGATCCGAGCCGGACGGTGCTCCTGCTCGAGGCAGGCCCGGCGACGTTCGGCGGATCGGACGCACCGGGCCTCGTCGCCCCCTCGTTCTTCGACGCGATCGGCGAGTCGGACCGGATCTGGCCGGGGTTGATCGTTCGTCGCTCGGCGCTGCAAGAGCCGCGGCACTACGTCCGTGGGCGCGGCATCGGCGGCAGTTCGGCGATCAACGCGATGGTCGCCATCCCCGGTCTGCACGCCGACTACGACCGCTGGGCCGAACTGGGAGCGACCGGTTGGGACTGGGCGAACGTCGAGCCGTGGTTCTCGCGGACTGCGCTGGCGCTCAACGTCGGTCTCGACATCGAGATCGGCCCGCTGACCCGGGCGATCGAGCGGGTCCGGCCGGAGTGGATCGAACGGGTGGCCCTGACCCGCGACGGGAGCGGCCGGCGGGTGTCCGCCGCCGACGCCTACCTCCGTCCGGCAGCTGCCCGGCCGAACCTGGTCGTGCGTGGCGAGACGTTGGTCGACCGGGTGCTGTTCGACGGGATCGAGGCGCGCGGGGTCGTGCTCGCCGACGGCTCGGAGATCCTCGCCCGGCGGGTCGTGCTCGCTGCCGGGGCGATCCACACGCCGGCGATCCTGCTCCGCTCCGGGGTCGATCGTCCGGGGGTCGGGCGTGGCCTGAAGGATCATGCGGCGGTGCCGATCACGCTCCGCTACGCCGCCGGCCGGGCACCGTCGACCTCGTCGCTGGCGGTCAGCGCGGTCGGACGGTTCTCCAGTGGCGGCGCCCCCGGCGATCTCCAGCTGCTCCCGATGGAGCACCTCGGCCCGGATGCACCCGGATTCGGGATGGTGATGGTCGCCTTGATGCAGGTCCGCTCGAGCGGCTCGGTTCGCCTCGCCGACGGTGACCCGTCGATCGATCCGGTGGTCGAGTTCGCGATGCTCGACGATCCGGAGGACCTCCGCCGCCTACGGATCGGCGCCGAGCAGGTGCTCGAGTTGCTCGCCTCGCCTGCGGTGGCGGAGCTGGCGACCCCGATCATCCCCGACCTGAGCGACGACGGCGTGCTGCGCGGGCTCGGCGACTACGTCCACGCCGCCTGCTCGTGCCGAATGGGGGCCGCCGACGATCCGGCGGCGGTGGTCGACCCGAACGGCGCGGTGATCGGCCGGGAGGGGCTGTACATCGCCGACGCGTCGATCTTCCCCGACCTGCCGCGGGCCAACACCCACCTCCCGGTGGTCGCCGTCGTCGAACGCCTGTGCGCCGTCGGCGACCTGCTACGAACGCGTCCATGACGCGTGTCGCGACCCGGCTCGAGGACCTCGGCGACGGCTGTTTCGCCTACATCCAGGGCGACGGCTCGTGGGGCTGGAGCAACGCCGGCCTGATCGTCGGCGACGGTGCCTCGTTGCTCGTCGACACCTTGTTCGACCTCGGCCTGACCGCCGAGATGCTCGCCGCGATGGCACCGATGACCGGCGCTGCGCCGATCTCGACGCTGGTCAACACGCACGCCAACGGCGACCACTGCTACGGCAACGAGCTCGTCGAAGGCGCCGAGATCATCGCCTCGACGGCCACCGCGGCGGAGATGGTGGAGGTGCCGCCGGCGACGCTGGCGGCGCTCAACAGCGCCCCGGGGGAGCTGGGAGAGCTGTTCCGCGAGTTCTTCGGGGCGTTCGAGTTCGAGGGGATCACGCTCACCCTGCCCAACCGGACGTTCGACCACCGGCTGGAGATCGAGGTCGGTGGACGGGTGGCCGAGCTGACCGAGGTCGGCCCGGCGCACACCCGCGGCGACGTGATCGCCTACGTGCCAGGGGCGCGGACGGTGTTCACCGGCGACATCCTGTTCATCGGCGCTGCCCCGATCGTCTGGGCGGGGCCGCTGTCGAACTGGGTCGCAGCCTGCGACCTGATCCTCGGGATGGATGTCGAGACGGTCGTCCCCGGCCACGGGCCGGTGACCGACAAGGCCGGCGTGGCCGAGGTGCGCGACTACCTCAGCTACGTCGAGACGGAGGCGACGGCACGATTCCACGCCGGGGTCGACGCCTTCGAAGCGGCGCGCGAGATCGCTCGCGGGACGTTCAGCGGGCTGAGCGAGCGTGGACGGATCGCCGTCAACGTCGACACCGTCTACCGCCATCTCGACCCGGCGCACCGCAGTCCCGACGTGGTCGAGCAGTTCCGTCGGATGCACGCTCTCGACCAGCACTGACGAGCACTGACCAGCACTGACCAGCACTGACCGGGGCCGGCAGGAGGCGTTTGACGCTCGATCGACGCCCGACTCGGGCGCGATCCGTGCTCAGCGGGTCGGGTCGCGGACCTCTGGGCGCGCTCCCGGGCCCGGTCGTCCTCCGGCCACGGAACCGCCTGGTGCTTCGACCGCCGAGGCGCCGATGGATCGTCCGACGGCCCGGCGGACGGGTGAGCCGAGCGGCGGACGGCGAGGATCCAGCCGACCACCACGCAGACGGCGAAGACCGACCACTGGATCGCGTAGGACAGGTGCGACCCCTCGGTGAGCGTCGGCAGGGCGCGAGGGATGACCGCCGGTTCCGGCGGTGTGCTGGTGACGAGATCGAGGTAGATCTCGCCGTCGGCGACCGACCTCACGCTCCTCGGCGCCCTGACGATCCGGGCGACGAGCTCGACCTCCCCCGTCGGTGCCGGAGGGACGTTCTGCTCGGCCGAGCCGACGAACCCTCGATCGACGCGGACCAGCTGACCGCCCGAGAGTCGAAAACCGGTGACGAGCAGATAGCCGCCGGCGGTCAAGGTCTGCTCGGTCGGACCCTCGAAGCGTCCCGGTGGCGGTCACCGATCGCCAGGCGGTGTCGTCCGGGTCGGCGCCGAGCAGCTCCTCGATCGGCACCGGTGGAGCAGCGGTCCGCTGCTCCACGAGCGAGTTGAACTGGCGACGTTCGTCCAGCCGACCGAGCTGCCAGACGGCGAGGTTGGCCATCGCCACCACCGCTGCGGCGCAGAGCAGGGTGAACGCCAGCCACTTCGGGCGGACGAGGAAGCGGTACATCGCCGTCGACGGTAACGGCCACTGCCGCCGGGCGGCACAACATGCGAGGCTGACCCGGTGAGCGAGCTGCCCGACTTCTCGATTCCGCATCAGGAGAAGATCGACTGGATGATCGAGACCGCCGGTTGGGCGATCGAACCGGTCGCACCGCGCACGGACACCGACCCTCCGATCGGCGGCTATGCGTACTCGATCGGATTTCCGGAGGCGTACGGATTTCCGGAGGTCGTCGTCTTCGGCCTGACGCCGGTGGCCGCCCGCGGGCTGCTCGGACTCGTCGCCGACGCGCTCGCCGGGGGGACCGAGATCCCGACCGGGGTCGAGCTGGTCGGGCTGCTCGACAACCAGTTGCGCTGCGTGTTCACTCCCGTCGACCTCGACCACTGGGGTCGCGCTGTTCACCACCGCTGCGGCGTGGCGTCGAGGTGGACCGTTCGAGATGGTCCAGTTGTTGTGGCCCGACAAGCGCGGTCTGCTGCCCGACGAGGCCGGGTTCGACCAGCGACTGGTGCTCGCCCAACCGGTGCTCACCGCCCGCTGACGACCGCCGCCGTCGCCGGCCGTCGGCTCAGACGCGGCGGTGCTCGTTGAGCCGGGTGAGCAGGCGGTCGAGGGCGGCGGTGTGCTGGCCGAGGAGCGCAGCTCGTTCGGTGGCGGGGAGGTCGACGGCGGCGATCAGTGCCGGCCACTCGGCGTCGGGCAGCTCGAGCACGACCCGCAGTGCCGCCGCCAGCGCGCCGGTCGGATCGGCGTCGTAGCGATCGAGCAGGCGAAGTGCCTCGGACTTGGTCAGGCGACGGCCCGGAGGGTCTTTCGTTCGTCGAGGCACCAGTCGGCACCGTACTCAGCGAGCAGGCCGAGGTAGGGCACGGGGTCGAACGCCTCCGGGGCGAGCACACCGGTGCCCGTCCAGGCGCCGCCGGCGATCAGCTCGAGCGAGATCACCGGGTTCAACGCGGTCTGCCAGACGACCGCCTGGTGCCCGTACTCGGCCATCGTCCAGGCGTTGTCGACCGCTTGATAGAGGTAGCTCGACCGGGGAAGCCCGTCGTTGCCGATCCCGGTGACCAACGTCCCGGCACAGGTCACGCCGGTCATCTTGTCGCCGAGCTCGGCGGGGTTGGGCAGACAGGCGGCGACCACGTCGCGCGGGCTGACGGACGTGCCCCGGACCGAGACCGGCCGGGTGCTGTCGAGCCCGAGGAGGTGGAGCGTGCGCAGCACGTCGATGAACTCCTCACCGAGGCCGTACTTGAACGTCACCCGCCCGGCGTCGATCCATCGGGGCATCAGCACGACTTCTTCGTGCTCGACGTTGACGCAGGTCACCGGCCCGATCCCGGCGGGGAAGTCGAACACCTCCGGCTCGGAGAACGGCTCGGTGGTGAACCAGCCGCGGTCACGTTCGTAGACGATCGGCGGGTTGAGACACTCCTCGATCGTGGTCCAGATCGAGAACGTCGGGGCGAAGCCGACGCCGTCGATCGCCAGGTTGGCGCCGTCGCGCACGCCGATCTCGTCGATCCGGCTGAACAGCCGGTCGGCGGCGAAGCGGGCGAACACGTCCGACAGGCCGGGCTCGACACCGGCGCCGACGACGGCCAGTTGGCCGCGCTCGGCGCCAGGCGTCGGCAGCGGCGAGTTGATCGGCGCCGAGGATCTTGCCGATCCGGTCGTAGGGCTCGGTCGGGTGCGGCTCGGACAGGTGCATCGCCATGTCGAGGTAGGTCGCCCCGGTGGCGAACGCGGCGTCGAAGATCGGCGGGTTGAATCGGGGGTCGCAGGCGTTGACGACGACGTCTGAGCGGGTCGCCCGGATCAGCTGCTCGAGCGAGCTGCGGTCCGAGGCGTCGACCCCGGTGCCGGTCACCCGCCGGTCGGCGGTTCGGGCAGCTGCAACCTGGGCGCGCTGCGGGTCGATGTCGGCGATCACCAACGACTGGAAGAAGTCCCGGCGGGCAGCGATCGCGGCGATCGCCCCGCCGACTCCACCAGCGCCTATCAGCAAGATCCGCATACCCGGAGCATACTGACCCGTCAGTCAGTAAGCAAGAGGCACCTACTGACTCGTCAGTCGGTCCTGACGGACCGATCAGTCAGATCGGAGATGGCGGGAGATATCACCAGCTGGTGCTCGCACCCTGGCCCGCTTCGCCGACCGGCCGATGTCGAGCACGGTCGAGCGCAGTGGCTCGGCCGCGAACTGCCGGCAGGTAGCGCCGGACCTCGCCAACCGCCCGCGCAGGCCGTGAGCTGGATGTATGCCGCTTGAAACAGGCGTTGTTACGATCACCAGCGGTCGGAGGTAAGCGCATGGGATTCCGGGTTCTCGGTCCGGTCGGGATCGTCAGGGCGGGGAGCGAGGTCGCGCTCGGCGGGGCGCGTCAGCGGCGACTGTTGACGGTGCTGCTGCTGGCCGACGGGCGGTGGGTCTCGCTCGACCGGATCGTCGACGCCGTCTGGTCGGAGGAGACACCGCCGGTCGGCAGGGCGCGCACCGTCGCCACCTATGTCTCCCGCCTCCGGTCCGTCCTCGGCGAGAGCACGATCTCGATTCGCGACGACGGTTACATCCTCGAGCGCAACGGCGCCGATCTCGACGCGACGAGGTTCGAGCAACTCGTCGCCCAGGCGCGAACGACCGTCCCGCGCAACGCCGCGAACCTGCTCGACGAGGCCTTGGCGCTGTGGAAGGGAGCGGCGTACGGCGAACTCGGGTCGGAGCCGTGGTGCATCCCGGCAGCGACGCGACTGGAGGAGCTGCGCCTCGTCGCCCTCGAGCTCCGCGCTCAAGCCCGCGCCGAACTCGCCGATGACCCCCAGTTCATCGGACGGTTCGAAACCGAGGCCCGGCTCGTGGCGCGCCTCGAGCATCCGCACATCGTTCCGTTGTACGACTTCTGGCGCGAGCCAGGAGGTGCGTACCTGGTGATGCGGCTGCTCAAGGGTGGATCGGTGGAGCAGCGGTTGGCCCACCGCGGCGCACTGGCGCTGGCCGAGGTCGCCCGCATCGTCGACCAGATCGGCGAGGCGCTCGCCGTCGCCCACGCCAGTGGCGTCGTCCACCGGGACATCAAGCCGGCCAACATCGTGTTCGACGAGTCCGACAACGCCTACCTCGCCGATTTCGGGATCGCGGTCGATGCTCCGCTCTCGTCGGCACCGGACGTCTCGTCGTCGGCCGGGTCGCCCCTGTACGCCGCCCCGGAACAGATGCGCGGCGACCCGGCGTCTCCGGCCTCGGACGTCTACGCCTTCGCCGTGTTGGTCTGGGAGCTGCTCACCGGCCGCGCCCCGTTCAGCGCGAGCAACCTCTCAGGTCTGGTGCGGGAGAAGGCATCGGGACCGTTGACAGGCCTGCCACTGCTGCGGAGCGACGTCCCCGCAGCAGTGGCAACTGTGCTGGCAGCAGCGACGGCGCCAGATGCCCGCCGTCGCATCTGCGATGCGGGCGAGTTCGTGCTCGGCTTCCGCGACTCGATCGCCGGCGGCGCCGGGCGTGCGGCGATCTCGACCGGTGGATCGACGGGCGAACGGCCGAGGGGTTCAGCCGCTCGCACCCTGGTCTCGATGCGCCTCGAGCAGGGCAATCCGTACAGGGGGTTGCGGGCCTTTGCCGAGGAGGACGCGTCCGAGTTCTTCGGCCGCGAACAGGCCGTCGACCGGCTGCTCGAGGCGGTGCGGAGCTCGCAGTTCGTCGCTGTGGTCGGTCCCTCAGGATCGGGCAAATCGAGTCTGGTGCGGGCCGGCCTCGTGCCCCGACTCCGGCACGAAGGATCGTGGGTCGCGCAGATCACACCCGGCAGGTATCCGTTCGACGAAATCGAATCGGCGCTGCTCCAACTCGCGCCGGCCGGCGTCTCGACGTTGATGCAGCAACTCACCGCCGACGACCGTGGCCTGGTGCGCGCCGTACGACGTGTGCTGCCGGCTGAATCGACGACCGAGCTCGTGCTGATCGTCGACCAGTTCGAGGAGTTGTTCACCCAGTGCGACCCCGATACCCGTCGAGCCGCGCTCGCTGCTCTGAGCCATGCGGCAACCGACTCGCGCAGTCGGATGCGGACTCGGGCTGCGCAAGCTGGCCGACGACGCCGCCGTCGTCGCCCCCTCCCACGCCGATCTGGCGATGTTGCCGGCAGTGGAAGCGTACGAGCGCAGACCCTCGGTGGAGAGCGCAGGCGTTGCCGACGGCCGTCACCGCCGAGCCGGCGATCCGCCGCCGCGTCGCGCTCGACGAGCGGACCGACGACTCGTGGTCGAATCGGCGGACAACTGGGAAGCCTTGAGCTGGATCGACGGGTCGACCGTCGTCGCCGTGACATTCAATTCGTCTACACGGGATCAGCTCGTCGGGGTGATCGACATCGAGCAGGGCGCGTTCGGGCGCACCAGGGCAACAGCCTGGCGGTGTCGGGCGACACGCTGCTGGTCGGCAACGTCGCCGAACAGGTCATCGCCTACAGCTACGACCCGCAGGACTGGGTCGCGCTGGCCTGTCGCAACGCCGGACGGAACCTCACACTCGAGGAATGGGACCGCTATCTCGGGCAGATCGCCGACTACGCGCCGACGTGCGACGATTGGCCGCCGGCGACCGAGTGACCGGCCGCATCGAGCACGGGGGTGGCTGTGAGCGAGTGGAACCTGGCCGACGTCTGGGAGCGGGTCGCCGTCGCGGTCGGCGATCGGCCGTGCCAGATCCAGGGAGAGCGGGTCATCAGCTGGGCGGGGTTCGATCGGCGGGCGAACGCGCTCGCCGCCGACCTGTTCGCTGCCGGGCTCGGCCGGCAGGCGAAGGTCGTCGCCTACCTGCACAACTCACCGGAGTACCTCGAGACCTACTGTCGCCGCGTTCAAGGGCGGTTACGTCCCGGTCAACGCCAACTACCGCTACGGCCCGGACGAGATCGTCTACCTGCTCGACAACGCGGATGCCGAGGCGGTCGTGTTCCATGCGTCGTTCACCGAGTTGGTCGAGCGGGTCCGTGGGCAGCTGCCGAAGGTCCGCCGGTGGTACGTCGTGGCCGACCAAACCGGTGACGGACCGTCGTGGGCGACCGCCTACGAGCCGGTCGTCGCCGCCGGCGCCGACCGTTTCGTCGCCCCTTGGGGGCGCAGCGATCAGGATCTGCTGCTGCTCTACACCGGCGGGACGACCGGGATGCCGAAGGGGGTGATGTGGCCGTTCGCCGACCTGTTCGCGGTCCTCGGAGGCGGCGGTCACCCGGTGCTCGGCCTGCCACCGATCACCTCGCTCGACGAGATCGGCCCGCGCGTCACGGGTCTGCCGATCCAGCCGACCACGCTCGTCGCCTGTCCGATGATGCACGGGACCGGCCAGTTCTCGGCGTTCCTGGCGATGGCCCTCGGCGGAGCGGTGATCAGTCTCCCCTCGGTGCGCTTCGACGCCGCCGAGTTGTGGCGGACCGTCGCCGAGCGGCGGGTCAGCGCGGTGGCAATCGTCGGTCAGGCGTTCGCCGGCCCGATGCTCGACGAGCTCGACGCCCACCCGGGCGAGCTCGATCTGTCCTGTGTCGCGTTGATCACCTCCTCCGGGGTGATGTGGAGCCAGGAGAACAAGGACGGACTCCTCCGCCATCTGCCCGGGGCACTGCTGTTCGACACCCTCGGCTCGTCGGAGGCGGTCGGGTTGGGGGCGTCGATCTCGACCAGCGGACTGGCGACCGACACCGCCCGGTTCACGCTCGGCCCGAACTGTGCGGTGTTCACCGACGACGGACGCCGGGTCGAGGCCGGCTCGGGAGAACGGGGGATGCTCGCCGTCAGCGGGGCGATCCCGCTCGGCTACTACGGCGACGAGGCCAAGACCGCCCAGACCTTCCGCACGTACGAGGGCCGGCGATGGAGCGTCCCGGGCGACTGGGCCGAGATCGAGGCCGACGGCACCCTCAAACTGCTCGGTCGCGGCTCGGTGTGCATCAACACCGGCGGCGAGAAGGTCTTCCCGGAGGAGGTCGAAGAAGCGCTGAAGACCCATCCCGGGGTGCGTGACGCGGTGGCCGTCGGCCTGCCCGATCAGCGCTTCGGCGAGCGGATCTGTGCCGTCGTCGAACCCGACGGCGGTGAGCAGCCGACCCTCGCGGAGCTCTCCGCCCACGTCCGCGGCCTGCTCGCCGACTACAAGACGCCACGCGAGCTGGTCATCGTCGACACGATCGGGCGGGCCCCGAACGGCAAGGTCGACTACGCCCGGTTGCGTGCCCTGGCGGCCGAGCGGGTGCCGTCTCCCTGAGGCGGCACGAGCGCCGAACCGGCTGAGGCAGCGAACGGCTCGACTGCTACGATCCGGGCACTGCATCACGAGTGGTTCGGCCTGCCGAACCCGGCAACCTGGGACGGAAGCCCCAAGGTGCTTTCCACCTCGGTGGAGATGTGGCCTCCGGCCCGCCGGAGGCAACCAAGGCTTCCGCTCGGGATGCAGACCGCGGTGGCTTCCGGCCGTCACGGCCACTGCAGTTCGACGTCCCCCGGGACGACCCGAGAGGAGGTAGTGATGGCCAACCCCGCACGACGTGCGCCACTTCCCGTGAGCGGGGCGTGGATGCCGGGTGACCAGACCGGGCATCGCCGGTTCCTCCGGATCGCTGCCGATCGCCCGTTCGCCCTCGACGGCCGCCACCGGTTGAGTCAGGTCGACATCGCGTACGAGACCTGGGGCACCCTCAGCGACGCCCGTGACAACGCCGTGCTCGTCTGTCACGCCTGGACCGGCGACAGCCACGCCGCCGGACCGATGGGCCACGGCCATCCCTCGGCCGGATGGTGGGACGACGCGATCGGACCGGGGAAGTACCTCGACACCGACCGCTGGTTCGTCGTCTGCGCCAACGTCCTCGGCGGCTGTCAGGGATCGACCGGTCCTGCCTCGCCCCATCCCGACGACGGCCGACCGTACGGGTCGCGGTTCCCGGTGGTCACCATCCGCGACATGGTCCGCTGCCAGGCACGCCTCGCCGACCACCTCGGGGTCGCCCGCTGGCACTCCGTCGTCGGCGGCTCGATGGGCGGGATGCAGGTGCTCGAGTGGGCGATCACCTATCCCGGACGGACCCGCTCGATCGTCCCGATCGCGACCTGCGCCCAGGCCACCGCGCAACAGATCGCCTGGGGTGCGATCGGGCGGCGCGCGATCCGACTCGACCCCAACTGGCGCGGCGGCGACTACTACGACGCGGAGCCCGGCGACGGCCCCCACGGTGGGCTGGCGATCGCCCGGATGGTCGCCCAGGTCACCTTCCGCAGCGACAACGTGCTGACCGACCGCTTCGGACGGGACCTGGCCGGCGGGGCGACCCTCGGCGACGAACTCGACCTGTGGCAGCGGTTCGAGGTCGAGAGCTATCTCGACCACCACGGCGACAAGCTCGTCCGCCGGTTCGACGCCAACAGCTACCTGATCATCGGCAAAGCGATGGATCTCCACGACGTCGCCCGCGGCCGCGGCGGGCTGGCGGCGGCGATGGCCCGGATCCGGGTGCCGACGCTGACGATCGGGATCTCCAGCGACATGCTCTACCCCGCCTATCAGCAGCGTCAGATCTGCGAGCTGCTCGCCCGAGAGGGCACCCCTTGCGAGTACGTCGAGGTCGACTCCCCCCACGGCCACGACGCATTCCTGATCAACCTCGACCAGGTCGGCGTCCCGCTCGCCGAGTTCCTCGATGGAGTCGCCGAGCATGGCTGAGATCCCCGCCCTCCCGCGCGACCCCGATCCGGTCGGAGCCGATCCGGTCGGAGCCGACCGGTCGGTCGGCCGCCGACTCGACACCGTCGCGATCACCGCCGGCCGGCGGACCAACGGCAGCTCGCTCGCCGCCCCGATCTGGGCATCGACCGTCTGGGAGCCGGAGTCGCTCGACGAGGCCCGTCGTCGCTCGACCAGCTGCCGTTCCGATCACGTCTACTCGCGGTACGCCAACCCGACCGTCAACGCGTTCGAGGACGCGGTCGCCGCCCTCGAAGGCGCAGAGTCGGCGCTGGCGTTCGGTTCGGGGATGGGGGCGCTGGCGTCGGTGATCTTCGGACTGTGTTCGCACGGGGACCACGTCGTCGCCCAGAAGCACCTCTACTCGAACACCCAGATGCTCCTCGCCGGGCCGTGCGCCCGGTTCGGGATCGACGTCACCTGGGTCGACGGGAGCGAGCCGGGGGCGTTCGCGGCGGCGGTCAGGCCGGGCAAGACGATGCTCGTGATCGCCGAGACCCCGGCAAATCCGCAGCTCTCGCTGGTCGACCTCGACGAGCTCGGCTCGATCCGTGGGCCGTTCACCCTCGTCGACTCGACCTTCGCCACGCCGGTGGTCCAATCGCCGTTGGCCCACGGGGTGAGCCTCGTGCTCCACTCGGCGACCAAGGGGATCGGCGGGCACAACGACGCCACCCTCGGGGTCGTCGCCGGCGAGCGCGAGCTGCTCGACGACCTCTGGCGCTACGCGATCCTCCACGGCTCGACCGCCTCTCCGTACGACGCACACAATGCGCTGCGCGGGATCCGCACGCTGGCCGTCAGGGTCGAGCGGCAGAGCGCCACGGCGCGGACGATCGCCGAAGCGCTCGAGCACCATCCGGCGGTGGCCCGGGTGAGCTACCCGGGGCTCGACTCCCATCCCCAGCGCGACCTCGCCCGTCACCAGATGCGGTCGGGGGGGACGCTGCTGTCGTTCGAGCTCGCCGGCGGCCTCGAAGCCGGACGGCAGTTCGTCGAGGCGGTGCAGCTGGCGCGGATGGCGGCGTCGCTCGGAGGCCCCGAGACGCTGGTGACCAGCCCGGCGAACTCGACCCACGCCGGGCTGAACCGCTTCGAGCTGGCCGACGCCGGGATCGGCCCGGGGATGATCCGCTGCTCGGTCGGGCTCGAGCACCCCGACGACCTGCTCACAGATTTCCGCGCCGCGCTCGAGGCGATCAAGGACTGATCAGCGACTCCATCACAGCGACCGCCTTCGAGCCGGCGGGGACGCGCACGGCCCACATCGGGTCGCCGTCGACGACGAACACAGCTGAGCGCGGCGGCGGGCTGGCGCTCTTGGCGAGCACCTCGTGCTGCTCGTACGGCTCCTTGCGGATCTGACCGACGCCACGCACGACCAACCGCAGCCTGTCCCCGTCGACGATCGCCCGTGCCTCCCGCCAGCGACCCTCGGCCACCCCGCTCGATCGCATCGGTTGGACCCGGCAGGTGAACGCCCGGCCATCCTTGGCGACCCAGTGCGGATCGATCCGGCGGGCGAGCCAGGCCAGACCGCCGACGAAGACGACGGCGGCGATCAGCCACAGGACATCGGACGCAGAGACGGCGAACACCGCCCCCAGCTTGGCGGATGGACGGGCGTCGGTCATCGTCCACGTGGTTCGCCGTCGCTGATGGCCGCCTCGCTCGGCGCTCCGTGCGCGAGACTGACCCGTCGTGTCGTCAGCCTTCCGGTCGTTGTCCTCGGTGGTCGCCAGCTCTCCAGGTGGTGGATCGTTCGATGACGCCTCGGCGACGAACCGGGTGTTGGCGGTGGTCGTCGCCCTGGTCGTGATCGGGCTCGGGTTGCTCGCCTTCACCGCCTGGTTCTGGCGCAACACCCGGCCCGAGCCGGGCGCCCTCGCCCCGCTCGAGCTGCTCTCCACCCGCAAGGTCCGCCGGGCGGACCCTGAGCGGCAACGCAAGGCACTCGCTGCGGTCCGTCCCGGCGAAGTCGAGCCGGCGCCGGTCGAGGCGGTGTCGTACCCCGACCTGGCCGAACTGGCGTCGCGCGAGTTGCCCTCGATCGACGAGCTCGCCGAACCGCAGCAGACCGTCGGGGACGCCGACCGCCCGGGAGGAGCCGACGACGGGTCGTCTGCTGCGGTGAGTGATCCGCAGCCGTCGCCGGAGCGTGCGGCGCCCGAACAGGCACCGCCTGCGGACGAGCTGCCGGAGCCTCAGCTGCCGGAGCCTCAGCTGCCGGCGCCGCAGCTCGATCCGCCGGGCTCGCCGGCCGCATCTGAGTCGCGGGGCTGATCGGTCGAGATCTGGCTGCGCCTCGACCGCGGCGCGCCGATACCGTGGGCGCATGGCCGAACTCGACATCGATGGGATGATCGCTCGCTTCCGCGAGCGCGCCACCGCAGTCAAGCGACGACCGTTGCCGCCGGTGGCGGGGGATGAACGGCAGCACTTTTTGCAGCAGGCAAAGGTCGACTTCCAGGATTTCGCGATCATCGGAGACGCGGTGGGCACGATCGAGGACGGGGTGCTCGTACTCCGTGTCGATCTGCGCCCGCCGGACGCTCGTACGTGATCGCCTCGATCGCCGATCGGCGACGAGCCGATCTGCCGATCGCAGCGGTCGTCTCGGCGGTGTTCTTCTGGTCGTTCGGTCCGCTGATCGTGCGCGGCTCGACGGTGTCGTCGATGACGTTCACGTTCTGGAGGTTGTGGCTGGCGGTGCCGGTGATGTGGATCGCCGCCTACGCCCTCGGCGGCGAGATCTCGTGGGCGATCTTCCGCCGGGCGTTGGTCCCCGGGCTGTTCTTCGGCGGATCGATGATGACCAGCTTCGTCGCCTTCCGCGAGACGTCGATCGCCAACGCGACCCTGATCCCGTCGTTGACCCCGGCGGTCGTGCTCGTCGTCGCGCCTCGGCTGCTCGGCGAACGGCGGACGCAACGTCGACTCGTGTTGGCTGCGCTCGCGTTCCTCGGGGTGTCGACCGTCGTCCTCGGTGCCGGCTCGAGCGGCTCGGCGTCGATGCGCGGTGACCTGTTCGCCGTCGGCAACCTCACCGTCTGGGCGGTGTACCTGATCATGGCCAAGCGGGTGCGCAACGACGGGGTCCACTCCTGGACCCTGATCGCCACCTTCTTCACCATCGCCGCGATCGTCGTCACGCCGTTCTGCTTGTTGATCGCCGACGACCTCGGCAGCTCACGACCGAAGGACTGGGTGCTGTACTCGGTGATGTTGCTCGTCCCCGGCCTGTTCGGACACGGCCTGATGACCTGGGCCCAACAGCACGTCGACCTGTCGCTGTCGTCGGTGCTGACGCTGGCCAACGCCCCGCTGTCGATGGTCGGGGCGTGGCTGCTGTACAACCAGTCGCTCACCCCGGTCCAGGTCGGGGGAGTGATCGTCGTGATCGGAGCGTTGGCGCTGATCGCGATGGACCGGACCAACATGCCCGAACCGATCCCGATCGGCGAACCTCCGACCTGAACCGGTTGCCCGGTCCGCGGGGGACGTTGCTATCGTGTGGCTCCCACGCGGACGTGGCTCAGCTGGTAGAGCATCACCTTGCCAAGGTGAGGGTCGCGAGTTCGAATCTCGTCGTCCGCTCCACGGAAATGCAGGTCAGGGGCCCTTTCTACAAGGGTCCCTTTCCATGTCCGAGGGCCACGCTGGCGAGGCAGCCGGAAGTACGTGAACCCGGGACGGGTACGCCAACTCGTGGTCGCCGGCCGGCTCGATGCCGGAGGATCGGCGGTCGCTGGCTGATCCCGGACTCGGTCGTAAACCGACGGGCTTTGCTGTCAGGGCGCGGCCAGCGTGGTCTGGGTGGGGTCATCCAGCCAGGCGAGGATGTCGTCGGCGAGGGTTTCCCACCCTGGTTCTTGGAGGAGCCAGTGTCCGTGGCCTGGGTAGATGTCGGGCGCGACGCGGTAGTGGCGGGCGGTCTTGGCGACTAGGCGTTCGGAGATGATCCGGTCGCGGTCGCCGCCGGCGACGAACACGGGGACGGTCACCTTGGCAGCGTCGATTCGGACGGAGCCCAGCAGGAGTGACCGGTAGACCCGTCCGGATTCCGGTGTGAGATGGGCGTGTATCGCTGGGCGTTCGTGTTCCGGTACGGCGTTGAGGGCGAGCACCGAGCAGGCGTTGTTGCCGACGACGAACGGTCGGCCGGCGATGATCCGACCCATCTTCGGCGCGAACCGCGGCAGCGCGACCGCTTGGGCCGTGAGCATGCCCGGGGGCGCTGAAGCGATCAGCGCGATGGCCCGGGCTCGGCCCTGCTCGGCCAGGCGTTGGGCGAGCAATCCGCCGAGGCTGTGGCCGACGATGATCGGGGTTTGGCCGAGTTCGTCGATCACCCGGTTCGTGTCCGCGAGGTAGTCGTCGAAGGTCAGGCCGGCGGCGTCGGCAGGGCCGACACCGTGGCGACCTCGACGAGCGGGCGCACACGCCTCGTAGCCGGCTGCGGCGAACCGCTCGACCCATCCGGCGAAACAATGCTCGTCGGCGAAGGCGCCGTGGAGGAACAACACCGGGGCTGCGCCCCGGCGCCCGCTGCTCGGGCGTCGAGAGAGCGCCGGGAATCCGGCGACGATCGTGGCGGCGTCGGTGGTGTGGTTGTCGATCGGTGTGGCGTCCATCTCGCTCTCCTGCTCGGGCGTAACGTGTAAGCATCTTGTCGATCTAGTCAAGGTCCTTACAGATATGTCTTCGCCGCCGGACGGATCCCCGGATCACCTCCGTTCGTTCACGAGAAAACGTCTTGCTGCGGATCCTCATCCGCACCACCCAGACCGAGACGAACGAGCTCATCGCCCGGCTCGCCGCCGCCGGCCACTCGGTCTCGTCCGCCTACATCGCGCTGCTCGCCACTGTCGACACCGAAGGGACACGGCTGGGGACCATCGCCAAACGGCTCGGCACCTCGTCCCAAGCCGTCAGCCAGCTCGTCAACGACATCGAGGCCAAGGGCTACCTCGAACGCAGCGCGGACCCCCTCGACGGTCGCGCCGTGATCGTCAGACACACCCCTGCCGGGCGGGTACTGCTCAGCGCAGCCCTGACCGCGATGTCCGACATCGAAGCCGGCTACGAACAGATCATCGGCGAACGACGGATGCGACAACTCAAGCGCGACCTGACGATCATCGCTGACGCCGTCGACACCACCAGCCGCCTCGCCCACCCCTGACCACCAGCATCCAGATCGACCAGGTCGTGACGAGCTCGGTCAGTCGACCGATCTGCGCTCGACGATCCATTGCGTGGGTCGGCCGGTCACGGTCGCGATGCGCTACCAGTCCTGGGCGGCGAGGAGCAGCGCGGCGAGCGGCTCGAGCGTGCTCATGAGTTCGTCGAGCTCTTCCGGTTCGAGGCATTCGTAGGGCGTCGCTGCGAGGTCGTCGGTGAGCGACTCGACCCGCTGTTTGACGGCGCGACCCTGCTCGCTGAGCCAACCGTCATCGCCGATCAAGCTGCGATCGCGCAGTCCGTCGATGACGGAGGCGAGCTGAGCTGCCGGGAGATGGTGGATGCGTCCGAACTTCTCCGCCGGCATGCCCATCTCGAGGGCGACGAGCACGTGGGCCTCGAGGCCGCCGACACCCTCGGTCATCAGCGCAGCGATGTGTCCGTCGCCACGGTGCTCGCGCAGCAACGAAGCGGCATGGAAGAGGCGGGCGACCACGTCACTGGGAATCGGGATCGCTCGCAGCGCGGCGTACATCGGCCGGCCCTCGAATGGCGCGCTGGTCGCGGCCTTGGTCAACAGTTCAGCCGCTCGGGCGAAGCCGGGAGCGTCGACGCAATCGCCCAGGATCCGGCGCAACGCCGTCGCGCAGCCGTGCTGGCGAGCGGCGATCGCCGCTTCAGGTGTGGTGGTTCGCCACACCTTCGGAAGGTGTCGGGCGACCTCGCCAGGAGCGAAGTTGTAGAACAGCGCGTCCACCACCTCCGCCGGGACGACACCGAGAGGCGCCGCTCGTCCGGCGAAGTAAATGTCCCAGTAATCGGTGAACCCAAGTGCGAACATCGCCTCGTTGGGTTCGTCGGCCGAGTACGGGATGACACCGATCGGCTCGACGAGCTCGAACATCCGGCGTGCCATCGTGTTCATGGTGTGCTCCTCCTGCTGCGCTGCGACGCTGACGGCAGGGACCTGAGGTGGTGCGGCGTCATCGCCTCTCTCATGAGGCGTTCGGGTTGACACGCCCGCGCAGGGCGGCGAAGCACATCGCCATGCTGACCGTGCCCACCGCTGCGATCGCGAGCATCGCCTGGGCGAGCTCGTCCCCTGCCAGCCGTCGAGGCGCGAGCGAGCGCAGCCCGTCGAGGATGTAGGTGACCGGGTTGAGCCCGGCGACGGTGTCGAGCCACCCGGTCAGCTGCTCGCGGGGCACGTACGACGACGTGAGGAAGAGGAACGGGAAGAACAGCAGGAAGCTGGAGTTGCACCGCGGCGGGGTTGCCGGTCTTGAGTGCGATGGCGTAGCCGAAGCCGGCGAACGCCAGGCTCCAGGCCGCGCGATGGCGATGAAGGCCACGATCGCCGAGCGGTCCGGTCTCGAACCGCACGCCGAGGGCGAAGCCGAGCAGCGAGGATCGGGATCGTGAGGACGGCGGCGACGGTGACGTCGGCGATCATGTGCCCGACCAGGATCGACGTTCGACGCACGGGAGTCAGCAACAGACGGTCCATGTAGCGGTTCTGCACGTCGAGCACGACCGCAGGTGCACGGGAGACGCCGGTGACGCCGAGCAGGATCGCCGTCGGCATCTGGAAGGCGGTGTAGTCGAACCCTGCGGCGGTGCCCTTCGGTGAGTCGCTCGAGCGTGGCGATGTTGACGACGAAGAAGAAGATGGCGATGAAGATCGGTGGGACGACCGCCTCGAGGTCGCGCGGCACCGCCCGCAGCGCACGACCGGCGACGGTCGACCGTGTCGCGGAGCACGCCGCTGGGTCGGGCCAGCGTCTGTTCGGACACGCCGGCGGTGCCGGTGTGGGCGGGGGTGCTGATGGTGGTCATCGGGTCTCCTGAGCGGTGTTGGCGTTGGCGGTGTGTCGGGTCGGCTGGATGTGGGTGCCGGTGAGCTCGAGGAACACGTCGTCGAGCGTGGTCGGCCGCAGCGTGAGGTCGTGGAACTCGACGCCGGCACCGTCGAGCGCGATCGCCACCGGACCGATCGTTCGAGCTCCGTTCGTCGTGGAGATGTACAGCCTCGAGCCCGAGGTCTCGATCGCGTCGATCCCACCGACGTGGGCGAGCGCCTTCTCGGCGATCGCCGGCGTCGCCGCCGATGTCGGCGACGACCACGTCGCGCGCCGACGCGTCGCTTGAGCTCCGCCGGCGTGCCCTCAGCGACGAGCTGTCCGCCGTTGATGATGCCGACCCGTTCGGCGAGGGCGTCGGCCTCCTCGAGGTACTGCGTGGTGAGGAAGATCGTCATCCCGAGCTGTTCGTTCAGGGTTCGGACCTCCTCCCACACCCGGGCTCGGCTGGCCGGATCGAGTCCGGTGGTCGGCTCGTCGAGGAACAGCACCGTCGGGCTTGTGGACGAGCGCCGCGGCGAGGTCGAGCCGTCGTCGCATCCCGCCCGAGTAGGTCCCGATCCTCCGGTCGAGCGCGTCGCCGAGGTCGACCAGCTCGGCGAGGTTTCGCACGCGATCGTCGAGGGTCGACGCTCGACAGCCCGTAGAGGCGTCCCTGCAGCCGCAGCAGCTCCCGTCCGGTCTGGCGAGGGTCGAGCGAGATGTCCTGCAGCGCGGCTCCGATGCGCAGGCGCACGAGCATGTGGCTCGGTGGTCACGTCGTGGCCGGCGACCGATCGCGGTGCCCGCCGTCGGTGCCGAGCAGGGTGCACAGCATCCGCACCGTCGTCGACTTGCCGGCTCCGTTGGGGCCGAGGAAGCCGTAGATCTCGCCGGGGGCGATCTCCAGATCGAGACCGTCGACGGCAGTCGACTCGGCGAAGGAGCGGCTGAGCCCGCGCACCGTGATGGCGGCGTCCGACCTGCGGGGGGAAGTGGGGGTGAGCGTCACTCGTCCTCGGTTCTCTGGGGTTGGTCTGTTGGTGGAGACGGCGGCGGGACCCTGAGGTCATCGCCAATCGCACCGTACGATCGCTTGCGGACAGATCCTGACCGCAAGGCTGCGACAATGGGATCGTGACCAACGATCCGACCGGACGGGCGCTGCAGCTCCTCTCGCTGCTGCAGACCCATCGCATGTGGAGCGGAGCGGAGCTCGCCGCCAGACTCGAGGTGAGCGAGCGCACGGTGCGACGCGATGTCGATCGACTCCGCGACCTCGGCTATCCCGTCGACGCGACCACCGGCACCGAAGGTGGCTACCGGCTCGCCGCCGGTGCACACCTGCCGCCCCTCCTCCTCGACGACGACGAGGCTGTCGCCATCGCCGTCGGTCTGCGTGCCGCGGCCGGTGCCGTGATCGAAGGGATCGAGGAGACCTCGCTGCGGGCATTGGCCAAGCTGGAACAGGTCCTTCCGGAACGTCTGCGGCGGCGGGTCACGGCCGTGCACGCCAATGTCACGGAGCTGCGGTGGGGAGGCCGCGACGACGAATCGATCGATCCAGAGGCGCTCGGCGTGCTGGCCCAAGCTTGTCGCGACCAGGAGGAGGTGCGGTTCGACTACCGCCGGCGGGACGGGGAGGACAGCCTTCGGCTCGTCGAACCGCACCGGATGGTCACCGTCGGTCGCCGCTGGTACCTGGTGGCATGGGACCTACGGCGCGCTGACTGGCGCACCTTTCGACTCGACCGGATGAGCGGCGCGCGCCTCGCGGGTGGGCGGTTCTCTCCCCGGGAGATCCCAGGCGGTGACGCGGCCCAGTTCGTCGCGGCGTCGATGGGCTCGATGCCTCGGGCACACGCCGTCACGATCACCGTCGACACCGCAGCCGCCTCGCTGGAGTCGGTGCTCCGCTGGACCGATCACGAGCTGCTCGCCAGCCGCGTCCGCTCCTGCCAGATCCGTCTGCGGTCCGATTCGATCGACTGGCTGGTGACGGCCATCGTCCAGATCGCTCGACACGCAGCGGTGCGGGAGATCGAGGCCGGGGAGGTCGCTGATGCGGTGAGTGTGCTCGCCCGCCGGCTGACCCCGAGCGGGTGACGGGTGTGCCCTGGAACCCTCGTGCGCTGGGTGAGCAGCGACCGAGCCCGAGCGCGCCTCGGCGGCGGTGCCGTCAGCTCGCTGGGAGGTGTAGCGGGAACCCGAAGCGGGCGAAGCACTCGGTGTCGAGGAAGGCATGCATCGCTGCGATGCGGTCGCCGCGGAGTTCGAGCACCTGGAGCGCCCAGGGGGCGTGGCCGCCGGCGGGGTCGACTCGGTACTGCGCGAACGCCGGGCAGCCGTTGGCCTGACCTGCCAGCAGGCGGGAGCCCGCACATTCGGCGCCGGGGCCGGTGTACCAGGTGAGGACGTCGTCGCGCCCTTGGAGCCACATCGCGTAGGGCGGCATGGTCTGCACCGCGTCCTCGTGCAGCAGCGCTGCGAGCGCGTGCATGTCGTAGCGCTCGAAGGCCTCGACGTACCGGGCCAGGAGCTTCTCCTGGCTCAGCAGTCAACGGACCCATCGGCTCATCGGACGGCCGGGAGGCGAGGGTGGCTCGGGCGCGCTGCAGCGCGCTGTTGATCGCGGGCACTGAGGAGTCGAGCAGCTCGGCGACCTCGCGCACGGGCCAGGCCAGCACCTCGCACAGCACCAGTGCGGCGCGTTGGCGCGCCGGCAGGTGCTGCAACGCCGAGACGAAGGCGAGGCGGACGCTGTCGCGGGCGGCCGCGACCTGTCCGGGGTCGCCACTGAGGTCGATCACGTCCTCGTCGGCAACGGGGGTGATCCAGCGGTCCTCGGGGAGCACGTCAACGAGATGTACGGGATCGGGCGAGCGGCGCGGGCCGAGGTCGACCGGACGGGCCCGACGTTGCGGGCTGCGGCTCATGTCGATGCACACGTTCGACGCAATGCGGAACAGCCAGGTGCGAAGGCTGCTGCGCCCTTCGAACCGATCGGCGGCGCGCCAGGCCTTGATCATGGTCTCCTGCACGGCGTCTTCGGCCTCGGCCCCCGAGCCGAGCATCCGATAGCAGAAGCCTCTCAGCTCGCGCCGGTACTGCTCGAGCTGCTCGGCGAGCAGATCAGGAGAAGCGATCGTCATGGAGGTCATCGTAGGTTCCTTCCCTCGGGGGTCCGCTCGAGCACCGCGTCGACACCGGAGATCTCGAGCAGCTGGTGCAGGTCAGGCGGGACGTCGACGAGGATCACGCGGCAGCCGAGCCGCCGGGCGGCCACGGCGAGGCGGCACAGCTCGTCCACCGCGCCCAGGTCAGGTTCCGGCGGGACACCCACGGCGCTCACCCGCCTGTTGCCGGACGTGGCAGCGTCTCGTCCAGCCGAACGATGCAGCACAGCACACCGGTCGGCACCAGCGGCCGCATCAGGCTTCGACCTCCTCGATGCCGACCATCCAGGCGGTCCCGAAGCGGTCGACGCACACCCCGAACATCGGTGACCAGAACGTCTCGCCGATCGGCATCTGGATCTCGCCTCCGTCGGCCAACGCACCGAACACCCGCTCGGCCTCAGCTGCATCGGGCAGGGTGAGGTTCATCGCCATGCCCGTCATCCCGCTGCCGTTTCCGGTGGGGTCGTCCGACGCCATCAGCAGGTCGCCGTTGCCGAAGGTCAATGCTGCGTGGATGACCGTGTCGGGGTTCGCGGGCCCGGGCGGCGGTTCGGCGCCGGGAGGCATGTCGGCGACGGTCATGATCTCCAGGTCACCACCGAGGATCTCCTGGTAGCGGCCCATCGCTTGGCGGCACGTGCCGGTGAAGAACAGGTACGGATGCAGGGACATTGGGCTCCAATCCACAGTCGTGCTTCGTGGTCAACGGGACAGACGGTGTGCGCGGTCGAAACTCATCGATTCGGGTCAGGCCTCGTGGCTGCTGGCGACGAGCACTCCTGCGGGCGCGAGGTCGCGGATCTCGACGAAGGCGGTGCCGTCACGGGTGCCGACGACCAGATCGGTCTCGAGTGCTCGGGATCCGTCGGTTCGCAGGAGCACCCGCATCCGTCTCGGCGCTCGGTTGAGCGTCGCGTCGACGACGACGTCGCCGCCCCGCGCCTCGGTCGGGTGCGGATTGACGACGCAGAGGGCTTCCTCGTCGTCGAGGATCCTCGACCAGGCGATCAACTCGCCGGGGCCCGCACTGGCGAACGGCCGGCCGAAGTTGGAGATCGCGCGTTGATACTGGCGCCCGTGGCGCAGGACCGGTAGCTGCCGACGCAGCGCGGTGAGCTGGGCGATCCGCCGGTAGGTCTCGCGCGGCGGATCGAAGCAATGGTGACCGCTGGTGCCGAACGGGCCGAACCCGGGCAGCGCGATGTCGGCTGCGCCGTCGAGGCCTTCCAGCCCGCTCGCCGCGGTGGTCCGGGCCGAACATCGCCTCGCGCAGGTATCGATCCGACGATCCCCACTCCGGCAGCCAGCGATGCTCGGCCGGCTCGGGACCGGCGAAGGCCTGTTCCGTGCCGTAGTAGATGCACGGGATCCCGAGCGTGAACAGCTGCACGGCGACCGCGCCGGCGACGTGCAGGTCGGATCCGGCACCCGTCGGGAAGCGCAGCTTGGTCCCGAAGACGTGATCGTGGTCGTCGAGGATCGAGACGTGCCGGTTGCCGATGTTGCGGTGCGAACCGACGATCGCCCGGCCGGGGTCGAACCCGTCGAAGTAGGCGCTCGCCGGCCACCGTCCCTGGGTCACGGCGGTCAGGGCCGGTCGCATCTCGCCGATGTCGAGCGCAGCGTTGAGGTTGCGATCGAGCACGTCCAGGTAGCGGTCCTCGGCGAAGTCACCGCCGGCGATCTCGCCGGCGAGGAAGAAGTTCTCCTTGCCGACGTTGGTGGCGAACTCCTTGATCGTCCCGCAGAACGCCCGCGCCTGGTCGAGCGACACGTGCTTGAGGGTGTCGATCCGGAACCCGTCGCAATCGGTCAGGGCGATCCAGTACTTGAAGCAGCGGGCGACGTCGGACAGCACCTCGGGTTCGAGGTCGATGTCTCGCAGGGTGAGGAAGTCGCTGCGCTTGTGCTCTGCGCCCGGGTCGTCGAGATCGCCGCCACCGAGGTCGCCCGACCCCGCGCGGGTGTAGACGTCGGGGTGTTGGAGCTCGGTCGGCCACACCCCGTCGGTCGCGCTGCGGATGTCGCCGATCGGAGCGCCGCGCGGTCCCGCCACGAGCCGAAGGGGTATCGCCCGTCGGTGTAGTGCGGACGGTCGGTCCCGCCGGCGTCCCCGGCGGGTACTCCCAGTTCGGGCCGGTGTGCTGGAAGACCACGTCGAGGATCACGCGCAGGTCTCGGGCGTGAGCCGCCGTCACCAGGGTCACCAGATCCTCGCGGGAGCCGAAACGCGGATCGACGTCGAGGAAGTTTTGGATCGCGTAGCCGTGGAACGTGTCGAGGTGGCCACGCTGCTCGAACACCGGGCTGACCCACAACGTGGTGACGCCCAGCCGCTGGAGGTACTCCAGCTTCGAGGTCACGCCCCGCAAGGTTCCGCCCTGCCAGCGGTCGCCCCCGGAGAACGCCCATCGATCCCAGCGCCATCCGGGCGGGCGCGCCGACGCGAGATCACCGCGATCGAGCAGCGGGCGCGCCTGCTCACCACCGTCGCTGAAGCGATCGACGAGGAGGAAGTAGAGGACCTCGTCACGCCAGTCGACCGGCGAGGGGTGCAGTGGCTGGCGGCGCGGGAGAACCACGTCGTCGCGGACGCTCGCCGCAGATCCCTCCCCGGGTCCCGGTCTCGTCTCGGCCATGACCGTCCTCCCCGTCGACCACTCGGACCGCACCTCGTCCCGCTGCGTTGTCTCCGACGACGACGCCGAGGCATCGCCGGGGGTCGTCGGCGATGGTAGCGCCGCTGGTCGGGCACCGAGATCGGCGCGAGTACCGTCCGCCGGGTGTCGGTGACTCTCGACCATCGCGATGCGGTGGAGGCAGAGCTGCGCACCAGCACCGCCCAACTGGTCGCGGTGTTCTTCCTCCTTGCCTTCGGCTACGTCATCGGTCAGGCGGCCGGGTACGCGCTGTTCGTCGAGCGCTTCGGCGCTGCTGACCTCCCGTTGGCCTTGCTCCTGATGCCCGTCTTCGGCGCCGTGCTGACGACGATCAGTTTGCGTGCCGCCCGCTCGATGGGACTCTCTCGACTGCTGCTCGCCCAAACCGCGGCGATGGTCGGACTGGCGGTCGGCGTCCGGGTCGGGCTGCTCGGCGGCGGATCGACGGTGCTCCGCTTCCTGCTGCCGATGTGGGATGCGGGGATCAACAACCTGAGCAACCTCGTCGTCTGGAGTGCGGCGTCTCGGCTGTTCGACGTCCGTCAGGTCAAGCGGCTCGCCCCGATCGTCGCCGGCGGGCGTTCGGCGGCGCTGATCGTCGGTGGTGCGTGCACCCCGGCGATCGTCGGAGCGGTCGGGACGAGCAACCTCTACGCGGTGCAGGCGGGGGTGTTCGCCGCCGCCCTGGTGGTGTTGGCGACCTTGGTCCGTCGGCGGCAGGAGGACCTCGGCCGGGCGACACCGAAGCGGCCCGGGGGGCATCGTCGCAGCCGGTTCGCTCCGCCCGACCGGCGCTATGTCGGCGGGGTCTTCGCCGTGGTGCTGCTGTCGATGACCGCGTACGTGCTGGTCCGAACCGTGTTCCTCGATCGGGGAGCAGCCGCGCTCCCGGACCCGGCGGAGTACGCCGGACGGATCGGGGTGGTCAGCTCGATCCAGGGTGCGGTGACGCTGCTCGCCGGCCTGCTGCTCGGCGGGCGTTTCCTGCGCCGCTTCGGCCTGCTCGGCGGGGCGGTGGCGCTGCCCGCCGTTGTCCTCGCCGCCTACGTCCCCTTCGTCGCCCTCCTTCCGGGGCTCGATCTCCAACTGTGGATCGCCTCGCTCGCCTACGTCGCCGCCAGCGCGGCGATGTACGGTGTCCGGACGCCGACGATCCAGGTCTTCTACCAGCCGCTGCCGGACGCCGACCGGGCGCGGGCGGTGTCGATCGGCGAAGGGATCGTCGAGCCGACCGCACTGGGCCTGGCCGCACTGATCCTGCTGGTCGTCACCCGCGTCACCGACTGGGGGGCGCGAGGGATGGGCGCGATGATCGTCGTCGTCGCCGGCGCCTTGATCGTCGTCGGGATCGGCGCAGGTCGCCGCTACCGGCCGGCGCTCGAGCGAGCGCTGGCGAACCGATGGTTGCGCAGCAGCACGGCCGTTCTCGCTGACGGCGACTCCCGCCGGTGGCTGGTCGACGAGGCGATGCGCGGCGACCTCGACGACGTCGCCGCGATCGTCGCCCTGTTCGAATCCGGCGACGATGCCGCACCCCTCGTCGAACGGCTCGTCGATCATCCTGACCGGGAGGTGCGCAGCTTCGCCTTGCAGTGGTTGCTCGACAGCGAACGGCTGCCGTCGGCCGACATCGCCCGCCGGATCGTCGCCGATGACCCGTCCATCGCCGTGCGCGCCCTGGCGGCTCGCCTCGGCGGCCGCAGCGGCGACGTCGACGCAGCCACCGAAGCGCTCGGCGGCGAGGATCCGGCGATTCGCCTCGCGGCGCTGATCGGACTGCTCGAATCCAACTCCACCGAAGCATCGGCAGTCGCCGACCTGCGGCTCGCCGAGTGGACTGCCGAGAGGCGATCGATCAGGGCGGCGGCGGCCGCCGCGCTGCGCATCGCCGGGTCTGCCCGCCACGAGCAGATCGTCGCCGCCCTGCTCGACGATCCGGACCCGGCGGTGCGCTCCGACGCGCTGGGAGCGGCCGGCCGGATCGCCACGCCGGGGCTCGTCGCCCCGATCGTTGCCGCTGCCTGCAGCGGCGACCGTTCCGTGGCGGCTCGCGCCATCGCCGCGTTGGGAGCGAACGGCGCAGCCGCCCTCGGCGCGCTCGACGAGGCGCTCGATCACAGCGACGACCCGGTCGTCTGCCGCCGGCTGGGGCGCGCCATCGGCCGGATCGACGGTCCAGCGGCAGACGCCAGCCGACGACGGTTGCTCGAGCATCCGGATGCCGCCCTACGCGCCCGTGCCGCCGTCGATCTGCTCGGACGCAGCGTGCGTCTCGACGCCGACGAGATCGCCACACTGGTGTCAGGCGAGGTCGCTCGCGCCGGTGCGGTGCTCGCCGCCCGGTTCGCCGACGACGACGGGCGACCGACCTCCCCCGCAGCAGCCGAGCTGCTGACGATCTCACTCGACGACTCGCTCGACACGACGGGCAGTCAGTTGCTGCGCCTGCTCGCCCTCGATCGGCGGGAGATCGTCTCGACGAACGTGATCCGCGGGCTCGACAGCCCCGACCAACGACGCCGGGCCTACGCGCTCGAAGCACTCGACGGCGCGCTCCCGAACTCGCTCAAGCCGTTGGTGATCCCGTTCGTCAACGCTGCGATCGGTCCGGCAGCGGTGCTCTCCCGCCGACCGAGCGGTGGGAGGAACGTCGACGCGCCGATCGACCCGCTGGCGACGATCGCCGCCGGTCCTGATCCGTGGCTCGCCCGGCTCGCACGACACCTTCACCGCCCGGTGGAGGCCGCCCCGATCGACCAAGATGGAGCGACGATGACCTTGCTGATCGAACGGATCGTGCTTCTCAGACGGGTCGACGCGTTCGCCGAGCTCCCCGCCGAAATGCTCGCCGGGGTGGCCGAGCTGCTCGTCGAGGTCGATCTCGCCGACGGCGAGCGACTGTTCGAGGAGGGCGATCTGGGAACGTCGATGTACGTCGTCGCCGAGGGGGCGATCCGGATTCACCATGCGCACACCGACGTCGACCGACTCGGTCGCTACGACGCGTTCGGCGAGTTGGCGCTGCTCGACTCCGAGCCGCGCTCGGCGTCGGCCACCGCCGACGGCGCCAGCCGTCTGTTCCGGCTCGACGCCGAGCCGTTCTTCGAGCTCGTCGGTGACCATCCGGAGGTCTACCGGGGCATCGTCCGCACACTCGTCCGGAGAGTGCGGGCGCTGACGACGATGATCGGGGACCAGTCGTCGTGACCTCGATCGTCCGGGTCACTGCGAGGATGCGACCGATGCCGTCATCGGGTTCGTGAAGCGGTGGCGAACCGTTCGAGGACCGAGGGCCATCCGCCGGCGAATCGATCGCGGACGGCCACAGCTTCGTCGCCGAGCTGCTCGAACAGGCGGTGTTCGAGGACGACGACCGTCTGTGTTCCGTCGGAGGTGAACGAGACCTCGACCTCGGTCTCGGTCGGCCAGCCGGGAGCTGCCCAGGTGAACACGATCCGGTCGGGCGGCGCACAGGCGAGCACCGTTCCGACCTGCAGCTCGTCGCCGTCGACCAGCCGCTCGTAGAACCGGCCGCCGAGATGTGGTTCGAGGTGGATGCCCGCCGCCCGCTCGCCGCCGTAGCTGAACCCCTGCCGCAGTGGCCACCACCGTTCGATCCCGCTGGTGAACAGGTCGAAGGCGAGCTCCGGGGACCCGGGCACGATCACGGTCCGCTCAACTCTCACGATCACTCCTCGTCGCCAGGTCGAGTGAGCTGAGGCCGTCGAGGGCGACCGACCACAGCCGTTCGAGGTGGTCGCGCAGGGTTCCGACGCCGACCGGATCGAGGTAGACGACGCTGCGGGTGCCGACCTTGGCGACGAGCACGAGCCCGGCGTCGCGCAGCAGCTTGACGTGCTGCGACACCGCCGGACGCGACACCGGCAGACGGTCGGCGAGCTCCCCGACGGTGTGCGGGCGCTCGTTGAGCAGGGTGATGATCGCCCGGCGGGTGCCGTCACCCATCGCCTCGAACAGCGCCGCCGCAGGACCTTCCGGCATCGACCGTCCGGACATCGGCGCGGGTATTGGTGCATCTTGACTTACCGTTAGTTTTGACTTACGGTTAGCGGCCACGAACGTCAGCTTAGGGAGCTGACGACCGACCGAGAGCGAGGCCGAGCGATGGCGAACCCGACGAGTTCGTTGGACATCCACGACAGCGACGTGGCAGACGCGGCGGATCACGGGCCGACCCGACACGTGCTCTTCTATCAGCCGGTCGCCGACGTGCTGTCGAAGGCAGCGGACCACTTCCCGGCCCATGCCGAGCGACTGGCCGAGTTCCGTCGGCGGGGTCTGCTGCTCCTCGTCGGAACCTTCGGCGACCCACAGGGCCAGGGATCGATGTCGGTGTTCACGACCGGCGCAGCGGCCGAGGAATTCGTCGAGGGCGATCCGTTCATGCTCAACGGTCTGGTCGAGTCGCACGAGATCCGCTCGTGGGACCTCGCCTGGTAGGAGCCGTGCCCCATCCTTCACCGAGTGCCGCTGCGTGGCCCAAGATGTCGGCGTCATGCCGAACTCCGCCGGTCATCCACCGACTGCAACGGTGATCGGTGGCGGCCCCGGTGGGCTGATCGCAGCCGAGGTCCTCGCCGGTGCCGGCGTGCAGGTGACGGTGTACGAGCACATGGCCTCGGTCGGACGCAAGTTCCAGCTCGCCGGGCGGGGTGGGCTCAACCTGACCCACAGCGAGCCGCTCGAACAGCTCCTCGGCCGCTACGGCCCGGCTCGACCTCGGCTCGAGGCGGCGATTCGAGCGTTCGACCCTGCTGCGTTGCGGCACTGGTCCGCCGGGTTGGGCCAACCGACCTTCGTCGGTTCCAGCGGCCGGGTCTTCCCCGAATCGTTCCGGGCGACGCCGCTGCTGCGCGCCTGGCTCGCCCGGCTGGGCGAGCTCGGGGTGTCGGTCGAGGTCCGCCATCGTTGGCTCGGCTGGGGACGGACCCCCGACGGTGCGATCGATCCGCAGCTCAGTCGCCTCCGCCGGGTCGACGGGAGCGAGTTCGAGGTCGCCGCCGATCTCCTCGTCCTCGCCCTCGGCGGGGCGAGCTGGCCCCGGGTCGGCGCAGACGGCAGCTGGGTCGAGTCCGTCACCGACGCGGGTGTCGAGGTCAGCCCACTTCGGCCGGCGAACTGCGGGGTGCTGGTCGACTGGTCGAGCGAGTTCGTCGACCGCTTCGACGGCGTGCCGGTGAAGAACGTGATCGTCGACGTCGCCGGTGTCCCGGTCCGCGGCGAACTGATGGTCACCGCCGGGGGCATCGAGGGCGGCCCGATCTACGCCCAGTCTGCATCGATCCGTCAGCAGCTCGATCGTGATCGACGGTGCCGGATCGTGCTCGATCTCCATCCCGACCGATCCGTCGACGACTTGGCCGAGCGGTTGGCCGGGCGGCGAGCGAAGGAATCGACCTCGCACCTGCTCCGCCGCGCCGCCGGCTTGACGCCGGTGGCGATCGGTCTGCTGCGTGAGGCCACCGCAAATGACCTTCCCCCCGACGCCGCCGGGCTCGCCGCGCTGATCAAGTCGACCCCGGTGGTGGTCGCTTCGACGATGCCGATCGACCGGGCGATCTCGACCGCCGGAGGGATCGCCCTCGACGAGGTCGACGAGCGTTTCATGCTCCGCCGGTTGCCCGGCACGTTCGTCGTCGGCGAGATGCTCGACTGGGAGGCGCCGACCGGCGGCTATCTGCTCCAGGCGGCCTTCAGCACCGGCGTCGCCGCTGCCCGGGGTGCCGTCGACTGGTTGGCCTCGGTCGGCGCCGATCGAGGGTGACCGGCGCCCCGGCGCCCCGGTGGCGCCGTCAGCCCGTTGCCGCCCGCGGGCGCCGGTCATCCACGGGGAGCATCGGCTGCTTCGAGTTGTGCCAGGTCTCGGACGGCGTAGCGGTTGTGCCAGAACTCTTCTTCGAACACCGTGTAGAGGCACTCCTGCAGCGGGTGCGTGCCGTTCTCGAGCACGTCGATCGGCTGGGTCAGATCGGTCGCCGTCGATCGAGGCGAGGTACCGGCGGACGCGCGTCGACCCGGTCGTCGCGCACGGCGAAGGCCTCGGCGAACGACGGCGTCGAGTCGCTGGTCGAGTCCGGGCCACGGGAAGTCGACCGAGCCGCTGTTCGGCAGCCCGATCGGGTCGAACGGCTCGCCGAGGATCGGCGACGGTGAACCACTTGTCGATCGCGAACACGAGGTGGCGCAGCGTCTGGACGAACGACCACTCGTCGTCGACGCGACTCGTGCAGCGGCGCGCTCGGGCAGCGCTGCGGCACGGGCGATCGTCGTCGCCCACTCGTCCTCGAGCGCCGCCCACGTCGCCCGCATCTCGTCGGCCTGGACCGGTCGGGCGCAGCATCGCCCGCAGCGGGTACCACGGGTCGTGCTCGTTGACGTAGGCCGTGACGTCGACGCCGTTGATGACCATGCGTTCGACCAGCGCGTCGATGTCGACGTCGACCAGCCAGGCGTGGCTGATCCGCGCTCCGGTCAGGTTGACGTCGCGGAAGCGTGGCGCCGCTGAGATCGGCGCCCCAGAACACGGCTCCGGCAAGGTCTCCCTCGAACTCTTCCGCCATCGTGCCCTCCTGGCTCGCATCGTCGATCGGCGCGTGGCAAGTGTGCACGACCGGGAACCCGTCTGGAAGTCAACGGCGCTGGGGTCGGGTCGACATCCTCGTCAACAACGCCCACACCGGCACGTCGGGTAACACGACGGCGCGACCCGTGCGGACGATCAGTCGAGATCGACGGTGAGGAACGGACCTCGCTCGTCGTCGTCGACCATTTCGACGATCCGACCGGTCCGGGTCAGATGGTGCTCGTCGCAGGTGACCGACACCTCGTCGTCGATCGATGCGTTCGGCAGCGTCTCGCGGGACGAACATCCGCTCGGCGTCGCTTCGCACCCGAAGGTGCAGCTCCCAGCGCTGCGACCGGTCCTGTGGCGTGCTCACCCGCTCTCAGTACCCCGGCCGATCGACCGGCAGCCACGCTCGAACGGCCCTCGGGTGCACCTCGCCGGGCTCCGGGTGCGACGCTGGCGGTCGACGGCGTCAGACGCGCGAGGGAGGAGCAATGAGCCACGACGAGACGGTCGCGATCCCGGTCGACGCGGGCCAGATCACCGCCGGCTGGCTCGAACGGGCGCTCACCGAGCGCCATCCTGGCGTGCGGGTGGCCTCGGTCGAGGTCGTCGCCCGTCACCAGGTGACCAATGCCCATGCGATGCTGCGGGTCACCTACGGCGAGCCGGCGGGCGCGCCCTCGTCGCTGTTCTGCAAGCTCGCCCCGAGCGGTGAACGGCGCCGAGCGATCATCGACTCCGGGATGGGCCATCGAGAGGCCCGGTTCTACGCCGACCTCGCACCTCGGCTCGACCTGCGCGTGCCCGCCGCCCATGTCGCCCGAACCGACGACGACGGCGACTTCGTCCTCGTCCTCGAGGACCTCTCCGCCGCCGGGTGTCTCGTCTCCGACGGCACCTGGGGGTTGCCACCCGACGCTGTCGCCGGCGCGCTGGTCGACCTGGCCGCATTCCACCAGCGATACGAGGATCCCGCTCGGCGGGCGTCCGAAGCGCCGTGGGTGACGGTCAGCAGGCCGAGCCTGACCTACGGCGGCCCGATGCTCCGCTACGGGATCGACCACCACCGGGACCGGCTGAGCGACGCCTTCGTCGCCGTCGCCGAGTGCTACCTGAACGACCACGACCGCCTCCAACAGCTGTGGCACGAAGGCCCGCCGACGATCATCCACGGTGATCCACACCTCGGCAACGTCTTCCTCGACGGCGACCGGGTCGGCTTCCTCGACTGGGGGATCATCAACGTCAACACCCCGCTGCGCGACGTCGGCTATCTGCTGACGATGGCGATGTCGATCGACGATCGCAGGGCCCATGATCGAGCGCTGCTGCAGACGTACCTCGACGCCCGCCGAGCCCTGCGGGCGACCGAGATCGGCTTCGACGACGCGTGGCGGGCGTACCGGCTCCACGCCGCCTACAACGTTCCCGCCTCCTGCCAAGTGGTCACCTTCCCGGCCGACGTCTCCGATCGGCGTCGGGTGTTCGCCGACGCGTTCCTCGCCCGTGCCCAGGCCTCGCTCGACGATCTCGAGGTCGTCGACGCGCTGCGCCGAGCAGGACTCTGACCGGCTCGTCGGTACCGTGCGCCGGGATGCACGCACTGCTCGCTCCCTTCGATCATCCCAAGCTGTCGCTGCGCAACCGGTTCGTGATGGCACCGATGACGCAGATGCGTTCGCCCGGTGGGGTGCCCAACGACTGGAACGTCGAGCACTACCGCTCGCGCGCCGCCGGTGGCGTCGCGCTGATCGTCACCGAGGGGACCTACGTCCGCGGTCCGGCTGCAGGGCCGAGCCCGGCGGTGCCACGGATCTACGGCGACGAGAGCGCGGCGGGGTGGCAGCGGGTGGTCGAAGCCGTCCACGCCGAGGGCGCGAAGATCGTGCCCCAGCTGTGGCACCTCGGCGTCGCCCGCGGCGCAGCGCCCGAGTTCGAAGCCGACCAGCCCTCACTCAGCCCGTCGGGGATCGACCACGACGGCAACCCGGTCGGCCGCGCCGCAGATCACGCCGATCTCGCGGCGCTGTGTGCCTCGTTCGTCGAATCAGCGGTGCTCGCCCGCCAGCTCGGCTTCGACGGGGTCGAATTGCACGGGGCGCACGGCTACCTGCTCGACCAGTTCATGTGGGCCCGGACCAACCGGCGGGACGACGCCTACGGTGGTTCGATCGCCGCTCGCTCCGCGTTCCCGGCCGAGGTCGTCGCTGCGATCCGGGCGGCGGTCGGCGAGGACTTTCCGATCCTCTACCGCTTCTCGCAGTGGAAGGGGAGCCACTACGACGCGAGCATCGCCGACGACCCCGGGCAACTCGGTCAGATCCTCGAACCGCTGGTCGCCGCCGGGGTCGACGTGTTCCACGCCTCCACCCGGCGACACTGGCTCGCCGGGTTCGGCTCGGCCGACGACGTCAGCCTCGCCGGATGGACCCGCGAGGTGACGGGCCGGCCGGTGATCACCGTCGGCTCGGTCGGTGTCGACACGGTGTTCCGCTCCGAACACGAGGATCTCGAGCTGTCGACCGAACGCCGGCTGGAGCTGCTCGAATCGCAGTTCGAGCGGGGAGAGTTCGATCTCGTCGCCCTCGGTCGGGCGCTGCTCGCCGACCCGGCGTGGGTCGACAAGCTGCGCAGCGGTCGATGGGACGAGATCGTCCGCTTCGCCGCGCCGCCCAGGGCCGGCTGAACGCGCCGTCCGTGCAGCTCAGGACACGGCGATCATCACCACGGCCATCCGCACGCCGTCGGGCGACAGCGGCACCCACCGATGGTTGGTGCCGCGCTGGATCACCACGTCGCCCGCTCCGAGCTCGGTGCGCTGCCCACCGTCGAGTTCGAGCGCCAACCGGCCGGAGAGGACGAGGTCGATGTCGATCGTCGCCGTCGCATGCCATCCGACACCGTCGGCCGGTGGTGTGGTCAGCTCCAACCAGCGGAAGGCGACGCCCCCGCCGACCGGCTGCAGCTGCCACGGCCCAGGCTGATCGCCGCCCTGGGCGGCGGTCGCCAACGGTCCTCCCGTCTGCCACAGATCGACGATCGTCACCTGACCTCCGCCGCCCCCGATGCCGATCGGGGCGAGCGCGTCGTGAGCACTCCCGCCACCGGTGACGATCCGGCGAACCGGTCCGTCGCCGGCGACGACCACGCCGGGCTCGATGGCGGTCGCCGATCCGGGACGGAGCATCGTCACCCAATAGGTGCACGGCACGTCGCCACTGATCCGCCAGCGGTGCGGGGTACCGCGCTGGATCACCGCCTCACCGGCGCGCACCACCCGCTCACCGTCGGCGAGGCCGAGGGTGATCTCGCCGTCGAGGACGAGCATCAGATCGAGGGTGTCCGTCGTGTGCATCCCGGGGAGCTGCGGGTCGTCGCCGTCGATCCGCATCCACTCGTCGCTCGGAGGCAGCTGGATCAGGCGCGAACTGAGCCCGCCCGCAGGCGGCTCCAACGGCCAACCGTCCGTCGTCCGATCACCTCCGTCGGCGACGCTCGCCGGCGGGCCGTCGAGCCAGAACAGCTCGGCGACCCCGAGACCTGACGGTGCGGCGATCAGCTTGGGCGGTGGACCCTCGGTGAACGGGGCATCGACAGCGGTGACGACGCGACGGAGGTTGGCGAGCACGCCCGCAATCTAGGAGAGCGGTCGCCGCCGGTCGGTGGCGAGCTGCGCCACCACCACCACCACCACCGTCGCCGTCGACTGCCTGCCGTCGAGCAGGGCGACGCCCACGCCCGGTCGTCGCCGCCTACGCTGCGCCACGCGCGGGCGGTGTGCGGCGAGCACCGGCGCGGGCCGTCGATCGGCTGCTCGCCGAGGTGAGTGAACGGCGGACGTTGCTCGAGGCGAGCAGGAGCGATCGAGGATGCAGCGAGCGATGCCGTGCACGCGGCCGATGCGGACGACAACGCTCGCTCGTCGACTCACCGGCTCGCTCGCTGCCACGCTGCTCGCCCTCGCCGCCTGCGGCCCCGTCGACGCCCCCGTCGAGGGCACCGTCGGGGTCGATCCGCTCAGCCTGCCGACGATCCGGATCTGCGGATCGTCGCCGCCGTCGACAGCGTCGTTGCGGGCCGCCGCAGAACTGGCCGACCCGGTGTTCGTCAACCACCTGACGCCGGGCGGCAGCGGGCGGATCGACTCGTTCCGCTACTGGTCGGGGGACGGCTCCGCCGACGCTCGGTGGTACCTCGCCCAGGCGGTACCGGACGACCCGGCCGCGCTGCTCATCGCGGTCTACGCAGCCACCGACTTCGGGCCGATCGCCGAGCTGACGGTGCGAACGGCCAGTGGTGACGAGTTGTCCACCGCGTTCGCCGTCGACCGAAACGGTGACGTGTACGTCGGCGAACGAACCACCACCGACGGGTCCGCCGCGCTGCTGCGATTCGACCTCGACGGCGCGCTCGTGTGGGAGCAGCCGCTGGGTTCCGTCGTCAGCGGGGCGATCTACGCGTTCGACGGTGGTACGGCGGACTCGGCGGAGGAACGGATCGGTGTCGTCGTCGGAACCGGCGCGGGCGACGACCGGCGACGGTCGAACACCTTCGCCACCGACGGTACGCCGGGCGCTGACCTCCCGATCGCCGGCAGCGACGTCCATCGCGCCGACGGCTACGACGGTGAGCTGGTCTCGGTCGAGGACGGCGGCGTCGCGATCTACGACCGGACCGGAACCACCCGCCGATTCGCGATGACCAACCGAATCGGGGACGGCGCGACCTGGGCGTTCGACGTCGTCGGTGCCGATCTGCTCGCCGACGGCTCGATCGTCGCTGCCAGCTACAACGCCAAGGCGATCGCCGTGTTCGATCCGACGGGGGCACTGCTCGGCGTCGTCGGGGCAGACCGGGGCGCCGGCCAGCCGCTCGACGTGGTCAACCACGCCTCGTCGGTCGAGGTCGTCGGTGAGTCGGTCTATTACCTCGCCCAGAACCCGTTCAGCGCTCCGAACAGCCTCACCTCCGTCCCGGTCGACTCGCTCGGACTGCTCGTCCGGTCGTCGCCGATCGAGCATCTCGGGCTGGGCGCAGCACTCGACACCACCGCCCCCTACAACTTCTTCGTCCATGGCACGACCCCGCAGGCGACGGTGATCTTCTCCGACTGGTGGCAGGGCGTCGCCGATCGGTTGCGGGGGACCTACACCGTTCGCTCGGTCGGCGACGTCACGTCCGGGATCCACCCGGATCGACGGAGCTTCGAGGTGCCGAGCGACCCTGCGTCCTATCGCGACGGCATCGCAGCCGTGCCGTTGACCGGCCTGCCGACGACGCCCGGCTACTACGAGGTCTCGGTCACCCTGACCCGCGACGGTCGGTTCGTCGGCACCGACTGCCTCGCGTTCAGCGTCGGAGCAGCGCAGCTCGATCTCGATCTGGGCGCCCCCCAGCCGGAGCGCAGCGACACCCGCGGGGTCGAGCTCGCCGCCCAGTTCGGGCAGCGGCTCTACCGCTCGTCGTACAACCTGCACGATTGCCTCGCCGGGGTCGAACTGGCCGACGAGTCGACCCACGTCGCCTGCCCGGCCGAGCTGATCGACGACGTGCGGTCGGCGGCGGCACTCGCCGATGTCCTCGGGGTCACCTACGAGGTCCAGCTCGGCACGCCCGATCACCCCGTGACGGTTGCCTCGCTCGACAGCGGGCAGTGGCAGCGTCTCGTCGCCGAGACCGCCGTCCAACTGCCGTGGGTCCGCGTCTGGGAGTGCTGGAACGAGCCGAACGACAACACCTTCGCCTCGATCGGCGACTACGTCGAGCGCGCCCTCGGTCCGTGCTCGGCTGCGCTTCGCGGCGTCTCGACCGACGACCTCGTCGTCGGTGGGAGCATCCTCGGCGCCGCCCTCCCTGCCTGGGAGGAGTTCGTCGCCGCCGGCGGTCTCGAGCACATCGACGTCGCCGCCACCCATCCCTACACCGGCCACAACCGCTCGTTCGAGGAGCAGGGGCTGGTCGTCCCGCCGCCGTACGCCGCCGCCGGTGAGATCGGGGCGTTGCAGGCCCTGCGCGCCTATCTCGACTCGGTCGGGTTCGACGGCCGCGATCTTCGACACCGAGAGCGGGTTCTGGAACGAGGGCCCGGGGAGCTACTACACCCAGGGCGACAAGCTCGTCCGCAAGCAGATCCTCGAGGAATCGATCGGGATCGACCGGTCGGCGAACTTCTACAACGACGGTGAGTACACGGTCAACGGGTTGCGCTGGGCGTTGTTGACCGATGTCCTCACCCCCGGCGGACTCGCGGCGGCAACCCGCGCCTCGATCCTCGCCCCGGCGACGTTCGAGCGCTGGCTGACCACCGGCGTGCCACGGGCCTATGCCGCGCAGTACACCGATCCGACGGCCGGCGGCCGGGTCGTCGTGTTGTGGTCGGACGACTTCGACGTCGAGCTCCTCGCCACCGTCGACAACGGCGCTGCGCTCGAGCTCACCGATCAGTTCGGCGCGCCGATCGAACCGTCCGGAGGGGTGCTGCACCTCGGCGGGGCGGTCCAGTACCTCACGCTGCCGGCCGGTTCCGAGCTCCTCCTCGCTCCGCCGCAACCGTTCGGGCCGAACGTCGCCGCTGCCGACCTCGGTGCTCGCGCAGTGGCCAGCTCGGCGGTCGAGTGCGACGGTGGGATCGTCCTCGACCCGGGACGAGCCCTCGATGCGATCGACGATGCGACCAACGTCGGGAACAACTGTGACGGCGAGGGGATGTCGGTCTGGTTGCCGACCGATGACGACCCGTCGCCCCAGGTGACGATCACCTTGTCGCAGCCGACCAGGATCGACCGGGTGTTCGTCGCAGGCAAGGGGCTGGGCTCGATCGAGACCGGGATCCGCTCGCTGTCGGTCGAGGTCGCCGACACCGACGGCGCGTTCCGTGAGGTCGCTCGCGTCGACAACGCCTTCTTCGACCGGTCCCAGCTGTTGAGCTTTCCCGCAGTGGAGACCAGTTCGGTCCGGATCACGATCGCCGGGGTGAACTATTCAGGGTACGGAAACGGGTTGCGCCCGTCGTTCTGGAGCGACGTCCACCGCCGACTCGGAGGGATCTACACGATCGAGGTCTACGCCGACGCGACGGCTCCTGCCGGCGGGTCTGGCGATCGAGTGGCGCCCGCTCCGTCCACCGCCTCAGAGGTCGGGCAGGCCGAGTGACAGGTTGGGGAAGGTGATCCCCCCGTTGATCGCCAGCAGCTGACCGGTGACGTATCCGGCGGCGGGCGAGGCGAGGTAGACGACGCCGGCGGCGATATCGGCGACCGTGCCCAGCCGTCGCATCGGCGTGCCCTGCTCCATCAGGGCGCGCAGGTTGTCGTCGAGCACCATCCCCAACGCGTCGGTCTCGATCGCCCCGGGAGCGATCGCGTTGACCCGCACCTTGGGCGCCAGGTCGGCGGCGAGCAGCCTGGTCATCTGGACCATCGCCGCCTTCGCCGTCCCGTACGCGGCGTACCCCCGGTCGGCGAGATGCCCCATCGCCGAGGCGATGTTGATCACGCTGCCGGCGCCGCGCTCGAGCATCGACGGGGCGGCGAGCTTGGTCAACTCGAACGCGGTGCTGACGTTGAAGTGGAAGGCGGACTCCATCGTCGCCGTGGTGGTGTCGCCGAACGACTGGGGCATCGTGCCGCCGACGTTGTTGACGACGATGTCGATCCCACCGAAGTTGGACGTGGCCGCCTCGATCAGCGCCCCCATCCCGCTCAGGTCGTCGAGGTCGCAGGCGACCGGGACCGCCCGCCGGCCGAGCGCTTCGATCTGTCCGACGACGTCGGCGAGCGTGGTCTCGGAGCGGGCGGCGATCACCACATCCGCGCCGCACTCGGCCAGGCCGACTGCGCAGGCGGCGCCGATCCCGCGGCTCGCCCCGGTGACGATCGCGACCTTGCCGGCGAGGTTGAACGATTCGAGCAGGCTCATCCGGCCATCGTGTCGCGAACGGCTCGGCGACGACGGCTCGAGCCAGGTCGATTCTGTGCACGGATCGCGGTGGCGGAGCACGCGGATCGGTGCACAGAACCGTGACGAGCTCGGCATCGACGGGCGTCACGGCGCCTCCAGAAAACTGGAACCTGAGTTCAGCGCAGCCGGCGTCGGGCAGCTACCGTGCCCGGCAGGCAGCGACAGGAGCGACGAGATGACCTTTCCGAGCGACATCGGCGTCGATCGACACGATGATCGGCTTCCCGCACGGCGACATGGCCGAGACCTACCAGTTCATCACCCAGCAGACCAAGGACAAGCAGAGCCAAGGAGGAGTTCGAGTTCCCGGTCGAGTACATGTTCAAGGACGTCCCGGAAAAGAAGCTGCAGCGACGTCGCCGACCCGATCGACTGCCACGCTCGGCGAGATGGACCGCTGGGGCGTCGAGCGGGGCATGATCGGCGTCGGCGGCACCGACGACACCGGCGAGCGGGCGCTCAAGCGCTACCCCGACCGGTTCATCGCCGTCGATGGGCGTCGACCCGAACAAGGGCATGGACGGCATCCGCGACGATCGTCCGCAACTACGAGACACTACGGGCATCCGCGCCGTCACGCTGTTCCCCTCCGGCACGCTTCCCGCAGGTGGCGATCAACGACAAGAAGATGTACCCGATCTACGCCAAGTGCTGCGAGCTCGACATCGCCGTCTTCTGCTGCGCCGGCGTGCCCGGCCCGCGGCTGCCGATGGCGCCGCAGCACGTCGAGCTCATCGACGAGGTGATGTACGACTTCCCCGAGCTCACCTTCGTCACCCGCCACGGCTGCGAGCCGTGGGCCGGACCTCGCCGTCAAGCTGATGCTCAAGTGGCCGGGCCTGCACTACTCGACCAGCGGCGTTCGCACCGAAGCACTACCCGAAGGCGATCATCGACTACGCCAACACGCGCGGCGCCGACAAGATCATCTACGCCGGCTACTTCCCGATGGGCCTGTCGCTCGAGCGCATCATGACCGACATGCCGAGCGTCGGCTTCAAGGACGAAGTGTGGCCGAAGTTCCTCCGCGACAACGCGTTGAAGGTCCTCGGGCTCGACAGCTGAGCTCCGGCACGAACAGATCTGCGCCGCCTCGTTAGGGTGCGGCGGCCCGGTGGTGAAAGGACCCCTGCCGTTGACACGGTTCGTCGAGAGCACGATCACGTTCCCCTACAAGCGGTCGCTCGGACCGGTGATCGGGAGCGTTCATGACCGCGCTCACCGAGAAGCGGATCCTCGGGATCCGCAACGGCGACGAGGTGCTCGTCCCGCCGATGGAGTGGGACCCGGCGACCGGCGCCGAGCTGGCCCACGACTTCGTCGAGGTCGGCCCGGCCGGCACGGTCGAGTCGTGGACCTGGGTGCCCGAGCCGTCCGAGCAGCACCCGCTCGACCGGCCGTTCGCCTTCGCCTTCATCCGCCTCGACGGCGCGACCACGCCGCTGCTCCACGCCGTCGACGCCGGCTCGCCCGACGCGATCAGCGACGGCGTCCGGGTCGCGCCCCGCTGGCAGCGGCACCCGCATCGGCCACATCACCGACATCGTCTGCTTCGTCCCCGGCGAGGACCGCCGAGGTCGACGGCGACGGACACCGGTCCCGCCGAGCGAGCCGGTCGCGATGATGGACTACCTCGCCTCGATCACCTACCGGAACCCGGTGCCGCCGACGCTCGACCGCGCGCGTCGACGCCGTCGAAGGAGCACCGCCTCCTCGGGCTGCAAGTGCCCGATCTGCGGGCGGGTCTACGCCGGCGGCCGGGGCTACTGCCCGATCGACGCGATCGAGCTCGGACCGAGAGCACGAGGTCGACCTGCCCGCAGACCGGCACGATCACCAACTTCACGATCGTCACGCCCGTCCAGTACCCCGGCCAGACCGAGACCGAGCCGTTCGTCCGGGTCTTCGTGCTGCTCGACGGCACCGACGTGATCCTCGGCTACCAGCCGGTGATCGAGCTGCCCGCCGACGGACGTCGCACGTCGGCATGCGGGTCGTCGGCCGTGTGGGCCTCGCCCGGCGAGGAGATCGACGACGCGGCGGCGGCGATGGGCGGCGCCTTCGGCAACCTCCTCGGCTGGATCCCCAACGGCGAACCCGACGTCGACGACCCCGACCTCGTGAACCGGATCTTCTGATGGCAGCCTCGCAACGACATCGCCGTCGTCGGCTGGGCGCAGACCCCGATGGTCCGCCACACCGACAAGTCCGAGACCCAGCTGCTGATCGACGTCGATCACCGACGCGCTCGACCCCGCTCGGGCTCACCCGGGCCGACGTCGACTTCACCTGCCTCGGCAGCTGCGACTACATCACCGGCCAGGCGTTCTCGTTCGTGCAGAACCTCGACGCCATCGGCGCCTGGCCGCCCAAGCGCGACTCCCACGTCGAGATGGACGGCGCCTGGGCGCTGTACGAGGCGTGGCTCCGGCTGCAGGAGGGCGACATCGAGATCGCCGTCGTCACCGGCTCCGGGCCGTTCGTCGACCGGCGACCCGGCGCTGATCTACCCGATGGAGATGGACCCGTACTACCTGGCCCCGCTCGGCGCCGACCCGCTGACCTTCGCCGCGCTGCAGGCCCGGGCGCGTGATCGGCGCCGGCATCGCCGACGAGCGGTCGATGGCCGAGGTCGTCGGTCCGCGGTCGCCGGGGCAAGGGCGACGTCGACGAGCTGCTCGCCGGCGACTACGTCCGCGAGCCGCTGCGCCGCCACGACCTGCCGCCGATCACCGACGGTGCCGCCGCGATGGTGCTCGCCACCGGCGACCGGGCCCGCCAGCTGGTCGAGCGCCCGGCGTACATCACCGGCTTCGACCACCGCACCGAGTGCCACAACCCGGCGTTCCGTGCGCTGGACGACTCGCCGTCGACCCGCATCGCCGCCGAGGCCGCCGGCCTCGGCGACGGCGCCGGTCGAGGTCGCCGAGCTGCAGGCGGCGTTCACCCACGAGGAGCTGCTGCTGCGCCAGGTGCTCGGCCTCGGCGACGACGACGAGGTCAACCCGTCGGGCGGCGCGCTCAAGGCGAACCCGATCATGGCCACCGGCCTCGTGCCGCATCGGCGACGCCGCCGACCACATCTTCGGCGGCGGCAACCGGGCGCTGGCCCACTCGACCGTCGGGCCCGTGCCTGCAACAGAACCTGGTCTGCATCCTGGAGGGGACGACTCAGTGATCCCCGCTGCGCGTCGTCGGCGTCGGCCAGACCCACCACAAGACCCGTCGCCGCGACGTGTCCCTCGGCGGGCTCGTCCGCGAGGCCGTGTTCCGCGCCCTCGAGGACGCCCAGATGACGATGGCCGACATCGACGCCGTCGTCCTCGGCAAGGCCCCCGACCTGTTCGAGGGCGTGATGAAGCCCGAGCTGTACCTGTCCGACGCGCTCGGCGCGGTCGGCAAGCCGATGTTCCGGGTCCACACCGCCGGCTCGGTCGGCGGCACCACCGGCATCGTCGCCGCCTCGCCACGTCCAGGCGGGCAAGCACAAGACGCGTGCTCGCCGTCGCCTTCGAGAAGCAGTCCGAGGGCAACGCCCAGTTCGCCCTCGGCTCGCGGCAAGGGCGCCTCGCTCGGCGCCGGCGGCGCCTTCGCCCCGTTCATCCGCTCCTACATCCACCGCAGCGGCGCGCCCGAGCACATCGGGTGGAAGGTGGCGGTCAAGGACCGCCTCAACGCGCTGAAGAACCCCTACGCCCACCTGAAGATCGAGGACATCTCGATCGAGAAGGTGAAGGAGTCGCCGATGATGTGGGACCCGATCCGCTTCCTCGAGTCGTGCCCGTCGTCCGACGGCGCCTGCGCGGTGGTGCTCACCGACGAGGACGGCGGCAAGGCCGCCGCGGCCGACGGTCGACCGCCGGCGTGGGTCCTCGGCACGTCGTCGCGCTCGGAGCCGCCGAACTTCCCCGGGCCGTGACCCGGTGCGCCCGCAGGCGTGCCTCGACTGCGCCGACGACGTCTACCAGCAGGCCGGCATCACCAACCCGCGCGAGCAGATCGACATGGCCGAGCTGTACGTGCCGTTCTCGCTGGCACGAGGCCGATCTGGCTCGAGGCCCACGGCATCGCCGACGCCCGGCGAGGGCTGGAAGATGATCGACGACGGCGACACCGAGCTCGGCGGGTCGTTCCCGATCAACTGCTCGGGCGGCGTGCTGTCGTCGCAACCCCATCGGTGCCTCCGGCCTGCTGCGCTTCGCCGAGGCGGCCAACCAGGTCCGCGGCGCGGCCGGCGAGCACCAGGTCGACGGGGCCGAAGACGGCGCTGGCGCATGGCCTACGGCGCCAACAGCCAGTACTTCTCGCATGTGGGTCGTCGGCAGCAGCCTCCAGCCCTTCGGCTGACCGTCCGCCGGTCATCGCCAGACGCCGGCACCCCGCGAGGTGATCCGGCGGGCGGGCCCCACCCCGACGGGTGAAGGGTGTTGCCCGCCGGGTTGTCGTCGCTGTGCCGTCGTAAGGTGTCCCGATGGGACCGACGATCGCAGCGACGCGGGGACGCACCTCCCGCACGCTGGGCGGATCGTCGAGTCCAGTCGCTCTCCCGGCGGCGATCCTCCTCGCCGGCCTGCTCGTGTTCGGCGTGTTCGCAGCGGTCAGCAAGATCTTCTACGAGCAGTCCGAGCAGCGCCTGCTCGAGCAGCGCACCGCCGAGGGCGGCGCGGTGCTGCGGCTCACTGCAGCGCAGGTTCGCGGGCCGCTGTCGGCGGCGGCGAGCGTCGCACGCGTCGGTGGCGGCGACCCCGACGACTTCCTCCAGGCGGTGGAGGGCGTCATCGGCGAGGGCCGGACGTTCGTCGGTGCTGCGCTCTACCGCATCGGCGAGCCGGAAGCGCTGGTGACTGTCGGCGAGCCGGTGTCGCTCGACCGTTCGGACGGTCCGCTCAGCGTCGGGCAGCTGCTCGATCTGGCCCGCTCGGAGTCCTACGTGATCGTCGACCTGCTCGAACGGGGGAGGCGGCTGGGATACGGGGTGACGGACGCGATCGAAGGGTCGACCGAGGCGCCGACCTACGTCGTCTACGCCGAACTGCAGCTGAATCCCGATCCGACGATCCGCCGGCAGACCGCGTCCGCCTTCGCCCAGCTGGACTACGCGATCTACCTCGACCGCGAGGAGCCGGGCCAGTTGATCGGTTCGAGCGGGCGGCCGCTGCCGATCGACGGTCGACGGTCGACGGCGACGGTGCCGTTCGGGAACCGCACACTGCTGCTCGTCGCCACGCCGCTGTCGCCGTTCGGTAGCTGGCTGTTCACCAATCTGTGGTGGTTGGTCGGCGTCGCCGGTGGATTGACCTCGCTCGCCTTCTCCCTCCTCGCCCGCCAGTTGCTGCTCGGCCGTGATCACGCACTGTCACTCGCCACCGACAATGAGCGGCTGTACGACGAGCAGCGCCAGATCGCCCAACGGTTGCAGCTCGATCTACTCCCACAGCAACTCGATCCGCCGACAGGGAGCTCGGTCGCCGCCCGCTACTGGCCGGCGGGGACGGCCAGCCTGATCGGCGGCGATTTCTACGACGCGTTCCGGATCGGCGACGACCGCTTCGGAGTCGTCATCGGCGACGTCTGCGGCAAGGGGATCGAGGCCGCCGCGCTGACCGGGCTCGCCCGCCACACCTTGCGTGCTGCCGCTCGTCACGCGACCTCCCCAAGCGAAGTGTTGCTCGCCGTTCACCAGGCGGTCAGCGAGCACCGACCGGCGACGTTCTGCACCGTTTGCTTCTTCTACGTCACCGATCTCGACGACGGGCGGCAGCGGATCGATCTCGCACTCGGCGGACATCCCCCTCCGCTGTGGCTCCGCCGCTCGCAGTTGACCGTCGAAGCCGTCGGACGTCCCGGGACTCTGCTCGGCTTGATCGACCCGCAGTTGACCGACGTGTCGGTGATCGTCGAGCCGGGAGACACGATGGTGTTGTACACCGACGGCCTGACCGACGCAGTGGGCGACCAGGCGGTGCCGATCGAGCACGTGATGGACCTGCTCCGCGCCCATCCGGACGCGCCGTTGGAGGAGCTCGCCGATCTGATCGGGACGATGAAGCGGGCGCGCCGCCCACTCGGCTCGATCGACGACACGGCGATCCTCGTGCTCCGCTTCGGTCCCGCAGCGCTGGGCGCCGGGATCGAACTCCCGTCGTCGGTCGTCGCCGGCGAACGGATCGGTTGAGGTTCCCGGCGACGTGCGCCGGTGCGTCGCTCAGTGGGGCGTGCGGTAACGATGTGACCAGTCGACCTCGGACGGCCCGTCCGGGTCGAGTTCGACCACGACCCGGCATCCTGCGTCGCCGACGGCGATCCGCTCCTCGAGAACGACGGTGGCCGCCTGTTCGGCATTTCGGGCGGCGATCCCGCCGAACACGCTCGACGTCATCCGACACAGTGACGGCGCTGAACGGACGACCTCGCCGAACGGGCAGCGGGTGTTCTCCAACACGATCCGCCGCTCGCTGACCTCGACGATCGAGAACTCACCGTCGATCGCGTGCTTCAACCTGACGTAGCACTCGCCGAGCTGCTCGGTGCTGAGCTTGCCGACGATCCCCCTCGCCGCCCGGTACTCGGCTTCCATCTGGCCACCGACGTCGATGCCGACCTGGGCCACGGCGCGCTCGGCCGCCTCCGGCGCCTGTTGCTCGGCGACGGCCTGGGCGAGTTGGACGACGAGGGCGCGGAGGAACGCTTCCTTGCCGAACCCGCCCGTCGGCTGCGCCTCGTCGAGTGCGGGCAGGGCGTTGGTCCGCCGTCGGGGCGGATCGAAGCTGACGGTCGTCTCCCGGGTGATCGGCAGGGTGACGGTGACGACAGCGCCTCCGGAGCGCCGGCGGGTCGCTTCCAGCCGGGAGGCGAGCTTGCTGACGATGAACAGTCCGCGCCCGCCGATCGAGTCCGGCGGAGGGAGCTCGACTCGCAGGTCGAAGCCGGGGCCGACGTCGGCGACGCGCAACACCGGCCCGGCGCTGGACCAGTAGATCGAGACCCACAGCGCGCCCGCTGCGTGCCGGGCGCCGTTCGAGACCAGTTCGCCGACGACGAGCTCGACGTCGTCGAGATCGGTGTCGGGGGCAGCGTGTCGCCTGAGGTAGGCGACGACGCCGGCGCGGAATTCACGCACCGACTCCGTCTCGTTCGAGTCGATCACCCAGTCCATCGGCCTCCTGTCGCGCCAAGCGTGTCACGCCGCAACGCCGCGCGGATCGCGCACCTCCCGATCGATGCCGTCGCGGCTGGTCGGAGGGGGTTTCGGGAACGCTCCTGGGAGAGTCGCCGGCGTGGCGCCGGCCAACCCGAGGAGGAATTCCGTGGGTCGAACCGATGAGCACGCTGAACGAGCACCGACGTCGTCCGCTTCGACCCGAGCGGCGGAGGTGCTCGAGCAGCAACGTGCCGAGAACGAGCCGGATCCCGACGCCCCGGCGAACGAGCGCGCGGAGGACGGGCTGGCTCCGTTGATCAACAACACCGGCGACGACGGCGGGGCGGCGAGCGGCTGACCCTCGGCGAGGAGCGGAGACGTACTCGATCAGCGCAGCAGGGCGTCGATCACGCTCGGCACGGAGCGCAGCTCGCCGGCGCGCACGATCGTCCGGGCGACGTCGAGTAGCCCTCCAGGATCGGCGAAGCGCCGACCGAGCCGTGCGACCGACCGGTCGCAGCGCTCGATCTCGGCCGCCCGCTCGGCTGGCTCGGCGGCGACGTGGCGGCGTGCGGCGTTCCACGCCTCCCGTCGGGCCAGCTCCAGGCTGAACCGGCAGAGCTGCTCGTCGGTGCGCAGCCCGAGACCGTCGAAGCAGCGCATCAGCGGTGACACCCGGTTGACGTTGGCCTGGGAATCATCGGTCTCCTCGGCCAGGACGTCGTTGATCAGTTCGAAGTCGCTGCGCAACGCGTCGATCCCAGCGGGAGCGCCGCGTCCCAGTTCGGCGACGACGATCCCGAGGTCGAAGTTGATGTGCGCGTTCATCCCGAGCACGAGGTGCTGGACGATCACCGGCAGGCGCGCCGAGGCGGTGTCGAACGCCAGCTCCCACGATGCGCTGATCGGCCGGCCGGCGCGCCAGGCGCGGTAGGCGCCGAGGTACCGCTCGGCGAACGCGGCGACGAACCGTTCCATCCGCGCCTGGTCCTCGAATCGTCCTGCAGCAGCCCGACGTTCGACCGCCTTGGTCGTTCGCAGATAGAGCGCAGCGAAGTAGCCCGCTCGATGGCGGTCGGCGCGACACTCCTCGACGACAGCGCTCATCGCCGCGATCGTGTCGGCGAACGTTGCGCTCATCGAACGATGCGTTGCGCCCGACGGTGCCGCACTAGGCGCGACTGGCCTTGCGACGCCGCCACCAGGAGATGAACAGGCGGTCGAGGACGACCCCGAGGACGATCGAGCTGCCCATCGCCGTCCACACTCGGGAGCGGAACTCGAACACGAGGAAGTCGATCGAGGTCCGCTCGCGATTCTGGAGGACGAACACGACCGCGACGGCGAGGACGGCGGCGAACAGGATCAGCCGCACCGGAACTCCTCGGCGAGCTGCTGGCGTCTGATACGTCGTCGAGTACTCGTCGGTCATCGATCCCAGCTTGGCACGCTGCGACCCCACCGTCGGCGACCGAATCGTTCGAACGCTCCTTGAGCTGCGCGGCGTGGTGCCGATCAGCAGGGCACAACCTAGGGCGTCCGCCGGTCGTGAGCACCGGCCGAGCGGGCGCCGAGCTCTCCTGTCAGCTCGTGCCGTTCAACGCACTCGACCCGGGGGGTCCGGCGACCGGCGCTTGCCGGTCGTCGTGAGCTGGGAGCAGATCCCGCCCGGAGGTCACGGCCCCGGCGCGGATCGGTGCAAGGTGCGGCGCTCGTCACGGCCCGACGAGCGCCGCACACACCGCGGCGAACACCTCGTCGTGCCGTTCGACGTCGGCCGCCAGATGGTGCGGTGAGAACAGCGCCATGTTGTGGAACGGGGTCAGCAGGATTCCCCGGTTCAACGCCCAGAGGTGCATCAGCTGTTCGAGCAGTTCGTCGCCGGCGGCCGCTGCTGCTGCGCCGGTGCGCGGCGGCGGACTGAACCAGTACTCGGCGCGGGCGCCGAGTTGCTGGACGTTCCAGTCGAACCCGACTGCCTCGTAGCCACGGCGGACTCCGTCGGCCCAGGCCGTGGCCAGTGGGATCATCCGGGCGAAGTCGTCCTCGCGCAGGCTGCTCGAGAGCGTCGCCCGTACCGCTGCGATCGCCAACGCGTTGCCGGTCAGCGTTCCGCCGATCCCGCTGACGTCGATCGACGCAGCGGCGAGCAGTTGCTCGGCCTCGGCGGCGACCGAACCGGTCATCCCGTAGGCGGCGGCAGGCATCCCACCGCCGATCGTCTTGCCGATCACCAGTAGGTCCGGCTCCAGGCCCCAGGCGGCGGTGCACCCGCCCGGCCCGGCGCAGATCGTGTGTGTCTCGTCGATCACCAGCAGCGCTCCGGCGGCACGGGTCAGCGCACGCAGCCGCTCGTGATACCCGCTGTCGGGCAGGACGATGCCGATGTTCGTCAGCGCCGGTTCGAGCAGCACGGCGGCGACGTCGCCCGGAGCGAGGGCGCGCTGGAGCGCGTCGAGGTCGTTGAACGGAACCGCCCGGGTGGTGAGGGCGACGTCGACCGGCGCACCGATCGCCCCCGGCCGTGCGACCGTCCGGCCCTGGTCGTCGAGGATCGCCAGGGTCTCGTCGACCGTGCCGTGGTAACACCAGTCGATGACGACCACGTAGTGACGCCCGGTCAGCCGGCGGGCGAGGCGGAGTACGAACCGGTTGGCGTCGGTGGCGGTCATCGCCATCTGCCACACGGGCAGCCCGAACCGGGCGGTGAGCTCCTCCGCGACCCAGGCCGCGTCGGCGGTCGGGAGCATCGTCGTGATCCCCTTGCGGGCCTGCTCGGCGAGAGCGGCGGTGACCTGGGGGAGTCCGTGGCCGGCCATCGCCCCGGTGTCGCCGAGGCAGAAGTCGACGTACTCGATCCCGTCGACGTCGACGAAGCGGGCACCCGACGCCTCGGCGAAGAACACCGGGAACGCTCCGGGCCAGCGGGTCATCCACGGCATCGGAACGCCACCGAGGAGATGCCGGCGGGCCTCCGCGGCGAGTTCGGCCGAACGCGGGTGGGTGGCGACGAAGCTGGCCTGCTCCGCGCCGAGCAGGTCAGCGATCCTCGCCCGATCGATCAAGGTGGCAGTCATCGACCGGCGAGGGTAGTGAGCCGGCGAGCGGTCAGAGGCCGAGCGAGTCGATCGCGGTCTGCTTCAGCGCCCGATAGTCGAGCTTGCCGTTGGCGGCCCGGCCGACGCTGCCGACGGCGACCCAGCGCTTCGGCGACTTGTATGCAGCGAGGTGGGCGCGCAGGTGAGCGACGAGCGTCATCGGGTTCGAGCTCGGCCCCGGGGGACAGCTCGACGAGGGCGGTGATCGCCTCGCCGAAGCGTTCGTCGGGCAGACCGACGACCGCCGCGTCGTGGACGGTCGGGTGCGTCTTCAGTGCCTCCTCGACCTCCTCCGGATAGACCTTCTCGCCGCCGGTGTTGATGCACTGGCTGCCGCGCCCGAGGAGGACCACCGTGCCGTCCTCGGCGACCTCGGCCCAGTCGCCGGGGACGGAGTAGCGCACGCCGTCGTACACCGGGAACGTCGCCGCCGACTTCTCCGGGTCCTTGTAGTACCCGACCGGGACGAACCCGGCGAGGGCGACGCGACCTCGTTCACCGCTGCCGGCAACGACGTCGCGCCCGTCCTCGGTGAGCACCCGCGCGTTCGGCCCGAGGGCGAAGCGAGCCGCTCGAGGGGCGGCGTCGGCGGAGGCCGTGTTCGTCGCCATCCCGATCGCCTCCGACGACCCGAGGGTGTCGACCATCAGCAGGCGCGGGTTGTGGGCGAGCAGGCCGGACTTCGTCTCCGGGCTCCACATCACCCCGCTGGAGACGATCACCCGCAACGACGAGACGTCCCACCGATCTGGCTCGGCGTCGAGCGCGGCGAGGATCGGCTTGGCGAACGCGTCGCCGACGATCGACAGCGAGTTGATCCGCTCTGCAGCGATCGTGTCGAGCAGCTCGACCGGATCGAACCGCCGTCCGGCGAGGGTGACGATGCACCCGGCGAGATCGAGGTTGGTCATCGCCCCGAACATCCCGGTGCCGTGCATCAGCGGTGCCACCGGGCAGCTGCGCGGCCCGCCCTTGGCAGCGCGCGCGGCGAGCGTCGGTTCCGCCGGCCGCCCGAGCCGGATCCGGTTGGCCGATTCGAACGATCCGATCAGATCGGCCTGGCGCCACATCACACCTTTGGGCAACCCGGTCGTGCCACCGGTGTACATCAGCAGCAGGTCGTCCTCGCTGCGGGCCCACGGCGGGTCGATCGGAGCCACGGCTGCGGCTGCGGCAGGTTCGTAGGCGATGGCCCATTCTGGGCACGGGCCGCTGTCGTCGTCGACCCACAGCCAGCACCGCACCGACGGGACCTGCGAGCGGACCTCGGCGCAGCTCTCGGCGAACGAACCGTGGAAGACGACGGCGAACGTGTCGGCGTTGTCCCACAGGTGGACGAGCTCGTCGGTGGTGTAGCGATAGTTGGTGTTGACCGGGACCAGCGATGCCTTGAACGCGGCGAAGGTCGCCTCGAGGTACTCCGGGGAGTTGTACAGGTAGAGCGCGACCTTGTCCTGGTGCGCCGCCCCGGCGGCGAGGATCGTCGCGGCGACGGCGTTGGCCCGTTGGTCGAACTGCGCCCAGCTCTGGGTTGCGCCGCGGTGCGACTGGGCCGGAGCATCGGGGACGAGCTCGGCATAGCGACCCCAGATGTCAGCGAAGTTCCACAGCGCGTCCACCGACCGACGGTACCCCGCTCAGGGAGCGGAGAAGACTGCCAGCTTGCCTTTGGTGTAGCCGTCGACCTCGACGTCGAAGTCGCTGCGGAGCACGCCACGGGCGAACAACGGCAGGGTCCGCTGCGGGATCGGCGAGCCCGGCTCGATGCATCCCCAGAGTTTGATTGGTCGTTCCGGGTTGGAGTCGTTGAAGTTGGTGGCGATCACGTTGAGCACCTCGCGCAGGTTGTCGACGCCTTCCGCGTCGAGCTTCCCGGCGCGCACCCACTCGTCGACGACCTCGCGCGGATGCTCGACGATCGCCCCGCCGGCACTCGCTGCCAGCTTCACGTCGCAGGCCACCGCGGCAGAGCAGAACCCTTCGGCTGTGACGTACAGCGCGGCGTACCCCCGCCGGTTGGCGGCGGTGAACAGCAGTGGGGTCTGCGCCTTGGTGACGATCGTCGAGGCACCGAGCAGACTCCCGATCACCTTGCTCAGGCCGTTGGCGTCCGGCAGGCGGACCGCCATCCCCGACGAGGTGCTCATGACAGGTACGGGCCGAGCGTGACGCGGAAGGTGTTGTCGTCGAACGGCTTGGCGATCAGGAACTCGGCGCCGTTGGCCGCCGCCAGCTCGCGCATCTCGGGGGTGCCTTCGGAGGTGACGAATCCGAACCGCACTTGGTTGCCCTTCGCCCGCAGGTTGCGGAGGAAGTCGATCCCGTTCAGCTCGGGCATGTTCCAGTCGGAGAGCACGAGGTCGGGAGCGAACCGCTGGACCTTGGCGAGACCCTCCCGGCCGTTCTCGGCCTCATCCACGTCGTGGGCCTCGAACCCTGCCTGGCGCAGGGTCCGGCGCACGATCATGCGCATCGCCTTCGAATCATCGACGACCAGGATCTTCATCGGGTTCCTCCCACGAGCTGGTGCTCGGCGTCGACGACGCGACGCAGCACGGTGACGAGCATCGGCCCGTCGGCGGTGACGAACGAGGAGTGGGCGCACTCCTCGCTGCGGGGGGACCTCAGGTCATCGGCGTCGGCGACCGTCGGCAGCGAGAGCTGCGACGGGCCGGGGACCAACGACTTGACGTTCCCACCGATCATGTTGGCGATCTCGCCGATCGCGTCGGCGATGTCCTCGGGCGAGGCCTCGCCCGGGTCCATCCCGAACATCGTCTCGGCGACCGTCCTGGCGAGTTGCGCGGAGAAGGTGACGAGCACCGAGCCGTTCCAGCCACCGCTGATGTGGACGCAGCTGGTCGGCCCGAGCACCGTCCGGCCCGGATCGGGCAGGTCGACGTCGAGTTCGCGACAGAGCAGGGACTCCCAGATCTGTCGGGTCAGCGCGACGAGATCGTCACTGGTGGGCTCCACGACTCCTCCTTCCGTGCCGGCGCACTGTGCTTGGGTCGAAGGCGGAAACATCCGGCGCGGTCGATGTCGACGCGCTGGAAGGCGGGTTCGAGGTTCAACGTCGTCTCGCCGGCACCGAGGAACAGATAGCCGTCTGTGGCGATCAGCTTGGCGATCCGTCCGAGGATCTTCTTCTTCGTGGCGATGTCGAAGTAGATCAACACGTTGCGGAGGAAGACCACGTCGGGACGGGCCATCGGCGGCCAGGCGTCGATCAAATTGAGCTCTCGGAACTCGCACACCTGGCGCGCCTCGTCGCGTACCTTCCACTGCACCCCGTCGCGCTCGAAGCGGCGCACCAGCGTCTGGGAGGGGATGCCGCGGTTGACCTCGAGCTGGCTGTAGCGACCCTCGCGGGCTTTGGCGATCACCTCGCTCGACAGGTCGGTGCCGAGGATCTTGACCTTCCAGTCGGCGAGTTCGGGGAATCGTTCCCTGAGCACCAGCCAGATCGTGTACGGCTCCTGCCCCGTCGAGCAGGCTGCGCACCAGATGTCGAGCGTGCGCGTCGACCGACGCTTGGCGATCAGGTCGGGGAGCACGGTCGTCGCCAACGCCTCGAACGGCCAATGGTCGCGGAAGAACGAGGTCTCGTTGGTCGTCATCGCCTCGATCACCCGCCGGCCGAGCCGGGGGTCGGTGCGGGCGCGCAGCTTGTTGAGCAGCTCGACGTGGGAGGCGACGCCCTCCTCGCGGGCGAGGGAGTTGAGCCGGGAGGCGACGAGGTACTCCTTGCCCGGCTCGATCATGATCGCCGCCCGCTCCTCGACCAGGCGCTTGACGTACAGGAAATCGTTCTGCGAGATCTCACTCATCCGACTCACCTCCCTCCTCTACTGGTCGTCAGCCGACCGTGGCCGACCCGTTGGATGATCTCCTCGGCGATCCGATCGAGTGGCAACACCGCGTCCGCCAGCCCGGCGTGGGCGACACTGCCCGGCATTCCCCAGACGACGGAGCTCGCTTCGTCCTGGACGACCACCCTGCCGCCGGCGGCGTGCACCGCCCGGCACCCGTCGGTCCCGTCCGCCCCCATCCCGGTGAGGATCACGGCGAGGACGTTGCCGCCGAAGACGCCCACCGCCGAGCGGAACATCGGGTCGACGGCCGGCCGGCAGGAGTGCACCGGCGGGTGCTGGTTCAACCGCACCCGCCCAGTGGGGGCATGGGGATCGAGCGCCAGGTGGTGGTCGCCGGGGGCGACCACCGCAGCTCCCGGCCTGAGCATCGTGCCGTCGGTGGCCTCGACCACCGGCAGGGTGCCGATCTTGCTCAGCCGTTCGGCGAACAAGGTGGTGAAGGTCGGCGGCATGTGCTGGGTGATCAGCACCGGCACCGGCAGGTCGCGCGGCAGTCGGGCCCAGATCGCGGCGAGCGCGTTCGGCCCGCCGGTCGAGCAGCCGATCAGCACCGCCTCGACGCGTCCGCTGCGCACCGAACGGCGCACCACCGGAGCCGGCGAGTGCGGTGCCGGGGCCTCGGCGGCCGGCCTGCGGAACTGGTCGAGCGGGGCGCGCGGGTGGGCAGCGCCCGCAGCGGGAGGCGGAGTCGGGGCCGCTGCACGCTGGGACGGATGAGCGGCGATGACGTTCTGCCGGCGGACGTGGCCGGGGCGGCACAGGGCGTGGACCTTCGGCGTGAGATCCCGGCGGATCGCTGCCATCACCTCGGCGGCGTCGCCGAGCTTGGACGGCTTGGTGACGTAGTCGGAAGCGCCGAGGGTCAGCGCGTCGAGCGTCGCCGTCGCCCCGGCCCGGGTCAGGGTGGAGAACATGATCACCGGCAGCCGGGGATGCGCCTTGCGGATCTCGCGCAGCGCCTCCAGGCCGTTCATCTCCGGCATCTCGATCCCGAGCGTGACCAGATCGGGACGGAGCTCGTTGACCTTGGCGACCCCGAGCCGGCCGGTGCTGGCGGTGGCGATCACCTCGATCAGCGGATCGTCGTTGAGCACCTCGCTGATCAGCCGCCTGACGACGACAGAGTCGTCGACGACCAACACCCGGATCCGGTTCATCGCGTCCTGCGCTCCCTGCACGTGCCCGGATCAGCGGCGGAAGCCGCTGACGAGCTCGTGCAACTGCAGCGCGAGTCCGGAGAGTTGTTCGGCGGTGGCACGGGTCTGCTCGACCCCCGACGAGACGTCCTGTGCGCTGCGGGCCATCCCGTCGATGTTGTGGGCGATCTCGATCGAACCGGAGGAGGCCTCGGCGATGCTCCTGCTGATCTCGTTGGTCGTCGCCGTCTGCTCCTCGACGGCCGAGGCGATCGACGCCTGGGTCTCGCCGATGTGGCCGATGATCGACGTGATCTGACTGATCGCAGCCATCGCCGCCTCGGCGTCGGTCTGGATCGCCCCGATCCGCTCGGCGATGTCGGCGGTGGCCTGAGCGGTCGCCCGCGACAGCTCCTTGACCTCCTGGGCGACGACGGCGAAGCCCTTACCCGCCTCACCGGCCCGGGCAGCCTCGATCGTCGCGTTGAGCGCGAGGAGGTTGGTCTGCTCGGCGATCGAGGTGATCGTCTGGACCACCGAGCCGATCTGCGCCGAGGAGCTGCCGAGCTTGGCGACCGTTGCGTTGGTCGAGGCGGCGACCTCGGCGGCCGAGTTGGCGACGCCGACCGCGTCCTGGGCGCTGTGGGAGATCTCCTGGATCGAGATCGTCATCTCGCTCGTCCCGGCAGAGACCGTCGAGACGTTGGTCGAGACGATGTCGGCGGCCGAGGCGATCTGGTTCGCCTGGCTGGAGGTCTGCGTCGCCGAATGAGCGAGCTGACCGGAGACCGAGCTGAGCTGCTTGGAGGAGTCGGCCAGCGAGCCGGCGTGTTCGCCGATCCGGCCCATCGTCGCCGACAGGTGGTCGAGCGCACTGTTCAGCGCAATCGACATCTCGCCGACCTCGTCACGACCGATGACCTGCACCCGTTCGGAGAGGTCACCGCCGGCGACCTTGTTCAGGACTCGCATCGTCTCCCGCAGGGGGACGACGATCGATCGCCGGATCAGGATCGCGACGGTGGCGACGGCCACGAGGGCGAGCGCGCAGAACAGGATCGCCCAGCGCTTGGCGCTGTGTGCCGACTCATCCGCGTCCTCGATGAACTGCGCGTGCGACGTCTCGAGCGCCTCGGTGAGCGCGTCGAGACGCCCGCCGAGGACGTCGAAGGTCTCCTCGAACTGGATCGTGAGGGCCTCGACGTCGTCGCCTGCGAGCAGCGCGGCGGCGATCGCCGAAGCCTCGGCGGCGTACTGCTCGGTCATCGGTCGGGCGGCGTCGATCACCTCGCCGATCTCCGACGGCAGCTCGCTCCCGGCGATCGCATCGAGCTGATCGAGGAGCGACTCGGTGTTCTCGTCGACCTCGGCTCGATCGGCGACGAGCTGAGCCCGTGTCGCGCCCTCGAGGCGGTCGAGGCGGATGCCGAGCACCGCCTCGTGGGTGCGGTCGTAGGCGCGGTCGACCGACACCGCATCGCGCACGACCACGGCCGAGGCGGCGAGGTCGACCGCCGCCCGGTCTGAGGTGCCGGCGCCGTGGATCGCCGAGCCGGCGAGGAGCACGAGCATGGTCAACCCGGTGCCGGCCAGCAGCGCCAGCTTCGAGCTCACGGACAGGCGCATCGCCGTCCTCCTTCTGGGTTTCGGTGTCATCGGGCGGACGTCCATCAGTGGTGGTCGAGCAGGCCGAGCAGATCGAGCTTGTCGCTGATCAGCTCCTTGGTGAACGGCTTCATCACGTACTCCGAGGCTCCGGCGGCGAGGGCCCGGACCACTTGGGCGACCTCGGTCTCGGTGGCGACCATCACGATCGGCAGGCGACACCGATCGGGATCGGCGCGCGACCGCCCTGATCAGCTCGAGGCCGTCCATCTCCGGCATGTTCCAGTCGACGAGCATCACGTCGGGCAGCCCGAACTCGTCCAGCCGGGCGAGTGCCTCGACGCCGTGACCGGCCTCGGTGCAGTCGTCGAAGCCGAGCTCGCGCAGCATCCGGATGATGAACATCCGGATCGCCCGGGAATCGTCGACGACGAGTGCGCGCACGGGAATTCCTCGCTCAGACCGACGGGGCCGTCGGGTCGGCGATCAGCTGCTTGGTGTCGAGCTCGAGCAGCAGCACACCGTCGAGCTTGTAGGCGCCGACGACGAGGTCGCGTGGGCCACCGGTCGGGAGATCGGAGACCTCCTCGAACGACTCCGGGCAGGCCTCGACGACGTCGCCGATCCTGTCGACGAGCAGACTCACCGGGCCGTCGTCGGCGCGGATCACGATGCTCGACGGGGTCAGCGACGGATCGCGCCGGGGCAGGCCCATCCGTCGGCGGAGGTCGATCGCGGTCAGGATCAAGCCGCGCAGGTTCATCAGCCCCTCGACCACCGGCGGGGCGCACGGCACGCGGGTCAGCTCGTGGACCATCAACACCTCTTGCACGTCGAGCACGTCGACGCCGTAGCAGTGCTCGGCAAGCCAGAAGGTGCACAGGTTCCGGGTCGTGGTCGTCACGCTCACCCGCCCACCTCCACCAGATCGATGTCGAGGGACCCGACGACAGCGGCGAGCGCCTGGCCGACGTCGAGCAGTTCGGTGACGCGGTCTGCGACGATCAGCGTCGTCGCCGGATCGGCCGGCAGGACGGTCTCGACGATGTCGACGATCCGGTCGACGACGATCCCGACCTGGCGGCCGCGCCAGGCATGGACGACGACGGTGAGCTGTTCGCCGGCCGACTCGCCGGCGAAGCCGCCGACCAGCTCGGAGACCTCGACCAACGGCATGATCTCGCCGCGGTACTGGACCACGTCGCGGCTCCGGGCGCGTTCGACGGTCGAGCGCGCCAGCTCTTCCAACCGGGCGACGTCGGCGAGCGGGATCGCCACCCGTGCGTCGTCGCCGGTGGCGACGATCAGCAGCGGCACCCGGTCGCCGTCGGGCGAGCGCTTGGTCTCGGTCGGGAATGCGATCCCGGCCGTGTCCCGCTCGGCGCTGCCGGCGGTGATCGGCGGAGAGAACGCGGCGATACCGGTGATGTCGAGGATCAGCGCGACCCGACCGTCGCCCATGATCGTCGCCCCGGAGAAGATCGGCACCGATCGGAGCATCCTGCCGAGCGGCTTGACGACGATCTCCTCGGTCTCGTCCACCCCGTCGACGACGAGGCCGAACTGTCGACCGTCGGAGGAGAGCACGACGATCGTCAGCACCTCGGGGGCGTCGTCGTGGGGGAACTCCATCACGTCGCGGAGGAAGACGAACGGCAACAGGTCACCGCGCAACCGGTAGACCGGCGCGTCGTGGAGCAGCTCGATCGCGGTCCGTGCCCGCTCACCGTCGAGCCGGACCAGTTCGAGCACGCTGCCGCTGGGGGATCGCGAATCGGTCGCCGCCGCAGTTGACGACGCAGCGCCGGGATGATCGCCAGGGTCAGCGGGATCTTGATTCGCAGCGTGGTGCCACGTCCGACCTCGCTCTGCATGTCGACGATGCCGCCGATCTTCTCGACGTTGGTCTTGACCACGTCCATCCCGACGCCGCGGCCGGAGAAGTTGGTGACCTGTCGCGGCGGTGGAGAAGCCGGCGAGGAAGATCAGCTGGGCCGCCTCCCGGTCGCTCATCTGCGCGGCCTGCTCGGCGGTGATCAGGCCACGGTCGAGCGCCTTCGCCTTGACCGTTCGACGTCGATCCCGGCGCCGTCGTCGGCGATCTCGATGATCGACCTGGCCGCCCTCGTGGTAGGCGCGCATCCGCAGCGTGCCCTCCGCCGGCTTGCCGATCGCCAGTCGCTCGTTCGGGCGACTCGATGCCGTGGTCGACGGCGTTGCGCACGACGTGGGTCAGCGGGTCCTTGATCGCCTCGATGATCGTCTTGTCGAGCTCGGTCTCCTCGCCCTCCATGATCGATCCGGACCTGCTTGCGCACAGGACACGGCGACGTCGCGCACGACCCGCGGGAACTTCGCCCAGACCGAGCCGATCGGCTGCATCCGGGTCTTCATCACGCTTTCCTGCAACTCGGTGGTGATCAGGTCGAGCCGCTGGGACGGCCGCCTGTAGCGCCTGGTCGGCCTGGCCGCCGAGGTGCTGGACGATCTTGTTGCGGGCGAGGACGAGCTCGCCGACGAGGTTCATCAGCCGGTCGAGGACGTCGACGTCGACGCGGATCGTCGACTCCGCCAAGCTCGGCTTCGGATCGGCCTGGCGCTTGGTGGCCGCTTCGATCGTCTCCGGGGCGACCGCCCCGTGGTCGATCAGGATCTCGCCCAGTTTGCGACCGTCGCCGAGCGACTGTTCGGCGAGGGCGATCTTGAGCTGATCGGGGGTCAGGTGACCGGACTCGACCAGGATCAGCCCGAGCGGGCGCGGATCGGGTTCGGACTCGCCGCTACCGGCCTGCTCGACGGCGACCTTCTTCTTCCGGGTCCGCTTGACCGGGGCGGGCGAGACCGGCTTCGAGCCCACCGGCGCAGCGGAGGCTTCCGCCTCGGAAGCCGGAGGTGCCGACGCCGGCCGCACCTGGTCCGGGCTGTTCAACGCGCTCAGCCGGGCGATCAACTGGTCGTAGTCGTCGCTCCCGTCGTCGCCGTCGGCCTCGATCGAGGCGAGCATCGATCGCACTGCGTCGACCATCTCCAGCAGCCCGCTCATCTTGTCCTCGTCGAGCTCGAGCGAGCGGTCGCGGAGCCGGCTGAGCAGGCTCTCGCCGACATGGGTGACGGCCTCGAGCTTGGAAAAGCCGAGGAATCCGCAGGTGCCCTTGATCGTGTGGATCGTTCGGAACACCGTCGCCAGCAGCGCCGGCTGACCCGGGTCCTCTTCGAGGGCGATCAGGTCCTGGTCGAGCCGGTCGAGGTTCTCGTAGCTCTCGACGAGAAACTCCGCTACGACCTCGTCCACTTCTTCGACCATCGGTCCGCCTCGCCTCCGTCCCCGGGTGGCCCGGACTCGGTCCGTGCCGGGTCACCCCTTCATCGGTAGATCCGGGCCCGGTTCAAGGGCTCGTGGCGTCGACGTGGCTACGAAGAGGGGTCGTCGAGAGGTGATGTTGAGACGAGATGGTCGATTGCCTCGAGGAGGTAGGCGGCGACGTCGGGCCATGCCCGGCTGTCGATGTGCACCCCGTCCGATCGGAGGCCCTCGGCGAACTCCCCACCTGGGCGATGCAGCAGGTAGTCGGCGAAGTCGACGAGCTCGACGGTGTCGTCGCGCTCGGCGAGCTCGGCGATCAGCACCCCGTAACGCTCTGCACGACCCCAGTCGTTCTCGGCGAACGGCGGCGGGCCGGTGAACGACGGATTGGCGACGACGGCGACGTGCGGCAAGGTCAGCCAGCCGATCCGAGCCCCGCCGGAGCCGAGCGCGGCGGCGACCTCGTCGAACCGGTCGGCGAGCCAGGCGTCGTAGGCCGGCTGGCCGATGTGGCCCCAGCTCCCGTCCGGCAGCTGGCGCTCGGAGAGGTCGGCGAGCCCGCCGGCGACGAGGACGACATCGGGGTCGTAGAGCTCGATCACCGACGGCAGCTGACCGAGCCATTCGGCGCACAGCTGATTGGCCGTCACCGGCTGGTTGAGGTACCTGATCGGTGTCGCACCGCCGATCCCGCACCCGACCGCGGGAAAGGCGCGCACCTCGAGCTGTTCGCCGCCGATGCCGAGCGACAGCGACCAGGCGGTCGAGTCGCCGACGACCAGCACCCGGGTCGGGCCCGCCGCCGGGGTCGCCGGGGGGATCGCCCGGGCCGGCGCGACCGTCGTCGGTATCGCCATCGCCGGGGCGGCCATCGCCACCTCCGGGATCGCCGGCGCGGCACCGACCGGACGGGGAGCGACCGGCTCGACAGCGCTGGTCGCCGTCTCGGGCGCTGCCGGACCGGCGTCGGCCGGTCGTCCGGGGAGTTCGAGCAGCGCGGCGCGGGCGTCGTCGATCGCTCGTTCGTCGACCACCGCCGGTGGGGTCGGTGGAACGAGACCGAGGGTGACCGCCACCGCTGCGCCGGCGAGGACGGCGGCCGCGCCGGGGAGCATCGCTCCCCGCCACCGGCGACGGAGCCGGACGGGCTCTTCGACGAGGCGGAACATCGCGGCGGCGACCGCCAGGCTGAGCACGACCCGGGCGGTCTGCACCGCGGGTGCCGCGACACCGGGGAATCGGCCCGGTTCGAGCAGCAGATAGATCGGCCAGTGGACGAGGTAGGCGGCATAGCTGATCCGCCCGACGGCCTGCAGCGGGGCGCTGGCGAGCACCCGCCGGTGGCCCGAACCACCGACGCACTCGAGGATCAGCAGACAGCTCAGCCCGGCGTTGAGCAGGGTGCCGAAGGGGAACAGACCGGGCCGGTCGATCGACGCCTCGGTCCACCACCCGAGCAGGGCGACGGCCGCCGCCAGGCCGACCAGCCGGCCCGGCCAGGAGGCGGTCAGGCGGGCGATCCGCTCCGCTCGCCGGCGGCGGTCGAGCGCCAGTGCGAGCAGCGAACCGACGAGGATCTCACCGATCCGGCTGGGGGTGGCGTAGTAGGCGTCGCCGGCCGGGAGCAGTCCGGCGACGACGAACGACGCCACGGTGAGCACGACGATGGTGACGACCACCCCGCCGATCCGGCGGCGGGACAGGCGATGGGCGACGACGACCACCGCCGGGAAGCAGAGGTAGAACTGCTCCTCGATCGCCAGCGACCAGAAGTGCTGCAGCGGCGATGCCGCCTCGAACAGCCGGGAGTACCCCTGACCGAGGTGGAGCTGCCACCAGTTGGTGGCGTAGCCGCTGGCGGCGACGACGTCGCCGAGGCGCATGCTCCATCCGGCGATCGCCCAGGCGACGACGGTGGCGAGGACCGTCACCAATGCTGCCGGGGCGAGACGGCGCAGACGGCGGGCGGCGAACGCTCCGAGCCGGACGGTGCCCGTCGCCCGCAGCTCGGTGAGCACCAGCCGGGTGATCAAGAACCCGGAGAGGGTGAAGAAGGTGGACACCGCGAGGAACCCGCCGGGGAGCCAGCTGACCGGCTGGTGGTAGAGCAGGATCGCCAGCAGGCAGACGGCGCGGAGACCGTCGATCGATGGTTCCCGAGTCGCCGCACGGGGGACGGCGGGAGGGGGCAGGGGCGGCGGCAGGCTCATCTGGAGCGTGCTCGCGTCGGGCGGAGACCACGGCGCGCAGCGTCCGTGCACCGGACGCGGGCGATCGAAGGCCGACGCCGTGGGTGAGGTGCGTGTACCGATTCCGCTGGTTTACCACTACGCGGAGTGATGATGCAGGCGCTCCTTGTGAATCATCAGACCTAAAGCAGATGGACGCGCCACCGCAGGGATGCAGCGTTGCCATCATCTCCGAGGAGATGTCTGCTGCCGAAGTCGAACGCATCGAAATCACCCATTGGTGGTCCGAGGCCGCCACCTGGTTCGCCGGGCGGACGGTGGCGATCATCGCCGGTGATCCGACCGCAGCCGGGCGCGTCGATGCGCTCCGTCGGCTCGGCGCGGCCGACGTGCGGGTCCTCGCCCCGCCGGGTAGGCCACCGTCGGTGGCCGGCGACCTCGCCACGCAGCTCGACGAATTCGATCCCCGACGTCGGTCGCTGCTCCTCGCCGATCCGCTGCCCGACCGGGCAGCGATCGACGGCCGGAGCTATCTCGCCGCTCGACCTGCGGAATGGGTCCGGCTGGAGGACAAGGTCGCGATCGACGCCTTCTGGGATCGGGTCGGGATCGCCCGCTCCGAAAGCGAGAACGTCCCGCTCGATCCGGGCGCGCTGACCGCCGCCAGCCGCCGTCTCGATCAGGGGACCGGGACCGTCTGGTCGGCGGACGCAACCAGCGGTTGGCACGGTGGCGCAGCATTCGTCCGGCGTCGTCGTCGACCGAGGCCAGGCCGAGGCTGCGCTCGCCGCCTTCTCCGGCCGGGCGGAGCTGGTCCGGGTGATGCCCCATCTCGAGGGGATCCCGTGCAGCATCCACGGGATGGTTCTCGCCGGCGAGGTGATCGTCCTGCGACCCGTCGAACTGTTGGTCCTCGAACGTCCCGACGGATCGTTCTGCTACACCGGCTGCGCCACCTTCTACGATCCTCGTCCCGACGACGCAGCCGACCTGCGTGCCGTCGGGCGGCTCGTCGGCGAGCGGCTGGCGAGCGAGGTCGGCTTCCGCGGTGCGTTCACCGTCGACGGGGTGATGACCAGGCAAGGGTTCCGTCCGACCGAGCTCAACCCCCGAACCGGTGCAGGGATCACCGCCTTGACGAGGGGCATCGACCTGCCGATCGCTCTCCTCCTCGACCTGGCGGTGCACGGCGCCGCGATCGACTGGCGCGCCGGCGAACTGGAGGCGGTGCTGCTCGACTCGGCGGAGCACCGTCGCGCCGGATCGACCTACCTCCGCCTCCCGCTGGCGCTCGGCGCCGGAGTGCGCGCCGACCTCGCCGGCGACCTCGTCGCCACCGACGACGGGTTGCGGCCGCGGGCGCTGTCGGAGACGCCGACAGTCGTCTACCACTCCTCGGTCGAACCCGGCTGGCTGACGATCAGAGCCGAGCTGACCGGTGCCGGCCACCCACCCGGACGGTCGATCGCCGAGACGGTCGCCGAGTTCTGGCGGTGGCTCGACCACCACGCCTCACTCGGACTCGGCCCGCTGACGGCCGCTCGCGATGTTCGCAGCTGAGCCGCCGATCGCCCGACCGGCCGCCGACGGGGCCACACCGACTTGGATAAGGTCCCCCGCCGATGGACTTCGAGCTGCCGGCGGAGGACGATCGGCGAAGGTCGAGCGTCCGGGCCTGGTTGGCCGAGCACCCGCGACCGACCCCCCACGAGCTCGCCGAGGCCGGCTACGTCGCCCCCCACTGGCCGCGTCCGTGGGGACTCGACGCCGATCCGGTCGAACAGCTGATCATCGACGACGAACTGACCCGGGCGAAGGTGCGCCGTCCGGTCAACCCGATCGGCATCGGTTGGGCAGGTCCGACGATCCTCTACGGCGGCAACGACGCCCAACGGCAGCGGTATCTCGCCCCGATCCTCAGTGGCGACGAGTTCTGGTGCCAGCTGTTCAGCGAACCCGCCGCCGGCAGCGATCTCGCTGCGTTGACGACCCGCGCCGAGCGCGACGGCGACGAATGGGTCGTCAACGGCCAGAAGCTGTGGACCTCGGGCGCGCAGTACGCCCAGTTCGGGATCTTGATCGCCCGGACCGATCCGTCCGCCACGAAACACCGTGGCGTCTCCTACTTCATCTGCCCGATGGACAGCGCCGGGATCGAGATCCGCTCGATCAGGGAGATGACCGGAGGAGCGACGTTCAACGAGGTGTTCTTCACCGACGTCCGGATTCCTGCCGATCACCTCGTCGGCGAGGTCGACGACGGGTGGCGGCTGGCCAAGGTCACGCTCGGCAACGAACGGATCTCGCTCTCCTCGGGTGGGGTGCTGTGGGGCGCCGGCCCGACCGCGACCGATCTGCTCGACGCCGTCAGCGGACGTCCTGAGCTGGACGGCGCCGTGGCCCGCCAACGGCTGGCGGCGATCCGGATCGAGCACGGCCTGCTCGAGCTGATCCGGCTGAGGACGCTCTCGGCTCGCCTGCGCGGCGACCAGCCCGGCCCGGAGGCGAGCATCCGCAAGATGCTCGCCGACGATCACGGCCAGCACGTGATGAACCTGGCGAAGGACCTGCTCGGCGCGGAGGGGATGCTGACCGGCACCCCGACCCCCGGATTCGTGCCGGGCACCGACACCCGCGAGCTGAGCCCGCTCGAGCCCGATGGTGGACTGGACCATCCCGGCTGGCACGACGGCTTCCTGTTCTCCCGTGCCCTGACGATCGGCGGCGGGACCTCCGAGGTCCAGCGCAACATCGTCGGCGAACGCGTTCTCGGGCTGCCTCATGAGCGCTGAGTCGCTGCTCGACGACGCCCGGCGGGTGGCGGCGATCGCCAGTTCCTCCGCCGAGGAGGCCGAGCGGCTCAGGCGGCTGCCGACCGCGCTGGTGGACGAGCTCCGCCCGACCGGACTGCTGCGGATGTGCGTGCCCGCCGCCTACGGCGGTCCGGAGGTCGACCCGATGACGATGGTCGAGGCGATCGCCATCGTCGCCTCCGGCGACGGCGCAGCGGGCTGGTGCGTGATGATCGCCTCGACCACCTCCAGCCTCTCGGTGCTGCTCCCGGCCGAACGCGCCCGCCAGCTGTTCGGCGATCGGCGATCGGTGACCGGTGGGGCCTACGCCCCGACCGGGACGGCGCGCCCGGCAGTCGGGGGTGGGTGGGTCGTCGACGGCCGCTGGTCGTGGGGGAGTGGCACCTCGCACTGCGACTGGATCACCGGCGGGGTCCGCACCCCGGACGGCGCGACCCGGCTCGCCTGGTTCCCCGCCGCGGCGGTGACGCTCCACGACACGTGGCACTCGCTCGGTCTGCGTGGCACCGGCTCCGGCGACTTCTCCGTCGACGCCGCCGAGGTCGCCGACGACCTGCTGCTCTCACCCGGCCTCGACCGGCCCCAGCTCGACACTCCGCTGGCTCGTTTCCCGCTGTTCACCCTCCTCGCTGCCGGGGTCGCCGGGGCGACGTTGGGGATCGCCGGACGGGCGATCGAGGAGCTGGTCGCACTCGCCGGAGGCAAGCGGCCGGCGTTCTCCGTCCGCTCGCTGGCCGCAGCCCCGCACACCCAGATGGACGTCGCCCGGGCGATCGCAGCGCACGCCTCGGCGCGCGCCTTCCTCCTCGACGAGCTCGCCGCTGCCTGGGCGCGAGCGACGGCCGGCGAACGGGTGACGGTCGACCAACGGGCCCGGATCCGGATCGCGGCGAGCAACGCCGCCGCCCAGTCGGCGCGAGCGGTCGAGCTCGTCTTCCACCTCGCCGGGGGGACGGCGGTGTTCGCCGACCATCCGCTGCAGCGCTGCCTGCGCGATGTGAACACCGCCACCCAGCACATCATGATCGGCGCCCGAGCGATGGAGAACGCCGGCAGGCACCTCCTCGGCGTCGACGCCGACACCTCGATGCTCTGAGCAGGGAAGGCCGCCGATGACCGTGGACGAATCGCTGCCGACGATCCGGATCGAACGCGAGGGCGACGTGCTCGTCGCCACGATCGACCGACCGGGGAGCGAGATCAACGCGATCGACGCCCAGCTGCACCATGATCTCGGCGAGCTCGCCCGCCTGCTGCGACGCGAGCGGCGCGCCCGGGCGGTGTTGTTGACCGGCTCGAAGCGTGCGTTCAGCGCCGGCGGCGACTTCGCCTGGTTCCCCCAGCTGCGCACCGTCGAGGCGCTCGACGAGTTGCGGCTCGACGCCAAGCAGCTGATCTGGGATCTGCTCGACGTCGAGCTGCCGATCGTCGCCGCCCTCAACGGACCGGCCGCCGGGCTCGGAGCCTCGGTCGCCTTGCTCTGCGACGTGATCCTGATCGCCGAGGGGGCGACGATCGCCGATCCGCACGTGCGCGTCGGGATCGTCGCCGGCGACGGCGGGGCGGCGATCTGGCCGCTGCTCGTCGGGCCTGCACGGGCAAAGCAGTACCTGCTCACCGGCGATCCCCTCGAAGCGGTCGAGGCCGAACGGATCGGGCTGGTGAACGAGGTCGTCCCCGCCGCGGAGCTGGCCGAACGGGCCCGGTGGTGGGCGCGCCGGTTGGCTGCCGGCGCACCGCTCGCCGTGCGGGCGACCAAGGTCGCCGTCAACCAGCAGCTCAAGCGCGCCCTGCTCGACAGCTTCGACCTGTCGACCGCAGCGGAGCTGTTCACCTTCGGTTCCGCCGACCACCGCGAAGCGCTCGCTGCGCTCGCCGAGCGTCGCCCACCGCAGTTCGAAGGTCGCTGACCGACCCCGCCCCGACGGACTCCTACGCTGACCGGCGATGGACGCACTCGACGCGCTCGTCGACCACCCGGGCGATCCGCCGGTTCACCGCCGAGCCGGTGACCACCGACGAGATCGAGACGTGCCTGCGCGCCGCCGCAGCAGGGACCGAGTGGCGGCAACGTCCAGCCGCAGCAGTACGTCGTCGTCACCGACGCCGAACTGCGCGCCGAGATCGGCCGCCACTATCGCGCCGCCTACGACCGCTACGAGCGAAGCCTGCCCGAGCCGGGATCGTTCCGTACCGAGGAGGACCGGTCGAGTTGGGAGCGGACGAAGCGCTCCGCCCGGCACCTCGCCGAGACCCTCGCCACCGTCCCGGTGCTCGTCGTCTTCCTCCAACCGACGATCGACTGGACCCCGGCCGACGACGACGGGCCGCTCGACATCGGCCGGCTCGATGCGTCGGTCTATCCGGCGGTGCAGAACTTCTGCATCGCGGCCCGCATCCTCGGGCTGGGCACGACGGTGACGACGGTGATCCGGATCCACACCGCCGCCGTGCTCGCCCTGCTCGGCGTGCCGCCGGGTCGGTTCGAGATCGCTGCGCTCGTGCCCGTCGGCCATCCCGTCGGCCGGTTCGGCATCGCCAGGCGCCGTCCGGCGACGGCGGTGACCCACTGGAACGGGTGGAAGGGCCCCCGGCCGAGCTGAGCGTCGGCGTCAGTGGACGCCGCTGGCGAGCAGGTCGAGCAGCGCAGGGAGCTCGGCGAGCGTGCTGATCTGATGGATCTCGTGCGGTCGGTCCGGCCAGGCATCCGCCCAGCGGTTGAGCCAGACGGCGGTCATCCCGGCGGCGTGGGCGCCGAGCGCGTCGACGCGGGCGGAGTCTCCGATGTAGACGCAGCGCTCGGTGGGCAGGTCGAGCTGGCCGGCGACGAGCTCGAACGCCGCCGGGTCGGGCTTGTAGCGGTCGGGGTCGGCGGCGACCGCCACCTCGAACCAGTCGGCGAGGCGGAGCCGCAGCGCCTCCTGGGGGAGGAACTGGTTGTTCGACAGCACCGCCAGACGGTGGGTGTCGACCAGCATGTCGAGCGTCGGAACGACTTCGGGGAAGAACCCGACCCACAGCTCCTCGTCGAACCGGCGGGCGAGCAGCTCGATCTCGGTCGGATCGAGGAAATCGAGCGCCGCCGGCCAGATCCGTTCACGGGAGGTGTGCAACGCCCAGGTGTTGCGATGCCAGACGTCGGTCGAGCCCGGCCGGAGCTCCCACAACGCAGCCCGGCAGTGGCGCTGGAGCGCGCCGATCACCTCGTCGCCGGCGAACTCGGCGAGACACCGCTCGATCGACCCCCACCAGTCGATCAGCGTGTCGTCGAGGTCGAAGACGACCGCTCCCGGGCTCACTCGTGGACGACCACCCGGCCGCCCATCGGCAGCGTGTTCGAGGACCACAGGTAATCCATCGCCGCGTTCGTCACCCGCACGCAGCCGTGCGACGCCGGATAGTTGGGCACGTTCGGCGCGCCGTGAACGGCGACCCCGCCGGAGAAGAAACGCGGCTTGTACATCGTTCCGAGCGTGCCCTCGTAGCGGGCCTCGCCGGAGACTCGGTAGACCTTGAAGTCGCCGCTCGGAGTGATCGCCACCCCGATCTCGTGTGCGCCGGGGTTCTTGCGGTTCTCCTCGTCGTAGTCGCGACCGTTGCCGGTGGAGACGTGGAAGATCCACTCGAGCCTCCCGCCGCGCACGAGGTAGCCGATCTGCTGCGACTTGTCGACCTCGAACAGCTCGGCACCGGCGGTCGTCGCCGTCGCCCGGCACAGCGTCGAGTTGAGCCGCACGGCGGTGGTCTCGTCGGTGACCCCGGTCATCGGTAGCCCGGCCCACGACTGGAAGGCCATCACCGCCTGGGTGGTCGTCGTGCCGTAGTTGCCGTCGGCGGCGCTGAGCCAGAAGCCGAGCGCCAGCAGGCGCTGCTGCAGCGTCGTCACCGCCGCCTTCCCCGAACCGACGGTGATCCGGCTGACGGCTGTGGCCGGGAAGCCGAGGCACCCGGCCGGCGTCGGATCGGCGTTGCGCGGCCCGGCGAACGTGGCGGTCGACGGTGTGCCGAGGTAGTAGCCGGCGACGTCGGCGACCAGGTGGCCGCCCTGGTCGGCGTAGAGGTCGATGCCGCGGTTCGAGACGGGGATCGTCGCATGGTTGGCGAGTACCTGGGCGGCGCGGACGACGTTCAGCGTCGAGGTGCTGCGCAAGGCGATCGCCGGGTCGTTGGCGCCGGCCGGGGTGGCCGAGAGATAGCCGGCGGCGAAACCGTCGAGGGTGGTCACGTTGGCCACGACGGCAGCGACGTCGCTGCGCCCGATCGACGGGTTGCTCGCCACCGGGACCTCGACGTTCCAGCCGGGGAGCAGCTGGCGGGTGGTACCCGCCGGGTTGAGCGTGGCGTTGCGCGTGTCGAGGAACCGGGTCGGGGCCTCGAGGGCGACGAACAATCCGTCGGTCGCGCTCGGCGCACCGGCCCCGGTGAAGGTGCCGACGATGTCGACGATCAGGTGCCCGCCGGCGGAGGAGAACACCTGGAAGTCGCCGTCGGCGTCGACCGGGACGACCACCTGGTTGGCGACGACGTCGCCGAGCCCGATCGAGTTCAGGTTGGAGGCGTTGGGGGTGCCGGCTCCCGCCGGGAACACCGTCCAGTACCCGCCCCCGAGGGCGACGGTGGTCATGTTGAGCACGATCGCCGATGCGCCCGCAGCGTTGGGGGCGCGCAGTTCACGGGTCTCGCCGGGGCGCAGGACGGCATCGGCCGGGCGGGTGTCGACGAACCGGACCGGCGCCGCCAGCGCCTGGAACCTGCCGGCGGTCGCCGTAGCAGCCGGTGCGTAGTAGCCGAGGATGTCGACCAGCAGGTGCCCGCTGCGCTCGGCGTAGACGTCGACCCGACCACTCGGCCCGACCGGGACGGTGACCAGGTTGGCGATCGCCGAGCGCGCCGCCGCGCAGCGACGCCTGCTCGTCGACGTTGAGGTTCGATGCGTTCGGCCGGGCGGCGTCATGCGACCAGACCGTCCAGAACCCGGGCTCGGCCGGGCCGAGCACGGTGACGTTGAGGACGACCGCGGTTGCCTGGCCGGCGCTCGGTAACGGGGTGACGCCGGTGACCGGGATCGAGGTGGTCGAACCGGACCCGACCGGACCACCGCTGCGGGTGTCGAGCAGGCGCTGAGGAGCGGGGAGGGTGACGTAGGCGGCCGGCGCAGCAGTGGCCGCCGCGACGGGCGACACCGCTGCCAGGGCGACAGCGCCGGGAACGATCCCGAGCGCGGCAACGACGGCACAAGCAAGGGAACGACGACGCACGGGCCTGCAGTGTACGTGCGAGCCCTCCTTGACCGGGTGCACCTCGAACGTGGGCCATCATCTGTCGATGACCGAATCACCGGTGCAGATCAGCTACGAGGATCGGGTGGCGACGATCACCCTCGACCATCCGGCCAAACGCAACGCGCTGTCGGTGGCGATGATGCGGGCGCTGACCAGTGCGTTCGAACAGGTCGGGGCGAGCGATGCGGTCGGGGTGATCCTCGCTGCCGAGGGGCCGGTGTTCTCCGCCGGCCACAACTTCGGCGACATGGCCGGCGCGGATCTCGACGAGACCCGGCGGGTGTTCCGGATCTGCACCGAGATGATGGACACGATCCAGGCGATTCCCCAACCGGTCGTCGCCCGTGTCCACGCCCTCGCCACCGCCGCCGGCTGTCAGCTGGTCGCCACCTGCGACCTGGCGGTCGCCGCCGAGTCCGCCTCGTTCGCGATCCCCGGCGGCAAAGGAGGGTTGTTCTGCCACACCCCGCTGGTCGCCGTCGCCCGCAACGTGGGACGCAAGCGCGCCCTCGAGCTGGCGATGACCGGCGATCCGATCGACGCCGGCACCGCTGCCGAGTGGGGGCTGGTCAACCGCGTCGTCCCCGACGACGAGTTGGTCACCGCCACCGCCGAGCTGCTCCGCCGGGCGACCGCGCGGTGCATCGCGGTCGAAGGCGCTCGGCAAGCAGGGGTACTACGAGCAGATCGACCTGCCGCAGGCCGAGGCCTACGACCGGATGGTCGAGCTGATGGCCGCGTCCGCCGCCGGCCCCGACGCGCAGGAGGGGATCGCCGCCTTCCTCGCCAAACGCCTCCCGTCGTTCGACTGAGCCTCGCTGCCAGACTGGCGGCGATGGACCTCGAGACCCCGACCGCCACCGACGCCGAGCTGCTCGCCGCCCTCGAGCGGCGTCTCGCCGAGCTCGGGCGGGTCGTCGTCGCCTTCAGCGGTGGCGCCGACTCGGCCTTCCTCGTCGCCGTCGCCCAACGGATCCTCGGCGTCGAGCGGGTCCACGCGGTCACCGCCGTGTCGGCCAGCCTGGCCACCGACGAAGCGGCCGACTGCCGCGCCCTGGCCGCCGAATGGGGCCTGCGCTGGACGCCGGTGGCGACCGACGAGCTGGCCAACGCGGCGTACCGGATCAACGACGGCGATCGCTGCTACCACTGCAAGACCGAGCTGATGCACGTGCTCGGCCCGATCGCCGAGCGCGAGCGGGCGACCGTCGTGCTCGGGGTCAACCTCGACGACCTCGGCGACCACCGGCCCGGTCAACGGGCGGCCGCCGAGCGCGGCGCGGTGTTCCCGATGGTCGACGCCGGGCTGGACAAGGCGGCGATCCGGCGGTTGTCGCGCGCCGATGGGCTGCGCACCTGGGACAAACCCGCCGCTGCCTGCCTCGCCTCCCGCCTGCCCTACGGCACGCCGGTGACGCTGACGGTGCTCGGCACGGTCGACCGCGCCGAGGGCGCGCTGCGCCGGCTCGGCTTCGCCGCGCTCCGGGTTCGCGACTACGGCGATACCGCCCGGATCGAACTGCCGCTCGACGAGCTCGGCCTCGCCGTCGCCCGCCGGGCCGAGATCGTCGACGCGCTCCACCGCGCCGGCTACCGCTACGTCACCCTCGACCTCGAAGGACTTCGCTCCGGCAACCTCAACGCCGCGCTGCGGACCGGGGGCTGATCGCCGCCGAGGCTCATCCGTGGCTGCTCCGACGGGCTGGGTAGCGTGCGCCGGCATGAAGCTCTCGATGTCGATCAACTACTCCGGCGGGTTCAAGCAGGCGGTCGACCAGGTGGCCACGCTCGAACGGGCCGGTCTCGACGTGGTCTGGATCGCCGAGGCCTACAGCTTCGACGCGGTCAGTCAGGTGGGTTACCTGGCGGCGAAGACCGAGCGGATCGAGATCGCCACCGGGATCCTCAACGTCTTCTCCCGCACCCCGGCGCTGATGGCGATGACCGCCGCCGGGTGCGACTTCGTCAGCGACGGCCGGTTCATCCTCGGCCTCGGAGCGTCGGGCCCGCAGGTGATCGAAGGCTTCCACGGGGTGCCGTACGAGAAGCCGATGGTCCGCATCCGGGAGTACATCGAGGCCTGCCGGATGATCTGGAAGCGCGAGGCGCCGTTCGAGTACCACGGCACGACGATCGATGCCCCACTGCCGGAGGGTCAGGGCACGGGGCTCGGGCGGGCGTTGAAGATCATCAATCATCCGTTGCGCGCCGACATCCCGATCTGGTGGGCGAGCTTGATGGGCAAGAGCGTCGCCGCCACCGCCCAGCACGCCGACGGCTGGCTGCCGATCTTCTTCGACCCGACCAAGTTCCAGACGGTGTGGGGCGACGACCTCAGGTCCGGATTGGCCAAGCGTGACCCGTCGCTCGGCACGCTCGAGGTCACCGCCGGGGGGATGGTCGCGATCGGCGAGCAGTACGTCGGCGAGGAGCAGACCAAGGTCCTCGACCGAGCGCGCCCGCACGTCGCCCTCTACGTCGGCGGGATGGGCGCCCACGACCAGAACTTCTACAACACGATCGCGCAGAAGTACGGCTACGTCGCCGAGGCGATCGAGGTCCAGGATCTCTACCTCGACGGAAAGAAGGCCGAAGCCGCTGCTGCGGTCCCGGCGGCGATGATCGAGGGCTGCAATCTCGTCGGCCCGCCCGGTTACGTACGCGAGAAGCTCGCTGCCTACCGTGAGGCGGGGGTGACGATCCTGACCGTCGATCCGGTCGGGGGCGACCCGGTGGCGACGATCGAGACGTTGCGCGAACTGATCGGAGACTGAACAGATGGGGCAGAGCAACGGGTACGTCGCCAGCGGCTGGGAGTCGGTGCGCGACGCGTTCGAGCACAACCTGGCGGCAACCGAGGAAGTCGGTGCGTCGTGCGCGGTTCGCCACCGCGGCGAGCTCGTCGTCGACCTCACCGGCGGCCGCTTCGACGAGTCCGACGGCGGCCGCTCCTACGACGACGACACCCTCCAACTGGTGTTCTCGACGACGAAGGGGATCACCGCGATCGCCGTCGCGATCTGCGTCGAGCGCGGACTGCTTGCGTTCGCCGACCGTGTCGCCGATCACTGGCCCGAGTTCGCCGCCGCCGGCAAGGGCGAGGTCACCGTCGCTCAGCTGCTCTCCCACCAGGCCGGGCTGTACACGATCGACGGCGAACCGACGCTGGAGGAGGTGCTCGACCGGGGGTGGATGGTCGACGCGCTCGCCGCCCAGTCTCCGTTGTGGGAGCCGGGCGTCGGTGGCCACGGATATCACGCGATCACCTTCGGCTGGCTCGCCGCCGAGCTGGTCCGCCGGGTCGATCCGGCGCATCGCACGCTCGGCGCCTTCGTCGCCGAGGAGATCGTCGGCCCGTTGAGTGGCGAAGGGGTCGAGCTGTGGGTCGGGCTCCCCGAGGAGTACGAGGCGAGGGTCTCGCCGATCATTCCGGCGACCCCGTCGACCGATCCGGAGCTGCTCGCCCTCGCCGAGCAGTTCATGGGACCGCGAACCCCGGGGGGTCGGGCGCTGACCGTCAGCGGAGCGTTCAGCTCGAGCGGCAGCGACGGGATGGTGTTCAACTCTCGCCAGGTGCACCGCGCCGAGATCCCGGCGGCGAACGGGATCAGCAACGCCCGGTCGTTGGCGACGATCTATGCAGCGACGATCGGCACGGTCGGCGGCGTCCGGCTGCTCGGGCCTGCGACCGTCGAGGCGAGCCGCACGACCGTCACCCCGCCCGGTGAAGCGGACAACTGCCTGCTGGTGTCGACGACGTTCGGGATGGGGTTCATGACCCACGGTCCGTTCACCCCCTACGTCGGTGAGGGATCGTTCGGTCATCCCGGTGCGGGCGGCTCGGTCGCCTTCGCCCATCCGGAGCTCGAGCTCGGCTTCGGTTACGCGATGAACCGGATGTCGCAGAACCTCGCCGGCGACCTCCGCGCCCAACGGCTGATGGATGCCGCTGCGGCGGTCGCTCGCAGCGTCTGACCGTCTGCGCTCACCAGTCGGTCGGCCGGTAGTCCTTGAGGAACTGCCCCCAGCGGTGAACGCCGGTGTTGATCCCGTCGATGATCGGGTCGACGATCCGTGCTGCGCCGTCGACGATGTCGAGCGGCGGGTGGAACCGCTGCTCGGCGGTCTTCCGCTCGGCGATCTGGACCGGGTCCTCGTCGTTGATCCACCCGGTGTCGACCGAGTTCATGTGGATCCCGTCGGCGTGATAGTCGGCAGCTGACGTACGCGTCATCATGTTCAACGCCGCCTTGGCCATGTTGGTGTGCGGATGGCGGGTGGTCTTCAACCGTCGGTAGAACTGGCCCTCGACGGCGGAGACGTTGACGATGTGCTTGTCCCGATCGGGGGTCCGCAGCAGCAGTGGCTTCAGCCGGGCGTTGAGCACGAACGGGGCGACGGCGTTGACCAGTTGGGTCTCGAGCAGCTCGACGGTCGACACCTCCGCCAGCGTCAACCGCCACGAGTTCCGGCCGCGCAGGTCGACCTGTTGCAGGTCCTGGTCGAGCCGATCGGCGGGGAACAGCTCGGCGGCGAGATCGTGGTCCTCGGCGAGGAACGGGACCTGGGAGAGATCCGCGGCGCGGCGCAGGCCGACCGACCCGGCGAGTGCCACCGCCCCCGCCGGCGAGCGGTCCTCGTCGGTGGAGCGCAGCCGCTCGTAGCTGCCGACCAGCCGGCGGGCGGCCGCCGGCAACTCGGCCAGGGCACCGGTCTCGGCGGCGATCATGTGGCGGTAGAACTCGGGCGGTCGGCGGACCGTCTGACAGGCGTTGTTGATCACCATGTCGAGCCGGTCATGGGTCGTGGTCAAGTGGGCGCAGAGCGCCTCGACGCTGGGGGTGTGGCGGAGGTCGAGCCCGAAGATCTCCAGCCGGTCGGCCCACTCGGAGAAGTCCGCCTCCTGCGCGTAGCGCATCGCCGCGTCGCGGGGAAAGCGGGTGGTGACGATCAACCGGGCGCCGCAGCGGAGCAGCTTGATCCCAGCCTGGTAGCCGATCTTGACCCGCCCGCCGGTGAGCAGGGCGACCCGCCCGCGCAGGTCGGCGAGCTCGCCCCGCTTGGCGTAGTTGAATGCCGCACAGTCGCCGCAGAGCTGGTCGTAGAACGCATCGATCGTCGTGTAGCGCTGCTTGCAGACGTAGCAGTGGCGCTCGAGCGTCGAGTGCGGGTCGGGCCGCTCGGCACCGAGTTCCTGGGGGGCGAAGGCGTCGGGGGTGGTGAACACCGGCTTCGATCGCAGGGTCCGGATCCCGGTCTCCGCCAGCAGCTGCTGGTCGCGCTCCGCCAGTTCGGTCTTGCGTCGGCGGCGGTCGGCCTTGATCTGCCTCCGGCGGGCCTCGATGTCCGGTTCGTAGACATCGCCGGCGGCGTTGAGCAGCCGCGTTCGCTCCGCGAGCGGCAGCGATTCGAGCACCGAGCGGTCGGCGACGACGGCCTCGAGCACCCTCGTCGCCGCGCGCAACTCCTCGTCGTTCGGTCCAACCACGTCGCCCGAGGGTACCGAGCGATCCGTCCGCCGGGGTCGACCGGCGCGCCGGGGCCGCCATCGGGGGCGCCCCCGGCTCGTCCTACGCCAACCCGCCGAGCAGCAGCTGGGCCGCCCCGATCGCCAGCGCGAGGAGCAGCAGTGCCGCCGCCAGATAGCGGATGGTGAGCTCGACCCGTTCCGGCTCGGGCACCTCCAGCGCCGGGGAGAGCTGAGTCTCGATGTCGCCGTAGACCGCGCCGAGGTCACCCTCGGACTCGGCTGCGTAGAACGCTCCGCCGGTGAGCTCGGCCGCCTCGGTCAGCTCCTCGTACTTCACCGGGACCGGCTGGGTGTACACCTCCCCGGACAGCGGATCCTCGAGTTCGACGAAACCGCCGGGTGTGCCGAAGGCGATCCCGTACACCGGGATGCCGTAGGCGGCGGCGTCCTCGGCACCTTCCGGACCGGTCGTCATCCCCTCGATCGTCTCGCCGTCGGTGAGGATCACGATCGCCGCCGGGGTGCCGTCCTCGGTCAGCGGGCCCGGCTCGTCACCGGCCTGGCCGCCGCCGCCGTCGGCGAAGGTGTCGACGATCACCTCGGTCGATTCGATGATCGCGTCCCCGATCGCAGTGCCCTCCTCGAGCTCGAGTCGGTCGATCCCGTCGAGCACGCGGTCGCGATCGAGCGTCGGCGGCACGCGCAACTTGACGCTCTGGGAGAAGCTGACCAACCCGATGTCGATCGATCGGTCGACCTGCTCGACGAACGCCTTGGCCTGGTCCTTCGCTGCCGCCAGGCGGCTCGGGGCGACGTCCTCGGCCATCATCGACAGCGAGACGTCGATCGTCAGCATGATGATCGAACGCTCCTCGGCCACCCGCTCGGTGCGGTACGGCTGGGCGAGGGCGAGCACGCCGACCGAGAATCCGGCGAGGACGAGGGCGCTGACCAGATGGCGTCGCCACGGCGGTCGGGGCGGGACGATCGAGTCGAGCAGGTCGAGGTTGGTGAACTTGACTGCGCGCTGCCGGCGCTGCACCGACCCGGCGACGATCGCCGCTGCCAGCAGGACCACGCCGAGCAGCAGCCACAACCGTCCCGGGTGGAGGAAGTCCCAGCTCATGCTGCCGATCCGCCCACGTTCGCCTCCGGGCGCCCTGGCATCGTGGTTCGCCCTGTCATCGCGCAGCTCGGGCGTCGAAGCGGCGGTTGGCCAGGTGCCGCCGGCGGTGGACGTAGCGGATCAGCTCTTCGAGCCATTCGCCGTTGGTCGCCAGCTGGAGGTGCTGGGCGCCGGCGGCGAGCACGGTCGAGCGGATGGTCGCCCGCTGGGTGGCGGCGGCCTCGGCGTAGCGCCGACGGACCGACTCGGTGACCCGCACCTCCCTCACCCGCCCGGTCGACGGATCGGCGACCGTCAACAGCCCGATCGCGGGCAGGTCGAGCTCGCGCCGGTCGACGATCTCGACCACCAGCACCTCGTGGCGCAACGCCAACGCGCCGAGCGGACGCCGCCACTGCTCGATCGGGGCGAGCAGATCACCGATCACCGTCACGAAACCGCGCCGCCGGGCCCGCCCGCCGACGTCGTCGAGTAGCGCGCCGAGGTCGCTGCGTCCGGTTCCCTCACCGCTCGGGGCCTGCCCGATCGCGGTCAGCAGGGCGCGCAGGTGGTCGCGGCCACCGCGCGGCGGGTAGGCGAGGCGGTCGCCGCCGGCAGCGACGACGGCGCCGACCTTGTTCTGCGCCCGGGCGGTGAGGAAGCCGACGGCCGCCGCCGCCCCGAGGGCGATCGAGCGCTTCTCGGCGAGTTCGGTCCCGAACGCCATCGTCGGTGACATGTCGACGCACAACCACGCCTCGAGGTCGCGGTCGGCGATCAACTCGCGGACATAGAGCTCGCGGGTCCGGGCGGTGACGTTCCAATCGATCCGGCGGACGTCGTCGCCGATGATGTACGGCCGGCTCTCACCGGCCTCACTGCCGTGTCCCGGGGTCAGTCCCTGGTGTTGGCCGTGGAGGATCCCGTCGAGTTTGCGGGTGATCATCAGCTCCAGCCGTCGCAAGGTCTCGGCGAGCTGCGCATCGGGCGGACCCGGCCACGACCCTGCGTTCGCAGCGACGCTGCCCGGCCTCGCCGGAAGTGGGGTCACTGGCCGTTCTCCGAACCGAGCGGCGCCTGCCACCCGGGGGATGTGACGAACGCGGCCGGCACCGTCGAGAGGATCCGCTGGACGACCTGTTCGACGCCGATGTCGCGGGCGAGCGCCTCGTAGCTCAACCCGATCCGGTGGCGGAGCACCTCCGGGGCGATGTCGAACACGTCCTGAGGAGTGGCGTAGGTCCGGCCACGGACCACGGCCAGCGCCTTGGCGGCGCGCACCAACCCGAGCGAGGCCCGTGGGCTGACGCCGACGGCGACGTAGGGGACGAGGTCGTTGAGCTGATGCTTGCCCGGGTCACGGGTGGCGTGGACGAGGTCGACGGCGTAACGGACCACGGCCGGCTCGACCAGCACTGCGTCGGTGCGCTGCTGGAGCAGGCGGAGCTGTTCGAGGTCGAGCACGGTGCGAGCCGTGGGTGCGCGCACGGTCATCCGGTCGACGATCGCGATCTCCTCGTGATGGCTCGGGTAGTCGAGCACGACCTTCATCAGGAACCGGTCGCGCTGCGCGTCGGGCAGCTGGTACACGCCCTCCGACTCGATCGGGTTCATCGTCGCCATCACCAAGAACGGCTCCGGTACCCGGTGGGTGATCCCGCCGATCGTCACCTGGTGCTCGGCCATCACCTCGAGCAACGCCGACTGGACCTTCGCCGGAGCCCGGTTGATCTCGTCGGCGAGGAGGAAGTTGACGAAGATCGGACCGAGCTCGACGTCGAACCGTTCCTGCGACCCGCGGTACACCCGCGTCCCGGTGATGTCGGACGGGAGCAGGTCGGGGGTGAACTGGACCCTGGCGAACGTCCCGCCGACGGTGCGGGCGAGGGTTTCGACGGCGAGCGTCTTGGCCAGGCCCGGCACGCTCTCGAGCAAGCAGTGGCCACGGGCCAACAGGCAGACGACCATCCGCTCGATCACCCGCTGCTGCCCGACGACCACCGTCGACATCTCGCGCAGCACGTCCTCGACGTCCGCTGCCGTTCTGAAGTCGGTCACTGCGTCACTCCTCCACCGGGCGAGTCGACCTCAGACGGTATCGGCGCTCGCTGAGCGCCGGGGTTCGTCAACCTGTGGAGTGCCTCAGAACCGCGTCGCGAGCCGGGCGACTCGCTCGACCCGCCCGACCCGCCGCCCCGACCCGCCCGACCCGCCCGACCGCCCCGAGCCGTTCGGCCGGTGCCCGCTGCGTTGAGTCCCGAGGTGCTCTTGGCACCGAATGCGACGGGACTTGTCGCTTTCGGTGCCCAGAGCACTGCGGGGGAGGTGCGCAGACGGAACGGGGACACACCGAGGTCGGGACGGTTGCGGGAGGTGGGGGCGACGATTCGGTGGTCAGGGCGACTGAGCGATAACGGCTGCGTCTCCGGCTCGTTCCTCGTCGCGCAACCGGCGACGCACGGGTCCGGTGCGCCACAGGTACAGCAGGCTGGCGACGATGCCGATCGTGGCGAAGGTCGCCACCGCCGGGCGCGGCCCGGCCAACTCGACCACCCCACCGGCTGCGAGATTGGAGATGGTCAGCACCAGCATCACGATCGCCGCGTCGCCGGCCAGCACCCGGCCACGGATCGCGTCCGGCACCCGCCGCTGGAGCCCGTAGGTCGACAGCGTCCACTGCGCCCCGCCGCCGAGATGGGCGACCAAGGCGATCACCGCTGCGATCGCCAGCGTCGGCGCCACGCTGAGGACCAGGTAGCAGATCCCGAAGCTCATCGCTGCGAACCCGCAGAGCATCAGCAGCCGTGACAGCTCCTTGCCGACCAGTCGCGCCCCGACCAACGGACCGAGGGCGACCCCGAGCCCGCGCGCCCCGAGGAGTAGTCCGACCCCGCCGTCGCCGGCGCCGAGCTCGCGCTCGGCGAGCACTGCGAGCACTCCGACGATCCCCGATCCGAGGGCGAAGGTCGCTTTCGAGGCGAGCAGCGAGAGGATCACCGGGTCCTTGCGGGCGACGCCGATCGCCTCGTCCATGTCGGCGAGTGGGCGGACCGGGGCTCGCCCGGCGGCTGCGTCGGTCGAGTGTTCCTGCATCGGCCGCCCGATCATGCTGACGAACACGACCGCGAGGACGAAGGAGCAGGCGTTGGCGACGAACGAGACGTCACGGCCGAACACGGCGGCGAACACCCCGCCGAGGGCTGCCCCGATCGCCAACATCGCCCCCCACAGCGAACCGAACAGGACGCTGGCGTGCTTCAACTCCTCCGGCGTGCGCGCCAGATTGGGGATCCCCGCCTGGGCTGCGGGGAGGACGAACGAGCCGAGGGCGGAGATCACGCAGAGGCAGCCGAAGCCGATCCACAACGTCCCGGCACTGCGGACGAACAGCAGACCGAGGGCGGCGAGCGCCTGGATCGACGACACGGTCCGGATCACGGTGCGCCGATCGAACCGGTCGGCTGCGGCACCGGCGATGGGTGCGACAAGGAACGCCGGCAGCGTCTGGGCGACGTAGACCAGCGAGACGACGAGCGCGACGTCGGTCAGGTCCTGGATCAGCCCGACGAACGCGACGTAGGCGAACCAGTCGCCGCAGAACGACACCACCTGGGCGCAGAACAGGGCGCGCAGGTCGCGGTTGCTCCGCAGTGTCTGCCACATCTCGGTCGCGCCTCAGCGGGTGTGCGCGTCGATGACCCCGGCGAGGGCGGCGGTCAGTCGCTCGGCGGTCAGCAGGTCGATGAACTCGTTCGGGCCGTGCGCGTTGCTTCCCGGTCCGAGCACGCCGGTGACGACGATCTGGGCGGCGGGGAACTTCGCCCCGAGCAAGCCCATGAACGGGATCGAACCGCCCTCGCCGTAGGCCCGGCTCGGCTTGCCCCACGCGGCGAGCGATGCCTCGTCCATCGCCGCGACGAGTGCCGCCGAGTGCTCCGGCGCATCCCAGCCGGTCGCTGCCTCGACGTCGGTGACGGTGACCGTTGCCTCGAGCGGGGGATCGGCGAGCAGGACCTCGGTGAGCGCCCGAGCCGCCCGATGGGCGTCGCAGGTCGGGGGGAGACGGAACGAGAGCCGCAGCGAGGTCGATGGGCGGAGTACGTTGCCGGCCCGTCCGGTCGGCGGCAGCCCGTCGGCGCCGGTGACGCTCAACGTCGGTCGCCAGCTGCGGGCGAGCAACTGGTCGACCGCGTCGGAACGCATCGCCTTGGTCGTCCCGGCGAGCGGGAAGTGGCCGGCGATCGGCTCGGGGAACTCCGCCGCGGTCGCCTGCGCCTGACGGATCCGGTGTGCCGGGATGGTCACGTGGGTCTCCCCGGGAAGCAGCTCGCCGGTCGCCGAGTCCTCGATCCGGTCGAGCAACTGGCGGACGATCCGGAACGACGACGGGACGACCCCGCTCGCCTCCCCGCTGTGCACCCCCTCGGTGAGCACCTCGACCTTGACGGTCAGCCCGACCAGACCGCGCAGCGATGTCGTCACCCACAGGTGGTCGTAGTCGAGGCAGCCGCCGTCGAGGCAGAGCACCAGATCGGGGCTACCGATCCGGGAGTCGAGCGCGGCGAGGTGGGCGGGCAGGTCGACCGATCCCGATTCCTCGCTGGCCTCGATCAGGATCACGACCCGATCGTGCGAGCCGCCGTGGCGCTGGACGAGCTCGATCGCGCCGAGGGCGGCGAACGCGGCGTACCCGTCGTCCCCGCCTCCTCGCCCGTAGAGCCTGCCGTCGATGATCGCCGGCTCCCACGGGCCGTGATCCGGGTGCCAGCCGACCATCTCCGGCTGTTTGTCGAGATGTCCGTAGCAGAGCACGGTGCGCGCTGCGCTGCCCGTGCCGAACGGTTCGATCTCGATCAGCAGCACCGGCGACAGTCCGGGAAGGTCGTGGCGTTCGATCGACATCCCTGCCACCGGGCGGGCTGCGCACCAGTTGCGGATCAGCTCGGTTGCGGCATCGATGTGACCGAGCTCCGCCCAGTCCGGCTCGTAGGCGGACGACACCGCCGGAATCCGGATGTACTCCGACAGGATCGGGATGATCTCGTCGTCCCACAGTCGATGGGCGGCTGGAAGCACACGCGCGGCGAAGCTCACCCGGCGGATGCTACGAGCGGACCACCGATCGCGGCTCGGTGCTGCGAGTGGCGTGGTAGATCAGGCCCACTGCGATCGTGACGAACACCGCAGTCAGCATCGCGAACGGTCGGACGGTGCCGTCGAAGGCGGCGCCGACCAGGTTGCCGAGCAGCGCCCCGCCGGCGACGGTGATCGTGCCGATGATCGCCGTGGCGGTCCCGGCGATGTGCGGCACCGGCAACATCGCCGCGGTGTTGGCGTTGGGGATCAGCCCTTGGCCGATCGGGATCACGGCGACGACGGCGAGGGTGAACAGGATGAACGGCGGTCGCCCGCCGGTGACGAGGACGATCACCAGCTGGAGGTAGGCGGCGCCGAGCGCGATCGACGACATCCGCCGGAGCAGACCGGTGAGCCCGAGCCGGTTGACCAGACGAGCGTTGTTGAGCGCGCTGAGGGCGAGCATGATCGCCACGCCGCCGAAGAACAGCGGGAAGTAGTCGCCGTAGGAGTAGACGTCTTCGAGGATCAGCTCGCTGCTCGTCAGGTAGCCGGTCATCATCCCCATCAGGAACGTCATCGCCACCGTCAACGAGCGGATCTGGCGGTCGGCGACGACGACCTTCAGTGCGTCGAGGAGTGCCCTGCGGGTGAACGGTCGCTGTCGCTCGGGGGTCAACGTCTCCGGCAACCGGAAGTACGCCCAGACGAGCAGCCCGGCGGTGGCGACCGCCGGCGCCCAGAAGACGATCCGCCATGGAGCGATCGCGTTCAACGCTGCGCCGAGACTGGGGGCGAGGATCGGCACCAGCAGGAACACGGCGAGGATCATCGACATCAGCCGGGCCATCACATCGCCGTCGTAGCGGTCGCGGATGATCGCCAGGCTGAGCGTGCGTGGCGCAGCGGAACCGAGCCCCCACAAGAAGCGAGAGGCGACGATCCATCCGAAGCTGGGGGCGACCGTCGCCAACGCCGCCGCTGCGATGTACAGGCAGAGCCCGACGAACAACGGGCGGCGACGGCCGTAACGATCGGAGACCGGGCCGTACAGCCACGGCCCGACGGCCAGCCCGAGGAAGAAGGCGGTGATGATCCAGGTGACCTGCGACGAGTCCGCAGGCATCCCGAACTCGGCGCGGATGTCGGGAAAGACGGGGAGCATGACGTCGATCGCCATCGCCCCGGTCGCCATCATCGCGGTGATCATCACGATGAATTCGCGGCCCTCGGCAACGGGGCGAGCCGGACGTTCGACGACGGCGACGGAGAGGGTCTCGGGCTCGATCACGTTCACCCGACGGGCCTCCACAGCATCGGATCTACCGTAGCGGCTTACTTGTGCGACGCAACCAAGTGTGTCAGGCGTCGCTCTGACCCCTCGTGACCGGCCCGGTCCTGCTCAGCGTGGGCGCGGCGGGCGGCGGCGGGGGACCGGCGCGTCGGTCCGGATCTGCTGCTTGGAGGCGGCGAAGGAGCAGATCGGGCAGGCGAGGAAGTCGTGGCGCAGCGCCGGGCAGTACTCGCGGCCGAAGTAGATGATCTGGAGGTGGCGGCGGTTCCAGGTCTCCGGGGCGAAGGCAGCCTTGAGGTCGCGTTCGGTGCGTTCCACCGAGCTGCCGTCGGACAGTCCCCAGCGGCGGGCGAGGCGGTGGATGTGGGTGTCGACGGCGAACGCCGGCACCCCGAACGCCTGCGACATGACCACGCTGGCGGTCTTGTGCCCGACCCCGGCGAGCGACTCGAGGAACCCCCAGTCGGCGCGGACCACCCCACCGGCGTCGACGATCTGGCCGGCTGCGGTCCACAGATTCCTGGCCTTGGTCGGGGCGAGCCCGAGCTCACGGATGTAGCCGAGGATCTTCTCCGGCCCGAGGGCGAGCATCTTCTCCGGCGTGTCGGCGACGGCGAACAGCGCCGGGGTGACCTGATTGACCTTCTTGTCGGTGGTCTGGGCAGACAGGGCGACGGCGACCAGCAGGGTGTAGGGATCGCTGTGGTCGAGCGGGATCGGTGTGGTCGGATACAGCTCGTCGAGCACCGCCCCGATTCGCTCGACCTTCTCCGTGCGGCGCATCGCAGCGACGGTACCGGGCCGGCTGCGGTCTGCTCAGCGGCGGGGGAGCGCGGCGATCCTGTCGATCATCGCCTCGGCTTCGGCGACCATCGAGGCGACGATCTCCGCCGCCGGGCGGAGCTCGTCGATCGCTCCGACCCCCTGCCCGGCGGGCATGAAGGCGCGATCGGTGTCGAGCTCGACCGAGTCGTCGGCGCCGAGCATCTGGACTCCGGAGCGGTGCGAGTGGACGATCTGCTCCGGGAACGTGCGGAGTTCCTCCGGATGCTCCTCGAAGTGCTGGGTCCAGCCGGTGCGGGCGACTCGGCAGGTCTTGCCGGTGTAGGCCTTGGAGACGACCGTTCCGTCCTCCGCGAGACCGAGCAGCGTCTCTTTGTAGCCGCGCCCGGTGTTCGCCTCGGGGGTGGCGATGAACCTCGTGCCGACCCATACCCCGTCGGCGCCGAGCATCAGGCTGGCGGCGAGGCCGCGCCCGTCGAACAACCCGCCGGCGGCGACCACCGGCACCTCGGCGCCGACCGCGTCGACGACCTGGGGGACGAGCGCCATCGTCGCCACCGTGCCGGTGTGCCCACCGGCCTCGGTGCCCTGGGCGATCACCAGGTCGCACCCGCTGGCGACGGCGGCCAGCGCGTGGCGGACCTTGCCGGCCATCGAGCCGACGAGGATCCCGTGGTGATGGAGCAGATCGATCACCTCCCGCGGTACGCCGAGCCCGGCGACGAACAGCCGGGCGCCGCCGTCGATCACCAGCTGGATGTCGTTGTCGACCTGGCCGGGGAGGGCGGTCAGCAGATCGACGCCGAACGGCTTGTCGCCGACCAGCGGCTTCACCGCCTCGATCTCCTTCGCCAGCCGGCCGGGTTCCATCGAGGCGGCCCCGAAGGTGCCGATCCCCCCGGCGTTGGAGACGGCGGCGACGAGTCGGTGGTACGACACCCCACCCATCCCGGCGAGCATCACCGGGTGCTCGATCTCCAACAACTCCGTCAGGCGGGTGTGCATCGCCGGGATGCTAGGCCGACCGGTTCGGGCGGCTGCTGGGGAAGCTGACCCCGGGTCGGCGGAGGAAGCCGCGGTGCCAGCGTCGGGGCGTGAGGGCGATCGCCCTCGGCTCGTCCTCGAACAACCAGCGGCCGAAATTGGCCCGGGTCCAGCCGGTCGCACCGGCGACGCGGACCGAGCCGCGGGCACCCCACTCGTGGCGCAGGGCGCGCGATCAACACCACCGACATCCGATGGTCGGCGAACAGCGCGGCTTCGACCGACGCCCGGTACCGGCCGCGTGTCCGCGCCGGGTCGACCGGCCCGCCGGCGTCGATCGCCTCGGCGGCGAGCACGCCGGTGAGCAACGCCTGCCCGATCCCCTCACCGGTCAGCGGATCACCGGCGCAGGCGGCGTCGCCGACGAACAGCACCCGGTCGCGCCCGAGCACCGCCCGATCGATCCGCCCCGGGATCGGCCAAGCGAGGTGGCGGTCGTCGGCCGTCGCCGCCGGCCCGAGCGCAGCCGCCACGTGCGGTCGGGCGAGCAGCTCTGGCCACAGCTGCTTCATCTGCCGGACGGAGACCCGGCCGCCTCGCTCGATCCCGAACCCGAGATTGGCCCGTCCGTCGGGGAGGGGGAACGACCAGGCGTAGCCGGGCAGCAGATCGGGTTCGAACCAGACGTGCAGGCGCTCGGCGGCGGAGCCGGTGACGTTGGAGAAGTACTGGCGGAAGGCGTGCCATTCGCCGAGGTAGCCGGGTTCGTTGAGGCCGAGTGCCCTGCGCACCGGGGACCACATCCCGTCGGCGGCGACGAGGTAGTCGGCGGTGATCGGTCCGAGGCCGTCGATCTCGGCGACGACCCGCCGATGATCCTCCTGCTCACCAAAGCCGGCGAAGGGATGTCCCTGGTGGACCTTGACCCCCCGGTCGGCGGCGAGCTCGAGCAGCGCTCGGTCGAGCTCGACCCGGGGCACGACGGCGGCGTAGGTGCCCCCCGACGACCCGAGCGGGAAACAGACCTCGCGCCCCGACGGTGAGCGGATCCAGGCGGCACTGACCTCCTGCCAGCAATCGACCATCGCCGGCTCGAATCCGAGTCGGTCGAGGATCCGCAACGCGCCCGTGGTCAGCCCGTCACCGCAGCACTTGTCGCGGGGGAACACGGCCTTGTCGACGAGGGTGACCTCGTGTCCGGCATCGGCGAGGGTGATCGCCGTCGCGCTGCCTGCCGGCCCGCCGCCGACCACCAACACTCCCGTCTCGAGCACCCGATCCAGGCTACGGCCCCCGCCGATCCGTCCTCCCCGGTGAGGGCGGCACACCGGGCGAGATTCTCCGCGCCGACCCCCTCACCTTATGATCGCTGCCGTTCTGGCTGCGCTGCGGCCATCGGGTCGATCAAGGAGCTTGCAGATATGGGTCTGTGCGACGGACGCATCGCCATCGTCACCGGAGCCGGCCGAGGCATCGGCCGCGAGCACGCGCTGAGCCTCGCCCGGCACGGGGCGAAGGTCGTCGTCAACGATGTCGGCGGCAACATCGACGGCTCGGGCAGCGACCTCAGCCCGGCCGAGCAGGTCGTCGCCGAGATCCGCGAGCTCGGCGGCGAGGCAGTGTCCAACGGCGACAGCGTCGCCGATTGGGAGGGCGCCCAGCGGTTGATCAACACCGCGATCGAGACCTTCGGTGACCTCCACGTGGTGGTCAACAACGCCGGGATCTTGCGCGACCGGGTGCTCGTCAACATGACCGAGCAGGAATGGGACGCGGTGATCAACGTCCACCTCAAGGGGACCTTCGCCCCCAGCCGCTGGGCTGCGGCCTACTGGCGTGAGCAGTCCAAGGCGGGCCACCCGGTCGACGGGCGGATCATCAATACGACCTCGGTCTCCGGGCTCTACGGCAACACCGGCCAGACCAACTACGGCGCGGCCAAGGCCGGGATCGCGATGTTCACCAACATCGCCGCACTCGAACTCGCCCGCTACGGAGTGACCGTCAACGCCGTCGCCCCGACCGCGTTGACACGGATGACCGAGGGCCTCGGGCTGATGGCCGCCGACGACGAGGAGGCGAAGGAGAAGGCTGCGCCGCACTGGATCGCGCCGATCGTCACCTGGCTCGCCTCGGCGGAGTCGAAGGGTGTCAGCGGGCGGGTGTTCGAAGCGTCGGGATCCGGGTTGGCGGTCGCCGAGGGCTGGGTTCGCGGGCCCGAGGTCGCGCCGGTCGACGACCCCACCGCGCTCGCCCCGGTCGTCGCCGACCTGCTCTCCCGGGCGCGCAAGAACTCCGGGATGGACGGCAAGACCGGCTCCTGGCCGCAGCCGCAGGACTGAGCTCGTGTCGAACCGGATCGTCGAGAGGACATTGCCATGCCGTTGAACCCGGATGCCGTCGGATCGGTCTCCGACCCGAGCGAGATCTCCTGGACCTCGACCGACGCCCTGCTCTACGCGGTGGGCGTCGGCGCAGGCACGGCTGAGCTCGCCTACACGACCGAGAACACCTCCGGTGTCGACCAGCAGGTGCTGCCGACCTATCCGGTGGTCGTCACCGGGCGCGGCGGCGGCACCAACAGCGCGATGAGCCGGATCGGGACGTTCAACCCGGCGATGCTCGTCCACGGCCAGCAGTCGGTCACCCTCCACCAGCCGCTGCCGGTGGAGGGCAGCGGAACGGTCACCTCCGAGATCGTGGCGATGTACGACAAGGGCAAGGCCGGGGTCGTGGTGATGGCGAACAAGGCGCTCGACACCTCCGGCGCGCCGCTGTACACGACGACGATGTCGGCGTTCATCCGCGGCGAAGGTGGCTGGGGCGGCGAGCGCGGTCCGAGCGGTCCGCAGAACGTGCCGCCCGAGCGCGACCCTGACCACGTCGTGGAGTACCAGACGTCGCCGGATCAGGCGCTGATCTATCGCCTCAACGGCGACCGCAACCCACTCCACTCCGATCCGGCGTTCGCTGCGATGGGCGGGTTCGACACGCCGATCCTCCACGGTCTGTGCACCTACGGATTCACCGGCAGGGCGCTGCTCCACTCGCTGTGTGACGGGGTCTCGGCCCGGTTCGACCACGTCGAGGGCCGTTTCGCCTCGCCGGTGCTTCCGGGGGAGGCGTTGACGATCCGGATCTGGCGTACCGCCGACGGCGAAGCGGTGTTCACCACCTCTGTCGGCAACCGGCTGGTGATCGACCAGGGGTTGAGCCGGTTCCACTGACCCGACGCACGGGCCGCTGAGCCCGCCACTTCGCGCTCAGGCTCGACTGCAGCGAGCCGCTGACCGGGGATCCGGACCGGCGGATGGTCGAGCTGAGCGCGAATCGGCGCCGGTGCCGGTGCCGGGAAGCCGCCCAGGCCGGGCCGCGCTCAGCGGCAGAAGCTGGTGATCGTCCGCCACAGGGCGCGTTGGAAGGTCTCGAAGCTCGTCAGATCGAGCCATTCGAGGGTTTCGTGGATCCCCCCGCCTCCGGGGCCGAACACCACCGACGGGATCCCGGCCTCGGCGAGCAGCGCGCCGTCGGTCCAGAACACGCTCGCCCCGAGGCGTAGCGACGAGTCTGCCTCGGCGAGGGTGCGGACGATTGGTTCGTCCGGATCGACGAGCAGCGGGGCGCGGTGCAGTCCGACGGTCGCCTCGGCCCAGGCCGGTTCGGCGACCGATCCGGCGAGCCGTCCGAGCTCGGCGGCGAAGGTCGTCGCGTCCTCGCCGGGCAGCAGGCGGCGTTCGAGGTCGAGCTCGACCAGCGCCGGATAGGTCGGCAGCTCGGCGCCGCCGCGGATGATCGAGGCGTGCACCGACGGCGCGCCGACGAGCGGGTCGACCCGCCGGGCGAGCTGCGCTTGGAGCTCGCCGATCCCGCGCAGCACCGGGGCACTGTGAACGATCGCGTCGACGCCGAGGTCCGGGCGCGAGCCGTGCGCGGCGCGCCCGTGGATCCTCACGTGCCCCCAACACCATCCCCGATGGGCGTGGACGACGAGCAGCTCGGTCGGCTCGAGCACGATCGCCGCATCGGTCCGCCAGCGACCGGTGGCGATCAGCGCCTCGGTTCCGCGCGAGCCGGCCTCTTCGTCGGCAACGGCGGCGACGACGACGTCGCCGGCGAGCCCGAGCGTCAGGGCGCGGCGGGCGTGGACCAGCGCGGTGGCCAACCCGACCTTGGTGTCGAGCACGCCGCGCCCGGTCAACCGATCACCGTCGAGGCGAGGCACGAACGGCGCGTCGTAGCCGACGGTGCCGACGACGTCGGTGTGGGCGTTGAGCATCAGCGACCGCCCGCCGCCGGTCCCACGGGCGACGGCGACGACGTTCGGGCGGCCGGGGGCGGCCTCGCCGAGCTCGACCTCGAGCCCGACCTGACGTGCCCAGCCGGCGACGAACTCGGCGATCTCCGCCTCGCCCGGCGCTCCGCGGACCAGGTCCGGATTGGTCGAGTCGATCGCCGCCAGCGCCCGGAGCAGTTCGAGGATCTCGCCGTCCATCGTCGTCAGAACAAGGTCAGGTCGTCGGGCTTCATCCCGCGCAGCGTGTCGTAGTCGACCTCGATCCAGCTCAGACCGCGCGACTCGGCCAGGACCCGCGCCTGCGGCTTGATCGACTGGGCGACGAACACACCGCGGATCGTCCCCAGCGACGAATCGAGGTGGAGCCGCTCGAGGTAGCGGGCGAGCTGTTCGACCCCGTCGATCTCGCCCCGCCGCTTGACCTCGATCGCCACGAAGCTCCCGTCGCGGTCGCGACAGACGAGGTCGATCGGGCCGATCGCCGTCGGGTACTCCCGGCGGACGAGGGTCAGACCGACCTCGATCGCCTGCGGGGAGGCGGCGAGCAACTCCTGCAGGTGCGCCTCGACGCCGTCCTTGCGCAGGCCGGGATCGATCCCCAGCTCGTGGCTCGAATCGCTGAGGATCTCCTGCAGGTGGATCGTCAGCACCTCACCCTTCGGGTTCACGACCGTCCAGGCGCGTTCGCCGGTGGTCAGCTTGTTCGGTGCGTTCATCCAGTTGAGTGGCTTGTAGGCACCGCCGTCGGCGTGGATCGCAACGCAGCCGTCGGCCTTGACCATGATCAATCGCACCGCCTCCGGCAGATGGGCGTCCAACCGGCCGTTGTAGTCGACCGAGCAGCGGGCGATGACGAGTCTCATGGCGGCCCGAAGCTACCTATCGGCGGCTGTCCCGCATGCGCTTGTTGATCAGTTCGCGACGCTTCTGCAGGTCGCGGTAGGTCAGCCCCTCGGCGGTCGCCTCGAGGCCGAAACCGGCCTTGACCGAGTCGAGGTTGACCTCCATCGAGCGCACGTCGAGGCCGAGCTCCTGACCGAGGCGCTCGCCGTGGGTGCGGGCGAAGTACAGCGAGATGTTGGCGATCTCGGCGATCAGGTCGAGGTCGGGTGCCAGCCGGGCGATCGCTCCGTCGA
>CAVWGZ010000010.1:0-364532 GCA_963754705.1 uncultured Actinomycetes bacterium | reverse complement strand
GCGCAACTTCCGCACGACCCTCGAACGAGCCGATGTCTTCGACGTGGTCGCCGCAGGGGGCTACCCGGCAGCCCTCCGGCGTGCCACGCCGGCCCAACGGACCCGCTGGTTCGCGAGCTACCTCGCGACCGTGACCGATCGCGATCTGCCCGACCTCATCGACGTCCGCCACTCGGGGGCGCTGTCGCGGCTCTACCGGCTGATCGCTCAACGGACCTCATCGACGGTGGTCAACACCGAACTGTCACAAGCCCTCGACGTCACCCAGCCGACGGCGTCCACGTACCGACGGCTGCTGGAGCGCCTGTACCTGACGACCGAGCTGCCCGGCTGGACGGTCGGCGTCTCCGCCAAGACCGGACACCGAGCGAAGGTCCACGTCACCGACACCGGGCTCGCCGCCGGTGTCCTGTCGCTCTCGGCGCAACGCCTCGCCACGGCTGCGATGGGCGGTGCGTTCCTCGAATCGTTCGTGGTCGCCGAGCTGACGCGGCAGGCGACCACCGTCGACGAGGCGCTGACGTTCGCCCACTTCCGAGATCGCTCGGGGATCGAGGTCGACGTGATCGTCGAACGCCCCGACGGCAGCGCGGTGGCGATCGAGGTGAAGTCCGCCCGATCCGTGAACCAGCGCGACGCCAGTGGCCTGACGTTCCTTCGGGATCGCCTCGGCGATCGGTTCCAGTGCGGCATCCTGTTCCACACGGGTTCACTCACCGCTCGCCTGGGCGAGCGGGTCTGGGCGGTTCCGGTCGCCGCGCTGTGGGGCGGAGTCTCCGAAGCCAAGGATCCGTCGGAACGTTGACCCCCCGCGTTTGCGGTGGACGGCTGGGCCTCGGAAGTCGGGCTCGCCGTTGGTGTCATCGATGACGTTCACACCTCGATGTCCCATCGCGCCGATGGTTCGTCACCTGCAACGAGTCCCTCGGGTTCGCTTCGGACCTGGATGCCGACATGTGCACCGTTGCGCGGTGACCCGTCAGGATCACAGAACGTGCGGTCGACGACCCGAGCGTCCAAGGAGCGCTCTACCGCGGGATCGTCTGCGTCGGCCTGTACGGGCGCTCCCGTGCGGGCGGCGAGGATGTGGCAGACGTCGTCGTCGCCACAGTCGGCTGGGTCGAGAGAACGGCTGCGCTGCAGAAGTAGGTCGAGTTCGATCTCGAGTGCTGCGAGGTCTCGTTGGCGTTGCTGCACTTCGGCGAGTTTGGTCTCGAGGAGCGCTCCGACGTGGCTGCACGGCACGGTACCTTCGTCGCGGAGGTCGATGATGCTACGGATCTCTGCGAGTGTCAGCCCGGCGGCCTGTGCAGTGCGGATGAATCTGAGTCGATGCAGCGCAGTGTCGCTGTACATGCGGTAGCCGTTGGTCGCCCGTTGGGGTTCGGGGAGCAGTCCTCGCTGCTCGTAGAACCGCACCGTCTCTGGTGGCAAAGCGAGTTGGTCTGCGAGCTCACCGATCAGCATCACCCGATCATACCGGTTGACCTTGATGTGTAGATCAGGGTTTAGGGTCCGGTCATGGATGTGACACTGCTCTACTTCGCCGACTGCCCGAACTGGAAGGTGGCCGACGACCGACTCGCCACGAGTCTCGGCGACCTGCCCGACATGACCATCACGCGCTATCTCGTCGGCACACCGGAGGACGCCGAGCGGGTCAGATTCCATGGCTCGCCAAGCATCCTCGTGGACGGAGTCGACATCTTCGCCGACGCCGATACTCCGGTTGGACTGTCGTGTCGGGTGTACCAGACGCCCGATGGACCGGCAGGTTCCCCGACTGTGGAACAGCTTCGAGCGGCGATGATCCGTGGCTGATCGTCGGCGCCCGGTCGGCCTCGTCGGCGACCTCGTGGTCGAACAGCGGCGGTGATCGCCTACTTCGACACGTCCGCGGTGATCCCGCTGCTGATCGACGAGCCTTCGTCGGCCACGTGCGCGCGAACAGCCTGCAACTCGCGCCCGGAGGCTCACGCCACATGGTCGCGATGGCGATTCCCGGCAGCAACGACACTGCGCCCGGGTGACATCGAGGCCGAGCTCACGCGAGCTGGCTACAGCCGGGCGATGTGCAGGTTCCACTGGATCGGCATCGGCGTGAAGCCGACACGCTGCGTACGACCGTCGCGCCGGAGCGTGTCCGGGGTCGTCGGCTGTCGCCACGATGACGTATCTCATCGACGCTTCTTGGGCTCGGTCGAGGGCTAAGCCGTTCAGCGTCGTGGCGACGCCGTTGTTCTGCAGCGCCTGGTCGACGGCGAGAAGATCGATGTCGGCGATGCCGTGTTCGTCGAGCTTGAGCACGACGAACCCTGCGACCCGTCCGTCGATCTCGTACACCCAGGTCTCATCGTCGGGATCGCTGACCGCGGTTCTGATGTAGGTCGCCTGCGACCGCTCCCAGTCCGGCTCGATTCGAGAGAAGAGTTCCGGCCCGTAGAGATGCTCGAAGGAGGCATACACCGAGCGGAACGCGTTCAACCCGAAGTGGACGCAGCGGTCGACGTCGGCCTCCTCGATACGGCGGACTCCGGCAGGCGGATGCGCGGGCTGACCAGCACCGTCCAATGTCGCGAAGAGCAGCGTCGGCTGCACCGCGTGGCGCACGAAGCCACCGGCACGGAGCGTCCGCAGGGCCGCTTCGTGGCCGGGAAAGTCTCTGATGAAGGCCTGTACGTAGACCACGCCCACACTTCGTTGCTGGTCGAGAGCGCGTGAGAGCAACTGACTGCCGACTCCTCGTCGCTGCTGGTCGGGGTGAACGGCGATCATCTCCACACTCCCCATCCCGGTGGCAGGGTCAGCGGTCGTAGCGACGAAGCCGACGATGCCATCGCCGACCTCCGCCACCCAGCCAGCCGCCTCGGCGTCCGCGATCCACGCTTCGACCGCCGTACGTTGCCCAGCCTTCCAACCTGGCCGCAGACGAGCGAAGAGATCGTCGCCATAGATCTCGAGCATCGACGCGAACACGGGAACCTGCGCATCGATCGCGACCTGGACGCATCTGTCCGCGTCGTCCGGAGCCCAAGGGCGGATCCTGGCCCGAATCATCGTCGATGTCCTGAACGTGTGGCGGTGTACCGATCGACGCAATCCGGCGCGGGCGGATTCGCCCGACGAGCGGTCTGTCGGCCGAGACCAGCTTCTGCCTGGTCACGAATCGGTGAGCCGACGTTCACGTAGCACGCTCTCCTCGCTCGACGCCCGGACCAGAGACCATAAGCTCCGCGGCGGCGTCCGCTGGGAGTGGGACCTGCCCGGTCGCCCGCGGCGGGGGAAGCGGTCCACCCGGAAGGGCGATTTCACCTCGACGGCCTCCCACCCGTCGAGGTGGGCCGGGTACGTTCGGCCGGGACGGGGCGCGCGAGCTGGTAATCCGCAGCAGGGGGAGCATGGCCGAACCGGAGCACGGCCGACGGCGAAGATCACTCGCTCGACTCGAGGCGGTCGCACCACGGGACAGCGCGATCATCGGCCGCGAGGCGGAACTCGATGAGCTCGCCGCGCTGCTCGCCGACCATCGCTCCAGGCTGCTGGTCCTCACCGGACCCGGGGGCGTCGGCAAGACCCGGTTGGCATACGAAGCGACCCGCGCCGTGGCGGCCGCCGGCCGCAGGGTGCTCGTCGTCCCGCTCGCCGGTGTGCTCCATCCGACGCTGGTGCTGCCGGCGATCGCGGCGGCGTCCGGGGTCAGCGACGACCTCGACGGCGCGACGGTCGACGCCCTCGCCGAGCGTCTGGCCGGCGACCGTGTCCTGCTGGTGCTCGACAACTTCGAGCACGTGATGGAGGCCCGCACCGTCGTCGCCGATCTGCTTCATCGAGCGGACGATCTCACCGTGCTCGTCACCTCGCGGCGCAGCCTCGGCCTCGGCGCCGAATGCGAGGTCGTCGTCGAACCGCTGGCGCTTCCTGCGCGCTCCGATGGGCCGACCGCCGGCGCGATCGACGACGCCGCCTCGGTCCGGCTGCTGATCGACACCGCTCGGCGAAGCGACCGGACCTTCGCCCTGACCCGGGACAACGCCGCAGCGGTCGCCGAGATCTGCGTCGCCCTCGACGGCCTGCCGCTGGCGATCGAGCTCGCCGCCGCCCGTCTGCGCGTCCTCGCCCCGGCCGAGCTCGCCGGCTTGCTCGGCAGACGCCTCGACGTCCTGCGCGACGGTTGTCCGGATCGACTTCCCCACCAGCGAACGCTGCGGGCGACGCTCGAGTGGTCCTACCGCCTCCTCGGCGAGGACGAACGACAACTGCTGCTGAGCTGCGCCGTGTTCGTCGGCGGATTCGGTGTCGACGCCCTCGCCGCTGTCACCGGATCCGACGTCGCCGATGTGCTCGACCCGCTCGCCGGGCTGATCGACCATCACCTCGTGCGTCCGGTCCCGTCACCGCAGCGCGCCCGCCGCTTCGACCTGCTCGGGACCGTGCGTGGATACCTCCACGACGAGCTCGCCGTCCACGGGCTCGAGACGGACGCCCGTCGAGCGCATGCGAGCTGGGCGCAGCAGCTCGCCGCCGAAGCCGGTGCCGCCCTGACCGGACCTGATGCGGCCGAGGCGTTGGAACAGCTCGATCTCGAGCACGCCAATCTGCGCAGCGCGCTCGAGTGGCTGCTGACCGACCGGGAGTCCGACGAGGCGCTGCGCCTCGCTGCCGGGCTGTGGCGGTTCTGGTGGATCCGTGGCCATCTCCACGAGGGGCGGGCCTGGCTCCGTCGGGCCCTGGCGAGCTACGACGGTGCGCCCACCGCCGCCCTCGCCGACGGATATCACGGGGCCGGCGAGCTGGCCGAGGCGCAGGGTGATCTGTCCGAGGCGCTGCAGCATTTCGACGCTGCGTTGACGATCCGCACCCGACTCGGGTTGAGCGGGGCCGTCGCCGAGAGCTGGAACGCGATCGGACTGATCGTTCGCCTGCAGGGCGACACCGCCCGGGCCGAGGAACTCCATCTCGCCGCGCTCGGCGGCGATGCGCGACGCCGGCGACCGGCGTGGGCGGCGGTGTCGTTGAACAACCTCGCCGCCAACGCCTACGCGTCGGGCGACCTCGCCACTGCCGCAACGCGTTGGGCGGAGGCGGTCGAGGAGATCCGTACCGTCGGTGACCGCCGTTCGCTGGGGCTCCTGCTCGGCAACGTCGGCGTGACCCACCTCGCCCTCGGCGACGGGCCGGCGGCGATCGCGGCGATGCGCGAGAGCGTGGCGATCGCCCGCGAGCTCGGCGACGCGACCGGCATCGCCCACGGCCTCGGCAACCTCGGCGAGGCACTCGCCGATCACGGCTCGGCCGAGGAGGCGGCGGCGACCCTGGCCGACGCTCGAGCCCGGACCCACGTCCTCGGCGAACGGGCGGTCGAGGCCCAGGTGCTGGTCGTCACCGCTCGGCTGGCGGTGCGAACCGGCGACGCAGCGACCGCCGCCCGGCGCCCTCGCCGATGCGCTCGAACTGCTCTCCGATGACGATCCGGCGAGCATCGCCGACGACGCCCTCGCCCGGGCAGCGGCCGTGGCGACCGTGGCGGGCGACCTCGAGGCCGCTGCGTTCTTCGGTTCCGGCCCACCGATCGACGCCGCAGCGGGGCGTGCCAGAGCCCTGGCCGAGACGCTCGCCGGGCGCGTCACGACGCCAGCCGACGAGGACGGGACCCGGCGGGCGGCCGCCGTGGGCCTGACCCTGCGCGAGCTGGAGGTGGCCGACCGCCTCGCTCGACCGTCTGACCGATCAGGAGATCGCCGCCGAGTTGTTCATCAGTGTTCGAACGGTCACCACCCACGTCACCGCCATCCTGCGCAAGCTCGGCGTCCGGTCCCGCCGTGACGTGGCCGAGGCGCTCGCCGCCGCGGGGGGCGGCTGCCGGCCGCTGGTGATGACCTACGTAGCGACGAACACGTAGTTCCTCCCGATGACCCACGAGCCCGCTGCGTCATCGTCGTCGGCACCGGCACCCGCCGGCCGGTCCACCAGGAGAACGGACCATGCGCAAGAACTACTCCTCGCCCTCGCCGCCTCGGCGGCGCTGATCGCAGCCCTCGGGGCATGCGGCGACGACGACAACGATCCCCAGTCCGAGCCGGCGACCACCGTCGCCTCCGCCGCCGACACCGGCGCCACGACCGGATCGGCGGCGGAGACGACCGTCGGCGGACACCGCGCCGACACCGACGCAGCGCGACACCGACGCCGCCGACACCACGACGGCCGGCGCAGTTGCGTCGGGCGACGAGACGGCGGTGTGCGACCCGTACATCGATGTGACCCTCGCCTTCAACCAGGAGCCCGAGGACCCGAGCACGCTGCTACCGATGCTCGACGACGTCGAGTCCGCCGCCCCCGCCGAGATCGAGGCCGAGTTGGCGACGATGGTCGACGCCGCCCGCAGTTCATCGAGAGCGAGGGGGCCGGATAGCTCGGCGCTTCGACTCGGCCGAGTTCGCCGAGGCGATGAGCACGGTCGACCCGTGGATGTTCGAGCACTGCGAGTTCGACCAACAGGTCGAGGTCACCGCGACCGAGTACGCCTTCACCGGGCTCGGTGCCGGAGCTCGAGTCGGGTCGAACCGCGATCCTGTTCACCAACGACGGCAACGAAGCCCACGAGATCGTCGTCATGCGCAAGGCGGAGGGCACCACCGAGAGCTGGGGCGAACTGCTCGAACTGCCCGAGGAGGAGGTGGGCGACAAGGTCACCGGCGTCGGTGGGGCGTTTGCGGCCACGCCGGGGAGCGCGGGACTGATGGTCGCCGACCTCGAGCCGGGCGACTACATCGCCGTCTGTTTCGTCCCGTCGGGAACGACCGTCGATGGACGCCGAGGACGGTTCGTTCACCGAAGGAAGCGGCGTGCCTCATCACGTCTCCGGAATGCGTCACGAGTTCACGGTTCGTTGAGCGAAAGTCGACGGATACAGGGAGGTACCGATGACGTCAAGTTGGACTACTGGCGAGCCGACAACATGTGGGCCGCCGCCAGGCCGCCCCGATGGCGAGCTCGGCCAGGAGAGCATCACCCTCGACGCCGGACAGAGCCGGGTGTTCGTCACCGACTGGCGCTACGAGAAGCGGCGCAACGACGGCAGCAACTTCTACGGCAGCCATGGTCGCCGGCTGACGAACAGCGGCACGAGTGACCTGTACGTCCGGCTCACCGGCGGGCGCGACGGCTCGACTCCGGCGAGTTCGTGCTGACGGCGATCAGCGGCGGATTCCTCGTGCGGCTCAAGCCCGGCACGACGATGTCGATCAAGAACGACATCGTCGAGGTGACGACCAAGGCGCCTCCGACGCTGTCCGAACTCAAGCAAGGATGACCGGCGGCAGTCGGGTGGCGTCGGACGCGTCCGACGCCACCCGCATCGCGAGTGATCGGTCAGCAGGGAACAGGGCCAGCAGCGGGAGTCCGCTATGCCTGAGGGGTGCCGGTCCGCACCCAGAGCCCCTCGTTCGGCTTGGTTGTCCAGGTACGCCAACTCGACTCGGGAGTGACGACATCCTTGAACCAGCCGTTCGTGTTGAATGCCACGACGTTCGACAATTTCGACGCGCTGGCCTTCATCGCTATCGGTCTGGAGCCCCTTTCCGAGTTGCCCGACGTCGTGGTTCGGGGATGTCCTTGCCCTGAGGAATCGCCACTGGTAATTCTTGCTGTGCATGTCGATGCCACACTTCACGACCTCATACCACTCAGGATGACGTAGGAATTTGGCTTGGCGTAGGTGGTCGATGTCAGTGACGATATTGCCTCGACGACGAACTTTCCTTCCCTGTTTCACCGAACAACTTGCCACCCGTCACGACGATGAACGTGCCTCGGTCGTACCCGGGAACCGCCCGTATCTGATGGACGATCGGCGTGTCATTGGCGCCATCGATGAGAACGCCGGCGACGGTCTGCGACCACAGACCCTGCAGCGAGCGTCTGCGAGAGCACGGCAGCCGTTTGCGCCAGCGCTGGCGCCGTCATACCGAAACTGACGACGACACTGCCGACGGCCAACAGCGTGCCCAGGGCGCCGACGGTCAACGGTCGCGATCGAGTTCTTGTTCCACTCGTTCCAACGGTCGGCCGTCATCTCGGAATTGGCCGCCCAGGCCGGAACCATGGTGACGTTGTGGCTCCCGCCGCACTTGCGCTGAACCAAGCGGTCTCCCTCGGGCGGATGTAGTTCTTCGCCTCCTGCAGCACCCCGGCCCAGTCGAGAGACGACGTGAAGATCGTTGTAGCTCATGTTGAGCACGCCGATACCGAGCTGCGTTCCCGGCGGTGCGCTGACGGTCTGCGGGATGGTTCCGCCACGTCGACCGTGGCGGAATTGACGTCGATGACTGAGGTGGCTGGTGCAATTCCAGCTGACTGTCCCGTTCCAACCCGGTATCGGGTCCCCCATCGCCCAGTCTCGTCGGAGATCGATCGCGTACTCAGTCCATCGAGGGTCCTCGAACGATATTCCTTGGTCGGTCAGGAGAAGGCCCTCTTTCAGACCAACGCCGCTTCGGTCAGATCGCGGTGAACCCGCCAGAAGATCGTCCGACTGGACAGGTTGTTGATCTGCATGAGTGCCCCCTGCAGTGTCCGGATCATTCCGGCCGTTTGACCTGCAGTCCCCGCGCACGGTCGCCTCGCCTCGGCAACCATCGACTGGTCAACTCGAACAACCCTCGTCTGATCGCAACGTGCCGTCACGTGCCGGTCCGTCGCCGGCAAGCCCTCAATCGGTGCCGCCTGGGAGCCTCTGCCTGATGTTGTCGGAGAACAAGCCGAGTACGAGGACGGAGATCACGGCGACGGCGGTCGGGACGACGACGCGGTTCACCTTGTCGTCGAAGGTGTCGGTCAACCAGGAGCCGGGGGCGGACAGTCCCCAGGCGGCGAACGCACCGGTACTCGCGACGAGTTCCCACGGGAGTCGTCGTTGCTTCGCTGCCCCAGCGGTATCCGTGCGAGGTAGGCGCGATACGAATAACCGAGGGTCAACAGCACGAAGATCGCCCACAAGGTGATCCGACCGGGCAGGAACTGATCGGGATTCGGGTTGTCGACGGTCGGGTCCTCGACGAAGCCGACCAGCAGCGAGGTGAGCATCGTGTATCCGGCGATCATTCCCGTCGGCACCAGCCGCACCAGGATGTCGGTCCAGCTCGCCGCCGCCCACTCGCGCCGGTTCCCGTATCCGATTTGGTCAGGACCGGTCCCTCGGCGGTCGCCGCTTCACGGGCAACTGCGATGCTTGCCGCCCCAGCGGTCGACATGTTGTCACCTGCCTTCTCGAAACCGACACGGTCGGTCTCGTCTCGCAGGTCGACGTGGCCAACCCGCCCGTTCGCAGACGGCACGTCTGCGTCACCCCGTCGAGAAGCTAGCCCACGGTGACCGACGATGGCGCCGAGCGTCAGCGATCGAAACGACCGGTCGCGATCGTCGGGGGTGCTCCGGGCGGTTTGCGCTCCGCAGATCAGCCGGCACTGCGAGCCTCGCAGTGATCACCACCGTCGACGACGCGGTCGTCGCCGCCTGCCGGCTCGAGCAATCGCATGGCCGGGCGATGCTCGGCATCATCGGGCCGCCTGGAGCGGGCAAGAGCACCCTCGCTGCGGCGATCGCCGCGGCGATCGGTCCATCGTGCAGCGTCGTCCCGATGGACGGCTTCCATCTCGGCGACGCCGTGCTGCGGGCGCACGGCGCGCTCGCGCGGCAAGGGTCGGATCGAGACGTTCGACGGCTGGGGCTACCTCCAGCTGCTCCGCCGGTTACGGTCGAGACCGAGCGGACCGTCTACGCGCCGGGCTTCGAGCGGACGCTCGAACAGCCGATCGCAGCGGCGATCGAAGTGCCGCCGCAGCGCTCGGCTGGTGATCACCGAAGGGCAACTACCTGCTCGATCCGCCGCGAACCGTGGCTCGCTGGCTCCGGGCCGAGCTCGACGAGGTCTGGTACTGCGAAGTCGACAGAGCCACGTCCGACGGGCTCGGCTGCTCGCCAGGCACGTCGAGTTCGGCAAGTCTCCGGAGGCGGCGCGTTCGTGGATCGAGGCCGTCGACGAGCCGAACTCGCTGGCGATCGCAGCCGCCCGCCGCTTCGCCGATCGGATCGTTGCCCTCGGCTGAGACCACGTCAGCGGGCGAACGCAGCGAGCAATTCGGTTTCGAGCTGGTCGAAGGAGTCGGCGGCGAACAGCACCGGTTGGAAGGTGGTGATGTCGTAGGCGAGCTCGGACATCGCCGCGGCGTCGAACGGCCGCATCTCGGCCGCGCGGAACTGCTGGATCTCGCCGAACGAGCTGAGCAGGCCGGCGCCGTACGCCTTCGGCTCGCCGTCCTCGCGCACCACGCCGAACTCGATCGTGAACCAGAACAACCTGCTGAATCGCTCCAGCTCGTCGTCCGAACCGGCGCGCCCGCTCGCTCGGCCGGCGGCCTCGTAGAGCGCGGCGAAACGCGGCGAGGCGAGCGCATTGGCGTGGCCGATCAACTCGTGACAGATGTCGGGCTCCGGCGTGTAGAACGGCACGTCCGGATGGCGCACGTACTGGGTCGAGAGGAACGTCCGCTCGGCGAGCGAACCGTAGAACTCGCGGATCGGCACCAGCCCGGGGACGGCCCGCACGCTCCAGCCGGTGAGTGCCTGCAACCGGTCGGAGACCTCGGCCAGCTGGGGCACCCGGTCGCGCGGCAGGTCGAGCGCGACCTCGCCGGCGAGGTACTCGGCGGCCGCCAGATCACGGTGGAGCCGGGCGAGCTCGGTGCTCACCGTGCGCCAGACGCCGTCCTCGGTCGCGCTGTAGTCGATCAACGGCGGTGGGCGGCCCGGCGACTGGTCGCGCGAGGCCGCTGCGATGTGCGCTCGCCGAGCGAGGTACACCGGGTCGCCGACACCCGGATGCTCGGCGGGCAGTTCGACGTCGACTGCCTTCACGGTCCGATCATCGCGCCCGCTCGGCCGAAGAGCCAGCGCGCCCCATCGGCTGCTCGCTGCGATGGTGGCAGGGTCCGTCACCCGTCGCGAGGTTCTTGGCGGTGTTGATCAGCGGGACGTGGGAGAACGCCTGCGGAAAGTTCCCGACCTGCCGGCCGAGCTTCGGGTCGTAGCTCTCGGCGAGCAGGCCGACGTCGTTGCGCAACGACAGCAGTCGTTCGAAGGTCGCTCGCGCCTCGGCCGTCCTCCCGGCCAGGGCGTAGTTGTCGGCGAGCCAAAAGGTGCAGGCGAGGAACGCTCCCTCCCCCGGCGGCAAGCCGTCGACGCTCGAATCGAACTGCTGGTACCGATGGACGAGACCGTCCTCGATCAGATTCGCGTTCGATCGCAGCGACGGTTCCGAGCATCCGTGGGTCGTTCGCCGGGAGGAAGCCGACGAGCGGAGCCATCAGCAGCGACGCGTCGAGCTCTCGCCCGCCGTAGTACTGGGTGAAGGTGTTCCGCTCGGCATCCCACGCCTTGTCCAGCACTTCGTCGTAGATCTCGGCCCGCAGCCGTCGCCAGCGATCGGCCGGGCCGTCGAGGCCGAATCGCTCGACTGCCTTCACCGCCCGATCTGCTGCGACCCAGGCCATCACCTTCGAGTGGGTGAAGTGACGCCGTGGACCGCGGACCTCCCAGATCCCTTCGTCGGGCTCCTGCCATTTCGACTCGAGGAACTCCATCAACACCTTTTGCATCGACCACGAATCGGCGCCGCCGGGAACGCCGTTGCGCCGTGCCTGATGGAGCGCGTCCATCACCTCGCCGTAGACGTCGAGCTGGAACTGGTCGACCGCAGCATTGCCCACCCGTACCGGAGCCGAGTTCTCGTACCCCGGAAGCCACGGCACCTCGAACTCGAGCAAGCGGCGCTCCCCGGCACACCCGTACATGATCTGCATGTCGCCCGGCGCTCCGGCGATCGCCCTCAGCAGCCAGTCGCGCCACGCCCGGGCCTCGGCGAGCTGCCCGGCGCTCATCAACGCGTAGAGGGTGAACGTCGCGTCCCTCAGCCAGCAGTAACGGTAGTCCCAGTTGCGCACGCCGCCGAGCTGTTCGGGCAGCGACGTCGTCACCGCAGCGACGATCCCGCCGGAGGGGGCAAAGGTGAGGGCCTTGAGCGTCACCAGTGAGCGGCTGACCGCGTCGTGCCATTCGCCGGTGTAGGTGCTGCGCGAGCTCCACTCCGTCCACCAGTCGACGGTGTCGTCGACGGCGACGAAGGCGTCGATCGGTTCGCTCGTCGGCTCGTGCGAGACGTGCCACTCGAGCACGAACGGCACCCGTTCGCCGGCGCCGACGGTGAACTCGGCGACCGTCCGCAGATTCTCCCCGTGGGTTTCCACCGGCGTGTCGAGCACGAGCGCGTCGGCGCCGGCGACCGCCATCAGTCGCCCGTCGAGCCGGCGGACCCACGGCACCGATCGGCCGTAGTCGAACCGGATGACGAGTTCCATCCGCATCGGGACACGCCCGGAGACGCCTTCGACGACACGCACCACATCGGGGTCGCGTTCGCGCAGCGGCATGCAGTCGACGACCCGCACCGTCCCCTCCGACGTCTCGAAGGTCGTTTCGAGGACCAGCGAGTCACCTCGATAGCGCCGACTCGTGGCGATCGAACCGTCAGCCGGGGCGAGCTGCCAGAAGCCGTGCTCCGGCGTTCCGAGGAGGGCGGCGAAACACGCTCCGGCGTCGAAACGGGGCAGACACAACCAATCGATCGAACCGTTGCGCCCGACGAGCCCCGCGGTCTGTGTGTCGCCGATCACGGCGTAGTCCTCGATCAGCACGCACCCCCAACGTACCCGTGGCGATCACCGCCCAGACGCCACGTCGACCCTCCGACCGGCGCGGTCACGCGACATCGGCGAGCTCGACGTATCCGCGGCCGTGCGTCGCCGCTCTTGATCGGCGTTCGATCTCAGGAGGAACGATGACCATCCGACGAGGCATCCGCTGGCTCTGCGCTGCGCTGCTGCTCGGCACCGCCGGGGCGATTTCCGGCCACGCCCCAGCAGAAGCGGCGCCGAATTTCCCGGACGTGACCGTCCGCCTCACCGTGCTCGAGCTCGAGGACCTCGGCGACGATCTCGACTCGACCAGCGACGCCGACTTCTACACGATCGTCGGCTTCGACGATCACGCCGGGACGACGATGAGTACCTCCAACGAGGACACCGACGAGACCGAGGAGGTGGAAGGCGAAGAGCACATCTTCCCCAACTGGGAGTCGAGCTTCGTCGCCAATCCGTCGAAGGGATCGGTGGCGGTCGAGTTGCAGGTCAAGGACGAGGACGGCGGGCTGAACTTCGACGACGACACCGCCGAGGTCCACCCGGGCGGTTCGATCCGGGCCGAGGTCGACCTGCGCCCGTGCAGGATCGTGATCGACGCCGTCGATCACGTCTGCGGTCAGCCGATCACGTTCTCCGGCGGCGACAAGGTCAGGTTCAAGATCGACGTGCTGTTCCCCACCTCGACCCCGGGGCTGCGCATCCAGTGCCTCCAGCAACCGCTGCTGCCCAAGCCGGGCCAGACGGTGACGATCACCGCCACCGCCCTCGACGGCGCGGCGAACGCTCTTCGCCGCGGTCGACGAACTGCACATCTGGCTCAACGGGATCGACGTCGCGATGTCGACCGGCGCGCCGCAGTTGACCTACGCATTCGTCGCCACCTCGAGCGAGTTCTGGTACGAGTGCACCGCCGAGGACCAGAACGGTTCGCAGCAGGCGACGACCACCCCACGGATGTTCCACGTCGGCAACCAGCCCGGGCTTGCGGCCCCGATCCTGTACACCGGTAGCAGCTCACGCCGGGTCGACATCGTCGTGCTCTGGGATCGCGATTCGTACACCGCCTACGACCAGGCGCTGTTCCTCGGACACCTCCACGACGTCCTGCTGGAGATGCCCTCGAACCCTGCCGACCAGCGGCGTGGCTACTTCGCCAACGAGTACGTGCTGACCAAGCAGCATGCGTTCAACCTGTGGATCGCCAAGGACTGGGGTGACGCCGACAACGTCCCCGCCGACGACGATTGCACCCTCACCGCGCCGGAGAACTGGGACGACTACGCCTTCGCCGACGCCGGATGGATCCTCCATACCGACACCTTCCGCGACTGCGCCGACCGCTCGCTCAAGCTGTTCAGCTCGGAGCAGGACGAACCGGGGACCTCGGTCCACGAGACCGGCCACTCCCCGTTCGGTCTCGCCGACGAGTACTGCTGCGACGGCGGGTACGCCCAGGACGACGCGATGCCGAACATGTACGGCTCACTCGGCGCCTGCCAGGGCGATGCGATGTCGATCGGCGTCCCGACCGGCAACTGCCGTGAGATCGGCCCCGGTACCGGCTGGTTCACCTCCGATCCGATGGCCGACGTGATGGCCGGCGACCGGACCACCTTCAACCCACTCGACCGACGCCGCTGGGACTGGTTGACCAGCAGCTGCATCAACAACGGAGGTTGCTGAGATGCGCACCGCCCACTTGCCCCGAGGTGTCCGGCCGATCGCCGGACTCGTCGCCCTCCTCCTCGCCGGCGGGGCGATGACCGCCTGCATCCCGGTCGACCCACCGATCGGACCGCCGATCTTCCCGCCCGGAGATCGCCCCGGCGACCCGTTGCGACCGGAGGTCGATCCCCATCCCCCGCTGATCGAGCCCTACGACATGGCCGGCAACGATCTCGCCGGAACGGGCCGGGCGATCATGCTGCGGGTCGAACACACCCCCGACCCGCAGGACCCGAGACGGGTCACGCTGGAGGAGGCCAGGGTGTACGTCCGGCGCGGCGACATCGGACCGATCGAGGTGACCACCTACGCCTTCGACGGTTCGGTGATCGACAGCTGGCGAGCCCCCGACCCGCTCGGCAACGCCGAGGACCCGCGGAGCCTCGAGGCTCGCTACGGCGTGCCGTACAGCGTCGATCTGGCGGTCGTCGAGATCGTCGACACCCGCACCGGGCACGGCAGCTCGACCAAGGTCGACGAGGTCGTGCGTCAGCACTGCCTGTTCGATCCGACCGACACGATCTGTCGGGCGATCGACCTCCAGGTCAACGTCGGACTCGACCACTACGCCGTCCGTTCGACCACCGTCGGCGAGACCATCGACATCCCGGTCCACGTCTCGCTGACCAACGCCGGCAGCGACTGGGCGCAGGTCTCCGGCTCGATGTTCGTCTTCGGTCTGCTCGACGGGATCACCTTCACCTCCGCCGATCCGACGAGCTTCGACGTCGGCGTGCTCGACCCGACCGTCCGCCAGACCTACGACCTGACCTACCAGCTGAGCTGCGAGGTCGCCGGCGACTACCGGGTGTTCGTCGGCGCCGGCTTCGCCGATGGCGCACGCGAGGCGGTCGATCCGACCCCCGACAACCGTTGGAACACCTGGTTCGACGTGGAGTGCACGTGACCCGCGACCATTCGGGTTGGAATACATAGTCGAGTCGCTTAGCTTGCCGACGCAATGGCCCGAATCGTCCCGTCGTCAGCGACGGTCGAGCCGTTGCATCGGCCGGCCGGCGACGGGTCGTGAAGGGTCGGGCGTCCGAGCCCGGGGGCGGCACGTTCCGGTCGCTGAAGGTCCGCAACTTCCGCCTGTTCTTCACCGGCCAGCTGACCTCCCAGACGGGCAGCTGGCTGACGATGATCGCCCAGTCGCTGCTGGTGCTCGAGCTCACCGATTCCGGGTTCGCCCTCGGGCTCGTCACCGCCTGTCAGTTCGGCCCGGTGCTCCTGCTCGGGGCATGGACCGGCGCAGTTGCCGATCGTGTCGACAAGCATCGTCAGCTGATCCTGCTCCAGACCTTGGCGATGGCCCAGTCCGCATCGCTGGCGGTCGTCGTCTTCGGCGGCTGGGAGTCGGTCGGGGCGATCTACGCGCTGGCCGCCGTCCAAGGCGTGATCACCGCTTTCGACAACCCGATCCGCCGCTCGTTCGTCGTCGAACTGGTCCCGAGCGCCGACCTCGCCAACGCCGTCAGCCTGAACACCTCGGCGATGACCGGGGCACGCGTGTTCGGGCCGGCGATCGCCGGTCTGCTGATCACCACCGTCGGCTACGGCTGGTGCTTCGCGATCGACGCCGTCTCCTACGTGGCGGTGATCTGGGGACTGGGGCGAATGCGGCGAGGCGAGCTCAACACCCCACCGCCGACCGCCCGGGCGCCCCGCCAGGTCCGCGACGGCTTGGCGTACACCCGGCGCGAGCCGCAGCTGTTCGTCCCGCTGATGATGACCGCCCTGATCGGGACGTTCGCCTTCAACTTCTCGGTGACGATGCCGCTGTTCGCGACGAAGTCGCTGGGCGGCAGCGAGTCGACGTACACCTTGTTGTTCTCCGTGCTCAGCGTCGGCTCGGTGCTCGGCGCCCTGTCGACGGCCCGTCGGACCGGGATCACCCGGCGCCACCTGCTCACCTCCGCCGCCGGCTTCGGGGCCGGGATGGCGGCGATGGCCGCCGCCCCCAACCTGTGGTGGGCGTTCCCGGCCTCGGTGGTGGTCGGGGCGTGCTCGTCGATGTTCCTCACCTCGACCACCTCGATCGTCCAGCTGCTCGCCGATCCGTCGTTCCGCGGCAGGGTGCTCGCCCTCCAGGGGATGGTCCTGCTCGGGTCGACACCGATCGGCGGGCCGATCGTCGGGTGGGTCTGCGAGGCCTTCGGGGCGCGCGCCGGCCTGCTCGTCGGCGCAGCATCATGCGTCGCCGCCGGCGCCTACGCCGCGCACCACCTCGGTCGTGCCGAGCTCTCCCGGCCGGCGTCGCGCCCGGTGACGGCCGACGCCCCGGTCAGTTGACGCCGAGCAGGTCGACGACGAAGACCAGCGTCTCGTTGCCCTTGATCGCTCCGCCGGCGCCCCGCGCGCCGTACCCGAGGTGCGGTGGGATCGTCAGCCGGCGGCGGCCGCCGACGCGCATACCGGCGACGCCCTGATCCCAGCCGGAGATCACCTGTCCAGCGCCGAGGCGGAAGTCGAACGACTCGCGACGGTCCCACGAGGCGTCGAACTGACGTCCGCTCGACCAGGCCACGCCGACGTAGTGGACCATCACGTTGTGGCCCGGCTTGGCCTCGTCGCCGTCGCCGACGATCTCGTCGTCGATCGTCAACTCGGTCGGCGCAGGGCTGTCGGGGATCGTCACATCGGGCTTGGTCCGGTCACTCATCGGTGCCACGGTACCTCCCCGATCCGGCGCCGGAGGGCGGGGCTACGATGACCGTGTGAGCGAACCTCGGTGGTTGACGCCGGCGGAGCAAGCGGCATGGCGATCGTTCCTCTTCGCCCAGCTGCTGGTCTCGGACGTCCTCGACGAACAGCTCCGGCGCGACGCGCACATGTCGCACGACTACTACGGAATGCTCGCCCGGCTGTCCGAGGTTCCCGAGCGACGGATGCGGATGTCGGACCTGGCGGAGGTCACCGCCTCGTCCCCCAGCCGGCTGACCCACGCGATCTCCAACCTCGTCCGACTCGGCTGGGTCACCCGGACACCCTGCCCGGAGGACCGGCGGGTGCAGTTCGCAGTGCTCACCGACGAGGGGTTGGCAGCGCTCCGACGAGCCGCCCCGGGACACGTCGAGGCGGTCCGGTCGGCGATCTTCGACGCGCTCAGCGCGGAGCAGGTCGACCGCCTGCACGAGGTGATGTCGACCATCGTCGCCCACCTCAACCCCGGCGTCGCCGACGACATCGCGCTCGACACCGTCGAGGCCTGAACCCGATGACGAACGCACCCGACGGCGATCGCGCCGGTGTCTGGCTGGTCGCCGACGGTCGCGTCCTCGCCGCCGCCGAGTTGGCCGAGGGTCGCTCGCAGCGCACCCGCGGCCTGATCGGGCGCGACGGACTCGAGGGTGCGATCGTCCTCCGCCCGTGCCGATGGATCCACACCTTCGGCGTCCGCTTCCCGCTCGACGTCGCCTTCCTCGACGGCGAGGGGCTGGTGCTGAAGACGATGCTGATGCGCCGCGGCCGGCTCGGTGTCCCGGTCTGGCATGCGCGCACGGTGATCGAGGCGGAAGCCGGTGCGTTCGGCCGGTGGGGTTTGCACGTCGGCGACCTGATCGAGATCCGCGGGTGACGGGACGGTTGGTGCTCGTCGCCACACCGATCGGCAACCTCGGCGACCTGGCGCCGCGTGCGTTGGAGACGCTCGCTGCCGCCGACGTGATCGCCTGCGAGGACACCCGCCGCACCGGCTTGCTGCTCTCCCGCCACGGGGTCGCCCGGCCGCGTCTGCTGGTCGTCAACGAGCACACCGAGGTCGAGCGGATCCCGGAGGTGCTCGGGTTGATCGCCGAGGGACGCACGGTGGCGTTGGTCAGTGACGCCGGGTCACCGGCGCTCTCCGATCCCGGACAGCGACTCGTCGCCGCCGTGCTCGACGCCGGCGGCGCGGTCACCGGCGTCCCCGGTCCGTCTGCAGCGGTGATGGCTCTGGGGATCAGCGGACTGCCGAGCGGTCGATGGGTGTTCGAGGGGTTCCTCCCGCGCAGCGGCCGGGCCCGTTCCGTGCGGCTCGAGGAGCTCGCCGGCGAACGGCGGACGATCGTGCTCTACGAGGCCCCGCATCGATTGGGCCGGACGATCGACGACCTCGCTGCTGCCTGCGGCGACGAACGTCGGGTGGTCCTCGCCCGCGAGCTGACCAAGCTGCACGAGGAGCTGTGGCGGGGCACACTCGGCGAGGCGCGCGAGCGCAGCGCCACCGACGACCCGATCGGGGAACACGTGATCGTTCTCGCCGGGGCACCGGCGCTGGAGCCGGCCGGCGACGAGCAGATCGGCGAGGAGCTGCGCATCCTGTTGGACGGCGGTGCCAGCGTGCGCAGCGCCGTCGACGAGGTGACGGCCGCCCTGCGAGTGCCCAGACGGCAGGTGTACGACGTGGCACTGCGCGTGCCGCGGCTGACGCCCGCCGGTATCGTCCGCATCGCAGATGACGGAACACTCGCCGATCGCCCCCCATGGCCCCGTGGCCGCCTTCTTCGACCTCGATCGCACGCTGATCAGCGGTTCGTCGGCGTTCACCTTCGGCGTCGCCGCCTGGCGGGCGGAGATGATGTCGACCCGCCAACTGCTGCGCGACGGTAGGGCTGCGATCTCGTTCAAGGTCTTCGGCGACCGCGACGGAGGCACCGCCGGTCGGGTCCGCGAACGGATGCTGGGAGCCGTTCGCAACGCCGAGCAGACCACTCTCGTCTCGCTCAACGAGACGGTCCTGCCGAAGCTGCTCGGCCGGGTCCGACCCGAGTCGAAGGCGCTCGTCGACTCGCACCATCGACGCGGGCGGGCGACCTACATCGTGTCCGCTGCGCCGGTCGAGATCGTCGAGCCGCTGGCGAAGGCGCTGGGGATGACCGGCGGGATCGGCACCGTCGGAACGGTCGTCGACGGCCGCTACACCGGCGAGTTGACCGGCCCGTTCTGCTACGCCGAGGGCAAGGTGACGGCGATCAGCGACCTCGCCCGCTGGGAGGGGTTCGACCTCCAGCAGTGCTACGGCTACAGCGATTCGATCTCCGATCTGCCGATGCTCGAGGCGGTCGGCCACCCGGTGGCGGTCAACCCGGACGGCAAGCTCGAGCGGATCGCTCGCCAACGCTCGTGGCCGGTGGTGATCTTCGCCCGGCGGACCAAGGCGGTCGTGCGCCGGACCACCGCCGGCGTCGGCACCGCTGCGATCGCCGCCGGCTCCTTCGCCGCCGGTTGGCAGGCCCGCGCCCGCCGCTGATCGCACGAGCCGGTCAGCGCGGCGCCAGCGCCAGTTGGCGGGAGAGGGCGACGAGCTGCCCGGTCGAGTCCCACAGCTCGCCGTCCTCCTCCAGCCGTCCGTCGGTGAGGAACCGTGTCTCGAACCGGCAGGCGATCGGGCCGGGCGCGGGCCGGGCACGGACCTGGACGTTGTAGTCGACCGTCGGCACCCAGCCGGGCTCGATCTCGAGGTTGAACACCGCCGGAGGGAACGAGTCGGCGGCGAGCAACAGCGCGAGGGTGTCGACGGGACGATCGTCGGCGAAGGCGAACCAGCCGCGCATCACCGCTCGACCGGTGGTCTGCCCGTGCTGGAACCCGCCGTCGTCGGGATGGAGCCGGACCGCCAGCCGACCCATCAGATTGACCGGGAACCCCGGACCGTTGCTCGTCGCCTGGCGATCGACGCTTGCGTCGTAGTCGGTCAACTGCGGAGGCGCGCCGGTGACCACGTCGTGCGAGTGGTCGGGTGCGTCGAGCTCCCCGAACGCCCCGATCACGCGCAGCAGGTCGCTGCCGTTGCGCCGGGCGGTGGCGACGACGGTGGTCAGCTGACGGCCGCGTTTGGCGACCTCGGTGACGATCTCGAGCGGGCCGGCGGGAACCGGGCGGAGATAGTGGGCGGTGATCGTGATCGGGTCCGCTCGGCCGGCCTCGGCGCGCATCGCCGCAGCGGCGACGGCGAGCACGTAGCCACCGTTGGCGTTGCCCCCGATGTCCCACCCCGAGTGGATCTCGCCGAGGTACCGGCCGTCGCCGAGAGCCTCGATCGACGTCGCCCTGTCGAACTCGGTCAGTTGCATGAGACAACTCTGGTCAGCACGCGGTGCTCGATCCAAACCAGGCCGAGCGGCAGTCCGACCCCCGAACTCCTCGGGTCGGTACTGGTCGCCGGGGTTAGCCTCAGCGAGCAGTGACCCGATTCTCCCTGACCACGCCGATCTACTACGTCAACGCCCGTCCGCACCTCGGGCACGCCTATACGACGATCGTCGGCGACGCGCTCGCCCGTTGGCACCGCCTGCTCGGTGACGACGTCCATTTCCTCACCGGCACCGACGAACACGGGCTCAAGATCCAGCAGGCGGCAGAGGCCGCCGGCCTGTCCCCCCAAGCGTTCGCCGACTCGATCGCCCCCCAGTTCGTCGAAGCATGGGATCGCCTCGACATCACGTACGACGACTTCATCCGGACCACCGAGGAGCGGCACAAGGTGGCCGTGCGAGCGCTGCTCCAGGCCTGCTACGACGCCGGCGACATCGAACTCGGGCTCTACGCCGGTCTCTACTGCGTCGCCTGCGAGGAGTACTACACCGAGGACGAACTGCTCCCGGGAGGGCTGTGCCCGATCCACAAGACGGTGGTCGAGCACTTCGAGGAGGAGAACTACTTCTTCCGCCTCTCACGCTTCGGCGACCGGTTGCTCGCCTTCTACGAGGCCCATCCGGAGGCGATCGTTCCCGCCCACCGGCGCAACGAGGTGCTCGGACTGATCCGCTCGGGCCTGCGCGACTTCTCGATCTCGCGCACCAGCCTCCAGTGGGGGATCCCGCTGCCGTGGGACGAGCACCATGTCGCCTATGTCTGGTTCGATGCGCTGACCAACTACATCGCCGCCGTCGGCTACGGCGCCGACCAACCACGCTTCGCCGACTGGTGGCCGGTCGACTATCACCTGATCGGCAAGGACATCATCCGCCACCACTGCATCTACTGGCCGGCGATGCTGCTCTCGGCAGGGATCGATCCGCCGAAGGGCTGGGCGGTCGGCGGTTGGCTGCTGACCGGCGGGGAGAAGATGTCGAAGACCGCCGGCAACGTCGTCAACCCGCTCGATCTGATCGACGACTTCGGGGTCGACGGGTTTCGGTACTACGTCCTCGCCGACACGCCCTACGGCGCCGATGGCGACTTCACCGTCGAAGGGTTGACGGCCCGATACAACGCCGACCTGGCGAACAACCTCGGCAACCTGCTGTCGCGCGTCGCCACCGTGGTCGCCAAGAAGGCCGGCGGGATCGGACCGGCCCCCTCGCCGAACAGCCCGCTCGCCACCGCTGCGGCCAACGCCGTCCACGACACGTGCGACGCGTGGGCGAACGTCCAGCCGAGCAAGGCGTTGGAGGCGACCTGGTCGCTGATCCGGGCGACCAACGCCTATCTCGAGACCAACGAGCCGTGGAAGGCCGAACCCGGGGAGGAGGTCGAACGAGTGCTCGGCGACGCGCTCGAGGCGATCCGACTCGTCGCCATCCTCGCCGGCCCGGCGATGCCGGCCACCGCCCAGCAGCTGTGGGAGCGGATCGGGCTCGACGGCCTGGTCGCCGACCGGCGGATACCGGCCGACACCACCTGGGGCGGCTACCCCGGCAGTCTGACCGTGACCAAGGGCGACGCTCTGTTCCCGCGCAAGCAATGAGGTTCGCCGACTCGCACTGCCATCTCGATCCGTCGACAGCAGCCGAGTGGGTCGACGACGCCCGCCGTGCCGGAGTGGCCCGGATGGTCTGCGTCGGCTGCGATCGATCGAGCTCGCTCGCCGCGATCGAGGTCGCCACCGCCCATCACGACGTCTGGGCGACCGTCGGGCTCCATCCCCACGAGGCTCGACACGGCGTCGAGACGATCATCGATCTGCTCGACGACCCGCGGGTGGTCGCCGTCGGGGAATGTGGCCTCGACTACCACTACGACCACTCGCCGCGGGCCGCCCAACGGACGGCGTTCGCTGCCCAGATCGGGCTCGCCCTCGAGCGCGATCTGCCGCTGGTGGTCCACACCCGCGAGGCCTGGGACGACACGTTCGCCGTGTTCGCCACCGAAGGCGTGCCCCGCCGGACCGTGTTCCACTGCTTCACCGGTGATCTCGCCGACGCGGAGCGCTGCTGGGAGATCGGCGCGTCGCTGTCCTTTTCCGGGATCGTCACGTTCAAGAACGCCACCGGTGTCCAACAGGCCGCTCGGCACTGCCCGAGCGACCGGCTGATGATCGAGACCGACTCGCCGTATCTCGCGCCGGTCCCGCACCGCGGTCGCCCGAACCGTCCGGCGTACGTTCGGCACGTCGCCGAGCAGCTCGCCGCGCTCCGTGGACAGACCGTCGATGAAGTCGCCGAGCTCACGTTTGGTAACACGGTGATTGCGTTTTCGAGAGCAGATTCGTAACGTCTGGGGCACGTTGCGGGCGGCACCGCCCGACGCGCGTGGGTTGACCGAGGGACGAAGGGCAGGAAGTGTTCCAAGAGCCTGGCGATCGGGGACGGCTGATCGTCGCCACCGTGCTGACGGTGGTGGCTCTGCCGTTCCTCTGGTCGACCAAGCAGGAGAACGCCGGTCCGGAGTCGATGGCGGCGATCACCCCAGGTGCGTCGGTCGAGGTCAGCGGCAGTGCGACGAGCGAACCGTTGGTCGGTTCGATGGCGACGGCCGCACCCGCGTTCAGCGCGATCACCGCTGGTGGTGCCCCGGGGACGACGCTCGACGAGGGGATCGTGACCATCGACGTCGCCGCCCCGAGCGGCGACAATCAGGCCACCGGCGTCGCCCAGTACCGCCGCTGGCCGAACGGGCTGACCGACTCAGAACAACCCTGCGGCTCGGCGATCGCGCCGTTCGGCGAACGTGTCGTGGTCACCAACACCAACAACGGGTACAAGGTGGCGTGCACCAATGTCTCGTCCAAGCCGCTCCCGGAGGGTGTGGTGATCCTCCTCGACACCGACGTGTTCCTCGAGCTCGCCGACCTCGGAGACTCGCCGATCCCGGTGAAGATCTCGTGGTAGTCGGAGGATGACGCTCTCTCGGACAGCTGCGTCGGAACTCCTCCAGCGAAACGGCCTGGCCCCGCGCCGGTGCCTTCGGTCAGAACTTCGTCGTCGATCCGAACACGGTTCGGCGGATCGCCCGGATCGCCGACGTCGGACCGCGCGACCAGGTCGTCGAGATCGGTGCCGGCCTCGGCTCGCTGACGCTCGCGCTGGCCGAGACCGGGGCGACGGTGCGGGCGATCGAGATCGACGACGGCCTCGTCCCGCTGCTGCGTGCCCAAGTCGCCGACAAGCCGAACGTGCGCGTGGTCCACGCCGACGTGACCCGCCTCGACCTCAGCCACGAACTCGGGCTCGGCAACCCCTGGGTGCTGGTCGCCAACCTGCCCTACAACATCGCCACCCCGCTCGTCGCCGACATCCTCGACGGGGTCCCGGCGATCAACCGGATGTTGGTGATGGTCCAGAAGGAGGTCGCCGAGCGTTTCGTCGCCTCCCCGCGCACCTCCGCCTACGGCGCGGTCAGCGTCAAGATCGCCTACTGGGCGGAAGCCCGGATCGAGGGTCTGGTCCCGTCGACGGTCTTCCTGCCCCGCCCGAACGTCGACTCGGCACTGGTCTCGATCACCCGCCGGGCGAAGCCGGCGGTGCCCGTCAGCGTCGACCGCGATTGGCTGTTCACCTTGATCCGGGCCGGGTTCGCACAGCGTCGCAAGATGCTTCGCCGGTCGCTCGCCGGGCTGGTCGACACGGTCGGCTTCGAACGGGCCGGGGTCTCGCCGGAGGCTCGCGCCGAGGAACTCGACGTCTACGCCTGGGGCCTGCTGGCGAGCCACGCAGCGCGGGTCGCGACCAGACCGACGTGACCGCGGTCGTCGTCGGCGCGCCGGCCAAGCTGACGGTCAGCCTGCGGATCACCGGTGTCCGCGCCGACGGCTACCACCTGATCGACGCCGAGATGGTCACCCTCGCCCTCGCCGACGAGCTGACGATCGACGCCACAGGGGTCGGCCTGCGGGCGGCGGGCCCGTTCGCCGCCGGCGTGCCGCTCGACGGCTCCAACCTCGTCGCCAAGGCGTTGCGTCTCGTCGGCAGGACCGCGGAGGTGACGATCGACAAGCGGATCCCCCACGGCGGCGGTCTCGGCGGCGGGTCCGCCGACGCGGCGGCGGTGCTCCGCTGGGCCGGCTACGACGACCTCGACGGTGCCGCCCGGCTCGGCGCGGATGTCGCCTTCTGTCTCGTCGGCGGTCGGGCGCAGGTCGGAGGTATCGGCGAACGGATCGAGCCGCTCGCGCCGGTCGAGCGCTGGTTCACGCTCGTGATCCCGCCGTTCGGTTGCTCGACCCCGGCCGTCTATGCCAGTTGGGACGCGCTCGGCGGGCCGAGGTCGACCGGACGCAACGACCTCGAACCGGCGGCGCTCGCCCTCGAACCGCGGCTGGTCGGCTGGCGTGATCGGATCGCCGAGGCCTGCGGTCTCACCCCGACCCTCGCCGGCAGCGGTTCGACCTGGTTCGTCGACGGCGCCCACCCCGACCTGGCCGACGCCCTTCCCGGCGCGCAGGTGGTCGTGACGCGCACCGACCGCCCGTGAACCGGGCGGTCGGCGGACGAGCGGGTGGGTCGGCGCCGTGGCGCCGGTGGCCTACTTGTTGCGTCGCTGGAAGCGAGTCCGCTTCAACATCTTGCGGTGCTTCTTCTTGCGCATGCGCTTGCGGCGCTTCTTGATCAGCGAACCCATAAGGGGACAGAGGCTATCCCCAGGTCGGGCAGAATCGAAAGCCGCTATCCTCGTTCGCTGCGCTCGGGGGTCGTCCAACCGGCAGGACAACGGATTTTGGATCCGTGAATAGGGGTTCAAGCCCTCTCCCCCGAACCAACTCTCGACCCGCCGGCGACGGTGCGTGCGGCCCAACCGGGCCGAAATGCCGCTGCCCTCGGCCGATTCGACGCTAGAACAAGGTCATGTCCGCCTCAGCGATCGTCCTCGCCGCCGGTGAGGGCACACGGATGCGCTCCTCGCGCCCGAAGCCGCTGCACATGATCTGCGGCCGCCCAATGGTGATGCACGTCATCCACGCCCTGGCCGAGGTCGACGTCGAGCGCACGGTCGTCGTCGTCGGCCACGGAGCCGAACGGGTGACCAAGACCGTCCAGGAGCAGGCGCCCGGCTGGGCCAACGTCTCGTTCGTCGAACAGGTCGAACAACGCGGCACCGGGCACGCGGTGATCGTCGGGCTGACCGCCTTCCCCGACGACGACCTCGACGACACCTCGACCGTGATCGTCCTGCCCGGCGACACCCCACTGCTCCGCCCGGACTCGATCGAGGCGTTCGTCGGCGTCCACGAGGCGAGCGGGTTCGCCGCCACCCTGTTGACCGCAGCGATGGCCGACCCGACCGGCTACGGGCGGATCGTGCGCGCCAAGGATGGTCGCGTGCTGCGGATCGTCGAGCAGCGCGACGCGAGCGAGGAGGAACGGCAGATCACCGAGGTCAACACCGGGATCTACGCCTTCCGCCGCGACCTCCTCGGCCCGGCGCTGCGTCACCTCTCACCCGACAACGCCCAGGCGGAGTACTACCTCACCGATGTGATCTCGGTGCTCGCCCAACTCGGCCACCGGGTCGGTTCGGTGATCGCCGACGATCCGGGCGAGACCCAGGGCGTCAACGACCGCTGGCAGCTGGCCCTCGCCGAGCGCGAACTGCGCAACCGGACCAACCGCGCCTTCCTGCTCAACGGGGTGACGATGCTCGACCCCCGCCAGACCTTCATCGACGTCACCGTCGAACTCGGTCGCGACGTCACCCTCTTCCCCGGAACGATCCTGCAGGGTCGAACGGTGATCGGTGACGGCGCCGAGATCGGGCCCGACTCGCGCCTGGTCGACACCGTCGTCGGCCCGCGGGCGACCGTCGAGCACACCGTCGCCCGCGACTGCGAGATCGGTGCCGACGCCAAGGTCGGACCGTTCGCCAGTCTCGAGCCGGGTTCGAACGTGGCCTCGGGTCAGCGAACCGGCGCCTTCTACACTGGGTAGCGATTCGACACGTCGAACAGCACAGGAGCCCCGATGGAGAAGGTCACGACCAAGCGGATGGCGCTCTACTCCGGAAGAGCCCATCGCGCCCTGGCCGAGGAAGTGGCCGAACACCTCGGTACGGCTCTCGGCGAGGACAACCTCGTCGAGTTCGCCAATGGCGAGATCCGGCCCCGATTCGGCGAGAGCATCCGCGGCTCCGACGTGTTCATCATGCAGACCCACGCCGGATCCGAGGACGGCATGTCGGTCAACGACGCGATCATGGAACAGCTGATCATGATCGACGCCGCCCAGCGAGCGTCGGCAAAGCGGATCACGGCGGTCTGCCCGTTCTACGGGTACGCCCGCCAAGACCGCAAGGCGGAAGGTCGTGAACCGATCACCGCCAAGTTGGTCGCCGACATGTTCCGCGCCGCCGGGGCCAAGCGGATGATCTCGATCGACCTCCATTCCGGCCAGATCCAGGGGTTCTTCGACGGCCCGGTCGATCACCTGACGGCGATGCCGGTGCTCGAGCACTACATCCGCACCCACGGCACCGACCCGGTGATCGTCAGCCCGGACGCCGGGCGGATCAAGGTTGCCGAGCGCCTCGCCCAGCACCTCAACGCCGACCTCGCGTTCATCTACAAGCGCCGGCCGAAGGGGACGACGAACGTCGCCATCGCCCGCGACATCATCGGCGAGGTCGACGGCCGCCAGTGCATCCTCGTCGACGACATGATCGACACCGCCGGGACGATCGTCAGCGTGTGCGAGGTGCTCAAGGCCAAAGGTGCCGCCGACGTCTGGGCGATGGCGACCCACGGGGTCCTCTCCGGAGCGGCGGTCGACCGCTTGAAGAATGCCCCGATCGACCGGGTGGTCGTGACCAACACCGTCCCGGTCCCGTCGGAGAAGCAGTTCGGCCAACTGGAGGTGCTCTCCGTCGCCCGGATCATCGCCGACGTGCTCGACGCGGTGTTCGACGACACCAGCGTCTCGGAGATCTTCGGGGGCGAAAACCAGGCGTGACCCGCTAAGGTTTCCTGCCGTTTGTCAGCCTCTGCGTGGAGGGCCGCGCCATGTCCCAAATCACTCTCGTCGCCCAGAGCGGCCGCCCGACCGGTTCCGCCGCGTCGCGCCGCCTGCGAGCCGAGGGCCGGATCCCGGCGGTGGTCTACGGCCACGGCATGACTCCGGTGTCGATCAGCGTCGAGCGTCGTGAGCTGCGTCTCGCCCTCGCCGGCGCGGGCGGGTTCAACACCCTCCTCTCGCTCGAGATCGAGGGCAAGAAGTACCCGGCGATCGTCAAGGATCTGCAGCGCCACCCGATCCGCCGCACCGTCAGCCACATCGACTTCATCCAGGTCAATGTCAACGAGGAGATCACGATCTCCGTCCCGTTGCGCCTCGAGGGTGAGGCGAAGGCCGTGCTGGCGAACAACGGGATGGTCGACCCGGCGGTCGACACGATCGAGATCACCTGCACCCCGAACACGATGCCGACCGAGATCGTCGTCGACATCTCGGCGATGCAGCCCGGTGACGTGATCCGCCTCGGCGACATCACCTTGCCGAAGGGCACCACCACCCCGACCGACCTGGACACACCGGTCGTCACCGCCCTGCAGGGCGTCACTGCCCAGGACAGCGTTTCCGAGGCCGACGCGGCAGCGGAGGCCGAGGCCGCAGCGGAGGCGGAGACCGCCGCCGAAGCCGGCGACGGCGACACCGCCGAGGGCTGATGTTCCGAGGCGGGGCAGCCCGCCGCGGCACTCCCGCCGACCTGCTCGTCGTCGGTCTGGGCAATCCGGGCAAGGAGCACGCCCGCAGCAGGCACAACGTCGGGGCCGAAGTCGTCGAACGGCTGGCCGTGAGCCGCGGGGCGACGCTCAAGCCTGGACGTCAGCGGGCGCTGGTCGCCGAGATCTCGATCGACTCGAAGCGGGTCGCCCTGGCGTTCCCGACGACGTTCATGAACCTCTCCGGCGAGTCGGTCGGCCTGCTCGTCAAGCGTTACGGGATCGAAGACCCGGCACAGCTGGTCGTCGTCCACGACGAGCTCGACCTCTCGCCCGGCACGGTGCGGGTCAAGGTCGGCGGTGGGCTGGCCGGCCACAACGGTCTGCGCTCGATCACCCAACACCTCAAGACCCAGGAGTTCCTCCGGGTCCGTCTGGGGGTGGGCAAGCCGCCCTCGAAGGAGGCCGGCGCCGGTCACGTGCTGAGCAAGGTGCCCAAGGCCGACCGGGCCCTGCTCGACGAGGCCGTCGTCGTCGCCGCCGAGGCGGTGGAGACGATCGCCGCCGACGGCGCCGACGAGGCGATGCGCCGGTTCAACGCCAGGTCGTAAGCGTCACAGATCAGTACGGGTTGCTCGCTGCTGGAGAATCTGTCACGGCATGACAATCTGGGCACTCATGCGTGCCGTCAACATCCGGTTCCTCGGTCCCTTGCAGCTGCTCGTCGACGGTGCGCACGTTCCGGTCGAGCGAGCCCGGACGAGGGCGCTGCTCGCGCTGATGGCGACCCGTCCCGGCACGCACGTCACGCGCGACTCCCTGATCGGTTCGATCTGGCAAGCTCAGAGCACCCCCCGGGCGCCTGCCGATGCGTTGCGGACGATCGTCGCCCGTGCCCGTCGGGCGCTGCACGACGAGGACCGCACCATCCTCCGTTCGGACGGGGTCGGCTACGTCCTCGAGCTGGACCCGTTGCAGATCGATCTCCACCGTTTCGAGCGGGCGGCGACGACTCGAACGAATCTCGACGCGATCGCCGAGGCGCTGCAGCTGTGGCGCGGTCGACCGTTCGACGACTGCGGGGTGGTCGACGACCTCTACTGGGAAGCGATGCGGCTCGATCAGCTGCGCTGGGACCTCGCCGAACGCCACGTCGAGCTGCTGGTCCGCTCGAGCCGGTACGAACAGGCGATCGCCCTCGGGCGGCCGATGATCGCCGAGCGTCCCGCAGAACTCCGCCTGGCGGCGACCGTGATCGCCGCCCTCGGTTGCGCCGGTCGACGGGGCGAGGCCGAACTGCTCCTCGCCCAGACCCGGCGGCGGGCGCTCGACGACGACCCCGACGCCGATCTCGCCGCCCTCGACGTCGTCGCCGACCGGCTCATGACCCATGTCGCGCCGGTCGTCGACCGGCTCGACCTCGCAACGGTCGTCCCCCACGTGATCACCCCGAGCCGGCTCGCGCCCCACGTCACCGAGCTCCACGGCCGCTCGAACGAGTTGGCGATGCTCGAGCAAGCAGCCGAATCGGCCGTCGAGCACGGCCGGTTGGCGATCGTGATCGGTGAACCGGGGGTCGGCAAGACCTCCCTCGCCGCCTCGTTCGGTGCGGCACTCGGCTGGCAGGAGCGCTCCGTGCGGCTCGGTCTCGGGGCCGACGAGAACCTGCTCTCGCTCGTCGGCCTCGACCCGCAGAGCGCATCGACGGCAGCCGAGCGTGCTGCGTTGGCGTCGCGCTCGCTGCCGCGCCGAGCTCGCCCGGCTCGCAGCCGCCGCTCCCCAGCTGTTGGTGATCGACGACCTGCAGTGGATCGACGAGGTCGACCTGAGCACCTTGCGCTCGCTGCTGCGCGGCGGATTGCCCGGGCGGACGCTGATGGTCGTCACCGTCCGCCCGATCGATGGACTGCCGTCCGCCGTCGCCGGGCTGATCGCCGGAGGCCGTGCGCGAGCCGACGACGACCACGATCGAGCTCGGAGCGCTCACCCGCCAGGCGACCCGCCAACTCGTCCGTCGGCTCCGCCCCGACCTCTCGGGCCGCAAGGCCACCCTGATCCACGACCTGACACGAGGCAACGCGTTCGCGATCTGCAGCGTGTGCGCCACCGACCGGTTCGACGTCGATCAGCCGGCGGACGACGTTCCGGCGGCGGTCCTGCTGGCGACCGAACAGCGGTTGATCGACCTCGACCCGGCGACGGTCGAGATGCTCGAACTCGTCTCCCTGCTCGACCCGCCGCTCGACCTGCAGGCCCTCGAAGCACTCGCCGGGACCGACGTCGTCACCGTCGCCACCCTGCTGCGGCCGGCGTTCGATCGTCACCTGCTGGTCCAGCCCGGCGGCGAGGTCCGCTTCGATCACGAGCTCACCCGTCAGGCGATCCAGCATCGGCTCAGCGCACTCCTCCGCCGGGCGCTGCACGATCGGATCGCCCGCCACTACTGGGCCGATCGTCGCCGTCCGATCCTCGCCGGGCGTCACCTCGTCGAGGCGTTGCCCGGATCGGCGATCGAGCAGCCGGAGGCGGTCCTCCTCCTCGCCGCGGAAGACGCGCTCGCCGAGCACCAGTTCCGGATCGCGATCGACTGCTTCGCCGCCGCCGAGCGACTGATCGACGATCCGCCGACGAGACGTGCGACCACCCTCCGCCGGGGGCTGGCGCTCGAGCTGGCCGGCCGGCGAGACGAGGCAACGGCGGTCTACGACGGCGTCGCCGACGACGCGTCCACCGCCGACGACCGGAACAACCTGGCGGCGAGCGCGCTCGCCGGGCTGGCCGAGGGGGTCGTCGGTGGCGACGATCGTCGACTGCGCCGGTTGCGCCTCGCCGCCGAGCAACCGGCGGACAGCGATCGACTCCAGCTCGAAGTGCTCGTCCAGCTCGCCCTCGAGCTCGGCTATGCCCAAGAACCCCTCCCCAGCGACCTCGTCGCCGAGGCCTCGGCGCTGGCGACCGATGATCCGAGCGACGTCGCCCTGCTGACCCTGCTCGACTGCCACCACCACGCGGCAGATCCGGTCGGCGAAGCGACGTTCGCCCGCCTCGATCGGCTGTACGAGCTCGTCATCGCCGGCGGAGACCTCCACCTCCGGCTGCGGGCGCTGGAGATGCGGGCGACCGCCCAGGTCACCGTCGGCGACCTGGCCGGCGCGAGACGAACCCTCGACGAGCTCGGGAGTCGGATGCGGACGATCCCGGCGCCGCGCCAGCGCTGGGCGGCGGCGATGTTGGAGGCGTTGCTCGCCGACCTCGAGGACGGAATCGACGCGGCCGAGCCGGCCGCGCTGGAGGCATTCCTGCTCGGGCGCGACCTCGAGCTCCCCGATGCGATCAACGGCTTCGCGCATCTTCCGCCTGTCCGTCGCCTTGCGCCGCGGCGAACTGGCTGCGACCGAACGTCAGGTCGGCATCGCAGCCCGCAGCCGCAGCGGTTTGCCCGCCTGGCATGCGGTTCACGGTGCGACGCTGCGCGCCGGAGGTCGACCGGAGGAGGCGATCGCCGCCGTCCGTCGGTTCCGCTCCGGCTACGAGGCAGGAGCGACCCGGGCCGGCGATGTCGGACTGGCGATGACGATCGTCGCCTGCAGCGCGCTCGGAGGCGAGCTGGCGGCGGTTGCGTCGGCGTTACGACGATGGGCGACGGAGCAGCTCACGCTCTGGTCGGGACAGCTCATCGTCGTCGGTTCGGGGGCGGCCTGCTTCGGCCCGGTCGACCTCTATCTCGCGCTCGGCCGGACCGAACGCCCGGAGCTGAGCGAGACCTGGGCCGGGGCGTGGAGCCCGGGGAACTGGGGCACCCTGGCCGAGCAGATCGGTGCGGTGATCGCCGCCCCGCGCACCTCCGGGGTGGAATGAGCACCGCTCGGACGGTGGCACTTTCCACGCATCGGGGATTCAGGCGACGAACTGATCGACGTGCGGCCCTGGTTGGAAAGGATCTGGAAAGGCACCTTCCGTAGGCTGCCGCCAGCAACGAGCCAGGCATCGACATCGCTCACCTCCGGCCTGCACCACCGGAGGTGGGCGGTGGCCTGCGCCGCCGAACCGGTTGGGTCGCAGCGCCCCGTGACCCGACCGGGGAGGCAACGTTGCGCCGACCGCCGGGCTCGGTGCGGAGCCCGGCGACGGTACCCTGGTCCGGCCCCATGAGCACCTTCGCCGCCCCCCTCCGAAGCCTGGCCGCGCTGGTGCGGGACGATCCCGCCCTGGCCCGTATCGACGGCGCCGCCGACGCCGTGCTGGCCGTGCCCGAAGCCGCCCGACCGCTCGTCCTCGCCGGGCTCGCCTCGCGCCGGAGCAGGCCGTTGCTGATCGTCGCCACCCCGACCGGGACGATGGCCGGCCAGCTCGCCGACGACCTCGCCCAGTTCCTCGACCCCGGCGACGTCGAGCTGTTCCCGGCGTGGGAGACGCTCCCGTTCGAGCGGGTCAGTCCGAGCGTGGAGACGATGGGTCGGCGGCTGCGCGTCCTGCATCGGCTGCACGCCGGCGAGCCGCCGAAGGTGATCGTCGCCGGGGTGCGCGCCCTGCTCCAACGGCTCGGCACCTGGGGCGACGAGGCAGCTCCGATCACGATCCGCCCGGGGGCGACGGTCGACCCCGACCAGCTCTGCGAGCGGCTCGCCACCGGCGGATACCGACGCGAGGAACTGGTCGAACACCGCGGCGAGTTCGCTCGCCGGGGCGCGATCGTCGACGTCTTCCCGTCGACCGCCGATACCCCGATCCGGATCGACCTGTGGGGGGACGAGGTCGACCGGCTGACCGAGTTCTCGGTCAACGACCAACGCTCGACCAGGCCGCTCGAGGTCGCCGAGCTGTTCGCCGCCCGCGAGTTGGTCGTCGGTCCGGCGATGCGTGAGCGGGCCGCCTCGCTCGTCGGCTCCGAGCCGTGGGGTCGAGAGCAATGGGAACGACTCTCGGAGGGTCTGCTGTTCGACGGGATGGAGAGCTGGTTGCCGTGGCTCGCCCCGGGAGAGCACCTGCTCACCGACGTCCTCGGCGAACGGGCACAGATCGTGCTGATCGAACCGAGGCGGATGCGCGACCGGGCGACCGATCTGCTCGCCGAGGAAGACGATCTCGCCGCCGCTTTGGCGACGACCTGGGGTCGCGCCCGCGACGAGACGTTCCCCCGGCTGCACGCGACCCCCGACCGGCTGCTCGGCGCCGGAGCCGGCGTGCGCAACACGCTGTCGATCGTGCCCACCCCGGAAGGTCCGGATGCGCCGGCGATCCCGGCGAGCACCTGGGCCCCGATCACCGGCGACGACGGCAACGGCATCGCCCGCCGGCTCAGCTCCCTGCTCGGCGAGGGCTACCGGATCGTGATCGCCGCCGACGGCAGCGGATCGGCCGGACGACTCGGCGAACTGCTGCGGACCCAAGGGCTCGACCTGCCGATCCGGGAGGTGACCCCCGAGCTCGACCTGACCCGTCCCGGAGGCTCGATCGTCGTCGCCCCGCTGCACCGCGGTTGCACGATCCCGGGGGCATCGGTGGCGATCATCGCCGAGGGCGATCTCACCGGACGGCGGCGAGCGCATCGCCAGGCACGTCCGCGCAAGCGAGACACCAGCGGGTTCTTCGAGGACCTCAAGCCGGGCAACTACGTCGTCCACTACCAACACGGCGTCGGGCAGTACAGCGGGATGGTCAAACGGACGATCGGCGGCGTCGAGCGCGACTACCTGTTGCTCGAGTACAAGGGCGGCGACAAGCTCTACGTCCCCTCCGACCAGATCGACGCCGTACGCCAGTACGTCGGCGGCGAGGCGCCGTCGCTCCACCGCCTCGGCGGAGCCGACTTCGCCAAGGCCAAGTCGCGGGTCCGCTCCGCGGTGCGCGAGATCGCCCAGGAGCTGGTCGTGCTGTACCAGACCCGGATCAACGCTGCCGGCCACGCGTTCCCGCCCGACACCCCGTGGCAACACGAGATGGAAGAGGCATTCCCCTACGCCGAGACTCCCGACCAGCGCCAGGCGATCGCCGAGACCAAGTCGGACATGGAGAGCAGCCATCCGATGGACCGGCTGATCTGCGGCGACGTCGGCTTCGGCAAGACCGAGGTCGCCGTGCGCGCGGCGTTCAAGGCGATCCAGGACGGCAAGCAGGTCGCCGTGCTCGTACCGACCACGCTGCTCGCCCAGCAGCACGGCAACACCTTCGCCGATCGATTCGCCGGCTACCCGGTGCGGGTCGAGGTGCTCTCCCGGTTCCTCACCGCCGGCCAGGCGCGCAAGGTGATCGACGGGATCGCCAGCGGGGAGGTCGACTGCGTGATCGGCACCCACCGATTGCTCGCCGACTCGCTCACGTTCAAGGACCTCGGCCTGCTCGTCGTCGACGAGGAGCAGCGCTTCGGCGTCCAGCACAAGGAGGCGGTGAAGAAGCTCAAGACCAACGTCGACGTACTGACCCTCTCCGCCACCCCGATCCCGCGGACGCTCGAGATGTCGCTGGTCGGGATCCGCGACCTGACGCTGCTGCAGACACCGCCGGCCGACCGCCAGCCGATCCTGACCTACGTCGGCGAGTACGACGAACGGGTAGCGGTCGAGGCGATCCGGCGCGAGCTGCTGCGCGAAGGCCAAGTCTTCTGGGTCCACAACCGGGTGCAGTCGATCGAGCAGGCGGCGGGCCGGCTGCGCGAGCTCGTCCCCGAGGCGCGGATCGCGGTCGCCCATGGCCAGATGGACGAAGGCTCACTCGAACAGATCGTCGTCGACTTCTGGGAGGGTCGGTTCGACGTGCTCGTCTGCACCACGATCATCGAGTCCGGGATCGACATGCCGACGGTCAACACCCTCGTCGTCGAACGCGCCGACCTGCTCGGCCTCGGACAGATGCACCAGCTGCGCGGTCGGGTCGGGCGCAGTGGCTCGCGTGCGTATGCCTACCTCTTCCATCCGCAGGACAAGATCCTCACCGAGGAGGCCTACGAACGGCTGAAGACGATCGGTGAGGCGACCGAACTCGGCAGCGGGTTCAAGATCGCGATCCGCGATCTGGAGATTCGCGGCGCCGGCAACCTGCTCGGCGCGTCGCAGTCCGGGCACATCGCCGCTGTCGGCTACGACCTCTACTGCCAGATGGTCACCGAGGCGGTCTCGGAGATGAAGGGTGAGCCGCCGGCGCGCGATCCCGATGCGGTCAAGCTCGACGTCCCGGTCGACGCCTACCTTCCGAAGGACTACGTGACCAAGGAGGAGTCGCGGCTCGAGGCCTACCGCCGGCTCGCCGGAGTGACCACCGCCGAGCAGGTCACCGACATCCGCAACGAATGGTCGGATCGCTACGGACCGGTCCCCGAACCGGCCGAGGCGCTGCTGATGGTCGGCCTGCTGCGCGCCGAGTGCCACCGGGTCGGGGTGCGCGACGTCTCGCTGGTCAGTTCACAGGCGCGGATCTCCCCGCTGCGGCTGAAGACGAGCGAGTCGATGCGACTCCGCCGGCTGGCCCGTGACGCGATCTACAAAGAGGATCAGCAGCAGCTCGTCGTCCCACTCAAGCGAACGCCGGACCCGGCGACCCAGCTCGTCTCGCTCCTGCGCGAGCTGGTGACGACATGAACGGGCGAAGCGGTGGGCGGCAGGTGGCGCAGCTAGCCTCGCCTGCCGTGACTCGACGCCTGGCTCTCGCCGTTGCCGCCCTCGTCGCCGGTCCGCTGCTCGCCTCCTGCTCGCAGGTCGACCAGCCGGCTGCGACCGTCAACGGTGACGAGATCTCGATGGGCGACTTCGAGGCGGTGCTGGCCGGTTTCACCGAGGCCAACGCGCTCGCCACCCAGGAGCCGTCGGCCTCGATCGAGGACGTCTACCCCGGCTCGGACGCCCGCCAGGTGCTCGGCGCCCAGATCCGTGCGCTGCTGCTGACCCAGGAACTCGACCGGCTCGGAGCGACGTTGACCGACGCCGAGTTGGCGGCGACCGCCGCGTCGTACGAGTCGAACGATCCGGCGGGGTGGGCCGCCGCCCCCGAACCACTGCGCGAGCTCGTCGTCGAACTCAACGCAGCATCGGATGCGATCACCGAGGCGACCGCCAACGTCGGCGAAACCGAAATCCGGGCGTTCTACGACCAGGGACCGACGGAGGTCGGGGTCGTCTGCCCGAGTCACATCCTGGTCGAGACCGAAGCTGCAGCCGAGGACGCGCTGGAACGGCTGGAAGCCGGCGAATCGTTCGCCGACGTCGCCGACGAGGTGTCGATCGACGGCTCGGGGGACTCCGGTGGGGCACTCGTCGATCCTTCGACCGGCAGCGCCTGTTACGACGTCGCCACCTTCGCCCAGACCTTCGTCGCCGAGTTCGTCGACGGTGCGTTGGCGGCGAGCGTCGGCGAACCGACCGCCCCGGTGCGCTCACAGTTCGGCTATCACCTGATCTACCTCCGTCCGTTCGACGAGGTCGCCGACCAGGTGATCGCTGCGTTCCCCGCCGGACGGGCCTCCGCCCTCGCCGCATCGGCCGACGTCTCGGTCAACACCTCGATCGGTCAGTGGTCGCCGAGCGTCGCCGGGGTGGTCTCGCTCGACGAGCAGGTCTGAGCGGGTGAGCCTGCCGCGGATCGTCGTCGGCGGGCTCGGGCCGGCCGGACCGGACCAGATCACCGCCGCCGTCGCCGAGGCGATCGAGCGGATCCCGGTGCGCTTCGTCCGCACCCGCCGTCATCCGGCTGCGTCGCTGGTTGCGGATGCAACCAGCTTCGACGAGCTGTACGAGGCCGCCGATCGGTTCGACGACGTCTACCGCGAGATCGTCGAGCGACTCGTCGCTGCGGCGGTCGAACACGGCGAGGTGCTGTACACCGTCCCAGGGTCGCCGCTGGTGCTCGAACGCTCCGTCGCCCACCTGCGCGCCGATCAGCGGGTGACGGTCGAGCTGCTCCCCTCGCTGTCGTTCCTCGATCTCGCCTACGCCCGGTTGGGGATCGACCCGATCGAGTCGCGCCTGCGGCTGATCGACGGACACGAGTTCGCCGCGGCCGCGGCAGGAGAGCAGGGTCCGATGCTCGTCGCCCACTGCCACGCCGATTGGGTGCTGTCGGAGATCAAGCTGGCGGTCGAGGACGCCGCAGGCGACGAAGAGGTGATCATCCTCCAGCGGCTCGGCTCACCCGACGAACGAATCGTGGCGACGACCTGGGCCGAGCTCGACCGAACCGTCACCGCCGATCACCTGACCTCGATCTACATTCCCCGGCTCGCCGCTCCGGTCGGGCACGAACTCGTCCGCTTCCACGAGATCGTCCGCCGGTTGCGCGCCGAGTGCCCGTGGGACCGCAAGCAGACCCACGCCAGCCTTGCCCGCTACGCCGTCGAGGAGACCTACGAACTGGTCGAGGCGATCGGTGAGCTCGGCGACGACGGCGTGGGCGACGACGAGCTGATCGGCGAGCTCGGCGACGTGCTGTTGCAGGTCGTGCTGCACGCGGCGATCGGCGAGCAGCAGGGCCGGTTCGGCCTCGCCGATGTCGCCCGTGAGATCAGCGCCAAGATGATCCGCCGCCATCCGCACGTCTTCGGTGACGTCGCCGTCGACGGGGCCGACGACGTCGTCGCCAACTGGCAGGCGATCAAGGCCGCCGAGCGCGGCGAGGCGGCTGCACCGCTCGGGCTCGCCGCCGACCTGGGCAAGGTCTCCGGGGCGCTCCCGTCGCTGTCGTTCGCCAAGGAGTTGGGGAGCGTCGCCTCGCGTCACGGCTTCGACTGGGACGACCCTCGTGGGCCGCTGGCGAAGGTCGCCGAGGAGCTGGCGGAGGTGAGCGAGGTCTACGACGACCCCGAACGGGTCGCCGCCGAGCTCGGTGACCTGCTGTTCGCCGTCGTCAACGTCGCCCGCCACCGCAAGGTCGATCCGGAGGTCGCTCTCCGCCAGGCGTCGGCCAAGTTCCGCCGCCGGGTAGAGGGGATCGAACGGCTGGCGATCGGTCGGGGGATCGACCTGTCGACCGCCGACCTCGTCGCCCTCGATGCGCTGTGGGACGAGGTCAAGCTCGCCGAGCGCTGACGGAACGATCAGGCGCGGTCGGCGGCGTCGACGTACCACAGCAGGCCGTACGGCGCGAGGTGCAACCGGTCGTCGTGGACCACCAGCGCGTCGGCACCGTGGACCAGCTCCGGCTGCTCGAGCCCGGCCCAGCCGAGGGCGGCGACCGGCAATGTCGCCGGACGCGCCGCGACGTTGGCGACGGCGAACATCCGGCCGAGACGCGGATGGCGTCGCTCCCAGGCGAGGACGGCGGTGTCCTCGTAGCGGTGGAGATAGGTCTCGCCGCCGGTCGAGAACGCCGGCTGGGCCCGGCGCACGTCGAGCATCGCCCTGATCCCGTCGAACACGCGCTGCTCGACGCTGCCGGTGGTCGCCCGCTGCTCGGCGCGGGACCAGTTCATCGGCGGCCGGTGGATCCAGCGCGAGTCATCGGCGTGGTCCGGTTCGTCCAGATACCCGAGATGGTTGTCCAGCGCCAGCTCGTCGCCCATGTAGACGAGCGGGATCCCACCGAAGCCGATCACGATCCCGTAGCCGAGCAGCAGCCGGGCGATCGACGCATCGAGGTCCGCCTCGCCGGCGCGCGCTGCGCTGATCCCGCTGAGGGCGGCGGCGGTCCCGCTGGTGCGTTCGTCGTTGGTCTCGGGATTGACCCCGAAGGCGGCGCCGCGGGCGACCGAGCCGAACGCGTCGCCGCGGTAGTAGGCGGCGAGGTGGGCGCGGTGCAGCGGCCCGGACAGGCCGACCGCTGCGGCATCCGCGTCGCTCACCGCCCATCCGATGTCGTCGTGGCACCGCAGGTAGGTCACCCAGGAGGCGTCCGGTGGGGTCTGCGGGAGGGCGGCGAGCGCCTCGGTCGCCAGCCGGGCGTCACCGGTCGCCAACGCCGACCAGATCAGGACCATCAACTGGTTGTGATACGCGAGGTGGCATTCGTCGCGCTGCAGCCGGTGGGCGCCGAGATAGCCGAGCAGGTCGGTCGGCGCGACGATCGCCTCCGCCTTGAGCAACACGCCCGGCGACCCGATCTCCACCAGGGCGCGCAACACCTGGGCGATCACGTGCGCCTCGGGCTGGTTCTGACAGTTCGTTCCCAGCCGTTTCCAGGTGAACGCGATCGCATCGAGGCGGAGCACGTCGACGCCGAGGTCGACGAGGTCGAGGATCACCCCGAGCATCTCGGCGAGCACGTCGGGATTGGCGTAGTTCAGATCCCACTGGTAGGTGTTGAACGTCGTCCACACCCATCCGGCGAGCTCCTCGTCCCAGGTGAAGTTCCCGGGTGCGAGATCGGGGAACACCTCCGGCAGCGTCGCCTCGTACGCGTCGGGCATCGTCCGGTCGGGGAACACGAGGTAGTAGTCGCGGTGTCGTGCGGAGCCGGCTCGAGCCGCCTGCGCCCAGGGGTGCTCGCGAGCGGTGTGGTTGATCACGACGTCGACGCAGAGGCTGATGCCCCGCGCCCTGAGCTCGTCGGCGAGGGCCACCAGGTCGGCGCGTGTGCCCAGCGCAGGGTCGACGTCGCCGTAGTCGACGATCGCGTAGCCGCCGTCGTTCGCCCCCTCCCGGGAGCGCAGCACCTTCATCAGGTGGAGGTAGTCGACGTGCAGTTCGCCGAGGTAATCGAGGTGGTCGGCGACGCCGGCGAGCGTGCCGCCGAAGCGCTCGGCGTAGGCGACGTAACCGACCCGTCGATTGCTGTGGAACCAGCCCGGGTCGGTCTCCCGTCGGGCGTCGACGAGCCGCAACTCCGGCCGACGGGTGGCGAGCGAAGCAGCGACGGCGACGAGCAGCTGCTCACCGAGCGCGTCGGTCGCCGCCGACGAGCCGTAGAGCTGCTCGAGCCCGTGCGACAGGCTGGGCCCGAGTCGCTCGACCCGGGCCCAGAACCGTGCGCACTCGAACTCGCCGAGCTCCGTGCCGAGCGCTGCTGCGATCGCAGCGGCTCGGATCAACCCTTCACGGCGCCTGCGGTCAGACCCCGGACGAAGAACCGCTGGAGCGAGGCGAAGACGATCAGCGGCACGACCATCGTGACGAACGCTGCCGCCGTCAGTCGTTGCCACTCGTTGCCGCGTGCTGCCGACCAGATCGACCAGACGGACGGTGATCGGTCCCTGCGCCGTCGCCGCCGGCGAACACGTAGCCGACGAGGTAGTCGTTCCAGACCCAGAGGAACTGGAAGATCGCCAGCGAGGCGAGCGCCGGCACCGACAGCGGGATGATGATCTTGCAGAAGATCCGTCAGGTGACCGGCGCCGTCGACTCGCGCTGCCTCCATCAGTTCGCTTCGGCAGTGCCGAGATGAAGTTCTTCAGCAGGAACACCGCCAGCGGCATGGCGAAGCAGGCGTGGGCGATCCAGGCCTGGTCGTCGGCGAGTCCTTGACGAAGTCCCAGGAGTTCCGCCCGGCGATCGCCGGGAAGATCGGGACGTCGCCGATGTGGACGCCGGTGGTGAACAGGCGGCAGCAGCGGGATCAGCGCCATCTGCAACGGGACGACCATCAGGGCGACGACACCGACGAACAACGCGTCGCGGCCCTTGAACTCATCCAGCGAGAACGCGTAGGCGGCGAGCGCCGCGATGAGGATCGGCAGGAGCGTCCCCGGGATGGTGATCTTCACCGTGTTCCAGGAAGTACGTGCTCATCTGCCCGCCGGTGCCGCCGCTGGCGAGGATGTCGGAGTAGTTCTGCCAGGTGACCTTGGGGTCGGATGAAGAACGTCCACCAACCGGTGGTCTTGATCTCCCGCTCCGGACGGAACGAGGAGATGAGCAGCCCGAACGGTCGGGACCGTCCAGAGGATCACCAGCCCCAGACGATGAACTTGCCGGCCCTGAGTCCCGAGGCCGCGGTTGATCGTCGGTACGGCGACGCGCATTCCTTCGGCGTCGTGATCGCGCCGGTGGGCGCAGTGACGGTGCTCATGCCCCGAGCTCCCTCGCTCGTGTCTGGTTGCGTTGGTTGACGACGACGACGGGGACGACGAGCAGGAACAGCAGCACGGCGAGCGCCGAGCCGTAGTTCGGGCGCCCCTGGATGAAGTAGTTGTCGTAGACGTCGTTGGCGATCGTGCTAGGTCTTGAAGTTGCCGCCGGTCGTGCGCCTTGACGATGTCGAACACCTTCAGGGCGGCGATCACGGTGGTCGTCATCACCGTGACGATCGTCGCCCGGATCGTACGGGCAGGGTCACCTTGAAGAACACCTGGCGTTCGGTCGCACCGTCGACCCGGGCGGCTTCGAGCATCGAGTCCGGGACGCCCTTGATCGCCGCCGAGAAGACCACCGTGGCGAATCCGGTCTGGACCCAGACGAGGATCACGATCAGGAAGAAGGTGTTCAGCGGCCAGCCCTCGACGAGCCAGGCATGGTCGTTGCCGAGTCCGGCAGCTGGAACCGGTGGATCAGGCGTTGAGCAGACCGACCTCGCTCGGCGGCGGCGTAGACGAACTTCCAGATCACGCCGGCGCCGACGAGCGAGATGGCCGTGGGGAGGAAGATCAACGCCTTCGCCCAGGCCTCACCGCGCATCCGATCGGAGAGGCGGGCGATCGTCAGTCCGAAGATCGTGCTCGAACAGCGGTGCCGACCGACCACCCACAAGATGGTGTTGATCAGCGACGTGCGCGAGTTCTTGTCTCTGGAAGATGTCGACGTAGTTGCCAAAGCCGATGAACGGCTCTGCCCGGGCGGTCGTCGAGGAAGCTGTTGACGAACGTGCGGATCGCCGGGACGACCAGCCCGACGACGAGGAGCAGCAGCGCCGGACCGAGGAACAGCGACCGCGGTGCCACCGCTCGCGAGCCTTGCCGGGCATCTGCAACCCGAGCCAGTAGAGCAGCAGCAGGACCCCCGAGATCGCCGCCAGGCCGAGCACCACGACCCTGAGCGCGCTGAAAATCTCGACCCACGTCGTCTCCCCCGACACGTCGATCACTTCGTGTGCGCTCCCGGTGTGCGCTCGAGGCGCGGCCGGGCGGACCGCGGCCCCCTCGGCGCATGCAGTGTGTCAGAAGCCGATCAGGACTTCGGCCAGGCTGCCTCGATGTTGTCGAGAATCGTCGTCGGTGCTCTCGCCGATGATCCAGGCGATGGTCTCCTTCCAGAACGTGCCGGAGCCGACCGCGCCGGGCATCAGTCCGAACCGTCGAAGCGGAACACGTCGCGAGCTGAGCAGGAGCTCGGCGAACGCCTGGTCCTGCTCGTTGGGGATCGATGTCGATGTCGAGCCCGGTGTTCGCCGAGATCCACGATGCCCTGCTGCTGCACGAGCGTTGGCGTACTCCGACGAGGTCATGAACAGCGGACGGCCTTCGACCTCGACCGGGTCGTTGCCCTGGCTGATCGCCATGAACTCACCGCCGGTGAGCATCACCTTCGGATCGCCTTCGGCGGCCACTCGGCAGGTAGAACGCAGTCGGCTGTCGCCGTCCGGTCCCGAGCACCGTGCCCTCGGGGAACTGGTTGCCGTAGAAGCTCGCCTGACGGTGCAGGTAGCAGTCGCCGTCGAGGATGCCGAGGCCGCCCTCCTGGAACGTGGTGGTGACGATCGACTTGACGCCGCCGGACGATGTAGTCCTCGTTCTTGAGGTACTCGCCGACCGCGTCGGTGACCTCGACGACCTTCGGGTCGTTGAACGGGATCTCGTGGTTGACCCACTGGTCGTAGACCTCGGGACCCTCCAGGCGGAGCATGAAGTCCTCGATCCAGTCGGTGATCGACCCAGCCGGTGGCCACGCCGGACTCGATGCCGGCGCACCACGGGGTGTCGCCGTCGGCGACGATCTGATCGGACGAGTGCCTTCAGCTCGTCGAGCGTGGTCGGGATCTCGTAGCCGCCCTCGGCGAACGGTCGTCGGGTTGTACCAGACGAGCGACTTGACGTTGGCGCCGAGCGGCGATCCGTACGAACGTGCCGTCGACGCGTGCCGAGCTCCGGTCGCAGCCCGGCGACGAAGTTGGCGCCGGCGGCGTCCTTGACGTCGTCCGGGCAGGGGATCGAGCTTGCCGTCGCGCGAGCAGGCTGGCCATCAGGCCGGGCTGCGGGATGCACGGCGATGTCCGGGGCGTTGCCGCCGTCGATGCGGACCTTCAGCTGGGCCTCGAACTCGCCGGACCCCTCGTGCGTCACGATCGGCGCCGGTGCACTCCTCGAACGCGGCGTAGGCGTTCGATCGAGCTCGCTCGGCCTCGATGTCACGGATCGAGCGAGAACAGACGAGACCGTCTTGCCGTCGTACTGCTCGTCGCACGGGATCGCGCCGTCGAGGATCGAGTCCCCGCTGCCGCCATCGTGAGCCGGCGCGTCGGTCGTCGGTGGCCGAGCCACCGGCGGTGGTGTCGGCTGCTGCCGCTCGTCGTCGTCGCTGCCGCAGGCAGCGGCGACCAGCGCGGTGGCCGCAACGACGAGCGCGAAGCGCTTGCCGTACTTCATTCCTTGGTGCTCCCCCTTCGGAGGCTGGGGTGGAGGACCCACCGCCAGCAGGGAGTTCGCCTGTCCCCGAGGAGGACACTTGAACTCGGTATGGAAATGATGTGGAATCTCGTGGAAGATTCCACGGGAACCGTCTAGCACCGCTGAAAGCGGGTGTGAAGTGTCGATGACGCCGATGCGTCGGTCCGGCACGGGCGCTCGACGCGAGAACTGCGCCCGGTTGCGGTCCAGTCGAAACCAGTGGGGAACAGGGGTAGGGGAACATGGCCAGCATCACGCTCGACGGTGTCGACAAGATGTACGACAACGGCTAGCACGCGTTCAGCGGCCTCAGCCTGGACATCACCGACGGCGAGTTCCTCGTGCTCGTCGGTCCCTCGGGCTGCGGCAAGTCGCACCGCCCTGCGGATGATCGCCGGGCTGGAGTCGATCTCGGCCGGGTACGTTGATCATCGACGGCAAGGTCGTCAACGACCTCGAGCCGAAGGACCGCGACATCGCGATGGTGTTCCAGTCCTACGCGCTGTACCCCCACCTCACCGTGCGCGACAACATCGCCTTCGCGCTCAAGCTGCGCAAGATGCCGAAGGACGAGATCAACCGGCGGGTCGAGGACGCGGCGAAGACGCTCGAGCTGACCGCAGTACCTCGACCGTCGCCCGGCGCAAGCTCTCCGGTGGTCAGCGGCAGCGAGTGGCGATGGGCCGGGCGATCGTCCGTCAGCCGAAGGCGTTCCTGATGGACGAGCCGCTGTCGAACCTCGACGCCAAGCTGCGTGTGCAGATGCGCGCCGAGATCGCCAAGCTCCAGCGACAGCTCAACGTCACCACCGTCTACGTCACCCACGACCAGATCGAGGCGATGACGATGGGCGATCGCGTCGCGGTGCTCTCCAAGGGCGTCCTGATGCAGGTCGACAGTCCCCAGAACCTCTACGACCGACCGCTGAACCTGTTCGTCGCCAGCGTTCATCGGCTCACCGCAGATGAACACCATGCGGGGGAAGTTGGACCTCTCCGGCGACGGCGGCTCGGTCGATCTGGGCGGTCAGACCCTCCGCCTTCCGGCGAGTGTGATCGCCTCCCGCCCCGGGCTCTCCGCCTACCAGGGCAAGGAGATCGCCATCGGCCTCCGTCCCGAGCACGCCACCGACGCCGAGCTCTCCGGCGCCCAGGAGAACGTGCTCGAGGGAACGGTCGAAGTTCGCGAGGGCCTCGGCTCGGAGGTGATCCTCCACTGCCTGATGGCGATCCCCGGCGTGCGGGTGGCGATCGAACCGGGCGACCCGTCGGAACTGACCGACACGAGCACGTTCCTCGCCCGGGTCGACCCGGGCACCCAACTCCGACCCGGCGATCGCGCCCGGCTGGCGGTGCGTGCCGACCACGTCCACCTGTTCGACCTCGATTCCGGTCAGGCGATCTGAGGTCTCACTCGTCGTCGGGCGACGCTGCCGTCCGACGGTCGGCGACGAGGCGGAGGACCTCGGCGACCGCGCTCGGATCGGCGAGCCGATACTCCGCCAGGGTCGGCCCGTCACCGACCTTGATCCCCACGTCGCCCGGGAGCAGCACGGCGAAGGCGTCTTCGTCGGTGACGTCGTCACCGACGAAGATCACCGACGACGCCTCGAGCCGGCGCCGCAGTCCGCGCAGCGCAGCCCCCTTGTCGGCGTCGACGACGACCAGTTCGATCACGCTCTTGCCGTGCTTGACACGCAGGTCGACACCGGCGAGCGGCCCGGCGAGGACCGCTTCGACAGCTGCCGGCGCGGCGACCGAATCGGCGCCGCGGTAGTGGAAGGCGACGCTCGCCGGCTTGCGCTCGATCATCGCTCCCGGCACCGTGTCGGCCGCCGCCGACAGCGCCCGATCGAGCTCGGCGAGCCGCACCGCCGCCTCGTTGTCGAACCCTTCGACGGCCCCGACGACCGATTCCGAGCCGTGTGAGCCGATTCGATGGACGCGGTCGTCGAACGGAGCGAGCGCTTGCAGATCGGTCAACGAGCGTCCGGTGATCACCGCCACCTCGACGCCGGGAAGATCGATCAGCCGGCGGATCGCAGTCATCGCCGAGTCGAGCGGAGCGGCGTCGTTCGGGTTGTCGACGATCTCGGCGAGGGTGCCGTCATAGTCACAAGCGACCAACAGGCGTTCGACTGCGATCGCGCTCGAGAGGGCGTGTTCTAACTCCGGCGAGATGATCCGGATTCTAACTCGTCGAGGAAGGTCGTCGCCCACCGCCGGGCGTCGTCCTGGTGCACGCTGCGGGCGAGCGAGATCATCCGCCGTCGGTTCGACGGATCGCCACCGGCGATCGCCCGCTCGATCACCTGTTTCAGTCCACTGACGTCGAACGGGTTGACGAGCACGGCGCGGTGCAGCTGGTGCGCGGCACCGGTGAACTCGGAGAGGATCAGCGTGCCGGTGTGATCGAGCCGGGAGGCGATGTACTCCTTGGCGACCAGGTTCATCCCGTCGCGGAACGGCGTCACCAACATCACATCGGCGGCGCGATACAGCGCAACCAGCTCGTGCAGCGGTTGGCCCTGGTGGAGATACTTGACGGCGGCTCCACCGAGCCTGCCGAAGTCGCCGTTGATCCGGCCGGCGGTCTGCTCGACGATCATCCGTGTCTCGGCGTAGCCGGGCACCTCGTCGCGGCTCGGCTGGGCGATCTGGACGAGCACGGTCTGCTCGGGGTCGACCCGGCCTTCCTCGAGCAGCTCGCGAAAGGCGCGCAGCCGGACCTCGATCCCCTTGGTGTAGTCGAGCCGGTCGACGCCGAGCAGGATCGTCGTCGGGTCGCCGAGCTCGGAGCGGATCTGACGGGCAGCGTTCGATCGTCGCCGGTTCCGCCGCGATCCGGGCGATCAATTCGGCGTCGATCCCCACCGGGTAGGTGCCGACGCGCACCTCCCGCCCCTCGTAAACGATCCGGTGGGCGACGGGGCGCGTCCCGATCAGGCGCTTGGTCACCTGACGGAAGTTCTCCGCCCCGACCGCTGTCTGGAACCCGACGACGTCGGCACCGAGCAAGCCCTTGATCAGCTCGACCCGCCACGGGATACGGAGGAACAGCTCCTGCGACGGGAACGGGATGTGGAGGAAGAACCCGATCCGCAGATCGGGGCGGAGCCGGCGGAGCATGGCCGGGACGAGGTGCAACTGGTAGTCGTGGACCCACACGGTCGCTCCGTCGGGGGCGACCTCGGCGGTGGTCTCGGCGAACCGCTTGTTGACCTCGGCATACCCGTCCCACCAGGCCTGGTGGAACTGGGGCACGAAGATCGCATCGTGGTAGAGGGGCCACAGCGTGCTGTTCGAGAACCCGCCGTAGAACGCGTCCGCCTCCGCCTCGTCGAGCCCGATCGGGTGGAGGACGAGCTCCCCGTGGACGAACGGTGAGGGCGCCGGTCCAGGTGCGCCGCTCCAGCCGATCCAGGTCGTGTGGCTCGACGCGACCGCTGGTTCGAGCGCAGCGACGAGCCCTCCGGGGCTGCGTTCCCACTCGTCACTCGACTCGCTCACGCGGGCCACCGGCAGCCGATTGGCGACGATCACCAACTCACGCGTCGCCGACGGCGTCTCCGTGGTCGCCGACGATTCGGTGTGGTTCGATCGTTGCTGGTCCTGCAGTGTCATGTCGATGAGGGTGGCCGCCAGATGTGTTGATCGGATGAAGGACGCCGCCCGTTCACCGAGCGGTCACGCCGCACCTGTGTACCCGAATGCGACCGGCGTCACACGTCGAGGTCGACCCGATCGATCCGAACGGACCCGCCGACGGCGACCTCGACGACCGCTCCGTCGCACTCGATCGGCACCGGCGCTCCCTCGACGACGCTGACCGTGCAGCCGCAGGCGTCGAGTTCGACCGACAATCGCGACCCATGGCGCCGGACCGACCAGCGCATCCTCGTCCAGGCATTCGGCAAGCGGGGGGAGAAGCGGAGCGACACACCGGTGTCATAGAGACCCCCGAACCCGTACACGACAGCCGCCCAGACACCTGCGGCCGAGGCGATGTGGACCCCCTGGGCGGTGTTGCCGTGGGTGTTGGCGAGATCGACGAACAACGCCTCACGCAGGTAGTGCACGGCGTGATCGTCGTAGCCGATCTGCGCCGCCGCAGCGGCCTGGACACAGGCCGACAACGACGAGTCCCCGGTCGTGATCGGGTCGTAGTAGTCGAAGTTGCGCCGCTTCTGCCCGAGCGTGAACTGGTCGGCACGGAGGAACATCGCCAGCACCACGTCGGCCTGCTTGAGCACCTGGTGGCGGTAGATCACCAGCGGGTGGTAGTGGAGCAGCAACGGGTAGTTCTCTGCCGGCGTGCCCTCGAAGTCCCACATCTCGCGCTCGAGGAACGAGTCGTCCTGAGGATGGATCCCGAGTGTCTCGTCGAGCGGGAGGAACATCGCGTCCGCTGCATCGATCCAGCGGTCGACCTCGTCCTCGCCGAGCCCGACCCGGCGGACGAGCCGCTCGTAGCCGGTGGGGTCGTGTTCGGCGATCAGCCCGACGACACGCGCTGCGTAGCGCAGATTGAAGCGGGCCATCACGTTCGTGTACAGGTTGTCGTTGACCACGGTGGTGTACTCGTCCGGCCCGGTGACACCGTGGATGTGGAACGCCCGCTCCCCGTTGACGGCGTAGAAGCCGAGGTCCTCCCACAGCCGGGCCGTCTCGACGAGGATCTCGGCCCCATCGCCGGAGAGGAAACCGATGTCGCCGCTGGCCTCGACGTACTGCTTGACGGAGTACGCCACCGCTGCGTTGATGTGGTACTGGGCAGTGCCGGCGGCGTAGTAGCCGGAGGCTTCGTCGCCGTTGATCGTCCGCCACGGATACAGCGCGCCGACCTGGTTCATCACCGCCGCCCGCTCGCGAGCTTTGGGCAGCATCCTCCATCTGAACCGGACGAGGCTGCGGGCGGCGACGGGATTGGTGTAGGCGAGGTACGGCACGACGTAGATGTCGGTGTCCCAGAAGTAGTGACCCTCGTAGCCGTCGGCCGTCACCGCCTTCGCCGCAACCCCGTTCTCGTGGGTCCGCGCCGTGGCCTGGGCGAGCTGGAACAGGTTCCAGCGGAACGCCTGCTGTTCGGCGACGTCGTCCTCGATCTCGATGTCGCTGTTCGTCCAGAACTCCTCGAGCCAGGCCGACTGCTCCTCGAGCAGTCGCTCGGTCCCCGCCGCCTTCGCCCGCGCCAGCGTCCGCGAGCAGCGGTCGGCGAGCTCTTGGGGCGGGACGCCGGCCGACGTGTGATAGGCGACGAACTTGGTGATCCGGATCGTCTCCGACGGGCGCCCGTCGACGCTGATCACCGTCTTGGCCAGATCGGGTCGGGCGAACGATTCGATCGAATGAGCCGAGACGGTCTCGACCAGATGGAGGGTGGCGCAGGCGAGGGTCATCCCGCTGTTGGCACAGCGATAGCCGAGCACGGCCTCGCCATCGGTCTCGCGGTGGAACTGGGGGACGAGCACGCGCTCGGCGAACTTCCGGCTCTTGCGCGGGTCGTCCCCCTCACCGAGCGCAGCGGAGGAGACGTGGTACTCGTCCTCACCGTCTTGGCGGTTGAGCAGTTGGGAGGAGATCACCACCGGAGCTGCGGAGTCGAGCAAGGTGACCTCGAACGTCAACGCCGCCAGGTGACGATGGACGAGGCTGACCAACCGGGTCGAACGGACGTGGACCCGCTTGCCCCCCGGTGTTCGCCACAGCAGCTCGCGGCTGAGCACTCCCGTGCGGAAGTCGAGGGTCCGCTCGTAGGACTCGAGGTCGGCGGTGGTCAGCAACAGCGGTTCGTCGTCGACGAACAGCTTGATCAGCTTGGCGTCGGGGACGTTGACGATCGTCTGACCGGTCTTGGCGAAGCCATAGGCCTCCTCCGCGTGGTTGATCCGCCAGGTCTCGTGGAAGCCGTTGATGAACGTCCCGTGGCTGTCCGCGTCGCGGCCCTCCTCAGGGTTGGCCCGCATCCCGAGGTAGCCGTTGCCGACGGCGAACAAGGTCTCTGTCGTTCCCAGGTCACCGGCGTCGAACTCGCGCTCGACCAGCCGCCACGGGTCGGGCGGGAAGCGCATCGGTTCCATCGCCAGCCTCGCCGGCCGCCGGGTCATCGCCCGGTTCCCGTCCCCAGTGTCGCCCCGAGGTCGTCGACGACGAGGTCGGCGCCGTGGGCGACGAGCGCGTCGACACCCGCCCCGCGATCGATCCCGAGCACCAGTGCGAACGCCCCCGCTCGGCCTGCGGCGACGCCGGAGAGGGCGTCCTCGACCACCGCACAACGCGCCGGCGACCTGCCCAGGTCGCTCGCCGCGGCGAGGTACATCTCAGGTCCCGGCTTGCCGCGCAGGCCGCGTTCTGCGGCGACGCCGCCGTCGATCACGACCTCGAACCGCGGCGCCAGACCGGAGGCGGCGAGCACCGCCGGCAGCGTTGCGCGAGGAGGAGACCACCGCCATCTCCACTCCGAGCCGCTCGAGCAGGTCGAGCACGGCGACCGCGCCGGGGAACGGATCGATCCCGTCGGACTCGATGATCTCGGTGAACAACGCGTTCTTGCGGTTGCCGAGGGCGCAGATCGAACCGACGCCGGGTGGATCGTCGAGCCCGCCCTCGGGGAGCTCGATCCCGCGTGAGGCGACGAACGATCGCACGCCGTCGAAGCGCGGCTTGCCGTCGACGAAGCGCAGGTAGTCATCCGCCGTGAACGGCGGCTGAGGGTCGTCCCGGCCGGCGAGGAAGTCGTCGAACATCTGCTTCCAGGCAGCGTTCGTGGATCTCGGCCGTCGGCGTCAGCACGCCGTCGAGGTCGAACAACACGGCGTCGAACGCTGCCCAGTCGATCGGCTGCGAGGGCTGGGGGTGTCGGTCACCGTCGGTCATACGCGATGGCTGACGTTAGTCCGACGACCGCCGTCGCGGCCGGAGGGGTTCAGGCGATCGCACCACGGCTCATCGCCCGGCGGCGGGCGTGACTGGCGCGCAGTTGCGCCGGCGCAGGACCGGTCGTCTGGCGGACGACCAGCTCGAGCGGCAACTGCTCGACGAACGCGTTGAGCTTGTTGCCGTGGGCGAGCGCTCCGAGGAGGATCTCGGCGCCGCGCTGTCCGGAGGCCTCGAGCGGTTGACGGACCGTGGTCAGCCCGATGTGCGAGGCGAGTTCGATGTCGTCGTAGCCGACGATCCCGAGGTCCTCGGGCACGCGGCGCCCCGTCGCCCGGGCGGCTTCGAGGATCCCGGTCGCCTGGACGTCGGAGGCCGAGACGATCGCCGTCGGGGGCTGGGCGAGGGAGAACAGCTCGGTCGCCATCTGGCGGGCGGCGGAGCGGAGGTGCACGCCGTGCTTGATGTAGTCGGTGCGCGGCTCGATCCCGGCTGCCAGCAGCGCCTCGATGTATCCCTGCTCGCGCAGCCGACTGGAGACGAACCACAGCGGGTTGCGCGGCGGCTCGCCGACGAACGCGATCCGCTCGTGCCCGAGGTCGAGCAGGTGGCGGGTCGCCACCCGTCCTCCGGCGACGTCGTCGATCGTCACGCTCGGCAGCGCCGGGTGGGAGGTGTCGACCAGCACGGTCGGGAACGGGGCGTCGGCGAGCCGCTCGCCCTCGTCGGCGCGCAGCGGCAGGCTGATCAAGATCAGGCCGTCGACCCGCCCCGACATTGGAAGTTCCATGAGGATCCGGCGCGCTCGATCGGGTGCGTCGACGTTGTACAGGACGACCTCGAACCCGTTCGGCTGCAACCGTCCGACGATCCCTCGCATCCGTTGGAAGACCGATGGCTCCTCGAAGAAGGGGACCACCACCCCGATGTACCCGTGCGCGCTGTGGCGTGCCCGCTTCCTGTTGCGCGTCGGGCGATAGCCCAGGTCATTGATGGCGGCGAGGACCTTGGCCCGCGTTTCGGGGCGCACCTGATGGCTGTCGTTGAGCACCCGCGACACCGTCCCGATGCCGACGCCAGCAGCGCGTTGCGACATCTGCGATGGTGGTCATCGGCTGTGCTCACCCCTACGGCTTCAGGCATATGTGAGGATGACCCGGCGTGCCTCGGCACCGCCGGTCCGACCCCACAGTCGCTCCGGTGTGGAAACACTAGCCGCTTGCTTCCATCGATTCGGAGTCGTCCATGGCAATCGACACGGCCGCCGATCGCGGCCCTCACGCGGCGGGGTCGGCGCAGGTTCTCGTCTGCGGGGAAGCGCTGATCGACCTCACACCCCGACCGAACGGCGGCGCCGAGGACTACCTCGCCCATCCGGGCGGTGGGCCGTTCAACACCGCCGTTGCGCTCGGCAGGTTGGGCGTCGCCACCGGGTTCTGTTCGCGTCTGTCCGACGACGGGTTCGGCCGGCGACTCCGCGATCGGCTCGCCTCCGCCGGGGTCGATCTCTCGACCACCGCCGAGACCTCCGACCCGACCAGCCTGGCGGTCGTCTCGCTCAACGAACGCGGCGAGGCCGACTACACCTTCTACGTCGAGGGCACCGCCGACCGCGGGTTGCGGGTGGAGGACCTCCCGGCGGAACTCGACCCGACGGTCGAGGCACTCCACTTCGGCACCCTCTCACTCGTGCTCGAACCGGGAGCGTCGACCTACGAGGCGCTGATGCAGCGCGAGCACGGCCGACGGTTGCTCGCCCTCGATCCCAACTGCCGGCCGATGCTGATCGACGACCGCACGTCGTACGTCGCCCGCCTGGAACGCTGGATCGGACTGGTCGATCTGGTCAAGGTCAGCACTGCCGACCTCACCTGGCTCTACCCAGCGCTCGACCGGAGTTCGGTCGCCGAGCGGTGGCACGGGCTCGGCGTGCGCCTCGTCGTCGTCACCGACGGCGCCGCCGGTGCAGTGGCGACGACCTCCGGCGGACGGCGACGGCATGTCGGCACCCCGACGGTCGAGGTCGTCGACACGATCGGCGCCGGCGACACCTTCAACGCCGGACTGCTCGGTTGGTTGGCCGAGCACGACCGCCTCTCCGGCGCGGCGATCGACGCGCTCGACGACGACGATCTCGATCGGTTGCTCCGCTTCGCCGCGACGGCTGCTGCGATCAACTGCTCACGCCCCGGCGCCGATCCCCCCTGGCGCTCCGAGCTCGACCGGTGGTGAGGGCGACGAGGAACAGCGGACGATCTGCCTCGTCGGTCGCACTCCCCGACGAGAACGACACGGCCAACTAGCCTTGCGCCCGCCCGAGCCCTCCCGTCCGACAGGAGCATCCACACCGCTATGAGCGAGATCGAGCAGATCATCGGCCGCGAGGTCCTCGATTCCCGTGGCAACCCGACCGTCGAGGTCGAGGTCCAGCTCGACTCGGGTGCCGCCGGCCGAGCGATCGTGCCCTCCGGCGCATCGACCGGGGAGCACGAGGCGGTCGAGTTCCGCGACGGGGGCAGCAGGTATCTGGGCAAGGGTGTCGAAGGCGCGGTGGCCAACGTCAACGGGCCGATCGCCGATGCCGTCGTCGGTCTCGACGCGCTCGAGCAGCGCACGATCGACCGGGTCCTGCTCGACCTCGACGGGACCGACAACAAGGCCCGCCTCGGTGCCAACGCGATCCTCGGGGTGTCGCTCGCCGTCGCCAAGGCGGCCGCCCTCGAGCTCGGTCAGCCGCTCTACCGCTACATCGGCGGACCGAACGCCCACGTCCTGCCGGTGCCGATGATGAACGTCGTCAACGGCGGCGCCCACGCCGACAACACGATCGACCTGCAGGAGTTCATGATCATGCCGGTCGGCGCCGGCTCGTTCCGCGAGGGCTTGCGGTGGGGGGTCGAGACGTACCACACGCTGCGCAAGGTGCTCCACGAGCGGGGCCTGTCGACCGCGGTCGGCGACGAGGGCGGCTTCGCCCCCAACCTGGCGACCAACGAGGACGCGATCAAGATCCTCGTCGAGGCGATCGAGCTCGCCGGATACACGCCGGGCTCCGAGATCGCGATCGCGCTCGACCCGGCGACCAGCGAGCTCTATCGCGACGGTTCGTACCACCTGATCGGGGAGGGCAAGGTGCTCTCCAGCGACGACTTCGTCGCCTACTGGTCGCGGCTGATCGACACCTACCCGATCGTCTCGATCGAGGACGGGATGGCCGAGGACGACTGGGACGGCTGGAAGGCGTTGACCGATGCCGTCGGCGACAGGGTCCAGCTCGTCGGCGACGACCTGTTCGTCACCAGCACCCGCCGCCTGGCGATGGGGATCGAGCGCGGGGTGGCCAACAGCGTGCTGGTCAAGGTCAACCAGATCGGGAGCCTGTCGGAGACGCTCGACACGGTCGAGCTCGCCACCCGCTCGGCGTACACCAGCGTGATGAGCCACCGCTCCGGCGAGACCGAGGACGCGACGATCGCCGACCTGGCGGTGGCGACCAACTGTGGACAGATCAAGACCGGTGCCCCCGCCCGGTCGGACCGGGTGGCGAAGTACAACCAGCTGCTGCGGATCGAGGCCGAACTCGGCGAGGGCGCCGAATACCGCGGCCGGGCCGCACTGGCGAAGGGACTGCGTTGAGCGACGGGCACCGCACCAGCACCATCCCCCGCCCGACGAGCCGCGACGGCTCGGGGCCGTCGCGACGACCGGAGGGCCGGCGCGACGACACCCGCCTGATCCAACGGCGCAGGTCGCGTCACGTGTTCGGTCTGCTCGGCTTCCTGATCGTGCTCGCCGTCGCCGCCGCCCTGTTCGTCCTGCCGATGCGCGCCTGGCTGACCCAACGCGACGAGCTCGCCGCTTCGAAGGCCGAGCTGACCCAACTGGAGGCGGCCAACAACCGGTTGGCCGAGGAGAACGCCCAGCTGCAGACCGCCGACGGCATCTCCCAGACGGCGCGCGACGACCTCGGCTATCAGGAGGCGACGGAGTCCGTTGCCGCTGCCCTGCCTCCGCCGGAGATCGCCGCGGTCCTGCCCCCGGGATGGCCGAACTCGCTCGTCGGCCAGATCCTCGCGGTCCGCACCGTCGCCGCGCTCACTGCGGCCTCGGCGCCGACGACGCTCGCCCCGGCGACCACGATCGCCGGGCTCGACCCGCAACAGGTCACGCCCTAGCTCACCCCCGCTTCGCTCGCCGGTCCGCGAGGTGTTGCGGGTAAGGTCCGCCCGTCATCGGACGAACTGGGGAGTAGCACGTGGTCGGCAGCATTCTCGGCAACCGGGTCCAGCGGCTGGAGGACCCGAAGTTCCTCACCACCGGCGGTGAATACGTCGACGACCTGCACGACGAGCCGTTGCTCGCCGGCGCGGCGCACGTCACGTATGTCCGCTCGACGGTCGCCCACGGCAAGATCCTCTCGATCGACACCAGCGATGCTGCCGCCGCGCCGGGAGTGATCGCGGTGTACACCGCCGTCGATCTCGGGCTCGAGCCGGTCGGCGCGCCGTTCAATCCGACGGTCACCCGTGGGCTGTTGGCGATCGACAAGGTCCGCTACGTCGGCGAACCGGTCGCGGTCGTGATCACCGAGGAACGGTCGCAGGGCGAGGACGCAGCCGAGCTGGTGATCGTCGATTACGAGCCGCTCGAGGCGCTGGTCGACATGGAAGCGGCGATGACGTCGAGCACGCTGATCTACGAATCGGCGGGCAGCAACGTGGTGTTCGACTCCACCGCGCTCGGGATGCCCGATCTCACCGGCGACGAGTTCTTCGCCGACTGCGACGTCGTCGTCAAGGGCCGCACGGTCAACCAGCGGGTCGCCCCCTGCCCGCTCGAAGTCCGCGGCGCAGCGGTCGCCTGGGTCGACGGCCGCCTCTACCAGTGGTTGTCCACCCAGCACGCCCAGGGCGCGCGCGACGCACTCGTCGCCGGCAACGGGCTCGAGGCCGGAGGCGTCCGGGTGATCACCCCGGACGTCGGCGGTGGGTTCGGGGCGAAGATCGGCGCCTACCCGGAAGAAGTGCTCCTCGGGCGCCTGTCGAAGGAGGTCGGTCGACCGCTGCAATGGCGCGAGACCCGCACCGAATCGATGCTCGCCCTCGGCCACGGCCGCGGGCAGGTCCAGTACCTGACCGTCGGCGGGACGCGCGACGGCAAGATCCTCGCCTATCGGCTGCAGGTCATCCAGGACTGCGGGGCGTTCGCCGACATGGGGATGATCCTCGCCCCATTCATGACCCGCCCGATGTCCTCGGCGGTCTACGCGATCCCCAAGATCGAGTGCCGGACGACGTCGGTGGTGACCAACACGACCCCGATCGTCGCCTATCGCGGCGCCGGCCGCCCGGAGGCGACGGCGGCGGCCGAGCGAGCGCTCGATCTGTTCGCCGCCGAGCTCGGGCTCGACGCGGTCGATGTCCGCCGCAAGAACCTGATCCCCAAGTTCACCGAGCCGCACACGACGGTGATCGGCCAGACCTATGACGTCGGCGACTACGAAGAAGCGCTCGACCGGGTGCTCGCCGCTGCCGACTACGAGGCGCTGCGTGCCGAGCAGGCCGATCGCCGCCAGCGCAACGACCCGATCCAGCTCGGGATCGGGGTGTCGGTCTACGTCGAGATCACCGGTGGCATCCCGCCGTTCGGCGAGCACGCCAAGATCGAGGTGCTCCCCGACGGCAAGGTCAAGGTCTACACCGGAACCTCCCCGCACGGGCAGGGTCACCGCACTGCCTGGGCGATGATCGCTTCCGAGCAGACCGGGATCCCGATCGAGGACATCGACCTCGTCTGGGGTGACACCGACCTCGTACCTGCCGGCGGTGGAACGATGGGCTCGCGCTCGCTGCAGCACGGCGGGGCGGCGGTCGACCAGGCCGCCAAGGAGCTCGTCGAGCACGCCAAGGGCCTCGCCGCCAAGCTGCTCGAGGCCGACGCCGGCGACATCGTGCTCGACAAGGACGCCGGGGCGTTCCATGTCGCCGGCACCCCCGCGCTGGCCAAGTCCTGGGCCGAGCTGTCGGTCGCCAGCCAGGGCGACGGCGGACTGGTCCTCGACACCGACTTCACCGCCCCCAGCCCGACCTTCCCGTTCGGCGCCCACGTCGCGGTGGTCGAGGTCGACACCGAGACCGGCAAGGTCCGTCACGTTCGCCACGTCGCCGTGCGACGACGCCGGAACGGTGCTCAACCCGTTGCTGCTCGAAGGTCAGATCCACGGTGGCGTCGCTCAGGGGACGGCTCAGGCGTTGCTCGAGGAGGTCCGCTTCGACGACGACGGCAACCCGATCACCTCCAACCTCGCCGACTATGCGTTCATCTCCGCCGCCGAACTGCCGTCGATCGAGATCGTCCACATGGAGACGCCGACGTTCTGCAACCCGCTCGGGGCGAAGGGGATCGGCGAGTCGGGGACGATCGGTTCGACCCCCGCCGTGCAATCGGCGGTCGTCGATGCCCTCGCCCACCTCGGCGTCCGTCACGTCGACATGCCGGCCACACCGGAGCGGGTATGGCAGGCGATCGCCACCGCCACCGCCTGACAACCCGTGCGGAACGCGGGCGACCGTGATCGAGCAGCTGCTCGACCGGCTGCGAACGCCCGCTGAGGGGTCCGCCCCCGTCCAGCTCGACGACGCCACCTACGCCGGCGGGCGGCTGACCGAGGCGCGGGTGGTCGGGCCCGGCGGGCGCGACCCGTCGGAGATCCGCGGCCAGATCTGGCAGGCGATGGGCGGATCCCGCCTGCCGCTCACCCCCGCCCAGCTCTCCAACGCGATGCCGCCGAGCCCGCAGCTGTACGAACGGCTGTGGCGTCCGGGGGCGATGACCCGGTTCAGCGGCCGTTCGTTCCCGATCGACGAGGAGCTGACCGAGCTCGACGCTGCACTCGAGCCCACCGGCGGCTCGGTGGTCGTCGACGTCGGTTGCTCCGAAGGGCTCTACTCCCGACACCTGGCGGCGCAGGGGGCCCGGGTGATCGCCGTCGACCACAGCCGGATGTACCTCCGCCGGGCCCGCCTGCGCGCCGATCGCGCCGGTGTCGAGCTGGCCCTCGTCCAGGCCAGTGCGCAGCGTCTCCCGCTGCTCGACGGCTCGGTCGACGCGGTGGCGATCGGGGGGACGATGAACGAGATCGGTGACGAGCTCGCCGCGCTGACCGAGGTCGCCCGGGTTCTCCGACCGGGCGGTCGGTGTTTCATCGTCAGCCTGCTCGCCGCCCGCCACCGTCGCGGGCGCTGGCTCCAGCGCGTGCTCGACCTGACCGGCATCCACTTCCCGACCGAGGACGTCACCCGCGACCGGTTCGATCGCGTCGGGCTGCGACTCGACGAGCTGCGCGTCGACGGGATCACCGCCCGCTCGACGCTCGTGCGACCGGCTTGACCGGGATGGTGTATGAAGGTGCAGCAAGCGAAATCTGACATCACTGGGGGGTCATCCGTGCAGATCACGGTCACGGTCAACGGCACGTCGCGGACCAGCGACGTCGAGCCGCGCACACTGCTCGTCCACTACATCCGCGAGGCACGTCGGGCTCACCGGCACCAACATCGGCTGCGACACCTCGTCGTGCGGCGCGTGCACCATCCACCTCGACGGTGAAGCCGTGAAGAGCTGCACCGTGCTGGCGGTCCAGGCCGACGGCGGGGAGATCACCACCATCGAAGGTCTCGCCAGCCGACGGCCACACTGCACCCGATGCAGCAGGCGTTCATGGAGAACCACGGCCTGCAGTGCGGCTACTGCACCCCGGGCATGGTGATGGCGGCGATCAGCCTGCTCGAGGAGAACCCGAACCCGACCGAGCAAGAGGTCCGCATCGGGCTCGAGGGCAACCTGTGCCGCTGCACCGGCTACCACAACATCGTCAAGTCGGTGCTTGGCCGCAGCCGCCGACGACGGAGCTCCGGCATGACCGTCGTCGATGATCGGCACCGAGCTCGCGGTCATCGGGACCCGCCGGTTGCGCCGGGAGGACCCGGCCCTGCTGACCGGCGAGGCGAAGTTCACCAACGACTCAACCTTCCCGGCGCGCTGCACCTCGCCGTGCTGCGCAGCCCGTACGCCCACGCCCGGATCACCTCGGTCGACGTGTCCGGCGCGCTCGCCGCTGCCGGGCGTCGTCGCGCGCGTACAGCGGTGCCGACCTGCGCCGACGCGTGGGCCGCACCGATGCCGTGCGCCTGGCCGGTCACCGCCGACATGAAGAACCCGGCGCACTACCCGCTGGCGGTCGACAAGGCCTGCTACGTCGGCGACGGCGTCGGCGTGCGTGCTGGCCGACGAGCGATGCCGCCGCGCGCGACGCGCTCGAGGCGATCGACGTCGACTACGAGCCGCTGCCGGCGGTCATCGACCTCGAAGACGCGCTCAGCGATCGGGTCGTGATCCACGACGAGCTCGGGCACCAACAAGTCAGCTACACCTGGGACCTGAAGGTCGAGGACGACGAAGGCGACGGTCGACGAGGCGTTCGCCGCCGCCGCCCACTCGGTGAAGGAGCGCTACGTCCAGCAGCGGCTGCTGCCGATGGCGATGGAGCCGCGCGCCGTCGCCGCGGTGCCGCAGCCGTTCGGCGGCGACATGACGCTGTACTCGGCCACCCAGGTGCCGCACATCCTGAAGGTGATGACGGCGCTCACGCTCGGCATCCCCGAGCAGCAGATGCGCGTCGTCGCCCCGGCCGTCGGTGGCGGCTTCGGCTGCAAGCTCAACGTGTACGCCGAGGAACTGCTGTGCGTCGCGCTCGCCCGCCAGCCACGGTGTCCCGGTGCGGTGGAACGAGGAGCGCGGCGAGAACGCCCAGGCGCACGATCCACGGCCGCGGCCCAGATCCAGCACATCGAGCTCGCCGCCGACGCCGACGGCAAGCTCACCGCCGTGCGGGTCCGCCTGATCGGCGACATGGGCGCCTACCTCCAGCTCGTCACCCCCGGCATCCCGCTGCTCGGCGCGTTCCTCTACGCCGGCGTGTACGACCTCCCCGCTGCGTACGACTTCAGCTGCACCTCGGTGTTCACGACGATGACGCCGACCGACGCGTACCGCGGCGCCGGCCGACCGGAGGCGACCTACGCGATCGAACGGGCGATGGACTCGCTTGGCGGCGAAGATGGGCATCGACCCGTTCGAGCTGCGCAAGCGCAACTTCATCCGCACCGAGCAGTTCCCCTACACGGCGTTCAGCGGGCTGACCTACGACTCCGGCAACCACATCGCCGCCGCCGAGAAGGCCGCGCGAGCTCGCCGACTACGACGGAGATGCGGGCCCGCCAGTCGACGCAGAACGTCGCCGGCGCGACCAAGCGGCTCGGCATCGGGATGTCGAGCTACTTCGAGATGTGCGGCCTCGCCCCGTCACGGGTGCTCGCCTCGCTGAACTACTCGGCCGGCGGCTGGGAGGCGGCGACGGTGCGGGTGCTGCCGACGAACAAGATCCAGGTCGTCACCGGCACCGCGCCGCACGGCCAGGGCCACGAGACCGTCGTGGTCGATGATCGTCGCCGACAAGCTCGGCGTCGACCCCGACGACGTCGACGTGCTGCACTCCGACACGGCGATCGCTCCGCTCGGACTCGACACCTACGGCTCTCGGTCGCTCGTCGTCGGCGGCGTCGCGATCGCCATGGCCTGCGACAAGGTGATCGACAAGGCGCGCAAGATCGCCGCCCACCAGCTGGAGGCGACCGAGGACGACCTCGAGTTCGTCGGCGGGACGTTCAGCGTGAAGGGCTCGCCCGACAAGGTCGATGCCGCTCGCCGCCGATCGCGTTCGAGGCGTTCACCGCCCACGACCTGCCCGACGGGCTCGAGCCGAACCTCGAGGCCCAGGTCACCTACGACCCGCCGAACTTCTCGTGGCCGTTCGGCACCCACATGTGCGTCGTCGAGGTCGACGTCGAGACCGGCTCGGTCGACGTGCTGCAGTACGTCGCGGTCGACGACTGCGGCATCCAGGTCAACCCGCTGATCGTCGACGGCCAGGTGCACGGCGGCGTCGTCCAGGGCATCGCCCAGGCGCTGTTCGAAGAAGCCGTCTACGACGCCGACGGCAACCTGCAGACCACGACCCTCGCCGACTACATGGTCCCCGCCGCCTGCGACGTGCCGCCGATCACCACCGGCCACACCGTCACGCCCGTCGCCGACCAACCCGCTCGGCGTCAAGGGCATCGGCGAGGCGGGCACGATCGGTGCCGCTCCGGCGGTCATCAACGCCGATCGTCGACGCCCTCTCCGGCCTCGGCGTCACGCGACGTGCCGATGCCCGCCTGCCCCTCAGAACGTCTGGAACGCCATCCAAGCCGCCACCGGCGGCGAGAGGAGCAGCAAGTGATCCCCGCCGCCTTCGACTACGTCCGCGCCGGATCGGCGGCGGAGGCGATCAGCCTCATCGGCGAAGCACGGCGACGACGCCAAGTTCCTCGCCGGTGGGCACAGCCTGCTGCCGCTGATGAAGCTGCGGCTTGGCCCAGCCGTCGGTCTCGATCGACATCGGTCGGGTCACCGACCTGTCGCTACATCCGCGACGCCGGCGACCACATCGCGATCGGTGCGCTGACCCGCCACATGGACGTCGAGACCTCCGACCTGCTCGGCGACGCACGTCCCACTGCTCGCCCACGCCGCCGGCCACGTCGGCGACCCACAGGTCCGCCACCGCGGCACGATCGGCGGCTCGATCGCCCACGCCGACTCGGCCTCCGACCTTCCGGCCACCACCCTCGCACTCGGCGCGACGTACGTCGCCCAGGGTCCGAACGGCACTCGCGAGATCGCTGCCGCCGACTTCTACCAGGGCTTCCTCGAGTCCGCCCTCGCCCCCGACGAGATGCTCACCGAGATCCGCGTCCCGAAGATGAACGGCGCCGGGTGGAGCTTCCAGAAGTTCAACCGGCGGGCGCAGGACTGGGCGATCGTCGGTGTCGCCGCCTGGCGGCGCAACGGCGATTCCGGTGTCGGGCTGGTCAACATGGGATCGATCCCGATCCTGGCGACCTGCGTCTCCGCCGCGCTCGTCCGGTGGGGCATCGATCGCCGACGCCGCCCAGCAGGCCGCCGCCGAGGCCGAGCCGCAGAACGACCTCAACGCCAGCGTCGAGTACCGCACGCACCTGGCCAAGGTGCTCGTCCGTCGGGCGCTCGAGGCAGCGTCCAGCTGACCGGACCGCCGCCCGGCCCGTCCGCCGTCCGCCGTCCGCCGTCCGCCTCGACATCTGGAGAAGTGTGCGCAGTGGGTGCGTCCACTTCTCCAGATGTCGTCGCGTTTCGGCGAGAGCCCGGTGCGCCGAGGCGCGTCCGGACCAGATCGATCGGCGCTGGAACGTCAGGGCGGTCGCAGGCCATGCTGGCGACGTGGCTCATCTGTTCGTCTACGGCACGCTTCTCCCCGGTGAGGTCCGCTGGCAGCATCTCGAACCGTTCGTCGACGGCGAGGGTCATCCGGACTCGGTCGACGGGGATCTGTTCGACACCGGCGTCGGCTACCCGGCGGCGAGGTTCGCCCCCGGCGCGACGATCGTCGGTCACACGTTCCCGCTCCGGCTCGACACCCTCGACGAGGCGTTGGCACTCCTCGACGAGATCGAGGGCGCCGTGGCCGGGCTGTACGCCCGGCGGCAGTTGACCTCGCACTGCGGCGTCAGCGTCTGGGCCTACGAGTACGGCGGCGGGCTCGAGCTGGCCCCGATCGCGACCGGCTCCTGGTTGCAGCGATGAGCGGGCCGAGGATCGTCTCCCTGCTCCCCTCGGCGACGGAGATCGCCTGCGAACTCGGGCTGGCCGACCGGTTGTACGGGATCACCTTCGAATGCCGCTGGCCGGAGGGTGTCGAGGACGGCCGGACGATCGTCGTCAGCGGGCTCGACACCGCAGGCCTGACCCCCGGCGAGATCGATGCCCTCGTCGCCGACACCCTCGCTGCCCAGGGCAACCTGTACACCCTCCACGACGATCGGTTCCGGGCGTGTGCTCCCGACCTCGTGCTGACCCAGGACCTGTGCCGGGTCTGCGCGCTCCCGAGCGGTGACGTCGACGCTGCGCTCGATCGGCTCGGCTGCACGGCCGAGGTGCTCACCCTCGACCCGCACACGCTGGAGGAGGTGTTGGCAACGATCGTCGCCGTCGCCGACGCAGCCGGGGTCGCTGAACGCGGCGCGGACTACGTCGCCGCCTTGCGCCGACGTCTGGCGGACATCGCCCACGCCGTCGCCGATCGCCGCCGGCGACCGACATTCGTGCTCGAGTGGATCGATCCACCGTTCCTCAGCGGGCACTGGGTGCCCGACGTCGTCACCGCCGCCGGTGGCAGCCCGGTGCTCGCCCTGGCCGGTGAGCGCAGCGTGGCGACCGACTGGCCGGCGATCGCCGGCGCCGGTGCCGAGGTGGTCGTCGTCGCCCCCTGCGGTTTCGACCTCGACGGGGCGTCCGCCCAGGCCGATGCGGTGCTCGCCCAGCTGCCACCCGAGGTCGAGGTGTGGGCGATCGACGCCGACGGCTACCTCGTCCGTCCCGGGCCGCGGCTGGTCGCCGGCGCCGAGCAGCTCGCCGCAGTGCTCCACGGCGTCGGTCCGATCGACCCGGCGATCGTCCGCCGGATCCGCTGAGCGACCCGTCGTTCAGATCCCGCAGAGGTCGAGCGCGAGGGTTGCCAGCGCCCGAGCTGCGGTGCGGACCTCGGCGATCGGAACCGACTCGTTCGGGGCGTGGGCAAGGGCGACCTCGCCCGGTCCGTACTGCAGCGTCGGGATCCCGCCCTGGTTGACCAGCAGCCGGAGGTCGCTGCCATACGGCGCCGTCCACACGTCGGGGGCAGCACCGCCGGTCACCCGCTGATGGGCCGACGCGGTCCGGGCGAGGAGATCGCTCTCGGCGGGGAGCCGACCGGAGGCGAACTGGCCGCCCCACCACTCGACGGTCACCGGATGGTCCCTCAGCCACGGATCGGCCGCACAGGCCTCGGCGACGGCCTGTTCCAGCGCCAGCCGGGCGTCGCCGACCGGCTCGCCGAGAGCGACGCCCATCCGTCCCTCGGCGACGAGCAGATCGGGGACCGACGACGCCCAGTCACCGGCATGGATCGTCCCGATCGACAGCGGATGGGTCAACGTCCACTTCGCCGCCGCGGCCGGGTCGAGCTCCGCATGACGCCGGGCCTCGAGGTCGAGCAGCGCCCGCCACACCGGCCAGAACTTCTCGATCGCACTGACCCCTTCGGTCCGACGCGAGGCGTGGGTGGCGGAGCCGTGGACGTGCAACCGGAACGTCAGCGCGCCGGCGTTCGCCGGTACCAGCTCGAGCTCGGTCGGCTCGGGGATCACGCAGGCGTCGGCGCGATAGCCGCGGCGGAGCAGGGCGTAGGTGCCGAGCCCGCCGTCCTCCTCGCCCTGTACCGAAGCGAGCAGCAGATCGCCGCGCAGCCGCACCCCACTCCGGCGGATCGCCTGTACCGCCCAATGAGCGGCGAGCAGGCCGGCCTTCATGTCGCACGCACCGCGCCCGAAGATCCGCCCGTCGCGGGTCGACCCGGAGAACGGGCTGCCGTTCCACTGGGCGACGTCACCGGGCGGAACGACGTCGATGTGCCCGTTGAGCATCAGCGTCGCCCCGTCGCCGCTGCCGGCCAGCCGGCCGACCAGGCCCCACGCCTCGACGCGCTCGACCTCCATCCCGGGGAAGTCGTCCTCGGCCGTCAGTGACGGCAGGTCGATCGACCAGTGGTCGACCTCCAGACCGCCGTCGGCGAGCAGGCGGGCGAGGCGCGCCTGGGCGTCGTTCTCACCGTCGGTACCGCTGACCGAGGGGATCGCGATCAGTTCACCGAGCAGGCCGAGCATCTCGTCGTCGAGCGTCTCGACGGTGTCGAGCACACTCGCCAGCGCGGCCTCGGGCGAGTTCACTGGAGGCCGGCGTAGGCGCCACCGTCGACCGGGAGATGGGCACCGGTGATGAACTTCGCCTGAACGCTGCAGAGGAAGGCGACCACCTTGCCGAAGTCGTCCGGGTCGCCGACCACCCCTGCCGGGATCCCCCAGCTCACCGGATCGACGTTGCCGAGGCGGACCATCCGGTCGGTGGCGTGGATCCCCGGCTGGACCGAGTTGACCGTCACCCCGTCGGCGGCGATCTCGCGGGCGAGGGTCTTGAGGAACCCGGTCACGCCGGCGCGGGCCGTGTTCGACAGGATCAGGGTCGGGATCGGCTGGCGTACGGCGACGGAGGTGATCGCCACCACCCGTCCCCAACCCTGGGCCTGCATCGCCGGCACCGCCGCCTTGCACATCGCCACCACCGACATCAGGTTGAGGTCGAGCGCCGTCGGATAGGCCTCGAGCGCCGTCGAGGCGAAGGTGCCGGCCGGCGGGCCGCCGGCGTTGGTCACCAGGATGTCGATCCCGCCGAGCGCAGCGGTTGCGGCCTCGACGAACGCCGTGCCGCCGGCGGCGTTGCCGACGTCGATCACCAGCGGCGTGCACGCCGAGCCGAGCACCGCGGCCGCCGCCGCCAGCCGTTCCTCGTTGCGGCCACAGATCGCCACCTTGGCGCCGTCGGCGACGAGCGCCTTCGCCGCCCCGAGACCGAGTCCTGCTGATCCGGCGGCGATCGCCGCCCGCTTCCCTGCCAGTCCGAGCTCCATCGGCGCCACCGTAGTGCGGTGCTCTACCGTCGGGTCGTGGACGCCGACGAGCGAGGTCGCCAGCTGCGGGTCGCCGTGGTCGGGACGTCGTTCGGCGCGCGGGTCCACGTTCCTGCGTTGCGCGCCGCCGGGTTCGAGGTCGTCGCCCTGGTCGGTCGCGATCGCCGGCGGACCGCCGCCCGTGCCGAGTCGCTGGGTATCGGCCATGCGTCGACCTCACTGTCGGAGGTGCTGGCGATCGGTGTCGACGCAGTGACCGTGGCGACGCCACCCGACAGCCACGTCGATCTGGTGCTGGAGGCGATCGCCGATGGGCGCGCACGTGCTGTGCGAGAAGCCGTTCGCCCTCGACGCCGCCGACGGGGAGCGAATGCTCGCCGCCGCCCGTGCGGCCGGGATCGTCCACTGCAGCTCGTTCGAGTTCCGCTGGAGCCCGATCGACGCCACCGTCGGACGAGTGGTGGCCGCCGGTTCGATCGGCGAGATCACGCTCGCGACCTTCCTCCAGATCAGCTCGCTCGTCGCCGGCGAGCTGCCCGGCGCGTTCAACGAGGAGTGGTGGTTCGACCCGAGCCGCGGCGGCGGGATCGTCAATGCCGCTGCTCCGCACAACATCGACCGCTTCCGGTGCTGGGCCGGCGAGATCGACGCGGTCAGCGCCCGGCTGGACGTCGTCGGATCACGGCGGTCGAGCGCAGCTGTCGCCGAGGACACCTGCACGGCGATGTTCCGGATGCGATCAGGTGCCACTGCGCAGTTCCAGCACTGCGCCGGTGCGTGGGGCGAGCCGACCTACGCGTTCAAGCTCGTCGGCACCGAGGGGACGCTGACGATCGGGCGGGAGGCAGCGACGATCGGCCGTCCCGGCGGCGGGTTCGAGACCCTGGTCGTCCCCGACGATCTGCTCCTCGCCGAGTTCGACCATCCACGCGACGATCCGAAGCACGCCTTCACCGGGATCGAGCTACCGCCGTTCGTCCGCCTCGCCGAACGGTTCCGGCAGGCGATCGAGCGTGGCGATCCGGACTGGTCGCCGGCCGGTCAACCGCCGACGCCGACCTTCGCCGATGCACTCGCGACCCAGCGGGTGATCGACGCGATCCGGCGCTCGTCGGCGGAGGGCGGGGCGTGGATCGACGCCGGGACCACGTGACCCTTCCCGCCTCCGCGCGAGTGCTGTGCACCGGCACCCTGCCGCGACCTGGGCGTCGTCGAGACCGTCGACGCGGCAGCGAGCGCCGGGTTCGACGCGGTCTCGCTCCGGCCGGGGCAGATCGACGCCTGGTGCGCCGCTGGTGGTCGCTCGGCGTCGGAACTGGCCGCCCACCTCGCCGCCCGTGGGATGGCCGTCGCCGAGCTCGACCCGTTGATGACCTGGCTCCCCGAGCCGCGCCCGAGCCGACCGATGCACGACGTCGACGACGTCCTGGCGATCGCTCGAGCCGTGCGCCCGGACGTCATCAGCGTGCTGGTTCCTCCCCCGAGCGACCGGTCACCGCTCGACCTCGCCCGAACGGCGGCATCGTTCGGAGAACTCTGCGATCGCGCCGCCGAGGACGGACTGCGGTTGGCGATCGAGCCGTTCGCCTGGTCGGCGCTCGGCACCCTCGCCGATGCCTGGACGGTCGTACGCGAGGCCGGGCGGACCAACGGCGGGTTGGTGTTCGACGTCTGGCACCACGCCCGCCGCGGCGGGACGATCGACGATCTCCGAGCGATCGACAGCTCACGGATCTGGGCCGTCCAGCTCGCCGACGCGCCGCTGCTGGCGGGTGTCGCCGGCCTCGCCGAGGAGTGCCGCTCCGGGCGGCTCTGGCCGGGCGATGGCGAGCTCCCCCTCGCCGAGTATCTCGGCGCCCTCCGCACCGGCGGTTGCCGGGCCCCGCTCGGGGTCGAGGTGTTCGGCGACGCCGGCGCGGATGCGGCCGGGCGAGCCCGCCGGGCATTCGAGTCGATCAGCCGGATCGAGGCCCGGGCGTCGCTCGGCTGGCTGTCGATGCCCGACGGGTAGCCTCCCGGCAGCCGAAAGCGACGACGATGCACCCGATCAACGGCCCCACTGACGACCCTGCCGATTTCTGGCTCGACGCGATCGCCGACGCCGACCCCTATCCGTACTGGTACGACGACCACGACATCCCCGACTCCAACCCGACGTTGGTCCGCACCGAGAGCTGCGATCTGTGCATCGTCGGCGGCGGCTACACCGGGCTGTGGACGGCGGTGATCGCCAAGGAACGCGACCCGTCGCGCGATGTGGTCCTGATCGACGCCCACGAGGTCGGCTCCGCGGCGAGCGGCCGCAACGGCGGGTTCATGGAGTCGAGCCTGACCCACGGCGTGGCCAACGGTCAGGAGCGCTTCGGTGACGAGTTGGCGATCCTCGAACAGCTCGGGCTGGAGAACCTCAACCAGATCGAAGCGGCGATCAAGCGCTACTCGATCGACTGCGACTACGAACGCACCGGGGTGATCGACGTCGCCACCACCGCTCACCCGACGAGCTACCTCGACGAGCTGCGCGACGACTTCATCCAGCTCCGCCTGCTCGGCCAGCCGGTCGAACTGCTCGACCAGGCCCACCTGCAGCGTCTCGTCCACTCACCGACCTACACCGGCGGCCTGTGGCGCAAGGATCGCGCTGCGCTCGTCGATCCCGCTCGGTTGGCGTGGGGTTTGAAGGCCGCCGCCGAGTCGCTCGGGGTGCGGATCTATGAAGACACCAAGGCGACATCGCTCGAACGCGACGGCGTCGGGGTGCTGATCTCGACCCCGCTCGGGCGGGTGCGGGCGGCGCGGGTGGCCCTGGCGACCAACGCCTTTCCACCGTTGCTCCGCCGGCTGCGTCACTACATCGCCCCGGTCTACGACTACGTCCTGGTCACCGAGCCGCTCAGCGCAGAACAGCTCGCCTCGGTCGGGTGGGAGGGCCGCCAGGGCCTCTCCGACATCCCCAACCAGTTCCACTACTACCGCTTGACGGAGGACAACCGGATCCTCTGGGGCGGGTACGACGCGCTGTACTTCTTCGGCGGCAAGGTGTCCGCCGAACTCGAGCAACGCCCGGCGACGTGGGCCAAGCTCTCCCGCCACTTCTTCGCCACCTTCCCCCAGCTGGAGGGGATCCGCTTCTCCCACGCCTGGGGCGGCGTGATCGACACCTGCACCCGGTACTGCGTGTTCTGGGGCAAAGCGATGCAGGGCCGTGCCGCCTACGCCCTCGGCTACACCGGGCTCGGCGTCGCCTCGACCCGGTTCGGGGCGGAGGTGATGCTCGACCTGCTCGACGGTCGTCGCTCGGTCGCCACCGGCACCCGCTTCGTCCGCGACAAACCACTCCCGTTCCCGCCCGAGCCGTTCCGCTTCGCCGGGATCCAGGCGACCCGCTGGTCGCTCGATCATGAGGACAAGACCGGCAAACGCAACGTCTGGCTCCGGAGCCTCGACCGACTCGGCTTAGGCTTCGACTCGTGATCCCGTCAGACGTTGCGACTGTCGACCGCGGCGCTGACCGAGCACGGTTACCTCCCCGACGAGGGGTTGGCGACCGCAGTGTTCCTCGCCCTCACCCTCCGCCGCCCGCTGCTGCTCGAAGGCGAGGCGGGGGTCGGCAAGACCGAGGTCGCCAAGGTCCTCGCCCGCTGGACCGGCGGGGAGTTGATCCGGCTGCAGTGCTACGAGGGCATCGACGTCGCCCAGGCCGTCTACGAATGGGACTACTCCCGCCAGCTGCTCCACCTGCGGGCATCGGAGGCAGCGGGGACGATCACCGCCGGCGCCGAAGCGCTGGAGGACGAGCTGTACTCCCAGCGGTTCCTCGTCAAGCGACCGCTGCTGCGGGCGATCGAGCCACGCGAGGGCCCTCCGCCGGTGCTGCTGATCGACGAGGTCGATCGGGCCGACGACGAGTTCGAGGCGTTCTTGCTCGAAGTGCTCTCCGACTATCAGGTGACCGTCCCCGAGCTCGGCACGTTCCACTCCGACGAGCCGCCGGTCGTGATCCTGACCTCCAACCGGACACGCGACGTCCACGACGCGCTCAAACGGCGCTGTCTGTACCACTGGGTCGAGCATCCCAGCTTCGAGCGCGAGGTGGCGATCGTCCGCCTGCGCGCCCCGGGGGTCGACGAGACCCTCGCCCGCCAGGTCGCCGCGGCGACCGCGGCGTTGCGCGAGCAACACCTGTACAAGCCACCGGGCGTCGCCGAGACGATCGATTGGGCGATGTCGCTCGGGGCGCTCGGTGCCACCCGGCTCGACGAGCAACTCGTCGCCTCGACCCTCGGCACCGTCCTCAAGTACCGCGAGGATCAGCAGCGGGTGCAGACGAACGGCGTCGCCGAACTCGTCAAACAGGCCTTCGAACGCGGCCTCCACGCGTGACCGGCGTCCGAGCGGGTGGTACTCCGCCGGCCGGCCGATCCGTCTCCGCTGATCCGTCGGCGCTGGCGGTGGCGTTCGCCCGGGTGCTGCGCGGCGCCGGCGTGAACGCCCCGCTCGATTCGGTGCTGACCTTCGGCGACGCGTTGGCCTCGGTCGGGGTCGAGCGACGCGATGCCGTCTACTGGGCCGGTCGGTCGACGCTGGTGCGACGGGTGGAGGACGTACCGCTGTACGACCGGGCGTTCGCCGTGTTCTGGGAGCAGCGCTCGGCGATCGTCCCGATCAACGCTGCCGAGGAGGAGACGATCACCCTGGCGATCGATGACGAGGATGACGACGACTCCGCCGACGACGACGCCGAACCGTCGGACGAGCCGACGATCCAGCTCCGCTTCTCGGCCTCCGAGGTGCTCCGCCAGAAGGACTTCGCCACCTACACCGCCGACGAGCTCCACCTCGCGCAGCAGCTGATGAGCAGGCTGCGCCTCGCCGGCGTGCCGCGCCAGAGCCGACGGATGGTCGTCAGCTCATCGCGCCACGCGGAGCCGGACCTGCGCCGGACGGTCCGCGCCGCGATCCGGGCGGGGGGCGAACCGATCCAGCGGCGTCACCGCGAGCCCGGCGAACGACTCCGTCGACTGGTCCTGCTGCTCGACGTCTCCGGATCGATGGAGCCGTACGCCCGCGCCCTGATCCGCTTCGTCCATGCCGCCGTCTCCGGCCGTCAACGGGTCGAGGCGTTCGCCCTCGGCACGCGGCTGACTCGGGTGACCCGCGAGCTGACCTCACGCGACCCCGACCGGGCGATCGACGCAGCCGCCCGCCGGGTCGTCGACTGGAGCGGCGGGACCCGGCTCGGCGAGTCGATCGGTGCGTTCAACGACGTCTGGGGCGTGCGCGGGATGGCCCGGGGGGCGATCGTGGTGATCCTCTCCGACGGCTGGGATCGCGGCGACCCCGCCCGCCTCGGCGAGGAGATGGGCCGGCTCTCGCGGGTCGCGTATCGCGTCGTGTGGGTCAACCCGTTGAAGGTGACCCCTGGATACGCCCCGCTGGCACGGGGAATGGCCGCCGCACTCCCGTATGTTGACCACTTCGTCGAAGGGCACTCGATCGAGGCGATGGAACAGCTCGCCCGGGTGATCTCCGACGCCAGGGACCAGCGCCGGGCTGCGGTACGAACCGGTGCCTGAGCCCCGGCAGCGGTCGGCAGAGGACCGAAGGCGAGGAGGGTGAGATGCGCGAGATCCTGAACGACATCGAGCGGTGGCGGAAGGCGGACAAGCGCGTCGCCGTGGCCCGGGTGGTCGACATCGAGGGTTCCGGGCCGCGCGATCCGGGAGCGGCGATGGCGGTCTCCGAGGACGGCGAGGTCGCAGGATCGGTCAGTGGCGGCTGCGTCGAGAGCGCGGTCGTCGGCGAGGCGTTGGCGATCCTCCAGGGCACCGGCGAGCCGCGCCTGGTCAGGTTCGGGTACTCCGACGACGAGGCCTTCGCCGTCGGCCTGACCTGCGGCGGGACGATCCACCTGTTCATCGAACCGCTCGACTGGTGAGCCGGACCGTGTCGCTCTACACCGAGCTGCGCGACGCGCTGCGGGCCCAATCGCCGGTCGCTCTGGCGACGGTGATCGACGGGCCGAACGTCGGGGCGAAGCTGCTCGTCCGCCCCGATCGCGACTCGCTCGGCTCGCTCGGCCACTCCGAACTCGATCGGATCGTCGGGCGCGACTCGCTCGGCGAGCTCGAGGCCGGACGCACCGGGGTCCGCCACTACGGCCCGCAAGGGCAGACGACCCCGGAGGACCTCCTCGACACCCCGATCGTCAGTGTGTTCATCGAGAGCTGGGCGCCCCCGCCGCAGATGTGGATCTTCGGCGCGGTCGACTTCACCGCTGCGCTGGCCAAGGTCGGATCGATCCTCGGCTACAAGGTCACGGTCTGCGACGCCCGGGAGGTGTTCGCCACCCGCCGCCGGTTCCCGATGGCCGACGAGGTCGTCGTCTCCTGGCCGGGTCCGCTGTTCGACCGGTTGGGTTCGACGCTGACCCAGCGCGACGCGGTCTGCGTCTTGACCCACGACGCCAAGTTCGACGTCCCCGCAGTGCGCGGCGCGCTGGCGACCAAGGTCGGGTACATCGGGGTGATGGGCTCGCGCACGACACACGCCCGCCGCCTGGAGCGGCTCGCCGAAGCCGGCGTGACCGATCCTGGCGACCTGGCGCGGCTGATGTCGCCGATCGGGCTCGACCTCGGGGCGCGCACGCCGGAGGAGACGGCGATCTCGATCTGTGCCGAGATCATCGCCTGCCGCACCGGACGTACCCCACCGTCGCTGCGCGACGCCTCGGGACCGATCCACTGATCGGCGACGACCGCGCCGCGGCGCGGTGCCGGGTCAGCCGAGCGGGTCGATCACGCGGATCTTGCCGCGGCGCTTGGCGGGCATCGATCGGACCTCGAGCACGCGACCGCGGTTGACGGCCTGGACGATCGAGTCGCCGACGCCGAGGGCGATCATCACGTGCCCCGGGTACCAGAGCACGTCGCCCGGCTCGATCTGGTCGAGCGGCGTGTTCTCCATCGAACGGATGATCGAACTCGAGCTCGCCGGCAGCTGGACCCCGGCCTGCGACCACGCCCAGCGGACGAGACCGGAACAGTCGAACGCCTCGCCGGGCTTCGAAGTCGCGTAGCGCCAATTGAGCCCGAGCTGTGTCAGCGCCGAGAGCACGACCGTCACCGATTCGCGGCTTGCCGAGTTCCAGGCGGCGACGAGGTCGGCGGGATCGACCTCCGCTCGCCAACCGATCTCCTGGGCGAGGGCGACGATCGCCGTCTGGTAGCCGAGCGAATCGCCGGCCTGCAGTGCGTCGAGGGCGGCGACCGCCCGATCGACCGCCGGATCGTCGGCCCGACCGGTGGGGAAGGCGACGGCGGAGGCCGTCGGCACTGCGACCGAGGTGCTGGCAACGACGCCGACACCGCCCAGCGAGATGCTCGCCAACGCAGTACGGGCGAACACTCGCCGCAAACGGGATGTGGACACACGACCTCCGAGGTCAGACCACCGCCCTGCGGGCGGTTTCCGGGACGTTGGTCCCAGCCATCTCATGGACACCACCGACCATGGTCGAGCGAGTACCCAGTGCGATCTCCGGTGTAACGGTAACGCAACATTGCGGCGCCTCGCAACGTTTCTGTCATCGATTTGAAAAGAATGGGGTGCTAGCACGTGTTTTGTGAGAGGGAAACAAGCGGACGCACCCGTCGGGGTGCTCCTCGCCGGAGGTTCCGGCAGCCGATTCGCCGGTCCGACACACAAGTTGGTGACCGAGTTCCGCGGCCGACCGCTGATCGAGTGGGGGGTGACGGCAGTGCGCTCCGCCGGGCTCGAACCGTGGGTCGTGTGGGGCGCACTGGGGGGCGAGGCACCGGATCTGGGGCCTGACGTGGTCGTCCTGTACAACGAGCGTTGGCGGGAGGGGATGGCGACGACCCTCGCCACGGCGGTCGCCGAGGCCCGCCGGCGGGGACTGGAGGCGATCACGGTCGGTCCCGCCGACCAACCGCTGATCCCGGCCGACGCCTGGCGGATGGTCGCGGCCAGCTCGGGCCTGATCGCGGTGGCGACCTACGACGGGCAGCGGGCGAACCCGGTCCGGCTCGCGGCCGAGGTCTGGGAGCTGCTGCCGACGATCGGCGAGGTGGGTGCCCGTGACCTGATCAGGATGCGGCAGGACCTCGTCGTCGAAGTAGCCTGCCCAGGCATCCCAATCGACATCGACACCCTCGAGGATCTCGACCGATGGAACTCGTGAACGACTTCACCGTCAGCGCCAGCGTCTCGGAGACGTGGAAGACGCTGACCGACCTCGAGCTGATCGCTCCGTGCATGCCCGGCGCACAGCTCACCGAGGTCGAGGGTGAGACCTACCGGGGACTGGTCAAGATCAAGGTCGGTCCGATCACCGCTCAGTTCAAAGGTCAGGCGAACTTCGTCGAGCGCGACGAGGACAACCACAAGGCGGTGCTCAAGGCCGACGGCCGTGACACCGGCGGCAAGGGCAACGCCTCGGCGCTGATCACCGCCCAGCTCGTCCCGGTCACCGACGACTCGACCAAGGTGACCGTGACCACCGACCTGACGATCACCGGCAAGGTCGCCCAGTTCGGCCGCGGTGCGCTCGCCGACGTCAGCGACAAGCTGCTCAAGCAGTTCGTCCACAACCTCGAGACGACCGTGCTCAGCGAGGCGCCGGGGGACGACGGCCAAGCGCCCTCGGCGACGACGGTTGCGTCCGACGCGACCGCACCCGGGGGAACGGGGACCTCCACCGACGATCCGCCGGCAGCTGCGGGTCCGACCGATGCCGCGCCTTCGAGCGCTGCGCCCGCCGATGCGGCGCCGTTGACCGCGCCGCCGACGACGCCGGCGGTGAGCGACCGGATCCCCACCGATGCCGGTCCGGCGCCGGCGCCCGGGGCGACCGAAGCACCGCGGGTGCGGCACATCGAGAGCAAGCCGGTCGAGCCGATCGACCTGCTGGAGACCGCCGGGGCACCGATCCTCAAGCGGCTCGCGCCCGTCCTCGGCGGACTGCTGATCCTCCTCTTCATACTCCGCCGCCGCCGCGCCTGACGCGATGGAGGCGGACACCGCTGCCGTCCACGCCCTGCTCGGACGCCGACCGCGAGGTGCCTACGAGATCGTCCTCCGGCGCGCCGACGGCTCCCCGCTGGTGATCCGCAATGCTCCGTTGCTCGACGACGGCACCCCGATGCCCACCCGCTTCTGGCTGCTCGCCGGCCCCGAGTCGACCGCCGTCGGGCGCCTGGAAGCGACCGGAGCGATCGACCGGGTCGAAGCGGAGCTCGGGCTGGCGTCGATCGAGGCCGCCCACCGCCGCTACGCCGCGGAACGGGACGCAGCAATCCCCGCCGAGCACACCGGACCCCGCCCGAGCGGCGGTGTCGGCGGCACCCGGATCGGGGTCAAGTGTCTCCACGCCCACTACGCCTGGCACCTCGCCGGGGGGGACGATCCGGTCGGAGCGTGGGTCGCCGCCCGGCTCGCCGAGGACACGACGTCGTGAGCGGGCGGGCATGAACGACCGGCTGGTGGCGGCGATCGACCTCGGCTCGACCTCGGTCAAGATGCTCCTCGCCGATCCCCGGCGGCGGTTGGAGCGCACGACGGTGGTCACCCGCCTCGGCCGCGGCGTCGACGCCACCGGCCGATTCGACCCCGCCGCGATCGCCACGACGCTCGACGCGCTGCGCCGGTTCGCGGCGATCCTCGCCGAGCACGGCGACGTGCCGCTCCGGGTGGTCGGAACCAGCGCCTGCCGCGACGCCGCCGACCGGGAGCAGTTCTTCGACCAGGTCGAGACGATCCTCGGCGTCCGTCCGGAGCTGCTCAGCGGCGACGAGGAGGGCCGGCTCGGCTATCGCGGCGCGCTGCGCGGCCTCGGCTCGCCAGACGGCGCGGGCGATCGACCGGATGCGCTGGCCGCTCCGGTGGTCGTCGTCGACATCGGCGGCGGCTCGACCGAGCTGATCGTCGAGGTCGGCGGGGAACTGCTCGTCCGCTCGATCGACGTCGGCGCCGGGCGGCTGACCGAGCGCGAGCTGCACGACGATCCTCCTCGACCCGAGCAGCTGGCGAACGCGATCGGGCTCGTCCACGATCATCTCGACGACATCGTCCGCGAGATCCCGGCGGTCGCCGAGGCCGGGACGCTGGTCGGCGTGGGCGGCACGGTGCGCGTCGCAGCAGCGGTGGAGCTCGGGTTGCGAGACGGCGACACCGCCGTGCTCCACGGGTTCCGCTTCGATCGAGATGCGGTCGAGGACGTCTTTCGCACCTTGGCGACCGAGTCGCTCGCCGACCGGGTGCACAATCCCGGTCTGCCGGCGGACCGGGCGCCGGTGATCGTCGGCGGGTGTTGCGTGCTCGTCGCCGTCCTGCGCCGTTTGCACCTCCCACAGCTGATCGTCTCCAACGGTGGCGTGCTCGACGCGTTGACCGGTGAATTGCTCGAGGCGACGCAGTGAGCGGAGGATCGCATCCGTCGCGCTCGCTCGGCGGGGCACGGCTGTACGGCCGGCGGGTGATGCTCCGCCCGCTCGTCAGTGCCGACTTCGCCGGGTATGGCGAAGTCCGCCAACGCAACCTCGAGTGGTTGATCCCGTGGGAACCGCTGCGCGCCGAGCACGCGCCCGATCCCGCCCGCGAGCGCGAGGCGTTCAACGCCCGCTGCACCGGCCGCGAGCGCGATCGTCTGGCGGGTCACGCATATCCGTTCGGGATGTTCGTCGACGGTCAGTTCGCCGGCGAGATCAACGTCAACAACCTCCAGCGCGGCGCGCTGCAGAGCTGCACGATCGGCTACTGGATCGACCGGCAGCGCGCCGGTCACGGCTACGTCCCGGAAGGCGTCGTCGTCGCCTTCCGCTTCGCGTTCGAGGAACTCCGCCTCCACCGGGTGGAGATCTGCATCGTTCCCCGCAACGACCGCAGCCGGCGGGTGATGGACAAACTGCGAATCCGCGACGAGGGCCTCGCCGTGCGCTATGTCGAGATCGCCGGAGTCTGGGAGGACCACATCCGCTACGCGATCACGCTCGAGGAGTGGATCGATCGTCGCGACGAGTTCGCCCACGACTGGCTGTGAGCCGGGCCGGCGAGCCCGGGCGGACGACGAGGCCCGGCCGCTCCGCCTGCAATCGGCGCGGCCGGGCCTTCGTCAGAGCGACCTCAGGCTTGTTCCACGGCCAGTCGGAACGCCTCGTTCCTCGCTCGCCGATCCGCTGTCCGCCGCTTCCACGCCTTGACCTTCCAATGTCGGAGCTGTCGCTTACCGATCTTCTTCTTCGCCCGTTCCGCATCATGGTGATGCACCGGCTTCCAAGCCGCGCCGGGCTCCACCGTGTCGTCGGGCTCCAACCCGCCTGACACCTGAATCGCGACCGCCTGCAATTCGCAGTTGATCCGTTGCCGCTCGGACCTTGCATGCGCCCGCAACTCGACTCGAGGCGGGAGTGCCGTCTCTGTCGAGCGATGCCTTGTGCTCATTCCTACCTCCGTGTGAAATCCGGAATCGGTGAACCTCTGGCCTCCCCTTGGGTGAACGCTATCTCACCCTTCGGGGCCAAGGGAATGGCGAAACGTCACTTTCTCCGTTGCGACTGTGCGCGCAGGGCTGTGACCAGGCGGTGTTCGGTCGGCAACGACGGCGTCAACGGATCGCCACCACGGCGATCTCGACCAGCCACTCCGCCCGGGCGAGCGCCGGAACAGGAATCAGCGTCGATGCTGCGAGATGTCCGCCGAGGAACCCGTCGCGCGCCGCCATCACGCTCGCCAGATCCTCGCCGGCGACGACATAGGTCGTGTACGAGACGATGTCGGTGACGACGAATCCGCCCGCCTCGAGCAACGCCGCGACGCTTCGCCAGACCTCGGCCGCCTGGTCCCCGACGTTGTCGGCGATCGTCCCGTCGGGGCGGGTCCCGAGCACGCCGGAGGTGTGCAGCATCGTCGTCGAGCCCGACGAACGGACGGCGAGGGCGTAGGCGGCGGCGGGGGCGGCGATGGTCGCGGGGGCGATCGGCTCGTTCATGCACCGAGGCTGGCACCGGTGATATGCAGAGTCCATGACCGTCGCCGACGAAATGCCACCAGCTCGACCGGCGGCGACGGTCGTCGTCGTCCGCGACCGTCCCGACGGGCCGGAGGTGCTGCTGCTCAAACGCAGCGAGGTCGGCGCGTTCGCCGGGATGTGGGTCTTCCCTGGAGGTCGCGTCGACGATGCCGACCTCGGCGACGACGAGCTCGGCAGGGCTCGGGCGGCAGCGGTGCGCGAGGCACTGGAGGAGGTCGCGGTCGTCCTCGATCCGACGACGCTCGTCACGTGGGCGCACTGGACCCCACCGCCGATCCAGCCGAAGCGGTTCAACACCTGGTTCTTCCTCGCAGTGCTCGAGTCTCCGGCCGGCGCGCCGGACGTGACGATCGACGGCTTCGAGATCGTCGAGCATCGTTGGATGCGCCCGGGGGAGGCGCTCGCCGCCGGGATGCCGATGGCCCCACCGACCCACGTCACCCTTCACCAGCTCGCCGAGCACTCCACGCTCGAGTCGATCGTCGGCAACGGCCCGAGCCGCGGCATCGAGCGCTTCGCCACCCGCAGCGCCGCCGGCGAGGGCGAGATCGTCCTCCTCTGGCACGGTGATGCCGGCTACGACGCCGGCGATCCGGCCCTCCCCGGACCGCGCCATCGGATGGTGCTTCGCGGTGGGACGGCTCACTACACCCGCGACTGACCGGGCTCGCACCACGAACCGGCTGCCGAGTCGGTACTCTCCGCCTCGTGCTCGACCACGTGTTCACCGACGCGATCAGTGCGCTGCGCGAGGCGTTCGAGGGCGCATTCCTGGAACGACAGGCGTTCGAGGAGCACTTCCAGGCCGATGTCCTGCTCGGTGATCTGACGTGGGAGACGAGTTACGGGCTACCCGGCGAGGGGCAGCCGCCGCGTGTCGTCGCCCACATCACCTTCGACTGGCCGACCTGGAGTCAGACCTCGTATCGACGTTGGTACGTCGAGGAGGTGTTCGAAGAGGCGCCGGTGATCGAGATGGAGATCGTCTACCGGGTGCAGCGGCTGGCACAGCAGCCCGATCCCTCCGGATTCCGCTCGCTCCTGCTCGAGTCGAGCCCCCCGATCGGCAGCGAGCGGCTCGAACGGGCCGGGGCGACGGTCGAGATCGGCTACTTCAACGATCCGGACGTGACCCCCGAGTACGCGATCGAGATCACCTACGAGGGGCTCTACGAACTCGCCGAGGAGACCCTCGCCGACGGGTCGAGCAAACTGCTCGACGAGCACTTCGGCGACCTCGGCGGATGGATCGCGGCGTCGCTGGTCAAGCTCGGCGACATGCGCCTCGAGTTCTTGCCGAGCGACGACGAGATCGACGAGGAGTGATCCGCCGGTAGGCGGGTGAGCTCACACGGCCGGTCGACGACGGACACGGCGCAGCGCCAGCCCGCCGAGCAGCGAGGCGCCGCCAGCGCCCACCACCCAGCCACTCGTCCGCCCGGTTGCAGGCAGGGTGGGCTGGGTGGTGGTCGTGGCGACGACCGTCGTCGGCGGCGCAGTTGTCGCCGGCAGGGTCGTCGAAGCCTGGTCCGTGGTCGGAGGAGCGGTGGTCGTGGTGTCGACAACCGTCGTCGTCGTCTCGGCGACCGTCGTCGTCTCGTGAACCGTCGTCGTCGTCTCGGCGACCGTCGTCGTCTCGTGAACCGTCGTCGTCGTCTCGGCGACCGTCGTCGTCTCGTGGACCGTCGTCGTCGTCTCGGCGACAGAGGTCGTGGTCGCTTCCGGGGGACAGGTGGTCGTGGTCGGTGGAGGCGGCGGGCACTCGCAGTCGGTGCCGCCGGTCGCCCCCGCTCGGATCGGCCCGAGGGTCATCGCGGCGACCGCCGCGACGCCCGCGAGAGGCACGAACAAACCGCCGACCGGAGCACGCATGGCCGGCATTGTTCACGCCCCCCGGCACCGTGCACAGGGTCCAAGATTGCAGTTCGATGTCGATGTGACCGACCGCGCTGACAGCGATATCGACCTTACGGTAAGGGCTTGATTCTGGTCAGGTCAGTGGTTGGATCGCTGCCCCACGCGCGATGAGTTCATCGATCACGACTCGGGCGACATCGATCGCCAGGATCTCCGAGCCCACCTGGTTGAGGTGGAACCCGTCGTCGGCGCGGACGAGCTTTCCTTGGTTGTCGCGCGTGGGTCGATGATGTAGTCGGCGTAGCCGCCGGAAGCACCGACGAATCGGTTCCAGGTGTCGACGTAGCGCACCCCGGGGTGGAGCGCAGCCTCGTCCTTGGTCACCTGTTGGAGGATGTTGAGCCGGTCGCGGAACGTGCCCGACTTGGCGTTGGGGATCCCGACCCAGACGAGCGTCCGCCCGGACTGGGTGAGGAACTCCATCACCGCCCCGACCCGTCGGGTGTATTCGGCGCGCCACTCGGGGGTGTCGACCGGAGACGACCTGCCGTCGATCTCGATGTCCTGGGCATCGTTGCCGCCGAAGGTGACGACGACGATGTCCGGATCGTGGGTGGCGATGTCGCGTTGCAGCTGGGCCGGCCAATCGAAGAAATCTGGACGGGACAGGCCGCTGGAGACCTTGTAGAACAGCTCGGAGTCGACGACGCCCGTGTCGGCCAGCAGGTCCTGCAGCGGCGGGCCGAGGTTGCCGGCGTCGGAGTCGCCGGCGATGTAGACCTTCGCCGGGTCGTCGCCGGTGGGGACCGTGGAGACGTCCTCGACCGCGGTCTCCGAGACGCTGTCGGCGGTGGCGGTGGGAAGTGTAGTCCCGCCCGTCGGCGGCGGCTCGTCGGCAGCCGCAGCGGCGGTGTCGTCAGGTCCGGCCGGTTCCGCTGCAGCAACGGTGGTGCCCGCCCCGAAGTCGAAGCTGGACGCATCGCCGCCCTCGCCGTGGTCGAGTGCACCCGCCAGGTTGGCCCCGGCGACGAGCACCACCGCCACCACCGCGGCGATGATCGCGTGCCCGGCGGGCATCGCCCGGGCACCGGATTCGGTGGTTCGTGTGCGCATCGCGACGCCGACTCTAGAACTGGAAGTAGATGAATTCGTCGACACTGCCGAGGCGGTAACAGACGATCATCACCAGTCCGAGGATCGCTCCCTGGGTCCACGCCGGCAGCTCTGAGAAGCGGGCGAGCGCAGTCCGGGGGGCCTCGGCGGGGACGAACTGGAGCCCGACGACGGCGACGATCGCGACCAGCAGCAGTGGGCCGACGTACTCCGTCGCCGGGCCGGTGTCGAGCAGCACCAGTCGGGCGATGTTGCCGAGCACGTCGAACGCCGCCTCGACATCGCGGGCGTTGAAGAACACCCAGGCGAGGGTGACGACGTGGAACGTCAGCAGCCAGCGCAACGCCCGGCCGGCGAAGGTCTCCGGCTCACCGAACCGGCCGACGAGTGCCCGCTCGACGACCAGCGCTGCGCCGTGGATCGCCCCCCAGATCAGGAACGTCCAGTTCGCACCGTGCCAGATGCCGCCGATGAACATCGTCAGGAACAGGTTGACGTAGGTCCGTATGGTGCCCCGCCGATTGCCGCCGAGACCGATGTACAGATAGTCACGCAGCCAGCGCGACAGCGTCATGTGCCATCGCCGCCAGAACTCCTGGATCGACAACGAGCGGTAGGGATTGTCGAAGTTCTGGGGGAACTGGATCCCGAGCAGGAGGGCGAGCCCGATCGCGATGTCGGTGTAGCCGGAGAAGTCGCAGTAGATCTGCACCGAGTAGGCGTAGGCGGCGACGAGGCTGTCGACCCCGCCTGACCCCTTCGGGTTGGCGAACACCGGCTCGACGATCTCCTTGAACACGTACGAGGAGATGATCACCTTCTTGACGAACCCCATTCCGATCAACCAGAAGGCGCGGCTGGCGTCGACCGCGCGGGGATCGACCGGCCGTCGGATCTGGGGAGCGAACTCGCCGACACGCACCAGCGGTCCGGCGACGAGGTGGGGGAAGAAGAACAGATAGGTGAAGAAGTCGAGCGCGTCGACCGGTTCCTGGGTGCCGCGATGGACGTCGATCACGTACCCGAGCGCCTGGAACGCGATGAACGAGATCCCGATCGGCAAGATGATGTTGGTCGGGGTGAACGCCGTGCCGAGCCAGTCGTTGGACACCCCCCGACCCCACTCGAAGTACTTGAAGTAGAACAGCGCGCCGAGGTCGAACACGGCGGCGAGGGCGACCACGTAACGGCTCAGGCCGCCTCGCTCGCGCGCCGCGAGCAACGCCAGACCCTGGTTGACCGCGGCGAAGGCGAGGAGGTAGAGGGCATAGCGCGGGAGCCAGGAGAGCCCGGCGAACGACCAGTCGTCCTCGTTGTGGCGCCACCAGCCGTAGAAGAAGATGCTCGCCGACAACATGAACGTCTTCCAGGCGTCGAGGTGCGGGCGGAGCAGCCATGCGACCACCAGCACGACGAGGAAGAACGAGGCGAACTCGGGGGCGACGAACAGCACAGCGGCCAGAATCTAGGTTCGCTCCCAGCCCGGCGGACTGATCCACGACGACAGCGACGCCGTTCGGACGTACCGCGCGGTAAGTTCTGGGCTCCCTACCACCCACTCCAAGGGGGAGACATGCGTCAGAAGAAGCGACTGCTGTCCGCAGTAGCGCTCGTCGCATCCTTGGGTCTTGTTGCCGCAGCATGCGGCAGCGACTCAGACGAGGATTCGAGCGACACCACCGCCGCCGGCGGCAGCGAGACCACCGCAGCACCCGTAGAGGGCGAGACCACCGCGCCTGCCGGTGGCGGCGAAGGGACGAAGGTCGGCCTGCTGTTCGACATCACCGGTCGCGGCGACAAGTCGTTCAACGACGCCGCCGCAGCCGGCCTGGACAAGGCGGTCACCGAGCTCGGCGTCGTCGGGACCGAGTCGACCCCGACCGGTGACGGCGACCGCGCCGAGCGGCTCAAGCTCCTCGTCGACGACGGCAACGGGCTCGTCATCGGTGTCGGCTTCCTGTGGACGACGCGATCACCGCCGGCGCACGGGCCAACCCGGACACGTACTTCGCCATCATCGACGCGTGTCGTCGACGCCCCCGACAACGTCGCGCTCGCTCGGTCTTCGCCGAGGAGCAGGGCTCGTTCCTCGTCGGCGCCGCCGCGGCGCTGAAGATCCGACCGGCAAGATCGGCTTCATCGGTGGCGTCGAGATCGACCTCGATCAAGAAGTTCGAGGCCGGCTTCGACGCCGGCGCCACAGGCCGTCAACCCGGACATCGAGATCCTCACCAAGTACGTCATCCAGCCGCCGGACTTCACCGGCTTCAACGACCCGGCCAAGGGCAAGGAGATCGCTGCCGCAATGTACGAGGACGGCGCTGACGTCGTCTACTCGGCTGCTGGTGGTTCGCGGCCTCGGTGCCTTCGAAGCGGCCAGCCGCTGCCGGCGAGCCCGGCGACGTGTGGGCGATCGGTGTCGACTCCGACCAGTACGAACTGGTCTGCCCCGAGCTGCAGCCGTACATCCTGACCTCGATGCTCAAGAAGGTCGACGTCGCCATGTACGAGACGATCAAGGCCTTCGGCGAGGGCACCTTCGAAGCGGGCGTCCAGATCTACGACATCGTCGGTCGACGGCGTCGGCTACTCCACCAGCGGTGGATTCGTCGACGACATCGCCGCCGAGCTCGACGCGTTACGCGAGCAGATCGCCAGCCGGCGAGATCGAGGTCCCGACCGCTCCGTGAGCTGAGGCACCGCGCGTCACGTCCCGAGAATCAACGACGCGGCCGCCCGGTGATCCGGGCGGCCGTCGTCGCGCCGGGTCGCTCGTCGGCCATCGGCCGATGAAGTCGGAAGAGCGGCCATGGGCGACGGAGCGCGATCCGCGGATCCGACTCGGCGCGTGGCCATCGAACTGCGCGACATCGTCAAGCGGTTCCCCGGAGTGATCGCCAACGACGGCGTCAACCTCACCGTCCGCCGCGGTTCGCTCCACGCGATCGTCGGCGAGAACGGGGCGGGCAAGTCGACACTGATGAAGACGCTCTACGGCGCCCATCGACCCGACGAGGGCACGATCATCGTCGACGGGGTCGAGCTGCACTTCCGATCACCGAAGGACGCGATCGCGGCCGGGATCGGCATGGTCTTCCAGCACTTCATGCTCGCCGACAACCTGACCGTGTGGGAGAACATCGTGATCGGCAGGAGCCCGGCGACGCAGCTCCGGATCGCATCGAGGCAGCGCGCACGAAGCTGCGACGAGCTGTCCGCGCGAGTACGGCCTGGACGTCGACCCCGACGAGCTCGTCAGCGAGCTCGGTGTCGGCGCAGAAGCAGCGGGTCGAGATCCTCAAGGTGCTCTACCGCGGCGCCCACATCCTGATCCTCGACGAACCGACCGCGGTGCTCGTGCCCCAGGAGGTCGACGAGCTGTTCCACTCGTTGCGCGAGCTGACCGACCGACGGGCGCGACGATCGATCTTCATCTCCCACAAGCTCGACGAGGTGCTCAAGGTCGCCGACGCGATCACGGTGATCCGTGCGGGTAAGACGGTCGCCGAGATCGACGACCCGAGCACGGTCACCGCACGCGACCTGGCCGAGATGATGGTCGGTTCCGAACTCCCGACGCCCGAGACGCCGGAAGTCGCACCGTCACCGACGAGGTCCTCGATCCGGTCTGATCGATCTGACCCTTGCCGGCGAGGGCCGCGACGTTGCTCGACCACGTCGGCGTTGACGATCCACTCCGGCGAGATCGTCGGGATCGCCGGTGTCGAGGGCAACGGGCAGGCGAACTGGTCGAGGCGATCATCGGGGTCCATCGTGACCGGGACGATCGTGCTCAGCGGCCACGACATGCACGACGACTGTCGACCTCGGCCGACGCGTCGGGCCGGCACTCGGCTACATCGCCGAGGATCGCCACAACGACGGGCTCGTCCTGCCGTTCCCGCTGTGGGAGAACGCGGTGCTCGGCCACCAGACGTGACGCGCCGTTCGCGCGGGGACCGTGGATCGACAAGGGCGGCGCGCGTCGCACGAACGCGACGAGATCATCGACGACTACGACGTGCGCACCCCGGGAGCCGACGTGCCGATCTTCACGCTGTCGGGCGGCAACCAGCAGAAGCTGATCGTCGGGCGCGAGATGCTCGCCGAGCCGACGATGCTGATCGCCGCACACCCGACCCGCGGTGTCGACGTCGGAGCCCAGGCGTCGATCTGGGACATCCTCCGCGACGCCCGCGAGCTCGGGCTCGGCGATGCTGCTGATCTCGGCCGACCTCGACGAACTGATCGGCCTGTCCGACCGGTTGCTGGTGATGCTGCGCGGTCGGGTCGTCGCCGAACTCGACCCGTCGACCGTCACCCCCGCCGAACTCGGCTCGTACATGACCGGTGCGCCGGACGGGGGGCAGCCTGATCGACCGCACGCCTGTGGCGGGCTCGGCGCTGCCCCGCTCGCTCGCTGCCGTCGTGGCGATCGTCATCTCGTCGATCGCCCTGCTCGTCTCCGGCAACAACCCGGTCGAGGCCTTCACCGAGATGTGGAAGACGATCGACTCGACCGAGTCGGTGGTGATCATCATCAACCGGCGGTGCCGTTCTACATCGCCGGTGTGGCGGTGGCGATCGGGTTCAAGATGAACCTGTTCAACATCGGCTCCAACGGCCAGTACAGCCTGGCCGCACTGATCGCCGGTTGGGTCGGCGCGCACGTCTCGCTCCCGGCGCCGATCCACGTCGCCTTCGTGTTCCTGGTCGTGGCGATGACCGTCGGCGGCGCTGTGGGCGCTCATCGCGGCGATCCTGAACGTCACCCGCAACGTCAACGTGGTGATCGCCACGATCATGCTCAACTACATCGCGATCGGGCTCGTCGCGTTCCTGCTCTCCGAGTTCTTCTTCGCGACAAGGAGTCGGCCGGCTCGTCGCCCAGACCAAGCTCGATGCCGAAGTCGGCGCAGATCCCCGTCGCTGAACCGGCTGATCGAACTGTTCGGGTTCCACTTCGCCGACGGTGTCGTGCTCTACGGATTCCTGCCGTTCGCGATCCTGCTCGGTGTCGGCTACCACGTGCTGCTCAACCGCAGCCGATTCGGCTACGAACTGCGGCTCTCGGGCCTCAACCCGTCGGCGGCGCGCTCGGCCGGCGTCAACCCGAAGAAGATGGTGCTGATCACGATGTTCATGTCGGGGCCGTCGCCGGGATGATCGGGCTGCCGTACCTGCTCGCCGATCCGAACTTCCTGAAGTACGGCGATGCGTTCCCGACCATGGTCGGTTTCACCGGCCTCGGCCTGGCCCTGCTCGGGCGGCAACCATCCCGTGGGCATCGCCGCCGCGGCCATCGTGTGGTCGACCATCGAACGGGCGACGCAGCGGCTCGTCGCGATCGGCGTCCCGCAGGAGATCGGTCGCATCCTGCAGGGCTCGTTCCTGCTCGTGGCCGTGATCGCCTATCGAGGTCGTCCGCCGCAAGAACAACGCGGCAGCAGCGGCCGCGGCAGCTGCCGCGACGAGTCGCCATCATGCTCGACAGCGAACCGCCGGCCGGCCCGATGCCGAGTCGCGAGGAGCACCGGCATGACGCTCGACGTACGCCACCCCGGCGCGTGAACGGGGCGACGACGCCTCCGAGGTCGTGGCGTTCTCGCGATGGTTGCCGCTGTGCATCGGGTTGCTCGGCGATGTCGATCCTGTCGCTCACCCGCCTGATCGCCGACACGTCGACCTGACCTCGAGCGGCACGTTCGGTGTCGCGTTGCGCACCGCCGCACCCGATCGCCCTGGCCGGGCTCTCCGGCCTCGTCGCCGAACGGAGCGGCACGATCAACATCGGCCTCGACGGAATGATGGTGATGGGAACCATCTTCGCCGGCTGGTGGGGCTGGGAGTACGGGCCGTGGATGGCCATCGTCGGCGGCATGATCGGTGGTGCGCTCATCGGCGGTCTGGTGCATGAGCCTCGCCACGACCACGTTCGGCGTCAACCACATCGTCGCCGGCGTCGCCATCAACCTCATCGCCCCCGGCACCGCCCGGTTCATGGCGAGCGAACTGTTCGTCGACGTCCAGGGTGGGTCGATCACCACGTCGCCGGGCAACAAGGGTTCGATCGGCGACTTCACCGTGCCGTTCGTGTCCGGGGGTGATCTGTTCGGCTGGACCACGCCCGACGTCATCGGATGGTTCGAGGACAAGGGCTGGTTCCTGTTGGCCGACATCGCCGGGCCTGCTCAAGGGACTCACGACGGCGGTCTCGCTGGGACGTCGTGCTCACGATCGGCCTGTTCTTCGGGGTCGGCCTACCTGCTGTGGCACACCCCGCTCGGTCTCCGTCTCCGGGCCGCGGGCGAACGTCCGGCCGCAGCCGACTCGCTCGGCGTGAACGTCCACCGGATGCGCCACATCGGCATCGCGATGTCCGGCGGCGCTCGCCGGTCATGGGTGGCGCCGTGCTCGTGCTGTTCGCCAACCGCTACCAGGAGAACCAGGTCGCCGGTCGCGGCTTCCTCGGGCTGGCGACGATGATCTTCGGCAACTGGATGCCGGCCGGGACCGCGGCCGGCGCCGGGCTGTTCGGCTACGCCCAGGGCATCACGTTGCGGACCAACCCGGGCGACCTCGTCAGCGCCCTGCATCCTCGCCGCGGCGATCAGCCTGATCCTCGTCGCCGTCTGGGCGCTGCTCACCCGGCGGCCGAAGGTACTCGTCGTCGCCGTCCTGTTCGTCGTCGCCGGGCTCGTCGCCTACAACATCTCCAGCCGGCCGAGCAACCAGTTCGTCTACATGTCTCCGTACATCGTCACCCTCATCGCCGTCTCGATCACCTCGAAACGACTGCGACCCCCGGCGGCGGCCGGGCATCCCGTGGTGCAAGGGTCAACAGGGCTGACGCGGACGATGGCGGACCAACCGATCGACTGGGAGGCGCTGCGCGCCGCTGCGCTCGGCGCAGCGGAGCACGCCTACGCCCCGTACTCGCAGTTCAAGGTCGGCGCGGCCGCGCTGGTCGACGACGGACGGATCATCACCGGGTGCAACGTCGAGAACGCCTCCTACGGCCTGACGCTGTGTGCCGAGTGCGCTCTGGTCGGTCAACTCCACCTCGGCGGCGGCGGGCGGCTGATCGCCGTCGTCACCGTCGGCAACGGCGCTCCGGCGATGCCCTGCGGCCGATGCCGCCAGTTGATCTGGGAGCACGGCGGCCCGCAGTGCCTGGTCGACGGGAGCGGCACCCCGCTGCCGATGAGCGACGTGCTCCCGCTCGCCTTCCCCGACGACGGCTCCCGGTTCATGCCGCCCTCCGGGCGCTGACGACGACGACTCGGACGCCATGCCGGCCCCGATCACGCTCGAGACCATCCGCACCCTGCCGAAGGTGGTGCTGCACGACCATCTCGACGGCGGGCTGCGGCCGACGACGGTGATCGAGCTCGCCGACGAGATCGGTTGGCGCTGCCGAGCGACCGACCCGACCGAGCTGCAGGCCTGGTTCACCGCCGGGGCCGACACCGGCGACCTCCTCCAGTACCTCGCCACGTTCGAACACACGCTCGCCGTGCTCCAGCAGCGCGCGAGGCGCTCGCCGGGTCGCCTACGAGGCCGTGCGTCGACCTCGCCGCCGACGGCGTCGTCTACGCCGAGGTGCGCTTCGCCCCCGAACTCCACCAGGACCAGGGGCTGACCCTCGAGCAGATCGTCGACGCGGTCGCCGACGGGGTCGTCGCCGGAGAGGAGGCTGCGGAGCGGGCGATCACGGTCAACCTGATCGTCTGTGCGATGCGCACCGGGACACGCAGCGCCGAGATCGCCCGGCTGGTCGAGCGGATCCGCTTCCGCCGACGCCGAAGGTCGTCGCCTTCGACCTCGCCGGGGCCGAGACCGGATACCCGCCGTCGGTTCATCCCGAGGCGCTCGCCCTGGTCCGCTCGCAAGCTGGTCAACCTGACGATCCATGCCAGCGAGCCGCCGGACCTCGAGCTGATCGAGGATGCGCTCGCCTAGGTGCGCATCGGATCGGCCACGGCGTCCGCCTCGCCGGCGGGATGCTGCTCACGCCGACGGAGGGCGATCCTCGGGCAGCTCGCCCGCTACGTGATGGACCAGCAGATCCACCTCGAGATGGCGCCGACCTGCAACGTCCAGATCGGGGCGGTGGCCGAGCTCGCCGCCCACCCGATCGGTCCGTTCCTCCGGCTCGGGTTCAACGTCGGGGTGAACACCGACAACCGGTTGATGTCGGGGGTCACCGTCTCCGGCGAACTGCACGCAGTGGCAACCACCTTCGAGCTGTCGTCGGGAGGAAGTCGAGCAACTCGTCGTCAACGCGGCGATGTCCTCGTTCTCGTCCTGGGAGATCGCGCCGCCGGCTGGTCGAGCGTGTCATCCGACCCGCGTTCGCCCGCCAGCGGAGCTGACCGGAAGCACGTACGCTGACCCGATGGGAGCGGTCGATCGAGGACGAAGCAGTCGAGCGGTACGAGCGGGACGGCTTCCTCGTCCTCCCCGGGTTCGTCTCCGGCGAAGCCTGCGCCGCCCTCCGCCGGCGCGCCGAGCAGCTCGTCGACGCCTGGCAGCCGAGCGAACGGCGGACGGTGTTCACGACCAACGAGCAGGAGCGCACCTCGAACGAGGAGTTCTTCGCTTCCGCCCGGGCGAACTGGTGCTTCTTCGAGACCGAGGCGGTCGACGAGCACGGTCGGCTGACCGTGCCGAAGCCTCTCGGTATCAACAAGCTCGGTCACGCGATGCACGACCTCGACCCGGTGTTCGAGTCGTTCAGCTACACCGCCGAGCTCGCCGGGCTGGCCGCCGACCTCGGGCTGCCCGACGCGCTCGCGTTGCAGAGCATGTACATCTTCAAACAGCCCGGGATCGGTGGCGAGGTCGGCTGCCACCAGGACGCGACCTTCCTCTACACCGAGCCGATGACCGTCACCGGGTTCTGGTTCGCACTCGAGGACGCCACGCTCGACAACGGGTGTCTGTGGGCCCAGCCCGGCGGGCACCTGACCCCACTGCGCAAGGTCTTCCGGCGGGTCGACCCCGCTGCCGGTGACCTGACGACGACGGTGTTCGACGAACTCGACCCCACCCCGCTCCCCGACCCGTCCGACCTCGTCCCGCTCGAGGTCTCGGCCGGCAGCCTGGTCGTCCTCCACGGGCTGCTGCCGCACTGGAGCGGACCGAACCGATCGGCGACCAGTCGCCACGCGTACAGCCTGCACTGCATCTCGGCAGCGGCCGACTATCCCGCGTGGAACTGGCTCCAGCGGCCCGCCGAGCTGCCCCTGCGCCGTCTCGCCGATCGGGTGGCGGCGTGACCGACGGATCGCCCAGCCGCTGGCGACGTGCACCGAAGGCGCTCCTCCACGATCATCTCGACGGCGGTCTGCGACCGTCGACCGTGGTCGAACTCGCCGCCGAGCACGGCTACTCGTTGCCGACCAACGACGTCGACGAGCTGTCGACCTGGTTCCATCGCGGCGCCAAGCGCAACGACCTCGTGCTCTACCTCGAGACCTTCGCCCACACCGTCGGGGTGATGCAGCACCGCGACGCGATCGAGCGCGTCGCCCAGGAGTGTGCCGCGGACCTCGCCGCCGACGGCGTGGTCTACGCCGAGGTGCGCTTCGCCCCCGAGCTGCACACCGAGGCCGGCCTGACGCTCGACGAGGTGATCGCTGCGGTCCTGGCCGGCTTCGCCGCCGGCTCGGCGGGCACCGACCTACGGATCTACGCGATCTGCTCGGCGATGCGGACCGCCGCACGCAGCCTCGAGATCGCCGAGGCAGCGGTGCGCTGGCGAGACGCCGGGGTCGTCGGGTTCGACATCGCCGGCGCCGAGGCGGGCTATCCCCCGACCCGCCACCTCGACGCCTTCCAGTACGTCTCCGGGGAGAACTTCCACGCCACGATCCACGCCGGTGAAGCGTTCGGACTGCCCTCGATCTGGGAAGCGGTGCAGTGGTGCGGCGCGGAGCGCCTCGGCCACGGGGTACGGATCGTCGACGACATCTCCGGCGCGCCGGGGAGCGAGCGGCTCGGGCGGCTCGCCTCCTACGTCCGTGACCGGCGGATCCCGCTCGAGCTGTGCCCGACGTCGAACGTCAATACCGGCGTCGTCGCCTCGGTCGCCGAACACCCGATCGGGCTGCTCCGCCGGCTGCGGTTCAGGGTGACGGTGAACACCGACAACCGTCTGATGAGCGACACCTCGATGTGCCGCGAGTTCGAACAGCTCGAAGCTGCCTTCGGCTACACCCTCGACGATTTCGAGTGGTTGACGGTCAACGCGATGAAGAGTGCGTTTGCGCCGTTCGACGAACGGCTACGGATCATCAATGGGATCGTCAAGCCGAGATATGCACTGCTCAGGGCTGAACAGATCGGCGCGTCCGCTATACAGTGAGCATCCGGTTCCTCACTTCGAGTGGTGCGGGGTACCGTATCTAGACACTTCGTTGCGGCTCGGGGCGTGAGTTCCTGCCGCAGAGCGGCCGACGGATGACGATCAAGCGCAAGTTCCTGCTCCACGGCGTCGTCATGTTCGTCGCGCTCGGCACGATCTGCCTGGTCGCGGGCATGATCATCCGCGACGCACGGCGCGATCAGGTCCACGATTCGATCGAGGCGATCGCCAATCTCGAACGGGTCAGGCTCGAGGACCTGCTCGGCTCGCAGCAAGCCAACCTGACCGCCCAGCTCGCCGCCGCAGGCGTCGCCGACGAGCTCGCGGGCGTCGCCCCGGCAGACCGCCTGGCAGTCGAGCTCGATCTGGTCGTCGAGCGTTCTTCAGGGTTGAGCGCCGCTGCGCTGGTCGATCGCGACGGGGCGATGCTCGCCTCGGCGGCGCCGTCGGACGGTACGGCGGTGGTCGCCGGGAGCGACCATCTCGCCGCGGCGATCTCGGCGATCGAGCTCGGAGCTGCGTACGCGGTCGGGCCGGCGAACCGGGTCGGCCCGGACGACGAGCGATACCCGCTGATCGTCCCCGTGCGCGACAGCAGTGAGCAGATCGGCGGCTACCTCGTCGCCGAGTTCGACCTCGAGCCGATCGAGCGGCTGTTCGGTCAACAGGAGGTCCTCGGACGCACGGCCGAGGTGTACCTGGTGCAGGCGATCGAGGCCGGCGCACAGTTCGTCACCGATCCCCGGTTCGCACCCGAATCACGGTTCGAGCTGATCCCCGGAAACGTGGCCGGCTCGCCGGCGATCCTGGCGATCGACGGCCCGGCGGCGACCTACGACGGGGTTCGCGACTACCGCGGCGAGCAGGTCATCGCCTCCGTCCGCCACGTCGCCGGTACCCCGTTCGCGATCGTCGTCAAGATGGACGAGTCGGAGGCGTACGCCGCGTTCGACCGGGCGATCTCGATCGGCCTGATCGGCTTCACCCTCGCCGCGATGTTCTCCCTCGGAGCGCTCGCCCTCGCCTCCAGCTCCGTGCTGCGGCGGATCCGGCGGGTCAGCGACTCGGCTGCCTCGATCAGCGCCGGCGAGCTCACCGCGCGGGTCGGCGACCGCTCGCCAGACGAGCTCGGTGTCCTCGCCCGGGCCTTCGACCAGATGGCCGACACGCTCGTCGCCGACATGGCCCAGCGCCAGGAGATCGAGGCCGAGCTCGCCCACCGCGCCCGTCACGATGCGCTCACCGGCCTGCCCAACCGGCTCGCCTTCCAGCACACGTTGAAGGACGCGCTGACCGAGCAGTGGAAGATCGGTTCGGTCGCGGTGCTGTTCTGCGACCTGGACGAGTTCAAGACGGTCAACGACGACCTCGGTCACTCCGTCGGCGATGCCCTGCTGCGCGAGGTCACCGCCCGGCTGCGGCGAGCCGTCCCCCCACAACACACGCTCGCCCGGTTCGGCGGCGACGAGTTCGTCGTCGTCGCCCGTGGCCTGGGCAGCCCGGACGAGGCGGTGGCGATCGCCGAGCGGATCTGCGCCGAGCTGTCCGCGGCGATCTCGCTCGGCGGGCGCGACGTGTTCGTGACGACCAGCGTCGGGGTGGCGATCAGCAAGCTGGCCTCGACCGCCGAGACGTTGGTGCGCGACGCCGACGCGGCGATGTATCAGGCGAAGGGCCTCGGCCGGGCACGGGTCGTGATCCACGACGACTCGATCGGGCCGCGCTCGAACAACCGCCTGACACTGTCGACCGAGCTCCACCGGGCGATCGCCAACGGCGGGTTGACGATCGCCTTGCAGCCGATCGCCGATCTCCGCACCGGCGAGGTCCACGCGATGGAGGCACTCGTCCGCTGGAATCACGAAGGACGCGAGATCGACCCGAGCATGTTCGTGATGCGGGCGACCGAGCTCGACCTCGCCGGCGCGCTCGATCGGTGGGTGCTCGCCGAGGCATGCCGGTTGATGGCCCGCCTGCGCGGGATGGCCAGCGCCGAGGTCGGCTGGCTGCACGTCAACGTGACCGGCACGAGCCTCGTCGACGAGACCTTCGCCGACGATGTCATCGCCCATCTCGCGGCGCACAAGATCACCCCCTCCGAGCTCTGCCTCGAGATCGTCGAGGACCGGCTCGGCGGCGCGCCGCAGATCGCCCTGGCGACGCTCGACCGGCTGCGCACAGCCGGGGTGAGGGTGGCGATCGACGATTTCGGCACCGGCCATTCGAGCCTCGCCCGACTGCGCGACCTGCCCGCCGACACGGTCAAGATCGATCAGGCGTTCATCCGCGATCTGACCAGCGACCCGACCTCGCTGGCGATCACCGGCTCGGTGATCAGCCTCGCCGACCGGCTCGGTCTGGAGGTGGTCGCCGAAGGGGTCGAGCACTTCGACCAGGCCCGGCTGCTGCTCGACCTCGGCTGCCACTACGGCCAGGGGTACCTGATCGGCGTGCCCCGCCGATCGACGGCGGTGCTCGAGGACCACAGCGTGCTCGATCCGGCGACGACCACCGAGTGGCCGCAGCTCCGCTCGCGCGCCTGAGCCCGCCGACGGCGACGGCGACGCGCTACCAGCCGAACTGCCGGTCGCCGGCGTCACCGAGGCCGGGGACGATGAAGGCGTGCTCGTTGAGGTGGCTGTCGATCGCCGCGGTGAAGATCCGCAGGCCCAAGCCGCTCGCTCGCATCCGCTCGATCCCCTCCGGTGCGGCGAGCACACAGACCACCGTGATCGGCAGCGGGGCACCTCGCTCGACCAGCAACCGGCAGGTGTGTTCGAGCGAGCCGCCGGTGGCCAACATCGGGTCGATGATGATGCACGGCCGGCCGTCGAGCCGCTCCGGGAGCCGGTTGACGTAGGGCTTGGGGGTGAACGTCTCCTCGTCGCGGGCCAGTCCGATGAACCCGGCGCTGGCGTCGGGCAGCAGGCGGAAGGCGGGGTTGAGCAGGCCGATCCCGGCGCGCAGGATCGGGATCAGCAGCGGCTGGGTCTCGATCCGGCGGCCGGCCGCCGGACCGAGCGGGGTCGTCACCGGCTCGTCGACGGTCGGGATCGTTCGCGTCGCTTCGTAGACGAGCATCCCGCCGAGCTCGTCGAGCGCACCGCGAAACCGGGCGTTGGACGTCGCCACGTCGCGCAGGACGCGCAGCCGTTCGGCGGCCAACGGATGGTCGACGACGGTGACGGCGACGGACGTAGCGGGATCGGGCGGGGTCGGTTCGGTCACGACCGTCGATCCTGCCGCGGAATCCGGGCGATCTGCAACGGTCGCCGGCGGCGACCGATCAGGCGTGGACCGGCGGGGTCCGCTCGGCCCAGGGTCGGGCCGCTTCGAGCTGGGCGGCGAGGCGGACGAGCACGTCCTCCCGCCAGGGCGCGGCGACGAGCTGGACCCCGATCGGCATCCCCGCGGCGTTCCACCACAGCGGCAGGCTGACCGCCGGCTGGCCGGTGATGTTGAACTGCGAGGTGTACTGCATCAGCTGGCGGAAGTGGTCGAGACCGTCCGGTCCGCCGAGCTCGCCGAGCCGGGGCGGGACAGTTCCGAGGGTCGGGGTGACGAGCACGTCGAATCCGGGCTCGGAGACGTCGAGCGGTTGCCACCATTCGACGATCCGCCGGCTCCAGGACTGCAACCACCCGACGAGCTGGAGGTAGTCGACGGCAGAGATCGACCGGCCCCACGCACCGAGGGCGAGGTTGTCGGCCTCGAGGTCGTCGGGACCGAGTTCGTGGCCGACGAGTTCGGCGCATTCGACCGTGTCGAGCGCGGTCCAGGCGGCGACGATCGCGGTGAACGAGCGGCTGAACCGCTCCTCGCCGAATGCCGCCGGGAAGCTCGGCTCGATCCGATGGCCGAGGTCGGCGAGGAGCTCGACCGCCGAGCGGACGGCGGCGGCGCAGTCCGCGTCGAACGTGCCGCCGAGCGAGAGCGGAGTATCGAGGAACCCGATCCGCAACGAGCCGGGATCGGCGCCGACCTCCGCCGCGTACGGCCGCGCCGGCGGCGGAGCGGTGTACGGGTCGCCGGGCATCGGTCCGGCGATCGCGTCGAGCACCGCCGCTGCGTCGCGCACGCTGCGGGTCAGTGCCCCTTCGACCGTCGCTCCCATCCAGCTCTCCCCGACCGCCGGGCCCTTGCTCACCCGGCCGCGGCTCGGCTTCAGCCCGACCAGGCCGCAGGCGGACGCAGGGATCCGGATCGACCCGCCGCCGTCGCCGCCGTGGGCGATCGGGACCAGACCGGCGGCGACGGCCGCCGCCGAGCCGCCGGACGAACCGCCGGGCGAGCGGTCGAGGGCCCACGGGTTGTGGGTCGGGCCGTAGGCGAGCGGTTCGGTGGTGATCGTCGATCCCCACTCCGGGGTGTTCGTCCGACCGAGCACGACCAGCCCGGCTCGGCGGAACCTCTCCGCCAGATAGCTGTCGTGCGGAGCGATGAAGCCGTGGCGGGCGAGGACTCGCGTGCCGGCGTGGTAGGGCTCGCCGGCGATCGTCAGCGAGAGGTCCTTGACGAGGAACGGCACGCCGCGAAACGGGCCGGCGGGAAGTCCGGCGGCGACCTCGCTCCGAGCCCGCTCGAAACGCGTCCCGATCACTGCGTTGAGCTGCGGGTCGACCCGCTCGATCCGCTCGATCGCGGCCTCGACGAGTTCGCTCGGTGAGCACTCCCCGCTCGCCACCAGCCCCGCCTGCGCGGTTGCATCGAGTCGGGCGAGGTCGGCGGCGCTGGTCACGGTCAGCGAGCGTAGGCCCGGCGGATAGCGTGGTCGGCCGCATGCGAGTGGTGGCGATCGTCGACAAGTTCCGCGGAACCGCCACCGCCTCCGAGGTGGCTGCGGCGATCGCCCGCTCGGCGAGCGCAGCTGGCCACGACTGCGACCAGGCGCCGGTCTCCGACGGCGGTGAGGGCTGGTTGGAGGCGTTCGGCGGGGCCAACCGGACGACGACCGCGACCGGGCCGCTCGGCGATCCGGTGCGCTCCGGGTGGCGATTGGACGGTCGCACGGCGGTGATCGAGATGGCGACCGTTTCCGGCCTCCAGCTCGCCGGAGGGCGGGAGGGCAACGACGCGATGGCGGCGAGCACGACCGGGGTCGGCGAACTGATCGATGCGGCGCTCGACGCCGGGGCTCGACGGATCCTCGTCGGACTCGGCGGCTCGGCGACGACCGACGGTGGGTACGGGGCGATCCGGGCGCTGCGCAGCGCACACCGGCTGCGCGGGATCGAACTGCTCGTCGCCGTCGACGTCCGCACTGCGTTCACCGACGCAGCCCGGGTCTTCGCCCCTCAGAAGGGCGCCAGCCCTGCCCAGGTCGGGATGCTCACCGGCCGGTTGCAGCGCTTCGCCCAGCTCTACTCGTCGGAGTTCGGAGTCGACGTCGAGGCGATCGAGGGCGCCGGCGCCGCCGGCGGACTGGCAGGCGGACTCGCCGCGGTGGGCGGACGGTTGGTCTCCGGGTTCGGTCTCCTCGCCGACGAGCTCGATCTGCCCGACCGAACGGCCGCCGCCGACCTGGTGATCACCGGCGAGGGCTATCTCGACGAACAGAGCTTCGAGGGCAAGGTCGTCGGCTCGGTCGCCGAGCTGGCGACGGCGGCCGGCCGACCGGTGGTGGCGATCGTCGGGGGGATCGACGACCTCGTCGACGGTCGGGTCCGGGCGATCTCACTGGTCGATCGCTTCGGCGAGGACGCCGCCTTCGAGGACACGGTTCGGTGTATCGAGGCGGCGACGACCGAGGCGCTCAACGGGCTCGGCTGAGCCGGGCCGGGTCAGCCGGTGGCGACGGTCGTCTCGTTCGGGCTGGCACCACCGGCGACGGTCGGTTGGGTGACCGCTGCGGCGGCGACCGTCGTCGGAATCGGCTGTCCGGCGAGATCGGTGCCGAGCATGATCAGCACGGTGCCCTCGGCGAACGCAGCTTGCTCGACGGGCAAGGTCGCCGGGAGCACCTGGGCGAGCCCGTTGAGGCCGATCGCCCGGGAGACGTCCTCACCTTGGGCCTGGGCCGTCGAGAAGTAGTAGACGACCGTCGTCGGCTGCGGAGTCGGGTCGACCGCATTGGCCGCCTCGAGGGTCTGGTAGCCGAGCGCTGCCAGCTGATCGGTCAACGCCCCGGCCGAGCCCTGCACACCGGAGGCGTTGGCGACGAGGACCTTGAACGCCGACTTGTCGACCGGCGCCACGGTGGTCGTCGTCGCCACCGGTGTCGTCACCGCCCCGACGTCGGTCGCCGTCGTCTGTTCGGTCGACGTTCCGCCGTTGGTCGCGACGGTTTCGTCGTCGTCGAGGGCACGAAGGATGACGAAGCCGAGCACTGCGGCGAGCAGGGCGACGACGACGGCGATCGCCGGCGAGGCCGACCGCGGGGCACGCCCGGCGCCACCCGGCGCACGGGTCGGGCGGCGAGGCTGGTCCATGCTCATGCGTTGGTCCCTTCGGATCCGGCGGCAGTACCACCGTCGAGCCGGGCGCGCCGCCGGCGATCTCGCAATCGCTGGAGGCGCCGAACGACCAGCGGATCGTAGGCGAGCGCCTCGGGATGCTGGAGCACCAGGTTCAGCTCTTGGTAGTAGTCACCCGCCGAACACTGGAAGCGTTCCCTGATCAAGGTGTCCTTCGGGTGGTCGAGCGTCCACCAGGACCGCTCGAACTCCAGGATCGCCATCTCTCGTTCGCTCAACGCCACCGCACCAGCCTGCCCGGCGCGCACCCGGAAAACAAGGATCCCCCGATCCGGCGCCCGGCGACCCGGTTCCGAGCGGAGCGATCAGAGGACGCGGAGGGTGACGTCGATGTTGTTGCGGGTGGCGTTGGAGTAGGGGCAGACCTGGTGAGCGGCGGCCACCAGCGCTTCGGCGGCGGGGCGCTCGAGGGCGGGGACGAGCACGTCGAGCTCGACCGCGAGGGCGAACCCACCGCTGTCGTTTGCCCCGATCGCCACGCTGGCCGACACCTCGCTGCCCGACACGTCGAGCTTGTCCCTCCCGGCGACCACCTTCAGCGCCGAGTGGAAGCAGGCGGCATAGCCGACGGCGAACAGCTGCTCGGGGTTGGTCGCGCCGCCCGGCCCGCCCATCGACGTCGGGATCCGCAGGTCGAGGTCGAGGATCCCGTCCTCGGAGGTCGCATGACCGTTGCGGCCGTCGCCGGTCGCGGTCGCCACGGCGGTGTAGAGCGTGTTCATCGGAACCTCCAGGTCGGTTGATCGCCCACAATTCAATCATGCACAATTCAAATGTCCAACATCGATCGGCGATATCGTGATGTCGTGAACGAGGCGAGATCGTCGGCGATCAACGAGCAGCAGCTGCTCGACCGCCAGCTCTGCTTCGCCCTCTACGCCGCCAGCAGGGCCACGACCCGTGCCTACGGACCGGCGCTGCGCGCCGCCGGGCTGACCTATCCGCAGTACGTCACCCTGCTCGTGCTGTGGGAGTCCCCGACGGAACCGGTCAGCGTCGGCGAGCTCGGCAGGCGGCTGGAGCTCGACAGCGGCACCTTGACCCCACTGCTCAAGCGACTGGAGCACGACGGGGTGATCGCCCGACGACGAGACCCGAACGACGAACGGCGCGTCCTGGTCGAGCTGACCGGTCGCGGCCTGGCCCTGCGCGACGAGCTCGCCGGTCTGCCGGGGATGCTCGCCGGCGCACTCCAGCTCGACCTCGACGAACTGGTCGATCTGCGCGATCGGCTGCAGCGGCTCTCCGCCACGCTCGGCGCCGCCCATCGACCCGCGGACGACGAGGACCCCGGCGGGCGGTAGCTTGCCGTGCTCATGGCCCAACGACCGTTCCTCGTCGGGGTCTCCGGCGGATCCGGTTCGGGCAAGACGACGGTCGCCGAGCGGCTCGCCGAGCTGGTCGGCGACGAGCACCTCGCGCTGGTCAAGCTCGATTCGTACTACTGGGCCTACGACGATCGGCCGTTCGAGGAGCGGGCGGAGGTCGACTACGACCATCCGGACGCGTTCGACTGGCCGCTGCTGATCGAGCACGTCGGCTGCCTGCTCGCCGGCGAGGCCGTCCCGGTCCCGGTCTACGACTACGCCAACTACACCCGATCGGCGGAGGTCCGCATCGTCGGCCCGGCGAAGATCGTCGTCGTCGAGGGAATCCTCGTGCTCTACGAGCCGACCCTCCGCCAGCTGTTCGATCTCCGCCTGTACATCGACACCGATGCCGACCTGCGCTTCATCCGCCGCCTCCAGCGCGACGTCAACCAGCGAGGCCGCTCGACCGACAGCGTGGTCACCCAGTACCTGCAGACGGTCCGACCGAGCCACCTCCAGTTCATCGAGCCGTCGAAGCGGTTCGCCGATGTGATCATCCCCGAAGGCGGGATGAACAAGCCGGCGCTCGACGTGCTCCTCGCCCGTGTGCGCGAGTTGGTAACCGAGCCGACATGAAGGTTCGGCAATGATGAACCGATGGCGATCACCGTTGGGCTGCACCACCGAACGAGCTATCGCTATGACCGGGCGGTGCACCTCTCACCACACATCGTCCGGCTGCGTCCGGCGCCGCACACCCGAACACCGATCCATTCGTACCGGCTGACGATCGAACCGTCGACCCGGTTCATCAACTGGCAGCAGGATGCGTTCGGCAACTTCCTCGCCCGGCTGGTGTTCCCCGAGCCGACCGACCACTTCTCGATCGACGTCGAACTCGTCGCCGAACTGGTCAGCATCAACCCGTTCGACTTCTTCCTCGACGAGGAGGCGGAGCACTACCCGTTCGACCTACGACCGCTGACCCGCGACGAGCTCGGCCCGTACCTGACCGCCGCGGAGCCGCTGGGCCGATCCTCTCGAGTGGCTCGCCGCTGTCGATCGCAGCCGCGACGACCGTGCCTTCGTGATCAGCCTCGCGCAGCGCCTGCAGCAGGAGCTGGCCTACGAGGTCCGGATGGAGACCGGTGTGCAGAGCCCGGAGAGACGCTGCACCGACAGGCCGGGAGCTGCCGGGACTCGAGCTGGTTGCTGGTCGAGATCGCTGCGCCAGCTCGGCCTCGCCGCCCGCTTCGTCTCCGGCTACCTCGTCCAGCTGGTGCCGACGACCCCCCGCTGGACGGCGGCCCGTCGGACCATCGGCGGACTTCACCGATCTCCACGCGTGGGCCGAGGTCTACCTGCCCGGCGCCGGCTGGTTCGGCGTCGACCCGACCTCGCGGTCTGGCGACCGCCGAGGGGCACATCCCGCTCGCCTGCACGCCCGACCCCGCAGTCGGCGGCGCCGATCGACCGGGTCGAGCGACCGGGCCGAGGTCACCTTCGGCTTCGTCAACGAGGTCCGCCGCATCGATCGAGCCGCCACGGGTGACCAAGCCGTACACCGACGACGAGTGGTCACGCCATCGACGCCGTGGGCGAGGCGGTCGACGCCGACCTCGTCGCCGGCGACGTGCGCCTCACGATGGGCGGCGAACCCACCTTCGTCTCCGTCGACGACATGGAAGGCGAGGCATGGACCATCGCTGCGGACGGCCCGGACAAGCGTGCGCTGGCGATCGAGCTGACCGGCCGTCTGTGGGAACGGTTCGCCGCCGGGCGGCGTTGCTGCACTGCGGACACGGCAAGTGGTACCCCGGCGAGCCGCTGCCCCGCTGGCAGTACACCCTGAGTGGCGACCGACGGGCAGCCGATGTGGCGCGATCGAAGCCGGCTCAGTGGTCCCGACGAGTGACCGCGGGTACGATCCCGTCGAGGCCCGCCGGCTCGCCGAGGCGCTGGTCAAGGGGTTGGGCTCGCCTGCCGACGCGCTCGATCGACGCCTTCGAGGATCCCGTTCACCTGCTCTGGCGAGAGGCGCTCGCTGCCGGTGGACATCGACCCGTTGGCCCACGACCTCGACGACCCCGCGGTGCGCGATGACCTGACCCGCGTACTCGAACAGGGGGTGGGCGAACCGGTCGGGGTGGTGCTGCCCGCTCGGCGTGCAGCCCGGCCGAACGGCGATGGCTGACGAGTCGCTGGCCGTTGCGGCGACCACGGCTGTTCGTCCGTCCGCGGGACCAGCCCGTTGGGTTTCCGCCTGCCGCTCGACACCCTCCCCGAGGCACCGCCGAGCTGCCCGAACCGATCGTCGACCGCGATCCGCTCGAACCCACCGCCGCTGCCCACCCCCGGCAAGGATCCGAGCGAGGGACGGTCTGGTGCTCGACGACCGGACGATCCGGATGGCGCTGACCGTCGAGGCGCGGGACGGGTCGGTGCGTGTCTTCCTCCCACCGCTGCCGACCATCGAAGTCGGCGGTCGATCTGCTCGCCCGCCTCGAGGAGGCGGCCGTCGACGCCGGCGTGGCCATCGTGATCGAGGGCTATCCGATGCCGCCAGACAGGCGCGTCCGCGGCTCGCGGTGACACCGGACCCCGGCGTGATCGAGGTGAACGTCCATCCCACCTCGTCCTGGCGCGGCGTCCCACTACGTGGAGGTCACCTCCGAGCTGTACCGGCTGGCCCACCAAAGCCCGGCTGGGCACCGAGAAGTTCCAACTCGACGGGCGACACTCCGGCACCGGCGGCGGCAACCACGTCACCCTCGGCGGTGCGACCCCCGGCTGACAGCCCGCTGCTGCGCCGACCGACGCTGCTCACCAGCCTGCATCACCTACTGGCAGCACCATCCGTCGATGTCGTACCTCTTCAGCGGGCTGTTCGTCGGCCCGACCAGCCAAGCACCGCGCGTCGACGAGGCCCGGCACGACAACCTCTACGAGCTGCAGATCGCCATGGCCGAGCTCACACGCGATCGACCAACCGGCGCCGTGGATCGCCGATCGGGCGCTGCGTCATCTGCTCACCGACCTCACCGGCAACACCCACCGGGCCGAGTTCTGCATCGACAAGCTCTACTCCCCCGACACCGCCACCGGCCGACTCGGCCTGCTCGAGCTGCGAGCGTTCGAGATGCCGCCGCACTGGCAGATGGCTGCGGCCCAGGCGCTGCTCGTGCGCGCCCTCGTCGCCAGGTTCTGGGAGCACCCCTACACCGGCTCGCTGGTCCGCTGGGGGACCGAGTTGCACGACCGGTTCATGCTCCCCCACTACGTCGGCGCCGACCTGCTCGAGATCGTCGACGACCTCCAGCAGTGGGGGTACCCGATCGACCCGCCGCTGGTTCGATCCGTTCCTCGAGTTCCGGTTCCCGCTGATCGGCCGGGTCACCGCCGGGGACCTGGCGCTCGAGCTGCGCACCGCGATCGAGCCGTGGCCGGTGCTCGGCGAGGAGATGTCGGCGGGCGGGCACGGCGCGCTACGTCGATTCCTCGATGGAGCGGCTGCAGGTCCGCCTCGAAGGGCTGACCGACGGACGGCACGCGCTGCACCTGCAACGGCCGACGGTGCCGCTCCGGGCGACGGGGACACCAGGGGAGTTCGTCGCCGGGATCCGCTACCGCGCCTGGTCGCCACCCTCGGCGCTGCACCCGACGATCGGGGTCGACACCCCGCTGCACTTCGCCATCGTCGACGCCTGGAACCAGACGATGATCGGTGGCTGCACCTACCACGTCGTCCACCCCGGCGGGCGGTCCTACGAGGTGTTCCCGGTCAACGCGTTGGAAGCCGAAGCACGCCGCCACGGCCGATTCGAGGAACAACGCCACATCTCCCAACAGGGCCCCTCCGACACCCAGACGACGGGCAGCTGGGTGCCGCCCGAGACGATGAACACGCCGATCGGGCGCGGCAGGCGCGAGCTGGTGGTGCTCCCACCGGACGCGCCGGTGCCGGGGGTCATCCCCGATCTCGACGCCGACCTGCCGCACACCTTCGACCTCCGCCGCCGCCGCCCTCACTGACGTTCGTCCGCCGGTGGTCCGGCGTCCGAACGCTGCCGAGAAGCGCACTCTCGGACCGGTTCGAGCGGATTTCGGGCTGTCGCCGGGGTTCTCGGCAACGTTCGGCCGTCAGCTGCGGGCGACGATGCAGACGATCGTGTCGTCGGCTTCGACGTGGCCGAAGCGCGGGTCGTTGAACGGCACCGGGACGCCACCACGGATCAGGGCGAGCGGGAGCGTGTCGCCATCAGCGCGCGGCGGCCCTCCGACCTCTGCCGGCTGCGGAGCCCGCTCGACCAGTTCGAGCCCACGCCCGGCGACCAGCAGGTCCTCGAGCAACTCGACCGACGCAACCGAGCTCGTCGCCATCCCGAGCATCCGCCCCGACGCTTCGGAGGAGACGATCACCGTCGTCGCCCCGGATTGGCGCAGGAGATGGGCGTTCTCCGTCTCACGCACGGCGGCGGCGATCATCGCCGTCGGGTTCAGCTCGCGGGCGGTGAGCGTGACCAGCGTCGCGGTGTCGTCGCGGTGGCAGGTGACGATCACCGCCGAGGCCGTGTGCGCCTTGGCCTGGCGGAGCACGTTCGTGCGCGTCGCGTCGCCGTAGATCGCGACGACTCCGGCGGCGCGGGCCTCGGCGATCGCGTCCGCCGAGGAGTCGATCGCAACGATCTCGTCGACCGTCGCCGTGCCGTTGGCCATCAGCGTGTCGAACGCGCCGCGACCCTTCGTCCCGAATCCGACGATGATCACGTGACCGTCCATCCGCTTCCTCCATCTGGACTGGGCGACCGCATCGCGGAAGCGTTCGGTGAGCAGTTCGATCGTCGTTCCGACGAGGATGATCAGGAACAGGATCCTCGCCGGGGTGACGACGAAGGCGGTGACCGCTCGCGCCCCGGGCGAGACAGGGGTGATGTCGCCGTACCCGGTGGTCGTCACCGTGACGCTGGCGTAGTAGATCGCGTCGAGGACGGTGATCGTCGAGTCGTCGACGTCGCGATAGCCGTCGCGGCCGAGCCAGGTGAGACCGGCGACGAGCAGGAGCACGCCGATCGCCAGGCCGACCCGGCGGAGCAGCGCCCGCAGCGGGTTGGTCGCCCGTTCCGGGAACAGCAGGCGCGGCGCGGCGATCGCCGGCCGGTCGGTGCTCGCTCTCGGCGACCTCGGCCCGGCCGGTCGTCGGGCGGCCGGCGTCACGTCGCCGGTTCCGAGACGACGAAGGTGATCGTGTTCGAGAACGCGGCGTTGCCGGATGCGTCGAACACCTGCAGCGTCAGGGTGCAGGTGCACGGCACGTTCCACGTGCCGCGGAAGTAGTTGCCCGGCGACCAGCCGTCCTGACCTTCACCGATCGTCACCGGTCCGGTGAGGATCCACCGGCCGCCCGTCGCTCCGGGCGCTTCGGCGACATCCCAGCGAAGCTCCTGGCCGGTCGTCGCCTCGGTCGGCCCGGCCAACACCGCACCGAGGGTGACCGGCGCGGTCGTCGGTTGGGTCTGGACGACGACGGGGGCGACGGTCGTGATCGCGAGGCGGGTGGTGACGGAGGCGACCGACGTGGTCGTCACCGCGGCGGTGGTCGCCGCCGCAGTGATCGTCGTCGCCGCGTTCGTCGTGGCGGTGGTCGCCGTCTCGACGACGACGGTCGAGTCACTCGGCTGCTCGGCGGCGCCGTCGTCGTCGCCCCCGGTGAGGGCGATCAGCGAGCCGACGGCGACGGCGACGAGTGCGGCGGCACCGACGACGGCGTAGCGACGGTTGGGTGACGACGGCGCGGGCCGAGGCGCAGCGCCGGTCGGCATGCCGTCGGCGATCGGGCTCGCCGCCACCGGCTCGAGCGCGGGGGCGACCTCCTCGAACCACTGCTCGATCGTCTGCTGGCGACGATCGGCGTCGGCGTCCATCCCCTTGGCGATCACCGCCGCCAACGGTCCGGGGATCGACGACGGCAGCGGCCGCCCGCTCTCCACCGCCCCGTTCGACAACCGGCGAACCGGATCCGGCGGTTCACCCGAGGCGATCTGGGCGAGCAGGGCGCTGGCGGCGAAGATGTCGGTCCGGGTGTCGATCTTCGCTCCCGGCAAGGCTCTGCTCCGGCGCCATGTATCCGGCGGTGCCGACGCCGACGGTGACCCCGGAATCGAAGGCGAGATCCTTGGCCAACCCGAGGTCGCCGAGCAGCAGCCGTTCGTCCGGACGGAGCAGGCCGCGTCAGCGGCGAGGTCGTCATCGTCGAGTCCCGCATCCCGGTCGTTGACGGTCCGAGATCAGCAGGAGTTCGACGGCTTGAGGTCGCGGTGGGCGATGCGTCGCTCGTGGAGCACCGCCGAGCGACGTCGGCGATCGCTCTCGCCGCCGTGCGCAACTGGCCGAGATCGAGCCGAATGCCTCGCTGAGCGAGTTGCGACCAGCCGCTGGTCGAGTGTCCCCGCGTGGCGAGGTCCATCACCAGGTAGGGCCGACCGTCGTCGGTCTCGGCGATATCGCGGATCTGGATCACCCGCGGATCGTTGATCGAACGCAGCAGCCGGGCCTCCTGGACGAACCGACTGCGCACCTCCGGATCCCACGACCAGCGATCGGAGAGCAGCTTGACCGCGACCGGGACGTCGAGCCGCTCGTCGTAGGCGAGGAACACCGTGGCGAAGTTGCCCGCGCCGAGACGTTTGCGCACGACGTAACGGCCGGCGCCGAACGAGCGCGGCTCTCCCGGCCCGGGAGGTTGGTTCGTCGTCGCCGGCCATCCGTCAGCGGTTCCGTCAGGCCAGCGATCCGCCGCTGCGGAACTGCTCCTGGATCCGATCGGCGATGTACTGCCGGCCACGGCTGATCCTGGTACGGACGGTGTTCAGCGGGATCCCGAGCTGTTCGGCAATCGTCGGCGTACTCGAGCCCCTCGACGTCGCACATCGTCACCGGCTCGCGGAACTTCGGGTCGAGCTCGTCGAGCGCCTGGCGGATCATCGCCCGGCTGGCGACGACCGAGCTCATGTTGCGGACCTGTTCGGTCAGCGCCGACAGATCATCACCCTCTGGCTTGGTCACCCGCTTGTTGCGGCGCAGTACCTGCAGTGCCTCCCGCTCGGCGACCCGGTAGAGCCAGGTGGTGAACCGCGACCGACCCTCGAACGTGCCGATCGCCCGGGCGACGGCGAGCAGGGTGCTCTGCAGCGCGTCGTCGACGTCGCCCTCGTCGATCAACAGCTTGCGCACCGCGCCCGTCGCCAGCCGGTGGCGGTCGATCAGCCGGAGCAGTATCGTCGAGGGCGCCGGGCTGGGCGGCGGCGGCGGACTCGACCAGATCGGCCAGGGCAGCGTCGATCGCCGGAAAATCGTTCGCCGCCCTGGCGGCGCCGACTCGTTGGTCGACCAGCTGCCGGCTAGCGGCGTCCAATCCATGCCTCGGTAAGGTACCTCGGCGGCCGCCGGTGAGCGCAGGAAGGCAGGGATCGTGAGCTGGGCCATCGGCATCGATTTCGGCACGTCCCGGTCGGCCGGAGCTGTCGGCACGCTGACCTCGGCGACCGATCCGGCTGCTCCACTGGCGATCTCGCCGCTCGAACTGGAAGGCAACCGCTGGATCGCCTCCGCCGTGCTCCGCACCCCCGAGGGCGAGTTGGTCGTCGGCGCCGCGGCCGACAACCTCGCCGGCGTCCATCCCGATCGGCTCGAACGGACCCCGAAGCGAGCGCTCGGCACCGGTACCCCGATCCTCGTCGGCGGCGATCCGCTCGACCCGATCGACGCCGCCGCTGCAGTCCTGCGGATGATCGTCGCCGAGGGCCGGCTGCGCGCCGGAGGGACCGCCCCGGCGAACTGCGTCCTGACCCACCCGGTGCGTTGGGCCGGTGTGCGCCGGGAGGCACTGCTCGCCGCCGGGGAACGGGCCGGGCTCGGCCAGATCACCCTCGTCGAGGAGCCGGTCGCCGCAGCGATCCACTACGCCGCCGAACACGTCGCGATCGGCGCCCACGTCGGCGTCTACGACCTCGGCGGAGGCACGTTCGACACCGCCGTGTTGCAGCGCACCGACGACGGGTTCGAGGTCGTCGGTGAGCCCGGCGGGGACGAGTTCATCGGCGGGGAGAACTTCGACCACCGCCTGTTCCGCTACTTCGGCGGCTGTCTCGCAGAGGGTGACCCGGAGCTGTGGGAGCAACTCCTGACGAGCGATGAACGACGCTGGAAGCGGGCCGCACTCGACCTGCTGGTCCAGGCCAGACGGGCGAAGGAAGCGCTGTCGTCGTACACCTCGACCCAGGTGTTCGTCCCGGTCGCCGACCGCGACATCGTCGTCAACCGGAGCCAGTTCGAGGCGATGATCATCGACGACGTCGAGCGCACCGTGGAGTTGATGGAGGAGACGGTGTTCGGCGCCGGACTGGAGATCGACGACCTCGCAGCGGTGTTCCTCGTCGGCGGTTCGTCACGGGTCCCGCTGGTGGCGACGATGGTTGCCGAACGTTTCGGTCAGAAGGTGGTCACCCGCGACGAGCCGAAGGCGGTGGTCGCCCTCGGGGCGGCCCGGCTGGCCGCGCTCGGGCTGCGCAGCGGTTCGACGACCAGCTCGCCCCGCACGACCGCCGCCCCGGCCACCGCCCCCGCTACCGCCTTGGCCACCGGCGAGATCTCGATCGCCGAGCTACCGGTGGCCGTCGACGCCGCGAGGCCGGCGCCGGCGACCCCATCGGTCGGCTGGGCGCCCCCGAGCGCATCGCCGACGGCATCCAGCCAGGCGACCGACCTTCCCGTCGCGGTGCGCGCTCGCCCCCCAGCCGACCGTCCCGCCACAGCCCGCCGAGGTCGTCGCAGCAGCTCCCAGCGCTCCGACGCCGGTGACGATCGCCTGGCGGGTGCCGCTCGGCGAATCGGTCGGTCGGCTCGACGCCGATCAGCACGGGATCGTGTTCGGCAGCCCGAGCGGCGTCGTTCGTTACGTCGAGCCCGTCAGCGGCCAGGTCCGCTGGCAGCATCCGCTCGGCGCACCGATCTGGGCAGCACCGGCGCTCGCCGCCGATGCGGTGGCCGTCGGCACGTTCGACGGCCGGGTCGTGCTCCACGACCGGGCGACCGGGGCGGTTCGCTGGCAGGTCGCCAGCGGTGGGCCGATCGCCGCCTCACCGGCGATCACCGACACGACCGTGCTCGCCGGCAACGACGCCGGGCACCTGCTCGCCTTCGACCGGACGACCGGTGCGTTGCGCTGGGACCTGCCGGTCGGCGCGGCAGTGCGGGCGGGGATCGCGGTCGCCGGACCGACGGCGATCGTCGCCACGATCAGCGGCCAGCTGTACGCCGTCGACATCGCCAGCGGGATCTGCCGCTGGGGGTACAAGGCCGGCGGTGCCGTGCTCGAGGATCCGGCGATCGTCGGCGATCGAGTGGTCGTCGGCGCTCGCGACGGGATCACCTACGGACTGCGACTCGGTGACGGCACTGCGCTCTACGGGATCCGCTGCACCGGCCCGTGCGTCACGCCGGTCGCTGCCGGCGGCGGGCTGCTCGGGATCGTCGACGAGCGGGGGATGCTCCGGATCCACCGCGCCGACACCGGCCAGATGCACACGGCGGTTTCGATCGGTGGCGCAGCAGCGGCCGGCCTCTGCCTCGTCCCGGGTGCCGATCCCCGCTTCGCCGTGGTCGAGGCCGGTGGCGGAGAGCTGCTCGGGGTCGAGCTCGCCTCCGGCGCGATCCGCTTCCGGGTCCCGACCGGCGAAGGCAACCGGTGTGTCCCGGTCGCCTCCGGCGGACTGGCGGTGGTCACCACCACCTTCGGCCAGCTCTACGGGATCGTCGTGCCGTTTTGATGGCTCGCTGCGCTCGCGTCCGGCTCGTCGCTGGCGCTTCCCTCGCCGGGTCGCACTGACCGCCCGCACTCCAGGGGCCCAACCCTCCAGACGCCCGCTCCGGCTGTCGCTGGCGCTTCCCTCGCCGGGTCGCACTGACCGCCCGGACTCAGGGGCCCGACCCTGCGTCGGCCGGAGCGTCGGGGTGATGCACGGTCTGGGGGACGCGCTGACCGGTCGGCTGCAGAGCGTCCATCCTCCAGACGTCCGGGGCCGATGCACGGGCTGGAGGACGGGTTCGGTCGGTGAGACCGTGCATCGGACGGAGCGTCGGGGTGATGCACGGGCTAGGGGACGGGTTCGGTCGGTGAGACCGTGCATCGGCCGGGACGGTTGGTCCTCAGAGGAGCTTGAGGGCGAACGGGATCAGGACCATCTCGACGCGGTCGGCGTCGCCGACCGAGCCCTCGATCTCGCCCTGCATCGTGCCCGTGGCGTCGGCCGGCTCGGCGGTGACCTCGGCGTCGTCCACCGAGACGGCCTCGTCGGCGTCCTCGACGACGATCATCTGGTGGTCGAAGTCGGTCCAGGCGTCTTCGAACACATCGATCGGGACGGCGACACCGGCCCCGTCGGGGAACCCGGGGTCGTTGATGTAGACCAGGCCGGCCTCGTCGTCGATCCCGGTGATCACGACCGCATGGCCGGAGATCGTGTCGTCGGCGAAGGGTGCGTCGCCGGTGCCGTAGATGTCGTCGGCGTCGAGGGCGATGATCACCGGGACGTCGGCGTCGAGCATCGTGCGCAGCTCGTCGAGCGAGCCGGTGCGGCCCTCGGCCTCGACGCCGTAGTGCTCGAGCAGGCGGACGCCGTTGTCCACCGTCATCCCGTCGGGGTCGAGCACGTCGAGCTCTTCGGCCAGGTCGACCAGCTCGCCGGCGGGGACGTCGGTGCCGGTCATCTCGCTGATCACCATCGCCACCGAGGTCGGCAGGCAGTCGTTGTCGCTGGCCTGGGCTTGGTGGTACTCGATCTCGGCCATCGGGTCGCCGTGGACGTCGGCGTCGAGATCCTCGAACGGGTCGGTGGTCGTCTCGGTGGCCTCGGTCCCGGCGTCGAGGGTGGTCTCGTACCAGCCGTCGCCGTCGAGGTCGGCGATCGTCTCGTCGAACGTTCCGTCGCCGTCGTAGTCGGTGAGGGCGGTGTCGAACGAGCCGTCGCCGTCGGCGTCGAGGACGAGCGTCTCCATCCCGGTGGCCGGGTCGATGATGTCGTAGGCGTCGGCGATCCCGTCGCCGTCGAGGTCGAACACGGCGGTCTCGGCGTAGCCGTCGCCGTCGCTGTCGAAGCTGATCGAGGTCTCGGTGGTGTAGGTCTCGTCGTAGGTCGTGGTGGTGGCGTCGAAGGTGTTGTCGTCTTCGAAGGCGGTGCAGATGCTCATCGTGGGTGCTCCTCGAGCGGTGGTGGTCGGTATCCCCTCCGATGCGGGCGACACCGCCCGAGTTCCGCGTCGCGCGAGAAAGTTGGCCGGGTTCAGGCCCGTCGGGCGGAGGCCGCCAACCTGTCGCTCACCGACTGGCGGACCGTCTCCAGATCGGCGCGCAGCTTGGCGATCTCGTCCAGCCGCTGCTTCGCCGAGCGCTGGGCCTCGGACCGCTTGCCGGCTTCCGCCCGGAGGAGCTGCTGGAGCTCGCGGCTCTCCTGCTCGATCTGCTTGCGGCGCTCGATCAACCGCTGCTCGACGTACTGTTCGACGTGCTCGCGCAGATCGAGGATCCGTAGTGAGAGCTCGGTGGTGAACTCCTTCGCCACGCCCTCCTGACCGAACAGCAGCTCGCTGACGAACCGCTGCAGCTCGACCGCCATCCGCTGCTTCTCCCGGGCGCGCTTGCGCATCCCGCCGATCTGGAACGAGATCGCAGCTCCGATCCCGTAGGCGAGGAACCCGAGGCCGCCGGTCGCCACACCGAGCAGGGCGGCGAGGCCGTTGGCCATGTTGGCGAAGGTGTAGGTCTGCATCGCCATCGGCAGGCTGTCCTCGAGGAATCGGTCGCCGCCCTGGACGCTCGCCGAACGTCCGGCGGCGAGCTCACGCAAGCCGTCGGGCAGCTCCATCTCACCGAGCATGACGTCCATCCCCGCCGCCCCGAACTCGTCGAGCACCGAGCCGAGGGTGGCCCTGAAGTCGGCGTTGATCGCCTCGACCAGTTCGTTCCAAGCACCGTGGAGCGACCGCTCGAGGTCGCCGGGCAGGGTCTCGCTGATCGCGGCGATGTCGGTCGACTGCTCGATCATCTCCCGGTAGTGGTCTCGCACCCGGTTGAGCTCACGGGTCACCAGCCGCGACGAGTTGGTCTGCGACCGGACGATCGAGTTCCCGAGCGTCGTGCGCCACCGCGCCTGTTTCGAGCCGAACTCCTCCAGCTCGCGTTGGCGGACGGCGAGCTCCTCGGTGACCCCCGACTCACCGCTCGAAGCGCGGTAGACCGCCCGGGTCTGGCGTTCGGCGTCGGCGAGGAGCACCCGCAGCAGGGCGATCAGGTTGAACAGGCGGATCGTGTCGCGGTTGTCGGCGCTGCGGATCAGCACCCCGATCAGCTCCGGCATCCCGCTGCGGCGGAACAACCGCTCGGCCTGCTCCTCCCGCCCGGCCTCGTGCCGGCGACGCCCCTGGGCTGCGAGGTAACTGCTGGTCAATACCACCGGGGCGGCGGCGAGCCGGCTCAGCCGGGCGGGAACCTCGACATCGACCGTGCCTGCTGCGGCCCGCTCGGCCATCGTCGCCGTGAACGCCTGCAGCTTTGCCCGGTGTTCGGCGAGCATCGCCGCGTTGGCCTCGTCGGAGTTGACGTCGGACTTGGTGACGACGAGCACCACCCGGTCGGTCCGTTCGCTCGCCTCGGCGAGGAACTCGAGCTCGGTCCTGGCGACCGGTTCCTGGGCGGAGATCGTGAACAGCAGTGCGTCGGCGCGGGAGAGGGCGGCGAGGGCGAGATCGCGGTGACCCCGGCTCATCCCCCCGACCCCCGGTGTGTCGATCAACACCAACCCGCGAGCGAGCAGCGGATGGGGAACTCGCAACTCGACGGCGACGACGCCCTCGCGCAGCGATTCGTCGCCCTGCATCGAGGCGACGCCGGCGACCTCGGCGAAGGCGATCTGCTGCTGCAGCGCCTCACCCTCCGGTCCGATCCGGGTGACGGTCACCGAAGGGGTCGACCCGTGACGGATCACGAGGTGGACGCTGGTGGCGACATCCGCGTCGACCGGGAGCAGATCGGTGCGGCCGAGCAGTTCGTTGAGCAGCGAGCTCTTGCCCCGTTTGATGTCGCCACAGGCGACGACGACCAGATCCTGTTCGCTCCACTGGGCGGACTCGGCGGTGATCCGTTCGGCGAGATCGCTCCGGTCCCACTCGCGCAGGGCGGCGTGGACCTTGTTGGCGAATCGGAGCACCTGCCCGCTCAACGGGTTGCGCGTCTCCCGTCCGGCGACGACCGTGTCGCCGGTCGGCTCATCGGCGACCGGCGGCGGGGCCACGTCGGAACCCAGGTCGGGCTCGGTGTCGCTCACCGTCCGCTCCGATCGAGGTCGGCCCAGATGATCTCGTAGGCCTCCTTCACCGTGCGGGCGAGGCGAGCTTCTTCCGGACTGCGGCGCGCGTCGTTGCCCCAGGCGGCCCAGCGGGTCGCGCCGTCGCGCGCTCGATCGGCGCCGTCGGCGTCCCGCCCGACCGAGCTGCGCGGGTCGTCAGGGGCGGTCAGGCGCAAGCAGGTCGTCGAGCAGCGCGGATGGCAAGGTGACCTGACCGGCGGTCACTGCCTGGGCCGCCCCGAGCAGCCGCAGTCGATGCATCGACGGGTCGAGCTCGATCCGTTCGATCGGTGATCGCAGGCCCCGCAGGGCCCGGGCGTTGTCCGGGTCGTCGCGCCGGTACGAGGCTCGGCGGAGGTCGCCGATCGCAGCGTGGGCCTTGAACATCTCCGATTGGGCACCGAACCGGCCGAGCACCTCGGTGCGCAACGGTTCGAACCCGCTGCGGTCGTCGAGGGCGCGGAGGATCCCGCTCGCCGTGCGCGCTCCCCGGTCGATGGCCCCGACGGCGACGGCGATGCCGAACAGGTCGAGCATCCCGAGCAGCCGTTGACGCGGTCGATCGGTCGAGGGTCAGGCCGTCGAAGCGGAGGAAGTCCTCCGGGGAGAGCAACAGGTCCTCGCGGTCGAGCTCGTCACGGATGCCGGCGACCTCGACCAGCGCACGGGCGTCGGACTCGGTGAAGATCGCCGCCCGGCAGGTCTCGGCGAGCAGACCGATCACCGGGTACACCCCGCTGACGATGCCGCGCAGATCGGCGGCGATCCGTGCGGCGATCGGGGTCGCTGCGTCGAGCGGGTCGCCGCCCTTGTTCAACCGGTCGATCTTGCTCAGCACCGCCACGGTCGAGGCGGCGGAGAGCCCCGACCCGCCGAACAATCGGGAGAACTCGCGCAGCACGTCGTTGTCCGCCTGGCGGAGCATCGGGAGGAGGAACACCAGCGTGTCCGCTCGGCCGATCGCCTGGGCGGTCCGTTCACCTTCGGCGCCGCTGACCCCGAGAAAGCTGGCGGTCGCCTGTTCGTTGACGTCGGTGACGGTGTTCAGCCCAGGAGTGTCGACGACGGCGAGCTCGTTCAACAACGCGTTCGACAGATGGACCACGACGCTGCGGATCTGCTCGCTCGGCCGGCCGAGCACCGAGGGAACACGCCCGCGTTCGAGGGCGAGGGTGTTGACCGCGCCGTCGACACCGATCACCTCGACCCGCTCGGGCACACCGAAGCGGAACTCGGCGACGACCTTGGTGCACTCACCGGCATCGACCGCGGCGACCTGCTGGCCGAGCAGGGCGTTGACCAGTGTCGACTTGCCGGAGCTGACCCCGCCGGCGACGGTCACCGTCAGCGGCACGTCGAGCTTCGCCCGGACCTGCTCGACCATCGCCCGGCCGGGTCCGGGGACCAACCCGGCGAGCGCTTCGTCGCAGATCTGGCGGAGTTGACCGGTCAGCGAACCGGTGGAGGACGGTGTCATCGTCAGCTCGCGACGTAGACCACGACGTCGGGGAGACGGATGACCCGCTGTCCGTCGCGGAAGCCCGGACGATCGGTCGTCGCCACCCGACCGACTGCGGCGGGCTCGGGCGCCGGAGCGCTCCCGACGCCGCGCATCATCGCCGCGTCGAACGGGGTGCCGGCGGGTACCTCGATCGATTGCACGCCGGCCCGGGCGAGGGCGCCGACGATCTCGACCCGCAACGCCTCGCTCGGCACCCGATCGGCGAGATCGATCAACGAGCCGATCAGCGACGCGCTGCGGTCGGGCGGCGCGGTCGCCGGGGGCACTGGCGCCGGGGGCACTGGCGCCCGTGATGCACCCGGCGGAGTGCTCGGCGGAGTGCTCGGCGGATGCGCCCGGCGGAGTGCTCGGCGGTGCGCCCGGCGGGGGCGGCACCGCCGGTCGACCGGAGGCGGGCGGCGACGCTGCAGTTCCGGCGACCGGAGCCGACCCGCCGCCGCTCACGGTCGGCGCCGCTGCGGTTGGGCGGCGCCGGAGCATCATCACCGCACCGATCGCACCGATCAACAGCCCGACCAGTGCCGCGCCGACGACCACCGCCGGCGACGTGCCGCTCTCGTCATCGGAGGAGGTGGTCTCAGCCCGCTCGTTGTCGTCGTCGGTCGTCGCCGGACGGGGGATCGGGTCGCTCTCGGTCGTCTGCGGGGTGTCGCCCTGAGCCGCCAGGCAGGCGGCGATCGCCGCCGCACGTGACTCGCCGTCGGCGATGCGTTGTTCGATGCACTGCTCGACCGTCTGCGCGTCCGCCGGTCGCGGAGCGACCGCGACCGCGACCGTGAACGCCAGCGCCACCCCGACGCAGATCAGCACCCCGTTCGCTCGCCTGCCGGTGCGCCGTCGCCTCATCGGATCACCTTCCGCTCATCCGGCCCGCAGAGTACCGCGACCCCGACCGCGCCTCCGGGGGTCGGACGAACGACTTCTCGCATCGGCCGGGAACTCTCGACCGCCGTGGTGCATCGATCGGTCGACTGCGGGTCCTGCGGACCCACCGACGAAGGACGAGACCGATGGGCACCACTCCGACCGACCAACTCCCCCGCCCGATCCGCCAGATCGCGCCGCCTCCGCCGCCGATCGGCCGCCCCGTCGGACTGCAGCAGTCCCGGCCCGCGCAGACCGCTGTCCGGCCTGCTGCGGCGCCGCCCGGCGGCCGCGCCCGGCGGACCTCGATCCTCGTCGGTGCGTTCGTCGCCGTGCTGGCGATCGGCGCGACGGCGGCGAAGGTCGGCTCCGCCGGCGACGGCGCAGAGACCGCCCAGGAGCGGGCACGCGCCGAGCGCCGGGCCGAGCGCGAGCAGGGCGGCGACTCCGAGCCGGCTCCGGACGACACGAGCTCGACCGATGACGGAGGCGGCAACGGCACGGCGGGGAACGGGACGCTGACCGTCGACGACGTGTCGACCGTCTACACCTTCGTCCTCGGCGTCACCCCGTCGAACTCGTCGCTCGAATGCACGATCGACAACCTCGGCACTGCCTACGACGGCGTCGCTCGGCTGCTCGCCCGCGAGATCCTCGACCAGGCGACCGCTCAGCAGACCTTCGTCCCGTTCCTCGGCTGCGCCCCTGACGCCGACTTCCTGTTCACCCTCGCTCCGGCGGCGACGACTGCGGTCGGCGGTTCCGCCGACCAGACCTGCGTCGTCAACGGATTGACTTCGATGACCGTCGCCGACCGGGCCGCCCTCCTCGCCCTCGCCTACGTCGACACGATCGGCTACACCGACTGGCTGGCGACGTCGTTCAGCGGCTGCGCCTTCTGACCCGCCCGCCCGGCACAGCGGCCGAGACGACGTGCGCCGCGTCGGCCGGGCGGACCCTGAAGTGCTCTTGGCACCGCGAACGACAGAACCTGTCGCCATCGGTGCCCAGAGCACCCCGGCGGCGGACGGCGGGACGGGGACGGGCGGACGGGCAGACGGCCGAGGTGCGCCGAGGTGCTCAGGCAGCGCCGTAGGAGCGCGGTCCGAAAGCAAAGCTGGTGGTCCGCTCCGGCACGGTCTCGATCCCGGCGGCCACGGCTGCAACGTCCGGGCCGATCCGGTCGGCGATCGGTTGCAGCGCATCGATGTCGAAGCCGTAGACCTCGGCTGCGGTGCCGCCGACCATCCGGGCGACGTCTGCCGGCGCGACGCCGGCGAAGGTGTGGGCGAGCGCCTCGCGCGAATGAGGGAAGGTCCCCTCCTCGTGCGGAAAGTCGCTGCCCCACATGATCCGGTCGACGCCGACCGCGTCGCGGTCCTCGGCGTCGCCGCGGGTCATGAAGCTCGCACCGAGCCAGCAGTTCGTCTGCCAGTACTCGCTCGGACGCTTCTGCAGCAGGAACGGATCGGGGATGTCGAGCACCCCGATGTTCCCGGCCTCCTGTTTGGCCTGGACGTTGTCCATCGCCGACAACGTCGTCGGCACCCAGCTCGATCCGGCCTCGGCGAACACCAGCCGCAGCGAAGGGAAGCGGTCGAACACCCCCGACATCACCAGTCCCCACAACGGACGGTGGGAGTAGAACGAGGCCTCGAGCACGAACAAGGCGAGCGTTGCCGGGTACCACCCCTGGTCCGGCGAGCCGCTCCCGCCGTGGACGTTGAGCACCACCCCACGCTCCTGACACGCCCGCCAGACCGGATCGTACGACGGGGAGTGGAGCGGTTCGATCGAACAGCCGGGCGGGGTGCCGGGGAGCAGCACGCCGCCGAACACGCCGTGATCGGCGATCCAGTGGACGTCGGCGATCGCATCGTCGACGTCGTTGAGCAAGATCTGCCCGACGCCTGCACGGCGCCCGGGCAACTCGGCACACCAGTCGGCGAGCCAGCGATTGTGGGCCCGGAGACCGGCGAGCCGAAGCCGGTACTCGCTCGCCGTCGGCGCCAGGGCGATCAGCCCGCCGATCGGGAAGAACGGGGGGACGGTGTTCGGATAGACGACCTCGCCGACGATCCCGTCGGCCTCGAGCAACTCGTTGCGCACCGCGCTGTCCCAGTTGCGGTTGGCGTCGGATCGTTCGAGATCGCCGAACGGGTTGACGAACGAACCGGCCCACCGGTCGAACTCCTCGAGGTACGCCTGCTCGAGGTACGGCCGGTACCCGGCGATGTCGGCACCGGCGTGTCCGTCGGCCGAGATCACGAGATAGCGCTGGTCGTCGTCCATGTCGTCTCCCCCAGGGTGCGTTCCTGCCGTCCGAAAAACTTTTCTCGGTGTCGCGGAACTTCACCCTGCCAGCTCGCATCGATCGAAGCACAAGCAGCCCACCGGGGGCTGACACACCAAAGGAACCTCCGATGAGCGACTACGGCTACGACTACAGCTACTCCACCGACCTCTCCAACCTCTCCAACGACTACTGGGGCCAGTCCCTCGACCTGCAGACCTGGGCCAACGACGTCTGGGCCGACCAGGGCTACAGCGACCTCTACTACGCCATCGACAACTACTCCGACGCCTCCGCCACCTACTCCAACGACCTCTACCAAGCCTCCTGGGACGCCTGGTACGGCCCCGTCAACACCGAGGGCTACACCGCCTACGACGCCTCGATCGGCTACACCACCACCGACACCAGCTACATCGAACCCGCCAGCTACGCCTCCACCACCAGCCTGATCAGCGACTACGACACCACCAGCACCCTCTGAACCACCCCCACCCCCACCACCGCCGGCACCCCACAGGTGCCGGCGGTAGCGCGCAGCGTCAGCGTGGGGGCCGGCGGTACTCCATCAGCCGGGCGGCCTCGACGAAGTCGGACGGTTCGAGCGTCGCCAAGGTTTCCCGGTCGAGCGGGCCGAGAGCGGCCGAGCCGGAGGAGAGCCGGAGGGCGTGGCGATTGATCGCCTGCTCGAACAGCGTCCGCGAGAACCGGGCGTTGCCGAACCCGTCGTGGCGCACCGCCTGGTCGAAGATCAGGTCGAGCACGGCGTGGGAACCCGGCGCCAGGATGTACTGCGCGTCGGCCGCCAGCTTCTCGGTGATCGCGACCAGCTCGCTGGTTGCGTAGTCGGGAAAGGTGATCTCACGGGAGAACCGCGACCGCAGACCCGGGTTGGAATCGAGGAATGCGTTCATCAGTCGGGGATAGCCGGCGACGACGACCACCAGCCGGTCGCGGTGGTCCTCCATCCGCTTGAGCAAGGTCTCGACCGCCTCTGCGCCGAAGTCGTTGCCGGCGATCCCCGAGGGGGCGAGAGCGTAGGCCTCGTCGATGAACAGCACGCCGTCGAGCGCACGCTTGACCGCCCGGTTGGTTCGCATCGCGGTGTGGCCGACGAACTGACCGACGAGTCCGGCGCGGTCGACTTCGACCAGGTGGCCGCGCTTCAACAGCCCGACCGAGCCGTACATCTCGGCCAGCAATCTCGCCATCGTCGTCTTGCCGGTCCCCGGGTTGCCCATGAACACGAGGTGCTGGCTGGTCGGCACGTCGGCCATGCCGTGCTGCCGGCGCTGCGACTGGACCTGGAGGAAAGCGACCAGCGTGCGGACCTGCTCCTTGACCGAGTCGAGGCCGATCAGGGCGTCGAGATCGGCCTGGATCTCGGCCAACGGGCGGGGCTTGGTGGCTGCGGGCGACAACGACATCCCCGGGATGCGGTCCTCGATCGTGCTCCCCGCAGTGCGTCGGACCTGCGCGCCGACCTGGCGGAGCTTGCTGCGCACGTCGCCGGGCCGGATCACGTCGGTCGACGCTATCCGGCCCGGCCGTACCGAGCCCCGGGGCGTGCGGCCGAGCCCCCGGCGGCGGCGAGGTCGCCTCCTCGGGTGACAGCCGACCTTTTGTCTCCACAGATCCGTCGTCAGGTCGCCGAACGGCTCGTTCCGCTCCGATTCCTCGAATCTGTGGAGCGTTGGCGACCATCCCGCCAGTGCGGGAACGTGTGGGCGCGACCGAGCCGGACGTTCGAAGCCTGGCCGGTCGTCTACTCGGCCGACGAGTGGTCGTGACGGTGGTGGATGTCCGGGACGTGCGGATGGGTGTGGACGAGCGCCACGTGGCGATGTCGGTGTTGATGCACGACGTGGCCGGCGAGTCCGTCGTGGACGTGGTCGTGATGGCTGTCGTCGTGGCGATGCTCGTGGTCGTGCTCGGTGGTCTCGTGATGATGACCGTGCAGATGGTCGCCGCGGAGAACGAAGCTGACCCCGACGAGTGCGAGCAGGAGCGAGACCGCTTCGCGTCCGGTGAGCTGATCGCCGAGGACGGTCCAGGCGACGACTGCGCCGACGAACGGCGCCGAGGCGAACACGAGCTGGCCACGTGCTGCGCCCAGGTCGCGAGCCCCGGCGACCCACAGGGTGATCGAGATCCCGTAGCCGAATGCGCCGATGACGAGCGCGCCGAGCGTCGGTCCCGCCGCCGGGGAACCGCCGAGTGCGAGACCGAGGGCGAGGTTGGCCCCTCCGGCGATGGTGCCTTTGACGAGGGTGATCTGCGCCGGGGTGAGCTCGTCGAGACTGGCTGTGACGCAATTGTCGACGCCCCAACATGCGCAGGCGCCGACGATCAGGATCGCTCCCCACCTCAGCTCAGGATCGCCCGACCAGCCGAGCGTCACGCCGGCGACGACGACGAGGGTGGTGCCGATGACGAGGCGGGAGCCGAGGTGCTCCTTGAACAGCGCGACGGCGAGGATGGCAGTGAAGACCAGCTCGAGGTTCAGCAGCAGCGATGAGGTCGACGCAGGGACCCGGCTGAGCCCGCCGGCGAGCAGTGCCGGGCCGACGGCGCCGCCGAGGACGACTGCACTGAGCAATCGCCTCCCGCCTGCCCGCATCGAGACTCGATTCGGGAGCGCTCGCCCCACGAGCGGGACGACCGCCACCGCCGCGCCGAGGTAGAGCAACCCGGCGAGCGTGAACGCATTCATGTCGCCGGCGAGTTGCGCTGCGAAGGGGGTCGATGTGCCGAACAGCACCGCTGCGAGCGAGCAACGAGCGACACCCCGACGAGACATGCGGCGACGCTATCCGTGCGGGATTTTCGCCAGGCCGCAGCGTCCGTCGGCGCTCGAGAGCCAAGACGTTCCCGGCGATCAGCCTCCCCCGAGGTGCGCCCGGCTCACGACGTCGCCCGAGCTGCGGCGGTTCCTCGTGGCCATGGTCGGTGGCCGTGGCGGTGGCCGTGGCCGGTGACCGGTGGCCGGTGGCCGGTGACCGGTGACCGTGGCCGTGGCCGTGTGTCGAGTCCGTCGACGCCGTTCCACGTGCCGCGCCGCAGGCGAGCACATGGCACCAAGAACGACACCTTCTGTCGCATTCCGTGCCAAGAGCACCCGGCGTGGCAGATCGCTGAGACCAGGCCGGAGACCATGTGGAGCCGGGTAAGGGAGTCGAACCCTTGACCTGCTGTTTACAAGACAGCTGCTCTGCCAGCTGAGCTAACCCGGCGCGGTGGTCAACGCTACTGGAGACGATGTGTCGGCCGACGAGCGGCCGTGGCCGACGCCCCGACGGGCTGCGCGCCGAACGGCCGGCGCGCGCATCTGCACTGGCGCCGGACCGGACTGCAGTCGCTCTGGCAGGCTTCGACGGTGGGCGAGCCGCTGTTCCACTTCAGCGAGGATCCGACGATCGAGCGCTTCGTGCCGCACGTGCCGCAGAGCAACCCGGACCATCCGCCGGCCGTGTGGGCGATCGACGGGTCGCACGCTCCGCTCTACTGGTTCCCGCGGAACTGCCCACGGGTCACCGCCTGGCCGCGCGCCGACACCGAGCGGGTCGCCTTCCGCACTGCGTTCGCCACGGTCGCCGACCGAGTCCACGCGATCGAGTCCGCCTGGCTGGACGTGATGCGCACGATCACCCTGTACCGCTACCGCTTCGACAGCCACCTGTTCCGCCGCTGGCCGGAGGCGTCGGGCCAGTGGATCAGCGACGCCACCGTCGAACCGGTCGCCGTCGAACCGGTCGGCGATCTGTTGGCGCTGCACGCCGCAGCGGGGATCGAGCTACGGATCGTGCCGTCGCTGTGGCCGCTGCACGATCTCGCGATGTCGGACCGATGGGACTTCAGCATCGTCCGGATGCGCAACGCGCAGCCCCGCCACTGAGCGAAGAACCCGATCTGCCGTCCGGATCGGGCGGAATCACCCACCCGGACCGGAGGCGCCGAGGCGGACCCGAAAAACTTTCTCGGTGTCGCGGAACTTCACCCTGCCAGCTCGCATCGATCGAAGCACAAGCAGCCCACCGGGGGCTGACACACCAAAGGAACCTCCGATGAGCGACTACGGCTACGACTACAGCTACTCCACCGACCTCTCCAACCTCTCCAACGACTACTGGGGCCAGTCCCTCGACCTGCAGACCTGGGCCAACGACGTCTGGGCCGACCAGGGCTACAGCGACCTCTACTACGCCATCGACAACTACTCCGACGCCTCCGCCACCTACTCCAACGACCTCTACCAAGCCTCCTGGGACGCCTGGTACGGCCCCGTCAACACCGAGGGCTACACCGCCTACGACGCCTCGATCGGCTACACCACCACCGACACCAGCTACATCGAACCCGCCAGCTACGCCTCCACCACCAGCCTGATCAGCGACTACGACACCACCAGCACCCTCTGAACCACCCCCACCCCCACCACCGCCGGCACCCCACGGGTGCCGGCACCGGCGCGTCCGCCGTTAGGGTCGGTGTGTGCCGACCCCGAACGACTTCTCCTTTGGCCGCGACGAACGCAGGGCCGCAGCTCGTGCTGCGACCGGCGAGGTCGGCGAGGTCAGCGAGACCGAGGAGGAGCGCTACGCCAGGCTCCGCGTCGAGTTCGGCCTCGCCCGACCGGCCAGATCTCTCGCTCCGAAGAACGCCTTGCCGACCACCGCCGCAGGTCCGATGCCGCGCCTCATCGGCGCCCACGACATCGTCTATCCCGTCCATTCGACCGATGCCCACGTCGTCGGCGAGGGCAACGACTGGCTGCTGCTCTCCAGCTTCCCGCAGCAGCTGCGGGCGGGGGGATGGGTGTATCTCAAGTCCGGCCGCCGGGTCACGGCGCGGGCGCGGGTTCGCTCGATCGGTTTCCGCGAGGACGCCGTCCGCCACACTCCCAACGATGGCACCGGTGAGCTGGAGCACATCAGCGCCACGCCGACGCTCGAACTCGATCCCGAGTCGTGGGAACTGGGCGATGCGCCGTGCGCCGCCACCCATCAGCGCGGCTTCCGCTACGTGTCGACCGATGACGACGCCGGAACGATCACCCATCTCGTCAAGGGCGAGCCGAGCTCGACGGTGGAGTGGGTCCGCTCCGACGCTGCGCAGCAATCGACCGACTGACGAGATCCGCCGTTCGTCGGTGAACCGTCGAGCGCGATCCCGACCGGCGGCGGGAACCGCTCGGTCCTAACATCGCTCCGATGCACCCTCGGCGGAACCGGTGCGCCCGAGTGGGCGCGTCCGCACTGATCGGCAGCCTGCTGCTCCTGACTTCGGTCGTCGCCCCGAGCGCGGTCGATTCGGGCACTGCCGGTGCGTCACCCGGTCCGATCGACGAGACGGACGCCGACGGTGAGCTGGTCCTTGTCGGCGACGATTCGTTCGTCCGCCTCCCCGCAGATGCCCCCTCCGGCGGTGGTCCCGACGCCCCCGCCCGGCTCGCCGTCGGCAGCGGGTACGCGGTACTGCCCGGGATCGGCGGTTACGCCCGATCGAGCTTCACGATCGTCCTCGCCGCGTCCCCTGGGATCGAGCAGCTGCGCCCGGCGATCACTCGCGCCGCGAACCTGATCGGCGCCGAGGCCGGGCTGTCGGTGACGGTCGCTGCCGGGCTCAGCCCCGACAGACCCCCGTCGCCGGGCGAGGTGGTCGTCCGGATCGCCGGCTACAGCCCGTGCGGCCCGCTGTTCAGCAGCGCCGGCGTGATCGGCTGCGGCGGCCCCGACGTCGACCGCCGCGGCGGGATCATCGGCGGTGAGGTCTGGCTCGCTCCCGGGCTCGAGTGCGTCGACGTCGGCGAATCGGTGCTCGCCCACGAACTCGGCCACGCCTTCGGGCTCGCGCACACCGAGCAACGTGTCGACGGTCTGCTCCAGCTGATGTACCCGTCGACCACCGCCAACGCCCCGTCGTTCCGCGCCGGCGACCGTGCCGGCCTGCGCGCCGTCGCCGGGCAGGCCCAGACCCTCGCCGTCACCGATCCACCCCCGGCCCCGAGATCCCCTCAGCAGCGGACGAGCGGTAGCCCGGGGGGTCCTGTGCCGGTCGCGACCACCACTGCGCGAACGACAGCGACGAACGTCGGTTCGTTGTTCAGCCAACCGGCGGTGAGCCGGGTGCTCGACACCCGCTCCGGCGTCGGCCTCGGCGGAACGTTCGGTCCCGAACAGACCCGGACGCTGTCGCTCGCCGGCCTGCTCGGGGCCACCCAGGCCGACGCGGTCGTGCTCAATCTGACCGCCACCGGGGCGACCTCGGCCGGGTTCCTCACCGCCTCTCCCGGCGGCACGGCCCGTCCATCGACCTCGAGCGCCAACTACACCCTCGGTTCCGATGCGGCGAACCTGGTGGTCGTCGGGCTCGGACCGGGCAACACCGTCGATCTCTACAACAGCGGCGCGACCGTCGACGTCGTCGCCGATCTGTTCGGGGTGTTCTCCGCCGCCGGGACCTTCGGGTACGTGGCGCGCCCACCGACCCGGATACTCGACACCCGAGTCTCCGACGTCCCGGGAGAGCAGGGCTTCCCGCTCGGCTGCCTCGCCGCCCTCCCGGCCGACGACGGCCTGCTGGCGGCGGCCGGCATACCGGACGACTATGCCGCTGCGGTCGTCAACCTGACCGCGATCGAGACGACCGCGGCCGGTTACCTCTCCGTGCTCGGGGACGACTGGTTCGGCGACCTGCCTGCTGCGCCGTCGACCTCGAACCTCAACGTCGCCGCCAACGACACCCGCGCCAACCTGGCGGTGACCGACGGCGCCTCGTGGAGTGTGGCCAACGGACCCGGTCTGCTCGCCGCCGTCGTCGCCGATCTCGCCGGCTGGTTCATCGCCCCGCAGGACGATCCGACGGCGGCCCGCTACCTCCCGGTGACCCCGACGAGGGTGCTCGACACCCGGGTCGGGATCGGATCTTCGGGACCGTTCGCCACCGACTCGTCCCGCGCCGTCGCCTTGCCCTTGCCGCCGCTGGCGGCCCCTGCAGCGGCGACTGCGGTCGTCGTCAACGTCACCGCGGTCGAGTCGAACGCCGCCGGGTACCTCACCCTCTCCCCCAGCGGGTCGGCCCGGCCGAACGCGTCGAACGTCAACTACGACGCCGGCGAGGCCGTTCCCAACCTGGCGATCGTCAAGATCGGGGCGGGCGGGTCGATCGACGTGTTCGCCGCAACCGGTAACCCGCAGGTGATCGTCGATGTCGTCGGCTACTTCGTCGGAGGCTGATCGTCCGTGACCCGAGCCGATCAACGTGGGCCGAGCAGTCGGCGAGTGATCCGTCCGCCGACCGCGCTGCGAACATGGCGCATGCGATCGATCACTGCGACCGTGCTGAGCGTGGCCCTGCTCGCCGCCTGCAGCTCCTCCGGCGACGCCTCGGTCGACGGTACCGATCTGCCGGGGTCCGTCGCAGCCCAGGACACGAGCCCGGCTGCGCCGGTCACCGACCCGCCGCCGACCTCCGACGCGGCGGAGATCGCCGAGCTCGTTCGGCCGGACCCGTCGATCGACCCGGCCGAGTGCGAGGATCCGCCCGATCGCACGACCACCTGCCACCTGCTGACGGTGCCCGCCGACTGGACCGGTGGCCACGGCGGTGTGATCACCCTGCCGGTGATCGTCCTCGACGCAACCACTCCCGGTGCCGGTCTGCCGGTGGTGATCCCGGGGGGCGGCCCAGGGTTCACCGAGACGCCCTCGGCCGGGTACTGGGCGACGCATCCGCTGCGCATCGACCACGACATCGTCCTCTACGACCAGCGTGGCACCGGCGGGGCCGATCCGAGCCTGGAGTGTCCCGAGCGCGACGAGGAGGCGATCGACGCGCTGCAGACCGCCGTCGAACCGCCGCTCGATCGGTTGACGATCTCCGAAGCGGCGTTGGTCTGCCGCGCCCGACTGGAAGCCGAGGGGATCGACCTCGACGACTACGACACGGTCGCCAGTGCGACCGACCTCGACGCCTTGCGCAGCGCGCTCGGCTACGACCAGTGGTCGATCCTCGGGATCAGTTACGGCAGCCGGCTGGCCCTCGAATCGATGCGCTCGTTCCCCGACGGGCTGGCCTCGGTGATCCTCGACTCCGTCTACGACGTGACCGATGGCGGGCTGGTGGCGACGATCGCCAGCGGCGAGCGCGCCTTCGCCGCGATGGACGCTGCCAACCCCGGCTTCGACGCCGACCTGCGCGCTGCACAGGAACGGTTCAACGCCTCTCCCTGGATCGGTGAGGTCGACATCGGCGACGGACCCGAGCAGTTCGCGATCACCGGCGACGACGTCGTTTCCGGCGTCTTCCAGGCGATGTACAGCACCGAGCTGCTCCCGGTCATCCCCGCGATCGTCGCCGGTCTCGCCGACGGCGACACGACGATCTTTCCCGAGCTGCTGCGGGAGAGCGTCGGGGCGTTGCTCGGCGCTGCGGACGGGATGCAACTCTCGGTCGACTGCGCCGACGGCGCTTCGATCGAGGGTGGAGCGGCCGCCGATGACGCAGCGGCGGAGTCGCCCGGACGGTTCAGCCTGCTGGCCGCACTCCGCGGCCCGTCGTGCCTCGACTGGGAAGTCGAGCCGACCTCGGCCACCTTCGACGAGCCCGTCATCTCGCCGATCCCGGCGCTCGTCCTCGCCGGCGAATTCGACCCGACGACCCCGCCCGGCGGGAGCGAGGCCGCAGCTGCTCGGCTGCCGAACGCGACCTTCGTCCTCTTCCCCGGGTTCGGTCACGGGGCGACCGGCGACGACCCGTGCGTGACAGCGATCCAGCTCGCCTTCCTCACCGATCCGGCGGCGCCGCCGGACACCTCCTGCGTCGGCGTCAGCGGGTGACGGTCCTCGCCCGGGTCACCTCGTAGCAGGCCAGCGCGGCAGCTGCGCTGACGTTGAGCGAGCCCAGCCGACCCTTCATCGGGATGCTGACGATCAGGTCGCAGCGTTCGCGCACCAGCCGGGAGAGCCCAGCGCCCTCGGCGCCGAGCACGAGGCAGATCCCGTCGTGGGCGAGGTCGTCGATCTCGAACAGGGTTCGCTCGGCACCGTCGTCGAGCCCGACGACCCACACCCCCGCCTTGCGGATCGTCGCCAGCGCGGCGGGCAGCCCGCCGACGACCGCCATCGGAACGTGCTCGATCGCCCCGGCCGCCGACTTGGCGACCGTCGGCGTGACGTGCACCGCCCGGTGGCGGGGCAGGACGATGCCGTGCACGCCGGCGCCATCGGCGGAACGGACCAACGCCCCGAGGTTGCCCGGGTCGGTCACCCCGTCGACGGCGACGAGGAACGGCTGTCGCCCGCTGCGGCGGGTGAGCAGTGCGTCGAGCTCGATCTCCGGCAGCGCAGCGGCGCGAGCGAGCACGCCCTGGGGAGCTTCGCTGCGTGCCTCGGCCTCGAGCTTCTTGCGGCTGACCTCGAACAGCTTGATCCGTTGACTTTCGGCGAGGGCGATGATGTCCTCGACCACCTCGTTGTCGTCGAGGTCGTTGGCGACCCACACCTCGTGGACCTTGCGCCGCCCGGCGATCAGCAGCTCGCGCACCGCCTGACGGCCCTCGACCTGCTCGCCGCCGAGCTTCTTCTCCGCCTTCGGCTTGGCAAACGGGGCACCATCGGCGCGGACGGCACCGGTGCGCGCCGCACCGCCGCGAGCGGCGAACCCCGCCGTCGCCGAGCGCGGTCCACCACGCCCGCGTCCCGCCGGGGCGCGCCCACCGCCGGCGTTCGCGGAGCCCGATCCACCACCGGAGCCGCGCCCGCCGGCGGAACCGCTGCGGTCGGTCGCGGGGCCGCTGCGGCCGGTCCCGGCGGTCCGGCCGGTCCCGGCGGTCCGGCCGGTCCCGGCACCACGTCCGCCCGGCGCTGCTCGACCGGTCCCGCCGGTCCGGGCCCCGCTCGTCGGTTGTCGTTTGCGCGCTGCCATCGCCTCGTCCTCACTCGCTCGGAGCCGGCTGCCGCCCGACGAGCACGGCGACCGCCCAGCAGGCGATCCCTTCCCGCCGGCCGAGCGCACCGAGTCCCTCGGCGCGCCGACCCTTGACGGTCACCGGAGCACCGACGGCATCGGACAGCCGTGCCTGCATCTCGGTCTTCCGAGGCGCCAACCTGGGCACCTCGCAGACGACCGAGCAGTCGACGTTACCGACGTCCCACCCGGCAGCGGCGACCAACCCGGCGGCATGGCGGAGCAGTTCGATCGAATCGGCACCCCGCCAGCGCTCGTCGGTGTCGGGGAAGTGCTCACCGATGTCGCCGAGCCCGGCGGCGCCGAGCAGGGCGTCGGTCACCGCGTGGGCGACGGCGTCGGCGTCGCTGTGCCCGTGCAGCCCGGCGACGCCCTCGAACGTGCAGCCGCCGAGGACCAGCGGGCGCGACGGATCGTCGCTGAAGCGGTGGATGTCGAATCCCTGGCCGACGCGAACCGTCGGCGTCATGCCCCACCCACCCGCATGCGGGCCCAGTCGAGGTCGTCGGGAAGGGTGATCTTGCGGTTCTCCAGCTCGCCACCGACGACGACCACCCGACCCCCCACCCGTTCGACCAGCGTCGCGTCGTCGGTTCCCTCCCCGCCGGCCTCGTGCGCCCGGCGGAGGATCGCGGCGTCGAAGGCCTGCGGGGTCTGGACGGCGACCAGCGTCGCCCGATCAGGGGTGCCGGTGACGTTGCCCTGCCGATCGATGGTCTTGATCGTGTCGGTCACCGGCAGTCCCGGGATCGCCCCGTCAGCCCCGGCCCGGACCGCGGCGACGACCGCTGCGTACAGGTCGGGGCTGGCGAACGGGCGGGCGGCGTCGTGGACGCAGACGATCGCCGCCCCGATCGGCACCGCCGACAGTCCGGCGCGTACCGAGGCACTACGGGTCGGTCCTCCGTGGACGCTCCCGGGCTCGTCCGGGTCGCCGGCGGGGAGGACGATCACCACGCCATCGGTCGCCGCTCGTGCCGTCGCCACCGACCAGTCGAGCACCCGCCGGCCGCCGAGCAGCTCGTACTGCTTCGGCCGCCCGAAGCGCTGTCCGGTGCCCGCGGCGACGACGACGGTCCAAACTTCCCCCGTTCCATCTGCCGTCACCTGCCCGACGGTAGTACCGTCGAGCCGCCATGGCTCATGAAGACCTCCTCGCCACCACCGACTTCTTCGCTGGGGCCGATCGCGAGACGCTCCAGCAGATCGTCGCGGTCGCGGTGGAGCGCAAGCTGGTCCGCGGTGACGTGTTGTTCAACGAGGGGGAGGCGCCGGACAACCTGTTCGTCGTGCTCCGCGGGCGGATCGCGATCGCCAACCAGAGCTTCGACAAACGCGAGAGCGTCTATGCCCTGATGGAGAACGGCGACCTGTTCGGCGAACTGCCGCTGCTCGACGGTCTGCCACGCTCGACGATGGCCCGTGCGTTGGAGCCCTCGGTGGTCCTGGCGATCCCCTACGAGCCGGTGCGTGAGCTGCTCCAGACCAACCCCGACCTGCTCTGGGGGGTGACCAAGATGATCGCGATGCGCCTGCGGAACATGGACGAAGCGCTCGCCGACTCGGTCTTCCTCGACGTCACCGGGCGGACCGCCAAACGGCTGCTCGAGCTCGCCGACGGCGCCGAGGAGTTCATCCTCCCGGTCACCCAGGAAGAGCTCGCCGGGATGGTCGGGGCGTCGCGTGAGCGGGTCAACAAGGCGATCGCCTCGTTCATCCGGCTCGGCTGGATCGAGCAGCACGACCGGCGCTACCGGATCCTCCAGCGCGACCGGCTGACCCTGCGCGCTCGCTAGGGCCTACGCGTCGCGGCGCTGGACGAGCAACCAGCCGATCGCCACCAGGACAGCGACCAACGACCCGAACAACAACCCGGACCCGACGCGGCCGAACAGGTCGTCGGCATCACCGGTGCCCGTCGCCGGCAGGCTCAGACCGGCCTGGAACGGCAGCCACTTCGCCCCGCCGTCGGCGCCGACGATCGACAGCAACAACCGGAGGAAGACCTGCTCGCCGATCAGCGGCCACAGCAGCAGGATCGGGATCGCCGCCGCCGGCTGGCGGAGGATCGCCCCGAGGCCGAAGCCGGCGAGGGTGAACAGGGCACAGAGCACGATCTGGCCGGCGAATCCGGCGAGGTTCTCGCCCGGGTGGGTGAAGCCGATCGAGATGTCTCTCGCGCTGAAGATCAGCTTGGCGATGAGGAAACTGAGCAAGCCCGATGTCAGTGCGATCCCGCTGCCGTACAGCGTCGTCACCGCGACCTTGGCGGCGAGGACCCGGCTGCGGCTGGCATCGGCGGTGAACGTCACCCGGATCGTGTTGTGCCGGTACTCCTGGGAGATCCCGAGCACGCCGACCACCCCGGCGAGGAACACGCAGAGGTAGCCGGGAGCGAGCACGGTCGCGCCGAACGTGTCGAGCCCGTCGCTGAACTCGAAGTTGCCGAACGCAGCGATCGCCGTCGCCAACGCGACCGGGATCAGCACCCCGAGCAGCGCAAGGACGACGTTGCCACGGACGGTGCGGAGTTTGATCCATTCCGAGCGGATCGCGTCGATCATCGCCCACCGCCGTTCGCCGGGGGCGGCGCCCACCCGCCCGAGTTCGGCGGCCCGGCCGGTGGCGGAGCCGGCGTCGTTGTCGTCGGCGGCGGACCGGCCGGCGGCGGGCCGGGGGGCGCCGGGGCGCCGCTCATCCGGTACTCCTGGTCGCTCGCCGTTGCCCGCAGGAAGGCGTCCTCGAGTGAACCGGTCACCGGGGCCAGCTCGTGGAGCACGATCCCACCGGCGGCGGCGAGCTCGCCGATCGTCGGCGCGTCGATCCCGCGGACGGTCAGCCCCGCTGCCTCGTCACCGGCGATCTGGGCACCGCGTTGGCGGAGCAGTTCGGCGAGGGCGCCGAGCCGGGGGCTGCGGACGCGCACCGCCCGGTCGGCGTGGCGCTCGACGAAGGCGTCGACCGATCCCTCCTCGATCAGCTTGCCGCGACCGATGACGACGACATGGTCGGCCATCAGCGACATCTCCGACAGCTGATGGCTGGAGACGAACACCGTCCGGCCCTCGCGGGCGAGATAGGCGAGGAAATCCCTGATCCAGCGGATCCCCTCCGGGTCGAGCCCGTTCGCCGGCTCGTCGAGGATCACCGTCGGCGGGTCGCCGAGCATCACCGCGGCCAACCCGAGCCGCTGCCGCATCCCCAGCGAGAACGCCCTCACCTGGACCTTGGCGACCTCGGTGAGCCCGACCAGGGCGAGCACTTCATCGACCCGGGCGCGCACGATCCGGTTCGACGCAGCGATCGCCCAGAGGTGGTCGCGGGCGGTGCGGCCGGGGTGGACGTAGGCCGCGTCGAGGAGCACGCCGACCTCGCGCAAGGGATGGACCAGCTCGCCGAACGGCTTGCCGTTGATCGTCGCCCACCCGGCGTTCGGTCGGTCGAGCCCGACGATGCAGCGCATCGTCGTCGACTTCCCGGATCCGTTGGGACCGAGGAAGCCGGTCACCCTGCCGGGCTGGACCGACAGGTCGAGTCCGGCGACCGCCACCGTTGATCCGTAGCGTTTGGTCAACCCCTCGGCTCGGATCATCGACGCGCACGGTAGTGCGGGGCGTCACGCAACGTGTGTCAAGATGACATTCCCCACGCATGTTGAATCACCACGTTGTCGCGTGCTACAGGCGTGGCCGTGTTGGTGAGGCGTCGTGAGTGAGCCGAAGTGGGGTGACGGCGGGCACCGACCAGCCCGCAGCAGGGTGCTGGTGATCGGCGGCGCAGACGCGGTCGGCGCACAGCTGGTCGGCGAGTTGCGCCGGCAAGGTCACGAGGTCGTCGCAGCGGACCGGGGCGGCCGGTCGGCGGACCCCTTCCGTGCCGGCGGCGACGTCCGGACGATCGACCTCCACGATCCGGAGGCCAGCATCGCCGCGCTCGACGGTGTCGATGCGATCTGCCACCTCGGCCTGCGCGGCGACGCCCAGCATGTCTTCGCCGAGTTGCGCAGCGTCGTCGCCGACAATGACGTCGGCACCGCAACGTTGCTGTGGGCGATGGATCGGATCGGGTTCGAGGGACGGATCGTGCTCGCCAGCTCGGTCGGGGTCTACGGCGAGGGCGCCCGGATGTGCCTCGAACACGGCCTCGTCCGGGCGCCCGAACGATCGCCGGGTCAGCTCTCCGCCGGACGGTTCGATCCGGTCTGCCCGGCGTGCAATCGCCGGTTGGTGTCGGTCGAACTCGACGAGTTCGACCCGCTCGATCCGCGCACCGCGGTCGCCGCCGACCGCGGTCCACCAGGAGCAACTGGTGCACGCCTACGTCCACGAACACCCTGCGGCGACGGCGACCGCGCTGCGGTTCCACCAGGTCTACGGTCCAGGTGCGACCGGCGGTTTGGCTGCGGCGATCTTCCTCCGCCAGATCGAGGCCGGCGTCCGCCCGCAGGTGTTCGAGGACGGGGGCCAGCTTCCGCGACTTCGTCCACGTCAACGACGCAGCCCGCGCCTGTCTGCTGGCGTTGACCGTCGACGACCCGTTCGACGGGCCGCTCAACGTCGCCACCGGCAAGCCGACGTCGGTACTCGAACTGGCCACCGCGTGCTGTATCGCTCGCGACACCCGCCTGTGGCCGGAGATCACCGGGATCCACCGTCCGAGCGACGTCCGCCACCGCACCGCCAGCCCGGCGCGGGCGATTGCCGCACTCGGTTTCCGGTCGGAACTCGGCCTCGCCGAGGGGATCGCCGAGTTCGTCCGCTCCCCCTCGTGACGGCGGAGCACTCGCTACCGTCGAGGCGGTGACCGCCGAGACCATCGCCGACGCGTTGCCGCAGCTGTGCGCCGCGCTCGCCCCCGAGGGCGGCCGGGCGGTGCTCGTTCGCGCCGCCGGGAACGGGCAAGACGACGATCGTCCCGATCGCCTTGCTGACCGAGCCGTGGGCTGCGGCCGGCCGGATCCTCGTCCTCGAACCGCGCCGGCTGGCGACCCGCGCCGCCGCCCGGCGGATGGCGTGGCTGCTCGGTGAGGCCGTCGGCGAGACCGTCGGCTACCGCACCCGCGACGAACGGCGGGTCGGCCCGGCCACCCGGGTCGAGGTCATCACCGAAGGGATCCTCACCCGCCGCTTGCAGCACGACCCGGAGCTCCCGGGGGTCAGCCTGGTGGTCTTCGACGAGGTCCACGAGCGCAACCTGCCGACCGATCTCGGACTCGCCCTCGCGCTCGACGTGCGCCGGACGATCCGGCCCGACCTGCGGTTGTTGGCGATGTCGGCGACTGCCGATGCCGGCCGGCTGGCGATGTTGCTCGGCTGGGCAGGACCGGATCAGGTCGGCACCCCGGCAGCTGTCGTCGCCGCCGGCGGGATCCCCTATCCGGTGCGCACCCACTGGTTCCCCCACGGTCCGCAGCGACCGGTTGGAACCGGCGGCGGTCAACGCCTTGACCACCGCGATGCGCCGCGAGGCCGGCGACGCGTTGGTCTTCCTTCCCGGCGCAGCAGAGATCGGCAGGGTCGCCCGAGTGCTCGACGACGCCGGCCTCCCCGCCGCCGGAACCGACATCCACCAGCTGTTCGGGATGCTCTCCGCCGACGAGCAGGACCGCGCCCTCCAACCGAGCCCGGACGGCCGTCGGCGGGTGGTGCTGGCGACCGACATCGCCGAGAGCAGCCTGACGGTCGAGGGGGTACGGATCGTCGTCGACGGTGGGCTGCGGAAGGCACCGGTGTTCGAACCGGCGAGTGGCCTCACCCGGCTGCGGACGGTCGAGATCTCCCGCGCCTCGGCCGAGCAACGCGCCGGGCGCGCCGGTCGGCAGGGTCCCGGCGTCGTCTACCGGCTGTGGTCGAAAGGTGCGCACGCGTCGAAGCGGGCGTTCGACGAGCCGGAGATCCGGCAGGTCGACCTCGCCCAACTGGCGCTCGAACTCGCCGTCTGGGGGACCCCCGCAGAGCAGCTCGCGTTCCTCGATCAGCCGCCGCCGCGGACATTCGGTGAAGGCCGTGAGCTGCTCGCCCTGCTCGGCGCGCTCGACCCGGACGGCCGCCCGACCGACACCGGGAGGCGGATGCTCGACCTGCCGTTGCATCCCCGATTGGCCCGGATGGTCCTCGCCGCCACCACCGACCCGGCGCGCCTGGCGCTGGCCGCCGCGCTCGCTGCCCTGATCGAAGAGCGCGACGTGTTGCGCGGCCGGCCGGAGCTGCTCCCCGCCGACCTCGCCACCCGGCTACAGCTGCTCGCCGACGCCGACCGACGCCACCCTGATCTCGACGGGAGGGCGCTGGCCACCGCCCGCCGCCGGGCGGGACGTCTCCGCGACGCGCCGGCGGGACGGACGACCCGATCCGGAAGCTCGACGGACCGACGATCGAAGGTGCCGGGTCGGTGCTCGCCGCCGCCTTCCCCGACCGGGTCGCCGTCGCCCGGACCCAGCCCGGACGGTTCCAGCTGCCCAGCGGTACCGCCGCTTGGGTCCCGCCCGACGACCCGCTCGCCGGCGCTCCGGCGGTGGTCGTCGCCGAGCTCGCCGGCGATCGCAAGGAAGCCAGGATCCGGCTCGCCGCCCCGCTGGAGCTGGGCGAACTGGAGGCGGTGCTCGGCGCCGCGGTCGGGCAACGGCGGACGCTGGAGTGGGACCGCCAACGTGACGAGCTGGTCGAGCGGATCGAGCGCCACGTCGGCGGTGTGGTCGTCGAACGGGCGACGGTCCAACCGGCCGCCGGGCCCGAGGTGGTCGACCGGTTGCTGCGGCGAGTGGACGAGCAGGGCATCCGGGCCCTGCCGTGGGACGATCGTGTCGCCGAGCTCGCCGACCGGGTGACCTTCCTCCACCGGACGTTCGGCGAACCGTGGCCGGACTGGTCACCGGAGGCGCTGTTGGCGACCACCGCCGACTGGCTCGCGCCGTTCCTCGGCTTCGCTCGCGGTCGAGCCGATCTCGACGCCCTCGATCTGCGCGACGTCCTCGGCGCCCGGCTCGACCATCGAGCGCGAACCGACCTCGATCGGCTCGCCCCGTCGTCGGTCACCCTGCCGAAAGGTCGCACGGTCCGTCTCGACTACTCAGGCGACCGGCCGGTACTCGCGGCCAGGGTCCAGGACCTGTTCGGGCTGAGGGCAACCCCCACCGTCGCCGACCGACGGGTCCGTCTCGTGGTCCACCTGCTCTCCCCTGCCGGGCGTCCGGTGCAGATCACCGACGACCTCGCCGGCTTCTGGAGCGGCTCGTGGCACGAGGTGCGCAAGCAGATGGCCGGCCGTTATCCGAAACACGCCTGGCCCGAACATCCGGGCTGAGCCGGCGGGGATCGCCGCGCCGGTCAGGCGACGCGTTCGAGGCGGGGCAGGGCGAGTTGGACGGCGGCCACCGAGCCGCCGGCGAGGAGCAGCGCCCGTCCCGGGGGCTGGGGCCCACGGGGGAGGAAACGGCGCGGCAGATGGATCCCGAGCACGTCGGCGTCGAGGTCCTCGACCGTCCCGATCAGAATCCCGAGCCGGCTCCGCCGGACGGAGTGAGGTCCAATGGCCGTACCCTGCGGCGCGCAGGGCCTCCGGCCGGCCAGAGGCGACGATGTGCAGCTCGGCGCGGTCGGTGGCGAGCAGGCCGGCCAACGCACCGCCCGGATCGTCCCAACGATCCGCGTCGTCGACCAGCAGCAGCGCCGGCCGGCCGGGGCCCTGACGGGACAGCTCCTCGATCACCGCGGCACCCTTCGATCGGTGATGGCGGGCGTCGAGCACCCCGACCCATCCGTCCGGCCGGGCCTGTGACCATTGCTCGGCGAGGAGCGCGAGCAGGCTGCTCCGACCGGACCGGGCAGCACCGGCGACGAGGAGGTGGTCGCCGTCGTGGAGCTCGAGCGAGATCGGGAACGCGTCGCCGACCGCCAGCCCGAGCGGGAGGCGGAGCGCTCCGTCGGCGACCGGGGCGGGGAGCAGCCCGACCGTGACCTGCGACGGCAGGCGCGGCAGGGGTGCGGGCCCGGCGACGCCAGCCCACCGCGTCGCGATCGACTCGCACTGCGTCGCCAGGCTGTCGCGGTCGACGACCAGTTGGGCATCGAGCGGGCATCCGTCGATGAGCTCGACGACGAACCGGCCGGCAGGCGCCGAACGCAGCGCAGCCGCCGCCGGCAGGCCGAGAATGCTCGCGTCCGACGGGTCGGCGAGCCGCCCGATCCATCGGCTCGGGCACTGCGACAGCCACGACAGCGGCAGCGCCCCAGGCCGGTCGGCGGCGAAGGCGATCCGCAGGCCGGCGCGGCCGCCGTCGGCGACGAGCCGGTCGAAGCGGTCGGCGACCTCGGCCATCGCCGCCTCGGCGAACATCGCCCTCAGGGTGCCGGCACCGTCGATCAACAACATCCGCTCGATCCCGTCACCCGCCGGACCGGCTGCGATCGAACGACTCAACCGGTCCACGAGCGTCGACAGCCGCTGCCGATCTCGTCCGTCGACGACCGCGACGCAGTGCGGCAGCGCTGCGAGGGAGGCCAGCTCGCCGGTGCCGGCGGCATCGAGGACATGGAGATGGAGCCGGTCGGGGGCGGCTTCGACGGCGGCGACGGTCGCCAGCCGGGCGAGCGCGTGGGTCGTCCCGGCGCCGAGTGCCCCGATCACGGCGAGATTCCCGATGGTCCGCTCCCATCGCAGCGGGCGGCGCTGCTGGACGGCGACGTCATCGATCCAGCCGAGCTCGTCGGGCTCCGACGCCGTGATCGACGGCGGTAGCGGCTCCAACCACGGGCGGACGAGCTCCTCGTGCCCGGCGAGGTGGGCGGCGTCCACCAAGCGCTGGATCAGCTCGGCCGGTCGACCCTCGATCGGTGTCGGTGCCACCTCGTCGCCGGCGAACCGCAGCCCGCCGACGACCGGTGCGTCGTCGCAGCGGGCGGCCTGGAAGGTCAGCAGCTCGCCGGGACCGAGCCGGACGATCGCCCGCCCGGGTCGGCAGCGGGGCAGGCGAACGGCTGCCCGGTCGCCGAGCACGTCGAGCGAGTCGGCCGGGTCCTGGACCCGCAACGCGATCCGCAGGTTGGTGTTCGCCCGGATGTCGTCGTCGACCACCCCGGCGGGGCGTTGAGTGGCGAGCACCAGGTGCACGCCCAGGCTGCGGCCGCGCTGGGCGACGGCGACGAGCGCGTGGAGGAACTCGGGGAGCTCGGCGGCGAGCGCGGCGAACTCGTCGACGATCACCACCAACCGAGCGATCGGGTCGTGTCCGGGCAGGCGACGATAGGCGGCGAGGTCGGCGGCGCCGACGATCCGCAGCGCCCGTTCCCGGCGACGGAGCTCGGCGTCGAGACTGGCGAGCACGCGGCCGCCGAGGCGGTGATCGAGATCGGTGACCACCCCGACGACGTGCGCCAGGTCGCTGCACACGTCGAACACGCTCCCGCCCTTGTAGTCGATCAGCAGCAACGAGAGCACGTCGGGGGCGCTGCCGACGGCCAGCGCGGCGACGAGGGTGCGGAGCAGTTCGCTCTTGCCGGCACCCGTCGTCCCGGCGATCAGACGCGTGCGGACCGTCACGCTCGAGATCGAGCTCGACGACCCCGTCCCCCGGCGCGACCGATCAGCGCGCTCGGACGCGGGTCCGGGCCGGCGGCGCGCCAGCCGGCGACGATCGCCTCCGCCGAGCCGGTCCACCGCGCCGTGGAGTTCGAGCAGGCCGACGGTCGCCGGGAGCTGCCTGCCGCCGCCGGCCAGCTCCGGATCGCTCCAGCCGGCGAGCATCCCGGCGACCGAGGAGGTGAGGTCGGCTGCCAGTCCACCGGCGTGCAGTCGGATCGGGCCGATCCCTGCGCCGGTCGACGACCGATCGAACCGGTGCAGTTCGGCTGCGCCACCGTCGGCGATCCGCAGCAGCGTGCCGCAGCTGGCGTGGATCGGAGCCCCCGCCGGATCGACGACGATCGTCGAGGTCGGCAGCTCCGGATGGTCGAGCAGCCGGCGTACAGCGGCGGTGCGGGTGGCGAGGTGGTCGCCGCCATCGACGACGAGTAGCAGCGGGCGACGATCCTCGTCGTCGAGCAGACGGCGGGCGAGCAGGTCGGCTGCGCCGCTGGCGACGATCATCGGCTCGCCGTCGGGATCGAGCGTGTGCGGCAGCCACCGCAGCCCGACCCACTGCTCCACGCGCTCCTCGGGCGCGACGACGGCGACCCGCAGGTCCGCCGGACCGAGTGCGCAGGCGAGTTGGACGACGACGCTGCGGGCCGCCGCCTGACGGTTCGAGACCGATCCGACGATCGCCAGCGCTGCGCCCGGGGCAAGCGCGAGCGGAACCCCGACGTGCTCGAGCTGCAACTGATCGACATCACCGTCGACCGGAGGCCGCCAGCCGAACGTCCCGTGGCCGACGAGCACCTCCCACGCCGACGGTTCGTCGCCACGGCGCTGCCAGATCGGGCCGAGCTCGACCCGCTCGCCGTCACCTGACCACGGCATCGGGCGGCGCAGCCGGTGCCGTTCCCGCTCGGCGAGGGCAGCCACGGCGAGCTCGAATCGGGAGGTCGCGACCTCCCATCGGGCCCGCTCGGCATTGCGCCGACGAACGGACCGCCACCACTGTGCGCCGCTCGTCGCCAGTGCGGCGATCGTCCCGATCCCGCTGAGCAACAGCAGCATCGGTTGACGGAAGAGGATCGCGGCGACGATGCCGCCGGCCAGGCTCGCGGCGGTGGTGATCAGCCCGATGCTGCTCGGCCCGACCGGGTCGGACGGGTCGATCGGTGCCGGTGTGCGCAGCGGGGGGACCTCGGTCGTCACCGATCTCGCCCGGCGGATCAGCGGCAGGCGCCAACCGTCACCCGGAAGCCCACCGTCGATGGCGCCGATCAACCCGGCCGGATCGGCCAGTTCGACCACAGCACCGCCGACGTCGATCCGGTCGCCGGGCCGGAGCTGGCCGGCAGCCGTGATCGGCCGGCCGACGCCGAGGTCGGTGACGGTCACCGTCGGTCCTGGAGCGACGTCGATCAGTGCATGGTGGGCGGCGACCGAGGGATCGTGCACCCGGCACCCGGCGGTCGGTGAGCTGCCCAGGACATGCCGGCCGGCGGGTAACTCGACCGACCGGCCGAGGTCGAGTCCGGCGACGACGACCAGGCGGACGAGCGCCGGGGCGTCGCTGTCCGGCAGAGGGCGATCGCTCGGCCTGGACCGACGGCGCGACTCGAACCGCACGCTCGAGCCACACCGCAGACCGGCCTCGACCAAGGGCGTCGATCCGGCGACGGGACGACCGTCGATCCGGCACCGCCCGGCGCTCGACAGCCCGGCGAGGAGGGCGAGGTCGTCGATGCGGTGCTCGGTGGTCGCCCCGGCGAGGAGCACCCGCCGCCAGGCGGAGCGGTCGTCGAGCAGTCGGAGGGCGAGGTCGTCGGTGGTCGGGTTCACGTCGTGAGCAGTGCCCGAGGGTCCCTCGACCGGCACACCGACGGGCCTCGGTGAACGTCCTGAGCTGGGATCTTGAGTGGACCGAGAGGCGAGCGGGGTGAGCGGTGACCCATCCGGTGAGCCCGGCGATGAGACCGCTGCGGATCGTCGGAGGATGCCCTCATCGACCGCCATCCCCGTGTTCCGCTCACCGCTCGCAGCCGCCTTCGTCGAGGACTGGCAGCGGCTGACCGAATCCGCCGCTGTCCGCTCGCGGGTCGTCGCCTGGCAGCTGGACGACGAGCTCGGCGGGCCGATCGAGGTCGCCGACCGCCGGGCGTTGGACGAGCTGCTCGTCCGTACCGGGTTCCTCTCCGGTCGAGCAGACGCATCGACCGATCCGGCGATGCTCGCCCTCGTCCGTCTCGCCGCCGACGACGACCTGGCGGCGCGGGTCGTGCTTCAACGCCTGCTCCCCGGACTGGTCGCGATCGCCCGTCGGCGAGCGGTCCAGATCGGCTCCGGGCGCCAGGCCTTCGACGAGGTGACCGCAGCGGCATGGATCGTCATCCGTTGCTACCGCTGCGACCGGCGACCGCGCAACGTCGCCGCCAACCTCCTGCGCGACGCCGAGTACCAGGCGTTCGTCCGGCAGCGCCGGCTGCGCTCGTCGACCGAGCAGCTCGGCCTCCTCGCCGACAGCTCACCGACCGAGCCGGTCGCCGCCGAGGGCGATCCGGAACCGACCGAGGAGATCGCCGACCTGCTCGCTCTCGCCCGCCGGCAGGGGGTCGCCGATGGCGACCTCGAGTTCGTCGATGCCTGGCTCGCCGGGCTGGACACGGTCGCCCTGGCGGCGAAGTTCGAGATCTGCGAGCGGACCGTCCGCAACCGCCGCCGTCAGATCGTCCACCGCCTGCGGGAGGTCGCGCTCGCGGCCTGACCGACCACCGATCACCGACGGCCGTCGGCCGTCGGCCCCTCAGATCGGGTGGACGTCGACGGCGACCACCAATTCCTGGGTGCTCGGCGGACCGAACACGACCCCGCGCAGTGGGGCGACGTCGCTGTAGTCCCGACCCCAGGCGATCGTCACGTGCCGGTTCCGGCGAACCTGATCGTTGGTCGGGTCGAGATCGAGCCAACCCTGCCCGGGAACGAACAACGCGCACCAGGCGTGGGAGGCGTCGGCGCCGATCAACCGTGGCCGTCCCGGAGGTGGGTCGGTCTCCAGGTAGCCGCTGACGTATCGGGCCGACAGCCCGAACACACGCAGACAACCGATCAACAGGTGGGCGAAGTCCTGGCAGACACCGCGCCGGTGGGCGAGCACGTCGGCGAGCGGGGTCGACACGTCGGAGAAGTCGGCGTCGAACTCGAAGTCGTGATGGATCCGGTGCATCAGCTCGACGGCGACGGCGTCGGCGGGCGCACCGGGAACGAACGACGGACGGGCGTAGTCGATCAGCTCGTCGAACAGCGCGACCGACGGCGAGTCGAAGCGGTACTGACGGGCACGCAATGCCTCCGGCTCGATCGCGCCGACGAAACCGGCGACGACCTCCTCCCACGCTGCGGCGGTCGGGCCGGTCCACGGCGGCGGTTCGTCGACTTCGATCTCCGTCGCGGAGACCACGCTCAGTTCGTCGTGCGCCCGGCTGATCGCGAAGTAGGTGCTCGGATTGCCGAACACGTCGATGTACTCGAACCGGTCGTCGGGCTCCGGGTCGATCGTCAAGGTGTTCGCCAACAACCGTTGTCCGGGGACCTCGCGCGGGATCAGGTGGGCGACGGTGTGGCCGGCCGAGATCGCTGCGCCGTAGCGGTAGTCGGTCGAGTGGCGGATGCGGTACCGGGTCATCCCTGACCTGCCCGCAACCGACGCGGCGTGTCCACCGGCATGAACCACGTACGGGCGATCGCCTCGCCGAGCGGCAGCAGCGCATCGCGGGCGGCGAGCACCAGCGGCAACGGGCTCTGCTCGCGCCCGGCCTGCTTCGCCGCCGCCAGCTCGACGAGCAGCGCCTCGTCCGCTCCACCGGGCAGGGCGTGGAGGTGGGCGCCGATCCGGTCGAGCTGGAACTCGTAGGCACGCGGGTTGGTCGGGTCGCGCAGCAACAGCTCGAGCAGTGGTCCGAGGCGAAGATCGCTGCGGTACTGGCGGCGGTAGGCGACGAGGCTCTCGCAGCTGGCGAGCACCAGCTCATGGACCCGACCGGCGTCGACCGTGGCGAGCTCGGTCAACAGGGTCGCCTCGGTCAGCTCGATCAGCAGCTGGGCGCGCTCGATCCGGCGGCCGAGGTCGAGGAATCGCCACGACCACGAACGTACGACGCTCTCGGTCGACAACCCGGCGAAGGCGGTCAGGCCGAGGGTCATCCGATCGAGGGTGTCGACGATCGCCAGCTGGTCGCGTGCATCGAGCGCGTTGCGCATCGCAGCGGTGTCGGTGCGCAGCCCGGCGATGACCCGCCAGGTGGTGCCGGAGATGTACTCGCGTACGGTGCGCGCCCCCCCGGCGAGGTGATCGACGCTGCGTGCCCCACCACCGACGCGATCGACGAGTGCGCCGGACAGCTCCTCCCACACGTCGGCGGCACTGACCCGCTCGGGCAGCGGTTCGAGACCGTCGCCGCCACCGCCGCTGACGGCGCGCAGACCGGCGAGGGCGACCGACGGCCAGGTCGATCCGCGACCCCGGGCGTCGCTCGCCGACCGAGCTCCCGACAGCGGGGACGAGCGGGCCGGGTCGCCGTCGTCGATCGGGTCGACGAGGGTGGCGAACCTGGTGGCGAGCAGCCGGGACAGCCGGCAGACCGTCTCCGCCCGCTCGGCGTTGCGGCCGAGCCAGTACAGCGCTTCGGCCGCCCGCGCTGTCAGCGAGGAGCGGAAGTCGACCTGGGGCAACTCGATCTCCGGCAGGCTCGGTCCGACGTATCGTCGCTCGCCTCCGCCGAGGACCCAGACGTCCTTCGCTGCGTCGCCGCGCTGGGTGAAGATCGGCCGGGACGTGTCGACGACGTGTGCCTGGCCGCCCGGCAGGACGGTCGCCCCGGTCGCCGAGCGGACGACGTGCAGCCGGAGCACCGCTCGCCCGGGAACGATCCGCCCGTTCTCGGCGATCGGGGTCGTCGCCATCCGCACCTTGCGCTGGGCGACGTATCGGTGCGGCGATCGACGGACGCCGGCGAGCAGCGCCTCCGGTTCGGCGGCATCCTCGACGAACACTCCGCCGGGTGCTCCGCCGCGTTCGAACAGGACGAACTCGGCCGGGTCGTCGAGCACATCGGCGAGCTGTTCCGGATCGCCGCACCACCGGGTGGAGACCGTCGGCAGCAACAGCGGTTCGCCGAGCAGGCGACGGCAACAGCTGTCGAGGAACGGGGCGAGGGCGAGCTCGGCACCGAGCGCCGAGCCGAGCGCGTTGGCCAGGCCGATCGAACCGTTACGCGACGCCTGGGTCAGGCCGGCGACCCCGACCGCCCCGGCGGGGCGCAACTCGAGCGGATCGGACAAGCCGTCGGGGGTGAACCGGAGGAGCACGTCGACCGCTTCGAGCCCGGTGAGCGAGCGCAGCTTGACCGACCCGTGGTGGACGACCAGATCGGCGGGGACGACGAGGTGATAACCGAGCCGAGCTGCGAGCACGGAGTGCTCGACGAACGCCGGGTCGTGTTCGCCGGGAGTGAGCACGACGGTGCGCGGGCTGATCCGATCCTCGGGAGCGAGGGCGGCGAGCGCAGTGCGCATCGCCGAGACGAACGAGCTGACCCCGTGGACCGACAGCCGACGCTGTGCATCGGGGAACATCTGGCCGGCGACCACCCGATGGAACAGAGCGGCGCCGACTCCGCTCGGCGCGTCGGTGTGGTCGCGCAGCACCAGCCACCGTCCGCCGGCGTCGCGGATCAAGTCGACGGCGTGGAGCGCGAGGAACACACCGGGCGGGACGATCCCCGCGCACGCCGGTTGGTAGAAGGGTGATCCGCTGACCGCCTCCACCGGGATCAACCCCTCGCGCAGCAACTGTCGTGGCCCGGCGAGATCGGCGAGGAGATGGTCGAGCAGCTCGGTGCGTTGGCGCACCCCACGCTCCAACGTCTCCCACTCCGACGCGCCGATCACCATCGGCAGCGGGTCGAGCCGCCAGGGCACCTCGTCGTCGTCGCGATGGAACAGGTGGCTGGCGCCCTCGTTCTCGAGCAACCGCTCGCCGGTGATCTGCAGCCGGGCGAGCCCGGATCGGTCGAGCGAGGCGATCTCGGGACCGAACTGCGCCCATGCCGGGCGCAATCCGCCGGCGCCGTCGATCAACTCGTCGAACCGCTCCGGGGACGGTCGGTACCCGGAGAGACCGTCGCTCGCCATCCAGTCAGCTCGACGCGCGCGAATCGCGGAAGTAGGTCGCAGCCAACTTCGCATGCAGTTCCCCGACGCAGACCTGGAGGGCGTCTGCCATCTCGTGCAGCCGTGTCGCGTCGGCTCCCTCGGGCTCGAACGCGCCGAGTGCGGCGAGCGCCTCGTCACAGGCCGGGAGCACCTTGTCGGACTGCGGCAGCTCGAGGATCTCGTCCCGGGCGGCGAGCAGGCAATAGGCGACCGAGCGGGGGAAGCCAGCCTCGTGGAGGGCGAAGGCGACCGCCTCCCGACCGTCGACCGCAGTACGACGGGTGCGATGGAACATCTGCAGCGCCGACAGCGAACGGAGCACGCTCGTCCACTGCACGTCCTCGTAGAACTCGACCTCGGTCGGTCGCTCACCGAGCAGACTTCCGGCGCGCACGTCGAGGACGCGGGTGGTCATGTCCGCACGCTCGACGTGCCGGCCGAGGCGCATCATCGCGAACGCCGCGTCCCGGCTCATCGAGCTGGTGAGGATCCCGATCAACCGTTGGTGCTCGGCGATCACCCGATCGAGGAACCGGCTCCTGCTCCGCCGGGCGAGCCCGTCGTCATGGTTCGAAGCGACGTAGAGATGGAGATCGTTGACGACGAACCAGGCGTCGGTCGGAATCACCTCACGGCAACTGCGCAGGTTCTCCCGGGCCCGGCCGACGGCCGAGACGATCGAGCTCGAGTTGTCCTGGGCGGAGATCAGCAGCTCGATCACCGCCCGCTCGGAGACCTCCTCCGGCGGCAGCGTCCCGGGCATCACCCCGAGCACGCCGAGCAACGGCTCCCACGCCGACATCACCTTCAGCGGTAGGTCGACGATCAGGTTGGTGTGTTCCCGGACGATCCTCGCCGTGTCCTCCACCCGTTCGAGATAGCGCCCCGCCCAGTAGAGGTTCTCGGCGACGCGCGTGAGAGCAGCGCGGTCACGAGTGGTCGTGGTCCAGCTCGACGATCCAGGTGTCCTTCGACCCGCCACCCTGGCTCGAGTTGACGACCAGCGAGCCCTCGCGCAGAGCGACCCGGGTGAGGCCGCCCTTGGTCACGTAGCACGACGCGCCGGAGAGGATGAACGGGCGGAGGTCCAGATGCCGCGGCGACAGCTTGCCCTCGCACAGCGTCGGCGCAGTCGACAGCGCCAGGATCGGCTGAGCGACCCAGTTGCGCGGGTCAGCCTTGATCGCCTCGATCGCAGCGTCGAGCTCCTCGGGTGTGGCGCGGTTGCCGATCGTCAGACCGTAGCCGCCGCTCTCGTTGGCCGGCTTGAGGACCAGCTCGGCGGCGTGCGCGAGGACGTAGTCGAGCTCGGCCGGGTAGTAGCAACGGAACGTCGGCACGTTCGGGAGTATCGGCTCTTCGTCGAGGTAGTAGCGGATCAGGTCGGGGACCCAGGCGTAGACGACCTTGTCGTCGGCGACGCCGGCTCCCGGGGCGTTGGCGATCGCCACCGTCCCGGCGCGCCAGGCGCGCATCAGCCCGGCGCAGCCGAGCACCGACTCGGGCTCGAACTCCTCCGGATCGAGGAACTGGTCACCGACCCGCCGATAGATCACGTCGACCCGTTCATCGCCGGCGATCGTCCGCATCCGCACGACGTCGTCCGGCCCGACGAACAGATCGGAGCCCTCGAGCAGCGGCACGCCCATCCGGCGAGCGAGGAAGCTGTGCTCGAAGTAGGCGGAGTTGAACACCCCGGGGGTGAGCACGACGACGTTCGGGTTCACACCGGCGTCCTCCGGCGCGAGCGAGCGCAGCAGACGGTGGAGCTGGGCCGGATAGTCGTCGACGGGGAGGATGCTCTGGCGCTCGAACACATCCGCGAAGGCGCGCTTGGCGACGACCCGGTTCTCGAGCATGTAGCTGACCCCGGACGGGACGCGCAGGTTGTCCTCGAGCACGTAGACCGTGCCGTCGGCATCGCGCACCAGGTCACTGCCACAGATGTGGGCCCAGACCCCGAACTTCGGGTGCATCCCCTCGCACTGCGACACGTAGTTGACCGAGTCGTCGAGCAGTTCGGCAGGAAACACTCCGTCGGTGATCACCCGACGCTCGTTGTACAGGTCGTCGATGAAGTGGTTGAGGGCGCTGAGCCGTTGGGCCAGTCCACGCTCGATCCTCCGCCATTCACCGGCCTCGATCACACGCGGGACGACGTCAAACGGCCACGCTCGGTCGATGCCCTTGCCATCGGCATAGACGGTGAAGGTGATCCCCATCGACAGGATGTCGAGATTGGCGAGGTCCTGGCGTTGTTCCAGCTCGGCCAGCCCGAGGGAGCGGAGCTGCTCGATCAGCACGCGAGCGGCCGGCCTCGGGGTGCCGTCGGTGTGCAACAACTCGTCCCACGTGCCTGCGGCCTGGCGGATCTCGGCGATGGTCACGTGTCCGTTGCTAACGCGCCAGCATGAGCGAGAGATACGGGAAGTGTTTCGGTTGTGTTAACGCTTCGCGCGAGCAATGGCCTTCGCCCCCACTTTGGGCAGGTTGCGGACGACCGAACAGACCCCCTGGGTCCACAGTGCGTACCGCAGCCAGTAAGCGTAGGCCCTGGCCGCTTCGCCGCGTGACAACGTGGAATGGTTGATCGCCTTGGCGTAGGAGAGTCCCCGCTCGAACTTGGGGACGGAGAGCTTCCTGTCGCGGTTCTTCGGGTCGTACCAGAAGGAGTACTCCCGGTCGGAGGTCCCGAGCACCCACGACACCTTCGGATGCCAGCGACGGATGAACAGCGGCTCGGGGATCTCGTAGATCTTGCCGTTGAGGGCGATCTCGCTGACGATCACCCGGTCAGAGGCCGCCGCCGTACCCCACAGGCGGGTGCGGGCGAGCTCGGCCCGCCGGCACACCCCGAACAGCACGTGCATCGGGTACAACCCGAGCGTTCTCGAGTAGCGGGTGGCACCGGAGTCCTCCAGCAGATGGCAGAACTCGTGGCGGATGTCGCCCGTGGGCTGTCCCTCGGCGTCGACCGAGGTCGACGCCGTACAGCAGAGCATCACGTCGGGGTGCTGATCGAGCACCTCGACGCAGCGGGCCAGGAACGTCGGGTCGTGCAGATCGTCGTGCGCCGCCCACTTGAACAGTTCCTGCGTCGGCGAGGTGGACCACGTTGTTGAAGTTCCAGGCTGCGCCGCGGTTGGTCTCGTAGCGGAAGTAGCGGACGCGCGGATCGGCGTCGGCGTACTTCTCGCCGATCTCCTGGGTCGGATCGCTCGAGCCGTTGTCGGAGACCAGGATCTCGAAGTCGTCGAACGTCTGGGCCAGCAGCGAATCGAGCGCCTCGGCGAGGTAGTTCGATCCGTTGAACACCGGCACGCCGATCTGCAGGCGAGGCCGGCGGTGCGTGGTTGTCGGGAGCGACGCTGCGGGAGCCATCGTTCGTCACCTTTCGGAGCCCCGGGACCGAGCCACTGTGCGTGGTCGCGGACGACTCCCCCGGCGCAGCGTACGAATCCTGAGCAGATCAGGGGTACGGGTCGAACGCATCACACCCAAGCGCCGGAGCTGCATATTTGTCTACTTTCCCTACTCATCGTGGCGATGTTCGCGCACTCCGTGGATCCGACGTCCTCATCGGGTGATCGTTAGATTCCGGAGATGACCATCGTTCTCGACGGCGTCGACGGCGTTCGCGCCCAACTCGGCCAGCACCTCGGATACGGGCCATGGGTCGAGGTGACCCAACAGCGGGTCAACCAGTTCGCCGAGGCGACCGGTGACCATCAGTGGATCCACGTCGATGTCGAGCGAGCTACCCGGGAGAGTCCCTACGGCGGGCCGATCGCCCACGGTTATCTGACGTTGGCGATGATCAGCGATCTCAGCCGTGGCCTGTACAGCTTCTCCGGGTTCCGGATGGGCGTGAACTACGGGCTGGAGAAGGTTCGCTTCCCGGCTCCGGTGCCGGTCGGCTCGCGGGTCCGCGCCGGCGTGGTGATCGCGGAGGTCGAAGACGTCAAGGGCGGGATCCAGGTCACGATCGAGGTGACCGTCGAAGTCGACGGGTCACCCAAGCCGGCGTGCGTCGCCCGGCTGCTGATCCGCCAGATGACCTGACCGGTAGTCCCCCCGATCGCACCGACCTACGCTGGCGGGGATGGAGCCGGCCGAGCTCGAGATCTCGTCGACGGACGACCTGGGCGTCACCCACTGGCGGTTCGACACCGGGTTCCTGCGATCGAACTGGACCTGCATCTGGGGCCGCGGGTGCCTCGGGATCCTCGACCAGCCGGCGCCGGAGCTCGGGCAGGGCTGCTGCTCGGTCGGGGCCGAGCTCGCCGACGCTCGACGAGGCGCGCAACGTCGCCGCGCTGGCAGCGACGTTGTCGCCGGAGCTGTTCGAGCACCACCAGCCTCGCCGCCGACGGCGTGTTCTCGCGACGACGCCGACCAACACCCGGATCGTCGACGGTGCGTGCATCTTCCTCAACCGGCCGGGGTTCGCCGGCGGCGCAGGTTGCGCCCTCCACCTCGCCGCCGTGCGCGCCGGCGAATCGCCGCTGGAGTGGAAGCCGTCGGTCTGCTGGCAGCTGCCGATCCGGGTCGAGTGGACCGCGCACGAGGACGGCTCGGAGACCGCGCTGGTGCGCGGCTGGCAACGGCGCGACTGGGGCGACGAGGGCGAGACGATGGCCTGGTGCTGCACCGAGGGGGACGAGGCCTACGTCGGCGAGCGGCCCGTGATCGAGTCGCTCGCCGACGAACTGCGCACGATCACCGGCGACGAGGTGTTCGTCGAACTCCGGCGCCGTCTCGGCAACGGTTGATCGGCGGAGCGAGCGGGCCCCGAGCGCGCCTCGGTCAGCCGGGGGAAGCGACCAGGCCGGGAAGCTTCCCGGTGGGTGTCCCGTCGACGATCACCGGGACGCCGTTGACGATCGTGGCGCACGACGCCCTCGGGCCAGGCCTGGAAGCGGCCGGCGCCGCCGGGGAGGTCGCGGACGAACTCCTTGCGGCCGGCGTCGATGCGCGCCGGGTCGAACATGAAGACGTCGCCCCACCGGCCCGGCTCGAGGGTGCCTCGGTCGCTGAGTCCGAGGATCGCAGCCGGCACGTGGGTGATCTGGCGGATGCCTTCCTCGAGCGTCCACACCTGCCGGTCGAGCACCCAGTTGCGCAGGAACCACGAGCTCCAGTCGGCGGCGTCGTCGCGGGCGAGGTGGGCGCCGCCGTCGGAGGTGCCGATGATCATGCGTGGGTCGACCTGTGCGACCCGGACCGCCGACGGACCACTCGGCGGTCTCCCAGTTCCATCGGAACCCGGTCTGCAGGTCCTCGGAGAGGGCGAGGTCGAGCATGCACGTCGGCCGGTGCGGTCCCGGTGCTCTGCGCCGATCGCCGCCAGCGAGCGACCGACCAGGTGTTGGTTCGCGGCGTCGCGGACGTGCTGGACGAACACCGTCTCCCACAGCGGAGGCGGGCGTGGTCGTGCCCTTGGCCGGGTCGCGGTTGTAGTGCTCGACCGCGTGGCGCAGGTCGGCTCGACGCTCGGGGTCGCGCAGAGCGCGACGAGTCGCTCGGCGTGGGGCAGCGCGAGCATCTCGACCCACGACGGCACCGAGAGGTAGAGCATGTTCTCCGGACCGATCGTCAGCGGTCGGTCGGGCGGTCGGGCGATCAGGATGGTGTAGACCGGCGTGCCGTTCGCCGCCGCCCGGTCCAGGAACTGCTTGGCCCGATCCCAGGTGGCGGTCGGGGCATCGATCTTGTTCCGGCCGCCGAGGCCCTGGATGATGATCGGCAGACCCGATCGCTCGCCCAGCTCGATGCAGTAGTCCTCGTCGACCTCGTTGATCCCGCCGACGGCGCTGGCGGGGAGGTACGTGATGCTACCCGGCGCCCGCGCTCGCCCGTCGCCTCGGCGAGCGCCAGCAGCTCGGCGCGGCTCGACAGGCGCGACGGCACCGGGACGGCCGTCGCCGTCGAGGTGCGTCGGAGCGTGCGACGACGACAGGCCCGGCCGCCCCGGCGCGCATGGCGGCGCGGACCACCTCCTGCATCGCAGCGACCTCGGCGTCCGTCGGCCTCGCGCTCGGAACCCGCCTCGCCCATCACCCAGCGCCGCACGTTCGAGTGGCCGACGTAGCAGGCGAGGTTGATCCCGAGCCGGCCTCGCCGGCTGGCGAGGTACTCCGGCAGCGTCTCGAAGTCGAACTCGACGGCGTCCATCGCGATCGGTTCCATCTGTTCCACCTTGGCGAACAGCCGACGCACGAAGCCCTGATCGGCGGTCCGCGTCGGAGCCACGGCGAAGCCGCAGTTGCCGGCGAGCACCGTCGTCACACCGTGATAGATCGACATCGTCGCCAGCGGGTCGTAGGTGACCTGCGGGTCGTAGTGGGTGTGGGCGTCGACGACCCCGGGAGCGACGATCAGACCGTCGGCGTCGATCGTCTCCGATTCGGCGAGCGTGGCCCGATCGGCGCGACCGACACGTCGCCACCCGGCCGCCACGGATCACCACGTCGGCCCGGCGGCGTGGGAGTCCGGTTCCGTCGACGACCGTCCCGCCACGGATCACGAGGTCGCCCGTCATCGGGGCCGATCTCCGGCGATGGTGAAGCGGTGCATGATCCGGCGGCTGGTGTAGTCGGGCACGGCGTAGTGCTGCAGACAACGATTGTCCCAGATGGCCAGCGTGCCGGGCTGCCAGCGGAACCGGCACTGGAAGTCGGGCGACTTCACATGGCCGAGCAGGAGTGCGAGCATCGTCGCGCTCTCGGCCTCGGTCAGCCCGTCGATCTCGGTCGTGAAGTTGCCGTTGACGAACAGCGCCTTGCGACCGGTCTCCGGATGGGTGCGCACCACCGGGTGATGCTCCGGCGGGTACTTCGCCCGCATCGCGCCGAGGTCGGCGTTGCTGTTGCCCTGGGCCACGGCCTTGACCAGCATCTTGGTCAGGTCGTGGGTGGCGGTGAGCCCGTCGAGCATCGTCCGCATCGGTTCGCTGAGCGCTTCGTAGGCCTCGTACATGTTCGCCCAGCAGGTGTCGCCGCCGGTCGCCGGGAGGAGCACCGCCTGGAGCATCGTGTACTTCGGTGGGCTCGTCAGGAAGGTGTTGTCGCTGTGCCACGAGTCGGCGCCCTCGCCGCGTGGCTCTTGCTGGTCGAGCACCGTCAGCTCCGGCACGTCGGGGTGCTTCGGCCCGAACGGGGCGACATCGATCTCGCCGAACATCCGGGCGAGGCGCATCTGCTCCGCGGGCTGCAACGACTGGCCCGGGAAGAACACCACCAGGTGGCGGTACAGCGCGTCCTCGATCTCGGCGATCAGGTCGGCGGAGGGGTCGCGCAGGTCGACGCCGCTGAGCACCGCGCCGGTCGCCCCGGTCAATGGGTCGATCGCCAGCGTGCTCACGATGCGTCGCCGATCACGCCGGGCCCGGCGAGGTGGGCGTCGGGGACCATCGGTCGGACGTCAGAGACGTGTCCGCGCATGCTCATCTGGGAGCCTCCTTGGGTTGATCGGCGGGTCGACGAAACTCCGGCGGGCACCGTCATCGCTCGTCCCGGAAGCGGACCAGCTTGGCCGCCGAGCCGAAGCCGGTGAGGTGATCGAGCGCTGACGGAGCAACGACCTCGACACCGATGCGGACCCCCATCGCGTCCTGCAGGGTGTCGGCCAGTCGGGTGGCGATGGCGTCGTGCTCGCCGGGGTCGGCGTCGCTGACGACAGCGAACACGACCTCGTCGCGGTTGCCGTCACGTCGTGCCCGCACGAAGTAGTCGTCGGTGATCCCTGGGACGCGCTTGGCGATCTCGCCCACGCCCTCGGGCCACAGGTTGACGCCGCGGAGCTTGACCATGTTGTCGCCCCGACCGGCGAACGGCGCCATCTTGCGCAGCCAGCTGCCGCACGCGCACTGCTCGCGGGGGTACAGGGACGACAGGTCCATGATGTTGTAGCGGAACTGCGGGCTGCCGGTCTTGTACAGCTCGGTGACGCAGATCGAGCCGAGCTCGCCGTCGGGCAGCGGCTCGCCGGTCTCGAGGTCGACGATCTGCACGACGAAGGCGTCCTCGAAGATGTGCAGGCCGTCGTGTGTCGGGGCACTCGACCGGCACCCACTGCACCTCGTGGAACCCGTAGCTGGCCAGCGCCGGACGCCGAACCGGCGCTCCAGACCGCTCGGTGTCGCCGATGTTCGGCAGCGCGCGGATCTTCAGGTCGCGCTGGACGTCGAGGCCCATCTCCTCGGCGACGTCGGCGAGGCGCAGCAGGTAGTCGCCGGTCGTGAGGATGGCCGATGCGCCGTACTGCGATGGCCAGCTCGACCTGCTTCTCGGTGCCGTCACGTTGCCCGTGCCGGTGGTGATCACGACGCAGTTGAGCCAGTTGTACAGCGCCTCGTCGAAGAAGAGGGCGCCGTTGTGGGTGCCGTAGGCCCACGAGTTGAGCACGACGTCGCCGGGCCGGATGCCCTGCAGGTACAGGGCCCGGGCGGTGAGCACCGCGCCGACCTCGCGGTCCCACGCGGTGTAGAAGGTGGGCCGCGACGTCGCCCGTCGTGCCGCCCGACATGAAGACCCGCATCGGCTCGCGCAGCGCGTCGGCCGGCGTGACGCCCTGGTAGTCGCCGTACGGCGGGTGCGCCTCGATCGAGCTCCGGATGTCGTCGACGGTGTACGCGGGGACGTCGTCGAGGTCGTCGAGCGAGCGCAGATCGCGGCGGGTCGAAGCCGGCGTCGTCCCAGCGTCGGGCGAAGAACGGCACCCGTTGGGCCTGATGGGCGCGGGCGCGGCAGGCGGGCGAGCTGCTTGTGCTCGATGTGCTCGGGGTCGTCGAACCACGCCGTCTCGAAGTACTCGGGCGGCGGCGGGAATCGGCGTTCGAGCTCGGCGAAGTCGACCGCCTCGTGCGGCCGGCGGATCGTGACCATCTCAGGCCGCCGCGAGCCATCGGGGCGTCGGTCGCTTCGTGGAACTCGGTCGGCAGGTAGCCCTCGGGGAAGCGGTAGAAGTCGACGGCGTTGTCCCACAGGATCTTGCGCCTTGCTCTCCTCGGTGATCTGGTCGGGCAGCAGGTCCGAGGAACTCGTTGGTGGTGTGCGGGTACTTCGAGTCCGGGTGCGGGAAGTCGCTCTCGCACACGATGTGGTCGTCGCCCAGCCAGCGGATCACGTCGGAGACGAACGGGTCCTCGCACTCGGTGGAGATCCAGCAGTTGCGCTTGAAGTAGTCGGTGGCGGTCATCGTGAGCTCGGGGAACTCGTTCGCACCGGCCAGCTCGAGGTGCTCGTCGATGCGGTGCAGCCACGACGGCAGCCATCCGCAGCCGGCCTCCATGTAGGCGCACCGCAGGCGGCGGGAACCGCTCGAAGACGCCGTGGACGATCATCGACAGCAGGCGTTCTGCGCCTCGTGCGGGTGCACGACGGTGTGCCACTCGGTGAAGGTGTCGAAGCGATCGGCCCCGGCGGTCTGCCGCGCAGGCCCATGAACTCGTGGGTGGCGAACGCGCAGTCGAGGTCCTGCAGCAGCTCGTAGATCGGGTCGTAGTAGCGGTCGCCGAGGTTGCGATGGTTGAAGTGGTTCGGGCGGGCCCAGAAGCACCGGATGCCGAGCTCGTCGTAGGCGTACTGGATCTCCTCGACGGCGCGGCTGACGTCGTTGAGCGGGACCGGCGAGCTGGTGATCACCCGTCCACCCGAGGTCTCGCGCATCTCCTGACCCCAGCGGTTGTAGGCGCGCGCCATCGCCGCCTGCAGCTCGGGGTCGATCCCGTCGAGCCACATGTCGTACTCGGGGCCGTAGATGACCGCGACGTCGACGCCGTCGACCGCGAGCGCCTCGGCGACCCGGTCGCCGGTGAAGCCCTCGGTGACCAGATCTCGCCGTACTTGGCTCGACCATGTCCTCGGTGGTCCAGTCGATCGCCTTCTGGAACTGCCCGTAGAGGATCGGTGTCGTGCTGGCGACCACCGGCCGTCGACGATGACCGGGTTGTAGGTGTCGAGCCCGGCGGGGCTACGCCGCGTGACGCGGTCGACGGAACTTCGGGTCGAGGTACGTCGGCCACAGGTCGGCCGGGTAGATCACGTGGGCGTCGGCGTCGAAGACCTTGTACCCGTTGCGCATGGGAGTGGTTCCTGTTCGATTCTCGGCGGGAGATGTTTGGAGGCCGGTGCGATCACCCGGGACGGTGTCACGAAGTTATTCTACATGTAGACATTCTCAATGTAGTGTATTGTGCTGGGGCCGTCAACCGATCGGGGAGGACCGAGGCGATGCAACGAGCGAGAGGTGACCTCGCCGATGGCGCAGGCGACCTGCCGGTTCCCGCGTACCTCCTCGACCACGTCGATCCGGCTGCGCTGTTCACCCGTCTGCAGCGGCTCGTCGATCCATCTCGAGCTGCTCCAGAACGAGGCCGTGCGCGCCTTCGGGATCAGCTTCCGGGACTTCGTGATCCTGGCGACGCTGCGCAAGGAACCGGCTCCCCACCAACTCGCCGTGAGCCAGATCGCCGGCTATGTGCTGCGGCCGATGGGCTCGATCACCCAAGGCCTCGACCGGGTAGAGCGCGCCGGGCTGATCAGCCGCACGATGTCCCCCGACGATCGCCGCAAGGTCCTCGTCAGCTTGACCGCCGAAGGCCGCAGCTTCGCCGACGAGGCGCTCGCCTCCTACGACGCGATTCGCCGCCGAGTACTGGACCGGTTGGGGGGCGACGACCTCGAGCGGATCGACGGCGCGATCACCGAGCTGCTCGCCGCCCTCGACGCCGACTACCTCGAGGCCCGCCGCTCCGGAGCGAACGAGCCGACGACGGGCGACCTCGGAGGCGGGGCTCGGCGACGGGGCTGATCTCGATCCAGGCGGGGTAGCACACTCACTTCGTCCTCCTCGCCGGTGAATCGATGGTCTCGGGAAAGCCGATCCGTGCGGAGGACCGACGCGATCCGAAGGAGGACCGTTCATGTTCGCACCTCCACAGCCGGCCGGCGGCACGCCGGCCACACGTCGTCGGAGGAGCCGCCGGGCTGTTCCCGCCTTGGTTGCAGTGCTCGCGGTGGTTCTCGTCGGCGCACCTGTGCCGACTGCGACGGCGAGCCACGAGCTGCCACCTGTCGGCCGCCATGCTCGGTCGGAGCACATGAACGTCGAGACGTCGGCCGGCCCGTCCCGATTGCTCGACACGCGGATCGGAGGAACCACCGTTGACGGGCAGATGGCCGGCGGGGGGCCTCGCCCGTCAGGATCCACGACGGTCGTGCCGATCGCCGGGCGCGGCGGCTCGCCCGCGAACGCAACGGCGGTTATCGCCAACGTGACCGCGGTGGACGCGTCGCAGAGCGGCTACGTGACGTTGTTCGCCTGCGACTCCCCACGACCCGAAGTGTCGACCCTCAACTATGGACCGGGATCGACGGTTGCCAACCTTGCCCTGGTGAAGGTGAGCGCAGCCGGCACGTTGTGCATCTACAACCTCGGCACCACCGATCTCCTTCTCGACGTCACGTCGGCGGCCGGGACCGACGTCTTCACCCCGCTGCCTTCCCCTGCCCGGCTTGCCGACACCCGCCCCGGCGCATCGACCATCGACGGCCAACAACTCGGCACCGGGCAACGACCGTCGGGCTCCACGCTGTCGGTGCAAGTGTCCGGGCGCGCCGGGGTGCCGGCGGGATCGAGCGCCGTCGTGTTGAACGTCACTGCGACCGCTGCCCAGGCTTCCGGCTTCCTGACCGTGTTCGCCTGTGGCACCAACAGGCCGCTCGCCTCGAACGTCAACTACACCACCGGTGCTACCGCGGCGTCGGCGGTGTTCTCGAGGATCGGGGCCGACGGCACGATCTGCGTCTACAACGAGGGCGCCACCGACGTCGTCGTCGACATCTTCGGAACGCTGGGCTCCGGCTACCAGGCCTTGAGCACACCGCAACGGCTCGTCGACACCCGCTCGCCGGCCAGCACCGTCGACGGGGACTTCGCCGGGATCGGCTCGAATCCAGCTGCCGCTGCACTGCGGCTGCACGTCGCCGGGCGCGGTGGAATCCCCGCCAACGCCTCCGCAGTGTTGCTGTCGGTCACCGCCGTCGATCCCGTCGAGGCCGGCTACGTCACTGCCCATCCGGCCGGCGCCGCTCGGCCGAATGCCTCCAACCTGAACCACCCGGCGGGCGCGACGGTCGCCAACGCCGTCGTCGCCGGACTCGGCGCCGGCGGAGACGTGTGCCTCTTCACCTCCGCCCAGACCGACCTGGTCATCGACGTCGCCGGCTGGTTCACCGGCCCCGCCGCCACAACCACCGACGCAGCGTGCCCCTCCGCTCCGGCGGCCATCGACGTCAGCGACGACGGCTCGATCTTCGGGCTCGGACCGGTCCAGACCATCCCCGCCGGTCAGGTCATCTCCGTCATCGCCAGCCGCCTCGGCTCACCGACGACCGACTCGCTGTGGCAGCCGATGCCGAGCGGATTCGCCTGTGCCCCGTTCAATTCCGAGTACCGGGTGCTGTGGTGGGGCGATCTGCGCGTGACCCTCGAACGCGGCGTGCAGGGTGAGCAGCTGACGGCCTGGAGTGTCGGGGACCCCGCCGCCGGCGGCATCGCCCCCGCCGGTGCCCTGCCCGCCGCCACCTCCCCCACCGGGATCACCACCCGAGAGGGAATCGGACTCGGGGCCTCCCGCTCGAGCCTGCTGGCCAGCGTGACCAACCGCGGGTACGTGTTCGTCGAGAACACGCCCACAAGGGTCAACGTCGTCGCCACCGGCCGCAGCACCGGATTCGTGATCGCTGACGAGACGGTCGTCGGCATCGGAGGCGGGCGTTTCGAATGCTTCGGCCCCGGTGCGTAGGCCGGACGACGCTCGCAAGGCCCGCCGTCACTTCCTCGGCCTGACTTGGTTCAGGTTCTGATGCCGAGACGGTCTGCGCTATTCCCGCTCGATCGACCGACGACCCCGATCGGGAGTCCACCACTCGACGATCAACTTCGTGGCGTGTTCGTCGAGCCGCGTGACGACGACCTCATCGATATCGGCGACGAACGTCGGAGCCTCCGGTTGATCGCCGGGAGCATCGGGGGAGTCATCCTGCACGACCCGGGCTCGTCCGGAGATCTTCGCCTCGCCCGGCCAGCTGCTCGCCGGCTCGGGGTGGAAGGTCGGACCGTGCAGGGCGAAGCGCGGATCGCGGGCGAGGTCCGCTCCTTTCCGCGATCCCGGCATCGATCCGAAGCGGAGGTGACCATCGGCGAACTCGCACTCGATCCCCGAGATGCGTGGCGACCCGTCGGCCCGCAGGGTTGCGATGGTCTTGTGACGACCGGCGTCGAACAGCGCCCGCACCCGGGCTGCGAACGCCGGCTCCGCTTGTTCGAAGTGCTTCCAGCTGCACATGGTCAGCCGCCGATCGCGCCGGCGCGCCGTCTCGCCCAACCGATCGGATCGGCGACGTCGACGCTCGCTCCCGGCAAGCGGCTCACTCGATGGTCGGGGTCGGGCAGGGCTTTGGCGAGCTCGATCAATTGCCGGGTGTCGTCGAGATCGTGAACGAGGAGTTGCTCGATCAGCGGGTTCATCGCCCGTTCTTTCGAAGAGACCCACAGCGCTGCGGGCGGGTGGGAGTGGATGTCGATGGGGCCTGGGAGCCGGTACCGACGGATGGGATGCTAGGCACGCGACAGAAGGCCCGCGTGAAGCCCCGAACAGCCGGAGATCAAGGGGTGACCGAGGTCGACACATGACCCGGCTCGAAGGCATCACCATGGTCACGCGTTCTCGGACCGTCGACCCCTGCGCGGTGATCTGGCTACTGCGCGATGGCCGGCTGAGGCTGACGGGGTTCTTGGTCGGCAGTCAGACGTTGGGCGAGTCACTTCGCCAAGTGGCTGACCTGACGATCGAGGCGCTCCCGCAGACCGACCACGCCGGGATCACGCTGCTGGTTGCCGACGCTCGAGACGTCGGTGTTCACCCATCCGGAGGTGCCGGATAACGACCTGGCCCAGTACCGCATGGGCGACGGTCGGTGCGTCGACGCGTATCGCAACGGCGAGCCGCATGTGATCAGGTCGACCTTCGAGCCGGGGCGGTGGCAGGAGTTCCGTGTTTCTGCAGCGCGCCACGGGGTGCGCTCGATGGCTACACGGGAGCGAGCCTCGCCCGGCTCGGAGACGTCGCCAACGCCCTCAACTTGTCCGTCAGCGAAACCGTCGTCCTACGAGCACGTTGAGACGCGCATCGCTTCGGCCGACCGGCTGGTCCAGCCGCCGGCGGTCCCAAGATGGCCGGGACGATGCACGCTCGATCCGCGCGCTTCCCGCTGTCTTGTCGGAAGCGGCGCTACATGGGGCCGGGCAGCGCTGGCGCCGGCGCAATCGGCTGCGGATGTCCGGATGTACCGTCGGCGATTGCCATACCGCCGTCCCGTCCGACAGCGAGATCGGCAAGCCGTGCGGCGATCGTTTCGATCGAAGCATCGGCGAGCCTGCCGGTGTCATGGAGTCGAGGACGTGATCGACTACAGCACGTTCGGCGGGTGGCGCCGTCTCGACGAGCCGGCAACTTCCTCGCGCCACGTCATAGCTGTCCAGGGCCCGGACGAGTTCGACGTCGGACAACACGCGTGGGCGATGGGTCGCCTGGTTACGCGACCAGGTCGACGGGCGTCAGGGGCTGAGGTCGTCCAAGTCCAGCCTCTGCACCGCGTCAGGGCGATCGACGAGCGCAATCAGCTTCTTCGGCGCCAGGACGCAGTAGCTCTCGATCACCAACTCGCGCACCTCGTCCCAGTCGGTGTCGGCGTCGAGCACCATCCCGAGGGCGTCACGGCCCCAACCGAGCACGAGGAACGGACGGCCGGCATGGCGCAGAATCTCCAGCTCGTCTCCGGTCGAACGGAACGACAAAACGACCGACCGGCCTGCGTCGGCGACCTCGACGCCGAGGACGTGGGCGAACGTCCGCTTGCGGACCATCCACCGCGTTCCCACCCAGGCCCGCTCCTCGTAGGCGTCGGGTAGCCCGATGCAGAGCTCGCGTACCCGGGCTTCGATGTCGTCGGGAACGTCGTCGTGGTAACGACGATCTGCGTCGGCCATCGACCGACACTACGTCCGAGCACCGCCGCGAAGATCCGTTCCCGTTCTCAACGGCATCGCCTTCGACGCGCCAGAGTCACCAGCTGTCGTCGCCGTTCTGACTGGGCATTCTCGTGGGCCACCTGGGACTCGAACCCAGAACCAGCGGATTAAAAGTCGAAGTCAGCCTGTCGCAGGCTGTTGCCGCCTGTCGCTGGGAGTTCGTTCACCAGGGATTCTGTCGCCGGGTGTCGCCCACCGTCGCTGACGGTCGCGCCCATCGGCGGGTCAAAACGTGGGTCGAGCAACCAGCGGACGCGCCATCGTGTTCGCGAATCCGGCGCCCCGGTTGCACCCGGGGCGGAATCCAGAACTCACGACCGGCACGGTTGCTGCTCAGTTGAACGAGCAAAGCGTGTCCGCCGGCCGTGGGCCTTGTCATGCATGCCCACCGACCGAAAGGACCCTCGTTGGCAACGGCCACCCCGTCTGCTCGCGCCCTGCACTTCGCCACGTCCGTGATCCGCGACCACGGCCACTACCACACACCCGACCGGGTCGAGATCCGACTCTCACAGCGCGAGCTCGCCCGCCGCTACGACGTCTCCCCCGGCACCATCGCCTGGTACCTCACCGAGCTCGGCGACCGGGTGCTCGCCCGCCGACCCCACCTCGTGCTCAGCACCCAAGCCGTCGACGACGCTGCGGACACCCGCCACGACGGGCCGTCGACGGGAGCGAGCGTGGTCGAGCTGCTCGCCTACCTCGTCGCGGTCGTCGAGGCCACCGCCCACGTCGTCGGCACCGTCGTCGCTGAGCAGCGCGCGACTGAACGCGCGACGGGCAGTCGCGCGTTCGACGAGGATTCGCGGAGTCGTTCGCGCGTTCAGATCAAGAAAGAGAAGAGAAGAGAAAGATCTTCTTCCTGGTCTTTCTCCCTCCAGGTCTGCAGCGCGAACGAGCCGCGCAACCGCACGACTCAGTCGCGCACTCCGAGACACTCGATCAGCTCCTCGAACCGCTCGCAGTCCTCGTCGAGCGGCACGGGCTCACCCCGATGAGCAACCGCCGTCGGCTGCATCGGGCCCTCGCCGAGTTCAGCCCCGAGGCCGTGAGCGCCGGGGTCGCCAGGATCTGTGCCGACATCGCCCGGGGCGTCCCCATCCGCAGCCCATACGGACTGCTCGTCCACAAAGCCGAACAGAACGACCCCGACTACTTCGCGGTCCGGCCATCCAGCTCTCCGTTGCAGGCTCTGCCACCGCCGGCCGCCGAGGCGGCCGACCTGCCCGACGAGCTCGATCAGCTCACCGAACTCGCTCTCGCCGCCATGGACGACGACCCCGCTCGATGGGCGGACGAGCTCGAAGCGCTCGAGCGAGCGGTGGACGACGAGATCAACGCCACCGGCACCATCGTCGGCCGGCTCGCCCACTGTGTTCCTTACCGCAACGCAGTACGCCACGACATCTACCGCCGCAGCCTGACGGTCGAGAACACCTCGAGCTGACACTGATCCGGCGCCGGGGGACCGTTGGTCAGCCTTGTGGATCGGTCCCGAACCGCTCGGCCACGATTCGCTGCGCGAGTTCGACGAGCACCCGAGCCCGTTCGCACGCTTGCGTGGCGTCGGTGGCGCTGACCGGCGTCGGGTCGTACTCGGCCCGGGTCTTTACCGAGAGCAGCCGCCGAAGCCGGTTGGCGGCATCGGCGCCGATCTGGGGAAGCGCCGCGACCATTCGGACGACCTCGTCGTGGTCCTGGCCGGCGGCCCGTTCCCCGACCCGCAACCCGAGGATCGCGTCGCACGCGTTGATCCCGGCATGCACGGCGTTGCCGGCGGCCGGGCTGTACCAGCGCTCGGCCAGGGCCTGCTCAGCGGTTCGCAGGAACTCCTCGGCCTTGGTCGCGAACTGGAGCGCCTGGTGCGGCGTCACCGGACGCGTGCGCGGTCGACCCCGAGTCACGCCTGCGCCCGCTTCCGGGCTGACGAGGCAAGGACGATCTGTTCACGCTCGATCGACGCCCACAACGGCTCGCTCAGATCTCGCTTCGACCACTCTCGCTGGCTGACCTCGAGCACCTCGACACCACTACCGGCATAGGCACTCAGATCGCGCCGGAACCGATCGAGTGACTCGGCCCAGGCATCGTCGTGGTCGGCTTTCGTGGGCCGGACCGCCAACACGTCGATGTCGCTCTCGCTCCCGGCCCGTCCGGTCGCCACCGACCCGAAGACCGCAAGATGGAAAGGCGCCGGCACGATCCCGCTACCCAGCTCTGCGGCCCGCCGCACGACGTCATCCCGCAACGATCGAAGCTCGGACAGCAGCTCCACGACCCGCGAGCCCGCCACCAGCCGGTAGAGAACGCTCGGCGGCACTTCTCGCCGTTCCGTCACGCCCAGTTCGCACAGCTGCGCCAGCACACGAGACGCCTGCGGCGTGCTCACGTCGGCCAGCCGACCGATCTGCGCCGTCGACATCTCCCGGCCCGCGTCGAGCAACACCGTGAGCACCTTGCCCCGCGCACCCGGCACGAGCGCCGACACCGGGCGAACGAGATCCATACCTCGATACTATAACTTTATGAAACGATCATTTCGGATAGTTGCTATCACTCGGCTCGATCCGTCGGGGTCGTGGACAATGGTGTCGTGGCTCGTTCTCGGTACGAGGTGATCGACGGCAAGGCGCGTTTCGACGGCCGCCCTCTCGCTGCGTGGGCCGACGACGTGACGGCGCGGATCTTCGAACGGACCGAGGCGACCAAGATCGTGGTGGTCGGTTCCACCCAGCGAGGCGACGACGGTCCGGACTCCGACCTCGACCTTCTCGTGATCCTCCCGACCGTCACCCGCCACCACGACGATGCGGTCCGCGTGCTCAGGGAGCTCCGCGACCTTCCCATCCCGATCGACGTCTCGGTCACCGACGAAAACACCTTCGGACGCAACGCCGACGTTCCCGGGTTCATCCGAACGGCCCGCAGCCAGGGCCGTCTGGTCCAGCGTTCCACCTGAGCGCAGGACCGCCGAGCGCTCCGACCGCACGCTGGTGCATCGGTGTGGAAGTTGCTGAACCGTCCGTTGCCCTGACCGGCATAGACGACGTCACTCTGCGGCTGGGAGCAGACGCTCGATCCGCTGTTGATGAACGGCGTAGATGGCCGCGGCTTCGCTCTCGACAACAGCCTGCTCGATAGCCGCGAGGTTGTCGAGGAAGCGTCGGGCCGTCTCATCGGCCGGCACGCCGTAGTGCCTCGATCCCGCCCGAAAACGCGAGCACCCTCAGCCGAATTTCCGCACCCTGCTAGGGCCAACGGGCAGACCGGCCCTTCTGAGATACGTGCGTTCGGGTTATCGCTTGCGCGGATGGGACACCTCACGGATCGGGTGGGTCCGACGGCGTGTTCCTCTGCCGGGTGTTCGCTGACTAGAATTCAGGTCATGTCCGACACGCTGCCGCTCGCCGAGGTCAAGGCCAAGTTCTCCGAGATGGTCGACCGGGTCGAGCACACCCACGACCGCATAACCGTGACCCGCAACGGGCGCCGCGCCGCTGTGCTCATCAGCGCCGACGAGCTCGAATCGTTGGAAGACACCCTCGAGTTGCTGTCGGACCCGAAGGCCGTCGCGCAACTCCGTGAATCCGTCGCTGCTCACGAAGCTGGAGACTTCGTCACAGGTGACGAGCTGCGGGCCAAGTACCTGAAGCAGTGACCGACCCGAGCTCGTTCACGTTGCGGGTCACCGGACCCGCCGAACGGCAACTGGCAAGGCTTCCCGAAAACATCGCCGTCGCGATCGTGGAGTTCATGCTCGGAACGTTGCTCGAAACCCCCATCGCGTCGGCGGCCCGCTCCAGCGCGAACTCGCCGGCTTCCACTCCGCTCGTCGAGGTGCCTACCGCATTGTCTACGAGATCCACGACGACGACCGACTCGTGATCGTGCACCGCATCGATCATCGAGCGACGGCCTACAAGCCGCGTTGACGAGGGCCGTCCAGCACGACCAACGTCGAGCGAGTCCTATCGCTCAATCTCCGACGACACCCGAGCATCCCCAAACGCCGGCTCGATGACTACTGCTTGAACTGGCCGGGGGTGTAACGGATGGCGGTCCCGTCGCCGTTGGTGCCTGGGCTGGTTGCCCAGATCGTGTCGTCGGGTCCTTGGGTGAGGCTGAAGCCAAGCTCGACGGGGGTGACCTTAAGGGTGTCTCGGTCGACGACGGCGCCGCTCGTCCAGATGTGGTGCGGGCTGAGTGCGATGCCTTCGGGACGAGCGGGCAGCTCGACGGTCTCGGTGACCACGGCAGTGGTGGGGTCGACGATCAGGATTGACCCGGTCCGTCCACCTCCACCGCTGGTGTCGACGCTGATGACGAGGTTGTCGTCGTCGGCGACGAGTCGCACCGGGTAGCCGAACACATCCTCGGCGACGGGGATGTCATGAACGAGTTCGCCGGTGGTCCCGTTGAAGGCGATGAGTCGGCTGGGCCCATTGTCTTGGCTGACCGCCCACACCAGTCCGTGAGAGATCGCCAGGTCTATCCAGGGTGCTGCGGGGAGGTCGAGGGCGGTGATCGTGCCATCCGGGTCGATGCGTTGAATCGGTCCGCGTGGGTAGTCGCAGTCCACACCGTGTCGCCGTCAGCGATCCTTCTGGGTGGAGCCGCTACCACCCGAGGTCCGGACCTGTCCCGGCAACGACCGAGTCCCGGTTGTCGTCGACCTCGGAGAGCCGTTGGGGAATCGATCGCTCATTGACGGAGCGTGTCTGGCTGGCGAAGCGGTCCGCACCGCATTCTGCTGGGATGGCTCGGCTCGCTACGTGCCTGCCTGAGCCGCCCGGTTCCTGAAGCAGACTTGGGCTCACCATCCACGACCCGGCGGGGGGCGTTGGCACCCAATAGTTGTCCAGCCGCACACCGGCGTCTCGGGCACGGGCAGGTAGTCGCTGTTTCGCAGACCCCCATCCCACCTTGCTGCCGAACTCAGGTCGTCGTGACCCCGCCGTCGTAGGCGGTCAGCTCGCTTTGGCGACCACTGCGTGGCCCTGGGCGACCAGCTTCGCGATGGCCCGGTTCTCGGCCAGGTTGGCGCCAACCCCGACGACGAGATCGCTCCCCACCGCGCCGGCCAGCTTCTCCAACGTCTCCAACGTCGGACGAGTGCCACCGCCCTCCATCCGAGCGATCGCCGACTGCGTGGTGCCCATCCGCTTGGCCAGCTCGGCCTGGGTGAGGCCCGCTTCCGACCGCAGGCGGAAGACCAGATCTCGGAACGCGCTGCCATGCGTGCCTCGTCGTCGTAGACGGATCGTTCGGCTTCGCTCATCGGCGCCGACGACAGCTCGCTCCACTTCGTTCGATTGCTCATCCGTCGTCCTCTCCTGCCAGATGCTCGGCCATGCATCGCTTCATCGCCGCCAACGCCCGAGCCACCTCGGCCCGTTCCTGACGCTGGGTCTTCACGAACACCGTCAGCAACACGATCACCCGGCCCGGAGCGATCCAGTAGCTGACCCGGACCGGACGGCCGTCCAGGAAGAACCGCAACTCGCGGAGCTTCCCGTTCAACTGCCGGGTATGTGGCTCGTCCAGTAGCGGTCCCTGATCGGCCAGCCGATCGATGTGGAACCGCACCCGGACCTTGCTGTTGTCATCGAGACCGAGATACCAATCCCGAACCTCCGGCTCGAGCTCGACCTCGATATAGCACCCACGCTATACCTCCGTCACAGCAGGACCATCGAGAACGTTCCCGACGATGGCCGCAGCCTGACCATCGGCCCGCTCGGTGCGATGGGCGTAGATCTTCATCGTGGTCGTCCCATCGACATGGCCGAGACGAGCCGCCACCGTGGGCACGGGCACGCCGGAGTCGAGCAGCTGAGTGGCCTGCCAATGACGAAGATCGTGCAACCGGATCGTTCGCCGGACGCCGGCCGCTTCACGCGTGCGACCCCATCGGGCGCTGACTACATCACCGCGCCACGCGATCAGGCCCTGCGGGTCGAAGCTGAACAGATAGCCGCCACGGCGGACGTCGGAGTCGACGCCGCAGAACGTCGCCAGTTCCAGCGCGGCCGCCCACGCCGAACGGAGCACCTCGACCGTTCCGGGATCGAGGGAGATCCTGCGGGCCGTGCGAGGCTTCGTCGGTCGATCGCCGTTGATGCCAGGCAACGAGAGATGGCTTCGCTCGATGGTGAGACGACCGCTATCGAAATCGACGTCGGACCACCGCAACCCGCACGCCTCCGCTCGCCGCATCCCCGTCGCGGCGACGAGCCGGACGTACACACCGAACTGCGGCTCCAACTCCACCGCAGCGACGATCAACGCCTGAACCTCCTCCGGCGTCGGCGGATGCTGTTCGCGCTGGGGCTGCGATGGCGCCGAGGCCAACTTGGCGACGTTGCGGCCGACCAGTCCCCATCGCTCGGCCTGGTTCAGGGCGGCTCGCAGGATGGCGTGGATCTGACGAACGGTTGCCGGAGCCAGTCCACGTGCGGTCAGCGCCGAATACAGCCCGTCGATGTCGCGTGCCGACAGCTTCGACAACCGCATCGTCCCGAGCTTCGGGTTGATGTCCCGCCGGATGAACATGCGGTAGTTGTAGAGCGTCGAGTCCGACCGGCCGAGGCCCGCGATGTGCTCCAACCAACTTCGCTTCGCGCTTGCTCGTGGTCCGCAAGGTCCTGATCACGCGCCGGTACCGGCCCGTCGCCGGGTCGCGTCCGGTGGAGACCACCAGTTCCCAAGTGCCGGGAGTCCGCTCCCGCATCGTGCCCATCGAATCCTCCAATTCGCGGCAGATTCGCGGCACGCACTCTCTCGAAGACCACCCGCTGAGGTCCAATAGGTCGTGTGACCTGGGCATTCTCGTGGGCCACCTGGGACTCGAACCCAGAACCAGCGGATTAAAAGTCCGATGCTCTGCCAATTGAGCTAGTAGCCCCCGACCGCCGGGTGAGCGGCAGACGGCAGATCCTAGGCTCGCCGACCGATCGGACCCACCCCACAGGATCCCGCCCGTCGCGAGGACGGCCGGCCCCGCCACTGCGGGCGTCGGGAGCGGTCGCCGACGGGCTCGATCGACGTCCTAGATCGACGTCCCCTCATCGATCCGGAACCGGCCACGGCGACGCACCGGTCCTCCGCCGACCACCTCGATCGTCCCCTCGGCGGCGAGCTTGACGATGTGAGCGAACACACTTCGGCCGGCTGCGCGGTGGAGTTCCGGACGCACCTCGGCATAGAGCAGGGCGACGATCGCATCGATCTCCTCCAGCCCATCGGCGATCGCCCCGACGATCTGCGCCTCCCGCGCCCGGCGGTGGTCGCGGTACGCAACGAGGAACGGGTGGGGATCGGTCACCGGTCCGCCGTGGGTCGGGTAGAGCACGGCGTCGTCGCGTGCGAGCAGGCGGTCGAGTGACGCGAAGTAGGCCCGCATGTCCCCGTCGGGTGGGGTGATCACGGTCGTGCTCCACCCCATCACATGGTCCCCGGTGAACAACGCCTGCTCCTCGGCGAGGGCGTAGGCCATGTGATTGGACGTGTGCCCGGGGGTGTGCACGCCGACGAACGTCCACCCCGGTCCGCTGATCACCGAGCCATCGGCCAGCTCGACGTCGGGGACGAACGCCCGGTCGACCGGCTCTTCCGTCGGTGCCTCGGCGCCCTGCTCCCCCTCGACGTCCTCCGGATCGTCGTCGTCCTCGGCGCTCTCGGGCTCCGCCGCCGCCGGCCCGAAGGCATAGGTCGGCGCCCCGGTCCGTTGTCGGAGTTCGGCGGCGAGCGGCGAGTGATCCGCATGGCAGTGGGTGACGAGGATCGCGCCGACCTGCTCGCCAGCGAGCGCGGCGAGCAACGCGTCGAGATGCTCGTCGAGCCGAGGGCCGGGATCGATCACCGCCACCGTCCCGTGTCCCACCACATACGTCCCGGTTCCGAGATAGCTGTACTTCGACGGGTTCCTCGCCAGCACTCGGCGGATCAGGGGGGAGACCTGTTCGGCGACGGCGTACTGCGGGTCGAGCGGGGGGACGAACGGGATCGCCGTCACTCCCCCTCCTCCGCAGAAACCTTGCGGCGAACCTTCCGCCGGCTGCGCACCGAGATCCGGACCAGCGGCGAGTCGATCACCTCATGACGATGGCCGGCTTCGGCGGCGACGGCGGTGAGCATCGCCGCTGCCGGCAGCGCGAGGACGGCACCGACCGGTCCGAGGACCGCCGCCCCGGCGAGCGCGGCACCGAAGGCGACCGCCGGATGCAGCTCGAGCGTGCGGGCGGTGATCCTGGGGGCGAAGAGGTAGTTCTCGATCTGCTGGTAGACGCCGATGAAGATCACCACGACCAGCCCGGCGACCGGGCTGTTGTCAGGGTTGACGAGGGTCACGACGACCGGCAGCAAGCCGGCGATGTACGTCCCGACGACGGGGATGAACTGGGAGATGATCCCGACCCACAACGCCAGCGCAGCCGGAGCGGGGACGCCGATGATCGTGAACGCGACCCAGTGGAACAGCGCCGACAGCCCGGCGAGCAACGCTCGCGAGTAGAGATACCCGCCGGTCTTGTCGATCGCCAGCTCCCAGGTCTGGAGCACGCTGCGTTGACGCTCCGGGCGCAGCCGGCTGCAGATCGCCCGCCGCAGCTTCGGTCCGTCGGCGACGAGGTAGAAGGTGAACAGCATCGCCGAGAACGCCTGCAGCAGCCCTCCGAGGGCGGCGAACGAGAGCCGCAACGCGTCGTCGCCCTGGGAGGCGATGAACTCCTGCACCGCCCCGTCCGGACGTTCGATCTCGGCGATGATCTCCTGCGAGTCGAGGTTGGTGTTGAACACGTCGTTGGAGAAGTCGACGATGCGGGTGACGTACTGATCGGTGTTGCGCAGCAGGTCGGCGATCTGCTGGCCGACGAGGGTGCCGATCGCGGTGAGGAAGATCCCCGCCCCGACGAACACGCTGAGCAACACGAGCAGGGTCGCCCGCCCGCGCCGCCAGCCACGCGCCTCGAGCCGATTGACCCCGGGCTCGATCGCCAACGACAGGAACAACGCGACGAGCAACAGCAACAGCAGGCCCGAGACGCGCGAGAACGTCCAGCGGAACACCAGCGCACCGATGTATCCCGTCCAGAAGATGAGGACCGCTACCGGCAGCCAGCGCGGCATCCCTTGGCGCTCGGCGGTCTCGATCGTCGTCGCCACCGGCCCCGGTTCCCCGTCGGTCGCGGCCTCGGGGTCGAGCGCACCGGCGAGCGGATCGTTCGGCAGCTCGGTCATCGGGCGCGAGCGTAGGGGCCGGTCACCCGCGCCCAGCGCACCGCTCGACGAACGAGTCGTACAGCCGCTGCTGGACCGCATCGGTCGACGCGGTGTCCTCCGGATGCCACTGCACACCGATCGTCCACCCGCTGTCGAGCTCCATCGCCTCGATCACCCCATCGGGGGCGGAGGCGACGATGTTGAACCCATCGGCCGGTTCGGCGATCGCCTGGTGGTGGTAGGAGAGACCGATCACCCGCTCGGCCCCGTCGAGCGCCTTGCCCAGCCGCGACCCGGCGACGACGTCGATCGGATGGAGCACGCCCTCGGGCGGTGCGGGGAAGCCCGGAGGGAAGTGGTCGTGCATCGCCCCGATGTCCGGGAGGTGCTGATGGAGGGAGCCACCGAGGGCGACGTTGACGACCTGCATCCCGCGACAGACGGCGAGGGTCGGAAGCTCTAGCTCGACCGCCGCAGCGGCGAGGGTCAACTCGAAGTCGTCGTTCTCGTCGTTGACGCCATAGGTCTTGGGATGCGGCTGCTGGCCGTAGCGGACCGGGTTGACGTCCGATCCACCCATCAACACCAGCCCGTCGAACCGGCGGAGCAGCGCTTTCGCTTCGCGCCGGTCCACCGGCCGGGCGGAGAGCACGACCGGCTCACCTCCGGCGCGCAGCACGCAATCGAGGTACGGACGGCTGGCGAAGGCCACCGCATTGCGAGACAGCTTTCCCGACGGCCCCAGGCGACCGGGTACGGCGATCAGCGGTTTCACCCAGATCACGCTACCTATCGGGCAACTGCACGCCAGACTGGAGCGCGATGGAGGAGTCCGGCGATCCGATCGACCCCGAAACCGGCGAGGAGCAACCCCCGCCGGTCCAGCCGATCCGCCGCAGCGGTGGCGTGCTCGGGGCGGCGATGCTGGGTCTGCAGTACGCCCTGTACGGGCCACCGAAGGACGAGCCGGAGATCGCCGTCGAGGCGTCCGGTGACCCGCCGAACCTCGACACCGACGGACTCGACGATCTGCTGACCGACGGACGCTCGCTGGTCGGGCCGCCGCTCGATCAGATCAAGGCGAGAGCCACCCCGCGCCGTCGCGCCCGCCCTCGCCACCGCTGAGCTCAGCCGAGGTCGCCGGGAACGGTCCCGAGCTCGGCTGCGACCGCAGCGGAGAGTTCACCGCGTCGTCCGACGAGGACGCGCTCCAGCCCGAGCCAGCCGGCCATCGTCCGCAGCTCGCCGGCGATCGCCTCGGCGACGTCGGCCGTCGGCACCCCCGGTTCGGCGAAGATCGCCTTGGCGAGCAGGGCATTGCCGGCACGGTCGGCCTTGAGGTCGACCCGGGCGACGAGCTCGTCGCCGAGCAGGAACGGCAGCACGTAGTAGCCGTACTGCCGCTTCGGCGCGGGGGTGTAGATCTCGATTCGATAGTGGAAGTTCCACAACCGTTCGACCCGGGCGCGTTCCCAACAGACCGAGTCGAAGGGCGACAGGAACGCAGCCGCCTCGATCTGCCGGGGCGCGGCGGCGCCGGGTGAGAGATAGGCCCGCTCCTTCCATCCCTCCACCGAAACCGGCAGCAGCACGCCCGCCTCGACCAGTTCGGGCAGCAGTTTCCTGGCCACCGGGATCGACTGGCGGTGATAGTTGGCGAGGTCGCTGCCGGTGGCGATGCCCATCGAGCGGGCGGCACGGACGAGCAGCTCCTTGCGCGCCTCCGGCTCGCTCGGGGTCGGCGCTTCGAGGTGGGCAGCCGGGATCATCCGCTGCGGGAGGTCGTAGATCCGGGCGAAATCGTTGGCCCGCCGACGGGCGCACAGCCGGCCGCACCAAAACAGGTACTCGAGCGCCCGCTTGCCGTCGTCCCAGTCCCACCAGCTGCCCTTCGGCCCGATCCGCTGGCTGACATCGCCGGCGACGACCGGACCGTCGAGCTCGATCCGGGCGAGGACGTCGTCGACGAATCCCGGCCGTTGGCGTTGGATCTCCAGCAGCCCGCTCCACGCCCCGCCGTTCGCCGCCGCCTCCATCCTCCAGCGGAACAAGCGATGGTCGGCGGTCGGGATGTGGCAGGCCGCGTGGCCCCAGTACTCGAACAGCTCACCTGCCGCCGTCGCCTGCGGGATCAGGTCGCGCGGGTGACGACCGAGGCGGGACAGCAGCGGCAGTTCCTGGCTGCGGACGAGGACGTTGACCGAGTCGATCTGGATCATCCCGACCCGGTCGACGACCTTGCGCAGATGGCGGCGATCGACCCGGCCGACCGGTCGCCGCTCGGCGAAGCCCTGTGCGGCGAGGGCGATCCGCCTCGCCGTCTCGAGCGAGATCGGCGGCGCGGCGGGCGACGTCACTCGGTGACGGTGATCGAGACCGAGTTGATCGTCACCGGCTCCAGCGGCTTGTCGCTGCGATCGGTGGGAACACTCTGCATCGCCTCGACGACGTCGAGCCCTTTGACGACCTTGCCGAACAGCGAGTACTGCGGCGGCAGGCCGGCACCGGAGGGGCCCGAGATCAAGAAGAACTGCGAGCCGTTGGTGTTCGGGCCGGCATTCGCCATCGCCAGCGAGCCGATCTCGTACTGGCCGGACTTCGGCAGTTCGTCCTCGTAGCGGTACCCGGGCCCACCGCGACCGGTACCGGTGGGGTCGCCGCCCTGGCAGACGAACCCCTTGATGATCCGGTGGAAGGTGACTCCGTCGTAGAAGTGGTAGCCGGCGAGGAAGACGAAGCTGTTGACCGTCTTCGGCGCCTTGATCGGATCGAGGGCGATGACCAGCGTGCCCATCGAGGTCTCCATCGTCGCCGTGTAGCGCTTGGCGGGGTCGATGCCCATCTCCGGTGCGCTGTCGAACTGCTTGACGACCGGAGCGGATCCATCGAGGGCGGGGAAGGGGTGCGACATGGCCACAGAACTTATCGGGAGCTCGCGATCTCCTCGGTCGCTCGCCGCCCGGCGAGCACGCTGTTGAACTCCCCCGACCAGACGACCACCGTCGCGATCAGGTTGAGCCAGGTGAGCAAGCCGATGACGACTGCGAACACGCCGTAGGTGTCGCTCGCCCCCTGGACCACCCGGGTGAGGTAGAAGGTCCCGACTGCGTTGAGCAGAGTCATCCCGATACCGGCAGCCACCGCCCCGGGCACGAGGTGGCGGAACGGCGGCCGTTCGGGGAGGGCGAACCAGAACATCGCACCGACCAGGAGCGTGTTGAACACGATCGCGGCGACGAATCCGGCCGGGCGGGCCGCGCCGGGGATCTGGTCGACGGCGGTGACCACCGCTGCCCCGGCGCTGGCCACGAGCAGTCCGACGCCGAAGACGAAGATCATCACCACCGCCCGCGCCTTGCGCTTGACGAACGACTCCGGTTTGACCAGCGGGCCGTGCCAGATCGTGTGCATCGCCTGTTCGAATCCTTCGAACGCCTTCGTCCCCGCCCACAGCGCAGCGGCGATGCCGACGACCAGCGCCTGCAGGCCACCACCGAGTGTGCCGACCGAGATGTTCTTGCCGATCACGGGAAACCTGGACAGCGCCGAGTCGATCACGTCCTGGCGGAGCGATCCGGTGAGCAGGGTGTCGGCCGCCCAGACGAGCACGAGCAGCAACGGGAAGAGCGAGAAGAACGAGTAGTAGGAGATCACCGCAGCGAGCCGGGAGACGTTGTCCTGGCCACCCTTCTCGAACATCGCCACGGCGACCTCGACCGCCGGGTAGCGATTGCGCACCTTGTTCAACCACGACCGCACGGCTGGTCATCGTGGCAGCTGGGGCCCCGGGCGGGAAGGACCGTCCGGGTGAATCGATCGTCGGCGATGCGCCGAGGTTCGCCGGTGGAACAGCCCGGCGCGTCAGACGCGCAGCGGCCGGCCACCTCCGCTGTCGGAAGTGACCGGCCGCACGCCGGAACGACGGTCGTCGGGTTGGGTGGGTGGAGCCGGACCGCCGTCCCGGCGAGGTTCAGGAGCCGGTGGTGGTCTCCGTCGGGGTGTCGGTGGCCGAGTCGTCGGCGGCATCGCCGCGCGGTCCGTGGCCGCCGCGGCGCCCGCCGGCCGGCAGTTCGCTGTTGACCATCTCGGTGATCCGGGTGGACAGCTCGGCGAGCTTGGTGTCCGCTTCTTCCTGGGTGATCGAGCCGTCGGCGACCTTGGCGTTGATTCGTTCGGTGGCCTCGGCGACGATCGCATCGATCACCGTCTGGACGTCGACACCCTGGGCGGCGGCGACCGAGGCGACCGTCGCCCCGTCGGCTGCGAGTGCGGTGCGCAGATCCTCGGCGGTCATTCCCAGCGCGGTGGCGACCGTCTCGAGCTGCATCCCGCGCCCACCCCGGCCGCCGTGGCCACCGCCGAGCGGACCGGCGGTGTCGAGCGTGGCGACCACTGCGTCGAGCTGCGCCTGGGTCAACGTGCCGTCGTCGACGAGCGGTTGGAGCACCTCGGTCAACCGTTCCGTGCGGTCCGGCCGCACCGTCTCGGACGAGGTGCCCGACTCGGTGGTCGCCGGATCGGTGGTCGTCGTGTCATCGGTCGTCGCCGCGCCGGACACGCCGGGCTGGCTGATGATCAACCCGGCGGCGCCGCCTCCGGCGAGACCGAGCGAGATCGTGAGTGCTGCGAGCTTCTTGTTCATCGGAGTGGCTCCTCGTGCTGTGTTGGCGATGGGGTCCCGTCCGTTCGGGACGCTGTGCACGATCGGCCGGCTGCGTAAGACCGGTCGCGGCGCCGTGTAAGTGCGGTGCAAGACCTTGGCGGATGGTCGAGCGGACCAGGCGCTTCTTACGCGGGTCTTGCCGAACGCTGCTTACGATGCGGCCATGTCGGACAGAGGCGGAGCACCGCTCGTGCTGGTGGCGGAGGACGACAAGGGCGTCCGCGAATCGCTGGTCCGCTCGCTGCGCTTCGAGGGTTACGAGGTGGAGGCGGTCGGCGACGGCGCCCAGGCGCTGGAGGCGGTTTCCGGGCGGGTGCCGGACGTCGTCGTGCTCGACGTGATGATGCCGTTCGTCGACGGGTTGACCGCCTGTGCCGAGTTGCGCAAGCGCCACCGCGAGCTCCCGATCCTGATCCTCACCGCCCGCCACCAGGTCACCGACCGGGTCGCCGGACTCGACGCCGGGGCGGACGACTATCTCGTCAAGCCGTTCGCGATCAGCGAGCTGTTCGCTCGCCTCAGGGCGCTGCTGCGACGCACGAGCGTCTCCGGGGCGGAGACGACGATGCGGCTGGCCGACCTGGTGCTCGACACCCGCTCGCGCAGCGTGCGCCGCGGCGAGCGGACGATCGAGTTGACCAAGACCGAGTTCGATCTGCTCGAACTGCTGCTGTTCAACGCCGAGGTGGTCCTCACCCGCGAGACGATCTACGAGCGGATCTGGGGATTCGACTTCGAGACCAACTCCCGCTCGCTCGACGTCTACGTCGGCTACCTGCGGACCAAGACCGAGGCGGACGGCGAGCCCCGCCTGATCCACACCGTGCGCGGGGTCGGCTACGTCGCCCGGGCGGCGTGAGCGGTCGACGATGAGCCTGAAGTGGCGGATCGCCCTCGCCCTCGCCGCCGTCGCCGGGGTGATCGGGGCGCTGTCGACCCTCGGGTCCTATGTGGCGACCTCCAGCCAGGTGCGCAAGGGGGTCGACGACGCCCTCGTCGCCCGCGCCGAGGCGCTGCTGCTCCCCGGGCTGCGCGGTCAGGACCGAGGACGGTTCCCGGGTCCGCGGGCCGCCTGCCCGCTCGGCAACAACCTGCTCGGCACCTCCGTCGCCCAACTCGCTGAGACCGACGGGTCGGTGATCAGCTGTCTCGACTCCGGGGTGGAGTTGCCGGTCGACGACAGCGACCTCGAGCTGGTCGGACGGGTCGGTCGTTATCGGCTGCGGACCGTCGACGTCGACGGGGTCGAGTACCGGATGATCAGCGTCGGCTGGGACGACGAGCGGATCGTTCAGTTCGGACGCAGCCTGGTCGAAGCCAACGACGTCGTCGGCGGGCTCGGCAGACGCCTGTTCGCGCTGGCTGCGACGGGGATCGTTGCCGCCGCCCTCGCCGGCTGGCTGATCGCCCGGCGGATCGTCCGCCCGGTGATCGAGCTGCGTGATGCGGCGGAGGGGATCGCCCGCACCCAGGATCTGAGCACGCCGATCCCGACCGGTGCAGGCGGCGAGGTCGGCAGTCTGGCAGGCAGCTTCACCACGATGGTCGACGCCTTGGCGACCTCTCGCGCCCAACAACAGCAGCTGATCGCGGATGCCAGCCACGAGATGCGCACGCCGTTGACCAGCCTGCGGACGAACATCGAGCTGCTCGAGCACTTCGATCGGCTGCCGGTCGAGGACCGGCGCGACACCCTCGATGCGGTCGAGGGCGACGTCGGCGAGCTGACCCACCTGCTCACCGAGCTGGTCGAGCTGGCGACCGACCGGACCTCACGCGATCCCGACCAACCGGTGTTGCTCGCCGACCTCGCCGCCGACGCCGCCGGCCGTGCCCAGCGCCGCCACGGGCGAGAGCTGACGGTCACGGCCGACCCGGGGGCCGAGCCGGTGCTCGGCAACGCCCGCCTGCTCGGCCGGGCGATCAACAACCTGGTCGACAATGCGCTCAAGTACAGCGTCGACGGGCCGATCGAGCTGCAGGTCGGTGAGCGGCGGGTAGAGGTGCTCGACCGTGGTCCGGGGATCCCGGCCGACGATCTCGACCATGTCTTCGAACGCTTCTACCGCTCGACGTCCTCGCGCACCTCGCCCGGCTCGGGATTGGGTCTGGCGATCGTCGAGCAGGCCGTCAGTGCCCACGGCGGACGGGTGTGGGCGCAGAACCGCGACGGCGGTGGAGCGGCTGTCGGCTTCGAGCTGCCGGCGCAGCCGGACCCGAAGGTCCCGAACGCTTCCCACGGCCCCTCGTAGACTTCCGCCCCATGGCAGGTTTCTGGCCGACGGCCGAGCACTGGTCGGTGGCGATCCCCCTCCACACGCCCCACCCTCGCCTCGCCGCGCTCGCCGAAACCGGCGTGGTCGAGCTCCCTCCGCTGGACGTCGTCGTCCCTCCGGGCGAGTGGGAATCGCTGGAGTACATGGACTGGAAGAGCGGCGGTGACACCAACTTCGCCCCGCTGGCGAGCGCCGACGGTCAGCTCGATTGCCGCGGGTTCTGGGACAAGGGCAAGACCGACAAGGACGCGCAGTGGACCTCGAACGCCGAGCTGGCACCGACCCTGCGCAGCTACGTCGATTCGATCGGGGCGAACTTCGGCAGGGTGCGGATCATCAAGCTCGAACCGCAGGATCGAGCGACCGCCTGGCGCAGCGTGCACCGCGACGACAACAACCGCTTCAACCCCGAGCACGAGGGCTGGGTGGTGCGCTCGTGGGTCGAGCTGACCGACAACCCGGACAGCTACATGCTGCTGATGGACAACGACACCGACGGCTTGCCGGACCCGTCCTCTGAGCGCCGGGTGCCGTTGCATCGTGGGTCGCGTTACGTGGTCGACACCCAGCGGCTGTGGCACGTGGTCGTCCACCCCGGCGACGCCGCCCGTTACGCCCTGATCACCAGCCTCGAGAGCGGCCCCGTGCTCGAGCGCTGGATCGACACCGAACTCAGCCGGATCGGCGTCTGAGCGCAGCGAGTCGCTAGACGCGCCGTGCGGTCTCGACGAGGTTGATCTGGTAGAGGACCAGTTCGAGGGCGGCGTCGGCGGTCATCCCGGCGAACCGCTGGGGATGTTCGGAGTTGACGCACGACGGCATCGGCTGGAGCAGGGTCCACGGTGTCGGGTGGAGGAACTGGACGACGCTGTAGCGCTCTCCGCTGTAGGACGGGTCGGCCACGACCCGGTGGATCCCGGTCGGGATCACCCCGTTGCTCAGCCGCTCGAGCATCATCCCGGTGTTGATGATCACGTACCCGGGAGGCGCGACGGCGTCGACCCAGCCACCGTCGACGAGCACCTGCAACCCCGGCGCGGTCGCCCGCGGGAGGGCGGTGATCAAGTTGATGTCGCCATGAGCGCCGGCCCAGACATGCTGGCTGCCGGGCGCCTCGGCCATCGCCGGGTAGCGGATCGCGCGGGTCAGCGTCGGACCGTCGACGAGCATCTCGTCGAACAGCGACTCGTGTGCCCCGAGACCTTCGGCAACGACCCGCAGGAACCGTTGCTGGATCCCGCTGATCGAGTCGTGGAACCCGTTGAGGATCTCCGAGATGCCCGGGACGTCTGCCTCCGGAAGCACCTGTTGCGGGTAGGAGCGGGGATACCGGCGACGCAGCGGATGCCCCTCGGGGACGTTGCGTCCCCAGTTGAGCATCTCCTTCCAATCGGGCACATCGGAGGAGGCGGCGGTTTCGACGAGCAGCCCGGTGTACCCGGTCTGGCCACTGACGCCGGGAACATTGCTGCCCTGCTTGGTCTCCACCGGCAGTTCGAAGAAGGTGCGGAGCCGCTCGTAGGCCTCGTCGAGCATCGCTTCGGAGAGGTCGTGGCGGACGTAGACGAAGCCGGTCGCGAGGCTGGCCCGGACCCCTTCGACGACCGCCTTGCGCGCCTCGTGGTCACCGCGCTCGAACGCCAACAGGTCGACATCGAGGATCTCGGTCATGACGGCAACGGTAGCGACGGTGGGAGGACGACGCGACCCGGGCTATGAGCCGCGCTTGCGGGTGATCGCGTGCTTGACCAGTTCGATCAGGGCCTGCTTGGTCTCGCCCCGCTGGCGGCAGTCGATCCCGAACACCGGCGTCGCGGCGTCGATCGACAACGCCTCCCGGACCGACTCCGGACGGTGGCTGAGCCGCCCGTCGAACTTGTTCAGGGCGACGACATACGGCACCGAGCGCGACTCGAAGAAGTCGAGCGCAGGGAAGCTGTCGGCCAGTCGACGGGTGTCGGCGATGATCACCGCACCGACTGCGCCACGGACCAGTTCGTCCCACATGAACCAGAACCGGTCCTGCCCGGGCGTGCCGAAGAGGTAGAGCATCGTCGTCTCACCGAGGGTGATCCGACCGAAGTCCATCGCCACCGTCGTCGTCGTCTTCGACGACACCTCGCCGGTGTGGTCGACCCCGACCGACAACTGGGTCATCGGCGCCTCGGTGGTCAGCGGGGTGATCTCGGAGATCGACTCGACGAAGGTCGTCTTCCCGGCGGCGAAGCCGCCGGCGATGACGATCTTCATCGGCCGGGTCGCCAGCCGCGGCGCTGTGCCGACCGCGGGGTCAGAGAGCCTGGAGGTCATCGAGCAACCTTTCGAGGGTCGGGAGATCCGGTCCGGCGCCGGTGCGATCGGTGGCGGAGACGACGACGAGACCGGCTGCGGCGAGGTCGCTGACCAGGACGCGGGCGATGCCGAGATGGAGCTTGAGATGGGCCGAGAGCTCGGCGACCGAGATCGGCTCACCGGCGAGGACGAGGATCCGATGCTGTTCGGCGGACAGACCTGCCGGGGCTCGCAGCGTGTCGGCGGCGCGGCGGACGAGCGTGTCGAGCGCGAGGTCTTCGCCGCGCGAGGTCACCCGGCCACGGGTCAAGGCGTACTGGCGGACGAACCGCGGCGCCGCAGGAGACTCCCCCGGCATCAGACTCGGGCAGAGCCGCTTGCAGTTCGGCGATCAGCAGCGGGGTCAACACGCCACCCATCCGCTTGGTCAGCATCGACATCTCGTAGCCGATCAGCCCGACGTCGCTCGCCTTCCCGGCGACGACCGCCAGCGACGATCCCTGGCCGATCGACATGAAGAACATGTAGCCGCCCTCGAGCTCGACCACCACCTGGTTCACCTCGCCGCCGCCGAAGCACCGCGCCGCGCCCTGCGTCAGGCTGGTGAGCCCGGAGGTGACTGCGGCGAGCTGATCGGCGCCGGCCCGACCGATCCCGGCGGACATCGCCATCAGCAGCCCGTCGGCGGACACCGCGATCGCGTCGATCACACCCGAGACCCGATCGACGAACGACTCCAACAACCAGTTGAGGTTCTGTGCTTCGGCGCTGAGGTTGGTCATCATCCGTCTCCCCCGGAGGTCGTCTGGTGCTCGGGCTGTTCCCGACGGGCGTCGTCGACGCCACGGGCGAACGCCCGCAGTCGTTGCGAGCGCTCCGTCGGCTCGCTCGCCTCGGTCGTCCCACCCTCGTCGTCGGCTGCCCCGTCCGGCAGACGGCGGAACAGACCGAGGTCGGCCTCGGCAGCGGACGCACCGAGCAAGGCGGCCCCTGGCGTCCGCCGGGCCAGTCCGTGGAGTTCGGCGTGCTGCGGGACCGCGCTCGCAACCGCCTCGTCGCCCGTGCGCGTGTCGCTCGATCGAACCGACGGCTCGATGTCACCGTGCTCGACGATCTCGAGGGTGACCTCCGGCTCGGCCGGGGAAGGTTCAACGGCCGCCTTCGGCACGACTGCAGCCCGGTGGAACAAGGGGGTGACCACCGGTGGCGCGACGCTCGCCGTTCGCCGCGGCAACGCCGGGACGTCGGGGAGCTCGGCGGTCTCCGGATCGTCGAACTCGGCCAACGCCAGTTCGCTCGCTGCGCTGAGGTCGGCGAGGGTCTGGTCGTCGGCGAACGGATCGTCGAGCGGTGAACTCTGACGCTCGGCGGAAGTGACTGCGTCGAGCGTGGCCGCCTCGGCGGCGGCGACGATCGGGAGATCGGTCGGCAGCGGCTCGAACACCGAGGGCGGCAGATCGATGCCGACGGCGATCCCGCCCGCCGGGTTGGTCTGCAGCCGGACGGTCGCCCCGAGCCGTCGGGCCAGCCGGCCGATGACCTGGAACCCGACCCGGTCGGTGGTCAGCTCGTCGATGTCCGGCGGGTCGGCGACGCGATGGTTGGCGTCGATCAGCTCCTCGTCGGACATCCCGACGCCGGTGTCGACCACCCACACCCGCACATGACGCCCGCTGCGCTGGGCGCGGACGGCGACGGCGGTCGTCGGGCTGGAGTAGCTGGTGGCGTTGTCGATCAGCTCGGCGAGGAGGTGGGAGAGGTCGACGGCGTGCGCGCCGTTGACGAACAAGTCGTGGCCGGGAGCGAGTTCGACCTCGACCCGACCCATCTCGGCAACCTCCGAGATCGCCCCGCTGATCACCTCCGAGAGCAACACCGCCGTCGACCATGAACGCGACATCCGGCTGCCGGCGAGGACGAGCAGGCTCTCGGCGTTGCGTCGCTGGCGGGTGACCATGTGGTCGAGCTTGAACAATCCCTCGAGCACGGACGGGTCCTGCTCGCTGGCCTCGAGTGTGTCGATCAGTTCGAGCTGCCGTTCGAGCAACGCCTGGTTGCGACGGCCGAGGTTGATCAGCAGCTTGGTCAGCGTCTCCGACCGGCGAGCGGCGTGCTCGATCGACGTCTCGACCGAGATCCGCAGCACGGTGTTGAACGACTCCGCCAGCGAGCCGATCTCGTCGGACGACGTCGACTCGACTTTCGGGATCGCTCCGGCGAGCGCTTCGGGTGTCGGGTTGCGCAGGCTCTCGAGCACCTCCGGAAGGCGGTCGACGGCGATCGTGTGGGCCGAGTCGGAGACCGCCCGCAGTCGGCGGGCGATGCTCCGTCCGAGGAGCACGGCGAGGGAGGCGGCGACGAGCGCGCCGACGATCGTCGCCACTGCGGCGAGCAGGGCGTTGCGTTGAGCGTCGGAGGCGGTGTCCTCGGCGAGGGCGAAGTAGCGATCGAACTCGTCGATGTTGAGCTCGTCATAGGCGGTCAACACGGCGGCGGAGTTGTCCCACCAGGCGTCGGCTTCGACCGCGTAGGTCCCACCCGTCAGCCCGGCCTCGACGATCTTGTCGGCTTCCAACGCGAGCGTGCCGACCTGGGTCACCGCCAGGGTCGACTCGAGCGCGTCGCGGCCTGCGTCGTCGGTCGCCACCGAGTACCGGGCGTAGAACCCGGTCGAATCCTCGAAGGCGTTCTCGAACTCGCTGTAGTCGCGTTCGGTCAGCGCCGTCTCACGCTCGAGCCGGGCGGCGATCCGGTTGACCGCTTCGGCGAGGCGTTGCTTGCCGTCGACGAGGGCGGTGATCGCCGTCGCCCGCCGGAGCAGCTCGGCGTCGCTGGTCGCCAGCAGCAAGCTGGTGGTCTCGGCGTCGAGATCGGCGATCGCGTCGGAGTAGGAGGCGAGCACGACCTCGAAGCTGAACTGCTCGCCGTCGGCACGTGCCCGCAGCGCGTCGAGTGACGCCGCCGTCGCCCTCGCCGCCTCGGCGACGTCGCCGGGCTCGTCACCGACTGCTTCGAGGAATGCATCGCGGGCATCGTCGGTGGCGACGCGCTGGGCTGCGAGCGAGTCGTCGAGCGCGTCTCCGCCGGCCACGGCCCGCACGGCAAGGCCCTGCTCCAACTGCAGCTGACCCGCCAGACGCATCGACAGTTCGGCGACGCCGACCCGCTGCTTGTCGTCGTCGGCGTCAGCGGCTGCGGTCAGCTGGGGCAGGATCACGGCGACCGCCAGGATCACCATCACCACAAGTGGCGGGACGACGACGGCGAAGAGCTTCGCCCGTACCGACCATCCAGATCGCATCGACACCCCTCTCACCGTCGGTCCACCGCTGCAGAGGTCGGACCGTCGGCGTCAACCGCTCAAACCCGACAGCCGCAGATGGTATGGGCAACACGGAGAGTGACGCCACCGACCGGTACCGAGAGGGGTCATGCGACCCATGGTCCGTGCACCTGGAACTCCCCGTTCGGGGCGTCACGAGGTTCTATGCTCACGCTGAGTGCATGGTGGCCCGTCTCCCTTCGTTGCTGCGTCCGGTGCCCGTCCGCCTCATCTCGCCGGCCGGGTCGAGCAGCTCGCCGCGATCGACGTTGCCATCGAACGCCTCGGCGACGGTCAACCGGCGCGCACGATCGGTTGGATCGGGCTGCGCGGGAGCGGCCGGACAGCGATCGGCCACGAGGCGGCCAAACGCGCCGCCCGGCTCGGGTGGGCGCCGGCGATCGTCTCGGTCGAGCGCGGTGGACGTCTCGAGCACGATCTGGCTCGCGGCGTGGCAGCTGCCCTGCTCCACCATCGTCGACGGCATCCGGCCGAGGAGCGGATCGGCGAGATGCTCGGCGCGGCTCGCGCCTACGCCGGTCACCACGGCCTCGATCTCCCGGTCGACGGGCCGGACGCCGAGATCTCCTGGCCGGGCACGACCCTCGCCGACGCCGGCGCCCTGCTGGAACGGATCGCTGACGGGCTCCGGTCGATCGGCGCCGGCTGCTTGCTCGTGTTCGACGACGTCGAGCTCGCCGATCCGACGGTGTTCGCCGCGTTGTTCGGTGCGGCCGCGCTGATCGCCGGTGCGGGCAAGCCGGCACTGCTCGCAGCGACCGCGCTCCCCGGCTCGGTCCGACTCGACACGCTCGATCTCCATCCGCTCGGAGCGCTCGGCCCGGCCGACGTCGACGAAGCGTTGACCGGTCCCGCTGCACGCCAGGGTGTCTCGATCGGTCGCGACACCGTCGCCGCCATCGGACGGCGGACCGACGGTCATCCGCTGTTCGTCCAAGCCTTCGCCGCCCACGCCTGGCAGCGCCTCGACGGCCCCGACCTGCTCCCCGAACACGTCGCCGATGCTGCCTTCGATGCCGAGCAGGATCTGCGGGCGACGTTCTTCTCGCCCGTGCTCGACGGGCTGACCCCGGCCGAACTCCGCTTCGCCCGAGCGCTGGCCGATGAGGGTGGGGCGGCCACCTTCGACCAGATCGCCCGGCGGCTCGGCGATCCGGTGCGGTTCGATCCGGCGACCTCCCGCCTCGCCCCGGTGCGCGACGCGCTGCTCCGCGATCGCGTGCTGATCGACACCGGTGACGGACTGCTCCGTCTGGCCGTGCCGTACCTCGAGCGCTACCTGCGCGTCGCCGATTGAGTTCGGCTCAGCCGGTCTTGTAGGAGAGGCGCACCTTCGAGCGGTAGACGACGATCTTGCCGGCCTCGATCAACACGTCCTGCTCGATCACCTGGGCGACGCGCAGGTCTGCTCCGATGCTCCGCGTCGCTTCCTCGATCGCAGCTTCGGTGGCCTTTTCCCACGAGTCCCCGCTGGAACCAATCAGTTCGACGACGTTGTAGACGCTGCTCGACACGCCATCCTCCTCGGCTCGGACTTGCCCGTCGGGCAGCGTACTGTGGGCCGATGCCCGACAGCACTGATCAACGAGGCGATCCGGGCGCGGTGTACCGCGTCGTCCGTTTGATCACCAGCCATCCTGACGGGTTCGAGCAGGCCGCCGCCGCGGGCATCGCCGAGCTGTCGAAGACGATCGGCGACCTGCGGCTCGCCCGGGCGACGGAGTTCGACGCGATCGTCGGCGACGGACAGATCGTGTCGTACCGGGTCAAGCTCGAGGCGAGCTACCGGATCGATCGCCGCCGACGGGATCACGGGGCGGTGGTCACCGTCCAGCGCTTGCTGCTGATCGGCAACCGCACGCTCGGGATGCCGGCCGTGACCGCCGCGCTCGACGAGCGGGTCACCCTCGGTCCGGTCGAGGTCCACATCGTCGCGCCCGTCCCGCCTGGTGGGTGGGGCGCGGTTGCCGCCCTCGGCGACCCGGGGTCCGGTTATGTGCCGGCGAGCGTCTCGATGCTCGAGACCCGCGAAGAGGCGATCCGCGAAGCCGAGGAACGGGTCCGGATCGAGCTCGGTCGGCTGCGCGACCGAGGGATCACGGCCACCGCCGAGATCGCCCTCGACGATCCGTTCGACGCGGTGATGCGGATCCTCGAACGGTCGAGCTTCGACGAGATCCTCGTCTCGACGCTGCCGAGTTCGATGTCGCGGATGCTCCGCCTCGACCTGCCCCGCCGCCTCCGCCGCCGGGTCAAGCTCCCCATCTTCGAAGTCGCCAACAACACCTGACCGGGCCTCAGTCGGCGGGAAGGTCGATGGTGAAGGTCGCCCCGCCCCCGACGGTGGGGGTGGCGGCGACGGTGCCGCCGTGGGCGGCGACGATCGCTGCGGTGATCGCCAGGCCGAGCCCGGAACCACCGTGCAACCGTGAGCGCGACGGATCGGCGCGGTAGAAGCGGTCGAACACCTGCGACGCAGCACCGTTCGGGAGGCCGAGACCGTGGTCGACGACCTCCAGTCGGGCGGAGCGAGCGGTGCGGGTCAGGCCGACCTCGATCGCCGTTCCCGGGGGTGTGTGCAGCCGGGCGTTGGACAGCAGGTTGGCGATCGCCTGGGTGAGTCGGTGACCGTCGCCGTTGACGACACATTCGACCGGACCGCTCCAGCCGATCGTGCGGTCGGAGGCGACCACGCGGGCGTCGTCGACCAGATCGCCGACGACCCTGGCGAGGTCGACCGGGGTGTGTTCCAGTTCGCCACCGTCGTCGAGCCGGGCGAGGGCGAGCAGGTCGTCGACCAGCCCGCCCATCCGAAGCGCCTCGTTCTCGATCCGCTCCATCGATCGACCGACCTGCTCCGGCCCGTTGCCGCCGCGGCGATACAGCTCGGCGTATCCGCGGATCGAGGTCAGCGGGGTGCGCAGCTCGTGCGAGGCGTCGGCGACGAATCGGCGGAGCTTGCGTTCCGTCGTCTGTTGGGCCTCGAAGCTCGACTGCAGCCGGCTGAGCATCGCGTTGAGCGTGACGCCGAGACGGCCGAGCTCGGTCCGCTCGCCGGGGTGCCCGACGCGCTGGCCGAGATCACCGGCATCGCTGATCGCCGCCGCCGCTCGCTCCATCTCACCGAGTGGTCGCAGCCCGAGGGCGACCAGCCACCAGCCGGCGAGGGCGAGCACGACCAGGCTGACGCCGCCGGCGACCAGCTCGATCCTGACGATCCGTGAGATCGTGTCGTCGACGGAGCTGGTCGGCAGGGCGACGATCAGCTGACCGGTCGCCGGCGGGCCGTCCCCAGTGGTGATCTGCAGCTCGGTGACCATCACCCGCCAGTTCGACGGCTGATCGCCGGCGCTGCCGACGGTGAACGCTTCCCGGTTCCCGTCGATCTGGTCGGGGAGATCCGGTGCGCTGAGTCCGGCAGCGGCGGCCGACTCGCCGAACGCGTCGACGATCGTCTGGCCGTCGTCGTCGCGCACTGCGGCGTAGATGTTGGTGTAGGTCGCCGAGGACTCGCCACGCTCGTGGTCGTCGGAGCCCGGGGCGTCGAATCCGCTGAGCTCGGCGCGCAGCATCGGCAACGCGGCGAAGGCCGAATCGGCCAGGTCGCGGTCGAGCTGTTCGATCAGGAAGCCGTGCACCAGCGTCGGGACGAGCACCCCGACGACCAGCAGGACGAGGGTGAAGGCACCGACGACGAGCGCAGCCACACGGGCGCGCAGGGACATCGGATCAGGCCTCGCGGACGACCGGTCTGATCGAGTAGCCGACCCCACGCACCGTGTGGATCAGCTTCGGACGGCCGGCGTCGATCTTGCGCCGGAGATAGGAGATGTAGGTCTCGACGATGTTGCCGTCGCCGCCGAAGTCGTACTCCCAGACATGGTCGAGGATCTGCGCCTTCGACAACACCCGCCGGGGATGGCGCATCAGGAACCGGAGCAACTTGAACTCGGTCGGGGTGAGATCGATCAGGTCACCGGAACGGATCACCTCGTGGGTCATCTCGTCGAGCTCGAGGTCGTCGACGACGATCGGGCCCTCACCGTCGAGGTCGGTCGTCCGCCGCAGGACGGAGCGGATCCGGGCGACGAGCTCGTCGAGGCTGAACGGCTTGGTCAGGTAGTCGTCACCGCCGATCGTCAGACCGCGGACGCGATCCTCGACCGCATCGCGGGCGGTGAGGAAGACCACCGGGGTACGGCGTCCGGCTTCGACCAGCCGGCGTTGGACCTCGAACCCGTCGAGGTCGGGGAGCATCACGTCGAGCACGACGAGGTGCGGAAGGAACCGTTCCGCCTCGGACAGCGCCTGCCGGCCGCTCTCGGCCGAACTGACCTCGAAACCCTCGTAGCGCAGAACGGTGCTCACCAACTCGCGGATCGATGGTTCGTCATCGACGACGAGGACACGTGCGCACTCAGCCATTTCGGCATCGGAACACCGCAGCCTGCGACCAGGATGGGCCCAGCCTTGGAAAACCCTGGGAAACCGAGCCTGCCGACCTCAGGGTCGGGGCGACTCGGGCAGACCCTGGTGCTGGTCGAGCATCTCGGCCATCACGGCGCGGATGAACTCGTCGGCCTCGGCGGTGACGCCGCCGGCGATGCCGCCGTAGATCGCGCTCGATCGGGCGGGTTCCGCGGCGTGCCGGCGGGCGTGGGCGACGCCCTCGGCGAGGTCGGCCGCCCACTCTTCGACCACTCCTGGCCTGGTCTGGGGACGGGTGACGCAGAAGTGCAAGGCGTTCGGGTACTGCTGGCCGTTCAGCCGCCACCCCTTCGACCGCAGCGCGTCGTTGACGTGATAGACGTCGAACTCGTCGGAGGTGAAGGCGAACAGGAACGTCGGTTCACCGATGATCCGCAGCTCGGAGTGCGAGCGGACGGCGGCCTGCATCCCCGTCGAGGTCGCGAAGATCTGCTCGGCGTAGCGGAGGTAGCCGTCACGTCCGATCGTCGCCATCCCTGCCCAGGTCGCGGCGAGGATCCCGCTGGAGCGCGATCCCTCGATCCCTGGCGAGCAGTACTTGCCGCCGCTCCAATCGGTCATGAAGAAGTACTGGGCGTTGCGCAGCGCTTTGTCGCGGAACAGCACCACCGAGGTTCCCTTGAACCCGTAGCCGTACTTGTGGGTGTCGGCGGAGATCGACGTGACCCCCGGAACCCGGAAGTCGAACGGTTCGATCGGGTACCCGAGCTGCTCCCCGAACGGCAGGATCCAGCCGCCGAGGCAGCCGTCGACGTGCATCCCGATCCCGCGCTCGAGCGCCATCGCAGCGAGCGCGCCGATCGGATCGATCGTGCCGTAGCCGTAGTTGCACGCCGAGCCGATCAGGGCGACGGTGTCGGCATCGATCGCCGCCGCAGCGGCGGCGAGGTCTGCCTTCGTCGAGCGGGTATCGACCGGGATGCGGCGGAGTTCGATCCCGAGCAGGTGGCAGGCCTTGTCGAACGCCGGATGGCCGGTTTCCGGTTTGATCACGTTCGGTCGGGTGATGCCCCGGGTCGCCCGGGCGTGCTCGCGGTAGGCGAGCATCGCATGGAGGATCGAGCCACTGCCCCCGGAGGTCACCAGCCCTGCCGGCGTCGTCTCGGTGACCTGCTCGGCGTGCATCAGATCGAGCGCCATCGCGATGATCTCCCCCTCGAAACGAGTCGAGCTCGGGCACACGTCGCGCTGCAGCGCATTCATGTGGGCATAGCCGGAGAAGGCCTCGGTCATGAACGCGTAGTGCTCCCGGTCACCGCAGTACATCGAGCCGGAAACCTTCCCCGCTTCCCAGCCGGCATCCTCGGCAGTGCTCATCTCGGCCAGTTCGCCGAGCACCTCGCGGCGCGACCGGCCGGTGTCGGGCAGTCCGCGGAGCACCGGATAGGTCGAGGCGTAGGGATGGGCACCGGTCATGGTCGAGAGGCGTACCACGCCCGTCCGGTCACCGTCTACCGTCGGCACCGGGCCGGAGTGTGCTCTTGGCGCCGGAAACGACGAGAACTGTCGCACGCCGTGCCAAGAGCGCCGAACGGTCCACGTCGGGCGCGATCGGGCGGCGACCTCGTCAGTTCATCGAGTCCCAGGCGATCGGGACGTGGGAGAACCCGTCGATCAGGTTCGAGTTGACCCGGGTGAATCCTGCCGGGTCGCCCTCGACCCGCAGCCCCTCGAACCGGTCGAGGATCGACTCGAACATCACCCGTCCTTCGATCCGGGCGAGGTTGGCACCGAGGCAGAAGTGCGGCCCACCGGCTCCGAAGGCGACGTGGGGATTGGGCGCCCGATCGATGTCGATCCGGTCGGCGTCGGGGAACACCGAGTCGTCGCGGTTGGCCGAGGTGTAGACCATCAGCACGTTGTCGCCCTCGCGGATCTGGACCCCGCCGATCTCGACGTCGGTCGTCGCGTGACGCGTGAACTGCATCACCGGCGTGGTGAAGCGGAGCAGCTCCTCGATCGCCACCGGCAGCTTCGACCGATCGGCGTGCAGCGCCGCGTACTGCTCGGGCTGGGCGAGCAACCCGACCAACCCGCTGGTGATCAAGTTGCGCGTGGTCTCGCTGCCGGCGTTCTGGAGCAGCATGAAGAACAGGTCGATCTGCATCTGGGTCAGCCGGTCGCCGTCGACCTCGGCCTCGAGCAGCACGCTCATCAAGTCGTCGCGCGGTGCGGTCTTGCGCTCCTCGCACATCGCATCGGCATAGGCGTACATCGCGAACGCGGCCTGGGTCCGCTCGTCGGCGGTGACCGCCGGATCGAAGCCGAACGTGTCCTCGGTCCACTGGAACACCTGGCGGCGGTCCTCCTCCGGCACGCCGACCAGATCGGCGATCACGTGCAGCGGGAGCCAGAGGGCGATGTCCTCGACGAGGTCGCAGCTGTTCCGCTCGGCGAGCCCGTCGAGGATCGCGTCGACACGCTGGCGCAGCCGGCCCTCGAGTGCGGCGACCCGCTTGGGGGTGAACCCCTTGGAGATCAGCATCCGCATCTTCTGGTGCTCGGGGGCATCGAGGCTGATCAGCAGTCCGGACGATCCGGTCTCGTCGGCCATCGGACCGTCGGGGAGGAACGGGTTCGGGGCATTGCGGAAGTGCTGCGACTCGCGTGAGACGCGAACCAACTCCGGATGGCGGACGACCGCCCAGTAACCGTTCTCCCACGCGGGATGATCGAAGTGGTGCACGGCGCCCTCGGCGCGCAGCTGCTCGAAGTACTCATAGGGGAAGCCCGCTGCGTACGTGGACGCGGCGTGCAAAGGAAGTTGGTCTGCCACGACTGCTCCCCTTCGATGTCCCCTCGGGACCCCGCCTAAGGTAGTTGACCGGGTTACAGATATGTCCGTCGAGCCGCGAGGTACGCAGATGACCGTCAAGACGCTCCCGGGGATCGACCTGCTCGACCTCGACCGGTTCCAGCGCCTCGAGCACCACGAGATGTTCAAGCGGCTGCGCGAGGAGGCGCCGGTCTACTGGCACGAGCACCCGAAGGGCGCGGGGCTTCTGGAACGTCGTCGCGCCACGAGGACCTCGTCGCCGTCAACCGCGACAGCCGCGCACGTTCTCGTCGGAGATCGGCGGCGTCATCGATCCTCACCCCGGACGAGATGGAGAACCCCGGCGGCGGCTTCGACACCCGCGGCCTGATGATGCTGTACACCGATCCGCCGAAGCACACCCGCTACCGGCTGCTGGTCAACAAGGGCTTCACGCCGCGGATGATCGGCCTGATCGAGCAGTACCTCCAGCACCGCGGCGATGCCTGATCGTCGACAACATCATCGAGCGCGGTCGAGTGCGACTTCGTCGATCGACCTCGCCGCCGAGCTGCCGCTGCAGGCGATCGCCGAGATCATGGGCGTGCCCCAGGAGGACCGCCGACATGCTGTTCGACTGGTCGAACCGCATGATCGGCGCTCGACGACCCCGAGTACGCAGGCGACGACGACGACGGCGCCAGCCGGCGTCGCGCGCGAGCTGTACATGTACGTCAACGACCTCGCCAAGCAGCGCGCGACCGACCCGCGCGACGACATCGTCACCAAGCTCATCAACGCCGAGATCGACGGCGACAAGCTCACCGAGCTCGAGTTCGACATGTTCATGCTGCTGCTCACCGTCGCCGGCAACGAGACCACCCGCAACACCACCGCGTGGGGCATGTGCGCGCTGCATGCAGCAACCCCGAGCAGTACGCCGCGCTCGCGAGGCGACCTCGACGGCAAGCTCGACCGCGCGATCGAGGAGATCCTCCGCTGGGCCACGCCGGTGTACCACTTCCGCCGCACCGCGATCGAGCGACACCGAGCTCGCGCGGCCAGGAGATCAAGGAGGGCGACAAGGTCGTCATCTGGCACATCTCGGCCAACCGCGACGAGGACGGTGTTCGACGACCCGTTCACGCTTCGACATCGAGCGCTCGCCCGAACGAGCACATCGCCTTCGGCGGCGGCGGCCCGCACTTCTGCCTCGGCGCCAACCTGGCCCGCATGGAGCTGCGGCTCATCTTCCAGCGAGATCCTCGACGCGCATCCCCGACATGCAGCTGATCGCCGAGCCGTCGAGATCCTCCGCTCGAACTTCATCGGCGGCATCAAGCACATGCCGGTCACCTTCACCCCGGGCAAGCGAGTCGGCTGACCCACGGCCGTCGGTAACCGCGAACCTTGGAGGTTGTTGCAGCGCAGCGCTACAACAACCTCCAAACTTTTCGGGGGGAGGGGCGAGCCGAGGTGGTGAGAGCCGGGCCCGCCCGCCCGCCCGGCTCTCGACCTTCTGACACGGTGCCCGCGGCAGCCGCTGGACTCCCTTCCCAGATCCACCACGGCGGTGGTCGACCTGGGCCGGTCCCTGCGAATCCGCGGCGCCTCGGGCACCGTGCCGATCGTGGCGGTCGTTACCGACCGCGCGATTCGTCTCGCCGAGCGACCTCTGCGGCGAGTTCTGCGCTGCGGATCGAAGCAGCGGAGAGGACCGTCGCCAGATCGCGCTGGTGCTTCTCCAACTCTTCCCACGCCTTCAGATGGGCGTCGAGGTCGTGGTGCAGCGCAGCGATGTCCTCGGCAACCCGACGAGCGAGGACGATGTCCGATTCGTTGGTCGCGTCCTGAGCGGAGATGTTGAGATCCCGTTGGCGAGCGGAGAGCTGGTCGCCGGCTGCGACCAGGGTGTAGCGGCGAGCGACGAACTTGTCCTGACCGACGCCGGCGAGCTTGACGAGCACGGCGAACGCCTGGGTCGTCTCTTCCAGCTCGATCGCGCTGAGCGTGTTCGCCGGCCGGGTGTCGGAGAGGCGCCGAGCGAGGTCGTCAGGGATGCTCATGGACCACACTCTGCAACCACTCGCCGCCCGTTGCAACCAATCTTGAGCAGGTCGCTCGCGCCGCAGACCGGCTCGCGGAGGGTGGCCCTGACCGGGCTCCCATTGAGCTACAGATCCGATCAGCGGGACAACGATCGTGATGTCGTCCGACCACTGCACGCGGTCGACTTCGACGCAGGCTGACCGCCCGACCGCGCTCCGCGGGCAGTCCCCCACGATCTCGGAGCAGCTGGCGACGACGACAACGACCCCGAGAACTCAAGCCGACTGAGTACCGTGACGACTCGTGCTCGCTGCGCTCGGAGATCTCGTGGAGGACGTCGTCGTTCGGTTGGGGGGTCCGATCCACTTCGGCACGGACACCACCAGCTCGATCGTCCATCGCCAAGGGGGCAGCGCGGCCAACGTGGCCGTCGCCGCTCGGCTCGCCGGGGGCGCCGCCCGGTTCATCGGCCAGGTCGGCGACGACCTGATCGGCGACCGGCTGGTGCACACCCTGCAGGCCGAAGGTGTCGACGTCGTCGGCGGACGAGGTGGGCGCAGCGCAACCGTGATCACGCTGCTCGACGCCCGCGGCGAACGGTCGATGCTCACCGATCGCGGCTCGTGTGCCGAGCTCGCCGATCCCCGGCCGGAGTGGCTGGACGGCGTGCGCGTCCTCCACGTCCCGCTCTACTCACTCGTCGGTGACCCGTTGGCGACGACAGCCCAGACCTTGGTCGACTGGGCCCACGAGCGAACGATCGCCGTCTCGGTCGACACGTCGTCGTCGGCGCTGATCCGCGAAACCGGCGCCGAGCAGGTCGCCGCGCTGTTCTCCCGGCTGCGACCGGACGTCGTGTTCTGCAACGCGGACGAGGCCAGCGCGCTGCGCCGAGCCTGTACCCCGGAAGCCTGCGGGGCGAAGGCGGTGATCATCAAGCACGGCGCCAACCCGGCGTTCGTCCTGCGCGTCGGGGAGGCGCCGCTGACGGTCAGTGCCGAGGTGATCGCCGACGTGCGCGACACCACCGGCGCCGGCGATGCGTTCGCCGCCGGCTACCTGTTGTCGATGACCGACGGATCGGACACGATCAGCTGCGTCGAGGCCGGCCATCGCGTCGCGGCGGCGACGATCCGCCGGCGATCGGCGGACAGCTGAGCTCAGCGCCCGCCGCCGGCCGCCTCCCGCCCCGGATCTGACACCGGCAGGCGGATGGTGAACACCGCACCGCCGTCGGGATGATTGGCTGCCGACGCCATCCCCCCGTGAGCGTGAGCGATCGCGTCGACGATCGACAGCCCGAGCCCGGCCCCGGCCCCGACCCGCGCTCGGTCTGCCTGCCAGAAGCGGTCGAACACGTGATCACGGGCGTCCTCGTCGAGCCCGTCGCCGTGGTCGCGGACGCTGATCGTCGCGATCCCGTCGCCCCACCGACAGTGGACGTCGATCGCCGTCGCCGGCGGCGTGTGCTTCAACGCATTGGTCACGAGATTGGCGATCGCCTGCTGGAGTTGGTCGCGGTCGCCGGCGACGACGACCGGTTCGGGCGCGTCGAGCGTGAACGTCCGGTCGGGAGCGGTCGCCACGGCGTCGGTGCAGGCGTCGGCAGCGAGCACCGAGAGGTCGACCGCCACCCGCTCGGCGAGCCGCAGCTCGTCCAGCCGGGCGAGCAGGAGCAGATCCTCCACCAGGCGCTTCATCCGCGCCGACTCCTGCTCGATCCGGCGGACCATCGTCGACCGGTCGACCTGGTCGTTCGCCGCCCCCATCCGCAACAGCTCGGCGAAGCCTTGGATCGAGGTCAGTGGTGTGCGCAGCTCGTGGGAGGCATCGGCGAGGAACTGGCGCAGCTTTCGCTCGGTCTGCTCGCGCTCGCGGAACGCCTCCTCGATCCTGTCGAGCATCGTGTTCAGCGCCAGCCCGAGCTGCCCGATCTCGCTCCGTCCGTCTGCGGGCTCGACCCTTGGTGACAGATCGCCACCCGAGATCTCGCGGGCGGACACAGCCATGTGCTCCAACGGGCGCAGACCGCGGCGGAGGATCAGCCACGAGCCGGCGAGGACGGCGACGAGCAGCACGCCTCCGCCGAGCAACTCGATCAGGGCGAGTCTGGTCAACGACGCCTCGACTTCGGCGGTCGGCACGGCGACGACCACGACACCGTCGGCGTTCCTGCTCTCCTCCGCCCGGGCACGCCATTTGCGCCGTCGGCGGTGACGGAGGTGAACGTCACCGGTAGCTCCTCGAAGCTCGCCGGCAATTCGGGCGGAGTCACACCATCGGCGAGCCCGACGACAGCGACGACCGAGCCGCTCGCGTCGCGCAGCTCGCCATAAGCGCCGGCCGGTGTCGCTCTCGACGGACGGTCCTGGTCCTCGCCCGGCTCATCCGGCTCGTCCAGCTCGTCCAGCTCGTCCGGATCGTCGTCGAATCCGGCGGCATCTTCGAGCGACCGCCTGATCGGGGCGACGACGCTCGTCAACTGCTCGTCGAGCCTGCCGAACTGTGACGAGCGGTAGGCGGCGTAGGTCGCCGCACCGAACAACCCGAGCCCGATCGCCAGCAGCCCGCCGAGGGCGAGCACCAGACGCAGGCGGAGTGTCACCCGGCTCGGCCGGAGTCGTTCGTCTGCGCCCGCACGGATGCATCCTGCCTCATCGCTCGGACGTCGACGCTGCGGCTCGAAGTGGACACCCCGACGCTCACCTAGAGTGACCGGGTGTCCGACGGTGTGTCCAAGCCGTACGTGTTGGCGGTCGACGACGAAGAGCACATCACCGAACTGTTGGCGATGGCGCTCGGGTTCAACGGCTTCGAGGTCGAGCGCTGTGCCAGCGGTCGCGACGCGCTCCACTCGATCGAGCGGCGGCGACCCGACCTAGTGATCCTCGACGTGATGCTCCCCGATCTGGACGGCTTCGATGTCGCCCGCCGGCTGCGCCAATCGGACCGGGCCGGAACCCGCGTCCCGATCATCTTCCTCTCCGCTCGAGACGCGACCAGCGACAAGGTCGAGGGCCTCCGCCTCGGGGTCGACGACTATGTGACCAAGCCGTTCTCGATCGAGGAGCTGATCGAACGGGTCAAGGCGGTGCTGCGCAGGTCAGCCGGCGTCGGCCCGGGCGACCACCGGCTGACCTACCACGACCTCGTGCTCGACACCGACACCCGGGAAGTCTGGCGGGGCGGGCGATTGATCGAGCTGACCCCGACCGAGTACCGGTTGCTGCTTTACCTCGTCGAGAACGCCCGACGGGTGCTGACCCGCGAGCAGATCCTCGAGGCGGTCTGGGATTACCACTTCGCCGGCAACGCCAGCGTGCTCGAAACGTACGTCAGCTATCTGCGGACGAAGGTCGACGCGACCGAGCCGCACATGATCCAGACGGTCCGCGGTGTGGGCTACAGCCTGCGTCTCCCTCCGGGCGCGGAGTAGCGCGCCCCGACCCGGCGGGGGGTGCTCGCGGGCGCGCCCGCGCCGTTGATTGATAGAACACACGGATGCCCCGGCCGAAGCGCAGCGCTCTCCTGTTGGCTGCGCTCGCGGTGGTTGCCGCCTGCGTGGCCGGTTATCTGGTCGTCTCCGGTGGCGACGAATCGACCACGCCGACCTCCTCCGGGGGCCCCGAGAGCAGCACGCCCGGCACCGGCGACGGGGGCACCAGCGTCGGTCCGACGGTCGAACCGAGCGTTCCACCGACGGTCACGCCGACCCTGCCGGCGGTGACGATCGTCAGCGACGTCGACGGATACACCTGGCGGCCGGTGCGGATCGGCGGGGGCGGGAACATCAGCGGGATCGGCGCAGCCGACGACGGCACCCTCGTCGCCCGCAGCGACGTCTACGGCGCCTACATCCGGCGGGCCGACGCCGGGAGTTGGGAACAGCTGCTGACCACCGCGTCGCTCCCCGACGCCTGGCACGTGCCGAAGATGGGCAAGGGCGTGCAGGAGGTCGCCCTCGCCCCCTCCGACTCGACCCGGATCTACGTGATGTGGGCCGGACACCTGTTCAGCTCTGCCGACGGCGGGGTGAGCTTCGTCGAGACCTCGTTCGCCGCCACGCCGTGGAACGCCAACGGCCCGTTCGGCCGCGGGTTCGGCGACAAGATGGCTGTCGACCCGATCGCGCCCGACCACGTCGTCGCCGCCGGGCCGGACACCCCGTTGCGCAGGAGCACCGACGGCGGCGAGAGCTGGGCCGAGACCACCGTGCCTGCCGGGCTCGCCGAGCAGCGGACCAGCGAGGACTCCGGTGGCGAGATCAACAGCGTCGGGATCACCGGGATCGCATTCGACCCGGGGTCGCCTGGCGCCGACGGACGGACGTCGGTGATCTACGCCGCGAGCTGGGGTAACGCGGTCTACCGGAGCACCGACGGCGGCGAGAGCTGGGACTCGATCGGCGGGCCGACGGCGGTCGAGCACGCCGGGATCGACGCTGGCGGCGCCTACTACGCCGTCGACGGCGACCGTGACGGACCGTTCTCGGTGCAACGTTTCGACGGCGACGGCTGGACCGAGATCACCCCTGGCGACTGGAACCCGAACCAGATCGCCGATGTCGAGAACCCGTTCCTCGCCGCCAGCCCGACGACCGAAGGCACCGTCGTGATCGGCTTCGCCGGGCAGATGTTCGTCACCCGTGATAGAGGGGACGACTGGGACTCGCTCAGTTGGTCAGACGGTGAGGGCGACATCTCGTGGATGCCCGAGCACGAGGACGACTACTACCTCGTCGCCTCCGATCTGCTGTTCGATCCCGCCAACCCGTCGCGGCTGTACCTCTCCACCGGGGAAGGGGTGCAGTACGCCGACCTCCCTGCCGACGGGGACCAGCTGACCTGGATCGAACAGACCCGGGGGATGGAGACGATGGTCGCCACCGGCATCGCCTCGACCGTCGACGGTCCGCCGGTGTTCTCCGTGTTCGACTTCGGGCAGTTCTCCGGCTCCGCCGAGCTCGACGACTTCGAGCTGATCAAGGGACCGGTCGACGAATTCGCCGGTACGACCTCGATCTCCGCCTCGCCGTTCGCCCCCGGGGTGGCGGTCAGCGCAACGACGAGCTACGTCGGCGACGACCCCGTGCTCGCCGCCGCCGCCACCGCCGACGGCGGGCAGAGCTGGGAGGTGTTCGAGTCGATGCCGGACGATGCCGGGTCGGCGGAGGAGTTCGGTTACGGCACCTTGGCGGTCAGCGAACCGGGCAACATCGTCTGGGCCCCCGGCCGGTACTTCCCCACCGCCGCCGACAGCTTCCAGCCCTACTTCACCACCGACGGCGGCAAGAACTGGGCCCCGGTCGAGCTGCCCGGGGTGACGAGCTATCCGGAGGACTCGATCGGCGGGTTCATGTTCGGCAACAACCTCCAGACGATCGCCGCCGATCAGGTCACCCCCGGCACGTTCTACCTCTACATGCTCGGCCAGGGTGTGTTCCGCTCGACCGACGGCGGCGCCAACTGGACGCTGGTCCACGACGGCGATTTCACCACCGGTGACCCTGCGTTCAACGCCCAGCTGCGGGCGATGCCCGGAGCGGCGGGCAACCTGTTCTACACCGACGGCCCCGCCGGCGGCCACGACTACACCGGGCCGCAGCTCCACGGCGGCGCGCCGTTCCTCCGCTCGCGCGACGGCGGTGCGACCTGGGAGCAGATCAACGGCGTCGACCGGGTGCTGACCTTCGGCTTCGGCGCCCCCGCGCCGGGAGCCGCCGTCGCCGCGATCTATCTCGCCGGCGACGTGAACGGCGAGTACGGGATCTGGCAGTCGACCGACGACGCAGCGAGCTGGAACCGGATCGGCGACTACCCCTACACCGTCGACTGGGTGTCGGCGATCAGCGGCGACATCAACACCTTCGGCACCGTCTACATCGGGTTCGGCGGTTCGTCGTTCGTCTACGGCGTCCCCAGCTGACCGTCCGGCGCGGCGTGCGCCCGCCCGCCCGCCGAGATTCGTCAGTTCTCGGCGCGTCGCCGACGCCGGGCGCGGTGGACGACGGCCATCGGGCCGCTGTGGACGAGCTCGCGCAAGCCGCGCTCGACCTGCTGGGCGAGGATCAGCGAGGTCATCTCGCGGGCGACCGGGCGCAGCGCCCCGAGTGCAGTCGCCAACTCGTCCGCGCTCGCCCGGCCGGCGAAGCCGGTCCCGACCCGCTCGACGATCAGCTTGATCGCCTCGTCGACCGCGATCGCCAACCGCTCGGACAGCAGGTCGCGCAGCTTGCCGCTGATCTCGACGTCGATCCCCGCGTCCTGCAGCTGAAGGGCGAGGTCGAGCAGGTCGGGGCTGGCGACGATCCACATCCCCGATGCCTCGTCGGGGCGCACGAACCCGGCGTCCTGGAGATCGGCGAGCAACCCCCGACGACCGGAGCCGATCAGCTCCCGCAGCTCGTCCCGGGTGACCACCCGCGGCCGATCCTCCGACCACGGGACCGACAGCGTCGAGTCGACCCCGAGCCAGGTCGCCACCGTCCGCGCCGGATGCTCGACGGTGACCAACTCCTTGATCGCCGTCAGGGTCAGACCTCGATCGCGCAGCTCGATGATCAGCTCGAGCCGCTCGACGTGCTCCGGGCGGTACACCGCCTCCCGGCCGTGGCGTTCCGGCCGGGCGAGGAGGCCTTCCGACTGGTAGTAGCGGACCGTGCGCGCCGGGACGCCAGTGACCTCGGACAGCTCGGTGAGCGAGTAGGTGACCGGGGACGGGCTGTCCATCACGGGCGAGTCAACCACAGCAAGCACCGACGACCGAGAATTCTTACAGTTCCAACTGTCAGAGTGACGTTGACAGTGGGAACTGTAACGGTAGGCTTGGGAGGTGCCAGTTTCTGACGCCGCCGTTCTCCCCGCCCGTGCCAAGCCCCGCGAAGGGTCGCTCAACGAGGTCCGGGATGCGATCCCCGAACGGTGCTACGAACGGCCCGCCTGGCGAGGCGCCCTGGCCGTGGTCCAGGGATTCGCGCTGTGGTCGGCACCGATCGTCGCGTTGGTCCTGACCGACGCCCAGTGGTGGTCGATCGGGCTGATCGCGCTGGTCGGGTTGGGGGTCGCCGGGTTGTTCGTGCTCGGTCACGACGCCTCGCACGGTGCGCTGTTCGAGTCCAAGCCGCTGAACAAGTGGGTCGCCCGGGCGTGCATGCTGCCGTCGTTGCACAACGAGGCGGCCTGGGATCTCGGTCACAACCGGATCCACCACGGGTACACCACCCGCATCGGGTTCGACTTCGTCTGGCACCCGGCGACCGCCGAGGAGTTCGCTGCGATGTCTCGTTGGCATCGGTTGCGGCACCGGCTGGACTGGTCGGCGATCGGTTCGGGGAGCTACTACTTCCGCGCCGTGTGGTGGGAAAAGATGGTGCGCTACACCCCGGAGGGCAAGCGCGCCGCCGCCTACAACCGTGACAACCGGCTGATGTGGGGCGGGTTCGCCGCCGTCGCCGCCGCGATCGGGACGATCGGTGTGCTCCAGGGTGGGCCGACCCGGGCGCTGTGGCTGTTGGCCGCCACCCTCGTCGTGCCGTTCCTGACCTTCTGTCACGTGATCGGCTGGACCGTCTACGTCCACCACGTCGACCCGTCGGTGAAGTGGTGGCCGCGGCGCGAGTGGAACCAGTTCAAGGGCCAGATGGAGTCGACCACGATCCTCGAGTTCCCGACCGTGATCGATCGGCTGTGGTTCCACCACATCTTCATCCACACCCCGCACCACGTCGACATGCGGATCCCGTTCCATCGCCTCCCGGAAGCGGCGCGGGCGATCGAGGCGGCGTTCCCCGGTGTGGTCCGGCGTGAGCGGTGGAGCCTGCGCGGCTACCTCCGGGCGACGCGCGAGTGCAAGCTGTACGACGTCGAGAACGCCAGTTGGACCCGCTACCCGTGATCCTCTTGCGCGTCGCACGCTTCGTGCTTCGCTAGTTCTCCGTCTGCCATCGGCACGGTTCGTCGCGTGTCGGGGTCAGCTGCTCGACTCTGCCGCCGGCGCGACCGTTCCGGGCGCACGGCAGACCCGAGGGGGACGCAGACGATGATGCTCGAGGGCAAGGTGGCGATCATCTCCGGGATCGGTCCGGGGCTCGGTCAGGAACTCGCCTACGTGTTCGCCCGGGAAGGTGCCGACGTGGTCCTCGCTGCCCGCACCGAATCGAAGCTGCAACAGGTCGCCGACGAGATCGCCGCCACCTATCCCGACCGGCGGACGCTGGTCTGCCCGACGGACATCTCCGACGCGACCCAGACCCAACGACTCGTCGACGCCACGGTCGCCGAGTTCGGGCGGATCGACTGCCTGGTGAACAGTGCCTATCTCCCGCCGTCGTTCACGATGTTCGAGGAGGCCGATTTCGCCGAATGGCGGTCGTCGTTCGACGTCACCGTGTTCGGCACGCTGCAGTTGACCCAACAGTGCATCCCGCACATGCGCTCGGCCGGCAAGGGATCGATCGTGTTCGTCAACTCGATGATCCAGAAGAAGCCGATCGCCACCCAGTCCGGTTACGCCACCTCGAAAGGCGCGTTGACCGTCGCAGCCCGGATGTTGGCAAAGGAACTGGGCCCCTACGGAATCCGGGTCAACTCGACGTTCATGGGCTGGATGTGGGGGCCGCCGGTGGAGATGTACGTCGGCTGGCAGGAGTCGACCGGACGCTCGCGCGAGGAGGTGATCGCCGAGATCACCAAGGACATCCCGCTCGGGATCATCCCTGACGACGCCGAGTGCGCCAATGCCGTCGCCTTCCTCGCCTCCGACCTGGCGTCGGTGATCACCGGGGCCGAGCTCGACGTCAACGGCGGGGAGATGATGCTCTGACCGGCCGCAGCCGGACGGAGCGAGTGGGTATGGAGCAGTTCGAGGGACGCGTCGCAGTCGTCACCGGGGCGGGCAGCGGGATCGGGCGCGCCTATGCCGTCGCCCTCGCCGGGCTGGGGGTCCATCTGGTCCTCGCCGACATCGACGGGGCTGCGCTCGAGGCCGTTGCCGGCGAGCTCAGCGATGCACCGTCGGTGCTGACCCAGGCCACCGACGTCAGCGACGAGTCGTCGGTCGGCGACCTCGCCGACGCAGCGTTCGGCCGCCACCGCACCGTGCACCTGTTGTGCAACAACGCCGGCGTCAGCCTGACCCGCAACCTGCTCGACGCCACCCCCGCCGATTGGGACTGGATGTTCGGGGTCAACGTCAAGGGGGTGCTCCACGGCATCTCGGCGTTCGTGCCGCGGATGCTCGAGGCCGGCGAGGACGGGCATGTCGTCAACACCGCCTCGCTCGCCAGCTGGCTCGTCGTTCCCTCGTACGGGCTGTACGCCGCGACCAAGCATGCGGTGGCGGCGATCACCGAAGCACTGGCCGGCGAGCTGGCGGCGGCCGACGCCCCGATCGGGGTGACCGCGGTCTGCCCGGCACTGGTCCGCACCCGTCTGTTCAGCTCGGAGCGCAACCGGCCCGAGGTGCTCGCCGGGGAACTCGACGTGGACGACGACGAGCAGCGACGGATCGACGCGCTGACCGAGGGGGTCCAGTCACCGGACGAGATCGCCCGGTCGATGATCGACGCCGTGCGCGCCGGTCGGCTGTGGGCGTTCCCCAGCCGAGGTCGATTCGACGCGATCCGGGCCCGCTTCGACGACGTCCTCGGCTGACGCATCGGCAGATCGGCGTCAGAACACCGCCACCGGATTGACCGGGCTGCCGGTGCCGCCGGGAACTCGCATCGGCGCCACCGTCAGCAAGAACGACCACCGACCCTCCTCGGCGCAGGCAGCGGCGAGGCCGTCGAAACGCATGTTGTCGATCAGGTGCAGACCGATCCCGGTGATCCCCACCTGATGGATCGGGAACGGCCAGTCGGGGATCGAGGTGAACGGCATGTGATCGGAGATCCCGTCGCCGCCGAGCAGCGCGACGCGGCGCTGGTGGAGCCAGCTCAACGTGCGTGGATGGAGGCCGGCGAGCCCCCGCCGAACGGGTTGAGCGAACCGCCGACCGAGATCCGGCGGGCGTCACGCCCGGTCGAGATCAGCAGCAGGTCCGCCTCGCCGACGGTCAGCTGTTGGCGTTCCTCTGCGGCCTGCAGGTCGTCGACGGTGACCGACTCGGTCGGCTCGAGGAACTCGACGCCTCGCGCCGCGGGGATGTCGAGCAGCACCCCTCGACCGACGATCCCTCCGGCGGCGGACATGATCGTGTTCGCCAGCGCCCCGGTGGAACGGACCATCGACGACGGGCGTCCGCCGTACATCTCACCGCGGACGAACATGTGGCAGAGCGCGTCGATGTGGGTGATCCCCAACCCGTGCACCGCGGTGCCGACGTAGTCCTGGGTCGCTTCGTAGCCGGGGACACCGCTCGCCCCGAGCGCATCGCCACTGGCGAGCATGTGGTGGTGCGCCGGGCTCGGCGTCTCCGGTGTCGGGTTGGTGGTGATGTCGTGACCGAGGCTGAGCGAGCGGCCGTTGACGACCGTCGCCGCCGCTGCGGCGCGATGCGCGTCGGTGAGGAAGTTCAGCGCGCCCCGCTCGTCGTCGCTCCCCCATCGGGTCCAGTTCTTGGTCGCCTCGTAGATCTCGTCGAGCTCGGCGGTGGTGATCGGTTCGGTGGCCATCGTCAGACAGCTTCCTCGATCGGCGCGCCGAAGTTCGGCTCGTGGGCGATGGCGGCGAACAGGTCGGGGTCCGACGGCGCAGGCGACGCGAAGTTCGCCTCCCACATGTGCGGCAGGAAGTGCTTGCGGTACATCGCCTTGCCGCCGACGACCTCGTCGAGCGAGGATCTCGGTGCCGCCGGCGGCCACGCACTCGAGGTGGTAGCGGGCGCACTTGCTCGAGCGTGATCGCCTCGATCGTCGGCGTGCTCGATCGAGTCCGACGCGATGATCGCCGCCGTGGTTCTTCATGAGTGACGACGCGCTTGTCGCCGAGGTCGTCGAGCGACCTCGATGTGCGACTTGTGGCCGTCGTCGAAGTAGGTGGCCTGCTCCTCGTGGAACAGCACCGAGGCGACGTTGTACATGCCGACCGTGCGATGCCGAGCGACGACAGCACCGAGAGGTGGTGCGAGTGGAGGTGCACGATGGCGTCGACGTCGGGCCGGAGCCGGTAGATGCGGGCGTGGAAGTTCGACCGCCGGCGAGAACGCGTGCTCGCCCTCGAGCACCTGCAGGTCGAAGTCGAGCTTGGCGACCCGTTCGGGCGGTGGTCTGGTCGAAGTACTCGAATCCGGTGACCCAGAACGCGTCGCCCTCGGTCGCCCGGGCGCTGACGTGGCCGCCGACGTTGGAGTCGCAGCCCTCGCGGTAGAGGATGCGCCGCGCCGGCGGCGATGCGGAACCGGAGGTCTGTCGCCGCGGTCGCTGACGTCGGTCGGCCGGTCATCAGTACGCCTCCGGGTCGGTCTGCACGGCGTCGGGCACCGGGTGGTCGAACAGCTTCGAGGCGTTCTCCCACGTGAGCTTGCGGATGTCGTCGGCCGGGAAGTGGCCGATCTGGCGCGTCGAGGATCTCCTGGGTGTCGGGCCACGTGCCGTCCTGGTGCGGGTAGTCGGACTCGAGCAGCAGGTGGTCGACGCCGATGCGGTGGCGCTGCTCGAGCCCGGACGGGTCGTCGATCGCGCAGAACCAGAAGTTGCGCTGCAGCACCTCGCGCGGGCGTGAGGTCGATGCCGTCCCACGTGCCGTACATCTGCTGGTAGCGCTCGACGTGGTCGAGGCGGTCGAGCAGCCCGGCGACCCAGCCGATGCCGCCCTCGGACAGGCAGATCTTCAGGTCCGGGAAGCGCACCGGGAGCTTGGAGTAGAGCCAGTCGACGGCGGCGAACATGGCCCAGCCGAAGAACAGCACGCCGATGGTGTCGGCGGGCGCGTCGGACGACGTCGTCGGGGCGCTCGACGACGAGCCGACGTGCAGGCAGACGACGGTCCCGGTCTCCGCGCAGGCCGCCGATGAACGGGTCCCAGTAGCCGGTGTGCAGCGACGGCAGGCCGAGCCGCTCGGGCAGCTCGGGGAAGGTGACGGCGTGGAAGCCCGCGCGCGGCGTTGCGGCGGATCTCGGCGGCGCCGACGCTCGGGGTCGAGCAGCCACGGCAGCTGGCAGCGGGATGATGCGGCCGGGGTACGGTGCCGGCCCACTCCTCGAGGTGCCAGTCGTTCGCGGCGCGCACGACGGCGAGCGCGAGCTCGGGATCGCTGACGCCGAGCTGGTAGCGCTGCCCGGCGAACCCGGCGAGCGACGACGGGAAGTTGAGCGAGGCGTAGACGCCGTTGAGGTCCATGTCGTGGACGCGGGCGTCGATGTCCCACGCGCCGCGGCGCATCTCGTCGAAGCGGGTCGGGCTCGAAGCTGCAGCTCCTCGATGCGGTCGACCGACGACGGCGTTGAGGCCGACCTTGTAGTGGCGCTTGCCGTCGTACACCCAGTACTCCATGCCCGTCGTCGTCGATCTCGACCCGTGGCGCAGCGTCGGCGAACCGGGTCGGGCACCCGGCCCTCGAACATGTGCGGCGGCTCGACGAGGTGGTCGTCGACCGAGATCAGCGTGTAGCGGCGCGGCGGCGGCGCTCGGGGTCGGGCAGGAACGTGACCTGCTTCGGCTTGCTCCCGACGAAGAATCCCGGTCGGCGACTCGAGGTCGTCGAAGTTGATCGACATGGCGTCAGTCCCTCACGATCTGAACAGGTGGTCGCGCACGATCTGGGCACGGACGCCGACCGAGCCGAGCTCGGCGACGGCGTGGACGACCGGCGCAGAGCCCGGCGCAGAGTGGCTCGAAGTGACCGATCGTCGAGCGGACATCGGCGAGGTCGACACTGTCCCGCTACCCGAGAAGGCCGAGGTCGTCGTAGATCTCGTCGATCGAGAGTTCGGTCGACGGGCAGTCGAGACGGAGCGACTCGCCAGGTCCGTACCGCTCCGGCCGCAGATCCTCGCCGACCCGGCGATGGACGATGATCTTCTTCTCCGTCTGGCTGACGATCAGGTACGCGAGCACACTCGGTACCGCCGCATAGGCGGCGAGCTTCTCGATCTGATCGATTGCCGCAGTCGACTCCGACAGGATCTCGACGACCAGACACGGATCGGTCTCCGCAGCGACGCGAGTGGTAGGGCCACAGACGACCATCACGTCCGGGTAGTAGGCACGATCGGTCCGCCCGATCGCGCCGACGATGTCCAGCCGCCGTTCTGCGAGAGCGACACACCCCGACGGCCGACCTGCGCTGCGCAACAGGCTGACAAGGGTCGCAGCGAGCTGGTGGTGCGCGCGCGTCCCCCCGCCATCGCTCGGACGTAGCCCTCGATGAACTCGTGTTTGATGGGACCTTCGCCGTAGAGCATCTCGTACTCGTCGAAGCTCAGGAGCGGCACGATCGGCACGATCGGCACGTTCGTCATTGCGGACCTCCGGACAGCTGCGAGGTTACCTACCCCTCGGCGAGGAGGGTGTCGACCATTCGGGCGAAGCCGTCGCGCCAGCCGACCGTGCACGGGCCGGTGATCGACAGGCGCTTGGTGTTGTCGGAGATCGCCGACTTCTGCGTGCCGGGGAAGTCGCCGACCTCGACCGTCACCGGTCTGCCGAGCCGCTGCTCGAAGTACGCCGCCCATTCCTGCACGCTCACCTGGTCGTCCCCGGCCCAGTTGACGATCGTCGCCGGGACGGTGGCGGCGTCCAGCAGCGGGGCGGTCTGGGCGGTGATGTCGTCGTCGTGGATCGGGCTGTAGACGCACGGATCCCAGCGGGTGATCAGCGCCTCGCCGTTCATCGCCCGGCGCGAGGTGGATCGCCGGCAGTCCGCCGTTGTCGCTGTAGACGGCGTTCATCCGGGCGATGGTCATCGGCAGGTCGAACGCCCGGGCGCAGTAGCGGGCGACGGCCTCCTGGGCGATCTTCGACATCGAGTACGGCGGCGAGAGCGGCGAGTTGACGTCGCCGAGCGGGTCGGTCTCGAGGTAGGCGTGGCAGCGGGTCGTCCGTGCGGCTTGTAGACCGAGAACGTCGACATCACCAGCGCCGCCTTCGCCTTGCGGCAGTGCTGCGAGCAGCAGGCCGGTGCCCTCGGCGTTGACCCGGATCGCCTGGTCGTAGTCGAGGCCCGGGCCCTGTCGACGGCGAGGTGCAGCGACGTAGTCGAAGTCGTCGGGCAGGTCGCCGAAGTCGCCGGCGGCGAGATCGCACGACGCGGGTGGTGACGCCGTAGCCCTCGATCCGCTCGGCGCGACGCCGGGTCGCTGAAGCGGGCGATGCCCCACACCTCGTTGTCGGCGGCGAGGTACCGGGCGAGCGGGAAGGCGATCTGACCGGCCGGACCGGTGATCAGGATCTTGGCGTCGGAGAGCATCCCCGATGATCGCTTGCGCTCGTCCGCCCGACCGCACCGTGCTCCACCGGCCCGCCCGGCGATCCGCTCACTCGCCGAGGGCCAACGACGGTACCGAGTCGAGCGGCTCGGCGAACTGGGTGCGGTAGAGCTCGGCGTAGCGACCGCCACGCGGCGAGCAGCTCGCCGTGCGAGCCGCGCTCGACGATCCGACCGTCGTCGACCACGAGGATCTCGTCGGCGGCCCGGATCGTCGACAGTCGGTGGGCGATGACGAGCGCCGTGCGTCCGTCGAGCGCGGCCGCGAGCGCCTCCTGCACGGCGACCTCGGACGGTCGAGTCGAGGTGGGCGGTCGCCTCGTCGAGGATCACGACCCGTGGCTTGGCGAGCAGCAGTCGGGCGATCGTCAGCCGCTGGCGCTCGCCGCCGGAGAGGCGGTAGCCGCGCTCGCCGACGACGGTGTCGAGGCCGTCGGGGAGCGAGCGGACGAGGTCGTCGAGGCGGGCGCTGCGCGAGCGCCGCCCACAGCTCGGCGTCGGTCGCATCCGGTGCGGCGTAGCGCGAGGTTGGCCCGGATCGTGTCGTGGAACAGGTGGCCGTCCTGGGTGACGACCCCGACCGTCGCCCGGATCGTGTCGAACGAGAGCTCGCGCACGTCGACGCCGGCGAGCCGCACCGACCCGCCGTCGACGTCGTAGAGCCGCGGCACGAGCGAGGCGATCGTCGACTTGCCGGCGCCCGACGAGCCGACGAGGGCGACCATCTGCCGCCGGGGCGACGTGCAACGAGATGTCGTGGAGGACCGTCTCGCCGATCCGGTCGTCGAGCACGGCGACCTCCTCGAGCGAGGCCAGCGACACCTTGTCGGCGGTCGGGTAGGCGAACCGGACGTGCGTCCAGCTCGACCGAGACCGGGCCGCCCGGGAGGGCGATCGGGATCGGCGGCGTTCGGCGATCAGCGGCTCGATGTCGAGCACCTCGAAGACCCGCTCGAAGCTGACGAGCGCGGTGACGACGTCGAGGCGGGCGGTGGCCGAGCGAGGTCAGCGGGCCGTACAAGCGGTTCAGCAGCAGGGCCATCGTCACGACCGTGCCGGGGTCGAGCCGGCCCTCGGAGCGCGAGGTAGCCGCCGAGCCCGTAGACGAGCGCGATGGCCAGGCCGGACACGAGCGTCAGCGCGCGGAAGAAGACCTCCATCGCCACCGCCGACCGCACGCCGATGTCGCTGACCCGGTCGGCCCGCCGGCCGAACTCCTCGGCCTCCTGACCGCGGTCGGCCGAACAGCTTGACCAGCGTCGCGCCCGGCGCCGAGAAGCGCTCGGTCATCTGCGATGGTCATCGCCGCGTTGTGCTCGGCGGCCTCTCGTTCGAGGGCGCCGACCTTGGCCCCGACCCGCCGGGCCGGAATCACGAACAGCGGCAGCAGGACGAGCGCCAGCAGCGTGATCTGCCACGACAGGCGGAGCATCACAGCGAGGGTGAGCACGAGCGCGATCACGTTGGTCACGACGCCCGGCGAGGGCGGAGGTGAACGCCCGCTGGGCGCCGATCACGTCGTTGTTCAACCGGCTGACGAGCGCGCCGGTGTGGGTACGGGTGAAGAACGCGATCGGCATGGTCTGCACGTGCTCGAACACCTGTCGGCGGAGGTCGAGGATCAGGCCCTCGCCGAGGCGCGACGACTTGCGCCGCTCGAGCAGCCCGACGCCGCATCGGCGAGGGCGACGAGTGCGATCAGCACCGCCAACCAGACCACGACGCGGACCTCGCGCTGTTCGACGATCGCGTCGACGGCTCGCCCGGCGAGCACCGGTCCGGCGACGCCGAGCACGGCCGAGATCGTCGCGAGCACGAGGAACACGACGATCGTCGCCCGGTGCGGGCGGGCGAAGTGGCCGACCCGCCTGAGCGTCGCCCGCCGGATCGACCCTCGCCTGGCCTCCTCGCCCTGCATCGTCGCCTGCAGCGCCGACCACATGTCCCAGTCGCTCATCCTCGACCGCTCCCGTCATCCGTCACCGCGTCAACGCTACAAATTCAAGTCGACTTGAAGTCAACGGGGTCGGCGGTGATCATTTCCGGTCGACGAGGGCGACGACGTCGGCGGCGGCGGCGATCGACGCTTCGTCGATCGGGTCGAGCACGAGCTGGACGTGATCGACCCCGGCGGCGGCGATCTCGCTCAGCACGTCGGCCATCCGCCGGTGACCGCCGCCGATCGGGTTGACGCTCCCCTGGCGCGGTTCGTCCGAACCGAAGTCGAGCAGGACGGCGACGGACCGCTCGATCTCCGCCGGTGCACGTCCGGCACGTACGCAGGCCTCGTCGAACTCGGCGAGCAGCGCCGGCACCTTCGACGGGGTGTTGTCGTACTCGGTGAACCAGGCGTTCCATGCGTCGACATGCGGGAGGGCGATCTGCAACATCCGTCGGCCGGTCGATCCGATCAGCAACGGCACGGGGCCGTCACGGAAGGAGGCGGGGAGAACGACGCAGTCCTCGATCGCGCCGAACTCGCCGGCAGAGGTCACGGTCTCCCCCCGCATCAGCCGGCGGACGATCTCGAATGCCTCGGCGAAACGGTCGACCCGCCGGTCGTAGGGGATCCCGAAGGCGCGGAACTCGACCTCGTTCCAGCCGGCCCCGACGCCGAGCACGAGCCGCCCTCCCGAGATCTCGTCGACGGTCGAGGCGAACTTGGCGAGCACCGCCGGCCGGTGGAAGGCGAGCGAGGCGACAAACGGGGCGATCGTCACCGTGGTCGTCACCGCCGCGATCGCGGCGAGCTGGGTCCACACCTCCCACGGCCCCCGGCGATCGGGCCGCTCGCCGTAGAGGTAGTGGTCGCCGACCCACAGCGAGTCGAACCCGACGTCCTCGGCGAGCACCGCCATCCGCCGCAGCTCGTCCCAGCGGACGATCCGCTCGACCTCCGGCAGCTGCACCCCGAACTTCATCGATCCAGTCTGGCCGCCCTTCGCCGGCGAAGGACGTTCGCCCCGGTCCGCGGTAGATCCACCCTGCGCACCCTGGCAGTATCGAGGGACCATCGTCGGGACGATGACCGTCCCGGGAACGGAGCGACGAGATGCGCCACCCACACGCCGTCGTCTGGCTCGACCATCTGCACGCCCGCTGCACGTACGACGGACGGGAGCTCCTCCGGGTCGACAGCGCGCGAGAGGTGACGAGCGCCATCTCCACCGCAAGGCGCGGGTGATCGGGACCGGCAAGGCGACTCCCGACCTCGACTTCTACCGCGACCTCGTCGCGCTCGTCTCCGAGGCGGGCGAGGTGGTCCTGATCGGTCCGGGGACGGCCAAGGTCGAGTTCCGTCAGCATCTCGAGCACCGCCATCCGGAGCTGGCCCAGCGGGTGGTCGCAACCGAGCCCTCCGACCATCCGACGGACAACGAGTTGCTCGCCCTCGCGCGCGTGATGATCAAGAAGTACGCCCAGTTCGGTGGAATCCGCCGCTGACGCCCGCAGCCGGGATCGATCAGGTCGCTCCGGGCGACCAACCGCCGAGCGCCGGCAGCCCGGCGTAGTCGGCGCGGCCGAGCGGCACGAAGCCGCGTATCCGCAGCCGGTGGCGAGCCTCTGCGGTCGAGGGGTCGGTGCAGGCCTCGCCGAAAGCAGCGCGTACGGCAGCGATCCGACGCGCCGAGGCTCCGTGGGGAACGACGATCGGTAGGCACGGCACGCGCGGTCCGCGCCCGACGACCACGATCCCCCGCCGCGGCCGGCGATCGAGATCTCCGAGCAGCGCCCAGGTGACGGCGTCGATCGAGGCGATGTCGGCCTCCCCGCTGACCACCGCCTCGATGCTCGCGGCGTGCCCCCCGGTCCAGCGCACCTCGCCGTCCCAACGACCCGGGGTGCCGCTGACGGCGACGGTCAAACTGATCCACCCGGAGAGGCTGTCGTCGCTGTTGACCGCCGCCGTCGCCCGGCCGAGCTCGGTCGGCAAGGCGTCCTTGCGGGCGATCAGGACGCTGCGATAACGGGCGTTGCTCGCCCCCGGGATCCTCGGGTCGAACGCGCCGACGGGGACCAGCCGGTCGGCGTAGGTCGTCGTCGCCGGCCAGCCGCACGACTGGCTGATCGACAGCTGGGGATCGAGCCAGAGCCGGTGGACGTCGTCGTCCCAGGTGAGCTCTTGGGGACCTCCGAGTCGGCGGTGGACCGCTCCCCACAGCTGCTGCCAGGCCGGGCGCAACTCGGCAGACGGGTACATCGGCAAGCTGACCGTCGGCTCACCGGCGGTCATCCGCAGAGATCCTCAGGGCGACGCAGTCCGATCATCGCCTTCCCACCGTCCACGTGCCGAGCCTACGAGCAGTGCAACGCCTCGTTCGCTCCGAGCGCAGAGTGCTTCGACGGCCGGCGGCCGAGTTGCGGGCGGACGTTTGTCCGACCGTTTCGACGGGTACGCGCGGGTGTCGCTGCGACCGGCGACCACAAGGAGATGTTCGAAATGCCTACGACCGCCCGCCCGTCCCGGCCCGCCGCCACCACTGGCACGGCCAGCAAGGCTCGGAGCACCAACGGGGCCGCTCGAGCCACACCGGTGCGAGACGTCAGCTCGTCGCGCGCTGCCTCCTACACCGTTCCGTCGCTGTCGCTCGACCAGGGTGGCGCGGTCGCCGACCAGCTGCAGAACCGCCTGGTCGCCCTGCTCGATCTCGGACTGACGCTGAAGCACATCCACTGGAACGTGGTCGGTCCGAACTTCATCGGCGTCCACCAGATGCTCGATCCCCAGTACGCCGGGATCTCACGGATGGTCGATGCTCTCGCCGAGCGGATCGCCACCCTCGGCGGCGTACCCAGCGGCCTGCCGGGCAGGATCGTCGAAGCCGCGACTGGGACGACTACGACCTCGACCGTGCCGACACGATGTCGCATCTCGGTGCGCTCGACCTCGTCTACTCCGGCGTGATCAGCAGCCACCGCGCGGCGATCGACAGCGTCGGTGACGTCGATCCGATCTCGGAGGACCTGTTGATCGGCCAGACCGCCGAGCTCGAGCAGTACCAGTGGTTCGTGCGCTCTCACCTCGCCGATTGGGCGGGCGGGATCGCCAATGCCGGTCAGTCCTCGGAGATGGGCGCGGCCCGGGCGGTCGCCGCCAAGGCGAGCCGGCGGACCAAGCGCACCCCGACCCGCCGCTGACTGCGGCGGCCTAGACGTCGAGCTGCTCCACCTCGATCATCTCCGTCAGGCGCCCGATGGCCGGCAAATGCCCCGATGCCAGGCCGTGGCGAGTGACGTTGAGCGCAGCTGCAGCTGCTGCGAGGCGGAGCAGCTCGATGTCATCGAGCTTGTGCCACCGGCCGAAGGCGAGTGCCGCTGTCATCGAGTCCCCCGCCCCCCGATGATCGACGACGCTCATCTCGGGCGACCGGACCGTGTACCAACGGTCACCGAGGGCGACCAGCGATCCCTCCCCGGCCCGTGACACGAGCACGTCCGCCGCTCCGTCGGCGCGGATCGCGCTGATGCCGTCCAGGAGTTCGTCGAGCGAGTCCCCCTTCGCCCATCCGTCGGCGACGAGCTCCTCGTGGCTGATCTTGAGCAGGCCGACGCCCCCGGCGAGCGCAGCGCGCAGCTCGTCACCCGACAGATCGGCGACGATCGTCGACCCGCCCTGGTTGAGGTTGTGGCACACGTTCTGGAACACCGACGGATCGACGTTGGCTTCGAGGTTGGTCCCGCAGATCGCCACCACCGGCTCACCGAGCGCGCAGGCGATCGTCGCCGAGACCAGGTCGTCCTCGGCGTGGCGCCCGAGCGGTACGGAGGCGAACGCCGCCACCTCGCTCCGCTCGCCTTCGCGTCGGTCGTGGACGTAGGCACCGTTGGCCGAGGAGCAGGGGACCAATCCGTCGGTGGGCAGGTCGCCGAGCAAGGCGCGCAAGGCCGTCCCGGTCTCGCCGCCGATCGGAGCGCAGAGCACCGGCACTGCGCCGAGTGCGGAGAGCATCCGGGCGACCCAGAAGCCCTGCCCGGCGGCGTGGACGTGGAGCTCCTCGATCCCGGCGGGCTGCTCGAAGGTGATGCTCAGCTGCACGGTCGGGGCGAACACCGGGATCCTCGCCGCTGGAGCGCTGGTGGGGATGGCGTCGTCCGAGTCGTCAGGCACGCTGCGCCTGTACCCGGGTCAGTCGGGATCGAGACGGTCGAGCCAGCGCCAGGTGACCGGTCCGACCACACCGTCGACGGCCATCGACGAGTCATGGTCGCGTTTGACCATCCGCTGGAAGGCGCGGACCGCATCCCTCGTCGCCGCGTAGTAGCGGCCGGTGACCCCGTACGGCTCGAGGATCGGTGACCCGATCCGCAACAGGATCTGCTGCAACTCCTTCACCGGCTCGCCCAGCACGCCGTAGCTGAGCACCATCCGTGTGCCGTTGGCGACAGCGGTGGTGCCGGCCGTACCGGAGCTCGACGCGCCACCTGAGGATCCGTCGAGCTGCTCCAACCAGGACCATGTCGCCGGGCCGACGACACCGTCGATGACCATCGACGAGTCGTGGTCCCGTTTGACCATCCGCTGGAACGCACGGACCGCGTCCCTCGTCGCCGCGTAGTAGCGGCCGGTGACCCCGTACGGCTCGAGGATCGGCGAGCCGACGTCGAGCAGCAGCTGTTGGGCGGTGCGGACGGGCTCGCCGAGCGCGCCGTACGACAGCGTCGGTCGATCGCCACCGGAGGAGCCAGAGCTGCCCGATGCGGAGGAACCGGCGGGGGCGGACGTCGAATCGGCCGAGGCCGTCGACGTCGAGACCGCTGCCGACCCCCAGTGATTGATCACTGCCTGGCGGATCAACGACGCAGCGGAACTCGCCCCCTTGCTCGTCAGGTGGACGCCGTCGCGCTCGACCAGGCCGCTGTGCGTGTTCACCCACCAGTTCCAGTCGAGCAGGTCGATGTACCCGCCGGAGCTGTTCGCCGCGGCGACCAGCAGCCGGTTGTTCGCGGCGTATGACGACTCCCCGCCGGGGGCGGTGTAGCTGACCCCGGTGCGGAAGGTGAGCCAGGTGATGTGGTCGATGCCGCGATCTCGGGCGACGCGTGGCAGCTCGACGACGGAGGTGGCGAACGTGTTCGCCGACTCGTCGTAGCCGGCCATCACGACCAGCTCGTCGAAGGTACCCCTGGGGTAGGCGCGCAGCACATCCACTGCGTTCGAGGGTCGGTAGCGCGAGCCGTCGGCGTCGCGCCGCCCGACGCACGACACCGCCGTCACCGCCCGGCAGGAGGCCGCTTCGAGCACGTAGTCGAGGCCGTTCAGCTTCGTCTGGCTGCTGCTGTACCACTCCAGTGCGGCGAGGGTCGAGTCACCGACGAGGAGCACCTTCGGACGTGCCGCATGCGCCGGTTGCGGCAGGGCAACGAGTGAGACGGCGACGAAGGCGACGATCGCCGGCACGGTCAGCCGGGCGCTTCGCAACGGCGAACGGCGGCGCCATCGCCTCGGCAGAAATCGGATCGACGTCATCCAGGCGGCGTCCCGTCACCGAACGGCTCGCCGCCGAAGGCCTCGCGGCCGTGGGGCAGCCACCAGTCCGCAAGATCCGGTCCGAGTGGGACGATCCCGGTCGGATTGATGTCGCGGTGGACGAGGTAGTAGTGCTGCTTGATCTGGTCGAAGTCGATCGTGTCACCGAACCCTGGGGTCTGGAACAGGTCGCGAGCATAGGCCCAGAGCACACGCAGCTCGCTCAGCTTGTGGCGGTTGCACTTGAAGTGGCCGTGGTAGACGGCGTCGAACCGAGCGAGTGTGGTGAACAGGCGGACGTCGGCCTCGGTGATCGCATCGCCGACCAGGTAGCGCTGCTGGGAGAGCCGTTCGGTGAGCCAGTCGAGGCGGTCGAAGAGCACGCTCGAAGGCATCTTCGTAGGCCTCCTGGCGTGCCGGCGAAACCACATCGGTAGACGCCGTTGTTGACGTCGTCGTAGACCAGTTCGTTGATCTCGTCGATCTCGTCGCGCAGCGCCTGCGGATACAGCTGCGGCGCTCCCCGGCGATGGAACTCGACCCACTCGGTCGACAGGTCGAGGGTCAGCTGGGCGTAGTCGTTGGTGACCACCTGCCCGCTCGCGACGTCGACCATCGCCGGCACCGTGATCCCGTGGTCGTAGTCGGGGAATCGAGCGAGATATGCCTGTTGCAGATGGCGGATCCCGAGCACCGGGTCCTGACCACCGGGATCGAGATCGAAGTTCCAGCTCTCCGGGCCGTGGACCGGCGCGGCAGAGCCCGAGCGAGATCGCCTGCTCGAGACCGAGCAACCGGCGCACGATGATCGCCCGGTTGGCCCACGGGCAGGCCCGGGCCGCCACCAGCCGATAGCGGCCGGCCGTCACCGGATAACCGTCGGATCCGTCGCGGGTGATCCGGTCGGCGATGTATCGGGTGTCCCGCTCGAAGGCGGTCGGCTCGACGTAGGTCATGCGGAAGGGTTCCCGCCAACCGTCGCGTTCAGCCAACCGGGGGTGTCGGGGCAGCTGCGCTCAGGAGGCGAGCGAGCTCCCGGCGCGTGCTGCGGTGTAGAGCGGCGACGGCGACGAGCAGGGCGGCGAACCAGCGCAGGCTGCGTTGAGCGTCGATCCGGTCGGCGACCTTGCCCGCCGGTGAGCACCCCGGCGATGGCCGCGATGGTGAACGGGAGCGTGACCCCCCAGTCGATGGTGGTGGTGGCCAGACGGGTCGACAGCGCGACGGCGGCGTTGATGGCGATCGACCAGCAGCGACGTGCCGATCGCCTCGGGCATCGGCAGCTTCAGCCCGAGGGCGAGTGCGGGGACGATCACGAAGCCGCCGCCGACGCCGAACAGGCCGGTGAGGAACCCGACGACGGTTCCGGCGAGCGAGCACGGCGACCGCCGTGCGGGTGTCGATCCGGCGCAACGACTGGCCATGGTCGGCGCGCCACCCGACGCTTCGGCGGCGGCGAGCTCCGGCGTTCGCCGACTTCGGTGCAGGTCGGGCAGCCGGTGAGCATCCGCCATGCGGCGAGACAGCACGAGCCCGGCGAAGCCGAGCAGCAGCACGTCGGGGTCGATGTGGCGGTTGAGCGCCGAGCCGACGAGCGAGCCGCCGATGCCGGTGAGCCCGAAGAGCGATCCCGGTCCCGACCCGCACCCGGCCCGCCCGCCAGTGCGCGCCCATGCCGACCACCGCGGCCGCGCCGACGAGGAGCAGGCTGGTGGCGGTGGCCTCCTTCGGATCCTGACCGGCGGCGTAGACGAGCACCGGGACGGCGAGGATCGATCCGCCGCCGCCGAGGGCGCCGAGCGACAGGCCGATGAGGAACCCGAGCGGGCGATGCGAGCAGGGCGCGCGACGCTCGGGCTCACGAGCCCGCTGCCGCGAGTCGTGGCGCGCGAGCCAGGCGCCGTAGCCGCCGATGAGGTCGGCGACCGGGTCGAAGCCGTGCGCGCGCAGCGTCGACGCGGCGATCGACGAGCGGTAGCCGCCGGCGCAGTAGACGATGGTCGGCCGGTGCCGGGTCGAGCTCGTCGAGGTGGTCGAGCAGCTGTGGGAGGGGAAGGTTGCGGGCGCCCGGCGAGCGTGCCGCCGACCGCCGTCTCGCCCGGGTTGCGGACGTCGACGACCTGCAGACCGTCGGATCCGTCGTCGAGCCAGGCGGCGACGTCGGCGGCCGGGCAGCCGGTCGCTGCGCGCTCGGCGAGCTCGGGGCGGTCGGCGAGCACGCGCTCGATGTCGGCGACCTCGCCGGCGACGTCGTCGAAGCCGATGCGGGCGAGGCGGACCTTGGCCTCGGTGCCTCGCGCCCGGCGTCGCCGAGCGAGGACGACTTGCTGGCCGGGGCGCATCACGTCGCCGGCGTACTCGGCGAAGCGCCCGTCGAGGCCGACGTTGATCGAGCCGCGCAGGTGGCCGGAGGCGAACGACTCCGGGGAGCGGGTGTCGAGCAGCACGGCGCCCGTCGCCCAGCGCGAGCGCCTCGTCGATGGTCAGCGGCGGCGGCGGCTCGCTGGTCGTCGAGCAGCTCGCGCTCGCGACGGTTGGCGTCGGCGGCGAAGGCGAAGTAGAGCGGGGCGACGGCCTGGCCCTCGGTGACGGCGTCGACGAACTGCGTCCTCGGTCATCGGGCGAGCGCGTAGTTGGTCTCGCGCTGCTCGCCGATCGTCGACGACGCCGCGGTGGACAGGTGCTTGCCGCAGGCCGAGCCGGCGCCGTGGGCCGGGTAGACGAGCGTGTCGTCGGGAAGCGTGAGCAGCTGCTCGTCGCAGCGAGCGGTAGCAGGTCGCGGGCGAGGCTGTCGGCGGTGCGGCCGACGGAGGTCAGCAGGTCGGGTCGGCCGACGTCGCCGATGAACAGCGTGTCGCCGGTGAGCACCGCCCACGGCTCGCGCGTCCGGCGTCGGCGGCGGACGACGATCGAGATCGATCTCGGGCGTGTGGCCCGGGGTGTGGCGGATCTCGAGCGTCGACCTCGCCGAGCGACAGCCGCTGGCCGTCGGCGAGCGGCTCGATCGGGAAGTCGGTCGTCGGCGACCGTCGCCGTAGGAGATGACGGCGCCGGTGGCGTCGGCCAGCTCGAGGTGGCCGGAGAGGAAGTCGGCGTGGAAGTGGGTCTCGATGACCCGCTCGATGTGCAGCCCGTTCGGCCTCGGCGTCGGCGAGGTACTCGCTGATGTCGCGCTGCGGATCGACGACCACGGCGCGGCCGGTGGTGGTGTCGCCGATCAGGTAGCTGTACAGCGACAGGCAGGCGAGGTCGTACTGGCGGAAGAACATGCGTGGCTCCTTCTGGGTTCGCGGTCGATGATCAGTGGGCGAAGTCGACGTGGGGGAGGCGGCGGTCGAGCCAGGCCGGGAGCCACCAGGCCCGCTCGCCGAGCATCCCGAGCAGCGACGGGACGAGCATCATGCGGATGACGGTGGCGTCGAGGAGGACGGCGAGGGCGAGGGTGATGCCGAGCTCGGTCGGCGGGATCGGGCCGGTGACGCCGAAGGCGACGAACACCACGATCATGATCAGCGCGGCGTTGGTGATCGGCCGGCCGGTGCGGGCGATGCCTTCGCGGACGGCGAGGCGGGTGTCGCCGGTGGCGTCGTGGCGTTCCTTGATCGCGGCGAGCAGGAACAGCTGGTAGTCCATCGACAGGCCGAACAGCAGGGCGAAGAAGAACAGCGGTGCCCAGGCGTCGACGAAGCCCTGGTGCTCGATGCCGAGCAGCGACGGCGCCGTAGCCGTGCTGGAACACGAGGGTGGCGAACCCGAAGCTGGCGGCGACGCTGACGAGGTTGAACAGGATCGACGTGACGCGCGATCACCAGGCTGCGGAACACGACGAGCAGCAGCACGAACGCGACGAGCATGATCAGCCGCGATGGCGAGCGGAGCGCGTGCCGGTCAGGGCGGCGGTGAGGTCGTGGTTCTGCGCTGCCGGGCCGCCGACGGCGGCGTCGGGACCGCGCCGGCGAGCTCGGTCGCGGAGCCGGCGCGACGAGGTCGGAGGTCGCCTCGTCGTCGACCGCGTCGCCGGGGTGATCCGCACGACCGTGCGGCCGGTCGCGGCCGGCTCGGTGACGACGCGGGCGTCGACGACGCCGGGGTCGGCGAGCGGCGATGTCGACGACGGCTGCGGCCTGCTCGGCGCGGGACGGTGACGAACATCGGCGCGGCGCACCCGGGCCGAAGTCGTCGACGACGGCGTCGTAGCCGTCGCGGCTCTGCTCGCCCTCGGTCGACGACGCCGGCGCCCGGCATGCCGAGGCGCATCCCGAGCGCCGGGGCGGCGAGCAGCAGCAGCACGCCGAGGCCGGCGGCGAGGGTCGCGCCCGGGCCGCCGCATGGCCGCGCGCGGTCCAGCGCGCCCAACGGCCCTCGGCGGCGCGGTCGGGGTCCGTCGTGCCCGCGTGCGACGAGCACCCGGTCGCCGAGCGCGACGAGGACGGCGGGCAGCAGCGTCAGCGACGCAGCGGCGGTGGCGACGACCGACAGGATCATGCCGAGCGCCATCGAACGGAACACCATGACCGGCACGAGGAAGATCGCCGCCAGCGACAGCACGACGGTCAGCGCCGACAGGAACACGGCCTTGCCGGCGGTGGCGAGCGTCGCCGCGATGCCGTCGATCGGCGTCCTTGCCGTCGGCGCGTTCCTCCCGGTAGCGGGACACGATGAACAGGCTGTAGTCGATGCCGACGGCGAGGCCGATCATCATCGAGAAGTTCATCGACCACACCGACAGCGGCGTGACGACGGTCGCCGAGGTGGAGGGCGGCGAAGCCGACGGCGATGCCGGCGACCGCCAGGAGCAGCGGGAGCCCGGCGGCGATCGCGGAGCCGAACGCGATGAACAGCAGGATCAGCGTCGGCAGCCCGGAGAGCAGCTCGGCCTTGTGCAGCGCCTGCTCGTTGGTCTCGTTGAAGTCGTGCCACACCGCCCACTCGCCGGTGGCGTCGGCCTCGGCGCCCGGCGGGAAGCTCGAGCCGCGTCGACCGTGGCCATCAGCTCGCCGGCCGACTCGGGCAGGTCGGCGTCGTCGGCGGCCGCGAGAGCCGACCGGCACGAGCGCGGCGCGGCCGTCGGGGCTGATCAAGCCCGGCGTCGGCGGGCTGGCGCGAGCGGGTCGACCACGCTCGTCGGCCGCCGGGCTGCCCTGCAGCGCCGGCGACGAGCGCTGCGAGGCCGGCCGGGTCGTCGGCGATCGGTGTCGGCTGGCGGTAGGCGACGATCGCCGCCTCGGCGCCGAGCTGCGGGAAGTCCTCGCGCAGCTCGTCGCGGACCTCCTGCGGCGGTCGAGCCCTGCGCCTCCCACCCAGCACCGGACAGCGCGCCGGTCGAGCGTGACCGCCAGGGGCGCGGCGGCGAGCACGACGACCGCCCAGACGAGCATCACGCGGCGAGGGCGGCGAGCGCCGGCGCGGCCGACCCGGCCGAGGACGCCCGCGTGCGGCGTGACGCGGTCGGTGGTCGGGGAGGCTCGCGAGGTGGTCATGGATCGCTCGTTCGGGTCGAGGTGCGGGCAGGAGCCGGCGGCGTCGATCGTGGTCGGGCGGGTGAGGCGGCGGGCTGGTCAGGCCAGCTTGGTGAACATCTTCTGGACGTCGGCGACGTCGTAGCCCTCGGCCGTCGAGCGCTCCGGGTCCTCGAGGCACCACGTCAGCCCGGCGGCGACCAGCACGAAGCCGGCCTGGTCGAGCGCCTTGCTCGCCGCCGAGATCTGCGTGACGACGTCGCGGCAGTCGCGGCCCTCGGTCGAGCATCTGCTGCACGCCGCGAACCTGGCCCTCGACGCGGCGCAGGCGCCGGATCAGATCGGCGATGGTGTCCTCGGGAAGCTCCACGAACAGTATCCTAGCGATACCCCCGGGGTACGCAACATGTACCCCCAGGGGTATCTTTTCCTCTCTGCCGCCCGCTCAGCCTCCCCGCTGGCGCCAGGCGCGCACCGCGCCATTGATCGTCGGGAACACCTCCAGCTCCCCGTCGGGTCTCAGCAGCCGGGCACGTTCCAGCCGAGCGAGGACGCGATCGTTCGCCCGGGCGACGGCGACGGTGGCGACCTCGAGTTCGATCAGCCGCCCGATCAGGCCCTCGATGACGTCGATCGCAGTGGTGTCGAGCGCCCCGACACCTTCGAAGTCGAGCACGACCCAGTCCTCGATCCCCGGATTGTCGGCGAGGGTCTGTTCGACCCGATCGCGAAAGAGCTCGGCGTTGAGGAAGAACAGCGGTGCGTCGAAGCGGTAGACGAGCAAGCCGGGTTCGGTGACCGCCTCAGGGTAGGCGCCGACGTCGACCCAACCGTCGAGACCGGGAACGTCGCCGAGGATCGCGTCGTGCGGTCGGGCGATGTGCCGGAGGGCGACGACGATCGACAACGTCACGGCGATGAGCACCCCGACCAGCACATCGAAGACGATCACGCCGAGGGCAGTGGTGAGCGCGAGGAGGAACTCCTCTCGGCTCAACCGCCACAAGCTGCGGTACCCGCCGACGTCGATGATCGCGATCGCGGCGGAGACGATCACTGCGGCGAGGGCGGCTCGCGGGATCTCGGCCAACGCCGGGCGGAGCACCAGCACCGAGAGCACGACGAACGCAGCGGCGACGAGGGAGACCAGCTGCGTCCGGCTCCCGAGCGATGCCGGGACCGCAGTCCGGCTCGCGCTCGACGAGATCGGAAACCCTTGTGACAAGCCTGACGAGAGATTGGTCAGCCCGAGCGCGAGCAGCTCCTGATTGGCATCGATCCGATAGCCGTGCCGGCCGGCGATCGACCGGGCGGTGAGCACGTTGTCGCTGTAGCCGACGAGGGCGATGCCGGCTGCGACCGGGAGCAGGCGGGCGAGATCGTCGAGCGAGACGTCGGGCAGGCCGGGGACGGGCAGCCCGCCGGGAATCGCACCGACGAGAGCGATCCCCTCGTCATCCAGCGCCGAATGCGGCCGACACGGCGGTGGCGGCGACGACGGCGATCAGTGCTCCGGGAAGACGCGGTGTGAACCGCCGAAGGACGAGCAGCACGACCAGCGAGCCGGTCGCCAGGGCAATCGTCGCTCCGTCGACCTGCTCGAGCTCGGTGAGCAGCTCCCAACAGCGCGCCAGGAACCGGTCGGCGCCGATCGGCGCGCCGGTGAAGCCGCCGAACTGGCTGCTGAGCAACGTCAGCCCGACGCCGGTGATGTAGCCGACCAGCACCGGTTTGGACAGCACCGAAGCGAGGAACCCGAGGCGAGCGACGGCGCCGAGGACACAGATCGCAGCGACGACCAGCGCCAGCGCGGCCATCAGGGCGACATACCGATCCGGGTCGCCGGCGGCGATCGCCCCGACGCCGGTGGCGGCGAGGATCGCAGTGCCCGGCTCCGGTCCGACGCCCAGATGGCGGCTGGAGCCGACCATCGCGTAGACGACCAGCGCACCGATCACCGCGTAGAAGCCGTACTCGGGGGCCATCCCGGCGAGCGCCGCGTAGGCCATCGACTGGGGGATCAGCATCGCTCCGACGGTCAGACCGGCGATCACGTCGGTGCGCAGCCACGTACCGCGGGCGGTCCGCAGCACCTGCACTCCCGGGAACAGTCGTGACGACCACGATCTCCCCGGCAGCGACGTCACCGAGCCGACGCTACGTCGTTCGACTCCTCGGTCGAGCGTGATCGCCACCTTGCCACGGACCTCGCCGGCGGTCGGTGTCGGCGAGGGAGTACTCCGACGCCATCCGTGGGCAACAGCGCTGATGAGTTCTCGCGTCGATCCCGGACCGGCGACCCTCCGCCATCACGACGCGGTGATCGGCGCGCTCCGTCGGGGCGGCTTCTCGGTGGCGATGACCGCCCACACGTTCTCGTCGATCGACAGCTATCTCTACGGCTTTGCCCTCCAGGAGGCGACGCTGCCGTTCGACGGACCGGAGACGGTCGGCGAGGTCGCCGGCCAGATCTTCGAGCAGATCCCCGCCGAGGACTACGCGTACTTCGCCGAACTGACGATCGAGCACGTGCTCCAGCCGGGGTACGACTACGGCGACGAGTTCGAGTTCGGGCTCGAGCTGATCCTCGACGGTTTGGCCGCAGCGCTCGCCGATCGCCGGGTCAGCTGAGATCGCCGGTGAGATCGACGGTTCGCCCGTCGAGCGTGTGGAGCAACAACTGCACGCCCTCGAGCCGGGCGCGCTGTCCGGCGACGATGAATGCAGCCGAGATGCTGTCGTATCGGCACGTCGGGGGACCCTCTCCCTCGATCAGGACACCCCAGGCGCCGATCCCCGCCGGCATGACGTGGATCGCTGCTGTCCGGCCACCGCTCATCGACGCCCTCCTCGCTCACGTCGAGTGTCCGACGCTGCGCCACGCAGGGATAGGGCCGAACGTCACGAGGGCCGACCCGTCGTGTCGGATACATTCGTACCTCGCTTCGACGCCCTGGGAGGACGTTGCAATGAGTGGCGGTCTGGTCGGCCTGCTGGACGACGTCGCGGCGTTGGCGAAGCTGGCCGCCGCGTCGATCGACGACGTCGGCGCAGCCGCCGGTCGGGCGAGCGTGAAGGCCGCCGGGGTCGTCGTCGACGACACCGCCGTCACCCCGCCTACGTGCACGGCCTCGCCGCCGAGCGCGAGCTGCCGATCATCAAGCGGATCGCCATCGGGCTCGCTGCAGAACAAGCTGCTGTTCATCCTGCCGGCGGCGCTGCTGCTCAGCGAGTTCGTCCCCGTGCTGGTCGAGATCATCCTGATGTTCGGCGGCGGCTACCTCTGCTTCGAGGGCGCCGAGAAGATCCTCCATCGCGTCGTCAACCACGACGACCACGAGGCACGACCTGCCGGCCGCAGCGATCGGCGCCGACGTCGAGGAGACAGACGATCTCGGGGGCGATCCGCACCGACTTCATCCTCTCGGCGGAGATCATGGTGATCTCGCTGAAGGAGGTGATCGACGAGGGCTTCGTCTCGCGGGCGATCATCCTGTTGGTCGTCGCCGTGGTGATCACGGCGATCGTCTACGGCGTCGTCGCCCTGATCGTGAAGATGGACGACGTCGGCCTGCGGATGGCCGGGTCGGCCCGTTCGACCGACCCAGCGGATCGGACGGGCGCTGGTCATGGGCATGCCCAAGCTGCTCGCCGTGCTGTCGATCGTCGGCACCGCCGCGATGATCTGGGTCGGCGGCCACATCCTCCTCGTCGGCGCCGACGAGCTCGGCTGGCACGGCCCGTACGACGCTGGTCCACCATCTCGAGGAGCCGGTCCACGACGTCGCCGGCATCGGTGGCGTGCTCGCCTGGCTGGTCAACACCGCGTGCTCGGCACTCGTCGGCCTCGTCGTCGGCTTGATCGTGATCGCCGTCGTCAGCCGGCTGCCGCTGAAGTCCCACGCTCCGGCGTAGGCGCACGCCGCTGGTCCGGTTTGCGGCGCGCTCGCCCGCCGATCAGGACGACTGCGTCCGGCCGACCGAACCGCGCCCGAGGTGGACGTGACCGAGCAGGTGCGATTCGTGGACCGCTTCCGGATAGCGCTCGAGCAGCCGCTGCCACGGTCGGCGGGCCGGCCGTCCGCCGCCGAGCGCGGCGAGGGAGTCGAGCACCCAGCGCACCACCCGCCAGCGATGGGTGGCGGCGCCGAGATCGGCGATGGCGATCTCGACCGGGCGGGAGCTCGCCGCCGACTCGACCACCGCCCAGAACGGAGCGTCGTCGTCGAGCAGGGAGAGCACGAACGTGGCGACGAACGCGTCGGGCGGAGCAGCCGGGTCGAGCACGGCCCCGAGCTCCTCGATCTCGCCGAGTCGCAGCTCGACTCCCGCCCAGCCGTGGCGGTCGACCCGCCGGCGTGCCGACTCCAGCATGCTCTCGCTCGCGTCGACGCCGATCACCCGACCGCCGGGCGAGACGGCGGCGTGGAGCCAGCCCAGGTTGAGCCCCGTCCCGCAGCCGACATCGATCACGGTCGCCCCCGCAAGCGGTCCGAGGAGCTCGGCGAGTCGGCGGCGAGGACGTCGGTACAGCAGCGCCTCGAGCGAGACGAGGTCGTACCAGCGGCCGAGGTGGGCATACCGCCGCATCCGCCGCGCCCGTCCGGCGGTCATCGCGACAGGTCGTCGAGTGGATGGAAGACGACGCCGAAGGTACCCATCCCGGCGTGGGCGGCGACGCTCGGTCCGACCACGTAGCGGATGATGTCGTCGTCCGGGCGGCGCCGCCGCAGCTCGGCGACGAGCTCGTCGACCACCGCACCGGCGTCCGCGTCGCCCACCCCGATCCGCAGTCGGTGGGGGAGGCCGACGACACGCTCGAGCATCGCCGCCGAGGCGTCATCGGAGGTTGCCGCGGCGCCGAGCAGCGAGATTCCCGTGTGGTCCATCTGCAGGATCGGTGTGCCCTCTGCGGAGCCGAGGCCGACGGTGCCGAGCCGCCCGCCGGCCCGTCCTCGTTCGAGTTCGGCGAGGGTGAACACGCTGACGACGGAGCGCGCCGTCCGTTCGGCAGCGGCGACGACGGCGTCGACGTCCCCACCGTCGCGGGCCGCTTCGGCGGCGGCGAGCACGCAGCATCCGGCGAGGAACGAGGCCGTGCCGGTGTCGACGACGACCACGTCGGCGCCGCTCGAGCGCGCCCCGACGCGAGCCGAATCGAGCGTGGCCGAGTAGCTCGTCCCGAGGTGGATCGAGACGATCGGGGCCGGATCGAGGGCGCTGTACGTCGCAGCGAACGTACCCGGGGACGGCGCACTCGTCGTCGCCGGCTCACCGGCACGCAGTCGACGGTAGGCGGCTGCGACATCCAGGTTTGCGTCTTCGATCAGCTCCTCACCGCCGATCGTCACCGTCAGCGGAACGACGGTGATCGACATCGCTTCGACCAGTGCCCGAGGGACCATCGTGCTGGAGTCGGTCACGACCCGTACTGCGGCGGTCATCGTCACGGGTGCGCTCGGCGCGACTGGGCGAACCTGGCAAGGATCATCGCCGAGCCGGCGGCAGCGAACAGTGGGAGGCCGGCCGTTGCCGGCGGGCCCCAGGCGTTCGGCAACCGTCGTCGCCACCACACGAACGCGCTGACGGTCCACGCCAGCGAGGAGATCCGGATCGTCGTTTCCGGGTTGCGGGTGCTCGCCGCGCCCGCGGCGGCGACCGCGGCGTCGATCGGGAAGTAGGCCGGGAACACTGCGAGACACGCCCCGGCAGACGTGGCGACGCCTTTGCCGCCGCGGAACCCGGTCCACACCGGGGCGACGTGACCGGCGATCGCCGTCGTCGCTGCCAGGTAGCCACCGGCCGGACCCGCCAGACGGCGCCCGGCGACGGCCCCGAGCGCGCCCTTGGCGGCGTCGGCGACGAGGACGGCGACCCCCCACCTCGTGCCGAGTTGCTGCGCGGCGTTGAGCGCTCCGGGATTGCCGCTCCCCGCCGTGCGCAGGTCGACCGCACCGCCCGACGCCAGGCGGCTGGCGATCGACGCCGACGGGATGGTCCCGGCGAGGTAGCCGACCACTCCGGCGAGCGCGACCGCCAACGAGCGCCGGGTCACGGTCGGGTGTAGCCGTCCGTCGAGGCGTCGGTCGCGGCGCCGGCGTCGGCAGCCTGTGCCGCAGACAGTACGACCAGCGTCGCCGTCGCCGACGTCCGCAGCCGGCCGCGGTCATCGACGATCCGCGCCGAGGCGGACAAGGTCGTGTCGGTGCGAGCGTCGATCGAGGCTTCCAGCCGATAGGCGCGGTCGATCTTCAGCGGATGGTGGAAGGTCGAGGCGAACGAGGCGGTGACGGCGAACTTGCCGGCGACGGCGATCGCCGCCCAAGCCATCGCCTCGTCGAGCAGCGCCAACTGCACGCCGCCGTGGACGTACGACGGTGCTCCGGAGTGAGCACTGCCGAGTTCGAGGTCGGCGACGACGAGATCGGTCTCGAGGTCGTGATCGAAGCGCTGGCGCAGCCCGACGGCGTTGGTCGGTTCGCAGACGAAGCAGTTCGAGCTGAATCCCCACCGCTCGTTCGACAGTCGTTCCGTCGTCACTTCAGCCTCCCCGGACGCCGCTGGAGCCAACGGTAGCGGCGCGCCCGTCCGGCAGCGGCCCGACCACCGAGTTGCTGCAGGCTGGTGGCGACGGTCGGGTAGACGTGGACGATGCTGCCGAGGTCGGCGGCGCTCATCCGCTGCTCGATGGCGACGACCAGTTCGTTGATCAGCTCCCCGGCGCCCGGAGCGAGGAGGTGGGCGCCGATCAGCCGGGAACGGAACCACCCGGTTCGCTCGACGAGCACGATCGACCCCGGGACCTGCTCGACGACGGCCCGGTCGTTGTGCTCCAGCGACCATCGGTGGACGCGAAACTCGGCGGGCGCCGAAGCGATCTCGGGCCTCGGCGACGGTGAGCCCGGCGTGGGCCAGCGCCGGCTCGGTGAACGTCGCCCACGGCACGACCTGTGCAGGTTTCCCTCGCCCGGGATAGAACGCGTCGCGGCACGGCGACCGCGGCCTGGTGGGCGGCTGCGTGGGTGAACAGCTGGCGGCCGGTGACGTCGCCGGCGGCATAGATCGACGACACCGCGGTACGGCCCTGCGCGTCGACGACCACGCCCCGTTCGTCGACCTCGACACCGACTGCGCCCAGCCCGAGCGTCTCGACGTCCACCTCGCGTCCGGCGGCGACCACGATCGCGTCCGTCTCCCACCGCCGCTCGACGCCATCGACGATGCCGACGATCACCGGCCCCGGCTCGACTCGGCGTACCTCGACCCCGCAGCACACCTCGACCCCCTCACCGGTGACGATCTCGACCAGCTGGTCGACCAGCTCGGGTTCGTCGCGAGCCAGCACACGGGCTCCCGACTGGAGCACGGTGGCCCCGATCCCGAGTTGGACGAACGCCTGCGCCAGCTCGATCGAGATCGGGCCACCGCCGATGAAGACCACCCGTCGGGGGACCTGTTCGAGCTCGAACAAGGTCTCGTTGGTCAGGAACGGTTCGGCCGCCAACCCGGGGATCGCCGGCACCGTCGGGTGGCCACCGGTGCACACCAGGATGACCCGGCCGGTGAGCGTCACTGCGCCGCGGTCGCTGGTGACGGCGACCTGGTTCGGTCCGACGATCTGCGCCTCGCCCCAGTGGAACGCCACACCCATCGCGAGAAATCGCTGCGGATCGTCGTCGCCCTCGGCGATCTGCTCACGCACGGCCCGGACCTGCCTCCAGACCGCTGCCGTGTCGATCGTCGCCGACGACGCGGGTAGCCCGAACGATCCGGCAGTGCGCAGGTGACGGGCGACCGAGGCTGCGGCGATCAGCGCCTTCGACGGGACGCAACCGGTCCACAGACAGTCGCCGCCGGCACGGCCGCGGTCGACAACGGCGACCTTCAGCCCCAACTGCGCACCCAGCTCGGCGGCCGTCATCCCTGCCGATCCGAAACCGACGACCACCAGATCTGCGTCGAACTCGTCCCCCATCACCGACATCCTGCCGCCTTCAGCCTCCGAGCGGGGTGTGACCGTCCGCGGTCGCTTCGCTCATCGCTCGCTGTCGGGCTCGGGACGAGCGGCGAAACACGCCTCCAAGGTCGCCGCCACGCGCTGGCGTTCGGCAACGGTCCATCCCTCGTCCTCGGCGTTCTCGACGAGCAGCGCGGCCTGCTGCCGCAGTGGCCGGAGCCGCTCGTCGTCGACGTTCGACGGCGCACTGGCGATCACCGAGGCGATCATCTCGAGCAGGTAGTTGGCGACGGCCGGTTCGATCGCAGCACGTCGCAGTTCGTCGAGGGCGAGGCTGATCAGCTGTTCGTCGGACGACGCGTGCGGCGTCAACAGCCGCCGGTCGGCGTCGTCGAGGTACGCCCGCGGCGCCTCCGGTTCGGCGAGGAGGATCACCAGTGCGGTGCCGAGATGGACGATCGCATCGTGGGCGGTGGTCGGGTCGTTGATCCCGGGCGACAAGGCGCGCAGCGCGACATCGACCAGTTGACGGACACCGAAACTCGGATCCTGGGTCATCGTCCTCGTCGCGCCGACGTCGAAGGCGGCCTCGATCTGGCGTTTCGCTGCCTCTGACAGATCCGTTCCGGGAGCGGTGAACACCACGCAGATCGGGGCGAAGCGGGTGGCGTAGTGACCGGCGTCGACCTCCAGCCGAGCGACCGTGCCCGGCTCGAGTGCTTCGAGGACGCCTCGGTGGTCGATGCCGCGCACCCACCCACCGCAGCGGGTCCGAACGACGGTCTGCGTCGTGCCGTCGGGCTCGGATGCGTCGTCGGTTCCCTCGAGAGTGCCGGCTCGATGACTCGACGACGCCCGATCGATCTCCCCCACGATCCGAGCGAGGATCTCACTCACGTCCATCTGTCGTGACGTGTGTTGGATCGCCCCGATCACCGCCAGCACCGCCAGCACTCCGAGGACCAACGCGACACCGACCGCGAACTGCGGGATCAATGCCTCGCCACCTTCGGCGAGCGGGGCCCTGACGTGTTGGAGGACGACCAGCGAGTAGGTGAAGGTGGCGAGGACGAACGCGATCACTCGCCGGTTGAACGGATCGCGAACGAGTCCGTGGATCACTCGCGGTGAGTACAGGCTCGCCCCCTGCTGCATGATCAGCAGCGAGACCGAGAACGAGATGCTGGCGAAGGTGATCGTCGCTGCGGCGACGGTCGACAGCACGATCCGGGCACTGTCGACGGTCGCCTCCCCGACCCAGCTGCCGACGTCGAGATCGGCGGAGAGCCGCCCCGCCGCGTACGCGGCGACGACTGCCGCCGCCGGAAGGACGAAGAAGTTGGAACGGAGCGAGTCGGACATCGCCCGCAGGCGGCTCATGACCGGGAGGCCTGCGGCCGACCGGTCACCGACCGCCGCGGCTCACCGACGTGCGTTGTTCTGAGGCTCATGCCCGGGCTCGACCCACCTCGCCGCGGGGCGCTACCACCGCAGCACGGCCGCCAGCGGGCCCTCCATCATCGCCAGCCGGGGGACCACGAGGATCTCGGCGTCGGTCGCCAGCGCGGCGGCGATCGCTCTGTCCACCAGCCGGGTTCCGTCCGGCCAGGCCGGATCGGATTCGTCGCCCACGGCCCGATCGTCGTGGACGAGCAACGTCTCGACCCGTCCCTCGCGGAGCGCACCGACGATGTCCGAGGTGTCGACGGCGGCGGTGCCGTCGGCCAGCCGGGAGCGGACGAGCTCGGCGGTAGCGGTGATCCGCTCGGCGACGATCGACGACAGCAGGCGAACGACCTCGTCCGCGATCCCGGTGGGCGATCCGGCGGTGATCTTCACCGCCAAATGGGCGACGTCGGGAGGGAGCAGGTCGAGGATGAAGGTCTGGGCGCGGACATCGCCGGCGACGGCGATCAGCTCGGCGTCGACCCGCCTGGCGAGCACGGCGACGGCATCGGCGACCTCGCGCGCGTTGTTCTCCCAGGTGTTCTCGGCCCGCTGCTGGAATCGACGCTGTGACCAGCCACCGGGATGGCCGCGATGGATGTGCACGGTCGATCCCTCGACGGACGCTGTCGCCGTGACGTCACCCCCGTCGAACGCGGTGAGATCGGCGCCGGCGCGGTCAGCGGCGACGACGACGTGGGGGATGGTGCGTTGCCGCCCTTCGATCACCGTCGCCAACCGTGGCAGCGGTCCCTCGTCGACGGTGGTCTCGACGATCGGTTCGTCGAGCGCCTCGACCAAGGTCGATCCGTGACGGGCGTGGGCGACGACCATCGCCGCACCGTTGCCGTGGTCGAGGCCGGCGATCAGGCGATCGAGCTCGGCGAGCTCTTCCTCGTCCCACTTGTCGGACAGCTGCCGCCGGGCGTTGCGCCATTCGAGCTCGAATCGATCGCGCGCGTTGTCGAGGTTGCTCGGCGCCGGCACGGCGAACGTGACGTACCAGTCCGACTCGGTGGTCAACGCCTTGAGATCATCGTGCTCAGCCACGGTCGGCCCCTGCTCCCGTCGTACCGACGACCAGCGAGTACGAGCCGAGGGCGCGCAGCCGGTCCGCCTCGATCGCTTCGTGAGCGGTGACGACGCGTACGACCTCGCCCGATTCCGTGTCGAACTCGACGTCCTCGACCATGCCGATCTGCCGCCCGCGGACGGTCAACACCTTGGTCCCGATCATCGTCACCGTCCCTTTGACGGCCGACTTCTGATGGTCGTTCTCGATCGTCGCCGGATCGGTGGCCGACGACGCCATCACCGCATCTGCACCGAACGCGGCGACCGACGACCATCCCAACAGCGTCGAACGCTTGCCGTGCCCGTCGATGTGGATCGACTCGATCCTGCGACCACCGCCGTCCAGCACGAACCCCTTGACCTCACCGATCGACTCGGCGGTGTCGGTGGCGATCACGCGCCGGCCCTTGGCCTGTGTGAACGTATCGATGCTCATTGGTTCCTTCCCATACCGCGCCGCGGTACGCGGTGATCGCCGCGCCGAATCCGGCGAGATCGCCGCGGACGTACTCGCTGACGTCGACCGGCAACACGAGGTTCTCTCCCGACAACGCCATCTGCGCCGAGATCGGCACGAAGGAGGTGTCCGAGCGGTCCGCCAGTTGGACCTCGTAGCCGACTGCCTGCGGATCGTCGTCGGTCGACAGGATCACTGCCACCACTTCGCCGAGATCGCTGCCGTCGGCGGACAACACCCGGTCGCCGATGACGGCGCGCGCCTGGCCGAGGTCGTCGAGTCCGGCGGTCGCAGCGGCGATGTCGTCGATCGCTGAGTCGTCGTCGATCATCACCGCGTGCGGTCCGATCGCGGCGACCGAGGGAGCGGGGAGCACCGCCTTCAGCCGACCGGCGAACCGCCCCCGCTTGTTCAGCGTGAACCCGATCAGTCGGTGGGCTTCACCGTCGTAGACGACGTCGCGTACTTCGGCGACGTCCTCCCCGGAGGCGATCGACACGACCGGCAGCCCCATCGCGTCTCTGGCCCTGATCAGATTCATGTACCGCCCCTCTCGGACACGCGCGCTGCGAGCACCGAGCCCGCTCTGCGCGACTTACGCACCACGAACGTGGCGACGGCGACGATCGCGATCACCACCAACAACAAGATCAGCCAACCCACTACGCTCACGGCGTCTCCTTCCGGAACTGACCGTCGCAGTTCGCTGTCGGATCGACAGCGACCGCCGGCTGAAGCGATGGTTCCGAACATCGCATCTCTGCCTCGCTCGAGCTGCATCCGCTGGGTCGTCCGACCGGCGCGGAAATGTTCTCGAGCACACCTAGAGGGTTCCCTCGGGGCTCGCGATCGAGACGGCGACGACGTAACGGTCGTGACACGATCGCGTGACGAAGACCGGGCGCTGCGGCGCGCCGTTCGACGAACGTTCCACAGCGGCCACACTGTGGTCGTGGCTGAGGTGCCGGGTCCGCTTCGCATTCATCTGCTCGGTGGACTCGACGTCGAGGGGCAGTCAGGGGCCGACCTGGGGAGTCGCAAGGCACGCACCCTGGTGAAGGTGTTGGCACTCGCCCGCGGCGCTCCGGTGTCGCTGTCGTCGTTGACCGAGGCGCTGTGGGGAGACGATTTGCCGGCGAGGCCGAGCGACCAGGTCGCCGTACTGGTGTCGCGCCTTCGTCGGGTGGTGGGCGGCGATCGGTTGACCCGGTCCGAGGCGGGGTGGGCGTTGCGGGTCGACTGGCTCGATGTCGACGAGATCGCGATGCTCGTCGGCGAGGCGGCGGAAGCGTTGGAAGCCGGCCGCTTCGGTGCGGCACGAGCTGCAGCCGGTGCGGCGCTCGCGCTGGCCCGAGGGGAGCTGCTGCCCGACGACGACGGCGAGTGGCTCGACGCCGACCGCTCCGCCGCCGTGGCGCTGGTCACCCGAGCTCACGGATTGGCTGCGTCGGCGGCGCTGCGCAGCGGCGACGTCGTCACCGCCGAGCTCGCTGCGGCCGCGGCGTTGGCTCGTGATCCGTACGACGAGGCTGCGCTGCGCACGCTGATGCAGGCGCACGTGGCCGGTGGCCGGCCCGGATCGGCGCTCGCCGCCTACGCCCGCGTGCGGGCACGCCTCGCCGACGACCTCGGGGTCTCGCCCGCTGCGGACACCGAAGCGGTGCACCTCTCGGTGCTGACCGGTACCGGCGACAGTACGGCAGCGGTCCTTCAGCCCGTGGTCGGGCTGGTCGGACGCGACCGAGAGCTGAAGGCCTTGGAAGAGCACCTGGAAGCCGCGCTCCGGGAGGTGCGCGTCGTCCTCGTCGTCGGTGAGGCCGGTATCGGCAAGACCACCCTCGTGCGTCACTTCGCCGAACGGGCACGACGCGGCGGCAGGCACGTCGTGGTCGCCCGGACCGACGTACTCGGCCGCGACCTGTCGTTGCAGCCTCTGCTGGAGGCCGTGGGCGCACTCGGCGAGACGATCGTCGGGCTGCGCCGGGAACAGGGAACGGCGATGACGCTGCCGGACACCGTGGCCGATCGCGAGCGGCAGTTCGCGGCGGTGTTCGATCAGCTCACCGGCGAGGCCTCGGGGACCGTGCTCGTCATCGACGACCTGCAGTGGGCCGACTCGGGAACGACGGAGTGGTTGCGTTGGGCGCAGCACTGCGTCGGCTCGCTGCTCGTCGTCGCCGCAACCCGCCCGGGAGCGATGACGGTCGGCGGCCACCAGCTCGCACTCCCTCCGCTCGACAGTGTGGCCATCGGCGAGATCGTCGACGCCACCGGAGACAGCCGGAGAGTCGCCGATGCTGCATGCTCGCAGCGGCGGCAACCCGCTGTTCGCCCTGGCACTCGCCGGCGACGGCGGCGGACGTATCCCGTCGTCGATCCAGGAGGCGATCGCCGCCACGGCCGATCGCCTCGATCCTGCAGTGACCGCCGTGATCCGCGCCGGCGCGGTGTTGGACGCGACCCTCGACGTCGACCTGCTCGCCGGTGTGCTCCAGGTCCCTGCGATCGTGGTGATCGAACGACTCGAACGTGCCTCGTCGACGGATCTGCTGATCGAGAGTGGCCCAGGTTTCGAGTTTCGCCATCCGCTGATCCGGGAGGCCCTGGCGGCTCCGGTCGGCGCTGCTCGCTCCGCATTCCTCCACCGGGAGGCGGCCCGAATCCTCGCCGATCGGCCGGGCCATGACCCACTCGCGGTCGCGGTGCATGCCCGGCTCGGAGGTTTGACGACGATCGCCGCCCAAGCCTTCCAGGCTGCGGCCGCCGTGTCCTTCGCCAGGTCGGATCTGGCCGTCGCCGAGGAGCAGCTGCGGGCATCGCTCCACGCCGTCGAGACCGGCGACGCCCACCGAACGCTCGCTCGGCTGCTGATCGTCGCCGGTCGCCTCGACGAGGCGGCAGTCGAAGCGGAACGGGCGGTGACGCTCGGCGGTGGGCCCGATTCGCTCGAGGTCGCCGGATGGATCGAGTACTACCGCAGGCGTTACGAACGCGCACGCCGGTTCGCCGACGAAGCGGTCGAGCGTGCCGATCCGGCGAGCCCGGTCCGGGCCAGCGCGCTCGCCCTCGGCGGACGCGTCCGGCATGGCGCAGGCGACATCAGTGGCGCCGAGGAGCGTCTCGGGGGTGCGCTGGCAGGTCCTGCCGGCGTGCGCGGCGTCGCCGAGGTGTGGCTCGGACACCTCCGCGTCCACGAGGGTCGGCCGACCGACGCGCTCGGAGTTGACCGAGCACGCCTTGATCGACCCCGATCATCTCGCCCATCCGTTCGCTGCGTTGCACGCTCGCTTCGTCCGGGCACTCGCCCTCGGCCAGCTCGGCCGCGTCGACGAGGCGCTGCACGCCTGCGCAGAACTGCGCGCCGCAATTCGACAGAGCTGGAGCGGTGGGCGCCCGGTTCCCGTCGACCGAGCTCAACGCCCGTTCCTGGCTCTTGCGTGGAATCGGCCGGTTCGCCGAGGCGGAGGAGTTGAACCGAGCGGCGATCGCGGGCAACGGCGCGATCGACGGGTCGGGGCCCTCGTCCGACGGTTTTGCCGAGGCCTACTGGGTGGCGTGGCTCGACCTCGCCGACGGTCGGCTTGCTGAGGACGATCCCGCTGCGGCCGAGGCGGTGCTCGACCAGATTGCTGCGATCGACAGCTGGGACGGGACGATGGCCTGGCACCAGCGCCACCGCCTCGGGCTGCTGAGGGCGCGCCTCGCCCGTGCCGGCGGCGATGACGACGCTCGCCGTCGAGCTGGCGGAACAGGTCGTCGACGACGCCCGGCGACGGGGAACCGACCGCTACGCCGCGCTCGGCCGGGTGCAGTCGGCGCTCGCGGGAGGTGCCGTCGATCGGGGGGTGATCGCCGGATCGATCGCGGTCCTTCGACGGTGTGCCGCACTCGAACTTCCGAGCCTGCTCGACCAGCTCGCCCGACGATTCGACGTCGACGAGTGGAACGTCGAGGCGCAGGCGCGACGCGACGCACTCAGCGCCGCACGGCGACGATCATGATCGAGCGCACGAGCGGCGGCGGATCGTCCCCGAGCAGTCGCCGCGCCAGGCGCACGACGTGCCGGCGCCGGTCCTCGGGCAGTGCGGCGACGAACGGAGCGTGCTGCGCCATCCCCAGCCGCCACATCACCCACTGCTGCGCGGTGAGGTTCGGGAAGGCGACGCGCACGTTGCGGATCTCGGCGACGAGACCTGCTGATCTGACGACCGCAGCACATCCGTCGACGGTCGCCAACAGTGGGGCACGATCTCGGTAGAGCTCGATCTGCCATCGCGGCGGGGTCCACCCGAGCTCGCCCAAGGCCTGCTCGACCGCCCGCTTCACCGGGTGTGCGTCATCGGCGGCATAGGCCGAGGCGACGACGGCCCCGCCGCCTGCGACCACTCGTGCCGCTTCGACGAAACCGGCTGCCGGGTCGCGGAGGTGATTGAACGACAAGGCGGCGACGGCGACGTCGAACGACGCCCGGCGGAAGGGGAGGCGCGTCGCCTCGGCGACGATCGCAGGTGGGCGACGGGCTGCGTTGACGGCCAGCATTGCGTCGGCGACATCGACCGCCAGCACCCGTCGGGCGCCGGCACGCACTGCGGCCAGCGACGCCGCGCCGGTACCGGCGCCGATGTCGATCACGGTCGCGCCGCGCACCGACACGGGCGAGTGGGCGAGGAGCACCTCCGCCAGCCGGTCGTAGACGGCTCCCGGCCCGTCACCCCAGCTCGACGCCGATGCGCTGTAGGCGCCGGCGATCTCGACGTCGGTCGTCGCGGCAGCCCGTCCGCCGGCGGTGGTCACAGGCGATCGACACCGGCCGCCGCCGCTGCGCACCACCAGCGGAACTCGTCGTCGTCGCCGAACGCCTTCTCCCAACCGAACTGGACCAGGGCGCCGAGCAGGCACACGCCGAGCTGCTGCTCGAACCAGCCGTCGGTGACCACACCGTGGCGGGTCAGGGCCGCCTCGAACTCGGCGATCGTCGATTCCTTGGTGTGACCGACGGGCAGCCTCGAACGGTTCAACGCCAGGTACCAGGCGAGTTCATGGCAGACCGGTCCTTCGCCGGGGTAGGCCCAATCGAGGAGGATCGTCCGGCCGTCGATCGGCGGCGCCGAGGTTGCCGAACTTCCAGTCGCCGTGGAGGAACGTCTGGCGGTGTCGCCAGCGCCGCATCCGAGAGCGGGGTCGCGTCACGTCGCAGCTCGTCGACCACTCCGAGCAGCGCCGCCGGTGCCCGGTCAGCGAATCGCTCCCACCCTTCGACGGCGATCCGCGGCACCGGTTCGGGGAAGCCGAGGTCGCGCTCGCCGGCGAGCTGGTCGGGGCCGAACCACTGCCACCTCAACCGGTGCGGCAGCAAGCCGAGGTCGTCACGCCAACCCCACGACGCGGCCGCCATGCGCCGCGCAGTGGTCGAGGAAGCGCGAGGTGGTGTTCTTCCGGCACCGGCTGATCGCCGACCGGGACGAGCCAGTTCGACACGTCGCGCATCAACAGCGCAACGCCCCAACCGTTTCGGCCCCATGGCGCTGCGCCGAGCGTGGCGTGGTCGATGACGTCGGTGCGCGATGTCCATCAGTCCCCGACTCCCAGACCCGCCGCGGCCGGCAGCCGATGTCGCCCGACACGCGCATCGTGAAGTCGTGGTCCGGATGCACGTACTTGACGACGCACCGCTCGCCGTCGATCTCGACCTGCTCGAAGAGGGCGCCCGAGCGTGCGTCGGGTGGTCGGTGGTCGCCGAACCGGCGGGCGCCGTCGAGCAGCTCCTCCACCGACCCGGCCAGCCGGGCGCGGTCGTCGGCACGGTCGGCACGATCACGTCGCCGCTGCCATCTCGGCGAGCAGCTCCGGCCGGCCACCGGCCGCCGCAGAACACGACGTCCGATTCGATCCGGCCATCGTCGCTCCAAGCTTCAGCAGGTGGCAGTGATGGGCAGCGTGCGGAACGCCTGACTCGACCCAGGTCAGCAGGTACGGTGACGACCTCGCCGTCGGTCGACGTCGAGCGGGTCAACTCCTCGAACTCGGCCGGAGCAGCGAACCAGTTGTCGTACTCGGCCGCGATCGCCTCGGCCCCGCGCACGACGTACCGCCAGTTGGGGACCGTCGCGTCTAGGGTTGCTTCGGGCGAGTACAGGTCGGGGCCGATCCCACGGCCGGCGGCGACCGCCGCCAGGAACGAGCCGACCGTGTCCGTGGTTGCGGCGTCGCCGCCGATCGTGTCACCCATCGCGTCATCGTCCCCCTGCCGGATTGCAGAACCTTTGCAGCCGCCGCCGCAAGACCGCTGCAACACGCTCGGCTCACGCTCGGGCTCCCACAATCGTCATCCAGGAGAGAGATCGATGCCGATAGCACCCACCACCCAGGGCCCGACCGCCGAAGAGATCGAGACGTTCATGCACAAGTTCGCCGGCGACCTCGGTGCCGTCGCTCACGCCGCCACCGTCGTGCTCGGCGACAAGCTCGGTCTGTACCGGGCGCTCGCGGCCAACGGTCCGTCGACACCGGACGAGCTCGCCGTCGCTACCGGCTGCGACGGCCGCTACCTGCGCGAGTGGCTGCTCGCCCAGGCAGCGAGCGGCTACGCCACCTACGACCCGTCCACCGGCCGCTTCTTCCTCGACGGGGCGCAGGCCGCCTGCCTCGCCGACGACACCGCACCGACGTTCCTCGCCGGTGGTATGGCGGTCGTCTCCTCGATGCATCGCGACGAGGACGCCGTTCGCGCCGCCTTCACCACCGGCGACGGCGTCGGCTGGCATCAGCATCATCACGACTTGTTCGTCGGTACCGAGCGGTTCTTCCGGCCCGGCTATGCCGCCAACCTGACGACGTCCTGGATCCCCGCGATCGACGGTCTCGAGGCAGCCCTGCGACGCGGCATTCGTGTTGCCGATGTCGGATGCGGTCATCGATCTTCGACGATCCTGATGGCCGAGGCCCACCCCGCCAGCGAGTTCGTCGGGTACGACTACCACGGCCCGTCGATCGATCAGGCCCGCAGCCGAGCGGCCGCAGCCGGCGTCGACGACCGGGTGCGTTTCGAGGTCGCATCGGCGGCCGACTATCCCGGAGACGGGTTCGGTCTGGTGTGCGTGTTCGATGCCCTCCATGACATGGGCGACCCGATTGCTGCCGCGGCTCACATCCGCGCCTCGCTCGCCGACGACGGGGTGTTCCTGCTCGTCGAGCCCAATGCTGCGGACCGTGTCGAGGACAACTTCAACCCGGTCGGCCGAATCTTCTACTCGGCGTCGACGTTCGTCTGCACCCCGGCGTCTCGCTCCCAGAGCGGCGCGAGCGCAGCCTGCCTCGGCGCCCAGGCGGGCGAGGCGACGCTCCGCTCGACCTCGGCCACGCCGGGTTCACCTCCATCCGGCGAGCGACCGAGACTCCGTTCAACATCATCCTCGACATACGCCGCTGACGGAGTCGGGGCCGCTCAGCGGGACAGTGGCCGAGCGACCAGTCGCCGACCGGCGACGAGCAGCGCGAGCCACCCGATCGCGATCGTCCATCCGGCGATGACATCGGACAACCAATGGACGCCCAGCCAGATCCTCGACAAACCGACGGCCAGCGCGATCGCGGCCGCACCGACGACGACCGCCGTGCGTAGCCGCCGGTCGCCGGTGAAACCCCACCCGACGATCGCCAGTCCTCCGTAGCAGGCGATGCTCTGGGCTGCGTGACCGGACGGAAAAGCGTAGCCCTGAGCGGTGATGATCGCCTCGACCACCGGTGGGCGCGACCGGCCGACGACGAGCTTGCCGACGATCACCAGCAACGACGTCCCTGCGCTGGAGGCAACGACGAACATCGCCGCCGGCTTCCGGCCGGTGGCGAGGAGCACGGTGGCGGCGACGAGGACGACAGCGACGACGGTCGACGTGTCGCACGAGCGCGTCACGGCGCGCATGATCGACATGTTGGCGTCGGTTCGCCGGCCGATCAGCCAGTCGGTGACAGCGGTGTCGACGCGGGCAACGGAGTCGTCGTCCCGAATGCCGTCGAACAGCTTGGCGACGACGACCGTCGCCGCCAGCCCGATCGCGAGGCAGATCGCCACCGGCCACTCGAAGGATCCGATGGCGTTGCGCAGCCGGGCCCGGCCGTCAGCTGGCGATCCCCTCACGTTCGGGGACGGGCCTACGCTCGAGGTTCAGTCGTCGTCGGGTTCGTCCGCGTCATCGGGTTCGTCCGCGTCATCGGGCTCGTCCGCGTCGTCGGGTTCGTCCGGCGTCATCGGGTTCGTCGGCGTCATCGGGTTCGTCCGCGTCATCGGGCTCGTCCGCGTCATCGGGTTCGTCCGCGTCATCGGGTTCGTCCGCGTCATCGGCTTCCTCGCCGTCGCTGTCGCTGTCGTCAGCCTCGGCGTCGACGACGTTGAAGTCTGCGTCGAGTTGGACATCGACCTGTTGCCCGTTGTCGAGGGTGACTTCGACTTCGTAGTAGCTGTCCTCGTCGATGGTTTCGGTGCCCGTGACGCGACCTTCACCGGTGTGTTCCAGCGCAGCCGTGCTCGCCTGGTCGAGCTCGGCCCCGGAGATCGGTGCGTCGTCGGAATCGTCCCCGGTCGTCGCCGCCACGGTGCCCGTGGTGCCGAGAGCGATCGCTGCGACGGCGATCGTGCCGACACCGATGATCTTGGTGCGCTTCCTCATGGCGAAGATCCTCCGGGCTCGAGAGCGTGATCGGACAGCACCAGTATCGCGGCGTCGAGCTGACACCAGGCTGAACGGGTCCGTGGCTCACTCGTCGCGCAGCAGCTCGGTCGGTTCGAGCTGGTTGACGAGGTGCGAGGCGCCGAGGGTGGCGATGATCGTCGCCGCCAGGACGAGCACGACGGGGAGCACCGTTCCCGGCACGGACACGGTGTAGGCAGGGCTGAGGACGAACAGCGGACGGAGCGTGGCGACGAAGTAGGCGCCCATCACGATCCCGACGAGGACCCCGGCGAGCGACCCGGCGACGGCGACGGTGAACGCTTCGAGCGCGATCAGCAGGCGAACGGTGCGTGCCTCGAGCCCTTGGGCGCGAAGCGTGACGTACTCCCGCCGCCGCTGGAGGAGCAGCCCGAAGACGAAGATGGCGATGGTCACGATCGTCATCGCCAGTGAGAACGTCGTATCGAGCTCGGTCAACCCGGCGATGTTGAGCGCAGCGAGGCTGGATTGGTCGGCGGCGAGGACGGTCGCTCGGGTCTCGATCTGGACCAGATCGTCGCCTGTCGCAGCGGTCAGTGCAGCCACCGCCGGCGCGAGCCCGCGATCGTCGGGACGGTCGGTGGCGGCGAGGAAGAAGTCCGGGTGCTTGCTCGGAACCTGTCGGGTATGGGTGTGGATCGACATCAGCGCTTCCGCACCGGCGGGAAAGCCGGGGAGTCGCCGATACAGCCCGGTGACCCGCAGCCGGACCTCGACCTGGGCGTCGGTCGCGCGGGCGAGGAGAACGTCGAGCGTGTCGCCGACCTCGGCTCTGAGAAAGGCCGCCATCTCCTCGCTGAGCAGGATCGCCGTCGGGTCGTCGAGCAGCGATCGAACCGCGGCGTCGGGTGCCGCCGGCCGGCCGTCGCCGCCGGTGAACGCGCTGCCGGCGAGGGGGGCGACGTCTGGATAGGAGCGAGGATCGACCGCGGCGAGATTGGCGGGGTCGGACGTTCTGGCGCTGCGGAGGATCACGTTGCTCAGCTCGTAGATCACCGGGGTGACCGAGGCGACACCGTCGGCTGTCAACCGTGTCGCATCGGCAGCGGTCAGCGGTGTGGGCGCGGTCGGGCTCGGGGTGATCCGGATGTCGGCGCCGGTGGCGTAGCGGGCGTCGGCGCGCTTGGCTGCGTCGTAGGACGCGGTGAACGCAGCGAGCGTGGTGGCCAGGGCGACGATCAGAGCGAGGACCAGCGCTCCGTTACCGACCGCCCTCGGCCGACGCCCGATGCTCCGCCGATACAGGCTGGTAAGTGGTCGGCCGAGGACGTCGCTGGACGCCGGGCGAGTGAACGTCAGGAACTGGTCGACGACCCGAGCCGTCAGCAGACCACCGGTCGTCCAGACGAGCAGCGGAAGGGCGAGCAGGGCGACATTGAGCTGGACGCTTCGCCCGAAGTACACCGATCCCGGCGCGCCGGCGAACCCGTCGAGTCGGATCGCAACGACGGTCGCGGAGACGATGGCCACGGTGCCGAGGAGATCGAGTCGGATCCTGCGCCACAGCGGCGTGCCCAGATCGAGGCGGGCGCGATCGTCGTTGATCTGGCGGTCGATCGACCGGCGACCGACGAGATAGAGCGCGAGGCCGGTGGCGGTCAATCCGCCGGCGGTTCCGATCAGGGCAGACACGGCGAGACTCGAGGCTCCGGCCCGGTCGAGCGTGTGACGTCCGAGGAATGCGGCAACCGCCGAATAGCCGCTGACCAACCCGACCACCGATCCGGCGACGGTGATCAGCGAGGTTCGGAGCACGAGCATGCGCAGCAGATGGCGACGGCTGGCGCCGCGGATGCGCAGCATCGCCTGCTCGCGTCGTTGAGCCTCGGCCAACACCGAGCCGGCGTACGCAGCGAGCATCGCGGCCAGAAGTCCCCCGGGGACGCCGAGGAAGACGAACAGCCGCTTGGCGACCGCTGCGTCCTCGGCGGCGACGGCGAGCGTGTTGGAGATGTTGTCGAGCACGTAGTCATCGGATTCGGCCGCTACCTCGCGCAGTCGAGCGCCGATCCTGGTGGTCTCGGCCAACGCACGCGCCGGATCGGCGTCGAGCCGTTCGCGGTCGAGGAAGACGTCGACTTCCCGGATCGGTGGGCTCTTCAACCGCCCGTTGCGGGTCGCCGCCGCCCGGTCGAACGCCGGCTGGATCACCTCGGTGAACAGCTCGGTCGAGACGACGACCGAGTTGGCGGTGTAGATGAACGTCTCCAGGTCGCCGCCACGCCGGCTGGAGAACAGCGAGCGGGCGCTGGTCAGATCGGCGACACCGCTGAGCTTCAGCGCGACGTCGGTCGCGTCGGGAAGCGTCACCGTGATCAGCTCTCCGATCGCCACACCGAGTCGACGGGCGGCCTCGGCGCTGAGCACCGCCCCGTCAGCGGAGAACGTGCCATCGACGAGCCGGATGTCGGAACGCCGGGCGGCGTAGTCGTGGTCGAAGCCGAAGATCTTCACAGGACCGCCGATCCCGCGACCGTTGCCGGCGATCGTGTCGGTGCCGAGGTCGGCGATCGACAGCGGGGCAGCGGCACCGACACCGTCGATCTCGCCGAGCGCTGCCGCCAGGTCGCGCAGGTCGGATGTCATCGGCCGACCGGCGGGCACGGGGATCGCCTGCTCACGGCTCGAGACGGTGGACCGAACCGTCCCGGCGTCGATGTCGAGGGCGGTGCTCGCCCGGACGCGGTAGACGAGCTGTCGCGTCGAGGCGGTGGCGACGGTGCCGAGGTTGTACCCCGTCCGGCCGGTGCCGTGGGCGAACGGGTTGTCGACGACGGTGGTGATCGGCGCGCCGTCGACCGACGCAGACCCGGCGACGAAGGTCACTCCGACGTCGGTCAGCGATCGCACGATCACTTCGTGGGCATCGACCTCGCCGAGGTTGCTGATCTCGAGCGAGACGGAGGCCTCGCCACCGGAGGCCGATCCGCCGATCGGTGTGATCGTCTGGGTCAGCGTGATCGTCGCGCCGGTCGATCGGGCGACGATGTGCTGCATGTCGATCGACAGCGGTGCCACGGCGCGTTGCGTCATCGACGCCGACAGGCCGTCGACGAAGAACAGTACGCCGCAGAACAGTCCGACCCCGAGCGCCACCCCGACCGTCGTCGACAGCGTCCGGCGCGGGATTGCGGACGAGGTCAGCGACGACGTAGCGGGCGAGCACGGGACGATCCTCCTGCTGGACGCGAGAGCTCGACGGTGCGCTCGAGTTGCGTCGCCACCTGCGGATCATGGGTGACGATCACGAGCGTCGAGCCCAGCGATCGATGGGCCTCGACGAGCAGATCGACGACCGCTTGCGCGTTGGCGGCGTCGAGTGCCCCGGTCGGTTCGTCGGCGAGGATCACGGCCGGTCGATGGACGATCGCGCGGGCGACGGCGACGCGTTGGCGCTGGCCGCCGGACAGCTGATCCGGGAACCGGCGCGCGAGGTCGCCGATGCCGAGCCGATCGAGCAGCGCAGCCGTCGGGGAGGCCCGCGGCGCATCGTGCGCTGCGGAGGCGATCGCCAGTTGGAGGCCGACGTTCTCCTCGACCGTGAGGTGGGGAAGGAGATTGTCGCTCTGGTAGACGATGCCGATGCGGGCGCGCCGGAGGCGGACCCTGGCGCGCTCGTCGAGGCTGCCGATCGAGATCTCCCCGACCACGATCGAGCCGGCGGTGGGCAGGGCCAGAGCGCCGATGAGGCCGAGCAGGGTCGACTTCCCGCAGCCGCTCGGACCCACGATCGCCGTGCTCGAGCCGCCGTCGAGCTCGAGCGACACCGGATCCAAGGCGCGGATCACACCGGTTGCGGTGTGATGGTCGACGTGGACATCGCGTATGACGATCCGGTTGGCGGGGGCGACGGACGCGGCGAGCACTCCGATGGCGCTACTCATCGCTCGACGACCGTGCGCCCGACGATCGCCAACCGACGGTCGACCCGGTCGGCGAGGGCGACGTCGTGGGTGACGTAGAGCACGGCGAACCCGGCCTCGAGGACCTGGTCGACGACGGCGCCGGCGGTCCGCCGGTCGAGCGCAGCGACGACCTCGTCGGCGAGCAACAGCGCCGGTTCGTTGGCCATCGCCACCGCCAGGGCCACCCGTTGGGCCTCCCCACCGGACAGGTGCCGCGGTAGGTGCCCGGCCTGGTCAGCGACGCCGAATCGCTCGAGCAGGGTGATCGCCCGATCGTCGGCGGCGGCTCCCCGACGGTGGCCGGGTCGGCCGCTGCGCCGGGCGAACCCGAGCGCGAGCTCGACGTTCTCGCCTGCGGACAGGAACGGGATCAGATTGTCGGCTTGGAGCGCGATGCCGATTCGTTCGGCGCGTACGTGGGCGCGTTGCGCATCGTCGAGTTCGCTGATCGGTGTGCCGTCGATCTCGACCGAGCCGCGGTCGGGTCGTAGCAGCCCGGCGAGGAGCAACAGCAACGTCGACTTCCCCGAACCGGACGGGCCGACGAGGCTGACCTTGTCGCCGGCGCGGATCTCGAAGTTGACGTCGGACAACACCGGCGGACCGTCGGTCGACGGGGCGAACGACTTCGCCAGCTGGCGAACCGTGACCACCGGACAGTCGCCGATCGTTGCGGTCATGACGCCCGCTCGGCCGGCGGGGCAGAGCCGAACACGTCGGGTTCGACCTCGCGCCCATGGGCCTCGAGCTCGAGCACGGTTGCGCTTGCCTCGGCGAGGCCGTCCGGGCTCAGCCGGAGGAAGTTGATCAGCTCGAACCGATCCTGGTGCAGGCTGGCGTCGAGCGGGACGTTGTTGACCACGCCGACGCCCGGCGCGTAGTACTTGTGCTCGTTGTCCGGTGCGCCGATCTCCCCTTCCTGCACGACCCGGACATCGTCGAAGCAGCCGAACTCGACGCAGACCTGCACTGCGATCTCGACCGGTTCGCCGACCGAGCCGTCCTCGCCGGGGGCTGAGCCGATGAACCACCGTGGGGTATCGATCGTCACCTCGCGCGGGGCGAGGATGCCGAGTTCCTGATCGGGGCCGCTGCCGAGAAAGGCGACGTCGGTGTTGGTGTACACACCACCCTCGTAGTCCTCGTCGTACCCGCCGAGGATCCAGACGTTGCCGTCCTCGTCGAGGGCGAGGTAGTCCATCCCGATCTGGGCGACCTCCCCCGAGTCGGTCGACTCGCTGAGCATCGCGATCGTCGGCACCCCGTCGATCTCGCGGATCACGTCGGTGATCGTGACGATGATCCCGTGCGGGACCGTTCGGCTGCCGACCTCGGTCGTGCCCCCGTAGACCCACTGCGTCCCCGGCGCGAGCGGGTGGTAGGGGTTGGTGTCGAGCCGTGGATCGACGAAGTTCGTCGGATCGAACTCCACCCTCGTCCCCGCGTCACGTTCGCCGGCGGCCCCGCTCGACCCGCACCCGGCGGCGAGCGCGGCGCCGGCGACGACGAGGGCGAGCGTGCGAGCGGATCGGGACGTCGGCTTCGAAGCCTCGCGTCGTTGCATCTTCGGGCCTCCACCTCGTGAGACGAATGAGCTCGCTCCGGTTGTAGCGATCCGGTACTGAACCTGCCCTGACGCCGGACACGACCGATTCAGCCTGCGGTCAGCTCCGAGCTGTAGAAGTCTGTAAGCGGTGAAGATCCTCGTGGTCGAAGACGACAAGAAGATCGCCGGTGTCCTGCGCCGCGGCCTGCAAGCCGAGGGATTCACGGTCGACGTCGCACTCGACGGGCTGGACGGGTGGTGGCACGCCACCGAGCACACCTACGACGCGGTGATCCTCGACCTGCTGCTGCCGGGGAAGAACGGTTTCCAGATCTGCAGCGACCTCCGTCAGAGCGGCGATTGGACACCGATCCTGATCCTCACCGCCAAGGACGGTGACCTCGACCACACCGAAGCGCTGGAGTCCGGAGCCGACGCCTTCCTCACCAAGCCGTTCTCGTTCCCGGTCCTCGTCGCCAGCGTCAACGCCGTGCTCCGGCGCCATGGGACCACGCCGCCCGGCCCGATCACCGTCGCCGACCTGACGGTCGACGCCCGCCGGCGTCGGTGCTGGCGCCAGGGTCAGGAGATCACGCTCACGGCTCGGGAGTTCTCCGTGCTCGAGTACCTCGCTCGGCACGCCGGCGAGGTGTCGACCAAGGGTCAGATCCTCGATGGGGTCTGGGACTACGACTTCGAAGGCGACCCGAACATCGTCGAGGTGTACATCAGGAGGCTTCGCCGCAAGATCGACGAGCCGTTCCCGGCACCGATGATCGAGACGCTGCGCGGTGCCGGATACCGCCTCGCCGACGGGACCTGACGATGGTCCGACCGGAGCTACGCCCGACGATCCGTACCCGGCTGACGCTCGCCGCCGTCGCTGCGACGGTCGTGATGTTGATGGTGGCCTCCGTGCTGCTCGTCGTCCTCCAACGCCGATCGCTCACCGACGGGATCGACGAGTCGCTCCGCCAGACCGCCGACAACCTCGGGCGGATCGACCTCGACCGCGGTCTTCCCGTGCTCGGCGACCCGGAGGACACGTTCATCCAGGTCCTCGCGACCAACGGCGACCTGGTTGCATCGACGGCCAACGCCGCCTCGCCGGTCGTCACGCTCGGCCCTGGTGACCTGACGAGCAGATCGATCCGGACCGAGCGGGTCGAGCGCCCACCGGGGAGGTTCCGAATCCTGATCCAACCGTTCGACGCCGACGGGGGACGGCGCAACGTCCTCGTGGTCGGCAGGAACCTCGACGACGTGACCGAGGCCGCACACGTGCTCATCGCCGCGCTTGCGGTCGTCTCACCGGCGCTGGTGCTCCTCCTCGGAGGGTTGTCCTGGTGGCTGATCGGCAGGACCCTCCGCCCGGTCGACGACATCCGACGCGAGGTCCACAACATCGGGGGCAGGGACCTCCACCGTCGGGTACCGGTTCCCGACACCGAGGACGAGATCGCCACCCTTGCCCGGACGATGAACGCGATGCTCGCCCGCGTCGAGCAGGCCAGCGACCGGCAACAGCAGTTCGTCGACGACGCCTCCCACGAGCTTCGCACCCCCCTCACCCGGATGATCGCCGAACTCGATGTAGCCCTCGCTTGTCCCGGCGACGAGGATCTGGCCTCGACCATCCGCAGGGTTCACGACGACGCCACCGATCTGCGCCGGCTGCTCGAGGATCTGCTCTACCTCGCTCGTAGCTCGCACACCGAGATCGACACGGCGACCGAGGTCGACCTCGACGACATCATCCTCACCCTCGCAGCGGGCGCGGCGCGCCACTCGCGCACGACGATCGACATCGCCGGCGTCTCCGCTGCGCCGGTCCGCGGCGACCGCCGGGCACTCGCCCGGGCGATCGACAACATCGTCTCGAATGCCGTCCACCACGCCCGCAGCACCGTGACGATCTCCTGCCGGGCGGACTCCGGCAACACCGTCGTGATCGTCGACGACGACGGCGAGGGCATCCCCGTGCCTGACCGCGAGCGTGTCTTCACCCGCTTCGCCCGCCTCGACCAAGCCCGCAGCCGAGACCACGGCGGCGCCGGTCTCGGCCTTGCCATCGCCCACGAGATCGTCAGCGGGCACGGTGGCCGGATCACCGTCTCCGACAACTCGAGTGGTGGGGCGCGTTTCACCATCTCGTTGCCGATCGCCTGACCAGATCCGGGCCGTGTGGCGTCGGTGCTCACCGACTCACGGAGCGAACAGGCGGACCTCGACCGCGCCGACGTTGCCGCCGGTCGACGTGTCGACGTCGAACCGGAACGTTCGGCCGGTCGTCGTCGACACGCGGCGAAGCTCGGATTCGACGGGGGTACCGGCGGGGAACGGACCGAACGTCGTCGCTGTCGTCGACCGTGACGGTGAAGGTCTCGGTGATCGCCGTGCCGTCGAGCATCGATCGGGTGATGAACTCGACGCCGGCGACCGAGCGTGCTCGTCGCCGAGGTCGAGGGTGATGAAGGCGTCGTCGCCGTCGCCGGCGCTCGACCACTCGGTCGTGCCCGAGTCGTCGATCGCGTTGGTCGCGGCGAAGCTGTCGTTGAACTCCGAGCTGACCTCGACCACCGTCGCCTCGAGCGCGAGGTTCGATCCCCGCGTCGACGGCGTCGGCGGCGTACCTCGGCCGTGTCCGGCACCGGGATCGTGAAGGTGGCCGTGTCTCGGAGCGGTACAGCGTGCCGTCGGCGGTCGATCCCTTGGACCTGGAAGAAGTAGGTGCGCCCGGGTACGGCGCCGGGAAGGAAGACGTCGTGTTCGACGATGCCGGTGCCGTTCATCGCCAGGCTGTTGTTGAAGTTGCCGAGCTCCTCGGTCTCGCCCCACACGATCGCGCAGATCATCGGCTCGGTGGTCGTGACACGGAAGATGCCCCGCTCGAATCGGTCGGATCGGCCTCGAACACGAACTCGTCCGCCTGGACCTCCGAGAACGGCCGCACGTCCTCGCGGCCCGTCTCGGCCTCGTCGCCGTCGCTGCAGGCGGTGATGGCGAGGATGCCGATCGCGGCGAGCGACAGCACCCGACGTCGGCGGTGGCGATACGACGAGCCGCTCGAAGCCTGTGTCGATGGTCGCTGGTCTCGCACGCACTCAAACCTAGGGCCGGTCGGGCGGCAGCGGCTCGCCGGCGCCGCCGTTCACCGCCGACCACGACGGCAGCGCACTCGCCGTCCGGCAGTTCTCGACGGACACCACGCTCAGGCTTCCGTCGTTCTCCAACACGACCGCCGCCACGCCCTCGAGGTCACCCTGACCACTCGACCGGATCGCTTGGTAGATCTCGTCGCGGGTGAGCCTGACGTTTTCCAGCGCAGCGTCGTCGAAGCTCCCTCGGATGAAGACCGTCGTGGCCTGCGATCTCACCATCCGGCGCGCCGGCGGGACGTGGACCGAGATCCACGCCACGAGCCACTGGGCGGCGATCAACACCACGATCGCGGCGAACCCGTCGACGAACGACACTTCGCTCGACAAGGCCATGGTTGCCAGTACCGAACCGAGTGCGACGGTGACCACGAGATCGAACGCGTTCAACTTCGACAGGGTGCGCTTCCCCGAGGCGCGCAGCGTCACCACCATCGCCGCGTACGCGGTCGCTCCCAGAGTGAGCACACGCGCGACGTCTGACCACCGATCGAACCACACGAGCGGCTACGTCCTGCCCAGCTGGTCGATACGGGTCAACGGCCCGGGTGTGCTCACAACCTGCCTCCTCGAAGGATCTGGAACCCGGCGGGGATCTCGGTCCTTCTGCAGGTTCCCGCGCCTCGCCGAGCCCATACGCGATCGTTCGGTCGACGGACCGGTCGCCGCGCCGTCGGCTGCCCGCCGACCAAGGGGCGGCAGGCAGCCGACGCAATGCGGGGGACGTCGCTCCGTGCGGCCGGGAGCTGCTACTTGGCGTCGGCTGAGCTGACCTCGATCGCCTCCGGGGTGTCCTTCTGGCCCTGCCCGACCTGCGACCTTGCGCGGCTTGGCCTGCTCGGCGACCGGAATGCGAACCGTCAGCACGCCGTCGTGCAGGTCGGCCTCGAGGCTCTCGAGGTCGAGCCCGTCGCCGAGCTGGATCTGGCGACGGAAGCTGCCGCGGTAGCGCTCACCGAAGTAGGACTGGTCGCCCTCTTGGCGCTGCCAGTTGCGCTCGGCGGAGATCGTCAGCACGTTGCGCTCGACCGTGATGTCGAGGTCGTCGGCCTTCACGCCCGGCAGGTCGATGTGCACCCACACGTCGGTGCCGCGCCGGAACGCATCCATCGGCATCACGCCGACGTGCTTCCCTGGCGGCCGGTGAGCCGGCTGAAGAGCGTGTCGAAGTCGCGGAACGGGTCGGTCTGGATCAACATGGTCGTGCACTCCTTCGTTCGTTCGATTCGGCGTGCCCCCGTCGACGGCAGGGGAACACTCCACATAATAACGGTCTGTTATGTGGAGCGTCAAGACGTCTTTCGCCGATGATTATGTTGACAGCCGAGAGCTGTTCCGGGCACGATCGGTGCATGGCCTCGCACCCCGACGCTCCCGATGCAGCGCTGTCAGCGGGCCTGCTCGACGCGTGGTTGGCGAGCCGCACCTCGGACAACACCCGTGCCGCGTATCGGATCGACCTGACCACCTTCGGGCGGTGGTGTGCTCAGCGACGGGCGATCCCATTGACGGTCGACACAGCAACCCTGCTCGCGTTCGGAACCGCTCGCCAGGCGGCCGGTGACAGCGACGCGACGATCCGCCGTCGATGGTCGTCGTTGTCGTCGTTCTACCAATACGCCGTCGACGCCGGTGCGCTCGCCCGCAATCCCGTCGTCGGGATCACCCGGCCGACCCCGCCACCGAGCGACGTCTCCGACACGGCCGTGCTCTCGGCCGAGGCCGTCGACGCGTATCTCACCTCGGCGGCTGCGCTCGACCGGCGCCTGGACGCGCTCGTGTCGCTGATCGTGCTCGACGGAATCAAGCTCGGCGAGGCGCTCGCCCTCGACGTCGGCGACATCACCGGCCGACCGCCGAAGGTGATGCTGACGATCCGCCGCAACGGCCGGACCCGGCAGGTCGAGCTCAGCTCGGCGAGCGCACGCGCCGTCCGCCGATGCGCCGGGAGACGACGTGACGAACCGCTGTTCACCAGCGACCAGCGAACCCGCCAGCGCTCCGGCCATCGCCTGAGCCGGTTCGGCGCGGACCACCTGATCAGACAACTCCGAGACGACAACGACCAACGGGTGACCGCTAATGCCTTGCGTCGCTTCTACGTGACCTCGGGCCATCGGGCCGGGGCGACGATCGACGAACTCCGCGACGGGGCCGGACTCGCCGACGTCCGTGGCGTCGCCCGCTACCTGCTCGTCCCCGGCGCCGAGCAGCACGCAGAGTCGACCGACGACGACGCGGACCGGCAGTCGGCCGAGCTGCACCGTCGTGATCCGAAGGTGCAGGACGTCAGATCAGGACGTTCGACGAAGACCTGCCAGGCGAGCAGCGACTTGGCGATCAGGCTGAGCAAGATGTAGACGCGCTCGCCGAACAGGTAGTCGGTCCATCGACCCCGGGCCCGGTACTGCAGCAACTGGTTGACCGCGAAGCAGTTGAAGAAGACGAACAGCGACACGAAGATGCCGTAGACGAAGCTCGGCACGTCCGACCCGGCGCCGACCAGGTAGACCACGATCGCCGCCCACGGAACGACGCCGGCGACGCACCCGAACGCGAACGGCGTCCAGCGACACCGGCTGCGCCGGGTCGGTTGGTCGTCTCCATCAGCCAGCCGAACAGGATCATCGAGGCGTTGACCCCGAACAGCGCGATCAGCGCGGCGACGTCGGTGATCCCGGTGATCCCGGCGATGATCACGATCATCAGCGACGCCGAGACAGCGAGTACTCGGTCCACCGGAACCGGTTGCGGTGATGCTCGAGCTCGCGGACGTACCGGCGGTGGCCCCACGGCGAGGCGACGATCGCATGGGCCACGGCGGAGATGATCTCGAACGCTGCGATCGCCCAGCCCGAGCCGGTACGAGAACAGCTGCTCGATCTCGAGCGGTCGTTCGGGCTGCCCCGGCGGGCCGTTCGCGAACGCGCCGGTCACCGGCAACGAGCGCGCGTTCGACAACACGATCATCAGCACCGCCTGGACGCCGTGCACGACCGCCATCGAGGCGTTCAGGCGTCGCAGCGAGCGTCGCTCGCCCTCCGTGACGATCGGAGGACGAGCGACGTCGGTGAGTTCCACGTTGACCATCTTCGCTGATTCGATCGACGGCAGTCGCCAGCGGCGAACCGGCAGCGGCGCGCCGGTCGAGGATCAGTCCGTCCGGTAGAGCTCGGTCGACAGGTAGCGGAGACCCGAGTCACACAGGATCGTCGCCACGGTTGCGTCAGGGCCCAGTTGTTCGGCGACCCGCAGCGCGGCGACCACGTTCGCCCCCGAGGACGTCCCGGCGAACAGGCCTTCCTCGCGCGCCAAGCGGCGTGCCATCTCCATCGCCTCCGGAGCGCCGACGGTGAGGATCTCGTCGACCTGGTCCGGCTCCCACAGCGGTGGAACGAATCCGATGCCGATTCCCTCGATTCGATTCGAGCCCGTCGGCCCTCCCGACAACACTGCTGATTCGGCGGGCTCGACAGCGACGATGCGTATCGAAGGGTGCTTGGCGCGCAGCACCCGACCCGCCCCGTGGATCGAATGGGCAGTGCCGACGACGTGGACGAAGGCATCGAGTCGGCCGTCGGACTGCTCCCACAGCTCCTCCCCGAGCGCGAGATAGCCGGTGATTGCGTCGTGGTTGTTGAGTTGGTCGCACCACCACCGTCCGGGTTCGTCGGCGACCTCCCGGCGCGGGCGATCATCGCCTTGATCAGCGCCTCGGTGATCTGCCCACGGTCGCTGGGAACGTCCTCGACGACCGCGCCGAACGCCTTCATCGTTCGGCGCTTCTCGTCGCTGAACGCATCGGAGAACACGATGTGCAGCCCGTAGCCGAGTGCCGCGCAGACGAAGGCCAGCGAGATCCCCGTCGTCCCGGCGGTGTACTCGACCACGGTGCCCCCCGGCTCCAGTCGGCCGTCACGGATCGCTCCTTCGATCGCGGTCCGTGCCATGCGGTCCTTCATGCTTCCCGTCGGATTCGCCCACTCCAACTTGGCCAGGACGCGGGCCCCACTCGCCGGTCTGATCCGACGAAGCTCTACCAACGGCGTGTTCCCGATGCCCGCCAGCGCCCCGATCGGGTCAACCATGCCAACCAGCCCCCTCACGTCGCAGGCCGGACGCCGGCCTGTCTTCGCTCGCAGTCTGGCAGTTCCCGAACGGGTCGCTCGCGGGACCACCGGCGGAAGGTCCGTGGAGATCAGGCAGCGACGCTCATCGCTCGTGCGCCGCGGCAGGACCTGCGCAGCACGGCGACGCCTCGTCGACCGGAGAGGTCACGCAGCATTGGCTCGCGCCGCCGGCGAGACCGTCCGATGCGTCGTCGGCGAGGACGGTGTAGATCTCCCAGGCGCCGAGCGGAACGTCGGGCGCGTCGACCCACACCTTGTCCTGGACGGCATGGCAGCAGCGGTCTGACTCGGTCATCCGATGGTTCAGTCCAGCGGCGGCGAACCGTTCGGCGGCGGTCACCACGTCTGCGCTCGAGCGAACCTCGACGCCGAGGTGGTTCAGCGCCGAGGTCGCCTGCGGATGCTCGAACAACACCAGCTTGAGCGGCGGATCGGCGATCTCGAAGTTGGCGTAGCCGGCGCGTTGCTTGGCCGGGCCGACACCGAACATGTCGGTGTAGAACTGGGTGGCGGTCTCGATGTCGCTCACGTTCAACGCGAGCTGGACACGGCTGGTCGTCATGGCGATGACTCTCCTTCGGTGTGGTTCCGCCCTTGCAGGGCGTGCCTCGAATGACGATCCGGAACCGAAAGGGACGCACGGTCGGTTCGCTGCCTGCACCACGGTCGGCGACGGCGCCCTTCCTTGCGCGGGTTCCTTCGTCGCAGCGTTCGCACGACCGAATGGGGGAACGGCACTCGGCCGTCCCCACCTCGGTCGCCGCGGGACGACTCGAGTCGCGACCGGGCGTCGGCGAGGTTCGCGATCCAGCGACTCATCTCGCGAAAGCAGTCGGTCGTCATCACCAGCAGCGTCGCGTCTGCTGCCAGAGTCACCGTGGGCGTGCCCCGGCTGACGACCAGTCCGGCTGATGCGTCATCGAGCCCGACGTAGGAGAAGTTCCCCGGCACGAGGGTCGTGCCTGCTGCAACGCGCACCTCGTCAGCCACACTGGCGAGCATCGCCGCGTTCGCGGTTCCCCGGCGCGAGCCAACTGTCGGCGAGGCGGGCGACCTTGGCGTCGCAGGTGCCCTTGATCGAGCGGAGGAGCGACCGGCGGCCGACTCGCCCGAACCGCCGGGCGCACCTTCGTCGACGTTCACCTTCGAAGTGCCGACCGAGCCGTTGTACCTCCGCCTCGGCGACGAGCCGGCGATACCGATCGTCGTGCAGGACGCGTGCCAGGTCGGGATCGATCAGTGACATGACGCCACCCCCCGGCCGGAGGGGGCGGGGCCGTGGTCGAGGCCGATGATCGTCATCGCTTGCTCGATCCGTCGGCGGGGGCGGCGTCGCACCCCACAGCTGCGCTCGCAGCCGGCTCGACCGACGCCGCGGCTGGTTGGGCGACGACCACGATCCTGCCGTCCAAGTGCTCCCAGGTGAGCCCGTCAACGGAGATCCACGAGCCACGCGGCAGCAGCCCGATCGCCGTTCGCGACCGTTTCCCACGATTCCTCCGGCGCATCGAGGGCGCGGATCCGGTCCCACAGCCCACACGCTTCTGCCCCGAGCCCAGATGTATCGATCTGCTGCCGTGGTTCGCTCGTCGTGGGCACGTCGTGCGCTGTCAGCCGACCGCCGAGCGCTCCCCCGAAGGCGGCGGTCAATGTCATCGCGGGTCGCGGCGAGGTGGAGACGTCGGCGGCTCCAGCGCGAGCGCGAGTGCTCTGTTCGAACCGGTCTGCCGAAACGGTTGGTGTTCATCGCGATACCTCGGTTCCCTCCCATCGGGTGCGGGAGGCGCCATCGATGACGAATCGCCACCGGATTGGACGCACGACGAGCTCGTGCTGCGTCCTTTTCCGGCGGTGTTCGTCAGTACGACCGGAGACCGCCATGCACATCGACACCATCACCACACCCTCGACCGACGCCGATCTCGACCGGCGCTGGACCGACACACTCGAAGGGCTGCGCGCCTTCGTCGCTGCGCGAGTGAACGACCGTGAACTTGCCGCCGACATCACCCAGGACGTGATCGTTCGTGGTATCGCCAGTGGAGCGCTGGACCGCGTCGACAATCCGGCGGCGTGGCTGTACCGGGCGGCTCGGAACGCGGTGATCGATCACTACCGCACCCGCCGATTCCATGACGGGCTCGATGTCCTCGACGTGTGGCCCGACCCTGACCCCTCCGACGACGAGCCGAACGACGCCAGGCGGGAACTCGCCAAGTGCCTCGACCCCTTGCTCGATCGGCTGCCGGCAGCCGGGCGCGACGCGCTCGTCCGGGTCGACGTCGACGGCCAGACGCAGCAGCGCGCAGCGGTCGAGACGGGCATCTCGCTGTCCGGGATGAAGTCCCGAGTGCAGCGAGCGCGCCGCGATCTCAAGCGATTGCTCGAACGTTGCTGTGCGATCGAGCTCGACAGCACCGGAGCCGTCGCCGGCTACCACCGTCATCCCACCGACGACAGCTGCGGCTGCAACAGCGCCGCGTCGTCGAGCTCGTAGCCGAGACCCGGCCCGGCCGGATCGTGACATCGAGGCGCCGCACGGCCCGTAACATCGCTGTCGCCGCAGCGAAAGGACGAGACGATGACCGGACGTGTAGTGCATTTCGAGGTGCCGTACGACGATGCCGATCGGGCACGGGCCTTCTATTCCGACGTGTTCAACTGGCAGATCCAGCCGGTTCCGGAGTTCGACTACAACTTCGTGCAGACTGGGCCGACCGACGAGTCCGGGATGCCGACCGAGGCCGGCTACGTCGGTGGAGGGATGTTCCAGCGCCAACCGGACGTCGGCCGTCCGATCATCACGATCGACGTCGACGACATGACGAAGGCCCTGGAGACGATCACCGCGCACGGGGGCGCTGCCGTCGGCGAGCCCCAGCCGGTCGGCGAGATGGGGGTCTCCGCCTACTTCACCGACAGCGAGGGCAACCTGATGGGGCTGTGGCAGACGCTCGGTTCGAGCTAGGAGCGATCGCCGAGACCGCCGGGCGCCGGTCACCGCCTACGGGTCGGTGACCGGCTCGCCAGTTCGGCAGCACGGCTTCGCCGTCGACCTCGTCCCACCAGAGCTCCATCGGCATCTCACCGCCAACGCGGGCCGGCCGGCGAGATTGCCGACCAGCCGCACGTTCGGGGCGTCGTCGAGATCGACGAGCACGACGGTGTACGGCACGTCGTAGGCCGGGTGGATCTGGTGCTCGACGACCGTCCAGGCGTAGAGGGTCGCCCGGCCGCGCGACCTCGCGTCCAGCGGATGTCGAAGCTGCCGCAGTGGTAGCAGTACGAGCGCGCGGAGATGGTGATCGGCACCACACCTCGTGCACGATCGCACGACGAGCCGTCGCTGCTTGGCTGCGGCGAAGAAGCCGCCCGGTGTCGCGATCGTCGTCGACGGGCAGGATGCGCGAGTGCGGTCACGGTCAGTCCTTGGTGAGGATCAGGGCGGAACTGGCGATCGGCGGAGCGGACGTCACGAGGCAGACCTCGGCGCCCGGCACCTGCGAGGTCGACGATCCACGAACCTGTCGAACCCCCTCGAGGACGTGGTTCATCCCGTGGATGTACCCCTCCGAGAGATGCCCGCCGGCAGTGTTCACGGGCAGTGATCCGGTCATGTCGAGCGCGCCGCCGTCGACGAACGCCCCACCCTCCCCCGGCGGACAGAATCCGTAGCCTCCAACTGGAGCAGGAGCGTGATCGTGAAGCAGTCGTAGAACTGGGCGACGTCGACGTCCGCCGGGCCGAGTCCGGCACGGGCGAACAAGGGTCGTGGACATCGATTCGGCGGCGATGGTCAACGCGACGAGCGGGCCAGGACGGGGAACAGCATGCCGCCCCCCGCCGCGGATCGTTCGCCTGGGCGACGGCCTTGATCACGGCGGGCGGTTGACGCAGATCGCTGCGCCCGATCGGTGGTCGTGACCACGACCGCGCACGCGCCGTCGGTCTCGAGGCAGAAGTCGAACAGGCGAAGCGGGTCGGAGAGCATCCTGCCGGTGAAGTAGTCGTCGAGGCTCAGCTTGCGTTCGTACATCTGCGCGGCCGGATTGGCGTTCGCCCGCTCGCGACACGACGACGGCGATCCGACCGAGCTGCGCCTGCGTGGTCCCGTACTCCGTCATGTGCCGCTGGGCGATCAGTGCGAAGAACTGGCCCGGCGTCACGAGGCCGTACGGGAGGAAGAACTCGTCCCACTTCTGGCTGCCGCCGACCCGCTGATGCCCCATCCCGGGAACTCCTGCGCCGAAACGAACGCCGGAGCGGCCGTTGAGCGACCGGTAGAGCACCACCGTCTTGGCCTGGCCGCTCATGATCGCACCGACCGCCTGCGCGACCATGCCCGCCGGAGCGATGCCGCCGGGCCCGACCATCGAGTAGCACGAGAGTTGCGCAACCCGAGCGACTCGGAGAGGTCGTTGTAGCCGACGAGATCGTGGTCGCACTGGACGATCCCGTCCACGTCGTCGACGGTCAGCCCCGCATCGTCGAGTGCCGCGAGCGTCGCCTGGACCGCCATCGTGAGCTCGCTGCGACCCGAGTCCTTGGAGAACTCGGTCGCACCGATCCCTGCGATCGAGCATCGGTCGCGATGACTGACTTCGACATCGCTCATGAGGTCCCCGATCGGCCGCACGCTGCGGCAGTCTTTCGTCATGATAAATTTCTGCCCGGCGGCGGTCAAGCGGCACGACCATCGCTCGTTATTCATCATGATGATCCGTTGACGAGCAGTGGGTCCGTTGGGTACTCTGAGGCACGGGGAACGTGAGCGCGCCGAGCCTGCGACGGCGCCACTCGCCCTGCAACGGAGGGGACCTGCCATGCCGACCGACATCAGCGAGATCAAGATCATCGACACCGACACCCACGTCGTCGAGCCACCGGATCTGTGGACGTCGCGGATCTCGCCGACAAGTGGGGCGACCTGCGTCCCGCACGTCGAGTGGGACGAGGCCCAGGCGTGACGAGGCGTGGTTCATCGGCGGTCAAGCGGATCGGCGCCGTCGGCTCGCCGCGATGGCCGGTTGGCACGAGTACCCGCCGTTCCACCCGCGTCGCTTCAGCGACACCGATCCGGACTCGTGGGACCCAGCAGGCGCGCCGGGTTGATGGACGACTACGGGATCCAGTCGCAGATCCTGTACCCGAACGTCGCGGTGTTCGACGCCAAGACGATCCTCGGCCTCACGACGAGCCGAGCTGCAGCTCGCCTGCATCCAGGCCTACAACGACTTCCTCGTCGACTTCGCCGCCGAGCGCCCGGGACCGGTTCGTCGCCCGTCACGGCGCTGCCGTTCTGGGACCTCGACGCGACGCTCGCCGAGATCGAGCGCTGCGCCGCGATGGGCCACAAGGGCATCGTCTTCACGCAGGACCCGAGCGTACTTCGGCCTGCCGGAGCTGACCGACCGCCACTGGGATCCGATGTGGGCGTCGGCGCAGGAGAAGGGCCTGCCGGTCAACTTCCACATCGCCTCCGGCGACCTGGACCTGCTCCAGCATCGGGCATCCCGACAACGGCGCCACGCCAACTACGCGGCGATGGGCGTCTCGTTCTTCCTCGCCAACGCGAAGACCATCGCGCAGCTCATCTGCGGCGGGATCTGCCACCGCTTCCCGACGCTCAACTTCGTCTCGGTCGAGAGCGGCGTCGGCTGGATCCCGTTCGCCCTCGACGGCGCTCGACTGGCAGTGGAAGAACTGCGGCGTCGCCAAGGAGCACCCGGAGTACGACCTGCTGCCGAGCGAGTACTTCAAGCGCCAGATCTACGGCTGCTTCTGGTTCGAGCACGACACGGCGCTGTCGGCGCATCGAGCAGCTCGGCGCCGACAACATCCTGTACGAGACCGACTTCCCGCACCCGACGAGCATGTCGCCCGGTCCGGCGAGCACCGCGCAGCGCCCCGACGAGTACCTCCGCGACCACTTCGTCGGGCTCGACGAGGCGACGCTGCGCAAGATCCTCCACGACAACGCCGCGCGCATCTACCACCTCGACTGATCCCTGTGACGCGCTGATCCCGCACCGACCCGTCCGCGCCGTCCCGGGCACGGCCGCGGACCGCTCGCGGGCGTGCGCGTCACCGACTTCTGCTGGATGGGCGTCGGCGCGATCGCGACCCGCATCCTCGCCGACTTCGGCGCAGAGGTGATCCGCATCGAGGACCGCAACCGGCTCGACATGCCGCGCCGGCTGCCGATCTACAAGGGCGGCGAGGTGCGCTCCTACGGCGAGGAGGACGCGAACCCCGATCCGAACAAGGGCGGGCTGTTCAACAACTACAACCGCAACAAGCTCGGCATCACGCTCAACATGCGATCCGAGCGGGGACGCGAGCTCGCCGACCGGCTGATCGCGAGGCAGCGACTGCCTGACGGAGAACTTCGCGCCCGGGCGTGATGGAGCGCTGGGGCCTCGACCGAGGAGCACGTGCGGGCGCTTTCGCCCGGACATGATCTACGCCCGGATGAGCGGCTTCGGTCACTCGGGTCCGTACGCCGAGTACCGCAGCTACGGCCCGGTCGTGCAGGCGGTGTGCGGCTTGTCGCACATCAGCGGGCTGCCCGGCCGTGAGCCGTCGGGCTGGGGGCTGTCGTACATGGACAACCAGGCCGCGTACTACAACGCCTCGGCGCTGCTGATGGCGATCTACCTCGCCAAGCGGCGCACCGGTCGCGGCACCGAGATCGACGTCTCGGCGGTCGAGGCCGGCGTCGAGCTGATCGGCCCGATGCTGCTCGACGTGGCGGTCAACAGCGCAGCACCCGACGCGCCGACTTCCCGACCGGCAACCGGCTGGAGCATCCCGAGCGGCGCCGCACGGCGTCTATCCGTGCCGGGCGACGATCGCTGGATCGCCATCGCCGTGTTCGACGACGTCGAATGGCGCGGCCTGGTCGACGTCATCGGCAGTCCCGCCTGGGCGGCCGATCGAGCGTTTCGCCGACGCCGAGGCGCGCTTCGCCAAGCAGGACGCGCTCGACGCAGCGCCTCGGCGGTTGACGACCGCGGATCGGGACCGCCACGAGCTGATGACCGTGCTGCAGGCGAACGGGCGTGCGCGCCGGCGCCGTGCAGGACGCGCGAGGACGTCAACGAGACACGATCCGCAGATGGCCGCATCGCGACGTGTTCTTCGAGCTGGACCATCCGGTGATCGGCGAGGCGCGGTTCGAGGGCGTTCCGTTCACCTCGACGCAGCTTCGCCGCCGACCACTGGCGCTCGGCGCCGCTGCTCGGGCGAGGACAACGAGCACGTGCTCGGCAGATCTGCTCGGGCTCGACGCGCGACGACATCGCCGAGCTCGCTGCGACGGGAGTGATCTGATGACCTGACGACGCACCGAACGCGCCGGCCGGCGCGGCCGCTGCCCTGCGACGGCGTCGCGGGTCGTCGAGCTGGCGACCGATCCGGCCGGCGAGCTGACCGGCCTGCTGCTCGCCCACCTCGGCGCGACGGTCGTCAAGGTCGAACCGCCGGGCGGCTCGCCCTCGCGGCACGTCGGCCCGTATCGCGGGCGACATCGCCGATCCGGAGCAGAGCCTCACGTACTGGTACTACAACGCGGGCAAGCGGAGCGTCGTCGTCGACCTCGACGACAGCCGCCGGTCGGCGCATCGTTCGAGCGGCTGGTCGCCGATGCCGACGTCCTCATCATCACCCTGCCACCCACGCGAGCTCGCCCGGCGTCGGCCTCGACCTCGACCGGCGCTGTGCGACTCGAATCCGAGCCTGATCGTCGTCTCGATCACCCCGTTCGGGCTGACCGGGCCGTGGGCCGACTACCAGTCGTCGGACCTCGTCGCGCTGGCGACGAGCGGGCTGCTGATCACCTCGCGGCTACGACGACCACTCGATCCCGCCGATCCGGCCCGGTGGCGACCAGGCGTTCCACACCGGCAGCCAGCTTCGCCCACATCGGCCGTCGCTGCTCGCCCTGATCGAGCGCCAGACGAGTCCGGCCGCGGCGGGCTGATCGACGTCTCGATGCACGAGTCGGCGCGGCGTCACCGTCGAGCTGGCCAACCCGTACTGGTTCTATCCGCGGGGCATCGTCGCAGCGGCAGACCTGCCGCCACGCGCAGCCGGTGCCGACGCAGCCGGCGATCTTCCAGTGCGCTGACGGCCGCTGGGTCTACTTCGCCCTGATCCTGGCCGACCAGAAGCCGTGGAACGCGCTCGTCGAGTGGATGGACACCCACGACCTCGCCTCCGATCTGACGGACTCGGCGTACGCCGACCTTCTCCACCGCCAGCAGCGCTTCGACCACGTCCAAGACGTCGTCGAACGCTTCTTCCTCGAGCTGGACTCGACGACCGTCTACCACGAGGGTCAGCGGCGCGGGTTGCCGATCGGGATCATCAACGCCCCGGAGGACCTGCTGCGCGACGAGCATCTGCTCGCCCGTGAGTACTTCGTCTCCGTCGACCAGCCGGGATACGGCGAGGTGCTCAAGCCGGCTGCGGCCTATCGCTTCTCCGAGCTGGGGACCGTCGCCCCCCGCCCGGCACCCTCGCTCGGCGAAGCCGAGCTCGCCGGTGTCTGGGCGACGTCGTGAGCGAGCACCGCCTCACCACCGAGGACCGCTCCGATCTGATCGACCTCGTCCATCGCTACGCCCACCTCGTCGATGATCGGCGGGTCGAGGAGCTGTCCGAGCTGTTCGCGCCCGACGCTCGCCTCGAGTTCGTCAGCACCGGGTTGATCGCCGATGGACGGCAGGCGATCAGCGAGTTCTTCACCGCAGTCTTCGCCACCCCGGCGCTGGCGTCCGCTCCGCAGAGCGGTGCCGAGTCGACCCATCTGATGGCGAACACGATCATCGAGGCCGGCGACGAGCCGGGCACGGCGCGGTTGGTGACCGCTGCTGTCGTCTACCTGGCGGCCAACGGGGTGGTCACGACCCGCGGCATCACCTACACCGACCGCTGCCGTCAGGTCGAGGGCAGGTGGTTGCTCGCGCACCGCGTCCACCGCCTGCGCTGGCAGGGCGAGCACGGCGGTGGACCGATCAGCACCGAAGCATCGCCGCTCGACTGACCGCCTCCGCTGACGCGGCTCGATCGCCCCGAGCCGAGACGTCGGCGTGTGCCGTCAGCGAAGGCCGAGTGCTTCGGCAGTGGTGAACATCGCCTCGCGCTTCTGTTCCAGCGTCTTGCCGTCGGGCCACACCTGGTCGGTCCAGATCAGCACGTTCTCGAAGCCGGCATCGTCGTAGCGCCGGGCGACCGCCGGATCGGCAGCCCGCCATCCGGAAGATGAGCTCGAAGGGGGCGTCGTACGCCGCTCTCGTCGCGACAGCCTGCTGCAGCTCGGTCGCGCAGCCGGATCGCCTCGTCGAACGGCGGCGTGCCCGACGAGAACCATCCGTCGCCCAGGCGTGCGGCCCGTCGCAGTGCCTTGTCGGTGTTGCCGCCGAGGATCATCGGGATGTGCGTCACACGCTTGGTGACCTGCACGCCCGAGATCGAGAAGTGACTGCCCTCGTACTTCGACCTCGCCGCTCTTCCACGCATCCGCGAGGATCTCGATCGACTCCTCGAACCGGGTGACCGTTCCTTGAACGGGCACGTCGAGCGACGCCGAACTCCTCCTCCAGCCAGCCGAAGCCGAGCCCGAAGGTGAACCGGCCCTCGGCGAGCTCCTGCACGGTGCAGACGGAGCGGGCGACGGCCAGCGGATGACGCAGCGGGAGGACGAAGACCCCGGTCGCCAGACGGATCCGCTGACGTCACCGCCGCCGCCGCCCCGAGCTGCACGAGCGGGATCGACGAGCTCGGTGTCGGGGCTCACGATCGGTCCGGTGTGGTGCTGCTCGCCCGGCTGAACCTTCGTCGGGTGCTCGGTGGTCGATAGCCGATCGGGAGCACGACGTGCTCGCCGAGCCACAGCGAGTCGAAGCCGGCCTCGTCGGCCGCCGTGGCGAGCTCCTGGAACTCGCGTGCGTGGACGTCGTACGACGTCAGTCCGATCTTCATGGTGATCTGTCTCCATCGTGATCGGGTGTCGCACGGCGGATCACCGCAACGATCTGGCGGGCGCGCAGGTCGGCGATCCGCTCGTCGTCGACGCCGAGGCCGGCGAGGATCGGTGTCGTGTCGCATCGCCCGGCGCGGCGCCCTGCCGACGGTCGCGCGACCTCGCCGTCGAACTGCGCCGGTGCGACGGGACCAGCGACGATCGTGCCGTCACCGTCGTGGTCGACGTGCTGCACGTACCCGTTGGCGTGCGCCTGCGGGTCGAACCGGACCTGTCCCGGCGGCAGGATCACGTCCCACTGACCGTCCTGCTGCGACAGCATCGCCTCCCACTCGGCGAGCGTGCGCTCGGCGAACAGCTCCTCCAGCGCCTCGACGCACTCACGGCTGTGGCGCTCGCCGGTCCGCTGTCGACGAATCGCTCGTCGGCGAGCAGATCGGGACGGTCGACGAGCGCACAGAACGGCGGCCAGTAGCGGTCGGACTGGAGGAACCCGAGCGAGATCAGCTGACCGTCGCTCGTCCGGTAGAGGTTGATCAGCGGGTTCGTCGGCGTCGTCGTGGTACAGGTGCGGCAAGGTGTCGACGTCGAGCACGCTCGTCCCCGAGATCGTCATCCCCATCGCCCAGATCCCGACCGACATCAACGAGACGTCGACCGTCGATGCCCGTCCCGGTCCGCTCCCGGTGGTACAGCCCAGCGGCGACGGCGCCGGCCAGCGTCAGACCGCGACTGCAGGTCGCCGAAGCCGGGTCCGGGCATCGTCAACGGCCAGCTCCGACTCCGGCGGCGTCACCCCGATCGACGCGCCGGTTCGCCCCCAGTACGAGATCGAGTCGAATCCGCCGCGCTCGGCTCGCGTCGCCACGCTGGCCCTGCGCGCTGCCCCGGGCGTAGACGATCCGCGGGTTGCGACCCATGATGTCACGTCCGGCTCGATCCCGAGCTTGCGGCGCGCGGCCGGCAGGAAGTTCGTGAGGAACACATCGGCGCTCGTCGACGAGCTGCATCAGGATCTCGTGACCCTCGGCGGTCGAGATGTCGAGCGCCGATCGACCGCTTGCCGCGGTTGGCGACCTCGAAGAGGTGGTGGTACCCCTTCATCTCGGCCGGAACGCCCCAGGCGGCGATGTTGCGCTGCGGGTCGCCGAACACGGGGTGCTCGACCTTGATCACGTCGGCGCCCCAGTCGGCGAGGATCACGACCGTGCCGACGGCACGAACGCGAAGATGGCGACCTCCACGACCTTGATTCCTTGCATCGGCGTCGTCACTCACGTCCCCCCGGACCTGTCCCCCGCAGTCAGCATTGATCATGAGGATTATGGGATCACGGCGGCATCGTGTCAACCCTTGTGCGTCGCATTTGATCATGATAAATCAAGGCCGGCGACCGAAGGGGGAGCGATGGTCTCGGAGACGTCGGACGGATCCCCGGCGAGCGGGGCCGAGCTCACAGGCGGGGCGGGAGATCGATGGACGCCGCACGAGGTGGGACTGACGATCGCCGCCGCGATCGCGGTCGCCTCGGTGGCTCTGACGCAGACGTCGTCGATCCCTCTCCTCCCGGTGCTCGTCGAGCAGACGGGCAGCGACATCGCAACGGTCTCGTGGGTCGCCTCGGCCACGCTGATCGCCAGCGCCGTGTTCAACCCGATCATCGGGCGGCTGGGCGATATGCACGGCAAGCGACCGATGGCGCTCGGCTGCATCGTCGTCACCCTCGTCGGCTCGATCTCCGGTGCGCTCGCCGCCGAGTCGTTGACGCTGCTGATCGTCGCCCGGTTCATCCAGGGCATCGGTTCCGGTCTGATCCCACTCACGCTGGCGATGCTGCGCGACGAGCTCCCCGCCCGCCGTGTGGCGACCGGGAGCTCGATGGTGATCGTCGGCGGCACCGGGATCGGAGCAGGCTTCGGGCCAAGTTTGATGGGTGCTGTCGTCGACGCCGGCGGTGTCGCTTCGGTGCTGTGGGTCTCGGCTGCCGCAGGGGCGATCTCGCTGATCCTGATGGCCAGCTTCTCGAGGCCGTCGGCGATCCGTTTCCCCGCGTCGTTCGACAACCTCGGCACGGTCGGGCTCGCCGTCACCCTCGTCACGGTTCTGATCGCCGCGACCAAGGGCGCGAGCTGGGGATGGACGTCGCCGGGCGTGATCCTGCTGTTCGCCACGGGCACGTTGGTCGGCATGGCCTGGACGTGGTGGGAGCGGAGAGTTCCCGCCCCGATCGTCGACCTGCGGGTGAGCTCACGGGGACCAGTGCTGATCGCACACCTCGCCGGGATCGTCGCCGGGTTCTCGTCGTTCGCGATGTACATCGTCGTGTTCAACCTCGTCTCCCTCCCGACGGAGACCGGACACGGGCTCGGCCGTTCCGTCGTCACCGCCGGTCTGGTCCAGCTACCCGGGGCGGGCGCCCTGATCGTCTCGGTCACCGTGGCGGCGCGGGCGATCGCCCGCTGGGGAGGTCATGCGGTCGTGATCGGCGGCGGCACGGTGGTAGCTGCCGGGTTCGTCGTCAGCGCCGTCCACCACGACTCGCTGATCGAGGTGATCGGCGGACTCGTCCTCACCAATCTCGGCCTCGGTGCGGTCTTCTGCGTGACACCGATCCTCATTCTGAATGCGGTCGACGTGAGTGAGATGGCCGCGGTCAATGCTGTCAACGCCGTCAGCAGACTTCTCGGATCGGTCGCCGCGTCAGCGGTGGGGGGCGCGATCCTCGCCTCCAGCTCCGTCGTCGTGAAGGGCATCACTTACCCGTCGAGCAGGGCTTTCGTCGCTGTCAACCTCGTCGCCGGATCGTTGGCGATGTTTCTCGTGGTTCTCACGAGCTGGCGGACGAGACGGATAGTGAGGCACTAATCATCATGATCTTCATACCGACAACGGACGCTTGACAGCTTCGTCGCTGGGCCATATCATCATGATCAATTCGAGGTTTCCAATCGCAACCTCCCGGGGGGGAACGAGCGCTCCGGTCGTCGGCACGGGTCAGTGATCCACCGTCGTCCGTCGTGTCGTCGAGCCGCTGTGGCGCATCGCGAGTCGATCCTCGACCGGCCTCGACCCGCGTCATCCGGACGCTGGCAGGCATCACGACATAGAGGAGTTCCATGCGTACATCCACTCGACGGCGGGCCCGACTCTCGTCGGCGCTGGTGCTGTCCATCACGCTGCTCGCTGCGGCCTGTGGGAGTGACGACGAATCGTCCTCGACCACGGCCTCAGCCGCAGCAGAGACCACTGCTGCAGCCGCCGAGACCACGGCAGCGACCGAGACGACAGCCGGCGCAGCCGCTACGACCGCGGCGAGCGCCGAGACCACCGCCGCAGGGGCCGACGACGAAGCGGCGCTCGCCGACCTCGTCGCCGCTGCGCAAGAGGAAGGCTCGGTCACGGTGTACTCGAGCCAGGGTCTCGACCAGCTCAATGCACTCGCCGAAGCGTTCGAGCAGACCTACTCGGGGGTCGATGTCGAAGTCGTCCGGCTCACCGACGGCGACACCATCCCCAGGCTCGAAACGGAGCTGTCGACCAACACCGCCGGAGCCGACCTCGCCGTGATGGCTGCCTACGGCTGGGTCGATGGTCAGGCCACCGCGGGGAGCTTCGTCGACGCCACGGCCAGCCCGCAGCTCGCCGGTCTCGGTGACTACGACGCCGAGCAGTACTTCCACGAGGGCAACTACTTCGAGGTCGGCGCGGCGGTGCTCACCTTCGCCTGGAACACCGACCTCGTGCCCGAACGGCTCGCCGACTACCCGGACCTGATCAACGAGGAGTTGGCCGGTGGCAAGCTCGGCGTGATCGACCCGGCGATCGGTCCGGCAGTCGTCGACTTCTAGCGTTGGGTCGAGGAGAACTTCGGCGAGGACTACGTCGCGCAGCTCGCCGAGATCTCGCCGAGCATCTACCCGAGCGCGCTGCCGATCGGCGAGGCGCTGACCTCCGGTGAGATCGCGGCGACGGTGTACGCCGCACCGGTGCAGCTGATTCCGGCCGCGGCGAACGGCGCTCCGGTCGACTACGGCGATCGCCGAGAAGGGCGCCTGGGGCGCGCGGTACTTCGGCTTCATCCCGAAGTCGGCTGACAACCCGAACGCCGCGGCGCTGTTCGCCGACTTCATGGTCACCGCCGAGGGCCAGGAGCTCGTTCAGGGCGTGTCCGGCTCGGTGCTCCCCGGCGTCCCGGGCACGCTGATCACCAACGACAAGGTGCGAGTCCAGGACCTCGAGGTCATGCAGCCGGACCCGGTGGCCGAGTACATCGCCAAGTGGGACTCCCTGTTCCGCTGACCCCGGGTTGATTGACCGTCTCGGGCGCCGGCCGATCGCCGGCGTCCGAGGCGGGCGTTCTCCTCTTCCGACCGAAAGGGATCGACCGTGTCGCGTCTCATCATCGAAGGTCTCTCCAAGCGGTTCGCCGGCAAGCCGCCGACCATTGCGATGGACGACCTGCACCTCGAGATCGAGGAGGGCGAGTTCCTCGTCCTGCTCGGTCCGAGCGGCTGCGGCAAGACCACGACGCTGCGCTGCGTCGCCGGGCTCGAGACCCCCGACGAGCGGTCGGATCGCGTTCGGCGACACGCACCGTGTTCGATGCTTCGAAGCGGATCAACAAGTCCCCGGACAAGCGCAGCATCGGCATGGTGTTCCAGTCGTACGCGCTCTGGCCGCACATGACGGTGCGCAAGAACATCGGCTACCCGCTCAAGGCCCGGCAGGATCCGCACCCCGGAGTCGAAACTGGGTCGACGAGACGGCGGAGCTGGTCGACTGCCAGGCGCTGCTCGACCGCTACCCGGCGCAGCTCAGCGGCGGCCAGCAGCAGCGTGTCGCGCTCGCCCGCGGCCTCGTCGCCCGTCCGGACGTCGTGCTGTTCGACGAGCCGCTGAGCAACCTCGACGCCCGACTGCGCGACCTGGTGCGCGCCCAGCTCCACGAGCTGCACGAGCGGCTCCATTTCACCGCGATCTTCGTCACCCACGATCAGAGCGAGGCGCTCGCGCTCGCCGACCGACTGGCGATCATGCGGGCCGGGCGGTTCGAGCAGATCGGCACCCCCGAGGAGGTGTTCGAGCGACCGGCGCACCGAGTACGTCGCCGGCTTCATCGGCATGTCGCAACCGCTTCGAGCTGACCGCGCGACGGCCAGGGATGGACGGCTCGGCAGCGCAGCATCTGACAGGCATGACCGCCGATCTCGCCGGCGACCGAGTCGTCGCTGATCGTCAGCGCATGCGCCCCGATGACGTCGTCCTCGCGCCACGTCCGGAGGATCTGCCCGCCCGGCTCGATGCCGGTGTCGGCTGACGTTCGTCGACTCGCAGTTCGGTGGCCGCCACATGGACGTCGTCGTCGACATCGAGGGCGAACGCATCCACGCCAGCGTGCCGATCGACGCCTTCGACGGCTGGGTCAAGCGGCTGCACCTCGGCGATCGGCGTCGCCGTCGGCTTCGGTCGGCGCCGGCAGCGGTGTACTTCGCCGCGGGCGGGCAGCGGATCGACGCCACCGGTCGCGCAGGCCATCGCCGGCGGCGGAGCGGATCGTGACCATCGCCCTCCCCGCTGCGCTCGTACCGCCCGTCCGCGGTGTTCAGATCAGCGTTCCAGACCAAGACGCTGCTCGGTCGGCTCGGCGCGCTCGGCGCTGCTCGATCGGCGTCGGCTACCTCGTCCTCATGCCGCTGTTCCGGCTCCAGCAGCTCGCCGTCGAGGACGACTTCGCAGGGCTACCGCACGGCGTTCACCCGGCCGAACGATCGGCTCGACGATCACGTCGACGATCGGCCTGGCGCTCGGCTCGCTGGTCGATCGCGCTGGTGCTCGGCACGGTCCTGGCGTGGGCGGCGACCCGGCTGCCGCACGAGCTGAGCTCCTGCGGGTCCTCCCGATCCTGCCGATCGTCGTGCCCGCGGTCGCGTGCGTCGATCGGCTGGAGCTTCCTGCTCTCGCCGCGCCCCGGCTACCTCAACGCGCTGCTGCGCAACCTGCCGTGGTGGAACCACCTCGAGCGAGGGCCCGGTCGACATCTACACGATGCCGTGGATCGTGATCATCACCGGGCTTCGGGCTCACGGCGTTCGTGTACCTGTTCGTCAGCGCCGGCTTCGCGCAACATCAACTCCGAGCTGCTCGAGGCCGCGCAGGTCAGCGGGTCGCGCGGCTCGGCAGTGTTCTTCCGGGTGACGCTGCCGCTGCTGCGCCCGACGCTGGTCTACGGCGGCGGCGTCGCGCTGCTGCTCGGGCTCGGTCAGTTCACCGGGCCGCTGCTGCTCGGACGCAACGCCGGCATCCGCGTGCTGACGACCGAGATGTACTTCTCCGTCTCGCAGTCGCCGATCGACTACGGCGCCGCCGCCGCGATCGGCTCGCCGCTGCTGGTGTTCGGCGTGCTCGTCGTCATCGCGCCAGAAGGTGATCCTCGGTGACCAGGCCCGGTTCGTCACGCACGGCGGCAAGGCGTTCCGCTCGAAGGCGCGGCCCGTCGAAGTTCGCCGTCGTCGATGATCGTCTGCTACAGCTTCGCTGGCGACGATCCTGCCGATCGCCGCGCTGGTGATCGTGTCGCTGTCGAAGTTCTGGAGCGCCGACATCGAGTCCGGCGAGTTCACGCTCGACAACTTCCGCCAGATCTTCGACCAGTCGGCGATCACCGAGGCGATCCGGAACAGCGTCGTCGATCTCGCTGCTGGCCGTCGCTGATCGGCATCCCGGTCGGGTTCGCCGTCGCCCGGCATCCTGCTCAAGGGCGAAGCGGCTGCGGGTCATCCGCGCCGGTGCTCGACTTCCTCGTCGCGATGCCGCTCGGCATCCCGGCGGTCGTGTTCGGCGTCGGCTTCCTGCTCACCTACACCCAGGAGCCGTTCTTCCTCTACGGCACGCGGTGGGTGATCGTCCTCGTCTACGTCACCGTTGATGCTGCCGTTCACCACACGCATGCAGCTGGCCGGGATGGTCTCGCTCGGCGACACGTACGTCGAGGCGGCGCGCACGAGCGGCGCCGGCGCGCTGCGGACCAACCTGCAGATCGTCCTGCCGCTGCTGCGATCGACGATCGGCGGTGCTGCAGCGCTGATGTTCGTGCTCCTGACGCACGAGTTCGCGGCGTCGCTGCTCGTGCGGGTCGCCGACGACGCAGGTGATGGGCACCGTGCTGTTCGACTACTACACGCAACGGCTCGTACCCGACTGGTCGCCGCGATCGCCCTGATCATGACCGTGGTCACCGCCGTCGGGGTGATCGTCGCCGTGATGCTCGGCGGCGGCGGACGTCCTCGACAAGCTCTGACGGGTTCGCACCTAGCGGAACGCTCGGACGACCTCGCCGAGCGCTTCGACAGCTTCGATCGTGTACTCCGCGTCTCCGTAGGGGAGGCTCAGATCGATCCGGTCGGCACCTGCCGCGATGAGGCTCTCGATTGCCTGCCGTGGTGGAGGGTTGCCGTACACCTGGACTGCGACCGCCGGACGGGGGCGACCCCGTTCGTCGGCGAGCCGATGCAGCGTCGCGATCCGGTCCACCATCGGGGGACGTTGGGGAACGACCATCGCCAGCCACTCGTCGCCGTAGTCGACCACCCGTTGCAGCACCGACTCGCCGTACCCGCCGACGAGTATCGGCGGATGCGGACGCTGCACCGGCTTCGGCCACGACCACATCGGCGGGAACCGGACATGGGTGCCGTCGAAGGCTGCCTCGTCCTTTGTCCAGATCTCCTTCATCGCCAGCACGCGCTCACGCAGCACGTCCCACCGGTAGTGCCGAGCGACTCCGTGGTCGGCGACTTCTTCGACGTTCCACCCGACGCCGACCCCGAGCGAGAATCGTCCGCCCGAGAGGACGTCGACGCTCGCCACCTGTTTGGCCAACACGATCGGATCGCGCGCCGTCACCAGGCAGACGCCGACGCCGATGCGAAGGGTGGTGGTCGACGCCGCTGCGACGGCCGAGGCGACGATTGGGTCGAACGTGCGCGAGTACTGCGGTGGCAGTTCGCCTCCTCCCGGGAACGGCGTCACTCGCGAGATCGGGATATGGGTGTGGTCGGGAAAGAGCAGTAGCTCGAAGCCCGCCGCTTCTGTGGCGGCGGCGACGTCGCCGGGTGCCGCCGAGTCCGCCGTGCAGAATGCCGTCAACCCGAATCGCATCTACCGCTGACCTTCGTTCAATGCTCGAGCACCCACCGGGCCGGACGGTGTGCTCAGCGCCAGGCGATGACGTCGCCGCCGAGTGCTGGGACATTTCGGCGCAGGACATCGTGCTGGTGGGCGAAATGATTGTGCATCAACTCCGCCGCCTGCGCGCCGCAGCCCTCGATGATCAGCTCGGCCAGTCGCACGTGTTCGATCGAGAATGTCTCGAACAGCTCGACTGACTCGAGCCGGAGCAACGCGTGATGGGTGATCGTGTGGGTCACGGCTCTCGTCAGGAGGCCGAGCACCGGATTGTCGGACAGGCTGTAGATCGCCTCGTGGAACTCGAACGAGGCCCGCTGGAACTCGATGCCGTCGGCGACGACTCGTTCGAGATGAGGCGCCATCACCGCGACTCGATCGGGGTGGCGGGCAGCGCGGCAGGGCGCAGACCGACTCCAGGTCGAGCTGGGTGTGCATCAGATCGTCGTACGTCGTCGCGCCGAGGTGGAAGTACAGCGACAGGGTCCGTGCGAGGTGGGCCGGCTCGACCGAGCCGACGATCGGACCGCCGCCGGGACCCGGTTTGACCGACACCATCCCATGCATCTCGAGAATTCGCAGCGCCTCACGCAACGACGTCCGCGACACGCCGTACTCGGCGGCCATCGCCCGCTCGAGCGGCAGGTGATCGCCGGACTGCAGCTTTCGACCGACGATGTCGCGCACGATCGAGTGGGCGACGCGCTCACTCGCCTTGACCAGGCGAGCGTGCGTCGGGTCGAGCGTGAGACCGCCGACGGTCAGCCCAGCCCCATCGGCTCGGGCAGGATCGCTCACGTCGGGAGTGCGCGTCGTTGCTCGACCGCCGGTTCACAGTAGAAGCTGACGTACCGACTGATCCGGCCGTCGGCGTCGAGTGACAGGCTGGAGATGAAGCTGCCGCTGCCCCCGTCCGGGAGATCGAGCACCGCGCCTTCGAGGATCGCATGGGCGCCACGCTGGAGACAGGTCAGGATTTCATGGCCGAAGGATTGCCGACCGCGAGCGCGGAAAGCGGCGAGCAAATCGTCGCGCGTCCGGAACTCGACCCGCTCGTCGCTGTCGATCCCGGTGTGCCGGTACGGCGGATGGGAGTACAGAACCTTCGCCGAGAAGCAGTCCGCCGCCGCATCGAACTGTCCGGCGTCGAGCGACCCGAAATAGCGGTGGAGCACTTCGGGGACCTCGGCCGGCGCTGTCGACGGCGTGTCGACGGGGATCGGGTCGTGGGCGCCGTTGCACGCATAGGCGAGATAGCGGCGGATCCGCCCGTCGACAGGCGAGAGTGTCGCTGCGGCGACGAACGTGCTGACCGCCTCGCCCGTGTGATCGGTGACGATCCCCTCGATCAGGCACTCGTCATCCTCCACCGCGGAGAGCTGGACGACGTGTGCGCGTGCGCGAGCATTCCGCGTGCTTCGAAGCGCTCGCGCAGCGTGTCGGCGCCGGCGGTCAACGCCCGCGGCAGCGTCTCGATCCCCGCCGGCGGAACGGCGTAGAGGCAGTCGTCGGTGAATTGGGCGACCGCCTCGTCGAACCGGCCGCCGTCGATCGCGGCGTAGTACCGAGCCAGACTCGGCGGCACCGGATCGCCCAATGGGTCCCCAACGACCACTGGGCCGACGGTGTCAGGGCTCGATCCGGGTGCAGACATCCGACAACCCCCAAGGCTGAATTGATCAGGATGAATAGCCAGGGTACCAGAGCCTGGAACGGCGAGGCAACGGCCCGACGATTCGCAGTTGCCGGCTGATCAATGCCACTCGATGAACTCGTCGACCTTGCTGCCCATGTAGTCGTTGTTCAGCTCGGCGACGGCTTCGATGTGGTCGGTCATCAGCGCGTAAGCGCGACTGCTGTGCCCGGCGATGATCGCCACGGCGATCTCATGATGCTCGTGCGTCATCCGCTCGCGCAGGATCCGCGGGTCGTAGGTCGACAGCACGTGATGGCTGACGATCAGGCCCATCGTCTGCAACGACAGCTCGAGCACCCGGTTGCGGGACAGTGAGGCGACGGCCGCGTGGAACTCGGCGTGGGCGAGGACGAACTCCTCGGCCCGCTCGGGCGCCGGAGCGTCGAGCAGGTACGGCGACATCACCGCCTTGCGCAGCGTCAGGTCGGGATGGCGTGCGGCGCGATCGGCCAGCGTCGCCTCGGCGAACACCCAGGCCTCGAACAGCTCGCTGTAGGTCGCGCCGGCCATGTGGTAATAGAGCGTCGCGATCCGACCGAGGTTGGCGGGATCGACGGTGCCGACGACCGGACCGCCGCCCGGGCCGCGGCGGATGCTGATCAGCCCCTGCACCTCGAGCAGCCGGAGGCCCTCGCGCAGCGACTCGCGGCTGACCTTGTACCGCTCGACCATCGCTGCTTCGCCCGGCAGCCCGTCGCCCGGCTGCAGACCAGCGACGATGATGTCGTGAACGACGTCGCGAGCGACCGCTTCGGCGGTCTTCAGCGGGCGCGAAATCCCTCCACCCGACTGGATCGCGATCGAGCTGCGCCGGCCGCGTCGGGGTTCCTCGGCGCCCTCGGTGGCGACTCGCCGACCTGCGGCTTTCGACGCTGCGCGCAACGCCTTCGTCCGTCGAGGGTCAGCTCCTTGTTGGGCGCGCGAGCTCATCGGTGACACATGAACTCGGTCGGTCGCATCTCCCCAGATTACGGCGTCGATCCGCGATGCGGAGGCATGCCGGCCGATCCGCGACCGGTGATCCCGCGCAGCAGGGTGAACGCTGACCGCGCCCTCCGGGAGCACATACATCATGATGATTATTGACATGACCGGCTCGCGAGCGGTCTGATGGCGGACATGCACAGAGGGGTCATCATCGGTTGCGGCTCGATCGCGACGGCACACGCCTACGGCATCTCGCGCGCTCGCGGGATCGAACTCGTCGGCCTCGCCGACATCCGCCTCGACGCAGCAGCAGCGTTGGCCGAGCGATTCGGTGTTCCGCAGTCGGAATGCTCGACCGACTACCGGACGCTGCTCGACGAGCTTCGCCCGGACGTGGTCGTGATCGCGCTGTGGCACGGCCAGCACGCGGAAGCGACGATCGCAGCTGCCAGCCGTGGGGCCCGGCTGATCCTCTGCGAGAAGCCGATGGCGACCTGCACCGGCGAGGCGGAGGAGATGATCGTCGCTTGCGGTCGAGAGCGGTGCAAGCTGGCGATCGCACACCAGCGACGATTCTTCCCGGGCTGGACGATCGCCCGCGAGCTCATCGCCCGAGGCGCGATCGGTCGGGTCGAACACGCCGTACTGCGGGTACGTGACGGCCTGCTGAACAGCGCCACGCACAGCATCGACCTGCTGCGGTTCGTGCTCGGCGATCCCGCCGCACGGCGGGTGACGGCTGCGGTGCAGCGCCGCACCGACCGCTACGAGCGGGGCATGCGTTGCGAGGACTCGGCGCTGGCGATGCTCGAGTTCGAGGGTGGTGTTCGTGCGTTCGTCGAGAGCGACCTCGGCATGCCGTTCATCAGCGCCAACGCGACGCTCGTCGGATCGGAGGGGATGATGACAGTCGAGGAGAACCATGTTCGGATGATGAACGCCGACAGCGACGGCTGGAAGACCGTCTCCGGAGCGCCGTTCGGCACCGATGACCCGACGGTCGAGCCCGACGAGTTGGCCCGCCCGCTGTACGAGCTGGTCGCCCACTTCGGCACGGCGAACATCGAACCGTTCGTGCAGAACTACGTCGATCAGATCCAGGAGAGCGTCGACTGGCTCGACGGCGCCCGCACCGACCACCGAGGTGACGCCACCCAGGGCTTCCAGACACTGGAGATCCTGATGTCGATCTACGAGTCTGCCCGCCGGCAGGAGACGGTGCACCTCCCGCTCGAGACTCGCCTGTACCCGCTCGACCTGATGGTCGATTCCGGCACAGTTGCCCGTGTCACGACCCGGCCGTTACGACATCCGTGCCTCACTCGTCCGCGGCGAGGCGACGTCGTGAGTCTGATCGCCGAGGGCCTCTGTCGACCTCGTCGAGTCGGGAGCGACCATCCGGTGGTGGCGGAGTGACCGGGCGGCTCGCCGGGCGGCGGGCCGTGGTCGTCGGTGTCGGGTCGGCGATCGGTCATGCGTGTGCGCTGCGGCTCGCCGCCGACGGCGCAACGGTGCTCGCCGTCGACCCCGATCCAGCCGTGTGCACAAGAGTGGCTGCCGAACCGGGTGCTGCAGTCTCCGCCCACGTCGCCGAACTGGCGAGCCCGGGCGGGGCAGCCTCGACCGCCGAACGCTGCCGCGACCGCTGGGCGGCTGTCGACGTCTACGTGCACTGTGGGTCGGCGATGGAGGTGTGGAGGGAAGAGGACGACACGCTCGAGTCACTGCTCGAGGTGCTCACCGTCAACGTCGCCGGCCCGCTCGCGTACACGCACGCGCTGCACTCGCTGCTCGCGGCCGCCGGCGCGTCATCGGTCGTCTACCTCGGATCGATCGACGGAACTCGCGGTAATCCGCGAGTGCCCGGCTACTCGCTCGGAAAGGGAGCGCTGATCACCCTGACCCACACGATGGCTCAACGCCTCGGCTGCGACGGGATCCGCGTCAACTGCATCGCAGCTGCCGGCATCGTGCAGACCGGCAGCGGGACAGCGCCGCTCGAGCGGGTCACCGGCGATGCCGCCCTCGCGGCGCGCCTGACGCCGCTCGGCCGGATGCCGAGCCCGCAGGAGATCGCCTCCGTCGCCGCCTTCTTCGCTTCCGACGACGCTTCCTACGTCACCGGAACCGTGCTACCCGTCGACGGCGGACGAACAGCGGCGACGCCGGGCACCTGGTAGCCGAATGACGCTGGGTCGGCGAGGTCTCAGTGGAGCGACTCGCCGCCGTCGACGATCAGGTTGAGACCGGTGACGAAGCGCGATGCCGGCGAGCAGAGGTAGAACGCACCCTCGGCGAGGTCGGCGGGTTGGCCGGCGCGACCGGTCGGCACGTTGGCCACGGCCTCGGCGAACGCCTCCGGGTTGCCGGCGCTGAGCGGGGTCTCGGTGATCCCCGGCGAGAGGATGTTGACCCGAATGCCCAACGGCCCGAGCTCCGCAGCTGCGACGCGCACCGCCTGGTTCACACCGGCCTTGGTCGCGGCGTAGATCAACCGGCCCGGCCGGGCGCCGAGGGCCCGGATCGAGGAGACGACGACGATCGAACCGTTGACGACCGGCTTGGCCGCCATCATCTGCGCCGCCCGCTGCATGCAATGGATCGTGCCGGTGAAGTTGAGTGCGACGACCTCGTCGAACTCCGTCGTGGTCAGCTCGAGGAACGGCGTGACGTGACCGGTCCCGGCGTTGGCGACGAACATGTCGAGCCGATCGATCCGCGCCCGGAGCTGATCGAACAGCTCGTCGATCGAGGTGCGGTCGGAGACATCGGCGGTCAGCCCGAACACCTCCTGGTCGTCGGCGAGACCCGCCGAGACCTGCTCGACCGCGGCGTCGAGATCCGCCCGACCGCGAGCGACGAGCGCGACGCTGGCGCCGTCACGGACCAGTCGGTCGACGATCCCGCGACCGATGCCCTTGCTTCCCCCCGTCACCACCGCCCACTGGCCGACGAGCGAACGTGCATCGGAGTTCACAACGTGTGCCACCGCGGGCCCCCTGACGTCGGGCCTGCGCCGACGAGCGACGGCAGGCTTTCATCATGAGGATATCGCGTCGCATCGCCGGGTCTCCGATCCGACCCGTCAGCGGTCCATCCGGCCGAGGGTCACCCGGTCGATCGGGCGCGGCGCAGGTCGTTCTGGGCCGAGCGGGCGATCTGCTCGACCTGGTCGACCACTTGCCCGAGCACGCCCGGGTCGAGTTCGGGAACGAGGTGGCCGCCACCGGCCCGGGCCAACATCTCCGGCAGTCGGGCTCGCAGCCAACCGATCGCCACCGGCAGCATCTCGCCGAAGGCGAAGCTGTCGAACGTGACCACGTTGTTGACGATCTCCTCGCCCGGGCCCGTGTTGTGGATGTAGTGGTAGTGCGGCTCGTCGTCGAACACGTCGAAGCGGAGGTACTCGTGGCCGTCACCCGCTCCGCGGACGTGGATCGACACCCCGTTGTCGGAGAACCCGCCCTCGGGCGACTTCTCCAGCAGCTCGGCCAACTGGGCCGGGTCGTCGCCGTACAGCGCGAGCAGGTCGTCGGGCCTGACCTCGCGATACTCGACGCCGATCGACAGCGCACCGGCCGGGAACCAACGTGTGTCGGCCTCCGACGGCGGCTGGGGCGCCATGTTGTAGACGACCCCGATGCGTGGTTCGGTCATGATCCGGCCTCCTGGGTGGACACTGTGCCGCTGAGCAGACGGCGGAAGATTCGCAGCGCGTTGTCGCGCAGCAGCAACGAGCGGGCTTCGTCGCCGAGCTCGAGGGTGGTGAGCTGACCGAGGCCGTGGCGGAGCCCGACCGTCGGGAAGTTGGAGGCGAACAGCGCCTTGCGCCGTCCGGGCCGGGCGATGAAGTCGACCACCGCTCGCGGCCAGTGCGCCGGGGGAAAGCCGGCGGTGGTGATCGAGACGTTCGGCAGCTTCATCGCCAGCGCGAGAGTCTCGTCGACCCATGGCCAGCCCATGTGGGACAGGACGAACTCGACGTCGGGGAAGTACATCGCCGGCCGGTCGATGCCGATCGGCACGCCGCACTCGCTCGGCATCAGCCCGCCCGAAGCACCGGCCTGCATCGCCACCGGCACACCGAGCTCGGAGGCCAGGGCGTAGTAGGGGTAGTAGTCGGCGTGGTCGAAGCGGCGGTCGAAGGAGTGGGTGTGGATCCACAGCCCGACGATCCACTCGTTGGCCTCGACCATCTGCCGGGCGCGAGCGACGCCGGCCATCCCCAGCTGAGGATTGACATTCCACCAAGCGGCGAATCGACCGGGGAACTGCGCGACCAACGCAGCGGTTTCCTCGGGGCGAGCGGCGACCGGGTCGTACTCGACGATGGTGCCGTGACGATGCAGGTCGCCGGTGGGGATGACCGCGGTGGCGACCCCGGTGTCGTCCATCCGGGCGACCATCGTCGGCCCGTCGCAGAACGCATCGGCGGGGTCCCGACGAACCTTCAGCGGGATCCGTTGGGCGACGACCGCGGCGTCCCACACCGCTTCCCGATCGGGGAAGAAGGCATTGCACAGCACGTCGATCGTGCCGCGCTCGGGGACGCGCACGCCGGAGCCGGTCATCCGCCCTCCCGGCGATCGGCGAACCCCTCGCGCATGCAGCTGCTCCCTGTCGATCGAACCTGGCGGTTCCCGGGCCCGCATCGAGGATACGGCACGCCAGCTGAATCAAGCAAGCGTTTGAAACACTCAGCTCGCACGTGTCCCAGCGGAACTGGGCTAATATCTCGCACCTAAGATAAGTGGCACAAGGAGGACCGATGACCGCGTCAGGTTGGATGCGCACCGACGGAGCCGCCGACCTACCGCCCGATCGGCTCGAGCGGGTGATCAGCCTCGGTCAGATCTCCGCGCCGGAGATGACTGCGAGCGAGCGTCGAGGCCCCCAGGCGTACCTCGTCGCCCAAGGCTCGGCGACCGATCCGCTCCCTGTCCACTTCCACACCGTCGACCAGTTCCAGTACTTCGTACACGGCTGCGGCGTGGTCGGTTCGCACGAGGTGGTCGGCGGCACGGTCCATTTCTCTGACGCCCTCACCCCCTACGGACCGCTCCGGCCCGGATCGACCGGCATGTCCTACCTGACCCTGCGTGCCGTCCACGACGGCGGGGTGCGCTACATGCCGCAGGCCCAGGCCGACCTCCGCCAACTGCTCGCCCGGTCGGGCCGCACGCCGGGTGATCGTCGAAACGTGGCGGTGGAACTGGCCGACGAGGTGGAACCGGGGCGCTGGCACCACCTGCGCGACGATCCGGATGGGCTGCGGATCTCGGTCGTTGATCTGCGGCCGGCGGAGGAGGTCGCTCCGCTCACGGTCGGTCCCGGAGGCGCATACGCCGTCGTCGTCGCCGGCACCCTCGAACTCGAAGGCGACCGGTTCGAGGCGGGTGCCCTCCGCTGGCTCGGCGAGGCAGACACCCTTGATGTCGACGGCGGCTCCGGTGGCGTGCGCATCGCTGTGCTCCAGTATCCACGCCGGCTCCTTCCTGCCCCGGCGTGACCGAGGGCCGGCTCAGAGCTCGGGCACGTCGCCGAGCGGTCGTTGGCGCGTGGCTGCGAGGTCGAGCAGCTCCAGCAGCCGGCTGACGGAGCGGTCGATCTCGGCCACCTCGTTCTCGTCGAGCCCGGCGAGCACCTCCGCTCGACCCTCCCGGTACCGCTCCGACGCCAACTCGCCGAGGCGATGACCGGCGGCGGTCAACCCGACGACGATCCGCCTGCCGTCCGCAGGGTCGCGGCTTCGCCGGAGCAATCCGCGAGCCTCCAATCGGTCGACGATCTGGGTCACTCCTCCGCTCGAGCGGAGCAACAGCTCGCTGAGTTCGGTCGGGAGCAGCTGGTGGTCGGGTTCGGCGAGGATCAGGACGCGGAGCACGGCGAAGTCACCGAAGTTCAGCCCGACCGGTTCGAGGCATCGCCGCTGGAACCCCTCGAGGCGCAGCGCGACCCTCGTCAAGCGAGTGAACAGCCCTGCCGAATCCGGCTCGGACAGATAGCGGACGAGCAGCTCGTCGGTCACGGTTGCGAGCGTCGCCGGCTGCGCTCGGGAGCTGCGGGAGCTGCGGGTGCTCCCAGCGCTCCGGCGAGGAAGCCGACGAGGTCGTCGGCCAAGCTCGCTTCCGAGCTCGGGTGATGGGCAGCGACCCACAGCCGGATGCCGCGCGGCTGCGGCGAGGCGGCGTTGAGCACGAGATGGGTGGCGAAGGCGATCCGGTTTCGGACCACGTCCGGCGGGAGGTCCGGACGGGCGGCGCCGAGAGCGGCGACGTAGCTGTCGTACTGGTCGCCGAAGAGCTGCTCGATCGCGCTGATCATCTCCGGCTCGGCGAGCAGGGCAGCGAGGAACCCGACGTACGTCGCCGTCCCGGAGGGACCCTCGGAACTGGTCAGTTCGATCGTCGGGAGCACCATCGCCTCGGCCAGTTGGCGAACCGAGAAGTCGGTCCCGAGCTGCTCGAGATGCGCCGTTCGCCGTTCGCGCAGGGCCTCTGCCCGGTCGGCGAGGATGGCGAGGACCAGCCCCTCCTTCGACTGGAAGTGGTAGTGGATCGACGCCGAGTTGGCCGCCGCCGCGCCGGTGATGTCGCGCACCGACACCGCCTGCAGCCCCCGCTCGGCGATCAGCCGTTCGGCGGTGTCGATCAGCTTGCGCCGCGTGTCCGGGCCGGTCCGGGCGCGGCCGCGAGGCGTTCCGTCCGCATCCTCGACCGACGCCGTCACCGCGTCGGCCTTCTGGTCCTGCACCCGCCGAAGACTACGGCGTGGCCTTCCCCGACCTCCATCTCCGGCCCGGCTCGGTGAGGTCATCTCGTCGACGCGTCGGCGGGTTCGTGGTGGACGTGGGCGCGTTGGCCGTCGCGGTCGAAGATCATGATCAGCTCGGCGGGTCCATCGACCGCGCAGACGGCGTGTGGCGTCATCGTCGCGAACTCGGCGGCCTCGCCGGTCTCGACGATGATCTCGCGCTCGCCGAGTGAGAGGCGCACCCGACCGGCGACGACGAAGAACCAGTCATGACCGGGATGGACCTGTTGCTTCGGCATCGATCGGGTCGGCTGGAGTCGGATCTTGACCGCGATCGTGGTTCCGGTCGGCCGGCTCAGCATCCAGGTCGTGCGCTCGCCGGAACAGTTCGGCGTCGGACGGATGACCACGTCGTCGTCGCTGTGAACGTCGAGGAGCGAGTCGAGGTCGATCTGGAGTGCTGCTGCCAGCGGCACGAGGATGTCGAGGCTGATCGTCCGCCTGCCGGTCTCCACCCGGCTGATCGTCGAAGCGCTGAGGCTGGTCCGCGCCGCGAGGTCGTCGAGCGACAGGCCGAGGGTGGTGCGGAGGCTACGGAGTCGGGTTCGCACGACCCGCTCGATCTCGTTCGGCTCGGTCACCGCAGCCGACGTCCTCTTGCGAATACTGCAAGCTCCATTGCACGCATGTCGAGGGACCGTATCGTCCGTTCTCATGCACAACCACACCCCCCACGTCGTCGAGCGGCACAGCGACGTGCTCGTGGTCGGCGGGTCGGCGGCCGGTCTGGCGGCTGCGCTGCAGCTCGGACGCCAGCGCCGGTCGGTGATCGTCGTCGACGCCGGCGAACCTCGCAACGCTCCTGCGGCAGACATGCACGGCTATCTCGGCCGCGACGGCACGCCACCAGCATCGCTGATCGCTGCGGGTCGGGAGGAGGTCCGTAGCTATGGCGGTGAGGTCCTCGACGGTCGCGTGCGCCGCGTGACGAGGATCGACGACGATCGATTTCGCGCCGAGCTCGTCGGGGGACACTCGATCGTCGCTCGTCGGGTGCTCGCAGCCACCGGGCTGATCGACGAACTCCCGGACATCGACGGGGTCGCCGAGCACTGGGGACATGGCGTCATCCACTGCCCGTTCTGCCACGGCTACGAGGTCCGCGACCGACGGATCGTCCAGATCGTCACCCACCCGATGGGACTTCACCCGGCGACGCTGTTGCGCCAGCTGACCGCCGAGCTGACGATCGTCGTTCACGGCAAGGTCGAGCTGGAGGAGGCTGCGCTCGACGCCCTCCGAGCCGGCGGGGTGAACGTCGTCCGCGGACAGGTCGAGCGAGTCGTCACAGGTCCTGGCGGCGAGGTCGCCGCCGTCGACGTTGCCGGCCACGGACGTTTCGCCGCTGACGCGGTGGTCGTCGGTCCCCGCTTCAGCGCTCGAGCGGAACCGTTCGCACCGCTCGGGCTTCGACCCGTTGCGCATCCGAGTGGACTCGGCGACGTCGTCGAGACCGACGCGACCGGGGCGACGTCGGTCCCGGGTCTGTACGCAGCCGGCAACGTGACCGACCCGAGCCAGCAGGTGGTGCAGGCCGCAGCCGGCGGCAGTTGGGCCGGGGCGATGATCAGCTTCGATCTCGCCGACGACGACCTGCGCGCCGCCGCTCGACCATCGGCGAACGAAGCCGACTGGGATCGTCGCTACGCCGGGGACCAGATCTGGAGCGGCAACCCCAACGGCTCACTCGTCCACGAGATCGGCAACCTTGCCGCCGGGCGTGCGCTCGACGTCGGCGCCGGGGAGGGCGGCGACGCGGTCTGGCTCGCCGAGCAGGGATGGACCGTCACCGCGACCGACATCTCCGAGCGCGCCCTGCGCAGGGTCGAGGCCGAGGCACGGCGCCGGGGCCTGGCGATCGAGTGCCGTCGCGCCGATGCGAACTCCGCCGACCCCTTCGGGTCCGAAGTCTTCGACCTCGTCACCGCTCACTACGCCTCGATCCCCCGGACACCCGATCGACGCACCGTCGGCAACCTGCTCGACGCCGTCGCCCCCGGCGGCATCCTGCTCGTCGTCAGCCACGACCTCGAACCGATGCGCGCCCCGATCGACACCAGCACGCAGAGCAGGGCATTCGACCCCGACGCGTACCTCCGGGTCGAGGACATCGCTGCGGTGCTCGCCCGCTCGTCGGACTGGGCGATCGACGTCGACGAGCGGCGGCCTCGGCCGCCCGGCGCCGCCTCGGCCGGCCACCATGTCGACGACATCGTGCTCCGTGCCCGTCGCCTTCCCGGAACGGGCCCCACGCTCCACTCGCCGACGACCGAACACGACCCTGTGTAACGGAACTGTCACGACGATCTGACGCTCGGAGGTAACCCCGGCGCCGATGGCGGGTACCCCGGTAGCCACCCGAGAGGAGCTGCCGTGCATCGTTCACATCTCGTGTCGGGCATCGCCCGGATCGGTGTCGGCCTGTCGATGTTCGCTTCCACCGCCTGGCTCGGCAGCTGAGCTGCGGATGGGCGCGCCGCTCGAAGCCAATGACGGGATGTTCGATCCCGCCAGTCGTGAGGCGGGTGAGATCGCGGGTCTGTGGTGGTTGATGGTCGTCCTCGGCGCCGTCGCCTTCGCCGTCTTCGCCGTCGGGCTCGACCGTTGCCCTTCGACGCCACCGGACACCCGACGACGCGCTACCGCCTGCCTCGGCGCGGGCGCTGCGCAGGTGGGTGGTCGGCGGCGGCGTCATCCTCCCCTCGATCCTGTTGACCGTCGTACTGGTGTTCACCGTCGACGTGATCCGGGCGACGTCGAAACCGGCGCCGGACGACGCGCTACGGGTCGAGGTGATCGCCCACCAATGGTGGTGGGAGATCCACTACCCGGACCACGCCGTCGTCACCGCCAACGAGATCCACCTGCCGGTCGGGCGCGCTGCAGAGCTGACGATGATCAGCGCCGACGTGATCCACAGCCTGTGGGTGCCTGCGCTCGGCGGGAAGATGGACGTGCTTCCCGACTACACCACGACGCTGGTGCTCCGGCCGGACGAAACCGGGCGCCACCGGACCCAATGCGCCGAGTTCTGCGGCCTCCAGCACGCCCTGATGGGCCTGATCGTCGTCGTCGAATCCGAGGAACAGTTCTCGGACTGGGCGGCGGAGAACGGCGCCGAGGCGACCCCACCGGCAGTGGGCGCCGAGACCATCGGGCAGGAGGTCTTCTTCGACGCCGGCTGCGCCTCGTGCCATGCGATCCGTGGCACCGAGGCGGTTGCGACCAAGGGCCCGGATCTCACCCACGTCGCCAGCCGGGAGACGATCGGCGCGGCGGTCGCGTCGATGACCCCGGAATCACTCCGTGCATGGATCATCGATCCGCACACCGTGAAGGACGGGGTGCAGATGCCGCCGTCCGATCTCGCCGACGAGGAGATCGAAGCACTGGTCACCTACCTGTTGAGCCGTCGATGACCGACGACGAACCCACACCGCTCGACGCCGACACACCGTCGACCGAGCCGACGCCGCAGGACGACGAACTCAATCGGCTGTGGGCCGATCCTCCCGGCCTGTTGGGCCGGCTGAAGGCGGTGCAGAACGACGCCATCGGCACACGGCTGCTGATGACCGGCTTCTTCTTCCTGCTGCTCGGCGGAAGTTTCGATTCCGTGCTGATGCGACTCCAGCTCGCCCGGCCGGACAGCGACCTGATCGACGCCCAGCTGTTCAACGAGCTGTTCACCAACCACGGATCGGTGACGATGTTCCTCGTCATCCTCCCGCTGTTCGAGGGCTTCGCCATCCTTCTCCTGCCGTTGTTGCTCGGCACCCGGGAGATGCCGTTTCCGCGCCTCGGCGCGTTCGCCTACTGGACGTTTCTCTTGGGCGGACTGCTGTACTACAGCAGCACCCTGTTCGGCTTGGTCCCCGACACCGGATGGTTCGCCTACGTTCCGCTGAGCGGACCCGACTTCTCCCCCGACCTCGCGCTCGACTTCTGGGTGCTCGGTCTCGGGGTTGCCGAGGTCGGAGCGATCGCAGCTGCGATCGAGATCATCATCGGCATCCTCAAGATGCGCGCCCCGGGGATGACCCTCGGACGAATGCCGTTGTTCGCCTGGGCGATCCTCGTGATGGCAGTGATGATCCTGTTCGCGTTCACGCCGCTGATCGTCGGCAGCCTGCTGCTCGAGCTCGATCGCGGATTCGGAACGCAGTTCTTCGATCCGACTGCCGGCGGCAGCTCGCTGCTCTGGCAGCACTTGTTCTGGATCTTCGGGCACCCGGAGGTCTACATCCAGTTCGTCCCGGCCACGGGCATCGTGTCGATGGTGCTCCCGACGCTGGTGCGCCGCAAGATCGTCGGATACACCTGGATGGTCGGCGCGCTCGTCGCGATCGGTTTCCTGTCGTTCGGGCTCTGGGCCCATCACATGTTCGCAGTGGGACTGCCGGCACTGGTGCTGAGCTTCTTCGCCGCCGCCAGCATGGTGATCGGCATCCCGGCCGGTGTCCAGATCTTCGCCTGGGTGGCGACGATCTGGGCAGGCCGACCGCGCTGACGACACGGCGTTCCTGTTCGTGCTCGGGTTCCTCGTGATCTTCGTGATCGGCGGCATCACGGGGGTCATGGTCGCCGCAGTTCCCTTCGACCTCCAGGCCCACGACACGTACTTCATCGTCGGGCACCTGCACTACGTGCTGATCGGCGGTGTCGCCTTCCCGATCTTCGCCGGCATCTACTACTGGTTCCCGAAGTTCACCGGCCGATTGCTCAACGAGCGGCTCGGGAAGTGGAACTTCTGGCTGATGTTCGTCGGTGTCAACGTGACGTTCTTCCCGATGCACATCGTCGGCCTGCTCGGCATGCCGCGACGCGTCTACACCTACGCCGGGGGTCAAGGCTGGGACGTCTACAACCTGATCTCGACGATCGGCGTCTTCATCATCCTTCCCGGCCTCGGAGCGTTCATCGCCAACGTCGCCTACAGCAAGTTCCGCGGTCCACCGGCCGGGGACAACCCTTGGGGCGCGGCGACGCTCGAGTGGGCGACGACGTCGCCGCCCGCAGAACACGGATGGTCGGTGCTGCCGATCGTTCACAGCCGCCATCCGCTGTGGGACCAGGAGGACCTGCACAGCGGCGAGCCCGAGATCGAACGTTTCGTGCACGGGATCAGCGAGTGGCCACTGCGCTGGCGTGCGGCGGTGATCGTCCGCACGGCAGATGCCGAGCCGCAAGAGGTGTTCCGTGTCGCGGGTCCATCGCTGTGGCCGCTCGTCACCGGCGTCGGTGTGGTGATCATCTTCGCCGCCGAACTGCTGAAGCTGCGCTGGGGCGCGCTCGCCGGCGTGCTCGTGATCGCCGGCGGCGCGATCGGCTGGAACTGGCAACAGCCGGTGCCGATGGACGAGGAGGAAGAGGAGGCCTTCGAGCGCGAGTACGGCGTTCCGGTTCACGCCGGCGGCAGCCTGGTCGCTGCCCGGTGGGGCATGGGACTGGCGATCCTGTTCTTCGGGATCGCCTTCTCCGCGTTCCTGCTGAGCTACTTCTACCTCCGCATCGGAGCGGACAGCTGGCCACCGCCGGGCTTCAGCGTGCCGGATCCGATCCCCGGCGTACTCGCCGCTGCTCTCGTCGCAGGTGCAGCGGTGGCCATCGGCCTCGGTGTGCGGAGCATCTCGCGCGGTGACCAGCGTGGCCTCACGGCAGGCATCGCCACCGCCTTGCTGCTCGCCGCGGCCGGCATGGTCGTCCAGGTCGGCGCGCTGGCGGCGCTCGACTTCGGATGGACGCAAGACGCGTACGGATCGATCACCTACACCGTCGCCGGGTTCTGCATCACGATGCTGGTGATCGCCGTGGTGATGGGAGTGCTGACGCTGTACTGGTCGTTGCGGGGGTACTACAGCGCCCGTCGGCACACCGTTCCCACCAACGTCTCGTGGTTCTGGTTCGCGACCGCGGCGGTGTGGCTGATCGGGTTCGGCGTCATCTACCTCACGCCGCGTCTGACATGAGCGCCGAGCGGAGCTCGCCCGACCGCGGAGGTCTGGTGTGGGTGCTGTTCCTCGCCGGCCCGGTGATCTGGTTCCTGCACTTCATCATCGTGTATCTGATGGTCGAAGCGGGATGCGCCGCCGATCGGTACGACGCGGAGCTCGCCGGTCTGCCGGCCCTGTCGTTCGTGACGGTGGCGCTCACGGTCGTGGCGACCGCCGTCGCGCTCGAGCTGGCCAGGCGCGCCCGGCGAATGTGGCGTGCTCGCGCCACGGATCCCGACGACTGGTTGGCGGGCGACGACCGCAACGCCGGGCTCGCACTGGCCGGAGCCCTGCTCGGGGTGATGTCCGCAGCTGCGATCCTGTTCGTCGGTGTTCCCGCTGTGGTCTTGCAGCCATGCTGACCTCGTCGGTCCTCGCCCACGGCGGCTGGCCGCTGTGGCCACACGACGTCCTGCGGGGGTGGAACGTCGATCCGGTGGTGATCGCCGGCCTGGTCGCGCTCGGTTGGGCGTACCGGCGGGGAACGGCTCGGTTGTCGACGGATCGTCGAGCTCGAACGGTCTGCTTCTGGGCCGGTCTCGTGGCAGTCGGTGTCGCCCTGCTGACCCCGCTGGACGAACTCGCCTCCGAGCTGGCGTCGGCACACATGGTGCAGCACGTCGTGCTGATCCTGATCGCAGCTCCGCTCCTCGCCGTGAGCGCTCCCGCCGGCACGATCGTCCGCGGCCTGCCTCGGCGCGCCCGCGGCTGGACCGGCAGCTGGGTTCGCCGGTTGCGGCGCCTGCGGTCCGCACGGGCCGTCGCCGTCGTGCTGTCGATCTGGATCCTCCATGCAGGTGCGCTGTGGTTCTGGCATGCCTCCGCCCCGTACGAAGCGGCGCTTCGCAACGACGTCGTGCACGCCGTCGAACACCTCAGCTTCCTCGGGACCGGCCTGCTGTTCTGGTCCGCCGTCGTCCCCTCACGGCACGGCGTCGATCGCTTCTCCTCGGGTCATGGCGCACTGCTCGTGTTCGCAATGGCCTTGCAGAGCGTCCTGCTCTCGGCACTGCTCACCTTCGCCCGATCCCCGTGGTACGACTCGTACCTCACCACCACCGGGGAGCGGGGCCTCGACCCGTTGGAAGACCAACAGCTCGCCGGGGCGATCATGTGGGTCCCGGCGGGCTTGGTCTACGTCGGCGTCGGGATTGCGCTCGTCGCCGGCTGGGTTCGCGACATCGAACGACGCTCGTCCGCTCGATCGACGGATGGTGACTGGTCGCAGGGCGATCGCCCCGGTCCACCCTCCCGTCTCGGTCACCGATGCTGACTCCCGCCCCCGGTCGACGTCGGCGCCGGCGACCCGAGGGGATCAGTGCGCGTCGGCAGCGGGATCTCGTCGATGACCGCCGGAACATGCCGATCGGCCGACCGTCTCGAGGCGACTGCGCAGCCGAACGCGGCGAGGCCGCCGAGGACGAACGGGACCCGAGGTGAGGTCGACTGGATGACCCAGCCCATCGCCAGCGCGCCGATCGGCGTGCTGCCGTACCAGGCCATCTGGTGCAGGGCCATCACCCGGCCCTGCATCGACGGCTCGGTCGCCTGCTGCACGGCGACGGTGTCGACCGACTGGAAGCAGGCGGAGGCGAAGCCGAGCGGGATGCTGAGCAGGACGAAGGTCGGGTAGCTCGGAGCGGCGGCGAACACGACGAGCATCGCCCCGAAGCCGGCGAGGACCAACGCCAGCGTCCGGCGCGGGTTGGGGGTGATGCCGGCGGCGTAGACGCCGCCGAGGATCGACCCGATCGCGCTGACACTCATCGCGATCCCGACGGCACCGGCGCCACGGTCGAAGCCGAACCGCACCATCGAGGGGAACGTGGTCTGGAAGTTGAGCGCCACCAGCCCGACGACCGCCATCACGACCAGCGGACGAGCGGACGTCGGGGCGATGGCGTACGTAGGCCAGGGCTGCGCGCAGGTTGCGGCCGCCCCGAGCGCCCGCCGGCCGGGGCACGAGTTGGCTCACGGGCGATGCTCGACAGAGCGACGAACACCGCCACGTAGGACACGGCGTTGGCGTAGAAGCACGAAGCGACCCCGGTGACGGCGATCATCGCCCCGCCGAGCGCCGGGCCGACCAGCCGCGACACCGACACGATCGTGCGTGTTGGCGGCCACCGCACTCGGCAGCGTCGTCACGGCCGACGAGTTGGAACAGGAGGGCCTGCATCGCCGGGCGCTCGACGGCGAGCACCAGGCCGGACAGGAAGGTCAGGGTGTAGATCACCCACAGGTCGGCGGTCCCCGCCGACACCACCAGGCCGAACGCCAGGGCCAGGACTGCCGAGATCGCGGAGGTCATCATGCAGCAGGCGTCGATTGTCGACCCGGTCGGCGAGCACGCCGGCCGGGGCACCGAGCAGGAGCAGCGGCAGGAACTGCAGGGCGACGGCGACACCGAGGCGATCGCTGCGGCCGGTGAGGTCGAGCACCAACCAGGTGACGGCGAGCGCCTGCAGCCACGACCCGACGCTCGAGATCACCTGACCGACGAAGTACCGCCGGAAGTTGCGGTGATGGAAGGCGGCGAAGCGTTCCATCACGAGTCCTGCCGGATCAGCAGCGCCGTACCGATCGCCACCGCGGCGGCCGCCCAGCAGCCGATCACCGCAGCGTTGCCCACGCTCGACAGCGCTGCGGCAAGTGACTCAGGCGTGTCGGCGGCGGACGCGGGTGCCCAACAGGCCGTGGGCGGCGCTGAACGGCAAGCAGTCGGGCGACGTTGGCCGGGACAATGCCTCGCACGAGGGTCTCGACCGCCAGCGCCCAGACGAGCACGGTGGTCACCGCTGCTGCGCTGTGGCGCACGATCAGCCCGACCCCGAGCCCGAGCACGGAAGCGAGCGTCGTCAGCACGAGCGCCCAGGCGACACGCGAGCCCGCGCCCGACAGGTCGCCGGTGTCCATCCCGCTGGCGAGACCGCCGACGAGACCGCCGACGATGCCGAGCGCGCCCATCGCCAGCCCGAGCAGTGCGGCGATGCACGCCTTCGCTCCGACGACGATCGGCTTCGACGGTCGGGCGGTGAGCGCGCCGGCGAGCGTGCCGTGCTGCACCTCCGAGGTGAACAGCAGTGTGCCGGCGACGACTGCGAACAGCGTCGTCAGCCAGGTGGACACGATGAAGGTGTTCCCGATCGTGAACGGCAGGTGGTCGTACGGGTCGGTCTTGACGACCCTGCCGAGGATCAGTGCCATGCCGACGCCGATCACGGTCGACAGGCCGACGAAGATCGGCGTCGCACGGATCGGAGCGGAGCTTGATCCACTCGCTGCGGATCGCGGCAGGCAGGTCGCGGTGAGCTCGAGCGACCTGGGTGGAGGTGGGTCGGGGGAAGGTGGTGGTGGTTCATTGGAGGTCCTTTCGGGTTGTGTGATGTGGGTGGATCAGGCGGCGGTGTAGCGGGCGGTGTCGCGGGTGAGGTCGAGGAGGATGTCCTCGAGGCTCGAGCGCAGCGGTCGCGGTCGAGGGTCTCGGCGAGTGGCTCGGCGGTGATCAGGCGGCCGTTGCCGACGACCACCAGATCGTCGGCGAAGGTGGCGAGCTCGGCGATGAAGTGGCTGGAGACGAACACCGTGCCGCCGTCGTCGGCGAAGCGTGGTGAGCATCTGTGCGCAGCCAGCGGATGCCGTCGGGGTCCAGGCCGTTGGCGGGCTCGTCGAGCATCAGCACCTCCGGGTCGCCGAGCAGCGCGCCGGCGATGGCGAGGCGCTGGCGCATGCCGAGCGAGAAGCCGCCCGACCCGCTGATCGGCGGCGGCGTCGAGCCCGACGAGGTCGCAGCACCTCGTCGACGCGGGCTGTCGGGCAGCGAGCTGATCGCGGCCATCGCCAGCAGGTGGTTGCGAGCCGATCGACCGGGGTGCATCGCCCGGGCGTCGAGGACCACGCCGATCGGTGCGGGCCGGGTCGCGGAGCGTCGGAGTAGGCTCGAGCCGCGTAGGTGACCTCGCCGGCGTCGGGCCGGGCGAGCCCGACCATCATCCGCATCGTGGTCGACTTGCCGGCGCCGTTCGGGCCGACGAAGCCGGTGATGCGCCCGGCGGCGAGCTCGAACGACAGGTCGTCGACGACCGTGCGCCGGCCGTACGACTTGGTGAGATGGGAAACGGTGATCATGAGGTGCTCCTCGTGTCGGTGGTCGGGGTGACCGGGGTGATGGAGATCAACTCGGCGTTGATCGATGCCAGGTACGCCACGAGGCCGTGCAGGTGCGACGGCGTCGCGGACGGTGCCGACGAGGCGGGTGAGGCCGGCTTCGGTCGTGGTCGACCGTGAAGTCGTCCACGAACGGGCCGAGCACGTCGGCCGCCGAGTCGGCCTCGGAGCACGATTTCGTGGGTGTGCGTTCTCGGGCATGCCGCACGGTCGCATCGGACCGGGTGAACGGGCTTCACCCGCGTCGGCCGATTCACCCGGGTGAACGCCGCTAGGTTCGCCCGGTGGGCGAGCGGTCGAGCAGCAACCTGGCGGCCACCAAGCTGCGGCCACCGATGCCTCCGGCACGGCTCGTCGACCGCTCCCGGCTGGGCGCCGTGCTCGACGAGGCGGACGCCGCCGACGTCCCGCTCGTGCTGGTCAGCGCGCCGGCCGGCTCGGGCAAGTCGACCCTCGTCGCCGGCTGGGCGGCCAACGCGCGCTCGCCCGCGTGGCGTGGCTGCAGCTCGAGGAGTCCGACGCCGACCCGGCCCGCTTCTGGGTCTCGGTCGCCGCCGCGATCGGCCGCGCCGAGTCCGGAGATCGCCGCCCGCCTGGAACCGCTGGTGGCCGGTTCGCTCGGGGCCGGCCAGGTGGTCGTGCCGGCGCTCGTCAACGAGGTGGCGTCGCTGCCCGAGCGGCTCGTCGTCGTGCTCGACGACTACCACCTGATCGACGACCCCGACGTGCATCGGCGGGTCGAGCGGCTCATCGACCTGTGCCCGCCGCAGCTCACCGTCGTGCTGATCACCCGCGCCGATCCGCCGTTCCGGCTGGGCCGGATGCGGGTGCGTGGGCGTGTCCGCGAGATCCGTGCCGACCGACCTCCGGTTCGACTCGACCGAGGCCGCAGTGCTGCTCGGTGCCGTCGCCGACGGACTCGACGTCGCATCGGCTCGACGACCTGTGCGAGCGCACCGAGGGCTGGGCCGCCGGGCTCGTGCTCGCCGGGCTGTCGCTCGAGCGCACCGACGACGCCGATCGCTTCGTCGAGACCTTCCGCGGCGACGATCAGCTCGTCGTCGGCTACCTCACCGACGAGTTGCTCGCCGTACTCGACGCCGACGAGCGTCGCCGGATGGTCGAGGCGGCCGTGCTCCACCGGCTGTCGGGGCCGCTGCTCGACGCGGTCACCGGCTCGTGACGACGGAGCGCGCTGGCTGGATCGGCTCGCCGCCGGCAACCAGCTCGTGATCCGGCTCGACGCCGTGGGCGAGTGGTACCGGTACCACCACCTGTTCCGCGACATGCTCCTGCTCGAGGCGCGGCGCTCGATCGCCGACCGGCTTGCCCGACCTGCACCGGCGCGCCGCCGGCGTGGTTCGAGACGTCCGGCCACCCGGCTGCAGCCGTCGACCACCTGCTCGCCGCGGGTGACCGTGAGCGGGCGATGTACCTGATGCGGACCGTCGGCCCGACCTGCTGGGCAGCGGCCAGCTGCGGACGCTGCGCAACATCCTCGGCGGCTGTCCGACGGCGGCGAGCTCGATGCGATCTGCTCGATCCTGTCCGGCTGGGACCACTACCTCACCGGCGCACTACGAGGAAGCCCAGCATCTCCTCGACCGGGCGACGGCGAGCGTGCCCGCCGACGTCGATCCGATGCGGACGATGCCGCTGCGCATCAACCTCGCCCTCGGCACGGGCGACGTCGCCACTGCGCTCGCCGGCGCGAGGGAGGTCATCGCCGCCGGCGACGTCGAAGCGCTCGACCGAGCGAGTTGACGACGGCGACCGGAGCTGCGTTCGCCTGGGCGGGTCTGCCGACGAGGCGCGAGCGGCGCTCGCCATCGCCCTGGTTCGAACCCAGTCGAGCAGCGCGTGACGGCCCACGCGATGGCGCTTGTCGCCGTCGCCATCGTCGAGTTCCACGGTGGCGGCGAGGCCGGCAGCGTCCGCTGCTGCGCAACGAGCGCATCGACTTCGCGACGACCTCCGGACTCGGTGAGTACCACGGCATCGCGCCGGCAGTCGCGATCCGAGCAGCGACCGGACCGGCCGGCCCGTCGGCGACGGCCGAGGCCGAGCACGCCGTTGTGCTCGCCCGACGGGCGACCACGAGGCTCGGATCTGGTGTTCGTCCTGACGCTGGCCGGCGACGTGCTGCTGGAGGAGCGGCGCTCGATCGCGGGCGGTGAGCTGCTCGACGAAGCCCGCCGACGATACGCCGGACGTGCCCCGACCCGGGGATCGCCCTTCCGCTGCTGGAGCGGGTGGCGGGCCGACACCGGATCGGCAGATCACGACCGAGCTCCGTCGCCGGCGCTGGTCGAGCAACTGTCCGAGCGCGAGATGGCCGTGCTCCGCTACCTACCGTCCACGCTCTCGCTGCCGGAGATCGCCCGCGAGCTCTACGTGTCGCCGAACACCGTCAAGACCCAGTGCAGCTCGATCTACCGCAAGCTCGCCGTCACCAGCCGGCGAGCCGCAGTGCAGGCCGCTCGCGAGCACCGACTGCTCTAGTTCGGCGAGGACTGAGCGATCACTGTTGCGCTCGGCGGAGCACGACCTCGTAGGTCTTGTCCTGCCGAGTCGAGTTCGCCAACAGTTCGAATGCGGCGAGGTCAGCGTCGGTGAGGCGACCAGACGTCAGCCCCCGCGGCCACAGCTTTCGAGACTTCACCACGCTGATCTCGGCCCCGACGATCGACAACTGGGCGGCGAGGAAGAGGAAGGCGAACAGAGCGATGATCGACGCGAACTCACCGTAGGCCTCGCCCGATTGCTGCTGTTGGTTGACGACGAACACAGAGCCGAACGTCTGCAGGGCCCACCAGCTGACGCCGCTGAAGATCGCACCGGGCCAGAGGTCTCGCCACGGCAAGTCGGAGTCGGTCAGCAGTTGGAAGGCCAACAGATAGAGCCCCACCGAGACCAGTGCGGTCGCCGCCCAGATCGCCACCCTGCCTCCTCCTGGGATGACATCGACGACCGTGGCCACGTTCGAGGCGATGACCGAGCAGACCAGCCCGCCGCCGATCAGCCCGAGCATCAAGACGCTTCGCAGCCGTCGCTCGACGATGTTCGGGCGAGAGATGCGCGGCACGGACCAGACGCTGTTCAGCGCGTTCTGCATCGCGTCGACGATCTTCAAGCCCGACCAGACAGCGAGCGCAAGCCCGACGACGACCGCCACCGTCGAACCCTCGAGCTGCCCGGCGGTGTTGCGGATCGTGTCGCCGACCACCGGGATCTGGTCTGCGGCCTCGTTGGCGAACTTCCGCTGATCGTCGGGGTCGGTGATGATGAAGCCGAGCACGGAGGTGAAGGCGAGCATCAGTGGGAACAGCGAGAAGAAGCCGTAGTAGGCCACCAGTGCGGCGAGATGTCCCGCCTTGTCCTGTCCGAACTTCTTGAACACGGCGACCGGAAAGGCGACGATCCGGTGCGCTCGCTGGTAGCGATCGATCCGCCAGATCAGGTGCTTGACGAACCCCTCGGGCTCGGGCAGGGCGTCCGAATCCGCCGTCAGCGCATCGTCGGTGCGATCGTTTGCCCGGACGTCGATCCGCCCGTGCTCGGTCTTTCCGAGTGCACGTGCGGCTGCGAGCGTGAAGGCCAACGCGGCGAGCAGGGTCGAACGACCGCCCGTCGCCCCCTGCTGGGGCGACCTCGCTCCGTTGCCATTCGAGGATCTTCCCATCCGGAAATCCGTCCCTCCCGACTCGAGCGACGCTACGCCGTCGGCAGAACCGGCAACAAGCGCTCCGAGCAGCAGCACCTCCAACGGCAGCCGAAACGCCTGCCTGGTCAGCGGATCGACGTCGGTTCGGGCAACGGAACGGGCCACTGTCGAGGGGTGCGCTGGCGTACACGACGCTCGACGACGACATCGGCCCACGGTTCGGTCAACAGCGCAGCTGCAGCGGTGCGGAGCTCCCACGGCAGCGTGTCGCGGGCGCGCTGAACCGTCGCGATCGTGAGCGGCAGACCGGCGGCAGTGGTCAGCCGTGCGTACAGCAAGCTGAGCAGCTCGCGACCGGTTCCGTTGTCGTCCCTTCCGACCGGCATCTCGTCGACCATCTGGCCATGGGCTCGGAACCACCTACCCCACCCCTGTCGTGTAGCGACCGCGTTGACATTCGCGATCACCGCTTCGACCGCGTCATGGCCGACAGCTTCGGCGATCTCCGCGAGCGGGGCTCGCACCAGGTGAGCGACTGCGAGCCTGGTCGCCATCGCCTCGTCGTCAGCACCTCCCACGGGGCAGCCGCAGCGTTGGAGCGAGGGCGCCAGCCAGTCGTCGACCAGCGCAGCGAGGCGGGGCGGCAACGCGAGGTACGCCTCGGCGACGGCATCGGCGGCGACCCGACGTCCGCAGGCACTGCCCGTGATCTCCACGATTCGTTCGATCGAAGCGCCCCACGAGTCGGCCAGCTCGGTGAGCGTGCCCTCGGTGCGGTCGATGAACCGACCGTCTTCGAGGAACCACCACCTCCATCCCGCTTCCACCGCCGCAGCGTTGAGCGCGTGCAACGCTCGTCGCCGTTCGACGTCTCCGAACAACTCGCCGTACTGCTCGACGACCGGCTCGACCATGCTGGCGAGCGATCTGCGCAGATGGACCATCCGCCGCCGGTCGGTCAACTCCTCCCCCGCCGGGATGTCGACCAACCGAGGGTCCGACACCCTCGGGCGCGTGAGCACCCGCACCCCGGCCAACGTCCCAGCGCCGAGGAGCACGCCGCCGACCGACGACGGCCCGACCGGCAGCGCGACCAGCACGCCGCCGAGCAGTGCGGGAACCCACATCGTTCGCAGGTCGGCGCCGAGCGCTGCCAACGTGGCCCTGCCACCGCACAGGGCGGCCACCGACACCGCGACGAGCGCAGCGACTCGGACGACACCGACCGCCCTGTCGCCGGCGAACCAGTCGAGGAGCTCAGCGGTCACCGTCAGCACGTTGGCCAGCACCAGACCACCGATCGGCGCGGTCCAGCTCGAGCCGCGTAGTTGTGGTGCCAAGCGCGCACCGCGCCATGTCGCCGCCGACGACGCCGCGATCGCGAACGCATGCGTCCAGCCCTCGGCGGAGCTCTCGCTTCTTCGCTCGATGAGCAACGGCAGCAGCCCACCGATGGCGATGCCGATCGAGACCACCAACGCCGTTCCGACCCAGCCCCGCGAGCGGTCGAGGGAGCGCCGGACCAACCGGCCGATCTCGGCGAACTTCGCTCGCGCTGCCCACAGCTGGATGGCGATGAGGGCGATGAGGGCGACCACGGCGACACCCATCACCGGCCCGAGCGGGTGCTCGCCTCCGATCACGACGGCGTCGGTCCCCATTCGCCAGATCCGCTCCGGCAGCAGGAACAACCCGGCGAGGGTGATGCCGAGCAGCCATGCCGTTGCCGCTACGCCGTAGGCGAAGAGCATCCATTCGCTGCGCGTCAGGCGCGGCAACAGGTTGCCCTCGTTCCACGCGCCGGCCACTCGCCGACGCATCGTGGTGGAGATGAACACCGTCGCCCGTTCGCGGAGATTCGCCACCCCGAGCAGGTCCATCAAGATGTAGTAGCCGTCGAGCTTCAACAGCGGTGTGGCGTTGGCAGCGACCAAGACGTACTGAGAGGTGGCGACCGCAGCGACGATCAGGTTGCCGTCGGGTGCGAGGAGCGCGACGACCGCGCCGACGACCAGCGTGGCGATCGGGCCTGCGGCGGTGACCGCAATTCTCTGACGACGCGGTGCGCACCACATGTCGCTGGTGTCGACGAATCCGCCAGGGGCTCCGTACATCACGAACACGCCGGCCTTGTTGACGTGCCGACCGAAGTGGACGACGGCCAGCGCGTGTCCGAGCTCGTGCACGACGAGCGACATCGTCGCCAGCAGGGCGACCAACAACAGCTGACCGATCGAGAGGTCGGACGGCCGGGGGTGGGTGAGGCCCAGCCAGCGCACGAACCCCGCGAGTGACACGGCTGAGACCAGCACCAGGCCGAGCGGGTGGAACAACGCACGCCCGCCGCGGCGATAGGCCGAGTGCACCAGTGGGCCGATGCCCTCCACGGGGATCTTCCGGTACAACAAGGTCCGGTTGAGCCACGACATCTTGCCCGCCATCGACCGCAGCGCGACCTTCTGGCGCAGCGGAGCCCACACGGTGTCGGGCGGACCACCGTCGATCATCGCTGCGTTCGACGCGATCCCGAGCAGGCCGAGCACGACGAAGTACCCCATCTTTCCGTGTCGCGCGTTGTAGCGCTTCGACAGGGCAAGCACATCGCGCACACCATCGAGGTCGAGCAGGACCAGCCGCTCCTCGTCGGTGAGCGACAGATAGCGGCCTTCGGGAAGCTTGCGTGCGACCCAACCCCGACCATCCGGTGCGAGGAAGAACTCCACACCAGCAGCGAGGCGCGGGATCGCAAGCGCAGGATTCACCGATCGCTCGAGTGCCTCCAGCCACTCCGCCGTCCCGCACCCCAGGCTCGACGTCATCCGATCAGGGGCGACAGCAACGGCAAGAAGGCAGTGGGGTCGTCGATCAGCTCTGCCACCATCTGCACGCCGCCCATCGGGCCGTCGTCATGATGGCGCACCGCTGCGCCGGCGAGCTGGTGCAGCGCGTGCGAGTTGCCTCGGCGCACCCCCAGCAGCGCGTCGGTCACCGCTGCGATCGGATTCGTACCGAGCTGTTGGCTGGCCCACAAGTCGCCGGCGCATCGCGCGAGATCCCCGTTCAACAGGTGGGCGAACGCACGCAGGGCGAGCGGTCGCGAATCGAGCGGGTACCACGGGTCGTCCGGACGCAGGTGCTCTGCACGATCGAGATCGTCGATCGCTCCGTCGACGTCGCCGACCATCACTCGGGCCGCCGCACGATCGTGGAACACCTTGAACAACAGGTCGTCGGCGTGTTCGTCGATCAGCGAGTCGTAGTCGGCGATCGCGAGGTCGTAGCGACCCTGCCAGAACCAACCGTTGCCCCGGAACGCGTAGGTCACGCCGAGGTGCGGGGCAACGCTCAGTGCGGTCTCGTAGTCGGCCAGCGCCTCGGTGTGCATCCCGAGCATCGAGCGGATGTAGCCGCGATGGCCGAGGACGCTCCCGTTGTCGGGTTCGGCGCAGACGGCGATGTCCGCCGAGGCGAGCGCTGCACGCAGGTTGCCCGCTCGGCGATGACAGACGCCGAGGAAGTAGTGGGCCCGCCCGAACAGCTCCGGCGACGTGTCCGGATGATCGACGACACGGTTCAGATCGTCGATCGCGGCACGGAGGTGACCGACTTGCTTGTCCGCGTGTCCACGCTCGAACAGCAGCTGGGGCGTCACCTCGCGGTCCAACGCATGGGTGAGCTGATGGATCTGACGGTGGGTCGACTCGTCTCGTTCTGACCCTGGAATGACGCACATCGTGGCTACCTCAGGTGGCGGTGCAGTAGTCCATCCACGTGCCCGGCGTGTAGTCGCACGCGCACGTGTTGTCACAGTTGAGAGCACCTTTGATGGTGCTCATGATCCGTCCGTAGGTCGTCATCCCCGCCGAGTCCCGGTCGCTCAGCGCGACCTCGTCGGCCGAGCGGCTACTGGCCAGCAGCTCCTGGAAATCCTCGTACGGGATCCCCATCGAGTTGGCGGCCTTGCCCGGCGCCTTGCGGAACAGCTCACGAAACTCGGCGTCGGTCGCCAATCGTTCGGTGAGCTGCTCGAGGAGTTCTGGTCGGTTCATGATCTGGCTCTCCTAGGTGTTGTCGGCAGTGGTTCGTCGTGGTGCGATCGCCTGGGTGGCGATGCGGAGGTTGCCGCCCTGTTCGACGACCTCGAAGACGTCGATCGGCATCGGCTTGCCGGAGAGCAGCGACGAGATCAATCCAGGGCGACGGCCCATCCACTTGCGGACGGCGCCGCTCGGCAACTCGAACACCGAGCCGTGACCGACGCAGGTGAGGCAGTCCTTGGACAACGCCCCCTGGCTGAGCGGAATCGACAGATGGGGACACAGCTCGTCGAACCCGACGAAGCGATCGTCGAGGTGTGCGACCGCGATCCGTCTGTCGGCCACCGAGAATCCCTTCACCGTTCCGCTCGGCACCTGATCGCTCGGACCCAGGTCGTAGAAGCCGTCGGCACCCTCGATGGTCACGCCGGCACCTCCGACCGCACGTCGTCCAATGCCTCGAGGTGCACCGGCCGGCCGTGCGGTGCACAGTGGCCGCAGTGCACCGCTTCGGGCGTGACCAACGCCATCAGCCTGCCGCTGCCGTCGCGATACGTGGCGAGCGGATGCGGCAGCGATTTCACGTGGTCCCGGCACACCGCCCGCCCGCAGTACACGCAGCCGGCGTGTGCCGGACGTTCGCAGTGAAAGCAGTTCATCAATAGCCCCAATCATCGGAGTCGTCGTCGACATCGACGACCTCGCTCGCCTGGACCACGGCGACCTCCCCGGCCATCGAGCGATGGATCTCGCAGCTGTACGGGTAGGTCCCGGCGACGTCGAACCGCATCGAGGTCTGTGCCCCGGCAGCGAGTTCGAGCGCGGGGCCGTCGCCGGCCGACGCGCCGTCGAGCGCGGTGGCGAACGAGACCGTGTGTGGCGCTGCGTCGCCGTTGGTCCAGGTCACCGATCCGCCCGTGCCGACCGTGATCGAGCGAGGGAACGACAAGCCGGTGACGTCGACCACCACGTCGCCCGCCACCGAGGCGTCGCCGTACCCGCCGGCCGTTGCCGGCACGTCGGGGCGATCATCGGTCAGCACCACTGCGGCACGGGTGGCGAGTGCTCCACCGGCCACCGTCAGCACGCCGACGGCGAACGCATTGCCCGCCCGGATCATGACCGGTCCAGGACGACGTCGAGACCGTTGGTCAGGAACGCAGCGACCAGCAGGATGCCGAGCAGCACGCCCAGCGCGGCGACCAGGGCGCGGCGTTCTCCGGCGTTGGTGACCACCGGGATCTTGATCAACACGGTGGCGCACACGAGGTAGCCGACGACACGGTGCAGCGTCGGGCCTCCGGGAAACGGCCCGGTCATGCAGAGGTAGGTGACGAAGCCCGCCCCGACCAGGGTGGCCGTTCCGAGGCTGCGATGCGCTCGCCTGAGCGCGAGCGTGGCGGCGGGGGTCGAGATCCGGCGGACTCCGGTCATCGTCAGTCCGAGCGCGATCTGGGCGAGAGCGGTCAGCGACACGGCTGCCGCGATCACCGCCTTCGTCTCGCGTTCGGGAACATCGAACACCCGAGCGAGCTCGGCCGCACCCCACACCGTCGCAGCGATGACCAGCGCCACGGAGCCCGTCACCGCGTTGTTCCGGGCAACGGCGGCCGCAGGTCGTCGCGGGGCGACCTGGGCCACCTGGGTGGCGCCCGGATCGACGGTCGATGACATGGGCTCAGCATGAAGCGGAGTCGACGGCCCGACATCCGTGCACGCACGGAAGTCGACGGCCAGCACAGACGGCGCCGGGATGACGACCACTTCGATCGGCCGGTCTTCGGCGGAAAAGAGATGCCGAGCCCGTACGGTCGGGATGTGACGTCGCCCAAGAAGATCCTCGTCGCCGGTGGTACCGGATACGTCGGCGGCCGGCTGGTCGTTCGACTGCTCGAGGCAGGCCATACCGTCCGTGTGCTCGCCCGCTCACCGGCCGGCGCCCGTCAGTACAGCTGGTCCGACTCGGTCGAGCTGGTGCAGGGCGATGTGCTCCAGCGCGAGTCGCTCGACGCTGCGTTCGCCGGCTGCAGCGCGGCGTACTACCTGATCCACTCGATGGGTGCCGCCGCCGATTTCGCCGACACCGACGCTCGCGCCGCGGCGAACTTCCGTGATGCCGCCGACGCCGCCGGCGTCGAACGGATCGTCTATCTCGGCGGGATGGGCAACGACGCCGAGCTGTCGAGACATCTCGCCAGCCGGCAGCAGGTCGGCGAGATCCTCGCATCCGGTTCGACCCCGACGACCGAGCTCCGTGCTGCGGTGATCATCGGCTCGGGTTCGTTGTCATTCGAGATGCTCCGGTACCTCACCGAAGTGCTCCCGGTGATGACGACGCCGACGTGGGTGCGCACCAAATGTCAACCGATCGCGATCCGCGACGTGCTCCATTATCTCGTCGGTGTGCTCGACGATGACGAAGCGGTGGACCGCATCCTCGACATCGGCGGCCCGGACATCGTGTCGTATCAGGAGTTGATGCAGTTGTTCGCCGAGGTCGCCGGGCTGCGGAAGCGGATCATCATCCCCGTACCGGTGTTGTCACCCGGGCTGTCGTCGCGTTGGGTCGGGCTCGTCACCCCACTGCCGTCGAACATCGCCCGCCCGCTGGTCGACTCGCTGCGCCACGAGGTGGTGATGACCGATCACGCGATCGACGATCTCGTGCCCCACCGGCCACTCGACCTGCGACGTGCCGTCGAGCTCGCCCTGCGCCGCACCGGGAGCGAGGTGGTCGAGACACGCTGGACCGACGCCGGCTTCAACCCGGCCGACGCAATGCCGGGCGATCCCGAGTGGGCCGGCGGTTCCACCTTCGCCGACCGCCAGGCGATCGATACCACCGCACCGGGCGACGCACTGTTCGAGGCGTTCGCCCGCATCGGTGGCACCAACGGGTACTACGTCGCCAACTGGTCGTGGCGGCTCCGCGGCCTGCTCGATCGACTCATCGGTGGGCCCGGACTCCGGCGCGGGCGCCGCCACCCGCTCGATCTGCGGGTCGGCGAGTCACTCGACTTCTGGCGCGTGCTCAAGGTCGAACCCGGTCACCAACTCGTGCTCGAAGCCGAGATGCGCGTCCCGGGGCGGGCCTGGCTGGCGTGGACCATCGAATCCGACGGCGACGCCACGTCGCGCCTCGAGCAGACCGCGTACTTCGCTCCCAGGGGGCTGTGGGGCCGCGCCTACTGGTACGCGATGCTGCCGTTCCACTGGGCGATCTTCGCCCGGATGGCGCGAGCGATCGTCAAACGGGCGGAAACCAACGCTTCGCCGCACGCATGACCGCGCCGCAACGCACTGACACGGCGAACGCTCGACCCGATGGCTGAGCCGAACGTAGCGGAGGTCGCCACCAGCGTGGCGACCTCCGCTGGTCGGGTCAGTTCAGGTCGAAGCGGTCGTTCTCCATCACCTTGACCCAGCCGCGGACGAATGCGTCGAGCATCAGGTCCTCGCCGCCGGCCGAGGCGTACTCCTCGGCGATCGCCCGGAGCTGGCTGTTGGCGCCGAAGACGAGGTCGACGCGGGTGGCCGTCCACTTCGGCGTCGCCGCTGGCGCGGTCGCGACCCTCGAAGACGTCCTCCTCCTCGCCGACCGCCGACCACACCGTGCCCATGTCGAGCAGGTTGACGAAGAAGTCGTTGGTCAGCTGACCGGGTCGGTCGGTGAACACGCCGTAGCCCTCGTCGCCGACGTTGTTGCCGAGCACCCGCAGGCCGCCGAGGAGCGCGGTCATCTCCGGTGCCGTGAGGTTGAGCATGAACGCCTTGTCGATGAGGTGGTGCTCGGACGGGACCGAGCCGTGCTTCTTGACGTAGTTGCGGAACCCGTCGTAGTTCGGCTCGAGCCACTGGAACGACTCGACGTCGGTGTCGTCCTGGCTGGCGTCGGTGCGGCCCGGGGTGAACGGCACCGTGATGTCGTGGCCGGCGGCCTTGGCCGCGGACTCGATGGCGGCGCTGCCGCCGAGCACGATCAGGTCGGCGAGCGAGACCTGGGGGCCGCCCTTGCCGTTGAACGACGCCTGGATCTCCTCCAGCTTGCGCGATCATCGCCGGCGACGCCGGCCTGCACGTGGACGTCCCACTCGGTCTGCGGCGACAGGCGGATCCGGGCGCCGTTGGCGCCGCCGCGGTAGTCGGTGCGTGCGGTAGGTCGCCGCCGACGCCCACGCCGTCTTGACGAGCTGCGCGGTCGTCAGCCCGGAGTCGAGGATCGTCGACTTCAGCTCGGCGATCTCGGCGTCGCCGATCATCGGTCCCTCGTGGGCCGGGACGTTGTCCTGCCACAGGAGCTGCTCGGTCGGGCACCTGCGGACCGACGTAGCGGATCGCCGGGCCCATGTCGCGGTGGAGCAGCTTGAACCAGGCCCGGGCGAACGCGTCGGCGAGCTGATCGGGGTTCTCGTGGAACCGCTTGGCGATCTCGAGGTAGGCCGGGATCGGTGATCATCGCCATGTCGGCGGTCGACATCGTCGGCGGGTTGACCTTGCCCTCGACGTGGGCGTCGGGGACCAAGAAGCCCTCCTTCACCTCGCGCGGCTGCCACTGCTTGGCGCCGGCGGGCGACTCGACCAGCTCCCACTCGTGGGCGAAGATCGTGTCGAGGTACGTGTTGTCCCACTGCGTCGGCGTCGGCGTCCACGCCCCCTCGAGGCCCGAGGTGATCGTGTACTCGCCGAAGCCGGTCTCGTGGTTGTTCGCCCATCCGATGCCCTGGGCCATCAGCCCGGCGCCCTCCGGCTCGCGGCCGACGTGACTCGGGCTTGACGGCGCCGTGCATCTTGCCGAAGGTGTGGCCGCCGACGGTCAGCGCGACGGTCTCCTCGTCGTTCATCGCCATCCGGCCGAACGTCTCGCGGATGTCCTGGGCGGAGCGCATGCGCGTCCGGCACGCCGTTGGGGCCCTCGGGGTTGACGTAGATCAGACCCATCTGGACCGCGGCGAGCGGGTTGTCGAGCGTGCGGCTGCCGTCCTCCCAGCTGCCGGTGTAGCGCTCGTCCTTGGTGGCCAGCCACTCGTTCTCCGGGCCCCAGTAGATGTCGTCCTCGGGCGCCCAGATGTCCTCGCGGCCGAAGGAGAAGCCGAAGGTCGTGAAGCCCATCGTCTCCAGCGCCCGGTTGCCGGCGAAGACGAACAGGTCGGCCCACGAGATCGCCTTGCCCCACTTCTTCTTGATCGGCAGCAGCAGACGGCGGGCCTTGTCGAGGTTGCCGTTGTCGGGCCACGAGTTCAGCGGGGCGTAGCGCTGGGCGCCGGTGCCGGCGCCGCCGCGGCCGTCGACGACCCGGTAGGTGCCGGCGGCGTGCCACGACATGCGGATGAAGAACGGGCCGTAGTGGCCCCAGTCGGCCGGCCACCACGCCTGCGAGTCGGTCATCAGCGCGTCGACGTCGCGGGTGAGCTCGTCGATGTCGATCGTCGGCGACCGTTGCCCGGTAGTCGAAGCCGTCCCCGAGCGGCGAGGAGCCCGGGATGGCGCTGGTGGAGCATGCGCAGGTTCAGCGCATCCGGCCACCACTTCTCGTTGGACTGGAACTCGCTCGAGGTGAGCGAGCCCCACTCGGACTTCAGTTCTTCTGGCGTGTCGGCCATCGGTCCTCCTTCAGGTCTCGGTTCCGGTTGTGTCGGACGGTGTCGTGGGTGGTTCGGCGGACGGCAGTCGGGGCAGGTGCCCCAGTAGATGACCTCGGCCTCGTCGACGACGAAGTCCGCGGTCGTCGACCGGGACGAGGCACGGGGCCTCGCCGGTGGCGCAGTCGACGTCGTCGAGTCGACCGCAGCTGCGGCAGACGAGGTGGTGGTGGTTGTCACCGACGCGGTCCTCGTACCGGGCCGGCGATCCGGCCGGCTCGATCGCGGCGCACGATCCCCTTGTCGCCAGCACGCCGAGCGCGTCGTAGACCGCTTGGCGGGAGATGGCCCCGATCTGGTGCGCGAACGACGTCGGCGATGGCATCGGCGGTGGCGTGCGGCATTCCTGCCACCGCACGCAGCACAGCGAGTCGCTGTGCGGTCACGGACAGGCCGTGCTGGCGAAGCAGCGCGGCGTCATCGGACATCGGTTCAGCTTGCGCCCGAGTCTTGACCTTGTCAAGAAAACGACTGATGGTGTGTTTACGAACGGCGGGTCATCGTCGTGCGCCGCCGGACCAACGGCTTCAGCTCATTGCCCTGAGCACCTCTCGGAGCAGTTCGGCACCGACGTACACCCGCATGTCCGGCTGGGCGAGACGCTCCCACGCCTGCTCGATGGTGAACAGACGCCGTGAGAGGCAGTCGTGGACCATCGCCTGCAGCGAATCGCGATCGACCTCCGGCGCGAGATCGATGACGGTTCGCAGCGCGGTGGTGACGCGGATGCCACCGACCGTCGTGATGTCCGACAACGGGATGTCGCCTCGTCGGAGGATCACGGGTGTCCCGCCGAACGAGGTCCGCTCCGTGAGCTGCCCGTTCCCGTCGACACCGTAGGGCTCGAGCGGGCCGTCCCACTCGCCGCAGAAATCGTCGTCCTCGTCGTCCCAGTCGTCCGGACCGTCCTCGTCGAATCGACAGCCACAAGACAGCAGCTGGCCGCGACAACGTGGGCACGGCTGGAGGTCGCAGCCCAGGTGATGCAGTCCACCGCGTTCGACACCGCAATCGCCGCACCGGGTTGCGCGGCTGGGAGACGGGCAGGTCTCGCTACCGAATGGGGACAGGTCGTACCGCAGACCGCCGACGTGCAGCGCAACCTGTGTGCACGAACGACCCGACCTCATCTCATTTCCGCACAACGCGCAGATCGCCATGGCAGCCTCCTGATCGACGGACTCCGGCGGCTCCTCCCGGGCGGGAGGAGCCGAGCAGGAAGCGCGCAGTCGCTTCGATCAGTTGGCGGCGGGCCGCCGTCAACGTTCTACCGGCGAACCGGCCGTCGTCAACCTGCCTCCTCGACCGCCGGTGAATCTGCCGATCAGTGCTCTCCGCCCGGGATCGCGTCGAGGTAGAGGCGTGCGGTGCGATGCACGCTCGCAGCGACGCAGCGGCGGAGAGAGGGCGGGGCGAGCACCTCCACTTCCGGCCCGAGCGAGAGCAGCTCGACGATCGCGCTGTCGGTCGAGCGGAGACGGAAGGTCGCCTCGAGCCGGCCGTCGGCGTCGGGCCCGACTCCCCTACTCACCCGCAGCGGCTGGAGCACCTCCAGCACCGCTGCCAGCCGGCGGCCTTCCGGGGTGATCCTCACCTTCGCGCGGCGCGCCGAGTTCTTCCGATCGACCGCGCTGGACGGTCCCGGTCGCACGAGATCGGTCCGGAAGCCTTCCAACAACTCGAAACCGCCGCCCGGGCCACGGGTGGCGTAGACCGGCACCCCCGCGCCGGACAGTTCGTCGATGTCACGCAGCACCGTCCGCTCGCTGACCTCGAGCTCGCGGGCGAGCTCGAGCGCCGTGGTCCGTCCGCGCCGCTGGAGGATCAGCAACAGGGCAGACCAATCGACCGGCCCGCATCGGACCATGTTCGCGGCTCGGCCCAGATCATGACAAGAGATGTCAGGTCTTCGGGTCGTACTGTGCACGCGCAGAGCACCCGTCAGGACAGCGAGGGAGACCGACATGGCAGCAGGAGAGGTCGAGGGATCAGGAACGGCGGACGATCCGTGGATCCTCACCACCCCGCCCGGCAAGTCGGAGTTCGAGGCCTACCGAGATCCGGAGGCTGACCCGCCGGCGCTCGTCGTCCAGGTCGGCTCGACCGAGCTGCGGTACCACCTGCGCTGCATCGACGACCTGCACGCGCATGCTCGCCGAGCAGCGGCGACTGGATCCCGCTGGGCAACGCCGACGAGCAGAAGCCGGCGGCGGACGGCACCGTCGAGGCATGGGGGCGGGATCGCAGACAACCCGGTCGGTGGCTGGTACGGGATGAAGAAGGGGCTGCGCGGACGGTTCGGCAACTACGTGCCGCCGGTGCTGGAGGCGCTCGGCCTCGCCGAGGTGGAGCACAACGCCCGCAACAATCGGATGCGGGCGATCTGAACGGGGTGGTCCGCTGCTGACACCGGGTCGAGCCGAGTGCACCACCACTTGCTCAGCCGGCGAGCCGATCACGGCGACGGCGAGCCGATCACGGCGACGGCGAGCCGATCACGGCGACGGCGAGCCGATCACGGCGACGGCGAGCCGATCACGGCGACGGCGTGCCGAGCCGGTGCACCAGGTTCTGCGTCATTCGTTGGACCAGCGGGTCGGTTCGGAACGCGGCGTCGCCGAGCAGGAACCGGGGCCAGTAGGTGGTCCCGACGTTCACGACCACGCCGCCACCGGGATGCGTCCGCTCGGTCGCCTCGTGCCGGCGCCGGTTTCCGTCGTCGTCGACGAACTCGGTGCGTGACAGCACACGGACGTCGGCCGGAACAGGTCGTGGGGCATGATCCCACTCGTACCCGACGAGTCCGGGCAGTGAGGCACCGTCGACGAGGCCGGTACCGGCGTACAACCAGTGGTCGGCGTCGGTCACGGTCCAGCGGTGACCTTTGCCGTAGGGGAACTGGTACGCCTCGTACCACGACCCGAGCAGTTCGTGCTCGGGCTTCCCGATCAGTGGGCTGCGCCACCTGGCCGTGATCTCGCGGTGCGGGTCGTCCTCGAATCGCTCCGCCTTGTGGCAGGTCATCGTCGTCCGATCGAGTCGCACCCGCCAGTAGATCGAGTTCGCACCCAGGAACGCCGCGTTGGCGCCGCCGGCGACGTGCTGCTCGAGGCGCTCACGCATCGGCGTCGACCAGTACTCGTCGTGGAACGCGGAGACGAACAGGCGGGCGCCATCCAGCACGGTGGGATCCGCGTGCAGGTCGTAGCTCGTGACGTACGAGACGTCAGAGCGTTCTCTGTCCAACCAGCGGGCGAGCTGCCAGTCGCCGTAGAACGCGAACCCGGCGCCGTCGAACACATCGAACGGCCGAGCGATCGGCAGGGCGGTCGCAACGCCGTCGGGAGAGTTGTAGTGATACATGCTCGCCCCGCCCCACGCGTTGTAGGCGTGGTACGTCGTGAACGGTACCCCGACGACGATTGCGGCGGGCTGCGCCGCCCGCACGACGAACGGAGCCAACCGCCGCCGCGATCGCTGTCGCGGGTCGGTGACCACGGCGAGGTAGAGACCGGAACGCCACGCCTCGGTCACGCGTACCCTCAGCGCCACCGGCCAGGAGTGCGCTGGGGCGGTGTCGTCGACTCGCTCGACACGAACCGACTCGACCGCCACTGTCGGAGGGCCGCTCCAGCCGCCTGCGTCCCAGCCGACCCGCTCGACCCGAAGGTCGAACGTCGATTCGGCTCGGACCCTGACGACCAGCTCGTCGCCGGCGCGCAGCGACAGCGACTCAGCGAAGGCGGCGAACGATCGGTCGTACACCGGCGAGTCGCGGGCGAGTAGGTAGCCGGATGTCCGCGCCGGGCCCAACCAGCGAGGCGAGGAGGGGTGGGCGAAGCTCTGCACGATCGCCGACCCAGCGCCGGCGAGCGATGCGCCGAGGAGCCACCGGCGCGACAACTGCATCACCGACACCAACCCGCACCGCACCAATGGGTATTCCCCGAACCGCTCGGGGATGGGAGGTGATGGGTAGGCTCGTCGACGGGATGAACAAGCGCATGGTGTGGACCGCGATCGGCGTGCTGGTGCTGTCGGCGTGCGGCGCCGGCCCCGCGAGTCGCACGAACTCGTCCGCCGGCGGGTCGAGCGAGTCGATCAGCCCGCTCCCGGCGATCGAAGTGGAGGACGTCACCGGCGACCGACGCGTCGCGCTCGATGCGTTCGTCCCGGCCGACCGGCCCACCCTCGTCTGGTTCTGGGCACCGCATTGACCCGCCTGCCGGGCGGAAGCGCCCGGTGTCGAGCAGTTCGCTCGACAGCACAGTGACCGTCTGCAGGTGATCGGACTCGGCACCCAGGACGACCTCGAGATGGCCAACGAGTTCGCCGACACCTTCGGCATCACCCACACCCTGCTGTGGGACGAGTCGTTCCAGTCGTGGGCGCAACTCGGTGTGTCGCTCCAACCGAGCGCACAGTTGTACGCCACCGACGGCGAGTTGCTCGCAGAGTGGATCGGCCCCTTCGACGAGGAGGAGGTGCTCGAACTGATCGCCGGCGCACAGCTCACCCCGGCCGCCGGAGAGGGTGTCACGATCGACCGCTTCTGCCGCTACGTCGATCGCCTGTTGCGTGCCCAGAGCGACGCAGCCACGTATTCGACCGTGTCCGAGGATGGGCGCCAACGTCTCCTCGACGACCTCCGGTATGCGGCGAACGCGATCGCCCAGACCGCCCCGAGCGAGCTCGCCGTGCTCTCCGATCAGCTTGCAGCGGCCGTCCGAGCACACAGCCAGGTCCTGCTCGACGCCGACCTTCCACCGGACCCGTCGACGGCGACGGGCTACGACGACAGCAGGGCCGTGCTCGACTCGGCGATCGCCGCCGGCAGCACAGCGCTGGAAGACGCCTGCGGCGTGACGCTCCAGCCGTCCGCGACGCCCTGACCGAAGCGTCGCCGTGTTCCGACGGGGTTCGGCCACGGCCTGGCACACGGCACTTCAGCGCGGCGCAAGACGAATGCAAGATCGTTCGGCGATCGTCCTGCTGTCACGTGACGGACGTCGTCACGGACCGAGGAGAGGACTCGTCATGACCTTGATCCGAATCGCCCGGTGGCGACTGCTGATGATCGCCGGAGGGATCCTGATCGCCCTGGGCGGCCGGATGCACCCCGAGGCCGACGCCAGCGGCACACTCAGCGAGGAACTGGCGGAGATGACCGCGGATGACGCCTGGGTTCCCGGGCACACGCTGCTGATGCTCGGGACGGTGGGCCTGGTCTGGGCGCTCTGGCGTGCTCGGGCAGCGAACGCCTGGCCGTGTGCCCGACGGATGCTCACCGCCGCCGCGATGGCGATGGGCCTGTACTCGATCGAGACGGTGTTCCACCTCGCAGCCGTGCTCGACGCCGAGCATCTCGCCGACGGCGACGCAGCACCGTTGTCGGTGACCCACATCGGGTTGGCGATCCTGCTCTACCCGGTGTCGGGAGTGATTCTCGCTGCCTTCGGCGCCCGGCTGATGATGACCGAGACAGGTGTGCGCCGCGCCGTCGCGATCCTCGCCGTCGTCGCCGGGGTGCTCCACGCGAACATCGGTGCCGGCCACCATCGTGTTCCCCGATGCCGAGCTGTCGCCGGTGTTCGCCGGGGCCGGGATCGGGATCGCGTTCTGGTCCGTCCTCACCGGTGTGCTCGGCAGCTCTGCCGCCGGACGGCCGGCCGCACCGCCGTCGCCACCGACAGCAGCGCTCGTCGGTGCCGATGACGCACGATGACCGAGGTCGCCGGGTGGCGAGTCGCGTACTCTCCCGCTCGTGGAAGTGCGCGTCCTCGGCAACGTGGAGGTCGAGCTCGACGACGGGCGCGTCGCCGACCTGGGGGGCACCAAGCCGAAGACGCTGCTCAGCGTGTTGACAGCTGCGGCCGGGCACCCCGTGCCCGTGCCGCGGCTGATCGATCAGGTGTGGGACGACGATCCTCCGGATCGAGTCGAAGCCTCGCTGCAGACCTACGTCGCCCGGCTGCGCAAAGCACTCGGCGGATCGGCGGGCGCCGGCGGGCGCCTGCGGACCCACGCCGGTGGCTATTCGTTCGAGCTCGACCCATGTCGGCTCGACGCCCACCGCTTCGCCACCGCAGTCGCCGACGCCACCGAACGGGTCGCCGCCGGCGACCTGGCGACGGCGGACCGGGTACTCGTCGACGCCCTCGCGTTGCTGGCGCGGCGACGCCTACGCCGGGTTGTCGAGTCGACTGCTCGACGCCGAGGCGGCCCGACTGAGCGAGCTGCGACTCGGTGCCGAAGCCTCGCTCTGGGACCTACGGGTGCGCAGCGGGCGCCACCTCGAGGCCGTGCCGGCGCTCGAGCAGCTGGTCCGCCTGCACCCCTTCGGAGAACCCTTCTGGTATCTGCTCGCGCTCGCCCTCTACCGCACCGGCCGCCAGCGCGACGCGCTCGACGCGCTCCGTCGAGCGCGGACCACGCTCGCCGAGGAACTCGGCATCGATCCCGGCCCCGAGCTGCAACGGCTGGAGCTGGGGGTACTGCGGCAGGATCCCGACCTCCTCGACAACGGGCGAGCGTCGGTTTCCGCGCTCGTCAGTTCGGGCGCAGCCGACCTCGGTACCGAACCCGTCGCGCACGTTCGGCGCCGACGCTCTCGTCGGGCGGGTCGACGAGCTGGCGACGGCACTGCGCACGCTCGACCGGGCGATCGCCGGCGATGGCGCGCGTCGCTCGTCGTGACCGGCGAAGCCGGCATCGGGAAATCGCGGCTCGTCGACGAGGTGCTCGCCGTCGCCGCGCAGCGCGGCGCCCGGGTCGGTCGCGGCGGGTGGGACCCGGACCCGGGTCCACCGCTCGCCGGATGGCGATCGGCAGCCGACGCTGCGTTCGGCTCGCCCGACGTGCTCGCACCGATCGCCGAGGGCGGGGTGCGCGACGCTGCGTCGGAGATCTACCGTCTCGCCGATGCAGTCCGCGGTTCGCTGCGCGACCGACCGACCGTGCTCGCCTTCGACGATGTCCAGTGGGCCGATTCGGACAGTTTGCGACTGGCGCGACGGCTCCTCGCCGTCGTCGCCGATCTGCCGGTCCTGATCATCATCGCCGCGCGCCCGCTCGGGCTCGACGCGGCGATCCCGCTCACCGAACTGTTCGGCGCACTTGCCCGAGTCGGCGCGGTCCGCCTCGAGCTCCAGGGACTGCCGCCCGGCTCGGTGCGCGACTACGTCGCTCACCCGTTCGGGCGTCGAGGTCTCCGACGACGTCGCCGCCGAGCTGACGAGTCGCACCGGCGGCAACCCGTTCTTCCTCACCGAGGTCATCCGGGCCCTCGACGCTGCGGGCGCGCTGTCCGACCGTGGCGCCGACGCGTGGGACTCGGTGCCGACGGCCGTACGCGACGTCGTACGCCATCGGCTCGCCGATGCGCCCGGCGATGCAACCGCCGTGCTCCGCGTCGCGTCGGTCCTCGGCCGCTCCTTCGAGGGAGCGATCCTGCGGCACCCGCCGCTGACGGGCCTGCTCACCGATGCCGGCGATCTCGAGCAGGCGTTCGAGTCCGCGCTCGTGCTCGGATTCCTCGAGGGCGATGGACCGGGCAGGTTCCGTTTCGTCCACGCGCTCGTTCGTGACGCAATCTACGAGACCCTGCCCGACACCACCCGAGCCAAGATCCACGCCCATGTCGCGGCGGCGTTGGAGCGGCGTCACGCCGGACACTGGGACGAGCACGGGGCCGAGCTCGCCGAGCACCATCGACTGGCCGGCCCTGCGTATGCCCGACCGGCCTGGTTGTTCGCCCACCGGACGGCAGAGTCGGCGATCGCACGTTCGTCACACGAAGATGCGCTGCACTGGCTGTCGGTCGCCGCTGAGCTGCAGCCGCTCGATCCGTTGCTGACGGCCGAAGAGCGTGAGTCCCAGCACGTGATGCGTGCTCGGGCGCTGCGCATGCTCGGTCGGCCGGCGGAGGCATGGCACCCTCTTGGAGCGGCTGCGGCGTCGGCACTCGATCGCGGTGACCCCGAGTTGGCGGCGCGAACGCTGCTGGCGGCGAACGACGGGGCGGTGTGGGGTTGGCGTGCGGTGGGAGAGGTCGACTCCGATGCGATGGGCCTGTGGCGCTCGATCCGCCGGCGTCTCGAGGGTCCGGCCGACGTCGTCGCGTCGGTCGAGCTGGCGATGGAGGTCGAGCAGATCTACGCCCATCGGACCGACGGTGCCCAGGACCAGATCGACGATGCGATCGCCGTTGCTCGTCGTTCGACCTCGCCGCGCCGCAAGATCGAGGCGCTGTTCCTCGCCTCGCTCGCTCTCGCCGGCCCGGATCGGCTGCTGCGCCGAGCAGCGGTTCACGACGAGTTGGTCGAGCTGTGCGCGGCGGCGGGAGACGACCGCGCCCTGACGAGGGCGCTCACCTCGCGGATGGCGAGTCGCGGCGAGCTCGGCAATCTCGACGGGTTGCGCTCCGATCTCGCTCGGGCGCTGGCGCTGGCGGAGCGCCACCACGCCATCCAGGAGCTGTACATCTGCCGCTGGGCCGACGTCTGGCTGGCGACGGTCGGCGGCGACCTCGAGCGGGCGAGCGCCGCGGTCGAGGCCAACGAGCGACTCGAGCAGACGGTCAGCGGTCCTGGTGTCGGCGTCTCTGCCGGCCAACGGATCCACATCGCCTGGTTGAGCGGACGGGTCGAGCAGGCCGAGGCGGGGCTGGGCGAGCTCGCCGGGCGGCTGCCGATGTGGTTCCGCGACCTCCACCTGCTCAGCCTCGCCGGTTCAGGCCGGACCGACGAGGTGCGCCGGAGCGTCGGCGGATGGTCCGAGCAACCGTCCCTGCTCCGCGACTACATGTGGACGAGTGTGGCGACGGTGCGCGCCCAGCTCTGGCTGCAGCTCGACGACCGGCGGGCGCTCGATGACCTCCGCCGCCTGCTCGAGCCATACGCCGACCGGTTCGCCGCGTTCGGCTTGAGCGCGTTCTTCGCCGGTCAGATCAGCCACACGGTGGGGCAGCTCGCGCTCGTGCTCGGCGACGAGCCGGCCGGACGCGCCCACATCGCCCGCGCCCGCCTCGCATACGTCGAGCGCGGCCTCGACGAGTGGGTGCGACGAGCCGACCACACCCTGGTCGAGCCGGCAGCCCCTCTGATCGGACCGCTCGGCTGACCGGGCGCTGCTTCACGGCGTCGGCCTGCCGTGCACTCCCATCGCCCGCCGCCGGAAGGTACGTCGGGCACGCGCCAGCACGATCGGACGGATCGCTCGAGGAATCGGGGCGATCATCGTCGCGACGACCTCGGGGTCGCCGTAGTGGTCGAACATCCCCAACCCCAACGATCGGTGACGTCGGGGTGATCGACGGAATCCCTCTTCGCCGAGCCGGTTCCACTCTGCGGCTTCGAGCGTTCGCGTCGCGAGCGGCAACAGCCGTTGCTCCTCGGCGTCGAGGTGCTCGACGAGCAACGGGTACAGCTCGTCGAGCTGTCCGGCGACCCGGTCCCGCTCGGTGGCCCGAGGTGTGGCGCGCCAGGCCGGGATCGACGCGGCGAGCTCACCGAGGAGTCGCGACGTCGCTCGGTGCTGGCTCTCCATCAGATCGACGGTGTTGCGCTGGTCGTCGTCGAGGCGGGGTCGGAGCACCGGCCAGAGCAGCTCGTCCTCGAGTTCGTGATGGTGTCGGACGAACGTGACGAGGAAGTCGAGGTGGTCGGCGACGACGCGGGTCGAGGCACGATCGCCGTCGACGATTCGGCGGACCGCGCCGGGCGCGAGCCGGAACTCGGAACGCATGCAGCGATGGAGCAGCACCATCGGCCTGGTGTCGATCGGTGACGGGACGGGAGGGTGAGCGATGGACATGTCGGATCTCTCCTTCGAACGGCTGATGGTCGAACTCTCGCCCTGCCCGGTTGCATCGCGTTTGCACACCTCTTGCACCGTCCGACCGGACCGACCACGCATCCAGGGTTGACCGGGGCATCCGTAGGATCGCCAGGTGACCGCTCTCCGCGACGCCCGCTGGACAAGGCTGGTGGCGGCTGCGCTGATCGCGACGGGCGCCTCTGTCGCCGCATGGCACCTCCGCCATCGACGGTCGACCGCCGTCCGCTCCTGGAGGCCGTCCAACCTGCCGCGCCGCCGGATCGGAGCGTTGAGTTGTCGCACCGGAGGAGCCGGCGAGAGCGGCGTTCTGCTCCTCCACGGGCTCGTCGCCACCGGAGACATCTTCGGGACCATTCCCGACCGCCTCGCTCACATGCATTGCGTCGCAGTACCCGATCTCCTCGGCTTCGGGGCTTCCCTCGACGAACAACGCAGCGACTTCGGCACTGCCGCGCACCTCCAGGCCATCGGTCGCGTGGTCGACGAAGCGTTCGGTGGCAGACGCCTCCGGATCGGCGCACATTCGATGGGCAGCGCCCTCGCCCTTCGCTGGGCGACCGCCAACCCGGAGCGGGTCGCGCTGGTGGTCTGCTTCGGCGCGCCGATGTGGCCGACGAACGCGGCGGCGAGGCGATCACTCGCATCAGCCGGGCCGATGGCCCGGTCGTTCCTCACCGACACCAGAGTCGCCAGACGGATCTGCGAGTTCAACTGCCGGCACCGCACGCTCTCCGGCTGGATCGCCGCCGTCCTCGCCCCTCGTTGGCCCAGCGACATCGCCCGACAAGCAAGCCAGCACACCTGGCCGGCATATCGGCAAGCGATGGAACAACAGATCCTCCACGACGACTGGGCGTCGCTCCTCTCCGGCGCAGCCGAGGCAGGAATCGAAGTCCATCTCGTCTGGGGACGTCGCTGACCGCATCGGCGACCCGAGCTACGCCGCCTCACTGGCTGAGAGCTTCGCCGGTGTCCGTATCACGATCGTCGCCGACGCCGGCCACGAGCTCCCGGCATCCCACGCCGACGTCGTGATCGCCGCCCTCGAGGAGAACTGAGCGCTGCGGCCGGCATCCGTGCATGCACGGATGATTTCGGGGCGCTCGAGGAGCAGGCTGGAGGCGAGCCTGCCCACGAGCAGTAGGAGGGGCGTCATGCACCGCACCGCACAGGTACCGACCGCCGGTGGCGCGTCCCGGGTCAGCTGGATCGCCCGGGCACTGTCGAGCTCGAATCCACTGCTCCATCGATGCTTCGCAGTGATCATCGCCGTTGCCGCTGCGCTCGTCGCCTGGCTCGGCTTCGTCGCCCCGGAACGGTTGGACCGGGCGTTCACCTGGGCGGCGCTCCCTCCGTTGCACGCCGGGTTCGTCGCCTCGCTGTACCTGTTCGGGGCGGTGCTGGTCGGCGCCTCTGCGATCGTGCCGTACCGTCGCCCAATGGGGCGGGGTGGTCGGCGGGATCGCCATCTTCACCACCTCGATGCTGGTGCTGACCGTGCTCAACACCGAGGCGTTCGACTGGTCGCTCGGACCGGTGAAGGGCTGGGTGATCTCCTACGTCGTCTATCCACCGATCGCCTGGACGCTGACGATCTGGTTGTCACGCCGCGAGATCACCACCGCCGGAGGGCAAGCGGTCAGCCGGCAGGTGACCCTCCTGCTCCGCGTCGTGGCGATCACCTTCGGGCTGTCGGGTGCGGCGCTGATGATCGCTCGATCGGCGATCGCCGACGCGTGGCCGTGGCCCGTTTCCGACGGCGTGGCCCAGTTCTACGGTGGGCCGTTCCTTGCCGTCGCCTGGGTCGCGTGGTGGTACTCCAACCGTCGCCACCGCAGCGATCTGATCGCCTACGCCCCGGCGATCGCCGTGTTCGCCATCGCCGTCCTGGTCATCTCCCTCCGGCATCGCGCCCTGTTCTCCGTCGACCTCGCCTCGTCGGTCTGGTTCGGTGGGTTCGGCCTGCTCGCTGCGACCCACCTCGCGCTGACCATCGACTGCTGGCGTCACGGACAGCGCAGCGGCGCAGGCTGAGCACGGACCGTTCGCGACGCTGCTCAGCGCTCGGCCTGCCCGTTCGCCCGCGTGCGCATGATGAACACGAACGGGAGGACCGTTGCGGTGTAGGCGATCGTGTTGTAGCCGAAGTGGAGCTGCACGTCCCGAAGGTTCAACGCCTGGTCCCCGATACCGGTGCACGGGCATCCACCGTTGCGGATCACGTGGTAGATGATCACGACGTGCTCGGTCATGTGCCAGGTCTCGAGGCCGACCCCGCCGTAGAGGAAGGCGCGGAACGCCCAGCGCGGCACGGTGCCGGCGAGCATCAGCTCATGGATACCGAACACCAGCAGAACGAGGGAGCAGAGGTACGACGCATTGAACACGAGGTGCAACCACTCGGCCGTTCCCGAGAAGTTGAACACGTAGCCGAGTAGCCCGAAGGCCCGCTCACTCGGTATCCCGTAGCGGTAGACCTGGATCAGCTGGACGATGTGCTCGACCACGTGCACGCCCTGGACGGCCACGACCGTGGCGTAGAAGGCGAAGAACCTCGGTGAGTGCGACAGCGATCTCGGGACTCGCCGGACCGGCCAGCTGGGTGCGTCGACCGGAGTGGTCGTGGATGGAGAGGTCATCGGAATCGGTCTCCCGTGAGGTGATGACGGCCCTCCCCGGCTCGGACGAGGCGATTCGCCGAGCTCGGGGAGGTCGGGTCAGTGCCAGACGCTCGTCAGAGCGGATCGCAGCGGTTCGGACCGGTCGGGAAGTTGAACGGATCTCCGTAGGACGACTCCGGGTAGATCGCGAAGGTGCCGGCGCCCTGGTCCTCGACGGTGACGGCCTCGAACCCGTTGCTGAGCTGGATCGGACCGCCGGTCAGCCTGAACACGTCGGTCATCTCGCCGTGGAAGAGGAGCGGCCAGTCAGGCGCGTTCTCCATCGACAGTTCGTTGTCGTAGGTCCATCGATAGGTGTTGCCATTCTGATCCGTCGCCGTGCCCTCGGCGTGGTCGGCGAACTTCAGCGAGGTCACGCCCCGCTTGGTGCGCTCGGTCTTCTTCGACGTCAGCTCGCCCGAGCCGGTGATCGTCGTGCCCGGCGGCAGGGTGCTGCAGTTCGCCGACTCCAGCGTCCACCCCACCGCGCTGGTCGTCGTCGTGCTGGTCTTGCCCCCGTGCTTGCCGTCAGCCGACGCAACCTCGGTGAGTGCCATCGGCGCGATCAGCAGCGTCGCAGCCAACGCCAGCTTGATCTTGTTCCTGGTCATGGTGTCCCCTCGCTCGTCTCGTCCCACCGCTTCTCCGAGGCGGGATCGCGATCAGCGTGACGACGTGCCCTTTCAAAAACCTGTCACCGGCAGCTCGGCTGGCAGACCACTCGTTGGCAGGCGATCGCGCCGGCACAGCTGGACGAGGAGCGCGGCGCGGACACCGCACCGGCTCGCGCCGAAAGGCCCGGAACCACTGGTCCCGGGCCTCTGGGCAGGTATCTGGGTCAGGAGCCGGCGCTCGGCGCCAACTGGGCGGCGATGTGGTCGATCACGGCGCCGTGGCTCACCTGCGGGCTGAACAGGATCAGCTCGGCGTCCTGGTCGACGCGCACGCTGTGTCCCGCCGGCCAGTGGAACACGTCTCCGGTGGTGCACCGCTCGGTGTTCCCATCGGTGTAGGTGACGACGAGGTCGCCTTGGATCACGTAGCCCCAATGGGGTGACTGGCAGGCGTCGCCATGGAGCCCGACGAGCAGCGGCGCGAGGTCGGTGCCGGCCGCCATGCTGAAGTACTCGGCGCCGATGTCTCCTTCGGCGACGCCGAAGTCGGGGAGCTGGCGGGCGACGGCCCCGGGGACATCGATCCGCACCGGGATGTCGTTCTTGGTGATGTGCATTGGTCTCTCCTTGTGTTGTCGGTTGAGGTCGGGTTGGAGGCGACGAGCTGGCGTCAGACGGTGCGGCCGCTGAACGCAGCCACCTGCTCGATCGGGCGTGGCTCCGGCGGGCGGTGTCGTGGCGGCCTTGAACGTGTCGCCGTCGCGTAGGTCGTCGGTCAGCGCGATCGCGGGCGAAGGAGTCGACGACCGCGACCACCTCGTCGGGGAGCTCCCAGGGCGAGCCCGGTCGCCACCGGCGATGTCCCAGCCGTGGACCAGCCCGTCGAAAGGCGACGAGGCGGGCGAAGGTGTCGCCGGTCATCTCGCCGACCGGCGCGGTGATCGTGCGCTCCATCGCGCCGTCGCTGCGGACGGCGTCGAGCAGGGCGTCCATCACCGTCGCGAAACCGCGCACTGGGACGCAGCCCGTCATCCTCGGCGGACGCCGGTGCCGCTGGGCGGTACCTCGACCCCTGAACAGGTACGAGAAGGATCCGCCGAGCACCGATCATGTGGTGCGAGCACATCGGACAGGTCGAAGTTCGCGCACGGAGTCGGGCGGTGCAAATCCGCCGGATTCGATCTGGTCGACCAGATCGCTGACGGCAGGAAGGATGATCGTGAGTTGCTCTGTGGGTGTCCATCGGGTCGGGCCTCCTCGATCGCAGCTCGGTCCGAGCTCGGTGCAGATGAGGCGTGAGGATCGCTGTCACAATGGGACAATGACGGGTCTTGGCGGGCTGGTCGAGGCCGCGATCCAGCGCGGGGAATGGTCCGAGGCGCTCGACTTGCTCGACGCCGGCGGCGATGCCGCGACGGACGCCGGCGATGCTCGAACTGCGCGCCCAGGCCGCTACGGCTGCGGTCTGCTCGAGGCGTCGATCGCGGCCTGGGAAGAGCAGCACTCCCTGCTGTGCGAGGCCGGGCGAACGGTCGGGAGCAGCGCGCGCCGCGGCAATGGTGGCGATGTTCCTGATGATCGACACCGGTCTGATGGCACCGGTGCGCGGTTGGCTGCGGCGGGCCGAGCGGCTGCTCGACGGTCAGCGACGACGACCCCGTGCACGCTGTCGTCGCCGCAGTGCGCACCTACGAGCGGTTCATGTGCGGCGACATGTCGGCGGCATCGCGACACGCCGAGCTGGCAATCGGGCTCGGTCGAGCGGCTGGGGAACCTGGCCGCAGAGGTGATCGGACGCACCGCTGCTGCTCGGATCACGATCCTCGAGGGCCGGGTCGACGAGGGGCTCGACGCAGCTCGACGAGGTCGGAGTCCTGCTGATGTCCGGTGACGTCGACCCGCTCACGACGGGGATGATGCTGTGCGAAGTCGTCTGCGCTGCGCAGGGGCTCGCGCTGTACGAGATGGCCGCGGAGTGGACCGACGCGATGGAACGCTGGGGGCACAGGCGCAGCGTTCGGCGGCACTCCACGGACGTTGCCGTGTCCATCGGGCCGAGATCCTGCGGGTGTCCGGTCCGTGCGACGCCGCCGAAGATGCGGCGCTGCGGGGCCTGCGACGACCTGCGACCGTGGATGCGGCGAGAGTTCGGCTGGCCGCTCGCCGAGCTCGGCAACATTCGTCTGCGCAAGGGAGATCTCGCCGGTGCGGAGGAAGCATTTCTCGCCGCCCACGAGCACGTGTGGTGCCCTCACCCCGGGCTGGCCCTCGTCCGACTGGCCCAGGGACGGGTGGCGGAGGCCTCGACGCTGATCGAGGATGCGATCGCCCACCCGTTCCAGAGCCCGTCGAAGGAACGGCCGCCGTTCGGCGACCTGACGCTCGCCCCGCTGCTCGAGGCCGAGGTGGAGATCGCCGTCGCCGCCGGCGACCTCGAGACTGCTCGACGGGCGAGTGCATCCCTTCGGGCGACTGCAACCGTCTACCGGAGCCCGTGGCTCGTCGCCTCGGCGTCACTTGCCGAGGCTCGGGCGGCGCTGCTCGCCGGTGACCTCGACCGTGCCGTCGAAGCGAGCACCGATGCGATCTCGGGCTGGGCCGGCATCGGGGCTCCGTACGAGACCGCCACCGCTCGGATGGTGCTCGCCGAGGCCCACGCCCGGTGCGGACGACAGACCACCGCTCACCTCGAGCGGCAGGCAGCTGCGACCACGTTCCAGACGTTCGGTGCGGAACTCAGAGCCTCCGAAGCTCGCGCACTCCTCGACGGCGAACCTCCGACCGACCACCGCGTCGGCCACCACCGACCGGTCGAGCCGTCCAGGTTCCGTCTGGATGGCGGCATTCGAGACATCTCCTTCGCCGGCCAGAATGCGCTCATCGGAGACCTCAAGGGTTTCCGCTATCTGGCCCGGATGTTGGCCCAGCCAGAGCGCGAATTCCACGTCCTCGACCTCGTCGCAGTCGAACAGGGCACCCTGCCGAGCCCGGGCGCAGCCCACGCCTCCGAGCGAAGGGCCGAGGGACTCGACGGCCAAGGCCTACCGACTCTCGACGACCAAGCCCGCCAGGCATACCGACGTCGGCTCGCCGACATCGACGAGGACATCGAGGACGCCCGACGCAGCAACGACACCGCCCGCATCGAACTCGCCCAGCGCGACCGCGACTACCTGATCACCGAACTCACACACGCTGTCGGTCTCGGCGGACGACTGCGCGCCGTCGGCAGTGACTCCGAGCGGGCGCGAATGGCAGTCGCCCGAACGATCCGCTACGCCATCAGCCGGGTCGACGAGCACAACGAGGCGCTGGCCACTCACCTCGAGAATTGCATCCACACCGGCACCTACTGCTCCTACCGCCCCGACCCGCTGGCGAAGGTGACCTGGACTCTGTGAGACAGCTCAGATGGCGATGACGATCTTGCCGCGCGCCCGGCCATCGCTCATGTGGTGGATCGCTGCCGACGTCTCCGACAGCGGGTAGGTCCGTTCGATCGCCGGGATGACGCGCCCTGCCTCGATCAGTTCGCGCAGGGTATCGAGGTGCTCGGCGCTCTCGGTTGAGACGAGCATGCCGAGATCCTGCGGGACGAACGGCGAGAGCATCGTCGCGCGCAGGGCGCGATCGAATCCGCCGAGCCAGCGACCGCCGGTCTCGCTCCCGACGATCACGAGGACCCCGCTCCGGGTGAGGGCTCGCCGGAGGTGACCGAGGCGGCGGTTGCCGCCGGTGTCGAGGATCACGTCGTAGCGGCATTGGCCGTCGGTGAAGTCCTCGTCGGTGTAGTCGAGGACCCGGTCGGCACCCAGGCTCCGGACGAGGTCCACCTTCGCCGTGCTGCACACCCCGGTGACGACCGCCCCGAAGGCCTTGGCGATCTGCACGGCGAAGGTGCCGACACCGCCCGAGGCGCCGATCACCAGCACCTGCTGGCCGGCTTGGACGTCCGCCTTGCGAACGGCCTGCAGGGCGGTGCTCGCCGAGATCGGGATCGAGGCGGCCTGCTCGAACGACAGATTCCGGGGCCTCTTCGCAAGACTGGCGGGATCGACCCGGGCGTATTCGCTGAACGAGCCGGCACAGCTGCCGTAGACCTCGTCGCCCGGGGCGAACCCGACGACGTTCCGGCCGATCGACTCCACGATCCCGGCGAGGGCGCGGCCCGGGTTCGAAGCCTTCGGCCGACGGACGCCGAAGCCGGCGAGCCGCATCGCATACGGCAAACCGGTCATGCAGTGCACGGTGCCTCGATCGACGCTGGCGGCGACGACCCGAACGAGCACCTCGTCGTCACCGATCGCCGGCCGGGGAACCTCTCCGATCCGGAGTACCTCGCGAGGATCCGTGCCGTAGCGGTCCTGGATGACGGCGCGCATCGTCGCGGGTGATGTCGTCGGTGCCTGTGAGGTGAGGTGCGTGGTCGAGGTCATCATCGCTCCGATGGGTCGTAGACTTACGATGTAAGCAAGCGTACACTTACGGCGTAAGTCCGTCAAGCAGTCGGACACCACACAGGAGCTCCATGCCCTCCAAGCGCGCCACGACGACGTCGCCAGAACGCCGGATTGCGTTGACCCGGGCCCGGGTGCTCGAGGCCGCCGTCGCCGTCGCCGACGCCGACGGGATCGCCTCGTTGAGCATGCGCAGGCTCGGCGAGGCCGTCGGCGTCGAGGCGATGTCGCTGTACAACCACGTGACCAACAAGGGCGATCTCCTCGACGGGATGATCGACGTCATCTACGGCGAGATCGACATGCCCGCAGATGCGACCGACTGGAAGGAAGCCATGCGCCGGAGGGCGACTTCGGCGCGTGAGGTCCTCGCGCGGCACGCGTGGGCGATCGGCTTGATGGAGTCGCGGAGCTCGCCGGGCCCGGCCACATTGCGGCATCACGACGCCGTGCTCGGCGCGCTCCGACGCGGTGGCTTCACTGTCGAGATGGCCGCCCATGCGTTCTCGGCGCTGGACAGCTACATCTACGGCTTCGCCCTCCAGGAGGCGAGCCTTCCGTTCGAGGCGGGCGAGGAGACCGCCGAACTGGCGAAGGAGATCCTCGCCGGCGTCACACCGGGCGACTACCCGTACCTCACCGAGCTCACGGTCGAGCACGTGCTGCAGCCGGGGTACGACTACGGACTGGAGTTCGGATTCGGTCTCGAGCTCATCCTCGACGGGCTCGAACGCGCGATCCGCTGAATGGCGGGCCAAATGCCGGAAGTTTGGAGGTTGTTGCAGCGGGTGGCTGCGACAACCTCCAAGGATCGTGGGCTGCGCCCGAACCGGCAGCAGACCTGGTCAGCTCAGCGTGAGGGCGAGCACCTCGAGGCACAGCGCTTGCAGGTCGTCGGTCGCGCCATCGGCGACCACATCGGCGGCGTAGAGGTCGTCGCCGACGAAGGCGAACGCGCTGGCTCGGCCGGGCTGGGTCGACAGGTAGGCCTCGTCGCCGTAGCCGTCGAGCGGCTCATAGCCATCCGGGACGGCGAACGACGCCCGAGCCCCGGCGACGATCGCAGCATCGATTCCCCTCGGCCCGCCGTCGTCCCAGGTGAAGTTGCATCGGCCTGGATCCGGCGTCGTGTTCTCGGTGACACCGCTGTACCCACCGAGCAGACGCTGGATCTCCGCCAAGGTGACCCCGCACGGTGGATCGACGTCGGGTTCGACCGACGCCAGGCTCGTCGTCGAGTCGACCGTGCTCGGATCGGTGGCCGAGACCTCGGGTTCGTCGGACGGCGGGCTCGTCGTGGTGTCGATCACGTTCGGCGTCGTCGCCGAGGCGTCCGTTCCGGCGTCAGAGCCACACGCAGACGCCAGCAGCAGCGCGATCGCCGCAACGGAGGAGCGCAGGTGTCGGGGAGCGTGCATCGGTGCGGTTCCTCTCTACAACGGCGCGAACGTTGCCGCCCCGCGGTGCTGGTCGTTGTGCTTCAGCGTCGTCGTTGTGCCGTTCGACGTCCATCCCAGGTTCTTGGCGTTCTCCGGAAGAACCCGTCACCCGGCGCGTGTGGCGGTGATCAGCCAGGCTGATGAGCCGAAGGCGACACCGTCCGACCCGGCGTGAGCTTCGACGGTCCGTCGCAGCCGATCCCTGTCCCGCAGCCGACGTCGAGCACCCGAGCGGAGAGGCCGCGAGTGCCCGAAGGACATCGGGGCCCCCTAGTCGGTCCCCCCAATTCCGGATCGTGCGGCGTGGGCCGCAGCCTCGGCCCTGCTACGGACACCGAGCTTGGCGAAGATCCGACCGACGTGGTGTTCGACGGTCTTGGCGGTGATGAACAGCCGGGACCGATCTCGGCGCTGGTCAGACCGCGGCGGTGAGCCGGCGCTGTCAGCAGACCCGAACGCAGGAAGAGCCCGGCCGCGCTGCACGTTTCGTGCAAGGTCCAAAGTCGTGGGCGTGTGCCACCTGGGAATCGTCCTACAGCAGGTGCTTGGTGCCCATCCAGATGGCCATCGCCACCATGGCGCGTTCTCGGTGAACGAGACGAAGCCGAGCGGGACGTGGCTGCTCGCCGCCGACGCACGCGCACTTGAGCTCGCGCTTGTCGATGTAGACCGCCTTGAGGACCGAGACGGCGCCGATGGTTCCGATGAACAACGCGACCGGGCACCGACACCGCGGTTGAGCACGGCCGGGATCATCAGCAGACCGGCACCGGTCTCGGCGTAGGGGTACACGTAGCTGTATCGGCACCCAGCGACGGGCGAGCAGGTCGTAGTTGAGGAACATCGTCGAGAACGTCTCGACGTCACGCAGCTTCAGGTAGCCGAGCCCGCACATGGTGAAGGCGATGAACCACTCGATGGTGCGGACGCTGAGCCACTGGTCCTCGACGACCCGACGCCGCGCCGAGCGCCATCAGGAACGTGATGGCGAACAGGGTGACGACCGGCCGGTAGCTCTCGGCGTCGGCGTCGGGGACGTCTTCGCCGACGAACTCGGCGAAGGTCGTCGAGCGTGCCGACCAGCTCCCCGTCGATGAAGGTCTGCGGTGTCGTCTCGACACCGAGGCGTTCGCGGAGCGCTGTCGCTTCCTCCTCGGTCTCGAGCTGATGATCGTCGATCTCGAAGCCGTGACGCTCGAGCAGATCGAGCGACTTCAGCCCGTAGGGGCAGATGTGCTCGGGCGTGACGAGCCGGTAGATCGTCGCCTGCCGCCCGAACTCAGCACTCACGTTGCACACCTCGGCTGAAGTCGGGGACCGGGCGGCGCGGCGGCGTCTTCGGCGGTGGTCGCCTCACCGTTGGCGGCGATGTCGTCGATCAGCCACGTCCATCTCGTCGATCTCCTCGCGCTGGGCGCGGATGATCGCGTCGGCCAGCTCGCACACGCGGACGTCGTCGATGTCGGCCCGTTCGCTGGTGAGGATGGCGATCGAGTGGTGCGGGATCATGCCCTTCATGTACTCGTCGTCGTCGACGAAGAACTGCGATCGGGACAACCACAAGCCGGAGCCCATCAGTGCGAGACCGACCGGCCATGATCGCCACGTTGACGCGGTGTTGCGGTACATGCCCCACATGAACCCGAGCATGACCATCGCCATCGCCCCGGCCATCAGCAGCGCCATGTACAGACGTTCCTCGCTCCAGCGGACGTGATCCCACGAATACGAGTTCGTGTAGGTGAGCACGAACATCACCACCGTCGACGTGGCGATCATCGCTCCGAAGCGGAGGTACTGACGTCGCTCCATGCCGGGGTCATCGGAACCCTCCGACGACTCCTCCGCGCTCGCAGTCTCCACCGCAGCGCTGTCGTGTGTCGTCGACGACGGATCGGCGGCAACCGGGTCCACATCGACCCCTGCGGTCGCTCCGTCTGACTCGTGACGCATGTGTCTCTCCTCTCGGTGGACCTCTCGTCGTATCCGTTCGCGGGTACCCGTCCAGCCGCACGGACAACCGGGTGTCGTGCCCGATCGCGGCCACCCCGTCGGCCCGGCCTGCACCGCCGCGTCGCGGGTCAATGAGGGCAGAGTGCAGTCAGCAGTCGCTCCAGGTGGTGGAGCTGGTAGATGCTGAATCCGGCGGTGATCGCGAGGCTCGACCAGAGCGCGACCAGTGGGCGCGATGAGGGTTCGGGATCGGTGGTTCGAGCAGCGCTCCCATCCGTGAAGCGACGCCGAGGCCGGAGAATCCGGTCACCGTCGCAGGATGGGTCTGGAGTGCGACCTTGCCGAGCGTGACTGCGACGAGTTCGCGATCGCCGCACACGGTCGCTGCTGCCTCGTCGGCCCAGCGTTCGATCGAGTAGTTCACTCGTCGGGTGAGCGCGCGCAGCGGGGGAATCGCAGCGGCGGCGAGTTCTGCGGTGAGGAGGTAGCGGTCGTGTCGGTAGCGGGCGTGCGCCTGCTCGTGGGCGACGACGACGCGTTGTTCCTCGTTCGTCGAGCAGGTCGACCATCGCGGTCGAGATCACGATCTGTCCAGCGCGTCCGGGGAGCGTCACCGCATACGGCGTGTGGCTGTGGGCGATGTGGATCGGGTGTGATTCGTCGAGTCGGAGCGCACGATGCTGGCGCAGCAGCCGGATGGTGCGCACCGCCCCGACGATCGATCGCTGCAAGGATCGGCACGCCGACCGAGGTCGGCACCGAATCGTGGAGCCCGATCGCCTGGGCGCACCACCGGAACCCGAGCCCGACCACCGGTGCGTGGGCGAGAAACGCGACCGCGATAACCACCGCCGTCGGCAGGGCAGCGACGACCACGAGGACGAGTGCAATCGTGACGAACCTGGTCGCCAGACGCGGCGGAAGTCGTCGATGCGCCGAGGTTGCGAGCGCAGCGAGTGCCAATGTCACGAGGAGCGGGAACGCCAGCGAGCCGACCATCAACGCTTGCCTTTGTCCGTGGAGTCGAGCATCGCCTTGATCGCCTTGGCCTCCCGGGCCGGCAGCCCGCCGATGAATCGGGTCAATACCTTCGCACGATCCGATGACGAGTCGAGCAGCTCGCTGATGCGCCGAACGGCGAGATCGGGCTCGTCGACGGCTGCTTCGTACGCGAACGCGCGCCCCGCCGGGCTTCGCACCACCAAGCCCTTGGCCTGCAACCGGGTGAGGATCGTGGCCACACTCGTGTACGCATAGCCGGCATCGAGACGGTCGTTGATCTCGCCAGGGAGCAGAGGTCCGTCGGCATCCCACAGCACGCGCAGCACGTCGTTCTCGAGCGCGCCATCAGGTCGTCGTGTCATCCAGATCCTCCCGGGTGCCGCCCATTCTCGGACCGTCCCCGAATATACTCCTACACCATGTAGTTGCTCTGGTGTCCTGGGCGCTGCCGCCACCAAACAGCCTATGCCTCGTCCTCCTGCTCGCCGTCTCGCCCTGCTCGCGCTCGCCTCGTGCACGGTCATCGTCGCCGTGCTCGGCCTATCGGCGGCAGCGCGTACGCCCACAACACGTTGGTGTCCAGCGATCCCGCCAACGGCGCCTCACTGGATACGGCACCGACACAGATCACCTGGGACTTCGACAACTCGGTACCGCTCGAGACGATGACCGTCACGCTGATCGACGCCACCGGGGCTCGCACCGAGCTGAGCGGCTCGGTGCACGGTACCGCCGGCGACACCCAGGTCGATCACGCCGCTTGCCGGTGTTGCTGCCAGGCGCCCGTCTCGCTCCGCTGGCGACTCGTCGGGCCTGACGGCCACCCGATCACCGGTCGCGTCGACTTCACGATCGCAGCGACGTCGCCCACCACCACACCGGCGATCGTCACGACGGTTCCAGCTGGATCGGCGACAGTTCCGCCGACCTCGACCAGCCTGGCGCCGGCCGTGACCGCGACCGCTGATGTCGATGACGGTTCGTTCTCGACCCCCTCAGTCGTTCGTTGGGTGCTCCGCTACGGGTCCTACCTGGCGATCATGGCGATCGTCGGGATCCTGCTCACCGGCGCCTACGTCTGGGCAGGCGCCGGCACCCAACCACTGTTGCGGCTGGGTACTCAGCCGCTCGCTGCTCGCCGACAGCGATCTTGGCGGTGCTCCAGTTGCTGGTCGTCGCATCGGACATCAGTGGAACGGCACCGTGGTCGTCGTTCGGCTCGATCGACGCTGCCAACACGACCGACGCCGGCATGGCGTTGCTGCTGCGGATCGTCCTGGCGCTGTCGATGTGGGTCGTGCTGTTCCAGCACCGGATCGTGCATCGCGAGGTGTACTGGGCGGCCGTCTCACTTCCCGGCCTCGGCTTGCTGGCGACGTGGGCGTTCGCCGGGCACTCGCGCTCGATGCGCTGGCCGGCGGTCGGTGTGGCAGCCGATGTCGCACACCATGCCGCCGCTGCGGCATGGATCGCCGGGCTGGCGATCGTCGGCTGGATCGTGATTCCCACGACGAAGCCCGACGTGCTGGTCCCGGCCGTCCGCAACTTCTCGCGCGTCGCCGCGGTCAGCGTCGCCGTACTCGTCGCCACCGGGCTCGTCCAGAGTGTGCGCCTCGTCGGGAACCCGACGAATCTGCTCGACGTCAACCATGGCCGCTACCTCGCCGCCAAGGTCGTCGTGCTGGCCGCGATGCTCGGCGTCGCCAACCTCAACCGGCGCCGGACCGAGACCAGGCTCGACGACGCCGCCACTCTCGACCGATACGTCGGTGCACTTCGCCGGGCCGTCCTCGTCGAGTTCGCGATCGGACTCGTCGTCGATCGGGATCACCGCAGCGATGGTCGTGTCGCCGCCGGCGACCAGCCAGACCGAGACCGGCGCAGCCGCAGCCGCTGACGGACCGTTATACTACATAATGTAGTAGTTCTTCCCGAAAGGTCCTTCCTGATGATGTTGCGCCGCTTCGCCATCCCAACGATCGTCCTGGCCCTCACCGCCGCTGTCGCTGCCTGCGGTTCCGACGACTCGCCATCGGCCGAGACAGCCACCGCCGCGTCCCGGTCGGGGGGATTGCCCTCAACCCAGCCGAGGTCGAGTTCGCCCAGGGCATGATCGCCCATCACGAGCAGGCGATCGAGATGGCCGAGATCGCCCTCGACCCGAACGTCGGCGCCAGCACCGACGTCCGCGATCTCGCCACCCGGATCAAGGATGCTCAGGATCCGGAAGTGACCTTGATGACCGGATGGCTCGACGACGCCGGGGAACCCGTGACGATGGACGCCTCCGAGGGCCACGACATGTCGGCGATGGACGGGATGATGACCGCCGAACAGATGGACACGATGGCGGCGATGACGGGTCCCGACTTCGACCAGATGTGGTTGGAGATGATGATCGCCCACCACCAGGGCGCGATCAGCCAGTCCCAGACGGTGAAGGCCGACGGCTCCAACGCCGACGTACGAACGCTCGCCGACCAGATCATCACCGCCCAGCAGGCAGAGATCGCCGAGATGCAAGCTCTGCTGCAGGGCTGACATGCACCGGCGATGCCCACCGGCGTGTCGGCGGAGCAAGCCGGCACTGCATCCGAGCAGGACTGGGGAATATACCCCCTAGGGGTATCGTTGGTCCTGGCGAGGAGGTCGCCATGAGTTACGCACACCACGACCCAGGACACGCGCTCGACGAGCAGCCTGGTCGCACCGATCAACACGCCGCCCGCCCGACGGTTCCCGCGCACGACGATCACACCGTCCACGGTCATGTCGGAGATCGCAGGCACGACAAGCACGCCGGGCACGACCCGGAGATGTTCCGGCGCCGGTTCTGGCTGACCCTGGCGCTGACGATCCCGCTCGTCGTGACGAGCGAGATGGTGATGGACTGGTTCGGCTACTCGGTCGACCTCGCCGGCGATGGCCTGGTACGGGCCGATCCTCGGCTCGATCGTGTTCTGGTGGGGTGGCTGGCCGTTCCTCGCCGGCGGCGTCGCCGAGGTCCGCGACCGCCGGCCGGGGATGATGCTGCTGATCACGATGGCGATCAGCGTCGCCTACGTCGCCTCGATGGCGACGAGTCTCGAGTGGCTCGACCTCGAGTTCTGGTGGGAGCTCGCTGCGCTCGTGACGATCATGCTGCTCGGCCACTGGCAGGAGATGAAGGCGATCGGGCAGGCACAGAACGCGCTCGCTGCGCTCGCCGCGCTGCTGCCCGACGAGGCCGACCTCGTCGACGGCGACACGATCCGCCCGGTTCCGGCGTCGGAACTGCAGGTCGGCGACGTCGTGCTGGTCCGACCCGGCGCACGTGTTCCCGCCGACGGCACGATCGTCGAGGGCAGCGCCGAGGTCGACGAGTCGATGATCACCGGTGAGTCCAAGCCCGTCGACCGGTCGGTCGGCGACCGCGTGGTAGCCGGCACGGTCTCGACCGATAGCTCGATCCGGGTGCGGGTCGACGCCGTCGGTGACGACACTGCCCTGGCAGGGATCCAGCGGCTCGTCGCCGACGCCCAAGCCAGCCAGAGCCGAGCTCAAGTACTCGCCGATCGGTTCGCTGCCCTGCTGTTCTACGTCGCGGTCACCGCCGCAGTCGTCACGTTCGTCGTCTGGTCGGCGATCGGCGACCTCGACACCGCGATCACGAGCACCGTCACCGTGTTGGTGATCGCCTGCCCGCACGCCCTCGGCCTCGCCATCCCACTCGTGATCGCGATCTCGACCGCCGTGTCGGCGCGGGCCGGGATCCTCGTCAAGGACCGGCTGGCCCTCGAACGCATGCGCTCGATCGACATCGTGCTGTTCGACAAGACCGGCACGCTGACCAAGGGTGCCCACGCCGTCACCGGCGTCGCCGGGACCGACACGTTCGACATCGACCGAGTGCTGCGGACCGCCGCTGCTGTCGAAGCCGAGAGCGAACACCCTCTCGCCCGGGCGATCGTCACCGCCGCCGGCGGCAGCGAACTCACCGGCGACGAACTTCCGCTCGATCACCGGACGCGGTGTCACCGCCGAGATCGACGGCACCACCTACGCCGTCGGCGGTCCGGCACTGCTCCGCCAACGTCAACTCGACGATCCCCGAATCGCTGCGCGATCGCGGTCAGCGGATGGGAGCAGCGCGGCGCCGCTGTGCTCTACCTCGCCGACGACACCCTGATCGTCGGTGCGATGGCACTCGAGGACGAGATCCGACCCGAAGCCCGACAGACGGTCGCCGAACTGCGCCAGATGGGCGTCGACGTGGCGATGATCACCGGCGACGCCCGCCAAGTCGCCGATGCCGTCGGCCGACGACCTCGGCATCGACCAGGTGTTCGCCGAGGTCCTCCCCGAGGACAAGGACCAAGCCGTCTCCGCGCTCCAACAGCGCGGCCAGAGCGTTGCGATGGTCGGCGACGGCGTCAACGACGCCCCCGCACTTGCCCGCTCCGACGTCGGCCTGGCGATCGGCGCCGGCACCGACGTGGCGATCGAATCGGCGGGCGTCGTACTCGCCTCCAGCGATCCGCGAGGCGTCGCCAGCGTGATCCGGCTCTCACGCGCCAGCTACCGCAAGATGATCCAGAACCTCGCCTGGGCCGCCGGGTACAACGTCGTCGCCATCCCACTCGCCGCCGGAGCCTTCGCCTGGGCAGGGGTCACCCTGTCCCCCGCCGTCGGTGCTGTGCTGATGAGCCTGTCGACGATCGTCGTCGCTCTCAACGCCCAACTGCTTCGCCGGGTGCAGCTCAGCCCGCAGTCGATCGGATGAGCGGCCCACGCGCTGATCGGGTCAGCCCCGAGCGAGTCGAAGTCGCTTCACGACGTCGGCAACGTCTGGCTCGGTGTCTTTCCCATATGCCGCCGGGAGGAGACCGCGATGGCCACAGGGCATCGTGATCGCGAACAGGATCGACTCGTCGGCGGGATCGCTGGGACCTTCGAAGCGGTACACGATGCCAACGACGGCGTCCTCAGCGGCGGCCCAGCATTGGCAGCCATCACAGCGAACGCCGGCATCGCTGACGGAGAGCTGCTCGACCCAACCGGCAGCCTGGAGTTCGCGCATCCGGTCACCGAGGGTGTCCATCGGCCCGCTCATGTTCCGACGTGTCCACGCAGGCGGCACGCCCCGCGACGGGGATCGCGTCGGACGAGTTCGTCGATCACCAGGCCACCGAGTTGCTCGGCGGCGCCGTGGGCGAGCCCGAGGTGCAGACCACACACCGTCTCCGGGTCGACCAACGCCGTGGTCACGAACGGGCAGGAACCCAACACGATGTCGACCTTCTTCCCTCGTCGCGTGGCGTCCGGCTCGAACCCGTGTCGGTCCATCGCGTCGACCAGCCCGGCCACCGGATCCCTGATGCCACGTGTCGAGACACGCACCCGTCGACCGGCACGGCGGCCGACGTCGACGGGTGAGTCCCCGGTTCGGATGATCTCGGACAACAGCAGCGACAGGCGCTCGTACGGCCCGGTGACCCCCCACCGACTCTCTGCTGCGGGGTCCACGGTATACACGAGGCGGGGCCGCCCACGCCCGAGCCGTGGTGCCGTCGCCTCCGCCACCAGTCCCGCGTCGACGAGCTTGGCGAGGTGCTGACGGATCGCGTTGTGGTGGAGCCCGAGGTGCTCGGTCAGCTCGGCCACGTCGACCGGACGCCCGGCGTCGGCGAGGTAGCGGAACACCTCGTGTCGGGTCGGGACGCCGAGCGCTCGCGCCTGGGTCTGCAGGACGCTCATCGGCCACCCACGGGCGTCACGATCCGAGCTCCGTCGCGCCATCGGCCACGCTGTCCGGGGCGTAGGTCCAGTCGGGCCGCTTGCGCCAGAACGACTCGTCGTAGATCGGCGTGGCCGTCGGCGAGGTCGATCAGCTTGGGGATCGGCAGACGCCGCGGGCGTGGGCACCGGCCGAGCTCGATGTGCTCGGCGAACTCCTCCGGGAACGCGCGCAGGATGCTGCTGACACGACGATCTGCTCCTCGACCGCGAGGTAGCAGCGGCTGCCGTCGGTGACATGATCCAGCCAGCCGGTGATCGCGTCGAGGTCGTCGTCGGCACCCGACGCCGGTCTCGATCCGTTCGAGGTGCTCGGTGATCGCGCTCGACCCGAGCTTGCACGGCGGGCACTGGCCGCACGACTCGATCGACAGGAACCGCGAGAAGCGGTACGCGGCGTCGACCATGCACGTCGTGTCGTCGTAGACGATGAACCCCGCCGAACCCATGCCGCTCCCGATCGCCTGGAACCCCTCGTAGCTGACCGGCACGTCGAGATCGCGCCGCGGTGACGACCGGGTTGGCGACGCCGGAGAACACCGCCTTGACCGTCCGACCCGCGATCGAGCCCGCTGCCGACCGCGTCGATGACCGCCCGCAGCGGCGTGCCCATCTCGACCTCGCCGACGTCGGGAGCGACGACGTCGCCGACGACCGTGGTCACGATCGTGCCCGGCGACGTCGGCGGTACCCATCGAACGGAACCACTCGGCGCCCCGGGCGAGGATGTGGGGCACGTTCGACAGGGTCTCGACGTTGTTGACGAGCGTCGGGTTCGAGCCGTCGCCCCGCCGGCGCGGTCCCGCGGCGGTCGTGCGACTGCCAGCCCAGCTGCGGTGCCGTCGCGAACAGCCCGTGCTGGTACGGCGGGAGCCAGCGGGGCAGCGGCTCGTTGCCCTCGATCACCTCGAGCATCGCCTTCTCCTCGCCGAACAGGTACTCGTCGGGCCCGGCGACGATGGTGACCTTGCAGTCGCCGCACAGATCCCTGCCGCCTGGAACTCCTGCGACGGCACGGGTGACGGCCTCGATCTCGCGCCGGAAGCTCGCCTTCAGGCAGATGAACGCCTCGCTCGGCGCCGATCGCGAACGCGGCGATGACCACACCCTCGACGAGCTGGTACGGGTTGGCGCGCAGCAGGGCCCGGTCCTTGAACGTGCCCGGTTCGCCCTCGGCGCCGTTGCACACCAGGTACCGCCGACCCCCGACTCTGCGCGGCGATGCCGGCCCACTTCTGGCCGGTGGGGAACCCGCCGCCGCCGCGGCCGCGCAGCCCCGACCGCGCCACCTGGTCGATCGTCGCAGCCGGACCCGAGCTCCTGGGCACGCCGAACACCCGCCCCACCGACACCATCCGCGAGATATCGATCGATCGATGCGATCGGGTCCGGCGGCAACAGAAACGTGGCCATCTGGGGTCCTCCCCGGGTTGCGGTCGGCAGACGGACTCCGTCACCGTCGCAACACGCCCGCCAGGCTACCTCACCTATACTTCTACTCGTTGCTAGAAGAAAGACGGCAGATGTCGGAGAGTCGACCCATCGAGCTCATCGTCTACGGCGACTTCAACTGTCCCTTCAGCGCCTTGGCCAGCGCTCGCATCAGTCACCTCGAACGACTCGGTGCCGTGCAGGTCGACTGGCGAGCGGTCGAGCACGCCCCCGACATCCCGCTCGAGGGAGTCGAGCTCACCGGCGAGCTGCGCACGGCGCTGGAGGGCGAGCTCGACCAGATCCGCTCTCTGTTGATCGCCGACGAGCCCGACCGGCTCACCCTTCCCTCCCGCCAGCCGAACACCGGCCTGGCGACCGCCGCGTTCGCTGCCACACCCGTCGCCGATCGCCCGTCGATGCGAGAACGGCTCTTCGCCGCCCAGTGGAACGAGGGCGCGGACCTCACCGACCAGACGACCCTGGCACTCCTCGGGGCGACGACCACCGACGCGGCAACCGCAGCCCGATGGCACGAGGAATGGGCAGCGATCACCGAACCGATCGTGCCGGTGATGGTGCTCCCCGACGGCTACGTCTCCCGAGGGCTCGGCGCGCTCGCCCGACTCGCCGAACTCGTTGGTACGACCAACGAGGCCGGCACCGGCGCCGGTCGCTCGCCGAGCACCGATCCAGACGATCAAGGCGGCGAGCCACCGTGCTTCGCTCACCTGTTCGACGAAGAGCTCGACTGACGTAGCGTCACAGAGCTCGGGCCGCCAACCGGGCCTGCATCGACGCATGCCATCCGGTCGCCCGCTTGTTCGCCATGGTCGCCACGGCCTCGAATCGGCCCCCGCCGACGGTCGACGATTCAGCCGGGATCCGGCTCGAGCGCAGTGCTCTCCGTGCCAGCCGCGGGGGTAGCGGCGCTCGGGATCCGATGGAACTCGACTGCGAAGCTCGCCGGTTCGTGGAGCTCGAGGTGGTGCTGTCGTGCCGGTGGGATCGCGACCGAGCCGCCTGCGGAGACCGCGATCGGGTGCTCGGGCTCGTCGTCGAAGATGAAGATGACGGTCCCCGTGTGGACGACGAGCCGGCCCCAGACCCCGTCGGCGACGCGGTGGGCTCGGAGCAGGCCGGCAGGCACGGTGTCGTTGTCGAAGGTGTCGGTGGTGCGAATGGGTTTCAGCCCTGTCGGCAGACCCAAGTGGTGCATCGGAGCGCTCCGTTCGGTGGAGGACGTGGTGCAGGGTCACGGCTCGTGAGCCCACTCGCCTGCGCCTCTCGGTGTCAGGCTGGGTCGTCACCGTACGGCGGAGCGGGGTCGTACTGGATGTAGTGCCCCGTCGCTCGCGAGTGGTCCGGCGAGTAGATCTGTCCGATGAGCCAGAGGGCCATGTCGATACCGGCCGAGACACCTTGGCTACTGACGACGTTGCCGTCGACGACCCACCGCTGATCTCTCACGATCGTGCAGTTGCCGCGAGCTTCGAGTGTGTCCTCGAATCCCCAGTGCGTGCACAGGCGCCGGTCGCGACCCGGCCCGGCGCGGTGAAGCAGCAACGAACCCGTGCACACGCTGGTGACCCAATCGCAGGAGGAGGCGATGTTGCGGAGCCACTCGATGAGGACAGGATTGTCGACCTCGGCGCGCGTTCCGAAGCCTCCGGGCACGAGGATCACGTCCAGCTCGGGATGATCGTCGAACGTGTGGTCGGCCAGTACGCGCAAGCCTTTGCTGCAGTGCACGGGCCGGTCGTGTTCGAAGATCGTGACAACGGTGTCAGCGGCCTCGCCGTCGTTCACGCGCAGCATGGAGGACGCAGTGAACACTTCCCAGGGGCCGACGAAGTCGAGTTCCTCGACACCGTCGAACAGCAGTAGGCCGAAACTCGTGGGCATCAGACGTCACTTTCGGTAGTGGATTGCGGGGAGGCGCGGTCCTCGTCAGCCGGCCGAGATCAGGATCCTTGCCTCGTCGGCGTCGAGCCGGTCGGCGGAGCCGAGGAGATGCCGAGCCGATGGCAGCGAGATCGTCGGCAGCGTCGAGCAGATCGCGGGCAGAGCTGAAGTCGTGTGCGTCTCGCGGCGTATCGGGCGAGCGCGTCGAGGGCCATGATCTCGATGTCGGGTGTGTGTTGGCCACGCGCTCGTCTGGAGGACGGCGCGCAGGCGGGGCTCGGCGCTGGGGTCGCCGTCCTCGGCGTCCATCGCTGCGTGCAGGCATGCTGCGAGGGCCGCGCCGTCGCCGCCGCCCGACGACGCGAACCAGTGGTCGGCTGCCCGTACCGCGAGCAAGCGCCGCAGAGCGGTCTGCCATGGCTCGCAGGACGCGTCCGAGGTGGACACGGCCGAGGGCGAGCAGGCGCAGCTGCCGTGTCGTCCGTCCGATCTCGATGACACGTTCGAATGTCGTGATCGCTTCGTCGATCTCGCCGGCTTGTTCGAGGACCCGGCCGAGCGTGTCGAGGTGCGATCCCTCGGTGGAGGCGTAACCGAGACGTTCCGCGGCGTCAGCAGCTCGTCGCAGGTGGGTGGCGGCGTCATCGAAGCGCTCCTCGGCTTGTGCGATGTATCCGAGGAGGGCGTCGAGGTGGTCGAGGACCCAGTCGTCACCGAGTGGCCGCAGGAGGCGGTCGGCGTCGCGAGCTGGCGGCGCTCGCTGCAACGACGTCGCCGCCGAGAAGTGCGGCGTGGGCGGTGAGGATCCAGGTGCCGCCGAGGTCCCACGGGTGAGAGTCGTCGAGGAGCTGCCGGCTCTCGTCGAGTACCTGCGACGCTCGATCGAGGCCTCCGTCCTGGATCAGCACGAGCGCGAGCGCGGACCGGCTGAACGCCGCCAGGTGCGGATCGCCGGTCGAGTCGGCGGCGACAACCGCTTCTTCCGCCGCGCTGCGCGGCATGCTCGATGTTGCTGGTCACCTCGAGCCAGGCGATGAACGACAGCGGACGGACCCGGTCATCTGCGCTGGCGATCGACGCCGCTGCGGCGAGCGCGGCGGCGATCCGTTCGGAACCGAGCCGACCGTCGCCGAGGAGCACCCAAGCCCAACCGAAGCCGGTCGCGATCCGAAGGCCGAGCGCCGGATCGTTGACGGACGCCCAGGCGAGCGCGGCCTCGATGTTGGCGCGCTCGTCGCGGCAGATTCGAAGGTGTCGGGCCTGTTCGGGGCCGCGGAGTCCGGCCAGCGGCGTCGGTGGCGACGTCCGGCGAGCCATTCGGCCTGAGCGCGCGAGCGCGATCTCGTCGAGGCGCTGCGTCGTGGAGCCGGTCGAGCGCGAACGCCCGGATGCTGTCGAGCAGCCGATAGCGCGACGCGCCACCGTCGACCGAGAACTCGACCGCGACGAGCGAGCGATCGGCGAGACGTCCGATGACATCGGCCGCAGCCTCCGATGGCACGTCGAGCGCCGCCAGTACGTGCTCGACCCCGGCGAGCGATGCGCCATCGGTGAAGCAGCTGAGAGCCCAGAGACCACGCTGATCGTCGGGGAAGAGCAGTTCGTAGCTCCACGAGATCGCTGCCTCGAGCGCTCGCTGTCGATCGGGACGGCGGCTCGTCGGGTCACGCAACAGGGCGAACCGGTCGTCGAGTCGTCGACCGATCTCGTCGACCGACATCGTGCGCGTGCGAGCCGCCGCGAGCTCGATCGCCAGGGGAAGTCCGTCGAGTGAACGGCACACCGACTCGACGGTCGGCCAGCGACCCTCCGGCATCGACGAACGAGGATCGGTGCTCGGACGCACGTCGTGCGAACAGCAGAACCGAGTCGGCAAGTGAGAGGGGTGCGAGCGCGTAGATCGTCTCGCCGTCGATCCCGAGCGGCAGCTGGCTGGTGCACAGCACGCCGACCCACGGCGCAGCGGAGATCAGGCGGGTGACGAATTCGGCGACGGCGTCGACGACCTGTTCGCAGTTGTCGAGGACGAGCAACAGGTCCGAGCCGCGCAGGTGGTCGATCACCGAGTTCTCCGACCGCTCGCTGACGTCGAGCGCTTCGGCGAGCGCAGCCAGGACCGTTGCTGCGTTGCGTGCGCCCTCGAGGCGAACAAGACACGCGCCGTCCTGGCGGTCGACGATGCTGGCGACCTCGATGGCGAGGCGGGTCTTGCCGATGCCGGCGGGACCGACCAGCGTCACCAGTCGTTGCTCCGCGCAGAGTCGACTCACGGCGGCCAGGTCGGCGTCGCGGCCCGTCATCGGCGAGGTCGAGCGCCGGAAGGTGGCTGACGCGATGGCGCGAACGCAGTCGGGACCGGCGGAGTTCCGTCGAGGAGCGGGGTCCTGCAGCAGGACCTGCTGCTCCAATGCCCGAAGCGCCGGACCTGGCTCGAGTCCGAGCTGTTCGACGAGCGCCTCGCGCACGCGGGCGTACGCGCCCAGCGCGTCGGCCTGGCGGCCGCTGCGATAGAGCGCGGTGATGAGCGACACCCACAGTTGCTCGCGGAGTGGATAGCGGCTGAGGAGTCCTTCGAGCTCGGCGACGACCTCGCCCGCACCACCGAGATCGAGCCGCGCCGCGAACTGGTCCTCGACGAGACCGAGGCGGGCCTCCTCGAGGCGGACACGGTGCGGGACGACCCATTCGCCGTCGCCGGCGTCGGGGAGAACGTCGCCGTGGAACATCGCCAGCGCCGTCGTGCAGAGCGTGAGCGCCGCCGCGGGATCGCTCGCCCGTGCCTTCGTCGCCTCGTCGGCTAGGCGGAGAACCTCGATCGCGTCGATCGACTCCGGGCGCGACGTTCAGCACGTAGCCGGCTCTCGTCCCGGTGACGAGCGATCCGTCGCCGAGCGACCGTCGAAGTCGCGAGACCTTGGTCTGCAACGGATTGCGGGCGATGCTCGCCGCCTCCTCGGCCCAGAGGTCCTCGATCAGCCGCTCCGTTCGCACCATCACGCCCGCTTCGAGTGCGAGCCGGACGAGCAGCTCGGTCGTCTTGCCGGGCCGCACGGGAACCGCGACGCCATCGCGCTGCAACTCGACCGGGCCGAGCACCGAGATCGAGATCACACCGCACCCTACGACGTCCACCCGGTGACAGCGCCGTGACAGCGACCTCACGGACGCTGCGACCGTGCCCACCTACCCACGACAACGACGCCGTGACCGCCTTGGTCGCCGCCGCCCTCTTCGCCCCCTCCCCGATCGAGCTGCTCGCCAGCGCGACAACGCTGGCCCGATCGTCCACCCACCGCCAGCTGGTCGCGATCGCCTCGGCCCACGTCGCCGGCGACGCCGACCGGGTCCGCGTGCTCGCCGCCGACCACGCCGCCGACCATCCCGGCGACGTCCTCGTCGCCTGGATGGCTGCGGCGGCCACCTCCGTCTCCTCGAACCCCAAAGGACCCGTCATGAACATCAGCATCACCAAGCGCCGCATCGGCGCCATCGGCCTCGCAGTTGCGTTGCTCAGCACCGCCGCCTGCAGCATCGACGCCTCCAACCAGCCGGCGCCCACGACACGAGCGCGGCGTCCAGCCGCCGAAGCGCATCAGCGGCGATGCCCGACACCACGACACCGACGAGCGGTGCCTCGACCCACCGCAACCGTCGACGAACTCGTCCACGTCGGCGACGGACGCCTGCACGTCCGCTGCGTCGGCGCCGGCGAATCGACCGTCGTCCTGATCGCCGGGTTCAACGACGGCGGCGACAACTGGGGCCGCATCACGCCCGCCCTCGTCCGGGCAGACTCGCGTGTGCTCCTACGCCCGCTTCGGCACCGGAACGAGCGACCCGCCGACCACGCCGCAAACCTTCGCGACCTCGGCGCGCGATCTCCACACCCTCCTCGACGAGATCGGCGAGCCCGGCCCGTACGTCGTCGTCGGCCACTCCTACGGCGGCGCCCAAGCCGTGACCTTCACTGCGACCTACCCGGACGAGGTCGACGGGCTCCTCCTCCTCGACGCCACGCCCCCGACGTGGACCGCTGCGGGGTGCGCCGTGCCCGACGACGGCTCTGAGGCGGCGGCAGACTTCGTCGCCCGCTGCCCCGACCCCGCCGCCCCGACCGACAACCCCGAACAGCTCGACGTCGTCGCAGGATTTGCCGAGGTCGCCGCCATCGACAGCCTCGGATCCGTGCCGCTCAGCGTCGTGACCGCAGCCGAGCACCCGTTCCCAGGTCTCGATCCCGTCGAGGCAACGCGCCTCGAAGACGTGTGGAATCAAGGCCAAGCAACACTGGATGTCGCTGTCATCGGCCGCCCAGCTCGTCACCGTGGACGACACCGGCCACTACATCCAGCTCGACCGACCCGATGCCGTGATCGCCGAGATCCAAGAGCTCCTTCCCGTCCCACCGACGGCCGTCGACGCCGGCACCACTTCGGTGGGAGCCCTGCGGCGATCGCCTGCAATGCGGCTCACTCGACGTCCCCGTCGACCCCGCCGACCCGACCGGTGCCACGATCAGCCTGTCGTTGGCACGCCTACCGGCAACCGACCCAGACGCCCGAATCGGCACGCTGATCACCAACCCCGGAGGACCCGGCGGATCAGGCGTCGAGTTCCTCGGCAACGACGGAATCTTCAACGACGAGATCAACCGCCGCTTCGACATCGTCTCCTGGGATCCCCGCGGCGTCGGCGGCACCAGCCCCGCTGCAATGCGGCTCAGGGTTCTCCGACACCTTCCTCTCCACCGACCTCGCCCCTCGCGACGCAGCCGGACGAGCCGCTCTCGAAGAGTCACTCGCCGCCAATGTCGACAGCCTGCGTAGACGGGCGATGCGTCGCTCCTCGCCCACATCGGCACCGACGCTGCCGTGTCGGACCTCGAAGCGATCCGCCTGGCGCTCGGCGGCGACCAGATCACCTACGTCGGCTTCTCCTACGGCACCCTGATCGGGCTCCGCTACGCCGAGCGGTACCCCGACGGCCTGCGGGCGATGGTGCTCGACGGCGTCGTCGATCCAGAGGCGAACCTCGGAGATCGACTCGTCGCCGCGGCCGCCTCCCTCGACCGTTCCCTCGCCGAGGTGCTCGACGCCTGCGGACCTGACTGCCCCATCGACGGAGATCCGCTGCAGGCCTACCGTGACCTCGCAGAATCGGTCCGCACCGAGCCGCTGCACTCCGGCGACGCCGATAGTCGGGTTCAACGCAGTCGGGATGGCCGGCATCGCCGTCACCTACGACGAGGAGTATCGCGCAGCGTTCTACGAAGCCATCGCCCAAGGGCAACACGGCGACGGAATGCTCTTCGAGATGTTCGCCCAAGAGTTCGTCGAGGACTTCGAACTCGGGCCGAACTTCGCGGTCGACTGCATCGACATCCCACACCCCACCACCTCGGCCGAGGTCGACGCGCTCGCAGACCGAGCCGCCGACGCCGCAACCGTGCTGCCGGAACTGAGCGCCGCCTACGTTCGGGTCTTCGCCCTTCCCTGCCTGCACTGGCCCGTGCCGGCACCGACCGAGCTCGAGCCGATCACCGCCGCCGGAGCACCACCGATCCTGGTCGTCGGCAACACCGGCGACCCGGTCACACCATTCGAGTCCGCCGAGCGAGTCGCATCGAACCTCGACGACGGAGTCCTCCTCACCTACGCCGGCAGCGGACACACCACCTACGGCAAGAACGACTGCGCCGACGCACACATCGACTCCTACCTGCTCGACCTCACGCTCCCGCCCGAGTCAGCCAGCTGCCGATGACGCTCCACATCGGGCCGGCGGTGACGTCGATCGCGGGTCGAACACATTGGCGAGGCCGGTCCTGCTCGACGTCGGCGACACTGCGTCCCGGGCGAGGTGAGGGGATACGGACGCCGCTACCACGGCTTCGCGCTCAGCTGTTGGACGCCGACGTACCGGTGGTCGGTGACATCGCGGCGCGCACGATCTCGACGATCTCCGGTCGTGCGGTCGCCGGCGAGCCCGCATCGAACGGGGGCTGCGGGTCGTACTCGATGGCGAGCTGCATCACCTCGGCCATGTCGCGGCCGTGGAGCTGGTCGACCAAGCCGAGCGCCATGTCGATGCCGGCCGAGACACCGGCCGCTGTGATGATCTTGCCGTCGCGCACGACGCGAGTGGGGACGTAGCGGGCGCCGAGCCGCTCGAGCTGGTCGGCGCGAGCCCAGTGGCAGGTGGCCTCGCGTCCGGTGATGATGCCCGCGGCGGCGAGGTACGTCGAGCCGGTGCAGACGCTGACCGTCCAGGCGGTGTCGGGGTGGACGGCGCGCAGCCAGTCGACTGCGTTGGCCTGCGGCTGGTGCTCGATGCTGCTGCCGCCGACGATCACGACGTCGGGCGCGGCCATCTCGGCGAAGGTGGTCGTCGCCGTCAGCGGGCAACGGCCGGTGTCGTCGGCAATCGGTCCGAGCTCGGCGGCGACGAAGACGGCGTCGTGGCCGGGGATACTGGCGAGAACCTGGAAGGGTCCGATCAGGTCGAGGGCGGTGAAGCCCGGGTAGAGGACGAAGGCAATCTTCATCGCAGTTGCTCCTGGTGTTGTGTGGGTTGGTCTGGATCACGTCGTCCCGAAGTGGACGTCGAGGTCGTCGGGGATCGGCATCGGCCGGGTGGCGGGGACGTTCGCGCCGCCGGTGTTGCCGAGCGGGTAGCGCCGGGTGATCGAACCGGGGCCGGCCACGAGCACTCGGACCAGCTGGCCGGCGAGCTCGCGACGGTCGCGGCGCCGAACGGCGGTGCTCAGCATCGCGACATGGACCCGAACGTGGCGGCCGGCCAGTGGCTGGCTGAGGATGTGCGCTCGCTCGAGGTGGTGCCACTCGCCGACGAGATCGCCGCCGACACGCAGCCGGCGGGCGGTGGCGAGCTCGGTGTCGCAGGCGGCCCGGAGCGTGCGGCGGTCGTGTGGTTTCGGTTGGACGGGCAGGCGGCTCATCACGGAATCCTTCCTCGCGACCGAGGGTCAGATGGCGGAGTTGGACGATGTCGCCCGGAAGCGGCGCAGTCGCAGGCTGTTCGATACGACGAACACGCTCGACAACCCCATCGACGAGCCGGCGATCAACGGGTTGAGCAGACCGGCCGCCGCCAGCGGCAGAGCGGCGACGTTGTAGGCGAACGCCCAGAACAGGTTGGTGCGGATCGTGCGGTAGGTCCGCCGTGAGAGGCGGATGGCGTCGGCGGCGACGTTCAGGTCGCCACGCACCAACGTCAGGTCGCTGGCTTCGATCGCCGCGTCGGTGCCGGTGCCCATGGCGATGCCGAGGTCTGCCTGCGCCAGCGCGGCGGCATCGTTCACGCCGTCGCCGACCATCGCCACGACCTTGCCCTCCGCCTGCAACCGCTTGACGACGTCGACCTTGTCGGAGGGCAGGACCTCGGCGATGACCGTGCCGATGCCGACCCGATCGGCCACGGCGCGAGCCGACCGTTCGTTGTCGCCGGTCAACAGCACCGGCTCGAGGCCGAGCACGATCAGCCGTCCGATCGCCTCGGCACTGGTGGGTTTGACGGTATCGGCGACGACGAGCACGGCGCGTGCCGCGCCATCCCACCCGGCGAGGATCGGCGTCTGCCCCAACGACTGGGCGTCGGCCATCGCCTCGCGCAGCGGCTGCTGCACGGTGAAGCCGGCGCCGACGATGAATGCCTCGCGCCCGGCGACGACGTCGCGGCCGGTGACCGTACCGCGCACACCCAGCCCGGCGACATTGACGAAGTTGCGCACCTCGGGCAGTGGACCGATCCGGTCGCGGGCGCTCGTGGCGATGGCCTGGGCGATCGGGTGCTCGGACGCATCCTCGAGCGCACCCACCAACCAGTACACGTCGTCGATGTCGACGCCATCGGCAGCGACGACGTCGGACAGCGCCATCTGCCCGGTCGTCACGGTGCCGGTCTTGTCGAGCACGATCGTGTCGATCTGCCGGGTCGACTCCAGGATCTCCGGACCCTTGATGAGGATGCCGAGCTGGGCGCCGCGACCGGTCCCGACCAGCAGCGCGGTCGGGGTGGCCAGCCCCAGGGCGCAGGGGCAGGCGATGATCAGCACGGCAACGGCAGCGGTGAACGCCGTCGCCGGTGTCTCGCCCGCGCCCAACCAGAAGCCGAGCGTGGCGAGCGACAGGGTGATCACGATCGGGACGAAGATCCCGGAGATCCGGTCGGCGAGCCGCTGAATGGGTGCCTTGCCCGTCTGCGCCTCGGTCACCAACCGGGAGATCTGCGCCAGTGCCGTGTCGGCCCCCACTCTGGTGGCGACGACCACCAGGCGGCCCGACGTGTTGACCGTGGCGCCGGCGACGTCGTCCCCCGGCACGACTTCGACCGGCACCGGCTCACCGGTCAGCAGCGAGGTGTCGACCGCTGACGTGCCCTCCTCGACGACGCCGTCGGTGGCGATCTTCTCGCCGGGCCGGACGACGAAGCGGTCGCCGACGGCGAGCTCGCCGATCGGGAGGCGCACCTCGCCGCCGTCACGCAGGACGGCGACGTCCTTCGCACCGAGGTCGAGCAACGCGCGCAGCGCAGCACCGGATCGGCGCTTGGCGCGTGCCTCGAACGTGCGGCCGGCGAGCAGGAAGATCGTGACGGCGACGGCCACCTCGAGGTAGAGCTCGTCGCGTCCCGCGCCTCGCTCGAAGGTCAGGCTGAACCCCATCGTCATCCCCGGCGTCCCGGCCTCACCGCGGAACAGCGCATGGACGCTCCAGAAGAAGGCGGCGAGCGTGCCGAGCGAGATCAGCGTGTCCATCGTCGCCGCCCCGTGGCGGAGGTTCTTCCATGCCGCCCGGTGGAACGGCCACGCGCCCCATACGACGATCGGGGCGGCCATCGCGAAGGTGAGCCACTGCCAGTAGGTGAACTGCAGCTGCTCGATCATCGACAGGGCGAGAACCGGGACGCCGAGCACGACCGACCCGATGAGGCGCTGCACGAGCGCGGCCGGCACACCATCGCCGTGTTCCGCCGCCGCCACCGGGCCGTCGGCGACACGTTCGGCGGCCGGCGCGATGGGGGTGGCTGTGTAGCCGATGGCCTCGATCTCGGCGATGAGGGTCTCGGTGGTGGTGTCTCCCTCGACAACGATGGTCGCTCGTTCGGTGGCGTAGTTGACGGTGGCCGCGACCCCGTCGAGCCGGTTGAGGCGCTTGGTGATCCGGGCGGCGCACGAGGCGCAGGTCATCCCGCCGACGATGAGTTCGAGGGTGCACGTCGTCGTGTCGAGTGTGGTGGCGGTCATGTCAGTGCTCCATGTCGGCGGCGCCGGTGATGACGCCCTGGTCGAAGGTGAACCGAGCGGTGTGGACCACACCGCCATGCCGGAAGTCGAAGAACAGGCCGTAGCGGCCGGTCGCGTCGAGGGTCGCGTCGAAGGTCACGGTGCCCTCCGCCGGCGACCCGTCCTCGTGGCTCTCGTCGTCGACCGGATGCACGTGGGCGTAGGCGAGGTCGCCGGTGCGGATGGCGACCAGATGGCCGTTGGCCCCGAGGTAGGGCTGCAGGTCGGTGACCGGTACGCCGTCTCGCGTGACCGTCAGCGCCGCCGTCACCTCACCGCCGTCGCCGCCGGCGGTCGCGAGCCTGACCTCGTAGCCGTCGACGCTCGACGTGGCGCTGGGTTCGGGCAGACGATCAGGTGTGTACTCGCCTGCGACGCCGAGGTCGGTGCCGAGCGCCAGTCGCGGTCCGTCGGTGATCTCGAAGTCGGCGATCGCCCGGTACGAGCCCGGCGGCAACGCGTCGAGCTCGACGCTCCACGTGCCGTCGCCGGCCAGGGTCGGATGCACGTGCTGGTACTGCGTCAGCTCGCGGTTGACCACGATGAGGTGAAGGTCGCGCTCGTGCACCGGGGTGAACGCGGCGGCCGGATCGTCCTCGGCATCGCGCACCTGGAAGGTGAAGATGCCACCGCCTGCCGCCAGAAGCGGGCTGGTCGGCACGAGGCGGTAGCCGTCGCGGGCGGCGACGACACCTTGGCCCATCGGCGCGGGCGCCTCGGTGTCGACGGCGATCGGAGCGGGGCCGACGGCGGCGCCGACACCGGCACCGATCCCGACCGCAGCGACGAGTGCGACGCCGAAGCCGGCGATGCGAACCACCGCGCTCATGATGCCCACTCCATGTCGTAGCCGGCGTCGACCACCGCCGTGCCGACGAGGACGGGATCGAGCAGGCCTCGGCTGACCACGGTGGCCGTGCCGCCGGCGAGGTCGACCGCGACATCGACCACACCAGCGAGATCGAGCAGCGCGGACGAGATCGCACGCTCGCAGTGGCCGCAGGTCATGCCGACGATGCGGACCTCGGTGGTGACGGGCGACGTGGTGAGGGTGATGTCCATCGGTGCTCCTTGTTCGAGGCGATGACCGCAGGTTCCACGTGAGGGACCCCTGTTCGCATCGGGCACACCCCCTCAGATCGCGAACGCGCCACTCGGTCCTCACCCCCGGGACCCTCGGGGGCTCCTCTGCGGCGGGCGACAGCGATCGTCCAGACGAGTGTGGGGCGCATCGGGAGCGATCGCAGATGCGCTGAGTGGTGATCTGAGGGACCCCACCCGATGTGTCGGCTCGGGCCTTAGGCGCACGGTGGGCATCGCACCCACCCCGCCCGAAGGAGATGCCGATGTCCAACGCCCTCACCAGCCCACGCGTGAACGAACGATCGAGCTCCGAGCTCCGGATCGCGGCGAGCGCGCGTCGAGCGACAAAGGTCTACGGCTCTTCGGGCCGTCGGGATGAGTCGCGGTCAGCTACGCGCCAGCGTCCGCTGGGAGGCTTTCCTCGTCGCGTCGTTCGGTGCGCTGACGGGCGTCGCCCTCGGCGCAACAACGACTTCCAGACCAACATGACGCTCGTCGGCGATCGACATGCTGCGCGGCGCCGCCGAGGCCGCCACCCGTCGCCTCGCCCGTCGCGCCGACAACTCAGCGTCCGGACGTACGAATCCGCGCAGGATCAACCGACCGCTGTTCGGAGGCGTGCGATGAACGCGGCGCTGCTCCGATGAAGGCCGGCGAGGTCCACATCGTCGTCGCCGGGCCGTCCGACGCCGCCGACGTGTTCACGATGGTGCGTGAACTCGCCTCCCACGAGGCGTCGCTGGATGCGCTCGCCGTCACCGAACGTCGATGGCGCGAAATGCTCACCGACGACGAGGTGACCGTGCTGCTCGCGATCATCGACGGCCAACCGGTCGGGTACGTGTCGGCGGTACGCAAGCTCCACCTGTGGAGTGGTGAGGACATCGTCGCGCTCGACGATCTCTACGTCCGAGCAGCGGCTCGCAACGCCGGAGTCGGCGAGGCGCTGATGCGGGCCCTCGCCGAGCGTTGCGGCGATCGGCTGCTGCGTTGGGAGGTCGACGAGGGCAACCTGTCCGGGCAGCGCTTCTACCTCCGCCTCGGGGCTCGTCTGCGCCGCAAGGTCGTCGGCTCGTGGCGACCCTCAGCTGCCGACGAGCCCCCGGCGCGGCCGACCAGCTGACGGATCAATCGATCCCGAGGCGCTGCGCGACCGCAGCCGCCTCGACACGGCTCGCCACCCCGAGCTTGCGCAAGATGTTGGAAACGTGGACGCTCGCCGTCTTCTCCGACACGTACAGCACCTCGCCGATCTGCCGGTTGGTGCGACCGGCTGCGACCAGCCCGAGAACCTCGGCCTCACGTGGCGTCAGGCCCAGCCGGTCCGCCGAACGTTCGTCGACGACGATCGACTCGGCGGCTTCGACGCTGATCCGGGTCCGCCTCGACATCGCCTCGACCCGGGCGAGCAATGTGCGGCTGGACAACTCCAACGCGATCGTGTGTGCAGTGCGCATCGACGCAGCTGCATGAGATGCCTCACCGCTTTCGAACGCCGCCTCGGCTTCCCGCAACCGGGCATCGGCCGACATCCACCGATCCGAGACCTGTTCCCAACCCGCCGCAGCCTCGGCCCAGAGGTCTGGAGCAGGCCGTGTCAGCGTGGTGATCATCGCTGAGGCATGGAGGAGCTGGATCTGCAGGATCGGAGGGGTGCCGACGTCAGCTGTGACGATCCTGGATCGCGCGGTCTCGACCCGCTCCTCCAGACGTCGAACGAGTTCGCGCGGTGTCGACCGGCTCGCGGCGCGCCCGTTGATCGAGGGCGAGTTCGACCGCGGCGCATGTGCTCAGCATCGCGAAGCGCACCGCCCACCACGGCCGCGCAGCGCTCGCATCCCACCCGGCTTCGGTCGCCGACACCGCATCTGACCAATTGCCGAGTGCGAGCGCGACCTCTGCGGCACCGGACGTCAGCCACGGCAGGTGGAAGACGTCGACCGGACGACTCCGTGCCGAAACCAGTGACGCGGTGGCTGATTCGCCGTCACCACGCCGAGCGGCGAGCACGGCCGCGACGACGAGTACCCGGGCACGGCCGTGAAGGAACGCGTCCATGCCGGCTGCGTACCGGTTGACGAGCACTGCCTCTGCGTCGTCCCAGCGACCCAGCCGCATCAGCGCTTCGGCCGCCTCGGAGTCGAAGTAGCCGCCGAAGCTCCGGTCGAGCCCGGCCAAACGTGCGTCGCCGCCGCCATCGATGGCGACCCCGACGACGTCGCGGTACAGCCCTGCCTGGATCATGACGATGCCCAGGTAAACCGTTGCGAGGGCGCGCGTGTACGCCGTCGAGGCCGCTGCGACGGCCGCACGGCACCAGTGCAACGCAGCCTCGATGTCGCCGAGATCGGCCCGTGCCGCGCCCAGCACCCGGCTCGCCATCACCCACACCGGACGATCGACTGCTGACGAATCGACACGCTCGAACACCCGTCGGCACCACTCCTCGCGCGTCGGCAGTCTCGGCTTCCATCAACGCAGCCTGAGCTAGACCGGCCATGGTCGCGGTAACACCGGCGTCCGACGAACCGGCGGCGCCGACGAGTTCGGCGGCGGAGCGGAATTCCTCGCGGCTCGCCTCGAGATCTCCGCATGCCCACAGGTAGCGGCCCAGCCGCTCGTGCGCCCATCCCGCGCCCTTTCGGGGGACGCCCCAGGTGAACGCCTCTCGAGCGATCACGACCGCACGATCGTTGCCCGTGGTTCCGGTTGCCATCTCGGCCGCCTGCCACAAACGCTCGCAACGGTCCTCCGACGCCGACGCCTGACCCGCCAGATCCCAGAGTTCGAACGCTCGCTCGAGCTGACGGAGCGCGACGGCCGGAGCGGTCGCCTCGGCTGCGTCGGCCGCCGCCAGAAGCGCACTGAACGCGCCTGCCGCGTCGCCGGCACGGTCGAGGTGGAACGCGAGCGCGCCCGCACGGTCCGGCGCGAGCTCACCCCGCTCGGCGGTGCCGAGCGCTGCGGCGATCCGGCGATGCAACCGTCGGCGTTGCGACGGCAGCAGCGCGTCGTAGACGACCTCGGCGATCAACGCGTGTCGGAAGCGGTAGCCGTCCGAGATCTGATCGAGCACGATCAGCTGAGCGGCGATCGCATCGCGAAGCGCTGCCTCCAACGACTCCTCGTCGATGTCGACGACCGCGCAGAGCAGATCGTGCGGGAACTCGCGCCCGATCGCCGCTCCGGCGTCGAGCACCGCTCAGCGCGTGGGTATCGAGGGCCGCCAAGTCGTTCGAGATCAAGTCCACGAGCACGTCGGGAATCGCATGGCCCTCCACGTGCGCGCGGACCAGTTCCTCGGTGAAGAACGGGTTCCCTTCGCCTCGCTCGAACACCGCGTCGACCAACGCGACGTCCGCTCCACCGGAGATGGCGGCGATCCTCGCCGCCACCTCGCTGCGCAGCAGACCGTCCAGTTCCAGCCGCACAGCGATCGGCATCCGGCCGAGATCGGCGACCCGGCGCCTCATCGAGGGACTCTTCGCCGTCTCATCCGGTCGATACGTGCCGATCAGCACGATGTGCTCGTCCACCAGGTTGCGGGCCAACAACTCGAACAGGTCCCAAGTGGCGCTGTCCGCCCAGTGGAGGTCCTCGAACCCGACCACGACGACACCCGACGACGCCAGCCGCTCCAGCAGTTCGAGCACCGGAGCGAACAGACCCTCGGCACCCGCCCATCGCTGCGGCTGCCCGTCTGCCAGCTCGCCGAACAATCCCGGCGCGAACCGTGCCAACCCCTCCGTGCCCTCGAGCACCTCCGGTGCAGAGCGGTGGAGGTGGCGGAGCAGATCCACCAGCGGACCCAACGGCACGACGTCTCCACCCAGTTGCAGGCATCGACCGATCACCAGACGAGCATCGGCGCGATCCGCCGCCTCCGCGAGCAGCGTGGACTTTCCCATCCCCGCAGGCCCACTGACGAGCACCACCGACGGGCGACCCTCCGCTGCCGCGCTCGATCGCAGCGAGCAGGACGCCGATCTCGCGCACCCGGCCGACGAACGAGTTGTGTGCCGAACCTTCCGGCGTCACCCGCTCCCAACCGTCCTCTCAGCAGTCGCCATGGCATCCGTTCTACCAGTGATGGTCGCGCCGCGAACAGATCTGAGGGTCCGGTCCCGATGCGCCGCCACGTCCCTTAGCCGCACCGTGAGATTCCCGACCAGAAGGGAACCGACATGATCAACCCGATCCGCCGACAGCGCTCGAACGAGCGCCCGACGCACCTAGCCGGCAACGCGATCCGTGGGCTCGGCATCGCCGTCGCCGCCACCGCTGGCATCCTCACCGCCTGCGGCAGCGAGTCGTCATCCGCCAACCCCGCCCGTCAGCAGCCGGCCGTGTCCTCGTCGGCCGCCCCCACCCCCGACAACCCGTCGTCGACGGATGACACCGCCCCGGCGACGAACACGCCGGCCTCTCCGACGACGGTCGCGGAGGCCGCCACGGTGACGCCGGTGGACCGGCCCACCGCGGCCCGCGACGACACGATCGTCGTCGACGGCACGAAGATCCACTTCCGCTGCCAGGGAAGCGGCGACGCCACCGTCGTGTTGATCGCGGGGTTCGAATCGAGCAGCGAGGTGTGGGCCGCCGTCGAGCCCGACCTCGCTGAGCACGCACGGGTGTGCACGTTCGACGCACCGGGCACGGGTACCAGCGAACCGCCGACGTCGATCCAGACGTTCGTCAGCCAGGCGGCCGAACTGCACGCGTTGCTCGACGCGATCGGCGAACCGGGCCCGTACCTGCCCGTCGGCCACTCCTTCGGCGGGATCAAGGCGATCACCTTCGCGTCGATGTTCGACGACGAGGTGGCCGGCCTCGTGCTCGTCGACGCCAGCCCGCTCGCCTGGCCCGAGGTCCTGTGCGCGATCACCGACGACGGATCGGTCGCCGCCCACGCCATCCGAACGATGTGCGACGTGGGCTTCGATCCGAACGGCAACCGCGAACTGCTCGACGTGTTCAAGGCCTTCGCCGAGGCCGAGTCGCTGCCGGACCTCGGCTCGTTGCCGATGATCGTCCTCACCGCTGTGGACCACGCGTTGCCCGACGACATCTCCGACGTCGAACGCACCCGGATCACCGAAGCGTGGGACGCCGGCCAGCAGATCTGGGCCCGCCTCTCGAGCGCCGCACAGGTCGTGTCGATCGCCGACAGCGGGCACGACATCCAGCTCGATCACCCCGACCTCGTCATCGAGCAGATCATCCGGCTCCTCTCCTGACCCGCAGACGATCCGCACGAACACACCCGGCAACCACACGACACGCGAAGGAATCACCATGCACGGACGTCCAACCACCCATTCACCCGACCCCACCCTCCCGACCAACCCCAACCGCTGGCGCATCCTCGGCGTGCTCATGCTCGCCCTGCTCGTCACCTCGATCGACCACACGATCGTCAACGTCGCCATGCCCCGACTCGTCGAGGACCTCGGCGCCGACGCAGCACAGCTGCAATGGGTCGTCGCCTCCTACACCATCGTCTTCGCCGGCCTGCTGCTCACCTTCGGCAGCCTCGGTGACCGCTTCGGTCGGCGTCGCAGCCTCCTCGCCGGACTGGTCATCTTCCTCGCCGGCTCGGTGATCGCCGCCAGCGCGGGATCGACCGGTGTGCTGATCGCCGGGCGGTGCATCCTCGGCGCCGGCGGCGCGCTGATCATGCCGGCCACGCTGTCGATCCTCGTCAACGTCTTCGGCGACGCACGTGAACGCGCCAAGGCGATCGCCGTGTGGACCGCGGCCAGCGCGGCAGGCATCGCACTCGGACCGATCGTCGGTGGCGCACTGCTCCGCAGCTTCTCCTGGTCGTCGGTGTTCTGGATCAACCTCCCGCTGCTCGTCGCCGCCATCGTCGGCACCGTGCACCTCGTCCCCGAATCACGTGACCCGCACGTCACCAGGCTCGACCCGATCGGCGCTGCGTTGTCGATCGCAGCGATCAGTACCCTCGTCTACGCCGTCGTCCAAGCGCCCGAACGGGGCTGGGGATCCGGGCCCTCGCTCGTCAACTTCGCGGTCGGCGCGACGCTCGGCCTCGCGTTCATCGGCTGGGAGCTGCGCCGGGACGACCCGATGCTCGACCTCACGCTGTTCCGCAACCGAGGCTTCTCCGCCGGCAGTATCACCTTGACGCTGCTGTTCTTCGCGATGGCCGGAACGGTGTTCCTGCAGGCGCAGTACCTCCAGGTCGTGCTCGGCTACACCCCACTCGTCGCCGGATTCGCGATCCTCCCCGCCGCCGCCGCGATGATGCTCGGCACCGGAGCCGGCGCGCGCCTCGCCGACACGCACGGGGCACGCCTCGCCGTCACCGTCGGCACGGTCATCGGCACGGTCGGCATCGCCGTCCAAGCAGGATTCGCCGACGGCCGCGGCTACCTCCCCACCGGCCTCGGGCTGTTCCTGTTCGGTCTGGGCGCCGGGGTCGCGATGCCACCTGCCACGGAGGTGATCATGGCCACGCTGCCACCGGCACGGGCCGGAGTCGGCTCGGCGGTCAACGACACCGTTCGCGAGTTCGGCAGTGCGCTCGGCGTCGCCGTCATCGGCAGCGTCGCAGCGACCAGCTACGCGTCGTCGATGCGTGACGACATGGGGCGCTTCCCGGGGCTCAGCGCTGCCGAGCGTGTCGCGATCTCCGACAACGTCGGCGCCGCAGTCGAGATCAGCCGTCGCCTGGGTGCGGACGGCGAACGGCTCGCCGCGATTGCCGCGACTCGTTCGTCGACTCGATGCACCACGCGTTGTGGGTCGCCGTCGGACTCGCCGTCTGCGCTGTGCTCGTCGCCCGAGCCAGGCTTCCCCGCACGCCGACGAGCGCCGGCGATCTCGTTGCGCCCGCCCTTGCGGTCGAGAACTCGACCTCCACAGAGGTGGTCGCACTCTGACGGACGCGCCGGGCGGGAGCTGAGCGCTGCTGACCCCTGCGTGGATCACGCTGCGGCCGACATCGGCTCGGCGAGGCACAGTGCAGACTCGACGAGTTCATCCACGTTGGTGGCACTCGCGTGGAAATCGAGGATCAGCTCGGTGGCGCCGAGGTCTCTGGTGCGTTCGATGTCGTCCATCACCTCGGCGCAGCTGCCGTTGAACGCCGTCCGGTGTCGGCCGCCGGAGCTGCGCGTCGATCCGCGGGTCGGCTCGCACGACCAGCTGAAGATCATCGGGGTCGCGGCCGTGCCGCTCGGCCAGCTGCTGGGTCGCGATCCAGTGTCGCTCGATCTCGTCGAGCGGCAGACCGAACGGCAGCCATCCGTCGGCCCTGCGAGCGACGCGTTCGAGTCCGGCGTCGCTGTGGGCGCCGAGCAGGATCGGTGGCCGTGGGCGTTGGATCGGTTTGGCGCCCATCACGCTCGGGGCGATGTGTTCGTGGCTGGTGGTGATGTCGATCGTGTCGTCGCCCCAGACGGCGTCGAGGACGTCGAGGATCTCCTCGATGCGCTGCCCTCGTCGCGGCATCGGGGCGCCGACGGCCTCGAACTCGTCGACCGACCAGCCGAGGCCGAGTCCGACGACGAGTCGGCCGGCGCTGACCTGATCGATAGCGGCGAGCGTTCGGGCGAGCAGCACGGGCGCGTACCAGGGCGCGACGAGCACGTCGGTGCCGATCGTGACGTGTTCGGTGACGCGTGGCGGCGACGGTGAGCGCGACGAGCGGGTCGATCACGGTCTGTTGGGCGGCGGGGAGCGTTCCGTCGCTGCCGTCCCGGGTACGCGAGCGTGCGCGGCGTCACGGGCGAGAGCAGTCGGTCCATCGCCCAGAGCGAGTCGAGCCCTGCGGCCTCGGCTGCGATGGCGACGGTTCGGATCGCGTCGGGTGAGGCGAGCGGTCCGAGGTGGGGGAGTCCGAGTCCGAGCTTCATGATCGGTGCCTTCCTGTGTCGAGGTTCGCCACCGTGGAACGGCGGTGCCCGGTTGGGATGCGATCTGCGTCCAGCGGCTGGCCGGCGTCAGCGCCGGCGTCGATCGCGCGCCGATCGTCCGAGCGCGACGTAGCGTTCGCCAGCGACGGCGAACGAGGCCAAGCATCCGGTCCAGGCGATCGTCCAGCCGAGTGTGGTGACGGCGACACCGAGCACCAGCGGTGCCGCGGCACGAGCGACGGTGGACGAGCGTTGGATGCGCGCATTCGTGGCAGCGAACGGGGCGGCGCCGACGAGCTCGACGACGATCAGGGGTCGCAGCACCGTGGTCGCCCCCGACGCGCACCCGACGGCGAACATCGTCGGGAACAGCACGGCCTCGCCGGTGACACCGAGTGGGAGCGCGAGCCCGGCGAGCTGCATCGCAGCGCAGATCGCGGCCAGCGCGGTCAGCGAGTGTCGTCCGACGGGCCCGAGGAGCAGAAGACGTCCGGCGACCTTCCCCAGACCCATCACGCCGAGCGCGGCGGAGGCGACCTTCAGCTCGACGCCACGATCGACGAGCATCGAGATCAGGTAGGCAGTAGTGGCGATCATTGCCGCCTGCTCGAACAGCACGGCGCTGCGCATCAACCGCAGTCTCCTGTCGACGGGCGGCGCCGGGACGTGCGCCACCTGCGTCTCGATGCGATGGGCGCCGGCCGATGGAAGCACGACCGCGTGGAGCACTGCGGTCACCAACCCTCCGCCGACGCCGAGCACGGCGAGTGCTTGGCGCCAGCCGATCGCGTCGACGAGCCAACCGGCGAGCGGCGCGAACACGGTGCTGGCGAGCCCGCCGGCAACGGTGACGACGGCGAGGGTGCGGTGACGACGGGCGGGGTCGAGGGCGACGAGCACCGCCATTGCCGGCTCGTACAGCGTGGCCGCCATGGCAGCGCCGATCACGATCCACGCCAGGTACAGCACGAGCGGGTTGGGTGCGGCAGCGAAGGCGAGCATCCCGATCATGCCGACGATCGATCCCGTGGTGAGGACCCGTCGTGGGTCGTGGCGGGCGAGTGCGATGGCGATCGGTGGTGCCCCGAACCCGGCGATCAGCAGGCCGAGCGGCGAAGGCTCCGGAGACGACTCCGTCGGACCAGCCGGTGTCGTCGGTGATCGCGGGCAGCGGTGACGGCGAAGCCGTAGAACAGCACGCCCCACGAGACCAGCTGGCGAGGTCGCCAGGGTGAGGGTCGCTCGGCGGAGCGCCGAGGACCCCCACCCGGTGGCGGCGTGTCAGTTGCAGCAGGCGCCGGCCGCATCCGGGACCGTGATCAGACGTCGCCCGATCGAGGCCGACGCGGCGTGCTGGGGGTGCGGTCGAGTCGAGCAGCACACGCCGGTTTCGGGCAGGATCAGCTGTACGTCGTCGGCGGCGGCGTGGTCGCCGGCGAGCTCGGCGACGACGGAGCGGACCTGCTCGTAGCCGGTGGCGAGCAGGAACGTCGGTGCCCGCCCGTAGCTCTTGGCGCCGACGATGTAGAAGCCGGGTTCGGGATGGGCGAGCTCGGCTGCGCCGTGCGGCGGGACCGACCCGCACGAGTGCACGTTGGGGTCGATCATCGGCGCCAAGCGCGCGAGCGCTCTGGAGCACCGGGTCGACGTCGACGCGCAGCTCGGACAGCATCGCCAGGTCGGGCCGGAAGCCGGTGGCGTTGACGATCCGGTCGAACGGTCCGACCTGGCGGCCGTCGACGGCGACGAGCGTCGCCCCGTCCGGCCCGTACGTGATGCGGTCGGTTCGGAACCCGGTGACGAGTTGCACGACGCCGGTGTCGACGACGTGCTGGGCGTCGGCGCCGAGACGGCCGCGTTCGGGCAGCTGGTCGTTGGCCTTGCCGCCGAACATCTGTCCGGGATCGGACGCGCCGCACGATCCAGGTGACCTCGGTGCCGGGCGTGCGATCGGCCAGCGCGGCGAGGTCGCGGACCGCGTTCTGGGCGGAGTGACCGGAACCGACGACCGCGACGCGACGTTTGGCGTAGCGGCGACGGTCACGGCCGAGGACGTCGGGGATCCCGGCCTCGATCAGATCGCCGGCGCGGCGTTCGCCGATCGCCGGGCGTCCGTCGGCGCCGAGCGGGTTGGGGGTCAGCCAGGTTCCGGTGGCGTCGATCACGGCCCGGGCGAGTGTGCGTTCGAGTCCGAACGGGCCTTCGGTGGTGATCAGGAACGGTGCCTCGCTGCGCCCGGCGGTGGTGACCTTGTCGGTGCCGGCGCGGGTGATGCCGGTGACGAGGCGGTTGGTGCGCAGCGCACTGCCGATCGCCGGGAGCAACGTCAAGCGGTTCGAGGTAGCTGCTCGATCAGCTCGCCGCCGGTGGGATGCTCGTCGCCGTCGGGGGCGACCCAGCCGTTGGCCTCCAGCAGCCGGCGCGCGGCAGGGTCGATGTTGTAGCTCCATGGGGAGAACAGCTGCACGTGCGCCCATTCGCGGATGCTGGTGGCGACGTCGTCGCCGACCTCGAACACGACGAACGGGATGCCGCGCTCGTGGAGGTGGGCGGCGGCAGCGAGGCCGACCGGTCCGGCTCCGATCACGGCGACGGGAAGTGTGGTGGGGTTCATGGGTGCGTCTCCTCGGAATCCTGAGTTGGTGCTGGTTGAGACGCACGCCGTGTGGGTGGGATGCTTTTCGAGGAAGTGTTGCGTCCGTCGCCGCCGACGAGCGTCTGCATGACCATGGGGACGACGATGACGCTGGACAGCAACACCGACCGAGCAACCGACCTGGCCACGATCTGGGCCGAGGTCGGCGTCTCGATCGAACGATTCGTCCGCCGCCGCATCAACGATCCGCACCAGGCCGACGACGTCGTCGCCGACGTGATGTTGCGCATCCACCAGAACCTCGCCTCGCTCGACGACCACGAACGTGTCACGGCCTGGGTGTTCCGCATCACCCGCAACGCGATCACCGACCACTACCGTCGCACCGGTCGTCGCCGCGAAGTGCTCGCCGCCGAGATCGAACCCGGATGCCGACCCGAGCGCCGACGCCTGGCTCGACGACCAAGAGGCAACCCTGTCCGAGCTCGCCGCCTGCATCCGTCCGCTCGTCGATGCGCTGCCGGCCGACTATCGGCGTGCTCTCGAGCTGACCGACTTCGAGGGTCGCACCCAATCCGACGCCGCCCTCATCGAAGGCATCTCGCTGTCGGGGATGAAGTCGCGGGTGCAGCGCGGCCGCCGCCAGTTCGCCACGCTCGTCAAGCAGTGCTGCGACGTCACCACCGACAGCCGCGGCGAACTCGTCGACTTCCGCCTGCGCACCGACGGGTGCGGCTGCCCGCCCCCGACGTCCTGACCCTCAACCCGCACCCCCGCCGGCAAGCCCGCGGGAACAGGGCCGGACGACGAGCGCAGCGCGTGGGGTGACGCCGAGGTTGGTCGAAGGACGCAGATTGCGACCGCCGGTGCACGGCGGCCGTCTGTTCGAGGTGTTCACCTCAACTCAAGGAGCACCTGTCATGAACCAGTTCATCCGTCCTGTCCAGATCACCCCCGAAGCGCACCTGATCCAGAGCTTCTGGAAGGCGCCCGGCGCACCCGTCGGTGTGCACATCAACTCGATGGTCCTCGCCGGTCGCGAACCGGTCGTGTTCGACACCGGTGTCGCCGCCGACCGCGACGGCTGGCTCGCCGCCGTCAGCTGCGGTCGTCGAGCCGGACGATGTCCGCTGGATCGTGCTCAGCCACGACGATCCCGACCACACCGGCAACCTCGTGGCTGCCGTCGAACAGTTCCCCAACGCAACGGTCGTCGCCTCGTGGTGGATGACCGAGCGACTCGTCGGCTCGATCGAACTCGACCCGCGTCGCATGCGCTGGGTCGTGAGCGGCGACTCGCTCGACATCGGCGACCGGACGCTCGTGTTCCAGCGTCCACCGATCTTCGACAGCCCGACCACCCGCGCCGTGTTCGACCCCAGCACCGGACTGTTCTGGGCCGGCGACCTCGGCGCCGCGCTCGGGCCCGACCCGGTCGTGCACGCCGACGAGATGCCGGCCGACGAACTCGCCGCCAGCTTCGTGGTCGCCCACAGCTGGGTCAGCCCGTGGGTCGCGATGGTCGACGACGCCAAGTACCAGGCGGAGGTCGACCGGATCGCCGACCTCGGGATCACGACCTGGGTACAGACCCACGGTCCCGTCTACGAAGGCGCCCACATCGACCGGGCAATCGAGCTGTTGCGGACGGTGCCGGCCGCCGACGCCGCTCCGCAACCCGGTCAGGCCGACCTCGACGCGATCGTCGCCTCGATGCTGGTCGCCGCCTGAACTTGTTCGGCGTCGGTCCGGGCGGCGCGGCCGCGCATCGTCGGAGCGACGGGCAGTGACGGCCGCGATGCCCACTCGGGACCGCCGCGCTCGAGGCGACAGCTGACCTGCCGGTCTGACCTGGGTTCGTTCTCGATCGCCTGCACCGCGCGCTGCGTGGCCGGGCGTACGGTTGGCGGGTGTCGAGCTGGAACGCCGGTCCCGGGGTGGTCGAGTTTCCTGACGGTCGTCGAGTGCCCGCCGGGGACGGCGGACGAAGACACAGCCCGAGGACTGCGCCGCCGATGGGGGTGACGATCGACGACGCCAGGGCGATCGCCTCGACCCTTCCCCGCTCCTACGAGGCCGTCGTACGCGATTCGACGCGGTTCCGGGTCGGCCGCATCGTGTACGCCGCGTTCTACCGCGACGACACGATCATGGGTTTCGCGTTCCCACGCGAGGAGCGAGAGCTGCTCGTGGCCTCGGAGCCCGACAAGTTCCTGATGCCACGCCCGTCCGACATGCGGTACCGGTGGGTGTGCGTCCGCCTCGACGCCATCGACGTCGTCGAACTGCGAGAACTGGTCGTCGAGGCGTGGCGGATGTGCGTCCCCAACAAGGTGGCTGCCGCGTTCGACGGGTGAAGGCACGCACCACCGGCGAGGCTCAGTCGTAGGCGTCGTGGCGGCGAAGCCACGCCATCGGCCACTCGAGGCCGTCCTCGTCACGGCCTCGCGGGGCGAGGTCGAGGAGTTGGTAGGTGGCGTTGAGCGGGTCCAGGCCCCGGCTGTAGGCGGAGTAGGTGTGGAACACGGCGCCATCCAGGTGGGCGAAGGCGCTGATGCCGGGCGCCTCCTCGTGCGGGTGGTCGTCGTGTGCGAAGTTGTAGACGGCGCCGTCGGCTTGTTGTTCGGGAGTGAACGACACTCCGAAGTCGACGTTGAAGTCGCTCGGCGCGGACGAGTACCACGGGAACGTCCAGCCCATCCGCGCCTTGTACGCAGCGAGTTCGGGGAGCGGCGCCCGCGACACGCACGCGAAGGCTGACGTCGCGATGGGCGAGGTGCACGTCGAGGCCCTCGAAGGTGTCCGCCCAGAACGAGCAGCTCGGGCAGCCCTCGTCCCACTCGGGTCCGTACATGAAGTGGTACACGAGCAGCTGGCCGTGGCCATCGAACAGATCCGCCAGATCCAGGCGTCCTCCTGGCCCGTCGAAGCTGTACTGCTTGTCGACTCGGACCCATGGCAACGCCCGTCGCTGCGCGGCGAGCTCGTCGCGGAGGCGGTTCAGCTCCTTCTCGCGGGCGAGGAGCTCGAGGCGCGCCGCCAGCCACTCCTCACGGGAGCCGACGTTCGGCGTGGTCACGGCGTACGCCCCAAGAACGCGACCGAGCGCCTCGGTAGGTGTCGCGTCAGCGGCGGCGGGAATCTCGGGACCGAATCGGCCGGGCCGCAGTTCGGCGGAGACGATCATGTGGCTCGCCTCGAGCGCCGCGGTGGCGATGTCGTCGGGCAAGGCCTGCGGTTGCCCCGTGGCGGTGGCGAGGTCCCACGTGTGGGTGGCGGTGTCCAACAAGTTGATGCTCGCCAACGCCCGCCCGGGCATCGGCCCTGCGCCGCCGTCGATGATCCGGTCGAGTATCCCGGGCGTACGCCAACCCGCCAGTGCGCTCGTGGTGGCAGCACGGAGCTGTGCGGCGGGGTCGGCGCCGAGGGTGAACGGTTCGGGCGTTCGTCCGGAGGCGGCGGCGCCGAGGCCTTCGACGACGCCGATCAGATGTCCGAGCAGATCGCGCACGTTCCACTCGGAACACGGCGTCTTGTCGTCGAGCTGGTCGGACCTGACCCCGGTGACGACGTCGTGAGCGTGGGCGAAGGTGCGGTCGAGGGCATCGATGAGGTCCATCACGGTTCCGATCTGTGTAAGATACTGCTTACACACTCGCGGACGACGTCCGCAGCGGTCAAGTACGAGGAGGATTTCTGCATGGACGAAGCGTTGCGAGCAGTCGCCGACCCCACCCGGCGCGCCATCCTCCGCCTCGTCCGCGACGGCGAACTGCCGGCCGGCGAGATCGCCAGCCACTTCCCGTCGATGAGCCGCCCGGCGGTCTCCCAGCATCTGCGGGTGCTGACCGATGCCGGGCTGGTCGAGGTTCGCCCCGACGGAAACCGCCGGCTGTACCAGTGGCGGCGCGAGGGTCTCCGCGACGCAGCGACGTTCGTGGAAGAGATGTGGTCCGACCGCCTGGCACGGCTGAAGGCCGCCGCCGAGCGAGAGGAATGGCCGCAACGGACCCGCACAGCGCGGCGCACGACGACAACCAAGGAGCACCGGTGACCGAGGACAACACGCGCAGCGTGGAGCAGACACTGCACATCAGCGCCCGACCCGAGACGGTGTGGCGCTACTGGACCGACCCGGAGCGCATGTGTGACTGGTGGGGCGCGGCCGCCGAGCTCGACCCGCGACCCGGCGGCGCGTGCCGGGTCGAGATGGGCGGAGGTCCGGTCATGGTCGGCGAGTACGTCGAACTCGTCCCCCACCAGCGGATCGTGTTCAGCTTCGGGTGGGAACCAACCCCCGGTGCCCCGGACGTGGCGCCCTGCTCCACCCGGGTCGAGGTCACCCTCACCGCCGATGACGGCGACACGATCATGACCCTGCGCCACACCGGCCTCCCCGCCGCCTTCGCCGACGAGCACCACGCCGGATGGGGCCACTTCCTCCCGCTACTGGCGGCCGCCGTCGAACGGGTGCCATCGTGAGCGTCGACGTGTGCACCGAGATCGACATCGCCCGGCCCGTCGCCGAGGTCGCCGCCTACTCGGCCGACCCCGACCATGCGCCCGACTGGTACGTCAACATCGAGTCCGTCGAGTGGAAGACCGAACGTCCGCTCGAGGTCGGGTCGGTCGTCGGGTTCGTCGCCCGCTTCCTCGGCCGGCGGCTCGACTACGACTATGAGTTCGTCGACCTCGTCCCCGGTGAACGGCTGGTGATGCGCACAGCAGAAGGCCCCTTTCCGATGGAGACCACCTACACCTGGTCACCCACCGCCGACGGCGGCACCCACATGACCCTGCGCAACCGTGGCGAACCAGCCGGATTCTCCAAGCTGCTCGCACCGCTGATGGCCCCGGCGATGCGCCGGGCGAACCGCAAGGATCTCGCCGCGCTCAAGTCGATCCTCGAACGAGTCTGACCACGACGACATTCGGATCGCCGGGCCGCCACCGAATTCGGCGGTCAGTTGTGGGTGAGAGTGAGGTGAGTGACGCCGCTGGGTGACGTGGTCGCCTCGATGTCGTAGTGCGTCTCGAGGGCTTCGAGTCCGTCCCAGACGCGCACGCCGCGTCCGAGCAGGATCGGAGCCACGACGATGTGGGCGATGTCGACGAGACCGGCGGCGAGGAAGTCCCGCACGATCGTGGGACCGCCGCCGACACGGATGTCGAGTTCACCCGCTGCCGCTCGGGCAAGGCTGAGGACGCCCGCGGGTGCGGCGTCGACGAAGTTGAACACGGTGCCACCGTCCATCTCGATCGGTGGCCGGACGTGGTGGGTGACGACGAACACCGGCGTGTGAAAGGGAGGATTGGGGCCCCACCATCCTGTCCAGTCAGGGTCCTGGTGCCATCCGGGGTAGCCGAACTTCCCGGCGCCCATGATCTCCGCGCCGATGCCGGGCTCGAACTGTCGAGCGAAGGCGTCGTCGACGCCGCGACTGCCGCCCTCTCCTCCGATCATGTTGTGCCAGAACCCGGTGGCGAACATCCACTGGTGGAGGCGTTGGCCGGCGTGCCCGAACGGTGCATCGCGGGTCAGCTCGTCGCCGGTACCGAAGCCATCGAGGGACACGGTGAAGTTGTGGATTCGTACGATGGACATCGGTCTTCTCTGTTCGGCGACGGCGTGTGCGTTGCGGGGTCAGCGGTTTGGGTAATCATGGGTCATGACCACCTCGATCGTCACCCGTGGGCTCGACCAGCTTGGCGCACTTCTCGGCGCGGTCAGGCCCGACGATGTCGGGCGAGGCACGCCGTGTTCGGAGTGGACGGTCGCCGATCTGAGTGATCACATCGTCAACAGTGTCGTCGGCATGGCGACCATGGCGCAGGGAGGCGAGCCCGACTGGGCGGCCGTGACCCATTACGACGACCCGGCGACGGCGCTCGACCGAGAGGGCCGGGCGTTGGTCGAGGCGCTCGACGCCGGTAACGGTGCGTTCCCGGAGGGAATGGCCGCAGCGGAGCTCGCCGCTCACACGTACGACCTGGCGACCGCACTGGGCAGGCCGACCGGCGATCTTGATCCCGAGGTTGCGGAGGTCGGCCACGCCTTCATGAGCTCCTCCTTGACGGACGACAAGCGTGGCGATGCTTTCGGCCCTGAACAGCCGGCGCCCCCCGATGCCGACGCATACCAGCGCATCGCGGCCTTTGCCGGCAGGGTCGTGTGACCAGACTGAAGACCGCGGCGTCTTCCGCTGGCGCGTTCAGCTCTTCTTCAACTCCTCCGCAAGCCTGACGAGGGCGATGTCCCAACACTTAGGTATTGACCTAAGTGTTGGCGATCGTCATACTCAGGTCCATGCCGAAGCGTGCGGATCGGGTCGATCAGGTCTTCAAGGCCCTGGCCGACCCGACCCGTCGTCAGGTGATCGAGCGGCTCGTGTCGGGTCCGGCGTCCACGTCGGAGCTGGCCGAACCGTTCGCCATGGCGTTGCCGTCGTTCACCCAGCACCTCGCGGTGCTGGAGGGGGCGGGTCTGGTGGCGTCGGACAAGCACGGGCGCACCCGGACCTACCGGTTGGCGCCATCGGGTCTCGACGCTGCGGAAGGCTGGCTCGCCGGCCAACGCCGAACGTGGCAGCAGCGCCTCGACCAACTCGACCAGTTCCTCATCAACCAGAAGGAGTCACCGTGACCTTCACCCCGCACCCCGTCAACCCCGACCTCGACCTCGAGCTGATCCGCGACGTGCCCGTGTCCGCCGCAGGCCGTGTTCGAGGCGTGGACCGACCCGGAGTCGATCAAGCAGTGGTTCGCTCCCCGGCCGTACTCGATCTCGCTGTGCGAGATCGACCTGCGACCCGGCGGAGGCTTCCGCACCATCATGAACGACCCCGACGGCGCACAGATGATGGACGGCACCAGCTGCTACCTCGAGGTCATCCCGAACGAACGCCTCGTGTGGACCACCGCGCTCACCACCGACTACCGGCCCCAGACCGGCGACATGCCGTTCACCGCCATCCTCGAGCTCGCCGACAACGGCAACGGCGGCTGCACCTACCGGGCGATCGCCGTCCACCAGGATCCCGACGGCGCCAAGCAGCACGCCGAGATGGGCTTCCACGAGGGCTGGGGCACCGTCGTCGACCAACTCGTCGAGCACGTTCAAGCCACCTGAGGATCGTCGACACCCATCGAAGCACGGCTCCGTGCTGCAAGTCCGCCAGATGTTGTTGATGTCTGCGGATGCGGCGCAGGGCGCGCTACTCGACGCGGCGGAGCGTTGTCCGGAGCGTCGAAGACGACCCTCGCCGACATCGCCGCCGAGGCCGGGGTCTCGCGGACGACTGTGTACCGCCATCTCGGCAGCCGCACCGATCTGCTCGTGGCGATGACGCTGCGGCGGATGGAGCACGGCCAGCAAACAATCGACGCGATGTGCGCCGACATGCCCTTCGGTGCCCGGCTGGCCGCGCTGCTGCTCCGCGGCCGCGACCATGTCTGGAGGAGCGCAGGTCCGACCATGCTCGAGCGGCTCGGGGACCGGGCGTGTCGAACGCTCACACGCGTAGCCCGAGCAAGCCGGTCAAGGTCGCCAAGCCCGGCGGCGGCAAGGCATCCGGCCGTCCACCGTCGCCGAGCCTGCGTGGTCGAGAGAACGGCCGCTCCTGCCGTGGCGAAGAGCACGCCTTCGATGAGGAACCAGGGCTGAAGACGCAGAACATCCCCAGCACCCACTCGTGTCTCGACGCGGTCCAACGCGGTGCCCTCGATGTCGGTCACGCCGGCGACGTTGAGGGCGCGGTAGATGATCCCGAACGCTGCCGTGGGCACCAGCGATCGCCGCGCCGCCAATGCAGGTGACGAGCGTCGCTGCACGGAGCCGGGGTCGAGCCGTGGTCCAGATCAGCGCTGGACCGACCAGCGTGGCGCCCGTGAGCACCACCGAGGCGGCCCAGTTGATCGCTCGCCAGTCGTCCATCTCCGACCGCCGACCGCTTCGACCCATGAACAGCAGCGCATCGCCCCCGAGTGCCCAGTAGAGGTGCGCCAGCATGTAGAGCAGCGACCATGCGCACAGTGCCAGCGGCCAGCCGTGTGCGGGCCGCTGCTTCGCCTCGTGGTCGAGCGGCGCGTAGGGGTGCCGGTGGCGAAGCATCGGCCGTCGCCAGGTTGGGCCTCACCCCACGAGACCTTGTCGCCAGCTCGGATGACCGGGGTGCCAGCCCAGTTCGCGCTCGGCCTTCGCGTTCGATGCACCGCGTAGTTCGGTCATCAGCACGACGCCGGCTGGTCCGGTGGCCAGTCGTCCGATGAACCGGCGGACGCTGCTCTGGCTTCTTGGCGCCCAGCATCGCTGCCAGTGCCGGAGCGATTCGGCGACCGGGCGGGGCTCGTCGTCGACGATGTTGTAGACACCGCTCCCGCCGTTCTCCACGGCTGCGACGGTGGCCCGGCGGCGTCGGCGATATGGACGAACGACCACACCCCGCCGCCGTCGCCGACGACCGGGAACCTGCGCTTGCGGATCATCTCGACGCTGCTCGCACCCTGGCGCCATCGAGGTGCCAGGTCCGTAGAACGGCCGAAGCGCAGCCCACCCCTTCGGTCCAGTCGGCGCCGAGCACGGCCGCCTCCAAGTGCTGAACTGCGGCGACCGTCGAGGCCATCGGGCGGATCGGTGAGCTGACCGAGTGGGTCCTGTTCGGTTTCGACCGTCCCGCCGGCCCGCCGTAGGTGAACGCGGCACGTTGCTCTCGGCGACGGAACCGTCGAACTTCGACGGCGCGCGCTGTGCCGCCGCCAACAGGTTGCGGTCCCCTCCCGCCGCAGCCGGTCGGTAGCGGCGAAGCTGCGCTCGAAATGGCGGAGGTCCGACATGCCCGATGGCGGTCAGCTCGTGAACGACCACCTCCGGTGCCGCCTGGCGCACCGCCGCGGCGACCTCGGCACGATCGAGCGCATCGGCAAAGCCGGGCACGGTGCCAGCTGTGAAGCCTTGGCCGTGGCCGACTCCCGGCGGACCATTGCGAACACCTCGTGTCCCACATCGACCAGGCGTGGCACCAGCTCCTTGCCCATCGCTCCAGTCGCTCCTGCAACGAGCACTCTCATCGTTGGCTCCTTTCCGGTTCGGCTTCCGGATGTGGCACGTGAACGGCCATCACGCCGGCGTACGGCCGTCGATCACGACGCCCTTGTTTTCGGTGACGCCCCGCTGGGCGACGACTCGACGGCGTGGGTTCCCTCGGTGTGACAGGTCGCGAACGAGAAGCCCGTGTGGCAGCTCGCGGTGCAGCTGTCGACCCGCCGCAGCTCGAGCCGGAGGTGCCGAGCTCCTGTCACGAACACTCGATGTGCTCCACGTCGCGACGGCTTGCACCGTCAGGTCGGACAGGCGCAGCTGCTGCCTCCGTCGGCGGCTGCGCAACATCGAACGAGAGGACGCGTAGAAAATGAAGATCTTCGTCACAGGGGCAACAGGCGTCCTGGGCCGACGAGCCGTGGCACAGCTGCTGGCGACCGGTGGCGAGGTCACCGGCGTCGCCCGCACGCGGTCGAAGGCCGAGACCCTCCAGACCCTCGGCGCGACACCAGTCGAGGTGAGCTTGTTCGATCGGGATGCGCTGTCAGCCGCCGTCGCCGGGCACCAGGTGGTCTGCAACCTCGCCACTGCAGTCCCGACCGGCGAGCAGGCGGTTCGCCCCGACCCCTGGGAGAGCAACCACAGGATTCGACGGAAGGCGCCCGCAACCTCGTCGACGCTGCGCTCCATGCGGGCGCAGCGCGGTACATCCAGGAATCGATCGCGCGTCGCTCTACGCCGACGGTGGCGACACCTTCCTGGACGAATCGTCGTCGGTCGAGCCGACAGGGACCACCGAGCCGGCACTCACCGCCGAGTCGGAAGCTGCGCGCCTTCTCCCAACACGGCGGCGTGGGCATCGCGCTCCGCTTCGGGACGTTCTACGGCTTCGACAGCCGTCACACGATCGAGACGATCGCGGCAGCCCAGCAGGGCGTCTTCACCATTCCGGCCCCGCCGACGCGTACTGGTCGTCGGTGACGACCGACGACGCCGCCTCGGCGGTCGTCGCTGCACTGCATGCCCCGGCCGGGTTGTACAACATCGCCGAGGACCGCCACTGACCGGACCGAACATGCCGAGGCGCTCGCGACGGCGCTCGGGATCGACACGCTGAGCACGCCGCTGATGACCGGGGACTTCGCTGCGGGCCTGTCGATGATGATGCGCTCAGCGCGTGACCAGCCAGCTGTTCAAGGCGCTGACGGGATGGCAGCCCCGGTTTGCGAGCGCCTGGGAAGGTTGGCCCTTCGTGCTCTCGGGGCGATGACGCGAGCAGCGTCAGCCACACGCCGGATCGGCCCGCCGGGGGCCCTCGGGTACCGGCGTCGCCCTTGTTCCTGACCATGAACCGCCGGTACGTTCGACGTCAGAACGTCGCCGGCCGATCGAGCTTGCCGAACGAGCAGCGGGACGAAATCTGACGCTGGTGGAGTCGCCGAATGGAGTTCACCATGGCGCATCATGAGCCGATCGCGAAGGCCGTCATCGCCGACTGCGAGCTCGGCGACAGCGCAGAACAGCTGGCGCACGAGTTCCTCGACCAGCGACCACGCCTGCTCGGCATCGCCTACCGGATGCTCGGAACCATGTGGGACGCGGAGGACATCGTCGCCGACGCGATGGTAGGGCGTTGGCTCGACCGTCGACCGGGACCAGGTGCGCAACCCGGCCGCGTTCCTGACGAGATGGTGACCCGACGGGCGCTGGACCCTGCTCGGTCCGCCGCGTCGCCCGGAACCCTACGCCGGCGAGTGGCTGCCCGAGCCGATCCGCACGACACCGTCACCGCTGGACCCCCTCGACACGGTCGAACGTCGCGAGTCGTGTCGCTGGCGACGCTACGAGTGATGGAGCGGCTGACACCGCCCGAACGGGCCGTGTTCGTGCTGACGAGGCCTTCGACGTGCCCGAGCAAGCACCGCGACGATCGCCGACGTCCTCCACATCAGCCCGGACAGCGACGTCAGCACCTCCAGCGCGCGCGCTTCACATCGAAGCGGCGACCGCCTGTCGACCCCGAGTCGCGGCGCACGGCACGCTGTTCGAGCGCTTCCTCGGCGCACTCGAGCCGGCGACCTCGACGAGCTCGAGGACGTGCTGGCGAGCGATGCCGTCGCAGCGACGGTGGCGGCAAGGCCCGCGCCCGCCCGCCATCCGACCATGGTGGCGACAAGGTGATCACGTTCTTCGGCGCTGCGCCGCCACCGCGAGATCGAGGTGGAGCGAAGGATCGAGGTCAACGGTCAACCAGGGGCACTCCTCTGATTCGGCCGGCAGGACCCGCTGCTCACCGTCGACTCCGCGGCGACAAGATCCGGGAGATCCGCGTCGCCATCATGAACCCCGACAAGCTCGAGTACCTCCGCGCGCAGCTTGCCGCCGGGCCGACCAACTGACCGCCGCAGCTCCTCGTCGGTATCACCGGGCCACCTGTCACAGGCGGACGGAGCCCCTCGTCGAACACCTGGGTGGTCCCCGGGAGCGGGGCGCCAGCACAACCAGGAGGAACAAGATGAGCATCTGCACTGTGGATCGCCGCCGGGCTGCTCGCCCTCGTCGCCCTCGCCGGCGGTATCAGCAAATCCTTCGTCCCCAAGTCGAAGCTGGCTGCGCACATGGTGGTGAGTGGACAGCGCCCGGCAAGTGTCGGCTTCGTCAAGGGCCTCGGAGTCCTCGAGATCCTGGCCGCCGTCGGCCTGATCCTGCCCGCGCTACTGGACATCGGAACCGTGATGGTCCCGGTGACAGCGCTCTGCTGGGTCGGGATGATCGGCGCCATGATCACCCACGGCCGCCTCGGACAAGCCCGGTTCGTCGCCCTCAGCTTGGCTGACTCGGCCCTGGCCATCTTCATCGTGCTGGGTCGCCTCGGACCAGAGCAGTTCGGGGGCTGACCAGCACCACACCGCAACGTTGGAGCTCGCGTCGAACAGTCTCCGCTTCGCCGCTAACCACGCACCAGGTGTGGGCCGGCGCCGGCTCCCACGCCCCAATCCCAGCAAGGAGAACGACCGATGACCGCACACGACGAACATGCTGTACGAAGCGGATCGCAGTGGCAGGTGCCACGGGAATGACCGGCCGACGTCTGCTGGCGGCGCTCAGGCACGCCGGCCACGAACCGATCGTGATCTCGTGAGCCGTCGGCGTCGACGTGATGTCCGGCGAGGGACTCGACCACGCCTTGATCGGCGTGGATGGTGTCGTCGACGTGCTCAACGCTCCGGTCTCCGACGACGACGCAGCCCGCGAGTTCTTCGGAACCACGACCCGCAACCTGCTGACGCAGAACAGCGTGCCGGCGTCGGCCACCACCTGCTGCTGTCGATCCTCGGCGTCGACCTGGTTCGCGGCAACGCCCACTACGTCGGGTGTCGTCATCAAGAAGCGCTCGTCGAGGGTGGGCCGGTCCCGTTCACGATCCTGGCGCTCGGCCCAGTTCCACGACTTCGCCGCGATGGGTGGTCGTGTCCTGGACCCGAACAGGCGACACCGCGATCGTCCCACCATTGCTCGTTCAGCCCACGCCATCACGGACGTCGCCGATGCGCTCGCCGCCGCAGCAACGTCCGCTCCCGCGCGGGAAGGTCGAACTGGCCGGGCCGCGTCCCAGGACCTGGTCGATATGGCGCGCCGCACCCTCGCCCGCCGGGGAGATCAGCTCACGCTCCTGCCGAGCTGGCACGACGGGCCGTTCGGTCTGGAGATGGCCCGCGACGTGGTGCTGCTGCCCGGACCCGAGACGACGCTCGCCACCACCACTTTCGACGACTGGCTCGCCAACCTGTCTACGACGCGACCCGTCGAGCGGCCAGCGCTGTGAGGTCCCGACTCCGATGCCGCTTCGACGTGCGAGCAGGATCGCCGTGCTCGATGGCATGTAGCCCGACGCGGTGACGAGGATGTGCTCGGGTTCGGCGAGCTGATTGGCTGCGGTGCCGTGCAGTTGCCGGACAGCCTCGGTGATGTTGTTCATCCCGTGCACGTACGCCTCACCGAGCTGGCCGCCGTGCGTGTTCACCGGCAAGCGGCCGCCGAGGGCCGATCTCGCCGGCCCTGACGAACTCCTGCGGCGAGGCGCCGGCGCACAGATCGAACGCAGCGAGCTGGGCGGCTACCCTAGGCGTGAAACGCGTCGACAGCATCGCCGCATCGAGGTGGGCAGGGGTCAGCCCTGGACCAGTCCCACAGCTGGCGGGCACATCCGGCGAGATCGGCAGCATCGACATAGGACGCGTTGAACGGCACCCGCGACGGAAGTCGCTGTCCGCAGCGCTGGACCGCGCCACTGACGAGGACCGGCGTGGTGTCCAGGTCGCGGGCCTGCTCGACACTGGGCGATGACGTAGGCGACGCCGCCGTCGGTC
>CAVWGZ010000009.1:0-125317 GCA_963754705.1 uncultured Actinomycetes bacterium | reverse complement strand
CGCCGGGACGGGCGGTGCGGAGGGCGTCGACCAGGAACCGATGGGCGGCGTCGTCGCCCCGGTCCATCAGCTCCCAGCGGTGGACACCGCGCTTGGGCAGGTCGCTGCGCAGCTGGACGAGCAACGCCCCGGCCTCGGTCGCCAGCCGGGCGGCGAGCCGATGGTCGTCCTCGACCTCGTCCGGCGCGGCTGCTCCGTCGCTCGTCGCCGTCACCGGCGGGACGCCCGCATCACGTCGCGCACGAGCTCGCGTAGGGCCCGCTCGTCCGCCCCGCCGGCGACGAGTGACGCGATCCGCTGCTCGAAGCGTTCGGCCTGGGCCTCCTCGAACACGTCGACGCGTTGCCCGTCGCCGCGGGTGGCGGCGGCGACGGCGAGCAAGATCACGCTGGCGACGGCGGTCGCCAAACCGAAGCTGACCACCCAGCCGTTGTTGTTGCCGTTGACCGACGAGACGATCATCCCGGCGATGCCTCCGACGAAGACGATCGAGCACACGGTGCGGATCAGTCGGGCGGCCACCGCAGCATTCTGGCCGCTGGCACCGCGATCGCGACGGTGCCGGCGGCTCTGGGTGTCAGCCGAGCGTGACCTGGTCGATCCACCCGGCGTCGCCGCCGACGCTGACGCTGCGATCCTTGGCGTAGGTCCAGCTGACGACGTGCGCGCCGGCAGGGACGTCGACCGTGCGTTGTTGCCAGTCGACGTCGCCGGAGATCCGGTCGCGCACGACATCGTCGACGGCGACGCTGAGGAAGTCGAAGTTGAGCTCCGAGGCGACCTTCCAGGCGAAGCTCACGGTTCGGGGCCCGACGACGCTCGTCTGCAACCGACTCGACTGGTTGTCGACCAGCGCGCCGCTCTGGGCTGCGTCGATCAGGTCGCGGGTGACGGCGGTCTGGCCGGTCCAGCGACTGTCACCGGTCGTGACCCACACCAGCTCGGCGTTGTCGACCGCGTCGGCAAGGGTCGGCTGGGTGATCGGTGCGAGCAGCATGACCTGATCGACCCATCCCGCGTCGGCGCCGTTGGCGACACTGCCGTCCTTGGCATACGTCCACGACACAGTGTGCACGCCGGCGGGGACGTCGACGGTCATCTGGGCCCAGTCGACGTTGCCCGAGATCCGTGCGCGCACGACGTCGTCGACCGCGACGCCGAGGAAGTCGAAGTTCAGCTCGGAGTCGACCTTCCACCAGAACGACACGGTGCGCGGACCGACGACGGTGGTCTGCAGCCGGGTCGACTGGTTGTGGAGCGGGAGCACGCCGGTCCTCGCCGCGTCGACGCCGTCGTGGTTCACCGCCGTCTGGTGCGACCATCGGGCGTCGCCGGTGGTGGTCCAGTCGAGCTCGAGGTTGTCGAGCGCGTCGCCGAGTGAGACCGGCTGGATCGACGAGACCCGCTTCGGCGCACTCCACTCGCCCGGCCCCGAGCCGAAGAAGTCGCGCGCGGACCTGGAGGTCGAACAACGACTGCTCGCCGGGCGTGAACGCGAAGCTCCGCTCCGGACCGATCGCGCCGAGCACCGGCGGGGCGACCTCTTGCAGGTCGGCGAAGGCGATGTCGTCGATGTGCCAGCCGAGCAGGCCGCAGCAGGTGCCGACCGCTCCGCCGTCGTCGACCAGCCGGAAGCGGATCTGGAGCTGCGTACCGGCGAACGCACCGAGCGGGATCGTCTTGGTCGTGAAGCCGGGCTCGGCAGTGGCCGCACCGGCCTGGGCGAACAGCACCTGCCACGTCGCGCCACCGTCGGACGAGGCCTCGACCCGTCCGGCGAGCGAGGTGCTCGAGAGCATCCGGCTGGCGAAGCTCAGCGTGCTCCGGGGGTTGGCGAGCACCGTCCGCTTGAACGTCAGGCTCTGCTCACCGAAGCCGGTGTGCATCGTCAGGTGGAACATGCTGCCGCCGTCGGCCGAGATCTCGAGCGGGTCGTAGGCGCCGACCACGGCGGTGAAGTTGGCCAGCCCGGTGTCGCCGCGGTCGACGAGGTCGAGCGGGCCGATCTTCGTCGTGCGCCACTGGAAGCCGGTCGAGTTGGGGATCGGGTTGACGCTGAAGGTCGTCGCGACGTCGGCGGGGACGGTCTCCGGGCCGGTGATCACCAACGGTGTCCTGGCCGGATCGGCGTTCGCCGGGTCGAACACGGTCACGCTGTAGTCGATCGTACGGGCGACGCCGCCGACGACGACGTTGCCGATGCTGACGTCATAGCGCTGATCGTTGGTCGGCTTGGGCCAAGCGCCGTTGACGACCTCCCGATGCTCGACGCCCCAGACGATCCCCGGGCCGGCGAAGTTCTCCCGGGTGGTGATCGTCGCCGGTACCGCAGCACCGTCGCGCGTCATCGCCACCGTGGCGTTGGTGAAGTCGGCACCGGCCATCGAGAAGTTCCACAGGGGATAGACGGTCTGATAGGGGACGAACCCCTTCGGCGGCCAGGCGACCCAGGGCTCGCGTTGGGCGTGCGGCACCGGCGACGGATCGACGACCATCAGTTGCGCCTCGGCGGCCTCGCCGTCGGTGGTGCGGGGAACGCTTCCCGAGCCCATCGACAGCATCTGTGGGTTGAGCATCGAGCGCCGGTGGCCGACCTGGGAGCCGTCGTGCATCAGCGCATCGATCGCCGCCGGTCCGACGTTGCCGAGCGCGAGGGTTCGACACCGCAGCACCGTCGGCCCCGAGTCGGGTCCAACACGCCCAGTTGGCGGGCGGGAAGTGGTCGAGGGCGCGCTGCGCGCTCATGGTCAACGCCGTCGCCTGGGCCATGGTGTTGTTCGCATCGGTGAACGGGATGTCGGAGGTGACCCCGGCCATCGCTCGGAAATAGTTGATCCGGGTGCGCGTCGCCTCGCGGAACTCGGCGGACACCGTCCCCGGATTGCACCCTGCGACGCTGCCGGTCCAGCCGATCGCGACGCCCTCGGAGGCTTGGTGCACGCTGTAGTAGAAGCGGCGGACGGCCTCGCGATCGGCGACGTCGATGGTGAACGGTCCGGCGGGGACCGCTGCGCCGGCCGGTACCGCCGAGCCGGTCGTCAGCGTCGCCGCAGCGAGCGCAGCTGCGCCGAGCAGTCCGAGGGCACGGCGGCGTGTTCGCCGCCGCAAGCACGGCGGGCTGACGTAGTTGACGGGCATCATGCCTCCTCGGTCGGAGGAGATGTGGGTCCCCTCCACGGCAATTCGGTCGGGGACCGCTCGACGACGTCACCCTCCGCAGGACGCAGAGGGCAGGACGGTCAGGGTCGGAGCGGTAGACGCTCGTGCTGCGTTCCCCAACGCACGACTCGGGCTGCTCGACAGGTCATCGCTCGGCCCACCGCCCACTGTGCACGCGTCGGGCCGCGATTACCAGCCCCTGGCCATCTTCTGCTGCGACGGGCGGTGGGGCCGCCCGTCGGAGATCCGCGCCCTCACTTCCCCCGCCGGTGGGCCAGATAGGCCGTCGCCAGCTCGTCGGGAGCGCACGACAACCATCCGTCGACGATCGCCGTGCGCAAGGCCCGCTTCGTCACCCGGTTCAACCTGACGAGCACCGCCGGATAGCCGTCGAAGTGGGGAATCGTGAAGAACACGTCCGGGTTCGTGTGCAGTGCGGCTTGCTGTCGCTGAGATCGTCCACACGAACTGCCAGAATCGGCCCGTCCGGCGGAGTCGTCGTCCCGAACCGCTTGATGTCGGCCTTGCTGAACGGGCGCTCCCAGGCGAACGCCTTGCTGCGCACCGACCAGGTCCGATTGCCGTAACGCTCACCCTCCGTTGCCTCCGGCAACGCCCCGGCGAGCTCCGCCACCACGTCGATCGTGACCACGCCGAAACGGTACCCGGCGACGTCCGGAGCCGCTGCGGGTCGCTGTCGCCGGCTGCGCCGACGAGCGTGCCGCGACGTGTGCCAGAGTGACCGGATGGGGTTGAGCAGGCGGGACGTGATCCGAACGTCGCTGCTGGCGGGTGGGATGGCACCGCTGTTGTCGGCGATCAACGGGTGTGGCAGCGGCAGCGGACGATCGAGCGCACCGGCGACGACCGGACAGCTCACGATTGCCCCGACCTCCTCGACCGCGCCGCTCGCGTCGTCGAGCAGAACGTCGACGACCGTCGCCGCTCCACCGTCGACGTCGGTCGTCGATCCGACCCGGCCGTGGTGGATGCAGGGGAACTTCGCTCCGGTCGCCGACGAGGTCGCGGCGACCTCGCTCACCGTCCGCGGCGCGCTGCCGCCGGAACTGAACGGGCTGTACGTCCGCAACGGGTCGAACCCGTCGAGCGGCGACTCACCGCACTGGTTCTTCGGTGACGGGATGGTCCACGCCGTCCGGCTCGAGCGTGGTCGAGCGACGATGTACGCGAACCGCTTCGTCGGCACGACGATGTACCGGTCCGGCGCAGGGTTCGGCCAGGGACCTCCGGGCGGCGCGTCGAACCAGTCCAACGTCTCGGCGATCTGGCATGCCGGCAGGCTGCTGACCAGCGGCGAGGTGGGTCTGCCGTACGAGCTCGACCCGACGGAGGTGGGCACGATCGGGCCGTACGACTTCGGCGGGGCGTTGACCAGCGCGTTCACCGCCCACCCGAAGATCGACCCGGCCACCGGCAAGATGCACTCCTTCGGCTACGGCTTCGTCCCGCCGTATCTCACCTACCACGTGATCGAGGCGGACGGATCGCTGTCGCACGTCGAGCAGGTCGAGCTGCCGAACAGCGTGATGATCCACGACTTCGCGATCACCGAGACCGACGCGGTGTTCTGGGACCTGCCGGTCGTGTTCGACCTCGAGCTGGCGACGCGGTACATCGACGACCCGGGCAGCGGAGCCTTCCCGTACCGGTGGCGACCGGAGGTCGGGGCGAGGGTCGGTGTGATGCCGCTCGAGGGCGGTGCATCGGCGATGCAGTGGTTCGAGATCGAGCCCTGCTATGTGTTCCACGGGATCAACGCCGTTCGCCGCGGCACCGAGGTCGTCGTCGACGTCTGCCGGTTGGCGGACACCTTCGTCGAGGGCGAGATCCTCGGTGGCCGACCGTCGCTGCGCCGCTGGACGCTGGACACCTCGACCGGCACGGCGTCCGACGAGGTGCTCGACATCGACCGGACCGCTGACCTGCCGTCGCGCGACCCGAGGCGGCTCGGGCGCGACTATCGCTACGCGTACCTCGCCGAAACCCGCGACAACCCGGCGACCGCCGAGTTCGGCGGGCTGATCAAACGCGACATGGCCCGCGGCACCTACGAGCTGTGGGACGCCGGACCGAGCACGCACAGCGGGGAATGGCTGTTCGTCCCGATCGACGCCGGTGAGGACGAGGGCTACCTGCTGTCGTTCGTCCACGACGACTCGACCGACCGCAGCGAACTCGTCGTGATCGACGCAACCGACGTCGGCCAAGGGCCGGTGGCGTCGATCGAGCTACCCCAGCGGGTCCCCTACGGCTTTCATGCCGCCTGGGTCCCCGCCTGAAACGGGTCGGACAACGCCGGCGCCGTGGCTCAGCGGCTCAGCGGCTTGTACTTGATCCGGTGCGGTTGGTCGGCGGCGGAGCCGAGCTCCTTGTGTCGCCAGGTCTCGTACTCGGTGAAGTTGCCCTCGAACCAGCGCACCTGGGAGTCGCCCTCGAAGGCGAGCACGTGGGTTGCGATCCGGTCGAGGAACCAACGATCGTGGGAGATCACCACCGCACATCCGGGGAACGACTCGAGCGCGTCCTCGAGGGCGCGCAGGGTGTCGACGTCGAGGTCGTTGGTCGGCTCGTCGAGCAGCAAGACGTTGCCGCCGGTGCGGAGCACCTTCGCCAGGTGGACCCGGTTGCGCTCGCCCCCGGAGAGGTCGCCGACCCGCTTCTGCTGATCCGCGCCCTTGAACATGAAGCTGGCGACGTAGGCCCGGCCGTGGATCTCGCGGTTGCCGACCTTGAGATGGTCGACCCCGCCGGTGATCTCCTCGTAGACGGTCGCATCGGCGTCGAGCGTGTCCCGGCTCTGATCGACGTAGGACAGCTGAACGGTGTCGCCGATCGTGACCGTGCCGCTGTCGGCGGTCTCCTGACCGGTGAGCATCTTGAACAGCGTCGTCTTGCCGGCGCCGTTCGGCCCGATGATCCCGACGATCCCTGCCGGCGGGAGCGAGAACGAGAGATCCTCGACGAGCAGCTTGTCGCCGAATCCCTTGCGCAGGTGATCGACGTTGATCACGACGTCGCCGAGGCGTGGCCCGGCGGGAAGGATGATCTCCAGCTTGTTGCCGTCGCCGCGATCGGCTTCCGCCTCGGCCTGCAGCTTGTCGTACGCGAGCAGACGGGCCTTGCCCTTCGCCTGGCGCGCCTTGGGCGCCATCCGGACCCAGTCGAGCTCGCGCTCGAGCGTCCGCTGGCGGGCTGAGGCGGTCTTCTCCTCCAGTGCCAGGCGGGCCTGCTTCTGCTCGAGCCAGCTGGTGTAGTTGCCCTCGAACGGGAAGCCGCGACCGCGATCGAGCTCGAGGATCCAGCGGGCGACGTTGTCGAGGAAGTAACGATCGTGGGTGATCGCGACGACGGTCCCGGGGTACTCCTGGAGGAACCGTTCGAGCCAGTCGACGCTCTCGGCGTCGAGGTGGTTGGTCGGCTCGTCGAGCAGCAGCAGGTCGGGACGGGAGAGCAGCAACCGGCACAGCGCGACACGGCGGCGCTCGCCACCGGAGAGGGTGGACACATCGGCGTCGTCCGGCGGGCACCGCAGCGCATCCATCGCGATCTCGACGTTGCGCTCCAGGCTCCACGCGTCGGTCGCCGAGATCTTGTCCTCGAGCTCGGCCTGCAGCGTGCCGATCTTCTCGTAATCGGCGTCGGGGTCGGCCCACATCGCCATCACGTCGTTGTAGCGGTCGATGATCGACTGGACCGCGGCGACGCCGTCCATCACGTTGCCCTTGACGTCCTTGGTCGGGTCGAGCTGCGGCTCCTGGGCGAGCAGGCCGACGGAGAACCCGGGCGTCAACCGGGCGGTCCCCTGATAGCCGTCGTCGAGCCCGGCCATGATCTTCAACAGGCTCGACTTGCCCGAGCCGTTCGAGCCGATCACCCCGATCTTGGCGCCCGGATAGAACGACAACGAGATGTTCTCGAGCACCGTCCGATCGGGCGGATAGTGCCGGGTGAGCTTGTGACAGGTGTAGATGAACTCGTGCGCCATGCGCCGCCCGACGCTATCCGTCGTGCTGGCTGGGCAGGCGCGACGGACAGGGATGGGCAGTGTGAGCAGCCGTTCCGTAGCCGTCGCAGCGGTCCCTTGCGCCGCGTTATGTAAGTGCTAGGTTGCCGAATGCGTCGAGGTGCTCGACGTCTGAACTGGGGACGCAAAGGACGGCTGAAGGTGCTCGCTGCAGAAGGATTCTTCACCCAATACGGGATCAGCTACGTGGGCTTCCGGTGGTTGCACATCCTCGCCGGGGTGGCCTGGATCGGCTTGCTCTACTACTTCAACTTCGTCCAGGTTCCCGCCTTCGCCACCTTCGAGCAGCACGACGGCGGGGCGAGGGCGCGCAACATCTCGATCGACAAGCTGGCCCGCAAGGCGTTGTGGTGGTTCCGCTGGGCGGCGCTGTCGACCTTCGTCACCGGGATCCTGATCACCGTCATCGCCGACAGCTACTACTCGAACGGTTTCGGTTCGAGCTCCGCTGGGTTGGCGATCTCGACCGGGATGTTGCTCGGCACGATCATGATGGTCAACGTCTGGGCGATCATCTGGCGCAACCAGAAGATCGTGCTGGCCAACGCGGTCAACGTGCTCGGCGGCGGCACCCCCGACCCGGCAGCAGCCGCAGCCGGCCGCAAGGCGATGATGGCCTCCCGGCAGAACACGATCTTCTCGGTCCCGATGCTGTTCTTCATGGTCTACAAGGGCCATGACCCGATGGGCTCGGTCGACCTCGGTGGCGGCAAGGTCGGCACCTACTGGCTGCTGACGCTGATCATCATCGCCGTGCTCGAGGTCAATGCGCTCGGCATGCTGCCGTGGAAGACCAAGCCGAACGAGGGTCTGAACGTGATCTACGACGGGCCCGGGGTGCGCAACCCGCTGATCGCCTCGTTCGGCCTGTGGGCGATCTTCCTGGTCCTGACCGAGATCTTCTTCCGCAGCTGATCGGCGGCCGACCGGCTCAGGAGACGGTCAGCGTCGCCTTCATGTTGCTGTGGCCGGGGATGTCGCAGAACAGGGTGTAGCTCCCGGGGGCGAGGTCGTAGGTGGCGAGGTCGTCGCCGCCACCGCCGATCTCCATCCGCTCGCCGATCTGCTTCGAATCCGCTCCGATGACCAACAGGCTGTGGTTGACGCTGCCACGGTTCTGGTAGTCGATCGTCACCTCACCGGCGGTCGCGGTGTAGTTGTCGCTGTCGAACTTCAGGCTGTCCAACGCGTCGACCACGAGATCGGCCTCGGAGGCTCCCGACTCCGAGTCGCCGCTCCCGCCACCGCACCCGGTGAGTGCGAGCGCTCCGGCTGCCAGGAGGAGCGGAGCAAGCGACAGTCGAGGGGCGGAGAGTCGGTTCATGCGGCCGAATCTACAAGTCGAGACTTTCGAAATGCAACGCTGTCGCTGACCTCGTGATTCGTCGCCCCAAGGGGAGGCAGCGGCAGGTGGCGGACCAGTACAGTCGAGCGTGATGGCAGAAGAACGAGAGCAGTTCGGGGCCAATGCCTGGCTCGTCGACGAGATGTACGAGCAGTATCGGCAGGACCCGGCGGCGGTCAGCTCGACCTGGCAGGAGTTCTTCGCCGACTATCGGCCGCAAGCCGGGGTGGCGAGCACCGCCGACGGCGTCGGCGAGGCCCCGCTCGCCGCACCGCCCGCCGGTGCACCGCCGGCGGTCGACGCCCCGCCCGCGCCGGTGGCTGCCGCCGAACCGGGCGACATCATCCGCGGTGCCGGCGCAGCGATCGTCGCCAACATGTCGCGCAGCCTGACGGTCCCGACCGCGACCAGCTTCCGCAACGTGCCCGCCCGCCTGCTCGAGGTCAACCGCAAGGTGATCAACGGCTACCAGGAGCGCTCCGGTCGCGGCAAGGTCAGCTTCACCCATCTGATCGGCTACGCCGTGATCCGGGCGATCGCCGATGCCACCCCGGTGATGAACAACAGCTTCGTCGAGGGCTCCGACGGCAAGCCGCGGATCGTCCGCAGCGATCGGGTCAGCATGGGTCTGGCGGTCGACGTCGGCAAGGCCGACGGCAGCCGGACGCTGGTCGTGCCGGTGTTGCGCGACGCCGACCAGATGGACTTCGCCGAGTTCCTCGCCGCCTACGAAGACCTCGTCCGCAAGGTCAAGGCGAACAAGCTGCAGGTCAGCGACTTCCAGGGGGCGACGGTCACGCTGACCAACCCCGGCACGATCGGCACGGTCCAGTCGGTGCCGCGGCTGATGCCCGGGCAGGGTGTGATCGTCGGCGTCGGATCGATCGACTTCCCCGCCGAGTTCCAGGGTGCCGACACCTCCGCCCTCGCCGAGTTCGGGGTCTCCAAGGTGGTCACGATCACCTCGACCTACGACCACCGGATCATCCAGGGCGCCGAGTCGGGCCTGTTCCTCAAGCGGATCCACGAGCTCTTGCTCGGTAAGCACGGCTTCTACGACTCGGTGTTCCGCTCGCTCGACGTCCCCTACGAAGCGGTGCAGTGGCGGACCGACGTCACCCCGCTCAACCGGGAGGAGGCGATGCTGCACAAGCAGATGCAGATCGCCACCCTGATCCGCACCCACCGGGCACGCGGCCACCTGATCGCCGATCTCGATCCACTGCGGTGGAAAGAGCCGAAGATGTACGACGAGCTCGATCCGGCGACCTACGGGCTGACGATCTGGGACCTCGAGCGGGAGTTCCTCACCGACGGGCTCGCCGGGACCCAGAAGCTCAAACTCGGCGACATCCTCGGCGTGCTGCGCAACGCGTACTGCCGCACGATCGGCGTCGAGTTCATGCACATCCAGAACACCGAGGAGCAACGCTTCATCCAGTCGAAGCTGGAAGGGGTGGCGTTCAAGGCGAGCCGCGACGACGTCGGTCGCTTGCTCGAGCGGCTCAACGCAGCCGAGGCGTTCGAGAAGTTCCTCGCCACCAAGTACGTCGGGACCAAGCGGTTCGGGCTCGAGGGCGCCGAGTCGGCAATCCCGATCCTCGACGCGATCCTCTCCGCCGCCGCCGACGCCGGGCACGACTCGGCAGTGCTCGGGATGGCGCATCGCGGGCGGCTGAACGTGCTCGCCAACATCGTCGGCAAGAGCTACGACCAGATCTTCAAGGAGTTCGAAGGTCATGTCGACCCGACCTCTGTGCAGGGCTCGGGCGACGTCAAGTACCACCTCGGCGCCTCCGGGAAGTACGAGAGCCCGTCCGGTCGGGACATCAAGGTCGAACTCGCCCCCAACCCGAGCCATCTCGAGACGGTCGATCCGATCGTGCTCGGCATGGCTCGCGCCCGCCAGGACCTGATCGACCCGCCCGGGTCGTATCCGGTGCTGCCGCTGCTGATCCACGGTGATGCCGCCTTCGCCGGGCAGGGCATCGTCGCCGAATGCCTGGCGATGAGCGACATCACCGGCTACCGCGTCGGCGGGACGATCCACCTGATCATCAACAACCAGATCGGGTTCACCACCGCGCCGGAGTACGCCCGCTCGTCGCTGTACTGCAGCGACGTCGCCAAGACGGTGCAGGCGCCGATCTTCCACGTCAACGGCGACGACCCGGAAGCGTGCCTGCGGGTCGCCAGGCTGGCATTCGAATATCGCCAGCGGTTCCACAAGGACGTCGTGATCGACATGGTCTGCTACCGCCGGTACGGCCACAACGAGGGCGACGACCCGAGCTACACCCAGCCGCTGATGTACAAGGCGATCGCCGAGCGACGAGCGGTGCGCAAGCTGTACGTCGAGGCGCTGGTCAAGCGCGGCGAGCTCTCCGTCGAGGAGGCCGAGCAGGCGTTGGAGGACTTCCAGCGCAAGCTCCAGGTCGCCCTCGACGAGACCCGCGCCCATGCCCCGGAGCCGACCAAGGCGCCGCGCCCGCCCAAGCCGCGCGGTGTGCTCCCGGCCGTCGCCACCGGCGTCGCGCGGGAAACGCTCGATGCGATCTTCGGTCAGCTGACGAACTATCCGGAGGGCTTCACCGTCCATCCCAAGCTCGGCCGCCAGTTCGAGACCAGGGCCAAGCTGTACCACGAGGGTGGCCAGGTCGAATGGGCGACGGCCGAGTCGCTGGCCTACGGCTCGCTCCTGCTCGACGGCACCTCGGTCCGCCTCGCCGGCGAGGACAGCCGGCGGGGGACGTTCTCCCAGCGCCATGCGGCGCTGGTCGACTACGAGACCGGCACGCCGTGGATCCCGCTCACCGAGCTGCCCGGGGCGTCCCGGTTCTGGGTCTACGACTCGCTGCTGTCGGAATACGCCGCACTCGGCTACGAGTACGGCTACGCCTCGGCCAACTCCGACGCGCTGGTCCTGTGGGAAGCCCAGTTCGGCGACTTCATCAACGGCGCGCAGATCGTCATCGACCAGTACCTCGTCGCCGCCGAGGACAAGTGGGGGACCTCGAACAGCCTCGTCCTGCTCCTCCCGCACGGCTACGAGGGTCAGGGTCCGGAGCATTCCAGCGCGAGGATCGAGCGCTTCCTGACGCTGTGCGCCGAGGACAACATCCAGGTCGCCAATGCGACCACGGCCGCCCAGTACTTCCATCTGCTGCGTCGCCAGGTGAAACTCGAGATCAGTCGCCCGCTGGTGATCTTCACCCCGAAGGCGCCGCTGCGGATGAAGGAGAGCCGCTCGCTGGTCACCGAGCTCGTCGAGGGGCGCTTCCAGGAGGTGCTCGACGACCCGTTCGTCGCCGATCGAGATGCGGTCACCCGGGTCGTGTTCTGCTCCGGCAAGATCTGCTGGGACGCGATGGCCGACCGCGACAAGCGCAACGCCCCGGCGGCGATCGTCCGCGTCGAGCAGCTCTATCCGTTCCCCTACGACCAGATGCTCGCCGTGCTCGACAGCTACCCGAACGCGCGCGAGGTCGTCTGGCTGCAGGAGGAGCCGGGGAACATGGGGCCCTGGTACTTCGTCGAGCACCGCGTCTGGCGGGTCAAGGAACTCGGCTACGACCTGTGGCACGTCGCCCGGGTCGAGTCCGGCAGCCCCGGCCACGGGATCGAAGACGATCCACGACCAGGAGCTCGCCGAGCTGATGGAAGAGACCTTCGCGCGCTGCCGCCGCTGATGCGCTCGGCCGAACCTGCCGTCGCCGCGCTCGGTCTGGCTCGCGCGCGGTGTCAGCGCAACGGGATGCCGAGCGCGGCTTCGAGTTCGGTGATGGCGATGAGCGGGTCGCCGACCTTGATCGTGCGCATTCCCATTGCGGCGGCGGGCTTGAGGTTGACCCCGAGGTCGTCGAGGAACACGCAGTCGGCCGGGCTCACCTCGAGCAGCTCGCAAGCGATCTCGTAGAACCGCGGCTCGGGTTTGCGCACGCCGACCTTGCTCGACTCGACGATCGCGTCGAAGCGACCGAGCACCGCGGCGACGGCATCGCCGCGCTCGTGTGTCCGGTCGCTGACGATGTTGTTCGTCAAGCAGGCGGTGCGGTAGCCGGCGGCGATCACCGCGTCGAGCGCGGCGACCATCTCCGGACGGACCTCGCCGGCGAGGAGGCCGAGCACGTCCGCCCCGGGAATGTCGTGCCCGGCGGCGATCGCCTCGGCGCGAAAGGCGGCGTCGAACTCGGCCGCGGACAGCTCCGAGCGCTCGAGCCGGGCCCAGGCGTTGGTGTGCGGATCGGCCGCGTTGATCGACCGGATTGCGTCGAGCGGCAGCCCGCGCGCCGTCTCGTAGTGGTTGAACGCCTCGAACGGGCTGGAGAGGATCACGCCGCCGAAGTCCCAGAGCACTGCACGAAACATCGGCCCGAGCGTAGGGGCCCGCCGGCCTCGCCGACAGGTGCCGCGGTATTGACCCTGGCAGCTGCTTGACTAGCACGGCTATGCCGAGACATGTGATCGTCGACGGCTCCAACCTGGCGACCGAGGGTCGCTCGATGCCGAGCCTGCAACAGCTGGTCGACGCCGTCCAGGCGTTCATGGAGGAGTATCCGAACGACCTGGTCACGGTCGTCGTCGATGCGACCTTCGGGCACCGCATCGATCCGTCCGAGATCGCCGAGTTCGACGCAGCGATCGAGCACAACGAACTCGTCGCCCCGCCGGCCGGCGCGGTCGGCCGCGGCGACGCGTTCGTCCTCGCGATCGCCAACAAGGTCGATGCGACGATCATCTCCAACGACTCCTACCAGGAGTTCCACGCCGAGTACGACTGGCTGTTCGACGAGGGCCGGCTGATCGGTGGCAAGCCGGTGCCGCACATCGGATGGGTGTTCGTCCCTCGCGTCCCGGTGCGCGGCCCGCTCAGCCGCCGGGTCACCCGCGACGCCAAGCGCAAGGACCGCAGCCCGGCGTCGAGCCGGCCGTCGAAGGTCGCGCTCGGGAGCAAGGAGGCGTCGCAGCCGCTGCCGGTGCCGAGCGCGCCGCCGCCCGGCGCTCGGCTGTCGAGCCGCCGCGGGCGCGGCCGAGGCGCTGCCGCTGGGACCGAACCGGAGATCGCCGCCGCCGAGTTGAACGTCGTCGCCGGGGCTGCCCCGGCCGCTGCGTCGGCCGAGCCGAAGACCCCGAAGACCACCCATGTGGCGACGCCGACCAAGTCGTCGATGGTCAACGACCTGCTGCCGTTCATCGCCTTCGTCGAGCAGCACCCGGTCGGGTCGACGGTCGAGGCAGTCGTCGAGAGCTACGCGTCGCACGGTGCCTATGTCCGCATCGGTGACGCTCGCGGCTATGTCCCGCTCCGGCTGATGGACGATCCGGCCCCGCGCAGCGCCCGGCTGCTGATGAAGCTGGACGACACCGTCATCCTCCACGTCGCCGCCTTCCATCCGGCGCGCCGCGGGATCGACCTCGCCACCTCGACGATGGCGCACACGATCGAGATTCCGGAGCCCGAACCGAAGGCGCCGAAGCGGTCACGCAAGAAGGCCGCAGCCGAGCCGGTGATCGAGCTCGCCTCCGAGCCGGACACGCTCGAGGTTCCGCCGGTCCCCGCCGCCGACGTAGTGCCCACCCCCGATCCGGCCGCGCTGGACACGGAGATCGCTCCCGAACCGGCCTCGCCGGCACCGGCGAAGCGGACGCGTAAGAAGGCAGCTGCGGCGGCCCCGGCGCGCTCGGCGGAACCCGCCCGAGCCGCCAAACCGGCTCGCCGCAAGGCTGCGCCCGCCGCCGAGCCCGCAGCTGCACCGGCGGCAGAGCCCGCGGCTGCGCCGGTCGCCGCCGCCGAGCCCGCCCCGGCGAAGCGGACGCGCAAGAAGGCCACTCCGGCAGCGGCCGAGCCGGTCCCGGCCGCCGTCGCCCAACCCGCTCCGGCGAAGCGGGCGCGCAAGAAGGCCGCCCCGCCGGCCGAGCCGCCGCCCGTCGCGTCACCCCCGGCTCCGGCAGCGCCGGTCAAGCGGACGCGCAAGAAGGCCGCCGCCGGCTGACGGCGGATGTCACCGGGCGCACTGCGATCTCGGCGGCGCCGGCCCGCTACCTTCGGTCGTCGTGCGCATCGCCACCTGGAACGTCAACTCGCTCAAGGTCCGCCTGCCGCGCGTCGAGGAATGGCTGGCGGACGTCGAGCCGGACGTGCTCTGCATGCAGGAGACCAAGCTCGCCGACGACGCCTTCCCGGCACTGACCTTCCAGGCGATGGGCTACGACACCGCTCATCACGGCCAGGGACAGTGGAACGGGGTCGCGATCCTGTCGAAGGTCGGCCTCAGCGACGTGGTCGCCAACTTCGCCGACGGCAGCCTGCCTGACGCCGAAGCCCGGTTGATCACCGCCACCTGCGGCGGTGTGCGGGTCACGTCGGTCTACGTGCCCAACGGACGGGCACTCGACCACGAGCACTACCGTTACAAGCTCGCCTGGTTGCAGCGGCTGCGCGACCACCTCGGCGCCGACCCCCACGCCGGGCCGGACGTCGTCGTCGCCGGAGATTTCAACATCGCCCCGGCCGACATCGACGTCTACGACCCGGCCAAGTTCGTCGGAGCGACGCACACCAGCCCGGCCGAACGGGAGGCGCTCGGCGCGTTGCTCGGCCTCGGGCTGGAGGACGTCTTCCGCCGCCACCACGACGCCCCGAAGATCTACTCCTGGTGGGACTACCGGGCCGGCGACTTCCACCAGGGGAGGGGGATGAGGATCGACCTCGTCCTGACCTCACCGGCGGTGTCCGCTCGCTCGACGTTCGCGGTGATCGACCGCAATGCCCGCAAAGGAACATCCCCTTCCGATCACGCACCGGTGATCGTCGACATCGAGGATCGGTGAACCAGCGATGAGCGAACCAGAGACAGCAGCGGGCGGATCGACGCCGTCGTTCGACCACACCAGCCAGTTGGTCGATCGGATCAACTCCCGGCGGAGCCGCTACACCGCGGACGACGACGCCCGGGTCGAGGTCGCCGACGGGGTGCGGGCCCTGATCCGTGAGGTCGCCGACACCAATGCACCGTTGGAGGTGCTCCACTCCGTCGCCGTGCTGGTCGACGAAGCGGTCCGCCTGCTCGAGACCGCCCCCCACGGTCGTCGATACGTCGGAAGTGCCGAGGGCGCTGCTCGGCGGTGCGAGCGATCTGACGTTCGCCGACTTCTCGCCGTTCGTCGGGCCGATGAGCCCGCTCGCCCCGCCGATCGACGCCCGAGTCGTCGGCGAGGTCGTCCGTGCCGAGGTCGTCTACCGGTTGCCCTACGAGGGCCCTCCCGGCCACGTCCACGGTGGGTTCATCGCTGCCGGATTCGACGAGGTCCTCGGCTTCGCCCAGGGCCTGTCGGGCAAGGGTGGGATGACCGGACGGCTGGAGGTCAGCTATCGCAGTCCGACGCCGCTCAACCAGACGGTCGTCTACGAGGCCGGGATCGTCTCGGTCATCGGGCGCAAGGTCACCTGCTGGGGGACACTGCGGCACGGCGAGACGCTGTGCGCCGAGGCGACCGGGCTGTTCATCGCCTTCGACGCCAACCGACTCGACCGGCTGATGGCGGCGCGCGAGGGCGGCGCCTCCGCCGACCCGTCAGCCCAGCCCGGCGAGCACGGCGAGTAGCCGCGGGCCGAGGCGTGCTGCGGCCATCGGGCCGACGCCGGGGATCGCAGCGAGCTGCTCGATGCTCTGGGGCAGTTCGGCGGCGATCGCCGCCAGCACCTCATCGGCGCAGATCGCCGGCTCCGGCAGGGCGACCGCTCGCGCCGCCCGGGCGCGCCAGGCGCGCAGCTCGACCAACACCGGGTCCTGCGCACTCGGTGCGGTCGACTTCGTCGGCGACAGCGGCTTCCACGGCAGCTCATCGGGGGTCTCGGAACGTTCGACGAACCGGTCGAGCAGCACGCTGCGGCCCGCCGGACGACCGTTGCGGGTTGCCGCCCAGGTGACGAGCAGCTCGTCGCTGGCTCGGGTGAGCGCGACGTACAGCAGCCGGGCTTCCTCGGCGGCGGCTTCGGCGGTGCTCGCCGTCGAATGGGGGACCAGTCCCGCTTCGACCCCGACGACGGCGACCGTCCGCCACTCCCGGCCCTTGGCCGCATGGAAGGTGAGCAGCTCGACCTGATGGCTCGTGCGTCGGCGCTCATCGGCGCCCTCGGTGAGCTCGAACCAGTCGAGGAAGGCAGCGCCGGTGCCGTCGGGGAAGCTCGTCAGGTACCTCCGCACAGCGCCCGCCAGCCGGCGGTGGAGACGCGAATCGGCGACGCGTTCGATCCCGTCGTCGAGGTCCCGGGCCCAGCCCGAGAGCAGCTCGGCGGTCGACTGTGCTCGCGCCGCGAGCAGCAGCGCACGCCGCGCCGGATCGTCCGCCAGTGCCGGCGGGCGGGCGGTGAGCACGTTGGGGATCCGCGCTGCGTCGAGCGCGGCGGCGATCGGCTCGAGTTGACCGTTGGTCCGGGCGAGCACCGCCATCGAACCCCAGCTGCGCCCGGGGAGGTGCAGCTGACGGAGCCGGGCGGCGACCAGCTCGGCCTCGGCGCGTTCATCGCTGACGCCGGCGAGCGCGATCGATCCACTCGGCGGGCGAGCGGCGAGGGTGTCGTCGACGGTGGTCGAGGCGACCAACACCGTCGCCGCCGCGTCGACGATCGCCGGGCTGCAGCGGAAGTTGCGTTGGAGGCGGATCACCCGGATCCCCGGGTAGGTCTGCTCGACATCCGCGAGCAGCCCCGGTTCTGCCCCGTTCCAGCCGTAGATCGCCTGGCGCGGATCGCCGACGACGCACAGGTCGGAGCGACCGCCGCGCCACGTCTCGAGCACGGCGTGCTGGAGCGGGTTGATGTCCTGGAACTCGTCGACGAAGAAGTGGCGGAACCGCCAGCGGAGCTGGGTGGCGAACGCCTCGTCGCAACGGGTCTCCTCCAACAGCTGCTCGAGCAGGTCGTCGAAGTCGATCACCCGCCGGCGCTGCTTGAGCGTCCGGTACTGGGCGAACACCTCCGCCAGCGCGTCGGGCGCGGTCTTCGTCCGTCGCCCGTGCTGACGGACCTTCGCTGCGTAGTCCTCGGCCGAGAACAGCCGGGCGCGCGACCAGTCGAGCTCGGTGTTGGCTTCGTTCAGCTGCGGCCGGCGCCGGCCGCCGAGATCGATGGTGCGCAACGCCTCGCCGAGCAGACCCTCGCGATTGGTGGTCAACGACGGTGCCGGACGACCGAGATCGGTCCATCGCTGGCGCAGGACGCCGAAGGCGATCCCATGGAACGTGCCGACGTTCGCTCCACGCACGTCGAGTGCCGCGAGCCTCCGGGTCAGTTCGCTCGCTGCCTGGCGGCTGAAGGTCACCGCCAGCACATGCCGTTCGTCGGCCGACTCGTCGTCGACCCGGCGGGCGATCCGTTCGGTGAGCACCGCGGTCTTGCCCGAACCGGCGGCGGCGATCACCGCCAGGGGCTGATCGTCGCAGGTCACCGCCTCGCGCTGGGCCGGATCGAGCTCCACCGCGGCGACGCTACCGGTCGGTACCATCTCGCTCATGCCGTACCCGAAGAAGCTGCTCAACGACTACGAGACGTTGGCGCTCGACCTGCATCCGCACTGGTGGTTCTTCTCCCGACCAGTCGCCGCGCTGGCCGGTTCGATCGTCCTCGGCATCGTCTCGCTGGTCGTGTTCGACGACGGCAGCAACGGCCGGAAGGTCCTCGGTGTGGTCGCACTGGTCGCCCTGCTGGTCTCGATCGTGTGGGTCGTCTGGCGCTATCTGACGTGGATGACGACCAACTTCGTGATCACCTCCGACCGGCTGATCTTTCGCCGGGGAGTGCTCGCCAAGAGCGGGATCGAGATCCCGCTGGAACGGGTCAACAACGTCAACTTCAGCCAGTCGATCTTCGAGCGGATGATCGGCGCCGGCGACCTGCTGATCGAGTCCGGCGGCGAGGACGGCCAGCAGCGGTTCACCGACATCCGTCATCCGGAGAAGGTCCAGAACCTGATCCACGCCCAGATGGAGGGCAACGAGCAGCGCAAGTTCGGCGGCTTCTCCGCCCCGGCGCCGGCCGTCGACGTCGCCAGTCAGCTGGAGAAGCTCGAGGGCCTGCTCCATCGCGGCTCGCTCACCCCGGAAGAGTTCGAAGCCCAGAAACGGCGCCTGCTCAGCTGACACGCACGCCGCGCCCCACCGAGGATCAGTCGATCGAGGAGAAGTCCCCGGCCGGGTCGCGTGTCAGCCGGCGAACGTCGCGGACCGCGGCGAGTTCGATCGGTCCGTAGACGTGGGGGAACACGGCCTCGCCTGTGGCGGGCGTGCTGCCGTCCGGGTGAGCGGGCGCCTCCCACCGCACCGGCGATGACAACGCTTGCTCGTCGATCGTGAGCACCAGCAACTCCCCGCCGTGCTCGCGGTAGAAGCGGTTGGCCACCGCCAGCATCGTCGGGTCGTCCGGGCTGCAGTGGACGAAGCCCTCGGTGTCCAGCGACGGCGGGGCGTAGCGGTCGGCGCCCTCGAGCCATGCCCAGTCTTCGGCGTCGATCAGGTGGAGCAGCATCGTCGGCACGCTACGGCGGGGGAGGGGGGCAGCATCCGTCAGACCGTGTGACGTGTGTAGGGTCGCGCGATGCGCACACCGTGGGGGGGAGCGTGGTGGGCGGCTGCTGCTGTGTCCGTCCTGCTCGCAGCGTGCTCGAGCTCGTCGTCGTCGCAATCGGTGACCTCGACCACTGCGCCCTCGCCCTCAGCCGAGCCGAGCGCGACCGCCCCGGCCGAGAGCGGATCGACCTCGGCGGCGACCACCGCCGCCGGCGGCGCGACGAGCATCGCGGCTACGGACGGCAGCGCCGAGATCGTTCCCGGGGGGACGATGACCGTCGGGCTCGACGGCGAGCCGCCGACGCTCGACCCGGCGGGCAACTCGGCGAGTCTGGCGAACGGCTCGGTCTACGACGCGCTGTACGACACGCTGCTGCGTTACACCCCCGACGGGGAGATCCATCCGTGGCTCGCCGAACTGCCGGTCGAGGCCGATGACCGCCTGTCGTGGACGTTGACGATCCATGCCGGGGTGACCTTCCACGACGGCACACCGCTCGACGCCGAAGCGGTCCGGTTCAACATCGAACGACAGCGTGTCTCGCCGTACAACGCCCCGGCGGTCGCCCCGCTGACAGCGGTCGAGGTCGTCGACCCGCTGACGGTCGAGCTGTCCCTCGCCGAGCCGTGGACCGCCTTGCCCGGAGCGCTCGCCGGGGTGGTCGGGGCGATGGCCTCACCGGCGGCCGTCGCCACCGCTCCCGATGCGTTGCTCCGCAACCCGGTCGGCACCGGCCCGTACTCGTTCGTCGAGTGGGTTCCCGGCGACCGGATCGTCGTCGAACGCAACGAGGCGTTCTGGGGGGATCCGTCGCCGCTCGACCGGCTCGTGTTCAAGCTCCTCCCGATCGAGGCGGCACGGATCGCCGCCTACGAGGCGGGCGAGCTCGACGCGATCATCACCGGGCTGGACGAGACCGCAGCCGATGCCGAGGCCAACGGTGACCAGGTCGTCAGCCCGCCGTCGACCGGGTACACGTTCAGCTTCCTCAACCAGTCCAAGCCGCCGTTCGACGACCTGCGCGTCCGTGAGGCATTGCTCTACGCCGTCGACCGGGAGGCGATCGCCACCGCCTACCAGGGCCAGACCTATGCCGACTACGCCTGGAGCCCGCTGGTCAAGGAGAGCGTTTGGTGGACCGCGCCGGACGAGCCGCTCAGCTTCGATCCCGAGCGCGCCCGCGAGCTGCTCGCCGACTACGGGCAACCGGTGAGCCTGACGATCCTCGTGCTCGCCGGCAACCAGCTCGTCGAGGACGCCAGCCGCGCCGCCGCCGAGTACTACCAGGACGTCGGGATCGACGCCGAGATCGAGCTGATCCCCGACCTGACCACCTACGTCGGCCATGCCCTCTCGGGCGATTTCGACGTGATGGGGTGGATCGGCGGCTCGTTCGGTGACCCCGACTTCCTGCTCTACAACCTGCTGCACACCAACGGCGCGTCGAACTACGGCAGCTTCTCCAACGCCGAGATGGACGCGGCGTTGGAAGAGGGGCGGCACAGCGACGATCCGGCGGTCCGGCACGCCGCCTACGACCGGGTCCAACAACTGTTCCGCAGCGAGGTGCCATACATCATCGGCTACCACGGCTCGTTGTACGTGATCGCCGGCGACGAGATCGGCGGCCTCGGGAACACCGTCTTCTTCCCCTCCCGGTTCGTCGGTTTCACCGCCTGACGATGGGCTGGGGGTGGCTCTGGCGGAGGCTGGCCTCGGTCGCGCTCGTCCTCGTGATCGTCTCGATCGTCGCCTACCTGCTGATCGACCTGCTCCCCGGAGATCCGGCGACCGCTGTGCTGGGGACCTCGGCGACGCCCGAGTCGATCGCCATCGTCCGGCGCAACCTGCACCTCGACGACCCGTTGCCGGTCCGCTATGCGGTCTGGCTCGGACGGGCGTTGCGTGGCGACTTCGGCGTGTCCTACCGCACCGGCGAGGTGATCACCGCCGCGATGCGACCGAGGATCGCGACCTCGCTCGAGCTGCTCGCACTGACCCAGCTGTCCGCGATCTCGATCGCCGTGCCGACCGCACTCGTCTCCGCCCGTCGCGAACGTGGCCGAGCCGACCGCCTGCTCTCGGCCGGTTCGTTCGTCGCCCTGGCGATGCCGTCGTTCGCCTTCGGGATCATCCTCCTCGTCGTCTTCGCCCAGAAGCTGCACTGGTTCCCGGTCGCCGACTATGTCCCGCTCGGTGAGAACGTCGCCAAGAACCTGCGGGCGCTCGTCCTCCCCGTCGTCACCCTCTCGGTCCCCCTCGCCGGGATCTACTACCGCGTCCTGCGCACCGACCTCGTCCAGACCCTGCGCTCGGATCACATCGCCTTCGCCCGGGCGATGGGACTGCCCGGCAGGAGGGTCCTGCTCGGACGGGCGCTGCGCCCGAGTTCGCTGACCCTGGTGTCGGTGATCGGGCTCAACACCGCGGTCGTCCTCGGCGGCGCGGCGATCGTCGAGCGGCTGTTCTCGGTGCCCGGGATCGGCGCGTTCATGACCGAGGCGGTGCTGACCCAGGACGTCGTCAAGGTCCAGGCGGCGGCGCTGACGATCGCTGCGATCTACGTCGTCGTCAACCTCGCCGTCGACGTCGTGCTGACCTTGTTCGACCCCCGCATCCGCCTCTCGCGGAGCGCGACGTGAGCATCCCGCGCCGGTTGCGCTCGTTGCGCACCTCGCTCGGCGACCTCGGTCGCGGCGGCGTGCTCTCGCTCGGTTGGTTGGTGCTGATCGTCGCCGCCGCCGTGATCGGGCCGTGGCTTCCGCTGCCCCGCCGCCAGGACCTGACTGCGATCCGGGCTGCGCCCGGTTGGCCACACCTGCTCGGCACCGACAATCGCGGCGTCGACATGATCGTCCGGCTGATCGACGGATCGCGACTGTCGCTGCTGATCGGCGCGGTCAGCGCGGTGGCGGCGATGGCGGTCGGAACCGCGATCGGGCTCGTCGCCGGGTACCGGCGGGGGGCGTTCGACCGGACGATCGTCGTCGGCCTCGACGTCTTCGCCGCCTTCCCTGCGTTCCTCGCCGCAGCCGCTGCCTCGCTGATCTGGGGCAAGAGCGTGGTCACGACGATCACCGTGCTCAGCGTGTTGTTCGTCCCCGCCTTCGCCCGGGTGACACGGGCTTCGACGTTGCCGCTGGCCGAGCGTGACTTCGTCCTCGCCGCCCGGATGATCGGCGCCCGTCACCGCCGGGTGGCGGTGCGCGAACTGCTGCCCAACATCCTCGTCCCCGTGCTCGCCTACGCCTTGCTGGTCTGTGGGATCGTGATCGCGATCGAGGGCGCACTGTCGTTCTTCGCCATCGGCGTCCCCGACCGCTACATCACGTGGGGCAAGTTGATCGCGCTCGGCCAGGAGCGGGTCGAACGTGCGCCGCACCTGACGCTCGTGCCGACTGCCGCGCTGGTGTTCACCGTGCTCGCACTGAGCACGCTCGCCGAGCGCTGGCAGCGACGCTGGTTGTTCGGTGGCCGCCCGCCGCCCGAGGCCGCTGCGCCGGGCAGCCGGCGGACCGAACGGGCGCCGGCCGACCCGCTCGTCCCCGGAGCCCGGCGCGCCCTGCGCGTCGAGCAGCTGCACACCTGGCTGGTGACCCCGTTCGGCAACGTGCGAGCGGTCGACGGGGTCGACCTGACCCTCACCCCGGGCAAGCTCACCGCCTTGGTCGGCGAGAGCGGATCGGGCAAGACGATGCTCGCCCGCAGCATCCTCGGACTGGTCGGACCACCGACCGATCCGAGCGCGCCAGGACGGATCCTGTTCGGGCCCGACGAACACCGCCCGATCGACCTGCTCACCCTCGCCGAGCGCGACCTCGAACGGATCCGCGGCCGGCGGGTGGCGATGGTCTTCCAGGATCCGATGACCAGCCTCGACCCGGTCCAGCGGATCGGCCGCCAGCTGACCGAACCGATGCGCGTCCACCTCGGCCTCGGCCGCGCCGAGGCACACACACGGGCGCGCGAACTGCTCGAGGCGGTCGGGATCCCCGACCCCGAGCGCCGGCTGCGGGCCTATCCGCACGAGCTGTCCGGTGGGTTGCGTCAACGGGTGGCGATCGCCGTCGCCCTCTCCTGCGACCCCGACGTGTTGCTCGCCGACGAGCCGACCAGCGCGCTCGACGTCACCGTCCAGGCCCAGTTGCTCGACCTGCTCGACCAACTCCGCCGAGAGCGCCGGCTGGCGGTGCTGTTGATCACCCACGACCTCGGGATCGTCGCCGGACGGGCCGACGACGTCGCCGTGATGTACGCCGGCCGGATCGTCGAACAGGCGGCGACGGCGGAGCTCTTCGCCGCACCCCGCCATCCGTACACCCACGCCCTGCTCGGCGCCGTTCCTCGCCTCGATCAGCCGGGCCACACCCGGCTGGCGGCGATCCCCGGCGCACCGCCGGTGCTCCTCGGCCGACCCCCCGGCTGTGCCTTCGCCCCGCGCTGCGCCCGGGCTGCGACGCGCTGCACCGCGGAGGACCCGCGCCTGTCGGGAGACGTCGCCCGGCCAGGAACGATCGACGACCACCGGTGGGCGTGCTGGTATCCGGTCGAGCTCGCCGCCGAGACCGTTTCGCCGCCGCCGGACCGATCGGTGAGAATCGGCGGATGACCGACGCCTCAACGCCTTCCGCCGGTGCCGCCAAGGGGCCGCTCAGCGGATTCCGGATCATCGAGCTCGCCGGCATCGGCCCCGGGCCGTTCGCCGCGATGATCCTCGCCGATCTCGGCGCCGAGGTGATCCGGATCGACCGGACCCAGGCGGTGCGTGGTCCCGCGCCCGACGGCCCGGCGTTCGACCTGCTCCTGCGCGGACGACGCAACCTCGCCGTCGATCTCAAGCAGCCGGCCGGGGTGGAGACCGTGCTCCGACTGGTCGAGCAGGCAGACGCGTTGATCGAGGGCTTCCGGCCGGGGGTCGTCGAACGGCTCGGACTCGGTCCCGACGTCTGCCTCGATCGCAATCCGCGGCTGGTCTTCGGCCGGATGACCGGGTGGGGCCAGGAGGGACCGTACGCATCGGCGGCAGGTCACGACCTCAACTACATCGCTCTCGCCGGTGCGCTGGCACACTTCGGTCGCGCCGGCGGACCACCGACCCCGCCGATCAACCTCATCGGTGACTTCGGTGGCGGCGGGATGTTCCTCGCCCTCGGCGTCGTCGCCGGCTTGCTCGAGCGGTCGCGCAGCGGGGCCGGGCAGGTCGTCGACGCGGCGATGGTCGACGGCAGCGCCGTGCTGATGACGATGTTCTGGGCGATGTCGCACGTCGGTGCGTTCGACGAACGCAACCGGGGGACGAACCTGCTCGACACCGGCGCCCACTTCTACGACGTCTACGAGTGCGCGGACGGCGAGTACGTCTCGATCGGCTCGATCGAGCCGCAGTTCTACGCCGAACTCCTCCGGCTCACCGGGCTGTCCGACGACGCCGAGTTCGCCGCCCAGAACGACCATGCCCGCTGGGTGCCGCTCAAGGCCCGCCTCGGCGAGGTGTTCAAGCGCAAGAGCCGCGCCGAATGGTGCGAGGTGATGGAGCACACCGACGTCTGCTTCGCCCCCGTGCTGACGATGAGCGAGGCCGCCGAGCACCCGCACAACGTTGCCCGCAAGACCTTCGTCGAGCACGCCGGTCGCATCCAACCGGCGCCTGCGCCGAGGTTCTCGCGCACCCAGGGAGAGATCTCGCGCCCGCCCGCCCACGCCGGTCAGCACAGCCGTGAGGTCCTCGCCGAGTGGGGTTTCCCGCCCGATCAGGTCGACGCGCTCGTCGCCGCCGACACCGTTCGCCAGTCCTAGCGCCGGCTCGCCGGCCTCGCGACCGCCCGCAGTGCCCGGCATACTCGGGAGATGGCGACACTCGTCTGCTTCCATGCCCATCCCGACGACGAGGCGATCTCCACCGGCGGGACGATCGCCCGGGCCGCCGCCGAAGGGCATCGCGTGGTGCTCGTCGTCGCCACCGGCGGCGAGTGGGGTGAGCATCCCGATGACCTCGCCGACGGCGAGTCGCTCGCCGACCGACGGCGGCTCGAGCTGGCCGAATCGGCGGCCGTGCTCGGCATTGCCGAGATCCACTGGCTGGGGTACGCCGATTCGGGGATGACCGGCTGGGAACAGAACGCCCAGCCCAACTCGTTCCATCAGGCGCCGCTCGACGAGGCCGCCGGGCGGCTCGCCGCGGTCCTGCGCGCCGAGCGTGCCGACGTGCTGACGACCTATGACTGGCACGGCAACTACGGCCATCCCGACCACGTCAAGGTGCACACGGTCGGGCATCGCGCCGCCGAGCTGGCCGGTACGCCGCGGGTCCTCGAAGCGACCGTCAACCGGACGATGGTCCGTCGGATGATGGAGCAGGCCCGTGCGTCGGGCGCCTTCGCCGATCGCGCCGAGGACGACTTCGACATCGACGGCCCGGCGGACGACGGCAACCCGATGGGCACCGAGGAACACGAGATCAGCCTCGCCGTCGACGTCACCGACTACGTCGCGCACAAGCGCAAGGCGCTCGCCGCCCACCGCAGCCAGGTGACCGACACGGGATTCTTCGCCGAGATGCCCGACGAGCTGTTCGCTTTCAGCTTCGGCACCGAATGGTTCATCGAGCCGGGCGTCACCACCGACGGCCGACCGCGCCCGGGGTGGTTGTTCTGACGATCGTCCGCCTCGTCCGCCACGGTCGCGCCTCGGCCGGCTGGGAGCAGGTCGATCCTCCGCTCGATGCGCTCGGCGAGCGGCAGGCTGCGGCGATCGCCGATCGCCTCGGGCCGCTCGGACCGATGGCTGTGCTGAGCAGCCCGCTGCGACGCTGCCAGCAGACCGCTGCCGTCCTCGCCGCACGGTGGGGGGTGACCGCGGTGATCGAGCCGGCCGTCGCCGAGATCCCCTCGCCGGAGGGGATCGCCGTCGTCGAGCGAGTGGAATGGCTACGGGTGGCGATGGCAGGGAACTGGTCGACGCTCGGCGAGCGTTACCTCGCCTACCGCGACGCAGTCGTCGCCCGTCTCGTCGCCCTCACCGAGGACACCGTCGTCGCCAGTCATTTCGTGGCGATCAACGCTGCGATCGGCGCTGCCGTCGGCGACGACCGGCTGGTGATCCACCGGCTGGACAACTGCTCGGTGACCACCTTGGAGATCGTCGGCGGTTCGCTCCACCTGATCGAGGCGGGCGACGAGGCCGACACGTTGATCCGTTGACGACCGACCAGAATGGCTCGGTGATGCCCCGCCGGTTCGCTGCCGTCCCGATCGCGTTGATCCTCGCCCTCGCCGCCTGCGGAGTCGGCGACGACCACCCGCGGGCGATCAATCCGGCGCCGACCCTGGTGGCGGCGATGACCACGTTGCCGCCGACGACCACGGCGGTGGCGACGACGACGGTGACCGAGACCAGCGTCGCCGAGGTGACGACCACGGCAGTGACGACGACGCTGCCGCCGACGACCGCCGCCGCGGAGGGGATCGTGCTCGGCGAGACCGGGCTCGGCGTGGTCGAGTTCGGCACCGAGGCGGAGGCGGCGCTGGCGTCGATCACCGCCGAGCTCGGACCGCCGTCGGATGATTCCGGGTACGTCCCGGCGTTGGCCTCCCCGTTCGGTGTCTGCCCCGGCGAGGAGGTTCGCGGGGTGCGCTACGGACCGTTGCAGGTGCTCGTCGGCGACGTCGGGACCGGCACCCGCCAGATCTTCTCCTATCTCTACGCGACCTCGCTGATCCCCGTCGGCGAGACACCGGGCGCATCGAGCGGGTTGACCACCGAGGCCGGGCTCGGGCTCGGGCAGACCGTCGCCCAGCTCAAGTCGCTCTACCCGGGTGCGATCGTCGCCAGCGACCTGTTCGGCCCGACCTACTCGACCTCCGCCGACGGCGGGCTCTCCGGCACTGTCACCGCGGTCGACGACAGCGGACTGGTGACCAGCGTGATCGGCGGTACGTTCTGCGGCGAGTGACGCCGGGGACGGAACGCAGCGGGAGAACGCGGCGTCGGTAGGCTCGCCGGATCGGCACCCCGGCACTGATCGTCCTCGACATCCACCGCGCCTGGGCGTGGTTCGTGATCATCGGCAACGGGCTCGCCGGGCTGTGGGCGCTCGCTGCCCACCGTTGGCCGCCGGTCCGATCGCGGGCGTTGTGGTGGTTCGTCGGCCTCGCCGAGATCGCCGTGTTCGTCCAGGTGATCATGGGCGTCGTACTCGTCTCGCGGGAGAAGCTGGTCGCCCCGCAGTTCCACATGTTCTACGGCTTCGTTGCGATCATCTCCGTCGGGATCATCTACTCGTACCGCAACTACCCGTTTCTCAAGGGCAAGGTCTACCTGCTCTACGGGCTCGGCAGCCTGTTCATCATGGGCCTCGGGATCCGCGCCTTCCTCCAGGCCTGAACCCCTGACGCGAACGAGCCGCCGCCTCGCAGGGCAGCGGCTCGTCGAATGATCGGGGTGATCGGTCAGGCGTTGGCGAGGCGCTGGCGCATCGCGCTCAGCTGGCTGGACAGCTCGCCCGGGAGGTGATCGCCGAACTGGGCGAAGTGCGCCTCGATCTGGGGGATCGCGGCATTCCACCCCTCGGCATCGACTTCCAGCAGGGCCGACATGTCCTCGGTGCTGACGTCGAGCCCGGCGGTGTCGATCGCGCCCTCGGCCGGGAGATAACCGATCGCCGTCTCGATCGCCTCGCCGCTACCGGTGACCCGCTCGAACACCCACTTCAGCACCCGGCTGTTCTCGCCGTAGCCGGGCCACAGGAAGCGGCCGTCCTCGTCGCGACGGAACCAGTTGACGAAGAAGATCTTCGGCAGCGTCGGCGGCATCGGTCTTGCCGCCGATCCGCAGCCAGTGGCTGAAGTAGTCGCCCATGTTGTAGCCGCAGAAGGGGAGCATCGCCATCGGGTCGAACCGCAGATTGCCGACCGCGCCGGCCTGGGCGGCGGTCGTCTCCGAGGCCATGATCGAACCGAGGAACACGCCGTGCTCCCAGTCGAAGGCCTGGTTGACGAGCGGCACGGTCGTCCGCCGGCGGCCGCCGAAGAGGATCGCCGAGATCGGCACTCCCTTCGGGTCCTGCCACTCGGCGGCGATCGACGGGCATTGCGAGGCGGCGACGGTGAACCGGGCGTTGGGATGCGCGGCGGGGGTCGGGCTCTCCGGGTTCCAGTCGTTGCCCTTCCAGTCGGTCGCCCGCGCCGGGGGCTCGTCGGTCATCCCCTCCCACCACACGTCGCCCTCAGGAGTCTTGGCGGTGTTGGTGAAGATCGCGTTGCCCCAGAGGGTCTCCATCGCGTTCGGGTTGGTCTCGCGCCCGGTGCCGGGGGCGACGCCGAAGAACCCTGCTTCAGGGTTGATCGCGTAGAGCTGACCGTCGTCGCCGAACTTCATCCAGCAGATGTCGTCACCGACGGTCTCGACGGTCCAGCCGGCGATCGTCGGGACGAGCATCGCCAGGTTGGTCTTGCCGCACGCCGACGGGAACGCCGCGGCGACGTAGCGGATCTCCTTGGCCGGCGAGGTCAGCTTGAGGATCAGCATGTGCTCGGCGAGCCAGCCGTCGTCGCGAGCCATCACCGAGGCGATCCGGAGGGCGAAGCACTTCTTGCCGAGCAGGGCGTTGCCGCCGTAGCCCGAGCCGAAGCTCCAGATGTCACGGGTCTCGGGGAAGTGGACGATGTACTTGTTGTCCGGGTTGCACGGCCACGGCACGTCGGCCTGACCCGGCTCGAGCGGGGCACCGACGGAGTGCAGGCACGGCACCCACTGGCCGTCGCCGAGCACGTCGAGTGCGCCCTGACCCATCCGGGTCATGATCCTCATGCTGACCGCGACGTAGGCGGAGTCGGTCAACTGCACACCGATGTGGGCGATCGGCGAACCGAGCGGCCCCATCGAGAACGGCACGACGTACATCGTCCGCCCGCGCATCGCGCCGGTGTAGAGCCGGATCATCTCGGCTCGCATCTCGGCCGGATCGCGCCAGTTGTTGTTCGGGCCGGCCTCGGCGGCGGTCGGCGAACAGATGAAGGTGCGATCCTCGACGCGGGCGACGTCGCCCGGATCGGAGTGGGCCCAGTAGCTGTTCGGGCGGACGTCGTCGTCGAGGCGGGTGAACGTCCCGCTCGCCACCAGTTCACCGGCGAGGCGGTCGTACTCCTCGGCAGTGCCGTCGCACCAGTAGATGTCTGCCGGCTGGAACACTGCTGCCCACTCGGTCACCCACTGCTGCAGCCGCTCGTTGCTGGTGGTCGACGCCATGCGTGTTCACTCCTCGGGTTCTCAGGTAGGACGATGCCGCCCACCGGGCTGGTCGCGGGCACGGTCTGTCCGGTGCGCTCAGGCCCCGGGCGTGCCCATGTCAACCTCTGAACCGAGGCGCAGCGCAGTGGCGCGGCCATCGGCGTCGAGGTCGAAGATCACACGCTGGCCTTGGCGCAGCATGCGAAAGATCGAGCCGTCGAGCGCGTTCCGAGCGAGGTCGAACTCGCTCAGGTCGGTGTCGGTGATCACGACACCGTCACCGGTGCCGGGGTCGTAGGCCTTGATGATTCCCTGCATCGTCGGACCCCGAGCGTTCTCTGGTCAGGAGACCGGCGTGCCGGCCTTGGTCACCTTGCCGGCCTTGATGCATCCGGTGCACGCACTGACGCGCTTGGGACTGCCGTTGACCAGGGCGCGGACGCGCTGGATGTTCGGGTTCCAGCGGCGCTTCGTGCGACGGTGGGAGTGCGACACGGTCATACCCCACGACGGGTGCTTCCCGCAGATTTCACAAACTGCTGCCATCGGAGGGGTCCTTCGTAGTGGGCTACCGTCGGGCGTCGTCGGCCCGCGTCGTTCATCGATGAGAACGCATCCACGCTACCAGTGGGATTTCGCGGGCCCCAAACCGTGTGTCACGCGGTGACGCCGATAGTTCAGATGACTCTCATCTCTTTGAACGATAACAGTTCAGCTGGTCGTCACCTCGACGTCGCCGGACCGTCGCCCACCCGCTGAGCAGGCGGTGGCGGACCGTACGATGTGATCGTGCCCACCCTCGAGCGGCTCGACGCCATCGCGCTCCGCCAGACCGTCGTCGCCTTCCGCGATGCGATGCGGGCGCATGCCGCCGAGATCAACCGTCTGAACGTCTATCCGGTGCCCGACGGCGACACCGGGACGAACATGGCCCGCACGCTCGACGCGGTCGTCGCCGAACTGGAAGCCGCTCCCGACGATCTCGAACCGACCTGCAGGGCGATCAGCCACGGGTCGCTGATGGGGGCGCGGGGCAACAGCGGGGTGATCCTCTCCCAGATCCTGCGCGGTCTCGCGGGGGTGCTCCAACAGCGCCCCGGACGCGACGCCGAAGGCGGTCGCCGAGGCGTTCAAGGCGGCCGCCACCGCCGCCTACCAAGCGGTGCTCAAACCGATCGAAGGAACGATCCTGACCGTCGTGCGTGAAGCGGCGGATGCCGCCTCGGTGCGCGCCGCGGCCGGCGGTTCGTTGGTCGAGGTGCTCGGCGCAGCGCACGCCGCCGGCAAGATCGCGCTCGACGGCACCCCCGATCTGCTGCCGGTGTTGAAGGACGCCGGCGTCGTCGATGCCGGCGGCGCCGGGTTCATGCTGCTCCTCGACGCAGCCCTCCACGTGGTCGACGGCAGCCCGCTGCCCGAACCGCCGGAGATCGACGCAGCACATGGCTACCAGGTCGCCGCCGTCGCCGAGCGGGTCACCGCCGGTTCCGCCGGAGGTGTCGCCGAGCTCCGCTACGAGGTGATGTACTTCCTCGACCTCGCCGACGAGCGGATCGAGCAGTTCAAGCACGGCTGGGGAGCGATCGGCGACTCGATCGTCGTCGTCGGCGGCGACGGGCTGTGGAACTGCCACGTTCACACCAACGACATCGGTGCGGCGATCGAGGTCGCCCTCGACTGCGACGGGCGGCCGCGTGACATCCGGGTGACCGACCTGTTCGAAGAGGTCGCCGAAGAGCACGCCCACCGGGAGGCGGCGCTCACCGGGGTGTCGATCCACGGGCCGGCGGCCGCCGGCCTGTCGCCGGTGACGACGGCGGTGGTCGCGGTGTGCAGCGGCGATGGGCTCGCCGAGCTCTTCTGGCAGCTCGGGGTGCAGGGAATCGTCACCGGCGGGCAGACGATGAACCCCTCGACCGCCGAGCTGCTCGACGCCGTCGACCACGTCAACGCCCGGCAGGTGATCGTGCTGCCGAACAACAAGAACATCATCCCGGTCGCCGAACAGCTCGACGCACTGTCGGACAAGACCGTGGTCGTCGTCCCGACCCGCTCGATGCCCGAGGCGCTCGCCGCGCTGGTCGTCTACGACCCGGAGGCCGACGCCCGGACGAACGGGACGACGATGGCCGGCTCCGCCGAGTCGGTCGCCACCGGCGAGCTGACCCAGGCGGTGCGCGACGCCGCCAGCCCTGCAGGGGCGGTGACCACCGGGGACTGGATCGGACTGATCCGTGGCGATGGGATCGTCGCCGTTGCCGGCTCGCAGGAGGGGGCGGCGTTCGGCCTGCTGGAGGAGTTGTTGACGCCCGAGCGGGAGCTGCTGACGATCGTCACCGGGGCCGAGGCGAACCGCTCGGTGACCGACGCGATCGTCGGCTGGGTCGGCGAGCAACGTCCGGGGGTCGACATCGAGGTCCATCGCGGCGGACAGCCGCTGTACCCGTACCTGTTCGGCGCCGAATGATCGACCTCGACGAGCCCGGTGAGGCGGTGCTCGCCTTCCTCGCCGAACGACACCTGGCGACCTTGACCACCCTGCGCGCCGACGGCAGCCCACATGTCGTCGCCGTCGGCTTCAGCTACGACGCCGCAGCCCGCGTCGCCCGTGTGATCACCTTCCCCGCGTCGGTCAAGGCACGCAACGCAGGGCGCGGTGGGAGGGCGGCGGTGAGCCAGGTCGACGGAGGACGGTGGCTGACCCTCGAAGGCACGGTCCGGCTGATCACCGACGCCGACGGGGTCGCTGCCGCCGTCGCCGGATACGCGGCGCGCTACCGCCAGCCCGGTGAGCGACCGGACCGGGTCTCGCTGGAGATCGCCGTCGACCGGATCCTCGGCCGCGCCTGACGGTCACACGGTGGCGGCGAGTCGGGCGGTCGAGTCGTCGTCGTCGAGCGGCAGGTGGACGACGACGCGCAGATCGGGGTCGCCGGTCGGAGTCAGCTGCTCGGTCCGGAAGCGCAGCGCACCGACCACCGGATGCTGGAAGTGACGCTCGTGCTCCTCGAACCCGGCGACGTCATGGCGCAACCACCAGTCGGCGAACTCGGCGCTCTCCCGCTGCAACCGTTCGACCAGCCCGACCACCGCCGGGTCGTTGCGCACCGGGGTCGTCTCGGCGCGGAACTGTGACAGCACCCGACGGGCTTCCGACTCCCACTCGGCGTTCAGCGCCCGCGCCGAGGGCTCGGCGAACATGATCCACACCAGGTTGCGGTCCTCCGCCGGCAGCGTCTCGAACAACGGGTAGAGCCGGGCCTGGGGGCGGTTCCAGGCGAGCACGTCCCAGCGCGGCCCGAGGACATAGGCCGGGCTCGGTTCGAGCGCGGCGAGGAGGGCGATGATCCCCGGCGAGGCCCGATCCGTGCCCGGCGCGACCGGGCGCCGGGCGGGATGACCGGCCAACCCGATCAGGTGATCGCGCTCCACCGGGTCGAGACGCAACGCCCGGGCGAGGCTGTCGAGCACGTCGAGCGAGGCGTTGATCGGCCGTCCCTGCTCCAGCCAGGTGTACCAGCTGACCGAAACCCCGGCGAGGAGGGCGACCTCTTCCCGCCGCAGCCCCGCAGTGCGCCGACGTGTGCCGGGTGGGAGGCCGACCTCGGCGGGTTGGATCGCCTGACGGCGGGCCGAGAGGAACTCGGCGAGGTCGGCGCGGCGCAACGGGGGCACGGCCGGTGTCTAGCCGAGCGGCAGACCGCTCGGGCGCACCTCGGTTCGGACCGGCGTGCCTCGCCGGCGTGGCGGCCGGCGTGGCGGGCCAGGGGAGGAGCGCCGGACCCAGGTTGGGTGCGCTCTGGTTCGGCCGGTCGGCACATCGTTCACTGTCACGATGGAAGCCCTTCTCTCGCTGCGCGCCACCGAAGCCCGCTCGTCGGTGATCCGCGACCTGCTGCGCCTCGTCGACCGTCCCGGCGTGCTCTCCCTCGCCGGCGGGTTGCCGGCCGGGGACTGCTTCCCCGTCGAACGCATCCGCGCCGCTGCCGACCGGGCGCTGAGCGAGGCGAGTGGACCGCTCGGGCTGCGCGCACTGCAGTACGGCACGACCGAGGGCGACCGGGAGCTGCGTGAGTTGATCGCCGGGCGGGCCGGCGTCGCTGTCGAGCGCGTCCTGATCACCGCCGGGTCGCAGCAAGGACTCGACCTCGTCGGGCGTGCCCTGCTCGACCCGGGCGATCCGGTGGTCGTCGAACAACCGGGCTACGTCGGCGCGATCCAGGCGTTGCGCACCTGCGGCCCGCAGCTGGTCGGGGTCGAGATCGACCGCGACGGGCTGCGCATCGAGCGCCTCGCCGAGCTGCTCGCCGGCGGGCTGCGCCCGAAGCTGGTCTACTGCGTGCCGAACTTCCAGAACCCGACCGGGGCGGTGCTCAGCGCCCCCCGACGGATCGCCCTGCTCGAGCTCGCCGAGCGCTACGGGTTCCTCGTCGTCGAGGACGACCCCTACGGCGAGCTCGGCTTCGGCGGCGAGCCGCCGCCCTCGCTCGCCGCTCTCGGCGGCCCGGTCGTCAGCCTCGGGTCGAGCTCGAAGATCCTCGCCCCCGGGCTGCGCGTCGGCTGGGTGATCGCCCCGGAGCCGCTCGTCGGCGCGCTCGTCCGGTTGAAGCAGGCCGCCGACCTCCACACCTCGGCGCTGTCACAGCGGATCGTGCTCGAACTGCTCGGCGACGAAGCGTTCCTCGGCGGGCACATCGACCGGATCCGAACGGTGTACGCCGAGCGCGCCGAGGCGTTGTTCGACGCGCTGCCGTCGGTGGTGCGCGCGGCGCGGCCGCTGGGTGGACTGTTCCTGTGGGCCGACGCGCCCGAGGGGACCGACACCACCGCTGCGCTCGCCCGGGCGGTCGATGCCGGGGTCGCCTTCGTCCCCGGCTCGGCGTTCTCCCTCGACGAGGCACCGAGCGCGTCGCTGCGCCTGTCGTTCTCCGCCCTCGATCCGACCGGTCTGCGGCTCGCCGCCGAGCGCCTCGCGCTCGCCTTCGCCCGTGACCCCGCTCGGACCTGACCACCTTCCACGCCCCCGACCCCGCCCACCCCGACCTCCCCACCCGACCTCCCCACCCGACCTCCCCCTCCCACCCCGACCTCCCCCCCGCCCCACCCGACCTCCCCCTCCCACCCACCCATCCCGACCACCCCCGCCCATCCCGCCCCCCCCCGCCCACCCCCCGAATCGTTCTCTGTGCACCGGATGCGCCAGTCATTGTCGTTTTCGGTGCCCAGAGCACCTCGGAGGCGAGGCGGGGCGGGTCGCGGCTCGGCTCGGCTCGGCTCGGCTCGGGTTCGGGCTTGGGCCCGAAGTCCGGATGGTGCTCTGTGCACCGGATGCGCCGGATGCTGTCGTTTTCGGTGCCCAGAGCGCATCGGGCGCGGAGAGGGGTCGGGGCTGGGGGGTCGGGATGGCCAGAGCAGCGGGGCCGAGCAGCGGGGCCGACCACCGGGCGGCGAGACACCCCGTCGTTACGATGACCAGGGTGTCGGAGCCGATCACCCTGCGAGAGCTGCAGAGCATCCCGATCGAACGGATCAAGGGTGTCGGCGATCGCAAACGCGACGCGCTCGGCGAGTTCGGGATCGAGAACGTGCTCGAGCTGTTGACCCTCTACCCCCGACGATGGGTCGACCGGTCGAACGAGGCACGGGTCAGCGACTTGGTCCCCGGCCAGGAGTCGTTGGTCATCGTCACCATCCGTGACGTGAACAAGCGGTCCACCCGCAACCGGCGGACGATGATCACTGCCACCGCCGGCGACGGTTCCGGGCGGATCAGCGTCGTGTTCTTCAACCAGCCGTGGCGCGAGCGGCAGCTCAAGCAGGAGGGCCTGACGGTCGCCCTCTACGGCAAGCCGGAGGTGTACCGGGGTGGGCTCCAGCTGACCAACCCGATCGTCGACCTGATCGGCGATCGGACCGGGCGGATCGTTCCGATCTATCCCCAGTCGGAAAAGATCGCGCTGACGACCTGGGAGATGGCCGCGTTCGTCGAGGACGCGCTGCGCAAGTGCGAACCGCGTGGGATCCTCGACCCAGTGCCGCGCCAGGTGCGCGACCGGTTGACGATGATCGACCGCCATCGGGCGATGCGCCAGATCCACCTCCCCGAATCGATGGGGGAGAAGGAGCAGGCCCGTCGCCGGCTGGCGTTCGACGAACTCCTCCGTGTCCAGTTGATGCTGATCGCCCGCAAGCTGAGCTACGAGCGCGATGCCAAGGCGATCAGCCATCGGCTCGACGGCGAACTCGTCGACCGGTTCATCGCCGCGCTGCCGTACCCCCTGACCGGCGCCCAGCAGCGGACGATCGCCGAGATCCAGGCCGACCTCGGCAAGCCGACACCGATGCACCGCCTGCTCCAGGGCGACGTCGGGGCGGGCAAGACAGTGGTCGCCGTCTCCGCGCTGTTGACCGCGATCCAAGGTGGTCACCAGGGAGCGCTGATGGCGCCGACGGAGGTGCTCGCCGAGCAGCACGCGGCGGGGGTCCGGGCGCTACTCGGCAGCTTCACCGTCCCCGACCCGGAGAACCTGTGGGGTGAGCGGCCGTTGCGGGTCGAGCTGCTCGCCAACCGGGTGACCGGGGCGGAGCGGCGTGAGATCCTCGCCGGGCTCGCTTCCGGGACGGTCGATCTGGCGATCGGCACCCACGCGTTGATCCAGGAGGGTGTCACCTTCCGCAGCCTCGGCGTGGTCGTGATCGACGAGCAGCACCGGTTCGGGGTCGAGCAGCGCGCCGCACTGCGGACCAAGGGCGAGACCGACCATCCCGACGGCGCGGTACCGGACGTGCTGGTGATGACCGCCACCCCGATCCCGCGCACGGCGGCGATGACCGTCTACGGCGACCTCGACGTGAGCGTGCTCGACGAGCTGCCACCCGGCCGGACCCCGATCGTCACCCGCTGGGCCAATGGCGAGGAGGCCGAAGAAGCGGTCTGGGCTCAGGTCCTCGCCGAGGTCGCTGAGGGGCGCCAGGCGTACGTGGTCTGCCCGCTGATCGACGAGAGCGAGAAGCTCGAGGTCGCCTCGGCGGAGGAGACCTATGGTCGGTTGCAGGCGGTCGATCTGCGTGGGTTGCGCCTCGGATTGCTCCACGGCCGGTTGCCGTCGGCGGAAAAGGATGCGGTGATGAGCGCGTTTCGCGCCGGGCGGCTCGACGTGCTCGTCGCCACCACCGTGATCGAGGTCGGCGTCGACGTGCCCAATGCAACGGTGATGGTCATCCTCGATGCCGACCGGTTCGGGATCGCCCAGCTGCACCAGCTCCGTGGGCGGGTCGGGCGCGGCGCGCACGAGTCGTCGTGCTGGTTGGTGACGAGCGAGCAGGAGGACGGCAGCCCGCGGGTGGAGGCGCTGGTCGCCTCGACCGACGGCTTCGAGCTGGCCGAGGTCGACCTCGAGCTGCGTGGCGAGGGCACCTTGATGAACACGGCCCAGAAGGGCCGCAGCGATCTCAAGCTCGCCTCGCTCAAGCGCGACCGGGAGCTCGTCGCCGATGCCCGCGTGGCGGCGATCGAGCTGCTCGCCGACGACCCGGAACTCAGCCGCCACCCGACCCTGCGCGACGAGCTCGAGCTGCTCTTCTCCGCCGACGACGAGTCGTTCTTGTTCAAGAACTGATCTGACTCGAGGCACCGCCGGGATCGGCGTGGCGCCACGAGTGCCCCGGCTCGGATCAGTCGCTCTCGAGGAAGTCGGTCATGCCGGTGATCTCGAGCATCCGCCGCACGAGCCTCGGTGGATTGCGGACGGTCAGCGTTCCGCCCCGTTGCTCGAGCGCGCGTCGGCTGCGCAGCAGGCAGTTGAGCCCGGACGAGCCCATGAACGTGACGTGTTCCATGTCGACGATCACGTGGTGATCGGCCCGGGCGGCCTCCTCGATCGCTCGCTCGAGGTCGCCGGCATTGCCTGCGTCGATCTCGCCTTCGGGTTGTACCACCGAGTCCCTCCTCGCGATCAGAGTGTCCGGGTCCGCGCCCAACCTAGACCTCTGCGAACGAGAGTTCGACATTCGCTGTAGGCGCGGCTTGCGCGGCCCCGAACACATGTTCGATACTGGACCGATGCAGCTGAACTGGACTCGACACGAGCTCGGCGGTGTTCGGCGGTCCCTGGCGATGGCACCGCTGAGCAAGGAACAGTGCGTGCAACTGGTCAACGACCTCGAAGCACTGCATGCCGAGCGAGAGATGGTAACGCTGCCTGCTGGCCGACCTCGGGCCGCCCTGGCGCGACGCCCGCGGCACGCTCAACCGGCTCGTCGAACTCGTCGGTCCGTCGAGCTGAGCGCCACCGAGGTCGTTGTCGATCTCGGTCGCCCGGGGGCTCAGTCGTCGTCGTCGAGGTCGTCCGCCGTCAGCTCGATGTCCCATCGGTCGAGACAGTCGCGACAGCGGTAAGCGACGACGTCGCCGGGCTCCCAGGCTCCGTCCTCCGGCGGCGCGGTCAACAGGTGGCAGTCCCCGCCGCAGTCGACACAGACGATGGTGGGTCGGGGAGCAGGCACCTGCCTAGTCTGCCGCGGTGCGCATCGTCGCCGGCGAGCTGCGCGGCCGTCGGATCCTCGCCCCTGAGGGCTTCGACACCCGGCCGACGACCGACCGCGTTCGCGAGGCGGTGTTCAACTCGCTCGCCAGCCTCGACCTGATCGTCGACGCCAACGTCGTCGACCTGTTCGCCGGGTCGGGAGCGTTGGGGATCGAAGCGCTCTCGCGTGGCGCAGCCCACTGCACGTTCGTCGAGCGCGACGCCCGGGCGCTGCGCACGCTGCGCGAGAACCTGGCTGCGCTGGGCCTCGAGGATCGGTCGACGGTCGTCGCCGCCGAGGTGCGCAGCCGTGCCGCCAAGCTCGCCCCGGCCGACCTCGTGCTCGCCGACCCGCCCTACGACTTCACCGAGTGGGCCGAGCTGCTCGCCGAGTCGAGCGCCGGCTTCGTCGTCGCCGAGAGCGGGCGCTCGATCGAAGCACCCGACGGCTGGACGCTCGTGCGTGAGAAGCGTTACGGGCGGACCGTCGTTGCCTTCTTCGAACGCGACCACGAACTACCGTGACGGCACCCATGAGCTGCACGTTCCTCCGATGACCTGCGCCTTCCTGCCCGGCAGCTTCGATCCGATCCACCTCGGTCATCTCGACGTCATCGCCCAGGCGGCCGAGCTGTTCGACGAAGTCGTCGTCGCTGCGATGCACAACCCGTCGAAGCCGAGCGGTCGGTTCGCGATCGAGGTCCGACTCGAGCTGATCGAGGCCTCCGCCGCCGGTCTGACCAACGTCAGGGTCGAGCCCCACACCGGGTTGGTGATCGATGCCGCCAGAGCCGCCGGCGCAGACGTGATCGTCAAAGGGCTGCGCACACCCGGCGACTTCGAGATCGAGCTGCAGATGGCGTTGACCAATCATTCGGTGAGCGGGATCCGGACGGTGTTCGTCCCGACCGCGCCCGGCTACTCGTTCATCTCGTCCCGCTTCATCCGCGAGATCGCCGGGTACGGTGGCGCGATCGCGCACCTCGTGCCGCCCCCGGTCGCAGACCGGTTCGCCGCCGACCTTGCTGCCCGGAGCAACCCTTCATGACCTACGACGACGGTTTCGACGACGACTACGAGGACCCCGACGCCAGCTACGGCGTGTCGGGCGGGTACGACCGCACCGGGTCCACCGACCGGGCGATCCACGACTCCGAGACCCTCCTGCGTCGGGCGATCGACATCATCGCCACCGCCCGCACGATTCCGTTGTCGGCATCGCCGATGATCAACCGGGACGAAATCCTGGAGATCCTCGACGAGGCGATCAATCGGCTCCCCGACGAGCTCCGCCAGGCCCGCTGGATGCTCAAGGAGCGGGCCGAGTTCGTCGCCAAGACGCGCCGTGAGGCCGACGAGCTGCTCGACGCGGCCCGGGTCCAGGCCGAGCGGATGGTCCAGCGGACCGAGGTCGTACGCGCCGCCGAGCAGCGCGCCCGGCAGGTCAAGGAGGCAGCCGAGACGGACTCGCGCCGGCTCCGCCACGAGACCGAGGACTTCATCGACCAGCGGCTGGCCAGTTTCGAGATCCTGCTCGACAAGGTGACCAAGACGGTCGCCGCCGGGCGTTCGAGACTGCAGATCGGCGTCACTCGGGTCCAGCAGCAGGCCGAGGTGCCGATCGAGGAGCCGCCCGGCGGCTTCTTCGATCAGGACAGCACGAAATTCTGAGTCGCCGTCCCGTCGATAGCCTGCAGCGCGTGAAGCCGCTCGTCGTCAATGTCGCCGAACTGCTCCGCCGGCCGGGCACCGGGCGGGACGTGAACGTCTCGCTCTCGGCCGAGGAGCTCGAGCTGATCGACGAGCGAGTCGCGCCGAGCGACACGGTCGATGTCGGGGTGAAGCTGGAAAGCCTGACCGACGGGATCGTCGTCACCGGGACGGTCAGCGTGCCCTGGTCGGCGTCGTGCCGCCGCTGCCTGATCGACCTTGCCGGATCGGCGGTGGCCGAGGTCGACGAGCTGTACCAGCACACGCTCACCAGCGACGAGGCGTTCCCGATCGTCCACGACCAGATCGATCTCGCCCCGATGGTTCGTGAGCTGGCAACGCTCGAGCTGCCGCTCGCACCGTTGTGCCGTCCCGACTGCGCCGGGCTCTGTCCGACGTGCGGGGCGAATCGCAACGAACAGCCCTGTGGATGCGCCGCCGCGCCGGTCGACGACCGCTGGTCGGCGCTCGACGCGCTGCGCGAACAGTTGAACTGAACCGCGCCCATCAGCGTTCGGGCAGAACTCGTCGGCATCTCGCCGGAACTGCCCGAACGGGGGCGGTGCGGAGGAGGTGCGCTGGGCGGGCGGGTGGAACGAGCACATGCGGCAGTCGGCCGGTAGAGTTGCACGGCTCTTCACGAGCTGACCTACCGCGAATCCGGAGACCGCCGTGGCCGTTCCCAAGAAGAAGAAGTCGAAGTCGAAGTCGCGCAGCCGTCGTTCGGGCGCGTGGAAGTTGGGGAGCCCGGCTCGTAGCTCGTGCCCGCGTTGCGGGAACGCCAAGCTGCCGCACACCGTGTGCCCGCACTGCGGCTGGTACAAGAACCGCGTCGTCATCGACGTCGGCTGATGCTCCCCGTCGCCGTCGATGCGATGGGCGGCGACCGAGCACCTGGCGAGATCATCGCCGGCGCACTGGCCGCTCACCGGCTCGGCATCCCCGTCGCCCTCGTCGGTCCCGAGGGACTCGAGGGCGCTCCGGAGCTGCCGCTGATCGTCGCCGGTGAGGTGATCGAGATGCACGACGACCCGGCCAACGCCGTTCGTCGGAAGAAGGACTCGACCCTCGTCCGCGCCGCCGAAGCGGTGCGCGACGGCCGCGCCTCGGCGATGGTCTCGGCCGGCAACACCGGGGCGACGATGGCCTCCGCCCTGCTCCGGATGGGGCGGATCAAGGGCGTCAGTCGCCCGGCGATCGCCACCCCGATCCCGGTCCCCGGCTCGACGCCGACCGTCCTGCTCGACGCCGGTGCCAATGCCGAGGTCCAGCCCGACTGGCTCGTCCAGTTCGCCCAGATGGGGACCGTCTACGCCCGCGCCCGCTTCGGGATCGAACGGCCGAAGGTCGGCCTGCTGTCGATCGGCGAGGAGCCGGGGAAGGGCGACACCCTCCGCAAGGAGACCTACGAGCTGCTGCTCGAGGCATCGGGGATCGACTTCGTCGGCAACGTCGAGGGCCGTGACGTGATGACCGACGCGATCGACGTCTGCGTCACCGACGGTTTCACCGGCAACGTCGTGCTCAAGACGCTCGAGGGCGGGATGAAGACGGTGGTCAAGGCGTTGCTCGACGCATTCGCCGCCGATCCGGCGTTCCGCGAGGCCGCCGACGCCCTGATGCCGGCGCTGCTCCCGTTGTACGAGTCACTCGATCCTGAGACCTATGGGGGCGCGATGCTCCTCGGTGTCGACGGTGTGTGCATCATCAGCCACGGCTCGTCGAGTGCACGGGCGATGAGCAATGCGATCCAGGTCGCCCGCGACATGGTCGAGGCCGACCTCGTCGCTCATCTGCGCGAGGTCGTCGGTACGCCGGCGGTCGGCAAGTAGATTTCCCACCGTTCCACCACGTCCTAGGGGAGGACCCCAGTGCCCGCCGAAACCCACGTCGAGCACGGCCCGCTCGATCGCGACGCGATCGTCGCCATCGTCCGTGATCGCCTCGCCGACATTCTCGAGATCGACCCCGTCGCGATCAGCGAGGGACAGTCGTTCGCCGACGACCTCGAAGCCGACTCGCTTGCCCTGATCGAGTTGGTCGAGGCGATCGAAGAGGAGCTCGGTGAGCGCACCGTCGGCTTCCGGATCGAGGACGAAGACCTCGAGGACCTGAAGACCGTTCGTGACGCCGTCGACTACGTCTGGGAGCGCGTGAAGAGCCAGTGACCGCGTCGTTCGAGCAGGGACTCGCCGAGTTGGAGGGGCGGTTGGACTACCGCTTCACCGATCCTGCGATGCTCCGCACGGCGATGTCGCACCGCTCGTGGTGCGCCGAGACGGCGGGCAACCCGCCGAGCAACGAGCGGCTCGAGTTCCTCGGCGACGCAGTGCTCGGCTGGGTCGTCGCCGATCTCGCCTATCAGCGCCACCTCGATCTCGCCGAGGGCCGGTTGACCGACCTGCGCAAGGGCGTGGTCAACGCCAACGCCCTCGCCGACATCGCGGTCGAACTCGACCTCGGTCAGCACCTCCTGCTCGGCAAGGGCGAATCGGCTGCAGGCGGACGGCTGAAGCCCTCGATCCTCTCCGACGCACTCGAAGCCGTGATCGGCGCGGTCTACCTCGACGGAGGAGCCGAGGCCGCCTACCAGCTGATCGTGGGGATGCTCGGCGAGCGGATCGAGTCTGCTGCGATCCGATTCGAGCACGCCGATCACAAGACCCGCCTGCAGGAGCTCGCCGCTCGCTGGTTCGACACCGCCCCGGTCTACGTCCTGCGCGAGGAGGGCCCCGACCACGCCAAGCGCTTCTATGCCACGGTGATGCTCAACGGCCGCACCGAGGGCGAAGGCGAAGGGCGCTCGAAGAAGCAGGCCGAGCAAGCGGCGGCGCGCGAGGCCTGCGATCGGCTCGCCACCCGCGAACCGCGCATCGGTGACAGCCGCCGGCCGCTCGCTGTGCTGCCCGCCGACGCCTGACCGCGATGCCCGAGCTGCCCGAGGTCGAGACGGTCCGTCGCGGCCTGGAACGCGACGTCGTCGGCCGACGGTTCGAACGCGTCAGCGTCGGGCGGGAGCGGACCGTGCGGCGAACCTCGGCCCGGGCGGTGATCGACGGTCTCGAAGGAACGACGCTCGTCGCCGCTCGCCGGCGGGGCAAGTACCTGCTCGGCGAGCTCGACTCGGGTGACGGGTTGATGGTCCACCTGCGGATGAGCGGCCAGCTGCTGGTCGCCCCGGCCGATTCGCCGCGCCCGCCGCACACCCACGTCGTGGCCGAACTCAGCGGACCGGCGGGACAAGAGCTGCGATTCGTCGATCCACGGACGTTCGGCGAGGTCGTCGTCTACGACCCGCAGCAGGTGGAGGTCGAGCTCCCCGAGCTCGCTCGGCTCGGCCCGGACCCGATCGCCGAGGGGCTCGGCCGGAACCAGCTCGCTGCGCTGATGCGCGGGCGTTCGCGACAGCTGAAGGCTGCGTTGCTCGACCAGTCCGTGATCGCCGGCCTCGGCAACATCTACACCGACGAGATCCTCCATCGTTCCAGGCTCCATCCGTTTCGAGCGACCGACTCGCTCAACGGCCGCCAGATCACCGTGCTCCACACGTCGATCCATCAGGTGCTCGAGGAGGCGATCCGCGCCGGCGGATCGACCCTTCCCGACGCCCAGTACCTCGGGCTCGGCGGCGAGGTCGGCTGGTTCCAGCACGAGCACCTCGCCTACGGCCGAGCCGGTCTGCCCTGCCTGACGTGCGGCAAGGCCGAGATCCAGCGGCTGTCTCTGGCCGGGCGGTCGACGTTCGTCTGCCCTCGCTGCCAACGCTGATCGCCGCCACCGTTGCTACCGTCGCCATCGATGCGTCCCTCCGGCCCGACTCTGCGGAGCGCCGCACCGCCCCGCCGGCCGAGCCGCCGGTTCCGTCGTCCGCAGCTCGTCGTCGGGATGTTCGTCGCCGTGCTCAGCAGCTGCTCGGCATCGGGCGTGGACGGCGATGCCTCCTCGGCGACGATCACCGTCTCCCCGAGCGCAGCTGCGGAGGCGACCAGCTCGACGAAGAGCCCGACGACCGTCGTGGCCGACCCGACGACCGGTGTCCCGACCCCTGCCTCTGTCGAGTCGACGGTCGCGGCGACGATCGGTGACGGAGCACGCGAGACCGAGACGATTCCGGCGACCACCGCGACGGCGCCGTCCACCGACGCCTCGGCGACGACGGGGAGCTCGGCAGGTGCGGACTGCACCGTCGACGACGCGTTCAGCGCCGGAACGACGACGCACACGTTGACGATCGACGGGGTGGAGCGATCGACGCTGGTCCACCTCCCGCCGACCGTCGACCGCCGCCTCCCGCTGATCGTCGACTTCCACGGCGCCGGGTCGAGCAAGGACGAGCAGCGCTTCTACAGCGGCTTCGACCCGCTCGCCGACGAGCGCGGATTCCTGCTCGCCACCCCTGACGGCATCGACAGTGCGTTTCGCCAGTGGAACTTCCTCGGCGGCGGCGACGTCGAGTTCGCCACGGCGATCGTCGACGAGCTCGTCGACGGCGCCTGCGTCGACCCGGCGCAGGTGTACGCCGTCGGCCTGTCGAGCGGTGCAGCGATGTCGGCAGCGCTCGCCTGCCGGGCCTCGGATGTGTTCCACGGCTTCGGGTTGGTCGCTGCCGGCCTCTATGTGCCGTCGCTGTGCGACGAGGCGACGCCGCGACCGATGGTGGTCTTCCACGGCACCGACGACCAGATCGTCCCGTACGACGGAGGATCGGTGCAGACCGGAGAGGGCCTCACCGTTCGACCGGCGGAGGAGACGGCGGCTGCCTGGGCCGAGCAACACGGGTGCAGCGAGGGACCGACCGAGACCGAGCTCGGCAGCGAGGTGGTCCGCCTCGACTGGTCCGGCTGCACCGAACCGGTGATCTTCTACCGGATCGTCGGCGGCGGCCACACCTGGCCGGAGCAGTGTTCGACATCTCCTGGCTCGGCGCGACCACCGACCAGATCGACGCCTCGACGACGATGCTCGAGCTGTTCCTCGGCTCCTGATCCGATCCGATCCACCGGTTCCGCTCGTGCGTTCGGAGACGGCGGACGCCGGTCCCCGTCGACGTCGACGCCTGCGGCCAGCGTCGCGGATTCGTGCTCGGTCACGAAGAGCGCCGAACGGTGTCGTTTCGGGCGACCAGGGCACGTCGGGTCGGTAGCCAGCCCGGGGCGGGTGGGGGAGAGGGGGGCGGGTGGGGTCGGGCGGAGGTCAGCTAGCCTCGCTCGCTGCCGTGTTCCTGAAGTCCCTCACCCTCAAAGGATTCAAGTCGTTCGCCGATGCGACGACGATGCAGCTCGAGCCTGGGGTCACGGTCGTGGTCGGCCCGAACGGTTCCGGCAAGTCGAACGTCGTCGACGCGATCGCCTGGGTGCTCGGCGCGCAGGCGCCCAGCGCGGTCCGCAGCCAGAAGATGGACGACGTCATCTTCGCCGGCACCGCCAAGCGGCCGGCGCTCGGTCGGGCCGAGGTGACGCTGACCCTCGACAACTCCGCCGGGCTGCTGCCGATCGAGTTCACCGAGGTCACCATCACCCGCACGCTGTTCCGCACCGGCGAGAGCGAGTACGCGATCAACGGCGTCACCGTGCCGCCTGCTCGACGTGCAGGAGCTGCTCAGCGACGCCGGTGTCGGCCGCCAGCAGCACGTCATCGTCAGCCAGGGCCAGATCGACGCGGTGCTGAACGCTCGTCCCGAGGACCGCCGCGTCGATCATCGAAGAAGCGGCCGGCGTGCTGAAGTACCGCCGCCGCAAGGAGAAGGCCGAACGCCGGCTCGACGCCACCGAGGCCAGCCTGCTGCGAGTGCAGGACCTGCTGCGCGAGGTTCGTCGCCAGCTGCGCCCGCTCGAGCGCCAGGCCGAGGCAGCACGCCGCCACGGCGATCTGGTCGCCGAGCTGCGCGCGCTGCAGATGTTCGTCGCCGGCCGCGAGATCGCCGGCCTGCGTACGCGGCTGACCGCGCTCGCCAGCGACAAGTCGACGCTCGCAGCGGCCGCAGGACGAGATCCGCGCCGAGCTCGCCGCGCTCGACACCGCGGTGCTGGCGGCCGAGGCCGAGCTGACCGCCCGCGGCGACACCGACCTCAGCGACGAGATGGTGCGCGTCGAGCAGCTGCGCGAGCGTGCCCGCGGCCTGGCCGCCGTGATGGTCGAGCGTCGCCGGTCGACTCGAGCGCGATCGCGGCCAGCTGATGGACGCCGGCGTCGTCGCCAACCTCGAGGCCGACGCGCGCCCGACTGCGCGACGAGCTCGTCGATGTCGCCGACGGGCTCGTCGGCGCGTCGGGCCCGAGGCCGACGAGCTCGCGGCCGACGAGGAGCGCTTCGCCGAGCGGCGTCGACGCACGCTCGCCGCCATCGACGCCGCCGGCAGCAGCCCGAACGTCGGCGGCCAGCGCGGCGGCCGAGGTGCGCGGCGAGCTGCGCTCGCTACGCAGCGAACTGGCAGCGGGCGACGAGGCGAGCACGCGTCGCCAGTCGTCGCGGCTCGACAACCTCCGTGCCCGCGAGGAACGACTGCTCGAGCCGAGACCGAACGGCTCAAGGGCGATGCGAGCAGGCCGAACTGGCCGAGGCTCCCGCTCGTCGCCGAACGTCGAAGCCGCCGAGTCGCGCGCCGCGGGCCGCCGAGCTCGCCGTGCAGACGACCGCTCGCCGCCAAGCAGGACGCAGCCGCCGAGCACTGCCCGCTGGTCGGCGCGGGCCGAGGCGCTGCACCTCGCGCTCGAGTCCGCCCGAGCCCGTGCCGGCGCCGATCACCTGGCCGAGGTCGAGGGTGTGCTCGGCACGCTGCTCGATCTGGTCGAGATCGACGACGGATGGGAACCGGCGGTCGAGGCAGCCGCTCGGCGAGGCGCTGCTGGCGGTGGTCGTCGCCGATCGCACCGGCGGCCGCCGCGCGCTCGACCAGCTCGCCACCGGCGAGGCCCACGGTGCGGTGCTCGCGCTCGGCGCGGCCCGTGCCGACGGGGCCGCCGCGCCGCCCGGCGAGCGGCGAGCCACTGCGGCCACACGTGCGCAGCCGCGACGGCGGCGGTCGATCGCTGCTCGACGTCCTGATCGGGCAGGCCGTGCGCGTCGAGCGGCTGGCCCGAGGCGGTCGACCTGGTCATCGCCCATCCGGAGGCGGTCGTCGTCACCGCCGACGGGCGACCGGTTCGGGTCGGCCGGTTGGCGGCTCGGCGCGGCCGGCGGCGGCGCCACCGCGGCGGCGCTGGAGGAAGCGCGCCGAGCGAGTTCGCCAGCCGCAGCGAGGCGCTCGATCGGTGCGACCGCCGACCACCGCCTGGCGACCGAGCCGAGCTGCTCGGCGCGCGCCAGCCGAGCAGGAGCTCACCCGCCGGCTCGACGCGCACGACGCCCGGTTCACGGCCAGCCGCGAGGCGCTCGCCCGGACGCAGGGCGAGCGGCGCGAGACGGCCGCCGAGCTCGAGCCGCTCGAGCGCAGCGCTGGTCGAAGCTCGCCGAGCGCATCGAGCGCGAGCAGGCCCGGATCGCCGAGCTCGAGGCGCTGGTGCCGGCGCTCGAGGCCGACGAGGCAGCCGAGGCCGAGGCGGCCAAGGCGCGCGGCGAGGCTGCGTGCCGAGCTCGACGGCGCAGGCCGCCGCCGCGCTGGCTCGCGCCGGCGCAAGGACCTCGAGGTCCGCAACGCCGGCCTGCACGAGCGGCAGCAGTTCCTCGAACGCCGGCTCGACGAGACCGAACGACGGCTCGAGGCCGACGCCGTCGCCCGCGCCGAGGCCGCCGAGCGGCGGGTCGCCGTCGAGCGAGCGCTGGTCGCGCTCGAGCGTCTGGCCGCCCTCGTCGACGGTCACCGCCACGTGATCGAGGCGCGTCACGACGAGCTGCTCGAGATCCGCCGCCGTCAGAGCGACGAGGTCCGCGGCATCGCCCAGCGGCTCGACGACGCCCGCCGCGGGCGCACCGCCGCCGAGACAGCAGCTCGACGAGACCCGCGAGCGGGTCCGGCGGGTCGAGATCGACGAGGCCGAGGTCGCGGCTGCGGCTGGAGGGCGCGGTCGAGGCGCTGCGTCGCGACCACGACGTCGAGCCGGAGGTCGCCGAGGCGGCCGAGCTGCCGCGCGCTCCCCGAGGGCATCGACCGCCGCCGGTCGGGTGCGCGACCTCGAGCGCGAGCTGCGGCTGATGGGTCCGATCAACCCGCTCGCCCTGGAGGAGTTCAACGAGCTGCAGGAGCGGCACACGTTCCTCGAGGACGCAACTCGAGGACGTGCGCGACACCCGCCGCGAGCTGATGCGGGTCATCAAGGCCGTCGACCTCGAGATCCAGACGGTGTTCGCCGCCGCCTTCGCCGACGTCAGCACGCACTTCACCACGCTGTTCGCCACCCTGTTCCCCGGCGGCGTCGGGCCGGCTGGTGCTGACCAACCCCGACGACCTGTTGAACACGGGCATCGAGGTCGAGGCCAAGCCCAGCGGCAAGAACGTGAAGAAGCTGTCGCTGCTGTCGGGTGGCGAGCGCAGCCTGACCGCGCTGGCGTACCTGTTCGCCGTGTTCCGCAGCCGCCCGTCGCCGTTCTACGTGATGGACGAGGTCGAGGCCGCGCTCGACGACGTCAACCTGCACCGCTTCCTCGGCCTGATCGCACGAGTTCCGCCGCGAGGCGCAGCTGCTGATCGTCAGCCACCAGAAGCGCACGATGGAGGCCGGCGACTGCCTGCTCGGGCGTCACCATGCAGCCCGGTGGATCGTCGAAGGTCGTCGTCGAGCGGGTCAGTCGCGTCGCGCCTGACGCCGAGCCGTCGCACGGCCGACGGTTCATCGCCAGACGTACCGGCTAACGTCACGTGCGCCGATCGCCCGTGCACACGGGATGCGTCGGGAGCGACAGCGCATCGTGAGTGAACTCGCATCGCCGAGCAAGCCGCCGATGTCACGCCGACGCCGGCGATCCAACTCGTCGGCTGCGCAAGACCTTCGGCGCGGGACCGACCAGGTCGTCGCCGTCGACGACGTCGATCTCGACGATCGACGACGGCGAGTTCTTCTCGCTGCTCGGCCCGTCCGGTTCGGGCAAGACCACCGTGCTGCGGCATGATCGCCGGCTTCGAGCTGCCGACCGGCGGCGCGGTCCTGCTCGCAGGGCCAGCGACGTCACCGCGCTCGCGCCGTACGACCGCGACGTCAACACCGTGTTCCAGGACTACGCGCTGTTCCCGCACATGACCGTGCAGCAGAACGTCGAGTACGGGCTGAAGGTGAAGGGCGTCGAGCAAGGCCGAGCGCCGGCGCCGGGCGGGCGAGATGCTCGACGCCGTGCGCCTCGGCGAGCTACGGCGCACCGCAAGCCGAACCAGACTCGCGGCGGGCAGCGTCAGCGCGTCGCGCTCGCCCGGGCGCTGGTCAACCGGCCGAAGGTGCTGCTGCTCGACGAGCCGCTCGGCGCGCTCGACCTGAAGCTGCGCGAAGAGATGCAGGTCGAGCTGAAGGCGCATCCAGCGCGAGGTCGGCATCACGTTCGTGTTCGTCACCCACGACCAGGGCGAGGCGCTGTCGATGAGCAATCGCATCGCCGTCTTCAACGACGGTCGGATCGAGCAGGTCGGCACGCCGCGCGAGATCTACGAGCCACCCGGCGACGGCGTTCGTCGCCGGCTTCGTCGGCACCTCGAACCTGCTCGGCGCCGAGCTGTCGGCAGCGGCTGCTCGGCGTCGCGCGCGCCGCACATCGATCCGGCCCGAGCGGATCCGCGATCGTCCGCCGGCGACGCGCCGGCCGACGGCGAGGTCGCGGTCGCCGGCGTCGTCACCGACATCCAGTACCTCGGTGCCGAGTGCCGCGTCCGCGTCGACCTCGACGCGACGGCACGCGCCACCTTCTCGCCAGCGTGCCGAGCGACGGGCTCGCTGGCGTGGCCATCGGCGGAGCCGATCCGCCTGGCGTGGCCGCGGCTCGCGGCCTTCACCGTCGCAGACGACCGAAACCAGCACAGGGGAGACGACCAATGAGAAGCCAACAACGGACTGACGAGATGCCGCGCATGCTGGCGCCGTCGACGCTTGCTGGTCGCCGGCGTGCGGCGAGCGACGACGAGGACGCACGACCGACGTCGGCGCCGACCGAGCGCCGCGCCGCGAGCCACCGAGGCACCGGCGACGACCGACGCACGCCGCCGACACCGACGGCACCGCGCCGAGACGCGACCGCCGGCGACCGAGACCACCGACCGCCGGCCGGCGAGGTCGACTACATGTGGACGCCCAACGCCGACGTGCTCGCCGGCGCCGAGGGCGAGGTCAACCTCGTCGCCTGGGCCGGCTACGTCGAGGACGGCTCCACCGACCCGGCGTCGACTGGGTGACGCCGTTCGAGGACGATCACCGGCTGCACGGTCAACGTCAAGCTCGGCAACTCGAGCGACGAGATGGTGCAGCTGATGCAGAGCGGCGAGTACGACGGCGTGTCGGCGTCCGGCGACGCCACGCAGCGCCTGATCGCGGGCGACGAGGTCGTCGCCGATCGACCTCGACCGAGCTCACCAGCTACGCCGACGTCTTCGAGGGCCTGAAGCTGACAGCCGTGGAACTCGGTCGACGGCGAGCCGTACGGCATGCCGCACGGTCGCGGCGCCAACCTGCTGGTGTACAACACCGAGGCGTTCGCCGACGGCGCCCGACAGCTGGGGCGTCGATGTTCGACGGCGGCACCGCGGCCGACGGAGCGGTCTCGGTCTACGACAGCCCGATCTACATCGCCGACGCAGCGCTGTACCTGATGGCGCACGCAGCCCGATCTCGGCATCACCAACCCGTACGCGCTCGACCAGACGCAGTTCGACGCGGCGATCGCACTGCTCGAGCAGCAGAAGGCGCTCGTCGGCCAGTACTGGGCGCGTCTACACCGATCAGCAGGCCGCGCTCGAGGGCGGCACCGTCCTCGCCGGCACCACCTGGCAGGTCATCGTCAACCTCGCGCAGGGCAACGGCGCCAAGATCGACGCGGTCAAGCCCGTCGAGGGTGCGACCGGCTGGTCGCGACACCTGGATGATCTCGTCGAAGGCCGCGAACCCGAACTGCATGTACCTGTGGATGGACTGGATCGCGTCGCCGTGGGCCAACGCCCAGGTCGCCGAGTGGTTCGGTGAGGCGCCGTCGCAACGCCAAGGCGTGCGCGCTGATCGCCGGATGCCGAGCACTGCGACGATCTTCCACGCCGAGGACGAGGACTACTGGACCGACGTCTGGTACTGGACGACGGCGACCGAGGAGTGCCTCGACGGCCGCACCGACGTGACGTGCGTGCCCTACACCGAGTGGGTCAACGCGTGGACCGACTCTGCGGGCCTGACGCGACGAGCCGTCGGCGACAGCCGGGGGGACGGCTCGCGGTCCCCCCGGCCTCGGCCGCGCGGCTCAACCGCGCGTTCCGCCGTCGCCGGCGCTTGGGCTCGTGCGGCGCTGCTCGGCGCCGCCCGTGGTCTGGATGCTGGTCATCTACATCGGCGTCGCTGGTGCTGCTGGTCGTCGCCGCGCTGCTTCGCGCTCGACCGGCGTCTCGCAGAAGCCGACCACCGACGCTCACGTCCGACAACCTCGCGACCGCGTTCACGCACCGGGACGTTCGTCGCACGGTTGCGCCGAGAGCGTCGGCGTCGCCGCTCGCGGTGACCGCGCTCTGCTTCGTGATCGCGCTGCCGATCGCGTTCTTCATCGCCAAGGTCGCTGCCGAGCTGGATGCGGCGCGGCCTGATCGTGCTCGATGCTGCTGCCGCTGTGGGCCGGCTACCTGGTCAAGGCCTATGCCTGGAAGGCGATGCTGCGCGCCGGCGTCGCAAGTTCGGCGGTCGAGCAAGAGCGGCGGCTTCCTCGAGGCGACGTTCGGATGGACGCCGGGCTTCGGCGTACATCGGCCGTGATCCTCGTCGCTCACCTACCTGTGGCTGCCGTACATGGTGCTGCCGATCTACGCCGGGCTCGAACGGCTGCCGGCGTCGCTGCTCGACGCGGCCGGCGACCTCGGTGCCCGGCCGTGCCGCACGTTCCGCAGCGTCATCATGCCGATGCTGATGCCGTCGATCGCCGCCGGCTCGATCTTCACGTTCTCGCTGTCGCTCGGCGACTACATCATCCCCGCGGTCGTCACCGAGCGGAAGGTGCAGCTGATCGGCAACCTCATCGACAGCACGCTGCTCGCGCCCAACCAACCGCTGGCCGCCGCGTTCACGCTGTGGCCGCTGCTGATCATCGTCGTCTACCTGTTCGCGATGAAGCGCGCTCGGCGCGTTCGAGAGCGTGTGACGCGATGACGCTCTCGCTGCCTCCCGCGATCGGTGCTGCGTGCTGATCACGGTCGCTCGGCGCTCGCGTTCCTGTACATCCCGCTGCTCGTGGTCGCCCGGCTGTCGTTCAACACGGTCGACGTCGCTCGTCGTGGCCGCCGAGCGGGCTGGACGCTCGACTGGTGGCGGCAGGCGTGGGAGACCGACGGGCCGCGCGAGGCGCTGTGGAACTCGGTCAAGGTCGGCGTCTGGCGCCACCGGCATCGCGCTCGTGCTCGGCACGCTCGCCGCGTTCGCGATGCAGCGCTTCTCGCTTCTTCGGCAAGAACGCGGTCTCGTTCCTGATGGTGCTGCCGATCGCGCTGCCCGGCATCGTCACCGCCGTCGCGCTGCAGAACACGCTTCAGCCGCACGATCGACCTCGGCCTCGTTCGACTTCCGGATCGGCTTCGGGTTCCACTCGCTCGTCATCGCCCACGCCACGTTCTGCATCGTCGTCGCCTACAACAACGTCGATCGCCCGCCTGCGGCGGTCGTCGCCGAACCTGCTCGAGGCGTCGGCCGACCTCGGCGCGCACGGCAGCGCAGACGTTCCGCTACATCACGTTCCCGCTGGTGCGCTCGGCGCTGCTCGCCGGCGGCATCCTGGCGTTCGCGCTCAGCTTCGACGAGATCGTCGTCACCACGTTCACCGTCCGGCGCCGGCTTCGAGACGCTGCCGCAGTGGATCTTCAACCACATCGGCCGGCCGAGCGACGTCCCGCTGGTCAACGTCGATGGCCACGTTCGTGATGGTGCGTGTCGATCCCGCTGGCGTGGCTCGCGCAGCGGCTCTGCGACGGCGACCGAGTCGTTGACGGCTGCCCGGTAGCCTCGGGCCGGTCATGCTCGCCGTGCTCGCCGCCCTGCTGATCGCCGCCTCGAGCTGGATCTTCCTCGATCCTCGTCGCTCGTCGTGCTGGTCTTCGGGATCGGCGTCGTCGTCGTCAACCGCCGGCGCAGTCGGCGCTGCCGGCGGCCAGTGCACCGCCGCGACCCGCACCCCCACGCCCGGCGCGCCCGACGACGATCGCGCCGCACCCACCGCCACCACAGCGCCGACGGACACCGCACCGTCGACGGACCGGCACCGCCGACCGAGACGGCGCCGGTCGAGACCCGCTGCACCGCAGCCGGCACCGATCGACGAGCTCGATCCGGACCGTCGCCGAACTCGACCAGTCGAGGCCGACGTGCTCGCCGCGAGCCGCTGATGCGCGCCGAAGCTGCGCGACCGGCTGGCCAGGCACGGGTGCGCTCGCCGGTGCGTTCGTCGGCGTCCGCGGCCGGAGGGCATCACCGACGAGACGTGGGACGACCTCGAGGAGGCGTTGCTGCGCGCCGATGTCGGCGTGCGGGTCACCGACGAGCTGCTCGACGGGCTCGCGGGCCGGGTCAAGGCGAAGGAGATCGTCGAGCCCGACGCAGCTGCTCGACGCGCTGCAGGCCGAGATGACGGCCCGCCTCGCCGGGGCCGATCGGACGCTGCAGCTTCGACGCCGCGCGAGCCGGGCCAGCCCGAACGTGTGGCTGTTCGTCGGCGTCAACGGCGTCGGCAAGACGACCACGATCGGCAAGGTCGGCGCGCAGCAGCCGCCGCCGGGCGCACGCGTGCTGATGGCCGCCGGCGACACCTTCCGCGCCGCCGCCGCCGAGCAGCTGCAGCACCTGGGCCGAGCGCTGCGGTGCCGAGTTCGTGCGCGGCAACGAGGGCGGCGATCCGAGCGTCGGTCATCTTCGACGGCGTCGAGCGCGGCCGCAGCGCGCGACATCGACCTCGTGCTGGCCGACACCGCCGGCCGCCTGCACACCAAGACCAACCTGATGGAGGAGCTGCGCAAGGTGCGCCGCGTCGCCGAGCAAGGGCGCCGGCACGGTGACCGAGGTGCTGCTCGTGATCGATGCCACCACCGGTCAGAACGGCCTGACCCAGGCACGCGAGTTCGGCGAGCGCGACCGACGGTCACCGGGCGTGGTGCTGACCAAGCTCGACGGCTCGGCCAAGGGCGGCATCGTGTTCGCGATCGAGACCGAGCTCGGCATCCCGGTCAAGCTGGTCGGCCTCGGCGAGACGATCGGCGACCTGGTCGCCTTCGACCCGGCACGAGTTCGTCGACGCCCTGCTGACCCCGCTCGACTGAACGCCGTCATCGGCAGCCGGCGACACTGCGTTCCGCGAGCGATCGCGATCCGGGCGATCCGGGGGAACCGCACAGCACCGCTCGATCGTCCAACGGACATGGTGCATCACCGATCGTCCAGGCGTCGCCTGCTCGCCCTCACCGCCACCGTCGTCCTCGGGCTCGCCGCCTGCGGGGAGGCCACCGACGACTCCTCCGGCGCGGCCACCACCGCCGGATCGGCGACGACCGAGCAGACCGCCCCCGACCTCTCGCCGACGCCGATCGAGATCGACGGCAGCTCACCGACCGGCGCCGGGTCCGGGCCGGCGATCGACACCTCGATGCGCGTCGCCTGGATCGAGTACCGCTACGACGGCGAGCTCCCGGCGCTCGACGGCCCCGCTGCGGCGTGGTCGTTCCCCGTCGGGGCGACGCCGGACGCAGCCCGGGTCGCTGCCCTCGCCGCTGCGCTGGGGGTGACCGGCGAGCTGACCGAGCTCCCGGCCGAGCAGGGCGGCGGATGGCGGATCGGTCCCGACGACTACAGCGCGGCGACCCTGACGATCTCGCCGACGGCGGCACTCGACTGGTGGTACCAACCGGCGATCGATCAGCTCCCCGAGCCCGGTTGCTGGATGCCGGCGAGCGAGGGCGAGGATCCGGCTGCGACGACCGCCGTTGCGCCGGACGAGACCGTGGTCGAGCTCTGCGCTCCCGATGACCCGCCGAACGGCGTCCCGGACGCCGCCGCAGCCGAGTCGCTGGCCGCCGATCTGCTGCGCGCGGCCGGGTTCGACCCGGCGACGTTCGAGTGGGAGGCGAACGGCGACGAATGGGGCGCCTACGTCACCGCCTGGACGGTGCTCGACGGCCGCCGCGCACCGATCAACTCGTCGATCTCCTTCGGCGAGGAGGGCAAGGTCACCTGGGCCAGCGGGATGCTGGCGACTCCGCAGCGGGCCGCCGACTACCCGCGGGTCGGCGCTGCGGCAGGGCTCGAGCGACTCCAGGCTCAGAGCGACGAACCGCTCGGTGTCGGCGTCACCGGCGCAGGGGTCGAGAACGCGACATCGACCGACGAGGTCCCGCCGGCGACGGCGACCGAGCCGGCGCTCGACGGATCGTCGTCGAGTGGCCCGGTCTGCGTCGGGCCGATCCCGATCGAGCCGGGCACCGACTCGATCGACGTGCCGCCGATGGAAGGGTGCGATGTCGGTGTCGGCGAACCGCTGGACGTCGTGCTCACCGGGGTGGAGGAGGATCTGACCCTCGTCTGGGCCGCCGACGGCACGATCTGGCTGCTCCCTGCGTACACCTTCACCAGCGACGACGGCGGCCGCTACTCGGTCGTCGCGATCACCGACGATCTGCTCGTCCACGGCTCGGCGACCGCCGGCGACGACGCCGGGACCAGCGAGCCGGGGACCGACGACGGAGGGACGACGATGCCCGAGGCGATCACCCAGGAGCAGGCCGACACCCTCGTCGGGACGAGCGAGGCCGAGGCGACCGCCGAAGCGACGGCGAACGGATGGGGTGTCCGGGTCGTCGAGCGCGATGGTCGGTCGCTCCCGGCGACGATGGATTATCGGATCGATCGGGTCAATCTGACGGTCGTCGACGACGTGGTCACGGCGGTTTCCGTCGGCTGATCGGCAGCGGCCCGGTGACGGGTCGCCGGGCGGACCCTGCGTCGACAGCGTCGCCAGGTAGGCTGCCCGACCGCATGTTCGACACACTGTCAGATCGCTTCGAAGGGATCTTCAAGCGCCTGCGCGGCAAGGGCCGCCTGACCGACGACGACGTCGACGAGGTCCTGCGCGAGATCCGCACCGCGCTGCTCGAGGCCGACGTCAACGTCTCGGTCGTGCGGGCGGTCGTCGGCCGGATCCGCGAGCAGTGCATCGGCGCGGAGCTGTCGAAGGCACTCAGTCCGGCGCAGCAGGTGATCAAGATCGTCAACGGCGAGCTGACGGCGATGCTCGGCGGCGAGACGCTCAAGATCACCTACGCCGGACGGCCGCCGACGGTCGTGCTGATGGCCGGTCTGCAGGGCTCCGGCAAGACGACCAACTCCGGCCAAGCTCGCCCGCTGGTTCAAGGCCCAGGGACGCCAGCCGCTGCTCGTCGGTGCCGACCTGCAGCGCCCCGCCGCGGTCGAGCAGCTGCGCACGCTCGGCCGGCAGATCGACGTGCCGGTGTTCTCCGAGCCCGGCGACCCGGTGCGGACCGCAGAGCGCGGGCTGCGAAGAAGCGCGCCGGCTCGGGCGCGACGTGTTGATCGTCGACACCGCCGGCCGGCTGGCGATCGACACCGAGATGATGGAGCAGGTCCGCCAGATCTCGGCTGCGATCCAGCCGAACTACACCTTCTTGGTGATCGACGCGATGACCGGCCAGGACGCGGTCGAGGTCGCCGAACGGTTCCACGAGACGCTGGCGATCGACGGGGTGATCCTCTCCAAGCTCGACGGTGACGCCCGCGGCGGCGCAGCTCTGTCGGTCAAGGAGGTCATCGGCCGCCCGATCGCCTTCGCCTCCACCGGGGAGAAGCTCGACGCGTTCGAGCAATTCCATCCCGATCGGATGGCCAGCCGGATCCTCGGGATGGGCGACGTCCTGTCCCTGATCGAGCAGGCCGAGCAGGCCTACGAGAAGGACGAGGCGGAGCAGGCCGCCGCCAAGCTGTTCGAGGGCGAGTTCACCCTCGACGACTTCCTGGACCAGATGCAGCAGCTGAAGAAGATGGGTCCGCTGGGCAACTTGCTCGGTATGCTGCCCGGAGTGCCCAAGGAGCTCAAGGGCGCCGAAGATCGGCGACGACGAGCTCAAGCGGGTCGAGGCGATCATCCGGTCGATGACACCGGTCGAACGTCGCAAGCCCGAGATCATCAATGGCAGCCGCCGCCAGCGCATCGCAAACGGCAGCGGCACCACCACCGGCGAGGTCAATCGACTCGTCAAGCAGTTCTGCGAGATGCAGAAGATGATGAAGCGCTTCGGAGGTGCGATGGGTGGTGGCAAGAAAGGCAAGAAGGGCAAGATGCGCGTGCCCGCTCTGCCGCCGGGTTTCCCGGGATTCAACTGACACAGGAGAACACCTAGCGATGGCAGTCAAGCTGCGCCTGACCCGAGTGGGCAAGAAGAAGCAGCCGCAGTATCGGATCGTGGCCGCTGACGCGCGCTCGCCCCGCGACGGTCGGTTCATCGAGATCGTCGGGCAGTACAACCCGCGGACCGAGCCCTCCACCCTGCTGGTCGACAACCCGAAGGCGGTCAAGTGGCTGTCGCAGGGCGCTCAGCCGACCGAGCGGGTCCGCAAGCTGCTCGAGATCTCCGGCGCCTGGGCCGACTACCAGGGCGCCAAGAAGTGAGCGACGCTCCCGCCGCCCCGACGGCGGTCGCGGTGCTCGGCCACGTCGTCCGCTCGATCGTCGACGATCCCGAGTCGGTCGTCGTCGACGCCGATCACGGGCGCGGCCGCAAGGTGCGGCTGGAGGTGCGCGTCGCTCCCGGGGATCTCGGTCGGGTGATCGGCCGTCGAGGTCGCACCGCCCAGAGCATCCGCTCGGTCGTGCGCGCCGCGGCGACGCGAGACGGCGTCGAGGTCGACGTCGACTTCGAGGACTGATGGCAGGCCCGGAGGGCCTCCTCAGCGTGGGCCGGATCGGGCGCCCTCACGGGATCCGCGGTGAGGTCTACGTCGATCTGTCGACGGACCGCGAGGATCGCCTGGCGATCGGGGCGCGTCTGCGCTCGCGCGACACCGAATTGGTCGTCGCCGCCGCCCGACCGTCCAACTCCCGCTGGCTGGTGACGTTCGAGGGGTTCGACCGGACGGTCGCCGAACGGTTCACCAACGCCGAGCTGTACGCCCCGCCGGTCGATGATCCCGACGCACTGTGGGTCCACGACCTGATCGGTTCGAGCGTGGTCGAGGCCGACGGCACCGAACGCGGTCGGTGCGTCGCCGTCGTCGCCAACCCCGCAGCCGACCTGCTCGAGCTCGACTCGGGCGCGCTGGTGCCGGTCACCTTCGTCCTCGGCCTGGCCGACGGGGTGATCACGATCGAGGTGCCCGAGGGCCTGTTCGAGGACTGAGCGGGGCGCCGGTCGGTACCCGTACGCTCGGCGGCGCGATGCGGATCGACGTGTTCACCATCTTTCCCGGCCTGGTCGACGACTTCTGCGCCCAGAGCCTGCTCGGCAAGGCCCGTGCCGCTGGTCTGGTCGAGCTGCGCTGCCACGACCTGCGCGAGCACACCACCGACGTCCACCGCACCGTCGACGACGCCCCGTTCGGAGGGGGCGCGGGGATGGTGATGCGAGCGGAGCCGATCTTCGCCAGCGTGGAGGCCGCCGCCCCGCCGCGCCCGCTGTACCTGCTCGGTCCCGGCGGCCGCCGGTTCGACCAGGCAGCGGCCCACCAACTCGCCGCCGGCGACGGGTTCAGCTTGCTCTGTGGCAGGTACGAAGGCGTCGACCACCGCGTCCGTGAGCACCTCGTCGACGCCGAGCTGAGCGTCGGCGACGTCGTCCTGTCCGGCGGCGAGGTCGCCGCCTGCCTGGTGATCGAGGCCGTCGCCCGCCTGCTTCCGGGGGCGATGGGCAATGCGGTGTCGCCGGTGACGGAGAGCTTCGGTGCCGAGGGGCTGTTGGAGGAGCCGCACTTCACCCGACCGGCGGTGTTCCGCGAGTGGCCGGTACCCGACGTGCTGCGTTCCGGGGATCACGCCCGGATCGGTCGTTGGCGCCGGGCGCAGGCGCTCCATCGGACCCTCGCCAGCCGACCGGACCTGGTCGAAGCCCGTGGCGGATTGTCATCGGCGGAGCTGCGGCTGTTGGAAGAGTTCCCTGCCGTCCCCTATCCTTGAGCGTTCTTTGTCCGCCGTTCCGAAGGCTGCACCATGAAGTCCACCGATCTCGTAGACCAGCAGTACCTCCGTGACGACGTGCCCGATTTCGCCCCCGGCGACGAGCTCAAGGTCCACGTTCGCGTGGTCGAGGGCAACCGTGAGCGGGTCCAGGTGTTCCAGGGCAACGTGATCGCCCGCTCCGGGAGCGGGGTGCAGGAGACCTTCACCGTCCGCAAGGTCAGCTTCTCCGTCGGCGTCGAGCGGACGTTCCCGGTCCACTCCCCGGTGATCCAGAAGATCGAGGTCAGCCGCCGTGGCGACGTTCGCCGGGCGAAGCTGTACTACCTGCGCGATCGCGTCGGCAAGGCTGCCAAGATCAAGGAGAAGCGGATCTCCTGACTTCGGTCAGGCTGCAACGAGGAGTCCGTTGAGCACCGACGATCTCGAGAACTACGAGGCGGAACGGGAGCTCCAACTCGCGCAGGAATACCAGGACGTCGCGGCCATGTTCCGCTTCGCCGTGGAGACCGAGCGCCGGTTCTATCTCGCCAACTCCGTCGACGTGACGGTGCTCTCGGAGGGACCCCGACCGCTCGTGCAGGTGCAACTCAACGATGCCTGGGTGTGGGACATGTACCGCAAGACGCGGTTCGTGCCGAGCGTGAAAGTGCTCACCTTCAAAGACGTCAACGTCGAGGAACTCCCCTCCGCCGAGCTGTAACCGATGGCCTCGGCGCGCCAGGCGCGCGGCGCATACGGCGAACGACGAGCGGCGCAGTGGTATCTCCACGCCGGGTTCGAGGTCGTCGCCCGCAACTGGCGCGACGGGCGCGCCGGCGAGCTCGATCTGATCGTCGTCCGTCCCGGGCTGACCGTGTTCGTCGAGGTCAAGGCGCGGGCGACCGACGCGTTCGGTGTCGCCGAGGCGGTCACGCCGGTGAAGCAGGCGCGCATCCGTCGCCTCGCCGCCGCCTGGTTGGCGGCCAACGGTCCGCGTCGTGGGGCGATTCGCTTCGACGTCGTCTGCGTCACCGGAACTCGGGTCGAGGTGCTCGAGGCAGCGTTCTGATCCCGCTCGAGCTGGGCTCAGCCGAACAGGGCCCAGGCGAGCAGGGCGAGGCAGGCGACGACGGCGACGCCGACATAGAGGTAGTCGCCGCGCTTGGGGACGAATTTGCGGTAAGGGTTGTAGCCGATAGCTCAGTATGGTCGCCGGCGATGGAGACGATCGAGGTCACCCGCACCGAGGCCGGCCAGGTGACGATCACCCTCGACCGACCGGCGAAGAAGAACGCGATCGACGCCGTGATGTGGCGCGAACTGCCGCGAGACGTTGCAGCAGATCTCGATGTCGATCGACGACCGGGTGGTGGTCATCACCGGCGCCGGCGGCGCCTTCTGCAGCGGGCAGGATCTGGGGGCGATGGGCGACGACCCTCCGTACCGGGAGATGCGGATGGTCTCCCAGGTCGCCCTCTCGCTCCACCGCCTGCCACAGCCGACGGTGGCCAAGGTCGTCGGGATCGCCGCCGGTGCCGGGCTCAACCTCGCCCTCGGTTGCGATCTGATCGTCGCTTCCGACGATGCCCGCTTCTCGGAGATCTTCGCCCGTCGCGGTTTGAGCATCGACTTCGGCGGTTCGTGGCTGCTGCCCCGGTTGATCGGCCTCCACCGGGCCAAGGAGCTCGCCCTGTTCGCCGAGATCATCGATGCGGCGGAGGCGAAAGAGCTCGGCATCGTCAATCGGGTGCTGCCCCGTGAAGAGATCGACGAGTTCGTCCAGGGATGGGTGGACAAGTTGCTCGCCGGACCGCCGCTGGCCCTCGCCCAGACCAAGGAGCTGCTCAACGGGGCGTTCGAGCGCACCTTCGAGCAGGCCCTCGACGCCGAGGGCGTCGCTCAGTCGTACAACTTCTCGACCAGCGACACCGTCGAGGCGATGCGCGCCTTCGCCGGCAAGCGGCCCCCCAACTTCACCGGTCGCTAGTAACGTCGCCGTTCGTGCGCCGAGCAGCTGTGATCGTGCTCGCAGCCGCGCTCTCGATCGCGTTCGCCGCTGGAGCGGCGGCGCAGGAGGGTGAAGGCGAGGGCGACGGCTTCATCCCCGGGGACTCGACCACCGTGCCCGAGGAGCTCCCGGTGGAGCCGACCCTCCCACCGCCGACGACCGTTCCGGCGACGACCGTGCCCGAGCCGCTGACGAGCGCGCCGCCTGCCGGCTGCTCGCCACCGACCGTGCCTCACGCGGTGTTCCTCGGAGAACTGACCGATCGAGACCTCCGTACCGGGCGGTTCCGGGTCGTCGAACTGCGCAGCGGGTCGCTCGCCGGCTTCCAGGTCGGTGAGCTGGTCGACGTCGACTTCGGCTACGACATCAAGTTCCTCGAACTCGGTGAGGAGTACCTGGTCAGCGCAGCCGTGGACGACGAGAGCGGAAGGCTGTTGTCCAAGGCCAAGCCGGCGCTCGCCCGCTTCGGCGGTGATCAGGTGATCGGGATCGACGACCTCGAAGTGGTCTGCCCGACGTTCGACGACCCGGTGATCTCGAAGATGGCCGACGGATCGTCGATCGAGACCGGGGTGATCGCCCCGATGCTCGGGGCCAAGCGCGACCTGTTGTGGGCGGTGATCCGGCCCGCCGGAGTCGCCTTCGGTGCGTTGGTCGTGCTCGTCGCGGTCAAACGGAGCCTGGTCTGGCTGGCTCGACGAGGGCGACGTCGACGGCGACATCGCCACGCTGTAGCCGGGCTCTCATCGCGTCGACTGCGTCTGCCCACCCGTCCGGCGCGCGCTCGGTAGCGCCGTCGGGGGCGAGGAACACCAGCCGGGCGCCGACGACCGGCTCGCCGAGCACCGCCTCGAGGGCGACGGCATACACGGCGAGCTGCGGCGTGTACCGCTCGACCAGCGCCTGGCGACCGTCGACGTCGGTGCGGTCGGTCTTGTAGTCGACGACGACGTACCCCTCCTCGCTGCGCACGAGCAGGTCGATGTAGCCCTCGACCACGGTCTCGGCGATCGGGGCGGCGACGTAGAGCTCGCGCCAGTGCGGCGCGCCGGCCGCTGCGGCGCGCACGATCGGCGCGTCGAGCGCGGCGCGGGCGAGTGCCTGGACCAACCCGGTTCGTTCGACGATCCCTTCCGCTGCGGCATGCGCGGCGGCGAGCGGACCGAGCCCGGCGCCGCCGGCGAGCTCGACGCTCTGCAGCACGGCGTGGACCGCCCGACCGACTGCGGTGCCGTACCGTCCGCGTTGCCACGGAGGCAGCTCGAGGTCGACGGCATCCTTGAGCAGGCCGGGGTCGACGCCTTCGAGCAGTTCGACCTCGGCGAACGGTGCGCCCCGCCCCCTGCCGCCGGCGCCCGCCGCCTCGAGACCGTCGTCGTCGGCTGTGGCGCTGTCGGCGGCGCGCTCGCGGCCGGCCTCGGCGACGGCGATCGCGGTCGCCGACAAGGTCCGGGCACGGGCTGCGGCACGCAGCGCGGCGCCCCGTCGGGTGGCCCACTCCTGCTGGTCGGTCCAGGGCAGTTCGAGCAGCTCGACCGGTTCGACCGGAGCGCGGGCGTCGCCGACCACCACCCGCCGGGCCGCCTCGGTCGCCGCCCCGGCCTCGGCCAGCAGCCGGGCGGAGGTCGCCAGCTCCGGGCGGGCGGTCGGCGACGGCGGGAGCCGATGGAGGCTGACGACGAGGTGGTCGACGGCCCGGGTGCAGGCGACGTAGAGCAACCGGAGGCGTTCGTGGAACCCCATCTGCTCGTCGACCGGGCGGAACGCCTCGTGCGCCTCGCCCTTGGCCAGGCTCCAGGTGCCGGGCGGCCAGACGACGGTCACCCCACGGTTGGTGGCGACCTTCGTCGTCAGCCCGGCGAGGATCGTGATCGGGAACTCCAGACCCTTGGCCGCGTGGACGGTCATGATCCGCACTGCGTCGATGTCGGTCTCGGGGAGGACGACCTCGGCGACGTAGCGGCCGTCGTCGCCCTGACGGCGGGTCCAGGCGAGGTAGGAACGCAACCCGGCGCCGCCGGCGTCGCTCCAGGCGCGCGCCTGGTCGACGACGAACCGCACCCGGCGGAAGACATCTCGCGCCCCCGGCCCGGCGAGGGCGAGCTCGAGCACCCGGCGCTGTTCGACCAACCGTTGGAGCAGCGCGCTGGGGGTCAGCAGGTGTCGGTCGGCGACGAGGCCGCGCAGGGCGACGAACGCGTCGTGGACCGGGTCGTCGTCGAGCGGATCGGGCAGCTGCCCTCCGAGCCGCCATCGCCCGCCGCGCCGGTGCCAGGCGAACAGCTGCCGGTCGCTGCAGCCGAACAGCGGCGAGCGGAGGGTGGAGACCACCGCCAGCTCGTCGCTCGGGTCGTCGATCGCCCGCAGGGCGAGGAGCAGGGCGCGGATCTCGGCGGTGGCGTAGACCAGCGAGGAGTTCTCCGCCTGATACGGGATTCCGGCGTCCCCGAGGGCCGCTTCGAGCACCGGCAGGCTGGTCCGCGCCGGGAGCAGGATCGTGATGTCGCCGAGCCGGCACGGACGCGGCACCCCGTCGTCGTGCACCGTCCAGCCCTCGGCGAGGGCGTTGCGGATCACCTCGACGATGTCGGTCGCCTCTCGGCGGCGGAGCTCCTCCGCCCGCGGTTGGTCGAGGTGCTCGTCGACGCCGAGCACGGTGACGCTGCCCGGACGATCGGTCCAGTACGGATCGAGCGGGTGGAAGGCCGGCTGCGAGCCGGGGGTGGCGACGATCAGTCGGTCGAAGACCTCGTTGACCCACTCGAGCACCGCCGGGGCGGCGCGGAAGTTGGTCGTCAGCAGCACCTCGGTCGCCTGCAGCTGCTCGCGGGCGGCGAGGTACTGGGAGACGTCGGCCCGGCGGAAGCGGTAGATCGACTGTTTCGGGTCGCCGACGAGGAACAACCGGCCGGGCATCGGCACGATCCCGTGCACGTCCGGTCCCTGGGGGAGTGCCGGGTCGGCGGCGAGCCGGACGGCGAGCTCGAGCTGGATCGGATCGGTGTCCTGGAACTCGTCGAGCAGCAGCCGCTGGTAGCGATGGTGTAGCCGGACGCGCAGCTCGGGTCGTTGGACGACGAGTTCCCGGGCGAGGACGAGCAGATCGTGGAACTGCAGCTCGCCGGTCGTCCGCCGTCGTTCGACGCCGTCGAGGGTGAACCGGGCGAGGACCGCTCCGATCGCCGCCGACCACGCCTCGCGGGTCGCCGAGGCGAGCGCGACGCGCCGCTCCTCGAGGTCGACGAGGGCACGGCGGAACTCGTCGAGTCCGGGCTCCCCGCTCGTATGACGCTTCCAGTTGGCCTTGGCGCCGACGGTCCCCGCCCGGTTGGCCAGCTTGGTCTCGAGCCGAGCGATCACGTCGAACTCGTCGATCGAGGCATCGAGTGCTGCGAGCCACTGGCGGACCTCGGCACAGGCGTCGAGCGTCCTGTCGCCGTCGGGGCAATCGACGCGAGCGAGGAAGTCGTCGATCGCCGAGACCAACTCGGTGACATCGGGCGATCCGGGAAGGGCGACGTCGAGATCGACGCGCTCGCGCACGAGATCCCAGTTGTCGGCGAAGGCGCGAGCGATCCGCCGCATCCCGTCCAGCTTGGTCCCCTCCGGCAGGTCGACGTAGTGGACGAGGCGGACCGCTGCAGGGTCCTCCAACAGCTCCTCGACGAACTCGTTCCAGTGCTGGTCGAAGACGACGTCGGAGCGAACCTCGTCGAGCACGGTGAAGCGGGGCGGGATCGCCGCCTCGATCGGTGACTCGCGCAGGATCCGGGCGGCGAAGGCGTGGAGCGTGCCGATCGCCGCTTCGTCGAGCTCGGCCAGCGCGTCGCCGAACCGTCCGGCGAGCACCCGATCGTCGGCGTCGTCCGCCCGTCGGCGAGCGAGGTCGAGCTCGCTGCGGACGCGATGGCGCAGCTCGGCGGCCGCCTTCTCGGTGAACGTGATCGCCGCGATGGCGGAGATCGCCACCCCGCTGCCGACGAGATCGATCACTCTGGCGGAGAGCTCGGTGGTCTTGCCCGCCCCGGCGCCGGCCTCGACGAACAACGTCGTGTCCAGCTGGTGGCGGATCTGCTCGCGTGCGCCCTGGTCGGGCAGTTCGATCGGCGGTCGATCGACGGCGATCGCAGCGACGGTCGGAGGTGGTTCGCTCTGCGGATCGCACGACGCCGCTCCGGCTGCCGGCGCCAGGTCCGCGTTCGGAACTGCACGATCGTCGGACGCGTCGCCGGCGTCGAGCTCGCCGAAGAGGTCGAGCTGACCGGAGGGAGGGTTGGGCGGCGGGCGGCGGCTCATCGCTGGTCGGCGCCGTCATCCGCGGTGCCGGCGTTCCCGCCGACGAGCTCGACGTAGGCGGCGAGCCGTGGGTCGGCGAGATGGTGCGTCCAGCGCCGGTAGGCGTCGCCGGTTCCGAGCCCGTCGGGATCGCACACCGGGCAGCTGACCCACGGTTGATAGACGGGCGGTTCGGGGTGGGCGGGGAACAGACCGGCGCTGATCCCGGAGGCGATCACGTCGACGGTGGCGATGAACCGCTCCCAGACCTCGTCGGTGACCGTGTACCCGATCCGCCTGCCAGAGGCGGTGAATGCGTAGCGGGTCTCGATCCCGACGGTGGAACCGCTGCGCTGGCCGACGGCGGCGGCGTAGGCGGCGAGTTGGAGCTTGGTGCCGGCGGCGAACTCGTCACCGTCGCGAATCGATCGGTACCTGCTGTGCCGGCCGGTCTTGTGGTCGGTGACGACGAACCGTCCGTCGGTGGTCCGGTCGAGCCGGTCGATCGCACCGCTGAGGCGGAGCCGGCGGCCACCGGGCAGGTCGAGGGTGGGGGCGGCCCAATCGTCTCCGGCGCGTCCGAAGGCGACCTCCGAGGCGACCGGCGTCAACCCGCGCCGGGCGCGCTCGTCGTCGTCGACGGCGAACCAGCCGGCGAGCTCGGCGCGCAGCACCCGACGGTCGCGTTCCCACAGCAACGCCCGTCCGGAGAGGCCGGCGCGCTCGGCCCGGGAGCACTCCTCGTCGAGGATCGACAGCGCGGCGCGTCGATGCTCGATGCTCCACGATTGCTCCGGGAGCGGCGTGGTGAGCTCGCCGTCGAGCACGCGACGCAGGAATCGGTCGATCGTCGTGTGCAGCAGGCTGCCGCGGTCGAGCGCACTGATCCTCAGCTGGGCGCCGCGATCGTCGGGCTCGGCGACGTGGAGGACGTGGCGAAGCAGGTAGCGCAGCGGACAGGTGGCCCAGGCTTCCAACCGGGTCGCCGAGATCAGCGCATCCGGATCGAGCGGCGAGGGGACGTCGATCCCGCTGAGGTCGCCGTCGAACTCGCTGATCGTCGACTGTTCCCGCCCGCGGCGCATCCGCAGGGCGCGCTGGAGCGAGACGTCGGCGGCGACCAGCGGGTGCCCGTCGATCGGGCTGCCCGATCGACGGTGGGCGAGCAGGGCCCGGATCCGGTGCTCGCCGGCCGTCGCCGGGAACTCGGCCCCGACCAGCCCGGCGGCGAACGAGGCGACGGCGTGCTCGACCCGGCTGTCCGCCGGGACCAGCTCGGCCAGCCACCGCGACGGTTGGCGGACACTGGAGTGGCGCAGGTCGCCGCGAGGAACGCAGACGACCACCCGCGGCGCCCCGCCGAGGGCGGCGAGCAGCTGCGAGCGCTGTCGGGCGATCACCAGCTCGCGGGTCGCCAGCGTGGAGCGACGAGCCGGCGATCGCCGTCGGGCAGCAGCGGATCCGCCGGCGGCGCGGTCGGCATCGTGCCTTCCGCCATCCCGAGCACGACCACCAGCTCTGCCGAGAGGCCGATCGCGCTCGCCATCCCGCCGGCGAGCACGCCCTCACCGATCCGTCCGGAGCGCAGCAGTTCGGCGTCGATGGTGGCGAGGGCGGCGTCGTGGAACCCACCTCGAGTGACCGGCGGGGCGAGCTGATCGAGCTCGCGCAGCCGGTCGAGCGCGCCGTCGAGTCGCTCGCAGGCGTCCCGCTCGACGGTCGACAGGCGTTGCCGGCCCGGCTCGCCACCGAGCAGGCGCCGGAGGATCCGCTGTGCCCAATCGACCCAGTCACGCCAGGGACGTTGATCGGTCGGCGAGCCGAGCTCGTCGCGCAGCCAGCCGACGAAGTCCTCCAGCCCGGCGGCGTGCTCCGCCTCCCACCCCGAGCGGGTCGCCGTTCGCTCGTCGCCGGCGTCCGCCGCCGCGTCAGCGGCCTGCCGGCGCAGCGCGCCGTACTCGGCGAGGCGCAGCGCCCAGTCCTCGCCGTGACCGATCCCGGCGTCGCGCGCGGTTCGTTCCCACGCCGCAGCAGGTACCGGTCGTCCTCGCCGATCGTGCAGCGCGGCGGTACCGAGCAGGCCGAACAGGTCGCTGCGGTGCAGTCCGAAGCGGTCGAGTTGGAGCAGGGCGAGCAGGGTGCGGCCGGCCAGCCGCTCGCTCAGCCGCAGCGGACTGGGACCGTTCCAGCGGATGCCGGCCGCCTCGAGGTGCTCGCCGACGAGCCGCTGGTACGGCTCGGCGGTGCTCCACAGCAGGGCCATCCGCTCGAGCGGGATCCCGTCCAACGCGGCGCGCACCAGCTGACGGACGGCGGCGCGAACCTCCTCGTCGGCGTCGGAGACGGAGATCACCTCGACCGTCGGTGCCGCCGGGCGATCCGGTGGTCGGCCGGGGAGGGCGACGCCGAGCTGGTCGGCGAGGCGCGCCGCCAACGGGGCGGCGAGCCGGTCCTGCGGGGCGTCGAGCACGACCCGTACCGCGCCGAGCTCGCCGAGCCGGCGGATCAAGCCGGCGGCGGGCGGGGTCAGATCGATCGGGAGGTGGACGATCACCGGCCCGATCGCGCTCGCCGACTCGCCGGTCAGGCTTCGCCGGGCGCTGGTCAGCAAGTCGGCCTCGTCGTGCCAGCGCTCGGCGAGCACGGCGCGTACGTCGGCGGTCACCCTGACGAGCTCCTGGGCCATCGGTGTGCCGTCTCGCCCCAGTCGTTCGAGGTCGGCGCGGGGCACCTGGCGCAGCTCGCGGGCTGCGCTGAGCACCGCGGCGATCGTCGCCGGATGGCGGTGCACGGGGGCGAAGCGGCCCGGACGGCTGGTGAGCACCTCGCCGATCGCTGCGCTGAGCAGCGGGGTCGATACCGGCCGTCGACCGGCCTCGGCGAGCGCCGCCCCGCCGAGCACCTGGGCCAATCGGTAGACGGTCAGGAACTGGACGGCGGCGATGCCCCCCCGCCGGGCGAGGGCGCGGCGGGCGAGCACCCCGGCGGCATTGGTCGGGACCAACACGGTGACCGGCGCCAACGGATCGCCGGCCTTCGACTCCGCCACCACCAGAGCCAACGTCTCGAGCGCTGCCGCACCGGGCGCGGTCGTCGTCAGCTCGATCGGCATCTGGCCGATGGTACGCCGGGGGTGTGTCGTTCAGCCGGTGGCGTCGGCGAGCTTGCGCAGCTCGGTGACTGCTGCCGCGAGCCCGCCCTGATGGTTGAACAGGGCGGAGCCGGCGACGAACACGTTCGCCCCGGCGGTCGCCGCGCCGGCGATCGTCTCCGCCGAGATCCCGCCGTCGACCTCGACGTCGATCGACCCGGCGAGCCCTTCGGCGGCGAGCAGCCGGCGCAGCTCGATCAGCTTCGGCTCCATCGTCGCCAGGTAGGCCTGCCCGCCCCAGCCCGGGTTGACGGTCATCACCAGCACCAGGTCGACGAGGTCGAGCACGTGGCGGACGGTGTCGATCGGGGTTGCCGGGTTGAGGGCGACGCCGGCGGTCGCTCCCAGGCTGCGGATGTGCTGGAGCGTGCGGTGGAGATGGGGGCAGGCTTCGACGTGGACGATCAGCCGGGAGCAGCCGGCATCGACGTACGCGCCCGCCATCACGTCGGGGGTGAGGACCATCAGGTGCGCTTCGAACGGCAGCGCGGTGTGCCGCCGGGCGGCGCGGATCACGTCCGGTCCGATCGTCAGGTTGGGGACGAACTGGCCGTCCATCACGTCCCACTGGATCCGGTCGACGCCCGCCTGCTCGAGCGCGGCGACCTCGTCGCCGAGCCGGGCGAAGTCGGCGGGGAGCACGGAGGGGGCGATCTCGACGGGTCGGTTCACGACCCTGAAACGCTAACAGCCCGTAGCCTCGGCGCCGATGGAGCTGGTCCTGCAGGCCGAGGGCGTCGCCGCCGGCGGCGACGCAATCGCCCGGGAACCGGCGGGTCGGGTGGTCTTCGTCGACGGTGCGATCCCCGGCGAGCTGGTACGGGTGGCGATCACCGCCACCAAGCGTGACTACAGCCGGGCGCGGGTGGTCGAGGTGCTCGAAGCCTCGGTGGACCGCACCGAGCCGCCGTGCCGCTTCGTCGCCGCCGGCTGCGGCGGGTGCGGATGGCAGCACATCGCCCCGACCCGCCAACGGGCGCTCAAACAGGAGATCGTGATCGACGCGTTGCGCCGGATCGGACGACTTGCCGACCCCGTGGTCGAACTTGCCGGTCCGCTGCCCGGCACCGCCCTGAGGACGACCGTCCGGATGGCGATCGGCGTCGACGGCGCACCGGGATACCGCCGCGGCGCCAGCCACGAGGTGATCGAGCCCGACGACTGCCTGGTCACGCACCCGCGACTGGTCGAGCTGTTCGCGGCGCGCTGGAGCGGAGCGGACGAGGTCGTGCTGCGCGTCGGCGCACGCACCGGCGAGCGGCTCGCCCGCAGCGATCGCGGCGGACGGGCGCTCGGCCTGCCCGCCGACGTTCGCACCGGCGACGGGGCGCACGTCACCGAACTCGTCGCCGACGTCGCCCTGCGGGTCGGCGCCCGATCGTTCTTCCAGTCCTCGCCGCAGGCCGCCGAGGCACTGGCAGCGCTGGTCGGGGAGGCCGTCGGCGAGCTGCCCGCCGCTGCGATCGATGCCTACGCCGGGGTCGGGCTGTTCGCCGCCACCGCGCTCGCCGGCGTCGAGCGGCTGACGACGATCGAGCAGTCGCCGTCGTCGACCGCCGATGCGCGGGTCAACCTCGCCGGGCGGGGGGCGACGATCGTCGAGTCGTCGCTCGAGCGGTGGACGCCGACGGCGGCCGAGGTCGTCGTCGCCGACCCTGCCCGCTCCGGGCTCGGTCGGAGCGCCGCGGCGATCCTCGCCGGAACGGGGTGCGACCGGTTCGTGCTCGTCTCCTGTGATGCCGCCGCCGGCGCCCGGGACATCGCCCTGCTGACCGAGCACGGCTTCACCCACCGACGCTCGACGGTGCTCGACCCGTTTCCGCACACCCCCCACGTCGAGATCGTCACCCTGCTGACCCGCTGACCCGCTGACCCGCTGACCCGCTACCCGTCCCGCGCACCCCGGGAGGATCGGCCTGCGGGCAAGCTGTGGCGATGCTCACGCCCCGATTGTCCGAAGAGGTCGCCGACGCGCTCGCCGAGGGTCGCGGGGTCGTCGCGATGGAGTCGACGATCTTCTCCCATCTCGGCCTGCCGTCGCCGGCGAACGAAACCGCACTGGATCGGTGCATCGCCGCAGTGCGCAGCGCCGGGGCGGTACCGGCGGTGACCGCCGTGCTCGACGGCGTCGCCCGCGTCGGGCTCGACCAGTCCGAGCATCCGCGGATCCTCGGTCCGGCGCGCAAGGCCGCCGAGCGGGAGCTCGCCGTCGCCGTCGGTCTCGGTTGGGAGTTCGGCGCGACGACCGTCTCGGCCTCCGTCGCCCTCGCCGCCGCCGCCGGCGTCTCGGTGTTCGCCACCGGCGGGATCGGCGGGGTCCACCGCGGCGCCGAGCTGACCTTCGACGTCTCCGCCGACCTCGACGCGATCGCCCGACACCCGGTGGTCACGGTCAGCGCCGGGGCGAAGGCGTTCCTCGACCTCGCTCGCACACTCGAGTACCTCGAGACCTACGGCGTGCCGGTGCTCGGCTGGCGACACGACTGGTTCCCGGCCTTCTACACCCGCTCGTCGGGGCTACCGGTCCCTCACCGGGTCGAACGGGCGGAAGAGGTCGCGGCGGTGTTCGCAGCCCGGTCGCGGTCCGGCGACCGGCGTGCTCGTCGCCGCCCCGATCCCCGAATCGGCCGAGCTGCCCGCAGCCGAGCTCGACGCCGTCCTCGCCGAAGCCCTCGCCGCCTGCGCGGCGAGCGGGATCACCGGGGCGAAGATCACCCCCTACGTGCTCGGACGGATCGGTGAAGCGACCGCCGGCAGGAGCGTGCCGGCGAACCTGGCGTTGGCGGAGAACAACGCGCTCGTCGCCGGTGGGATCGCGGTGGCGATCGCGACCCTCGGCCGCTGACACCCCCGACCGACGGCCGCACCAGGACCGCGGCGGGGCATCGAACTACGCTGCGAGCCGTGCCGGATTCCTCCCCGATCATCTACACCCTCACCGACGAAGCGCCGCTGCTCGCCACGTACTCGTTCCTCCCGATCATCCAGGCCTTCGCCCGGGTGGCCGAGGTGCCGGTCGAGTCGCGCGACATCTCGCTCGCCGGGCGGATCCTCGCCAGCTTCCCGGAGCGGTTGACCGCCGAACAGCAGCTCGGTGACGCGCTCGCCGAGCTCGGCGCACTGGCCACCCGCCCCGAGGCGAACATCATCAAGTTGCCGAACATCTCGGCCTCGATCCCGCAGCTCAAGGCGGCGATCGTCGAGTTGCAGGCGCAGGGGTTCGACATCCCGGCGTACCCGGAGGATCCGCAGACCGACGAGGACCGTGACGTCCGCGCCCGCTACGACAAGACCAAGGGCTCGGCGGTCAACCCGGTGCTGCGCGAAGGCAACTCCGACCGACGGGCGCCGCCTCGGTCAAGCAGTACGCCCGCAAGCACCCGCACTCGATGGGCGCCTGGTCGCCGTCGTCGAAGACCAACGTCGCCCACATGACCGCCGACGACTTCCGTTCGAACGAACGCTCGGCGGTGATCGACGAGGCAGGAGCGCTGCGGATCGAGCACGTCGACACCGACGGCGCGATCACCGTGCTGCAAGCAGTCGGTGCCGGTTCACGCCGGCGAGGTGGTCGACGCAACGTTGATGCGCGTCGCCGCCCTGCGGACCTTCCTCGACGACCAGATCGACGAGCGACCGGCCGAGGACGTGCTCTTCTCGGTCCACCTCAAGGCGACGATGATGAAGGTCTCCGACCCGATCATCTTCGGCCATGTCGTCCGGGCCTTCTTCCCGGCGCTGTTCGATCGAGTTCGGCGGTGTCCTCGACGCAGCCGACATCGACCCCAACGACGGTCTCGGCCACCTCCTCGCCGTCGTCGGCGACGCTGCCCGAGGCTCCGGCGATCGAAGCTGTGATCGAGGCCGGACTCGCCGCCGGGCCGTCGTCTGGCGATGGTCGACTCGTCCGGGGGATCACCAACCTGCACGTCCCGTGCGACGTGATCGTCGACGCCTCGATGCCGGCGATGATCCGCACGTCCGGGCAGATGTGGGACGCCGGACGAGCAACGAGGACGCACCTGGCGGTGATCCCCGACAGCTGCTACGCCGGGATCTACCAGGTCGTGATCGACGACTGCCGCGCGAACGGGGCGTACGACCCGGCGACGATGGGTTCGGTGCCCAATGTCGGGCTGATGGCCCAGGCCGCCGAGGAGTACGGCTCGCACGACAAGACGTTCGAGATCGCCGCCGACGGCACCGTCCGCGTCGTCGACGGCTCCAGGACGACCGGTGTTCGAGCACACCGTCGCCGCCGGCGACATCTGGCGGATGTGCAAGACCAAGGACGTCCCGGTCCAGCGACTGGGTCAAGCTCGCCGTCACCCGCGCCCGGGCGACCGGCTCGCCGGCCGTGTTCTGGCTCGATGACGGCCGGGCGCACGACGCCAACCTGATCGCCAAGGTCGAGACGCTACCTCCAGGACCACGACACGTACGGGCTCGATCTGCAGATCATGGCCCCGTCGAGGCGACCGGCTTCTCGTTGCAGCGGATCCGCAAGGGTGAGGACACGATCTCGGTCACCGGCAACGTGCTGCGCGACTACCTCACCGACCTGTTCCCGATCCTCGAGCTCGGCACGAGCGCCAAGATGCTCTCGGTCGTCCCGTTGATCAACGGCGGCGGTCTGTTCGAGACCGGTGCCGGCGGGTCCGCCCCGAAGCACGTCCAGCAGCTGGTCAAGGAGAACTACCTCCGCTGGGACAGCCTCGGCGAGTTCCTCGCCCTCGCCGTCAGCTTCGAGCACTACGCCACCGCCACCGGCAACGCTCGGGCACGAGTGCTCGGCGAGACGCTCGACCGGGCGACCGGGCACGTTCCTCGACGAGAACAAGTCGCCCCGCCCGCTCGCGTCGGCCAGATCGACAACCGCGGCAGCCACTTCTACCTGGCGATGTACTGGGCCCAGGAACTGGTCGCGCAGTCCGACGACACGGAGCTGGCGGCGGCCTTCGCCGACCTCGCCCGGACCCTCGCCGAGCAGCAGGAGCAGATTGCCGGCGAGTTGCTCGCGGTCCAGGGCGCTCCTGCCGACATCGGTGGCTACTTCCGACCTGACCCGGCGAAGACCGCGACAGGTGATGCGTCCCTCGGCGACGCTCAACGCCGCGATCGACGGACTCGGCTGAGCCACCGGGCGGGCTCGAGCGAGCCCGCCGCCGTCCGTTCGACACGTTCGAGGAAGTCGAGTCTGGCTCGCTCCTCGGACGTGTCGATGTCGTAGAACGCGAGCCAGTCGAGGCGCGTCCGGCGACTGCACGCCGGGCGAACCCAACGGCTCAACACCCGCTTGCCGCTCTCACCCTCCAGCACGTTGATCCACTTCGGTGAACCATGGCTGGTGACGGCGATGATCCTGCGGATGTTGCGGCGGGTGGTCCGCGGCGGCCAGCAACGCCCGATCCAGTCGGTGAGCATCCCCGGCTGGCCCGACCACCACGTCGGATAGACGACCACGAGCACCTCGCACCATCCGAGATCCGCCTGGTGGGCGGCGAGGTCTCCGGCGAGATCCCAGTCCTCGCGATACAGGTCGTGGACCCGCACCTGGTGGCCAGCCGTTGCCGCGCCCGCCAGCAGCCGGTCGCGGCAGGCGGCGATGAACGACTCCTCCAGCGGATGGCAGTGGACGAGCAGCCACCTCATCGAACGACCGTCCGCTCGACCTTGCGCAAGAAGGCGTCCCGAGCGGCAGCGTCGGCCCGGTCGGCGGCATACAACGCAACCCAGCTCGAGCGGGTCCGCATCCCGGTGTTCAACCGGAGCGCACGCAGCAGGATCCGCCTGCCGTTGTCGTTGCGCGCCTTGACCGTCGGCCACCGCTCCGCGTAGGTCGCGATCCCGACCAGCCGGCGGACGTGGGTCAGACCGGGTTTGACCCGGCCGTGGTCGTCGAAGACGAATGCCACCCCGGGCAGGAGGACACGCTCGAGCCACCCTTTGAGCGGTGCGGGGAGGGTCGACGCCGCACTCGGATAGACGAACACGAGCATCTCGGCGCGCCTGACCGCAGCGGCATGGCGGCCGACGGCCTCGTCCACGATCGGCTCCGGCTGGTGGTATGCAGCCCGTTCGGCCGGGCTCATCGAGGCCCGGAATCCAGTGCCGAAGAGGTCGATCTCGGTGACCTCGGCACCGCCGGCGCGACAGGTGGTGACGGCCCGGTCGAAGGCGGCGGCCTCGAGCTGGCCGCTCGGCCAGCCGATCACTACGACGTTCAAGCGATCGCCTCCCTCGCCGTTGCGCTGAACTTAGTGTGGTCGCAGGAGGTCGCCTCGATGACCGATGTCGTCAATCCGAAAACGTACGCGCTGAGCGACCGCTTCCGGGCCGACCGGGGCAGGTGTTCCTGACCGGCATCCAGGCCCTGGCGCGGCTGCCGCTCGAGCAGTTGCGGGCCGACCGCCGCGCCGGGTGCGAACGCCGCTTCGTTCGTCTCCGGTTATCCGGGTTCCCCGCTCGGCGGGCTTCGACGGCGAGGTCGAGCGGCGTCGCGGCTCGAACCGGACCTGCCGATCGTCTCCAGCCGGCCATGAACGAGGAATTCGGGGCCTCCGCGGTGATGGGCTCCCAGCTCGCCGCCGGCCAGCCCGACTGCCGCTACGACGGGATCGTCGGGATCTGGTACGGCAAGGCCCCCGGTGTCGACCGGGCCGCCGATGCGCTGCGCCACGCCGTCTTCGCCGGCGCCTCGCCGAACGGCGGCGCGGTGGCGCTCGTCGGTGACGATCCGGCCGCCAAGAGGTCGACGCATCCCGTCGTCCTCGCGCCGGCCTGGTGCTGTTCGACATCCACATGCCGATCCTCTATCCCGGTGACCCGGCCGGAGGTGCTCGAGCTCGGGCCGCCACGCGATCGCCATGTCGCGAGCGACCGGGTTGTGGGTGGCGATGAAGATCGTGGCCGACGTCGCCGACGGCACCGGCACGATGGAGCTCGACCGCGACGCATTCCACCCGATCCCGCCGCCGTGTCGACGGCAGGCCCTACGACCCGCGCCCGACGGTCGGCTGCTGACCCCGCACACCATCGAGCTCGAACAGGAGATCATCGAGGTCCGCTACGAGCTGGCCCGGCGCTACGCGCCGACAACGGCCTCAACCGACTCGCCGTCGATCCGACGGACGCGTGGATCGGGATCGTCGCCTCCGGTCATCACCTACCGCGAGGTGCTGCGAAGCGTTCGCCCGCTCGGTCTCGACGACGAGGCGTCGATCGCCGCTGCGGCATCCGGCTGCTGAAGATGGGCATGCCGTGCCGCTTCGACCGCGAGGTGATCCGCAGCTTCGCCCGCGGCCTGCGCGAGATCGTCGTCATCGAGGAGAAGCGCCCGACGATCGAGTCCCTGATCAAGGACGCGCTCTACGACCGGGCCAACGCCCCCGGTGGTCGGGCAAGTGCGACGAGCCGGCCGGGTCAAGCTGATCGCCGCCTACGGGACGCTCGACGCCGACGCCATCGTGCCCATCGCTGCGCGCCCGGCTCGGGCACCGGCTGCGCGCGACCGGCTCGCCCCGAGCGCCGTCGACCCGGCGCGCGCTGATCCCGCTGGTCGAGTGCAACCGGACGCCGTACTTCTGCTCCGGCTGCCCCCACAACCGCAGACCAAGGTCCCCGACGGCACGCTGGTCGGCGGCGGGCATCGGGTGCCACACGATGATCGCTCGCTGATGGACCCGCGAGCGGGTCGGGGACATCGTCGGGCTCACCTGCATGGGCAACGAGGGCACCCAGTGGATCGGCATGGCCCCGTTCGTCGACCACCAGCACCTCGTCCAGAACCTCGGCGACGGCACGTACTTCCACAGCGGGCACCTGGCGATCCGGGCGTCGATCGCCGCCGGTGTCGAACATCACCTACAAGCTGCTCTACAACGGCACCGTGGCGATGACCGGCGGGCAGCACGCCGAGGGCGGCTTGAACGTCCCCGACCTCGCTCGCGTGCTGCTCGCTCGAGGGCGTCGCCCGGGTGCTGATCACCACCGACGACCTACGGATCGTACGACTCGGTCGAGCTGCCCGGCGGAGGTCGAGGTGTGGGACCGCACCCGGCTGATCGAGGCTCAGGAGCGGCTGGCCGAGATTCCCGGGGTCGACGGTGCTGATCCACGATCAGGCGTGCGCAGCGGAGACTGCGCCGCGACTCGCAAGCGGGGCACCCTCGCCACGCCGGCATCCAGCGGGTGCGTGATCAACCACCGCATCTGCGAGGGGTGCGGCGACTGCGGCGGGTCGAGCAACTGCCTGTCGGTCCAGCCGCATCGACACGCTGTTCGGACGCAAGACCCAGATCGACCAGACGACGTGCAACTTCGACATGACCTGCGTCGAAGGCGACTGTCCGTCGTTCACGATGGTCACTCCGGCGCGACGGCGTCGACGCAGCCCCCGGCGGGGTGCTCGAGAGTCCGCATCCGTCGACAGCGGGTTGCCTCCGGTCGACGATCTCCCGACGCCCGAGCTGGTGTTCGAACGCGACGGTTGCACGGTGCGGATGTCCGGGATCGGCGGCACGGGGGTGGTCACCGTCAGCCAGATCGTCGGCACCGCCGCGCTGCTCGACGGATTGGAGGCACGCGGTCTCGACCAGACCGGACTGTCGCAGAAGGCCGGACCGGTCGTCTCCGACCTGCGGATCGGGATCGGGGTCGACCAGGGCTCGAACAAGGCGCCCGACGGGGGAGTGGACGTGGCGCTCGCCTTCGACCTGCTGGTCGCTGCCAGCTCGACCCACCTCAGCGGGGCACGGCCGGGACGGACGGTGGTGATCGGCTCGTCGTCGCCGACGCCGACGGGGGCGATGGTCGTCCATCCCGACCTTTCCGGGCCCTCCAGCGAGGCGCTGCGCGCTCGGCTGGATCAGCAGTCCCGCCCGGAGCTGAACCGCTACGTCGACGCGATGGCCCTCGCCGAGGGCCTGTTCGGGGAGGCGGCGATGGCCAACGTGCTGCTCCTCGGCGTCGCCGTCCAGGCCGGGGCGCTGCCGATCGGCGCCGCTGCGATCGAGCAGGCGATCGAGCTCAACGGGGTCGCCGTCGACCGAAATCTGGCGGCCTTCCGCTGGGGTCGCCGGTGGGCGGTCGATCCGAGCTCGGTCGACCGCGCCGCCCGACGCCCGCCGGAGGCTGCCACCGAGACATTCGACCAGCTCGTCGGCCGCCTCGCCGACGACCTCGTCGGATTCCAGTCGGCCGCCGTCGCCGAACGGTTCACCCGCCTCGTCGAGCGCGCTCGCGATGCCGAACGGCGCGCCGCCGGAGCGCAGGAGGAATCGTTCGCCCGCGCCGTCGCCGTCCACTTCCACAAGCTGCTCGCCTACAAAGACGAGTACGAGGTCGCTCGCCTGCTGCTCGCTCCCGAGGCGCGCGCTGCAGCCGAACGGGTCGGCGGCCCAGGGGCACGGGTGACCTGGAAGCTGCACCCGCCGATCCTGCGCTCGCTCGGGGTCGACCACAAGATCTCGCTCGGCCGGTGGTCGCGGCCGGGTGCTCGTCTCCCTCCGGGCCGGCAAACGGCTGCGCGGGACCAGACTCGACCCGTTCGGCTACGCCGAGGTCCGGCGCCTCGAGCGGGCGATGATCCCCGAGTACGAGTCGGCCGTCGAGCGGCTGGCCGAGCATCTCGCCCCCGCCAACCACGCCCAGGCGGTGGCGATCGCCTCCCTCCCCGACTCGGTGCGCGGCTACGAGCAGCTCAAGCAGCGGCGGGCGGCGATCTACCGGGCCGAGCTGGCCCACCGGTTGGGTGCGTTCGCGCCTGGTCGGGGAGATAGTTGACCGAGTACAGTGATTTCTGTGAAGTTCGATCATCCGGTGTTCGACGCCGACAACCACTACTACGAGGCCGTGGACGCGTTCACCCGCCACCTCGACCCGAAGCTCGGGCCACGGCGTGATCCAGTGGTGCGACGATCGACGGGCGCCGCTACCACGTCGTCGGCGGCAAGGTCAGCCGCGGCCGTCATCAACCCGACGTTCGACCCGGTGTCGCCGGCCGGCGCGATGCACGACTACTTCCGCGGCAACCCGACGGGCAAGACCCGCATGGAGTTCCTCGGCGAGCCCGAGCCGATCCGCCCGGACTACCGCGATCGCGACGCCCGCCTCGCCACGATGGACGAGCAGGGCCTCGAGAAGATCTGGCTGTTCCCGACGCTCGGCATGATCTACGAGGAGCCCCTCAAGCACGACCCCGAGGCCGTCACGCATCATGTTCACCGCGTTCAACCGGTGGCTCGAGGAGGACTGGGGCTTCGACTACCAGGACCGCATCTTCGCCGCGCCGTACATCTCGCTCGCCGACGTCGACTGGGCCGTCGCCGAGCTGGAGTGGGCGCTCGACAACGGCGCCCGCACCATCGTGCATGCGCGCCGCGGCGCCGACCACGACCGCTCGGCCAGCAGCTCGCCGGCCGACCCGTACTTCGACCCGTTCTGGGCCCGGGTCAACGAGGCCGGCATCACCGTCGTCGTCCACGCCGGCGACAGCGGCTACTCGCTCCAACGGCTACGCCGAAGCACGGGCTTCTCGGCCGTCTTCGGCGGCGGTCCGTCCCAGCCTCGGTCGCGATCGCTCATCGCATCGAGCGGGCCGATCTACGACTTCCTCGCCTCGCTCTGTTCGACAAGCTCTTCGACCGCTTCCCCAACCTGCGCATCGGCGTCGGTCGAGAACGGCGCCGAGTTCCTCGCCGACCTGTTCGACAAGCTGCGCTCGTCGGCCGCAAGATGCCCGGCTTCTTCGGCGAGGACCCGGTCGAGATCTTCCGCGCGCAACGTCTGGATCAACCCGTTCTGGGAGGACGACGTGCTCGAGATCGTCGACCTCATGGGCGCCGACCGGGTCATCTTCGGCTCCGACTGGCCCCACATCGAGGGCATGCCGCAACCCGCTCGACTACGCCGTCGAGCTCAAGGAGCTCGACGCCGCCGAACAGCGCCGGATCGTGTGGGACAATGCGATCGAGTTGACCGAGAACCGCCCCGCCTAGCGACGCCGCCGGGCTCGGGCTCCGAGGGGGATTCGACGATGGAACGGCCGACGCTCGAGCTGCGATCGACGGTGCTCGGCTCCCCGGATCCGCGCCGGCTGGCTGCGTTCTACGAACGGCTGCTCGGCTGGGAGCGGTTCGCCGACGAACAGGATTGGGTCACCGTCCGGCCCGACGCAGATTCGATCGGCCTCGCGTTCCAGACCGAGGACCGCTACGTCCGGCCGGTGTGGCCGGCTGCGCACGGCGAGCAGCAGATGACCGCCCACCTCGACATCGTCGTCGAGGACTTCCCGGCGGCGATCGCCTGGGCGCTCGAAGCAGGAGCGACCGAAGCCGAGTTCCAGCCGCAGGCCGACGTGCGGGTGATGCTCGACCCCGACGGCCATCCGTTCTGCTTGTTCCCGCTCAACCCAGGTTGACGTAGATCTGCTTCGACTCGAGGTAGGCGTCGAGGCCGTAGGGGCCGAGCTCGCGGCCGATGCCCGATCTGCTTGAAGCCGCCCCACATCGCCTCGCTGGGCGCCGGCTGGCTGTCGTTGATCCAGACCACGCCGGCCCGGATGGCCCGGGCGGTGCGCGAAGCGCCTTGCGCGATGTCGCGGGTCCAGATCGCCGCCGCCAGGCCGTACTCGGTGTCGTTGGCCATGGCGGTCACCTCGTCGACGTCGTCGAACGGGAGCACGGTGGCGACCGGGCCGAAGATCTCCTCGCGGGCGATGCGTGAGGTCCTGGCGAGTCGGCCTCGAAGATCGTCGGCGGGACGAAGAAGCCGCCGGCCAGCGCCGGGTCGGTCGGGCGCTGCGCCGGCGTAGGCCAGGCGGGCGCCCTCGGCGGGGCCGGTGTCGATGTAGCCCTGCGACCCGGTCGCGCTGCTGGGCGGACGACCAGCGGGCCCATCGTCGTCGTCGGGGTCGAAGCCCGAGCCGAGGCGTGATGCCCGCGGCGTCGTCGACCATGCCCGAGCAGCACGTCGTCGTAGATCGAGCGCTCGACGAAGACCCGGCTGCCGGCCGAGCACACCTCGCCCTGGTTGCCGAAGATCCCCATCGACGTGCCGGGGACGGCCGCGGCCAGGTCGGCGTCGGCGAACACGATGTTGGGGCTCTTGCCGCCGAGCTCGAGCGTGACCCGCTTCAGCTGGTCGGCGCAGGTGCGCATGATGTGCTGGCCGACCGCCTTCGAGCCGGTGAAGCTGATCTTGTCGACGTCGGGGTGGGTCGAGCAGCGGTGCGCCGGCGTCGGGCCCGAGCCCGGTGACGACGTTGAACACGCCCGGCGGGCAGCCCGGCCTCGTCGCGCGATCGCGGCCAGGCCGAGCGCGGTCAGCGGCGTCTGCTCGGCCGGCTTGAGGACGACGGTGCAGCCGGCGGCCAGCGCCGGGGCGACCTTCTGGCGTGGCCATCAGCAGCGGGTAGTTCCACGGCACGATCAGCCCGCAGACGCCGACCGGCTCCTTGACGATCGAGGCTCATGCGCCTCGGGCCCGACCGGCGGGATGTCGCCGGTGATCTTGGTGGCCCAGCCGGCGTAGTACTCGAACATGAACGCCGACCTCGTCGACGTCCCACACGGCGTCGGCGATCGGCTTGCCGCAGTCGCGGACCTCGAGCTCGGCCAGCTCGTCGCGCGTCGCGCGCGCACCAGCGCGGCCATCGCGAAGAGCCGGTCGCCCGGTCGCGCTCGGCGACCGCGCCATGCCCCAGGTGCCGTCGTCGAAGGCCCGTCGGGCGGCCGCGACGGCGCGCGTCGACGTCGGCGGCCCCGCCGCGGGGATCGTCGCCAGCACCTCGCCGGTGGCGGGATCGACCGTGTCGAAGCGGTCGCCGTCGCCGGCGTCGACCCAGGCGCCGTCGATGAGCATCCGTGCGGTCGTCATCCGGCGCAAGGTAGCCGCCGGTCGGCGCCCGATCGGCGGTTCTCCTCGGTGGCCGCTCGATCGGTTGGTACGGTCCTCGCCCATGGTGTCGTTCGACGAAGCGGTGGCGATGGTCACCGGTCCGGGCTCGTTGCTGGAGATCGGCGAGGCGGAGGTGTTCGGTCGGCCGGAGCGGATCTACACCAAGATTCCCGGCAACCTGCGCGGCTTCTTCGCTGCGCTGCGCCAGCACGGAGAGCGCACCTTCCTCGTCTACGAAGACGAGCGGTACAGCTTCACCGAGGTCTCCGACGCGATCGCGGCGACCGCCGCACTGCTGGTCGACGACTACGGGATAGCACCCGGCGACCGGGTGGCGATCGCGATGCGCAACTATCCGGAGTGGATCATCGCCTTCGGGGCGATCGTCTCGATCGGAGCGATCTCGGTCTCGCTCAACTCGTGGTGGACCGCCGACGAGCTCGACTACGCGCTGGAGGACTCGGGAGCGACGCTGCTGATCGCCGACCAGCAGCGTGCCGAGCTGTCAGCCGCCTCCGCGGCGCGCCTCGGCACCCGGATCGTCGGCGTACGCACGACCGGTCCGATCGACGGCGTCGTCCGCTGGGAGGACGTGGTCGTTCCCGGCAGGCCGCTGCCGGAGGTCGAGGTGGACCCCGACTCGGACGCAACGATCCTCTACACCTCGGGGACCACCGGGCGCCCGAAAGGCGCAGTGTCGACCAACCGGGCGGTGACCCAGGCGCTCGGTTCGTTCGCCGCTCGCGCTGCGGTCGACTCGGTGCGGGGAATGGAACCCAAGACGCCCGACGGCGCGGTGTCCAACCCGCCGGCGTTCATCCTGATCGTCCCGCTGTTCCACGTCACCGGTTGCGTGGCGGTGATGCTCAGCTGCGTGATCAGCGGCACGAAGCTGGTGATGATGTACCGGTGGGATCCGGAGCGGGCGCTGCGAGCTGATCGAGCGCGAACGGATCAGCCACTTCGTCGGTGTCCCGACGCAGAGCTGGGATCTGGTCGACGCACCGACGTTCGCGAGCGACGACACCTCGAGCCTGCGATCGGTCGGTGGTGGGGGAGCGCCGGCACCGCCGAAGCTGGTCGCCAGCGATCGACGACCAGGTTCCCGAGCGGCAGCGCCGAACATCGGCTACGGGATGACCGAGACCAACGCCTACGGACCGCAGAACGCCGGACACGGACTATCGTCCGCAAACCCGCATCGACCGGGCGGACGGTGCCACCAGGCGGATCGAGATCCGTGATCCCGCCGGCGAGCCGGTGCCCGTCGGAGAGACTCGGCGAGATCTGGTTCGCGGGCCGAACCTGATCCGCGGCTACTGGAACCGGCCCGACGCGACCGCCGACGACGATCGTCGACGGCTGGCTGCGTTCGGGCGACCTCGGCCGGCTCGACGACGAGGGCTTCGTGCTACGTCGAGCGACCGGGCGAAGGACATGATCCTGCGCGGCGGCGAGAACGTCTACTGCGCCGAGGTCGAGGCCGCGATCTACGAGCACCCGGCGGTCCACGAGGCAGCGGTGTTCGGACTGCCCGACGAGCGCCTCGGGCGAGGAGGTGGCGGTGGCGATCCATGCCGACCGGCGCAACGCCGCTCGATCCCGACGAGCTGCGGCGCTTCCTGGCGGGCAAGCTGGCCGCGTTCAAGGTGCCGACGCGGGTGTTCGTGATCGACGAGCCGCTGCCGCGCAACGCCGCCGGCAAGTTCCTCAAGCGCCAGCTGCGCGACCAACTCGGCTGAGCGCTGAGCGGGCCGCCACCGGGTCGGAGCGGCTCGCACCGGTGCAGCGCGTGCTAGACCATTCGCTGCACCGCATGACGTCGTCACGCGGTTGATCGAAGGGGGCACTGCAGATGGCCATCGACTTCACCCTCGCGCCCGAGCTCGAAGAGATCCGCATCCGGGTCCGTACCTTCGTCGACGACGTGATCAAGCCCGGCGATCGAGCCCTTCGGCCACCGCGACGAGATGGAGCGGCGACGCGCTACCGCAGCTACATCGGCGAGCTGATCGACCTGCGCGAGCAAGGCGCAGGAGGCCGGGCTGTGGCTGCCGCACATGCCCGAGGAGTGGGGCGGCATGGGGCTCGGCCACGTCGAGCTGGCGATGGTGCAGGCCGAGGCGGCCAAGACCCGCGTCGGCCCGTGGGTGCTCAACTGCCAGGCGCCCGACGAGGGCAACATGCACACGCTGCTGCACTGGGCGCACCGACGAGCAGAAGGAGAAGTACCTCAAGCCGCTGTGCGAGGGCACGACGTCGTCGTGCTTCGCGATGACCGAGCCCGAGGTCGCCGGCTCCGACCCGACGCTGATCCAGCACCCACGCCGTCCAGGACGGCGACGAGTGGGTGATCAACGGCCACAAGTGGTTCATCTCCGGCGCCCAGCGGGCCAAGTTCGCGATCCTCGATCGCCGCACCGAGCTCGACGTCCCGAGGCTCCCGCGGCGGCGAACACCGCGTTCATCGTCGACCTGCCGTCGCGAGGGCTGGAACGACGTGCGCGAGGTCGAGACGATGCACGGCCCGGGCGGCCACAGCGAGATCGTCATCGAGGACCTGCGCGTGCACGACCGCCAGATGCTCGGCGGCCGCGGCAAGGGCCACCGGCTCGGGCAGTACCGCCTCGGCCCGGCCCGCCTGGCGCACTGCATGCGCTGGATCGCCCAGGCCGAGACCGCGCTCGACATGATGGTCGACCGCTCGCTCAACCGGTACTCGCCACGGCAGTCGATGCTCGCCGAGAAGCAGGGCATCCAGTGGATGATCGCCGACTCGGCGATGGAGCTCTACCAGTGCAAGCTGATGGTGCTGCACGCCGCGTACAAGATCGACCGCGGCGACGACTTCCACACCGAGGTGTCGATGGCCAAGCACTTCGTCGCCAACAGGCTCAACCGCATCATCGACCGCGCGATCCAGGTGCACGGCGCGCTCGGCTACTCGACCGACACGCCGCTGGCCCACATGTTCCAGCACGCCCGCTGGGCGCGCTTCGCCGACGGCGCCGACGAGATCCACCAGATGCGCATCGCCCAGCGCACGATCGCCGCCTACACCGACCACGGCACCACCCGCACCGCCACCGGCAACCTGCCGATCTGACCCCGCCCAGCCAGGCCCCGCCGTCCGGTCCCGCCCCGCGCCCCGCCCCGCCCCCTGCCCGATTCCGGCCCCCGCCGCCCCCGCCCTGCCGATTCCGCCCCCCCGCCCCCCGCCCGATCTCTGGAGAAGTGCGCGCACGGGCTGCGCACACTTCTCCACATTTCGCAGTCTGGGCCCGGTGCAGCCGTAGCATCGCCGTCGATGTGGTTGAGCTGGCGTTGGGGGGCGGGGCTGGCCGCCGTGTTCAGCGTCGGCTGGCTGGCCCTCTCCCGCCGGGCGCAGCGCCGCCCGGCGATCGAGCCGCTGGTCAGCGAGCTCAGCCTGATGTTCTGGCTGTACACCTTGTGGCGGATCTGCGGGCGGCTGTCGGTGATGGGTGTCGAGCAGGCGTTGGAGCGGGGCCGCCAGCTGTGGGAACTCGAGCGGGTGCTCCATCTCCCCAACGAGCTGACGATGCAGCGCTGGGTGCTGCCCCACGGCTGGCTCGTGCAGACCTCGAACATCATCTATGGCGGCGCCCACGCTCCGGGCCTGGGGATCTTCCTCGTCTGGCTGTTCTTCCGTCATCGCCGGGAGTACCCGACGATCCGGACCACGCTGGTCCTGACCACCTTCGCCTGCCTGGTGATCGAGCTGGTCCCGGTCGCCCCGCCGCGGCTGCTCCCCGAACTCGGCTTCGTCGACACCGGACATCTCTTCGGCCAGTCGGTCTACGCCTCGACGATCGGGCCGGATTCGTTCAACCAGCTCTCGGCGATGCCGTCGGTGCACGTCGCCTGGGCGGTGCTCGTCGGCTGGTTCGGATGGCGGATCTCGACCAGCCGCTGGCGATGGATCGCGGTCGCCCATGCGGTGGTCACCGTCTTCGTCGTCACCGTCACCGCCAACCACTGGATCGCCGACGGCATCGTCGCCGTCGCTCTCCTCGCCGTCGCCCACCGGCTGTCGACCACCTGGACCGAGCGACGGCAGTCCCAGCAGGTCGAACCCGAACCCGAGCTGAGTTCCGTCCGCTGACCCGTCGCCGCCGACGTCGCTCGAGGATCAGATCGTCGGCAGGTCGGAGGTGAAGGCGACGACGTCGACCAACAGGTGGGAACTGCCACCGCTGACCGAGAGCCGGATCGACCCATCGGCGCCGAGGGCGACGAAGGCGAAGTTGGCGACGGTGGCGCCGGCCCCGAAGTTGAGCGTCGAGGTGCCCGGGTTGCCGCCTTCCGGCCAGACCGTCAGGTACCCGCTCGCAGTGGTCCCGGTGGCGGTGACGTTGAGCATCACGCCCGTCGCCTCCGCCGGGATCGATCCGCGACCGCGCAGCGGGAGCACCAGCACCTGCCCGGGAGCGACCAGTCCGACGTTGGCGTACTGACCGTCGACGGTCGTCGCCGGGCGGGTGTCGAGGTACCGACCGGGGCTGATCCCGTAGGTCAGCTCGCCGAGCCGGTCGCCCGTCGAATCGGTCACGCCGGCGGCAGGGGAGGGTCCGGGTGTGACCGTGCGCAGCAGACCGCCGCCGAGCACGACAGCGACGACGACCAGAACCCTGCGAGCGAGACGACCGGTGAAGAACTGCATTCGGTTCCTTGCATCGGCCGTCCGGCGGCCGATTCAACAGGGCGAGATGGAATCAGGGCAGACCACCGCGCCGGGCAGACGCCGGCCGGCACAGCTGGCGGTGTTGATCGGCGTCGTCGCCACGGTGGTGCTGGCGATCGGCGCCTCGCCCCGATCGGCTCCGGCGAACGGCAGGGCCGGCGGCGCAGACCAGGGCGGGGTGCCCCGGGCCGCCGTCGGATCGGGCGCCGACGACGACACAGGATCGGCCGACGTCTTCGATCCGATCGCCAGCACCGAGCCGGGGATCGCCGCCTCGCTGGAGGCGGCGGCGACCGCCGACGGCACCCTCCCGGTCGAACCGATCGAACTCGTGGCCCTCGTCGAGCAGGCCGATGGAACGGTCGTCGTCGAGCGGGCGACGATCGAGAATCCGGCGGATCTCGCCGAGTTCACCGACCAGGTCGTCGGCCATGGGGCGTTGGTCGCCGCCGGGGTCGACGCGATCGTCGAGCTCAGTGACCCGGCGCTCGACCCGACCGCCTCGGCGGCGGCGACCGACACCTACCGCAGCCTGCAATGGGCGCTCGATGCGGTCCCGTTCGAAGCTGCGTGGGCGACGACCACCGGCAGCGGCGCCGTCGTCGCCGTGGTCGACACGGCGGTCGAAGCCGGCCACCCCGATCTCGCCGGGCAGCTGCTCAGCCCGTACCACTTCCTCGCCAGCGGCTCGGGGCCGGGGTTCTCCTCCGCTCACCCGGGCAACTTCCACGGCACCCACGTCGCCGGGATCATCGCTGCCGTCGCCGGCAACGGCACCGGCGTCTCCGGCGGTGCCCCCGGCGTCGACATCCTTCCGATCGAGGTCCTCGGGGCCAACGGCCAGGGCCGCTACTCGGACATCGTCAACGGGATCATCTACGCCGTCGACCACGGCGCGGATGTGGTCAACCTCTCGCTCGGCGGCAACGTCGCCTTCGCCCCGCTCGACGCGGCGATCGCCTACGCCGAGCAGAACGGTGTCGTCGTCGTCGCCGCCGCCGGCAACGACGGGTGCGAGGTCGGTGTCGGCGGCTGCTCACCGAACTATCCGGCGGCCTCGCCGTACTCGATCGCCGTCGGTTCGGTCGACAGTGATCTCGACTGTTCGACCTTCACCACCCGGGCGAGCTACGTCGAGCTGGGCGCTCCTGGCGGCAGCGTGCTGTCGACCTATGTCAACCCGTCGGACGCCTCGACCGGCTACCTGTACGCCTCCGGCACCTCGATGGCCGCGCCGTACGCCAGTGCTGCTGCGGCGGTGCTCGTCGCCGCCCGACCGGGGGTCTCGCCGGCGTCGGTGCGCGCCGCGTTCGAGCTCGTCGGCGGTCGACGCCGCCGAGCCCGGGGTCGACACCTGCACCGGCAGCGGGCTGATCGATCCGCTCGCCGCGCTCGATGACCTCGGGGCAGGGAGCCCGCCGGCGCCGCCCCCGTCCGACGCGGGGCTCGAGCCGGCCCGGCTCGCCGGCGCCCTCGGGCGCGGCGGGATGGTCCGCCTGTCGATCGTCGCCCCGAGCGGCGCGACGTTGCTGTTCGTCTACCGCGACGGCGCGCTGCTGACGACGATCGATGCCGCCCGCCGGAGCTACACCGACCGCAACGTCGCCGCCCGCACGACCTACACCTACGAGATCGTCGCCTGGTCGGCGAACGCCGGCGAGAGCGCCGTCAGCGCCCAGAAGTCGGCGACGACTCGCGGCTGAGCCGGCCGACCGACCAAGATCGGTCCCGGGGCACGAGCACCGGGAGGCACCGATGGCCGGGACAGAGCGGGTCGAGTACGACGAGTTCTCCTACTTCTCCGAGAACGCCGAGGAGTTCGGACTGACCTACGACGGCCCGCCGCTGGTCGAGCGCCGCTCGATCGAGCTGTCCGACGGACGTCGGGTCAGCGCGCTCGTCTGGGGTGACACACCGCCCGAACTGGTCCTGCTCCACGGCGGAGCGCAGAACGCGCACACGTGGGACACCGTCGCCCTCGCCCTCGGTCGCCCGCTGGTCGCGCTCGACCTTCCCGGCCATGGCCACTCCGACGGCGCCCCGCCGGCATCGGACTCGCTCGGCCCGGCGGTGCTCGCCGCCGATGTCGCCGAGGCGATCCGGGTGCTCGCCCCCGAGGCGAAGGGCGTGGTCGGGATGTCGCTCGGGGGGATCACCGCGATCGGCCTCGCCGCCCTCGCGCCCGAACTCGTCCGCTCGCTGACGTTGGTCGACATCACCCCCGGTGTCGACGGCCAGAAGGCGCAAGCGATCACCGCCTTCGTCGACGGACCGAAGACCTTCCCCAGCTTCGACGAGATCCTCGCCCGGACGATCGAGCACAACCCGACCCGCACCGTCGCCTCGCTCCGCCGGGGGATCCTGCACAACGCCGTCCAGCTCGACGACGGCAGCTGGATGTGGCGCTACCGCCGGTTCGACGGCGGGGTCGGTGAGCGCAGCCGCGCCGAGGGCGGAACCGCTCATCCGCAGTTCGGCGCCCTGTGGGATCAGCTCGGGTCGGTGACCGTGCCGGTGATGCTGGTGCGCGGGTTGCGACCCCAGTCGGTCGTCGACGACGCCGACGAAGCCGAGCTGCGCAGGCGGCTCCCCGCGGCGCGGATCGAGCACCTCGCCGAGGCGGGCCACAGCGTCCAGGGTGACACCCCGGTCGAACTCGCCGAGCTGCTCGCCGACTTCGTCGGCCTCGCAGGCGGCTGACCGCTACTCGAGCACCCGGTCCTTTTCGATCACGACGATCCCTCGGTCGGAGATCGTGAACCCGCGGGCGCGATCTTCCTCGACGTCGTAGCCGATCCGGTAGCCGGCGGGGACCTTGACGTTCTTGTCGATCACGCAGCGGCGGAGCATCGCCCCCGCGCCGACGCGCACACCGGGGAACAGGATCGACTGGTTGACGTCGGCGTCGGTGTCGATGAACACCTCCGGGCTGAGCACCGAACCGTCGACGTGCGCCCCGGAGACGATCGACCCCTGGCTCATCAAGGTGTTCGACACCCGCGCCTGCTGGCCGCTGCGGCCGAAGGCGAGCTTGGCCGGGGGGAGGGGCAGCTGGACGCTGTAGACCGGCCAGCGGGTGTTGTACAGACTGAACGAGGGCACCGCAGCGAGCAGGTCCATGTTCGCCTCGTAGTAGGCGTCGAGCGAGCCGACGTCGCGCCAATAGCCTTCCTCCGCCGGCCGCTGACCGGGGATCACGTTGGTCGAGAAATCGTAGAGGTGGGCCATCCCGGCCTTGGTCAGCGCGGGGATCACGTCACCGCCGACGTCCTTCGGGCCGTCGTCGTCGCCCTTGGGGGTGACGATGTCGACGAGCACGTCGGTGGTGAACACGTAGTTGCCCATCGACGCCAGTGCCCGCGTCGGATCGCCGGGCATCGACGGAGGCTCCGGTGGCTTCTCGAGGAACTCGACGATCTCGCCGTTCGGCCCGGATCCGATGATCCCGAACGACGGCGCCTCCTCGATCGGCACCGGGATCGCAGCGACGGTCACGCCCGCACCGCTGTCGAGATGATGGTCGACCATCTGGCGGGTGTCCATGTGGTAGATGTGATCGGCTCCGAACACGCAGACCAGGTCCGGCTTCTCGTCGGAGATCAGGTTGAGGTTCTGGTAGATCGCGTCGGCCGAACCGGCGAACCACTGCGGGCCGCGGCGCATCTGTGCCGGCACCGGCGTCACGTAGTTGCCGAGCAGGCTCGAGAACCGCCACGTCTGGCTGATGTGACGGTCGAGGCTGTGGCTCTTGTACTGGGTCAAGACGACGATCTTGAGGAACCCGGAGTTGGCGAAGTTCGACAGCACGAAATCGATGATCCGGTAGGAACCGCCGAACGGGACCGCCGGCTTGGCCCGGTCGGCAGTCAACGGAGCCAACCGCCTGCCTTCGCCGCCGGCGAGAACGATCACGAGGACCCTCGGTGTTGCTGCCATTGCGCGGTGACGTTAGCCCCATCGACGCGATCGGCGTACCAGCCGGCAGGGCCTCAGCGGAGCGACTCGTACAGCTCGAGGTGACGTCGCGCGGGTCCGTCCCACGACCAGTCGATCGACATTCCCCGACGCTGCATCGCACCGCGCCGGGCCGGTTGGCGGACCGCCCGCACGGCCCGATGGAGGGCGTCGAGCACCCCCAGCGAGCTGAGCTCACCGGCGACCACGCCGGTGCCCGACGACGGTGCTGCGTCGACGTCGATCACGGTGTCGTGGAGGCCGCCGACGTCGGTGACGACCGGGATCGCGCCGTAGCGCATCGCCTGCATCTGGGCCAGCCCACACGGTTCGAACCGGCTCGGCATCACGAACAGGTCGGCGGCGGCGAACATCCGATGGGCGAGCGATTCGTCGTACCCCTCACGGAACGCGACCCGCCCCGGCCGGGCCGAGGCCGCAGCGTGCAGTGCATCGACGTAGCGCTTCTCGCCGCTGCCGAGCACCGCCAGCTGGACCGGGATCGTCGGCGCGAACGTCGCTGCCGGGATCAGCAGATCGATCCCCTTCTGCTCGACCAGACGGGTGACGACGACCGCCAGCGGATCCTTGATCGACACCTCGAGACCGAGCTCGGTTCGCAGGCCGAGGCGGACGGCGTCCTTGGCGGCGGCGACTTCGGCCGAGGTCGACCCGGCCGAGTAGTGCGCCGGAAGGTGTGGGTCGCTCGACGGGTCCCACTCGTCGGCATCGATCCCGTTGAGGATCCCGACGAACCGGTCACCCTTGGCGGCGAGCAGCCGGTCAACGCCGAAGCCGCCGTAGAGGGTGAGCGACTCCGCGGCGTAGGTGGGGGACACGGCGATCACCCGGTCCGCCAGCCGGATCGCACCGGCGAGCGGGTTGCACGCGCCTTCGTGCTCGTATGCCTGGGGGTCGTAGGGAAACCCGACCAGCCACCCGGGGTTGGTCCACCCCTGATAGCCGAGGGTGTGGATCGTCAGCACGGTCGGTGGACGCGGGCTGAGATAGGCGAGGGCGACCGAGGTGTGCCAGTCGTTGAGATGGAGCACGTCGGGCGCGCGGCGACGACAGAGATCGGCGATCACGGTGGAGAAGGCGAAGAAACGGAGATCGTTGTCGAGGAACGCCGAGCCGTCCGGGTCGAGATAGGGATGGTCTCGGCGGATCGCCTCGGTTGCGATCAGGGTGATCGGACCGACGCCGTCGAGTTCGCCGGTGCGGGCGACCGCCGGACCGGCCCACGGGGGCACGTCGAGGGCGATCACCGACTCGTTGCGCAGCGGCAACCCGGCGTAGTCGGGAAGGACGACGTCGACCTCGGCGCCGAGGGCACGAAGTGCCTTGACCAGACCGGCCGCAGCAGCGGCGAGTCCCCCGACGCGGGCGACCGGGGCGAGTTCGGCGGTGGCGAACAGCACGCGCATGGACGGAGTCTGGCAGCTCGACCGGCGATCCCGACCGATGCCGACGGCTCGAGCGGACGAGCGCCGCTACCGTTCCACCGATGACCGCCGGATGGTTGGGACCGCGATCGCTCGACGGGGGGATCGACCACATCCCGTTGCCGGACGGGGTCGCCGGCGGGTTGTGGCTCTGCGGCAAGCACGCGATCGGCCCCGACCCGGGAGCCGCGATGGCCCGGGCGTCGGCGACGACGGTGGTCTGCCTCACCGAACGTCACGAGCTCGCCGATCGCTATCCCGCCTACGTCGATTGGCTCGCCGCTGCGGTCGACGCCGGCAGCGCGATCTGGACGCCGATCCACGACCTCCACGCGCCGCAGCTGACGGCGATCCTGCCGCTGCTCGAAGAGCTGCACGCCCGGCTCGACGCCGGAGAAGTGCTGCTCGTCCACTGCGCCGCCGGGATCGGACGCGCCGGGACGCTCGCCGTCTGCCTCCTGCTCGGCTGCGGAGTGAGCGCCGAGGAGTCGCTGCGCACCGTCGCCGCTCACCGGCCGATGGCCGGACCCGAGGTCGGCGCCCAGCAGGACCTGATCGACGCGCTCGCGATCCATCTCGCCGGTGATCGGACGTTCCCGCCCGCGCCGCTCGGAGCGGTCCGACCGTGCGTGCAAGAGTCGGGCGGGTGATCGACCCTTCGCTCAAGCGCTGCCTCGGCCAGATGATCAAGGGCGTGCAGGTCGTCGGCGCCCACCACGACGGGCTGACCCGGGCGTACTGCTCGCACTGGGTGAGTCAGATCAGCTTCGCCGAGCCGATCCTGATCGCCTCGGTCTCGCCGAAGCACGACACCTACCCGCTGATCGCCGCCTCCGGCACGTTCTCGGTGTCCGTCCTCGCTGCCGACCAGGTCGATGCCGGCCAGTACTTCTCCTACCCCGGACGCAAGTTCCGCTATCTCGCCGAGGAGTATCTCGAGGCGCTCGACGACGGCCTGCCGATCGTGCGCGATTCGATCGCCTGGCTGCGCTGCGAGGTGATCGAACGGATCGGACGCGACGTCGGCACCGCCGGCCCGCTCGGCGAGCTCGACCACGAGCTGTTCTTCGCCCGGGTGACCGGCTACGGCACCGGCCGGTTGAAGGAGCCGCCGCTGCTCTACTCCAGCCGCCATGGATGGCGGGCGACCGGCGACAAGGCTCGCCAACCGGGCCGCTCGATCCGCGACGAGCTGCTCGAACGGCTCGCCGCCGCCGGGTTCGCCGCCGACGACGCCGAGGAGCCCGACGAGTGAGCCGCTCCCCGGTCGGCCGACGCCCCAGCGGTAGGCGGCCCCGTCCGAAGGACCGAAGGCCCTGTTGCCCGGCGCGCCGGAGGCGGATGATCGAATGATGCATCGACGCACGATCTCCTTGCTCATCGCGTCCGCCGCCACTCCGCTGGCGGTCGTCGGTGGCTTCCGCTGGTCCCGCCGGTGGGGGAGCACGGACGCGGAACGTCTGGCGACGTACCCCGGTGATCACTGCTCGCCGCACGCCGCCGTCGTCCACACCCGGGCGATCACGATCGCCGCTCCGCCCGACGCGATCTGGCCGTGGCTGATCCAGATCGGTCAGGACCGCAGCGGGTTCTTCTCCTACACCCTGCTCGAGAACCTGATCGGGTGCGAGATGCCGGAGGTCCACGAGCTGCACGACGACTGGCAGCAGCGGTCGGTCGGGGACAAGGTGCCGATGTCAGCCCCGGAGCACTTCGCCGGTGGGGCGTACCACGTGGTCGCCGAGGTCATCCCCGGTGAATCGCTGGTGCTCGTCGCTCCCGGCGACCCGGAACGGTTGGAGCGAGGGGACGGGGCGTCGCGGGTCTGGTCGTTGACGATCGTCCCGGGCGAAGCCGGTGACGGCTGCCGGCTGATCGTCCGCAGCCGCTTCCTCGAGCCGCACTGGTGGCTGGAGCCGGCCCACTTCGTCATGGAACGCAAGATGCTGCGGACGATCGCCCGGCTCGCCGAGGAACTCGCCAGCGTGCGAGCGACCGCTGATCCGCAGGTCCGCGCGTCGGCGGGTCCCTCGATCGTCCGTGCCGCCGAAGACGCGGCGGTCAGCGGTCGCGCCTCCTGACCGAGCGGGCGCCGTCCGACCGGACCGGAACCGCTCGACAATCGAACAGGCGTTCGGTAGCGTGGCGGAGTGGATGTTCTCCCGGCGATCCTCCACGCCGACCTCGACGCGTTCTACGCATCGGTCGAGCAGCTGCTCGACCCGAGCTTGCGTGGCCGGCCGATCGCCGTCGGCGGCGGGGTCGTCCTCGCCGCGTCATACGAGGCCAAGGCCTACGGGGTGCAGGGCGGTATGTCCGGGCGTCGAGCGAAGCAGCTCTGTCCGACGCTGTTGTTCGTCGGCGGGCACTTCGGCGAGTACCAGCGCCTCGCCGATCGGGTGATCGCCGTCTTCGACGACATCACGCCGCTGGTCGAGCGGATCTCGATCGACGAGGCCTTCCTCGACGTCTCCGGGGCGATCAACCTGTTCGGTCCTCCGGCGGCGATCGCCGAGCTGATCCGCAGGCGGGTGCGGGACGAGATCGGACTGGCGGTCTCGGTCGGCGCAGCCCGGACCAAGCACCTCGCCAAAGTCGCCTCCCAGGTCGCCAAACCCGACGGCCTGGTCGTCGTCGACCCGCGCCACGAACGGGAGTTCCTCGAGCCGCTGCCGGTCGGGCTGATGTGGGGGGTGGGGCCGGTGACCCGCCAGCGCCTGGCCGACCAGGGGATCACGACGATCGGCGAACTCGCCGACTGGTCACCCACCTCGCTCGAGTCGTTGCTCGGCAAGGCGGTCGGTGCCAAGCTCGCCGCGCTGGCGGTCAACGACGATCCGCGGCGGATCGAGCGGATCGGTCGGGCTTCGTCGGTCGGGGCGCAGTCGGCGCTCGGCCGTCGCCAGCCGACGCCCGACGTGCTGCGCGGCGTGCTCGGACACCTCGCCGATCGGGTCGCCGGCCGGCTGCGGGCCAAGCAACGCGCCGGACGAACGGTGACCGTCCGGGTGCGGTTCGCCGATCTGCGGTCGGTCACCCGGTCGATCACGCTCCCCGCTCCGATTTCGACCACCCTCACGCTGGTCGAGATCGCCGAGCAGCTCGCTGCCACTGCCCTCGCCGATCACCCACGGGAGCGGGAGATCAGCCTGTTGGCGATCTCGGTGTCGAATCTCGCCGAGCAGCCGGTGTTGCAGATGGAGCTCGCCATCGACCCCGACGATCCGCGTCGGCCGGGCTCGCCGAGCGGTGCCGCCCGATGGTCGGTGGACCGTTCGATCGACGCCGTGCGGCTCCGCTTCGGTCGGGCGGCGGTCAACTATGCGTCGATCGCCGCCTCCGACCTCGGTTCGGTTCCCGACGAGTTCCGCGAGCTCGCCGAGCGCCACTGAACGCCACTGAATGCAAGCGAACGCCGTCCGGAACGGGCGTCGCTGCGCTCAGGCGGTGCTGTCGACCAGTTCTCGCTCGTCGGCGGCCGGCGGGTCGACGTGGCCCTCGACGTCGATGTTGGGCAGGATCCGGTCGAGCCAGCGCGGCAGCCACCAGTTCTTGTCGCCCAGCAGCTCCATCGTGGCCGGCACGAGCAGCATGCGGACGATGGTGGCGTCGAGGAGGATCGCCGTGGCCAGGCCGATGCCCATCAGCTTGAGCGACCCGGTCGTTCTCGAGCAGGAAGCTGCCGAAGACGACGACCATGATCGCCGCGGCGGCGGTGATGACCTTGGCCGTGGCGGCCAGGCCGTCGGCCACCGACGTGCGGCTGTCGCCGGTGCGGTGCCACTCCTCCCGCACCCGGGACAGCAGGAACACCTCGTAGTCCATCGACAGGCCGAAGACGATGGCGAACAGCATCATCGGCGACCCACGGCTCGATCGGCGCCGGCTGGACGCCGGTGATGTCGCTCAGCCAGCCCCACTGGAACAGGGCGACGACGATGCCGTAGGCCGCGCCGATCGACAGCAGGTTCATGATCACCGCCTTGAGCGGCACCAGCAGCGACCGGAACACGACCATCAGCAGCAGGAACGACAGCGCCAGCACGGCGCCGAAGAAGTACGGGCAGCCGCGAGGCGAGGTAGTCGGAGAAGTCGACGTTGACGGCGACCGTGCCGGTGACGTGCGACCTCGACGCCGGCGGCGCCTCGGCCGGCGGGCAGGACGTCGTCGCGCAGCCGGTCGACCAGCTCGGTGGTCGCCTCGTCCTGCGGCCCGGTGGTCGGGACCAGGTTCCACAGCGCCGCGGTCGGCGCGGCCGGGTCGTTGGGGATCGGCGGGCGAGACGAACGCGACGCCGGGGTCGGCGCCGGCGGCCGCCGGTGATCGCGCTCGAGCCGGGCCAGGTCGATGCCGGCGGGCAGCTCGGCGACGAGCAGCAGCGGCCCGTTGAAGCCGGCGCCGAAGCCCTCGACCAGCAGGTCGTAGGCCTGCTTGGTGGTGGTGTCCTCGGCGAAGTTGCTCTCGTCGGAGAAGCCGAGGCGCAGGCCGAGCACGGGCAGGGCCAGGACCAGCAGCGCCAGCGGCTGCCGGCGATCGCCGCGGGCCACGGGCGGTGCTGGATCACCCGGCTCCACCGGTAGGCGGCGGTCTCGCGCAGCGGCTTGGGCGGCCGGCGGGGCACCTCGCGCTTGCAGCGGGCGGCACGAAGAAGCCGGCGATCAGCACGAGCGACGGCCAGCGGGAGGCCGACCAGCAGCGGCGTGACCTTGAGGCCGACGCCCGACGAGCGCGACGGCGACGAGGCCGGCGGCGATCAGGCCGCGCCAGCGGGTGCGCTCGATCCGCTCGCCGGCGAAGCCGAGCAGCGCCGGCAGCAGCGTGAGCGACGCGACGCACGGTGACGGCCACCACCGACGCGGCGCCGACGGCCAGGCCCTGCACGAAGGCTGACGCCCATCAGCAGCATGCCGAGCAGCGAGATGACGACGGTGATGCCGGCGAACAGCACCGAGCGGCCGGCGGTGTCGATGGCGATGCCGATCGACTCGCGCACGGTGTGCCCGGCGTGCAGCTGCTCGCGGTAGCGGGTGACGATCAGCAGCGCGTAGTCGATGCCGACGCCGAGGCCGATCATGATCCCGAGGAACGTGGCGAAGTCGGGGACGGTCAGCACGTTGCTGAGCAGGGTGATGAGCGCCGTGCCGATGCCGATGCCGAACAGGGCGACGCCGACCGGCAGGCCCATGGCCAGCACCGAGCCGAAGGCGAGGATCAGGATGACGATGGCGAAGGCCAGGCCGAGGATCTCCGACGACGGCTCCTCGAACTCGGCGAAGATGAAGCCGCCGAGCTCGATCTGCAGCCCGTCGATCGCCGGCTGCTCGTCGAGGATCTCGTCGCGGATCTCGGCGGCTCGGTCGAAGGCGATGTCGTCGGGCATCTCGACGTTGGCGTAGGCGATCTTGCCGGCCTCGGCGCCGGTCGAGGAGATCTGCTGCTCGCCCTCCTCGGCGTAGGGGCTCTGCGACCCGGGTGACGTCGTCGATCGTCGCCACCTCGGTCGAACAGCGCCTTCATCGCCGCCTCGACCGCGGGGTCGTCGACGCCCTGCTCGGCCTGGAAGACGATCGTGCCGGTGATGCCGGTGCCCTGGCCGCCGAACGTGCTCGTCGAGGATGTCGAAGCCTCGCTTGGACTCGACGTCGGGCAGGTTGAACTCGTCGCGGAAGTCGCCGCCGACCGCTCCGCTGACGATCCCGACGAGGACCAGCACCGCCACCCACCCGCCGAGCACCCACCTCCGGCGGTCGTGGCACGTCCCGGCGATCCGAGCGAAGCGGGAGGGGCGAGTGGTGGCGGAGCGTGACATCGGGAACTCCTTCGCGATCGATGCAGGATCTTCGACGTCGCAGTGCTCCGGAAATCATCGCCGCCGGCCGGTCACGACCCTGACCGATTTTCTACGGGCTGCTCGGCATGTCTCGTGCCGGGCGGCTCCGCCCCAGGTCAGCGGCCCTGAGTGCTGCTCGGCACGCGCTCGACGCTGACCTCCGCCGGACCCTCGACGCTCGACCCGAACCCCTGCAGCCAGGTCACCGAGACCTGCCCGGCGAACAGCGCTGCTGCGTCCGTTCCGGGCTCGTCGAGTGCGGCGGGGTCGATCGTCACCAGGAAGTCGAGGACCTCGCCGGTGATCCCCGCCGTCACCTCACCGAAGCGGGCGAGCTCGGCACGCACACGCGGCGTGCTCGACGTGGCGTCGGCGGGAACGTTGACATTGGCCATCGACGTCGCCCCGCTGCGCAGCAGCTGCTCGAACACCTCGACACCGTGGTCGGCGGCAACGGTCCAGTCGCCTCCGGGGGCGAGGCTGACGGCGACCGACGGGAGGCCGAGGTTCTGACCGGTGAGCGCGGCGCCGACCGTTCCGGAGTGGAGGATCGCCCGACCGAGGTTGACCCCGTCATTGACACCGGACACGACGGCGTCGGGGATCTTGCCGAACGCGCCCTGCAGTGCCGAGATGACGATCATCGCCGGGGGTGCCTGGACGGCGAAACCGCCGGCCGGGTGGCCGGGGATCTCCACCTTCGGCGCCGGTACCCGCGGGTCGATCGGTCCGATTGCCGCTCCCGCACCGGACATGTTCGTCGCCGGGGCCGCGACGAGGACGTCGTGACCGTGCCAGGCGAGGGCACGAGCCATCGCCGCGATCCCCGGCGACGAGACGCCGTCGTCGTTGGTGACGAGGACGATGAGCGGCCCGGCGGGCTTTCGACGCGGCGAAGCGGGCGATGCCTGTGGTTGATCAGCCATCGCGGTCGCGTACCCCGATCGTGCCGATTCCCTACCGGCCCGACGACCGTCGAGCGGACCCAGCTGTGGCCGATCGATACGCTCGTTCGATGGACTCGAAGCTCGACGATGCGCGCAAGGAACTGGACCAGGAGTTCGGTCAGGTCCGGGAAAACCTCGACAAGCTCCGGCTACAGCTCGACGCGCTGGCCGCCGCCGGGCCGGAGGACGACCTGTACGGCATGCTCGGCGATCTCGAGAACGCCGTCGGCAAGGCGCGCACCGGCGGGCTGATCGGGTCCGGGGCGAAGGGCCACCGAGAGGCGCGGGAGAAGTACTTCGAGCTGCGCGGCTCCCCCGGGAAGTAACCCGGCGGACGTGCGCCCTGCCCGCTTCAGTGATCGGTGGCGAGTACCGCCGCGCTGCGTGGCGCGAGAGTGATCCGACCGGCGGCAGCGACCACAGCGTCGTCGGTGGCGAGCAGAACCTCGCCGGCGATCGGCAGGTCGATCGAGCTGGGCCCGAAGTTGATCGCCACCGTCGTCGCCGACCGCCGAAGGACGAACCATCCGGCGTCGTCGTCGTAGTCGCAACCGACGCTGTCGAACGCCGCGTCGGTCAGGTCGGGCCGGGCGCGGCGGAGCGCGATCAGGTCGCGGTACAGCGCCAGCAGCCGGGCATGGTCACCGGCTGTGCACCTCGGACCAGTCGAGCTTGGAACGCTCGAACGTCGCCGGATCCTGCGGGTCGGGCACCGAGTCGCGGTCCCAGCCCATCCGTTCGAACTCCTTGATCCGGCCCTCGGCGGTGGCGATCGCCAGCTCCGGCTCGGGGTGGGCGGTGAAGAACTGCCACGGCGTCGACGCCCCCCACTCCTCGCCCATGAACAGCATCGGGGTGAACGGCGCGGTGAGCGTGAGCACGGCGGCGATCGACAGCTGAGCCGTCGTCGAGCGTCTGGCGTCAACCGGTCGCCGACTGCCCGGTTGCCGATCTGGTCGTGGTTCTGATCGGCGACGACGAGCCGCCAGGACGGGGTGTCGGGCGGTGTCGATCGGCGCGCCGTGGTCGCGCTCGCGGAACGACGAGTAGGTCCCGTCGTGGAAGAAGCCCGCGGGTCAGCACCTTGGCGAGCGCTGCGAGACCCTCGAAGTCGGCGTAGTAGCCGGAGGTCTCGCCGCGTGAGCGGCGACGTGCACGGCGTGGTGGAAGTCGTCGCTCCACTGGGCGTCGATGCCGTAGCCGCCGGCCTCGCGTGGGGTGATCACCACCGGGTCGTTGAGGTCCGACTCGGCGATCAAGCTCAGCGGGCGGCCGAGCGCGCTCGGCGAGCGATCGCAGTCTCGGTCGGCGAGCTCGGCGAGCATGTGGGTCGGCGCGCGGTCGACCAGCGCGTGCACCGCGTCGAGCCGCAAACCGTCGACGTGGAAGTCGTCGAACCACATCGCGCGTTGTCGAGCATGTAGCGGCGCACCTCCGGCTGCGTCGAGATCGATCGTCGAGCCCCACGTGTCTCACTGCCCTCGTGCGAGGTACGGGCCGAAGCGCGGCAGGTAGTTGCCGCTCGGGCCGAGGTGGTTGTAGACGACGTCCTGGACGACCGCCGAGCCCGCGGCCGTGGCAGGCGTCGACGAACCGCTGGTAGGCGGCCGGCCCGCCGTAGCTGTCGTCGACGGCGAACCACAGCACACCGTCGTAGCCCCAGTTGTGGTCGCCGTTGAAGGCGTTGACGGGCAGCAGCTCGACGAAGTCGATGCCGAGTTCGACGAGGTGATCGAGCCGTTCGATCGCCGCGTCGAGCGTGCCGTCCGGGGTGAACGTGCCGAGGTGCAGCTCGTAGATCACGCGTTCCGGGCAGCTGCCGTCCCGTCCAGTCGCCGTCCGCCCACCGGTGAACGCGCCGGATCGAAGGTGCGTGACAGCCCGTGGACCCCGTCCGGCTGCCAGCGCGAACGGGGGTCGGGCAGCGGGTCGGGGTCGTCGTCGAGCAGGAAGCCGTAGTCGGTGACCGACGACGGATCGGAGGACGTCGACGCCCACCAGCCCCCGTCGGTCGCGTGAGAGCTGTTCGATCCGTCCGTCGGCGACCAGCCTGACCGTGCGGGCGGCGGGCGCCCAGAGGTCGAACGCCATCAGCCGACCACGCTCTCGGGAGCGAGCAGGGCGACCGGGTAGCGGTCGAGCAGGTCGGCGGCGGGAACGGTTCCACCGGGATGGACGCGCCCGGTGAGCACGTCGACGTACGGTCTGCCGGCGAGGACGATCGCCGTGTCGCCCCAGCCGCCGGCTGCGGCGAGACCGATCGGCAGCCGGGTGGCGACCGCGATCGCCTCGCCGCGGTCGAACGCGACGACGTGGTGCGGCGGCGTCGCCGATCGCGTCGATCGCGACGTGTAGCGGCTGAACAGTTCCGGGTGGTCGCGGCGCAGACGCAGGGCGCGGGACGTGACGAGCAGCTTGGCGGCACCCGATTGCGTCGATCGGCGGCAGCCAACCGCGTCGATCGCGTCGAGCAGCCGCCGGCGCAGCGGCGAAGTCGACCGGGCGACGGTTGTCCGGGTCGACCAGCGACGTCTCCCACAGCTCGCTGCCCTGGTAGACGTCGGGCACGCCGGGCGCCGGCGAGCTGGAGCAGCTTGGCCGACAGCGAGTTCGACCACCCGGGCCTGACGATCGCGTTCGACGCAATCCGCTCGAGGCGGTCGACGATCGGCGGGATCGTCGAAGACGCGGTCGATCAGCTCGTGCATCGCGCTGCTCGAACGCTGTCGTCGGCGGCGGTCCAGTCGGTCGACGTTGCCGGCCTCGCGCGCCGCCTTCTCGGCGTAGGCGTGCAGCCGCTCGACGGCTCGCCGGCCAGGCGCCGACGATCGCCTGCCACAGCAGTTGCTCGAGCGGAGCGGTCGCCGAGCGGGGCGGCGGCGCGCAGCTGCTCGAGCGTCGTCGCCCATTCGGCCGGCAACTCGGCGAGCACGTCGAGGCGGGCCCGGACGTCCTCGCCGCGCTTGGTGTCGTGGGTCGAGAGCGTCGTCAGCGAGTGCGGGAAGCTCGCCTGGCGGAGCTGTTGGCGGCGATGGAACTCGTCGACGTCGATCGAGAACTCCGACGGATCGCGCGCCGACCTCGGTCAGCGAGCCGAGCCGGCTGTAGCGGTAGAACGCGCGTGTCCTCGACGCCCTTGGCCATCACCATGCCCGAGGTCTGCTGGAAGCGGACCGCCGCCGGATGGGTCGGGTCGGCGAGCATCGGCGAGCAGCGTCGTCGACGACTGCGGCGAGCTCGGGTCGGTGCCCGCGGCCGCGGTCGTCCGGCCTCGTCGAGGTGCTCGGCGCCGAGCGGCAGGTACGAGCGGTACACCGGGAAGCAGGCGAGCAGCTCGGCGAGCGCGTCGGCGACCTGCCGGCGCGTCGGAGCCGTTGCCGACGGTCGTCGCTGGCAGTCGGAGCACCTCGGCGCGCAGGATGCCGTCGGCGACCGCACGCTTGGTGTCGTGGATCAGCGTCGACCAGCCCACGGGCGCGTCGTCGTGCTGCAGGTCGACATCGACGCGGGCCAACGCGCCGCGCCCGGCGGGGTCGACGAGCACGCCGGTCGATGTCGGCGAGCGCGTCGTAGCCGGTGGTGCCGGCCGTCGCCCACGACGTGGGGAGCTGCTCGCCGGCGCCGAGGATCTTCTCGACCAGCACGTAGCGATCCGCCGGTCGCAGCGGCGAGCGCGTCGAGGTAGCCACCCGGGTCGGCGAGGCCGTCCGGATGATCGACCCGCAGACCGTCGACCAGGCCGTCGGTGATCCAGCGCACGATCTCGGCGTGCGACTCGTCGAACACCCAGGGCAGCTCGACGCGGATCGCCGGCGAGCGTGTTGACGGCGAAGAACCGGCGGTAGTTCAGCTCGGCGTCGGCCCGTCGCCAGTTGACGAGCTCGTAGTGCTGGCGGGCGTGCACCTCGGCGGGTCGTCGGCGTCGGCGTCGGCCGCTCGGCGCCAGCGGGAAGCGGTGATCGTGGTAGCGCAGCTCGCCGTCGACCAGCTGCAGCTCCGGCTCGTCCTCGTCGCCCGAGCACCGGGATCCGCACCTTGCCGTCGCCGAACGTCCCAGTCGATGTCGAACGCCTCGGCGTAGCGCGACGCCCGGCCGTTGGTCAGCACGTCCCACCACCACCGGTTGCTCGATCGGTGTCGCGACGCCGACGTGGTTGGGCACGATGTCGACGAGGACGCCCAAGTCCGAGCCGGCGGGCGGCGGCGGCGAGGCGCGTCGAGGCCTGCGGCGCCACCGCGCGCCGGATCGACCGCGAGTGGTCGACGACGTCGTAGCCGTGGTCGGAGCCCGGCTCGGCGCGTGAGCATCGGCGAGAGGTAGAGCCAGTCGGCGCCGAGCTCGGGACGTAGTCGGCGACGCTCGGCGGCGTGCGTCGAGATCGAACGCCGGCTCGGATCTGCAATCGGTAGGTCGAGACCGGGACGCGCATCAGCCGCGCGCGCGGAACGGTGGGCCTCGCGTCGCCCGAGTGCCGGCGCAGCAGCGTCGGTGAGCGCGAGCGCGGCGACGGTCTGATCCGGTTCGCCGTCGCTGCGACGACTGGCGGAGCACGACCAGCGACTTCGGCTGCACGGTCGAGCTCGCTCCCGGCGTCGAGCACGCCGCCGTCGCCGGCAGCCGGAGGTGTCGAGCACGATCTCCCACTGCTGCGGCGTAGCTCGTCGGTCGGCAGGAGCTGGAACTCGACCGCGCTCGTCGTGGGCGTTGAAGCACAGCAAGAAGCTGCGGTCGGTGATCTGCCCGCCGCGCTGGTCGCGTGCCCGTGGATGCCGTCGCCGTTGAGGAACACGCCGATCGCCTGCGGCCGAACCCGGTGTCCCAGTCGCTCGGGCTCCATCGCCGCGCCCGTCGGGTCGCGAGCCAGACGATGTCGGGTAGCGGCTCGCCCTCGCCGCGCGCGACCGGACGGCCGTCGAAGAACCGCGCCCGACGGAACGTCGGGTGCTCGCGCCGGAGCCGGGTGACCGCGGCGACGAACTCGATCAGACGCGGCGTCGGCCTGCGTCCCAGTCGATCCACGAGCAGCTCGGTGTCCTGGGCGTAGGTGTTGTTGTTGCCCTGCTGGGTGCGGCCGAGCTCGTCGCCGTGGAGGATCATCGGCACGCCCTGCGACAGCAGCAGCGTGGCGAGGAAGTTGCGCTGCTGGCGGGCGCGCAGGCGAGGATCTGCCGCGTCGTCGGTCGGGCCTTCGACGCCGCAGTTCCACGAGCGGTTGTGCGACTCGCCGTCGTTGTTGTCCTCGCCGTTGGCGTCGTTGTGCTTCTCGTTGTACGACGACGAGGTCGGCGAGCGTGAAGCCGTCGTGGGCGGTGACGAAGTTGATCGACGCCATCGGCCGTCGCCCGTCGTGCTCGTAGAGGTCGGCCGAGCCGGTGAGGCGCGAGGCGAACTCGCCGAGCGTCGCCGGCTCGCCGCGCCAGAAGTCGCGCACCGTGTCGCGGTACTTGCCGTTCCACTCGCGTCCACTGCGGCGGAAAGTTGCCGACCTGGTAGCCGCCGGGGCCGACGTCCCACGGCTCGGCGATCAGCTTGACCTGGGAGACCACCGGGTCCTGCTGCACGAGTTCGAAGAAGCGTCGACAGCTGGTCGACGTCGTAGAACTCGCGCGCCAGCGTCGAGGCGAGATCGAAGCGGAAGCCGTCGACGTGCATCTCGAGCACCCAGTAGCGCAGCGAGTCCATGATCAGCTGCAACGAGTGCGGGTGGCGCACGTTGAGCGAGTTCCCGGTGCCGGTGTAGTCCATGTAGTAGCTGCGGGTCGTCGTCGACCAGCCGGTAGTAGGCCTGGTTGTCGATGCCCGCGGAAGCTCAGCGTCGGACCGAGGTGGTTGCCCTCGGCGGTGTGGTTGTAGACGACGTCGAGGATCACCTCGATGCCCGCCTCGTGCAGCGAGCGCACCATCGCCTTGAACTCCTGCACCTGCTGGCCGAGCTCACCCGCCGACGAGTAGCTCGTTGTGCGGGGCGAAGAAGCCGATCGTGTTGTAGCCCCAGTAGTTGCGGAGGCCCTTGTCGACCAGCGTGCGGTCGTGGACGAACTGGTGCACCGGCATCAGCTCGATCGGCGGTCACCCCGAGGCGCTGGAGGTGCTCGATCACCGCCGGGTGGGCGATCCCGGCGTAGGTGCCGCGCTGTTCCGGCGGGACCTCGGGATGCCGCTGCGTCAGGCCCTTGACGTGCGCCTCGTAGATCACCGACTCGGCGTACGGAGTCGACGGGTGCCGGTCGCCGGTCCAGTCGAAGAACGGGTTGATCACCACTCCGAGCATCGTGTGCTGGGCCGAGTCCTCGTCGTTGTACGACTCCGGATCACCGAACTCGTAGGAGAACAGCGACGGATCCCAGTCGAACGCGCCGCACATCGCCTTCGCATACGGATCGAGCAGCAACTTGTTCGGGTTCGCATCGCCGGCCGGTCGCCGGGTCGTACTCGCCGTGGACGCGGTACCCGTAGCGCTGCCCGGGCTGGACCATGGGCAGGTAGCAGTGCCAGACGAACGCGTCGACCTCCACCAGGTCGACCCGGGTCTCGACGCCGTCGTCGTCGAACAGGCACAGCTCGACGCGCTCCGCCGCATTCGCTGAACAGCGCGAAGTTGGCGCCCCCGGCCGTCGAACGTCGCTCCAAGGGGATAGGCCGATCCAGGCCAGGTTTCCATGTGCGCTCCCCAGTTCCCGACTCGGTCAGGTCTCAGACACCCCGCCGTGGCGGCGTCGGTCACACCAAGTCGGCGTCGACCAGACGATCGTAGAGTTCGCCGACCGTATCGTCGTCCGGATCGACGAACTGGACCGCGACATAGCCGCGGAAGTCGAGCCCCCGCTCCGCCCGAACGACGGTCGCCCGCAGGTGGAGGTGCTCGCCGTCGACGTCGAACGAGAGCAACACGTCGCCCCCCGGGGTGAATCCGATCGGTTCGGTGAACGCCAGCAACAGCCCACCGCGGGAGACGTCGACGGTCGACGCCGACGGCATCCGACGCTCAGGCCACGCGGACACCCTGGTGCGGAGCGAGATCGACCTGCGGGGATGACTGCGGCGTTCGTGCACCGACCGCATGATTCCCGCCGGCCGGCCCGCCCACACCTTCGGACGGTTCACCCTTTCGGGCGGTTCGTTTGACCGGTGGCACAGATGGGCACCCCACAGTCGATGGCTGACCGGCTCGATCGCGGTGTGCTCGCCCGACGCGGGTACACGGTGGTCGTTCCGGCGCGGGGAGTGCTCACCGTCGTCGGGACCGTTGCCGTGGTCCTGCTCAGCGTGGTCCTCATCGACCACGGCAGTGCCGCACTGTTCCTGATCGCCGTCGCCGTCTTTGCCGCGCTGATGATCGAAGCGCTGGTCGAGCTGCTCACACGTCTCGTCGGGCGCAGTGCGGCGATCGCGTTGTCGGTGATCGTGGCGATCGTCGTCACCGCCTCGTCGATGGCGGGACTGGCGTGGGAACTCGACCGCCAGGCCTCGGCGATCGGCGAGGCGGTGCGGAGCTCGGTGGAGCGGCTGCATCCCGACAGCAAGGCGGCGGCGATCGCCGAGCGCTTCGAGCTCGCCGACCGGGTCGACGGCGCGCTCGACGGAGCAGCGACACGGATCGTCGTCGGTACCGACGAACCGCTCGCTGCCGCCGGCGCGATCGGCCGGGTGGTCGTGATCTTCGTCCTCGCCGGTTTCCTCCTCGCCGGTGGCGGGCGCCTGCTCGACGGTCTCGTCGGTCTCGTCCGGCGGACGTCGATCCGGATCCGGCTGCACGCCGGGATCGGCGCGGTCCACCGCTGCGCAGCGCCGTACCTGCGGCGGATGCTCGGGGTCAGCGTCGTCCACGGCGGGGTCGTCGCCGGATGGTGCGCGCTCAACGATCTGCCCGGCCCGATCAGCCTCGGGGCGTGGGCGGCGGCGGCGAGCACGGTGCCGATCCTCGGTGCCCCGGTGGCCTGGATCCCGATCGTCGGGATCGCCACCGTCAACGAGAAACCGACGACCTCGGTCGTGCTCGTCGCCGTGGCCGTGATCGTCGCCGACCACGTCGCTCGTCGCCATTGGGCCGAGCGTCCGTTGCGGGTCGGCCCACTGCTCGCCTTGATCGGTCTTGCCGGGGGATACGACGCGTTCGGCTCGCTCGGAGCGTTGGTCGGACTGATGGTCGCTGCCAGCGCCGCATCGTTCGTCGCTGCCCAGGATGCCCGAGCAGCGTCATCGATGATCGATCTCGTCGACGCCCCGCCGTCGGTCGAGCGGATCCCGCCTCCTGAGCTCGGTGCGGTCGGTCCCGACATGGCGGTGCTCGCCGAGCGCGACGGCGCCGACCGGATGATCCGCCTCCGGCTCAGCAGCCGCAGCGCGGCAGTCGGTGGCGCGCTCGTGATCGGCGCATTCGGCGCGTTCCGGGTGGCGCAGCGGATCCAACCGCTGCTCGTCTGGATGGCGATCGCCGCCCTGATCGCGTTCGGACTCGACCGTCCGATCTCGGCCGTCGCCCGGCGCCTCCACCTGCCCCGTTGGGGGGCGGTCGGCGCCGTGCTCGGCACCGCAGTCGCGATCGTGGCGACGATCGTCTATCTCGCCGGCCCCTCGATCGCCGAGAGCTCGCGCTCGATCGTCACCGACGCGCCGCGCACCGTCGAATCACTGGAGTCGTTGCCGATCGTCGGCGACGTGCTGCGCGATCGGGATGCCTCGGCCGAGGTCGAGGAGTGGCTGGCGACGATCCCCGACCGGGTCGGCGACTCCGAGGCCGTCGGTCGCCTCGCCCAGTCGGCCGGTGACGGCCTGGTCGGTTTCGGGCTGACCGTCGGCTTGCTGCTCGCCGCCCTGCTCGACGTGCCGCGATTGGTCGCCGCGATCGACCGGCGGGTCCCGGTCGAACGCCGCCGAAATGTGCGGCGTCTCGCCCGGGCGACCTACCGGACCGTGTCGCGGGTTGCCGCCGCCGCTGCGTTTGTCGCTGCGCTGAACGGGATCGTGGCGATGTCGTTGGCGCTGGTGCTCGGTATCCCGCTCGCCGTGGTCCTCGGCGTCTGGGCAGCCAGCTGGAACTTCATCCCCCAGATCGGCGGGTTCGTCGGCGCCGCGCCGTTGGTCGCCCTCGGGTTCGCCCAGGGTCCGGTCGTCGGCCTGATCGCGCTGGTCACGATCGTCGGCTACCAGTCGTTCGAGAACCACGTGATCCAACCATTCGTCGGCAGCCGGGTGGTCGATCTGCCCCCGTTGGTGATCCTGCTCGGGGTGATCATCGGTGGTGCGCTCGCCGGCTTCGTCGGCGCCCTGTTCGCCGGCCCGACCCTCGGCGTGATCAAGGCGACGCTCGACGAACTCCGCCCGGACCGGCCGACGCGGATCGAGGATCGCGACGAGGCGGCGGTCACCGGGGCCCCGCCGGCACCGACGATCGGTGGCCCGGTGACCGTCCCACCGATCGCCTGACCGGCCGACTCGTGTCCGTCGGCGTCCGGTCCGGGCCGGGGTACGTATGATCGGCCGCCCGCTCGGGCAGGATCGCAGCTCGTGCCCAGGGGTTCCGGGAGTTGTCGAAAGGTGACGCGATGAGGCTGTTCCAGTGCCCCAACTGCTCGACCGAGATCTATTTCGACAACCTCGTCTGCCTCAATTGCGGCACCCTGATCGCCTATGACGTCGGTGCCGATGAGTTCGTCGTCGACGCCCTGTGGTGCGCCCTGCGTTCGTCGGTCGAGTCGTGCAACTGGATCGCCGCCACCGCCGACGGCTGGTGCCGCTCGTGTGCGCTGGACACCGACCACTTCGCCACCGAACGCCGCGAGCCCTTCCAACGGGCCAAGCGGCGGGCGTTGTACCAACTGATCCGGATGGGGGTCGACCTCGGGCGCGAGCCGACGCTGCGGTTCGAGCTGCAGGAGGGTTCGGCAGAGTCCCCGGTGACCATCGGCCACGCCGACGGGCTGATCACACTCGACACCGCCGAAGGCGACCCTGCGCGCCGCGAGGCGGTACGGACGAGCCTCGGCGAGCCGTACCGCAGCCCGCTCGGCCACGTTCGTCACGAGCTCGGCCACTGGTACTGGCAGGCGCACATCGATCGCGAGTTCTCCACCGAGGAGTTCCGCGCCGTGTTCGGCGATGAGTCCGAGTCGTACGCCGACGCTCTCGAACGGCACTACGCCAACGGAGACGACGGTTCGTGGCAGGGGTCGTTCATCTCCTTCTACGCATCGATGCACCCGTGGGAGGACTTCGCCGAGACCTTCGCCCACATCCTCCACCTCAGCGGAACGCTGGAGACGGCCGCCGCGCACGGGATCTCCGCCGCACGCGGCGCGGGCGCAGCCGACTTCGCCACGATGTACGCCAGCTGGACGGCCGTCAGCGTCGTGCTCAACGAGCTGAACCGGAGCATGGGAGCCACCGACGCCTATCCGTTCGCCCCGCCCCCGCCGGCGGTGAGCAAGCTCGAATTCGTCTGGGGGGCGGTACGGCGAGGCCTCGCCGCCGAACCGGCCCCTGCCGAGCAGACCCCGGCCGAGCAGACCCCGGCCGAGCAGACCCGCCGAGCAGGCCCCGGTGCAGCCGGCCGCTCCGGCGCCGGACTCGTTCACCGCCCCGCTGGTCACGCCGATCGGTCGTCGCCGCTGGCGGCACAAGAGCGCTTGACCTCGCGGGGGCCGTTCCGATCCCACCTCCGGTGCCCGCCTCGGTAGGTTGCGGCCGTGCTCTCCGGATCGGACGACGCCGAGCGGCTCCGCCTGCTCGCTGACGCGAGCGCTTCGCTTGCGTCCTCGATCGACGTCGAGGAGACGATCGACGGCTTGCTCGGGACGATCGTCGAGGAGTTCGCCCGCTGGACGTTGCTGGCGATCCTCGACGAGCAGACCGAGCAGGTGCGGTTGTTCGTCCGTCACCGCGAGCGTGAGTTGGAGCGGGCGATCGAGGCCCTCCCTGCCAATCTGAGGGGGCGGATCCACGAGATGCCGTTGATGCGGCTCGTGTCCGAGGGCGAGGTGCCGTTCCTGCTGCTGTCGGGAGCGGCAGCCCAAACCGCCGCTGCGGCGCGACGGCCGTCGCCGATGATCGACTTCGTCGATCGGCTCGGGCTCGGGCCGGCGGTGATCGTCCCGATCTGGCGCGGGCGGCGGCGGATCGGGGTGTTCGCGATGATCGGCTGCACCGACCGCGCCGATTACGTCGAGCAGGACGTCACCCTGACGATGGAGCTCGGTCGACTGGCGGCGGCGTCGTTCGACCACGCCCAGCTCTACCGCCGCCAGCTCGACATCGCCCACGAGCTGCAACGGGCGCTGCTGCCGTCACTCCCGCAGGTGTCAGGTCTCGATGTCGGGGCGATGTACTCACCCGCAGCCGACGGGGTCGAGGTCGGAGGTGACTGGTACGACCTGTTCGAGCTCGCCAACGGGTCGGTCGTCGCCAGCGTCGGCGACGTCACCGGTCACAACATGGCTGCCGCAGCCGTGATGGGCAAGCTCCAGATCGCCCTCCGCAGCCTGGCGTTCGTCGGCCGGGCCCCGGCGCAGGTGCTCGATGACGTCAGCGCGATGGCGGGCGGAGTCGTCGGCACGCTGATGGCGACCTGCCTCGTCGCCCGGCTGACCCCGAACCGCTCCGGTAGCTGGCGGGTCGAGCTGGCCAACGCCGGGCACCTGCCTCCGATGCTGCGCGTCGGTGCCGGTGAGGCTCGACCGGTCGTGCTCGCTCCCGACCTGCCGATCGGGGTGGTCGCCGCCGAACCGGGCTCGCGGGCCACGGTCGAGTTCGACCTGTCGCCCGGTTCGACGCTCCTGCTGTACACCGACGGGCTGATCGAGCGGCGCAGGGAACCGATCGACGACGGCCTCGAACGGCTCCGCCGTTCGCTCGCCGGAGGTCCCCCTGAGGAAGCGGCCGCAGCGACCTGCGAACGGCTCACCGCCGAGCTCGAGCCTGCTGGGCTCGACGATGTCGCCGTACTCGCCGTCCGGGTCCGGTGCTGAGCGGCGCCGGATCCCTGCCCGCTACCGCGGATGTCGGACTACCAGCCCTGGGAGCCGGGTCCTCCCTTGAACGGGCCGACAACGCGAGACGTGATCCAACCGCCGTAGAACCCGCCCGGGTTCGCCTCGACCTGCTCGTCGTCGACCCAGCACTCGTCGACCTTCTGGGCGTAGAAGGCGAGGTGGCCGACGATCGCGGTCGAAGCCGCTGGTCGGCCGTTCATAGCTCCACCCGACCTCGTGCACGTCGTCGAGATCCCAGTAGGTCGCCGCTCCCTTCCACTCGCACCACGTGGTCGAGGTCGACCTGCTGAGCAGGTCGACGCGGACATCCTCCGGCGGGAGGTAGAACGCCGGTGGCTGGCTGGTCTCGAGCACCCGTATCGCCGCGGTCGTGTCGGCCACGGTCTGCCCACGATGGACGACTCGTACCCGCCCGGTGAACGGCACCACGGCGGGCGGCCGGGGGTAGTCCCAGACGCTCTCCTGTCCGGGGCCCGGTTCGATTCGTGCTGGACGCATGGACCCAGTGTGTCGGGGGAGCGGCGGTTCGGCGCTCGGCCGCAATCGAACGGGCGGGTCGACGTAGCGTGCGGCACGACTGGACGGGGGGCCGATGACCGAGTTCGCGCACGATCTGCCCGAGGGCATGGTCGAGTGGGTCGACGCGACCGGCGGGCGGCGAGTGTCACCGCGCCTCGAGCGGCACGTCGCTCGGCGCGAGGCGTGGGTCGTCGACGTCACCCGGCCCGACGGTTCCGTGCTCGAGGGCTTCCTCCGGCTCGAGCGCCAACCGGTCGGGCTCGACTCGGCGACCTCGCTGCTCGAAGGAGACCAAGATCATCGAGGCGCTGGGTCCGACCTCGGTCCCGGTGCCCGAGGTGCTACGGCCGCAGCGACGAGCTGCAGCTGCACCCTGTTCGAACGCGTCCGCGGGCGGAGCGACATCGACAAGCTCGACCGACCGAGCGTCAGCAGCGGGCGGTGATGGAGGACTTCATCCGGGTCATGGCTCGGATGCACACCCTCGACCTCGACGAGCTCGGCCTCGCCGAGTACCTCGCCTACGTCCCGACGCACGCCGCGCGAAGCGGCGCTCAACGACGTCGAGCTCGCCCTGACGACGAGTGGCCGATTTCCTCGCCGACTACAGCGAGCCGCTGATCACCTACGCCGTCGACTGGCTGCGGCGCAACGCGCCGACCTCGATGGCCCGGCTGTCGCTGGTCCAGGGCGACACCGGACCGGTCAACTTCATGTTCGACGGTGACCGAGGTGACCGCCGTGATCGACCTCGAGTGGGGTCACTACGGCGATCCGCTCGAGGACCTCGGCAACTTCTGCGTGCGCGAGTTCTGGAACCCGTCGGGCGGCCTCGACGGGCTGTTCCACCTGTACGAGCAGGAGTCGGGCATCCCCTACTCGCGGTTCGCCGCGCAGTACTACCGGGTGCAGCAGAACGTCCGCGGGCATGATCCCGATCCACGCGGTGACGACCCACGCGTCACCCGTCGCAACCGGTCGCCTGGTTCCTCGCCTACCGCTACGTCGGCGACCGGGCGACGTGCGAGTCGATCGCCGAGGCCGCCGGGATCGCCGTCGAACGACCGGAGATGCCCGACGACGAGCGGCGCGGCGACGTTCTGCTCGCCGCCGCCGCGCCACACCCTCGACACGGACGTCGAGCCGAAGCTGACCGATCCGTTCGCTCGTTCACGGGCGAACGACGTCCGGATCCTGCTCGACGTCGCTGGACCGCCGCCGACGATTCGGCGACCGGCTCGAAGCGATCGAGTGCGACGAGCTCGGTGTGCTGCTCGGCGAGCACCCGGCAACGCTCGCCGCTGGATTGTCGATGCTCGATCAGCGCGATCCGGGCGGAGCGCGATCGACGACGCAGCGACGATCACCTATCTCAGCCGTCGGGCGTACCGCGACGAGTGGCTGCACGCTCCGGCGGTCACGCTGTATCCCGACCGTCGCTGGTCGACCCTCGACGAATGACGGCATGTCGAGCACAGTGCGCCTCTCGCCGGCCGTTGGACGAGAATGCAGGTGTTGTTTCAACGGGAGTGGGGTGCTCCCCGGCTGGTGGAAAGGGTGAGTGCAGTGATTCGTCAGATCGTGGTCGGATTCGCCGACGTACCAACCGCACGCGAGGCCACGCGCCAAGCGGCGGAACTCGCAGCTGCGCTCGGAGCCGGCCTCCACGTCGTCAGTGCAGTGGAGGACGACGAGACCGTCGTGCTCGACGTCGGCAGTGACCGCTACGAGCTCTCGGAGTCCGCGCGGTGAGGCGATCATCGACAACTTCCTCTCGTCGCTCCACCTCGACCTCGCCTACACGATCGCTGTGTTCGAGGGCGACCCCGAGCGGGTGATCCTCGCCGAGGCCGAACGTCTCGATGCCGATCTGATCGTCGTCGGAAACGTCCGGATGCAGGGAGTCGGGCGGCTGCTCGGCAGCGTCGGCTCTCATGTGCTGCATCACGCCTCGTGCAACGTGATGATCGTCAAGACCTCTTGACCGGGGCGATGCCGACCATGCGAGGTTCGACCGAGGTGGGCGATGTCTGACCGCACGCCGGTGATCGTCGGGATCGGGCTGAGCGACTACCCCAAGGCACCCGGGCTCGACGCGTTGGGACACCATGTCCAGTCGACCCAGCGTGCCCTCGCCGACAGCGGGCTGGCCAAGGCCGAGATCGACGGATATGCAGCTGCCGGCATGGGCGGTGAAGTCATCCCGGCACTGGCCGAGTACCTCGGCATCCACCACCGCTACATCGACGGCACGATGACAGGTGGCTCGTCGTTCGAGTTCCACGTGCAGCACGCCGAACAGGCGATCCGCCAGGGTGCGTGCGACACGGTGCTGGTCACCTACGGCTCCGACCACCTGTCGCGGATGGGCCGGGCACTCGGCACGGGCGGCTTTCACCGTCCGGCGACAGGTCCAGGGCACGATGCAGTACGAGGCGCCGTACGGCTCGACCCTCGTCGGCGCCTACGCGATGGCCGCGCGTCGGCACATGCACGAGTACGGCACGACGTCCGAGCAGCTCGCCGAGATCGCCGTCGGCGTCCGCGAGTACGCCGGGCTCAACCCCTCTGCGATGTACCGCGATCCGATCACGGTCGACGACGTGCTCAGTTCGCGGATGATCGCCGACCCGTTGCACAAGCTCGACTGCTGTGTCGTCACCGACGGCGGTGGTGCGTTCATCATGACCACCGCCGAACGCGCTCGCGACCTGCCGCAGCCGCCCGTCTACGTGCTCGGCGCGGCGGCCAGCCAGACCCACTGGAACATCGGCCAGATGCCCGACTTCACCTCGACGGCAGCTGCGTCATGTGGGCCGGAGGCGCTCGCCCGCGCCGGGATCACGGCCGACGACATCGACGTGCTGCAGCTCTACGACAGCTTCACGATCACGGTGCTGCTGCTGCTCGAGGGCCTCGGCTTGTGCGGCAAGGGAGAGGGCGGAGCCTTCGTCTCCGAAGGACATCTGCGCCGCGGCGGACGCGTGCCGCTGAACACCGACGGCGGAGGCCTGTCGTCGTCGCACCCGGGCATGCGCGGCATCTTCCTGATCATCGAAGCCGTGCGCCAGCTGCGCGGCCAGGCGGGCGAAGCGCAGGTGCCCGACTGCGACATCGCCGTCGCCTGCGGCTCCGGGGGCTCCCTGTCGTGCATCGGCACGGTCGTACTCGGCAACGAGCACCCCTGATGGACGTCCGATCCTCCGATCTCGGTGAGCGGCCACTGCCCGCAGCCGATGACTTCGGTGCCCCGTTCTGGGCGGCCGCAGCCGAGGGAAGGTTGCTGATCCAGCACTGCGCTGCCTGCGGCCACCGCCAGCACTATCCCCGGCCGTTGTGCACCGCGTGCGGTGCCACGCCGGAGTGGGAGCGAGCCTCCGGGCGGGGCACGGTGCACACGTTCACGATCATCCGCCAGAACGGCGCCCCACCGTTTCGCGACGAACTGCCGTACGTGGTCGCAGTCGTCGAGCTGGAAGAGGGGCCGAGGATGTTGAGCAATGTCACCGGTTGCGCGCCGGAGGACGTGCACGTCGGGATGGAGGTCGTGGCCTACGCCGTGCGGGTCGACGGAGACATCGCGCTGCCGTTCTGGGAACCGTCGCCGGAGCGGTGACGCCCGAGCGGACGAAGCGCTGAACCGCTCGCTCGCTTGCGGCTCGCTTGCAGGGCGCGCCGATCGTGGTCGGCGTGTCCGACCACGTACCCGCCGAGCTGCTCGACGCCGCCGTCGAGTCCTGCCGCGCCGCCCTCGCCGACTATGAAGCGGGGTTGCTCACCGACGGTGAGCTGCGATCCCAGCTGTTCCTCGCCGGGCTGGTCCAGCGGCCCGGCGAGGCGTGGTTGCTCGACCTCGAACAGGGGGAGTGGCACCGGTACGACGGTGTCTCGCTGACCGAACCGCAGGTGCGTGTGCGCGCCGCCCACGTGGAGCGGTGGCGCGACGCGCTCGACCGGCTGCAGCCCGATCGCGACGATCCGAGCACGACGAGTGGGATCCGATGAGTAGCCCGGTGATCCCGACGCACCGTGTCCCGCTCGGCGGACTCCCCGCCTGGAGCGCGACCGACGCCACGCTCCCGCCGGCTGCCACGCTCGACCCCGGGTTGGAGGTCGAGGTCGTGTCGCGCTCGGGGTGATTGGGCCAACATCCGGTGTTCCAACGGATGGACGGCCTGGGTCGACGGGCGGCGACTCGAGCCGCTCGGCGTCAGCGCCCCGACGACGCTGCGGGCGGTCGCCTCGCCCGCCCCCGCAACTGCTGCCGTGAGCACCTTTCGTCCCGCTGCCGGCCGTCCCGGCGCAGGCGCCCCGGCATCCGGTCTGCTGGGTTGGTCGAAGACCGTCGATCTCGGCGGCCGGCAGGTCGTCGTCGGCCTGCCGATGGTCGGTGCTGCGATCGCCGCGCTCGGCTCGATGCTCGACTGGTTCAGCTTCACCGGCGGCTCGCTGGGCAGCTTCGACATCAAGAGCGAGTTCCTCCTCAACCCGACCTCGGTCTCGCCGTCGGGACCGGACATCGGCTTGCTCGTCCTCGCCGCAGCGGTCGGGTTCGTCGTCCTCGCCGTGCTCGGCGGACGCGCCCGCGAACGACGGGGGATCGGCATCGCAGTGGTCGCCATCGGCGCCCTGTACGTCATCCAACTCAGCCGCTACCTCGGTGAGTTCCCGGCGACCGATCGTCCCGGGTTGTTCTCGACGATCGGCATCGGCGTCTATGTCACGATCGCCGGCGGGGCGCTGATGCTCCTCCCGCCGCAGGCGGACCAACGATGAGCGCCCGACGGATCGTCGCCGCCGCCGTCGCCGGTGGCGTGGCCGGATTGTTCGCCCTCGCCCCGCCGGCGTCGGCGGACGTCTCCGGGCCGTGCACCGCCTCGCTCGCCGGCGTCGACGCAGCAGGTCGCTCGGCGAGCGACCCCGACGCAGCGATCGACGTGGGTCCGGATGACGTGATCGACGTCGCCGTCGTCGCGTCGCAGCCGATCGGGCCGTACTCGGTGCAGCTCGAGTTCGCCGGGTTCCGCTGGACCGTCGCCGCCGACGAAACGGGCGACACCAGCTGGACCAAGGCCGTCGAGGTCGCCGACTACTCCAGGTTCGGGGTCGGCCTCTACCGGGTCCACGCCGTCAGCGGCGGTGCCGCGCCGTGCGACGGGGCGGTCCTGGTGCGCGTGACCGGCAGCCCGTTCGGCACGGTCGCCGGTTGGGCGGCGCTCGCGGTCACTGCGATCGGCGTCGGGGCGACGGTCGCCGCGGCGCGACCGCCCCGCCGCACACCAACTGCGTCGATGGTCCTCGGGGGCCTCGGTGGGCTCGGCGCGATCGCCCTCGCCCAGCAGCTCGCCCTGCTCTACCCCACCCGGACGGTGACCCTGATCGGCGTCGCCGCCGGGATCGCCGCTCCCCTCGCAGCCGGCCGCCTCGCCGGGACGCCGCCGGGAACCGCAGCGCCGACCGGCGGCACCGTTCCGGCTCCGCTCGACCTGCCCCACGGTCCGCCGGGAGGTCCGCTCGACCTGCCCCACGGTCCGCCGGGAGGTCCGCTCGACCTGCCCCACGGTCCACCGGGAGGTCCGCTCGATCCGCCGCAAGGTCCGCGGCACGCCGATACCGGGCAGTCGCCCGCTGACGATCTGAGGTACCGACGATGAGCGGCAGCGGAGACCCGCCGACCGGTCCGCCTCCGGGTCCTGGGCGTGGCCCCACCGATCCACCGGCGGGTGGCCCGCCGGCCGGTCCGCCCCCGGGTCCGCAGCGCGGCGCGGGTGATTCGTCGTCGGGTGCTTCGCCGAGCGGTCCGCCTCCGGGCCCTGGCCGTGGCCCTACCGAGCCATCGACGGGTGCTTCGCCGGGCGGTCCGCCTCCCGGTCCGGGTCGTGCGGGCGGTCCGCCCCCCGGTCCGAAGACGGTGACGACGGCGTCACCTGCGCAGGACAGCACACCTCGGCGAGCCCCGAAGTGGCTGCTGCCGGTGCTGCTCGCCGGGGCGTCGATCGCCGCCGGAGCGATCGTGTCCCAACAGGGATCGGACGGCTCGACCGGCGCCGACCCGACCGGCCAGCCGGGCGAGGTGTTCGCCGAGCCGGCGGACTCGATCGGACCGGCGCCGTTCACCCCTCCGGTCGTGACCAGTGCTCCGGTGACCACCACGGCGACGACCACCTCGCCGACGACCACGACCACGACCACGATCGCGGCGGCGACGACCACGGCGACCGATCCGACTGCGGGCTCCGGCGTCGCGCCTCCGCCCCCGGTCGTCGTCCCGACTGCCCCCGGCGGCCAGCCCGGGCTGTACGGCGGGACACGGAACAACGCCGTCTGCGACACCGCCCAACTCGTCGGATTCCTCCAACAGAACGCCGACAAGGCTGCTGCCTGGGCCCAGGCTCAGGGCATCGATCCGTCGGAGATCCCGGCGTTCGTCGCCCGCCTGACCCCGGTGACGCTCCAGAGCGATACGCGGGTGACGAACTACGGCTACGACGACGGCCGCCCGGTGGCCCGTCAAGCGATGCTCCAGGCCGGCACCGCCGTGCTCGTCGACGACCGCGGCGTGCCGCGCGTGCGGTGCAAGTGCGGCAACCCGTTGGCCCAGCCCGAGCCCGTCACCGGGCCGCCGGTCTACACCGGCGAGACCTGGCCCGGTTTCGATCCGGCGGCGGCGCAGGCGATCGACCCGGCTCCGGCGCCGCTCGATGCGCTCGTGCTCACCGATCCGGCCACCGGCGACCAGTTCGAACGGCCGATCGGCACCTCCGGCGATGCCGACGTTCCCCTGACCGAGACGACCCCGACGACCACCCCGCTCCCGCCGACGACCGCGATCGACACGACCGTGCCGGCGACAACGACCCCGCCGGCGACGACCACGGCGGCGGAAACCACCGTGGCGACGACCGCCGTGGCGACGACCGCTCCGGCGACCACCCAAGCTCCGACCAACGTCACCCCTGCTGGCGAGATCGGCGCCTCCTCGGAGTACCCCGGCGGGGAGTTCCCGGTCTCGTTCGCCTTCGACGGCGACCGGACGACCTCGTGGTTCTCCTCCGGCGAGGCCGACACCGCCTGCCAACCGATCACAGCCGGGGCGAAATGCTCCAGTTTGATCTGGGTCTACGACCAGCCGGTCGACGTCGCGGATCAGCGAGATCCAGATCCTCAACAACAGCGAGCATCCGCAGTTCCCGACCGGGTACGGGTTCGATTCGGTGACCATCGACGTGATCGATCTGGCAGGCAACCGTGTGTTCCGCGAGGTCACCGGACTGCCGGGCGTCGACCCCGACGTGGTCGTCCTGCCGGCGGTACGCGGTCACAGCGTGCTGCTGACCTTCGAGGGCCACGAGGCTCCCGACTGCGGTGGGATCTCCGAACTCGTCGTGATCGCCTCACCGTGAACGACCGAGCGGCGTTCAGCCATCGCCGTCGGCGAGGCAGCCGGTCGGCGGCGATCGTCGCGTTCGTTCTCGCCGCCGCCGTCTCGGTGGCGCCGGCGCACGTGCGAGCCGGGGCCGAGGATCCGAACCGTCCGTTCGCTCAGCCGCAGTACCTGATCCACATCACCGGGCACGGGACCACCTCGGGCGACGTGAAGGACGACGCGCTGGTGCTCCATCCGAGCGAGCCCGACGCCGAGGGCAACTTCCTCGTCGCCGACGGCTCGGGAGGAACCTTTGGCTACGGCTCCGACTACCACTCCGGTCCGTACACCACCCCGTCCGAGGTCTGCGCTGCGGCGGCGGGCCGACTCGACCCGGGCGAAGGGATCACCGCCTTTTCCTCCAGCGGGCGTGACGTCGACTGCGACGCTCTGGCCGCGGCGATGAGCGGGACGACAACCTCTGCGCCGACGACCACGAGCGCGTCGACGACCAGCGCAGCGACGAGCAGCTCGCTGGACGAGCCTGCCCCGACGTGCAACGTCCGCGGCGAGGTGATCGACTTCTTCGGCGCACCCGTGCCCGGGATCCACATCTCGCTGCGCGCCGGCGGGTTGTCGTTGGAGACGGCCACCTACGACGACGGGACCTATCAGTTCGCCGAGATCGGCGACGATCCCGGGGGAGGAACGTTCGACTCGCGCACCGATCCGGTGACCGTCGCCCTCGTCGCCGAGGAGTGGGAACACGACCCCCACCGCTATGTCGTCTACTACCGCCAACAGGGAGCGGTGCTACGCGCCGATCAGTTCCTGATCCCCGCCGACGGCAGCTGCGAACGCGACTTCGACTTCCGGGCGATCCCCGCCACCTACACCTCCACCGGGCCCCCGCTGAACGAGTGGCCGGACATGGTCCAGCTGTACCAGGGGATCCACCGTGCCTGGGCGCTGGCCGACCTGCTCGGGATTCCGCTGACCTACGGCTTGCCGCTGCAGGTGCGCGGCTTCTGCGACGATCCGACCCCACCGACCGACTGTGACGAGACGGAGGTGTCGTTCTTCGGCACCAAGTCGAGTGGGCGCCAGGTCGTCGACCGGCCGCTGATCTCGTTCGGACCGAGCGAGAGCCGATTGCTCAGCCGGAACTGGCCGGACAACCGGGAGTACCACGAGTTCGGTCACTACGTGCTCGCCGCTGCGTTCAACGGCGTTCCCGACCGAGGAACCGACAAGAACCATGGCGGGTACGCCAACGCCTCGAGCACCGACGCCTGGAGCGAGGGCTTCGCCGAATTCTGGGCGTCGATGGTCGCCAAGTACATCGACCGCCGCCAGCGGCCCGAGTTGTACACGTGGAACCAGGGGCTGTTGCCCTCCAACGCCCCCAACGCACCCCCGGCGCCGGCTTCCAATCTGCTCGACATCTGGCCGGCGCAGATCGACGAGGAGTTCGCCGTCGCCGGCCTGCTGGTCACGCTGGAGAGCCTCGATGTGGCGAGCACGCCCCAGCCGCGCTCACCGCGCACCTTGGAGATCAAGGGATACACCGAGATCACCGACCCGACGTTCGGACGCCTGCTCGTCGGCAACGTCGTCAACACGACGCCAGACGGCGCGAGCGTCGGCACCGTCGTCGGGGCGACGTTCTACGACGCCAACCGCCAGCCGATCGACTCGGCGTTCGGTTCGGCGATCCCGGCCAACCTCGGCGCCGACGGCGGCAGGGGCGTCTTCGTCCTCCCGATCCCGGCAGGGATCAGCTACGCCGATGTCGCCGTCCTCGCTCACGAGGGCGCGCCCCCGGCACCCGATCCGGCTGCACCGCCGCTGGACGTCTCGCTCGCCGAGATCTGGTCGGCGATCGTCTCGTACCCGGGGAGCAAGCCGCTCGCGGCAGGTCACGTCCAGGACGTCGACGATCTGTACCAGGCGTTGAAGACCGCCTTCGGTGGGCGCGGTTCGATCGTCGACGGCCTCGACACGATCGACCAGCTGTTCGTCGAGCGCGGCTTCTTCGATGATTCCGACGGCGACCGCCGCTACGTCCCCGGCGACCAGATCGGCCTGACGAGCCATCCGGCGTACGGCGATCAGGAGCTGTGCGCCGCCGGCTTCTTCATCGGTTGCAGCCCGCCGCGGATCCCGCGGACCGGCTACGAGGGGAGCGAGGCGACGACCGCATCGCTGCAGATCGCCGCGAGCGACGGTGCCCTCGACGCTGCCCAGGTCTACGCCCAGGTCGCTTATCCCGCGCCGAACGAACACCGCTCGTACGGCTACGTCGTCGTTGTCGACGACGGGGGCAAGGTGCAGCTGGCAATCCCACCGCCCGGCAGCGGGGCGACGGTGGTGCTCGTCGCCATCGCCGACGACCACCAGCCGACCGTGCTCGGAACGATCCCGGCTGATTCGTTCTGGCAGCAGGCCGAGGCACAGCACGGCGCATCGTTCCTCTCCTTCGCAGCGACGCTGCCGCCCGGGGAGTTCGAGATCCCCGACGGCACCGGCACGCCGACGGCGGTCGCGCCGGGCTCCACGCTCCCGGCAACCGGTGCCACCGGCGGAGGGACGTCGACGGACTCGTCCGGCTCCTCGAGCGGCGGTACCAGCGCGCTGGTGATCATCGGCGGCCTGGGCATCGCCGGCTTCCTCGGCTGGCGCCTCAGCCGTCCTCGAGCCCGCCGGTGAGCTGAACCGCAACATCGCGGAACCGGAGCAGTGCGGCAGCCGCGCGGAAGCTTTTCGAGCGACCTCGTCACCAACGCTTGACTGAAGGCGAACAACGGTCGAAACTCTGAACGGTGTTAGGAGAAACTGCGCAGCGACGTGACCGGCCGATCGATCGGCGCCGTGCGGAGACGCGCCGCGAGATCCTCGCCACGGCCTGGGAGCTGTGTCGAGAGCGCGGCCTCGCCGGGCTGTCGTTGCGCGAGTTGGCGTCGCGCGTCGGGATGCGTGCGCCCAGCCTCTACTCGTACTTCGCCGCCAAAGAAGCGATCTACGACGCGATGTTCGCCCAGGGTCAGATCGAGCTCGGCGAACACCTCGCCTTCCTCCCCGACGAGGGGGTCACCCGCGACCACCTGCACCTCGGTGCCCGGGCGTTCTTCGAGTTCTGCACCTCGGATCCCGTTCGCTATCAGCTGCTGTTCCAGCGAACCATCCCCGGGTTCGAACCGTCGCCGGACTCCTATCGCCTGGCGGTCGCCCGAATCGAACGGTTCGGCGGCCAGCTCGCCGCGGCCGGGGTCACCGATCCGAGCCAGCTCGACCTGTGGACCGCGTGCTGCTCACCGGACTCACCGATCAGCAGATCTCGAATGACCCTGGCGGAGATCGTTGGGCTCGGCTGCTCGCCCAGGCCGTCGACATGTTCTGCGACCACGCAGGCATCCCCCCGGCGGCGCATCAGAACTCACCACGAAACGGCCGTCCGCCGTCGACCCGAAGGAGCACCCGATGACCACCACCGTGCCAACCACGATGACCCCGACCGTGCCTCCGATCGACCATCGCGAGGCGATGCTCCTCGGCGGCACCGCGTATTCGAGGTTCGCCGATCGCGTCGAGGCACTCGGCGACGACGACTGGCGCCATCCGACCGACTGCGACGGCTGGACGGTTCGGGACCTGGTCGGCCACGTCGTCGGGTCGATGCGCGCCGAGGCCTCCGTACGCGAGTTCGTCAGCCAGCTGCGGGAGATCAACCGACGGGTCAAGCACGACGGAGGCAACCAGACCGACACGATGACCAAGGTGCAGATCGAGCGCACGGCCGAGCTGACCAATGCCGAACTGGCCCGCCAGTGCCGCGCCCTGGTCGCCTCGGCGACCGCCGGACGTCGCCGGGTTCCGGCGCCCCTGCGCCGGCTGGTGTCGTTCCCGGTCGAGATCGGTTCGCTGAACGAGCGGTGGCGGCTCGGCTATCTGGTCGACATCATCCTCACCAGGGATGCCTGGCTGCATCGGATCGACCTGTGCCGGGCGATCGCCGTCGAACCTCAGCTCACTCCCGAGCATGACGGCCGGATCGTCGCCGACATCGTCGCCGAGTGGGGACGACGGCACGGTCAGCCGTACGAGCTCATCCTCGACGGCCCGGCCGGGGGCAGGTTCGCCGCCGGTGACCCCGGTACGGGGGAGACGATCGAGATCGACGCCGTCGAGTTCTGCCGGGTGCTGTCCGGTCGTGCCCACCGCTCGGGTCTGCTGGCTACGGAAGTGCCGTTCTGACCTCGAGTGATCCCGTCAGGCACGCGGCGGAGCCGTCGCAACCTGATGGCTGCGACGGCTCCGTCGAGAGCGGTGACGTGCAGCCCCGCCGACGGTCCAGGTCAGCTCCAGCCGCCGTTCGACCACCGGGCACCGGACCACCGCGCCCCGGACCAGCGGGCCCGGACCAGCGAGCGCCCGGACCAGCGCGACCCCGGACCATGCCTCCGACGACCAGCGGCTGCCCGACCAGCGACCCCGGACCAGCGGCTGCCGGACCAGCGTGACCCCGACCACGAGTCGGTCGACCAGGCATCCGCTCGCCCACCCGTCGGCCGGTGAAGACGTTGCCGAACACGTCCTGCTCACCGGTCAGCGGGGTGCCGTCGGCCATGGTCACGTGGGAGTTCCCGCGGGCGGCCTCGAGGCTCCCGGTCCCGGTCGACGGCTGCCAACGCTGCTGGGTGTAGATCGTGCTCCTTCCCGAGCGCCGCGCCGACGTCGAGCAGCCCGGCCCCGACGAGCGCCGGGTCGGCGCCGTGGAATCGGAGCCGGCGCTGGCGATCAGGAGATCGCCTTGACCTGATCCGGGTTGAGCTCGGGACGCTGCTGCAGCAGCAGCGCGACCGATCCGCTCACCACCGCGGCCGCCTGCGAGGTGCCCGAACCTCGCACGAAGCGGTCCCCGGCCCGACCCTGCGTCGTTCACCTGATCCGAGTAGCTGCCCGGGTCGCGCAGGCTGACGATCGAGCGACCCGGGGCGACCAGGTCGACCCGGCGGTCCTGGCTGCCCTCGGAGGTGTACGACGCCGCCACCGCCTTGTCCTTCGGGCCCTGGGCGGCGCCGACGGCGATCACGAACGGATCGCTCGCCGGGTTGGTCAACTGCGACGAGTCCCAGCCGTCGTTGCCGGCCGCAGCGACCACGACGATCCCGGCCTGCCAGGCCCGCTCGACGGCATAGGACAGCGGGTCGAGCGGTGTAGTCCTGCACGCTGTCGGTGCCGTAGGAGAGGTTGATCACCCGGATCGGATCGCCTGGTTGGAGTTCGTCTCGTTGTAGCGGATGACCCAGTTGATCGCGGCGATGATCTGGGACACGTCGACGGCCGCCGTCGGCGGCGCCGGCCTTGATCGAGATCAGCTGGGCGTCGGGGGCGACGCCGAGGAAGCGGTCCGGGGTCCGGATCGTGTTGCCGGCCACCCAGGCGTCGTCGCGGCCGGCGATGATCCCGGCCAGGTGGGTGCCGTGACCGTTGGTGTCCCGACCGACGAGATCGGGGTCGCCAGCCTCGAAGGAGAAGTCCGGCCCGATCGTCACGTCGGACTGGAACAGCCCGTCGACGTCCACCACGCCGGTGTCGATCAGCGCCACCTTGACGCCCTTGCCGGTCGGAGCCTTGTCACCGATCGCCGATGGTCTTGGCCACCGTGGACAGCGACCCCGGGTCGGTGGCCGGGTTGATAGTTGTTGACGATCGACGCCCACTCCACCGACGATCTCGCCGTCGACGAACGGGAGCGACCCGGGCCTTCAGCAGGGCGAAGTCCGACGACAGCACCAACCGCTCGCGGGCGTGACGGCGTTGCAGCGACTTCGTGGCCGAGTCCTGGCCGGCCACCAGCCCGGTGCGGTCGAGTGTCGCTTTGCTCTGCGCCATCGTCAATGCCCGTTTGGCGGACATCTGCGCGAGGTCGACCTGAGCCAACGCCTTCCGATTGACGATCTCGGACTCCACGTCGAGGTTGGCGTTCGAGATCGACATCGCATCGTGGTACTGCCGGTCGACGAGCGCCAGCGCTTCCGCTTCGCCGCGGTGAACTCGCTGGGAGGACCGACCGCCAGGGCGGACTTGGCGCTGTAGATGACCTTGAGGTCAGCCCGGTGCTCCTTGTGGAACACCGCCAAGTCGGTCAGCGCCTGCTCTGCCTGCATCTCCGCGAAATCGGTGTCGGCGTCATAGCGATCCAGTTCCTTCTTCGCCTGCCGGTCGGCGAGGGCCCGTCGATCGGCGGAGGCAAGGTACTTCAGGGTGCTCAGCTCGGCTCGACTCGATCCTTGACCTGTCCGATCTCGGTCTCGCACCTCGTCGAGCTGCTGTCCGTAGATCGCTTTGACCGAGTCGATCGAGCCTTGTTAGTGACTTGACCGACTTCTGCCGTTTTCGGCGTGGCCGCCAGTTCGAGCTGGTGGGCGGCCTTGATCTGGTCGATTCACCATCGAACTCCGCCGAGAGGTGCTTGGACTGCTCGGTGAAGATCGGCGATCGCCGCGTCACCCTGGCAGCCTGGCAGCCGACAGCGTGCCGGTCGACGACCAGCTGTGCCGTTGTCGATCTTCTGCTCGGCGATGAGCGTCTGCGTCCGAGCTTGGCGTTGTCGATCGCCGCCGAGACGGCTCTTGCGTGGTCTCGTCGATCCTCCAGGTGGGCGTCGAGCGTGGTCGAGCTGACCTTGAGCTGCGCCTCGAAGTGTCTCCTTGACGATCCTGGCCCGGGCTCGAAGCTGAGCGGCGACCGAACGTGGCCAGCCGCCGGGCGAGGTCATCGAGCCAGGCCGTCGTCGAGGCGCGTGCTTCGTCTCGACCACGATCGATGCTCGCCGTGCGGCGAAGCTCGATCGCGTAGAGCTTGGCATCCCTGTCGGCCACGATCGGAGCCGCCGTTCCATCCATCGCAGCCGCAAGGCGGCGAGTCCGCGCGGTCAGCACATCGAGCCTCGGTCAAGCTCCTGCGCCCAGGCGACGCCGAGGCGCTGCATCTTCAGCGCCTGCAGCCTCGTCAACGCCGCTGCTCGACAGCAACGAAGCCTGCAGCGACTTCGCCGTGACGACTGTGGGCGCCTGCGCGTCGTCTTCCGGCGCCGCCGGAGTGCCGCCCCAGTCCGAGGGCGACAGTACTCCCGCTGCGGCGAGCATCTTCATGCACGAACCGCGCGGTGGCTCCGCTGGTCACCTTCTTCGGATTCATGCCGGGTTCCTCCACAGACTCATCCGCAACGCGCTTCGAGGTCGGATCACCTCCGTTCGTCGGGAAGTGCCGATCGGGTTCAAGGCGACGCGTGGAGTGAATCGGTCAAGTGTTCGGCACGGAACGGTCGGGCCCGGCCCGACGGGAACGAATGTTGATCGTCGCGAGAAGCAGTGCAGCAATACGCTGAGTTGAGCAACATAAACAT
>CAVWGZ010000008.1:0-451406 GCA_963754705.1 uncultured Actinomycetes bacterium | reverse complement strand
GGAAGGCTCCGAAGACGGGGGCAAGGAGAACCAGGGCAGCACGACCTTGGTGAACTTCTGGTACTCGCTGGCGTCGAGGGAGTCGACCACGGTGCTCAGGTCGGGATCGATCAATCCCACCGCTGCTTGGGTCGGCACCTGGACGATGAAGAACGCCACGGATCGCGGCGAGCACGATTTTGGACGACTCGCCGACCCCGAACCACAGCAACAGGATCGGCGCCAGGGCGATCTTCGGGAGGGCGTTGGCGAACGTGAGGAACGGCATGAACACCTTCCCGAGCCGGTTGTAACGGCCGGCCAACAGCCCCACCAGCAGACCGAGGATCCCGCCGATCAGGAACCCGACCACTGCTTCGCGCAGCGTGACGACGGTGTCCTCCCAGAACAGGCGGGTCTGGACGATGTCGATGAACCCGTCCCACACCTCTTTCGGTGTTGCGGTGAAGATGCGGTTGAGCCACTCCTGTTCGACGGCGAAGTGCCACAGGACAAGGATCGCGACCACAGCGCGAGGCGGGCCAGTTGCACCGGCGGATCGATGCGCCGCACGCGCTGCCATTTGGTCGGCGGTGGCGGCAACGTCGACACGTCGAAACGTGGTGCCTGCCGACGTACCGGAGCCGGCTCGTGTCCCTCGTGGGCGAACATCGCCTCGGGGCGGGCGGCCTCGGCGACGGGTCCACTGAGTTCATCGCGGAGCTCCTTCCAGATCTGGTGTTCGATGTCGGCGAAATTCTGGTCGAATCGCAGCTCGTCGATGTTGCGCGGCCGGGCGATGTCGATCATCGTGTCGGACTTGATGTAGCCGGGCCGGGCACCGATCACGATCACCCGGTCGGCGAGCAGCGTGGCTTCCTCGAGGTCGTGGGTGACGAGGATGACGGTCTTACCGGTTTCCGCCCACAATTCCAGGAACTGCATCTGGACGATCAGTCGGGTCTGGGCGTCGAGCGCGCCGAACGGCTCGTCCATCAACCACAGGTCGGGATCGATGGCGAACGTGCGGGCGATCGCCGCCCGCTGACGCATGCCCTGGGACAGCTGCGACGGGTACTTATCGGCGAACTGGCCGAGGTTGACTCGCTCCAACAGCCGCTGCGCCCGTTCCGACGCTTCTTGCGAGGCACCCCGGCGAGCTCCAGACCGAGTTCGACGTTGCGTCGGGCAGTGCGCCACGGCGCCAACGCTGAACGGGCGAGCATGTAGCCGATGTCCTTGCTCGGCCCATCGACCTGCTTGCCGTGGCGCATGACGGTGCCGACGGTCGGGCGCAACAGACCGGCGAGCATGTTCAGGATCGTCGTCTTGCCGCAGCCGGAGGGACCGACCACGGCGACGAACTGGCCGGCCGGGATCGTCAGGCTCACCGAGTCCAAGGCCAGGACTCGTCGAGCCTTCGGTGTCGCCACCGAACACGAGACTGACATCTCGAAGCTCGACGGCGGGTACAGCCGTGTCAGCGGTCATTGCAGGGTTCCTCTCCAGTGCGTGCATGGCGGCCTGGTCAGTCCACGATGAGCGTGTAGCCGGCGGCGGTGTACGGCTCGGGCGACTTCCCGATCGAGTTGACCCATGCGCCGGCCCGGTCCAGACCGGCCGTGTCGAATTCCATCCCGGCCGTGAAGTAGTCGGCGCCGGCGTCCAACATCGCGGCGGCGATCGCCGGCTGGATGCCCATGTCGGCGGTCATGATCTCGAGCACCCGTTCGCGCTGCGCCGGGTCCTGGATTGCCTCGATCGCCTCGTTCGTCGCCGCGACGTAGGCCCGCACGACGTCGGGGTTGGCCTCGGCGTACTCCCGTGACGCGGTGACCAGCAACGACGGCCACAGCAGCTCCTCGGGCCCTTCGCCGGCACGCAACGAGAACGGCTGCGTCGCCACGCCCTGCTGCTCGGCCAACACGAACAGCGGGTCGAAGCTGATCGCAGCGTCGACCTGACCGTTGATCAGTGCGGCCAGTGTGGTGTCGGGCAGGCCGGTGGCGATGTAGGTCTGGGCGTCGCCGGGGCTGACCCCGGCCTTGTCGAACAGCGTGCGGGCAATGTCCTCGGCGGCGGCGCCGTTGGCGACGACGCCGATGTTGGCGCCCTCGAGGGCCTTCATCACGTCCTGCCACTCGGTGGCCCCGCCGAGGTCGAAGGCGGTCGCCACTGCGATGTCGAAGAACTGCTCGCTGACCTGCTGGGCGACGCCGACGACATCGAAGCCCGCCTCGATCAGGGTGATCTGGTTGTTCGGGATGTTGCCGGCGAAAGCGATGTCGCCGCCGATCATCGCCGCCCCCATCTCCGGACCGGCTGCCACCTGCACCGACTCGACCTCGAGGCCGTGTGCGGCGTAGAAGCCTTCGGCCTGCGCCACGTACTGCGGCAGGGCCGGGAACGAGGGGGTGAAGGCGACCGAGATGGTCTGCGTCTCGTCCAGACGTCGGAGGCCGCTCCGTCGTCGGCGGCGGTCGTCGCGGCGGCGGCCGCGGTGGTGGCCGGCGCCTCGTCGCCGCCCGGCGATGTGGTCGTCGCCTCGCTGCCAACTGTCGTGGCCGGCGCCTCACTGGTTGCTGCGCCGTCGTCGTCGCTGCCGCATGCAGCGAGCGCGACGACGCACGAAAGCGCCGCGGCCAAGACCGTGCGTCGGTGTGAACGCATGTGTGATTCCCCCTTGTTGATCGAGGGCAGTAGGCCCTCCGGTGTCGTCATCCAAACAGAATTTGAAATGCATGTCAATATCTATTACAGTCGTCGGCAGCACGAATGATCGAGAGGAGCACGACATGGACGCAGCAACCGCTGACGGCGGTCAGCCCGCCAACTACCCAGGGTTCGAAGGCCGGGTGGGCAGGGTGTTCGCCACGTCCGAGCCGGCGTGGCGTCCACGCCGTCGCGCACCGCAGGGCGCGCCGAACGTCGTGGTGATGGTGGCCGACGATCTGGGTTTCTCCGACCTCGGCTGCTACGGCAGTGAGATCGCCACCCCGAACATCGACGCGCTGGCGGCAGGTGGGTTGCGCTACACCAACTTCCACGTCGCCCCGCTGTGCTCACCGACCCGGGCGTCGTTGCTGACCGGGCGCAACGCCCACGCCGTCGGTATGGGGCAGGTCTCCCATATCGACGCCGGGTTCCCCGGCTACACCGGTGAGCTCCCCGAGCACCAGCCGTCGATGGCCGAGATGTACCGCGCCAACGGCTACTCGACCCTCGCCGTCGGCAAATGGCACCTGTGCAAGAACGCCGACCTCTCCGAAGCCGGGGACAAGCACTCCTGGCCACTCCAGCGCGGGTTCGAGCAGTACTACGGATTCCTCGAGGCGCTGACCAGCTTCCACCACCCGCATCGGATGTACGAGGGCAACTCCGTCGTCGACACCGAGGACTACCCCGACGGCTACTACCTCACCGACGACCTCACCGCCCGCTCGGTACGGATGATCCGCGAGGTCAAGGCCGCCGACCCGGCGAAGCCGTTCTTCCTCTACTACGCCCACGGTGCCGTCCACGCTCCGCTGCACGCCAAGCGTGCCGACATCGAAGCGTTGCGCGGCATGTACGACGCCGGCTGGGACGTCATCCGTGAGCGGCGGCTGGCCCGACAGATCGAGCTCGGCATCGTCCCGACGGGCACCGAGCTGCCGCCACGCAATAGCGAACCGGGCGAGGACGTCGCCGCCTGGGCGTCGCTGACCTCCGATGAGCAGAAGGTGTTCGCCCGCTACATGGAGTGCTATGCGGCGATGGTCCGCACGATCGACGACAGCGTCGGCGCGATCTGCGCCGAGCTCGAACGCCACGGCGAGCTCGACAACACCATCTTCATCTTCACCAGCGACAACGGCGCCTCGCGCGAGGGCGGGGAGCGGGGCAGTGTCGCCTACTTCCGCGACGCCAGCCGCTCGTCAGGGATCACCACCTCGATCGACGACGCCCTCGCCCGGCTGGACGAGATCGGCGGCCCGACCACCTGGCCGCACTATCCACACGGCTGGGCGATGGCCTGCAACACCCCGTTCCGGCTGTACAAGATCTCGACGTTCCACGGCGGCCACAGCGTCCCCTTGGTCGTGTCCTGGCCCGCCCGGATCGCTCCCGACCAGATCGTCCGTACCCAGTACACCCACGTCACCGATGTCCTCCCGACGCTCGCCCAACTCACCGGCATCGAACCGCTGACCACCCGCAACGGGCTGCCGGCCGACCCGCTCGACGGGGTCACGTTCGTCCCCACGATCGACGATGCGGCTGCCCCCACTGCTCACGGTGAGCAGTACTACGAGTGCGTCGGCCACCGCGCCTACCACCGCGACGGCTGGAACGCCGTCACCTTCCACGACGCCAAAGTCCCGTTCAGCCAGGACCACTGGAACCTGTTCGACACCAGCGTCGACGTCAACGAACTCGACGACCTCGCTGACCAACACCCCGAACGAGTCGCCGAGCTCGTCGCCGCCTGGGAACAGGCGGCCTGGCAGAACCGGGTGTTCCCCCTCGACGAAGGCACCGGGCTGGCCAAGCTGTGGGTTCCGCCATTCGCGGCCTCCGACGACGAACCGCTGCGCATCCTCCCGGGCACACCGACCCTGGAGCGGTACCGCTCCAGCCGGCTGATCGCCCGGCGCACCTTCACGATCGGTGTCGACTGGGACCACCAGCGCGGCGAGCAAGGGATCCTGGTCGCCCACGGCGGACAAGAAGGCGGCTACGTCCTGTGGGTCGAAGACGACCAGCTCGGCTTCGAGGTCAACGCCCACGGCTCGCCCCGACCCGTCGGCAGAGTTGCGCTGCCGGACGTCAGCTCGCGCATCGAGGTTCATTTCGAGGTCGCCGGCCCACGCCAGTGGAACGTCACCGTCGATCTCGACGGCGAACCGGTGATGAAGGCCGACGCAGTCCCGCAATTCGTCCATTTCCTTCCGTACGAAGGCATCGACGTCGGGATCGACCGGCGCTCACCGGTGTCATGGGACCTCTACCAGCGCCACGGCAGCTTTCCCTTTACCGGCACCATCCACGCCGTCACCTACACACCCGGCCCGGCATCTCCCGACGCCGACCAGCAGCGACTCGACGACATCCGCACCGTCGGGATGGCCCTCGAATGAACGTGGACGGCCCGACCCGCCGAGACAGATTCTTCGGCCGTGCTGCACCAACGGCGTCGATCGGTCTCGCTCCCCACTCGTTGCTGGATCCGGGCGGTGGCGCTGCGGCGGCGACGTGACGATGGTGCTCAGGTGGCCGTGGCGCTGGCAGATCTGGGACTGATCGACGAGTACGAGTTCCTCGTGCAGCCGGTCCTCGCCGGACACGGTTCGACGTTGCTCGCCGGTCTCCGCGAGCGCATCGAACTCGAGCTCGTCGAGCGCCACGAGTTCCGGTCGGGGACGGTCGCCGTGCGACTCCGGCCCAGGCGAGTTGCGGCATGACGTGATTCGTCTTGGCACGTTGGCCGCTGGCTCACCGTCCGCCGGCGCTGGTGACGACGGCAACGCGACCGTGCAGTCGAGGGATCGAGTCCCGTCGGCGGGCTCAGATCCACTTGCCTGGGTTCAAGATCCCAGTCGGGTCCAGCGCAGCCTTGATCCGAGCGGTCAGGTCGAGCGCGTCGTCACCGATCTGATCGCGAAGGTGCTTGGCCTTCAGCGAGCCGATCCCGTGCTCGCCGGTGACCGTGCCACCCAATGCCAACGCCGCGCGCATGATCTCGTGGAAGGTGATCTCGGCACGCGCCGTGGCGTCGTCGTCAGCCGGGTCGAAGGTCACGAGCGGGTGGAAGTTGCCGTCGCCTGCGTGGCCGATCACGGGGACCAAGGTGTCGTTGGCGAGCGCGATCCGCTCGACCTCGGTCACCAGCTCGGCGATCCGCGGCACGGGGACGCCGATGTCTTCGATCAGCACCGCGCCGAGTCGTTCGACGCACGGGATCGCCATTCGCCTCGCGCCCATCAACATCTCTCCCTCGTCGAGGTCCTCTGACAGCGCCACCTCGGTCGCCCCGGCCGCCTCGAAGCAGCGGGCCATCGCTTCGGCGGTCTCCATCCCGCTGTCGCTCTGACCGAGGAGCAGCGCGCCGACGGACTCGAGGCCCATCGGCCGCACCGCCTGGACGGCGGCGACAGCGTTGCTGTCCATCAGCTCGAGCACCGACGGTCGCAGCGATGACATCACCGCGCTCGACCGCGCGCCCGGCGGCGGCGACGTCGTCGAAGGTGGCGACGACGGTGATCGGGGGCGGCGGGGGCGGGCGCAGCCGCAGCGTTGCTTCGGTGATCACCCCGAGCGTTCCTTCGGACCCGATGAACAGTCGCTTGAGGTCGTATCCGGCGACGTCCTTGACGGTGGTGCCTCCGAGACGCACCGCTCGACCGTCTGCCAGCACAACCTCTATCGCCGCGACGTAGTCGGTCGTGACCCCGTACTTGACGCAACACAGGCCACCGGCGTTGGTGGCGAGGTTGCCACCGATCGAGCAGATCTCGAACGACGAAGGGTCGGGCGGGTACCACAGGCCGTGCTCCCTCGCCGCCGCCTTCAGCTCGGCGTTGAGCACACCTGGGCCGACGACGGCGGTGAGCGTCTCGGCGTCGATCCGCAGGTCTCGCAGACGCGCCGTCGACAAGGTGATCGCACCGTCGATCGCCGACGACCCGCCCGACAGTCCGGTTCCTGCGCCACGGGGGACGACGGGCACGCCGAAGCGTGTTGCGATCCTCATCGTCGCCCGGACGTCGTCGACATCTGCCGCTCGGATGACCGCCAGCGGCAGACCGGGTGCGATCGTGCGGGCCCTGTCGTAGCGGTACTGGTCGACGACGTCCGGATCGGTGAGCAGCGCGCCGGCGGAGAGCTCCTCGTCGAGCGCAGCCAGGACGTCGGCGGGGCCGGCTCCGGTGGTCACGCGGTCGTGATCGAGAAGGTCTCGACCGAGGGGGCGAGGTAGCCGATGTCTCGGAGGAACCGCACGTACTCCTCGGCCAGCCGCAACGGTTCGTCCATCGGTCCTCCTTGTCGACTGTTGACAATCGAGCCTAGGGAGTCGGCCGAACTGTGGGACTCGTTGTCGACGACGCTCGACGAACTCGACCGGGCGCTCGCAGACGGGGACTCGGCGACCGCCGGGGCGGCGGACATGCGCTTCCACGGCGAGCTCGTCCGCTCCGTCGGCTGGACCCGGCTGCGCAGCGCGTGGGACGTGTTGGAACGACTCCGGACGGCCGGGGTCTTCGGGCCGGGTGCCGAGCTGTCGCCTGAGCGCCGAATGTGGTGGCGATGGGCCAATTCTTGACCAGATCTTCAATCGAACAGGTGTTCGAGCTGAGATACTGGTGACATGTCCGGTTCCGTGGTCGACGTCGACGAGTTGCGCTCGTTGTCCGGCCGCGAGGCCGAGGCGGTGTTGTGGGACCTCGAACAACGCCGTCGCCGGTTGGAGGCCGAGACGATCGCAGTGTTGGACGCGGTCGATCGGTCTGGTGCGTTTCGCGATGACGGGCATGTCTCGGTGCGGAGTTGGGCGCGGGGGATCACCCGCTGGACCCCGGCAGAAACCACCGCCCGCTGCCGGGCAGCGCGGATGTTGGCCGACGTCCCCGAACTCGCCGCCGCCTTCGCTGCCGGGGAGGTTCCGGTCGGTCATCTGCAGGCGTTGGGGCGGGTATATGCCAACCCACGGGTGAAAGAGCTGTTCGTCGAGCACGCGGCGGTGTTGGTTGGTCCGGCGATGACGATGTGTTCTGAGGACTTCGCGGCGGTGCTCGCCCGTTGGGAGTCGAATGCCGATGCTGACGGGGTCCGCCACCGCCAAGAAACCTCGGATCGGATGCGTGACGCCTCGATCCGTGCCGTCGGTGACGAATACGTGATCAACGCCCATCTCGGTACGGCGCAGGGGGTGGTGATGGCTGAGATCTTCGCTGCGTTCGACGACGCCGAGTTCGTCGTCGATGCCGACCAGGCCGGCCCCGGCGGGAAGCTGCCACGTTGTGCCTCGCAACGCCGCGCGGATGCGTTGTACGCGATCTTCGTCGCAGCCGCCGGCAGCTGGTCACCCGTCGGGGCGACCGGTCGAGATCGTCGTCAACATCAACGTCGATCTGGAGACGTTCGAAGCCGAAGTCGTCCGCGCCGCCGGGACCACCCCACCACCCGCCGATCCGTCGACGTGGATGACACGCCACTGTGAGACGGTCGACGGGGTGCGGATCCATCCCGCCGAGGTGTTGGCGATGTCGGCGGTCGGTTGGGTGCGGCGGCGGGTGGTCGACGCTGCCGGGGTGACGATCAACCTCTCGCGTCGTTCACGGCTGTTCACCGGCGCCGCCCGCCAGGCGTTACGCCTCACGGATTGTCGCTGCGGATGGAACGGCTGCACCGTCGCCGCCCGCAACACCCAAGCCGACCACACCGTCGAGTGGGGGTCTGGCGGGCCGAGCAACCAATCCAACGGCGGGCTGCAATGCCCCCGCCACAACCGCTACAAGAACCACGGCTACACCCTCCGCCGCGACCACCACGGCACCTGGCACACCTACCGACCAGACGGCAGCGAAGTCGGCCGACCACACCCCCCACCCACCGGCTGAACCAGAGCTAGAGAGCCAGGTAGCCGTTGCCTGTCGGTCGGCGGACGGGATCGGTGCCGTCCCAGTGACGGGCAGCCTCGGCGACCTCGCAGAGATGGGCGACGAACGCCTCGGTGCGCCCGACCACTTCGGTGTAGAAGCCGAAGTCGGCGACCGTGTCGACGTAGGCGACCGCCGGGCCCGCCTCGAGCAGGAACTCGCAGGCGATCTCGTAGCCACGCCGGCGATATCGCTCGAGCGTCGCCGGATAGTCGTCGACCAGGGTGCAGACCTGGTGGAAGACCGTGTGTCCGGTACGTCGGAACTCGCGATACACCGAGTCGCGATCGCACAGCTGGGCGATCAACTCGATCTGCACCGGTCCGGCCTGGGCGACTGCGATCTGCAGCGAGACCGCCGTCCGTTCGCCTCGGTAGCTGCACGGCGACTCGCGGTACTCCTGAACGAAGAACGGCCCGACACCGAACGCCTCCGACCATTTGCGAGCAGCGGCGATCGCATCGTCGACGACGTACCCCAGCTGGAACAAGCGGTACTCGCCATCCGGCCACGGCTGTTGGAACAGCAGCGGCGCACTCCGTTCCTCGGGGCGATCAGTTGCATCCATCGTCGTCGTGTCTCCTCGTCCGCGGGGCGGGCTGATGACGCGAGGTTCGCAGGTCGACCGCCGCCGCGCGATGACGAGATCGACGAGCGTGGCGCCCGACGCGACGGCACTCGGGCTCGGGTCGGGGGTCGATCGTCCTCCATAATCGGTCGTCGATGACCTCTCGGTACCCGACGAGCGAGCAGATGATGGACGTTGCGTGCGTCCACCGGACTCGACGACTTCGGGCCGGGCGACTTCCGCGAGGGCCTCGACGTGCTGCTCCAGAGCCTCGACGAGGACGCCGCGCTCGACCCCTCGACCGACGCCGCCGTGATCGGTGTGCTGCAGACCCGCCTGACCAACCGGCTGCTGGTCGAGGACTGGTACCGCCGACCACCCCGAGGTCGAGGACGTCGACGTGCGCGGGCCCGGTGGACGTGATCGGTCTGCCCCGCACCGGCACGACCGCGCTCGGGCTCGATGCTGTCGCTCGACCCGCAGTTCCGCAGCCTGCGGATGTGGGAGCAGCGCAACCCGGTGCCGCCGCCGGTGCTCGCCGACGAGCTCGACGATCCCCGCCGGCTGGCCTACGCCGCCGAGATCGACCGGCTGCCGGCCGAGGCCCACGCCATGCACCACTACGAGGTCGACGCCAGCGTCGAGGACAGCGACGTGCTCGGGCATGGCCTTCCACGGCCAGCAGTACACGCTGCCGGTGTACGGCTACCACCGCTGGTGGCGTGCGGCCGACTCGACCGAGTCGTTCCACTACCACCGGCGGGTGGTCAAGCTGCTCGGCCTCGCAGCGACCGCCGAACCGCTGGCTGTTCAAGGCGCCGCACCACAAGTTCCACCTCGAGGCGGTGGTGCGCCGCCTATCCGGACGCCCGGTTCGTGATGACCCACCGCGACCCGGCGAAGGCGATGCCGTCGTACGCCAGCCTGGTGTCGAGCATCTTCCCGACGCGGCCGACGATCGGGTCACGACCTGACCGGCTCGGCCCGGAGGTGTCGAACCACCTGCGCGAGGGCATCGAGCACGCCATCGCGGCCCGGGCCGCGCATCGGCGAGGACCGCTTCCTCGACGTCCACCACGACGAGCTCAACACCGACCCGATCGGCACCGTCGCCCGGGTCTACGACTTCCTCGGGCTCGTCGCTCGACCCGGGCGTCGAGCGGACGATCGACGAGCTGGCAGCAGGCCAACCGAACCGGCGCCAAGGGCGCCCACCGCTACACGCCGGAGCAGTTCGGGCTGAGCGCCGAGCAGATCCGAGACGACTACGACTTCTACATCCGGCGCTTCGACGTGAACGTCGAACGTCTGACGGCGCTGTCCTCGCCCGGCGCCGACACCGAGGAGCGACCACGATGACCGATCGCACGACACCGGCGGCCTGCCCACCTGGGACGACCAGATGGACGCGCTCGAGGGCGTCGCCGACCACCTGCTCGAGACCTGGCGGCCCGACGGCGCCACCGCGGCCGAGGTGCAGGACATGAACAAGCTCGCTCCTGTCGATCCTCTCCGACGGCTACCTCTGCCGGGTCTACACCGACGCCGGCCGGCCGGTGTTCATGCCGCTGTGGAACTACGCGATGAACCAGGGTGGACCCGACCCCGACTACGTGTACTCGACCACCGAGGTCGACCCGGCCGGCATCTACCGGATCTCGCGGCTTCCGGGGCACGCACCCGCTTCGTCGAGATCACCCAGCAGGCCTTCGACATGATGCACCTCGGGCCAGCTCGAGCAACGGGCAGCCCCGTGCCCCACACCCACGACCTCGACGACCTCGAGCTCGACGACGAGGGCTACTTCCGCGTCATCCTCAGCCCGAGCGCCGCCGGAGACCACACCGGCGACTGGTGGCCGCTCGACCCCCGCACCAAGCGCCTGCTGATGCGCAAGTGCTCGTGCGACTGGACCAACGAGATCGACGCCCGCGTCGCCATCGAGCGTCTCGACGACGCCCGGCGGCGACATGACGCCGCGAGGAGATCGCCCGTCGCTTCTCCGACCTGGCGGAGTGGATCAAGGGGATGATCGAGTTCGACATGGGCCTGGTCCGCTAGTACCGCGAGCACCACGGCGTCAACGAGTTCATGCGCTCGACGAAGATCGACTCGATCGGCGGACTGCCCACCCAGGCCTACTACGACGGCATCTACGAGATCGACGACGACGAGGCGCTGATCTGCGAGACCGCCCTGCCGCAGACCAGCCGCTACTGGCAGGCGCTCGTGGCCGACGACCGGTTCTGCACCGTCGACTGGGTCAACCGCCAGACCAGCCTCAACGACGTGCAGGCCCACGTCGACAGCGACGGATGTTCCGCTTCGTCGTCTCCAAGCAGGATCCGGGCGTGCCCAACTGGCTCGACAAGGCCGACTACCCGTGGGGGATCATCCAGATGCGGTTCAACCAGGGCAGCGACTACCCCGACCCGACGATCAAGAAGGTCAAGGTCACCGACGTCCGCGACCACCTCCCCGCCGACACGCCGCGGGTGACACCCGCACAACGTGCCGAGAGCCTTCGGCGCCGACGCGAAGGCGCCCAACTCCGCCGGATCTGGTGACCGGCGGCGTCCCCGCCGGTCCGATCGCGCTGATGGTGATGGTACTGACGAGCTATTGATCGGTTCTTGAGGTAGCTCCCGACCGCTCCTGGGTACAGGTTCGTCGAGGCGCCTCCACGGCGCTCGCGACAGGAGGAACAACATGGGTGCGCTCAGTGTGCTTCTGATGGCGGTCGGAGCGATCCTGACCTTCGCCGTGAAGACCGTCTCCGACGACGTCGACCTGCGGACGGTCGGCGTGATCCTGATGGTCGTCGGCGGCCTCGGGTTGCTGGCATCGGTGATGCGTGGTTCGTGGCTCGGGTTCACCTCGACCCGCGAGCGTCACCTCTCCGATGACGGCCGCACGGTCGTCGAGCGTGAGCACACCTCGAATTTCTGAGCCGGCACGCCGAAGGCGATAGCGCGCCGGCGGCTCGATCAGCGGCCGGTTGCGGCTCGGAAGGCGTCGATGGTCGCCGGACGCAACCGGCCGCGATCGGCCACCGGATACCCGTGCTCGGCGGCCCAGGCGCGGATCTCCGCGGTCGTCGCCTCAGCGGGACGCAGCGCTCCGGCGACCGGCAGCGCGGCGGCACGACGGCCGCCGTGGTCGTCGTCGTGATGGTGGGCGACGGCGGCGCCGAGGAACCGATACGTCCATTCCTGGGCGAGCTTGCGGGTCTCGCAGAACACGATCGGCACGCTCGGGAACCGAACCTGTGACTCGGCGAGTCCGTCGGCGACGACCGAGGGGCGGACCCGCTCGAGCTTGAACACCGAAGACCAACGGTCCTCGACCACCACCGCCGCCCGGGGAGCGCGGCGAGATCGGCGAGCAGGTAGCGCAGCTTGCCGGAGGTCAGGGTCGAGACGAGGTCGGCGAGGCTCTTGCGTTCGACGGCGGCGACGATCGCGCCGTCGACGGCGACGGCGTAGTCGCCGGCCGGCAACGCCCGCCGCACTGGTCGTCGCCTGCTGCTCGTCGAACTTCCAGGCGTACGCTCGTGCGAGTCGACGACGATCTCGAACACGTCGGCCGGCAGCTCGGGCGGTCGGCACCGACACGGCCGGGCGCGCCTGCTTGGCGGTGCGGGCGCTCTGCCAGAAGATCACTTCCCGTCCCCGTGCGAGATCGTGAACACGAACTGGGACCGATGTTCACGGGCCCGGTCGAGCACGAGATCGATCGCCGCCCCACGCCGGACGCAGGAGCGCACCGGGACGCGTTCGATCACCTCCGGGTCGTCGGGCCAATCGTCGGCCCGATGGCAGTACACCTTGCTCGGTGCGCGGCCAGGTCTCACGCACCTTCAGAGCCACGCCGTCCGGGCCGAGCGGCAGCCGTACGAGGAACGGCAGCGATGACGCACGGTCGGGGTTGCGGGCGATCACGAACTCCGTCACCCGACGACGTCCCGGTGCCCACACCGCCGACCTCCGCCCGGCGTCAGGCCGGTACGGGCGACAGGGGTGAATGACGCAGTCAATGAACGTGCCTCCTGGCTGGGCGACCGATCCGATGTTGCGGATCATGATCGTTCCAGCTCAGGAGGCCGTTCACCAGAGGATGGTGTTGACGGTTGTCACCCAGGAAAGGGCGGTAGCTCCGTGGCTACGACCAGCTTGCGTCGGACCAGCGAGCACCGGACCAGCGGGCACCTCCGACCAGCGGGCACCCGACCAGCGGGCACCTGACCAGCGGGCACCCGACCAGCGAGCACCGGACCGTCGAGGCCCACGGAGGATCGTCTCACGATCCCTGAGCATCATCGACGGCGTCGCCGCAGAGATGCCGTCGGAGCGAATCGCCGAATTGGCCCTGACGTGTGTGCCCGACTGTTGCACGGGTGCGGCGGCCCCGGCACCGCCGGGCTGTGCGACACCGACCATCGACGACAGACACGACGCCGCCAGGACGCACACCACCCCGGCGCGGGCTCGTCGTCCGTCTCCGCAGGTCGCCGCCGCTGTCGGGACCAATGGCACTGGGCGCGCCCGGTCCACAGGGTCACCGTGGAACCATGACGGTTCCGCAGGGTGCACCATCGCGCCCACCCGAGGGCGAGATCGTCGAGGCGCGCCGGCTGCACCCACGCGCCGGGCTCGAGGCGCTGGTCACGGTGCTCGCCGCCGACGGCTTCCGGGTCGTCGGTCCGGTCGTGCGTGAGGGCGTGATCGCCTATGACGACATCGTCGTCGGTGACGACCTCCCGACCGGGTGGGCGGTCGAGCAGGCACCCGGGCGTTGGCGGATGCGCCAGACCGAAGACGGCACGCGCTTCGGCTACACCCCGGGCGCGGCGTCGTGGAAGCAGTACGTCTTCCCGGCCCATCAAGAAATGCTGCGAGTTCGGCGCCGGGACGGATCGTTCGTCGTCGACCACCCTGCTCCGCCGGATCGACCGCTGGCGATCATCGGAGCTCGCGACTGCGAGCTGCGCGCGTTGGAGATACTCGATCGGGTCCAGCTCGATCCCGACCATCCCGATCCGCGATATGCGGCGCGCCGCGAGGGCACGTTCGTCGTCGCCGCGACCTGCGGGGTGCCGTCGGCCACCTGCTGGTGCACGTCGATCGGGGGTGGCCCCGAGCCCCGTCGCGGGTTCGACCTGCGCCTGACCGAACTCGACGACGGCAACGGTCACCGGCTGCTGGCCGAGGCCGCAACCGCACGTGGCGCCGCCGTGCTCGCCCGCCTGCCGAGCCAGTCGCCCTCGTCGGCCGATCGGTCGGCAGCCGACGGCGTGGTCGCCGCCGCCACGGCGCAGTTGGCGCCGCGCCTGCCCGGTGACCGGCTGCCGGAGCTACTGGCCGGCACCGATCAACATCCGCAGTGGGACGACGTGGCAGCACGATGCCTGGCGTGCAGCAATTGCACGATGGTCTGCCCGACCTGCTTCTGCACCACGATCTCCGACAGCACCGACCTCCAGGGCGAGACCACCGTGCGTTCCCAGGAGTGGGTCTCGTGTTTCCAGCTCGACCACTCGATCGTCTCCGGCCAGCCCGTGCGAGCGTCCACTGCGTCCCGCTACCGGCAATGGCTGACCCACAAGCTGGCTACCTGGCCGGAGCAGTTCGGCACCGCCGGCTGTGTCGGCTGTGGCCGATGCACCACCTGGTGCCCGGCGGGGATCGACATCGTCGCCGAGGCCGCTGCGCTGATCGACTCCCCGGACGATCAGCTGATCGACGTCGATGGCAACGCTCGTTGACTTCCCGCCCGGGGCGGGCGTCGAGCCGATGCAGCCCGAGCCCTATCAGGTGATCGCTCGCGTGGTCGACGCGATCGATGTGGCGACCCTCACCCTCGCCCCGCGAGGGCGTCCGATGACCTCGGCGGTGCCCGGGCAGTTCGCGATGCTCTGGGCGATCGGGGTTGGCGAGGTCCCGATCTCGATCAGCGGCGTCGACCCCGACGGCAACCTCGTCTTCACCGTACGCAGCGTCGGGGCGGTCAGCGCGGCGATCGTCGGCAGCCGACCGGGTTCGCTGCTCGGCGTTCGCGGTCCGTACGGCACCGCCTGGCCGGTGGCAGACGCCGCCGGGCGCGACACGATCGTCGTCGCCGGTGGGCTCGGTCTGGCCCCGCTGCGCCGGGCGATCGATTCGCTCGCCCGTCCCGGACCGTCGGCACCCTCGCGTCTGACCGTGCTGATCGGCGCCCGCGAACCGCAGCAGGTGTTGTACACGGCCGACATCGACAGATGGACCGGAGCGGGCGCCCGGGTCCACGTCACCGTCGACGTCGCCGCCGACCGGGGGTGGACGGGGGCAGTGGGAACGACGACTGGGCTGATCGAGCGCCTCGCCGAGCCGCACGACCTCGCCCTCGTCTGCGGCCCGGAGACGATGATGACCACCGGCGCACGCGCCCTGATCCGTACCGGCACCCCTGCGGATGGGGTCTCTGTCTCGCTCGAACGCAACATGCACTGCGGCATCGGCCACTGCGGTCGGTGTCAGCTCGGCCCGCTGTTGCTCTGTCGCGACGGCTCCGTCGTGCGATGGTCCGAGGTCAGTGCCCTGCTGGAGGTGGACGAGAAATGACCCGACCGACCGTTGCCGTGTGGAAGTTCGCCTCCTGCGACGGATGCCAGCTGACGATCCTCGACTGTGAGGACGAGTTGTTGCAGCTGGCGGCGGTGCTCGATATCCGGATGTTCCTCGAGGCCGGACCCGACGAGTTGCTCGATCACTTCGACATCTCGCTCGTCGAGGGGTCGATCACCACCCCCGGCGACGCCGAGCGGATCCGGGACGTGCGCGCCCGGTCGGGCACGGTGATCACGATCGGGGCGTGCGCGACCGCCGGGGGGATCCAAGCGCTGCGCAACACCGCCGACATCGACGAGTACCGGCGGATCGTGTACGCCCGACCGGAATGGATCGAGACGTTGGCGACGAGCACGCCGATCGCCGACCACATCACCGTCGACCACGAAGTGCACGGGTGTCCGATCAGCAAACAGGAACTGCTCCAGACGATCTCCGCCCTGCTCGCCGGTCGACGACTGCCGGTGACCGGCCACAGCGTGTGTGTGGAGTGCAAGCAGGCGGGCAACCCGTGCCTGCTCGTCGCCGAGGGAACCGCCTGTCTCGGCCCGGTCACCCGTGCCGGTTGTGGCGCGCTCTGCCCGTCGCTGCGCCGGGGGTGCTTCGGCTGCTTCGGCCCGGCCGAGTCGGCCGACGTCGATGGTCTCCGTCCCGTGCTGCGAGCGATCGGGGAGTCCGACGACGACGTGCTGCGATCATTGCGCACGTTCAACGTGGCCGCGTTCGAGAAGGGAGGTCCCCGATGACGCACGACCCTCGGGCCCGTCGGTTCACCGTCGAAGCCCTCACCCGGGTGGAAGGCGAAGGTGGCCTGTTCGTCGAGGTGCGCGACGGTGAGCTGGCCGACGTGCGCCTGCGGATCTTCGAACCGCCGCGGTTCTTCGAGGGGTTCCTGCGCGGCCGGGCCTACACCGAACCTCCGGACCTCACCGCTCGGATCTGCGGGATCTGTCCGGTCGCCTATCAGATGAGCGCATGCCAGGCGATCGAATCGGCGTTGGGGGTGGAGGTCGACCCACCGCTGCGCGCCCTGCGTCACCTGCTCTACTGCGGCGAGTGGATCGAGAGCCACTCGCTGCACATCCATCTCCTCCATGCCCCCGACTTCCTCGGCTACCCGAGCGGGATCGCGATGTCCGCCGACCATCGATCCGAGGTGGAGCGCGGTCTGCAGCTGAAGAAGGTCGGCAACGCCGTCGTCGAGGTGCTCGGCGGTCGCGCCGTGCACCCGGTGAACGTCAAGATCGGCGGCTTCTACAGCACCCCGAGCCCGGTCGCGATGGCCGCGCTCGCCGATCAGCTCCGCCCGGCGCTCGAGAAGGCGATCGACGTCGCCCGGTGGGTGGCGACGTTCCCGACGCCCACCCATCGGCTGCTCGAGCGGACGACGCTCGTCGCCCTCCGCCACCCGACGGAGTACCCGATGCTCGGGGAGCGGCTGACCAGCACGTCCGGCCTCGACATCACTGCGGCGGAGTACCTCGACCACTTCGGCGAAGCACAGGTCGAGCACTCCACCGCACTCCACGGGCGGATGCTCGGCGGGGGCGAGTACCTCGTCGGACCGCTCGCCCGGTTCGCCCTCAACGCCGACCACCTCGCGCCGCGTGCCGGTGCGCTCGCCGCCGAACTCGGGCTCAGCGCCGCCGAACGCAATCCGTTCCGCAGCATCCTCGTGCGCGCGATCGAGACCGTCCACGCCTGCGAGGTGGCCCTCGACATCGCCGAGCGCTACGTGCCGCCGACACGGGCGGCGGTGCCGGTGCAGCCGAGGGCAGGGGTCGGCTGCGGCTGGAGCGAGGCACCTCGCGGCCTGCTGTTCCATCGCTACGAGATCGACGCCGACGGTCTCGTCGCCGATGCCCGGATCGTGCCGCCCACCTCCCAGAACCAGCCGGCGATCGAACGCGACCTGGCCGAGCTGATCGGCAACTCGCTGCACCTCGATGACGCCTCGCTCGAGCACATTTGTGAACAGGCGGTGCGCAACTACGACCCGTGCATCTCGTGCGCGACGCACTTCCTCGATCTACGGGTGGTACGCAGATGACCCCGCCGGTGACCGTGATCGGGCTCGGTACGCCGTATCGACGTGACGACGGAGCCGCCGCAGCGGTCCTCGTCCGCCTCGCCCCCCTGGTCGATCGCGCCGAGGTTCGGCTGGTCGAGCTCGACGGCGAGCCGGTGCGGATCGTCCACGCCTGGGAGGGTTCGCGTGCCGTCTGGCTGGTCGACGCGGTCCGTTCCGGACGGCCGGGTGGAACCTTCGGCGAGGTCCCTGTCGACCGCCTGCGCGGCGATGGCGAGCGCCGGACGCAGCTCGGCGGAGGCCATTCGCTGGGTGTCGGGGACGCGCTCGATCTCGCCCGCGCCCTCGACCTGCTGCCCGCATCGATTTCGTTCCTCGGCATCGAAGGGGTCGACTTCGGCCCCGGGGTGGGGCTGAGCGCCGAGGTCGATGCCGGATGCAGCGCGGCGGCGGCCCATCTCGCCGACTCGATCGAGCGTCACCTCGTCGTCCGGTCTGCGTCGAACCGACGTGGCGCGCTGCACGGCTGACGCGTCGTCCTAGCGGCCGGTCTCGGATCCGGACGCGGCTTCGGATTCGGATTCGGATTCGTGTTCGGCGAGGTACTCGGCGATCTGCGACACCGTGCGCAACCTGGGCAACTCACGGCTGGAGATCTCGATCCCGGACCGCTGCTTGATTGCGGCGACGAGGTTGAGCGAATCCATCGAGTCGAGTCCGAGGTGGTCCTGGAGATCGGCGTCGGCTGCGATCTCGACCCCGTCGAGGTCGGGGGCCACGGAGCACAGCGCTTCGGTGACGAGTGCGGTGAGGTCGGTGAGGTCGTTCGTCATAGCTGTTCGGGCTCCTGCAGCAGTCGGTCGATGGTGGCGAGGAAGCGAGCGCCGATCCGGCCGTCGCTCACCCGGTGGTCGGCGGCGAGGGTGGCGTGGACCACTCGATGCACTCCGACGCTGTCCTCGGCGACCCACGCCTCGCGTTGGATCGCGCCGAATCCGACGATCGCCACCTGCGGCGGGAAGATCACGCCGGTCACTTCGTCGACACCGACGTCGCCGAGGTTGGTGACGGTGATCGTCGCGTCGGTGGTGTCCGAGGCTCGAAGTCGGCCGGTGCGGGCGCGGGTGACGAGTTGCCGCAGCTCGGCCATCAGCTGGAGCAGCGACAGCCGGTCGGCGGAGCGAATCGACGGGGTCAGCAGCCCACCGGTGCGGAGTGCGACCGCGACCCCGAGATGAACCTGCGCCGATCGTTCGAACCGACCGTCGGCCCAGCTGCCGTTGACGTCGTCGCAGCTCGCCGCAGCGAGCGCGACCGCGCGCAGCAGCAGCGCAGCCGGGAGGACCCGTTCCTCCACCGGAGCGACAGCGTTGTGTTCGTCGAGCCAGTCGAGGGCATGTTCGACGCTGATCCGATGACGGAGGTGGTACTGCGGCACCGTCTGCCACGACCGGGTCATCAGGTCCCCGATCGCCCGCCGCCGGGAGAGCTGCCGGCCCGGTTCGCCCTGCGTGATCGGCTCCGACGGATGCAGCGGTCGATCGAGCACGTCGGCGCCGACGACCGTTGCGCCCGGACCCGTTCCGACGACGTCGGTCAGGTCGACACCGCGCTGTGCCGCCAGACGCCGGGCGCGGGGTGAGGCAAGATGCCGACCGCGCCCGTGGGCGGTCGATCGATCGCGAGTGGCCGGCTCGGCGGTCGGGAGCCGGGCCGCGGCCCGCTCGACGTCCTCTCGGTGCACCCGGCCGGACGGGACCTTCGGCTGGACCTCGCTCAGATCGACGTGAAGTTGGTCGGCGAGGTGGCGGATCATCGGGGACAGCACCGTCGGTCGGGGGTGCTCGACGGTTGTCGCAACCGCGACCGGGACGGCCGCGACGGCGGTGCGCTCGGTGGCCACGGCTCCGGCACCGACGGGCTCGGCCGGCCCAACGGTCACAGTAGCCAGCACGGTGCCCACCGCCACGGTCTGCCCGACCGGAATCACCAGCTGGTCGATGACCCCGTCGTCGAAGATCTCGACGTCCAGATCCGATTTCTCGGTGGCGACCACCGCGACGATGTCGCCACGGTGCACCTGGTCGCCCGGGCCGACGAGCCACTCGACGATCGTGCCTTGCTCCATGTCGGCGCCGAGCGATGGCATCCGGAACTCGTTCACGTTGCCGGCCCCTCGCCGAGGGCGTGTTCCACCGCCCGGATGATCCTGCCGACGTCGGGGATCGCTGCGTCCTCGAGATGCTTGGCGTAGGGGATCGGCACTTCCTCCGAGCACACCCGGGCCACCGGCCCGTCGAGATCCCAGAAGGCGTGCTCGACGATCCGTGTCGTGACCTCGGCGGCGAGGCTGCCGCTGCGCCAGCCTTCGTCGACGATCACCGCCCGATGGGTCTTGACCACCGAGGCGACGAAGGTCTCGGTGTCGAGCGGCCGGAGCACGCGTAGGTCGATCACCTCGGCATCGATGCCTCGTCCGGCGAGCTGTTCGGCTGCGTCGAGCGTCTTGTGCAGCGAGCCGCCGTAGGTGATCAAGGTGATGTCCCCGCCGTCGCGGCGGACCGCCGCCGAGCGGATGTCGACCTCCGCGGCCGGGTCGGCGATCTCGCCTTCGCGGTTGTACAGCGCCGTGTTCTCGAAGATCAGCACCGGGTCGGGATCGTTCAACGCCGGCCAGAGCATGCCGCGAGCGTCGGCGACGGTGGCCGGGGTCAGCACGGTCAGCCCGGGGATGTGGGCGAGCCAGCCCTCCAAGCTGTGGCTGTGCTGCGCGGCGAGCTGCCGTCCGGCACCGGTCGCCATCCGGATCACGAGCGGCACCCCCACCTGACCGCCCGACATGTGCCGCAGCGTCGCCGCGTTGTTGATGATCTGATCGAGCGCGAGCAGGCTGAAGTTGACCGTCATCACCTCGACGATCGGCCTCATCCCGGCGGTCGCCGCACCGACGCCGGCGCCGACGAATCCGGACTCCGACAGCGGCGTGTCACGGATCCGTTCCGGTCCGAACTCCTCCAGCAGCCCCTTGCTGACGGCGAAGCAGCCGCCGTAGGCGCCGATGTCCTCGCCGATCATGAACACCCTCGGGTCGCGCGACATCGCCTCCCGAATGGCCTGACGGCACGCTTCGCGGTAGGTGATCGTGCCGAGCGTGGTCGCATCGAGCGTCGAGGTATTCATCGTCCGGGCTCCGCGTAGACGAAGCGGGTGAGTTGTTCGATCGGTTCGAGCTCACCCTCCTCGGCGGTTCTCACCGCGTCGTCGACCACCGCGGCTACCTCCGCCTCGAACCGTTCGAGATCCTCGTCGCCGAGGTCCCCGGTCGCCCGCAGCCGACCTGCGAGCAACTCGATCGGGTCGTGCTCGCGCCACGCAGCAACTTCCTGCTTGTCGCGATACAGCTCCGGGTCGTACATCGAGTGGGCACGGAACCGGTAGGTGATCAACTCGACGAACACCGGGCCGCTGTCGCGAGCGATGGCGACGGCGCTGCGCGCCGCTTGCTCGACCGCCTCGACATCCATTCCGTCGATCCGGAACGCCGGGATGCCGTAGCCGGACGCCTTCAACGACAGGTTGGTCTGGGCCTCGCTGCGCTCGATCGCAGTGCCCATCGCGTACGAGTTGTTCTCGCAGAGAAACACGACCGGCAGGTGCCACAGCGAGGCGAGGTTCATCGATTCGTGGAACTCTCCCTCGGCGACAGCGCCCTCGCCGAAGAAGCAGGCGACCACCGCATCGCTGCGCTGCATCCGAGACGCGAGGCCGATGCCGACGGCCATCGGTAGGTGACCGGCGACGATCGCGTTGCCTCCGAGCAGCCCGCGAGACACGTCGAACAGATGCATCGAACCGCCTCGACCACGGCTGCAACCGTTGACCTTGCCGAACATCTCGGCCATCACCGACCCTGGGTCGACCCCCCGGGCGATCGCGTGGCCGTGCTCGCGGTAGGTGCTGAGCACCTTGTCGCGAGGAGCGAGCGCTTGCATCACGCCGACCGCGATCGCTTCTTCACCGATGTACACGTGGAGGAAGCCGCGGATCTTGCCGGCCTGGTAGAGCTCGATGCAGCGTTCCTCGAATCTGCGGATCTGGATCATCTCGCGCAGCAGTGAGCGGCGATGCTCGGGCGAGCCCGGCTGCACCGGCAACGGATGGTCGCGCGGCGGGCGATGCGCCAGCCCGCTCACGACGCGCTCCCCTCGAGCGTCGAGATGTCACCTTCGGGCAGGCCGAGCTCGCGCGCTCGGAGGAGCCGGCGGAGGATCTTGCCGCTGCGGGTCTTGGGCAGCTCAGGCACGAACACGAACGTCCGCGGGGCCAAGGCTGCGCCGAGCCGGCGCCGGGCGTGGGCCATCAGGTCGCGTTCGATCTCGTCGGCGGCGACGTCGGGACGGAGCACGATCGCCGCGTGGATCACGTTTCCGGCCACGGCATCGGGCACCCCGTAGACCCCGGCGTCGGCGACCGAACGATGCTCGCGCAGCACGGTCTCGACTTCGAACGGCCCGATCAGGTGACCGGCGGTCTTGATCACGTCGTCGGCGCGGGCGACGAACCAGTAGTAGCCATCCGCGTCGCAGCGGGCGAGATCGCCGGACAGATACCAGCCGTCGACGAAACACGCCGCGTATCGTTCTGGTTGGTCGAGGTAACCGCGGAACATCGATGGCCACCCGGCGCGGATCGCCAGCATGCCGTCCTCGTCAGGTTCTTCGACGACCGTCACCCGACCCGAGTCGTCGAGGACCAGTGCGCCGTCGTCGGCGCAGCGGAGCAGGGCGACCTCGATCCCCGGCAGCGGCTTGCCCATCGATCCCGGCTTGATCGGCATCGCCGCGTAGTTCGAGACCATGATCCCGCCGGTCTCGGTCTGCCACCAGTTGTCGTGGAACGGGTGGCCGATCGCGTCGTTGCCCCAGACCACCGCGTCGGGACCGAGCGGTTCGCCGACGCTGGCGGCGAAGCGGAGCGCGTCGAGCGCTCGACCGGACAGCGCCTCCGTGCCTGCCTTCATCAGCATCCGGATCGCGGTCGGAGCCGTGTACCAGACGGTCACCCGCTCGTCGTCGAGTATCCGGTACCACCGCTGCGGGTCGAACTCCGCCTCGTCGACGACCACCGTCACCCCGCACACGAGGGGAGCGATGATCCCGTACGAGGTTCCCGTCACCCATCCCGGGTCGGCGGTGCACCAGAACACGTCGTCGTCGTGCAGGTCGAGCGCCAGACGGGCGGTGACGAGGTGGGACACGACCGCGCCGTGGACGTGGAGCGCGCCCTTCGGGGTGCCGGTCGTGCCGCTGGTGAAATGGAGCAGGGAGGGAGTCTCGGGATCCGTCGGGGCGATCGCGTAGCTGTCGCTCGCCGCTGCCATCGCCGCGTCGAGGTCGACCGTTCCCTCAGGTGCGCGTCCGCCGGAGACGAGCACATGGCGGAGGTTCGGTAGCTGGTCACGGATGCCGGTGATCTTGCGTTGGTACAGCTCGGCGGTCGTGACCACCGCGACGGCGTCGCTCAGCTCCAGCCGTTGGCGGATCGGTTCCGGGCCGAACGCAGAGAACACCGGGCAGGCGACGACCTGACGCTTGAGGCAGCCGAGCACGGCGACGAAGACGGCGAGGCCTCGGCCGCTGACGACGACGATCCGCTCACCGCGCTGGACGCCGAGCGTCGCCAGCACGTTGGCGAACCGGTTGGTCGCCAGTGCGAGTTCGCGGTACGTGACCGAGCGTGGCTCACCGTTTCGTGCCAGCAGACGTAGCGCGACCTGTTCGGCTCGCGCTCCGAACCCGTGTCGGTCGACCGCCTCGTGAGCGATGTTGATGCCGGCGCGCTCCGCCAGACCGTCGAGTCGCGCCCATTCGTCGTTCCACCGGAAGGTTCGTCGGTCGGCGTCGTAGTCGTCGAGGTGATGTCGATGCCCGTCGCTGGAGGCGCCGATCGTCGTCGGGATGGTGCTCGCCGTCGAGCCCGTCATCGCAGTTCCTTCCTGGTCGCCCGGCCGTCCTCGGCCGTTGCCACGGCGCGTCGGACGGCGGCGAAACTGTCAGGTGTGACCGAGATCGAATCGATGCCCATCTCGACCAGTTGTCGGGCGAACTCCGGATGGTCGCTCGGGGCCTGACCGCACAGCCCGACGACGCGGTCGTGAGCGTGGGCAGTGTCGATCAGCTCGCGGATCAGGCGGACCACTGCCGGGTTGCGCTCATCGAAGTTCGGCGCCAAGCGGGCGGAGTCGCGGTCGATGCCGAGGACGAGTTGGGTGAGGTCGTTGCTGCCGATCGAAAAGCCGTCGAAGCGCTCGCAGAACTCCGCGGCGAGGAGGAAGTTCGACGGGATCTCCGCCATCACATAGATCGACAGGTTGTTTGCCCCTCGCTGCAGCCCCTCCGCGGCCATCGTCTCGAGCACCAGGTCGGCCTCGCGCAGCGTGCGGCAGAAGGGGATCATCACGATCACGTTGTCGAACCCCATCTCGTCGCGGACCCGGCGCACCGCTGCGCACTCGAGTCGGAACCCGTCCCGGTAGCCGGGGTCGTAGTAGCGGCTCGCCCCTCGCCAGCCGATCATCGGGTTCGCCTCGATCGGTTCGAACTGCGCTCCGCCGATCAAGCTGGCGTATTCGTTGGTCTTGAAGTCGCTGAGTCGGACGATCACCGGCTTGGGGAACATCGGCGCGGCGATCCCCGCGATCCCCGCTGCGAGCGTCTCGACGAAGTAGTCGCGGGGGTGGTCGAAGCCCTTGGTCAGCTCGGCGATCTCGGCCCGGCCCCGCTCGTCGTCGACCTGGTCGGGGTGGGCGAGGGCCATCGGGTGGGCCTTGATGTGGGTGCCGACGATGAACTCCATCCGGGCCAGGCCGACCCCATCGGCCCCGAGCCGCCACCATCGCATCGCCGCAGCGGGGTCGCCGAGGTTGAGCATCACCCTGGTCGATGTCTCGGGGAGGAGCGACAAATCGATCTCGGTGGCGGCGACGTCGGACGCTCCTTCGTAGACGAAGCCGACATTGCCCTCCGCACACGACACGGTCACGATCTGGCCCTCGGAGAGCACCGACGTGGCGTCGCCGGTCCCGATCACAGCGCTCAGACCGAGTTCCCGGCTGACGATCGCGGCGTGTGAGGTCCGACCCCCACGATCGGTCACGATCGCCGCTGCCCGGCGCATGATCGGCACCCAATCCGGATCCGTCATCTCGGTCACCAGCACCGATCCGGGGATGAATCGCTCGATGTCGTCGCTGCTGGCCAGCCGCTGGACCTTGCCGATCGCGACGCCTTCACCGATCGCCACGCCGCTCGTGAGTCGGACGCCGGACCGCTGCAGTCGGTACGACATCAGCGTCGCCGGCTTGCGTGCGGTCTGAACGGTCTCCGGGCGGGCCTGGACGATGAACAACTCGCCGGTGACCCCGTCCTTCGCCCATTCGATGTCCATCGGCCGGCCGTAGTGATCCTCGATCAGCACGGCCCACCTCGCCAACTGCACGATCTCGTCGATGTCGAGGACGAACCGGTTGCGTTCGTTCGGGGTGGTGGCGACGGTGGTGGTCCGCGCCGCGCCCGGTGCGTAGATCATCTTGTCGGCCTTCGAGCCCAGGCTGCGGGAGATCACCGGTTTCAGGTCCGAGTCTGCGAGGAACGGCTTGAACACGGTGTACCGGTCGGGGCTGACGCTTCCCTTGACGACCGTTTCGCCGAGCCCCCACGCCGCGTCGATCTGGATCACGTCGGGGAACCCGGTCTCGGTGTCGAGGGTGAACATCACGCCAGCTGCACCGAGGTCGGAGCGGACCATCCGCTGGACGCCGACCGAGAGGGCGACTTGCAGCTGGGCGAACCCCTGGGCGTCGCGGTAGCTGATCGCACGGTCGGTGAACAGCGACGCCATGCAGTCACGCACAGCGCCGACCACCGCATCGACACCGGAGACGTTGAGGAAGCTCTCGTGCTGGCCGGCGAAGCTCGCCTCCGGGAGGTCCTCGGCGGTAGCGCTGCTGCGCACCGCGACACCCACATCGGCGATCCCGGCAGTGGTGCACACGAGCCCATAGCCGATCGCGATCTCGTCACGCAGTGTGGAGGGGACCTCGGCGGTGGCGATCAGCCGGCGGATCTCAGCGCCGACGCGCTGCAACGACCCCTGGTCATCGGTCAACTCGCCGAGCAGACGTTCGATCGACGGTCGCAGGTCGTTGGCGTCGAGCAGCGCCCAGTAGGCGGCGGCGGTGACGGCGAATCCGTCGGGTACACGGATGCCGGACCGGCCCAAGGCGGAGATCATTTCGCCGAGTGATGCGTTCTTGCCGCCGACCAGCGCGGTATCGGCTGCGGTCATCTCGCCCAGCCCGACCACGGGGCGCGCCTGCGGTGCTTCCGCTGTGATCCATCATGTGTTCAACACTGCAGGTGCCTGCCGAGTCCGGCCAGGGTCTCAGGTCCCGACATCGGTCGGTCGTAGTCGGCGAGGAGCGTTGATGAGAGTTGCCGTGTTCAGCACCAAGCCCTACGACGAGGAGTTCCTCGACCGGGCGAACCTCGACCGGCACCGGTTGGTGTTCCTCGAGCCGAGGCTCAACGTCGGCACCGCTCCGCTCGCCGACGGCTCCGAGGCGGTGTGCGCGTTCGTCAACGACGACCTCGGCGCAGCACGTGCTGCGCGCGCTTGGCCGCCGGCGGTGTCCGCGCCCGTCGCGCTGCGTTCGGCCGGCTACAACCACGTCGACCTCGGACGGCAGCCGAGCTCGGGATCGTCGTCACCCGGGTGCCGGCCTACTCGCCGCACGCCGTCGCCGAGCACACGGTCGGTCTGATCCTGGCCCTCAACCGCAAGTTGCACCGCGCCTACAACCGCGTTCGGGAGAACAACTTCGCGCTCGACCGGCCTGCTCGGCTTCGACCTCCACGGCCGGTCGGTCGGCGTCGTCGGCACCGGTGCGATCGGGGCGGTGTTCGCCGGCATCATGGTCGGCTTCGGCTGCGAGCGTGCTCGCCGTCGACCCGTACCCGAACGACTGCTGCCAGGCGGCCGGCGTCCGATACGTCGAACGCTCGACGAGCTGTTCGCCCGTGCCGACATCGTCTCGCTGCACTGCCCGCTCACCGCCGAGACCCACCACCTCGTCGACGCGCGCCGCGCTGGCGATGATGAAGCGACGGCGTGATGCTGATCAACACCAGCCGGGGTGCGCTGGTCGACACCGTGGCGGTGATCGACGCGCTCAAGGAGCGGCAAGATCGGCTACCTCGGCCTCGACGTCTACGAGGAGGAGGCGGCGCTGTTCTTCGAGGACCTCTCCGACACCGTCGTCGACGACGACGTCTTCAGCCGGCTGCTGACCTTTCCCAACGTGCTGATCACCGGCCACCAGGCGTTCTTCACCGGAGAAGCCCTGACCAGCATCGCCGCGACGACGATCGCCAACCTCGACGAGATCGAGGCCGGCGGTCCGCTGTCGAACCAGGTCAGCTGAGCTGGGGTGCGTGGGCGAAGAGCACCGAGCAGGGGGCGAGCCTGACCACCGCGCCAGCGGTCGATCCGAGCCGGATCCGTTGCCAGCCGGTCAGGCCCCGGGTACCCATCACGACCAGATCGATGTCGAGCTCGCCGATCGCCTCGAGGATCGCCGCGGTCGGTCCGCCGCGTCGATCGTCGTCGACCTCGACGGTCGCGCCGGTGGCGGCGAGCAGCTCGACCACCGTTCGGCGGTCAGCAGCGGCGGTGTCGTCCCGGGTGACGGTGAGGACGGTGATCCTCGTCTCGGCGACCCAGGGCAAGCGTGCCAACACCTCGGTTGCGGCACGTGCGTGCTCCCCACCGTCGTCGCAGACGAGCACGTTCTCGGTGCGTTTGGCGGACCGGATCACCGCGACGGGTCGTTCGGAATAGTGCAACAACCAGTCGGTCGTGCTGCCGAGCACGAGTTGATGGAGATGGCTCGTGCCGTGCGGCGCGACGACGACCAACTCTGCGTCCTGGCGACCGTCGAGCATCGCTCGCGGATCGGTCCGCGCCAACGACGAGGTGACCTCGCCGAGGTGCGACGATTCGAACGCCCGGCGCGGGTGGGGCGGCGTCCAGTGCGCGGGTCGTTCCGCCTCCGGATCGGGGCGCCACGGGAACGGCGGCTCGGCGGCCGTCGTCACCTCGACCCGCCAGTGGTCCCAACGGTGGTTGCACACCCACAACCAGGCCACGTCACAGGCGGGCGAACCGTCGTCGGCGAAGACGAGCAGTGCAGGGTCGATGGAGGTCATTGATCACATCCTCGTGGTCGTCGCCGCGGCGGTCGGTGTCCGGCGTGCGGCGGTCGTGTCGATCTCGGTTCGGCGCTCGGTGGCACGGCGCCGTTCGCCGTGCCAGCGCATCAGCATCGGTCCGCAGATCGCCAGGATCAGGACGTAGCCGGCAACGAGCGGGCCGAGGCGCGGTTCCAATCCGGCGACGATGCCGAGTTCGGCGATCACGACCGAGAACTCGCCACGGGCGACCAACGCCGTCCCCGCCCTGACCCGACCCCTCGGGCCGACGCCGACCCGCCGTGCCGCCCACCAGCCGGTGCCGACCTTGGTCGCTGCAGTGACCACTGCCAACGCCGCCGCAGCAGGCAGGATCGCAGGGAGTTGCCCAGCGTCGATCTGCAACCCGAAGAAGAAGAAGAACGTGGCGGCGAACAGATCGCGGCAGCGGTCCGATGAGCTGCGAGGCACGCGTCGCCACCGGACCCGACAGCGCCAATCCGACGAGGAACGCCCCGACCCCGGCGGAGACCTGTGCCTGGTGGGCGACGCCGGCGACCAGCAGGGTGAAGCCGAACACGGTCAGCAACAGCACCTCGTCGGATTCGCTGGCCACCGCCCGGCTGACCCTCGAACCGTGACGGAGGGCGACGAACAGCACGGTCGTCGCGGTCACCGCTGCGACGGTGAGCGAGGCGATCATCGCCATCGCCGACGCCCCGGCGACGACCGCCGCCATCACCGGCAGGTAGCCGGCCATCGCCAGGTCTTCGAGGACCAACAGCGACAGCACCGGACCCGTCTCACGATTGCCGAGCCGTCCGAGGTCGGCGAGCGACTTGGCGATGATTCCCGACGAGGAGATGTAGGTCACGCCGCCGAGGACCATCGCAGCGCGGAGATCCCAGCCCAACAGCAGACCGGCAGCGAGCCCGGGGGTGAAGTTGGCGATCGCGTCGAGCACGCCGGCTGCGGCGTTGTCGCGCAACCCGGCGCGCAGGTCGTCGGCGGTGAACTGCAGCCCGAGGGTGAGCAGCAGCAGGACGACGCCGATCTCGGAGCCGAGCGAGACGAAGTCTGCGCTCAGGTCGAGCCGGAACAGCCCGTTCTGCCCGACGACGAGGCCGGCGAGGAGGTAGGCGGGCACCGGGCTGATGCCGACCCGGTGGACCAGCCGAGCGATCAGGGCGAGGGCAAGGATGATCGCGCCGAGCTCGATCAGCACGGCCGGCTCGCTGGTTGCGGCGAACATCGATCGATCCGCCTCAGCGCTGGGCGCGAGCCATCGCGGTGAGCTGCTCCAGGCCTTCCGGCGTGCCGACTGAGACGGCGATGTCGCCGACGTCGAAGCAGAACTCTGCGGCCGGTGCCGGGATCATCGTGTCCCCCCGGACCACGCCGACGACCGACACCCCGGTACGGGTGTGGATCGCTGCATCGCGGAGACTGCGCCCGGCGAGCGGCGAGGCGGAGTCGATCGGCAGCCAGTCGATGGTCACGCCTTCGAGGCGCTGCTGCATCGCCGAGACCTGCGCGCTGACCAGCGCTGCGCCGAACATCTCGGCCAGCGTGCGCGCCTCGTCGAGTTCGAGCCGGACGTTGACCACCGCCGCATCCGGATCGTGGCGGTCGTAGACGAGCAGCTCGCGCCGTCCGAGCCGGTGGATCAGCACTCCTACCCGGTCGCCGGCGGCGGTCGTCATGTCGTAGCGCAGCCCGACACCCGGAAGATGCGTTTCGTTGACGTCCACGGCCGGGCTCACTCCGAGCGGGCGCCGAGGTCGGCGACCGCGGATGCGACGGGCTGATGCATGAACTCAGCTTCACCCGTGTGCCTCCGTCGGCGACAGTGCCGAAGGTCCTTACCGACGGCTCGACCGGCGCGGTGATACTGATGCGATGCTGGTCGACGCATCCGGGGCGGACGCCCGTGGCCTGAGTTCGGCGGAGGCCTCGGAGCGTCTGCGGATGCATGGGCCGAACTCGTTGCGCGACGCCCCCCAGGCGCCGTGGTGGCATCGAGTCGCTCGCCAGCTGCGCAGTTCGCTGATCTACATCTTGTTGTTCGCGCTCGCCTTCGATCTCGGCGTGTGGCTCAAGGAGGGGCGCAACGGCTGGCCGTTCGAGGCGATCGCGATTGGCACGATCCTGCTGTTCAACACGGCGATGGGGGTGTGGCAGGAGTACCGCTCGGAGGACGCGTTGACCAAGCTGCGGGCGTTGGCCACACCGCAGGTGTGGGTGATGCGCGACGGACGACTGCAACATCTCGACGTCACCGTGCTCGTGCCCGGCGACGTGACCCGTACGGAGGCGGGCGATCGGATCCCGGCCGATGCCCGGGTGCTCGACGGACGAGGCCTGCTGCTCGACGAGTCGATCCTCACCGGCGAGTCGCTGCCGCTTCGAGCGTGCCCGCGGGCGACGAGGTCTTCGCCGGCACGCTCGCCGTTCGCGGGCTGGGGATGCTCGAGGTGACCCGCACCGGAGAGCACAGCGCGATGGGCCGGATCGCGACGATGCTCGGCGCAGTGGCGACGGATCGCACGCCGCTCGAGCGCCGGCTCGACCAGTTCGGGCATCGTGTGGCGCGTCTACGTCGCTGCCCTCGCCGTCGTCCTCGCCGTGTCGGGTGTGGTCTTCGAAGGTGTCGACCGCCTCGACGAGGCGCTGCTGTTCGCCGTCGCCGTCGCCGTCGCTGCGGTGCCGGAGGGAATGCCGGCCGTGCTGACGATGACCCTCGCCCTCGGAACCGAACGGATGTCACGACGCAAGGCCGTCGTCCGTCGGCTCAGCGCTGTCGAAGCGCTCGGATCGGTGACGGTGATCGCCACCGACAAGACCGGCACCCTGACCGAGAACGTGATGACGGTGCACGAGTTGCACAGCCCCGACCCGGCCCGGGCGCTGCGAGCGATGGTCCTCGCCGCCGACGCGGAGCCGGGCACCGGGGCCGGGGACCCGCTGGAGCAGGGCCTGTACACCTACGCCCGACACCGTGAGATCGACGTCGCCGCCGAGCGGGCCAAGGCTGTCCGGCGATCCGTCCGGCCGTTCGACTCGGCGTGGCGCTACATGCGCGTCACCGTCGACGAGGACGGGCGAACGGTCAGCTACCTCAAGGGCGCAGCGGAGGCGCTGCTCGAGCGCAGCAACCTCGATCGAGCCGAGCGCAGCGACTGGGGAATCGAGAATCGAACGCTACGCCGCCAGCGGATACCGCACGCTCGCCTTCGCCACCGGACCGGGCGAGTCCGAAGAGGGCCTGGAGTGGCTCGGCGTCGCACTGCTGTGGGATCCGCCGCGCAAGGAGGTGCCGGCAGCCGTCGCAGCCGCTCGAGCCGCCGGCGTGCGCGTGCTGATGATCACCGGTGACCACCCGGCCACCGCGAGGGCGGTCGCCGACCTGATCGGGATCAGTGCCGGCCAGACGATGGTCGGCGACGAACTCGACGAGATCGACGTCGACCAGCTCGCCGCCGCGATCGACCACGTCAGCGTCTTCGCCAGGGTCAGCCCCGAACACAAACTGGCGTTGGTCGAGGCGCTCAAGGCGCGCGGGGAGATCGTCGCGATGACCGGTGACGGCGTCAACGACGCACCTGCGTTGAAGCGATCCGACGTCGGCGTGGCGATGGGCCAACGCGGCAGCGACGTCAGCCGTGAGGTCGCCGACGTCGTGCTCCTCGACGACAACTTCGCCACGATCGTCGCCGCGATCGAAGAGGGTCGAAGCATCTACGAGAACATCCAGAAGTTCATCCGCTTCCTGTTCTCGACCAACGTCGCGCTGGTCTTGCTGATCGGGCTGGGAGTGCTCGGTGCGGCGTTCACCGGTGTGCGCGACGATGTCGGCAACATCCTCGTGCCGCTGACTGCCGCCCAGCTGTTGTGGATCAACGTCCTCGCCGACGGCCCACCTGCGCTCGCACTCGCCCTCGATCGGAACCCGGACGTGATGACCCGGCCGCCGCGGTCGACCAGCGAGCCGCTGCTCGACAGGTTCAGCCTGCGGTTCGTGTTGATCACCGGCTCGGTCAAGGCTGCGCTCGGTCTCGGGCTGCTCGTCGTGCTTCCGCAGCTCGATTTCACCTCGTTGGAAACGCGCAGCGCGGTCTTCCTCTACGAGGCGCTCGCCCAGCTCGCATTCGTCTACCCCGCTCGCCACGCTCACGGCCGAAGCCTGCCGAACCGGACCCTCAACCTGATCGTCGCCGTCAGCATCGGCCTGCAGCTGTCCACCGCGCTCGCTCCCCGGCCTCCGGTCGTTGCTCGGGGTCGAGGTCGTCGAGGGCAGCTTGTGGTTCTGGATCGGCGGCGCACTGCTCGCCTCGTGGGGGTTCGCCGAGCTGTACACACGGTTCACCCGCCGGACCGACACGACCCGCACGGTGGTTGCCGCCACCACCTGACGGATCGGGCGTCGTCGGAAGAGCCGCGCTGCTAGGAGCTGGCCACCGCCACCGCGATCAAGGTCCCGACGTATGCCAGCAGGACGACGATCGCATCCGGTTCGAGCCGGCCGATCCTGGTCTCGGTGCCTCCGACGATCGCTGCCACCGCCAGTGCGATCAACAGGATCGCGCCGACTGCGGCGACCACCTGCGCTTGGTCGACCGCCGCCAGCAGCGGGCCGTCGGTGTAGGCGAGATCGACGACCAGCAACACGGCCATGTTCACCGCGTTGCTCCCGAACAGGTTGCCGACAGCGAGGTCGTGGGCACCGATCTTCACCGCCGCCAAGGCCACGATCAGCTCGGGCAGCGAGGTGGTGACGGCGAGCAGTGTCGCGCCGAGGAACGTCTCGCCGACCCCGGACGCGTCGGCGATCTCCTTCACCGCCAACGACACGGCCGGAGCGGCCAGCAGGATTCCGATCGCGGCGAGGGAGAACCTGATGATCACCGCCCGCAACGACGGTCGGTCCCGGGGTTGCTGCAATCCGATCGGCTCGTACAGGGCGACCCCGTCCGCACTCAGTCCCGGTCGGGCGATCGTCGGCATCCGACGGAACCAGGCCACGGCAGCGATGTACAGGGCGGCGATCATGATCGTGTCGAATCCCACCCAACCGATCGTGATCCCCGGCGGGGTCAGCACGCCGAGCACGGCCAGCGCGGTCAACACGATGCCGACAGCTGCCACCCGGGCATGGCCCAGATCGACGACCGGCCAGACCCGGCCGCGGTGGCGCAGATCGATCACCGCCAGGATCGCGACGTTCGCCATGCTCGAACCGAACAGGTCACCGACCGCCAGATCGGGCGCGCCCGCCATCGCCGCGGTCACATCGGTGGCGACCTCGGGGAGCGAGGTCGCCAGCGCCAGCAGCAACGTCCCGACGAACAGGCGACCGAGTCCGGTGCGCTCGGCCAACGCGTCGCCCGACGTTGCCAAGGCGACGCCGAGGCGGACGAGTGCCACCGCACCGCCGACGAAAACGACGAACGCCAACCAGAGCGGCAAGGTGGACTCCTCCGAGAAGTCGAGCGCGGCAAGGGAGTACCGAACGGACCCGTGCAGTCATCTTCATCCGTTCGCGCCGGCACGGCCAGGGCCGAAGGTCGTAGGTCTCTGCGTCGGGATTCTCCGTACGGTCGGCCGGGCGGTGCCGGGCGGGACCTTTGCCCCTACATCGCAGGTCGAGATATTGGAAGGCTGCTTCATGTGTCCTCTGCCGAAATGCCCCGCCGTTCCACGCTCGTGTTCGGCGACGACGGAACCCCCGCCTCCGACGTCGCCTGGTTGTGGATCAACAACCAGCGTTGGTCGGGCTGGCGCCTGGAATCGGTCTGCGCCCATCCGCAGGAAGCCGGCCCGCCGCTCCCTCATGAGCAGACTCGGCTCCACCGTTGGACGCCGCCGTGTCCGCGCCAGTTGTTCGGCGAGGCGGAGTTCGCCGAGTTCGTTCAGCTCACGGCCGACGCCGACCCGCGCCTGGTGCTGTCGCGTCGGAGCGAGCTGCTCGTCATCGGCCCCCGCGGCCCGGGTCTGCTCAAGTCGCTCCACCTCGGCAGCACCGCGACGTGGCTCCTCGCTCATCCGCCGGCGCCGCTGGTGATCGTCCGCCACGGACACACGGTCCGATCCGTGGTGTTGTGCGTCGACGGCTCGATCCATGCTCGACGCGTCACCGAGGTGCTCGCCGAGCTGCCCTGGGTCGACACCTTGCACGTCTCGATCCTCGCCGTCGACGATCACCGCTTCGATGCCGAGGCGGCGAGCAGCGCTGCAGCCGAGCGATTGCGGGCGGTCGCTGCCGACGTCGACGTCTCGATCGTCGGCGGCAAGCCGACCCGGGTGATCATCGAACGCCTCGAGCGAGCGACTCCTGACCTCGTCGCCCTCGGCACCAAGGGCCTCACCGGGATCCACCGGCTGCGCGTCGGCTCCACCGCCGGTGCGATCGCCGCGGCAGCAGCGTGCTCGGCGCTCGTCGCCTGCGGGGACGAGGAGCCCGACGACGAGACATCGCCTTGGGCTGATGGCCTCTGACGGGATTCCGTCCCCGTCGAGCGGATGGACCTTCCTCTCCAACCACGCCCAGGTGCTGATTGCCATCGCCCGACACCCTGACGAACGGCTGGCAGAGATCGCAGTCCGGGCCGGGATCAGCGAGCGGGCCGTGTTCAGCATCATCAACGACCTCGAAACCGAGGGCTACCTCGTGCCGCGAGCGGGTCGGACGACGCAACCACTACGTCGTCAACCGCAAACGACCGCTGCGACATCCCTTGCAGTTCCCGTACCTCGTCGGAGATCTGTTGGCAGCGCTGAGCATCCGCGCCGAGCCGGCGGCGCAATCTCCGGTGGGAGAACGTGCGGGGAGCCCCGATCCATCCGAACGTCAGTAGGAGTCGACGACATGGACCGCTACACGAACATCTTGTTCAGCCCACTCGGCGACAGCGACAACCTCGGCGCGATTCGCCGAGTTGCCGACCTCGCCGTGCGCAACGGGGCCCGGCTCACCCTGCTCGGCGTGGTCGCCGAGCCGTCCCGGTTCGAGCGCCTGCTCCACCGATCGGAGTGGTCGCAGGCGATCGAGGACGCCGAGCGCGCCGAGATCCACCGCAAGCTGACGAGGTGGGCGGGATCGTGCGACGGACCCGAAGCGGAGACGATCGTCGAGTCCGGGAGTCAGGCGCTTGCGATCATCCAACGGGTGATCGCCGCAGATCACGATCTGGTGGTCGTGACCACCGACGAGGACCACGCGGACCACGCGACGATCAAACGGCTGCTGCGCAAGTGCCCGTGCCCCGTGTGGATCATCCGCCCGACCCGGGCGCAGACCCAGCGGGTGCTCGCCGCGGTCGATCCCGACCCCGACGAGATCGAGCTCAACCGGACGATCCTCGAACTCGCAGCGTCGATGACGGAGCTCTACGGCGGCGAGTTGCACATCGTGCATGCCTGGGAGTTCTACGGCGAGCGAACGCTCCAGGCGTCGTCGTTCGCCCATGCCTCCCCGGGCGAGATCCAGACGATGCTCGACGTCACCCTCGCCGCCCACCGCAGCGCGCTCGAGGAGCTGTTGGCTGCGGTGGGCGTGGCTGATGGGCCATGGCAGATCCATCTCGGCAAGGGACCTCCGGCCGAGGTCGTCAGCAGCGTCGTCGGCAAGCAACGGATCAACCTGTTGGTGATGGGTACCGTCGCCCGGACCGGGATCAGTGGGATGCTGATGGGCAACATCGCCGAGCAGGTGCTCGACGAGGTCCGCTGCTCGGTGGTCGCGGTCAAGCCGCCGGGTTTCGTCTCGCCGGTCGGCTGACGGTCCTCGACCGGGGATCACCGGCAGTCGCCGCCCTCTGCCGGGCGCCTCGACGCGTCGTACTGTCACGCGGTGCATTACGACCTGCGCCTCCGACCGGCTCAACCGGCGACGCCCGCCGCCGACGCGTTCGAGATCCATCGGGCGGCGGTTCCACCGTCGCCCGGGCGTGACGGGCTCGAGCTCGCCTACATCCGCGAGGGGATCGGTGGGTATCCACTGCTCCTGCTCCACGGCTACCCGGAGACGAAGCGGATCTGGTGGCGGAACATCGAAGCGCTCGCCGCTGCCGGGTACGACGTGATCGTGCCCGACCTGCGCGGATTCGGCGACTCCGACCTGTCCGCTGACGACGTCTACGACCTCGCTGCCTACAGCCGAGACGTCTATCTGCTGGTGCACGACGTGATCGGTCACCGGACGTGTGGAGTCGTCGGTGGCGACGTCGGTGGGGCGACAGCGGTCGATCTGCTCAACCGCTACCCGGGGTTCGTCGACAAGCTGGTGTTCTTCGACACGGTTCCGCCGATGGTGCTCGACGACTACCTCGCGGCAGGGATCGACCTCGCTGCGATGCGCTCGATCAACGACGGCCCGACCGGTGACTACCGCCACCGTCAGGGTGCGACGCCCGACGAGCTCGCCGCCGAGCTCGACACGCCGGCCAAACGACGGCGGTACATCGGCGAGATGTACGGCCATCGGTTGTGGGCCTCGCCGGGCACGTTCACCGCCGCCGATATCGACCTGATGACCGAACCGTTCGCCTCCGACGAGCGGCTGCGCGCCAGCTGGGCGGTGTATCAGCTCGCCCACGGCCGGCCGATGAGCGAACCGCCGCTGATGAGCGGGAAGGTCGACGTGCCGACGCTGATCCTCTACGGCATGGACGACCAGGTCGTCGGCCCCGACTTCGTCCACTGCTGCGAGATCGCATTCACCGACCGCACCGGCCCCGTCATCCTCCCCGGCGCCGGCCACTTCCTCCAGTGGGAGCGCGCCGATCTGTTCAACGGACTGGTCATCGCCTACTTCGGGGACCTGCGCGAACGGCGGCGAGCCGCCGCCGGGGGAGCGACCGACTGATCTCCCCGCTGGACCAGATCCGTCGGTGGGGGATCCGGCAGTGCCACGATTGGTCCCGATGCCGGACCCGTCGCTCGCCAGGGCTCGCTCGCCCGAGTTCGTCGACCTCGTCCGCGCCGGATGTGGCGCGGTCCTGTTCGGCGTGCCGTTGCTCTACACGATGGAGGTGTGGCAGATCGGCAGCGCCTTGCCCCCGATCGCCGGGGTGGTCCTGATCGTGGTGATGATCGCCATCGCCACCGTGCTCGACCGCACCTCCGGCTTTCGCTTCAACTCGCCGCGCAGCTGGAGCGGCTCGTTCGTCGACGGGATCGAAGTGGTCGCAGTGTCGTTGGTGATCAGCGCACTCGCGCTCGTCCTGATCGGCGAGCTGTCGTTCGACACGTCGCTGCGCACCGGCGTGCTCCAGGTCGTCGCCGAGGCCTTGCCGTTGTCGATCGGCGGTTCGATCGCGAATGAGTTCCTCGCCGAGGCCGACCAGGGCGACGAGGAGGACGCCAGCGCTGCCGGCGGTGACGCCCGTGATGTCGGCGACGGTCGCTCCCGCAGCGTTCTCGCCGAGTTCGGCGGCGCAGCGGTCGGGGCGATCGTGATCGGTTTCTCGATCGCACCGACCGACGAGGTGACGACGATCGTCGGTCAGTTGTCGCGTTTCAGCCTGCCGGTGCTGATGGTCGCTTCGCTGGTCGTCAGCCATGCGCTGGTGTTCGAGTCGGGCTTTCGGCGATCGTCGTTCCGCAGCGCGCATCTCGGGCTCGACCTCGGGCGCACGGCGATCGGCTACTGCACCGCGATCGCCATCAGCGCGCTGATGCTGGCGGTCTACGGCCGGCTCGGCGACGGGGGCGACCCGCGGCAGGTCTGGGCGCACGTGGTCACCCTCGCCTTCCCGGCATCGGTCGGCGCCTCCGTCGGACGGTTGGCGGCGTGAGCGAGACCTCGCCCGGCGGGGTGGCTGCCTCGACCGTCGCCGGCGTGATCGTCGCCGGGTTCCTCGTCGTCACGCTCTGGCTGGCGATCACGGCGCCCGACCGGGCCGGCTGCGTTCGAGCTCGGAGCTCCACGGATCCGTCCGGACCCGGCGGGCCAGCGGCTCGACATCGAGTTGACCAACATCGGTGGCCGTACTGCCGAGACGGTGACGGTGCGCGGCGACGCTCCCCGACGGTGGGGAGATCGACCAGGAAGCTGCCTGGCTCTCGCCCGGCGAACGCGAGCATCTGACCTACCTCGTCGGATCGTCCGTCGACCCTGACGAGGTCACCTTCGCCGTGATCTCCTTCGACCCGGCGAGGTGACAACCGGCGGGCGCCCGATCTCCGCCGTCCCGGCGGCGACGAGGACGAGTACGGTCCCGTCGATGGATCTGCTCGAGCCAGGGGAGCTCGCCGACGGCATCGCTCGCCCGACCGCGTCGACGACCACCGACGACCGATCGGCGGCGCCGCCACCGCCGTCGCTCGAGGTGCGCGCCGCGATCGCCGGGTTGGCGCTCGTCGCCGCAGTGATCCACCTGGCGATGATCCCCAGCCACGCCGGGTCGTCGGCGGTCGAGGCGACCGGTTTCGCGGTCAGTGGCTGGACCGGGATCGCGCTCGCCGCAGCGGTGCTCCTCCGCCCCGGCCGAACGGCGATCGGCGCTGCCGCAGGCGTCCACACTGCGATCGTCGTCGTCTGGCTGTGGAGCCGGACCGTCGGGCTCCCGGTCGGAGCGCATGCCGGTCACCCGGCCGAGTTCACCGCGATCGACATCGTCGCCAACCTCGCCGGCGTCGGTGTGGTCGTGTTCTGCCTCGCTGCCCTCGGCGGAGCCTTGCACTCCCTGCCGCGGACGCTGAGCACGGCGGCGGCCGCCGTTGCCGTCACCGCAGCGGTCGCAGCTGCGTCGCTGGCCCTCGCCGCTCCGTCGACTCGCGATCATGACGCGGCGAGCCACGGCGACCATGCCGCCGAGTCAGCGGCGCACGACCACGACCTCGGAACGCCTGGCGCTGCCCCGGCGGGCGCCGCCGCGGCCGGCGGAACTGCGATCGATCACGGACACGATCCCGCCACGCCGGCGGTGGCGGCGATCGGCGGGGCAGCGGAGGTCGCCGCCACCGGCCACGGTCACGACGGCGTGACGCAGAGCGCAGCATCGGTCGACCTCGCCGGGCGGTGCGATCTCGGCTTCAACACCGTCGGCTTCTGGGAAGAGCACCAGCTCGTCCACGGAGGCTTGACGACGGCGGCGGCCAACGGCTCGGCGGAGCTCGACGCGCTGATCCGGGAGACGACCCGGCCCGGTGCGGAGGCGAAGGACGCGCAGGTGATCGTCCAGCTCGAGCAGGCCTCCGACGAGGCCTACGCCGCCTGGCTCAACTGGTTGCCGTCCTATCTCGGCGTGCACCACAGCTCGGCAGCGCCCGGCGACAACGCCGGTCACGGCGGCCATCTCGGTCCGCAGCAGTGGACGCCGATGACCGACCCGTTCGAGTGCAACCGGCTCGCCGACGAACTGGCGCAGGCGAAGGACGTCGCGCTGCGTTACCCGACGCCGGCGGATGCCCAGGCGGCGGGCTGGGTGCGGGTGACGGGCTACGTGCCGGGGATCGCCGCGCACTACATGAACTTCCGCTACGTCGACGAGACGTTCGACATCGCCGAACCCGAGATGCTGCTGTACGACGGTGACCAGCCGACGTCGAGCATCGTCGGTCTGAGCTACTACCTGCTGCACGACAGCGACTACGAGCCGACCCAGGGCTTCACCGGACCGAACGACCACTTCCATCGCCACATCGGGCTGTGCGTCAACGGCACCGGGGTGATCGGCGACACGGCCCTCAGCGATGAGGAGTGCGCCGCTCGTGGCGGCACACGCTCGGGCTTCGGCGGGGGCGGCTGGATGAACCACGTGTGGATCGTCCCCGGCTGCGAGAGCCCGTGGGGGCTGTTCTCGGCCGGGTCGCCGCGCATCGACCGTGCCCTCCAGCTCGGCACCGGGACCACCGCCGGCGGCTGCGCGGCCAGTTCCGGCGCGACCCGTTTCGACCTCACCCCCGGTGGACCGGACAATGTTCCGGCGGCGGTGATCGGACGGTCGGCGACAGAGTGAGCGGGAGCGTCCGGATCACACGGTCCAGACGGCGGTCGCCGGGTCGAGCCGTCCGCACAGCGGACCGCCGTAGCGGTCGGTGAGATCGATCCTGATCCGCAGCGGCCGCTCCTCGCCGACGGCAGCGTCCGATCAGCTCGGGATCGATCGGATCGAGCATCAGCTTCAACCGGCGGAACATCGCGAACCCGCCGTCGACGCCGACGTTGCCCCAGGTGAGGTAGACGAACCGTTCGCCGCGCCGACCGTGCACGGCAGAACCCTTGACGTCCCATCCGCCCTCGAACGGCTCGACCCGCAGCTCGACCCGCCATTCGGCGCGCTCAGCGTCCCCGGCGACGAGTTGCTCGGCGACCTTGCCGATCTGGACCCCGACATGGACGTCGTGGATCGGCACACCGGCATCTCGGAACATCCGCCCGGGGAGGTGGTATCCCTCGATCAACAGCTCCATCGGCGGAAGTCTGTCAGCGCCGCCGGCCCGGATCAGCCGAACGGCACCGCTGGGAGTCCGACGACGCCGACGTCGATCGCCAGCACCGCGCCGGCGAGTGGCTGGGCGGCGAGCTCGGCTGCGGTCAGGCGGTCGGCGGCCGTGGTCACGAACAGCGTCGCCAGCTCGGCGCCGCCGAATGCGCACTTGGTCGGGCGTTGCACCGGCAGCTCGACCACCCGATCCACGGCACCGTCGGGTCGGTAGCGCACGAGCCGCCAGCCGTCCCATTCGGCGTTCCACAGGCATCCTTCGGCGTCGACCGTCGAACCGTCCGGATGGCCCGGGCCGTCGACGACGGCGAACGTCCGCGGTGGCCCGACCGTGCCGTCGGCGGGATCGTGATCGAAAGCGACGATCCGCCCGGTCGGCGTGTCGGTGGCGTAGAGCACCTCGCCGCCCGGGCTGAACGCGAGACTGTTGGGGATCGCCCAGCCGTCGAGCACCCGGGTGCACCGACCGTCCGGATCGAGCCGGTACAGCGCCCCGGTCGAGCGGCGCTCGGCGTCGTCCATCGATCCGGCCCACAGCCGTCCGTGGCGGTCCCCGCTGAGATCGTTGAATCGATTGCCGGTACGTTCCGGCTCCGGCTCGACGAGGTAGCGGAAACCGTCCTCGGCGTCGAGTTGCCAACGGGCGAAGCCGTGTCGGGCCGCGCAGATCAAGCTGCCGTCGGCTGCCGGCCAGACGCCGCCGAGCGTCGCCGGAGCAGACCTGCGGGTCGCCCTCCCGGCCGACGGATCGAACGAGCACAGCGCCTCGCCGCGGATGTCGACCCACCACAGCACGCCGGCCGTCGCGTCCCAGCAGACGCCCTCGCCGAGCAAGCTCGACGGGGCATCGAGCGGTTCGAGGTCGATCATCCCGGTCGACCGCCGGACCGTAGGGCGCGCATCGGCCCATCATGGTCGCCGGCGAGCGTTCGCCGACGATCGGCTCGGGGTTTCCCGCGGCGTCGGAGACACCGACGAACCGCTCGCCACCCTCTGCTCGCGATCAAGCATCGCGGGCCATCCCACGCTCCGCATCGCACCCCCTGCCGAGCGCAAACGTCCAGCTCACAATGGGTCGTAAGTCGCAGGCGGAACCCTGTGATCACTCGACGTTCTTCGCCGATCGAGCACTAGGTTCGGTCTCGTGGGCGTGGCGGCGACAACTCCGACGACGACCTTCGTGATCGTGGGGCCTGCTGCCACCGACCGCCGTGCACCGCTGATCGTCGGCTCGGCGGCGGTCACCTTCTTCGCCTGTCAACTGCTGTGGTTGCTGCGTCGCGGCCGTGGCTGGTGGTTCGACGAGGCGATCGACAACGTCGTCGCCCGGCGCACGCTCGGTGGCGACCTCAAGGGCGACAAGTTCCTCACTTGGATCACCGGTACCCCGCTGTCGCCGCTGCTCTCCGGTTTCGCCGCGCGCCTCGGTGGGCTGACCGGGGCGCGGTTGCTGTCGACGGTGACGATGACCCTCTCCGGGGTGGCGCTCGCTGCCGCCGCCCAGCGGTACGGTCGCAAGTGGGACTCGCGCCAATCGGCGGCGATCGCGATCGTCGTCATGCTCACCAGCGCCCCGGCGATGGTCTACGGCCATCTCGTCTCCCATGACGTGCTCGCTGCCGGTTTCCTCTCGGCAGCCGTGCTCGTGCTCCATCTCCACGTCCGCTCCCGTCACCACGATTCGGCGGTGGCCGTCGGGGTGTTGTTGGCGATGGCGGTGTTGAGCAAGTACACCGTCGGCGTCCTGCTCCCGGCATTCGCCGCCTACCTCGTCGCGGTCTGCAGGGCCGGCGAGCTCGGCGAAGCCTCGGATGGTGCGCGGGTGGTTTCGTCATCACCGGCCTCGCGGCTGCGATCGTCCTCGGGCCGCAGGTGCTCGAGATCCCCCAGAATGCGGTCAGCCTCCGCTACGGCGGTGTCGCCCCTCGACCGACGATCGTGCTCTACCTCGCCCTGATGTACATCGTGCCGGTGCTCGTCCTGCTCGTCGGGGTGATGATCGCCCCCGCCGCGCGAGCGACGGCTGCGCCTGATCTGTCTGCTCGGGTTCGGTCTCTACGCCGCGATGCACCTCAGCTCGTCGACGCTGCAGGCGGCGACCCGGCACTCGATGTACGCGGTCGTGCTGTCGGTGCCGACGATCGCCGACATCCTCGTCCAGCTGCTCCGCTCGCGTGTTCGTGCCGGCCCGCTCGCTCGTCGCCGGGGCGATCGCTGCCCAGGCGGCGCTCGCCGTCTACCAGGTGCCGAAGTACGACGAGTCCTACCTCGATCTCGACGCCGTCGGGGCGGAGCTGGCGATGCACTGGCGCGATGGCGACACGCTCGCCTCCGACCACTCCTGGGTGCTCGTCAACGACCTGATGGGGCGCGGCCTTTTGCAGACCCCCTGGCGGGTCTACGACTCGGTCCGGATCGACCTCGAATCGACCGTCACCAGGGTCGGGCCATGCGCGTTCGACTTCCTCGTGCTCGACGACGGGCCGTTCTCCCGCCAGCCGTTGCGCGAGGTGCTGGCGAGTTGCGGCGAGTACGTGCTGCTCCACACCGAGGTCCAGCGCCAGACACAGCTCTCCACCTCCGGGTTCGACTCGGTCGAGCTGACGATCGAGCTGTACGGCCGGCGCGGCGGTGGCGACGACCGTCGCCAGGCGATCGCGGAGTACCTCCGATGACCGTCGTCGAACGCCGCCGCGATCCGCTCCAACGCCTCGTCACCACCACCGTCGTCACCGAGCCGGGGAGCTACGACCTGCTCGAGGACTACCTCCGTGACGAGCTCGCCCGGACCGCCCGCCAGGTGCGTACGGTCAGCTGGAAAGTCGTCGCCGCCGAGGCCTACCGACCGCCGGCCGGATCGCTCGGCCGCGACGACCTGCTGCTCTACCTCCGGGCAGACGTCACCTCGGTCCCGCGTGCCGTGTTCGCCCTCACCTATCCGCTGATCCTCGGACGCTGCGAGCTGACCCTCGCCCAGTTCGACGGCCGCACCCTCGACCGAGCGGAGCTCGACCATGTCTCGTACGGCTGTTTCCACGACGACTACGCGATGCGTCGGCCATTGCACGATCAGTTGATCCGCCTCGACCGCACCGCGGTCGTCGAGGTCGTTCGGGAGGCATGGTGAGGAATCACTGGAATCGGTTCGGCGGAGCTCCGCTGGCGATCCTCGCCCTCACCTACCTGCCGTGGCTGGCAGCTCACCTCGACTGGTCCCGGGTCTGGCTGGCGTTGCCGTTCTTCGCCGCCAACGTCGCCGCGATCAGCTCCGGCCTGATCCACTGGTACAACAACTGGGGCCGGACATTGCCCGGGGTCTCGCTGCTCGAACGAGGCGACGAACCGGAGGTCGCGGTGCTGATCCCGACCTGCGGGGAACCGGTCGAGATGATCGAGGCGACGATCCACTCCGTCTTCGCCCAGGACTACCCGCACGACAAGCTGCTCGTCCTGGTCAGCGACGACGGCGCCTCGGCGGCGGTTCGGGCAATGGTCACCCGACTCGGTACCCGCTACCGCGGGTTGCACTACCGCCTCCCGGCAGAGCGCGGCACCCGACACCGCGAGGGCGAGGCGAAGGCCGGGCAACCTCAATTCGGCGCTGCGGTTCCTCGAACAGACCGGGGTCGACGCCCCGTTCGTCGAAACCCGCGACGCCGACGACCTCGTCGGCGATCCGCGTTTCCTGCGGGCGGCGATCGACCAGTTGACCGGTCATCCGGACGTCGCCTTCGTCCAGACGGTGAAGGTCGCCGATGTCGCCGACGGCGATCCGTTCGGCAACAACAACCCCGGCTTCTATCGCACGACGATGGCGGCGATGCACGCGGCGAAGGCGGTCTATCCCTGCGGTTCCGGGCTGGTCTGGCGACGCACCGCGCTGCACGACATCGGCCGGTTTCCGGAGTGGAACCTGGTCGAGGACTGCGATTCCGGTGTGTTGGCGATGAAGCGCGGCTGGCGCGGGGCGTTCGTCCCGATCGTCGGTGCCGTCGGCCAGACCGCGCCGGAGGATCTGCCGAACGTGATCAAGCAGCGCGGCACCTGGGCGCTCGACGCGATGCGGCTGATGTTCTGGCGCCGGCTCGGCGGGCTGCAGCTGCGCCAGCGGCTGTTCTTCTACGAGATCTTCCTCTACTACTTCTCGGCGGTGACCAATGCCGTGTTCTGCGTCGCGCTGATCGCCAACCTGATCGTGCGCGCCCCGTTGATCGAGCTCCCGCCGCTCCAGCTGGCGATCGTCTATCTCGCCACCTCGGCGATCTGGCTCTCGTTCGACTTCAGCGACGCGGTCGCCACCCGGTTCGAAGGCGTCTTCCGACAGCGCCAGCTGATGCTCAACCTCGCTCCGGTGTTCGCCCGGGCGATCGTCGTCGCGCTGGTGATGGGCCCGAACCGAAAGCCGCGTTACACGGTCACCCGCAAGACCCACGAGCACAGCAACTACCTGTCGATGATCACCCCGAACGTGGTCGCCGGCGTACTGCTCGCCCTCGGCGTCGTCGTCAACCTGGTGACCGCGATCGTCCTCGGCTGGCCACTCGACGTCACCAGCATCTACTTCGCGTTGATCTACTGCCACATGATCTGGAGCTTCGTGCCCCGGGCGTGGTGGGGCTGCGGCCGCCAGCTGTCCGACACGACGATCGGCAGCAGGCTCGGTGATCGCCTGTCGACGATCCAGCAGGGCATGAGCGCTCCGCTCGGCAAGACCGCACTGAGCACGGCTCGCCCGCAGGTCGCTCCGATCGAGTGGACCGCGCCCCGCGCCCCGGTGACGGTCAGCGCCACGCTCGGCGAACTGCGGCCGCTGTCCTCCACGGGGTGAGACCGGCGTCACCCCGGACCCCCGTAGTCTGCGGGAGTGAAGGAACTCATCTACCACCGCATGCTGCTGCCCGCCGTCGCAGCGAACGCCGATCGGCCGTGCGCCACCAACGCGGGCACCGGCGTCACCACCACGTACGCCGAGCACCTCGACCGGGTCAGCCGCACCGATCGGCGGGTTGCAAAGCCTCGGGGTCGGCCGCGGCGACCGGTTCGCGATGATGACGCTCAACTCGCAGGAGTACCTCGAGCTGTACCACGCCGCGTTCCTCGGCGGCGGTGTCGTCAACCCGCTGAACCTGCGGCTTCGCCCCGAAGGAGCTGGCCTACGTCCTGCGCGACTCGGGCACCAAGGTGTGCTTCGTCGACTGCCTCTTCGCCGAGCTGATCGACTCGGTGAAGGAGGAGGCCGGACATCGAGCACGTCGTGCTGATCGGCGGCGGCGACGTCCCGCACACCTCGACCTACGACGACCTGCTCGCCGCGGCGACGCCGGTGATCCCCGACGAGGGCGAAGAGACCGACCCGGTCGTGCTGATGTACACCGGGCGGCACCACCGGCCTGCCGAAGGGCGTGCTGCTCGACCAGCGGGCCGAGATGCTGAACGCCTACCACGTGATGCATGCGGTTGCAGCTTCGGCCAGACACGACGTCAACCTGCATCCAGACGCCGATGTTCCACGCCGCGTCGATGGTCGGCGTGCTCGGCGGCCCGGCGCCGGCGCGCACACCGTCGTTCGTGCCGCTGTTCGATCCCGGCGGCGGTGATCGACGGCCGTCGAGCGCTATCAGCGCGACCATCACGGTGATGGTGCCGACGATGATCGGCATGACGATGGCGCATCCCGACTTCACGCCCGAGCGGCTGGCGTCGCTTCACCGACCTCGTCTACGGCGCGTCGCCGATGCCGCAGGCGCTGCTCGAGAAGCTGCTCGGGCTGTATCCCGGACATCAACATCTGGCAGGGCTACGGGATGACCGAGAGCTCGCAGCGTGCTCACCTTGCTGGCCCGGATGACCATCGCGCCGGCGGCGAGATACCTGCGCTCGGCCGGTCGGCCCGTGCCCGGCGTCGTGCTGTCGCATCCAGGACGACGACGGCAACCCGCTCCCGCCCGGCGAGCCCGGCGAAGTCGTGCGCCCGGGCCGGCAACTTCATGATCGAGTACTGGAACAAGCCGGAGGCGACCGCCGAGGTGTTCCGCGACGGCTGGTACCACACCGGCGACGCCGGCTACCTCGACGACGACGGCTACCTGTTCCTCGTCGATCGGGTGAAGGACATGATCGTCACCGGCGGCGAGAACGTGTACTCGACCGAGGTCGAGAACGCCGTCGCCTCGCACCCGGCCGTGCTGCAGGTCGCCGTGATCGGCATCCCGCAGCGAGCAGTGGGGCGAAGCCGTGCACGCCATCGTCGTGCTGAAGGACGGCGCGACGGCGCACCGAGGACGAGCTGATCGCCCACGCCCGCGAGTGGATCGCCGGCTACAAGCTGCCGAAGATCGGTCGAGTTCCGCACCGAGCCGCTGCCGCTGTCGGGCGCGATGAAGGTGCTCAAGCGCGACCTGCGCGCCCCCTACTGGGAGGGCCACGAGCGGACGGTCAACTGACGCTCAGGCCGGCTGGGCGGCGAGCTGGGCACCGATCAGCAGCGCCTGGTCGGTCGCCCCGCCGAGCGAGAACTCGATCTGCTTGGCGAACGTGTAGTACCGGTGGATCGAGTGTTCGAGAGCGATCCCCATCCCGCCGTGGAGATGGACGACGGCGTGGGCGACACGGTGCCCACCCTCGGCCGCCCAGAACTTGGCGGCGTGGACCGCCATCGCCGCCTCGTCGCTGTCGGTCTCGATCGTGTAGATCGCCTGCCAGAGCGTCAGGCGGATCCCCTCGACGTCGATGTAGGCATCGGCGCAGCGGTGGCCGACGGCCTGGAACGTAGCGATCGCCCGATCGAACTGGACCCGCTGCTTGGTGTACTCGGCGGTGTTCGCCAAGGCCTGCTCGGTCACCCCGAGCTGCAGCGCGGACAGGCCGATCGTCGCCCGCTGGACGAGATGGGCGACGACGTCCCCGCCACCGCCGAGCTCCTCGCCGATCAGTGCTGCGGCATCGACCTCGACCCCGCTCAGCTCGACGTAGCCGTACGGTTCGCGGTCGGTGGTGTCCTGTGCCGAGATCGTCACGCCCGGGGCGCTCGTCGGCACGACGAAGGCGACCGCCCGTCCCTCGACGGTGGCGGTGACGAGCAGCGCGTCGGCGATCGTCGCCGCCGGAACGGCGGTCTTGATCCCGTCGAGGCGCCAGCCGTCGCCGTCGGCGGTGGCGGTCGTCGTCGGATGGGTCCGGTCTCGGTTGAGCGGCTCGGCGATCGCGGCAGCGAGGATCAGCTCGCCGTCGATCGCCGGACGGACCCACGCTTCGACCTGCGCCGGGGTCCCATGGGTGGCGATCGTGTCGGCGGCGGTGGCGATCGTCGCCAGGTACGGCACAGGGGCGAGCACTCGCCCGATCTGTTCGAGCACCAGCGACTGGGCGAGGAGACCGAGGCCACTGCCGCCGGCGGTCTCCGGCAGACCGATCCCGAGCAGGTTGGCCTTGGCCAACTCGGCCCACAGCGATCGGTCGAAGCGCGGCTCACCCGAGCGCTCGAGTTCGGTCAGCGACTCGTGGGTCACCTTGTCGGAGAGGATCCTGGCCGCCAGCGCGGCGACCTCGGCCTGTTCGTCGGTCAGGGAAAAGTCCATCGATGCTCCAGTCGTTCAGCGCGGGCGCGGGGCATGCCGAGGCCGACCATCGCGATGATGTCGCGCTGGATCTCGTTGGTGCCGCCGCCGAAGGTGAGGATCAGCGAACCGCGCGTGGCGCTGCTCGACCCGGCCCTTGATGATCGACCCCGGCGAGCCGGGGCGAAGGAAGGCGTCGTCGCCGAAGATCTCCATCAGCAGCCGGTAGGCCTCGGTGGCGAACTCGGTGCCGAAGACCTTGGTCGCCGAGGCGTCGGCCGGGCTGACGCCCTTCTTGACCCCCCAGGCGATCTTCCAGTTGATCAACTTGAGGAACTCGACCTTGGCATGGACCCGGCCGATGTTGGCCTGGACCCACTCCTGATCGATCACCCGGCGGCCGTCGGGGAGCTTGGTCGACTGAGCCCACTCGATCGTCTCGGCGAGCGCGGTCTGCACCCCGGCGGGCGAGCACAGCGCGACCCGTTCCCGGTTGAGCTGCCCGGTGACCAGGCGCCAGCCCTGGTTGAGCTCGCCGACCAACGTGCTCGCCGGGACGTGCACGTCCTCGAAGAACGTCTGGCTGGTCGTCGCTCCGCTCAGCGTCCGCACCGGTGTCCAGCTGAACCCCTCCGAGCTGGTCGGGACGAGGAACACCGAGATCCCCTTGTGCCGCGGTGCGTCGGGGTCGGTGCGTGCCGCCAGCCAGACGTAGTCGGCCGACTCGATCAGGCTGGTCCACATCTTCGAACCGTTGATCACCCACGTGTCGCCGTCGCGCACGGCCTTGGTCCGCAGCGAGGCGAGGTCGGTGCCGGCGTCCGGCTCGGAGTAGCCGATCGCCACGTGCAGATCTCCGGCGAGGATCCGGGGGAGGAACTCCTCCTTCTGCTCGGGGGTGCCGTAGTCCATGATCGTCGGACCGACGGTGCCGAGGGTGAGCGTCGGCAGCGGGACGTTGGCGATCATCGCCTCGTCGGTGAAGATCAGCTGCTCGAGCATCGTGCGGTCCTGACCGCCGTACTCCTTCGGCCACCCGATCCCGAGCCAGCCGTCCGAACCCATCTGGCGGACGACCTCCCGGTAGGTGTCCTTCCCGGCCGGATCCTCGTATCCGCCGGCGAGCGCTTCGCGGCGCTCGGGGGTCATCAGCTCGGCGAAGTAGCTGCGCAGCTCGTCGCGCAGGGCTGAGTTGCTCGGGGGTGTAAGCGATCTGCATCCGGTGTCCTCCTCGGATCGGCGCCCATCCTTGACCCTCGGGTCAGGCCGTGTCTACGCGTACGGCACGGCGGCCGCCGCGAAGCTGTGGTCAACTCCTCCGGTGACCCCCACCGACCTGCTCGAGCCGCTCGGGATGGTCGAGCACGAGCTCGCCCCAGGACTCCTCCACCTCGAGATCTACACCGCCTCCGGCCTGCTCGGGCTGCACTGGTACGGGCCGCGAGAGGCCTCCGGCGTGGTCGTCGCCTGCCCGGGCGGGATGGGTGGTTTGCTCGGCCCGGGCAGGGCGATCTACCCCCGGCTGGCGACGCGCCTGGCCGGCGAGGAGGTGGCGACGATCGTCGTCGACTATCGCCGGCCGTCGCGGCTGGAGCCGTCGGTGCTCGACGCGGTGGCGGCGATCGACCTCGCCGCGGCAGTGCGGAGCGTCGCGGGCGGTGTCCGTCGGCTATTCCTTCGGTGGGGCGGTGGCGGTCAACGTCGGGCTCGCCTTGCCGCGGGCGGTGGCCGGGGTGTGCACCCTGGCGACCCAGTCCGACGGCTGCCAGGGCGCAGCGGGGCTCGCCCCGCGACCGTTCCTACTGATCCACGGCACCGACGACGAGGTCCTGCCGGCGTCGACCAGCGAACAGGTCCGTCGGCTCGCCGGTGACCACGGCGACGTCGAACTGCTCGCCGGTGAGGGACACGGTCTCGCCGGTTCGAGCGACGAGTTGGTCGACCGCCTCGCCGGCTGGATCACTGCGCTGCTGGTCGATCGCGCCGACACCGCCTGACGTGAGCGGCAGCCGACGGCGGCGATGCCGGCGACGAGGACGAGTGCGACCGCTGCGTCGAGCCAATAGTGGTTGGCGGTGGCGACGATCGCCAGCAGCGTGATCAGCGGATGGGCCAGCGCGAGCAGGCTCGCCCGGCTCGAGCGGATGGCGACGAATCCGCCGGCGACCATCGCCGCCCAGCCGAAGTGCAACGAGGGCATCGCGGCGAACTGGTTGGCAATCGACCGTTCGGTGTCGGTGCTGTAGATCCGTGGCCCGAAACGGTCGAGCGTGTCGACGAACCCGAGCTCGGTGAGCATCCGTGGCGGGGCGAGCGGAAAGGCGACATGGATCGCCAGGGCGGCGACGGTGACCGCCACGAACCACCGCCTGATCTGCCGATAGGCGTCCCCGTGACGCACGAACACCCAGATCAGGAAAACGACCGTGAGCGGGAAGTGGACGCTGACGTAGTACCGGTTGAGCAGCTCGACCACGGCTCGGCTGCGCATCGACAGGTCCTGCACGGCCGCCTCACTGAAGACCCCCAGCCGACGTTCGAAGCCGACCACCCGGCGGGCGTTGGCGAACGCCGCAGCGGTGTCGTTGCGGGTCAGGAAGCGGATCTGGCGATAGGCGACGAAGACCGTCGCGATCAGTGCGAGCTCGCCGAGCGCGCCCGGTCGGGCGCGCTCGGCCGATCGGACGGGGGAGTGGGTCGGGACGGCGCGGCTCATCGGATCACGGTCGCGCCGGGCACTGGCGGGCGGCTTGCGAGCGGCTTGCAACCAGCCACCGATCGCCCCGGGCGCGCTCGCTGCGTCGAACGGGCGCTCCGGATGGAATCGTGGAGCTGGTCGACCCGTGGTCGACGGAGGGAGACGAGATCATGAGCGAGCTGGTGATCCGCGGCGGTCTGGTGATCGACGGAACGGGAACGCCCGGGGTCCACGCGGATGTCGCGATCGACGCCGGGCGGATCACGGCGATCGGTGTCGGCCTCGAAGGTGACCGGGTGATCGACGCCACCGGTCACGTCGTCGCCCCCGGGTTCATCGACATCCACACCCACTACGACGCCCAGGTGTTCTGGGATCCGGGCCTGACCCCGTCGTGCTTCCACGGGGTGACCACCGTCGTCGCCGGCAACTGCGGCTTCTCGATCGCCCCGACCCGGCCGGAACACCGCAACCTGATCGCCCGCACGCTGGAGAACGTCGAGGACATGGACGTCGCGGCGCTGACCGAGGGCGTCCCGTGGGAACGGTTCACCACCTTTCCCGAGTATCTCGATGCGGTCGAGGGCAACGGGTTGGGGTTGAACTTCGCCGCCTACATCGGCCACACCGCCCTTCGCCTGTTCGCGATGGGCGATGCCGCCTACGAGCGTGCCGCCGACGACGCCGAGATCGCGCTGATGCAGTCCACGCTGCGCGAGGCGCTCGAAGCCGGCGCCGCCGGGTTCGCCACCAGTTTCGCGCCGACCCACCGCGGCGCCGACGGCAAGCCCGTGCCCAGCCGGTTCGCCGAGCGGGCGGAGATCGACGCACTGCTGACGACGATCGGCGAGGTGCGACGCGGGGTCGTCGCCTTCACCCCCGGCGACAACCTGGCGATCGACGAGCTCTACGACCCTCCAGCCGGAGGTCGGGGTGCCCTTCACCTTCACCGCCCTGCTCACCGTGCCCTCCGGCAACCACCTCCGCCTGCTCGAGCTCAACCGCGCCGGGTGGGCCAACGGCGCCCAGGTCTGGCCGCAGGTGTCGCCGCGCCCGCTGCGCTTTTCGATGTCGATGGCGGAACCGTTCACGCTCAACATGAACCCGCGCTTCGGGGAGTTGATGGCGGGCGACGAGCAGGCGCGTCTCGCCGCCTACGCCGATCCGGCATGGCGCGCCGCCGCGCTGGCGGGCTGGGAGGGAATGTCGTTCGGCGTGCCTCGCTGGGAGACCTACGAGGTGGCCGAGTCGGCGAGTTCGCCCGAGCTCGACGGCCGGCGGCTGACCGAGCTCGCCGCCGAGCGCGGCACCGGCCCGTTCGACACCTTGCTCGACCTGGCATTGGACGAGCCGACGATCCGGATCGCCTGCCTGCTGGCCAACGACGATCCGGTCGAGGTCGGCAAGGTGTTGCTCGAGCCGAACTGCACCCTCGGGCTGTCGGACGCCGGCGCCCACGTCAGTCAGCTGTGCGACGCGCCGCAGGCGACCGACTACCTCGGCAACTGGGTGCGCGACCGCAACCTGATGCCGATCGAGGAGGCCGTCCGACGGTTGACCTCGCTCCAGGCCGACCTGTTCGGGATGACCGACCGCGGCCGGCTGGTCCCCGGCGCCTGGGCGGACGTGGTCGTGTTCGACCCGGAGACCGTCGCCCCCGGGCCACTGCGGCGGATCGCCGACTTCCCCGCCGGCTCGGAACGGCTCACCGCCGACCAGCCGAGTGGGATACGCCACGTCCTCGTCAACGGCGTCGCGATCCAACTCGACGGCGTACACGACGCCGACGCCCGGCCGGGACAGCTGGTCAAGCCGGCTGCCCGCTGAGCAGGACATCCGGCGCGATGGGGTGGTGGGAGGAGCGTGCCGGGCTCGCCGGCACCGTCGCCGTGATCACCGGTGGCGCCGGGGGGCTCGGCGCAGGGATCACCCTCGCCCTCGCCGCCAACGGCGTGCGGGTCGCTGCGCTCGACATCGACCCGGCAGCCGTCGCCCGGACCTCGGCCGAGCTCGACCGGCGCGAGGTCGACGCCTTGGTCGAGCTCGGTGACGCTCGCGACCCGGAGGTGCTCGAGGCCCTGTTCGCCGCCGTCGACGCCCGCTGGGGTCGGCTCGACACGCTCGTCAACGTCGTCGGGGGAACGTTCAGCGCCCCGTTCAGCGAGACCAGCCCGCGCGCCTGGGACGCCTTGCTGCGGGCCAATCTCGGCCACGTGCTCCACGCCACCTCGCTGGCGATCCCCCGCCTGCGCGCCGGCGGACGCGGCGGGAGCATCGTCAACATCACGACGATCGAAGCGCATCGGGCGGCGCCGAACTTCGCCGTTTACTCCGCGGCGAAGGCGGCGGTCACCCAATTCGCCCGGACGATCGCGGTCGAACTGGCGACCGACGGGATCCGGGTCAACAACGTCGCTCCCGACATCACCCTGACGCCGAACATGCTGGCGATCGCCGGGGAGCGGTCGGCGATGCTCGACCCCGACGGGATCCGGGTGGCGATCCCGATGGGCCGCAGCGGGACGATCGACGACGTCGCCAATGCGGTGGTCTTCCTCGCATCGGGGCTGTCGTCGTACATCACCGGCACCACGCTCCATCCCGACGGGGGCACGCTGGCCTCATCGGGCTGGTTCAACTGGCCGGGCGAGGGATTCCAGAACTCGGCACCGCTCCACGTCCTCGACCATCTCCGCCGGAACGCAGCGACCGCCGACGGCGACTGATCCGCCGTCCGCTAGCCGCCGAAGGTCGCCGGGAGATCGATCCGCCCGCTGCGCGAGCGGAACCTCCACCGCCCGTCCTCGCGGACGAGCTCGTCGACGTGGCTGCCGACCATGTTCAGCTTCGGCCGGCCCTCGGTGTCGCGCTGGATCACCGACCACATCACCCGTGAGTTCGCCCGGTCGCCGTCGATGGTCACCCTCGGGCTGGAGATGATGTGGAACGACGAGCCGGCGAGCCCGTCGAGGGCGCGTTCCATCAACGCCCTGATCTCCGCCCGACCCTTCGCCCGACCGATCGGGCCGAGCTTGACCTCGCCGTCGACGGCGAACAGCTCCGCGTAGGCCGCGTAGTCGCCGGCATCGAGATGGGCGCCGTAGTCGACGAACAACTGGTGGATCTCGGCCAGATCCTCCAACCGCCGGACGCGGGCTTCGAGTTCCTCCGACATCGTCGCTCCTCGGTCATCCCGCGGGGTCCTCGCGCAGCCGCCATTCGAGCACGCCGCGGTGGCGACCCGACGACCCTGCCTGGCTAGCTTCGAGCAGCGGCGGCGCGCGCTGCGAGCGGACCGACGGGAGTGTCGATGCGATTCATGGTCCAGTACCCGGAAGTCGGCGGGACCGATGTCGACATGCTCGACGCCGGCCCGGTCGCCGAACTGGCGACCGCCGCCGAACGCAGCGGATGGGACGGGATGGCGTTCACCGAGCATCCCGCGCCGGGGCGCGCTGGCTGGCCTCCGGCGGACACCAGACGCTCGACCCGTTCGTCGCTCTCGGCGCCGTCGCGGCGGTGACCAGCAGGCTGCAACTGCTGACCTATCTGACGGTGTTGCCGTATCGGAACCCGATGCTGTTGGCCAAGGCGGCGACGACGATCGATCGCCTGTCGGGGGGCCGCTTCGTGCTCGGGGCCGGGACCGGCTACCAGAAGACCGAGTTCTTCGCCGTCGGCAGCGACTTCGACGAACGCAACACGCGCTTCGACGAGGCGCTCGACGTCCTCCCGCTGCACTGGAAGGGCGAGCCGTTCAGCTACACCGGGACCGGGTTCGCAGCTCGCGACGTCATCGCCCGGCCACGGCCGTTGCGCGATCCGATCCCGATCTGGATCGGTGGCAACTCGAAGCTGACCCTTCGTCGGGTGGCCGAACGATGCGACGGCTGGATGCCGTTGACCGGGCCGGCGGAGCTGGCCTCGACCACCCGCACGCCGCACCTGTCGTCGGTCGAGTCGATCGCCGATCGTCTGGCGATGCTGCGCGAGCTCGCCGGGGAACGGTTCGAGCAGCTCGACATCGTCGTTCCCTACCTCGGCGCGCCGTCCGCCGCCGAGCTCGATTCGGGCGTCGGGGAACGCACCGACTACTTCGGCCGGCTGGCCGAGATCGGCGTGACCTGGATCGTCGTCAACCCGCCGTGGGCGGCCTACCCGGCGGCGATCGAGTTCATCGAAGGATTCGCCGCACTCCATCTCGGCCGCTGAGCGCTCAGCCGAGTGTGCCGAACACCGATCCGGGGCTGCTCCCGTCGATCGTCACCTGCCGGCGGGCGAACTTCCAGATCCCGTCGACGACCCGGTACTCGTCGAGGTACCGACCCCAGTGATCGAGCCCGATCGGGGTCAGCACCTGGAAGTAGCACCTGCCGCGAGCGGACATCCGGTCGAGCAGATCGATCTGGAGGGTGGCGGTCATGTGCCGGAGATGAGCAGGCCTCGCCGCCGGCGCCGTCAACGTCTCGCGGGCGCCGACGAAGATCGTCAGGATCTCGTCGTGCCCGGTGCGCACGCCGTCGTCGAGGACCATCGACGCGTCGGAGGCGAACAGCTCGAGCACCTGGGTGAACCTGCCGCTATCACCGTTGGCGTTGTAACGGGCGACGAGATCACGGATCGATTCGCGTGCGGTCAGCTCCCACAGCTCCATCGCCAGAGCATGGCATCCGCTCCGATCTGGCGCGCTGCCGGGAGATCGGGCACGCTCTGGCGGATCGCCGGAACGAGGAGAGACGGTGGAACCCAGCGCAGCGAGCGACCGGCACATCGCACTGCTCCGACGGATCGCCGATCCGGCGCAGACCGCGGTGCTGACGATGGAGTTGCAGAACGGCGTCGTCGGCGACGATGCGTTGCTCCCGATGTTGCCGGAGGTCGTCCGCGCCAGCGGGATGCTCGAGGCCGCCGGTGCGGTCTGCGGCGCAGCACGCAGCGCCGGGATCCGGGTCGTCCATTGCACCGTCGAGGACCGCCCCGACGGTGCCGGCTCGGTGGAGAACTGCCGGATCTTCGGGCTCGCCGCCCGCCGCCGGCGTGAGCTCGGCCACGGCCCGACCGACATCGGCAGCCGGGGGGCGCAGGTGGTCGACGAGCTCGACGTCCAGCCGAGTGATCTGATCGTCCCTCGGCTGAGCGGGATCACCCCGTTCACGCCGAGTGCGCTCGACCAGGTGGTGCGCAACCTCGGGGTGCGCACGATCGTCCTCGTCGGCGTGTCGCTCAACCTCGGGATCATCGGTGCTGCGCTCAGCGCGCTCGACCTCGGCTATCAGGTGATCGTCGTTCGCGACGCAGTCGTCGGGCTGCCGCAGGAGTACGGCGAGCAGGTGCTCGAGCACTCGATCGCGATGATCGCGACGATCGTCACCGCAGCCGAGCTGGTGACCCTGTGGAGCCGATCGGCTCGCTGACCGAGTCCCGGCCCGGCTCACCGGGTCAGGGCTGGATCAGGACCTTGCCGGTCGCCTTGCGGTCGGCGACGATCCGCAGTGCAGCGCCGACGTCGTCGAGCGGATGGATCGAGGAGATGTGCGGCCGGAGCCCGCCGGAAGCGAGCAGCTCGAGCAGCTCGCGCTCGTCGCGCGCCGCCTGCTCGGGGGCGAACTCGGCGAACGTGCGGACCTCGAACCCCTTGATCACCACGCCTTTGAGCAGCACCAGATTGAGCGGTATCCGGGGGATCTCGCCGGAGGCGAAACCGACGGTGACGAACCTGCCACCCCAGCGCGTCGCCCGCAGGGCGCGCTCCGCGTACGGCCCGCCGACCGGATCGATCACGACGTCCGCCCCGCCGGGGACGATCGCCCGGATCCCGTCGCGCAGGTCGGTGGTCGAGTAGTCGATCGTCTGCGCCGCACCGCGTTCGCGGCACAGTGCCAGCTTCTCCTCGCTCGACGCGGCGGCGATCACCGTCGCCCCGAGGTGGACGGCGATCTCGACCGCGGCGAGCCCGACCCCTCCCGCCGCGCCGAGGACGACGACAGTCTCGCCGGGGCCGACCTCGGCGACCGATCGCAGTGCGTGGTACGAGGTCGCGTGGGCGACCCAGAAGCCGGCGGCGAGCTCGAGCGGGACGGTCGCCGCCACCTTGCGCATCGCCGCTGCCGGGGCGACGACCTGCTCGGCGAACCCGCCGACGAACGCGGCGCCGAACACCCGGTCGCCGACGGCGAGATCGGTGACGCCTTCGCCGACGGCGCGCACGGTCCCGGCGAACTCGCTGCCGGGAACGAATGGGGGCTGGAGCGAGACCTGGTAGCGGTTGGCGATCATCAGCACGTCGGGGAAGTTGACCGCGGCGAAGGCGACGTCGGCGACGATCTGGCCGGGTTGCGGCAGCGGCGTCGGCAGCTCCTCGATCCGCAGGTCCTCCGGCGAGCCATAGGTGTGGCAGACGGCGGCACGCATCGCGCCCGACCGTAGTAGGGCCGCTACGGTGCTCGGGCGTGCAGCGGCTGACCGAGCAACGCGCCAACCGTTGTCCGATCGGGGCGACGGTGACCCTCGATCAGCTCGATCGGGAGCCGCACGCCGTCGCCGCCCGGCTGCGGCCGAGCGAGCCGGTGTCGTGGGTGCCGGTGCTCGACGGCTGGCTGGTCACCGGCCGCGAGCTGGTGATCGAGATGATGCGCGACGCGGCGACGTACACCGTCGACGATCCACGGTTCTCCACCGCCCAGGTGCTCGGGCCGAGCATGCTGTCGCTCGACGGCGCAGCCCATGCGCGTCACCGGGACCCGTTCGCCGACTCGTTCCGCCTCCCTGCCGTCCGCCGGCGCTTCGCCGCCGAGGTCGAGCGGCTCGCCGCCGACGCGGTCGATCGGCTGAGCGGCGCCGGCCGGGCGGATCTGCGTTCCGGCCTTGCCGGTCCGCTGGCGGTCGAGGTGATGATCGTCGCCCTCGACCTCGCCGGTGTCGAGGCCGACGAGGTCCTCGGCTGGTACCGCGAGATCGTCGGCGCCGTCAGCGAACGATCGATCGACGCCGCCAGCGAGTCCCCACTGCCCGACGCGCTCGATCTGCTCGACGACCACGTCGGAGCGGCGATCAGTCGTGGCCGAGGGCTGCTCGCGGCGGCCTCCGGTTCGCTCAGCGCTACGGAGGTGACGTCGAACGCAGGGGTGCTGCTGTTCGGCGGGGTCGAGACCAGCGAGGGGATGACGACCAATCTCTTCGCCCATCTGCTCGACACCCCTGGCGCCTGGGTCCGGCTCGTCGCCGAACCGGCGTTGGCGCCGAATGCGATCGAGGAATCGCTGCGGCTGGAGCCGGCGGCGACCCGGATCGACCGCTTCGCCACCCGCACCGTCGACGTCGGTGGGGTCCGGATCGAGCGCGGCGATCTGGTCGTGCTCTCGCTCGCCGCGGCGAACCGGGATCCCTCGACCTTTCCCGACCCGGACCGTTTCGATCTCGTCCGGGCCAACGCCCGCCAGCAGGTCGCCTTCGCCCACGGACCGCACGCCTGCCTCGGGATCCACCTCGCCAAACTGGAGACCCAGGCGGCGCTGCTCGCCGCCCTCGCCCGCTGGCCGGAGCTGCGCCGCGATCCGGAACTCCCGCCTGCGCCGGTCTCCGGCCTGGTGTTCCGCAAGCCGGACACGCTCCACGTCGTCTGGTGACCCGCCCCATCCCTGCGCTGGGCCCGCTTGACCATTCCGGCTCTCGTCGGGGGGAGGGGCCCACCTACGTTGTGCCGATGATCGTCCCCGGCCCCACCCGCTTCGGCGCGTTCATCGCTCCGTACCACGACCCGTCCGGCAACCCGGCGCTGCAGATCCGCCGCGACCTCGAGCTGATCGAGTTGCTCGACCATCTCGGCTACGACGAGGCGTGGATCGGCGAGCACCACAGCGGCGCCTACGAGATCGTCGCCTCACCCGAGCTGATGATCGCCGCCGCAGCCGAACGGACCAAGCGGATCCGGCTCGGCACCGGGGTCAACTCGCTCAGCTACCACCACCCGTACATCCTCGCCGACCGGATCATGCAGCTCGACCAGATGACGATGGGCCGGGCGATGCTCGGGATCGGCCCCGGGCAGCTGCCGTCCGACGCGTTCATGATGGGGATCGACCCGTTGCGCCAGCGGGACATGATGGTCGAGGCCGCCGAGGTGATCCTCCCGTTGCTGCGCGGCGAGACCGTCAGCCGGACCACCGACTGGTTCAGCGTCGCCGATGCCCGGCTGCAGCTCCGGTCCTCTTCCCCCGACGGGATCGAGGTCGCCGTCGCCTCGACCTCGTCGCCGGCCGGCGCGACGCTCGCCGGACGGCTCGGGCTGTCGATGCTCTCGCTCTCGGCGACCGATCCGAGCGGATTCGACGCGCTCGACAGCAACTGGGACGCGTTCGAGCGGACCTCTGCGGCGCACGGCAACCCGGTCGACCGCCGCCGCTGGCGGGTCGTCGCCTCGATGCACGTCGCCGAGACCCGCGAGCAAGCCGAGCGGGAGATGGAGCACGGCGTCCTGACCCTCAACGGCTACTTCGAGGGGATGGGCAACCGCAAGCTGCCCTGGACCGGGAGCAAGCGCGAGGCGCTGCAGTGGTGGATGACCAACGGCTATCCGACGTTCGGGATCGCCACCGTCGGCACGCCCGACGACGCGATCGCGATGATCGAGAAGCTGGCCGTGAAGACCGGCGGGTTCGGCACGTTCCTCTTCCTCGCCCACAACTGCGCCGACTGGGAGGCGACCAAGCGGTCGTACTCGCTGTTCGCCGAACAAGTCATCCCGGCCTGCCGGCGGATGAACGTCAACCGTCAGGGGAGCATCGACTGGGTCGGCCAGAACTCCGCCCAGTTCTTCGGCGCGATGCAGCAGGCGACGCGCGAGGCGATCGCCAAGTACCAGGTCCGCTGAGGTGGGGGCGTTCGACGCAACGGTGGTGCTGATCACCGGGGCCGGACGCGGTCAGGGCCGCTCTCATGCGCTCGCCTTCGCCGCCGAGGGGGCCTCGGTGGCGATCTGCGACATCGCCGCGCCGGTCGCCGCCGCGCCCTACCCGATGGCGAGCGCAGCGGAGCTCGACGAGACCGCCGCAGCGGTCGCCGCGCTCGGTGCGGGCTGCCATGCGGCGGTCGTCGACGTGCGCGACTCGGCCGGGTTGGCATCGTTCGTCGAGTCGACCGAACGGACCCTCGGCCCGATCGACGTGTGTGTCGCCAACGCCGGGATCTGTGGGTTCGGCAGCTCGTGGGAGTTGACCGACGAGCAGTGGGACGAGATGGTCGCGATCGATCTCGGCGGGGTGTTCAAGACCTTCCGGGCGGTGCTCCCGGGGATGATCGAGCGCCGATCGGGCCGGCTGATCGCCACCGCCTCGATGGCCGGACGGGGCGGCAACGCCAACCTCTCGCACTACGCCGCGGCGAAGTGGGGCGTCATCGGGTTCGTCAAGAGCGTCGCGCTCGAGGTCGCCCAGCTGGGGATCACCGCCAACATCGTCTGCCCGACCACGGTCGACACCGCGATGGTCCACAATCCGGCGATGTACGGCTTGTTCGCGCCCCACTTGGAGCAGCCGACGCTCGACGACGTCAGCCCCAGCTACGAACGGCTGAACCCGATGCGCACCGCCTGGCTCGATCCGCAGGAGATCTCCGCCGCAGTGCTCTATCTCGCCTCCGACGCGGCGCGCCACGTCTCCGGCCACACCCTCGAGCTGAGCGCCGGCGCCAGCGCCAACCGCCCCTGACCCCCCTTTCCCCAGAAGTTTGGAGGTTGTTGCGGCGCACCGCTGCAACAACCTCCACGCGTCGCGCCCTTGGGCGTCAGTACGAGCGCAGCTCGACGACGTTGCCGTCGGGGTCGGTGACGTAGACCGACCAGCCGTCGCCGCGGGCACCGAAGCGAATCCCCGGCCCATCGACGACGGTGAACCGGTCGTCGGCCACGACCGCGTCGACATCCGCCCGCTCGACGACGAGGCAGAAGTGGTCGACGTTGTTGCCGGGCCGCGGCGCAGCGATCAGATCGATGATCGAGTGATCGTCGATCCGTACCGAGGGGAAGAACACCTCGCCGCGGCGCCACTCCTCGACCCGTTCGCCGGCGAGCCCGAGCAGTCCGCAGTACCAGGCGAGCGACCGCTCGACATCAGCGACGTTGAGCACCAGATGGTCGAACCCACGCACCTGCATCGAACCCCACGTTAGCGATCGACCGGCTCCCGCTCGTCGAACGGTCGGACGCCCCGATGCACGCTCCGCTCGTCGGATTCGGTCGCTCGGGCCGTGCAACGGCTCGCGCGTTGGATCGATGCACGCGCCGACGAGCGGATCGCGTCGCCACGGCCGTGCATCGGGTGCCGGTCGGGATGCCGTGCGGCGTGCGGGCGTGCGCTCAGACGGAGGAGCGGGGGCCGCCGTTGACCTCGATCGTCTGGCCGACGACGTAGGACGAGGCCGGCGAGGCGAGCCAGAGGATCGTCGCCGCGACCTCGTCCGGTTCACCGATCCGCCCGACGAGTACGCCGCGACCCATCGCCGCGATCTCCTCGGCGGTCCGGTTGCGCTGCATCAGCGGCGTACGGATCGGACCGGGGGCGACGCAGTTGACCCGCACCCCCGCCGCGCTCGTGGTCGATCGCCAGCGCACGGGTGAAGGCGACGACACCGGCCTTGGCGGCGACATAGGCAGGGTTCTTCGACATCCCGTCGATTCCCGCCCCGGACGAGACGTTGACGATCGTCGCCTCGCGGCGCGCCTCGAGCAGCGGGAGGAACGCCCGGCACATCAGGAACGTCGAGGTCAGGTTGAATGCCAGCAGGCGGTTCCAGTCCTCCAGGCTGAGCTCGGCGGTGGTCAGTCCCGGCCGGCTCCCACCGACGACGTTGATCAGCGAATCGACCCCACCGAACCGATCGACGACACGGGCGGCGACCGCAGCCACCGCTGCCTCGTCGGTCACGTCGGCGGCGATCACCAGCGCGTCGTCGCCCATCGCCGAAGCGGTGATCCGCGCCCCGGCCTCGTTGCGGTCGACGAGTGCCACCCGGTAGCCAGCGGCGTGGAAGGCGAGCGCGGTCGCCTGCCCGATCCCGTCGGCAGCGGCGGTGATCACCGCTACCCGTTGCTGATCTCCGACTGCCATCGTTGCCCCCGTTCGACGGTCAATCATCGTAAAGACTATGAGTATTGCGAGCCGAGTCGGGGGCCGCCACCCGGGAAACGGCAGACGGAGGGGACCGATGAAGGACGACGAACTCGAGCTGGTGCTGGACGTGTTCCGCCGCCCGGAACGCCGGCGGGAGTCGCTCGACGAGCGGGTGCAGCTGCTCGAGGACCACCGCCGGATCGGCGAGCTGGTGCTCGCCTACGGGCTGCTCTGCGACGAGCGCAAGTGGGACGAGTTGCTCGAGCTGTACACCGACGACATGGAGCGGTTCCTGCTCGGCACGCTCAGCGAACACCTCGTCGGCAAGGAGGCGCTGCGCGAACGCTACGTCCGACCGGTGCTGCCGCGTCAGGACGGATCCGGTGGTTTGACCGACGAGCGCCGCCCGGAGGCACTCGAACTGCGCCACATGATCCACCCTCCGCTGATCCGGGTCTCCGACGACGGCGACCACGCCTGGGTCGCCGCGGTCTACTCGCTGGTCGTCACCAGTGGGGAGGGGATCGAGACCGCTCGCGGCGAGCACGAGGGTGGCTACCTGTTCGAGATGCGACGTGAACCCGACGTCGGTTGGCGGTTCTGCCGGATGAGCGTGATCAGCGAGAACACCCGCAACCCGATGTTCTGGTCGAGGTGACGGTCGACGGTTGGTTCCACCGCTCCAACGCATTGTGAGCCGGGCCCGAATGGCGGCCTTCTCCTGCGGACGGGTCTGCTCACTAGGCTCGCCGGGGTAGGACGCCGGGACCCCAACGGAACGGAGACAGCGCGCGATGTCGAGCGAAGGACTGCACGAGCCACGCGAACAGCTGCGCCCGCAGACGATCGACCGTCACCGGGCGATCGACTCGATCATGGAGGAGCTCGAGGCGGTCGACTGGTACGACCAGCGGGTCGACGCCGACCTCGCGACCCGGAGCTGGCGGCGATCCTCGCCCACAACCGCGACGAGGAGAAGGAGCACGCGGCGATGACGCTCGAGTGGCTGCGCCGCCACGACCCGAAGCTCGACGAGCACCTGCGCACCTACCTGTTCACCACCGGCTCCGTCCTCGAGATCGAGGACGAGGCCGCCCACGGCGGGTCTGCCGGGCAAGGGCGATTCCGGCGCCGGCCCAGCCGACGGCAGCCTCGGCATCGGCAGCCTGCGCAAGCTCCGACACTCGCGCCTCTAACGACACCGGAGCACGACGATGAACCACCTGCTGCGCGAGCTCGCCCCGATCTCCGATCGCGGCCTGGGCGAGATCGACCAGCGAGGCGACCCGCACGCTCACCCACTTCCTCGCCGCGCGCAAGCTCGTCGACTTCGTCGGCCCGCTCGGCTACGACCACTCGGCGGTCAGCCTCGGCCGGCTCGAGCCGCGTCGGCGATCAGCCCGGGCGCAGGGGGTGACGGCCAACCGGCGCCAGCTCCTGCCGCTGCTCGAGCTGCGCCGTCCGTTCACGCTGCGTGCGCTCCGAGCTCGAGTCGATCGACCGCGGCGCCTGCGACGCCGACCTCGACGCCGTTGATCGACGCCTGCCGCGGGCTCGCCTACGCCGAGGACACGCTCGTGTTCACCGGCAACGCCAGCTCGGCCGGGATCGTCGGGATCGCCACTGCGTCGTCGCACCCGGCGGTGACCCTCAGCGACGAGTTCGACCGCTACCCGAACCAGGTCGCCGGGGCGGTCGCCTCGCTCAAGGCGGCCGGCATCGACGGCCCGTACGCGCTCGCCCTCGGGCCGCGCTGCTACGCCGGCGTGATCGAGACCACCGAGAAGGGCGGCTACCCGCTGCTCCAGCACCTCGGGCTGATCCTCGGCGGTCCGGTCGATGTGGGCCCCGGCGGTCGACGGCGCGATCGGTGATCAGCCAGCGCGGCGACGACTTCACACTGACGATCGGGCAGGACGCGTCGATCGCCTACGTCAGCCACACGCGGACGACCGTCACGCTCGAACTGCAGGAGAGCATCGCCTTCCTCGCCACCTCGCCCGAGGCAGGCGTCGCGGTCGAGATACGCTTCCTGACGGACACCGCCCGACCGTCGGGGATCGACGAACCTTCCCTGGTACTCGGCCGGCGAGCCGATGGCATGCCCAGCGCCGTTGTGATGCTCCTGTCCGACCGCACCGAACAGAGGAGTCGTCATGCCTACTCGTCGTAGGCGCCGTTGGGCGTCGTCGTTGCTCGTCGTCTCGTTCATCGCCGCCGGGTGTTCCGGCGACGACGACGCTGCCGATCCGTCCACCAGCGCGGAGATCCGTCCGCGTCGACCGCCGCCGGCTCGACCGACGTCGTCGACCTGACCACCGCCCCGTCCGGCGGCGGCGGTGTCTTCGACGCAGTGGTCGCCGCCGATGCCGTCAGCTGCGGCACCCGCGACGACCTTCCCGGATTCGCCACCGTCGACACCGCCGGCGATCACGTCGGGTTCGACGCCGACTTCTGCCGGGCGATCGCGGCTGCCGTGCTCGGCGATGCGTCGAAGACCGAGTTCGTCGACCTCGCCACCGCCGACCGGTTCACCGCGCTGCAGAGTGGATCGATCGACGTGCTCGTGCGCAACACCACCTGGACCGCCAGCCGGGACGGCACGGAAGGCGCGACGTTCCTCCAACCGACGTTCTACGACGGTCAGGGGATGATGGTCGCCACCGGCAGCTACGCCTCGATCGAGGAGATGGACGCGGCGATCGTCTGCGTCGCCAAGGGCACGACGACGGAGGGCAACGCAGCGGCGGCCTCGACCCGCCTCGGGCTCAACTGGGAGGTCCGCCCGTTCGACGAGACCGACCAGATCCAGGCGGCCTTCGTCGCCGGCCAGTGCGACGGCTGGTCCTCCGACACCAGCCAGCTGACCGGCCTTCGCAGCACGTATCCCGACGGGGCGGACGCGTTGACGATCCTTCCCGAGGTGTTCTCCAAGGAACCGCTCGCCCCGGCGGTCGCCGATGGTGACAGCCAGTGGGCGCAGGTCGTCAACTGGGCAGTGCTGGCGACGATCCAGGCCGAGGAGTACGGGATCACCCAAGACAACGTCGACGACATGCTCAGCTCCGAGGACAACAGGATCAAGCAGTTCCTCGGTGCCGAGGTGACCGGCGACGACGGCTCGGTGTCGACCCTCGACCCCGGGCTCGGGCTGCCGGTCGACTTCGCCTACCAGGTCGTCAAGCAGGTGGGTAACTACGGTGAGATCTTCGACCGTCATCTCGCCCCTCTCGGCCTGGAGCGCGGAGTCAACGCGCTGTGGACCGACGGTGGGCTGATGTACTCGCCGCCGTATCGCTGACGGCCGTCTTGGCCGACGCGCCCCGACCGCCGCTGTGGCGTGACGTCCGCGTCCTCCGCTGGCTGTTCCAGCTGGCGGTGGTCGCGGTCGTCGCCGCAGTGCTCGCCTGGCTCTACGGGAACTATCGGACGAACGTCGAGCGGACCAACATTCCGACCGACTTCGACTTCCTCGATCGGCCGGCCAACTTCACGATCCCGGGGAACTCGATGTCGTCGAGTGCCCCGGTGCGCAACGCGCTCGTCCAAGGGGTGCTGAACACCGCTCGCGTCGCCGTCGCCGGCCTGGTGCTGGCGACGGTGCTCGGCACGCTGATCGGCATCGGCCGGCTGTCGCACAACGCCGTGCTCCGCTCGATCTGCGCGACCTACGTCGAGGTGATCCGCAACGTCCCGCTGCTGCTCGTGCTGCTGTTCGCCAACCTCGGGCTGGTGCTGCAGGTGCTGCCGCGGATCGAGACGGCATGGACCCCGCTCGACCTCGCCGTGCTCTCCAATCGCGGGCTGGTGATCCCCTGGTTCGTCGGGCCGGGGTTGGGGCTGTTGGCGATCGGCGCGCTCGCCGGAGTGGCCGCCTGGCTCGTCGCCCGCAGGCGTGCCCAGCTCGCCGAGCGAACCGGCCGGCCCGCCCTCACCGCCTGGTGGGCGGCGCCGGTCGTGCTCGTGGTGCTCGTCGCCGGCTGGTTGATCGGCGGATACGACCTCACCCTGCCGGAGCTCGACGGGAGGTCGACGGTCGGCGGGATCCGGCTCGACCCGTCCTATTTCGCGCTGCTCGTCGCCCTCGTCGTCTACACCGCCAGCCACATCGCCGAGATCGTCCGCGGCTCGGTCCAGGCGGTCCATCGCGGTCAGGCGGAGGCGGCCCAGGCCCTCGCCCTCAGCGGGTTCCAGCGGATGTGGTACGTGATCCTCCCGCAGGCGTTCCGCATCGCCCTCCCGGCGATCGGCAACCAGTACCTCAACCTGATCAAGAACTCGTCGCTCGGCGCGGCGATCAGCTACTTCGAACTGACCAACGTGACCCAGATCGCGGTCGCCAACAGTTCGCCGCCGGTGCCTGCGTTCGCCCTCACGCTGGTGATCTACCTGGCGATCTCGCTCGTCGTCAGCGGCGCGGTGAACCTGTGGAACCGACGCCTGGCGCTGGTCGGCCGATGATCCCGGCGATCGATCGTCCGGCGCGGGCCCGTCAGTGGGTGCGCCACAACCTGTTCCGCAGCCCGCTCGACGCCGCGGTGACGATCGTCTTCGGCGGTCTCGCGCTGTACGTCGCCTTCCGCCTCGCCCGCTACGCCCTCGTCACCGGGCGATGGGAAGTGGTGCGGGTCAACCTCAAGCTGCTCCTCGTCGGCCGTTTCCCCGACGACGACCTGCCGAGCGTGGCGATCGCGGTGTCGTTGCTCGCGCTGTGGATCGGCGTGCTCGGCGGGCTGGTCGCCGATCGCCAACGGGCAGCCGCGACCGCCGCCGACGAACCGGTACGCCCGGGTAAACGGATGCTGGACCTGTTCGTCCGCTTCTGGCCTGCGATCTTCGGCGTCGCCCTCCTGCTCGGGTTGAGCCGGACGGTCGGACCGTGGATCGTCGCCGCCGCCGTGCTCGCTGCGGCGGGTGGTGGCCGGGTCGCCGGCGACCTGCTCGGCCGGATGCTCCGGCGCGTCGCACTGCCCGCCAAGGTCGCGGTCTTCGCCGTGCTGGCGGCGACGCCGATCGTCCTCGTCGTCTGGCTGGCATCGGTCCTCGGTTGGGACCAGTGGGGCGGGTTCATGGTCAACGTGTTCGTCGCTGCGGCGGCGATCGTCGCCTGCTTCCCGCTCGGCGTGCTGCTCGCCCTCGGCCGGCGGTCGAAGCTGCCGCTGCTCAAGGTGTTGGCGACGGTCTACATCGAGGTGCTCCGCGGCGCTCCGCTGTACGTGCTCCTGCTGCTGGCGAACAATGCGCTCGAGTTCTTCGTCCCGGCGTCGATGGCGCCTGGCGTGATCACCCGGGCGATCATCGTCTTCACCCTGTTCACCGCTGCCTATCTGGCCGAGATCGTCCGCGGCGGGCTGCAGTCGGTGCCGCTCGGGCAGGAGGAGGCGGCCAAGGCGCTCGGCCTCACACCGACCCGGACGACGTTCCTGATCGTCCTCCCCCAAGCGCTGCGCAACGTGATCCCGGCGCAGATCGGGCAGTTCATCAGCCTGTTCAAGGACGTCACCCTCGCCGGGGCGGCGATGAGCGTGTTCGATCTGCTCAGCGTCGGCACGGCGATCACCAAGCAGCCGGAGTTCAACGGCCAGCGGCTCGACGTCGAATCGCTGGCGTTCGTCGCCCTGCTGTTCTGGATCGGTTCGTACACGATGTCGCGTGAGTCGAGACGCCTCGAACGCAAGCTGGGAGTAGGGGAACGATGACGACCGGAACCGGCTCGCCGCCCGATGCAACGACCTCGGGCGACCCCGGCGAGGTGATGATCTCGCTGCGCGGGGTGACCAAGGTGTTCGGTTCGTTCACCGCCCTGTCGAACATCGATCTCGACGTCGGCCGGCGGGAGGTGGTCGTCGTGATCGGTCCGTCCGGATCGGGCAAGAGCACGATGATCCGCTGCATCAACCGCCTCGACCGCCACGACGGCGGGCGGATCGTCGTCGACGGGACCGAGCTGACCGAGGACCTGCGCAACATCCAGGAGATCCGCCGGGAAACGGGGATGGTGTTCCAGCAGTTCAACCTGTTCCCGCACATGAGCGTGATCGACAACATCACCCTCGCGCCTCGGCAGGTGCGGCGGATGCCGAAGCACGAGGCGGTCCGTTGGGGGATGGAACTGCTCGAGCGGGTGCGGATCCCGGAGCAGGCGCTGAAGTACCCCGGTCAGCTGTCGGGCGGCCAGCAGCAGCGGGTGGCGATCGCCCGCGCCCTGGCGATGCGTCCGAAGGTGATGTTGTTCGACGAGCCGACCTCGGCGCTCGACCCGGAGATGATCAACGAGGTGCTCGACACGATGAAGGACCTCGCCCGGGAGGGGATGACGATGATCGTCGTCACCCACGAGATGAACTTCGCCCGTGAGGTCGCCGACCGGGTGGTGTTCATGGCCGACGGGCAGATCGTCGAGGTCGGCACGCCGGAACACTTCTTCACCGACCCGCAGGAGGAGCGGACCAAGCTGTTCCTCGCCCAGATCCTCTGAACCTCCCGTCGGTCGACGAGCCCCGGCGGTCCGGCCCGGGTCAGCCGCCCTCGAGGCCGGCGAGCAGTTCCTGGAGGGATTCGAGCCCGGCGGCGAGCGCCTCGGCCAGCTCGGCCAGCCCGGTCTCGCCGACGTCGATCTCGATCGGCACGTCGAGCTGCACCGGGAACTCCTCGGCGATCTCGATCGTCTCGTCGATCGGTATGTCGACGGTGACGTCGACCGGGACGTCGACCTCGACCGGCACCGTGACGTCGAGCGGGAGGCTGCCGAACGGCGTGTCGATCCGGATCGTGGTGTCGAACGACTGGTCGATCGGAATCGTCGTGCGGATCGGCACGCTGACCGTGCGCTCGATGACGAACTCGGTGTCGATCGGGATCACCTCGTCGATCGCGACGTCGACGGCGATCGTCGACTCGGCGAAGGCGCGCAGGGCGGCGACGGCCTCGTCGACTCCCGAACGCAAGCCGGGAGAGAGTTCGGCGAGTTGTTCCTGGAAGCCGGTGATCTGCGAGGCGTACAGCGCCGCGCCGGCCTCGACCCGGGCAAGGTCGTTGCGCACCGCTTCGAGCTCGGCGCGGGCGACCGTCTCGTCGCCGCCGTTGCCGGTGCGCAGCCCGAGGTAGCCGACGAGGGCGAATCCGGCGGCGAGCAGCACGCCGATCACGCCGACCAGCTGGTTGGTCCGTCGGCGGAGCGCGGCGACCTCGTCGACGAGCGCCGCCAGCGCTCCCGCCGGCACGGTCCCGTCGCCGAACTCGACGGACGGCTGATCGACGATCTCCGGCTCGTACACGGCATCGGCTCCTTCTGTCGAGGTCACGGACGCGGTGCCGCGCCCGAGGAGGTTTGCGGCGAACCCGAGCCCGACCAGGACGGCGGCGACGCCGAAGGTCTCGGCAACCGATCGGGCGGTGAGGTCGCCGAGGGCGGCACGCAACGCCTGTTCGTAGCCCGGATCGGTGATCGAGGGCAGCTCGATCCGGGTGCGGAGCTGCTCGAAACGGTGCAGACCCCAGGCGGTGAGGGCCGAGAGTCCGACCGAGAGCCCGAGCAGGCGGACGACCATCACCAGGCCTGCCGCCGCACCGCGGCCGGCCGGCGTCGCCCGTCCGACGATCGAACTGGTCGTCGGTGCCACCGTCAGGCCGAGGCCGGTGCCGAGCAGGGCGAGCTGGACCGCAGCGACCGCGCCGGCGTCGAAGGTCGACCAGCTGAGCGCCATCCAGGTCAGCGCCAGTGTCGCCAGCCCCAACCCGGCGAGCAGCACCGGTTGCGCCCCGCGTACGTGTGGTGGCGCGGCCGCCGAGGTATGAACCGACGGCCATCGCCACGGTCAACGCGTCGAGGATCCAGCCCGACTCGACCGCAGCGCGGGCGATGCTCGACTCTCGGGCGTTGACGACGAGGGGGACGTCGACCATCGCGATCACCAGCGCAGCGCCGACGACGAAGTTGGCGGAAAGGGCGAGCACCACCGCCAGGCTCGGCGGCAGCGCACCCGCTGCGGCGCGGCTGCGGGCCCGGCGGCGCAGCACCCAGCCGGCGGCGGCGACGGCGCCGACGGCGTAGAGCCAGCGCCAGTCGCGGCTCGTCCCGGTCAACTCGTCGAGTCCGGTGATGCTGTGGATCTCGACCGAGCCGAGCAGGGCGATGTTGACCGCGACCAGTGCCGTCGTTGCCAGCGTCGCCGCGATCCAGTCGATCGGCGGGGCGTGGACCGCCCGTGCGTCGTCATCGAGGATCCTCCAGGCGAGGACCATCCCGATCGCCGCCAGCGGGATGTTCAGCCAGAACTGCCACTGCCAGGAGGCGAAGCGAACGAGCAGGGCGCCGTACAGCGGACCCCAGACCCAGCCGAAGGTCTCGATCGCCCCGAGCGAGCCGAGGGCGCGGGCTCGCTCGGTCGGCGGGTAGGCGTCGCCGACGACTGCCAGCGCGATCGGGAGCATCGCCCCGCCACCGAGCGCGGACAGCACCCGGCCGGCGAGGAACCAGCCGAACGGGCTGGCCAGTTCGACCGACAGCGGGATCAGCGTGCTGCCGGCGATGAACAACAGGTAGGCGACGACGAACGCAGTCCGCCGGCCGATCGCGTCGCTGATCCGTCCGGCGAGCGGCATCACCGCGACGAAGGCGACGAGGTAGGCGTTGACCACCCAGGCGGCCTCGTCGAGCCCGTCGGGGAGGATCAGCCCGAGGTCGCCGATCATCGGGCGGAGCATCGTCGAGACCACCGTGAGATCGTCGGCGGCGACGAACACGCTCAGCCCGACGATCCACAGGGCGGCGCGCGGGTTGCGCATGGCGGTGGTCACCCGGTCGTCGCCGGTCCGGCCGCTGCCACCCCGGGCGGCGGCTCGATCGTGAACGACTCCTCGAACGCGGACAACTCGACGACCCAGCGCGTGGTCGCATCCCCGCTGCCGGTGGAGAACTCGAGCGAGGTGATCAGCAGGGTCTGCGGATGGAGCCAGATCGTCACGGGCACATCCGCACCGCCGACCAGCCCCATCGTGATCCCGCCGACCGACTCGGCGGAGGCGATGCCCTCGAGCACATAGCGCGCCCCGCCTCGCTGGTCGATCCCGACGAGGGTGATCTCGCGCAGTCCTTCGATCAGCGGACGCCACTGCCCGGCGGGGTCGAACAGGCGCGTCGGGTCGAGTCCGTAGCCCTCGGGAAGCGGCTCGAACCGCCCGGTCACCGGATTCGACAGCCACGTCGCCGAGTCGATCGAGACGACCGCCAGGCGGGTGGCGAGGGCATCGTCGACCGTCACTTCGAGCTCGGCCTGCATTCGTGCCGGTGCGACGAACTGGCCGTCGAGGCGGTCGAGGGCGATGCTCTCGAACCGGTCGACGAACACCGGTGCGCCGCTGCGGACGACCTCGAACCTCGCGCTGCCTGATCTCCGCGATCGCCGCCGCAGCGCCCTGGAGCAGTGCCTCCGGGTCGGCGTCCGGATCGGCGACGGCAGCATCGTCGGTGTCGGCGGGCGTCGCCTCGCCGGTGGCCGTGGCGTTGCTCGTGTCGTCACTCGCTCCGACGACGGTCAGCACCACGGCGACGAGGAGCGCAGCTGTGGCCAGCGCCAACGCGCCGACGGCGAAGCCGGCCGAGCGGTCACGCCGGGCCGGTGTCGTCGCTGATCCTGGTGGTGATGTCGCCACGTCACTCCTGAGCTCGATGCACACACTGCCCGACCGGCGGGGCAGGACCGGTTTCCAGCGGGAAACCGTGCCATACCCCCTCGCCATGATCGGTAGATGGACATGTTCGCGGGTGTCGGATTGGTGGATGTGCCGTCGGAGTACCTGCGAAGCGGAGTTGGTCTCGCACGCAGCGTTCGAGGCCTCCCGAATCGGCGCTCTGGCCTGCCTCGGCATGCACTTACCGACCAGCGATGATCGTCCGGCCTGCGGAGCGGGCTGCGATGCTGGGGGCTTGCTCGACTATCTGCAGCGGATCCTGACCGCCCGGGTCTATGACGTCGCCGAGGAAACCCCGCTCGACCGGACCCCGGCGCTCTCCGCCAGGCTCGGCAACCAGGTGCTGCTCAAGCGCGAGGACACCCAACCGGTGTTCAGCTTCAAGCTGCGCGGGGCGTACAACAAGATGGTCCGGCTCGACGCCGAGCAGCTCAGCAGGGGAGTGATCTGCGCCTCGGCCGGCAACCACGCCCAGGGGGTGGCGATGAGCGCCCACCATCTCGGCTGCGAGGCGACGGTGGTGATGCCGGTGACCACCCCGCAGGTGAAGATCGACGCGGTGCGCGGCTCGGGCGCGCAGGTCGTGCTCCACGGCGACAGCTATTCCGACGCCTCCGTGCGTGCCGCCGAACTGCAGCTCGAGACCGGTTCGACGTACATCCATCCGTTCGACGACCCGGATGTGATCGCCGGTCAGGGGACGATCGCGATGGAGATCCTCCGCCAGCGCCAGGGACCGATCGAGGCGATCTTCGTCGCCGTCGGCGGCGGCGGGCTGATCGCCGGGATCGCCGCCTACGTCAAGGCGGTCCGTCCGGAGATCAAGGTGATCGGCGTCCAGATCGAGGACTCCGACGCGATGGTTCGTTCGATCATCGCCGGCGAGCGGGTCACGCTCGACGATGTCGGTCTGTTCAGCGACGGCACCGCCGTCAAGCAGGTCGGGGTGGAGACCTTCCGGCTGGCTCGCGAGCTGGTCGACGACTTCGTCACCGTCGACACCGACCAGGTCTGCGCGGCGATCAAGGACGTGTTCACCGACACCCGATCGATCCTCGAGCCTGCCGGGGCGTTGAGCGTCGCCGGGCTCAAGCGCTACGTCGCCGAGCAGGGTTGGCACGACCGGACGGTCGTCGCCATCGCTTGCGGAGCGAACGTCAACTTCGACCGGCTGCGGTTCGTCGCCGAGCGCGCCGAGGAACTCGAGACCTTGTTCGCGGTGACGATCCCCGAGGTCCGCGGCAGCTTCCGCCGGTTCGCCGAGCTGATCGGCGAACGCTCGGTGACCGAGTTCAACTACCGGATCTCGGATGCGAGCGAGGCCCACGTGTTCGTCGGGATCGCCGGGACGAGCCGAGACGACTCGGAGGCGATCGTGGCGACGTTCGCCGGAGCCGGATTCGCCACCCTCGATCTGACCCACGACGAACTGGCCAAAGCGCACGTCCGCCATCTCGTCGGCGGACGGAGCGCGCTGGCGCGCGACGAGCGGCTCTATCGGTTCGTCTTCCCCGAACGACCGGGCGTGCTGTACCGGTTCTTGTCGAGCATGCGCCCGGACTGGAACATCAGCTTGTTCCACTACCGCAACCAGGGCGCCGACTACGGGCGGGTGCTGGTCGGCCTGCAGGTCCCGGCGGACGACGACGCCGCGTTCGCCGAGTTCCTCGAGTCGCTCCACTACCCCTACGTCGACGAAACCGCAAATCCCGTCTACCGGCTGTTCCTCGGCCGACGTCCGCCCCGCACTGGCAGGCGCGCTCCGTGCAGCGTTCTCGAGGCGAATCGTCGGCGTCGCCGAACCGGGCGTTCAGTACCTCTGGAGATGGCGTGGCTGCGTGCCGATCGGGTAGGCGTGCGCACAGACGATCGAGAAGCGTTGGACCCGCAAGCCGACACGACCGGGTGTACGTCAAGCTGCTCGACGGACTTCAGATCGGCTATGTCGACCTGATCGCCCGCACGGCCCACCCGTACCACCCCGGACTACCGCCCGGAACTCGACGCGGCGCGTAAACGCTGGCTGAGCTCGATCGTTCAGGCCGCTGTCCGAACCGAGGCCGTTCAGCACGAGCCTGTTCGCACCGACCTCGACGAGACGAATCGCGCTGAGCCGATGCTCGATCTCGCCGACTATGTGGCGGGGCAGCCGCCCGAGCCCGGCGGGACGAGGTCAACGTGGACGCACCGATGCGGAACGTGGCAGCCCGACTGCTCGGGCTCCACACCGACGAGCGCGCCTGGCGAATCGGCGCCCGCGGCGAGGAGAAGGTGGCGAAGTCGCTCGAGCGACTCGGCCCGTCGTGGAAGGTGCTGCACTCGATCCCCGTCGGCGAACTCGGCTCCGACATCGACCACCTCGCGATCGGCCCAGGCGGCGCGTTGCACGATCAACACCGAAACGGCACCCGGGCGCGCGCCTGGGTCGGCGAGCACAAGGTGATGATCAACGGTCGCTCCACCGTCTACCTGCGGAATTCGCGCTTCGAAGCCCAACGGGCCTCACGTCTGCTGGCTGCCGCCGGAGCGCCGCAGGTGCCGGTGCAAGGCGGTCATCGTCTTCGTCGACCTGGACGAGCTCACCGTCAAGCAGATGCCAGCCGACGTTCAGGTCGTCACGCGGAGACGAGCCGTCCGATGGCTCAGTTCCCTGGCTCCGGACCTCAGCCCCGAACTCGTCGAAGCCGTCTACGCCGCCGCCCGCCTGCCGAGCTGCTGGTCAGCGCCTCGGGGCGGGCGCCGATCGTCCGGCGCAATGGCGGCCCTCCGTCTAGCTACTTCTTCGTCGAGGTGGTCGCCATCAGGTTGGGGGTGAGCAGGTAGCTCGGCTCGGACATCGCGATCTGGGAGTCGGCGCGGGCGCGGATCTTGGCCTGTTGATCCTCGCTCGGGGCGGTGATCCAGAACACGTCGTCGCGGATTCCGTCGAAGCAGATCTCGGCGACCTCGGACAGGGGTGCGAAGGCGACCTCCATCCCCACCGCGGCCATCCGCTCCTGGTACATCGCGAGCGAGTCGCGCCCCTCCTTCGGCGGCGCCCCGGGCCGGTCGAAGCGGTCGGGTCGGTTCGCCCCCGGACGCCAGATGCCGGTGTTGAGCACTCCCGGCGTGCGCGTCGACGGATAGAGCAACGAGGCCGAGACCTTCGCCCCGGACTCGCGGAGCTGACCCCAGAGGCACTCGGTGATCGTCGTCACCGCCGCCTTCGTCGTCGCGTAGATCGCGCTGTTGATCAACGGGGTGAACCCGCCGTTGCCGGAGGTCGTGTTGACGACGTGGCCCTCCTCGCCGCTGGCGACCATCGTCGGGACGAAGGCGTTGATCCCGTTGACCACGCCCATCACGTTGACGTCGAGCGACCAGCGCCAGTCGTTGACGTGATGCTCCCAGATCCGCCCTTCGGAACCGGAGCCGATCCCGGCGTTGTTGCACACCACGTGTACCGCGCCGTAGGCCTCCAATGTCGCCTCGCGCAGGGCGATGACCGAGTCGAGCGAGGTCACGTCGGTGACCACACCGAGCACCTCCCGCCCGTCTGCGCGCAGCTCGGCGACGGTCTGCTCGACCGCATCGGGGACGATGTCGGCGACGACCGCTTTCATCCCCTCGGCGGTGAACTTCTCGACCAGCGCACGGCCGATGCCGTTGGCCGCCCCGGTGACGACCGCGACCTTGCCGGCGAACTCCCTCATCATGCCCCCTTGGCTCGCCAGACCCGGCTGGCGACCCGCGAGCGTAGGCCGTGCTGTAGCGGTGTTACAAGGCGTGGCTCAGGCGCTGGCGATCAGGCCGCGGACGAGCACGTCGAGCCCGATCTCGAACATCCGCGGCGGGTCGGTCGGCCCCTCCAGCCGGCGTACCGCTTGGCGATCGACCGGTGGCGTGCCGGACCACAGCGGCACCCGCCGCAGGTCCTGCTCCGGCGAACGGGAGGCGACCCCCATCGTCGTCGCGTACGAGGTGACGTACTGCAACACGACGTTGACCGCGTTCGCCAGCCGATCGCCGCGTATCCCCGCCTGGGACAGCTCGACCGCGAGGCTGCGCCGCGCCGGGGCGAACACCGTCGCCAGCCGCCCTCGGCGATGGGCGATGGCGACGAGTTGGCCGTGGGCCTCCAGCGTGTGCTGCACCGAACGGGCGACGGAGATGACCCGTGCCCGTGGCGAAGCGCCGGTCGGGGTCTCGGTGACGATCGTCGCGCTGATCCGATCGACCAACGCGTCGAGCAGCGTGTCCTTGTTGCCGACATGCCAGTAGATCGAGGTGACGGCGACGTCGAGCTTGTCGCTGAGGGCGCGCGATCGACAGCGCTTCGAGTCCCTCGGACTCGACGATCGTGACCGCAGCATCGATCACGGCCTCGCGGGTCAGCCGCTCGCTCACCAGGCCGAGCGTAGCCATCGGTGCGGGTCCTCCGCCCGGCTTGCACCAGGTCTGTAACGTCATTACAATCGTTCGAAGTCGCGACCTGGGGGTCATTCGATGCACGACAACGACCCGTATCTCATCATCGCCGCCGACAGCCACGCCGGGCTGCCCACCGAGCAGTACCGCGCAGTACCTCGAGAGAGAGTTCCATCCGCAGTTCGACGAGTTCCTCGCCGAGCGCGCCGCGGTGGTCGAGGCCGTCGACCAAGCTCGGCGTGCGCGACGACGAAGTACGCGAAGAAGTGGTTCGAGGAGCACGACGAGGAGCTCGCCGGCGGCTGGGACGCGATCAAGCGCGACCAGGCGCTCGACGGCGACGGCGTGGCGGCCGAGGTCGTCTATCCCGACGCCGACGCGGTCGAGAGCCGCACGTGCGTGCCGTTCGGCGCCGGTCTCGGTCTCTCCGGTGACCTCGATCCCGATGCTCGGCATGGCCGGCGCGAAGGCGCACAACCGGTGGCTGGCCGAGCTGTGCGCGCACAGCCCCGAGCGCCGCTGCGGCGTCGCGCTCGTGCCGATCACCGGTCGAGATCGACGACGTGCTCGCCGAGATCCGCCACGCCAAGGAGTCCGGCCTCGGCGCGGTGATGATCCCCGCGATGTGGTGCAACCAGACGCCGTACCACGACCGTCGCTACGACCCGGTGTGGGCGCTGTGCGAAGAGCTCGCAGATGCCGGTCGTGACGCACTCGGGCTCGGCGTCGCGCGACGAGTACGGCGACCACCTCGGCATCTACGTCACCGAGGTCACGTGGTGGCCGGCGCGCCCGATGTGGTTCCTGCTGTGGTCGGGTGTGTTCGAACGGTTCCCCGGGCTGCGCTTCGGCGTCACCGAAGGCGGCTGCTGGTGGCTGCCGCAGTTGCTGTGGTCGTGGGACCGGCTCTGCCTCGGCCCGAGGGGCGCAGAGAAGCTCGAGCAAGGGCCCGTTCAACGGGCGCTCGGCGACATGTTGCCGAGCGAGTTCGTCGATCGCAACTGCTTCACCGGACTCGCCAACGTCAAGCGGCGCGAGCTCGGCATGCGCTACGAGATCGGCATCGACAACATGCTGTGGGGCACCGACTTCCCGCACCCCGAAGGCACATGGCCGAACACGCGCGAGTGGCTGTAGAAGACGTTCTTCGACATCCCGATCGACGAGACGCGCCGCATGCTCGGCCTCGCGGCGGCCGAGATCTTCGGCTTCGACGTGGCGAAGCTGCGGCCCGCTCGCCGACAAGATCGGCCCGACGCCGACCGATCTCGGCCAGCTCGGCGACGACCCAGACCGCGGCCGACCTCACCGCCCGCTGGGCACCGGTGAAGGAGGTCGGCCGCCACTGGCTCACCGGCCACGACTTCCCGCTGCTCCCCGGTCTGAGCAGCACCGCAGCCGCACAGGTCTGAGTCCGCCGATCGACAACCGTCCGGCGGCCCGACCGCCGCGCCCGGAGGAGATCACCACTTCGAGGGGAACATGGCCACCACCGTCGGCCAGTACTGCATCTACGTCAGGACATCGAGGCCGCTCGAGCAGCTTCTACACCGAGGTCGTCGGCCTCAAGGTGCAGAGTCGGACCGAGATCGACGACGTGCACGAGATCGTCGTCGCCGCCGATCAGGGCGGCGGCCGTCTGCAACTCGCCGAGCGCTACAACAACGGCCAACCGATCGACCACGGCTTCGCCCTGTGGAAGATCTACTTCATCGTCGACGACTGCCAAGCGGTGTACGACAAGGCGATCGCGGCCGGGTGCGAGGTCACCTTCGCTCCGCAGCGGCTCGACCGATGGCCGGTCATCGCCGCGTTCTTCCTCGACCCCGACGGCTACCTCGTCGAGCTGATCCAACACGTCAAGGACTGATCCGGACGCCGCCGCCGGTCACTGAGATCGTCTCAGTCACCGGCGGACGTCTGGGGAGCGAGCGGCGGAGCATCGGCGGCGCAGTGGAAGCTCACCGCGCGCGGTCGATCGGGGTCGGATCGTCGAGCGTCGAGGTCTGCAGGGTGGTCGCCCGGATCGTCGCCCAGGCGACGATCCCGCCGATCGCGGCGAGCACGGCGGCAGCGAGCAAGGCGGTGTGGAAGCCGTCGACGAGCGTCGACCGGCGTCGACGTCGCCGCCCGGATCGAAGCCGGCGACCAGCGGCACGGCGGCGACGGCGAGCAGCCCGCCGACCCGGGCGACCGCGTTGTTGACGCCCGAGGCCACGCCGGAGTGCTCGGCGCTCGGCTGCGGCGAGCACGGTGGCGGTCAGCGGCGCGACGGTCAGCGCCAGGCCGGCCGGCGAACACCAGCACGCGCCGGCAGCACCGCCGACGGCGTAGCGACCGACCGGGCTCGATCCGGATCAGCAGCAGCCAGCCCGACGGCGATGGTCAGCGGGCCGACCGTCATCGGCCAGCGTGGCCCGATGCGCTGGGCGAGCGCACCGGCGCTGGGCCGAGAACACCAGCATGATCACCGTGATCGGGAACGTCGCCGCCCCGGCCTCGATCGGCGAGTAGCCGAGCGCCACCTGCAGCACCAGCCCGAGCATGAAGAACACCATGCGCCAGCGCGGCGTAGACGAACAGCGTGGTCAGGTTGGTGGCGCTGAACTGACGTGAGCGGAAGATCGCCGAGCGGCAGCATCGGATGCGCGTCCGCCGCGCCTCGACGACGACGAACGCGACCAGGCCGGCGACGCCGACGAGCCCGATCGGCCACGACCGTCTCGATCAGGCCCCAGGTGGTCGCCGCCAGCCCGACGGCGCCGAGCAGCGCTCCCGGCCAGTCGAGCGCTCCGAGCTGCCTCGGGGCTGCGCGTGACTCGGGGACGTGGCGCACGGTGACCCACAGCACCAGCGCCGGCCAGCGGCAGGTTGAGCAGGAAGATCCACCGCCACGACGCGGCGTCGACCAGGTAGCCGCCGACGAACGGCCCGATCGGCGGTGGTGACGCCACCGAGTCCGGACCACGCACCGATCGCCCGTGCCCGGTCGTCGGGGTGGAACGAGGCCTGGATGATGGCCAGGCTGCCGGGTGTCAGCAGCGCACCGCCGACGCCCTGCAGCATGCGGGCGGCGACGAGCATCGTCGATGTTCGGGGCCACGCCGCACAGCAGCGAGGCGAGCGCGAACCAGACGACGCCGACGACGAACACGCGCCGCCGGCCGAAGCGGTCGCCGCAGCGCGCCGCCGACCAGGATCAGCGAGGCGAGCGTCGAGCGTGTAGCCGTTGATCACCCACTGCAGCCCGGCGAAGTCGGCGTCGAGGTCGGCGCCGAGGCGGGGGAGGGCGACGTTGACGACGGTCGCGTCGAGCGACGCGATGCCCGAGCCGAGCACCGTGCCGGCGAGCACCCAGCGCCCGGTCGAGCTGGCCAGCCGCAGACCGTCACCTTCGCTGGTCGGGCTGCTGTCTGCCATCACCGATGTCTATCCGAGCTCCGCCGCCCGATCGGCCGGGCGCGCCGGTCGGAGCAATCGGCGATCGCTCCAACATGATGGCGGTGGCCCGGGGGGCCGATGAGAGGAGATCTCGCAATGACCGACTGGGTGCTCATCGACGAACCGGCGCCGCACGTGCGGCGCATCACGATGAACCGGCCGGAGAAGCGCAACGCGCTGAACCACCCGCTGCGTGGCGCGATCCTCGAGGCGCTCTACGACGCGCGACAAGGATCCCGACGTGCGCGTGCAGATCGTCCGCGGCGCCGGCCCGTCGTTCTCCGCCGGCTACGACCTCGGCGGCGGCAACGAGGGCCACGAGTACCCGTTCTACACGCCGGGCGGCGAGGGCCAGTGGCCCCGCCACGTGACCGAGGGCTGGATGGGCATCTGGGACCTGGCCAAGCCGGTGATCGCCCAGGTGCACGGCTACTGCCTCGCCGGCGGCAGCGAGCTGGCCACCGGGCTGCGACCTCGTCTACATCGCCGAGGACGCCCAGATGGGCTACCCGGCGGTGCGCTTCGGCGTGCCCGACATGCACTTCCACGCCTGGTTCCTCGGCATGCGCGCGGGCCATGGAGATGATGGTCACCGGCGACTCGATCTACGGGCATCGAGGCGGTCGCCGAGGGCTGGGCCAACAAGTGCGTTCCCGGCCGACGAGCTCGAGGACGAGACGTGCTCGAGGTGGCCGAGCGCATCGCCGCCGTCCCGCCCGAGCTGGTGCAGCTCAACAAGCGCGTCGTGCACCGCCAGATGGAGCACATGGGCATGCGCACCGGCATCCGCGCCGGCACCGAGCTGTGCGCCCTCGGGCACCCACACCCAGGCCATGGCCGACTTCGTCGCCGCCATCAAGAACAAGGGCCTCACCGGCGCGCTGCAGGAGCGCGACAAGCCGTTCGGCGACTACCGCACCACCTCCGGGACCAACCACGAGACCGGCGCAGCGACCCCGGACGCGTCCTACGGCTGAGGCCCCCGCCGGACGTCGCCCGGCCGAACGCTGCCGAGAACCCACCGGACGCCTGTGACCAGGAGTGCGACCAGGGGTGCGGCGTGCTCGGCCGGGCTTCTCGGCAGCATCCGGCCGCGCTGAGTAGCGTCGGCCGGATGCCTGCAGAGCCGATCAGCACCGCAGTCGTCCTCGGCGGTGCGAGCGACATCGCTCCGGCCACCGTCCGTCGGCTCGCTGCCGGCGGGTTGGTCCAGGTCGTCCTCGCCTGCCGCCGCCCCGACGAACTGGCCGCCCGGCTCGCCGCCGAGCCGGCGATGGACGTCGAGGTCGAGCTGGTCCCCTGGGATGCGCTCGACACCGAAGGACACGAGGCGTTCTTCGAGCGATGCGCCGCCTGGCTCGGGCGGATCGACCTCGTCCTGTGCGCGGTCGGCAGCCTGGGCCACGGCGCCGGCCTGCCGGCGACTCCGGCGACCGCCGGGGCGCTGATCACCGACAACCTGACCGGCCCGGCGACGGCGCTGACCGCCGCCGCCCATCACCTCGCCGGCCAGGCTCGGGGGACGATCGTGGTGCTCTCGTCCGTCGCCGGGCTGCGGGCGCGCAAGTCGAACTACCTCTACGGCGCGGCCAAGGCCGGGCTCGACGCGTTCACCGCCGGGTTGTCGGATGCGCTCGCCGGCAGCGGTGTCGCCGTCGTCCTCGTCCGCCCCGGCTTCGTCCACTCGAAGATGACCACCGGGCTGCAACCGGCGCCGTTCGCCACCGAACCGGACGCAGTGGCGACGGCGATCGTCGGTGCGCTCGCCTCCGGCAGGAGCAGGACGGTCCACGTCCCCCGCCAGCTCGGCCCGCTGTTCGCCGCACTCCGGCTCGCCCCCCGCCCGCTGTGGCGGCGGATCGCCGGCGACCGCTGAGCCGGCGAGACTGCGCCGATGCACGTCATCGTCGAGACCGAACGCCTGCTGCTGCGCCGGTTCACCGCCGACGATGCGCAGGAGCTGCACCGGCTACACAACGACGCCGAGGTGATGCGCTACATCAACAACGGCGAAGCGGTGCCGATCGAGGAGATCGTCGACGAGGACCTGCCGGCGTTCCTCGGGTACTACGCGCGGCGAGACGTACGGTTTCTGGGCGGCGATCGAGCGATCGAGCGGAGCGTTCCTCGGCTGGTTCCACTACCGCCCGCAGCGGGGCGACGGACCGCTCGAACCGGAGCTCGGTTACCGCCTCGCGTCCGCCGCGCCTGGGGCAAGGGGTACGCCACCGAGGGATCGAAGGCGCTGATCGATCGCGGCTTCGAGTCGTTCGGAGTCGACCGGGTACACGCCTCGACGATGGCCGTCAACGTCGGCTCGCGGCGGGTGATGGAGAAGTGCGGGATGCGCTTCGTCCGGCTGTTCCACGCCGACTGGCCGGTGCGGATCCCCGGCGACGAGGAAGGCGATGTCGAGTACGAGCTGAGCCGGACGGACTGGGAGGCCGGGCGCGGCGACTCAGCGGTTCGATAGCCGGCGCGCGCCCAGGTCTCGACCCGGGTGCCGTCGAAGAAGCTCGGGTTCGTCCCCCCGAACAGCGACACGACGTTGCCGAACATGAAGTCGCGGAACTGGTCGCGGTCGACGAGGCTCGTCCTCGACCAGCTCCCACGCCTCGGGCAGCACCCCGGTGAAGTCGGGGACGTCCCAGTGGCCGATGTCGGAGGCGAACATCGCCCGCAGCCGGGCGCCCTGTCGGGTTGATGGCGGCTGTCGAAGGCCATGGCGTTCATCGGGTCGTCGGCCTCGCAGCCGAAGTAGTACTGCTCGGTGAACACCGCGACGATGTCCGCCGACCGAGCCGATGCCGCTGGCGGCGAACTCGTCGAGGTCGGCCGGGTCCTCGTCGGGATCGGAGAGGAACCCGAGCGTCTCGTCGAGGCGGTCGCGCCGCTCGGCGATGAGGCCGCTCGGCCCGTAGCGCGGCGAAGCAGCTCGCTCGAGCTGCGCGCGGTCGAGGTTGCGCGGGTCGTAGTGCGCGATCGCCGTCGCGGTTGCGCTTCTCGTAGTGGCCGACGATGTCGGCGAACAGGTTGCACGCCCACGCCACGCCGCCCTCGAGGAAGGCGAAGCCGCAGCTCCGGGAAGCGGCGTCGGGACGCCGCCGAAGAACAGCGACCGGCAGACCGCCTCGGTGCCGGCGGCGAAGTTGCCGATGTGGTTGGCGACGTAGTTGGTCGGCGACACCCGGCTGCCGAAGCCGATGCCCGGTGGAGTGGAAGGTGGGCGAGACGCCGAGCTCGACGCAGCGCTGCCACAGCGGGTCGTAGTCGTGGGCGCTGTCGAGGCCGAGGCCGTCGACCCAGCGGGCGGCCCGGTCGCCGCTCGTGGCCCGGCGTCGGGCCGCAGCACCAGCCCGCCGAAGAGGAAGCCGCTTGCAGCCCGAGCTCGCCGACGGCGTAGTCGAGCTCGGCGATCGCCTCGTCGGGGTCGTAGGTCGGGATCACCCCGACCGGTGATGCAGCCGGTCGGAGTAGGGCCCGTAGGCCTCGGCGTAGTAGCGGTTGCACGCCCGGGCCAGTGCCCGGCGCAGCTCGTCGTCGTCGAGCGCCATCGGCATCAGCCCGACCGTCGGGTAGAGCACCGCGACGTCGATGCCCGAGCTCGTCGAGGCGCTCGTAGAGCAGCCCGGGGAGCATCGCGGTGGCGCGGTCGAGGGTGTTGCGGGCCGGCACGCCCCACCAGCCGGTGCGGGACGATCGCCGTCGGTGCGCCGGGCGTCGACGTCGAGGCCGCGGCGGCATCGGCGCCAGTCGGACGAGCGCGGTCGAAGCCGGTCGGCGAGCGTCTCCGCCGGCGTCGTCGCCGATGAGGTCGCGGATCAGCGGGAGGTACTCGATGAGGTGGCCGTCGGCGTCGACGACCGGATGGTCGAGCCCGGCCCGAATCGTGACGGCGTCCATCGTCCGATCCTTCCCCGGGGCGACGGGTCGTGTCGTGTCGAGCGCACCGAACGAGCGACGGGAGGAGCGCCTCGTGAGCGCTGCGCCTGGTGGGGGGCGCGCTGGCGGTCGCAGAGCCTTGGTAGCTTCCGGGGGTGGAACCCCCGGGCGTGGCGACGCGGGCGATCCTGTTCACCGACATGGTCGGCTCGACCGAGCTGCGCTCGCGCTCGGCGACGACCGGGCCGACGCGCTGCGGCGCGTCCACGACGAGATGCTCGGCGCGGTCGTCGCCGACCACGGCGGGACGGTGCTGCGCTGGACCGGCGACGGGGTGAAGGCCGAGCTTCCCGACCGTCGTCGGCGGCGGTCGCCGCGGCGATCGCGATGCAGCGAGCCGTCGCGGGCGTACGGCCGCCGGCAGCGACGCGATCGCCGCCGTTCCAGATCCGGATCGGCATCAGCGTCGGCGAGGTCACCGATCGAGGACGGCGACGACCACGGCGTCGCCGTGATCGAGGCGGCCCGCCTCGAGGCGCTCGCCGCCCCCGGCGAGATCCTCGCCACCGATCTCGTCGAGCGGCTCGGCCAGCGGCGCGTCGACGCCGGCGTTCGAGGACGCTCGGCGTCGCACGCGCTGAAGGGCCTCGACAAGCCGGTCGCGGTCGTGCGGGTGCGTCGACATCGCTGCCGACGCCGCCGCGGTCCCGATGCCGCGGGCGCTGGCGCTCGACCGGCGGTTCCCGCTGGTCGGGCGTGCCGACGACGCTCGCGCAGCTGTCGCGGCGCAGCTGGCAGCGCGGCGTGCGCCGGCTCGACGCGCACCGTGCTCGTCACCGGCCAGCCCGGGATCGGCAAGTCGCGGCTCATCGCCCACGTCGCCGAGCGCGCCCACGCCGACGGCGCGCTCGTGCTCGCCGGCGTCTGCGACAGCGAGCTGCCGGTGCCCTACCAGCCGTTCGCGATGGCGCTGCGCGAAGCGGCGACGGCCGACGAGCGAGCTCGCCGCGGCGATCTCGACGGCCGAGCCGGCCCGCTCGGCGCCGCTGTTCCCCGGTCGCCGGGCGGCCGGCTCCGACGACCAGGGCCCGGCGGCCCGCTTCGAGCTGTTCGAGGCCGTCGCCGAGCTGCTCGAGCCGCCTCGCCGACGACCAGCCCGCTGGTGCTCGTGCTCGAGGACCTGCAGTGGGCGACACCGCCGACGCTGCTGCTGCTGCGCCACCTCGTCCAGCACGCTCGACGACGTCGCGGCTGCTGATCCTCGGCACGCTACCGCGCCGAGGAGGTCGGCGACCGACGCACCCGCTGCGCGACCTGCTCGCCGAGATCCACGGCGTCGAGTCGGCGTGTCGCGGATCGAGCTCGGCCGCGCTGACCGCGGACGACGTCGCCGAGATGGTCACGGCGCAGCGTGCCGGCGGCGCCGCCCGACAACGTCGAGCGCGTTCGCCCGCCGGGTGCGCGACGAGAGCGCCGGCAACCCGTTCTTCGTCTGCGAGCTGCTCGACCACCTGCCGACCGACCGGCCAGCTCGAACGGCTCGTCGGCGCGACGGACGCGCGGCGCCGAGCTGCCGATCCCCGACTCGGTGCGCGACGTGGTCGGGCAGCGGCTCGGCCGGCTGCCGGGCGAGGCCGGCGAGCTGCTGACGTCGGCGGCGGTGATCGGGCTCGTCGTTCGACCTCGACCTGCTCGCGGTCGTCGCCCGGCAGCCGGTCGACGACGTGCTCGGACCGGCTCGAGCACGTCGTCGCGAGCGACGCTCGTCCAGCGAGGTCGGCGCCGGCCGGTTCGCGTTCTCCCACGCCATCGTCCGCACCGACGCTGCTCGACCGGATGAGCGCCACCCGACGGGCGCTCGCCCATCGGCGGGTCGCCGAGGCGATCGAGCAGGTCCACGCGCGGCCGCCACGACGAGCTCTCCCACCACTGGCTCGCTCGCCGGCGACGAGGACAAGGCGTTCGCCAACCTCGAGCTCGCCGCCGACCGCGACCTCGCAGGCGCTCGCCTACGAGTCGGCCGCCGACCGGTTACCAGCGGGTGCTCGACCATCTCGACCGCGGACCCGGAGGCGCCGACCGCGCCTCGCTGGCCCGGGCCTGGCTCGGCCTCGGGCTCGCCCGCCGGGCGCTCGGCGAGCCCGAGTTCCTCGCCGCCGTCCGCGCAGGCCGGACGCCTCGCGCGCAAGCTGCGCGACCGCGGACCTGATCGCCGACGCGGCGATCGCCAGCGTCTGGCCGGGCAGCTTCTTCATCACCGCCGGGCCGATCGAGCCCGGGCTCGTCGAGCTGTGCGAGGACGCGCTCGACCTGCTCGACGCCGGACGATCCGCGACGCGTCCGGATCCTGTCGACGCTCGCCGCCCACCTCACCTTCGACCGACGACGCGCCACGCGCGCTCGATCTGCTCGCCGAGGCCCAGCGGCTCGCGCGTGAGATCGGCGACCCCGAGCTGATCGGCAGCACGTTGTGCGCCGAGTTCCTCGCCCTGTGGGACCCGACGACGCACGTGCGCCGGGCCGAGATCGCCGCGTCAGGTCGGCCGGATGGCGCGCGCCTCGGGCGACGCCGAGCTGGACTTCCTCGGCGGGTTCTTCGCCGCGATCTGCGCCGTCGAGCGGGGCGACCTCGCCGCCGCCCGGACACGACTCGTCGCAGCTCGAGCCGGCGATCGACGCCGCCCGCAACTTCTACTTCCGCTTCCTCGTCGAACGCTGCTGATCTCGCTCGACCTGTTCCGGAGGCACGACCTCCAGCGAAGCGATCGACGAGCTCGCCGACCGCTACGGCCCGACCCACGCCGACACAGCGGGCACCTGGGCGGTGCAGACCGGCGTGCTCGCGCTGTACGAGGGCAGGTTGGGCACGATGACCGATGCGTTGCGGTCGATGAACGCCGGAACCGTCGGCTCGAACTGGCAGGCCGCATTCGGCACCGCCCTGCTGCTCGACGGCGATCGGGAGGCTGCGAACGAGATCGCCGAGAACTTCCGGTTCCCTCGCCTCAACTACTTCTGGGTGACCACACTGCAGTCCTACGCCGAGCTGCTGGTCGGCCTCGGACGACGTGATCTGGCCCGGCCGGTCCTCGACGCGCTGTTGCCCTTCCGTCACCAACTCGGCGTGACATCGTCCGGCACCGCCTGTTTCGGGCTCGTCTGCCGCACGATCGGCGAACTCCTGCTCCTCCTCGGCGAGGTCGACGAGGCGGTCGAGCTGCTCGAGGAGGCGGTTCGCCGGGCCGACTCGTTGTCGGCCCCGTTCGAGCAGACACGCTCGCGCCGGCAGCTGGCGCTGGCCCTGATCGCCGCCGACAGGGCCGAGGAGGCGACCGCGCTGATAGCCGGCGCGATCGAGCTGGCGACCACCCACGGATTCGCCGGCGAGGAGCACGACCTGCTCGCCCTCGATCGGTCGTGACGCACGAGTTCCGGCTGCTCGTCACTCCCTGCTAACCAACAGCGGATGGAGCTCGACGGCAAGCGAATCCTGGTGGTCGGCGCATCGTCGGGGATCGGCAAGGAGATCGGCCTGCAGCTCGCCCGCGCAGGTGCACGGGTTGCCTTCGCCGCACGCCGTCTGGACCGGCTGGCCGAGGCCGTCGGCGAGGCAGGCGACGGCGCGATCGCCGTCGCCTGCGACACGCGCGACGAGACCAGCTGCGCGCAGGTCGTCGCCGACACCGTCGGCGCCTTCGGCGGACTCGATGCATTCGTCTTCGCCACCGCCGTCGATCCGCTCGTCCAGCTGCGCGACGCCGACCAGCACCGCTGGCTCGACACCCTCTCGACCAACGTCGTCGGCGCCTCGCTGGTGACGCGCGCCGCGCTCGGCGCGCTGCAGGCGAGCACCGGACGGGCCGTGTTCGTCTCGGCCACCTCGGTCGGGCGGCCGCTGCCGGGGATGGGCGTCTACGAGGTGTCGAAAGCGGCACTGGAGGAGATGGTCCGCGCCTGGCGCGCGGAGCACCCCGAGATCGGCTGGTCGACCGTCGCCGTCGGCAACACCCTCGGCACCGAGGTCACCGATTCGTGGGACCGCCCACTGCTCGGCCGGCTCAGCGCGACCTGGGCGGGCCGCGGCTACGTCCACGACAACGGTCCGGGGGCGATGACCGTCGCCGAGGCGGCGAGCTCGGTCGTCGCCGTGCTCGCCAGCCCCGCCGACCTGCGCTACGTGCTCGTCAACCCGCCCCCGGGCGTGACGATGGACCGATCCTGAGGAGCCCGAGCAGATGACCGACACCGACACCGACTCCCTCCGAGCCCCGCTGGAGGACTGGCTGACCGCCACCTTGCCGGGTGCGACGGCGGTGACGCTCCACGCCTTCGACCGTCCCGGGAGCGGGTTCAGCGCCGAGACGATCGTGCTCGACGCCGAGGTCACGACCACCGGCGGCACCGAACGGCAGCGGCTGGTGCTGCGCAAGCAGTCGCCCGAGCCGCCGGTGTACCCGGTGCAGGTCCCCGGGTGGCGGATCGAGGTCGCCCTGCAGTACGAGATCATGTCGGCGCTCGGGCGCGGTCCGATGTGCCGGTGGCCGAGATGGTCGGCTTCGAAGCCGATCCGGACGTCCTCGGCACGCCCTTCTTCGTCATGCGCCACGTCGCCGGGCAGGGTGCCGGTGGAGAGCCCGCCCTACACCCAGGAGGGGTTCTTCCTCGACGCCTCGCCGGCTGAGCGGACCGCGCTGATCACCAACGGGTTGGCGACGATGGCCAAGGTCCACGCCTTCGACTGGCGGGCCGCCGGGCTCGACTGGTTCGATCGCCCCCGGGACCATCCCCGGACGGGAAACACAGCTCGGGGTGTGGGAGCGCTACGCCGACGACGAGCTCGACGGACGGGTCGCACCCGGTGATGGAACGCGGCTCGGGAGTACCTCCACGCGACCACCCCGGAGGAGTCCGAGCCGGTGCTCTGCTGGGGCGACGCCCGACCGGGGAACATGATCTGGAGCCCGGAGTTCACCGTGCTCTCGCGCGACCGACTTCGAGGCCGCCTCGATCGGCCCGGCGGAGAGCGATCTCGGCTGGTGGCTGCTGTTCGACCGGACGATGCACGAATCGGTCGGAATGGCCCGCAGCGAAGGTGACATCGACCGCGGCGAACAACGACGGATCTACGAGCAGCTCGTCGGGCGGGAGATCGGCGACATCCACTACTGGGAGGTCTTCGCCGGCGACCGCTACGCGGCGATCGTCGTGCGGGTGATGAACCGGACTGCGTCGCCCGTGGGCTGATGCCCGCCGGATCACACAGGTCTGGCTGGACAACCCGGCGAGCGTCGTCGTTGGAGCTGGTCCTCTCGGGCTGGTTGAGCCCGACCTGCGGACGGCGGATCAGCGGATCTCGCCGACGTAGATGCTCCGGGTACGGAAACGCAACGGCCGTTCCTCGTACTCCTGAGCGTGTGGGCGACCCAGCCGGCCATCCGGGCGACCACGAACATCGCCTCGGCCTGCGTCGGCTGGCCATCCCGGCGCAGTAGGCCAGCGCCGCTCCGGCGAAGTCGACGTTGGGCTCGACCGGGACCCGCCGGCGAGCCTCGTCGAGCACGGCGCCGACGATCGCCGTGCGGCGGGCGGCGAGGGCGCCGCCGGTGGCCAGCTCCCACAACGCCTCGAACCCGGGGGTCGCGGCGGTAGACGGAGTGGCCGAAGCCGGGCATCCGCCGGCCGCCACGGACGGCATCGGCGACCGCCGACTCGGCGCCGCGGACCGCCGCGTCGCGGAACACGGCGGCGACCGCGCTGTGAGGCCCCGACGTGCAGCGGACCTCCACAGCAGGCCCCGGCGAGCACCGCTTCGCCGATCTCGGCATGGGTCGATGCGGCCAAGCGGGCGGCGAACGTGGACGTCGCCATCTCATGGTCGGCGAGGACGACGAGCATCGTGTCGATCGCTGCGACCGTCGCGGCGTCGACCGCGGCGCGCCGAGCCGAGCGGCGGAGCGCGCCGGCGATCGAGCCCGGCACCCGCCGATCGCCGATGGTCAACGCCGGCACGCGGGTCGTCGTCACCGGAAGGGCGGCGACGCAGGAGGCGATCAGCCGGCGGGCGACGGCCGTCGCCGACTCCGGCCGCCGGTCTCCCCGCTGGCGCTCGAGCGCTGTGGCGACGGCGATCGACACCCGGAGACGGTCGGCCAGACCGGCGGCGTCGAGTTCGGGGACCGGCAGGTCCGCCGCCTCCACGGATCATGGGTCGCCGCCACGTCCCACAACAGGGCGGCGACCTCTTCGTAGCTGTGCGTCCGGGCCAGCTGTTCAACCGGCGCGCCGCGGAACCACACCCTGCTCGGAGATGCGGGTGATCCTGCTGGCGACGACGGTGTCGCTCGCCCCGCTCGGCTGTGACCGCCGCCGGGTGAGCAGGGCCTCGACCGCGCTGCGCTCGAACCTGCTCGACCTCCCGTCGGCCGCCGGGCTGGAGGTCAGCACGCCTCTGCTGACGTAGGAGTAGAGCGTCGCCGGTTTGATCCCCAACCGGCGTGCGGCCTCCTCGCTGGTCATCCATTGGGCGGCGTGCTCGGTCACATATTGACGGTATCAATGTTGCACTGATCGAGATTGATCAACATGACGGGATCGGCGCACGATCGGTGCATCGTACAACGACTCCGTCGACACCGTGATGTCAGCTCCAGCCGTCCTCGCTGCACCGCAGGAGACGCTCGGTGCCGCAGCGGCGCGGATGCACCGCAGCCATGTCGGTTCCGTGATCGTCACCGATCACGGGCGGCCGTTCGGGATCGTCACCGAACGCGACCTGCTGGCGGTGACCGCCGGCGGCAGCGATCCGGCGACGGTCACCCTCGCCGAGGTGATGTCGAGCCCGCTCGACACGGTGCCCAGCGGTGCCTCCGCCCGCGACACGCTCCGTCACCTGCACGAGCGCGGCTTCCGCCACGTCCCGGTGGTCGATGACGACGGTCAGGCGATCGGAGTGGTCTCGCTCGCGATCTGATGCGGATCGCCGAGATCTCGCTCGACACCGAGATCGTCGACGTGCCCCGTGGGTTGAAGGGTGTGACGGTCGCCGAAACCGAGGTCGGCGGCGTTCGCGGTCTCGAGGGCTTCTTCCACTACCGTCAGTACGCTGCGACCGACCTCGCGCGGCGTCGCACGTTCGAGGACGTCTGGCACCTGCTGCTCGTCGGATCGCTGCCGGCGTCGGCGGCGGAGCGCGAGGCGTTCCGTGCGCGGGTCCGGCCGCTCCGCGAGCTGCCGTCGAACAGCGGAAAGCTGCTCAACGCGGTCGCGAAGGCCGGCAGCGCGCCGTTGGACGGCCTGCGCACGGGCGTCTCACTGGTCGCGGCGGAGGAGGGCTTCCGCCCGAGCATGGACATCGACGGCTCGCAGCTGCGCGAGCAGGCCCTGCGGATCACCGCCGTGGTGCCGACCATGATCGCGGCGCTGTACCGCGCGCTCCGTGGTGAGGAGCCGATCGCTCCCCATGCCGATCTGCCCTACGCCGCGAACTACCTGTACATGCTGACCGGTGAGGTGCCGGCACCGGCCGCGGCACGGGCGATCGAGCAGTACCTCATCTCGACGGTCGATCACGGCTTCAACGCCTCCACGTTCACCGCGCGAGTGATCACGTCGACCGGCGCCGACCTCGGTGCGGCCATCACCGGTGCGATCGGCGCCCTGTCCGGGCCGCTCCACGGCGGAGCGCCGTCGCGCGCCCTCGATCTGCTCGACGAGATCGGGTCCGTCGAACGCGCCGACGAGGTCGTCCGGCGCAAGATCGAGTCGGGCGACCGGATCATGGGCTTCGGCCATCGCGTCTACAAGACACGGGACCCCCGGTCGGTCCTGCTGCGCGAGGTGGCGGAGCGCATCGGCGGCGACGAAGCCAAGCTCGCGACGGCGGTCGAGGACATCGTGGTCGACGTCGCTGGCCGAGCTCAAGCCCGGCCGTGAGCTGTACGCCAACGTCGAGTACTACGCCGGCATCGTGATGGATTCGGCGGGTCTGCCGGCCGAGCTGTTCACCGCGACGTTCGCAGTCAGCCGCATGGTCGGGTGGTGCGCGCATGTCATGGAGCAGGCAGCGACAACCGGATCATCCGACCGTCGGCGCGCTACGTCGGGCCGCCCCCTCCGCAGGACGTGCCGACGGCGTCCTGACCCGGCGCGCCCTCCGGCGCCGGTCGAGCGCACTGGGACCGTGGGTGACCGCGTGCTGGCGAGGACCGAGCTGAACCGCAACCTGCTCGCCCGCCAGGCGCTCGCCGAGCCGCCGGCGACCGCCGAGCTGCCCGCCCTGCTCGACGCCGTCGGCGGGATCCAGGCCCAATACGCACCGTCGATGTACATCGGTGTCTGGTCGCGGCTGGCCGGCTTCCGCAGCGACGCGCTGACCGCCGCGTTGTGGTCGGGGACCGTCGTCCAGGGAACGCTCCAGCGGGCGACGATCCATCTCGTCTCCGCCTCCGACTATTGGCCGACGGCGATCGCCCTCCGCGACCGTCGCCGCGCCTGGTGGATCCGCTCCCTCCCGGCTGCCGAGCGAGACGTCGACCATCGTCGGGCGCTCGAGGCAGTGTTCGAACGGCTGGCCGACGGCCCGGCGACCCAGACCGAGCCTGCAGCAGCTGGCGCCGAAGCGGTCGCTCGCCGGTCTCCACGTCGTCGCCGACGTCCTCCCCGCGTTCCTCCGGCGGGTACCTGGGGTCAGCGCCGAGCGAACCGCTGACGCGCTGGCGTCGAGCGTCATCGGGCCGGAGCCGGTGCTGTCCGTTGCCGACGCCCAGCGCCAGCTCGTGCGCCGCTATCTCGGCGCGTTCGGTCCGGCGAGGCCGGCCGACATCGCCAACTGGATCGGGATCCCGGTCACACCGGTCAACGCCGCCCTCGCCAGGCTGGAGCTGCGCGGGTACCTACATCCCACGGGGAAGCGGTGGTCGACCTCGCCGAGCGGGAACTCGAGGACCACGGCCCGCCGCCGGTGCGCTTGCTGCCCACCTGGGATGCGATCTTGCTGACCCACTGCCGCTCGGCGGTGGTGATCGAGGAGGAGGACCGGCCGCGGATCTTCACCACCAGGCTGCCGCAGTCGATGTCGGCGTTCACCGTCGACGGCACCGCCGCCGGGACCTGGCGTGAGGTGGAGGGACGGGATCGAGTTCGACGAATGGCGGCCGATCGCAGGCACCACCGCGCGCCGCACTCGGGCTGGAGGCCGAGCGACTGACCGACGAGGTCGTTCGCCGACTGACGCCCCGGAGCGGGCGGCGTCCGACACCGACGACCCACTGCCCGTCGGATCGGGATGGCCGACAACTGGTTGGCGTGACGGCCCCCCGGTTGGTTGACTTCGCCGGTGACCGTCTCAGTCCAGTCGTCATCGAACCTCCATCGGCGGGGCCAGGCCTACGTCGCGATGGCTGCGATCGCGTGGTCCAGCGCAGGGGTGATCCAGCGCCGCGGGTTGCGCCTCGACACCGCGACGCAGATCGCCGGCCGGGCGCTGTTCGCCGGGATCGTCCTCGGGATCGTCTCCGCCGCCGACGCCCGCCGGCGTCGCCAGCCGTTCGTCGCCTCGGTCGGCGCGGATCGGCTGGGCGGGGGTGGGGATGGCGGCATGCATGGCCGGTGCCTGCGGGGCGTTCATCGTCGCCCTCAACCATTCGACGGTGGCCAACGTCCTGTTCCTCCAGGCCCTCGCTCCGTTCGCTGCCGTCGCCCTCGCCTGGGTCACCCTGCGCGAGTCGGCGACACGTCGCACCTGGGCGGCGACCGGGCTGGCGGTGAGCGGGGTGGCGGTGATGGTCGGCGGCCCCAGCTCCGGTTCGATGCTCGGCCTGCTCGCCTCGATCGCGATGACCGTGCTGTTCGCGATCACGATCGTGATCACCCGCCACCGCCGGGAGGTGTCGATGGCCCCCGCCGTCGCCCTGGCGCAGCTGATGCTGTTCGCCGTCGCCGCCCCGTTCGCCTCGCTGCGCGGATCCGGGCGCACGACCTGCTCCTGCTGGTGCTGCTCGGCGTGTTCCAGACCGGGCTCGGGCAGTACTTCTTCGTCGTCGGCGCGCGGTTGATCCCGGCCTCCCAGGCGGCCCTGATCAGCCTGCTCGAGGTCGTCCTCGGGCCGCTGTGGGTGTGGATCGGCTACCGCGAGAACCCTGGGCTGGCGACGGCGATCGGCGGCGCAGTGGTCCTCGCCGCGGTCGTCTACCAGGCGACCGATCCGGCGGGCGACGACGGCGCCGGCCCGGCCGGATTCGGCGCCTACCCGAGCACCTCGAAGGTGGTGCACAGCCGGCCGCCGAAGCGCTCGGCGGAGCGCCTCGGCGCTGTTCGTCAGGAACTGGCGGGCGTCGGTGGTGCCGTCGCCGAGCCCGGCGAGGTATGCGGCGTGAGCTTCGAGCGAGGCGATCGCCCGATCGAGACCTGATTCGACCGCCACCGCGTGGGTCGGCTGGTGCGATCCTGCGACCGCCACCCACCGCACCCCGCCTCCACGGCTCGAGTCCGTCGTCGAGCAGTTCGGGGAAGATCCAGCGGTTGCCGGGCATCGCCGACCGCGTCGAACACCGCCCGCCCGGTGTTGCGGTGGTCCGGGGAGTTCCAGTGCTGACCGAACCAGGTGTCGTGATGGTTGAGGGTGACGATCAGCTCCGGCCGGTGGCGGCGGATCGCTGCGGCGATGTCGCGGCGGAGCTGGAGCGAGTGCTCGACCACCCCGTCGCGATGACGAGGAACTCGACCGTCTCGACCCCGACCAGGTGCGAGGCGGCGATCTGCTCGGCTCCGCGCCTCGGCCCGCACTCGGCCGGATCGATCCCGTCGATCCCCGCCTCGCCGCGCGCGTCACCAGGACGTACCCGACCCACTTGCCGGCGTCGGTCCACACCGCCACCGCCGCCGCCGCTCCGTACTCCATGTCGTCCGGGTGGGCGACGATCGCCAGGGCGCGTGAGAAGTCGTCGGGCATCGCCAGCAGCTGGTCCATCGCCCGAGTCTGGCGCGTCCGCGCCGGCGCGTCACGGGGTCAGTTGTTGCTCACGTTGTCGATCCGGTCGCCGAGCCACTCGAAGAACGTCGCCTGGGCCACCGCCTGGAAGACGAACCAGGCGACGATCGCGATCGTGACGATCACCAGCAAGATCTTCACCCACCGCAGGGCGTTGCTGGTGTACTGCGAGATCAACGGGGCGAACTCGCTGCCGGCCAGACGGGCGCGAGCGCTGAACAGGTCGGCGGCGCGGTCGACCTCGGCCCGGGCGGCCTCGCGCACCTGGGCGATGACCCGCTCGACGTCGGCCTGACCCATGCCCGAACCCGGCGGCGGAGGGTGACGGGAGATCGAACCCGGTGCTGCCGGCAGGGCCCCGGGCACGTTCTGGGGGGCGAAGGTGACGTCGCTCGGCGCTCGGGCGCGCACCTCCTCGGTCCAGTCGGTGCCGTCCCACCAGCGCAGCGCGCGACAACCGCGGGTCCGGGTACCAGCCCGCCGGGGGCGTCTCGGCCCGCTTCACCGGTCACGCTCGCTGCGTGGCGGCGAGATCGACCCGCTCGGCCGCGTCGGGGATCGGCAGGCCGCCTCCGGGGACGGACCTCGTCGTCCGGCTGTCGTCGGGCGGATCGCCTCGGTCGAGCGCGGCGACCGTGCCCAGCAGGCCGGAGAACTCGGCCGGGATCACCAGCTTGGTGGCCCGGCCGTCGCCGATCTGCGAGCGCCTGCAGGTACTCGACGGTCAGCACGTTCTGGTCGGCGTCGGCCGACTTGATGCCCGGCAGGCGCGCCTTGGCGGCCTCGCCCTCGCCCTCGCCGAGCATCGTCAGCCGCATCTTGTCGGCCTGCGGCACGCAGCTCGATCGCCTGGGCGTCGCCTTCGGCGTCGAGGATCGCCGCCTGCTTGCGGCCCTCGGCGGCGAGCACCGCCGACTGCTTCTCGCCGTCGGCCCGGGCGATCGCCGCCTCCTGGTAGCCCTGGGCCTCGGTGACGGTCGCCCGCCGGTCGCGCTCGGCCCGCATCTGGGCGTGCATCGCCGAGACGACCTCCGGCGGCGGATCGATGCGCTGGATCTCGACCCGGACGACCCGCACGCCCCACTTGTCGGTGGCGTCGTCGAGCACCTCGCGCAGCTGGGTGTTGATCGTGTCGCGCGACGTGAGCGCCTTGTCGAGCTCGAGGTCGCCGATCAGGTTGCGCAGGTTGGTCTGGGCCAGCTTGGTGATCGCGGTGAAGAAGTCGGCGACGTTGTAGACCAGCCGCTGCGGGTCGGTCGCCTCGTAGTAGACGACGGCGTCGACCGAGACGACCACGTTGTCGGCCGTGATGACCTCCTGCGGCGGCACGTCGACGACCTGCTCGCGCATGTCGATGAGCTGCATCGTCTCGATGAACGGGACGATCAGGTTGACCCGGGTCCTTGGTGGTCTTGTACTGGCCCGAGCCGTTCGACGAGGCCCCGCTGGTACGGCCGGACGATCTTGACCGCGGCCGACCAGGACGGCGATGCCGACGATCGCGATGGCGATGATCAGGATGACGACGATCATGTGGTCTCCTCCTCGGTCCGTCGCGGTCTCGGTCGACGTGGCGATCGGCTCGACGACGACGCGGGTGCCCTTCATCGCCAGCGACTCGACCCGTGCGCCGCCGGGATCGCCGCCGTCGCCGTCGGCGAGGCGCCCCACACCTCGCCGTCGACGCTGACCCGGCCGCGTCGGTCGGTGTCGTCGGCGGCGATCGTCGGCCGTGACGATCGCCGGTCAGCCCGACCAGCCGGTCGGCGCCGACACCGGGTGCCATCGTGTTGCTCGTCGATGAAGCTGCTGCGCCCAGCGGTAGAACACCGCGAACAGCGACCGCGCCGCCGAAGACGAACACGGCCCACTGGACCTCGATCGAAACGTCGTAGAAACGCGAGGATCGCGGCGACGAACGCCGAGACGGCGAACGGCAGGAGGACGAACGAGCCGCCGACGCAGGATCAGCTCGACCAGGGCGAAGACGACCGCCGCGACCGAGCCACACCCACGGCCAGACATCGAGGTCGATCCCCAGGTCGAGCACGGCTCCACCTTAGAGGCACGACGAGATACAGCGGGCTACCGCTGGGCGCCGAACCACAGCCGCTCGGCGGTCGAGGCGAACAACGCCTCGCTCGACGGCGGGTCGAGGTAGCGGGCAGCTCGGCGGGCGAAGGCGAGCTTGCCGGCGTAGTCGAGTCCTTCGGACTGCGGGTGATCCGACCCCCAACAGAGCCGCTCGGGTCCGAACCGCTCGGCGAGCAGGTCGACCAGCGCCGCCGGATCGCCGACCGCGTCCGCGCTCTCCAGCAGGTGGGTCGACACCTTGAGCGAGACCGTCGGCAGCTCGGCGAGCGCCAGCAGCGGGCCGGCGGCTGGGAACGGGAGCCCGCCGGAGAGATCGGGGAATCCGGCGTGGTCGAGCGCGATCGGCACCTGCGGATGTCGCTCCACCAACCGGCCGAGCGCCTCGAGGTCGTCGGCGAACAGGGTCGGGACGATCGTCCATCCTCGCTCGGCGGCCATCCCGACGATCGCGTCGGCGCGGCCGTCGGCGAGCCAGGTCGTCGGGCGGCCGTCGACGCCGAACAACCGCAGACCGGCGATCGGAGCGTCGGCGGCCTGCGCCAGCAGCGACGTCAGCGGGTCGTCGGCGTGCAGATCGACGCTGACCACCAGCGCCAACCGATGCGGCGCCTCGTCGATCGCGGCGATCGCGTACGAGCAGTCGTCGCCGTAGACCCCGACCGCCTGGACGACGACCGCCCGCTCGACTCCCGCTGCGTCCATCGTCGCCAGCAACGATCCGATGCCGTGGCCCGGCTGCGCCCACCAGCGGCTGCCGAACCCGCCGAGCCGGCGGGGGTAGCGCTGTTGGTCGTCGGCGGCGACGTGGGTGTGGGCATCGACGATCACCGCAGCATCCTCGCCTCCCGGTGGGTGTCGCCGGCGAGCTGGGGCGTGCCGCGGCGAACTGCGACACTGGCCCGATGAGCCTGGTCGAAGTCGCCGTCGCCGAGGGAGTCGCCACCCTCACCTTGAACCATCCGGCAGAGCGCAACACGCTGACCGCCGCGATGGTCGCCGACATCCTCGCTGCGATGGACGAGATCGAGTCCGACGAACGGATCGGGGCGATCGTCGTCACCGGCGCGCCGCCGGCGTTCTGCGCCGGGGCCAACCTCGGCAACCTGCGCGAAGCGACCGGGGAGAGCCTCGGCGCGATCTACGCCGGGTTCCTCCGCATCGCCGACAGCCCGCTGCCGACGATCGCCGCGGTCAACGGCGCGGCGGTGGGGGCGGGGATGAACCTCGCCCTCGGCTGCGATGTCCGCCTCGCCGCTCGTCGAGCTCGCTTCGACACCCGCTTCCTCCAGCTCGGCCTCCACCCGGGCGGGGGGCACACCTGGATGTTCCGTCGGATCGCCGGCCCGCAGACGACGCTCGCTGCGGTCGTGTTCGGCGAAGTGCTCGACGGCCCCGAGGCCGAGCGGCTCGGGCTGGTCCACCGCTGCGTGCCCGACGACGAGCTCGCCGCCGCCGCCCAGGCGATGGCGGCGCGGGCGGCGTCCGCGCCGCCGCGAGTTGGCGATCGCGGCGAAGGCGACGATCCGGGCGATGGCCGAGGTCGACGAGCATCCGGCGGCGGTCGCCCGCGAGCTCGAGCCGCAGCTGTGGAGTGCGCAGCAGCCGTGGTTCGCCGAGCGGCTCGCCGCGGTGCAGGCGAAGATCAGCTCCCGGCCGAGCTAGCCGCCGTCCGGGCGGCGTCGAGCCGGGATCAGTCGGTGCCTCGCCACGACGGTCGCCGCCGCTCGAGGAAGGCGGCCATGCCCTCCCGCCCCTCGGCGCTGTCGAAGCGGTCGTCGGACAGCTGCTGCATCCGGCGGAAGTCCTCCGCCTGATCGATCCCCGGCAGCTCGCGCAGCAACCGCTTGGTCAACGCGAGCGCCTCCGGGCCGCCGGCGAGCACCCCCTCGACGAGGCGGCCGACCTGTTCGTCGACTGCCGGCCCGTCCGCCGCGACGTGCGTCACCAGACCGATCTCGACCGCCGTCGCCGCACCGAAGGTCTCGCCGGTGAGGAATGCGGCGGCGAGCTTGGACCACGGCACCCGACGCAGGATCGGCACGGCGATGATCGCCGGGGCGAGGCCGAGGCGGACCTCGGTGAAGGCGAAGTCGACCGTCTCGGCGACGACGATCAGGTCGCAGGCGGCCATCACCCCGAGCCCGCCGGCGCGCACCGGGCCCTTGACCGCGGCGATCGTCGGCTGGGCGGCGCCCTCCAACCGCTCGATCACGGCGATCATCTCGTCCGAGCCGGAGAACCCGGCGGAGCGTTCCTTGAGGTCGGCCCCGGCGCAGAACACCGGCGGGAGGTGGGTCAGGACGATCGCCCGGACGTCGTCGGCGGTCGCCCGCTCGAGGGCAGCGGCGAGGTCGGCGAGCAACGCCCGGGACAACGCGTTGCGGTTCTGCGGCGAGGCGAGCGTGATCGTCGCCACCCCATCTCGGACATCGCAGTCGACCCGGCTCGCCGTCACCGCCGGATCGTACCGATGATCCCGCCGGCGGACGGCCGCGGGGGTTGACTGACTAAGTCACGTGGCGTAGTTTTCGGTCGATGAGTAGCCGAGGAGACCTCACCCGCCGGTTGCTGGTGGAGACCGCCGAGCGGTTGTTCGCCGAGCGGGGGATCGAGTCGGTGTCGTTGCGCGACGTCTGCGCCGCCGCCGCGCAGGGCAATCACTCCGCCGCCCAGTACCACTTCGGCGATCGAGCCGGTCTGGTCGCCGCGGTCTACGAGCATCGGATGCGGTCGGTCAACGATCGCCGTCAGGCGATGCTCGCTGCAGCCGGGGATCACCCACCACTGGGCGAGCTCGTCCGGGCGATCGTCGAGCCGCTCGTCGCCGTGATCGCCGAGACCGAGGGCTGGTACGGCCGGTTCCTCGCGCGCACCCAGTGGGACACCTTCGCCCGCGAGCTGGTGCTCGAGCTGCCCGTCGTCGACAGCTACCGGCGCGCCTGCGAGCTGGTGCTCGCGCAGCACTTCGCCGGCGTCGACCGGCAGCTCGCGGTCAACCGGATCGACCAGATGGGCAGCGTGCTGATCGGGACGATCGCCGGCTGGGAGTGGCGGCTGCATCGTCGCGAACCGCGCCTCGCCGTCGAAGCGCTCCAGACCGACCTGGTGGCGACGATCACCGCCACGCTCACCGCACCGATCGACCTATCCGTCGCCACAGCCCGAGGGGGGCACCGATGACCACGCTCACCGTTCCACAACGTTTCCGGCTCCACGCCGGACCGCGACTCGTCCGGCGCACGCCGGCCGACTGGGAGGACCGGCCGTACACCCGGTTCTCGCTCCGGCCCTCCAGCCCGACGATCGGCGCCGAGCTGAGTGGGATCGACTTCGCCGAGGACCCCGACGAGCAGACCTTCGCCGAGCTCCACCGCGCCCTGCTCGAGTGGAAGGTGGTCTTCATCCGTGACGCAGCGCTCGATCCCGAGCGCCACAGCCGCCTCGGACGGCGCTGGGGCCAGCTCGAGTGGCACCCGTTCCTCCCCTCGGCGCAGTACGACGAGTCCGACGAGCTGCCGCGCGTCGTCCGCTTCGAGAAGGACGCGTCGACGTTCGGCTACGAGAACATCTGGCACAGCGACGTCAGCTGGCGCGAGCAGCCGTCGCTCGGCTCGCTGCTCCACGCGATCGAGATCCCCGATGTCGGCGGCGACACCCTCTGGGCGGACATGGGCGCGGCCTACGACGGTCTCGACGACGAGGTCAAGGAGCTGATCGAGGGGATGACCGCGGTCCACGACTGGTGGACGTCGTTCGGCGCGTCGATGTCGCCCGAGCAGCGCGAGGCGCTCCGTCCGGACTTCCCGGCGGTCGAGCACCCGATCGTGCGCACCCATCCGGAGACCGGCCGCAAGACGCTGTACGTCAACTCGATCTTCACCACCCAGATCGTCGGGCTCGACCCCGACGACGGCCAACGGCTGCTCGACCACCTCTGCCGGCAGGCAGCGGTGCCGGAGTACCAGTGCCGGTTCCGATGGAGCGCAGGGGCACTGGCGATCTGGGACAACCGGGCGACGCAGCACTACGCCGCGTCCGACTACGCCCCCAACCGGCGGGTGATGGAGCGGATCACGGTGATCGGCGATCGGCCGTTCTGACTCCGTCCGGTGAGCCCCGGGGTGGGGCTCAGGCGTCGGCCATGTTCGGCAGCCCGAGCATCGCGAACAGCTGCCCCATCCCGGTGAACTGGGCGATGCAGATCCCCAACTCGACCAGCTGAGCCTCGTCGAGGTGCTCCAAGGTCGCGTCCGCCAGCGCCTTGTCGACCTTCGACGAGTCGACCCGGAACACCTCGGTGAACTCGAGCGCAGCGGTTTCCTGGGCGGTGAACCGGGGATCGTCGAACCGTCCGCCGAGCACCGCGTCGACATCGGCGTCGTCGACCACCGGCGCGCCGGAGGCGTCGGTGAACCGCCCGCCGAGGCAGAGCATGCAGCCGTTGCGCGCTGCGATCCGCAGCCGGCACAGCTCCTTGGTCCGCAACGGGAGCACCTCGTCGCGGGTGACGACCTGGTGGTAGAAGACGAACCACTGGTCGATCAGGCCCGGGGCGTGGCCGAACTGACCGTAGAAGGCCCGAGCACCGGCGGTCTGCAGCCGGGGAGCCATCTCCGGCGGGAAGTCGGTCACCGGCTCCAACAGCTGGGTCGGGATCGCACAGTCGGTCACGGAGCGGAGGTCGGGCGCCATCCCCGGAACCGTACGCCCGGCCCGACCAGGCACCGCCACGGAGCTGATCCGGCCGTTTGCGTACGGTTCGCGGCGATCGAGCACTGCGAAACGTACGCAGACGCGGCGCAGCGTCGGACGAGGCGCCGCTCAGGGCGTGAGGGCGGCCAGCTCGCGACGGATCCGCTGTTCGCTGATCGAACCCTTCGTGCCGAGCACCTGGGCGAACAGCGAGATCCGGAGCTCTTCGAGCTGCCAGCGGATCTCGGCCAGCTCCGGCGGCCGGCTGCGCGGCGGGAGCGCGTCGACGAGCTGCTGGTAACGCTGTTCGAGCGTCTGTGCCTGAGCGGCGCGCAGCTGATCGCGGCGCGGATCGGCGGCGAGCTTGTCCAGCCGGCGTTCGATCCCCTGGACGTAGCGGGCGATGTCGTCCAACCGGCCGATCCCGGCGCCGGCGACGAACCCGGGCCGGACGAGCCGGGCGAGCTGACGGCGGGCGTCGGCGACCGAGGGCGCGAGCGACTCGGCGACCAGTCCGTCGAGCCGGCGGGAGAGCGCGGCGGCGGCGATCGCGATCCGCCCGGCGGCGGAGAGTGCGCTCGTCGCCGAACCGGACAGGTCGCCCTTCACCGCCCGCTGCAGCGACTCGAACTCGGCTGCGGTCCAGCTCGGTCCCCCGTGGCGCTCGATCAGCTGATCGAGCGCAGCGGTGATGCAGTCGTCGATCAGCTCGCCGACCGAGCCGAGCCCGGCGCGGACCACCGCCAACCGGGCCTCGTTGGTCAGCCCGGATCGCTCCAGCCCGCGTACGGGCGCGGCGAGCGTCAGGCGGAGCAGGCGACGGGTGCCGGCATGCATCGCCAACTGCTGGGTGCGGGCGTTGGTCAGCACCCGCACCGACACCGACGCGCCGTCGTCGACCAGCGCCGGGAACCCCTCCAGCTCGTGTCCGGCGCTCGAGGTGGTCACCCGCCGAGGCAGGTCGCCGATCGTCCACCCGGTCAGGCCACGCTGCTCCAGCGGTGCAGCCGAGCGGGCAAGGGCGAGCCGGGTGTGACCGCGCAGCGACTGCTGCAGGACGGCGAGGTCCTTGCCGACGCCGAGCAGTTTGCCCTCCGCGTCCTCGACGACGAAGGTGATCCGCAGATGGTCGGGGAGCCGGTCGAGTTGGAAGTCGTCCGGGCCGACGGCGACCGGGGCGATGGCCCGCAACGCGCCGGCGAGCTGGACGGCGAGGCTGCCCGGGGCGGCCGGGTCGAGCCGGGGACGGGCGAGCGCAGCGAACTCGCCGGCCGGGACCAGATGTCGCCGGACGACCTTCGGCAGGGTGCGGATCATCGCCGTGACCAGCTCGCCGCGCAGCCCGGGGACCTGCCAGTCGAAGCCGGCCGGGGTCACCCGGTTGAGCACCGCGGCAGGGACGTGGACGGTCACGCCGTCGTCGGCTGCGCCCGGCTCGAACACATAGCTGACGTCGAGCTCGAGTTCCCCCTGGCGCCAGCAGAGTGGGAAGTCGTCGAGTCGCAGGGGACCTTCGGAGGTGTCGAGCAGGTCATCGATCGTCATCGTCAGCAGATCGGGTTCGGTCCGCCGGGCGTTCTTCCACCAGCGTTCGAAGTGCCCGGCCGAGGTGACGTCGAGGCCGACCCGCCGGTCGTAGAAGTCGACCAGCGACTGGACGTCGTCGAGCAGCAGATCGCGCCGGCGGACGCGGATCGCCAGTGAGGCCAGTTCCGTTCGCAGCTCGGCGTTGGCGGCGACGAAGGCGTGATGGGTCTGCCAGTCGCCCTCGACCAGGGCGTGGACGATGAACATCGCCGCGCCGCCGCCGGATCGATCCGCCCGTACTGCACCGGGCGGGCGGCGACGATCGGCAGCCCGTAGAGCAGCACCTTCTCCGTCGTCATCGCGCTGCCACGCTGGGCGTCCCAGTGCGGCTCGGCGTACGTCCGACGCAGCAGATGGTCGCCGAGCCGCTCGGCCCACTCCGGTTGGATCCGGGCGACGGCGCCGTGCCCACAGTCGGTTGGTCTCGACCAGTTCGGCGGCCATCACCCAACGCGGCGGCTTCTTCGACGAGGACGAACCGGGGGCGATCGCGAACTTGGCGTTCGCGCGCACCGCGGTACTCGCGCGCTGTCGCCGTCGCGCAGCCCGATCTGCGACAGCAATCCGGACAGCAGCGCCTGATGGAGGTGATCCGGGTGGCACGGCTCGTGGTTGAGCCGGATGCCGAGCTCGCCCGCCACCGAGCGCAGCTGGCTGTAGAGGTCCTGCCATTCGCGGACGCGGAGGTAGTTGAGGAACTCGGCCCGGCACGCCTTGCGGAACTGGTTGGAGGACAGCTCGCGCTGGCGGGTCGCGCAGGTGGTCCCACAGCCGGACGAGGGTGGTGAAGTCGGAGCCGTCCTCACCGACGAACCGGCGGTGCGACTCGGCGGCCTGCTGCTGCTGTTCGGTCGGGCGTTCGCGCGGGTCCTGGATCGACAGTGCGGCGGCGATCGATCAGCACCTCGCGGGCGCAGCCGAGCCGCTCGGCTTCGAGCACCATCCGGCCGAGCCGGGGGTCGATCGGCAGTCGGGCCAGCCGCTTGCCGAGTGTGCGTCAGCCGGCGCGACCGGCCGTCGGTGTCCGGGTCGAACGCGCCGAGCTCCTCGAGCAGGGCGACCCCGTCGGCGATCGCCCGCGCGTCGGGCGGTTCGACGAAGGGGAAGCGCCGAGACGTCGCCGAGCCCGAGGGCGGTCATCTGCAGGATCACCGAGGCGAGGTTGGTCCGCAGGATCTCGGGCTCGGTGAACTCGGGCCGGGCGAGGAACTCGTCCTCGTCGTAGAGACGGATGCAGATGCCCGGCGCGACGCGACCGCAGCGCCCGGCGCGCTGGTTGGCCGACGCCTGCGAGATCGGTTCGATCGGCAGCCGCTGGACCTTCAGCCGACGGTTGTAGCGCGAGATCCGTGCCGCTCCGGCGTCGATCACCGTCCGCACCCCGGGGACGGTCAGCGAGGTCTCGGCGACGTTGGTCGACAAGCACGATCCGCCGTCCCGGGCGGGCTGGAAGATCCGCTGCTGCTCGGCCGACGACAGCCGGGCGTAGAGCGGCAGGACCTCGGTGTCGGCGCAGTTCGAGCCGGCGGAGGGCGTCGGCGGTGTCGTGGATCTCGCGCTCGCCGGAGAGGAACACGAGGATGTCGCCGTCGATCGCCCGCTGCAGCTCGTCGATCCGCGTCGACGATCGCCTGCACCTGGTCGCGGTCGTCGTCCGGTTCGATCCCGAACGGGCGGTAGCGGATCTCGACCGGATGGCTGCGGCCCGACGACGGTGGCGATCGGGGCGCCGCCGAAGTGCGCGGCGAACCGCTCGGTGTCGATCGTCGCCGACGTGACGACCAGCTTGAGGTCGGGGCGGCGGGGGAGCAGCTGGTGGAGGTAACCGAGCAGGAAGTCGATGTTCAGGCTGCGCTCGTGGGCCTCGTCGATGATCAACGTGTCGTACCGGCGGAGGTCGCGATCGCGCTGGATCTCGGCGAGGAGGATCCCGTCGGTCATCACCTTGACCATGCGTCTCGTCGCCGACCGGTCGGTGAACCGGACGGTGTAGCCGACGGCGCCGCCGAGCTCGGAGCCGAGCTCCTCGGCGATCCGCTCGGCGATGGTGCGGGCGGCGACCCGGCGCGGCTGGGTGTGCCCGATCAGTGCCCGTCCGCCGCCCGGCCGAGCTCGAGGCACAGCTTCGGCAGCTGGGTGCTCTTGCCCGACCCGGTCTCCCCGGCGACGACCACCACCTGGTGGTCGCGGAGCAGCCCGAGCAACTCGTCATGGTGCGCGGTGATCGGCAGTTGCGCCGGATAAGAGATCGCGGGTCGGACGGGAGCCACAGCGCGCCCACGCTATGCAGGATGACCCGCCGTCACTCGCCGCTCAGGCGGAGGTGTCGAGGGCAGCGATCAGATCGGTGGCGAGTGTCTCGACGGTGCCGGGGGCCGCGCCCGGGCCGACGTGGCCGATCATCACCGAGTAGCCGGCGTGGCGGAAGTAGATCGTCGAGCCGAGCGTGCCGCCGGTGGGCAGCATCCCGACGTACATCGCCTCTTTGCCGTCGGTGCCGATCGAGGTCTCGAGGCTCGGCTCGAGACCGATCGAACGGTTGGCGACGACGTCACGGCCGTCGGCATCGGCGACGCCGATCTGGACCCCGATCGCCCCCTCGGGCCGGTTCTCCTCGCCCCACAGGCAGGTGCGGAACAGCAGCTGGCGTCCCTCGAACTCGCCCCCGTCACCCTCGGTCGGCACCGTCCCGTCGCCGATCAACCCGCCGACCGTCGCTTCCCCGAGCAGTGCGCAGGGGTCGGGGAGCTGGTCGGGACCATCGATCCCGAGGCCGTTGGGCGTCGACCGACGGGCGTCGGCGAGCGACTCGCCCGCTCCGTCGGCGGTCGTCGAACAGCCCGCGGCGAGCGTGGCGACGGTGAGCATCGCGAGCAGCAGGGACCACCGGGACGAGACGCTGGACATGGCACGAAGGACCATGGCGGCCAGCTGCGACGAACGGCCACTTGCAATTTCTAATGCCCTGCATTAATCTGACGGGGCGTCAGTCCACACTACGGTCTGGCTACAGAACACGTAGGAGGGGACACACGTGGAGTTCGGAGTCTTCAGCAACGGCTATCTGCCGGGCCCGGCAGCGCACGACACGACCAGCGAGCACGAGATGCTGATGGCCGAAGCGCGTTCGCGATCAAGGCCGACAAGCACAACTGGAAGTACGTCTGGTTCGGCGAGCACCACGCGCTGACCGAGTACAGCCACATGTCGGCTCCCGAGGTCGTCATCGGCTACGTCGCCGCCCAGACCGAGCGGATCCACCTCGGCACGGGCATCATCAGCCTCTCGCCGCGCAAGGAGCACCCGGTCCGGTTCGCCGAGCGTGCCGCGATGCTGGACCACATCACCAACGTCCGTTTCGAGTGGGGCACCGGTCGCGGCGCCGGCAGCCACGAGATGGCCGCGTTCAACATCCTCGACAAGGACTCGACCAAGGCCGAGTGGGACGAGGTCATCGCGCGAGATCCCGCGGATGTGGGAGCAGCACGACTACGAGCTACCACGGTGAGCACTTCACCGTCCCCGACTCCGCACAACATCCTGCCCAAGCCGTACGGCAACGAGCCATCCGCCGATCTGGGTCGCGTGCGGCAACCCGCCGACGTTCGCCAAGGCCGGCCAGCTCGGCATCGGCGCGATCGCCTTCAACTTCGAGCCGATCTTCAACCTCAAGGGTCGGATCGACGCCTACAAGGAAGGCATCGCCAAGTGCACCGAGCCGATCGGCCAGTACGACAACGACAACGTGATGATGACCAACTCGGTGGTCTGCCTCGTCGGACCGCAAGCGTGCGCGCGAGATCGCGCTCGACGGCGACGCGCGGGTACCTGGTGACGATGGTGAACCTGTACCACGACACGATGCCGAAGTCGCCCGACGCGATCGTCTGGCCGAACGCCCCGATCACCCTGCGGGACATCGCCGGCCGGATCCGAGGCCTTCCTCGACTCGTTGATCGCCGGCGGCTACCTGCTCCTGCGGCACCCCCGACGAGGTCGTCGAGCAGATCGCCAGCTACTCCGACGTCGGCTGTGACCAGCTCGTGTTCGGCCTCCCCGAGCGCCCTCTACGAGGACGAGGTGCTCGAGATGCTCGAGCTGTTCGGCGACAAGGTCATCCCCGAGTTCGACAAGGACCCGGTCGCACTCGACCACCCGCTACCGCGAGTCGGCAGGGCCGTCGAAGCACGTCGAGTTCGCCCACGCCGTTCCCGACATCAAGGTCGACGTGCTGCCCCGGGCGGCTCGCACCCCCGGCACGACCTACTGATCGAACACCCCGACCGATCGAACACTCCGACGAGGGTCGTCGGCGGTGGGCTCAGCGCCCGCCGCCGGCGACCTTCGACGTGTAGGCGGCCATGTACTCGCGGACCTCCGGCGAGGCGGCGGCGAGCATCTGGTTGCGGTTCTCGAGCGCGATCGCGCCGGCCATCGACGGGTTGTCGACGTTGTGCCAGAGCACTTCCTTGGTCAGCGTCAAGCCGATCTGGGTGTAGCCGGCGATCGTCCGCGCCGTCGCCAACGCCTCCTCGAACAATGCGTCGTCGGGAACGACGCGCGACACCAGACCGATCCGTTCGGCCTCCAGCGCATCGATCTCGCGCCCGGTGAGGATCAGGTCGAACGCATGGGAGGTGCCGACCAGGCGGGGGAGGAGGTACGAGATCCCGATGTCGGTCCCGGTCAGCCCGGTGCGGATGAACGCCGAGCAGAACCGCGCCGAGGCACCCGCCAGGCGGATGTCGCAGGCGCAGGCGAGGGCGAGCCCTCCGCCGAACGCAGCGCCGTTGACCGCGGCGATCACGACCTGCGGTGTTGCCCTGACGTGCTGGGTGATGTTGGCCATGAACGCCTGACCGCCGGTGTTGACCGGCGAGTGCTGGTGCTCCCCCGGCCCGGGAGGGGTGCCGAAGTCGCGCAGGTCGAGTCCGGCGCAGAACCCCGCCCCGCTCCCGGTGAGGATCACGACCTTGCAGCCGGCGTCGCCGGCGATCGCGTCGAGTGCGCTGTGCAGCTCGCCGGTCAGTTCGAACGTCAGCGCATTGCGCCGTGCCGGCCGGTTGAGCCGCAGGAGGCGGATCGACTCGTCGACCGTCTCGATCTCGATGTCGGCCATCGCACCTCCCGGATCGGCACCTTCGAACTCACGGTACCGTTCGCCGCCGCCCCGCCCGGTGCCGGGTACGCCCGCACCACCGACCGCCCGGTCGCGCCGGTCGTCCTGGTCACCCGGGCATCCCGAGGGGTTGGCTCAGCCAGGGACGTCGAGCACGACGTGCACGCCGAGCAGCCGGATCGGCCGACCGATCACGTCGTCCTCGAACCGCCCGAGGACGACTGCCGCCGTCCGGGCGACCGCGGTGGGGTCGGTGGTCGTCGATGGCAACTTGCTGATCTTGGTCCGGGTGTAGAACGACTTCGTCCGTACCTTCACCGCCACATGGGTGACCGAACGGCCGTCGGCGACGACCGACTCGGTGACCTCGCGGGCGAGCCGGTCGACCTCGGCGGCGATCCGCTCCGGATCGGTGAGATCCTCGGTGAACGTCGTCTCCTTGCTCCTCCCCTTGGCGATCCACGGCTCGTCGACGAGCGGGGACGTGTCGCCGCCGAGCCCGAGGATCTTGAGCGACGGACCGATCCGCGGACCGAAGGCGCCGGCGAGGACCGCGTCGTGTCGGCCCGGGCGAGTTGTTGGACGGTGTGCACCCCGCACTCGGCGAGGCGGCGGGCGGTCCGATCCCCGATCCCCCAGATCACCGTCACCGGCTCGTCGGCCATCGTCGCCGCCCATTCCCGGCGGGTCAACGAGGCGATCCCGCCCGGCTTGGCGGCGCGGGTGGCCGTCTTCGCCAACAATCGCGTCTCGCCGATGCCGATCGCGGACGACAGGCGGGTCCGTTCGAGCACGGCGGCGCGCGAACTCGGTGGCGACGAGCCACGGATCGGCGCTGCGGACGCCGACGAACGCCTCGTCCCACCCCCACACCTCGACCGTCACCGGGAACGAGCGGAGGACCGCCATCACCTCGGTCGACGCGGCCTCGTAGACCGGGCGGTCGTGGGCGAGGAAGACGCAGTCGGGACACGTGCGCAGCGCGGAGCCCATCGGCATCCCGGAGTGGACACCGACAGCGCGGGCCTCGTAGGAGGCGGTGGCGACGACCTGACGTGGCCGGCGGGGGTTGCCGTCGCCGCCGACGACCACCGGTCGCCCGGCCAGTTCCGGCCGCCGGAGGACCTCGACCGCGGCGAGGAACTGATCGAGATCGACGTGGAGCACCCAGTCGGCCGGTTCACCGAGCCCGGATCGCGCCTCCATCCCCGCAAGTCTGCCCGTCGCAGCTCCGACAGCGGTGGGGAGGATCGGTCAGAGCTCGATCGAGGGATACAGCGGGAAGCCGCTGAGCAACTCCTCGCAGCGAGCGCGAGACCGCTCGGCGACGCCGTCGGTGATCGTGTACTTCGCCTTCGACGCGCCGCTGGAGGCTGCGTTCGGGGTGGTCGCCGACAGGGTCGAGACGATGATGTCGGCGACGACGTCCATCTCCGCCGGTCCCATCCCGAGGGTGGTCAGCGCCGGCGTGCCCATCCGCACCCCCGACGAGTACCAGGCGCCGTTGGGGTCGCGCGGACCGAGTTGCGGTTGGTCACCACCCCCGCGTCGAGCAGCGCGCTCTTCCGCCTGGCGGCCGGTGATCCCGAAGCTGCGGGTGACGTCGAGCAGCACCAGGTGATTGTCGGTACCCCCGGTGACCAGCGCCGCGCCACGGGCGAGGAGCGCCTCGGCGAGCGCCACCGCGTTGTCGACGATCGCTTGGGCGTAGATCCGGAACGACGGCTGGCGGGCCTCGGAGAGAGCCACCGCCTTCGCCGCGATCATGTTGGCGATCGGCCCGCCGAGGACCATCGGACAGCCCTTGTCGACGAACTCGGCGTAGTCCGCGTTGCACAGCACCATCCCGCCGCGGCGGGCCGCGCAGCGACTTGTGGGTCGTGGTCGTCACCACCTGGGCGTGGGGGACCGGGTCGAAGTCGCCGGTGAACACCTTGCCGGCGACGAGCCCGGCGAAGTGGGCCATGTCGACCAGCAGCGTCGCTCCCGCCTCATCGGCGATCTCGCGCATCGTGGCGAAGTTGATCCGCCGGGGGTAGGCGGAGTAACCGGCGACGATCACCAACGGGCGGAACTCCATCGCCATCCGCCGGACCTCGGCGTAGTCGAGCAGGCCGGTGGTCTCGTCGGTCCCGTAGGAGCGCTGGTCGAACAGCTTGCCGGAGATGTTCGGACGGAAGCCGTGGGTCAGATGGCCGCCGGCGTCGAGCGACATCCCGAGGGCGCGCTGGTTGCCGTAGGTCAGGCGGAGCTTGCCCCAGTCCTCCTCCGACAGGTCGTTGACGTGCTTCGCCCCGAGCCGGGCGAGCTCCGGCGCCTCGACCTCCTTCGCCAGGATCGACCAGAAGGCGACGAGGTTGGCGTCGATCCCCGAGTGCGGCTGGACGTAGGCGTGATCGGCGCCGAACACCTCCCGAGCGAGCTCGGATGCACGCGCTTCGACGACGTCGACGTACTCGCAGCCGGCGTAGAAGCGGTGGCCGACGGTGCCCTCGGCGTACTTGTCGGAGAACCAGTTGCCCATCGCCAGCAGGGTCGCCGGCGAGGCGTAGTTCTCGCTGGCGATCAGCTTCAGCTGACTCCGCTGGTTGCCGAGCTCACCCCGGATCGCATCGGCGATGATCGGTTCGACCGCGCCGATCACCTCCAGTGCGTTGGTCCAGGCGACGGCTTCGGGAGCAGGCATGTAGCACCTCGGGAGTGGGGCGACGAACGACGCTCCAACCTAGTCGGGAGGTAGGTTGCGGGCCTCGTGAACCCCGAGCAGCGACCGCCGACGCGCAGCTTCAAGCCGCGCCGACGCCGGCTCGGACCGCTCTCGGCAGCGCGCTACGCAGCCGCCGAGGGCCGCTGGTTGATCGACGAGACCGGCCCGTTGCTCGACGTCGCCGCCCTGTTCGAACGCACCGCCCCGCTGGTGCTCGACATCGGCTTCGGCGCGGGCGAGGGCCTGCTCGCCGCAGCCAGGTCCGAACCCGAACGCGACGTGCTCGGGGTCGAGATCCACCGACCGGGCCTGGCCCGGGTGGTCGCGGCGATCGAGGCCGAGGGATTGACCAACATCCGGTTGGTCGAGGGCGATGTCCTCGGCCTGCTCCGGCGGATCCCGGCCGGGGCGTTGGCCGAGGTCCGGGTGTACTTCCCCGATCCCTGGCCGAAGCACCGCCAGCAGCGCCGTCGGCTGGTCAACGCCGAGGTCGTCGACGGTCTGATCGATCGACTCGGCGCCGGGGGCCGGCTGCGTTTGGCGACCGACTGGGCCGACTACGCCCGGCAGATCGAGCAGGTCTGCGGCTCGTCGGGCCGGCTCGCCGGCGGACGGATCGAGCGGCCGGCCGACCGTCCGACGACCCGCTTCGAACAGCGTGGGATCGACGCCGGGCGTGAGATCGTCGACTTCGACTACACGACCTGACGGGCAGGGTGACCGACCTAGCCCACAAGGTCACCCGTATGGGTGTCGGTGTGGTCAGCGAACCGCCCAGGATCGAGCGTACGTCCGGCGAGCGCGCCCCACGACCGCTGGTGCTGGTCGTCGACGACGACAAGCGCCAGGCCGAGTTCCGCGCCGAGCTGCTCTCCCAGGCCGGCTGCGCAACGGTGATCGCCGGCAACGTCAACGACGCCCTGACCACGATCGGCGACCTGCTCCGCCTCGATCTGGTGATCACCGACATCACCCTCTCCCGACTCGCCGACGATCGTTCGGGCGTGCTCGTCGCCCACCAGGCAAGCGAACGGTTCCCCGGGATCCCGGTCGTCGGGCTGATCCCGCACACCGCAGCGGCGGCGATCTCCGATGCCGAGCGGGCCGCGTTCGCCCTGATCCTCGAAAAGGGCGTCCGCAACGTTCCGGAGCTGCGTCTGTCGATCGATCAGCTCGCCGCGCTGGCCCACGCGTATCTCGGTTCACGAGAAACGGCCAGGCGGTGACCCAACCCGACCCCGCCCTGCTCGCCGCCGCCGGTGCGGCGGCGTTGTCGTCGATCGCGGCGATGTCGACGGCGATCCGTCAGGGGCGGGTCAACCGCCGGCTGGTCCGGCTGCAGACGATCACGATCGAGCGGCGCGAGTTCCGCGACAGCCTGTTGCTGCTCGGCGCCACCAGCCGGGTCGTCGCCGAGCGGGGAGCCGAGCTGAGCCTGGGGGCCAGGTCGAACGTCGTCCCGGCCGAGTTCAGACCGTCGTTCGAAGCGTTCTCCGCCTCCGCCGAGTACCTCCTCCAAGCCTGGTCCTCGTTCGCCGCACGGATCACGCCGAGCGACTTCGGCGAGCTGCGCGAGTCGGTGTCGCAGGTCCTCGAGGCGACGGAGTCGACCCGGCTCGGCTGGATGGTGCTGACCAGCGGCGGCCCGGGTTCGACCACCGATGTGCTCGCCGCCTACGCCGACACCGCCGCCCGATGGTCCGCCGCCTGCCAACAGATGTGCGCCGTCGGTGCGCAGGCCGCCCGCGCCCTACCGGACCAAGGCTGACCGATCAGCCCTGGTCCGGCAGCTTCGCCCGAGGTCGCCGGGCAGGCCGGGAGGCGTCCGCTCAGCCGGGGCTGCGGGCGAGCAGGCCGTCCTTGCCGAGATGGGGGATCAGGAACGACGAGAAGTCCGGGCCACGGCGCAAGGCGTGCCCACCGTCGACGTTGATCACCTGGCCGGTGATCCACGCCGACTCCGGGCCGATCAGGAATCGGGCCAGGTCGGCGACCTGCTCCGGCTCGCCGACGCCGGCCATCGGGGTGTTCGCCAGGTAGCTGGCGTAGACCTCGGACTCGCGCGGGATCCCCTCCATGATCTCGGTCGAGATGAACCCGGGACGGATTGCGTTGAACCGCACCTTGACCTCGCCGTACTCGTCGGCCGCGTTGCGGATCAACTCCTCGATCGCCGCCTTCGACACGGTGTAGGCACCGAACAGCGGATGGGTGACGTGCCCGGCGATCGACGACATCCCGACGAACGACCCCCCGCCGGCGGCGACGAGGCGCGGCGTGGCGTGCTTGACCAGCAAGAACGTCCCGAGCACGTTGAGGTGCAGGACGCGGGTGAACTCGGCCAGCGGCTGCAGATGGAGCGGCATGATCGCCCCTCCGCCACCGGCGTTGGCGACCACCCCGTCGAGCGAACCGGTCGCCTCGGTGGCCGAAGCGATCAACCGCTCGACGTCCTCTTCGCTGGTGACGTCGGCGACCAGCGCCCGGATCTCACCGCCACCGCTCGCCGGGGCGAACTTCGACACGGTCTCGGCCAGCTTCGATTCGGTCCGGCCGCAGATCGTGACGATCGCCCCGTCGGCGGCGAGCCGGGCTGCGCACGCCGCCCCGATCCCGGTGCCTCCTCCGGTGACGATGATCGATCGACCTTCCAAGGTCCCCACAGCTGTCCTCCCAGGAGCAGTCACCATCCGATGAATGGTGTTCAGTTCGGGCGACAGCTTGTCCGTGACGGGCACCCACGCGCCAACATGGAGGCCATGACCGACGTCCTCGCTGCCGAACCCCGCGCCACCGACACCGAGACGCGCCGGGTCAGCGACGCGATCGACGCCCTGCTCGCAGCTCACGACCCGGCCACGACCGACGACGTCGCGCTGCGCGGGGCGCGCTACGACGCCGGGCTGGCCTGGGTCCATTTCCCGGAGGGGTTCGGAGGTCTCGGCGTACGTCCCGAACTCAACCGGCTGGTCGAGTCGCGCTTGCGCGCCGCCGGCGCCGCGGCGGCCGACCCGGCGTCGTTCTTCCTCGCGCTCGCCGGGCCGACGATCGTCACCCACGGCACCGACGAGCAGAAGCGCCGCTTCCTCCGCCCGATGTTCACCGGCGAGGACAAGTGGTGCCAGCTGTTCTCCGAGCCCGGCGCCGGCTCCGACTTCGCCGGACTCGCCTGCCGCGCCGTGCGCGACGGCGACGAGTGGATCGTCAACGGTCAGAAGGTGTGGAACACCCTCGCCCACCTCGCCGACTGGGGGATGCTGGTCACCCGCACCGACCCCGAGACCCCGAAGCACAAGGGGATGACCTACTTCGCCGTCGAGATGCGCTCGCCGGGGGTCGAGGTCCGTCCACTGCGCCAGATCACCGGCGAGGCCGAGTTCAACGAGGTCTACCTGACCGACGCCCGGATCCCCGACGATCAGCGGATCGGCGCCGTCGGCGAAGGCTGGCGGGTCGCCTTGACGACCCTGATGAACGAGCGCACGGCGATCGGCGGCAGCGGCGGTTCGCAACGCGTGCCGCGCGGCGGACCGGCCGACGACCTGGTCAAGCTGTGGAACGACCTGGCGGAGGAGCGCCGGGGAGCGGTGCAGCGCGACGAGCTCGTCCGATTCTGGATCAAGGGCGAGATCCTCCGCCTGACCAACCAGCGCGCCGCCGAGGCGATGCGCACCGGCAACCCGGGGCCGGAGGGATCGATCGCCAAGCTGCTCGCCGCCGAGCTGAACAAGGCGATGTTCGCCTTCGCCGTCGACCTGCTCGGCGCCGAGGGTCAGATCGGCTACGACTACACCTTCACCCGCCCGGAAGGTCTCGACCTCGACGGGGCAGCCCGCGGCCCGCGCTACGCCTTCCTCCGCGTCCGGGCCAACTCGATCGAGGGCGGCACCTCCGAGATCATGCGCAACATCCTCGGCGAACAGGTGCTCGGACTCCCCGGCGAACCGCGCGTCGACAAGGAACTGCCCTGGTCGAAGGTGCCGCGATGACCGCTCGCCGAGCCCGCTCCCGGTCCGTCAGGGGCTGAGATGGCATCGCCGGTGTGGGAGGTCGAGGTCGCCGGCCGGATCGTGCCGGTGAGCAGCCCGGACAAGGTCTACTTCCCCGCTCGCGGCGAGACCAAGGGCGACCTGGTGCGCTACTACCTCGCCGTCGAGCAGCCGATCATGGCTGCGATGGGCGGGCGCCCGACCCTGCTCCAGCGATTTCCCGACGGGGCGAGCGGCAAGTCCTTCTTCCAGAAGCGGGTTCCGGCCGGCGCGCCCGACTGGCTGGAGCAGACGATCGTCTCGACCCCCAACGGGACCACCGCCAACGCGCTCGTCGCCGCCGACCTCGCCCACCTGATCTGGGCGGTCAACCTCGGGTGCCTCGGATTCCACCCGTGGCCGTACCGGGCGGCGACACCGGAGGTCGCCGACCAGCTGCGGATCGACCTCGACCCGCAGCCCGGGATCACCTTCGCCGACGTCCGACGCGCCGCGTTCTGCGTGCGCGACCTGCTCGACGAACTGGGGATCGACGGATATCCGAAGACCACTGGCAACCGGGGGATCCACGTCTACGTCGAGCTGCTCCCGGAATGGGACTCCTACCAGGTGCGCGCCGGGGCGGTGGCGCTCGCCCGCGAGCTCGAACGGCGCCATCCGGACCTGCTCACCGCAGCCTGGTGGAAAGAGGAGCGAGGCCGACGGGTGTTCGTCGACTTCAACCAGAACGCCCCGCACAAGACCGTCTTCGGTGCCTGGTCGGTTCGCTCACGGACAGGTGGGCAGGTCTCCGCCCCGTTCCGCTGGGACGAACTCGCCGAGCTCCAGCCCGACACCCTGACCCTCGCCTCCGTCCCCGCCCTGGTCGCCGAGCGCGGCGATCCGTGGGCGGCGATGTACGGCGCCCCCCAGTCGCTGACCCCCCTGCTGGAGATGTCGGCAGCGGACCTCGCCGGCGGGCTGCCCGACGCCCCGTGGCCCCCGGTCTATCCGAAGATGGCCGGGGAGGAGACGAGGGTCGCCCCCAGCCGGGCCCGCCGCCAGCCCTGATCCGGCCCCCGAGGCCCTGCGGCGAGCTGCGCTCACGCCTCGTCGAGGACGGGTCGATAGTGTCCGCCGCGGCCGGCACTGCGATCGTGGCGGCGGAGCAGAGCGAGGGGCAGATGAGCGACGACGCACCGCTGACGATGGAGACGCCCTGGCGTCGGGACACCGCCGAACTGGGCGAGCGACTGCTCGGCTGGGCTCGAACGGCAGTAGCCGACGATGTCGAGCTCGGCGACGTCACCGCGCCGGAGGGCAATGGGATGTCGAGCGAGACGGTGCTGTTCTCGCTCCGCTCGCCCGGCGGGACCGAGCGCCGGCTGGTCGCCCGGCTGGCGCCCGCCGACGACGTGTTCCCCGTCTTCGAGCGCTACGACCTCGAGCTCCAGGCCCGCTGCATGCGCCTGGTCGGCGAGCAGACCGAGGTGCCGGTGCCGGTCGTGCCGTACTACGAGCCCGACCCGAGCTGGCTCGGGTCCCCGTTCCTGGTGATGGAGCGGGTCGACGGGGTCACCCCGCCGGACCTGCCGCCGTACGTGTTCTCCGGCTGGGTCGTCGAGCTCGACGAGGCGCAGCGGGAGGAGATGGTCGTCAACGCCATCCGCGTCCTCGCCCAGTTGCACGAGATCACCCCGACGACCCACGATCTGTCGTTCCTCGGGAGCTCGGCGCGCGACGGCGAGCTGATCGACCAGCTGCTCGCCGCCCAGCGCCGGTACTACGACTGGGCCCGCGGCGAGATCAGCTCGGCGCTGATCGAGGCGACCTTCGACTGGCTCGAGGCGAACCGTCCGGAACACGTCGAGCCGGTGCTCAACTGGGGCGACAGTCGGATCGGGAACATGCTCTGGCAGGGACCGCGCCCGGTGGCGGTGCTCGACTGGGAAATGGCGGCGATCGGCCCGCGGGAGGTCGATCTGGCCTGGATGGTCTTCCTCCACGCCTTCTTCCAAGGGATCGCCGAACGGTTCGAGATCGGCGGTCTGCCCGACTTCATGACCCGCGACCAGGCCGTTCGCCATTATCAGGAGCTCAGCGGCCACACCGTCAGCCGACTCGACTGGTTCGAGGTGTTCGCCGCCCTCCGATTTGCGATCGTCTCGGTGAGGACCTCCAGCCGGTCGGTGCACTATGGCCAGACCGCACCGTTCGACGACCCCGACGAGCTGATCATGTTCAAGCCGATGCTCGAGGCGATGCTCGCCGGAACGTACTGGGACTGACCCGCGAGCGGTCGTTCTCACCCAACTCATACCTGTCGCCGGCGTCACCCCGGCACGATGGAACGGTGGCGAGCCGAGTGCTGGTGGTCGACGACGATCGGGCGATCCGTGACTCGCTCGTGCGCGCCCTCGTCCTCGAGGGCTACTCGGCGGTCGCCGTCGCCGATGGGTTCGCCGCCCTCGAGGCCCAGCGCGAACAGGCCGCCGACGTGATCGTGCTCGACATGATGATGCCCGGCAAGGATGGCCTGAGCGTCTGCCGGGACCTCCGCTCGGCCAAGGATCGCACCCCGGTCCTGATGCTCACCGCCCGCACCCAGCTGTCCGACCGCGTCGCCGGGCTCGACGCCGGAGCGGACGACTACCTCTCCAAGCCGTTCGAGCTCGACGAGCTGCTCGCTCGTCTGCGCGCCCTGCTGCGCCGGTCCCGGCCCGACGACGACGGCCCGGGGATGCTCCACGTCGGTGATCTGCGGATGGATCCGGCGGCCCGCCGTGTCTGGAGGGCCGGGACCGAGGTCGAACTGTCCAAGACGGAGTTCGACCTGCTCGAACTGCTCGTCCGCAACCAGGGAGTGGTCCTCGATCATTCGACGATCTACGACCGGATCTGGGGCTACGACTTCGGGCCGGACTCGAAGAACCTGGCGGTGTACATCGGCTACCTCCGCCGCAAGCTCGACAACGACCACGACGTCCGGCTGATCCACACCGTCCGCAACGTCGGCTACACCGTGCACGACCGGTGAACCTGCGGATCAAGATCGTCCTCGCCCTCGTCGTGCTCAGCGCGGCGGCGACGATCGCGCTCGGGACCTGGAGCTACGCGGCGACCTCGCGCCGGCTGCACGACGACATCGAGGCGTCGCTGTACGACTCGGCGACCCCGATCGTCGCCTGGTTGTCCGGCGACCCCGTCGTCGCGATCGACACTGCGCCGAACGAGGACAGCGAGGCGGATGCGGACACCGCTGGCGCGACCTCGCATCTCCCGTACGGCACCGACGGTGGCTACGCCTACCAGCGGCCGCGCAGCTTCGAGCAGATCCTGGTGCAGGTGATCGACCGCCATGGCACACCCGTCCACGTCCCCGACACCGGTCCGCTGCCGGTCGGCGACAGCGAGCGGGCGTTGATCGACGGCCCGAACGGGGCGAGCACGTGCTACGACGTCGACCTCGACGGCGAGCACTACCGGATGCTCAGCCTGGCCGTTCCCGGGGGCGTCGCCCAGCTCGCCCGCAGCCTGGAGGAGACCGATCAGCTGCTCGCCTCGCAGCGCGACCGCACGATCCTCGCCGTCGTGCTCGTGATCGTCGCCGCCGCCCTCGCCGGCTGGATCGTCGCCCGTCAGGTGACCCGCCGGCTGGTGGGGCTGACCGCGGTCGCCGAAGAAGTCGCCGCCACCGGCCGGTTGGACGTTCCGGTCCCGGCGATGGGAACCGACGAATCCGGTCGTCTGGGGCAGGCGTTCAACCGGATGCTCGCTGCCCTCGCCCGTTCGCGGGTCGACCAGCAGCGGCTGGTCGAAGACGCCGGGCACGAGCTGCGCACCCCCTTGACCAGCCTGCGGACGAACATCGCCGTCCTGCGCCGGTGGGATCAGCTCCCGCCGGAGACCCGCACCCAGGTGATCGACGACATCGATGGCGAGTCGCGCGAGCTGAGCGCGCTGGTCGAAGAGCTGGTGGAGCTGGCGGTCGATCGGCGGGCGGAGGAAGCAGTCGAGGTGATCGACCTCGCCGAGGTCGCGTCGACCGCCGCAGACCGCGTCCGGCGGCGCAGCGGACGGACGGTCGCGCTCGACCTGCATCCTTCGGTCGTGCTCGTCCGGCCGAGCGCGGCTGAGCGGGCGATCGGCAACCTGCTGGAGAACGCGGCCAAGTTCAGTCCCGGTGATGCGACGATCGAACTGCGCGTCGCCGAGGGCCGGGTCGAGGTCGCCGACCGTGGACCGGGGATCGCCGCGGAGGATCTCCAACGCGTGTTCGACCGCTTCTACCGCGCTCCCGGGGCTCGCGGGTTGCCCGGATCCGGGCTCGGGTTGGCGATCGTGCGCGAGGTCGCCGAGCAGCATGGCGGCGAGGTGTTCGCCGGTCCGGCCTCCGGCGGTGGGGCGATCGTCGGGTTCCGGTTGCCGGTCCACGCCGGCCCTGAGCCGATCGCCCCCTCCGCTGTCGACCAGCCCGGCGGGCGTCCGCCGCGGCCGGTCGGCGAGTAGCTTCGCCGCTTCATGGATGCGCGGTGGCGACCAATCCGGGCGACCGATCGACGGTCGCGGCGCGCCGGCACTGCGGTGCTCGCCGGCGTCCTCGGGCTCGCCGCCTGCTCGACGAGCAGCGATGCTCCGCCCGAGACGCCGGTCGCCGGGACCGCCGGCGGCAACAGCGTCGAGCTCGTCCTGCGCTGGGAGTCGCCGGCCCAGCCGATCACCCGCAGCCTGTTCGTCCGTGCAGGGACGGTGGTCCTCGCCGGTGAACGGGAGGCCGGCCGGTCGGGCTCGGATGCGCTCGCCGCCTTCTCGCTCGATGCCGGCGAGCTGCTCTGGGAACACTCGCTGCGGTCGGGCGACGATGCCGAGGCGGTCCCGATGCAGGCCCCCAACCTGCGGATCGTCGCCGCCGAGCACGGCGTGTTCCTCTCTGCCCTGTCGGCCACCGCCGCGCCGGTCGATCCGATCGTCGGCTACACCCTGGCGACGGGGGAGCGGTTGTTCCCGGCGGACGCCGAGGTCGCCGAGCAGCGCACCGCCGAAGAGCTCGTCGGGGCCAACGACGACGGGTTGGTGACCAGCATCGGGGTCGTCCGCAGCCCGGTCACGGGGGTCGTCACCCGCCTCAAGGGGGTCGAGGGCAGCGTCCTCGGGACGGCCGGGTACATCGCCCTCGCCTGGTCACGGTCCGCCGGCGAGCTGACCGGGTACGACCTGCGCACCGACGCTGCGCTGTGGACGATGGCGCTCGAGGCACAACCGAACATCGTCGTCCTCGACGACCGGCGGGTGATCGTCGCCGCTCCGGGCACGTGGCAGCTGGTCGAGGTCGCCGACGGTACGACGACACCGCTCGACGCCTCGGGGGCGGTGGACGAGCTGAACACCTTCTCGACCTGCGCGACCTCGAGCTACCAATCCGTCCCCGTCGGCCGGTTCGGGACGCCGGTCGCCTGCGACGGCAACTTCGTCGCCGTCGGCCGCGGCGGGCGGATCGAGGTCGTCGACGTCGACGGCGGGTCGAGCGTGGCGATCGCCGCCTGCGATCCCGCGGCCTCCCCGTTCGCCCTCGACGACGGGCTCGTCGTCTGCTCGACGGGCGGCGCTGCGCTGTCGTTGCGGATCATCGACGCCGCCACCGGGTTCGTCGTCGGCCGGGTCGACGACGGTGGACGCGCCGCTCCGGCGGGGATCGTCGTCGCCGCGGGAACGGTCGTGCTCAGCGGCAGCGACGGCCTGTTGGCCGCCTTCGACCTCGTCCGCTGACGGCCGCGCCGACCCACCCCCTGGCGCACCGCCGACCGGTACCGGACGGCGGCGATCGGGCGTCAGCCGCCGGCCGGGTGAGCGAGCGGCGGATCGGCGATGGCGTCGATCAGACCCCACTCGAGTGCGGTGGGGGCGTCGATCCGGGCACCGGTGAGCCCGAGCCAGGCCGTGCGTTGTCGCCCGATCCGGCGCGGCATGCTGACCGTCCCGCCCGCCCCGGGAACGAGTCCGAGGGCCAGTTCGGGGAGGGCGATCGTCGTCGCCGGGTCGGCGACGACGCGGCGGGCGAATGCCGGGAGCTCGATCCCGGCACCCATCGCGGCGCCGTGGAGCCGCAGCTCGACCCGGTCGCCGAGAGCGTCGATCAACCGACCGGCATGGCGGGCGAGGCGGATCAGGTGGGAGCTCGCCGGGTCGGGGAACGAACCGAACTCGTCGAGGTCGCCGCCGCTGCAGAACGACGGCCCGGCGCCCGAGATCCGCACGGTCGAGATCGAGGGATCGGCGAGCGCCAGCTCCAGCGCCTGGACCAACCCGTCGCGCAACCGGGTGCTGTAGGCGTTGTGGACGTGCGGACGGGCGAGGATGATCGTCAACTCGTCGTCGATGCGCTCGGTGAGCACCGCCGGACCGATCTCCTTCGGACGGTTGCGCACCGGTCGCTGCTCGCGCCAGGCGATGAACTCGGGTCCGCCCTGGAGCAATGAATACGCCATCGACTCGGCGATCAGGCCGTCCTCGATCGTCCGTCGCTCCCCGCCGCGCAGGAGCACGGCGAGCGTGGCGGCGGCGAGCGGGTTGGCGTGGATCGCGCCGAGCAGCTCGTCGAGCGCCGCGTCGTCCCCGCTCGGGACGACGACGTCGAACGCCGCCGCGTACTCCTCGGCGAGCACGTCGTGCAGTTCCGACGTGAGGGCGACGGTGACCGTCGGCAGCGAGCCGAGCAGGGCGGCGAAGCTGGCCGGGTCGGGGAGCCCGATGCGATGGAGGCCGACGAGGTCGACCACCACCGCCCGCACGCCGGCCGCCGCCGAGAGCTCGCTGCGGGTGTGGGCGAACGCCAATTGGTCGCACAGCTCCGGGAGGCGGACGTGACTGACGCTCACGGCCCGCGACGATACGGTTCGCGACGATGGGACCCACCTTCGCCGACCTCACCGGTGGTCCGGGGGGACGGCGGGTGCCCGTCGCCGCCGGGATCTACGACTCGATCGGTGCCCTCGGCGACCGATGGATCGCCGCTGCCGGTTCGGTCGGGGCAACGGTGCCGACCGACCCGTTCGAACTCGTCACCCGCCGCGCCCGGTTGGTCGGCTCGCGCGCCCGCGGCACCGTCAGCGTCGGAGGAGCGTCGCAGCTGCTGCCCGCCGCCGACGGCTGGATCGCCGTCAGCCTCGCCCGTCCGACGGACTGGGCGTCGGTGCCCGCCTGGCTCGACCTGCGGCGGCCTCCGGGATCACAGCCGGGTCCGGCGAGCTGGTCCTCGGTGGCAGCGGGGGTTGCCGGATGCGATGTCGCAGCACTGCTCGAGCGGGCCGGGTGGCTCGGGTTGGCGGTCGCCGCCGTCGGCGAACGCCGCTGGACCGGCGGACCGCTGGTGCCGGCGAGCGGTGCCGGTCGCTCGGCGGGACGGAGCTCGCTCTGCGGTGTCCGGGTGGTCGACTGCTCGTCGCTGTGGGCGGGCCCGCTGTGCGCCCGGTTGCTCCAGTCGGCCGGTGCATCGGTGATCAAGCTGGAGAGCGCGGAGCGGCCCGACGGGGCCCGGCTCGGCGACCCGCAGTTCTACGCCTCGCTCCACGACGGTCAGCAGCAGCGAGCGGTCTCGTTCACCACCGCCGCGGGCCGGGCGGAACTCGTCGAGCTGCTCGCCGGAGCCGATGTGGTGATCGAGGGATCCCGCCCGCGGGCGTTCGACCAGCTCGGGATCGATCGGCAGCGGTTGCTCGCCGGCGGGGTCTCGGTGTGGGTCTCGATCACCGCCCACGGGCGGGTGGCAGCCCCGGAGCGGGTCGGGTTCGGCGACGACGCAGCCGTCGCCGGAGGGTTGGTCGGCGCCGGCGACGACGGCCCGGTGTTCCTCGGCGACGCGATCGCCGATCCGCTGACCGGGCTCGCCGCCGCCACCGAGGCCGTCCACCGGCTCGCTCTCGGCGGACGCTGGTTGCTCGACGCCTCGCTCGCCCGAACCGCAGCCTTCGTCGCCCGCTGAGGGCGACGGTCTCAGCGTGGGACGACGCGCTGGAGGAACTCGATCACTGCCTCGGCGAACCAGTCGTTGCGGTCGCCGGCGACCATGTGCCCGGCACCGGAGACGTCGACGTACTCGGCGTGCGGGATGAGACCGAGGAGATGTTGTGCGCCGGCTTCGCTGAGCACGTCGCTCTCCCGTCCGCGGACCAGCAAGGTGGGCACGGTGACCCGCCGAGCGGCATCGCTGAGCTGGTCCTCGTCGCTGTAGCGGGCGCGATCGTCGGTCAACCCGTCGACCGTGCGCGGTTGGAGGAAGCGGGGATCCCAATGCCACACCCAGCGTCCGTCGTCGCGTCGGCGGACGTTCTTGCGCAACCCGCTGAGGTTCGAGGGACGGGGGCGGTTCGGGTTGTAGTCGGCGATCGCGTCGGCGACGTCCTCGAGCGATTCGAATCCGTCGATCCCGCTGCGCATGAAGTCGCCGATCTTGAGCACCCCGGCGGTCTCCAGCCGGGGGGCGACGTCGACGAGGACGAGGGCGCAGGCGACCGCTGCCGGATCGTCGGCCTCGGCGATCGCCAGCAGAGAGGAGATCCCGCCGAGCGAGGCGCCGACCAACGCCGGCGGCGACGGTCTGGCGAGAGCGAGCTGGCGCACGTCGGCGCCGAAGATGTGCGTGCCGTACAGCCCGTCGGGCGACCAGTCGCTCTCGCCGTGGCCGCGCAGGTCGTAGGACGCCGCGTACCAGCCGTGGGCGCCGAGCGTGGCCGCTGCGTTCTTCCACGAATGACGGGTCTGCCCGCCGCCGTGGAACAGCAACGCCGAGGGACCGTCGTCGGGTCCGTGGACGTCGCCGACCAGCTCGACGTCGTTCACCCGGCTCCGAATCGTCGTCACGGGTGCACCGTAGCTGTCGGTCCCGGGCCCGGTCCCACGCGCTCGGTCAGGCGGTCGCCTTCGCCCGGTCGCGGTAGGAGGCGACCTCGATCAGCGGTGGGCGTTCGCTGACCACCACCGGGTGGTGGCGGCCGTCGACGTCGATCAACGGTGGCATCGGCGAGGGCAGGGCCAACCCGGCCCTGCCGAGGACGACCGCGGTGATCTCGCTGGCCTGTTCGGACAGCTGGCCGAGGGTGCGGTGGCGATGGTTGCGCACGCCGAGGTCGACCTGGGCGACGTGGCGGGTGCCGATCAGGCGGAGGGTGTCGATCAGCAATCCGGTCTCGATCCCGTAGCCCTCGACGAACGGGATCCGCTCGAGCAACGAGCGGCGTGCCGCACACTCCCCGCCGAGCGGCTGGCGAATCGTCGCCAGCGGGGGGAAGAACATCGACAGCAACGGGCGGGCGACGAGCTCGGTGGTCCGCCCTCCGCCCTGCCCGGCCTCGTCCAACGGGCGTTCGTAGAACCCCTTGACCAGGTCGATGTGCTCGGTCGAGGAGCAGCGGGGCGACCAGCCGGATGACGTAGTCGACGGTGAAGCTGGTCAGGTCGGTATCGCACCAGACGACGATGTCACCGTCGCTGGCGGCGACCGATTTCCACAGCACATTGCCCTTGCCCCGGCCGGGGCCGCACTCGGGGAGGATGTCGGACACGGCGACGACCTCGGCGCCCGCCTGCTCGGCGATCGCCGCGGTGTCGTCGGTCGAGCCGTCGTCGAGCACGAGCAGCTCGTCGACCAGCGGGACACCGAACGGACCGACCAGCTCACGGGCGATCGCGCTGACGATCGGTCCGACGGTGGCGGCTTCGTTCAGCGCCGGGAGGCAGACCGAGATCGTCCGGCCACGCTTGGCCCGAACGAGGTCCGCCGGCCTGCCCTCGAACGGGAAGTACGTCGGCACCGGGGGGTGAACCGGGATCATCGGGTTCCAGACCTCACGTACCTACCTCCTGCTCGAGCCCTGGTGGCTCGCGACCCGCTCGGTACGCTGCCCGCCCGATGCGACTCTTCGGCGTGATCAACGCCTCGCCCGACTCCTTGAACACCGATTCGATCGTGTCGAGCACGGCGGAGGCTACGGCACGCGCCGAACTTCTGCGCTGGCTGACGGGGTGTGGGGCTTCGACCTCGGTGGCCAGGGTTCGACCTTCCAAGCAACGGAGATCACCGCCGACGACGAATGGTCCCGGTTGGAACCGCACGTCCGCCTGCTCGCCGCCTACGGCATGCCGCTGAGCGTCGACAGCTGGCGCCCGGAGGTGATGCGCAAGGCGCTCGAACACGGTGCGAGCTGGATCAATGCCGCCGACGGGCTGCAGCAGGAGGAGATGCTCGAGGTCGCCGCCGAGTTCGGCTGCCCGGTGGTCCTGCCGTTCCTCTCCGGGCCCGATCCACTTCGCCTCGGCAGGGTCGTCGGCGATCCGGTGGACGCGATCATCGAGTTCTTCACCGAGATGCTCGCCCGCTGCGACCGCTACGGGATCCGCCGCCAGGTGGTGATCGACCCGGGCACCGGTTTCGCCCCCCACGACTGGCCGTGGGAGGAGCGTTTCGTCTACCAGAAGCGGGTCTACTCCCAGCTCGACGCGCTGCGGGTGTTCGATCTCCCGCTGTACATCGCGCTGCCGTGGAAGGACACCGCCCAGCACGCCGAGCTGATGGACATCATCGTCGCCGGCGATCCCGAGTACGGCCGGGTCCACTATCCGCACCAGGTGCATGCTGCCGAGCAGCGGCGCAGGGACAGGTCAGCCGGCGACATCTAGTTCGCCGATCCGGGTGACGCCGCCGGCAGGGAGGCGCATGTCCCAGTCGGCTGCGACCCGCTCAGGGGCGATCTCCGCCAGCGGGGCGAGGACGAACCGGCGCTCCCACATCCGTGGGTGGGGGACGGTCAACTCGGCGGAGTCGATCTTCACATCGCCGTACAGCAACACGTCGACGTCGAGCGTCCGCGGGCCCCAGCGGACCTTGCGCTCGCGCCCTGCGCCGGCCTCGATCCGCCGGCAGGTCGCCAACAGCGCGTAGGGGTCGAGACGGGTCTCGAGCTCGACGACCATGTTGAGGTACGCCCCCTGATCGTCCGGACCGCCGATCGGATCGGTCTCGTACACCCCGGAGACGTTGCGCACGCCCGGGAGATTGAGCACGGCGAAGCGGAGGTTCGCCTCCCGCTCGCCGAGATTCGAGCCGAGGGCGACGAAGGCCGTGGTCAGCGGTCGCTCGAAGCGGATCAGGTCGGGCCGGCGACGGTGCAGCCGGACGGCGGTCGAGGCAACGTCCTGGGGCACGGGCGGGCGCAGCTTGCGGACGACGACGTCGACCGCGTCGACCGCCGGGAGGGTCAGGACCTCTTCGCAGATCCGGGTGGCGACGCGCTCCAGCAGCTGGTGCTGTTCGGACGAGATCACCCGGTGGACGAGCTCGATCGGCACGGCGTAGTTGACCGAATCGTCGAGCTGGTCCTTCGCCCCGGCGAGCCGGGCGTCGAAGAAGATCACCAGGTCGACCTCGAACGGCTGGGCCCGCTCCTGCTCTTCGGGCAGGACGCCGATGGTGCCGACGGCACGGATGCCGGTCAGTTCGATGCGGTCGGTAGCGATCTCGGGACCTCCTCGGTCGAGCCGTTACACGCGGCCAACGTCACACCGAGGAACGCTATTCCGCGGTTACCCGACCGCCACCGAGGAATCGGCTGTCCGGCATCCGTTCGGCTGTCGGCCACCCGACGTGCGAGCGGCGAACAGCAGCGCACCGGCGGTGAGGGCGATCACGGCGAGGGCGGTGCGGATGCCGGCGAGATCGACCAGGCCGGGGGCGACAGCGGTGCCGACCAACATCGCCGCGACCATCGCCGCGTCGAGGATCCCGAACGCAGGCGCGACGAGGTCGGCCGGAAGCGTCTCGCTGATAGCCGAACTGGCGACGACTTCCGAGGCGAGCGCGGCCGCACCGAACACGGCGCACGCACCGGCGGCGACCGACAATCGGCTGGTGATCGCCAGCACCCCGACCGTGGCGAAGGCGGCCAGCAGCGGGACCCGGGGAACCTGCTGGAGGCGCAGCGGTCCGAGCATCGCAGCGAGTACCGCCGTTGCACCGAACCCTTCGACGAGGGCGAGCAGTCCGTAGATCCGCTGATGATCGTGGTCGAATCCTCGGGCGACGACGACGAGGAGCACCCCGAGCGCACCGGCGGCGACGTTGACGGCGATCACCGAGACCATCGCCGGGCGCAGCTGGGGGGCGAGCAGCGCCGCCAGCGCCCTGCGGATCGGTGCCGGTGCGGCGTGAACCGTCGGCCCGACCGACTGCCCGAGGGCGATCGGGGCCAGCCCGACCGACACGGTCGCGATCCCGGCGGCGACGGCCAGGACGCCCGGAACTCCGAGGGCGACCAACGCTCCGCCGAGCGCCGGGCCGGCCCAGAACGTGCCCGACTCAACACCGGCGGCGGCTGCTGCGAGGCGCGGGCGAGCTGCCGGAGCGACGTCGTGGACGACGCGGATCAGCGCCGGGTAGGCCGGGGTGCCGACAGCGGTCAGGGCGAGCAACAGGAGCACGATCAACGGTCGGGCGAGATCGACGGCCAGGCAGATCCACAGCCCGACGGCGAGGATCGCTCGGCACACCCCGCAGCCGACGAGGACCTGGCGCGGGGCGAGGCGGGAGGCGAGCGCACCAGCGACAGCAGAGCAGGCCAGGTACGGCACCAACCGGGCGAGGGCCACCGCGGCGATCCACCCGGGTCCGTCACCGCGCCGATCGAAGTCGAGGGCGACGACGGTGAACGGCACGCCCTGGGCGAGGCTGCCGAGCGAGAACGAGAGCATCGCCAGCGGGAGCCGATCGGACGCGGTTCGAGTCACCGAGACGTCATACGACGCGACTCTCGTGGACATCTCTGCCTGCCGGGCCGGATCGGCGAACTATTGTGACATCGCCCGGCGTGCGGGCTGCGAACGACTCGAGGTAGGGGCGAACGGCGGATGTCGACCGGTGCGACTGCGACGGCGTCGCACACGGAGCCGGTTCGTCGGCTGCACCTGTTCGGGCCGATGCGCGCCGAGGTCGGTGGCTCGACGGTCGAGATCTCGTCCGGCGACGTCCAGCGCCTGCTCGCCTACGTCGTGCTCCACCCGCGTCGCGGTCATCGGCGCGAAGCGCTCGGCGAGGCGTTGTGGCCGGGCGAGCTCCGCCCCCGGCGCCTGTCCGACACGCTCTACCGAGTGGGTCGTCTGCTCGGTCCGGGCTGGCTGACGGCGACCCATGACTCGATCGCCCCGGCGTCGGGACTCACCACCGACGTCTGGGACTTCGATCGGCTGATCGCCGGCGAGGACCCGGCCGGTGTCGAACGAGCGCTCGACCTCTACGTCGACGACCTGCTCCCGGGGGTCTACGACGACTGGTCGGCGGCGCCCCGGGCTGCCCGGCGGTCGTCGTATCTGGCGGGACTCGAGCAGCTCGCCGCTGCCCACGAGCGGTCCGGGGAGCTGCAGCGGGCCCTGCTCGTCTCGCGCCGGTCGGTCGAAGCGGAGCCGCTGGCGGAGTCCGCCCATCGGGGCTACCTGAGGCTGCTCGGACGGCTGCGTCGCTACGGCGAGGCGATCAACCACTTCGACGAGCTCCGGCGCCTGCTCGCCGACGAGCTCGGGGTCGATCCGAGCCCGATGACCCGGTCGATCGTCGAGCAGCTGGAAACCGAACGAGATGCGGCATCGGTGGTGTTCGACACCCGATCACGATTCGTCGGTCGGGCCGCCGAGCGCGCCGCGGCCTTGACCGGGGTGGACGCGATGTTCGCCGGCACGGGTCGGATCGTGTGCATCGAGGGCACGGCCGGGATCGGCAAGACCCGCCTGCTCGGAGAGCTGGTCGCCAGTGGCCGCTGGCGTGGTGGGCGGGTTGCTGCCGGCGCCGTGCAGGAGGTTCCGGAAGCGTCCGCACTGGCCCCGCTGTCGCGCGCCCTGGCATCGGTGCTCACCGGACCGGCCCTGCTCCACCTCGAGGACGTGATCGACCCGGCCACGCTGCACACCCTCGGGGCGCTCCATCCGCCGTGGCTCGAGCGCGGTCCGATCGCCGGGCGGCCGGGCACGACGGCGCCCAACGCGGCTGCGACCCTGCACGTCGCGTTGCGCTCGTTCGGTCTCCACCTGGCGGCGCTGGGACCGACGATGCTGTTGCTCGACGATGTGCACTGGGCGAACAACGCCACCTGGGACGCGCTCGCCGCGCTGGCCGAGGGCCTGGTCGGGGCCGGTGGGCTGCTGGTCGTCGCCTACCGACGACCGGAGATCGAATCGACCCCCGGATGGCCGGTGCTCCAACACTGGGATCGCTCCGGCGAGGCCGTCCTCGTCCAGCTCGGGCCGCTCGACGACGCCAGCATCGCCGAGCTGCTGCCCGAGGCGGACCGGCGGCGAGCCGGCGAGGTGGCTGCGGTCACCGGTGGGGTTCCGTTCTACATCGACCAATGGATCCAGGGTCGGGGTGACGAACGCCGGCTCGACCCTGTCGATCTGGTCCGCCGGCGGTATGCCGCACTACCGCCGACGGAGCGAGCGGCGATCGAGTGCGCAGCGGTGCTCGGTGACGAATCATCGTTCCGTGTCTGGATGGAGCTGCTCGACGTACGGGCGATGGAGCTGGCGACGCTGAGCGAACGGCTGGCCGCCGGACGATGGCTCGAGCTGACCGCGCGGGGCGTGGCGATCACCCACGATCTGATCCGCGCCGCCGTCTACGAAGGGATCGAGGAGGCACAGCGCAGGTCGCTGCACGGGCGGGCCGCCGAGGTCCTGGCACGCCACGAGCCCGACGGCGCCAGCGCACGCGCCTATCACCTCGATCGAGCCGGCAGGGCGGACGAGGCGGTGCTGTTGTACGGCGCAGCCGCCCGGCAGTACCTCGCCGCCAGCGCCCTGCCCGACGCGGTGGCGATGTGGATGCGGGCGCTCGAACTGCTCCCGGTCGAGCAGTGCGCCGCGAGGGTCGAGGTCGCGATCGACCTCTCGCTGGCATGCGAGAGCGTCGGCGACTATGCCCGTCAGCGGCCTGTGCTCGAGGAGGCGATCAGCACCGCTCGCCGGCTCGGCGATCGGTCGGCGCTGTTGCGCGGCCTGCTCCTCGCCGGAGGCGCGGCGGCGCGCACCGGCGATGCCGAGCGCGCCGAGACGCTGCTCGACGAAGCAGCGGAGCTCGCCCGTGCCCAGCACGACGCGCGACTCCTCGCCGACGCGACGTACCGGCGGGCGGATCTGCTCGCCCAGACCGGCCGTTGGCCGCTCGCCAAAGGCGCCTTCGACGCCGCCTTCGCCCTCGTCGACGGCGACGATCTGTGGCTCCGCGGTCGGATCCTGCGCGGTCTGGCGATCACCGCGATCCGCACCGGACGGCCGGCGGAGGCGGTCGGCTGGCTCGAGCAGGCGCTCGAACTGCACCGGACCTCCGGCGACGTGCTCAGCGAGCTGATCACCTCGAGCAATCTGCTGGCGACCTACTTCGAGCTCGGCAACTGGGACGCGGTGGTCGAGATCGCCGAGCGAACGATGCCGATCGCCCGGTCGACCGGCGATCGGGTGTCGCTCGGGATCACCTGTCAGAACATCGGGCTCGCCGAACTCGCCTTCGGCGACCGTGCCGGCGCCGATGCGCGGATGATCGAGGCCGAGGGGTACTTCGTCGCCGCCGAGCACAAACGGCTGGTCGGGCTGACGATCAACAGCCGCGGGCTGATCGCCGAGGACGCCGGCGATCTCGGTGCCGCCGAGCGGTTCTATCGCCAGGCGCTCGAGATCGCCGTCGAGAGCGGCTCGACGACCGAGATCGCCTACGCCCGCCACGACCTCGGCGCCCTGCTCGGCAACACCGGGCGGACCGAACAAGCGGTGCCGCTGCTGCGGGCGGCAGCCGAGGCCTGGGCCGAGCAAGGCCATCCGATGCTGCGGGCGAAGAGCGAGGCGGTGCTCGGGCTGTGCCTGCTCGACGGCGGTGCGCCGGTCGAGGAGGTTCGGGCGATCGCCGACGCCGGACTCGAGTTGTTCGGCACCGGCGAGTTCCACGGCGAACAGCCGCACGGTTGGATGTGGAACCTCTCTCGCCTGCTGATGCGGATCGGAGACCGAGCGGCCGAGGATCTCCTCGCCTGTGCGGGCGACGAGGTGCTCCGGCAAGCGGCGAACATCGCCGATCCGACTCGCCGCGCCGGATTTCTCGAGCTCGTGCCGCTCAACCGGGCGATCCTCGCCGAGCTCGCCCGGACCGAGCCGGCGACCCGGTCGACGTCGACGGTCGTGCGCCTCGCCCGTGCCGACGCTCCGCTCGGCAGGACGCTGCGTGAGGAGGAACACGTCGAGGTCGTCTGGACGATCGCCGATCCGTCGGACGCCTCGGTCGCCGCGGGAGGGAGCCGTCGCCGACACCGGCTTCGTCGGTTGCTCGCCGAGGCCGCCGGCGGCGGCGCTGCGCCGACCGACGACGACCTCGCCGAGGCGCTCGGCGTCAGCCGCCGGACGATCGTGCGTGACATGGCCGTGATCGGACCGGACACACCATCGGCCACCCGTCGGCGTCGCTGATCGGCCCGGTCGTGCGCACGGAGGTCGCGAGCCCAAGACGTCGGCGGGAAGGGATGTGCCTTACGCTGCCGGGCTTCGGAGACGTCGGTGACCTGGACGAGGAGGTGGCGAACAGTGACGACGAAGTCGGGGTCGACCCGCGACCGGCTGATCGACACCGGCCGGCGGCTGTTCGCCACCGGCGGGATCTACCGCGTGGCGCTGAAGGAGATCGTCGGCGCTGCCGGGCAGCGCAACACCTCCGCCCTCCACTACCACTTCGGCGGTCGGGAGGGGTTGTTGGCGGCGATCATCGCCGTGCACAACGAGGAGATCGAGGCCGAACGCGCCGAGCTGCTCGAATCGCGCTCGCGACGAGGACTCGCCGACGACCTCCCGAGCCTGGTGACCGCCCTCGTCTTGCCCTACAGCAGAGCGCTCGAGCAACCCGACGGGCGGGAGTACCTCCAGATCATCGCCCAGATGGCCCACCTGTTCGACGCCTGGGACACCGACGACGCGCCGCACTTCGCTCGCCAGGTGTTCGTCCGGATCGAAGCCCTCCTCGGCGACCTGCCGCCGGCGGTGAGCCATCAGCGGGTGACGACCTTCCTCTCGCTCGTCACCCACTCGCTCGCCGGTCGTGCCCGCCAGCTCGACTCGTCGCACCCGCCGGCGCTGGCCCACGAGCCGTTCGTCGACGATCTGGTGGCGATGTCGGTCGGTGCGCTACAGGCCCCGGCCGGCTCGCCGGTGTCGCCCGCGGTCGTTCAGGCCGGAGGCACCCAGCCCGGGTCGACGTCCTCGTAGCGAAGCTCGATCGTCACCCGCCGCGGCCCGGCCGGGGTGATCTCGCGGATCTCGCCGGGTTCGCCGAACTCGAGCAGGTCGAGCGCTGCCTGAGCCGCTGCCTCGGCCGACAGCAGGCTGCCGAACAACCCCCGGGCGTAGTCCTTGTCGTGTTCGGTGAGCAGGGGGGTGTCGACCCCGCTGGGGCAGAGCATCGTCACCCGCACGTCGGACTCGCCGAGCCCGGGGGCGACACTCCTGCCGAGCCCGATCACGGCGTGCTTGGTCGCCGCGTAGAGCGGATCGACGGTGCTCGGGCCGAGCCCGGCGAGCGACGACACGAGGCAGATCCGCGCTCCGCCGGCGGCGCGCATCGCCGGGGTCAACCGGCGCAGTCCGTGGAGCACCCCGAGGAAGTTCGCACCGACGGTGCGGGTGACCTCGGCCCGGGTCACCTCGTGGATCTCGTAGGGGAGGGTCGGATGGGAGTAGACCCCGGCGTTGAGCAGCACGATCGTCGGTGGATTCTCCAGGTTGAGCGCATCCCAGCTCGGCGGGTCGGCGACGTCGAGAGCGATCGCCTGACCGTCGATCTCGCTCGCCACCGAACGTGCCTTGTCGATGTCGATGTCGGCGACGATCACCTTCGCCGCGCACCGGCCGAGCAGCCGACAGGCGGCGGCCCCGATCCCCGAACCGCCGCCGGTGACGAGCGCGATCCGGCCGTTGAAGACCGACTCGGGCGCGCTCTCGATGACCGCTGGATTCGGGTCGCTGTCGGCCTCGGTGTCGTCCGGGGGGTGCATGGTACGGTCTTTCTGACGGTCCATCAGATTCGCGGCAACGTGGTGGTTGCCGCTCGGAAAGAGGTTGCTCGATGAGCGCGATGCTCGAGGACAAGGTAGTCGCCGTGACCGGCGCCGGACGTGGGATCGGGCGCTGCGTCGCGCTCGATGCAGCGGCAGCCGGGGCGAAGGTGATCGTCGCCGACTTCGGCGTCGCCGCCGATGGGAGCGAGCCGTCCAGCGAGATCGCCGATTCGGTCGTCGCCGAGATCACCGCCGCCGGTGGCGAGGCGATCGCCCTCGCCGGCGACATCTCGACGATGGAGGGTGGGGCAGCGGTGGTCACCGCGGCGATGGACACCTGGGGCAAGATCGACGGCGCCGTCTGCGTCGCCGGCATCCTGCGCGAGCGGATGTTGTTCAACATGTCCGAAGCGGAGTTCGACGACGTCGTCCGGGTTCACCTCAAGGGCACGTTCACCGTCTTCCGTCACGCCTCGGCGGTGATGCGCAAGCAGCCGACCGGTGGCTCGTTGATCGGGTTCACCTCCGGGGTGTGGGCGCTCGGCTCGACCGCCCAGGCCAACTACGCGGCAGCCAAGGGTGGGATCGTCTCGTTCACCTACGCCACCGCGCTCGGGCTCGAGCGCTACGGCGTGCGGGCCAACTGCATCGCCCCCGTCGCTCGGACCCGGATGTCGGCCAACGTCCCGATGCAGCTCGCCGAGAACGGCGACCCGGAGGACGTCTCGCCGATGGCCGTCTTCCTCCTCTCCGACGCGGCGAAGTCGGTCACCGGTCAGGTGTACACCGTCGTCGGCGGCAAGATCGGTGTCTGGTCGCAGCCGAAGGAGGTCCGGGCGATGTACCACGAGGGGCGCTGGACACCGGAACTGATCGCCGAGCGGCTCGACGCAACCGTCGGGATCGAAAAGATGCCGTTCCTCGCCAAGGTCGAGGAGATGCGTGCCGCCGCAGCCTCGGCCGAACGCCCCAACGGTTGATGACCGACTCCGACGCAGCGTTCCGCGAGGAGGTCCGCTCGTGGCTGGCCGAGCACCTCGTCGGCGAGTTCGCCTCGCTCAAGGGCCGCGGCGGTCCGGGCGACGAGGAGGTCGGCTTCGACATCCGCGTCGCGCTGGGAGCAGGAGCTCGGCGAGCGCCGGCTGGATCGGCCTCGGCTGGCCGGTCGAGCACGGCGGGCGCGGCGCCATCGTCGACCAGCAGATCATCTGGGCCGAGGAGTACGCCCGGGCCGAGGCGCCGGCGCGGGTCAACCACATGGGCGAGAACCTGCTCGCGCCCGACGCTGATCGCCTACGGCACCGCCGAGCAGCAGGCCCGGTTCCTCCCCGGCATCCTCGGCGGCACCGAGCGCTGGTGCCAGGGCTACAGCGAGCCGAACGCCGGGTCCGACCTGGCCAACGTGCAGACCACGGGCGCGTGCCGCGACGGCGACGAGTGGGTCATCAACGGCCAGAAGGTGTGGACCTCGCTCGCCCACGTCTCGCACTGGTGCTTCGTCGTCGCCCGCACCGAGCCCGGCTCGCAGCGCCACCAGGGGCTCGTCGTTCCTCCTCGTCCCGATGGACCAGCCGGGCGTCGAGGTGCGCCCGATCGTCCAGATCACCGGCGGCGGCGAGTTCAACGAGGTGTTCTTCGACGACGCCCGCACCGAGGCCGTCGCTCGTCGTCGGCGAGCCGGGCGACGGGCTGGAGGATCGCGATGGGCCTGCTCGGCTTCGAGCGCGGGATCTCGACGCTCGCCCAGCAGGTCGGCTTCGAGCGTGAGCTCGACCACCTGCTCGACGCTCGCCCGCCGAGCGTGGCCGTGGCCGCCGATCCCGGTGATGCGCGCAGCGACTGTGTCGACGCCTGGATCGGGCCTGCAGCTGATGAAGTGGAACGCGCTGCGCTCGATGGCGGCCGAGGGCGTGCCCGGCCCGGAGGCGTCGATCTCGAAGCTGTTCTGGGGCACCTGGCACCGCGACCTCGGCGAGCTGATCGATCGACGTGCTCGGCGCATCGAGGGCCGATCGTGCGCCGAGCCTGCGCCTACGCAGCTCACGCTCGAGCAGAAGCTGTTCCTGTTCACCCGCTCCGACACGATCTACGGCGGGTCGGAACGAGATCCAACGCAACGTGCTCGGTGAGCGCGTGCTCGGCCTCCCGAAGGAACCGCTCATGAGTGCTCCTGCTGTTCCCCCGTACGTCACCGGTCACGGACTGCTCGCCGGGAAGACGGTCGTCGTCACCGCCGCCGCCGGCAGCGGGATCGGCTTCGCCACCGCCAAGCGCTGCGTCGAGGAGGGCGCCCGGGTGCTGATCTCCGATCGCCACGAAAAGCGCCTCGCCGCCTCCGCCGAGGAGCTCGGCGTGCCCGGGATCGCCTGCGACGTCACGGTCGAGTCGAGCGTCGCCGCGCTGTTCGCCGGCGCCGTTGCCGAGCTGGGGACGATCGACGTGCTGATCAACAACGCCGGTCTCGGCGGCACCGCCGAGGTGCACGAGATGACCGACGAGCAGTGGTCGGTGGTCCTCGACGTGACCCTCAACGGCACGTTCCGGGCGATGCGTGCCGGGCTCAACCAGATGTACGCCCAGGGCGTCGGGAGTGATCGTCAACAACGCCTCGGTGCTCGGCTGGCGGGCCCAGGCCGGCCAGGCGCACTATGCCGCGGCGAAGGCCGGGGTGATGGCCCTGACCCGCTGCGCAGCGATCGAGGCCGCGCCGCGCGGGGTGCGGATCAACGCCGTCGCCCCCTCGTCTGGCGATGCACGCCAACCTGGCCAAGGTGACCAGCGATGAGTTGCTCGTCGAACTGACCGCCCGCGAGGCGTTCGGCCGGGCGGCGGAGCCGTGGGAGATCGCCGAACGTGATCGTCTTCCTCGCCTCCGACTACTCCTCCTACATGACCGGCGAGATCGTCTCCGCCTCCTCCCAACACGCCTGACCCACCCTCCCACGCCCACCCCGCTGGCCTCCTTCTCGGTCTGGGCACGGAAGTGGGTCACGGGTGGTGCGAATCCGTGCCCAGAGTGAGCAGGCAGATCCGTTCGCGAACGGTGTCGACCACGTACTGGGGTTGCTCGATGATCTGGGTGGTGACGAAGTCGAGCACGTGCACCCCGAGCGAACCGAGCTCGTTCCGGCGGCGAGCATCCTTGGCCCGATCTGCGTCCGAGCTGTGACCCTGCCTGCCGGCGACCTCGACGACCAGCGGTAACGGGCGATAGTCGAAGTCCACCCTGGCGACGAACGCTCCGGCCCGGCGATGCACGGCTTGGCAGACCGGGCGGGGCAACCCGGCGAGACGCATCAGTTGGAGATATCGACGTTCGAGCCATGAATGGCCGCCGCTGTCGAGCATGACGGCGTCGAGCAGCCGAATGCCGGCGCGGCCGGGCGCACGGAGGTCCGTCATTCGGCGCAGCAGGTAGGCAGGCGAGCTCAGCCCGAGGCGAGCTGCGGAATCGATCGCCAGACCGAGTCGGTCCGCTCCGAGGCTCGCGGCGAGGTCGACGATCGTCCGGCTGGCGGTCGTCGTTCGAAAGCCCGTGACGAGGCCGAGGTGCTCGAACCGTCTGGCGGTCCGTGGAGCCGGGCGCCGGATGAACTGCACGTCGACCGGGTCCAATCGGCGCGTCCGGTGCACGAGCAGACCCTGCGCGCCGTTGTACTTGCCGTGAAGGGCAGTGAACTCGACGACGTCATCGTCGAATCCATCGAGCCGATGGAGCTGGGCAGCCGTCAGCCGGCTGGCGACGGCTCGACCGTCGACGGACAACGTCGCAGCGACGAGTCGGGATTCCCAGCTGGCGGGCGCGCCCGGAATGCCCACGACCCCTGGAGCGGCGTCGAGCCACCGTCCCACGCGCGGCGGCGGGCGCGTATCTGGGCGACGGTGAATCCGAGTCGTCGGACTTGGCGGATCGAGGCCACACCCGCCTGGGCGGCGATGAGCTCGGCGAACTGTTGGTCGAGGAGGCGCATGTCACGAGGAGTGCGCAGGCATGCGGATCCGGCAAAGAACTCGACTGGGCACGGAATGGGGCCGCCGGACGCCGCAATCCGTGCCCAGACCGCAGCGGCCCGCAGGCGGAACACGGCGAGGGGGCGGAACTCGGTCGGCGGGGATCGGGTGGAGTTGACAAGCTGCGGGGGTGACGACGATCCAAGTGCGGGCAGCGGACAGATCGGAGATCCCCGAGCTGTGCGAATTGATCAACCGGGCCGAGGAGTACGACGGGTACCCGCGGCGGTACTCGGTCGGCGAACTCGAGGACGACTTCGACGGTGGCGCCGACTTCGACGCCTGCTGCGCATTCCTCGACGGGCGGCTCGTCGGTTCAGGGCGGCTCTTCTTCCCCCGCTCCGGAATCGGTCAGGAGCGGATCTACCTCAGCGGCGAGGTCGACCCCGCGACCCGCGGTCTCGGCGTCGGACGGGAGGTGCTCGGTTGGCAGATCGCACGGGCGCGCGCCCTGCTGGCGACGACCGACCCGAGCTTGCCGCGCTTCATCCGGGTCGAGGCCTACGACTTCCACCACTCCGCCCACCGGCTGTACGAACGGTTCGGGCTGGGGGTCGAGCGGTGGTTCGAGGAGATGATCGTCCCGCTCACCGACCTGCCCGCGCCGGGCGATGTCGACGGCGTCGAGTTCGTCGGATGGCAGGCGGAGCGCAGCGAGGAGTTGCGGGTGGCGAAGAACGCTGCGTTCGCCGAGCACTGGGGGTCGGCACCGATGACCGCCGAGACGTGGGACGGGTGGATCACGGCGGCGTGTACCCGGCTCGATCTGAGCGTGCTCGCCCTCGAACGCGCCAGCGGCCGGATCATCGGGCACTGCATCGTCGCCCATTACCCGCAGGACGAACAGGCGAACGGCCGTCGGGAGGGCTGGATCGACAACGTCGGAACCCTCCCGGAGTGGCGCGGCAGAGGGATCGCCTCGGCGATGATCCTTCGCTGCCTCCACGCCTTCGTCGACGAGGGTTGGACCCACGGCGCGCTCGGTGTCGACGTCGACAACGGCACCGGAGCGCCCGGCGTCTATCGCAACCTCGGTTTCGTCACCGCCCAGCGGACGGTCCATCGCCAGCTGGCCCTCTGAGCCCGGCGTCGTCGCGGGCCGCCCGCCGGCCGAGGATCCCGAACGCGGCGTAGCAGCCGAGGCCGAACCAGATCGAGGCCTCCACGTTGAGCAGCAGGTCGAGCGCGACCCGGTCGAGCAGCAGGCCGGCACCGGCCGAGCCGATCGCCGCGCCGGCGAGCGACGCGGTCTCGGCGATCCCGACGACCCGGCCGAGCATCATCGGCGGGCAGAGCTGCTGGGCGAGTGAGCCGGAGCCGATGTCGAGCGCACTGACCGGCAGCCCGACGACGGCGAACAGTGCGAGGTACACGCCGAGGGCGGTGGTCAGCTGCGGCCCGTTCCAGATCACGTAGGACATCACCCCGAGCCCGAGCATCCCGCCGACGAACAACGAACTCGACGTGAGGCGGCCGGCGAGCCGGGCGATCACGATGCCGCCGAGCACACCGCCGACCGCCTGTGAGCCTCGGATCAGCCCGATGTCGGCCGGGTCGCCGTCGAGCTTGCGGACGATGAAGGCGAGATAGACGACGACGAACATCCCCTGGGCGATCTGGCTGACGGCGAGGGTGACGACGACCCGGCGCAGGACACGGTCGGCGCGGAGCAGCATCCACACCGGTCGTAAGCCGTTCCCCGGGCCGGGCTCGCCGACGTCCGCCTCGAGCGCGGGCGAAACCGCCGCGGCGTCCGGCGCGGCGGGAACGCAGACGAAGTAGGTCGCGAGGGCGACGGCGAGGAAGCTGATCCCGTCGGCGACGACGACCGCGCCGAGCCCACCGAACTCGACGACGATCCCACCGAGCGGTGAACCGATCAGCCGGGCCATGCTCGAACCGGTCGAGTTCGCCGCGTTGGCGGCGACGATCTGGTCGGCGGCGACCAGCCGCGGCAGCAGTGCGACCTTGGCCGGATTGTTGAGTCGGGTGAGCACCGACTGCAGCGCGGCGACGACCAGCGCCGGCCAGATCCGATCGGGCGTGACGGCGAGCAGCGGGAGCAGGGCGACGGCCTGGGCGACGTTGGTCATGATCAGCGTCCGGCGGAGGTCGAACCGGTCGACGAGGGTTCCGGCGTACGGGCCGAAGACGATCGCCACCCCGTACTGGACGAGGAACAGCAGCGCGGTCGATCCGCCCGAGCCGGTCTCGGAGAACACGTAGACCGGGAGGGCGACGAGCAGCAGCCAGTCGCCGACGTCGTTGAGCAGCCCGCCGGTCCAGACGATCTGGAAGTTTCGGTTCCGCCACGGGGAGACCGAGGCGTCGGTGGCGGTCGCTGCGCTCACGTGTCGCTCCGCCGGAAGGCGTGGAGCGTGACCCGAACGGTCGCCGCATCCTCCGGCGCGTCCTCGCGAGTGACCCGCAGATACGGGCGCAGCACCGCGTCGAGCTGCTCCTCGATCCGGGTGAGCTCGTCCGGGCTGACGAGCAGGGCGTAGTTGGAGAGGATCCCGGCGTCCTGCCAGGCCGGGGGCAGCTCGTCGAAGTGGTCGATGTACTCGCCGACCAACCGCGCCCCCTCGGCGATGTCGATCGCGGCGACGGCAGACGCGGGCCGAGCGGGTCGCCGGCTGATCGCTGCTCGGCGGGCCGCCGAACGAGAAACCGGTGTTCGCGGCGCGCCAGCGGCGCTCGCGCCCGTCGACCTGCGGATCGTCGCTGTCGACCCGCTCGATCAATCCGTACCGGGCGAGATGACGGAGGTGGTAGCTGCATGCCGAGGGGCTGATCTCCATCACCGCGGCGCACTGGGTCGCGGTCCGCTCCCCGCCGGTGAGCAGCAGGTCGAGCAGGCGGTAGCGGGCGGGATGGGCGAGCGCGGCGAGCACCTTGAGGTCGGTGATCGTGGTGCGGTTCTCCGGACGGGGCATCGCGTCGATCCGAACTGTGAAGGGAACCCTTCACATGTTGGGCGGGTACGGCCGAGATGTCAAGGACTTGTTTCAGATCTCCGCTGGCCCGCTGGTCGGCCGCTGTCGCCGGGTTCCGGCCGCCGATCAGCCGCCGGTCAGGCGACCGAGGAACGCGCTGCGCCACCGGGCCGGCCGGGCGGTGCGCTGCTCGTGGGCGTCGATCGAGCGGGCCATTCGTCCGACCGCACGGATCGCCGGCCAGCGGGCCGGTTCCGGTTCCCACGTGGGGCTGCGGTGGCCGAACCAGGGAAGTGCGAGCAGCGGGTCGTCGGACGGTCCGGCGATCGCCGCGGCGAGCGTCCGCCCGGCGAGGTTGGTCGTCGAGACTCCGTCGCCGACGTAGCCCCCGGCCCAGGCGAGCCCGGCGGCGCGGTCGTAACCGACCGAGGCGTGCCAGTCGCGCGGGATCCCCAACGGTCCGCCCCAACGGTGGGTGACCGTCGCCGCGGCGGCAGCCGGGAACAGCTCGCCGAGCGTGCGGGCGAGCGCTCGATGGACCTCGTCGTGGGAGTCGTAGGCGGGGTCCAGGCGCGACCCCCAGTGGTACGGGGCGCCGCGGCCACCGAACGCGATCCGTCCGTCGGCGGTGCGCTGGGCGTAGATGATCAACCGGCGGGCGTCGTTGAACGTCTCCCTCCCGGCCCAGCCGATCTCGTCCCACACCGCCTCGGAGAGCGGCTCGGTGGCGATCATCAACGAGTAGATCGGGACCAGCCGGCGGCGCAGCCCCGGCAGCCTCGCGGTGTACGCCTCGGTCGCCCGCACGACCACCGGGGCGCGCACACGGTGGTCACCGACGCGCAGGCCACCGAGCTCGAAGCCCGACACCCGGCTCCGTTCGAAGATCCGCACACCACGCCGCTCGACCGCGTCGGCCAGGCCGGCGGCGAGCGCGGCGGGATGGAGCGCGGCGCAGTGGGGGGTGAACACGGCGCCGAGTGCGTCGGCGACCCGTAACCGTTCGGCGAGCTCGCCGGTCCCGAGCCAGCGTTGGCCGGTGTCGACGCCGAGCGCGGCGACCTCTGCCAACTCGGCCTCGAGCCGGACCTGCTGGACCGGGTTGCGGGCGACGTGGAGGTAGCCGCCGTGGGCGAAGCGGCAGTCGATCCCCTCGGCGGCGGCGACCCGTCCGACCTCGACCACGGTCTCGTTCATCGCCTGCTGCATCGCTCGCGCTGCGTCGACCCCATGGCGTTCGGCGAGACCGCCGAGGCTCATCGGCAGGATCGCCGAACACCAGCCGCCGTTGCGCCCGCTCGCCCCGAACCCGACGTGCTCGGCCTCGACGATCCTGATCCGCAACGACGGATCGCGCCCGCGAGGTAATACGCGGTCCAAAGCCCGGTGTAGCCACCGCCGACGATGACCACGTCGAGCTCGGCATCGCCAGCGAGCGCCGGACGACTCGGCCCGAGCGGCAGCTGATCCGCCCACAGCGACGTCGTCCGGGCGGTGGTCAGGTCGACGTCGCTCACCTCACCAGCGTGCCAGGCCCGGCGGCCGGCCGGGTCAGGCGTTGGCCGGGTCAGGCGTTGGCGGCGCCGAGGAACGGGGGACGTTCGCCACCGCCGTGGGCGGAGATGTCGGCGCCGGTGACGTAGGAGGCGAGCGGCGAGGCGAGGTAGCAGCACACGTCGCCGATCTCGTCCGGATCGGCGATCCGCCCGATCGGCACCGTCGCCCCGACCGCGGCGATCCCCTCCTCGTCGCCGTAGTAGAGGTGGGCCTGCTCGGTGCGGATCATCCCGGCGGTGACATGGTTGACACGCACCTTCGGCGCCCACTCCATCGCCGCGGTGCGGGTGAAGTTGAGCAACCCCGCCTTCGCCGCCCCGTAGGCCGCAGCGGTCGGCGACGGACGATGTCCGCAGACGCTGCCGATGTTGACGATCGCCCCGCCGCCATCCTGCTGCTGCATCCAGTGGTTGGCCCGCTGGGAGCAATAGATCGGGGCGAGCAGGTTGAGGGCGACGATCCGCTCGGTGAACCGCGGCGGAGCTGTCGCCGTGTCGGCCGGGGGCGCCCCGCCGGCGTTGTTGACCAGCACGTCGAGCCGGCCGAACCGCTCGGCGACGGCGTCGACGACGGCGAACGCGGCGTCGCCGTCACGCAGGTCGGCGGCGAAGAAGGCCCAGTCGTCGGGGAGCGAGTCGGGTTGCTTGCGGGCGCAGACGGCGATCCGTGCCCCCGCCTCGGCGAAGCGGGCGGCGATCCCCCGCCCGACCCCCTTGGTCCCCCCGGTGACGAACACCACCGCGCCGTCGAAGTCGATCGTCAGCCCCATCGGCCGGCAGCGTAGTGAGGGCCTGCGCCTGCCGTCCGATCGACGGCTGCGGCTCAGGCCGCCTCCGGTTCGAGCGGGTCCGGGAGCAAGGCGTCACGCCGGTTGCGCAACGACCGGATCTCGTCGAACGCGGTGCCGCAGCAGCCGCCGATCAGTCGCGCCCCGGCGGCGATCCACCGGTCGAGCATCGGCGCGTCGTCGAACGGGTCCTGCTCCCCGGTCCAGCAGCGCTGTCGCGGGTCCCACCGCTGGCCGCTGTTGGAGTAGGCGACGAGCGGCAGTGAGGTGACGGTCGCGGCGCGCTCGAGCAGTTCGCCGATGTGACCCGGGGCGCTGCAGTTGACCCCGACGGCGATGACCTGTGGCGAGCTGCAGGCGACCGCGATCGCAGCTTCGATCGGATCGCCGGCGCAGGTCGTCGCGCCGTCGCGACAGGAGAAGCTGATCCAGCTCGGCATCGCCGGCAAGCGGCCGAAGGCATCGATCACCGCTCGCGCCTCGGCGAGGCTGGGGATCGTCTCGGCGGCGAGCAGGTCGGGCTCGGACGCAATCAGGAACTCCAGCCGGGCCCGGTGGAACTCGGCCAGATCGCCGGCGGACAGGTCGTAGACGCCGGTGTACTCGGAGCCATCAGCGAGCACGGCACCGTAGGGCCCGACCGAAGCGGCGACGAGCGGATCGGTCGGATGGGTCGCCTCCCGGCGATGCCTGACGACCGCTTCGCGGGCGAGTTCGGTGGTCAGGCCGATCAGCGTCACAGCGTCGCTTCGGCTGATCCCGGCCCCGATGAATCCTGCGATGCTCGCCTGGTACGACGACGTGATCAGCACCTCCGCCCCGGCGCGCAGGAAACCGAGGTGGGCGGTGACGATCGCATCGGGGGCTTCGGTCAGTAGCCGGGCGGTCCACAGCTCGCCCGAGAGGTCGTGCCCGGCGAGCTCCAGCGCGCTGGAGAGCCCGCCGTCGAGCACGCTGAAGGGTCGGGCGAACTCCACCGCTCAATCGTTGCAGACCAACGGGCGAGCGTGCCGCCAGGCGACAGCTCGGCGCCGACCGGTCACCATCTCCATCGGTCGGGACAGCCCTTCGCGCAACGGTCGGGGCCTGTGCACTCCCGTACAACTCCCTGAGAACCTGTGAGTTCCCTGGAATCTGACGAATTGTCAGCTGCTGGGTAGTGTCGGCGCGTGTCCATCTCGTCGAACGTCGACGAGCGGGGGATCGCCGAGATCGTCGTCGATCATCCGCCCGTCAACGCCCTCACCGTCGCCGGCTGGTTCGAGCTCGCAGACACCGTCACCGCCCTCGGGCGGCGCAGCGACGTACGCGTCGTCGTCCTGCGCGCGGAGGGCCGCGGGTTCAATGCCGGCGTCGACATCAAGGAGATGCAGAACACCGAGGGGTTCGGCGCGCTGATCGGGGCGAACAAGGGCTGCTACGCAGCGTTCGCCGCGGTGTACGACTGCCCCGTTCCGGTGATCGTCGCGGTCCACGGGTTCTGCGTCGGCGGCGGCATCGGGCTGGTCGGTAACGCCGACGTGATCATCGCCTCCGACGACGCCTTCTTCGGCCTGCCGGAGGTCGACCGGGGCGCGCTCGGCGCCGCCACCCACCTGTCCCGAATGGTCCCCCAGCACAAGATGCGGGCGATGGTCTACACCTCGGCGACCGCCACGCGCGGCCGAGCTGCACGCCTTCGGCAGCGTGCTCGAGGTCGTCCCCCGCGCCGAGCTGCGCGCCGCCGCGATGCGTGTCGCCGAGCAGATCGCATCGAAGTCGCCGGTCGTGATCCGGGCGGCGAAGGAGAGCCTCAACGGCATCGACCTGTGGGACGTCAAGCGCTCGCTACCGCTTCGAGCAGGGGTTCACCTTCGAGCTCAACCTGTCCGGCGTCAGCGACGAGTTGCGCGACGACTTCTCCGGAACGAACAAAGCCGCTGCGAAGGAGACGGAATGACCGAGCCAAGAGACAAGCAGATCTCGATCGAGCAGGCCGTCTCGACGATCGAGGACGGGATGACCTCGGCATCGGCGGCTGGGCCAGCCGGCGCAAGCCGATGGCGCTCGTCCGTGCGCTGTTGCGCACCCCGGTGAAGGACCTCACGGTCGTCTCCTACGGCGGGCCCGACGTCGGACTGCTCGCCGCCGCCGGCAAGATCCGCAAGCTGTACTACGGCTTCGTCTCGCTCGACTCGATCGCGCTCGAGCCGCACTTCCGGGCGGCCCGGCAGCAGGCGACGATCCCCGAGCTGGTCGAGTACGACGAAGGGCATGCTGCAGTGGGGCGCTCTACGCCGGCTCGCTGCGGCTGCCGTTCCTCCCGACCCGTGCCGGCCTCGGATCCGGCGTGATGGACGTCAACCCGGCGCTGCGCACGGTCCGCTCGCCCTACCCGAACGAGGACGGCAGCGACGGCGAGGAGCTGCTCGCCGTTCCGGCAATCCGCCTCGACGCCGCGTTCGTCCACCTCAACCGCGCCGACGCGGCGCGGCAACGCCCAGTTCCTCGGACCGGACCTGTACTTCGACGACCTGCTACCTCGGGGCGTGCGAACCGGGCCGGCGGTTCGTCTCGGTGCGAGAAGGTCGTGCCGACCGAGTCGCTGCTCGACGAGGGCACGTTCCACACCCTGCGGATCAACCGGACGATGGTCGACGGCGTGATCGAGGCGCCCAACGGCGCCCACTTCACCACCTGCGAACCGGACTACGGCCGGGACGAGAAGTTCCAGAAGCACTACGCCACCTCCGCTGCCGATCCGGCGGCCTGGCAGGCGTTCGTCGATCGCTTCCTCAGCGGCTCGGAGCAGGACTACCAGGCGGCGGTCGGCGCATGGAAGCAGGAGCAGAAGGAGGCGGCACGATGAGCGCAGCGAATGGCCCGCGGCCGACAGCGGACCTTCGACGAGCACCCTCGCCGACGTGGTCGTCGTCGCCTGCGCCGAGGCGTTCCGAGGCGACGGTGAGATCTTCGCCTCCGGCATGGGCACGATCCCGATGCTCGGCGCCCGCGCTCGCCCGCGCGACGTTCGAACCCGACCTGCTCGTCTCCGACGGCGAGGCGTTCTTCGTCGCCAACGAGCTCCCGATCGGGGGCACCGACAAGGTCGTCGAGGGCTGGATCCCGTTCCGCTCGCGTGTTCGACACGCTCTGGGGCGGTCGCCGTCACGTGATGATGGGCGCCAGCCAGATCGACCGCTACGGCAACTCGAACATCGCCAACATCGGTCCGTGGGCGCAGCCCAAGTCGCAGCTGCTCGGTGTGCGCGGTGGACCGGGCAACACGATCAACCACGCCACCAGCTTCTGGATCCCGAACCACACCAGCCGGGTGTTCGTCGCCGAGCAGGTCGACATGGTGTCGCGGTCTCGGCTACGACCGCGTCGCCGGGCTCAGCGCCGTGGGTCCAGGCCCACCACGACCTGCGGCGGGTGGTCACCAACCTCGCCGTGCTCGACTTCGAGACTCCGAGGCGCACTCGATGCGGCTGGTCAGCGTCCACCCCGGCGTCTCCGTCGACGACGTCGTCGCCGCCACCGGGTTCGAGCTGCGTGATCGACGGCGACGTGCCCGACGACGCGCGCACCCGACCGACGAGGAGCTGGCGGTGATCGACCGGCTCGACCCGCGCGGGCTGCGTCACCGCGAGGTCCCGCTGCATGAGGGAGTCCCAGTGAACCCGGCGCTGCGGACACGGCTGTGCGACCTGGTCGGGATCGACGTGCCGATCGTCCAGACCGGGATGGGCTGGGTCGCCGGGGCGCGGCTGGTCGTCGGCGACGGCGAACGCCGGTGGACTCGGCATCCTCGCCTCGGCGACGATGGACCTCGACGAGCTGCGCGCCGCGATCGCCGCGGTCAAGTCGCGCACCGACCAAGCCGTTCGGCGTCAACCTGCGCGCCGATGCCGCCGACATCGACGACCGCGTCGGGCTGCTGATCGACGAGGGCGTGCGTGTCGCCAGCTTCGCCCAGGCGCCGAAGCAGGCGCTGATCGCCCGGCTGAAGGACGCCGGGGTGCTCGTCGATCCCGTCGATCGGGGCCAAGCGGCACGCCGAGAAGGTGCTCGACTGGGGCGTCGACGCGGTGCTCGTCCAAGGCGGCGAAGGCGGCGGGCACACCGGTTCGGTACCGACCACGCCTGCTGCTCCCGCAGGTCGTCGACGCGTCGGCGGGCGGATCCCGGTGATCGCCGCCGGCGGGTTCTTCGACGGCCGCGGTCTCGTCGCTGCGCTCGCCTACGGCGCGGACGGGCATCGCGATGGGCACCCGCTTCCTGCTGACCTCCGACTCGGCCGTGCCCGCAGGCGGTGAAGGACGTCTACCTCGCCAAGGGTGTGACCGACACCGTCGTCTCCAAGCAGGTCGACGGCGTGCCCCACCGGGTGCTCAACACCGCGCTGATCGAGGAACTCGAGATCGGGCAGGGGCAAGATGCTCGCCCTGCCGCGGGCGTTGTGGAACGCGCACAGTTCCGCGGGATGACCGGGCTCTCGCTGAACTCGATGCTGCGCGAGGGACTGGCGATGCGCAAGGCGCTCGGCCTGTCGTGGACCCAGATGGTGATGGCGGCGAACACGCCGATGCTGCTCAAGGCGTCGCTCGTCGACGGCCGGGTCGACTCCGGCGATCATGGCGAGCGGGCAGGTCGTCGGGCGTGATCGACGAGCTGCCCGTCGTGCGCCGAGCTGATCGAACGGATCATCGGTGAAGCCGACCGGGCGCTCGACCGCCTCGGGGCCGGTCGATGACCACCGTCTTGGACGGTGAAGCGGCGATCTACGCCGCGGTCGGTTCGGAACTCGACACCACCGAGTGGATCACGGTCACCGCCGAGCAGGTCGCCGAGTACCGGGCATCGACCGGCGACGAGGCCGAAGGGGTCGCCCCGTACCTCGTGCTCGCCCTGTCCAACCTGCTGCTGCCGATGATCGTGCGCGTCGACGGGTTCGCCAGCGGGGTCAACGCCGGGGTCGACGCCGTCCGGTTCCCGGCGGCGGTGCCGGTCGGCGGACGGCTGCGCGGCCGGGCGACGCTGGTCGAGGCGAGCGAGATCAAGGGCTCGGTGCAGACGCTGATCCGGATCACGATCGAACTCGAGGGGAGCGATGCGCCCGCCTGCGTGATCGACTCGTTGTCGCGCTGGTTTCGATGAGCGACGGGCGGAGCGTCCGGCGGGGCTCGCTCCCCGTGCTCCGCCACCGAGACTTCGCCATCTTCTTCACCGCCGCCTCGATCTCCAACGCGGCGGTGTGGATGCAGACGATCGCCGTGCCGGCGTTGCTGTTCGACCTCACCGGCAAGGCGACCTGGTTGGGGATCGCCTCGCTGGCCACACTCGTCCCGCAGGTGATCATCCTTCCGTGGTCCGGCGTGCTCGCCGACCGTGTCAGCCGGCGCAAGATCCTGTTGTTCACCCAGACCGCCTCGATGGTGGTCACCTTCAGCTTGTGGGGGTTGTACGTCGGGGACGGGCTGACCCCGTGGTGGATCGTCGGGCTCGGCTTCGTCAACGGGCTCGCCGGTGGCTTCCAGCACTCCACCTGGCAGGCGTTCATCCCCCTCCTCGCTCCGCCCGAGGAAGTCCTCGACGCGGTCAAGTTGAACTCGGTGCAGTTCACCCTCGCCCGCGCGATCGGGCCGGCGGTCGCCGGGATCGTCCTCGCCCGCTGGGGCAGCGGGGTGGCGATCTTCGTCAACGCAACGACGTTCCTGCTGGTGATCGTCGTCCTCGTCGCCGTCCGGCCGCGCGAGGCGCAGACGATCGGGCGCGACACCCGGGTACTCGCCGCCCTCGCCGACGGCGCCCGGTTCGTCTGGCACAACCTCGCCTTCCGCACCGCCGTCACCGTCGCCTTCGTCGGCGCGCTGGGGGCGCAGTCGTTGTGGTCGCTCGCTCCGGCGTTGTCGAAGCGGACCTACGGTCGCACCAGCGACGACAGCTCGTGGCTGCTGACCTCGCTCGGTGTCGGGGCGATCGTCGCCTTCATCTGCTGGACCGTGTTCGGCGAGCGGCTCCGCCGCTCGCGCCAGGTGCTGCTCGGGCTCACCGGCTACACGATCTCCGCCGCGATCGTCGCCGCCGGACCGACGTTCGAATGGGCGTTGCTCGGCTTCTTCGTCGGTGGGCTTGCCCATCTGACGACGAGTGTCGGGATCAGCACCCTGCTCCAAGGGCAGGTGCCGGAGATGCTGCGCGCCCGTGTGATGAGCTTCTACCTGATCGGGATCATCAGCGGGATCCCGCTCGGGACCTACGGGCTCGGCTGGCTCGGCGACGCTCTCAGCCTGCGCTGGGCGCTGGCGGTCGACGTCGGCGTGATGGGGCTGGTGATCTGCTCCCTGGTCGCCAGCCGATGGATCGTCTCGCTCGACGTCACCTCGATGAGCGGTGAGCTGTCGGTGGTCGTCGCCAACCGGACGGTGACCGATCCGGCGGGGGCAGAACTGAGCTGACGGCCCCTACCGGCCGACTTCGGAGGTGATCGCGGCGACGACCTTGCGATGGTTGCGGCCGCGACAGGCGATTCCTCGCGGATGGTCGGAGATCGCCGTCTGCAGGCCCTTCGAACGCAGCTGTTCGACGAGCTGATGGAGCTCGTTGCGGCTGCGGTCGAGCTTGACCACGACCAACGAGCGCCGCCATGCCCGGCGGTCGAGCAGCTTGAGCAGGACGACCAGGGCGACGACACCGATCACCATCCCCGAGGCGATCGGCCAGCGGGCGAGCTGGGCGAACCCGTAGCCGAGCACCGACCCGGCGACGAGGATCGCCACCCACCCAGCGGCGGTGACCGTGATCGTCGTGAACCCGAGCTTCATCCGCCCCGAAGCCTACGGGGGAGGGCTGGGCCGCCGACCCCGGTCAGGCGATGACGCCGTCGGCGCGGAGCACGGCGAGGTCGTCGGGGCCGAGGCCGAGTTCGCCGGCGAGGACATCGTCGGTGTGCTCACCGAGCCAGGGGATACGGCTCTCCGGGCCCTCGGAAGCGGCAGAGAGTTTGACCGGGTTGCCGGGGATCAGCACCGGGTCCTCGACCCCGTCGGTGCGCGGCAGTTCGACCTGCATCCGGCGGTTGGCGACGTGCGGGTCGTCGATCACCTGGGCGGCGGTGAACACCGGTCCGGCGGCGACGCCCGCAGCACTGAGGATCTGGCAGGCCTCGACGCTCGACTTGTCGGCCGCCCAGGCGTCGATCGCCGGACGGATCAAGGTCTCGATCTCCGCCCGCCATCCCGCCCGGGTCGCCAGCCGGGGTTCCGTCGTCCACCCCGGCTGGCCGACGACCTCGGCCAGGCGGGCGAACTCGTGCTCGCGTCCGACCTGGACGATGAAGTAGCCGTCGCTCGCCTGGAACCCGTCGAGGATCATCTTCACGCCTTCTCCCGGCGCCGGCCGTTCGCCCATCGACCAGTAGTTGGTCATCACGTCGGCCATCGCCACCATCGCGTCGAACATCGCCACGTCGACGTGTTGCCCCCGCCCGGTGCGGTCGCGGTGGCGGAGCGCGGCGAGCGTGCCGATCACGGCGAACAGCCCCGAGCCGATGTCGCCGAGTGCTCCGAGCGGTGAGGCCACCGGCGGCTTTGCCCGGCTCGCGCTTCCACTCGTACATCCCGCTCATCGCCTCGGCGATCGCTGCGTAGGCCGGCCAGCCGCCGTACGGCGAGGCCGGCTCGCCGGGCGTTGCGGCGTTGCCGAAACCGGACACGCTGACGTAGACGAGCTCTGGAGCGACGGCGGAGAGATCCGCGTAGCCGAGGCCCATCCGGGACAGCGCGCCGCCCTTGAAGTTCTCGGCGAGGACGTCGAAGCGGGGAACGAGCCGGAGGATCAGCTCCCGGCCGCGCTGGCGACTTGAGGTCGACCGCGATCGAGCGCTTGTTGAGGTTGTTGCGCAGGAACGTCGCCCCGACCTTGCGGCCCTCCGGGTCGAGCATCGCCGGCATCGAGCCACGTCCGAGGTCGCCGCCGCTCGGATGCTCGACCTTGACCACCTCGGCGCCGAGCCGGGCGAGCAGCTGGGTCGCGTAGGGCATCGCCTGCATCTGCTCGAGGGCGAGGATCCGCACGCCGTCGAGGGGCTTGCCGTTGACCGACGCATCCGGGTTGGCGATGTCTCCGAGCCGCATGCACGGCACGGTAGCTGAAGGGTCGTCAGCCGCTCAGTTCGGACGGGCCGACGGTCGAGGTGGCGGCGGAGTTGGCGGCGACGTCCTTGAGCACGCCGATGGTGTGGGTGGCGGCGAGGTGTCGGTCGAGGTAGTCGGGCGCGTCCTGGGTCTCGATGAACCAGCCGGTCGGGCACATCGTGAGGATCTCGACGAACGAGAACCCGTCGCCGCCGAGCTGCGCCTCGAACGCCCGCTGCGATCATCCGCTTGGTGCGGGCGACGTTGCCGGCGGTGTTCACCGCGCCGCGCGCGACGTAGGCCGACGCCCTCGAGCTCGGCGAGCAGGTTGCTCAGCCGGATCGGGTAGCCGTGCTCGTCGGCGTCGCGCCCGTCGAGCGTGTTCTTGGTGCGCTGGCCGAGCACGGTCGTGGCGGTCATGTGGCCGCCGGTCTCGCCGAACACGCCGTTGTTGAGCATGACGCAGGTGATGTGCTCGCCGCGGGCGGCGGCGTGGATGACCTCCTGCAGGCCCTCGTTCACCATGTCGCCGTCGCCCTGGATGGTGAACACGACGGTGTCGGGCTTCGCCCGCTTGACGCCGGTGGCGAGCGACGGCGCCCGGCCGTGCAGCGCCTGCAGCACCTCGACGTCGAGGTTGTTGGAGAACGCGGTGTAGCACCCGATGCCGAACACGGCGATCGTCCGCTGCGACGAGGCCGAGCTCGTCGATCGATCTCGAGCACCGAGCGCATCGCGATCGGCTCGCCGCAACCGGGGCAGAGGTGGTGCGCGCCGACGTCGATCAGCGTCGGGCGTGAAGTCGTCGACCAGGCGGGCCGGCTCGGCCGGCGGCGCGTCGGTGGCGAGCACCTGACGGCCGTCGACCCGTCGACGCGTAGCTCGCTCACGAGCGCCTCCGATCGATTCGAGCACCGCCAGGATGCGCGCCGCGGAGCACGTCGACGTCGAAGTCGGGCGCGATGCCGAAGCCGGACGCGTCGAGGCTCAGGCCGCCGATGAACTCGCACCGGCACCGCGCCGAGCGACGCGCCAGGCGCACGTCGTCGATCATCTGGCCCGCGTTGTTCTCGTACACCGCGACCAGCCGCGGCCGCGCCGGCGGCGCCGCGCGATCGCCGTCGTCGGGGAACGGGAACAGCGTGATCGGCCGGACGCAGCCGACCCGGTGGCCCTCGCGCGCGCAGCTCGGTCGACCGCGTAGCGGACGTACTTGCCGGCGTGCCGAAGGCGACGACGACGACCTCGGCGTCGTCGCAGTCGGCCGATCTCGGCGAGCGGCTCGATCCCGTCGATCATCTGCCTGGCGTCTGCGCCGCGCACGCGGTCGTAGTAGCTCGGCCAGGTCGTAGCCGACGTCGTCGCGCTGCTTGGTGTCGCCGAGCGGCGAGACGAGCTTGGCCCGCGCCGGTGCCGCTCGGTCGAGCCGTCGAGCGCCCAGTCCTTCGGCGGGCAGCGGGCCGAAGTCGATCGGCTCGACGTCGACCGACTGCGTAGGTGTGGGCGAGGTAGTAGTCGCCGAAGACGAGCACCGGGTTGCGCCAGCGTGTCGGCGAGGTGGAACGCCAGCTGCGACGAGCTCGATCGCCTCGCGGACGTCGCATGGGCGCGAGCACGAGGTGTGCGGTAGTCGCCGTGCCCGCCGCCGCGGGTCGCCTGGTAGTAGTCGCCCTGCGCCCGGGCCATGTTGAGCACGACGAGCGGCAGCTGGGCGAGCGTCGACCTCGGCGATGCGACTCCTGCATCAGCGACAGGCCCTGGCCGGTCGAGCCGGTGGCGGCGCGGGTGCCGGTGGCCGCCGCGCCCCACGCCATGCCGACCGCCTCGAGCTCGCTCTCGGCGTTCATGCACACGCCGCCGACCGTCGGGCAGCCGCTTGGCCATGTGCTCGAGCACCTCGGTGAACGGCGTCATCGGGTAGCCGGCGAAGAACCGGCACCCGGCGGCGATCATCGCCTCGGCGATCGCCTCCGAGCCCTCCATCAGCCGCGGCGTCATCGGTCCGCCTCCCCGTCGACCGGCAGCTCGATCGGGGCGTGTCGTAGCTTGTAGACCTGGAACACGAAGTCGGGGCAGATCTGCGAGCACGCCTTGCAGCCGGTGCAGCCCGGCGAGCAGCAGCGGATAGCGGTAGCCGCGTGGCGTTCACGCTCGTGCGTCGGTCATCACCAGCACGCTGCGGCGGGCAGGCGTCGATGCACAGGTCGCAGCCCTTGCACGCCTCGACGTCGATCACGACGTGGCCGCGGGTCGCACGGTGGCGGTCATCGCCGGGCTCCTGCGGCCTCCCATGCCGGATGCAGCGCCGACGTCGACCGCCGCCGAAGCCGGCGCGCAGCGCGGCGCTGGTTGAGCTCGACGTGCTGCTGGCGGTACGACGGCAGCGACTCGGCGACCGCCGCGTCGAGCGCGTCGAGCGACGACCAGCCCGGTGAGCGCAGCGCAGCGCGCCGACCATCACCATCGAGGCGGTCATGATGTTGCCGAGCGTCGACCGCGATGTCGGTCGCCGGCGACCTCGACGACGTGCAGCTCGTCGCGCGAGCGGGTCGCCCTCGAACACCGTGCGTGTTGACGAGCACGCAGCGCTGCCGGGGCGGAGCCGTCGCGGACGAAGCCCCAGTAGTCGTGGTGCATCACGATCGACCGCCCACGCGTCGGCGACGGTCGGCGGCGAGCCATCGATCGGCGCCGTCGGCGATCACGAGCGTCGCGTCGGTGTTGCCGCCGCGCATCATGCCGCCGTAGCTGCCGAACAGCATGCACCTCGCGGCCTTCGGTGACCGCAGCCGCGGGCCAGCGACCTGGGCGGCGAGCTGCACGCCCTGGCCCGCCGATGCCGGTGAGCAGCAGCTCGCGCTCGGGCGATCAGCGCTTCAGCTCCACGACGATCTCGTAGAACTCTTCCTCGCCGACGTTGTGGGCGCGTTCGATCCCGCCGGCCCGGGCGTAGATCGCAGTCCCGCGGCGCGACCTCGCCCTCGATGTAGTCGATCCCCGGCCACTCTCCGGCCGAGTCGGGTTCGAAGTGGGCGGCGACCTTGTCGCCGGAGACCTGGATCATCACGTAGTCGTTCTCGTGCCGATGGAGGTCCGATCGTTCGCCGGGAGCGAGGCGCATCTCCCAGACGCGCACGGCGTCGTTCTCGATCAGCAGCTTCGTCGCAATGTTGCCGAAGGCACGTTGGTCGGTCATGGCTGGTCCCCTTGTCAGCTCGGTGCCGCGGTCGTCGTCGGGCGCTCCCCGAGCGATGCGACCAGGCGTGGTCGTTGGATCTGGTTCGTCGCCGGTGTGCGCGGGATCACCTCGACGACCTCCACCCGGCGGGGCTGTTTGAACCGCGCCAACCGGTCGATGGTGTGCGCTCGCAGCTCGTCGACGGTCGGAGCGGTCGTGCCGGGACGGATCACGATCGCAGCACAGACGACCTCGCCCCACGCAGGGTCGGGGAGGCCGACCACGGCGACATCGGCGACCGCCGGATGATCGGCGATGGCCTGCTCGACCTCGATCGGCGCGACCGATTCACCGCCGCTGCGGATGACGTCGCGCACCCGTCCGACGATCGAGTAGTAGCCCTCGTCGTCGCGCTCGGCGACATCGCCGGTACGGAACCAGCCATCGGCAGTGAACGCCTCGGCGGTCGCCTGCGGATCGGCGAAGTAGCCGCCGAAGACCAGCGGCCCGGAGATCTGCAGCTCGCCGGTCGACGGGTCGAGGCGTAGCCGAGTGCTGTGCTGGACGGTGCCGCACGAGCCCGGCTTGCGCGCCATCTCCTCGTCGCGCAGCAGGGTCACCGCGCCCGCCTCGGTCGAGCCGTAGAACACCCGCCGTTCGGCGTGGGGGACCGCCGTCGCGATCGCGTCGAGCAGATCGAGCGGGGTCGACGAGGTGCCGGAGTCGACCAGGCGGAGCGACGAGAGGTCGGGCCGCGACCCGCCGGGGTCACGCTCGGCGCGATGGTCGAGGATCCGGCGCCACACCGCCGGGATCGCATTGAGGTGGGTCGCCTGCCAGCGTTCGATCGCCTCGCAGATCGCACCCGGCTCCGCCTGGGGAACGAGCACGAGCGTCGACTGGGTCTGGAAGGCCTGCAGCGCGATCGTCCAGGCACCCATGTGGAACAGGGGGTAGACGCAGACGGTGGCGCCGCGCCGCTCGAGCTGCGATCCGGGATGGGTACGGAGGTAGTTGACCCGATGGGAGAGCACGACCCCCTTCGGGTTCCCGGTGCTCCCGCTGGTGAAGAACACGACGTGGGAATCGGTCTCACGCAGCCCGGACGGGTCGGGATCGTGGTCGGGTGTGTCGTCGTCGACGATTCCTCCGAGCCGGAGCAGGGTGATCCCCAGCCGCCCGGCGATGCGCGCCCCCGGCTCGGCGCGTGTCGCGTCGACGATCAACACCAGCGGCCGGGCGAGGGCGATCAGCTGCTCGGCCTCGTGCTCGCCGAGCGTGGCGTTGGCCGGGGCGAAGACGGCGCCGAGCTTGGCCAGCCCGACGAACAGGGGGACGGCGTCGATCTCGGTCCCGCACCAGGTCGCCACCCGCTCGCCGGCGGCGACCCCTCGAGCGGCGAGCGCATGGGCGTGCGCGTTGCCGAGGCGGTCGAGCTCGCCGTAGGTGTAGCGACGCGGGCCGAGGGCGACGGCGACCCGTGTTGGCACCGCGGCCGCTGCGGCGCGGAACACCTCTCCGATCAGCAGCTCCATGCGCTCACGGCCCCCAGCTGTCCAGACGACGAAATGTAGCCACTGGCTACAGTACACACCGTTCGGGAAGACTGCCAGCGATGCCGACAGACGCCGACGGAGCCCGCCCCGCCGCCGATGCGATCCTCCGCGCCGCAGCCGAGCTGTTCACCAGCCGCGATCCGGCGGAGGTGACCTTGCGCGAGGTCGCCGACCACGCCGGCGTCAACTACGGCTTGGTCCACCGGCACTTCCGGACCAAGGAGGCACTACTCACCGCCCTGTTCCGCCGACTGACGATGTTCGGCTCGCGCCACCTCGAACGCAGCAGCGATGCGTCCGACGCGGTCGATCACCTGTTCCGCGCCAGCGCCGGCGGTTTCGCCCAGCTGTTCACCTCGATGGTCGTGTCCGGCGTCGACCCGGCGACGCTGTTCGGCGACACCTCTGCCCACGAGGCCTTCACCGCACTGATCGAACGTGCCTGGGGCGAGCGATCAGGGCCGTTCGACGCCCGCGTCGTCGCCGGTCTGGTGATGCTCAACATCATGATCTGGGACCTCTACGCGCCCTGACATCGGTCAGCTCTCGGGCACCGGCGACCGCTCGCCGGCCGAGCTGCGCAGCGAGGTGTCCCGACTGCTCCAGCGCCTGGTCGAAGCGACCGGCGACAGCTAGCGGCTGGCGAGTTCGGCGAAGTCGACCCCGGTCAACTCGACCGACAGGTCCCACAGCCGGCGGGCGACCTCCTCGTCGTGGCTGTAGTCGTTGCTGCGGGCGAGCACCGGCGGACCGCTGAACCCGAAGCGGCCGGCCGGGCCGTAGTACTCGCCGCCCATCGCCATCGGGTCGGTCGCGGCGCGGATCGTCGGCCAGGCGCCGGCCCGCACCGGCTGGGCGACTCGGCGGGCGAGCGGTGCGCCGAAGCGGGCGAACCAGCCGCTGTCGCGGTCGTGGCCGGTCGCCGCGTACCCCGGATGGCAGGCGACGGCGATCGTTCCGGTCAACGCCTTCGACAACCGGTGCTGCAGCTCGTAGGTGAACAGCAGGTTGGCGACCTTGCTCAACCCGTACTGCCGCCACCGACCGTAGGTCCGTTCGCCCATCAGGTTGTCCGGGTCGAGCCGGCCGGCGATGTGCAACGAGCTCGACACGGTGACCACCCGCGACGCCGGAGTGTCGATCAGCAACGGCAGCAGCAGCCCGGTGAGGGCGAAGTGACCGAGGTGATTGATCCCGAACTGGGCCTCGAACCCGTCGTCGGTCTCCTGGCGGGCGATCGCCATCACGCCGGCGTTGTTGACCAGCCAGTCGAGCCGGGGTTCGCTGACGCCGACGACGGCAGCGGCGATCCGCACCGAGGAGAGGCTGGCGAGGTCGAGCCGGATCGGCTCGACGTCGGCATCCGGTTCGGCGTCGCGGATCGAACGTGCCGCCTCGTCACCGCGCTCGCTCGTCCCGGCACCCGAGCAGGACCCGCGGCACCGTGGGCGGCGAACATCTTCGCCGCCTCGAACCCGATCCCGGAGTTCGCCCCGGTGATCAGCGCGCAGCGTCCGCGCAGGTCACCGATGTCGGTTTCCGTCCACACACCCATCGGCCGGACGCTACCGGCGGCGCCGGACGCTCAGCCGTTGCGCGGCAAGTCCTTGAACGGCGTGTGGCGGGTGTCGCCCGGCTCCTTCGGCAGGCCCAGTCCACGCTCGCCGATGATGTTGCGCTGGACCTGATCGGTGCCGCCGTAGATCCCGGGAGCGGGGGAGAACACGGTCATCTCCTGGATCGCTCCGCCGGTCAGGGCGCGACGGCCCCACAGCGTCGCCTCGGCGCCGATCAGGCGGGTGCCGATGTCGCGGGCCCGCTTGATCGCATGGGTCTGGGCGAGCTTGGCGAGGTTGCCCTCGACCCCGGTGCGGCCCTGCCCGCTGCGTGCCCGGGCGACGTTCCACAGCCCGACCTTCGCCAGCGTGTGCAACTCGGCCAGTTCTTGGCGGAGCAGCGGATCGTCGATCTTGCCGAGCGTTCGGGCGAGCTCGGCGAACTGGGCGACGGTCCCGCCGCCGAAGGAGGCCGAGCCCGCTCCTGCGGTGGAGGCGGCGAGATGATCCCCCGCTCGATCGCCGAGCTGATCGGCGACCGAGCCGGGGGTCGCCGTGCCGCCGGCCGCAGCCGAACCCGAGCCGAGACTGGCGTGTTCGACCATCAGGGTCGTGTTCGCCACCGCCCAGCCGTTGTTCAGCCCGCCGATGATGTTCGCCGCCGGGACCCGTGCCTCGTCGAGGAAGACCTCGTTGAACATCGCCCGGCCGGTCATCTCGCGCAACGGGCGGACGGTGACGCCGGGCTGGTGCATGTCGAACGCGAACCAGGTGATTCCCTGGTGCTTGGGCACCTCCCAGTTCGTCCGGGCGATCAGCATCCCGCGATCGGCGACCTGCCCGCCGGAGGTCCACACCTTCTGGCCGGTGACGACGTACTCGTCGCCGTCGAGCTCGGCCTTGGTCGCCAGCCCGGCGAGGTCGGAGCCGGCACCCGGCTCGCTGAACAGCTGGCACCAGGCGTCGGTCCCGTCGAGGATCCGGGGGATGAACTCGGCCTGCTGCTCGGGGGTGCCGTGGGCGGCGATCGTCGGGCCGGCGAGCATCAGCCCGATCCCCCCGGGAGGACCGAGCACCCCGGCTGCGTTCAACGCCTGGCTGACGACGATCGCCAGGTCGCGCGGATATCCCTTGCCGCCGGCGGACTCGGGCAGCATCGGCGCGGCAGTAGCCGGCGGCGGCGAGGTGCTTCCACCATTCCCCGACGGTCAACTCCGGGTCCCAGTGGTCGGCGATCCAGGCTTCGACCTCGGCACGGACCTGCTCGGCGGTGATCTGCGTGGTCATCGGGGCGAAGGCTACGCGCCGTCTCGGACAGTCGTTCGACCGGAGCGCGCGAGACTCGCCGTCGTGCGAATCCTGGCGATCGACCTGGGAACGAGCGGGGTCAAGGTCGCGGTGATCGGGGAGACGGGGCCGACCCTCGGGTCGGCCAGCGAGCGGCTGGAGACCGTGCACACCGCCGACGGCGGGGCGGTGCAGGATGCCGAGGAATGGTGGGCTGCGCTCGGGCGGGCGACCCGTGCCGCGCTCGCCGCCGCCGGCACCGGTGACCGGATCGGCGGGATCGCGGTCACCGCCCAGTACCTGTCGACCGTCGCCGTCGACCGGCACGGACGACCGCTGTCGCCGGTGATCACCTGGATGGATCACCGCGGCGGTCCTGACCATCCGCTCAAGGGCGACGACGTCGCCGTCTTCACCTGGCTCGAGCGTCACGGCCTGCCGCCGCTGTCCAACGACGGGCTCGCCCACATCGCCTGGCTCCGGCGCAACGACCCGACGCTGGTCGAGCGGGGAGCGTGGTTCGTGGAGCCGGTCGATGCGATCGTCGCCCGCCTCACCGGCCGGGTGACGGCGACGCAGAACAGCGCGTTCGGGTTGATGGCGATCGACAACCGGACCCACGGTCAGCTGAGCTACGACGACGAACTGCTCGCCACCGCCGGGATCGATCCGGCCTGGTTGCCCGAGCTGGTGCCGATGGACGCGCCGGTCGGCGAGTTGACCGCCGACGCAGCGGGCCACCTCGGGGTCGAGCCCGGGTTGACCGTGCTCCCCGGGACGATCGACTCGATCACCTCCGCTGTCGGCTCGGGTGCGATCGGCCCTCAGCACGTCTCGCTCGTGATCGGGACGACGTCGGTGCTCGTCAGCCACGTGCCGGCGATGCAGGCCGACCTCGACAACTCGATCACCTCGGTGCCGAGCCCCGTCGGGGGGCAGTACTTCGTGATGGCGGAGAACGGCGTCGGTGGCAAGGCGCTCGACCACCTCCTGCGCGACGTGATCTACGCCGACGACCCGCTCTCGCTCGGCGGGATCCCCGACGACGCCTTCGCCCGGGCGGAGGCCGCCGCCCGGCTCTCCCCGCCGGGCAGCGGCGGCGTGCTCTACTTCCCGTGGCTGGTCGGATCGATGTCGCCCGCGCCCGACGACCGGATCCGCGCCGGGTTCGCCAACGTCGGCGTGTCGACCCGCCGGGCGGACCTCGTCCGCGCCGTCTACGAGGGGGTCGCGCTCAACGCCGCCTGGTTGTTCGGGCCGGTCTGCGCGTTCACCGGACACGAACACCACGCGATCCGCTTCGGCGGCGGGGCGGCGCGATCGACGTTGTGGTCGCAGGTGCTCGCCGACGCGCTCGGCGTCACCGTCGATCGGCTCGCCGATCCGGCGACGACGAACGCCCGCGGTGCGGCGCTGCTCGCCCTGGTCCAACTGGGCCGGCTCGGGTGGGGCGAGGTCCCCGAGCTGTTGCGGATCGCCAGCAGTCACGAGCCGGATCCTGCCCGTGTCGCTCGCTACGCGGAGTTGCGTCAACGCCTGATCGAGTACCACGGCCTCACCCGCGGCTTCCACGCCACCTTGCCCGAACGTCCGTGACCGGCTCGACCACGGGGGGCTGACGAGGTGTCAGATACGCTGCCGGCGATGCGTGGGATCGTTTCGTGGGGTGCCTATCTGCCGCATTGGCGGCTCGACCGGACACAGATCGCCCCGGTGATCGGCCAGGGCGGGGGGAAGGGCACGCGCACCGTCGCCAGCTTCGACGAAGATCCGTCGACGATGGCGGTCGAGGCGGCCCGCTGCGCGATGCCGGCCGGCCGGCCCCGACCGGCGATCGACCAACTGCTGTTCGCCACGACCAATCCGGCGTATGCCGACAAGACCAACGCGACGGTTGTCCATGCCGCGTTGCGGCTCGACCGGCGCACGGCCGCGTTCGACCTCGGGCTCTCGCCGCTGCTCGGCGATGGGCGGGCTGCTGCTCGCCCTGCGCAGCACGGGCACCAGCCTCGTCGCCGCCGCCGACATCCGCACCGGCCTGCCGGGGAGCATCGAAGAGGCGGCCGGCGGCGACGCCGGCGCGGCGGTCCTCGTCGGCGACGGCGAGGAGGTCGTCGCCGAACTGCTCGGGACCGGCAGCACCACGGAGGAGTTCGTCGAACGCTGGCGGGTGCCGGGCGACGTCCGCACCCGTGTCTGGGACGACAAGTTCGCCGAAGTCACCTCTCTCCCGCTGGGCACGGCTGCATGGGACGCGGCGCTCGACGACGCAGGCGTCACCGCAGCCGAGGTCGGCCTCGTCGCCATCGCCGCCCCGACGCCCCGGCTGGCCAGTGCGCTCGGTGGCAGGCTCGGTGGGGTGAAGGTCGTCGACGGGCTCTCGGCGAGCATCGGCACGGCGGGCGCCGCCCAGCCCGCGCTGCAGCTCGTCGCCCTGCTCGAACAGGCCGAGCCGAATCAGGTGATCGTCCTCGTCTCGCTCGCCGACGGTGCCGATGCGCTCGTGTTCCGCACCGGTCCGACGTTCTCCGGGGGGAGGCGGCGGACGATCGCCGAACAACTCGCCGGTGGCAGCCCGGTCGCCTACGGCAAGTTCCTCTCCTGGCGACAGATGCTCGAGGTCGAGCCACCCCGTCGGCCCGAGCCGCCGCGGGTCTCGGCCAGCGCATCGGCGCGCTCGACCGATTGGAAGTTCGGTTTCGTCGGCACTCGCGAGGCCGACGGCGGCGCGGTCCACCTGCCGCCCCAACGGGTCTCGTCCGACGGGTCGACGACCGATGCGATGGAGCCGGTGGCGATGGCCGACGTGGAGGGCACGATCGTCACCTTCACCGTCGACCGGTTGGCCTACTCGCCGAGCCCGCCGATCGTGTTCGCGATCGTCGACTTCGACGGTGGTGGCCGGTTCCCGGTCGAGCTCTGCGATCTGCGTCCGGAAGAGGTCGCGGTCGGCGCGTGGGTCGAGATGACGTTCCGTCGATTGGGCAGCACCGACGGGCTACCGAACTACTTCTGGAAGGCGCGGCTCGTCCGCGGGTGACCAGCCGATCGAGGTTCCGGACTCGAGCGTCCGTGACGAGAGGAGACTGAGCGATGGCCAGCCACGGCATCAAGGACCGCGTCGCGATCATCGGGATGGGGTGCACGAACTTCACCGAGCACTGGAACCGAGGATTCGACGACCTGCTGATCGAGGCCGCCAACGCCACCTATGCGTCCGCCGGGGTGGCCAAGGACGACGTCGACGCCTACTGGCTCGGCACCGCCAACGGGCCGATGAGCGGGATCACCGCGGCACGTCCGCTGCAGCTCCACGACAAGCCGGTGACCCGGGTCGAGAACTACTGCGCGACCGGGTCGGAGGCGCTCCGCCAGGCCTGCTACGCGGTTGCCTCCGGTGCCTACGACATGGCGATGGCGATCGGCGTCGAGAAGGTCAAGGACTCCGGCTACCAGGGCCTCAACGCCACGCCCCCGCCGAACGACGGGACCGGGCGGACGTTGACCGCGGCGGCGATGTTCTCGATGGTCGCACCGGCCTACGCGGCGAAGTACGGCGTCGAGCCGGAGAAGATGCGCGAGACGCTGTCGCGGATCGCGTGGAAGAACCATCGCAACGGGGCGCGCAACACACGCGCCCAGTTCCGCAAGGAAGTGTCGATGGAGACGATCACCAACTCGCCGAAGATGGCCGGCGATCTCGGGCTGTTCGACTGTGCCGGCGTCGCCGACGGCGCAGCGGCGGCGATCGTCGTGCGCGCCGAGGATGCCCATCGCTACACCGACAAGCCGTTGTACGTGAAGGCCCTGTCGTTCATCGCCGGCAATGGCTCGGGTCTCACCGATCCGTCCTACGACTACACCTGGTTCCCGGAGATCGCCGCCTGCGCCAAGGATGCCTACGCCCAGGCGGGGGTCACCGATCCGCGCGCCGAGATCGCGATGGCCGAGGTCCACGACTGCTTCACCCCGACCGAGATGGTGCTGATGGAGGATCTCGGGTTCGCCGAGCGCGGCACTGCCTGGAAGGAGATCCTCGACGGCAACTTCGATCTCGACGGCGACCTGGCGGTCAATCCCGACGGCGGGCTGAAGGCGTTCGGGCATCCGGTCGGGGCGAGTGGTCTGCGGATGATGTTCGAGGCCTGGCTGCAGTTGCGCGGCGAGGCCCCGGAGGACCGCACCGTCGCTGCCCTCGGCCGCGGCAAGCAGCTCGCCCTGACCCACAATCTCGGCGGCTATCCGGGCGAGATGGTCAGCTTCATCTCGATCGTCGGCACCGAGCCCGGCTGAACGCGGACCGCGCCGGGTCAGGCGCGGGCGACCTCGACCAGGGTGTCGTGGTAGGCGACCCCGCCGCCCCAATCGGTCGGCGCGCCGTTGGTCAGCGCGTTGGCCGAGCGGCCGTCGTTGTGCTGGTCCGACCACCATCCCCAGGGGACGGAGACGACGCCCGGCTGCAGCCGGGTACCGAGCCGCACCGGGAGCTCGAGCGAGGCGCGATCGTTGAACACTCGCGCCAGGTCGCCGTCGGCCAGACCCGCGCGCGGCGGCGTCGACGGCGTCGAGCTCGACGTACGGAGCTCCCTCGGCCGGGCCGTGCTTGGGCAGGTGGGAGTACGAAGAGTTGAGGAACCGGGCGTGGACCTTGGGGGTGAGCAGCACCAGTGGGTAGCGACGCCGCACCCGGGCCGGAGGGGCCCTCGACCGGGGCGCGGTAGTCGGGCAGCCCTCCGTGACCGTCGGCGTCGAGCCGGTCGGACCAGAGCATCGCTCGCCCGTCGGGGGTCGGGAACGATCCTTCGGCGTACGGGCGGAGTTGCTCGGCGAGGTCGAGACGTTGGAAGCCGTCGCCGCGCAGCACGTCGATGTCGAAGCCGTCGAGCGCGGCGAGGATCAGCGACTCGTCGTCGGTGAACAGCGCCGGATCGTCGGTGTACCCCATCGCCGCTGCCAGCCGGCGCCACAGCTCGGTGTTCGAGACCGATTCGCCGAGCGGCTCGATCGCCGGTTCGTTCCAGCCGAGCCAGAGGTGCCCCCAGGAGGCGACGACGTCGAGCTGCTCGATCTGGGTCGTCGCCGGGAAGATCACATCCGCGTAGCGGGCGGTGTCGGTCAGGAACTGCTCGCTGACGACGGTGAACAGGTCGTCGCGCAGCAAGCCGCGGCGGACGGCCTCGGAGTTCGGGACGGAGACCACCGGATTGCCGTTCCAGACGACCAGCGCGTGCACCGCCGGCGAGAGTGTCTCGTCGACGAGCACCTCACCGAGCTGGGCAAAGGGCAGCGCGCGGTCGACCACGGCGCGCTCGAACACCTCGTCGTGGACCTGCTCGGAGAACCAGGTGCCGACCGAGCGGGCGAAGCCACCGCCGCGGTGACGCCAGGCGCCGGTCAACGACGGCAGGCAGGCGAGGGTGCGGAACAGCATCGCCCCGTGCTCGCGGTGTTCGGCGCCGATCAGGGTGCGGATGAACGATGCCCCGGTGCTCCCGTAGCGGTTCGCCAGGGCCTCGATCTCGACCGCCGGGACCCCGGTCACCTCTGCCGCCCGTTCCGGATCCCACGACTTGGCGTGAGCTGCCAGCTCGTCGAAGCCGGAGGTGTGCTCCACGATGTAGTCGTGGTCGAGCAGGTCGTCGCGGATCAGCACGTGGATCATCGCCAGCGCCAGCGCAGCGTCGGTTCCCGGGCGGGGTTGAACGAACCAGTCGGCCGACTCGGCGGTGATCGTCCGCACCGGGTCGATCACCACCACCGTCGCCCCGTTCGCCCGCGCCTGCTCGACGAACGGCCAGAGGTGGCGGTTGGTCAACCGCGTGTTCGTCGCCCACAGCAGGATCAGCTCGGAGTCGACCAGTTCCAGCGGATCCGAGGCGCGGCCGTTGCCGAGGGTCGAGGCGGTCCCGGCGCCGGCGACGGCGCCGCACAGCGCGCCACTGGTGCGGCTCGCCCCCATCCTGGCGAACAGCCGGCGATCGAGCGAGGACATCTGGATCAGGCCCTGGGTGCCGGCCGACCCCCAGGGGAGGATCGCTTCGCCGCCGTACGTCTCGATCACCGACTGCAGCCGTTCGGCGGTGATCGACAACGCCTCGTCCCACGTCGCCTGGCGGAACTCGCCCGATCCCTTGGCGCCGGTGCGGATCATCGGGTGCAGTAACCGTTGCGGGCTGTACACCCGGTCGAGGAAGCGGTTGACCTTCGGGCACAGCTCACCGCGCGAGTAGGGGTGCGCCGGGTTGCCGCGCAGCTTGGTCGCCCTGCCGTCGTCGTCGACGGTCACCACCCACCCGCAGGAGTCCGGGCAGTCGTGGTGGCAGGTGCCGAGCACGGTTCGATGTGCCATGCCCCTACGGTACGGCGCTGAGCGTCGCTCGGTCCGGCGTGATTCGGCCATCACCCGCGATGATGGGCCGCATGACGTCCACCGCAGGCGATCGCACCGCCGACCGCATCGAGATCCTCGACCTCTTCGCCCGCTATGCCTGGGCGCTGATCGATCGCGACTGGGAGACGTGGCGGGGTGTGTTCACCGAGGACGCGACCGTCGACTACTCGACCGCCGGGGTGGCGGCGACGACCCCGGCAGAGGCCGCCGAGCAGTTCGGGGGGATGTTCACGATGTTCGACATCAACCTCAGCCAGGCGACCAACGCGCTGGTCACCTTCACCGGCGAGGACTCGGCGACGAGCCGCTCGATGTACCGCAACGTGATGCGGATCCCGGCCGCCGAGGAGGGCGGAGCCCCGACCTACATGGAGGCGCAGGGTCAGTACCACGACACGCTCGTGCGCACCCCGGCGGGCTGGCGGATCCAGCACCGCCACGAAGACATGGCCTACGTCCGCACCTGACCCCCACCCCACCCCACCCGTCCAACCACCCCCGCTCGCCCCACCCCGCCCGCCGGCCCCACCCCGCCCGCCGGCCCCACCCCGCCCGCCGAGCCCGATCCGCCCGCCGGGCCCGGACCACCCGGTGCTCTTGGCACGGAAAGCGACAGGAGCTGTCGTCGTTGGTGCCAAGAGCGCGTCTGGGTCTCGTCGTGAGCAACCCTGGGCTGCGCTCGCCCCCACCCCGCCCGCCGGGCCTGGGCGGCCAGGTGCTCTTGGCACGAAAAGCGACAAAGGTGTCGTCGTTGGTGCCAAGAGCACACTTGGGGTCGGGGGTCGGGGGTCGGGGTCGGGGCGGCGGCTCCGGGGACCGTTCAGTCGACGAAGGCAGCGAGCTCGTCGAGCGTCCGGAGCATCTCGTCGGCGCCGGAGCCCGGCATCCGCACGGTGACCTCGGTGATCCCCAGCCCGGCGAAGTAGTCGAGCTTCGAGCGCTCCGCGATCACGCCGAACGGGACCACGGTCGGAGCGCCCTCCCGCCCTGCTGCCGCCCACGCCTCGTGCAGCTGGGGGAGCGCCGCACGGATCCCGCTGCCGCCGATCGGCAGCCAGCCGTCGGCCCAGGCTGCGATGTGGTGGAACATCTTCGGCCCTGCGGAGCCGCCGACCACGATCGGCACGCCTCCTCCGGCCGGCTTCGGCCACGCATAGGAGGGGGTCACCTTCGCCCACCGTCCCTCGTACCCGGTCGGTTCCTCCGCCCACAGCGCCCGGATCGCACCGATGTGGTCGGCGACCCGCTCACGACGTGAGTCGTAGTCGACGCCGTGATCGGCCATCTCCGTCCGGTTCCAGCCGAAGCCGACGCCGAGCTCGAACCGGCCGGTGGAGCCGTGATCGAGGGTGGCGACCTTCTTCGCGAGGACGATCGGATCGTGCTGGGCGACGAGCGCGACGCCGGTGCCGAAACGCAGCGTCGAAGTCACCGCCATCCCCATCGCAGCAGCGATGAACGGGTCGAGCGTCCGCCGGTAGTCCTCGTGGGGCACGCCGCTGCCCGCTCCGGGTGGCGTCGCGTCGTCGACCGGGAGGTGGGTGTGTTCCGAGTACCACAGCGAGGAGAAGCCACGGGCTTCGACCTCGCGAGCGAGCCTCACCGGGTCGAGGCCGCGGTCGGTGAGGAAGGCGGCGAGACCGATCTTCACGACCGGAGCAGGTCCGGGCGCGAGGTGGCGACGAGGCGGCGGATCCCGTCACGCCAGCCGACGGTCGGGGCGAAGCCGGTCGAGCGCTGCACGCTCAGGTCGGGAATGATCGTCGGGATCGTCGCTTCGGAGCTGACGAAGCCGGCCTCGAGCCCGGTCAGTGCGCCGAGCTCGGCGCACCAGTCCTCGATCGAGACGACTTCTTCGCCCCCCAGTTCACCGTCGTCGCCGGCGTGCTCGCCAGCGACAGCAGGTACGGCAGGCTGGCGGCGATGTCCTCGGCGTGGATCGGGGTGAACTGGCTCGGCGCGTCGGGATGGACCGGGATCGGGATGTTCCGCTCCATCATCATCAGGTGGAACAGCATCCACCCGTAGGTGTCGCCGTACGGCACGTTCAGCCGGGCGATCACCGTCGGCACCCCGAGTCGCTTGGCGGTGTGGGCGACGAGCACTTCACCGGCGATCTTCGAGATCGAGTACGTCGTCATCCCCATCGCCCGGTGGCTGTCGCCGAGTGGTGCCTGCTCCGGCAACGGGTCGTGACCCCCGCCCTGGTACACCCCGGTCGAGGAGCAGTGGAAGAACGCCTCGAGGGCGGGGTTGGCGGCGTGGGCGGCGGCGAGCAGGTCGGCAGATCCGTCAGCATTGGCGGCGAAGGCCTCGTCGAACTGGCCCGACTTGGAGACGGCGAAGTGGAGCACCAGATCGACCGCCGGCACCTCCTCGAACCGGCTCTGGCCGAGATCGATCGAGATCGGGGTGACGCCGTCGGCCTCGAGCGGGGCGCGCTGTGCGGGATCGGCGAACCGGGCGCCGCCGTAGACGGTGTTGCCCGCCGCCGCCAGGCTGCGCGCGACCGGCCCGGCAACCCATCCGGTGACGCCGGTGACCAGGACCCGCTTGTTGCTGATCGGCTGGACGTCGCTCATCTCGTGCTCCTCGATCGGTGGATGCTCACCACAACTCATTGACGTAGGTGTCGGTGCCGAACACGGTTTGGATGAACGGCGCGGTCCACAGGTGGGTGGCGAGGCCGCTCGCCTCCAGATCGGCGCCGAAGTTGGCGTAACCGTCGGCCCAACCCTGCTCCGGGTCCTCGGTGAGGAAGTGGAGCTGGAGGAAGCGGCGCTCCGCGTTGCCGATCCTGGGGACGTCGGCCGGGGCGGTGTCGAGCAGCGGCAGCGGCGTGGCGTCGATGATCAGGTCCGGGCCCCAGGACTGCGAGGTGGCGTTGGGCGCCCACTGCTCGCGGGTCCAGCGCTCGATGTCGGCGTGGGTCGCGCCGTCGGCCAGCTCCCCGACGTTGACGACCAACCCGGGGTAGCCGCGATCGAGGGCGAGCTCGGCCGTGGTTCCGTTGTCGTCGCGCTGATGCGACCATTCGTTGTTGTACAGGACCGTGTGGATGTGATCGCGCTCGGCGAACATCCGACCGTTGGCGTGGAGCCAGGTGACCTGCTCGACGCCCCACGCGTTCCAGTCGTCGTGGTGCCCGGCGAGCACCCAGTACAGCGCGAGGTAGGAACCGGTCTGTGGGTTCGGCGCCATCGGGGTCTCGGCCGGGTAGCGGAGGTCCTTGAGCCGCTTGGTGGCGACGAAACGGTCACCGGCGAACTGGTACCTGCCGATCATGCACCCGGCGTAGAAGTGGTCGTGCTCGTACCAGCGGTTGTACTCGAACTCGTGCCCGCGATGAGGCTCGACCATCGTGAACAGCATCGTTCCGAGCTTGATCGGATAGTCCTTCACCCGGGTGTCCCCTCCTCGTGCCCAGGGCGACGCCGGGGCGTCGCGGACCGTAGCCCCAGCTGACGGATCGTCAGAAACCCTGCACCGCTCGCCGTCCTGGTACGTCGGAGCGGGGGCTCAGCGGACCAGCACGACCAGGGTCACCTCGGTGGTCGAGCCCTCGCCGAGACCCTCGGCCGCCCGGACCGGCTTCTTCACCGGCAACACGTAGGTCCCGCGCTTGCTGTCGGGGAACAACGAGGTCTGCCACGTGCTCCCGCCGATCGTCGCCTCGACCCGGACCGATCCGAACCCTCCGGCGCGGTGCCCGAAACGCTCCTCGATGTCGTCGGTGACGTCCTCCGGAACGCTGAGGAAATGCCAGCTGCCGCCCTCGTGGATCCACACCTCGGTGGCGAAGGTGAACGTCGAGTCCGACATCGTCGAGACGCTATCCAGCGCGTCGTAACAGGAGTGCGGCGGCGACCCCGGCGGTGAGCATCACCAGCGCAGCCACGGCGTAGGCGGTCGAGACCGTCGTCGCCGCGGCGATCAACCCGCCGGTCGCAGCGCCGAACGGCTGGCCGCCCCACGAGATCATCCGGCCGATCACGTTGACGCTCGAACGCAGGTCGTCGGGTGCGGTGAGCTGGCGGTAGGTGATCCCGGTCGAGATCGTCGTCGTGATCGACAACGAGAACGCGCCGAGCAAGCCACAGGCGAGGAGCCAGGAGCTGTTCGCCGCCAGCAGGGCGGCGAACAGCGCAGCGGCGGTGATCGTCGACGGGACGAGGCGCGCCACCCGCTCGGTGCGGAACACCCGCGAAAATGCCAGACCGGCGATCAGGCCGCCGACGCCGATCGCGCCGTAGAGCACGCCGATCCGTCCGGCGTCGGAGGCGAGCCCGAGCCGTTCGACGGCGTACGGCACGATCAGTCCGAGCACCGCCCCGAAGGCGAAGGAGTTGCCGAACCCGACCAGGATCAGCGTCGACAACACCCGGTGGCCGCGGATGAACCGCAGGGCGCGGCCGACCTGGCTGCGGATCTGCAGCCGTGCCTCGCCCGGCGCGGAGGCCGGGTCGCGGAAGTTCGACGGGATCCGCGCTTGGACCGCGGCGGCGACGAAGAAGCTGGCGGAGTCGATCCACACTGCGTTCGTCGCCCCGATCGTCGCCACCAACACCCCGCCGAGCACCGGACCGGCGATGTCGGCGGTCGAGGCGAGGGAGGACAGCATCCCGTTCGCTGCCGCCAGCCGCCCCGGTCCGACCAGCGCAGGCACCGCCCCGAACACTGCCGCATCGGAAAAGACGAAGGCGGTCGCCGCCAGCAGGGCGACGACGTAGATCTGGGCGACGGTGAGCACGCCGAACAGCTGGGCGATCGGGATCGTGGCGACGAGCGTGCCCTCGACCAGGTTGCCGCCGATGATCAGCACCCGGCGGTTGCCCCGATCGGCGATCGGCCCGGCGATCAGCCCGAGGAACAGGTACGGCACGACCCGCAGGGCGAACAGGCCGCCGGTCGCCGCTGCCGATCCCGTCGCGTCGTAGACGACGATCGGCAGGACGACGGTCGAGACAGCGGTGCCGAACAGCGAGACCGACTCCGCCCCCGCCCAACGGACGAAGTCGGGTTCGTCGCGCAGCGACCCCGGACGCGGCGGTCTCACAGGCCGACGAACGAACCGCCGTCGCAGATGATCGTCTGGCCGGTGACGAAGCTCGAATCGTCGCTGGCGAGGAACACCGCCACCGACCCGATGTCCTGTTCCGGCCGACCGATCCGGCGCAACGGGGTGCGAGCCTCCATCGCCGCCTGCAACGCCGGGTTCCCGGCGAACGCGCCGGCGAGAGCCGGGCTCTCGGCGACCGGTCCGATGCAGTTGACCGTCACCCCGTCCGGGCCCCACTGCTTCGCCAGGCTCTTGGCCAGCGCCCGCTGGCAGGCTTTGGCCGGCGAGTACAGCGGCACGTTGTTGCTGCCCTCGATCGCCGAGGGGGAGGTCAGCAAGATGTACCGCCCGCGGTTGCCGGCGGCGCGCAGGTGCGGTCCCGCAGCCTGGGCGTACCACAGCGAGGCCCACGCCGAAGTGGCCGACATCGCCTCCCAGTGGGTCGCCCAGTCGAGGTCCTCGAGGCGATGCGGGATCACCCCGGCCACCGCGTTGTGGACGACGATCTCGAGCGAGCCGAAGCGCTCGACCGCCGCCGCCACCGACGCCTCGACCGCGGCGCGGGAGGTCACGTCGGTGACCACGCAGACCGCTTCGCCGCCGCGGCGGCGGATCTCCTCGGCCACCGGTTCACCCGTCTCCGCCCGGCGGGCGGCGATCACGACCTGCGCCCCGACCGCGGCGAGGCGCAGGGCGATCCCCTCACCGACTCCCTGGCCGGCGCCGGTGACGATCGCCGTACGCCCGGCGAGCCGGCGGTCGGTGCCGGTCAGTGCATCCACGATCCACCGTCCGCACACAACGTCGCCCCGGTGAGGTGGCGTGACTCCGGCGAGCAACAGAAGGCGACGAGCGGGGCGAGCTCGGTCGCCGGCTCGCCCGGCCCCCCGAGGGCGCGAGGTGCGAGCGAGACCGTTCCGGCATCGATCCCGAGCAGCGACGGATCGACCGTCAAGGCGTTGACCGTGATCCCCTCCGGGCCCCACTGGCGCGCCGCCGACTTGGCCAGGGCGCGCATCGCCTCGGCGCTCATCGACGCCGGAGCGCCGAGCTCCGCGCCGGTCATGCCGAGGGTCGAGGTGACGATCAGCATCCGCTTCGCTCCGCCGAGCCGGGCGGCGAGCATCGCCTCGACCGTCGTGCGCAGCGGCACCTCCCACGCCGCTTCGAACTCGGCATCGGTGATCGCTTCGATCGGACCGTCGCTGCCGGCGACCGGCGGGACGACGACCAACGCGTCGCAGGCCCCCTCCTCGGCGACCGACCAGCCGAGCGCCGTCAGCCCGTCGAGCAGGCCGTCGACGAGCGCACCCGTGCCGCGCACGGCGACCCGCGAGTCGTGCTCGTTCATCTGGACCTCGACCGGTCAGGGGTCATCGGGCACCTCCGGAGGCGCAACGTATCCGTTGTCCGCAGCGGGCTACGGTTCGGGCGATCCGTGAACCCGGAGGCGGGGAGGCAACGATGAACCGAGCCGACACCGAACTGGATCAGGCGGTGAGCGACTGGTTGGTCGGCACGCTGCCTTCGGTGCCGGCGTTCAGTTCGTCGATCGAATGGATGATCGTCGACGAGCCGCGAGCTGCGGCGTGGGTCTGGAGTCACCTGCCCGACCCGACCGGCGAGGAGTACAGCTACGACTTCTCCCATCTGCTGGTCCTCCGCCGTGAGCGTGACGAGGGTGGCTGGGATGTGGCCGAGTCGATCGGGCGGCGCGACGAGGTCGAGTCGGTGATCACCGATTGGTGGGCGGCGGGTGGCACCACCGCCACCGAACCGGACGCGTCGCTCGCTCCGCCGATGATCACCCATCCGGACCCGCCGGAACCGGCGCCGGATCGGGCCGTGATCGAGGCGGTCTGTGACGCGCTGACGACCGAGAACTGGCTCGACCTGATCGAGACGGCCGGGGCGCGCTGGCACGACCACGGTGGGGCGACGATCCAGCACTGGGCCGACGGCACCCGCGTCGAGCGGGTGCGGATCGTCGAGGGCGGCCGTGCCGTGGTCGTCGTCGATCATCACGACGAGCGAGCTGCCGGTCGTACCGACCGGCCGGAGGAGACGGCGACGACTCGCGCCGCGCTGGTCCTCAACGTCAACGACGCCGGGCGGATCACCTACCTCGACCACCTCTACGACGCCGCCCCCTGAGCGCGCCCGGGGCGACCATCCGTAGGATGGCGGTCGCGTGATGGCCGAACCGGAGATGTGGCGCCGGTTGGAGGTGTTCGCAGCCGAGGACGTCGGGATCGAGGATCCGATGTCGATCGTCGTCGTCCGCTCGCTGCACGGCTGCGCGCTGGACACCGCCGAGTGCTCGTACGGCCGATCGTCTGGTCGAGATCCCTCGACGGCTCGACCGCCCGCTGAGCGCTGTTCGGCGACGATGACCGGCGTCAGCTCCAGGCGGCGAGCAGGGCGTCGAGCGAATCGGCGCCGGGATGGGTCGGATCGCCGATCGAACCCGGGGTGCGCGAGAACCGCGGCGCAGTGTTCGGTTGGGGCACGCCGTTGCGACGCAGGACGACCTCGCGACCGGCGGTGTGCGGATGGGTCTCGACCTCGGCAGGCTCGAGCACCGGAGCGACGCAGGCGTCGGTCCCGTCGAAGCGCTGCTCCCACTCGGCGCGGGTGCGGGTGCGGATGATCGCCGCCACCCGCTCCTTCCACGCCGGCCAGCCGTCCTTGGCCCACTGGCTGCCGTCGTCGTCGACACCGAGCCCGTCGAGGAACGCGGAGTAGAACTGCGGCTCGATCGCCCCGACCGCCAACCACTTGCCGTCGGACGTCTCGTAGACGTTGTAGAAGTGCGCTCCGCCGTCGAGCTGGTTCGTCCCCGCGGCCCCCAGCCGCCGGCGCTGGCGGCGAAGAACGGGCCGAAGATCATCGCCGCGCCGTCGACCATCGCCGCGTCGATCACCTGACCGCGTCCGCTGACGGACCGTTCGAACGCAGCTGCGGCGACGCCCATCGTCAGCAGCAGGCCTCCGCCGGCGAAGTCGCCGAGCAGGTTGATCGGCACGCGTCGGCGGTTGACCCTCGTAGCCGATCGCGTGGAGCGCACCGGACAGCGCGATGTAGTCGATGTCGTGTCCTGCCGCCTGGGCCCATGGGCCGTCCTGACCCCAGCCGGTCATCCGCCCGTAGATCAGGCGAGGGTTGCGAGCACAGGCGACCTCCGGGCCGATCCCGAGCCGTTCGCAGACCCCCGGGCGGAACGGATCGATGAACACGTCGGCCTGGTCGAGCAGGGCGAGCAGTTGCGCCGGCCCGTCCGCCGCCTTCATGTCGATCGCCACCGAGCGCTTGCCACGCGCCATCGGGTTGGTCGCCGGGCGGTCGCTCGGCGGGGCGACAGCGGTCGGACGGACGACCTCGACCACGTCGCAGCCGAGGTCGGCGAGGAGCATCCCGCAGTACGGCCCGGGTCCCTGCCCGAGCAACTCGACCACCTTCAGCCCGGTGAGCGGCCCGCTCATCGGGTCGCGTCCTGCGGGTCGGCCGGAGAGCGATCGAAGCTGAGCTCGAGACCTGCGATGTCGGTTTCCACGATCGCCGAAGATAGATCCCGGTTCCTGTCGGCAGCCGCACCGAAGCCCGCTAACCCTTACCAGCAGCGGTTTCTGACGGACCGTCAACTTCGACTTCGCATCGTCCGAGGCACCCCGGTACCCTCGCTGTCGGCCCGAACGAGTGGCCGGACGACCAACCCCCCAGTGCGGTCGTCCTCAGGAATCGAAGGGATTCGGATGTCACGAATGCAACGGGGCTGGCTCGCGCTACCGCTCGCCCTCGCACTGACCGCAGCAGCCTGCGGCAGCGATCGAGAAGCAGCAACGACGGAATCGACGGCTGCTCCTGCGGCGACCACCGCTGCCGCCGCTGGGACGGAGACGACCGTCGCCGCCGACAGCACGGAGACGACCGCTGCCGCCGGCGGCGAGGCGGCGACCACCACCGCAGCGGCGTCGACCGAGCCCGAGGGTGAGGCGTTCGGCGATCTCGCCTGGCCGTGTGGCCCGGGTGACGGGGCGAACACCGACGACGGCAGCGTTCCTGGCGTGACCGCCGATTCGATCAAGATCGGTACCGGCGATGACGCCGGCTACGCGACGAGCCCGGGGCTGAACCACGAGATGACCGATGCGGTCAACGCACTGGTCGCCAAGTGCAACGAACTCGGCGGGATCAACGGCCGCGAGATCAGCGTCAACTACTACGACGCGGCGATCACCAACGTCGCCTCGGCGATGCAGAGTGCCTGTGACGGGAACAACTTCTTCCTCGTCGGCGAGGGCTGGTCGTTCGACTCCGGGCAGGAAGAGCTGCGCAACAGCTGCGGCCTGCCGGCGGTCCCGACCTACACCGTCAGCGGTGCGTTCGCGATGTCCGCAGACGTCTATCAGGGTGTGCCGAACCCGGCCGACGAGACCCCGTCGGGGATCTTCGCCCAGATCGCCGAGCTGTTCCCGGAGGAGATCACCGCGATCGCGACCCTCGGTGGCAACTACAGCGCCACCCAGGAGACGATCGACAAGATCCGCGCCGTCTCTCCGGAGTTCGGCTGGAACTTCGTCACCGACAAGATCGAGTACGACATCTTCGGTGGGGTGACCGACTGGACCCCGTTCGTCAAGCAGATCCAGGAGTCCGGGGCGAAGATGGTCGTCTGGGCCGGTTCGTGCCTGCCGAACCTGCAGAAGTTCGCCCAGACGGCGAAGCAGAACGGCTTCGAGGGTCCGATCGTCACCGATGCCAACCATTACGCAGCGGATTGCGCGGCGGCGAACACCGATGGTGCGATGGACAACGTCTATCTCCGGTTCGCCTTCGTCCCGTTCGAGGAGGCTTCGGAGAACAAGGCCACCCAGGACTACCTCGACGTGGTCGAGGCCGACGGCGGCGACGTGTCGATGCTCGGGATGCAGGCCGCTTCGTCGTTCCTGTTCTGGGCCCAGGCGTCCAGCAACTGCGGTGCCGAGCTGACCCGTGAGTGCGTGTTGGAGGAGATGGCCTCGATCAACGAGTGGACCGCCGGTGGGCTGCACGCTGCTGCCGATCCGGGGGGCAACCATCCGCCGTCGTGCAACACCATCCTCAAGCTCGAGGGCACCGAGTACGTCCGCGTCGTCCCGACCGAGCCCGCCTCGTTCGAGTGCGACCCGGCGTGGGTCTCGACGGTGACCGGCGTGCCTGCGCTGGAGCCGCTGATGCTCGACGAGAACCGCAAGTCGCACCAGTTCGACAACTGATGACGCGCACCACAGCACCGGTGGAGGCCAGCTCCGCTGATCCCTCCGCCGGTGCGGTGGTTGCCGCCCCGGATCGGCCGGACCTCCCGCCGAGCCGCGGGAGCAGGGGTTTCTGACGACCCGTCAGGTTTGCTACTGTGCCCGCTCGACGTCGTTCTAGGGGAGAGCGATGCATCGCGTTCGACAACGAACGTGGTCGTGTTCGAGGGGGACAACGGATGATACGGAAGCAACGAAGGTGGCTGGTCGTTCCAGTCGCACTGTCATTGGTGGCGGCCGCCTGCGGCAGCGACCGGGAAGCGTCGGAGAGCCCGGCGACGACCGCTGCGCCGGCGACGACGGCTGCGGCGGCGACCGAGACCACCGCAGCAGCCGGTGGGGCCGAGACCACCGCAGCCGCCGGCGGCGAGGCGGCGACCACCACCGCAGCGGCGTCGACCGAGCCCGAGGGTGAGGCGTTCGGCGATCTCGCCTGGCCGTGTGGCCCGGGTGACGGGGCGAACACCGACGACGGCAGCGTTCCTGGGGTGACCGCCGATTCGATCAACATCGGCACCGGCGACGACGCCGGCTACGCCTCCAGCCCGGGGCTGAACCACGAGATGACCGATGCGGTCAACGCCTTGGTCGCCAAGTGCAACGAGCTCGGCGGGATCAACGGCCGGACGATCACAGCGAACTACTACGACGCAGCGATCACCAACGTCGCCACCGCGATGCAGAGCGCGTGCGACGGGAACAACTTCTTCCTCGTCGGTGAGGGCTGGTCGTTCGACTCGGCGCAGGAGGAGATCCGCTACAGCTGTGGGCTGCCGGCGGTCCCGACCTACACCGTCAGCGCAGCGTTCGCGATGTCCGCAGACGTCTATCAGGGTGTGCCGAACCCGGCCGACGAGACCCCGTCGGGGATCTTCGCCCAGATCGCCGAGCTGTTCCCGGAGGAGATCAAGGCGGTCGCGACCCTCGGTGGCAACTACAGCGCCACCCAGGAGACGATCGACAAGGTCCGCGCCGTGGCTCCGGAGTTCGGCTGGAACTTCGTCGGCGAGCGGATCGAGTTCGACATCTTCGGCCAGGTCACCGACTGGACGCCGTTCGTCAAGCAGATCCAGGACACCGGGGCGACGATGCTGGTGTGGTCGGGCTCCTGCCTGCCGAACCTGCAGAAATTCGCCCAGACGGCGAAGCAGAACGGCCTCGACATCCCGATCGTCACCGACGCCAACCATTACGCAGCGGATTGCGCGGCGGCGAACACCGACGGTGCGATGGACAACGTCTACATCCGGTTCGCCTTCGTCCCGTTCGAGGAGGCTTCGGAGAACAAGGCCACCCAGGACTACCTCGACGTGGTCGAGGCCGACGGCGGTGATGTCTCGATGCTCGGGATGCAGGCCGCTTCGTCGTTCCTGTTCTGGGCCCAGGCGTCCAGCAACTGCGGTGCCGAGCTGACCCGTGAGTGCGTGTTGGAGGAGATGGCTTCGATCAACGAGTGGACCGCCGGTGGCCTGCACGCTGCGACCGATCCGGGGGGCAACCATCCGCCGTCGTGCAACACGATGATCAAGCTCGAGGGCACCAAGTACGCCCGCGTCGTCCCGACCGAGCCCGGCTCGTTCGAGTGCGATCCGTCGTGGGTCAGCAAGGTCGTCGGCGTGCCGGCGCTCGAGCCGCTCAACCTCGACGAGAACCGCAAGTCACACCAGTTCGGCTGATCAGACCACCCACATCACAAACGACGTCTCTCGGGAGGGCCGGGACATTCCCCGGCCCTCCTGAGCGCATGGAGACATGAACAACTTCCTCGCCTACACCGTCCTCGGCATCGCCCTCGGCTCGATCTTCGCGATCGCCGCCGCGGGTCTGATCGTGACGTACACGACCTCGGGCGTGTTCAACTTCGCCCACGGCGCAGTCGGGATGCTCGAGCGCGCTGTTCTACTGGCAGATGCACTCCGACAACGGCGGGTGGGGGTTGCCGACGATCATCTCGGTGCTCGTCACCGTGTTCGTCTTCGCCCCCCTGATCGGGGCGGTGATCGAACTCGTCGTGATCCGCGGGCTCGAGGGAACCTCGGAGATCACCCGGCTGGTGATCCCGATCGCGGTGCTGCTGGCGGTCAACGGCGTCGCCACCTGGATCTGGTTCCGCAACATCAACACCCCCCACATCCCGTCTGCGTTCTTCGGGATCGACGGGACGAAGGTGTTCGGCCAGTTCGTCTCGTATCACCAGATGATCGGCGTGGTCACCTCGCTCGCCGTCGCCGGCTTGCTCTACGTGTTGCTCTACCGCACCCGGCTGGGGGTGACGATGCGGGCGACGGTCGACGATCGCAGCCTGCTGATGCTCAACGGCGGACGTCCTGATCGGATGAGCCTCGCCGCCTGGTCGATCGGCTCGATGCTCGCCGGGATCGCCGGGGTACTGCTCGCTCCCCAGCTCGGCAATCTGACCGTGTTCGCCCTCACCCTGCTGGTGTTCGACTCGTACTCCTCGGCCGTCGCCGGTCGCCTGCGAAGCGTGCCCCGGGCCTACATCGGGGCGATCCTGATCGGGATGGCCGTCCAGTACTGGGCGTGGATCTCCAAGGCCGGCACCCGTTGGCCACCGTTCAAGGTCTTCGGCAGCGCGATCCCGGCGCTGTTGCTGTTCGTCGTGCTGCTGCTGCTCCCGCAGGACCGACTGCGGGGGACGATCGTCACCCGGACGCGCGAGCACTTCCGGGTACCGACCCTGCGCCAGTCGCTGATGTGGGGCGGGATCCTGATCCTCGTCGTCGCCATGCTGCAGGCGTTGATGACCAACTCGGCGGTGATCGTCCTCGCCAACGGGATCGGCGTCTCGCTGATCGCGATCTCGCTCGTGCTGCTCACCGGCTACGCCGGAGAGATCAACCTGGCGGCGTTCTCGTTCGCCGGGATCGCCGCCATCGCCGCCTGGCAGTTCGACGTCGGTCCCGGCGGCAACGCCACCCGGACGACGTTGTCGATCACCGCGATCGTCCTCGCCGTGGTCGTCTGTGCCGCGGTCGGCGCGCTCATCGCGCTTCCGGCGTTGCGGTTGCGCGGCCTCTACCTCGCGTTGTCGACGTTCGCCTTCGCAGTCGTGATCGACGTGATGGTCATCCGCCAGACCGCACCGATCAAGGTCGACTTCCTCGGGATCAACACCGAGATCAACCTGTTCTCCACCGGCACGCTGACGATGCCCCGCCCGCACTGGTTCGGGGTCGACTTCCTCAAGAGCCAGCGCAACTACCTGATGCTGATGACGGTGATGTTCGCCCTGATCGCGATCGGCCTGGTCGCACTGCGCCGCTCGTCGTTCGGTCGGATGGTCGTCGCCATGCGCGACTCGCCGGCGGCCTGCGCCACCCTCGGGCTGAACATCACCCGGCTCAAGCTGACCGTGTTCACCCTCTCCTCGGCGATCGCCGGGCTCGGCGGGCTGATGTGGGCGGTACAGCAGCGCAACCTGACCAACCAGGGCACGTTCCAGGTGTTCGCCAGCCTGACGCTGTTCATGATCGCCGTCGCCGCCGGGATCGGCTACATCAGCGGTGCGCTGCTCGCCGGGATCATGCTCAGCGTGCTCCAGGTGGTGATCCCGAACGTGTTCACCAAGCTCGGACAGGACTATCCGTCGTTGCACTGGTTGTTCGAGGACGTGCTCCACAACTTCGTCAAGTTCGTCGGGCCGGCGTTGATCGGCATCGGGTTGGGGAAGAATCCGAGCGGCATCGCCAACCAGATCATGGAGGGATTCGCCGTGCTGCGAAAGGCCCGCCTCGGTGTCGCGATCTGGATCGGGGTCGAGGTCGTGCTGTGGTTCCTCGCCTGGCGTGACGTGATCGGCAACTGGACCTTCACCGTGATCACGCTCGTCCTCGCCTTCGTCGCCCCGCGGGTGATCACCACGGTCTGGCACGACCTGGTCGCCGAGGACCTGCCCGACGCGCACGTCGAGAACGACGACCTCGTCGGCGTCGCCCGCCCGTTCAGCGAGTCCGACCGCGACCGCTACGACGCAATCCTCGGGCTCCAGGTCGAACGGGCGGGGAGCTGACGATGGCGCTCCTCGAATGCAGCAGCGTGAGCATCTCCTTCGGAGGTGTGCGAGCGCTCAGCGATGTCGACATCGTCGCCGAGGAAGCGGCGATCACCGGTCTGATCGGACCGAACGGCGCCGGCAAGACGACGTTGTTCAACTGCATCACCGGCCTGCTCGATCCGAACTCGGGCTCGATCAAACTCGACGGCAAGGAGGTCACCGGCCTGCCGCCGTTCAAGCGTGCCCGGCTCGGTGTCGCCCGCACCTTCCAGCGGCTCGAGTTGTTCACCTCGCTCTCGGTGCGTGACAACATCCGCGTCGCCGGAGAGATCCGCAACCGCTGGCACAAGGGGCGGATCAACGTCGCCCAGGAAACCCAGCGGGTGCTCGATCAGCTGCGGATCGACCACCTCGGCGACCGGCTGGTCTCGGAGATCCCGACCGGGATGGCCCGACGGGTCGAGATGGGCCGCGGCCTGATGACCCACCCGCGAATCCTGCTGCTCGACGAACCGGCCTCCGGACAGGACGAACAGGAAACGGTCGAGTTCGGTGAGCTGCTGCTCGAGCTCGCCGCCAGCGGCACCGGGATCCTGCTCGTCGAACACGACGTCGGGTTGGTGATGCGGGTCTGCTCGTACATCCAGGTGCTCGACTTCGGACGGATCATCGCCACCGGCAACCCGGACGAGATCCGCAGCAGCCCGGAAGTGATCGAGGCCTACCTCGGAGCGGAGCGAACAGCGTGAGTGCCGGCGAACCACTGCTGGAATTGTGCAATGTGCGCGCCGGCTACGGGCAGATCGAGGTCCTCCACGGCGTCGATCTGACCGTCCATCGCGGTGAGGTGCTCGCCCTCCTCGGTCCCAACGGGGCGGGCAAGTCGACCAGCCTGAAGGTCGCCGCCGGTCTGCTGTCGATCAACTCCGGCGACGTCCGGATGGCCGGCCAGTCGGTGGCCGGGATGGCCGCCGACCGCCTCGCCCGGTTGGGGGTGTGCACGATTCCGGAGGGCAAGGGGGTGTTCCCCAACCTGACGGTGCGCGAGAACCTGATGGTCGCCACTCACACCGGGACCAAGATGTCGACGATCGAGGCGAAGGCGTTCGAACAATTCCCGCGGCTGCGGGAACGACGCAATCAGCTCGCCGGCACGCTCTCGGGCGGCGAGCAGCAGATGCTGGCGATGTCGCGGGCGTTGTCGACCGACCCGGCGGTGCTGCTGCTCGACGAGCTGTCGATGGGGCTCGCCCCGATCATCGTCCAGGAGCTGTACGAGATCGTCGCCGGAGTGTCGGCGAGCGGCGTCTCGATCCTGGTGATCGAGCAGTTCGCCCGAACAGTGCTCGACATCGCCGACACCGCCGCGATCATGCTCAACGGCCGGATCACCCGGGTCGGGAAGCCGGCGGAACTCGAAGAAGAACTCTCATCGGCCTACCTGGGTGGTTGAACCAACTATGAATGCTCAAGTGACAGACAACGACCGGATCGACAAGTTCACCTCCGAGGTCGGCTCCGGCCAGAAGCGAACCTCCGGGAACGCCTCGGCGGAGAAGTTCGCCGCCTCGATCGGGATCTTCCTGATGGTCCTCGGGGTGGTGCTCTCGATCGGGATGTACGTGACGGCGACCAACGAGGGCGTCGGCGGCGGTACGACCAACGAGATCCTCCTCGCCCAGATGAAGCAGAACGAGGAGATGATCCTGGCGATCGTCGGGGTCGGGATGATCTTCCTCGGGGCGATGCTCTACCTGCGCACGGCCCTGGTCCGCTTCTGGCGGTTCTGGATGCTGCGGTCGCTGTACGAGAGCCGCCAGCACCTCGACGAAGTCGTCGCCGCGATCAAGCAGCGCTGAGCCCCGTGCTCCGCCGGCGTCGTCACGGAACGATGCCGGCGCGCAGCACGGGCGAGGGCGGGCTCTGACGACGGTGGAGTGCGCTGCGTAGCGTGCCGATCAGCACGTTGCGCGCGTCGCGCGGATCGATCAGCTCGTCGAACCCGAGCCGCTCCGCCGAGCGGTAGGACGCCTGCAGTTCCGCCTCGCGCAGCCGCGCCGATTCCTCGGCGTCGGCGCCCGAAGCGCGCCCGCTGGCCCCGGCGCCCATCGCCCCGAGGGTCGCCCCGGGGAACGCGTAGGTCCCGCTCTGACCGTCGAACGACGACATCCCCATCACCATCGAACCGAAGCCGTAGGCCTTGCGGAAGGTCAGATGGATCTTGATCGTCGAGGTCTGGGTCTGGGCGGCGAACATCCGCGCCCCGGCACGGAGCACACCGGCGAGCTCCGACTGCCGCCCGGGGAGCATCCCCGGATTGTCGGAGAGCATGATCAGCGGGAGGTGGAACGAGTCGGCGACGCTGATGAAGTGCGCGGCTTTGTCCGCCGCGTCGGCGTCGATCGAACCGGCGATGACCATCGGCTGGTTGGCGACGATCGCCACCGGGTCGCCGCCGAGGCGGGCGAGGGCACAGATGATCGCGCCGCCGAACGCCGGCTGGACCTCGAACCAGTCGCCGAGGTCGGCGAGCTCGTCGAGCACCTTGCGCATGTCGTACGCCCGGCGGTTGTCGCGGGGGATGATCGACAGCAACGACGGCACGGGACGGAAGCCGTCGTCGTCGTTCGCCGCGCCGTCGGGGTAGGACCAGGCACTCGACGGGAAGTACGAGAGGTAGCGGCGGACCTGGGCCAGCAGATCGCGGTCGTCGGCAGCCAGGTTGCGGATCAGCCCGCTGGTCAACGCCACCGAGGGACCGCCGAGGTCGAGCTTGTGCACCTCCTCCCCGGTCGCTTCCTTGACCACCGGCGGCCCGGCGGTGAAGATCGACGCGTCGCGGGTCATCACGCTGAAATCGGACATCGGGGCGATCAACGCGCCGTGCCCGGCCGAAGCGCCCATCACCCCGACGACCACCGGCACCCGGCCGGAGCACTGCGCCTGGGCGAGCAGATCGGTCGGCGCCCGGCCGTGGGACTGCTCGCTCGGCCGGAAGCCGGCTCCCTCGAGCAGCATGATCAGCGGCGCCCGCTCCTGGAGGGCGAGCTCCGCCAGGCGGTGCCGCTTGGCGTTGCTCCCGCTGCCGATCGTTCCGGCGAGGGTGGTGAAGTCCTCGGCACCGACGAACACCGGGCGGCCGTCGATCGCCCCAGCGGCGGCGATGATCCCGTCGGCGGGGACATCGCCGCCGACGAGGGTGCCGAACTCGCGCATCGATCCGCGGTCCAACAGTTCGGCGACGCGGCTGCGGGCGTCGAGCCGCCCGTTGCGCCGATGGCGTTCCAACCGGTCCGCTCCACCCATCGATCGGGACGCGTTGCGCCGACGGGCGAGGTCGTCGAGCGTCGGTCCCCAACCACCGAGATCTTCGTCGTCCATCCGCTGCCCCTCCGAGATCGTTGGTCGTGCGTTCGCCGATGCGCGCAGTACGTCACCTTCGCGTTGACAGCGGAAGCTATCGACAAGTAGAAACTGGTTCCATTCTGTGGGTGCCGGCGAAGCCGGTACCAGAATGCCGGGGGGTAGCAGATGACAAGCAGAGGACCGCGTTCGCGCGCGTTGATCGCAAGTGGACTCGCACTCGTCCTCGTCGCCGCAGCATGCGGCAGCGACGACGATACGAGTAGCGACGCGACGGGCGGGGCGACGACAGCAGCACCAGTCGCCACCGACGACAGCGAGCCTGTCCCGACCGACGCCGGCACGCCGACCACCGACGCCGCGATCGCCTCGACGACGCTGCCGCCGTCGCAGGCGACGGGCGGTTCGTTGGTCTACGGGACCTACGGCGAGGGGACCGGCTTCGACGCCGCCAAGCGCGGCCTGAGCTACTGCAACACCGCGTTGTACGACTCGCTGATGAAGTTCGACGAGCAGGGCATCGCCCAGCCGTTCATGGCCGAGTCGTTCACCAGTGACGACAACGTGGTCTGGACGCTCAAGCTGCCGCGACGGGATCATGTTCCACGACGACACCCCGCTCGACGCCGAAGCGGTGATCTACAACGTCGCCCGTCACCAGGACCCGGCGACGGCATCGAACATCGCCGCGCTGGCAGCGCCGATCCAGTCGATGACGGCTGTCGACGAGCTGACCGTCGAGTTCACCCTGAGCGGACCGCTGTCGGTCTTCCCGGCCTCCTTCGCCCAGGCCAACGGCCTCGGGATCATCCTCTCGCCGGCGCAGATGGACAAGCTCGGGGCGGACTACAGCACCGCGCCGGTCGGCGCCGGCCCGTTCGAGTTCGTCGAGTGGATCCCCGACGATCACCTGACGATGGTCCGCAACGACAACTACTGGCAGCCCGGCCTGCCCAACCTCGACGAGCTGATCTGCCGGCCGCTGCCCGACACCCAGACGCGCTATCAGGCGATCGCCGCCGGCGACACCGATCTGACCTACATGATCACCGCCGCCGAGATCGCCCAGGCCGAGGCCGACAGCAACCTCGTCGTGCTCAAGGCGTTCGGTAATGGCGGCGAGGGAATCATCCTCAACGACAACCGTCCGCCGTTCGACGACCCGCGGATGCGCGAGGCGTTCGTCAGCATGCTCAACCTCGACGCGATCGCCCAGGTGCGCTTCGCCGGTCAGCGTGACCTCGCCGGGGCGATCGGTCTGGTCGCTCCGACGCATCCGCTGTACAACCCGGCGGTCGAGGACGTCTGGCCGGCGTACGACATGGAGCGGGCCAAGCAGCTGATCGAGGAGTACCGAGCTGACGGAGGAGATCCGAACTTCACCTTCCGGCTGCCGAACACGCCCGACCGGCGGACCTTCGGCGACATGGCCGGTCAGTTCTTCAGCGACGCAGGACTGAACGTCACCCTCGACTACCTCGACATCTCCGAGTTCGTCACCTCTGCGCTGCAGGGCGGCGACTTCCAGGCGGCGATCAACTCCTATCCGGCGTTCGTCGGGATGTACCCGCAGATCTGGAACGCCTACCACACCACCGGGACGAGCAACTTCGGCGACTTCACCAACCCGGAGATGGACGCCCTGCTCGAGACCGCGGTCTCCTCGACCGACGAGGCCGAGGCGGACCAGGCGTGGAAGGACGTGCAGCTCCTCGCCGCGGAGTTGATCCCCTTCGCCACCTACGGCCGGCCGCCGTCGGCGATCATCACCCAGCCGCACGTCGCCGGCGTGGTCAAGTACCCGGACAACACGATCTTCTTCGCCACGTTGTCCCGGGAGGGGTGAGGTCACCGGTTCCCACGCCTGAAGGAGGTTTCCACGATGCGTGAATTCTTCAAACGGTTCCAGCACCTGCTGCTGGTCCTGATCGTGGTCACCTTCTTCACCTTCGTCCTGATCGATCTGCTGCCCGGCGATCCGGCGGTCGCGCTCCTCGGTGAGAGCGCCTCGCAGGCGCAGATCGATCAGGTACGGGCGGATCTTCGGCTCGACGAGTCGATCGTCACCCGTTACGTCCATTGGATCGGCGACGTGGTCACCGGAGATCTGGGGCGCTCGTATCGGACCAACCAGCCGGTGACCGATGCGCTCGCCCAACGCGTCCCGGTGTCGCTCGAACTGATGGCCCTGGCCCAGATCTTCTCCCTCGTCCTCGCCGTCCCGCTCGGGATCTACACCGCATATCGACCGAACCGTCTTGCCGATCAGGCCAGCCGGGCGGTGGGGTTCGGGATGATCGCGATGCCCCCGTTCGTCTTCGCCCTCGTCCTGATCCTGGTGTTCGCGGTCAAACTCGGGTGGTTCCCGTCGTCGGGCTTCGTCAGATTCTCCGACGACCTGTGGGGCAACCTGAAGACCCTGGTGCTCCCGGCGTCGACGCTCGCCATCGGCCAGGTGGCGGTCTACCAGCAGCTGCTGCGCGCCGACATGCTCGCCACCCTGCAGGAGGACTACATCCTGATGGCCAAGGCGAAGGGGCTGCCGACCTGGCACATCCTCGTTCGCCATGCGCTGCGCCCGTCGTCGTTCTCGTTGATCACCCTCGCCGGTGTGAACATGGGCAGGCTGATCGGCGGAGCGGTGATCGTCGAGGTGATCTTCGCCATTCCCGGCATCGGCCAGTTGTTGATCCAGTCGGTGTACAACCGAGATTTCATCGTCCTCCAAGGTGCGTTGCTGTTCACCGCCACCGCATACGTCTTCGTCAACCTGGTGATCGACCTGCTCTATCTCGTGCTCGACCCGCGAACCCGCCATGCTCGCACCTGAGAACGACACCGTCGCCCTCGCTGCACCCGAGGCGCAAGCCTTCGCCGGCCCGCGCCGCCGGGCGCGCCGCAAGGGCGGCGTCGGTCTGATCGCCGCCTGGACGTGGGTGACAGTGATCATCGTCGCCGCGGTGTTCGCCGATCTGCTCCCGCTGCCCGATCCGAATCGGGCCGACTTCCTCGCGATCGGTGTCGGGCCGAACGGCGATCACCTCTTCGGCACCGACGAGATCGGGCGCGACATCCTCACCCGCGTGATCTACGGGGCACGGATCTCGCTGATGGTCGGGCTGGTCTCGGTCCTGCTCGGAATGTTCGTCGGCGGGATGCTCGGCCTGCTCGCCGGCTACCTGCGCGGCGTGACCGAGCGGGTCGTGATGCTGCTCACCGATTCGCTGCTCGCCTTTCCGGCGCTGGTCCTGCTGCTCTGCCTGGCGGCGGTGTTCGGATCGAACCTGCCGACCCTGATCACCGGTCTGGCGATCCTCACCGTGCCGACGTTCATCCGCCTGACGCGGGCCAACAGCCTGGTCGTCGCCAACCGCGAGTACGTCGTCGCCGCCCGCGCCTACGGCTCGAGTCCGCTGCGGGTGATCATCCGCGACGTCGTGCCCAACGTGTCGATGCCGGTGCTCGCCTACTCGTTCGTCGTGATGGGCGTGGTCATCGTCGCCGAGGGGTCGCTGAGCTTCCTCGGGCTCGGTGTCCCGGGACCGACCCCGAGCTGGGGGAGCATGATCGCCGGAGGACGGCGCGAGCTGGAGTCGAAATCGCACATCGTGCTCGTCCCGGGGGCGGTGATGTTCATCACCGTGCTCGCCCTGACGGTGATCGGCGAGCGGTTCCGCCAACGCTACGACAAGCGGGAAGGTGCCCTGTGAGCGGATCGCCGCCGTCGACGACAGCCTTGCTCGAGGTGCGCGACCTGCACGTCAGGTTCCACACCGCCCGCGGCGACGTGCGCGCCGTCGACGGGGTCTCGTTCGACCTCGCCGCCGGCGAGACGCTCGGTGTGGTCGGTGAGAGTGGGAGCGGCAAGACGGTGCTCGCCCGCGCCGTGATGGGCTTGCTCTCGCGCGGCGGGGCGACCGAGCAACGCGGCACGGTGACCTTCGACGGGGTCGAGCTCAGCTCGCTCCCGCCGAACGAGCTCCGCAAGTACTGGGGGGCGCGCCTGGCGATGGTCTTCCAGGATCCGATGACCTCGCTCAACCCGGTCAAGAAGGTCGGCGCGCAGGTGATCGAATCGCTCCGTTTCCACCTCGGGATGTCCACCCGCGAGGGCCGCCGACGGGCGGTCGAGCTGCTCACCTCGGTCGGTATCCCCGAACCCGAACGCCGCCTCGACGTCTACCCGCACCAGCTCTCGGGCGGGATGCGTCAGCGGGTGACGATCGCCATCGCCTTGGCCTGCGGACCGCAGCTGGTCTTCGCCGACGAGCCGACGACCGCCCTCGACGTGACCGTCCAGGCCCAGATCCTTCGGCTGCTCGACGAGCAGCAGGACGCTCGCGGGATGGCGATGATCCTGATCACCCACGACCTCTCGGTGGTCCACGGCCATGCCCAGCGGATCATGGTGATGTATGCCGGGCAGGTGGTCGAGGCCGCTCCGGCAGAGCGGCTGTTCGCCCGCACCCGGATGCCGTACACCGAGGCGTTGATCAACGCCGTTCCCCGGCTCGACGGCCCGATCCACGTCGAACTGCAGGCGATCGCCGGGCGGCCGCCGGACCTGATCTCGCCGCCGTCGGGGTGCCGGTTCAGCCCTCGCTGCCCGTATGCCCGCGACCGGTGCCGGAACGAGGCGCCGCCGCTGGTGGCGACGATCGACGACCCGGCCCATCTCTACCGCTGCTGGTATCCGCTCGGCGGTGAGCCGGTGGTGGAGACGTCGGAGGTCGAGGCCTCCGGAGGGGTTCGCGACCGGGCGGTGGTCGGCTGATGGCCGGGACCGGACAGGCCCATCTCCGCCCAGCCGACGCGGACGTCGTCCTGCGGGTCGAGGACCTCGTCGTCGAGTACCCCGCCGGACGCAACCGCACCGTCCATGCGGTGTCGGGGATCAGCCTCGACCTCGTCCGTGGCGAGACCCTCGGCCTCGTCGGTGAGTCGGGGTGCGGCAAGTCGACGACAGGTCGGGCGATCATGCGGCTCCCGAGCCGACCTCCGGACGGATCCAGATCGACGGGGTCGACACCTCGCAGTTGTCGCGCAGCGAGCGCAAGGCGTTGCGACGTCGGACGCAGATGATCTTCCAGGACCCGATCTCCTCGCTCAACCCGCGCCGCAGCGTGGTCGACATCGTCGGCGATCCGTTGGTCGTGTGGAAGGAGAACGAGGGTCGAGCGGAGCGCGTCGCCGAGATCCTCGAGGCCGTCGGGCTCGACCCGGTCCAGGTCGCCGACCGCCGACCGCACCAGTTCTCGGGCGGCCAGTGCCAGCGGATCTCGATCGCCCGGGCGCTGGTGCTCGACCCCGAGATCCTGATCTGCGACGAGCCGGTCTCCGCCCTCGACGTGTCGATCCAGGCGCAGATCCTCAACCTGCTCGAGCAGATGAAGGCGCGCTACGGCCTCACGCTGCTGTTCATCGCCCACGATCTCGCGGTCGTCACGCAACATCAGCGACCGGGTGGCGGTGATGTACCTCGGCAAGTTGTGCGAGGTGGCCCCCTCCGAGCAGCTGTACCGCTCGACCGCGCCACCCGTACACCCAGCTGCTGCTGTCGTCGATCCCGTCCGCCGACTCGGCCGCCACCGAGGTCGCCGACGCCGCCACCGGTGAAACACCGTCGCCGCTCGACCCGCCCTCCGGCTGCCGGTTCCGCACCCGCTGCCCGCGCGCCTCGACCCGCTGCGCCATCGACGAGCCGGTGCTGACCGAGCTCGACCCCGGCCAGTTCGTCGCCTGCCACCATCCGCTCGAGGCTGCGCCCGCCCGAGGGCCGGCAGCGACCGACGAGGTCGCGATCTCCGCCGGCAGCGACGATCTTGGCTGAGTCCCGGCTCCCGCTCAGCGGTCTGCGGGTCGTCGATCTGGCCGACGAAAAGGGCGAGCTCGCCGGGCGGCTGCTCGCCGATCTCGGTGCCGACGTGATCCGGGTCGAACCGCTCGACGGGGCTGTGTCCCGGCGACTCGGCCCGTTCCACGGCGACCACAGCCTGTACTTCGCCGTCCGCAACGCCAACAAGCGCACGGTCACCCTCGATCTCACCACCGGCGACGGACGGCGAGGCTTGTTCGATCTGCTCGGCTCGGCCGACGTGCTGATCGAGACGACCAGGCCGGGCGAGCTGGCGACGATCGACGCCGCGCTCGACCAGCCCGCTCTGTGCCGGCGGTTCGATTCGTTGGTGGTCGTCTCGATCACCGATTTCGGCCAGACCGGGCCGTATCGCGACTACGTCGCCACCGATGCGGTGATGGAGGCGATGGCCTGGATGGTGTTTCGCGCCGGGGTGCCGGAGCGCCCGCCGGTGCTCCCGCCCGGGGCGATCGCCTACGACACGGCCGGGATCACCGCCGCGTTCGCCGCGCTGACCGGCGTCCTGCACCGGTTCCGGACCGGCGCAGGCCAGTGGATCGACCTCTCCGTGCTCGAAGCCGTCGCCCAGACCACCGACTGGGGGCTGGCCAGCTTCAGTGCGATGAACCTGGTGATGCCGGGGGCGTTCAGCGAGACCCGCAACGGCAGCGGGCAGATCTACCCGATCGTCCCCTGCGCCGACGGCTGGGTACGCCCGTCGATGGTGACGGTGGCCGAGTGGCGCAAGATGCGTGCCTGGCTCGGCGAGCCCGACGCGCTGCAGGGCGAGGCGCTCGACTCGCCGGCCGCCAGGATCCAGATCTACGACGATCTCCTGCGCCCGCTGCTCATCGCCCTGTTCGCCGGGATGACGATGGTCGAGGCCTCAGAAGAGGGGCAACGCCGGCGGATCCCGATCACCCCGCTGCTCCGCCCTGCCGACGTGCTCACCGCCGCCCACTACCGCGAGGTCGGATCGTTCGTCGAGCGGACGCTCGCCGGCGACGAACCGGCAGCGGTGGCGAGCGGGTTCTACCTGCGCGACGGCGAACGGCTCGGGATCCGCGATCCGGCGGCGGTGCACGATCCGTCGCCGGCGAGCGGTTGCGTGGCGCGATCCCGAACGGCTCGTCGCCCCCGACGGTTCGGGCACTAGCGGCGGATATGGCGCCGCTACTGCCCGAACGCGAGGGGGAGCTGCGTTGCCCTACGCCGGGTCGCTCGTGCTCGACTTCGGCGTCGCCGGCGCCGCCCCGGAGATCGCCCGCCTGCTCGCCGAGTACGGCGCCGACGTCGTGCGCGTCGAGACCCCGGCTCGACCCGACCTGTTCCGCCAGCTCGGCGGTCCGTCGGGGATGGGCGCGGTGTTCGCCTCGTCGAGCCGGACGAAGCGCAGCTTCGGCGTCTCGTTCGAGGACGGGCGCGGGTCGAACTCGTCAAGCGGTTGATCGCCCAGGCCGACGTGCTGGTCGAGAACCTGCCGCCGGGAACGATGGCCCGCTTCGGGCTCGACGAGGAGACGATCCGCGCCGCCAATCCCGACCTGCTCTCGATCAGCAGCCAGACGATGGGCTCGTTCGGGCCATGGAGGGAATGGCGCGGCTACGGCGCCAACACCCAACCGCCGGGCGGACTGACGTACCTGTGGAGCTTCGCCGACGCCGCCGAGCCGGTCGGTTCCAACGTCGCCCTCCCCGACCATGTCGTCGGTCGGCTGGGGGCGGTCGTCGCCGCCGCCCACCTGCTCGGCGCGAGCGGTGCCGATCGCGGGCACCACGTCGAGATCATCCAGGCCGAGGTCTGCCTCAACCTCCTCGCCGACCTGTACGCCAAGGAGAGCCTCGATCCGGGATCGATCCGGCCGCGCGGCAACGACAGCGAGCGTGGTGTCCCGTGGGGCGTGTATCCGGCTGCCGGTGACGACCGCTGGGTGGTGATCACCTGCCGTGACGACGACGATTGGCGCAACCTCGTCGATGCCCTCGGGACCCCGTCGTGGGCCGGCCCGGAGCTCGACCGCGCCGATGCCCGCCGTGCACGCCAGGCACGAGATCGACGCCCACCTGGCGAGATGGACCGCCGAGCGCGACGACCGCTCGGCGATGGCCCTGCTGCAGGCGCGGGGCGTGCCGTCGGGGTACGTGATGCACATCAGCGACACCGTCACCGACGCCCAGTTCCTCGCCCGCGGCTACCCGCTGGAGATCGACCAACCCGGGCTCGGGCCGATGCTGTTCGAAGGCTCCGCGTTCCGCTCCGAGGCCCTGCCGGCGCCGATCACCACTCCGGCGCCGTTGCTCGGCGAGCACACCCGGATCCTCGCCGGGCAGCGGCTCGGCCTGGCGCCGGAGGAGATCGACCGACTGCTCGCCGACGGGGTCCTGTTCCAGGCCGCCCCGCTCGCCTGACCCGGCTCACGGCCCGGTTGCGGTGGACGTCGCTGCGCTCACCGACCGGATCGAGGGATGGTCGGGCAAGCTCGAGCACTGGGAGCCGCTGGCCGGCGGGATCACCAACCGCAACCTGCTGCTGACCGTCGACGGGGAGCGCTACGTGCTCCGCCTGGCGGGGAAGAACACCGAGCTGCTCGGCATCGACCGGCACGTCGAACTCGCCGCCCACCGGCACGCCCACGAACTCGGCGTCGCCCCGGAGGTCGTCGGCTTCCTCGAGCCGGAGGGGTACCTGGTGACCCGCTTCGTCGACGCCGAGCCGGTACCCGACCTCACCGCCGCCGGCGTGTTGGAGGCGGTCGGTTCGATCCTGCGGACCGTGCACGGCGGCCCGCCGCTCGGTGCCCGGTTCGACTGCTTCACGATCCCGCAGGCCTACGCGGCGACGGCGGTCGGCCACGGCGGCACGCTGCCCCCGCCGTGCGCACGGGCGTTGGAGGTGCTCGACTCGATCCGGGCGGCGTTGCCCGCCTCGCCGCTGGTCCCGGCGCACAACGATCTGCTCAACGCCAACTTCCTCGGTTCCCCCGACGGCAGGCTGTGGTTGATCGATTGGGAGTACGCCGGGATGAACGATCGATGGTTCGATCTCGGCAACCTGGCGGTGAACAACGAACTCCTCGGCGAGGCCGGCGACGCCCTCCTCGCCGCCTACTTCGACGACGGGGCGGTGACCGCCGAGCGGCGGGCGATGCTCGACATCTTCCGAGTCGTCAGCGATGTGCGCGAGTCGCTGTGGGGTGTGGTCCAGCTCGCCGTCTCCGAGCTCGACGTCGATTTCCGCGCCTACGCCGAACGACACGCCGATCGGCTGCTCGGCGCCGCCTCGACCCCGGCGTTCCGCGCCGCCCTCGCCCTCGTCGCCGGGTGAGTGCTCGGGGGCGTCCGGGGTGGCGATGCCGGTGGCGGATTCGGTGCGTCGAGTAGAACCTGCGCCGTGACCGACGCCAGCTCCGTCAGCCCCCCAGATCTGCCGAGCCGGGCGCGGGTGGTGATCGTCGGCGCCGGGATCGGTGGCGCGTCGATCGCCCTCCATCTCGCCGAGCTCGGCTGTACCGACGTGCTCGTCGTCGATCGCCACGAGCCGACCAGCGGCTCGACGTTCCACTCTGCCGGGCTCGTCGGCCAGCTCCGTTCGAGCCTGCCGGTGACCCGGATGATGATGCACTCCGTCGCCACCTACGAACGGCTGGAGGCGATGGCGGCAACCACCGGCCGGGCGACCGGCTGGCAGCGCACGGGCTCGCTGCGGCTCGCCTCCAGCCCGGAGCGTCTCGCCGAGCTCCGCCGGCAGCACGGCTGGTCGAAGACGTTCGGGCTCGAGACCGAGCTGCTCTCCGCCGAGGAGGCCCGCCAACTGTTCCCGTTGATGTCCACCGACGGCGTGCTCGGCGCGCTGTACCTGGCGACCGACGGCCAACTCGATCCGTCGTCGGTCACTCACGCGATGCTCGGGGCTGCCCGCGATCTCGGCGTGCGACTCGCCCCGCACACCGCCGTCGAGGGGTTCGGGCTGGTCGACGGGCGGGTGCGGACGGTGCGCACCGACCGCGGCGACGTCGACTGCGAGTCGGTGATCCTCGCCTGCGGGATGTTCACCGCTCAGGTCGCCGCGCTCGCCGGAGTCACGGTGCCGATCGTCCCGATCGCCCATCAGTACCTGATCACCAAGCCGATCGAGGGGGTCGGCAGGGAGCTGCCCTCGTTCCGCGACCCTGACCGGCTGATCTACTTCCGCAACTCCGGGGGCGGGCTGGTCGCCGGCGGCTACGAACGCAACCCGGCGCCGTGGTCGGTGCACGGGGTGCCGGGCGACTTCAACTACCGCCTGCTCGACGAGGACTGGGATCGGTTCGAGCCGCTGATGTCGGCGGCGGTGACCCGCGTCCCGGCGATCGAGGAGGCGGAGATCGTCCAGTTGCTCAACGGACCGGAGGGGTTCACCCCGGACAACGAGTTCGTCCTCGGCGAGAGCGAGGTCCACGGGCTGTTCGTCGCCGCCGGCTTCTGCGCCCACGGGATCGCCGGCGCCGGGGGAGTCGGACGGGTCATCGCCGAGTGGGTCCTCGACGGCGCACCCTCGCTCGACTGCTGGAAGATGGACATCCGCCGGTTCGGTCCGCACTTCGCCAGTCGCTCGTTCGCCGTCGCTCGGACGGTCGAGGTGTACTCGACCTACTACGACATCCACTATCCGAGCGAGGAACGCAGCGCCGGGCGGCCGTTGCGACGCAGCGCGGCCTACCCGGCGTTGGCCGAACTCGGCTGCGAGTTCGGCGAGAAGGGGATGTGGGAACGACCGAACTGGTTCCCGGGCAACGACGCGGCGGATCGCTACGAGGATCTCCGCCCGCACGGCTGGGCCGGGCATCACTGGCACCCGGCGATCGTCGCCGAGTCGCTCGCCTGCCGGCGGACCGCTGCGCTGTTCGACGAATCGAGCTTCGCCAAGTTCAGGATCGAGGGCCCGACCTCGCTCGAGTTCCTCCAGCGGATCTGCGCCAACGACCTCGACCGGCCGGTCGGCTCGGTCGTCTACACCCAGTTGTGCAACGACCGCGGCGGGATCGAGTGCGATCTGACGATCACCCGTCTCGGCGCCTCGACGTTCCAGGCGGTGACCGGCACGGCGTTCGGGCTGCACGACCGGGCCTGGTTCTCCAAGCAGGCGGAGCGGTTGCTCGAAGGGGCGGCGATCACCGACGTCACCGCTGCGTCGAGCTGCCTCGGGCTGTGGGGACCGAACGCCCGCACGATCCTCCAGCCGCTGGTCGAGACGTCGCTGGACAATGCTGCCTTCCCGTACCTCACCGCCCAACTGATCACCGTCGCCGCCGTACCCTGCCTCGCGCTACGGGTCACCTATGTCGGCGAGCTCGGCTGGGAGCTGTACTGCCCGACGGAATACGGCGCGGCGCTGTGGGAGGCGTTGTGGGACGCCGGGCAGCCGCACGGGTTGGTCCCAGCCGGGTACCGGGCGATCGAGTCGCTGCGGCTGGAGAAGGGCTATCGGGCATGGGCGGCGGACATCTCCCCGGAGGACACGCCGTACGAGGCCGGGCTCGGCTTCGCCGTCGCCCTCGACAAGCCGGGCGGGTTCATCGGTCGTGACGCGCTCGCCGCCCAACGCTCGACCGGCACGTCCCGCACGCTGGTCGGACTGCGACTCGCCGATCCGTTGGCGGTCGCCCTCGGGTCCGAGCCGGTCCGCGCGTCCGACGGCCGGATCCTCGGGCGGGTGACCAGCGGCGGCCAGGGCTACACCGTCGGGGCGTCGATCGCCTACGCCTACGTCCCGAGCGAGCTCGCCGTCACCGGCACCGCGGTCGACGTCGAGCTGTTCGGCGACTGGATCCCGGCGACGGTCTCGCTCGCCCCGTTCTACGACCCCCGCGCCGAGCGCGTCCGCGCCTGACCCCCCTCGCCCCCGAAGTTTGGAGGTTCGTGCAGCGCAGCGCTGCAACAACCACCGCGGTTCGCGGTGCGAGGGGTCACCAGTGGGTCCGCAGCGACCACAACTCGGGGAACAGCTCGATGTCGAGCATCTGCCGCAGGTAGCTCACCCCACCGGTCCCGCCGGTGCCGCGCTTGGTCCCGATGATCCGCTCGACGGTCGCCAGGTGCCGGAATCGCCAGAGGCGGAACGCGGCCTCGAGATCGACCAGCTCCTCGCCGAGTTGGTAGAGGTCCCAGTGGTCCTCCGGGTGGTGGTAGATCAACGACCAGGCGGCTTCGACCGCGTCGTCGGCGCGATGGGCGACGGTCCAGTCCCGCTCGACGGACGTCGCCGGGATCTGCAACCCGCGGTCGGGCGAGCAGCTGCAGCGCCCGGTCGTAGAGCGACGGCGCCTCGTAGGCCCGGCGGACCTCGGCCAGCCGTCGAGGTCGATCAGCGTGCGGCTCGACCATCACCGCGTTCTTGTTCCCCAGGCTGAACTCGATGCATCGGTACTGCCAGCTCTGGAATCCGCTCGAGCGGCCGAGCGCGTCGCGGAACCGGGCGTACTCCGGCGGGGTCAGCGTCGCCAGCACGTCCCAGGCGTGGACGAGCTGCTCCATGATCCGGCTGACCCGCGAGAGCATCTTGAACGCCGGTTGGAGATCGTCGGCAGCGACCCGATCGATCGCCGCGGTCAACTCGTGCAGCGCCAGCTTCATCCACAGTTCCGAGGTCTGGTGCTGGATCACGAACAGCAGCTCGTCGTGTTCGGCCGTCAGTGGTCGCTGGGCGGCGAGCAGCTCGTCGAGCGCGAGGTAGTCGCCGTAGGTCATCTCCGAGCCGAGGTCGAGCTGTGCCCCCTCGGCGCGGACGATGTCCTCCGGCCCTGCTCGAGACTCGCTCACCGCCAGAGTCTCGCGCCGGTCACATCGTGGTGTAGCTCTTCTCCTCGTAGCGCGAGCTGATCCGCCACCCCTGGTCGGTGCGGACGAAGGTGTCGCGATACCACAGCCCGCAGAAGAAGGTGTACGGCTTCTCGCCGTCCGCCTTCGGGGGGAAGACCATCGGGTTGTGGAGCATCGTGCGACCCTCAGCGGTGTCGCCGGTGATCGTGATCTTCGACGTCGAGATCATGTGCTGGTAGGCCTGGAACGTCGGCAGCGCCTGGGCGAGGAAGGCCTTGGTCTCGGTCAGGTTGCCGACCGAGCCGCCCATCTCGGTGTAATCGATGATCGCGTCCTCGGTGAACACGTCGTCGAGCGCATCCCAGTTCTGGAAGTCGATCGCGTAGCAGTAGTCGATCAGCAGATCCTGGATCGCCAACCGGTCGGAGATCTCCTCGAGGGTTGCCATCACTTGACCGCCACGGGTGCGATCGCGCCGCCGACGGCGCGGGTCATCGGGAGGGGGGTTGCCGAGAGCAGGAAGTCGTACTGACCATCCGCTGCGCAGTCGGCGGCGAGCGCGTCGAGCACCCAGTTCTGGCCCTGGGGCATCCCCATGTCGCGCAGGTGGAGGAGATGGACCGGCAGCTGTGCGTCCTCTCGTTCCGACGGGTAGACCTCGAACACGAGCGTGTCGGTGGCGATCGCGGCGACGTCGTGGTCGCGCAACCATTCGACGCTCTTGGTCGACGGCCCGGGTGAGGTGACGACGAAGTTGACCTTGTCGCCGGCGGCGAGCAGTCGCATGTGCCCGGTGCGGACGCAGACGATGTCACCCGGCTGGACCTCGATCCCGCCGAGCTCCGCCGCGGCGCTGAGATCGTCACCGGTGATCGCGTAGCCGCCCTCGAGGTGGTCGAGGCCGAGGGCGCGGGCGACGTCGAGCAGCACGCCGCGGGTGATGATCGGACCGAAGGTCTCGATCCCGTGCTCGTGCGAGCCGCGCTCGTCGATCGTCGACGCGTCGACGTCGTTGTACAGCTTGCCCTCGTAGCTGACGTGGGACAGCGCATCCCAGTGGGTCGACGCCTGGACGCCCATCGTCACCGTGTCGTCGGAGGTGCAGAACTCGTCCGGGTCGCCGGTCATCGGCTCGTTGATCGCGATCATCGTCCGTTCCGGGTTGATCCGGCCGGGAATGAACCCGAGCTGCGGTCCGTCCTCGTCGTACGGCAGCGAGAGCGAGAACGTCCGCCCCTGGCGGGCAGCGGAAATGCCGCGCAGGATCGCTGCGTTGTCGATCAGGTTGAGCGTGCCGCGGCGGTCATCCGCGCCCCATCTGCCCCAGTTGGAGACCTTCTCGGCGAGCGCCTTGATCTCGGGAGGAAGTGCCATCGTCTCGTCCTTTCAGTGCTTCGCGGTTCAGGCCTTGACGGCCGGGAGGACCTTGTCGGCGAACAGCTCGAGGCTCTGCCATCCGAGATCGGGCGACATCCCGCCCATCAACGGATGGAGGACCAGCGTGCCCTGGCTCCTGTACAGCGCGATCGCCTCGTCGGGGGTCAGGATCCGGTACTGCGGGGACGCCCGCAGGGCCTCGATCGTGTCATGGTCGTCGGGCGTCGCCGCCGAGTGCGTGCCGGGGCGCATCCAGCCGCCGTACGACTGGGCCTCGTGCAGCGCGTGGCGCCCGATCAGCGCCCAGTCGCGCTCGGGGTCGTCGGAGATGTGGAGGAAGCCGATCGGTGGTGGGACGGCGCAGAAGCCGTGTTCGAAACCGACCTTGGCGCACTCGTCGTCGTACCACTCGATCAGCTGCGGGTTGGTGTCCCCGGCGGCGAACCCGAGACGGAGACGGGCGGCCCGGCGGACCGCGGCCTCGCTCGACCCGCCCATGATCAGGAACGGTCCGCCCGGGGTGTGCGGCTTGGGTGTGACCTGGATCGTCCGGCCGCGCCAGGCGAACGGTTCGCCGGTGAACGCCTGGCGGAGCACTCCGAGATGCTCCTCGAACACCGCCAGGCGGTCCTTGAACTTCAGCCCGACCATCTCGAACTCGGCGTCGCGGTACCCGCTCGCCAACACCACCGACATCCGTCCCTGGGCGATCAGATCGACGACGACGAGCTGCTCGGCGAGGCGGATCGGATCGTGGAGTGGGAGGACGACGGCGGAGATGTTGATCGGCAGCCGGGTGGTGGCCCCGGCGATCGCCGCCGCCAGCGTCAGCGGGGAGGGGAGGTAGCCGTCGTCGACCCCGTGATGCTCGGCGATCGAGACCATGTCCAGCCCGAGGCGGTCGGCCCAACGGCACTGCTCGAGGCAGGCGGCGTAGTTGGCGCTGTGGGTCGTCTCGGCCCACTCCGGCACCCGCAGGTCGTAGCGCACTCCGAGCATCGCTGTCCCCCTTGTCGCCGATGGACGGCCCCACTTGTTAGCCGATCCGGACCCCCCGAGCTCGCACCGGGCGGTCTGCTCAGCGGGCGCCGGAGACGTCGAGGATCGCCCCCGAGGTGTACGAGGCGGCGGGTGAGGCGAGCCAGCAGATCGCCTCGGCGATCTCCTCTGGCGTCCCCGCCCGGCCGAACGGGATCCCGGGGGTGACCCGCGCCAGTCGCCCGGCGTCGGCGAAGTCGTTGAAGGCGGTGTCGACCAGCCCCGGGCGGACGGCGTTGACCCGGATCCCGTCGCCGGCGACCTCGCGGGCGAGCCCGACGGTGAGGGTGTCGATCGCCCCCTTCGACGCGGCGTAGTCGACCCATTCGCCGGTGCCGCCGAGGCGGGCGGCGACCGACGAGACGTTGACGATCGCCCCGCCCTCGCCGCCGGCGGACCTCGCCATCCGGCGGATCGCCTCCCGGCAGCACAGCAGCGAGCCGAGCACGTTGACCCGCAGCATCCGCTCGGTGCGCTCGGCGTCGATCGCGTCGAGGCGTCCGTAGCCGGCAGCGATCGCGGCGTTGTTGACCAGCACCGTCAGTCGGCCGAGCCGGTCGGCGGCGGCGAACAGCTCGACGACGCCTGCCTCCCCGCCGACGTCGGCGCACACGGCGAGCGCGCTGCCGCCGGCGGAGCTGATCCGCTCGACCACCGCCGCCGCGCCGGAGGCGTCGCGGGCGTAGTTGACGACGACCCTCGCCCCGCTCGCCGCCGCCTGGACGGCGGTCGCCGCGCCGATCCCTCGACTCGCCCCGGTCACGATCCACACCTCATCGGCCATCGCCCCAGTCTGCGCGCCGGGGCGCAGCGGGCGAAAGGCGAATGCACGGGCCGGGCCCGGTCCGGGGATCAGCCGTGGACGAGCTCGGCCATCGTCCGCAGCAGGTCCGGACTGCCACCGATCAGCATCGTCGTCACCCTCGACTCGCGCCAGGCGGCGATGTCGTCGCGGACCTTGTCCCTCGGCCCGACGAGGCAGATCTCCTCGATCATCTCCTTCGGCACGGCGGCGATCGCCTCCGCCTGATGCCCGCCGAGGAACAGGCCCTGGATCTTGTCGACGTGCTCCTCGTGCCCGAGACGGCGGAAGACGTCGGCGTGGAAGTTCATCGTCTCCGCTCCCATCCCGCCGACGTAGAGGGCGATCGCCGGGCGCATCCGGTCGTAGGCGGCCTCGATGTCGTCGTCGATCGAGACGGTCACCGTCGCCAACACCTCGAAGTCGTCGGCGGTGTGCCGCGCCGTCGGTCGGGCGAACCCCTGCTCGAGGTGCGGCCAGTACAGCGACTCGTGCTTCGGGGCGTAGAAGATCGGGAACCAGCCATCGGCGATCTCGGCGGTGAGGGCGAGGTTCTTCGGCCCCTCGGCGCCGAGGAAGATCGGCACGTCGGCCCGCAACGGGTGGGTCATGATGTTCAACGGCTTGCCCAGGCCGAGGCCGTCGTTCGCCGGTAGCGGATAGTGGGGACCGGGGGCGGTGACCTTCTCCTCCCGGGCGAGCACGGAACGGACGATCGAGACGTACTCGCGGGTGCGGGCCAGCGGCTGGCGGAACGAGCGGCCGTACCAGCCCTCGACGACCTGCGGTCCGCTGAGGCCGAGCCCGAGGCAGAACCGGCCGCCCGAGAGGTGGTCGATCGTCGCCGCCGCCATCGCCGCCGCCGCCGGTTGGCGAGCCGACATCTGCATCAGATTGGTGCCGAGGCGGAGTGTGGTCGTCTGCGATCCCCACCAGGCGAGCGGAGAGATCGCGTCCGATCCCCACGACTCTGCGCTCCACACCGAGTCGTAGCCGAGCGATTCGATCATCGCCAGCGTCTCGGGCACGCCGTCGGGCTTCGAGCGCCCCCAGTAGCCCATGTGCCACCCGAGCCGGAGATCAGCGACCATCGCCGGTCCGGTTCAGGAGGTGCCGTAGCGGAAGCCGTCGCTGCGGAACGTCGGGGAGCGGTCGAACTTGGGGATCACGTGCTCGCCGAACAGGCGGATCGTCTCCAGTGCCTTCTCCTGCGGCATGTCGAGCGGGAACCCGAAGACCAGTTGGTCGATCCCCAGGTCCTGGTAACGGGCGACCTGTTCGACGACCTCGTCCGGGTCACCGGCGATCAGGTAACCCTCGTCGATCCGCCAGTCGATCTCCTCCATCGTCGGCTCGGGGAACGGCGCCGGCCAGATCGGGATACCCGGCGCCTGCGGCATCGTGTCGTGGTAGTAGAAGACCTGGCTCTGGAGGTAGCTGATCCCCATCGTGCAGGCGGTCCGCCGGGCTTCTTGCCCGTCGGCGAGGCAGACCAGGCCGTTGGTGATCATGATGTTGTCGTTGACGTACTCGCCGACCGGGTCGGCCGAGCCGATGTTGTCCTTGTAGGTGGCGACCAGCGGTGCCATGTCCTTCACCGCCGAGACGTTGAAGGCGAGCACGCCGAGCCCCATCCGCGCCGCCTTTTCGTACGTGCCGGGATTGCCGGCGGCGACCCACATCGGCGGGTGCGACGGCTTCCACATCTTCGGCAGCACGTTGCGGGTCGGGATCGGATCGCCTGGGAACGGCAGGTTGAACGACGTCCCCTGGTAGGAGTACTCGGTCTCCCGCCACATCTTGGGGATCTCGCGGATCACCTCGTCCCAGATCGCCCGGGTGGCGTCGGTCGACTCGATGTCGAACCCGGTGACCTCGCGGCTGCCGGCGCCGCGACCGGTGCCGAACTCGAACCGCCCGTCGGTGAGGTGGTCGAGCATCGCCACCCGTTCGGCGACACGCGCCGGGTGGTCCTTGTGCGGGTTGAAGCTGAAGATCCCCGAGCCGAGGTGGATCCGCTCGGTGATCGCGGCCGCGTACCCGAGGTAGACGTCGCTGGCGGAGGTGTGCGAGTACTCGGTGAGGAAGTGGTGCTCGGTGACCCAGGCGTACTTCCACCCGGCCTCGTCGGCGGCGCGGATCAGTTCGAGATCGCCCATCAGCGCGTTGTGTTCGGCGGCGTGGCCCTCGCGCTCGACCCGTGAACGCGGCACGTGCCCCTGGACGAAGATGCCGAACTCCATCGTGACCCCCTCGGTCGTCGTGTCCCCTGCTCAGTCGAGCCGATCGGAGCTTCCGCCGACGATTCGAACGACGTTCAGCGTCCGAACATCGTCAGCCACTGCTCCTTCGAGCGCGGCTTGTAGACGTAGTTGTTCGCCTTGACCGCTTCGATCGAGGCGAACGGGGCCGGGTGGTACTGGTGGCCGGGATAGACGATCGTGCCCTCCGGCAACTTGGCCAGGGTCTGCAGGCTCTCGTACATCTGCTCCGGGCTCGAGCCGGGGAAATCGGTCCGGCCGCAGCCGTCGAGGAACAGCGTGTCGCCGGAGACCAGCTTGCCGTCGACGAGGAAGCACTGCGAGCCGGGGGTGTGCCCGGGGGTGTGGACGAGGGCGACGTCGATCTCCCCGACCGTGACGGTGTCACCCGGTCGGTGGATCGCCAGGTCCCCGGTCGAGATCCCGGTCACCTTGCGGACGAACTCCGCCTCGGCGTCCTGCACGTGGACCTTGACCGGGGCGATCGCCAGCAACTCGGCGACTCCCTCGATCGTGTGCCCCATCATCGTTCCGCCGACATGGTCCGGGTGGTAGTGGGTGGCCAGCGCACCGGTGACCGTCATCCCGTCGCCACCGACGATCCCGACCAGCTCGGCGGCGCCGTAGGCGGGATCGACGAGCAGGCACTCACCGCTCTGGCGGTCGCCGATCGCATAGACGAAGTTGACCATCTGGACCGCGACGGGATCGCCGACGGCGAAGTCCCGCCCGGAGAGCAGCTGGCGGAAGTACAGACGATCGTCGCTCACCCGACCGATCGTACGGCCCTGCTCCGCCTGCGGCCCACCGAGGGCCCACCGCTACGCTCGCCGTTGGTCTGACGACGCGTCAGATGCGCCTTCTCAGGGGGTCCGATGGAGATCGGCTATACGCCGGAACACGAGCAGATGCGTCGTGACCTGCGCGACTACTTCGACAAGCTGCTCGACCCGGCAACGGTCGAGGGGCTCGCCAACGCCCATGCCGTCGGCCCGGAGATGCGTCGGGTGTGGAAGCAGATGTGCACCGACGGTTGGGTCGGCGTCGGCTGGCCGAAGGAGTGGGGCGGACAGGGGATGTCCGCGATCGAGCAGTTCATCTTCTTCGACGAATCGATGCGCGCCGGCGCCCCGGTCCCGATGCTCACGCTCAACACCGTCGGCCCGACGATCATGCGCTACGGGTCCGACGAGCAGCGCGCCTTCTTCATCCCCAAGATCCTCGCCGGTGACATCCACTTCTGCATCGGCTACTCCGAGCCGGGGGCGGGCACCGATCTCGCCGCGCTGCAGACCAGGGCCGTGCGCGACGGTGACGAGTTCGTGATCAACGGACAGAAGATGTGGACCTCGCTCGCCAGCGACGCCGACTACATCTGGCTGGCGGTACGGACCAACCCCGATGTCAAGAAGCACAAGGGGATCTCGCTCCTGCTCGTGCCGATGGACACGCCGGGGATCACCATCAGCCCGCTCCACCTGCTCGGCGAGCACGACATCAACCAGGTCTACTTCGACGACGTGCGCGTTCCCGCGTCGACCCTCGTCGGCGAGGAGAACGGCGGCTGGGGGATGATCACCAACCAGCTCAACCACGAGCGGGTCACGCTGTGCGCCTCGGGGACGATCGAACGGGCGTTGGCAGAGGTCACCGAGTGGGCGGCGCAGACGCCGTCGACGAGCGGGGGAATGCTGATCGACGAGCCGTGGGTCCAGCTCAACCTCGCCCGGGTGCGGGCGAAGTGGGAGGTGCTCCGTCTGTTCAACTGGCAGGTCGCCTGGGAAGCGACGCAGGGCCAGCTCAACGTCGGCCACTGCTCGGCGATCAAGGTCTACGGGACCGAGCTGAACATGGAGACCTACCGGCTGCTGATGGAGATCATCGGCCCGGCGTCGTACCTCGACCGCAACGCCCCCGGGGCGGTGCTCCGCTCGCGGCTCGAGTCGATGATCCGCGGCCAGATCATCCTCACCTTCGGTGGTGGGGTCAACGAGGTCCAGCGCGACCTGATCTCGATGTTCGAACTGGGATTCCCGAGAGCGAGCCGGTGACATGGACTTCTCCTTCAGCTCCGATCAAGAGGCGCTGCGCGACCTCGCCCGCAAGCTGCTCGTCGACCGCTGCACGCTCGAGCACCTCAAGGCGATCTCGCTGACCGCCTCGAAGACCGACGACGATCTGTGGCAGGCGATGATCGACGCCGGTCTGGTCGGGATCTCGTTGCCCGAGAGCGAGGGTGGCGCCGGCCTCGGCCTGATCGAGACCGCGCTGGTCCTCGCCGAGGTCGCCGGCACCGCCGCGCCGGTACCGGCGCTCGGCGCAGCTCTCGGCCAGCAGGCGCTGCTCGTCGCCGGCGGCGACACCGCCGGGCTGGCGTCCGGTGAGCGGTTCGTCGCCGCTGCGCTGCACGAACCGACCGGCGACCCGCGCACGCCGACGGTGACCGTCGCCGACGGGGCCCTCCACGGGGTCAAGTCGAACGTCGACGGCGGGACTCGTCGCCGATGCGTTCGTCGTCTCCACCGTCGACGGTTTGTACCTGGTCGAGGCCGGGGCGAGCGGCGTCACCGTCGCCGAACAGGAGGTGGCCAGCGGGTTGGGCCTGCCGGAGGCGATGGTCAGCTTCGACGGCGCGCCCGGCACACGCCTGGCCGGGCCGGAAGCGCTCGACGAGCTGCTCGATCGGGCGGAGGCGTTGTGCTGCGTGATGATGGCCGCGGTGTGCCAGGCGGCGCTGACCTTGACCGCCGAGTACACGATCTCGCGCAAGCAGTTCGACCGCCAGATCGCCTCGTTCCAGGCGGTCAGCCAGCGCGCTGCGGACGCCTACATCGACACCGAGGCGATCCGGCTCACCGCCTGGCAGGCGACCTGGCTGTTGCACGAAGGTCATCGGGCAGCGGAGCAGGCCGCTGCAGCCAAGTTCTGGGCTGCCGAGGGCGGGCCACGGGTGATGGGCGCAGCTCATCACCTCCACGGCGGGATGGGCGTCGACCGCGACTATCCGCTGCACCGGTACTCACAGCTCGCCCGCCGGCTCGAGCTCAAGTTCGGATCGGCGACCCCGTCGCTCGTCCGGCTGGGCAGGCTGATGGCGAGCGCGGCATCCTGAACGGGTGATCGACCTCCCACCGATCCTCGAGCAGCCCGAGGGCGAGCTCGAGCTGCTCCACACCCGTACCTACGAGGTCCAGGTCTTCCGCCTGGCGGCGCGCGAACTGCTCGCCCGCGCGGCGGTGCGCGACCTCAAACCCGGATCGCTGTTCCTGCCCGACGATCCCGATCCGCTCCCGGTCCACCACATGCAGGTCGAGCTGCGAATCGAGTTCCCCTCGCTGACGATCACCTCGGCCGGGGTGGAGTTCCGGGTGTTCCCGGAGGACACCTGCCCGACGATCGTCGAGCACTACCACCAGCTCGTCGGGCTGTCGATCGGTCGCGGCTTCACCCACAAGGTGCGCGAGCTGTTCGGCGGGCCGCGCGGCTGCACCCACACCACCGCCCTGCTCCAGGCGATGGCCCCGGCCGTGGTCCAGGCGACGTTCTCGCTGCAACTGTCGAGACTGCGCGACGCCGGCCAGACCGTCCAGCAGGCCACCGCCGCGCTCGGCGAGATCGAACTCGCCGAGCGTCGCAAGCTCTACCGGCACAACATCAACTCGTGTCACGTGTGGGACGAGCAGGGCGACAAGGTCGCCGGGCTCGACCGTGGCGAGCCGCACACGATCCCCGTGTTCATCCGTCAACGTCTCGCCCAGCGCGCCGGGCTCCCCGACGCCTGAGACGGGTGCGCCGGGTCAGCTCGGCGGGGGACCGGGAACCGTCGGCGGAGGCAGCTCGGTGGCGATGATCGCGGCGTAGCTGCCGATCGCCCGCAGCAGTGAACCGGGAATCGCCCGTCCGTCGGCGAGGATCAGCGAGACGATCGTCCCGTCGGTCTCGATGTCGAGGTCCTTGATCGTTCCCAGCTCGTCACCGGCGACATCGACCGCCCGCGCCCCGAGCGGATCCCGTCCCTCGATCGTCTCGCTGCCGGTCGTGGCCGGGTCGAAGGTCAGCACGTCACCGTCGAAGCTGCGCACGGCGGCGGCGTCGATCGGGTCGCTGCCGGTCTCGATCCCGACGATCCGGTTGCCGACGACGATCACTCCCTTGACCTTGCCGGTCTGCTCGGCCGACTTCAACGAGACGATCGGCTGGCCGACGAGACCGCTCAAGCGGATCATGAACGCTCTCCTTCGATCGCAGCGAGTTCGGCGGCGAGCCCGGTGAGGTCGCTGCGGACCCGTCCCTCGTAGTCGTCAGGGACGATCAACGCACTTCCCGACATTCCCCGGCCGGCGCCGAGTGGGATCAGGCCGTCGCCGACGACGCCTCCCGAGATCTCGAACCCGACGACGCGGCGGCGCGACCGCCGACGACGATCACGTCGCGCACCGATCCGAGCGTGCGTCCCGACTGGGTGATCACCATGTCGTCGAGCACGTTGCGGTCCTTCTCGACGGCCGCCTCTTCCGGAGCATCGTCGGGATGGACGAGCGAGTCGGCACCGTCGACCATCACTGCGTGCGTGCCCACCGAGACCACCGCTTCGCTCGGCAGCACGTCCTTCAGCCGGCGCCCGAGGAAGCCGCGCTTGCGCAAGGTGAACCCGGTGATCGAGCCGCGAAGGGCGTCGAACACGACGTCCTTGATCTCGGCGAGGTCGTCGCCGGTGGAGATGTCGACCACCGGATGCCCGATCAGGTCGGCGCCGCGCATGATCGGGGTGGTCATTTCGGAGAGCTCCCCGGCTTGGGGGCGTTGCCGCTCCCCGGCGAGATGAACACCCGGCCGACCCGACGCCGTCGGATGACGACGACCACGGCCAAGGCGATCACGACGATCGCAACCAGGATGATGATCGCCGTGGTCATCGGACCGCCTCTCTGCGCCGGCGTCGAGCAAAGAGTTCTCGTGTGTGCTTCATCAGCGCTCCGTGGTGTCGTTCGTCCGCAGAGTACCGCGAATCGAAGATCCTGAATCCGGCCGAAGGTCCCGCTGCGCGCAGGTCCGCAAGGCCCGCCTCAGATGGTCGCCAGCAGCGGAGCGACGTCGGTCGCGTACGCCGCCATCTGGTCGCACTGCTCCTCGCACGAGCGCGACTTGAACCGCACCTGGATCTGGTTGACGCCCGGCGCAGTGGAGGCGAGGATCCGCTCGGCGATGCTCTCCGGCGAACCGGTGAGCGCGGTCGGCCCGACGTCCCAGCCGGGATCGCCGACGTAGAGGAACGGCGTGATGTGCCCGATCATCATCGGCAGGTCGGCCCGGCCGGCCTGTTCGCGCGCCGTGTCGAGGATCGCGACCATCTCGGCGTTGGACGGACCTTGCGGGAGCCAGCCGTCGGCGAGCCGCCCGGCGCGTTTGATCGCTGCCGGAGAGGAGCCGGCGATCCAGACCGGCGGGCGCGGCGACTGCACGGGACGCGGGGTCGAGCCGAACCCGTCGACGAACTCGTCGGTCATCGCCTCGATCAGCAACGGCACGCCGTCGGCGACCGTCTTGCCGCGCGACTCGAAGTCGACGCCGAGGACGTCGAACTCGGCTTCGACGTGACCGGCGCCGATCCCGCAGATCATCCGCCCGTCGGACAGCCAGTCGATCGTCTCGAACTGTTTGGCGGCGATCAGCGGATGGCGGTAGGGGAGGACGAACACGTGCGTCAGCAGGCCGACGTTGCTCGTCTGGGCGGCGAGCCACCCGAGTGTCGAGATCGGATCGGCCCAGAAGGTGCCCATCCCACCGACGACCGACTCGGGGAGCGCGACGTGATCGCAGATCCCGACGTAGAAGTAGCCGTGCTCGTCGGCTGTGGTCGCCATCCGGGCCAGTTCGGCCGGTCCGGCGGCCAGTTCCCAGTCGGCGACGAACGATGCGCTCTTGGACTGGACCGGCAGCTGGATGCCGTAGACCCGCTTGCCCTTCGGGACCTCGATCATGGCCGCGCACCGTAGCGCGCCCGGCTTCCGCCGGATCTGACGGAGCGTCAGACGCGCCTACGATCCGGCGATGCGGCTGCTGCCCGTCCCACCACCGGTGGAGTTCGCCGGCGGCACGTTCGTGATGGGTTCGGAGCACCACTATCCCGAGGAGCGGCCGCAGCGGGAGGTGACGGTCGGGCCGTTCGGCCTCGACGTCCACCCGGTGACCGTCGCCCAGTTCGCCGAGTTCGTCGAGGCGACCCGCTACCGCACCGAGGCCGAGCGGCGGCGGCCGCCGGGCGGCGAGGTGTTCGTCGCCCCCGACGGGCCGGCCGATCTCGCCGATCCCGGGCAGTGGTGGCGGTTCGTTCCGGGGGCGAGTTGGCGAGACCGCGCCGACGACGAGCACGCCGACCATCCGGTCACCTTCGTCACCCTCGCCGACGCCACGGCCTTCGCCGACTGGTCCGGCGCCCGCCTGCCGAGCGAGGAGGAGTGGGAGTTCGCCGCCGCCCGCCAGCATCGCCCGCCGAGCTGGCCGCTGGCCCCCGACGGGCGGTTGCTGGCCAACGTCTGGATCGGCGAGTTCCCCCACCAGCACCGTCGGCCACGACCGCCCGGAACGATGCCCGTGGGCAGTTTCCCGCCGTCCGCCGACGGCGTGTTCGACCTGCTCGGACAGGTCTGGGAGCTGACCGATGGTGGCCCGGCGAAGGGCGGATCGCACCTCTGCGCAGCCAACTACTGCTCCCGCTACCGACCGTCGGCAAGACTTTTGGCCCTCCTTCCGACATCTCACGTCGGATTTCGTCGGGCGTGGCGTCTAGACCCCCGAGCAATGTGACACCGATCCGCCGTTGAGCGGAACGGCCCAGAGATATTGCCACGCACCGTGTTCTACTGTGCGCTGAGTGTGCGGCACCTGGGCCGCGGCAACATCGGCGGGACTCGAAACAAAAGGGTGGGCGACCATGGGTGGAACATGGCTGCCGTCGGACCAGGACGCCTCCGGGCGGTCCTTCGGTCTCGACGAGATCAGGTACATCACCGAAGTGCTGCAGAGCGGCACGCTGACGGCGACGAAGGGTGCGCTGACGCCTCGATTCGAGTCGGCGGTGGCCGAGCTGCTCGGCGTCGAGCACGTCGTGTCGTGCTCGTCCGGCTCGGCGGCGGTGCACACCGCAGTCGCCGCGCTCGACCTCGAGCCCGGTGAAGAGGTGATCACCACCTCCGTCACCGACATGGGGGCGCTCACCGCGATCCTGTACCAAGGCGGTATCCCGGTGTTCGCCGACGTCGACGCGATCACGCTCAACGTCACCGCAGCCACCATCGCCGATCGGATCTCGGCGCGGACGCGCGGGATCATCGTCACCCACCTGTTCGGCAACCCGTGCGAGATGGGCCCGATCATGGCGCTGGCCGAGCAGCACGGCCTGCCGGTGATCGAGGACGCGGCGCAGGCCTATGGGGCCACCTGGCAGGGCCGCCCGGTCGGCACGATCGGGACGATCGGCTGCTTCTCGGCCCAGCAGGGCAAGCACATCACCTCCGGTGAGGGCGGCTTCGTCGTCAGCGCCGACGCAGCCGTCGCCCGGCGGATGCGGACCTTCGTCAACAAGGGTTGGCCGTACGGCGAAGCCAAGCCGGACCACGAGTTCCTCGCCCCCAACTACCGCACGACCGAGCTGCAGAGCGCGGTCCTGCTCGCCGGGCTGCCCCGGCTCGAGGCCAACGTCGCCGCACGCGTCGCTGCCGCCGATCAGCTCAGCGGTCTGCTCGCCGGTGTGCGCGGTCTGTCCACTCCGCAGGTCGCCGACGGCGACGTCTGCTCCTACTGGCGCTACGCACTGCGCGTCGATCCGTCGATGATCCCGGGCGGGCCGGGCACGCTCGCCGACCGGCTGAAGTTCTACGACGTCGCCTCCGCCCCGCGGTACATCAACAAGCCGGCGTTCCGCTGCAAGGTGATCGCCGAGCAGGTCACCTTCGGCACGAGCGGTTGGCCGTTCACCCTCGCCCGCCCCGAGGCGCTCGACTACCGCGAGGAGCTGTTCCCCGGGACCTACGCCGGGCTCGAGCAGGTGCTCGTGCTGTCGTGGAACGAGCGGATCACGGCTGCACACGTCGAGCGGTTGGCCGAGGCGGTCAACGACGCGATGGTGGAGTTGTGGGCGGCATGAGCCGGACCGAGCTCGCTCCCGTCCGGGTGGCCGTCGTCGGCGCCGGTGGCATCGCCCAGGCCTACGCCCAGCTGCTCGCCGAGTCCCGCTACGCGACCCCGGTCGGCGTCGCCGACGTCCGCTACGAACAGGCCAAGGCCTGGGGTGAGCAGGTCGGTTGCTCGTACTCCGACGATCCGCTCGACCTGCTCGAGCTGGATCCCGAGTTGGTCGTGATCTGCACCCCGCCGTCGACCCACCTGGAGCTCGCCGAGACCTTCGCCGCCGACGGCGTCAACGTCCTCTCGGAGAAGCCGCTGGCGATCGACAAGGCGAGTGCGCTGATGATGGTCGAGGCGGCCGAGCGGCACGGGGTGCTGCTCGGGATGGCGGCGAAGTTCCGCTTCTGCAGCGACCTGGTCAGGGTCTCGGAGCTGATGAAGGCCGGCAACTTCGGCCGCGTCCGGCTGGTCGAGAACACCTTCACCTCACGCGTCGACATGCGCAACCGGTGGAACAGCCACCGGCCGCTGTCGGGCGGCGGGGTGATCATCGACAACGGCACCCACTCCGTCGATCTCGTCGGCTGGATGGCCGGACGAGTTCGCGAGGTGCTCGCCGTCGAGCAGGCCCGGCCGGAGGGGTTCGAGGTCGAAGACACGGCTCGGCTCCATCTGTTGACCGAGAGCGGCGCCGACGCAACGGTCGATCTGTCGTGGTCGATCGACAAATCGGCCGACGACTTCGTCAAGGTCTATGGCACCGAAGGCGAAGCCCGTGTTGGTTGGAAACATTCTGCTTGGCGTCCGCTAGGTGGTGAATGGATCACCATTGGTAGCGGATATTCAAAATTGGACGCTATGGGTGGTGCCCTCGCTCAGTTCTGTAGAGCGGTCAGAGGATTGGAACTCCCATTGGTCGACGCGCCAGAGGGAGTGCGCTCGGCGGCGGTCGTCGACGCCGCCTACGAATCGCTGGCGATCGGCAACTGGGCCAAGGTAGACACGGCAGAGCTGGCCTGATATGGCGACCCGGATCCACCCCACGGCGTTGGTGGAGGACGGGGTCGAGATCGGCGAGGGCACCGCGGTGTGGGACAACGTCCACATTCGCGGCCCTCACACCGTCATCGGCCGCCGTTGCAACATCGGCGAAAAGAGTCATATAGCCTATGGTGTCTCCATCGGCGACTTGGTAAAGGTCAACGCTTTTGTCTACATCTGTACAGCCGTTTCGATCGAGGACGGCGTGATGCTCTCGGCCGGGGTGACATTCACCAACGACCGATACCCGCGGGCAACGACCCCCGATCTGCCGCGAACTGCGCTCCTCGGAGCCGGACGAGGACACCTTGTCGACGTTGGTCCGCGCCGGGACGACGATCGGCGCCCGCGCCGTGATCGGACCCGGGCTGACCCTCGGTCGGTTCTCGATGGTCGGGATGGGCGCGGTCGTCACCCGTGACGTGCCCGACTTCCACCTCGTCGCCGGCTTCCCGGCGCGAACGATCGGCGCTGTCGGGCGGGACGGGCACCCGATCGCCCGGGCAGTCGATGGGACCCTTCCGGATGGCGACGTCATATGTCCCCGTACCGGAGCGTCGTACCGGATCGATGGCCAACAGGTCATCGAGCTCGAACCAGAGGACGGGTGATGGGACGGTCAGCAGTCATCGGAGCAGGCGTGCTCGGGCTCGCAGTGGCCCGCGAGTTGCGCGCCCGAGGCGACGACGTGACCGTGTTCGAGGCATCCCCCGAGATCGGTGGGATGGCCGCGGCCTGGCGCGTCGGCGACATCACCTGGGACAAGCACTACCACGTCACGCTGGCGAGCGATCGGCGCACCCGCGAGCTGCTCGACTGGGTCGGCCTCGACGCCGAGATCGAGTGGCGGACCACCCGCACCGGGTTCTACGCCGGGCAGACCCACGGGCTGCGCTCGGCGACCTCGCCGTGGGAATTGTTCCGCCTGCCGACCCTCAGCCCGATCGACACCGCCCGGATCGGGGCGACGATCGTGCGCGGCTCACGGATCGAGGACGGCACGGCACTGGAGGACATCCCGGTCGCCGACTGGCTGCGCAAGCAGAGCGGCGGGCGGGCCTTCGACCGGTTCTGGGTCCCGTTGCTGCGGGCCAAGCTCGGCTCGGCGTGGACCGAGACCTCGGCTGCGTTCATCTGGGCGACGATGCGCCGCCTGACCCAGGCCGCGGCGCGCCGGGATGAGCGAGGAGCGGTTCGGCTACGTCCCCGGCGGTGCAGCGCGGATCTTCGACCTCGTCGCCCACAAGCTGATCGACGAGGGCGTCAAGATCCTCGGCGGCACACCGGTGATCGCGATCCAGTCGTCGGGCCGCCAGCAGGTCGTCGTCACCGAGCACGGCTCGGAGTGCTTCGACCGGGTCGTCGTCACCACCGCCGCCCCGCTCGCCGCCCGGCTCTGCCTCGACCTCACCGACGCCGAGCGGGCCCGCCTGCGCAAGGTCCGCTATCAGGGTGTCGTCTGTGCCTCGATGGTCCTGCCGAAGCCGCTCGCCGACTACTACCTGACCTACATCACCGACCCGGGATGCCCGTTCACCGCCGTGGTCGAGATGTCGGCGCTGGTCGACCGCAGCGAGTTCGGCGACAAGACGCTCGTCTACCTGCCGAAGTACGTCTCGCCCGACGACCCGTTGTTCGACGCCGGCGACGACGAGCTGCGCGACTCGTGGCTGCCGTACCTCAAGCGGCTGTACCCGAAGTTCGACCTCGCCGACGTCGAGGCGTTCAAGGTCTCCCGGGTGCGCAACGTCTACGCCATCCCGACCCTCGGCTACTCGCGTGAGATGCCGCCGACGACGACGACGATCCCGGCGCTGCAGTTGATCGGGTCGGCCAACCTCCCGTTCAGCACGCTCAACATCGACGACACCCTCTCGCTCGTGGCGGAGGTCAGATGAGCACCGCCGGGCGGCCGACGGCGTCGCTCTCGCTCGACCTCGACAACCTCTGGGCGTACCAGATGACCCATGGCGACCCGGGGTGGGAGACGCATCCGACGTACCTCCCGGAGGTCGTGCCGACCTTCCTCGAGTTGCTCGCCGAGACCGGCACGACGATCACCGTGTTCATCGTCGGCCAGGACGCCGCGCTGGAGGTCAACCGCCGGGCACTGGCCTCGATCACCGCCGCCGGGCACGAGGTCGGCAACCACTCGTTCCGCCATCAGCCGTGGCTCCACCGCTACTCGCCGGACGAGCTGCGCAGCGAGCTGGCCGACACCGAGGCGGCGATCGAGCAGGCCACCGGCCAGCGGCCGACGGTCTTCCGCGGGCCGGGCTACAGCCTCTCGCCGACGCTGGTGCGCACGCTCGTCGACCTCGGTTACACCGCCGACTGCTCGACCCTGCCGACGGTGATCGGGCCGCTGGCGCGCAAGTTCTACTTCCGTACCGCCAAGCTCGACGCCGCCCAGCGCGAGGAGCGGGCACACCTCTTCGGCCATGCCAAGGACGCACTCCAACCGCTCAAGCCGTACTACTGGACCTCGGACGAGGGCAGCTCGCCGGTCCGCCTGCTCGAGATCCCGGTGACGGTGCTGCCGTACACGCGGGTTCCGTTCCACCTCAGCTACGTGCTGTACCTCGCCGGTCGCTCCGAGGACCTCGCCGTGCGGTACTTCTCCGCCGGGTTGCGGACCTGCAGGATCGCCGGGGTCGAGCCGAGCATCTTGCTCCATCCGCTCGACTTCGTCGGCGCCGACGACGTCGACGCGCTGCGGTTCTTCCCGGCGATGGGGCTGTCCGGGGCGGTCAAGCGACGGGTCGTCGCCCGTTGCCTCGCTCGGCTGGCCGACAGCTTCGACGTGTGCACGATCGGTGGACATGCCGCCCGCCTGCACGCCCGCGGCGGTCTGCCGCAACGGGCCCTCCACCTTGCTGGCTCGGCGGTCGAGGCAGCTGCGGTGGAGGTCGGGGAGCGCGTCGGATGACCGTCGTCGACCCCCTGCTCCCCGAGGTCTCCGAGGAGGCAGCCCGACCGCTGCTGAGCCTCGTCGTCCCCGCCTACAACGAGGCGCTGCTGCTGATGCGCTCGTTGACCACCCTCTACGACTACCTCCGCTCATTGCGCGGCCGCTACCGGTTCGAACTGCTGATCGTCAACGACGGTTCGAAGGACGAGACCGGCGCGATCGCCGAGACCTTCGCCGCCGGCCGGCCGGAGGTGCGGGTACTGCACAACCCGGTCAACTTCCGCCTCGGCGAGGCGCTGCGGCGAGGGATCGCCACCTCGCTCGGCGACTATGTCGTCACCTTCGACTCCGACCTGTCCTACGCCCCCGAGCACATCGAACGGATGGTCGAGGCGCTGCGCGAGCAGCACGCCCGGATCGTCGTCGCCTCGCCCTACGCCAAGGACGGGCAGACGACGGCGATCCCGTGGCGGCGGGAGATGATGAGCCGGGCGGCGAACAAGATCCTGGCGGTCAGCTCGAGTCACGGGGTGACCACCGTGACCGGGATGGTCCGGGCCTACGACGGCCCGTTCGTCCGCTCGCTGAACCTCAAGGCGATGGGCCCGGAGATCAACGCCGAGATCCTGTACAAGGCGCAGGTGCTGCGCGCCCGGGTGATCGAGGTGCCGGCGCACCTCGACTGGAGCGAGCAGAGCGAACGGATGGCGGCGCGCAAGGTCAGCCTGAAGGTCTCGGCGACGTCGCGGCTGTTCCTCTTCGCCAGCTTCCTGTTCCGGCCCGTTGGTGTTCTTCGTCGTTCCCGGGTTGCTGCTGATGGTCATCGCCGGGTGGACGCTGGGCTCGGTCGGGATCACCGTCATCGACCAGTTCGCCAAGGCGTCCGGAGGTCTCGACCAGCGGCTGTTCGACGCCTTCGCCGGCGCATGGGAGATCAGGCCGCAGTCGTTCGTCGTCGGCGGAGTGGCGTTCATCGTCGCCGTCCAGCTGATCAGCCTCGGAGTGCTGGCGACCCAGGCGAAGCGCTACTTCGAGGAGCTGTTCCACCTCCAGACCGGGTTGCTCCGCCGGGTCAACCGGCTGAGCGCGGCGTTCCCCGCCACCGGCGCCTCCCCGCTCGCTCCCGAGCTCCCTCGCGAGCTACCGGAGGCGGCACGGCGATGACACAGGCGACCGCTGCGCTGTTCCGCCGCTCCTCCGGCGCCACGGCGACGAGCCCGACCATCGCCGTCGGTCCGACGATCGCCTCCGGCGAGCCGGCGGGCGCCGATGCGCTGCAGACCCTCGGGCGCGTCGCCCTCTGCGCCGGTCCGGCGATCGCCGTCACCGCCTGGCTCGCTCGCCGGGCCGGCGACCGGCCGATGACGATGGACGAGTCGTTCACCGTGTTGACCTCCGGGAGATCTTGGTCGTCGCTGATCCGCGGCTGCATCACCGACCCGGGGATGGCCGTCTACTACGTCATCCTCAAGGGCTGGGCGTTGCTCGTCGGCGCCTCGCTCGGCGACCTGCGGATGTTCTCGGTCGTCGCCGTCGGGGTCGCTGCGCTCGGCGCCGCCTGGCTCGGCGTGCGCCGCCGACGGCCGGTGACCGTCGGGTTGGCGTTGCTCGCCGCCGCCCTCAGCCCGTTGATGCGCGAAGCCGCAGCCGACGCCCGGGCCGCCTCGCTCGGCGCGGCTGCGGCGATCTGGCTGCTCGTCCTGTTCGACCTGATCGGCCTCGACCGGCCGCACCGGTGGGGTCTGCGGGCGGCGATCGTCGGTTCGCTCGGCCTCGCCTACATCCATCCCTCGACCCTGTTCCTCGGCGCCGCCGGGGTGGTCCTCGGTTGGCGCACGGCGCGCCGCGCCGGTCTCGACCTCGAGCGGCGGTTGGCGATCGGCACCGGTGTCGTCCTCGTCCTCGGCGCGGCGAGCGCGACGATCAAGTCCGGGGTGACGATCGTCGCCCGGCCGGGATGGGAGGGCGTCGGCCACGTCCTGTCCGAACTCCCCGGTGGCCGGACGCTGGCCGGCATCGCCGTTCTCGCCACTGCGTCGGTCCTCCTCGCCGGTTGCAGCTTCGACCGCGAACCGGTGATCCGCTGGTTCGGCGGCAGCGCGCTGGCTTGGTTCGGACTGCTGGCGCTGGCCGTGCCGGTGCGCAACCTCTACGTCCCGCGCTACTTCGCCGCAGCAGCGATGCTCGTCGTCGTCGCCATCGCCTTCGCTCGGATCGAACGCTGGGCGGTACCGATGACCGCCGCGCTGCTCGGGATCGCGATCCTCGGCGGGCTCGAGCAGCTCGACACCGAGTACGGCTACGGCTCGACCTGGTGCGACGTCGCCGACTCGCTCGCCGAGTCCTCTCGGCCCGGCGACACGGTCGTGTTCGGCGTCAGCGGCTACCAGTCACCGGTGATCGCCTGCCTCGGAGCGCAGGCCGAACCGGTCCTCGGTCGTGGGCCGACGCAGCCGACGCTGTCCGCCGACCTCTACGACGACCCGCGAGCACTTTGGTTCAACAGCCTGCCGGACGCCGACGCGGTGTTGCGGATCGAGCCGGGGCAGTCGACCCGCTACGTCTGGGTCGAGGGCGCCGACCCGCAGATCGACGAGGCGATCGACGTCCTCGCTGCGGCCGGAGCGCGCTGTGATCGGGTCACCCACGGCGACGTCCAGCTCGCCACCTGTCGCAACCCCTGAGGGCGCACGGGTCGAGCTCGATCTGACGGATCGTTAGATTCGTCGGGATGGGGGATCGACGCGCCGCGTACGCAGGGTTCGAGGGAACGGTCAACACGACGATGGCCGGCTCGGAGCCGGCCTGGGAGGCCAGGCCGACGCCACCGGAGGGCAGCCCGAACATCATCTTCGTCCTGGTCGACGACGTCGGGTTCAGCGACCTCGGCTGTTTCGGTGGTGAGATCCGCACTCCCGAACTCGACCGCCTGGCGGCCGGCGGGGTGCGGTTCACCAACTTCCACGTCAATCCGATGTGCTCGCCGACGTGGGCCTCGCTGCTCACCGGGGTCAACGCCCATGCCACCGGGATCGGCCACGTCGCCCAGGACGATCCCGGGTTCCCCGGCTATCGCGGCGAGCTCGCCGACAACGTCGCCACCGTCGCCGAGCTGCTGCGCGACGCCGGGTACGCGACGATGATGACCGGCAAGTGGCACCTCTGTCGCGACGCCGACGTCTCCGCCCACGGGCCGATGCGCTCCTGGCCGTGCCAACGCGGGTTCGAACGGTTCTTCGGGATCCTCGACGCGTTCACCAACCTCCACCAACCGCACCGCTTGATCGAGGACAACCATCAGGTCGAGGTCGATCGCTACCCGGATGGCTACTACCTCACCGACGAATTGACGACGAAGTCGATCGCGCTGATCCGTGAGCGCAAGGCGGCCCGTCCTCGCCAGCCGTTCTTCCTCTACCTCGCTCATCCCGCGGCGCACGCCCCGCTGGTCGCGATGCCGGAGGACATCGCCCGCTACGACGGTGTCTACGACGTCGGCTGGGACGAGATCCGCCGCACCCGTCACCAACGCCAACTCGAGCTCGGGGTGATTCCGCCGGGCACCCCACTCCCGCCGCGCAACGACGTGCCGGGGACCGAGGTCCGCGCCTGGGACGAGCTCGCAGCCGACGAGCAGCGGCTCTCGGCGCGGCACATGGCGGTGTACGCGGCGATGATCGACCGGATCGACCAGAACCTCGGCCGACTCCGTCGGTCGCTGGAGGAGATGGGGGAGTGGGAGAACACGATCGTCGTCTTCCTCTCCGACAACGGCGCCAGCCGCGAGGGTGGCGAGCACGGGACGACGAGCTACTACACCCATCTCGCCGAGCTCTCCGGCGGCGATCCTGACCCTTCGCACCTCACCGCCGACCTGGCCCGGATCGACGAGATCGGCTCGGCGACGGCGATGAGCCACTATCCGCGTGGCTGGGCGATGGCCTCGAACACCCCGTTCCGCTTGTACAAGACCCACACCCACGCCGGTGGCCATCAGGTGCCGTGCATCTGGTCGTGGCCGGCAGGCCTCGACGCCCAGCAGGCGGGGACGATCCGCCAGCAGTACGGGCACTGCATCGACGTCCTGCCGACCGTGCTCGAGCTCGCCGGGTTGAGTCAGCTGACCGTCGACGCCACCCGCCACGGTGCACCGGTCAAGCCGGTCAACGGTGCGTCGCTCGCCGGTGTGCTGCGCGACGCCACCCACCACGAAGTCCGCACCGAGCAGTACTACGAGATGGCCGGCAACCGTGGGCTGTACCGCGACGGCTGGGAGGTGGTCACCTTCCACCAACCGAACACCCGGTTCGAGGACACCGAATGGGAGCTCTACGACCTGACCACCGACCCCGTCGAGCTCGACGACCTCGCCGCCGCCGAGCCCGGCCGGCGCGACGAGCTCGCCCGACGGTTCGACGTCGTCGCCCACGACAACCAGGTCTTTCCGCTCGACGAAGGATCGCGGTGGCGGTGGGTGGTCCGCCCACCACACGACGACGCGTTCGGTGAGCCGGTGACGATCTGGCCGGGCACCCCGACGCTCGAGCGATGGCGCTCGTCACGACTGATCTGGCAGCGGAGCTGCACGATCAGGATCGAGCTGGAGGTCGCCGACGGTGACCGGGGGGTGCTCGTCGCCCATGGCGACCAGGGAGGCGGCTACGTCGTCTATCTCGACGGCGGCAGCGTCCGGCTGGCGTACAACTCCGGTCAGGGCGAGATGCACGTGATCGACGGCGGCCCACTCGCAGCGGGCGAGATCGAGCTCCGGGTCGAGATCGAGGCGCAGGCCCGCTGGCGCTGGAACGTCGGCCTCTACGCCGGCGCCGAGCAGCGGGGACGGCTCGAGGACGTCCCGATGCTGTTCCCGATGGCCCCGTTCGAAGGAATCGACATCGGCATCGACCGGCGCTCTCCGGTGAGTTGGGAGCTGTACGAACGGGAGGGACCATTCCCCTTCTCCGGGCGACTTCGCTGCGTCACCTACGAGCCAGGCGAGCTGACGCCCGATGCCGGGGACCGCTTCGTTTCGTTGCTGAAGACTCTCGGATCGCGCTACGAGTGACGAATACAGCCGTTCGGCCTATTTGCCGATCGCACCCAGAGTGTTCCCGGTCTGGCCGCCGCCGGCCACCTATCGTTTGGGAGAAATGGCCTAACGACGCGCTGGGAGGGTGCCTCCATGATCAAGTCCGTGGCCGTTCACCTGCTACTGACCAACGAGATCGACTTGGACGCCTGGCGGCTCGCCAGTGCTGCTGATCGGCAACCTCATCACCTGATGACCGAGTTCCGTGACGCTTTCGCAGCGCGGACGATCGTTCCCCGTCCGGATCGGGTCAACGTTCTCGACAAGTTGACGGCGACGCTGTGCAGCGGACCGTCAAGCTGGGCTGCCGCCCGGGTGGCGTCGAAGCAGCTCGACCACGACGACATCGTCTACTCCGTGTCGGAGGACATCACCCTGCCGCTGGTCGTCTGGCTCCAGCTCCGCCGGCGCCGGACGAAGCTGATCTCGGCGGTGATGAACCCCGGACGGACGCGGATGAAGGTGCTGTTCCGGGCGTTCAACGCCAATCGGCGGATCGCTCGCTTCTCGGCGTTGACCCCGATCGCGCTGGAGATCCTGCGCGACGACTACGGGATCCCCGAGTCGCACCTGGTGCAGTTCCCGATGGAGACCGACGTCGAGTTCTTCCGTCCCGTCGAACGGACCCGCTTCCACGATCGTCCGCTGATCTACTCAGCCGGCCTCGAGCAGCGCGATTACCTCACCCTCGCCGAGGCCACCGGCGACATGGAGGTCGACGTCGAGGTCTGCGCCAAGTCGCCGAACGGATCGACCCGGACCCGCTGCACGTTCCCCGACCCCGCCCCGGCGAACATGCGCTTCCACCCCTACGAGTGGGTCGACTACCGGCGGATGTTCTCCGAGGCCGACGTCGTCGTCGTCCCCCTCCTCGCCAACCGCTACGGCGCCGGGCTGACGACGATGGTCGAAGGGATGGCCTGCGGCCGACCGGTGATCGTCACCGACGCCGAAGGCCTGCCCCGCGAGCTCGCCGACGAAGGGGCGTTGATCACCGTGCCGGCCAACGATCCCGGTGCACTGCGCGCTGCGATCGAGAAGTTGCTGGCCAACCCGGAGATGGCAGCGGAGATGGGCGAGATCGCCCGTCGGGCGGCGCTCGACCGGTTCGCCACCAAGTACTCGATCGACGCACTCGGCTCGATCATCCGCGACATCGACCCGCTGGCCGGGTGACCGCCGCCAAAGGGCGGCCACTCGACGACGACGGCGGACTTCCACTCGGCGCCCGGCTCTACGCCGGTGAACTCGGCGCGCCGGTCGCCGTGCTCAAGGCCTCGGCGGTCGAACACAACGCTGCGACGATGGCGAGCTACTGCGCCTCGGTCGGCGCACTGCTCGCCCCGCACGCGAAGACGACGATGTCCCCCGAGCTCGTCGCCCTCCAGGAACGCCACGGGGCATGGGCGATGACCGCCGCCCTGCCGTGGCAGGCGGCGCGATCGTGGGAGTGGGGCACCGAGCGGGTGCTCGTCGCCAACGAGATCACCGACGGTCGCGATCTCGCCGAACTGCTCCGCCGCCGGGATGCGTTTCCCGGGCGCGAACTGTGGTTCTACGTCGATGATCGACGCGGGGTGGAGATCGCCGCCGAGGCGGTGGCTGCCGCCGGCGGCGCTCCGGCGGCGGTGCTCGTCGAGCTCGGCTACGAGGGAGGCCGCACCGGGGTCCGTGGGGTCGAGGCGGCGGCGCGGCTGGCGGCGACGGTCGCCGCCACCCCTGGGCTGCAGCTCGCCGGGATAGCCGGGTACGAAGGGACGTTGGCCACCGACCGATCGGCCGATGCCTCCGTCCGGGTGTCGGAGTACCTCCACCGCCTGGCGACGCTGGCCCGGACCGTCGCCGCCGCCGGATCGTTCAGCGGCGAGTCGCCGATCGTCACCGCCGGTGGCAGCGCCTGGTTCGACGACGTGGTCCGGCTGGTCGGCCCGTCGGCGGCCGAGATCGGCGGTCGGCTGGTGCTGCGCAGCGGGTGCTATCTGACCCACGACCACCGGATGTACGAGCAGCTGTCGCCGTCGACGAGCCCCGGGTGGAGCGGCCCGCCGTTCCTGGCTGCGATCGAGGTCTGGGCCCGCGTCGTGTCCCGTCCCGAGCCCGGCCTGGCGCTGATCAACGCCGGGCGCCGGGACCTGTCGCACGACGCCGGGCTACCGGTCCCGGTCGGCTGGAGTCGCTGCGATGACGGCGCCCGTCGTTCGGCCGCCGGGTGGACCGTCACCGCCCTCGGCGACCAGCACGCCTTCGTCCACCTCCCGCCGACGGCACCGATCGGCCCGGGCGACCTGGTCGGGGTGGGGATCTCCCATCCGTGCACGACCTTCGACCGTTGGTCGAGGTTCGTCCTCGTCGACGACGACGGCGTCGCCACCGGTGACATCCACACCGAGTTCGGTTGAGCGCGCTGCTCCTGCGCCCCGGCAGGGTCGGCGACATCTCGCTGCTGGCGCCGATCGACCGTGCCGGCGACGCCCAGTTCGTCGCTGCCGGTCATCCAGAGTTCGCCGGCGGGGAGTCGATCGCCGACGACGTCGCCCGCCGGGCGATCGAGCAGGGCCGATTGTTCGTCGCCGAGCTCGACGGCGAGATCAGTGGTTGGCTGCTCGAGACCCGCGCCGGGGAGGAGCGCTGCATCGGGCAGCTCTCGGTCGATCCCGATCGGCAACGACGGGGAATCGGACGGGCGCTGCTGGTCGGGGCGATCGACCGCGCCGGCGAAGCCGGCGAGCCGACCGTCGTGCTGTCGACCCAGGACGACGTGCCCTGGAACCGCCCGTGGTACGAGCGGTTCGGATTCGTCGTCGTCCCAGTCGGGGAGTGGACCGAGGCGATGCGCGAGATCACCGACGCCCAGCGCGCCGTCGGCCTGCGCTGGGAGACCCGGGTGCACATGCGGCTCGACCTCAGTCGACGGCGAGCAGCGCCTCCGGGGGCCACTGGAGGACGGTGGTCGTGATCGGGCGGACGGTCGCCCCGGCCGGGCCCTCGCCGCGGACCGTCGCCAGGTAGACCCCTGGTGCGGGGAGGACGACCGACGCCCGCAGCGTCCGTGCCTCGCCGGCGAGGACGATCGGTGCTCCGATCTGGTTGCCGTCGGCAGCGCTGACGACGAGTTCGAGCGGCTCGTCGTCGGTCGGTCGTTTGACCTTGACCTCGAGCGGTTCGTCGGCTTCGAGCACCTCCTCGATCGTCACCGAGAGGTTGACCTCGCCGCCGCGGTGGCGGATCTCCGACGCAGTGAGGATTCCTTCGATCTGGTCGAACACCGCCCGGTTGTGGACCAACCCGCCGTGGTTGTCGGCGACGACGACGACCTCGTCGCCGTCGACGTCCGGTGGGGCGGCGGACAGGCGGGGGACGGTCGCGTCGCCCGCCTCGTCCTTGCCGCCGATCGTCCGCACCCCGACGACCTTTCCCCCGGCGATGCGGGCGGTGGTCATCGTCGGCTGCTTGAACCCGACGATCGGATGCAGCTGGTAGGCGCCGGCGGCGGCACCGGTCCGTCCGCTGTCGATCTGGGTGTGGAAGGCGAGGGCGTCGGCGACCTCGCCGGTGACCAGTTCCGGCACGGCGGTCTCGGTCGTCTTCGCCAACCCTCCGGGCGAACCGCCGGCCTCGATGCAGGCGTACTCGGGGAGCAACTGGTGGATCGAGGGCAGGCTGCGAGCCATCGACGTCAAGTCGAGCTTGAACGGTCCGGGACCCTTGCGGACGCCGTTGACCAGCTGGTCGAGGGCGTTGAGCGCACCGCGATGGGGCGTGCCGAGGGTGATCAACCGGCGGGTGTGGGCGCCGCCGCCGAGCTGGTCGAGGTACCAGCGAGCGACCAGTCCGCCCATCGAGTGGCAGATGAACACCAGCTGTGCGTCGGCATCCGCGCCGCCCTGAGCACGCCAGCGGTCGAGCACCGGCTCGACGCTGTCGCGCAACGCCTCGCCGTTGAACCTGTTCGACAACCGCCAGTCGTAGGGGAAGGCGACGAGGTTGACCGGACCGCGGCGTTGATCGTCGTTGACCTCGAAGGTGTTCCGGAGGAAGTCGAGCAGCTTGGAGTAGCCGAGGTCGAAGGTCCACAAACCGAACGGCAGACGAATGTCGGGGATCAACGCCTTGGCGACGACGCCGTCGCCGGGATGGGCGTCGCCGAGCCCGGCCGGGAGCTGGAGCTTGCGGATGTTGCCGAGCAGGGAACGCAACGCGCCGAGCAGGGCACCGCCGGACGGCTCCCACACCGGCTTGCCGTTGCGGTGCAGGGTGCTGCCCATGATCCCGGGTAGGACCACCAGCACGTCGTGCATCTCGTGTCGGGTTGGCATCGCGCACCTCCGTCGGCGGCCGTGATCCTGTCATCTCGACGGGGCTCGATCGTCGGCCCGGACAAATCACGGATGCCAGCGGTGCTCAGTGGATACGGTCGGCTGCGATGGTGGCACCGGCGTTGATGGTCGAGGGGTTGACGAAGACGTTCGAGGTGCCGGTGCGCGACCCTGGGCTCGCCGCTGCGATGCGCAGCCTCGTCCATCGCCGGACGCGTCAGGTCACCGCCGTCGGCGGGGTCTCGTTCGAGATCGAGCCCGGCGAGATCGTCGGCTTCCTCGGACCGAACGGGGCGGGCAAGACGACCACGCTGAAGATGCTCGCCGGCCTGCTCCACCCCAGTGCAGGAAGGGCCCGCGTCCTCGGTCACGAGCCGGCCAAGCGTGAGCGTGAGCTGTCTGCGGCAGATCACGCTGGTGATGGGCAACCGCAATCAACTGGTCTGGGACCTGCCTGCACTCGACAGCTTCGAGCTGACCCGTGCCGTCTACCGGATGCCGCGCGAGCACTTCCGTGCTCAGCGTGACGAGCTGATCGACCTGCTCGAGCTCGGTCCGCTGGTCGACAAGCCGGTGCGCAACCTCTCGCTCGGCGAGCGGATGAAGGCGGAGATCGCCAACTCCCTGCTGCACCGCCCGGCGGTGCTGTTCCTCGACGAGCCGACGCTCGGGCTCGACGTCACGATGCAGCGCCGGATCCGCACCTTCCTCGCCGACTACAACCGCCGCTACGCCGCGACGGTCCTGCTCACGACCCATTACATGGCCGACGTCGAGGCGCTGTGCAAGCGGGTGATCGTCATCCACCACGGCCGGATCCTGTTCGACGGCGAGCTGAGCCGGCTGAGCGAGCGGTTCGCCGCCCACAAGACCGTCGTCGTCACCCTCGAGCACCCGGTCGCCCTCGGCACCGGTGGCTACGGCGAGGTGATCGACGTCGACGGGGTGAAGGTCACGCTGCGGGTCGAACGCGCCGAAGCGGCGCGGGTCACCGCCCGCCTGCTCGCCGAACAACCGGTGGTCGACCTGACCGTCGTGGACCCGCCGATCGACGAGGTGATCGAACTCGCCTTCGCCAGTGGTGCGGACGAACCGCAGAGCGACGGCGAGCCGGTCGGTTGAGCACGGCCGAGCGCGACGCGCCGTTCGTCGAGGTCGGCCGGTTTCGCGCCCATCTCTCGCTGTACGCCGCCCTCGCCCGGTCGTCGATCCTCGAGCAGTTCCAGTACCGGGCGGCGAACTATCTGTACATGATCGGGATGGTCACCGAGCCGGTGGTCTATCTGATCGTGTGGTCGACCGTCGCTCGTCAGCAGGGCGGCTCGGTCGGCGGCTTCACCCCCGGCACCTTCGCCGCCTACTACATCGTCTGGACGCTGGTGCGGAACATGAACATCGTGTTCACCCCGTTCGGCTGGGAGCAACGGATCCGCGAGGGGGAGCTCTCCGCCCAGCTCGCCCGGCCGGTCCACCCGATCCACTACGACCTGGCGATGTTCGCCGGCTGGAAGCTGGTCGTGATCGTCCTCTGGCTGCCGATCGCGGTCGTCCTCTCGCTGATCTTCCATCCGGAGCTCGACCCGCGGGCGCTGCAGGTGGCCGTGTTCGCGGTGGCGATCTGGGGCGCCTACCTGATCCGCTCGATGCTCCTCTGGCTGCTCGGGATGGTCACCTTCTGGACCACCCGGGTGAGCGCGATGTTCGAGGCCTACTTCGCCGTCGAGCTGCTGTTCTCCGGCCGGGTCGTCCCGCTCGCGCTGATGCCCGGATGGACCCAGAACGTGGCGAGCGTGCTCCCGTTCCGCTGGACGTTCGGCTTCCCGATCACCGCCCTCGTCGGGCCGATCAGCGATCGTGAGCTGCTGATCGGGTTGCTCGCCCAGGCGGGCTGGACCGCAGCGGGGGCGATCGCCGTGTCCGTCGTCTGGCGCCGCGCCGTGCGCCACTACACCGCGGTCGCCGGATGAGGATCGCCTGGCTGCACCTGCGCGTCGGGGTGATGAACGAGTTCCAGTACCGGGTCAACTTCATCGTCCAGTTGATCCAGTCGTTGGTCAGCCTGGCCACCGCGGTGATCGTCCTCACGCTCATCTTCCGCCAGACCGACGAGCTCGGCGGCTGGAGCAGGCCCGAGTTGCTGACCGTGATCGGGGTGTTCACGATCGTCGGAGGGATCGTCGGCTTCGTCATCGAACCGAACATGGGCCGGTTGATCTCCGACATCCGTCTCGGCACCTTCGACTACCTGCTGACCAAGCCGGTCGATTCGCAGCTGTTGGTCAGCGTGCGCGAGTTCCGCTTGTGGCGGCTGACCGACGTCGTCGTCGGGATCGGCGTCGCCGCCTGGGGGGTGTCGAGCGGTGGCGCCGGGTTCGGGTTGGCCGAGCTCGGCGGGTTCCTGGTGACGATCGTCGCCGGCTGCCTCGCGCTGTACTGCACCTGGCTGCTGTTGACCACCTCGGCGTTCTGGTTCGTGCGGATGGAGCAGCTGCAGGAGTTGTTCACCGGGCTGTACCGCGCCGGGCAGTACCCGGTCGGGATCTATCCCGGTTGGCTGCGTGTCAGCCTCAGCTATCTGGTCCCGCTCGGCTTCGCGATCACGGTCCCGGCCGAGGCGTTGACCGGCCGGTTGACGATCGCCCGGCTGCTGATCACCGTCGGGTTCAGCGCGGCGATGTTGCTCGTCACCCGTGTGATCTGGAGGTTCGGGGTCCGCCACTACTCCGGCGCCTCTGCCTGACACGGAGCCAACGGTGTCGGTACCGAGTTCGACGATCTCGTCGATTTCCGGATGTCTGGCTTGACCGCCTCTTGAACCTGCGCTCGGGGGACCGATCAGCCGACCCATGCGCTCATTCCGCCATGAGCCGGCTCGCCGCCGGCATCGACGCGTCGCCGTAGTCACCGGCCTCGCGCTCCACCTCCACCTTCGGGCTGTCCGTCCAGGCGACGGCCGCGCCGACCTCGCCCGGTGACGAGGTGGTCTCCGCGCTGGTCGGAGCGCCGGTGGTGATCAACCCCGGTGGCGGCGTGTCGAGCGACGGTTCGGACGGCATGCGGATGACGATCACGCCGACGGGATACGACGCGCACAACGCTCGCAATCAGAGTCAGTGGTGCTGCGGCCCCGGCGCGGCCGGCGGACGCCTGCTGCTCAACATCGGCGGCACCTCGATCTCCGCCGGCGGGTGGGACTCGGTCACGGTGGTCGAACTCACCGGCAGCGCCAGCGACACCGGCGGATCGGCGACCGGCAGCGGGTCGGCCAAGCTGCGCTACAGCGAGACCGTCGGCGGCCGCGAGTACCTCGTCGATCGGACGATCGGCTACGTCTTCCCCAACGACTACGTCACCGACAGCTATGCGGTGACGATTCCGGCCGGGAACAGCGTCCCGGTCAAGCTGGCTTACATGGGCGACGCCCAGCCCGGCGGCAGCGATTCGGGATACGGGGTGATGCTCACCGCTCCCGTCCGCTCCGTGATCTCGTTGAACACGTCTTCGCACGTGATGTTCGGCCTGCCGCGAGGTGCCCGGGACAATGCCCTTCAGCGGGGCGATGTCGGTCGATCTCGGCACGGGCATGGGCACGGTCTCCAGCGGCGGCAACCTCGGGTTCCAGGTGGACACGTACAACCACGACGCGAGTCTGCTGGTGCAGTGGAACCTCGGCTCGACGCCTGGTGTCCACACGGCTGCGTCGCAGCAGTTCGTCACCCCGCAGGGCGTGACCCTGACCGGCGCCTTCCGTGACGGCACGGGGGATGCGGGCGTGGCCGAGACGATCGACTTCTCGATCGTCAACACCGACCTGGTCGATGCCAGCGGGATCGGCTTCGGATTCGACCTGCCCGCCGGGCTGGCGATCGCCGCCGGATCGGTGGACAACAGCTGCGGGGGCACGATCGTCGCCGCCCAGGGCTCCTCCGCCCTGTCGCTCGTCGGCGGCGCCGTACTGCAGACGTCGAACTGTGTGATCTCGGTGCCCGTGGTCGCCGCGATCGCGGGGACCTATTCGATCTCGCGCAGCTCGGTCAGCTCGGTCACCGGACTGGACAACGGGGTCAACTCCTCGGTGCTGACGATCACCGGCCCGGTCGCCCCGCCGCCGACGACGCCGCCGACACCGACGACGCCGCCGACACCGACACCGACGCCGGCGGGAACGGCCGGTCTGCTCGGCCTGTCGCCGGCCCGACTGCTCGACACGCGCGTCTCGCTCGATCCGATCGACGTCGGGTCGCTGCGTGAGATCGCCGTCGCAGGTGTCGGTGAGGTGCCTGCCGACGCGACCGCGGTGATGGTCAACGTGACGGTCACCGATCCGCTCGACGGCGGCTACCTGTCGCTCTATCCGTGTGGTGGCAGCGCCCCGGCGTCGTCGACGCTGAACTTCGTCGCCGGGCAGACGGTCTCGAATGCTGCGACCGTCGGCCTCGGCGTGGGCGGGAAGCTGTGCGCGGCGAGCTCCGCTGCGGCGAACCTGGTGCTCGACGTCACCGCCGCCTACAGCCCGACGCTCGGTGGCGGCAGACTCGTCGCGCTGACGCCGGCGCGACTGGACGACACCCGTGGAGGATCGAAGATCTCGGCCGGGACGGTCCACGAGGTCGTCGTCGCCGGAAGCGGCGGGATGCCGGCCGACGCAGCGTCGGCAGCGCTGAACGTCACCGTCATCGATCCGTCCGCCGATGGCTATGCGACGGTCTATCCGTGCGGTTCGGCCGTCCCGCTGGCTTCCAACGTCAACTTCGTCGCCGGGCGGACGGTGGCCAACTCGGCGATCGTCAAGGTCGGCACCGGGGGCAAGGTCTGCGTCGTCGCCTCTGCCGATGCCCATCTCGTCGTCGACGCCAATGCGGCGTACAGCCCGGCGCTCGGCACGGCCCTGTTCGAGCCGCTGGCGCCGGCCCGGTTGGTCGACACCCGGCCGACGTCGGTGACCGGGGGGACGAGTCTCGCCGTCGCCGTCCTCGGTCGTGGCGGGGTGCCCGACGATGCGAACGTCGTCGCCGTCAACGTCACGATCGACGCTCCCGCCGAAGCCGGATACGCCACCGTGTACCCCTGCGGGGGCCCGGTCCCGCTCGCCTCCAACCTCAACTTCGTCGCCGGACGGACGGTCGCCAACGCCGCGACGGTGACCGTTGGATCGGCGGGATCCATCTGCGTATACACCACCGCTACTGCGGGAATCCTGGTCGACGTCACCGGGGCCTATCGTCCCGCCAGCTGAACCTGGGCCCGCTGACAACGGGCCGATGACGTCCCGTCGCCGGGAGCCGGTCTGCCGAGTAGGGCGGCCGGCTCCCGCTGCGCGTCAGCGTGGCGGTCGCCACATCCCCCAGTTGCGTGGGCCGTCGGCGATGTCCCATTCGGCGCTGACCTCGAACCCGCACGAGCGGTAGAAGGCGACGTTCGCCTCCGTCCCGGTCTCGAGGTAGGTGCCGAGCCCGGCCTCGTCGGCGAAGGCGAACGCGGGGCCCATCGCCTGCCGGCCGAGCCCGCGACGCTGCCAGTCCGGATGGGTGGCGAGGACGCCGATGTAGACGTGCGGCTCGGCCGGCTTGTGGGCGGCGAACGAGTCCATCAGGATCGTCGCCCTCGCCCGCTCGTCGGCGTTCATCCGTTCGTTCAACGCGCCGAGAGTGGCGAGCACCTCCGGTGGTGGCTCGGGCCGCTCGGACGGTGCCCACAGGCAGAGCGCAGCGACGTCGTCGGTGACGTGACCACGACCGGTGCCGCCGAACCAGGCGACTGCGATCCCGAAGAACGTCTCCCCGGTGCCGCCGTGCCAGCGATCGTCGTCGGCGACGATGTAGCGGATCTGCGGATCGCTGCTGAACGCCCGCCACGCGGTGCGGGTCAGTTGTCCCTCGTCGGCCGCGGTGACGGCGCGAATGGTCACAGCCGTTCGATGATCGTGACGTTGGCCTGCCCGCCGCCCTCGCACATCGTCTGCAGACCGTAACGGCCGCCGGTGCGCTCGAGCTCGTGGAGCAGGGTGGTCATCAGCCGTGCGCCGGTCGCTCCCAGCGGGTGGCCGAGGGCGATCGCCCCGCCGTTGACGTTGACCTTGGCGTGATCGAAACCGGTCTCGCGCAGCCAGGCGAGAACGACCGGGGCGAACGCCTCGTTGATCTCGACCAGGTCGATGTCGTCCGGGGTCATCCCGGTCTTGGCCAACGCCCGCTTGGTCGCCGGGATCGGCGCCGAGAGCATCATGATCGGGTCGTCGGCGAGCACCGAGAGGTGATGGATCCGCGCCCGGGGGGTCAACCCGTGCTGCTTGATCGCCGCCTCGTTGGCGATCAGCAGGGCGGCGGCACCGTCGGAGATCTGGCTGGCGACCGCAGCGGTGAGCCGACCGCCGGGCGTCAGGGTCGGCAGCGAACGGATCTTCTCCAGGTTCGGCTCCCGCGGTCCCTCGTCTGCGCTGACGCCGTTGAGCGGCGAGATCTCGGCCTCGAATCGGCCCTCCTGGCGGGCCTTGATCGCCCGCAGGTGGGACTCGACGGCGAAGTCCTCCATCTCCTCGCGGGTGATGTTCCACTTCGTCGCCATCATCTCGGCGCCGACGAACTGCGACACCTCGCCGCTGCCGTAGCGGGTGGTCCAACCGGTCGAGCCGGTGAACGGGTCCTCGAAGCCGAGCGCCTGGCCGGCGGTCATCGCCGAGGAGATCGGGATCATCGACATGTTCTGCACCCCGCCGGCGACGACCAGGTCCATCGTGCCCGACATCACCGCCTGGGCGGCGAAGTGGATCGCCTGCTGGGCCGAGCCGCACTGGCGGTCGATCGTCGTTCCCGGGACGTGCTCCGGCAGGCCGGCGGCGAGCCAGCAGGTGCGGGCGATGCACCCGGACTGCGGGCCGATCGAGTCGACGTTGCCGAACACGACGTCGTCGACCGCGCCGGGATCGATCCCGGTGCGCTCGATCAGCGAGCCGATCGCGTGCGCTCCGAGATCGGCCGGATGGACCTGCGAGAGCCCGCCGCCGCGACGGCCGACGGGGGTACGGACAGCTTCGACGATGTAGGCCTCGGCCATGGCCGCGACTGTATCGAGGGTTCTCCCAGCGGACTCAGCCGGCCCCGGCGAGCCGGGCGCTCAGCGAGCGACGATCACGGATGATCCGTGGCCGAACAGGCCCTGGTTGGCGGTGATGCCGACGGTCGCACCGTCGACCTGACGAGCACCCGCCTGGCCGCGCAGCTGCCAGGTCAGCTCGCACACCTGGGCGATCGCCTGGGCCGGGATCGCCTCACCGAACGCAGGCGAGCCCGCCGCTCGGGTTGACCGGGATCCGGCCACCGATCGTCGTCGCGCCGCTGCGCAGCAGGTTCTCGGCCTCGCCCTCGCGCACAGCCCGATGTGCTCGTACCAGTCGAGCTCGAGCGCGGTCGACAGGTCGTAGACCTCGGCCAGGCTGAGGTCGTCGGGGCCGATGCCCGGCCTCTTCGTAGGCGGCCCAGGCGATCGAGTCCTTGTACCTCCGCTCGGGCGGGGCGACGACGGCGCTCGAGTCGGTGGCGAAGTCGGGCAGCTCGAGCGATCGTCTGCGGATAGGTCGGGGTGACGGTCGAGACCGCCTTGACCCGGCACAGCGCCGTGCGAGCGTGCCGAGGTGCCGCTCGGCGAACTCCATGCTGCGCGACGATCATCGCCGCCGCCCCGTCGTGAGGTGGCGCAGATGTCGAGCAGGCGGAGCGGGTCGGACGACGACCGGGCGAGTTGAGGACGTCCTCGACCACGTTCTGCTTGCGGAACCGGGCGTTCGGGTTGTGCAGGCCGTGGCGCGAGTTCTTCACCTTCACCTGGGCGAAGTCCTCGACGGTCGCGCCGTACAGGTCCATCCGACGGCGGGCGAAGAGCGCGAAGTACACCGGGTTGGTCGCGCCGAGGAGGTGGAACCGCAGCCAGTCGGGGTCGTCTTGCGGTCGCTCGCCGCCGACCGGGGCGAAGAACCCCTTCGGCGTCGTGTCGGCGCCGATCACCAGCGCCACGTCGCAGAACCCGGCGAGGATCTGGGCGCGCGCCGATTGGAGTGCCTGCGCGCCCGAGGCGCAGGCGGCGTAGCTCGAGGTCACCCGGACGCCGCTCCAGCCGAGCTTCTGGGCGAACGTCGCCCCGGCGATGAAGCCCGGGTAGCCGTTGCGGATCGTGTCCGCCCCGGCGACGTACTGGACGTCGGTCCAGGCGAGCCCGGCGTCGGCGAGCGCGGCCGCGGGCTGCGACCATGCCGTACTCGGTGAAGTCGCGGCCCCACTTGCCCCACGGGTGCATGCCCGACCCCGAGGATGGCGAGTCCAGATCGCCGATCGGCTGCTCATGCCGGCGCCCAGACGTAGACCAGCTCGACCCGTTGCGTGACCGTCGGTCGCGTTGAGCGTGATCGATCTCGAGCTGCATCTCCATGCCGACCTTCAGATCGGCGGCGAGCACGCCCTTGGCGACCTGGCCGAGCACGACAGACCTTCCTCGTCGAGCTCCACCGCGGCCGAGCGCGTACGGCTCGAACGGGTCGGTGCGGCGTGAACGGCGGCGGCGGGGCGTAGCGGTTCTCGGTGTAGCTCCAGACCTTGCCCCGACGAGAGAGCGGGGTGGCGATCGAGCACGTCGCTGTCACAGGTCGGGTTCGGGCAGTCCGCCGCCCGTGGCGGGAAGACGTAGGTCCCGCATGCGGAGCATCGCGACCCGATCAGCTGTGGTTCGTCACCGGTGGTGAACCAACCCTCGACTGCCGGGGTCTTGGTGGAGAGATCTGACACGCCGTCAGAGTAACCGTCTGTCTCGTTCCGCCACCGTGCCGAACGCCGCCACGATGACCAGGCGGTGACAGGCGGTGACCGGCGGCGCTCCGACACGGCGCAGCGAAACACGCTGCGCGAGGTGTGCATCGGCGCCCTGTCGTTCGATTGTCAAGGAGCGGGCGACGTTCTTCCCTGCCGCCGAACGGCTCGCAGGGGGCGTACGCGATCGAGTCCACCCGTCACGCAGCGCGTCGCTCCGGTGGGGCGTGTTGTCGTTGGCCCGAGGGTGTGAAGCGCTCGCAGGCGAGGAGCGTGCCATCCGGAAGCCGCACCGTGATCGTGCGGTCGGGCGCGAGGTCGATCAGCCATCCGCCTTCGTGTGCCCGGTGGTGGTCGAGGTCGCACAGCGGCGCCAAGCGTTCGAGGTCGGTGTCGCCGCCGCGTCCGTAGGGATCGAAGTGATGGATCTGGCACTCGTGGAACGCAGTCGTGCAACCCGGCATCGCACACGTGTCATAGATCGCCGCCAGGGCTAGCCGCTGCTGGCGGGTGGCGAGGCGTTTGGCTCGCCCGACGTCGAGCGGAAGTCCGTCGCCGCCGAGGGTGATCGGGATGATGCGGGCATCACAGCACAGCCGGCGAGCCGTCTCGGCAGGGATCGGCACCCCTTCGGCGGTGCGACAGACACCGTTGGGCAGTCCCGACGAGCATCTCGTAGTCGATGAGGACGACGAGGTCGGCGATGTCCGCTGCGCGCTGGCGCGCCCGCCGGTGATCAGGCGGTGAAGGCCAACGGCGTTGCGCTGCTCCTCGTCGAGCGCCTCGTCGCCGGCGCGTCCTGCTGCTGCTTGCGAACACGCTCGGCCTCGTGCCGAACCGCGTTGTAGATCGCGCTCCCTCGCTCGGGATCGAACGCGCCGCGGAGGTGATACATCCCGTCGCGTCCGATCCACATCGCCAGCCGGGTCGACCGTCGAGCGCGTTCGTGCTCGTTCAACCGGTGCTTCGGATCGAGGAACTCGACCAGTCGACGGATGTCGGTCCGGAAGGTGTCGACCGGCTGGCGGATCGCAGCGGTGACGATCGAGTCTGCGAAGCCGAGCACCTCTGAGCGTCGTTCGGCCGACAACGGCCGCAACGCAGCTGCGACCGCATCGACATGCTCTCCGGTCGTCTCGCCGGCGGCGAGGCGGGCTTCGAGGTCGGGGAGCTCGACCAGCACGGCCACTCGCCTGCCGAGCGTCTTCGCCACCCGGTCCGACATTCCGGCTTGTCGAAACGTCGTGTCACCCCCGGCGCAGACTCCCTCTGTCGCCAGACAGATCGAGCGCGCCGGGCCAGCCGTGCGCAGATCGCGTCCAGCCAGCAGCGCACCAACTGTGTCTCCGCCACCGCCCGCAGGACGTCGTCCACGGTCAAACCATCCGGGTCGAGCCGATCGAGCCGGTCGACCACGTCGACGATCGAGGCTTCGGTGGAGGACATGAGGCGCAGTGTACACGATTCGATCGAACATACGTACGAGAATCAGAGATTGTTTAGGGGAGACCAGACGCGGACGAAGCCGGGTCGGCACGCCCGCCCGGCTTCGTCGCAGGAAGGAAACGAGACCGTCAGGCTCGTGCGGCCCTGCGGTGGTGGACGGCGCCGAGGGCGACGAGCACCGCCATCACGCCAGCGCCGACGAAGGCGGCCGATCGCGGCGATCCCGGCGATCGTGCCGATCGTCGACCAGGCGAACGCGCCAGCAGCAGGCCGCGCAGCGTCTCGCCCTTGAACAGCGTGTTGCGCTGGGTCGTCGCCTGGTCGGCCGTCGCCTGCAGCTCGGCGATCTCGGCCGCGACGGCCCGCTGCCGGTCGCCTCGGTCACCGCGGTCTTCGCCGCCCGCTCGACGGCGCCGTACTCGGCATAGGTCATCCCGTCTGCGGAGTCGGCGAGGTGGCCGTCGATGTAGCTGGCGTAGGCCTCGGCCTGCGCACCGGTGGTGAGCTGCTGGCCGGCGTACGTCACCAGGTCGGTGCGCCCCTCTTCCTGCAGCGCGGCGGCGTCCGGGAAGAAGATCTGCTGCGCTCGTCAGCTCGTCGTGGACGTAGTCCTCGGCGAAGGTGTTGCCCCACGTCAGCAGTCCGCCGGCGACCAGCAGGACGACGGCGACCACGGCGCCGAGACCGACGAGCACGGCGTCGACGGTTCTGCGTTCGAGGGCGATGGTCGGGCGCTCGGCGAGGAGTCCGAGTTCCGGGTGGTCGGCGGTGACGGTCATGGCGATGCCTCCAGGTGCGGCGCCGGGTCGGCGCTTCGGGTGCCCTCGGAAGGTACGAAACGCCTGCTCACGCAATCCGGGGCATCGGTCACCGGGCCGTAGGGTCGAAGGTCCCGAATCGCAGGAGCACGGCGCTACGGTCGTGCGATCGCGAACGGGATGTGTGAGACAGCTGCCGGTGACGGTGTCTGGCGCCGACGGGGTCGTCGGTCGCCACCGATGTGCTGGTCGAGTTCGGCAGAAGGATCGACGTCGACCGGGCAACCGGCCACACCCCGGGCCCGGCACTGATGCCCGACGTTCCCGCCTCCGCCTCCGAACACCCACCGACGTGGAAGTTCGGCTATCCGATCCACCACGTCGAGCACCGCTCCGAGCTGCGAGCCTGGCTCGAGGCGAACGCCGCTGCGGTACCGGGGTTGTGGATCTGCACCTGGAAGCGGTCCTCCGGCAATCCGGTCTGCCCGTACCCGGAGATCGTCGAGGAGGCGATCTGCTTCGGTTGGATCGACTCGACCGTCAACACCCTCGACGAGGATCGCGCCCTGCAACTGCTCACCCGGCGCAAGCCGAAGAGCACCTGGACACGGCTCAACCGCCGGCGGGTCGACGAGCTCGAGCGTGCCGGACTGATGACCGACGCCGGGCGCCGCTCGGTGGAGGTCGCCAAGGCCAACGGGTGGTGGACGATCTACGACCCGGTCGAGGACCTGCTCGAGCCCGGCGAACTGGCGACTGCGCTCGATGCCGTGCCACCGGCGAGAGCGGCGTGGGACGGGTTCCCGCCGAGCGCGCGCAAGCAGATGCTGTGGTGGGTGATCAGCGCGGCGAAGCCCGAGACCCGCACCGAACGGATCGCGACGATCGTGCGCGACGCCGCCGCCGGCGCGCGATCTCGGGGATGACTCACGGCCGAGTCGGCTCGGCGTTCCTGACGGGTCGTCAGGTACGGTCGGGCCGTGGATCTGACCGAGACCCCGGAGGAGAGCGCGTTCCGCGCCGAGGCCCGCGCCTGGCTGGAAGCGAACGTGCCGGCCGAACCGTTGCCGTCGCTTCGACACCGAGGCCGGCTTCGCCGCGCACCGCGAGTGGGAGCGTCAGCTGTACGAGGGTCGTTGGTCGGCGGTCTCCTGGCCGGTCGAGTACGGCGGCCGCGGTGCGGACTACCTCAAGTGGCTGATCTTCGAAGAGGAGTACTTCCGCGCCGGCGCTCCGGGGCGGGTCAACCAGAACGGCATCTTCCTGCTCGGGCCGACGATCATGGAGGTCGGCACGGACGAGCAGAAGGCCCGGTTCCTGCCGACGATGGCGTCCGCGCGAGATCGTCTGGGCACAGGCCTGGAGCGAACCCAACGCCGGCATCCGACCTCGCCGCGATCCGTTCCAAGGCGGCTCGACGACGGTGACGACTGGGTCGTCACCGGCCAGAAGATCTGGGCGTCGCGTGCGGTGTGGGCCGACTGGTGCTTCGGCATCTTCCGCACCGACCCGGACGCCGAACGCCACAAGGGGCTGACGTTCATCCTCGTCCCGCTCGACTCGCCGGGCGTCACGGTCCGACCGATCGCCCAGCTCGACGGCGACACCGGATTCGCCGAGATCTTCTTCGACGACGTCCGCGTACCGGTCGACGAACACGCTCGGCGGTCGAGGGCCGCGGCTGGAACGTGGCGATGGCGACCGCCGGCTTCGAACGCGGGGTCAGCGCTGCGCAGCCCGGCGCGGTTCTCGTCGGCGGCGAACCGGCTGGTCGAGCTGTGGAAGCGGCTCGGCGATCCGGCCGACACGGCGATGCGCGACGCCGTGACCGAGGTGTGGATGCAGGCCGAGGGCTACCGGCTGCACACCTACCAGACGGTCACCCGGATGATCGAGGGCCGCCCGATCGGCGCCGAGGCGTCAGCCTCAACAAGATCTTCTGGAGCGAGCTCGACGTGCGGATCCACGAGCTCGCGCTCGCAGCTGCTCGGACCGGATGCCGAGCGGATGGACGGGCCCGACGAGCGCTGGGTCGACGGCTTCCTGTTCTCGCTCTCCGGGCCGATCTACGCCGGCACCAACGAGATCCAGCGCAACATCATCGCCGACCGGGTCCTCCAGCTGCCGAAGGGGCTCTGATGCGTTTCTCGTTCACCGAAGACCAGCGGCTGTTCGCCGCCACGGCTGCGCGAGCTGCTGGCCAAGGAGTGCCCACCCGCTCTCGTCCGTTCGGCGTGGGAGGACGGTTCGGGACACGCTCCCGAAGCTGTGGGCACAGCTGGGGGAGATGGGCGTGCTCGGCCTGCTCGCCGAGCCCGGTGGCGTGGGTGGCGATGGTCGACGCGGTGCTGTTGTTCGAGGAGCTCGGCCGCGCCGCCGTGCCCGGCCCGGTGATCGAGCACGCTGCGGTCGTCGTCCCCGCGCTCGGCGGATTCGACGAGTACGCCGGGCTGCTCGACGGTTCGCTGATCGCCACCGCAGCAGGGTTCGACGGTTCCTCCTACGTCGCCCACGCGCGACGTCGCCTCGTTGATCCTCGATCGCGACGGGGTGCACACCGGATTCAGCGTCACCGACGTCGAGGGGATCGACGGCGGTCGGCGGTTGTTCACCGTCGAGGGCGGTTCGGTCGCCCGGGTCGACGGGATCGACAACTCGGCCGCGTTCGATCGCGGTGCGCTGGCGATGGCTGCGTACCTGATCGGGCTCGGCCAGGCGATGATCGACGTCGCCGCCGAGTACGCCCGGCAGCGCGAGCAGTTCGGCAAGCCGATCGGTGCGTTCCAGGCGGTCAAGCACCTCCTCGCCGACGCCCTGCTGCAGGTCGAGTTCGCCAAGCCGACGACGTACGCCGCGGCGTGGTCGATGGACGCCGCCCAGGTCTCGGCCGCCAAGGCCTTCGCCGGTGACGCTGCCTATCGCGCCTCCCGTTCGGCGATGCAGGTCCACGGCGGGATCGGCTACACCTGGGAAGCCGACCTCCAACTTTGGATGAAAAAGGCCTGGGCACTGCAACGCGCCTGGGGCGACGCCACTTTCCATCGCCGGCGAGTGACCCACTCCCTGCTCGCCTGAGCGCCGGCGAGCGCCGTCGACCGACCGCACCCGCCGGGCGTGGGAAGGTGGCACGGTGCGCGTCGCCTCCGATCGCCAGTACCGCTTCCAGGCCGCCCCGGCCGCCGTCTGGGGGTCGCTCGCCGATGTCGGCAGCTACCGCAGCTGGTGGCCGTGGTTGCGTGAGTTCGACGGGCAGAGCCTGCGCTCCGGCGACGTGTGGCGCTGTGTCGTCAAGCCACCGTTGCCCTATGTCGTGCGGTTCACGATCGAGCTCGCCGAGGTCGTCGAGCACGAATCGGTCGACGCCGAGCTCACCGGCGACATCGTCGGCGATGCCCGGATCGAGATCAGCTCGGCCCCCGCCGGATCCGAGATCCGGCTGACCTCCGACCTCAGGCCGGGCAGCCGAACGCTGCGCGGCGTCGGCGCGATCGCCCATCCGCTGGCCAGTTTCGGCCACAACTGGGTACTCGACAGCGGCGCCCGCCAGTTCGGCGAGCACGCCCTGTCCCGCCGGGAGGGACGCTCAGAGGACTGACTTCCAGAAGAAGGTCGTGTCGCTCGATCGGCCGTCGGGCAGCAGGGCGTGGCCGGGGAGGATCCCGAGCACCTCCCACCCGAGGCGGCGATAGAGCCGTTCGGCGTCGCTGCCGGTCGTCGTGTCGAGCTGGAGCAATGTGCGGCCGAGCGCACGCGCCTGCTGCTCGATCGCACCCATCAGGGTCGAGGCGACGCCTCGCCCTCGTGCCCGTCGATGAACGAGGAGCTTGCCGATGTCGGCCCGATGGGGCTGGTTCTCCTCCAGCGCACGGCGCAGCTGGACCGTCCCGCAGACCACGTCACCGGCGAGTGCGGCGAGGACGATCGCCTCGCCCCGTTCGCGCCGCGGCGGCGACACCCTCCCAGAACGAGATCGCCCGCCGGGTCGACAACGGGAGCAGGAAGCCGACCGACGCGCCGGACTCGACCGCATCGCAGAGCACCTCGGCGAGCTCCCCGGCACGGGAGCGGATCTCTCGTCCGCTCAACCGGACGATCGTCACCTCCTCCGGCGATGTCTGCGGCTCGATCACCAGCTGAGGCGTTGGCCGGTGCCGCCGGCGAGCGACCGGCGGTAGGCGAGGTCGGCGGCGACGAGGTCCTCGATCGCCAATCCCATCGCCTTGTAGACGGTGATCTCGTCGTCGCTGGTTCGCCCCGGCGCCCTCCCGAGCGACACCGCGCCGAGGGTCGCCACCCGATCGGGGTCGGCTCCGGCGAGCTCGCTGCACCCGACCGGCGCCGCTGCGAGGGCGTCGAGCGTTTCGACGAACACCCGGTGCTCGGCGACCAGGCCGCCGGGCAACTCGCCGGCCGGCGGGTGATAGCCGACCGAGGTCACGTGCGTGCCGGGTCGGACCCACGCCGGGTCGATCACCGCGGTCGGGCTGTGGGTCGCCAGGCAGACGATGTCGGAGGCGCGCACGGCGGCTTCGACGTCCGCGGTCGCCGTCGCCAGCGGGCTCTGGCCGGCGAGCCGATCGGCGTGCGCCGGCTCGAGTGAGCAGACGTGGATCTGCTCCAGCGTGCGCACCAGCGGCAGCAGCCGGAGATGCTCACGCCCCTGCACGCCGGCGCCGATCACCGTCGCCACCCGCGCGTCGGACCGGCTGAGCAGCCGGGCCGAGAGCACTGCGGCAGCGGCGGTGCGGACCCCGGTGATGTAGGTCCCGTCGATCACCGCCAGCATCGCCCCGGTGTCGGGATCGAACAGCAGGATCGTCGCCAGATGGTTGGGCAACCCGACGGCGAGGTTGCCGTCGAACACGTTGACCACCTTGACCCCGATCGGCAGCCCCGCTCGCCATGCCGGCATCGCCAACGAGAACCCGCGGTCGGGCACGGTGATCTGTGGTCGAGGGGGCGACTGGACCTCGCCGAGCTCGACGCTGCGGAAGGCGTCCTCGAGCGCGTCGAACAACTCCGCCGGCTCGAGGTGGGCGGCGACGTCCTTCCCGCTGAGGGAGACGAACGTCTGCGCGCCGACGGTCACCTCGAACGCAGCACGTTCGGAGGTGGGTTCGACGGCGTCCGGCTCCGGCACGGCCGGCGACACTAGCCGCCGTCCGGGAGCGGTCCCGGACGATGACCGACGAACAACGGGCGGGGAACGCGGTCCTCCTGCGTCGCCTCCGGCAGCACGACCGCCGAGGTGGTGAGCGCAGCCCTCTTCGGCGAGCTCGCCGTAGAACCGGTAGGACGGTGCGTCGTCGGCCATCGATCCATCCGGGCCGGACGTCGCTCGCTGGGTCGCTCGAATTCCGTCGCCCGATCGCCGGTTCCTCGGCCATGCTCGGGCGATGGCTGCACCGCTGCGCACCGTTGCCGACCTCGTCGGAGACCTCCGCCGGCTGGGGATCGTGGCCGGGCAGACGGTGATGGTCCACGCCTCGCTTCGCCGGCTCGGCGCGGTCGAGCGCGGTGCCGTCGGCGTGATCGCCGCCCTCGACACGGCGGTCGGTGTCGACGGCACGCTGCTGATGACGCTCGGGGCGGAGGATCCCTTCGCCTGGGTCAACCAGCGGCCGGAACCCGAGCGGATCGCCCTGCTCGCCGACGCCCCGCCGTTCGATCCGCTGGCCGACCCGGCGGAGGCCGACAACGGCGCGCTCGCCGAGGTCTTCCGCCTCCATCCGGGAACGATCGTCTCCGACCATCCCGAGGGCCGCTTCGGGGGGCGCGGCCGGCGCGCCGGGGAGCTGCTCACCGACGTTCCGTGGGACCACTACTACGGGCCCGGCTCACCGCTCGCCCGGCTCGTCGCGACCGGCGGCAAGGTGCTCCGGCTCGGCGCCGACATCGACACCGTCACCCTCCTCCACCACGCCGAGTACCTCGCCGACGTGCCCGACAAGCGCCACGTCCGCCGCTACCGCAAGGTCCACGACGGCGACCGGGCGGTCGTCCGGGTGATCGAGTGTCTCGACGACTCCGACGGGATCGTCGACGCTCCGGGCGACTACTTCGGTGACGCGCTGCGCGCCTATCTGGCGACCGGGCGTGCGTCGACGGGGGTGGTCGGCGGGGCGACGAGCGAGCTGATCGACGGTGCCGATCTGCTCGCCTTCGCCACCGACTGGATGACCGAGCAGCTCGCTCGACGCTGAGCACCGCCCGTCCCCGGCGACGATCAGTCCGCATCCTCCGGCTCGTCGATCTCGATCCCGAGGGCGGCGAACACGGCGTGGGCCAGCGGCTCGACCTGCATCCGATCGATCCGCGCTCCGGCGAAGGCGGCGCCGCCGACCACCCCGGTCAGGTCAGAGCCGTGGAACCGGGCCCCGCGCAGTGTCGCCGCCGAGACGTCGGCACCGGTCAACCGGCAGCGGAGCAGGCGGGCGCCGGGGCACTGGGCGGCGTACAGGTCCGCCCCGCTGAGGTCACAGTCGTCGAAGGCGAGTGAGTCGCCGGTGACCATCCGCAGCACCAGCCCGTCGGCGCGGCAGTCGTGGAACCGGACATGGCGGAGACGGGCCGCGCTGAGCACGGCGCCCGACAGCCGGCAGCCGACGAGCTCGACCCGGGTCCAGGCCGAGCCGTCGAGCATCGCCCCGGACAGCTCGCACCGATCGAGGATGCAGTCGCGCAATCTGAGCTCCGGCACCGAGGCGCCGGTCATCCGCAGACCCGTGAGGCGGGCACCGACGATCGTCACCCGCCTCGCCGGGACCGGGGCGAGCTCCCCGCCGAGTTCGACCGCTTCGAGCTCGTCGTCGTCCGACCAGCTCGGGTCGTCGATCCGGCGGAGCGCCCGACCGATCCGTGGCGGTTGGATCGCCTCCACCGCTCAGGCGGTGACGCGGTCGAGCCAGGCGAGCAGGTCGGTGGTGATCTCGTCGCGGTTGGTCTCGTTGAACACCTCGTGGCGCGCCCCTGGGTAGAGCGCGACGGTGACGTCGGCGACGCCGGCGTCCCGGTATCGGCCGGCGGCGAGCTCGATCAGCTGCCCGCCGCCGGCGAGCGGATCGGCGTCGCCGGACATCAGGTAGATCGGCAGCGACGAACGGATCGCTCCGAGCCGCTGCGGATCGCCGGTGGCGGCAGCATCGGCGATCATGCCCGCTGCGCCGGCGGGGTCGAGGCCGAATCCGCACCACGGGTCGGCGACATACTTGTCGACTTCGTCGGGATCGCGGCTGAGCCAGTCGTACTCGGTTCGCGCCGGCTCGAACGCGGCGTTGAACGCGCTGAGGTCGATCTCCTTGGTCGGGTCGATCCCGGCGGCGACGACATCGATCGCCGTCGTCCCGGAGAGCACCGCTGCGTCGAGCGCGTCGCTGTGGTCGAGGAGATACGCCTGGAGGGCGAACGAGCCCATGCTGTGGCCGATCAGCACCAGCGGGATGTCGGGGTTCTCGGCGCGGGCGACCGTGGACAGCTCGCCGAGATCGGCGACCAGCCCCGACCATCCGCCAGGGCCGAGGTCGCCGAGGTGCTCATCGCCTCCGGCGGTCCGCCCGTGGCCACGGTGGTCGTTGGCGTAGACGACGTAGCCGACGTCGGTCAGCGACGAGGCCAACCGCCGGTACCGGGCGGCGTGCTCTCCCATCCCGTGGGCGATCTGGACGATCGCTCGCGGGTCGCCGGTCGTGTCCCACCGGTAGCAGGAGATCTCGGTCCCGTCGCCGGCGGTGAAGCTGAAGCTGGTCTCGTTCATCGCTCGCGATCCTTCCAGATGCTCCGGTCGATCCGTTCGGTCCACGCCAAGTTGCGGCGCCGAGGCCCGGTTCGATGCTCACGCCCGGCCGCCGATTCGCGCTCAGCCGTTCCCCCCGACGCCGATTGACGCGCTCCATCGGACCGCGCCGCCACACCTGAGCGCGAATCGGCGCTCGACCTCGCTGGAGGAGCGGCGCGCCCCGCGCGATGCTGGCCGAGGGCGCGCCGGGATCAGCTCAGCAGGCGGGTGCGGAACAGGTCGAGCACCTGGTCGAGCGCGACGCGGGTGGGCTGGCCCGGCTCGTCGATGAGGTGCTCGGTGAGCACCGAGTGGGGCCACAGGTCGGCGTCGGGGTTGGCCGTGCTCGTCCTCGAGCTCGACCGCGACGAACGCGTCGCCGAGCTGCTCGCGCAGGAACTCGAAGCGCTCGGGCGGCACGAACCGGTCGCCCTTGAAGCGCAGCCCGAGCACCTGCAGGCCCTCGCTGGCGCAGCGGTCCTTGACGATGGCGAGGTCCGTCGGGCGAGCAGTCGATCGAGCGCCGCTGCTTGGTGCGTCATCGGCGATCGGCATCGACGGCTGCGAGAGCACCGGCGCGAGCAGGCTCGGGTGCGTCGCCATCGCCAGCGCGTACCCGCCGGTGAAGCACATCCCGACGGCGCCCGACGCCGGGTCCGCCGCACCGCTCGTGCTCGTGGTCGGCGAGCGCCCGCAGCCACTCGACCACCGGCGACGTGCTGTTGGTCGCCCACATCGTGAACTCGCGGCTGACGCACAGCGGCCCGATCGTCTGACGACGACACCGTCGACGCTGCCGCGGCCGGCTGCCGAGGGATCGCGGCCGGGCTCGCCGAACAGGTGCGGCATCACCGCCGTGCAGCCGATGTCGGCGACCTTGCGGGCGAAGCCGGCGACCTTGGGCGTGATGCCGGGGATCTCGGCGATCACGATCACCGCCGGCCCGGTGCCGTGCCGGAACACCGTCCGGTGCTTGCCCTCGTGGGTGAACCCCGACCGGTCGAAGTCACGGAGCGGGTCGTCGGCCATCGCCCAAGTCAACCAGACGTCGTCGAGCACTCCGTGCGAGGTCGGGAGGTCGTGGCTCGACCGCGGGTCACCGATCGGCTAGACCCCGAGCGATCGGGCCGGCGCGGCCCGGAGGGGTTGGTCGATGTCGCCGTACCTGCAGGGAGCGTCATGAACGAGGTCGCCGATCGGATCGAGCAGGTCACCCCGGCGTGGATGACGGCGGTGCTCGAACGCGAGCTCCCGGGAATCGTCGTCGACGACCTGGCGGTCGAGCAGATCGGCACCGGCCAGATCGGCGCCAACTACCGAACGATCCCGACCTATCGCACGCCGATCCCCGGCGCGCCCGCAACGGTGGTCGTCAAGCTCGCCGCCGGAGACCCCGCAGCTCGCCAACGTGTCTCGGGCGGATTCCGCAAGGAGGTCGGGTTCTATCGCGAGCTCGCCGCCACCGTCGCCGTGCGCACGCCGCGCTGCTGGCACGCGGCGATCAGCGATGACGCGAGCGAGTTCACCCTCGTGCTCGAGGATCTCGCCCCGGCGGTGCCGGGCGTGCAGGCGCACGGATGCACGGTGGCCGAGGCGTCGGCGGCGCTGACCAACCTCGCCGCCCTCCACGGGCCACGATGGGACGACCGCGAGCTGTATGCGTTGGAGTTCCTCACCCCCGCCGACGCGTCGGCGGCTGCCTTCCTCGGCGAGGTGTTCCGCCTCGCCAACGAGCAGTTCGTGGCCCGCTACCGCGACGAGCTCGGCGAGGCCGAGGTCGCCACCCTCGGGGAGGTGGCGGAGGTGCTCGGCGAGTGGCAGCTGAGCAGACCGGAGCCGTTTGCCGTGGTCCACGGCGACTACCGGCTCGACAACCTGATGTTCGGCATCGCCGGGGGCGGTGTCGCCGCGCTCGACTGGCAGACGGTCACCGTCGCCCCGCCGGGGCGCGATCTCGCCTACTTCCTCGGCAACAGCCTCGACACCGAGCTACGGCGGGCGAGCGAGGAAGGGCTCGTCACCGGCTATGTCGCCGCCCTCGCCGAGCACGGCGTGCGGCGAGGCGCCGACGACTGTTTCGAGGACTACCGCCTCGGCCAGCTGCAGGGACCGATGATCACCGTCCTCGGGTGCATCTATGCCACCGCCACCCGCAGCGAGGCGTCCGACGCGATGTTCCTGGCGATGGCTCGCCGGTCCTGCGCGGCGATCCGCGATCTGCGCTCGCTCGAGCTGCTCTGACACAGCCCGATCAGGCGACGGCCACCGGGGCGGCCTCGGCGGAGGCGACCGAGATCCGCCGGTACCACCGGGCGGACCGGGCGAAGAGGGTGAACCCGATGCCGATCAGCCCGGCGAGGGTGAACATCGAGTGCGAGGCCACGTTCGCTGCCGACGCCGAACCATCCGCCGATCCAGTCGGCTCCGGTACCGCCGTCGCGCATCGTCGGGATGAAGACGTACTGGGCGAGCGGGCCGATCATGAACGCGGTCAGCGGCGATGCGGCGTTCTCGATCGTCTGGGCGAAGCCGAACACCCGTCCCTGGTGGTCGAAGGGGACCACCCGCTGCAGCACCGTCTGCTCGGCCGCCTCGATGATCGGCATCATCGACATCCACACCAGCATCCCGATCGCCAGCATGCACGATCGACGACTGCAGCGTGAACACGCTGCAGATCCGTCCAGTTGACGAGGTTGCCGAGCAGGATCAGGCGCAGCGGATCGCGATCCCGAGGCCGCGGCTTGGCGACGAACACGCCGCCGGCGATGAACCCGAAGCTGATGCACCGCGAACAGGATGCCCCAGGCCTCGACCGAGACCAGCGACAGCCCGTAGGCGTCGAGCAGCGACATGAACACGCCGCCGAGCAGGTTGTTGAACGCGGCGAAGCCGATCAGTCCGAACAGGCCGGGCACGTGCCGGATGGCTGACCATCGCCCCGGCGAAGTCGACCGCGGGGGTCCGCTCCTCACCCTCGAGCCGGTTCAGGGCCTCGTCCGGGACGCGGATCGTCAGCAGGTGGAGCAGTGCCCCGGTGATGGCGACGAGCGAGATGATCAGCGCCCACCCCATGCCGAGCTGACCGACGACCAGGCCGCTGAGCACCGAGGTGACCGATGAAGGAGACCCCAGCACCGTGCCGACCATCCCGTTCGCCTGGCCGCGCCGGTCGCTCGGGCACGAGCAGGGTGACGGTGGTCGACAGGGCGATCGCCCGCAGGTTGCCGACCACCGAGCCGGCGAGGATGAGGGCGACGAACAGCCAGAAGAACGGCGCTCCGAGCGAGAGCAGCGTGTCGTTGTCGACCAACTGATAGACGGACGGCGGCGACGGCGTAGACGGCGAGCGCGCCGACCGAGGCGACGACCATCGCGGTGTGCTTGCGATGGTGGTCGACGAAGGTGCCGAAGAACATCCCGAACAGGGCCGAGAACACGGCGAAGGCGCCGCCGATGATCGAGGTGGCGACCACCGATTCGGTCTCGAGGTAGACCCAGAAGGTCACCGCGAACCAGAGGAAGTAGCTCATCACCCCGCTGATCAGCGCGTTCCACAGCAAACGTCGAAAGATCGTCATCCCTCTCCAACCCCGGCTCGACCTCGTGACGGTACCGACCCATCGTTGCCCGTGAACTCATCGGACGACCGGTCGATTTCACGATCGGCGGGCCCACCGGCCGTGCATCCGTCGTCACGATCGCGCCCCAGAACGCGGTGCTCGGTGGTCTCGGCGGTCTCAGGGCGGTTCGGCCGGCATGTCACACGTCCGGGGCGCGTTGGTGCTCCCTGCCGGATCAGCTGCCGCGGACCCTGTTGCCCGGCCGTCGCGGGCGGTCGCTGAACTGGCGGCCGTCGAAGTAGGTCGGGTTGGTGTCCGGCCGACCCCGCCGGCTCGTCCACCGCCAGGTCAGCGAGATCCTCGGATCGGCGGTATCGGCGCGCGGCACGCCGTGGAGATGGTCGCGCTGCGCTGCGCCGCCCAGCACCAGCAGGTCGCCCTCGCCGGGGCTGAGCACCAGATCGTCGGGATCCTCGCCTGCGGGGGTTCGCTCGATCACCTCGCTCGACGGGCGGCGCGGACGGAGCACGAACGGGCGGCGCTGTCCGAGGACGACGATCGCGATCAGGGTGTCGTCGAGCCAGCGCATCTCGCGGTCGCTGTGCAGGCCCTGGAAGTCCTCGCCGGTGCGGTACAGCAACGCCGAGACTCCCGTGAACGCCTGCCGGTAGGCGGCGCGCAGATGGAGGTCGGTGTGGCGCAGCAGCGCCGAGCCGTCGGCCCGGAGGTCGGCCCCGAGCCGGCGTTCGGGGACGTAGCGGTCGTAGCGGAGGGTCTCGTTCTGGACCCAGGGGGTTCGCTCGAGCAGTTCGCCGAACGCCTCGGCGGGGGAGCGGACGAACCCCTCGACGAGGTCGACCCACGATCCCGGCCCGAGTTCGATCCGGCGGGCTGGGGCGCGGCGGTCGATCGCCAGCTCGGCAACGGGGTCGGCAGCGGGGTGGCAGCGGGGTCCGGTGCGCTCATCGCGACCTCAGAACAGCGTCGCCGGCTGGTCGACGGGCAGCTGTGCCGGCGCCAGCGGCTCGAGTTCGGGGACGATCGCCCGGACCTGCTCGTGGAAGCGACGGGCGAGCTCGGGCGTGTCGGCGTTGGCCGGTGTGTGGACGAAGAAGGTCGGGGTCCGTCCCTCCGACACCCAGCCGGCGACGACCTCCAACCACGGCTGCCAGGCGGCCTCGGTGCGTTCGGGATCATCCCGGCCGATGAACCGGATCACCGGACGGTCGGTCAGCGCCCGCGTCCGCCGGGGGACGCGCGGCTTGTTCGACCAGGCGTCGCGCTCGCCGGCGGTGACCGGCGGGTCGGCGAACAGCCCGGTGGTGTCGAACGGGACCCACTCGATCCCGTTGCGCCCGAGCAGCTGTTCGAGCGACCGGGCGGCGGCTGAACCGTCGAAGAACGCAGGGTGGCGGACCTCGACCGCGAACCGGTGGACGCAGCGCGGGAGGGTGCCGACGAAGCGGGCGAGTTGACCGAGGTCGGCCGGCCCGAAGCTCGCCGGTAGCTGGGCGACGATCGTCGCGACCCGAGCGCCGAGCGGTTCGATCGCCTCGAGGAACTCGGCGAGCAGCCGCTCGGCGCGCTCGCCGCGCAACCGGGCTTCGTGGGTGATCGTCCGCGGCAGCTTGCACACCAGGTTGAACTCCTCCGGTGCCTGGCGGGCCCAGCTGGCGATCGTCGACGGTGGTGGTACGGCGTAGAACGTCGTGTTCCCCTCGACCGCGTTGCACCACCGCGAGTAGGCGAGCAGCGATTCGCCACGGGCCATCGCCTCCGGGAGGAAGCGGCCGACCCACGGCTTGTGCGCCCACATCGGACACCCCACGTGCAACCTCATCCCGAACCCGACGCTACTGGCCGCCGGAGCTCCCGGCCGGCGCTACGGGGCGACCGCGTCGGGGGTGTCGAACCCGATGGGCCGGTAGATGCCCATCAGCATGTTCTCGTGCATCCCGTAGCCGACCTCGCCGGTCGACGTCTCGAACCGCGAGAGGGTCTCGTTGAGGATCGCGTAGCGGCGGCGCGGCCGTCGGGGTCGGCTGAGATCGTGGTCGAGGCCCTCGCACCTTGAGCGGGCCCTGGTAGTAGCCGTGGCCCCACTCGTCGTCGGGGACGTAGCCCGACCCGGCGGCGAGGTAGAGCGTGCGCAGCGGGGTGCTCTTGACGACGATCGGCGTCGCCGTCGGGGTCGCGGGACGGTGACGACGGCGGAGGCCATCTCGCGGGTGCCGGAGAGGTAGGTGATGTCGATCTCGGGCCGGCCCGAGGTGCTCGAGCGGGCGGTCGAGGTCGCGTGTTCCACACCCGCATCGACTCCTCGACGTGGCGGTTGCCCGTCGGCGTCCTGGTCGATCTGCACCTTGATCATGTGGTCGTCGAACTGCATCGGCAGCCAGTCGTGGCGGAAGCCGTGGCCGTCGCCGCGCTGGCGGGCCCTGATGCCCGGGTGCTCGCGCTCGCCGACCGGTCGCACGCCCCACGAGCGGTCGCGCACGCCCTTCCAGCGGTCGGGGGTGACCTCGAAGGTGCCGCCCGGCGACGCGTGAGCTCGCCCGACCACACGCCGACCTGGGCGTAGCGGCTGACGTCCTGCTGGACCCGTTCGTAGCTGCGGGTGAACGTGCGCGGCTCCTCCAGCGCGTCGACCGTGCCGGTGAAGGTCAGGTCGGCCTCGATGCCCCACTCGTTGGGCTCGCAGGTGACGCGCAGCGTGCGCAAGCCTTCGATCACCTCGACGCCGAGCGGACCGACGGTGGTGTCCATCCGGTCGCTGCCGAGCTCGCGCGACGCGCGCACGGTGTGCTGCTCGGTGCCGACCGAGACCGTGATGAACGCGTCGGTGACGCCGAGGTTCGGGTACTGGCCGAGCCCGATGATCACGAACAGCTCGTCGCTCGAGGCGTGCATGTTGAAGTAGTAGCGGTCGTAGAAGTTGCGGTCGCGACGTGGCCGACGTGGTCGAACGTGTCCGACGTCTGGTGGGCGAGATACTCGTCGAAGCGGCTCAAGGGCATCCGTCCATGGTGGCGCACCGTTCGTCGTCGAGGACGAGTCGGGGAGGCGCGGCAGCACCGTCTCAGAGTGGGTACCGGCCCGGCAGCTGCAGGAGTGCCAGCCCTGGCGGGTAGGCCGGCTGGTGCGCTGCCGGGCCGGTGGATCCGGGCGCTGTGCTCGAGGAGCACGATGCGCCGAGATCCGGGCCTCGTCAACAGAGCGCGTCTGCGGTGCGGCGCATACACCGGTGTCGAACAGGCGCAGCCATCGGCGCGTTCGACCGGGCGCGACCGCAGGCCTCCTAAGGTCTCGGCGGTGGAGCGAACCGGCGACCACCGCAGGGGCCGGCGACGGGCGGCAGTTCTCCTCACCGTCGCCGCGGTGCTGGTCCCGGCCGTCTCCGGCCGGAGTTCGTTCCCGCTCTCCGACTACCCGATCTACGCCGAGGCCCGCCCGCGGCTGGCGACCTTCGCCACCGCCCGCGGGATCGCCGCCGACGGCAGCTGGGTCGAGCTCGGGATGGCGACGATCGCCCGCACCGACGACCCGCTGATCGCCCAGTCCCGTCTGCAGCGGGCGACGGCCACCGAGGCAGCGGCTGCCCAGCTCTGCGGCGAGATCGCCCGTCGCGTCGGCGACCGGGTGGTGGCGATCGAGCTCGCCCGTGAGCGCCATGACCTCGTCGCCGGCGCCGGCGGGGATCCATCGATGCTCGCCCGTGAGCCGGTCGCCCGCTGCGAGGTCGAACGATGACCGCCCTCGCCCGGCGGGTCGACCGGTGGCTGTTCGCACCCTTGCCCGCCCGCCGGTTGGCAGCCCTGCGGATCCTCCTCGGCACCTTCGCCACCGGCTACCTGCTGGTCCGCCTGCCGGCGTTCCTCGCCCTCGCCGATCGCCGTCCGGAGGACTTCGACGGGGTCGGGATCCTCCGCCCGGTCTCGGCTGCGTTCCCCGACGGCCTGTGGTACGCCCTGCTCGCCGTCACCGTCGTGTCCGGTGCGCTGTTCACCGCCGGTGTCGCATGGCGGGTGAGCGGCCCGGGATTCGCGCTGGCGATGCTGGCGGCGACGAGCTACCGCAGTTCGTGGGGTCAGCTGCTCCACTTCGAGAACCTGCTGGTCCTCCACCTGCTGATCATCGGCTGGAGCAGCGCCGCCGACGCGCTGACCCCGGCGCACCGCGACGCGACGCCGGTTCCGGCCGACGAACGCTACGGCTGGCCGCTGCGCCTCGCCGCGCTGGTCACCGTCGCCACCTACGTCGTCGCCGGCGTCGCCAAGCTGCGGATCGGCGGGATCGACTGGGTCACCGGCGACGCCTTGCGCCACCATCTCGCCTACTCGGCGATGCGGCTCGACCTGCTCGGTGAGATCCCCTCGCCGCTCGCCCGACCGCTCGTCGCGATCACCTGGCTGGCCCCACCGTTGGCGCTGGCGACGATCGCGCTCGAACTCGGTGCACCGCTCGCGCTGCTCGGGCGGCGCCTGCGGTGGGGATGGGTCGCCGCGATCTGGTCGATGCACCTCGCGATCGCGGCGACGATGTTCGTCGTCTTCCCCTATCCGATCTCACTCGTCGCCTTCGCCCCGATGCTGCTCGACGGCCCGCGTCCGGTCGATCCGGACGCCGGCGACGGCGACCCCGACCGCCCCGACGAGCAACGCTGAACCGCCGGCGACGCCGACGCTGCGGACCCCGAAGGTCTCGGCCGACAGGCCACCGAGCGCAGCGCCGACCGGCATCGCCCCGAAGCTGCACGTGCGGAAGGCGGCGGTGATCCGTCCACGCAGCCGGTCGGGTGTCGCCCGTTGGCGTTCGGAGACGACGTAGACGCTGACGATCGTGCTGACGAACCAGCCGACGGCGAGCAGCGCTGCGACGATCCAGGCGTTGGCGGCGGCGCCGATCCCGACATAGGTCGCCCCGGCGACCGCCATCGAGCCCGCCATCGTCGCCGTTCCACCGAGAGCGGCGACGATCCTCGGGGCGACGACCGTTCCCAGCAGGCCGCCGATCGCGCCGCCGGCGAAGACCAGCCCGAACGCCTGCGGGGAGACCCCGAGCGTGCCGGTGAGGAGCAGGACGAGGACGGCGAAGACCGCTGCCTCGGCGAGGTTGTACAGCGTCATCGCCGCGGTCAGCAGCCGCAGCCGGGGGTGTCTCGCCAACCACCGCAGGCCGTCACCGAGCTCGCCGAGGACCGATGGCGGTGGTCGTCCGGCCGTCCCGACGGGAACGTGTCGCCCGCCGATCGAGGCGACGAGGACGAACGCGACGGCGAACGTCAGCGCATCGAGCGCAGCCGGGGCGGCGACGGCGATGGTGAACAGCAGCGCGCCGAGCGGCGGACCGACGAAGCTGTTGGCGATCACCTCCGTCCCGTACAGCCGGGCGTTGGCCCGCTCCAGACCGCTCGCCGGAACGAGGCTGGGGAGCAGCGCGCTGGCCGAACTGTCGGCGATCGTCTCGGCGACGCCGACGACGAACACGATCGGGAGCAGCAGGCCGATCCCGATCCGATCGACGGCGACGAGCACCGCCAGCAGCCCGACGAGCACGGCGCGCACGGCGTTGGCCGCGAGGATCAACCGGCGGCGGTCGCCGCGGTCGACGAGCACCCCCGCCGGCAGGGCGACGACGAGCCACGGCAGGCGCGCTGCAGCAGGCACGAGGGCGACCAGCCGGGCGTCGTCGGTCAGCGTCGTCGCCAGCAACGGCAAGGCGGCGACCATCACCCCGTCGCCGATGTTCGATACCGCGCCGGCCGCCCACAACCGGCCGAACGCACCGTCAGCTCCTCGCCGGTCCATCTGCCCGCACCGTAGCGACGCACCGCACCTGGTGACCTGCGAGCTCCGGGACGGTACCGTGATCGGCGCGATGGACGACGACGTGGCCCCGACCGAAACCACACCGGCACTGGACGAGCCGATCGTCCACGCGTTCGCCGAACTCGGCCTGCGCAGCGAACTGATCGAGGCGTTGATCGGTCTCGGTTACGAAGAGCCCACCCCGATCCAGCGCGAGGCGATCCCGCACCTCCTCGCCGGACGCGACCTGCTCGGTCAGGCGGCGACCGGCACCGGCAAGACCGCCGCCTTCGCCCTCCCCGCGCTCGACCGGGTGACCTCCGGGCCGGCGGGAGATCCGCAGGTGCTGATCCTCGTCCCGACCCGCGAGCTGTGCATCCAGGTCGCCGAGGCGATGTACCGCTACGGCCAGCGGTTGAAGGCACAGGTCGTGGCGATCTACGGCGGCCAGCACATCGGCCGCCAGCTCGACGCGCTGCGTCGCGGCACCCAGATCGTCGTCGCCACCCCGGGGCGGGCACTCGACCACATCGGCCGCGGCACGCTGCGCCTCGGCAGCGTCTCGATGGTCGTCCTCGACGAGGCCGACGAGATGCTCGACATGGGCTTCGCCGAGGATCTCGAGGCGATCCTCCAGGCAACGCCGAGCGAACGTCAGACGGTGCTGTTCTCGGCGACGCTGCCGCCACGGATCAACTCGATCGCTCGCAACCACTTGCGTGAGCCGGTGCGGGTCGAGATCAAGCGGATCTCGACCGACGCCGAGGGCACGCCGCTGGTCCGCCAGCGCGCCTACATCGTCCCCCGGTTCCACAAGGCCGCCGCCCTCGGGCGGATCCTCGACATCGAGGAGCCGGCGGCGACGATCGTCTTCTGTCGCACCCGCGGCGAGGTCGACGAGCTCACCGACCGGCTCAACGCCCGTGGCTACCGGGCCGAGGCGCTCCACGGCGGGATGGTCCAGGAGCAGCGCGACCGGGTGATGTCGCACCTGCGCAGCGGGGCGACCGAACTGCTCGTCGCCACCGATGTCGCCGCTCGGGGCCTCGACGTCGACGCGCTGACCCACGTCGTCAACTACGAGGTGCCGTCCGCCCCCGAGGCCTACGTCCACCGCATCGGACGGGTCGGTCGGGCCGGCCGCGAGGGTGTCGCGATCACCCTCGCCGAGCCACGCGAGCGCCGGCTGCTGGAGAACATCGAGCGGCTGACCAAGCAGAAGATCTCGATCGAGAAGATCCCCAGCGTCGCCGACCTGCGCGCCCGGCAGCTCGACCAGACCCGCAGCGCGCTGCGGGCGGCGACGGCCGACACCGAGGAGCTCGAGCGGTTCCGCGACCTGTACGCCGGATTGTCGGCGGAGCTCGATCCGACGATCGTCGCCCTCGCCGCGGTCCGCCTCGCCCACGAGGCGAGCGGGGCGTCGCTCGACGAGGTCGAGATCCCCGACTTCGCCGCCAAGCTCGACCGGCCGGAGCGGAGTCGGGACCAGCGCGAGCAGCAGCGCGGCGACCAGCGTCCCCGCCGCGTCGGCACCGACGGTCGCGCCGCTCCGACCGGGCGTCCCGGCGGCAAGGGGCAATGGTCGGAACGGGTCCGCAGCTCCGCCGAGGCACGCACCGGGCGGATCTACGTCAACGTCGGCCGCTCGAGCGGCACCGAGCCACGCGACCTGGTCGGGGCGATCGCCAACGAGACCTCGCTCGTCGGCAGCGACATCGGCGCGATCCGCGTCGGCGACCACTACTCCGTCGTCGAGATCCCCGAAGCGGCGATCGATGACGTGATCGCAGCGATGAAACGGACGACGATCCGCGGCAAACAGGCCAAGGTCCGCCGGTTCACCGACTGACACTCCGACCCGACCTGCTCGCGGGACGCCGGGTACGTTCGCCCGAGTCGACGAGAAGGGGAGTCGCATCGATGGGCAAGTACCCGCGTGCCGAAGTCGAAGCCGCCTGGGCAGAGTTCAAGCGCCGAGGGGTGGAGACCGAGGACTGGCCGGCGTGGGCCCGGATCTTCACCGACGACGCCCGCTACGAGGAACACAACCTCGGCATCTTCGAGGGTCAGCAGGCGATCGAGAACTTCATCGTCCCGTGCATGGCGGACTATCCGTCGATGACGCTGTGGATCGAATGGGCGGTGATCGACGGCGACCAGATCGGCTTCTACATCTGGAACAACCTTCCCGACCCGACCGGCACCGGGCAGCGCTTCGGCTTCCCCAACACGACCTTCCTCGACTACGGCGGCGACGGCAAGTTCAGCTTCGAGGCCGACTACTACAACCCGGCCGACGCCGGCAAGGTGTTCGGTGCCTGGCTCCAGGCGGGCGGGCGAAGGCACACCCCGCAGGACCACTCGTTGCAGGGGATCGAGGGGTGGAACCCCGAGCCGTCGAGCGACGTCTTCCCCCGCGAGGAGATCGAGCGCGAGTTCGAGGCCTACCGCCGCCGGGGCGAGGTGGCGGTGGCGACCGGTGACTGGGATCAGTGGGCGGATCAGTTCACCGACGACGCCCAGTACCGCGAGCATCACTACGGCTACTTCGCCGGGCAGGACGAGATCCGCGCCTGGATCAAGGGCGTGATGCAGCCGTTCCCGACGATGGTCTTCCCCGTTCGCCGGTGCCTGATCGACGGCAACCGGGTGACCACCCTGATCGCCAACGTGCTCCCCGCCCCGGAGGGCGACGACGGCTACTACGGCTTCGACGTCAACACGATCCTGCACTACGCCGGCAATGGCAAGTGGAGTTTCGAGGAGGACGTCTACAACCCGGCCGAAGCGGGAGAGGTCATCCAACGCTGGCTCGCCGCCGGCGGCACGATGGGCTGACCGAGCCGGCGGGTGCAAGATGGTCGGGTGCCGATCGCCGCGATCTCCGATCCGACCGACCCGCTGGCGGCGGTGACCCATCCCGATCCGTACCCGTACTACGCCCGTCTCGCCGCTGCGGCGGTGCACCGCGAGGAGGCGATCGGGATGTGGGTCGCGGCCTCCGCCGCGGCGGTCGAGGAGGTCCTCCACCATCCCCAGGCGAGGGTGCGCCCACCGGGCGAACCGGTCCCTGCCCATCTCGTCGGCACCGCCGCCGGTGAGGTCTACGCCCGGCTGGTGCGGATGACCGACGGCGGTCCGACGCCGATGGTCAAGGCTCGCCTGATCAAGCTGCTCGGCGGGATCGCCCCGGCGTCGATCGAGACCGCCGCCGCCGAGGTCCGCGCCGAGCTCGATCGACTGCACCCGGGACGCCCGGTCGAGCGATGGCTCGACGCGTTCCCGGTCGGTGTCGTCGGCCGGTTGCTCGGGATCGACACGCTCCTGCTCGGCGAGCTGGTCGACGACGCCCGTGCCCTCGCCGCCTGCTTCGCCCCCGGGGCCACGGCGGAAGCGGCTGTCAGCGGCAGTATCGCAGCGACCCGGTTGGAGCGAGCAGCAGGGATGGCCCCGCTCGTCGCCAGCGTGTTCGGGACCACCCCTCACGACGTCGCCACCGCCAACCTGGTCGGCCTGTTCTTCCAGACCTTCGATGCCACCGCCGGGCTGATCGGCAACGTCCTCGTCGGTCTCGCCCGCCAACCGCATCCGCTCGACATCGCGGTCGAACGGACGCTGCACGAGGACCCGGCGATCCACAACACCCGGCGTTGGTTCCCCGAGCCGACGACGATCGCGACGGTCACGGTGCCCGCCGGCGAGCCGGTGCTGGTCGTTCTCGCAGCAGCGAACCACGACCCGGGGGCGAGCGTCGAGGCTGCGTTCGGGGCCGGTGCGCACCGCTGCCCGGCGGCTTCGTTGGTGCCGATGATCGCCGGTCTCGCCGTCGACGCGCTCGCCGACCACCTCCCCGGTGAACCGGTCGGGTACCGCCGCTCGCCCAACGCCCGGATCCCGCGCTGGGCGTGATCGGCGAACGTCCACCCGGCGAGCTGTGCGACGATGCCGGAGTGGATCGGGTCTGCGAGCTGTCGAGCGACGGTGACGTGTTCGTCCTGCGCTGGGACGACGGTGGCGACAACCGCCTCAACCCGACCTCGCTCGGCGCGCTGAACGCTGCGCTCGACACCGTCGAGGCGATCGACGGTCCCGCTGCGTTGGTGATCGTCGGCGCCGGCAAGTACTGGTCGAACGGGCTCGACCTCGACTGGATGGGCGCGAACCGGGAACTCGCCGGCGGGCTGCTCGACGACGTCCACCGTCTGCTCGTCCGGCTGCTGCTGTTCCCCCGGGTGACCGTCGCGGCGATCAACGGTCATGCCTTCGCCGGCGGGGCGATGCTTGCCGCCGCCTGCGACCTGAAGGTGATGCGCGACGACCGCGGCTACTGGTGCCTGCCGGAAGCCGACCTGCGGATGCAGCTGTCGGAGGTGATGCTCGCCGTGATCGTCGCCCGCCTGCCGCACACCGTCGCCCATCAGGCGATCGTCACCGGCCGCCGCTACACCGCGGCCGAGGCACTCGCCGCCGGGATCGTCGACGCCGTCGCCGCCGAGGCGGAGGTGCTCGACCGGGCGATCGCACTCGCCCGCCCGATGGCTGCGAAGCACGCTGTCGGCGGTCACAAGCGGATGCTCCACGGGGCGATCGCCGCCCTGCTGCCCGCCGCAGCACGTTCCGACATCGAGGAGGTCTGACCATGCCGATCACCGTTGGGTTCAACCATGTCGCGACCCTCACCGCCGATCTCGATCGGCTGGTGGGCTTCTACCGCGAGGCCTTCGACGCCGAGGTGACCTTCGAGATGGCCAAGGCCGCCGACCATCCGCGGATGTCGATCGTCGACCTCGGCGGAGGAGCGGCGCTGAACGTGTTCGAGGTCGGGCAGGACGAGATCATCGGCGAGCAGCGCCGCCAGGGTGGCCGTGGCGCGATCGACCATTTCGCCCTGGCGGTCGATTCGCGCTCGACGCTGGAACGCTGTCCGCGAGCGGATCGCCGCCGCCGGCGGAGACGTCGGCGAGATCCAACGACTCGGCGACGAATGGTCGTTGTTCTTCCGTGACATCGACGGAATGGAACTCGAGGTCTGCTGCCACGCCGAGTGAGCGCGGCGCCGGGGAGGTCGGCTCAGCGGTCGACGCCGAGCAGTTCGGCCGGCTCGACCGTGCACCGGTGCCCCGGCGGATCGCTGCGCACCCAGCCCGGTTCTCCCTCCAGCCGGGGCCGCTGGTCGCCGCCGACGAGCCGCTCGAGCCGGGCGTGGAACTCCTCTGCGGCGGTCGTCGATCGGCCGTAGGCGAGGTGCGGGTTCGGGGAGCGATCGAGACGGAGCTCCATCGCCGATGGCCCGAACACCCGCTCGTCCCGGTTGGCCGAGGCGATCCAGCAGACGACCCGCTCGCCGGCCGAGACCAGGTGGCGTCCGAGCGGCAGCGGCCCGTCGGCGACGACACTCACCGCCGCCAGCGGACTGGTCCAGCGGGCGAACTCGTCGGTGGCGGTGGCGAGCAGCGAGGGGGCGGCGCGCAGCTGATCGAGCAGCGACGGCCGGCGGGCGAGCTCGACCAGGGTCACGTCGAACAGGTCGTCGACCAGCCGGTCGGGAACGAGGCCCGCTGGGGAGAGCAGCTCGAGCACGGTGACGCACTCGGGGTAGCCGGCGACCGACCAGAACCCGCCGTCCGGCAGGCCCTCGTGCTCGACGTCGTGCCAGGCGACCGGGCAGTCGCGACGGATCCCGGTGAACGACCGATGGGGGAACCCGCTGTCGAACAGCGACGGGTCCTGGAGGTCGAGTCCGAACACGCCCATCGGGGGCCCACCGTACCGTCGTCGAACGCTCCGGCTGTGGGCAGGTCTGTGGGAAAGCGGTGGGCAACGGGTGCACAACCAGCCGTTTCCTGGGGATGAACGGGAAGTTCAGGGGATAACCCTGTGAGTTAGAAAATACCCCTTGACCTGGTGTTTTTCTCGGGGCAATGTATCCACATCCGCCGAGCACGAACCGGCCGACGAACCAGACGAACCACCGGGACGACGCCCTTCGGGGCCGACAGAACGGACGGGGAGTCGGGCGAGGGGGCTGGGGAGCGTTCAGCGGAAGGTGAAGTGTCCTGCCGAGGGAAGCCGGCGAGCGAGGGGTGCGCGAGCACGCCGAGCGAACAGGTGCCCCACACGGGATTCGCCCGCCAGAGCCTCGGCTCCGACGGGCGAATGAACTGAACGAGCGAAGGCTACTGGCCCGAAGATCTTCAGTGGCGGATGCCTCACCGATGTGAACGCCCCGGGTGGCTGGCTTCGGCCGAGCGCCCGGGGCCGTTCCGCGTTACGGTGCCCGCCGATGTCTGAGCAGATCGAATGGCGGACGATTCCCCAGGTGGTGGCGGCGGCTGCGGCGACCTACGACGGCGAGGGACTCGTCGACCGAGACGGTGACCGGGAGATTCGCTGGAGCTTCGCCGAGCTCGCCGCCGAGGTCGAGCGGGCGACCCGGGCGTACCTCGCGTTCGGCCTCGAACCGGGGGACCGGATCGCGATCTGGGCACCGAACGTCCACGAGTGGATCGTCGCCGCCCTCGGCGCTGCACGGCGCCGGCGGCGTCGTCGTCCCGCTCAACACCCGGTTCAAGGGCGGCGAGGCCGCCTACGTGCTGAACGCGTCCGGTGCCCGGATCCTGTTCTGCGTCAGCGGGTTCCTCGGCAACGACTACGTCGCCGCCCTCGACGGCGAGGAGCTCCCGACCCTCGAGCGGATCGTCGTCCTGCGCGGCGAGGCCCCGGCGAACAGCCAGGCGTGGTCCGAGTTCCTCGCCGAGGGCGAGTCGGTCGACCCGGAGGCAGCCCGGGCGCGAGCCGCCTCGGTCACCCCGGCGACGCTCTCCGACATCATCTTCACCTCCGGCACGACCGGCCGGCCGAAGGGTGTGATGACGACCCACGGTCAGACCGTGCGGGTGTTCGACGACTGGGCGTCGATCGTCGGGCTGACCGCCGGTGACCGCTACCTGATCATCAATCCGTTCTTCCACACCTTCGGCTACAAGGCGGGGTTCATCGCCGCCTTGATCAAGGGAGCGACGATCATCCCCGAGCCGGTGTTCGACGTGCCGACGGTGCTCCGCCGGGTCGCCGAGGAACGGATCTCGATGCTCCCCGGGCCGCCGACGATCTACCTGACGATCCTCAACCATCCCCGGCCGCGACGAGTTCGACCTGTCGAGCCTGCGGCTCTCGGTCACCGGCGCGGCCGCGGTGCCGGTCGAGATGATCCGGCGGATGCGCGAGGAGCTGACGTTCAAGGTGATCGTCACCGGCTACGGGCTGACGGAGACGACCGGGATCGGCGACGATGTGCCGTGCCGACGACGACCCGGAGACGATCTCGACCACCTCCGGCCGGGCGATCCACGACGTCGAGGTGCGGATCGTCGACGAGGACGGGCGTCGAGGTGCCCCGCGGTACGCCGGGCGAGGTGGTCGTGCGCGGCTACAACGTGATGCTCGGCTACTTCGACGACGAGCAGGCGACGGCGGAGACGATCGACGCCGACGGCTGGCTGCACACCGGCGACATCGGCGGTGATGAACGAGGCCGGCTACGTCACGATCACCGACCGACTGAAGGACATGTTCATCGTCGGCGGGTTCAACGCCTATCCGGCGGAGATCGAGAACGATGCTGCTCGAGCACCCGCAGGTCGCCCAGGTGGCCGTCGTCGGCGTTCCCGACGAGCGGATGGGCGAGGTCGGTGCGGCGTTCGTCGTTCCCCGCACCGGGGCAGTCGATCGAGCCTGCCGAGGTGATCGCCTGGGCGCAAGCAGCGGATGGCGAACTACAAGGTACCCGCGCTCCGTCCACGTCGTCGACGCGCTGCCGCTCAACGCCAGCGGCAAGGTGCTCAAGTTCGAGCTGCGCGCTCGCGCCGGAGCGGCACCCAGCTGACCGCGCGAGATCGGCGCTCAGCGGAACGAGGCGGCCTGGATCTCGTACAACTCGGCGTACTGACCGCCGGCAGCGAGGAGCTGCTCGTGCGAGCCGACCTCGACCACCCGGGCGTGGTCGAGGACGACGATCAGATCAGCCATCCGTACGGTCGAGAACCGATGGGAGACCAACACGGTGATCCCGCCGCGGCGGCGGGAGTCGTGCGCCGCCCCGGCGAAACGTTCGAACAGGGCGTACTCGGTCTCGGCATCGAGCGCCGAGGTCGGTTCGTCGAGCAGGACCAGCAGCGGCTCGTCGCGCATCAGCCCGCGGGCCAGGGCGAGTCGCTGCCACTGCCCGTGTGACAGCTCGACCCCGTTCTCCCAGGCCGGTCCGAGCTGGGTCGCCAGACCGGCCGGGAGCTTGGCGACGACGTCGTCGGCGGCCCCGCGGATCGTCGCCGTGCGCAGCGCGGCGTCGTCACCGAGACGCGGCAGGTCGCCGACCCCGATCGTCTCCGAGGTCGTCAACTCGAACCGGAAGAAGTCCTGGAATGCACCGCCGAGCGTGCGCCGCCAGGCGACGACGTCCATCTTGGCGATGTCCGCACCGTCGGCGAGGATCCGTCCTTCGGTCGGGGCGTAGAGCCGGGCGAGGAGCTTGACCAACGACGACTTCCCCGCTCCGTTCTCGCCGACGATCGCGATCACCTTCCCGGCCGGGAGATGAAGCTCGACGTCGTCGAGCACCACTCGCTCGGTGCCCGGATACCGGAACGAGACGTGGTCGAGCCGGATCCCGTCATCGAGCCGTTCGGGGACGGGGACCTCTCGTTCGGCGACGAGCTGCGCCGCGTAGCGCTCGAGCCAGACCAACCGGCGGGACGAATCGAGCCAGATCCCACGAAGGAAGCCGATCTCGCCGACCGCCGCCCCGACGTACTGCGACAGCCGGCCGCCGGCGGCGACGACGAGCAACACCGATCCGGCGGAGGCGTCGATCCCGGCGGCGACGAACACGATCCCGGCGACGTATGCCGCTCCGAACAACGTCCATGCCGCGCAGTAGGCCATTGCCGAGCGCCAGCGGACCGCGGCGATCGGGCGGTACCAGTCGTTCCACGCCTGGCGCCGCTCGGCGGCGATCGCCGCGGTCGTCCCGGCGAGACGCAGCTCGCGCCCGGGGGCGACGGTGGTCCCCAGCACGACCAGGTGGCGGGCGCGCCGCTGATCGATCGCGGCGCGTTCCTCGGCGGCGCGCTCGGCTGCGGGAAGGGTGCCGGCCGCCCAGACGATCGGCAGCGCAGCGACGACCAGCCCGAGCATCGCCGGATGGACCGAGGCCAGCAGCCCGACGGTGATCGCCAGCCGGAGCAACCAGCCGAGGGTCGAGAACACCGAGAGGAACAGGTGGTCGAGGGCGAAGACCTGGTCGCGCAGGACCGAGAGTCGGTCGAGCATCGCCGGCCGTTCCTGGTGCTCGATCGTCGACACCGTCGCCTGTAGCCGGGCGACGTGCGATTCGAGGGCGATCGAGACCCGGTCGCGGAACCGCCGCTCGGCTCGCTGGAAGATCAACTGCAGCGCCCAGCTCAACGTCGCCGATCCGGCCAGCAGCAGCGCCCCGGTGAGCACCGCCCGACGGTCGCCGTCGGCGAGGCCGTTGGCCAGCATCCGCAGCCAGAGGGCAGCGAGCGCGTCGGGGATGGCGACGAACAGGGTCATCGCCAGCGACAGGGTCAGCAACCGCGGCTCGGCGCGATAACCGATCATGAACGTCCGGCGGAGCGAGGCGAACCCGGGCGGGAGCTGGTCGAGGTCGGCATCAGGCGGCGGGGTCATCGAGCACCTCCTCGCCGTCGTCGGCGTCGTCGGCACCGGGGTCGGCGAATCGCGCCGCCTGCAGCTCGTACATCGTCCGGTAGCGGCCACCGAGGGCGATCAGCTCGTCGTGGCTGCCGTGCTCGATCACCCGACCGTGCTCGACGACACAGATCCGGTCGGCATGGCGGACGGTCGAGAACCGGTGCGAGATCAGGATCGTGGTGCAGTGCCGGGTGGCCGCCAGCACCCGCTCGAAGATCTCCGCCTCGCCGCGTACGTCGAGCTGGGCGGTCGGCTCGTCGAGCAGCACCAACCCGGCCCCGAGGCGAACGGCGCACAGGGCGCGGGCCAGCGCGACGCGCTGCCACTGACCGCCGGAGAGATCGGTCCCACCCGGATAGGCGCGGGAGAGGATCGTGTCGAGCTCGGCCAGCGAGCCGCCGCCGGCGTCGGCCAGCGCGCCGCGGATCGCCTCGGTCGACCCGCCGCCGGGGGCGACGTTGTCGGCCAGCGAACGCTCGTAGCGGACGAAGTCCTGGAACACCGCCGTCACCCGCCGCCGCCAGCTGTCGACGTCGAGCGTGCGAAGGTCGACCCCGTCGATCTCGATCGCTCCGCCGGTCGGGTCGTGGAAGCGGCAGAGCAGCTTGGCGATCGTCGTCTTGCCGGCGCCGTTGACCCCGACGATCGCCAGCGACGTTCCTGCCGGGATCGTCAGCTCGAGCCCGTCGAGCACCGGCGGGCCGCTGCCGTCGCCGTAGGAGAAGTGGACGTCACGGAACCGGATCTCGCCGGCCGGCATCCCGCTCGCGTCGCCGTCGCCGCTCGCCAGGGCGCCGATCGCCGGCATCTCCTGCTCGAGCCGGGCGAGGGCGGCGACCGGCGCCGCCGCGCCGTCGAGCGCCCACGACAACTCGCCGAAGGCGATCGCGCTCGCCCCCAATGCTGCCTGGAAGTAGACCGCAGCTGCCCCGAGCCCGATCCGCCCGTCGATCGCCGCCTCGGCGATCCGCCAGAAGACCAACGCGTTGGCTGCGGCGACGATCGCCAGACAGGTCGCCATCGACCGTTCGCGCACCCGCGTCGCCCGGTACTGCAGGTCGTGGAGCAACCGCCGCCGCCCGGCGAACCGGTCGACGACCCAGTCGCCGAGCCCGAACACGCGCAGCTCCTTCGCCGCCGGAGGGTCGACCGCCAGCCGATAGGCGTAGTCGGCATGGCGTTGTGCCGAGCGGACCTCGTCGGTGTTGCGGTCCTTCCACACCCCTGATTCGTGCAGCAGCCAGTGGGTCGAGCCCCAGCCGAGCCCGAGCACGATCGGCGCCCACCAGGCGAAGCCGACGGTGACAACCGTCGCGGCGATCCCGGTCAGCAGCAGCGACAGTCCGGCGGCGATGAAATCCATCGAGATGTAGATCGGCGGCCCGGTCAGCCCGAGATCGAAGTCGCGGGCGACGGCCTGTTCCTCGGCGAGGCCCGCGTCCTCCAGATGGGCGATCCCCGGCGGCGCGCCACAGACGACCATCAACCGCTGGTAGAGGTGGCCGGCGCAGCGGTGGCCGAGGTTGGTGCCGACCGCCTGGTGGAGCGGGGTCAACACCTGCAACGCAGCGAACGAGATCCCGACGGCGATCAGCGGGGCGGTCAGCGAGTCGCCTCGCGCTGACCGCCCCGACCAGCCAGCCGGTGGCGATCGTCAAGGCGACCGGGACCAGGGCGCGGGCGGCCAACAGCAGCCACCACGCCGCCGCGAGCCCCGGAGCGGCAGCCCAGAGCTCGCCGAAGAACCCCCACTCCGGCCGCTTCCTGACCCGTTCGAGCATCACGCTGCGACAGTCTCCCATCCGCCGCGCCGGGCCCGATCCGCCCCGCCGCTCCGGAGGTGCGCGACCCGGTCTCGGTGTCGACCAGCCACGACGTGCCCGAGGTAGATCTTCACGACCAGCACGACGCGTTCGTCCGATGCGCCGGATCCGGACGGGCGGCCGGCGACGTCAGCCCGACGGCCGAGCCCGGTGCCGAGTCGGTCGGACAGCCGCCAACGACCGGCGGATCCTGTCGACGACACCGGAGGGGTCGGTCATCTGCTGCTGCCAGGTGATCCGCATCACCCGCCATCCCTCGGCGAGCAGGGTCGCATCGCGCAATCGGTCGGCCTCGAACGCCGGCCGCGTCCCGTGATGCTCCCAGCCGTCGGTCTCGACGATCAGCCGTCGGCGGCGGTGGACCGCGTCGACGCGGAACGGACCGATCCGCTGCTGGAACTCGAAGCCGACGATCCCGTTGTCGCGCAGCAGCCTGGCGAACTCGACCTCGAGCCCGCTGTCCGGCCGGGTGCCGTCCAGCGGCCATCCCTCGAGTGCGCACCGAAGCGGTCCGAGTCCCGCCCGACCGCCCGGTCGATGCCGCTCGAGGGCAGCCCACATCGCCTCGACGGTCACCAGGCCGTCGACGACGAAATCGGTCAAGGTCGGTGCGACGAGGTCGGGGGCGACCGCTCCCAGGTCGACCAGGGTCCGCAACGGATTGAGTGCACGGGAGCGCGGCCTGGCGGCTGACCAGTCCGTGTCTGGTAGGTACGTGGATCACGGTGTGAGGAGTGCCGGGCGAGCGGCCGACCGGCAGATGTCTCGGTGAGGTTCCGGACGTTCGCTCAACGCTGCGGTCGGCCATCAGGTCGAACGTGTCTGGGTCGATGATCTCGACCCGGCGGGGCGCGTTCGTCCGGCGGTGGGTCGCTCCCGTTCCCGGCAGAGCGTCCGACCGTCCTAGATTCGCCGGCGGCGCCGTCGGCGTCGGGAGGGATCGAGATGCGCGCACTGCTCTACGACGGGACCACGACCGAGCTGGTCGACGCGATGGAGGTCCGTACGCCCGGACCGCGCGACGTGATCGTCGAGATCGTCGCCGCCGGCCTGTGCCACTCCGATCTGTCGTTCATGAGCGGCCTCTACCCGGTGCCCTCGCCTGCCGTCTGCGGTCACGAGGGTGCGGGGGTGGTCGCCCAGGTCGGCGACGCGGTGACCCACGTCGTCCCCGGCGACCACGTCGTGATCGCCACCCTCTCCGCCTGCGGGATGTGCGACCGGTGCGCCTCGGGCAAACCGACCGCCTGCCGCAAGACCCTCGGCAACGCCACCCAGCCGTTCACCCTCGCCGGCGACCCGATCTGGAACTTCGCCGCAGTCAGCGCGTTCGCCGAGCGGACCATCGTGCGCGACGTCCAGTGCGTCAAGATCCCCAAGGACGTCCCGCTCGCCTCGGCTGCGCTCGTCGGATGCGGCGTGGTCACCGGCCAGGGTGCGGTCTACAACCGGGCCAACGTCCAGAAGGGCCAGAGCGCAGCGGTGTTCGGCACCGGTGGGGTCGGGCTGAACGTGATCCAGGCGTTGAAGGTGAAGGGCGCCTCGACGATCATCGCGATCGACACCGAACCGGCGAAGGAATCGCTCGCCCGCCAGTTCGGGGCGACCCACTTCCTCGACGGCCGGGCCGACGACATCGTCGACCAGATCGTCGCCCTCACCCCGTTCAGCGACGAGATGCCGCGCGGTCCGTTCAACGCCGGCGGGGTCAACTGGGCGTTCGACTGCGTCGCCCATCCGGTGGTGACGAACAACGCGCTCGAGGCGCTCGAGTGGGAGGGGACCGTCGTCGTCATCGGCGTGCCGGCGGCGACCGCCGAGTTCAAGGGCCTCTACACCCGGCTGGTCCAGGTCGACCGGGGGATCATCGGTTGCCGCTACGGCACCATCTCCCCTCATCGCGACATCCCCAAGATCATCGATCTGTACCGCAACGGCGACATCCTGCTCGACGAGTTGGTCTCGGCCCAGTTCCCGATCGAGCAGTGGGAGCAGGCCGTGCACTCGATGGAAGCCGGGACCGTCGCCCGAGGCGTGTTGACGTTCTAGGTGGCTCGCTGCGCTCGCCTCCCGCTCGTTGCGGGGCCGAGCCCCCTGTCGTTCGCCGAGGTGACGTTGTCTTCGTTGACGGGTGAGTTCGAATCGATTCCGGAGTTGTTCGACGCAGTGCTCGCCACCGCGCCGGACGCGTGCGCGTACGTCGACGGCGATCGCCGGATCAGCTTTGCCGAATGGGCTGCGCTGGCCGACGGGGTCGCCGCCGAACTCGCCGGTCGCGGGGTCGCCAAGGGCGACGTCGTCTGCATCCAGATGGGCTCGTCGATCGACTACGCGATCGCCTATCAAGGTGTGCTCCGGCTCGGCGCGATCACCAGCGGGATCAATCCCCGCCTCGGCGTCGGCGAGGTCGCCGGGATCGTCACCGCCAGCGAACCGAAGGTCGTGATCCACGATCCGGTGGCCGCCAGCGCCCCGCTCCCCGCCGGCAACTGGCAGCTGATCGACCGCACCGAGCTGGGTTCGATCCCTCCGGGTGATCCACTGCGACGGTGGACCGGGCACGCCACGTCGGACGAGGTGGCGATCGTCTGGACCAGCGGGACGACCGGGCGGCCGAAGGGGGCGGTGTTCGACCACGGCTGCCAGCAGGCGGTGCTCGAGGGCGCGTGGCCGATCGGGCAGACCCGCGACGTCCGGATCTCGCCGCTGCCGTTCGCCCACGTGGGGACGATGACCCGCGTCTGGGAGGAGCTCGCCCTGCTGATCACGACGGTGATCGCCCCCCAACCGTGGTCGGCGGGCGAGGCGCTCGAACTGATCGAACGGGAACGGGTGACCGTCTGCCAGGGGGTGCCGACCCAGTACCGGCTGCTGTTCGATCATCCGCGGTTCCCGACGACCGACGTCTCGTCGTTGCGCATCGCCGCCTGCGGGGCGGCCCGGGTGCCGCCGGAGCTGGTGGTCGAGATGCGCGAGAAGCTCGGCGTGCCGGTCACCGTGCGCTACTCGTCGACCGAGGCGGCCAACGGCACCGGGACCCGGCTCGACGATCCGCCGGAGCTGATCTCGACGACCGTCGGCCGCCCGAACGGACGGATCAAGCTGCGGCTGACCGACGCCGCCGGCGACGAGGTCCCCGACGGTGAGGTCGGCACCGTCAACTTCCTCTCCCGGGCGCGGATGCGCCGCTACTGGCGTGACCCCGAGCGCACGGCGGAGACGATCACCGACGACGGCTGGTTGGTCACCGGCGACCTCGGCTACATCGAGCCGCACGGCAACCTCCGACTCGTCGGCCGGCACCACGAGATGTACATCCGCGGCGGCTACAACGTCTATCCCGGCGAGGTCGAGAACTGCCTCGGCGGGCACCCCGGCATTGCCGCCGCCGCCGTGCTCGGAGCTGCCGCGCTCGACGACACTCGCGGAATCGGCGAGGTCGGCGTGCTGTTCGCCGTCCCGACCGCCGATGACCTCGACGAGCGCCCGTCGCTCGCCGAGCTGCGCGAGTTCGTCCGCCAGCGCCTCGCCGACTACAAGGCGCCCGACGTGCTGCTGTGGGTCGAGTCGATCCCGCTGACATCGCTCGGCAAGCCGGACAAACTCGTCCTGCGCCAGCGGGCCGACGAGGCGGCTGCCTCGTGGCACCGCTGAACGCCACCCGGCGAACGCCAAGATCTTCCAACCAGTAGGGGAACACCACCATGTCCAACCGTTTCGAAGGCAAGCGGATCCTGATCACCGGCACGGCGTCGGGGATCGGCAAGGCGACCGCGATCCGCCTCGCCGCCGAAGGCGGCCGGGTCGCCTGCCTCGACGTCTCCGCCGAGGGCGCAGCGGCGACGGCGAAGGAGATCACCGACGCCGGCGGGACGGCGATCTCCCAGAGCTGTGACGTGTCCAACGAGGACTCGGTGATCGCCGGGGTGGCGGCGACCGTCGGCGCGTTCGGCGGCCTCGACGTGGTCTGCAACATCGCCGGGATCGGCCACTTCTCCCACACCCACGAAGAGACCAAGGAATGGTTCGACCGGATCGTCGGGGTCAACCTCACCGGCACCTTTCTCGTCTCCAAGCACGCCCTGCCGCACCTGATCGAGCACGGCACGGGCGTGATCGTCAACACCGCCTCCAACGCCGGGAAGATGGGCCAGCCGTGGAGCGCGGCGTACTGCGCCTCCAAGGGCGGCGTGGTGATGCTGACCAAGGCGATGGCCGACGAGTACGTGACCAAGGTGCGGATCAACGCGATCGCGCCCGGGGGGACGAACACCAACATCATCAACAGCTTCGCCAGCCTGCCCGAGGGCGGGACGTTCGAGCAGATGCACCGGATGATGTCGCCGCTGGGGATGGCCGACCCGTCCGACCTCGCCGCCGGCTTCGCCTTCGTCGCCTCCGACGAGGCGAAGTTCATGACCGGGGCGATCGTCTCGATCGACGGTGGGCTGACCGCCTGAGATGCCCTGGCGGACGTCGCCGATCCCCGGTGGCCGTCGCCGTCGCCTCTACGATGCCCGCTCGTCGTGGGTGAGCGCGGACGGAGGTCGATCGGGCGGCGGCTGACGGTCGTCGGCGCACTGTCCGCCGCGCTCGTCGTCCTTCCGTCCCCGGCCGACGCCGGTGCCGGCCCACCGGCGAGCTCGCGGTTCGTCGCCGTCGAGCCGTGCAGGCTGCTCGATACGCGGCCGACCGGCGCCCGGATCGAGGCCGGGCGGACCGAGCGGCTCGAGGTCGCCGGGCGCTGCGGCGTCCCCACGGATGCGACCGCAGCGGCGGTGACGATCACCGCCAGCGGTCCCCGCTCGAACGGTTTCGTCTCGGTCTGGCCGTCGGGCGGCGAGTGGCCGGGAACGTCGGTGGTCAACGTCGACGCCGGCGAGGTCTACGCCGGCTCGACCATCGTCGGCCTCGGCGGCGGGGCGGTCGATCTGCTCGCCTCGACCACCACCGACCTGCTCGTCGACCTGACCGGCTACTTCGTCCGTTCCGGACCGACCGCCGCCGGGCGTTTCGTCGCCGTCCGCCCGACCCGTCTCGCCGACACCCGCACGGGAGTACGTCCGGCAGCCGGTGAGCCGGTCCGGTTGGCGTTGCCCGTCGGTGTGCGGGCGACCGCCGTCGCCGTCAACATCACCGTCGACAGCTCGAGCGGCTGGGGATACGTCGGTGCATCGCCTGCCGGTGGCGAGTCGACCTCGGTGCTCAACACCGACAGCCCGGGCCAGACCAGGGCGGCGCTGGCGATCGTTCCCGCCAGCGCCTCCGGGATCGAGCTGGTCAGCTCGGCCGGCGACCATCTGATCGTCGACCTGTTCGGCTACTTCACCGGGGCCACCGCCCCGGTCACCAGCGACGGCTTGTACGTCGTCCACGACAGGCCGAGACGCCTGCTCGACACCCGCCAGGGCAGCTCGCCCCGATTCCTCGCCGGGGGGTCGTCGGTGGTGGTGCCGACCGCCGGCGGCGCGGCGGCGACGGTCGGCACGCTGACCGTGACCCGCACCGCCGGCAGCGGATGGTTCGCAGTCCGCCCGGCGGCCACGCCGTCATCGGGCACCTCGAACCTCAACGTCGACGGATTCTGGTCGACGCGGGCGAACGGCGTGATCTCGCCGGTGTCCGCCGGCGGTCTGTTCGTCGAAGCCTCCGCCGGCGGGCATGTGATCTACGACGAGGTCGGCTACTTCACCGGTCACCCGGTCAGCGACGGCGTCGGTCCCGGGCAGACGCCGCCCCTCGTCCTCGCCGCCCCGCCCGTTCCCCACCCGGAGCTCTCCGCGCAGTGCGCCAGCGGAGACGGCGGATCGGTCGCCGGCGCTGCCTCCCCGAGCGAATACGTCGAGATCGGCCGCAGCCGCCAGGGTCGGCCGATCGTCGCCGAGTACTGGGGGCCACCGGCGCCCGAGCACGTCGTGTTGATCGTCGCCAACATCCATGGCAACGAGTGCGCACCCGAACGGTTGGTGCGGGCGATCCGCGCCGACCCGCCGGACGGCAGCTACGGAGCGTGGGTGATCCCCGCACTCAACCCCGACGGCGTCGCCGGCCACAGCCGAGCCAACTCGGCCGGGGTCGACCTCAATGCCGACGGCGGGACGCGCAGCGAACCGGAGACGCGCGCCCTGCTCGAGTTCACCGTCCGGCTGCGACCGACGCTGACGATCCACGTCCACTCGCCGAACGGGATGGTCGGCTGGTTCACCCCCGGCGTGCAGGCGAGCGGCCGGGTCGGTCCGGGGTCGCCGCTCGCAGGGTTGCTGGCGGCGAGGATCAGCCAGCGCACGAGGGCGTCCGCCGCTCCGGGGCTCGGCCTTGCCGGCGCCGGCGCCCGTCCGACCCGCTCGCGATGGTTCCTCTGGCAGGGCCAGGCCGACGTCCTCCCCGGCCACCAAGCGGTCTTGGTCGAGCTCTACGCGCTGTACGACGACGAGGTCCCCACCGCCCGGCCACGGCCACCGACAGGCGGCGGCGACGTCGCCCAGCGCCATGCTCGGGCGATCCTCGCGGCCCTCGAGGATGTGCTCTGAGGCCGACGGCCCGGTCCCCGGATAGCCCGCCTTCTCGATTCTGACGGGCCTTCAGTTACGCTCGCCGACCGTATGGACCTCCGCTTCACCGACGAAGAAGAGGCGTTCCGGGGTGAGCTGCGAGCCTGGCTCGCCGAGGTCCTCCCCGACGTTGCGCCCGAACCCGACCGGTTCGACTGGCCGGCCCGCCGCACGTGGGACACCGATTGGCAGCGGCGGCTCTACGACGCCGGCTACGCCGGGATCAACTGGCCGAAGGAGTACGGCGGACGCGGTGCCACGCCGGCCGAGCACCTGATCTTCCTCGAGGAGACCGAGCGAGCCCGCGCGCCGTACGTCGGTCACAACTTCGTCGGCCTGCTCCACGCCGGACCGACCCTGATCGCCGAGGCCACGCCCGAGCAGAAGGCGTACCACCTCCCCGGGATCCTCTCCGGCGAGCACGTCTGGTGCCAGGGGTTCTCCGAGCCGTCGGCCGGCTCCGACCTCGCCAGCCTGCGGACGCGGGCGATGCGCGACGGCGACGACTACGTGATCAGCGGACAGAAGATCTGGACCAGTTTCGGGCACACCGCCGACTACTGCGAGATGCTCGTGCGCACCGACCCCGACGTCCCCAAGCACCGCGGGATCAGCTGGCTGATCTGCCCGATGGACCTCGACGGGCATCGACATCCGCCCGCTGCGGACGATGGAGGGCTCGACCGAGTTCTGCGAGGTCTTCTTCGACGAGGTGCGCGTGCCCGTCGCCAACCGGGTCGGCGCCGAGAACGACGGCTGGCGGGTCACGATGGTGACCCTCAGCTTCGAGCGCGGCACGGCGTTCATCTCCGAACTGCTCGGGGCGATCGAGCTGGCCAACGATTTGGTCGCGCTCGTCGAAGACGATCGTCGGCCCGTCCGGGGCGTCGAAGTGGGACGACGGCGGCGTGCGCCGCGAGATCGGCCAGCTCGCCGCCGAGTTCGACGCGCTGTGGGCGCTGACCAAGCGCAACGTCTCCCAGGCGGCCCGCACCGGTGCTCCCGGTGTCGGCGGCAACGTGTTCAAGCTGGCCTACACCGAACTGCGCCACCGCCAAGGCGACCTGGCGATGAAGCTGCTCGACCGGGCATCGCTGTCGATCGACGACGTCGGCGAGCTGCCCAACGGACGGCAGGTCTTCGGTCGGATCCACGGCTTGTCGATGAGCATCGCGGCGGGCACCTCACAGGTGCAGCGCAACATCGTCGCCGAGCGCGTCCTCGGCCTGCCGAAGGACCGGTGAGCCGAGTGGACTTCGAACTGACCGACGACCAGACCACCCTGCAGGAGGGCATCCGCACCTTCCTGCCAGGGCCGCTATCCGATCGAGGCGGTGCGGGCGAACGAGGAGAGCGGCGGGGCACTCGACCGCGGCCGGTGGTCGCGAGCTCGCCGAGCTGGGGGTGTTCTCGCTCGCGCGCCGACGGCTTCGGGATGAGCGAGGCGGTGCTCGCCTTCGAGGAGCTCGGCACTGCGCTCGTCCCCGGCCCGCTGGTCGCCACCCACCTCGCCGCCACCCATCTCGCCGATCTGGTCGCGCCGGGGCGCGGTGGTCGGCCTCACCTGGCCGGCGACGCCGGTGGTGGCGATCGAGCATCCCGCCGACCTCGACCTGCTGCTCGTCCTCGGCGCCGCCGGGATCGAGCGGATCGACGCCACCTCGCTCGAGCTGGAGCCGGCCGTTCGCCCGCTCGACCCGCTCGTGCCGGTGTCCTACGTGCGCGGCGAGCTGCCCTCCGGCGAAGCGGTCGGCGACGCCGCCCTCGCCGCTACCTGGCGTGCCGAGGGTGCCCTGCTCACCGCCGCCCAGCAGCTCGGGCTCGCCCTCGGAGCGCTCGGGTTGGCGGTCGCCTACGCCAAGGAGCGCGAGCAGTTCGGCAAGCCGATCGGCACCTTCCAGGCGGTCAAGCACCTCGCCGCCGACATGCTGACCAAGGCAGAGGTCGCCCGGGCTGCGGTCTACGCCGCCGCCGTCGCGCTCGACGGCAAGAGCACCGAGGACCCGATCCGCGAAGTCGCGGTGGCCAAGATGCTCGCCGGCGAGGCGGCGCTGTTCGCCGCCAAGACCGGGCATCCAGGTCCACGGCGGGATGGGCTTCACCTGGGAGGTCGACGCCCAGCGCTACTGGAAGCGGGCGTGCGTGCTCGACACCCACTTCGGCAACGGCGATGCACAGGCGGAGCTGCTCGCCGGGATCTTTGGAGGTTCGTGATGGGAATCTGTGAGGGACGGGTGGTCGTCGATCACCGGCGCCGGGCGCGGTCTGGGACGGGCGCACGCGCTCGCCTTCGCCGAGGCAGGGGCGAAGGTCGTCGTCAACGACGTCGGTGCCAGCCTGCAGGGCGACGCGACCGACGAGAGCCCGGCGGCGGAGGTCGTCTCCGACGATCCGCGACGCCGGTGGCGAGGCGGTCGTCAACGGCGACGACATCTCCGACTGGGACGGCGCCGGGCGCCTGATCGCGCAGGCGATCGAGACCTACGGGGCGCTCGACACGCTCGTCTGCAACGCCGGGATCGTCCGCGACCGGATGCTCGTCAACATGTCGATCGACGAATGGGACGCGGTGATGCGCGTCCATCTGCGCGGCATGTTCGCCCCCTTCCGCCACGCGATCGGCTACTGGCGCGACGAGCACAAGGCCGGCCGGTCGCGCGCCGCTCGGGTCGTCACCACCTCATCCGGCGCGGGCCTGTTCGGTTCCGTCTCGCAGGGCAACTACTCGGCGGCGAAGGCCGGGATCGCGGCGTTCACGATCGTCGGCGCGGCCGAGCTCGGGCGGTACGGGATCCTGGCGAACACGATTGCCCCATCGGCGCGCAGCCGGATGACCGAGGGCGCCTTCGCCGAGATGATGGCTGAGGTCGGTGAGGGCGAGTTCGACGAGATGGCCCCGGAGAACGTCAGCCCGCTGGTGGTCTGGCTCGGCAGCGAGGCCTGCGACGTCAGTGGCCGGGCGTTCGAGATCGCCGGTGGCGAACTCAGCGTCGCCGACGGCTGGCAGCACGGCGTCCCGTTCGACAAGGGGGCCAGGTTCGAGCCCGAGGAGCTGAGCACGCTCGTCCACGAGCTGATCGCCGCCGCTCCGCCCCCCGGCGCGGTGTACGGCGCCGGCTGAGGCACGCAGCCGATGGACGCGGCCGCTCGTGATCTGGCCACGCTCGCCCTCGACGCGCCGTGGGGGACGGTCCGCAACCACGCGTTCATCGCCCGCCCGGCCGACGACGTGTGGGCGGTGATCGCCGATGTCGGCAGGATCCACGAGTGGTTCCCGGCATTCTCCGCCAGCTCGATGGAGGGCAACCTGCGCACCGTCGTGCTCGACAGCGGACTGCCGATCGTCGAGGAGATCGTGCTCGTCGACCACGAGCAGCGTCGGCTGCAATATCGCGTCGTCCCCAACGCGCTGATCGCCGACCACCGGGCGACCGTCGACGTGATCGCTGATGGCCCGGACCGCTGCGTGCTGGTCTACTCGACCGACCTCGCCCCCAACCCGCTGGTGCTGACCTTCGGCTCCGGGATCGGCGACGCCGTCGCCAACCTCCAGCACCTGCTCGAGTCGGGAGCGCCAGCGAGCAGCCGGACGCGACCGCAGGGAGCCAGTGAGCCTGGAAGGTTGGGCCCCCGGAGTGCTGCGGGTCCGCCCGACCCGGCGTCGGGAGCGCCAGCGAGCAGCCGGACGCGACCGCAGGGAGCCAGTGAGCCTGGAAGGTTGGGCCCCCGGAGTGCTGCGGGTCCGCCCGACCCGGCGTCGGGAGCGCCAGCGAGCAGCCGGACGCGACCGCAGGGAGCCAGTGAGCCTGGAAGGTTGGGCCCCCGGAGTGCTGCGGGTCCGCCCGACCCGGCGTCGGGAGCGCCAGCGAGCAGCCGGACGCGACCGCAGGGAGCCAGCTGAATGTCCCGCAAGATCCTCTTGATCACCACCGACCAGCAGCGCTACGACGCCTGGGGGTGCAACGGTGGGACGGTCGCCCGGACGCCCAACGTCGACGCGCTGGCTGCCGCGGGGACGACCTACGACCGTTGCCAGCCGCAGTCGGTGGTCTGCATGCCGAGCAGGTCGACGATCATCACCGGCCAGCACGTCGCCACCCACGGGGTGTGGATGAACGGCGTCGCCCTACCGCCGGATGCGCCGAGCGTCGCCGCGGTGCTCAACGACGGCGGCTACGCCACCGCACTGATCGGCAAGGCGCACTTCGAGCCGTTCTTCGATCCGTTCGGCAAGTTCACCGAGAACACCCTCGGGCGTACCGGGACCCACGGGCCGCACCGTGGGTTCGACCATCTCGAGTTCGCCACCCACGGCCCTGCCGGGCAGCTGCACTACGCGCAGTGGATCCGCCGCGAACACCCCGAGACGGTCGGCGGGTTCTACCCCGTGATCGACGCCCGGCTGGAGGTCAACGGAGACGGCGGGGGAGACACGGGGGCGCCGCAGGTCCGACTCAATCCGATCCCGCGCGAGTGGTACCACACCGACTGGGTCGCCGATCGGACGATCGCCTGGCTCGACTCGCTCCCCGCCGATGCCGACTGGTTCTGCTGGATGAGCTTCCCCGACCCGCACCATCCGTGGGATCCGCCGGCGAGTGAGGTCGGCCGGGTCGACTGGCGCGAGCTCGATCTGCCCGAGGGCTATGCCGCGGTGACCGATCGGACCAGGCGGGAGGAGATCCTCGACGCCAAGCCCGGGCACTGGCGTCGGTGGTACGACGGCTCGCTCGTCGCCAACTTCGAAGCGCCGCCGCGTTGGGTCCCGGCGAGCTTGACCGACGACCAGGTGCGCGAGGTCAACGCCCTGATCCACGTCGAGAACGAGCTGATCGACGACGCGATCGGGCGGGTGTTGGCAGCGGTCCGCCGACGCGGCTGGGACGGCGACACCGATGTGCTCGTGACCACCGATCACGGCGAGCTGCAGGGTGACTTCGGCCTGTTGTTCAAGGGGCCGTACCACGTCGACGGCCTGCTCCGGATCCCACTGATCTGGCGGCCCGCTCCGAACGCTGCGGTCACCCCCGACCGGCGGGTGACGACGCCCGTCGGCCTCGTCGACCTCGCCCCGACCTGCTGCGCGATCGCCGGGATCGAGCCGCCGGGTTGGATGGAGGGATCGGCGCTGCCGACCAGCGACGCGGCCCCCGGCGACCACCAGCGCGTCCTCACCGAGTGGGATTCGGCGCTGTTCGGGGTGCGGATGGGGCTGCGCACGATCTGCCGCGACGGCTGGCTGGCGACGACCTATGACGCGGGCACGGTCCACGACGGCAGCGAGGGCGAGCTCTACTCCCTCGCCGACGACCCGCTGCAGCACGCCAACCGATGGGACGACCCCGCCCTCGCCGCCGTGCGCAGCGACCTGATCGACGACCTGCGCGCCGTCCTGCCACCGCGCCGTCTGCCGCGCCGCCCGCTGGAAGCACCTGTGTGAGCCGGTCGGTCGTTCGATCCGCACACGGCTGCGTTGGGTCGCAGCTCGGATCTGACGGGGTGTTAGAACCGACGGCGTGAGTCATCCCGACGATGAGTTCCACTCGCCGACCGAGCCCCATCCCGAGTGGAGCGAGACGATGTGGTTCGCCTTCGCGGTGCCGGAACGCAACCTGTCCGGACAGACCTATCTCTTCGCCCGCCAGAACCTCGGTGTCGCCTCCGCCGGCGCGTTCGTCTGGGACACCGTCGACGAGGCGTTCCCCTCGGCGCGCTACTCGAAGCTGTTCTGGCAGCTCCCGTTCCCGACGACGCCGCTCAGCGACGTCGTGCTCGACAACGGCCTGCGGATTCGCACCGTCGACGAGCTCCGCTCCTACGAGATCCGCTACGACGACCCCGACGGCGACGACCTCCACCTCGAGCTGCGGTTCGACGGCCTGATCGCCCCGCACTACCTCCACAGCCACCTCGACCAGCCCGGCCGCTACACCGGGACGATCACCCTCGACGGCGAGCAGATCGCGGTCGACGGTTGGGGCTTTCGCGATCGCTCGTGGGGTGTCCGCCGACAGTTCGGCGACAAGGTGATGGGACCGGCCGAGTACGCCGCCTACACCTACGGCACCGCCTCGGCGACCGAATCGTTCTTCACCCTGTCCGGCGACTTCTCCGCAGGACCGAGCGGGATCCAGTCGACCAACGCCCACGGTTACCTGCTGCGCGACGGCGAACCGAGCGCCCTCACCGCCGCCACCCGGCGGGTCGTCGAGCGCTCCCCGGCCGGCCATCCGAGCCGGGTCGAGGTCGAGGGCACCGACGCCCTCGGGCGGTCGTTCAGCGCCGTCGGCACGGCGCGCAACTCGTTGTCGTTCATCCTCAACCCGAACCTGTTCACGATCAACGGCTTGTTCGACTGGCAGCTCGACGGGAAAGACGCCTACGGCGAGGACCACGACAACTGGAGTGCGGCCGGCTACCGACGTTTCGTCCACCGGACGCGCTGACCGATGGCCGACCGAAATGTCGCCGATGAATAGCGTCGATCCAGTGAACACCCACGTCACGGCCTCGGACGGGCGAGTGATCGGCGCCCGCGCGATGCGTACCCGGCGACGGTTGCTCGACGCCACGCTCAAGCTGCTGCGCGAGCGGGGCGCGCTCGATCTGCGGGTGATCGACGTGACCCGCGAGGTCGGCTCCTCGCCGGCGACCTTCTACCAGTACTTCGCCGATGTCGAAGAGGCGATCCTCGCCCTCGCCGAGGAGGCGACCAACGAGGTCGAGGAGATGCGCATCTACCTCGCCCCCGACTGGAACGAGGCCGAGGGCGCGGTCCTCGCCCATCAGCTCGTCTCGGCGTTCATGGACTACCGCGACCGCAACCAGACGCTGCTGCGAGTCCGCGACCTGAAGGCGGCGGAGAACGACCAGCGGTTCCGCTCGCTGCGTCAGCGGAGCTACGCCGGGCTGATCGCCGACCTGATCGCCAAGGTCCATCAGGGCAAGGCGGCGGGGCGGATCCCCGGCGACACGAGTTCGTTCACCGCCGCCTGCGGGGTGATGGCGATGCTCGAACAGCTCGGCGCGTTCCAGGCCGAGATCCGCGGCCGTTCACTCAGCCGCGACGCGATGGTCGGGACGATCGCCTCCGTCGTCCTGCACACGATCACCGGACACGACTGACTGGCTCGCTGCGCTCGCGTCCGGCTGCTCGCTGGCGCTCCCGACGCCGGGCCGAGGCAGGTGGTCGACCTCCGGGGGCCCAACCTTCCAGCCGCATCGCTCGCTGAACTCGCGTCCGGCTTCCCCGTGGCTCCCGTCACGTTGCCTGAAGGGTATTAGGCTGGCGGTGGTACAGTAACCGTCATGAGCCGCGAGCTGCCGAAGATCATCAGTGTCGACGACCATGTGGTCGAGCCGCCGCACCTGTTCGAGCGATGGCTGCCGAAGAAGTTCCGTGACGATCCGAACGCGCCGCGCGTCGAGCGGCGCGGGATCGGCTCGATGACCTATGTCTCGGGGACCAAATACGACATCGTCTGGGACGACACCCAGCCGAAATCGGACACTTGGTTCTACGAGGACCTCGTCCAGCCGCACAAGCGGCACGTGGCCTCGGTCGGATTCCCCCGCGACGAGATGACCCTCTCGCCGATCACCTACGACGAGATGCGCCCCGGGTGCTACGAGCCGAAGGCCCGCCTCGAGGACATGGACATCGACGGGGTCGAAGGCTCGCTGTGCTTCCCGACGATGCCCCGCTTCTGCGGCCAGACGTTCGCCGAGCGCAAGGACAAGGATCTCGCCTGGGCCTGCATGCGGGCCTACAACGACTGGATGGTCGAGGAGTGGTGCGGTGATTCCGACGGTCGGCTGATCCCGCTGTGTCTCGTCCCGCTGTGGGACGCCGAGCTCGCTGCGGCCGAGATCCGGCACAACGCAGCGCGCGGCGTCACCGCCGTCGCCTTCTCCGAGATCCCGGCCAAGCTCGGGCTGCCGTCGATCCACTCCGGCTACTGGGCGCCGTTCTTCGCCGCCTGCGCCGAGACCGAAACGACGATCTGCATGCACATCGGTTCGTCGTCGCAGATGCCGGCGACGTCCACCGACGCCCCGCCGGCGGTGTCCGCCTCGCTGAGCTTCAACAACGCGCTGTCGTCGTTCGCCGACTACATGTTCTCCGGAATCCTCAACACCCATCCGGCGCTGAAGCTGGCCTACTCGGAGGGTCAGATCGGTTGGATCCCGTACATGCTCGAGCGGGTCGACGACGTCTGGCTGCAGCATCGGGCGTGGGGCGGGGTCAAGGACATCGTCACCGAGCCGCCGTCGAACTACTGGCACCGCCAGATGTACGGCTGCTTCTTCCGTGATCGCCACGGTCTGGAGTCGCTCGACCGGATCGGCGCCGATCGGGTGACCTTCGAGACCGACTACCCGCACACCGACTCGACCTGGCCGGACACCCAGAAGATCTTCGCCGAGCAGGTCGCCGATCTCGACGACGAGACGGTGTGGAAGATCGCTCGCGGCAACGCGATCAAGATGCTCAACCTCGATCCCGAGACGGGACGCTGGCGCAAGAAGTAGCCCGCAGGCTTCGCCCCGCGGGGCCGGGTCGTGGAAACCTGACCGGGTGAAGCTCGGACTCGGTCTCGACCTCTACCGGGGGGCGTCGCTGACCGTCCCCGTCGACCTCGTGCTCCGGGCGGAGGCGCTCGGCTACCACTCGGTCTGGACGGCGGAGGCCTATGGCTCCGACGCGTTGTCGCCGCTCGCCTACCTCGCCGCGCTGACCTCGCGGATCAAGCTCGGCACCGCCGTCACCCAGGTCGCAGCGCGCACCCCGGCGGCGACCGCGATGCACGCGATGACGATCGACGCGCTCGCCGGTGGCGGGCGGATGATCCTCGGCCTCGGTGTCTCCGGCCCGCAGATCGTCGAAGGCTGGTACGGCCAGCCGTGGGGGTCGCCGAACGCCCGCCTGCGCGACTCGGTGGCGATCATCCGCAAGGTGTTCGCCCGCGAGCCGCTGACCCACGACGGGACCGAGCTCTCCCTCCCGTACCTCGGCCCGGGCGCGCTCGGGCAGGGCAAGCCGCTGCGTTCGATCCTCCACCTCACCGCTCCGATCCCGATCTGGATCGCCGCAGGTGGCCCGGCGAACACCGCGTTGACGGCCGAGGTCGCCGACGGCTTCCTGCCGATGGGCTGGGGTGCCAACGGTCCCGACGTCTACGGCCCGGCGCTCGCCCGCGGGTTCAGCCGGCGCGGCGGAACACCGACGACGTTCGAGGTGTTCGGCGGGGTGACGGTCGAGATCACCGACGACGTCGGCGCCGCGCTCCAGGCGATGAAGCCGCTGACCGCGATGTACGTCGGCGGCATGGGCTCGGAGACGCACAACTACCACCGTGAAGCGATGGCCCGTCGCGGCTTTCCCGAAGCGGCCGCCCGGATCCACGAGTTGTGGCTCGCCGGGCGCAAGGACGAAGCCGTCGCCGCCGTGCCCGACGAGTACCACGACGAGACATCGCTGGTCGGCCCGGTCGCTCGTATCCGTCAGCGGTGGGACACGTGGACCAACCGTGGCCTCACCGGGCTGATCGTGCGCGGTTCGCTCGACGGGATCGAACTGCTCGCCGATCTGGCCGGCAGCCGCGAGACCGCTTCGGCCGACTGAGCCTGCGCAGCTCCGGGTCGCCGGTCCCGGCGACGGTCTGCGAGCGTGCTGGGATGAGCCTGTTGTTGATCGAGGAACCGGCCGAGCACGTCCGGCGGGTGCTGCTCAATCGCCCGGAGAAGCGCAACGCGATCTCGACCCCGCTGCGCGCCGAGCTGTTCGCCACCCTCCAGGCCCACGACCGCGACCCGGACGTGCACGTGACGATCATCGCCGGCGCCGGGGTCTGCTTCTCCTCCGGCTACGACCTCGGCGGGGGCGGCCTGCTCGAGGACCCGCCGTATCACACCTCGCCCGGTGACGGTGTCTGGGCCCGCCACGTGACCGAAGGCTGGTTCGGGATGTGGGATCTGGCCAAGCCGGTGATCGCTCAGGTCCACGGGTACGCGATCGCCGGCGCGACCGAACTCGCCCAAGCCTGCGACCTGGTCTATGTCGCCGACGACGCCCGGATCGGCTATCCGGTGGTCAAGGTCGCCTCCCCGCCGGACTGGCCGTATCACACCGCCCTGCTGGGGATGCGCCGAGCGATGGAGCTGATGCTCACCGGCGACGACATCACCGGCGCCGAGGCGGTGCTCGTCGGGTGGGCGAATCGGGCCTTCCCGGCCGCCTCGCTGGCCGACGACGTGCTGGCGATCGCCTCTCGGATCGCCCTCGTCGCTCCCGACCTGGCAGCGATCAACAAGCGCCTCGTCCACCGCCAGGCCGAGGTGCTCGGCGTCCGCTCGGCGATCCGCACCGGCACCGAGTTCCAGGCCCTCGCCGGACACCAGGCCTCGGTCGCCGCGTTCAAGGCCGATCCGCTGGGGACGATGAAGCGGGTGATGGGCGGCGGCTGACCGCCGCAGCCATCGGTCCAGCTGTGGTCTGCCAGCGGAAAGCCGTCGCGGATGGCGGAATCTCACTGGCACAGCGGCGGTCCGCGGGAAGTTTTGCCGCGTCTGAGGTCTCAGGCACCCCTGAGAGACGTGACAGCTGACGATCTCGACGACCTCTTTCATCGGCTCTCGGCGGCCCAGGCTGGTGTCGCCTCGCTCCGCCAGGCCCGCGCCTTGGGCTTCACCGACGACCAGATTCGACACCGCCGGCGAGCGCGCTGGCCGACACCGTGGCCCGGGATCGTCCAGCTTCCCGGTACCGCCGCCAGTTGGGAGACCCGATTGCTCGCCGGCTACCTCCGGGCGAACGATCGGTGGGTGGTGAGCCACGCCAGCGCCGCCAAGCTCCACAGACTCGAGGGTTTCGATGATCCGCCGATCGAGTTCACGGCCCTGCGACCGGCCAACGGCCGGCGCGTCGGACTGGACGTGCACGAGACACGCCGCCTCGACCCGGTCGACGTCGTCACCATCCGTCGGACGATCGCGCCCACCGTGCGCAAGGCGGCTGCACTCCGACATGCCGGGCTGATCACCGCGTACCGCACGACGAGTGCGAGCCGCACGATCATCGACCTTGCGGCGCGGCTCGGAGCCGAGCAACTCGGTCGGGCGATCGACAGCGCCTGTCGTCTCGGTTCGTGCTCGCCCGGTTACCTCGTTCGTCGCCTCGGCGACCTTCGAGGTCCAGGTCGGACCGGCGTCCGTCGTCTCGACGAGGCGGTGCTCGACATCGGTGGCCATTCGATGCTCGAGCGGACGTTCCTCCGCCTGATGCGACTCAACGGACTACCCCGGCCTGCGTGCCAGATCGCCTGGACGGTTCCCGGCCGCCTGTACGCACGGGTCGACTTCGACTTTCGACCCGTGCCGTTGGTGGTCGAGGTCGGCGGCAACAAGGGACACAGTGGGGATCTCGACCGGGCGCGGGACGCACGTCGGCGCAACGAGTTGCTGTCGATCGGTGTGGAGCTGCTCGAGTTCACCTTCGGTCAGGTGACGGGCGACGAGGGTTATGTCGTCGACTCGGTTCGCAGATCCCTGGAACGCCTCGCTCTGCCAGTTGATCTGCGCCATCGGTGACGGATCTGCACTGGCAGACGAGGTGAGGGAGCGCGAACCGGCCTACCAGCCGCGGAAGCTGACCTCGCGGCGTTCGACGAAGGCGGCGACGCCCTCTTGGAAGTCCTCGGTCCGCGAGGCCAGCTCCTGCGCCCACGCTTCCTCGGCGAACGCCGTCGAGCGGTCGGAGTCGAGTGAGCGGTTGAGCAGGAACTTGGCCAGCGAGAGGGCCTTGGTCGGGCCCTTCGCCAGCCGCCCGGCCCAGGCGGCGGCGGTCTCGGCGAGTTGGTCGGCGGGGACGGCGGCGTTGATCAGTCCGATCCGCTCGGCGTCGGCGGCAGCGAGATCGTCGCCGAAGAAGATCAGCTCCTTCGCCTTCGGCAGCCCGATGATCCGCGGCAGGAGGTAGGCGCCGCCCCCGTCGGGGGTGATCCCCCGGCGGGCGAAGACTTCGATGAACCGGGCGGTGTCGGCGGCGAGGATCAGGTCACAGGCGAACGCGATGTGCGCCCCGATCCCGGCTGCGGTGCCGTTGACCGCAGCGATCACCGGCTTCTCGCAGTCGAGGATCGAGGCGACGAGTCGTTGGGCGCCGCGCTGGATGTTGCGCCCGACATCGCCGACCGCTCGCTCCGGCGCTCCCGGCGGGCCGACCACGTCGGGGATCTTCGACACCCGCAGATCGGCGCCGGTGCAGAAGTGTTTGCCGGTCGCGCTGAGCAGCACCACCCGCACGTTGAGGTCGGCGGACGCCTCGCCCATCGCCTCGATGATCCGATTGCGCTGGTCGGGGGTGATCGCGTTCGCGGACGTCGGGCGGTTGAGCGTGAGGCGGCAACACCCCGTCCTCGAGCGATTCGATCAGGTCCTGCTCGACGACCTCGGTCGACATCTCGCTCATCGAGCGAGCACGGTCTCGGTGTCGCGTCCGGAGCGGAGCAGGGTGCCCGGCGTGGCGCCGGTGGCGACCGCCGTCGACGACGATCGCCGTGCCGTTGACGAGCACCCGCTTGACGCCCTCCGACCCGGCGGTGAGCCGGGAGGAGTCGCCGGGGAGGTCGGCGACCAGGGTCGCATCCTGCGAACCGACCGTCTCCGGGTCGAAGACGACGACGTCGGCGAACGCCCCCTCGCGCAGCATGCCGCGGTCGGTCAGCCCGAACAGCGACGCCGGCTGGAAGGTGATGCATCTGGACGGCCCGCTCGAGCGAGATCAGCTTGCGGCCGCGGATGCAGTCGCCGAGGAACCGGGTCGGGTACGGCGCGCCGCACATCCGGTCGAGGTGGGCGCCGGCGTCGGAGCCGCCGATCATCGCATCGGGGTCGTTCCCACAGCTCGGCGCGCAGCTTCCACGACTCGATGTCGCCGTCCTGCGGAGTCGGCCAGAGCACGGTGCGGAGCTCGTCGGCGATGACGATGTCGAGCAGCGTGCCGAACGACGACGTCCCCCGCTCGGCGGCGATCTCGCTTGACCGCCCGGCCCTTCAGGCCCTCGTTGGCTCGGCGAGTAGGTGTCGCCGATGACGTAGTCGCCCCAGTCGGCGAGGCGACGGAACACGCCGGCCTCGGGTGCCTGGCCGAGCTCGAGCAGCTTCAGCCGGGTGTCCGGGTCCGACAGACGGGCGATCCGCTCGGGCACCGGGACGCCGAGGACCGTCCTGCCATCCGGGGATCAGCCAGATCCCGCAGAAGTTGAGGAAGCTCATGTTCATCGGCACCTGCACCGGCATCGTCAGGGCGACCACCCGTCCGCCGATCTCGGCCGCGCGGTCGCCCGGCCTAGAGCTGGCGCGGTGCCCGGTCGGGCTCGCGCGAGTCGACGGTGAGCACGTTCCAGTTGAGCGGCCGGTTGGCGGCCGCGCTCATCTTCGCCGAGCAGCTCGATCTCGTCGTCGGCGAACTGGTCGAGGCAGCCGGCGAACGATGCCCTCGAGCGTCGTGCCCGCGTGCTGGCCGGTCTCCTCGCAGAGCGCGAGCAGCTCGTCGGCGCGTCGCCCAGCGGCTGGCGACCGGCTCGCCGTCGCCGTCGGTGTGCGACTGCGGACGTGCGTGAACGAGAACCCGAGCGCGCCGGCCTCGATGCGCCTGCGCCGAGCTCGGCGCGCATCGCCGCGATCTGCTCGGGCGGTGGCCTCGCTGCCGACCGCCGTCGGCGCCCATCACGTAGCGGCGGATCGCGCAGTGGCCGACGAGGAAGCCGGCGTTGACGGCGATCTTCCCGTCGAGCCGGTCGAGGTACTCGGCGAACGGTCTCCCAGTTCCAGTCGGTGCCGTGCTCGAGGGCGGCCAGCGGCATGCCCTCGACCCTGGCCATCATCTTGCGGAGGTAGTCGGCGTCGCCCGGCACGCAGCGGAGCGAGGGTGAACCCGCAGTTGCCGCCGATCACGGTGGTCACGCCGTGGATGCTCGACGGCGCTGGCGGTCGGGTCCCACAGCAGCTGGGCGTCGTAGTGGGTGTGCGGGTCGACGACGCCGGGCGCGACGATCAGCCCGGTGGCGTCGATGACGATCTCGGCGCGTCCTCGTCGATCGAGCTCGCGCGGCGATCGCGACGATCCGGCCGTCGCGGATCGCCGACGTCGGCGATGCGCCGCGGGCGTCCCGGTGCCGTCGATGACGGTTCCACCCTTGATGAGCTCGTCGAGCACTTGTTGTCCCCTCGCGCTGCACTGGAATCTGACGGTTCGTCAGATTGTACCCTGGTCGCCGGGGAGAGCACCGAGCCGAACCAGCGGCCTGCCTGGCCGACGAGCAGGGAGTGGCAAAACGATGGAGTGGCGCGACAAGACCTGGAAGCTGCTGATCGGCGGTGAGTGGGTCGAGGGCGACAACGGGACGTACGCCGATCGTCAACCCGGCGACCGAAGCGGTCGTCGGCGCACGCGCCCGGAGGCGATCGGTCGCCCAGGCGTTGGCCGCCGCCCGCGCCGCTCGCGAGGCGTTCCCGAAGTGGTCGCGCGACGCCCGTCGCCGAGCGGGCCCGGCTGCTGCAGCCGGTCGCCGAGCGGCTGACCGAGCGGCAGGCCGACCTCGTCCCGCTGATCATCGCCGAGACCGGGGCGACGGCGATGGTCGGATCGAGGATGCAGGTGCCGGTGGCGATCGAGCGATTCGAGCGCTACGCCCGGGACGCGGTCGAAGGACCTCCGCATCCCGCTCCCGCCGTCAGCCGATGCAGTCGACCCCGCTCGCCCCCGGCGGCCTGATCGGGGCGGTCGTCAACCGCCAGCCGGTCGGTGTCGTCGCCTGCATCTCGCCGTACAACTTCCCGCTCGACGAACATGGCCGGCAAGATCGCCCCTGCGCTCGCCGTCGGCTGCACGGTGGTGATGAAGCCGGCCCCGCAGGATCCGCTCGCGATCCTCGTGCTCGCCGAGATCCTCGCACGAGGTCGGCTTCCCGCCCGGCGTCGTCAACCTGATCACGTCGTCCGCTGCCGAGCCGGCCGCGTGCGCTGACCGTCGACCGCAGACGTCGACATGGTCAGCGTTCACCGGCTCGACCGCCGTCGGCGAGCGGATCTACGCCGCCGGTGCGCCGACGATGAAGCGCCTGCTGCTCGAGCTCGGCGGCAAGGGCGCGGCCGTGGTGATCGACGACGCCGACGTCGCCACGCGCCGTCGGCGGCGATCGGCAGCGTGTGGGTCGTTCCACACCGGCCAGATCTGCACCGCGCCGACCCGGGCGATCGTGCACCGCAGTCGACTACGACGAGCTGGTCGGCAAGCTCGCCGGCTACGCCGGGGCGCTGAAGGTCGGTGACCCGACCTCGATGCGACACGATCGTCGGCCCGGTGATCTCGCGCCGTCGCAGCGCGAGCCGGATCGAGGGCTACATCGCAGCGGGCGCGGACGAGGGCGCCGACCTCGTCGTCGACGGTCGCCGTCCGGGCCACCTGGAGCGCGGCTACTACGTCGGCCCGACGCTGCTCGCCGGACTGCAAGTCGGAGCATGACGCCGGTGCAGGAGGAGATCTTCGGCCCGGTCGTCGTGGTCGTCCCGTTCGACGACGACGACGAGGCGATCGCGCATCGCCAACAGCACCGAGTTCGGCCTGTACGACTACGTCTTCTCCGGCGACAGCGACCGCGCCTTCGCGCCGGCAAGCAGCTGCGCTCCGGCAACGTCGGCATCAACACCGCCCAGCGCAACCACGAGACCCCGTTCGGCGGGTTCAAGATGAGTCGGCATCGGTCGCGACGGCGGCGACTTCGGCCTCCACGCCTACACCGAGATGCAGACGGTGGTGTGGCCCGGATGAGCAGCGCAACCAGCGGAGGCGGCTTCCTCGAAGGCGTGCGGGTGATCGAGAGCTCGCTGCTCGGCCCGGCCGCGATCACCTCCCACCTCGTCGACCTCGGCGCCGACGTGATCAAGGTCGAGCCGCCCGGCGGCGACTACGTCCGCCAGATGACCTGGCCGATCGTCGAGGGCGACGTCGCTGCTCCACCTCCACGTCAACCGGGGCAAGAAGTCGATCACCCTCGACCTCAAGACCCCGAGGGCGATCGCCGTCTTCGAGGACCTCGTGCGCGGCGCCGACGTGGTCGTCGAGGCGATGCGCCCGGGCTTCCTCGCCAAGCTCGGGCTTCGGCTTCGACGAGCTGCAGGAGCTCAACCCGAAGATCGTCTTCTGCACGATCTCCGGCTACGGCGCGACCGGGCCGTACCGCGACCTGCCGAGCCACGGCATCGCCTACGACACCTGGGCGGGCCAGATCAACCCGATCGTCGACGACGACGGGCTTCACCCGCATCCCCGACCAGACCAACATCGGCATCAACGCCGGCCCCGTGTTCGGCGCGATCGGCGATCCTCGCCGCGCTCGTCCGAGCGCGTGACGACCGGCGAGGGCTGTCGATGGAGATCGCCCAGTCGCGACGCCGCCGCCTACTTCGACTGGTACCGCATCGAGACCTGGCGGGCCTACGACCGGCCCGAGTCGACGAGGTCACCGGCAACGCGTCCGACGACTACGAGCGTCGCGCCCCGGGTCTCGGCGGGCATGTGGGAGGGCGTCCGCTACCAGGTGTACGAGGCCGCCGACGGCCACGTGCTGTTCATGGCCTCCGAGCAGGCGTTCTGGAAGAACTTCTGCGCAGGGCATCGACCGGATGGACCTGTTCGAGAAGTGGCCCGGCTCGAAGTACGCCGATCACGCCAAGGGCAACGTCGAGCTGCAGGCCGAGCTGCGCGACGATCTTCAGCCGAGCGCACCTGCAGCGAGTGGATCGACGTTCGCCGACGAGCACAACACGACGATCGCCCCGGTCAACACGCCGCAGACGATCGTCGACGACCCGCAGTTCCAGGACCGCGTTCACCTGGATCCCGGCCGAGCAGCTCGGCGCCGAGCAGCTGCCGTTCCCGCTCAACGTCGAGGGCGAGGAGCTGCCGATCCCCACCAAGGCGCCGACCCCCGGTCAGCACACCGACGACGTGCTGCCGGCGTACTCGGCTACGACGCGGCGCGGATCGCCGAGATCCGCGACTCGGGCGCGCTCGGCTGACTCAGCGGCGCACGCTTCCTCGGGCACCCGCCGCCTCAGGCGGCGGGTGCCGCCTGCATCAGCTCGACCCGGGTGCCATCGGGATCGGTGAGGAAGACGAGTTCGATCCCGAGTTGCTGGCGGGTGGCGGGCAGCACCGTCCCACCGACCGACTCCAGCGCAGCGATCGAGGCCTCGAGGTCGTCGACCCAGAACGAGAGGTGGGTCAGCCCGAGCGAGCCGCGTGAGCTCGACGGGGTGCCGGAGACGGCCGGCTCGCGGTAGTGGAGCAGCTCGATCGTCATTCCCTCGAGCGAGATCATCTGCGAGCGCAGCGCGGTCGGAGCGGCGACCTCGAGCGATGCGGCCAGCCCGGGGAGCATCGTCGTGTCGAGGTCGTAGCCGTCACCGAGACTGAACCCGAGGCCGTCGCAGTAGAACCGGATCGACGCATCGATGTCGCTCACGCACAGCCCGAGGTGCGACGGGCGGAGTCCGGTCATCTCAGGCTCCGAGCGGTCGGGGGTAGCCGGTCGGCTGGAGGATCACGTCCGTGCCGCCGTCGACGAACAGGGTCTGGCCGACGATGTAGCCGGCCTTCGGCGAGGCGAGGAAGGCGATCGCCTCGGCGATCTCGTCGGCGGTCCCGTTGCGCTTCGAGGCGATCGGGATCGACGCCAGCGCCTTGGCCATCTCCGGATCGTCGAACAGCGGCTTGGTCATGTTGGTCGCGATCACCCCGGGAGCGACGGCGTTGATCCGGATCCCGGCATCGATCCACTCGGCGGCGACCGAGTTGCGCCGGACCCACCAGGCCAGCGCCAGCTTGCCGGCCGGGTAGGCGAGGTAGAACTCGCCTGCGAAGTGCGCCTTGGCGGCGTCCTCACCCTCGGCGAAGACCTCGACGTCGGCGACCTTCAGCCCGGGGGTGGTCGAGGTCGAATTGCTCGAGATCAGCACCACCGCCGAATCGGTGCCCTCGGCGAGCGCCGGGCGGAGACCCTCGACCAACGCGATCACGCCGAAGTAGTTGACGGCGACGACGACCTCCGGTGGGGCCATGCTCACCCCGGCGCAGGGCACCAGTCCGTCGAGCACGCCGTCGCAGGCGGCGAGGACGGCCTCCACGGCGTGGCGGCGGCCGTCGGCGGTGCCGAAATCGGCGATCACCTCAGCGTCGTGGAGGTCGACGCCGATCACCCGGTGGCCATCGGCCTCGAGCCGGCGCGCCGTCGCCTGGCCTATCCCGGACGCCGCACCTGTGACGCAGAAGATCCCCATCTCCGAGACACTGTCAGAAACCGTCCCGCGACCGAGAAGCCGAGCTCGACGGGTGCGGAGCGGGCATCCGCCCGGCGAACGACGAGCCGGTGATCATCGCCCCGATCAGGGCGAGCACGCCGAGTGCGGCGGCGATCCCGGGCGTGTCGCGGCGGTCGATCACGCCGAGCAGGCCGAGGGCGAAGACCGAGGCGCAGCCCGCCCAGACGGCGAAGCGGTGGTTGTTGAAGGCGAGCACCGCAGTCGCCGCCGGGAGGATGAACGGGAGCACGATCAGCACACCCTCGCCGACCCAGAACGGGGGTTTGTGCAACACCCGGGCGGCATCGCTGACGGCGAACAGCCCGACGACGATCGAGATCCAGCCGAGGGTCAGCACCCATCGCCAGCCGATCGTCAACTCACCCGGACGGGGGTGGACGGCGCCGAGCGCCGGGCCCGGAGGCGGTGGCGGCGGGGGAGCGCTCGTCGGCTCGTAGTCCGGTGGCGGAGGGATCGGGATCATTCGCCTCGGCAACCTACCTGACCAGCGAGGAAACGGATCTGCAGATAGCCTCGCAGGTTCTATGCCGATCGACCAGGAGCACCCGGACCAGGTCCCCAGCCTGTCGATCTTCCTCCCGATGTTCAACGAGGAGGAGAACATCCGTCCGGCGTTGGCGACCGCGCAGGAGACCTGCGAGCTGCTCCTCGCCGGCGGCAGGATCCGCTCCTACGAGCTGATCGTCGTCAACGACGCGTCGACCGACGCGACCGGCAAGCTCGCCGATGAGATCGCCGCCGCCGACCCACACGTGCGGGTCGTCCACCACCCGGTCAACCGCAAGCTCGGCGGGGCGATGAAGAGCGGCTTCGCCGCCGCCACCGGCGACCTGATCCTCTACTCCGACGCCGACCTCCCGTTCGACATGACCGAGCTGATCAAGGCGGTGCGGATCCAGCGGCTGTACGACGCCGACATCGTCAGCGTCTACCGCCACGACCGGACGACCGAGGGTCTGGTCCGCTCGGTGTACACCCACGCTTACAACGCCTTGCTGTTCGTCCTGTTCGGCCTGCGGATCCGCGACATCAACTTCTCGTTCAAGCTCTGCCGGCGGGCGATCTTCGAGCACATCACGCTGCAGAGCGAGGGCAGCTTCATCGACGCCGAACTGTTGATCCGCGCCGACCGGCTCGGGTACCGGATCATGCAGTTCGGGACGGACTACTACCCGCGGGTGCGCGGTACCTCGACCCTCGCCTCGCCGACCGTGATCTTCAAGATCGTCTCCGAGATGCGGTCGTTGCGCCGAGAGTTGCGGTCGATCCAACCGGTGCGCAGGTAGCTTTGACCCGACGCGTGACCGATCGGGAGGACTGACGGCTTGGACCGCCGCAACCTGGGCACATGGACACCGGCGATCGTAGCCGGTGCGGTCTTCGCCGGTGTGATCGCCGTCACTCTCGCCGCTGGTAGCGACGGGGGAGCGTCCGGATCACCGCCGGCGGATCCGTCCGTCGCGGCCGTCGTCGGGGACTCGACCCTGCCGATCGGTCCGGTGACGACGACCACGGTTCCCGGGTTCACCACCACCACCCTCGCCTTCGATCAGCTCACCGCCGACATCGTTCCGTTCAGTCAAGGCGCTCAGGTCGAAGCGCTGCAGCAGCGGCTGCAGGACATGCACTTCGACCCGGGCCCGGTCGACGGCTACTTCGGCGAGGCCACCCGGGCGGCGGTCTGGGCGTACAAGAAACTGGTCCTCCAGATCCCCCGTGAACAGGTCGACGGCACCGTCACCCCCGAGGTCTGGGCGAGCATGCACGGCAACGTCGAGGTCCTGCCGCGGCGTCCCAACGGAACCACCACCCACCTCGAGGTGTACCTCACCGAGCAGGTCGCAGTGCTGTTCGAGGAGAACCGGCCGACGCTGATCTCGCATGTCTCGACCGGCAGCGGCGAGACCTGGACGGAGGAGATCTCGATCGACCCCGGCACCCCGGAGAACGAGGGCACCGAGCCGATCACGAAGGTGCTCACCGGGACCTCGATCACGCCCGGGGGGATCTACACCTTCAACCGGAAGTACGTCGAGGGCGACGGCTGGCGGACCGGCTCGCTCGGGCGGATGTACAAGCCGGTCTACTTCAACTACGGCGTCGCCGTGCACGGGGCTTCGAACGTGCCCAACCACCCGGCTTCCCACGGGTGCGTGCGGATCCCGATGCACATCGCCGAGTACTTCCCCGACCTGGTCCACAAGGGGGACGCGGTCTACGTCTTCGACGGGGTCAAGTCGCCCGAGACCTACGGTCGCCAGCCACCGCCGTTCGATCAGGACATCACCCCGACGACGACCACTACCTCGACGACGACGACGGTCGCAGCGACGACGACCTCGACTGCGACGACGACGACCACCGTCAAGTCCTCGTCGACGAGCAGCGCCCCGACCACGACCGCTGCGCCGTCGACGACGACCACCGTTGCACCGACGACCACCGGGGCCGTCGTCGTGACCACTGCCGCTGCCGGCGGCTGACGCCGCCCCGCCTCCGGCTGCGTCTCAGCCGGCGACGATCGAGATCGGCCGGCCGAGCACCGATTCGAGCAGGCCGCGCCGGTCGTTGGCCGCGTAGAGCTCGAGCGACAGGTCGGTACCGCTGTCGGCATGGGCGACGAACTCGAGTGAGCCGTTGCTGCTGCCGGCGCTGATCGAGCTCACCCGACCGTCGTGGCTGCGGTCGAGGCCGATCGCCACCCGCACCAGCCCGGCGAGGGTGCGCACGACCAGCTGATCGTCGGCCGAGAGCCGGGCGAACTCGAGGTGGGTCGGCTTCGGTGCGCTCTTGCGGTGGTACCGGGCGATCAGGGCGATCAGCTCGATCTGATGGTCGGTCAACCCGGTCAGCTGCTCGGAGTTGCGGATCACGTAGTACGAGTGCAAATGGTGCTTGGAGTGGGCGATGATCAGCCCGACATTGGCGAGCAGCGCCGCAGCGTGGAGGTACTCGCGCCAGCCGGCGGCGAGCTGGTGATCGTCGGCGGTGAGGTCGAACAGTTGCAGCGCGAGCCCGGCGACATGGGCCGAGTGTTGTGGATCGTCGTCGCACGCCTCGGCGAGGTGCTCGACGCTGCGCCGGGCGACGTCGCCGAGCAGCAGCCGGCGGTCGCCGTCGACGCCGGCGGTCTGCTCGCGCATCATCGTGTCGAGCAGTACGCCCTCGCGCAAGGCGTTCTCGCTGACCGTCATCCGCTCGACCCCGAACGTCTCGAACACCCCCTCGAGGATCAACGCCCCGGCGACGACGATGTCGGCCCGTTCCGGCTCCATCCCCGGCACGGAGATGCGCTCGGCCGGCGTCCGGGCCTTCTCCAGCCGATGGACCACCGCCCCCAACTGCCCGGCGTCGAACTCGAAGCAGTTGTACGTGCGCAGCCGTTCGCCGGGCGCGTCGTGGGCGTGGACCAGGCGGGCGATCGCCTCGATCGTCCCCGAGCTGCCGACGGCGACCTCGAACCCGAGCCGCTCGACTTCCTTGTCGAACACCGCCAGTGTCGAGCGGATGTGGTTGCGGCACTCGCGCAGGGCGATCGCGCTCAGCTTGCCGCCGGGGAAGTAGCGGTCGGTGAGGCGGACGGCGCCGAGCTTGACGCTGCGCGCGGCGAGCATCTCGCCCTGCTGTCCGACGAGCACCTCGGTGCTCCCACCGCCGATGTCGCAGAGCAGCAACCGGCGGTCGTAGACGGGGACGGCGCGGATCGCGCCGAGGTGGATCAGGCGGGCCTCCTCGACACCGGAGATGACGTCGATCTCGACGCCGGCCTCGGCCCGGGCGCGCTCGATGAACTCTGCCGCGTTGTCGGCCTCACGCACCGCGCTGGTCGCCACCGCCCGCAGCGGGGCACCGGCGCTCTCGGCCAGCCGCCGCATTCGCTGCAGGGCAGCCAGCCCGCGCTCGATCGCGTCGGGTTCGAGCCGCTTCATGTCCCCGCCGCCGTGACCGAGGCGGACGACCTCCTTGTGGCGGGTGACGACGTCGATCGCCCCGGTCTCAGAGACCCGGGCGACGACCAGGTGGAAGCTGTTCGTCCCGAGGTCGAGGGCGGCGAGCAGGGGCATCGGGTCAGAGCCCGAAGGTCTCCTGGCAGGCGCCGAGGTCGTTGAGCACACCGAGCCGGAAGGCGTCGGTCTTCTCGAACGGCGTGCCGCGGCCGTCGACCTCTGCGTTGGCGTCGGCGGCGAAGATCGCGGTCGAGACCGCCTCGTCGAGGTCGCCGGGGGAGAGGGTCACCAGCAGCTCGATCCGCTGCGGGTTGAACTCCTCCGGGAGCACGCTGCGGGCGAAGCTGCCGACGAGGCAGTCGGCGGCCAGGGCCCGCTGCTCACCCTCGATCGTCGAGCCGATGGTGGCCAACACCGCCTCCGCCCAGGCGGTGGCGATGACGTAGACCACGCCGAAGTCGGCGATCTCGGGGGTGTTGTACAGCTGGACGATCTTGTCCGACTCGATCGCCACCTCGCCCGTCGACGGGCAGTAGAAAGCGACGGAGAAGATGCTCGGCGGCGCGGGGGCGCAGATCGAGGCCGGGTCGCCGGTGTAACGCACCGGATCGGCGAGTACCGGCATCCCGGAGACGGCCGCCGGCCAGTAGGCGTTGAGCGAGTCGGTGGCCAGGCTGAAGATGTCGCCGCGGTCACCGCTCGGGTCCTCCAGCGGCGCGTTCTCCTGGGCCTCGATGTTCGGATCGGTCGGGTCGTAGCCGAACTGGATCACCGGCGGCGGGGCGTTCTGGTAGGTGGCGCACTGCGAGGTGCCGTTCTTGAACCCGTCCTCGAACGCGCCGACCCGGTCGAACGCCGAGCCGTGGGCGAGCGGGTCCTCCGAGATCGAGCCCGGCTGGTCGCGGACGTAGATCATCGCTTGCAGTGCCGAGGCGAGCTGGGAGTCGTCGAAACCGAGCTCGGCCGATTCCCCGCGGGCGATGTGCGCCAGCCAGGCGCCGGCGAAGCAGTCGGCCTGCTGTTCGAGGTAGATCGTCGCGTCCTCGTACGGGATCCGGCCCTGGATCGTGTGCCCCCATTCGTGGGCCATGACCACTCCGACGGCGACCTCGCCGAGGTCGCTGACGAGCTGGGGGAGCAGGTCGGCGTCGTCGTAGGCGATGAAGTCGGGTCCGGTGCAGTAGAACGCGTTGCCCTGCACGGCTTCGTAGGAGGTCGTCGACTCACCGCAGCCCGGGGTGACCGAGTCGCCCGGAGACATCGGGTTGACCCCGCCGGCGAGCTCGACATAGGCGCTGCCGTACAACACCGGGTATTCGAGCCGCCAGAAGTTGAGGAGGTCGTTGATCACCGCCTCGATGTACGCGTCGTACTCCTTCGGCGGCTTGCCGGCGGGCAGGGTGAATGCCGGACCACCGGCGTCGGGGAGGGTCGAGCCGGGGTCGGGTGAGGCGGTGTCGGGCACCGTCACGACGGAGGTGTCGAACGGCGACTCGGTCGTCGTCGTCTCCTCGACCTGCAGCAGATCTGCTCCCCTCGTTCGGAGGTACGGGTCGCTGTCGGCGCACGCACCGAGCACGATTGCACCCACCGCCAGGGCAAGGACCAGTCGCCGGCTCACCCAGGCGATCCTAGGCGAGCTCCGATCGCTCGGAGCTCTTCGATCTCGTCGCGTTGGACGCTCGCCGTCGCCACCGCGGAGGACCGGACGCGATCGGTCCCGGCGTGCTCGACGGCGTAGTCGGCCATCGCGATCCCGCCTTCGTGGTGGGCGATCATCAGGTCGATGAACAAGTGCTCGGCAGCTTCGCCGGTGGCCGCTTCGAGCTGATCGAGCTCCGCCTCGCTGGCCATCCCGGGCATCCGCTCGGTCGGCACCGGTTGGTTCATCCATCCCATCGAGGTGCCGGTCGAGTTCTCCTCCGCCGCGCCTTGGCCGCGCAGGATCTCGATCATCAGGCCGGTCTCCTGCTGCTGGGAGAGCAGGATGCCGGCGGCGACGGTCCGCAGGGTGGGATCAGTGTCGTCCTTCAGCAGCATCGCCAGCGACATCTGCACCGCTTGGTCGTGATGGCTGCGCATGTCCTGGAGGAAGCCGACGTCGACCGAATCGGCGCCGGCGGTGTCGTCGAGCGAGATCGCGACTGCAGCGACGACGAGCAGCGTCGCCGAGATCGCCACCAGCGCGACCCGCCACCAGCTGTAGTACCAGGGCAAGAGCAGGCCGTCGTCGGTCTCCTCGACCGCCCGGCGGTCGCCGACGCCGTCGGTCATCGGTTCGGTGTCCGAGTGTGCAGCCACGACCTGCAAGCTACCGCCGACGCCTGCGGCGGGCGGGTCGTCCAGCGACGGTCGGCAGCTCGCTTAGGCTGCGGCGCCGAACACCGGGGTCGATCCAAGGGGCAAGGGGGACACGTGGCCGAACTCGAGGTGGACGACGTCACCGTCCGGTTCGGCGGCATCGTCGCGCTCGACGGTCTGTCGTTCACGATCGAGCGAGGGCCAGATCTGCGGCCTGATCGGTCCGAACGGTGCCGGCAAGACGACGATGTTCAACGTCGTCAGCCGCATCTACCAACCGACGTCGGGCACGGTGAGGTTCGACGGCGAGGACCTGCTCGACGTGCCGGCGCACGGCATCGCCCGGCTCGGCATCGCCCGCACGTTCCAGAACCTGGCGCTGTTCCCGACGATGACGTTGCTCGAGAACGTGATGGTCGGCGCGCACAGTCGCAGGGCAAGGTCGGCTTCGGTCGGGCGATCCTGCGGATCGGCGCCGGCCGGGAGAACCGCGACACGCGCGACGCGCCGGCGACCTGCTCGACGCAGCTCGGCCTCGGCCGCGCTCGCGTTCCGCCCCGCGGCCGGGCTGCCGTTCGGCACGCTGAAGCGGCTCGAGATCGCCCGTGCGCTGGCCGCCAAGCCGACGTTCCTGCTGATGGACGAGCCGGCCAGCGGGCCTGACCCACGGCGAGGTCGACGAGCTCGGCGACACGATCGTGCGGCATCCGCGACGAGTTCGACCTGACCGTGCTGCTCGTCGAGCACCACATGTCGATGGTGATGGGCATCTGCGACAAGGTGGTGGCGATGGAGTTCGGCCGCAAGATCGCCGAGGGCACGCCGGCCGAGGTGCACGCAGCGACCCGCAGGTCATCGCGGCCTACCTGGGGACGCTGACGCATGAGCCCTGCTCGACGGTCGACCGGGCTGCACGGCCGGCTACGGCCCGGTCAAGGTGCTCGCACGGCCTCGACCTCGACGTCGAGCGAGGGCGAGATCGTCGTCGATGCTCGGCGCCAACGGCGCCGGCAAGACCACGACGATGCGCGCCATCTCGCGGCATGATCCCGCGGCAGGGGCACGATCGAGTTCGACGGGCAGCCGATCCACCAAGGCCGCGCCCGACGCGATCGTCCGCGCCGGGCGTCGCCCAGGTGCCGCAGGGCCGCGGCACGTTCCCCGAGCTGTCGGTCGAGGACAACCTGCGCGCCGGCGCCTACATCCGGCGCGGACGCCGAGCATCGACGACGACATCGACCGCTGGTTCGAGATCTTCCCCCGCCTGGCCGAACGGCGCGACGCAGCGGCCGGCAGCCTGTCGCGGCGGCGAGCAGCAGATGCTCGCCATCGCCCGGGCGCTGATGAGCCGACCGAAGCTGCTGCTGTGCGACGAGCCGAGCCTCGGCCTCGCCCCGCTCATCACCCAGGAGCTGTTCGACGATCATCGAGCGAGCTCAACCGCGACGAGCGGCTTGTCGGTGCTGCTCGTCGAGCAGAACGCGAACCTGGCGATGCAGATCGCCAACCGCGTGTACCTGCTCGAGACCGGGCGCATCGTCGCCAGCGGCTCGGCGGACGAGATCTGCGCGCCGACGACTCGATCCGCAAGGCGTACCTGGGGTTCTGATGGAACGCTTCCTCCAATACCTCTTCGACGGCTCTCAGCCGGCAGCGATCTACGCGCTGCTCGCGCTCGGCCTGGTCGTCATCTACCGCGGCACCGGCCACCTCAACTTCGCGCAGGGCGAGATGGCGCTGTTCTGCGACCTTCATCGTGTACCAGTTCGGCGAGTGGGGCATCCCGATCTGGCATCGCCGCTCGTCATCGGGCTGGCGGTCGGCTTCGTCCTCGGGGCCGTCGCCGAGGTGACCCTGATCCGACCGATCGGCAAGAAGTCGCCGTTCGCGGTGTTCGTCGTGACGATCGGCCTGTTCCACGCTCCTCAACTGGCTCGACGGGGCGATCTGGGGCGACCAGCTGCTGCCGAACACCGGCGTCGGCAGCAAGCAGCAGAGCTTCCCGACCCTGTTCCCGAGCGGCCACGACGACTTCGTCAGCATCTTCGGCGCGGCGTGGCGACCAAGTACGCTCGGCGTGCTGGTCGCTCGTGCTCGTCATCACCGGCGCTGCTGTTCCTCGTGTTCAAGAAGACCCGGTTCGGCCTGGCGATGCGCGCCGTGGCGAGCAACACCGAGAGCGCGAAGCTGGTCGGCATCCGCACCGAACACGGTGCTGATGGTCAGCTGGGGCCTCGCCGCGGCGATCGGTGCGCTCGGCGGCGTGGTCGTTCGCCGGCATCAACAACAACGTCAACCTCGGTGCTGATGTTCACGCGTCTTCATCTACGGCTCGGCGGCGGCGACGCTCGGCGGCTTCGACAGCCCGGGCGGCGCGGTCGTCGGCGGCCTCGTCGATCGGCGTCGTCGAGAACATGGCCGCCGGCTACGCGCCGGAGTGGATCGGCCAGGAGCTGAAGCTCGGCGTCGCGTTCGTGATCATCCTCGTCGTCCTGCTGTTCCGACCCTCCGGCCTGTTCGGCACGGTCGAAGGTGGAACGGGTATGAAGCCGGTGTTCACCATCCGGGAGAACGGCGCTGCACACTGGGCGCATGCCGGCTCGCCGTCGGCGTTGATCGCGGCTGCGTCGTCATCTGGGTCCCGACCAAGGGCGGCAACGGCGCCTGCATCGACCGACGTCATCGAGGCGCTTCACGCTGATGGCCGCCGCGATGGCGCTGAACCTGCTGCTCGGGTTCACCGGCCAGATCTCGATCGGTCACTCGGCGTTCTTCGGCATCGGCGCGTACACCACCGGCGATCCTCGTGTCGCGATGACGGGTGGAGCCCGTGGGTGCACCTTCCCGCTCGCGTTCGTCGATCGCGTTCGTCATCGGCGTGCTCGTGTCGCTCTCCCGGCGTCGCGGATCAAGGGCGTCTACCTCGCGCTGGTCACGCTGGCGCTCGGCGCTGGTGTTCCCGCACGCTGGTCACGTGGCGCAAGCTCGCGTGGCTGACCGGCGGCGGCCCGGCCTGCCGAACGAGGACGCGAGCTCGAGACCGGCTTCGACATCGGCGCGCGAGGGCCAGATGCGCACTTCGAGATCTTCGGCTGGGACCCGTTCGGCGACCTGCGCGAGCGACAACGAGGCCGCCGTTCTTCTACTGGATCGCGTGCCGCGATCGTCGTCGATCGTGTATCTGGTCTGTCGCGGGATCGTCAAGAGCCGCGTCGGTCGCGCGCTGGTCGCGATCCGCGACAACGAGACCGCCGCCGCGGTGATGGGCGTCAACCTGGTGGCGACCAAGGCGTTCGTGTTCGGCATCTCCGCCGCGCTGTGCGCGCTGCCGGGGTCGTGTCACCGCCATCGGACGACCGGCGGCGTCAGCCCGGAAGGCGTCCAACCTCACCCTGCTCGGCGCGCATCACCTTCCTGATCGTGATGGTCATCGGCGGAGCCGGTTCGCTGTGGGGACCGATGGTCGGCGGCGTGCGTGTACATCTTCATCAACTCGACAAGCACCGGCGACGCTGGGCCGACGACGACGAGATCCCGGGCGTGCTTGCGCTGTTCGGCTGGGCGAAGATCGCCGCCCGGCGCCGGCATCTTCGCGGTGGTGCTGATCGTGCTGATGTTCGTCGCTCCGCGAGGGCTCGTCGGAGTGTGGAAGCAGTACAGTCCAAGGATCGTCCGCGTCGTCCCGCGCCCAGTCGGCGTGGGCGACCGGTCGGCGAGCAGCCGAGCCGCGCGTCCGTGACCATCGCCACCGATGATCCAACACTGACCGAGGGGGAGATTCGAATGATGCGACGTACGTAGGACGATCGCCGTGGCTGCACGTCGGCGCGCTTGCTGCTCGCCGCGTGCGGCAGCGACGACGACGAGACGGCCGACGACGACGCGCCGGTCGCGGCCGACGCACCGACGGACCGACGCGCCGGCGAGACCGACCACTGCCGAGCGGACCACGCGACACCGACGCGCCGGACGAGCACCGACACCACCGCGACGACCGAGCCGCCCGCGGCGACGGCTGGGCCGTCGAACACCGACGACTGCGTCGATCCCGATGCGGCCAACGCGCCGATCGAGGGCACCGTGCAAGATCGGCTCGGCGATGCCGCTGTCCGGTGGCGCCGCTGCCGCCGCCTTCGCCCCGGTGAAGGACGGCTTCGAGGCCTACATCGACTACGCCAACGAGCAGCGGCCTGCTCGACGGGCGTCACGCATCGAGGCTGCACCATCGAGGACGACCAGTACAACGCGGACGCTGACGCCCGGCGCCGTCGCGAAGCTGATCGACGCCGGTGTCCACATCTTCTCCGGGCATCATCGGCTCGCCGAACAACGCCGCCGTGCGCGACACGCTCAACGACGAGTGCATCCCGCAGCTGAACGCCCTCACCGGTTCGCCGGCGTGGGGCGAGGTCGCCGACTACCCGTGGACCACCGGGCAGCCTGGTGCCGTACGACGTCGAGTCGAAGGTCTACGCCGACGCAGTCGGGCCGAGCTGTTCCCCGACGGCGCGAACGTCGCGCTGTTCTACGTGAACAACGAGTTCGGTCAGGTCTACGTCGACGCGTTCAAGGAGATCGCCGACGACTACGGCCTCGAGATCGTCGACGAGCAGACGATCGAGGCCACCGACTCGGACCCGCCCGACCGCGCAGATGACCAACCTCGCCAGCGAGGCACCCGACGTGATCATGGCCGTCCCGCTCGGCGCCCAGTGCATCTCGTTCCTCACCGAGCTCGCCAAGCCAAGGCGGCAAACGCCGGCTGGGACCCGGCCGTGTTCCTCACCAACACGTGCGCCAGCAGCCTGATCCTCGGTGCCGCCGGTGCGGCGGCCGACGGCCTGTACACCTCGGCAACTCCGACGGGATCCTCGACATCGGCAACCCCGAGGTCGTCGCCGGCAACCCGATCGCGCCGAGTACGTCGACTTCATGACGGCCTAGGGCAAGGCCGACATCGTCACCACGGCGGCCGCCGGCTGGACCGTCGGCCGAGGTGACCGTGGCGATCCTCAACCAGGCCGCGCATCGCGACGAGGGCCTGACCCAGGCGTCGATCATCAACGCCGCCCGCAACTTCGAGTACGCCCGTCGCTGGTCCGCGACGGCGTGGTCTACAAGATGTCGGGCGAGGAAGACCCGTTCCTCGTCGAGTCGCTCCAGGTGCGTCCAGTACGACGCCGACGGCGACGCTTCACCGACGTCGGGACGCTGATCACCGACTTCGAGAGCAGCTGAGCTAGCTGCGGGTCCCGCCGAGGGCGAGGACCCACAGCAGGGCGGTCAGCGACAGCCCGTCGCCGACCTCACCCGATCTGATCGAGTGGCGGACCTGATCCCAGGTCCGCCACTCGACGCGTTCGGACTCCGACGGGTCGAGCGGATCGCCGACGTAGCTCGCCCCCTCGGCGCGGAACAGGTGGAAGGTCGCATCGCTCGTCCCGTTGTGCGGGAAGTAGCTGGTCAGCAGCGTCAGCGGTCCCGGCTGCCAGCCGGTCTCCTCGAACGCCTCACGGGCGCCGGCCTGCTCGGGGGTCTCGCCATCGTCGATCCGACCGGCCGGCACCTCCCAGCCCCAGGTGTCGGTGGTGAACCGATGACGCCAGAGCAGCAACACGCCGCGCTCGGGGTCCTCGACGACGACGCCTGCTGCCTGCGCCGGCATCCGCAGCACGTGGTGTTCGAAGCGTGCCCCGCCGGGGATCTCGATGTCGGTCAGCGCCAAGCGCATCCACGGGCTGTCGTAGATCAGTCGTTCTCCGTGGACGGTCCAGCGCATCCGGGCGACGGTAGTGCTCGGGTGGTTGGCCACGCTGTCGTTCACCAGCGAACTATCGTCCAGTTCCGGGGACTCACACCACGAAGGGGGTTTGACGTGCAGGTCCAAGCAATCCTTGGTCGGAAGGGCTCGGATGTCGCCACGATCGAGCCGGGGGCGACGATCCGCCAGGCGGTCGAGCGGCTGCGCGAGTACGGGATCGGTGCGCTGGTCGTCAGCGCCGACGGTTCGTCGATCGCCGGGATCATCTCCGAGCGAGACATCGTTCGCCGGATCGCCGCCGACGGCGACGCAGCGCTGGAGATGGACGTGACATCGGGGATGACCTCGAACGTGATCACCTGCGCCGCAGACGACTCGGTCGAGGTGTTGATGCGCCAGATGACCGAGGCCAGGATCCGCCATCTGCCGGTGGTCGACGCCGAGGCCCGGATGCAGGGGATCGTCTCGATCGGCGACCTGGTCAAGGTCCGCCTCGGCGAGTTGGAGTCGGAGAACCGGGAGCTGGCCGACTACATCACCAACCGCCACTGAGCGAGCGACCTCCATCGCTCGCCGTGATGAAGTAGAACATCTCCTCCGAGGCGGCAGGCGGGCCGTCAGGAGGAGTGCAGCACCAGGTGGACGAGCGAGGTCGCAGAACTTCCGGACGCGGCCGGAACGCGCTCGGCGATGCTGATCGTCGCCGGGCTGTCGTTCGCCGCCTGTTCGGACGACCCTCCGCTGCCGATCGCCGGACCGGAGCCGACGGCGACCAGCGTCGCTCCGACGAGCGCGGCCGGGCAGTCGCCGACCGGCTCGACCTCGACCACCGTCCCCGTGCCGACCATCTCGAGCGATCCTTCGGCGACGACCACCGTCGCGCCGACGACCAGCGCCGCCGCCGTCCCCGGCGGCGAAGCGGCGACGACCACGGCTGCGCCACCGCCGGTGGAGCCGACCGCCCCGCCGACCACCGCCCCACCGTCGGACCCGGTGGCGAGCTTCGTCGGCGCCACCGCCCAGCCGGCGACGGGCCCTCCGATCGCGATCGGTTGGGTCAACCAGGAGGGCGGGTCGCCCTCGTTCCCGGAGGCCACGCTCGGGCTTGCCGCCGGTGTCGACCACCTCAACCGGAACCTCGGCGGGATCGGTGGACGGGTGATCGAGATCCGGCCGTGCCCGATCCAACGAGCCGCTGACGGCGCCCGTTGCGCCGCCCAGTTCGCCGCCGACCCGGAGGTGGTGATCGTCATCGTCGGTGCCGTCGCCCTCGGCAACACCGAACTGCTCGACGGGCTGCGCGGGGTCAAGCCGGTGGTCCTCTCGGCGCCGTTGACCACCGCCGACTTCCTCGCCGCCGAAGCGGTCGCCTACACCCCCGGCACTCCGGGGATCATCGGCGGACTGGCTCGCTTCGCCACCGGCGGGCTCCCCGGCGGGACACCGGCCAAGGTCGCCGTGCTCTATCCGTTCGGACTTGCCGGCGAGATCGCCTTCCAACTGCTGGCCAAGCCGGTGTTCGACGCCGCCGGGATCACGGTGGTCGGTGTGCCGCTGGTGGAGAACGCCGCTCCCTCCGCGTTCGCCGGGGTGCTGCGCGACGCCGGGGCCGCCGATGCCCAGGCGTTCCTCCCGATCCTCGGATTGCGCGGCTGTGTCGGCCTGGCGCGGGCGATGATCGACCTGGCGAGCACCGCCGCCGTGCTCGCCACCGACGCCTGCCTCGGATCGTCGATGACCTCGCACGTGCGCGCCACCGGCGGCACGGGTGAGCTGCCCGAGGGTTGGTACGTCGGCAGCAACGGGTTCCGCTTCCAGATCCCGGGCAACCCGGAACACGCCGCCTACCTCCAGATCGCCTCCGCCTACCAGACGACCAACGGGCTCGCCCCCGTCGACCTCACCGGCTACGCCGCCGCCTCCTTCGCCGCCCTCCTCGACGTCGTCAAGGTGGCCAACGCGATCGGGCCGGAGCAGCTCACCGTCGACAGCGCAGGGGAGGCGTTGCGCGCCTTCACCGGTCCTGGGTGGGGTGTCGTCGGCCCGCTCGACTGTGGGTTCAACCCGACCTACCCGTCGTTGTGCGGCACCCAGATGGGCGTCGAGCGCTACGTCGGAGGCGCCTGGCAACCGGTCGCCGACGGTTACACCGGCGCCTCGATCACCCTCGACGACTGACGGTGGCGCGCTCGGCCCGCCTCCGCCAACCGCCCGCCGGTACGATGGGCAGCTGCGAACGAGGGGGTACCGGTGATCGCTGAGGATCGCTACATCGTCATTTCGTCGGACTGCCATGCCGGAGCACCGGTGGAGGGCTACAAGCCGTACCTGGAGCGTCGCTACCACGACGACTTCGACGCCTGGGCCGACGACGTACGAGGTCATCTTCGAGGACCTCCGCGGCGACGACGGCCGACCGCAACTGGGACTCCGACCGACGGATGGCGCGAGATCGAGGCCGACGGGCATCGTCGCCGAGGTCATCTTCCCGAACACGATCCCGCCGTTCTTCCCCGGGCTCGCTCGTTGACCTGCCAGCCGCCGGCGGGCGACGCCGGCGACCTCGAGCGGCGCTGGGCCGGGCTGCAGGCGCACAACCGCTGGCTCGCCGACTTCTGCGCCGAGACGCCCGGGCGGCGCGCCGGGGTCGCCCAGATCATGCTGCACGACATCGACGCTGCGGTCGCCGAGGTCCGCTGGGCGCACGGCGGCCGGGCTCACCGGCGGGATCCTGCTGCCCGGCGCGCCGCCCGGTAGCGGCCTGCCGAGCTGCACGAGCCGAGTACTACGACCCGTTGTGGGCCGTCTGCGACGAGCTCGGGCATGCCGGTCAACCACCACGGCGGCAGCGCCGACCCGCCGATGCACCGAGCCCGGAGGATGTCGTCATCTTCCTGCTCGAGGTCACCTGGTGGTCGCACCGCGCGCTCTCCCACCTGATCGCTCGCCGGCGCGCTCGAACGCCATCCCGATCTGCAGTTCGTGTTCACCGAGCAGGGCACCGCGTGGGTGCCCGCAGAGCTGACCCGGCTCGACTACTTCTTCGACCGGATGCGTCACGCCGAGGGATCGCAGGAGCACGTGTGGGGGAGGCCGGTCGATGGCCGGCTGCTCGCTCAAGCCGAGCGAGTACTGGGCCCGCCAGTGCCACATCGGTGCCAGCTTCATGCGGCCGCGCGAGGTGCCGTTGCGCGACAGGTCGGCGTCGACCGGATCATGTGGGGCAGCGACTACCCGCACCAGGAGGCGAGCTTCCCGTACTCGCTCGAGGCGATGCGGGCATCGTTCGCCGGCGTCCCCCAGGCCGATGTCGCCGCCCTGCTCGGCGGCAACGCGGCGAGGCTGTATGGATTCGACCTGGCTGCACTCGCCGGGCCGGCATCTCGCTGCGGGCCGCTGATCAGCGATGTGGACGTTCCGCTGGCGCAGGGCGACGTGCCCAAACTGGCCGAGAAGTGCCCGGCGCTCGTCGGGTTCGGCGCCTGACGGCTCCGCTCTGCGATCCGATCGGGATCGTCGAGCGGCTCGAGGTCGAGGCGATCACGAGCCCTTGACCCGGTCCCTGCCACGGCTGGCAGGATGGAACCCTGATGGAATTCCACGTGTCATCCGACGCCGAGGCGGCGGCGGTTGCAGCGGCGGCTTTTGTCACCCGGCGGGTCTGGCCGGCAGTCCACCGACGCGGACGGTTCACGCTCGCCGTCAGCGGTGGGAGTACCCCCGAGCCGATGTTCGCCGCGCTCGCCGGGGAACAGCTGCCCTGGGGATCGATCCACCTCTACCAGGTCGACGAACGGATCGCCCCGCGAGGGAGCACGGAGCGCAACGCCAGTCAGCTGGGCGTGTTCCCGGTGCCGCCGACGAACCTCCATCTGATGGAGGTCGATTGGGACGAACGGCTGGCGATCGGGTCGTACTCGGCAGCCCTGCCCGAGCCGTTCGATGTCGTCCACCTCGGGCTCGGCGACGACGGGCACACCGCGTCGTGGCCGCCGGGGGACCCGGTGGTCGACTCGCCGTTGCCCGTCGCTGCGGTCGGGCCGTTCAACGGCCGGCGGCGCCTGACGCTGACGCCCGGCCCGGTCAACGCGGCGCGCGCCCGGATCGTGCTCGTCGTCGGCGAGGCGAAGGCGCCGATGGTCAGTCGCTGGCGCAAGGGCGACGACACCCTCCCGATCGCCCACGTGCGCGGCTCGGCATGCCACGTGTTCCTCGACCGGGCGGCGGCCGGCGAACTCTCCTGAGCGACCCGCAGCGCCGGTCGGCCGAGCCCGTTAGCTTCGGCGGCGATGGCATCGATCACCGACACTTCCGCCTGGCAGCAGCTCACCGCCCATCGCCGGTCGTTCGCCGACGCCGATCTGCGGGCGATGTTCGCCGCCGATCCGGCCCGGGCCGAGCGCTACACCCGCGCGGTCGGCGACCTCCACGTCGACGTCTCCAAACACCTGATCGACGATCGGACGCTGAGCTTGCTGAGCGAGCTCGCCGACGCCAGTGCCTTCGCCGATCGGCGCGAGGCGATGTTCGCCGGCGAACGGATCAACACCACCGAGGACCGCGCCGTGCTCCACGTCGCACTGCGCGCCCCGGAGGGCAGCGAGATCCTGCTCGACGGTGTCGACGTCGTCCCCGGGGTCCACCGGACGCTGCGCGAGATGGCCGCGCTCGCCGAGCGGGTCCGCTCGCAGACCTGGCGCGGCTACACCGGCGAGGCGATCCGGACGGTGGTCAACATCGGCATCGGTGGGTCCGACCTCGGCCCGGCGATGGCCTACCGGGCGCTGCAGGCGTACTCGATCCCCGAGCTCAGCTGCCGCTTCGTGTCCAACGTCGACGGCGCCGATCTCGCCCTGGTGCTCGCCGAGGCCGATCCGGCGACGACGCTGTTCATCGTCTCGTCGAAGACGTTCACGACGATCGAGACGCTGACCAACGCCCGCAGCGCGAAGGCCTGGATCGTCGATGCGTTCGGCGACGACGCCGCCGTCGCCAAGCACTTCGTCGCCGTTTCGACCAACGCCGAGCAGGTCGCCGCGTTCGGGATCGACACGGCGAACATGGTCGGTTTCTGGGACTGGGTCGGAGGTCGGTACTCGGTCGATTCGGCGATCGGGCTGTCGCTGATGATCGCCATCGGTGCGGACCGCTTCGGCGAGTTCCTCGCCGGCTTCCACCTCGTCGACGAACACTTCCGTTCGACGCCGATCCTCGACAACGTCCCGGCCCTGCTCGGGCTGCTCGGGATCTGGTACTCGAACTTCTGGGACGCGGCGACCCATGCCGTGCTGCCCTACGCCCAGGAGCTGGCCCGCTTCCCGGCCTACCTCCAGCAGCTCGACATGGAGTCGAACGGCAAGTCGGTCACCCTCGACGGTTCGCCGGTGACGACGACCACCGGGCCGATCGTCTGGGGCGAGCCGGGGACCAACGGTCAGCACGCCTTCTACCAGCTGCTCCACCAGGGGACCCGGCTGGTCCCGGCCGACCTGATCGGCTTCGCCGTGCCCAACCACTCGCTGCCCGACCACCACGACCTGCTGATCGCCAATCTGTTCGCCCAGGGCGAGGCGCTCGCCTTCGGCAAGACGCCCGACGAGGTTCGCGCCGAGGGGATCGCCGAGCACCAGCAGGCGCACCGGGTGTTCGCCGGCAACCGCCCGTCGACGACGATCCTCGCCCCCCGGCTGACCCCGTCCGTGCTCGGCCAGCTGATCGCCCTCTACGAGCACAAGGTCTTCACCCAGGGCGCGATCTGGGGGATCAACTCCTTCGACCAGTGGGGGGTCGAGCTGGGCAAGGCGCTGGCCAACCGGATCACCCCCGAGCTCGTCGCCGAGGAGGCGCCCGCCGGCGACCACGACGCGTCGACGAACGCCCTGATCGCCTGGTACCGGGCGAACCGCCGGCGACCCCTCAGCGGGCGGTGAGCGGGACCCCGGCGAGCACGTCGCGCAGCCCCTCGGGGGACAACGCCCGATCGCCGGCGCAGAGCGCGTCGAGGGCGGCGAGCAGCTGGCCGGCGGAGGCCGGCGGACGGGCCGGGGAGAAGTAGAACCCCTGCACCTTGGTCGCCCCGGTGTGTGTCAGATGGGCGAGGTCGGCCTCCTCCTCCAAGCCTTCGCAGAGCAGTTCGACGTCGAACAGTTCGGCGAATCCCTGGATCAGGAGGAAGCGGGAGGCGATCTGGTGCTCGCGGGAGATCCCGTGGACGAACCGCCGGTCGACCTTCAACCGTTCGAAGCTGAACGTGGTCAACGCCTCGAGGCTGGAGTAGCCGGTGCCGAAGTCGCCGATCGCCACCCGTACCCCGCAGCGGTGGAGTTCGTGGATCCGGCTGCGCAGCACCGGTAGGTACTGCAGCAGGTGCTGCTCGGAGATCTCGACCTCGAGCAGCCCGGCGGGCACGCCGTGGGCGGCGAGGACGGCATCGATCACGCCGATCGAAGCCGGATCGAGCAGGGATGCGTGGGAGAGGTTGAGCGAGGTGATCACGACCGGCAGGCGCTGGTCGAGCCATGCCCGTAGATCGGCGCAGACCCTGTCGACGACCAGCAGGTCGAGCCTGCTGATCAGCCCGTTGGCCTCGGCCAGGGGAACGAACTCATCGGCGCGGAGCATCCCCCGCGTCGGATGATTCCAGCGGACGAGGGCATCGAAGCCGATCAGCCTCCCGGCCTCGACGTCGACCTGCGGCTGGTAGTAGGCGGCGATCCGTCCGGCGTCGGGATAGCCGGCGATCGCCGCGCGCAGCTCGCCGAGCAGCGCCGTCTCCGCCCGCCGCTCGCTCGTCATGTCGTGGATCATCGTCTCGGTCCGCAGGTCGACCTGGCGGGCGGCGGCCTCGACCGCGTCGAGCGTCGCCGCCGCCGACATCGAGGCGCCGGCGATCGTGCGCAGCACACCGACCCGGGCGGTCAGCCGGTGGACGCCGAGGTCGCCGAGGTCGTAGGGCGCATCGAGGGCGGCGGAGAGCGTGTCGAACGAGCGGTCGCGCTGCGAGCTGGCGCTGCCGATGGCGAAGGCGAACTCGTCGGCCCGGAGATGGGCGACGAGCTGTCCCTCACCGGCCCAGCCGACCAGACGGCGCGCCGCCTGCTCGAGCAGGCGGTCACCCGCCCGCCTGCCGTACACGTCGTTGAACAGGTGGAAGCCGTTGAGGTCGACGTAGCCGACGACGATGTCGACCGCCCCGGCGCTGCGCAGCCGCTGCTGCAGCCGGCGGACGAACGAGCTGCGGTCGGGGAGCCCGGTCAGTCGGCTCGTGGCGTGCAGCTCGAGCACGTCGACGACCTGCTTGGCGAGCGCCTCGAGCAGCAGCCGCTGCTCCGCGTCGAACGTGCCCGGCTCGGTGGCGAGCACCCACAGCGTCCCGACGGCATACCCGCGCGGCCCGACGAGGGTCGCCGCCGCATAGTGCCGTCCGCCGTTCTTGGTGACGAGCGGATGGTCGTGGAAGCGGGGATCGAGAACGGCGTCGGCGACCTCGAACCAGCTCGAGTTGGCCTCGATCGCGCAGGTGCAGAACGAACCGTCGCGAGGCAACGCCGTTATCTCGAGCCCGGTCTCGGCGACGACCCGGACGTAGACCGCGTCGACCAGACTGATCGCCGCCGCCGTCGCCCCGGTCAGCTGCGCCGCCAAGGCGACGACGTCGGCCAAGCCCGGGTCGGACTGCTCTGCAGCCGAGACGTAGCGGGCGAGCTCGGTCAGCCGCCGCTCTTCTGCGCCGGGCACGCCGGGCGTCGAGTCGAGCGAGCCGCGTCGGTCGTGGCTGGTCGCGGTCATCCTGGTGACCTCCTCGCGAGCGCGCAACGTCGCCCGCGTCGTCGTGCATCTGCCGATCTCGCCGGTGCACCCCGCAGGACCGGCGCAGGTGGCTCCGGTCGTCAATCGGAACCCAGCGTCCCCGATCATTCAAGATCTCAACGCTGAGCGGTCACGCTACCACACACTTGTCGGCGTCAGATCGGCAGCAGCTCGCTCGTTCCGGCGACGACGCGGAACGTCCTCCAGGTGCTCATCGGCGACCCCGGCGTCAGCGCGTTCCCGACGATCCGGTACTCGGCGATCCACTCGTCGGCGGTCACCGTGTGCATGGTCCACCCCCGGTGGGCGAGCTCGACCGCGACCACGTCGCCGAGCGTTTCGACCAGCGACTCGAGCCCGGCGGGAACCAGCCCGGTGGAGGAGATCGAGGTGTCGATGAACTCCACCCCGACCAGCGGTTGGGCGAGCCCGCCGGGCAGGCGCAGGTTGGCTGCTCCGGCGAAGTGGATGTCGCCGCTGAGGACGACGAGGTTGTCGATCCCGCTGCTCGCGACGTGCTCGAGCACCGCGCTCCTACCGAGCGGATAGCCGTCCCACTGGTCGTAGTTGAGCACCGCCCCGTCGAACCCCGCGTCGGTGAAGACCACTTGTTGGGCGAGGACGTTCCACACCGTGCCGGCCCGCCCGAGGCGCTCGAACAGCCAGGCCTGCTGGTCGTCGCCGAGGATCGTGCGCCCCGGATCGGTGGTCTCCGGGCAGGCCGGGTCGAGGCTGAGGGTGACGTCGCCGCAGGCCTGGTCGGTGCGGTACTGGCGGGTGTCGAGTACCGAGACGTCGGCGAGCGTGCCGATCCTGATCGTCCGGTAGATCGGATAGTCCGCCCCCTGCGGCGGTGGGAGACGCACGGGCTGGTGTTCCCACCAGGCGCGGTAGGCGATCGCCCGCCGGGCACGGAAGGCATCGGCGGGGGCCCCGTCCTGGCTGGTCTCGTCGGCGTAGTTGTTGTCGACCTCGTGGTCGTCCCAGGTCACCACCCAGGGGCAGGCGGCGTGGGCGGCCTGGAGCAGCGGGTCGGACTTGTACAGCGCATAGCGCGCCCGGTAGCTCGGCAGGTCGACCGGTTCCGGTCCGTCGTGGATCCGCACGCTGCCGTCGGTCCCGAGCGGATTCGCCGCGCCCTCGTAGATGTAGTCGCCGAGCCAGAACACGCAGTCGAGCCCGGCGGCAGCGATGTCGCCATGGGCGGTGAAGTAGCCGTCCTCCCAGTGCTGACAGCTGGCGGTGGCGAAGCTGAACCGCGACGGCATCGCCTCGTCGGCGGGCATCGTCCGCGTCCGGCGCCGGCGTGCTGGTGAACCCACCGGCGGCGAACCGGTACCAGTACCACGAGTCGGATCGCAGACCGGTCGCCTCGACGTGGAGCGAGTGCGCGTCCTCGGCTCGGGCGACGACGCCGAGGGCGAAGACGGTGTCGGTGAACGCCTCGTCGGTCGCCACCTCGACCGCCGCCGGAACGTCGTCGGGACCGCCGACGATCAGCCTCGTCCACAGGATCACCGAGTCGGCGCGAGGGTCGCCGGAGGCGACGCCGAGCACGAACGGGTCGGAGGTCAGGGCGGCGGTGCTCGGCGGGGCGCCGGTCGCGGTCGGCGCGCCCGCCGTCGTTGCGCCCGCCGTCGTTGCGCCCGCCCCCGTCGTCGTGCCCGCCGTCGTCGGTTCGCCGACACCGGCGGGATCGGCGGCCGCCGGTGCGGCGGCATCGTCGGGCGACGAGCAGCCGCCGAGGGCGACCGCGGCGGAGAGGGCGAGGAACGTCCGGCGGGACAGCCGTCTCGCCGCCGGCTGCTCGGGGATCGGCGGCGGCTCCATCGATGCAGATGCTCGCACGCCTAGCGTGTCGGCCATGGCCGTTCTCCACGCCGAACGCTTCGGCACCCGCGGGACCCCGAAGCTGCTCGCCGTCCACGGGGTGACCGGCCACGGTGGACGGTGGGAGCATCTCGCCGGTGGCCCGCTGGCGACGCACGACGTGCTCGCCGTCGACCTCCGCGGCCACGGCCATTCGCCGGCCGGTGGACCGTGGTCGATCGAGCAACACGTCGCCGACCTGGTCGACACGCTCGACGACGCCGGGTGGGAGGGGCCGGTCGACGTCGTCGGTCACTCCTTCGGCGGGGCGATCGCCACGTTTCTGCTCGCCCTCGAACCCCGCCGGATCCGTCGGCTGGTGCTGCTCGATCCAGCGCTGCACCTCGACGGCGACGAGGCACTCGCAGCGGCGAGCGGGGCGATCGGTTTCGGCGGCTTCGCATCGCCGCACGAGGCGGCTGCGACACGCCGGTCGACGCTCGATCCGAGCGGTCACTGGGCGATCGAGGGCGAGGTCGAGACCCACCTGGTCGAAGGCGACGACGGCCGGTACCGCTGGAGATTCGCCGTCGCCCCCGTCGCCGCCGCCTGGGGGGAGATGGCCCGCACGACGCCGACGATCCCGTTGCGCCGCCCGACGCTGCTGGTGATCGCGACCAAGGCCGAGATCGTCACCGAGGCCTACCTCGGGGCGTTGCGCGCCGAGCTCGGTGCGGCGCTGACGGTCACCGAGCTCGACTGCGGGCACATGCTCTATTGGGAGCGGCCGACGGAGACGGCTGCGCTGATCGAGCGGTTCCTCTGAGCGCGATCCGACGCGTCGCGCGGACGTTCGATTCAGTAGCCTGCCGGAGGTGCCGGACCCGCTGGAGCGCATCACCAACCTGTTGGCGCTGCTGCTCGAGACGCGTCAACCGCTGACCCTCGCCGAGATCTCCGATCGGCTGGTCGGGCTCTACCCGGACGCCGACAGCGCCAGGCGGACGGCGTTCGAACGGGACAAGGCGCTGTTGCGCTCCGAGGGGATCCCGATCGAGCAGACCGTGCTCACCGGCGATCAGGCAGGGCAGACGGCGTACCGGATCGACCGGCGCCGATACGAGCTCGGTGACCTCGAATTGACCGACGATGAGCGCAACGTGTTGCAGCTGGCCGTGGCCACCGTCCAGCTCGGCACCGATTGGGGCGAGCAGGCGATCTGGAAGCTCGGCGGCAGCGGTTCGCATCCGGCGCAGCCGCCGTCGTTGTCCTCCGAGTTGCCCTCGTCGCCGGTCCTGCCGATCGTCTCCGAGGCGATCGCCGGTCGGGCGACGGTCGGCTTCGAGTACCGCGGTCAGCGGCGCAGTCTCGATCCGTACTCGCTGCTCGCCCGCAGCGGTTTGTGGTACCTCGTCGGCTTCGACCGCGACAAGAACGAGGTCCGCACCTACCGGATCGACCGGATCGAGTCGGCGGTGAGCGCCGGACCGGCCGGCGCCTTCGAACGGCCGGAGGGTTTCGACCCGCGCACCGTGTTCGCCACCGACACCCGCGCCGGTGGCGAGCGCGAAGCTGGTGCCTCGCACGCCGAGGTGTGGATCGCTGCCGGTCGCGCCGGCCAGGTCACCGCCGAGCTCGGTGAGGCGGCGGTGCTCCGCCGCGACCCCGACGGGTCGATCGTCGCCCGGGTGCCGTGCACCAACCTCGTCTCGTTCCGCTCGTGGGTGATCGAACTGCTCGACCAGGCCGAGGTGCTCGGACCGCCGGAGTTGCGGGCGGTGGTCGTCGACTGGCTGGAGGCGATCGGATGAGCGGGCGATGAGCGCTCGGCGGGGGCCGATGTCGGCCAACGAGCGGCTCCGTCGGCTGCTGGTGATGCTGCCGTGGATCATGGGTCGGGGCGAGGTGCCGGTGGCCGAGGTCGCCGAACGGTTCGGGATGACCGAGGCGGCGGTGATCGCCGACCTCGAGCGTGCCGCGATGCGTGGGCTGCCGCCGTTCGAGCCCGGCGACCTGATCGATCTGTTCGTCGACGACGGGATCGTCTACGCCGGGCCGCCGCGGTTCTTCACCCGGCCGCTGCGGCTGACCGCGCCGGAGGGCTTCGCCCTGCTCGCCTCCGGTCGCGCTGCGCTGCAGCTCCCCGGGGCCGAGGTCGACGGGCCGCTGGCGCGAGCGCTCGACAAGCTCGCCGCCGGGCTCGGCGCCGGCGGGGGTCGAGGTCGACCTCCAGCGCCCGCCGTTCGCCGACGCGGTCTCCGCCGCCGTCGCCGACCGGGCGCAGTTGCGGGTCGCCTACTGGAGCGTGGCGCGGGAGGCGACGACGGAGCGGGTGATCGACCCGCAGCTGGTGTTCACCGATCGCGGCTACTGGTACGTCGTCGCCGACGACCATCGCTCCGGCGAGCAGCGCACCTTCCGGATCGATCGACTGGCGACGGTCGAGCGCAGCGGTACGACGTTCGAGGGGCGTGCGGTGGTCCCTCCGACGACCACCGGCTGGTTCGCCGAGGAGGGTCTGGCGCGGGCGACGCTGCGCCTCGGACCCGGGGCGCGCTGGATCGTCGAGCGCTATCCGATCGACTCGGCGACCGAACTCCCCGACGGTGGGGTGGAGGTCGTGTTGCCGGTCACGGGTGAGGCCTGGCTCACCCGATTGCTGCTGCGCGCCGGGCCGGAGGTCAGCGTGGTCGAGCCGGCGGAGTGGCAGGAACTGGGTCGGGCGACGGCTCGGCGGGTGCTCGCTCGATACGCAGGCTGAGCGCCTCCAGCTCGGCGAGGGTGGTCGCCCCGCTGGCGGCGATCAGGTGGGGGAGGAGGGCAGCGGTGGCGGTGGCGTCGGCGAGGGCGTCGTGCGCCCGGTCGAGGGAGATCCCGTAGCGGGCGCAGAGGTCGCCGAGCCGGTGCGACTGGGCGTTGTCCGGATCGAGCCGGCGGGAGATGTTGAGCGTGCAGACCTCCGGCGAGGCGGGCAGCCGGCGCCCGCTGCGGTGCACGCTCGCCCGCAGGAACGCCCGGTCGAAGGCGAGATTGTGGGCGGTCAGGGCATGGCCGGCAAGGCGCGGTTCGAGCTGCTCGACGACCGCGGCGAGCAGCGGTGCGCCCTTCAACCGGCGGCGGCTGATCCCGTGGATCCGGCGTGGTCCGAGCCGGGCGAGGTACCGGAAGCGTGGCTTGACGTAGGTCGACCAGGCTTCGACGATCGTCCCGTCGGCGCGGGCGATGACCACCGCGACCTGCAGCAGCCGGTGCCGGCGGGCGGACAGCCCGCTGGTCTCGACGTCGACGACGGCGAACGTCGTCTCCTCCAGCGGGCGCGCCGCGTCGCCCGGATGGGCCCCTGCTCCTGCCTCCACCCCGCCCACCCTACGCCGGGGGTGTGGCGCAGTTCCGCCCGCCCCACGCCCCGAAGTTTGGTGGTTGTTGCAGCGCTGCGCTGCAACAACCACCCCGGTTCCCGGCGACCGCCGGGAACCGATTGCCTAGGTTGAGCGTGAATGGGTGTGCGGTCGACGGCGATGTTGTTCGGCGCGCTGGCGATCGGCATCGTGCTCGCCTGCGATCCGGACGGCTGGTCGCCGTTCGGACCGGCGAAGTGGTTGGTCGTCAGCACATTCGGCCCGGTGCTCGTCGCCGTCGGCGTGCGCGATGCCCGTCCGGGTGGCGTCGAGCGGACGCTGCTGGCGTGCTTCGCTGCGCTCGTCCTGGTCGCCACCGTCGTCGCCGTCGAGCAGCCGCGTTACGCCTGGCTCGGCACTCCCGAGCGCCGTTTCGGCGCGTGCACGTGGATCCTCGTCGTCGGCTCCTACCTCGCCGGTCGTTCGCTCGCCTCGCCCTCCCCGGTCGCCTCGGCTGCGGTGATCGCTCGTGCCGGGGCGGTCGGCGGCGTGGTGATCGGGCTGTGGTCGTCGGTCGAGCTGGTCGGTGGGCAGCTGATCGAGCTGTCGTCGTCGACGGAGCGGCTGACCGGCCCGTTCGGATCGGCGGCCTATCTCGGGGCCGCCTCGTTGTTGTTCGGTGGGCTCGCCGGTGGTGTGGCGGTCGGATCCGGCGAGCGACGTCGGTGGCGGGCGATCGGCGCCGTCGGCGCCCTCGGCTGCACGGTGGCCCTGGTCGGCTCGGGGTCGCGGGCGGCCTTGGTCGGGGCGGTGGCCGGCGCGCTGATCGTCCTGCCTCGTCGTGGGCTCGTTGTCGTTGCCGCGCTCCTCGTCGCCGCCGCCGTGGCGTTCGCCCCTCGCTGGGACGCGCTGCTCGAACGCCCAGGTGGCTCGACCTCGCGAGTCGCCGAATGGGAGGTGGCGGCGCGGGTGATCGCCCGTCACCCGCTGCTCGGCGTCGGCCCCGAGGGATACCGGCTGGTCGTCGCCGAGGGCGTCGACGACGACTACGAACGACGCCATGGCCGAGATGTGCTCCCCGACCGGGCCCATTCGGGACCGCTCGACGTGGCGGTCACGCTCGGGCTGCCGGCGGCGGCGGTGTGGGTCGTCGGCGTCGGGGCGGTGGTCCTCGCCGGGAGGCGGGTGGGGAGGCGCTCCCGGCTGCTCGGCGGCGTGGCCTTCGGTCTCGTCGCCTACCTCTGCGGTCAGGCGCTGTTCTTTCCCATCGTCGAGCTGGATGTCCTGGCAGCAGGACTGGCCGGGCTGATGGTCGGCGCATCCGCACAGCTGCGCACGTCGCCCTGCACCGAAAGCAGGGATGAGGCTGCGATGTCGACGCCCGGATGGCCGATCGTCCGCGAGCGGCGCCCAGGGACCGTTGTCGTCGGCATCGTCGCCGGGTGCCTCACGTTGATCGCACTGGTGAGCGGGGTACGGACGGTCGCCGCCGACCGCTTCGCCGGGGCGCGCCAGCGCTGCCGCCGCCGTCGGCGATCGGGCGGAACAGCTCCGTCTCGCCCGGCACGCCGTCGAACTCGACGGTGGAGCGCTGCGCTACCAGCTGTTGCTCGCCCGCGCCGAGGAAGCTGCGGGGACGTTGGCCGGCGTCGAACGAGCCACAGCCACGATCGACCGGGCGCTGTCGATCTCGCCGGGCGATCCGATCGTGCGCAGCGAACGCGCTCGGCTCGCATCGCGCCGTGCCCGGATCACCGGCACACCGGCCGACCTCGCTGCCGCCTTCGAACGTTGGCAGGAACTCGTCGACGACGACCCGCATCGCGCTGCCTGGCAGCTCGGGCTCGGGCTGGCAGCAGCGGACGCCGGCGACACCACCCTGGCCGAGCGGTCGCTGCGCCACGCCGACGAGCTCCGGCCAACCCGAGGCCGCCGGCCTCCTCGCCCAACTCGGCCTGATCGAGGGCGGCGGATGAGGGAACGTGATCGGGGACCCAGGCGTGTACAGGGCGTGAACGCGCTGGCGCTGGGGTTGGACGGCACGCCGTCGGGAGAGGTCGAGGTCGTCGCCCTCCGGGCCACGTTCGTCGATTTCTACCGTGAACAGCGGCCGTCGCTGGTCAGGGCGCTGACGGTGACCCTCGGGGATCGGCAGCTCGCCGAGGACGCCACCGACGAAGCGATGACACGGGCGTACCAGCACTGGCAACGGGTCGGTCGGATGGACAATCCGGGCGGCTGGGTCTATCGCGTCGGGCTCAACTGGAGCGTCTCGTTGCTGCGTCGCAAGCGACGAGCCGATTCGACGGCGAGCGCACGGATGGTCGAAGAGCTGCCGGCGGTGGACGAGCCGAGTGTGCTCGTTGCGCTGCGCCGGCTGTCGGTCGACCATCGGGCGGTGGTCGTCTGCCGCTACCTCCTCGGATGGAGCGAGGCGGAAACGGCAAAGGCCCTCGGCATCCACGCCGGGACCGCCAAGAGTCGGGCTGCGCGGGCAGTGGTGAGGTTGCCGCGACGAGCTCGCCCACCTCGGACCGGAAGGTGATCGATGAGCGAGTTCGAACACGCGGTGGAGCAGGAGTTGCGCCGGGCGGCGTCGGATCTGCCGGTCGGCGCCGGCGACGTCGGACCGATCCTCAGCGCCGGCGCACGTCGCCCGCGTCCGCCGAACCCGGAGTCTACGCGTCCGGTCTGGCGTCGGTCGCAGTTCTCGCCGTGAGTGCGGTGTCGATCGTCGCTGACGACGATCCGGCCACCGTCGTGGTCGGTTCCGAGGACGGCCGACAACCGCTCGAGACCGCGCCGGGTGCAGCTGCGACGACGATGCCGACCGCCAGCGGCTCGTCAGGCGTACCGATCGTCCCGGCACAGCTCACCTGGCGGGTACTCGACCCGGATTCGATCCAGGCGATGTCGTACTGGGCCGGCTCGGCCGTCGGACCCGACGGATCGATGTACGTCCTCGGCACCACCCCGGCGCGGCACTCGGCGATCCGCGACCGGTGTTCACCAGTACCGACGGCACGAGCTGGGAGCAGATCGGGAAGACACCGGAGATGACGACGCACGGAGGCTTCGCGGCGGACCCCTCCGGGGTGTACACGGTCGGCACCGCGCCGTCGACGTCCGGTTCGGAGCTGCCGATCGGCGGCGACCTCGTCGTCGGCCGTTCCACCGACGGCGGTCGAACGTGGGACACCGTGCCGATTCCCGTCGAACTCGGCGGTCTCGCCGAGCTCCCCGGGATCGATCGGGTCGGGGCCAACGCCCAGCTGGAAGCGGGTCCGGCCGGGGTGATCGCGCTGGTCAGCCTGTACGCCTCGGCCGATCTCGAGACGTTGCTGCCCGGCGTCGACGCGAGTGGCGGCTGGACCGCTGACGAGACCGGCTTGACGGTGTTCGGCGGCGAGTGGGGCGGCTGCGGCCCGACCACGTCCTACCCGACGGTCCTGACCGTCCCGCCCTCGGCGTCCGAGAGCTCGCTGGGGGTTGCCGGCGGCATCGCCTCGACGACGACCTCGATCGAACCCGATGCCGCGACATCGACGACCGCTCCGGCCGCCACCGAACCGGAGGCCGTCGGACCGGTGACGACCGTGACCGCGTGCCCGCAGGTCAGCCGCCAGGTGACGTGGACGGAACTCGGCCTCGGCGACGATGCCCGCCAACTGCTCGAGTCACCACCATCGCTGGTCTTTCGCTCGACCGACGGTGGGTCCACCTTCGAGCAGGTGGCGACGCTGACCGGCCGCCGCCAGTTCGGTCATCTCGGCACGCTGGCGGCGACGCCGACGGGTTACGCGATCGCGGGCACGACGTGGGACGGGAACGGGACGAGCGGTTCGGGATTCCTGATGACCAGCACCGACGGCGTCACCTGGTCCGACTCCCCGACCCCCTTCGTCGGTACCCCGCTGGTCGATCCGATCACCGGGGGCTGGTTCGCAGTCTCGGAAGGATTCGGTGAACCATCGGCGCTGTACCGATCGGCCGACGGCATCGGGTGGACGAGCATGCCGCTCGATGCGATCGTTCCGGCGCTCGGCGAGCAGGAGTCGCTCAGCGTCTGGGCGCAACCGACGGAGTCCGGCATCGCCGTCGTCGTCCTCACCGGCGACCGGCAGGAGGTCGCGACGCCGGCGATCACGGCTCCGAGCGATCCGGTGCGGATGGAACTGACCGTGCTCTACACCGGCGACGGAGTGAACTGGAGCATCGAGCAACCGCCGCTGCCCGCCGGCAGCGCCGACTCCGGGTTCTCGCTGGCTGCCGCCGGCAGCCAGGTCGTGCTCGACACGTACCAGTGGGTGGACGAGGAACACACCGAACGTCGGCGGCTCGTCGGCACGCCGATCGGCTGAGCCCGGCGCCACCGCGACAGCGGGGAGGTTGTTGCAGCGCAGCGCTGCAACAACCTCCAAACTTCGGGGCGTCAGGTCGGGCGGGGCCAGACCGGGGCGCGCTTGTCGACGAACGAGGCCATCCCCTCGAGCATCTCGGCCGACGACACCTGGCTGAACAGGGTCAGGTCGTGACGCGGCAGATGGGAGTTGATGTCGCGCTTGAGCACCGCCCGGGCGGTCGGGCCGGTGAGTCGGATCTGCTGCCAGCGCCCACTCGACCCGCTCGTCGAGTTCGTCGTGCGGCACGACGTCACCGATCAGGCCGGCGGCCATCGCCTCTGCGGCGGTGAGCTCGGCGGCGGTGAAGATCATGAACCGGGCCCGGGCCAATCCGACCGAGGCCACCAAGCGCGCCGGACATGCATCGGATCGGGGAGGCCGCGCAGCAGCTCGGGAACACGGAACCGGGCCTGGTCGGACGCGATCGTCACGTCGCAGTGCAGCGCCAGGTCGATGCCCGCCGGCATGGCAGACGCCGTTGATCTTGGCCACCCAGATCTTGCGGCAGCGCTCGATGTGGCGGAACGGGAAGTGGTCGGTGCCGTCCCACTCGCTGTCGAGGTCCGTCGGTGTCCTCGTGCGGCGGGCGAGGTCGCCGCCGGCGCCGAACCACCGATCGGTGCCGGTGAGGCAGCACCGCGTCGAGCTCGGGCTGGCGATCCGCCCAGATCGCGGCGCGCTTGATCGCCCGGTACATGTCCTGGGTGAACGCGTTGCGCCGCTCGGGGCGGTCGACGCGCAGGTGCAGCACGCCGCTCGGCGACCGTGCGCGACGATGTACGGGCTGACCCAGGTCCGGGCTCGGCAGCGGATCGTCGGCCATCAGCGCACGCCGTAGAGCGACGCCGGCGTTGTCGTGCAGCACCTTGTCGACGACGTCGTCGGGCAGCGCCGACGAGCAGCTCGGTCGGCGTAGTCGCGCGGCCGCTGGGCCGGCGGTGCGCGGCCCGGGGTGCTGGCAGGTCGGGTGCGGGTAGTCGGTCTCGAACAGGATGTTGTCCGGGTACTGCTCGATGGCGTCGAGCGCGCGTCTGCCGCTCGAACCAGAAGCAGCCGTAGATCTGGCGGCGGAAGTACTCGCTCGGCAGCAGGTCGTACTCGGGGTGCTCGTCGCGCACGCCGCCGTTGCGCCACTGCCAGTCGAAGGTCTCGAGCGCCGAGGGCAGCCAGCCGACGCCGCGACTCGACCGACACGAACTTGAGGTCGGGGAAGCGGTGGCAGACGCCGCCGAAGATCAGGTCGGCCGATGCAGCGCATGTTGTCCATGAAGATCAGCGACGAGACCTTGGCGAAGTTCGTCATCCAGCCCATGCTCGGCGGTGTCGACGAACTGGGTGCCCATCGACGCCGCCACCGACGTGGAAGCTGACCGGGACGCCGGCCTCCTGGGCGGCCGCCCAGATCGGGTCCCAGTGCGGGTGGGCCAGCGGCGGCTGCGCCGTAGTCCTGCGGCTGGTTGCAGAAGTTCACCGCCCGGTGGCCGTTGGCGACGCAGCGCTGGAGCTCGGCGACCGCGAAGTCGACGTCCCAGAACGGCAGCGCGGTGCACGGCGAGCAGCCGGTCGGGGTCGGCGCTGCACCAGTCGGTGAGGAAGTCGTTGTAGGCCCGCACGCACTGCGGCGACGAGCTCGCGGTCGCCGAGGCGCAGGAAGTAGCCGTTGCCGAAGCCGCCGACGTTCGGGTACAGCACCTGGGCGTGGATGCCCTCGCCGTCGAGGAACGCGAGGCGCGCGTCGGCGTCGTACATCGACGGCGGCGATGTCGTCGTAGGTCTTCGGGATCGACGCGGCATGACGCCGTCGAAGCCGGCCATCGAGTAGTAGCCGGGCGCGCCGATGCGCTCGCCGCCGGCCATCCAGACGTCCTTGCCGTCGATGCGCTCGATGTGCGGGCACGTGGTCGTGCATGCGTCGCCGGCACGCGCGCGGTCCACACGTCGGGCGGCTCGGTGAGGTGGGTGTCGACGTCGATCACCCGATGGCGGTCGAACAGGTCCTCGCTGCGATCGGTGGTGAGGGTCATCCCGGTACCTCCGGTGGGTCGTTGTCGGGCAGTTCGATCGGTCGTCGGCCGGCCGGCCACAGGCGGACCGTAGCTGTCGGTCCGGCGATCCGGATCGTCAGAGCCCGATCGGCCGGGTTCCGATCACGTTCGCCGAGGCGAGCTCGACGCGTCGGGCCGGAGCGACCCCGAGCTCGTCGAGCAACTCGTCGTTGTGCTGCCCGAGCGTCGGCGCCGGGGTACGGATCCAGCGCTCGACCGAGGCGAAGCGGAACGGCAGCGCCGGGGGTCGGATGGGTACCGACCACCGGGTGGTCGACCGGCTCGGAGTAGCCGCGGGCGACGGTACTGCGGGTGTCGACGAGATCCGCCGCGGGTCGAGCGTCGCCCCGCACGGGACCCCGGCGGCGAGCAGCGCCTCGACCGCCTCGTCGAGCGACCGGGCTGCAGCCCAGTCGGCGATCTCCGCGTCGAGTTGCGTCGTGGCGTGCCCGACGGCCCGCGAGCGTTGCCAGTTGCGCGGTCCGCCGCCCAGTCGGCGCGCCCGAGCAGGCCGCACAAGGCAGCCCACTGGGCGTCTGTCGTTGACCGACAACGCCAGCCACTGCTCCTCGCCGGCGCTGCGCGTAGAGGTTCTGCGGAGCGGCGTGCGGGCTGCGATTGCCCTCGCGACCGAGCTCGGTCCCGTAGGCGGTGCACTCGATCGATGAGCTCGGCGGCGACGGTCAACGCCGCTTCGAACATCGGGCGCCTCGACCAGGCAGCCGGTACCGGTGCGGTCGCGCTCGGCGAGGGCGACGCAGGGTCGCCGAACGCGGCGTGCATGCCACCGTTCGGATCGCACGGCCCGCGCTGGATCCGCGGCTGGTCGTCGACGTGGCCGGTGAGCCAGGCCAGCCCGGTGATCTGCTCCATCGTCTGGGCGAAGCCGGGCCGGTCGCGCCACGGCCCGGTCGAGCCCGAAGGCCGGCATCCGCACGAGGATCGCGTGCGGGTTGGCGGCGTGGACGACGTCCCAGCCGAGGTCGAACGGTTCGAGCACGCGGGGGGTGAAGTTCTCGATCACGATGTCGGCGGTGGCGATCAGCTGCGAGGGCGAGGGCGCGCCCCTCGGCGAGGCGAGGTCGAGCGTGAGGTCGCGCTTGTTGGTGTTCGGCCTGGAGGAAGAAGGCGCTGAACTCCCACCAGTTCTCGCGGCGGCGCGAACATCCCTCCGGTCATTCGCATGCGCGTCGGGACGTTTGACCGACTCGACGTGGATCACGTCGGCGCCGAGCGCGGCGAGCACGGCCGCCGCCGACGGACCGGCCCACCAGGCGGTGAGGTCGAGGACGCGCACGCCGCGCGAGCGGCAGCCCGTCGTGCGCCCGGCGATCCGGGCGCCGGCGGGGCTCGATCGTGGCACTGTGCTCGCCGAGGTGGGGCGCTGGGCGCGGCGGGGGAGCGGGCTCGGCGTCGATCGTCCACGGGCGGCGGGGGATGCGGAAGGTTCCGGTCGGATCGTCGATCAGCACGCCGCGCTGGACGACCTGTTCGAGCGCGGCGATCCGGGCGGCGTCGGCGACGGGCGCCGACCGGGATGCGCAGCAGGGCGGCGCGCTCGACGATCTCGGCGGTGGTGTGCTGCGTCGTCCAGGCGTGGACGATCTCGTTCCACTCGTCCCAGCGGGCGATGCGTTGGTGCGAGGCCGGCCCATTCGTCCGGGTCGAGCTCGGGGCGTTCGATCAGCACGCAGGAAGTCGTCGAACTGCTGACGGGTGTTGGTGTTGAACCCGACGTAGCCGTCGAGCGTCGGCTCGATCGAGGGGGTCTCGATCGAGCGGGCGATCGAGGTCAGCGGCGGCCGGCCGCGCAGCGAGTCGAACAGGTCGGAGAAGGTCGTGCAGGTGAGGTTGGCGACCTCGTGCCAGGAGACGTCGATCAGCTCGCCGTGACCGGCACGGAGGGCGGCGAGCGTGGCGACCGCGGCATAGACGCCGCTGACCCAGTCGGTGATCTGGCCGCCGGCCTGGAACGGCGGCAGGTTGCCCCGGCCGCGGATCGCCAGTGCACCGCTCTCGGCCTGCAGTGTCAGCTCGCTCGCCGGCCGACCGGCGTACGGACCGGTGAGCCCCCACGGCGTGATCGCGACGACGATCAATCCCGGATCGCGCTCGAACAGCGTTGCCGCGTCGAGCCGGTCGGTGACGACGACGTCTGCTCCGGCGAGCAGCTCGGTCAGCTCGGCGTCGTCGCCGACGATCGAGCGGTGCCCGTGGTGCAGGTAGCGGAACAGGGCACTGTCGGCACCGGGCTCGAGCAGGTCGGTACACGTCCATCGCCGCAACGGCGCACCGTCGGGCGGCTCGAACATCACCACCTCGGCGCCGGCGTCGCCGAGCACCTTGACGCAGTACGCCCCGCCGATGCCCGTCGTCAGGTCGACGACCCGCACTGCTCGCAGCGGTCCCTGATCGCTCTCCGCTCCACTCGTCACCGCCGCATTCTGCTCGCCGCCCCGCTCCAACCGCCCACCCGGCGCGTCGTAGCGCCGACCGCGCCTGTTTCACCGCGTGGTGTCGGCTGGTTGCGCCAGGTGACCGGCGTCCGAAATGCTTGACCGGACCTTCAATCGAACAGGTGTTCGAGCTGAGAGAATGTCGTCATGTCCGGTTCCGTGGTCGACGTCGACGAATTGCGTTCGTTGTCCGGCCGCGAGGCCGAGGCGCGTGATGTGGGACCTCGAACAACGCCGTCGCCGGTTGGAGGCCGAGACGATCGCAGTGTTGCTGTTCACCGGCGCCGCCCGCCAGGCGTTACGCCTCGCGGATTGTCGATGCGGATGGAACGGCTGCACCGTCGCCGCCCGCAACACCCAAGCCGACCACACCGTCGAGTGGGGGTCTGGCGGGCCGAGCAACCAATCCAACGGTGGGCTGCAATGCCCCCGCCACAACCGCTACAAGAACCACGGCTACACCCTCCGCCGCGACCACCACGGCACCTGGCACACCTACCGACCAGACGGCAGCGAAGTCGGCCGACCACACCCCCCACCACCGACCGGCTGAACCAGGCGTCCCGCTCGATCGCTCGACGTCCTGGGCTGTGCCGGGCGCGCGGCGAGGACGACTAAGGTCCCGGACTTCTACCGGTCGATGAGGAGGTAGCCGTGGCGAAGTCAGTCGATCCGGTCGTCGCCATGCTTGGCACCGTCGACCTGTTCTCCGGGCTGTCCGACAAGGAACTGGCCGCGGTGCACGATGCAGCACAGGACGTCGTCCTCGGCGCAGGACAGGTGATCGTCCAGGAGGGCCAGAGCGACCGTCGCTTCTACCTGATCCTCAGCGGTGAGGCGGAGATCAGCATCATGGGCAACCCGGTGCGCACGCTCGTCGGCGGCGACTACTTCGGCGAGGTCAGCGTCCTCGACGGGGGCGAGAGGACGGCGACGGTCACCGCCGTCACCGAGGTCAAGTTGTTGACCCTCGCCCACTTCAACATGAAGGCGCTGACCCAGGAGCATCCCGATCTCGCCTACCAGCTGCTGCTCGGGCTCTGTGGCGTGCTCCGCCGGGCGGCGAGCCGCGCCGCTGCCCACTGAGCCCGCAGAGCTCGATCAGACGTCGAGGACGGAGGTGACGAGGGCGGCGATCGCCGAGCGCTCGGAGCGGGTGAGCGTGACGTGGGCGAACAGGGGGTGGCCCTTGAGCGTCTCGATCACCGACACGACGCCGTCGTGCCGGCCGACCCGGAGGTTGTCGCGCTGGGCGACGTCGTGGGTCAGCACCACCCGGCTGCCTTGCGGCCGAGCCGCGACAGCGCGGTGAGCAGCACCGGACGCTCGAGGTTCTGCGCCTCGTCGATGATCGACGAACGTCGTCGGTGAGGCTGCGGCCCCGGATGTGGGTCAGCGGCAGCACCTCGAGCAGGTTGCGGGCCATCACCTCGTCGATCACCTCCGGACCGACGATCGACTCGAGCGCGTCGGTCACCGCTGCGGTCCACGGCTGCATCTTCTCGGTCTCCGAGCCGGGGAGGAAGCCGAGGTCCTGGCCGCCGACGGCGAACAGCGGGCGGAACACCGTGACCCGCTTGTGCGTGCGCTGCTCGAGCACGGCGTCGAGGCCGGCGGCGAGCGCCAGCACGCTCTTGCCGGTCCCGGCGTTGCCGCCGAGGCTGACGATCCCGACCTCGGGATCGGCGAGCAGATCGACGGCGATGCGCTGCTCGGCGGAGCGGCCGTGCACGTCGAAGAGCTGCGCGATCGCCGCGCACGAGGTGCAGCCGCTTGTCCGGCGTGGACCCGGGCGAGCGCCGACTGCGACCCGGCGTGCAGCGCGACGCCCGTGTTGCAGGGCAGCTCACGGGCCTCGGAGAGGTCGATCACCCGGTCGTCGAACAGCTCGTCGATCGCCGAGCGGGCGACGTCGAGCTCGACGAAGCCGTTCCAGCTCGGAGTCGATCGCGAGCTCGTTGCGGTACTCATCGGCGTCGAGCCCGACGATTGCCGCCTTGAGTCGCAGCGGCAGGTCCTTGGTGACGACCGTGACCGTCGTGACCCTCGGCGGCCAGGTTGCGGGCGACGGCCAGGATGCGGTGGTCGTTGTTGTCGCCGCGCGAGCGACGTGGGGCAGGCCGGCGAGATCCTGGTGGTTGATCTCGACCCGGAGCGTGCCGCCGTGCGTCGTTGATCGGCAGAGCGGCGGTCAGCGAGCCGTGCGCGAGTGCGCAGCTCCTCGAGCGGCCGCAGCGCCTGCGCGGGCGGTCCAGCCCAGCTCGGGGTGGTTGCGCTTGGCCTCCAGCTCCGTGAGCACGACCAACGGGAGGACGATGTCGTGCTCGTCGAAGCGAGTCAGTGCTCTCGGATCGGCCAGCAGCACCGACGTGTCGAGCACGTAGATCTGTCGCCTCCCTTCCCGTCCGCCGCCAACCAATGAGACCGACGACTCGTTGACCGAGCCCGGCGCTGGTGCGTCCACGGAACCCCCGGATTCCTCGTAGGAGACGATGTGCCCTTCATAGTCGCGCTCTGTGAACCGGTGGTGGATGAGACGTTTCGATCAGATGTCGTACGTGAGCACGAGCTCCAACGCCACCGGGCCGTGGACCCCGGTGACGATGATCTGCTCGATGTCCCCGGACTTCGACGGGCCGGTGACGAGCACCAGGCTGGAGGGCAACGACGCCGGCGCGCTCGTGCAACGGACGGAACACCTCCGCCGAGGAGGCGACGATCGTGTCGACCGGGACGATGCACAGATGGACGCGGGGGAGCAGACTCGGCGACCGTCCGCCGACCTCGTCGCTGCGCTGGACGATCGAGCCGGTGGTGGCGATCGCTGCGCTGGCGACGGTCACGCCGAGGTCCGCCGCCGCCGAGGTGGTTCGGTCGAACGGCCCGATCGTGATCCCCGGGCGCCGAGCGCCTCGACCACCGGCCAGGCGTCGCGCTGCTTGGAGGCGACAGCGCGTCGCACCCGATGTCGCTCGACGATCGCGTCGAGCACGGCCGGCCACTCCGCCGAGGTGCGGACCGAGCGGACGGTCGCGCCGGCGGCGGTTGCGTTGCGGACGAACGAGCCGGGGAGATCGTCGGGATCGAGCAGGTGTGAGCGGACCAGCGGGGGAAGGTCGACCTCGAGAGCCGGCAGCGGGTGGGCGAGGTTGACCGGCTGCGGCTCGCCGGAGCGGGCCCGCAGCCGGGCGAGCAGCGAGGCGCGGGCGTCGGCGGCGTTCGCCGCGGTCATCGCTCGCCCGCCTGCCACCGCTCGGTGAAGGTGCGCGCCGCCGGGACGCGGCGACGCTCCGGCCGGCGGCCCAGTTGCGGGCCCCCGGCATCGCCGCCGCGAGGCGGGTCAACGATCGGCCGCTCGACAGGGCGCGGAGCGAGGCGCGGTAGGTCAGCGGCCGGCTCCAGGCGTGCGACCAGGCGCGCCAGGCGGCCTTGTCCAGCCGATCGGCGCTCGCCGCCGAGCGCCGGCGGAGCGAGAGCAGCAGGTCCTGCAGCGGGATCTCCACCGGGCAGGCGTCCATGCACGCGCCGCACAAGGTCGACGCCCCGGCGACCTCCGCCGCCTCCGGCTGCTCGGCGGCGAGCAGCGGGGTGAGCACCGCGCCGATCGGCCCGGAGTAGACCCAGCCGTAGGCATGCCCGCCGATCTGCCGATACACGGGGCAGACGTTGAGGCAGGCGCCGCAGCGGATGCAGTTCAACGCCTCGTCGAACTCGGTCGCCGAGCAGCTCCGAGCGACCGTTGTCGAGGATCACGATGTGGACCTCGCTCCGGCCCGTCGACCTCGCCCGTCGCGTCTGGGTCCGGTGACCACGTTGGTGTAGGTCGTCAGGTGCTGGCCGGTGCGCCGATCGGGCGAGCAGGTTGATCATCAGGTCGAGCTGCGTCCCAGGTCTCGACGATCCGCTCGATGCCCATGACCGCCACGTGCACCCGGGGCAGCGACGTGAGCTGAGCCGCCCGTTGCCCTCGTTCGTCGACCAGCACGATCGAACCCGATCTCGGCGACGGCGAAGTTGCACGCCGGTGATGCCCAGGTCGGCGGTCGAGGAACCGATCGCGCAGCATCCGCCGGGCGAAGCCGGCCAGCTCCTGCGGGTCGGTGCCGAGCGGCTGCTCGCCCTCGCCCTGCTGGCGGCGGAGGATCTCGGCGATCTGGAACCGGTCGAGGTGGACGGCCGGAGCGATGATGTGGCTCGGCGTGTGGCCGGCGAGCTGGATGATCCACTCGCCGAGGTCGGTCTCGACCACCTCGCGCGCCGACCGCGGCGAGGGCTGCGTTGAGCCCCGTCTCCTCGGTCGCCATGCTCTTGCCCTTGACGACGGTACGCACGTCGTGGTCGCGGGCGATCTCGGCGATGATCCGGTTCGCCTCGGCGCCGTCGAGCGCCCAGTGGACCTCCGCCCCGGCGGCGACGGCTGCGTCGGCGAAGCGCTCGACGATCCGGGCGAGGTCGCCGAGGATCTCGTGGCGCACCGCTCGCGCCGCCCGGCGCAACGCGTCGGGGTCGTCGAGCGTCGCCAGCGCCTCGACGCGGTTGCCGGCGAACCGTTCGACGGCGGTGGCGATCGACCTCCCCAGCCGGACATCCGCGGTCGCCGCGCTCGACCGGCCGCGCAGGCTCGTCCCGGCGAGCGAGAACTCGGCGCTCACCGCTGCTCGTCGCGTCGGCCGAGCGATGCTGCGAGCACCTCGGCGAGGTGGCGGGTGCGCACCGGCCGGCCCTCGTGCTCGGCGCGGGTGCGGAGCTGGAGCAGGCACGAGGCGTCGCAGCCGACCAACTCGGCGCAGCCGGCCTCGGCCAGCGAGGAGAGCTTGTCGTCGCTCATCGCCACGCTCGTCTCCGGTTGCTTGATCGAGAACATCCCCCCGAACCCGCAGCAGCGCTCCGCTGCCGACCAGTCGACGGCCTCGCATCCGGCGGCAGCGAGCAGGCGCTGCGGCGGCTCGGCGATGTCGAGCTCGCGCAACATGTGGCACGAATGGTGATAGGCGACGCGCTCGCCGAGCGCCGGTAGCTCGCCGAGCGCCTCGCGATGCTCGTCGACGAACTCGCCGAACTCCTTCGTCTGCGCTGCGATCGCGGTCGCCTGCTCCGCCCGCCGGTGGTCGCCGACGAGCTCGAACAGCTCGGGCCAGAACACCTTGATCATCGTCGAGCACGAGCCGGCGGGGACGACGACGGTGTCGGCATCGCTCGCCGCGAGCGCATCGAGCGATGTCGCCGCGACCCGCGCCGCGTCAGCGGCGAAACCGGCGTTCCAGGCCGGCTGCCCGCAGCAGGTCTGTCCACGGGGGACCTCGACCTCGGCGCCGACAGCGCTCAGCACCCGCGTCGCAGCCATCGCCACGTCCGGCTCGAGACTGTCGACGAGACAGGTGACGAACAAACTGACACGCACGGGCGGGAGGGTAGCGGGGAGGCACTCACCCCCCGGGCATCGCTCCGGGGCCGAGCGGGAGCTGGTCGATCCCCCGCTGGGCTCGGGCGAGCGAACGCGGATGGCCGGTCACCGCCTCGAGGAACACGTCGCGCTCGAGCGCGTAGACGACCACGCCGTCGCCGGCGACGACCGTCGCCGAGCGCGGCACGTCGCGCAGCAGGGCGAGCTCGCCGAAGTACTCGCCGGGCGTGTCCAGCAGGCGGGTCCGGTCACCGACGATCACCTCCACCTGGCCTGCGGCGAGGATGAACAGCTCGTCGCCGTGGTCGCCGACGGCGATGATCGTCGACCCCGCCGCAGGCGTCCGGCGGAGAAGGCGGCCGACGATCTGCTCGAGGGTGTAGGCGGGGAGGAGGGCGAAGATCGGGATCGAACGGACGAGCGCGAGCAGCTGCGGGTCCGGTCGGTGGCGACGTCGGTCGAGCGCGGCGATCGTCGGCAGGGTCGACAGCACGACGGCCGGCACGAGCAGCCCGACGGCGACGAACGCCGGGCGCAGCCCGATCGTCGCGGCGAGGGCGGAGACCGCCAAACTGCCGGTCGCCAGCGCGACCATCCGCATCCCCTCGAGCAGCCCGAACACCCGGGCCATCACGTCGTCGGGGGTGATCCCCTGCAGCAGCGTCTGCCCGGCGGTGTCGGTGATGCTCGCCCCGATCCCGCCGACGGCGAACAGGACGACGGCGATCCACAGCTCTCCGGCTGCGGCGAGGGCGGCGAACGGCAGGCCGCGCAGCAGCGCTCCGCCGAGGATCGTCGGGCTCAGCCGGCGCCGGCCGATGACCGACACCGCCGCCGCCGACCCGAGCATCGCGCCCACCCCACCCGAGGCCGAGAGCAGCCCGGCGGAGCCCTCGCCGCGAGCGAACAGCTCGAGCGCGACGGCGACGGCGGTGACGTCGGCCGCCCCCTCGAGCACGGTGACCAGCGCGAGGAGACCGATCAACACCCGTGGTCCGCGTTGGCGGCGCAGCAGGGCGAGCCCGGCGAGTGCCTCGCTGCCGACGGTGGCGAAGCCGATCGGGTCGTCGTGGGTGCTCCCGGCGACCTGTTCGACGCCGCCGGCGAGCAGCGCGCCGACGACGAGGACACCCGCCCCGAGGAACAGCACCGCCGCCGGGGAGGCGAGATGGAGCACGACCCCGGCGAGCACCGGACCGGCGAACAGCCCGGTGCTGTGGACGATCCCGAGCACGACGTTGGCGGCAGCGAGCTGCTCCGCCGATCGGGACAGGTTCGGCAGCAGCGCGCCGATCGCCGGTCGGGAGAAGGTGACCACGGCACAGAGCAGCGCACCGCCGGCGTAGACCACCGGCGAGGGCGCGCCGCTGGCGATCGCCACGGCGGTGACCACGCAGGCGACGGCTTGTAGCAGATAGCTGATGGCGACCACCCGCCGCCGGTCGAACCGGTCGCCGGCGAAGCTGGCGAGCGGGGCGACGATCGCCGCAGGGGCGAGCAGCACTGCGCCGACGACACCGGTCTCGCTGACGCCGCCGCGCTCGTAGGCGTGGACCAGCAGTGCGATCCACGTCGACAGCTCGGCGAGGACGAAGCAGAGGTAGGCGAGCTCCGTCCGGCGAAGCGAGCGATCGCGGCCGACGGAGACGATCACCCTCAGGCGCCCACGCCGTGCCATCGCCGAGAGCGTAGGGCAGCGCCGCGGCTGATCCAGTATGGGCGGATGGCGACGATCGACAACGGGTGCGTGTTCTGCCGGATCGTTCACGGCGAGGTCGAAGCGACCGTGGTCTGGCGGGACGAGGCGGCGGTCGCGTTCCTCGATCGGGCCCCGTTGTTCAAGGGCCACGTGCTCGTCGTCCCGCCGACCCACATCGTCACCCTCGCCGACCTTGCGCCCTCACAGGTCGGTGGCTTCTTCCGCCGGGTACAGGCGATCGCAGCGGTGCTCCCAACGGCGCTCGGCGCGCAGGGGACCTTCGTGGCCAACAACAACGTCGTCTCCCAGAGCGTCGCCCATCTCCACTTCCACGTCGTGCCGAGGACCAAAGGCGACGGCCTGCGCGGCTTCTTCTGGCCACGCACGAAGTACGCCTCGGCTGCAGAGATGGCGGCTGTCGGCGAGTCGATCGCCCTCGCCCTCGCCCCGATGCCACCGCCCGCCGACTAGCTGCAATCATGCCGGCGGGCGGTGACTCGGCGGGTCATCCGGTCGGTAGTTGCATCTACAACGAGATGAATGCTTGCTTCTGTCATCGGGAAGCACTCTGATGTTGCCGGTACACGCGCATAATCAGGAGGAAACACAGCAGATGACCACCAAGGCCGAGTTGATCGATGCGGTGTCGAAGCAGGCAGGCACGACCAAGGCCGATGCCGAGAAGGTGCTCTCGGCCTTCTTCGAGAACGTCGTGAAGACCACCAAGAAGGGCGACAAGGTCGCCTGGCCGGGCTTCGGCTCGTTCAGCACGACGAAGACGAAGGCTCGGACCGGTCGCAACCCGCAGACCGGCGGCGCCGTGAAGATCCCGGCGTCGACCCGCCTGAAGTTCACCGCCAGCTCCACGCTCAAGGCAGCCCTCAACCCCAAGCGGACCAAGAAGTAGCCCGCACCCCCACACGACAGGAGAATGACTGTGGCAACCAAGAAGGCAGCCCCCACGAAGAAGGCGGCTCCCGCGAAGAAGGCCGCTCCGGCGGCGAAGAAGGCGGCTCCGGCGAAGAAGGCCGCCGCCAAGAAGGCTGCCCCGGCGGCGAAGAAGGCGGCTCCGGCGAAGAAGGCCGCCGCCAAGAAGGCTGCCCCGGCGGCGAAGAAGGCGGCTCCGGCGAAGAAGGCCGCGGCGAAGAAGGCTGCGCCCGCCAAGAAGGCTCCCGCCAAGAAGGCTGCCCCGGCGGCGAAGAAGGCGGCTCCGGCGAAGAAGGCCGCGGCGAAGAAGGCTGCGCCCGCCAAGAAGGCCCCGGCGAAGAAGGCTGCGCCGGCGGCGAAGAAGGCGGCTCCGGCGAAGAAGGCTTCCGCCAAGAAGGCTGCCAAGAAGTAGAGGGTTGGCTGCGGCATGATCCGCTGATCGACGACGGGGAGGCGATCGCCTCTCCGTCGTCGCGTCCGCCGCGCCGCAATCCGGGGCGCTACAGGTCGGCGATGAGCTTGAAGACCTCCGCCGCCGACCAGCCGAACGGTTCGCCGAGCCCGGCCAGCCGCGAGCGGATCCGCTGGCGGAAGGGCTCGAGATCCGTCTCGTCGACAGCGTGCATCGTCGAGCGGAACTGGCTCACGTGCGACTCGAGGGCACGCAGTTTGGCCTCGACGAAGGCCCCGACCTGCTCGGCGTGGTCGGGTTCGTCCGCCTCCCACAGCAGCAGCGCGCCCGGGCGGTGAGCAGCGAGCCCGTGCTCGCGGAAGAAGTGCGGGTCGCGAGCGGCGACGATCGCGTCACAGGTGAGGAATCCGGCGACTCGATGGTCGGGGTGCAACCGGTAGCGCTTCCACGGGTCGTGGCCGAGGACGACCTCGGGACGTAGGACGCGGATCCAGCGGGCGATCGCGCTGCGCAGCTCGGCGCTGTCGAGCAGCTCGCCGTCGACCTGGTCGAGGAAGATCACCTCGCCCGTCGCCCCCAGCGCAGCGGCGGCGGCGCGTTGTTCGTCCCGCCGGATGGCGATCAGGGCGGCGAGATCGGCGGCCGGATCCCAGGTTCCCTTCGAGCCGTCGGTACAGACGAGGTGGTGCACGACGCAGCCGTCGGCAGCCCACTTCGCCAAGGTGCCCCCGGCGCCGAACTCGACGTCGTCGGGGTGGGCGCCGATCGCCAGTGCGCTCGTCGGCGTCGGCAGATCGAGCCGCCAGGGTGGTGTGCCTAGCGCCGGCTGGCCGGGTTCGTTGGGCGTTGCCATATCGATGGGAGGACCTCTTCGATCGACGGGTGGGCGAGATCGGCTGGGGTGTCGAGGTCGAAGCCGAGTTCCTCGTCGCGCACCACCTCGATCGGCCGGCCGATGGCGCTGGCCAGCGCGAGATGGCGCCGGAACGAGCCGTGGCCGTAGGAGAACTCGAACCGCTCCGCGCAGGGCAGCGAGATCACGTTCGTCCCTCCGCCGTGACGGTCGGGGACGAGGGTGATCGTCCCCGGGGTGACGAGATGCTCGAGCCGGGTCGCCAACGGCAGATCGCTGTGGGCGACGACGACGTGTTCGTACCCCTTGCCGCAGATCGTCACCACGCCGTCGGTCACCGCCGGGTTGAGCCCGTGGCCGGGCCGCCAGAGCACGATCGCACCGGTCGTCTCCGCCCAGTCGGCGACCTCGTCGTCGTCGCAGACGACGAACGTCGGCGCATCGCCGGCGGCGGCGACCACCCGCCCGGCCATCGCCCGGGCCAGCGCCGCCCGCTCCGCCGGCGTCAGCGCAGCCGCCAAGCGAGCCTTCGCAGCGGGAACGCCTTCACCGGGATGAGCACCGCGTGCTGCACGACGAGCATGCTACGGGGGCTTGTCTACGCTGCCGTCATGCAGATCCGGGTAGCGGTCGTGGGGGCCGGCTCGTGGGGGACCACCGTCGCTGCCCTGGCGGCGACGAACACCCCGACCGTGCTCTGGTCGCGGCGCGCCGAGCTCGCCGAACGGATCAACCGCGACCACCGCAACGAGGACTATCTCGGCGGGTTCGTCCTCCCCGACGAACTGGTCGCTTCGGCCGACATGGCGGAGGTGGTCAACGGCGCCGACGTGGTCGTGATGGCCGTGCCCTCGCACGGCTTCCGTGACGTGCTGCGCGAGGTCGCTCGCCACGTCCGGGCGTGGGTCCCGATCGTCAGCCTCGCCAAGGGGCTCGAACAGGGGTCGCTGCTGCGGATGAGCGAGGTGGTCAACGATGAGCTGCCGAACCATCCGGTGGCGGTGCTCACCGGCCCGAACCTGGCGAAGGAGATCCTCGCCGGACAACCGGCGGCGAGCGTGATCGGGATCCCCGACGAGGTCATCGCCCGCGCCCTGCAAGGGATCTTCGCCACGATGCGGCTCCGGGTGTACACCAACCCCGACCTCGTCGGCTGCGAGGTCGCCGGAGTGGTCAAGAACGTGATCGCGATCGCCTCCGGGATGGCCGAGGGGATGGGATTCGGCGACAACACCCGGGCGACGATCATCACCCGTGGCCTGGCCGAGATGGGCCGCCTCGGCGTCGCCCTCGGCGGCAATCCACTGACCTTCGCCGGGCTCGCCGGGATGGGCGATCTGATCGCCACCTGCAGCTCGCGACAGAGCAGGAACAACATGGTCGGCTTCGAACTCGGCCGGGGTCGGACGATCGAGGACATCGTCGGTGAGATGAAGATGGTCGCCGAGGGGGTCAAGTCCTCGCCCTCGGTGCTCTCGCTCGCCGAGCGGTGCTCGGTCGAGATGCCGATCACCGAACAGGTCGTCGCCGTCTGCCACGCCGGCCGACCGGCGCGCGACGCGCTCGGTTCGCTGATGCGTCGGGACAGCAAGGCCGAGTATCGCTAGGGGTTGGAGCGGCAGGGCGAGGCGCGCGAGTCTCCCGCGATGACTGGGGCGACGACGATCGGTGTGCTCGGAGCGGACTGGCGGGCACAGGTCAGCCCGTGGGGATCGGTGATCCCCGACGACGGGCCGACGGTCGAGTGGTGGGTCGCCGCCGACGATCGCTGGCACACGCCGTCGGAGCGGTCCGGGTTGCGCCAGCAGAGGCTCGGTGGCACTGCGGTCGTCGAGACCCGGCTACGCGTCCCGCAGGGCGACGTGATCCAGCGCGTGTTCGCCGTCGCCGACGCCGGCGGGATGACGGTGATCGAGTTCGAGAACGACTCGCCGCTGCCGGTCGCGGTGGCGCTGAGCACCCGCCGCCTGCCGCGCCGCCCGACCGCCGAGCGAGGCACCGATCGAGGGGATCGAGCTGCCGCCGGGGAGCGCGATCCACCCGCTGGCCCATCGCACGACGATCCGCTTCGCCCTCGCTCGCGACGGCTCCGACGACCCGCTGCCCCCCGGGTTGCCCAGCGCCACCCAGGTCGTGCGCGGCTGGACCGCCCAACTGGAGCGCGCCTCGCGTCTGGTGCTGCCGGAGGAACGACTGGTCGAGGCGGTCGTCGCCGCCCGTTGCGACGTCGTCCTCGGCGGGCTCGACGATCCGCAGGAGGATCCGATCGGCTTCCTCCTCGGTGCCCACGAGCTCGCTCGCCTCGGCGCGCCGGTCGGCGAGTGGGTGGCGGAGATCGCCGCCGCCGCCGAGCAGGTCGCCCGGGACGCCCGTCGCAGTGGGCTCGGCTGGGACGGGGAGCTCGCCCTCGCTGCCGCCGGCGGGCTGTTCGCCCTCGAGGGCGACCGGCGGGCGATCGGGGACGTCGCAACCCTCCGCCGTGCGCTCGGCCCGCGACGGTCGACCAGCCCGGAGCTGCCGAGCGGGGTCCGCGCCGTCAGCTGGGTCGAGGACCGCCTGGTCAGGGTGGTCGACGCCGACGAGTGCGTCCTGCTCCCCGACGGGATCCCGAGCGCGTGGCTCGGTGGCGGCCTCGAGTGCTACCGCGTTCCTGCCGGACCGGGGCGCCACCTCTCTTATGCGGTGCGCTGGCACGGCAAACACCCTGCTGTGCTGTGGGAGGTCAGCGGCCCACCGGGACTGCAGCTGCGCGCCGGCGCCGGTGACGGCCGGTGGCACTCGACGGCAGCGAGCGGTGAGACGCTCTTGACTCTGCCGTGAGCGGTTCCTGACCACCCTGCGCATTAACAATACCACTCGGCGGGTCGAACGGCTCATAGGACCTGCAACGCGTGGTGATTGCATCACTGAGTGCGTTAGAACATTGCCTGTTCCCAGTGGGCGGAAGCACGGGAGAGGCGGAGCAATGAGTGCACGAGGTGGCGGGACAAGTGGCGGGATCGCCGAGGGCGCGGCGGAGCGCCCCGGCATTCGGCCCGGCGAGCGACGCAAACCGGCGACGCCGATCATCGCGCCGATGATGGTCGGCGGGCTGGTCGCCGATCAGCTGCGAGCCGAGGACGTCGCCGCCGGCGAAGGCGCTGCGGCCCGCCAGCGGAGGCTCGAGTCGCTGCTGGCGACGATCCGTCTGTCGCGCCGGGTGTCGACCCAGCCGGTGACCGAGCACGCTGCCGTCGTCGTCTTCGACACCGCCATCGTCCACGGTGGGCGGGTGTCGGACCTGCGGGTCAGCGCTCATCCCGGCCTGTTCGCCGCGGGCGACCACCTGATCGACTGCGATGTGGTCGTCGACGACCTGACCATCTCCGGGTCGTTCCACGTCGCCGTCGGCACCGCCGACGCCGAGCCTGCCCGCTGGACCGTCGTGCGCAGCGGGGTCGTCGGTGGGCTCGAGTTGCTGCCCTACGAGCTCGCCGCCCAGCTGCCGACCTCGTTCGAACTGCCCTCGCTCGCCGGAGCCTCGCTGCGCCGGGCCGTCCGCCGGGTGCACTCCAACTCTGCGCTCGCCGGTGCCCAGTTGCTCAGCGAGCACCGTGGTCTGGTCCGTTCGGTGGTCAATCGCTACCGCTCGGTCGTCGCCGGGGAGGACGCCTCGCTCGACCTCAAGGATCTGATGATCGTCGGCGACCACCAATTGCTCGACGTCGCCGAGCGCTACTTCTGCGACCCGAACCGACTCCCGCCGCGCGATGTCGCCTGGTCGAAGATCGTCCAGCGCGCCGTCGGCAATGCGGTGCGCGCCGAGATCGCCCGGGTGACCGGGATCTCGGTCGAGTTCCGCCAGCTGCTCGCATGGTTCCACTCCCGCCCGGCCGACCGCGAGGCACCGGTGGAGGAGGTCGCGCTGCGGATGGCTCACGCCGCGGGTGTCACCCGCCTGCTCGCCCAGCGCTCGACCTACGACCGCGCCGCCGGAGCCGCCCTGCTCGACGAGATGCTGCGCGACGGCCGCGCCGGGTACGTCGCTCCCGGGCGCGATGCCTCGGCACAGCGCCGGACGCTGCACCGTGCCGGAGTGTTCGTCGTCTCGCCGCGATCGTCGCTGGCCGAGATCCGCCGCGCCCAGGAGTTCAACGGGCCCTCACAGCTCGCCATCCAGATCTCCGACGACAACGGTGCGACCGTCACCGACGAGACGATCCTCGCCCAGGCCGAGAGCGGGTTCGAGGAGACCGAGCACCGCGATTGCCTCCGACGGACGATCGAGGGATCGGGACTGTCGAACATCGAGGCACTGGTCTGGCTCCACCGCTCCGGCGCGCTCGACCCCAGCGGGCACGGCACCGAGCTGCCGGAGATCGCCGACGACCTCGGCCTCGACGGCCGCTCCGAGGCCCGCGCCGCGCTGCGCCGGGCCCGCCGCAAGCTCGACGCGTGGTCCGCGTCGGGTCACAGCCGGCTGACCCTCGCCGGCTGAGCGGAGATTTCGTCCGGTCGCCCTTGAACGGCGGGCGGGCGTACCGATCACAGAAGTGCCGGGCAGGGAAGCTCGGATATCAGACACGGAGGTATTCCTACAATGCGTGTGAACGCGAACATCGCGGCCCTCAACGCCAGCCGCAACCTGGGCGTCACCAACGGTTCTCTCGGCAAGAGCCTGGAGAAGCTGTCCTCGGGCTTCCGGATCAACCGGGCTGCGGATGATGCCGCCGGCCTGGCGGTCTCCGAGGGCCTCCGTGCCGAGATCCGTGGCACGCAGCAGGCCGTTCGTAATGCTCAGGATGGGATCAGCCTGCTGCAGACCACGGAAGGCGCCCTGACCGAGGTCCACTCGATGCTCCAGCGGATGCGGGAGCTCGCGGTTCAGGCTTCCAACAAGGCGGACGGCGAGGCGACGGCGGAAGCCGCCGAGATCGCTCAGCTCGCCGCTGAGATCGGTGCCATCGGCACCCGCACCACGTTCTCCGGTGCAGCCGTGTTCCAGGACTACTCGGGCACCCCGCGCAGCTTCCAGATCGGCACCAACTCGGCGGACTCGCTCGACATCGACCTCAACGTCGCGCTCGATGCCGCCGATCTGTTCGGCTCGGGTGTCGACCTGACGGCGATCGACTTCGCCGACCAGGCCGCCGCTCGTACGGCGATGGACGATCTGCAGACGGCGATCGACACGGTCAGCTCCACCCGCGGCGATCTGGGCGCCTTCCAGAACCGCCTCGAGTACACGGTCAACAACCTGAACGTGTCGGCGGAGAACCTGACCGCTTCGGAGAGCCGGATCCGCGACGTGGACATGGCGGCCGAGATGGTCAACTACACCAAGAACAGCATCCTCTCCCAGGCCGGCGTTGCGATGCTGGCCCAGGCGAACCAGATCCCGCAGGGGATCCTCGGCCTGCTCCGCTGATCTCAGCGGATCGGTTCGAACACCCCGAGCAACACAGTCGTTGAGCGGTCCGGCCTGCACTGTCGCCGGCCGGACCGCCAACGGTTCGAAGTACCCCCACGCTGGACGACTCGCCGGCCGAGCTCCGAGTCACTGACACCCCGAATTTTCCTCGGCCCCGCACCACGTGACGTGGAGGGGCCGTTCGCGCATCTCCAGGGAAGGAATCGCGATGAGCAGCATCGATACCAAGAGCATCATCTCCAGTCTGATGGCGATCGAGCGTCGCCCGCAGCTGTTGCTGCAGTCGCGGGTCACCGGCCTGCAACGAGCGCAGAGTGCCTGGGAGACGATCGGCTCCAAGCTCACCGCGCTCAAGTCGGCCGCGGAGGCGCTCGCGCCGACCGGCGCCGCAGCTGCGCTGATCTCGGTCAGCTCCGACGATCCGGCGATCGGCGTCAACTCGATCGGCACGCTGTCGGGCACCACCTCGGCCTCGATCGAGGTCACCAGCCTCGCTGCGGCGCACAGCGTCGTGCTCAACGACACGTTCTCGTCGACCACGGCGAGCGACGGCGGCCGTGAGCTCGACCTGACGATCGGCGGGCAATCCCAGACCTTCACCTCTGCCGACGGCACGATCGGCGGGCTTGCTGCGGCGGTCAATGCCGCCAGTGCAGGTGTCAGCGCTCGCGTGCTGCAGACCTCGGCCGGCAACTTCCAGTTGGTGCTGACCTCGACCAGCAGCGGCGCGGCCTCGGCGTTCACCGCCGGTGGCGGCGACTGGAGCGGCTCGACCATCGCCCGCACCGGCGCCGATGCCCTGTTCAAGGTCGACGGCGTCAGCTTGACCCGCCCGTCGAACACCGTCACCGACGTGATCGACGGCGTCGAGCTGACCCTCAAGGCGGTCACCTTCGGTCCCGTCGGGATCAGCGCCAGCCGTGACGACTCGGCGATCGCCGACAAGGTCCAGGCGCTCGTCGACGCGGCCAACTCGGTGCTGACCACCGTCACCTCGGCGACCAAGGCGAGTGCCAACGCCTCCGAGCGTGGGGTGCTGAGCACCGATACGACCGCCAAGCGGGTCGCCGACCAGCTGCGCACCTTGGTCGCCTCAGGGTTCACCGCCGGCGACGGCTCGGTCGTCCCCGCCGCCGATCTCGGCGTGTCGTTGACCCAGGACGGGGCGATCACCTTCGACGGGGACAAGCTGCCGCGCTGCGCTGGCGGCGAACCCCGAACGGGTGCTCGCCGCCCTCGGGCGCAACGGCAGCTCCTCGCTCAGCGGGTTGAGCGTGACCAACGTGACCGCGGCGGCGACCGAGGGACCGCGCACGGTCAGCGTCACCCGCGCTGCCCGCGCAGGCGAGCATGGTCGGCGTCCCCGTGCCTGCTCCGCCGGCCGGATCGCTGGTGGCGATGACCGTGGTCACCCCCGGCGGGACCTACTCGGTGTCGTTCACCGCCGGCTCGACCTACGCCGAGACCGCCGCCAACCTCAACGCCGCCCTCCGCGGCGTCGGGGCCAAGGTCAGCGCCTCGACGACCAAGACCGCCGGGGTCGACGACGGGTTCCAGCTGACCTCCGACCGCTACGGCAGCGGGACGGAGTTCACCGTCTCGGGGACCGGCGCCGACGACCTCGGCCTCACCGGCACCGCCGATGACGGGGTCGACGCCGAGGTCTCGATCAACGGCCAGACCTACACCGCCGCCGGCCAGACGCTGGTCAAGGACGGCCTCGCCCTGACCGTCAGCTACACCCAGGGACAACTCGCTGCACTCGGCGGTTCGGCCACGGGGACGGTCCGGGTCGGCAGCGGCTTGTCCGGCAGGCTCGAGCGCGATCGGCGCCGAGGGCAGCTCGACCGGATCGATCTCACGGGCGAAGACGGCGCTCTCGGACCGGATCACCGAGATGGAGAGCCGGATCTCCCGGTGGGACGACGTGCTCGCCTCCCGCGAAGCGTCGCTGCAGAAGCGGTTCACGGCGATGGACGTCGCCTTGAGCAAGCTCCAGGCGCTCAGCTCTTCGCTCAACTTCGGCTCGACGAGCTGAACGGCTCATTGAACCCGGCGGGATGCTGCCGATCGGTACCTCGTACCGGTAGCTCTTCTCAGATCTGAACGGCGAGGACATGGCGACTCCAGCAGCGATTGCGGCCTATCCGCGATCATCAGCGGTCACGGCGAGCCCCCAGGAGGTCGTACGGATGGCGTACGACCGAGTGATCACCGCCTGCGACCGAGCGAAGGCTGCGGCGGCGGACCGTCCCTCGAACTGGCGTCAGACCTTCCACGACGAGACCGTGCGGGCTCAGGCGATCCTCGTCGAGCTCGTCTCGGTGCTCCAGGTCGAGCATCGTGACCCGGAAGTGGCTGCGCTGTCCAAGCAGCTCGCCGGTCTCTATCGGTTCACACTCGACCAGCTCGTCCGGGCGAACATGTCGAAGGATCACAAGCAGCTGAGCGCGCCGCGGGCGACGATCGACGGCTTGCGCGAGGCATGGATCGCAGGTGTTCTGCTGCGATGACCTCGACCGCCGCGGCAGTGCTGGCCGAGCTGATCAACGAGCTCAGCCGGCAGGGGACCGACGCAGCGGATGATCGCGCCCTCGAACGGGTGCTGGAGCGGATCGGGAAGCTCGAGCTTCGGCCCGAGTCCGTCGATCCGGTGACGCTCGGCACGGCGATCGGCCTGCTGACAGCGGCGCGCCAGAGCGTCGAAGCCGACCTGGCGGCGATCAACCGTCAGCGGTTCGACGTCGACCGGACGGTCAAGGCGATCACCGCCTACGTCCGAGCCTTGAGCTGACCAGACCTTCCCTTGAATCTTCGTTGAGAGTGCCGATGGCAGAGGTGATCGACCGGGCGTGAGCCCGGTCTCATCGACCGACCGAATCTCGGAGGTTTGCCATGGATCGACTGTTCCCGACGCTCGAGTACGCACTCGGCGGTCTGCAGCTGCGGACCGACACGATCGGCCACAACATCGCCAACTCGAACACGCCGCAATACCGCTCGAAGGTGGTCGAGTTCGAAGACCGCTTGGCCCGCGCCCTGACCGATGGCGGGCAGGTCGCCGAGCGCGGCGCTGACGTCGCCGGCGGCTACGACCTCGTCGACTCGAACGGCACCAGCGTCAGTCTCGAAAACGAGATGACCGAGATGGCCAAGACCGCGCTGTCACGCCAGACCGTGGTCTCGTCGTTCAACTACAAGATGGACATGCTCAAGACGGCGGTCAACGGGCGATGAGCCACGGACCATTCGCCTCGATCGACATCTCCCGCAGCGGGCTGGGCTTCAACAAGTACTGGCTCGACACCGTTGCCCACAACATCGCCAACGTCAACACGATCACCACCCCGGGCCAGGAGCCGTTCCGGGCTCGCATGGTCGTCGCCGTGCCGGTCGACCCCACCTCCCGTTACGGCGGCGGGGTCGAGGTCGGCCAGGTGGTCGACCAAGAGGGCGACGCCCCGACGATGTACGACCCGACCAGCCCCGTCGCCGACGAGGCCGGGATGGTCCAGGGCGCGGTCGTCGACCTCAGCGGTCAGATGGGGGACATGATCCTCGCCAGCCGCACGTATCAAGCCAATCTGTCCGCCTTCAAGGAAGCCCGTGAGGCCCTGGAGACGACCACCACCCTCGGAAGGCGCTGACCATGAGTACAGCACTGGCGTCGATCTCGGCGATCGGCGGACTGTCCACCATCGACCCGTCCGGCGGAGCCGCTGCGGTCGGCGGCGGCGGCAGCGGCTTCGGCCAGCTGCTGAGCAACGGGCTCGACTCCGTCTCCCGGATGGAGAACGACGCCGACAACCTCTCGGCCACCTTCGCCGCCGGCGGCAACGTCCAGATCCACGACCTGATGGCGGCGACGTCGAAGGCGAACCTCGGGATGACCGTCGTCAACGAGATCCGCAACAAGGGCCTCGAGGCGTACCAGTCGATCATCAACATCCAGCTCTAGCTGACCCGACCACTCCTCCAGCACGAAGCGATCAGCACGCATGAAGCGGTTCATCGACAATCTCCAACAGCAGTGGAAGGGCATGGCCCCCCAACGGCGGATCCTGCTCGCCGCTGCCGTCGCCACATTGGCGATCGGCGCGTTCGTGGTCAACTCACGGATGAGCCAGGTCGACTGGGCGGTGCTCTACGCCAACGTCGATGACACCACCGCCTCCGACGTGCTCGCCCGGCTCGATCCGCGAGGGATCGAGCACAAGCTCGACGGCAACGGGACGCGGATCCTGGTGCCCCGGGACCAGCTCGACTCGACCCGGATCGCACTCGCCGCCGAAGGCGTCAGCGGTCAGGCCGTGCCGGCAGGGTTCGAGGAGGTGTTCGACAACCAGGGGTTGTCGACCACCGACTTCGCCCAGCAGGTCAACTACGAGCGCGGTCTCGAGGGCGAGCTCGCCCGCACCCTGCTCTCGCTCGATCCGGTCGACGGGGCCAACGTGCAGCTCTCGATCCCCGAAAAGAGCGTCTTCGTCGGCAGCACCACCGACCCCTCCGACGTCCCCAGCGCCTCGGTCCTGCTCGACCTCAATCGTCCGTTGAACGAGGACGAGGTCAACACCGTCGCCAGCGTGATCGCCGGCGGCGTGCCCGGGCTGACGTTGGAGGCGGTGACGATCGCCTCGACCGACGGCACCCTGCTCAAGGCGGCGGGGGCATCCGGCGGGACCGGGGCGGGAAGCTCCTCGTTGCTCGAGCTGACACAGCAGTACGAGGTCGGCCTGGAACAAGGACTGACCGCCTTCGTCCGCAAGCTCACCGGATCGAACGACGCCTCGGTGCAGGTCTCCGCCGATCTCGACTTCTCGACCTCGACCGTCGAATCCCGTGAGCTCGATCCGGACCGCAACGTCCCGACCGCCGAGTCGCACACGCTGGAGACCTGGGAAGGCACCGGGATCGACCCGGCCGGGGTGGTCGGCGTCGACGGCGGACCGGACGGCAGCGGTACCGCCACCGACGGGTCGTACGAAAAGACCGCCGACACGATCACCTACAACAACGGTGGCGAGGTCGTGACCAAGACCAACAACAACACCCCGTCGGTCAAGCGCCTCGGGATCGCGGTCGTGATCCCGCCGATGCCGGAGGACGCCACCCTGACCACCGCGGATGTCGAAGCGGCGGTCCGCTCGGCGGCGAACCTCGACGACGAGCGCGGCGACTCGATCACCGTCGTCGAGGGGATCCTCCCGGCTGCCGTCACCGACGAGACGGAAGCCGAGCTGATCACCGACCCGGTCGTCACCCCGGCTGCCGGCGTCAGCCCGATGTTCGTCGCCGCCGCCGCCGTCGGCGGAGCGATCCTGATGCTCGTGCTCGGCGCCTGGCGGCGTCGGCGCAAGGCCAAGCGGGCCCGGATCGCCGCAGCGCTCGCCGCCGCCCAGGCCGACCCGACGCTGATCGGCCTGCCGGCGACGGCCGGGGAGAACATGGGCGCCGAGGGCAAGAAGGACAAGTCGAAGAAGACCAAGAAGCGCAAGGGCGAGACGGACGACCCGACCGAGCTCGTCCCGGCGACCGCCGGCTCCGACCTCGAGGCCGAGAAGCAGGCGATGGACGAGATCAAGGCCGACCTGGAGAAGATCCTCGCCGAGAGCCCCGAGTCGCTGGCGACCTTGTTGTCGTCCTGGATGACCAAGTGACCACCCACCTGAGCAGACGAGGAGACCGCTGTGAGCCGTAGCGCCAGCTACGACTACGACAATCCGTTCCCCGGCGCCCGCCAGGTCGCCGTGGTCATCGCTGCGCTGGGTAACGAGCTCGGCTCGAAGGTCCTCGCCCACTTCTCCGCCCCGGAGGTGGAGGCGATCATCCGCGAGGTCAAGGACATGGACGGCGTCCCCGCCGGCGAGGTGTCCGGGCTGATGGAACGGTTGCGCGACGAGGCGGTCGCCCACAGCTACGCGATCAACGGCGGGATCGAGCGCGCCCGAGACCTGCTGCGCCGCAGCCACGGCGAGGAAGCCGACCAGATCCTCGACCAGATCCTCGCCGCCTCGAACTCGATCCCGTTCCAGTTCCTCCGCAGCCGCCGGCCGGACCAGATCGTCTCCTACCTCTCGGCCGAGCACCCGCAGGTGATCGCGCTGGTGCTCGCCCACCTCCCGCTGGCAATGGCCGGACTGGTGATCGAGGGCCTGCCGGTCGAGCTGCGATCCGACGTCGCCGAGCGCTACGCCAAGCTCGAGTCGATCGATCCGATGCTCGTCAGCGAGGTCGAAGCGGCCCTCCTCCGCCGGGTCGGATCGAAGACGACCGCGACAGAGACCACCACCACCAAAGGCGGGGTCAAGCCACTCGCCCAGATGCTCAACTCGGTCGGGCGGGACACGGAGAAGTCCGTCCTCGGCGATCTCGAGCGGGCCGACCCCGACCTCGCCGGAGCGATCCGCGACCTGATGTTCGTGTTCGAGGACATCGGTTCGATCGACGAACGCGGGCTGCAGGAACTGCTCCGCCAGGCGGACACGAAGACGATCGCGCTCTCGTTGAAGGACACCACCCCGCTCGTTGAAGGACAAGATCGAACGCAGCCTGTCGAAGCGTGCGGCCGAGGACGTCGCCGAGTTCGCCGCCTCGCTCGGGATGGTGCGGCGGACCGACGTCGAGGCAGCCCAACAGGAGATCGTCCGCGTCGCCCGCAAGATGGAGGAAGAGGGCAAGCTCGTCCTCGCCCGGGCGGGCAACGACAGCGGCGGCGGCGGCGAGTTCATCTGATGTCGCGGGTGCTGCGCGAAGCCGCGATGGCGGCGACCCCGACGGCCCTGCCTGCGCCCGGAGCGTGGGACCCGACCACCCGCGAGGTGTTCGATCAAGGTCGCCGCGAGGGCTACGACGAAGGGTTCGGCGCCGGCAAGGAAGAGGGCTACCGCCTCGGGCGAGACGAACTGCGGGCGATCGAGTCGAGTCTGCGGACGGCGACGCTGAGCTGCATCGAGCAGGTCCGGGCGGCGCACTCGTCGCTGATCGATCGCGTCGTCGAGCTCTCCGAGCTGTACGTCATGACGGTCGTGCGCGATCTCCCCGACGCTGCTGCGGCCGGTCTGCTGGCCCGGATGAGCGAGGCGATGCGGGCACTCGAGCCGGCTGCGCTCGAGCTGGCGGTACCGGCCGGCGACGTCGACGACGTGGTCCGGCTGCTGGCCGACCATCCCGACGGCGAGTTGCTCACGGTCGTCGCCGCAGCAGGCCTGCGACCGGGGGAGTTCCGCCTGCGGGGGGAGTACGCAGATGTCGACGGCTGCTGGGAGCGCTACCTCGACGCGGCGCGCGAGGCGATCTCGTTGTACTTGATCGACGGTTCGGCGGAGGCCTCGCGGTGAGCGCAACAGGTTCGCTCGTGCGACCGTTGGCGGCGACCGCACCGGTGAGCGGCACGGTCACGCTGATCCGCGGGATGGAGGTCGGAGTGCGCGGCCTGCGTCTCCCGATCGGCACCGCGGTGACGATCGACGCACCGAACGGCGAGCAGGTCCCGGCCGAGGTCGTCTCGGTCAACGATCACGAGTTGCGCCTGTCGTTGCTCGGCGATCCGGTCGGGCTCAGCCGCGGGCGCGGGTCCGCCCGGCGGCTCGGCGCGGTCAACCGGTCGGTCCGGCGCTGCTCGGGCGGGTGGTCGACGCGCTCGGACGCCCGATCGACGGCGGTCCGCCGATCATCGCTGCGCTCGGCTCGATCGACCGCGACGTCCCGCCGGCGTTGGAGCGGCAGCGGATCGTCGCCCCGATGCCGGTCGGCGTGCGCGTCCTCGACGCGTTCACCACCCTCGCTCGAGGTCAGCGTGTCGGGTTGTTCGCCGGGTCCGGGGTCGGCAAGTCGACCCTGTTGGGGATGATGGCCCGTGGTGCCCAGGCCGACCACGTCGTGGTCTGTCTCGTCGGCGAGCGCGGCCGGGAGGTGCGCGAGTTCCTCGAGGACGACCTCGGTCCGGAGGCCGCCGGACGGGCGGCGATCGTCATCGCCACCAGCGACCAGCCGGCGCTGGTGCGGGTCCGCGCCGTCCGCTATGCAACGGCGATCGCCGAGAGCCTCGCCGACGCCGGCTCGGACGTGTTGTTCCTCTGCGACTCGCTGACCCGCTTCGCCCTCGCCCAGCGCGAGGTCGGCCTCGCCGCCGGTGAACCGCCGACCGCTCGCGGGTTCACCCCCTCGGTGTTCGCTGCCCTGCCGAAGCTGTTGGAGCGGACCGGTCCGCGGCCGAACGGGACGATCACCGCGGTCTACACCGTGCTCGTCGACGGCGACGACCACAACGATCCGATCGCCGACAGCGTGCGCGGCATCCTCGACGGGCACATCGTGCTCGAACGGCGCCTCGCCCAGGCGGGCCGGTACCCGGCGGTCGATCCGCTCGGCTCGGTCTCCCGGCTGGCGTCGAAGGTGCTCGAACCGAAGCAGCTCGCCCTCGTCGGTGAGGCGCGGCGGGCGATGGCCGCCGCCGAGGAAGTGCGCGACCTGGTCGAGGTCGGCGCCTACGTCCCGGGGACGAACGCCGAGGCCGACGCCGGTCTCGCCGTCAACCCGGCGCTGATCGAGTTCTGCAAACAGGACGTCGACGAGCTCTCCGCCTTTCCGTCGACCTTCGATGCCCTCTCCCGTGCCCTCGGCAACTCGGCGGTGCGCAAATGAGGGAGCGGGGCGAGGTGATCGTGCGGGTCCGCAAGCTCGCCGAGGATCGGGCTGCGTTGAGCGCGGCCGCCGCGGCATCCGCCGCCGGCGCGGCGCGGGTCGCCGCCGAGCTCGCCCGACAACGATCGCGTCAGCACCCGCTGGGGGAGCGCTCCGGGGGGATCGCTGCCGCCGAGCTGGCCGCTGCTGCCGGCACCGGTGCGGCACTGCGGGAGACGGCAGCGGTCGCCGCCCGCCACGAGGTCCTCGCCAGCGGCCAGGCGCTCGAAGCCTCGGCGGTGATGCGCGACGCCCGTGCTGCGCGTGAAGCCGCCGAACGGTTCCTCGAGCGCCGCCGGGACGCAGCTCGACTCGAACTGGCCCGCAAGTTGCAACGTCAGGCCGACGAATCGGCCGTGTCGAACTGGAAGAGTGCATGAGCGTCCCCGCCCCTCCCGGAGCCGTCACCGACCTGTTCGCCCGGATCTCGGCGCTGCGCGTCGCACCGTCGGCGGTGTCGACGATCAAGGCCCGCTTCGGTGTCTCGTTGGGCGCTGCGGTCGCCTCCGTCGCCGCCGTCGCCGAGGACACGACGGCCACCGCCGGATCGGGGTTGACCCAGCGCGGCGCCTCGGCCGGGGTCGAACACTCGACCGGGACCGCAACCGCCGCCGGGCTCGGCTCGGCCAGCTCGGTCGGCAGCGGGTTGACCGTCGCCGTCTCCGCCGCGACGTCGGTCCGGCCGATCGCCCCGACGCCGGCGTCGACGGTCACCGCCGGTGACTGGGCGACGCGGCTGCCGGCTGCCGGCCAACCGTGGGCGTCGACGATCGAAGCTGCCGCCGAGCGCAACGGGCTCGACCCGGCCTACCTGGCAGCCGCGATCTGGAGCGAGTCGAGCTTCCAACCGCAGGTGGTGTCCTCGGCAGGAGCGATCGGGATGGGTCAGCTGATGCCGGCGACCGCCGAGTACCTCGGGGTCGACCCGTGGGATCCGGCGCAGAACATCGACGGCTCGGCGCGCTACTACAAGAACCTGATCGACCGGTTCGGCTCGGTCGAGCTCGGTACCGCCGCCTACATGTCCGGTCCGGGTGCCGTGGCCAAGGCGGGCGGGATCCCGACCGAGCGCTCACAGCAGTACGTCGACCGGATCCTCGGTCGCCAGGCCTTCCTCAACGGCACGCTCGCCAGTCCGCCCTGATCGCCCGACGTTCGGTGGTGGTTGCCGCCTGACGGTGCAACGACCACCTCGGATCCAGGTGACCTGGCGCGGGTCAGCAGCGGTGGGCGACGAGCACGGCGGCGTCGAGGCGGTACTCGGTTCGCCGCCGGTCACCGGCCGAGACGTACGGGGTGCGGATCGAGCGGTGGACGCACAACCCGGCTGCCGGGAGGACCTCGTCGACGAGACAGGCGAGGTCGTCGCCGAACGAGCTGCCCGGCAGCGGCAGCGGCCGGCGGGGCCGCATCGGCAGCGCCCCGGCGTAGTGCCACGGGTCGTACGGGAGGGGGATCGAGATCACGATCGTCGCTCCCTCCCGACCGGCGCCGACGGCGCGCTCGAGCAGCTGCATCGGGCGGTCGCAGCGGTCGAGGACGTTGAGCAGGGTGACGGTGTCGAACGGTTCCTCGTCGAGCCCGGCGCGAGCCAGGTCGGTGTGCACGGCGCGCAGGCCGGAGCGGCGCAACCGGCGGACCATCATCCGCGAGGTGTCGGTGACGACGACCTCGTCGAACAACGGGGCGAGCTGGCGGGTGACGTCGCCGCCGGCCGCGCCGACATCGAGCAGCCGCCCCCCGGCGTACGAGCCGAGCAGCGCGGCCCAGTGGCGCTCCGACAGCAGGTACAGCGGGTACGTCCCGAACAGACCGTTGAGGGCGAAGTCGTTCAGCGCCGGGCGCAGCAGCCGGCGCAACGCCCAGGTCGGCCAGCCGGGCCGTTCGGCTCCGGCGACGAACTCGACGATGTCGGCTTCGGTGGGTACTGCCGGGTCGGAGAGCAGTGACCCGGCCTTGCGTGTCTCTGCCATGTGTCTGGACTGTGAGGTGCCGACCACTCGTCCGGCCCGTCGCCCTTGAATCCACACCGGAGCGTGCCGATCTTGACGAACGCATGGAGCACGACAGGGCGCCAAGGACGGCGACGCTGACCGATGTCCGGGCGCTCCGCGAGCGCCGTCGACTCCCCGAGGTGCACCGATGATCGACGCGATCAACGTTCAACCGATCACCTCGCCGCCCCCGGGCGCTCCCGCTGCGGGCGCCTCCGGGTCTGGTGAGACCTTCGCCGACGGCCTCGCCGCGGCGGTCGAGGTCACTGCCCCGGCGACTGCGATCGAGGGTGAGGGTGAGGCAGAGCTCACCGGGCGGATCGTCGCTCCCCCCGGTGGCTGCAGCTGCTGCAACGGCGCGCTCGAGTCGGCGATGACCGAGGCCGTCGATCCGCTCGCGCTCTCCGCCGAGCAGACGGTCGATGCCGATCTCGATCCGGGTGCGGTCGCCGACGGCGATCAGGCGCCCGATGACAACAGCGAGAGCGACGATCCGACCGCCCCGACCAGCGCCGCGCTCGGCGGGGCGATCCCCGGGATCGGGCTCGGGATCGAGCGCCCGGTGCAGCCGTCACCCGGCGCACCGGAGCCACCCGCACCGCCGAGCGGCGCGCTCCGCCAGATCGAGCGGCCGTCGGCCGGTGCGCCGGCGACGCCGGAGCAGCTGGAGACGGCCGACGGCCTGATCCCGCTCGTCGACCCCCCGGACATCGAACTGCCGGTGCCGAGCGCTGATCGAGCGACCCCCGTCGCCGTGCCCGCCGGCTCCTCGGCGACGAGCGCTGCGCCGGCGTCGACGACGTCGGCGACCGGCTCGGTCAACCCCGGCGTGCTCCGTTCCGAACACGTCCGGGTGCTGCGCGAGCTGGCCCCCAACCGCGAGGTCGCAGCGGCTCGCCGTCGACTTGGACGGCGCCCGGGTGAGCGTGCGCGTCGACCACGACGGCGCGCACCTCAAGGTCCTCGCCGATCCGGGTGACCGGCTCGGCGGCACCTGGGCCAACGAGGTCCAGCGGTCGCTCAACCTCGCCCTCCGCCAGCCCGGCTCCGGGCAGCAGGCGTTCGACCAATCCCACCAGCAACGCAACCGCCGGCCGTACGAGGCGGCCGCCGGCACCGAGGCCGGCGACGAGTTCGCCGGTCGACTCGAGCAGGCGACAGGAGTCTGACGATGGCAACCACCCCGATCACCGGGTCCACCACGACCGCAGCGACCAAGGACGCCTCGTCGGTGTTCGGCACGCTCGACTCGCAGGCGTTCCTCAAGCTGCTCGTCGCCCAGATCCAGTACCAGAACCCGATGAGCCCCTCCGATCCGACGGCGATGATGGGCCAGCTGGCGACCTATGCCCAGGTCGAGGCGCTGAACTCGATGAAGACGTTGCAGGCCGGGACCAATGCCCTGAGTGAGGCGAGCATCGCCAGTCAGATGATCGGCAAGCAGGTCACGACCACCGCCGAGGACGGCTCGAAGATCACCGGCAAGGTCGATGCGGTCCGCTTCACCGACGCCGGGCCGGTGCTCGTGCTCGACTCCGGCGCAGAACTCAGCCTGTCCGCCGTCCAGCGGGTCGACTCGACCGCCGCAGGCGCAGCGGCCGCGCCGGCGGCGACCCCGGTCACCCCGACGACGACCCCGACCCCGTCGGTCACGCCGGGCGACGCCTCGACCCCCGGCGCGACAACGCCGACGACCCCGACCACCGATCCGACCACCACCGATCCGACCACCAACGACCCCGGCGCCAGCGACGTCGGCGCGGCCAACGCCGGCTGAACAGCTGCACCGTCTCGAGAGGACCACCACCCATGCTTCGTTCCCTGTTCGCCTCGATCAGCGGACTGCGCGCCCATCAGACGATGATGGACGTGACCGCCAACAACATCGCCAACGTCAACACCCAGGGGTTCAAGACGAGCCGGGCGATCTTCGCCGATGCGCTCGCCCAGACCGTTCGCGGCGGCGGCATCCCGCGCACCGGCGGTGGCAGCACCAACCCGATGCAGATCGGCCTCGGCAGCCGGGTGGCGTCGGTGACGACCAACTTCACCCCCGGCAGCCTCCAGCTCACCGGCCGGACCACCGACCTGGCCATCCAGGGCGAGGGCTTCTTCGTCGTCCAGCGCGAGGACCAGCAGCTGCTGACCCGCGACGGCTGCGTTCAACTGGGACGCGAACGGCCAGCTGGTCACCGCCGGCGGCGCAGTCGTGCTCGGCTGGGGTGTCGATCCGACACCGGCTGAGCTCGACGTCTTCGACCACCCCCGGCCCGCTGTCGGTCCCGACCGGTGTGCTCCCGCCGAAGCCGACCAGCCTCGTGACCCTCGGCGGCAACGTCAAGGCCGGCACCGTCGATCGGAGCATCGGTGATCACCACCGACCACCGTCTACGACTCGATGGGTTCGGCGTTCGACCTGACGATCACGATGACCAAGAACGGCGTCGGTACCTGGGACGCATCGCTGGTCGCCACCGACGCAGCCGGGGTCAGTCACCGACATCACCCCGGTCCCCGCCCCGACGATCGAGTTCGACTCCTCCGGTCAACTGGTCAACGACCCGCCGACGATCGACCTCACCGGCGTCGTCCTCGGCACCGGCAATCCGCAGGACATCGTCGTCAACCTCGGCTCGCCCCAGCACGCCTTCACCCAGTACGACCAGGTCGTCGACGTTCGACGTCCCCGATCGTGACGGCGCCGCCGGCTCCGAGCTGTACCGGTCGGGTTCGGCATCGACGGCTCGATCACCGTCCAGTACACCAACGGCGACAGCCAGCCTGATCGGGAGGCTGGCGGTGGCCACCGTGAACAACCACGAGGGCTGATGAAGATCGGCGGACAACCTCTACGCCGCGACGCTGACCTCCGGCGACCCCGTCGCCGGTGTCGCCGGCACCGGTCAGTTCGGGACGATCGCCCCCGGATCGTTGGAGGGCTCGAACGTCGACCTGGCGACCGAGTTCACCAACCTCGTCCTCGCCCAGCGTGGTTTCCAGGCCAACACGCGGGTGATCACGACCTCCGACGAGATGCTCTCCGATCTGGTGAACGTCAAGCGTTGATGCCGATCGGGTACCCGCCGGCACCGCCGGCGAGGACCCTCGGTGAGCACATCCCACGGACTGCGCGAGAGGACGGGTCGAACGGCCCGTCCTTTCGTCTGCAGCCGACCTTGAAAAAGCCTGGCGGATGCCGATTGATCAAGCGTCCGACGTGTGTGTCCGCCGGCGCCCGCCCACTCCGAATGAGGACTGAGTCTCGATGATCTGCTCTGCACCGACTCCGCGGCGAAGAGCTGTGGGTCAACCCCGATCTGGTGGTGTTCTGCGAGCACAACGGTCATGACACCGTTGTCACCCTCGCCGACGGCAACCGGGTGACCGTTGCCGAACCGGTCGAGGAAGTCGCCGCCAACGTGATGCAGTTCCGTGCGTCCGTCCTGGCCGCCGCCGAGAACCTGGGAACGATCTTCGCCCATGCCGACCGATCGGTCACCGGTATGCGCCGGCGCGGAGGTTCGTAGTCATGATGATGCCTGTCGGCATGTTGCTGGCGTTCGTCCTGATGAACGTCGCCAACATCATGGAAGGTGGCAGTCCCGCCCACCTGTTCAGCATCCCGGCCGTGATCCTCGTGCTGATCGGCACGCTGATGGCGACCGCCGCGACCTTCACGCCGGGCGAGATGCTGAAGATGCCCAGCCTGGCGTTCAAGGGCTTCCGCAGCCCGCCCAAGCTGCAGAACTCGATCAAGCAGATCACCGAGCTCGCCGAGGTCGCCCGCAAAGACGGCGCGCTGGCGTTGGAGAGCCGGATGAACGACGTCAAGGACCCGTTCCTCAAGCACGGGATCACCCTGCTCGTCGACGGCGCCGACGAGCACCGGATCCGCGACGAGCTGGACGGCTCGATGATCGCCACCACCGACCGCCACGGGCGGAACATCAGCATGTTCCGCACGGCTGAGGCCTACTCGCCGACCTTCGGTCTGATGGGCACGACGATGGGTCTGATCCACATGCTCGGGATGCTCGACCATCCGGAAGAGATCGGCCACCTGCTCGCCGCGGCGATGGCCGCGACCCTCTACGGCCTGGTCGCGGCCAACGTGCTCTACGCCCCGATCGCCTCCAAGCTGCAGCGCCTGCACGACAACGAGATGCTCGAGAAGGAACTGATCGTCGAAGGGGTCTGTTCGATGCTCCACGGCTACTCCAGCCGGGCGATGACCGAGCGGCTCGAGGCCTACCTGCCCCCGAAGCAGCGCGGCCAGAAAGCGGCGTGAGCTAGATGAGCGGTCACGGACGTCGCTCGCGTGGAGGCGGTCACGGCGGCGGCGGGGGAGGGCACGGGGGCTGGCTGGTCACCTATGCCGACCTGCTGACCCTGCTGATGGTCCTCTTCCTCGTCCTGTGGGTCATCGCCCAGCTCGACCTGAAGAAGTTCGAGGAGTTCAAGGAAGGTCTCGGCGACTTCGGCGAGCCGGCAGCGGAGGCAGGCGCCACCGCCGCCGGTGCCGAGAGCGCAGCGGCGACGACCACGACCATCGTCGTCGACTCGAACGGCAACGTGATCGATCCGGTGACCGTGCCGGCGAGCTCGGTCGACGCCAACGGCGCGTTGACCGGGGTGGGGATGGACGAGCTCAGCCAGACCCTCCAGCAGGCGGTCGACATCGCCGGGCTGACCGAGGTCGTCACCTTGATCGAAGAGGAGCGCGGCCTGATCATCAGCCTGTCGACCGACGACCTGCTGTTCGACTCGGGATCGGCGACGCTGCAGGCCGGCGGGATCGATGCGCTGTCCGTGCTCGCCCCGGCGTTGCAGGGATTCACCAACGTGATCGAGGTCGCCGGGCACACCGACAAGCGGCCGCTGGCCCGGGCCGGGTACACCAACTTCGATCTCTCCCTCGACCGCGCCGGCAGCGTCGTCAAGCTGCTCGCCGACGTGTTCGCGCTGCCGCCGGAACGGTTGCGCGGCACCGGCTACGGCTCGACCCGACCGGTCGCCGAGGGCGACGACCCCGAATCGTTGGCGAGGAACCGCCGGGTCGAGATCATCGTCCTCGCGTCCGCCGCCCCGACGACGGCGCCGGCGGCGACCGAGGCCGCGGTGAGCGAGCCCGTCCCCGCGGCGGCCGAGCCGGCCGAGCCCGCCGATCAGGCGACGGATCCCGCGCACCAGGCGACGGATCCCGCGCACGAGGCGACGGATCCGGCGCACGAGGCGAGCGATCCGGCGGCGGCCGACGACGGCCACTGAGCCGTTGTCGAGCCGGTCTTGCCGGTTCGCAGAAGTTGTGGGCCGACCCCACGTGTGGGCCAGCAACGTCACTGACGAGGACGGCCGCAACGACTCTGGCCGGTACGCCCATGACGGACACCACCCACCGTAACGACGCAGGTGAGCCCAGCTGGGAGCGCTGCGACTTCCGACGGCCGAACAAACTCTCGCGGGAGCAGATTCGCTCGCTCGACCTGTTCCACGACATGTTCTGCCGCAGGCTGAGCACGTCGATCGGATCGATCGTCCGAGCCACCGCTTCGGTCGAGATCGCCCGTGTCTCCCAGCTCAGCTGGGACGAGTACGTCCGCACCCTGCCGACGTACACGTTCCTCGCCACCGCAGCGGTGCGACCGCTGCAGGGCGACGCGCTGGTCGAGATCGACACCCCGCTGGCGCTGGCGATGGCCGGGCGGATGCTCGGCGGCGTCGGGCGGCTCGAACCGCCCCGCCGGCCGACGGACCTCGAGCTGCCGCCGCTGCGGCGGATCGGCGTGGCCGCGGCGGAGGCGCTGGGCATCGCCTTGTCGCAGTTCGTCCCCGTCGAGAGCGAGCTGCTCGCAGTCGACCTCAGCCCGCAGCTGGTGGCGATCTCGACCCCCTCTCAGATCGTCCTCGTGCTCACCTATGCACTCAACGTCCAGGGCACCGAGCTCTCCGGTGACCTGTCGATCGTGATGTCGCTGTCGACGATGACCCCGATGTTGGAGAAGCTCGCTTCGAACAACGTCGAGAAGCTCGGCGCCGAGCTCGACTCGGCCGTGATGGACCTGGTCGTGCGGGGCATCCCGCTGCCGGTCGAGGCCCAGCTGGCCCCGACGATGGTCTCCGCCGGGGCGATCGCCGGCCTGGCGGTCGGCGACGTGCTGATCCTCGACCATCGGATCGCCCAACCGGCGAGCGTCACCGTCGGTGGCCGCCACGTCTTCCGCGGCCACCTCGGACGCCGAGGCTCACGCCTCGCGGTCGCAGTCGCCGAAGACCCCTTCCCAGAGTCGCACGGGCCGCTCGCTCTTGACGGCCACCAGAGTCTCGATACGCACGAAGGATCGGCGGGCCATGACGGTCCTGCCGGCCATGACGGACAAGTGAGGGAGCACGATGCTCGAGTCTCCGACGCCATCCCCGGCGCAGTTCTCGCCCCTCGGTGAGGGCGCCCGCCCGGGCCCTGCCGCGAGCCTCGACGTGATCGCCGGGGTCCAGCTCGAGATCGTCGTCGCCCTCGGCAGGGCGCGGATGTCGGTCCAGGACCTGCTCCAGCTGCGAGCCGGTTCGGTGATCGAGATCGGACAGGCCGGCGGCCTGGTCGAGGTTCTCGCCAACGGCTCGCTCGTCGCCCGCGGCGAGGTGGTCGTGGTCGGTGACGACCTCGGCGTGAGGATCGCCGAGATCCTTCCCGTCAGGCAGTGATGGCCCGATTGATCATCGTCACGATCGCCCTGGCGGTCGTGGCGGTGGTCCTCCGTCGTCGCGTCTCGGCGTCGCCCAAGGTCACCCAGCTGAAGGTGACGGCGCGCACCGCCCTGCACCGCAACGCTGTGATCGCTGTGGTCGAGATCGAGGGCCGGCGGTTGCTCGTCGGCGCCGCCTCGCAGCAGATCTGCCTGCTCACCGAGCTCGAGCCGGTCCCGGTCGAGTCGCGCCAGCGCGTCCGCCCCGAGCTGCCGTCGGAGCTGCCGACGGTGCTCGAGGACTCGCCGGCGCTGCTCGAGCGGGTCCGCCGGGCGACCAGCCGCACGCTCGACCCCGTCACCCGCGCCCAGCGCGGGCGAACACCGGAGCAGGTCACGTGAGGCGCGCCATCCGCCGCCTGCTGCTCGCCGTCTGCGCCGTCGGCGTCGGGCTCGTCCTCGCTTCCGCTCCGGCGGCGGCGTCGAGCACCCCGGGCGATCCCGACGCGACCTCGGTCCCGACGACCACCGCCCCGTCCGGCTCGACCAGCGTCCCGGGCAACGACACCACCGACGGCGAGACGACGGTGACGATCCCCCCGATCGAGACCCCGTCGACCCCGACCGTCGAAGACGCGACCACCGTCGACGACGGCGTGATCAAGATCACCGCTCCGGAATCGGCGAGCAACTCGGTCCTGCTCGTCGTCCTCGTCACCCTGATCTCGGTCGTGCCCAGCCTGCTGCTGCTGACGACGACCTTCCCCCGCTTCCTGATCGTGCTCAGCCTCGCCCGTCAGGCGCTCGGGCTGAACACCACCCCGCCGAACCAGGTGCTCGCCGGCCTCGCCGCCTTCCTCACCTTCTTCGTCATGGGCCCGACGTTCTCGGAGATCAACGAGCAGGCGATCCAGCCGGCGACCAAGGGCGAGATCACGACCAGCGAGGCGCTCGAGCGCGGCTGGGCTCCGCTGCGCGACTTCATGCTCGACCGCACACGCACCTCCGATCTCGACATGCTGTTCAACCTCGTCGGCGAGGACCATCCGGAGTCGGTCGAGGACCTCAGCCCGCGGTTCGTGATCCCGGCATTCATCCTCTCCGAGCTGCGCGTGGCGTTCCTGATCGGGTTCCTCGTGTGGGTCCCGTTCCTCTTGATCGACCTGATCGTGTCGAGCGTCCTCGCTGCCCTGGGGATGATGATGATGCCCCCTGTGGTCGTCTCGTTGCCGGTCAAGCTGGCCCTGTTCGTCCTCGTCGACGGGTGGGCGTTGATCGCCGCCTCGTTGCTGAAATCGGCGGCTTGACGATGAGCGCAGCGAATCGCCCAGCGGCGGAGAGCGGCAACACGATGAGCGCAGCGAATCGCCCAGCGGCGGAGAGCGGCAACAGATGACCGACGTCGAGATCGTCCACATCTTCCGCCAGATGGCCGCGGCCGGGGCCAAGGTTGCCGGACCGCTGCTGATCGTCATGCTCCTCGTCGGGGTCGTCGTCTCGATCATCCAGACGATCACCCAGATCCAGGAGCAGGCGGTCGTCTACGTCGTCAAGTTCATCGCGGTCGGGATCGTCCTGCTGGCGATGGGCCCGTGGATGCTGCAGGTGCTGTCGTCGTTCATCCGCGAGATGTGGACGATGATCCCGGAGGTGGAGTGATGCTCGATCTCGAGATCGGGATCGAGTGGGCGGTCGGGCTGAGCCTGGCGGTGACCCGCGCCGGGGCGATGGTCGCCCTCTGCGCCTGGGTGCCACGCTCGATCCCGAGCGTCGCCCGCAGTTCGTTCGCCCTCGCCCTCGGGCTGCTGATCGCCGTCCCGACCCGGGTTCCGACCGAGAACGTCACCTCCGACCTGCTCGTCAACACGGTCATCAACCTGGCCATCGGCGGGCTGCTCGGCTGGTTCCTCGGCCTGCCGATCCATCTCTTCCAGGTCGCCGGAACGGTGATCGACACCACCAGTGGGATCACCCTCGGCTCCGTCTTCGACCCCTCCTCGGGGACCACCCCCGGCCCGATCGCGATGGCGTACACGCTCACCGCCCAGACGCTGGTGATCGCCGGTGGGGGACTGGTCGTGCTCACCCAGGTGTTGTGGTTCTCGACCCAGGTCGTCGCCCTCGACGGCCAGATGGGCTCGATCTCGGGGATCTCGACCACCGCCATCGAGCAGCTCTCGGCGCTGATGCATCGCGGCGTCGAACTCGCCCTGCCGATCGCGGCGGTGCTGTTCGTCGGCGAGCTCTCCTTCGGGCTGCTCAGCCGGATGGCCCCGCAGATCAACACGTTCCTCGTCGGCCTGCCGCTGAAGACCCTGCTGATGGTCTCGATGCTCGGTTCGACGGCAGTGCTGTTCCCGCGCTTCTCCGACTACGTGATCACGTCCGGCACGGACGCTGCCCTCGAGCTGTTGGGGAGGTGAGCGATGGCCAAGCGTGACGGGAGAACCGAACAACCGACACAGCGCCGCCGGCGCGAAGCGCGCCGCGACGGCAACGTCGCCCGCTCGCCGGAAGCGGCCGGGCTGGTCGTCCTCGCCGCCGGCCTGATCACCGCGGCGATCACCGCTCCGGGCGCGCTGCGCACGACCCAGGACGTGACCAGGTACTGGCTCGGCTCGGCGAGCGGCACCACCGGCGGGATGCGCGGCGGGGACATCGAGGCCAGCGCGATGCGGATCATCGGCGCATGGAGCCCGATCGTGCTCGCCGCGATGGTCGCCGGGATCGTCGTCCAGATCGCCCAGTCCGGGGTCGCGCTCGCCCCCAAGACCGCCCGCCCGTCGTTCAAGCAACTCTCGCTCAGCCGCGGGCTGAAGCGGTTGAGCCCGGTCCAGGCCGGGTTGACGCTCGTTCGCAGCCTGCTCAAGGTGGTCGTCGTCGGCCTCGCCCTGATCGGCCCGCTGCGCACCCTGTACACCGAGATCCCCCGCCGCGACGACCTTGCGTCGGTGGTCGGCTCGGTCGGCCGGGCGGCCCAGTCGGTCGCCTGGCGGGTCGTGCTCGGCGCGATCCTGATCGGCGCGCTCGACGCCGTCTACCACCGCCGCAAGTGGAAGCGGGAGCTGATGATGACCCGCCAGGAGATCATCGACGAGTCGAAGATGACCGAAGGCGATCCGCACATGAAGGCAGCGCGCAAGCGACGGGGGATCGAGATCCGCCGCCGCTCGGCACTGCTCTCGGTGGCCAAGGCCGATGTCGTGATCACCAACCCGACCCACTTCGCCGTCGCCCTCGCCTACACCGACGGCTCGCCCGCGCCGCAGGTGATCGACAAGGGCACCGAGCGGGCGGCGAAGAAGATCCGCAAGATGGCGACCCGCCACGGCGTGCCGATCATCGAGGACAAGCCGCTCGCCCGAGCGCTGTACCGCCAGGTCAAAGTCGGCGGCTATGTGCCGGAGAAGTTCTTCGACGACGTGATCAAGGTGCTCGTCGCCGCCTACTGGCGTCGGGGTCGATTCCCCGACGGCCTGCGTGGCGCGGCGACTGCAACCGCTGGGAGGAGGAACTGATGGGTGGACGGACACACCTGGTGCTGCCGGCACTGATCGTCTCGATCGTGCTGTGCCTGATCGTGCCGGTCCCGACGGCACTGCTCGACATCCTGCTGGCGGTCAACATCGTCACCGCCCTGGTGACGTTGTCGTCGGTGCTCAACATCTCCGATCCGACGCAGTTCTCGTCGTATCCGAGCCTGCTGCTGGTGACGACCGCGGCGCGGGTTGCGCTGACCGTCTCGACCACCCGCTCGATCCTGCTCCACGCCGATGCCGGCGACGTCGTCGAGACCTTCGGCAAGGTCGTCGTCGGCAGCAACATCGTCGTCGGTCTGGTGATCTTCCTGGTGTTGACGATCGTCAACCTGATGGTGATCACCAAGGGCTCGGAGCGGGCCTCGGAAGTCGCCGCCCGGTTCAGCCTCGACGCGATGCCGGGCAAGCAGATGGCGGTCGACTCCGATCTCGCCGCCGGCCTGCTCGACGAGGTCGGGGCGCGCGCCGCCCGGGCCAAGATCGCCCGCGAGTCGGACTTCTACGGGTCGATGGACGGCGCCGTGAAGTTCGTCAAGGGCGACGCGATCGCGTCGTTGATCGTCGTCTTCATCAACCTCATCGGCGGGTTCGCGATCGGCGTCGTCTCGAAGAAGATGCCGATCGGCGAAGCGGCCGAGACCTACGCCCTGCTGACCGTCGGCGACGGGCTCGTCGCCCAGCTGCCGGCGCTGCTCTACGCGCTGGCCACCGGCATGCTCGTCAACCGGGTCCGCGGCGACGTCCCCAACCTCGGCAAGGAGCTGGCCGGCCAGCTCGCCCAGAACCCGCTGACGCTGCGCACCGCAGCGGTCGCCTCGGTGGTCGTCGGGTTCATCCCGGGCATGCCGAAGCTGCCGTTCTTCGTCCTCGCCGCCGGTCTCTGGGTGATCGCCGGACGGATGAAGGCGGCGGCCGAGGAACCCTCGCTGTCGGACGCCGGCGATGTCTCGGTGACCACCGATCCGGACGATCCGGAGGTGCTGATCGCCCGGATGCGGACCGACCCGATCGAGCTGCGGGTCGCCTACGACGTCACCGATCTGGTGGCCAGCGGCGACCTCCTGCCGCGCATCCGTGAGCTCCGCCGCCAGCTGGCGACCGAGCTCGGCTTCGTCCTCCCGCAGGTGATCACCAGCGAGGACGCGTCGCTCCAGGGCGGCGAATACCGGGTCGCGGTGTGGGGCGTCGACGTCGGCAGCGGTCGGGTCCCGGCGGGATGCGTGCTCGCCCTGCCCGACCCGACGATGGACGGTGACCTGTCACTCGCCTCGATCGGCGAGCGGGTGGTCGAGCCGGTGTTCGGGTTGGTCGGGTACTGGATCCCGGAGCAGGAGCGGGGCGCAGCAGCTGCCGCCGGCTCGACCTTGGTCCCGCGCTCGGCGGCGATCGTCACCCACGTCGCCGAGATCGCCCGCCGGTATGCGCCGGATCTGCTCTCGCGTCAGCACGTCGCCGATCTGGTCGAGTCGCTGCGCAGCGACCAGCCGTTGCTGGCCAACGAGATCGGCAACGACCGGGTGCCGATGACGATGCTCCATCAGGTGCTGCGCTCGTTGCTCGCCGAGCGGGTGGCGATCCGCGACCTACCGCGGATCGTCGAGACGCTCTCGGTCGCCGCGCACGACAACCGCAGCCCGGAGATCCTCGCCGATGAGTGCCGAGCGGTGCTCGGTGCGCAGATCGCCGCTGCGGTCGCTCCCAACCAGTCGGTCGCCGCGGTGCTGCTCGTCCCCGAGCTGGAGGGCAAGCTGATGACCGCCCTGCGCGAGGTCGACGGCACGGTCCACCTCGCCCTCGAACCGGAGCTGCTCGAGGGCCTGCGGGAGGCGGTCCGCAACGCCTGGGAACGCCTCGCCGGCGGCGATCCGGTGGTCCTCGTCTGCGCTCCGGCGCTGCGCCGGCCGCTCGCCCGCCTGCTCTCGTCGGCCGACATCGACCTCCCCGTGTTCGCCTACCGCGAACTCCCTCGCCACCTGACGATCTCCGTCACCGAGATCGTCGGCGTCTGATCACACCCCGCGAAGCGGTGCGCCGCGGCGGCGCTACGGTGATGCCCGGGCGCCGGCGGCACCTGTGCGCTGAGGTTGGATCGGCCGCTCACTGACGCCGACTCTCGGCCGTCTGCCGTCGGAGCGCGGTAGCCGATGTCGCCTCCGGGGGTGGTGGAGGTCTGCCGACGGTGCTGCCGTCGGGTCGGATCGTGGTCCAGGTGCCGTTCGGGGCGCGGGTGAGGCGGTAGCCGCGGTTCTTGTAGCGGTTGTGGTGGGGACAGAGGATGCTGCCATTGGCGGGAGCGGTCGGGCCGCCGTAGCGCCAGTCGTCGGTGTGGTCGGCTTCGGTCAGTCCGGCCGGCACGGTGCAACCGTTCCAGGCGCAGTGGTGCTCGCCGAGGTGGAGCGCGTCCCGTGCGGCGGAGGTGAAGCAGCGGCGCTTGCGACCGAGATCGATGGTCACCCCGCGGGCGTCGATCACCCGTCGTCGGATCCAGCCGGTGGCGGCCATCGCCAACATCTCGGCCGGGTCGATCGGCACGCCGCCGATCGTCTCGCAGCGCCGGGTGGTCCACGTCGACGGATCGGGCGGCGGGGGAGTGGCGCCTGCAGCGCGGCGGACCTCGTCGTCGAAGGTGGCGAGATCGACGTCGAGGTTGATCACCACCTCGACGCCGCGACCGCCGTTGGCTGCTGCCTGGAAGATGTGGAACAACGCGTCAGCGCTGCGCTGGGCGGCGGTGCGCGCCAAGGGGCGTCCGGCGCCTGCGTGGGCGCAGTCGGTCTCGAACTCCCGGCGGCATGCGGCCTGGAAGATCTCGTCGATGATCGCCCCTTGGGCGGTGCCGACGTTGGCGTGAACGACGTACTCGTCACCCACGTGATCGACCGAGGCACGCCGTGATCCGTCGGCGTCGTGATCGCGTCGGCGGGCACCGTCGGCATCGGCGTTCGACTCCCACCGCCGCAGCACGATCCGGAAGTCGTCGAACCGCATCGATGTGGCGAAACCGGTGAGCAGCTCGGCGTGATCGGGGAGTGCATCGCGCACGCGCGGGTTGGACCAGACCTTGGCGATCGCCCGGAGGTGCTCGGCGGAGAGCTCGCCCGCCGCGCCGGCAGCAGCAACCGTCGGCAGGTCGCGCAGGGCGCGAGCGCAGCGGACGAAGCCGGCCGACTCCGACGCCGACCAGTTGGTCACGCCGATCGCCCAGTTCTTGGCCGTGCGATGGCCGTCGTCGGCGTAGGCCTCGGACCGGTCGACGGCGTCGATCAGGGCGGTGATCCGGTGCTCGATCCGGCGACGATCCTGCTCGAGTCGCCAGAGCTCGGCCGAAGCCTCGACGCCGCTCAGCCCTGCGTAGTCCTCGATCCCGAAGCAGCTCACGGCCATGTAGCAAGTCTCACAGCTCGAACACAAGTTCGTGTCTGTTCTCGGTCAAGCATTTGGAGCTGCGACTGCGCTCGGGAGATGTTCGACACGCTGGGGTGACGCCGATCGGACGACACACCCTCGACGCAGGCAGGACTGCAGCCGTCCCTCGGATTCTCACGGTGAGCGCTTGAGATTCCACGGAATGGTGCCGATGTTGATGCCACGACCGACGGGTAACGGGCGACCGGCGTGGGCCGTCGCAGGCGCCAAGCCCGCACAGTGCTCCGATGGAGGTGTAGGTACATGGCGAAGAGCTATCCGGTGATCGAGCGCAGCAACGGGCGGGTCACGGTGCTCGCCCGCAGCGCCGAGGAGGCCCACTCGGCGGTCGCTGACGAGCTCGGGACGGGCTGCACGATCGTCTCGGTCGAAAAGGTGCGCAGCGGCGGGATGGGCGGGTTCTTCGCCACCGAGCTGGTCCGCCTCGTCGCCGCCGCGCCGGCGGCCGAACCCGCAGCGGTCTCGCCGACCTTCGCCAAGGCCGAGGACCTGCTGTTCAACCTTCCGGGTGGCGGCAAGGAGTTCGCCGCTCGGCTGGCTGAGGAAGTGGCGACGCTGACCCGCACCGGGACCGCGGCGGCCAACGAACTGCTCGCCGATCAGGCCCGGCACACCGGCGGTCGCGAGCCGTCCGCCGGCCCGGTGGGGCGTTCGACCCCGGCGATCGGCCCTGCCCCGCAGCGCCGCGAGGCCCCGCTCGAGCGGCCGCTCGAGGAGGCCGAGGATCTCCGTTGGGGCGACGGCGAGGAGGAGAGCGCCTTCGATTGGGCGACGCTGTTCGCCGGCCAGGACGAGACGGTCGCCGAGCCGGCCCCCGCTTCGGTCGCCGAGGCCGCGCCCGTCGCCGCGCCCGAGCCGGCTCCCACCGTGGTCGCCGAGCCGGCGCCCGTCGTCGAGACCACCGAGGCGCTCACCGACACCGCGCTGTTCGCCGCGATCGTCGCCGCCACGATCGAGCACGACCAACACCCGCCGGCCGCGCCGCAGCCGGTCGAGGAGCCGCTTCCCGGATGGATCGGCGCAGCCGAGACAACCGACAACTTCGACGGGACCGCCGCCCTGCTCGCCCAGATGCTCGATACCGAGTACGAACTGACCGACCGGGCGACCACCCCCCGGGCGTCGTCGATCCGCCGTGGCCAGCCCCACCGCTGGCCGAACGCGCTGGAGGTCGCCTCGACCGATACTGCCGAGGCAGCACCGGCGCCCGCCGCTCAGGTCGCCCCGGCCCCGGCCCCGCCGCTCAGGTCGCCCCGGCCCCGGCCCCGGCCCCGGCCCCGGCTCCGGCTCCGGCCCCCGCGCCCGTCGCCCAGCCGCTGCCGACGCCGGTGCTCCCGGCACCGCTCCCGGCGCCGGTCGTCAGCAACCTCCCCGCTCGTTACGAGTCCGATCGGCTCCCGGCGGTGTGGAACTGGTCCGGCCCGACCCTGCGCGCCTTCGGCGTGCCGGACACGATCGTCGGCAAGATCGATCGGCGGATCCCCGTCGACGATCTCGACTGGGTCGTCGCCTTCATGCTCGCCGTGCGCGACGTCTGCATCGGCGAGCTCCCCGAGGAGCCCGTCGTCCTCGCCGGCCCGAGCTGCGCGCCGCTCGCCCAGAGCTTCGAGCTGCCGATCGTCGGCGAGGCCGAGCTGTCGTCGATCGGCGGATCGGTCGCCGCGCCCGAGGCCGGTCCGCTCGGGCTGCGCCGGGGCGTCAACGGCCGCCCGGTGCACCTCGTCGTCGGCGGTGCCTGGCACCACCTGGCGACGGTCCGCCCGCAGGTCGTCAGCGCAGCCTGCCCCGGTGACCTGCTCGAGGCCCTGCGCGTCGCCGAGGCCTGGGGGGCGACCCTCGGCTGGGTGGCCACCGACGACGGCTACCAGCGGATCGATCCGTATCTGCTCGCCGGCCAGGTGCGCGACCTGCTCCCGCTCGTCGCCGACACCAACGGTCGGCCGAGCTCGTCGCCGGCCGAGGGCTGAGCACGATGAGCGACGTCTCCACCGACGATCGGCCCGACGCCGCCGAACTCGACGAGGACGCCTCCGCCGCGGAGGCGTCGCCGGGGTCGGCCGGCGAGGACGGCCCGCCGGCGCTGGCCTTCTTCGACGGCGACGTCGACAGCACCGACCTGGTCATCCCGCTCGACGAGACCGATGTCATCTGCTGGGTGCCGGCTGCCAAGCCGCCGGTCGTCGCCGCGCTCGAGCTCGCCGGATTGATGGTCACCGGCGACTCCGACGGGGCGACCCACTGCGTGATCTCCACCCGTCTGCCACGGCACCGGATCACCGAGTACCTCACCCTCGCCCAGAGCCTCGTGCTCCCGGTCGTCGTCCTCGTCAACCCCGGCGGCGAGGGGCTGGCGATCGAGGCGCTGCGCGCCGGCGCCGGCGTGTCGATCGCCGAGGGCGACCCGATCGCACTGCGGGCGCTCGCCGGCGACGGACGGGCGATCGCCTCGCGGACCAACGCGATCCTCGAGGCCTACGAGGCCCGGATCGGCGCTCCGGCCGCCGGCGGTTCGCGCCCCAACGGCGCCGCCCTGGTCAGCCCGATCTCCGGCCTGCCGGCGGCCGCCGCGCTCGCCGCCAGGATCGGTGCGGCCCAGGCCGAGCAGATGGTCCCGACCCGGGTCGTCGCGTTTTCGCTCCCTGCGCTCGCCGACCCCGCGCGGATGCGGATGAGCACCGACGCCGCAACCCTCCTCCTCCGCCGGTTGGCGTCGCTGTTCAAGCACGCCTGTGCCCGCAGCGGGGAGCTGTTCGACCTCGGCGACGGGTCGTTCGTCGTGCTCGCCCCGGAGATGTCAGAAGCGCAGGCGGCGACCCTCGGAGAGCGGCTGATCGAGCTCGTCCACGCCTACACCCCCGATTCGCACCTGCCGCTGCTGCTCGCCGTCGGCCATGCCGGACCGGAGTCGTCGAACGACCTGCCGACGTTGCGCGAGCTCGCCGGACGGGCCGAGGCGACCGCCGCCAACGAGGACCGATCGTCGGTGCTCGGCGCCGGCGAGCTGGCCGGGCCGTTGGCCACCGCCACCGAGCTGGAGGTCACCCTCCGGCTCGCCCGGCTGGCGGAGGACCGGGTCGGCGGCCCGCCTCGCGACGAGGTCGCCACCGTCGCCGGCGACATCGCCGCCCGGCTCGGCTTCGAAGGCGACGAGCGGTTGCTCGTCCGCTTCGTCGCCCATGTCGCGGATGTCGGCAACGCCCTCAACTGCACTCCCGACGGCACGATGCAGGAGGTCGCCGCCCGACTCGTCGGAGCGACCGCAGGCCCGTTCGTCGCCGCCGCCCTCCGTCACGTGGAGGAGCGCTGGGACGGTGCCGGAACGCCGAACGGGCTCGCCGGGCCCTCGATCCCGGCCGCCGCCCGGATCGTCGCCGTCGCCGATGCGCTGGTGCGCAGTGGCTACGACACGGCAGTGCTCGATGAAGGCTCGGGGACGCGGTTCGACCCGACGGTCGTCGCCGCTGCCGCAGAGCTCGCCCGCCAACGGAACTAGACGACGCCTCCCGGCGACGCCGAACTCACGGAGACCCGATGACCACTGAACTGATCGAGGACGAGATCCTTCGTCTGTCGGAGTGCCTCGCCGCGTACTCCAGCCTGCTCGACGAGCTGGCCGAGCGGCTCCAGCTGCTCGGCGCCTGTCAGCACGGGCCGGTCGAGGTGATCGAGGCGGCGACGGTCGACGTCGTCGGCCTGCTGGAACGGGTCGAGCTGCTCGACAACGCCCGGCGGGCGGCGGTCGGCGAGATCGCCGTCCATCTCGGACTCGACCCCGACGGCCTCCGGCTGGAGGAAGTGATCGCTGCGGTGGTCACGACCCAGGCGCTCGAGCTCACCGCCCAGCGCTGGCGGATGATCTCCGCTGCCGGTCGGGTCGAGCGGGAGTCACGCCAGGTCAACCTTGAAATGGGGTACGCGCTGGCCGATCTGCAGGAGGTACAGCGGATCGTGACCGGTTCCCCAGGAACCTATGACGCCACCGGCCACACCGCCGGAGCCGGGTTGCGCCGTCTGAGAGGAGTTGGGTGAGATGGGTTCTTCGGCATTCTCGATAGCGGTCAGTGCGCTCCAGACGCACTCCTACGCGATCGACATCACCGCGCACAACATCGCCAACGCAGGCACCCCCGGCTACCGCCGTGAGCGCTTGCTGATCGGCCCGGGGTATCCCCATGCCACCGGGATCGGGATGCTCGGCTCCGGAGTGCGGCCGCTCGAGCTCGAGCGTGCCGGCGACCGACTGGCCGACGAGCGCGCTCGTCGCAGCGGCGCCTCGTACCAGCTCTACGCCAACCGGGCGCAGATCGGGGCGCTCGCCGAGGACGTCTTCGGCGAGCCCGATCGCGGCATCAACACCGCCCTCAACACCATGTTCGACGCCTTCTCGGCGCTCTCGACGGCACCGACCGACACCGCCGCGAGGACCCAGGCGATCGCCTCGTTGCAGGAGCTGTCGGCGAGGGTCAACGACATCCGCGCCGGGCTCGACGGGATCGCCGCCGATGCGGTCACTCGGCTCGACGCCGAGGTGCAGGAGATCAACGCCCTGACCCGCCGCGTCGCCGAGATCAACCGGTTCAGCCGCCCCGGCGGATCGCTCCCTGCCGACATCGCCGACGAGCTCGAGGTCACCCTCGACAAGCTCTCGGAGAAGGCCGGCGCCTCGGTGTTCATCAACTCCGAGGGGCGGGCGAGGGTCTCGATCAACGGCCGGGCGGTCGTCGACGGCGATCGCGCGACTCCGCTCACCGTCTCCGACGACATCGCCTCCCGTGGCGAGATCCTCCATCCCTCCGGTTCGATCACGATCGGCGGCAGCGCCGGCGGCGTCCAGGAAGGGATCGTCGGCGACCTCGCGGCGATACGCGACCGGCTGGACACCTTCGTCTCGGGGATGGTGACGACGATCAACGACCTCCACGCCACCGGCTTCACCGTTGCCGGCGACCCCGGCCAACCGCTGTTCGAGGAGGTCGACGGACGGATCAACCTGTTGATCACCGATCCGGCCGATCTCGCCGCCTCCGGCTCGGCCACCGGACCGCTGAGCGGCTCCGTCGCCGACAGCTTCGCCCAGCTGCGCACGACCGTCGGCGCCGGCTACCGGGCGGTGACGACCTACGTCTCCAACGCGGTGGCTTCGCTCGACCGGTCGACGGCGACGGCACAAGCGGTCAACGACGGCGCACTGCAGATCCACGACTCGATCATCGGCGTCAACCTCGACGAGGAGTTGACCAACATGCTCGCCCAGCAGCGTGCCTACGAGGCCGCCGCCCGGGTGATCACGGTCGCCGACGAGATGCTCCAGACGTTGTTGGCGGTCTGACGATGAGCGCCATCCAACGCCCGACTGCGATCGGCACGACCCACGCCCAGCAGCGTCGACTGCGGGAGTCGTACTCCCGGCTGACCGACCTCAGCGACAAGATCGCCCTCGGCAAGAAGTTCCGCAAGGGCTCCGAAGACCCGGTGGCGGCGAGCCATGCGGCGATGCTGCAGGACCACCTCGACCACCTCGGGGCGATCGCCAAGTCCTCCGACGATTCGCTCGCCCGGCTGAACACCGCCGACTCCAAGTTGCAGCAGGCCTCCGATCTCTACGCCCGGCTGAAGGAGCTGATCGTCCAGGGAGCGAACGCGACCGCCGACGGCCTCGGCCGGCGGGCGATCGCCCAGGAGATCGGCCAGATCCGCGACTCGCTCGTCGCCATCGCCAACTCCGAGTATCTCGGCCAACCGCTGTTCTCCGGGGTCAGCTCGGGCGCAGCGGTCGAATTCGACGCCGGGTCGAGCACGTGGGTGTTCACCGGCGGCACGCGACCGATGTGATCGAGCGGCGGATCAGCCCGAGCGAGTCGCTGCGGACGAACATCACCGCCGCCGAGGTCTTCCAGGCGTCGGGCAGCGACATGTTCACGATGCTCGACGACCTGTCCGCTGCGCTGGCGGCCGACGACGTCGACGGGATCAGGGCGGCCAATGACCTGCTCGACGGGTTGCGCTCGACGATGTCGGCGGCGCAGGCCCAGATCGGCGCAGCGGCGAACCGGGTGCAGGTGGCGATCGACCGCAACAACGCCACCGACGTCGTCGTCACCGGTCAGCTGTCGCTCGTCCGCGATGTCGATCTCGCCGAGGCGATCACCGAGCAGGCCTTGCTCCAGAGCGCCTACCAGGCTGCGCTCGGCGTGACCGCCCGTGTCGGCGACCTCTCGCTGCTCGACTTCCTGCGATAGGTCGTTCGATCCGGTCGAGCTGATCCGACGTGGGCCGTTCGGCGGTCAGGGCCAACATGGTCCTCGGTGCACCGCACGACGCGGGCCGCGACACGAGTTGCGGAAGGCGAGGAGACGCCGAATGACTGACATCGATCCCCAGGCGGTGACCACGCCCGAGGGCATCCCCGGCTTCGAACGGACACGTTGCTGGACGCTCGAGCGCGAGCACCCGGAAGCGATCTTCTCGCTGCTGCGCTCGGTCGAGCGGCCCAGTCTCGGGCTGCTCGTCGCCGAACCGTGGGCGCTCGCCCCCGGCTACGACCCCGATCTGCCGGAGGACGACCTCGCCCGGATCGGGGTCTCGAGCCCGGACGAGCTCGAGCTGTACGTCGTCGCCACGTTGTCGGACGACCGCAAGCACGTCTATCTCAACCTCGCTGCGCCGCTGGTGGTCCACATCGGCAGGCGTTTGGCGCGTCAGGTGATCCTCGACCGGCAGGGGTGGCCGTTGCGTCACGCCGTCGCGGTTCGTGGGTGATCGCCGATGCTCGTGCTCACACGCCGCGAGGGTGAGATCTTCCGCCTCGGCGACGACATCGAGATCGAGATCCTCGACATCAAACCGGGCGTCGTCCGGGTCGGCATCCGCGCCCCGAAGCACGTCCGGATCCTCCGTTCGGAGCTGGTCGACGCCGTCGTCGCCGCCAACCAACAGGCATCAGGGGCCGCCGATCTGTCGATCGCCGCGTCGGTGACCCTCGACGCCGCCCCGATCTCGCGCCGCTCCTCGGCGACTCCGCCGACATCCTGATCCTCGAGGTCGATGCCCGTCCGCGCCGCGGGCGGGCATCGCCGCGCCCGCTCAGCCCGGCTGGTACTCCCAGTGCCACGGCTCGCGGGGGACGGCCTCGACCCAGCCGTACTCGGCGGCGTGCTCACGCATCCAGGCCAGACCGGTCGCGGTGACGTCGACGTCGAGCGCCATTCCCCATCCGTGGTTGCTCTTGCCCGGGGTGGCCGCCAGCCCGCCCTGGGAGTAGAGCCCCTTGCGGCGCACCAGGTCGACCTGCTCGTCGTAGTCGCGATAGCTGTCGGTGACGCCGATGTCGACGCCGGCCTCCGCAGCAGCGGCGTGCATCGCCTTGAACGCCTCCGCCGCCGGGCCCCACAACTTGCTGCTTCTTGATCCCGATCAACGCCAGGGCGTCGGTCGGGATCTGTCCGTTGCCGTACGCCGCAGCTCGTCGGGGACGACCACCTTGCCGGTCCCGGACGTGCCGGCGGCGCCGGCGGACGGCGTCGAGGACGTGGCCCCGGCGGCGCGTGACTGGGCCCAGTAGGGCTGGCTGACGGCGACCGCGCCGCTCCCTGCGTTCGGAGCGTTGGTGATCATCGATCCGAACGACGACGTGGCGATCGAGCGGGCCTCGGTCACGCTGGCGTTGAGCGAGGCCTGGAACGCCCCTGGATCGGCCGTCGGGGCCGCCGGGGTGGTCGTCGCGGCCGTCGCCGGGGTGCCGGCCGAGGCCGCGTTGGAGATCGATTCCGTACCGCTCATCTCGTGGTCAACCCGCCTGTGGTTGCTGGTGGCGGCCATCGGACGCCACTACCCGTAGGAACTCCGACTCTAGCCGTGGCCGTTTGCGGGCCGACGGCAGTCGACAGCCATCAGAGTCGGTCCAAGAACGGCGGAGTTCAAGGAGTGTCCAGTGCGCACAAAGCACGACAACGCGGTGATCCCATTCCCGCGAACCGATCGGGACCGAAGCGAGCGCAAGGATGCGCCCCGTGGCGATGCCAGCGGGAATCGCCGCGACCGGAACCACCCGGCGATCGCCGAGGAGGATCGCGAGTGGATCGCCTCCTCGATCGGCGAGGAAAGCCGAGGCACGCTGGTCGAGGAGCATCTCTGGCTCGTCGATCGGCTGGTCGGCCAGACGGCTCGGCGGTTCCCCAACCATGTCGAGCGCAGTGAGCTGTGGTCGGCTGGGGTGCTCGGGCTGGTCGAGGCCGCCCGGCGCTTCGACACCTCGCTCAACGTCCCGTTCCCGGCGTACGCCGCGGCACGGGTGCGCGGCGAGATGCTCGAGGCGGCCCGCGGTGCCGACCTCGCCTCCCGCCGGTTGCGCCGCAGCCTGCGTGACCTCGCCTCGGTCGTCGAGCAGCTGACCCAAGAACTCGGCCGGGTGCCGAGCATCGACGAGGTCGCCTCCCGCAGCCACCTCGACACCGGGGTGGTCCGGGCCCGGCTCGACGATGCCGCTGCGCTGGCCCGCTCCTCGTCGCTCGACGCCGACACCTCGGCGTCCTCCGGAGCAGCGGTACTCGGCGACCCCGATGCCGATCCGGCGGAGATCCTGGCCAAGCAGGAACTGGTCGGGGCGCTGCGCGAAGCGGTCGACGCCCTGCCCGATCCGCTGCGCTCGGTGATCATCCGGACGCACTGGGGCAACGAGCGGCTGGTCGACATCGCCGCCGACATGGGGATCACCTTCCAGCGTGTCGCCCAGTACCGGGCGGAGGCGATCACCGCCCTCACCGCCTGGTTCTCCAACCTCTACGACGCGGTCCCGGCCCCGGCACAGACGCTGCCCGGCAGTGTTCGCCGGGCGGCGTTCTGCTCGCAGCTGGCGGCCCGCTCGTCGTGGTCGGCCCGGCTCGAGGCGTCCCGCCGGGCGATCGGCGCCGAGTAGCCCGGACCGACGGGCGGTCCGGGCTCTCGTTCAGCGCCTGGACGCTCTCAGGACTCGTCGATCTCGACCTGGCGGTCGTTGAGCGGCTGCGTCGGGCGGGCGATGCCGTCGTAGAGGAAGGCGTCGATCTGCGCCTCCGACATCGTCGCCGGGGTGGTGAGCACGTTCCAGGCGACACCCTCGGTGCAGGGCGGCGTGGTCAACGATCCTGGGAACACGTAGGTGGTCAACTCGCTCGGGAGCAACTGGGTGAAGTCGACCTGGGTCAGCACGACCTCTTCGTCGACCGCCGGTTGCTCCGACCAGATCGTGTCGTACAGCGGGAGCGCGTCGCCCGGATCGATCAGCACGGCGAGCACGGCCAGCCCGCCGTCCGCGTTCTTGTGGACGAAGTGGAGCTCCATCGCGAACGGGTCGCTCTCGACGGTGTTCTCCGACGGCTTGTGCCAGTGGAAACTGTCCAGCGGGTAGGTGACGCCGTTGAGATCGGTCGTGCTCCCGGCCGGCACCTTCGCCTTGATCGTGTGGCCCGGGTTGCTGAGGGTGAGGTCGGAGGTGACCCAGTTGATCACCGGATCGGCGATGTCGGTCGGCACCGCGCCGGGACCGAGGTCGATCGGCGACTGCGTCATCCCCGATTCGCACGTCTCGTACTCCTCGTCGATGCCGCCCCAGTTGGCCGGGCCGACGTCGCCCTCGTAGGCCCAGTGCGGCTCTTGCTCAGCGGCTGCAGCAGCGGTCGTCGCCGTTCCCGCCGCAGTCGTCTCCGAGGCCTCCGCCGCCGCGTCGGTGGTCGCCGTATCGGATTCTGCGTCTTCGCCGCAGCCGGCGATCACTGTGCCCAAGGCGACGATGGAAACCATGCCCGCCTCATCTGCTTGCTCTTCATGCCCGTCCTTCGGTAGTGAAACCCGCAGGACAATAGTCAGAACCGGCCGTTCACAAGACAACGGGATCGCCACGATGACACTCGGCGTCAGCGATTCGACGCTCTGCGCAGCGGGACGTGGCAGGTCAGCGACCTCGCCGGGCGCGTGCGCGGCGACGGGCGACACCGAGTGACGCCGGCACCACCGGTCGGGTCGGCTCGGGGTCGTTGGCCAGCCAACCGAGGATCCGCTCCACCCGCAACATGCCGACGAAACCGCCGTCGTCGTCGATACAGACCATCGGATCGAAGCGGGTCAGCGACGGTCGGGCGAGCGCCAGCCGACCGGCGTGGCGGACCGAACTCGACAGCGGGACCACGCTGATCGGGATCGTCAGCAGCTCCGAACCGATCCGGCGGAGCACGGCGAGCGGTTCGCGACGATCGTTGATCAGCACGGCGAAGCCGAGGACGTGCTCGGCGATCGCCCCGGCCAGTCTCGGCAGTTCGCCTTCGCCGATCGTCACCGCAGCCTCGACCAGCACCGCCAGCGCACTGTCGATCCGGCCCTGCTCGGCCGGCTGCAGCGGGGTCGGCGAATGGTGCAGCCGCCGGGCGCCGGGTGCTCCGGGCTCGCCGAGGAGGTATCCCTGGCCGAGGGTGACGCCGACCTCGCGCAGCGCGTCGAGCTCGGTCGGCTGTTCGATCCGCTCGGCGACGAGCTCGGCGCCCACCCGGCCGGCGACGATCGCCATCGTCTCGACCAGCGCCGACGACGCCTCGTCGTAGCCGACCCGCTCGAAGTGGCGGCGGTCGAGTTTGACGTAGGAGGGGCGCAGCGCGAGCAGGCGGCGGAGGTCCTCGTAGGAGACCGCGTCGTCGTCGAGCGAGAACCGCGCCCCGCGGCGGCGTGTAGCGATCACGGATCTCGGACAGCTCGTCGATCCGCCCGCCGTCGATCTCGAACACGACGTGGTCGAGCTCGGCCTCGTTGCGCAGGGCGGACTCGACCGCCCCGGCGAGCAGACAGTCGGCGCTGACGTTGAGGGCGAGGAACGACCCGTTCGACGCCGGACGCGACTCGATCGCGATCGAGAGCGCGGCAGCCTCCAGCTCGCCGCGCGCGTCGAGCTCCTCGGCGCGGGCGAACAGCGCTCCGATCTGCCCGCTGGGCAGGCCGTCGACCCGCAGCAGTCCCTCGTGGCCGACGATCTCGGAGGCGACGAAGTCGACGATCGGTTGGTAGACGATCCGCACACCCTCGCCGTCGAAGGCGCGCTCGAGGGCCGCGTCGAGCACCGCCGAGCTGAGCTGGGCGCCGAGTCCGCCGACCGGCCCGCCGCTCGTCCACTCACGCATGCCGTCTACATCGCCCATGTCCGCCCCTCCTTCAAGGAACGCCAGGCGTCCTTGCGGACATGTTGAGGCTGGGCGAGGCGTGGTTCCAGTCACCCCGCGTGGGCCGAACGGCCCGAACGGTGGTCACGGCGTCACAGATCGGTCTGTTCGGCTCGGACGGCCGAACAGGTCGGTCGCCTCGAATAGTCAGTCGATGACTAGTGTCGATGCGATGCGTCGCTTCGCCCGATTCCTGCTCCCGGCGCTGGTCATCCTCGGCCCAACGGCCGCGTGTGGCGTGCAGGCCGATGGCGCCGCCGGAACCCTCGACACGTCCGGCCCGGCGGTGCGCGGCGAGATCACCGTGTTCGCCGCGGCGTCGTTGACCGACGCGTTCACCGAGATCGGCGAGGCGTTCATGGTCGAGCACCCGCGACGCGACGGTGACGTTCAACTTCGCCGCGTCGTCCGAGCTGGTCGACCCAGATCGGCGAGGGCGCCCCCGCCGACGTGTTCGCCTCCGCCGACCCGGCAACATGGCCAAGCTGACCGACGCCGGCGACAACGCCGCCGGAGATCCGGTGGTGTTCGCCACGCAACACCGCTCGCAGATCATCGTCGAAGCGGGCAACCCGGAGGGGATCACCGGGCGTCGCCGACCTGGCCGATCCCGACCTGATCGTACGTCCCGTGCGCTCCCGAGGTGCCGTGCGGCAAGTACGCTGCGCAGATGCTTCGACGAACGCCGGGGTGACGGTGACGCCCGAGTCTCGTTCGAGGAGAACGTCAAGGGCGATCGTCACCAAGGTCACCCTCGGCGAGGCCGACGCCGGCATCGTCTACGCGACCGACGTGACCGCCGCCGGCGACGCCGCCGACGGGCGTCGAGATCCCGCCGGACCTCAACGTGGTCGCCGAGTACCCGATCGTCGTCAGCGCAAGACGCCCCGAACGCGCCCGGCGGCGCAGGCGTTCATCGACTTCGTCACCGGCGAGCAGGGCCAGACGATCCTCGCCTGCTACGGCTTCCTCGGCGCCGTGAGCGACCGCCGCGCGTGAGCGAGACCGCCTGCCGGTCCCGGTGCTGGTGCTCGCCGTCGTGGCGATCGCCTTCTTCGCCCTTCCGTTCCTCGGCCTGCTGTGGCGTGCGCCGTGGTGGAGCGCGTGGGACGTGCTCGCCGACGACGACGTTCGCGCTGCGCTGCGGCTGTCGATCGTCTGCTCGCTGTGGGCGACGGCGCTGTCGATCGTGTTCGGCGTGCCGCTGGCGTGGTTGCTGGCGCGGGTCGACTTCCCCGGACGCAGCGTGGTGCGCGCCCTGTGCACGCTGTCGATGGTGCTGCCGCCGGTGGTCGGCGGCGTCGCGCTGTTCTTCGCCTTCGGCCGGCGAGGCCTGGTCGGCCAGTACCTCGACCGCTGGTTCGACATCCGCCTGCCGTTCACCACCGCCGGGGTGATCGTCGCCCAGACGTTCGTCGCGATGCCGTTCCTCGTGATCACCGTCGAGGCCGCGCTGCGCCAGCTCGACCGCCGCTTCGAGGACGCCGCTCGCACGCTCGGCGGCTCGCGCTGGTACGTCTTCCGGCGCGTCACCCTGCCGACGATCCGCCCGGCGCTCGCCGCCGGCGCGGTGCTCGCGTGGGCGCGGGCGCTCGGCGAGTTCGGGGCGACGATCACCTTCGCCGGCAACTTCCCCGGGCACGACCCAGACGATGCCGCTGGCCATCTACCTCGCGCTGGAGACCGATCCCGAGCGAGGCGCTGATCCTCAGCCTGGTGCTGATCGCGGTCTCGTTCGTCGTGCTCGTCGGCCTGCGCGACCGCTGGCTCGGCGGTGCCGCCGCCCGGCCGGGCGCCCGATGAGCCTCGTCGCCGACGATCGGGCTGCAGCTCGGCAGCGCTCGACCTCGACGTCGAGCTCGACGGTCGGCGCGGGGAGGTGCTGGCCCTGCTCGGCCCGAACGGTGCCGGCAAGATCACGCTGCTGCGCGCCTGGCCGGGCTCGCTCCCGATCGACGCGGGCCGGATCGCGCATCGACGACGCTGGTCCTCGACGATCCCGCCGCCGGCGTGTTCGTCCACCGCGAGCAGCGGCCGATCGGGGTCGTGTTCCAGGACTACCTGCTGTTCGCCCACCTCGACCGCGCTCGAGAACGTCGCCTTCGGGCTGCGCGCCCGGGGCACTCGCGCAGGGCCGAGGCGCGCCGGCGCGCCGCCGACGTGGCTCGAGCGGGTCGGCCTCGCCGACCACGCCGGTCACCGGCCCGCGCGCGCTGTCCGGCGGTCAGGCCCAGCGGGTCGCCCTGGCCCGCGCCCTGGCCACCGATCCGCGGCTGCTGCTGCTCGACGAGCCGCTCGCCGCGCTCGACGCCGGCACCCGTCGCAGCGTGCGTCGCGACCTGCGCCGCCACCTCGCAGTCGTTCGACGGGATGCGCATCCTCGTCACCCACGACCCCGTCGACGCCTACGCCCTGGCCGATCGGGTGGCGATCCTCGACGGCGGGCGGATCGTCCAGATCGGCACGATCGCCGAGGTCACCGCCCATCCCCGGTCGCGCTACGTCGCCGACCTGGTCGGGACCAACCTCGTCGCCGGCGACGTCGCCGACGGGTGCTGACCACCGCCAGCGGCGCGCACGTCGTGATCGCCGACGCGCCCGCGGCCCGTCGTTCGCCGTGATCCGCCCGCAGTCGATCGCGCTCTCGCTCGACGCGCCCGGACGGATCGAGTGCGCGCAACGTCTGGCGGGGGACGATCGGCGACGTCGACCGGCTCGGCGACCGGGTCCGGGTCGGGATCGAGGGCGCGCTCCCGCTGACCGCCGAGATCACCGTCGCTGCGCTCGAGTCGCTCGGACTCCGGCCGGGCGACGAGATCCACGCCTCCGCCAAGGCGACCGACATCGAGGTCTATCCCGCCTGAGCTGGCGGCGCGACGATGAGGAAGTGGGGCGTTCGACCGACCAACAGCTGCTGCTCGGCGAGTGGGCCTGCCTCGGGATCCTCTACGGGCGCCGACCCACGGGTTCGCCGATCGCTGCCCGGCTGAAGCCCGCCGGCGACGTCGGGCGGGTGTGGTCGCTGTCGCGGCCGCTGACCTACCGCTCGCTCGACCAGCTCGGCCAGCGCGGCTACGTCCGGCCGGTCGGCGAGGAACCGGGCATCGCCGGCGGCAACCGCACGATCCTCGCCGCCACCCGCACCGGACGAGCCCAGCTGCGCAGGTGGCTGGCGACACCCGGTCGCCCACCTCCGCGACCTGCGCAGCGAACTGCTGCTCAAGCTGGTCATCGCCGACATCTGCGGGATCGACGATCGACGCGATGCTCGCGCTCCAGCGAGCCCACATCGCCGAGCTGGCCGATGCCCTCTCGGCGGCAGAGCGGATCGGATCCGATCGACGTCGTCGCCGCTCTGGCGCAGCGAATCGTCGCAGGCTGCGCTGCGCTTCCTCGACCGGCTGCCGGCACGGTCGCGCCGCTGCCCGATGAGCTCGCCGGGCGGCGCTACCCTTCGCCCGATGCGGATCGCCTACGGGAGCGACGAGCGGTCGACGGCGACCGAGCGGTGGGCGAGCATGCTCGGCGAGCTCGGCCACGAGGTGATCGAAGCCTTTCTCGACGGCGTGCCCGACGCCGAGACCGCATCGGCGATCGCCGAGCTCGAGCGCCGATGACCGCGACCCAACCGAGGCGTCGGTCGCGCCCCCCGACCCGGGGGATCGAACAGGAGCTGTGGGCTGCGGGACACGAGATCGTGGTCGGGATCGACGAGGTCGGCCGCGGCTCGTGGGCCGGCCCGTTGATGGTCGGAGCGGCGATCCTGCCGATGGCAGGCGCGGTCCTCGGGGTGCGCGATTCGAAGCTGCTGGCCGAGGTGGAGCGGGAGCGGCTCTACGACCGCGTCGCCGGCTGGTGCGAGGCCTGGGCGGTCGGCTCGGCGAGCGTCGAGGAGTGCGACGAGCTGGGCATGTCGCCGGCTCAGAAGCTGGCGGCGAGGAGGGCGATCGAGGCGCTCGGGGTGACCCCCGACGCAGCGGTCGTCGACGGCAAGTGGGACTTCGTCTCGCCGCACGTCGGGTTCATCGAGCGCAGGGTCAAGGCGGACGCGCTGTGCCTGTCGGTGGCGGCGGCTTCGATCCTCGCCAAGGTCACCCGCGACCGGGTGATGCGGGCACACGCCGAACACTTCCCGCACTGGCACTTCGACACCAACAAGGGCTACCCCTGCCCGCTGCACAAGACGGCCCTGCTCGGCTACGGCCCGAGTTCGATCCATCGCCGGAGCTGGGTGTTCATGGACAACTTCGTGCCCTGGCCGGGGATGCGCACCTACCGCCCAGGACTGGAGACGGATCCTTCGCAGGAGTCGCTGTTCTGAGCTCCGAGGACGCACCGACGAGGTCCGCAGAGGTCGCTCGACGCCGCCCGCTCGGCGGCGACTACCGCAAGCTGTTCGTCGCCTCGACGATCACCAACCTCGGCGACGGCATCGGACTGATCGCCTACCCATGGCTGGCCAGCGCCGTCACCCGCAACCCGTTGCTGATCGCCCTCGTCGGCGTCGCCCAGCGACTTCCGTGGCTGCTGTTCACCCTGCCGGCGGGGGTGATCACCGATCGGGTCGATCGGCGCAAGGCGATGATCCTGATGGACGTCACCCGCGGCGTGATCACCGCTGCGCTGGCGATCGCGGTCGCGATCCGTAGCGACGCCCTCCCCGCCCCGAACGAGATCGATGCCCTGACCGGGACCGACGCACCGCTGTACGCGATCATCCTCGTCGCCACCCTCCTGCTCGGGATGGCCGAGGTGCTGCGCGACAACAGCGCCCAGACGTTGATGCCGTCGCTGGTCGAGGCCGATCAACTCGAGCGGGCCAACGGCCGGCTGTGGAGCGCCGAGTCGACCGCCAACACCTTCGTCGGACCGCCGCTCGGCAGCGTGCTGCTGTCGGTCGCCTTCGCGCTCCCGATCGTCGTCGACGCAGCGTCGTTCTTCGCCGCCGCTGCGCTCGTGCTGCTGATCCCGGGAACGTTCCGTGCGACTGCGCCCGGCGACAGCGATCGGTCGGGCGGGGGATGGCGGGTGGAGCTCGCCGAAGGCTTCGGCTGGCTCTGGCGCCATCCGCTGCTGCGTCCGATGGCGATCATCCTCGGCCTGCTCAACCTCGCCGGGATGCTCACCGGAGCGCTGCTGGTGCTCTACGTCCAGGACGTGTTCGATGCCGGGACGACCGTCTACACGATCGTCGGGGCAGCCGGCGCGGTCGGAGCGATCACCGGCGGGACATTCGCCGCCTACCTCTCGCGCAGGCTCGGGGCGGGCACCTGCCTTGCTCTGACCCTCGCCGGCAGTGGCGTCGGCTCGACGATCGTCGGGTTCGCCCCTTGGTGGCCGGTGCTGTTCGTCGTGTTCGCGGTCCAATCGATGCTCGGCACGCTGTGGAACGTGATCACCGTCAGCCTCCGCCAGGCGATCATCCCCCGCCGCCTGCTCGGCAGGGTCAACAGCGTCTACCGCTTCTTCGCCTGGGGGATGATGCCGCTCGGCGCGCTGCTCGGCGGGATCATCGTCAGCCTGGTCGACATCGTCGCCTCGCGCGAGTACGCCTTGCGCTCGGTGTGGTTCGTCTCCGGTGCGCTGTACCTCGTGCTGTTCGTCGTCGGTCGCCGCTCGCTGACGACCGAACGGATCGAGACCTTCCGGCGTCCGGCGGCGGCAGCGGAGACGGCACTGCCCGACCAGCGGTGACCCGCCAACTCGATCTCTGCCGGGCGGTCGACGGACTTTGGTCTCTAGCGCTGCGGTTGCGGGGGGTCGACGATGTCGACAGAGGTCAGGAGGGTCGCCGTGGCCGAGGATGCCGAACTGTCGACGTTGGACGAGGCGGCCTGCCTCCAGCTGCTGCGAATCCAGCACGTGGGCAGGCTGGTGGTGATGGGCGAACACCCCGAGATCGTGCCGTTGAACTATGCGGTGGTCGACGGGATGGTCAGGTTCCGGCACAGCTTCGGCGAGTCGGTCTGGTTCGGCGGCCCGGTGCTGTTCGAAGTCGACATGTTCGACGAGCGCTCCCGGTCCGGGTGGAGCGTGATCGTCCACGGCGAGCTCGAGGCAGCCGGCGGCGAGGACGAGGTCGACAGCTGGGCCGGTGCGACCGGACGCTGGCGGTTGGTTCCGGTGACGATCACCGGCCGGCTGCTGCGCGGGGCGACCGACGCTCGCGGCCCGGTCCCCGACCAGGGCTATTTGTGAGCTCAGCTCGGCAGCCGCCGACCTGAGGCGGGTTGGGCTGCCGCAGCGTTGGGCACTACTGCGGGGTGGTCAGGTTCGAGCGCAGTACCCAGATCGAGTTGCCGATCGACGAGGTGTTCGATCTCGCGCTCTCGATCGACGTACATGCGTCGTCGTTCGCCGACTCCGACGAACGGGCGATCGACGGTGTGACGTCGGGAACGATCGGGCAGGGCGAGTTCGTCACCTGGCGGGCGAAGCACTTCGGTATCTGGTGGACGATGACGAACGTGATCACCGAGTGGGATCGGCCGCATCGCTTCGTCGATCAGCAACGGCGGGGTCCGTTCAAGTCGTTCCGGCACGAGCATCGCTTCGCTCCCGCCGGCGAGGAACAGCGTGCGACCGTGATGCACGACGAGGTGTGTTTCCGTGCCCCACTCGGGGTGTTGGGCAGGCTGGTCGAGCGGTTGGTGCTGGCCAGATATCTGGCCGGGTTGATCGACACCCGCAACGAGTTCATCCGCACCGAGGCCGGGCGACGATGAGCGCCCGCGCCTTTCCGTTGGCGATCGACCCGTCGATGCGACGCTGGTCGCGCCTGTTCCTGATCCATCCCGAGACCTGCGCGTTGATCGTCGACGACGAACGGGCGGTGGTCGTGTTCGGCCGCTGGCGGCTGGCGGTGCAGCTGGCGAACATCGCCGACGTCGCCGTCACGGGGCCCTACACCTGGTGGAAGGTTGCCGGTCCGCCACGGATCTCCTTCGCCGATCGTGGTGCGACGTTCGCCACCACCGCCGCCGCCGGGATCTGTCTCGAGCTGTTCGAGCCGGTGCCGGCGATCAACCCCTTGCCACTCCTGCGTCATCCGGGGCTGACCGTCACCGTCGCCGATCCCGAACGCGTCGCCGAGTTCCTCCGCGCCCGGATCGCCGAGCGTGTCGAGCTGTCGTCGGAGGTCGCCTTCGACGCCGAGCTCACCCGCCCGGTGAGCAGCGAGCGCCGGCGGGCGTGGCCCTACCTGCGTGGCACCCGCTGGGCCTCGGGGCGTGCGTTGTGGCGCTGGTGGCGCCGCGACCGGTCGACGGTCGTCCAGCTGCGACGGGAGGTGACCACGACTCCGGCGCCACCGCCACTGCCGGCGTGCGCCTCGCCGAACGTGCAGGCCTTCGAGTCCGGCGTCGGCCCCGCGTTCCACCGCCGCTACATCGTCGACGTGGCGACTCCGCTCAGCGCTGTCGAGGCGATGGCGCTGATCCGCCAGGATCTCAACGCGGTCACCGATCCGAGGTTCGCCCCGGTCAACAAGCTCGCTGGTGAGATCGGCTCGACGACGGTCGGCGATCGGCTGGTGGTCGCCTTGGCCGGACCGTGGAGCGGGCCGGTCGAGGTGGTCGGCGTCGACGAACAGAGCGTCCGGCTGGCGACCCTCGCCGGACACCTCGAGGCCGGACAGATCGAGTTCCGGGTCGAGTCGCTGCGTGCCGGCGAGCTGCGGTTCACGATCGAGTCGTGGGCACGCAACGGCGACCAGGCGATCCGAGTCCTGTTCGACCTGCTCGGCGTCGGCCAGCAGCTGCAGGCCGAGATGTGGGTCGAGGCCTGCGAGACGTTCGTCGCCCTGGTCGACGGTCGCCAGCTCGGCCCGGTGCAGGTCGTCACGGATCGCTGCGGGCAGCGCTGAGCTCCTGGTCGACCGGGGCGCAGGCATCGCGAACCGGGCCGCCCGCTCGTGGGCCTACGCTGCGGGGGACGACGAGGACGAGGGAGGACGGCGATGTCGATGGTCGACGGACGCCGCTACGTCGAGGGCAACCTCGGCCCGGTCGACGTGGAGCTCACCGTCAGTGAGCTGGAGGTGCTCGGCACCCTGCCGGAACAGCTCGACGGGCGCTACCTGCGCAACGGTCCCAACCCGATCGGTGCCGTCGATCCGGCGAGCTACCACTGGTTCACCGGCGCGGGAATGGTCCACGGCGTTCGCCTGCGCGACGGACGGGCGGAGTGGTACCGCAACCGCTGGGTCCGGGCCGGCGATGTCCCGGCCCTGCTGGGTGAGCCGGCGCGACCTCACCTGCTCGGTGCCGAGCGGCCGATCGCACCGGCGAACACCAACGTGATCGGTCTGGCCGGGAGAACCTTGGCGATCGTCGAGGCAGGCGGCGCTCCGGTGGAGCTCGACGACGAGCTCGAGACGATCGGCCCGACGGACCTCGCCGGCACCCTCCCGTGGGGGTTCAGCGCTCATCCGAAGGTCGATCCGGTCAGCGGCCGGCTCCACGCCGCCGCGTACTACTGGGGCTGGGGCAATCGGATCCAGTACCTCGTCGTCGACCCCGACGGGCTGGTCTCCACCGTCCAGGACGTCGAGCTCGAAGGAGCGGGCAGCCCGATGGTCCACGACCTGTCGATCACCGAATCGCGAGCGGTGCTCTACGACCTGCCGTGCACCTTCGATCTCGAGGCGGCAATGGGGGGTTCGCGCCTGCCGTACCGCTGGCATCCCGAGCACGGCGCCCGGCTCGGCGTGCTCCCGCTCGGTGGCGGCGACGTTCGCTGGATCGAGCTCCCCGAGCTGTGTTACGTGTACCACCCGATGAACGCCCACGATCTGCCCGACGGGCGGATCCTGATCGACGCCGTCGTCCACCCACGAACGTTCGACGCCGATGTCCATGGTCCGGACGAAGGCGCGCCGACCGTGCAGCGGTGGACGGTCGACCCCCAACGGGGGACCGTCACCACCGAGGTCCGTGACGATCGCGGCCAGGAGTTTCCACGGGTCGACGAACGGCTCATCGGCAGGCGAGCACGCTACGGCTACTGCGTCGAGGTCGACCACCTGATCCCCGGCGGGTTGATCCGCCACGATCTCGACACCGGCGACCGGATGGTCCACGACTTCGGGCCGGGGAGGACGACGGGCGAGGCGGTGTTCGTTCCCTCCGGACCCGAAGCGGGCGAGACCGACGGCTGGCTGATGTCGCTCGTCCACGACGCATCGACCGGCTGCAGCGAACTCGTGCTGCTCGACGCCGCCGACTTCGCCGCCCCGCCCACCGCTCGCGTCCTGCTCCCGACGCGGGTGCCGCTCGGTTTCCACGGCAACTGGGTGCCGACCGGCTGATCGAGCTCAGGCCTGTTCGAGGGCTTGGAGGAGGTCGGCGACGAGATCGTCGGTCGACTCGATCCCGACCGACAAGCGCACCAACGACGGCGGAACCTCCAGCTCCGAGCCGGCCGCCGAGGCGTGGGTCATCCGCGCCGGATGCTCGATCAGCGACTCGACCGCGCCGAGCGATTCGGCGAGGGTGAACAGCTCGGTCGCGGCGGCGACACGCAGCGCGGCCGGCTCCCCGCCGCGGACCGTGAAGCTGACCATCCCGCCGAAGTCGCTCATCTGGCGGACCGCTGCGGCGTGGCCCGGATGATCGGGGAGCTGAGGGTAGTAGACACGCTCGACCGCCGGGTGCCCGACGAGGGCATCGACGACGGCCCGCGCGTTGTGGCAGTGCCGTTCCATCCGCACCGCCAACGTCTTCACCCCGCGCAGGACGAGATAGCAGTCGAACGGGGCCGGCACCGCGCCGGTGGCGTTCTGGGTGAACCGCAGTCGATCGGCGATCTCCCCGTCGTTGGTCGCAGCGAAGCCGCCGACCACGTCGGAGTGCCCGCCGAGGTACTTCGTCGCCGAGTGGACGACGACGTCGGCGCCGAGCGTCAACGGCTGCTGGAGGAACGGGGTGGCGAAGGTGTTGTCGACGCACAGCAGCGCGCCGCGCCGATGGGCCAGCTCGGCGATCGCCTCGATGTCGAGACAGGTCAGCAGCGGGTTGGTCGGCGTCTCCAGCCAGACCATCCGCGTGTTCGGCGGCCAGTCGCCGGCGAGCGCGTCGAGGTCGGTCAGATCAACCGGGCTCCACGGATAGCCGAGCGGCGCGTAGACCTTCGAGATCAGCCGGAACGTCCCTCCGTAGGCGTCGTTGCCGAGCACGATCCGCTCGCCGGGAGCGAGCAGCTTGAGCACGTTGTCCTCTGCCGCCAACCCGGAGGCGAAGGCGAACCCGTGCGTCGCCCGTTCGAGCGAGGCGACGCAGCGTTCCAGCGCCGAGCGGGTCGGGTTCCCCGAGCGGGAGTACTCGAAACCCTGGTGTTCACCGACGCCCTGTTGAGCGAAGGTCGTCGACAAGGTGATCGGGGTGACGACCGCTCCCGTCGCCGGATCGGACGGTTGCCCGGCGTGGATCGCCAGCGTCTCGAACCCCCAGCCCTCGGTCGCCTGCTCTGCGTCGTTCATCGCAGGCTGGCCACCTGGCCGGTCGCCGACTGGAGGTAGGCGAGCACGTCGGTGCGGGTGAGCACCGCCAGCGGCCGTCCGCCGGCGAGGACGAGCAGGGCCGGCGCCCGCTCGAGCAGGGCGACGGCGCGCGACAACGGCTGACCGATACCGACCGTCGGCAGCCGCGTCCCCATCACCGATCCGACCTCGGCGTCGAGCACCCCCGGGTCGCGGAACACGGCATCCATCAACTCGAGCTCGTCGATCGCCCCGGCGACCTCGGCGGCGGCGAACGGCGGCGTGTTCTTGCACACCGGCAGCTGGGAGACGCCGTTCGCCCGCATCAGCTCGATCGCCTCCCGGACCGTCTGGTCGGGATTGACGAACAACAGTTGGGGGAGGGTCTCACTGCGCTCGTCGAGGATCGCCGCGACGCATTGCTCGCACTCGCGGACGAAGCCGTATCCGGCCATCCACTCGTCGTCGTAGACCCGCGAGAGATAGCCGCGACCGGAATCAGGGATCAACACGACGACCAGATCGTCGGGGGTCAACCGGGGGGCGAGCTTGAGCGCAGCGGCGACCGCCAGACCTCCCGAGGATCCGAGCAGGATCGCCTCCTCACGGGCGACCCGCCGGGCCATCAAATAGGCCTCCTCGTCGGAGCAGGCGATCACCTCGTCGTACACGCTCGGGTCCCAGGCAGCGGGGAAGAAGTCCTCGCCGACGCCCTCGATCAGGTACGGCCGGCCGGCGCCGCCGGAGAACACCGACGCGTCCGGGTCGGCAGCGACGATCCGCACCTCGGGGTTGACCGACTTGAGGTACCGGGCGGTGCCGGTGATCGTCCCGCACGTTCCGGCGCCGGCGACGAAGTGGGTGATCCGGCCGGCCGACTGCCGCCAGATCTCCGGGCCGGTCGTCTTTTGGTGGGCGAGCGGGTTGTTCGGATTCGAGTACTGGTCCGGTCGGTAGGCGCCGGGGAGCTCACGCACCAGACGTTCTGCGGTGGAGTAGTAGCTCGCCGGGTCCTCCGGGGCGACCGCCACCGGACAGACGACGACCTCGGCACCGTAGGCCCGCAGCAGCGAGATCTTCTCCGGGGCGACCTTGTCGGTGGTGACGAACACGCAGCGATAGCCGCGATGGGCGGCGACGATCGCCAACCCGACCCCGGTATTGCCGGAGGTCGGTTCGACGATCGTTCCGCCGGGTTCGAGCAGCCCGTCGCGCTCGGCGGCGAGGATCATCTCCAACGCCGGGCGGTCCTTCGACGAACCTCCCGGATTGGTCGTCTCCAGCTTGGCGACCAGCGGGCACGGCAGCTCGGCGCCGACCTTGCCGAGCCTGACCAGCGGCGTGTTGCCGATCAGGTCGAGCGGCGAGTCGGCGATCAGCGTGCCGTGCAGGCGGGGATCGGACGAGGTGTTGCCTACTCCCATTCAGCAGAAGCTACTTGTGTGGAGGATCGCCCGATCGACGTCCGCTCGCCCGGCGCTGCTCAGCCGGCGAGTGCGACCCGTCCGTAGGTCGTCGTGCGCTGCTCGAGCGGCCGGCCGCTGCCCTCGACCAGCGAGACGAAGTCGGCCGGCCGCAATCCCTGTCCGTGGGTCGCGCCGGCCGCCCGGCTGATGTTCTCGTTCATCAGCGTCCCGCCGAGGTCGTTGACCCCGGCGGTGAGCAACTGGCGCACGCCGGCCGCACCGATCTTCACCCAGGAGGCCTGGATGTTGTCGATCAACCCGTCGTAGGCGATCCGCCCGACGGCGTGGATCAAGCACCGTCTCGCGGAACGTCGGGCCGCGTCGGGCCTTGCGCTGGAGGTAGATCGGCGATGCCATGTGGACGAACGGCAGCGGGACGAACTCGGTGAACCCGACCGGAGCGACGCTGCAGCTCGCGCGTGGCGACGAGATGACGGGCCCAATGGAGCGGCTGCTCGATGGCGCCGAACATGATCGTCACGTTCGAGGCGAGCCCGACCCGGTGGGCGGTCTCGTGCGCCTCGAGCCATTCCTCGGTGTCGATCTTGTCCGGGCAGAGGATCGCCCGGATGTCGTCGTCGAGGATCTCGGCGGCGGTGCCCGGCAGGCTGCCGAGGCCCGCATCCTTCAGCCGGCGGAGGTAGGACTCGAGCGGTTCGCCGAGGCGTTTGGCACCTTCGGTGACCTCCAGCGCGGTGAACCCGTGGACGTGGATCCCGGGTGCCGCCTGCTTCACGGCGCGGGTCACGTCGACGTAGTAGTCGCCGTCGAAGTCGGGATGGATCCCGCCCTGCAGGGTGACCTCGGTGGCTCCGAGGTCCCATGCTTCACGCACCCGCTCGGCGATGTCGTCGAGCGTCAGCAGATACGGCGTACCGCGCAGGTTGAGCGACAGCGGACCCTTCGAGAAGCCGCAGAACCGGCACTTGAAGGTGCAGACGTTGGTGTAGTTGATGTTCCGGTTGTGGACCCAGGTGACCGTCTCGCCGACTCGCCGGCGGCGGAGCTCGTCGGCCAGGGCAGCGACGGCGGTGACCTCCGGACCACGGGCCGAGAACAACGTGACGATCTCGTCGATGCCGGCGATCCTGTCCGTCGCGCACCCCGGCGAGCACCTCGCCGACCGCTCCGGCGATCGGCCGGCCGGCCGCCGGGAGCAGGGTCGGCGGCGCTGCGTCGGCACCGGAGTACCAGGCCGTCGAGCGGTCGCCGACGAGGACCACCTCGGCCCCGTCGCCGGTGTCGCGCGTGCCCGTGACGCTGCTCCGGGAAGTGCGCCCCGGGGTCGTCGCGGCCGAGCCAGCTCGGCATCGGCGCGGTCGAGGACGGCGAAGCGCAGCGCCGGGTCGAGCCAGCGGGTCGGGTCGAGGGCGTAGGACGGGATAGATCGTCAGACGCGGTGCGAGCGTCATCCGGCGCTCCTCGGTGACCGTCCGCAGGCGGTCGATCGCCGGGCCACGGTCGCTCCGGGTTGACGTGGTCGGCGGTGACCGGCGAGACGCCACCCCAGTCGTCGATCCCGGCGTCGAGCAGCGCGCCGAAATCGTCGGACAGGTTCGGTGGTGCCTGCAGGTGCACGTCGGGCGGCAGGATCAGGCGGGCGGCGGCGATCGTCCACAGGTAGTCGTCGGTCGGGCAGGCCGGTGCCTTGCGCATCACCGTCGCGCGGCTTGGGCAGGAAGTTCTGGACGATCACCTCCTGCACGTGGCCGTGGCGGGCGTGGCGAGTCGGCGATCGCGTCGCAGTGCCTCGAGCCGATCGCGACGGGATTCGCCGATGCCGACGAGGATCCCGGTGGTGAACGGGATCGTGCAGCTCGCCGGCGGCCTCGAGTGTCGCCAGCCGGCGCTCGGGCGTCTTGTCGGGTGCGTTGCGATGGCAGTCGAGCTCGGCGTTGAGCGACTCGATCATCATCCCCTGACTCGGCGCTGACCGGGCGGAGAAGCGGCGAGCTCGTCGGCGGTGCAGCGCGCCGGCGTTGGCGTGCGGGAGCAGCCCGGTCTCGGCGAGCACGAGCGCGGCCATCGCCGCCACGTACTCGACGGTCGAGTCGTAGCCGTGCTCGGCGAGCCAGTCGCGGGCGACCGGCGTACCGGTCCTCGGGTCGCTCGCCGAGCGTGAACAACGCCTCGTGGCAGCCGGCGCGGGCCCCGGCCCGGGCGATCCGGAGCACTTCCTGGGGTCGAGAGATACGTCGCCGTCGCCCGCGCCGGCGGCTGGGCGAACGTGCAGTACCCGCAGCTGTCGTTGCACAGCATCGTCAGCGGGATGAACACCTTCGGTGAATAGGTGATCCGGTTTCCGGTGGTCCCTGCCCGCAGGCTGCTGGCCTCGGCCAACATCTCATCCAGCGGACGGGCGAGGAGGGTGGCGTCGTCGAGCACGGGCGGCACCCTAGCCGTCAGTATCGAAACAGAACTCATTGAGTTCGTATCTCGAACCTTCTGGCCGGTCAGCGCACCGCGTGACGGTCGCCGAGCAGGTTGGGGATCGTCAGGGCGATGATCCGCAGGTCGAGCCAGAACGAGTGGCGCTCGATGTAGTCGACGTCGAGGGCGACCCGCCGCCCGACTTCGGCGGCTTCGTGCAGCGGCCCGCGCGAACCGTTGATCGCCGCCCAGCCGGTCATTCCCGGCTTGACCCGATGGCGGTGTGCGTACTCGGCGACGAGCCGAGCGGACTCGACCTCACCGGTCTTCATCCCGATCGCGTGCGGGCGAGGTCCGACGAGCGACATCTCGCCGCGCACGACGTTGAACAGCTGCGGAATCTCGTCGAGGCTGGTCGAACGGAGCACCCTGCCGACGCGCGTGACGCGATCGTCGTTGGCCGTCACCTGCCGTTCCGCACGGGCATCGGCGGCTTCGTGGCGCATCGATCGGAACTTCCAGACGAGGATCTGCTCGTTGTTGAAGCCGTGCCGACGCTGCCGGAAGAACACCGGCCCGGGGCTGTCGAGACGGATCGCGAGGGCGATCGCCGCCATCAGCGGTGCCGTCAGGACCAGCAACGGGATGCCGAAGGCGAGGTCCTGGAGTCGCTTGGCGAACGACCGCCGTCCCTCGTCGACGGCGGAGTTGAGCGGCAGCAACGGAGCGTCGGCGAACTGGGCGATCGCCGCCGCCCGAGCACCACCACCGGCACCGTCGACGATCAGGCTGACCTTGTTCGGCAGCACCGACAGCTGGGAGGTGATCTGGCGGACACGGGCGCTCGCCGTCGGATCGACGGCGACGACGACCAGGTCGAGGTACGGCACGATCTGGTGCTCGATCAGTGCGGCGACATCACCGAGCACCGGCACCCCGAGCACCGCGTACGGCGAGCGTTCCCGCCGGTCGTCGAAGATCCCGATCACGTTCAGCTCACGATGCTCGATCGCCTCACCGATCAACTCCTCGGCGTGGACGGTGGCGCCGACGATCGCGATGTTGGGGGTCAACCACCCCTGGCGTCGCCAGCGCAGCACGAGCATCACCCAGACGATGTGGAGGGCGACGAGCACACCGGTCGTCAGCGCCGCCCAGCCGGCGACCACCCGGCGCAGTTCGGCGTCGTCGACCAACAGCCGTTCGGACCCGAGGGCGACGATCCCGGCGACGATCCCGGCGGCGGAGGTGCGCCACAGATGGGTGGGCCAGGACTCGCTCCGGCCGAAGCGGTAGCGACCGGTGGCCCGCAGCAGGCGGGCGACGACGAACCCGCCGGCGAGGAACGGCACGATTCCGGCGACCGGGGCGTCGAGCAGCGACGCCGGCGCCCGGGAGGCGGCGCCGGTGATCGAGATCGCCGCGATCGCCGCCAGGTCGACGGCGCGGAAGGTGTGCGCAGCGAGGCGTCGCGAGTGTCGGGCGCGCACGCTGCGCATCCGTTCGGGACGCATCGGGCCGCGGCGGCGCGTCGCGTCGCCCGGATGGACATCGTCGAAAACGTGATCTCTGTCGATCGTCATTCGTGGTCGCCTCGCTGCGTACCGACCCGGCGGAGTGCGGGGGAGACCATGGCAGCCGGGTCTGCTCGGCGACCCGTCCCGGGCGCCAGTAGCGTTGGTCCGGATGTCCCGGCTCGATGAACTGCCTTCGACCGAGCCCGGTGTCGCCGCCGTCGCCGCCCTGGTCGGCGACAAATGGTCGATGCTGCTGGTCAGGGCGTTGTTCCGCGGGATCCACCGATTCGACGATCTGCAAGCCGACCTCGGGATCTCCCGCCCGATCCTGGCCGAGCGGCTCAAACGGCTGACCGACGCCGGGATCGTCCAGCGCGACCCCTATCAGCAGCGACCGGTTCGCTACGAGTATCGGCTCACCGCCCGGGGGGTCGAGCTCTCGCCGGCACTGGTCGCCCTCGTTCGCTGGGGCAACCGCTACTTCGGCGACGCCGGCCACAACACCGTCCTCGTCCACGCTCCGTGCGACACCGAGTTCGAGCAGGGGTTCTGGTGCGCGAGCTGCCAGACCACGTTCGGCCCGCCGGCGATCAAGGCCCGCCCGGGCTGACCTCCCCGCCCGGCGCCGGCCGGGCTAGTCGAGTGGAATCGGGAAGGTGGCGTAGTCGGTGGTCTGGGTCCGGGCCAACGATCGGTATCGGCGACCGGTGAACCACCACCGGCCGTCGATCTTGGCGTGGAGGTCGCGGTAGAGGCCGTAGGCGTTGCTCCGTCCGCCGACGGGATCGTGGCGCAACTCCCAGATGTAGAACCGGCTCGTCGCCCGATCGCCGTCGAGTTCGATCACCGAGTTCAACGGGACGAACTCGAAGAAGTCGAAATGGGCGATCGCCCCGCCGATGAACTCGCCGACCGCGTCCGGGCCGAGGAACACGAGCGGGTCGCCGTTCATCGTGTCGACCACGACCTCGATCTCGGGGACGAACAACTCGTGCAACTCGGCCCACGCCCGGCGGGTGACGATGTCGCCGTACCGGGCCTGCAGCCGGCGGATGGCGATGTAGTCGATGGTCTCCTGCAGCTCCGGGGTCAGCTCCATCGTCCCGTGCTACAACTCGCGGGCACCACCGATCGAGTCGGGGCGCCCGCGTTGTCGTCTCGGTCGTTCACTCGACGATGTTCGCGGCAGTTGTCGCGGAAGTAGGTCTCCAACTGACCGATCTCACGCTGGATCTGGGCCTGGCGCTTGAGATCCCTGACCCGCAGCGACTGGGTCAGCAGGACATGGAGTCGGGCCTCGACCTGGCCGCACAGCGCCTCGATTCCGGTGGTCTGCTGCTTCTGCTCGGCGTGGGCGGTGCCACCGGTTGCGGCGAGGCCGCCGGCGCTGAGGACGGTGGAGGCGAGGATCGTGGCGAGAACCTTGCGGGGTGTCATGGCGGTTGCTCCTTCGGTGCTGATCCGTCGATCGGATCGGTCGTCCTGATCATCGGGAATCACGGCGCCCGGCGGAATCGCCTTCGGGTCGGTGGTTTCGTCACCGCGGGCAAGGTCGTCCTTGCCGAACGGCAACCCCACTACCCTCCGCTGCGATGGACGCGTTCGTCGAGGTGTCGACCGGCAGCGGTCGCGAGCTGCGCCCGCTCGGCGATCGGCGGTTGACGATCGGGCGTGCCCCGACCAACGACCTCGCCCTCGTCGATGACCCGGAGGTCTCCCGTCTGCACGCCGTGCTCGATCACCTCGGCAGCGGTTGGGTGGTACGCGACCTCGGGTCGCGCAACGGCACGTGCGTCAACGGTCGCCGGATCGTCGGTGACCGGCCGCTGGTGTCCGACGACGAGATCTCGATCGGGTCGGCGCGGATCGTCTACCGCTCCGTCGGTGCCGATCAGCTCGAACCGACCGTCGGCGCCGAGCCGCCGCCACCGCTCACGCCGCGTGAGCGGGAGGTGTTGCTCGCCCTGTTCACCCCCGCGACGAACCTGGCGACCTTCACCGAGCCGGCCTCGACGCGAGAGATCGCCGGGCGGCTGTCGGTCAGCGAGGCAGCGGTGAAGCAGCATCTCGCCCATCTCTACGACAAGTTCGCGATCGCCCCTGAGCTCGACCGGCGCCGCGCCCGGCTGGCGAACGAGGCGCTACGGCGGGGCGCGATCTCGCTCGCCGAGCTGCGCACGACCGAGCGATGAGCGACCTCGGGATCGACGGGTTCGTCGACGCGGAGGAGATCGGCCGGGGCGGCTTCGGAATCGTCTTCCGGGCACGTCAGCCGGCTCTGAACCGGTGGGTGGCGATCAAGATGCTCGCCGCGAGCCTCTCGGCCGACGGTCGCGAGCGGCTCGGACACGAGGCGCGCGTGCGCTCGGAGCCCTCTCCGGGCACCCGGCGGTGGTGCCCGTGTACGCGCTCGACGTCACTGCCGGCGGGCAGCCGTACCTGGTGATGCCGTGGTATCCCGCCGGCTCGCTCGCCGACCGGCTGGCAACGAGCGGCCCACTGCGCTGGGAAGACGCGGTCGAGCTGGCGATCCAGATCGCCGGCGGGTTGGAAACCGCCCATCGCTGCGGCGTGCTCCACCGTGACGTCAAACCGGCGAACATCCTCCTCGACACCTACGGTCGGCCGCGTCTCGGCGACTTCGGCATCGCCCGCGTCGCCGGCGAGTTCGAGACGACCAGCCGGCACATCACGGCCTCGGTCGCCCACGCCGCTCCGGAGGTCCTCGACGGTGCCGCACCGACCGTCGCTGCCGACATCTACGGCCTCGGCTCGACGCTGTACTCGCTGATCGCCGGGCGTCCGGCGTTCGTCACCCGACCGGACGAGTCGCTCGTCGCCCTGTACGTCCGGATCGCCCGCGACCCTCCGGCGCCGCCGGCCGGGCTCGATCCGGTTCCCGCTGACCTGTGGGCGGTGATCGCCCAGGCGATGGCCAAGTCGCCGATCGATCGACCGGGGTCGGCCGACGCGTTCGCAGCTCTGCTCGCCGACGTCCAGGACGAGCACGGGCTGGCCCGCACCGTGCCGGTGATCGGTGGCGAGCGACCGGTCGACGCCGTCGCCGTCGATCCGCCGACGGCGACCGTCACCGCGTCGGCGGCTCGATCGACGTCACCGGCGGCCGACAGCGCAGCCGACAACGCGGCCGACAGCGCAGCCGACTGCTCGGAGCGGCCGGAGCCCTGACCGTGCTCGCCATCGTCGGTGTCATCGTTGCCACGCTCGTCGGCGGCGGCGACGGGACCACCGCTGCGCCGACCACCGTGGCCCCGGCGTCGGTGGTCGGCAGCGGAGTCCCCAGCGGGTCGGGCGCGGCGGCCGGTGAGCTCGACTGTGCGGTGTTTCCCGCCGACGACCCGTGGAACCTGGCGGTCGACCAGCTGCCGCGGCACCCTTCTTCGGACCGGTGGATCGAGGCGATGGCGGCATCGCTGGCGAGCGCAGGTCTCGGCGAGCTCGATCCTGCGTTCGGCACCGACATCGGCACCACCTACTCCGTCGTCGGCGCCGACCAACCACTGATCGCGCTCGACCTTCGCCGACGACAGCGCCCGCGACGTCAGCGATCCCGGACCGTTCCCGATCCCGGCCGAGGCGGCGAGCGACGAGGAACTGACGATCGTCGTCGACGACGACGCCTGCGTCCTGTACGAGCTGCTCGGCACCGGGGACGGGGAGCGGACCTGGAACTCCGTGTACGCCGCGGTCGCCTGGGACCTGGAGACCAGCCCCCGCCGGCCGGCGGATGCGACCAGCGCCGACCAGGCCGGCCTGCCGGTCTTTCCCGGCCTGGTCCGCTACGACGAGGTCGTCGCCGGGGCGATCGAGCACGCCCTGCGGTTCTCCACCATCGACGTCGACTACGCCTACCTCGCGCCGGCCAGCCATGCGGCGGGGGACGAGGCGGAGACCGACCTCCCGCCGTTCGGGGCTCGACTGCGGTTGCGCGCCGACTTTCCCTGCGCCGAGCTCCGCCGCTCCGCCGAGGTCGTCTGCACCGCCTTGCAGCGCTACGGGATGCTGCTCGCCGACGAAGGCAATGTGTTCGCAGTGTCCGGGGCGCTCGATCCGCGCTGGATCGAGATCGACGAGATCGACGAGGACCTCGCCCGGATCGGCGCGTCCGACTTCGAGGTCGTCGACACCGGCGCGGTGCCGGTCGAGCCCGGCTGAGCTGCGCCGGCTGCCGCCGCCGCTCGAGATCGGCGTCGCCACCGGCACACCGGAGCGCCGGTGGGTGACACACCCTGTGGGTACCCTCGGTCGGGTGGACGCGCAGAGCCAGGAGCAGCAGGGACGGTGGTCGGTCGAGCACGTGCTCGCCCTCGCCCCGTCCGCCTCGGCCGCCGCCGGAGGACGGAGCGCAGCGGTGCTCGCCCAGTGGGCAGCAACGGGCTGCGACGGCGACGCCGTTTGGGGGCGGTACACGGGATCGAGCGCCGAGCCCTACCACTGCTGCGTCGAGCTGGTCGAGGGACACGGTCAGTGCTCCTGTCCGAGCCGCCAACGCCCGTGCAAGCACGCCCTCGGGCTGCTCCTGCTGTGGGTCGGGGGACACCTCGTCGGCTGCGCGCGACCGGCGTTCGTCGCCGACTGGCTCGCCCGGCGGCCGGCTCGCCCGGCGGACCCGAGCGTCGCCGGTGGCGTCCCGGCGCGTGAGGCCGACCCCGAACCGGAGACGGCGAGCACCTCGCGCCAGCGCAGCGGCGGCGAGTCGACCGGGGCACTTCCGCCGGTCGCGCCCGGCCCGAGCGATCGGCGTGCCGCCGAGCGGGCGGCGCGGGTTGCCGCCGGGCTGACCGAGCTCGATCGCTGGCTGGCCGACTGTGTCCGCGGCGGGTTGACCGCACCGGCGATCGCCCGCCAGGCGACCTGGGAGGGAGCGGCGGCGAGACTGGTCGACGCCCAGGCGGGCTCGCTGGCCAACCGGGTGCGGAGGATCGGCACGCTGGTCGGAGTCGGACCGGACTGGCACGAGGCGGTGCTCGCCGAGCTCGGGGTGCTCCACCTCCTCGCCCAGGCGGGCAGACGGCTGGCCGTGCTCGAGGAGGATCTCGCCGACTCGGTACGCAGCGCGCTGGGGTGGACGGTCCGCCAGGCGGACGTGCTCGACCGGGCTCCGGAAACCGACCGGTGGCAAGCGCTCGGGCGGAGCGACACGCTCGAGGACCGGATCGTCGTGCGCCGTTGGTGGCTGCGCGGCGAGAGCGGCGGGGACTGGGCGCTGCTGCTCTCCTTCGCCGCCTACGGTCAACAGCTCGACGGCTCGACCGAGCTCGGCCGAGCAACGACGGCCGACCTCCATCGCTACCCGGGCCGGCGCGAGCTGCGCTGCATCGTCGGCCGGTCGAGCGGCACGCCGGAGCGGATCGGTGAGGTGCGCAGCTCGTCGCTCGCCGGCGCCTGTGACGAGGTCGGTCGGGCCCTCGGCGCGATCCCGTGGCTGGAGCGCTGGCCGGTGACCGTCCACGCCGCGCCGAGTCTCGACGGCAAGCGGTGGGTGCTGACCGACCACACCGGCTCGTTGCCGATCGCCGGTGTTCCCGAGCGGTGGCCGGCGGCGGTCGCCGTCTCCGGCGGTCGACCGCAGACGATCACCGCCGAATGGACGCCGGCAGGGCTGATCCCGCTCGCCGTCCACCTCCCGGACCGATCGATCGACCTCGGCCGCGCGGCGGCTTCCACGAGCGTCGGTTCGACCAGCGAGCACCGGGCGAACGCCGGATCGGCAGCGGTGCCCGCCGATGAGCTCGACCGCAGCACCACCGACCAGCCTGGCGGCGCACTGGGGCGCGCTCGCCGCCGCCGGCCTGCTCGGCACCGACCGCCATCCGCTGCCCCCACCGCCGGACGGGGCCGCCGCCGAACTCGCCGACGCCCGCCGCGCCGCCGACGCCGGCGATGCTGCGCTCGACCAGATCGCGCTGCTCGGCGCGCTGCGCCGGGGCGGGGTGAAACCCGACCGCCCGGTCGACGGGCTGCTCCTCGCCGCCGATGATCGGCGCCCGATCTGCCCGCCGGCTGCGGCGGTGCGGATGGCCGAGCTGCTCGAGGTGTGGCCGGAACTGGTCGACGACTGGCTCGACGCGCTCGAGCTCGCCGGCTGGCGACTCGCACCGGAGCTGACCGTCGACCTGCTGTCCCGCTGGCGAGGCGATCCGCCCCGCCGCGCACGGGCGATCGCCGCCGCCGGACCCGTCGCAATGTGGCTGATCGAGCTGTTCCCGGCGAGCCTCGCTGCCAAGTCGACGGCTGCCGCAGCGGCTGCGCCGCACCGCCTCGCCCTCCCCGACGAGTTCGCCGAGTTGCTCACGCTCGATCAGTCGGCATTCGCCGAGACGCTCGCCCGGCGGCTGGAGGCGGGGTCGTTGGCCAACCGCCACCGTCCGCTGCTGCTCACCCTGCTGCGGATGGTCCCGCCGAGCTGGTTGCCGGCCACCGCGGCGCGACTCGACCGGGCGGGGACCAACCCGGCGACGATCGGCCTGGCGCTCGGGCTCGCCGCCTTCGCCGCCGACCGCCAGGCGATGCTCGAGGAGCTCCGTCGATGATCCCCGACCCGCAGTTCATCCGGCCCCACGCCGAGGCGCAGTACGCCGAAGAGCTGGCAGCGCTCGCCATCGGCGACGACCGCCTGCGGCCGCCGAACTGGCGACTCTCCCCGCGCCGTGCTGACCTACATCCTCGGAGGCGTCGCTGGCGACGGCACCCCGATCATCCCCAAGTACATCGGCCAACGGCGGTTGGTCGAAGTCGCCATCGCCACCCTCGCCACCGACCGGGCGCTGCTCCTCCTCGGTGTCCCGGGTACCGCCAAGACCTGGGCTCAGCGAACACCTCGCAGCGGCGATCAGCGGCGATTCGACCCTGCTCGTCCAGGGCACCGCCGGCACCGGCGAGGAGTCCGTGCGCTACGGCTGGAACTATGCCCGGCTGCTCGCCGAGGGGCCCAGCGAACGGGCGCTCGTCGCCAGCCCGTGCTATCGGGCGATGGAACGCGGCGCGCTGGTCAGGGTCGAGGAACTGACCCGGATGCCGTCCGATGTCCAAGATGCGCTGATCACCGTGCTGTCGGAGAAGGCGCTGCCGATCCCCGAGCTCGACAGCGAGGTCGCCGCCCGTCGCGGGTTCAACCTGATCGCCACCGCCAACGACCGCGACCGGGGGGTCAACGAACTGTCGAGCGCACTGCGCCGACGGTTCAACACCGTCGTCCTGCCGCTGCCGGCCGAACCGAGGAGGAAGTGGCGATCGTCCGCCAGCGCGTCGCCGAGCTCGGCGCAGCCCTCGACGCTGCCCCGGTTCCGCCGGCGATGGAGGAGATCAGGCGGGTCGTCACGATCTTTCGCGAGCTGCGCAGCGGGCAGACCGAGGACGGCGAACGACGCTCAAATCGCCGTCGGCGACGCTCTCCACCGCCGAGGCGATCTCGGTCGTGGTCAATGCCGCCTCGCTCGGCGCCCACTTCGGCAACGGGCAGGTCGAGGTCGGTGAGGTCGCCGCCGGGATCCTCGGGGCGGTGATCCGCGACCCGGGGCGTGACACCGCCCCCTGGCGGGAGTACCTCGAGCTGGTCGTGCGCGAGCGCCCCGGGTGGGGTGACCTCTACCTCGCCTGCCGGGAGCTCGACCGATGACCGAGCGGCGATGACGGTCCACCTGCTCGGGATCCGCCATCACGGTCCCGGCTCGGCGCGTTCACTCGCTCGCGTGCCAGCGTGCTCGGGCCGGACATCGTCTTGATCGAGGCGCCGCGCGAGGCCGACTCGGTGCTCGCCCTCGCCGGCGATCCGGCGATGGAACCGCCGGTCGCCCTGCTCGGCTATCTCCCCGACCAGCCCGAGCGGGCAGCGTTCTTCCCGCTGGCGAGGTTCAGCCCGGAGTGGATCGCACTGCGCCACGCAGCTGCTCTCGGTGTCCCGGTGCGGAGCATCGACCTCCCGCTGGCGAACAGCCTCGCTCTCGCGCCGGAGCGCAGCCGTCGGATCCCGAGCGACCCGATCGCCCTCCTCGCCGCCGCGGCCGGCGAGAGCGATCCGGAGCGATGGTGGGAAGACGTCGTCGAGCACCGCGGCGCGGACGACTCCGATGACGGGCCGTTCGCCGCGATCGCCGAGGCGATGGCCGCGGTGCGCGGCGACGACGAGGCGGTCGGGGAGGAGGCGCTGCGCGAGGCAGCGATGCGGCGCGTATCCGCACCGCGATCGCCGAGGGCAAGCAGGAGATCGTCGTCGTCTGTGGAGCGTGGCACGTCCCGGCGTCGACCCCGGCGCAGCTCGGCGGTCCGGCCGAGACCCGCCGCGATGCGGCGATGCTGCGTGGCCTGCCGACCGTCAAACCGGCGATGACCTGGGTGCCGTGGACCGAGCGGCGGCTCGCCGCAGCCAGCGGCTATCGCGCCGGGGTTGCCGCTCCGGGCTGGTACGCCCATGTCTACGAGCATCCCGGCGCCGCCGGTGTCCCCCGCTGGTTCGCCCGTGTCGCGGCCCTCTTGCGCGCCGAGGACCACGCCGTCTCGCCCGACCACCTGGTCGGCGCGACGCGCGCCTCGCCGACGCGTGCCGGCGGCGATCCGCGGCCGGCCCGAGCCGGGGCTGGCGGAGGTGACCGACGCCGCCGCAGCCGTGATCGGCGAGGGTCGCGCCGGCCCGCTGGCGTTGATCCACGAACGGCTGGTCGTCGGCACCGCCCTCGGTCGCGTTCCGCCGGCGACACCGATGGTCCCGCTCGCCCGCGATCTGGCAGTCAACGCCCGGCGCCTGCGGCTCAAACAGCAGGCGACCACCACCACCCTCGAGCTCGACCTGCGCCTGCCGGTCGGCCTCGGCCGCTCACGTCTGCTCCATCGTTTGTGGGCGTTGGACGTCCCCTGGGGACGCCCGACCGAGGCCCGGGCGTCGAGCGGGACCTTCCGCGAATCGTGGGAGCTGCGTTGGGATCCGGAACTCGAGGTCCGCCTGATCGACGCCAGCAGCCACGGCACGACGCTCGCCGCAGCGGCGACCTCGCGGTTGCTCGAACGCGGCGGGGGAGGTCTCGGCGAGCTCAGCGCGGCGATCGAACTGGCGCTGCTGGCCGATCTTCCCGAGGCGCTCGGCCCGCTGCTCGCCGATCTCTCCGGTCGCAGCGCGACCGAGCCCGATGTCGCCACCCTGATCGACACCCTCGGACCGCTCGCGTGCACCCTGCGCTACGGCGACGTGCGGGCCACCGACGCCTCCGGGCTGGCGGAGGTGATCGACGGGGTGGCGGTGCGGATCTGCGCCGGGCTTCCCGGGCTGGTCGCCTCGCTCGACGAGCAGCAGGCGGGCGAGGCGGCCGCCCGGCTCACCGCCGCCCAGGGCTCGCTCGCCTTGATCGGCCACCGCAGCCTCACCGACGACTGGCCGCGTGCCTGGCCACGATCGCCGGCGGAGACGGCTCGGCGACGGCGACCGTCCACGGACTGGTCCGCGGGCGAGCCACCCGGCTGTTGATCGACGCTCAGCGATGGACGACCGACGACGGCGCCCGGCTGCTCTCGCGGGCGTTGTCGGCGGGTACCCCGCCGGCGACCGGAGCGGCGTTCGTCGAAGGCTTCCTCGGAGGATCGGGCACCGTCCTGCTCCACGATGCAGCCCTCCTCGGACTGGTCGACGGCTGGCTCGCACGCCTGCCCGGGACAGCCTTCGGTGATGTCGTCGCCCTCCTTCGGCGGACGTTCGGCTCGTTCGAGGTCGGCGAACGTCACCGGATCGGCGAGCTGGTCGCCGGCCGCGGCGACGGTCGTGCCGCCGCCCCGTTCGGCTGGGACCTCGACCCCGGCCGCGCCGCTGCCGCTGCCGCCACCGTCCGCACCCTGCTCGGCGTCCGATGACCGACCCGCCCGCTCCCTCGGACCCCGCTCCCTCGGACCCCGCTCCCTCGGACCCCGCTCCTCGGACCCCGCTGCCTCGGACCCCGCCCGACCGTCAGCTGCTGCGCTCTGGGCACCGAAAGCGACGGATCCTGTCGCATCCGGTGCCAAGAGCACGCCAGCGACGGGGGCGGTTGCGGAGGAGGAGCGGTTGCGGCGGTGGCGGCTGGTCCTCGGCGGCGCCGAGGACGGCACCGGGGTCCGCCTCGGCGGGGAGGACCTGCGGATCGACGCTGCGCTCGGAGCGGTCTACGACACCGCCCCGGCGAGCCGCAGCGGGCGGCGTCAAGGCGGGCTCGGCGCCTCCAGCCCGGGGTCGCCCGTTGGCTCGGGGACATCCGCAAGTTCTTCCCGACCCCGGTCGTGCAGGTGATCCAGCGCGACGCGATCGAACGGTTGCAACTGCAACGACTGCTGCTCGAGCCGGAGATGCTCGCCGCCGTCCAGCCCGACGTGCAACTGGTGGCGACGATCCTCGAGCTCGCCAGGCTGCTCCCGGATACGGCGCGGGCGACCGCACGCACGGTCGTCGCCGCCGTCGTCGCCGAGCTCGAGCAGCGCCTCGCCACCCAGACGATCGCCGCGGTCAACGGTGCGCTCGCCCGCAGCGCGCGACGAGGCGGCCGCGGCCGGGCGACATCGACTGGGCCAAGACGATCGAGGCCAACCTCCGCCACTACCAGCCTCAGCTCGGCACGGTGATCCCCGAGCGGCTCGTCGGTCACGGCCGCAGCCGGCGGGCGTTCGGCAAGGAGCTGATCGTCGCCATCGACCAGAGCGGCTCGATGTCGGACTCGATCGTCTACGCCGGAGTGTTCGCCTCGATCCTCGCCTCGGTCCGCAGCTTGCGGACCTCGGTCGTCGCCTTCGACACCTCCGTCGTCGACCTCACCGAGCAGATCGACGACCCGATCGAGCTGCTGTTCGGGATCCAGCTCGGTGGCGGGACCGACATCGACCGTGCCGTCGCCTATTGCGAGTCGCTGATCACCCGGCCGAGCGACACGATGCTCGTCGTCCTCTCCGACCTGTTCGAAGGTGGGGTGCGCGACGCGCTGGTCACCCGGATGGCGCGGCTGGTCGCCGGCGGGGTCACCTGCGTCGCCCTGCTCTCACTCTCCGACGACGGCGCGCCGGCCTACGACCGCGACCACGCAGCGGCCCTCGCGGCGGTCGGGGTACCGGCGTTCGCCTGCACCCCCGACCAGTTCTGCGAGCTGCTCGCCCGTTCGTTGTAGGCGGCGGGAGTGTTCAGGTGCCGGTGAACACCGGATCGCGCTTCTCGAGGAAGGCGCGGGGTCCCTCGGCGGCGTCGTTCGACGACATCACCTTGCCGCCCTCGACCATCTCGATCGCGAACGCCTCGTCCTCCGGCATCGCCTCCGTCTCGCGCAGCGTGGCGAGGATGCGCCTTGACCGCCAACGGTCCGTTGCTGGCGATCCGTCGGGCGATCTCACGCGCCTTGTCGAGCGCCTGACCGTCGGGGACGACATGGTTGATCAGGCCGAGCTCGTACGCCCGACGAGCGGGGAGGTCCTCGCCGGCGAGCAGCATCTCGGCAGCGATCGCGTAACCGACCTGTCGGCGCAGGCGCACCGCCGAGCCGGCCATCGGGAACAGCCCGCGCTGGACCTCGGTGACCCCGAACACCGCGCGACTCGCCGGCGACGCGGATGTCGGTCCCCTGGAGGATCTCGGTCCCCCCGGCGCGGGCGAATCCCTCGGCGGCGAGGATCACCGGCTTGGTCGGGCGGTAGGTCTTGAGCCAGCCGCCGAGGATCACCTGCGGCTCGTCCTTGAACCGCTGCAGCCACTCGTTGTCGACGATCCCCTGGCGCAGCCGACCGATCTCGGCGAGGTCCATCCCGGCGCAGAAGGTGTTGCCCTTCCCGGTGAGGATCGCCACCCGCAGGCTGTCGTCGGTGTCGAGCCGGACCCAGGCGTCGTACAACCGGCAGAGCACCTCGGCGTTCGCCGCGTTGCGCTTCTCCGGACGGTTGATCGTGACGACCAGGATCGGCCCTTCGGCCTCGACGAGCACCAACGGTTCGGACATGCGTTCCACGCTCTTTCGCTCGGGTCGGCGGGCACCGTACTGCGGCCCGTCGCCCGATCACGAGCGGACGTCCGGCGATCCGGCGCCGCCTGGTCAGGCCTTCTGGGTGCCGACCTTGAGGTCGCGGAACGGGGAGGTCGAGTCGACCCCCGGTTCCTTCGGCATCCCCAGCACGCGCTCGCCGACGATGTTGCGCATCACCTCGTCCGAGCCGCCGGCGATCCGCATCCCCGGTGCGCCGATCACCAACTGGGACCAGGCGTACGTCCCCCACTCACCGGTGTCGGCGGTGAGCCGCGCCCCGAGCACGTGGGAGAGCAGGGCGATCGTTCGCCGTTGGTTCTCGACCAGGGCCATCTTCGAGATCGACATCTCCGGTCCGGGCATCTGCCCGGCCTTGATCGCGGCGAGCGCCCGGCGGTTGGTGTAGTCGGCGATCCGGGTTCGGCCGATCAGGTCGGCGAGCCGGTCGCGCACCACCGGATCCTGGTCGAGCCCGAAGTGGCGGACCATCGAGATCAGCTTGACCATCGTCCCCGCCGCCCCGCCCGCTCCGCCGGCGTCACCGGCGCCGATCGCGGCGCGCTCGTTCATCAGCGTCGTCAGGGCGACGTTCCAGCCGTTGTTGACGTCACCGAGGCGATGGTCGTCGGCGACCCGGACCTCGTTGAAGAACACCTCGTTGAAGCTCGTCCCGCCGGTCATCTGGCGCAGGGGCCGGATCTCGACGCCCGGGGCGCGCATGTCGACGATGAACCCGGTCAGGCCCTTGTGCTTCGGCAGGTCGGGATCGGTGCGAGCGATCACCTCGCCGATGTCGGAGTAGTGCGCCCCAGAGGTCCACACCTTCTGCCCGGTGATCACCCATTCCTCACCGTCGCGGTCGGCCTTCATCTGCAACGAGGCGAGGTCGGAGCCGGCACCGGGCTCGGAGAACAGCTGGCAGGCGATCAGGTCACCGCGCCACAGCTTGGTCAGGTAGGCGTCGCGGGCGGCGTCCGAGCCGTGGGCGAGGATCGTCGGGGCGACCATCCCCAGCGAGATCCCGAAGTAGCTCTGGTTGGGGGTGCGGTACTCGCGCTCGATCGACGAGTACGCCCGGTCGTAGGCCGCCGGCAGCCCGCGCCCGCCGTACGCCTGGGGACCGGAGATCCACCCGAACCCGGCGTCGAAGCGCTGCCGGCGCCAGGTCTTCGACTCGCCGACCAGCTCCAGCTCGCTCGCCCGGTCGCGCTCTTCGAACATCCCGGCGGCATCCGCTCCCTCGCCCCAGACGAACGCCTTGGCCGGTTCGCGCCGCTCGGCGACGGTGTCGAGGAAGGCGCGGGCCTCGCTCTCGAACTGTTCCAGGCTGATCTGGGTCATCGCGGGCCCCCTACAGGAAAGACTTGACCTGCGGGTCAAGTTAGCTGTCGAGGTGGGCTGCGAAGCTGTCCGACGATGTTCACGATCGCCCAACGACGAGCCCGGCTCGGGCGCCGCCACCATCTCGCCGCCGGCGGCGCAACGGTCGAGCAGGTCGCAGGCGCGCTGTGCGGGCTGCACGCGACCGATCCGGCGAGCGTCTTCCTCGCCGCCAGGGCGCGAGTCGCCGGCGTCGAGTTGGCGATGCTCGAGGCAGCGCTGTACGAGCAGCGAACCCTGCTGCGCACGCTCGGGATGCGGCGGACGATGTTCACCATCGACGTCGCCCACTATCCGGCGATGCACGCTGCCTGCACGCGAGCGGTCGCCGCGCGGGAACGGCGCAACCTGCTCGAGCTGATCGGCGAGGGCGGCGTCGGCGCCGACCCGGCGAGTTGGTTGGCCGAGATCGAAGCGAGGGTGCTCGCCGAGGTCGCTGCACGACAGCCGGTCACCGGCGCACAGTTGTCGGCGGCGATCCCCGGCCTCGGCAGGGCTGTGGCGGTCGGCGAGGGCAAGACCTGGGCGGCGGAGATCGGTCTGTCGACCCGCGTGCTGTTCCTCCTCGCCGCCGACGGGTTGCTCGCCCGCGGACGGCCGAGGGGGAGTTGGACCTCGAGTCAGTACCAGTGGCATGTGCTCGACGACTGGCTCGGTACGGCCGTGGACCTCGGGCAGGAGACGGAGACGGCCCAGGTGGAGTTGCTCGGGCGATGGCTGGCGACGTTCGGCCCGGCGACGGCGAAGGACATCCAGTGGTGGACCGGATGGACGATGGCGCAGAGCAGGCGGGCGCTCGCTGCGATCGGGGCGTCGGTGGTCGAGCTGGAAGGCGGGACGACCGGCTATGTCCTGCCCGGCGACGAGGACGAGCCGCCGGCAGACGAGCGGTGGGTCGCTCTGCTCCCCGCGCTCGACCCGACCGCGATGGGTTGGAACGAGCGCGACTGGTATCTCGGCGAGCACCGGGCGGCGCTGTTCGATCGCTCCGGGAACATCGGCCCGACGATCTGGAGCGACGGCCGGATCGTCGGCGGCTGGTCGCAGCGACGCGACGGCACGGTCGCGCTGGCGATCCTCGCTGAGGTGGATCCGGGGACGAGGTCGGCGATCGCCGACGAGGCATTGGCGCTCGAGGCATGGCTCGCTCCGACGATCGTCTCGCCGCGCTTCCCCACGCCGCTCGACCGGCAGCTGCGGGCCTGAGGCAGCCTCGATCGCCTCCCGCCGGTCGGCGATCGCTCCTGCGATCGGTCTGGGGCGCGAGCGCCCTGCCTGGCCTAGTCTCGGGCGCATGGGTCAGCCCGTCGCCGTCACCGAGAAGCCGAGCTCGATCCCCGGGGTGGTCCGGTTCGAGACCAACCGCAGCCTGACCGGGATGGGCCACGAGCGGTTCAGCGCGGACGCGGCGGTGGTCGGAGTGACGCCGGCGGCAGAGCTCGCCCGCCGGCTGTTCGCCACCGGCCGGGTCGCCGGGGTGCACGTGTTCTCCAACATGATCACCGTCGACCTGGCCAAGGGGTTCGACTCGTCCGGGCTCGACGGTGTCGTCGGCGACCTGTACCAGTACTGGAAGCCGGGGATGGCCCCGCCCTCGTTCGAGGATCTCGTCGAAGAGGCGCCCGCCGATGCCCCTCCGGCGGCGGCCGGGGGAGAGGGTGGCGGTGCTCCCGATGCGCTGTCCGAAGCGGCCAAGCGCGTCCCCGCCCATCTGCTCGAGCGCAGCCGGCTCGCCCGCGAACGGTGGAAGAGCGCGCCCGCCGAGTAACACTGCTTCGCCTTCCGCCGCGGCGTGATCGAACAGGTGTTCGTGTAACCTTACGACCGTGGCGAGAGCAGCAGGAGCACTGGCCCGTGTCGCCCGGGCACCGATCGGGGACGCTCTCGCCGGGGCGGTCCGCCCGGAAGTGCTCGCCCACGAGCGCCTGCTGGGGGTGCTCCCTCCGCTCGTCGGCCTGCTCCCGCAAGGCGGGTTGCGTCGCGGCAGCATCGTCGTCAGCGGCGGGGGAGCGGGGATGTCGTTGGCGTTCGCCCTCGCCGCCGGGCCTTCCCGCGCCGGTGCCTGGGTCGGCGTGGTCGGCCTGCCCTCGGTCGGGCTGGCCGCAGCCGAGGAGTTGGGGGTCTCCCTCGGGCGGGTGTTCCTCGTCGCCGAGCCACCGGCGCGGCAGTGGGCGGAGGTGACCGCGGCGGTCGCCGAAGGTGCCGAGGTGGTCCTCGCCCGCGCCCCCTCGCCTCAGGCGGTCCGCCCCGTCGACGTCCGCAGGGTGCAGGCCCGCCTCGCCCATCGGGGCGCCGTGCTGCTCCTCGTCGAACCCTCCTCGACGCCGTTCAGCCCTGACCTGGAGTTCACCACCACCCCGTTGAACTGGGAGGGAATCGGCAATGGGCACGGCCGGTTGCTCGCCCGGCGGGTGCGCGTCGAGCTCGACGGTCGTCGGGCGGGGCGACCGATACGGCGAGAGCTGTGGCTCCCGGGACCCGACGGCGCGGTCGCCGAGGTCGCCGCTCCTGCCGTACGGCTGCACCCGAAGGCCGGCTGAGGGCGCGATGGACGGCGAGCAGATCCCCCGCCTGCTGACGATCTGGTTCCCCCACTGGCCGGTGCTCGCCGCCCGCGATCCGGCTGCCGGTCCCGCCGATGACATCCCCGTCGCCGTGCTGCGGGGCAACCGGGTGCTCGCCGTCTCCCCGGTGGCAGAGGCCGACGGGGTCCGCATCGGGCATCGCCGCCGGGAGGCACAGGCCTGCTGTCCGGGGTTGCAGCTGATCGCCGATGACCCCGAGCGCGACGCCCGCCGGTTCGAACCGGTGGTCCGGTCGGTCGGCACGCTCGTCCCCCTGCTCGAGGTCAGCGAGCCGGGCTGGCTGACCTTCGCCACCCGCGGGCCGTCGCGCTACGCCGGCGGTGATCAGGCCCTTGCCGAGCGCGCCGCAGCCCTCGCCCTCGCCGGCTACGACGACCTGCTCACCGCGAGCCGGGAGGGAGCGGGCACAGCGCAGCGGAGCCCAGTCCCGACCATTCGGCACGGGGATGCGAGCGTCGCGCCGCCAGGCGCAGCGAGCCGGGAGGGAGCGGGCAAAGCGCAGCGGAGCCCAGTCCCGACCATTCGGCACGGCGTGGGGGTGGCGGGCGGGAGGTTCGCAGCGGCGGTTGCTGCACGACACGCAGCGGCGATCGGGCGAGTCGTCGTCGTTCCGCCCGGCCAGGAGGCGAGTGCCCGGTTCCTCGCCCCGTTCCCGCTGCGTGCGCTCCATGATGTCGGCGGGCTGCCGATCGAGCTGGTCGAGCTGCTCCGCCGGCTCGGCCTGCGCCGGTTGGGTCAACTCGCCGAGTTCGACGGTGCCGATCTACTCGCCCGCTTCGGACCGGACGGTGCGGCTGCCCATCGTTTCGCCCGGGCGGTCGACGCCCGCCCGACGACCGTCACCGCTCCACCGCCGGAGCTGGCGCTCACCCGCCTGTTCGACGAGCCGGTGTCCCAGATCGAGTCGCTCGTCTTCCTCGCCCGCCAGCTCGCCGCCGAGCTGCACGCCTCCCTCGCCGGGCGTGGACTGGTCGCCACCCGCCTGCTGGTCGAGGCCGAGACCGAGCACGGTGAACGCACCGAACGGGCCTGGTACCGCCCGGTCGGGCTGAGCGCAGCAGCGATGGTCGAACGGGTCCGCTGGCAGCTCGACGGCTGGGTCCGCCAACCGGGCAGGCTCACCGGCGGGGTCGTCCTGCTCCGTCTCGCCCCGACCGAGGTCCGCCCCGACGCCGGGGACCAACGAGGGTTCTGGGGCGGTCAGACCCAAGCCGACGAGTGGGCGCTGCGGGCGACCACGCGTCTCGCCGGACTGCTCGGCCACGAGGCGGTGACCGTCCCCGAATGGCTCGGTGGACGTGCCCCGAGCGTCCATGCGCTCGTTCCGGCGGGTGTCAGCGATCTCTCCGACCCTTCGGCGCGTACCGCTGCGCTCGCCCCGCCCACCCCGGCTCAGCCCTGGCCCGGGCGGTTGCCGGCGCCGTCACCGGCCTGCGTGCTCGATCGACCGGAACCGTGCGAACTGCTCGATGCAGCCGGCGAACAGCTCCGCGTCGGCGGCCGTGGCCTGGTCAGCGCCGAGCCGGTGACGCTGGTCACCGGTCGCTCCCGGCAACGGGTGATCGCCTGGGCCGGTCCCTGGCCGATCGAGGAACGTTGGTGGGATGCCCGCCGGAGCACTCGGCGGGCCCGCATCCAACTCGTCGTCGATGGCGACGACGCACTGCTCGTCAGCGTCGCCAACGGGTGTTGGCAGATCGACGCCCGGTACCGCTGATCTCAGTAAGGGTCGGCGTCGCCGTCGGAGGACTCGGCGTCGTCGTCAGAGGAGTCGGCCTCGCCGTTGGAGGAGTCGCCCTCGCCGTCGGAGGAGTCGGCCTCGCCGTCGGAGGAGTCGTCGGTGAGCTCGACGTCGGCCGCGGGGGCCGGGGTCTCGGTCGCCGGGGTCCCGGCAGCCGGCGCAGCAGCCGTCTCGGCCTCGGCGGTCGGCTCGGGTGCCCGTAGCAGCTCGTCGGAGAGCCGGAAACCGACGCCGCGGACGGTACCGATGAAGACGGTGTCGGGGGCGTAGTGGTGGAGCTTGCGCCGCAGGTTCGAGAGGTGCACGTCGACCACGTGATCGTCGCCGACCCAGGTCTCTCCCCAGATGCTGCGGAGTAGTTCGAGCCGGGTGCTGACGTCGCGCGGCCGCTGGCAGAGGTGCGCCAGCAGGTCGAACTCGATCCGGGTGAGGGCGACGTTGTAGCCGTTGACCTGCGCCTGTCGTCGACCGAGGTCGATCTGCAGCGGGCCGTAGTGCATCACCGTCGGGGGAGGCCCGAGGACCAGCCCTTCGGTGATCCGCCGCGGCCGCCGCAGCAGGGCACGCAGCCGAGCGGCCAGCTCGATCGTCGAGATCGGCTTGGTGACCACATCGTCGGCGCCGGCGCGGAGCAGGCGGACCCGCTCGAGCTCGTCGCTGTGATCGGTCAGCCCGACGAGGTAGGCGTCGGTCATCGAGCGCACCTCGGCGAAGAATCCCGCCCGGTGCGGCCCGACGGCCCGCAGCCGCAGGTCGAGCATCACCACGTCCGGCTTGAACGACGAGGTGAGGATCAACGCCGCCTCCGGTTCCGAGGTGCCGGTGACAGCGAACCCCTCGGCGCGTAGCGATTTCTCCCAGCTGCGTCGCAGCAGCGAGTCGGTGTCGATGAGCAACGCCCGGGGGGCGGGGCTCGATTCGGGGGTGAGAGCAGGTTCGTTCATCATCCGACGTCATCCAGTGCAAGCGAGGGTGAGCTGGTCGAACGGAACAGACGCTTCGCTGCTGGAAAGATGACGCTGGGCAGACGCAACGGGCGATGACTGTACTACAACTCGTGAGAACGCCTAGGCCGTATGGCCCAGGCTCAAACTCAAGCCGAGTTCTAGTTTCTGACGCAAAGTAGTTGTATCGACACCTAGAATGTCAATGTCAGCGCGCGAGTAGCCCTCACGCAGTACCACCCGGAACCATGGCGCGCAGCCCGTGGAGCTGGCCCGCCGGAGCGTGTCGACGGCGCTTGAGTTGCCGGAGAGGGACGCCGGATCGCGCCGAACCCGGCCCTACGCTGCCGATCGTGAGCCAGTCCGAGGTGCTGCGGTCTGCCGTCGCCGCCGTCGTTCGAGCCCGGACACCGGTCGACGGACGCGAGGAGCGGTCGATCACCGCCCTGCTCGAGGAGTTCGAACGACTCACCGACCCGTTCGACGACCGGATCGACCCGACGCACGTCACCGGATCGGCGATCGTGGTCGGTCCGCGAGGCGTGCTGCTCCACCTCCACAAGCGCCTCGGGATCTGGATCCAGCCCGGCGGACACCTCGATCCCGGTGAAACGCCGTGGGACGCGGCGATGCGCGAAGCGACCGAGGAGAGCGGCCTCGACCTCGTCCACGCCCACCGCGAGCCCCGCCTCGTCCACGTCGACGTGCATCCCGGCGGACGCGGTCACACCCATCTCGACCTGCGCTACCTCTTGATCGCCGATGACCGCGACCCCGCGCCGCCGCCCGAGGAGAGCCAGCAGATCGGCTGGTTCGACTGGGACCGGGCCAAACAACTCGCCGACGAGGGCCTCGCCGGAGCACTCGAAGCGCTCGCCCCGAGCACCCTCGACAAGGTCAGGATCCGACCCGGGCGGCCGACCGACGCAGCTGCGCTGGCCGAGATCCACCTCCGCTCGTTCCGCCACGCAGTGCCCTCGATCCCTCGAGTGCACAGCGACGACGAGGTTCGCGCCTGGATGGCATCGAGCGTGGTCTCCCACCGCGAGACCTGGGTCGCCGAAGCAGGAGGCGTGCCCGTCGGGCTGCTGGTGCGCACCGGTGAGCTGATCGAGCAGCTCTACGTCGAACCCGCCTGGATCGGGCGGGGTGTCGGCTCGCTGCTGCTCGATCAGGCGAAGGCGCTCAGCCCCGAACGGCTGACCTTGTGGACCTTCGCGGCGAACCAGGCGGCGCGCCGGTTCTACGACCGGGCCGGCTTCGTCGAGACCGACCGGACCGACGGCTCCGGGAACGAGGAGCGAGCGCCCGACGTGCGCCTGGTGTGGGGCGCAGCGCCCGGCGAGGATCCCCCGTCGCCCTAGGCTCGAGGTCGATGAGCACCGCCTACCGACCGCCGCTGGACGACATCCGGTTCACGCTCGAGACGACCGCCGAGCTCGCCGAGCTGAGCCGGTTGGAGGGCTTCGAGCACGCCGACCCGGCGACGGTCGCCGACCTGCTCGCCGAGGCCGGGCGGTTCTTCGCCGAAACCTTCGCCCCGCTCAACCAGCCCGGTGACGTCGCCGGCAGCGTGCGCCGGGCCGACGGCAGCGTCGTCACCCCGGAGGGCTTCGACAGCGCCTACGAAACCTATGTCGAGTCCGGGTGGGGTGCGCTCCCGCTCGATCCGAGCTACGGGGGCGGTGGCTTTCCGTGGGTCGTCGGCATCGGCGTGCAGGAGATGATGACCTCGGCCAACATGGCGTTCTCGTTGCTCCCGTTGCTGACCCAAGGGGCGATCGACGCGATCGGTCACCACGGTGACGACGAGCAACGGGCGACGTACCTGCCGAAGATGATCAGCGGTGAGTGGTCGGGAACGATGAACCTGACCGAGCCCGACGCGGGCAGCGACGTCGGCGCCGTGCGCACGAGGGCGATACGCCAGGACGACGGCACCTACCGGATCACCGGGACGAAGATCTTCATCACCTACGGCGAGCACGACCTGACCGAGAACATCGTCCATCTCGTCCTGGCCCGCACGCCGGACGCGGCTCCGGGCACGCGTGGGATCTCCTGCTTCATCGTCCCCCGGTTCCTGGTCGAACCCGACGGCACCCGCGGCGCACGCAACGACGTCCACTGCGTCTCGATCGAGCACAAGCTCGGGATCAAGGCCAGCCCGACCTGCGTGCTCAGCTTCGGCGAAGGGGTCCATCAGGTCGGCGATGCCGACGGTGCGGTCGGCTACCTCCTCGGCGAGGAGCAGCGCGGGATGGCGACGATGTTCACGATGATGAACCAGGCCCGGTTGTCGGTCGGGCTGGAAGGTCTGGCGGTCGCCGAGCGCGCCTATCAACAGGCGCTCGCCTACGCCGGTGAACGGGTCCAGGGTCGCGCTCCCGGTGCGCCGGCCGGTTCGCCGATCGTCGAGCACCCCGACGTGCGGCGGATGCTGTTGACGATGAAGGCCGGGATCGACGCGATGCGCCGCCTGGCGTACCGCAACGCAGCCGAGATCGACCGTTCGAAGCGGGCGGCGACCGCCGAGGAGCGCGCCGCCGCCGCCGAGCGGGCCGCCCTGCTGACGCCGCTGACCAAGGGATGGGGCACCGACCTCGGGGTCGAACTGACCGGGTTGGCGATCCAGATCCACGGCGGGATGGGCTTCGTCGAGGAAACCGGGGTCGCCCAACACTGGCGCGACTCGCGGATCGCGACGATCTACGAGGGGACCAACGGGATCCAGGCGATCGACCTCGTCGGACGCAAACTGGCGATGCGTGGCGGAGCGGTGGTCGGCGAACTGCTCGACGAATTCGCCGCACTCGACAAGCAACTCGCCGCGTTCGAAGATCTGGCCGAGCTGCGCGCCCGGCTGACCGCAGCGATCGCCCTCGCCCGGCGTTGCTCTGAGCACCTTCTCGCCAACGCCGCCGATCCGCTCGTCGGGTTGTCGGCGGCAACGCCCTACCTGCGACTGCTGGCGACGGTCGTCGCCGGGGGCCTGCTCGCCCGCACCGCACTGGTCGCCGCCTCCGGGGACGGCCCCGGAGACGACGAGTTCCGCGCCGCCAAGCTGCTCAGTGCCCGGTTCTTCTGCGAGCACCTGCTGCCGCAGGTGGACGGGTTGGAAGCGACGATCGTCGCCCCACCGAGTTCGCTCGTGTTCGACCCGGCGCTGCTCGGCCGCTGAGCGGACGAGAGCGCCGGCCGACGGTTCAGTAGCTCCGGCGTGAGGGCGCTGCCGGGCGTCGAGCGCCGGACTTCGACGGGCCCTGGCTGCGGTGGAACGGCTTGTTGCCGTTCGGGCGGCGAGCGCCGATGTTGTTCGGCCGGCGTTCCTGGCGCGGTGCGTCGCCTTCGAAGGTGACGTCCATCGTCAGTTCGCGGACCAGCCAGGCGGCCTTGCGCTCGTGCTGCGGCGCGACGAGGGCGACGACCGTGCCGGTCTCCCCGGCGCGAGCGGTGCGCCCGGAACGGTGGACGTAGTCCTTCGGGTCGTTCGGCAGGTCCCAGTGGATCACCAGCTTGACTCCGTCGACGTGCAACCCGCGGGCAGCGACGTCGGTGCCGACGATCGCCTGCACCCGCCCGTCGCGGAAGCGCTCGAGCGAGCGCTCGCGCATCTTCTGGTTCATCCCGCCGTGGATCGCCACCGCTGTGATCCCCGACATCGCCAGCTGGTCGCTGAGCTGATCGGCGCCCTCACGGGTGTGGGCGAAGACCATCGTCGGGCCGTGGTCGCGGATCAGCTTGGCGGCCGTGCCCAGCCGGGCAACGGGGTTGACCCGGACGAAGCGGTGGACCGCGTTCGTCTCGGGCACTTCGCCGACCAGATCGTGGCGCACCGGATCTTGCTGGTGGCGACGGATCAGCTCGTCGACGTCGCCGTCGAGGGTCGCCGAGTAGAGCAACGTCTGGCGCTCGGTCGGCATCCGCTCGAGCAGCTTGCGGACCTCCGGGAGGAAGCCCATGTCGGCCATCCGGTCGGCCTCGTCGACGACGACGACCTCGACCCGGTCGAGCTCGACCGCACCGCGCTCGACGAGATCGAGCAGCCGCCCGGGGCAGGCGACGAGCACCGCTGCACCGCGGCGGAGCGAGTTGAGCTGGCTCGAGTACGGCACGCCGCCGAAGATCGGCAGGACGAACCGGCGAACAGCCTTGCCGAGCGGGACGAGCTCGTTGCGCACCTGGAGGGCGAGCTCACGGGTGGGGACGAGGACGATCCCCGTCGGATGGTTCGGTTCGGCCCGCCCGATCCGGGCGAACATCGGGATCCCGAACGCGAGGGTCTTGCCCGAGCCGGTCGGGGCGCGCCCGCACAGGTCGCGGCCGGCGAGGGCGTCGGGAATGCAGGCGGCCTGGACCGGAAAGGCCTCGGTGAAGCCCCCGGCGGTGAGCGCGGCAGTGAGTTCGGCGGGGACGCCGAGCGCGGCGAAGGAAACGGACATTGCGGGGGGAACTCCCATTCGGTGGGGTCACGCGAGCGGACCATCGCCACCAACGTGTCGCAGCCGGTTCGTTCCGGCGGCTGTGCCACGCTACCGGGGCACCGCCCTGTTCGGCGGGGGTGAGCTGGTCGGCACGGCTGTCGTCGGCGCCTCGGGGGTACGTGGTGGCGATGGACGATGACACTGCCAAGCCTCTCTCCGATCTGCTCGAGCCCGGTTCGACCTTGATGGTCGGCGTCGAATCGGCAGCGTTCCCGCTCGAGTTCCGTCCGCTGACCGTCGCCAAGGTCAGCGGCAGCAGGATCGAGATCCTGCTCGACACCAGCGAGCCGTGGGCGAAGGCGATCGGCACCGGCGATCGGACGTTCGTGACGTTGAGCGACAACCGCTCGAACACCTGGGTGTCGCTGCGTGGCACGGTGTCGACGACGACCGACCCGGCGGCGATCGACGAGCTGTGGAACCCGTTCGCCGACGCCTACTTCGACGAGGGCCGGGAAACGCCGGGGATCACCGTGTTGCGGATCGAGGGGGACGAGGGCCGCTACTGGACGACCCCGTCGGGTCGCCTCGGCAGCCTGATCTCGGTCGTCAGAGCCAAACTCGGCGACGCCGAGGACTCTGGCGAACAGGGCGCCGTCGCCATCTGAGGTCGGCGTCGGCGTCGGCGCTCGGCTCCCAGATGGTCACCAGCGCTGACGACATCGAGGCGCCGCGGCGATCGGTCGTCGCCGGGCGTGGTCAGGGAGTGAGGGCGTAGAACTCGTAGTCGACGCCTTCGGCGCTGGCGATGCCGACGCCGATGCCTTGGAGTTGGTTGATCCAGGCGTAGCGCTCCTCGCCGGTCTCGAACAGCGGGGCGCAGATCGCCTTGCCCTTGACCAGCACGCCTTGGTAGGCGACGTAGATGATCGCCTCGTCGGTGGTCCGGATCGTGAACCGGACGTCGATCCGCAGCTCGCCGTTCGGTCCGACCGAGACCCAGTCGCCGCCCGAGTTGGCCATCACCTCGCCGTTGATCCGCTCGCCGGAGACGGTCCCGCCGAGGATGCCGACGATCAGCTTGGTCCCGGTCGGGCCGCCGCGGACATAGCTCGGCTCGCCGATGTCGAGGTGCACCGTGAACAGGTGCTCGACGGGCAAGGACGTGACGCTGCTGGCTTCGGACATTCGTGCTCCCGGTTCGATCTGGCGGGGGTGGTCTAGCCCACCGAGCCGTGTGACACCGCTCCGAGCGCGCCGCCCGCTCTTGTGCGGTCGAACGTGCGTTCGTAGTGTGGGAGTCGTGGGGTTCAACAATCCAGCGATGCCGTGGAAGGAACTGGAGCGACAGCTCTCCGGCAGGCACCCGACCGGGCGCGAGCCGGGCAGCCCGAGCTGGAACGCCGGCGGTGACGGCCCTGCTTGGAGCCGTAAACGCCAGCCGTTCGAGGCCGATCCGAGCACGCCGACGGTCCGCCCGACCATTCCCTACGCCGAGCTCCATTGCCACTCCAACTTCTCCTTCCTCGACGGCGCCTCCCACCCCGAAGAGCTCGCCGAGGAAGCCGCCCGGCTCGGGCTGGAGGCGCTCGCGCTCACCGACCACGACGGGTTGTACGGGGTGGTCCGCTTCGCCGAGGCCGCCCGGGCGGTCGGGCTGCCGACGATCTTCGGCGCCGAGATCACCCTCGACCCCGTGGGCACTGCACGGGCGGAGCACGGATCAGCGAGGGTCGCCCGGAGCGAGGCGGAGACGGTCGAGCAAATCCGGCGGGGGCGGACCCCGCCGGTGCCCCAGCCCGACCCGCACGGCGAGCACCTGCTCGTCCTCGCCGACGGCCCGCAGGGCTACGCCCGGTTGAGCAGGGCGCTGAGCCTCGGCCACCTCGCCGGAGAAAAGGGCGCCCCCCGGTTCGCCCTCGCCGATCTGGCCGAGGTCGGCGCCGGTCACTGGACGGTGCTCACCGGTTGCCGCAAGTCGCCGGTGCCGCGGGCACTGGGGGAGGAGGGCCCCGCTGCCGCCCGGCGCGAACTGCACCGGCTGATCGAGGCGTTCGGCCGTGAGCACGTCGTGGTCGAGTTGTGGGACCACGGCGACCCGCTCGACTCGCACCGCAACGACGCCCTCGCCGCCCTGGCGATGTCGGAACGGCTGGCGGTGGTGGCGACGAACAACGTCCACTACGCCGCGCCCGCACGCCGGCAGCTCGCCGCCGCCCTCGCCGCCGTCCGCTCCCGGCGGAGCCTGGAGGAGCTCGACGGGTGGCTGCCGGCCGCCGGGCTCGCCCACCTGCGCAGCGGCGACGAACAGGCGCGCTGGTTCCGCCGGTTCCCGGGAGCGGTCGAGCAGGCCGCCGAGCTCGGCCGCCGGCTGGCCTTCGACCTCGCCCTCGTCGCTCCCAGCCTGCCGCCGTTCCCCTGCCCCGACGGGCTCGACGAGATGGGCTTCCTCCGCCAGGTCGTCACTGCCGGCGCGCTGACGCCGCTACGGCGAGCGCTGCGCCAACCCGGCTGCATGGGCGGTGATCGACCACGAGCTGGAGGTGATCGAGGGCCTCGGCTTTCCCGGCTACTTCCTCGTCGTCTGGGACATCGTCGAGTTCTGCAACCGGTCCGACATCTTCTGCCAGGGGCGGGGGAGCGCGGCGAACTCGGCGGTCTGCTTCGCGTTGGGGATCACCAAGGCCGATGCGGTCGACCTCGGGCTGCTGTTCGAACGCTTCCTGTCGCCCGAGCGTGACGGCCCGCCGGACATCGACATCGACATCGAGTCCGATCGCCGGGAAGAGGTGATCCAGTACGTCTACGAGCGCTACGGCCGGCACCACACCGCCCAGGTGGCCAACGTGATCACCTACCGCTCACGCTCGGCGGTGCGCGACATGGCCCGTGCCCTCGGCTTCGCCCCCGGCCAGCAGGACGCCTGGTCGAAGCAGATCGATGCCTGGGGCCGGGTCGAGGCGACCGCCCGCCAGTCCCGTCCCGACGGCAGTCCCGATCACGACATCCCCGCCGACGTGCTCGGCCTGGCGATGGAGGTCGAGGACTTCCCTCGCCATCTCGGGATCCATTCCGGGGGGATGGTGATCTGCGACCGGCCGGTGATCGAGGTCTGTCCGGTCGAGTGGGCGCGGATGGAGCGCCGCTCGGTGCTCCAGTGGGACAAGGACGACTGTGCTGCGGTCGGGCTGGTCAAGTTCGACCTGCTCGGGTTGGGGATGCTCTCGGCGTTGCACTACGCCGTCGATCTGATCCGTGAGCACCGCGGCTATGAGCTCGACCTCGCCACCCTCCCGCAGGACCCGGCGGTCTACGACATGTTGTGCAGGGCGGACACCGTCGGGGTGTTCCAGATCGAGTCCCGGGCGCAGATGGCGACCCTCCCCCGGCTGCGCCCGCGAACCTTCTACGACCTGGTGGTCGAAGTCGCCCTGATCCGCCCTGGACCGATCCAGGGCGGCTCGGTCCACCCCTACATCCGCCGTCGCAACGGTCAGGAGCCGGTCACCTACCCCCATCCGTTGCTCGAACGCTCGCTGCGCAAGACGCTGGGTGTCCCGCTGTTCCAGGAGCAGCTGATGCAGATGGCGATCGACCTCGCCGGATTCACCCCCTCCGAGGCCGACCAGCTCCGCCAGGCGATGGGTTCGAAGCGGTCGCGCCAACGGATGGAACGGCTGCGTGCCCGGCTGTTCGAGGGGATGGCCGAGCGGGGGATCGATCAGCCGACCGCCGAGGAGCTGTTCGACAAGATGGCCGCGTTCGCCAACTACGGCTTCCCCGAATCGCACTCGGTCTCGTTCGCCTACCTCGTCTACTCCTCGTCGTGGATCAAGCTCTACGAGCCGGCTGCGTTCTGCGCCGCGCTGCTCAACGCCCAACCGATGGGGTTCTGGGCGCCGCACACGCTGGTCAACGACGCCCGCCGCCACGGGGTGCGGACCCGCACCCCCGATCTCAACGCCTCGACGGCGACGGCGACGCTCGAGCCGTGCGAGGTCTCCACCGGTGGTCTCGCGGTCCGGCTGGGGATCGGCTCGATCCGCGGGATCGGCGACGAGTTGGCCGCCGAGATCGAGGCCGGCCGGCCGTATGCGACGGTGGAGGACCTCGTCCGTCGGGTTCCCTCGTTGCAGTTGCAACAACTCGAGGCGATGGCGACTGCGGGTGCGTTCGGGGAGTGCTTCGGGCTCGCCCGGCGTGAGGCGATGTGGACGGTCGGTGCCGTCGCCCAGTCACGCCCCGGGCGGCTCGCCGGGATGATCACCGGGGTGCACGCCCCGACCCTGCCGGGGATGGAGCCGGTCGAACAGGCGGCGGCAGACCTGTGGGCCACCGGAGTCGCCCCCGACGGGCATCCGACCCAGTTCCTGCGCGCCGAGCTCGATCGGTTGGGGGTGGTCACCTCCGCCGGGTTGTGGACCCGCGAGCCGGGTTCGAAGGTGATCGTCGGGGGGATCGTCACGCACCGCCAACGGCCGATGACCGCCCAGGGAACGACCTTCTTGAACCTCGAGGACGAGACCGGGCTGATCAACGTCGTCGTCTCCAAGGGATGCTGGGCGCGGCATCGGCGGATCGCCCGGGAGGCGCCGGCGATGCTGATCCGCGGGACCCTCGAGCACGCCGAGGGGGTGATCAACATCGTCGCCGAACATCTCCAACTGCTCCCGGTGGCGGCGTCCAACCCCTCGCGCGACTTCAGGTAGCGAGCACGACGTTGAGCAGCTCGAACGGCGCCGCCGGGGGGCCGTCGCGGAGGATCAGCGAGACCAGCTCGGGCAGCTCGAAGGGGGCGAAGCGGACCCCCGGCTCGCAGCTGGCGGCGAGCTCGTCGAGGGTCCACCAGCGCAGTTCGTGGACCCGTTCGGCGCGGAGCTGCTCCCAGCTCAGCTGCGGCACGGGCTCGTACGCCGGGCAGCGCACCAGATGGACATGATCGCGCTGGCCGTCCCATGAGCCCATCGGTCCGACATGGGTCCGGGCCCAGAGCACCGGTCCGATCGACGCGTCGAGCAGCCCGGTCTCCTCGGCGAGCTCGCGGTGCAATGCGGCGATCGGGTCCTCTCCCGGCTCGATCCCGCCGCCCGGCGGCGCCCAGACCGAGGCGTCGGGGAACTCGAAGCGGACGAGCAGCACCCGCTCCGCCGGATCGACGAGCAGGGCGCGGATCGCCGGACGCAGCCGGAGGGTCACGGTTGCTGCGCAGCCGAGGCGTGGCCGGTGGTCCCGGCGACCAACCCGAGCGAGATGTAGATCGTCCCGGCGACGTAGCGGCGGACGACCGCCAGTGCCCGGCCATGGACCAGCACTCCCCGCAGCGCGCTGGCGACGAGCGAGAACATGCCGTCGGAGAGCGTCCCGAGGGAGACGAAGACGAGCCCGAGGACGAACGTCTGGGCGACCGCGTTGCCCCGGTCGGGTTCGACGAACTGGGGGAGGAACGACAAGAAGAACAGGGCGATCTTCGGGTTGAGGACGTTGACGACGATCCCCTGGACGAATGCCCGGCGGGGCGAGATCGACTCGGTCAGCAGGTCGACCGCCGAGGGCCGGGTGGCCAACGTACGGATCCCGAGCACGATCAGGTACGCAGCGCCGAGCCACTTGATCACGGAGAAGGCGATCGCCGAGGCGGCGAGCGCAGCGGACAGCCCGAGGGCGGCGGCGATCACATGGACGAGGGTGCCGATCTCGACCCCGGCGACGGAGGCCAACCCGACCCTGCGGCCGTCGGCCACGCTGCGATTGACGATGTACAGCACCGCCGGTCCGGGGATCAGCAACAGCGCGATCGAGGCGGCGCCGAAGGTGAGCAGGGTGGTCAGCGTCGGCACGGACGGCGACCGTAGTAGGCGGATCGCCTCACGAACTCGGGGTTTCGCCCAATCGGTCGTCGATCATCCGGTACATCTCGTAGATCTCCTTGCACTTCTGGCACAGCGGCAGCTGCTTCGGGTCCCGCTGGGGGATCCAGACGAAGCCGCACAACGCCTCCAGCGGGGTGCCGTAGATCCGCGCCTCGAGCACCTTCGCCGCCGCGCTCTCGCCCTTGTCGACCTTGACGATGTGTGCCGACAGCGGTTCGCCCGTCTGCGTGTCCTCGTCCAGGATCGGGCGGGTCTCAGCAGGGCGGACGGAGGTCTCGGACACCTCCCCAGTCAACCACGTACCGCTCCGCCGGCGCTGAGCGTGCATCGTCCGCCCCGAGCGATGCGAGCGGCCCGTCGGTCGCCTACGCTCGGATCGTGCCCCTCTACGAATTCCGCTGCAAGACCTGCGAGCAGACCTTCGAGCTCCGCCGGCCGATGGCCGAGGCCTCCGAGCCGGCGATCTGCGCCGAGGGTCACCCGGCGCATCGGCTGCTGTCGGTGTTCGCCTCGGTCGGATCGGGCGGAGCACCGAGCCCGTCGCCTGCTCCCCGCCCGATGGCGGGTGGCTGTGGCGGCGGCTGCGCCTGTCATTGAGCTGCGGCGGTCAACCGTCGAGCGCACTGAGTTCGCTCGCCAGATTCGCCCTGGCGCGTCCCTCGCGGTCGCGAAAGGCCTCGGTGGCGTAGAACGCCGGGCGGGCGAGCAGGCGACGCAACACCGCCGCGCGCCCGCTGTTCCAGGTGGCGTCGTCGAGGTGGGCGTACTCGAAGCGAACCCCCCGGACGTAGGCCTCGTAGGCGGCCGGTGGCCCGCCGAGCACGGCGAGGTCGGCGTCGAGCAGCACTGCGCTGGCGGGGTCGGTGACCTGATGGTAGGCGGTCGCCAAAACGAGCCGGGCGACCTCTGCTCGTCGCGTCTCGGGGACGCCCAGCTGGTCCAGCTGGCGGTCGGCGAGCGCAGCGCTGTCGGCTTCGTTGGTCGCCGAACGGGGGTCGTAGATCGCATCGTGGTAGCAGGCGGCGAGGACCACTGCCGCCGGATCGGCGACGTCGACCGTCGTCAGCAGTTCGAGACAATCGGCGACCACCCGGTGGAGGTGGCCGACGGCGTGGTATCGGCGGTGAGGCTCGGCGTATCGCTCGAGCAACCCGTCCAGGATCGATCCGGCCGCAGCCGTGCCGCCGGCGTATGCCGCCCACGCGGCGCGCAGCAGGGTCTCCACCCTGCCGACGGTAGTAGGAGGCCGACGGGATGGGATTGCTGATCGACGAGGCGATCTGGTGGCATCGCGGTCGCCGGTGGTGCCATCTCGTCAGCGATCGCGATCTCGAGGAGCTGCACACGTTCGCCGAGCAGCTCGGCTTCCCCCGCCGCGGCTTCCACGGCGACCACTACGACGTCCCCGAGGACTACCGCGAGCCGCGTGATCGCCGCCGGAGCCCGGCCGGTGGGCAGCCGTGAGCTGCTCGTCGTGCTGCGCGCTGCCGGGCTGCGGCTCAGCCCGGCGGCACGACGGCGGCCAGCGCGCCGCCACCCGCAGCTGCTCCCGAGGGAGCACCACCCGCCGCGGGGTGACGACCAGCCACTCGACGAGCTCGATCCCCGCCTCGGCGCAGAGATCGTCGAGCAGGTCCCACCGCTCGGCGTCCTCCGGGTCGGCGCCGAGCGCGTGCGGGCGGATCGAGGCGAGCAGCAGGCCATCGAGCTGGGGGAGTTCGGCGGCGGCGTTGATCGCACAGTCGACGACCTCGAGCACGTGATCCGGATCCTCGATCGAGGTGACGGCGAAGGCGGCGGCGACCCGCCGTCGGGGGTCGAGGTGGACACAGATGATCTCCGCCGCGATCGGCTGGTGAGCGAGCTCACCGATCACGTCGAGGGCGTCGAGCGGGCTGTGCAGCGGTCCGTGGCGCAGCGCCTGCGCCGTCGGGCGGAGCACGGGGTGGGTGCGGGGCATCGGGGTTCCTCCGGAGCGTCCGGTGGACGACACTGCGCAGCGGCGCAGGGGAGCTCGGGGAAGCTGGTGGCGATGCTACGCCGGGGGTGTGCCAGGGTGTCGGATCGGTGGACGGCCACTGCCGGTGGAACGGGTTCAGCCGGAAACGGCGATGCTCAGGATCACGCTGAGCACGGCGACGGCGACCGGGGTGGCGTAGAGCACCAACCGTGACGGCCGGCGCCACTCGGGGGCGAAGACCACCGCGCCGCACGCCGCACCGCCGATCAGCCCGCCGATGTGCCCACCGATCGAGATCCCGCTGATCGAGAAGGTCAGCACCAGGTTGATCAACAGCACCGTCCCGATGCTGGTCCGGAACGGGTTGATGCCTCGCGCCCGCAATGCCAGCGCAGCGGCGCCGAACAAGCCGAACACCGCCCCGGAGGCGCCACCGGTGATCCCGTTGCCGCCGACCACCAGCGCCCCGGCGGACCCGGCGAGGAGGGCGGCGAAGTAGAGCAGGACATACTCGATCCGGCCGGTGATCGGCTCGAGCATCTGCCCCAGGTTCCACAGCGCGAACATGTTGAACGCCAGGTGGATCAGGCCGAAGTGGATGAACCCGGCGGTGATCAGTCGCCACCATTCGCCGTCGGCGATGAACACCCGGTTCAACCCGAGGTCGAACAGCAGTCCGTCGCGGGTGAGCCGGCCGCTGAAGGCGTTCGGGTCCTGGATGCCGACCAGGAGGAACACCGCGACGTTGATCGCCACCAGCACCTTGGTCACCAGCGCGCCCTGCGCGGCGTTCCAGTCGCGGGCGCGCACCGTCGCCGCCGGCCGGGACTGTTTGAGGCAGTCGCGGCACTGCGAACCGATCGACGCCTGGACCAGGCACTCCGAGCAGGCGACCCGCCCACAGCGGGTGCACCGTCGGCCGGCCTCGCGGTCGGGATGGCGGTAGCAGTGTTCGGGCGCAGCGTTGGGCGCCGGGGAGGGCCCCGACGGCGGGACGCTCGGCGGCATCGGCGGAGGAGGCGGTAGCGAACTCATCGGCCGCTCCCGTCCACCGCCACGCCCTCGTCGTGCCAGCGACGGAGCGAGTCCCAGGGATAGATCCCGGTGTCGTGGCCGTCGTTCCAGCGCACCGACAGTCCCCAGGCGCCGACGAACTCGGCGTCGGCGATCGCCAGTGACTCCGGCGCCTGGTCGGAGGCAGGCCGACCGGCGTCTCGACGCGACCGACAGGTCGCACACGGACAGGCGGCACGCAGTTCGGCGAGCGGGAACTCGCACACGGCTCCGTCGTCGAAGGTGAGCCGGATCCCTCGGTTCCGTTCGATGGTGACGTCGACGACGGTGCTCACCGAGCAAACGGTAGCGGCCACCGGTCGCTCAGCGGACTCCGCCCCGCCCGTCGCTCGGGCGCCGGACGGCGGATCGCTCCGAGGATGGCGACGTCGTCGTCGTTGCGCGGCGTGTCGCGGGCGCGCTCGCGCAGCAGCAGATCGATCGTCGCTGCAGCCCCGCTCGGTTCCATCGTCTCGAGATGGAGGGCGAGTTGGTCGATCGATTCGGTGATCGGCGTCGTGCGGTCCTCGATCAGCCCGTCGGTGTACAGCAGGAGCAGGTCGCCGGGCTCGAACGGCTGCTCGTCGGGCTCGAACGGCCGCTGCTCGGTCGGCAGCCCGAGGATCGGGCGGCGGCCACCGGTCAGCTGCCGCGAGCTGCCGTCGCTGCGCAAGATCGGGTACGGATGGCCGGCGTTGACCGAGGTGATCGTGCCGGCCAGGGTGTCGATCCGGGCGACGACCATCGTCGCGTAGGTCCCGTGGCGCAGCAGGCAGCTGTCGGCTCCGGCGCAGACCTCGGCCAACGACGCTCCGGCACCCAGCAGGTGGCTGACGATCGCCTTCAGCTCGGCCATCACCGCTACCGCCGGTGGGCCGTGCCCGGTGACGTCGCCGACGACGAGCGAGGTCTGGTCGGGCCCGGTGCGGACCACGTCGTACCAGTCGCCGCCGATCCCGAGCAGGGACATCGCCGGTTCGTAGCGCACGGCGATGTCGAGGTCGGCCGCCTCGGCGGGCGTGAGCAGCAGCGAGTGCTGCAGCTCTTCGATCAGGTCGTGTTCGTGTTGGTGGCGCTCGGCGCGAGCGAGGCCGGAACCGATCAGTTCGCCGACCGTGCGCAGCACCGCTTCGACCGTCGCCGCCCGTGCGATCGGCTCGTTCCATCTGACACGCAGCACGTGCTGCTCGGCCCGCTTCGGGCTCGGCAGGACGATGCTGCGCACGAGGGCGTCGTCGGGATCGTCGTCCGGCTGGACGGTTGCGGCAGGGAGCAGTTCGGCGGCGTGTGCTTCGAACAAGCGTGGCACCCACCGCTCGACGGCGGCGACGACCTGTCCCGGGTCCTGGGCGACGGCCAGTGCCTGGCTGAGCCGGCTGAGCTGGCTGGCGCGATCCTGGACCAGTTCGGCGACGAGGGCACGTTCGAGCGCCCGGCCGACGAGCTCGGCGATCGTCGTCACCACCGTCGTGTATTCGGCGGCGAGCACGTCGTCGAGCGGGTGGCTCCAGCAGAACCCGAGCGCGGCGAACGGCGTTCCGCCGTGCAGCCGGAGGGCGACGCAGAGGCTCGACTCGACGCCTGCTCGCTCGAGGTCGGCGGCGTGCTCCGGATAGCGCAGGAAGATGTCGTCGGCGTTCTGGAGGATCACGCCGCCGACGGCGCGCAGCGCGTCCGACAGCGGGTGGAACTCCTCGACGGCGAGGGCGGCGACGTCGTCGGCGGTGCGATCGGTGCGCACGATCAGGCGCGAGGCGTCGTTGGGGTCGAGCCGGGCGAGCGTGGTCGCGGCGGCGTCGACGATCGGTCCCCCGTGCTCGACGCTGATCTCGATCACCTGGTCGACGCCGCCGGCGGCTGCCAGGCGCTGCCCGAGATCGGCCAGCGCCCGGTGGCGGCGGAGCAGTTCGGACTGGCGCAGCTGGAGCCGGGCGTCGGCTCGGCGGGCCAGCGCAGCGGTGATCGCCAATCCGAGCGTCGCCAGTCCGAGCAGCGTCGGCAGGACGACGTTGCTGCTGCGACCGTCGTCGGCGCGAACGGTGAAGGTCTGACCGCCGACTTCGAAGGTCTGCTCGGTTCCGCCGACATCGACGGCGCTGAGCCGCTTGCCGTCGAGGTAGAGCGCTACCCGGGCGTCGCCGGGCAGTTCCCGATCGACGCCGATCAGGCGGTCGAGGGCGATCCCACCGGAGACGAAACCGAGCGTCACCCCGTTCGCGTCGCGCACGACCTCGCTGACGAACAGGCCCGGCTGAGCGCTGTTGGCGAGGCTGATCGGTCCGACCACGGCCGGGCGGTCGTCGCGCTCGGACGCGGTCGCCGAGGCCATCCGCAGCGGATCGCTGCTGATGTCGAAGCCGATCAACGGTGTGGTGGTCTCGTTGACCGGGGCGACGAGGCGGACGACGAAGTACTCGTCGTCGCTCGGCGCCGGAACGAACCCGCCGGCGCCGTCGGAAGCGGCGATCTCCCGTCCGACCTCGCGCTCCCAGCGGGTGCGATCGGCCCCGTCGACGATCTCGGCGTAGGCGAGCGCGATGTACAACGAGTCGGGCATCACGTCGGTGGCGAAGGCGGCGAACTCGGCCGGCTCGACGATGCCGTCGCTGGCGAAGCCGTCGACGCCGAGGAGTCCGGAGACGGTCTGTTGGAGGTCGCTGGCGAGCCGGGTGGCGACCACCTGGACGACCTTCTCGTCGTGTTCGCGGGCATTCGATCGGGTGTCGAACCAGGCCAGCGCAGTCGCTGCCAGCCCGACGAGGACGAGCCCGACGAACAGCACTCCCGTGGCCGGCGGGCGCGCCCGGCGATCGGCCGTCACCCCCGTTGTCACAGCCGCACCATAGAGCCTGGTCCGCGTGGACTGCGGTGTGACGCTGCCCCCCGTTCGGCGAACCCTCACCCCAACGGGTGAATCTCCTCCGACCGATCGTCGCTCACCAGCCGCCGAGCACGTCGAGGGCGACGACGAGCAGCACGACTCCGATGATCACGCCGTTGTAGGCGGTGTGGGCGCGGGTGCTCTCGAGCGTCGCCTCGCGGGGCGAACGGGTCGTGCGGAACGCCCGCAGATAGACGACCAGGAAATACGCGCCGCCGACACTGAGGGCGAGGGCGACGCCGATCGGGATCCCGATCAGGGCGTGGATCAATCCGAACTTGACGCACGACCAGATCCGATGGATCCCGTCCTGTCGCTCCGCGCCGGTGCGGAACATCCGTTCCTCGGCGTAGGCGAACGCCGGTAACGCCGGCAGCAGCATCGAGACGAACACCAGCGGCACGAGCCATTCCCACACCGTCCCGCTCGTCTGGGTGGTGCTACCGGTGACCGGATTTCCCTCGCCGCCCAACGCGCTCCACCACCCCCACTCGAGCACCGGGAGCTGGATCAAGGCGGTGGCGAGGACGAGCACGCCGGCGAGGACGAACGGCACCGGCCAGAGGTGGCGCCAGCGGATCCCGTGGACCACTTCGACGACCAATGATCGTCCCGAACCACGGGTGGCGAAGCGAAGCCCGCCGACCAACCGGACACCGACCAGACCGAGGACGCCGACGGTCACGACAGTGGTCAGGGTCTCGCCGTCGAAGGCCATCGTGTCCGGCAGGGTACCGTCGCCGGTCGGCCGGTCGAGTGCAGCCGAGCGGTCGGCTGTCACCGACCGACGGCGGAGGCGGAGCGGTCGATCAATTCCGGGACCTCGGCCGCCGCCGTCGGGCGCCCGAGCAGATAGCCCTGCGCCCGGTCGCAGCCGAGCCGCCGGAGGGTCTCGAGCTGGGCCGGGGAGGAGACCGCTTCGGCGACGACCTCGATCCCGATCGCGTGGGCCATCTCGATCACCGCCTTGACGATCGCTGCGCTGGTCGGGGACGAGTCGATGTCGGCGACGAACGAGCCGTCGAGCTTGAGCTGGTCGACGGCCAGCTGGCGGAGATAGGCGAGCGAGGAATAGCCGGTGCCGAAGTCATCGATCGCCACTCCGAGCCCGAGCCGGCGCAGGCGCTCGATGTTGCCCGCTTCGCCGGCGGCTTCGCGCACGAGGGTCGACTCGGTCACCTCGAGCACCAACGCCGAGCTGTCCAGCTGATGGGCGAGGAGCATCCCCCCGACCATCTCGGCGAACGCCGGATCGAGCAGCTGTCGTCCGGAGACGTTGACGTTGACCGACAGTCCGCTCGCTGCCGGCACGCCCCGCCGCCATCCGGCGATGTCGCCCAGCGCTCGTTCCAACGCCCAGCTGCCGATCGTCAGGATCACCCCCGACTCCTCCGCCAGCTCGACGAACTGGGTCGGGTTGAGCATCCCCAGCTCCGGGTGGTGCCAACGCAGGAGCGCTTCGAAGGCGACCAGCCGACCTGTCGGGATCGCGACCACCGGCTGGTACACCAGGTCCAGTTGCCCCTCGACCACCGCCCGGTGGAGCCCGGTGGTCAGTCGCAGTCGATCGGCGACCCGCTCGTGCATCTCGTCGGCGAACTCGACCACCCGTGCCCGGCCGCGCTGCTTGGCGTCGTACATCGCCGTGTCGGCGTCGCGCAGCATCCGCAGCGCGTCGTCCGCCGGGCTGGTCGCCGCCGACCAGCGCGGGGGAACGACGGCGACGCCGATCGAGGCGGAGACGAACACGTCGTGGCGATCGAGGCGGAGGGTACCGGTGACCGTCCGGCGGATCCGCTCGGCGATCTCGGTCGCGCCGCTCGGCGTCGGCAGCCCGGGGCAGAGGATCACGAACTCGTCCCCACCGAGCCGGCAGACGACGTCGTCGGGTCGGGTCGCCTCGCGCAGCCGTCTGGCGACCTCGACCAGCAACGCGTCGCCGACCTCGTGGCCGAGCGAGTCGTTGACGTCCTTGAGGTTGTCGAGGTCGAGGAACATCACCCCGAGGTGGCGGTCGTTGGTCGGCTGATCGCGCAGCAGCCGTCCGAGGCGGTCGAGCAACGCTGCCCGGTTCGGCAACCCGGTCAGGCCGTCGTGGAAGGCACGGTGGGCGAGCTGGGCCTCCAATCGTTTGCGATCGGTGATCTCGCGCCCGATGCAGGCGAAGAAGTCGAGCTGGGTGCCGTGGCGAGCGGCGAGGACGACCACCGAGTAGGTGCGCGTCTCGGCACCGACCGAGAGGGTCACCTCGCCTTCCCACGGCTCGGTGGTGGCGAAGGTCAGCGCAGTCGGGATGTGACGGGAGAGTCGGGCGATCAGGTCACGTAGTGCCTGCGGACGTTGGAGCGGCTCGGTCGCCGGTGTCCCGGCAGCTTCGATCGCCGCCGGGTTGCAGTACAGCGGTGCGCCGAGGTGATCGAACATGACGACGATGTCCGGGCTGGCGTCGAGCAGTTGGGCGAGGTTGCCGGCGAGCCGCTCGGCTTCCTTGCGCGTCCCGATGTCGCGCAGCATCACCAGCACACCGCCGACGCGCGGATGGGTCAGCAGGTTGGTGGCGACGACTTCGACCCACCGCGCCGAGCCGTCGTCGGCGAGCAACCGGAGGTCGATCGCGACGTTCTCACCGGGATGGGAGAGCACCTCGGCGACCGCGTCGGTGACGCGCTCGATGGTCGCCCGGATGGACGTGGTCGAACGCCGAGCCGCCCTCGTAGGCGACGCCCGGTCGGCCGAGGAAGTTCGCCGCCGATCCGGTCGCGATCCTGATCCGCAGCGACTCGTCGAGCAGGATCATCCCGTGCGAGAGGTGCTCGTAGGTCTCGATGAACTCGTCGTAGTCGGGGACGATCCCGACCGTCTCGGGGTCCGGTAGGTGACGCAACGGGACGATCGACAGCAGTGCTCCCGCTGCCCGGCCCGGTTCGCGGGGCGAGACGTGCAGGCGTGCCCAGCGCAGCAGGCCGAGGTGGGGGACGTCGAGGTCGACGCTGCCCCCGACGGCACCGCCCGCCGCCCGGTCGATCAGCTCGCGCAAATGGTCGTCGATCCGAGGCCCGAAACCACAGGCGGCGGCGAGGTCGCCGGCCGCGCCGGCGTCGCCGCGTGCTGCGGCCATCTCGGCCCACGCTGCGTTCGACCAGCCGACCGTGGCGACAGCGTCGAGTGCGGCGACCGGGAACGGCAGATGCTCCAACCCGGCCGTCGATCCCATCGTGCGGTCATGCTGCCACGCGGACCGCCGCAGATCAGGCCGAGACGAGCCCGGTGACCCCGGCGACGGCGAGCGAACCACCGCCGATCGTCGCCAGCACGTCGGCGGCCGGCGCGCCGTCGGTCTGCTCCAGTTGTTGGTCGAGGGCGTAGAGCTGGAGCAGGTAGTGGTGCGTGCCCGACGGCGGGCAAGGCCCGTCGTAGCCGGTCGAACCGAGGTCGTTGGTCGCCTCGGCGACAGCGAGCGGTGCCCCGCCGGGGGTCAACCCACCGAGCGCGGGATCGATCCCGAACGCCACCCAGTGGATCAGCCCGCCGGCGTCGAGATCGGTCATCACCAGCGCCAGTTCGACCGTGCCGGCGGGTACCCCGGTCCAGCTCACCGACGGTGCGACGTTGGCCCCCGAACAGGTGTTGTCGAGCGGGATCGCAGTCGCGTCGGACCAGTCGGTGGTCATCGCGAACTCGCTCGCCACCCCGGCGGCGAGCGCCTCGTCGGCGATCGAGCCCAGCGCGCCCTCGGCAGCAGGCGCGATCGTCGTCGTCGTCACCTCGATCGACAGCGTCTGGTCGGGTGCGGGTGCGGGGAGCTCCCGTCCGTCGTCGCTGTCGCAGGCCGACACCGCCAGCAGGCCGACGAGGGAGACGGTGGCGATCGTCCGGGCGCGGAGCACCGAGCGATCGTAGGGCAGGCGGCCTCGACGAGACCGTCATCGCGCCTCCGGCGGGCCGGGGTGGCCCGTCGGCGGTGCCCCGCGAGGAGCTCTCGATAGCTTGGGCGACATGCAGCCGTGCGTGCTCAGCGTCCACGCCCACCCCGACGACGAGGCGTCGAAGGGGGCGCCGACGATCGCCCGCTACGCCGCCGCCGGAGCGCACACGGTGCTCGTCTGTTGCACCGGGGGGGAGGAGGGCGACCTGCAGAACCCGTCGCTGCGCGAACCCGGCGGGCCGTTCTTCGGTCTCGACCGCGGCGAGGAGCGCCGGGTGCTGGCCGAGCTCCGCCCGCTCGAGCTCGACCGTTCGGCGGCGGTGATCGGCTACGACGACGTGATCATGCTCGGCTATCGCGACTCGGGGATGAACGAGACGCCCGCCAACGCCCATCCGGAGTGCTTCCACCAGGCGGATCTCGACGAGGCCACCGGTCGGTTGGTGGCCGAGATCCGCCGACATCGTCCGCAGGTGATCCTGACCTACGGCGACGACCACAGCGGCTATCCCCATCCCGATCACATCCGCGTCCACGAGATCTCGGTGCTCGCCTTCGAGCGCGCCGGCGATTCCGCCTGGTATCCGCACACCGGCGAACCGTGGGCGCCGTCGAAGCTGTACTACTCGGTGTGGAGCAAGGCTCGGCTGGTGGCGATCCACGAGGCGCTGCTGCGCCTGCGCGGCCACTCGCCGTACGACGCAGCCTGGCTCGACCGGCCGAGTCAGGACGAGCGGATCACCACCCGGCTCGAGGTCGGCCAGTTCCTCGTCGCCCGCTCGGCGGCGCTGCGGGCGCACGCGACCCAGATCGACCCGGCCGAGCCGTGGTGGTTCGGACTCGACGACCTCGAACTGGCCGAGGTGTTCCCCTACGAGGACTGGGTGCTCGGCCGATCGACGGTCGGCTTCCCTGCGGCGCACGAACGGGAGGACGACCTGTTCACCGGAGTGGACGTCGCCGCCGAGCTGCGGGCGACGATCGGCTGATGGGCGAATCGGGAGTGATCCAGTACCGGGTGGTCGTCGGCAAGAAGGACGAACGGGTGGAGGGACCCGACGATGCAGTGGTGGTCGTCACCGTCCCGCTCGCCGACGCCACCGCCGACCCCGCCGTCGCCTTCATGCAGGGACGACTGAAGTCGACAGGGTCGACCGGCCGGCTGCTCGAGGCGTTCGCCTCCGGCGAGGTCGCCGTCGCCCTCGCCCGCTTGACCGCAGCGGGCTGACGGGGCCCGGCCGGCAAGGCGACGGTCAGCTCGGCGCCGGCGACCCGGCGCGCATCGCCTCGCGGAAGTGGCGGTAGCCGATCCGCACCGCGCCGGCGGCATCGAGCAGCGCGAGCAGTTCGGCGGCCTCGGTGACCACCAGCCGGTAGTCGTCGATCCATGCCTCGGCGTCGTCGCTGAGGGCACGGGCCTCGTCGGTGTCGATCACCGGCTGGACGTGGATCTCGGTCACGCCCGGCTGCAGCCCGGAGATCTCCGCCCGCACCCGCTCGCGGCTGCCGGCCCGCCAGTCGTGGTCGAAGTGGTCGGGGAACACCAGCCCTTCCTCCTCCGCCAGGCGGCGGAACGGGAACCCGGCCTGTTCGGCGCTGATCGTCGACGGCAGCCGGATCGGCAGGCGGAACTCCCCGGCGAGCTCGACGTAGACGTCGAAGAACTCCGGTCGCAGGGTCATCGCCGTCAGGTGGGGGGTGAGGTGGGTGACGTCGATCCCCCAGGCCAACGCCCGCTCGATCTGCGCCCGGCCTTCGCGGAACACCTCCTCGGCGTCGGCGTGCTCCCACAGATCGTCGATCGAGCGGGGGAAGCCGCCCTCGCCGGACTGCAGGCTCGGTGCATGGGTGATCGCCCCCCAGCGGTACTCGGCGTGCTCGGCATTGAACGTGAGGTGCACGCCGATGTCCTCGCCGGCGTACATCGCCGCCGCGTGTCGGGCCCAGGGCGCCGGGACCATCAACGAGCTGCACGTTGCCGCGCCGACCCGTAAGGCGTCGAAGATCGCCACGTTGGCAGCGTGGCATGCCCCGAGATCGTCGCAGTTGACGATCACCAGCCGGTCCTCCGGCCGATGCCCGAGACGCTCGTTCAACGTCGTCACAGGGCGAACCTATCCCGGCCTCATCTCCGGCGCACCGCCTGACCGCCGGGCGGTGCCGTCGGCGGTCGTGGCCGATAGAACCCGAAGCGTGCGGCGCGCCCTGCTGGCGATCGGCCTCGTGGCCCTCGGCTCCTGCGACGACCGGGGAGCGACGCCCGGCGACGCTCCGCAGCAGACCGTCGTCCCCGCCAACGCGGTCGTCGAGCACGTCGTCGACGGTGACACGGTGGTGGTGACGATCGACGGCAGATCGACGATCGTCCGGCTGATCGGGATCGACACCCCCGAGACGGTCAAGCCGGACAGCCCGGTCGAATGCTTCGGACCGGAGGCCTCGGCGTTCACCGCCGAGCTCCTGCCGCCGGGCACGGCGGTGCGGATCGAACGCGACATCGAAGGACGCGACGTCTACGACCGGCTGCTCGGCTACGTCGTGCGTGCCACGGACGGACTGTTCGTCAACCTGGCGGTGATCGCCGGCGGCTATGCCGAGGTGCTGACGATCGAACCGAACTCGGCCCATCACGCCGAGTTCGTCGATGCCGCCCGCGCCGCCGAGGCTGCCGGGTTGGGATTGTGGGCGGCCTGCTGAGCGGCGACCCGCCCGGTCGCAGCCCTACAGACGCTCGATCAGTGTGCCCGTGCCCAGCCCGCCACCGCAGCACATCGAGATCACGCCGTATCGGCCGCCGCTGCGCTCCAGTTCGTACAGCGCCTTGGTCAACAGGATCGCCCCGGTACCCCCGAGCGGATGGCCGAGAGCGATCGCCCCGCCGTTCGGGTTGGTCCGCTCGAGCTCCGCGCCGACCTCTTTCGCCCAGGCGAGCACGACCGAGGCGAACGCCTCGTTGATCTCGAACGTGTCGATCTGGTCGATCGTCATCCGGTTGCGCTCCAGCAGCCGCTGGGTGGCGTCGATCGGACCGGTCAGCATCAGCACCGGGTCGACCCCGACGAGGCAGGTGTCGACCACCCGCGCCCGGGCCGTCAGCCCGAGTTCGGCGGCGCGCTCCTCGGTCATCATCAGCACCGCCCCGGCGCCGTCGGAGATCTGCGAGGAGTTGCCGGCCGTGTGCACCCCGTTGTCGCGGGCGACCGGCTTGAGCGTGGCGAGCTTCTCCCGACTGGTCTCGCGTAGCCCCTCGTCGCGGCTGACCGTGTGCGTCGTGCCGCTCGGCTTGCCGTCCTCGCCGAGGTCCGGTGCCTCGATCGCCACGATCTGTCCACCGAAGCGGTCCTCCGCCCAGGCGCGTGCGGCACGGGTCTGGGACTGGTAGCCGAACTCGTCGGCGTCGTCGCGGCTGATCCCCCAGTGGTCGGCGATCCGCTCGGCGCCTTCGAACTGGGAGGTGAACTCGTGTTCGGCGAAATACGGCTTGGGCACCGGGACACCGAGCCCGAGCTGCTTGGCGGAGTTGCTCCCGATCGGGATCCGGCTCATCGACTCGACCCCGCAGGCGACGGCGACGTCGACCACGCCGGCGGCGACCAAGGTCGCAGCGACGTTGGTCGCCTGCTGCGACGAGCCGCACTGGGCGTCGACCGTCGTCGCCGCAGTCGACATCGGCAGCCCGGCGGCGAGCCAGGCGGTGCGGGTGACGTTGAAGCTCTGCTCCCCGACCTGGCTGACGCAGCCGCCGACGACCTGACCGACCGACGCCGGATCGATCCCGCTGCGTTCGATCACCGCCCGCTGGACCGCGCCGAGCACGGTCGCCGGGTGCTCGCCGGCCAGGCCGCCTCCCCGGCGCCCGATGGGGGTGCGGACGGCATCGACGATCACGACGTTCGGCATGCGCCCGACGTTACGCCGCCTCCGAACGCAGCCGCGAGCCGCCGCCGCTCGCTCGGCCGCAGCGCAGCCGGGGCTCTCCGCCAGACTGGGCCGATGACGGCCTTCGTCTTCGCCACTGAGCCCCCATCCGGTCACGCCGGGCCCGCCCGCTGGTTCCACGTGATCGGCACCTCGGTGTGGGAGACCGACGAACCGACGGGCGCGCATGTCCGCCACTTCCTCGGATTGCGCGGCGACGTCGCCTGCTGGGCGGTCGACGTTCCCGACGACGAGGATCCGACCGACGGCGCCGCGCTCGACCTCCACGCGGTACTTCAGGCGGGTCGACGAGATCGATTGGTTGATCGCCGGGCGGGCGGTGCAACTGGTCAACTGGGGCCGGACGCATCGGTTCTGCGGTCGCTGCGGCACCCCGACCGAACCGACGCCGGGGGAGCGGGCGATGCGGTGTCCGGCGTGCCGGCTCCTCGCCTACCCCCGCGTGGCGCCGGCGATCATCACCCTCGTCACCCGCAACGACGGGGCCGAGGCGCTGCTCGCCCGCGGGGTGCAGTTCCCGCTGCCGATGTTCTCCTGCCTCGCCGGCTTCGTCGAGCCGGGCGAGACGCTGGAGGGCGCCGTCCACCGCGAGATCGGCGAGGAGGTCGGGATCGAGATCGCCAACGTCACCTACCGCAGCTCGCAGCCCTGGCCGTTCCCACACTCGTTGATGCTCGGGTTCCGCGCCGAGTGGGCCGGGGGAGAGATCGTCTGCGATCCGCGGGAGATCGCCGAGGCTCACTGGTACGGGCGCGACGAGCTGCCGATGATCCCCCCGGGGATCTCGATCGCGCGCAAGCTGATCGACGACTGGCTGGCGGAGTAGCTACCCGGTGAAGTAGCCGTTGACGTCGACCAGCACGTGGGCGTCCTGATAGGTCCTGACGTCGAGCTGCCCGCCGGTGCCGAGCTTGACCACGCCGCCACCGGCGATCGTCTGGCCGGCGCGCGACCAGTTGAGGTTGGAGAATTCGCCGACCGCAGCACCGGCGGGCCACAGCTGGAGGTAGCCGTTGGCGCCGAGCGCCTGGGTGGCGGTGACGTTGAACGACACCGCCGCTGCGCCGGTGGGTGGGATCCCTCCGGCGCCGCCGACCTGGATCGTCCGCCCGATGCCGGAGGCGAACGGCGCCCCGGCACGCGAGTCGCTGATCCGCGACGGGCGCACGGCGACGAACCGCCCGGCGGTGTCGAGCGGGGCAGCGGCATCGGTCACGTAGCCGGCGAGGTCGACGATCAGATGGGTTCCGGCGGAGCTGAACAGGCTGACCGTCCGGTCGCTGCCGAGCGGGACGATCACCGAGTTGGCGTTGGTCGCGCCGAGCGTCAGGTTGAGCAGCGAGGCGTTCGGCACCGCGCCACCTGTCGGGTAGGCGGTGACGAAGCCGGCGTTGGTCGGCAGGGTCCCGGTGACGGTCAAGATCACCGCCGAGGCGCCGCTCGCCGGAAGCCCGCTCGCCGCCGGGAACGAGACCTTCAGCGAGCTCCCCGGCGCCGGCTTGGCCGCGCCCCCTTGGCGGGTGTCGGCGACGCGGAACGGCGTCAGCGGAACGGTCCGCCCGGCGGAAGTGGCCTCGACCGGGACGTAGTAGCCGAGCAGGTCGACGATCACCTGCCCGCCGGCGGGGGCATAGATCGAGATGCTCCCACCGGTGCCGACGGGGGTGATGGTGAAGTTCGCCAGGGTCTGTCCGCTCGCCTCGAGGTTGAGGTTGGACGAGACGTCGATCGGTGCCAGCCCGGTCGGGAGGACCTGGACGTAGCTGCCGATCGCAGCGCGGTCGATCGTCAGGTTGAGGGCGACGGCGCTGGCGTTGGCCGGGATCCCGGCGGTGCCGGCGACGACGAGATCGATGATCTGCTCCGGCTCGAGCGGTCCGCGCAGTGTCACCGAGCTCCGGGTGTCGAGCAGCCGGGTGGGGGCGACCGCCGTGTAGCCGGCCGGGGAGGCGTCGATCGATCCGCTCGGCGGCGGGCCGAGGCGGACCTCGCCGGTGCCGAACACCGAGTCCGGACCCGCTGCGCCGCGATCGACGACGGTGTGTTTGAGCAAGGCGGCGAGCCCCTGAGGGGTGGCTGCCTGATTCGCTCCGAGGAGCAGCGCGGCGACGCCGGTGACCGACGGGGCGGCGGCACTCGTCCCGGCGAACCCGCGGACGCCGAACACGGTGGTCGACAGCCCGGCGCTGGCACTGAGATCGGGCTTGCGCCGACCGTCGTTGGTCGGCCCCTGAGAGCTGTACGAGCCGATCGCGCCAGAGGCCGCCGGATCGACCGCCCCGACCGCGAGGACGGCGCGGTTCTTCGAATCGACGATCCCGGTGCCGGCCGAGGACGCCGATTGCCAGCGCTCCAGCGCTCCGGAGTAGAGCAGCAGCTCGAGCACGTCGCCGGCGGTGCCGCTCCCGGCAGCGGTACGGCGGACGCGGATGTTCGGTTGGAACAGCGACGAGCAGAACCCCCCGCCGTAGTTGCTGACGCCGTCGAGCTCGATCGGTGGGGCGCCGGCCTGCTGGTCCGGCGCGCCGTTGGGCGGGAAGGCGGGCGTGTCGCCCTCGTAGACGTACACGTCGTAGTTGGTCCGGGTCGACGGCTCGCCCCAGTCGCTCCAGCGGAAGCCGAGGATGTCGAGGCATCCGCCGCTGGAGGCGGTGCTGATCCCCAACGATTCGTCGCCCGGGCCGAATTCGAGCCAGCCGTCGCCGTCGGCGTCGACCCAGCTGCCCCGCCAGTACTGCTCGGCGCCCTCGTTGCCGGCCGAGTTGACCCAGGTGATGCCCTTCGTCGCGGCGTAGTCGACGAGCGAGTCGAGCGGGCCGGTGCCGTCACCCGGACCGTCGTAGGGCGAACCGAGCGAACGGTTGACGATCCGCACCCCGTTCGCCGCGAACCAGTCGACGACCGCATACATGTCGCTGATCGAGCTGCCCCGACCGAGGTACAGCTGTGCTGCCGGGGCGAGGTCGTGGATGATCTCGGCGACTGCGTTGCCGTGGCCGTCCTCGGTCGGGTCGAACACCGAGCCGGCCGGGCAGTCGTCGTAGCCGTCGGGGATCGTGTCGACGCAGAACGTGCCCGAGGGATTGACCAGCTCACCGGCGGCGACGGCAGCGGTGAACTTGCTCTGGTTGAAGTAGTCGATGATCCCGATCTTGACCCCCGCCCCGGTCTGCCCGGCGGCGTGCCAGGCCGCGGCGTTGGCGATGCCGACGACCTCGGCGGTGGTCGCCCCGGCGTCGAGGTAGTGGCTGCCGTCCGGCTGCAGCGATACCCGGCGGGGGGCGCGGACGTAGCCCACCCCGTCGGCGAGGGCGAGCTCGTCGACCCGGCCGGCAGGGACGGCGGCCTGGAGCAGCTCGCCGGGCGCGGCGCCAGTGACCTCGCCACCGAGGTCGTCGATCAACGTCCGGGTCGTCGCCTCCGCGCCTGGCTGGAGGAGCACTTCGACGGCGATCGCGCCGCGTCGGTCGGGTCGCCCGGCGGTGCGGCCCTCGGCGAGTTGCCGGCGCAGCAGCGGATCGTCGATCGGATCGGCGGCCGACGCCGGGGAGGGCGCGAGGCCCCCCCGGGGTGACGCTCCGGCAGCCGGAAGGGCGACGATCGATGCGAGCACGAGGCCCACCACTCCGGCAACGGTTGACGTGCGCACCAGCTCCCCTTCTCGGCGATCGCCCGACGATAGACCTCGCCGTTCGGCTCCGGGCCGAGCTGGTGGAGATATTCGTCCGACGGGTCGAGGCGGAGAGCCATGGATCGGAACCCACGCCCTGCGTTGCACCCCCGGACGGCCAGGATCCCTCAGGGGGCGGACGGGCGGGATCTCAGCGGGCGCCGAAGCCGCCGCCACCACCTCCGCCGCCTCCACCGCCGGAGAAACCGCCCCCTGAGCCGGATTTCGACGGTGTCATCGCCGAGGCCGCCGCCGAGCCGAACTCGGCCGGGATCCTGTCGATCCCGTCGAATCGACGGGCGCCGGCGCCGGCGTACCAGATCCCGTAGCTCGGGTCGTTGACCACCGTCGGCAGGCGCGCCGCCAAGCCGGCGAGGAGCTTGCCGGCGACCCCGAAGGCGACGGCGAAGACGAGGAACCGCTCCCACAGGATCAGGTGACCGGCGGGAGCCTCCTTCAGGTTGGAGAAGTCCTCCAAGTAGCGCTTGAGCGCCTCCGCGCGGGCCAGTTCGTCCGCCCCGGCCTGGCTCCGGTTGCGCAGTGCGACCAGCCCGACGACGCCCAGGATCGGTGCGACGACGATCGCCACGAACCCGAGCGCGGTACCGAGAACGAGCGCCACCAGACCGATCGCGGCGACGCCGACGGCCAGCCCGAGGACCCACGGCCAGCCGGCGAGCCCGCGCTGGAGGTAGCTGCGTTGCTTGAACGCAGCGGAGATGTCGGATTGGAAGGCCTTCGAGAAGGCAACCGCGGTCGTCTGGTCGCCGCTCGCCCGGTCGGTGACCTCCTCGGTGGTCGTCGTCGGCCCTGCGCTGAAGACGTAGGAGAGCAGACGCTGCTCGAACGGGGCGAGATCGTCGCCGGGCGCGCCGGTGCGGGTCAGGTGGACGGTGGTCTTGTCCGGACCGAACCGCTCCTCGCGTTCCTCGCGGATCGTCAGATGGCCGCGCTGGGCGAGGTCGATGATCGTCGCCCCGATCGCGTCGCTGAGCGAGACGCTGCCCTTCGACATGTTGGTCAGGACCACCGCCGGCGGTTCGGTGAGCGGTTCGCGCCAGTAGTCGCCGATCATCGGGTCGGGTTTCGGCTCGCGTCCGAAACGTCGCCACAGCGCGGCGAGCCCGCCGATGCCGACCAACGCGCCGATCGGACCGACCAACCGCACCGCGGTCGAGGGCGGCGGCTCGTAGGCCCGCCCGGCGTCGGGGTTCATCGCGTCGATGAACCCCGACTCCTCGGCGAGGATCGCGGGGAGCCGGGCATCGCCGGGAACACCGGCGAACACCTCGGCGGGGATCGCCAGGCGAGCCTCGACGAACTGTCCGGCGGGAACGTCGACCACACCGAGGTCGACCTCGCCGGTGCCGACGACGACCCTGCCGTTGGTCGGGCCGTGGCCCCAGGCGCGCAGCACCTCTGTGTCATCGGCAGGGGTGGTCGCCGTCGCCGCCGGGACGTCGCCGGGCACGGTGATGTGGATGTCGACCGAGCCGATCCCGGGGTGATCGGTGCCGAGGAACTGCCAGTACAGCTCGCCGACGTCGCTGCCGAGCTCGATCGCGTCGTCGACGGTGTAGCTCAACTCGAAGGTCCGCTGCTCGTCGGTCGCCGGAGTGTCGAAGTGCCACTCCCATTCCCCCGTCGGGGTGTCCCCGGGCGGATCGACGTCGAGTTCGACGCCGTCCTCGGTGGCGGAGAAGTCGTCGATCCGATCGCGATCGGCGGCGAAGAACGAGCGGGTCCCGATCGTGAACGGCCCGCCGCCGAACTCGTAGGTGATCGTCTCGGTGACCGTCATCGATCCGTCGGCGGCGACCACCGCGTCGCTCGACAACGACACCAGCGAGAACGACTTGCCCGACGAAGCATCGGCGGTGCCGGGAGCGAGGACGAACAGAGCGACGAGCCCGGCGAGCACCGGGATCGATCGGAACCCGCGGCTGCGGCGAATCGGCTCAGTGGGCATCGGGCGTCGCCCCGGCGCGTGCGGCCAGCCGTTGCATCCCGGCGATCCAGCGGTCGTGGTCGGCCGCTTTGCGCTGGAAGAACGTCCCCACCTCCGGGTGGGGCAGGACGAGGAACCGTTCCTCGACGATCGCCTGATAGGTGAACTCGGCGACGTCCGCCGGTTCGAGGACCGGTCCGGCGGCCTTGACCACCTCCCCGGCTGCGAGGTTGACCCCGGTCAGGGCGCTCGTCGAGGGCGGGTTGAGCATCGCCGTGTTGACCCCCATCGGGCACAGACAGCTGACCCGCACGCCGGCGCGGCCATAGCTCACCGCCAGCCACTCGGCGAAGGCGACCGCAGCGTGCTTGGTCAGCGAGTACGGGGCCGAGCCGATCTGGGTCAGCACCCCGGCGGCGGAGGCGGTGGAGCAGAAGTAGCCCTCGCCGCGCTCGAGCCACTCGCCGAGCAGCTCCTTTGCCGCCCACCGGTGGGCGTGGGTGTTCACCCGGAAAGCGAGATCCCAATCGGCCTCCGGGGTGTCGAGACCGGTGCCGAGGCCGACACCGGCGTTGGCGAAGAACAGGTCGATCGGCCCGAACGCGTCGCCGTGCCGCGCCGATCAGCTCGCGGTTGCCCGCCTCGGAGCCGACATCGGCGCGCACCGCCACCGCGCTGCCGGGCCGCAGCGCATCGAGCTCGGCGGCGACGGCTCCGGCGCCTTCGGCGGAGAGGTCGGCGACGACCACGCCGCGTGCTCCTGCCTGGTGGAACCGGCGGGCGAGGGCGGCGCCGATGCCCCCCGCTGCTCCGGTGACGACGACGGATCTGGCTGCGAGTTCCACGGCCGTCGATCGTAGGCAGGTAGGACGGCGATCGGCCGTGCGCTCGGTTGCGTCACGGGCCGGCGAACGGGTGATGACGGTTGCGTGTGGCAGGCGGACGAATGACGCACGTCGCAGCCGTCCACCGGTACAGTGACCGTCACAGTTCGTCTGCCGAGACGTCTTGAAGGTTCCACGACAGTGATCGGAACCGGCATGGACGCCACGACTGCGACACCAGACCACGAGCACAAGGGAGGACCGATGACCGACGTTCGAGAAGTCACCGTGATCAACGAGGCGCTCTCGGTCATCGACAAGGCTCTCGCCGACATGCTCCATCGCGAGCTCGTGTCCACCGGCGAGGTCGCCGACCTGTTGCTCGACGTCCGCTCGCTGCTGACGACCACCGCCGTCGCCGCCGCAGTTCAGGACTGAGCAGCCCGCCGGCGAGTCCGGCGTCGCGTGCCGTTGAGCTGATCGAACGCTCCGACGAGAAGATCGCGGAGCAGCTCCGGATCGGCGACCGCCGCGGTGTCGACGTGCAGCCCGATGTCGAGGCTGCCGTCGTAGGACAACAAGGTCAGGTTGAACGCCACCCCGGCAAGCGGCCCGACCGCGTAGTTCTCCAGGATCCGAGCTCCGGCGAGGTACAGCGGGAACGAGGCGGCGCGCACGTTGGAGGTGGCGAAGTCGATCGTCTGCGCCTGTTGGCGGGCGACGCGGGTCAACAACGAGGTCGGCAACGACGTCGCCAGTGAGGCGATCGAGTCGAGCGATGCGCTCGCCGAGGAAGCCCGTGCCTCGTCCGCTGAGGCCTGGATGCGGGCGAACCGGTCCTCGATCGTCGCCTCGCCGGTCGGCACCATCAGCCGGGCGAGGGAGAACGCGTTGGAGCCCGACGTCTTGGTCCGAGTGCTGATAGCCATCGAGGCGCGCAGCTCCTCGACCGGAGCCCCGAGCTGACGGTGGTACTCACCGGCGCCATGAGCAGCGGCGGTGAGGAAGGCGGTGTTGAGCGAGCCGCCGAGGCGCTTCGCCGAGCTCTTCGTCTCCTCGAACGGGACGCGCAGCACCTCGATCCGCCGACGGAGCGAACGAGCCGTCCAGATCGGCGAGCGCGCCGCGTCGGTGTCCGACAGCTGGCTGATCACGCCGCGCACCGTGTCCAGCGCCGCCGCCCCGGCACCCGACAGCTGGGTCGGATCGACGATCAGGTCGCGCAGCTGGCGGACGACGCCGAGCGGGAAGCGGAAGCTGCCTGCGAGCAAATGGTGCAGCGCTTCGCTCGAGCTCGGCTCGCCGGGGTGCTGGCCGATCTCGATCGATTCCGGGTCTGGCGGTGCCGGGTCGGGAGCGTCGCGTTCGAGGTCGAGGAACTGCAGCGAGAGCCGGACGCTCCCCTCGCCGTCGGCGATCGTGTGGTGGAGCTTCTCGATCAGCGCGCCGCGACCCCCGGCGAGGCCGTCGACGACGACGAACTGCCACAGCGGTCGAGTCCGATCGAACGGATCGACGGTGACCAGGCTGGCGTAGTCGAGCAACTGCCGGATCGTTCCCGGAGCGGGAAGGGCGACGTGGCGGACGTGGTAGTCGATGTCGAACTCGGGGTCCTCGACCCACAACGGGGCGGAGATGTTGGCCGGCGCGGCGAGGACCCGCTGGCGCAACCGGGGGACCATCAGCGCTGCGTGTGCCATCCGCCGTCGGAACCGATCGACGTCGGCCGGCCGATCGAGCACCGTCACCGCGGCGAACGTCGACGACAGGTACGGATCCTTCTCCAGCCGCCACATCAGTCCTTCGGCGTCTGACATGCGTGCTTCGAATCGGGGCGGCTCGGCCATGGCCGGCAGGTTAGGCGCAGTTCCCGGCGGCTCAGGCGGGGACGTCGAGCGACACCGTGGTGCGCACGGTGCCCGCCCGGGGAGCGCCGATCGAGACCTCGACGACCGAACCCGCGTGGCCACGGACGACCCACTCGGCTTTCGCCCGGTCGGACGTACCGTCGAAGACCTGCCCGAACACGCCGATGCTGCTCGTCCGCCCGACCCGACCGGCGAGGTGTCCGAGCCCGACCCGTGGGGTGCCGGTGACCAGCGTCGCGCCGTCGGGCAACCCGATCGTCGCCTCCACCGGCCGAGCCGTGCGCCGTTGCTTGGCCTTGTCGGTGACGTTCGTCGGCAGCCATCCGGCGTTCTCGACGACGACCTGGATCTGCCAGCTGTCGGGTCCGAGCCGGACCACCTGCTGACTGCGCAGGCGCAGCTCCGGGGCGATCGCGAGGTGGAAGATCGCCGCCGTGGTGTGCGGGGCGACCTCCGCTTCGAGCAGGTGCGGCGGTGGGTTGCGGAACACCTCTGCCCCGTTCCACCCTCCGAGCTCGACAGGGCCGAGCTCGGGATGGTCGAACGGGTACCAGTCGACATAGCCGGCCGGGGCGTTCTCCTCCACCCAGGCGAGCAGCTGGAGTTCCTCGTCGAGCGGGTGCTCGACGTACCAGTCGATCGGGTGGGCGTCGGTCAGGCCGGCAGCGCGCAGCGGGTTCCAGAACTCGGTGGTCCACCCGAACAGACCCATCTGTTCGTAGGCCCAGCCGCTCCCGGTACCGGTGATCACGTCTTTCGGGTCGTAACGAAAGCCGTGGTAGACGGAGATCGCCGGATAGCCGGTGATCGCCGTCAACCGATCGCCGATCGAGCGGTAGGTGCGCAGGTCGACCGTGGCGAAGGCGTCGTCCGAGCGGTCCTCGTAGGCCCGCAGATGGACCCCGGAGTAGGTGTGGTAGGCGAAGTAGCCGGTGATGTTCGCACGGGCGACGACCGCCTCGACCACCGCTCTGACCTCCGGCTCGCTGGTCGGGAAGTCGCCGGCGCCCCACACGCTGGGCACCTCCGGGTGTCGCCGCCACTCGACCGGGAAATTGCGGTTCGAGTCGATCCCCTCGACCAACGGTGCCCTGCTCACCGTCACCCCGTCGTAGCCGATCACCCGGCCCTCACGCAGCAGGCGGTAGTACGGCCCGGTGCCGAGATCGTCGGGCTCGCGGGCGACGAGCAACCGGGGGTTGGCCGGCAGTGGCTTCCACGAACCGTTCGGGTCCTCGATCCGGAGCTGGAGCAACCGGCCGTCGCGATCGACGTCCTCCTCCACCCAGCCGTCGAGCTGCTCGCTGCGGGGCCACGGCCGGACGGTCGAGCGGACCACCCGCGGCAGCTCGGCGAGGGCCTGCTCGGCACCGTCGGGATTGACCCGAGGCACGACGTAGACGGTCCGCCGGGCGAGCAGCCGGGTGATCTGCGGATCGTCCCCGAACTGCTCGACGAGGGTGTGCAGCAGGTGGATCGCGGCGACACCCGCAGTCAACTCGGTGGCGTGGATGTTGGCGTCGATCCACAGCGCCGGCTTCTCGTCGTGAGGCCCGGTCGCCGGATCGGTGACCGTCGCCAACCACAGCTCACGACCCTCGTAGGAGCGTCCGATCGTGGTCAGGGTGAGCAGCCCGTCACTTCGCGCGGCGAGCGTGTGGAGCCATTCGGTGAGCTCGTCGTAGCGGGGGAAGCGGTCGAACCTCATCGACGCGACGCTACGCAGGCGCACGACCGACGATGGACGCGTCCGGCACCGGAGGCGTCGTCGACGCCGATTCGCGCTCCGGCTGGGCGAACTGAGCGCGTCTCGGCCGGTCAGCGGGTCGATCGTCGCGCGGTGGAGCGCGAATCGGCGGAAGGTGGGTCGCGACGAGGGGTGGGTCGCCGTGACAGGGGACCGGCGGGATCACGTACGGATGACGCACCCCCGTGGCAGCCTTGAGGCTGTGAACCCGAAGCTTGCCGAACAGCCGGCGTGAGCGCGCTCGAAGCCAGCTACACCGCCGATGACATCCAGGCCCTCGAGGGACTGGAGCACGTCCGCCTGCGCCCGGGGATGTACATCGGCTCGGTCGGCTCGTCCGGGCTCCATCACCTGTTGTGGGAGGTCGTCGACAACTCGGTCGACGAACACCTCGGCGGGGTCGGCGACCGGATCGAGATCACCCTCCTCGCCGACGGCGGTGCCCGGGTGCGCGACTGGGGACGGGGGATCCCGGTCGACCGGATGGGCAGCGGACCGCACAAGGGTCGCTCGGCGCTGGAGGTGATCCTGACCGTGCTCAACGCCGGCGGGAAGTTCGGCGGGGAGAAGTCGGCCTATGCCTCGCCGTCGGGCGGGCTCCACGGGGTGGGGATGAAGGCGGTCACCGCCCTGTCCAGCCGGCTCGTCGCCCGCGTCTTTCGCGACGGTCAGATCCACCAGCAGTCGTTCCGTCTACGCGGCGACAAGCCCGGTGTGCCGGACGGGCCGCTGGAGGTCGTCGGCAAGTGCCGCGTCGCCGATCGCGGCACGGAGATCACCTTCTGGCCCGATCTGAACTGCTTCACCGACGACACCGGGGCGCACGTCACCGGGTTCAGCAGGCGGACGATCTCCGAACGGCTGGAGAACCGGTCCTACGTCCACGGCGGGTTGACCTTCGTCCTCATCGACCAGCGACCCGGCCAGGACCCGACCCCGCACGTGTTCCACTCCGAGAACGGGCTCACCGACCTCGTCGGCAAGCTGGCCCAGTCGCGCGATCCGCTGTGCCCGCCGATCCGCGTGCGCGGCGCGCGGACCGACGAGCAGATGCTCGTCGACGCAGCGATCGCCTGGGGCTCGGGCTACGCCGAGACGCTGGTCGGTTACAGCAACGGGGTGGTCAACCCGAACGGCGGCAGGCACGTCGAGGGGATGACGAAGGCGATCACTCGCGCCGTCAACCGCTACGCCCGTGACCGCGGCGTGCTCAAGGACAAAGACGACAACCCGACCGGCGCCGATGTCCGCCAAGGCTTGGTGGCGGTGGTCTCGTTGATGCTCCCCGACCCGTCGTACGACTCGCAGTCGAAGAATCGGCTGGAGACGGTGTCCGCCGCCGGGGCGGTCGAGTCGGTGGTCTACGAAGCGCTGACCAAGTGGCTGGAGGAGAACCCCGGTCCGGCGAAGAAGATCGCCGAGAAGGCGACAGCGGCGATGCGCGAGCGGAAGAAGTCCGACGAGGATCGCGCCGCCGACAAGTCGCTCGCCCGCAAGTCGCCGCTGAAGGGCTCCGGCCTGCCGGACAAGCTCTACGACTGCCAGCTCTCGCCGAACGCGGCGCTGACCGCCGGGCATCGCACCGAGCTGATCCTGGTCGAGGGCGACTCGGCCGGGGGCACGGCGGTCGACGCCCGCGATCCGCGGTTCCAGGCGATCCTCCCGTTGCGCGGCAAGGTGCTCAACGTCGAGTCGGCCTCCGGCCCGAAGATCGTCGCCAACGCTGCGTTGGCGACCTTGATCAAGGCGATCGGCGCCGGTCGCGGCGCGGACTTCGACCTCGACCGGATGCGCTATCACGACGTCGTCCTGCTCGCCGACGCAGATGTCGACGGCGAGCACATCACCGTGCTGCTGATCACCTTCTTCTGGCGGCAGATGCCCGACCTGGTGCGCGGCGGACGGTTGCTCGTCGCCCAGCCGCCGCTGTACGCGACGAACACCGCCGACGGCAAGCTCTATCTGCCCAACGATGCGGCCAAGGCTGCGTTCCTCGCCGAGCACCCGAACCACAAGGCGCCGTGGAACCGGTTGAAGGGGCTCGGCGAGATGGATGCCGCCGATCTGACGACCGTGCTCAACCCCGCCACCCGGCGGGTGCTGCAGGTGACCGTCGAGGACGCGATCTCGCTCGACGACACCCTCTCCCGGCTGATGGGCGACTCCGCCCGCGAGCGGCTCGACTGGCTGCTCGACTCCTCCCTCCAGGACACCAACATGGGAGCGCGCTGATGGCGCGGCGCAAGACGAAGGGCGCGCCGACGCTGGAGTTGTTCGAGCCGGTGCCGCCGGAGCCGCCGCACCCGGCGGACGCGGTCGAGCTGGTCGAACGGAACCTGCTCGACTACGCCCTCTACGTGATCGGGGACCGGGCGGTACCGTCGGTCGCCGACGGGCTCAAGCCGGTCGCCCGGCGGCTGCTGTGGGGGGCGATGAACCTCTCCCCGCCGGCGGTCCCCGGTCGCCCACGGGTGCGAGTGCGCCCGGATCACCGGCGAGACGATGGCCAAGTACCACCCTCACGGCGACTCCTACCTCGCCCTGGTGCGGATGGCTCAGCCGTTCTCGCTGCGTGTCCCGCTGTTCGACTTCCAGGGCAACTACGGCTCGCCGGACTTCGGTCCGGCCGCAGCGCGCTACACCGAGTCGCGCCTGTCGCCGGTGGCGATGGCCCTGCTCGCCGAGGTCCGCGACGGCACGGTCGAGCTCGTCCCCAACTACGACGGGGAAGACCTCGAGCCGGAGGTGCTCCCCGCCGGTTTCCCAACCTGTTCGTCAACGGGTCCTACGGGATCGCCTTCGGGATGGCGTCGCATTTCCCGACCCATCACCCCGGTGAGGTCTGCGCCGCTGCCCAACACCTCGTCGCCAACCCGAAGGCGACCGTCGACGAGCTGATGGAGTTCCTTCCCGGACCGGACTATCCGGACCCGTGCACGATCGTCAACGGCGACGAACTCGCCGCGATCTACCGCTCGGGTACCGGCCAGATCCGGTCGCGCGACGTGGACGGCGGAGGAGACCCGCCGGGGGCACCGGGTGGTGATCACCAGCCTGCCGTACGTCAACGGCTCGACCGGCTCGGCGGCGGAGTTCATCCGAGGGATCGTCGCCGCGATCGAGGACGGCAAGCTGCTCGGGGTCGACGATGTCGTCAACGAATCGGCCAAGGGCGAGACCCGGATCGCGATCCAACTGGTCAGGGGGTGCACCCCGACCAGGTCATCCCCGGGCTGCTGCGGGCGACCAACCTGCAGGTCACCAACCCGGTACGGATGCACGCCCTCGACGTTCGAGGGATCCCCCAAGCTGTACAACCTGCGCACCGCGGTCGAAGCCTGGATCGGGCACCGGGTCGAGGTGATCGAACGACGCTCGCTCCGGCGGATCGAGATCATCAGCGAACGGCTGCACCTGCTCGACGGCCTGTCGACGGTCCTGCTCGACATCGACGCCGGCGATCGCGATGATCGGCACGTCGGACGACGCCGCCGCGGCTTCTCGCGTCGGGCTGATCGCCCATTCGGGATCGACGAGGTGCAGGCGAACTACGTCCTCGATCTGACCCTGCGCCGGCTGACCCGGTCTCGCCCGGGTCGAACTCGTCAGCGCGAGCAGCGCCAACTGCGCAGCGAGCTCGCCCGGCTGCAGACGCTGGTCGCCTCGCCGACGAAGCTCCGCCGGGCGGTCGGCACCGAGCTGGCCGAGGTCGCCGAGATGTTCGCCGGGAGCGAGCGACGCACCGAGATGACCACCGCCGCACTGCCGTCGGCGACGATCGCGATCCCCGACGAGCCGATGGAGCTGGCCGTCACCGACACCGGCTACGTCCAGGCGTTCAAGGCCAGCGCCAGGTCGCGGCCCGAAAGACGGGATCGTCGCCGCCGGATCGCAACTCGACCGCCAGCCAGATCTCGCCCTGGTCGAGACCGGTCAGCTGTACCGGGTGATCGGCGCCTCGTTCCCGACCGACAGGCCGACGGCGATCGCCGACCTGCTCTCGCCGGGGTGACCAAGGATCGGGGTCCTGCGGTGGGACTCGGCGGTGGAACTGCCGGGTGAACCGCTGCTCGTCACCAGCGGCGGGACTCATCAAGCGGATCGGCGGCGACGAGCTGCCGGGGGCGATCGCAAGGTGCGGGATCTCGGTGATCCGACTCGAGCCCGGTGAACGTGTCGTCGCTGCGCCGCGATGGATCGAGGGTGCTCCGACGCCCTGTTCACCGCCGGTGGGCAGGCGATCCGGTTCGTCCCCGGCGACGTGCGCCCGATGGGCCGCACCGCCGCCTGGGGTGCGCGGGATCAAGCTCGCCCCCGACGACCAGGTGGTCGGTGCGACGCCGGCCGGCGACGGCGAGGAGATCGTCATCGTCCATGCCAAGGGGACGGCCGAGCGGGTCGCCACCGAAGCGTTCCCGCTGCAGGGCCGAGCGGGCAAGGGGGTACGTGCGCATGGTCGGGTCGGCGAAGTTCGGCCCGGTCATCGCCGTCGCTCCGGTCGGCGTGCTGTTCGCCCGCCGGGCCGACGGTGCGGTGATCGACTTCCCGGCGACGACCGCTGTCCTCGCCGGTCGGGAGGCCAACCCGGCCAAGATCCGCGGGTTCGATGCTGCGGTCGTCGAGTTGCCGCTTCGCCCGCCGGGCTGAGCAGACGTCCTGAACCGCCGTTCGCCTCGGCGAGCGAACGTTCGAGTAATTTCGGTTTGGCCATTGCCCAACTCGCAGTGGCGTGTGAAGAATGTCACTCGGCAACGTGAGACCAGCACACATGGGGGTTGGAATGGTCCGGCGCAAGGTCTTCGGCGCGCTCTGCGCGCTGGTGTTGGTCGCAGCCTGTGGTGGGTCGTTCCGACGACGACGCCGAGTCGGCGACGACCGCAGCGCCGGCGACGACCGCTGCCGGTGCGCCGACGACGATCGCCGAGAGCACCGAGACGACTGCCTCCGGAGGGTCCGCAACGACCGCTGCGGCGGCCGAGACGACCGTCGCGGCCGATCCGTGCGAGGGGGTCGCCTTGGAGCAGACCGAGGTCGGCGTCTCGGCCGACACGATCACCGTGCTGGTGATGGCCGACGTCGGTTCCGAGCTCGCCCCCGGGTTGTTCCAGGGGTCGATCGACGGCACCAAGGCATGGGCGGAGCACGTCAACGCCAACGGTGGCCTTGCCTGCCGGCAGGTGAAGGTACTCAGTGGGACGAAGATCTCCGCCACCGAGGCGACCAACGGCTTCCTCGAGGCCTGCGCCAAGGCGCTGGCGATGGTCGGCTCGAACTCGCTGTTCGTCGGCGACACGACCCCGGTCCAGAACTGTCCGGACATGGCCGGCGACGTGACCGGGATCCCCGATATCGTGGCGCTGTCGGCGGACTGGTGCACCAGTGCCTGCCGAACGTGTTCTCGCTCACCGGTACCGCCGGATCGTGCCCCTTCGGCGGGACCGGGACACGTGACTTCAACATCGCCCTCGGCGTGATCCAGCAGTACCAGGAGATCGTCGACGGCCCGCTGCACGGGATCTACCTGATCCCCGAGCGATCTGCCGTCGACGATCGCTGCGTCGATGTCGCAGGTGCGGGCGATGAACTCGATCGGCGTCGTCTCCGACGGAGAGTTCGGCGTCAGCGGCAGGGCAGAGCAGGCGACCTATGCCGAGTACGTCGGCGACGCGGGCGAACGACTCGAACTTCGCCCACAACGGCTCCAACGACCAGGCGATGATCAAGCTCCGAACAGAGGCGATCGCCCAAGGGCTGGCCGACACCGGGATCATCTGGTCGTGTTCGCTGTCGTGCTACACGCCCGACTTCCGCAGCAATCCGAACGTCAGGGCACCGATCTCTCGCTCAGCTTCCTCCCGTACGACGAGCGCGACCTCAACGAGGAGATGGCGACCTTCCTCGACACGATCGGCCAGGACTTCCCCCAGTCGTGGGCGGTGGGGGCGTGGACCGCCGGCAGGGCGTTCGAACAGGCGGTCAACTCGATCGTCGACGCAGACGGTCCGAATGGATCACCCGGGCGAAGGTGCTGGCGGCGATGAACGAGATCACCGACTTCACCGCCGAGGGATGGATCGGCACGCTCGACTTCTCGACCAAGGGGATCACTTCCGCACGACCCGTCGGTCGTCGCCTTCACCAAGGACGGCGAGGTGCTCGTCGGCGAGACCGCCAAGCGCCAGGCCGTGACGAACGTCGACCGCACCATCGCCTCGGTCAAGCGCCACATGGGCACCGACTGGAAGGCCGACATCGACGGCAAGAAGTACACGCCGCAGGAGATCTCGGCCCGCATCCTCGCCAAGCTGAAGCGCGACGCCGAGCAGTACCTCGGCGAGGACCGTCACCGACGCGGTCATCACCGTGCCCGCGTACTTCAACGACGCCGAGCGCCAGGCCACCAAGGAGGCCGGCGAGATCGCGGGCCTCAACGTGCTGCGCATCATCAACGAGCCGACGGCCGCCGCGCTCGCCTACGGCCTCGACAAGGGCAAGGAGGACGAGCTGATCCTCGTCTTCGACCTCGGTGGCGGCACGTTCGACGTCTCGCTGCTCGAGGTGGGCAAGGACGACGACTTCTCGACGATCCAGGTGCGCGTCGACCGCCGGTGACAACCGGCTCGGCGGCGACGACTGGGATCAGCGGGTCGTCGAGCACCTGATCAAGAAGTTCAAGGACACCACCGGCGTCGACGTCTCGAAGGACAAGATCGCCCTGCAGCGCCTCAAGGAGGCGGCCGAGCAGGCGAAGAAGGAGCTCTCGAAGCTCCTCGACGACCACCACCATCCAGCTGCCGTACCTCTCGCTGCACCGAGAACGGGCCCGCGAACCTCGACGAGACGCTCACCCGCGCTCAGTTCGAGCAGATGACGAGCGACCTGCTCGACCGCACGAAGAAGCCGTTCGAGGACGTCATCAAGCGAGGCCAGCATCAAGGTCGCCGACATCGACCACGTCGTGCTGGTCGGCGGCTCGACCCGCATGCCCGCCGTCACCGAGCTGCGTCAAGAAGCTCGACCGGCGGCAAGGAGCCCAACAAGAGCGTCAACCCGGACGAGGTGGTCGCCGTCGGCGCCGCCCTCCAGGCCGGCGTGCTGAAGGGCGAGCGCAAGGACGTCCTGCTCATCGACGTCACCCGCTGAGCCTCGGGCATCGAGACCAAGGGCGGCATCATGACGCAGCCTCATCGAACGCAACACCGCGATCCCGACCAAGCGCAGCGAGACCTTCACGACCGCGGACGACAACCAGCCGTCCGTCGCGATCCAGGTCTTCCAGGGCGAGCGCGAGTTCACCCGCGACAACAAGCCGCTCGGCACCTTCGAGCTCACCGGCGATCGCGCCGGCGCCGCGCGGCATCCCGCAGGTCGAGGTCACCTTCGACATCGACGCCAACGGCATCGTGCACGTCTCGGCGAAGGACAAGGGCACCGGCAAGGAGCAGTCGATGACGATCACCGGCGGCTCGATCGCTGCCGAAGGAGGACATCGAGCGCATGGTGCGCGAGGCCGAGGAGCACGCCGCGGAAGACAAGGCCGCGTCGCGAGTCCGCCGAGATGCGCAACAACGCCGAGCAGCTCGCCTACTCGATCGAGAAGCTGATCAAGGACAACGACGACAAGCTGCCCGACGACGTCAAGACCGAGGTGCAGGGCGACGTCGACGCCGTCAAGTCCGCGCTCGGGCGGCGAGGACGACGAGGCCGTGAAGACCGCGTTCGACGACGCTGAGCGCCAGCCAGACGAAGCTCGGCGAGGCGATCTACGCAGTCCGGCGCAGACCGAGTCCGGCGAGGGCGAGGCGCCGGCAGCCGACGAGTGCGAGCGACGAGGACATCGTCGACGCCGAGATCGTCGACGACGAGGAACCGCCGGAAGTAGCCCATGGCCGACAAGGATCGCGACAACGACGAGCCCCAGAAGCAGGAACCGCAGATCCACGACAAGCGGAAGATCGATCCGGAGACCGGTGAGGCGCGAGCCGTCGTCGGACGCCGGCGGTCGAGGAGGATCCCGCCGACCTCGAGCGACGTCGAACTCGTCGAGGCGGAGGGTCCCGACATCGAGACCGTGAGCGACGACGACCTGCTGGCCTCCTCCAGGAGGCGCGAGCGCGACCTGGTGGCGCGAGTACCGCGACCGGGCGGCACGCGCCGAGGCGGAAGCGAAGAACTTCCGCACCCGCGTCGAGCGCGACCGCGCGGCGAACCGCGAGGCGGTGATCGCCGAGGTCATCCGCTCGCTGCTCCCGGCGATCGACGACCTCGACCGGGCCGACGCGCACGGCGACCTCGAAGAGGGCAGCCCGCTCGCGATGGTCGCGCAGAAGTTGCGCGCCGGGTTCGAGAGGTACGGGCTGGCGAAGGTCGGGCGAGAAGGGCGAGCAGTTCGACCCGAAGATCCACGAGGCGATCGTGCGGCTCCCGTCCGCGGACGCGACGGGCGAGACGGTCGCGGACGTGATCGAGCCCGGCTACGTGCTCGGCGAGCGGCTCATCAGGGCCGCTAAAGTCGCGGTGTCCGTTCCCGAGTAGCCTGACCGGCGCCACCCGAGAGGATTCCATGGCCAGTCAGGACTGGTTCGACAAGGACTTCTACGCCGTGCTCGGCGTCGCGAAGGACGTGTCGGATGCGGAGCTCAAGAAGACCTATCGCAAGCTGGCCGCGCAAGTTCCATCCCGACTCCAACCCCGGCGACGCCAAGGCGGAGGCGCGGTTCAAGGAGATCAGCGAGGCCTACTCGGTGCTCTCCGGATCCGGAGTTGCGCACCGAGTACGACCAGATCCGCGCGATGGGCTCCGGGGGCGCGGTTCACCGCGGGCGGCGCCGGTCAGGGCGGCTTCGAGGACGTCTTCGGCGGGATGTTCGGCGGGGCGGCGGGGGCGCGCAGTACCGCTCCGCCGAGTTCGACGACCTGCTCGGCGGCATGTTCGGCAACGGCCGGATTCGGATCGCGCCCGGTGGCTTCCGCGGGTTCGGCGGCCCACCAAGGGCGCGCGACTACACCGCGAACACGACGCTCGACTTCATCACCGCGATCCGCGGCGAGACCGTCACGCTGCAGCTCCAGGACGGCAAGGAGACGAAGGTCAAGATCCCGGCGGGCGTCGCCGACGGTCAGAAGATCCGCCTCAAGGGCAAGGGTCAGCCGAGTCCGGATGGCGGCGAGGCGGGCGACCTCTGCGCCATCACGGTGACCGTGCGACCGCATCCGGTCTTCGCCCGCGACGGCCTCAACCTGCGGGTCGACGTGCCCGTCACGTTCGTCGAGGCGGCGTTGGGGGCCACCATCGAGGTGCCGACTCTCGAGGGGGAGACGGTCAAACTGCGCGTCGCGCCCGGCACCCCGAGCGGTCGCGTGCTGCGGGTCAAGGGCCGCGGGGTGACCACGGGCAAGGGCACCGGCGACTTGCTCGCCACGGTCGTCATCTGCGCCCGAGGCCGTACGCACTTGCCGCCCGACGCCGAGGCCGCGCTGAGCACGTTCGCTGCCGCGATGCCCGACGACGACCCGCGGGCGGATCTGGTGGCCAAGGCGAGGCGATGATGGACGAGACGACTCCGCTGTTCGCAATCGCCGTTGCCGCGGAACTCAGCGCCATGCATCCGCAGACCCTCCGTCAGTACGACCGACTCGGGCTGGTGAGCCCGCGCGCACCTCGGGCAAGTCCCGCCGCTACTCGATGCAGGACGTCGTGCAACTGCGCGAGATCGCGCGCCTGACGGCCGAGGGTGTGAGCCTCGAGGGCATCCGCCGCATGCTCGACCTCGAGAACCAAGTATCACCGCTCGCAAGCGCGTGCGAGAACTCGAGTCCGCGCTCGCCGACGAAGCTCCTCCAGCGTCCCGGACGCCGGGTGTTCCCGCGGCAGGCGCCGAGGGCGACGTCATCTCGCTCCGAAGCGGGAACCCGCGCCAAGAAGTCCAACTCCGTCGTCGTCTGGCGCCCTTTCGGTCCTCGCGACTGACCGTCCCGTCGGGTGAATCACCTAGCGGTCGCGGCTGGATCAGTGACCTCCCGGAGGGAGTTGTTTCCCCCGCCCTGACGTCACGGATCCAGCCGCGACAGTGTCAGGTCAGGAGAGCAGAGAACGGATCGCGTCGAGCACGATCGGGATCTCGTGCTCGAGGATCGTCTGCGGGTTCAGGGCGATCGTGTCGGCACCGATCTCCAGGACGGCGATCGCGGGATCGCGTTCCCACAGGCGCTGCACCAGGTCGTCGCGTGTGAGAGCGGCGTCCGGGCCGAGGGTCACGAGAGCGCGACCGAAGGGCTGGCCCGCCTCGTTGGGGTAGCCGCGCTCGACGGAGACGCCCGGCAGGTCGGCGAGTCCGTCGATCCAGGTCTGCACGACGGACTCGTACCAGGCGAGGAGTGCGGGCTCGTCGCGACCCAGCGTCCACGCACCGCCGCGAGGATACCGAACAGCTCCTCCTTGCCGACCGTCAACGGCCGCCCGACGCGAGGTTGGGGCGAGCCGTTGACGACGCACCCGGCGATGACCGCGGCGTTGCCGAGCACGAGACCGCTCGACTGAGGACCGCGAAGGCCCTTGCCGCCGGAGAAGATCGCGACATCGGCGCCGACGTCACGCGTGAAGTGCCAGAGATTGGAGACCGGCGGGATCTGCGCGGCGGCATCGACGATCACCGGCACCCCGGCAGAGTGGGCGATCTCGACCACATCGGCCAGCGGCAGTGCGCCGTCGGCGAAGTGGGCTCCAGCGAACCAGATGACCCACGCGGTCCGCTCAGAGAGGGCGTCCGAGAGCTCTCGACCGTCCCACCCACCTCCACCAACCTGGCACCCGTCTGCCGGACGGCGTAGTCGTAGCCGTTGCGCTGAGTGCGGTGGACGACGACCTCGGTCTTGCGAACCCGTCGAGCCACGGGAAGATCGCGATCCGCGCCGGATCCGTCCCCGCGATCACGACTGCCACCGCCAGGACGATGCCGCCCGCCGCACCGGAGGAGACGTAGGCCGCCTCGTTATGGGTGAGCGCGGCGAGCCGGCGCCGACGGCGCGCTGGAGCTCCGGCAGATCGACGAACGCGCGCGCGCCCTCCGCCATCGCCGCGACGACCTCGGGCGGCATGCGCGAGCCACCGAGACGCGTCAACGTGGCGGCAGCGTTGATCACCGGCCTCAGTCCAAGAGACGCGAGAGTGTCAGCCACCGGCCGCTCAGCCCGCGTTCGGGTCGGCGATGCCGACGTACACGGTGTCGAGGTACTCCTCGATGCCCTCGATGCCGCCCTCGCGGCCCATCCCGGACTGCTTGATCCCTCCGAAGGGCGCGGCCGCGTTGGAGATGATGCCCTGGTTCACGCCGATCATGCCGACCTCGAGGCGCTCGATGAGGCGCAGTACCCGAGCGTGATCGCGCGTGAAGACGTAGCCGGCGAGTCCGACCGCCGCGCGATTGCACAGCCGCACAACCTCTTCCTCCGTCGAGAAGCGCACGATCGGCGCGACCGGGCCGAAGATCTCCTCGCCGAGGATCGCGGCACCCTGCGGCACGTCGACGAGCACGGTGGGCGGGTAGAACCACCCGGTGCCCACGGGGATGCTGCCGCCGACGAGCGGGCGGGCACCCTGCTCGATGCTGCCGGCGACGAGGTCGTGCACGTCGCGGCGCGCGTCCTCGCTGACGAGTGGGCCGATCTTCGAGCCCGAAGCGAGTCCGGGGCCCCACCTGCATCGTCGCGAACCGCTCGGCGAGCCGCTTCGCGAACTCCTCGGCGATCGACTCGTGCACGAAGAAGCGATTGGCGGCAGTGCAGGTCTCGCCCGTGTGCGCATCTTGGCCATCATCGCCCCCGCCGACCGCAGGTCGAGATCGGCGTCGGCGAAGACGACGAAGGGTGCATTGCCACCGAGTTCCATCGCGGTGCGCAGGACCCCGGTCGGCCGCCCGGCCGAGGCAGCACGTGGCCCACCTCGGTCGATCCGGTGAACGAGAGCCATCCGCACGGCGTGGATCGCCGATCGATGGCGGCGTCGAACACCCGTCGAGTCGACTCGCGGGAACGACGTTGACGACTCCGCGCGAACGCCCGCCTCCTCAACAACTCGGCGATGACGGCGAGCGCCGTGAGCGGGGTGAGCGTCGGCGGTTTGATGACGGACTGCATCCCCGCACCGATCGCGGGCGCGAGCTTGCGCGTGATCATGGCGAGCCGGGAAGTTCCACGGCGTGATGAAGAACGACGGGCCGACCGGGCGCTTCGTCACGAGGATGCGCGACTTCCCGTCCGGGGCCGTCTGGTACCGGCGGGCGATGCGGGGCGCCTCCTCCGAGAACCAGCGGAGGAACTCGGCACCGTAGGCGACCTCGCCCCGCGCTTCGTCGAGCGCTTGCCCATCTCGAGCGTCATGAGCACCGCGAACTCCTCGGCCCTGCTCGGTGACGAGCTTGAAGGCGGAACGAAGGATCTCACCTCGGGTGCGCGGAGGGGTCCGCGCCCAGGCCTCCTGGGCAGCGGCCGCGGCATCCATCGCGGCGCGGGCGTCGTCGACCGTCGCGTCGGCGACCCGGCACAGCTTGTGTCCGGTGGCCGGATCGTGCACGGCGAACGTGCCGCCCCCGGAAGCGTCGCGCCATTCTCCGCCGATGAACAGGCGGGTCGGCACCGGCGGAATCGTCACGCCCGCGTGCGGGTGGAAACCTACGTCGAGGGTGGTGATCGTCACGCTGACCAGCGTAGGTTGCTCTAGCGCCCGAGCCCCGCTCGGACATAAAATTGAGTCACGCCGACTCAAGTTCTGAGTCCGACGTTTCCGCAGCACCGACGGGATTGCACATGGCCAACATGCAGGGTGCTCCGTCCACCCAGGAGGAGCAGAAGTCCGCCCTCGAGCAGTACGGGGTCAACCTCACCGAGATCGCC
>CAVWGZ010000007.1:0-145363 GCA_963754705.1 uncultured Actinomycetes bacterium | reverse complement strand
GGGATTGACCAGGTCAAATGGAGCCCAGAGAGGGAGATCGAACCCTCGACCTACGCATTACGAGTGCGTTGCTCTGCCGACTGAGCTATCTGGGCGCAGCCCGGGATGTTATCGAGTCGGGCCGTCCGGCGGGCAGCAAGTTCCCCGTCCGGCGCCGATCGGTCGGCCACGATGGTCCGGTGCTGCACGTCCGTCTCGTCGTTCCCTTCTCCCGCCGGCACGCGGTGCTCGCCCTCCTCGATGACGATCCAACCGTCTGCAACCTGGTCGTCGCCGGCGTCGAAAGCGTTCGCCCGGCCGGTGAGCTGGTCGTGTTCGACATCCCCTCCGAGGCCGCCAACCGGGTGCTCGGCGTACTGAAATCGGTCGACCTCGACCGGCTGGGTTCGATCTCCGTCGTCCGTATCGACACCTCGCTGTCAGCCCACGCCGAGTGGGCCGAGGCGATCGCTCCCGGTGACCCCGGGGAAGCGGTGGTCTGGGACGAGGTCGACGCTCGCCTCGGGCTCGAGGCGCACCTCACGCCGACCTTTCTCGGGATGATGGTCGTCGCCGTCTTGATCGGGGCGATCGCGGTCCTCACCGATTCGCTCGTGCTGGTCGTCGGGGCGATGGTCGTCGGCCCCGAGTTCGGCCCCCTCGCCGCCGCCACCCTCGCCCTCGACCGTCGCAGATGGCCGTCGCTCGCCGCCGCCGGGCGGACACTCGCCGTCGGCCTCCTCGCCGGCACGCTCGCCGCCACCCTCCTCGCCTGGGCGCTGCGGCTCGCCGATCGGATCCCGAACGCCTACGACGGCGGACGGACCCAGTTCACCGGCTTCATCTCCCATCCCGACCTGTTCACCGTGCTCGTCGCCGTCTTCGCCGGAGCGGCCGGGATGATCGCCCTCGCCCAGGGCAAGTCGGGCGCCCTCGTCGGCGTGCTGATTTCGGTGACCACCGTCCCGGCAGCAGCCAACCTCGGCGTTGCCCTCGCCCTCGGCCGGTTCTCCGAGGCCGGAGGGGCCGCCACCCAGCTCGGCGTCAACCTCGTCTGCCTCGTCCTCGTCGGCCTCGCCACGCTCCGCCTGATCCGCCGCGTCGGCGGGGCCGCGGCAGGTCCTGCGCGCTCAGCGCGGGCTGAGCCGAGCCGGGCGTTCTGCGTACGGATCGCGGCGCCCAGGCACCGCGATCCGTACGCAGACCGGCGAGCGGCAGCCGGCGAGCGGCAAGCCGGCGAGGGGTCGAGCCGGCGGGGGCGGACCGGCGAGGGGCGGACGTCGCCGGGGTCAGGCCGAGGCCAGCGGTCGGAGCACACCGCCGGGTCGGGCGCCGGTCGGGCCACCATCGAGCCAGGTCGGCACCCCGGAGGTGATCGTCGCCCGGAAACCGGCCGGACCCCGGGTGAACCGCCAGCTGCCGTAGGGGACGTCCCAGACCCGCTCCTCCTCGCCGAGGACGAGCTCGTCGAGGGCGAACACGCACAGGTCCCCCGCCTTGCCGGCGGCGATCGTCCCTCGATCGTGGAAGCCGAAGAACGCCGCCGTCCGGCCGGTCAGGGCGTGGACCGCTTCCTCGATCGAGAGCAGGCCCTGGTCCCGCACGTAGTGGGTGAGGAGATAGAGGTGCTCGCCGGCGGCGGCGAACAACTGCAGGTGGGCCCCGCTGTCGTTGATGTTGGCGAGCGTTCGCGGCTCGCGCAGGGCGCGGACGATGTCGTCCTCGTTGAGCTGCTCCGGGACGCCGACCATCATCGAGCCGATGCCGTTGGCGATCACCCAGTCGGCGAGTGCGTCGGAGATGTGGACGCCGCGCTGCTCGGCCAGCTCGGCGAGCGACAAGCCGAGCGGGCCGACGCCGGTTTCCGACATCGTCAGCATCATCTCGTGCGGGCGATCGAGGCGGGACAGGCTCGAGTGCGTCCGGTTGTCCCAGTCGGTGCGCGCTCGCTCCCGCCAGGCCGGATCGGCGAGGGTCGTCAGCTTCGCCTCGGCGGGGCCGTTGATCACCTCGTTCCAGGCGGGCACACGTTGGAACACGATCGAGCGCTCGAAGCCGAAGAAGGGTGCGAGCGGTTTGAAGGCGACAACCGGCCAGAGGTCGCTTCCCCCCTGCTGCAGCCGATGGTGCAACTCCCACATCCGCGGTCGTTGGTCATCGTCGCGAACATTGAACGGCATCCCCGGCCACTGCGCCCGCACGCCGTGCCTCGCGCACCAACCGGCCGAAGCGCTCACCGTCGGCGAGCGATGCCTCGGGGTCGTTGAAGCGGGTGATCAGCTGCACCGTCGCCGGTCGGTGGCGGGCGACGACGGCGAACAGCTTGCGGAACTCGTCGTCGGTGGCGAAGAAGCCGGGGACCAACCGCAGCGTCCGGTCGCGGTCGAACAGGTTGACGCTCAGTCCGAGCGCGCCGGCGGCGAGGCCGTCGTCGAGCACCGAGCACATCCGTTCGATCTCCTCGGTGGTCGCCGCCCGTTCCCAGGCCGCCGGACCGAGGACGTAGGTGCGCAGCGCGAGGTGGCCGAGGTAGCCGGCGACGTGCACCGTCGTCGGCTGCGAGCGGAGCGCTTCGGTGTACTCGGGCCAGGTCTCCCAGTTCCACGGGATCAGCCGGCGGAACGCCTCCAACGGTAGGTCCTCGAGGAAGCAGAGCAGATCGACGATCTCGTCTCGCTGCGGCCCGGCGGCGAGCGGCGCGATCGAGTTGCCGCAGTTGCCGAAGACCATCGAGGTGTTGCCGTAGGACGGGAGCGGGTCGAGTTCCGGATTCCACCACATCGCCCCGTCGAGGTGGGTGTGGGTGTCGATGATCCCGGGGAGCGACGACGCACCCGCCAGCGTCGATCAGCTGCTCGCCGTCCGCTGCCAGGTCGCTGCCGATCTCGACGATCACCCCGCTGCGGACGCGCACGTCGGCGGCATACCCGGCACCTCCGGTGCCGTCGACGACCGTTCCCCCGGTGATCAAGACGTCACCCACGACACCCTCCTCCACCGATCCGTCGACCGGACCGTTGCTGCGGACCGTAACAACCGCCTCGGCCTCGGTCCGGACCGTGGGACGGATCAGAGCGACGGGAGGGTGAACAACAGGCTGGTCAACAGCAGAGTCTCGTTCGGGTTCCGCTCCAGCGATTCCAACGCCCGGTGGATCGCGTGGACGGCCTCGACCATCGCCGGTGGATGGTGCGCCGTTCCCCCGATGAGCTCGTCACGGTAGGCGGCGGCGAGCTCGCCGAGGCCGGAGCGCATCTCGTCGGTGCGGTGCCGACGGAGCTCGCGCTTGTGCCGCTCCTCCAGCGCCTTGCGCCCGCTGCACCGCGTTCACCGCTCGCCGCGACCCGCTCGCTCCAATGCGGCGATCTCCGCCAGCTGACGCTGCTTGAGCGGCTCGGCGGCGGCATCGATCAGCCCGAGCAACTGCTCGACCAAGCGGCACCACCGCTGCGCCGGTGCCGTCGAGCTCCTTCGGCACTCCGGCGAACCGCTCCCGGCGATGCGACAGCTGCGGGATCGGTCGCCAGCAACCGGGCTCGGTCGAGGTTGCCGCTCGCTCCTCGGGCGGCCTCGATCGCCACCTCCTCCTCGACGCCGCCACGGCGCAGCTCGGCGACGATCGTCGCCTGGCTCAGCGGCCGGAAGTCGACCCGCACGCAACGCGAGGCGATCGTCACCAGCTCCGGGGTGACCTGCTCGGCGAGGACGATGAAGACGGTGATCGGCGGCGGTTCCTCGATCGTCTTCAACAGCCGCGCCGCCGCCTCCGGGCGGATCAGGTGGAACTCGTCGAGGATCAGCACCTTGCGCGCCGACTCGGCCGGGGCGAGGGCGGCGACGCGGACGATCTCGGCAGCTTGCTCGACGGAGATCGAGGGCCCGGTCCGGGTCGACCTCGCGCACGTCGGGGTGCTCACCGGCGAGGGCGAGGCGGGCGTCGCGGTCCTCGGTCGACGCCCTCGGCCCGGCGAGCAGCGCGGCGGCGAACGCCCGTGCCGTCGCCCGTTTGCCGGTGCCCGCCGGTCCGGCGAAGAGGTAGGCGTGGGTCGGGGAGACGGCCCCGGCAGCGAGCAGGGCGACCGCCTCCGGCTGGCCGACGACGCCGTCCCACAGCGGACCGGGATCGTCGGTCTCGGTGGCGACCGGGTCGTTCACAGCCCGAGCCGATCGCGCGACGGCGGCGCGGATCGTCGCCGCGGTGTCCTCTCGCTGGCCCTCGGCGTCGATCACCACCCATCGGGTGGGATCGGCAGCCGCGAGGTGGCGGAACCCGTCGGTGACCCTGACGAGGAAGTCGGCTCATCGGCCTGCTCGAACCGATCGAGGTCGCGCCGAGCGCATCCGCCGCCCGAGCTGTTCCGGCGCTGACGTCGAGCAGGATCACCAGCTCCGGCCAGCGCCCGGCGATCGCCCACTCGTTGATCGACCGAATGGTGTCGAGCGGCAATCCCCGTCCGTAGCCCTGGTAGGCGAGGCTGGAGAACACCGACCGATCGCTGACCACGTGGCGGCCGGCGGCGAGCGACGGTTCGACGAGCTGCTCGAGGTGTTGGGCGCGGTCGGCGGCGATCAGCAGCGCCTCGGCCCGGTCGGTCAGGTCGGTGTTCCCCGGGTCGGCGAGGATCCCCCGGATCAGCTGCCCGATCCGGGTGCCGCCGTGCTCGCGGGTGACGACGGCGTCGAGCTCGGCGCCCAGCCGCTCCGCATGGGTCGACTTCCCGCATCCTTCCGGCCCCTCGAAGGCGATGTATCGACCCGGTACCTGCGCCACGAAGGACCGAACCTACCGGGTGGAGGGTTCCGGGCCGTTCGGCCCGATCACCCGAGTTGAGGTGTGGCAGAAGCACCACTGAGAGTAATGTCAGTTGAAATGCGGACGGCGGAACGGCGGTTCTCCGACCTCCCGCGACCCGACGGTCGCGAGCGGCGGGCGACGGGACCTGGATCGGGCGCGCCGTCGCTCGGTCACCGGCCGGGACTCGACGGGTTGCGCGCCCTCGCCGTGCTCGCCGTGCTCGCCTATCACACCGGCGCTGCTGCGCTCCGGCTGGATCGGGGTCGACCTGTTCTTCGGTCTCTCCGGGTACTTGATCACCGGACTGCTGATGGTCGAGCTGGAGGCCAACGGCACGATCTCGCTCCGCCGTTTCTGGTCGCGGCGGATGCGCCGGCTCGCTCCCGGGGTGCTGCTGCTCGTCGGTTTCGTCGCCCTGCTGGGGGCGATCGGGCTCGAGGGATGGCAGGCGCCGCAGTTGAACGACGTCGTCGGCACCGTCACCTACAGCTCGAACTGGCTGCGGATCGCCGGTGACGACTCGTACTGGGACCTGTTCAAGACCCCCGGACCACTCGAGCACGTGTGGAGCCTGGCGATCGAGGAGCAGTTCTACGTCGTCTGGCCGCTGGTGCTGTGGTTCGTCGGCCGGCGGCGTCGCTCGCTGATCGCCCCCCTCGCCGGGTTCGGCTTGCTCGCCACCGCTGCCACCCAGCTCTGGCTCGGGTTCGGCGGCGCTCCGATCGAACGGCTCTACGTCGGCACCGACACCCGCGCCCCGGCGTTCTTCCTCGGCGCGCTGGCGATGCTGCTGTTCGACCGACGCGGCACCCCGGCGCGCTGGGCGACCTACACCGTCCCGGTCGGGATCGCCTGGCTGCTGACCACCTGCGTCGTGCTCGACGGCCAATGGCGCGGCACGTATCAGGGCGTGCTGCTGGCGATCAGCCTGCTCGGAGCGCTGACCGTGCTCGGAGCCGCCCGCCTCCCGCTCGACTCGCGGGTGACCGCCTTCCTCGTCGCTCCGCCGCTGCAGGCGCTCGGTCGCTGGAGCTACGGCGTGTACCTGTTCCACTGGCCGATCGCGATCGCCCTCCGCCACGTCGAGATGCTCGCGATCCAACGATTCGTGCTGGTCGGGATGATCTCGATCGTCCTCGCCGCGGCGAGCTACGAGCTGCTCGAACACCCGATCCGCTCGTCGGGGGTCCCGTCCGGTCTGCGGCTGCCGGCGTTGGCGGTCAGCGCCGCGATCGTCCTCGCCGCCTGCGGCTCGGTCGCCCCCGAGCAGGGCCGCGAGCTCGACGAGGCGACCCGTGCGGAACTGCTCGCCCCGCTCCCGCCCGCAGCCGCCGCCTCGGCCGAGGGTGCGGCCCCGGCGGTCAGCGAACCGGGCAGCACCGCGGCACCGAGCACCGCGGTGGCGACGACGACCACGCTGGCGACGACGACGGTGGCACCGCCGACGACGGACGAGCCCGCCGATCCGGTCGAGGCCAGTCCGGCCACCGCGTTGCGCCTCGCCGCCGGAGACGCACGGCTGCTCGTGATCGGCGATTCGGTCCCGTTCCAACTCGGCCAGGCGCTGACCAACACCGCCGCCCAGCAGGGGGTCACGGTCGCCGTGCGCGCATCGCCAGGGTGCACCCCGAGCACCGAGTGGGCTGATCACTACCGCAACGACACCCGCGACATCTGCGCCTACATCCAGACCTCGTTGGCCGACGATCTCGCCGGCTTCCGACCGCAGGCGATGGTCGTCTTCTACGGGCTCGCCGGCCCGAGCGTGCCCGAGCACGGTCTCACCGTCGACGTCTGCAGCGACGCCGGCGCGGAGATCCTGCGTGCCCAGCTCGGGCGGCTCGTCGAGCTCGGCGAGCGGGCGGGGACGACGGTGTTCCTCGTCCCGCCGGCTGACCCGCCGCACGTCGACTGGCTCACCCCGCAGGAGCAGGCAGCCGGCGCCGAGTGCTACCGCCAGGTGTACGCCGCGCTCGCCACCGAGCACTTCGACAGTGTCCGCCTGCTCCGCCTCGACAGCTTCATCTGCCCCGATGGTCCGGTCGACTGCGAGGCGGTGGTCGACGGCACCGCCCTGCGCTACGACGGGATCCACTACTCCGACGACGGCGCCGCGGTCGTCGTCCCGTGGTTGCTCGACCGGATCGTCGATCCGCTCCCCTGATCGGCTCCGGTCCGCTGGCCGGGCTCAGGCCGACTTCTTCGCCGGAGCCTTCTTGGCTGCGGCCTTCTTCGCCGGCGGTCTTCTTGCCGGCCGGCTTCTTCGGCGGCGGCCTTCTTCGTCGCTGCGGCCTTCTTCTTGGCGCGCCGCCCTTGGCGGCGATCGTGTTCGCGCCGGATGGCGAGCAGCTCGAAGGCCCGCTCGGGGCCCATCTCCTCGATCCGGTCGCCCTTGCCGAGCGACGCGTTGGTCTCGCCGTCGGTGACGTACACGCCGAACCGGCCGTCCTTGGCGACGACCGGCTTGCTCGCTGACCGGGTCGGTGCCGAACTCGCGCAGCGGTCCCTTGGCGGCCATGTTGCCGCCGCCGCGCTTGTACACCTTGGGCTGGCTGAAGATCTTCAACGCGTCGTCGAGGGTGATCGTGCAGCAGCTGCTCCTCGGAGTCGATCGTTGCGGTAGTCCTTCTCCTTCTGCACGTACGGTCCGTAGCGGCCGTTGTTGGCCAGGATCGTCGACGCCGTCGGCGGGATCGACACCGAGGGTGCGCGGGCAGCTGGAGCAGCTCCTCGGCGTCGTCCATCGTGATCCGCTCGAGCACCATCGTCTTGAACAGGCTCGACATCTTCGGCTTCTCGAACCCGGGCGGCGGGTCGTCGGGGTCGCCCCACTGCACGTACGGCCCGTACCGGCCGTTCTTGGCGAACACCGGATAGCCGTCGAGTTCGCCGATCGGCTCGTCGCTCTTCGGCGCCGCGCAGCAGCTCGAGCGCCTTGGCGACCGTCAGCTCGTCGGGGGTCAGGTCGTCGGGGACGCTGGCGGTGTCGTCGCCGCGCTTGACGTACGGCCCGTACTTGCCCGGCTTGACGACGATCAGCTCGCCGTCGTCGTCGAGGCCGAGCGGGAACGTGTTGATCTCGGCGGCGTCGATCTCGTCGAGGTTCTCCTCGACGAGCCGCTTCAGCCCGACGCATCCTCGCCGCCGTCGGCGCGATCGGGGCTGTCGCGTCGCCTCGCCGAAGTAGAAGCGCTTGCAGCCACTGGTCCTTCCGCGGTCGCCGTGGGCGATCGCGTCGAGGTCGTCGTCGATCGAGGCGGTGAAGTCGTAGTCGACGAGCTCGTCGAAGTGCTGCTCGAGCAGACCGACCACGGCGAACGCGGTCCACGTCGGGCACGAGCGCCTGGCCCTTCTTCCACACGTAGCCGCGGTCCTGGATCGTCTGGATGATCGACGCCCAGGTCGACGGGCGACCGATGCCGAGTTCTTCGAGCCGCTTGACCAGCGAGGCCTCGGTGTAGCGGGCCGGCGGCGACGGTGGTGTGGCCGTTCGGCGTGAGTCGACTCGATCGGCACGATGTCGCCCTCGGTCGAGCGCCGGCAGCAGCGCCTCCTGCTCGTCGGTCGCCGTCGCCGTCGTCGCTCGCACGTCGACGTAGACGGCGCGATAGCCGGGGAACGTGATCGTCGTGCCCGAGGCGGCGAACTCGCAGTCGGCGGTTCGCCGGTCGGACGGTCGACGGCGTCGCACCGAGGCGGACGCTGACGGTGACGCCGGTGGCGTCGGCCATCTGCGACGCCAGCGTGCGCTGCCAGATCAGCCGGTACAGCGCCAGCTCCTGGCTGTTCAGCTCGCCGCTCGACCTGTCGGCGGCGTGCGGAACGGCGTGGTCGGGCGGATCGCCTCGTGCGCCTCCTGGGCGTTCTTGACCTTCGACGTGTACTGCTTCGGGTGCCGGCGAGAGGAACTTCTGGCCGTACTCGCTCGTGACCGCGGCGCGGGTGGCCTGCATCGCCTCGTCGGACAGCACGACGTTGTCGGTACGCATGTAGGTGATGTAGCCACGCTCGTACAGGCCCTGGGCGACGCGCATCACCTGCGACGACGACAGCCGCAGCTTGCGTCCGCCCTCCTGCTGCAGCGTGGAGGTCATGAACGGCGCCTTCGGCGACGAGCGGTACGGCTTCTCCTCGACCGAGCGGACGCGTGAACGTCGGCGTCGGCGCAGACCGTCGGCCAGGCCGCGGGCGCGTGCCTCGTCGACGACGACGACCTTGGCGCTCGGCGACGCCGTCGGTCGTCGAAGTCCTTGCCGGTGGCGACCTTGGTGCCGTCGACGGCGACCAGCTTGGCGGCGAACGACGGGGCGGTCGCCGTGAGCAGCGTCGATGTCCCAGTAGTCGGCGGTGACGAACGCGATGCGTTCGCGCTCGCGCTGCGACGATCAGGCGGATCGACGGGCTCTGCACCCGGCCGGCCGACAGGCCGCGGTTGACGCGGCGCCACAGCACCGGCGACACCTCGTAGCCGTACAGTCGGTCGAGGATGCGGCGGGTCTCGGCGGCGTCGACGAGGCCGTAGTCGATGCCGCGTGGGTTGTTCGACGGCGTGGTCGATCGCCGACTTGGTGATCTCGTGGAACACCATCCGCTTCACCGGCACCTTCGGCTTCAGGTACTCGAGCAGGTGCCACGAGATGGCTTCGCCCTCGCGGTCTTCGTCGGTCGCGAGATAGAGCTCGCGAGGCGTCCTTCAGCGCCGCCCGGAGGTCCTTGACGACCGTCTTGCCGCGCTCGGTCAGCTCGTAGGTCGGCTTGAACCCGTTGTCGACGTCGATGTTCAGACCCTTCGACGGGAGGTCGGCGACATGGCCCACCGAGGCGCGCACGTCGTAGTCGTTGCCGAGGAACTTCGGCGATGCGTCTTGGCCTTCGCGGGTGACTCGACGACGACGAGGGGTTTGGGCATTGGTGCCTTTCGCTAGGCCACGAAGTGCTGCGCTGTGTCAAGCGCAATGTGCGGGATTGTTCGCGGACCCACATCAGGCCGAACGCCCCGCCGTTGCCGCCCGTCGGCCGGTCCGGCTCATGGCGGTACGGATCGGACGATGAGTCTGTCGAGACTCGGGTGGGCGAAGCATTTCGACCGACTCCTAGGGCACGGGCTCGGATCGTCGGGACACCGGTGCGGATCGCTCGTCTCGACCGGGGGTGGAGCACGGGCTCCGTCGATGGCGGGGTCGACGGACCGGCCGATGCGGATGCGCAACATCGGCGCCGAGGTCGCCGTCGGTGACTGGGTCGTGCCCGTCCGACGACGGCGAGCGGGTCGAGCACGTCCTCGCACGGCGGAGTGCGTTCATCCGCCGGGCCTCGTTCGAGGGCGCCCGGGCGTGAGGCGCACACGCTCGCCGCCAACATCGACGTGGTCTTCGTCCTCCACGCGCTCGACCTCCCCGCCGAACCCCAGGCGGCTCGAGCGCGAACTCGTGCTGGCGTTCGACAGCGGCGGCGAGCCCGTCGGTGGTGCTGACCAAGCTCGACCTCGCTCGACGATCCGACCGAGGTGCTCGACGGCGGTCGTCGGCGATCGCCCTCGGGGTGCCGGTCCTCGCCGTGGCGAGCCTCGGAGCGATCGGGCTCGAGGCGGTTCGCCCGGCATCGCATGAGACGATCGTGCTCCTCGGCTGCGAGCGGTGTCGGCAAGTCGACGCTCGTCAACGCCTTGGTCGGCCACGACGTGCAACGCGACCGCCGACGGTCCGCGACGGCGACCAGCGGGGCCGGCACACCACCGTCGCCGCCGAACTGGTCCGGTTGCCCGGCGGCGGTTGGCTGATCGACACCCCGGGGTTCGCGCGGTCAGCCTGTGGCGTCAGCGGGGACGGGATCGAGCGGGCGTTCGCCGACGTGTTCGAGCTGATGGACAGCTGCCGGTTCCGGGACTGCAAGCACGACCAGGAGCCGGGGTGCGCGGTGCAGGCGGCGATCGCCGCGGGCACCCTCGACCCGATCCGGCTGGTCTCGCTCAAACGCCTCGTCGCCGAGGAGGCCCAGCTCGAGCAAGAACAGCTCGACGTGATCAAGGCCTCCGACCGTCGCGGCGCCCGCAGACGCCCGTCCGGCTGATACCGGGGGCGGCCGCCCGGAGCTGTCGGGCCCGGGCCGGCTGTTCAGTTGTCAAAGGGCGCGAGTGCCAGCGCCCGGGCCCGCAGCGTGGGCCCGGGATGGTCGTCAGGCTGCGACCGGTTGTCGAGACCGTTGTTGTCGATCGGGCTCGGCAGCTGTTCGTTTCCTGAACTCGGGGTGTTCGCCGGCAGGAGGCCTCCAGAACACCGTGCGGTGGAGGGTTCCGTCCGGGCGTCGCAGCGTGATCGTCCGGTGGGCATCGATCGTCAACCGCCAGCCGCCTTCGTGGACGAGGTGGTGGTGGCGACCACAGAGCGGCAGCAAGTTCCGTAGATCTGTCGGTCCGAGGTGTTCCCACCAGTCGACGTGGTGGACACGACAGTCGTCGAAGCGGACCTCGCAGCCCGGATGAGCACAGCTTCGGTAGAGCTTGCGCAACGCCCGCCGCTGGGCCCGGTTGGCCAGTCGGGCCTCGCGGCCGACGTCGAGCGGCATCCCGTCCCCTCCGAGGACCATCGGGATGATCGCTGCCTCGCAGCACAACCGACGGACGCTTGCGACCGGGATGTGTGCACCGTTGGACAGGTACGACACCCCACCGGCATGCGCTCCGTGGAGCAGCGACTCCAGATCGATGAACGCCACGACCTCGGTGCGCCCGTGGTGCATCGTCCGCCCGCCGTTGAGCACCAAGTTGGCGAACGCATCAGCGGCGGCCTGGTCGCGGGTCAACGTCGGGTCGGCGGTGACGACCTTGTCGGTGTCGGCGTCGAGCATCGAGAACAGTCGCGACGCGGTCTCCGGGTCGAAGTCGCCGTGGACGAACCCCTTCCCGTTGCGCCGATACCCCCACCGCGCACAACGGTCGTTGCGTTGCTGCGCCGCCGCATGTTCGCCGTCGTCGGTCCGCAACGCCCGGGCTGCGGCGTGGACCCTGCGAGCGAACTGCTCCGGCGTCGACCACGACGCCTCGAGCAACTCCGGCACCCGTTCACGCAACCGGGCCTGCTGCTCCGTCGACAACGTCCGCTCGACCCGCCGGTAGGCGTTGAGATGATCGACACCGAGCCGCCGAGCTGTCAACGCCGCTGCGAGCTCGGGCACCGCAGCGACGGTCTGCGCAGCACGATCGACCGCTGACGCATGGTGCGAGGCGTGCCCCACCTCGCGCAACGCGTCGGCGGCGGGTTGATCCAGCTCGGTGAATCGGGCCGCCAACGTCACTTCGATGCCCTCGACGAACCGACGCAGCTCGCGAGCATCCAACGTCACCCCGCCGCGCTCCAGCGCAGCGGTGTCGAGCGCTTCCAAGCGCTGGAGGACGGCGACCAAGGACATGGAGCACACAGTAGCATCGGGGATCGAACAAGTGTTCGATTCGAAGCAATCTTGACCTTGCCAGGACGGGCAGCACGAGGTGCAACCGAGCCGGCGCTGAGCGTCGCTACGAGGGGGTCGAGAACGGCCGTCGCCGCGCTCGCACAGCGCCCGACGAGGCTCAGATCGGGCTGAGCCCACCGCGGCGCCCGGCGCGCTCGGTCACGACGCTCCGAGCTGATCGTCGACGTCGATCCCGAGGTGGCGGAACATCGCCAGTGTCTCCAGCGCAGCGGTCTCGTCGACGCGCGAGATGGCGAACCCGACATGGACGATCGCATAGTCGCCGACGGCGACGTCGGGGAGGTAGGCGAGGCAGACCTCCCTACGCACCCCATCGAAGTCGACGGTTGCCATTCGCGTCCCGCGATCCTCTCGGATCGTGAGCACCTGTCCGGGAACTGCAAGGCACATCTCAACCTGCTTGGTGACAGTCGAACGAGAGCAACCGCTCAGCGCCCGGCCCGGGGGCCGGGTCGCTTTGCCCACCGTAAGCCCGCTGATGTGTACCCCGGGACCGTGCCACCGGTCAGCCAACTGAAGAGCCTTCACTCCCTAGGCCGGTGGAGCCGCCCACGCCTACGGTGCGGTCCATGGACTTCGCCTTCACCGACCGCTGCGAGGAGTATCGCGAGCGCCTGCTCGCGTTCATGGACGAGCGGATCTATCCGAACGAGTCGCGTCTACGAGGAGCAGATCGTCGCCAGCGGCAACCCGCACCACCAGCCGGCGATCATGGAGGAGCTGAAGGCCGAGGCTCAGCGAGCGCGGTCTGTGGAACCTGTTCCAGCCGCACGAGGAGTGGGGGCCGGGGCTGACCAACCTCGAGTACGCCCCGCTGGCCGAGATCCTCGGTCGCAGTCGCGGATCGCCTCCGAAGCGTGCAACTGCTCGGCGCCCGACACGGGCAACATGGAGGTGCTGACGATGTTCGGCACCCCCGAGCAGCAGGACCTGTGGCTCCGGCCGCTGCTCGACGGCGAGATCCGCTCGGCGTTCGCGATGACCGAGCCCGACGTGGCCTCGTCCGACGCGACCAACATCTCGCTCAGCATCGAGCGCGACGGCGACGAGTACGTGCTCAACGGTCGCAAGTGGTGGATCTCCGGCGCCATGCACCCGCACTGTCGGATCTTCATCGTGATGGGCAAGACCGATCCGTCGGCATCGCCGCATCGCCAGCAGAGCCAGATCCTGGTGCCGATGGACACCCCCGGCCTGACCGTCGTCCGGCCGCTGCCCGTGTTCGGCTACATGGACCAGGAAGGCCACGTCGAGTTGGCGCTTCGAGAACGTGCCGGGTGCCGGCGTCGAACCTGATCGCCAACGAGGGCGACGGCTTCGCCATCAGCCAGGCCCGCCTCGGCCCGGGCCGCATCCATCACTGCATGCGCACGATCGGGACGGCCGAGCGGGCGCTCGAGTTGCTGTGCAAGCGTGCGCTGAGCCGGACGACGTTCGGCAAGCGGGTCGCCGAGCGCGCGAACATCATGGACTGGATCGCCGAGGCACGGATCGAGCTGGAGATGGTCCGCCTGCTGACGTTGAAGACGGCGTGGATGATGGACACGGTCGGCAACAAGGCCGCTGCGGTGGAGATCGCGGCGATCAAGGTCGCCGCCCCGAACGTGGCGCTGACGATCATCGACCGGGCGATCCAGGTCCACGGCGCCGGCGGTCGTCAGCGACGACTTCCCGCTGGCCTCGATGTACGCCCACGCCGCGCACGCTGCGGCTCGCCGACGGGCCCGACGAGGTGCACAAGATGACGATCGCCCGTCGCGAGCTCCGCCGCCACGACCCTGCGTTCCGGATGAGCTGACCGCTCGGACCCCTCCTGTCGGCCGCTGTCCGTCAGCGCTGTCCGTCCGCCGGTCCGCGCCGTGGCCGGGCGGCGTCGGCTGCGCTGCGATGGACGTCGAGGGCGCGGTCGACGCCGGTGAGCGCCAGGCGGCGGAGGAGTCGATCGCCGCTGGCGATCAGGACGAGGTCGCCACCGTGGATCCGCGCCCGCCCGGCGGCCCCGAGCAGCGAGCCGAAGGCGAGGTCGTCGAGCACGCCGAGGGCGTCGAGGTCGACCGCCAGCCGCTCGCCGCGATGGGCGTCGACGGCAGCGGTCAATGCGTCGCTGAGGCGGGGGAGCGACCCCATGTCGGCGTCACCGTCGAGGGTGAGCACCGGGAGCTCGCCGATCGCCTCGAGGTTGACCCGCAGCGCCGCCATCGGCGGCCACGCTAAACGCTCGAGCGTGGCTGCCGCTGCCTGCGGCGTACGTAGCACTAGCCTCGCCGCCCGTGCGTCGGGCGTTGTCGGTCGTTGTCCTCTGCGTCGCGATCGGGAGCTGGGCGGTCGCCGTCGCCGACAGCGGAGGCTCGCGCCCAGCCGCAGCGGCATCGGGCGAGTCGACGACCACCGTCGTCGACAGTTCGACGTCGACCGTCCCGGTCGCCACCTCGACAACGACCACCGTCGTCGACACCTCGACGTCGACCATCCCGCTCGACACCTCGACGACCGCCCCGGTCGCCACCTCGACGTCCGTCCCACCGCCGTCGAGCAGCCTTGCTCCGCGGGTCGAGATCGCCGACGCGCTGGTCCACACCGGAGCGGCGCGGGGCAGGCGGACACCGGCCCTGCACGTGTTCCCACTGACGACCGGGACCTACGCCTATGGCCAGTCACATCACGACTATCCGGCGACCGACATCGCCGTCGCCTGCGGCTCGCGTGTGATCTCGGCCGTCGACGGAACGATCTGGGAGGTCGAGCGGGTCGACCGCTGGGACCCGATCAGCGACGTCCCGGCGCGCCGCGGGGGAGGACGGTGGTCGTCGACGGCGACGACGGGGTGCGCTACCTGTTCGCCCACTTCGCGACGATCACCGCCACGCTCGACGTCGGCCAGCAGGTCCTCGCCGGCGATCCGCTCGGCACGGTCGGCTCGTCCGGTCGGTCGACCGGGTGCCACCTCCACATCGGGATCTCACCGATCTGTCCGACTCGGATCTGGAACCTGCTCGCCGGCACCCTCTGGCCGTGGCGCTACCTCGACGCCTGGCGAGCGGGTGCCAACCTGAGCCCGGCGGGCGAGCTCGATGCCTGGCGCGCTGCCCATCCCGGTGCTTGTTCCGGCACTGCGCTGATCGCGCCGGCACTCGGGATCGACATCGGCCCCCTCCCCGACGGCGTCGAGTAGCCGCCACCGACCACCCCCAGCCGAGCCGAGCCGAGCCGGTCGATGCACGGCGGGGTGGTGGGTTTCGGTCGCTGTGGCCGTGCATCGGCGGCTCGAGCCGGTCGATGCACGGCGGGGTGGTGGGTTTCGGTCGCTGTGGCCGTGCATCGGCGGCTCGAGCAGGTCGATGCACGGCGGGCGGTGGGTTTCGGTTGCTGGGGCCGTGCATAGGCGAGGCGAGGCGAGGCGAGGCGTAGGTGGGTGCGGGTAGGGCAGGGCCGGCAGCGGGGTGGGGTCACGGTTCGAGCCGCATCGTCGCCGTCCCGGTGACGGTGACGTCGGGGATGAGCAGCCCGACGAGCGGGACATCGGTGGGGACGACGCGGGTGACCGTGGCAGTCACCGAGCCGCCGGAGCTGGAGACGTCGACCTCGACATCGAGCGCGATCGCCGCCCGGCCGGCGCCGACACCGTCGGCGGATGCGGTCGAGACCGCCGCTGCCCGGGCCGCTTCACGCGCTGCATGGATCACCGCCAGCTGGTCGCGGACGATCACCGTCAGTTGCGCCCCGGCGAGGAGGAACAGGGCGAGCACCGGCAGGGCGAGGGCGAGCTCGACCGTCGCCTGACCGCAGTCGTGGTCCCGGTCCGGGCAGCGATCGCTCACACCCGGTCGGTGATCGAGTCGACGACCTTGTCGAGCAGCGTCCCGATCTTGCCTGCGCCGCCCCCGCCGGTGGCCCAGGCGACGAGCATGAGGGCGACGAGCGCGGCACCGAGCAGGACGATGGCGTATTCCGCCGTCGCCTGCCCGGCATCGCCACGAGCGAGCAGCCAGGCGTGCAGCCGGGCGAGGTGATTGCGAGAAAGGTGGATCATCGGGAACTCCTTCACTGGGACGGGAGGTCGGCGGTCGTTCACGGCCGCAGCCGCTGGAACGACGAGAGGGCGCCGGCGAGCATCGGGACGATCGCCAGCACGACGAAGGCGGGCAGGGTGCAGCAGACCAGTGGGAAGCACAGCCGCACGGGCAACCGGCGAGCCGCTGCGTCCGCCAGCCGTCGGCGCTCGGCACGTCCCTCGGTTGCGAGTCGCTCGAGCACCGGGCCGATCGGTTCGCCGTGCCGCTCGGCGTGGGCGAGCAGCCCGACGAGCTGCTCGAGGGTGGGGATCCCCGGTGCCCGGAGGCTGTCGAGGGAGTCGGCGAACCGCTCCCCGCCGGACATCCGCTCGACCACCTGGACGACGAGCGGTCGGAGTTCGATCGGGGCGGCCCGGGCCAGCTCGCCGAACGCCAACGGCGGGGTGAGCCCGGCGCGGACGAGCAGCACGAGCAGCTCGACGAGGTCGGGCACCGCCGCCCGCGCCCGGTCGAGCTCGGCTGCCTGTCCGCGTCGTTGACGCCACCACCATCCGAGGACGATCGCCGCCGCCACGGCGACGGTCGGGATCATCTGCGACCGCCCGGCAGCGTGCCGCACGGGACGACGCAGCCGGTCACCGGGACCGCACGATCCGGCGCATCCATCGCCAGCCGGCGAGGTCGAGCACCGTGCCGCCGCCGAGACAGCCGAGCCCGAACGGCGTGGTCAACAGCAGTTCGGCGGCGCGCTCGTCGGCGGCGATCGACCAGACCATGATCAGCAGCGGGAGGACCACCAGCACGCGCGCCGAGATCGTCGCCTGTGCCGCGGCGACGTCGCGTTCGGCGTCGATCGTCCGCCGTTCGCGGAGCACTGCGGCCGCCCGGTCGAGCGCTGCCCCCGGCGGTCCTCCCGACCCGGCGAGCGCACCGAGGACGGCGAGCGCGAGCGTCTCGTCCGACCCGACCGGTGTCGCTGCGTCGATCGCCGCCCGCAGCGCTCGTCCAGTGCGCAGTTCTCGACCGATCCGGGCGAGCGTCGTCGGCGCCCCCGGCGCGGAGCCGGCCGCGTCGATCGCCGCACTCAGGCTGGACCCGGTCGAGGTCGACCGGGCCAGCGCATCGAGCACCTCGGCCCAGCCGACGGTCGCTGCCTGCGTCGACCGGCGTATCCGCCGCACGGGTTCGGTGCCCGGTGTGTTCGGGCGACGGTGCGATCGCCACGCCTGCGCCACCCGATCGCCCACCGGAACCGGCGACGGCTGTGCCGTCGCCTCGGCGGGGCGTGGTCGCCGGGCGGGACGGCGGATGCCGAGCAGCCAGGGGAGGGCGGCGATCAGGACCCCGGCGGCTGCGCACAAGGTGGCGATCATCGACGGCCTCGCTCGACCGCCGCGATCGTCCGATCCTGCCCCACCAACGGCCGCACTCGGCCCGTGCCGGCGGTGCCGAGCGCCTCGGGTGGGACGACCTCACCGATCGCGACCACCCGCCGCCGGCCGTCGCCGGTCCGGCCGAGCTGGACGACGGCGTCGATCGCGCTGTGGACCTGCTCGCGCACCGCCGCCATCGGCCAGCTCGGCGACCCGACGAGGACCATCGACTCGATCCGGCGGAGCGCGTCGAGCGGGCTGTTGGCGTGGCAGGTGGTCATCGAGCCGTCGTGCCCGGTGTTCAGCGCCTGGACCATGTCGAATGCTTCGCCGCCGCGAACTTCGCCGACGACCAGCCGATCGGGGCGCAACCGCAGCGCGGTGCGGACGAGGTCGCCGATCGTGATCGGGGTCACCGCCTCGTGCCGATCCCGGCGGGCTTCCAGCCTGACCACGTGCGGGTGAGCGAGGTGCAGCTCGGCGGTGTCCTCGATCGTCACCAGTCGTTCGCCTCGGTCGACCGTCGAGGCCAGGGCGTTGAGCAGGCTGGTCTTGCCGGACGAGGTCGGACCGCTGATCACCAGATTGGCGCGCACTGCGACGAGCTCGACGAGCAGCTCGCCGATCGCCGGCTCGGCGAAGTCGAAGAGTTCGAACGGCTGCGGTCGGAAGCGGCGGATGCTGCAGCACGTGCCGTCGGGGGAGATCGGCGGGATCACCGCGCACAGCCGCGCACCGTCGGGCAGGCGGGCGTCGACGATCGGGCTGGTCCGGTCGAGCCGCAGCCCGAGCGGGGCGATGATCCGCTCGATCAACCCCTCGATCTGCCCGGCGGCAAGGGAACCGACCCGCTCCGGGCGGCCGTTCCGGTCGACCCAGATCTCGGTACCGGCGTTGACGATCACCTCCGTCACCCCCGGCGTCGCCAGCCATCGCTGGAGCGGACCGAGCCCGGTGAGCTCGGCGAGCACGTCCTCGCACAGCACCGCTCGCCGGCGGTCGTCGAGCAGCGGATGGTGGCGAGCGACGTGCCGGACGACGACCTCCTCCGCCCGGGCCTCGGGTCGGTCGCGCAGCTCGGCGCGCGCCGCGGCAGCGATCACGACGGTCTCCATCGGCTGCTCAGGCGACGTGGCGCAGGCCACGGTCGAGCGAGTGGGGGAGCCGGGCGGCGAGCAGCCCGGCATCGACCGCCCGGGTCACCGCGGGGTCGAACGGGATCTCGACGACGACCGGCACGCCGAGCGCAGCGTGCACGTCTCGGGTGGTCAGCGCCCGTCCGTGCTCTCGGACCAGGGCGACGCCGGTCGCCGCCGCGGCATGTGGCACGGCGCGGCGCAGGGCGAGGTAGCACGGGCGGACGACGAGCAGCGACGTCGTCGCCACCTCCAACAGCGGAACCGGGGGGACGCCGTTGCCGGCGTCGACGACCACCCCGCCGTCGTGACCGGCGAGTGTGCTCGCCATCCGTGCCCACCCGCCCGGGTCGGCTGGCTGGTCGGTCGGCGGGCCGGCGTGGAGCACGGCGAGTCGGTCATCGACCCGGGTCAGCAGATGCCGCCAGGCCGCCGCCGCCGGAGGCGGGTCTGCCGCAAGCCACTGGCGGACACCGGGGCCGTCCGGCTCGGGCAGACCGAGCGCGGTCGGCAGATCGCCGGCGAGGTCGACCGCCCACACCGGCGCATCAGCGGCGGTGGAGCGGGCGAGGACGATCGCGATCGCAGCAGCGACGACGGTGGTTCCGCACCCACCTTTGACCGACCAGCAGAGCACTGCCATCGGTGACCCCCTTCGACACAGCACCCGTGCGGGCGCCCGATCGGACAGGGGGAAGTCGACGCGCAACGTACCGGCGCGACCGGCTGCGGCCAACCTCGTCGCCGAGATCAGTCCGCCGCGCTGGCCACCTCGTGGAGCAGCGGCGTGCCGGCGACATAGCGGGCGAGGTTCTCGACGAACAACTCCTGTGCGGCCTGCTCGGTGTGGTCGGTCTGGCCGGCGCCATGAGGGGTGATGATCACTTGTTCCATCGCCCACAGCGGGCTGTCCGGCGGGAGTGGCTCGGTCGCGAACACGTCGAGCGCAGCGCCGGCCAATCGGCCACTGCGGAGCGCCTCGATCAGCGCCGGCTCGTCGACGAGATCGCCGCGCCCGACGTTGATCAGCCGCGCCCCCGGACGGAGGGCGGCGAACTCGGCCGGGCCGATCAGATGGCGGGTGTCGGACGTGAGCGGCAGGGCGAGCACGACCCAGTCGGCACGTCCGAGCGCATCGCCGAGGGCCGACAGGCGATGGACCGGGTGCGGTTCGTCACCGGATGCCCGCCGGCGAGCGATCTCGACCTCCATCCCCAGCGCGGTCGCCAGTCGGGCGGTGTGCTGGCCGATCGGACCCCAACCGAGCACGAGCAGTCGCTGTCCGATCAACTCGGCGAACGGTCGGTTGTCCCAGGTGCGCTGCTGCTGGTGTCTGGTCCATCTCGGCAGGTCGCGAGACAGCGCCAGCAGGTACATCGCCACCGTGTGGGCGATCGACGCCGCGGCGGTGCCCGTCGAGTTGGTCAACCGCACACCGCGCCGGAGCAACGCCTGGAACGCCGGGCTGTCGACCCCGGCGGAGCACGTGTGCAGCCATCGCAGCTGCTCCGCCCGCTGGATCGCCCCGAACATCTGGCGGACCCTGGTCGGGTAGGCGTCGTTCGAGAGGCAGGCGATCTCGATCTCGGCCAACTCCTCGGCGGTGAGCTGGGCGTCGAGCGGGAGGATCAGCGGCGAGACGCCGGGGGCGCGGCGAAGGACGCGGTCGGAGACCGCGTCCCAGCACGCCTCGGTGACGAGTAGTCGATGGGTCAGGAGGAGGACGACAGCTTCTTGGCGGCGAACGCGCCGAGCCCGACCAGTACCACGAGGATCAACAGACGCTTCATCGTCAGACCGCCAACAGGTCGCGAGCGCCGGTGTCGCTCGAGGGGTGACGGAGCTTGCTCATCGCTCGAGCCTCGATCTGACGGATCCGCTCCCGGGTGAGGTTGAAGTGCTCCCCGACCTCTTCCAGGGTGCGCGGCTCGCCGCGATCGAGCCCGAAGCGGAGCTTGAGGATCTCCCGCTCACGATCGTCGAGCGGGGCGAGCAGCCGGTTGATCTCCTCCGGCAACAACGCCGTGGCGGCGACCTCGAACGGGCTCTCTGCCGAGCGGTCCTCGACCACGTCGCCGAGTTCGGCATCGCCGTCCTCGCGCAGCGGTTCGGAGAGCGACAACGGTTCGGCGGCGAAGCGCAGCGCCTCGGTGACCTTGTCCTCCGGCATCTCGACCTCGCGGGCCAGTTCGGCCAGCGTTGCCGGACGCCCGTACTTCAGCTCCAGCCGGGCGCGAGCCTTCTGCAACCGAGCGAGGGTGTCGCCGGCGTGCACCGGCAGACGGATCGTCCGGCCGGTGTTGGCGATGCCGCGGGTGATCGCCTGACGGATCCACCACGTTGCATAGGTGGAGAACTTGAAGCCCTTGCGCCAGTCGAACTTCTCGACCGCGTGCATCAGCCCGAGGTTGCCCTCCTGGATCAGGTCGAGCAGCGGCAACCCGGACGCCTGGTACTTCTTGGCGATCGAGACGACCAGTCGAAGGTTCGACTGGACGAAGGCGCGCTCGGCCTCTTCGCCGTCGCGTGCTTGCCGACGCAGCTCACGTTTGCGCGCTGCCGAGAGCTCTTTGCCTCCCGCCTCCAGGTCCGCAGCTGCGGTTTTACCCGCTTCGATCTGCTTGGCGAGACGAACTTCGTCGTCCTTGGTCAACAGGGTGTACTGACCGATGTCGGTCAGATACAGCCGGACCAGATCTTCCTCGTCTCGCTCGACGCGATCCTTGGCCACGGACATCCACCTCTCGAGGGGGTGAAGGCCGGGATACTACCCGGCGGGACGGGACGACATCACGATACCTACGGGGTCAACCCCCCCAACGCTGAGCGGCGTCTTTTGTCGTTCTCCCAGGCCACGCCCGGTGGCGACCCACCACCTGTCCTTGCCAGAGACCATACTGTGACCAGCGTCACGTCCGGCCGGACCGATCCACACCCTGATATCGCCGGCGTCAGAGTAGTCGGACAAGCGGTCCGGAGCCGCGGAGCGCGCCCGCCCGAGCGATATCGTCCGCTGCACAACGATCGATCGTGGAGGTCCTCGATGGCCAATCCGCTGCTCAACGACAAGGCGCTCCCTGCGGCTGCCCAACGCTCCGGCACCTGGGCGCCGCCTGATCCCGGTCGTCCCGGCTACGGGATGCCGGTCGACGACGGCCCGATCAGCTCCTGGCCGCCGTCGCGCACCTCCGGAACGGCGATGACCGTCGGCGGCACGGCGAGCGCGACGGGCGTGCTGCTCGTCCTGCTGCTCGCCTCGGCGACGTTCGGCTGGTTCTCGGTCGACCCGGCCGCAGCCAACCAGACCGGCTTCCCGCCGCTGGCGATCATCGGTGTCGTCGTCGGCTTCGTCGCCGTCATCGCCTGCTACTTCAAGCCGCACTGGGCACGGGTGCTCGCCCCGGTGTACGCCCTTGCCGAGGGCTACTTCCTCGGCGTGATCTCGCACTACTACAACAATGCCTACGACGGCATCGTCGTCCAGGCGGCCGGGGCAACGGTCGCCGTGTTCGCCGCGATGCTGTTCCTCTACCGCACCCAGATCATCAAGGTCACCGCCCGGATGCGGCGGATCGTGATCGGGGCGACGATGGGGATCGCCGTGTTCTACGGGATCTCGTTGCTGATCAACCTGTTCGGCGGGGAGGTCTCCTTCCTCAACTCCTCGTCCAACTTCGGGATCCTGTTCAGCTTCCTCGTCGCCGGGCTCGCCGCGTTCAACCTCGCTCTCGACTTCGACTTCATCGAGAAGGGCTCGCGCGCCCAGTTGCCGAAGCACATGGAGTGGTTCGCCGCCCTCGGGCTGCTGGTCACGCTGGTCTGGCTGTACCTCGAGATCCTCCGTCTGCTGGCCAAGCTGCGGGAGCGCTGACGACCGAGTTGCGCGCGAAGCCGACGCGCTGAGCGTGGCGTCCGCGCGCAGCGTCGTTCGACACCTTGAACGTCCGGTCGGGCGTGCCGATGAGGCCCTGCGATGTGGTCGCCCACCCCCGCAGGCCTCGACCTGCTCGACCGACTGCCGGATCCGGTGTTCACCGTCGATTCCGCGCTCCGGCTGACGTGGGCGAACGCGGCATGTGAAGCCAGCCTCGGGTACGCCCGGGGGGAGTGGTTCGGCCGTTCGGTGCTCGGGCTGATCCATCCCGACGACGTCCCGATCGTGATCTCCCGCGCCCTCTCGCTGACCGGGGTCCCGCTCGACGTCCGCGTCGTCGCTGCCGGCGGGCGGAAGCTGCGGTGGGAGATTCTCGCCAGCCATCTCGATCCGGCGCAGCGCGACGGCTTCCTCGTCACCGCCCGCGACACGACCCTGCGGCACAGCCTCGACGTCGACGGCGGCGATGTCGGGCTGCTCCGGGCGCTGGTCAACTACTCCTCGGCGATGCTCGCCCTGATCTCACCCGATGGGCTCGTCCGCTCGATCAGCGGCGCGTTCGTCCGCCAACTCGGCTACGACCAACAGAGCGTCGCCGGTACCCACTACGACGACTGGATCGTGCCCGACGACCGGCCGAGGGTGCTCGCCGCCCTTGCCGGGTTGGAACGCGACGGCAGCGTCACCCTCGACGCGACGATGCGCCACGCCGACGGGCACGAGGTGCTGGTCGAGTTCACCGTCGTCGATCTCTGCGACGACCCGGAGGTCAATGCCCTGGTCGTCTCCGGGCAGGTCGCCAACTCGTTGCGCGCTGCGCGCCAGCGCGCCGACTTCCTGTCGTCCCACGACCCGGCGACCGGTCTGCTCAACCGTGCCGGCTTCTTCGAGGCCGGAGCGGTGCTCGAACGCCACGCGGCGCGCAGCGGCGAGCCGCTGGCGGTGGTGATGGCCGATCTCGACCGGCTGTCGCAGATCAACGAGCTGTTCGGTGCGGCGGCCGGCGACGCGGTGATCCAGAGCTGCGCCGCCCGCCTGGCGGCGCTCGTGCGTCCCGAGGACGTGGTCGGCCGCTACGACGGCGACGAGTTCGTGATCGCCACGATCGGTCCGATGGACGGGGTGATCTCGATCCGTGACCGGGTCCTCGCTGCGCTCGAGGAACCGATCGTGATCGACGGGTTCGAGATGCGGATGAGTGCCTCGGTGGCGATCGCCAGCGGGATGCCGCCGGTGACGCTCTCCGAGTTGGTCGACTCGGCTGCGGTCGACGTCGACCACGCCTATCGATTCGCCCTCGCCCCGCCGGTGCACGGGGCGGCGGCGATCGTGGACCGGCGGAACCTCGTCGATCAGCTCAAGCTCGCGCTCGATCGCCACGAACTGCACGTCTGGTTCCAACCGATCGTCGACGGCAGCGGCGTGACCGTCGCCTTCGAGGGTCTGCTGCGCTGGGAGCACCCGACGCGCGGGGTGCTGACCCCCGGAACCTTCCTCCCGTTGGTGGCGATGGCCGGGCTCGCCGACCGGGTCGATCGGCTGGTGGCCGATCAGTCGTTGGCGTTCATCGCCGCCCTCGGTGAGATCGGCCGGAGGGACATCACCGTCCACATCAACATCTCACCCGGGCAGCTCTCCCGGCCGGGGTTCGCCGCCGAGCTGACGATGCTGCGCGAGGCGAGGGGGATCGCCGCCGAACAGTGCTGCGTCGAGATCACCGAGTCCGACGTGTTGCGGATCAACAACGTTGCCCTCGACAACCTCGCCCACCTCCGGCGCAGCGGGACCCACATCGCGATCGACGATTTCGGCACCGGCTTCTCCAGCCTCGCCCATCTGCTCGAGCTGCCGGTCGACATGCTCAAGATCGACCGGCGCTTCGTCGACGGGCTCGGCGTCGATCCGATGGCGACGAGCTTGACGACGGCGATCCTCGGCCTGACGACCAGCGTCGGCCTCGGTTGTGTCGCCGAAGGGGTCGAGACACCCGAGCAGCGCGACCAACTCGTCGCCCTCGGCTGCCCGCAGCTCCAGGGTTGGCTGTTCGACGCGGCGATGCCAGCGGACCAGGCCCTGCGCCTGGTCGCCCGCTTGCCAACCGGCTGATCCGAGGATCGCTTCGCGCCAGCCGAGCTACCCGAGGCTCCAATCGATCGGGCTCCGTCCGGCGTCGGTCAACGCCTCGTTCGCCCGCGAGAACGGCCGGCTGCCGAAGAACCCGGCGTGGGCCGACAGCGGTGACGGGTGGGCGGACTCGATGATCGTGTGCCGGGCGGTGTCGATCAGCGCCTTTTTCTTGCGTGCGTAGCTTCCCCAGAGGATGAACACGACCCGTTCGGGCTTGGCCGAGACGACCCGGATCACCTCGTCGGTGAACGTCTCCCATCCTTTGCCGGCGTGCGAGCCTGCCTGGCGCGCTCGCACGGTGAGCACCGCGTTGAGCAGCAACACACCCTGGCGCGCCCATCGCTCGAGCGATCCGTTTGCCGCGGTCGGCACGCCGACGTCGCTGGTCAGCTCCTTGAAGATGTTGACCAGCGAGGGCGGTTTGTCGACCCCCGGACGAACGCTGAAGCACAGGCCATGGGCTTGACCCGCTCCGTGGTACGGGTCCTGGCCGAGGATCAGCACGCTGGTCTCGGCGTGGGGTGTGAGGTGGAGGGCGTTGAACACCTCCGGGTGCGGAGGGAAGACCGTCGCTCGTTCCCGCTCGGCGCGCACGAACTGCTGCAGCTCGTGCCAGTAGGGCTTGTCGAACTCGCCGCGCGAGCAGCGGGTTCCAGTCCGTCGTCGTCATCGTGATCGTCAGCCCCGATCGTCGAGCGACGCCAGCAGTCGTTCGCCGGCGGCGATGTCGTCGATGAGGTCGGCGAGAACCAGCCGCAGCGTGCGGGTGGACGGCCCGTCGAGTCGTTCGTCGATCCGTTCGAGCAGTGCCGCGGCGTCGGTGGCGAGCGCCGGCAGCGCATGGCGGTAGGCGGCGGTCAACCGCTCGGCGGTGGTCGACGTGCCGGCCAGCCGCCGGCCGGCCTGCTCGTAGCCGTCGCCGCTGGGGAGGGTGACGGCCGCGGGATCGACACCGGGGAGCGTCGGGATACGGGCCAGCCACAGCTCCGCGTGCCAGGCGTGATGCCCGCACCTCGAGCCGAACAGCGTCTTCGCCTCGGCCATCGGCTCGCTCACCGCCCACGCCCCGAGCGCCTCGAACAAGCGCAGCTCGAGCCAGCGGGCGCCCCCGGCGATCCCGACGAGCTCGACGATCCCCGGCGGACCGGGCGTGCCGCGGTCGCTGATCGCCCCGTCGCTGATCGCCCCGTCGCCGGTCGTCACCCGACGCTCGTCCGTCGAGCTTCCCACCAGGCCTGTTCGGCTTCGCCGAGGACGGTGCCGGTGGAAACGCCGCGCTGGTAGCCGAGCAGCATCGCCCGCCACGGTCCTTCGGCTTCGAGCTTGCCGAGCATCGCGCTGACCCCCCAGACGACCCGGTCGAGGATGACGAAGCTGGCCGGGAGGTTGAGCGCGCGGACCGCCTCGGCGCTCGGTCCCTTGACGTCCATCACCCGGGCGACCGTGTCACGGACGAACTCCCTGGTGAAGGTGAACCGGTCGGTGAGGTACGGCCGGTAGGGCGACGAGACGTACTCGAACACCTGGTCCGGATCGACGGAGTGGCCCGACGGGAGGAACCCGACGTCGGTCATCGATGCGATCAACCGCTGGGGGTCCTCGGCGAGGATCGCGTCGAGGCACGGGGCGAGCCGCTCCCACTCGCCCGGTGCCCACTGCTTGACCATCCCGAAGTCGAGGAAGTGGACGTTGCCGTCGAGGTCGAAGCGGTAGTTGCCCGGGTGAGGGTCGCCGTTGAACGCACCGAGGCGATGGACCGACGCCTGGGCGAATCGCCAGAGGATCTCACCGGCGCGTTGCCGGGCGGCGGGCTCCGCGCGCTGGAGGAACTCGGCGAAGCCGATCCCGTCGATCCACTCGGTGGTCAGCACCTTGGCGCCCGACAGATCTTCGACGAGCAGCGGGGTGCGGATGAACGGATGGTCCTGATAGTGCTCGGCGAACAGACGGAGGTTGGCGGCCTCCCGGCGGTAGTCGAGCTCCTCGGTCATCCGGGCGCGCAGCTCGGCGACCAGCGCGTCGGTGTCGAGACCCTTGAGGGTGAAGGCCGAGATCATCGAATAGAGCAGCCCGGCATTGTCGAGATCGGCGCCGATCGACTCGGCGACCCCCGGATACTGGACCTTGACGGCGACGACCCGGCCGTCATGGGTGACGGCGCGATGGACCTGACCGATCGACGCGGCAGCGACCGGGACGGGATCCCAATCGAGCAGGGCGCGCTGCGGGCTGGTACCGAACTCCTCGTGGAACACCGCTTCGACCAACGACGGCGCCATCGGTGGTGCATCGGCCTGGAGCGTGGCGAGGGCGGCCTGAGCGTCGTCGGGAAGCGATTCGAGAATGAAGCCGAGCATCTGCCCGACCTTCATCATCGCCCCCTTCATCTGGCCGAGCTCGTTGGCCACGTCCTGGGCGGTGCGCAGGGCGAACTGTTGGTCGAGCGCAGCCCGCCGCGCTTCGCTGCGTCGAACGCCGGCAGCCTTGACGTAGGCGTAGCGGGCGCCGTTGCGGGCCGTCAGCCGCCAGACACGGGCGCCGCGGCGCAGTCGGACGAGGCGGTTCACTCGATCGTCAGGGGCAGCCGGCGGACGATCGGGGTCGCTGCCAGCAGCTCGTCGGGCAGCTCGGCTCCGGTGACCTCGTCGGTCCAGTAGGTCCCGTTCGCCAATCGGGCGAGGGCGACCTCGACGTCGGCGAGTTCCGCCCCGATCGCCACCAGGTCGACGGTCGCATCGTCCTGCTCGCGGGTCGCCCCCGCCGCCTCGGCGACCTGGTCGTCCGACTGCTGGTCGTCCGGCTGCTGGTCGTCCGGCTGCTGGTCGTCCGGCTGCTGGTCGTCCGGCTGCTGGTCGTCCGCTGCTGGTCGTCCGGCTGCTGGTCGGTCATCGGCACGACGCTATCTCCCGGGCCGGGCTCCGCTTGGCAGCGACATCTGCACATCTGTGCGCACTCCTTGCGCACAGATGTGCACAGAATCGTCGGATCACGCCAGCCGGCGGGCGAGCGTCTCGCGCCGATGGCGGTGGAGCTCTGCGAGGATGTCGATCTCGCCGTCGAAGTCGAGCGCCAGCGCCGCATCCGTCACCCGTTCGACCTGCCATCCGCAGAGCCGGGCCTGCCGATCGCGCCCGGTGTCCCGGGCGTCTTCGAATCTTCCACCGTGCCAGGTGACGTGATCGACCTCGAGCGCCCAGCGGATCGCCGGATCGGCTCCGTCGAAGTGGATCCGGATCCCGTTGCGGAGCAGCAGGCTCTGCTGCCGGACGAGCTCGATCCCCCGCCGTTGCAGAGCGAGGAGCACCTGCAGCTCGAGATCGGACTGAGCCGGACGTTGCCATGCGGCGCGCGTCGACAGCACCCGGTTGACCCGGGCGAGCCCGTTTCGGCCGCGGGCGGCAAGCCGTCGCCGGGTGCGCCACAGCGTCGCCAGCTCGCAGTGACGTTCGAGGACCTGTTCGGTGATCGAGACGAAGCTGCCGTCGTCGACCCAGTCGGCGAGATCGAACCAGGTGCGCGGTGGGCTGGCGAGCCGTATCCCGTTCGGCCGATGGACGATGTCCTCGGCGGTCAACACCGACGTCCGCTTGACCAGGACGCCCCCCAGCGTGCTCGCTCGGCCGACCGGTCGCATCGCCGTCACCAGCGGATGGGCGCGCACCCGGCGAAGCCCCCACAGCTTGCCCCCGGTCGGGCCGGTGAGCACCAGTTCGGCGTCGGCCCGACACGCTGCGATGCATCGGGCCTCGAGCGTGTCGGGATGGGTCGCGCAGCGGTAGACGCCGTCGTGGATCCGCACGAGCAGCCGGTCCGTCACCAGCCGACGGACCTGCGACGGTGTCAGCCCGGAGGCGAACAACTCGGCGGAGGTGACCACCCCTGCGTGGGTGCTCAGCAACCGGGCGAGCTCGGCCGACCATCGAGCCATGGCACATCTCCCTCGGAGCAGGACAACAGGTCGAGGGGAAGCGGGCGGCAACGTACCCGGTCGTCGTCGGAAAACGAACAGGGTCGCTGCCGTTGCGATCTCTGCTGATCTGTGTGCTGCCGATGCGCACACTTCTCCACATTTCCCGAGGGGAGGTGGGTCGGGGTCCAGCGGGCTGCGGAGGGTGACGCGCTAGGTTCCGCGCCGTGGCAGGAGTACGGCTGGTCGATCTCACCAAGCGCTTCGGCGGCGTCACCGCGGTCGACGGCGTGTCGCTCGACATCGCCGACGGCGAGTTCATGGTCCTGCTCGGCCCGTCGGGCTGCGGGAAGTCGACGCTGCTGCGGATGATCGCCGGGCTGGAGGACCCACCGACGGGGAGCATCTGCATCGGTGACCGCGTGGTCAACGACGTCGAGCCGAAGGAACGCGACGTGGCGATGGTGTTCCAGAGCTACGCCCTCTATCCGCACAAGACCGTCCGGGCGAACATCGAGTTCCCGCTGAAGGTGCGCGGCGTCGACAAGGCGCGAGCGCGCCGAGGCGGCGCACGAGGCCGCGGACGATGCTCGGGCTCACGGCGCTGATGCAGCGCAAGCCGGGTGCGCTCTCCGGCGGCCAGCGCCAGCGGGTCGCCCTGGCGCGCGCGATCGTCCGTCAGCCCGGCGGTGTTCTGCATGGACGAGCCGCTGTCCAACCTCGACGCCAAGCTGCGCGGCGAGACCCGGGCCGAGCTCGTCGACGCTGCACCGCCGGCTCGAGCGCGACGTTCATCTACGTCACCCACGACCAGGTCGAGGCGATGACGATGGGCAGCACGGATCGCGGTGATGGCCGCGGTGTGCTGCAGCAGGTCGGCACGCCGCAGCGAGGTCTACGAGCGGCCGGCGACGGTGTTCGTCGCCACTTCATCGGCACCCCGCCGATGAACATCTTCCCCGCCGGGTCGCTCGAGCCCGGTGCGCAGCTGGTCGGCATCCGCCCCGAACACCTCAGGTCGAGCGCCGAGGGGCGGCTCCCCGGCACGGTGCTCTCGTCGAACACCTCGGTCACGAGATCCTCTGCTGGCGCGACGTCGGACGACCGCGAGTGGTCGTGCGCTTGTCGGCCGACGACGGGACGCCGGCGATCGGCGACGAGATCCGGCTCGACGCCTGCGAGCATCGCCGCACCACTTCGATCCGCAGACGCTGCGGCGGGTGGACCGTGAAGCGGCGGTCGCGCGACGGGCGGATCGCCGCTGCTGATGCTCGGCCCGTCGCTGCTCGTGCTCGGGACGTTCGTCCTCTATCCGCTCGGCAGGTCGGTCTGGCTCGGCCACCAGCGCTGCGACGACGCCGGCGCCAACTGCCGCTCGAACGGCTGGGACCAGTACGTCGACGTGTTCCGCGGAGGACTTCCAGCAGGCGCTGTGGGTGACGGTCAAGTTCGCCCTGCTGACGGTGCCGACCGGGCTGGTGCTCGGCCTCGGACTGGCGGTCGTCGCCGATCGGCATCTGCGAGGGATCGGGATCTTCCGCACGATCTTCTCCTCGACCGTCGCCACCTGCGTCGCCGTCGCCTCGCTGATGTGGTTCTTCCTCCTCCAGCCGGACATCGGGTGTGCTCTCCGGATCGGCTGGTTCAGCGACATGTTCCCGGTGATGACCCCCGGGCTGCTCAACGACTCCGGCACGGCGTTGCCGGCCGTCGCGGTCAGCTGCATCTGGGCCAACCTCGGGTTCACCTTCATCGTCGTCACCGCCGGGCTGCAGAGCGTGCCGCGCGAGCTCTACGAGAGCGCCTTCGTCGACGGAGCCGGCGGCTGGCGTCGGTTCACCAACGTCACCGTCCCGATGATCGCCCCGACGCTGCTGTTCGCCACCGTCGTGCTCACCAGCCGAGCGTTCCAGGCGTACGGAGAGTTCGACCTGCTGACCGGCGGCGGGCCCGGCCGGAGAACTCGACGACCACCTTGACCTACCTGATCTACGGCGAGGAGTCGATCATCCGCAGCAACGACGGACTGCAGGCGGCGACCGCGGTGCTGCTGTTCGTCGTGCTGCTGCTGCTCTCCGCCGTCCAGTTCCGCGGCGTCGACAAGCGGGTGCACTATGGCAGTTGACGCCGGTCCGCGGGCGGTTGGCGACGGTGTCGGCCGCTACGCCTTGCTGCTCGTCGTCGCGGCGATCGTGCTGTTCCCGATCTACACGATGGTGATCGCCTCGTTGAAGCCCGGGAACAAGGTGCTCGAGCGTCCGCTCTGCCCCCGACCGTTCGACCTCACCGCCCTGCGCGACGCGTGGAGCAACGGGCGCCTCGGCCGGTACCTGCTGAACTCGGGCGTCGTCGCCCTGCTGGTCACCGTCTGCCAGCTGGTCACCTCGGTGCTCTCCGCCTATGCCTTCGCCTTCCTCCGGTTCCCGGGCGCGGCGTGCTGTTCGGTGTCTTCCTCGCCACCCTGCTCGTGCCGGTCGAGGTCACGCTGGTGATCAACCGCCGGACCGTCGATTCGTTCGGTTGGCTGAACACCTACCAGGGACTGGCTGCGCCGTTCCTCGCCACCGCCTTCGGCACGTTCCTCCTCCGCCAGGTGTTCCTCCAGGTGCCCAAGGACCTGCGCGAGGCGGCGGTGATGGACGGCCTCGGGCACTTCGGATTCCTCCGCGAGGTGGCGGTCCCGCTGGTCCGTCCGACGCTCGGCGCGCTCGGGCTGTTTTCGTTCCTCTCCTCCTGGAACCAGTACCTCTGGCCCTCGCTGGCGGCGACCGATTCGAAGTGGTACACGGTCCAGACCGGGCTGAAGCTGCTGCGCTCCTCGAGCCTCAACCGCCCCAACCTGGTGATGGCGGGAACGGTGATCGCGGCGATCCCGATCTTCCTCGTGCTGCTGGTGTTCCAGCGCCAACTGGTCCGCGGGCTCACCGCCGGGGCGGTCAAGGGATGAGGTCCGGCCGTCCTCACCCGATCGCGATCGCGACGATCGCCGCGTTCGCCCTCGCCGCCTGCAGCGACGGCGGATCGATCCTCGAGGCGGGCAACGACGGGACGACCTCGACGGTGCCGACGGTGTCGACCGAATCGACCGTACCGGGCCAGACGACGGTGCCGCCGACGACGACCACGACCCCGCTCGACCAGCTCCCGCCATGCCCGACCGACGCGCTCGACACGGCCGGCGGCCCGGTCGAGATCACCTTCTGGCACGGTCTCAGCGGCCAGTCGAACGATGCCCTGACGGCGATCACCGCCGAGTACAACGCCGGTCAGGACCGGGTCAGGGTCGATCTGCAGAACCAGGGCGGCTACGAGCAGAACATCACCAAGTACCTCCAGTCGAGCCCAGCGTCACGTCCTGATCTGGCCCAGTTCCCGGAGTACGTGACCCAGTCGACGCGTGACACCGGGACGATGATCCCGGTCGCCGCCTGCGCCGAGTCGGACGGCTACGACCTGTCGACGTTCCTCCCGAGGGCCATCGGCCAGTACACGACCGAGCAGATCCTGTGGTCGATGCCGTTCAACATCAGCGACCCGGTGCTGTTCTTCCTCAAGCCGACATTGGTCGCCGCCGGGCTCGACCCCGACGATCCGCCGGTCTCGCTCGAGGAGCTGCGCGCCGATTGCGAAGCGATCGTCTCGTCCGGAGCGGCGCCGTACTGCATCGCCCTCGACTCCGGATCGGACTCGGGCGGCGGCTGGTTCCTCGAGCAGTGGATCGCTCGCACCGGGCAGTTCTACGCCAACAACGACAACGGCCGCAGCGCTCCGGCGACCCAGGTGCTGTTCGACGGACCGGCCGGGATCGAGCTGATGACCTTCCTCCAGCAACTGGTCGCCGACGGACTCGGGGTCAACGTCGGCGACAACGCCTCCGGCCAGGACAACTTCCTCAAGCTCGCCGGCACCGAGCCGGCGGCGATGACGATCGGCACCTCCGCCGCGCTCGGCCAGGTGCTCGACGTGCTCGGTTCCGGCGTGATCCCGGGGATCACGATCGACGACGTCGGGATCGGGCCGATGCCCGGCCCGAGCGAGACCGCCGGCGCGCTCGTCGGCGGGAACTCGCTGTGGATCGTCGACGGCAAGGGCGACGCGGTCACCGCTGCGGTGTGGGATTACGTCAAGTTCTTGGTCAGCGCCCAGACCCAGTCGGCGTTCGCCGTCGCCACCGGCTACGTCCCGGTGCGCACCGATGCACTCGAGTTGGACCCGGTGAAGTCGACCTACGCCGCCGATCCGAGGTTCAAGGTTGCCTACGACCAGTTGCTCGCCTCCGTCGACTCCCCGTCGTCGATCGGCCCGCTGCTCGGTCCTCAACGCGAGATCCGGGTGATCGCCGCCGGGATGGTCGCCGATGTGTTCGGCGGCGCGGACGTCGCCGCCGCGCTCGCCGCAGGTGCAGCCGAGGCCAACGCACTGCTCGCCGACTACGCCGCCCGCAACCCCTGACGCCGGCGAGCCTGCTCCGAAGCTCGGCGTGCGACGGATACCCTCGCCGGGATGAGCGCTTCCGGTTCGAACACGATCCTGCTCGATGGTGAATGGGTCGGCGCACTCTCCGGAGCGACCTACTCGGTGACCGACCCGGCGACCGGCGAGCAGGTGGCCGAGGTCGCCGAAGGTGGCCCGGCCGACACCACCGCAGCGATCGACGCAGCCGCCCGGGCACTGCCCGGGTGGCGGGCGACGGTCGCCCGAGACCGTGCCCGCCTGCTCGCTCGCACCGCTGCACTGCTGCGTGAGCGAGCGCAGGAGATCGGCCGGACCCTGACCCGGGAACAGGGCAAGCCACTCGCCGAAGCCGTCGGCGAGGTCGAGTACTCGGCGAGCTTCTTCGAGTGGTTCGCCGGCGAGGCCGAGCGGATCGACGGGTCGGTCGTCCCAGCCCAGCGGCCCGACCATCGGGTGCTGGTGTTCCGTCAACCGATCGGCGTCACCGCAGCGATCACCCCGTGGAACTTCCCGGCGGCGATGCTCGCCCGCAAGATCGCCCCGGCGCTCGCCGCCGGGTGCACGATGGTGATCAAGCCGGCCGAATCGACCCCCTTGACCGCGCTCGCCGTCGCCCAGGCGCTGCTCGACGCCGGACTCCCGCCGGGCGCACTCGGCGTCGTCACCTCCGACCACGCGGCGGAGGTCTCCGGCGCGTTGTTCTCCGACGGCCGTGTCCGCAAGGTCAGCTTCACCGGGTCGACCGAGGTCGGGCGATTGCTGATCGAGGCGTCCGCCGAACAGGTCGTCAAGCTGTCGCTCGAACTCGGCGGGCATGCGCCGTACCTGATCTTCGACGACGCCGAGCTGGACACCGCGGTCGACCAGGTGATCGCCTGCAAGTTCCGCAACGCCGGGCAGACCTGTGTCTGCACCAATCGGGTCTACGTCCAGCGCGGGATCGCCGAGGAGTTCACCGCCCGCTTGGCGGAGAAGGTCGCCGCGCTCCAGGTCGGCAACGGGCTCACCGCCGGGGTGACCGTCGGACCGCTGATCGACGCCGACGGGTTGGCCAAGGTCGTCGGCCATGTCGACGACGCGATGGAGCGCGGCGCGACCTGCGTCACCGGGGGCGGCCGGTTGACCGGCGGCGAGTTCGACGGCGGCAACTTCTACCGGCCGACCGTGCTCACCGGGATCTCCAGCGAGATGCGGATCGCGCGGGAGGAGACGTTCGGGCCGGTGCTCGGTCTGACCGTCTTCGACGACGAGGACGAGGGTCTCCAGCTGGCCAACTCGACCCCGTTCGGCCTCGCCTCGTACGCCCACACCCGCGATTCGTCTCGCCTGTTCCGCGTCGCAGAGGGCTTGGAACACGGAATGGTGGGGATCAACACCGGGATGATCTCGGCCGCCAACGTTCCCTTCGGCGGTGTCAAGCACTCTGGCTACGGTCGTGAAGGCGGCCGTGTCGGGATCGACGAGTACCTGGTCACGAAATATGTGGCGATCGCCATCTGAACGGAGCGTTGGCACGTGACGAAGATTCGCGAGTCCGGCCGAGACTCGATGATCGAGGACCGCCGCGGGCAGTCCGGCGGCGGCATGGGAGGGATCGACCTCGGGTCGATCCTCGCCGGCGGGCGCGGTTCCGCGCGGCGGGGGAGGGATGAAAGCAGGCGGCGGCCTGCTCGGGATCATCCTCGTGCTCGCTGCGGTGATCCTCCCCCAACTGCTCGGCGGCGAAGGCACCGGTTCGGGCTCGTCGAGCGGAACCGGAGACCCGACCACCGTCGGCCTCTCCCCGGCGAGCGGCGACGAATCGGCCACCGGCGCCGGTGACGGTCCCTGTGACACCGAGATCGCCCAGATCATCTGCGGCGGCCAGCGCGACGTGCAGGAGTTCTGGGACCGGACGTTCGCCGACGCCGGCCAGCAGTACGCCTACGCCAAGACGGTGTTCTTCTCCGGCGGGACCCAGACCGCCTGCGGTTCGGCGTCGGCCCAGATGGGACCGTTCTACTGCCCGGCGGACTCGAAGGTGTACTTCGACCTCGACTTCCTCCAGCAGCTGCAGGACCAGTTCGACGCCGAGGGCGATCTCGCCGCCCAGTACATCGTCGCCCACGAGTACGGCCATCACGTCCAGAATCTGCTCGGCACCAGCGGTCAGGTGCACGACGCCCAGCAGCGCGACCCGTCGCAGGCGAACGCGCTCTCGGTCCGACTCGAGCTGCAGGCCGACTGCCTTGCCGGAGTGTGGGCGCACGACGCCAACGCCCGCGGCCAGTTCGAGGGACCGAACGAGATCACCGAGGCGATCGACGCCGCCGGGGCGGTCGGCGACGACCGGATCCAGCAGCAGTCGGGGGGTCGGGTCGATCCCGACTCGTTCACCCACGGAACCTCTTCGCAACGCCAGGACTGGTTCCGTCGTGGGTTCGACACCGGCGACGCGACGAATTGCGACACGTTCGCGGAGTAGCCGGCCGATGACCGCTGCGGGCGAGTCCCGGGCGGCGCACCAGGTGTTCCTCGGCTCGCGCCCCGAATCGCTCGACGAGGTCGCCGGACGACTCGTCCACGAGCTCGCCCGGCGCTCGATCCGGCTGGTCGACCCGGCCTCGGAACCGGGGGCACTGGAGTTGTTCGCCGAACGGTTGGACGCGCTCGCCGGCTGCGAACTGATCGTGATCCTCCTCGCCGACCGCCTCGGCCCGTCCGGACCGGACGGTCGATCGATGGTCGAGGTCGAGCACGGCGAGGCCCGGCGGTTGGGGATCGACCCGTTGGTGATCCGTCTCGCCGGCGACGAGCAGGTCGAGCCGGCCGTGTTCCGTCTGCTGGAGCGGATCGACGATTCGCGGGTGATCGGCCCGTTCGTCGGGACCCAACTCGACAGCCCGACGCGGCAGTTGACGTCCTCGCTCGCCGCCGAGATCTGCCTGGCGGTACTCGCCGATCCGTGTCCGCCGGGGGCGCTCGCCGGTGTCGAGTCGCCGGGCGCGGCGCGAGCGTCGATCCAGCGCCTGCTCGACGACGTCGAGGAACTCGGCGCCGCCCGGCGCGACGGCCACAGCGGCCCGCGGGCGGCGGAGGTCGTCGAACAGTTCAGCTGGGCGATGGAGTCGCTGCGCGCCGGGCGGACCGACGTCGCCCGTAAACACCTCACCGCCGCCGTCGAACTGCGGCCGCTGGACTGGGCGAGCGCGTTCAGCCTCGCCGCGTTGATCACCGCCGCGCCGTCCCCCGACTGGTCGCGGGCGCGCGAGCAGATCGACAACGCGCTCGACGGCAGCGAGGCTTCCGCCAGCGGGATCGCCGGCCGCCGTCGGCAGGCGACGCTGCTCCTCGCCGGGCGGATCGCCGCCCGATCGGGCGAACGACGGACCGCCGCAGCCCGACTCGACGAAGCGATCGAGCTGCCCTGGTACTCGCGACTGGCGGCGACCGAGCGCCTGCTGGTCGCCGCCGCGCTCGACGATCCTCCGAGCGCGTTCGAAGCCGCCCGCCAACTCGCCCGTTTCGACCTGCGGTATCTGGTCGGGATCCTCGACGCGGTCCGCCTCGCTCCGCTGCGACCGGGGATCGACCGGGCGTTGATCGAGTTGCTCCCACCGCTCGACACGCGCATCGCCGCCGAGCTGGAGCGGACGGAACCGAGCTTCGAACGGGCGATGGCGGCGCTCACGAGCGCGTTCGACGCCCACCGCAGCTTCGGTCGTGATCTGATCGTCCGGGCGCACGCCGCCTGCACCGAGCTCGGCCGGCTGCTGAGCACCGACGAGCTGCCCGTCCGCTACGCCAGCGTCGAGCGGGCGGTGCTCGCGATCGACCAGATCGGCGAGTCGCTGGAGGCGCTGGAGCGGCGATCGGCGACGCTCGAGCGCCTCGTCCTCGGCGACAGCGGAGCGGTCGACACCGCAGCCCGTCTCGCCGAACGTCGACCTGCCCTGGTCGAGGAACTCGCCGACGAGCAGCGTCGCTCGGCGCGGTTGCACCGGATCACCGGCGGGTTCGTCGATGCCCGGGCGGTGCTCGGTGACCGGCTCGGGGCACATCGGGTGGCGGTCGCGTTGCGGATCGTCGCTGCGGCGTTGACGGTGCTCGCGGTATTCACACTCGGCGGTCGTCTCCGCTGGGCGGCGCTGATCGTGGTCGCGATCGTGCTCGTCACACCGATCGGGTCAGCCCGGGCCGTGGTCGCGGTGGTCGATTCGATCGCCCGCGGTCCGGCCGGCGCGGCGCGCGAGCGGGAGACGGCGCTGACCACCCAGCTCGCTGCGATCGGTGAGTGGGAGTCGTCGCGCCCGCTCCGGCACCGGACGCTCGACCGGCTCGACCAGCTGCGTCGCGGGATCGACGCCGCTGAGCGGGCGGTGCCGTCGAACGGCTTGACGATCGAGGCCCGGCTGCGCCGGCTGGCGATCACCAAGGATCGGTTCGCAGCGTGGTCATCGGGCATCGTCGGACCGGCCTATGCCCGGCTCGCCGAGGCCCGGCCCGGCGACCTGACACGCGTCCGACCCGGCGATCGGTCGAGTGTGATCGGGGGGCTCGACGCCGCCGGATCGAGCGGAGCGGTCGACCGGTTCGTGAGATGCGTCGGGCGCACCGCCGAAGGCACGGTGGTGATCTCCGATCTCGCGGTCTACGCCAAACCGGAGGAGCTCGACCGGTTCGTCGACTTCGAGCTGTGGGTCGAGCGCGGCGCCTGGTGATCGCCGGGTCGCTCAGCCCCCGATCCGGCGGTACAGCACCTCCAGCGGACCATCGCCGACGAAGCGGTGCCACCACGCGCCGAGCAGGATGGCGATCGCCCAGAAGCAGACGGCGAAGGCCATTGCCGGACCGAGGGTGGACGGGCTGAGCACGTTCCACTGGTCGACGAGGGCGCGGAACACGAGCACGTGGAGCAGGTACAGCGAGAGCGTCAGCTGCCCGGCGCGCCGCAGCAGGTCGACCGGCGTGCTGGCGGGGAAGCGGTCGGCGATCCAGGAGATGACGAGCACGGCGATGATCGACGAGCCCATCGTGGTCACGACGTAGAGCGGCGTGCGTGAGAACGGGTCGGTCTGCGACCACTGCTGGAGGTGCGCCCCGAGGCGGCTCGACGGGTCCTCGGTGGTGACCCGGAGGATCGTCGCCGTCGAGTAGCCGAGGGCGAGCATCGCCGCGCCGACCCCGACCAACGGCCACCGCCAGCCGGCGAGGTGGGGGATCAGTCGGCCGAGGATCATCCCGCAGCAGAAAAAGACGAGCCAGGGGAACAGCGGATGGGTGCCGTTGACCCAGATGTCGGTGACCAGGTCGCGCGGGCTGCGCAACGCTCCGGGCGTCGAACCCCACCTGCCGCCGTCGAACAGCCAGTCGGGGTACCGATCGTCGAGGTTGCGCTCGAACGCCCAGATCTGGATCGCCCAGGCGGCCGCCGCGCTGAGCGCCCCGATCAGCAGCAACCAGCGGATCCGGAGGGTGATGAGCAACGCGCCGACGACGAAGTAGGCGCCGTAGTAGAACAGGATCGTCCCCTGCCAGATCCAGTCGAGGGCGTAGCCCCCGGCGAGGAGGAACAGGCCGCGCCGGATCAGCCGCCACCGCTGGTCGGCGATCGCCGCCCGGTCCCCGGCGAGCCGGGCCCGGTTGGTCATCAGCACGACACCGACCCCGGCGACGGTGACGAAGGTCGCCGCGAAGCGGGTCGAGAGCACGCCCACCCAGGGATTGAAGAGGCGCTCGAGGAACGTCGGCGGTTGCTCGGTGACCGCCCCGCCGTAGCCGTAGTAGTTCATCAGCACGACGCCGATCAGGGCGACGCCGCGGACGACGTCGAACCCGGGGAGGCGCTGGCTGCGTTGATGGCCGGCGCGCAGAGGCAGCGACGGGGCCCGCGCAGACTGGGGAACCAGCGGGAGCGGCAGGCCGTTCATCGGACCCAGACGATACGGTCAGGACGGACCTGGGTCAGCGGGCGCTGGACGTCGACGACCTCGCCGACGGCGGGGCAGGGCTCCCCGTCGGGGACGAAGGCGATCGAGGTGTGCATGTGCGGAGGCTCGATCAGGGCCATCCGGGTGCGAGCGAAGTGCAGCGGGCTGCGCCCGTCGGGCAGCGGATGGACGCCGTGGGCGGTGCCGGCGGCGACGAGGACGATCGCCCCGTCGGTCGGGGTCGGCGTCAGCCGGTAGCCGCAGGGCGTGCCGGAGGGCAGTGGTCGGACGTCGAGCACCTCCGCCCCGAGCTGCAACGCCTCCCGCTCGCCGTGCCACAGGGCCGTGCCCGCCCGCCAGCGGATCTCCCGCTGCGGGTGGCGCGAACAGAGGGCGAGGAACGAGTCGATCCCGAGGTGGCTGACCGACAGCGGGAGCCCCGCCGAGAGGTGGGGGAGCCAGGCCTCGATCTCGCCGAGCCGGTCGTCGTCGGTGCCGGCGAGCGGGAGGTGGAGCATCGCGCAGGCGGGCGTCCGGTCGAGTTCGTCGAGCAGGCCGGGGAGCTCCTCGGGGGCGGCTCCGTAGCGTCGCATCGAGGACAGCAGCTTGACCGCCAGCGGACCGCGATGCCCGGCGACGGCGCGTGCGCCGGCGACCGAACCGACGGTGAGGGTGACCGTCGCCCCGAACGTCTCGACCCGCGGATCGAGCGTCGGGGTCAGCACGAGCTGCCCGATCGCGGCGTCGAGGTCGAGTTCGTCGACGGTGCCGACGGCGACCTCGAAGAGACCGAGCTCGGCGACGGTCGCCGTCAGCACGGCGCGGCCGAACCCGTAGCCGTTGCCCTTGACGACCGGCGTCAGCCGATCGCCGAGCTGGTCGACGAGCTGTTCGAGGCGTGCCCGCCATCGCGCTGCCTCGACCGTCAACACCAGCGCCATCGCCGCCGACGCTACCGCTGAGCTGGGTCGGCAGCAGTGGTGAGCGACCGCTCGGAGGGCGCTACGGCGCCCTCGGAGGAAAACACGACTTGTATGATCGGAATTGTCCGCTACGCTGATCCGGTGCGACGGATCTTCAGCTTCCCCAACCCGGTCAACGAGACCTCCGCCCGGCTGGTCGCCGGCGGCGTGGTCGTCCAGGCGGTGTTGTTCCTCGTCCTGCGACAGGGCTGGGTGCTCGTCCCGCTGACGGTCGGGTTCGTCGCTCGGGTGCTGACCGGTCCGACCCTCAGCCCGCTCGGCCAGTTGGCGACACGGGTGCTCACGCCGCGGCTGAGCGTCGAGCACCGGTTCGTCCCCGGTCCTCCGAAGCGGTTCGCCCAGGGGGTCGGAATGGTGTTCACCCTCGGTGCCTCGTTCGCCTGGCTCGTCGGATCGCCGGCGGTGGCCTACCTGCTGATCTCCGGGCTGATCGTCGCCGCCTCGTTGGAGGCGGTGCTCGCCCTCTGCCTCGGGTGCAAGGTCTTCGCCGGGCTGATGCGCCTCGGGGTGATCCCGGCCTCGACCTGCGCCGAGTGCGCCAACCTCTCGCTCCGCACGATCGCCTGATCGACCGGCCGGCGGTCAGTTCGGCCGGCTGCGTCGACGCGGCGGCCAGTTCGACAGGTCCGCAATGAGCGGTCCCGGCCGTCGGTCGCGCAGCACGCCGGCCCAGACCCCGGCGCCGTAGGCGACGTCGTCGAGCAACCGCAGACCGATCGCGCTCGGCAGCGTGAGCGGAGGCCGGTCGCGCCACCAGTCGAGCGTCGCCGGGACGAACGCAGCTGCGACCACCGCCCGGCGGACGCGCCGGGAGCAGAGCGAGGCGACGATCGCCGCCGGCCACCAGGCGCGGGTGATCGCCCCGGCGAGGATCCGCCCGGCGAAGAGGTTGCCGCGCCCGGCGAGGCGGAATGCCTCGGCGATCGGGTGGCGCATCGGGCGCAGCTTGCGGGCGAGGGCGACCGTGGTCGTGAGGCCGACGGCGATCCCGGCGGGGGAGAGATCATCGCTCCGATCACCCAGCTCAGCGCCGACCATCCGCTGACCCGCGCCGGCGCGAGCGCTCCGGGATGACGCCGATCGAGCGGTGCGGCGGAGGTGCCGTACTCGTAGCGCTGACGCACCCACCGGCGCAGCGTCGGGCGGGTGCTGTGACCGACCGTCGCCTCCGGGACGTAGCGGCAGCCCCAGCCCGCCGCGTCGAGTCGCCAGACGAGGTCGACGTCCTCGCCGAAGCGGAGCGACGGGTCGAACCCGGCGATCGCCTCGAACGCCTCACGACGGACGACGAGCGCCGCCGCCGGGACGTAGGCGACCCGGCTCCCCGCTCGGATCCGGGCGGGTGCCGGACCGAGATCGAGCGGCGACCGCCATCGCTCGAATCGGGCGAGCAGGTCAGCGGCGTCGGTCGCCGACGGTTCCCGATGATCTGCGCCGGCCGGGGCAACCGTGGCGGCGACGATCCGAGGCGCGGCGAGACCGACCTGCGGATCGGTGAGGTGAGCGAGCAACGGCCCGAGCCAGCCGGGGCGCGGCGAGGTGTCAGCGTCGAGGAAGGCGAGCACTGCGCCCGTCGTCGCCGCTGCCCCGGCCGTGCGTGCCCCGCCCGGACCGACGTTGTGCTCGAGGCGGACCAGCCGTGCCCCGGGAACCGGCCCGATCGGCGGTTGCGACGCATCGTCGACGACGACCACCTCTCCGACGCGCTCGTCGTGCGCACCGACGACGAGTCGTTCGAGCGTCGCCGTGTCGACGCCGTGGGCGGGGATCACGAGGCTGACCTCACTCGTCGGCGGACCGCTGCCGAAGGTCGGCACCGGGTGGATCGCGCCGGCGGCGAGCAGACGGTCGGTCAACGCCCGATGCCCGGCGGGCAGCGGCCGACCATCGGCGAGGGCGCGGGCGATCGCCGCACCGGCGGGTGCGAGGCGGAACATCCGCAGCGGCGACCCGCCGAGGACCACTGCGCCGTCGTCGATCAGCCGTGTCGCCCGGTCGAGGGCGAAGTCGTTCACGACGCCCACCGTCTGACGGCGTCGGCCAACTCGTCGGTCAGGGTGCGGAGCAGGGCTGCGCCCTCGTCGGCCGAGGCCCCCTGCGGGTCGCCGAGCACTCCGTTGGCGCTGACGGCGGCGACACCGCCGGTGAGGACCACCTCCAGCGGTCCCGTCCATCCGGCGGCGAGCCGGCCGAGGCGGACCGCCGCCGGGTCGAGGGCGAGCAGCAGCGAGGTCTCCGTCCGCCCGGCGTGGGCATCGCCGCCGGGGATCCGTGGAGACCAGGCGAGCGCCCGTCGGCCCTCGCCGGCGATCCGTGCCGTTGCCCTGCGCACGGCGGCGAGGTTGCCGCCGTGACCGTTGACGAACACCAGCCCGGCCGCCCAGTCGGCGGAGTGGGCGAGCTCGACCAGCACCTCGGTCAGCAACCGATCGTCGAGGCTGAGCAGACCGGGGAACCCGGCGTGCTCCCAGCTCGCCCCGAAGCTCAACGCCGGAGCGACGAGCACATCGCCGCGCGCCGCCGCGAGCCGGGCGGCGAGCGCCGTAGCGATGCGCGTGTCGGTGTCGAGCGGGAGGTGCGGCCCGTGCTGCTCACACGATCCGAGCGGGATCGCGACGATCGGTCGGTCGGGCAGCTCGGTGAACGTCAGCCCGCCGAGCGAGCCGTTCACGGGTCGGCGACGGCGAACAGTCGGCCGTCGCGGGTGCCGAGGTAGACCGCCCCACGCCAGATCGCAGCGGTCGACTCGATCGTCCCGCCGAGGGCGATCTCCCATCGCGGCGTCGGTGGGGACAGGCCGTCGCCGAGGTCGAAGGCGTGGAGCACCCCCGAGCCGTCGCCGATCACCAGCGTGGCGTCGACGACGCTCGGCGAGGCGAGCATCGGTCCAGGGAGGTCGAGCGTCCAACGGATCGAACCGTCGGCCCGATCGAGGGCGTAGATCGTGCCCGGCTTGGTCGGCCAGATCACCGTCTCGCCGAACACCGCCGGCGTCGACCAGGTCCCGCTGCCGTCACCGGAGTCGACGTCGACCGACCAGACCAGTGGATCGTCCGGTCGGGACGGATCGAGTTTGAGCAACTGGCCGATCTCGGCTGCCCGTTCGGTCCGGCGATCGACCTCGACCCCGACGTAGAGGTACCCGGCCTCGTCTGCGACGATCGTCGCGTCGGTGTCGTCGCCGGTCCAGAACCGGAACACCCGCGTCGGCTCGCCGACCCCGGTGCGCAGCCCGGAGAGGTCCCAGCCCTGGACGAGGCCGCCCGAACTGGCGACGTAGACGACGTCGCCGAGCAACATCACCGAGCTCTCCAAACTCAACCGGCGGTCGCCGACCGCAGCAGCGAGTTCGTCGTCCCACCCGGCGGTGTCCCACACCAGCGCCGGTGTGGCGCTGACCAGGCCGGCGTCGTCGTAGCCGCGGTTGAGCTCGATCAGGTGCAGCCGGCTGTTCTCGCCGCCCTCGATCAAGTGGTCGGCGACGACCAGCGGGGCTGCGTCCCAGTCGTCGTTCCAGATCCCACCGGGGACGTCGCCGGCATCGAGGCTCCACAACACGGTCGGCTGCGGGCGATCGATCGCGATCACCCGCAGCTCGTTGTCACGCGAACCGGCGTAGATCAGCGGATAGCCGTCGGGATCGACCGTCACCGCCCCCTTCGCCAGGTCCCCGGTGACCAGCGGGGGCAGGATGTCCTCGCCCGTGACGGCGTCGACGAAATGGATCTTGGCGTCGTAGGCGCCGAACACGACCCACGTCCGACCGTCGCGCTCGAACACCGCCGGCTGCCCGGTCCAACCCGTCCCGCACCACGTCCGGGTCTCGTGGTACTCGGTCGATTCGCTGCACATCCGTTCGTTCGCCGGGTACCGCCAGCGGATCGCCGGTGCGAGCGGCAGCGGTCCCTCGCCGTGGTACGTCCGGGTCGGGTTACCGCGGAAGGTGAGCAGCCCTGCGACCTGTTCGCCCCACGGACGACCGACGTCGATCGGGTCGGAGAGCACGTCGGGACGCGGTGCGGCTTCGCGCCCCGGCGTCACCGTTCCCGCCGTCGCCGATCCCGCGGTGGAGTCGTCGGTCTGCCGTCCGCCGGTCGTCGGGGCGTCCACCGTCACCGTCTCGGCGGTGTCGCCTGCGGGGCGGGACCGTTCGCCGGGGGTCACCGCGGTCGGCTCGATCGGCCGGCCGGCCGATGCGCTCGGTGGTGTCGGATGATCGCGCTGGATGATCCCGATGCTCAGCGTCGTCCCGGCTGCGGCGAGCACCGAGAGGCGCACGAGGCGGCCGCCGGGCTTCGCGCTCACGGCCGCAACCTAGTCCGTTCGACCTGGTCACCGGGGGGATGGGCGGAGCGAACTGTTCACAGAGGCGATACAGCGGGGTCACCGGCCCCGACCACGCTGCGGCAATGTCATCGTCAGCGTTCCTCACCGCCCTGCGTGTCGAACAACGCCCGATCGCCTCCTACGACGAGGCAGCCGCGCTCGAGGAGTTCTGCGTCGCGTTGCGTGCCGAGCGGATCGCCTCCGGCTTCGGTGCCGCCGACGGCGCGCCGCGCTGGACCGCCGCCCAGTTGCTCCACCCGGCGGGCCCGGCGTGCATCGCAGCGTTCCTCGGCGACACGATCGTCGGCATCAGCCGGCTGGAAATCCGGCCTACCGCCAACCGGCTCGGGGTGATCGTCCGCAGGCCCTGGCGACGCGCCGGGATCGGCGCCAAGCTGGTGCGGACCACCACTTCCGACGCCTCGATCCGTGAGCTCGGGGTCGCCTCGATGTTCGTCTCCCGCTCGAACCGGGCCGGCCTCGCCCTCGGGCGGGCCTGCGGGATGGAGCGGATCGACCACGGCGACCGGCTCGAATTCCGGCTCCGCCTCGGGAATCCGTCGCTCCGCTGCGCCTGATCGGTGCTCGATCGGCCAACGGAAATCCAGGTTGCGGCCTCACACCTCTTCGATACGCTCGCGTAGCGAATATCGAGGCCAGGTGCCGAGGGAGATCACGATGACCGAGACCATCGCCGCCGACCACGGCATCGATCCACACGTCTATCAGCGTCGCTGGTACATCCTCGGCGCGCTGTGCCTGACGTTGGTCCTCGTCGTCGCCAGCGTCTCGTCGGTCAACGTGGCGATCCCGACCCTCGCCGAGGCGCTCCGGCCGACCGACACCCAGATCCTGTGGATCGTCGACGCCTATGCGCTCGTCTTCGCCGGGCTGCTGCTGTTCGCCGGATCGCTCGGCGACCGGTTCGGACGCAAGGGCGCACTGCTGATCGGTTTGGTGATCTTCGCCGGAGCCTCGGTGCTGTGCAGCCAATCGACGTCACCGAACCTGTTGATCGCCTGGCGGGCGGTGATGGGGATCGGCGCAGCGCTGATCATGCCGTCGACGCTGTCGTTGCTGACGAGTGTCTTCCCCCCGCAGGAGCGGGCGAAGGCGATCGCCGTCTGGGCCGGCTTCGCCGGCGCCGGCGGCGCGATCGGCCCGGTGATGGGCGGCGCCCTGCTCGGGCACTTCTGGTACGGCTCGGTGTTCTTCGTCGCCGTCCCGATTGCCGCCTTGGCGTTCGTGATGATCTACATCCTCGCCCCGGACTCCAAGGCGCAGAGCTCCGCCCGGCTCGATCCGATCGGTGCGTTGCTCTCGATCGTCGGATTCTCGGCCCTCCTGCTGGCGATCATCGAAGGGCCGGAGAAGGGATGGTCGGACCCGCTGGTGGTCGGTGGCTTCGCCGTCGCCGTGGTCGCGCTGGCGGGATTCGTCTGGTGGGAACGAGCCAACGACGACCCGATGCTCGACATGTCGCTGTTCGCCAAGCCCCGCTTCACCCTCTCCTCGATCGGGGTGACGGCGATGTTCATGGCGATGTTCTCGACCTTCTTCGTCCTCTCCCAGTACCTCCAGTACGTCCGCGGCTACTCGGCGCTGAAATCGGGCGTGGCGACACTGCCGTTCGCCGCGGCGATGATCATCGTCGCCCCTCGGGCGGCGACGCTCGCCCAGCGGATCGGCGTGCGACGGGTGGTGACGATCGGTCCGTTGCTCGGAGCCGTCGGCCTGTTCGCCCTGTCGTTCGTCGGTGAGACCACCCCGTACGTGGTCATCGCGATTTCGATGATGGTCACCGCCAGCGGGATGGCGATGACGATGCCGCAGTTCACCGGCGGGATCATGGCCTCGGTGCCGATGCACAAAGCCGGGGTCGGATCAGCGGTCAACGACACCACCCGCGAGCTCGGCGGGGCGATCGGGATCGCCGTGATCGGCAGTGTGGTCACCTCGGTCTACCGCTCGAACGTGGCCGACGCGCTGGCCCAACTGCCCCCCGAGATCGCCGAGATGGCCCGGCGCAACGTCGGTCGGGCGACCTTCGTCGCCGCCCAGTTGCCGGCGCAGGGCGGCACCGAGGAGCAGGCGGCGAGCTTGCTCGAGGCGATCCGGCAGGCCTTCGTCGACGGTGGTCAGATCGGTTTCCGGGTCTCCGCTGCAGTGGCGTTGTTCGTCGCCGTGCTGCTCGGATGGAAATACCCGGACGGCGACATGTCGGGCGTCGGGCATTGAGGTGACCGCTCGCGAGGATCCACGCGTCGCTCGCTCACGCGCCTGCGTGTTGCGCGCTGCGGCCGACTTGCTCGCCGAGCAGGGAGTCCGGGCGGTGACGATCGAGGGTGTCGCCGACCGTGCCGGGGTCGCCAAGACGACGATCTACCGGCAGTGGGCCGATCGCGGCGAGCTGCTGTTCGCCTTGTTCGAAAAGCCGCTCGATCGCGACCGGCTTCCCGATACGGGCGACCTTCGAGCCGACCTGATCAGCCACTGCCGCCACCTCCAGCACGACCTGCTGGAGACACCGAAGGCGGCGATGCTGTTCGCCCTGATCGACGGGGCCGAACAGGAGGCGCGGTTCGACGAGCTCGCCGGCGACTTCGCCCGTGCTCGGCGGGCGGCGGTGATCCGCCGACTCGAACGAGGCGTCGAGCACGGTCAGCTGCCGGCGGACACCGATCTCGAGTTGTTGACTGCGGCGATCGCCGGGCCGCTGTTCTACCGCCGCTACTTCGGCCGGCAGGCGACCTGCGACGACGACATCGCCCGGCTGGTCGATGCCGCGCTCGGCTCGCCGCCGCGGCGGTAGCCGCTAACTGCGTCGCCGCTGCTTCTTGCGCGAGTTGCGGACGTGACGGACGACTTCGATGATGATCGTCACGCTCAGCGCCCCGCCGAAGGCGAACAGGAACGCGGCGGTGTGGTTGTCCTTGAACGACTTGCCGCCGATGTAGCCGAGCAGGCCGGCGTAGGTCGCCCAGATCAGCACCGCAGCGGAGATCCAGCCGACGAACCACAGCCGTGGCTGCTTGGTGAGACCGCTCGACACCGTCAACGCGGTGCGTCCGCCGGGGATGAACCGGGCGGTGATCAACAACAGACCGCCGCGCTGATGGATCTGATCGCGGGCCCAGTCGAGCCGCTGTCGGCTCTTCAAACGTCCCGCTGAGCGGCGTTCGATCCACGGACCGAACCGGGCGCCGATCAGGTACGCGGTGTTGTCCCCGATGAAGGCTCCGATTGCGCCGGCGGCGATCACCGCCGGGAGGGGGTAGTCGCCGCGAGCCGCGGCGACGCCGCCGATGATCACGCAGGTCTCGCTCGGGACCACCGGGATCACCGAGTCGAACAGGGCGATGGCGAAGATCAGGGCGAGGAACCACCAGTTCCCCGACACGTCGTCGAGCCAGTTCGTCAGGTCGGTGATGATGCCGGCGAGCATGGTCCCGGCACGCTACCCGTCGCACCGGCTGCGACCGCGTGCACGTCGTCGTCGGTTGGACGGCTAGGCCACACCGAGGATCTCTGTCAGAGAGCGAGCAGCCGTGATCACCCGCCGGATCGCCGAGCGGTCGGGCCGAGGCCGCGGATCAGGGCTGCGAACGTCGCCGTGTACACCACCGACCAGTCGATCATCCGGTGCTTGCCGAGCATCTCCAGGCTGACCAGGCCGTGGTTCGTGGCCCACAGCGAAGCGGCGACCTCGAACTCGTCGGCCTCGGCCAACGCACCGCTGTCGATCGCCCGACGGACGCGGGCGGCGAGTTGGTCGAGTGTCGCCAACGCCTCGCCGACCGCCTCCGCCGACGGCTCGAACTCGGCCACCGGCTGGTCGAACATCACCGAGTAGTACGCCGGGTTGGCAAGCGCGAACTCGCGGTAGCGGCGGCCGCAGCGCATCAGATCGTCGAGCGCATCGTCGGTCTCCGCAGCGGCCGCCATCGCCTCGCCGAGCCGACGGAAGCCCTCGCGGAACAGCGCTTCGACGATCCCGTCCTTGCCGCCGAAGCGTGTGTAGAGGCTCATCGTCGTCCCGCCCGACTCCGCCGCGATCCGGCGCATCGTCAACGCCTGAGGGCCCTCGCTGGCGAGCAACTGGCTCGCGGCGTCGAGGATCGCATCCGTCGCCTGCTGCTTGCGATCGACCATCGGGGGCACGGTAGCGGTGTCGGACGTCACCAGATCTCCTTCCCTCCCGCTGGAACGTTGTGATAACAATGTTATAGCAACGTCCTGAAGAACCCTCGGAGGAGTACCGCGATGGGCATCACCCCCACCTTCGTCGAAGCGCCAAATGCGTCGACCGAACCCGATCGGCGGCGATGGGCGATCCTCGCCGTGCTCTGCTTGTCGGTGTTCCTGATCGTCGTCGACGGCACGATCGTCAACGTTGCCCTGCCCACGCTGGTGCGTGACCTCGGGGCGACGAACAGCGAACTGCAGTGGATCGTCGACGCCTACACGCTCGTCTTCGCCAGCCTGCTGCTCGTTGCCGGCAGCATCGGCGACCGCTTCGGCCGCCGGGCGCGCTGCAGGTCGGCATGCTCGCCTTCGCCGGATTTTCCGTCCTGGCGGCGCTGGCGAGCAGCCCCGGCGAGCTGATCGTCGCCCGTGCAGCGATGGGGATCGGTGCCGCCCTGATCTTCCCGGCGACGCTGGCGATCCTCGTCAACGTGTTCACCGTGCCCCGCGAACGGGCGGCGGCGATCGGGATCTGGGCAGCGACGAGCGGTCTCTCGGTCGCCCTCGGACCGGTCAGCGGCGGATGGCTGCTCGAGCACTTCCACTGGGGCTCGGTGTTCCTCGTCAACCTGCCGATCGCCGCGGTGTCGCTGATCGGCACCCAGCTGCTCGTGCCGACCAGTCGCGACCCGCACGTCCAACGGTTCGACCCGCTCGGGATGCTCGCCTCCGTCGCCGGGATCAGCGTGCTGGTGTGGGCGATCATCGAGGCGCCCAACCACGGCTGGGGTTCGAGCGCGAGCCTCGCCGCGTTCGCCGTCTTCCGGTCTGTTGCTCGCCGGATTCGTCGCCTGGGAGCGACGGATCGACCACCCGATGCTCGACGTGCGGGTGTTCGCCAACGCCCGCTTCTCCGCCGGCAGCCTGTCGGTGACCTTCGCCTTCTTCGCCCTGTTCGGCTTCGTGTTCATGGTCACCCAGTACTTCCAGTTCGTCCGCGGCTACGGCACGTTCTCGGCCGGCCTGCACACCGTGCCGTTCGCCGTGTTCACCGGTATCGCCGCGCCGGCCTCGACCAAGCTGGCCGAGCGGTTCGGGACCAAGCCGGTGGTCGTCGCCGGTCTGCTGTCGATGGCGATCGGCTTCCTCGTCGCCGCCAACACCGCAGCCGATGCGCCGTACTGGGTGATCGTGGTCGCGATGTTGTTCATGGGTGGCGGGCTCGGGCTGGTCAACGCCCCGGCGACGGAGGCGATCATGGGCGCGCTCCCACCCGAGCGCGCCGGAGTCGGCTCGGCGGTCAACGACACCAGCCGCGAGCTCGGTGGCACGCTCGGCGTCGCGCTGGTCGGAAGCCTGTTCTCGTCGGTCTACGCCAGCCGGCTGGACACGGCGCTCGACGCCTATCCGGAGCTCCCCGCCGAGGCTCGGGCGGTCGCCCGGGAGAGCGTCGGGGCAGCGGTCGAGGTTGCCCGGCAGGCCGGCGAGGTCGCCGGACCCGACGCCGCTCGGCTGATCAAGGACGCGGTCGATGCCTCGTTCGTCAGCGGGTTCCATGCCGGGTCGCTGGCCGCTGCCGGGTTGGTCGTCGTCGGCGCGGTGATCGCCTACCGCTTCCTCCCGAGCCGCTCCGCCTCCTCGGCGATCGACGATGGAGAGGCGCCCGAGCTCGAGCTCGAGCTCGCCGAGCTGACCCTCTCCGCCGACTGACCCTGCGCACCCCCGCCACCCCCCGTCCCACAAGGCGCTCTTGGCACGGAATGCGACACGTCCTGTCGTTCGCAGTGCCAAGAGCACGGGTGCAGCGTCGGCGCGGCGAGCGCGGCGCGGCGAGTTCGGCGCGGCGGGTGGTGTGGCGGCGGGTGGTGGCGGCGGGTGGTGTGGCGGCGAGGGTCAGCGGGAGCGGTGGAGGGCTCCGGCGGCGATCAGCGCCCGGCTGAGCGACTTGCCGGTCTGGCGCAACTCCTCGCACTCGTCCTCGTCGAGCATCGCCCACGGCCCGGCGGCGAGGTCGTCGGTGAGCCGCTCGATCTCTGCTCGCCGGCTGCGACCATCCTCGGTCAACTGACCGTCGGCATCGATCCAGCCGCGTTCTTGCAACCGCCCGACCGCCGCATCCCACTCGTCGTCGGCCCACGCCCGCGTCGCCCGCAGCACCGCCGTGTCGATCTCCCCCGAGATCCCGTGGAGCACATGCGCTTCGCAGGCGTCGAGCCCGGCGCAGACCAGCGCTGCGATGTGCCCGTCACCGCGGTACTCGCGCAGCAGGGTGACCGCGTGCCACAGGGCGAGGTGCGGCTGCTCCGGCCAGCCGAGGCCGAGGTGGGCGGCGAACAGTGGACGTCCCTCGGGCCGGCAGCCGTCGGCCGCCCGGCGGGCGAGCTCGGCAGCACGGACGATCTCCGGATCGGCGAGCCGGTCGCCGAGCATCCGTCGCAGCCCACGGTCGACCGCTCGCAGACGGGCGTCGAGCACGGCGTCCGGCGCGGCCCGCCCCCAGGCCTCGGGGATCGCGGCGCGGACCAACGCCGGATTGAAGTTGAAGAAGGTGGCGATCACCACCTCGGCGCTGGTCGGCCCGAGCGGTGCGGCACGCGAGGCGAAGTAGCCCATCATGTAGCCGTCGAGCCCGATCGCGGCGAACTCCTCGTCGGCTTCGGGGACGAAGTAGACGAACCCGTGGTAGGCCTCGAGCGCTCGCCACATTCTGCGTGCAGTCGGCTCGGTCATCGTGCCCTCCGGTCGACGACCCTCGATCGTCGTCGGACCGATTGGATCACGACGGCGGCGGTGCCGGCGACACGACGTAGCCCTCCCGGGAGGTCCGGAAGGCGAAGCGTCGCTGCAGCTCGCCGGTGATCGGTCCGATCGCTCCGCCGCCGATCATCCGACCGTCGATCTCCAGCACCGGAGCGAGTTCGCCCATCGTGCCGGTGGTGAACACCTCGTCGGCGACGTACAACTCGCTCAGCGAGACGTTGCGTTCGGTCGTCGGATAGCCCGCCTCGCGGCTGAGCTCGAGCACGATCGCACGGGTGATCCCCGGCAGGCAGGCGTCCGCGTGAGGGGTCAGCACCTCACCACGACGGACGGCGAACAGGTTGGTCGCATTGGTCTCGGCGACGAAACCGTGGAGATCGAGCATCACCGCGTCGTCGGCCCCGGCGATGTCGGCCTCGATCTTGGCCAGGATGTTGTTCAGCAGATTGTTGTGATGGATCTTCGAATCCAGCGTCGACGGCGAGTTGCGTCTGGTCGAGGCGGTGATCAGCCGAATTCCTGCGTCGCCGTAGACCGGAGGCTTCCACTCGGCGAGGACGATCAAGGTGCAGCCCGCGCGATTGTTCGCCGGCGACATCCCGGAGGTGACCTTCGGCCCTCGGGTCAGCGTCAGGCGGACGTGAGCCTGGTCGCGCATCCCGTTCGCCCGGAGGGTCTCGACCACCGCTGCGACCACCGTCTCCCGGCTCGGCACGGCGGAGAAGCGCAACGCCTTGGCCGAGTCGAGCAACCGGTCGAGGTGGCGGTCGAAGGCGAAGATCCGCCCGTCGTAGACCCGCAGCCCCTCCCACACCGCGTCGCCTCCCTGGACGACCGAGTCGAACACCGAGACCGCCGCCTTGCGCCGGGGCAGCAGGCGGCCGCCGACGTGGACGAGGAGCTCGGCGTTGCGCGGGTCGGCGAGCTGCTCCGGCGTGTACGGGTCGGCGCTCCAGTCGTCGATCGAGTCGTCGGTCATCGGTCTCCTCGCAGTGCGTGGGGGAGCAGCTCGGCATAGCAGGCCGCAGCCTCTGCGGCGAGCGGGCGGACGTGCTCGGGAACGGGTTCGGTCTTGGCCCGATACCGGGCGAAGCCGGTCGAAGCGTGGGCGTTGGCGTACCAGTGCCGGGCCCAGACGCCGTCCTCCGGCTTCGGGCCTGCGGGCCAGTGGAGCATCGCCGGGTCCCAGTCGATCCCGGTCTCGGTGCACAACCGGCGGAGCACGCCCTCGGGGTCCTCGAGCAGGAGCCGGGCATCGAGCACCGGCGGTCGTTGGCCGCGCCGGCGGAGCTCGGCGAACAGCTCCACCTGACGGGCGATCCCGATGTCGCGCATCGTCGGCGTCGGCAGCTGGTGGACGATCGTCGTCAGCACCTCGGTCGGGTCGCGGATCAGCAGCACGTTGACACAGGTGTCGAGGAAGTCGAGCGGGACGCTGGGGATCAGGTGGTGGGCCATCTGCTTGAAGACCAGCAGCGGATGGTCGACGGGACCGAGGACGACCTCGCGCAGGACGACGTCGATCTCCGGCGACATCGAGGCGATCACCTCCGCCGATCCGGGGTGTTCTGCGTCGGAGTGGCTGAGGTAGTGGGCGTAGAACGGCTCGTCGACGACACGCGTGTCGGCCCGCTGACGGAACGAGTACATCAGCGCGGTCGACACGTTGCGCGGTCCGCTCCACAGGTTGAGCCGGACGGTCGTCATCGACGATCGAGAGTACGCGGTCGCAGCGACCTGGCGTCGTTGTGTCGGGCGCCACCCCGACGCCTAGGGTCGCTCGTCGTGAAGCTGACGTCAAAGCTGGTGGCGGCCTGGCCGTGGGGCGAGAACGAGTGGTTCGAATCCGTCGCTGTCGCTCAGCGGCGGGCGAAGCGCCGCCTGCCGGCGTCGGTCTACGCGGCGTTGATCGCCGGGACGGACAAGGGCTTGACGCTCGACGACAACCTCGCCGCGTTCGACGAGTTGAGGATCCGCCCGATCACCGCCGGCCAGCCGGCGAGCCGGGCGCTGGAGACGACGGTGATGGGTCAGCCGTGCTCGATGCCGGTGCTGATCTCACCGACCGGGGTGCAGGCGGTCCATCCCGACGGCGAGGTGGCGGTCGCCCGGGCGGCGGCGGCGCGCGGCATCCCGATGGGGTTGTCGAGCTTCGCCAGCAAACCGATCGAGGACGTGATCGCCGCCCAGCCGCAGACCTTCTTCCAGATCTACTGGGCCGGCGACCGCGACTCGATGGTCGCCCGGATGGAGCGCGCCCGGGCTGCCGGGGCGGTCGGGCTGATCCTCACCCTCGACTGGTCGTTCGTCCACAGCCGCGACTGGGGCAGCCCGTCGATCCCTCAGACAGATCGACCTGGCGACGATCCTCAAGCACGCGCCGGAGTCGATGTTCAAGTGCCGCGATGGCTGGCTCGAGTGGGCCAAGTCCCGGTGCGCTGCCCGACCTCGGTGTGCCCGAACTTCGGACCCGACGGCAGGCGTCCCGGGTTTCTTCGAGGCCTACGGCACGTGGATGGGTACGCCGCCGCCGACCTGGGACGACATCGCCTGGCTGCGCCCGGGAGTGGGGTGGTCCGTTCATGGTCAAGGGGATCGGTCGGGCCGACGAGGCGCGCCGGGCCGTCGACGCCGGGGTCGCTGCGATCTCGGTGTCGAACCACGGCGGGAACAACCTCGACGGCGCGCCGGCTTCGATCCGGGTGCTGCCGGAGGTCGTCGCGGCGGTCGGACGAGCAGGATCGACGTCGTGATGGACGGCGGGATCCGCCGCGGCAGCGACGTGGTCAAGGCGCTGGCGCTCGGAGCCAAGGCGGTGATGATCGGCCGTGCCTACCTGTGGGGGCTGGCGGCCAACGGTCAGGCCGGCGTCGAGAACGTGCTCGACGTGCTCCGCATCGGGGATCGATTCGACGATGCTCGGCCTCGGCAAGTCCTCGATCGGCGAACTGTCGCCCGACGACCTGGTGATCCCCGAGGGCTTCAGTCCGCCCGTCGCCTGAGCCGGAGCCGGAGCCGGAGCCGGAGCCGGAACGGAGCCGGGCGCGAAACGCTCCACAGATCCGTCCGAACGGGGGTGGTCCGTGTCGAGCCGGGGTTCGCGGCCGAATCTGTGGTGTGCGTCGGCGGGGTCAGGCCCCGGCGACCGGTACGGGACCGGTACCGGCTTGCGGCTCAGCCGGATCGGGGTCGGCTTGGAGTGATCGAGCGACGGTCGGGGTGCCGAGCCGGCGATGACCTGGGCGACGAGCGGGGCGCCGTGCCCGGTGACGCACTCCGGGTCGGGGCCGTCGAGGGGGAGCCCGGTGAAGAACTTCGCCGCCATGCAGCCGCCCTGACAGGCGTCGTAGCTCCCGCAGCTGGCGCAGGCACCTGCACTTTCCGGCTCGCGCAGCGAGAGGAACAGATCGCTTCGCTTCCACACCTCGGCGAACCCGCCGTGGTCGCGGACCGAGCCGGCGAGGAACTCGTCGTGGATCACGAACGGGCAGGCGTAGACGTCGCCGACCGGGTCGATCAGGCAGACGACCCGACCTGCACCGCACAGGTTCAACCCGGGCAGCGCCGGGCCGAGGGCGTTGAGGTGGAAGAACGAGTCGCCGGTGAGCACGTCCTCGCCGTGGGCGGAGAGCCAGTGGTACAGCGTCGCCTGCTGGTCCTGAGTCGGGTGGAGTTCGTGCCAGGTGTCGGCGCCGCGACCGGACGGGGCGGAGCCGGGTGATCCGCAGCTGAGCGCCGTAGCGCGTCGGTCAGCGCCTTGAACGCGTCGAGTTGTCCGACGTTGTGGCGGGTGACGACGACCGACTGATCTTGAACGGCCCGAAGCCGGCGTCGGCGAGGTGGTCCATCGCCCGGCGGACCGTCGCATACGAACCGGCGCCGCGCACCGCGTCGTTGGTCGCCTCGTCAGCGCCGTCGAGGCTGAGCTGGATGTCGAGGTAGTCCATCGCCGCCAGCCGGCGGGCCGCGCCGCATCGATGTAGGTGCCGTTGGTCGAGAACTTGACCCCGACGTTGTTGGCGATCGAGTACTCGACGATCTCGAAGAAGTCGCGCCGCATCATCGGCTCGCCTCCGCCGATGTTGACGTAGAACACCTGCAGCTCGCGCAGCTGGTCGATCACCGCGCATGGCCTCGGCGGTGCGTCAGCTCGCGTGGGTCGCGCCGGCCGGACGACGACAGGCAGTGGACGCACGACAGGTTGCAGGCGTAGGTCAGTTCCCAGGTGAGGCAGATCGGGGCGTCGAGCCCTGCTTCAGCTGGTCGACGAGCGTCTCGGTCGTGCCGTTCGGCTGCGATTCACTCGGCCACGGATGATCTCCGAACGTTCGAGGTCGGCAAGTGCGGTGACGAAGCTCGGCCAGCGCCGCTGGTCGATCCCGCAGGCGGTGAGCGTGGCGCGCAGCGACGGATGTCCGGCGAGTGACTCGACCACCCTGACCACGTCGCGGGTGGCGGAGGAAGATCAGTCGGCGGTTGCCGTAGTGGTAGGCGAGCGCGCCGAAGGGCTCGGGTCGCACGGCCACCTGCGGATCGAGCGCGAGCGCTCGGTCGAGCAAGGCCGCCGGTGCGGCGGCGGTGACGGTCGCCGATCGGGTGTCGATCAGTAGACCCCGCACATCCCGTCGATCGAGATCTCCTCGACCAGCAGCTCGGTCTCGACCAGCTCCTCGGCGGGCTCGGTGACGGGGACGATGGGGGCGTCGATCACAGCGGTTTCCTGCTCCATGGGCCGAGCGTAGCGAGAAACCGCAGGGCGTAACGAGGCCCGGACGATTAGCGTCCCGTGGCCCATGAGCGAGCCCAGCGAGACCTTGTTCCCCGAGCTCGCCGACGAGCGGGACCGACTGACGTATGCCCGGGCGTGCCGCGACCGGATGATCGAACGCCTCTCGACGGTCGACCCCGACGGCGTGGCGGACGAGATCACCAAGGAGTACATCGAGGTCACCGTCGTCGAGGCGTTGGCCGACCTGCGCACACCCGGCGCGGGCGACTTCTTCGGACGGATCGACGAGGAGGGCGGGGACCGCTGGTACGTCGGGCGCCGGCACATCGAGACCGATGCCCACGACCCGGTCGTGGTCGACTGGCGGGCGCCGATCGCTGCGCCCTTCTACCGGGCGACGGTGGTCGACCCGGTCGGACTCCGCTTCCGCCGCAGATTCACCCTCGCCGCAAGCGACCGGGCGGAGCAGCCGACGACGATCTCCGCCTATCTCGACGAACACCTCGACGATCCGGACGGCGAGGGCGTCGCCAGCGGGATCCCCGATCCGGTGTTGGCCGAGATCGGCGCCGAGCGAACCGGGGCGATGCGCGAGATCGTCGCCACGATCCAGGCCGAGCAGGACGTCGTGATCCGTTCACCGATCGACGGGTGCCTCGTCGTCCAGGGTGGTCCGGGAACCGGCAAGACGGCCGTCGGGTTGCACCGAGCGGCGTACCTGCTGTTCGAGCACCGTCGCCGGCTGCTGCGCGAGCGACTGCTCGTCGTCGGGCCGAACCGGGTGTTCCTCGACTACATCGCCGACGTGCTCCCCTCGCTCGGCGAGCGCTCCGTGCTCCAACGCACGGTCGTCGACCTCGCCGTTCCAGGGGTCACGATCGATGGCGTCGATCCACCCGAGATCGCCCGGGTGAAGGGCGACGAACGAATGCTCGACCTGCTCGAGGCCGCGGCGATGGCGACGATCCGGCCGCCGATCGAACCGGTCCGGGTTCCGTTCGGGGCGCGCACCTTGGTGTTCGAACCGGACGAGATCGCCCAGTGGATCGCCGCCGCCGCCGCCGGGACGCAGCCGCTCAACCGCCGACGAGAGGGGTTGACCGCCCTCGCCCGGCGGGAGGTGCTGCGCCGGTCGGGCAAGGACGAGGCGTGGGCTGCGGCCGGGCCGCTGCGCTCCGCCCTGACCAAGGCATGGCCGGCGTTGCAGCCGCTGAAGCTGGTCGAGCGCTTGCTCGGCAAGGCCGATCTGACCGACCTCGGCGGCCGGCACCGGCTGGAGGACGACGAGCTGACCGCGATCCGCACCCGCCGAGGACGGGACAAGCGGTGGAGCGCTGCCGACCAGCTGCTGATCGACGAGGCCAACTCGATCGCCAACGGCCCACCGTTCACCTTCGGCCACGTCGTCGTCGACGAGGCGCAGGACCTCTCGGCGGTCGCCCTGCGCTGCGTCGGTCGTCGTTCGCCGACGGGCTCGCTGACGATCCTCGGCGACCTCGCCCAGTCGACGACGCCTGCCGGACAGTCGGACTGGGCCGCGGTCGAGCGTCACCTCCGTGCCGGCGAGCACCGTGTCGCCGTGCTCACCGTCGGTTACCGTGTCCCCGCCCCGATCCTCGACGTCGCCAACCGGTTGCTCCCCGCGACAGAAGTCGACGTCACCGAGAGCCGCAGCGTGCGGGCGGTCGGCGTGCCGCCGACGATCGTCGAGACGGACGCCGAGGCGCTCGCCGGGCGCACCGCAGCGGCGGTGGTCGAGTTCCGCCATCGCCATCCGCTGACCGGCCTCGTCGCCCCCGAGCGGCTCCATCCGTCGCTGACCGAGGCCCTCGCCGCGGTCGGCTTGGAGGCGGTCGGCCGGGTCCAGCAGCTCGCTGCGACGCAGATCCCGCTGTTCGGGCCGGAGGCGGTCAAGGGCCTCGAGTTCGACGCCGTCGTCGTCGTCAACCCGGGGGAGATCTTCGATGGTTCCGCCCGAGGGGCGCGGCTGCTCTACGTGGCGATGACCCGCGCCGTTCAGGCGCTGCAGTTCGTCAGCGACCGTCCGCTCCCCGCCGAGCTGGAGCTCGGCTGAGCGCAGCCGCAGCCGGAGCGGAGCTCGACTGCGCTCGGGCCACTCCCGCCACCCTCAGGCGGCGAAGTTGGCTGCGCCGTGGAGCACGTCGAGGGCGAACACGGCATCGCCCTCGATCTCGCAGTCGAGCTGATCCGGTTCGAGTCGCCGGCCGGCGAGGCGGCAGAACTCGGCCACCTCGGCGACGATCACCAGCTCCGCCTCACCCGGTTCGGCGCCCCAGCGCAGGACCTGGTCGAAGGTGCCCCCGCCGGGTCCGGTGAGGACGAAGCGGACGGTGCGGTCGCCGAGATCGGTGCCGGCGCCGAGCAGCCCGAGCGGTATCGCCGGCACGGCGACCCTCGCCATCCGGTGGAGCAAGGCTGGGTCGACGGCGGCCGGCGGCCGACCGATCGCCCGCAGGATGTCCTCGTGGTGGGTCCACAGCTCGAACAGGCGGACGTCGAGGATCGTCGAGATCCGCGTGTTCAGCTGATGGAACTGGACCCGGCGGCGCAGGTCGTCGGGTGAACAGCCACGCAGCGCGTCGATCACCGCCCGGCTGCTCGTCTGCCAGGCGGAGACGGTCGCTGCCGGCCCCGCGGTCCAGCGCTCGACCTCGGCGCGGGTCATCTCGAGGTGATCGAGGGCGGTGATCGGATCGGTGGTCTGCCGGCGGACCCCGAGCACCCCGGCGAGGTAGTCGTCGATCACCGAGAGGTGGGCGACGAGCTGGGTGACGGTCCAGCCGTACGGGGTCACCTCGGCGCCGAACGCGTCGTCATCGAGCCCGCCGAGGGTGCGTTGGAGCTCCTCGTGGATCCGGACGTAGGCGGCGACGGGATCGATCGCCTCGACCCGTCGGGAGGACGCGCCCGGGGCGCGCCGGGTCGAGGCGGCGGCGAGGATCGCCTCGAACGGTGTCCGAGGGGAGTCGTCGTGGTCGTGGTCGGGGGTGGGTTCGGTCATCAGTCCAGGGCGAAGCACGTGGCACCGGCGAGGACCAGCTCGGCGAGCGGGGCCTCGCCGAACACCTCGGCGGTGAGATGGTCGGGGGGGAGGCGGTTGGCGACCAACCGGCAGTAGTCGACGGTATCGGCGACGATCACGACGTCCGCCGCGGCGAGAGGTACCGAGCCGTCGTCGAGCCGTCGATCCCAGGTGCCCCCGCCGGGGCCGGTGAGCACGAGCCGGACCGATCGTTCGACCGGTTGGCCACCGGCGGCGAGCTGCGCTCCGGGGGCGAGCAGTTCGGCGGCCAGCCCGGTCATCATCCCGAGCGTGCCGCCTCAGGGGCGAGGAGTGGCAGGCCGGTCGCCCGTCGGATGTCTTCCTCGTGGGTCCACAGCTCGAAGCTGCGGGCGATCAGCACGCCGTCGATCGTCGCCTCGATCGAGTGGTACCGCCCGGCACCGGTGCGAGCGTCGGCGGAGAGTGCGTCGAGACCGGCGAGCAGCGCGCCGGCTCCGATCGCCCAGCGTCCGATCAACGCCGTTGTCGTCGTCGTCGCCGCAGCCTCGATCGCCGATCGGGTGACGTCGAGGTGGTCGTCGGTCGATCCGTCGTGGTCCGCCGCCCAGAACCCGAGCTGGGCCCCGAGATAGCGATCCGACCCGATCACGTGGCCGACGAGCGTGCGGACGGTGAGCTCGCCGATCGTCGGTCGCTCCCAGTCGTCGTCGATGAGCTCGTCGAGCACGGCGCCGAACCGGGCGATCGTCCGGCGCAGTGCCCCGAGCGCGCCGTCGGGATCGGCGACGACCGGACGGCGGGGCAACGATCCGACCAGGCGGTGGCGCAGTTCGTCCGGCGGGTGCTCGTCGACGATCGAGGCGTACAGGTCGAGCGTGGCGCGGTCGTCGGGGCGGGGAGATCGAGAGAGGGGTTCATGCGGTGGCGACCTCCGGGCCGAGCAGCCCGGCGAGCTTGGCGAGGGCGAGCCGCAGCCGTGATTTCGCTGTTCCCTCCGGGATGCCGAGGCGGACGGCGACCTCGCGGAACGTGCACCCACCGAAGTAGGCGAGTTCGAGCGCGACCCGCTGGTCGTCGGGGAGATGGGCGACAGCGCTGCGGACGCGGCCGGCGAGTTCGTCGGCGGCGACCAGATCGGCGATGTCGACCAGATCGGCGGTCGACGTGCCGGTCGCCGGGTCGCTCGAGACGCGGTCCTCGCGCGCAGCTCGCCGGCTCTCCTTGCGGACGAGATCGACCGCCCGCCGATGGGCGATGGCGCCGAGGAAGCCGCGGCAGCGACCCGCGCGTCGGGTCGAACCGCTCCGGATGCTCCCAGAGGAAGACGAACACCTCTTGGGTGATCTCCTCCGCCGTGCTCGCCGCCCCGCAGACCCGACGGGCGAGCCCGAAGACGAACGAGCCGTAGAGGTCGTAGATCCTCGCGAGGGCGAGGTCGTCGCCGGCGGTGACCCGCGCCACGAGACGTTCGTCGGTCGACGGACCGGTGGTCGCCGGGGGCTCGTTCGCCCAGCTCATCGGGTGGATCGTAGCTGCCGCCAAGGTCATCATCGGACGGGTGCGCGGCGGTTCGTCTTGACTCGCAACACGCCCACCATTCGTCGTCGTCGGCCGTTCGGATCACCGTCTCTGAGGCGGGTCGTCGCTCGCCGGGTGGCGTGACGGAGCCGTCCGCAGGGTGGCGCGGGGCGGGCGTAGTCTTCCGACGTTCGCCGTCCGGAGACCGTTGGGGGTAGCTCAGTGAAGACGAAGGCAGCCGTGCTGTGGGAGAACAACACACCGTGGAGCGTCGAGGACATCGATCTCGACCCGCCGAGGTCGGGGGAGGTGCTCGTCCGCGTCGAGGCGCAGCGGGTTGTGCCACTCGGACGAGCACGTGCTCACCGGTGACCTGCCCTGGCCGTCTGCCGATGATCGGCGGGCACGAGGGAGCGGGTGTGGTGGAAGAGGTCGGTCCCGACGTCCGCGGCCTGGCTCCGGGGGACCGGATCATCTTCAGCTTCATCCCGGCCTGCGGCCGATGTGACGCCTGCTCGCGTGGCATGCAGAACCTGTGCGAGCTCGGGATGTACCTCGGTGACGGCACGCAGATCTCCGACCACACCGCGCGGCACCACGCTCGCGGCCAGGATCTCGGACTGATGTGTCTGCTGGGCACCTTCGCCGAGCACACCGTCGTCAGCGAGGCGAACTGCGTCAAGATCGACGACGACATCCCGCTGGACACCGCGTGCCTGCTCGGCTGCGGCGTCATCACCGGCTGGGGCGGAATGGTCTACACCGGCGAGCTGAAGGCGAACGAGACCGCCGTCGTCGTCGGGATCGGCGGGATCGGCATCAACGCGATCCAGGGCGCCGTGATGGCGGGTGCGAAGTACACCGTGGCCGTCGACCCGGTCGAGTTCAAGCGGACGACCGCCCTGGAGTTCGGCGCCACCCACGCGGTGGCGACCAGCGAGGAGGCGACCGAGCTGATCCGTGAGCTGACCCGCGGGCGGATGGCCAACGTCATCGTGAACACCATGGGCGTCGGTGTCGGCGAGCAGATCGGCGTCAGGCCTCGCGATGGCCGGCAAGCGAGGCCGGGTCGTGGTCACCAACTGCACAGCGCGACCGAGACCTCCGTCACGATGAGCGCGCTCGACCTGGTCCTGTTCGAGAAGCAGGTGCGCGGCTCGCTGCTTCGGTTCCGCGAACCCACGCGTCGACATCCCGCATTTGCTCGGCCTCTACCGCGAGGGCCAGCTCAACCTCGACGACCTCGTCACCAAGACCTACCCGTTGGAGGCGATCAACGACGGCTATCAGGCGATGCGAGACGGCGAGAACATCCGCGGCGTCCTCGTCTACGACTGAACGAACCGGCCGCCGGCCGGCACCGAGCAGGGTTGAGCGGCCGACAGGTCGCGCCGTTAGCGTGCCGCGCCAACGGACCTGTCGAGGGAGAAAAATCGGTGAAGTCACGCGCTGCAGTCCTGTGGGGGCTGAACGAGGAGTGGAAGATCGAGGAGATCGAGGTCGACCCTCCGAAGGCGGGTGAGGTCCTCGTCCAGTGGAAAGCCGCAGGGATGTGCCACTCCGACGAGCACCTCGTCACCGGCGACCTGGTGCCGCCGGCGGAGGTCTTGCCGATGTTCGGGGTGACCAGCTTCTTCCCCGCCATCGGTGGGCACGAGGGGGCGGGGATCGTGCGCGAGGTCGGGCCCGGGGTCAGCTCGGTCAAGCCCGGCGATCACGTCTCGGCCAGTTTCGTCCCGTCGTGCGGCCGTTGCCGCTCCTGCTCGACCGGCAAGCAGAACCTGTGCGACAACGGCGCCGGGACGCTGGTCGGCGGGATGATCACCGACGGCACCTCGCGTCACCACCTCGGCGAGCACGAGGTGACCCTGATGGCCAAGCTCGGCACGTTCTCCGAGTACGCCTGCGTCGCCGAGAACTCGTTGATCAAGGTCGACGACGACTACCGCTCGATGTCGTCGCCCTCGTCTCGTGCGGTGTCGCCACCGGCTTCGGCTCGGCGGTCAGCCGGGCGAACGTCTCAGCCCGGCGACACCGTCGTCGTCGTCGGCGTCGGCGGGATCGGGATCAACGCCGTCCAGGGCGCCAAGATGGCCGGGGCGAAGCGGATCATCGCGATCGACCCGGTCGAGTTCAAGCGCGAGAAGGCGATGGAGTTCGGCGCGACCCACACCTTTTCCTCGATGGAGGAGGCGCTCCCGGCGGTGCAGGAGATCACCTGGGGTCAGATGGCCGATCAGGTGATCATGACCCCCGGCGTGATGTACGGCGACCTGATGCAGCTCGGGATGTCGCTGACGACCAAGGGCGGGACGCTCGTCGTCACCGCTGTCGCCCCGATGACCCAGACCCACTCGGCGGTCAACCTGTTCGATGCTGGCGATGATGAACAAGGAGATCAAGGGCACGATCTTCGGATCGCTCAACCCGCGCGCCGACATCCCCCGGCTGCTCTCGATGTACCGCGACGGCCAGCTCAAGCTCGACGAACTGATCACCAAGCGCTATCCGCTGGACGAGATCAACGAGGGCTACCGGGCGATGCGCGACGGCGAGAACATCCGCGGCGTCATCGTCTATGAGTGAACTCCGCTCGCTCGTCGAGCGGCTGACGACCTCGGTCGTCGGCCGCCGGCGGGAGCTGGAGGTGATCGCCGCGGCGATCGACGCCGGCCGCCACCTGCTGCTCGAGGGGCCGCCGGGCACGGGCAAGTCGACCGTGCTGCGGGCGGTCGCCCGCGAGTTGGGGATCGGCTTCGAGTTCGTCGAGGGAAACGCCGAGCTGACCCCTGCCCGGCTGGTCGGGCACTTCGATCCGTCACGGGTGATGGCCGAGGGCTACGCCCCGGAGGTGTTCGTCGACGGGCCGCTGGTCAGCGCGCTGCGCGACGGCTCGCTGCTGTACGTCGAGGAGCTCAACCGGGTGCCGGAGGAGACGCTCAACGTCCTGATCACGGTGATGTCCGAACGCGAGATCACCGTTCCGCGCTACGGCAAGGTCCACGCTGCAGCCGGCTTCCGGTTGGTCGCGGCGATGAACCCGTTCGACGCGATCGGCACCGCCCGGATCTCCGGCGCGGTCTACGACCGGGTCTGCCGGCTCGCCCTCGGCTATCAGTCGGCCGAGGAGGAGTCGGCGATCGTCGCTCGCGAGGCGCCCGGCGAGGCCGACGACGACTGGCAGTCGAAGGTGATCGAGCTCGTCCGCCGCACTCGCCACCATCCCGACCTGCGCGTCGGTTCGTCGGTGCGCGGAGCGATCGATCAGATCACGATCGCCCGCTCGCTCGCCGGGCTGCGGGCGGTGGCGACGACCGATCCCGGGGTCGGGCTCGACGCCGCGCTCGTCGCCCTCAGCGGGAGGGTCAAGGTGCGAGAAGGATGCAACCGGCATCCCGAGGCGATCATCGCCGAACTGTGGGAGGAGATCTTCGGCCCTTCGGCCGGTGACGAACCCCCGGGAAAAGTTCCGGCGGCTCCGGTGGCGACGCCGACCCCCTGACCAAGGAGGGGGAGGCAGCCGAGCAGGCGGTCACCGAGGCCGGTCGGCGGACGACGTCGCGCCGCGAGCTCGCCCGCCACGAGCAGTTCGAACAGATCTCGCCGGAGGTCGGCGAGCTCGACGAGGCGGCGTTCGACGAGTTCGCTGCGGAGGATCCCGACGCTGCCCTGGCGATGCTCGCAGACCTCACCGGCGCCACCGATCGGGCGCTGCGCGAACTCGCCCGTCGGTTGGCCGGACGGCTGTTCCTCGACCTCGCCCGCCGCGGACCGTCGCGGCCGCGCGGCGTCGGCCGGCTCGAGCTCCAGCGGTTCCGACCGGACGGGGGCGACCTCGATCTCGATGCCAGCCTCGACGAGCTCGGCGAGGCCCGCGCCGCCCAGCGGGCGGTGCGACCGGAGGAGCTGTTCGTCCGCGGCTGGGCGACGCCGGGGACCGCGCTGTGTCTGCTGGTCGACCGCTCCGGTTCGATGGGCGGGCTGCCGCTGGCGACCGCTGCCCTCGCTGCCGCGGCGGTCGCTTCGCGCCAACCGGAGGACTACTCCGTGGTCGCCTTCGCCAAGGACTGCGTCGTGGTCCGCAGCCAGGATCTCGCCCGCCCGGCCGAGACGGTGGTCACCGATCTGCTGACCCTGCGCGGGTTCGGGACGACCGATCTCGCCGCCGCCCTCCGCACGGCGCACGCCCAGCTCGCCCGCAGTCGGGCGGCGCGCAGGGTGACCGTGCTCCTCTCCGACTGCCGTTCGACCGTCGACGGCGATGTCGCCGCTGCGGCCGCGACGCTCGACGAGCTGGTGATCATCGCTCCCGAGGGCGACGACGCCGAGGCTGCGATCCTGGCCGGGACCAGCGGTGCCCGGCTGGCGACGGTCTCCGGTCCGACCGCGGTCGCCGAGGCGTTGAACCGGGTGCTCGACGGCTGAGTCGACTGCGGCGTCAGCGACAGGACGGGTCGTCGGGCGGGCTGATCCCGCGCTGGATGTCGTTGACCGTCAACACCAGGGTGGTCGAGGTCGACGCCGCAGGCTCGGTCGTCGTGCCGACCGTCGTCGACGGTGCACTCGCGTCCGGCGCGGTGGTCGTCACCGCGTCGGCGGAGGTGTCCTCGGGGGCTTCGGCGATGTCGCCCGGATCGACCGGGGCGGTGGGCGCATCGGCCAGCGTCGCCCAGCCGCGAAAGACGTAGAGCACGGCCTGCATCTCGAGGCTGGTGAGGTTCGGTTCGATCACCTGGGCGGTGCCCTTGACCACCCCCGTGCCGGCGACCTGGAAGGTCCGCAGGCCGCTGGCGTCGTAGCTGCGCATCGCGTCGGCGAAGTCGAGCAGGACGTCGATCGACAACTCGGTGTCGGTCTGGACGTTGTTCTTGAACGCCTCGAGCAGGCCTTGGGCCATCCCCGGATTGGTCGTCCAGCCGTCGAGTGCCTTTTGCATCGCCCGCTTGAGGAAGTCCTGCTGGCGGGTGATCCGGCCGTAATCGCTGGTCCCGTCCGACTCCCACTCGCCGGTCGCCGGGTCGAACCACTTGTAGTGCCGCGAGCGGACGTAGGCGAGCGCCTCGTCGCCGCCGAACACGTGGCACTCGGGTTCGGTGATGTTCAGTCCGGTGTTGGCGTCCCGAGCGGCGAACTCGAACGGGACGGCGACCCCGCCGACGGCGTCGACGATGTCCTTGAAGGCGCAGAAGTCGACGTTGATGTAGTGGTCGGTGAGGATCCCGAAGTTCTCCCAGATCGTGTCCATCAACTTCGTCGGGTTGTCGGCGTCGAAGGCGGCGTTGATCCTGCTCGACTTGTTCGACCCGGCGATCTTGACCCACAGGTCGCGGGGGAACGAGAGCACGACCGCCTGGTTCGACTTCGGATCGACGCGCAGCATCATGATCGTGTCGCTGCGCTCTCCGGTGTCCGAACCGCTGCCGAGGTAGGCACCGGCGTACGGCGAGTCGGGGTCGATGCACGACCGGTTGTCCGAGCCGGTGAGGAGGAAGTTCTTGGCGTCGACGTCGATCACCGGAAGGGTGGTCGTGGTCTCATCGGTCGGCGCGACGGTGTCGCCGGTCGGTGTCGTCGCCGGCGGGGCCGAGCCGTCGGGGGTGGACGCGATCGTCGTCGTCGCCACCCCGGCGCGGTCGCTGATGTCGACCAGCTTGCGCTGGCTGAGCTGGTCGTTGGCGTACCAGATCACCGCTGCGGCGATCAGACAACCGAAGGCGAGCGAGACGTTGAAGGCGAGCACCAGCCGCTGTGGCCAGGTCCGCTGACGGTTGCGGCTGCGGTCGAGCGGCTCGGCGGCCGGGGGCGGCAGTTCGCTGTCGTCGACCGGCTCCGTCATGGTGGGCGACAGAGTACCGGCTCATTCTGCGGCATGTCCGGGCGCCGACGGTGGGTGTGGGGTGCCGCTCGGTAGCGAACACGCCCAGACCGTTAGTTTCGGACCCGTGCTTGTCTCCGCCACCCGACCGCGCTGGATCGAACGGCTCGACGAGATCCACCTGCTGACCCCACTGCGGGTCCTGCTGATCCTGATCGTCGCCTGGCTGCTCTCGCTCATCGTCCGTCGGTGGGTCACTCGACTGGTCCGCCGATTGCTCGGCCTGGGTCTGACCAGCCGGCTGGCCGACGAACGCTCGTCGCCGCGCACCCGCTCGCTGTCCAGCGCGCTGCGCAGCGCAGCGCTGGCGACGATCTGGATCGTCGCCTGGATCACGGCGATGGACGAGCTCGGCTTCGACATCAGCGGGTTCGTCGTCACCGCCACGGTGGTCGGCGGTGCGCTCGCCTTCGGTGCCCAGACACTGGTGCGCGACGTGATCGCCGGGGTGTTCGTCCTCTCCGAGGACCAGTACGCGGTCGGTGACGTGATCGACGTCGGCCCGATCGGAGCAGGCAGGCTGATCGTCGGCGAGGTCGAACGGATCTCGCTGCGATCGACCCGCCTGCGCGACGGCGAGGGCCGCGTCTGGCACGTCCCCAACGGGGCGGTGCTGCGCGTCGCCAACCTGTCGAAGGAGTCCCGAGCGGTGCTCGATGTCGAGCTCGACCGCAACGCCGATCTCGCCGCCAGCCGGCGCGAGATCAGCCGGCTCGGCGAGCTGCTGCGCACCGTGTCGAGCGCTGCCGGGCTGTGCGCCGGCGTACCGTCGGAGGTCGGCGTGGTCGCCCTCGCCGACGATCGGCTAATGCTCCGCTCGACGATCCCGACCGTCCCGGGACGCCAGGGTGACGTCGAGCATGCCTGGCGCGAGCTGATCCTCGGCGCCTACCGGCGCGACGAACTCCAGTCCCCGGGATGACCGTCGAGTCCCGCGGTGGACCTCAGCGGGTCAGCCGAGGACGACGACCTTGGTCCCCAGCTCGGCCCAGTTCCACACCCAGATCGCGTCCGGGGTCGCCTGACGGACGCACCCACCGGACAGCGCCTGGCCGAGCTGGTCCTCGGTCTGCATCCGGTTGCACGAACCGTTGATGCACTGCGTCGGGATCTCGTGGAAACCGATGTTCCCGCCGCGGCGGGTGTGGGTGAAGCGGACCATGTAGTTCCAGCGGATCGTCGGGTTGTGGACCGCATAGGTGCTGATCGAGCGGGAGTAGACCCGATACGTCCCCGGCGGCGGGTCGTCGAGCTTCCCGGAGACCCGGTGGGTCTTGACCACGTTGCCGTTCTCGTCGACCGCCCACAGCCGCATCACGTGCTTCGAGTAGACGATCCGCCGGCCCTCGCCCGAGTTCGGCGGTAACTCGAGCGAGTCGGCGATGCCCGGGTCGCCCATCGCCCCCTCGGGCATCGTCGAAGGCGGCAGGGTGTCACCGACCTGCGCCGGAGCACCGCGGGTCGGGCTGACCAAGCCCTCGGGTGACGCGTCACCCTCGGCACCGGCGAGGCCTGCATGACCGGCGATCAACGCCGTGGTCAGCACCGAGACAGCGACGAGGGAACGGAGGCCGAAGCGATGCACCGCCGGAATCTAGTGGGTCACTCCGTCGCCACAGGGGCAAGGACGAGTGAAACGTCAACGATCTCGCTGCCGCCCTCGAGGGTGAACTCGGCGATCGAACCGGCGGCCTTGAGGTCGTCGGTACCCGCCCGCAGCGCGTCGAGTTGATCCGCCGGCGCCCGCACCGTCGCCGACGCAACCGGAGCTCGCTGGGACACCTTGGCCTCCGTCTTGGCCCGGCGGACCAGCGCCATCGCCTCGCACACCGGGTCGAGCAGGGCGGCGTCGCCGACCGCTCCGCCGGCGGACGGCCAGCTCGATCCATGCACCGAACCTGGCTGCCACCAGCTCCACACCTCGTCGGTGACGAACGGGAGGAAGGGGGCGAACAGCCGTTGGAAGCTCGACAGGGCGGTTGCCAACGCGGCGAGCGCGGATGCCGCCGCCTCGTCGCCCCGACCGCCGTATGCCCGGTTCTTGACCAGCTCGACGTAGTCGTCGCAGAACCACCAGAACGTCGCCTCGGTCCGCTCCAGCGCCCTGGCGTAGTCGAACGACTCGAACGCAGCGGTGGCCTCGGCGACCAGCGCGTCGATCCGGGCGAGCAGGGCGAGGTCGATCGGGTCGACCGCCTCGGCTCCGTCCGGCGGGGTGCCGAACGACAGGACGAACTTGGTGACGTTGAGCAGCTTGGTGGCGAGCTTGCGCCCGATCTTCATCTGGCCCTCGTCGAACGCAGTGTCGACACCGGGCCGGGCGTTCGCCGCCCAGTAGCGGACCGCGTCCGAGCCGTACTTGTCGAAGAACTCCATCGGGGTGACGACGTTGCCCTTCGACTTCGACATCTTCTTGCGATCCGGGTCGAGGATCCAGCCCGACAGGGCAGCGTGGTGCCAGGGGAGCGAGTCGTGCTCGAGGTGGGCGCGCACGACCGTCGAGAACAGCCAGGTGCGGATGATGTCGTGGCCCTGCGGGCGGACGTCCATCGGGAACACCCGGGCGAACAGCTCCGGTTGGTCGACCCAGCGGCCGGCGATCTGCGGGGTCAGCGACGACGTCGCCCAGGTGTCGAGCACGTCCGGATCGCCGATGAACCCGCCCGGTCGGCCGCGCTGGTCCTCGGTGTAGCCGGGCGGGACGTCGATCGACGGGTCGACCGGCAGCGACGACGGGACGATCGGTGCGTCGTGGTCGGCGATCCCGTCGGCGTCGAGCGGATACCACAGTGGGAACGGGACGCCGAAGAACCGCTGACGGGAGATCAGCCAGTCGCCGTTGAGCCCCTCGACCCAGTTCGAGTAGCGGTGACGCATGTGGTCGGGGTGCCAGACCAGCTCCTCGCCGCGGGCGAGCAACGCCTTGCGAATCGCCTCTTCCCGGCCGCCGTTGCGCAGGTACCACTGGCGGCTGGTGACGATCTCCAGCGGGCGGTCGCCGCGCTCGTAGAACTTCACCGGGTGGGTGATCGGTCGGAGATCGCCGAGCAGCTCGCCCGATTCGGCGAGCAGCTCGACGATCCGTCGCTGGGCCTGTTTGACGTTCTTCCCGGCGAGCTCGCCATAGGCCGCAGCCCCCTCCGGGGAGGTGATCCACTCCGGGGTGGCGCCCTGCAGCCGTCCGTCGCGCTGGACGACGGCGCGCGTCGGGAGCTGCAGCTCACGCCACCAGGTGACGTCGGTGGTGTCGCCGAAGGTGCAGATCATCGCGATTCCGGTGCCCTTGTCCGGCTCGGCGAGGTGATGGGCGACGATCGGCACCTCGACCCCGAACAGCGGGGTGGTGACGGTGACCGTGCCGAACAGCGGCTGGTAGCGCTCGTCGTCGGGATGGGCGACGAGGGCGACGCAGCTCGGGACCAGCTCCGGCCGGGTGGTGTCGATCACGATCTCGCCGCCGCCGTCGGTGCGATGAAAGGCGAGCTTGTGGTAGTTGCCGGACATCTCCCGGTCTTCCAGCTCGGCCTGGGCGACCGCAGTCTTGTAGTCGACGTCCCACAACGTCGGGGCGTCGATCGAGTACGCCTCGCCACGGGCGAGGTTGTTGAGGAACATCTGCTGCGAGGTGCGGATGCAGTGGTCGTCGATCGTCTTGTACAGCAGCGTCCAGTCGACCGACAGCCCGAGCCGGCGGAACAGCTCTTCGAAGGCGACCTCGTCGTCGGCGACGAGCTGCTTGCACAGTTCGATGAAGTTCGGGCGGCTGACCGCCACCTGGTTCTTCAGGTCGGGCTTCGCCGGTGCGGTGAAGTCGGGGTCGTAGGGCAGCGTCGAGTCGCAGCGCACGCCGTAGAAGTTCTGCACCCGCCGCTCGGTGGCGAGCCCGTTGTCGTCCCAGCCGATCGGATAGAAGACCTGCTTGCCGCTCATCCGCTGGAAACGGGCGACGCAGTCGGTGTGGGTGTAGCTGAACACGTGACCGACGTGGAGCGAGCCGCTGACCGTCGGCGGCGGGGTGTCGATCGCGAAGACGGCGTCGCGGGTCGCGCTGCGGTCGAAGCGGTAGGTGCCGTCGGACTCCCACGCCTGGATCAGCCCTGCTTCGATACCGTCGAGCGACGGCTTCTCCGGAATCGCCATAGGCCCGGAAGGCTACGAGGTCGGCGACGGCCTCACCCAGCAGGTTCTTCGGCGCCAAAGAGGAGTGCGCCCGGGGATCGGTCTGCCTACGCTGGTCGACCGTGCTGCACCTGTACGACACCGCGACCGGGAACGTTCGGCCGCTCGCCCAGCGCGAGCCCGGCACCGTGAGCATGTACGTCTGCGGCCCGACCGTCTACGGCCCGCCGCACCTCGGCCACGGCCGGGCGACGCTGGTCTACGACGTGCTCCGGCGGTACCTCGAGTGGACCGGGCTGACGGTCAGGCACGTCTCCAACATCACCGACATCGACGACGCGATCATCAACCGGGCCACCCGCGAAGAGCGGCCCTGGCAGGAGATCACGACCAAGTGCGAGTCGATCTGGTGGCGGGCGATGGACGCGATGGATGTGCTCCGCCCGACCGACACCCCGCACGCCACCGAGTGGGTGGCGGAGATGGTCGAGATGATCGCCGCGCTGGTCGCCTCCGACCACGCCTACCCGACCGATGACGGTGTCTACCTCGACGTCGGCACGGTCGAGGACTACGGCCTGCTCGCCCACCAGCGGCTGGAGGACATGCTCGTCGGTGGCGGCGAGCGCGAGGTGTTCGGTGCCGGCAACAAGCGTTCCCCCGCCGATTTCGTGCTCTGGAAGCTGGCCAAGCCGGGCGAGCCGTGCTGGCCGAGCCCGTGGGGTGACGGCCGACCCGGCTGGCACAGCGAGTGCGTGGTGATGAGCCTCGGCCTGCTCGGAGAGGGCTTCGACCTCCACACCGGTGGTGTCGACCTGAAGTTCCCCCACCACGAGAACGAACGGGCGCAGGCCGTTGCGCTCGGCAGGACCTTCGCCAACCACTGGATGCACCACGCCTTCGTCGTCGACGCCGAAGGGGAGAAGCTGTCGAAGAGCAAGGGCAACTTCACCAACCTGCTCGACCTGATCGACACGATGGACCCGCGCAGCTACCGGATGCTGTTGCTCCAGAGCCACTACCGCTCACCGGTGCAGGTCAACACCGACACCGTCGGCGCCGCCGAGCGGGCGTTGGCCGGGTTGGACACCTTCGCCCGGCGCGCCGGCGCGCTCGGAGCGGTCGGCGGCACCGCCGATCCGCTGCTGGTCGAACAGTTCCGCACCCGGATGGACGACGATCTCGACACCGCTGGGGCGATGTCGATCGTCTTCGATGCCGCCCGACGCGGCAACGCAGCGATCGACGCCGGCGATCCGGCCGCCGCATCCGGACTGCTCGCGACCGTCGAGGACCTCACCGGTGCGGTCGGGATCGTGCTCAGGGCGACCGGGCAGGAGACGCCGGCGGAGGTGCTCGAACGCGCCGCGCAGCTCGACGCGGCGCGAGCGGCGAAGGATTTCGCCACGGCCGACGCGCTGCGTGACGGGTTGAAGGTCGAGGGCTGGTTGGTGGAGACCACCAAACAGGGCACGACCGTCCGCCGGGCGTGAGCACCCGAACCCGCCCCGAGCGGACGCCGCTGCCGAGGGGATTCGGCACGATCTGGGTGACGGTCGCGCTCGACCTCGTCGGCTTCGGGATCGTCGTCCCGATCCTTGGTCGTTATGCCGAACGGTTCGGCGCCAGCGGGGTCGAGGTCGGCTTGCTGTTCGCCTCGTTCTCCCTCGCCCAGTTGGTCTGCTCGCCGTTGCTCGGTCGTCTCTCGGACCGGATCGGGCGCAAGCCGGTGATCCTGATCTCGCTGTTCGGGACTGCCGCCGGCAGCTTCATCACCGGCGCGGCCGGGTCGCTACCGCTGCTGTTCTTCGGGCGGATCCTCGACGGCGCGAGCGGCGCCAGCGTCGCCGTCGCCCAGGGTGCGGTCACCGACGTCGCCTCGCCGAGCGAGCGTCCTCGGCTGCTCGGCCTGCTCGGTGCAGCGTTCGGCGTCGGCTTCGTCGTCGGACCGGCGCTCGGCGGACTGGCATCGCTCGGCGGGCCGCACGTCCCGTTCTACGTCGCCGGGACGATCGCGTTGATCAACGGCGCCGTCGCGATCGTCCGGCTGCCGGAGACCCGCCCGGTGCACGGTGAGCGTCCGGCGCGCTCGGCGGGGGCCGCCCGGCTGTGGTCGATGGCGATCACCGGGTTCGTCGCGATCGTCGCCTTCAGCGGGTTCGAGGCGACCTTCTCGCTCCTCGCCGATCGCCGGTTCGGACTGACCGAAGGTGGCGTCGCCGCAGTGTTCGTCGGGATCGGAGTGCTCCTCGTCGCCGTTCAGGGAGGGATGATCCATCCGGTCTCGTCGCGGCTCGGGTCTCGTCGGGCGCTGCAGAGCGGGCTCGGGTTGAACGTCGTCGGGCTCGCCCTGCTCGCCGCGGCGACGAGCTGGTGGGTGCTGGTCCCCTCGTTGGCCTTGCTCACCGTCGGCCAGGGATTGGTCTCGCCGAACCTCTCGTCGATCGTGTCGACCAGCGTCCCCGATCACCAGCGCGGCGAGGCGCTCGGCTTCCAACAAGGGGTCACCGCGCTCGGCCGGGTCGCCGGTCCGGCGCTCGCCGGAGCGATGTTCGATCACGTCGCGATCGGGGCCCCGTACCTCGTCGGCGCGGTCTTGTGCGGCGTGGCCCTGATGGTCGCCTTCCCCCGCTCGGGATCGCCCAGCGTGGTCAGCTGAGCACCGGGTCTGCGAACATGTGCGGGCCGTGGCCAGCCCGTACCGATTCGCAGCACAGCGACATCCCAGCGCCGGAGCGCTCGGGCGGCCGATGCGCAGGTATGCGCGGCTCGATCATCTGCCGGCGCTCGACGGGCTGCGCGGGTTGGCGCTGCTGGCGATCGCCGGCGCCAACCTCGGTCAGCTCGGTGTCGGGGGGTTCGACGCAGTGCGCGGCGGTTTCGCCGGGATCGAGGTGTTGTTCGTCATCGCCGGGTTCCTCGTCGTCGTCAGGTTGCGGTCCGAGCCCGGTGCGGGCGCCCGGCGGGCGACGGTCGCGTTCTGGCGACGGTTCGGGCGCGATCGCGTTCCGACGCTGTTGCTCGTCATCACCATCGCAGCGATCGGGGCCTCGATCTGGTTCGCCTCCGCCCTCGGCCGGCTGCAACGCGACCTCCCCACCGGGCTGACCTTCCTCGCCAACTGGCGCCAGATCCTCGATGGTGTCGGGCATTTCGCTCCGCTCGAGCCGCGCCCGCTGCTGCGCCACCTGTGGCCGGTGGCGATCGAGGCGCAGTGGTGGCTGCTCGCCGTGCCCCTGCTCGCCTGGGTGATCGCCCGGCAGAGCGACCTGTTGCGGGTGGGCAGGATCGTGCTCGTCGTCGTCGCCGTGTTCAGCGCCGCATTGGCAGTGGCGATCTTCGATCCGTTCGAGCGGCTCCCCGGCAACTTTGCCTACCTCTCGACGATCACCCGCGTCTCGGGGTTGGCGCTCGGCGCCGCCCTGGCGTTGGGATGGGCGCCCTGGCTGCGGACCCGCACCCGCTCGCTGCCGCTGCTCGACGCGCTCGGCTGCCTGGCGATCGTCGGCCTGCTCGTCGCCTTCTGGCGGTTGCAGCTGACCGGCGTCGGCACGTACCGGGTCGAGCTGTTCGGGGTCGCCGGCCCGCGGATCCTCCCCGGCGGGCTGTTCGCCGTGGCGGTGCTGGCGACGGTCGCCGTCGCCGCCGTCGTCCACCCCGGTGCGCATGTCTCGCGGGCGATCTGTGGGTTGGCTCCGCTGGCGGTGATCGGCCGCCGGTGTTATTCGCTGTACCTCTGGCACTGGCCGGTGCTGGTCCTCGTTCGCGCGCAGGAGAGCGGGGTGCGGCTGGTCGTCGGGGTGCTGCTCACCGCCGCAGCGGCGGAGCTGACCCATCGCTTCGTCGAGCGGCCGATGCATCGCGGGGCGGTGCGGGAATGGTTCGCCGGGCTGCGCGCCGCACACGGTGCCGAGCGCCAGCGGTGGACGATCGCCGCCGTGGTCTACGTCTTCGCTGCGGTGATCGTGCTCAGTGCGGTCACCGTCCGCCTCGCCCGGGTCGATGCCCCCTCGATCGGCGAGGATCCGCGGGCGGCGACGTTCGACGCCGCCCGTGCGTTCGCCACGACCACGACGCTCCCGCCGGTGGTGGTCACGCCGGTTCCCCCGTCGACGACGACGGCCCGGCTGCCCCGATCGGTGGTCGTCGTCGGCGACGCGCAGGCGCGGGCGTTGGTCGTCAACGTGCCGCGCGGGCTCGACGGCTACCTCCGGATCGGCGACGGATCGGTGCCCGGCTGCAGCGTCTGGAATCGTGCCTCGATCATCTCCTCCGAGCCCGGGGGCGGTCACCGCTTCTCCGGATGTGACGACGTCCCGGCGCGCTGGGCAGCGGCGGCGTCGGCGCAGCGGGCGTCCGTCGCCCTCGTCGTGCTCGGCGAATGGGACGTGTTCGATCTGCTCGTCGACGGCGAGCAGATCGCGTTCGGCAGCAGTCAGTTCGATGCGCTGTTCCTCGCCCGGCTCGACGAGGGGATCGAAGCGCTCAAGCGAGCGGGGGCGAAGGTCGCCCTGCTCGAGATCGCCTGCATGCGACCGATCGTCGCCCCGGGGACGAACGAGCCGCCGTATGCCGAGCGCTTCGACGACAGTCGCGTCGCCCATCTCAACGACCTGCTCCGCCGCAGCGCCGCCGACGACCCGGCGTTCGTCAGCTTCGTCGTCGGTCCCGACGCATGGTGCGACGGTTCGCCGGCGGCGACCGATCCGGCGTTCCGCTGGGACGGCGTCCACGTGTTCAGTGCCGGGGCCGCGCTGATCTACGAGGCGATCGCCCCGACCCTGCTCCGGATCCCGGTCTGAACGCGTCACCCCGGCGCGGGCGAGGTCGCGTTCAGCCGGCCTGCACCGCCGTGCAGGCAGCGGCGCAGACATCGATCAGTTCGTCGTCGAACAGGAACGCGGCCTTCTGCCGGCGGGCTTCGGGATCGGCGCGCGGGTCCTCGTGCGGATCGCGACCGTCACGAGGGGCGAGCTGCTCGAGCGGGATCGTCGGGCTGCCCGAGTCCCACAGGATGATCGCCGAGCCGCCGTAGGGATAGCTCTCGATCGGCTCGAGACCGAACAGCACGGTGTCGGCCCTCAGCCGGCCCGGCTCGGCGAACGGTTCGTGATAGCTCGCCCCGACGGCTCGTCCGACGATCAACGCGGCCAGCTCGCTGACCTGATGATCGCCGAGGGCGACGTGGAGCAGGACCTCCTTCGGCGGAGTCGCCGGATACGGGTCGGAGGTGACGTGCTGGGCGTGTCCGGCTCCTTCGCCACGGTCCCACAGCATCTGCATCAGACCGAGCAGGATCGCCCGGTCGACGGGGCTCGGATAGGCGGGGGCGAAGACGAGCTCGTAGTTGTCGAAGTCGACCGAGCGGGGGAGCAGCAACGAGTAGTTCATCCCCGGCACGCCGAGCACCGCCCGGTCGATGTCCGGGCTGACCGCAGCGAGCATCAGGCCCATGATCGCTCCCTGGCTGTTGCTGTCGTAGTCGAGTTGATCGAGATCGGCGGTGACCCCGGCAAAGGAGATCTCCGCGATCAACCCGGCAGGATCGGTCAGCAACCGACCGAGGACGATCGCTTCCAGCACGCCCTGTTGGAGCCGGTCGATGACGGCCGGGAAGCCGCTGAGGTCGCCGAGTGCGCCGATCGCGGTCGGGATGTCCTCGGTGCTCATCCCCGACCAGTTCGCCGCGCAGAAGATGACGTTGTGCTCATTCGACATCCGGCGCACGTTCCCGGCGTCGATCTCGTCGTTCGAGCCGAGCAGGCCGTGGCCGTAGAGCGCGAGGTGGGTCGGCCCGGGCGCGCTGCCGTCGAGCGCGACGGTCGGGATGTTGCAGCGGAACGACGCCCGGCGGGTGCCGTTGGCCTGGGGGAGCTCATCGGGTTCGGTCAGCCCGTCGGCGCCGTAGAAGAAGCCGTTGCCCGGTGAACCGTCGCCGGTGAGGTAGTTGGTCACCTCGAACGTGCCGGCGATCCGGCGGGCGATCAACCCCTCGGCGTCGGGGGCTTCGTCGACCTGCTCGACGGTGAACGCAGCCGGTGCGTCGCCGAGGGCCCGCAAGGCGTCGTCACGGATGCCGAGGATCCGCTCGGCGATGCTCTTCGTGCTCGACACGGTGAAGTTCCAGGCGAGGAACAGGTCGTCCCGGGGCAGTCCGGCGGAGGCGAGCGACGGCGAAGTTGTTCTCCATCTCGGGGCGGCGGGCTTCGAGCCACTCGGGCCCGGCGATCCGGTCGCGCAGGGCACGGAAGACCGGGCTCGGCTCGGCGGTCGCACCGCCGGCGACGCTCAGCCGGCGGAGGGCGACGACGTACTGGTGTCCCTCGTCGAGCGGGACCGCGGGATGGATGATCAGCAGCCGGTCGGCGTCGTCGGTCGCCTTGGCGTCGAGTTCGGCCCACAGCGGGATCCGCCGGGCGGTGGCGAGGTCGACGAGCACGACCGGGCTGTCGTCGGCGAGCGAGGCAGCCGGATCGGTCCAGCTCGGCAGGCGGGAGGCGACCGGGTCGAGCCCGGCGACGAAGGTCATGATCGGGGTGTTCGGGCTGAACCCGTCGTTGCGGTTCCACTCGGCCGGATCGATCGTCGCCCCCTGTGCGTTGGCCGGCATCTGGCTCAGCGAGATCCGCTTGCCGGTGTCGGTCGAGGGGTCGTCGACGGTGAAGGTGTCGGACGGGAACGGGAGCAGGCAGGCGCGCTGGTCGAGCGCGTCGCAGCCCGGGGTGAGCAGCTCCGGGTTACCGAGCTGGTCGAGCAGGGCGGCGTCCTCGGTCAACGGCGGAAGGGTGGCGACGGTGGCGATCGTCGTCGTCGTCTCCGGCGGCGCAGTGCCGGCCACCGGCGGCGCGGTGGTCTCGCCGCCGGAGCATCCGACGACGACGATCGCTGCGGCGACGGCAGCGACGATCGACCTGTGGCGGTGGTGACGACCCATCCAGAACTCCCCGGTTCGCGCCGCCGGAGGCTAACCCGCGGAGCTCCACCAGGCTGGTTCGTCGGGCGTGTGCGACCACGGTTACCGGGTGGTAACTTGTCGGCATGTCAGAGTTCTCCCTCTCGCTCAACGAGGACCAGCTGCAGATCCAGAAGTGGGTCCACGATTTCGCCGAGTCGGTCGTCCGACCGGCCGGACACGAGTGGGACGAGCGGGAAGAGTTCCCCTGGCCGATCGTCCAGGAGGCCGCCAAGATCGGGCTCTACGGGATCGACTTCATCATCAACGCGATGGGCGACCCGACCGGTCTGACCCTCCCGGTCGCCGTCGAGGAGTTGTTCTGGGGCGACGCCGGGATCGGGATGGCGATCATGGGCTCGGGCCTCGCCGCCGCCGGGATCGCCGGCAACGGCACCCCGGAGCAGGCGCTCGAATGGGTCCCGCAGTGCTACGGCACGGCGGACAAGGTCCAGCTCGGGGCGTTCTGCGTCTCCGAGCCCGACGCCGGTTCCGACGTGTCCTCGCTGCGCACCCGGGCGGTGTACGACGAGGCGACCGACGAGTGGGTGCTCAACGGGACCAAGGCGTGGATCACCAACGGCGGGATCGCCGACGTCCACGTCGTCGTCGCCGCGGTCGATCCGGAGCTGAAGGGCCGGGGCCAGGCGTCGTTCGTCGTTCCCCCGGGGACGAAGGGGCTGTCACAGGGCCAGAAGTACCTCAAGCACGGGATCAGGGCCTCGCACACCGCCGAGGTCGTGCTCGATGACTGCCGGATCCCGGGCAGCTGCCTGCTCGGCGGGAAGGACAAGCTCGACGCCAAGCTGGCCCGGGCGCGCGAGGTCGGCAAGGGTTCGACCGGTGCCAAGCAGCCGGCGATGTCGACGTTCGAGGCGACCCGCCCGACGGTCGGGGCGCAGGCGCTGGGCATCGCCCGTGCCGCCTATGAGTTCGCCCTCGACTACGCCAAGGAGCGCACCGCGTTCGGCAAGCCGATCATCATGAACCAGGCGATCGCCTTCAAGCTGGCGAACATGATCACCGAGATCGACGCCTCCCGGTTGCTGATCTGGCGGGCGGCCTGGCTGGCGAACAACGGCGGATACACCAACGCCGAGGGTTCGCAGTCGAAGTACAAGGCTTCCGAGGTGTCGGTGCGGGTGACCGAGGAGGCGATCCAGATCCTCGGCGGCTACGGCTACACCCGTGAGTACCCGGTGGAGCGCTGGCACCGCGACGCCAAGATCCACACGATCTTCGAAGGCACCTCCGAGATCCAGCAACTGGTGATCGCCCGGGCGATATCTGGCCTGCGAATCGAGTGATTCGCGCGGTGACGACTCGCCCGGCTCTTCGGTCGGGAGCAGTTGCCCTGGCTACGCCGCCACCGAACCCGGCGACCAGTTCGACACCCATGACCGCAGCATCACGCCATATCGCCGGGTTCGCAGTAACAGGACCGATCGCCCTGCATGAGCAGTCGATGGAGTTCACCGTGATGAGACTTGGCGACAGCATCTTCGCCATGAGCGATGTCCTCTGCGTGGGGATCCGACGGCGCCGGCACGGCAGACCACCACCCGCTCGACAGATGCTTCTCACGGGCTTGCGATAGGGCCGATTGCGCAGCCCGGGCTCAGGCGCGGTTGCGTTTGTGTCGTTTGCAGTAGAGACTGGGCGCATGCGTGCGACCAGGGCCGAGGTGTTTGATCTGATGGAGCACGACCGTGTCGTCGTCGCGTCGCTCGACTCTGAGCAATCGTCGGTGAGCGTCCGGGTGGGTGACGAGACGGTCGTGCTTCCCGAAGATGCGAACCGGGCGGTTCGGTCGTTGCTCCGCGATCTGGCGACGGGAGTGCCGGTGCACGTCATCCCCGCCGATGCGGAACTGACGACGCAGCAGGCGGCTGATCTGCTCGGGCTCTCCCGAACCTACGTCGTTCGCCTGATCGACCAGGGTTCGCTGGCTGCTCACATGGCCGGCACCCATCGTCGACTGCTGGCAAGTGACGTGCTCGTCTACCGCCAGCGACGGGCGACGAAGCTCGCAGCGCTTGGCGAGTTGACAGAGGCCGACGAGGAACTCGGGCTGAGCTACTGACCGTGGCGCCGGCCTACGTCCTGGATGCCTGCGTCCTCTATCCGGTCGTCATTCGCGATCTGCTGCTCACGCTTGCGACCCTCGATGCGTTCGAGCCGCGCTGGACGAAAGCGATCCTCGACGAGATGACGCGCAACGTGCTCGCCGACCACCCCACCATCGACCCCGCACACTTCGAGGCGGGCTCCGTCGGCGCCATGCGACGGGCGTTCCCCGCCGCGTCAGTCAATGGGTACGAGCATCTGATCGACCGGATGGACAACCACCCGAAGGACCGGCACGTTGCGGCGGCGGCAGTCCTCGTCGACGCCGCTGCGGTGGTGACCTACAACGTGCGCGACTTCGACAGCGAGTTGCTCCGGCTGCGCGGTATCGCGATCGTCACGCCGCCTCAACTGGTCCGACAACTCGTCGACGACGAGCCCAGCGTGGTGGCGCTCGCAGTGTGGTCTCCACGTGGCGTTCAGAGCGCGAGGCGTGCCACCTTTTCGTCGTCGTCCCAGTCGCCGGTCGGTTCGAACCCGAGTCCGAGAGAGAAGGCCTCCGGTCCACCGTCGCCGAGCACCCACGAGGTGAACAGCTCCGTTGCGCCACGTCGGCGACACTCCTCGACTCCGAGCGACACAGCGGCGCGGCCATGGCCCTTGCGCTGGTGATCGGCGCCGATCATCAGCCGCCACAGCTGGAACGGTCGGCCGTCGTCATCGTCGGGATCGAACTGCAGCATGATGAACCCGCAGACCTGGCCGCCAGCCACGACGGCGCGCGGCCACGCGATGTGTCGCTCGGCGTAGGCCTGAGCCAACGACCAGGGGTTCGTCGCCACGAACTCTTCCTGTCCAGGACCGACGGCGAGGTCGTACACGAGACCGAGGTTCTCCGCTGTGATCTCGGCCAACTCGACTACCACCTGCACCACGGTAACCGCATTCCGTTACGCCGAGCGTTGACCGACTGGGAGCTCATCGCCCACTGACGATCACCACGTCGTTGCCCTCAGGGTCGGCGATCCGCCAGCGATCCTCCGACTCCTCGAGCAGCCGGCCACCGGCTGCGATGGTCGTGGCCAAGCGGGTCTGCGCGACGTCGGACGGCACCGCCAGCTCGAAGTGGATGCGGTTGCGCTGTCGGCGCCGCTCCGTCTCCGACGCATCGAGCTCTTGGAACACCAGCACCGGGTTCAGCCGGCGCGGATCGTGGATGTCGACGACACCGGCCCGCCGGTCGTCGGTGTATCCGAGTGCGGCGATCCAGAACGCACGGACTGCGGCGACGTCGGCCGCGTCGAGGAACAGCTGAGCGAATCGTGCCAACCCCGGATCGGCAGTGAGCCCGAGGTCGTGGGCAGCGGTCTGGAGGTGTGCGGCGAGGTCGGTGAAATCGAGCTCGAGGCCGTGGGCATCGGCTTCCCATTGGTCCTTGCCGCTGTCGATGATCACCAGTCCGGGGCGCAGGTCGACCAGCAGCGGGAAACCGGTGTCCTCGGCCAGCGCCGCTGCTGCAGCGACCAGGCTCGCGCTGTTGGCGCGGCGACGTGGTCCGGTAGCACGCCATCGCGCTGAACACCGCCTGCCAGTCGGCTGTCCCGGGCTGCTCGCCGAGCGGGTCGCCCGGGACCACGTCGACCTCGTTGCCGTCGGGATCGGTGTGGCGGACCCCGTACGGTCCGGATGCTTCACCGAGATCCGCCTGCTCGACCGCCGCAGCCGGCCGCACCACGTCGAGGTGGATGCGGTTTCGCAGCGGCCGTGGCTCCGTCGACTGACGTATCCGGAGTGCGGGGTCGCGCCGCAACGGATCTTCCAGGCCGCCGTCCTTGCCAGGCGCGTAGTCGAGCACGCGCTGCCAGAACTGGCTGACCGCAGTCGGGTTCGGGGATTCGAACACGACACTGAGGTGCTGCAGCACGGCAGGGTTCGCTGCCAGCCCGAGATCCTGCGCAGCCGTCGACACCGCCTCGGCGTGCTCGTCCGAGTCGAGCCGCACCCGCATGCCTGTCGCGCGCAGGTCGACGACGATCTCGGCCGACAGCTCCACGATGCGTCCGGCCAGCGCAGCCCCGGCGATCGGCGACGGCGCGTCGAACCAGGTCGTCGCAACGCCGTCGACCATCCGCCAATCCGTTCCGATCTCCGTCATGCCCGGGACCGTACCCATCCCGGACGATCTCGTTCCGCACAGTGATGTGTCCCGGCGATACCCCCACCACGACCTACACGGCGTACCGAGGACCGCGCGCTCGCAGGTGCTGCGTCGGGACAGGTGTCGTCGAACCTCGCATCACCGGCCAGGTGTTGGCCCGTTGCGACGCGGTGCAGGACACTGCGGAGATGATCGACGCCAACCTTCCCAGCGGGACCACCGGTCTGCTCCATCCGGGACAGTTGTTCCACATCGGGGTCGTCGTCGAGGATCTGTCGAAGGCGATCGATGAGCTCTCCTCGGGCCTCGGTCTGACATGGAAGGGCGGCGAGCCGGAGCAGCGGACCGTCTGGCTCGATGGCGAGCAGCGCTCGCTCGAGATGCGGATCGCCCACAGCGTCGAGGGTCGACCGCACTTCGAGGTGATCGAGGCGATCCCGGACACCCCGTGGGCGCCGGCGAACGGTCTCGGGGTTCATCACCTCTGTTACTGGTCCGACGACTCGACGCGAGTGTGCGGCGAACTCGAGCAGCGCGGGTTCCGACGGGTGATGGGCCGTCCGGGTGCCGGCTCCGGCTACTTCCGCGCAGCGAGTGGCGTGTACCTCGAGATCCTTCCTCGCCAACGATGCGACGACATCTCCGCCTGGCTCACGAGTGGATCCAGGTGACCGGGGCGACCTGGACAGTACGGTTGCACCGGCTACGGTCAGCCCGATCGCGAGCACGATCGACCGGGGGTTCCCATGGAGACGCTCCGGATGACACGGTGTGAGTCCGTACGCCTCGTGCCCGATCCCCGGCGCGTGATCACCAAACCCTTCCTGCCACGCGACGACATCTATCCGGACGGGTCGTCGCGGATGCAGATCGTCCTCGACCGGATCATGGCGATGCCGGAGGAGGAGGTCACCGACACGCTCCACGCGGCGTGCGACGACTTCGCCGGACGACATCGAGATCTCGACGCCGTGATCGACCGCAACTTCGCCATCGCCACGACACGACTCGACCAGCCCTCGCTGCTGACGGCGTCGCTCTCGCTTGATCGTCGTCGTCTGATCGGCGCGTACTTCACCCACGAGTACTCGATCGAGGCCGCTGCGCTCGGCAATCCCTCGATCGTCGCAGCACCCGATCAGACGGGTCTCGCGCCGGGCGAGGTGCGCTTCGTGATGAGTCTGCGAGCGATCGGTGAGGGACACATCTCGTCGATCGAGTTCCGGTCGGGGGTGATCACCGCCGAGGCCGCGGTCCGGCTCGACCCGGTCAGCGGCTTCGCCGAGACCGGAGACCGGACCCGCCACGCCTACGACAAGCGCTTCTTCACGACCAAGCTCGACGACATGGCGATGTTGAACGAGGTCGAGGAGCGCGTCCTCGCCCGGCTGGACGAACGGTTCACGATGGCCGAACTCGAAGCGGCAATCGTCGCCCTCGACGACGACGGCATCCAGCATTCGATCTCGGGCGAGACCACCCGCGTGCTGCACTGGTTGGCGTCGTCGAACTACCGCACGTCGTTCCCGCCGGCGATCGACATCTCCGAACGTGTGCTGTTCCCGAGCGGTCCGACCGAGAGCCACGGGATGGAGGACGCCCGGTTCGTCCGGTTCGTCGATGACGACGGTGCCGTCACCTACTACGCGACCTACACCGCGTTCGACGGCCATCAGATCCTGCCGCAGTTGCTCGAGACGGCGGACTTCACGGCGTTCCGGATCGCGACGCTCAGCGGTCGCGCTGCCCACAACAAGGGGATGGCGATCTTCCCGCGTCGGATCGACGGCGAGTTCGTGGCGCTTGGGTCGGCACGACAACGTGAACAACTTCATCATGACGTCGAGCGACATCCGGGTGTGGCGCGACGTCGACCGTGATCCAGGAGCCGGAGCGTCCGTGGGAGCTGATGCAGCTCGGCAACTGCGGATCACCGCTGGAGACCGAGGCCGGCTGGCTGGTGATCACCCACGGCGTCGGTCCGTTCCGGCGCTACACCCTCGGCGCGTTGCTGCTCGACCTCGACGACCCGAGTCGGGTGATCGGACACCTCAAGGAACCACTGCTCGGCCCGGCCGACGACGAGCGCGACGGCTACGTGCCCAACGTCGTGTACTCGTGCGGCAGCATGATCCACGGCGAGCACCTGGTGTTGCCGTACGGCTACGCCGACGTCGGCGCGCGCATCGCCACCGTCCGCCTCGACGCAGTTGCTCAGCCGGTTGACCAGTTCGGCCTGCTGAACGGCGTCCGTCTGCGCCGACGGCCACCGGTCGGGAGGCGTGCTGCAGCGTGGAGATGAGTGCCAACGTCGATTCGGCGCCCTGGTTGAGGTTGGGCCCGGTCGGGGTCAGCCCGTCGTAGCCGCCGTGGGTCACGGTGTCCCACATCACCGCGCCGACGTCGTTGCCGCCGGCGAACCAGTCGATCGCCAGATCGACACCCCGTCGCCAGTCGTCGTCGCCCGTCACCTCGTCGGCGCGGGCGCAGGCATCGGCCAGTGCGGCGACTTCGATCGGCTGCTGGTCGAACCGCGCCGCGCCGTCGCCGGGGCCCGCGCCACCGTCGGTGTGGGCGACAGATGGCCGTCGACGGTCTCGCGGTCGAGCAGCCAGCGAAGGAGCGTCAGCCCGTCGTCGAGCACATCGGGACGACCGAGGATCTCGCCGGCGGCGATCAGCGCTTCGGGAAGCGCGGCGTTGGCGTAGGACAACCGAGGCTCGGGCCACGGCCACCTCGGATCGCGTCGACAGCGGTCCGATCGCCGTGACTGCGTCGGCGAGCAGATCGCGGGCACCCGTGTGGCGATCATCGATCGCAGCGACCTCGGCGGCGCCGAGGGCAGCGAACGCCATCGCCCGGCGGTGCGGCGAGCGTTGCCTGACCGCCGTGGTCGAAGTGCGACAGGGAACCGGCGCGGATCCAGTCCTCCGGTGCCCGACGAGCTGCTGTTCCGAAGGCCCACACGCTGCGACCCCAGCAGTCCTCGACGTCGTGGCGACCCGTGCCAGCGACCGTCGACGCTACGCCGGTTGCGCGTTCGGCCGGTGTCGCTCTGCGATGCCGCCAGGAATCGGAACGCGGTCCGGCCGAGCTCGCGCACCGCCTGGCTGCGGATCGGGTTCGCGGACGGCGACGATCAGCAGCCGTGCGACGTCGTCGGTGCAGTAGCCGTGTTCGCGGCGCGGCTTCGGCGTGATCGGCGTGCTCGAAGATGCCGATGTCGTCGCTGATCGACAACACGTGAGCCGAACGACGGCAACGTCACGACGCCACCGACTGCTGCGCCGCCACGAGACGACCCGCCAGCCCGGCGTACCGGCGAGCCACCGCCGACCACGACAAGCCCGGAGCCAACCGGCGCGCCTCGGCTGCCATCGATGCCGCCAGCTCGGGATCGGTGAGCACCGACCGGATCGCGTTGCCGAGCGCCACCGGGTCTCGCTGGGGCACGACGATCCCTGCGCCGCTCGCCAACAACTCGACCGCATGGGGGAAAGCCGTCGAGATCACCGGTCGCCCGGCTGCCACCGCGTCGACCAGCACCCCGGACGTGACCTGGTCTTGCGAGTCGTAGGGGAGCACCACCAGATCGGCGGACTGGATCAGATCGGTCAGCGATTCCAGATCTCGATAGGCGTCGTCGAAGGTGATCTGAGCCGCCGACGCCGGAGGCCGCCAGCGCGGTCGACGAGCATCTCGCGATACTCCTCGCCCTGGTGCTCGCGCACCTTCGGGTGCGTCGCCCCGGCGACGACGTACTCCGGGTGCGGATGCAGATCGCTCAGCGCCGACAGGGCGTCGATCGCCCACTCGATTCCCTTGCCGGGGCCGAGGAGTCCCCATGTCAGCAGCCGGGGACGACCGCCGGCGGGCCGCTGACGGGTGGTCGGCCCGGCGGACGGTGTCGCTGCGCCGTGGGGGATCAGCGAGACCTTGGCGTGATCGACGGCGTAGCCGGCGAGCAGTCGCAGCTGCGCCGTCTCGGTCATCACCACGACCGCGTCGGCTGCGGCGCAGACCTGCTCGAGCACACGTCGTTGATTGATCGACGGTTCGCTCAAGACCGTGTGGGCGACGACCACGATCGGTACCTCGATCGCGGCGATCAGCTCGACGATCGACTCGCCGTCGAGTCCGTCGTACAGGCCGTACTCGTGTTGGACGATGACGACCTCGTTGCGCGTTCAACGCCTCCAGCGCAGCCGCTCGTTGTGCGAACGATCCGTCGACGAGCGAGCCCACCACCAGCACGTCTTCGACCTCCGGCGACGGGCCGCAGCGCACGACGTCGACCGAGGCACCGTCGGCGATCAGCCCGGCAGCCAGCGCGGCGGAGAAGGTCGCGATCCCGCACGACGTGGGCGGGAAGGTCGACAGGATCCCGAAGGATCGAACATGGCCCTCGCCCGCGTCAGCGGGCGGGACCGAAACAGCGGTGTGCACGACAGAACTCCTTGCTCGGCTCGGTCGATGCGACAAGCCTGCGGAGGGCGACAGCACCGAGATGGCCGTCCAGCCCAAGCGGGCGCACTCGTCCGAGAGACGTGATGTCACTGTACTGCCGGTCGTCCCGATCCGTCGTCGGTACCCTGAGCCGATACCCGCTCGCCATCACGGCGCCGACCCCGGTGCACCGCTCCGGGTCGCGGTGCTCGCTCCGATCGCCTGGCGTACCCCGCCGCGTCACTACGGCCCGTGGGAACAGTTCGCCTCGCTGCTGACCGAAGGGCTCGTCGCGTGCAGGCCACCACGTCACCCTGTTCGCCACCGCCGACTCGCGTCACCACCGCCACCCTGCACGGCACCGCACCCGCCGGATGGTCGGACGACCCGACCATCGATCCGAAGGTCGCCGAGTGCCTCCACATCGCCTCGGTGTTCGAGCGCGCCGACGAGTTCGACATCATCCACAACGGCTTCGACTTCCTGCCGCTCACCTACAGCGGCCTCGTCGACACGCCGGTGGTCACGACGATCCACGGGTTCTCCTCGCCGCCGGATCGTGCCGGTCTACGAGCGCTACGACGCGACCACCGACTACGTCGCGATCAGCGACGCCGACCGACACCCCGATCTGCACTACGCCGCCACCATCCACCACGGCATCGACACGGCTGCGTTCGCGGTCCATCCCGCACCAGGAGATCACCTGTTGTTCTTCGGGCGGATCCACCCCGACAAGGGCACCGCCGCACGCGATCGAGGTCGCCCGGCGAACCGGGCGCCGACTCGACATCGCCGGCATCGTCCAGGACGAGCAGTACTTCCGCGAGCAGGTCGAACCGCACGTCGACGGCGAGCGCGTGCGGTACCTCGGTCCCGTCGACGCCGCCGAGCGAGCCGACGTGCTCGGCGGCGCGCACGCCCTGCTGCACCTGATCGACTTCGACGAACCGTTCGGCTACAGCGTCGTCGAAGCGATGGCGTGCGGCACCCCGGTGATCGCCAACGCCCGTGGTTCGATGGCCGAACTGATCGACCACGGCGGCACCGGCTACCTCGTCACCGACAGCGAGGGAGCCGTCGACGCGGTCGGCCGCGTCGCGCAGCCTCGACCGGAACGCGATCCGGGCCGCAACCGCCGCCAGGTTCGACGTCGCAACGATGATCGACAAGTACGTCGCCGTGTACCGAACGATCCTCGACCCGGATCGTCGGACGAGGTGAACGCGCGCGCCCGGGCGTGGTGCTGTTCAGCCTGCTCCGGGCGGTCCGAACCAGTCGGCGAGCGCCTGGTCGAGGCCCGGGTCGGTCACCTCTCCCGTCCAGGCGACATGTCCGTCGGGTCGGATCAACACCGCCGAGGGTGCGTCGACCTCGCCGAGAACGGGCAGCTCCCAGACCCCCGTGTAGCGGGCGTCGACCGACCGGACTCGTCCCGCCCAACTGGGCAGCTCGACACGGCCGGGTTCGCCGAGGTCGAGGAGCACCGGCCGTGCGTCGTGCAGCAGGTCGAACACACGCATCGGACCGTCGGCGGTGTGCAGGTCGAGATCGGGCATGCGCCGTCCGAGCAGCGGATGCCCCGCACCGAGGTCGTAGTGGATGTCGAGCCCGGAGAGCATCGTCGCGATCCGCCGGCGCGGTTCGTCGAGGCGCAGCAACTCGCCGATCGTCTCGCGCAGCGCTTGGTGCCGGTCGTCCGCACCGCTCAGCGCAACCTGCGCCATCGTGTTGTGCAGCACTCGAGCCCCGACCGGATGACGCTCGTGGTGGTAGGTGTCGAGCAACGTCTCCGGTGAGGACGCGGTCGATCACCTGGGCCAGTTTCCAGCCGAGGTTGACCGCGTCCTGCACCCCGGTGTTCAGTCCCTGGCCGCCCTGCGGCGGATGCACGTGGGCCGCGTCCCCGGCGAGCGGCACGCGGCCGGCGCGGTACGAGGTCGCCTGGCGCGACATGTCGGTGAAGCGCGAGATCCACTGCGCTCGCCGAAGCCTGAAATCCGTTGCGTACACGGAGATCAGCGCCTCGCGCAGCTCGTCGATGCTCGGCTCGCCGGTGTGCTCGGTGTGCCGCTCGGTGAGGACGACGCGCACCGAGGTCCCGTCGGCCGCAGGACCGATCGCGTGGGTGCCGACGCCGTCACGGCGGAACCCGAGCTCGGGTGCCTCGTCCATCTCGACCTCGGCGATCATCCAACTGGTCGACGGATCGAGCCCGGCGAACTCGATCCCGGCCGTCTTGCGGACCAGACTGCGGCCTCCGTCGCAGCCGACGAGATACTCGGCGCGCAGCGTGCGGCCATCGGAGAGCTCGACGTCGACACCGGTGCCGTCCTGCGAGAAGCCGATCACCTCCCGGCTGCGCACGATCGGAACTCCCAGTTCCGCCAGCACCCAGTCGGCGAGGATCGGCTCGAAGTCCTTCTGCCACAGCGCGAGGACGTAGTTGTGGCGTGAGGGCAACGTCGCCGATGTCCAACATCGTCTGGGCGAAGCCCAGCGCCGGATGCGGTGTTCCGGCGTCGATGAACCGTTGAGCGATGCCTCGCTGGTCGAGCACCTCGAGCGTGCGTGCGTGCAGTCCGCCGGCGCGGGAGCCGTCGAGCTCCTGGCTGGTGCGCCGCTCGACGATCACGGCGTCGATCCCCGCCAGTGCCAGCTCGCCCGCCAACATCAGGCCCGTCGGACCTCCGCCGGCGATCACCACCGAGTGATCGGTCATCGGCGTTTCCTGACGGATGTCGACAGCAACACCATCATTCCGCATCTCCTCGCTGGCCGAGATCGGCTGGCCGGTGCGTCATGATCAGCACGTTCGGGTCGTTTGCGGCAAGCCCCCACCTGCGCGGTACGGTGCTGATGGCGAGAACGTTCGCCGGAGGCGATGCGCTCGTACCGGTGGGCTTCCGGGCTACCCGGGGTGGCCACCCGCTGCTGCGTGCAACGCAGCGACAGCGCGTTGCGGTTCAGGGACGCTGACCGTCACCACCCGGTGATTGTGCAGGGTCAGCCGCACCGTCGGGCCACTGCGGACGGTGCAGTTGGTCCGCCTCGGCGTCCACCAGAATCCCCACGACACTCGCCACCACGGCAGATCGATCACCTCGGCGCGCTCGATCTCGTCGAGTCGATACGAGCACCGCGGCCAGCCGAGCACGCCCCAACGAATGGTGAACCCATTCGGTCCCGCCGTCGCCCGGACGCTCGACGACGTCAAGATCTCGGCGAGGACACCGACGCCGACGAGCAGCAACGGCACGATCACCACCAGGTCCGCCCATGCCCCGCCGCCCTCCCTCGCCACCAGCACGAGGAGGAGGGCGCCGAGGCAGGTGCTGGCGACCATCGGCCAGCTCGTGGTACGGCCGGTGTAGACGACGTGTGGGTTGGCGTCGGCGATGTGCGGCGAGGTCATGTCAGCTCCTTGATCAGGCGAATGAGTTCGTGTTGTCCGAGGCCGTGCTCGCGGGCGACGGCCACCAGCGTCTGTGCCGCCTCGGTCACCGACGACAGCGCCGGACCGGCAGCGACCACCCGAGCGCCGCGCCCCCGGCGGAACTCGAGCACGCCGGCGTCGCGCAATTGGCGGTAGGCGGCGAGCACGGTGTTCCGGTCGACCGCCAGCGCCTCGCCGAGCTCGGCTGCGGGAGGCAGTTGCTCGCCGACCTCCAGCTCGCCGGAGGCCACGCCGCGCCGGACGCATCCGGCGATCTGGTCCTGGAGTCGCTCTCGGGAGGTGTGGTCGATCGTCCACCGCATGGTGCTACTAGTACTAGCACCACACGGAGCTTTTGTCCAGACGCGTCAGCGCAGCGGCGGTGGCTTCGGGGTGCTGCGTCCGCAGGTCGGCGACGATGCCGGGAGCGCCACCCACCGGCAGTGGGGGACGTACCGCGACGCCTCGGGCCGGTCCTCGGCGTCGTCACTCCGCTCGTCGGCGACCGGCTCGGGAACGTGGTCGCTGGTCGGCGTCACGGACGGCAACCGACCAGCGGCAGGCAGATCCGGACGTCGAGCGCGACGCCGTCACCACCTCCGAGTTGGCCATCCACCTCGACCAGCGGAGGGCCCGTCGTCGTCCCGGCCGGGGACAGGCCGGTGATCGGCGGGGTGGGAAGCGCGACGGTGAGCTCGACCGTCACCGCCGGTGGGGTGACCGGCAGGGCGATCCCCGGAACGATCGACACCGTTGCCCCCGCCTGACCTGATCCGGCGGAGACCGTCGCCGGTCGCGGTCGCCGTCGCCGTCGGCGTTGCCCCGACAACGATGGTGGTCGCCACCGGCTCGACCTCGACCGTCGCCCCCATCGAGGGTGCTGAGCCGCCGGCGGTTGCGAGGGTCTCGGTCGTCGCCGAATCGATCGACGGCGACTGCGGGGTCGGGACGGTCGACAGCGAGGAACCGGTCGCCGTCGGCGCACCGCTGGTCTCGGTCGCGCCGACCGGGACGGTCGAGGGTGCCGGCTCGTCGGTCGGTGCGGCAGGCGGGTCATCGCTGCGTCCGCCGGTCGGGGGAACAGAAACGTCGAGGGCGTCGATCGTCGCGACCTCTGCGACCCCGACGGCCATTCGGGCGGTGGAGCGACCTGCCGGGCCCGAATCGGACGTGGCCTGGAGCACACCGACGGTGATCCCTCCGGCGACGACCAACGCACCGATCGAGGCGGCGATGCCACCGACCGCACCGATGAAGGAGACCCCGAGCCCACCGGCGAACGACAAGCCGGCGGCCGGCCCGGCGATCGAGCGGAGCGAGGCCCGCAACCCGTCGAGCTCGCCGAGCGCAGTGGCGCAGTGCGGGCAACCGGCGAGATGATCGTCGAGGCGTGCCGCTGAGCGGCGGGTGATCGTCCCGGTGACCATCGCCGGCAGGTGACGTCGTGCGGCAGTGCAGCGCGCGTCGCCGGTCGGATCGACGTGCTGGGCCAGGTAGCCGGTGGCGAGGGCCTTGCGCGCCCGGACCGCGAGCTGGGACACCGCCGTCGCGTTCGACCCGAGCGAGGTCGCCAGCTCGTCGTTGGAGACGCCGGCCACCTCCTTCTGCCAGAGCACGTACTGCCAGGTGCTCGGGAGCTCGGAGAACGCGGCGTGGACGGCGCGATCGCGCTCGCGCGGATCGTCGAGCTCGGTCGGACGGGCGTCGAACAGACTGCCGTCGATCGACGTCGTCCGATCTCGGCCGCGGCGGGCGGCGGTGTTGCGGATACAGGTGGCGAGGTATGGGACGAACAGCTCCGTCGGCCCGCGACCGTTGTCGACGGCGGTGAGGATCTGGGCGAACGCATCGGCGACGACGTCGTGGGCGTCGGCCGCCGAGCGGGTCAGACGGCGTGCCTGGCGCAGGGCACGTGTCCGGTGACGGCCGTACAGCGTGGCGAACGCGTCGCGCTCACCGTCTCGGTACCGGGCGAGCAACTCGCCGTCGCTGCATGCGTCGTCCGCTGTCGTCTTCACCCGCCTGGTGACCTCCGGCCGAGGTGCGAGCCAGCAGGATACCAATCGGCCGGAGCGGCGAGCCGGCGCCAGCGGCGCAGGGTGATGCCGACGAGACAGCTCGCCCCGGCGAGCAGCAGCAGCCCACCGATCCTGGCGCCGGTCGCCGGCAGGCCACCGAAGGCGGAGGTGCTCGCCGGCACGGTCTCGGAGATCGATCCGAGCGGAGCGGTCGCCGCGGTGGCCGAGGCGACCTGGGCCACGGTCGAGTCGACGGTGTTGCTGTCGGCGCCGCCGACGGCCCCGGCAGCGGGCGCGCTCGGGACCGTCGGCGGCGGGGGGGTGGTCGTTGACGTCGGGCCACCGATCGTCGTCGCCGAGCTCGACGTGTTCGTCGCCGAACCCGCTGCGGTGGTCGCCGAGCTCGACGTGGTCGTCGGCGCGCCGGTCGCACCTGCGCCGGCGGAAGTCGGCGGCGGTGTCGTCGCCGCGCTGGTGGGTGTGGCGGTCGACGCTGCGTTCGCCGCCGGGCAGCTGGTGTTGATCACGATGCAGACGTCGACTCCGGCAGCCACCGGAGGAAGCGTCGCATCGACGTGCGCGGTCACGGCGACCGCGATCGGCGCCGTCGTTGTCGGAGCTGCGCTGGTCGGCGTCGAACCGGTGGTGCAGCCCGGCCGGTTGACGGTGATGCAGGCCTCGGCATCGAGGACCGGGCTCGTCACGGTGACGCTGACGACGGCGCCCAGGTCGACCCGAGGGGGGAGGCCCGGGTCGACCTGAGACGCACTCCCGCCGGAGGAGCCGGGTACGGAGGTGGTCGGCGCCACCGTGGTCCCGGTCGGCGTGGTGTTGGCCACGTGGGGTGGTGGGCAGGTGGTCAGTACGGCGACACAGCTCTCGACCTCGAGATCGAGGTCGATCGTCTGCTGCACCACCCGTCCGGCAGGTCCGGCGCTGACGTGGGCGACTCCCGGCAGGAGCGCGAACGCGCTGAACAGTCCGATCGCAGACCAATGGCGGACCTGCATGTCGTCTCCTCGAGCTGGATGGTGGTCGCCGGTTGAGAGCCACCACGCCACCGTCGGTGACGCCACTTCGAGAAATTCCTCAAGATTTGTTCAACCCCGCCGCCCCCGTCTCGGAAGTTTGGAGGTTGTTGCAGTCGTGCGCTGCAACAACCTCCAAACGTCGCGGTGGGGGGTGCGGGCGGGCGGGGGCGGGCGGGGGTCGGGGATGCTCAGCGGGCGGCGGCGAGGTCCCGTCGGTCGAGCACCTCGCGCCCGGCGCCGCTGCGGAAGTAGGGGATCACGTGCTCGCCGATCTGGCGGATCGTCTCGAGCTGGGCCCACTGCGGCACGGTGCCCATCTGGATCAGGAACAGGATCTCGTCGGCGCCTGCGGCGATCAGCCGGGTGACGTAGCCGATGCAGTCCTCGACCGTGCCGTAGCCGTGGTTGGGGTTGAGCAGGGCCAGGCTCGGGTCGGCGAAGTCGACCGAGAACCGTTCCGAGCCGACCGCCGCCTCGATCACCTGCGTCCCGTCGCCGGTCGTCGTCAGCAGATCGTCGGGCCACGAGGCCGGATCGGGCAGCGGCGTCTTGCCGGCGCTCGCCCAGTGGGAGATCGACTCCATGAAGAAGCGCTGGCCGCGCAGTCCGATCCGGCGAGCTTCGAGCCCGTCGTCGAGGACGATCGCCGGGCACAGCGCAGCGAGGTGCTCGGTCGGCCGGCCGCCGACCTGGGCCGCCGGATCGCGTTGGGCGAACGCCTCGCGGTAGACCCGGTTCTTCTCGGCGACCTGCTCCGGGCCGCCGAAGCCGAGGACCAACGCGCCGATCCCGCGTGAGCCGGCGTCGGCCAGGGTCGCCATCTGGGTGCAGGCCATGTACAGCGGCGGGTGCGGCTGCTGGAGCGGCTTGGGGTGGATCGGGCGCGGCGGGAGGTCGATGAACTCGCCGTGGTGCTCGACGACGTCCTCGGTCCAGAACCGGGGGACGAGCCGCATCGCCTCGTCGATCATCGGCGGGAGGTCGGCCTTGGCGTAGCCGAACGTCCCCGCCTCCTGCTCGGTGCCGCCCTTGCCGAAGCCGACGTGGAGCCGGCCGTTGGAGAGGATGTCGAGCGTCGCGCAGCGTTCGGCGACCTTCACCGGGTGGTTCATCTTCGGCGGGAGGCAGATCACCCCGTGGCCGATCCCGATCCGTTCGGTCATCCCGGCGACGTAGGCGAGGAAGGTCTCCGGGGCCGACATGTGGGCGTACATCGTCAGTGCGGTGTGCTCCACCGCCCAGATCACGTCGAAGTCGAGTGCCTCGGCCAGACGGACCTGTTCGACCAGGTCGCGGAACATCCGCACGTCGTCCTCGCGGCTGGGCGAGTCGGTCTGGGCCTCGTAGATGATCGAGAAGCGCATGTCGGCTAGTGTGTGGCCAATGGCCACACCTGTCAACCCCCAATCCCCACGAGGGCGCGACGAAATCCTCGGTGCCGCACTCGACGCCGCCGAGCGGCTGTTCGCCGCGGCCAGCCCGCGCGACGTCTCGATGCGCGAGATCGCCGCCGAGGCCGGGGTCACCTACAGCCTCGTCAACCGTCACCTGGGGACCAAGGACGAGCTGCTCGACCGCTTGCTCGCCCGTTACGAGCAGCGCTGGCAGGAGCGCACCGCCGACGCTCCGACGTTCGCCGAAGCGGCCACGTTCCTCCTCGGCGATCGGGCCGACACCGGTGTCTACCTCCGGTTGCTCGCCTGGAGCCTGCTCGGCGAGCGCGACGAACCGCCGGCCGCGGCGCATCGTCGACACGCCCGGTTGCACGAACTGGTCCCGGCGGCGGAGTCGCTCGGGCTGACGACCGAGCAGGCCGAAGAGCGCGTCGCGGCGACGCTCGCGCTGATCTTCGGCTGGCGCTTCTTCGCCCCGTTCATCGTCGACGTGCTCCGGCTCCCCGCCGGAGACGAAGCGCGCCTGCACCAGGCGATCGGCGGACTCCTCGAGTTCCTCGGCGGATCGCCGCCGGTCGAGTCCGGACCAGCGATCCGGTAGCCGTGGTCAGCCGGCGAGCACGCGACGAAAGGCGCGCAGATCCTCGACGAACGCGGCGGGACGCTCGAACGCAGCGAAGTGACCTCCGCGTTCTTGCTCCGTCCAGTGGACGATCGCGTAGCGCTTGTCCGCCCACGCTCGCGGTGTCTGGAGCAACTCGTAGGGAGAGGCGGAATAGCCGGTCGGCACCTCGATCCGTCCCTGCCATTGGTCGGTGGCGGACGTGCCGGCGCGGGCGGACTCGGCGTAGAGACGGGCCGCCGAACCGGCGGTGTTCGTCACCCAGTAGGCCATCAGGTTGTCGAGCAGCCGGTCCCAGCCGAACGTCGCCGCGATCCCACCCTCGTCGAGATCGCTCCAGGCGTGGAACTTCTCCAGGATCCACGCCGCCAGACCGACCGGGGAGTCGCTGAGCCCGAAGGCCAACGTCTGCGGCTTGGTGCTCTGGATCGCCATGTACCCGGTGCCGTCGGCGATGCGCGTCGCCGCCGCACCGAACCGCGCCTGCTCGGCCTCGGTCACGCCGCCCATCGGGTCAGGGTCGTCGGCTTGGGGAAAGGCGAACAGCATGTTGAAATGCGCGCCGATCAGTCGACCGGCGTGCCGGCGGGCGAGCTGGCGGGTGACCACCGAGCCCCAGTCGCCGCCCTGGGCGACGAAGCGCTCGTAGCCGAGTTCGGTCATCACCTCGGCGAGGGCGTCGGCGACCCGGTCGACGTCGACACCGGGAGTGCGTGTCGGTCCGGAGAACCCGTAACCGGGCATCGACGGGATCACCAGGTGGAAGGCGTCAGCCGCCGAGCCGCCGTGCGCTTCGGGGTCGGTCAGCGGTTCGATCACGTCGAGGAACTCGACGAACGATCCCGGCCAGCCATGCGTCAGCAGCAGCGGCGTCGCCGCTTCGTGAGCGGAGCGGACGTGGAGGAAGTGGACCCGTTCGCCGGCCGCCTCGGTGATGAACTGCGGCCAGCGGTTGATCGCCGCCTCCCGCGCCCGCCAGTCATAGCGGTCGCGCCAGTGCTCGACCGCGGTGCGGACCTCGCTCACCGGGATCCCCAACGACCATGGTTCGCCCGGCGCCTCGTCCGGCCAGCGGACCTCGGTCAGCCGGCGGCGGAGATCATCGAGCACCTCGTCGGGCACGGAGATGGTGAACGGCTCCACGGTCGAATGCTCCTTGCAGTTCGTAGCGGGTGGTCCCCGATGGTCAACCCGACAGCGGTGCTAGCAGACCGTCGCCGTCGTCGCGTTGGTCGGACGGTCGTTGACGCGCTCGACGGGGTTCTGTCACGCTGAAACGCCGGCGGGTCGCCCGCCGCTGCGCACAGAGGGACACGATGGCCGACGACGAATCCGACGTCGTGATCGCCGAGGACGGTCGCCGACTCCGACCGGTGAAGTCGGTCAGCCACGCGATCGACCTGCTCGACCTGCTCGCCGCCGAACGCGAACCGCTCGGTGTGACAGAGCTGGCGCTCGCGGCCGGTCTGTCGAAAACCGCCACCTACAACCTGGTGACGACACTCGAGCTCCGCGGACTGGTGCGGCGCGATACCTGGAACCGTTACGGGCTCGGTTGGCGGCTGCTCGAGCTCGGCGAGCTCGTCCATCGCTCCTCGACCTTCGGCGAGGTCGCCCGCTCGCGCGTCGTCGCCCTCGCCGAAACGGCAGGTGAGACCGCCGTGCTGGCGGTGCTCGATCAGAGCACGGTGTTCTGCGTCGAACTCGCCGAGAGCCGACGCTCCGTCGCCGTCGGCTTCGCCCCCGGGCAGCGACAGTCGATCGAGCAGCAGGCTGCCGGTCTGGTCTTGCTCGCCTATGGTCCGCCTGGGCGTCGCCGCCGGTATCTCGACGACCGGTCGGACGACGACGCGGCAGCAATCGGCGAGCACCTCGATCGGATCCGCAGCGACGGCTTCGCCGTCACCGATGCCGGCGGCTCCGGGCTGGTCAGCATCGCCGTCCCGGTGTTCGACTACACCCGCGAGGCGGTGGCCGGGTTGTCGATCATCGGCCCGCTCACGCGGGTGACAGCGAGCCGGCAGCGCGAGCTGATCCGCGTGCTGACCGATGAGGCGACGCTGGTCAGTCGATCACTCGGTTCGACCGGTCGGCACCAGACAGCGGTCGGCGAAACCTGAGCGCCGGCGAGGCGCGCAGTCGATCGCGAGGTTCCACGTGCGCGGGCCATTGACGCACTCCGACCATCGGTTCTAGTTTTGTTACCGAGAATTCTGTTCTGTGATCGAGAACAGACGACCGGGGGAGGAACGTGATGGCTCATCGCTCCAGGGGACGGCGGTCTCGAACCGGCATGAGGGTCGGGGTCGGGATGGCAGTACTGCTCGCTGTGGCCGGACTGGCTGCGTGCTCGTCCGACTCGGACGCCGATCCGGCGACGACCGAAGCCGACGGCGCGGGCACGACGGTCGCCGACGGCGCGACCGAGGAGACTGCCGCCGAGGCGTCATCCGACGGCGCCTCGATCACGCATTGGCAGCACCACAGCGACGCCCGAGCGGCGATCGTCGAGGACTTCATCGCCTCCTACGGCGACGCAGGCGGCTCGCCGATCGAGTTCGAGTCGATTCCGTACGGTGACTACTTCACGCGCCTCGGCGCAGCGCTCGAGGCCGGAACGGGCCCGTGCGTGTTCCAGCTCCCGGCGAACATCCTCAACGAGTTCCAGGCGTCGCGGTGAGCTCGCTCCGGTGCCCGACGACGTCATGACCGCAGCCGAGATCGAAGCGTCGTTCATCCCCGCCTCGATCTCGCTGCTGCAGATCGACGGCAGTACTACGGCATGCCGACCGACGTCCAGACGATGATGCTGTTCTACAACGACGACCTGTTCGTCGAGGCCGGGCTCGACCCGACCAAGGACTTCGCCAGCTGGGACGAGTTCCGTGAGGCGGCGATCGCCCTCACCAAGGCCGACGGCGATCAGCTCAGCCAGGCGGGGCTCGACATCGCCGGCTCGCCGTACCAGTGGTACTACAGCGTCGCCGACGCTGGCCTACGAGCGATGGCCTCGTCGCCGACGACACGCTCGACGGTCAACTACGCCTCCGACTCCCGGGCTACCAGGTGTGGGACCGTCTGACCTCGCTGATCACCGTCGATGGCGTCGACTCCCCGGAGTTCCTCGCCGAGCAGAGCAAGTTCGGTGCCGGCCTGGCCGGGATGACCCTGAAGGAGTACACCTTCAACGGCGTCTACCAACTGACCGCGCCCGACGTGAACGTTCAGTGTCCACATGCCCCCGCCGGTCGCCGACGAGCAGTTCGCCCCGGTGGCCGAGCACCTCGTGGTCGTACGCCGTGTCGGCTCGGACTGCGAGGACCAGGCAGCGGCGTGGGAGTGGGTCACCTACCTCACGTCGGAGGACGCCCAGCGGGTCTGGATCGCCAGCGGCGGCGAGCTGCCGTCGCGGACCGCGCTGCTCGACGACGCCGACACTGAGCAGCGACCCGGCGGTCGCGGTCGGTTACGCCGCACTTGCCGCTGCCGTCCCGTACGACTCGGCCGGCTGGGACGACGTGTTCAGCATCCAGCAGAAGATCTGGGACGAGATCGTCGTCGGTGGCACGGACGTGAAGACCGCTGTCGATGCCGGTGCGGCGGCCGAGCAGGAGCTCTACGCCACCGAAGGGCATCACGCAAGTGACCTCCGCGGCGCCCGGCCTCCGTTCGACGGAGGCTGGGCACCGAAGGGACGCCAGACGCTGTGGGCGTACGCCTTCCTGTCCCCAGCGCTGCTGCTGTTCGGATTGACCGTGATCTACCCGATGCTCCGCTCGCTCCAGTTCAGCTTGTACAAGTGGCCGCTCGGATCGGCGCCGAAGACGTTCGTCGGACTCGACAACTACTCCACGCCTCCTCGCGCGACGACGAGGGCTTCCACCACGGCGGTGGGCAACACGCTTGATTTCACCGTCGCCACCGTCGTGCCGACGCTGGCGATCGCGCTCGGCGATCGCGCTGCTGCTCAACGACAAGCACGCTGCAGGCCGAGGGCGTGTTCCGCACGATCTACTTCGTCCCGGTCGTCACCTCGCTGGTCGCCGTCAGCTACGTGTGGCGTTGGCTGCTCGAGCCGTCGTTCGGACTGGTCAACACGGCCCTCGGTTGGGTCGGCATCGACGGACCGGGCTGGCTCGTCGGATCCCGACTGGGCACTCCAAGGGCGTCGATCGGGATGACGGTCTGGCGCGACGTCGGCTACTACATGGTCATCTTCCTCGCCGGGCTGCAGACGATCCCGAAGGAGCATCCACGAGGCGGCGGCGATCGATGGCGCTGGGAACTGGCAGCGCTTCCGTCGGATCACGCTGCCGCTGCTCAATCCGAGCATCGTGCTCGGCGGCGATCATCGGCGTGATCTACGGGCTGCAGCTGTTCACCCAGGTGTACGTGATGACCGGCTCGCCCTCGAAGCTGCCCGGCGGCCCGCTCGGACTCGACCACCTCGATCGTGTTGTTCATCGTCCAACAGGCGTTCCGTCCGCTCGAGATGGGCTATCCGTCGGCTGCAGCGATCCTGCTGTTCGTCCTGATCATGATCGTCACCTTGATCCAGCTGAAGGTCGTCCAGCGGAAGTTCGACTACTGATGGGTGGCCACTGATGGCGGTCGCCCCTCGATCACCGTGGCCGACGACGATGCGCTACCTCGCGCTCGCCGCCGGCGCGGTGGTGATGCTCGCGCCGCTGATCTGGATGGTGCTCGCCTCGTTCAAGACGTTGCCCGAGATCCTCGAGTTCCGCCGACGATCCTCCCGGAACGGCTCGACTTCGGCAACTACGCAACGGTGCTCACCGACACCGAGTTCGTCCGCTACTTCCTCAACAGCGTGATCGTCGCGGCGATCACCGTCGTCAGCGTGCTGGTCACCAGCTCGATGGCCGGCTACGCATTCGCCAAGTTCGAGTTCCCCGGCACGCAACGTGCTGTTCGTGCTCGTGCTGGCGACGCTGATGATCCCGTTCCAGGTGCGGGTGATCCCGCTCTACGTGCTGGCCAACGATCTCCACCTGCTCGACACCTACGCCGGGCTGGTGCTCCCCGGACTGGTCGACGCATTCGGCATCTTCCTGATGCGCCAGTTCATGCAGTCGATCCCCAGCGACCTGATCGACGCTGCGCGCGTCGACGGTGCGTCGGAACCGACGCATCTTCCTCAAGATCGTCCTGCCGCTGTGCAAGCCGGCGCTGTCCGCGTTGGCGATCTTCACCCTCGTCGCCAGTTGGGAGTCGTTCCTCTGGCCGCTGCTCGTGACCTCGTCGCCCGGAGAAGTACACGCTTGCCGCTCGGACCTCGCCCAGTTCTCCGGTCGCTTCGTCAGCCGGGTCGACCTGCAGATGGCTGCGTCGACCCTGACCGTCCTGCCACTGTTGATCGTGTTCCTCCTCATGCAGCGCCGGTTCATCGAAGGCATGGCCACGTCGGGGATGAAGTGAAACCGACGTCATGATGCTGCCTGCGCACCACGACCATCAACGCCTCGCCGGGATCGGCCTCGACATCGGCGGCACCAAGCTCGCCGGCGTCGTGATCGATCCGTCGGGGTCGGTCGTCGCTCGCACCCGTCGGCGACACCCCGCGGCGACGGTGAGGCCGTGGTCGACCGGCGTGCATCGACGCCGCCGAGCGAGCTGTTCGGCGTCGCCCGGTCCGGCGGGCTCTGCGGTCGGGACCGATCGCGATCGCGATCCCGGGCACGATCGACACCCCTGCCGGCGTCGTCGTCGACTCGCCGGTGCTCGGCATGCGCGACGTGCCGATGGTCGAGATCGCCCAGCGCGACCTCGGGCATCCGGTGACGGTGCTCCACGACGTCAAGGCGGCCGCGTTCGGCGAGCTCGTCGCTGGAGCCGGCATCGGCCAGGCGGACGTCGCCTACCTCAACCTCGGCACCGGTGTCTCGATCGCCTTCGTCTTCGGCTGGAAGGTGCACCAGGGGAGCACCGGGACCGCCGGCGAGATCGGCCACGTCGTCGCGGTACCGGACGGGCCTGCCGTGCAACTGTGGTCGCCGCGGCTGCCTCGAGACCGTCGCCTCCGGACCGGCCATCGCCCGCGCCGCCGGCCAGGCCGACGGCCGGCTGGAGACGGTCGCCGAGGCGGCGCGCCAACGGCGACCGTCGGGCGATCGCCGCCTTCGACGCGGCCGCCGAGCATCTCGGTCGGGTGCTCGCCGACTTCGTGATGGTGATGGACGTCGGGATGCTGATGGTCGGCGGTGGCGTCTCCGCCGTCGGCGCCCCGCTGCTCGACCCGTTGCAGGCTGTGCTCGACCGATACCTGGGCGACGTCGTCGAGTCGGTGACGGTCGTCTCCCGCCGCGCTCGGCGGCGACTCGGGGGTGATCGGCGCGGCGCACTGGTCGCGGCTGGTCCACAACGGCCAGGCGTTCGCACGCATGGTGACGCCCGCGGGGGAGCGGGAGCTGACCGTCGGAATCGCTCGGCGCCGGATTCATCGCGCAGGCGCATGCCGCTGCCTACGCAGCCGACCGCCGGAGTCCGGGTGGTCGATGATCGCCGACCCGGTGCAGGCGAAGGCCGAACGACTCGCCGACCGGGTCGGGGCGCGGGCAACCGATGACAGTCGAACGGCTGCTCGACGCCGGCCTCGACCTGATCAGCGTCTGCACGCCGTCGCCGACCCACTGCGACGTTGTCCATCGCCGCGCTCGACGCCGGCGTCCACGTGCTGTGCGAAAAGCCGATCGCCCGCACGCTGGACGACGCCGGAGCATCGTCGACGCCGGGAAGCGGGCCGACGGGCATGCTGATGATCGGCCACGTGTCACGGTTCGAACCCGATCACGCGCGGGCACAACAGGTCATCGAGGCCGGTCGGATCGGCGAACTGCGGATGATGTCGCAGTCGATCCTCTCCACCGTTCCCGGGTGGAGCGAGGGCGGCTGGCTCGCTGACGTCGAGCAGTCCGGTGGGCCGCTCGTCGACCTGGCGATCCACAGCTTCGACTACCTCGCCTGGGCCGCCGGCTCCGAGCCGGTGCGGGTCCACGCGATGGCGGCCGACACCGCGGTCGGTCCGGCTACGTACGTCGCTGGTGACGGTCCGCTACGCGAACGGTGCGCTCGGCCGGGTCGAGGCGAGCTGGGCGCAGCCGACGACCCACGGGTTCACACTGGCCACCGAGCTGGTCGGGTCGTCCGGCCGACTGTTCTGGGACTACGCCGGTCTCGTCGGCGGCGAGATCCACTCGGCGACGACGACCAAGCTCGAACCGCTCGGTGACCGTGGCTTCCGGGCGGAGATCGATGCGTTCGTCGATGCCGTCCGCGCTGCGGCGCCGCCGCCGGTCTCCGCGTCCGAGGGGCTGGCCGCGCTGCACACCGCGCTCGGCGCGCTCGAATCGATCCGCACCGCTCGCTCGATAGATCTGCGTCACTGGGGGATCGTCGTGACCGAGCCGCTCGGCGTCGCCCTCCTCGGCTGCGCCCATCTCCCCCACGCCATGTCGTACGGTGCCGCGCTGCGTCGCTCGAGCGCCGCCCGACTGGTCGGGATCCACGATCCGGATCCGGCGCTGGCGGCGTCGGTCGCCGAACGGCTCGGCAGCGTCGCGGTCGCGACTCCCGAGGCGCTGATCGCCGACCCGGCGGTCGAGGCGGTCGTCGATCTGCAGCGAGACCGTCGAGCACCGTCGACTGATCGAGCTCGCCGCCGCCCACGGCCGTCACGTCCTGGTCGAGAAGCCGATCGCGACGACGTCGGCGACGCCCGGGCGATGATCGATGCCTGCGATCGGGCCGGCGTCCAGCTGCACATCGCCTTCGTCTGCCGCTTCTATCCGGTGGTCCAGCGGTTGAAGGCGGCAATCGATCGCGGTGAACTCGGCGAGGTGGTCGCCATCGTCGGCGGCAACCGGGGCCGTCCGCCGCTGCCCCCGCAGTACCCGCGATGGATCACCGATCCGCGTTCCGCCGGAGGTGGCGCACTGATCGACCACTCCGTCCACGTCACCGACATCATGCGCCACGTCAGCGGCCGAGAAGCGGTCCGGGTCAACGCCGAGGTCGATTCGTCGATCTGGGAGTGCGGGGTCGACGACGTCGCCCTGCTCTCGCTCGAGTTCGGCGGAGGTCTGGTCGCCAGCGTCGACCCCAGCTGGTCGGTCCCCCCCGGCAACCGCTGGGACTACGACTTCTTCCTCCGGCTGCTCGGCACCCGCGGGGCTGCTTCCTTCGACGACCTCGCCGAGTCGATCCACCTGGTCGAGGCCGACTCCGGCCGGGGAACGCGGCTGGTCCCGTTCGGGGTCGACATCGACGCGCTCGATGATCGAGGCGTTCGTCGCCTCGGTTCGTCACGGAGCGCCGATCGATCCGTGCGCCGACGGAGTCGACGGCTTACCGCGCGTTCGAGATCGCCCTGGCGGGCTACGCCGCAGCCGAGGCACACGACTGGGTGCAGCTCGGAACCGACGTGCCGTGATCGGCGATCGGGAGGCCTCCCTGGCGATCTGGGCCGGAGCGGTCGCCGACGTCGACGGTCGCCGCGGTCCGTCGACGATCCTGCTCACCGACGGGCGGATCACGGCACTCGAACCGGGGATCGTCGATCTCCCGGCGTTGGCCGTGCTCGACGCCCGCAGCGAGATCGTCACCCCGGGCCTGATCGATCTCCACACCCACGGGGGAGCCGGGGTGCAGACGATCGACGGCGATCTCGACGGTCTCCAGCGCCTCGCTCGCTACTACGCCGAACACGGGGTGACCGGCTTTCTCGGCACGGTCGGCGGATCGAACGCCCACATCGAACTCGGCATCGTCGGCCTGACCCGGCTGATCGGACGGGGACGGGGCGCCGGCGGGGCGCGCTGTCTCGGGATCCATCTCGAAGGCCCGTTCATCAGCTGCTGCTGCCCGGGCGCGTTTCGTCCGGAGAGCATCGTCGGTCCCGACCTGGCGACGTTCGAGCGCTACGCGATGCTCGCCGACGGCGCGCTGAGGATGATCACGCTCGCCCCCGAGGTGGCGGGGATGGCAGCGGTGATCGATGCCGCCGTTGCTCGCGCGGTGGTCTGCTCCGCCGGGCACTCGGCGGCGACCGAGGTGGAGGCGCTGGCAGCGATCGATCGGGGGGTGACGTCGATGACCCATCTGTTCAATGCGATGCCCGGACTGCACCATCGCCGCCCGGGGATCCTCGGCGTCGGTCTGACCGAACCGGCGGTGACGGTGGAGGCGATCGCCGACGGGGTCCATCTCCACCCGCGGATCCTCCGCCTGCTGGCGGCCGCCAAGGGCACGGCGGGCGTGGCCCTGATCACCGACTCGATCGCCGCCGCCGGGCTGGCGGACGGGACGTACGAGTTCGAGGAGCAGGAGATCGTCGTCGCCGATGGTTCCGCTCGGCTGCGTGACGGCACGCTCGCCGGGAGCACGTTGACGATGGACCGAGCCGTGCGCATCTTCGCCGAGTCGGCGTCGATCCCCTGGGAGGAGTCGATCGTCAGCGCGACTGCGACCCCGGCGCGGGTCCTCGGCCTCGACCACCGCCTGGGGAAGGTCGCTGTCGGCTACGACGCCGATCTGGTCGGTTTCGATGCGGAGCACGACGTGGTCTGGACGATGGTCGCCGGCGCCGTGATCCATCGCTCATGAGTGCGCCCGGACGCCCCGGTCGGCGAATGGCGGCAGAGATCGCCGAGCAGCCGGATGTGCTCGACGGCCTCGTCGGTCGAGCCGAGTCGATCGCCGACACGGTCCGTGCCGTCGCCGGTCGTCCGCCCGCTGTCGTCTTCGCCGCGCGCGGTTCGTCGGCGAACGCTGCGCTGCATGGTCGGCTGGCGGTGGAGCTGTACACCCGGACGCCGGCGATGCTCGAAGCGCTCAGCGTCGGCAACGCACACGGGGTCGAGGTCGATCGGCCGGAGTGGCTGGCGATCGGGATCTCCCAGTCCGGACGGACGCCGGAGATCGTCGCTGCCCTCGACCGCCACCGTCGGGCCGGTCGCCCGACGATCGCCGTGACCAACGCTCTCGACAGTTCGCTGGCGGTCCTCGCATCGGCGACGATCGCCCTTCGCGCTGGTGACGAACGAGCGGTCCCGGCGACCAAGACCTACACCGCGCAGGTGGCTGCGCTGACCTTGATCGCAGCATCCTTGAGCGGCCCCGGCGACATGGCGATCGACGGTTGGGAGCGGCTCGCCGACGCGGTGCGGCAGTGCATCGCCGACCCGGAGCCGGTCGAGCGGGTGGCGGCTGCGCTGAGCGGCGCCACCGCCGGGTTCGTCATCGGGCGTAGCTTCGGTCTGCCCGTCGCTCGCGAGGGGGCGCTGAAGCTCAAGGAATCGACCGGGATCTTCGCCGAAGGATGCTCGCTGCTCGAACTCCTCCATGGCCCGATCGCCGTTGCAGGACCGAGCGTGCCGGCGCTGGTCGTGACCCTCGACGGGCCGACCAGGGTCGACGGCGAACGGGTCGTCGGTGAGCTGCGTCGGCGCGGCGCACCGACGTGGACCGTCGGAGGTGCCGACGCCGATCTACCGACTGCGACCGACGGGTTGGCCGAGCCGCTGGCGGCGATCGTCGCCTCGGTCCGTCTCCAACAGCTCGCTCATGCGGTCGCCCTCGCCAGAGGGATCGATCCCGACCAACCCCATCGGCTGTCGAAGGTGACCTTCACCTAGCGGTCGCCGGGCGCGGCGACGTCGTCGAACCGTCGGAAGAACGTCAGCGTTCGGCGATCCGGCGCTCGACGTCGTCGAGGTGGGCGAGGGCGGCGAGGCGGGCGTCGTCGACGTCCCCGGCGACGACGGCAGCGGCGATCGCGGCGTGCGCCGAGGCGCTCTCGGACAGCACGCGGGCGGTCTCGGCGTCGTCCGCCGCATCGTGGAGCAGCGCCTCGAACGGCTCGGAGGTGAACACGGCCTCGAGCACCTTGATGTGCAGCTCGGCGAGCACGCTGTTGCCGGCAGCGGCGGCGATCGCCCCGTGAAAGGCGCGGTCGAGCGGGCGGAGCTGCTCGACCGACGTCGCCCGCGAGATCGCCGCAGAGAGCGAGGCGATCCGGTCGCGCTCGCTCTGTCCGGCGCGCTCGGCGGCGAACGCGGTCAGCTGGACCTCGATCAGCCGACGGGTCTCGAACACCTCGCGCACTCGCTCGGCATGGCGCAGTTCGTCGAACCGGACGTCGGGCAGCTGCTCGACGACGTGCGCCCGAGCGCCGCGGCGTTCGACCAGCCCGAGCACGATCAACTCGCGGATCGCCTCTCGCACCGAGGTCCGGCCGACACCGAAGCGACGACAGAGCGCAACTTCCGACGGCAGCTGCGATCCCGGCGCGAACGCTCCGGCGCGCAGCCCTGCTTCGAGCTGTTGGCGGACGTCGTCGGCCAGCGACCGGCGACGGATCGGGGTGAACCCGGGCTCCATCAGCCCCGCCGCGGCGGCCGGCCGAACACTTCGTGGACCATCGGCTCGAAGTGTTCCAACGGCAAGGTCGGGTAGTCCGGGTCGAACGCGTTCTGGTCCCATTCGTCGGCGAACTGCTCGGCGGCGGCGTAGTGCGGATGGTCGGCGTACTTCAGCCGGACCATCGGGTCGAGCCCCATCCGGGCGTAGTAGTGCTTGCCCTCGAAGTCCTGGTGGACCTTGACGATCCAGTACGACCGATCGTCGACCCATGGCCGGATCATCTCCGCTGCGATCGCCGGATGGTTGGCGTTGGAGATCATCTTGCCCATGTCGTGGCAGAGCGAGGCGACGATCAGATCGATGTCCGCCCCGGCCCGTTCGGCCATCGTCGCCGTCTGCAGCCCGTGGACCAGCTGGGTCACCTGGAATCCCTGGACGAGCTCGTCGGTCGAGCGCAGCACGGCGAGGATCCGTTCCGCAGTGCGGGTGTAGTCGAGTTCGAGTTCAGCCTCGACATGGCTCATGTAGGCGGAACTGAACTCCGACATCCGGGGCCCGATCGGGCCGTCGAAGCCGGTGTCGATCGCCGGATACCGGCGCGCCGTGTGTCTACCGCTGTCGGTCATCGGTGTCTCCATCGTGAGAGGGACTGGGCGGGTTCGGCCCCGAGCTGCGCGGCGGCCCGCCCGACGCAGCGAGGGAGGCGGCGGCGGCGAGCCGGACGCGGGTCGGCATCAGCGATCCCCGACGAAGCGGTCGGGGAGCCCGGCGCGCGAGCCGGCCACACGGGCGCCGGGGGCGCGGTACGGATGGGCGGCGACGGCGCCCTCGTCGAGCCGTGCACCGAGGCCGGGCGCGCCAGGCACGGCGAGCTCGCCGTCGACGATCGCCTCGATCGCGAACTGCTCGCTACCGGTGAACGCCGACCACGCCGGAGCCATCGTGAACGGGTACTCGATCGCCCGGATCACCGAGGTCGACGCCGCCAGGTGGAGGTTGGCGGCGAGCGAGATCGGGCCGGCGCAGACGTGGGGAACGACCCGCGCCCGAAGTAGGCGGCGGTCGCGGCCATCCGCCGTGCCTCGCCGATCCCGCCGCAGGTCGAGGCGTCGGGTTGGAGCACGGTCGCCTGCTTGCGGGTCAGCACCTCGAGCGCGTCGAGGTTGCCGTAGAGGTGCTCGCCGTAGGCGATCGCCACCGGTGAGCGGTCGACGAGCTGCTCGATCCCCGCTCGTTCGTTCTGCGGCAGCGGTTCCTCGAACCACAGCACACCGAGGTCGTGGAGCCTGCGGGCGACTTCCAGGGCGGTCGGCAGGGTGAAGATCTCGCTGCCGTCGACCATCAGCTCGACTCCGTCGGGGAGCAGGGCGCGCAGCTCGCCGAGGGTCGCCAGATCGGGACGCCACTCGGGCCCGATCCGGACCTTGACCATCGACACGCCGCGTTCGAGCAACGGTGCGAGCAACTCGAGATGCCAGCCCGCAGTGCCCTCTTCGAGGAACACGCTCGAGGCGTAGACCTCGACCCGGTCGCGGACCCGTCCGATCAGGTCGCTGACCGATCGCCCGGCCTGCTGCCCGGCGAGATCCCACAGGGCGATCTCGACCGCGCTGCGCGCTTCGGGGGCGATCGCCTGGTCGCCGAGGCGGCGGCGTGTGAACAACCGCATCCGCTCCGTCAGCCGTTCGACCGAATCGAGCTCCTGACCGATCAGCAGCGGGGCGAGCGCGTCGTCGATGACGGTGGCGAGCACGTTGGCGAACGAGCAGCCATAGCTGTCGCAGGCCTCGCCGTAGCCGACGAGTCCGTCGTCGGTGTCGATCCTGACGAAGCAGTACGACAGCGGGTCGCGCTCGAAGGCGAAGGTCGCGCTCAGCGGGGTGACGGTGGTGATCTTCACCGTCGCCCGCTCGCGGCGGTGGCGAAGGTTTCGGCGCGTCCGTCGACCACCGGCCAGCGCTGGGGGATCGACAGCCCGGCGCGAGCGAACACCGCCGCTTGCCGTTGCGTCGCCCGCTCGGCGAGGTCGGCCTCGTCGACGGTCGTGCAGCGGCGGTCGCGCACCACGATCCGGCCGTCGACGAGCACGTCGCGCACCGTCCGGCCCTGCGCTGCCCAGATCAGCTGTTGCACCGGGTTGCCTCGCGGCCGCCATGGGGCGGCGGTTGCGTCGTGGAGCACGAGGTCGGCGGACTTGCCGACCTCGATCGATCCGATCCGATCGGCCATCCCCGCTGCCGCCGCTCCGCCGATCGTGGCCATCTCCAAGCCGTCGTAGGCGCTGGCGATCGTCGGGTCGATCGCGGCGTCCTTGGCCAACCCGACGACCAGCCGGGCGGCGTCGAGGATGTCGAGCCCGTCGTTGGCGTTCGGCGCGTCGCAGCCGAGCCCGACGTGCGCGCCGCCGCGGTGAAGGGCGAGGTGCGAGCCCATCTTCGCCATCCCCTGTCCGTGGTGGAGGTAGGCCCACGGGCAGCAGGCGATGCCGGTGCCGCTGGCGTGGACGAGGGCGATCTCCTCGGCATCGAGCCACACGGCGTGGGCGAGCAACAGATGCCGGCCGAGCACGCCGAGCCGGTCGAGGTGGACCAGTGGGCGCAGCCCGGTGCGGGCGAGGTATGCCTCGGGATCGTTGCTCGTCGGCGAGATGTGCATCGTCATCCGTGCCCCACGGCGGCGGGCGAGCTCCGCTGCGCCGGCGAGCAACGCGTCGGAGGCGAGGTCGTGGCCGACCAACGTCACCCACCCCTCGACCCGCTGCGGGGCATCGGGGGTGCTCGGCGGGAGCAGGTCGAGCGTCGCCGCCTGGCGCTCGAGCGTCTCCGCCGTCGGAGCGGTGAACGGACCGTGCTCGATGTCCCACCCCCACACCCCGAGCCCGGCGCGGATGCCGACCATCCGCGCAGCTTCGGCGGCCGGCTCGAGATGGCCGATCGTGCCCGCCTCGATCACCGTCGTGACACCGTTGAGCAGGCTGTCGACGAGGGTCAGGGTCGCCGCCAACCCGTCGTCGGCGGCGGTGTGAGCGTCGTTCAGCGGCACCGCCCAGCCGAAGATCGAAGCCCCCGGGGGAAGGTCGTCGGGGACGCAGCTGCGGGCGAGCGGATCGCCGGTGATGTGCTGATGGGTGTTGACGAACCCGGGGGTGACGACGCATCCGGCGGCATCGAGCTCGGCGACGCCGGGGTAGGCGGCACGCAGTTCGGCGGTGGTCCCGACGCCGACGATCAGGTCGCCCTCGATCGCCACCGCACCGTCGACGATGATCCGCCGGTCGGCGTCGATCGTCAGCAGGTCGCCGCCGGTGACGAGCAGGGTGGGGCAGTGGGCGGTGGAGGCCACGTCAGCCGAGTACCTGCTCGACGGAGAACTCGATGTTGTTCCCGTCCGGATCGGTGACGACGCAGATGTAGCCGACGACCGGATTGCGGTACATCGGTCCGAGCAGCAGGCAGCCGTCCTCGGCGGCCATCGACGCGATCTGGTCGACCTCGGCGCGCGAGTTCAGCGAGATCCCGAGATGGCTGATCGAGCGGAGGAAGCCGTACTCCTCCTTGATCGATCCGGTGATATTGGTCGGCAACGATCCGCAGATCAACACGATCACGAACGTCGCCGCCTCGATCCCCAGCTCCGCGCCGGCGGAGGTCCGGTCGCCCGGATTGGCCAGCCAAGCGCTGCGCAACCCGGTCTCCGGGTCGGACCGCTCGTGGATCACCGCGAGCGTGGTGTAGCGACGGTAGAAGTCGAGCGTCGCTTCCAGATCGCGCACCGGCAGGGCGATGTGGGTGAGCAATGACGTCGGCGGCGGGACGGTCTGTTGCATGTTCGCTCCGATCGGCGCATGCTGCGCTCTTGGTCAGACCATCGCAACATTAGACAGTCTCGAACGCACTGTCGAGCCTGCAACGTCATGTTCACAACCGACCCCTTCCCGCCGGCCCCGATGAGGCAGTATGGTCTGACCATCAGTCCAAGTTGCTCATCGCCGCAACGGCGCGGCGGAGGGTCAGGGGAGACGAATGCCGATCAACAAGATGAACCACGCCGTGCTCTACGTCCGTGATGCCGCGCCGGACGGAGCGGTTCTACGCGGAGGTTCTCGGGTTCTCCACGATCATCGACCATCCTCAGGGCGCGTTCGTGTTCATGCGCGCTCCTGCCTCGCCGAATCATCACGACATCGCCTTCTTCTCGATCGGGGAGCACGCCGGAGCGAGCGAGGCGGGCCGCACGACGGTGGGGATGTACCACATCGCCTGGGAGGTGCCGACGCTCGACGACCTGGAACAGATCCGCGCCACCCTCGCCGCTGCCGGTGCGCTCGTCGGAGCGAGTGACCACGGCGCGAACAAGAGCCTCTACGCACGTGACCCCGACGGTCTCGAGTTCGAGGTGATGTGGCTCGTCCCCGCCGAGCACTGGGGTGAGGCCGAGCACCAGGCGATCATCGATCCGCTCGACATCGCCGCCGAGCGCGCCCGCTTCGCCGAATTGGGGGTGCAGTGAGCGCCGAACGGCGGCGGCAGGGCTCGCCGCCGACAACTACTGCTACTTCTTCGACGAGGCCGAGTTCGCCGAGACCGACCGCCCCGGATTCCGCAAGCGGGTGATCCTCGGCGAGCACCTCGAGCTGTGGTTCTGGAGGATCGCCGGCGGCATCGGCGGCTCGTTCCTGCACAACCACGACGTCAACGAGCAGCTCGGGATCATCATGCGCGGTGCGCTCGACTTCCGCATCGGAGACCCCGGGGACCAGACCCGCAAGGTGCTGCGCGCCGGCGACGTCTACCTCGCCCCGGCGCAGGTGTGGCACGGCGACAGCATCTTCATCGGCGACGAGGAGTACGGCGAAGTGTGGATCCTCGACGTGTTCTCACCGCCGCGCACCCCGAAGGCCGACGCGTCGAGCGCCAACGGGGGCGGACGATGACCACCGCTGACTGGCGCCTCGCCGTCGACATCGGCGGCACCTTCACCGACCTCGTCCTGCTCGACGCGGCAACGGGGCGCGTCGTCGTCGAAAAGACCCTGACCACGCCGCGCGCCCCGCTCGACGGCGTGCGCACCGGCGTGCGCCAACTGCTGACCAAGGCCGGTGTCCGCCCGGCGGAGATCACCGCTCCGATCGTCCACGCGACGACGCTGATCACCAACGCGTTGATCGAGGGCAAGATCGGGCGGGCAGGGATGGTCACCACCCGCGGATTCGGCGACACGCTCGAGATCCGCGACGAGCACCGCTACGACATGTACGACCTGCAGATCGAGTTCCCGCCACCGCCGATCCCGCGCCAGCTGGTGGTCGAGCTCGACGAGCGGACCAACGCCCGGGGGGAGGTCGTCGCCTCTCCGACGCCGGAGCAGCTCGACGCGATCGCCGAGCAGCTGCGCGCCGCGCAGGTCGACTCGGTCGGCGTGTGCCTGATCAACGCCTACGCCAATCCGGCGAACGAGCGCCTGGTCGGTGACCATCTGCGCCGCGCCCTCGGCGTGCCGGTGTGCATCTCGAGCGAGATCTCACCGCAGATCCGCGAGTACCCGCGGATGATCACCACCGCCTGCAACGCGGCGACGATGCCGGTGATCGGGCCCTACCTCGACGAACTGCAGAAGTGGTTGGCCTCCGAGGGCTTCGGTGGCTCGGTGCTGATGATGCTCTCCAACGGTGGGGTGGTCTCCGCCGAGGATGCTGCCCAGACCCCGATCCGGCTCGTCGAATCAGGTCCGGCGGCGGGAGCACTGGCCGGCTCCTGGTTCGCCGAGCGACTCGGCGAGGACCGCCTGCTGTGCTTCGACATGGGCGGCACCACCGCCAAGTCGTGCCTGATCTCCGGCGGTGAACCGGAGCTGACCAACACCTTCGAGGTCGCCCGGATCTACCGGTTCAAGAAGGGATCGGGATTCCCGGTGTCGGTCCCGTCGGTCGACCTGGTCGAGATCGGTGCCGGCGGTGGGAGCCTGGCCCGGTTGGACGAACTCGGTCTGCTCAAGGTCGGTCCGGAGAGCGCCGGCGCCGATCCTGGGCCGGCCTGCTACGGCCGTGGCGGTCGGCGCCCGGCGGTGACCGACGCCGATCTCCACCTCGGGATGCTCGACGCCGGCTACTTCCTCGGCGGCGAGATGCCGCTCGATCTCGACGCCAATCTCGCTGCCCTCGGTTCGGTCGCCGAACCGCTCGGGCTCCCCCTCGGCGACACGGCCGCCGGGATCCACGAACTGGTCAACCAGAACATGGCCGCCGCGTCGCGGATGCATGCCGTCGAACAGGGCGAGGACCTGCGCGGGATCACCGTGCTCGCCTTCGGCGGCGCCGGACCGATCCATGCCTGCGGGGTCGCCGAGCTGCTCGAGTCGTCGCGGGTCGTGTTCCCGACCAACGCCAGCGTGCTGTCCGCCTTCGGCACGCTGGTCACCCCGGTGCGGATCGACCTCGCCCGGTCGAAGGTCCGCCCGCTGGCGACGATCGACGCCGCCGAGCGCGACGCGCTGCTCGACGAGCTGCGCGCCGAGGGCCGCAGGGTGCTCGAAGCCGCCGGCGTGCGCAGCGAGGAGATCCGCTTCCGGTACGGACTCGACGCCCGTTACCTCGGGCAGGGTAACGAGATCACCCTCTGGCTCGGCGAAGGCCCGCAGTGGCCGGCGACGCTGGAGCAGGTCACCGAGCGGTTCGAGACCGACTACCGCCGGATCTACGGGCTGACGATCCCCGACGTCGGGATCGAGGCAGTCACCTGGCGTCTGTCCGCCTACGCAGCAGCCGACCCGGTCGAGCCGGTCGCGGTCGTCGCCAGCACTCCCGGACGGCCGAGCGGCACCCGCCAGGTTCGCTTCGACCGTGCCCGGCCGGCGGTCGAGACGCCGGTGTACCGGCGCGCCGACCTCGGCGTCGGCCAGACCGTGGTCGGTCCGGTGATCGTCGAAGAGCGCGAGACCACCGCCGTGATCCGACCCGGATGGACCGTGACCGTCGCCGCCGACGGATCCCTGATCGCCGACTGGAGCACACCCCGATGACCCCCGCCGACACCCCCGACACGGCCCCGACGAGGGAAGCGCCAGCGACGAGTCGGACGGAGGGAGCGGGCGAAGCGCAGCGGAGCCCAGTCCCGACCATCAGGAGGGAAGCGCCAGCGACGAGTCGGACGGAGGGAGCGGGCGAAGCGCAGCGGAGCCCAGTCCCGACCACCAACATGGATCCGATCGAGCTGGAGGTGCTCTGGCAGAGCTTGATCGCGACCGTCAACGAACAGGCCAGGGCGCTGCAACGGGCCGCCTTCTCACCGATCGTGCGCGAGGCGGGCGACCTCGCCAACGCGGTGTTCGACCGGCGCGGGCGGATGGTCGCCCAGGCCGTCACCGGCACGCCCGGGCACATCAACTCGCTCGCCCGCGCCGCCGGGGCGATCCTCGACGAGTATCCGACCGATTCGCTGGTCGAGGGCGACGTGCTCGTCACCAACGATCCGTACAAGACCGCCGGGCAGCTGCTCGACGTCACCGTGCTGTACCCGGTGTTCGTCGAGGGTCGGGTCGTCGCCTTCTTCGGCTCGACGATCCACCACACCGACGTCGGCGGCTACGGGATCGGCGCCGGCGGTCGCGACGTGTTCGAAGAGGGACTGTGGATCCCGATCTGCCGGCTGATGATCGGCGGCGAACGCAACTCCGACGTGTGGAAGTTCATCCTCTCCAACGTCCGTCAGCCCGATCACATGGCCGGCGACCTCCATGCCCAGATGGCCTCCGGCGAGGTCGGCGCGCAACGGCTGCGCTCGCTGCTCCAGCGCCACGGGATGGCCGACATCGAAGCGCTCGCCGACGAGATCATCGAACGCTCGGAAGCGGCGACGCGGGCGTCGATCAAGGAGCTGCCCGCCGGCACCTACTCGGCCTCGGCCGAGCTCGACCTGACCGACGGCAGCCGGATCACGATCGCCTGCGCGATCACCGTCGACCCGGAACTCGGCGAGATCACCGTCGACTACGAGGGGTCGTCGGGCGCCAGTCCGTTCGGGATCAACGTCGTCAAGAACTACACCCACGCCTACACCACGTTCACGATCCGCTCGGTGCTCAATCCGGAGCTGCCCAACAACCACGGCAGCCTCGCCCCGATCAAGGTCGAGGCCCCCGTCGGATCGATCGTCAACGCGGTCTCGCCGATGCCGGGGACCGCCCGCCACGTCGTCGGGATGTTCCTGCCCAACGCGCTGCTCAAGGCCCTCGCCCAGATCCGTCCGGAGGCGTCGATGGCGGAGGGTTCCGGAGCCGTGTGGACGATGCAGGTCAGCGGTCAGCACCCCGACGGCAGCCCGTTCATCACAGCGATGTTCACCTACGCCGGCGGGGTCGGCGGACGGTCGTCGAAGCCCGGCCTGTCCGCCTGCTCGTTCCCCACCGGCGTGTCGGCGGTGCCGGTCGAGGTGGTCGAGGCATCGGCCCCGATCCACTTCCTGCGCAAGGAGCTCCGCCAGGGCAGCGGCGGTGCAGGCCGCCAGACCGGCGGGCTCGGCCAGACCGTCGAGTTCGCCGTCGACACCGATCGGCCGTGGCAGCTCAACGCGGTCACGTCCCGGCTGGCGGTCCCCCCGGAAGGCATCTTCGGCGGGGAACCGGGCGCAGCCGGTTCGTTCACGGTCAACGGTGAGGCGGTCACGACCCAGGCCCGGGTCACCCTCCGTCCGGCGGACGTCGTCCGCCTCGACCTGCCCGGCGGCGGCGGCTACGGCCTCGCCGCAGCCGAGGCCTGAGCCGGGCGATGTCGGCCAGCACCGCCTCGTCGTCCGTCTCCAGCGGCCGGTGGACCGGAGCGGAGCTCGTCGCGCAGCCGCAGCGGTGGGGGTTCGAACTGACCGACGCGCACGCAGCGGAGCTGCTCGAGGCGACCGCCGCCACCGCCGGGTCGGCGTTGGTCGAGATCGATGCCGACCGTTTCCGTCTCCCGACGCTCGGGCCGCTGCTGACCGTCCAGCTCGCCGAGCTGCTCGCCGGTCGGGGCTTCACCCTCTTGCGCGGTCTGCCGATCGACGGTCTCGACGAACCGACGATCGAGCGGATGTTCTGGGGACTCGGCGTTCACCTCGGTGATCCACTGTCCCAGAACGCCGCCGGTGATCTGCTCGTCCATGTCCGCGACGGCGGGCTCGACTTCTCCGATCCGACGGTCCGCGCCTACGAGACGGCTGCCCGGCTCGACTACCACAGCGACTCGAGCGATCTGGTCGGACTGCTCTGCATCCGCCCGGCGCCGGAGGGCGGCGTGTCGACGATCGTCAGCTCGGCAGCGGTCTACCACGAGGCGCTCGCCCGTCGCCCCGACCTGCGCCCGGAGCTCGACGCCAGCTGGTGGTGGGACCGGCGGCAGGCCGACCTGTCGACGAGTTTCTTCCAACGCCGGATCTTCGCCGTCGGACCGACCGGCGACCTCGTCAGCTACTACGGCCGAGCGCACATCGAATCGGCCTGCCGCGGGCCGCAGGTCCCCGCCCTCGATCCTCGCCGGACGGAGTTGCTCGATCTGCTCGACGAGTTGGCCAACGACCCGGCGATGGTCCTCGACATGCACTTCCGGCCGGGCGACGTGCAGTTCCTCAACAACTATCGGGTGTGGCACGCCCGCACCGCCTACGTCGACGACCCCGACCCCGCCCTGCGCCGCGATCTCTGCCGGCTGTGGCTCACCGTGCGTCACCCGCTGGAGCTGCCGGAGGACTTCCAGCGCGGCGGGATCACCGAACGAACGGAGAACCGGCGATGACCGAACGCTGCGCGCCTGCGCCGGCCCGACCGGGAGGGTCGCCTCGATGAGCATCCTGACCGATGCGTTGTTGACCTCGTTCGACGCCAGTGTCACCGACGTCGCCACGGCGGTGACGATGCCTCCGGAGATCTACACCTCGGAGGAGTTCCTCGCCTTCGAACGGCGGGCGCTGTTCGCCCACGAATGGCTCTGCGTCGGGCGGGCGAGCCGGATCCCGAACGTCGGCGACTACTTCACCACCACCGCCAACGGCGAACCGATCATCGTCGCCAAGGCGAAGGACGGTACGGTCCGGGCGTTCTCCAGCATCTGCCAGCACCGCGGGATGCAGGTCGTCGACGATGCCGGCAACTGCACCAAGTTCACCTGCCCCTACCACCTGTGGAGCTACGACCTCACCGGTCGCTTGCTCGGGGCGCCGGCGATGGAGCGCACGGCCGAGTTCTCCAAGGCCGACTACCCGTTGCCGGCGCTGTCGGTCGAGCTGTGGCAAGGCTTCGTCTTCGTCCACTTCGACGCCGACCCGCTGCCGCTCGCTCCGACGCTGACCGGCTACGACCCGTTCCTCGAGCACTACGAACTCGACGACGCGGTCTGCCCGGGGACGTTCACCCTCCACGACCTGCCGTGGAACTGGAAGGTGATGTTCGAGAACTTCAACGACGGCTATCACGCCAACAAGCTCCATCACACGATCCAGGATTTCTGCCCGAGTGAGCTCGCCGCGTTCCCGGTGACCTGGACGCCTGAGTCGAACGTGATCTTCCGGACCAACGGCTACACGCACATCGACGGCGGGTTCAACGCCACGACCAAAGCGCTGATGCCGGTCTACCCGAAGTTGACCGAGGAGGAGCGGTGGCGCTCGACGTTCGCCCTCCTCCCTCCGACGCTGAACCTCGGCACGGCGCCCGATCAGGCCTTCTTCTTCATCATCCGCCCGAAGACGGCGGACACGATCGACGTCGAGATCGGCTATCTGTTCCACCCGAGCGCGCTCGACCATCCGATGTTCGATCACCTGCTGCAGATGAGCGACGCCGGGGTGCAGGTGTTCGTCCGCCAGGACCAGGACGCGACGACCAAGGTCCAGCGCGGGATGCGCAGCCGGTTCGCGGCCCGCGGCCGGTACTCGTGGCAGGAGGAGAGCCACGTCCAGTTCAACCGGTGGCTCGTCCAGCGTTACCGCGCCCACTGGCCGGCGGCATGCTCGTGACCGACGCCCCACCGACCGCAGCGATCGCCGATGTGCTCGCGCTGTGGGGCCGCGACGGCTGGCTCACGCCTCCGCTGCGCCCGATCGTCCCCTGCGTACGAGCGGTCGTCGCCGGCGTCCGGCTGGTCGGCGTGCGGGGTGTGCCGGCAGGAAGCCTCCGCCCGGTGCACGAGTTGCTCAGCGAGCGGCTCGACGGATCGGTCGTCGTCTTCGCCGGGGCGACGCGCGGTCGCCGGCGCACTGTGGGGCGAGATCCTCAGCACCGCCGCACTCGGGCAGGGCGCGCTCGGGGTCGCCACCGACGGTGCGGTACGCGACCGGAGCGCGATGGCTGCGATCGGTCTGCCGGTGTACGCCGGACGAGAAGCGGTCGTCGGACCGGCCGGACTCGCCGACGTCGTCTCCGTCGACGAGGCGGTCGAGATCGACGGGGTCCGGATCGGCCCCGAGGATCGGCTGGTGATCGACGCCGGTGGCTGCGTGCGGCTGCGCTCCGGTGAGGTCGCCGAGGTGCTCGACGCCGCCGATCGTTACGCCGCCGCCGAGCAGGCCGTGCTCGAGGCGCTGTGCGCCGGGGAGCCGCTGCACGAGGCCTACCGGTTCAAGCAGTCCGTCGTCACCGAGCTGAGGAGGTGAACCGACGCCTCGACGGGCGCGACCGACGCCGATGACCTCGTTCGACGAGGACCGACCACATCCACCAACGAACCACCACACGAGCATCCTTCGGGGGAGAACCATGAGAGCAACTCGTAGCGCACTGGCAGCGATCGCTGCCCTGAGCCTGATCACCGCTGCCTGCGGCAGCGACGACGACACCGAGTCGAGCGACACGACGGCCGCCTCGGCGGCGGAGACCACCGGCGCTGCAGCCGCCGAGACCACCGCCGCCGGAGCGGCGGAGACCACCGCTGCCGGAGCGGCGGAGACCACCGCCGGCGCCGCTGCCGGCGGTTCGACGCTGTTGATGGACACCAACGGCGACGGCACCGTCATCATCGGTGTCGCCACGCCCGGCCCGCGCAACGACGGCGCGCTACTACCAGGCGCTGGTCGACGGTGTCACCGCCTTCTCGGAGGAGAACGGCTTCGAAGAACCGATCGTCGTCGACAACATCAAGCCGGAGGAGGCGGCGACCCAGCTCGACGGGCTCGCCCGCCAGAACGTCGACATGATCGCCGTCGGCGCCGGCGAGATCGCCGATCCGCTGCCGGAGCTGACCGAGACGTACGCCGACGTGATCTGGTACTGCAACTGCGGTGGCGGCTTCCAGGAACTGCCGAACCTGATCCAGTCGGGAGACGACGGCTCGGAGATCGCCTACACCGCCGGTGTCGCCACCGGCCTGCTGATGCAGGACAGCGGCGCGACCAAGGCGGCGATGATCGGCAACAACAGCTTCAACTTCGAAAAGGAGTCGTTCGGCGCGTTCCGCCTCGGGCTCGACGCGGTCGATCCGAGCTTCGAGTGGACCTACGTCGCCTCCGGCTCGTTCAACGACGTCGCCGCCGCCACCGAAGCGTTCAACAACCTCAAGGACCAGGGTGTCGGGGCGATCTACCCGTACCTCGGCGGCGCCCACGAAGCGGTGGTCAAGCTGTCGAACGAGAACGACATCATCACGATGAGCGCAGGGGCGGCGAACGCCTGCGAGCGGACCGACCTCTCCTACGACATCGCCGTGCGGTTCGACGCCGGCCTGTTCGTCGATTCGATCCTCAACGAGATCCTCGCCGGCGAGCTCGCTCGGGGCGAGACCCGTTCGTTCCACGTCGGGGTCGACGACGTCGTCGGAGCGGTGCTCTGCGATCCGACCCCGGAGCAGACCGCGGCGATGGAAGAGGCTTACGCGCTGGTCGCCTCCGGCGATCTGGGCGAGCAGTTCGGCGCTGTCAAGGCCGAGGCGTACTCGTCTTGAGCGATGTGGATCCGGGAGCGGCGGCATCGGCCGCCGCTCCCGGCGTCCTCCCCGCCGCTGTCAGGCTGGAGGGGATCACCAAGCGGTACGGACCGATCGTCGCCTGCAACCGGGTCGACCTCGTCCTCCAGTCAGGACGGATCCACGGCGTGCTCGGGGAGAACGGCGCCGGCAAGTCGACGCTGATGAAGATCCTGATCGGGCTGATCCAGCCCGACGACGGGACGATCGAGATCGACGGCCGGCACACCAGGATCAGCGATCCGCTGGCCGCCGCCGACCTCGGGATCGCGATGGTCCACCAGCACTACAGCTTGGTCGAGCCGCTGACCGTGTGGGAGAACGTCGTCCTCGGCGAGCCGGTCAGGCTCGACCGTAAGGCGGCCTGCGAGCGGGTGGCGGCGATCTCCGAGCGCTACGGGCTCGGCGTCGACCCGCTGGCCACCGTCGCCCGACTGACCGCCGGCGAACGCCAGCGGGTCGAGATCATCAAGTGCCTCCGCCGCGAACCGCGAATCATCGTCTTCGACGAACCGACCAGCGTGCTCACCCCGGCGGAGAGCGAGCAGTTGTTCTCCGTGCTGCGCACCGTCGTCGCCGAGGAGGGCCGTGCCGCTGTGCTCGTCTCGCACAAGCTCGACGAGATCCTCCACGCCACCGACGAGGTCACGATCATGCGCGGCGGGCACGTCATCGATCGGCTGCCGACCTCGCAGGCGACCGCCGCCGGCCTCGCCCAGTCGATGGTCGGGCGTCCGGTCTCGTTGCGCTCGGAGGCCGCCGCGCTCGGTCTGGTCAGCGCCGCCGTCGACGCCGCCGAGGAAGGGGACGCAGCCGACGAGGACGCCCGCGCCCATGGTGCGGTGGTGCTCGAGGTGCGCGAGGCGATGCTGCGCGACCGAGACGGGCGGACGCTGCTCGACCACCTCTCGATCACCGTCCACGCCGGCGAGATCGTCGGGCTCGCCGGGGTCGAGGGCAACGGCCAGCGATCATTGGCCGACGTCCTGTCGAGCATCGCCCCGCTCGACGGCGGCAGCGTGCTCGTCGCCGGCACTGTGGTCGACGTGACCCGACCGGGTGCTCTCGGCAACGCCGGGGTCGGGGTGATCCCCGAGGATCGCCACGACTCGGGCTGCGTGCTCGACCTCTCCGTCGCCGAGAACCTCGTGCTCGCCGATCTTCCCGGTGTCTCCAAGCGGGGGATGCTGGACCGCAAGGCGATCGAGTCGCGCGCCCTGGCGTTGATGTCGGCGTTCGAGATCACCGCCGCGTCGCCCCACGCGCCGATGCGGTCGCTGTCGGGCGGGAATCAGCAGCGCGTGGTGCTCGCTCGCGAGCTGTCCGCCGAGCCGGTGGTGCTCGTCGCCGCCCAACCGACGCGCGGGCTCGACGTCGGAGCGATCGAGTACACCAGCGCCCGGCTGCGGGCTGCGGCCGAGGCCGGCGTCGGGGTGCTGCTGATCTCCACCGAGCTGGAAGAGGTGCTCGCCCTCTCCCATCGGATCTGCGTGATCCACCGGGGACGGATCGTCGGCGAGATGGCCGCGGTCGACGCCGATCTCGAGCGGCTCGGCCTGTTGATGGGAGGCGTCGCCGCATGACCGCAACCGCACTCGATTCGCGGCCGATGCCGGCGTCGCCGGCCTCGTCGGCGGCAGTTCGCCGGATGCTGCCCTCCGCGCTGATCTACGCCGTGTCGATCGCCGTCGCCCTCGGCCTCTGCGCCTTGCTGGTGTCGACCACCGGCGGTTCGGCGACGAAGGTGCTCAGCGCACTGCTCGACGGCAGCATCCGCTCACCCGGCGCGTGGGGGCTGACGATCTCCACCGCCGCGCCGCTGCTCGCCGTCGCCGCCGGCACGATCGTCGCCGGCAAGGCCGGGATCGGCAGCATCGGTCAGGAAGGCCAGGTGCTCCTCGGCGCCGCCGGAACCGCCTTCGTCGGCACCCGGCTGGAGGCGTCCGGATTCGTCGTGATCGTCGCCTCGCTCGCCGCCGGGATCGCCTTCGCCTCGCTGTGGGCGTTGATCGCAGCGGTGTTCAAGTACACCCGCCAGGTCCCCGAGGTGATCTCGACCCTGCTGTTGATCTTCATCGCCGCCCAATTGACCGACTACGCGCTGACCAAGCGTTGGCTGCTCGCCAGCCATTCGACCGATTCACGGGTGAACAACGGCCAACCGTTGAAGGACAACGCCGGGATGCCCTCGATCGAGATCTTCGGCAACTCGATCTCATGGGGTGCGGTGATCGCGATCGTCCTCACGATCGGGGTCGGCGCGGTCCTCGCCCGGACCACCGCCGGCTTCAAGCTGCGGATGCTCGGGCTCAACCCGCGCACCGCCCGACGCGCCGGCGTCTCCGCCGCGCTGGTCGGTGGCGGTGCGTTGATGTTCTCCGGGGCGACCGCCGGCCTGGCCGGCGGGCTGTGGCTCACCGGCGGCATCCCCGGCGACCGGTTCACCACCGGGATCTCCTCCAACCTCGGCTGGCAGGGTCTGCTGGTTGCGTTGCTCGCCCGCCAGCGGGCCGCATGGGCGATCCCGATGGCGTTCGTCTTCGCCGCCCTGCGCACCGGCTCCGGTTTCCTCGCCGCCACCGGCGTCGACCGGCGGATCGCCGACGTCGTCCAGGCGATGCTCGTCCTCGCCCTCCTCGTCGCCCCGACGATCGAGGGCTTCCTCCGTCGACGAGCGGAACGCCGTCGTCTCGCCGCCGGGAGCGTCGCACGATGAGCAGCGTCGGATCAGCCGCCTGGGACCTGGCCTCCTCCGAATCGACCTACGCCTCGACGATGCGGTTCAGCACCCTGCTCGCCTTCGCCGGTATCGGCGAATGGGTCGCCGAGCGCGCCGGGACGATCAACATCTCCGTCGAAGGGATGATCCTCAACGGGGCGTTCAGCGCTGCGCTCGGTTCGCACCTGACCGGCAACATCTGGCTCGGCCTGCTGTGCGGGATCCTCGGCGGGCTGCTCGTCGCCCTCGTCCAGGGAACCGTCGCCCACCGTTTCGGGACCAACCAGTTCGTCGTCGGGCTGACCCTCAACGTGCTCGTCGTCGGACTCACCGCATTCCTCGACGCCCAGATCGAGCCGGTCGTGACCGGCACCGGGACCCAGGCCGTCCCGCTGTTGTCCGACATCCCGCTGATCGGTCGGGCGCTGTTCGACGCCACCTGGATCCAGTACCTGCTGTATCCGCTGATCCCCGTCGCCTGGTGGGTCGTGTACCGCACCAGGTGGGGACTCGAGCTGCGCTGTGCGGGGGAGAACCCGCAAGCGGGGGACGTCAGCGGGATCGACGTCAACAAGCGTCGCCGGGAAGGGGTCTACGTCTGCGGCCTGTACTGCGGCTTGGCCGGCGCCTACCTGACCCTCGGCCAGACCGGCAGCTTCACCGCCAACGGCGTCAGCGGGCGGGGGTTCATCGCCCTCGCGGCGGTCATCTTCGGTGGGTGGGCGCTGAAGGGGACGATCGCCGGGGCGTTCGTCTTCGGCTTCTTCCAGGCGCTCGGCTCGGTGTTCCAAGCCCTCGGCTACCAGGCCAACCCGCAGCTGCTGATCGCCCTGCCGTTCGTGATGGCGCTGGCGACGATGCTCGTCTTCGCCGCCCGCAGCCGTCAGCCCGCAGCCCTCGCCAAACCGTTCGTCCGCGGGCTGACATGATGTGTCGTGAGTGACTACGAGTTGGCAGCGATGCTGCCGCGGGTTGCCGAGGCAATCGCCGCCTGCCCTCCGGCGTCGAACGGGGACGGGTCGATGGAGCTCGACGCGAGCGAACTGCTCGCCCGCTACGCCGAGCGCTCGCTGACCCCCGGCGAGGTCGTCGAGCACTGCCTCGGCCGCCTCGCCGACGATGCCGACGGGGCGATCTGGTCGATCGACGTCGCCGGTGCGCTGGCCGCAGGCGAACGGTCTGCGTCGCGATGGGCGACGGGCACCGCACGCCCGTTGGAGGGCGTCCCGGTCGTCGTCAAGGATCTGCTCGACACCGCCGGGATGACGACGACGGGCGGATCGCGCTGGTTGGCCGACCGACTCCCGCAGCAGGACGCTGCGGTGGTCGCTGCGCTGCGCGCAGCCGGAGCGGTGGTCGTCGCCAAGACCTCGACCTACGAGCTCGGCTGCGGCGACGAGCAGATCCCGTTCGGCGTCACCCGCAACCCGTGGGACCGGACGCGGATCACGGGAGGTTCATCGGCGGGTTCGGCTGCGGCCCTCGCCGCCCGGCTGGCGCCCCTCGCGATCGGCACCGACACCGGTGGGTCGATCCGGATCCCGTGCTCCTGGTGCGGCGTCGTCGGGCTCAAGCCGACCCTCGGCACGCTCTCCGTCGACGGGCTGATCGGCCTCGCCCCGACCCTCGACTCGCCGGGACCGATGGCCCGTTCCGTCGCCGATGTGGCGTTGCTGCTGCGAACCCTGACCGGGCGCCCCTCGGCGCCGCAGACGGCGCTGACGTCGCTGGCCGGCCGCAGGATCGCGGTCTTGCGCGGCCACTTCTCCGAGCTGCTCGAACCGGACGTCGCCGTCTCGGTCGAGGCTGCGCTCGCCACCCTCACCTCGCTCGGTGCCGAGCTGCACCCGATCGAGATCCCGGTCGCAGTCCACGGTGCCTCGTTGAGTTGGGTGATCACGATGGCCGAGGCCGCCCGGACCTACGACGCCGTGCCGCGCGAGTTGTTGTCTCCGGCGTTCCGCGCCCGGCTCGAGACCGGCGAACGGATCGACCACCAGACCTACCTCGGCGCGCTGCTCGCCCGCCGAGCACTGACCGAGCAGGTGATCGAGTCGCTCGCCGCGTACGACGCGGCAGTGCTCCCGGCGAACCTGTCCACCGCGCCTCCGTTCGACGACGTCGACCGGGTCGTCGCCGGCGTCGAACCGAACTGGCCGGACGTCACCGCCCGCACGTTCGCGCTGTGGAACGTGACCGGCCTGCCGGCGCTCGCCGTCCCCGCCGGGTTCGGCACCGACGGCCTGCCGATCGGCATCCAGTTCGTCGGCCTGCCGCACCACGACGAGGCCCTGTTGGCGATCGCCGCCAGCTTCCAGCGGGTCACCGACCACCACCTGCAGCGCCCGCCTGCGCTCCACCTACCGTGAGCGGATGGCCGGACTCCACCACGACGTCGCCCTGGTCTGTCGCGCCCAGGGGATCATCCTCGGCGTCGACGTTCCGCAGCCCTGGCTGACGCGCAACGGGCACCTCCATCCGCTCGTCCAGAGCTCGGCACCGGCGCCGGTGCTCGATGCGCTGGGCTCGATCTTCCGGGCCCTCGGGGGCGACGAGCGGCGTCTCGCCCGCAGCCCGGGCAACACCCCCTCGGCCCCGGACCTGCTGACCGAGCAGGGCTGTGTGATCGAGATCGACGAGCTGATCAACCTCAGCTCCGCCCGGGCGACGACGTTCCACCACTATCCGTCCGAGGTCGAGCTCGGCTTCGACGTCGCCGGGTACCGGCTACTGATCGAGCAACACCGCTCGGCTGCCGACGCCGTGCTCGCTCGGGAGACGACGAAGGACTTCCCGGTTCCCGGCGGACGTCAGGCCCAGCGCGCCTACCAGGACGCGTTGCGCGACCTGCTCGCGCCGACGTTCACCGGCGCTCCTGCGATCCGCCTGGCGATCCCCGACCAATCACTGACCGGCATCGCCCGGCGCATACAGGCCGAGCTGGACGCGCTCGCATCCCGCCCCCGCTGAGGTTCCGCTCCACAGACGCCCGGATCACCCGGATCGAGCCCGGGGAAATGACCGCCGCGCGTCGAATTGGTCTGATGGTCAGACCAGTGCGGCTCCGGCGGCTAACCTCGGGGGATCGGCCGTCGGGGATCGCCTCGTCCGCCCCGAGCTCTCGAGAGGTCCTCGATGAAGCACGTCTACACCTTCGCCGGCCACGCCGCCGGAACCAATCAGGGGTTGCTGTCCCAGCTGGTGGTGCCCCGGCCGATCGCGATGGTCTCGACTCGCGGTCCCGACGGCAACGGCAACCTCTCGCCGTTCAGCTACTACCTGCCGATCACCGGTGACCCGCCACTGGTCGGGGTCACCTTCGGGATGCGCGAGAGCGACGGGGCGACGAAGCACTCCTACGACAACCTGATGGCGAGCGGCGACTTCGTCATCAACGTCTGCGGCGAGGTGTTCGCCGACCACATCGAGGGGATCGCCAAGGAGTATCCGGCGGGTGTCGACGAGGCCGCGCTGCACGGCTTCACCCTCGTCGACGCCGAGCGGGTCTCGTCCCCGGCAGTCGCCGAAGCACCCGCTCACCTCGAATGCGTCGTCCACCAGTGCGTGCCGCTCGGCAGCGAACGGGCGAAGGTCGTCCTCGTCGTCGCCGAGGTCGTCTGCGCAGTGATCGACGATCGGGTGCTCGAGTCGCCCGATCTCGACCATCCACGGATCGATCTCAGCGCCCTCGCCCCGATCGGGCGCTCCGGCACCCGAACGTTCATCAAGGCGATCCCGGAGGCGATCTACTACCAGGAGCGGATCCGCTACGAGTCGGTCGGATGAAAGCTCTGCTCTATCGCCGTCCGGGTGGACCGGAGGTGCTCGAGTACGCCGAGGTCGCCGAACCCCGACCCGGACCGGGCGACGTCGTCGTCGAGGTCGCCGCCAGCGCGCTGAACCATCTCGACGTCGTCCAGCGCAACGGCTGGTACCAGCTGCCCGGCTTCACCCTCCCTCACATCGCCGGGATGGATCTCGCCGGAACCGTCGTCGAGCTCGGCAGCGAAGCCGACGGGCTCCGCCTCGGGCAGCGGGTCGTCGTCGACCCGTCGCTCGCCGGCGCACCGGACAACTCGGCGTACGCCGGGATGGGCGAGATCTACAGCAACCTCGGGGTGATCGGCGGGACCGTCGCCGGTGGCTACGCCGAACGTTGTCTCGTCCCGGCCACGCACGCCCATCCGATCCCCGACGAGATCGATTGGCACCAGGCGGCGGCATTCCCGACCGCCTTCCTCACCGCTCACCACGCGCTGTTCGCCAGCGGGGGCCTGATCGGCGGCGAGAGCGTGCTGATCCATGCCGCCGGCAGCGGGGTCAGCACCGCCGCGATCCAACTCGCCAAGCACATCGGGGCGACGGTGCTGGCGACGGCCGGCTCGGCGGACAAGTGCGCCCGAGCGATCGAGCTCGGTGCCGATTTCGCCGCCAACAACCGCGAGGTCGACGTCGCCGGATGGGCGCGAGAGGTGACCGACGGCGCCGGCGTCGACCTCGTGTTCGATCATGTCGGCCCGGCGTTGTGGGAGCAGTCGTTCTTCGCCCTCAAGCCACGTGGCCGGCTGGTCAACTGCGGCAACACGACCGGCGATCAGGTGTCGATCCCCTCGCTCGGCCATCTGTTCCACATGGGGATCCGGATCATCGGCTCCGATCCGTACCGACCGCACGAGTTCGCCGAGGCCTGGAGCCAGTTCCGTTTCGGACGGTTCCACGCCCCGATCGACAGCGTCTTCTCGCTCGCCGATGGTGCTGCGGCGCAGGACAAGCTGCTCCGCAGCGACTTCTTCGGCAAGATCCTGCTCACGCCGTGACCGGCGCGTCGTGAGCACCGACTCGCCCTATCCGGAGCTGAAGCAGGCACACACGATGGCCCGTCGCGGCCGCCCGTGGCGCGACGCACAAGCCTCCGCCGTCGGCGCCGGTGTGGGCGATGATCCAGGGCATCGGCACGTACTACGCGTTGGTCGCGGCGATGGAGCTCGGTGTGTTCGACGCGATCGGGCGGCTCGGTGCGACGGAGATCGAGCCGCTCGCCGACGATCTCTCGGTCTCGGCGTCGCACCTCGAGCACCTCTGCGACGCACTGGTCACCGTACGGCTTCCTCGATCAGGTCGACGAGAGTTACGAGCTGACCGAGACCGCCGAGCGCTACCTCTGCACCGACGGTCCGGCCTCGATGGCTGCCTTGGTCGGTGTCGCCCCCGGCCCGTTCGCCAACTGGCAGCAGCTGGCGGAGACGATTCGCACCGGCCGGGTCGCCGAGCCGATCGAACACGACCCCGCGGCGTTCTACCTCCCGCTGGTCGACCGCCACCTTCCCGACCCAACTGCGCGCTGCGCACCGGCTCGGGCTCCGGCTCGGCTGGGCTCGCCGGCCCGGCCTGCGTGTGCTCGACCTCGGTGCCGGCGCGGCACCGTGGGCGATCGCCGTCCTCGAACAGTCGCCGGCGAGCACCGCAGTCGGTCAACGACCTGCCGGGCGTGATCGATGCCGCTCGCCGGAGGGTCGGCCGAACGCGGCCTCGAGCGAGCGGGTCGAGTTCCTCTCCGGCGACTTCCACTCGGTCGACCGTCGAGCCGTCGGCGCGTTCGACCTCGTCGTGCTCGGTCACGTCTGCCGCACCGAGGGCGACGAACGATCGCAGGTCGCTCGTGCCCCGCGCCTTCGACGCTGCTCCGCCCCGACGGTCAGCTGGTGCTCGCCGACTACTTCGCCGACGACGACCGCAAGCTCCACCCGTTCGGGGTGCAGATGGGGCTGACGATGCTCGCCAACACCGAACGGGGCGGACGGCTGACCAACGCCCAGGTCGTCGGCTGGCTCACCCGGCCGGGTTCGACGGCATCCGCCTGCTCGAGCCGATCGGTTTCAACTACGTGTACGTCGCTGAGCAACCGAGGATCCGATGACCGATACGCCCGTCCGTCCCGACGCCCGTCGACCTGCTCGTCCTCGGCACGCCAGGTCGTGACGATGAACGCGGCGCGCGACGTCATCCGCAACGGGGCGGTGGCGATCACCGCCGACCGGATCGTCGAGGTCGGCAAGGCGAGCGACCTGCAGGCCCGCTACGTGCCGGCTCGGACCGATCGGCGGTGACCGGTTCGTCGTCACCCCGGGGATGGTCAACACCCACATCCACATCACCGGCGAGCCGCTGACCCGCGGCTACGTCCCCGACGACACGCCGTTCGTCGAGAACGTGTTCGAGTGGCTGTGCCCGCTGTACTCGCGTCTTCGACGCCGCCGAGGAGCGCGCTCGGGTCAGCTGGCAGCGGTCGAGATGCTCGCGCTCGGGCACGACCAGGTTCCTCGAGGCGGGCACGATCCGCTTCCTCGACGAGGTGATCGACGGACTGGTCGAGGTCGGCATCCGCGGCCGCGTCGGCCGCTGGGTGTGGGACCTCCCGCCGGAGCCGTCCGTCTACCGTCAGTCGACCGACGCCGCGATCGCCCACCTCGAGCAGCAGCTCGTCGACCATCGTTCGCACGCCGACGGTCGGATCGGCGCGTGGAGCATCCTCGTCGGTCACACGACCTGCAGCGACCCGCTGTGGCGGGCGGCGAAGGCGCTCGCCGACGACCACGGCGTCGGGCTCTCGTTCCACATGTCGCCGGCGCAGCTCGATCCCGACGGGTTCATCGCCGAGTTCGGCCAACGGCCGATGATCCACCTCGCCGAGATCGGTGTGCTCGACCGCAACGTGGCGATGACGCACGCGGTGCGGATCGACGACGCCGAGCTCGATGCGATCGCAGCCAGCGGGGCGAGCGTCGCCCACTGTCCGACGACCGCGCTGAAGGTCAGCTACGGGATCACCCAGGTCGGCAAGTTCCCGGAGATGGTCCAGCGCGGGATCAACGTCTCGATCGGCACGGACGGCAACAACGCCTCGAACTACAGCGACCTGATGCGGGCGACGTACCTCGTCGCCGGGCTGTTCAAGGACGCGCGGGTCGACCCGCAGATGTTCCCGGCGAGAGGTCGCCTACGAGATGGCCACGCTCGGCGGGGCGCGCACGATGCTGCTGGAGGATGAGATCGGCGCGCTCGTGCCCGGGATGAAGGCCGACCTCGTCCTCCACGACGCCGATCGCCCGGAGTGGCGCCCGTTGCTCAACGTGATCAACCAGCTCGTCTGGTCGGCCGACGGTCGGGGCGTCCACACCGTCGTCGTCGACGGGCGGATCGTCGTCGAGGACGGCCACTGCACGACGATCGACGAGGCCGAGCTGTGGGCCGATGCCCAGCGGATGGGCGAATCGATCACCGCCCGCTCCGGCCTGCCGGACCGCTCGAAGTTCCCGACCTGGTGATCGACGCCCAGGTGCCGAATCGACGGCAGGTCAGCCGGCGTCGCCCGGGTTGATGTTCCTTCCGGGGGCGACCACCGCGTCGATCTCGGTGCGGACGCCGTCGGGGAGGACGAGGTCGCCGAGAGCGAGCAGGTCGTCGAGCTGGGCGAGCGTTCGCGGTCCGATGATCGCCGAGGTGATCGTCGGGTCGTCGAGGACGAACGCCAGCGCCAGCTGGGTGAGCGTCATCCCCGCCGCGTCGGCGATACCGATCAGGGCGTCGACCGCCGCCAGCTTCGCGTCGCGGATCGTCTGCTGCGCGTGATCGAAGTGGTCCGGTTTGCGTCGCGCCCGGGTGTCGGGGTCCTCGACCCCGGCACCCTGGTACTTGCCGGTGAGCCACCCGCCGTTGAGCGGGGCCCAGACGATCACCCCCAGGTCATGGTTGCGGCACGCCGGGAGGACCTCGGTCTCGATCCCGCGGGCGAGCGCCGAGTACGGCGGTTGCTCGCACGTCGAGCGGAGCACGCCGAGCTCGCTCGCCCGGGTCTGGACCTGCTCGATCTGGGCGGCGGAGAAGGTCGAGGTCCCGATCGCCCGGACCTTGCCGGAGCGTGACCAGCTCGTCGAACGCCGCAAGGGTCTCGTCGATCGGTGTCGACGGGTCGGGACGGTGCATCTGGTACAGGTCGATGTGGTCGACCTGCAGCCGCCGGAGGCTGTCCTCGCAGGCCTGGACGATCCACCGGCGGGAGAGTCCGGCGCGGGTCATGTCGCCGTCCATCGGGTTGCCGACCTTGGTCGCCAGCACGATCCGGTCGCGGTGGCTGCCGATCGCCTCGCCGAGGATCGTCTCGGAGACCCCGGCGTCGTACATGTCGGCGGTGTCGAACAGCGTGATCCCGGCGTCGAGCGCGCGGTGGAACATCTGCCGGCACTCCTCCGGGTCGGGGTTGCCCCAGCTGCCGAACATCATCGTTCCCAACGACACGGTGGTCACCTCGATGCCGCTGTGGCCGAGCGTGCGGGTCGGGTACGGCATCGCTGCCTCCAGGTCGTTCGGGGAGTCCCGGCCACTGTAGGTCTTGGACTGATGGTCTGACCAAGCGTGGCCGGCCGGTAGGCTCTCAGCCGTGGGTTGCGAGGAAGTGATCACGCCGCGGCATGGGCTTCCACCCGCAGCGAGTCGAGGTCGACGGTCACGCATCGGCCGTCGCGTACCACCTCGCGCCCGGCGACCAGCACGTCGCTCACCGAGCGGCCGTCGATCCCCCAGAGCAGCTGGCGCACCGGGTCGATCGAGCGAGGCAGCCACGCCGGCCCAGTGGTGTCGTGGACGACGATGTCGGCCTGCTTGCCGACCTCGATCGAACCGATCCGTCGCCGCTTGCCGATCGCCGCCGCCCCGCTGATGGTGGCCAGGGCGAAGCCATCGGCGGCGGTGAAGCCGAACGGATCGATCGAGCGGTCGCGCTCCAGCCCGACGAACAGCGCCGCGGCGCGCAGGATGTCGACGGCGTCGCCGGCGTTCTCCGAGTCGCAGCCGAGCGCGACGCGGCCGCCGCGGCGCAGCAGCTCGCCGTGCCGGCCGGCGACGGTCACGCCCTGGGCGAGGCGCAGGTACGCCCACGGACAGGCGGCGATCGGCGGTGTCGGTACGCACGACCACCTCGAGCTCGTCGTCGTCGAGGTGGACGGCGTGGGCGACGAGCACGTGGCCGCCGAGCACGCCGAGCCGCGTCGAGATGGACGAACGGCCGCGGCCGGTGCGCGCCAGGTAGCTCGCCGCGATCGTCCGCTGCTCGGCGAGAGGTGGAACGTCATCCCGACGCCGCGGCTGCGGGCGAGCTCGCTCGCCCCGACGACCAGCTCGTCGCTCATCAGGTCGTGACCGACGAGTGTCACCCAGCCCTCGACCAGCCCGCCGGGCGGGAGCCGGTCGAGCAGATCGGCGTGACGGGCGAGCACCTCCTCCGCCGGTGCGCCGAACGGAACGCCGGCGACGTCCCAGCCCCACTGGCCGATCGTCGCCCGCATGCCCGACCTGCGGCGACGCCTGCGGCGACCCGATCGGGATGGGCGACGGTGCCGGCCTCGACCGTGCAGGTGATCCCGTTGGTCACCGCCTCGACCGCGGCGAGCGTCGCCGACAGCTCGTCGTCGTCGCCGGTGTGCGCGCTCGTGGATCGGCACCGCCCAGCCGAAGATCGCCTCCTGCGCGTCGATCGCGTCGGGGATGCACGACTGGATCAGCCGGTCGCCGGTGAGGTGCTGGTGGGCGTTGACGTAGCCGGGCGTGACCACCGCCGCTGCGTCGCCGATCACCCTCGCCCGGGGGTGGGCGGCGCGCAGCTCGGCGAAGCTGCCGACGGCGGCGATCAGCGCCCCCTCGACGAGCACCGCACCGTCGCTGACGATCGTCCCGGCCGAGTCCATCGTGACGACGTCGCCGCCCCTGACCAACACCGCCCCGTCCGGTTCCATCACCAAAGGTTGTCACACCATGTCGACGAACGTCCTGTGCTCGAACCCCGCCCTGCGCAACGCCTGGTACGCGGTCGCGCGTAGCGTCGAGGTCGGTCCGTCGCCGGTGGCGGTGACGGTGCTGGCGACCAAGGCGGTGCTCTACCGCTCGCCCGCAGGGCGGGTGATCGCCGCGCCCGACCGCTGCCCGCATCGTGAGGCGCCGCTGTCGCAGGGCGAGCTGCGCGACGGCTGCCTCGTCTGCCCGTACCACGGCTGGACGTTCGGTGACGACGGCCGCTGCGTGCGGATCCCCTCCTCGGCGGAGTCGGTCCCACCGCCGCCGCGAGCGCACCTGTCGAGCTTCGCCTGCACCGAGCGCTACGGCCTGGTCTGGCTCTGCGTCGGCGACTCGCCCCCCGACGAGCTGCTGTGCATCCCGCAGGAGAGCGATCCGTCGTTCCGCCGGATCAACACGCCGGTCGAGCGCTGGGAGACCTCCGCGACGCGGATGGCGGACAACTTCCTCGACATCACCCACTTCCCCTACGTCCACGTCGGCACGTTCGGCCGGGCGCAGGAGACCGTGGTGCCCAAGGTCGAGCTCGAGCCGCTCGACAGCGGGTGGTTCGGATATCGCTACGAGGTCCGGGCGAACAACGCTCTCGGCTCGCTGGCCAGCGGGCAGACCGGCGACGTGGTCGAGCGAGCGATGTCGTCCGGGTTCCATCTCCCGTTCGACGTCCGCTCGACGATCCGCTACGAGAACGGCTTGGAGCACATCATCTTGATGCTCTCGACGCCGATCGACGACGTCACCTCGTACTTCACCTTCGTCATCTGGCGCAACGACGACTTCTCCGTGTCCGCCGAAGAGGTGATCCGGTTCGACCTGGCGATCGGCGCCGAGGACAAGAAGATGCTCGAGCGACTCGACGGCGTCCTCCCGCTCGACCAGACCAGCCTGGTCAGCGTTCAAGCCGACAAGGCCTCGGTCGAATGGCGCCGGCGTCTCGTCGAGCTGATCCACGCCGGATGAACGCAGCCGGCGTGTCAGGAGCGCGATGGCCGCGTCCGCTACGGTCCGACCATCAGCCCATTTGCTTCGATTCGTTGAGCGCGCAGTGACGACCTCGTTCGTGCCGGTGACCCGCAGAACGGTCGCGGACGAGGTCCGCGACCGGTTGCTGGAGGCGATCCGCAGCGGCCGGTTCGCCCCCGGAGCACCGCTGCCGGCCGAGCGGGTGCTGTGCCTCGAGCTCGGCGTCGCCCGGACCAGCGTGCGCGAGGCATTGCGCTCGCTGCACGCGCTCGGGTATCTCGTCCGCCAGGGCAATCGCTCGCTCGTCGCCGATCCGCTACCGCTCGAAATGGCCGCCACCGACGACCGCAAGGCTGCGGTGCGCGACGTGTTCGAGGCCCGCCGGATGCTGGAGGTCGGAATGGTCCGCCTGAGCGCCAGTCGGGCGACGAAGAAGCAGCGCAAGGAGATCGTCCAGATCGCCGAGCGGTGCAAGGGTTCGCTGCCGATCACCGAGTTCCGCAGGATCGACCGCGAGTTCCATTCGGCGATCGCCACCTCCTGCGGCAACCCGATGATCGCCGATCTCCATGCCAAGGTGCTCCAGACCCTGTTCTCCGCCGAGGAGTTCGAATCGCTGCTCTCCGACGAGCGCAACGACGCCGAGGTCCACCTGATCATCGAGACCTCGGGCATCGCCCATCGGGAGATCGCCCGGGCGATCGCCGAAGGAGACGTCGAGCGCGCCGCCGGTGCGATCGGCGACCATCTCGACGAGGTCGAACGCCGGATGATCGAACAACTGGTCTGAGCGCTCCACAGTTCCCGGCCTGACCCCCCGCCGCCACGCATCACCGCAGGTCGGGTCGATCAGGCGCACGATCTGTGGAGCGGAGACGTCATCGCTGGGCTGGTGGTCAAGAGATCAGGGAGCGCCGCAGCCGATCGATCACTCCGGACCGGTCCTCGACGAACTGCAGCCAGGTGACTCGGATCACCCGCCACCCTGCAGCAACGAGGATCGCATCACGCCGGCGGTCGCGTTCGAACGCGGGCCGGTCGCCGTGGTGCTCGAAGCCGTCGCACTCGACCACCAGGCGGGCGGTCGGCCAGGCGAAGTCGACCTCCATCCCGGCCACCCGATGGTGGAAGACGAAGTCGTCGATGCCGGCTGCGCGGCAGCAACCGGGCGAACCCGACCTCGAACATGCTGTCCGGTCGATCGTCGCCGAGCGGCCACTCGTCGAGGGCACGCCGGAGCGCGCCGAGCCCGTCCCGCCCGTGGCGCGAGTGTCGGGCGAGCGCGGCGCGGGCGGCCGGTGCGCCGACCAGTCCGGCGATCGCCATCCGGGCGAAGACCTCTGCGACCCAGTCGGGGGCGACCGCGCCGAGGTCGGTCAGCGTCCGCAACGGGTTGGTGCAGGCGATCGTCCGCCGATGGCTGGGGGTGAGGTCGAGCCCGTCTCGGGTCCTGTGGATGACCACGCCCGGTCGCGGCGAGACCCTCCGCCGGAACGGGAGCAGCACGTCGATCGGCTCGGCGCCCGAGGGATCGGCCCCGTCGGGGGCGACGTCCCACAGCCGGGTGGCGGTGCGGTGCGATGCGAGCGCACCGCCGATCGAGGCGACCGCTGCGGCGACGCGCTGGCTCGGTCGTCAGCTCCGTTCCGGCCCTGATCGAGATGCCGGGGAAGACAGCGACGTAGTCGCCTCGGGCGTGCGCCCGAGCCCACGAACGAGGCGGCACGCCGAGCGCGATCGCTTCGGAACGGGCGACGAACGGCTGTTGGACGAGGTCGGGATGCACCCGATGAGGAGTGCGCCGGGACGCTCGAACCGGCAATCGACGTGTTCTGCTCCACAGATCCGCCGCGACCGACTGCGCAGCCAGTCGTGACCTGGGCGGTCAGCGACGAGCCGAGGATCTGTGGAGCGAACGGGCCGGCGGCGTCGGTCGTCAGGCGAGACCGGCTTGGCGTTGGAAGACGAGCGAGTCCCAGTAGTCGGTCCTGTGGGCGATCCGATCGCCGCGGATCGTGAATCGCATCATCCCACGGACCGCGATCGGGCGGTCGTTGACCGTCGTGTGCAAGGTGTAGGCGGCGGCCACCCGGTCGCCGTCGGCGATCACCTCCTCGACCTCGTACCTCACGCCCGGCATCGAGGCGAGGAAGACGGGCAGGCGCCGGCGGTACTCGTCGATCCCGGCACAGCCGGAGCCGAGGGCGGCGGTGTGCTCGTTGACGAAGTCGTCGGTGACGAAGGCGGCGACCGCCTCGGCCGATCCGCTGGCGAAGTGCGGCGAGATAGCCGGAGGCGACCTCGGCCGGGCTCAGCCCCACACCTCGTGGGCCTTGGCGTACACGCCCTGGTCCCAGGAGATCTCGATCACGTTCCCGTCCGGGTCCTTGATCGCGCAGATGTAGCCGATCGGCGCCGGCATCTGGGTCGGCGGCCACTGGAGGCAGCCCTCGGCCTCCGCCACGGCTGCGATCCGGTCGACCTCCGACTTGTCCGGGACCTCGATCCCGATGTGGGCGAACGGGGCCATGATCGGCGCCGGTCCCTTGTCCTGGTCCTTGAAGAAGCTGACGAGGACGAGGACGAACGGCCGGTCGGTGGCCTCGGGCTCGCCGAGCCAGGCGCCGTAGCCGTCGGCGTCCTCCCGCTTGTCGAGCAGCCGCAGCGGGGTGTGCCGCTCGTACCAGGCGATCGAGGCGTCGATGTCATAGGTGGGTAGGGCGATGTGCGTCCAGCGCCGCGTGGCCGTCGGTGCGGACCCGCCTGGTACGTGTCACCCACCGGGTGTAGCCCTCCGGGATCTGCGGATCGTCGCCGCCCTTGGTCCACAGCACGATCTCCGAACCCCACGGGTCGACGAACGCGCCGCAGAACCCGTTGAACTCGCCCCAGTAGTGGTGGCGGCAGAGCACCGTCGCCCCGTTGGCCTCGGCCTTGTCGAGGATCTCGTCCTGGTCGTCGTCGTCGCTGACGAGGACGTAGACCCGCACGCCGCGTCCGGCCGCCGGCGTCTGATCGGCATATCCGTTCGGGTTCGGGCGGCCATCGGCGACGTCGTAGATGCCCATGTGCAGGTTGCCGACGCCCGACGGCTGGCCGTCGTTGAGGAACTCCTCGCCGGGGACGATGCGGTGGAACAGCCCGGAGGGACGACCCTCGACCTCCCATCCGAACACGGCGGCGTAGAACGCAGCGGTCGCCTCCGGATCGGTCGACGGGAAGTCGACGAAGATCAGCGTGTTCGGGTAGCTCACGATGTGCCTCCTGGAGGGCGACGGTGCCCGGTGCGAGATCGCGCCAATCTAGCGCGGATCTTCCGGTGGTCTGATGGTCAGACCAGTCCGCTCCCGCCTCAGGCGAACAGCGACTTGGCGATCGCGGTGTGGCAGCCGAGGTTGGCGTCGACGACCTGGGTCACCCCGATGTCCCCGGCGACGGAGAGCAGGGTGTAGGCCTGCTTGCGGGCCAACCCGTAGCGGGCCTCGATCAAATCGAGCATCCGCCGCACGCTGGCTCGCATCGCCTCGTCGAGGTCGGTCGCGAACCCGTGGGTGTACCAGTGGGTGGCCGTCTCCAGCACGGGGGCATCGATCTCGAAGCCGTCGACGAGCGCGATCGAGAGCTCGGCGTTCATCGAGCACTCGATCGCCGTGCCGCAGACCTCGCCGTCGCCCTGCGCCAGGTGCGGGTCGCCGACGAACACCCCCGCCCCCTCCTGGAACACCGGGTAGTACATCGTCGACCCCGGGCCGAGCCGCCAGTTGTCGACGTTGCCGCCGTAGACGTCCGGCGGGACGCTGGAGACCTTCCCCGCAGCCGCCGGGGCGACGCCGAGGACACCGAAGTGCGGCCGCACGGGCACCTTCAGCGGCCGCCCGAACGGCAGGCGTTCGGCGGTGCCCGGCTCGGTGACGAACCCTGGCCGGTCGTAGATCGGCCGACCGACGAAGTCGTACCAGAACGCCGGCTCGGCGAACGCTTCTGCTGCGCCCGGGTCGCTCTCGCACAACTTCCAGATCGTGATCCATTCCTGCTCGAAGTCGGCGTAGAGCCCGCCCCAGTTGGCGGCGATCGTCGACCCGTACGGCATCCGCGGTGTCATCGATTCGACCGTCACTGCGATCGTCCCGCCCGGCTTGGCGCCGGCGACGGCGATCGGACCGGTCATCACGTGAGGGCCGGGGCCGCGCTCCTCCAACGCCGCCCACACCGCCTGCACCGCCTCGTCCATCATCAACTCCGGCGCATCACCGGCGTGGTGGGTCAACGCTTCGACCGCGACACGATCGCCGGAGGCGATCTTGAGCACCGGTGACTCCGCCGGATCGAAGTACCCCCAGAAGCACGTGTCGGGGGTGGCGGGAAGGCGGTGGGAGACGCTCACGCCGGCGAAGGTAGGGACGGTCTGTTTCGTCGATGTTGCGAGTTCGATGCCGGACGACGAACGGTCTGACCGACTGACCATGCCGCTTCGGTGGATGGCGATCATCCTGACGGAGGACGACCGGGAGGGGAGACGTCCGTAGTCTGCCGGCGATGAACGCCCGTCGCGTCGCCACCATTGCACTCGCAGCCGCCCTCGGTGCCTGCAGCAGCTCCGGCGACCAGTCGTCGCCCAGCACGGCGAGCAGCACTGCGGTGATCGAGAGCTCGGCGCCGGCGACGACCGCTGCGCCGGTGGAACCGTCGCCGGTCGTTGTCGAGCTGCCCGACACCCCCGCCGCGAGCCAGCTGCAGTGGGTGTTCGACGACTCGGCGACCGCCTCGGACGAGGACTTCGTCGAGCGGTTCAGCGCCGAGTTCCTCCAGCAGGTGCCGGTCGAGCAGTTGCGGACGGCGATCGCCGAGATCGACGTGGGCGCGGTGCTCGAGATCGTCTCGTCGAGCGACACCGAGCTGACCGTGGTCGCCGTCAGCGGCACCGGTGACATCGTCGTGACGATCAACGTCGACCCGGCCGCCCCCCACCAGATCTTCGGCCTGCTCGCCCAGCCGGCAGAACTCCCCGAGCCTCCGCAAGGCTGGACCGAGGTCGACGCTGCGCTCGCCGAAGCGGGGACGGTCACCGCCTATCTCGCCGCCGAGGTCGCCGACGACGGCACCCTGCGGACGATCCGTGCGGCTGGTGGCGAGGCGGCGGTCCCGCTCGGCTCGGCGTTCAAGCTCTACGTCCTCGGTGCCCTGGTCGAGGCGATCGACGCCGGTGAGATCGCCTGGGACGACACGTTGACGGTCACCGCCGAGCTGAAGAGCCTGCCGTCCGGCCGGCTCCAGGACCTGCCGGACGGGAGCACGGTCACCGTTCGGGAGGCCGCCGAGGGGATGATCCAGATCAGCGACAACACCGCCACCGACCTGCTGATCGACCGGCTCGGTCGCCAGCGGGTGGAGGATGCGCTGGCGACGATGGGACTCGGCGAGGACAGCCGTCGGCGGACGCTCCCGCTGATCACGACCCGCGAACTGTTCACCCTCAAGTGGGGGGTCGAGCCGGCGGTGCTCGAGGACTATGTCGCCGCCGACGAGGCCGGCCGACGGTCGATCCTCGACACGATCGGCGACCAGCTCCCGGCGCTGTCCGACTTCGACCCGAGCACGCCGATCGCGATCGACACCGTCGAGTGGTTCGCCACCCCGGAAGAGGTCGCCGTCGCCCACGTCCGCCTCGACGAGTATCGCCGCCGGCCCGGTTTCGAGCCGCTCGCCGGCATCCTCGGCGACAATCCCGGGGTCCCGCTCGATCCGGCGATATGGAGCGAGTTCGCCTTCAAGGGCGGCAGCGAGCCGGGCGTCGTGTTCGTCGGCTGGCTGCTCGAACGCAACGACGGCCGCACCTTCGTGGCGATCCTCTCGGCGACGGACGAGAACGCCCCGGTCGCCGAGCTCAGCGCGATCGACGCCGCCCGCGGGGTGATCGAGCAGCTGGCGATCGAGCCGTGAGCCCGGATGGCGAACTCGGTGGCGACAGCTGAGCTGGCAGTTGGTTGACTGCAGTGATGAGCCACCTGATCCTCGACTCGTTGCGGCGGCGGATGACGGCGATGCACTCGCTCTACTACGACGCGGTGGCGACGATGGACCTCGGCCACGTCAATCACTTCGAGCGCGAGGGCGTGCTGCCGATCGCCTTCTGCCTGTTCCACTACACGAACATGCAGGATGTCTCGTTCTGTCTGATCACCGGACAGCACACGGTGTGGAACGACGGCTGGCAGGCGAAGGTGGCGATGGAGATCGACGACCACGGCAAGCACCGCACGGTGGAGGAGATGATCGATCAGCGGATCGGCGACTACGACGCGTTCAAGGACTACCAACGCTCGGTGTTCGACCGCACCGAGGCCCACCTCTCGCAGCTCGACCCGGACGATCTCGAACGGGTGGTGATCCCCCGGCCGTTCCCGCCGCAGATCGCCTCGACGTTCAGCGCACGGGTCGCCGGCGAGACCGGGGTGACGGTCCTCGACGCCTTCGAGTGCTGGATCTACCAACACGGCCTGCGCCACATGGGCGAGATCGAGCTCGCTCGCGGACTCGTCGGCCTCGGAGGGATGACCTCCTAGCAGCGGGTCGGTCGCGCCCGACGCCGTGTCAGTGGGCGGTGACCCGTGGGAAGATGCCGGCATGCCTGAGATCGAACGGACCGATGAGGAATGGCGAGAGCTGCTCACCCCCGAGCAGTTCGCCGTGCTCCGCCAGGCCGGTACCGAGCGCGCCTGGACCGGCAAGTACGTCGACGAGCACGCCGACGGGACCTACCACTGCGCCGCCTGCAACGCCGAGTTGTTCGATGCGTCGACGAAGTTCGAGTCGGGCAGCGGCTGGCCGAGCTTCTTCGCCGCCAAGACGGCCGAGGCGGTGGAGCTGATCGAGGATCGCAGCCACGGGATGGTCCGGACCGAGGTCCGTTGCCGGCAGTGCGGCTCCCACCTCGGTCATCTGTTCCCCGACGGACCGGCACCGACCGGAGATCGCTACTGCATGAACTCGCTCGCCCTCGACCTGGTCGCCGACGACGCCGAGCACTGAGCCATCAGCGGCCGACGGAGCTCGGCGGTAGTCGGGGGGTGATCGGTCGACGCAGCTCGGAGGCGACCGACTCGGCCGCCTCGAGCTGCTCGCGCAAGCTCTGGCAGCGTTCCTCGGCCATTCGGGCGAACTCCTCCAGGCGGTGCTCGCAGGCCTCGTCGGCCTGGCCGGCGATCGCCCGGTCGAGGGCGGCGACGAGCGTCTGGACCTCGTCGAGGCTGAATCCGAGCGGCTTGAGTTGCTTGACGAAGATGAACCGGTCGATGTCGGCCTGGGTGTACAAGCGGAAGCCGCCGGCGCTGCGCGCCGAGGGGACGACGATCCCGATCTCGTCGTAGTGCCGGATCGTCTTCAGTGACAGCCCGACGGCCTCGGCCACCTCGCCGATCTGGAACAAGCCTTCGTTCGTCACCCGACGCCTTCCATCGTGCCGGCCGCGAGCGGCCGAGCCAGCAGGCGCGGACCCTACCGCGCCGATCCGCCGGTCAGCAGGCGGGGAGCGTCGGCCGGGCGAGCGGTCTCAGCTGATCTCGACCCCGCGGATCTGGCGGATCCGTTGTTGGAGGAACCCGAGTGCAGTCGTCCCCGCGACGAGCTCGACGTCGTCGGCGGCATGGAGGAACAACGGCGTCGAATAACGCGACTCGCGCGCCGCCGAACCGACCGGATTGACCACCCGATGGCTGGTCGAGGTCAGCCAACCGGAGGTCGCCAGCTGGAGCGAATCGCCGACGTTGACGATCACCGAGCCGGGCTCGCTGTGGACCGGCATCCACGCCCCGTCCCGGCGGAGCACCTCGAGTCCGGCAGCGGTGGCCGCCGGGAGCACGGTCAGCAGGTTGACGTCCTCGTGGGCAGCGGCGCGTACCCCGACCGGCTCGCCGACCAGCGGCGGATAGTGGAGGATCCGCAGCAGGGTGCGGGTCGATCCGTCGAGCATCTCGGCGAGCGGCGTCGACAGCTGCTCGCGCGCCGCCGACGGGAGCCGCTGGTCGACCCATCCGAGCAGGATCGAGGCGAACGTCGCCCCCTCGCGGTGGAGGTCCGCCGTCGCTCCGTCGAACGGGCGTCGACCCCACGGATACCAGTGGAAGAACTCCTTCAGGTCGGCCAGCGCGGCACCGACCGCGGTCTCCGAGTCGTCCGGCGGGTAGTAGCCGTCCTGGCGTTCTCCGGCGAGGTACGTGAACCGTTCGGGCGAGGCGAAGAACGCAGCCCAGTCGGCGTGGACCTGTTGGATCATCGACCACGCCAGCGGGTGGTCGACGAGCACGGCGAAGCCGGTGCCGAGGAGCGACTCGACGAACCGATCGGGGGCATCGGCGTCGAGGAACGAAATGGTGGCGACGTCCATCGGAGCATTCTGACAGTGGGCGGGGCGAACCCGGCCCTAGGCTCCGGCCGATGCGCGCGACGGCGGTGGTGCTCGGCGCGATCCTGCTGGCGAGCTGCAGCTCGGGCGGATCGTCGGCCGATTCGGAGCAGGTCGATCCGGCCACGACCGGGACGTCCACGATCGAGACGTCCTCGATCGAGACGTCCTCGATCGAGACGTCCCCGGGCGAGCCGAGCGGGAACACCGACGCGGAGCCGGGGCGAACCGTCCCGGTGACGACCGCTGCACCGTCGTCGAGCAGCGCGCCGGCGGAGTCTCCGGTCGGCGTTCCGGCCGTCGAGGGACCGATCACCGGCGGCACTCGCGGCGTGAACTACAACCCGATGCCGCAGGGGTTGGCGGCCTCGTCGGGGTACGTCGAGGAGGAGTACTTCGTCTCCGGGACGGCTACCGCCTACCGGGCGGCAGGAGCGCTCGCCGGGGACGGGCGCTGGACCGTCACCGCTGGGGCGCCGGCGGAGTACCGGACGCGAATCGTCGTCCGCCGTCCGCTCGATCCCGCGCAGTTCGACGGCACCGTGCTCGTCGAATGGCTCAACGTCTCGGCAGGACGCGACAGCGACCCGGACTTCGGGATGCTCAACCCCCAGTTGCTGCGCGCCGGCACCGTCTGGGTCGGGGTCTCCGCCCAGCGGACCGGTGTCGAGGGCGGCGGTGGCCGGCTCGAGGTACCGGGGGTCCCGGCCGATGCGCTCGCTCCGCTGAAGGACTGGGATCCGCAGCGCTACGGCTCGCTCGTCCACCCCGGTGACGACTGGTCCTACGACATCTTCAGCGGCGTCGCCCGCCTGCTCGGCGACCCTTCCGGCCAGCAGGCGGTGCTCGGCGGGCTCCGCCCGGAGCAGCTGCTCGCGATCGGCGAGTCACAGTCGGCGTTCCGCCTGGTCACCTACGTCAACGCCGTCCAATTGCGCGAGCAGCTGTTCGACGGGGTGCTGATCCACAGTCGCGGCGGAGGCGCAGCGCCGCTCGACGGCTCGCCGGAGGGGACCCCGCCGACCCCCTCGCTGATCCGGGCCGATCTCGACGTGCCGGTGCTCCAGTTCCAGACCGAGACCGACCTGGTCGTGCTCGGATTCGCCGCAGCCCGCCAGCCGGACACCGATCGCCTCGTCACCTGGGAGGTCGCCGGTACGGCGCACGCCGATCAGACCACGCTCGACTACGGGGCGGCGAGCGGCGCGGTGTGGAACCCCGTCGGGGCGGCGGGGATCGACGGCGATGCGCTGTGCGGATCGGTCAACCGCGGACCCCAGGCGTCGGTGCTGATCGCGTCCTTCGTCGCCTTCCAGCGATGGGTCGGCGGTGGTCCGCCGCCCACCTCCGGCGAGCCGATCGAGCTGACCGATCGCGGGGGGATCGCCACCGACGCCGACGGGATCACTGTCGGAGGGATCCGCACCCCGCCGGTCGACGCCCCCGATTCGGTGCTCTCCGGGATCAGCGACTCGACGAGCGTGTTCTGCTCGCTGTTCGGCAAGACGATCCCGTTGAGCCGAGCCCAGCTGGCGGCGCGCTACCCGACCCCGGAGGCGATGCTCGACGCCGCGATCGCCTCCGCCGACGCCGCTTCGGCGGCAGGCTTCCTGCTTGCGGAGGATGCCGCCGGCTACGTCGAGCTGGCGGCGATCACGGCCTACGGGTGATCTGCCCGCCCGGTCGTCGTCGGATCAGCCCTCGACCGGGTCGCGCTCGACGAAGCGGATCAGCGGCAACGTCCGATCGGTGCGCGACTGATAGTTGTCGTAGTACGGCCGGTCGGCGACCAGCGCCGCCCACGTGGCGGTGTACTCCTCACCCTCGAGCACTTCGGCGTCGGCCCAGAACGGCTGGCGGTGCTGGACCCGGACCTGCACCTTCGGATTCGCCGAGCGGTCGCAGAGGTTGAGGTACCAGGCGGGGTGCGACGGCGCCCCGGCGAACGAGCCGACCACCACCCGGTGGCCGTCGTCGTCGACCCAGTAGGGCAGGGCGACCTTGTGCTCGTTGCCGGATTTGCGCCCGACCGTGCGCAAGACCAGCTGATGCATCCCGGCGCCGATCCAGACGATGTCGTCGTCCATCGACTCCATCGCCGAGACGTGCATCTTGGAGATCTCCGGGATCTGGTCGCGCGGCGGCTCGTCGAAGGGCTCGTTGCGCTGTGACGGTCGTCTCATCTCCTCGGCCATCTCTCCATCCTCGCGCCGGGTTCGCCCTGGTTGCAGGGTCGGAGGGTGCGTACTGCTTGACCGGTCAGCCAGCGACTGACGAGTCAGTGAGGCGACAGACGCGCACAGTGTTCGTACGGTGGTGCCGCCTCGACGGTCCTGCCCCGCGAGCGCACGAAGGAGACCTTGATGACCGACCTCGCCATCCGCAGCACCGACGCACCGCTGACCGATGCGCTGCTCGACGCGATCGCCGCGCCCGGCACCACGCCGCGCCTGGTCGTCGACCTCGACATCGTCGAGCGTCACTACCGCGAGTTCGTCGCCGCGCTGCCGGGCGTCGAGGTCTTCTATGCGATCAAGGCCAATCCGCACCCGGAGGTCCTCCGCTTGCTCGCCGGGCTCGGTTCGAGCTTCGACATCGCCTCGATCGGCGAGCTCCGTCAGTGCCTCGCGCTCGACATCGCGCCGTCGCGGTTGAGCTTCGGCAACACGATCAAGAAGTCGGCCGACATCGCCGCCGCCTACGCCGCCGGGGTCGAGCTGTTCGCCTTCGACGCCCCGGAGGAGCTCGACAAGCTGATTGCGCATGCGCCCGGCGCGATCGCCTTCTGCCGCCTGACGACCGACTCGGCGGGCAGCGACTGGCCGCTCAGCCGGAAGTTCGGCACCGACTGTCGACGCGCCGGTGAACTGCTCGTGCGCGCTGCCGGGGCCGGGATGCGGGTCGGGTTGTCGTTCCACGTCGGTTCACAGCAGTCCGATCCCTACGCCTGGGCACGGGCGCTGGCCAGCGTCGGCGAGGTGCTCGACACCTGCCGCAGTGCCGGCGTGCGGCTCGACGTGGTCAACCTCGGCGGAGGGTTCCCGGCCCGCTATCTCGACACGATCCCGGAGATCGACGAGATCGGCGAGGTGATCCTCGCCTCGCTCGAACGCCTCGGCGACGCAGCCGTTCGGGTGATCGCCGAGCCCGGCCGGTCGATGGTCGGCGACGCTGGGGTGCTGGTCACCTCCGTCGTCTCGGTCACCGAGCGGGAGGCCGGGTCGCGTTGGGTCTACGTCGACGCCGGCGTCTACGGCGGCTTGGCCGAGACGCTCGGGGAGGCGATCCGGTACCGGATCCGGACCACCCGCGACGACGATCCGACGGGGACGGTGGTGATCGCCGGGCCGAGCTGCGACTCGACCGACGTGATGTACGACAAGACCGGCTACCAGTTGCCGCTCACCCTCGCCGAGGGCGATCAGCTGTACCTGCTGTCCACCGGCGCGTACACGACCGCCTACGCCTCGACCGGCTTCAACGGGTTCGACCCGCCGACGGTCGAGATCGTCGGCGGGTCGCGCTGACGAGCCGGAGGCTCAGGCCGACATCGCCGCGAGGGCGTTGTCGCGGATGATCTTGCGGATCTCGGTCTCGTTGAACCCGTGCAGGTCGTCGACGAACGACGCCGGGTCGGCGAGCCCCTCGGCGTGGGGGAAATCGGAGCCGAACAGGACGTGGTCGTCACCCATCAGCTCGACCAGGCCGCGGATGTCATCCTCGTAGAACGGGGCGATCCAGAGGTGCTCGCGGAGCTGCTCGACCGGATCGCTGGAGAACATCGACGGGCGTTGGCCGTAGACCTTCTTCAGCTTCTTCATCAGCTCGGGGAGCCAGTCGCTCCCGGCCTCGATCGAGGCCACCTTCAGCTTCGGATGGCGCTCGAACACGCCGTGGGTGGCGAGGGTGCCGAACAGGTCGAACGACGGGCGGCCACTGGTCAGCGTCGACATCGGTGAGAACTCGAAGGCGCGGAAGTCGCCGCGCGGCTCCCACTCGCTGATGAACCGGTTGTAGCCGGCATCACCGGAGTGATGGGCGACGACGACGCCGGCCTCGGCGGCGATCGACCAGAACCGGTCGCAGGACGAGTCGGCCGGCGAGCGTGTCCCGCCGTTGGTGGTCGGCGCCGGGGCGGCACGCATCACGACGACCTTCGCCCCCCGCTCGATCGCCCAGGTCAGCTCCTCCTCGGCCCACCCGGTGTCACCGAAGGTGAGGTAGGGGGCGGCGAAGATCCGGTCCTGGTAGGAGAACCCCCAGTCGTCGTCCATCCACCGGTTGAAGGCGCGGAAGGCGGCGAGCGCGGCGGGCACGTCGTGGCGCAGCGACTCCTCCATCCCGACCCCGAGGGTGGGGAAGAACCATGCGCCCTCGAGGCCCTGGGCGTCCATCTGGGCCAGCCGGGCGTCGCGATCGCGGTACGGGGCGGGGATCGGGTCGAGCTCGCCGAA
>CAVWGZ010000006.1:0-750764 GCA_963754705.1 uncultured Actinomycetes bacterium | reverse complement strand
GCACAAACCTGTACAAACCTAAAACCAAACCTCCCAACCTCCCTCCCTCCCTCCCTCCCTCCCTCCCTCCCTCCCTCCCTCCCTCCCTCCCTCCCTCCCTCCCTCCCTCCTCCCTCCCACAAACAAAACAAAACAAAACCACACCTCTGACACCTCCCACACCTCACACCTCCTCTCCTCTCTAAAAACCACTCCTCTCCTCTCCTCTCCTCCTCTCTAAAAAAAAAAAAAAATCTTTTTCTCTCTCTCTAAAAAAAAAAAAAAAAAAAAAAAAAAAAAAAAAAAAAAAAATTTTTTTTTTTTTTTTTTTTTTTTTTTTTTTTTTTTTTTTTTTTTTTTTTTTTTTTTTTTTTTTTTTTTTTTTTTTTTTTTTTTTTTTTTTTTTCTTTTTTTTTTTTTTTTTTTTTTTTCTTTCCTTTTTTTTTTTGGGTGTGTTGTTGTTGTTTGATGGTTTGATTGTTTGTATTATGTTTCCAAACCAGTGTATCCGATACCTTTTCCGCTACTTGCATGATCGTCCTCGCACTCCTTACATGATCGTCCCACATCTTGGTTCCACGATCGTCCCGCCCTTCGATCGTTGTCACGGCGGGCGAAATCCAGACGTGCTCAAATTTGTCAGCCCGGTCGGGACGGACGAACTCGATTGTGGAGGGATCGGCACCCATCGCGCATTGGAGCGCGCCGACGATGTTCGGGAGGGAGAACGAGATGAGATCGAGCCTTCCGCACACGGCCTCAACAGACCAGTTCAGCGTGACGGTCCGGGCGCGAACGTGTGGACTCCGCTTGCCAGTGCCAAATCGCTCGATGATGGAAGGTCGATCCGTATCGGCTGCCACCCGTCGAGCGCATCGCCTCGGGGGCAGCCGCTATACCAGGAGTCGTCTCGGTCCCAATCGACAGATGGAATCCGCCCGGGGACGTCTCGCGCCAACGACTCGAGGTCAATGTTGTACCGACCCGTCTGGGTGAGGATCGGCGAGCCACGACGGAGCCCCTGCACGACGCTTACGAGATCCTCGGTCCGACAAGTTGCGAGCCATGCGGGGACGCACGGTTGACGGTCGTACCCGGCACGTCCACCCGGCGAGGATCCCGGCGATCGAATGTTGCGCTCGAGGTGGTCGTATTCCCAGCAGCCGCGGGCCTTCGCTCTCCACGTGTCCAACCTCCAGTTCGACTCGACCGGCGTACGCCGCGGCGCCGTCAGCTCGCCTGGTTGAGGCGGACGTCGTAGTGGACGGAGAGGTCGAGCGCGGCGGCGATCTCGACGAGGCGGGCGAAGCTGACGCCGGCGTAGTCGGTCGATTCGTAGCGTTGGATCGCTTGCTCCTGAAGCCCGATCCGTTCGGCGAGCTGTCGTTGTGTGAGGCCGCATGCGATGCGTGCCCGGATGAGCGCAGTTGGCAGCTGTTCGATCCCCGTTGCTTCGATCAACGTCGCGTCGTGGAGCGAGTCGTACTCGGCGAGCTCGACCTCGAGGTCGCCCAGCGTGCCGCGGAGGGCGTCGAGTTGTAGCTCCCGCATCTCGGGCTGCAGACCCTCGGGCAGAGGAGCGCCGCTGGAGTTCGCCAGATGGTGTTGCGGACCTCGTCGGCTCGAGCCCGAGTGATCCGGTACTGCCGCTCGTTCTTGATCATGATTCGAACTCCTCGAGGTCGATGACGACGATTCCCTTAGGTTGACCATCTCGGTCGCGTTGAAAGAACTCCACGAAGTACTCGCCCGACCCGGCCTCGACGATGTTCGGGAAGAACTCGCACCCGAACTCCGCCTTCTGCGCCGGGCGGCCAGGGGACAGGTCGACAACGCGGGATGGAGCAGCGCCCGATCCACACCGATCGGGTCGTAGCAGCCGTCGATGTCACCGGGGTGGAGCTTCCCGGTGACGAACGTCGAGGTGCCGAACGCGGTCTCGACCTCCGACCAGTCAGCGCCCCACTCGCCGGGCGGCAACCGTCGGCCGTGGACGGTGGAAGTCGAGGACGATCTCGCTCGGAGCCGCATTGTGATCAGGCTCGAACACGAAGCCAGCAACGGTCGTGCGCTCGAGATCGACGACTCTCCTATCGAGCAGGTGGTCGAGCACATCCGGGCCTGGATGTCCGGGCTCCGAGGGCTTCCTCGGGTCGCCGCTGCGCCGATCATCGAGCATCCCGATGACGTTGAGTTCGTCCGAGTGATGGCGACGGCTTTCGGGTGGTCGTGGATCGAGGTGCGATCTGTCGAGACGCATCTGGCAGGCGGGGGGTTGCTGACCAGCGATGAGTCGGAGTGGCTCTCAACCTGGTTCGGTCACGATGGACCCGCTCCTCGGGGGCGGCTCGACCCGTGCAATGCATCGTGGTCCCGTCGAGGTCCTTCTCAGGTCCTTCCTCCAGAAACACTGGGCGGTACGAGACGACACCAGATGGACGGATAAGACCACCTCAGCGCGGGTGCGTCCGAAACGGCCCAGATCGCGAAAGCCCTGCTAGACGTTGAAGCGGAACTCCATCACGTCGCCGTCGACCGGGTGATAGTCCTTGCCCTCGACGCGGAGCTTGCCGACGTCCTTGGCCTTGTTCCACGCGCCGATCTCGAGCAGCTCGTCCCAGTGGATCACCTCGGCGCGGATGAACCCGCGCTGGAAATCGGTGTGGATCCGCCCGGCGCACTCCGGCGCACTCGACCCGGCGCGGAAGGTCCACGCCCGGCTCTCCTTCTCGCCGGTGGTCAGGAACGTCCGTAACCCGAGCAGGTGGTACGAGCTGCGCACCATCCGGAACAAGGCGCCCTCGCCGAGGCCGAACCCCTCCAACATCTCCGCCCGCTCGGCCGGATCCTCGATCGCCGCCGCCTCCGCCTCCAGCTGGACGCACATCCCGATCACCTCGACGTTGGCCCCGGCGTCGTTGAGCTCGTCACGGACCACCTGCTCGACCGCCGGGATCTTGTCCAGCTCGTCCTCGCCGACGTTGACCACTGCCAGCACCGGCCGGTTGGTCAGCAAGAAGTACGGCTGGAGGATCTCGCGGTGCTCAGCCTTGAGCCCTGCCCGGTACAGCGGCAGACCCTCGCTCAACGCCGCGTTCGCCGCCTCCAGCGCTTCGAGCTCCGCTGCGAGTGACCGGTCGAGCTTCGATTGGCGCTGCGCCTGGGCGAACCGCTTCTCGATCGTCTCCAGGTCGGCCAGCGCCAGCTCCAACTCGACCACCCGGAGGTGCTCGAGCGGATCTGACGGCCCGGGGACGTCGTCGTCCTCGAACGCCCGCAGGACGAACACGATCGCGTCGGTCTCACGGATGTTGGCGAGGAACTTGTTGCCCAGCCCCTCGCCCTTGCTCGCCCCCTCGACCAGGCCGCCGATGTCGACGACCTGCACCGCGGCGTGGACGACGTTGCGCGACTTGGACATCGCCGCCAGCCGGTCGAGCCGTTCGTCGGGCACCTTGGCGACCCCGACGTTGGGGTCCTTGGTGGCGAAGGCGTATGGCGCGGCGAGCGCACCACCGCCCGTCAGCGCGTTGTACAGCGACGACTTGCCTGCGTTGGGGAGGCCGACCAGGCCGAAGCGTTCCATAGCGAACGTCCGAGGCTATCGGCGGTCGATACGGTGCCCGGCATGGGCGACCAGCGGAGGTTGAAGATCGTGGCTGCACGCACCGGAGCGCGGAATCGGTCCGCTGGAGCGTGCAACCCTCGACCGAACCGCCGCCGAGGACGGGACGTGGGGAGCGGCCGGCGTCATCGCTGCGTTGGTGCTCGCGGTCGGGTGCAGCGACACGGCCGAGACCTCCGCCCCGCCGACCGTCGCCGCGACCTCCGCGGTCGGGGCGAGCACCACGCCCGCCTCGTCGAGCTCGACCGCCTCCCCCACTGCGACGGCCACCTCGGCCCCGGCGAGCACGCGGAGCTCCACGTCGAGCCCCACGCCGACGACGTCCACCGCAACCGTCGACCGGGCGACGCCGGCGGCCGGATGGCCGTCGGTCGCCGACGTCTTCCCCGACGACGAGTGGGCGATCGGCGAGCTCCCGGCCGGCACCGATCGGGCGGTGCTCGATGCGGCGGTCGAGATCGCCTTCGGCGCGCCCGACAGCCTCGCTCGGGTGAGGTCGATCGTCGTCGTCCACGGGGGGAAGATCGCCTACGAGCGCTACCACCCGCTCGACTCGGTGACGACCCCGATGCAGTCGTACTCGGTCGCCAAGAGCTTCACCTCGGCGGCGATCGGGCTGCTCGTCGGTGACGGGCTGCTCGACATCGACGGACCGGCACCGGTCGACGCCTGGGCCGACCCGACCGATCCCCGTCACGAGATCACCACCGTCGACCTGCTCCAGATGGCCAGTGGCCTCGAATGGACCGAGGCCTACGGTCCGGGCTCGGACGTCGCCGCGATGTTCGCCGCGCCGGTCGCCAGCGAGTCGGTCGCCGCTGCGCCGCTCGAGTACGAACCGGGAACGACCTTCGAGTACTCGACCGGGACCACCGCGATCCTCGCCGGGCTCATCGCCGACACGCTCGGCGGTGCCGAGCAGCAGCTCGACTACATCCACGACCGGCTGCTCGAACCGATCGGGATCACCTCCACCGAACTCGACCTCGACAACGCCGGGCGCTGGTTCGGCGGCTTCGGTGCCGACTCGACCTCGCGCGACTTCGCCCGCTTCGGTCTGCTCTACCTCCACGACGGGATCTGGGACGGTACGCGGCTCCTGCCCGAGGGATGGGTCGAGTTCAGCCGGACCCCGTCATCGGCGAACCCCAGCTACGGCGCCCAGTGGTGGTTGCTCCGTCCCGACTCGTTCGAGGCCCGCGGCCTGTTCGGCCAGGCGGTCGTGGTCAGCCCGCTGAACGACCTGGTGATCGTGGTCAACGCCACCCAGGGAGGCGGGAGCGACGAACTGCTCCGTGCCGCGTATGCCGAGCTCACCCGGAGCTGAGCCCGGCCCACAACTAGCATCGCCCGTCGTGCCCGACGCCCCACTCGACGACCACCCGGCCCGTCGATGGGCTCCGGTGATCGCTGCGATCCTCGGCGCCGCCGCCGTGGCGATCGTCCAACTCCGCCGGGCGCGCTGCAGATCCTCGACACCGGAAGCTACGTCTCGGGCGCCGAAGCGCTGGGCGACGGACATCCGTTCACCACCACCCTCGCCCCGTCGTTCTCCAACTTCACGGTGATCGAGTTCCTCGACCGCGGCGGCCGGCTGCCGTTCGTCGATTTCCCCGTCGGCTGGTCGTCGCTCGGCGGCGTGTTCGGACTGATCGTCGGGATCCGCCCCGCGTTCGTCGTGCTCACCGTTGCCGCCTGCGCCTCGCTGGCGGCGGCGATCGTCCTCGGCCCGGGCGCGGTCCGCCACCGCAGCACGAGGTGGTGGCGGGCGGTGTTCGCCGTCGGCCTGACGGCGATCCCCGTCGTCCGGCTGGTGACCCAAGGGGTGCTGACCGAGCCGATCTTCGCCGCGATCGCGGTCGGGCTCGCTGCCGCACTGACCCGCTACCGGGCGACCGGCGAGCGCCTGCGACTGGCGATCGGGCTCGCCGCCACCGCCGGGCTGATCCGGTTCGTCGGGGGAGCGTTGGCGATCCTCCCGGCGATCGAGCACTACCGGCGCCACCGTGACCCACGACGAGCCGTGGCGATCGCCGCGGCGACGATCGCCCCGGTCGCCGTCAACGTCGTCGTCGCCGGTGCCGCCGGCGGTGGGCACACCTCGACCTGGCACGGCATCGACGGCACCGACATCAAGCTCGTCGCCCGCTCGCTCGCCGGCATGTTCGACGCCGGCAGTGGCGACCTCGCCGCCACCCTGTTGCGGGTCGGGGCACTCGTCGCTTGGTGGGGGTATCCGCTGCTGATCGTCTGGGCCGTCGCCGTCGGCGTCGCCCTTGCCCAGTTCCTCGGCCTGCTCCGCCGCCGGCTGCTGCCCGACGGGAGCGAGCTGCCGCTCGTCTGCGCCGGGGTGCTGACCGCTTCGTTGCTCGCCGGGCTCGCCTCGTTCGACGCGCTCGCCACCCCCGACAACCGTCTGATGCTGCCCGCCGGGATCCTCAGTCTGTGCGCGATCGTGTGGGCGATCGACATCGACGGACGCCGGCTGGCGGCGGCTTCCGTCGTCCTCGCCGGATGGATCGTCGTCGCCGCCCGGCCGTGGGACGCGACCGAACTGTTCACCTCCGCCGATCGCCTGCCCGTCGCCGAGTCGTTCACCGAGACCGACGCGCAGGTCATCGTCAGCAACGACGCCGACGGCTTCTTCTGGGAGTTGGGGATCTCCGCCGCCTACCTCCCCCCGGCGAGGATGTCGTTGACCGATCAACCGGTCGACCGCGAGCAGCTCTACGCCGCGCTGCCCTGCGCGCTGTCCGAGCACGGTGGGATCGTCGTCCTCATCGCCGGCGCGTTGTTCGGCGTCGACGGCGAGGCCGAGCTCGACGCGCTGGTCGCCGACGGCCGACTCGACCGCCAACCGAGCCCGGACGGAACGGCGACGGTCTACACCCCCACCGAGCTCAGCTGCTGAGTGCCGGCTGGCCGACCTCCGCCGGTCGCTGCTCCGAGGCCGGCTCGACCTCGGCGGTGGTGAACAGGCGGGTGGAACTCGGCCGGATCCAACGGATGAGCACGTACAGCCCGATTGCGACGACGAGTGGATCGGTCATCGTCCGGAACCGGGCCTGCTCGCCGAGCTCGCCGATCACCCCGACGACGAAGGTGAACACGGCGGTCATCCCGGTCAGGCCGAGCACCAGCGAGCTGGTCAGCTCGTCGCCGACCAGACCCCGCCGGCGGAGCAGGCGCCAGCAGTGGATCGTGCCGTACCCGGCGGCGAGCAGCGAGAGATTGACCATCAGCAACGAGAAGCGGGTGGCGACGGTCAGCGTGCCGTAGATCGGGGTGCCCCAGCTGCTGGTCGAGATCGACCCGTCGACATCGAGGCGGATCAGCTGGAAGGCGTTGCCGAGCTGGCGGAAGACCCACGACGGTGACTCGTCGGGCAGCTGGTTGGTGGCGAACCAGACCCGCGCCGACCATTCGCGGCCCTCGAGCCATACCCCCGGATACGACCGGATCACCGCTCGGGCGTCCGCTCCGGCTTGGTCGTAGACGGGGAGGAAGCACTCGAAGTTGAGGTTGGGGATGATCACCTCGTTGTCGCGCAGCTCCTTCGACAGCGCAGGATGATCACGCGACGGCGTGCACGGCGGCATCACCGGTCGGTAGAGGTCGTAGTTGCCGAACGGCCCGATCATCGCGATCTCGGAGATCTTGCCCTCGTCGTACAGCTGTTGCTTCTCGGCGACCGGCAGGACCGGGATCACCGCCCGCTGGAGGTTCATCCCGAACCACGACGACAGCGTCGCCCGTCCGAACAACAGCTCGTTCTTCAGCATCCACCCGCCGGCGAGGAGCACCGGGAGGGCGAACGCGACGAGCAGCCGACGTCGGTCGATCGAGGCCCGCATCGCCCAGGCGGCGATCCCCAGCGTGGCCAGCGCCCATGCGGGGTGGTAGAGGCTGCGGGTCATGATCACCAACGTGGCGAAGGCGGCGATGCCGACCAGTGCCCGCCCGGCGCCGGCCGCCACCCACGTCGCCGCCCAGATCAGGGCGACCAGGCCGCAGGCGACGGCGAGCTCGTAGGTCGGCTCGAACGCGTTGCGCATCACCTCCGGGTTGAGGCTGGCGACGAGCGCGAGGACGATCGCCAACCACGGCCGGCACCGCAGGCGGATCAGGATCACCGCCAGCATCGCTGCGATCGCGACACCGAACCCGGCCTGCAACAGCTGCAGGCTGATCGCGTCGGGGAGCGGCGACCAGCGGCCGATCGTCCCGATCGCCAGGTTCCACAACGGCGGCTGGATGTGGAGGTACCAGACGCTGCCGATCGGGTCGTCGCGCAGCACCTCGTAGGGCACGAGCTGCCAGGCGATGCCGAGGTAGAAGGTCGAGAAGCGTTGCCCGGTGAAACAGACGAGGGCATAGACGATCGCCCAGCCACCGCCGGCGATCGGCGGCCGCCTGCCGGGCCGGCGACCGGCTCACGAGCCGGTCGCCAGGCGGATCCGGTCGGCCAGCCAGCTGACGAGGTCGGGGGCGACGGTGAGGTCGATGTGTGCCCCGTCGGGCCGGAACACCGGATCGAACTCGCCGCCGGGGCGGGCGGCGGCGAACGCGGCCAGGTCGGCGAAGGTGATCCGCTCGTCGGCGGTGGCGATCTCGGCGATCAGCTCGTTGTACCGATCCATCCGCGCCGGCTCTTCCTCCGGATACGGGTCGCTGCCCGCCTCCCGAGGAGGTCGGACGTGCGGGTGGCTGAGCCACAGCACCCGCGCCCCGGCGGCGGTGACCTCGTCGACGAACTCGGCCATCTGGGCGCGCAACCACTCGTCGTAGCCGGCTTCGCCGATGTGTTGCCACTCGCCCGATCCCGGCAGCCTGCGGTCGGCGACGTCGCCGAACCCACCGACGATCACGATCAGCTGCGGCTCGAACTTGGCGACGATCTTCGGCAGCGCGTCACGCCACTCGGCACACCCACTGCGACCGTTGGGGTACTCGACGCCGAGATAGCGGATCGGGGTCAGCTCGGCGATCCCACAACCGACGCCGGGCGAGGGCTCGACCTGGACACCGTTCGGAGCACCCCACAGCTCGGCCAGCCGGGATCCGATCGCCCACGATTGCGAGTCGCCGACGACGAGCACCCGGGCGGGGAGCGTCGGGTCGATCGCCGAGGCGGTCGGCGCGTCCGGTCCGAGCACGGGAAGGAAATCGAGGGCGCGCTGTTGGGCGAGTACCGCGTCGGCGTCGACCAGCTGCGATGCCCGGCTCGGTTCGTTGAGGGCGACGAACGACGCCCCGGTGACGCCGAGCAGCACGCAGGCAACGGCGAACGAACGGCCGCGCCACATCCGCCCGAGGCGCACCGGGTTCTCCACCCCGTAGTAGATCGCCAACGTGACGGCGAAGGTGACGACCACCCGGATCACCAGCAACAACCACGAGGTGACCCCCACCCGATCCTTGCTGAGCAGCAGGAACACCGGCCAGTGGACGAGATAGACGCCGTAGCTGATCTGCCCGGTGAAGGTCAGCGGCCGCCAGCTGAGCCAGTTCGACACCCCCGCTCCGGCGCAGGCGTAGGCCATGATCACGCAGACGACGATCCCGTTGATCGCCACCCACCAGGGGAACAGCCCGCCGGTGGTGAGGTTGATCGCGTACCACAGCAGGACCTCGGCGGCGACGGCGGCGACGGCGAGCAACCAACCGGGCCGGCTGCGCAGGAACGCGCTCAGCCGAGGCACGTGCGGTGAACGCAACCACCACACGGCGAACGCTGCTCCGATCAGGAACTCCGCCGAGCGGGCTTCGAGGGCGTAGTAGGCGCGGGCGTTGCCCTCCCTCGCCGCCCAGTACCAACCGGCGGCGAAGCCGGCGACGGCGAGCACGGCGAGCACCGGGGCGATCCGCTGCCGGCTCCAGCGCAGGCTGAACAGCCCGAGCATCAGCACCGGGAAGACGATGTAGACCTGCTCCTCGAGCGACAGCGACCACATGTGCTGGACCGGCGAGGCGTCGGTGAACAGGTTCGAGTAGCTGTTCCCGGTCCAGATCAGGTGCCAGTTCTGCCAGTACGTCAGCGCCGACAACCAGGAGCGGAAGCCGATCCCGCCGTTCGGCGGCGGGGCCAGCCACCACACCTGGGCGATCAGCAACAGCGTGACCAGCGCGGCGGGCATCAAGCGCTTGAACCGGCGGAGGTAGAAGGCCTTGATGTCGAGCGTCGCGCTGCGCTCGTGCTCGGCGACGAGCAGGCGGGTGATCAGGAACCCGGAGAGGGTGAAGAACATCGACACGGTCAGGTAGCCGCCACCGAATCGACGTCCGAACAGCACCGCCTCGTGGTGGTAGAGCAGGACGAACGGAATTCCCAGGCCGCGGATGCCGTCCAACGGTGGGAGGTGGGCGAGCTTGCCGTCGGCCCGGTACCCGCGTCCATCGGCGTTGGCGACCGGCGCGTCGAGGCGCGGCGGAGGTGCGGCGACGCTCGTCATGCGGCTGGTCAGGCTACTCGTCGGACCCCGATCCGATCGGTCTCCGGGAAGGCGACCTAGCATCGCGTTCTCGTGCACCGGATCGGATCACTGCGGAGCTGGGCCTACCGCCGGCCGGAGCTGGTACTGCTCGGTGTGCTCGCCGTGCCGCTGGTCATCTCGCTGCTGCGCGTCGCCGGGACCACCTGGTATCCGACCGGCGACTACGCCCACACCGAGCTCAATCTGCGAGCGATTCCCGGTCACCCCCCGCTGATCGGCGTCGCCGGCCGGTTCGGACCGCTCGAGGAGCAGGGCTCGCATCCGGGGCCGGCGATGGCCTACGGCTTGTTCCCGGTCTACCTCGTGTTCGGGCGGACCAGCCTGGCCTTGCTGGTGTCGACCACGGTCGTCCACCTGGCAGCGATCGCCGTCGCCGTGCTCGTCGCCCGCCGGGTCGGCGGGACCTCGCTCGCGGTGCTCGTCGCCGCCGGCGCCGCGCTGCTCGACCATTCGCTCGGCGCCCAGTTCTTCCTCACCCCGTGGAATCCGTGGATGCCGGCGTTGGCCTACCTGGCATTCCTGATCCTCGTCTTCGCTGCCGTGCGCGCTCGGAGCTGGGCCGTGCCGGCCGCAGTCCTCGCCGGGACCTTCTGCGCCCAGACCCATGTCAGCTACATGGTGCTGGTCCACGGCATGCTCGGCGCGTTGGTCGTCTGGCTGCTCGTCGCCGCGTGGCGGCGGTGGCAGGGGATCGAGTGGCCGGCCGTTCGCCGGTCGTTGCTCGTCGGGCTCGGCGTCGGGTTCGTCTGCTGGATCCCGCCGCTCTACGACCAGCTCCGCCGGACGGGCAACCTCGAACGGCTCTTCCGCCATTTCACCGGCTCGACCGAGTCGACCGTGGGACTGCGCGCTGCGACCCGGGCGCTCGCCACCCAGTGGAACCTGGGCGGTGCCTGGCTCAGCGGTGCCCGTCACGACCCGGCGAGCTCGTCGCCGAGCCTGACCGGACTGCTGTTGTTCGCCGCCTTCGTCGCCGGCGCGCTGGTGGTCTCGATCCGCCGGCGCGACGCCCCGGCGTTGAGCCTGCAGGCCGTCGCCCTCGTCGCCGCTGCGCTCGGTTGGATCTCGACGACCCGGATCATCGGCGACTTCTACGACTACGTGATCCGCTGGTCGTGGATCGTCGCGGCGATGCTGGCGATCTCCTCCGGCTGGGCCGTGTGGCGGGCGATCGCCGACCGGGCGGTGACCACCGGCGGGATCCCTGCCGCCCGGCGGGGCCTCGCCGTCATCGCCGCCGCCCTGGTGCTCGTCCCGACCGTCGCCCTCGTCGGCCAGAGCGCAGCGGTCGAGGTGCCCTACGCGATCGAGGGGAAGCTCGTCGGCGGTCTCGCCGACGGTCTCGCACCGAAGCTCGACCCGTACTCGCGCTACCTGTTGCGCTGGCACGACCCCGCCGGCCTCGGTGGGCCCGGCTTCGGGTTGATGCTCGAGATGGAGCGTCGCGGCTTCCACTTCGGCTCGGACTCGTGGACGCGTTTCGCCGTCCTCGACCACCGGGTCTACGACGAGTCGACCGTGCTCGCAGTGCTCTGGCTGGTCACCGGTGACGTCTCGATCGATGCCTTCCGTGCTCGTGGCGACGCCGAGGAACTCGTCTACTTCGATCCGCGAACCCCGGCCCAGGCGGCTCGTTCGGCGGAGGTCCGGGCGCAGATCCTCGACTCACTGGCTGCGCTCGGGCGCGACGACCTGATCTCGACGATCGACTCGCAGTACGGCAATGCCGCGATGATCGCCGCCAGCAGCGAGCTGCCGCCCGAGCTCAACGCGCTCGTCGGCGAGTACACCGATCTCCGTCTCCCCGGCGCCGTCTTCCAGGTCGCCCCCGGCTCGCCGCTGTTCTCGTGATGCTGGCTCGCTGCGCGGCCGGGGGTCAGCCGGGGAGGAGGCGGGTGGCGCGCTTGAGCAGGCCGAGCGCGCCCTGCTTGGAGCTGCTCCGGTGGTGCGAGCGACCGGCGGTGGCGACGGTCGAGGCGCGATTGGCGACGAACCAGTCGTAGCTGTCGGCGAACATCTCCTGGTTCGACCAGCGCGGTTGCCAGCCGAGCTGCTCCCGGGCGTGATCGATGTCGAACCACATCGAGCGTGAGTACATGATCCAGTGGTACGGCGCGAACGGGGCGAGATGAGCGGCGGCCGCAGCGTGCATCGCCCACGACGCCGGTCGCGCCGGGAGCGAGCGGACCTTGGAGCCGGTGCCGGCGTGGGCACAGGTCGCCTCCAACGACTCGCGGCATCGAGCAGAACCGGTCGGTGCCGGCGTTGAACAGCCCCGGTCCCTCCTTCGCCCCGGCGCGGATGCACAGCTCGGCGAGGTCGTCGGCGTGGACGAACTGGTACGTGTTGTCGCCCGAGCCGAGGACGAACACGTCGGCGCCGTCGGCGATCCAGTCGAACAGGATCCCGAAGATCCCCAGCCGACCGTGCCCGAGGATCGTCCGTGGCCGGACGATCGACACGTCGAGGCCGCGGCTCACCGCCGCCCAACAGGCGTACTCGGCGCCGAGCTTGGCCTGGCCGTAGGCCTCCTTCGGCGCCGGGCCGGTGGAGGGCAGCACCGGATTGCTCGCCGGGATCCCGAACACGGCGCTCGACGAGGTGTGGACGACCTTCGACACTCCCGCCGCCTCGCAGGCGCGCAACAAGACGTTGGTCCCGTCGATGTTGACCGAGCGGAGCAACTCCGGGTCCTTGGCCAGCGGGACCTGGGCGACGTTGTGGAACACGACCTCGATCCCGGCGCACGCCTCGGCGACGGTCGCCGGATCGCGGATGTCGCCCCGGATCAACTCGACGTCGGCAGCCCGGCTGTCGGAGTCGTTGAGATCGAGCGTCCTGACCGTGTGGCCGGCGGCGCGCAGCTTGTCGACGAGCAGCTCACCGAAGTAGCCGGACCCACCGGTGACGAGCACCTGGCTCATCCTCGACCCCCCATCGTCCGCCGATTCGCGCTCCAGTCGCCACCGATCGGGGCGATCGACCCGGTCCGGGCGTCACCCGGCGACGGCCTGAGCGCGAATCGGCGACGTGCGACCCGGCAAAGCTCGACCCGGCAAAGCTCGACCCGGCAAAGGCCGGCCTGGCGAGGCTCGACCCGGCGAACAGGAGACGGGCGGATCACAGCTCCACGCCCTGCTCGCGACACCAGCGGATGCTGCGGCGCATCCCTTCGAGCAGCTCGACCTCCGGTTCGTAGCCGAGTTCGGCACGGGCGACGGAGATGTCGCAGGCGATCGTCTTGTTCATCTCGCCGAGGACGTGGACCTGTTGGTGATAGATCCCCCGTCCCTGCAGCAGGCGGTCGGCCTTCTCGGCGACGGTGCCGATCATCGACGGGACGCGCATCCGGCGGGAGGAGACCTCGAACCCCTCCTCGCGCAATGCCTGGCCGACGGTGTCGACGATCTCGGCGACGGTGTACGGCCGGGCATCGGCGATCCAGTAGCCGCGCCCGGCGACCCCGGCGGTGAGCTCGGCGAGTACCACCCCCTGGACGAGGTTGCCGACGTAGCCCATCGAGCGGCGCTGATCTCCGGCGCCGAAGATCGGGAACTTGCCGGTGCGGACCATCTTGAAGAAGGTGGTCTGGCGCAGCGGCTGGTACGGCCCGTAGAACCACGGCGGGCGGACGATGACCGTCTCCAAGCCGTCGCGCCCTGCGGCAGCCCGGACGGCCAGCTCGCCCTCCATCTTCGACCGTCCGTAACCGAGGTAGGGGTGGTAGGGCTCGTCGTTGCGGAAGATCTCGGCCGGCTCGGGATTGACCCCGAACGGGGAGTTCGACGAGACGTGGACGAACCGGCGCACCCCGGCCCGCGCCGCCCGATCGACGACGTTGCGCGTCCCTCGGGCGTTGACCGCGTCGAACTCGGCGACCTTGCGTGGATGGATCACCCCGGCGGTGTGGATCACGTCGACCGCTCCCTCCAGCCCGGCGAACAGCCCGCCGAGGCTGGCGTCGTCGGCGACGTCGCCGACCAGCACCTCGGCCTGGGGGGCGACGGCGTGGACGGCGGCGGTGTCCGCCGCGTCGTGGACGAGGACCCGCAAAGCGCCCTCCCGCCGCCACCGACCGTCGGGCTCGCTGGCGAACTCCTGGAGCAACGCCCGGCCGAGCCATCCGGCGCCGCCGGTGACCACCGTTGCGTCGGGGACCGTGAGACGTTCGACCACGTGTGAGCTCCTCGGGGATCGGGGCACGGGGGACGCACCGAGCCCGGGAGCGTAGCCGTCGAGGCAGTACGCTCCGCGGGTCATGTCGACCCCGGTGCAGTTCCCGACCGACGGCTGCTGGTCGGTGGCCTGGCGCTGCTGGCGGTGCTCCCGGCGCTCGCCGGATTGGTCGCCGTGCACGGCACTCGCTGGTATCCGGCGGGTGACATGGCCCAGGCGGAGCTGCACCTGCCGCGGTTTCTGGCACCAGATCCCGCTCGTCGGGGCGGCAGGGCGGATCACCGACGGCCGGGGCGTGCAGGGGTCCCATCCCGGACCGAGCCTGTGGTTCGCGATGTATCCGGTCTATGCCCTGCTCGGCAGGACCAGCTTGGCCGCGATGGCGGCGGTGACGAGCGTCGCCCTCGCCTCGTTCGTCGGCGCGCTGTGGCTGGCGCTGCGACGCGGGGGACGTCCTTGCTGCTCCTCGTCGGATTGCTGCTGGTCGTGCTCGTCCGCGCCGCCGGGCCGGCGTTCTTCCTCGAGCCGTGGAATCCGTGGCTGGCGGTGTTCCCCTTCCTCGTCTTCCTCCTCGCCGTCTGGGAGGTCGCCGACGGGCGCTGGTCGATGCTCCCGCTGGCGGTGATCACCGCCAGCCACTGCATCCAGTGCCACACCGGCTACCTGGTGATCGCCGTCGGACTGCTCGCCGCGTCGATCGGCTGGGCCGGTGTCTCCGCCTGGCGGCGCGATCGCGCCGCCGGACTGCGTCCGGCTCGTCGCTGGCTGCTCGGCGGGCTCGTCGCCGGATTCGTGATCTGGCTGCCGCCGCTGATCGACCAGCTGACGCGCTCGCCGGGGAACCTGTCGATCGTCGTCCGCAGCTTCTCCTCTCCCGACGAGCCGTACCTCGCCAAGGGGCTCGTGGCCCGGCGTCGCGCTCAGCCAGCTGAGTCTGTTCGGGCCGTGGATGACCGGTCCCAACCTGGTCACCCGCAACCCGGCGGCGGCGATCCTCACCGTCGGTCTGTGGGGCTTCGCCGCCCTGCTCGCCTGGCGTGCCCGCGACCGCCGGGCGATGATCGTCCACGCCGGGTTGCTGCTCGCCGCGGTGATCGCCCTGTTCTCTCTCGAGCACATCTTCGGCAGCTACTTCGAGTACACCGTTCGCTGGCTGTGGATCGTCACCGGACTGATCGTCGTCGTGTCGGTGTGGACGATCTGGAGCTCGTGGACCCCGCTGCGGCGTCGGCTCCCGGCTCGCACAGCAGCGATGTCGGTGCTCGCCCTCACCGTCGCGATCAGCGCCTCGGCACCGTCCAGTTCGCCGACCGGGCGGAGATCCCCTCGGCGAAGGACTCGGCGATGGTCGCAGCGATGACCGAGGCCGTGCTGCCCGAGCTCCAACCCGAGGGCCGCTATCTGGTGCGCTGGTTCGATCCGGTCGGGCTCGGCGCGGTGCCGTTCGGGCTGGTCCTCGAACTCGCCCGACAGGGCGCCTCGGTCGGCGTCGACGAACAGTTCGGTCCCGGAGCGCTGCCCCGACGCGCGTCCTCGACGAAGCAGCCGCCGATGGGGTGCTGTACATGCGTCCTCGGCGGCCGGATCGACGACGTCGCAGCGACCCCGGGCGTCGTGCGCGTCGCCGACGTCGATCTGCGCACCGCGGCGGAGGTCGCCCGGGCGATCGAGCTCGAAGCGTTCCTCCTCCTCCGGTTCGACGAGATCGGCCGGCCGGAGCTGGCCGAACGGCTCGACAGCCAGTACGGCCGGGCGGGGATGCTGTTCATCGTTCCCCCGTTGCCGGCCGACGTCGCCGACGCCGTCTCCGAGCTCGTCGCCCTCCGGCTACCGGCGGCGGTGTTCCTCGCCCCGCCGGGCACGGAGATCGCTGCGATCGCCTAGGGATCGAGCAGCCCAGCGGTGGTTCACAGCGCCAGCAGCTGGTCGGCGGCGTTCGATCAGCCACGGCGCCGGTTGGACGCCGCGAGCACGGTGAAGCCCTCCGCTGCCAGCCGATCCCAGAGGGCGAGTTCGGTCTCGACGTCGAGCACGCTGGTCAGGTCGTCGAGCACGAGCAGCTCGGGACGGCGGACGAGTGCACGGGCTGCGGCGGCGCGCTGGGCCTGGCCCCCGGAGAGCCGCACGCCACGCGAACCGATCGGGGTCTCGAGCCCGGCCGGGAACCCGGCGACATCACGCTCGAAGGCGGCGAGGTGGACGGCGACGAGCAGCTCGTCGACCCCTGCAGCGAGACCGAGGAGGAGGTTGTCGCGCAGCGAATCGGCGAACAGCCGGGGCACCTGAGGGACGTAGGCGCACTGCGGCGGGACGAAGAACGCCGCTCGGTCGGTGATCTCCTCGCCGTTCCAGCGAACCGTGCCCGAGTCGAGCGGGAGCAAGCCGAGAATCGCCCGCAGGAGGCTCGACTTACCGCTGCCGACCGGTCCGGTGACGACCGTCAGCGAGTTGCGGGTCAGCGCCAGCGAGACATCGCGCACGCCCCGGTCGGCAAGGGTCAAGCGGTCGAGCTCCAACCGCTCGAGACGTAGGCGCGGCAACGGGACGGGAAGGACGGCCGGTGGGCCGCCGAGCAACGGCAGGGGGCGATGGACGGTCAACGGATCCGGACCTGGGCCCGGTGGTGGGAGCAGTTCGTCGAGCCGGGCGGCGGCAACCTCGAACCGTCGCTTGCCGACCATCGCCCAACCGATCCGCCGCGGCAGCCAGGCGAGGTTGGCGAAGTAGGCGGCGAACAAGGCGACCTCGCCGGCGTCGAGCTCGCCGGCTCGGCTGCGGAGCACGATCACCAGCAGGGCGAGACCCATGCACAGGTCGATCACCGCGTCGTTGACGGTGAACGCAGCGTCCCCGAGAACCTCGTCGCGAACCGAGCGCCTGCCCCGCCGGGCATTGAGCAGGCTGAGTTGGGCGAGCAGGGGTTGCTGCGCGCCGGCGACCTTGACCGTCAACGAGGCGCCGGTGACCGCGGCGAGGAATCCGGAGACCTCCGCCGCCGACTGCCGGGCGAGGCGGCGGGCCGACTTGAGCTGAGCGCTGAGCACCTGGTTGATCAGCGCCACGACGACCAGCGGAACGACGGCGACGATCGCGGCGACGCTGTCGACGCGGGCGAGGACGACGAGCGCGATCGACCCGAACAGCAGCCCGCCGGCGACGTCGACGAGATTGTCGGCGAAGATCATCATGTCGTGGGTGTCGTCGCGCAACCGGCTGACCGCTTCGCCGGAAGAGATCGTGCAGCGCTCCTGCGGTCGGGCCGCCGCTGGCGAGCTGAGCGTCGAGCACGTTCGCCCGGCACAGCGCGGCGCCCGCCTCCCACGCCGGGACGTAGATCCGATTGCCGACGGCGAGTAGCCAGGCCATTCCCGCCTCGGCGACGACCGTCAGCGCGCAGAGGAGGTAGACGGTCGTGGTCGCACCGTGCTGCTCGAGCGTGTCGAAGATCCGCTCGGCGAGCCACCCGGGCAGGAGGGGGAAGAGGAAGAACGCGATCCACGCCAGGCTGCCGAGGTAGAAGGGTCGAGCGCGGTAGTCGGCGAGTCGCTTGGTCCGGGCCGAGATCGACAGCAGCGAGGTCGGTGGTCGGGGCCGGCTGGTCGCACTCATCCGAGTTCACCTGCGGCGTCGACCAGCAGCCCGCCGCCGGCACGGGCGAGCAGTCGGGCGTAGTGGCTGGTCGGATCGGCGGCGAGCGTCACCCGGTCGCCCTGTTCGACGACGGCCCCGTCCTCGAGCACGACCAGCCGGTCGCATCCAGCGAGCGTCTCCAGTCGGTGGGCGATGATCATCGCCGCCCGACCGTCGAGCAGCAGGTCGCCGGCGTGCTGCAGCCGGGCCTGGGTCGCCGGGTCGACCCGCGAGGTCGCCTCGTCGAGCACGACCACGTCCGGTGCCTGGAGAAAGGCGCGGGCGAAGGCGAGCAGCTGTGCCTCGCCGGCCGACATCCCGGCGGTGAGCTCGATCCCTCCGATCGTCGTCTCCAGCCCCTCCGGCTGGGAGGCCAGCCAGTCGGCCAGACCGACCTGGTGGAGGGCGGCGATGACCCGAGCGTCGTCGTGGCGGTCGTCGTAGAGGGTGACGTTGTCGCGCACCGTGCCGGGGAACAGTTGGACGTCCTGGGGGACGGCGGCGACCCGCCGGCGCAGCGAGCCCTCGGCGACCTCGGCGAGCTCGATCCCGCCGAGCGTGATCGAGCCGCGGGTCGGTTCGATGAGCCCGAGGACGAGCCGGGCGAGGCTGGTCTTGCCCGAACCGGAGCGACCGAGCACTCCGAGCCGTTGGCCGGCTCGGAGGTCGAGATCGACGCCGCTGAGCACCTCGCTGTCGCCGTCGTCGTAGACGAGGGTGACATCGCGCAGGCGGAGATCGAGCGGGCCGGGCGGCAGCTCTCGATCGCCGCGTCGGACCGATGACCGCTGCGCGAGCAGATCGCCGACACGGCGCGCCGCGCCGCCGGCGCCCTGGAGATCCTGCAGCTGCCAGGCGAGCATCTCGACCGGTCCGGTGACGATGCTGACGAAGCGGTAGCCGAGGAAGGCCGTGCCGAGCGTGATCCACCCCAGCCCGAACGCCGCCCCGCCGAACGCCAGCATCGCCATCTGGCCGATGACGAGGACGACCCGGACCACGCCGATCATCCGCATCTGCGCCCGGCAGCGGGCTGCGGCGGCGGTGAGCAACGACTCGCTGCGCTCGGCCAGGCGGGCGACGGCGAACGGCCCGGCGCGCAGGGTGGCGAGGTCGTCGACTCCGGCGACCGCCTCCTCGACGTAGCCCATCACCTCGGCGCTGGCCGCCCGCTCGGCCATCGATTCGGGGATCGCCCGGTCGCGCTGGACGATCACCACCCAAACGGTCACGGCGACGAACGCGGCCATCGGCACGGCGAGTACCGGCTCGACGATCACCACCACGACCAGCGAGGCGACGGCGATCAGCCCGACCGAGACCAGCCGGACGACGAACTTGGAGATGAACTCGTTCATTGCCGTGACGTCGTCGTCGATCCGGGTGATCAGTTCGCCGGGGGTCGTGTCACGGAAGAAGCGCAGGTCGGCGTGGAGGACGTGCTCGGCGAGGTCGTGACGCAACTCGTTGGTCACCTCCCAGGTCAACGACGTCGCCCGCCAACCGACGAGCACCTGCGCACCGGAGGCGGCGACGCCGAGCAGGGCATAGACGATCGCCAGCGTCGCCAGCCCGCCGGTGCCACCGGCGTCACCGGTCGCCCGGTCGATGAAGGCACGCAGGATCAGCGGCCCGGCGAGGGGCAGGGCGGTGGCGGCGGCGAGTGCCGCTCCGAGCCCGCCGAGGGCGCGTCGGTGTGGCCGGATCAGTCCGCCGAGCACTTGCCAGGCTGAGCCGGACGCAGCGCTCGGATGCTCGCTCGACACGTCGGCCATCGGGCAGCGACGGTAGCCAGGGTCGGCAGACACCGACGGGCAAGTTTCCGAGCGACCGTGCGGGCGGGCTGCGGCGGGAACAGGGCGCTCGGCGAAACGACATGAGGCCGGTCGGACGAGGACCTCTAACCTGGCGACCATGACCCCGCTGGAAGCGCTCGATCGGGCGATCTACTTCCTCGACAGAGGCATCCCCGATCCGCGCAGCGGCGGCGGGTTCAAGACCAAGGCGTTCCTCCGCGCTCGCGAGGTGATCGGCAGCCTGGAACCGGACGAGGTGGTCGCCCGCAACGACGAAGGAACCCTGACCGAGCTCGACGGGATCGGTTCGGCGACCGCCCGATTGATCGGCGAGGCGTTGCGTGGCGACGAACAGCCCGCCTATCTGGCCAAGCTCGATGCCGAGACCAAGGTCGCGATCACCCCCGAGGGGGAGGCCTTTCGCGCCTCGCTGCGCGGCGACTGTCACCTCCACTCGAGGTGGAGCGACGGTGGCGCGGAGATCGAGACGATGGCACGCGCCGCGGCCGCCCTCGGACACGAATACCTCGTGCTCACCGACCACTCCGCCCGGTTGACGATCGCCCACGGCCTGGATCGGGAGCGGCTGGAGCGACAGCTGATCGAGATCGCCCGGCTGAACGTCGAACTCGCCCCGTTCCGGATCCTGACCGGGATGGAGGTCGACATCCTCGAAGACGGCAGCCTCGACCTCGGCGAGGACCTCCTCGCCCGGCTCGACATCGTCGTCGCCTCGGTCCACTCCAAGCTGCGGATGGAGCGCAAGCAGATGACCGAACGGATGGTGCTGGCGGTGGCCAGCCCACACGTCGACATCCTCGGGCATTGCACCGGGCGGATGCCGCCGAAGCGCCCACCGTCGACGTTCGACGCCGACTTCGTCTTCGCCGCCTGCGCCCAGTACGGCACGGCGGTGGAGATCAACTGTCGGCCCGAACGGCTCGATCCGCCGAAGGAACTGCTCGACCTGGCGCTCGACTACGGCTGCTTCGTCTCGATCGACACCGACGCCCACGCCCCGGGTCAGCTCGAATGGCAGCCCTACGGCTGCGACAAGGCGGCGCTCTCCGAGGTGCCGCTGGAGCGGGTGATCAACAGCTGGTCGGCCGACGAGCTGCTCGACTGGGCGGGTCACTCGACCGACGCCTGAGCCGCGGCACGTCGTCGCCGACGAGGTCGGTCCGAGCGGTCCGGGGGCAGGGCTAATGTCCGGAGGCGACCTCGGTCGAGGGGGAACCAGCCGAGCACCGGCCCCGTGCCGGTCGACTTGCCACGCCTGACAACGCTGGGCGGGTGAGGGTCGCGAATTTCCAAGGAGGAGCAGTTTCATGCGCTTGACTCTCAAGCAGCTCGCCATCCCGATCGCGCTCGCGGTCGGCGCCAGCGGTGCGTTCGCATCCGTCGCCGTCGCCCGATCCGCCGGCAAGAAGAACGCGACCGTGATACCGATCGCGTCGACGACGCCGAAGGTGTTGCCGTTGATCGCCGCCAACATGATCGGAACGACCGAAGTCCCCGGGCCGGGCGCAGCCGACCCGGCGTACGGTCAGGCGCTGGTCACCGTCGACGCGGTGACGCAGGAAATCTGTATCAACATCGCTACCAGCGGGATCGGGGCGTACACCGCACTGCACATCCACGCAGGTGAAGCCGGTGTCTCCGGACCGCCGATCGTCGACTTCGCCCCGCCGGCAGGCACCACCAACTCCTACAAGAAGTGCCTGATCGACAACCACGCATCGGCGATCAACACCGATCCGACGTCGTTCTACGTCAACGTCCACACCGCCGACTTCCCCGCTGGCGCGCTGCGCGACCAGCTGGTGATCCGTGACTCGGAGATCCAGTACCTGGCGACCCCGGTGCGGGCCTACGACTCCCGTGCGGTGGCGGCCGGCAAGTTCGCCAACGGCGAGATTCGTACGGTCGATCTCTCGCTCGCCGGTGTGCCGATCGGGCTCGGGCGGCGATCGTCAACGTCACCGTCACCCAGGCGGTCGGCTCCGGCTACATCGTCGCCTACTCCAACGCGCTGACCACTGCGCCCGGGGTGAGCACGGTCAACTTCGGCGCCGCTGACGTCGCCAACGAGGTCACCGTCGCGGTCGACGGCTCCGGCAAGATCAAGGTCGCGATCGGACCGACCGGTTCGACCGACGTGATCATCGACGTGCTCGGCTACGCCATCTGACCGTCCCGCTGCACCGCCAGACCGGTTGAGCCCGGTACGGGGTGTCCTCGGCCGAGGACACCCCGTACCGGGTCGACCGTGGGAGCGGCCGCCGGACACCGTAGGCTTGCCACCCATGTCGAAGAAGACCAAGAAGAAGAAGGCGAAGCTGCGCCGGACGAAGGCGAACCACGGCAAGCGCCCGAACATGGGCCGCGGCTGACCTTGCCGGTCCCGCCGGCTCGCCGGGACGACGTCGTCGACGTCCTCCACGGCACTCCGGTGCCCGACCCGTACCGCTGGTTGGAAGACGGCTCGTCCGCCGACACCCAGGCATGGGTCACCGCCCAGAACGAACGCAACCCGTCAGGCGCTCGACGCCCGGCCCGATCGGGGCCGCTGGCACGAGCGCCTCGTCGCGCTGATGCAGCTGCCGCAGGTCGCCGGGGCGTCGGTGCGTGGCGATCGGCTGTTCACCTTCGACCGACCGGCCGGCGCCGAGCAGTTCGCCGTCGTCCTTCGATCCGTCGGCGAACCGTCGGCCGAGCCGAGGACGCTGATCGACCCCGCCCGGGGAACGAGCGACGCGGCGGCGGCGATCGACTGGTTCTACCCCTCTCCCGACGGCCGGCTGGTCGCCTTCGGTGTCAGCGAGGGAGGCACCGAGTCGAGCGTCCTGCGTGTGCTCGAGGTCGACTCGGGGGAGCTGCTCGGCGAGCAGATCCCCGAGTGCCGGGCGTGCTCGCTCGCCTGGCTGCCCGATGCGAGCGGGTTCTGGTACACCCGCTATCCGGCGGGCGACGAATACCACCGCACCGTCTGGTTCCATCGGTTGGGGACGGGAATCGACGCCGACGAGCTCGTCTGGCGTGACGAGCAGCGACGCCGAGACCTGGCCCTCGGTCTCCTGCTCACCCGATGGCGCGCACGTCCTGATCCACGCCATGCTCGGCTGGAGCAACGTCGAGGTGCACCTGCTCGAGGTGGCCACCGGCGCCTGGCGCACGGTCGTCGCCGGGATCGAGGCGAACTCGACGTTCCGCTTCGGTGCCGACGGGATCGTCGGCGTCACGATGCACGAGGCACCGCGCGGCCGGCTGGTCACCGCGCCCGTCGATGATCCCGGTGTCGATCGGTGGCGCACCCTCGTCGCCGAGCGCGAGGTCGTCCTCGGCGGGTTGGCGATCACCCGCGACGAACTGGTGGTGGTCTGCACCGACGTCGCCGTCGATCGCGTCGAGCGCCGTTCACCGAGTTCGGGCGAGCTGCTCGGGACGATCGACGATCTCGGGGTGGCGACGATCGGGGTGACCGGCGATCGCGATGAGCCGGGGGTGTTCCTCACCGTCACCGGCTTCGACGAGACCTCGGCGCTCTGGCGCTGGCATCCCGACGGTGGGCTCTCGCGGGTTGCGCCAGAACCGGTGGCGGGGACGCCGGCGCTGACCGTCGGCTACCACTCGTACCCGTCGCTCGACGGGACCGAGGTCGGGATCTTCGTCATCCATGCCGCCGACGTCGTGCCCGATCCGACCACTCCGGCGATCCTCAACGGCTACGGCGGCTTCGCCATCACCGAGTCGCCGATGTTCAGCCCGACGATCTCGGCCTGGTGCGAGCGCGGCGGGTTGTACGCCATCGCCGGCCTGCGCGGCGGGTACGAGCACGGCGAGGACTGGCACCACGCCGGGCGGCGGGCGAACAAGCAGCGCGTGTTCGACGACTTCCACGCTGCGGGTGACTGGTTGGTGTCCAGCGGACTGACCTCGCGCGATCGGCTGGCGATCGCCGGCGGGTCGAACGGCGGGCTGCTCGTCGGTGCGGCAATGACCCAGCGTCCCGACGCCTACCGGGCGGTGTGGTGCGCGGTGCCGCTGCTCGACATGGTCCGCTACCCGCACTTCCTGATCGCCCGGCTGTGGACCGATGAGTACGGCGACCCAGAGGTCGCCGAGGAGTTCGGTTGGCTCCACGCCTACTCGCCGTACCACCGCGTCGCCGACGGGACCCGCTATCCGGCGGTGCTGCTGACCACCGCCGAGGGCGACACCCGCGTCGACCCGCTGCACGCCCGCAAGATGGCCGCGCTGCTGCAACACGCCGGGGTCGCCCAGGACGAGCATCCGGTCCTGTTCTCCCAGGAGGGCCGGGCCGGGCACGGGGTCGGCAAGCCGGTCAGCAAGCGGGCGGAGGAAGCGGCCGACGTCCTGACCTTCCTCGCCTGGCAGCTCGGACTCGGCTGACCGTGCTCAGCGCGTTGCGGATCGGGGGAGCGATCGAGCCGTGGACGGCGCTCGGGCTCACCGCCGAGGACGGATCGACGATCCGCGTCGGCGCCGTCGCCCTCCGGTTCGAGCCGACCGCGCCCGCCGGCGTCGCTGCGCTCGGGCTCGACCTCGACCTCGACCTCGACTCCGACTTCGACCGAGCGCTGCCCTCGCGAACCGACGGGATCGTCGTGTTCGCCGAACCGGTGGGTCGGCGAGCGGCGCCGGCCGAGCATCCCTCGCGGGCGCTGCTGGTCGACCACGTGGTGGTGATGACGTCGTCGCTGGAACGAACCTGCGGCGCCGTCGAAGCCGAACTCGGCGCACCGCTGAAACGGATCCGGGACGTCGGGGGCGGGGTCCGCCAAGGCTTCCACCGTCTCGGCGAGGTGATCCTCGAGGTGGTCGAGTCACCGCAGCACCGCGGTCCGACGGCCGAGCTGTGGGGGATGGTGATCAACGTCGAGGATCTCGCCGCGCTCGCCGAACATCTCGGCTCCGACCTGCTCACTGCGCCGAAGGCTGCGGTGCAACCTGGCCGACTGATCAGCAACGTCCGACGGGAGGCCGGGTTGCCCTGCCCGGTCGCGCTGATGACCCCCTGATCTGCTCGGCGGCTGCGCGACGGCAACGCTCGGTGGAGCGACGGTGAACTCGGTGACGTACCGTCGCCCGGATGGGGAATCGTCTCGAGGGCAAAGTTGCAATGATCACCGGCGCGGGTCTCGGGATCGGCCGAGGAACCAGTCGCCGTTTCGCTCGCGAGGGTTGCAAGGTCGTCGTCGCCGAGATCAACGAGGAGCACGGCCGCAGGACGGTCGAGATGATCGACGAGCTCGGCGGTGAGGGCCACTTCGTCCACACCGACGTCCTCGAGCGAGACCAGTGCGAGGCAGCGGTTCAGGCGGCGGTCGACACCTTCGGCCGGATCGACATCCTGATCAACAACGCCTGGGGCGGGGGGACGATCTCCCGTCTCGAGTGGAAGACGCCGGAGAACATGGCCCACGGGTTCCAGATGGGCTTCTACGCCGCCTATTGGGCGATGCAGCGGGCGTTCCCGATCATGAAGGCCCAAGGCGGTGGGTCGATCATCAACCTGTGCTCGCTCAACGGCGTGAACGCCCACATGTACTCGGTCGAGTACAACGCGGCGAAGGAGGCGCTGCGCGCCCTCACCCGCACCGCCGCGGTGGAGTGGGCCCGGCACGGGATCCGCTCGAACGTGATCTGCCCGGCGGCGGCGACCGAGGCCTATCAGGCGTTCTACGACGGCAACACCGAGACCGCCGAAGCGATGCTGCAGGAGAACCCGATGCGCCGGATGGGGACCCCCGAGGATGACATCGGCGGGGTGATGCTGTTCCTCGCCACCGAGGACTCGCAGTACGTCAACGGCAACACCTTGTTCGTCGACGGCGGGGCACACGTCAACGGCGTCTCGTGGCGGCCGCCGATGCCCGAGGAACTGCCGAGCTCCTGAATCTCGGCGGCGCCCGGTGCGCCGCTCGGTGCAGAATCGTCGGATGGCCCGACCCACCGGCACGATCGAGTTCGGCGCAGTGACCGAGGAGGACGTCCCCGAGCTCTATCGGGTGTTCCTCACCGCGCTGCAAGCCGCCGCTGCCGACGCCGGTGCGGCTCGAACAACGGCGGCCCTCGTGGTTCGTCGAACGGGCGGTGATCGCCCGCGACGGATCGAAGATCGTCGGCAATGCCGGGGTGTTCCCGTTCGAGACCGTGCTCCCCGGCGGGGCGACCGTGCCGACCGCCGGGCTGACCCGGGTCGGGGTGCTGCCGACGCACCGGCGCCGGGGAGCGCTGACCGGGATGATGGCCGAACACCTCCGCCAGGCCGCCGAGCGAGGCGAACCGATCGCCAGCCTGCGTGCGGCGGAAGCGGCGATCTACGGCCGGTTCGGCTACGGCCTCGCCGCACTCGCCTGCTCGATCAGGTTGCCGACGGCGCGCAGCGCGTTCTGCGGCCCGCTCTCGCTCGCCGGTCACTTCGAGATCCTCCAGGGACCGCCGTTCGTCGCCGAGGCGAAGCGGGCGTACGCCCGATGCCTGACACGGGTCGGGATGCTCGTGCGCGGGGACTGGTACTGGGAGGTGATGTACGACGGACACGTCGAGACCGATCCGACGATCAACGAGTGGGGTGTCGTCCATTACGACGATCGGGGACGACCGGACGGTTTCACCCGCTGGAAGACGGTCGATCGTGACCAGTGGGACGCCAAGCCGGCGCAGATCGAGGTCCCCGACCTGTTCGGAGCCTCGGCCGAGGTCGAAGCCGGGCTGTGGCGGTTCCTCTGCGATCTCGACCTGGTGGAAGAGCTCGTCAGCGACTGCCGCCCACTCGACGACCCGCTCCGCTCGCGATTGGTCGACGCTCGCGCCCTCCACGTCACCGAGGTCTGGGACGAGCAGTGGATCCGGTTGGTCGACGTCGCCGGGGCGCTCGGCGCCCGGAGCTACGCCACCGACGAGACGGTGGTGGTCGAAGTTCCCGAGGATCGGTTCCTGCCGGAGAACGTCGGCCGCTACGAGATCGGCAACGGGGGCTGTCGCCGGGTGCGTCGGGCAGCCGAGCTGGTCGTTCCGATCGACTCGCTCGGCGCGGTCAGCCTCGGAGGGACCTCGTTCGCCGAGCTCGCCGCCGCCGGCCGATTGGTCGAGCGCAAGCGCGGCGCGATCGGGCGCGCCGACCGGATGTTCCACAGCGCGCTCGCTCCGTGGTGCGGGACACCGTTCTGAGCGACGGCTACCAGGGGGCCTGATCGCCGTCCGGATCGGCAGCGCGCACGAGCGCTGCAGTTCCCTCTTCGCACGCCGGTTGCAGCGCACACCAGCGGCACTGCGGACCGGGCCGCTTCGTCGCCGGCTCGTCGAGCTTGCCGATTTCGATCATCCGCCGCACGCCGTCGATCGTGCGCCGGGTGGCGGTGTGCAACGTTCCTTCGGTGACCTGTTCCGGGTGAGTGCGGGCACTGTCGAGGTAGTAGCTGGCGAGCTTGCGCGGTGGCTGGCCGAGCTTGAGCGTCTCGACCAACGCGTAGAAGCGGAGATCTTCGCGATGGGCGGCGTTGACCCAGCCGGTCTTCAGGTCGACGATCACCTTGTTCGGCGCGCGCCCGAGGGTGAGGTCGGTCTTGCCCGAGAGGATCACCCGCCCGCCGAACAGCTCGACCCGCGAGCGGCTCTCGACCACCGGCCGCCATCGGTCCGACAACGGAGGGAAGCACTCCTGGAACGCGGCGACCTTGGCGACTGCCTCGGCGCGCAGCTCGGCCCGGTCGTATTCCGGCAGACGGGCGAGGAACGCACCGAGCGAGGAGTGCTCGTCGTTGATCTGACGGGCGATCGATTCGTCGACCAGGTGGCCGGGGAACGGTTCACCGCGGAAGTGGACCATCACCTCGATCGCCTTGTGGGCGACGGTGCCGCGAGCGTTGGCGACGGTCCATTCGAACTCGCCGGAACCACCGAGATGGTGCGCTTCGCAGCCGTGGATGGTCGCCAGCGCGTGCTTGGAGACGAACACCGGATCGGCGGGGTCGAGCTCGGCGGCGAGATCGGCGATGCCGGCGTGGAGCTCCTGCTGCAGCTCGCCGGCGATGCCCTCGGGCAGCGGCGACTCCTCCGCGGTCCGCCCGAGGAGCTCGATCACGCTTCGCTGCGCCGGGTTGAGACCTTCCACGTCGGTGAGCGTACGGCAGGGGTGCGCCAGGGTTCGGGAACCGGGACGAGGCGGCAACTCCGCGACACCCCCGCGTCATCCTGGTCATGTCATGCAGACCGCCACCTCGCTCCAGTTCGCCCAGGCCGCCCGCGCCCTCGGCCGTGCCGCTCGGGAGCGCAACCTGGTGGCGCCGTCGTTTCGCAGTCCGCCGCGCACCGACGGGGTCGATCGGAGCATCCGCCGGCTGCCCGATCGCTGCGTCGTCGCCGTCCGCACCCGGGGACGGCCGTGGGTCGCGGTCGCCGCCGACATGATCGAAGGGGTGATCGTCGCCAACCGGCTCGCCGGTCCGCAGGCGCTGCGGGTGCGCGGCACGATGTGGTCGGCGCTCGGTTTCGAATCGGGCGACGTGGCCGCCTGAGCCCGAGTGGCGGGTGCATCGATCGGTACCGTTGCGGCGCTGTGAGCAACCACCCGTTCCGCCCGCTTCGCCACAGCGCGGTGCGGTTGATCTGGGGAGCGGGAGTTCTCTCCGACGTCGGCACCTGGGTGCAGCTGGTCGTCGTCGGCAGCCTCGTCGCTCGCAACAGCGGCAGCGCCCTGCTCACCGGCCTGATCGCATTGGCGACGATCACCCCCCAGGGTCTCTGTGCGCCGATCGGGGGCCTGTTCGCCGACCGCTACGACCGGCGCAAGGTGTTCGTCGCCGGCCTGCTCGGCCAGGGGATCGTGACCAGCCTGCTGACGGTGCTGTTGGCCGTCGGCGTGCGCGAGCCAGTGGTGTTGTCGCTGGTGATCCTCTGTTCGAGTGCGGCGGGGGCGCTCGGAGCGCCCGCCTACTCGGCGATGCTCCCCGATCTCGTCCCGCCGGACGAGCTGATGGCGATGGTCTCGATGGGGATCTACTCGTGGAACAGCGGGCGGATCGTCGGACCACTGCTCGCCGCCGGGTTGTCCGGCGCGGTCGGCCCGGCCTGGACGGTCGGGTTCAATGCGGCGACGTTCTTGGTGATGGCCTTCTCGGTCAGCCGGCTCGATCGCGCCTTCCACCCGCCGGGTGCCGATCATGCTGCCGGCGTGCGCGACCGGCTGGCGGAGGGTTGGGCTGCGCTGCGGATCAACCGCGGGTGCCAGGCGTCGATCGCGCTCGTGTCGTTGCTCAATGTCTCGGTCGCCGGCTTCGTCGGCTTGATCCCGATCTTCGTTGCCGCCGTGTTCGACGGTGGGACACGGCTGATCGGGCTGTTCAGCGCACTGCAGGGCGCCGGAGCGATCATCGGCAGCCTCAGCGCAGCGTTGCTGACCGAACGGATCGGTCGCTCGCGAGTGCTGCTCGGACTGCTCCCGATGCTGACCGTCGCCTACCTCGGCTATGCGCTCGCGCCCGCCCCGTGGGTGGCGGCGGTGGCGGTGGTGGTCCTCGGTGCCGGATCGTCGAGCGTGTTCGTGGCGGCGATGACGGTTGCCCAGCGAGACGCTCCCGACGCTCAGCGGGGCCGTGTGCTCGCCCTCGTCCAGGGTTCGATGGGGCTCTGCTACGGGATCGGGGTGGTCTGGATCGGGCTGATCGGCGACGTCGTCGGGATGCGCACCGGGTTCGTCTGCGGCGCGATCGCGCTGGTCTCGATCTCGCTACTGCTCACCCGACGCACGCCGGATTGGCGTCGTGTGATCGATGGCACGGATTCCTCCCGTTTGGTGCCGGTTCACCTGGGGGATCCTCCGCCGTCGATCGACGCCGTGTGAGCTCGCATCGACTCAACCTTGTGGCCGAATTGCGACGGGTCCGTCACCCAACGACAACACTCCGACGCCAAGGTAGGGCACCGCATCGAGGAGGTGGCGATCGTGTGTGAGGTGTTCCTGCTCCGTGACCTGGGTCCGTTCGAGATAGAGGTTCGCGGGAGCCTCGAAGGCGAGCTCGGCGCCTCGGTGTTGTCGATGGTGATCGAGCACCTCCCGGCAGGCAGCGACGCGATCATCGACCTGCGCGAGGGCGACCAGCTCGATGCCGACAGCGCCCGCCACCTGGTCGAACTGGTCGAGGACCGCGCCGGCGACGGAGTCACTTTCGCGATGATCTGCAACGATCCGTGGGCGATTCGCCTGCTGGTCGCAGCCGGGCTCTCACAGGCGGCGATCGCTGCGGATTCGCGCAGCGCACACCATGCCCTGGCGATCCACGACATGGAGCGCGTCGCCAGCTGAAATCGCCGCCCATCGCCGAGGCCTAACCTCGCCGAGATGGCCTACGACGAGCAGCTCGCCGATCGTATCCGCACCGTGCTCGGCGGTGCGTCCGACATCGACGAACGGAAGATGTTCGGCGGTCTCAGCTTCCTCGTCGGTGGCCAGATGGCGGTCGCCGCCAGCGGCCACGGCGGGCTGCTCGCCCGCGTCGATCCCGACGACGCCGACATGCTGGTCAACTCGACGTCCGCCACGCCGATGGAGATGAACGGCCGGGCGATCCGCGGCTGGCTGATGGTCCCCGCCGACCACGTCGCCGACGACGCCGTCCTTCGAATCTGGGTGGAGCGCAGCGTGGAGTTCGCCCGTGCGTTGCCGCCGAAGGGGACGAGACGAAGGTCACCGACCTCCCGCCCGTCGAAGCGGTGACGACGACGCCTGCGTCGGACGGTTCGGTGCGAACGGTTGCGGGTAGCTGATTCGCCGCTGAGTACATTCGCCGTCGATCGCACGACGGTCGAGTCGACCCGCCAGAGGGGGAACGGACATCTCCGACGACAGCTCGCTCTCCGAGCCGCCACACGCCCGGGCGGGTGGGTCGCGTCCAGCAGGCAAGATCGTCGCTCGTGGGGTCACGCGCGTGTTCTCGGCGGACAGCCGGGCGGTGCACGCGCTCGGTCCGCTCGATCTCGACGTCGCCGACGGCGAGTTCGTCGCTGTCGTCGGGCCCTCGGGCTGCGGCAAGTCGACGTTCCTGCGGATGGTTGCGGGCCTGGTCAACCCGACCGAGGGCGAGATCAGCCTGTCGGTGCGCGACCAGCAGCACGCCACCGCGATGGTGTTCCAGGAGTATTCGATCTTCCCCTGGAAGCGGGTGATCGACAACGTTCGCCTCGGCCTGCAGTTGCGCGGGGTCTCCAGCCGCGAGTCGAAGGAACGGGCGATGCACTACCTCGACCGGCTCGGTCTCGCCGACCGGGCCGAGGATTACCCGCAGCAGCTCTCCGGCGGGATGAAGCAGCGGGTGGCGATCGCCCGAGCGCTCGCCGTCGAGCCGGAGATCCTGTTGATGGACGAACCGTTCGCCGCGCTCGACGCGCAGCTGCGCAAGTTGCTCCAGGACGAACTGCTCGAGCTGTGGCAGTCCGACCGGCGGACCGTGTTGTTCATCACCCACAGCCTGGAAGAGGCGATCCTGCTCGCCGATCGGGTGGTCGTGATGTCGGCACGACCGGGAACGGTCGTCGCCTCGAAGACCGTCCCGTTCGAGCGACCGCGTCGACGCCTCGGTGCGCGACGCACCGGAGTTCTCGGCGTTCGAAGCCGAGCTGTGGGAGCTGTTGCGGGTCGAAGTCGAACGGCACCTCGCCGAGAGCCGGACGGAGCCGGTGAGGTGAGCGCAGTGGAGCCGACGCCGATTCATCGCCGCCCCGGCAGAGCGGAACGCGATCCCGTCCGCCACGCCCGGCGCCGCCGGACGATGGAGTTGAGCTTGGCGATCGCCGTGCCGGTCGTGCTGATCGGGATGTGGCAGCTGGCCGGCAGCCAAGGGTGGATCGACCGCCGGTTGTACCCGCCGCCGAGCGACATCGTTCGTCACGTCGACAACATGTTCGCCGATCGGCCGGGTGGGCGGATGTGGCGCGACGTCCGCGCGAGCATCTCGCGGATCGCCTGGGGGTACTTCTGGGGAAGCATCACCGGGCTCGTCGCCGGTTACACGCTCGGGCTCAACCGGTTGCTGCGCAAGGCGCTCGACCCGACCCTGATCGCGCTGTACACCGTCCCCAAGCTGGCCCTGATCGGCATCTTCCTGCTCGCCTTCGGGCTCGACGAGACACCGGTGATCATCGTCATCGCCCTCACCGTGTTCTTCTTCGTCTTCCTCCAGACGAACGCTGCGGTGCTCGGTGTCAGCGAGCACTTCCGTGAGGCGGGCCGCTCGCTCGGGGCCGGCCGATGGCAGCTGTTCCGGCACGTGATCCTTCCCGCGTCGTTGCCGCAGGTGTTCGTCGGCCTGCGGATCGCCGCCGGCGTCACCGTGCTGACGATGATCGGCGCCGAGTTCGCCTATGCCCCGTTCCAGAAGGGGATCGGGTATCGGATCGCGATCGCCCGCCAGACGTTCGATCCGCCGACGATGTACCTGGCGGTCGTGCTGACGTCGCTGATCGGGGTGGTCTTCACCTGGATCGTGACGATCGTCGGCCGGCTGCTGACCCGTTGGGCACCGCAAGGCGGCGGTGCGACGACGTCGTGAACTCATTCGCCATCTGTCCACCAACTACACGAGGAGAAACGATGGGGACCATGAGAAGGCAACGCAGGCTGTTCGCCGGGCTGGCCGTCGCCACGATGTTGTTCGCCGCCTGCGGCAGCGATGAGGACGGCTCGGCCGACACCGGCGCGGCGACCACCGCCGCTCCTGCCGAGACGACGACCGACAACGCTGCCGAGACCACCGAGGGGGCGACGGAGACGACGGTTGCCGCGACGGACGACACGACGGCGGACACGACCGGCGGATCCGACACGACAGCCGCTGGAGACGGCGGCTCGGGTTTGACCGCCACCGCACCAGGCTGCGAGGAGCAGGGCGTCACCGATCAGGTCGACATCAGCCCGGGTCGCCACCGGCGCGTTGCGAGCCGGGCTTCCCGGAGCCGCAGCCGCTCGCCGAGCCGACGACGCTGACGGTGTCGTCGGCGTTCTCGCTCGAGTTCATGTCGCCGATCCTGCTCGCCAAGTCACTCGGCGAGTTCGAGAAGGAGAACCTCGACATCGAGATCGTCATCCTGTCGTTCGCCGACGCCGTGCCGCAGCTGGCGCAGGGCTCGATCGACGCTGCGGTCGGCGGCATCGAGCTCGCCCTGTTCAACGCCGGCAACCAGGGCCTGCCGGTGAAGGCGGTGATGGGCAACTACTTCCCGCCGAACGCCGGCGACTACGACGAGCCGCAGACCGGTCTGTGGTGTCGTCGGGAGTCGTTCACCACCCCGGACGATCCTGACCTGGACGAGATCCAGAACCTGAGTTGGGCGTCATCGGTCGGCAAGGGCTCGATCTCGGTGTACTACTCGGCCACCGAGATGGCCAACCGCGTCCCCGGACTTCGACGTCACCAACGTCGAGGTCGAGCAGATCCCCTCGGCCGACACGGTGACTGCGCTGCAGAACGGGGCGATCGACTGCGGCATCCTGCTCGACCCGCTGTGGTTGCAGGTCGCCGAGGACCCGGCGTACTTCCTCGCGGCGACCCAGACGCCGGGCGAGCCGCTCGGGCAGGTCGCCTTCGGCAAGAACCTGCTCGTCGACAACCGCGAAGCCGGCGAGGCGTTTGTCAGGGCGATCATCCGCACGATCAACACGTACTACGACGGCGACTACCACAGCGACGCCGAGGTGATGGCCGAGATCGCCGAGCAGACCGGCGTCGACATCGAGCGGTGACCCAGGTGCCGTCGCTGGTGATGGACTGGGAGTTCCGCGAGGGCACGACGGAGCGGGTGCAGGAGCTGTTCATCGAGCTCGGCGTGATCACCGAGTTCACCGAACCGGTGGCCGAGGACAGAGATCGTCGACCGCAGCTTCTACCTGGCCGCAGTCGGCGCGGAGTAGAACGACGCCGCGAGCCGGTGGGTCGACCTAGCCTGTCGATCCACCGGCCCGGGTGGCGGAACTGGCAGACGCTGGGGGCTTAAACCCCCCTGACCGCAAGGTCGTGCGGGTTCAAACCCCGCCCCGGGCACTGAATCAGACCAGCTAGCGGTACCTTTTCCTGGGTAGGGACGGTCCCGGCGAAGCTGGCGTGATCCGCGTGACGAAACGAGATTGTTGGCCGACGATCTAATACGTCACGATCGTGACGTATTAGATGATAGGGTTGTTCCCGTGAAGATCAGCGCACAGAAGGCATCCGAGATTCTCGGTGTGTCGCGCAAGCAGATTTCCCGGCTCGTCGAAGCCGGTGAGATCAAGAGCGAACGCTTCGGCAACGCTCTCCAGGTCGACCTGGATTCCGTCCAGCGGTACCAAGACCTCCGTCCCGGTCGAGGGCGACCGCTGAGCGCCGGCGCCGCCTGGGAGATGCTCGCCAGTGCGAGACCACGCAACGTCGACGACTTGAAGACATTGGCTGTTGCCGTCCGCCGCCGCGCCGAACGACACGAGTACCGGGTGCTTCCTGCATACCTCGACCGAGTCCTCGCCGACCAGAGGGTCGTGATCTCTGGGTCGGCGGCGGCAGTCGAGCACGGTGCAGCAGTGCAGGACGGTCCACCCCATGCGATCTATGTTCAGCGGTCCGACGCGGACCAGTTCGTAAAAGACAACCGGATGCGAGCCGACGGAGATGACCCCAATCTGATCGTCCGGTTCGCCCCCGACGCCGCATGGGTGTTCAACGGCAGTCGTCACGCTCGGATGATCGTCGCGTTGGTCGACCTCGTCGACGACCGCGACGATCGATCCGCCGCGGAAGCACTGCGAGCCTTCGCATGAGCAACTTCGATCACCAACGTCACCGCGGCGCAGGCGGGCGTTTCACCCGCCTTGAGGGCGATCCTTCGGATGTAGAGCTGACCTTGCCAGGTGCGCCGGCGGTGGTGGTGGCGAACCTCGGACGGCTGACCGACGCCGGCCGCTCGACATGGGAAGCGATCACCGAACTCGTCGACCGTGTCCCAGCGGCGAAGTGGGCGGTGGTCGGAGGACAGATGGTCGCCATCCACGCCGCCGTTGCCGGTGTCGACGCGCCACGGGTCACTGATGACGGCGATGTTGTCGTCGACGTCAGAGTGTTCGGTCGTCAGGCGGTGATCGATGTCGCCAAGGCTCTGACGTCAGCGGACTTCAGAACGTTCGAGTCGCCCGAAGGTGTCACCCGCTTCGAGCGGGGGCGAGCCAAGATCGATCTGCTCGCCCCCGAAGGTATGGGTGCAGCGAACGTTGAGACGGTGCCTCCCGGCTACGCAATCCAGGCTCCGGGAGCGACCCAGGCCTTGGAACGAACCATCGAGGTCACGGTCAGCTGGGGCGACGACGAAGTCACTGTTCGTTGCCCGTCGCTTCTTGGAGCGATCATCGCCAAGGCCGCCGGCTCCAAGGAGATCGTCTCGTTGACCAACGATGAGCGCCTGAAGCATCAACAAGACCTTGTCTTCCTGCTCTCGCTCGCAGCATTTGGTTCGGGCTCCGGTCTCGATGGCATGAGGGCCGAGATGTCGAAACGCGACCGCAAGAGATTGCGGTCGGCGATCACTCCGATCCTGGAGGACCGTACGCACCGAGCGCGTCGAGCGGCGGCGAACTTCGAGGACGCCGCTGACGCCGCCAGCGTTTTGCTCGGATGAGCAGCCCATTTCGGACCCAGCGCCGCTCAATCTGGACGGCCGAGTTCTGTTCGGCGTCATCCCCCGGCGTCATCAGCCGTCGACAAGCGGGATAAGCGATCGCTTCCTGAGGCCCCGGCGACCGTCGGTCTCGGTCGCGGCGCGGGCGGATGGACGGCTGCAAACCGGAGTTGCGCTGGCAAGGGCCGTGACCCAGCTCGATGGTGGCTGGCAGAATGGCTAGGTGGAGCTGAATTCGGTTCTGGTGATCGGCGGGCGGCGGATCGACCGCGACCGGATTGCCGAGATCTGCGGGAGATTCGGGCTCGCAGAACTGGCCGTCTTCGGATCGGTGGTCCGAGGCGAGGAGTTTGACGACAGCGACGTCGATCTGCTCTACGTCGCTCGTCCAGATGCGCGGCTCGGCTTCGCGATGAACCGGCTCGAGGACGAGCTTGCCGAGCTCTTCGGCCGTCCGGTCGATCTCGTCTCGCGCAAGGCATTGCACCGTCTGATACGCGACCGCGTCGAGCACGAGGCCGAGACGCTGTACGTGGCGTGACCCCCCGCTGGTCGACGAGACAATCGACGCTGCCGATCGGATCGTGGAGCTGGTCGAGGAGTCGACCGCCGACGAGATCGGGTGAATCGCGACCGGCGAGGAGTAGAGCCCGTCGATGGCTCAAAGGTGCACAGAACTCGCAAGTACGAGTCGGTACGAGCCGATACGAGTTGGACGGTCCGGACGGGAACGCCCTCATCAGACGGCATTTCTCGTCAATCGACAGCACTCGCTGGACGTGAAATCGCAGGCTTAAACCCCCCTGACCGCAAGGTCGTGCGGGTTCAAACCCCGCCCCGGGCACGACGAAGCACCAGGTCAGCAGGCCAGCAAGCTCACGCCGAGCATCGACGCGATGTACCCGTTCGACGAGGCGCCGGACGCCACGCGCCAACTCGAAGCGGGCACGGTCCGCGGCAAGGTTCGCATCTCGGTGCAGTAGCGGCGATGAAGTCTTCCGTAGCGACGAAGACGCCTGGGTGCCTACGCTCGGACGAGCAACGGAGGCCGACGTAGTCGGTGTCCGAGTCGGCATGGCCCTGGCAGGGGCGCTCAGGCGGTGCCGTCTTCCCAGTTGAGTCGCAGCGAGCGCTGGGGGAGCTCGTCGTCGGGTGTCTGTGTCAGGTACACCCTGAGGTCTCGCTTGTTGCCGGGCTTGCCATCGAAGTTGCCGATGATCAGGGCGACCGTGGTCGGTGGGGTGGTCGGCTTCACGTAGATCGACTGGGTGAGGTAACCGATGTGCGGTCGCTCCTCGGACAGGTACGGGTCGAGGTGGCTGTACTCCGCGTCGAAGATCCAGCCGTCGGTGGACATCCAGTCCTTGTACGCAGCCGTGAGCTCTTGAATCGTGTACCCGCCCACCCGATAGCCGTCACCCGTGTCATCGATGCCCTGTGACGTAGCGGGCACAGGGATTCCGTGCACGCCCGAGTCCTTCGTGGTGGGCGGCCTCGGATCATCGCTCATCTCGACTCGCTGACCCCGTGTCGATCTGGGGTGACGCGGTATCGATCGGATTCGCGACGTGAAAGCCCGATGTGCTCGCTGCTTCGCACAGGCGGCGATCGGCACTGCTGAACACTCCGGCACCCACGAGGTGCGCCGCGGCGAGATGCACGGCGTCGTAGCCGCGCAAACCGCGTGCCTCGGCCAGATCGCCGGCCAGTCGCATCAGATCCTCGTCGACCTCAACCACGGACAACTGCGACCACAACACCTCCAGGCCAGCGATTGCACTGCGAAGCACGGCGGCGGTGATGCGACGTTGTCGCCGGGCAGCAGCCAGCGCGGCGCGAACCTCGACGTGAGCGACCCTGACGGTGACGAGCGTGTCCGCCTCGTCCCAGATCGCCGCGGCCTCCGCTGTGCCGACCTCGTCGATGAGCAGCTTGATGAGCGTGGACGTGTCGACGTAGGTGATCACTGGCGTTGCTCGGCCACCAATTCGCTGACCGATCCAGATGAGTGCAGTGGCACCGGACGTTGGCGCACCTTCGAGGTCGGAGGTCGAACCAGACCGGCTTCGATCAACGCTGCGAGTTTGTCCGTCGGCTCATCGCCGATGCCGTTGAGCCGGGCGATGGGTCGACCTCGGTCGGTCACGACAACCTCGACGCCGGCCTGGACTTGATCGAGGTAGCGACTGAGGTTGTTCTTGAGGTCGCGTACCCCGACTTCGATCCGTGTAGATGTGGCTACCTTCATGACGGTGAGTGTAGCTACTTGTCGCTACGGTGTCACTTGCTGTCTTCCTCGTCTTGCGCCGAACGGGGCCTGAAGTGTTTCGCACGGACCGATCGAGACCTGCACGATTCCTGCACAGGACTTGGCCGCACCTGTCGGACCTGGGCGAATCGGACGGACACGGGCCGACATCGCCGGCAGACGTGAGCAGGGCAGACGGACTCAGCCGGACGCATCGGATGTGGGAGTGAAGTCTTCAACCCCCTGACCGCAAGGTCATCCGAGTTCACACCCCGCCCCGGGCACTCATTTACCAGGCTGGCTTTCCCCGAGACTGCGACGGGCCTGGCGTCGGGAACCTGCGGCTGATTCAGACCTCGAAGGGCGCCATGGCGACGAAGCCCAGATCGTTCGTCCGCACTGCCGATGGCCGCTCGTGACGGCCTGGTGTGGACCGACCACTGCCGGGCCGGGCTTCGCCATCAACCGGCTCGAGGACGAGCTTGCGGAGCTCTTCGGCCGGCCGGTCGATCTCGTTTCACGCAAGGCGTTGCATCGGCTGATCCGCGAGCGGGTCGAGCACGAGGCCCAAACACTGTATGCAGCGTGATCGACTGCTCGTTGACGAGATGATTAAGCCGCCGCACGGATCGTTGAGCTTCGGAGCATCTCGTAGCCCCGCCGGCGCGGGCACGCATGCGCTGCGATGCTCGATGACTTCCGCGGCAAGCGAGCGTCTGAGCTGAGCAGGCACCGGCAGCACCAGAGCGAACGGAGTGGAGATGGCCAAGTTGATCTATGCGGCGATCGCCTCGCTCGACGGGTACGTCGAGGACGAGCAAGGCACGTTCGAGTGGTCGGAGCCGGATGAGGCGGTGCACGCCTTCGTCAACGACCTCGAACGGCCGATCGGCACCTATCTGTACGGGCGGAGGATGTACGAGACGATGGTGTTCTGGGAGACCGCCGGCGACGAGGCAGACGAGCCGGCGGTGTTCTCGGACTACGCCAACATCTGGCGAGCAGCGGAGAAGATCGTCTACTCGCGATCGCTGCAGCAGGTCGCCAGCGAGAGGACCCGGATCGAGCGGGAGTTCGACCGGGACGCTGTCGAGCGACTCAAGCAATCGTCCGACACGGACATCTCGATCGGAGGTGCCGAGCTCGCCGGCGAGGCGATCGCCGCCGGACTGGTCGACGAGTGCCACCTGTTCCTGTGCCCGATCATCGTCGGCGGTGGCAAGCGAGCCCTGCCCAGCAGCGTGCGCTTGCACCTCGACCTGCTCGACGAGCACCGGTTCGCCAATGGCGTCGTGCATCTCCATTACCGGGTGAACGTTTGACCGGCGGGCGTCAGCGGATCCTCGCCGCCGAAGCAGCGGCAGTGCGCGGCGGTCTCGGCGAGGCCGTGAGGATCCTTTCGGAGATCCCGCACAGCGAACTCGATGCCGACGAAGCCGTATGGCCGCGAGCGAATGCTCGACCGTTTCGATCGATCGACGCCGCCCAACGACGCAGCGGATTCGACGGGCTTCGAACACATCCTTGCCGTCTACCGGTCGTATAGGTGGCGCGCCGCGACGGCGCCCGATCATCGGGCAGAGCTTCAAGCAGTGCTGAGTGGATCGAGTACGCCACCTGTGGTCGCCGCTGCGCCAACGGTTGGGCAACCGACGACACGATTTTCGCGGTGGTTCCGAGAGAGCGATCGCTCGAGTCGGAGGACTTGCGGATCAACCTGCTCACACACGAAGCGCAACACCTCGCGGACAAGTCGCTCCTTCGCTGCCTGCCGCCGTGGGAGCTGGAGTACCGGGCGAAACTGGCCGAACTCGCGCTCGCCGAGGAGCTGCGCGACCGGTTGATCGAGAAGTTCTCGGCCGACCGGAGCAACGATCTCGATCTGCCACATTCCTACGCCAACGTCCGGGTGATCGAAGCCGTCGGGGACGCCGAACACCCATCAGAAGCGGCCCGGGTGACGCTCGTCGTCGATTCCGCGCGACGACATCAGGCGCGCCGACTTCGCTGACGTAGCGATCGTCGAAGAGACAGGTGCCCTATCGACACGCAGCTCGTCACGTCGTACGTTCCGCTCACCGCGAAACGGAGGACTCGATGGCGATGGGGACAGTCGGTCTGGATCGCGCCGGCGGACGATCATCACGTCGCCGAAGCGCCCTGGGCACCGTCGTCGGGCTGGTGGTCGGACTGCTGACCCTCGCCCACCCTCTGGCGCAACCAGCACCGGCGCACGCTGCCGGCCCGGCACAGTTCCTGATCACGCCGACGTCGTTCGACTTCGGTGATGTGCCGCTCGGCTCGCCCTCGCCGCAGCAAACGGTGACGATCACCAACAAGGGCTCGACGTCGGTCACGATGTCCGGCGCCGGCGGCGCCGCGGGGGTGTTCGGCGGCTCACAGAACTGCCAGGGCCTGACGTTGGCCCCCGGTGCCTCCTGCCAGATGTTCTATTCGTTCACGCCGTCCGCGCTCGGTCCCGTCACCGGGTCGACGTCGGGCTCGTGGAACGGGCAGCCGTTCGCGCTGACGTTCAAGGGCAAAGGCGTCAACCGATTCCTCATTTCGCCGACGTCGTTCGACTTCGGCACGGTCGCACTCAGCTCGACCAGCCCGTCCCAGACGGTCACGATCACCAACCTCGGATCCACCGCAGCCGTCATGTCCGGTGCCGGGGGAGCGGCGGGGGAATTCGGGGGGTCTCAGAATTGTCAAGGGACGACCTTGGCCCCGGGTGCCTCCTGCCAGATGTTCTACGCGTTCTCCCCGACCGTCGCCGGTGCCCGGACGGGATCGACCTCGGGCTCGTGGAACGGCCAGCCCTTCTCGCTCACGTTCAAGGGCAACGCCTCGCCGCCCCAGTTCTTGATCACCCCGACGTCGTTCGATTTCGGTGATGTCCCGCTGGGATCGGCCGCGAAACCCCAGACCGTCACGGTCAAGAACACGAGTTCTGCATCGGTCGTGATGTCGGGGGCCGGGGGCGCCGCTGGGGCGTTCGGGGGCTCACAGAACTGTCAGGGGACGACCTTGGCGCCAGGCGCCTCGTGCCAGATCTTCTATGCCTTCACGCCGACGGCGCTCGGACTCGCCTCAGGCTCCACCTCGGGCTCGTGGAACGGGCAGCCCTTTGCGTTCACGTTCAAGGGCGCCGGGATCGATCGCTTCCTGATCACGCCGACCGGGTTCGACTTCGGCGACGTTCCCTACCAGACGCCGAGCCCGTCCCAGACGGTGACCGTCACCAACCGCGGCACTGTCGGCGTCGTGATGTCGGGGGCCGGCGGCGCGGCCGGAGCGTTCGGCGGCTCACAGAACTGCCAGGGCAACACGTTGGCTGCGGGCGCCTCCTGCCAGATCTTCTACGCCTTCACTCCGTCGACGACCGGGGTCAACACCGGCTCGACCTCGGGATCGTGGAACGGTCAGCCGTTCGCGTTCACCTTCAAGGGCACCGGGCTCCTGGCCAACGCACCGGTGCCTCCCGGCGCGCCTCAGTCGGCCTCGGCGACCACGGCGGGAACCTCGGCGACGGTGACGTGGACGCCTCCGATCAGCGATGGTGGTTCGCCGCTGACGAGCTACGTGGTGACCTCGGTCGCTGACGGGAGCACCACGGTCGTAGATGCCTCGACCACCTCCCAGACCTTCACCGGACTAGCCCCGGGATCGACCCACTCGTACTCCGTGATCGCGGTGAACGCCCAGGGACCGGGGCCGGCGAGAGCCTCGAACCAGGTCGTCATCTCGCCGACGGTGACGGCGCTGGCCGCCGCGGAGTACGTGCCGGTGGCGCCGGAGCGGTTGTTGGATACGCGGGTGGCGCAGATTGGTTATGTGGGTGGGAAGCCGGGGGCGGGTGCGGTGGTGGAGTTGCAGGTGACGGGTCGGGGGGTGACGCAGGTTCCGGGGGATGCGTTGGCGGTGGTGTTGAACGTGACGGGTGTGGATGCGGGGTCGGCGGGGTTTGCGACGGTGTGGCCGTGTGGTGGGGTTCGTCCGGAGACGTCGAATCTGAATCTGGTGGCGGGGGGTACGGCGCCGAATCTGGTGGTGTCGAAGTTGGGTGTGGGGGGCAAGGTGTGTGTGTTCACGGATGTGCCGATGCATGTGTTGGCTGATGTGAATGGGTATTTCCCGGTGTCGTCGAGTTATCGGTCGGTGGCGCCGGAGCGGTTGTTGGATACGCGGGTGGCGCAGATTGGTTATGTGGGTGGGAAGCCGGGGGCGGGTGCGGTGGTGGAGTTGCAGGTGACGGGTCGGGGGGTGACGCAGGTTCCGGGGGATGCGTTGGCGGTGGTGTTGAACGTGACGGGTGTGGATGCGGGGTCGGCGGGGTTTGCGACGGTGTGGCCGTGTGGTGGGGTTCGTCCGGAGACGTCGAATCTGAATCTGGTGGCGGGGGGCACGGCGCCGAATCTGGTGGTGTCGAAGTTGGGTGTGGGGGGCAAGGTGTGTGTGTTCACGGATGTGCCGATGCATGTGTTGGCTGATGTGAATGGGTATTTCCCGGTGTCGTCGAGTTATCGGTCGGTGGCGCCGGAGCGGTTGTTGGATACGCGGGTGGCGCAGATTGGTTATGTGGGTGGGAAGCCGGGGGCGGGTGCGGTGGTGGAGTTGCAGGTGACGGGTCGGGGGGTGACGCAGGTTCCGGGGGATGCGTTGGCGGTGGTGTTGAACGTGACGGGTGTGGATGCGGGGTCGGCGGGGTTTGCGACGGTGTGGCCGTGTGGTGGGGTTCGTCCGGAGACGTCGAATCTGAATCTGGTGGCGGGGGGCACGGCGCCGAATCTGGTGGTGTCGAAGTTGGGTGTGGGGGGCAAGGTGTGTGTGTTCACGGATGTGCCGATGCATGTGTTGGCTGATGTGAATGGGTATTTCCCCGCCTGACCGAGGCCGAGGTAAGGCCGTCGGGCGAGCATTCATCGTGACGATTGCAGGTCGTTCGCTTACGAATTTCTGGTTTCGCTGGCTGGCCGTGGACCGGTTCGTCGTGCCTAGAGTGAGCGCCGATCTCCATGGCGGAGGTTGTTCGAGCCACGTCGGCTCAGTGCAATGCAGGGGAGATCCATGACTTTTCGGTCGCGTCGCGTCGCGTTCTCGCTCACTATCGCCCTCGCGGTGTTGAGCGCGAGCTGCTCGCCTTCGACAGGCGACGACGACTCAGCTGAGTCGACGAACTCGCCTGCAACGGCCGACGTCTCATCGACCGGCGCGCCCACGTCGACCGAGCTGGAAGCGGACACGTCGACCACCGACGGCGATGCGAGTGACACGACCGTGCCGTCGGACGGCGAACTCGCCTTCGATGCCGAGACCGCCCCGACGATCAGGTTCGTCAACCCGGACGGCACGGCGGAGTACCCGAGCCGGCCGATCTTCACCCTGACCAACGCCGACGACCGGGGAATCGATGACGGTTCCGGTCGGCGCCAACGGCAGCGAGACGTCCACAGAGGTGCCGGTCCCCCCGGGCACCTATTCGATCTCGACCTCCGGACCGTTCATCTCCGGTAACACCACTTATTCGATCCGTGACTTCGGACCGACCGAGGTGACGCTCGCCGGCTTGCCTGGCGAGCAGATCGAGGTCGTGCGTTCAGCGTCGACGCCCAATCGGCTCCACTGCTCCTGGTCGTGGACCGAGTCGACGCCTCCAGCGTCGAACTGAGTTGGAGCGGTCCCGCCGATGTGGCGACATTCGTACTTCGCCGCACCGAGGGTGACGTGCCTGCCGGCAACCCGAGCGAAGGTGTCGACGTCGCCGCTGGGGGCGCCGACATCGACGTCTGCGGTCGTCACCGACCTCGCACCAGGAACGTCCCACACCTTCGCCCTCTTCGCCACCACGGCAGCCGGTGAGACGCTGCCGATGGCGTCGATCTCGGCGTTGACATCGGCGCCCGGGGAGACCACCGCCGCCTACGCGCTGGCCGCCGAACACGATCGTGCCGACCGACTTCGCCTCGCTCCAGGCCGAGCAGCGTCGGCGAATCGATGGTGCAGGTGACGCTCGGCGGAGGCAACGCCGCCGCGCGCCAGCATGACCGAGATGCCGGGCCTCGCTGCCGGACGCGCTCGACGGCGGCTGTGTCGTGGGCTCGCCGTTCCTGGTGTCGACCGACGTCGCCGGCTCGCGACAGCTTCTACGGTCTGATCGAGTCGTGCGGTGCCGAGTCCGGCGAGCGGTTTCGCGCCAGGCGCGGGCGCGGCGTGTCGCCGATCGTGAACACCGACGTGGCGCTCAGCGCACATCGTCTCGTACCTGGATCTCGACGTCGACGAGGCGTTCCCGTGCAGCGCCGTCGGCGAGAACGGCGACCTCGTCGAGATCGACGAGTCGTTCTGCGACGGTCGAGGGCGAGGACCCCGACAGTGACGGTGACGGACTCACCGACATGCAGGAGGCGATCTGGGGCACCGACCCGGCGGTCGCCCGACACCGACGGCGACCGGCTGACCGACGGTGAGGAGGTCAACGAGTACGGCACCGATCCGCTCAACGTCGACAGCGACTTCGACCGTCTGTACGACGAGGAGATCACCTTCTTCGGCACCGACCCGCTCAATCCCGACACCGACGGTGACGGGTGCTGGGACCACGGCGAGAACGTCGTCGGTCGCAATCCGCTCGACCCCGCCGACGAAGGCGGCGAGTGCTTCGAGCCGAATGGGAGCTCGAGGTCGAGCAGAGCCGAGCCGCCTACGAGGCCGAGCAGAACGGCCCGCCGGCAGCCGACGCCGAGGACTGCCCACAGGGCTTCGCCGGCCACCTCGCCCGGCCGCTCGTCGACTGTGCCCGCAGCGCGCCCGCCTGCCGATCGAGTGCGAGCAATCCGGGGTGACGACGAAGGCGACGAGCTCAGCCAGAGTCGGCTACTACCGCTCGAGGTGATCGCCAGCGTCGAGCCGAAGCTGTCACGGCGATGGAACGAGTCTCACGGTCGACATGGCGACGGCTCCGGCCCGTCGCTCGACTGGGACATCAACGCGAGCGTCGACATCACCCTCGGGACGAAGTTCACGTTCGAAGAAAGCTCACCTGCGCGCTCAAGCTGCCGAAGATGAACTTCCCGATCCCCATCGCCGGGCTCCCGTTCTCGCTGACGGTCGAACCCGTCGTCGAAGGATTCGCGTCGGCCAAGATCGTCATCGACGGCCCCAAGGTGGGCGTGCACTTCGAGGCGAACAGCACCTCGTGGATCAGCATCAACCCGCTGCTGGACCGGGTGGTGCCGGACCAAGACGGAGACGAGGCTGGATCAACGGTCAGGAGGTCGACAAGACCTTCAACACCTGCCCGATCTTCGTCAACCCGTTCGGGACGTTCAACATGCCCGCTCCGCAGCTGACCGTCGCTGCGCCGGCGGTGCTGATCGAAGGCGAGCTCGGTGTCGACATCGGCGCGAAGGTCACCTTCGGCCCCGGGATCAAGAACGCCTTCGCCAGCGTCGGGGCCGGGATCGGCGTCGAACTGATTCCGATCGCCGGTCGAGCGAAGGTGTCGCTCGGCAAGAATGCCTGCGCCGAACTCTCGGTGGGGGGCAAGGCCACCCTCTTCCTCAACGTCGAGGCGTTCGTCGACACGTTCCTGCTGAAAGCGGGCAAGAAGGCAACGGTGAATCTGTTCACCATCGAGTTGAAGTACCCGATCCCGAGCTACCAGCTCGGCAAGTGCGGCTAGGTTGACCAGATCGAACGGATGATCCTGCTCGTCGCCAGCGCCGGGCGCATCTGCTGATGCCCGGCGCGTTGGCGAGCCGGCGGATCGGTTTCCACTCGATCCATCACTCGCCGCTGTTCGGCGCGACCACGCCGTTGTTCGACATCGTCCGAGCTGCCGCCTCGGCCGGTTTCGGTGACTTCGGCGTCGACCTCGCCAGCCTCGATGCCTATTTGTCCACTGGTGGGACGCTGGCCGCGCTGCGCGACGAGATCGAGCGATTCGGCATGTCGGCGTCCGACGTGTTGCCGATCGTCGGCGGTGCGGACCTCGATACGACGATGGCCTGCACCGAGCGAGTCTGCGCGGCGGCCGTCGCACTTGGGGCCGGCAACGTGCTGCTCGCCGTGAGCGAGCCGGCGCCCTTCGAGCAATGGGTGCGGGTCGTCGGCGCTGCAGGCGCCTACGCCGCACGGAACGGCCTGCGACTCTCGATCGAGTTCACCGGCTACACCCCGCTCGCCTCGCTCGACGCGACGTACCGGCTGTGCGACGAGGCAGGGTGGGAGGTGTGCTCGATCGCGCTCGACTCGCTCCACCTGATGCGCACCGGTGGGGACGTCGCAGCGGTCCGTTCGCTGCGTTCGGACCAGATCGGCCTGGTGCAGCTGAGCGATGCGCAGACCAGCGTCGAGATCGACCTCGTCGATGACAGCCGCAACCGCCGGCTGCCTCCCGGCGACGGCGAGCTGCCGCTGCAGGAGATCGTCGACGCGATCGACTCGACCGGATACACAGGCCCGATCATCGCGGAGGTGCTGTCGTCGGCAGTCCGAGCGCAGGACCCGGTCCACTCAGCAGCGGCGATCCACACAGCGATGCGTCGTCTCTGCTGAGCTGACCCCGCGGCCGCCGGCGCGCCCGCCAGGGTCACCCGTGACGGCATCAGCTGGGTGGGCGGCTGGGGTGTTGCACGTCGGCAGCGACAGGAACGGTGGCCGGGCCCGTGCATCGGCTCAGCTGCTGGGGTGTAGCACGTCGGGCGGGACAGGATCGGTCGCCCGCGCCGTGCATCAGCTGGGGGAGCGGTTGGTAATGCCGGCAATGAGACGCACGGTCGGTCGGAGCCGAGGTACAACGCCTCAGCCGTCGGTGGTCGGGGGCGTGATCGACGTCGGCCCCGGCGTGGTGGGCGTGGTCGAGGCGGCGGGGTCGGTCGTGATGTCGAGCCGGGCGACGAACAACACGGTGACCTCACCATCCGATCCGAGCAGCGCGTTCAGATCGTCGACGAGGCGAGCGGCGTCGGGTGCGGACGGCCCGGCGAGCTCGACGACTGCGCGGGCACCGTCGAACGAGGTCGACACCACGTCGACTGCCTGTTGCGCCGCCCAGGCGCGAGCCACCGCGTCGATCTGGTCGGCGAACACCTCGTCGGGCGTCGGCTGACGCGGCTGGCCCACGCTCTCGCGCCTGAGCCACGTCAGCTGGACCTCGAAGGTGTTCGACAGCTCGGAGTCCAGTCGCTCGGTCAGCGAGACGAGCGTCGGAGCGTCGCCGGTCCCGCTCGCATCGAGCCTGATGACGTTGCCGGTGATCGACAACAGATCGCGCCGCGCACCCGTGGTCGGGCCGAGGTCGTCGAGCCATCGGTCGATGATCGTCGCGACCTGGGTGTAGTCCTGGGCGTCGACGCTCACGGTCGAGGTCTCCGTCGGGGTCGTCGTCGCGGTTGCAGTCGCCTGATCGACGCGATCCCACTCGATCGAGACGATCGCCTCGTCACCGAATCCCGTCTGCAGCGCGACGATCAGCGGATCGGGATCGGGGGGCGAGTCGAAGCTCCTCACCGCCACCGTGATCCTCTCCTGCTCGAAGGTCACGCGAGGCGCTTCACGGCGATCGGTCGATCCGAGCCACGCCGAGACGATGTCGAGCGCTTCCACCTCGCGATCGGATCGCTCGACGGCTGCGGTCGACGCGCTGTACAGAGGCAGCGCAACGGCGATCACGATCGCCCCGACCGCCGTGGCCCCCATCGCCGATCGACGGAACGTCGTCGCCAAGCGTCGCGGCGGAACGAACCCGGTGACGACGAACACGAACGCTCCGGCCAACGTGATCGCGAACAGGTTGGTGACATAGAGCAACAGTGCGCCCCAGGCGAAGGTGGCGTTGCCCGCCTGCACGGTGATACCGATCACCGCCAACGGTGGAACCAACGCGACCGCGACGGCGACTCCCGGCAAGGACGACGAGACGTCCTTGCGGACGGTCGCATATGCGCCGGCCGAACCTGCGCCGAGTGCAACCACGAGATCGCGGATATCCGGAGCCGTTCGGCTCGTCACCTCGTTCGGGAGCTCGCCGTTGACGAACATCGCCGCCAGCACGTATGACAGACCGACGGCGCCCACGGTCGCGATCAGGACGACCGCGAACGATCGCACCGCACGGACGAGCAGCGCCATCGCAATACACGCCGCTGTCGCCAACACCGGCTGCATCAACGGGGCCAGGAGCATCGCGCCGATCACCACGGCCGGCGAGTCGGCCGACAGTCCCATCACTGCGACGACCACCGACAACGTCAGCATCACCGTGAAACGGACACTCCACTGATCCTCACGCCGGATCGACAGCTCCGCCATCACCCGCCTGCGCTCCTCGGACGGAAGATGACGGTGCCACCATGCCGGCCTGCGCTGCGGATCGTCCCCGAGCCGGGCATCCGGGTCCGGCCCGGACGGCAAGGGTCCGTTGCCGCCGTGCGCCGACAGCGAGTGGGTGTCGTCGTGCGATGACCGGCCGAATCCGGAGGAGCCGTTCACGCGCGCCGTTCCGGGTGATCCCGCTCGAACGAAGTGGTGACCGGGCACGTCCGAAGCCGTCGCACCGGCCCGAGGGTAGTCGTGGGCCGCATCACCGATGTCCGCAGTGTCCGGCGCTCGTGGTGCTCGATCCGAATCCGGCCGACGTCCGAGGATTCGGCGATCGGTTGGTTTACGGCGGCGGGCGACGGGGGAGATTGTGGACGACTACAAGGAGGGTTCGCATGGCGGTCGAACCAGGATCGGACAACCGGTCCCCAGCGTCACACCTCACCGACGCCGAGCTTCAGCGGGAAGGGGCAGAGGTCCTGCCCGATCGAGAGGCGTTGTCGACCATTCGGGGTGCAGGCCTCGACGGGCTGTTCGACAACTTCGCGATGCCGATCAACGAGGCGATCGCGATCAACAACGAATCGGTGCAGTCCTACGCGATCGCCGATGCCGACCAGATCGTGATCCTCAATCAGGTGGACGACGACCAACCAACGCCCCCAGCACAGGAGGAATGGTGAGCGAGCAACGAGAACCCCTCTCCGATCGAGAGATCGAACAGCAACATGCCAGCGCGATCCCGGATCGTGAGGCGTTGTCGCTGCTCGACGTCACGGCCGATCTCGACCTGGCATTGGATCTGGCGGCGCCGGTCGACGCCGCTGTCGCAGCCAACGCCAACGCCGCGCTGCCGATCGATGCAGCCGTCTCGGCCAACGTCGGCGCGCTGAACTCGACGTCCGCAGCGGTTGCCGACCAGGACTCACTGATCTCGCAGAGCCTCAACGGTGAGGCGACCGCCACCGCGATCCAGGACGCCGTGGTCGACCAGAGCGACCAGCCGGCAAACCCCTGACCGAGACCAACTCACAAGATCACACGGGAGTGAACTGATGAGCAACGAACTGACCCCCCAAGAGCTCGAGGCGGAGAAGGCATCGGAGGTACCCGATCGCGAGGCGTTGTCGGTCCTCGGCGACGCGACCTCGCTGCTCGGCGACGGCGGACTGCTGAACCTCGACGTCAACCTGGCACTCGACGCCAATGTGGCGGCCCCTGTCGACGCCGCCGTGGCGGCCAACGCCAACGTCGCCGCTCCGATCGACGCCGCCGTCTCGGCCAACGTGTTGTCGGTCGACTCGACCTCGATCGCCAACGCCGATCAGGACTCGATCATCGTCCAACAGCTCGATGGTGTCGCTACCGCTACTGCCAATCAGGACGCGCAGGTCAACCAGTAAGACCTGTGGACGGCCGAACCCAGGCGATCGGCACGGCGGCCGACCGCTCAGTTGCACCGCCTCCAGCAGCCACTGGCGCTGCCCGGCCGTCACCGCCGACGGCTTCCACAGAGCCCCCGCTCGCGCACCCCGGTGCGCGAGCGGGGCGTCGCCAACAGCGAGAACCAGCGATCCCGCAGCGCGCCGAAGGCGTAGAGCTGATGGGGGAGATGGAGCATTCGGGATTCGACGAACCGCCTGCGCTCGTGCGCAGGGCAGACGGCCAGGTGATCCAACTCACCGAGCTGCTGTACCTGACGCTCGAGGCGGTCGACGGGAGCCGGACGCACCAGGCGATCGCCGAACACGTCAGCGCTCGTCTCGGACGATCGGCGACGGCGGACAACATCACGTTCCTGCTGCAGAACAAGCTCGAACCGCTCGGCCTGCTCAAGCTGCCCGACGGCTCCGACCCGAAGCTGGAGAAGTCGAACCCGCTGTTGGCACTGCGGTGGAAGCTGGTACTCGCCAACGAACGCCTGACCAACCGAATCACTGCGCCGTTCGCCCAATTGTTCCGTCGCCCGATCGTCGTCGCCGTCGTGCTCGGGTTCGTCGCCGTGGCGACATGGGTGCTGCTTGCCCGGGGCCTCGCCCAGGGCGTCCGGGAGGCGATGTACTCGCCCGAGTTGCTCCTCCTCGTGTTCGGCCTGACGATCATGTCGGCCGGCTTTCACGAGTTCGGCCATGCCGCCGCGTGCCGGTACGGCGGCGGCCGGCCCGGCGTGATGGGCGCCGGCATCTACATCGTCTGGCCGGCGTTCTACACCGACGTGACCGACGCCTACCGGCTCGGTCGAGCGGGCCGCCTTCGCACCGACCTGGGCGGGCTGTACTTCAACGCGATCTTCGTCCTGATCTCGGTCGGCGTGTGGGCGGTGACCGGCTGGGAGTCGCTGTTGCTGGTCGTCCCGCTGCAATTGCTGCAGATGCTCCACCAACTGATGCCGGTCGTGCGGATGGACGGGTATTACATCCTCTCCGACATCACGGGCGTGCCTGACCTGTTCGCCCGGATCAAGCCAACGCTGGCCTCCGCCGTGCCGGGCCACGAGACCGACGAGCGGGCGGCTCGTCTCAAGCCCTGGGTGCGAGTCGTCGTCACGGTGTGGGTGCTGGTCGTCGTGCCGCTCCTGCTGTTGGCGATGGTGATGGCGGTCATCGTCCTCCCACGCGTGCTGGCGACCACGTGGGATTCGGTGCTGGTCCAGACCGACGCAATGGGCGCAGCGATCGATCGCAACGACTGGCTGGAGTGGACGGTGCGCGTGCTCTCACTCGGCGCACTCGTGCTGCCGGTGGCCGGAACCTTGTACATGATCATCCGTCTCGGACGCCGCATCGCCGGGCGGGTGTGGAAGCTGGGCGAGGGTCGGCCGGCGCCGCGGGTGGCGGCCGCTGGAGTGCTCGTTGCGGGGCTGATCGGGCTGGCCGTGCTGTGGTGGCCGAACGGCGAGTACCGCCCGCTTCAGCAAGGCGAGCGCGGCACACTCTTCGACGGGGCACAGACTGTGGCGGCGATCGGCAGCGGGCGACCTGGCCTGACTGCGGAACGGGCGGTCGAGCTCGACGGCGCTCCGAGCCGACGCTCGACCAGTGAGACTGGGAGTGGGGTCGGAACCGACGATGGCGACGGCCAGCCCGGCTCGGACGATCCGGTTCCGACGACCGCTCCAGCCGATCCTGGGGTCTCGACGACGGTGCCCGCATCGACGTCGCCGTCCACCACCGACGCTCGACCAACGGCGACGAGTGCCACCCCCGGTGCCGGTCCCTCGACGTCGACCCCCAGCGATCGTGGGTCGGCCCCCATCGCACCGAGTGCCACTCCGACTGTGGCGGTGTTCCCGGACACCACGCTCGCACCGCCGGCGTCGACCGAACCGGCGTCCACCACCTCGGCCTCCCCGACGAGCTCGACGACGCCGAGCACGACGACGACCACCACGACCACCACGACCACTTCCCCGACGACCACGACGACGGAGGTCAATCCGTGATCTTCAAGCGCGCCCAGGCAGGACTGATGGCGTGTGCGCTGGCAGCCTTGCCGGGAATCACCTTCACCTCGCACACCCTCCACGAGGGCGGCCTCGGCAGCGATGTCAACCAGGCCATCGCAGTCAACACCGAGGACGGCGCCTCGCTGTTCAGGCTGGCGTTCTCGGTCCGCACAGTTGCCGACGGCGTCGTCGATCAGGAGAACGCCGCCGTGGCCTTGGCCAGCTGCGTCGATTGTCGGACGGTCGCACTCGCCTTCCAGATCGTGTTGGTCACCGGTGGCGCCGACGTCGTGGTGCCGATCAACGAGGCCGTCGCCTACAACGATCAGTGCACCGAATGCCTGACGTTCGCATCGGCGACGCAGATCGTCGTCGGGGTCGATGGGCCAGTTCGCCTGACCGGTGACGGCATGCGACAGCTGGTCGAGCTGCACGCCAAGCTTCGGCAACTCGAGCGGGATCTCCCTCGACTGACCGCCGCGGACCTCGTCGCCGAGGTCAGCGCGATCGAGTCGGCGTTGATCACGATCCTCGACACCGAACTGGTGCCGATCGGTCCCCGAAGCGGCGACGGCGACGGGGGCGACGACGATGGCGATCGGTCCGGTGACAGCCCGCCGACCACCGTCCCGGCGGGGACGTCGACAACAGCGACGTCCACCACGAAGGCGTCGACCGCGACCACGTCGGCCACGACGACGTCGAGCTCCGGATCGACGACGACGGTGACGACGGAGGGTGGCAGATCCTCGACGACGGTGACGGAGAACCGTCCGCCGTCGACTACCGCCTCGTCGACGTCCAGTTCCCAGCCGTCCACCACTACGACCGTCGCCGCCGCCTCGTCGACGACGACCGCAGCCAGCCCGTCGACCTCGACGGCGCAGAGCACGTCGACGGTCAGCGCTCCGACCACGACGGTGGGGAACTGACGCGATGCTGTACCGCTCGATGGTCCTTCCGGTCGTCGCGATCGCGCTCGTCGCCTGCGGAAGTGAGGACCCGAGCACGCTCGAACGCGCCGAAGACCGGCTGGCGCAGGTCGAGCGGGGCGAGATGGCCCTGACGGTGGCGGCCAGTGCCGGCGCGCAAGGCGCATCGACCGAGCCGATCGGCTACTCCGTGGCGGGCACCTTCGACACCACACCCGACCGAGAACTCCCCGTGCTCGATCTCGTCTACACACGGCAACTGGGACCCGAGGACGAGGTCGTCGAAGTGATCAGCGACGGCAGCCGACTGGTCGTCGTGACCGATGGCGTCCCGACCGACGTCCCGCCCGAGCGTGCGGCTGCGCTGCAACTCGGCGAGGGTGACGGCCCGATCGACGCCTTGTCGTTGAACGAGTGGATCGTCGAGCCTCGAGAATCCGACGGGCCGACCACCGACGGCGTCGCAACCCGACGCATCACCGGAGGCGCGGACGCCGCTGCCGTGCTGTCGGACCTGTCGTTGATGCTCGCCCAGGTCGCCGGTGGTTCTGCGTCGGAGGAGCTCGACGACGACGCCGTCGAACGCATCCGATCGATCGTCGCCGACAGCTCCGTCGAAATACTCGTCGGCGACGACGACTATCCGCGTTCGATTCGCGTGCGCCTCGACTTCGGCGGCAACCTGCCGGCGGAGTTCGAGGAGGTGTTCGGCACGCTCGCCAACGTCTCGCTCGAGGTCGAGCTGACGCTCACCCGGCCGGGTCAGCCGGTCACCCCACCGGCGATGCCGTAGCGAGCACGGCAGGTAGGCACGCCTCCGGCGCGCCAGCCGACCGGGAGAACGGTTCGCCACGACGCGACCGCGTCACGTCGCAGTCGTGCTCTTGGCACCGGATACGACGCCTGATGTCGCCATCGGTGCCAAGAGAGCGGTTCGGCGGGGGTCGATCGAGGTCGAGCCGTCCGCCCGGTACGGGTCTGCGCGCAGCGCTACGATCGCGACGGCCCGTGTGGCATCGTCGGCCGTGTCCTTGCTACATTGCTCGCCGGTCAGAAACAAACGACTGTTAGCTCGGACCAGGACGCGACTGCGAGGGGAGTGCGACACGTGTATGACCTGCTGATTCGCGGTGGCTTGGTCATCGACGGGACGGGCCTGCCCGGACGGCTCGGTGACATCGGGATCACCGGCGGGCGGATCGTCGCCACCGGCCGGCTGCGCGGCGAGACCGCGAGGCGCGTGATCGACGCCGACGGTCTCGTCGTCGCTCCCGGGATCGTCGACGCGCACACGCACTACGACCCGCAGCTCACCTGGGATCCACTGTGCGACAGCTCGTCGCTGCACGGCGTCACGACCGTCGCCGCCGGCAACTGCGGGTTCTCGATCGCCCCGGTCAAGGCCGAGGATCGCCCGTACACGGCGCAGATGTTCGCCCGCGTCGAGGGGATGGACCCGAGTGCGCTCGACCAGATCGTGTGGACGTTCGAGACCTTCCAGCAGTTCCTCGACACCCGGCCCGGTCACCTCGGTGTCAACCTCGGGATGTACGTCGGTCACTCCGCCGTCCGCCGATGGGTGATGGGCGACGCGGCGTTCGAGCGGCCCTCGTCCGACGATGAGCTGAAGCAGATCGCCTCGATCGTCGACGATGCGATGATCTCCGGAGCACTCGGGTTCTCGTCGTCGCACGCCACGACCCACCTCGACCTCGCCGATCGCCCCGTGCCGAGCCGACTGTCGAGCATCGACGAACTGCGTGTCCTCGCCGAAGTCGTCGGCCGCTACGGCCGTGGATCGATCGCCTACGCACCGCAGAGCGCGGTCGAGGGGATCAACGCCGTCGACCGCGAGCTGTTGATCGAACTGGCCGGCCTGGGCGGGGTCCCACTCGTGACGCAGGGACTCGGCGGTCGATCGAAGGTCGACGCGCCGACCCAGACCTGGCTCGAATCGCGCGACTTCCTCGATCGCTCGGCAGCGGTCGGCGCACCGGTCTACTCGTTGCTGATGACGCGGCCGCTGAACGGCCCGTTCACGATCGCCGGTGGCACCTCGCGCTACGAGGGCGTCCCGCTGTGGCACGAGCTGATGCACCTGCCGCTCGACGAGCGCCGCCGCCGGATCGGTGATCCTGAGTCGCGCGCCGCACTGATCGAGGCGATCGATCATCCGAATCGCGATCCGTCGAAGGGCTCGACCTTGCCGCCGCCGTTCTGGGCCTCGATGCGGGTCTCGTCGTCGACCGCCGCCCAGAACCAACGGTACGTCGGTCGCGTCGTCGGCACGATCGCCGCCGACGAGGGCCGCCACCCTGCCGAGGTGATGTTCGACATCGCCTTGGCCGACGATCTCCACGCCGTGTTCCACTGGGCGAACGAGACACCCGAGTGGCGTGAGCTGTTGAAGGACGTGCAGAAGCACCCGCAGATGATCGCCGGCGTCAGCGACGGCGGTGCCCATCTCGACCGTGACGACGGCGCCGAGTGGAGCACACACTTCCTCGCGACCTGGTGGCGTGACGAGAAGGTCTGGCGGCTCGAGGAGGCCATCCGGCGGATGACCGCGCTGCCTGCCGCGGTGTTGGGCCTGTCCGACCGCGGTCTGCTGCAGACCGGGTTCGGCGGCGACGTGTTCCTCTTCGACCCGGAGCGGATCGACGTCGGCTCGTGCAAGGCCGATCGCGACGTCGTCCTCGGGATCGAGCGCTTCCGCGCCGTCCCGGTGGGGATCGAGGCGACGATCGTCAATGGCGAGGTGGTCGTCGAGCGCGGCGAACGCACCGGCGCCGTCCCCGGACAGGTGGTCCGCCCGGGATGATCCAGTCATCAGCAGCCGAGTTCACAGCAACGATCGACATCAGGAGACGTCATGGGTGACACCTCACGACAAGTACGCGACATGCTCGGGCACCCGGTGCTCGATGTCGACGGGCACGTCATCGAGTTCATGCCGGCGGTGTTGCCCTATCTCCGCGAGTCGATGGGCCCGAAGCTGTTCGACAAGTACATCAACCAACCGTCGCCGATCGCCAAGATCCTCGACGCGGACACCGAGACCCGGGCGCAACAGCGCAGCCCGCAGTCGGCATGGTGGGGGACCCCGGCGCAGAACACTCGCGATCTGGCGACCGGTGCGATCCCGGGCTTGATGTACGAGCGACTGGACGAGTTCGGTCTCGACTACTCGGTGCTCTACCCGACCAAGGGCTTCGGCATCGCCGGGATCGCCGACCAGGACCTGCGCCTCGGCGTCTGCCGTGGCTTCAACGAGTACTACGCCGACACCTACCGGCCGTATCAGCGACCGGATGACGGCGGCGGGTGTCATCCCGATGCACACTCCGGAAGAGGCGCTCGCCGAGCTCGAGCACTGCAAGAAGCTCGGGCTGAAGGCGATCGGCTTCCCCGAGGGTGTCACCCGTCCGATCCCCAAGCCGCAGCTCGACCATCCGTCGCCGTTCCTGTTCCCCGGCCAGACCCACTGGTTCGACTGGTATCGGCATCGACAGTCCGTTCGACTACGACCCGGTGTGGGCCAAGGCACAAGAGCTCGGGTTCGCCGCGATGTTCCACGGCGGCCTCGGGAACATGCCGTCCGGCTCGTTCACCGCGACCACCAACTACACCTTCAACCACATCGGATCGTTCGCCCAGCGCATGCACCCGCTGTGCAAGTCGCTGTTCATGGGCGGCGTGACGAACCGGTTCCCGAACCTCAACTTCGGCTTCCTCGAATGCGGTGTGGGGTGGGCGGTGATCCTGCTGTGCGACATCATCGAGCACTGGGAGAAGCGCAACCTCGACGATCTCCAGCGGCTCAACCCGGCAGACGATCGACTGGACGCTGCTTCGAGCAGTTGTTCGACAGCCACGGGTCCGACCTGCTGGCCAAGGCCGGCGACATCGATCTCGATGCGGCGATGCGGGCCCTGCCCGGCGCCGGCACTCCTCCGGAGGACCTCGACGAGTGGCGCTTCGTCGACATCACCGAGAAGCGCGACATCGTCGACAAGTTCGTGCCCAGCTTCTACTTCGGTTGCGAGGCCGACGATCGGACGATCGCCTTCGCCTTCGCTCCGGGCAACCCGTTCGGGGCCCGGCTGCAGTCCGGTGTTCTCCAGCTGACCTCAGCCACTGGGACGTCCCGGAGATGAGCGAAGTCGTCGAGGAAGCCCACGGCCTCGTCCGCAAGGGGATGCTCGACGAGCAGGACTTCCGCGAGTTCGTCTTCGAGAACCCGGCCCGGCTGCTGCTCCAGCAGAATCCCGACTTCTTCGTCGGTACCGCAGCCGAAGGCTCGACCAAGCAGCTCGCCGACGAGATCCGGGGCGGCGTGGCGGCCGGCTCGGCGTGAGTGCTTCGCTCGTGCTGCGAGGCGGCACGGTCGTCGACGGCACCGGCGCGCCGGCGCGCCGTCGCCGACGTGCTGCGTCGCCGACGGTCGGATCGTCGCTGTCGGTGACGTCTCCGCCGAACAGGCCGAAGGGGCGACGCCGGTCGACTGTCGAGGGCTCGTCGTCGCCCCCGGGTTCATCGACCCGCACACCCACTACGACGCGCAGGTGTTGTGGGATCCCGACCTCACGCCGTCGTCCTGGCACGGCGTCACCACCGTGGTGATCGGCAACTGCGGATTCGGGATCGCGCCGACCCGCTCCGAGCCGACCGGCCGACGGTCATGCGCACGCTCGAGAACGTCGAGGGGATGCCGCTCGCCGCACTCGAGGCCGGGATCCCGTGGACCTTCGAGACGTTCCCCGAGTACCTCGACGCGCTCGACGCCTTACCGCTGCGGCTCAACGTCGCCGCGCTGATCGGGCACACGCCGCTGCGCTTCTACGTGATGGGCGACGACGCCACCGAGCGAGAGGCGACGGAGGACGAGGTGGCGTCGATGAAGGCGATCGTCGACGAAGCGATCGACGCCGGCGCAATCGGCTTCTCCACCTCGCGTTCTGCATCGCACCTCGGCGCCTACGGCAAACCCGTGCCGAGCAGAGCTGCGGCGCTGTCGGAGATCTGGAGCATCGCCGGGGCGTTGGGCGAGGCCGGTCGCGGGCACGATCGAGGCCACCTGGGGGCCCGACCTGTTCGTCGACGAGTTCGCCGACCTCGCCAACGACATCGGACGACCGGTCTCGTGGGCGGCGATCATGGCCGGCCGCAATCAACCGGGATACAGCGACGACGTGATGGCGAGGGTGATGGCCGCCGGTGGCAACGTCCACCCGCAGGTCGCATGCCGGCCGATCGTCGTCCAGATCACCCTCAACGATCCGTTCCCCTTCGCCAACGTCGGCCGCATTCGGTGAGATCCTCGCCCTCGAACGCGACGATCGCGCTGCCCGCTACGCGATCCGACGCCTGGCGGACCCGCGCCGATGCACAGACGCGGGCGGCGTGGGGGGACATCATCGACCACGCCCGGGTCGCCGAGTCCGCCGCCCATCCCGAGCTGTCAGTACGGGCCGACCCTCGCCGAGCTGGCAGCCGAGCGGGTGGCACGTCGATCGACGTGATGGTGTCGCTCGCTGACGACGACGACGTTCGAGACCCGCTTCCTGGTCGCGATGACCAACGACGACGAGGAGGACGTCGGCCCGGCTGCTCGGCAACGACCGACTCCTGCTCGGCCTCTCCGATGCCGGAGCGCACACCAGTCAGCTGTGCGACGCCAACTTCGCCACGCACCTGCTCGGCCACTGGTGCCGCGACAAGGGCGTGCTCACCCTCGAAAAGGCGGTCTGGCGCCTGACCGGTCATCCCGCCGAGGTCTACGGGATGGTCGACCGCGGCGTCATCGCCGACGGGGCGGTCGCCGACATCGTCGCCTTCGACGCGGCGACGGTCGGCACGTCGTTGCCGCAACGGGTGCACGACTTCCCGGGCGGTGCCGATCGTCTGGTCGCCGCAGAGCATCGGGATCGAGCACGTCTGGGTCGCCGGCCAGGCGATCCGCGCCGACGGCAACGATCTCGATGCAGCGGGCACCGGACGCCTGCTGCGCAACGGTGTCGGCTGACCTGCCGACGTCAACTCGCAGACACGGACGCAAGGGGAACGCATGACCGCCACGACGGACACGATCGATCGTTTGACCGCGCAGGGTCACCTCGTCGGCGACGGCTGGACGTCGTCGGACTCGGCGGGGAGATATCAGCACCACGACCCGACCACCGGCCAGCTGCAGGCCGAGGTCGCCCTCGGCGGCGCAGCCGAGATCACCCGCGCGGTCGACGCAGCGACCGCCGCTGCCCCGGGGTGGCGGGCGATGCCGCTGGAGGAGCGAGCGGCGATCCTCCACCGACTGGCCGATCTGCTCGTCGCCAGCGACCCTGACTCGGCGCTGCTCAACGCGCGTGACAACGGCACGCCGATCAGCACGATGCGCCCCGGTCTCTACGCCGCCTCGTGGGTGCGCTACTACGCCGGCTGGGTCGACAAGCTCGACGGCCAGGTCGTGCCCGTCGCCGGTGGACTCGACTACGTCCTGCCCGAGCCCTACGGCGTGATCGGCGCGATCGTGCCGTGGAACGGCCCGATGATGGGCATGGGCCAGAAGGTCGGCCCGGCGTTGGCGGCGGGCAACACCGTCGTGCGCCAAGCCGCCGGAGATCGCGCCGTTCGGGGTACTGCGTTCGCCGAGCTCGCCCTCGAGGCCGGCCTGCCGCCCGGCGTGCTCAACGTCGTGGCCGGCGGCGCCGAGGCCGGGCAGGCGCTGGTGCGCCACCCCGGCGTCGGCAAGGTCTCGCTTCACCGGTGGCAACGTCACGGCGCAAGGCGGTGATGGTCGCCGCAGCCGAGACGCTCAAGCCGCTCGCGCTGGAGCTGGGCGGCAAGTCGGCCAACATCATCTTCCCCGACGCCGACCTCGACATGCCGCGATGGTCGCGGTGCTGTTCGGCTGTCGGACGTGCTCAGCGGCCAGGGCTGCGCGCTGCCGACCCGGCTCTACGTGCACGACGAGGTCTACGACGAGGTCGTCGAGCGGGTCGTGGCCAAGGTCGAGGCGATGCCCGTGGGCGACCCGCTCGATCCCGGCATCGTTCATGGGCCCGGTGGTCAACGCCGCGGCCTGTTCGCCGGATCCTCGGGGTGATCGAACGAGCGACCGTCCGAGCGATCCGGGCACGCTGCTCACCGGCGGCAGACGGCTGGGCGGCAGCCTCGCCGAGGGCTACTTCATCGCCCCGACGATCTTCGGCGACGTCGACCACGGCAGCGATCTCGCCGCCAACGAGGTCTTCGGTCCGGTGCTGTCGGTCCTGCGCTTCCGCGACGAGGACGAGGTGGTGGCCAAGGCCAACGACAGCGACTTCGGGCTCGGCGCCTACCTGCACACGCGCGACATCGGCCGAGCGCATCGGGTGGCGGGCAAGCTCGAAGCCGGGATGGTGATCATCAACGGTCTCCCCGGCATGTCGCCGGGCGCGCCCGTTCGGTGGCTACAAGCAGAGCGGGTTCGGACGCGAAGGCGGACGTTGGGGGATCGAGGAGTTCCTCCAACAGAAGAACGTGTTCATCGCCGGGACCTGAGCTGCGGCCTGCGTCGCGCCCGATTCGACCCCGACGATCGACACCAGAGTCCGAACCGACAGAACGGCACAGCATGAGTACAGCGGGAATCAGCGGCAAGGTCGCGATCGTGACCGGAGCCGGATCAGGAATTGGCCGCGCCAGCGCATGCACGCTGGCGGCGATGGGGGCATCGGTGGTGGTCGCCGACATCAACCTCGACGGTGCCACGACACGGTGGCGATGATCGAGGCGGAGGGTCGGCAGCGCGATCGCCTGCGCCGCCGACGTCAGCGACGAGACGTCGGTTGCGGCGATGGTTGCGCTCGCTGTCGATTCGTACGGCTCGCTGCAGTTGCTGCACAACAACGCAGCCGATGTCGTCATCATCCAGCGCGACACCGACGTGATCTCGATGGACACCGAGGTGTGGGACCGGACGATGATCGTCAACGTGCGCGGACCGATGCTCGGTTGCAAGCACGCCCTGCCGCACATGCTGGCTGCCGGCGGCGGCGCGATCGTCTGCACGTCGTCGACGTCGGGTCAATTCGGTGATCTGGCGCGTGTTGCCTACGGCGTGTCCAAGGCCGGCATCGACTCGCTGGTGCGCTATGTGGCGACGCTGCACGGCAAGCAGGGCGTGCGCTGCAACGCGGTCGCGCCGGGCGTGGTCAAGACCCCCGCGCTGACGGCGAACGTGCCGGCCGAGCAGATCGCGCTGTTCCAGCGGAATCACGTCACACCGGGGATGGGCGAGCCGCAACACATCGCCGACGTGGTCGCCTTCCTGCTCAGCGATGCGGCCGCCTACATCACTGGCCAGGTCGTCAACGTCGACGGAGGACTGACGATGCACACCCCGCTGTATGCCGAGTTCGTCCAATGAGCGATCGAAATCCGTACGCCTTCAACCCATTCGATCCTGCCGAGACCCAGCACATGTGGGAGCTGGCCGCGAGGATGCGCACGGAGTGCCCGGTCAGCCGTCCGCTCGAGGGCTTCGTCTTCGTCGCCTCGCACGCGGATGTCAAGGCGACGTTCCGCGACGCCAAGACCTTCTCGTCTGCCGAAGGGTTTCGTTCCCCCGGAGTGGTCGTCGCCGAGGACGAGAGCTTTCTCGGCGAGATCGATCCGCCGCTGCACACCGACGTCCGGCGATTCGTCTTGCCGGCGTTCAGCCCCGCCGCTGCCGCGGCCACAGAAGGTTGGACACGGGCGACCGTCCGGCGGATGATCGGCTCCGTCGGCGCCGGCGGCGGGGGTGACCTGATGGCGTTGCTGTGTACGCCCCTTCCCGGAGCGGTGGCGGCTCATGGCCTCGGACTGCCCGACGAGATCCATCAACAGCTGACGACCTGGACCAGCGAGCTGCTCCATTCGACCTGGCCGGCGACCAACGAGACCGAACGCGGCGTCGGGATCGCCGGCGCCTTCCCCGAACTCGCCGCGATTCTCGATCAGGCGATCGCGGCGCGACGTGCCCTCGGCGAAGACGCCCCCGACGATCTGCTGACACGGATGATCACGGCCGAGCACGACGGCGTCCGACTCTCCGACGTCCACATCCGCACGTTGGCGGTCAACTCGATCGCCGGATCATTGAGCACGACGTACCTGCTGGGCAATCTGCTGTACCGCTTCGTCGTCGACCCCGGCGAGTTCACCGAGGTGCTGCGCTCTCGTCCTGAACTGATTCCGATGGCGGTGGAGGAATCGCTGCGATTCGAGCCGCCGGTCCTGTTCCTCTTCCGGACCGCCCTGCAGGACACGACGATCGGCGGTTGCCCGGTGCATCGAGGAGAGCGGGTGCTCGTCGGGATCGCCTCGGCGAACCGCGACGAGCAGGTCTACGAGCGTGCGGATGAGTTCCGACTCGACCGCGACCGACGTCCGGACGACCATCTGGCCTTCGGAGCGGGGCCGCATCTCTGCTTGGGCAACCATCTCACCCGCCTCGTCGGACGGATCGTTTTGGAGGAGATGTTGGCTGCATTCGGTCCCGGGGAACTCGAGCTGGAGGAGGGCTACGAGAGGCGTCTGGTGCCGATGTTCCTGGAGTACGGTCCGGAATCGTTGGACGTCATCGTCGTCCCGACATCGTGAAAGGTCTCGAGGTGGAGCGTGTCGGCACGACGTGACGAGATCGTCGCAGCTGCGAGAAAGCTGTTCGCCGAGCAGGGTTATGTCAGCACGTCGATGCGCGACATCGCGGAGGCCACGGGACTCCTGCCCGGCAGCCTCTACACCCATTTCAAATCGAAGGCGCAGCTGGTCGAGGAGGTGGTTGCGGTCTTCTATCGCGATCTTCTCGCCGCTCAGCAGGAAGCCAGTTCGCACAGCGGAACGGGCGCAGAGCGGTTTCGGCTGATGCTGCGGGCGACCTACGAGGTGTGTGAGACGTATCCGGAGGAGCTGACGATCCTGCACTACGACTGGAAGGAACTGTCGACCCTCGACGAGATCGCCGAGGTGCGCGACATCAGCGTGCGCACGCTCGTCACGTGGCGCAAGGTGATCAAGGACGGTGTCACCGACGGCACGCTGCGTCCCGGGATGAGTCCCGAGCTCGTCAGTCGCATCGCCACCGGAGCGATCCACGCGATGCTCGACCCGGTGCGCTACCGGGATCAGCCGGCAGCGAAGAAGACGAACCCGCTGCAGCAGCTCGAGGACATGCTGCTCGAGGGTCTGTTGGCCCGCTGAGGCTCGCCCGCCACTGCGTGCGTGGCGGAACTCGGCCACCGCTTTGGAGGCGGACACTAACAACCGTTAGTTTCCTCGAACGAGGAGCGAGGGGGATCGAGTGCCGCAGTACGACTTCGACGGCAAAGTGGTGGCGATCACCGGGCGCTGCCGGCGGCATCGGCAGGGCGACCGCCTGCGCCTTCGCCGGGTTCGGCGCCAAGGTCGTGGTCGCCGACATCGACCTCGCCGGGGCGAACGACACGGTCGACCTGATCACCGCAGCCGGCGGGGCAGCGACGGCGACGGCGACCGATGTCTCCGACTCGGCGAGCGTGAAGGCGATGGTCGCAACCGCCGTGCAGACCTACGGCGGGCTGGACATCGCCCACAACAACGCCGGCATCGTCGGAGCTGGAGCCAACGTCGGCGACATGCCCGACGAGGTGTGGGAGCGCGGCATCGCAGTGATGTTGTCCGGCGTGTTCTACGGCATCAAGCACGAGGTTCCGGCGATGCTCGCCCGCGGCGGTGGAGCGATCATCAACACCTCGTCGGGCGCCGGCCTGATCGGGTTCCCGGGCATGGCCAACTACGTCGCCGCCAAGCACGGGGTGATCGGCCTGACCAAGAGCGTGGCGCTCGAGTACATCACCCAGGGCATCAGGATCAACGCGATCTGCCCCGGTACGGCGCGCTCACGGATGGTCGACGAGTGGATGGACGGCAGCGCCGAGGCAGAGGCCCAGGTCGCTGCGTTGCACCCGATCGGGCGGATCGCCGACGCCGATGAGATCGCTGCGGCCGTGCTGTGGTTGGCGTCGCCGGCAGCGTCGTTCGTCGTCGGGGTGGCGATGCCCGTCGACGGCGGCTACACCGTGCCATGAGCCGAGCGCTGATGATCGCCACAGGCGTCGACGAACTCGTCTCGCTCGCCGCGTCGCTCGATGCGGAGTTCCTGGAGGTTCCCGACTGCCCGGTGTCGACCGACGACCCGAGCGGGGTGGCGGCGGTGTGGGCCGCTGCCGACGAGCTCGACGGCTGGCGCGAGCGCGCCTTGGCGGGACAGACCTCGGAGACGGTGGTCGTCGCCGTCTGGCCCGACGCGCAGGAATCGGGCGCGTTGTTCGGACTGTCCGCGGGCGAGTTCGCCCGGCGTGCCGAATGGCCGTTCGCCGCCTGGTACGCCGCGCTCGGCGCTGCCGTCGTTCGTTGCGCCGACGGCGGAACCATCGTCGCCGTGATCGAGCGCCCGCCCCCGCTCGACTGCGCCGGGTGGGCGCCTGAGAGCGCCATCGCCGATGCGGTCGAGGCCCTGGTTCGGTCGTTGGCGCGATCGGAAGGCCAGCGCGGGATTCGGGTCAACGCGGTCACGACGCCGGCACGGGTCGCACCCGCGCGCGTCATCGCCCCCTCTCCACCCTTGGCCGGTTTCCCGGGACGTGTCGATGTCGAGGTGGCCGACGCGGTCGCGATGTTGAGCGGTCCTGGCGTCACCGGCGTGACCGGCACGGTCGTGCACGCCGACTGCGGACGGAGTTGGCGATGAGCCCCCAGCCGGTCGTCCTGGTCACCGGCGCGAGCGGGGGTGTCGGCCGCGGCATCGCCCACGCCTGCGGTGCAGCCGGGTGGACGGTCTGGATCGCCGCCCGGCGCAGGGTCGAAGGCGAAAGCGTCGCCGGTGAGGTCGACGCCGCCGGTGGCACCGGCCACTTCGTCGCCTGCGACGCAGCCGATCCCGAGTCCGTCGCGGCGGCGGTCGCCACCGTCGTGCGCACCAGCGGTCGCCTCGACGGGGTGGTCCACAACGCCACGAGCGGCCTCTCGCCGAAGCCGGTGGTGTTCACCGAGGTGCCGATCTCCGAACTCGAGGATCACGTCGCGGTCTCGCTGCGCGGTCTGTTCAACCTCGCCCAAACGACCCACGCCCACCTTCGGGAGTCGGCCGGCTCGCTGGTCGTGCTCACCTCCGAGGCCGGTTTCGAAGGCAAGGCGAAGCTCAGCGTCTATGCAGCGATCAAGGGCGCGCAACGCGGCCTGGTCCGCAGTCTGGCTCGCGAATGGGGCCCCGAGGGCATTCGGGTCAACTGCGTCGCACCGTTGGCAGGGACGCCGGCGATGGATCGGGCGTTCACCATGGACCCGGAGATGGCCGAGAGGGTGCTGGGTCGCAATCCGCTCGGCCGGATGGGTGATCCCGCGACCGATGTCGGACCGATCGTCCGATTCCTGCTCTCCGACGACTCCCGGTACCTCACCGGCAACACGCTGATGGCCGACGGCGGAAGCTGCCCGATCACCTGACCTTCGGGTCGCGAGAAAACAAACAAACAACTGGTACGTTTTCCGATCGACGAAGTGCTCGGCACTCCCACCGGCCGACGGGGGCCGATCGGTGCGGAGCACACGTCTCGGAACACGCCGGAGACCAAGAGGGAACATGAACCGTTCTGGAAGTACTCGATACGCGGCGCTCGTCAAGGGCGCGGCCGTGGTGGCTGCGATGACCCTGTTCGCCGCCGGCTGCGGCAGTGACAGCGACTCATCCGCCGACACCGAGGCGACCACCGCCGCAGGTGCGACGGAGTCCACCGACGCCGCAGGCGACACCGAGTCGACCGACGCCGCAGGCGACACCGAGTCGACCGACGCCGCAGGCGACACCGAGTCGACCAACGCCACTGCGTCGGAGTCGGTGCGTGGGGTGACGGACACCGAGATCACGATCGGCGGGCTGGCAGCACTGACCTCGCCCGGCGGCGGCTACACCGGTGCCGATGTCGGTGCCCAGGCGCGCTTCGAGCGGGTCAACGCCGAGGGCGGGATCAACGGCCGCAAGATCAACTACATCGGCGTCAAGGACGATGGTGAGGACGCGACCAAGAACCTCGACCTCGCTCGCGAGTTGGTCCAACAGGACGATGTCTTCGCCCTCGCCCCGGTCGTCGGCCAAGGCCTGCTCCCGGCGTCGTCGGACTTCCTCGAAGAAGAGCAGGTGCCGTACGTCGGGTGGGGCTTCATGCCCGGCTTCTGCAACTCGACGTTCGGCTTCGGGTTCAACGGCTGCATCACGCCGCCGGAAGGTGACGTGATCAACACCTCGCTCGCCGGCACGCTGGTGGAGGCTCTGGAGCTCGGCGAGGGCGACACCGTCGCCGTTCAGGGCTACGACGCCGAGGGTGGCCGGCTCGGTGCCGAGATCCTCGCCGCCGGCTTCGAGAAGGCCGGCCTCGAGGTGGTCTACAAGGACTTCTCGATGCCGACGAGCGACGCCACCGACTTCACGCCGTACGTGCAGAAGATCATGGAAGCCGCCGACGGCGAGCCGCCGACGGCAGTGGCGATGGTCTCGCTGTTCAACAACACCGTCGGTCTGACCGGCTCGCTGACCGCCGCGGGCTACACCGGCGCGACGATGAACTACCTCACCTACGTCCCGGGGCTGCTGGCCAATGCCCCGCAGGTCGCCGACGCGATCAACGGTGCCTACGTCAACACCCAGTGGCTGCCGCAGGAGTTCGGTGGCCCGGCGATCGAGCAGCTGCAGGCCGACCTCGAGGCGATCGGCGAGGACCCGACGGTCGGCTTCGGCACCGCGATCGGCTACTGGTCTGCCGACGTGCTGGTCCAGATGCTCGAGGCCGTCGGTCCCGACCTCACCCCGGAGAACTTCGACAAGGTGATCAACGGCGGCTGGACCTACGAGCCGCAGGGCGAACCGTTCGGCGTCGGCCCGGTCTCGTACCCACGAGACCACAGCCAGCCGACACCGTGCGCAGCGCTGGTCCAGGTCGACGGCACCGAGTACAAGCCGATCCTGCCGATGACCTGCTACGAGGCGATCAAGCAGTAGTCGCCGCCAACTCGTCACTCGCCCTGCCCGGCGTCGCTCCGCACACGCCGGGCAGGGCTCCTGTTCGGAAGGTCTGCTCCCTTGGACAAGTTCATCGCGCTGGTCGTCAGCGGCGGCGTGTCGGGCGCCATCTACTCGCTGCTCGCGTCGGGATTGGTCCTCACCTACTCGACCTCGGGCGTGTTCAACTTCGCCCACGGTGCGATCGCCTTCTCGACCGCGTTCTTGTTCTACGAACTGAACACCGGGCTCGGCTGGCCGACGTGGGCGGCTGCGGTGGTCGCGATCCTGCTCTTCGCTCCCCTGCTCGGTGTGTTGATGGACCGAGTGATCTTTCGATCGCTCCGCCGCGCTGATCAATCGACGAAGATCGTGGCGACGGTCGGACTGCTCGTCGCGATCCCGGCGATGACGCTGTTCGTCACCGAGACGATGATCAACACCTTCGACTGGAAGATTCCCGGCCCGGACAACATCTTCTCGCCGCCAGGGCTCGGGCCGGTGCCGAAGAAGAACTGGAACCCGGTCGGCGCGGTGCGGATCGATTCCAACCAGGTGATCGTTCTCGGCGCAGCGGCCGTTGCCGCGCTCGTGCTCTGGATCGTGGTGCGCAGGACGCGGATCGGGTCTGCAGATGCGCGCCGTCGGTCGAACGCCCGGAGCTCGCCGAGGCACGCGGCATCGACACCAACCGGACGTCGGCGTTCTCCTGGGCGCTGAGCTTCATGCTCGCCGGACTGGCCGGCGTCGTCGGTGCACCATTGTTCAGCCTGACACCGGCCAACTACACCGTGATCCTGTTCATCGCGGCGACTGCGGCGGTGATCGGTCGGCTGCGTTCGATCCCGATGGCGTTCGTCGGTGGCATCGTCCTCGGGCTGGCCCAGTCGTTGTTCGCCGGATACGCGACCTTCGCCGAGAGCATCACCGGCTTCTCGACCTCGGTGCCGTTCATCGTCCTGCTCGTCGGCCTGCTGGTGCTCGGACACGAACGGTCCCGCGTCGCCGGTCAGGTCGCCGAGGTCGCAGCGATGCCGGACTACCACGCAGATGTCTCACGGCTCCGCCGGATCGTCCCGTGGGCCATTGCCATCGCCGCGTTCTCCGTCTGGTTGCTCGTCCTCGCCGACGACTTCTGGCGCGGTCTGCTCGTCAAGGGCCTCGCCTACTCGCTGATCTTCCTCTCGTTCGTGGTCGTCACCGGCATCGGCGGGATGGTCAGCCTCGCCCAGGCGACCTTCGTCACGATGGCGTCGCTGATGACCGGTCTGCTGGTCTCGCACGGCTGGCCGTTCCTGCCCGCCGCGATCGTCGGAGTCGTCGCCGCCGCGATTGCCGGGCTGCTCGTCGCCCTGCCCTCGGTGCGCCTCGGGGGTCTGGCGTTGGCCTTGTCGTCGTTGGCGCTCGCCCTGCTCGGCGAGAAGGTGCTGTTCGCCTGGACCTCGTTCGGCAACAGCAACTACGGGTGGAAGCTCCCGCCGCCGAAGCTCGGTCCGGTCGATCTCGACGACCAACGAACGCTCGGGATCGTGCTGATGGTCATCGTCGGCCTGGTCGTGCTGCTGATCCGCAATCTCGTTCGATCGGCGTCGGGGCGCGCCATCGCCGCAGTGCGGACCGCTCCTCCCGCCGCATCGGCGATCGGTTTGTCACTGATCCGCGGCAAGTTGTGGGTGTTCGCGCTCTCCGCCGGCATCGCCGGGCTCGGCGGGGTGATGATCGGCACGTACAACGGCAGCGTCACCAATGTGTCGTTCCCCGCCGGCGTCGGTCTGGCGTGGCTGGCGATCGTCGTCCTGTTCGGGATCCGTAAGCCGAGCGGGGCGGTGATCGCCGGGGTGGTCTTCTCGATCAGTCCGCAGGTGATCGGCTGGGCCACCGACTCCACCCGGATCGCCGACATCCTCTTCGGTCTCGGCGCCGTCCAGCTGGCCAAGACCCCTGACGGGGTGCTCGCCAACTTCTCCAAGCAGTCCTACGAGCGGCGGATGAAGCGGCGGGCGAAGCGCGAGGCGGTGGTCGCGGAAGTGGACGCCGACACCGAGCTGACCGACGCTGCAATCGCGACGAACGGCGTCGCAGTCGGGGCCGACCTGGCTGCCGACGCAGTGCTCGAGCTGACCGGGGTCGTCGGCGGGTACGGGCCGGTGGAAGTGCTCCACGGCATCGATGTCCGGATCGCCCCGGGCACGATCACGGCGCTGTTGGGTTCCAACGGCGCCGGCAAGTCGACGCTGTGCTTGACCGCTGCAGGAGGGCTCGCCTCGGCTGCCGGCTCGATCCAGGTCGGCGGCACCGACGTCACCCGATCGCTCGGCTCCCGCCGGGCCCGCCATGGGATCGCCTACGCGCCCGAGTCACGAGGTGTGTTCCCCGGACTCAGCGTCGAAGAGAACCTCACGCTCGTGCTGGCCAAGGCGGCCGACCGGGAGGTCGTCTACGAGCGCTTCCCCGTGCTCGGCGAGCGCCGCAAGCTCGCCGCCGGGAGCCTCTCGGGCGGCGAGCAGCAGATGCTCGCCCTGGCGCCACTGGTCGTGCACCCACCACGGGTGCTGATCGCCGACGAACCGAGTCTCGGGCTCGCACCGCGCATCGTCGAGCAGGTGATGGGCCTGCTCGTCGAGATGCGCAATCGGGGCACCGCGGTCCTGGTGGTGGAGGAGAAGGCCACCCACGTGCTCCCGGTCGCCGATCAGGTCGCCTTCCTCGAACTGGGCAGAGTGACCTGGAGCGGACCGGCGTCGGAGGTCGACGCCGAGGCGTTGGCAGCCAGCTACCTGCAGACCGGACCGGCCGGAGCACGCTCGTGAGCGTTCGATCGGAGGTCGGTTCGATGCTCCTGCGCGGCACGGACGTGAGTGTCCGCTTCGGGGGCGTGCATGCGTTGCGCGACGTGAGTCTCGAGTTGGCGGCAGGCGAGTTCTGCGGGGTCATCGGGCCGAATGGTGCGGGGAAGACGACGCTGTTCGACGTCATCAGCGGCCATCGCGCTCCATCCGGCGGCCGACTCGAGTTCGGTGGTCGGGAGATCACGACGACCAGTCCTGCGTGGCGGGCCCGTCACGGTCTCCGACGGACCTTCCAGCGCCAACAGGTCTTCGGCTCGTTGACGGTGGAGGAGAACGTGTTGGCCGCGCAGGATTGGCGCGGCGGCGAGGGCGGATTCTTGTACGACCTGCTCGGGTCCCCCGGCCGCAACGCAGTGCGCGAACAGCGCCGTGCCCGAGCTGCGACGGTGCTCGAACATTGTGGACTGACCGAGCATCGTGATCGCCCGGCCGGCACCCTGCCGATCGGCGCTGCCCGGATGGTCGAACTCGCCCGTGCCGTCGTCGACGAGCCGACGTTGCTGCTGCTCGACGAGCCGACCTCCGGACTCGGGCAAGCCGACACGAGCCTGCTCGCCGATGTCGTCCAGGACGTCAGACGCTCCACCGGGTGCGCGGTGCTGCTGATCGAGCACGACGTCCGATTCGTGATGGAGAACAGCGACCGGGTGATCGTCATGCATCTCGGCCAGAAACTGGCCGAAGGTAGCCCCGATGCCGTGCAGGCCGATCCCGAGGTCCTTCAGGCGTATCTCGGCTGAGTAGCGTACAAACAGTCATTCGTTCGTCTCGGTGGGGATCGAGACGTCACAGAGGAGGACCGCAATGGGCAAGTTCGATGACAAGGTCGTCGTGATCACCGGTGGAGCACGGGGCCAAGGACGGAGCCACGCCAGAGCGCTCGCTGCCGAGGGCGCCCACGTCGCCCTGTGGGACCTCGCCAACGGGCAGAATCAGCGCCCGCCGTACCGGATGGCATCGGCCGAGGACATGGCCGAAACCGTTCGCCAGGTCGAGCAAGTCGGGGGCAAGGCGCTGCCGATCGCGCTCGACCTGCGCGACGGAGCGAGCGTCCAGCGAGCCGTGGCTCAGACGGTCGAAACGTTCGGCGGCATCGACTATCTCGTCGCCCAGCAGGGCGCGATGCCGCTGACCACCGAGACGTGGAACACCACCGAGGAGCACTGGAACGACATCATCGCGGTCAACCTGACGGCGTCGTTCCTGGCCTGCAAGTACGTGATCCCGGAGATCATCAAGCGTGGACCCGGCGGCGCGATCGTGCTCACCTCGTCGACAGCCGGGCTGACGAGCTTTCCGTGGCTCACGTCGTACGGCGCCGCCAAGCACGGGGTGATCGGACTCGGACAGGGCTTGGCCAACGAGCTCGGCAGCTACGGCATTCGCGTCAACATGGTCTGCCCGGGTGCGGTCGACACGCCGATGGTCGACTCGTTCGCCGAGTCGAACGGCCTGTCCAAGCAGGACATGTGGAACCAGTTCGATGGCGCCGACCTGCTCAACGGTGGGCTGGTGAAGGCCGAGGAGTCGACGACGCCGGCGATCGTCTACCTGCTCAGCGACGATGCCAAGTGGGTGACGGGGCACACGATGGTCGTCGACGCCGGCGCCTCGATCAAGCCCAACGCCGGCAACGTCGCCAGCTGAAGCCGGCGGCGTCGCCGACGCGAGGTCTCAGAGCGAGATCGGTGCGTGGGCGATGCCGCGGGTCGGCACCAGCTGGTTGTACTCGACCTCGGCGTCGTCGACGGTCCAGTCGCCGACCTGCTCGACCAACACCTGCAAGGCGACCTTGATCTCCAGTCGGGCGACGGCGTTGCCGAGGCAGTAATGGATGCCGTGGCCGAACGCCCAGTGGGCCTTCAGGTTCGGCCGGGAGAAGTCGAGGGTCTCCGGATCGGGATAGGCGTTCTCGTCGTGGTTGGCCGCTCCGTAGAGCAACAGCACCTGGTCGCCTTCGGGGATGATCTGGCCGTGCAACTCGACGTCGCGCGTCGTCGAGCGGGTCAGCCCTTGCACCGGTGAGACGAACCGCAACAGCTCCTCGACCGCCTTGTTCCACAGGTCCGGGTCTGCGGCCAGCTGGTGGCGGTGCTCGGGATGACGGGCGAGGGTCATCACGCCGTGGGTGATCATGTTCATCGTCGTGTTCTGCGCAGCGTCGTGCAGCAGCGAGCAGAAGCCGCCGATCTCGTCGTCGCTGAGGGCTTCGCCGTCGACGTCGGCGTGGATGATCTGTGAGATCAGGTCCTTGCCCGGGTTCTCGCGACGCTCGGCGACCAGCCCGGTCCAGTAGACCCCCATCTCGCCGTAGGCCTGAAGTGCCTCCGGGCTGGTGAAGTCGGCACCGGCCATCGTGACGAGGTTCCACTCGAGGAACCGCTCGCGCTCGTCGAGCGGCAGATCCATCAGCGCGCACATCGTCACGGTCGGGATCATGTGGGCGAACTCGGTCGAGGCATCGAAGCCACCCCGCTGTTTGAACTCGGCCACGAGGCCTTCGGTGTACTGCCTGATGTGCGGCTCGAGGCCGGCGATCCGTGACGGGGTGAGGACCCGGGCGAGCACGCTGCGCAACTCGTCGTGGCGAGGCGGATCCATGTTGAAGATGTTCGGCGGGATCAGACTCGTGTCGGTGTCGACGAGCGTGCCCCTGGCGGAGGAGAACGTGCGCCAGTCGGCGAGGGCGGCGTTGACGTCGTCGGCCCGGCTCAACATCCAGTAGTGCGGCCAGACACGATGATTCTCGATCTCGCGGCGGTACACGGGATGGTTGCGGCGCATCTCCACGTAGTACGGGAACGGGTTGCTGAAGTACGCAGGGTCGAACGGATCGAACTCGAACATGCCGGCGATCCTGCCACCTGCCGGCGCCGGGAAGCTAACTGTTGTTTGTTTGGGTCGGCAGGCTCAGTCGAGAGCCCCGCTCCAGCCGGTCAGGGCGACGATGCGCAACACCAGCACTCGTGCGAACGGTTGCCCGCTGTACTGCGGGTAGCGCGCTTCGAGTCGGCCGGCGAGGATCTCAGCCCGCTCGGCCTCGCCGGCGGGATGCCGGCGGAGCTCGGCGCGAACCCACCAGAGCCGCGACCAGTCGGCGGGGTCCCAGTGCTCGACGAGCAGCGTCGCCCGCGGATCGGCTTCCAGGTTCCACTCCCGCTGCAGCCGCATCGACACCTTCGGTTTCACCCGGTCGATGGGTATACCGAGGTAGCCGTCGTCGTCGATCGCGTAGGTGACGGGTACGGCATCGACGCCGCGGTCCGCGTGCACGGTGCACAGGATCCCGTGGTCGTGCGCAGCCAGCCGGGTCCGCGCCTCGTCGTCGGCGAGCCTCATCGCAGCAGCAGGGGGATCGCGGTCATCGGAGCGAGGAGCGAGGCGCCGCGAGATGACGGCGGCGACGCCGTTCGGCCGCCGATCGTAGCTCGTCGACGACCGGGCCGGCCGAGGTGCGCATCCGTCCCACCCCGCGACGTCGAGGCCGGGAAGGTCGCTCGCCGCTACCTTTGGCCGGATGTCGGGGCAGCGCACCTCCCACCGTCCGATCGTTCCGCCGGCGCGGTGGAGGCGACGATGAACCCGGCCCTCTGGGTGGCGCGCCACGGACGCCAGCTCCCCGACGAACCGGCCCTCGCCGACGGCGACGAGGTGCACGCCACGTGGAGTGGATTCGCCGCTCGAACCGCCGCCGTCGCGGCCGGGTTGTGCGAGGGCTTCGGCCTGACGCCGGGCGACCGGGTGGCGATCGTGATGCGCAACCGGCCCGAATACCTCGAGGCGCTGTTCGGCATCTGGCACGCCGGTCTGGTGGCCGTGCCGGTGAACGCTCGTCTCCATCGCGACGAGATCGCCTACATCCTCGAACACAGCGAGTCGGCCGTCGTCGTCACCGACGACGAGCACGCTGACGACGTCGAGTCGCTGGTCGGCACGGTCGAACCGTTGCGGGCTGCGGTGGTCGCCCCCGGGCAGCGGTGGGACCGGGTCGCAGCGGCGTCGCCGACGACGCTGGTCGACCGTCGACCTGCGGACCCCGCGTGGCTGTTCTACACCAGCGGTACCACCGGACGACCGAAGGGAGCGACGCTCACCCACCGCAATCTGCTGATGATGACCCTCAGCTACTTCGCCGACATCGATCCGGTGATGCCGCAGGACTGCATCCTCCACGCCGCGCCGCTGTCGCACGGTTCGGGTCTCTACGGACTGCCGCACGTCGCTCGTGGCGCGCTCAGCGTGATCCCGCACTCCGGAGGCGTCGACGGCGACGAGATCGCCACCCTCGTCCAGCGTTGGCCGGGGATGTCGTTCTTCGCCGCGCCGACGATGGTCAAGCGCCTCGCCGGCGACCGGGCCTTCGCCGCCGCCGACCTCTCCCAGCTGAAGACGATCATCTACGGCGGCGCGCCGATGTACCTGGCCGACCTGGAGGACGCGATCTCCGTGGTCGGTCCTCGCTTCGCCCAGATCTACGGGCAGGGCGAGACCCCGATGACGATCACCGCGCTGTCCAAGGCGGATCACGCCGATCGCGACCATCCCCAGTGGCGGGAGCGGATGCAGAGCGTCGGGGTCCCACGTACCGACGTCGAGGTGCGCGTGGTCGACGATGACGGGGTCGAACTTCCCACCGACGAGATCGGCGAGGTGGTGGTTCGCGGCGACGTGGTCATGCCCGGTTACTGGAACCAGCCTGAGGCCACCGCCGAGGCGCTGCGCGACGGCTGGCTGCACACCGGCGACGTCGGCAGCTTCGACGCCGCCGGCTACCTCACCCTGCGCGACCGGTCGAAGGACCTGATCATCAGCGGCGGGATGAACATCTACCCGCGCGAGGTCGAAGAGGCGCTGCTCCATCATCCCGGCGTCCGCGCCGCCGCCGTCGTCGGCCGGCCCGACGCCGAGTGGGGCGAAGCGGTGATGGCCTTCGTCGTCGTCGCCACCGACGGCACCGCCCCGCCATCGGCCGAGGAGCTCGACCGCACCTGTCTCGAGCACATCGCCCGGTTCAAGCGGCCCAAGGGCTACCGATTCGTCGATGCCCTACCGACGAACAACTACGGCAAGGTCGTCAAACGCGAGCTGCGCGAGCAGCTCCGCGCCGAGGTCTCCGACGGACCTACCTGACCGACGTGCAGGAGGGCGACGGAGATGAGCGTCCCGTCGCCGACGATGCAGTCGACACGAGTGAGTCGTGTCCGTGCCCCGCCCCGCTCCGCTCCGAGCGGTGCTCGGACCACCGCTCCCTCGGCCCGGATGCACGCCGGGCGCGCCGGTTTCGGTCGATGGGAGCGTGCATCACGCCGGCGTCCGATCCGATGCACGCTCGGTGAGGCCGATGCCGTCGCCGGGAGCGTGCATCACGCCGGCGTCCGATCCGATGCACGCTCGGTGAGGCCGATGCCGTCGCCGGGAGCGTGCATAGGGTGCAACTGCAGCGATCCGTTCGTGCACCCGTGTGACGGGCGTTCGCAACTGGTTGCTGTGACACCTCACCTCGGAAGGAGTCCGATGACCGCGATCCACACCTCGCTCGATCCTCGGTTCGGCGTCGCCGATGCCCGGTCGACCAGCTGGGGCACCGCCGGTGTGTTCCGGGTGCCCGCCACGGTTCTCTCCCTCGCTCGCGGCGAGTTCGCCCAGACCCGCCACCGGCCGGAACGTCGATGAGCGCAGCGGACGGACGGACGATCTCGAGGGACGGCGTCGAACTGCGTCTCGAGTGCTTCGGTTCGCTCGACGATGCTCCGATCCTGCTGATCGCCGGCGCAGCGTCGTCGATGGACGCCTGGGACGAGGCGTTCTGCGCTCGGCTGGCCGCCGGCGGCCGCTTCGTCGTTCGCTACGACCACCGAGACACCGGCGGCTCGAGTACGTCTCCGGTCGGCGCGCCGTCGTACACCGCCGCCGACCTGACCAACGATCCGCTGCGGATTCTCGATGCCCTCGGACTCGGCGCAGCTCACCTGGTCGGGGTCTCGATGGGCGGCGGCATCGCCCAGCAACTCGCCGCCGAGCAGTCCGACCGGGTGCTCAGCATCACCCTGATCTCCACCAGTCCGGCCGGTCGCAGGCGCGACGCCTCGCCGCTCCCCGGCCCCGCTCCGGCGGTCGCTGCCAGCTTCGGTGAGCCCCCGCCCTCCGCCGACGATGACGATGACGACCCGGAAAAGATCGTCGATCAGATGGTGCGAGCCGAGCGTCCGTTCGCCGGCGGCGCCGGGTTCGACGAGGCGCACGTCCGACTGGCTGCTCGCCGTACCGTCGCCAGGGCGATCGACCCGGCCTCTGCGCCGAATCACTTCCTCGTACTCGACGGGGGCGACGACGCCGGCGACGGTGCCGAGGACAGCGGGTTCGCGATGTCCGAGATCGCGGTCCCGACCCTCGTGATCCACGGGACCGACGACCCGCTGTTCCCGATCGAACACGGCCGATCGCTCGCCCGGGAGATCGACGGTGCGACCCTGATCGAGCTTCCCGGTGGCGGGCACGAACACCCGACGCCGCGATCGTGGGACATCGTCGCGCCGGCGATCCTGACCCACACCTCGGACTGAGGCCGCCGCAGGTCAGTCGATCGACGCCTTGCGGTGTGCTTCGAACACCTCGTCGGTCAGCGGGCCGTTGTAGAGGTCTTCGTTGAGCAGATGGAGAAAGCTGAACCGCTCCGCCGGGTCGAAGACGAGCTGGTCGTCGACCACGACCTTGTCCGGGTCGAGCCCGACGCGACCGGCGTACGTGCGGACGTCGGCGAGCTGCACCGCTGCCAAATGACCTCGCTGCTCGATCTCGCGCAGCTTTCGCCAGGTGCGCGAGTCGCGCAGTGCGACCTCGCGCAACGCGGCGATGCTGTGCACCGCCATCGGCAGGTGAGCGGTGATCCCGGTGATCCACGCGTCGATGTGGCGGTGGACCGCTCCGATGTCGCGGAACAGCATTTCGAACGACTTCTGGTTGAGCACGACCGCCCAGCCGGGCGCGAGCACGAGGTCGAAATCGGGGGAGAAGGAGAACGCCGGACCCTCGACCCGGGTCAATCGCTCCGCTCCGATCGCCAGGAACCGGCCGGCTCTGTGGGCCAGGCGCGGATCTGCCTTGCGGACGAACAGCACCCGCTCGTCGTCGCCGATCGCCACTGCGTACAGCTTGACCGTCGCATCGAGCGCCGCCGGCGCCGTGATCGGCAGGCTGCCGATGTCCTCGGCCAAGCGGCGGAAGACGTCGATCTCGGCGAGCGTGTCGGCGTCGTCGATGATGAAGATCTCATCGTCGTCGAGCTCGGCATTCGACGCGTACGACGTCGCGTTGCGCGCGGCGATCTCGGCGCGCGCCGCCCGGCACTGCTCGCGGAAGCTCTCGGCGACGTCGGCAGCGAGCAGCAGCCGCTGCACATCGAGCTGGTCATCGGCCAACTTGCCGACGGTCAGACTCACCGCCTGCTCGAGTCGACGGTCGATCTCGGCCAGGATCTCATCGACGGCCATCAACGGCGCTCCTCTCCGACGCGTTCGACGAGCACGCTCGATCCGAGCTGTACGCAGCGTCGAGGTGACGCCCATCCGGCCACATCGGTGCGGGCGACCAAGTAGTACGACACCCCGTCGACCTGCGCTGCATACACGTGGTAGCCGACCAGGTACAGCAGGGGATTGACGAACACCCGACCGGTGGCGACGTGGATCTGGACGATCAGGGCGAGGATCACGGCGGCGGTGACGATCTCCTCGGTGGAACCGGAGGTGGCGACGAACGCCGGCACGAGGTAGGCGCCGATGTGTCCGAGGATCTCCTCACCGAGGTCCTCGACGTCACCGAACTCGAACGACTCGGCGTTGCCCCGCCGCACGATCAGCGCCCCGGCGGCGATGATCACCACCCCGGCCCCGGCGACGGCGACGAACACCCACGCCCACCGGCTCTCGCGCGAGCGGAACGAGAGCAGCCCGAACGCCGGGGCGAACGCGGCGAGGCCGAGCTCGAGACGGATCCTCAGTGATCCTCGGCGGGGCGGTCTGTCGGCCACCTGTGTCACGCTACGCACGGGGTGTTACACGCACGGCCGGCGCCCGATCGCGACAGCTCGGACGGCACTCGGCCGGCGCAGAGGGGGATGGAGATGACGGGCACGACGCAGAGGCAGACCGACGTGATCGGCGACGGACGGGTGGCCGTCGTCACCGGTGCAGCCAGCGGGATCGGGCGGGCACTCGCCGAGGCCTTCGCCGCCGCCGGCTCGGCGGTGGTCATCGCCGACCTCGCCGATGCCGATCCCGAGGTGGTCGCCGCCGGTATCCGCGAGCGGGGCGGGGACGCGCTGGCGGTCGTCGTCGACGTGTCCGACGCAGCCGCGGTCGACCGGCTGGCGGAGACCACGGTCGAACGCCTCGGCCGGGTCGACGTGTTGTGCAACAACGCAGGTGTCTCGACCTTCAACCTGCTCGACGAGCAGACCCTCGACGATTGGCGGTGGGTGTTCGACGTCAACCTGTGGGGGGTCGTCCACGGTCTGCGGAGCTTCGTCCCGATCATGCGCGCCCAAGGCACACCGGCCCACATCGTCAACACAGCGTCGGTCGCCGGACTGCTCAGCGGCGTCGCCTTCATCGGACCGTACGCAGCGACCAAGGTCGCGGTCGTCTCGATCTCGGAGACGATGGTCAAGGAGTTCGCGATCGACGGAACGCCGATCGGCGTCAGCGTGCTCTGTCCGAGCTCGGTCGACACCAAGGTGATGGAGTCCGAGCGGCATCGACCACCGTCACGCGGCACCGAGCGACGGTCGGAAACGGCCGAATCAGTCCGGCTGATGATCCGCGATTCGTTCACCGGCCCGACCGGGCAGTCCCCGGACGAGGTCGCCGGCAGCGTGCTCGAGGCGATCCGCGCCGGCCGGTTCTGGATCATCACCCACCCCGACGAACGTCCGAGCGTCGGCCAGCGCGCCGCCGACATCGTGGCCGCATTCCCGCCGAGCCGTTGAGCGCGCCGCCCGCCGCAAACCGTCTTCAGCCGCTCGGGGGCCTGCTCCCGGTAGAATGACGCTCCGCGCTTGGACGAGTCGCCTCGCTTGGGCAGGACGGCTGATTCGCGCTGTCGCCCCGTGCAGGCTCGACGCCTCGATCTTCGAGAAACGGAGCATTTCCATGGTCAAGAAGAAGCCGGCCGCGACGCGTTGGCATGACAACTCGACCCCGCTCGAGGACCTCGGGCAGGACGAGCAGATCGCCCACCGCCTGGTCAGCGAGTTCGGCGACCTGGCACCGTCGGTGCAGCGGATCATGGACGCAGAGCTCGAGCCGGATCAGCGCCACCGGGCGATGACCGCGTTCGAGGCCTCGATCGGCCAGCTCGGCGACCCCAACCGCGACCCGCGGGTGGCGATCGCCAACGCGATCGACGGCGTCTCCGACCCGGTCTGACCAGAACCTGACCGACCCGCCCGATCCGATCGAGCTGCCGCCGGCGACGGCGGCTCGATCGGCCGGCGATCGGTCACCCGAGTTCGACCCGCAGATCGATCAGCACCGCAGCCTCGGCGAGCGCGGGATCGCCGAGCCGAGCGGCGAGCGACTGCAGGTTCTGACTGAGCCCGTCGAGTGAGACCATCCCGGCCCAGGCGCCGCCGGCGAGCGACTCGGCGAACGCCGCGACGTACACGTCCTGCTGGAACCGCAGCGGTGCGTCGCCGAGCGACCCGAGCAGATCGCTGCCGAGCAACGAGGCGCTGTGCTCGCTCGGGAGCCCGCTGTCCGGGTCGAGCCAGCGGATATCGGCCCGGGCGAGCCAGTTGTCGGCTGCCGCCGCGCCTTCGGTCAACGTCACCTCGTACAGCGCGGTGACGGTGTGCCCGGCGCCGATCTCGCCGGCGTCGACGGTGTCGTCACGGAAGTCGTCGTCGGCGATCGCCCGGTTCTCGAACCCGATCAGCCGATAGCTGTCGACGGCATCGCGGTTGAACTCGACCTGCACCTTGGCGTCACGGGCGATCGTCTGCAACGTCCCGGTGAGGTCGTCGGTGAACAGCCGGACGCCTCCGCGGTCGCCGTCGACGTAGGCGTAGAAGCCGTCGCCGCGGTCGGCGAGTTGCTCCATCAGCGCGTCGTTGTAGTCGCCCAGGCCGAAACCGACGGTGACCAGATCGATTCCGTCACGTGCATGGTCCTCGATCAACCCGAGGATCTCCTCCGGTCCGGTCGGTCCGACGTTGGCGACGCCGTCGGAGAGCAGCACGACCCGGTTGATCCGATCCTGGTCGAGCGCAGCACGCGCCGCTGAGTAGCCGAGGCGGAGACCGTCGGCGACGTTCGTCGAGCCCTCCGGTTCGAGCGAGGCGATCGCCTCGGTGACCACCCGGCGCTCGCTGAGCGGGGTCGGGTCGAGCAGGACGCGGGTGTCGTCGGAATAGACGACGATCGCCACTCGATCGGTCGGGCGCAGCGACTCGACCAGGCTCGCAAGTGCCGGGCGGATCGCATCGAGCTTGCCCGGATCGGCCATCGAGCCGCTGATGTCGATCACGAAGGTGAGGTTGGCGTCGCGCCGCTGCGAGTCGTCGAGGTCGCGCCCCTGGACGCCGACCCGCACGATCCGCATCGCCGGACCGAGGAACGGCGCCGGTCGCTCCGTCGATCGACACCGTCAGCGGACCGTCGGTTGGCTGGGCGTAGTCCTGGTCGAAGGCGTTGACGAATTCCTCGGTGCGCACACTCGCCGGATCGGGGATCACCCCGGCGGACAACGAGCCGCGTGCGTAGGTGTACGAACCGGTGTCGACATCCATCGCGAACGTCGACAGGGCGTCGTCGGCGACGACCGTCACCGGATTCGATCGCGGTGCGCCGGTGTCTTCGGTCGCCTCCAGCGACAGCCCGGCGGCTTCGGCCGCCTCTGGCGACAGCTCGGTGACTGCCGCAGCGGGGGCGGTGACGATCGGCGAGCTCACGCCCGGCTCGATCCTCGATGCCGACCGGTCAGCCGAAGCTGACCGGTCGTCCGATCCACATGCCGCGCCCACGATCGTGAGCGCGCCGAACAAGGCGATCGTTCGCCGTCGCATCTGTCCCCCTCGGGTGTCGTCGTCGACGGTGGTTCACGCCGTCACCACTTCGACGTCGCCACCGTCCTGCCGGGTTCCCGCCCCGACGCGACCGAGGAGCCCGCTGCGATCAGTCGTAGACGAGCACGCTGCGGATCGACGTGCCGTTGTGCATCGCCTCGTACCCCTCGTTGACACCCTCCAACGGAAATCGATGGGTGACGAGCCCTTCGAGGTCGAGTTGTCCGGCGCGGTACATCCCGAGCAACGCAGGAATGTCGGCGCGAGCGTTGCCCGAACCGAAGCAGGTGCCGACGACCTGCTTCTCCATCAAGGTCAGGTCGAGCAGGCTGATCGACACCGAACTCTCCATCACCGGGTGGAGGTTGGTGACGACCACCCGGCCGCGCTTGGCGGCCATCGCCATCGCCCCGGCGAGCAGCTCGCCGCTGCCGACGCCCATCGTCATGATCACCTGGGTCGCCATCGTCCCGTGGGTCAGCTGGCGGACGAGCTCGGTCGCCTCGTCGAACGACGAGGCGGTGTGCGTCGCCCCGAAGGTCATCGCCTTCTCCCGCTTGAACTCGACCGGGTCGACGGCGACGATGTGGCGCGCTCCGGCGATGCGCGAGCCCTGGATCGCATTCGACCCGATCCCCCCGGCGCCGAGGACGACGACGGTGTCGCCCGGCCGCACCTCGCCCTTGCGAACCGCCGACCCGTAGCCGGTCATCACCCCGCAGCCGAGGAGGCAGGCGAGATCGAGCGGATAGTCCTGATCGATCTTCACCAGGCTCGCCTCGTTGACCACGCTGTGGTGGCTGAACGTACCGAGCAGGCAGCTCGTGCGCAGATCGCTCCCCCGGGCGTGATGGCGCGAGGTCCCGTCGGCCTGCAGGCCTCCGAGGATCCTGGCGCCGAAGTCGCAGAGGTTGGAATGCCCGGTGTTGCACGGGACGCACCGCCCGCAGGCCGGGATCCCGGCGAACACCACGTGATCGCCGGGAGCGAGCCAGCTGACCCCTTCGCCCACCTCGACCACGACCCCGGCGCCCTCGTGCCCGCCGATCAGCGGCATCGACATCGGCAGGTCACCGGTCACCGCATGGTCGTCGCTGTGGCACAGGCCCGAGGCGGCGAGCTTGACCAGTACCTCTCCCGCTTGCGGCGGGTCGAGCTCGATCTCCTCCACGCTCCACGGTGTGCGGACGTCCCACAGGATCGCAGCCTTGGTCTTCATCGTTGGGCTCCTTCGGCGCTCCACAGCGGATCGGGGGTCTCGAACCCGGCGGGCTGGTCCCATTGGTTTCGATTGGTGACTTCGTGCGACGGTCGGCGGGGGGCGACGCCCCAGCGCCCCGTGGGGTAGCCGAGGGTGATCATGCACGCCATCACCCAATCGGAATCCTTCGGGAGACCGAGGACTTCGAACACCTCGTCGCGGCGCATGAACAGCACGCTGGTCAACGACGAGCCGATCCCCTCGGCGCGCGCCGCCAGTTGCGCGCTCCACACCGCCGGGTAGATCGACCCGCCGCTGGCGTCTCCCTTGGCGAAGCCGAACATCAACAACGGGTAGCCCTCGAAATGGTCGGCGAGGTGCTGCGCCGAGCTCTGCATCGTGCGGAACTGCGCGCTCTCCGGGTGCTCCGGCTCCGCTTCCACCGCGAGCGACCATCCCGCGGTAGATCGTGCTCCACAGGATCGCCAAGCACTCGCGGTAGAGCGGTCCGAGCTTCGCCTTGACCGCCGGATCGTCGACGAGCAGGAACCGCCAGTTCTGCTGGTTGCCGCCCGACGGGGCTCGGATCGCAGCGTCGATGATCCGCTGCTGGACGTCGATCGGGATCGGGTCGGGCTTGACCCGTCGCATCGCCCGGGTGGTGTACAGCGCTTCGTAGACATCCATCGTCGGAGGCTCCTTGCTCGGTGGGTGGTGCTCAGTCGTCGAGCAGTGCTCGGAAGGCGTCGGCGATCCCGGCGGCCTCGCCGGCTCGAGTCTGGCCGCCGGCGGCGAGGAACCTGGCCATCGGCCGGAGATGCGCACCGGTCGACAGCAGCTCACCGAGCGCGTTGCTCTCGGCGAGCAGTCCGGCGGCGAGCCCGGCACCGAGCGAGGTGTCGATCACCCGTTTGACGGCGGCGATCCCGGCAGGGGGCATCGCCGCCAGCCGGGTCGCCAGCGCGCTCACCTCCGCCTCGAGTCGGTCGGCGTCGACGACGGCGTCGAGCCATCCGATCGCCAAGGCCTCGGCGGCGCCGACGTCGCGCCCGCTGAGGATCAGTTCGATCGCCCGACCTCGGCCGAGCAGATGTGGCAGGCGGGCGGTGCCACCGGCGCCGGGAAGAATCCCCATCGCCACCTCCGGCTGCCCGAGCACGCTGCGCGGCGTACCGATCCGCAGGTCGAGGGCGGTGAGGAACTCGGCCCCGCCGCCGCGGGCGGCGCCGTCGATCAGCCCGATGCTGACGAACGGCGCGCTCCGCAGCCGTTGGAACGTGGCTGCGGCGATGTTCGGCACCGCGACCGGCCGGTGCTCGGCGGCGGGGATCGCGGCGAGTTGCTCGACGTCACCGTGCATCAAGAAGAAGTCCGGGTCGGCGCTGCGGAACACGACCACCGACGGCGCGGCGCGGTCCAGGTCGTCGAGCAGGTCGATCAGACCGCCGAGCAACGGGCCGTCGACGAGGTTGGTCGGCGGGTGATCGACGACCACCGTGGTCAACCGCCCGGCAGCGGTCGCCGACCACGGACCATGTCGGGTGGTCACCACGATCTGCTCGTTCCCGACACGTCCGACCCCCCGGGCCCCCGCCCCGGCGGCGGACCGGGGGGCACCGTAGTGCGCGCTCGCAGAGCGGGCCGAGGCGGCGCGCCGGCCTGCCGGCCGTCGCTGTACGGTCGGCCCGTGGCAGCGTCGAAGTCGCCGGGGGTCGAGCTCGTCGTCGGCGAGCGCACGGTGCGCGTGTCCAACCCGGACCGGATCTACTTCCCCGAGCTCGGGCTGACCAAGCTCGACCTCGCCGAGTACTACCTCTCGGTCGGGCCGGGGATCGTCAACGCGCTCCGTCAGCGACCGTGCATGCTCCACCGTTTCCCGACCGGCATCGCCGGCGAGAAGGTCCATCAGAAGCGGGTACCGGCCGGTGCCCCACCATGGATCGAGACGGTCCGGCTGCACTTCCCGCGCTACGGCCTGCACGCCGACGAGCTCTGTGTCACCGAGCTGGCCCAGGTGATCTGGGCGGTGCAGATGTCGACGGTCGAGTTCCATCCGTGGAACTCGCGGCGGGCGGACACCGAGCGGCCCGACGAGTGGCGGATCGATCTCGACCCGATGCCCGACTGCCCGTTCGACCGGGTCCGTCGCGTCGCCGGCGTCGTGCGCGAGCTGCTCGGAGAGCTCGGCGCGATCGGCTGGCCGAAGACCTCCGGCGGTCGCGGGCTGCACGTCTACGTCCGGATCCCACCGGCGCACGGGTTCCCCGATGTCCGCCGCGCCGCGCTCGCCTTCGCCCGCGAGGTCGAACGGCGCGCCCCCGACGACGTGACCACCACCTGGTGGCGCAAGGACCGCGATCCGGCGAAGTTGTTCGTCGACTACAACCAGAACGCCCGTGACCACACGATCGCCGCTGCCTACTCCGTGCGCGGCTTCCCCGACGGGAGGGTCTCGACCCCGATCGCCTGGGACGAGGTCGCCGACGTCGAACCGGCGGAGCTGACGATCCTCACCGTGCCGGCCCGGTTCGCAGCACTCGGCGACCTGCACGCGGCGATCGACGATCACCCGTTCGCGATCGACGAGCTGCTCGTGTGGGCGGAACGCGACGAACACAACGGTGAGCTCGACACCGAGGTCGACACCGAGCCGGCAGCGGACTGAGGCGGCGCAGGCGCGACGTCGCGGACTCCGACCAGGTGCGGTGTGGCGGATGACACCGACCGACCAGCCTCTGCTGACTTTACCGATACAGAAGTGCTGTTACTGTATCGGTAAAGAATTTCCGAAAGGGATTGGACATGAACTCCTACTTCATCCTCGCCGACCTCGCTTCGCAGCGCTCCGTCCAGCGTGCCTCGCACAGCGCGCTCCCCGACGCCCCGGTCGCCAACCGCCGCCGGTCCCGACTGGCGACGATCGGCATCCGGCGCCGGCGTCGGTGAGGGCACCGCTGCTGAGCGGTCAGCGCCCAGGCCCGCGTGCGCCTGGACGGGGCGCGCCGGGCGGGGCCACAATCGGACTGATGGCGCGAGTCACCCTGCAGACGATCGCCGACCGCCTCGGCGTCAGCAGGATGACCGTCTCCAACGCCTTCTCCAAGCCCGACCAGCTCTCCGCCGAGCTGCGGGCGCGGATCCTGTCCACCGCCGAGGAGCTCGGCTACGCCGGGCCCGACCCGGCCGGTCGGGCGCTGGCGCGAGGCAGCTCGGGGTCGGTCGGGATCCTGCTCACCGACTCGCTCGAGTACGCCTTCACCGACGAGGTCGCAGCCGAGTTCGTCGGGGCGATCGCCCGCGCCCTGAGCCCCACAGGGCTCGCCCTCACCCTGCTCTCGTCGGTCTCCCACGACGGGATGATCCCCGCTCGCGACGTGCCACTCGACGGCGCGGTGGTCTACTCCTGCGATGTGTTCGCCGACGGGGTCGGTTGGCTCCAACGACGACAGGTGCCGCTGGTGTTCGTCGACCAGCCGCCGGCGAAGGGCGTGCCGTCGGTCAACGTGGAAGATCGCGCCGGGGCCCGCGCTGCCGCCGAGCACCTCCTCGCCCTCGGTCACCGGCGGATCGCCGCGATCACCTCCAACGTCAACGGCGACGCCGGGTTCGTCGCCGACCCGGCCGAGGAGCGAGGCGGTTTCGCCTACCGCCAGCGCCTGCTCGGCTGGCTCGACGCGCTGACCCGGCCGGGATCGAACCGCCGCTGATCCAGTACCCGGAGTCGCACGAGCAGACCGGCTACGTCGGCGCCAAGGTGCTCCTCGCCCTCGATCCGCGGCCCACTGCGGTGCTCTGCTTCAGCGACGCGATCGCCTACGGCGCGCTGCGAGCCGCCGAGGAGCTCGGCCTCGACGTCCCGGCCGATCTGTCGGTGGTCGGGTTCGACGACAGCCCGCTCGCCCGGCGAGTCCGACCGGCACTGACCACCGTTCGCCAGGACATCACCGCCAAGGGCAGCGCTGCGGTCGACGCGCTCGTCGCCGCCGTCGACCAGGCCCGCGACGGTCGTCCGTCGCGGGCCCGGCACCTCGTCCTTCCGACCGAACTGATCGTTCGCGACAGCACCGCCCCGCCGCGCTAGGCCCACGGGCGAAACGGTGTCGCACCACTGCCAGCTGGTGCGCCGCTACGGTCGGGCGGGTGAGCGCAGCCATTTCGGCCGATGACGTCTGCGCCGCTGCCGCCCGGATCGCCGGCGAGGTCGTCCGCACCCCGACAGCCCACTCCCAGACGCTCTCGCAGATCACCGGCGCCGAGGTCCACGTCAAGTTCGAGAACCTCCAGTTCACCGCTTCCTACAAAGAGCGTGGCGCGCTCAACCGGTTGCTCCTGCTCGCCGCGGACTGTCCCGGCGTGGTCACCGCCTCCGCCGGCAACTTCGCCCAAGGCGTCGCCCATCACGCCACCCGGCTGGGGATCCGGGCAGTGATCGTGATGCCGGCGACCACCCCGATGCTGAAGATCGCCCGCACCTCCCAACTCGGTGCCGAGGTGGTCCGCCACGGGGAGACCTTCGACGAGGCCAACCGCCATGCCGCCCGGCTCGCAGCCCAGCTCGACCTCGTGCTGCTCTCACCGTTCGACGATCCGGAGGTGATCGCCGGACAGGGCACCGTCGCCCTCGAGTTGCTCGCCGACGTCGAGGGACTCGACGTCCTCGTCGTGCCCGTCGGCGGTGGCGGGCTGCTCGCCGGGACGGCGGTCGCCGCACGCGCCTGCGACCGGTCCGTGGAGCTGGTCGGGGTGCAGGCCGCTCGGTGGCCGGCGGTGTACAACGCCTTCCACGGGACCGATCTGCCCGTCGGCGGTGCGACGATCGCCGAAGGGATCGCCGTCGCCGCGCCCGGGGTGACGACGGTCGCCTTGATCCGTGCGCTCGTCGACCGGATCGAGCTGGTCGACGAGGCGGCGGTCGAGCAGGCGATCGGGCTGTACCTCGAGGTCGAAAAGACCGTCTCCGAGGGCGCCGGAGCGGCGGGACTGGCGGAGCTGCTCCACCGGCCGGAGCGCTACCGCGGCCGGCGGGTCGGGCTGGTGATCTCCGGCGGCAACATCGACCTCCGCCAGATGGCCTCGGTGACGCTCCGCAGCCTGGTCCGCAGCGGACGACTGACGACGTTCTGGATCGAGGTCGACGATCGGCCCGGGCGGCTGGGGACGATGACGACCGACGTCGGTGAGCTCGGCGGGAACATCGTCGAGGTCGTCCACCAGCGGCTCGACCTGTCGATCCATGCCCGCGCCACGGAGGTCCAGCTGACCGTCGAAACCGCCGATCGCGACCACCTCCACCAGCTGCTCGACGGGCTCACCCGGAGGGGGCACCGGATCCGGATCCACGAGGACCCGAAGCGGGTCTGGTGACGAGCTCCGGCGGTCAGCGAGGCCACGGTGGGATCGGGGAGGGGATCCGGGCGAGCGGGCTGCCCGGGTCTCCGAAACGTTCGCCGTCGCCCCCGTTCCAGGCGGCTACCGCTGCGTCGATCTCGGCGTGGGTGCGAGCGACGAAGTTCCACCACATCGAGACCGGCGATTCGAACGGCAGGCCGCCGATCAGCAAGAGGCGGGCGACGTCCTCAGCGTCGATGATCAGCTCCTCGCCACCCGGCGGGAGGTAGGCGAGGTGGCCGGGTTCGACGACGTCGCTCCCGCCGAGCCGGATCCGGCCCTCGACGACGACGACTGCCTGCTCGCAGTCGGCGCGCAGCGGCACGACCAGCCGCCCGGGGCGCAGCCGGACGTCGACCCCGAAGTGGTCCGTGTCCCGACGCACCGGCGAGCTGACCCCGGCGACCGAACCGACGAGGACGGTCAGCTCCGCTCCCGCGAGCTCGATCCGGGGCAGCTCCGGATGGTGCTCGAACGCCGAGGGACCGTGACGGGTGGCCTCCGGTTGGGCGACCCACAGCTGGATCCCGTGGACCCGGCTGGAACCGGCCCCGAGGCCCTCCTCGGCGTGGGCGATCCCGTTACCGGCGGTCATCAAGTTGAGCTCGCCCGGCCGGATCGGCTGCTCCGAACCGAGGCTGTCGCGGTGCAGCGCTTCCCCCTCGAACAGCCAGGTCACCGTCTGCAGCCCGATGTGCGGATGCGGCCCGACGTCGAACCGAGCGCCGGGGGGCACTGCGCTGGGCCCGAGATGGTCGGCGAAGCACCAGGCCCCGACCGTCCGCCGCAGGCGCTGGGGGAGCGCCCGGCGGACCTCGAGTCCGCCGACCTCGGCGGGATGACTGTCGGTGACGATCGCAGGCACCATCTCGACGTTCTATCCGCTGCTCGGGACCGGCGCGGTCGGCGCCCCTTCGGGGGGTCGTTGCGCGCCGATCGCGAGCTGCGCCCGGAAGCGGTGGAATCGATCGGGACCTGGCAGTGTTGTAGACGCTGTGAATTCGTCTGTGTCAACGATCGAGCTGTTCGGCCGCACCGTGGAGGTGATCGGCGACCATCCCGACGCGAACCTCGCGGATCGAGGGCCTGACCGACGTGCTCGAGGTGATCCGACCGGTGATCGCTGCCGACGGGGGCACGCTGGACGTCCTCGCCGTCGACCTGGTCACCGGGGAGGTGCGCCTCCAGCTCTCGGGTGCGTGCGGATCGTGCGCGGTGTCGGCCTCGACGCTCAACGACGGGGTCGACCGGATCCTGCGCAGCAGGCTCGACTGGGTGACCGAGGTGATCGGCGTGATCGAGGAGTCGGACGAGGCCGGCCTCGGCGGCTGGACCCCGAAGCACTCCTGACCCGTCGCGCGTTCAGAGCATCGCGGCGCGACGGAGCGAGCGGGCGTTGCGCTTGGCGAGGGCGAACGGCGCCGCCTCGGCGCCCCCGACCGCTGCCGCCTCGATCCGCTCCAGGCACTGGGCGAGGCACAGCTCGGTGACCTCCTCGGCCGAGATCGGCCGGGCGAGGTAGTAGCCCTGGGCGATCTCGCAGCCGAGCGACCGCAATCGTTCCCACGTCTTCTCGTCCTCGATCCCTTCGGCGACGACGCTCAGCCCGAGGTTGTGGGCGAGATCGACGATCGAGCGGACGAGCGACTCGGCGCCGGGGTCGTCGGCCATCGGGATCACGAACGACTTGTCGATCTTGATCTCGTCCGCCGGCAGACGGTGGAGGTGGGACAACGACGAATAGCCGGTGCCGAAGTCGTCGATCGACAGCCGGACGCCGAGCTCGGAGAGCTCGTTGAGCACGTTGATCGTCCGCGCCGGATCGGACATCACGTTCGACTCGGTGATCTCGAGCGTCACTCGCTCCGGCACGACCCCGCTGGCGGCGATCAGATCGCCGACGGCGATCGGGAGGTCGACGTCGAGCAGGTTGCGCATCGAGAGGTTCACCGCCACGCCGAGCTGCAGCCCGGCGTCAGCCCAGGTGCGGGCCTGTTTCAGACTGGTCTCGAGGACGAACAAGGTCAGCGCCGAGATCAGCTCGGAGCGCTCGGCGATCGGGATGAACTCGTCGGGGAAGACCATCCCGAGCGTCGGATGGCGCCAGCGGACGAGCGCCTCGACGCCGACGATCCGTCCGTCGGAGAGCGTCGCTTTCGGCTGGAACAGGCAGAACAGTTGGCGGGACTCGATCGCCGTGCGCAGGTCGTTGGTCAGCGCCAGCCGGCGGGGCGTGTTCTCGTCGGTGTCCGGGCGGTAGAAGCTGTAGCCGCCACCGCTCGTCTTCGACGCGTACATCGCCACGTCGGCACGCTGGAGCAGCAGCTCTGCCTGGGTTCCTTCGGTCAGCGAGGTGGCCAGTCCGATGCTGACCCCGACCTCGAGCATCAGGCCTTCCATCGGCATCGGGGTCGAGATCACCTCGCGCACCCGGCTGGCGCACTGCTCGACCTCCTCGAGCGTTGCGTGGCGGGGGAACAACAGGGCGAACTCGTCGCCGCCGAGCCGGGCGACGGTCATCGTCCGGTCGACCGAGCGCGTCAGGCGGCGGGCGATCTCGCCGAGCACCAGGTCACCCGCCTGGTGGCCGAGGGTGTCGTTGATGTCCTTGAAACCGTCGAGATCCATCACCGCCACCGCCACCGACGAACCGTCGCTCTCGGCGTCGGCGAGCTGTTCGAGCAGCCGCCGGTGGAACAACACCCGGTTCGGGAGACCGGTGAGGGCATCGTGGAGCGCCTCGTGCTCGCGCTGCAGAGCCTCGTCGTGGAGCCGGTCGATCAACCGGCCGTTCTCCAACGCAATGCTGGCGTGGCTGGCAAGGGTCTCGAACATCCGCGCATCGGAAGGCTCGAACGAGGTCATCTCGCCGATCCGATCGAGCACGGCGATGAACCCGACGACGCGACCGGTCTCGGTGATCGGGGCGATCATGCAGTCGGCCGACTCGAATCCGGCGGCGATCTCGCGCGAGGACGGCGTCTGGTCCCGCTTGGTGACGACGATCGCCGCCGGTCCGAGGCCGAATCGTTCGATCAGAGGCGGCCCGACGGCACTTCGCTCCGGCGGTTCGGCGAGACCCTCGTCGTCGACCTGGAGGGCGACGAAGTTGCCGCCGCCGTCAGGTATCCAGATCTCCGCCCGCTCTGCCCGGAGCAGGTCCTTGGCCTGGATCAGGATTGCCTCGAGCACGACGTCGGGTCGCTTCGACCCGCTCATCAGTCGGGTGAAGTCGTAGAGCAGCGAGAGGCTCTCGTGACGCACGCTGAGCGCGGCGTAGGAGCGGTAGGCGACGAACAGGAACGCAGCCACGCCGGAGAGGAGGATCGTCGCCCACGGCTGATCGGAGAGCAGGATCCCGGCGGTCAACCCGAGGCTGGTGTTGACCGGGGCGGTGAGCAGCCCGGCGAAGACGATCGAGCGCAGGTCGACCGGGCCACCGTGCCAGCGGATCACCTTGGCGACGGTGAGGAAGCCGACCATCTCGGCGGCGACCACCGCCGCCAGCGCGCCGATCCAGGCGACCGGATGTTCGATCGACAGGTCGCCGCCGAGCAGCTGGTGGATCAGGATCAGCGCGCTGCACTCGGCATAGAACATCGACAGGTTGAGCGCCACCTTGCGCAGCGGCTGACGCTCCTTGAGGGTCAGCACCACCAGCTCGCCGATCAACCGACCGATGATCAGGTGGCCCGGAGGGGCGAGGAACATCCCCAGCACCAACAGCACTTCGGCGAAGGTGAAGGTGTACGCCTCACGCCGGAACTCGAGGTGGAAGACGAGGACGTCGGTGACCATCGCGATCACCGCCACGCTCCACCAGCGCAACGGCGCCCCGGAGAACCCCTCTGAATCGGGCCACCAGCGCCACAAGGCGACGGACGCGAGTACGGCGAGGGCGATCGTCAGCGCACTGGTTTTGAACGTGGCGTCGAGCCGGGGTGGCCGCCGGGCCACCGCGTCGTCGTGTGCTTCCACGCTCGAGTCCTCAACACACTCGGCCACGAGGGCTTCTCCCTTCCCGGGCTCTGATCGGCACCCAGACGGGGAACTCAAGTCCCGGTCTGGATGAAGGTCCTCGCCCACCCGGGTGGAGAGCCCGAGCGGACCGCCGCCGACGGCCTCGTCAACGCCCCCGAATCACCACCTGATGCCTGCGCGGGAGAACAGCTCCCCGACCAGGCCGCCCTTGCCGAGCAGCGCCGACTGTTCGACGGGAGCCGGCTTCGGTTCCGGGCGCTCGGCGACGACGCCGCCGATCATCCACACGCTGGCGATCGCAGCAGCGCCGCCGACCACCATCCTCCGGAGCCGTCCGGGGCCCCGACCTACGTCTCGTGAAGACACGTTGTCCTCCTTGTCACGAGGACGCACTCCGGCGTCCGCACAGAGCTGTCGGGTCGACCGGCTCACATTCAACGAACCTCGCCGAGTCCTGACGAAGTCCGAACTTTTCCGTCGTCGCCACCGGTCCAACACCACGGCCGATCGCTGCTACAACCGGGGCGTCCGACGAGCTGAACGAGGATCCCGATGGCTGGCGATGCGCTCCCGGCAACCCAACGCCCCTACGACGAGACACCGGTCCACACCGTTGACCTGCCCGACACGCCGGTACGCGATCGCAACATCCCGGCGAGTGCCTGGATCGAGGCGCCTCGACGGATCCGTGAGCTCGGCGCAGATCTCGGGATCGTCCGGGTCGACTACAAGCGGAGGATCCACGGCTGGCTGCTGTGGCGCGCCGGCCCACCGAACCATGCCGACGCCCGATACCGGGCCGTCGACCCGACCGACCTCGAGCGCGGCTGGGAGTTCCGCCTGTTCGCCGACGGCACCGGCGACGGTCTCGGTCCGAGCGGCGCGCAGCACACCCGGTTCCGAACGTGGAAAGAGGATCTGCGCGATCACCCTGCCGACGGCTGAGGACAGTGGTTGTGACATCTGGACCTTGCGCGCCGGGGCCCGAACTCTGCCATCCTCGCGAGATGCAGTTGGGAGCGTTCTTCTTCGGTGGGGTCGAGATGACCGACGCCGGCGCCGGTCCGCCGGCGCCGATGGACCGACGGTTCACGAACGAGCAGATGTGGGCGGCGACGATGTCCTACATCGACTCGGCGGTGGTCGCCGATCGCCTCGGCTACGACTCGTTCTGGACCACCGAGCATCACTTCCAGCACGAGGGATACGAGGTGATCCCCAACGGCCTGCAGCTGTCGACCTGGATCGCCGCCCGCACTCGGCGGATCACCCTCGGGACGATGTTCAACGTCGTACCGCAGTGGAACCCGTTGCGGCTCGCCGAGGACTTCTCGACCCTGCTCAACCTCTCCGGCGGACGAGCGGTGCTCGGTGTCGGGCGGGGCACCGTGCCGCGCGAGGTGCTCCACCTCAACGACAAGGGCGTCTCGATCGGCTCGCACGACAACCCCGACCAGGCTGCCGCCGACGAACACAACCGCGAGGTGTTCGAGGAATCGATGGAGATCGTCCGTCGGAGCCTGCACGAGGAACGGTTCTCGTTCAGCGGCAAACACTTCCAGCTCCCGGTCGCCGGCATCCCCGACCGAGGCACGACGGTCCAGCAACTGACGCTCGTGCCCCGCCCGCTCTATCCGTACGAGATCTGGCAAGCGGTGACCAGCCCGCCGACGCTCGACTACGTGCCGGTCGTCGGGCACGGTGCGGTGTTCTGGAACCAGCACTACTCGTTCATCAAGCGCTTCTGGGACACCTACGGACGCAACTACACCGCTGCGCACGGGGTCGAGTTGGCCCCGGCGGACAAGCGGATGCTCGTCGTCGCAGTCCGGATCGAAGACACCCACGAAGCGGCGATGGCCGGCGCCCGCGACGGCCACGACGAGTTCTGGAAGTTCCTCGGGCCGTACGGCTGGAGCCGCGGCTACATGGGTCGCCGACGGCAAGCCCGCCCGGCCGGGGCTGATCCCGACGCTGGAGGAATCGATCGAGAACAAGACGATGCTCGTCGGCACGCCGGAGCACGTCGCGTCCGAGGTCCAGTTCTACCGCGACCTGCTCGGGGTCGAGCACCTGACGATCTTCCCCCATCTGCTCGGCGATCCGTACAAGAAGGCCGACGAGCAGATGGAGCGGTTCATCACCGAGGTCGTCCCCCTCCTCGGCTGAGTCGCGTCGTCCCCCGTGGTCAGACCGGCCAGGTGCCGGTGCGCCAGGCGTGCACGCTGACCCGGGCGAACAGCCCGGCGCGGCGATACGGGTCGCCGGCGGCGAACGCTTCGGCGGCAGCGAGATCGTCCGCCTCGAGTATCAGCAGCGAACCGCACATGTTGCCCTCGGCGTCGAGCAACGGCCCGGTGACGAGCAGCTCGAACCCCGCGACGTAGGCGAGGTGCTGCTCGCGGGTGGCGACCCGCAGGTCGAGGCTGTCGGGCTTGTCCTCGGCGTGGATCACGAAGCGCATCGGTCCAGCCTGGCCGATCAGGTCGGCTCGGTTGCGATCCCACCCGACAACGCAGCGAATGCCGGGTCGCGCCGCGCCGGATGGAGGGCGAGCAACCTCCGCACCCGGACGAGGTCGACCGCACGGCGATCTTGCAGCGGTTGACACGACGGGCACCAGTTGGCCACCCGCCGCCACGGAGACTCGCGTTCCTCGAAGCCGTCGATCCGCTGTCCCGCACAGCGGGCAGGGGCGCCCTCGCCTGCCGTAGACCCAGTGATTCGGGGCGCGTAGCGACCGTCCGGTGGTGTTGCGTGGTCCTCCGAGACGGGTGATCGTGCGGATCAGTGCTGCACCGACAGCGACGAGATGGTCGAGTCCGTCGATGGTCCCGACCGGCTGCGACGGCGACACTCCGACGATGAACGGGACCTCGACCGCGTAGACGTTGCCGAACCCGGCCACGATCTGCTGATCGAGCATCGCCGCGGCGAGGAGGGCATCGGGCTGCTCGCCGAAACGGTCGACGATCTCGCCGAGATCCGGCGGTTGCGGGGCGCACAGATCGGGCCCGAGGCGGCCGACGATCCGGTCCTCCTGCGAGGTCGGGAGCACCCCGAGCACCGGCAGGTCGATCCCGGTCAGCCGGCCGTCGGCGAACCACAACTCGATCCGACGCCGCCACTCGGCCACCGACGACGCTCGCCCGACGTCCCACGAACCGTCCATCCGCAGATGCGAATGCACTGTCCGCCCGTCGTCGAAGCGGAGCAAGAGATGCTTGCCGCGTGCGTCGGCGGCGACCAGCGTCGCGCCGGCGAGATCGACGCCGACCAGGCGCGGATCGCGTGTGACGCACCGCTCGCAGCGCTGGCCGGCGAAGCGGGCCTGGATCCGATCCGCCAACCGGCGGATGGTGTCACCCTCGGGCACGGCCTGGCGGAGGCGAGTCGTCGGTGGCGGGCGCGCTGTGGCTCAGTCGAAACTGGAGTCGGGGAGGCCGGCTTGACGCCGCCATCCGGCGACGAGCGCTCCGGGGAGGTTGGTGTAGACCAACTCGGCGCCGGCGAAGCGCTCGAGCTCGGTCGTGATCGCACCGACGTCGACCTGCTCGACGAGCAGGGCGAGGACGGTCTTTTCGCCGGTGACCGCCAACCGGAACCACTCGACCCACTCGTCGGGGATCCCGTGGTCGATCACCTTCGCCGCCACCGCGCCGGAGGCGGCGCCGATGCCCAGTCCGGCGATCCAGCCGACCGGGCCCCCGACGATCAGCCCGATCAACCCGCTCCACATCGCTCCGCCGAGAGCCGCCCTGCCGGGAGTGACGTCGGCGGTCTCCTCGACCACCGTCTTGTCCTCCTTGCGGGTGACGAACACCGCGTCCTTGAGCACCAGCCGTTGCTGTGAGGCGAGCCGCAGTGAGGCGGTGAAGAACTCCTGGGCGCGGAACCTGTCGGGAAAGCTGACCCCGATCAAGTACTGCTCGTCGCCGGTGGGGACGGGTCGGTCGGTGACGGCGGGTTGGTCGGTCATGCAAGCTCCCAGAGATGATCAGCGGCGCCCGCAGCTGCGGAGGCGTGGGCCGTCGCTGTGCGGATCACCCTACCGATGCCTGGGGGAGACGCCCGGGCTCAGCGCTGGACGGCGTCGGCGCGGTGCCAGTCGATCTTCGACACCGCTTCGTAGCGCCGGGTGATCGCCTGCCAATCGACCAGCTGCCAGAACGCCTTCAGCCACTTCGACTTGTCGTTGAGGTAGTCGAGGTAATACGCGTGCTCCCAGCCGTCGATCACCAGCAGCGGATCCGAGCCCTGCCCGACGTTGCTCTGGTGGTCATAGATCTGCTGGACGACGAGACGCCCTGCCAGCGGCTCCCAGGCGAGTGCGGCCCACCCCGATCCCTGGAGCGTGCTGACCGCCGCGTCGAGCTGGCCGCGCAGACGCTCCATCGACCCGAACGTCGACCCGATCAGCTCGGCCAGATCACCGGCCGGCTCACCGCCCCCGTCGGGGCTCATGCACTCCCAGAAGATCGAGTGCAGCACGTGCCCGCTGAGGTTGAAGGCGAGGTTCTTCTCGAGCATGCCGATGTTGGAGAAGTCATCCGCGTCGCGCGCTGCGGCCAGCTTGTCCAGCGCCTCGTTGGCGCCCTTGACGTAGGCGGCGTGGTGCTTGGCGTAGTGCAGCTCGAGCAGCTTCGCCGACACGTGCGGCTCCAGCGCGGCGTAGTCGTAGCGAAGCTCTGCTTGCCGGTAAACATCCATGGACGCGGTCCTTCCGAGTGCGTACGGTGCGCTGTCGGCCTACCCGTTCGGGTGAGAAGGCAGACGTGGCGCTGGTCTCAGAGCCGTCCGGCGAGGCGCGCCGCCTCCTCGGCGGCGTCCAGCTGGCGCTCGACGATCGCCAGGCCTGCGTCCCAGAAGCCGGGGTCGCCGAGGTCACAGCCGACGATCGCGGCGAGCTCCTCCGGCGAGCGCGATCCGCCGGCGCGCAGCAGATCGAGGTAGGCGGGGACGAATCCGTCGCCCTCGGCCCGGTAGCGGGCGTAGACCGAGAGGGCGAGCAGCTGGCCGTAGGCGTAGGCGTAGACGTAGCCGGGCGCTGCCGATGAAGTGCGGGATGTAGCTCCACCAGCTGCGGTAGCCCTCGGTGACCTCGACCGAGTCGCCGAGCATCGCCGTCTGGGTCTCGGCCCACAGCTCGCCGAATCGGTCGACGGACAACTCGCCCTCGGTCGCGCCTGGTGGTGTGGCAGGCGTGTTCGAAGCGGTTCATCGCGACCTGCCGGAAGACGGTGGCGATCGAGTCCTCGAGCGTGTTGGCCAACAACGCGAAGCGCTCGCCCGGATCGTCGAGCATCGACAGCAGGCGGTTGTTGGTCACCGTCTCGCCGAACACCGACGCGGTCTCGGCGAGCGTCAACGGGGTCGTCTGATGGAAGATCCCCTGGCCGCGAGCGAGGTAACCGTGCACGCCATGGCCGAGCTCGTGGGCGAGGGTGAGCACGTCGCGGTGGCGCCCGGTCCAGTTCAGCAACACGTACGGGTGGAGGTCGGGGACCGTGTAAGCGCAGAACGCACCACCACGCTTGCCCGGGCGGACCGGTGCGTCGATCCAGCGTTCGTCGATGAACCGTCCGACGATCCCGGCGAGTTCGTCGGAGAACGAGCCATAGGCGTCGCGCACGATCCCGGTGGCCTCCGCCCAACCGATCTCGGTGTCGCTCGCTCGCGACCGAGGCCATCCGGTCGTAGTCGGCGATCTTGTCGACGCCGAGCACCTGCGCCTTCAATCGGTACCAGCGCTGCGGGATGTCGTAGCGGGCGACGACGGCGTCGACGAGCGCCTGGACCGATTCGTCGGAGGCCTCGTTGGCGAGGTTGCGCGCCGAGATCCACGTGGGGTAGCTGCGCAGCCGGTCGTCGATGCTCTTGTCGAGCATCAACGTGTTGTAGATGAACCCGCGCGTCCGCAGGCCGGGGGCGAGGCCTTCGGTCACCGCTGCTGCGGTCGTCGCCCGTACCTCCGGCTGCGGGTGCTGGAGGTAGGCGAGCGCCTGCATCAGCGGGACCGTCCCGCCGAGGTCGTCGGGGAGGTCGACGGTGATCGCCGAGCTCTGCTCCTCGAACAGACGGACCCATGCGCCGGCGCCGGCGACCGAGGTCTCCGACAGCACGGTCTCCTCCGGCTCGCTCAGCTGATGCGGTCGATAGCGGCGGATCGTCTCGAGGTGATGGCGACAAGACGCCAGCCGTTCGTCGACGAGCAGCTCGGCGGCGCGTTCGTCGGGGACCTGGGCCCACTCCAACTCGACGAACAGCAACGAGGTGGCGATCACCGTCGAGCGTTCGTTGACCGCCTGCATCGCCGCGCCCCGCTGCGGATCAGCGGTGTTCTCCGAGAAGCGCAGCGAGGTGTAGTGCCCGGCCCGGCTGAGTGCTGCCTGCAGCTCGGCGAGTTTGGCCATCAACGCGGCCAGCCGGGCGGGGTCCAGCTCGGCGATCTGGCCGCGCAGGGCACCGGCCTCGGCGGCGAGCTCCTCGGCGCGCTCGAGCAGCGCTTCGACCGAGCCGTCCGCACCGAGCAGCGGCTCGAGATCCCAGGCGACATCGCTGGCGTGCAGATCGGAGGTGCGCAGGTCATCGGCGGTGGTGCTCATCGCGAACCAGGATGCCAGACGTTCGCCGGCACCGAGCGCGCAGATCCCGCCCCCGCCGGTGGAGGCCTCCGCGGGGTAGCTTGCTCGTCCGTGAATCAGGTCAAGTCCCGCCTCGCCGCGCTCGCGCTGCTCGATCGTGCACTCGCCAACGTCACCGACGACGAGATCGAGCGGCTGGTCGACGCGCTCGGTCCCGAGTTGCGCGCGCGGCGTACGCCGAGCTGATCGGGGAGCCCTCCGTGGAGACCTCCGCCGCGCACGACGATGCGTCGGAGCTCCAAGCCGAGGAACTCGACGCAGAGGGCGACGGCGGCATCCAACGGAATCCGGTGGCCGGGCTGACGCGCGAGGCGAGCCATCGCGGGAGGATGAACGGCACGCTCGAACGGGTCGCTGCGGTGCTCGCCGACGGCTGTCTCGCCGACTGCATCACCGTTCTCGGCGACGCTGCCGACAATCCGACCGAGTCGCAATTGCTGGCGGTCACCGACGGCCTGATCGAGCGCCACGGGTTGAGCACGGTCCGGCTGATGCTCGCCTCCGCGGTCGCCGGGGAGGCGACCGCCTCGCCGCTGTGCATCCGGCTGCTGAAGCACCACGAGGTGCTCGCCCTTCCCGCCGCGGCGCCGTTGGCGACGCCGGTGCGCGCCGCGACCTCGGCCGATCCCGAGCGCGACGCGTTGCGGGAACGGCGCAAGCAGGACAAGGCGCGCAAGCAGGCCGAACAGCGTGCCCGACGCGAGCAACAGGCTCGTGCCGCGCACCGCAGCTGACCGGTCCGCCATCCAACCGTCGATCGGGCGACACCGCAGCGAAACACGCCGTTCCTAGCCTGCCTGCGGGTGGGTCCGACGACGACGGGGAGGCCGCGTCGGACACCACCTGATCACAGGCCGATCGGTTCGCTGTCCAAGACGATGTTGGCCAACGTCTGGTCGGTGTGTTCTGCACGCCAGACGAGCTGCTGCTGGGCGAGGGCGAGCACGGCCGATGGATCGGTCAGCGCTGTTCCCCAGCCGGGGTCGGCGGCGAGGTCGTAGGCCAGCCAGCCGCCGTCGCCGAACTGGACGTAGGCGGCATCGTCGGTACGGGTGACGGCGAGCTGGGCGCGAGCGACGCGGCGGTCGCCGGGTCGAGCCCTGAGCCCGCTGCGCAGCAGCATCTCGCGCCAGTCGTACTCCCAGTGGGCCGCCCGTCGCCACCACCGTGGTGCTTCGCCGCGCAGCACCGGTGTGAGCGGCACACCGTCGCACTGCGCCGGGATCTCGACCCCGATCGCGGCGCAGATCGTCGGGAGCAGGTCGACGTTCTCGGTCTGTTCGGTGACGACCCGGCCGTGGCCGGCCGGCTCGGCGGGGTCGCGGATGATCCCGACGATGTGGTAGCTCGACTCCCACCACAGCAGCTTCTGGGCCAGGCCGTGGTCGCCGAGCAGGTCGGCGTGGTCGGCGGTGACGATCACCAGCGTCTCGTCCCACTGGCCGATCATCTGGAGGTGGTCGATCAGCCGCCCGATCTGCTGGTCGACATCCCCGATCATCCCGTAGTACTGGGCCCGCATCCGGCGGACCTGGGCCTCGCTCGTCGGGGCCCGGGCCTCGCCGAGCTCGAGCGCGAGGGCGTGCAGCGGGTGGCGCTCCTCCGGTGGGACGACCGGGATCGGCATCGGCACGTCGGCGGGGTCGTACGCCGTCGCCCAGTGACCTGCCGCGTGGTACGGCGGGTGCGGTCGGAGGTAGCTGGCGTGGGCGAACCACGGACCCTGGCGACGGTCGATCCAGTTCAGCAACCGGTCGGTGAGGAAGCTCGAACAACCGAACTCCGCCGGTCGGCCGGGTTCGGCGACCAACGCCGCGATCATGTCGTCGCCCGGGTCGTAGCCGTGCTGCTCGAGCCAGCTCCGCCACGGGGTCATCGCCCCGGTCAGATCGAGTTCGACCTCGAACCCGGGGAGGATCCCCTCGTAGGTCCGCAACCGCGGGTCCTGCGGTCCTTCGGCGCAGCGCGGATCGATGCCCTGGTCGGTGTAGCCGAACATCGTCGGGACGTAACCCGCCCGGCGGGCGACCCGGGCGACGTTGTCGAACCTGTCGTCGAGCGGTGTGCCGTTGGCGACCACCCGATGGTTCAGCTGGTACATCCCGGTGTAGAGGCTCGCCCGACCCGGTGAACACGGCGCAGCCTGGCTGTGATGGCGGGTCAAGCGGGTGCCGGCCGCGGCGAGCCGGTCGAGATTCGGGGTTTGCACCAGCGGATGGCCGGCACACGACAACGAGTCGCCGCGGAACTGGTCGAGCGTGACGAGCAGGACGTTCACCGGTCCGCAGCGTACGGCTGCGGCGACGCGGGCCGGTACACGTCCGACCTAGCCTGCCCGGCCGTGCCGACGACCCCACGCCCCTCCGCTGCGCTGTTCCGCACGGCCGTCGCCTTCTGGCTCAACGGTGTCGCCTCGTCGATCTGGATCGTGCGGACGCCACGTCTCGCCGAGCGGCTGGGAAGCAGTGCCGGCGCGCTCGGGCTGGTTTTCGCCCTGATGGCGGTCGGAGGCGTCGCCGGTTCTCGGATCGCTCCGCGCCTGCTACGTGGCCGTCCGCCGTCACGGGCGATGCTCGGCAGCGGATTCCTCCTCGCCGGTGCGATGCTGCTGCGCGGTGTGCCGCACGGGCTGGCCGGGTTCTGCGCGGTGCAACTCGTCGGCGGGATCGCCGATGGGCTCCACGACGTCTCGATGAACGCCGAAGGGGTGCGGCTCGATGTCGGGCTCGGACGCTCGATCATGAACCGGTTGCACGGGATCTGGAGTCTCGGCGCTCTCTGTGGGGCGGCGTTCGGCTCGGGCCTGGCGGCGAGCGGGCTCAGCTTCGGTGTGCACACCACGATCGCCGGGATCGGCCTGCTGGTCCTCAACCTGACCGTGCTCGGCGCCTGGCGCGAACCATATGCACCGCTCGCCGTGGTCGACGCTGCGGCGCACGGCGAGCGGCGCTGGACCGGGTTGGTCGTGCTGCTCTGCGCAGTCGGGGTCGCCGTCGCCCTGGCCGAGGCTGCGCCGGTCGAGTGGGGCAGCATCTATCTCCGCGACCGGCTGGGGACGAGCGAAGGCGCAGCCGGGTTGACCGGCGTCGCATTCGCCGCTGCGATGCTGCTCGGCCGGTTGCTCGGCGATCACGCGGTCGAGCGCCGGGGGGCGATGAACGTCCTTCGCAGCGGTGCGATCGTCTACGTCGTCGGGATGGTGGTCGCCCTCGCCGTCGACCGGCCATGGGCGGTGATCGCCGGTTGGGCCGCCGCCGGGCTCGGCGTCTCGACCGCCTTCCCGGCGCTGTTCGTCGCCTCCGCCAAACTGCCCGGCGTCGCCGCCGAGGACGGGATGGGGGCGGTGATCTCGGTCACCCGCCTGGGGTTCCTCGTCGGTCCGCTGGCGATCGGGGCGACGGTCAACGCCGGCGGCGTGCGGACCGCGATGTTGATCCCGCTCGTCGCTGCGGTGTCGATGGCGATCGGGGCGAGCTACCTCGCCCCACGGGCGCGGATCAAGCGGGCAGCACCGTGATCTGGATGTAGTGATCGGCGGGCAACGCTCGGCGGGCGAGGTCGGTCACCGCCGAGGCATCGATCCGGGCGGCATCCGCGCCCAACGACAACAGGTCGTCGATCCCTCCGCCGCCCGTGAGCTCCTCCAACAAGACGTCGATCAGCTGCTCGTTGGAGATCAGATCGAGGTTGTTGCCGAGCTCCTCCAGCGCAGCGGCGAGCTCGTCGTCGGTCGGTCCGTCGTCTCGCAAGGCGGCCAGGTCTTGTTGGAGGATCGTCGAGATCTCGCTCATCCCGTCCGGTGCTCCGGTGATCGTGACGAAGCTCTCGACCAGCGGGTCGGGGTCGGTGAGCACCGAGACGTAGGACCTCGGTGAGTAGGTCGCCCCGAGTTCTTCACGGATGTGGTCGACCAACCGAGAATCGAGCACCGCCGTCAGCACCTCGGCGGTGAGTTCGGCCAGTTGGTCGGTCGATGTCGCCGGCTGGGACCAGCCGACGGTCAGCGAGGCCCGTTCGCCGGTGCCGGCGAGCACGTCGCGAGCGACCACTCCGGCCGGGGCGTCCGGCTGGGCGTCGACCCACTGCTCGACCCGCCCGGTTCCGGCGAGGGTGCCGAGGTACGTCCGGGCGAGCTCGCTCGCCTCGTCGACGTCGAAGTCGCCGGCGAGGACGAACACCCAGTCGCCGGCGTCGCCGTAGCGGTCGCGCCAGACCCGCTCGATGCCGTCGAGGTCGACCGTGTCGAGCTCGGCGGACGTCGGCACCGGGCGGAAGCGGCCGGCCTCCGCGCCGTAGCGGGCATCGGCGAAGGCGATCTGGCCGGCGACGTCGGGGTCGGTGTCGGGGTTCTCGGCGTACGGGCGGAGCCGCCCGAGGACGGTGTCGAGCGCGTTCTGGTCGAATCGTGGCTCGGTCATCGTCAGGTGGAGCACCTGCAACATCGTCTCCAGGTCGGTCGTCGACGCGGAGCCGAACCAGTTCTCGGAGGTGGTGTCGAGATACGGCTGGAGCTGGACGCTGGTTCGTCCGAGCACCTGCGCCGCCTCCACCGGGTCGAGCCCGCCCAGCCCGCTGGTCGTCGCCACCAGCGGGGCGACGTAGGCATCCGGAACGTCGGCGTCGGCGACGAGCGAGGTGCCGCCTTGGCTGTAGGCACCGAGGAAGGTGGTGCCGCCCGCGATCGGGGTCGGGTTGAGCACGACCTGCACCCCGTTGGCGAAGGTCAGCCGGGTCGGTTCGAGGAACAACCCGGGCTCGCTGGTCAGCTGGTCCTCGGCGATCTCCTCGATCGGCGACGGAGCGGTCATCAGCTCGCCGTCGACCGCTTCTGCGGCGGGACGCGGCTCGATCTCCCTGTCGTCGATCTCGTCGATCATCGCCAGCACCTCGGTAGCCGTCGGCAGCGCAGCTCCTCCAGGAGCGGAGATCAGCAGATGCGGAGCGGCGACGGACCGGCGGCGGGCGAGCGCCTCGGCGACGAGCTCGGTCGACGCCGAGTCGAGCAGCGCTTGGGCCAGCTCGTAGGTCAGGTCGGCTGCGGGGTACGGCTCGTCGGCGAGGAACGCCTGGACGTAGCGGTCGGCGTACTCGACGTCCTGCGTGGTCGGCGCCGCGTCGTGGTCGGCGTCGACCTCGGCCTGCCGGGCGTCGACGGCGCGGGCCAGTTCGACCGGGTCGAATCCGTATCGCTCGACCCGTTCGAACTCGACCAGCACCGCGTCGAGCGCGCCCGGGAGCGCGGCTGCGTCGCCCTCGACCAGCACGCTCGGTGCGTCGAGCGCACGCACGTGGGAGTTGGAGTCGACGGAGGCGGCGTCGTGGTCGGCCTCGCCGCGGGTGGCGTCGTCGTCGAGGCGGGTGGCGATCATCTGCATCGCCAGCGAGAGGAACAAGTCCTCCTGCATCGCCGCCGGCGTGTCGCGCCCCACCCTCGGCGCCGGCAGGGTCAGCTCGACGAAGCCGCTGACGACGTCGGGGTCGGCCACCACCCGTGCCGCCGGTTCGCCGAAGGGGGAGAAGGTCACCGGCGGCCGGAGGGCGCCGTCGCTGCGGTCGGCGAGCCCGCCGAACCGCTCGACGATGGTTCGCTCGACGTCGTCGACGTCGATGTCGCCGACGATCACCAGCGCAGCGTTGTCCGGGCGATACCACTGGTCGTAGAACCGGCGGAGCAGCTCAGCGGACATCGTCTCGATCGCCGCGTCCTCGCCGATCGGGTCGCGTCCTTCGTAGGCGCTGCCGGCGAGGAACAGCTCGGCGATCGCCTCGAACAGGCGACCGCTGGAGGACTGCACCGATTGGCGCCATTCGTCGAGGACCACCCCCCGTTCGGCGATCACGTCGTCCTCGGTCAGGGTCGCCGCCGACAGCCACTGCTGGAGGATGTCGATCGCGGTGTCGAGCACCTCGCCGTCGGCGGTCGGCACGCTCAGCGAGTACACGGTCTCGTCGTAGCTGGTGTAGGCGTTGATGTCGGCGCCGAATGCGGCCCCGAAGCTCTCCAGCACCTTGATCAGCTCGTTCCCCGGGTACTCCTCGGTTCCGTTGAACAGCATGTGCTCGAGGAAGTGGGCGACCGCGCTCTGGTCGGCACCCTCGAGCACGGAGCCGGCGTCGATCGCCAGTCGCAGCTCGGCGAAGCCGCCCGGGCTGTGGTTCTCGCGCACGTAGTAGGTCAGCCCGTTGTCGAGCGTCGCGCTGCGCACGTCGGGATCGTCGGGGACGACCTGGTCGGGGTCGAACCCTTCGATCGTTCCGTCGGTCGAGGTCGGGATCGGTCCGTCGAGAGCGGTCGCTGCGCCGCGCACGACACCCGGGTCGGTGGTGGTGCAGGCCGCCAGCAGGACCAGCACGGCACCGAGCAACGATGACCACCGCATCCGCGACATGGCGGAGGATGCTACGGAGGCGACGACCTCGACCGATCGGGTTCGAACCGATCGGCCCGGTGGCCTGCGTCCGTTCAGACCGCGCTGAAGTCGACGACCTCGAAGCTGAGCAGCTCGGCGTGACTCGACACCGGCCGGCCGTCGGAGCTCGCAGCCTTGGCGTGCTCGTTGGCGAACGCCTGCGACGAGACCCACGCATCGAACGAGGCCTGATCGGCCCAGCGGGTGACGACGAAGTAGCGGTTCGTCCCGTCGCTCGGGCGGAGCAGCTCGAAGCCCTCGAAGCCGGGCCGGTTGTCGACCTCGGCGCTGCGGGCGGCGAAACGACGCTCGAGCTCGGGCCCGCCGCCTTCGGGGACGGTGATCGCGTTGATCCGGATGACGGTCATCGGGGTGCCTCCTGGCGAAGTCGGCGGCTCGCCGGCGCTCGGCCGCGGGTCGCTGCGTGATCTGTGAAGGTACCCGTCCTACCGCAGTTCGGCACCCACCCCGACCTCGCCACCGCCGCCGCCACCGGGGCCGGTCCTCCACGCGCTCTGGGCACGGTTGGCGACAGGTCTCGTCGCTTTCGGTGCCAAGAGCACCTTGGGGACCGGCAAACCGGGCTGCCGAACCGGCCCCACCCGGCTACCCAGCCACCTGGCCGGTCCTCGACGCGCTCTGGGCACGGTTGGCGACAGGTCTTGTCGCTTTCGGTGCCAAGAGCACCCGGGGACGCGGGCGAAGACCGGGCAGGGTCCGAGGTCGAGGATTCGACGGGCAGAATGGTGGCGTGCACGAGCATGCGCACGACCACGATCACCGCCACGGTGATGGCGACCACGGGCACTCCCACGGCTTCGGGGGCAGGCACGGGCTGTCGGTCGCGGTCGTGCTCAACGCTGCGCTCGGCGTCGCCCAGATCGTCGCCGGGATCGCCTTCGCCTCCGTCGCCGTCCTCGCCGACGCCGGCCATCAACTGGTCGACGCGTTCGGCCTGGCGATCGGCTGGGCGGCCCTGCGACTGGCCCGCCGCCCGGCAGACCATCGCCGGACCTGGGGGTGGGGGAGGGCGGATGCGTTCGGCGCCCAGTTCTCGGCGGTGATCCTGCTCGCCTCGCTCGGGTGGGTGCTGTTCGAGTCGGCCCGGCGGTTGCTCGAGCCGGAGGAGGTCGCCGGGATCGGGGTGCTCGTCGTCGGCGTGATCGGTGTGGTCGTCAACGGCGGGAGCCTGCTCGTCGTCGGTTCCGGTCGAGAGCAGCTCGCCTTCCGCGCCGCCCGCCTGCACCTGATCGCCGACCTCGCCGGCTCGGTCGCATTGATCGTCGTCGGCGGGGTCGTCGCCCTGACCGGGTGGAACCGGCTCGATCCGATCGTCTCGATCGCGCTCTCGGTGCTGCTGATCCGCTCGACCGTGGCATTGCTCAGGCAGAGCTCAGGCGTGCTCCTCGATCACGCTCCGGGCCACCTCGACGTCACCGAGATCATCGAGGCGATCCGTGCCCAGAGCGGTGTTCTCGACGTCCATCACGTCCACCTGTGGACCGTCGCCGCCGGCGTCACCGCGCTGTCGGCACACGTCGAGATCGCCGGGGAACGAAGCGTCCACGACGCCCAGGACGAACTCCAGCGGATCGAGACGCTCGTCGCCGAGCGGTTCGGGATCGGCCACACCACGTTCCAACTCGAGTGCCACCCCTGCGCCGCCCCGGCGCACGACTGAGCCGGCGGTCAGACCGATTCGGACAGGCGGGTGGCGACGGTGTGCAGCAGCCTGCGGGCAAATCCGGGGATGTCGTCGAGCAGCGTGGCGAACGCCCGCGAGTCGATCACCAGCAGGGTCATCTCGGTATCGGCGGTGACCGAGGCGTTGCGCTTGCGCTCGAGCACGACCGCCAGTTCGCCGACGATCGAGCCCGGGCCGAGCTCGGCCACCTTGCGGCCCTTGCGTCGCACCGTCGCTGTTCCCGACTCGATGATCATCAGCTCGCGGGCGAGCTCGTCCTCGCGGATGAACACCGTTCCGGGATGGATCGTCACCGGCGTGACCAATCCGGCGAGTTCGCGCAGCTCCTTCTTGGTGCAGTCGGCGAACAGCGGGACGCTGGCCAGGTGTTCGAGGTACTGATCGCGTCGTGCCATGCGCGGGAGCGTAGCCCCCGCTCCGGCCGCCGATCGGCTCCGGTCGCCCGCTCCCGACGGGAACGCCGACGACGTCGTACGATCCGCACCCGATGAGGGACGTGACGATCGAGGTCGAACCGGCGGAGGTCGGGCTGGATGCGGGCCGGCTGGAGCGGATCGACCGGCACTTCGCCCGCTACGTCGACGACGGCCGGCTGGCCGGTTGGTCGGCGCTGGTCGCACGGCACGGGCGGATCGCCTACGCCTGCCACCATGGACAGGCAGATCGGGAGGCCGGTCGCCCGGTCGACGACGACACCCTCTGGCGGATCTTCTCGATGACCAAGCCGATCACCTCGGTGGCGGCGATGGCGCTGTTCGAGCGCGGGCTGTTCGAGCTCAATGATCCGGTCGCCCGCTACCTGCCCGAGTTCGCCGAGACCCGGGTGTGGAGGGGCGGGACCGCGCAGAGCCCGCAGACCGTCGCGGTGCTCGAGCCGATGCGGATCTGGCACCTGCTCAGTCACACCGCCGGACTGACCTACGGATTCATGCGAACCCACCCGGTCGACGAGCTCTATCGCCAAGCCGGGTTCGAGTTGGGGTCACCGAAGGACGTCGATCTGGCGTCGGCCTGCGAGCAGTGGGCAGCACTGCCGCTGTTGTTCCAGCCCGGGATGCGGTGGGCGTACTCGGTCGCCACCGACGTCGTCGGGCGGTTGATCGAGGTGCTCACCGGGATGCCCCTCGATCGGGCGCTGGCCGAGTTGGTGCTCGACCCGTTGGGGATGGACGACACCCGCTGGTCGGTCGACGAGGCCGACGCCGAGCGCCTCGCCGCGCTGTACATCCCCAACCCGATCGACCGGACCGCGCTGCGCTGGGACCCGATCGGCAAGATCGCGCGACACCGACCGAGCTTGTTCTCCGGTGGTGGCGGTCTGATCAGCACGCTCGCCGACTACCACCGGTTCGCCGAGATGCTCCGCGGCGGCGGTGCGTTCGGCGACGTCCGCATCCTCGGTCCGCGGACGCTGGCATTCATGACCCGCAACCATCTCCCCGGCGGCGCCGATCTGGCCAGCTTCGGCTCCGGCCAGTTCGGTGAGGTGACCTATGCCGGAGTCGGTTTCGGGCTCGGCTTCGGCGTCGCGCTCGACCCGGTCCGCTCCGAAGTGCTGACTTCCCCAGGTGAGTTCACCTGGGGTGGGGCGGCCTCGACCGCGTTCTTCGTCGACCCGGAAGAAGGGCTCGCAGTGGTGTTCATGACCCAGCTGCTGCCGTCGTCGACACATCCGATTCGCAGCCAGCTGCGCCAGCTGGTGTATCAGTCGATCGTCGACTGAACGTTTCGCCGTGTCCACTGGCGGCGCCCCGATGACGTCCGCCACCGTCGATTGGTCGGTGCTCGGCCGGCCACTGCCGGCGCGGTCGTTGATCGCCAGTCTGCTGCTCGGGATGCACCCGCCGCGCCAGACCAGCGCCAGGTTGGTGCGCTGGTGCGCCTGGTTCGAGATCAGCGAGAACGCCGCTCGGGTCGCCCTGTCGCGGATGGTCGAGGGCGGCGAGCTGCGGCTCGACGACGGCTGGTACGAGCTCGCCGGTCAGGTCCGTAGCCGCCAGGCCCGACAGGACTGGGTGCTGCGACCCGAGCTCGACGGATGGGACGGCCAGTGGTTACTGGCGATCGCCGAGGGTGGACGCCGCAGCGCGTCAGCTCGGGGGGCGTGGCGGGCGGCGTGCCTCAGGCTCCGCCTGGCCGAGCTGCGCGACGGGGTGTGGGGCCGCCCGGACAACCTCCCGGTCGCAGCGGCGCCGGGTGCGGCCTGGGAGTTCGTGCGCGCCGGAGGCACGCTGTGGAGGGGCGCGCCGGAGGTGCCGCCCGACACTGCCGATGTGTTCGATCTCGGTCGCTGGTCCGAACGCGCCGAGCTGCTCGCCGGTCGGTTGGCGGCAGCCGTCGCCGCACTCGAGCGCGCCGGGGCCGCGCCCGAACCGGCGATCGTCGGAGCGTTCATCGCCGGCGCCGCCACCCTCGCCCATCTCCGGGCCGACCCGCTGCTGCCGCGAGTGCTGCAGCCGGGGGACTGGCCGGGAGACCGACTGCGCGCCGCCTACGCCGGCTATCAGCCGACCTTCGCCGCTGCGGTCGGCCGGGCGATCGATCGTCGGTAGCGCTCGAGGTCCGCGAACCGTGGAGGTTGTTGCAGCCGTCGGCTGCAACAACCTCCAAACTTCCGGTGGTTGCGGCGGGGGTGGCGGTGGCGGTCAGGAGCCGACGAAGACGGCAGACGCGCTTGGCGGAGAATGCGGCGACACCTTCGCGACCATCCGCGCTGCCGGCGGCACGGGCGATCTCGTCGGACTCGAGTGCCATCTGGGTCACCAGATCGGAGGTCAGGGAGGCTGCGAACAATCGCTTCACCGCGCCGTAGGCGGCGGTCGGGCCGGCGGCGAGGGTCGAGGCCAGCTGCTCGACCCGGGTGCTCGAGCGCGTCGTCGTCGACGACCTCGGTGATCAGACCGATCTCGCGTGCCTCGGCGGCGGACAGGACGCGGTTGGTGAGCGCGAGCTCGACCGCCCGCCGGTAGCCGACCAGGCGCGGCAGGAACCAGGTGGTCGATCCGTCAGGGGTCAGCCCGATCCCGGTGTAGGCCATCACGAACTTGCTCGACGCGGCGGAGACGACGAGGTCGGAGGCGGCGACCAGGCCCATCCCCGCCCCGGCCGCGCTGCCCTGTACGGCGGCGACGATCGGCGCCGGCAGCGCGGTCAGGAGCTCGATCGCCCGGTGCAACGGGCCGGTGATCTCGCGAAGCAGTGCCGCGGTGTCGTCGGCCCCGGCGAAGCTGCGGACGTCGCCCCCGCCGCAGAACCGGGCGCCGGCGCCGGTGAGCACGACCACCCGCACGTCGCTTCGCTCGGCGAGCTCCTCGGCCGCAGCGAGCAGGGCCCGGGCGAGCGAGGTGTCGATCCCATTCGCCGCGTCCGGGCGGTTGAGGGTCAGCCGGGCGATCCCGGCGTCGTCGATGTCGAGCAGCACGTCAGGCACGGAGCGGACCGTAACGCGCCCGGCCGGCTGCGATGCAGTCCGCTTCCGACGCCGCTGCGGTCGGAAGTCCGCCCACCAAGGCCGGGCCTGCGCGACCATGGCTGAGTCATGCGCCGTCGTCGCCGCCGTCTCCCCGCACTCGCCTTCCTCGGCGTGCTCGGTGTCGTCGCTGCGGCCGCGGCAAGCTCCGCCTCGGGCACCGATCAGGAGACGGCGGTCGGCAGCTTCGGCACGGTCGCCCCGCCGCGGACGACGACCACGACCACCGAACCGGAGGTGATCAGCGACCGCACGGTGCCCGACGACGAGCCGGTGCTGACCGTTCCCGGGCTCGGCTTCGTCCCCGGATTCGACGGTCCGTCGTTCGACGCAGCGATCGCTCCCCGTTTGCTCAACCAGGGCGCGCTGGCGGTCGAGATCGCGGTGGCCAAGGACGGCTACCTACTGTGGGAGTCGGCCTACGGGGTCGCCAACACGGTCACCGGAGAGTCGGTCACGCCGCGCCACCGCTTCCGGATCGCCAGCAACTCGAAGGTGATCACTGCCACGGTGATCCTCGAACTGGTCGCCGACGGCGACCTTGCGCTCGATCAGACGCCGCTGCCGCAACTCGCCGCCCAGTTCGGTGTGGACCTCGGTGACCCACGGATGGAGCGGGTCACCGTCCGCCAACTGCTCGACCACACCTCGGGGATCGACGATTTCACCGACGAGTTCTTCCGCGAAGGCGCGGTGTCGTGCGAGGACGTCACGGTCGAGGCGCTCCGCGGGCGGCTGAGCAGCGAGCCCGGACGGGTCGTCAACTACTCGAACGAGAACTTCTGCCTGCTCGGTCTGCTGATCGAGCTGGTCACCGGCGAAGGCTACGAGCAGGCGGTCACCGACCGGTTGCTCACCCCGCTCGGGATCACGGACATGCGGATCACCGGCAACGACGACTTCCGCCCGGGAGAGGTCGACCATCCCGGCGGGATCGACCGCAACTTCATGGAGGTGCTCGGCGGGGCCGGTGCGTGGGTCGCGACCGCCGCCGATCTGGTCAGGATCGTCGACTCGCTCGACACCAACCGGCCCGGCTGGCATCCGATCCCCGACGAGCTGGCGATCGAGATGCGAGCGAAGGGCCCGCACGTCGGACGGAACGCCGGCCACTGGTTCGGGCTCGGGCTGCGCCTCTGGTCGAACGGGACCTGGGGCCACACCGGAACGATCCAGAACGCGCACTCGATGGTCCTCCACCAGCCGAACGGATACACCTGGGCGGTGCTCGTCAGCGGCAACACGCCCGCCGACTCCGACGATCTGGCCCGCTACGTCGAGCGAGCCTTCCAGGCCAGCGGCGCCCCCGGGACCCAGGCCGTGCCGCTCGAGATCGACCTCTCCGACTGGCTGACGACCACCACCACCTCCGCCGAGACCACCTCCGCGAACACGCTCGAACCGATCGCCGCCGGCCCGCCGACGACCTCCTCCGACAGCCGCGATCCGTAACGGAAAGGTCCCGCAGGTGCGCCAGAATGCCCGGTCGTGGGGATGCACCGAGTGGTCGCCGGCGACGAACGAGGCGCTGGGTCGGGCAGCGCAGGGGTCGGCGGATGAGCCGCCCGGCGGACGTCCGGATCGAGGACCTGCGCCAACCGCGCTTCGCTCCGGAGATCGAGGAGATCCGCTCCGCGGTGGCGGCGATGGCCGATCCGTCGCAGCTCGACCCGTCGGTGATCATCGCCACCGCGACGAACCAGACCGGGCTCGACCCAGGCCGTGCTCGACGACGGTTACCGCGAGCGGCTGGATGTGCTCTGCACGTCGTTCCTGAACGAGTCCGAGCTCTCCCGCTTCGGGATCTTCTCGGTCGTCAACCAGCTCACCGGGATGGTCCGCAACAAGCTGCTGATCGACGACCTGCTCCGCCGTCATCCTGAGATCCACGAGATCCCGATCGAACGTCCGATCGTGATCTGCGGGCTGCCACGCACCGGCACGACCCATCTGCACAACCTGATGTCGGCCGATCCCGGGCTGCGCTCGTTGCCGTACTGGGAGAGCCTCCAGCCGGTGCTCGCGCCGGACGAGCAACCTGCGCCGGGCGAGCCGGACCCGAGGATCGCCCGTACCGACCAAGCGATCGGCATGCTCAACGCCTCGATGCCGCTGTTCCAGCGGATGCACGAGATGACCACCGACCACGTCCACGAGGAGATCCAGCTGCTCGGGATCGACCTGTCGACGATGCTGTTCGAATCGATGGCGTGGGCGCCGAGCGTGCGCGACTACTACCTCGCCCACGACCAGACCCCGCACTACGCGTACCTCCGCACGGTGCTGCAGGTGCTGACCCATCTGCGCGGGGGGACCCGATGGGTGCTCAAGTCGCCCCAGCACCTCGAGCAGTTCGGCCCGCTGCGGACGGTGTTCCCCGACGCGACCTACGTCGTCACCCACCGCGACCCGGTCGCCGTGGTCGTGTCGATGGTGACGATGCTCGCCTACGGCTCACGGATGTCGGCGCAGCGGGTCGACCCGGAGCGGATCGGCGCCGGATGGTCCGACCGCTTGTCGCGAATGCTCCGGGCATGCGTGCGCGACCGCGAGCTGCTCCCGCCGGAGCAATCGCTCGACGTCTACTTCCACGAGTTCATGGCCGATGACATGGCGACCGTCGCCCGCGTCTACGAACACGCCGGTCAGCCGTTGCCCGGCGATTCCCTGGCGGCGATGGCCGACTACATGGAACACCATCCGCGCGGTCGCCACGGCGGGGTGATCTACGAGCCCGACCAGTTCGGGATCGATCTCGCCGAGCTGCGCGAGCGGTTCCGCTTCTACACCGATCGCTTCCCGACGATCGCCCTCGAATCCTGAGCCGGGCGAGCTGACCCGGGCTCAGTCCTCCGGCGCGTGGCACGCCGCTTCGACGTTGTTGCCGTCGGGGTCGCGGACGAACCCGCCGTAGTAGTTCGGGTGGTACTCGGGCCACAGCCGCGGCTCGTGGAGCACCTCCGCCCCGGCGGCGACAGCTGCGTCGAAGAACGCCCGCACGGTCGAGCGATCGGCGGCGGCGAAGCAGATGTGGGACTCGCGGAATCCCTCGCCGGAGTTGAACTCACCGATCCAGAAGTTCGGATGGGGGGTATCCCGTAGCCGATCGCGACGCCGTAGTCGATCATCCGCACGCCGCCGAGCGGGGCGAGCACCGCGTCGTAGAAGGTCGCACTGACCTGCAGGTCAGCGCACTGGAATCCGACATGATCGAGCATCGCCACAGCGTGCCACGCCTGCGGGCCGGCGGATCAAAGGAAGCTGGTCGGGTCGAAGTCGTCGATCTCGATGATCCGGACCCGCGGCAGCACCTGGTTGAAGGCCCGAGCGTCGGCTTCGAGGTCGAAGATCTCCAATCCGTCGGCGACGAGCGGGACGAACGCGGCGTTGAAGAACTCGGAGAAGCCGAGCAAGCCGACCTTCCGGTCGGTGCCGAGCAGATTGCGGATCTGGGGCAGGAAGTCGCCGTCGTGACTGCCGAGCAGGACGTGCCCGTCGCGTCCGGCGATCGCCTCGAGGGTCCGCTGGATGCCGACGTCGACGACCTTCACGTTCGTCGGCCCGGAGAGTGCGATCGGCCGATAGCCCATCGCCAGCAGGGCCTGGACGAAGCTCATCGGCATCGTCCCCGAGCTGGCGTTGATGAAGAACAGGCCCTTGACCGGCCGGCCCCAGGTGCGCTTGGCGAACTCGATCACCCGCTCCCAGCGGGGCCGTTCGTCCGGATTCGGACGGTGGTTGAGCACGCTCACACCGAGCGTGGCGTCGAGGTTCTCGCCGTCGACGAGCAGATAGGTGACCGGCTCGGAACCATCGGTCGTCGCCCGCCCGTCAGCAGTTGCCATCGGTGTCGCTCCCTCGTCGGCCGCTGCCGGCAAGCCTAGGAGCTGGTGCCGCGCTCCCGGAGGGACCGCCACCGCCCGTTCGTACACTGCCGCCCATGGCTGGAGCCGAGGGTTTCCGATTCGATCGACGCAAGAACGGCGACGTCGTCATCTTCCATCACGGCAAGCTCGCCACCGTGCTGCGTGGGGCGAAGGCGACCTCGTTCCTCGGCGAGGTCGACGGCAAGCCCGATCACGCCCAGGCGACGATGGCCCGGCTGACCGGCAACTACTCCCGCGGCAACGAACGCCAGGCTGCGACCCACCCTCGCAACGTCCGCTAGCCCGCCCCGCCGCCCCGCCCCCGGGTGGGCCCCCGTTGCGCAGCCAGGGGCGCTCTGGGCACGTGGAGCGACACTCTTCGTCGTGTTCGGTGCCAAGAGCGCCGAGGGGACTCGACTCGACGAGGACGGGGGTCAGCTCGTTGCCGGCTGCCAGCGGGTGCCGCGGACCTCGTCGAGGATCGCCAGCGCAGCCTCGACCCGGTTGAACGGCGGCATCAGGTAGGTGCCGGCGACCCGATCATGGACGGCGGCGAGCGCCTCGCGAGCGATTGCGATGCCTTCCGCCTGACCCGCCGGCCCGGACCCGGCTTTCGCCATCCGCTCGCGGTAGACCGCCGGGATCTGCATGCCGGGCACCTCGTTGTGGAGGAACTCGGCGTTGCGCGCCGACGCGAGCGGCAGCAGGCCGACCATCACCGGCAGGCCGATCGGCGCGGCGTCGTCGAGGAACGACGACAGCGTCTCGGGGTCGTAGACCGGCTGGGTCATCACCAGCTCGGCGCCGGCCGCCTTCTTCGCTGCGAGGCGTTCGCAGCTCGCGGTCGCGATCGACCGCGCCGGGCTCGGCGCCGGTGGCGAGGACGAACGACGTCGCGCCCGGCAAGCTCCTTGCCGGTCGGATCGACGCCGGCGTTGAGTGCGCTGGCGATCTCCAGCAGGCCGATCGAGTCGACGTCGTAGACCGGGGTCGCGAACGGGTAGTCGCCCATCTTCGGCGGATCGCCGGTGATCACGACGAGGTTGCGGATGCCGAGCGCGTGCGCGCCGAGGAGATGGGCGATCAGGCCGAGGTAGTTCCGGTCGCGACAGCAGACGTGGAGGATCGGCTCGACCCCGGTGAGCGCCGCCGCCTGGGCGCAGAACGCCATGTTCGACATGCGCGACGACGCGCGCGGGCCGTCGGCGACGTTGACGATGTCGATCGCCACCGGCCATCGCCGTCCGGACGTGGTCGAGCGCTCGGGTCATGTCGGTACCGGTCGGTGAACCGAGCTCGACCGAGACGGCGAACTCCCGGCAGCGATCCGGGCGCCGAGCCGGCTCCGCTCGGCGAACGGCACCAGCGCCGGCCGGGCCGAGCGATCGTCGGCGAGCCCGTCGGGGCTCGAACCCGCGCTGACCGGTGGCACTCGATCCGCGCATCATCCGTACCGCGCCGCTCATCGCCCGGATGTGCTCCGGGGTGGTGCCGCAGCACCCGCCGATCAGTCGCACCCCCGACTTGAGCATCCGGCGGGCGAAGACCCCGAAGTGTTCCGGATTGGCGACGTAGATCGTCCGGCCGTCGATATGGCTCGGCAGGCCGGCATTCGGCTGGATCGAGATCGGGACGCTGTTGGTCGACCATTCCCTGGGCCACGTCGTACAGCTCGGGCGGGCCCGAACCCGCAGTTCGCTCCGACGACATCGGCACCTGCGGACGACCAGACGGCGGGCGACATCGGCGGGGCTCAGCAACCCGTCGGCGCGAGTGTCGGCGTCGAACACCATCTGGGCGACCAGCGGCAGCTCGGGGGCGATCGACCGGGCAGTCCCGATCGCCGCCTCGAGCTCGAGGATCGACGTGAACGTCTCGAACACGAGCAGGTCGACACCGGCCGCGGCCAGCACGCCGATCTGTTCGGCGAGCGCCTCTGCGGCATCGAGTCGTTCCGCCGTGGTCGACACCGCGAACGGGATCCGCGTCGGGCCGACCGCTCCGGCGACGAACGCCCCCTCGGCGCTCTCACGGGCGAGGGCGACACCGGCGCGGTTGATCTCGACCACCCGGTCGCCGTGGCCGTGGCGAGCGAGCGCGATCCGGTTGGCGCCGAAGGTGTTCGTCTCGAGGATGTCGGCCCCCGCCGCCCGGTACTGCCGATGGATCTCGCGGAGCAGCTCGGGGCGGGAGAGATTGAGTTCGTCGTAGCTCGTCGTGTGCAGCACGCCGTGGTCGTAGAGCAACGACCCGATCGCCCCGTCGAACAGCAACGGGCGCTCTGCGAGTGCCTCGAGAAAGGTGACCACGGCCGCAACGATACGGTCGGACCGCCACTCCCGGGAGCGCAGGCCCGTCGTCGGCCGCGTCCGGACGCGGCCGAGTCGCCGAGTTCCGTGTGCGCACGGTTGCCGGTGCTGGCGCCGATCGTGGACAGTGCTGGAATGGGAGTCGCGATCAGGCTGCGCCGAGGACCAGGTCTGGTGATCGGCGGGTTCTTCCTCGTCGTCGTCGTCATCGCCGGGCTCGCCGGGCTCGCCTTGATCGCCCTCCCCGGCTCGACCGAGTGGTACTTCTCCTGGACGTTGCGTCCCCGATGGGCGGCGGCGGTGATCGGTGGGATGTACCTCGGCTCGACGCTCGCCTTCGGCTGGGCGCTGACCCGGCCGGAGGACTCCGTGCGCGCCCTCACCTACAGCGTGTTCGGGCTCGCCGCCCCAACCCTCGTGTTCACCGCCGTCCACCGCCAGGTGTTCGAGTTCGGTCGCTGGCAGGCGGTCTTCTGGGTCGTGCTGTTCACGCTCGCGCCGCCGGTGTCGCTGCTCGCCGGGCTGTTGCGCGGTCGTCGACCACCGAGCGACGAATCGCCCATCCCTGCGGCGTGGCGCGCCGGCTGGGGAGTCGCGTCGGTGGCGGCGCTGGTCGGGGCGGTGATCAACTGGGAGAGGGGCTCGACGCTGACGATTCGCTACCTCGGCTGCTGGGCCTCGTTCGCTGCGATCCTGCTGGCGGTGCCGGCCGTGACCGGGCGGCGCGACGACAGCCACTGCGTTTCGGTGATCGTCCGCCTGCTGGCGGCCGGACTCGCCCTCGGGGTGATCCGCGGCCAGTTCGCCTGAGACCGGTCGCCGCCGTCAGCGCAGCGGGCGGAAGAACTCGCGGATGTCGTCGACGAGGACCCCCGGCTGTTCCATCGCGGCGAAGTGGCCGCCGCGCTCGTAGCGGGTCCAGCGCTGGATGTTGAATCCGTGGCGGGCCCAGGCGAGCGGGGGACGGTAGATCTCCTTCGGGAACGCCGCGACCGCAGTCGGTACCTCGACCCTGTCGGGGAGCGCGCCGAGCGAGCCGGCCTGCATCGTCTCGTAGTACAGCCGGGTCGACGACGAGATCGTGTTCGTCACCCAGTAGAGGGTGATGTTGGTCAGCAGTTCGTCGCGGGTGAAGACCGACTCGACGTCCCCGTCACAGTCGCTCCAGGTGCGGAACTTCTCGACGATCCAGCCGGCCAGCCCGGCGGGCGAGTCGGTCAGCCCGTACCCGAGGGTCTGCGGCTTGGTCCCCTGGATCTGCTGGTAGCCGGTCTCGTTCTTGGTGAACTTGGCGAGGTCGCCGAGACCGGGCATCTCCTCCTCGTCGACCCCGTCGAGTGGGTTGGCCGGGTCCGGTGGACCGGCGATGATCATGTTGAGGTGCAGCCCGGCCAGGTGGTCCGGATCGACCGAGCCGAGGTTCATCGTCACCAGCACGCGCCCAGTCGCCCCCTTGCGCGCCATAGCGGTGGTAGCCGAGGTCGGCCATCAGCGTCGCCCATGCCTCGGCGATCCGCTTGACGTGCCAGCCGCGCTGGCTCGTCGGTCCGCTGAATCCATAGCCGGGTAACGAGGGAGCGACGACATGGAATGCATCGGCCGGGTCACCCCCGTGGGCGCCGGGGTCGATCAGCGGATCGATCACCTCCAGGAACTCGGCGACCGAACCCGGCCAGCCGTGGGTGATCACGAGCGGGAGCGCGTCTGGGTTGGCCGATCGGGCGTGGATGTAGTGGATCCGTTCGCCGTCGATCGTCGTCAGGAACTGCGGCCACCGGTTCAGCCGCGCTTCGGCGGCACGCCAGTCGAACGACTCCCGCCAGTACTCGCACAGCTGTTGGAGGTAGCCGAGCTCGGTGCCGTACTCCCAGCCGCCGTCCGGTGAGGGGCCGGGCCAGCGGGTGTCGCCCAGCCGTCGGCGGAGGTCCGCGAGGACGGCTTCGGGCACTTCGACACGGAACGGCGTCGGGTCGCTCATCGCCGCAACGTACCCGTCCCCCAGATGCGTTCTCGAACGCTCCACAGATCCCGGGGCACGTCGCCTCGACCCAGGTCATCGCCGCTCGATTGCGGCTTGTCGAACGATCTGTGGCGCGTTTCGGCTGGAGCCGGCTCGCAAGCCGGGACGCCCAGGGCGTCCAGGGCGAAAGCGATCAGACGGCGGTGGCGCAAAAGGCGTCGCCGTTGGCCAGCGAGGCCTCGGTCGTCGGGTCGATCTCGCCGTAGATCCCCGACAGCATCCCCTTGACCATCCCCCGGTCGACCGCACAGATCACCGGGTGCTCGATCGCCACGTCGCCGAACGGGCAGTGGTTGTTGACGATCCGCAGCTGGTCGTTGCGGTGCTCGGTGTGGGCGGCGAACCCGTGAGCGGTGAGCGCGTCGGCGACGGCGTGCAACGCCGAGCGCAGCGAGCGCTGGCCGTGGGCGAGATCGCCGCCGAGGCTGGTGGCCATCGCCCGCCCGTAGGTGATCCCGACCTCCTCCGCCATCTGCTGGGCGACGTCGTCGGGCAGGGCGGCGAGCGCCTTGCCGAGCAGGGCGAGGACGAGGTCGTCGGTGTGCACCGGGACCTCCAGCTCGATCCGTTCCCCGGACGCCCGGTAACGCTTCGACGGGCGACCGGCTCCTGCACCCTCGGACCGCTCGACGGCGACCTCGAGGTAGCCGCCGGCGGCGAGCTTGTCGAGGTGGTGGCGGGCGACGTTGGGATGCAGTCCGAACCGGTCGGCGACCTGTGCAGCGGTGACCCCAGCGCTCGCATCATGGGCGAAGAGGTAGATCTGGCGGCGGGTCGGATCGCCGAACGCAGAGGTGATCGCGCTCACCGTCGCCGAGAACTGGCCCGGGCTCAGCGACGGCGACCCGGTGCCGGATGCCGAAGGAAAGGAGGGGGCACTGGGTGCCTTGCGGGCCACGCCGGTATTCTACCTATCTACGTAGTGTTAATTCGCTCGGGAGGGTGCATGCCTGCGACACCGGATCAGATCGTCGACGCGCTGCGGCCGGTCGAAGACCCCGAACTCCGCCGGTCGATCGTCGACCTCGGAATGGTCCGCGACGTGACGATCAACCCGGATGGCGACGCCAAGGTGCTGATCGCCCTCACCGTCGCCGGTTGTCCGCTGCGCAACGAGATCACCAACCGGGTGACGTCCGCCGTCCAGCCGCTGAGCGGGATCCGGTCGGTCGCGCTCGACTTCACGGTGATGACCGACCGCGAGCGCGAGGAGCTGCGGACCAAGCTCCACGGCGATCCGGCGGCCACCGCCGGGTCCGGCCAGGCCCACGGCCACGCCCAGGGTCGGGCGATCCCGTTCGCCCAGGCCGGGTCGAAGACCCGTCCGCTGCTGATCGCCTCCGGCAAGGGCGGCGTCGGCAAGTCGAGCGTGACGACCAACCTGGCGGTCGCCCTTGCCGCCCAGGGTCACTCGGTCGGTGTCGTCGACGCCGACATCTATGGCTATTCGATCCCGCGGATGCTCGGAACCGACCGCGACCCGACGGTGATCGACGGGATGCTCCTGCCTCCCGAGCGTTGGGGGGTGCGGTGCATCTCGATCGGCTACTTCGTTCCCGAGGGCGAAGCCGTGATCTGGCGCGGCCCGATGTTGCACAAGGCGCTCGAGCAGTTCCTCACCGATGTCTTCTGGGATGAGCCGGAGTTCCTCCTGGTCGACATGCCTCCGGGGACGGGCGACATCGCCATCAGCCTCAGCCAGTACCTGCCCCGCGGCGAGGTCTACGTCGTCACCACTCCTCAGCCCGCAGCGCAGAAGGTCGCCCGCCTCGGCCGCAGCGATGGCCGCCAAGGTCAACCTGCCGGTGAAGGGGATCATCGAGAACATGAGCTGGTTCACCGGCGACGACGACAAGCGCTACGAGCTGTTCGGCGCCGGCGGCGGAGCCGAGCTCGCCGCCGAGCTCGGCGTGCCACTGTTGGCTCAGCTCCCGCTGCTCCCCGAGCTGCGCCAAGGTGGCGACGACGGCCTTCCGATCGCCGCGGTCGCTCCGCAGAGCGAGGTCGGTCGGGCGTTCGCCACCCTCGCCGAGCGGATCGCGGTCGAGCTCAAGCCGCGCAAGGTGTTCAACCCGCAGCTGAAGATCGTCTGACGGCACATTCCGGGCGGCCTCGGTAGGCTGCATCGTCGCTCGCGCTACGAGGAGATCAGCCGTTGGACGTTCGCATCGGAGTCATCGAGTCCCCCCGAGAGGTCAGTCTCGAGATCCCGGACGACGAGCGAGTCGAGACCGTCGCCAAGATCGAATCGGCGCTCACCGGCGGGGTCCAGATCCTCTGGTTGACCGACAAGAAGGGCAAGCAGGTGGCGATCGCCGCGGCTCGCATCGCCTTCGTCGAGATCGGCTCGCCGGACGGCGATCGCCGGATGGGCTTCGGGAGCTGATCCCGCCGCCGGCGGTGTACGTCCCGTGAAACGACCGTGAGCGGACCGTCGGCGTCGTTCGGGCGTCGTCTGCTGTTCGTCACCGGAAAAGGTGGTGTCGGCAAGACGACGGTCGCCGCCGCGCTCGCCCGCCTGGCGGTGATCGGGGGTCACCGTGTGCTGTTGTGCGAGATGGACGCCAAGGGCGACATCGCCGACGCGTTCGACTGCGAACCGCTCGCGTTCGCCCCGCGCCAGGTGGAACCCGGGTTGTGGGCGATGGCGATGCACACCGAGGACGCCCTGCGCGAGTACCTCCGGTTGTTCGTCAAGCTGCCGCCGGTGGTCACCCGGATCGGCCCGCTGGCCCGTACCTTCGACTTCGTCGCCGACGCTGCGCCGGGCGTGCGCGAGATCCTCTCCGTCGGCAAGCTCTGCTACGAGGTCCGGGAACGGCACTACGACCTGGTCGTCGTCGATGCCCACGCCTCGGGCCACGTGCTGTCGGAAATCAACGCGCCGCGGCTCGATCCAGGAGCTGGTCAAGGTCGGGATGGTCCGTGAGCAGACGGCCTGGATGGTCGATCTGTTGGAGGATCCGGCGACCACCGGGGTCGTCGTCGTCACCACCCCGGAAGAGATGCCGGTGACCGAGACGCTCGAGCTCGTCGAGCGGTTGCATCACTCGTCCAACGTCGGGCTGGCCGCGATCGTCGCCAACCGGGTGCTACCCGAGCCGTTCGGCCACGGCGAGGAGACCGTGTTCGAGGCGATCGACACCGATGGCCGCCCGGTGCTGATCGGTCAGCTGGGCAAGGCGGTCGGCGGGGTGCTCGACGCCGCCCACCTCGCCGTGCAACTCCGACGCGCCGGCGCCGGGCACCTCGCCCGTCTCCGGTCCGGGATCGAGGGCGAGGTCCCGATCGTCTACGTGCCCGAGCTGTTCGCCCGCTCCGGCGGCCGGCGGACGGTCGAGCTCGTCGCCACCGCGCTCGGCGAGGAGATGTAGCGGTGGCCACCCGACGGAACCACGACCGGACCGCGCCGGCACGGATCGAATCGCTGCTGGCGGCGAAGGAGATCGTGATCGTCTGCGGCACCGGCGGCGTGGGCAAGACGACCACCGCCGCGTCGATGGCGGCGATGGCCGCCACCGAGCTCGGCGGGCGGGTGCTGGTGCTGACGATCGATCCCGCCCGGCGCCTCGCCCAGGCGATGGGGCTGGCCGAGCTGACCGACACCGAGGTCGCCGTCGAGCTGCCGACGGTCAACGGCCGGGCCCCACGGGGAGAGCTGTACGCAGCGATGCTCGACACCTCGAAGGCGTGGGACGATCTGATCACCCGCTACGCCCCCGATCCGGCGGCTGCGGCGGCGGTGATCGCCAACCCGCTCTACCGCAACCTGACCTCCCGCTTCGTCCGCAGCCACGACTACATCGCGATGGAACGGCTGCACGAGCTGCACGCTTCCGGTCGCTACGACCTCGTGATCATCGACACACCGCCGTCGCGCAACGCTCTCGACGTGCTCGACGCACCGGCGCGGATGACCGAGTTCTTCGGCAGCCGGCTGCTGCGCTGGCTCACCGTCCCGGGCGCGCAGCCGCGTCCTCAGCCTGGCGTCGAAGCCCTTCTACCAGATCGCCGATCGCGTCCTCGGGTCACGTTTCTTGCAGGACATCGCCGACTTCTTCGTCCTCCTCCAATCGATGGAGCAGGGCTTCGTCCAGCGCGCCCGCGAGGTCGAGCGGTTGCTGCGCGACCAACGCTGCACGTTCGTCGTCGTCTCCACGCTCGAGACCGCGTCGCTCGGCGAGTCGCAGGCGTTCACCGCCGCGCTGCGCGAACGCAAGCTCCATCTCGGCGCATTCGTCGCCAACCGGGTCCTCCCGCCCGAGCTGCGCAGCGCGGCGGCGGCGAGAGCGTCTGCCCAGCTGCGCAAGCGGAGCTGGCCGCTCGCCGACCTGCTCGATCCGATCGTCGATGCGCCGACCGCGCTGATCGCCGGGGTGCTCGGCGAGGTCGCCGACCGCTTCGACGATCTCGCAGTGGTCGCCAAACGAGAAGCAGAACGGCTCGCCGAGTGCGAGGCGTCGTCGCCGGTGGTGGCCACCGTGCCGCTGCTCGGAGAAGAGATCCACGACATCTCCGGCCTGCTGGTGCTCGGGGCTCACCTGTGGCGGTGACCCGGATCGGGCAGACTGGACCGTCCGAGGAGGGAACGAGATGGCAACGCTCGCCGAACTGACCCGTCAGCACACGACCCTGACCCGCGACGAGATCGACCATCTCCAGAAGCTGTTCGGGGACTGGGGGATCCTCGCCGACCTGTGCTTCGCCGATCTCCTGCTCTACACCAAGAGCACCGACGGCCGCTGGTTGATCGTCGCCCAGGTTCGTCCGGTGACCGGACCGACGCTGTACAACACCGACTGGGTCGGCTCTCCGGCCAGCGCGCGAGGAATCCGCGATCCTCGACGAGGTGCTCGCCACCGGCAACATGTGCGGCGGCGAGGTCAAGGTCGAGCCCGAACCGACGCAGGTCCTGGCGATCCCCGTTCGCCTCGCCGGGACGACGATCGCCGTCCTCACCCGCGAGTGGTCGCTGCGTACCAGCCGCCAGCCCGGCGAGCTCGAGCGCGCCTACCTGTCGATCTTCGATCGCTTCGCTGCGATGATCGCCGAGGGGTCGTTCCCGTTCGAGGGCCGCAAGGGCACGATCACCGCCGCTCCCCGGGTCGGTGACGGCGTGATCGTCCTCGACGCCGACGCACGCGTCACCTACGCCTCCCCGAACGCGGTGTCCGCGCTCCACCGGATCGGGATCAACGCCAACGTGCTCGGCATGCGCCTGGCCGAGCTCGGGTTCAACGACACCCCGGTGCGCGCCTCGTACGAACGCGCCGAGCCGGTGATCGAGGAGTTCGAGCACGCTGCGGACGTGACGCTGCTGACCTACTCGATCCCGATCCTCTCGGCGGGCTCGGTCACCGGCGGGGTCGTGCTGTTGCGCGACGTGTCGGAGTTGCGCCGGCGTGACCGATTGCTGCTGTCGAAGGACGCGACGATCCGCGAGATCCACCACCGGGTGAAGAACAACCTGCAGACGATCTCCTCGTTGCTGCGGTTGCAGGCCCGCCGGTTGAGCGCTCCGGAAGCGAAGGCGGCGGTCAACGAATCGGTCCGCAGGATCCGCACGATCGCACTCGTCCACGAGACGCTGTCGCGCGAGGCGGGTGACGACGTCGCCTTCACCGAGATCGTCCGGCCCCTGCTGCGGCTGGTCGAGGAGGGGCTGCAGTCACCGGATCGGCCGGTCCGCTTCCGGGTGTCGGGCGACGGCGGCAAGCTTCCGGCGATCATCGCCACCCCGTTGTCGGTGGTCCTCACCGAACTGCTGCAGAACGCCGTCGATCACGGGTTCAGCGAGTCGAGCGGCGGGGGGAGCGTCAACGTCGATCTGGTCAACGACGCTGCCGAGCTGACGGTCACGGTCACCGACGACGGGGTCGGGGTCGACGACGGTTTCTCGCTCGACACGGCGACCGGGTTGGGGCTCGTGATCGTGCGGACGTTGGTGACGACGGAGCTCGCCGGGGTGATCGACATGCAGCCGGCGACGACCGCCGATCTGGAGAACGCCGGCCTCACCCGTCGCGGGCACGGTCCGGGAACCGTGGTCCGCCTGCGCGTCCCGGTCGATCCGGACGCCCGCTAGTTCACCTGCGCAACGACCGCCGGATCAGCCCGCGGCGATCTTGTTGGCCTTCGCCTGAGCGACGATCTGACGGCGGATGACCCGCCGCTCCTCCTCGCTCGTGCCGCCCCAGATGCCCGAATCCTGGTTGGTCTCGAGGGCGAACTCGAGGCAGTCGGTGCTCACCGGACATTGCCCGCACACCTCTTTGGCACGCTCGATCTGGAGCAGGGCATGCCCCGTCGTGCCGACCGGGAAGAACAGGTCCGGGTCGGTGTCACGGCAGATCGACTGGCGGCGCCAGTCGTACTGCGCGTGAGCGAGCGCAAGACTGGAGGCGAGTATTGTCACGGTCACTCCTCGATTGTGACGCCATTCACGAGCTGAAGCCGGGCGGACTCGGCGGGGGATCAGCAGAGGACGACGGAACGCTAAACCGGGGTCGAACAATTGACAAGGGTTTTGTTAACGCTCATCGTCGAATTGGTGCGATTTGCGAGGTGACAAGTGCCACGAGTGATCGCCCACCGCGGAGCGTCAAGAAAGGCGGCTGAGAACACTGTCGCAGCGTTTCGTCTTGCGATCGAGCTCGGCGCCGACGGTGTGGAGCTCGATGTGCGCCGGACGGCCGACGATGTGCTGGTCATCCACCACGACCCGCAGCTCGCCGGTGGACGGCTGATCCGCCGGTTGCGGGCGAGCGAGCTGCCGCCGGCCGTCCCCACCCTCGACCAGGCGCTCGATGCCTGCGCCGCGCTGCCGGCGGACCGTTGGGCGGTCAACGTCGAGATCAAGAACGATCCCGCCGAAGGCGATTTCGACCCGTCCGACGAGATCGCCGAGGCGACGATCGCTGCGCTGATCGCTCGCCGGACGCCGAACCGCTGGCTGATCTCGTCGTTCCGCTGGGAGGTGATCGATCGATGCCGGCAGCTGGCGCCGGCGATCCGTACCGCCTGGCTGTGCGTCGACGTCCCCGAGGGAACGATCGACCGGCTCGTCGCCGCCGGGCATCAGGCGCTGCACCCGTGGTACGGGGCGGTGACCGCGGAGCTGGCCGCAGCGTGCTCGCAGCGCGGGATCGAGCTCAACGTCTGGACCTGCGACGACCCGGCGGCGATGGTCGAACTCGCCCGGTGGGGGATCGACGGGATCTGTACCAATGTCCCCGACGTCGCACTCGAGGTGCTCGGCGCGTCGCGAGGGGATTGACGCATCGGCGCGGCGGTCAGCCCGACCTGTCGATGTTCGGGTCGACCAGCCGCACGGCATCGGGAACATGGTGGAACTCGAGTCGGGTGGTCTCGCCGAGGTAATCGCCGTCGACCTGGTACGGGAACGCCACCTCGTGTTCGATCGTCAGCCCGGCCAGGTCGGTCTGGGCGTCGAGCTGCGGCGTCCCCGTGACCCCGCCGCCGCGCAGCGCACCACCGATCCCGCCGAGCAGGGCGCGGGCGCTCATCGTCCGGAACGTGATCGCCACCAGCCCTCGCTCCAGCGTCGCCGCCGGGGAGAGGTCGAGCGGGCGGTTGCCGAGATAGGTGTAGGGATTGGTGTTGAGCACGACGGTGAAGAACCCGTCGTCGATGAAGGTGTCGCGTCCGGCGAAGCGCAACTCGAAATGCGGCTGACGCCGGTCGTAGCCGACCGCCCAGGTGCTCAACCCCGCCCAGATGAACAGCGGGTGCCCCGCCCAGCGCTTGATCGAGGCCCGCCGCTCGACGGCCTTGACCACCGCCGCGTCGAAACCGACACCGGTGTGGAAGCAGAAGTAGCGCCCGTTGACCTTGCCCAACCCGATCGGACGGATCGCCTCCGGCCGGTGGAGCACCTCCCCCAACCGCTTGACCGCCGCGATCGGATCGTTCGGCAGGCCGATCGTGCGGGCGAAGACATTGGTCGAACCACCGGGGAGCACGCCGAGGGCGGTGTCGGTGCCGGCGATCCCGGTCGCCACCTCGTTCAGCGTGCCGTCACCACCGAAGCCGATCACGACGTCGATCCCGCGGTTGGCCGCGTCCTGGGCGAAGCGGGTGGCGTGCCCGCGACGGTTGGTCTCGACGACGGTGACGTCGTGCCCGTGGGACAACTCCCGCTGGACGACGACGGTGTTGCGCGCCGTCACCGAGGAAGCGAACGAGTTGACGACGAGCAGGATCCGCAAGCGCGCGGACGCTAGCACCGGAGCCGTTTGTCACGTCGCCCGACAGCGCCGTCGATTACTGCGCTCGCGTACCGATCGGTAACAATGTCGAGCCATGAACGTGATCGTGTGCGTCAAGCAGATCCCGGACCCGGCGCTGCCGGGCTCGCTGGATCCGGCCACCAACACGCTGAAGCGCGACGGCAAGCTCATCCTCGATGAGTCCGACAGCTACGGCGTCGAGATGGCGCTGCAGCTCGTCAGTGCCGCCGGCGGCGGTGAGGTGAGCCTGGTGTCGATGGCTCCCAACGGTGAGGTGTCCGGACTGCGCACGGCGCTGGCGATGGGCGCGGCGAAGGCCGTGCTCGTCTCCGATCCGGCGCTGCAGGGCTCCGATGCGCTGACCACCGCCAAGGTCCTCGCCGCCGCTGTCACCCGCCTCGGCGGTGCCGATCTGGTGATCGCCGCCACCGAGTCGAGCGACGGCTACACCGGCACCGTGCCGGAACAGATGGCCGAAGTGCTCGGCCTGCCGTCGGTGACGTTCGCCAAGAAGGTCACCGTCGCCGATGGTTCGCTCGAGGTCCAGCGCCAGACCGAGGAGGGCTATGACGACGTCACCTCCCCGCTGCCGGCACTGATCAGCGTCACCGCCGGTGTCGTCGAGCCCCGCTACCCGAGTTTCAAGGGGATCATGGCGGCGAAGTCGAAGCCGGTCGACACCGTCACCGCCGCCGATCTCGGGATCACCCCGGTCGGTTGGGAAGGCGCCGGGCAGAAGATCGCCAACGTCGCCGCTGCCGAGGCCCGCCAGGCAGGCGAGATCATCGAGGACGACGGCGAGTCGTTCCAGAAGGTCGTCGCCTTCCTCGAGAACCTGAAGGTGATCTGAGATGGCTGTTTCCAACGTCTGGGTGTTCGCTCAGGAGGCCGCCGGCGCTCCGTCGTCGGCAACGCTCGAGCTGCTGACCAAGGCCCGCTCGCTCGGCGGCACGGTCACCGCCTTCGTCGGCGGGGATGCCGCAGCGATCGCTGCCGGGCTCGGCGAGTACGGCGCATCGAAGGTCTACGCCACCGGAGACCTCGGCGGGAAGCTGCCCGGGACAGCCGTCGCCGGGGCGATGAAAGCCGTGATCGACAGCGGCGAGACCCCCGACCTGATCCTCTTCCCGCAGAACTACGAAGGCCGCGACATCGTCAGCCGGCTCTCGGTCAAGCTCGACAAGACGGTGTTGACGAACAACGTCGACATCTCCGTCGACGGCGACTCGGTCGCCGTGACCACCCCGGTGTTCGGCGGCAACACGCTGGTGACGACCTCGTTCACCGGCGCCGGCCCGTACCTGGCTGCGTTCCGACCGAAGTCGTTCCCGGCCGAGCCGTCGGGCGGTGCCGCCCCCGAGGTCGTCGCCGCTCCGGTGCCGGACCTCGGCGCCACCGGCGCGGCGCAGATCACCGCGGTCCACGTCGAGGAGTCCAGCGGGCCGAAGCTCGACGAGGCCGACGTGGTCGTCTCCGGCGGTCGGGGCCTCGGCGAAGCGAGCAAGTACGAGCTCGTCGAGCAGCTCGCCAAGCTGCTCAAGGGCGCCCCCGGCGCCTCCCGGGCGATCGTCGACGCCGGCTGGGTGCCCTACAGCTACCAGGTCGGCCAGACCGGCAAGGTGGTCAAGCCGAAGCTGTACATCGCCGCCGGCATCTCCGGGGCGACCCAGCACATGGTCGGGATGAAGGGTTCGAAGAACATCATCGCGATCAACAAGGACAAAGAAGCGCCGATCTTCGGGATCGCCGACCTGGGCATCGTCGGCGACGTGCACAAGGTGCTGCCGAAGTTGATCGAGGCGCTGCAAGGCCGCTGAGCGGCGCTCGCTCAGCCGATCAACGAACGGCCGGGGTCCGTTGGGCCCCGGCCGTTGCGCGTCCGGCGTCGAGCGTTGCGGTCGAGCGGTCGTTGAGCTGGCGGTACATCGCCGGTATCACCTTGCGGAGATACGGCCCGAGGCGGATGAACGAGCGGCCCGACTTACGGAAGCGGTAGCTGATCGGCACCTCGTGATAGCCGAACCCCTTGCCGACGAGATCGAGGGTCAGCACCTGGGCGTAGTTGTAGTCGTGGATGATCGAGGCTGCCGCTGCAGCCTGGCCCGACAGGGCGCGGTAGCCGCTCTGCCCGTCGGTCACCGGCCGACGGCTGACGGTCCGGGTCAGTCGGGTGAGCGCCAGGTTGCCGATCCGCCGGTGCGGGCGCATCGAGTGGATCGTCCCGGCGAAACGCGAGCCGACGACGTAGTGCGCCTCGCCGTCGAGGATCGGGCTGACCAGTCGGGGGAGCTCACCCGGGTCGTACTCGCCGTCGGCATCGCAGAAGGCGACCACGACCGCGCCGTGGTCGACCGCCGCGGCGAACCCGCTGCGCACGGCCGCTCCGAGGCCCCGGCTCGATCGATGGGTGACGACGTGGGCGCCGTAGGCCGAGGCGATCAGCGCGGTGTCGTCGCGAGCCGTCGTCGACGACCATCGCGGCACACCGGGTGGCCTCCGATCTGCGCCGGCATCCGCTCGAGCACGTGTGCGATCCGTGGTCCCTCGTTGCGTGCCGGGAGGACCAACACCACCGGACCGATTCCCGGTCGTGGAGGGTCGGAGATCGGGACATCGGTCGGTAAGCGCAGTCGAGGGCGGGCCATCGGCTCCATCATCCCAGACGTTCGGTCGGCTTTACACATTTACTGCGGCGACACTACCTTGCCTGCTCGTGCCCCCGACCGTGTCGTCCTCCCGTAGATCCGTGTTCGCCGTTGCGGCCCTCGTCCTCGCCGGCCTGATCGCAGCCGGCTGCGGTGGTGGTGGAGGCGACCGGCTGACGGTCTACTCCGGTCGCTCGAAGGAGCTCGTCGGTCCGATCCTGGAGCGGTTCAGCGAGGAGAGCGGGATCAAGATCGACGTGCGCTACGGCGACTCGGCCGACCTCGCGCTGTTGATCGAGACCGAAGGCGAGGACAGCCCGGCGGACGTCTTCTACTCCCAGAGCCCGGGAGCGATCGGCTACCTGTCGTCGATCGACCGGCTCCAATCCCTGCCCGACGACGTGCTCGGCCTCGTCGAGGATCGGTTCCGCAGCGCGGATGGCAGCTGGGTCGGGATCACCGGGCGGGTCCGGGTGCTCGTCTACAACACCGAGCTGGTCGACCCGACGGAGCTGCCCGGCTCGGTGTTCGATCTCACCGACCCGGCGTTCGCCGGCCAGATCGGGGTCGCCCCGAGCAACGGTTCGTTCCAGGATTTCGTCACCGCCATGCGCCAAGGCATCGGTGATGACGAGACCTCCGCCTGGCTCGAGGCGATGGCCGCCAACGGTGCCAAGGCGTATGCCAACAACCTGGCGATCGTCGAGGCGGTCGGCCGCGGCGAGATCACCTACGGGCTGGTCAACCACTACTACAACCTCGAGATCAAGGCCGAGAACCCGGATTCGGCGACCGAGAACCACTTCTTCGAGGGCGGCGACCTCGGCTCGTTGATCCTGATCACCGCCGTCGGGGTGCTCGACTCGGCCGACCAGGTCGACGATGCCCATCGGCTCGCCGAGTTCCTCCTCTCGGAGACCGAGCAGACGTCGTTCGCCGAGGTGACCAAGGAGTATCCGCTGCTGCCGGGGATCGCCGGTCCCGAGGGTCAGCCGGCGCTGGAGGAGATTCCCGCCCCCGAGGAGGATCTCGGCGATTTCGGAGCCCAGCTCAAGCAGACCAAGCAGCTGATCGACGCCAGCGGGATCGCCAATTCGTGATCGTCCGGCCGTTCAACGCGCTCGTCCTCGTCATCGGTGCGGCGTTCGCCGTGCCCTTCGCCTACCTCGGGTGGCGGGCGGCCGCCGAACCGTCGGCGACCTGGTCGGTGATCTCCTCGGCGCGCTCGCTCGGGCCGTTGTGGCGGACCCTCCAGCTGGCCGTGCTCGTGTCGCTGATCACCGCCGTGGTCGGGACCTCGATGGCCTGGCTGGTCGAACGCACCGACCTCCCGGGCGGAGGATCTGGCGGATCGCGCCGGCGCTCCCGCTGGTCTTCCCCTCGTTCCTCGCCGCTGCCGCGCTGCTCAACGCGGTCAACACCGGCGGCCTGCTCGACGAAGTGTTCGGGCTCGGCTCGCTCCCAGACCTGCGCGGTCTGAGCGGAGCGGTGGTCGTCCTCAGTGCGCTGTCGTACCCGTACGTGTTCCTCCCCGTCGCCGCCCGAATGCGTTCGCTCAACCCCTCGCTGGAGGAGTCGGCCCGGTTGCTCGGCCGCTCCAGCCGGCGCGTGTTCCTCGAGATCGTCGTCCCCCAGGTGGCGCCGGCGGTCACCGCCGGGGCGGTGCTCGTCTTCCTCTACTCCTTGAGTGACTTCGGCGTGGTCCAGTTCGTCCGCTACGACACGCTGACGCGGGTGATCTACGAATCGAGCCTGACCGATCGAGTGGCGGCGAACGCGGTCGGTCTGCTGCTCGGGGTGATCGCCATCGCCGTCAGCGTCGGCGAACGGACGATCGCCCATCGGGTCGGGGCCCCGCCGACGTCGCCCGGGCGGGCGCCGCGGCCGATCCCCCTCGGGCGCTGGAAGCCGGCCGCCCTCGCCGCCACCGCAGCGGTACTGATCGGCGGCCTCGTCGGTCCGCTGAGTGTGCTCTGCTGGTGGGTGGTGCGCGGGGCACGCAACGGCCAATCGTTGACCGGCAACGATCCTCCCGGTCCGGCGATCGGGGCCTCGCTGATGATCGGGATCCTCGCCGCGCTGGTCGCCGTTGCCGTCGTCCTCCCGATCGTGTTCGCCTCGAGCCGTCGCCGGAGCCGGGCCGGCGAGGTGGCATCGGCAGTCGTCACCGCCGGGTTCGCCCTACCCGGGCTGGTCACCGCGCTGTCGATGGTGGTCTGGTCGATCGGCACGCCGCTGTACCAGTCGCTGACCCTGTTGGTGATCGCCCACACCGTCCACTTCGGGGCGCAGGCGTTGCGCGGGTCGACGGTCGCGGTCGAGGCCGTGCCCGCCCGCTACGACGAGGCCGGGCGCCTGCTCGGTGTCGGGCGCATCCGGCGGTTCACCCGGATCGAGTTGCCGTTGCTCCTCCCCGGGCTCGCCGCCGCCGGCGGTCTGGTGCTGCTGTCGGTGATCAAGGAACTGCCGATGACGCTCTTGCTCCGCCCGATCCGGCTCGAACCGCTCTCGTTCTGGATCTGGGACGCCGCCCAGAACGCGGTCGTTCGCCCGGCTCGGGTTCGCCGGGCTGTTGATGGTCGGTCTCTCCGGGGTGCTCACCGGACTGCTCGTCGTTCGCCCGGCGGCGCGGGCGCGATGACCCGGGCCCGCCGTGCCGTCGCCGTCGGCCTGCTGGTCGCCGTCGTCGCCGCCTGCGGGATCGATGCCCGGGCGACCGTCGCCGCCCGCACCACCGTGGATGAGCCGCACTATCTGCTCAGCGCGCTCGTGCTGTGGGAGGACGGGTCGCTCGACTACGGCGCAGCCCGTTCCGAGCTGCGCTACCGGCCGTTCCACGAGGTGCTGCTCCCGATCCAGGCGGCGACCCAGCCCGACGGGCAACGGATCGCCCCCCACGATCCGCTGCTGCCGGCGATCCTCGCCGCCCCGATGGGGCTCGGCGGTTGGCGGGCGGCGAAGGCGACGATGGCCGTCCTCGCCGGGATCCTCGCCGGGTTGCTCTGCTGGGTGCTCGAACAGCGGCTGCGGGTCAGGGGACCGACGGCGGCGGCCGTCGCCGTGCTGGCCGGGTGCAGCCCGCCGATGGTCGTCTACGGCACCCAGATCTACCCCGAGCTGCCCGGAGCGCTCGCCGCCTTGATCGCCTTCGCCCTGATCACCTCGCCGCGGACGCGCCCGGCGACGGTGATCGGCGCGCTGGCGGCGATCAGCGCGTTGCCGTGGCTGAGCGTCAAGTACGCCCCGGTCGCGATCGTCCTCGCCGCCGGTTTGGTCACCGGTCTGTGGACCGCCCGCCGATGGGCCCTGCTCGGCGCGCTCGCCGTCGGCGGCGCGCTCAGCGCAGCGGTGTTCGCCGTCGCCCATCTGGCGATCTACGGCGGATTGACCCCGTACGCGACCGGCACCCACTTCGGCGACGGCGAGCTGAGCGTGATCGGCCACCGCCCCGACTATCTCGCCCGCGCCCAACGGCTGACCGGCCTGCTGGTCGAGCACGACTTCGGCCTCGCCGCCTGGCAGCCGCTCGCGCTGGCGCTGTTCCCCGCCCTCGCGGTGTGGATCGTCGAGCGTCGCCGGCTCGAGCGTTGGCTGCTGCCGGCGACGTTCGCGGCCGGATGGGGAACGGCGACGTTCGTCGCGTTGACGATGGAGGGGTGGTGGTGGCCCGGCCGCCAGACCGTCGTCGTGCTCCCGCTCGGGGTGCTCGTGATCGGGGTGTGGGTCGACCGGTGGCGTGCCGGGCGACGGCGTCTGGCCTGTGCCGTCGGGCTGCTCGGGCCATGGATGTTCGCCTGGCAGTTGGCCGAGATCGCCGCCGGACGGCACACCTTGATCGTCGACTTCTTCGCCACCGACGACCCGCTCGGGAACGCCTGGCGTTCGCTGCTGCCCGACCTGCGCGCCGATACCCTCGCCCAGGAACTGCTCCACCTCGGCTGGGCGGTGGCGATCGTCGCCGGGACGGCGCTGGTCGCCCGCGCCGCGGCGCTGGGTCATCGTCTGCCCGAGTTCGCCGAGCCGGGCACCGGGCCGGAACCATCGTCGAGCCGACCGTTCTCGGCCGCCCCTGAGCCCGATGTCCCCGTCGGGCGCTGATCGGGCGCCGGTAGGTTGCAGCGTCGTGCCCCCGGTCGACGCCCGCCCCGTGTCGATCGCCGCGGTCGACAAGCGACTCGGTGGGGTGGTGGTGATCGACTCGCTCGACCTGACCGTCCCCGCCGGGAGGGTCACCGTCCTGCTCGGACCGTCCGGCTCGGGGAAGAGCACCTTGTTGCGGTTGATCGCCGGGCTCGAACGCCCCGACGGGGGAACGATCTCGATCGGTGACGAGGTCGTCGCTTCGCCGACCGAGTGGGTCGCGCCCGAGCGCCGACGGGTAGGGATGGTCTTCCAGGACTGGGCCCTGTTCCCCCACCTGTCGGTCGGGGCCAACGTCGCATTCGGGCTCGAGCGCTCGGTGCGCAGTGGACCGCGGGTCGGCGAGGTGCTCGCCCTGGTCGGGCTGGAGGGGATGGAGCAGCGCGCCCCGCACACCCTCTCAGGGGGACAACAGCAGCGCGTCGCGCTCGCCCGTGCGCTCGCCCCCCGCCCGGACGTGCTGTTGCTCGACGAGCCGTTCTCCAACCTCGACGCCGCCCTCCGCCGGCGTTTGCGCAGCGAGGTCCACGAGCTGCTCGTCGAGCTGGCGGTGACCACCGTGTTCGTCACCCACGACCAGGAGGAGGCGTTCGTCCTCGGCGACCAGGTGGCGGCGGTCGCCGACGGCCGGGTGGTCCAGGTCGGACCGCCGGCCGAGCTCTACCGCAGCCCGGTTGACCGTTGGGTGGCGACCTTCGTCGGCGAGGCAAACCTGCTTCCCGGGACTGCGACCGGGGAGCTGGTGAGCTGTGCGCTCGGCTCGCTCGAGCTGCGCGACCCGCAGTCGGGCCCGGTCGAGGTGGTCGTCCGTCCGGAGCAACTCACGCTCGTCGGGGGAAGCGACGGTCCCGGGGTGCCGGCGACGGTCGAGCTGGTCGAGTACCACGGTCACGACGCCACCGCCCGCCTTCGCCTCGGTGACGGCACGGTGCTCAAGCTGCGTGCCCCGGAAGTGACCGTCAGGCGCGGCGACCGGGTCTCCGTCGCCGCCCGCCCCGGTCCGATCACCGTGCTGCCGGGCGCCTGACCTCCCACCCCCACCCCCCGAAGTTTGGAGGTTGTTGCAGCCGTCGGGTGCAACAACCACCACGCGTCCCGGGGCAGGAGGTCAGTCCTCGACCACATGGGCGCGAAAGGCGGACCGATGCGCCGCCCAGCCGGCGGAGTCGGCGAGCCCGGCGGCGGCGTGCTCACCGGCCGCTCGGCCCATCTCCAGCGCATGGTGGGTGTTGTCGTGGGCGAACAGCGCTTGCCGGCCGACGACCAGTAGGCCGGGCTGTGCGGCTGCCCATCGTTCGACGATCGCCTGCCGCTCGGCGAACCCGTGGTCGTACACGGGGTAGACGTCCGGGAGGCGCACGACGTGGTGACCGACCGCCGCCGGGTCGGGCAGGCCACAGCGACGGAGGTCCTCGGCGACCAGCTCGGCGAGGTCGCCGTCGGGCGCCGACCAGGTCGCGTCGGCGACCGACGCCGGGAGCTCGGCGCAGAGCACGCTGAGCCCCGCCGGATCGTTTGCCTCGCGGTAGTTCTTCGGCTCCGACAGCCGGGCGACGGTCAGCTCCGAACCGGGGAAGTAGTGCGCATCGAAGGCCGTGTACCGCTCCCGGGGTACCACCAGATAGACGAGCACCGCGCCGCGCGAACGCAGCCCGCGAGCAGCTTCGTCGACCTCCGTCGGCGCAGCGGCGGCGCCGGTGAGGGCGGGCGACGGGATCGTCGAGACGACGATCGGTGCGTCGAACGACGAACCGCCGGCGGCGAGCGTCCAGCAGTCGTCCTCGCGCCAGCCGTACGACGCGGGAGTCGAGCTCGAGCGAGCCGCCGGCGGCGACGAACGCCTCGGCGATCGCCTCCGAGATCGCCCCGAACCCTCGCTGCGGGTACCAGAACCCGACCTCGCCGCGGCGGCTCGGCCGCACCGCTCGGCGCAGCACCGCTGCGGCCGATCCGGCACTCACCCGTCGGCGGAACAGCTCGCCGTCGAGCTCGTCGGCGGAACGTCCCCACAGCTTGCGCGTGTAGGGCTCGTAGAACTCGGCCAGGAGGGTCGGCCCGGGACCGCAGCGGACCTGCTCGGCGAAGGTGTCGGCGCGGACGCTGGCGCAGTGGAGCGGTCACCAGATCCCGGGCGAAACCGGCGCTGAGCCGCAGCGGAGCATGACGGACGAGATCCACCGGGCGCAGCGGATAGCCGAGCCACCGCCCGCCGAGACGGATCCGACCCGAGCGCGGCCTCGGTTGGAGCGACTCGCCGAGCAGCCGCCGGAGCTCGGCGAGCAGCGTCGGGTCGATCGAACGGTGCAGCCGATGGCTGCCGAGGTCGACCCGCTGCCCGGCGACCTCGATGCTCGCTGCCATCCCGCCCGGGCGATGTCCGGCATCGATCACCGCCACCCGGCACCCGGCGCGAGCCGCCGTCCATCCGGCCATCAGCCCGGCAGGTCCACCACCGAGAACGAGTACGTCGAGCGATCGTCGGGCGGACACGTCGCCCATCATGGCGTCACCGGACTAGGACCGGACTGTGTTAGGTGTGCTATACAACTTCGCCGTGAAGCATCGTCTCGTTCTCATCAGTGCCGCCCTCGTCACCTCCCTCGCGCTCGCCGCCTGCGGCAGCGACGACGACGGCGAGGCCGTGCGCGAGGTCGGTACCGATGCCGCCAGTGGGTCGGCGGCAGCGTCGGGTTCGGGGTCCGGTTCTGCCGTCGCCGAAGCGGCGGCATCGAGCGCGGGGGCCGACGACGCCCTGCTCGCCGAAGCCGTCGCCGGCTACACGAGCTATGTCAACGAGCAGGTCGAACTGATCGTCACCGAGGCCAAGGTGTTCACCGACGCCGTGCGCGCCGGCGACGTCGAGGCGGCGAAGGCGGCGTACGCACCGTCGCGCCAAGCGTGGGAGCGGATCGAGCCGGTGGCGAGCCTGATCGAGGCGATCGACGGCAAGGTCGACGCCCGGGTCGACGACTTCACCAGCGAGGACGATCCGGCCTGGACCGGCTGGCACCGGCTCGAGTACCTCCTGTGGGAGACGGAAACGATCGACGACACGGCGAAGCAGCTCGCCGACCAGCTCGACGCCGATCTGGCCACCCTCCAGAGCGAGGTGGCGACGCTCGAGATCCCCGCTGCGGTGATCGCCGTCGGCAGCTTCGAGCTGCTCGAAGAGGCCGCCAACGGCAAGCTGACAGGCGAAGAGGACCGCTACTCGCACACCGACATGTGGGATGTCGCGGCCAACGTCGAGGGTTCGAAGCAGGCGTTCGAGTACCTCGAGGCGGCGGTCGAAGCGGTCGATCCCGAGCTGGTCGCCGAGATCGAGGAGCTGTTCGCCGAGGCCGAGGCACAGATCGCCGCCCAGGCGGACGGTGACGGGTACGTCTCGTTCGACACGATCGACGAGGCCGAGATCACCGAGATGCAGGCCACACTCGCCCACCTCTCGGAGGAGCTGAGCGAGGTCGCCGGCGTGCTCGGCCTGGAGTGACGTGGATCGTCGTCGGTTCCTCTCCTCGGCCGCGCTCGGCGGGCTGACCGCTGCCGTCGTCGGCTGCGCCGACGCCGACGACGGCGACGCCTCGGCGGCGCTCCATCCGCTCGCCGCCGCGCCGCCGTCGTCGGCGAACTACCTGCCGTTCCGGGTCGACCGCCAGCGCGGCGTCGTCGCCGACGGGCAGACGAGCGGGCTGATGGCTGCGTTCGACGTGGTCGCCCGCGACCGGGAGGAACTCGAAGAGCTGTTCGCCGATCTCAGCGCCGAGATCGAACAGGTGATGACCGGGATCCCCTACGAGGAGCGGGAACCGGCATTCCCGGCGTTGTACACCGGCGTGGTCGGCAATCCGCCACCCCCGGCGAACCTCTCGATCGTCGTCGCGGTCGGCGCTTCGTTGTTCGACGACCGCTACGGACTCGCCGATCGCCGGCCGCGCGAGCTGTCGCCGATGCCGATCCTGGCCAACGATCGCCTCGATCCGCGGCGCACCCACGGCGATCTGCTGATCTCGATCGCCTCGATCCACGAGGACCACGACCTGTTCGCCCTCCGCCAGCTGATGCGCCGGACGCGCGGTGGGATGGCGCTGCGGTGGATGTCCGACGGCTATCTCCGGCGCACTGTCGCCGCGCCCGGCGAGGCCGGCAACCGCAACCTGATGGGCTTCGTCGACGGGACCGCCAATCTCGACATCGACGACGCCGCACAGATGGACACCTTTGTCTGGATCGCCGAGGGCGACGAGGAGCCGGCCTGGGCGGTGGGCGGGACCTACCAGGTGGTCCGCACGATCCGGATGCTGGTCGAGTTCTGGGACCGGACCCGCCTGTCGGAGCAGGAGCGGCTGATCGGACGGCGAAGGTCGAACGGAGCACCGTTGGACGGCGAGGTGGAAGCGGACGAACCAGACTTCGCTGCCGACCCGGACGGGTTGATCACGCCGCTCGCTGCCCACATCCGTCTTGCCCGGCCGCGCACCGCAGAGACCGAGCACCAGCGGATCCTGCGCCGTGGCTTCAACTATTCCCGCGGCTTCGACGACGCCGGCCAGCTCGACCAAGGGCTCGCCTTCGTCTCGTTCCAGCGCAGTCTCGAGCGCCAGTTCCTGCCGATCGCCGAACGGTTGAACGGCGAAGGCTTGGAGGAGTACCTCACCCCGGAGGGCGGCGGGTTCTTCTTCGTCCTCCCCGGCCCGGGCGACGGCTCCGCCCCCGACGTCCACCTCGGCACCGCCCTCCTCGCCTGACTCCCGCCCCCCGGCACGCCCCCGCCCCGCCCCGCCCCGCCCCGCCCCGGCCCGCCGGGCCGCTGTCGGGATCGGTGCTCTTGGCACGGATCGCGACGATTCCTGTCGTCAACGGTGCCAAGAGCACGACATGAGCCGCGTCGGCGAGCGCTCCCCGCCCCGACGGCCGCTCGGCCGGAAGCGGCGGGTCAGCCGAACGGGTGCCAGTCGAGCTCGCGGGCCGCGACCCGACCGATCACGATCACGACCGGTGAGCGGAGTGTCGCCCGGAGCAGCCCGTCGAGTGCCATCCGCTCGACCTCCTGCTCCGGATAGGTCGCCGACCGGATCGCGGCGACCGGGGTGTCGGGAGCGAGCCCACCGGCGAGCAGACGGGCGGCGATCTCGTTCGCCCGCGCCGCACCCATCAGCACGACGATCGTTCCACGGAGCTTGGCGAGCTGTTCCCAGTCGACGGTCTCGTCGCTCGACGGATCCTCGTGACCGGTGACGATCGTGACGCTGAGCGACTCCTGGCGATACGTCACCGGCACCCCGGCATAGGCCGGCCCGGCGATCGCCGAGCTGATCCCGGGGACGATCTCGTACGGCACGCCGGCGGCGGTCAGCGCTTCGGCCTCCTCGCCACCGCGGGCGAAGATGAACGGGTCGCCGCCCTTCAGCCGGACGACCCGCTGGCCGCGGCGACCGCGCTCGACGAGCAACGCATTGATCTCGTCCTGGGTCATCGTCGGACGTCGCGGCTCCTTCGCCGCCGAGATCAGCTCGGCCTCCGCCGGGGCGAAGGCGAGCAGGGCGGGGTGGACGAGCCGGTCGTGGACGACGACCTCGGCGAGGCGGAGCAGCTCCGCTCCCTTGAGCGTTATCAGCCCGGGATCTCCCGGGCCGGCACCGACGAGCCAGACGGTCATGAGCCGTAGGGTACGGGGGGTGGTCGTGCCGCGAGTGAGATTCGACGATCTGTCGAGTGGACTGGCGATCGAGCTCGGGGGATTCGTCGGCGCACTGCGCGGCAGAGCGATTGAGCGACGTGACCGAGATCGTCGCGATCGCCGACGAGGTAGCCGGGCGGGGGCACTGGGTCGCCGGGTTCCTGACCTACGAGGCGGGCGCGGCGTTCGACCGTTCGTTCCCGGTGCGCCCCCCGGGCGATCTGCCGTACGCCTGGTTCGGGGTCTTCGCCGAACGGCGCGAGGTCGCCCCGCTCGACGAGTTGGAGGCGACCGCCACCGTCCCCGGCGACCTCGCCCGCAGCCAGGGCGGGGAGTGGTATCGGGCTGCCGTCGAGACGATCCGCAACGAGATCGCCCTCGGCAACACGTATCAGGTGAACCTCACCGACCGGTTCGTCGGGGAGGCGCCCGCCGATCCGTTCGCCCTCTACGCCGCGATCGCCCGAGCGCAACGCAGCCGCTACAACGCCTATCTCGACCTCGGCTCGATCGTCATCGCCTCCGCATCGCCGGAGTTGTTCCTCCGCTGGGACGGCGACGCGGTCGAGTGCCGGCCGATGAAGGGGACGGCCGCGCGCTGCGTCGATCCTGCTCGAGGACACGGCGGCCGGGGAGCGACTGCAGCGCTCGGCCAAGGACCGGGCGGAGAACGTGATGATCGTCGACCTGCTGCGCAACGACCTCTCGCGGGTCGCCAAGCTGGGCACGGTGACGGTCCCCGAGCTGTTCGTGCTCGAGCGCTACGACACCGTCTGGCAACTGACCTCGACGGTCCGCGCCCGCACCCGCCCAGGAATCGATCTCGTCGACCTGCTGGCGGCGACGTTTCCCTGCGGCTCGATAACCGGCGCCCCGAAGACGGCCGCGATGCGGATCATCGAGCGGCTCGAACCGGACCCGCGGGGCGTCTACTGCGGGGCGATCGGCATGCTCGCCCCTCCCGGCGAAGGAGACCGGGCGACGTTCAGCGTGGCGATCCGCACCGCAGTGATCGACCGTCGCTCCGAGCGGTTGACCTACGGCGCGGGTGGAGGGATCACCTGGGGGTCCGATCCGATCGCCGAGGATGCCGAGGCCGAGGCCAAGGCGCGGGTGTTGCGAGAGCCCCGCCCGACGTTCGAACTGCTCGAGACCCTGCGCGTCGCCGACGGTGCGGCGCTCCGACTCGACGCCCATCTCGCCCGTCTCGCGAGAGCCGCAGCCTGGTTCGGGTTCGTCCACGACGACCGGTCGACGCGAGCGGCCGTGACCGCCGCCCTGGCCGGGGAGCGGGGCGAACGGCTGCGGATCCTGTTGCGTCGTGATGGCCGGGTTCGCTGCGAGCTCGGCCCGCTGCCCGCAGCAGCGAGCCCCGTCCGGTTGGCCGTCGCCACCCGACCGTTCCGCACCGATGATCCCTTCGCCCGCTACAAGACGACCAATCGGCAGGCCTATGACCGCGCCCGGGCGGAAGCACCAGGGGTCGACGACGTGATCCTTGTCAACGAACGCGACGAAGTGATCGAGACGACGATCGCCAACCTGCTCTTTCGCCGTGACGGCCGCTGGTTCACCCCGCCGGTGGCGAGTGGCGGGCTCGACGGGATCGGCCGCCGAGCGCTGATCGACGACGGTCAGGTCAGTGAGCGGGTCCTACCGCTGTGCGAGCTCGGATCGTGCGACGCGCTGGCGGTCGTCAGCTCACTGCGCGGCGTTCGTCGGGCGTACCGGGCGCCCGGCATCGACGATCGCCAGTGCCAGGCGGACGAGACGCACGGCGTGGACGCGGACGATGTCCGCGCCGCGCACGGCCGCCAGGCAGCATGCTCCGACCGTGGCCGCATCCCGTTCCTCGAGCTCGGTCGCCCCGCTCAGCGCGCTCGAGGAAACGTTTGCGCGACGGCCCGACGAGGATCGGTAGGCCGAGGGTGGCGAGCTCGTCGATCCGCTCGAGCAGGGCGAGATTGTCGGCGACCGACTTGCCGAATCCGATGCCCGGGTCGACCACCAATCGGTCGTCGCCCACTCCGGCGGCCTTCGCCCGAGCGGTGAGCAGCTCGAGCCGGTCGACGACATCGGCGACGACGTCGTCGTAGTGGACGTCGTCGCCGGCGTGTCCGGCGCGCATCGGGCGTTGGTGCATCACGACCAGCGCGTCGGCTCGGGCTGCGACCGAGGCCAGTCGCTCGTCGGCGAGGCCTGACACGTCGTTGATCCAGGCTGCTCCGAGGGCGAGGGCACGCTCGGCGACCGCAGCTTTCGAGGTGTCGATCGAGGTACTGCGGACGCCGGCGCGTTGGAGTCGCAGGAGTACCGGCTCGAGCCGACCCCATTCCTCGTCGACGCCGACCGGTGTCGCTCCCGGACGGGTCGATTCGGCGCCGAGGTCGAGGATGTCGGCGCCCTCCTCGAGCAGGTGCATCGCCTGGGCATAGGCCCGTTCGGGATCGTCGAACCGACCTCCGTCGGAGAACGAATCGGGGGTGATGTTGACCACCCCCATCACCAGCGTGCGGGTTCCGAGCTGGAAGGTGCGGTCGCCGCATCGCAGGTGCATCGCCGATGATGATGCCAGCCCGCGCCTGGGCATCCGGTGCTGCTCAGCTGCTCAGCAGCTCGACCATCTGCGCGGCGGTCGTCCGGCTGCTGGCGGCGATCTCGACCGCGATCGCCTGGAGATCGGTGTTCGTCGTCCGTGCGCCGATCTGGTCGGCGAGCGAGGCGAGATGGATCAGATGACCGGCGGCGACCTGCAGCCAGAGGCGGTCGAAGTCGACCCCGCTGGCCACGGCGAGCAACTGCAGCGCAGCAGCGTCGACCGACGCCTCGACCGCCGGGACGTCGTAACTGACCGACGTCCCCCAGTCGAGCAGGAGCTCCTCGACCAGCTCGCGGTACTGCCGGTCGGCCTCTCCGAGCTGATCGGCGAGGGTCTGGATGTCGGAGCCGGCGTCGGCGGTCTCGGCGAAGGCCATCTCCGAGATCAGCTGACCTCGTTCCCACTGCATCCCGAGCTCGCCGATCCCTTCGAGGTCGGCGTCGGTGAAGCTGTCCACCGACGTGCACCCCGAGCTGTGCTCGGGCACCGTTGGCTCGCCGGTCGCCGCGTCGTGCGCTCCCTCGACCGTGGTCTCCGTCGCCTGCTCGGCCGCCTCGGGCGATTCCTCCACGGGCGCTTCCTCGACGGGCGCGTCCTCGGCCGCACGGATCACCGGGGCAGCGGTGTCGACCGTCGGCTCCTCGGCCCCCGACGCATCGCTGTGCGCCTCGCCACCGCCGGCCCCCGTGCACGGATCGTCGATCGGATCCGGGACACTGTCGGCGACGTCGTCGCCGCACGGGATCGGGTCATCGGTGGTGTCGACGGCGACCGATGCTTCGGCCGAGTCGGGTTCGTCCGATTCGTCCGTGGCTGCGGCGTCGGTCTCCTCGGTCGGCTCATCGGTGCTCGACGTGTCCTCCGAGGCGAGGATCAGGGCGGCTGCGGTGTGGACGGTCGGCTCGTCATGGCTCTCGGTCTCGGCCGCCGGCTCGCCGGCGGTCTCCTCTTCAGACGCGGTCCCGCAGTCGGTCGTCTCGGTGTCGACGCACGGCTCGGCCGACTCGGCCGATGCTTCGGCTCGGTCGCTCTCGGTCGGTTCCTCGGTCGGTTCGTCGGTCGACGCCTCGGTCGGTTCCTCGGTCGACGCCTCGGTCGGTTCCTCGACGACCTCTTCGGCGGTCCTGATCAGGGGCGCTGCCGTCTCGACGGTCGGCTCCTCCCCGCCATGCGCGTCGTCCGTCGGCTCCGACCCGTGGGTCGAATCCTCCGGCGACGCCTCGGCGTGGCCGTCGTCGACCTCGGTGCCCGATTCGGCCGCAGCCGCGGTCGTCTCCGTCGGGGCACCGCACTCCGGGCCTCCGGCCGCCTCGCTCCCTCCGCCGCACGCTTGCACGCCGACCAGGAGCGCGCCGACGAGCGCGAGGTGGTACAGCCGACCGGCCACTTCGCTCCCTTCCCTGCGCCTTGAGGACAACGGAAGCTCTATCGGCACGCGCCGTGGCGCGTTCCAGGGACGATCCGCCCTGCCCCCGGATCCGCTGGAGGCCGAGCCGACACGCAGGGACGATGCCCTCGACGCGGCCGGCGAGTGGCGAGCGGCCGGCACGGCGGATCTCCGGCGGACGCTGCGACAACGAACTCAGTCGACGAGCTCTCGGGCGACCTTCCTCCCGGGTCTGGGTAGGTCGGCCCATCGGATCGATCGTGAGCCCGTCGGGTCAGGAACATTGACCACGAAGCGAGCGCCGAATGCACCGTACGTGGTCGTTTCATCGGCGGGCCGAGTGACAGCCGCCTGCCGGTGACCCGGCCGGACGCGAGCTGTCATCGGGCCCGGCTGTGGACCAGCCAGGTCGCCTGTCGGGGCGGTCGAGACGTCCGTTGACTCTCTCGTCATGCGCCGTTACCAACATGTGTCAAGCGTTTCCAACAACGGGGACGGCTACGGTGGGGCGATGGATCGTCGGTCGACGCTGCTCCAGTTCGCCCTTGCGCTGCCGGAGGCCTACGAGGACGAACCGTGGGGCGGCGACATCGTCGCCAAGGTCAACAAGAAGATCTTCAGCTTCTTCGGCAATCCGGACTCGACGTCGATGTCGGTCAAGCTGCCCGATTCCGCCGACGAGGCGTTGCGCATCCCCGGTTCTGCGCCGACCGGGTACGGGCTCGGTCGTCACGGGTGGGTGTCGGTGCCGATCGCGGGGCACGAGCCCCCGGTGGAGGTGCTCTGTGACTGGATCGAGGAGAGCTACCGGGCGGTCGCGCCGAAGAAGCTCGTCGCCCGCCTCGCCGAAGACGTTCGAGGTTCAGCGAACGACGGTCCGCCGTGATCCGGCGAGGATCCGAGCGACGACACCGATGACGATCGTCAGCGCGACCGCGGCGAGGACGGCGCGCCACGTGTCGCGCGGGTCGGTGACCGAGCCGAACCAGGTCGGGGCGCTGTTCACCGGGACCGGGGTCTGCGCCTCGGCGTCCGGGGGAGCGCGGCCCTGCCCGAGCTCGATCGGCAGCTGCGAGCCACTCGCCACTGGTGTCGACGGGCTGCAGCTGACGAGCAGCGGCGGATCGTCGCCGCCCCCCGGCATGGCGTAGGCGAACACCAGCCAGTCGCCGCGGCGGGCGGTCTCGCCGAAGCCGCACTCCTCGGCCGAGGCGAAGGTGTTGGCGGTCGTCGTCGCGCCGACCTCGCCCTTGTACACCAAGCGGACGTCGAAGCTCATCGTCACCAGACCGTCGACCGGCGCCGAGATGTCGGTCAGCGAGCCGTAGAACACCTCCGATGCATCGCGCATCCCCTGCTCGGCGGTCGTCGCCGTACAGGTGCACGCGGCGCTCACCGGTCGGGCAGGCCCGGCAACGATCGCCAGTACCGCGATCACCACCGCCACCGCCCATCGGGCACCGCCCGGCCGAACGGTCATCGTTGCCTCAGACCAACGGCCAGGGATAACGGCGGCCGGTGCGGTCGATCGGGAAACAACCGCGATCGAGCAGCTGGCAGGCGCGCTCGCGCACGGCGCGGCACTCCTCGGGATGGAGCAACTCGGTCAGCAGCGGAGGAAAGGCGTCGACGATCGATTGGACCCCCTCGAGCAGATGCGCCGGGATCGGCTCGCCGCCGAACTCCCAGATCACCGTGCGCAGCTTGTCGTCCTCGGCGAAGCACAACCCGTTGTCGATCGCCCAGATCCTGTCGTCCGGGCCGAGCAGGCAGTGCCCCGACTTGCGGTCGGTGTTGTTCGCCAGCAGGTCGAAGGTGGCGATCGCCCGGAACTGGTCGTGCAGCTCGGGGCGGTGTTCGTGGAGGACGAAGTAGTGCTGTTCGAAGTCGGCCTCGACGAACCACTGCAGCGAGCCGACCCCGAGCGGTGCCTCCGCCCGCAGCACCGTCGGCGGGACCACGCCGACCCCCATCGCTTCGGACAACTCGAAGGCGGCCACCTCCCGGCGGTAGAGCCCGTCGGGGAAGTCCCACAACGGACGCTCGCCGCGGCCCGGCTTGTAGATCGCCCGCGCCTCGTCGTCGCCGTCGCGGACCGAGACGAGGAAGGTCGCGTTGGAGCTCCACGGCATCCGCCCGAGCACCTCGATCTCGCCCGCGAGCATGATTCCCCGCTGGTCGACGTGCGCCCCGGCCGGCTGGGTCAGTTCATCCGCGGGCATGGATGTCCGTCGGGATCGATCGGCTGCCCGCAGAACAGGCAGTTCGGACGTCCGGCGGCGACGACCTGCTCGGCCCGGGCGCAGAACGCAGCCGCCTGGGCGCGGGTCAGGTGGACGCGCATCCGGCTCGGATCGGGCTCCTCGCGATCGATCAGCGGAACCTCGTCCTCGTCCTCGTCGTCGTCGTCGGCGTCGAACACGAGCTCTTCGAGCATCACCACGAACCGGTCGAGTTCCTGGTCGTAGGCCAAGCCCATCGGGCCGACACTGAACGACGGCTGCGGGGAGACGAGTTCGAGCGTCTCGTGCATCGGCAGGTCGTCGGGGGCCGGGAGGTCGGTGAGCAACCGGCCGAGGTACTCGGCGAGGGCGGAGACCTGCTGCTTCTCGCACTTCACCGTCACCCGCTGGTCGCCGGAGCGGACCTGGACGAAGAACGTCCGCTGCCCGGGCACGCCGACCGCACCGGTGGTGAACGTGTCGATGTCGCCGAACTCCCACAGCTCGCTCACGTCGTCACCCCCTCCTACGAGATCTTCAGCTCGGCGAGCGACCCGCCGGTGGAGTTGACGGTGAGCACGATCGGCCCGCCGGAGGTGTAGGCGATCGCACTGACCGAGCAGGTCGAGATCACGATCCGCTGGAACTGGTCGAGGTGGCTGCCGAGCGCGTGGGAGACGGCGGCCTTGATCGGATCGGCGTGGGAGACGGCGACGACGACACCACCGGGGTGAGCGGCGACGAGCCGTTCGATTGCGCCGACGATCCGCGTCTGCATCTCGGTGAAGCTCTCCCCGTTGGGGAAACGGAAGCCGCTCGGATAGCGCTGCACGGTGCGCCACTCGGGGAGCTTCATCAGCTGCTTCAGCTCGCCGCCGGTCCAGTCCCCGAAGTCGCACTCGAGCAGCCCTCGTTCGACCTTCGGCCGCAGCCCGAGGGCGGCGCCGATCGGAGCGGCGGTCTCCTTCGTTCGCTCGAGCGGTGAGCAGTACAGCGCGTCGACCTTCGGCAGCGTGGCGAGCCGCTCGGCGACCCGCTGTGCCTGGTCGGTTCCGACCTCGGCGAGGTGCAGCCCCGGAGCCCGGCCGGGCAGCAGCCGTCCGGTGGTGGAGGTCTGGCCGTGGCGGACGAGGAGCACCACGGTCGCTGGGGTGGCGGGCGTCTTCTGGCGGGCCATGGGTGCAGACAACCTAACGTCGCCACGTGGATTCCCTCGCCGAGCTCGAACGCGAGATCGTCACCTGCCGGGCCTGCCCACGGCTGGTCGAGTGGCGCGAACAGGTCGCCCGGGACAAACGCGCCGCCTACCGCGACGAGCCGTACTGGGGTCGGGCGGTGCCCGGGTTCGGAGATCCGGCGGCGCGGATCCTCGTCCTCGGGCTCGCCCCGGCCGCCCACGGAGCGAACCGGACGGGGCGGGTGTTCACCGGTGACCGCTCCGGCGACTGGCTGTTCCGAGCGATGCACCGCGCCGGTCTGGCCAATCAGCCGACGTCGACCTCGGCGGACGACGGGCTCGAACTGCACGACGCCTGGGTCTGCGCAGCGGTCCGCTGCGCACCTCCCGGCAACCGGCCGCTGCCCGACGAGCGCGACGCCTGCCGCCCGTTCCTCGAGCGCGAGCTCGCCCTGCTCGAGCGACTGCGGGTGATCGTGTGCCTCGGTGCATTCGGCTACGAGGCCGCCTGCTCGGTCCTCGGCGTCCGCCCCCGGCCCCGGTTCGCTCACCTCGCCGAGCTCACCGTCGACACGCCGAGCGGGGCGATCGCCCTGCTCTGCTCGTTCCACCCGAGCCAGCAGAACACGTTCACCGGACGGTTGACCGAGCCGATGCTCGACGCCGTGTTCGAGCGCGCCGTCGCTCGCGGAGGTACGGTCGAGCGGACATGATCCGCCGTGCCGCCCTGCTCGTCGTCGCATCGACAGTGGTCCTCACCGCCTGCGCTCCGAAGTCGTCCGACTTCTCCGACGATGCGGCTGAACTCGTCGCCGAGGGTCTCGCAGTGGACCCGGGAGGGGAGTGGGACGTCACCTGCGACCGGCCGGCTGCGACCGAGGTCGACGAGACCTTCACCTGCCGGGCCGTCGGTCAGGACAACGAGGTGTTGACGTTCACGGCGACGATCACCGGACGGGCGAAGTACGTCGTCAGTCAGGACACCACGACGACCACGGTGCCTGCCGCACCTGCAGGTTGAGTCGGACTGCCCACGGCCGCCGGCGGCCGCATTCTCACGCAGCGCGGTACTCTGCGCGCGGCACCTTCGAGCGGAGAGGACTCACGTGCGCAAGATGGCGGTAGGCGCGTCGGCCCTCGTGCTGATGCTCGGAGGCGTTGTAGGGTGTGGCGGTGGCGGCGGCGATGACGCCGGCGATCTGATCGATCGGTTCCAGGAAACCTCTGGGCTGACCCTCGACGACACCCAGCGAACCTGCATCGTCGACGTGCTCGAGTCGCTCTCCGACGAGAACGCGCGACGAGATCGCCGACGCTGCCGGCGAGGTCTCGCCGGAATTCCAGGACTTTCTCAGCGACGCCGCGGTGTGCATCGCCGGCGGCGGCTGATGACGGTCGCAACCCACGTTCGCTGACTACGCTCGGCGTTCGCATCATCTCAGGAGGAAACATGCGGAAGTTCGTAGGCGGGCTGATCGGAGCGGCGGCGGTGATCACCCTCGTCGGGTGCTCCTCGACCACCGCGTTCAAAGACCAGGCCGCAGACTTCCTCGAGGAGGACGATCAAGTGGAGTCGACCCTCGGGCAGAAGTTCGTCGACGCCACCTGCGAGGAGCCGGAGAACACCGACGTCGGCACGCTGTTCTCGTGCACGGCCACCGGCGATTCCGACGGGGTCGAGTACGTCTTCGGGATGGAGATCACCGCCGACAAGGAGTTCACACTCCAGTCGGCCGAGCCGGCCGGCTGATCGAGGGTCGATGGCCCGGGCTGATCGCACACGCCTGATCGCGTCGACGGCTGCGCTCGCAGCCGTCCTCGCCGCGTGCGCGCCCAGCCCGGGCAAGTTCTCCGGGGCGGCAGAGGATTTCCTCGAGACCCAGGAAGTCGCCGACTGGGCGCAACAGACGGAATTCACCAATGCCAGCTGCGAGGACCCGCTCGAGGTCAAGGTGAACACGACCTTCCAGTGCACCGCCTCCGGCTCCGACGGGCACTCGTACATCTTCCAGCTGGTGATCGTCGCCGAGCGCAAGTTCCGGGTGGAGTCACTCCAGCCGCAGAACTGACGTCGGTGCGGTCGCTCCGAAGCCGGCGTTCATTCGTCGTCGTGCTCGTGATCGCGCTCTCGGGTGGCGCCGCCGGGTGCGCCGATCGCACCCTGACCCGCGATCAGCTCGAGGACCGCTACGTCTCCGACCTGGTCGAGAGCGGGATCGAGGAGGACGTCGCCGCCTGTGTGATCGAGGGATTCTTCGACGAGTTGACCGACGCCGAGCTGCGCGACTTCAACCTCGACGGCGACGAGTTGACACCCGCCGAGCAGCAGCGGATCGCCGAGCTGACGCTGGCCTGCGCCGGCTGACCCCGCTCCCTTCCCATCTTCCCTGACCGCATCTCGACCGGGGAGCTGGTCGTCGTGCGCGCCTCGATGGAGCCGACCGCCGCCGATTCGCGCTCAGCCTCCGTCTGCGACCTGCTCTGACCGGCCGATCCGTCCGCCTCGCCGGAGGCTGAGCGCGAACTGGCGGTGTGGTCAGCCGAGCGCAGCGCGGATCAGGGCGGCGGTCGGTCCCGGTCGTTCGGCCACGGCGTGCCAGGTCAGGCGAACGCAGCGCCAGCCCGCTGCTGCGAGCACCAGGTCGCGATGACGGTCCCGTTCGAACGCGTCGCGCGAGGAGTGGAACTCCCACCCGTCGCCCTCGATCACCAGCCGGCGAGTCGGCTCGGCGAAGTCGACCTCCAGCCCTTCGATCGTCGGATGGAACACGAACCGCCCGAGGCGGTGGTCGCGCAGCAACTTGGCGATCGACACCTCCAGTTCGCTGTCGGGTCGCTCGTCGGCGAACGGCCAGTCGTCGAGTGCCGTCCGCAGGGCACCGATGCCGGGCCGTCCGCTGATCCGGTGGCGATCGAGGGCGGCGCGCGCTGCGTTGGCCGGCACCAAGCCGTTGATCACCATCCGACCGAACGTGCGGGCGACCTCGTCCGCGGCGACGGCGCCGAGGTCGAGCAGCACACGCAGTGGGCTCACACACGGAACGCCGTCGCGGACGCTGGGCCGCAGATCGTCCAGGTCCGTCGTGCGGTGGAGGACCACGCCGGGTCGGCGACGCGGCAAGGTTGCGCGGGGCACGAGCACGTCGTGGACCTCCGGTGGCTCGAGCCGAGCGGCCCACAGCCACGCCGCTGATCGGTGTGACGCCGAGCGCGTCACCGCCGACCGACAACACGGCGGCGAGCAGCTGCTGGTGGGCCGATTCGAGTTCGGCCGGATCCCGGGCAACGCCGGGTTGGACGAGCACCACCCGGCCGGAGTCGAGCAGCGTCCGCCACCGGCGAGGTGGCTCGCCGTCGGCGGCGAGCGCAGCGCGAGCGACGAGCCCGTAGCGATGGGTGTGCATGCACCGGATGAGTGCGCGAGGTGGCGCCCACCGGCAAGAAAGCCTCCCAGTCGGGCGCCGATTCGCGCTCAGCCTCCGCTGCCCGCCCTCGTTGACCGGCCGATCCGGCGCCGTCGCCGGAGCCTGAGCGCGAATCGGCGGTGGGACTCAGCTGGCGGGCGTGGCGGGGGCTTCGGCGGCGGGTGCGGCGGGGGCCTTCTTCTTCGGCGGGGGGACGCCGACACTGACGGAACGCTCGGCCCACTCCGGCCAGCGACGGCGGCTGACGATCGACAGCGTGCGCAGCAGCTTCATCGCCACCTCGTCCTCCTGGGCAGGACGGGCGATGATCGAGCCGTCGGCGATCATCCGGTTGATCACTTCCTCCCCGAGCTCGGTGCGGACGATCGTCAGCGTCCAGTCGTTGTCCTTGCCGATCCCGCCGGTGGAGATGTCGGCGTGCTCGGCGGCGAAGTCGGGGCAGTGCTTGCAGCCCTCGCGGGTCCACTTGTGGCATTCCTTGAGGTCGATCTCGTGATACGAGCCGTCCTTCATCCAGATCTGGAACACGCCCTTGATGTTCATCTTCGCCATCTCGGACTTCTTCAGGCCGTACTTGGCCTCGAACAACTCCTCGAAGATCGCGTCGTCGAAGGTCTTCGAGCAGAGCAGCCCGATGTTGAACAGGAACGGCTTGGAGACCTTGCCTGCTTTGCGATCCCACATCGTCGGCGGCGACGACGTCTGGCATCCCATCCCGACCAGCGCCAGGCGGTCGTAGCCCTTCTCTTTCGCCTCCGGCAGGGCGAGTGGGTTGGCACAGTAGGTGTAACGCGACCCGGCGGTGGCGAGGATCTCCTCGTCGGTGGCGACGACGGCCGGCTTGGCCTTCCACGCGTCGTCGGTCTCGACGCCGGAGACCAGTGCGGCATCGATGTAGTCGTGCTCGCGTAGCCAGATCAGCATCGCCGAGACGAATCCGCCGTCCTGGCCGATCTGGTGGACGTTGTCGCTGGCGGCGCGTGTCAGGAGCAGCTGACGCCAGATCCCGGCCATCTCGTCCGGTTCGCGGGTGCGCCCGAACAGGTGCATGTCGGCGCTCGTCTCCCAGGCGCGGAACCGGGGGCAGGCGCGGGTGCAGGTGGTGCAGCCCTTCTCGCCATGGATGCAGTTGTCGAGGCCGAGCTCCTCCTCGAGGTGGAACGGCTTGTACTTGCCTTCGACGTGCTCGTAGCCGATCACGTCGTGCGGGCAGGTGACGACGCAGCCGGCGCAGCCAGTGCACAGCCCGGTGGTGATCACCTCCTCGTAGAGCTCCTTCCACTGCGCAGTCCAGCGCTCACGAGCGGCAGGGGCAGCGGGAGCTCCGGGATCCGTGAGGGTCATGCGCCGATCCTAAGCGGCGACTCGGGTGTCGGCGGCCTTCGTCACGTGCCGGCGCGGAGGGCCTCGACCGGTTCCATCCGGGCGGCGCGGATCGAGGGGTAGAGCCCGGCGACGAGGCCGACCACAGCCCCGGCCAGCGGTGCGATGAACGGCAGCCACAGATCGAGCACCGGGGTCCACTCCCGCCCGGCGGCAACGGCGACGACGACGACGATCCCCAGGCTGGCGCCGATGATCCCCCCGATGACGCCCATCGCCATCGACTCGGCGAGGAACTGTGCGGCGATGTGCCGCCTGCCGGCGCCGAGGGCGCGGCGCAGACCGATCTCGCCGGTCCGTTCCATCACGGTCACCAGCGTGACGTTGGCGATCCCGATCGCGCCGACGGCGAGCGAGACCAGCCCGAGGAGGAGGAACAGCTCGTTGACGTCGGCTTCGACCCGGTCGCGCGCCTCGCGCGGATCGGCCGGGGCGCTGACGCTGAGCGACTCGGGAGCGTTCGGGTTGAGCGCCAGCGGTGCCTGGCGGGCGACCAACCCGGCCGCGCCGAGCTCGGTCTCGATCACCACCCGCTCCGGTCGGTTGACGTCCCAGCGGAGTTGGGCGACGGTCCCCGGAACGAGGATGCCGGAGAGCAGGCCGGGATCGCGCGGGGCGGCGTCGATCACGCCGATGACGGTGAACAGGTCGTCGCCGATGAAGATCCCCGGCTGGTTCTCGATCCGGCTGACCCCGAGCTCGTGTGCCGCATCGATCCCGAGCACGACCACCCGGTCACGTCGCGTCATGTGCCCCTGATCGAAGAAGCGTCCGGCCGAGACGTCGCCGGCGACGGCCTCGAGCAAGCCGGGCGAGGCGGCGAACACGGGCAAGGTGCGCGTCGACAGCGCCGAGGGGTCGACGAAGGGAACGGTGGCGATCCCTCCCGGAGCGGGCACATCGGCGACGGCGCCGGCGGCGACCACGCCGTTGAGCGAATCGAGCCGGGCCTCGACGTTCCACGGCAGGGCGACCGTGCCCCGAGCTGCCCCCGTCGGCGCACTGCCCCCGGAGCTGCGGACACGCACGGTGACGGTGGTCGCCTCGAGCTCGCTGAAACGATCGACGATCTGGCTGCCGGCGGTACGCGAGATGCCGAGGGTGGCGACCAACGAGGCGATCCCGAGCACGGTCCCGAGCGTCGTCAGTGCGGCCCGGGCCGGTCGGGCGAGGACGCCGGCGAGGCTTTCGTCGCACAGGTCGAGCAACCGCAACTTCGGCCGCAGTCGTGGCGTCGCCCTCGCTGGTTCCTCGACTGCGGTGGGCGGCGATCCGTGTTCGGGGAGCTCGGCGATCACCGCAGCTCCGTCAGTTCGCCGTCGACCATCTGCACCCGACGCTCGGCATGATCGGCGACGGTCAGGTCGTGGGTGATGATCATCACCGTCAGCCCCTGGGCGCGGAGTTCGTCGAACAGCTCGAGCACCGACGAGGTGTTCGCCGTGTCGAGGTTGCCGGTCGGCTCGTCGCACAACAGCAGGCTCGGTTCGCCGACGATCGCCCGGGCGATCGCCACCCGCTGCCGTTCGCCGCCCGAGAGACGGGTCGGGAGGAAGCCGAGCCGATGGCCGAGCCCGACCCGTTCCAGGGCAGCGATCGCCCGGTCGGCCCGTCCCCGGCGACGGCCGCCGCGGTAGAGCTCGGCGAGCATCACGTTCTCCTCCACCGTTCGATGGGAGAGGAGGTGGAACGACTGGAAGACGAAGCCGATCCGCCTGCCGCGCAGCGCCGCCCGCTCGAGGTCGGAGAGGGTCGAGGTGTCGATCCCGTCGAGGTGGTAGGTCCCTGCCGTCGGCCGGTCGAGCAGCCCGAGCACGTTGAGCAGGGTCGACTTGCCCGAACCGGAAGGGCCGATGACGGCGACGTAGTCCCCGGCAGCGATGCGCAGCCGCACCGCTCGCAGCGCTTCCACCGGCGGCTCGCTGGGGAAGACCCGCCAGACGTCGCTGAGCGAGACGACGTCCGGGCGCGAGGCGATCTGGGCGCGCCCGGCGAGGTCGTCGCCGGAACCGGTGACGAGCCCGGTCACGAGCTCGCAGCCGAGCCGGCGGCCGACTCGGCGTCGTCCTGCGCGCTGGCCGCGCTGTCCTCGACGCCGACCAGGACGCGGTCGCCGACGACGAGCGAGGCACCGCCGAGCGGACCGATCTCGGCGAACCCCTCGGCGGTCAAGCCGACCGAGACCTCGATCACCTCGGTCGTCCCCGGATCGTCGGCGGTGGCCGGGCTGCGTTCGACCTCGACCTGACTGGAGCCGTCGGGCCCGACGAACAGGGCGGCGACCGGCACGGCGAGCACCTCGCCCTCGGTCGCCGACACGGCGACGGCGATCCGCACACTCGATCCGACCCAGTCGGCGAGCACGCTCGGGTCGTCGGGGATGACGACGACCTGCAGCCTGCCGGCGTCGCTGCTGCCGCTGCTGCCGCCGCTGCTCCCGCTGCCTTCGGGCGTGTTCGGGTCGCTCTGCGACGGGGGCTCACCGATGCTGGCGATCGTGCCGGTGGTCTCCAGGTCGACCCCGCGGACCGTGATCGTGACCGGCAATCCGCTGCTGACGAGAGCCGCGTCGGCCCGTGAGATCCGGGCGGTGATCCGGGTGTCGGTGCTCGACACGGTGGCGATCTCGGTGGTCGGCACGGCGATGCCGGGGGCGACGTTGACCGAGGTGATCGTCGAGGGGAGCAGGGGGAGGAAGACCATCTCGCCGGCCGGGAACTTGGTGCCGCTCTCGAGCTCGAGCACGAACCGGTCGGCATTGGCCTGGTCGAGCACCGCCTGGGCGGCGTCGACCGCGTCGCTCAGCGAGGTCGTGTCGGCGGGCTTGTTCTGATCGGCCAGCCGTACCTGGGCAAGGGCGAGCGCGTCCCTCGCCTCTTTGACCGACTTCGTCCCGGTCGCAGTCGTCTCTGCCTGGGTGGAGATCGTTCTGGTCAGCTCCGACTCGGCGTTGAGCAGAGCGGTCTCCTTCTCGGCCTGGATCGTCTGGAGCGCGGCGATCTCGCTGCTGGTGAACTCGACCCCGGTCTCCGGGTTGACCGCCCCCGGTGCGGACGCGTTGGCGGTGATCGTCGCCGCCGCATCCCGGGCTGTCCGCGCCGCGTCGCGCAGACCGGTGGCGGTGGTCACCGCCGCAGCAGCGTCGTCGTTGGCCCGCTTGGCGGCCTGCTCGGCGGCGGGTACGGCGTCGGTCGCCTGGCTGACCTCCTGCTGGGCGGCGAGCTTCTCGGCGGCGCTGACGGTCTTGCCCCCCTCGCTCAGCGAGGTCCTGGCGGTCGCCAGCGACTGCTCGGCCGAAACCACCGCGTTGTTCGCCTCCCGCAGGGCGCTGCGTTGTTCGTCGGTCGGTCCCTCGCTCTGGTAGCCGGCGGCGAGGTAGAGCGCGTCGATCGCCCGCTCGGTGAGATCGTCGTAGATCTCGTCGACCGATCCGGGATCGAATCCGAGGCGGGCCAACGCCGCCTCCAGCTGAGCAACGTCCGGACCGGTCGAGCCCGGCTCGAAGCCACGGAAGACGGGCAGCTCGCCCTGGAAGGCGAACACCGGGCGACCGGAGACCTCGGCGATCACTCCGCCCTCGCTGATCTGTTGGCCGATCGCCGGAGCGCGGGTGACCACTTGCGACTGGCCGGCGCTGGTGCCGACCGGTCCGGCGATCCGCACCGGCGCCGGGGTGTCGAACTGGATCTCGCCGGCGAGGGTCAGGCTGGCGGTCAGTTGCCGACGCTCGACCGGCACCGTGATCCGCGATGCCGGCGGGGCCTCACGGCCGGCGGCGCGTTCGGCCGGTGACTTCAGCCTGCTGCCGACCGCCACTCCAGCTGCAGCGGAGAGCAGCGCAGCGGCGACGACGATCGATGCCTGCCGCCGGCGTCGGCGGGCACCGACGACCGGTCGACCGCGACCGGAGCCGGTCTCGGCGAGTTCGGTCTCATCGTCGGGCGCGTCGAGCCGACGATCGAGCTCCTCGATCTCGATCGTCGGAGGGCCGTCGGCAGGTCGGATCGACTCCCCGTCGAGCACCTTCAGCTCCCTGCGTCGGTCGTGTCGGTCCGATCATCGACGTACTGAGGGAACTCCTCGGTGATCACGTCCGCCATCTTCTGCTCGGCGTCGCGCTGGGCCTGCCGATAGCCGGACTCGTCCTGGCAGTCCTGATCGGCCGTCCACATCTCGATCTCCTCGCTGCGGAGTTCCTCGATCTCGGCCTCGGTCAGCGCTTCCTGCTCGCCGCTGACGATCATACCCATCCCGTTGCTGTCGACCGATTGGACATAGCCGTCGCCGAGGTCGAGCGATTCGTCGAGCGGCATGCCGGTGTCGGGATCGACCTCGCTGAACGTGACCTCCTGTCCGCCGAGCTCGGCCTTGCGCCGCTCGAAGTGACTCCACGTGTCGTTCGGTCCGGCGAGCTCCCAGCCGTCGTTCGCCGCTGCCATGCATGCGACCCACTCACGCTCGGCAGCCTTGACCCCGGCGTCGTTGGCCTGGTCCTCCCACAGCTCCTCCATCCGCAGCTGGAAGTCGGGGTCGCTCCACGGCTCGTCGCCGTACACCTCGAGCTGGGACTGGCCGTAGCAGCCTTGCTCTTCCAGCGGCGGCGAGACCCATTCGGTGTCCTCGGTGGCGACGTCGTCGGCGGTCGCCTCGACCGGCTCGCCGTAGAGCGAGGCGTAGTACTCCTCCTGCTCGCTCGGGCTCAGCGACATCGCGTAGTCCCCGTTGGGGTCGGTGAACTCCGGAGAGTTGACGTCAGGGTCCTGCTCGCCCTCGCCGAGCAGGTACGGCAGCTCGTACAGCTCGTAGTTGCGCATCACCCCGTAGCCGTACTTCTCCCCGTACTCCTGCGGGCTGAGCGCAGCGTCCTCGGCTCCGGCCTCGTCGCCGACGCTCTGCGCCGCCCAGTCGACCGGTGTGTACTCCCAACCCTGCTCCTGCATGCAGGCGGCGACGAGCTCCTCCAACCGGAGCTGCTGGGCGCGCATCTCGGCCTCGGACTGGTTCCCGCCGAAGATCGCCGTCAGCGGGCTCTCCTCCTCCTCGTCGCCCCCCGATCGCTCGTTCGCGGAACTGCCGCATCCGGCCAACAGCGCGATGCACCCGGCGGCGACCACGCCTCGGGCCTTCGATCGAGCAGACATTCCTCGTCCCTTCACCTCGGTGGCAGGTCAGGGGTACCACCCGAGCCCTCCAGTGTTCTCACAGACGTACGGGCCGACCAACTGGTTCCCGCGGACGATTGATTTCTCGCCGGCAACGCCTGGGCAGGGTGCCGGCGGCGGAGGTCCGCCGGTGCAATCGGGTGTGGGCCGAGTAGGGCGCGGTGTCGGTGGCGGGCGATCGCTACAGCGCGTCGGGGCCTTCCTCGGCGGTACGGATCCGAACGATCCGCTCGACCGAGGACACCCAGATCTTGCCGTCGCCGATCTTGCCGGTCGCCGCTGCCGACCTGATCGCGTCGACGACCCGATCGGCGGCGGCGTCGTCGACGACGACCTCGATCCGGACCTTGGGGACGAAGTCGATCCGGTACTCGGCGCCGCGATAGGTCTCGGTGTGGCCTCCCTGGCGGCCGAAGCCCCGCGCTTCGGAGACCGTGATCCCTTGCACGCCGACGTCCTTCAGCCCGTCCTTGACGCTGTCGAGCTTGAACGGCTTGATGATCGCGGTGATCAACTTCATCGGTCGAGCATCCTTGTCGGTCGAGCGCCGCCACGACCGATGGGTGGTGTCGGCGCGCTCGGTCTGGTCGAACCGATCATCGCATCGCCCGGGTGGGCGTCGCGGCATCGGTCCTCGTCGGGCGCAGCTCTGGGTGCGCCGTCATCGTCGTGTTCGGACCTCGCTCGGTGTCGCGACGCAGGGAGCCCCGCATCCCGAAGGATGCGGGGCCCCGTCGTGCGTCGGACGCCAGCGAGTGATCGGCCGGTGTCCGGGGGATCAGGCGGTGACGAGGTCGTCCGGCGCGTAGCCCGCTGCGCCGTGCTCGTGGATGTCGAGGCCGTCGAGCTCCTCCTCCTCCGAGACCCGCAGGCCGACCGTCTTCTTGAGGACGAAGAACAGGAGCCCGCTGGTGGCGAGGACGAAGATGCCGACGGCGACGACGCCGATGATCTGGCTGACGAGCTGGCTCGCTCCGCCGCCGTAGAACAGACCCTTGCTGCGACGACGCCATCGACCTCCGTCGCCGAGAACAGCCCGACAGCGATCGTGCCGAAGGCGCCGCAGACGCCGTGGACACTGATGGCACCGACCGGATCGTCGATCTGGATCTTGTCGAAGAAGGCGACGGCGAAGACGACGATCGCTCCGGCGAGGCGCGCCGATGATCAGCGCGCCGAGCCCGTTGACGACCGCAGCAGCCGGCGGTGATGCCGACCAGTCCGGCGAGCAGCCCGTTGCCGGTCATCGCCACGTCGGGCTTGCCGTCCTTGACCCAGGTGACCATCATCGCCACGAACGCACCGATCGCTCCGGCGAGCGGTCGTGGTGACCGCGATCGTCGCCGATGGTGGCGTCGGCGGCGAGCTCAGAGCCCGGGTTGAAGCCGTACCAGCCGACCAACAGGATGAAGCAGCCGAGGATGGCGAACGGGATCGATGTGGCCGGGGATCGCCCGCGGCTTGCCGTCGGGGCCGTACTTGCCGATGCGCGGTCCGAGGAACTTGGCGCCCACAGCACGCGGCGCAGCCACCGGTCATGTGCACGATCGTCGAGCCGGCGAAGTCGTGGAACGGCGTGTCGAGCTGGTACAGCCAGCCGCCGCCCCACTGCCAGCGGACCACGATCGGGTAGATGACCGCCGAGATCACGACGCTGTAGATGAGGTAGGCCGGAACTTCGTGCGTTCCGCCATGGCGCCGGAGACGATCGTCGCCGCGGTCGCGGCGAAGGCCACCTGGAAGATGAAGAAGGTGAACGTCGAGGGTGCCGTAGGCTGAACACGCCGTCGCCGCAGGAACCAGCCGCCGCCGCCGAGGAACTTGCCGACGCCGGTGAAGTCACCGCCGAAGGCGATGGCGTAGCCGACGGCGAAGAACAGCACCGCCCCGACGCAGAAGTCCATCAGGTTCTTCATCATGATGTTGGCGACGTTCTTGGCCCGGGTGAGCCCGGCCTCGACGAGGGCGAACCCGGCCTGCATGAAGATCACCAGGACGGCGGCGACGAGCACCCAGATGTTGTCGAGGTTGATCTGCACCTGGGTCGCGGCGTCCACCTCCTCCTGGGCAAAGGCGGCTGTTGCTGGACCGAATATCGCAACGCCCGACGCGAGGCCGGCGGCGAGCGAGAGTCGAAGCGCTGTTTTGCGCACGAGCTCCTCCTGAGTCGGAAAGACAGTGACGGAATGTCGGAGCTCCGTTGCCGCCGACAGGGCGGGAACGTATGGAGGGCGTGTTTCCAAACGTCGCTGAACTGTTTCCGGACGATGGCCGATCGGCGCGACGCCCTGAAAGTCATCTGCCGACAATGAACACAACGTGATCGCAACAATGTCCCGACGTGCTCGAGTCGGCGCTCGAGGTCGTGTCGCAAACGTTCACACAGCGGACTTCGAGCCCGCTGGGCGCGCCGGTAGTGTCCACCGCTCACTCGGCCATGGGCTCCGGTGTTGCAGCCCGCCGTTCGTACCCAACGCCTCCGTCTGGAACGCGCGTGATCCCCCTTCTCATCGCCTCACATCTGATCGCCGGCGCGGTGACGCTCGTCGCCGGTCGACGGATGCCTCAGCTGGTCGTGCCCGTCGCGGTCGCACCGCTGGCCGTTGCGCTGGCGGTGATCGCAGCGCGCCTCGGCGAGGTTCTCGACGAGGTGACGATCCGCGATCGGTACCGCTGGGTGGACGCGATCGGGGTCGAGTGGTCGTTCCGTCTCGATGGCTTCGCCGCGTTGTTCGCGCTGCTCGTCACCGGCATCGGTGTGCTCGTGTTGGTCTACGCCGCCGGCTACTTCCACGGCGCTCGCGATGTGGCGCGCACGGTGCGTTTCGCGGCGTACTTCACCTGGTTCGCCGGAGCGATGCTCGGGCTCGTCACCGCCGACGACGTCTGGACGCTGTTCGTCTTCTGGGAATTGACCTCGGTCCTCTCGTTCCTCCTGATCGGGCTCGACGACGAGCAGTCCTCGACCCGCGCCGCAGCCCAACGGGCGTTGCTCGTCACCGGTGCCGGCGGCCTGGTGCTGCTCGGCGGACTCGTCTGCCTGGTCCAGGCTGCCGGCAGCGCACGGTTCGAGGTGCTCCTCGCCGAAGGCGTGCCGATGACCACCACCGCCCAGGTCGGGCTGGTGTTGATCGTGATCGGTGCGTTCACCAAGTCGGCACAGGTGCCGTTCCATTTCTGGCTGCCGGGGGCGATGGCTGCGCCGACACCGGTCAGCGCGTACCTCCACTCGGCGACGATGGTCAAGGCCGGCGTGATCCTGATCGCCCGCTTCGCCCCGGTGTACGCCGAACTCGACTGGTGGCGTCCGACGTTGATCCTCGTCGGCGGGCTGACGATGCTCCACGGTGGCGTGGCCGCGCTGCGGCGGGACGATGCCAAGCAATCGCTCGCCTTCGGCACGGTGTCACAGCTCGGGTTCCTCGTCATCCTGTTCGGGCTCGGCGAGGCGGAGGTCACCGCTGCCGCCGTTGCCGTGCTCACCGCCCACGCGGTGTTCAAGTGCGGCCTGTTCCTCACCGTCGGGGCGGTCGAGCACGCCACCGGCTCGCGCAGCCTGACCGAGCTCTCCGGTGTCGCCCGGCAGCTGCCGCTGCTCGCTGTCGCCGCCGCCTGCTGCACCCTGTCGATGGTCGGCGTGATTCCCCTGCTCGGGTTCGTCGCCAAGGAATCCGCGCTCGACGCACTGCTCGCGGTCGGCGGCGGCTGGGCCTCGATCGCCCTCGCACTGATCATCGTCGGATCGGTGTTGACCTGTGCCTACTCGATCCGCCTGTGGTTCGGGCTGTTCGGTACCCGCCGGGGGGTTGCAGCCGCCCACGTCGGTCACGAGCCCGGCTGGTCGCTGCTCGGACCGGTCGTGTTCCTCGCCGCCGTCTCGCTCGTCGGTGGCGTCGCCGCCGGTCCGGTCGCCGAGCGGCTGAGCGTCGCCGCCGAGGCGTTGGACCACGGCGCCCACGTCCACCTGGCGCTGCTGGGCCGGCGTCCACCGCCCGCTGCTGATCTCGATCGGAATCGTCGTCGTCGGGGCGTTCGTCGGACAACGGATGCTTCGCTCGCCGCTGCCGCTCGCCGGATCCCCGACCTTCGCCGAGGGCGCCTTCGCCCGCACCTATGACGGTCTGTTGACCGGTGCCCGGCGGGTGACCGCAGTCAGCCAGAGCGGCTCGTTGCCGGCCTATCTGGCGGTCGTCTTCGTCGCCGTCGCCGCTGCCCTCGGTCTGGCTTTCTCCCACGGCGTGTCGTTGCATCTCGACGACGTGGTCGTCGCCGACTCGGTCCTCCAGGCAGTGGTGGCGGCGCTGGCGATGGCGATGGCGATCGCCGTCGTCCTCGCCCGACGACGATTCGTCTCCGTCCTCCTCCTCGGCGCCGTCGGCCAAGGGCTGACCGTGCTGTTCCTGATGTACGGCGCTCCGGACCTCGCCCTCACCCAGTTCATGGTCGAGACCCTCTCGATCATCGCCTTGTTGATGGTCGTCCGCCATCTGCCGCGCGAGTACGCCCGCCCGCCGAGCTGGGCACCGGCTGCGCTGCGGGTGGCAGTCGCCGCCGCAGTCGGGATCGCCGTCGTCGTGTTCGCCCTTGCCGCCGGCGGGGTCGACCGCCGAACCGACGTGACCGACGCGGTCGAGGCCCTCTCGCTGCCCGACGCAGGCGGCAAGAACGTCGTCAACGTGATCATCGTCGACTTCCGCGGCATCGACACGATGTTCGAGATCACCGTCTTCGCCACCGCCGCGTTGGGGGTCGCCAACCTCGTCGGTTCGATCCGCGGCGGGGGCGCACGCCGGCCGGCACCGCGCCGCCTGGCTCGCGTCGGGGCGGAGTCGATGGTCCTCGAGCAGACGATCCGGATGATCTTCCACGCGACACTGCTGGTGTCGCTCTACGTCATGCTGCGCGGCCACAACGCGCCGGGGGGTGGGTTCGCCGGCGGTCTGATCGCCGGCGCAGCGTTCGTCTTCCGCCTCCTCGCCGGCTCGCAGCAGAGCCGACCGGCGGCAGTCAAACCGTCCCCGGTGACCTTGATCGCGCTCGGGATCCTGCTCGCCGTCGGCACCGGTGTCGGCGCGCTGGTCGCCGGCGATCAGTTCCTCGAGTCCGACATCTTCCATCTCGATGTCCCGTTCGCCGGCGACGTCAAGTTCGTCACCGCTGCGATCTTCGACGCCGGCGTCTATCTCGTGGTGATCGGCGTGGTGATCCTCGTGCTCGGGAACCTCGCCGCCCGGACCCATCGAGCCGGCACATGAGTGAGGCGGAACGATGAGCCTGCTCCTCGTCCTGCTCGTCGGGGTGCTGTTCGCCACCGGCGTGTACTCGATGCTCCACCGCAGCCTGACCAGGATCGTGCTCGGTGTCGGGCTGCTCGGCAACGGGGTGAACCTGCTGCTGATCGTCGCCGGCAGCCGGCCGGGGGCGGTGCCGATCGTCGGCGCGCTCGAGGGGGCGACGGATGCGGTCCCCCAGGCGCTGGTGCTGACTGCGATCGTGATCGGGTTCGCGCTCCAGGCGTTCCTCCTCGCGCTCGCCTGGAGGAGCTGGACGCTCGACGGCAACGACGACGTCGAGGACGACATCGAGGACCGTCGGCTGGCGACGCAGCGTCGGCGGGAGATCCGGATCGCCGAGGCCGCCCGCCGCGAGGCGGATGGGCGTTGGCTGACCGGCACCGAGCTGCTCGGCCCGCCGGTCGGCAGCGACGTGACGACCCGGGCGAGGGCGCGCCGATGAGCCGCTTCGCTCCGCTGCCGACCGTGATCCCGCTCGTCGCTGCGGCGTTGGCGATGCTCGTCCGTCGCCACCCGGCGGTGCAGCGGGCGATCACCCTCGCCGCGCTGGTCGGCTCGCTCGGACTGAGCCTGGCGCTGCTCGTCCACGCCGATCGCGAGGGCCCGGCGGTGGCCCGGATCGGTGGGTGGTCGGCGTCGGTCGGGATCAGCTACGTCGTCGACCGCTTCGCCGGGATGATGCTCGTGATCGCCATGCTGACCCTCCTTGCGGTGATCGTGTTCGCCTTCGGCGAGGGCTCGCGCAGCAGCGAGTCGGAGATCTTCGACCCGGCGTACCTCGTGCTCGCCGCCGGGATCGGGGCCGCGTTTTCCACCGGCGATCTGTTCCACCTGTTCGTCGCCTTCGAGATCCTGCTGATGGCGAGCTACGTGCTGCTCACCCTCGACGGCAGCGAGACCCAGATCCGCTCGGGGACGACCTACGTCGTGGTCAACACGGTCGAGTCGATCGTGCTCGTCGTCGCCGTCGGGTTGGTCTACGCCGCCACCGGGACGTTGAGCATGGCCGAACTGCCGGCACGCCTCGCCGAGCTCGACGACGGGTTGCGCAGCGGCCTGCAGCTGCTGCTGCTGATCGCCTTCGGGTTGAAGGCGGCGGTGTTCCCGCTGTACTTCTGGTTGCCCGACTCGTACCCGACGGCGCGCAGCCCGATCACCGCCGTGTTCGCCGGGCTGCTGACCAAGGTCGGCGTGTACTCGATCATCCGGACCCAGACGCTGTTGTTCGACGGGACGAACCGGACCCTGCTGCTGTGGATCGCCGCACTGACGATGATCGTCGGCGTGCTCGGGGCGATCGCCCAGAACGACGTCAAGCGGATTCTCTCGTTCCACATCGTCAGCCAGATCGGCTACATGGTGCTCGGGATCGCGATCGGCGGTCCGGCGGCGCTGGCGGCGACGATCTTCTTCCTCGTCCACCAGATCCCGGTCAAGTCGTCACTGTTCCTCGTCGAGGGAATGATCGAACACCTCACCGGCACCGGACGGCTCGATCGGCTCGGAGGACTTGCCCACCGCTCCGGTCTGCTCGCCGCCCTGTTCCTCCTCCCCGCGCTGAGCCTCTCGGGGATCCCGCCGTTCTCCGGGTTCATCGCCAAGCTCGGACTGGTCAGCGCATCGCTCGATGCCGGCGGCGGCCTCGTCGTCGCCGTGGCGATCTTCTGCAGCCTGCTGACGTTGGTCTCGATGACCAAGATCTGGCTCGGCGCGTTCTGGGGCAGCGTCTCTGCCAGACCCGCGGCAGTCGGCGCTGCGCCGGCGACGCCTCGCTGGCCGATCGGGATGACCGCCGCGACCGGCGGGATGGTCGTGGTCGGGCTCGCCCTCGCCGCCGGTGCGGGGCCGCTCTACCGGCTCTGCCAGCGATCGGCGGGAGAGCTGGTCGACACCGCCGGCTACGTCCGGGTGGTGCTCGGCCGATGAGCGCCCGACTGCGCCGTTCCTGGCCGGTGGTCGCCGTGCTCACCGGCATCTGGTTGCTGCTCTACGGCGACCTGACGGTTGCCAACGTGATCGGCGGGATCGTCCTCGGCACCGTCCTCGTCCTCGTCTTCCCGGTCGACACGACGGTCGACCGGCATCGGCTGCACCCGATCGGGTTCGTCCGTTACGTCGGCTTCGTCCTCTGGAGCCTGGTGCTGTCGAGCTGGTCGGTGATCAAGGTGATCATCCACCCGACGCCGGCGTCGCTGCGTGCCGGCGTTGTTCGCGTCCGGCTCAGCGCGGAATCGCCGGTGACCACCACGCTCGTCGCCAACTCGGTCACGCTCACCCCCGGGACGATGACCCTCACCGCCCGTCTCGACCCCGCCGAGCTGCACATCCACGTCCTCGGCCTGGCGGACCCGGACGAGTTCCGGGCGAGTGTGCACGACCTCGAACGACGCACGATCGCCGCCTTCGAGCCTCCGGATGACCTGATCGATGATGACCTCGGGGCGGTCGACGGGGAAGCGGGGGAGGAGGACCAACGATGAACACGGTGACGACGATCACGATCGCCCTGCTCGTGCTCGCCGCGGCGATCTCGCTCGCCCGCGCCGTGCGCCCGGGCTCGATCGTCGACCGGGCGATCTCGCTCGACGGGGTCGTCTCGGCGATCATCTGCGGCCTCGCCGCCGTGGCAGTGCGCACCGGCAGCGGGGTGCTCGTCGACATCGCCCTGGTCGGTGGTCTGCTCGGATTCCTGACCCTGACGACCGTCGCCCGTTACGTCGGCAGGCGAGGGCTGTGAGCGTCGTCGTCGACGCCGTTGCGGCTGTTCTGCTGCTCGGCGGTGCGCTGGTGGCGGTGATCGCCTCGATCGGGTTGCACCGTCTGCCCGACGTCTTCGCCCGGATGCATGTGGCGACGAAGCCGGCGACGCTCGGCATCGCGATGTGCCTCGGCGGCGCTGCGTTGCGCGCCGGCAGCGCCGCGACGTCGACCAAGCTGGTGCTCGCGATCGTGTTCCAACTGGTGACGACCCCTGTCGCCGGTCACCTCCTCGGTCGCGCCGCCCACGCCGCGCGGGCCCCGTTCAGCGAGTACACCGTGCTCGACGAGCTGCGCCCGCTGCCGACAGGCGGGACCGATCTGCATGCTCCAGCCGACGGAGGCCGTGACCGATGAAGATGGTGACGACGATCATCAAGCCGTTCAAGCTCGATGACGTGCTCGAAGCGTTGCGCGACCTCGACGTGCGCGGGGTGACCTCGACCGAGGTGCGCGGTTTCGGTCGGCAGGGCGGTCACGTCGAGGTGTATCGCGGGGTCGAGTATCGGATCGACTTCGTCCCCAAGGTGCAGCTCGACGTGGTCGTCGACGACCACCAGATCGACGACGTGATCGAGGTGATCCGCGCCGGGGCGCTGACCGGCAAGATCGGTGACGGCAAGATCTGGATCCGCGACATCGATCGGGTCGTGCGCGTCCGAACCGGCGAGGAAGGCTCCGCCGCGGTCGGCTGAGCCGGCGTTGCGCGCCGACTATTCGTCGAGCAGGGCGTCGGCCGCCTCGAGGTACTCCGGATGGAGCATCCATCCGCGGCTGCGCACGGTGCGAATCGAATCCTGGCCGAGCGCCCGCCTGAGGTTGACGATCGCCGCATCGCAGCGACGGACATGGAGATCGGTGAGACCGGCACGGCGGGCCAGCTCGGATCTGCCGAGCACCCGCCCTGCCGATTCCACCAGGGTGCGAAGTACCGCCCGCTCGGACACGCCGAGGCGTGGAGCGGGCGGGAGGACCGATGCGGGAGGGGGTTCCGCGTCGACCATCATGCGAGCACCGTAGGAGCCTGAAGTGTCGCCGCGGTTCGCAGGATGTGAACGGAGCATGTCTGGTCGGCGCGACACTTTGGCAGTGCAGGCGACGCCGATTTCGCTTCCTCTTGACCCGCGGGTCAAGATTTTCCGATGGACCTGACCTATCCGCCCGAAGCCGAGGACTTCCGCGACGAGATTCGCGCCTGGCTGGCGGAGAACCTGCCCGAGGGATGGTTCGAACCTGGGTTCGAGATGACCGCCGAGGAGCGCACGGCGTTCAACGGGAGTTGGCCGGCGAAGCTCTATGCCGGCGGCTGGATCTGTGCCACCTGGCCGACGGAGTACGGCGGCAAGGGCCTGTCGACGATGCAGGGCGTCGTCCTCTCCGAGGAGTTCGCCCGGGCCAAGGCTCCGCTGCGCGCCGACTTCTTCGGCGACACGCTCGTCGGCCCGACGATCCTCCAGTGGGGCACCGAGGCGCAGAAGCGCGAGTTCCTGCCGAAGATCATGAGCGGGCAGATGTCGTGGTGCCAGGGTTTCTCCGAACCGAACTCGGGTTCCGACCTCGCCTCGCTGTCGACCTCGGCGGTGCTCGACGGCGACGAGTGGGTGATCAACGGACAGAAGGTGTGGACGACCCAGGGACACCACGCCGACTACTGCTTCCTGTTGACCCGCACCGATCCGGAGGCGCCGAAGCACCGGGGGATCTCCTACCTGCTCGTGCCGATGCGTCAGGACGGGATCGAGGTCCGCGGGATCACCCAGCCGGACGGGACGGCCGAGTTCTGCGAGGTGTTCTTCACCGACGCCCGCTGCCCGAAGGACAACGTCGTCGGCGGGGTCGACAACGGATGGAAGGTTGCCAATTCGACGCTCGCCTTCGAGCGCGGGATGTCGGCGACCACCGGCTACCGCCGGTTCGAGGAGGAGTGGCGGCTGATGGCGGAGGCGGCGCGCGAGCGCGGCCTGAACGACGACCCGTCGATCCGTCAGCGGCTCGCCCGCTACCACTCGTTGGTCCAGATCCTCAGGATCCACGGGCTCCGGTCGCTGTCGGCGACGTTGAACAAGTCGAAGGACCCGGCCGTCGCTGCGCTCGGGGCGATGAACAAGATGTACTGGTCGGAGATGCATCGCGAGGCGATGGAGCTCGCCGTCGACATCTTCGGCGCAGAGGCGATGCTGGTCGATGCCGGGCCGACGGGCGGGTCATGGCCCGCCGCCGGTCGCGACCGGCGCCGACCCGGCTATCCGGTCAGTCCGATGATGTCCGGCTTCTTCTTCAGCCGGTCGGAGACGATCTGGGGCGGGACGAGCCAGATCCAGCGCAACATCGTCGGTGAACGCGTTCTCGGACTGCCGAAGGAGCCATCGCCGGGCTGACCGGCCGCGTTGTTGCAGACCGCCGCTGTCCGTCGGCCATCATCGTGTCGATGCGCGCAGTGCTGGTGATCGAGGACGACACGGCAGTGCGCGAGTCGCTGCGCCTGTTGCTCGAGGACGAGGACTTCGAGGTGATCGAGGCCGGCGACGCGGAGGAGGGCCTCGCCCGATTCGACGAGCAGCACGTCGACCTGGCGATCGTCGACCTCAAACTGCCCGGCCGATCCGGCTTCGACGTCTGCCGCGCGATCCGGGCGCAGAGCGCGGTGCCGATCGTGATCGTCACCGCCCAGGTCGACAGCCACGACATCGTCCTCGGACTGGAACTCGGGGCCGACGACTACGTCACCAAGCCGTTCGTGCCGCGGGTGCTCACCGCCCGGCTGCGTGCCCTGCTCCGCCGGGTGCCTGCCGCGCCGGCTGCGGTCGGTCAGGCGGACGTGCTCGTCTTCGGTCATGTGGCGATCGTCCCGGGGGAGGGCGAGGTGCGCGTCAGCGGTCGGCTCGCCGAGCTGACCAAGACCGAGTTCCGTCTGCTCTGTGAACTGGCCGAGCACGCCGGCCAGGTGATCTCACGCGACACCCTGCTCCAGCGGGTGTGGGGCTACGACTACCCCGGCGACGGCCGGCTGGTCGACTCGCACATCCGACGGTTGCGGACCAAGATCGAGCTCGATCCCGCCAACCCGGTGCTGATCACCACCGTTCGCGGGCTCGGCTACAAGTTGCAGCGTCGGTGAGCGTCTCGTCGGCGGTGGCGGTCTCGCCGGCAACCGTGCGCGCCCCGCTCGTCATCGTCGTGATCGGCGCACTGCTGCTCGGCGCAGCCGGGGGCTGGTTCGCCGGGAGACGGTCGACCCGGCCGCCGGACACGCTCCGGCTGCGCGCCGAACGCGAGGCGCGCCTCGCCGGTGAGCTGAGCCACGAGTTGCGGACCCCGTTGACCGCGCTGGTCACGGCCGTCGACGTCGCCCGCCGCCACGAGGACGACCTCCCCGAACGCAGTCGGGCGGCGCTGGCGATCGTCGGCGAGCGCACCGCCTCGTTCGAACGGCTCCTGCTCGAACTGCTCGAGCTCGCCCGTCTCGAGGATGGCACCGAGGTGGCCGAGTCCGAGGTGGTCGACCTCGAGGAGTTCCTCGCCGGGGTCGCTCGCCGAGTGGGGATCGTGGCTCCCGTTCGGGTCGGACAGATCGCCATCCCGGCCGAGGTGGCGATCGACAAGCGGCGCCTCGAGCGGATCCTCGTCAACCTCGCCGAGAACGCCGAACGCCACGGAGGGGGCGCCGTCGATTTCACCTACGCGGTGGACGACACGACGATCGAGCTGACGATCGACGACGCCGGCCCGGGAATCCCCCCCGAAGACAGGCCCTTCGTCTTCGAGCGGTTCTGGCGCGGCCCCTCCGCCGCGCCTGTCGGGGAACAGCGGCTCCGGTCTCGGCCTGGCGATCGGCGCGCATCACGCCGCAGTGCTGGGAGCGACGATCGAGCTCGGGCGGCGGATGCCGCAGGGCACGCGGGCCACCGTCCGGGTGCCGGTCGGTGAGCGATGAGCGCAAGGAGCGCTGCTGCTGGGTGCCACCACCGATGATCCGGAGGCGCTTGGAAGGCCCGGCTCGGTAGGCTCGACGGCTGGCGTGCCGGGAAGTCTGGTCGGCGTAAGCGACTGGAGACCCCCCGATGACCCCGACGAGTACCGACCGTCGCCAGAGCGTGCGCGTGCTCTCGCCGCTGCGCGACTTCCTCCACACCGAATCCGCCGGAGCCGTGCTCCTCGCCGCCGGTGCGATCATCGCCCTGCTGTGGGTCAACTCGCCCTGGTCAGAGTCGTACACGACGTTATGGGAGACCGAGTTGAATCTGGCGATCGGGGAGCACGCGTTGCACCTCGACCTGCGCCATGCGGTCAACGACGGCCTGATGGCGGTGTTCTTCTTGATCGTCGGGCTGGAGATCAAGCGTGAGTTGACCAGCGGGCACCTCTCGACCCGTCGCGCCGCGCTGCTCCCGGCGGCCGCAGCGATCGGCGGGATGGCAATTCCCGCGCTGCTCTACCTGGCGATCGCCGGCGGCTCGGCGCCGAAGGGTTGGGCGATCCCGATGGCGACCGACATCGCCCTCGCGATCGGCATCCTGAGCGTCGCCGGGGACCGGGTGGCTCCGTCGCTGCGCGCCTTCCTGCTCGGTCTGGCGATCGTCGACGACATCGGTGCGATCCTCGTCATCGCCCTCTTCTACTCCTCCGGAGTCAGCCTGATCAGCCTGGGCGTCGCCGCCGCGGGCCTGGTCGCAACGATCATCGTTCGGCGAGCGAGGGTCAACGCGATCTGGGTCTACGTCGTCCTCGGCGCGATCATCTGGCTCGGGCTCCACGAGGCCGGGATCCATCCGACGATCGCCGGGGTGGCGATGGGCTTGCTCGCGCCGTCGACGCCGTCGGTGCGTCCGGAGCTGGTCGACGTCGACGACCTGCTCGACCTCTCCGATGTCAACAGGGCCTTCGAGTCGAGCCAGATCGCCCGGAGCTCGGTATCGGTCGTCGAATGGCTCCAGCACATCCTCCACCCCTGGACCAGCTTCGTCATCGTCCCGATCTTCGCCCTCGCCAACAGTGGGATCGAGCTCAGCGGCTCGGGGATCGCCGACGCCCTCGGCTCACCGATCACGTGGGGCGTGTTCGTCGGTCTGTTCGTCGGTAAGCCCGTCGGCATCTTCCTCGCCACCCGCGTCACCGTCCGCTCCGGGCTCGCCGATCCGCCCAGCGGTTCATCCTCGAATCAGCTGCTCGGGATCGGCTCTGCGGCCGGCATCGGGTTCACCGTGTCGTTGTTCGTCGCCGAGCTGGCGTTCGACGACGTCGCCGACATCGACTCGGCAAAGCTGGCGATCCTCGTCGCCTCGGTGCTTGCCGCGGCGTCCTCGGCCGTCCTGCTGCGGCGCTCGTCACCCGTCCCCGCCTGAGCCGACCTGGTCGCAGCGGTGCCGAACGGGATGGCCGAATCCCGCTAGGCATCGATCGGTGCGCCAGGCAGGATGAGGGTCGTGATCGACGACTTCGAGCAGTGCTACCGAGCGATCCAGAGCCGCGACGCCCGCTTCGACGGCTGGTTCGTCGTCGCCGTCGCGACGACCCGGATCTACTGCCGGCCGAGTTGCCCGGCGATCACCCCCAAACCTCACAACGTCAGCTTTCACCGAACCGCCGCCGCCGCCCAGCAGCTCGGCTACCGCGCCTGTAAGCGCTGTCGTCCGGACGCCTCACCCGGCTCGCCGGAGTGGAACGCGCGCGCCGATCTCGTCGGCCGGGCGATGCGTCTGATCGCCGACGGGGTCGTGGACCGCGAGGGCGTCGGCGGGCTCGCCGCTCGCCTGCACTACAGCGAACGTCACGTCACCCGCCAGCTGACCGAGGAGCTCGGCGCCGGCCCGTTGGCGATCGCCCGTGCCCAGCGCGCCCAGACCGCCCGGCTGCTGATCGAGACGACGGCGCTGTCGTTCACCGAGGTCGCCTTCGCCGCCGGATTCTCCAGTGTCCGCCAGTTCAACGACACGGTGCGCGACGTCTTCGCCGCGTCCCCGAGCCAGTTGCGTTCGAAGCGTTCGTCGGCACCGATCGCCCCGGGGACGATCAGCCTCCGGCTCGCCTACCGACCCCCGTTCCACGCTGCATCGCTGTTCGCCTTCCTCGCCAGCCGCGCCGTCCCGGGAGTCGAGGAGTTCGTCGATGGCACGTATCGCCGGGTGCTCTCCCTGCCCCGTGCCGCCGGGATCGTCGAGCTGACCGCGAGCGACGGGTACGTCGCCTGCAACCTCCGTCTCGGCGACGGTCGCGATCTCGCCGCTGCCGTCCAACGCTGTCGCCGGCTGCTCGACCTCGACGCCGATCCGCAGGCGATCGACGGCCATCTCGGTCGCGACCCCTTGCTCGGCCCGCTCGTCGCCGCCGCACCCGGTCGGCGCGCCCCCGGTCACGTCGACGGAGACGAGCTCGCCGTTCGCGCCGTGCTCGGCCAGCAGGTCAGCGTCGCCGGGGCGCGAACCCATGCCGCCCGGCTCGCCGAGCGGCATGGCAAACCGCTGGAGGCGCCGGACGGAGGGTTGACCCACGCCTTTCCCAGCGCAGCGGCGCTGGCCTCGATCGATCCTGCCGAGCTGTCGATGCCGTTTGCCCGGCGGCGGGCGCTGATCCACTTGTGCACCGCGCTCGCCGATCGACGGTTGGTGATCGATCCCGGCGTCGAGCCGGCCGAGTTGCAGCGGGAGCTGATCGCCCAGCCCGGGATCGGCCCGTGGACCGCCGGATACATCGCGATGCGCGCCCTCGGCGACCCGGACGTGTTCCTGACCACCGATCTCGGCATCCGCCGCGCGGTAGAACGGTTCGGGCTCGACGGATCGCCGCCGCGGCTGGCGGCGCTCGCTACCGACTGGCGCCCTTGGCGCTCCTATGCCCTCCACCACTTGTGGAGCAGCTCGTGAACCGGCACCGGCCGGGGCCGACGACCCGAAGGGAACTGCGATGAGCCTGAAACGGACGACGATGACGACGCCGGTCGGGGAGTTGACGCTGTATGCCTCCGACAGCGGGCTGCGGGCGGTGCTGTTCGGCGACGACCTCGACGGCGGTCGAACGACGTCGGGGATCACCGAACCGTGGGTCGACGGCAGCGACCACCCGCTGCTTTGCCTGGCGATCGCACAGCTGGAGGAGTACTTCGCCGGCGAGCGGTACGAGTTCGACCTCCCGCTCGATCCGAGCGGCACGCCGTTCCAGCGAGAGGTCTGGGACGTGCTCCGGACGATCCCGTTCGGACAGACGATCAGCTACGGCGAGCAGGCTCGGCGGCTCGGTGATCCGAACCGGGCCCGGGCCGTCGGAGCGGCCAACGGACGAAACCCGCTGAGCATCGTCGTCCCCTGTCATCGCGTCGTCGGGGCCAACGGCTCGCTCACCGGGTTCGGCGGCGGGTTGGCGGCCAAAGCCTGGTTGCTCGATCACGAGGTGTTCGGGGCTGCGAAGATCGACGGGTGACCAACCTCGATCTACGCCTCGTCGGCGACGGCCTTCCGGTTCCCTGTGTCGACGGGGTCGAGCGGCCGTATCTCTCGCTCGACACTGCGGCGTCGACCGGAGCGCTGCCCTCGGTCGCCCGGCGCGTCGAGCAGTTCCTGCCGTGGTACTCGAGCGTCCACCGCGGCGCAGGATTCAAGTCGCAATCGGCCACCGCCGCCTATGAAGACGCCCGAGAGGCCGCTCTCGCCTTCGCCGGGCGGGGCCCGGGCGACGTCGCGATCCTCTGCCGCAACACCACCGAGGCGATCAACCACCTTGCGTTCCGGCTGGGTTTGCAGCGCAGCGACGTCGTCCTCACCACCGTGATGGAGCACCACGCCAACCTGTTGCCCTGGCGCCGGTTCGCCACCTGTCGCTACGTCGAGGTCTCCGAGGCGGGGATGTTCGCGCCGGAGGCGGTGGTCGCCGCACTCGACGACGGGCCACGCCCTGCGCTGTTGGCGATCGGTGGGGCGTCGAACGTCACCGGATGGCGGCCGGCGCTCGACGCGATCATCGACGCCGCCCACGAGCGCGGCGTTCCCGTCTTCGTCGACGCCGCCCAACTCGCCGCCCACTTCCCGATGCCGGCCGGCGCCGACTACATCGCCTGGAGCGGTCACAAGATGTACGCCCCGTTCGGCACCGGCGTGCTGATCGGACCGCGGTCGACCTTCGAGCAGGGCGATCCCTACCTCGCCGGCGGGGGCGCGGTCGACCTCGTCGATCTCGACGAAGTGATCTGGACCGCGCCGCCAGATCGCGAGGAGGCGGGATCGCCGAATGTGATCGGGGCGGTCGCGCTCCACGGGGCGATCGACGAGCTGACCTCGCTCGGTTGGGAGACGATCGTCGAACACGAGGCGGCGCTGGCCGAACGGCTCCGGCGAGGGATCGCCGGGATGCCCGGCGTGCGATTGCTCGGCCCACCACTCGGGCAACAGACGCTGGCGATCGGGACCTTCGTCGTCGCCGACGTACCGCATGCATTGATCGCCGCCCGGCTGTCCGCAGAGCATGGGATCGGCGTCCGCCACGGCTGCTTCTGCGCCCACCCCTACCTGCTCCGCCTGCTCGGTCTGAGCGAAGCCGAGGTCCATCGCTATCGCGCCGACGTGATCGCCGGCGACCGTCGGTCGATTCCCGGCGCGGTGCGCGCCAGCGCCGGGCTGGCGACGACGATCGGCGACGTCGAGCGTTTCCTCGACGCGCTCGCCGACGTGCTCACCACCGAGCCGATGATCACCTACCACCAGGACCAGACGACCGGGGATTTCTGGCCCGATCATCCCCAGTGGGCTGATGCCCATCGGGCGATCGGTGCGTCCTGCGCGCGTGGGTGAGCGCTGCTGCACATCGGGCGGGGCGCCCCGACGAGCATCCAAATGTGGACCGCCCAGCACCTGGTAATCTCCCGCACCAGCGGAAGTGGCGGTGCAGGGGGTCGTCACAACCCGAGTGATCTCGGGACGGTGAAGCGCGTTCAGCCGCGGCTCATGCGGGAAATGCTGCGCCTCCCGGTTCCTCAAAGGTTCGGGTACGGCCCACCGCGTGTTCCGGAAATGTCGGGCGGCCCGACCCCTCGATAGGGCTGAGTGCAGACTCTGCAAAGCCTCAACTCGCGCCACCGCAGGTGAAGTGTTACGCACTATTTGACAACTTTGCGCACGGCCCGCCACCCAGCGATGGTCCAGAAGACCTAATCACCTGAAAATTTCCTGAGTGACTTGCAATTTGCTCTCGACATGAAACCACTTGGACGCGTACGGTCCGTGAACGAGGGAAGGAACGGGGATAGGAGCGGAAAGGGCCCTCGGGGGGGCGCCGCTTCATTCTTCCTGACGCGCCCGGCGATTCGTCGTCGGCGCTCGTTGGCGAACCTTCCGAGCAGCATCATGGGAGGGCGACGATGGGCTGGATTATTGGATGGAGCCTGCGTAATCGGCGGGCCATTGTCGGCTCGGCGATCGTCGTCGTACTCCTCGGCATCTGGTTGACGCCGACGATGAAGTCGGACGTCGTGCCCGACTTCACCCCGACGACGGTCGAGGTCCAGACCGAGGCGCTCGGATTGTCGGCATCTGAGGTCGAGCAGCTGATCACCGTTCCGCTCGAACAGGATCTGCTCAACGGTGTCGCCTGGATGACGTCGATCCGCTCACGGTCGATCCCCGGGCTGTCGTCGATCGAGATGATCTTCGAACCCGGGACCCCGATGCTCCGCGCCCGCCAGGTCGTCGCCGAGCGGTTGGTCGGTGCCGCCGCGCTGCCGAACGTCTCCAAGCCACCGCAGATGCTCCAGCCGGTGTCGTCCGCCAGCCGGGTGATGATGGTCGGTGTCTCGTCGCCGACCCTGTCGGCGATCGACCTCGGCGTGCTCGCCCGCTGGACGCTGCGCCCGTCGCTGCTCGGCGTCGACGGCGTCGCCAACGTCGCCATCTTCGGCCAGCGCGAACGGCAGCTGCAGGTCCAGATCGATCCGGCGGTGCTCGCCGAGCGTGGCATCGGTATCGACCAGATCCTGCAGACGACCGGCAATGCGCTGTGGGTCTCGCCGCTGACCTACCTCGAAGCCTCCACCCCCGGTGCCGGCGGGTTCATCGAGACCCCCAACCAGCGCCTCACGGTCCAGCACGAGTCGCCGATCGTCAGCGCCGCGCAGCTCAGTGCGGTGGCGGTCGAGGGCGCCGAGGGCCTCACCCTGGGCGACATCACCACCGTCGTCGAGGACCATCAGCCGCTGATCGGCGAGGCGGTCTTCTCCGACGAGCCGGGCCTGCTGCTCGTCGTCGAGAAGTATCCCGGCCAATCCACGGCAGAGGTCGCCGACCGGGTCGGCGACGCGCTCGAGCTGTTGCAGCCGGGCCTCGAGGAAGTCACCCTCGACACCGAGATCTACGAGCCCACCCGCTACGTCGAGCGGTCGATCCGCTCGATCCAGGTGGCGGTGGCGATCGGGGCGGTGCTCGCCGCGATCGTCCTGCTCGGGCTGTTCCTCGACTGGCGGACGGTGCTGATCGCCGGCGCAGCGATGGCGTCGTCGCTCGCCGCTGCGGGGATGGTGCTCTACGCCCGCAACGCGACGATCAACTCGATGGTCTTCGCCGGAATCGGTCTGGCGATGGTCCTCGTCGTCGACGACGCCGTGTCCTCGGTCGCCGCCGTCACCCGCCGATTGCGCCGTCCGGCGCCGGCGACCGGCGAGGAGTCGACGTTGTCGGCGCTGGTCGGCGAAGGCCTGCTCGAACAACGCAGCGCCTCGGCCTACGCACTGGCGATCACGGTCGTGATCGCCATCCCGCTGCTGCTCGTCGACGGCCTCTCCGCCGAGTCGTTCTTCCCGCCGATGGCGCGGTCGTTCTTGCTCGCCGCCGTCGCCTCCGCGCTGGTAGCGCTCACCGTCGTGCCGGCGCTCTGTCTGCTGGTCTTCGCCCGCACGGCGAGCAAGCCGGACGTTCCCCGTTCGCTCGGCTGGGTCTCGCGCAACTACGACCGCCATGTCGGCCCGCAGCTGCACCGGTCGAGGATCGCCCTCGGCGCGCTGGCGGCGGTGCTCGTCGTCGGCGTGGTCGGCTTCTCCCGGCTCGACGCCGACATGATCCCCCGGTTCCGCGAGACCGATCTGTTGATCCACGTCGAAGCGGCACCCGGAACCTCGCTCGACTCGATGCGCCGGGTGGCCGAGTCGATGCAGAGCGACCTCCAGCTCGTCGAAGGGGTGCGCCGGGTCGGCAGCCATCTCGGACGAGCGATCACCTCCGACCAGGTCGTCAACGTCAGCTCGGGCGAGCTGTGGGTGCGGATCGACGACGACGCTGATTACGACCGGGCGATCAAGGGGATCCACGACGTCATCGACGGCCACCCCGGTGTCAGGGCAGAGCTGTTGACCTACATCGGCGAACGCCTCAACGACGAGATCCGTCCGCAGCTGGCTCCGATCGACGTGCGGATCTTCGGCGAGGACCGCGAGGCCCTGATCGCCAAGGCCGAGGAGGTGCGGCAGCGGATCGCCGAGATCGACGGGATCGAGAACCCACGGGTGGTGATCGCTCCCAACGAGCCGAGCATGCGGATCGAAGTGGATCTCGAAGCGGCGCAGCAGGCCGGATTGCTGCCCGGCGACATCCGCCGCACGGCGGCCACGCTGCTGCAGGGCCTCGAAGTCGGCAACCTGTTCGAGGATCAGCGAGTGTTCGAAGTGGTCGTGCTCGGCACGCCTGAGCTTCGCCAGAGCCTGACCACGGTCGAGAACCTGCTGTTGGTGACACCGGACGGTGGTCAGGTGAGGTTGGGCGACGTCGCCTCGGTGACGATCGCCCCGACCCCGACGGTGATCGAACGCGACGCCTCGGCCCGGGTCATCGACGTCCTCGCCTCGATCGACGGCCGCAGCCTCGACGCCGTGTCGGCCGACGTCAGCGCGGCGATCGCCGAGATCCAGTTTCCGCTGGCGAACCACGCCGAGCTGATCGGCGACTACGAGGAGCACCGCGACGCCGTGCGCCGGTTACTGGTGATCGCTCTCGTCGCCGTCGTGCTCGTCGTGCTCCTCCTCCACGCGGCGACGAGCAGCTGGACGCTGGCTGGGTTGATGGCCCTGACCGTCGCTGCCTCGGTGCTCGGCGGGATCATCGTCATCCTGATCGACGGGGGAGAGGTGACGATCGGGCACGCCGCCGGACTGGTTCGGCGTCCTCGCCCTCGCCGTGCGCAATGTCACCTCGATCGTCCGGCTGGGACAGCAGCGCGAGCTCGCGCAGGAGGACGTCGATCGCACGACGCTGGTCGAGCAGATCGCATCCGAGCACGTCAGCTCGATGGTGATCACCACTGCGGTGTCGATCGCGCTGCTCGTGCCGGTCGCTCTGCTGAGCAACCGGGTGGGCGGAGAGATCGTCGCCCCGATGGCGTTCGTCCTGATCGGTGGGCTGCTGACGACCCTGGCCGTCGGCGCCTCGATCGTTCCTGCCCTCTATCTGCGGTTCGCCGTCTCGGCCCGCGACCACCGTCTGTTCGTCGACGAGACCGATTCGGCGCTCGTCACCGAAGGAGGAATCCATGCCTAGCAAGCGCATCGCCGGGTTCACCGCCTGTCTCGCCGCCGGCATACTCGCCGCCGGCTGTTCGAGCGACCCGCCCGGCGGCAGCGGGATCGTGCCGGCGGTGGTCGACACGGTTGTCGGCAGCGAGCTGAAGCAGGTCACCCTGACCCAGGACGCCGCCGAACGGATCGACCTCGAGACCGCCTCGATCACCCAGGGGCAGGGCGCCGAGACCGTCGTTCCCTACGGTGCGGTGATCTACGACGCAGAGGGCATCGCCTGGGCATACGTGGTCAAGGGGGACAACATCTTCGTCCGCGAGGAGTTGGCGATCGATCGAATCGAGGCCGATTCGGCGTACCTGACGGGCGGTCCGGCGATCGGTACCCCGGTGGTCGTCGTCGGCGTCGCCGAACTGTTCGGTGCCGAGACGGGTATCGGGAAGTAGTCGACCGCCGTGCTGATGCGTTGGATCGTCACCCGGAGCCTTCAGTTCCGTTTCGTCGTCGTCGCGCTGAGCGTGACGTTGATGGTCTTCGGCTTCGGCCAGCTGCAGCAGATGCCCGTCGACGTGTTCCCCGAGTTCGCCCCGCCACGGGTCGAGGTCCAGACGATGTCGTTCGGGCTGTCGGCGACGGAGGTCGAATCGCTGATCACCGTGCCGCTCGAACAGGTCCTCGCCGGGCTGCCCGACCTCGACGAGATGCGGTCCAAGTCGGTGGTCCAGCTGTCCTCGATCGAGCTGATCTTCGAGCGCGGTACCGACCTGTTGGAGGCACGCCAGCTCGTCTCCGAACGATTGGCGACGATCACCGCCACCCTGCCCACCTGGGCCGCCCCGCCGGTGATCCTCCAGCCATTGTCGGCGACGAGCCGGGCGATGAAGATCGGTCTCTCCTCCGACTCGCTGTCGGTGATCGACCTGTCGATGCTCTCGTACTGGAAGATCAGGGCACGGCTGCTGCGCGTCCCCGGTGTCGCCAACGTCACGATCTACGGCGAGCGGATCCGGATGATCCAGGTCCAGGTCGAGCCGGAGAAGCTGGCTGAGCACGAGGTCACCCTCGACGAGGTGATGGCCGTCACCTCCAACGCGCTCGCCGCCGGGATCCTGCGCTACGAGCCGGGCCACGTGATCGGCACCGGCGGCTACGTCGAGACGCCGAACCAGCGGCTGCAGGTGGAGCACGTTCTCCCGATCGTCAAACCGGAGGATCTCGGCGAGGTGGTCGTCGCGCAGCGGCCGGAGGGCCCGCTGCGGTTGTCCGATGTGGCGATCGTCGAGGAAGGGCCGCAGCCCTTGTTCGGCGATGCGGTGATCAACGGCGGCCCGGGGTTGATGCTGATCGTCGAGAAACTCCCGTGGGGGAACACGCTCGACGTCACCCGCGAGGTCGAGCAGGCGCTCGACGAGCTCCGCCCCGGCTTGCCCGGGGTCGAGATGGACAGCACGATCTTCCGCCCGGCGACCTACGTCCGGACGTCGATCGACAACCTCTCCGAGTCGCTGCTGATCGGTTCGATCCTCGTCCTCGTCGTCCTGATGCTGTTCCTGTTCGACTGGCGGAGCGCGCTGATCAGCGTGATCACCATCCCGCTGTCGCTGATGGCAGCGATGATGGTCCTCGCCTGGCGCCAGACGACGATCAACACGATGGTCCTCGCCGGGTTGATCATCGCCCTCGGGGCGGTGGTCGACGACGCGATCGTCGATATCGAGAACATCATCCGCCGATTACGCGAGGCGCGCGAGAACCACAGTGCGCAGTCGACCGCCTCGATCATCCTCGAGGGTTCGCTGGAGGTGCGCGGCGCCGTCGTCTATGCCTCGCTGATCGAAGCTCTCGCCCTGCTCCCGGTGTTCTTCCTCCAAGGCTTGACCGGCGCCTTCTTCCGCCCGCTGGCCTTTTCCTACGCGCTGGCGGTGATCGTCTCGATGTCGATCGCGCTGATCGTCACCCCGGCGTTGAGCCTGATCCTGCTCTCGGTCGGCAAGCTCAACCATCGGACCTCACCGATCGTGCGCGTCCTCCAGCGCGGCTACGCCCGGATCCTCACCCCGATCGTGCGCAAGCCGCTGCCGGGCCTGCTCGGGGCCGCGAGCATCGCTCTCGCCGGGGTCGTGATCGTGCCCAGTCTCGGCCAGGAATTGCTCCCCGACTTCAAAGAGCGCGACTTCCTGATGCACTGGCTGACCAAACCGGGCACCTCGCTCGGCGAGGAGGTGCGGATCAGCGAAGCCGCCTACGACGATCTGGCGAGCATCCCCGGGGTGCGCAACTTCGGGTCGCACATCGGCCAGGCGATGCAGGCCGACGAGGTGTACGGCGTCGACTTCGGCGAGAACTGGATCAGCATCGACGAATCGGTCGACTACGACGAAACCCTGGCGGCGGTCCAAGCCGTCGTCGACCGATATCCGGGACTCCGTCGCGACGTCCAGACCTACCTCAAGGAACGGACCCGTGAGGTCCTCGCCGGGTCGTCGCACCCGATCGTGATCCGGCTCTACGGCGAGGACATCGAGGTGCTCTCGGCGAAAGCGGACGAGCTGGTCGAGATCCTCGGCAACATCGAGGGGGTGACCGAGGAGCACAAGGAGCTCGTCACCACGATGACCCAGCTGCAGGTCGAGGTCGACCTGCAGCGAGCCCAGCAGTACGGGCTCAAACCGGGCGACGTCAGACGGGCGGCCTCGACGCTGATCTCCGGCGAAGAGGTCGGCGACCTGTTCCACGACGGGATGGCGTTCGACGTCAACGTCTGGACCCCGCTGCACGTTCGCGACAGCGTGACCGACGTCGAGAACCTGTTGCTCGACGTGCCCGGCGGCGGCCAGGTGCGACTGAGCGAGGTCGCCGAGATCCGGCTCGCTCCGACCTACAACAGCGTCAAGCGGGAGAACTCCGAACGGCGGCTCGACGTCGACGCCGAGGTCGAGGGCCGCGACCTCGGCTCGATCGTCGACGAGATCGACGACAAGCTGGAGAACGTCGATTTCGAGATCGGCTACAGCTACAAGCTGCTCGGCGACTACACCGAGCGCCGCGAGGCATCGGCGAAGCTGTCGCGCTGGGCGATCGTCGCCGCAGCCGGCATCTTCCTCCTCCTGCTCGCCGCCCTGCGGAGCTGGCGGCTGTCGGTGCTGTCCTACGTCACGTTGCCGATGGCGCTGGTCGGGGGGGCGATCGCAGTGTGGATGCAGGGTGGGATCATCTCGCTCGGCTCGCTCGTCGGCTTCTTCACCGTGCTCGGGATCGTCGCTCGCAACGGGATCATGCTCCTCAGCCATTACCAACACCTCGAGGCCTACGAGGGGGAGGTGTTCGGCGAGGCACTCGTGATCCGCGGTGCCGTCGAGCGGCTGGCCCCGATCACGATGACCGCCTTGACCACTGGTCTGGCGCTCATCCCGCTGGCGCTGAGCGGGAACATCCCTGGCCAGGAGATCGAGTATCCGATGGCGATCGTGATCCTCGGTGGGTTGGTCGTGGCGACGATCCTCAACCTCCTGATCGTCCCGGCGTTGTATCTTCGCTTCGGGCGCAACCGAATCGGTCGCGAGATCGCGAGCGCAGAGCTGGCACGCCTGGAGCGGAACGATGTTGCGGGCATCTGAGGACCAAGAACTCGCCGGGACGGCCCCACCTTCCGTCGACACGCCGCGGCTCGCTCCCACGCGCCGTCCGCGTCGCCGACGGATCACGCTGCTGGTCGCCCTGTTGGCGGTGATCGCAGCCTCCCTCGCAGGCTGGGTCGCCGGCCGGCAGATCGAATCTCCGGCCGAGGTCGCCGCCCGCACCGAACCACCGCCGCTGTCGGTGATCTCGGTCCCGGTCGAGCGACGGACGCTCGCGTCGGAGGTGACCACCCGCGGCACGGTCCGCTTCGGGACCCCGCAGACGGTGACCCTGCCGATCTCGGCCCTCAAGCCGGCGATCGGGGTGGTCACCACCGCACCGACGCAGGGCGGGTCGCTCACCGAGGGTTCGGTGGCGATGGTCGTCTCCGGCCGCCCGGTGTTCATCCTCTCCGGTGCCCAGCCGGCCTACCGCGACCTGCACGTCGGGGTTGCCGGCGATGATGTCCGGCAGCTCGAGGAAGCGCTCGTCCGACTCGGGTACGACCCCGGTCCGGTCGACGGCCTGTTCGACGCCGGGACGGCGTTGGCCGCTGCCGATTGGTACGTCTCGAGCGGATGGAGCCCGATGCCGGCGACGGAGGAACAGCTCCAGACCCTGCGGACGATGCAGACCGACCGGTTCACCCTCGAGTCCGACCTGCTGCTCGCCCAGGAGGGCCTCGTCGCCGCTCGCACGCTGCAGACGATCGCCGCCGAGCGCGCCCGCTCGGCCCGCGTCGCAGCGGACGCCGCCCCGGCCGCAGAGGCCGCCGCCATCGCCACGGCGATCCAGCAGAAGGCGTTGGCCGACGCCGACGTCGTCGCCAAGATGACCGCGCTGGGGGTCGCCACCGACAACGAACGCATCGCTCGGCTGAGCCGCGACGAGGCGCTGTTCGGTTCCCCACCGACCACCGGAGCTGCGTTGGAGACGCTGGAGGCGGCGCTGCGGGCGGCGACCAACTCGGTGATCACCGCCCGCTTCGATCTCTCCGCGGCGCAGACTGCGGCCGGAGCGATCGTCACCCCCGTCCCCGGCGCGATGACCGACGACCTGAAGCGGGCTGCCTCGGCCGCCGAGACGGAGCGATCCCAGCTCGGCGAGGGCGTGACCGTGTCGAAGACGAGGGTCGGGCTGATCGAGGAACGGATCGTCGCCCTCGACGTCAACCTCACCGCCCTCTCCGATCGCCTCGGGATGCAGATCCCGGCAGACGAGGTGTTGTTCTTCCCGACCTTGCCGATGCAGGTCGAGTCGGTCGCGGTCAAGCAGGGCGACCAGCTCTCCGGCCCGGTGATGACCGTCGCCAACTTCACCCTCGCCGTCGATGCTTCGTTGACCGTCAACGACGCCAAGCTGGTCACCGTCGGAGCACGTGCGACGGTCGCCCAACCCGATCTGGCGTTGACCATCGACGGCACTGTCAACGAGGTGGCGACCACTCCCGGGACCAAGGGCGCCGACCCGCAGCGGTTCTACCTCGGTGTCACACCGATCGACGCTCCGGCCTCGCTGGTCGGTGCCTCGGTGGTCGTCACGGTCATCGTCGAGAGCACCGATGCCGACGTCCTCGCCGTCCCGATCGCCGCCCTCTCCGTCGCTTCCGACGGTTCGTCGCGGGTGCAGGTCGAGGCCGACGACGGCAGCACGAGGTACGTGACGGTGACGCCGGGACTGGCAGCCGGCGGGCTGGTCGAGGTGACCTCCGACGGTGAGCTGCAGGAGGGCGATCTGGTAGTTGTCGGAACGAGTTCGGTACCACAGGGGGCTTCGTGAAGCAGAGCAAGTCGTCCACCGTTCGGACGGGTCGACGGACGGTCGCCGCCGTATTGCTCGCCGCAGCGCTGTTCAGCGGATGCGGCGGTGGCGGAGACGAGGACGAGGAAGGCGACGAGTCGGAGAGCGTCGACGAAGAACTCGGCCTCGAATCCGAGGACATCCTCGTCCGCCAGGCGCGGGCGGAGAACGTGATCCGCGACTGCATGAAGGAGGCGGGGTTCGACTACGTCCCGGTCGACCCGGTCGCCGAGCAGACCGATCTGGTCGGGCAGAGCGGCCTCAGCGAGGAGGACTTCGTCGCTCAGTACGGCTATGGGATCACGACCCTCTACGAGGAGCGCAAGCAACTCGCCAGCGGTCCGAACAAGGACATCCGGGACTCGCTGTCGGCGAGCGATCAGGTCGCCTACGACCAGACGCTGTACGGCAACGACGTGTCGGCGACCTTCGCCGTCGCCGTCGACACCGGTGACTTCAGCGGGCTCGGCGGATGCGTCAAGGAGGCGACCGACGAGGTCTTCGGCGGGGCCGAGGTGGTCCAGTCGCTGCAGGACAAGTTGGCCGAGCTCGACGCCCGGATCGCCGCCGACCCGCGCATGGCAGAGGCGATCGCCGAGTGGTCGGCGTGCATGAAGGAAGCGGGTTTCGAGCTCGCCGAGCCGCAGCAGGTCGACGCCGTCCTGCTCGCCGACCTGGAGGAGATCGTCGGTTCGCCCGGCAACGAGAACCCCGACTACGACACCGCTGCACTCGCTGCCCTCCAGGCCGAAGAGGTGGCGATGGTCACCGCCGATGTGGAGTGCGAAGAGGAACACATCACCGAGGTCGAGGACGAGGTCCAGGTCGAGTACGAAGCCGCTTTCCGGGAGGAGAACGCCGACCTGCTGTCGAAGGTCCCGCCGCCGTGACCGAGGTGACCGGGCCCCCGCCGTTCCGCGCCGTGGTCAGCCTGAGTGGCGTCTCGCGCACGTTCGGTAGCGAGTTCCCGGTCCATGCGCTGCGCGGTGTCGACCTGTCGATCATGCCCGGCGATTGGCTGGCGATCGTCGGACCGTCGGGCTCGGGCAAGTCGACCCTGCTCAACGTCATCGGCCTGCTCGACCGGCCGACCGACGGGATCTACCGCTTCGAGGACATCGACACCGATCAACTCGACGACCTTCGCCGTGCCGGCCTGCGCGGCCGGCGGATCGGATTCGTCTTCCAGTCGTTCCATCTGCTGCAGCACCGCACCGTCGTCGACAACGTGGCGCTGGCCGAGGTCTACATCGGTCTGCCCCGGCGAGGCCGCAGAGAACGGGCGTTGAGCGCGCTCGACCGGGTCGGCCTGATCGAGCGAGCCGAGTTCTTCCCCACCCAGCTCTCCGGTGGCGAACGCCAGCGGGTGGCGATCGCCCGGGCGTTGATCGGTGAACCGGCGCTGCTGCTGTGCGACGAACCGACCGGCAACCTCGACACGCGCAACGCCGAAGCAGTGCTCGAGCTGTTCGCCGCGCTGTGGGCGGATTCGGTCACGATCGCGATGATCACCCACGACGACCGGGTCGCCGCCCGGGCCCATCGGCAGGTCCGGATCGTCGACGGTGTCCTCACCGAAACCGTGCTGTCCGCCGCCGGCGGCGGAGCTGGTCTGCGGTGAAGCTGCGCCGCAACCGCTCGGCCGAGGCGGGCCGGTTGCGTCCCCGGTTCCGGCTGCGCGACCTGTTCGACGAGTGCCTCGCCAGCCTGCTCGCCCGCCCGGGACGGGCTGCGCTGACCGTGCTCGGCACCGTCGTCGGTGTCGCCGCGCTGGTGGCGACGATCGGCCTGTCGCGCGACGGCCGGGAACCGGATCGTCGGCCGATTCGACGAGCTCGCTGCGACCGACGTGGTCGCGACCCCGAAGACCAGTGTCTCGGGGCGGACGATCCAGCGCGACGTCATCCCCTGGGACGCCGAGCAGCGGGCGATGCGGATCAACGGCGTGACCGCCGCCGGGACCCTGTCCGCGGTCGACCTCAAAGGTGCGTTGGTCAGGGCTGTCCCGGTGATCGACCCGCAGAGCCAGACCCAGTTCCAGATGCCGGTGACCGCGGTGTCCCCTGGGTTGTTCGACGCGGTACGGGCGACCCTCGGCGCCGGGCGGCTGCTCGACGCCGGGTACTCCGAGCGGGCCGACCGCGTCGCCGTGCTCGGCTCGAACGCGGCGGAGCAGCTGCACATCCTGCGTGTCGACAACCAGCCGGCGATCTACATCGGCGACCACCTCTACGTCGTGATCGGGATCCTCGAGTCGGTCGAACGCCAGCCGGGGCTGCTCGGCTCGGTGCTGATCCCGGAGGGCACGGCGAGGAACGAGTTCGGTTTGCTCGCTCCCGACTCGGTGCAGGTCGAGACCCAGATCGGTGCCGCCACCCAGGCAGCCGGGCAACTCGCCCTGGCACTCAACCCGGCGGACCCGACGCTGGTCAAGATCGTCGCCCCGCCCGAGCCACGCCGGGTCCGCGCCGGGATCCAGAGCGACCTGAACACGCTGTTCCTGCTCCTCGGCGGAGTGTCGTTGCTGGTCGGCGCGATCGGGATCGCCAACGTCACCCTCGTCTCGGTGCTCGAGCGCGTCGGCGAGATCGGACTTCGCCGTTCGTTGGGGGCCGCCCGACGACACATCGCCGCCCAGTTCCTGATCGAGAGCACCACCCTCGGGTTCCTCGGCGGGCTGATCGGCGCGGTCGATCGGCACGCTGGTCGTCGTCGGGGTCGCCGCCTCGCGGACGTGGACGCCGGTACTGGAGAGCTGGGTGCCGCTCGGCGCCCCGCTCCTCGGTGGTGTCGTCGGGCTGGTCTCGGGTGTCTACCCGAGCCTTCGCGCCGCCCGCCTGGAACCGGTCGAGGCGCTCCGGTCAACCGCCTGAGGAGTCGCCGAGCGCGTCGAGGATCGTCGCCGTCGAGCTCGTCCCGAGTCGATCGCATCCGGCGTCGAGCAGGGCGCGGGCGGCCTCCAGCGTTCGGATCCCGCCGGACGCCTTGACCTTCATCGCCGACGAGACGGTCGAGCGCATCAGTCGGACGTCGTCGACCGTCGCCCCACTGGGGGCGAAGCCGGTCGAGGTCTTGACGTAGTCCGCGCCGGCGGCCTCGCTCGCCCGGCAGCCGCGGACGATCTCGGCGGGCGTGAGGTAGGCGTTCTCGAGGATCACCTTGACCAGCAGACCATCGGCGGCTCTGACGACCTCGGCGATATCGGATTCGACTGCTGCGTCGAGTCCGGTGCGCAGCCAACCGATGTTGATCACCATGTCGAACTCGACCGCGCCGGCCTCGGCTGCAGCGACGACCTCGCGCGCCTTGGCGGAGGGGTCGTGGGCCCCGTGGGGGAAGCCGATCACGGTGCCGAGCGCGACGTCGCTGCCGGCGAGCAGTGAGGCGCAACGGGCGACGTCGGTCGGACGGCAGCAGATCGAAGCGACCTGGTATCGGATGCCGATCTCGCAGGCTGCGTCGACGTCGGTGAACGTCGCCTCTGGGCGAAGGACGGAGTGGTCGATCGTCGACGCGATCCGCCGACGCTCGTCGAGCGTCATCGCGCCTGGCGTCGCTCGACCAGCGCCAGCACGTGCCCGTCGGGATCGCGGAAGAACATCATCCACTCTTCGTCGCCGGCGTGACCGAAGGTGCCGGTGTCGTCGCGGTGGACCAGATGCGGTTCGCTGAGCAGTTCGGCGCCGCTCGCCTGCAGCCGGGCGAAGTCGCCGTCGAGGTCGTCCGACGTCAGGTAGACGAGACCTGCCGAGGCGGCGACATCGGTGGCCGAGCCGTCGAGCAGCAGGCGCGGGCCGTCGAGGTCGAAGAACACCAGACCGGGCGGATCGAAGCGGGCGATCAGGGGCAGGCCGAGGACGTCGCGGTAGAACGCCTCACCGCCGTCGAGATCGGTGACCGGCAGTGCCAGCTGGTGGACCCCGGAAATCATCGGCGGAGCGTAGCAGTGGGTGGTCGGCCACGAACAGGGGCGAAATACCACGAACTGCAGAATGTTCCGAGATGCACCCCTAAGGGTGGTTGGCGATCGCCGACCGTTCGCCCCGTCGTCACCGGCGGGTCTTCGAGCCCGGCGCCCCGGCGGCGGCGAGGTGGTCGGCGAGGTGCTCGGTCCCCTCGCGCAGCAGGCTGACCGTCAAGCGGAGGTGCTGGCCGTTCCCGCCGGAGGTGAGGAACGGGGCCCCGGGGGCGACACCGATGCCCCGTGCCGCCAGGGCGACCTGGGCGCCGCGCTCGTCGGCGACGTCGACCCAGACGTTGATCCCGTCGTTCCCGCTGGCGGCGACGCCGCGGTCGACCAACGCGGCGACGAGCCCGTCGCGACGTTGCGAGTAGGCCTCGCGCGCCGCAGTCATCGCCGCCGCGGTGGTCGGGTTGACCAGCAGCTCGGCGAGCACCGCCTGGAGCAGGCGGCTCGACCATCCCGGCCCGAGCATCCGGCGACGGACCAGCCGACCGATCGGCTCGCCGGCACCTCCGACGGCGGCGAGCCGCAAGTCGGGACCGTGCGACTTGGAGAAGCTGCGGATCAGCACCGTCCGCGCCGGGAGGTGGGAGCCGATGCTCGCCAGCGAGCTGCGGGAGATGTCGCCGGCGTGATCGTCCTCGACGATCAACGTGCCGGTCGGTGCGAGCACCTCCGCCAGCTCGGCGGCGCGCCCGGCGGTCGTGCTCACCGCCAGCGGGTTCTGCGCCCTCGGCTGGGTCACGAGCAGCACCGGCGACGAGCGCAGCGCCGCTGTGAGCGAGCCAGGATCGATCCCGTGCTCGTCGACATCGACACCGATCACTTCTGCACCGAGCTGCTCGAGCAGGTCGAGCAGTGGCGGGAACGTCGCCCGTTCGACGACCACCCGGTCGCCGAGGCGGACGACGCCGCTGATCAGCCGGTCGAGTGCGTCCATCGCCCCGTCGACGACGGTCAACGCCTCTGGCACGAACGGCCAGTGGGCGCGCAGCACCTCGTCGAGCTCGGGGAGCACCGGGTCGTCGAGATAGCTGGTCGTCAGCGGGCGACGGCTGACCCGGGCGAGGATCGGGGCGAGGTCGGGGAGCAGCTCCGGGTCCGGCGTACCGGTCGACAAGTCGAGCGCGTAGTGCCCCGGCCCCTCGGTGACGCTCCGGTATCGTCGCGGCGACGGGCTGGCCGCCGGACCGACGACGAAGGTTCCGAGCCGTCCGCGAGCGTCGATCGCGCCGGTGTCGCCGAGCACCTGCCAGGCCTCGCTGACCGTCGTCGGGCTGACGCCGAGCACTTTGGCGAGGTCCCGGACCGTCGGCAAGCGCTCGCCGGGACGGAGCTCACCGGAGCTGATCAGCCGGCTGACGGCCGCAGCGATGCCCCGGCGCGCTGCGCTCCTCGATGCTCGCGGACAGTCGGCTGGGCACCGGAGGCGGACTCCTCGATCGGCAGCGTGAACGGCGTGTTGCCGTTCGTACGGTAACAAATCTTCCATTGTGCCGACAGGTCTGTGTCATTAACATCGCGGTCCTCCGGAAGAACCGGGTCGATCCGACAGCGAAGGGGAGTGCGCCGATGGCCGACACGATTCGGGCAGCGTTGGTCCAGACCGACTGGCCGGGGAGCAAAGAGGAGATGATCGACAAGCACGAGGCGGCCGCCCGCGAGGCTGCCGCCGACGGCGCCCAGGTGATCTGCTTCCAGGAGCTGTTCTACGGGCCCTACTTCTGCCAGGTGCAGGACACCCAGTACTACGCCTACACCGAGCTGATCCCTGACGGCCCGACCACCCAGCGGTTCCAGAGCCTGGCCAAGGAGCTCGGGATGGTGATGGTGCTGCCGATGTACGAGCACGTCCAGCCGGGCGTCTACTACAACACCGCAGCGGTCGTCGATGCCGATGGGACCTACCTCGGCAAGTACCGCAAGCAGCACATCCCGCAGACCAAGGGGTTCTGGGAGAAGTTCTACTTCAAGCCGGGGACCGGCGGATATCCGGTGTTCGAGACCGCCGTCGGCAAGGTCGGCGTCTACATCTGCTACGACCGGCACTTCCCGGAGGGCTGGCGTGCCCTCGGGCTCAACGGCGCCGAGCTGGTGTTCAACCCCTCGGCCACCCACCGCGGCTTGTCGGAATACCTCTGGCGGCTGGAGCAGCCTGCCGCCGCGGTGGCCAACATCTACTACGTCGGTGCGATCAACCGGGTCGGGATCGAGGAGCTCGGCGAGAACGACTTCTACGGGCAGAGTTACTTCGTCGACCCGGAAGGCAAGTTCGTCGGCGACGTCGGCGATCCGTACAAGGCGGAGGTGATCGTGCGCGACCTCGACATGACCAAGCTGCGCGAGATTCGTGACCGCTGGGCGTTCTACCGCGACCGCCGCCCCGAGGCCTACGACGACCTTGTCGCGTACTGAGCAGAGGAGACCGCTTCGATGGCTAGGACACTGATCGCCAACGGGACCGTCGTCAGCCCTACCGGGCGGCAGCAGATCGACGTCCTGCTCGACGGCGAGACGATCGCCGCGCTCTACGCCCCCGGCCAGGCTGCCGCCCAAGGCGTCACCGCCGAGCGGACGATCGACGCCACCGGCAAGTACGTGATCCCCGGCGGGATCGATGTCCACACCCACATGGAGCTGCCGTTCGGCGGCACGAACGCCTCCGACACGTTCGAGACCGGGACGATCGCGGCGGCGTGGGGCGGGGTGACGACGATCGTCGACATGGCCGTGCAGCGCTACGGCGAGAGCGTGATCGACGGGCTCGCCGAGTGGCATCGCAAGGCAGACGGCAACTGTGCCGTCGACTACGCCTTCCACCAGATCATCGGCGGGGTCGACGAGGAGTCGCTGAAGGCGATGACCTATCTCGTCGACCACGAGGGGATCACCAGCTTCAAGCTGTTCATGGCCTATCCCGGCGTGTTCTACTCCGACGACGGCCAGATCCTGCGGGCGATGCAGACCGCTGCGGACAACGGGGCGACGATCATGATGCACGCCGAGAACGGCATCGCGATCGACGTCCTCGTCCAGCAGCACCTCGCCAAGGGCGAGACCGACCCCAAGTTCCACTCGATCTCGCGTCCGAGCCTGCTCGAGGGCGAGGCGACCAACCGGGCGATCGTGCTGTCCAAGATCGCCGGCAACGTGCCGCTGTACATCGTCCACATGTCGGCCTCGGAGGCTCTCGACGCGCTCGCCGAGGCGCGCAACGAGGGCCTCAACGTGTTCGGTGAGACGTGCCCGCAGTATCTCTACATGTCGCTCGAGGAGCACCTCGCCCGACCCGGGTTCGAGGGCGCGAAGTGGGTCTGCTCTCCGCCGATCCGCTCCGTCAACGACCATCGCCACCATCACCGCGACCTGTGGAAGGGCCTGCGGATGAACGAGCTGGCGATCGTCTCCACCGATCACTGCCCGTTCTGCTTCAAGGATCAGAAGGAACTCGGCCTCGGTGACTTCTCCAAGATCCCCAACGGGATGGGCGGGGTCGAGCACCGGATGGACCTGATCTACCAAGGCGTCGTCGCCGGTGAGATCACCCTCGAGCGGTGGGTCGAGACCTGCTGCACGACCCCGGCCCGGATGTTCGGGATGTACCCGAAGAAGGGCCTGATCGCCCCCGGGGCCGACGCCGACGTGGTCGTCTACGACCCCAACGGCCGGACCGAGATCGGGTTCGACAAGACCCACCACATGAACATGGACCACTCCTCCTGGGAAGGGACCGTGATCGACGGGAAGATCGACACCGTCATCTCCCGCGGCTCGGTGGTCGTCGAGAACAACACCTTCCACGGACGTGCCGGCCACGGCCAGTACATCAAGCGTGGCCTCAACGGATATCTGCACTGAGAGGAATGCGCCGATGAACCGGATCTCGCATTGGATCGACGGCAAGGTCGTCGAGGGAACGTCGGGTCGCACCGGCGCAGTGTTCAACCCCGCCATCGGGGAGCAGTCGGCCACGGTCGACTTCGCCAGCGTCGACGAAGTCGGCCGTGCCGTTGCCGTGGCCAAGGCGGCGCTGCCCGCCTGGCGGGCGACGAACCTGTCGCGCCGGGCGGAGGTGATGTTCCGGATGCGCGAGCTGGTCGACGCCAACCGCAAGGAGATCGCCACGCTCGTGTCCGCCGAGCACGGCAAGGTCCTCTCCGACGCGCTCGGCGAGGTTGCACGGGGGTTGGAGAACATCGAGTTCGCCTGCGGTGTGCCGCAGCTGCTCAAGGGTGGCTTCTCCGAGCAGGCCTCGACCGGGGTCGACGTCTACCAGATCCGCCAGCCGCTCGGGGTCGTCGCCGGGATCACCCCGTTCAACTTCCCGGCGATGGTCCCGATGTGGATGTTCGCCAACGCCCTCGCCTGCGGCAACACCTTCGTCCTCAAGCCGTCGGAGAAGGATCCGTCGGCGGCGATGTTCATCGGCGAGCTGCTCAAGCAGGCCGGGCTGCCCGACGGCTGCTTCAACGTCGTCCACGGCGACAAGGTCGCCGTCGACGCCCTCCTCGACCATCCGGACGTCGCCGCCCTCAGCTTCGTCGGCTCGACCCCGATCGCCCGCTACATCTACGAGCGGGGCACCGCCAACGGCAAGCGCGTCCAGGCGCTCGGCGGGGCGAAGAACCACATGCTGGTGCTGCCCGACGCGGACCTCGACATGGCTGCCGACGCAGCCGTCTCCGCTGCCTACGGGTCGGCCGGCGAGCGGTGCATGGCGATCTCGGTCGTCCTCGCCGTCGACTCGATCGCCGACGACCTCGTCGCCAAGATCGGCGACCGGATCCCGAACATCAAGGTCGGGCCGGCGAGCGAGCCCGACGCCGAGATGGGCCCGCTGGTGACCAGGGAGCATTGCGACAAGGTCGCCTCGTATCTCGCCGACCCGCGGCGACGGCGCGCAGGTGGTGATCGACGGACGGACCGACGAACTCGGCGACGGCTACTTCATCAAGCCGAGCCTGATCGATCACGTCAAGCCGGGAATGCGCAGCTACGACGACGAGATCTTCGGTCCGGTGCTGTCGGTCGTGCGCGTCCACTCCTACGACGAGGGCCTCCAGCTGATCAACGACAACCAGTACGGCAACGGCACCGCCCTGTTCACCCGCGACGGCGGGGTCGCCCGCCAGTTCCAGTTCGACGTCAACGTCGGGATGGTCGGGATCAACGTCCCGGTCCCGGTCCCGGTCAGCTACTACAGCTTCGGCGGCTGGAAGGCGAGCCTGTTCGGCGACCAGCACATGTACGGGCCGGACGGGGTCAACTTCTACACCAGGGCGAAGGTGGTCACTTCTCGCTGGCCGGATCCGCGAACCTCTACGGTCGACCTCGGGTTCCCCCAGAACCGGTGAGTCGGACCCTTCGAGGAAAGTCGGCTGAGTGATGCAGTTCGGTGTCGTGCTCCAAACCAATCCCCCTGCCTCGCGCGTCGTCGAACTGGCGCGCCAGGCCGAGCACTTCGGGTTCGACTACGTCTGGACCTTCGACTCCCACATCCTGTGGCAGGAGCCGTACGTGATCTACTCGGCGATCCTCGGGGCGACGCGCAAGATCACCGTCGGACCGATGGTGACCAATCCGGCGACGCGCGACTGGACCGTCACCGCCTCGGTCTTCGCCACGCTCAACGAGATGTACGGCAACCGCACGATCTGCGGCATCGGCCGCGGCGACTCGGCGGTCCGGGTGACCAACGGCAAGCCGGTCACGGTGACCGAGCTCGGTGAGTCGATCCACGTGATCCGCGAGCTCGCCAACGGGCGGGAGGTCGACTACAAGGGTTCGAGCCTCCGGTTCCCGTGGGCCTCGACCAGCCGCTGCGAGGTGTGGGTCGCCGCCTACGGGCCGAAAGTGCTCGCCCTCGCCGGGCGGGAAGGCGACGGGTTCATCCTCCAGCTCGCCGATCTCGACATCGCCGCCTGGACGATCCAGGCGGTGCGCGACGCGGCTGCCGCCGCCGGGCGTGACCCGGCCTCGGTCAAGGTCTGCGTCGCCGCTCCCGCCTACGTCACCGACGGGAGCGAGGCCGCCCTCGCCCACGGCCGAGAGCAGTGCCGTTGGTTCGGTGGGATGGTCGGCAACCACGTCGCCGACATCGTCGGTCGCTACGGCGACACCGGCGGCGGCGGCGTCCCCGCCGTGCTCACCGACTACATCAAGGGACGCCAGGGATACGACTACAACGAGCACGGCCGAGCCGGCAACACCCACGCCGACTTCGTCCCCGACGAGATCGTCGACCGGTTCTGCATCATCGGCCCGCCCTCGGTCCACATCGAGCGGATGGAAGCGCTGAAGGCCCTCGGTGTCGACCAGTTCTCGATCTACCTCCAGCACGACGCCAAGGAGTCGACCCTCCTCGCCTACGCCGAGCAGGTGATGCCGCACGTCGTCTCCGCCGTGCGAGCCAAGGCTTGACACGCGCCGTTCACCTACCCGTGACCGTCCACCGCCGACGCGGGCCTAGTGTCACGCCGACACGATGAGCAGTTCAGCCAACACCTGGTCGGTTCGTGCGCGGCGAGCCGTGATGTTCGTCCTCGCGCTCGTACTCGTCGCCCTCGTCTGGGAGGGCTACAAGGCGATCGGTCCGGTGCAGGGCGGCAAGCTGTTCGGCTGGCGGGTCCTGCCGAAGACGAGCGACAACGCCATGCCCCACGTCCGCGACATGCTCTCCCGGCTGTTCGACCCGGAGAGCACCGCCTCCGACCGCCCGATCTGGCGGGTGGTGCTCGCCGGATGCTGGTTCTCGTTCCGTCTCGCGCTGGTCGGTTTCGTCGTCGGAATGGTCGTCGGGATCGGCCTGGCAGTGACGATGGCTCGCTTCAAGATCGCCGAGCGCGGCCTGCTCCCGTACCTCGTGATCTCCCAGACGATCCCGCTGATCGCCCTCGCCCCGCTCGTCGCCAACTGGGGCGGCAAGCTGCAGTGGGGCCCCTTCGACTTCCCCCGCTGGGGTTCGGTGGCGATGCTCGGCGGCTTCCTCGCCTTCTTCCCCGTGTCGATCGGCACGCTGCGCGGGCTGAAGTCGGCCAACCCTGCTGCGCTCGAGCTGATGGACAGCTACGCCGCCTCGTGGAACCAGACCTTGATCAAGCTGAAGTTCCCGGCGGCGGTGCCCTACATCGTCCCGTCGTTGCGTCTGGCGGCCACCGCCTCGGTGATCGGCGTCGTCGTCGCCGAGATCTCGATCGGGCTCAAGGGCGGCGTCGGCCGGCTGATCATCGAGTACGGCCGGGCGGCGACGAGCGACCCGGCGAAGGTCTACACCGCCGTGTTCGGCGCTGCCCTGCTCGGTGTGACGATGGCCGGGCTCGTCGCGCTCGGCGACCTGTACCTGATGCGCAATCGTCCAAAGGAGACCAACTGATGCCGGCGGTGGCGATCGAGGGCTTGAGCAAGGTGTTCAATCCCGGCACACCGAATCGGGTCGACGCGCTGGCCGACATCGATCTGCAGATCGAGGCCGGCGAGTTCGTCTCGTTGATCGGGCCGTCGGGGTGCGGCAAGTCGACCCTGCTGCGCCTGATCGCCAACCTGATCAGCCCCACCGCCGGATCGGTGACGATCAACGGCAAGCCGGCCGACCAGGCCCGGCGTGACCAGGACTACGGGATGGCGTTCCAGCAGTCCGGGCTGTTCGAGTGGCGAACGGTGAGCAAGAACATCGAGCTCCCGCTCGAGTTGAAGGGTTGGGACAAGGCCAGCCGGCGTGCCCGGGCGATCGAGATGCTCGGTCTCGTCCAGCTCCCGGAGTTCGCCGACCACCTCCCGTGGCAACTTTCGGGTGGAATGCAGCAGCGCGTTGCGATCGCCCGCGCCCTCGCCGCCCATCCCCCGCTGCTGCTGATGGACGAGCCGTTCGGTGCGCTCGACGAGATGACCCGTGAGCACATGCAGGCCGAGCTGCTGCGGATCTGCGCCGCGACGGGAACGACGGTGGTGTTCGTCACCCACTCGATCCCGGAGGCCGTCTTCCTCTCCAGCCGGGTGGTGGTGATGTCGCCCCGCCCCGGGCGGATCACCGACGTGATCGACGTCGCCCTGGGTGGCCGGCGCGACGACGACACCCGCGAAGCGGACGCCTTCTACAAGAAGATCACCGAGGTCCGCGAAGCGTTGCGCGGGATCGAGTTCGGTCATGGCGCCCACGGGATCGAGGACCGGTGACCGCCCAACGGGTGCGGCAGTGGGGGGCGGCGTTGCTCCCGCCGCTCGCCTTCGGGCTGCTGTTCCTGCTCGGCTGGGAAGCGGCGGTGGTCGCGTTCGACTGGAAGCCGTACTTCTTGCCCAAGCCGACCAGCATCGCCGGAGAGTTCATCGACAACTTCGGCCTGATCTGGGCTGCGGCGCGTGTCTCGGGCGGCAACGCCCTCGTCGGCGTGGTCGTCGGCACCGGTCTCGGGGTGGCGATGAGCTTCGCCGTCAGCCGCTTCCGGGTGCTCGACGAACTGGCCACCCCGCTGTCGATCGCACTCAACGCAGTCCCGATCTTCGTCCTCGTCTCGGTGTTCAACAACATGTTCTCGATCACCAGCGAGATCTCCCGCAGGCTGATGGTCACCCTCGTCGTCTACTTCATCGTCCTCGTCAACGTCGCCAAGGGCCTGACCCAGGTCAACCCGACGCACCTCGAGCTGATGCGCTCGTACGCAGCCAGCGACGGCGCGATCCTGCGCAAACTGCGCGTCCCGAACGCCGTGCCGTACCTGTTCACCGCGCTCAAGATCGCCGCCCCGGCGGCCGTGATCACCGCCTTCGTCTCGGAGTACTTCGGCGGTCCGCAGAACGGGTTGGGCTATCGGATCACCTCGAGCGTCGCCTCGTCGCGCAACACCATCGGTTGGGCGTTCGTCTTCGGCGCATCGTTGCTCGGCCTCGGCTTCTATCTGATCTCCATCCTGTTGGAGACCATCGCCACACCGGGCGGTGCCGGTAAGGACCGCAGGGAGCAGGCGTAACCTGCCCGCTGCGAATGCAACACACGAGGGGCCCGGTGCCCCCCGGGGGAGGAACCACGAGATGACCAACCAAGGACGATTCCGAATGATGGCGGCGGGCGCTGTTGCGCTCTCGCTCGTCGCCGCTGGCTGCGGGAGCGACGACGACGAAGGCGCTGCGGAGACCACCGCAGCGCCCGTAGCCGGCGAGACCACCGCAGCAGCGGCCGAGGGTGACGGGGAGGCGGCCGAGTGCGCGGAGCCGACACCGGTCAAGCTCCAGCTGCAATGGGTCACCCAGGCGCAGTTCGCCGGGTACTACGCAGCGGTCGACAAGGGCTTCTACGGCGAGCAGTGCCTCGAGGTCGAGATCCTCGAAGGCGCGGTCGACATCGTTCCCCAGACGGTGCTCGCCCAGGGCGAGGCGGACTTCGCCATCGCCTGGGTGCCGAAGGCGCTGCAGAGCCGGGAGCAGGGCGCCGACATCGTCGACATCGCCCAGGTGTTCCAGCGTTCGGGCACACTCCAGGTCTCGTTCAAGGACGCCGGGATCACCACCCCGGCCGACTTCGCCGGTAAGACGATCGGCAACTGGGGCTTCGGCAACGAGTTCGAGATCTTCGCCGCACTGTCCGAGGCAGGGCTCGACCCGGCCGCCGACGTCAACCTCGTCCAGCAGCAGTTCGACATGGTCGGCCTGCTCGACGGCAGCATCGACGCCGCCGAGGCGATGACCTACAACGAGTACGCCCAGGTGCTCGAAGCCGTCAACCCCGACACCGGTGAGCTGTACACCGCCGATGACCTCAACGTCGTGTCCTACGAGGAGGCCGGCGTCGGCATGCTCCAGGACGCGATCTGGGCGAGCGGCGAGCGTCTCGCCGATCCGGAGTACGTCGACACGGCGACGAGGTTCGTCGCCGCCTCACTCGAGGGCTGGGCGTACTGCCGGGACAACGTCGAGGAGTGCCGCGACATCGTCGTCGCCAAGGGCTCGCAGCTCGGCAACAGCCATCAGCTGTGGCAGATGAACGAGATCAACAAGCTGATCTGGCCGTCGCCGAACGGTGTCGGGATGATCGATCAGGCCGCTTGGGATCGCACGGTCGACATCGCCCAGTCGGCGAAGAACCTCGACGGCGCGACGGTGCTGACCGCCGCTCCGGACGCCGAGGCGTACACCACCGACATCGTCACCGCTGCCCTTGCGCTGCTCGAGGCGAAGGGCATCGACACCACGGGTTCCGGGTTCACCCCGATCGAGGTCACCCTCGAGGAGGGCGGCGCCTAGGTTGCGCTGCGGTGGTGGAGGGGTGATCGGGCGGTCACCCCTTCACTACCGCGCCGCAGGCCGTGGCGGTGGTGGACCTCGGCGGCTCTGCCGCCGGGCGGACGCAGATGCCGCAGGCCGTGGCGGTGGTGGACCTCGGCGGCTCCGCCGCCGGGCGGACGCAGGTGCCGCAGGCCGTGGCGGTGGTGGACCTCGGCGGCTCCGCCGCCGGGTGACGTGACGAACAGTGCTGAGTTCGGAGGATGGCGATGGACACGATCGGTAGCTACGACCCGCAGCGGGTGCTCGCCGCTCTCGACGAGCTCGCGGCGCGCACCGGCGGACCGGACGGTTCGCGACGGCTGGCGTGGACGCCGGCATGGCTCGAGGCGCGGGCGTTGCTGCGCGAATCGCTGGCCGGCCTGCCGGTCGAGGTCGAGCAGGACGAGGCCGGCAACATCTGGGCCTACCTGCGCGGGGAACGGCCGGAGATGCTGATCGTCGGCTCGCACCTCGACTCGGTCCCCAAGGGCGGCTGGCTCGACGGCTGCCTCGGCGTGATGGCCGGGCTCGAGCTGCTGCGTTCGCTCGCCGAGGAGGGCACGCCGCCGTGCACCGTCGCCCTCGTCGACTGGGCCGACGAGGAGGGTGCCCGATTCAGCCGCAGCCTGTTCGGCTCGGCGGCGGTCGTCGGCACGCTGGACATCGAGGTGCTGCGTGGATTGAGCGACAAGGAAGGGACCAAGCTCGTCGACGTCCTTCCCGAGCACGGGGTCAACATCGACGCGCTCGACGGCTGTCAGGCGCGGATCGCCACGGCGAAGGCGTACGTCGAGGTCCACATCGAACAGGGCCCGGTGCTCGAGCAACGGCAACTGGGGATCGCAACGGTCACCGGGACCGTCGGGATCGAGCGCGAACGGTTGATCTTCAAGGGCCAGGCGGCCCATGCCGGGACGATGCCGATGGGCATGCGGCGCGACTCGTTCTGTGCTGCCGGCAGGTTCGCGATCGCCCTCGCCGGGATCGCCACCCGCTACGACGGGGTCGCCACCGTCGGCTGGGCGCAGTGCTGGCCGGGGGTCGTCACCGCCGTGCCCGGCGAGACGCGGATCACGATGGACATGCGCCACATCGACGAGGGCGACCTCGCCTCGATGCTCGCCGAGGCCAAGGAGGCGGCGTGGGCGTCGGCGGCAGCAGAGGGGTGCTCGGTCGAGTGGGAGCACATCTTCCGCATCCCACCGATGCCGTTCGAGGCGAGCCTGCTCGACGCCGCCCGTCGGTCGGTCGCCGAGGTCGAGGGCCATGACTTCGAGCTCCCGTCGGGTGCGCTGCACGACGCGTCGGAGATCGCCCGGGTCGTTCCGACGGTGATGATCTTCTCCTCGTCGACCGCCGGCCTGTCGCACACCCCGGAGGAGGACACGCCGCGCGACCACCTGACGATGGCCGTCGACGCGTTCAACCGCACCTGCCGCCGCGCGATCGAGCTCGTCGCCGCGAGCTGATTCGTGCCGGCGCGCACCAGCCGCTCACGCCGGCCCCGTTCTGTGCACCGATCGACGTGGCCGAGCACGCGGATCGGTGCACGGATCGGTCGGCTTCCGGCCAGCGCGACGTCGGCCTCGACGCCGCCCGCAGCGCGCCCGCCGTGAGCGCGCCGGCTCGGTGGAGGTGGTCGCCCTGCTCGGGGGATGTCTGCCTGGGACGTCAGCTCTCGACGCGGGCGTCGGCGAGACCGAGGACCTCGTCGATGATCGCCATGCCGGCGCGGACGTCGTCCGGGCTGGTGGTGCACGGCGGGACGACGTGCATCCGGTTGAAGTGGATGAACGGCCACAGGCCCTTCGCCTTGCACGCGGCGGCGAGCTCGCCCATCGGGGCGGCGGCCGGTCCGGCGGCGTTGAACGGGACCAAGCCCTCGCGCGTCGCCGGGTTCTTCACCAGCTCGATCGCCCAGAACGTACCGAGCCCGCGGACCTCGCCGATCGAGGGATGGCGCTCGGCCATCGCCTGCAACTCCGGACCGATCACGTCGGCGCCGAGCATCCGTGAGTGCTCGACGACGCCGTCTTCCTCGAAGATCCTGATGCTCGCCGCAGCGGAGGCGCAGGCCAACGGGTGACCGGAGTAGGTCAGCCCGCCGGGATACGGCGTGTCGCGGAACGTGGCTGCGATCGGCTCGGAGATGATCACCCCGCCGAGCGGGAGGTACCCGGAGTTGACGCCCTTGGCGAAGCAGATCAGATCGGGCGCGACGCCCCAGTGATCGACTGCGAACCATTCGCCGCAGCGGGCGAAGCCGGACATCACCTCATCGGCGATCAGGATGATCCCGTGCCGGTCGCAGAGCTCGCGCACGCCCCGGAGGTAGCCGTCGGGCGGGACGAGGATCCCGTTGGTCCCGACGACCGGCTCCAAGATGATCGCCGCGACGTTGCCCGCACCCTCGACCATCAACACGTTGTCGAGATGTTCGAGGGCGCGGCTGCACTCCTCCGCCTCGGACGTCGCATGGAACGGCGAGCGGTAGAGGTACGGACCCCAGAACTTGACGACGCCCGGGAGCCCGGGCTCGCTCGGCCAGCGCCGCGGGTCGCCGGTCAGCTGGATCGCCCCGGCGGTAGCCCCGTGGTAGCTGCGATACATCGTCAGCACCTTGTGCCGCCCGGTGTGCAGCCGGGCCATTCGGATCGCGTTCTCGGTCGCCTCCGCCCCGCCGTTGGTGAAGAAGACCATCTCCAATCCATCGGGGGCGTGGGAGGCGATCAGTCGAGCGGCCTCGCTGCGCGCCTCGTTGGCGTGGAACGGGGCGATCGTGCACAGCTTGCCGGCCGCCTCCTGGATCGCAGCGACCAACTTCGGGTGCTGGTGGCCGATGTTGACGTTGACCAGCTGCGAGGAGAAGTCGAGGTAGCGCTTGCCGTTCTCGTCCCAGAACCAGCTGCCCTCGGCGCCGGCGACGACCACCGGGTCGAGCGCTGCCCTGGGCGGACCACGAATGGAACACGTGGGCTCGGTCGTTGGCGTAGATCTCGCTGGGGCGGGCATCGAGCGCAGTCATGCCCGCCAGCCTAAATGTTCCCGCGTTCCACGTACAGAGGCCGCTTTGTTACCGCACTAAGCGCCAGACCGGGCTGATCCGGTCACCCGGCGGCCCGCATGGTCGGTCGCCGCCGATTCGCGCTCAGCCTGATCGGCGGCGGGCAAATCCGGGGACGACCGGGCCGCAACACGGTGGGCGGAGCGCGAATCGGCGGGGGGTCGGGCTCGGCGCAGCGGCCGGAGCGCGAATCGGCGGATGCGGGCGGGCGGGTGGCTGCGCTCTGGCAGGGCTGGCGGCCAGGGGTACGGTCGCTGCATGGGGACCTTTGACGTAGTGATCCGCGGCGGGCGGGTCGTCGATGGCAGTGGCACGCCGGAGCGAACCGCCGACGTTGCGATCAACGATGGCCTGATCGTCGAGGTCGGCCGCGTCGACGGCAGCGGCCGGCAGGAGATCGATGCCGACGGGGCGGTCGTCGCCCCCGGCTTCGTCGACGTCCACACCCACTACGACGGCCAGGCGACCTGGGACGAGCGGCTCGTCCCGTCGTCCTGGCACGGCGTGACCACCGTCGTGATGGGCAACTGCGGCGTCGGCTTCGCCCCGGTCCGGACGATCGACCACGACGAGCTGATCGAGCTGATGGAGGGGGTCGAGGACATTCCCGGCACCGCCCTCCACGAGGGCCTGCCGTGGACCTGGGAATCATTCGGCGGGTACCTCGACGCATCTCGCCGGCCGGCACTACGACATCGACGTCGGCGCCCAGGTACCGCACGGCGCGCTGCGGCTGTACGTGATGGGCCAACGCGGCGCCCGCCGGGAGGAGGCGACGCCCGAGGACATCTCGGAGATGGCCCGCCTCGCCCGCCAGGCGATCGAGGACGGCGCGCTCGGGTTCACGACCTCGCGCACCCAGAACCACCGCACGTCGAAAGGCGAGTTCACCCCGACGCTGACCGCGGCGCGCGACGAGCTGGTCGGGATCGCCGAGGAGATCGGCCGGTCCGGCAAGGGCGTGCTCCAGGTGGTCTCCGACTTCCCCGACTTCGACACCGAGGCGACCACCCTGCGAGCGATGGCCGAGGCCAGCGGCCGACCGCTGTCGATCAGCATCGCCGGCTCGCCGGCGAACCCGCTCAGCCATCGCAAGATCCTCGACTTCCTCGAACGGGCGAACAGCGATGGGCTCGAGCTGCGCGGCCAGGTCCCGGCGCGGGGGATCGGAATCCTGATCGGGTTGCAGGCAACGGTCAATCCGTTCGCCCGTTTCGAGAGTTATCGGCCGATCGCCGGCCTCCCGCTCGCCGAGCGGGTCGTCGCGCTGCGCACCTCCGCGCTGCGCGACGCGCTCGCAGCCGAAGCGTCTGCGGCCGGCCAGGCAGGCATGCTCCGGCTCGACAACGTCTACGAGCTCGGCGATCCGCCGGACTACGAACCCGATCCGTCGACGTCGATCGCCGCCCGCGCCGCGACCCGGGGCATCGCTCCGTTCGAGCTGCTCTACGACCTGCTCACCGCCGGCGAGGGAACGGCGATGTTGTATTCGCCGGTGATCGGCTACGGCGGCGGCGACCTCGCCGCCACCCGCGAGCTGTTGCTCCACCCGAACACGATCCCCGGACTGAGCGACGGCGGGGCGCACGTCGGCACGATCTGCGACGGCAGCTTCCCGACGACGCTGCTCCAGCACTGGGTGCGCGACCGCACGCGCGGCCCGAAGATCGCGCTGGAGGAGATCGTCCACCGCCAGAGCCGGCAGACCGCCCTCGCCCTCGGCCTGTCCGACCGCGGGCTGCTCGCTCCCGGGCTGCGCGCGGACGTCAACGTGATCGATCTCGACCGTCTCCGGCTCCATCCCCCGGAGCTGCACTTCGACCTGCCGGCGGGAGGCAAGCGATTGCTCCAGCGCGCCGACGGCTACCGGCACACGGTCGTCGCCGGCGAGGAGGTCTACCGCGACGGAGAGCCGACCGGCGCCCTTCCCGGTCGGTTGGTACGCGGCGGCCGCTGACGTCCGCCGCCGTCGGGGTCGGTGACCTCAGCCGAACTCGGCAGTGGCGACCGGACGCCGTTGCTCGTGGGAGCGAAGGGCGGCCAGGCCGGCGACGAGCGCGGCGCGTCCGTCGGCCGAACCGACCGGCGGGGGGCTGCCGTCGGTGACCATCGTCGCGAACGCTGCCCACTCGTCGAGGTAGCTCGGGATGTAGCGGTCGAGGAAGAAGTAGGGGATCGTCGAGCCGTGCGACCCGGCCGCCGTGCTGAGCACGGTGGAGGTCGAGGCCGCGTTGCCCGACGCAGCCATCCCCGCCGAGCCGAATACCTCGACCCGCTGGTCGTAGCCGTAGACCGCTCGACGGCTGTTGTCGATCGTCGTGATCGTCCCGTCGGCGTGGGTCAGGACGACCGTCACCGTGTCGAGATCACCGGCCTCGCCGATCTCGGGGTCGACCCGTACCGCCCCGGTCGCGTAGACCTCGGCGATCTCCGAGCCGGTGACGAACCGGGCCATGTCGAAGTCGTGGACGGTCATGTCGAGGAAGATCCCGCCGGAGGACCTGATGTAGCCGATCGGTGGCGGCGCCGGGTCACGCGAGGTGATCCGGGCGAGGTGGAGCTCGCCGACGGCACCGGAGGTGACAGCCTGGCGAACGGCGCGATGACTCGGATCGAATCGACGGTTGAACCCGAGGAACACCGCCACGCCCGCTGCGTCGAGCGCCGCCAGTGCCCGATCGGTCTCGGCGAGGTCGAGCGAGACCGGCTTTTCGCAGAAGATCGGTTTGCCCGCCTTCGAACCCTCGAGGAGGAACTCGACGTGGGTGTCGGTCGAGGTGCAGATCGCGAGTGCGTCGACGTCGTCGGCGTCGAACAGCGCCACCGGGTCGTCGGCGACGCGGCAGCCGAGCCGGTCGCCGACCGCCTTCGCCGCCGACGGAACGATGTCGTAGACCCCGGCGAGCGACACCCCCGGTACCCGATGGGCGATCAGGTCGGCATGCATCGAGCCGATCCGCCCACACCCCAACACACCGATGCGAACGCTCACGGCCAGGATTCCCCCGCTGCTGGTTTGGGCGCGTCACCGGCGCCTTGAACGGATTGGTCGAAGTCGATCACCGAGCCGGTCATCAGACCGGACTCGTCGGAGAGCAGGTAGCAGATCGCCCGGGCGACCTCGTCCGGCTTGATCAGCCGTCCGGTCGGCTGACCGGCTTCGGCGGCCTCCAGCCAGCCATCGCCGGCACCGTGGTAGCGGCGCTGGGTCTGGTCCTCGGACTCGGTGTCCATCCATCCGGGGTTGAGCAGGTTGACCCGGATCCGGTCGCGCATCAGCGAGTAGGCGCAGTTGCGGGTCAGCGAGTGCAACGCCCCTTTCGAAGTCGCATAGGCCGTGAGGAACACCTGCCCCCCATAGCCGGCCACGCTGCCGATGTTGACGATCGAGCCGGCCACCGCTTCACGTTTCATCAGCTTCGCCGCCCCCTGGAGGAGCAGGAACGGCGTGACGACGTTGGTCGCCAGCATCTCGGTGAAGTCGTCGAAATTCGTGTCGTAGACCCCGCCGCGCCCGACCGAGGCGGCGACGTTGACCAATCCGTGGACCACGCCGAAGCTCTTGTCGGCGCAATCGATCACCACCTCGGCGAACGACGGATCGCTGACATCGGCAGCGACGAACTCGGTCGGGGTACCGATCCCGCACAACTCCTCGGCGAGCGCTTCGCCGATGGCGACGCTGCGCCCGACGAGCACCAGACCCGCCGCGCCGCGTCGGGCGGCGAGCCGTGCGGTTGCCTCGCCGAGACCGCGGGTGCCGCCGGAGACGACGATCACCCGACCGTCGAGCCGTCCGTGGGCGAACGGGTCGTCCATCTCGATCACCATCCCATTCGTTGTGCCGACTTGCCCTCGTCCATCGCCGCTCGCGCAGCTCGCACCTCCGGCCGGTCGGTGACCTCGGGCACGCCGACCTCCCAGAACGCGCCACCCTCGGTCCAGTCGTACGGGGCTGGTCCGCATCGCGATCACGGTACGTGCGATCGGCGGCGCGCGCCGGGCGAAGGCTGCGTCGAGCTCGGCGATCGTCGTCGACCGTCTCGGCGTCGCACCCCATCGCCGCGGCGTGGGCGGCGAAGTCGACGTGCACCGGCTCGATCGATGCCGCGAGTCGGCGAGCAGGTTGTTGAACGGCACGCCGCCCTGGTTGATCTGCAGCCGGTTGATCACGGCGTAGCCGCCGTTGTCGCACACGATCACGATCAGCTTGTGGCCCGGAGAGCACCGACGAGTAGAGGTCGGAGTTCATCATCAGGTACGAGCCGTCGCCGACGAACACGACGACCTCGCGGTCGGGCATCGCCATCTTGGCGCCCCAGCCGCCGGAGATCTCGTAGCCCATGCACGAGAAGCCGTACTCGCAGTCGAAGCTGTCGAGCGCCCTTCGGCCCGCCAGCCGTTGTTGAGCTCGCCGGGGAAGCCGCCGGCGGCGGTGAGGGCGTAGTCGTCGGGCACCGCGACGCGGTCGATGGCGCCGACGACCTGGGCGTAGGTCGGCAGGCCGCGTCCGCTCGGCGCGGCGCGGCGATCTTGTCGATGTAGGCGTGGTAGCCGCGCGGTCTCGCGCCGCGCGCGTCGGTCCGACCATGTCGTCGTGGCCGGTCCAGTCGCCGAGCCTGCGGCGACAGGTCGGCGAGCGTCTCGCGGGCATCGCCGACGACCGGCGACCGACGACGTGCTTGCGTGGCGTCGAAGCGCGGCGGCGTTGATCCCGACGATGCGAGTCCGGCGCTCGGCGAAGACGGTCCACGAGCCGGTCGTGAAGTCCTGGAGCCGGGTGCCGACCGCGATCGACGACGTCGGCCTCGGCGGCCAGAGTCGTTGGCCGACTCGCAGCCGGTGACACCGATCGGCCCGGCGTTGAGCGGATGCGTCGGCGAGCAGCGCAGGCCTTGCCGGCCATCGTCTCGACGACCGGGATGTGTGTACTGCTCGGCGAACGCACGCAGCTCGGCCTCGGCGACCGAGTAGTGCACCCCGCCGCCGGCGATGATCAGCGGGCGTTCGGCGCGCTGCGCAGCACGTCGGCAGCCCGGTCGAGCTCGCCCGTCGTCGGCGCGTGGCCGGGCGATTGCGTGGACGATCGGCTCGAAGAATCGGACTCGGGTAGTCGAACGCCGCCGCCTGGACGTCCTGGGGCAGGCCGAGGAACGCCGGCCCGCACGTCGGCCGGGTCGAGCATCGTGGCCACCGCGTGCGGCAGCGACGTGCATCAGCTGCTCCGGCCGGGTGATCCGGTCCCAGTAGCGGGTCACCGGTTTGAACGCGTCGTTGACGGTGATCGTCGGATCGCCGAAGTGCTCGACCTGCTGGAGCACCGGGTCGGGGACGCGGCTCGTGAACGTGTCGCCGGCGAGGAGCAGCACCGGCAACCGGTTGGCGTGGGCGACGCCGGCGGCGGTGACCATGTTCGAGCGCGCCGGGGCCGATCGACGACGTGGCGACCATGATCTGGCGCCGTCGCATGGCCTTGGTGAAGCCGACCGCCGCGAGCGCCATCCCCTGCTCGTTCTGGCCGCGCCAGGTCGGCAACTCGATCCTGGACCTGACTCGAGCGCGTGGCCGAGACAGGTGACGTTGCCGTGGCCGAAGATCGCGAACACGCCGGGGAACAGCGGGGCCTCGATCCCGTCGAGCTCGGTCCGTTGGGCGATCAGGTACCGGACGATCGCATCGGCGGTGGTCAGCCGGACGGTCTACATCAGCTGGGCTCCAGCGGGGTGACGGCGCTCCCACGATCGCGACTCGCACGAGCGGAGCCAGGCGGCCTGGAAGCTGACGTAGTCGAGCGCCTCGTCGAACCCGGGGTCGTGCTGGTCGCCGTCGGCGACTGCCGAGAGGAACTCGTAGTTCTCGATCGACCTTAGGTCCTCGTACCCGATCGCGTTGGCGTCGCCGGGAACGAAGTGTCCGTGCATACGGGTAGCGGTCGCCGCCGCGGACGGTGGTGTAGCCGCGTGGGGCGCGACCGGTGTCGTCGATCAGGAAGACCTCGAGCTCGTTCATCGTCTCCAGGTTCCAGCGCGGCGCCCCCGTGTGCCGTAGACGTCGAACGCCATCTGCGACTCCGGACCGATGATCGCACGCGACGACTCGAACGTGCCGCGTGCCCGTTGGCGAAGACGACCATCGCTGCGGCGTAGTCCTCGTTGGTGACCGTGCCGGTCGGGTCGCCGGGCGCGCCCCGGTCGTAGTGGGTGCCAGCCGGCCGTCGGCAGCGGGCGCTCCCTGATGAACGTCTCCATGCGTGCCCGCAGACCGTCGACGATCGGTCCGATCAGCATCGTGGCAGGTCGACGGCGTGGGAGAGGATGTCGGACGACACGCCGTAGCCGGCCTCGTCGACGAGGAAGCGCCACGAGAGCAGGCCCATCGGGTCGGCGCCGTACATCGAGAAGAACCGGCCGCGGTAGTTGGTGATCTCGCCGAGCGCACCGTCGTCGATCAGCGTGCTTGGCGTGCTGCACGAGCGGCGCCCAGCGGTAGTTGTACCCGACGCCGGTGATCACCCGGCGCTGCGCGCCGCGGCGGCGATGCGCACGGTCTGCTCCGGCTGTGCCGCCGACCGGCTTCTCGCAGAAGACGTCCTTGCCGGCCGCAGCGGCGGCGACGGCAGATCTCCTCGTGCAGCATGTTCGGGGCGGTGACGTAGACGACGTCGACGTCGGGGATGGTCGACGACCGCGCGCCACTCGTCGGTCACCTCGCGGAAGCCGAACGCGTCGACGCGCCTGCGGCCCGACGGCCGGGCGACGTTGTCGCCGCAGATCACCAGCTGGGGGTCGAACGTCCGCTCGCCGAACAACGTCGGGATCCGGAGGTACGAACGGCTGTGGGCCTGACCCATCCAGCCGAAGCCGACGACGCCGATCCCGATCGTCCGGCGGGTCATCGGACCACCCCGGCGGCGCTCGTCATCGGGCAGCGTGGATCGAGCGGGCTGTCCTCCCACGTCTCGCGCACCCAGTGATGGGCGGGATCGTCGCAGAACGCCATCGACCGGTGCTCCCCCGGTCCGGCGAGGACGTTGAGGTAGTACATCGGATAGCCGGGTGCAGCGATGCACGGCCCGTGGTAGCCGCGTGGCACGAGGAACACGTCGCCGTCACCGACCCGGACGTTGACGTCGATCAGGCCGTCCGGGGTGTAGGTGCGGTGGAGGCCGAAGCCCTCGGCAGAGCAGCCGGTGTTGCCGCTCCGACCGATCCGGAAGTAATAGATCTCCTCGTTGTTCACAGGACACTCCGGGGAATCGTCGTGGCGGTGGGGTGGATACGAGCTCCAGTTGCCGTCAGGAGTGAGCAGCTCGACGGCGATCAACTTGTCGGCGTCGGGCCACACCTGCGGGGAGGCGAAGTTGTTGACCTGACGCGTCGCCGGACCGGCGCCGCGCAGCTCGACGGCGACCGACTCGGCCGGCCCGTAGCGGGCAGGGAGCTCGGCCGAGCAGTGCGCCGAGGCGATCGCCACCTCGCCGCCTGCCGGGCAGCTGAGCTCGACCGTCGCCCCGCGCCCGGCGTAGACGAAGTCGGTGACCCGGGCGAACACCGAGGTCCGGCCCTCGACGGTGAACCGTTCGCCGTCGACGACGACGGTCAGCTCGGTCGCCGACAGCGGGAGGACGATCGCCTCGGCCTCGCCGGTCTCGATCGTGCGCAGCTGGTCGGCGGCGAGGTCGAGGACGCGCAACCCGGTGTAGGTCCACCCCGCCTCGGTCGGGGTCAGGCGCACGGGATCGCCGCCGTCGGCGAGGGATCCACTCGGGCGGTGCATCGAGGAGCTCACCGGAGGACCTCGCGGTGCTGTCGATCGCACGGCGCAGGAAGGGCAGACGGCGCGCAGCGGAGGATCACGGGCGCACGATCCTGGCCGCTCGTTCGATCGCTGCGGCGACGTCGCCGTCGGCCGGGTAGAGCAACGAGCGGCCGATGACCAAGCCGCGCACGTTGGGCACCTCCATCGCCCGCTCCCAGGAGGCATAGGTGGCCTCCGGGTCGGGTCCGGGTGCACCGCCGAGGATCAGCGCCGGCAGGGTCGTGCACGACAGCATCCGCGCCGGATCGCGCCCGGCGGGGACCTTGAGCCAGTTGGCGGTCGACGACGAACCGAGCCCTGCGGCGATCGCCACCGCACGCAGCAGCTTGTCGTCGTCGTCGAGCAGGCGTGCCCCGTGCGCCGTGTGGTGGTAGGGGAGCGGCTCGACCATGATCGGCAGCCCGCGTCGTCCCATCTCCGAGACCGCCGCCGCGCACGCCTCGATCGTCGGAGCGGTGCCGGCGTCCTCGTCGGAGATCCGCAACAGGACCTTGCCCCCGTCGAGTCCGTTGGCGGCGATCGAGGCCGGGTCGTAGGCGGTCATCCGATCGTCGAGCTCCCAGCGCGCCCCCTGGATCCCGCCGCGGTTCATCGTCCCGAACACGAGCTTGCCGTCGAGCGCGCCGAGCAGGGCGAGCTCTTCGAGGACGTCGGCGCTGCCGAGCACACCGTCGACGCCGGGGTGCTCGAGCGAGATCAGCAACGATTCGAGCAGCCGTCGGCGGTCGGCCATCACGAACGGATCACTGCCGACCCCGAGCATCCCCCGCGCGGTGTGGTCGGCGGCGACGATGAACATCCGCCCGCCGGTCAGCAACGGGCGGCGGGCACGCGTCCGCAGCGCGTCGAGCGCAGCCGCCGGCTGCGTTGCACGGGTCTCGATCAGCTGATGCCAGCGATCATCGGTGAGCAACATCGTCAAGCTCCTCCGGCGGGCCTGGTCGGAAGCGGAGTGCCGGCGAGGAGATCGTCGAGCTCCGAGAGGTAGGGCATGTCCTCGGCGCACATCAGGCGGGAGGCGACGATCGCCCCGGCGGCGTTGCCGAGCCGGGCACACTCGACCAGGTCGAGTCCGGTGAGCAGGCCGTGACAGACGGCGCCGCCGAACGCATCGCCGCTGCCGAGGCCGCAGACGACCTCGACCGGGAACGGGTCGACCCGCTCTCGCCTGCCGTCGGCGGTGGCGACGAGCACCCCGTCTCCGCCGAGTTTGACCATCGCCCCGTCGAGACCCCTGGCGAGCAGCCGATCGGCGGCGAGATCGGGATCGGCGGTGCCGACCGCGACCTCGCACTCGGTCCGGTTGCCGATCGCCAGCGTCACCGAGTCGAGCAGATCGCCGATCTCACGCCGCCCGTCGTCGACCGAGTTCCAGAACTGCGGGCGCCAATCGAGGTCGAGCACGGTGTGCGCCCGCCGCCGGCGCTCGGCGAGGGCGCGGTGCACGGTGCTGCGGATCGGCTCGCCCGAGACGGTCGAGGCGGACACCCAGAAGATCGCAGCCGAACGAACCACGGTGAGGTCGAGGTCGTCGTCGGTCAACTGCATGTCGGGCGCGGCAGGTTGGCGCCGGAAGAGAATCTGCGGATCTTCGGGCGGGTCCATCACGGCGAACGCCAACGGTGTCGGCAGCACAGGGTCGACGCCGACGAAGCGAGTGTCGACCCCGAACGCCGTCCGCAGCGCGTCGGTGATGTACGCCCCGAACGGGTCGTTGCCGACCTTGGTCAGCACCGCTGCCCGATGCCCGAGGCGGGCGGCAGCAACGGCGACGTTGGTCGCGGTCCCGCCGACCGACTTGCGGAAGGTGCGGACTTCGGCGAGCCCCACACCGAGCTGCTCGGCGTACAGATCGACCGACACCCGGCCGACCGTCAGCACCTCCAGTTCAGCGGAACCGGTGGTCACGTCAGCGGGCCTCGGACAGCTCGTGCTGCAGCTGCTCGAGCTCGGCGCCGCCCGCCATCAATCGGGTCAGTTCGTCGCGGTCGATCTCCGACTTGTCGAAGTCTCCGAGCGAGTGGCCGCGGTTGAGCAGCAGGAAACGATCGCCGACGGGATACGCGTGATGCGGGTTGTGGGTGATGAAGATCACGCCGAGGTTCCGCTTCGCCGCTTCGACGATGTAGCGCAGGACGACGCCCGACTGCTTCACGCCGAGCGCCGAGGTGGGCTCGTCGAGGATCAGCACCTTCGCCCCGAAATAGACGGCGCGGGCGATCGCCACCGACTGACGTTCGCCGCCGGAGAGCGTGCCGACCGGCTGATCGAGGTCGCGCACGTCGATCCCCATCTTGCGCAGCTCGTCACGGGCGGTGTGCTTGGCGAACTCGACGTCGAACCGCTTGAACGGACCGAAACCCCTCGACGGTTCCGAACCGAGGAAGAAGTTGCGCCAGATCGACATCAACGGCGCCATCGCCAGGTCCTGGTAGACCGTCGCGATCCCGGCGTTGCGCACGTCGCGCGGCGACTCGAACAGCACGTGCCGTCCCTCGACGAGGTACTGCCCGTGGGTCGGCTGGTGCACCCCGGCGAGGATCTTGATCAGCGTCGACTTGCCGGCCCCGTTGTCGCCGAGGACGCAGGTGACCTTCCCGGCGTGGACCGAGGTCGTGATCCGCTCGAGCGCGGTGACGTTGCCGAAGTACTTGCAGATGTCGCGCAGCTCGAGGACCGGCGCCCGTTCGTCACTCATCTCAGCGAGCCTCCTGGGCCTTCTTGCGGACGAAGTTGTTGACCAGCACGGCGAGCAGCAGGATCGCTCCGAGGACGATGAACCGACCGTCCTGGTTCCAACCGGCGTAGGGGATGCCGATCTGGGTCATCGCCATGATCACTGCGCCGATCGCCGCCCCGGCGGCGGAGCCGTAGCCGCCGGTGAGCAGGTTGCCGCCGACGACGGCGGCGATGATGTACTCGAACTCGTCTCCCTGGCCTTGCTGGGCCTGGACCGAGGTCAGCCGCAGGGCGGTCATCATCCCGACGAAGCAGCCGGCGAGCGAGGTGGTCATGAACAGCCCGACCTTGACCTTCGCCGCCGGGACGCCGATCGAGCGGGCTGCTTCCTTGTTGCCACCGACGGCGAAGATCCAGTTGCCGTACTTGGTCCGGATCAGGACGAAGGTCGCCACGCCGGCGGCGAGCAGCCACCAGAACACCGAGATCCGGAACGGTTGACCCGACCACAGCAGACGCATCACCAGCCCGAGGAAGGCGACCCCCACGCCGCAGGCGATCGCCATCCGTCCGCGCCGGTCGGCGGGCGGGTCGGCGGAGACCCGCTTGCGCGTCCTCGACTCGATCACCGTGTTCGCTGCCAGGGCGATCGCTGCGAGCAGGATCGCAGCGAACAGTCCGGAGCGGAAACGGACCGCTTCGGACTGGGCCCGGGCGACGAGGGCGACGACGACCAGGGCGGCGACCGCGATCACCCCGACGAGCAGCTGGGCACTGGCCGAGATCCTCCCGGCGACCTGGCGGGCGAGCAGCAAGGTGATCATCCCGAACGCGACCAGTCCCATGAACAGCAGCGAGCGAGCGGCCTGGACCGTCGTCAGCTGGAACAGCGCCAGCGTGCCGACGAGTGCGGCGAGCCCGACGACGGCGACCACCAGCACCATCTTCACGTAGCTGCCGACAGCCGTCGTCGCCGAATCGCTGCGCGCCTTGATGTGGGCGAGGATGCGGCGCACGGACAGACCGACGGCGAGGGCGACGGCGACGACGGCGACCACATCGCGCAGCAAGCTGGGCAGCCAGCTGAGGATCACCTTGCGCTCGTCGCGATCGAGGACGATCGCCAGCACGCAGCCGAGCAGCACTGCGACCACCCCGATCACCACCCGCCGCGAGGCCGCCCCGAGGCCGAAGCCACCGCCGGTGACGCGCGTTTCGTACCGCCAGCCGGCGAACCCGGCAGCGCCGACGATCACACCGGCCGCCCCGAGCGCAGCGCCGATCACGTTCATCGCCACCCCGTCGGTGACGTGGAGGACGGCGAAGCCGGCGGCCGTGGCCGCCACACCGCCGGCGGCGGGGAGCAGCATCGCCGACGACGGCGCGCTGCGCCGGACGAACGACTGCTCGAGCAGACCGAAGGTGATCAACAGCACACCGATCACGGCCATCGCGATGAACAGCCCGTCGCGCGCGCCGAACGGCTGCTTGGAGTGGACGCTGGCGAAGATCTTGCGGAAGGTCTCGAACCCGCCGGCGTCGTCGATCCCGCCGACGACGACCTTGTCGACGAGCCGCTTGGCGAACACCAGGTTGACGCCGCGCAGGACGAAGAACGTGCCGAGGGTGACGATGAAGCTCGGCAGGCCGGTTCGGTTGACCATCGTCCCGTTGAACCAACCGATGCTCCCGGCGGCGATGAACGCGGCGGGTACGGCGAGGTAGAGCGAGGCGCCGTCGCCCATGAAGTTGTTGGCCATCAGCCCGACGAGGATCCCGGTGGCGCCGGTCATCATCCCGGCGGAGAGGTCGAACTCACCGCCGATCATCAACAGCGCGACGGCGACGGCCATGATCCCCAGCGGAGCTGCGACGTCGAGGAACGAGGCCGTTCCCGAGGCCGTGCCGAATCGGTCGCCGACCCCCCAGAACAGCGCCCAGACGAGCACGGCGCCGATCAGCGCCCCGATCTCCGGGGACACGAGCATCCGTTGCACCGGGCCGCGGAACGAGATCCGTTCGTCGGTCGCCGGTGGTGCGGTTGCGTTTGCCTGGTTGTCCGCGACTGCGGTCATTCGAGTGTGCCCCCAACGCTCGAGACGGATGAACTGCCCGGGCGGGGCCGGCGCCGGAGCGCCGACCCCATCCGGTGGTGGTCGTCGGTCAGCGGGTGCCCGCTGCGACGAGTTCCTTGACGGCCTCGACGTTGCTGGCGTCGACGAAGCCCGGCCCGGTGTAGACCGGCAAGCCGCCACCGACGGTGTTGGCGTTGGTCAGGTTGAGGTAGAGGAAGACCACCGCCAGGTAGCCCTGGAGGTACTGCTGCTGGTCGATCGTGAACGCGATCGTCCCCTCCTCGATCGCCGACAGCAGATCCTCGGAGAGGTCGACTGCGCCGATCATCACCTCACGCCCGAGCTCCTGGGCAGCGTTGTCGGCGAGCACCGCGCCGACCGGGCCGGTGGCGAACACGGCGTCGATCGAGTCGTCGGCCTCGAGTGCCGCCCTGATCTCCTGCTGCGAGCCGGTCGGGTCGGCGTCGCCGGAGGTCGTGATCGTGTCGACCGTGCCGCCGAAGGTCTCCTCGGCGCCATCGCACCGGGCCTCGAGGCCGACGTTCGACTGCTCCTGCATCACGCACAGGACGTGGGTCATGCCCGCCTCGGCGAACTGCTCCCCGGCGCCGTTGCCGGCGACGGTCTCGTCCTGGCCGACGTGGGTGATCGCCCCCAGTTCCTTGTACTGATCGGAACCGGAGTTGAGGGTGAGCAGCGGGATCCCCGCACTGACCACCGCGGCGGCGGCAGCGGAGAGCGCGTCAGGGTCGGCGAGCGAGATCGCGATCCCGTCGACCCCGTCGGCGATCGCCGCTTCGATCATCTGTGACTGGGTGCCGGCGTCGTTGTTCGCCCCCTGGTACTGGACCGTGATCCCGAGATCCGCACCCGCCTGCTCGGCGCCCTTCTGGGCGACGGACCAGAAGATCCCGTCGTCGCCGTGGGTGATCACCGCGATCGTCAGGTCCTGACCTTGGGTGACGTCGGCGGTGTCGGCGGTCGTTTCGGCAGTCGATCCGGCGGTCGTCTCTGCCCCACCGGCCGCAGCCGTGGTGTCACCGCCGGCGGTGACACCGGTGTTGTCTTCGTCCGAGCTGCAGCCTGCGGCGAGCAGCGAGACCGCAGCGAGCATGACGCCCGCCAGCCGAATTCGCTTCATCTGGAGTGTTCCCCCTTCTCATCGCCCGGGGCGGTCCCGGACTGTTGTTCGGAGCCGTTGGAGATCCGGGTGAGGTAGGCGACGCTCGCGCGCACCGCCTCGCCCGGGCCGTTCCCCACCGGTGGCTCCGCTCCGGTGAGGGCGACGTCCTGTTCGAGGACGTACCAGCCGTCGTAGCCGGCACGCTCGAGCACGTCGATGCAGGCGGCGAGGTCGACGTCGCCCTCGCCGGCGGCGCAGAACAGCCCCGCCTGGGTCGCTTCCATCAGCGTCATCCGGCCCGTGTTCAGCGGCTCGACCAACGTGTTGCGGATGTCCTTGACGTGGACGTGAGCGATCCGCGCCAGGTTCGCCTCGGCGAAGGCGACCGGATCGGTGCCGCCGATCTGGAGGTGACCGGTGTCGAAGCACCACCGCACGTCGCTGCCGTCGAGTACTCGACGGACGTCGTCGGCGGTCTCGACCAGGGTGTCGACGTGCGGGTGGAGCACCTGGGTCAGCCCGTGTTCGGCGCAGATCGCGTCGACCACGGCGAAGCCGTCGAACATCGCCTGCCACTCGGCGTCGCCGAGCTCGACCCGGGGAGACCAGTCATGATCGACGACGGCGGCGGTGACGAACATGTCCGAGCCGACGGCGCCGAGCAGACCGCGGCTGCTGCTGCAGCATCGGTCGCGAGCTGCCCGTGCAGCTCGCGACGATGGAGCACCAGCGGGACGAAGCCGCCGATCACGCGCAGCCCGAACCGCTCGGTCAACCGCCGGATCTCCGCCGGGTCGTCGCCGAGGTAGCCGGCCGCGCCGAGTTCGGTGGCGGTGATCCCCAGCTCGCGCATCTCACCGAGGACGCGCTCCGGACCGAGCTGCAGGCCCCAGCCCGGAACCTCGCAGATACCCCACGAGATAGGTGCCGCGGCGAAGCGCGCGATGAGATGGTCGTTCATCTGGCGTGCGAGCACGAACCCCTTCGGAGATCCCCCGCTGCTCCCCCCGGAGCAGCTTGCGTTGAAGCGCTCTAACTCTTAGATTGCCCGACGGACCGTTGTCAAGGGGTGTGGGCGGATCCGCGGGGGAGGTGAGCGGTGCGCAAGCCGACGATGGAGGACGTCGCCAAGCGCGCCGGCGTGTCCGCGCGCTGGTCTCGCTCGCCCTGAGCGGATCGCCGAAGGTCTCCGAACAGTCCCGGCAGGCGGTGCTCGCCGCCACTCGCGAGCTCGGCTACCGCCCGAACCTGATGGCCCGGACGTTGGCCAGCAGGCGGACGATGACGATCGGTGTGCTGCTCGACGATCTGCACAACCCGTTCTACGCCGATGTCGCCGACGGGCTGATCGCCGCCGCAGCCGAGCGCGGCTACCGGATCCTGTTCACCAGCGGGATGCGCCACGTGGCGACGGAGAAGATCGCCGTCGACACGCTGCTCGAGCTCCATGCCGACGGGGTCGTGCTCGTCAGCCCGCGCTTCGGCGCGTCGCAGATCGAGCGGTTCGCCGCCTACGTCCCGCTGGTCTCCGTCGGCGTCGCGATGCGGCCCTCGAACTTCGACGTCGTCAACGTCGACGAGGCCGCCGGCACGCGGGCGATGCTCGACCTGTTCGTCGAGCTCGGCCATTCGCGGATCGCCCACGTCGACGGCGGCAAGGGCGCGGGGCACGCGTCCGGAGGACGACCTACGAGCAGTTCGTCGCCGACCACGGCATCGAACCGGACGTGATCGCCGGAGAGTTCACCGAGTCGGCGGGGATCGCCGCCGCGGAGCAGCTGCTCGCCCGCCCGACCGTGCCGACGGCGGTGTTCGCCGCCAACGACCTGATCGCCGCCGGGGTGCTCCATGGCCTCGAGTGCGGCGGGATGCGTGTCCCTGATGACGTCTCCCTCGGCGGGTTCGACAACACCCTCTATGCGGGGATGGGCCGGATCTCGCTGACCACCATCGACCAGCCACGGGTCGAGATGGGCCGGCTGGCGATCGAGACGTTGGTCGATCGGTTGACCGGGACGCGCACCGGTGACGTGACCCGGATCCTCCAGCCCGAACTCGTCCGCCGCAGTTCGACCGGCCCCCCTCCCACCCGTCGCCGTTGACTCCGATCCCCCCACCCACCGCGAAGTTTGGAGGTTGTTGCAGCGGTGGGTCGCGACAACCTCCAAACGTCGCGTCGGGGAGGGCTCGGCGGGGTCGGCGGGCGGCGGCCGCGTTCGGTCTCGGCGCTGCGCTCGTCGCCGGCGGATGCGCGGACGATCGTCCACCGACGGCCCGCGCCGCGGTCGTCGCCGTCCGCGCCAGTGGGTGCCGGGCGGTGCCGGCGCGCGCGGTGGCGGTGACGATCGGCGAGAACCTGTTGGCGACCGTCGCCCATGCCGTCGCCGGGCAGCGCTCGATCGTCGTGATCACGCCGGACGGGCGCGAGCTCGAGGCCGTCGTCGCCGCGATCGACACCGAGCTCGACACCGCGCTGTTGCGCGTCGACGGCCTCGGCCTGGCGCCGCTGCGCCGGGGCGAACACCTCGCCGGCGAGATGACCGAGTTGGTGACGATGCCGGACCGGACGCCGGTCGTCGCTCCCGCCGAGATCGTCCGGGCGGTGACGGTACGGACCGCCGACCTCTACGGCGATGGCAGCTACGAACGCCCCGGCTTCGAGCTCGCCGGGACGGAGGTCGATGCCGGCGATTCCGGCGGCGCACTGGTCGCCGCCGACGGCCGCTTGCTGGGGATCGTCTGGGCCGCCAGCCGGCAGACGGAGGGCCGTGCCTGGGTCAACCGGATCGCCGCCTACGATCCGCTGCTGGCCGTCGCCGAGGCCGCCGAGCCGGTTCCCGAGGTCGCTTGCCTCGGGTGATCGGATGCGGCGTGCGTCACGTCGGAACGACGATCGGCGGATCGACCGCGGTCGTACGCTGACGGACCGTGCACGAGGCAGCGACGGACCGGGGAGCGGCGGGTCGCTTCCGCCGCCGGCCGGTCTCGCCGACCACGGCCCTGCTGTATCTCGCCGGCTCGTTCGCCGTCGGCCTCGGCGTCGGCGTCGCCGGTCCCTCACTGGGCATGCTCAAGGAGCAGGTCGGGGTCGGCACGGGGGCGATCGGACTGGTGTTCAGTGCCCAGGGATGTGGCTACCTGCTCGGTTCGCAGCTGCTCGCCCGCGGTTACGACCGCGGTTGGGGTCATCGCCTGCAGGGCTGCGGGCAGCTCGGCGTCGCCGCCGCCTTCCTGCTCGTCCCGTTCGCCCCGAGCCTGACGACGCTGATGCTCGCGTTCGTCGCCGTCGGGCTGGCGATGGGGACCAACGACGTCGGCAGCAACACCCACATCGTCTGGATCTTCGGCGACCGGGTCGGCTCGTGGATGGCGTCGCTCCACCTCTGCTTCGGTGTCGGCGCGCTGTGCAGCCCACTGCTCGCCCGGCTCTCCGAGGCGGTGTTCGGCGATGTCACGCTCGCCTTCGGCGTCCCCGCGGTGATGATCGCGGTCGTCGGGCTCGGCGTGCTCACCGGTCAGGGACCGCAACCGCCGGCCCACGTCCGCGCCCCGCGCACCGCCGAGGTCCGCCAGTCCCGGCGGCCACCCGGGCTGCTCGCCCTGATCGGATTCGCCTTCCTCTACGTCGGGATCGAAGTCGGGGTCAGCTCCTGGCTCGACACCTTCGGGCGCGAGATCGGACACTCCAAGGGTCAGGCGGCGGCACTCAACTCGCTGTTCTGGCTGACCTTCACCGCCGGCCGATTGGCGAACGTGGCGATCGCCCGCAACGCCCTGCGCTTCCGCCCGCTGTTGATCGCCGCGGGCGGCGCGTCGCTGGGGATGGTGCTGCTGACGACGCTCAGCCGCAGCCTGTCGTGGCCGGCGATCGTCCTGTTCGGGATCGCCGTCGGTCCTCAGTTCCCGCTGTTGGTGACGATCGTCGGCCGCCGGGTGCAGCTCTCCGGGACGTCGATGGCCTGGTTCATGGGCGCCGCCGGGCTCGGCTCGCTGACCTGGCCGTGGGTGATCGGCCGGCTGATCGACGGATGGGGACCGCGGGCGATGCCGCTCGCCGCCCTCACCCTGCAGGTGCTCGCCCTCTCACTCCTGCTCGGGGGGACCTTCGGTCTGCGTCGCCATCACGCCAACCAGTCGGCGGGGTCGGTCCCCCCGCCGGCGGAGATCGTGCTCGCCTGACCCGCTCAGATCCCGAACGAAGCGGTCCGCATCGCATCGACCGCTGAGGCCTCACCATCGACGACGGCGAGACTGTGGGCCTGGCGGCCGTAGACGAACAGGACCAGTTCGGACGGTGCCCCAGCGACGGTCACCGTCGGGCTGCCCTGGTGGGCGGTGAGCTCGGCGTCGCCGCCGAGCGAGTTCCGCAGCACGAGGCCGGCCGGGGCTTTGCGTGTCATCAGCTTCGCTCCACGCCGGAGGAAGCCCCACAGCTGCTGTTCGAACTCGGGGTCGAGTTCGCGCGCCGTCCAACCGGAGAGCGCTCGGCGAACGTCCTCGTGGTGGACGAAGAACTCGATCGTGTTCGTCAGCCGATCGAGCGCGCCGACCCGGATCGGCGACCACAACGGTGGCCCGGAACGCACCGTCGCGACCAGCTCGTGCCAATCGCCGGCGGCGATCTTCGACTGGACCTTGTCGGTGTAGCCGGCGAGCGCGCTGAGCATGATCCCGCCTGCTGCGTCCGGCCGCCGTTCGCGGACCACCAGATGGGCGGCGAGGTCCCGGGCGGTCCACTCGCCGCACAAGGTCGGCGAGTCGGGGCCGACTCGGAGGAACAGATCGCACAGCGCGCTGCGCTCGACGCGGGCCCAGTTGGTCATGGTCGAAGCGTACGCCGCTCTCCGCAGACGACCGCCCGACACGCGCCGCGCCTCGTCCGGCGTGCAGCTCTCAACGAAATGCGCCGCCGATTCGCGCTCAGCCTGGCGAGGTTCCGCTGATCGCCCCGGTCAGCGGCCCGGCCGGGCGGAGGTCGAGCGCGAATCGGCGGGTGGTGGGTGGCGGGGCGGGGTGGTGGTGTGGTGGGGGCCGGGGTGGCGGGGTGGAGTGGCGGTGCGGCTCGATCAGGCAGCGCGGTCACCGCTCGGCGAACTCCTCCAGACGGCGGAGCAGGAACCGCCGGTCGGCATCGTTGGCCGGGCAGGCCACGGCGCGCTCGAACGCCGCTCGCGCCTCGGCGTAGAGGTCGAGGCGGCGCAACAGCTCGGCTCGCGTCGCCCAGTACAGGTGCCAACGGGCGAGCGGGTCGGGCGGCGGGCAGCCGAGCTCGTCGAGCAGGGCCAGTCCCGCCCCCGGTCCTTCGGCCTCGCCGACGGCAACCGCCCGATTGACCCGTACCACCGGTGTCGGCTGGAAGTGCTCGAGCACGGCGTAGAGCTGTGCGATCTGCGGCCAGTCGGTGGTGGCGAAGCTCGCGCCGAGCCCGTGGAGGGCGGCGATCGCCGCCTGGATCTGGTACGGCCCGGGCCTACCCCGACGCAGGGTGCGTTCGACCAGCGCCGCCGCCTCGGCGATCGCCCGGTGGTCCCAGCGGGTGCGGTCCTGATCGACGAGGAGGACGAGCTCGCCGGACTCGTCGGCGCGGGTCGCCCGGCGGGCATCGGTGGCCAGCAGCAACGCGAGCAGCCCGTCGGCCTCGGGCTCGGCGGGCATCAGCTCGACCACCAGCCGAGCGAGTCGGATCGCCTCGGCGGCGAGGTCGACACGGCCGACGAGCGATCCATGGCTCGGATGGTGGCCGCTGGTGTAGACGAGGTAGATCGTCGCCAGCACGTCGGCAAGTCGGCCGGGGAGTTCGTGATCGGCGGGCACCCGGTAGGGGATCCCGGCGGTGGCGATCTTGCGTTTGGCCCGGCTGATCCGCTGTCCGATCGTCGCTTCCGGGACGAGGAACGCGGCGGCGATCTCGGGGGTGGTCATCCCGCCGAGGGTGCGCAGGGCGAGTGCGAGCCGGGCCTCCGGCGACAGCGCCGGGTGGCAGCAGGTGAACAGCAGGCGAAGGAGGTCGTCGGCGATCATCGAGTCGTGCCCCCGGGTGGCCGGGGCGAGCGGATCGTCGAGCAACAACGTCGCCGCCTGCTCCTTGTCGACTCGCTTCGTCTCTCGCCGGATCCGATCGAGCGCAGCGCGCCGGGCAACGGTCGTCAGCCAGGCCGCCGGGTTGTCGGGGTGACCGTCGGCCGGCCACCGGTCGAGGGCGATCACCACCGCGTCCTGCAGCGCGTCCTCGGCGAGGTCGATGTCGCCGGTCAGGCGGATGAGGGTGGCCAGCACCCGGCCACCCTCGGTCCGCAGCGTTTCGTGCAGCGGGTCGGTCGTCACCCGCCCTCGGTGAAGTCGACGCACGGCCGGACCTCGACCCGCCCGTGCCAGGCGCCGGGGATCTGCGCCGCCCATGACAGGGCCTCGTCGAGGTCCTTGGCGTCGATCAGGTAGAAGCCGCCGAGCACTTCCTTGGTTTCGGCGAACGGGCCGTCGGTGGTGATCACGTCGCCACCCTTGGCTCCGCCGGTGACGTGCACCGTCGTCGCCGTGGTCGTCGGCTGGAGCGCCTCGCCGCCACGGAGCACCCCGGCTGCGCCGGCGTTCTCACCGAACTCGGTGTACTCCTTCATGATCGCCCCCCAGTCCTCGGGGTTGGTCGTGTCGTTCTCGGTGCCGTAGATCAGTGCTGCATACAGGGCCATGTCGATCTCCTCGTCAGGTCGGTGGGTGGTTCGACGCAGTGACGACGAACGAGCAACCCGCGTTTCGACAGCACGAGACTACGACGCCCGATTTCTTGCGTAGGTTGCGTCGACCCGACCGCGGAAGGCTCGACCGTGCCCCCTCACGAACCGAACGACCTCGCCCCTTCTCTGATGTCCCCGCTGACGCCCCACGTGATCGTCCTGTTCGGCGCGACCGGCGATCTCGCCCGACGCAAGCTGCTCCCCGGCCTGCTCCACCTGTCTCGCGCCGGGTTGATGCCGGAGTGCCGGATCGTCGGCACCTCCCTCGACGACTTCGACGAGGACGGCTTCCGCAAGTTCGCCCGCGCCGCCTGCGACGAGTTCGCCAGCCGGAAGGTGACCGAGGAGCAGTGGGAGACCTTCGAGACCAAACTCCGTTTCGTCGGCTCCTCGCTCGGTCCGTCGGGTCTGGCGGAGGAGGTGGCCAAGGCCGACGCCGAGCTCGGCGGTGAGCCCCGCCGGCTGCACTACCTGAGCGTGCCGCCGAGCGCGGCGTTGCCGGTCGTGCGGACGCTGGCCGAGGCGAAGCTCGTCGAACGTGCCCGGATCATCATGGAAAAGCCGTTCGGCACCGACCTGGCCAGCGCGCGGGTGCTCAACGCCGCACTCCACCGGGTGTTCGAGGAGCAGCAGATCTTCCGGATCGACCACTTCCTCGGTAAGGAAGCGGCGCAGAACATCCTCGCCTTCCGCTTCGCCAACGGCCTGTTCGAGCCGATCTGGAACCGCAACCACATCCAGCACGTCCAGATCGACGTCCCCGAGACGCTCTCGCTCGACCAGCGGATCGGGTTCTACGAGACGACCGGGGCGTTTCGCGACATGGTCGTCACCCACCTGTTCCAGGTGCTCGCGTTCATGGCGATGGAGCCGCCGACGGCACTCGAACCGCGGGCGATCACGCGAGGAGAAGAACAAGGTCTTCCGGTCGATGAAACCGCTGTTGCCGCACCAGGTGGTGCGCGGCCAGTACCAGGGCTATCGCGAGGAGAGCGGTGTCGCCTGGGACTCCGACACCGACACCTTCGTCGCCCTCCGTTGCGAGATCGACAACTGGCGATGGGCCGGCGTGCCGTTCTACCTCCGGACCGGCAAGCGGATGGCCGAGGGGGCGCGGATCATCTCGATCGCCTTCCACGAGCCGCCGAAGAGCATGTTCCCGATCAACTCGGGGGTGGGGACGATGGGACCCGACCACCTGACCTTCGACCTCGCCGATGCCTCCAAGCTCTCGCTGTCGTTCTACGGCAAGCGCCCCGGACCGGGGATGAAGCTGGACAAGCTCAGCCTCCAGTTCGCCCTCCACGAGACGGGACGCGAGGGCGACGTGCTGGAGGCCTACGAGCGGCTGATCCACGACGCGATGAGCGGAGACCACACGCTGTTCACCACCGCCGAGGGGATCGAGCGGCTGTGGGAGGTGTCGACCCCGCTGCTCGACAACCCGCCGCCGGTTCGTTCCTATCCGCCCGGCTCCTGGGGCCCGAACGCGATCCACCAGCTGATCGCACCGCATGCCTGGCGGCTGCCGTTCGAACGCGCCTGGCGGGACAAGCCACAGCACTAGCGACCGGACGTCCGCCTGGGGTCGTCGAAGGTGCTGGCGCGCGGAGGACACGCGCGGGCGGAGCCATCCGGTATCGTGAGCGCTTGGCGTTGGTCCCCCCGGACGCACGCCTCCGTCAGGTCCACCACCTGACGTACACGCACATGCCACGTGTGGGCCGCCACAGTGGCGCGGGCTTCCTGGCCCGGCACGAACCTGTGTCGGAACTTGCGTGATGGGCAACGGCGTCTCGCCGCGGTGCGCAGCGCCACGGCAGCGACAGACCGGGGGGTTCGGGCGGTGGGACGCGTGGAACAACCCAGGGACGGACGGCGAATGCTCGACATGCGACAACTCGAAACGGTGATCTGGGCCATCGCCGATGGTGACGGCACCGACGACGACCTCGCCGTTCTTCATGCCGACGAACGGGCGTCTCTGGTCGTGCTCGACCGGTTGATCGTCGACACCGAGGAAGACCTCGCCTCGGTCCGCAACCTCCGCGGTGAGGAGCGGGAGCAGGTCATCGCCGATTTCACCGAGTTGCTCGACGGGCTGCGAGCCGCAGAGGCCCGATTGCGGCCGCCGCCACCGCCGTCGCCCGCTCGGGCCCGCCACGACGAACCGTCTGCGCCGCTCGAGCCGGGTCCGGTCGAACTGCAGGCCTCGTGGGCCGACGGGCAGGTGGTCGTGTGGGCCGCCGGCCGTGGCACCGCGGCGGAGTCCAACGACGAGCTCGCCACCCGGCTGGAGGCGATCGGTGGGCCGCCGCTCGGTTGGCAGCTCCACCAGGGGGTGCCGCTGCCCGGAGGTCAGCGGGCCGAAGCACTGTCGATCCCGGTGAAGGACGCCCTCGGTTGGCTGGTGGCAGTCAACTCCGGAGCGCCGGAGGGGATCGGGGCGAGTGTCCGCTGGCTGGCGCTGGCCGCCCTCGAAGGGGTCCGCCTGGTCGCACGCGGGTCGATCGTGCCGACCGTCCAGCTGCCCAAGCGGCCGGACGGGAGGATCGTCGACGTCTCCGTCCGGTGGGTCCCGGCGCTCGCCGACAACCCGACGATCGAGGCGCTCGTGACCTCGATGCCGGGGACGGTCACCGCCCTCGGTGGCGCAGGGGCGACCCGGGCGACGACGCAGGCGGTGCTCGCCGCGGTGGTCGAGACGATCGTCGGCGAGAGCGTCGAGCACATGGAGTTGCCGGCTCCTCCGCCGCAGGCGAACTCTCCGATCGACCTCGCCGACATGGTCATCGCGCGGATGGACGGCTCGAGCTTCCGCGCCGGCACGACGCTGGCGATGGATCTCTCCCGCCGGCTCGAGCAGTGGTCGCGCTCGGTGACCTCGACCAACCGACCGCACCTGGTGGTCCAGCTCGACGACTCCGGGCCGAGCGGTGTCTGGCTGGTCTCGGTGATGGCCGTTCCGGCGAAGGGCAAGCTGCTGCCGATCGACGCTGCCCTGCGCAGCGAGCGCACCGGCCGCCTGTTCTCCGAGGAGTGGGCTCGGCTCGGCCGGATGCTGCCGACCCTCGACCGCGCCGGGGTGCGCCGGCGGGGCCAGGTCGCGCTCAGCCAGGACGAGGCGTGGGAGTTCATGACCGTCACCGGCCCGACGCTGGCCGCCTTCGGGTTCGACGTGCGCGTTCCCCAGCTGTCGCGGCGCAAGGCGACCCCCTCGCTGCGCCTGTTCGCCGAGACCCCCGCCGGGTCGGTGGTCGGCGCCCACCAGTTGAGCAACGTGTCGTGGACGGTGCTGTTCGACGACGTCGAGCTGACCGCCGCCGAGGTCGCCCGGCTGGCCAAGCAGGCCCGCCCGCTGGTCCAGTCGCGCGGCAAGTGGGTCGAGGTCGATCGCGTCGACCTCGGCCAAGGCCGCCGCTGCGCTCGCCGAGCGGGAGTCGATCACCCAGCTGACCGGTGCCGAGATCCTGCGCCAGTCGCATCGGGCTCGACGGCTCCGGGCTCGCCGGCGGGGTCGTCGTCCACGGCGACAGCTGGGCCAACGACATCGTCCGCCGGGCGGCCGCAGCGCTCGACCGCGCCGGTGACCGATCCCGACGGCTTCGTCGGTGAGCTGCGCACGTACCAGGCCGAGGCGCTGGCCTGGATCGGGTTCCTCGACGCCGCCGAGCTCGGCGGGTGCCTGGCGCTCGACATGGGTCTCGGCAAGACCCCGACCGTGCTCGCCCACCTCGCCCGCACCGCCGGCGACGGCCCGGCGTTGGTCATCGCCCCCGCAGCGGTCGTCGGCAACTGGGCGGCGGAGGCGGCGCAGTTCGCCCCCGGTCTGCGCGTGCTCGTCCACCACGGTGCGGCGCGAGCCGAGCGACGAGCAGCTGGCGAAGGAGATCGCCGACGCCGACATCGTGATCACGACCTACGCCACCGCGGTGCGCGACGTCGACGCGCTGTCCCGGACCGACTGGTCGCGGCTCGTGCTCGACGAGGCGCAGGCGATCAAGAACCCGGCGAGCGAGACCGCCCAGCAGCTGCGCCGGCTCAACGGCGCGCACCCGGCTGGCGCTGACCGGGACGCCGATCGAGAACGGGCTCGGCGACCTGTGGGCGATCCTCGACTTCACCAACCCCGGTCTGGTCGGCTCGCGGCCGATGTTCGTCGCCCAGATGTCGGGCGACGGCGAGGTGGCGCTGCGGCGCTCAACGGCCTGCTGCTGTTCCGCCGCACGAAGACCGAGCCGGAGGTCGCCGCCGAACTGCCGGACAAGATCGACGAGCTCGACCACTGCACGATGACCACCGAGCAGATCGGGCTGTACCAGGCCGTGCTCGACGATCTGGTCGCCGAGCGTCGGCGACCCGGATGCGACCGAGCGACGCCAAGGGGCGATCCTGGCGGCGATCACCGCGCTCAAGCAGATCTGCAACCACCCGGCTGCCTACCGCGACGACGGCCAGCCGCTGGCCGGTCGTTCCGGCAAGCTGGCCCGGCTCGAGGAGATCGTCGAGTCGGTGTTCGCCGCCGGCGAGCGGATCCTGATCTTCACCCACTTCGCCTCGTGGGGCCGGCGCCTCGCCGTCCACCTCAGCGAGGTCACCGGTGATGCCGATCGCGTGCTACGACGGCGAGCCTCGCCCGCGGCGTGCGCGACCGGATGGTCAGCGAGTTCCAGAACGGCAACGGCGCCGGGCGCGATGGTGCTCTCGCTGAAGGCCGGCGGCACCGGCCTCAACCTCACCGCCGCCAACCACGTCGTGCTCTACGACCGCTGGTGGAACCCGGCGGTCGAGGACCAGGCCCGCGACCGGGCGTGGCGGATCGGTCAGAGCCGCACCGTCATCTCGCACCGGCTGGTGTGCCCGGGCACGGTCGACGAGCGGGTCGAGGAGGTCGTGGCCGGCAAGCGCCACATCGCCGACCTCGTGCTGCCGAGGTCGAGCTCGCTCGCCGACCTGAACACCGATCAGCTGCGCATCGCCCTCGGGCTGCGGCCCGACGAACTGCTTGCCGAGGATGACCGATGAGTGAGCGCAACGGTAACCAGCGATCGCCGCGCGGTGGCCGGCAGGAGCAACGCCGCCGGCCGAACCGGCCGCAGGCGCCGGACATCTGGCGCGAGCCGGCCGGAGAACTCCCGGCGGCCGAACCGATCACGATGCCGGCGCGAGGTCGGGGCGTTGCTCCGTTCGCTCGGCGATCCGCCGATCCATGGCGGCACCGCCGCCGGGCACTACTTCAACGCCGTCGCCCAGCGCTCGGCGGCGGTCGCCATCGCCCTCGCGCTCAGCGCCGATCTGCTGGCCGACTCCGCCGCCGACTGAACGGCCCGGACCCGCCCGCGCCAGGCGAAGGTCGAGCGAGGCCGAGGAGCCCGGGATCTCGGGACCGGTCAGCCGGGCGTCGGAGCGAGCAGGTGATCGACCGCCCGGCGGAAGCGATCGAGCACGGTTGCCGGCGGCGAGCCGGTGACGAGCGTGATCATCGCCGTCAGCACCTGCGCCTGGAGCAACTCGACGACCAGCTCGCGCGACGCGATGTCGTCCGGGACGACCTCCTGCAGCCAGGAGTTGCCGCTCCAGCGCGACCCGGCGTCGTCGCCGGGCTCCGGCCCGCAACCGACGTAGGCGCGGAACATCGCCTGGTAGAGCAACGGGGACTGCTCGAAGGCGCGGACGACCTTGGCGAACGCGTGGACGGTGTCGGCGCGCGGCCCCCTTCGGCTGCGTCGCACGGCCGCCTCGCTGGTCCGGATGCCGCGCTCGACCAGCGCGTCGACCAGCGCTTCGTCCTTCGAGGAGTAGTACAGGTAGGCCGTTGCCGGTGAGACCCCGGCGGCGGTGGCGACATCGCGCATCGTGAAGCCGTCGTAGCCGCGTTCACCGGCGAGGCCGGTGACCGCGTCGACCAGTCGGGCGCGCGTCGCCGCCTGGGTCGGCGAGAGCGCGGCGACGGGTTTCACGCCAGCAGGTGCGACCGGCCGTTGCGGGCGAACTCGACGGCGATCGTCGTCCGGTCGGTCGCCGTCAGCGGCCGCAGCGGCTCGTCCTTCGCCGGTCGCCACCACACCGGATCGCCGCCGCCCCAACGCTCGGCGCGCAGCGGCTTCTTGTCGATCTTGTTCGAGCCGGTGAGCGGCATCCGCTCGACCAGGCGGACGTAGCGCGGCATCCACTTGGTGCCGAGATCCGGCTGCTCGCGCAGGAACTGATCGAAGGCCGAGGCGTCGAACTCGACCCCCGGCTCGAGCTCGATCGCCACCATCACCTGGTCGCCGGTGCGGCTGTCCGGAACGGGGAAGACGGCATCGACGAGCACGCCCGGAAACCGGGCGACGATCCGCTCGACCGGTGCGGCGGCGAAGTTCTCGCTGTCGACCCGCAGCCAGTCGCTGCCCCGCCCGGCGAAGTAGAAGTAGCCGTCCTCGTCGCGGTAGGCGAGGTCTCCGCTCCAGTACCACCCGTTGCGCAGCCGATCGGCGGTCGCCTCCGGATTGTTGTAGTACCCCTCGAACTGGGCGCCGGCGTCGCGTCGGACGAGCTCGCCGATCGCTTCCAGGTTGAGCAGCTCACCGCTCGGTCCGAGACGGGCACGTGGGCACTCGCGGGCGGTCTCCGGGTCGGCGACGACGAGATCGGTGTCCGCCGGGGCGAGCCCGAGCGCGGTCGGAGGCGTGTCCGGGCTCTTGTTGATCGCGATCTGGCCCTCGCTCGAGCCGTAGCCCTCGCTGAACCGGCATCCGAAGCGGCGGGCGAACTCGATCAGGTCCCGATCGGAGGCCTCGGTGCCGAACGCCAGCCGGACCGGGTTGTCGGCGTCGTCGGGCTGCTCGGGGGTGGCGAGGATGTACGCCAGCGCCCTGCCGACGTAGTTGATGTAGGTCGCCCCGAACCGGCGGACGTCGGGGAGGAATCCTGAGGCGGAGAACGAGCGGCGCAGCGCCCAGGTGCCGCCGGCGCCGAGCATCGGTGCCCAGCAGGCCATCAGCGCGTTGCCGTGGAACATCGGCATCGCGTTGTAGCAGACGTCGTCACGCCCGAGACCGAACAGCCCGGGCATCCGCTCGGCGATCGCGCCGAACCGGGCCTGGCTGCAGATCACCGCCTTCGGCGCTCCGGTCGAACCGGAGGTGAACAACAGCAGCAGCGGCGCCGCCGGATCGATCTCGTCGGGCAGCGACCTGGGGACCCGGTGGTCGGCGAGCAGCTCGCCGAACTCCTCGCTGCCGGCGGTCAGGATCCGCTCGGCGGTGACGCCGATGTCGAGTCCGTCGAGCAGCGGTCGATGGGCGGCATCGGTGACGATCAGCTGGCAATCGGTGTGGGCCACATCGTGAGCCAGCTCGGCACCCCGGCGGGTCGGGTTGATCCCGACGACCGCCGCGCCGGCGAGGGCGGCGCCGGCGATCCAGAACAGGTACTCGGGTTCGTTGTCGAGCAGTACCCCGATGTGGAACGGCCCGGGGCGGCGCAGCGCGAGTGCGATCGACGCCCGCTGCTCGGCGGCCGTGACCACCTCGGCCCAGGTGTAGCGCTCGTCCTCGAACAGCAGCCCGAGGTGTTCGTCGTCGGCGCGGGCCCGGAGCAGATCGGCGGTGGTCGTCATCGACGCCCGCTCATCGGTCGACCCCGACGATCAGCCCGCTGGTCGGAACCCCGGTCCCACCGGTGACCAGCACGTGCTCGACGCGCGGGACCTGGTTGACGGAGGTTCCGCGCACCTGGCGGACCGCCTCGGCGATGCCGTTCATCCCGTGCAGGTAGGCCTCTCCGAGCTGACCGCCATGGGTGTTGATCGGCAGGTCGCCGCCGAGCTCGATGTTGCCGTTGGCGATGAAGTCCTTCGCCTCGCCCCGTCCGCAGAAGCCGAGCTCCTCGAGCTGGGGCAGGACGAACGGGGAGAAGTGGTCGTAGATCACCGCGGTCTGGATGTCGGCCGGGGACAATCCCGACTGCTCCCACAACTGCCGCCCGACCAGGCCCATCTCCGGCAGCCCGGTGATCTCCGGTCCGTAGTACGAGGTCATCATCTGGGTCGTGGTCGTCGCCCCCTGGGCGACGGCGCGGACCATCGCCGGGGGTTGGGGCAGGGTGCGGGCCCGTTCCGGGCTGACGATCACGATCGCCTGCGCCCCGTCGGTCTCCTGGCAGCAGTCGAGGAGGTGCAACGGCTCGACGATCCACCTGCTGTTCTGATGGTCCTCGAGCGTGATCGGCTGGTTGTAGAACCAGGCCTTCGGGTTGGTCGAGGCATGCAGCCGGTCGGCGACGGCCACCCTCCCGAAGTCCTCGCTGGTCGCGCCGTACTCGTGCATGTAGCGCCGCGCGCTCATCGCCACCCACTGCGCCGGGGTGAGCAATCCGTAGGGGGCGTACCAGGCGAAGTGGGCACCCTCGGCGCTGGGGGTGACCGCCTGGTCCTGGACCCCGGCACCGAACCGGCGGCCGGACCGCTCGTTGAAGGCGCGGTAGGCGACGACGACGTCGGCGGCGCCGGAGGCGACCGCCATCGTCGCCTGGTGGATCATCGCAGCCGGCGCCCCACCGCCGTAGTGGACCCGGCTGAACAGCTTCAGGTCACCGATCCCGAGGTTGCGGGCGACCTCGATCTCCGGGTTGGTCTCCATCGTGTAGGTGACCAGCCCGTCGACGTCCGACGGCTGCAGCCCGGCATCGGTGAGCGCGGCGAGGATCGCCTCGCAGGCGAGCTGGAGCTCGCTGCGCCCGGAGAACTTGGAGAACTCGGTCGCCCCGATCCCGGCGATCGCCGCGGTACCGCCGAGGCTGCGGCTGCTCATGACGTCGCCTCCGGCAGCTCGACGGAGACCGTCCCGGTGACGTGTGCCCCGAGGCTGTTGATCCCGCGCAGGGTCGACCTCGACCAGTCGACCGTCGATCGCCGTCACCTCACCGCTGAGCACGAGGGCGTCGCCGGGATGGCTCGGGACACCGAGACGGATCGAGACCTTGCGCAGCCGAGACGCCGGCCCGGACCAGTCGGTGACGAACCGTCCGACGATCCCGTTGGTGGTCAGGATGTTGGCGAAGATGTCCTTCGACCCGCGCTCGAGGGCGAGCTCATGATCGTGGTGGACGTCTTGATAGTCGCGGCTGGCGAGCGCGGCCGAGACGATGAACGTGCGCGTCAGCGGGATCGTCAACTCGGGGAGCGCGTCACCGACGTGGACGTCGGCGATCGTGAGCGGGGACGTGACGGTCATGAACGGACCTCGGCGATGTCGGCGTGACCCGGGCGTCCGGCGGACGTGGGTGTGCGGGTGGAGAACTGGCGGGCGAGACCGTCGCCGAGCTGGGCGAGCAACGCGCTCGCGCCCCCGAGCTCGACGTCGAGCTGTGTGCCCCAGAGGTAGAAGCGGTGGATCGGATAGTCGATGTCGGCACCGAGCCCGCCGTGGAGGTGCTGCACCGACTGCACCACCCGCGGTCCGGCATCGGCGGCCCACCAGGCGGCGACCAGCGCTGCGTCCTCGGCGTCGACGTCGTTCTGGTCGATCCGCCAGGCGGCCTGCCACAGCGTGGCGCGCATCGCTTCGACGTCGATGTAGCAGTCGGCGGCGCGGTGGGCGGCGGCCTGGAAGCTCGACAGCGGCTTGCCGAACTGGTGACGCTGGGAGGTGAATGCGGCGGCGCGCCCGACGCTCTCCTCGGCGACCCCGAGGGCGACGGCAGCGAGGGCGACGCGCAGCCGGAGGCGCAGCACGGCCGGACCCTGCGCGCCGCCGACCGGCTGACCTGCGGCCCCGTCGAAGTCGAGGTGGGCGTGAGCGAGTTGGTTGGTCGTCCTCGTCGCCTCGGCGGAGACCCCGCCGTCGCCGGCGGCGGTGAGGAAGAGCCGCTCGCCGTCGCTCGTCCCGGCGACGACCAGGCAGGCGGTCGCGGACTTCGCCCCGGCGACGGCCGTCACCGTGCCGTCCAGTCTCCACCGCCCGTCGCCGTCGGCTCGGGCGGTGACCGTCGGCGGGCGGCCGGAGAGATCGGCGGCGACGGCGATCGTCGCCGCTCCCTCCGCCACCCGGCGAGCAACCTCACGGGTGTCCTGGTCGCCGAACTCGGCGATCGTCATCGCCGCCACCAGGGTGCGGGCGAGGGGCACGGGTGCGAGGGTGCGACCCTGCTGCTCGAGCAGGCAGCACAGCTCGACCATCGCCCCGCCGGTGCCACCGACGTCGTCGGGAGACGAGACGCCGAGCAACCCGGTCTCGGCCAACGTCGCCCACAGCTGGTGGTCGACGGTGTCCTCGGTGGCCTCGACCCGGCGGATCCGGTCGACGTCGATCTCCCGTCCGAAGACGTTGGCCGCGAGTTCGCTGATCGAACGCTGATCGTCGGTGAACGAGAGGTCCATCAGCCGTCCGCTCCGCTCGGAGCGAACACCGGCAGGGTCAGTCCGCCGCCGGCGTCGAACCACTGGACGGCGACCGCCATGCCGATCTCGACCGCGTCGGGTTCGACGCCGACCAGGTTGGAGACCAGCCGCGTGCCCTCCTCGAGGTCGATCAGGGCGACGAGCAGCGGGTACTCGAACAGCGGGCACCTGCGGGTAGCTGGTTGCACGACGAAGCTGTACACGGTGCCGCGGCCGCTGGACTCGACGGTGTCCCACTCGGTGCTGTGGCACCCGGGCACATCGGCCCCGGCGGATGGCGGAGCTCGCTGCAACCGGTGCAGCGTTGGATCAGCAGCTTGTGCTCGGCTGCGCCGGTGCAGAAGAACTCGTTGTCGCGGTTGATCGCCGGGCGCGGTCGGTGCGGGAGGGCCTTCGGCAGCGGCCGTGCCGGTCCCGGGATGAATCGGAAGATCCGCCACATCTGTTCGCCGACGAGTTCGCCGTGCTGGTCGGTGAACGACATCCGAGTGGTGACGAAGTGGCCGTGACCGAGCGCGGTCTGCTTCTCGTCGGAGACGACCTCGACGGTGCCTGGTCACCGTCAGCAGATCGCCGATGCGCAGCTCGCGGTGATAGCGTCTGCTCGCAGTTGGTGGCCACCGTCGAGCTGTACCCGGCGGCTTCGAGCTCGGCGAGCAGCTTGGCGCATCTCGGTCGGCACGCCGCCGGCGCCGGCGCCCGTCGATCGGCGGGACGAGCCGCGCATGATCCACGCCTGGAGCATCGCCGGTGGGGCGATGACGCCGTCGCACCGGTTGCCCGGCGGCCTCCTCGTCGACGTAGATCGGGTTGATGTCGCCCATCGCGTCCGTCCAGTGACGGATCATCGCTGGTTGACGGCGTCGCGGGCGATGGTACGGCGCACCCGATCCGCCGGTCGCCTCGCACGACTTGAACCGGGTCGAGCAGGTGTCTGGAAGTCGGTCACTGGCATCTCCGTGCTGGATCGGCGGTCGGAGGTCATCGGGCGGCGCGGGTCATGCCGAGACCTGCGTAGGCGACGATGTCGCGCTGCACGTTCGTTGACGCCGCCGCCGAAGGTGTTGATCTGGGCGGAGCGGCTGCCCCGTTCGGCTTCGCCGCGCAGCACCGCGCCGGGGTAGCCGGCGCGACCGGACCGTGGGCGCGAGCACGCCGACGAGCAGGCGATAGACCTCGACCTGGCACTCGGTCCCGTAGACCTTCGCCGCCGAGGAGTCGGCCGGGCCGAGGTCGCCGCTGCCGATGGCCACCGCCATCTTCCAGTTGAGCAGCTTCATCGCCTCCAACCGGGCGTGGCAGCGGGCGAGATCGCGCCGGACCCAGGGCAGGTCGAGCACCGTCGAGCAGCCCCGTCGATGGTGGTCTCGGCGCACCAGCGCACGACGTCGTCGAACAGCTCCTCGGTCCGCCCGCCGAGGGCGGCGAGTCCGACCCGCTCGTGGTTGAGCTGGGTGGTGATCAGCCCCCAGCCGCCGTCGACCTCTCCGACGACGCTGTCGAACGGCACCCGCACCTCGTCGTAGTAGGTCGCGGTGGTGGCCACGCTGCCGACGGTGTGGATCGGCGTCGCACTGAAGCCGGCGGAGCTGGTCGGCACGATCAGGATCGAGATCCCGCGATGCTTGGCCGCCTCGGGGTTGGTCCGGCAGGCGAGCCAGATGTAGTCGGAGCGATCGCCGCCGCTGGTGAACACCTTCGCCCCGTCGATCGACCCATTCGTCGCCGTCGCGCACGGCCTTGGTCCGCAGCGACGCCAGGTCGGTGCCGGCTTCGGCTCGGTGTAGCCGATCGCGAACACGATCTCGCCGCCGAGGATCCCGGGGAGGAAGCGCGGCACGCTGCTCGTCGCTGCCGTAGCGCATCAGGGTCGGACCGACGGTGTTGACCGTGACGAACGGGAACGGCGCTTCGGCGCGCTGGACCTCGTCGAAGAAGATGAACTGCTCGAGGGCGGTCGCCCCCGCCCTCCGAACTCCTTCGGCCAGCCGAGGCCGAGCCAACCGTCCGCCCCATCCGGCGGAACAGCGAGCGGGCGAGGTCGCCGTCCTCGGTGTTGTCGGCTTCCAACGCGGTGCGGACCTCGGCGCTCATCAGCGCGGCGAAGTACTCGCGCAGCTCGGCGCGCAGCGCATCTTGGGCAGGTGTGTATCGGTAGTGCACCGAGGACCCCCGATCCTCGCCGGCGCGGACTCGACGGCGGAACCCGAGCGTACGAGGAAATTGGACACCTGTCTACTTCGGGGTCAGCTCCAGATCGTGACGTAGACCGGTGGGCGAAAGCGCGAGGCGGGCACGCCCCCATCGGCGCGGTGCATCGCCTGCATCGCATCGGGGGTGCCGAGGAATCGGCGGAAGCGGGTGGCGATCGGCGTGCGGCGCTCGGCCGTCAACGTCGTCACGTACCACAGCGCCTCGACCGGCAACCCCGAGGTGGGGACCAGCCGCAGTGAGTCCCGGCCGAGCTCGGCGGCGACGAGGTGCTCGACGACGAGAGCCACCCCCTCCCCGGTCGCCGCAGCCGCGCACGCAGCTCCCTGATGGGCGAAGACCTTCGTCCGAGCCGCTGAGATCCGCAGCCGGGCGAGCACGCGGGCTGCGTCGCTGTCGGGATCGGTCGCCGTCGGGTCGACCAGCCAGGTCCCGTCGGTGGTCCCGGCGGAGGGGCCGACGGCGACCAGTCGATGGCGCATCACCGGCTCGCTGACCAGCTCGCCGCCGAGGCGCGGACCGATCGCGACGTCAGCCATCCGCTCGGAGACCAGTGCCGACATCTCCCGCGAGGTCGCCGTCCCCAGGCTGACCTCGACGTTGGCCTGGCGGGCGGTGAAGGTCTGGAGCAGCGACGGGGCGACGGCCTCGGCGAGGGTCGAGGTGGTCACCACCCGCAGCAGGTCCGGTGCGCCACGCGACCGGCGTACCGCCTCCTCCGCCTCGGCCGCGAGGTTGACCATCTGAGAGGCGATCCCGACCACCCGTTGCCCGGCAGCGGTGAGTTCCATCGAGCTCGAACCGCGGGCGATCAACGGGTCGCCGAGGTGCTGGCGGAGCGCGGCGAGCGCCTGTGACACCGCCGGCTCGCTCACCCCGAGGGCCGCCGCCGCGGCGCGCACCGAGCCGAGCCGGGCGACGAGGACGAACACCTTCAGCTGGACGAGGGTCACCGCCGGGACTGTAGAGCTGCCCCCGACGCCCGGTTAACGGTTCGCTTAGGTACCCCTTTTCGCCACGGCCGACGCAGGTCCACACTGCACCCGGGGACGACAACTGGGGGTTGCACCATGCAGACGCCGCCGCCGTTCGAGTACGAACGGGCGACGAGCGTCGAGCACGCCGTCGCGCTGCTCGAACGACTCGGGCCGGATGCGCGGGTGGTGGCCGGAGGCCACAGCCTGCTGCCGATGATGAAGCTCCGGCTCGCCCGGCCGGAGCACCTGATCGACATCAATCCACTGGTCGACACGCTGTCGTACGTCCGTATCGACGGTGACTCGTTGGCGATCGGGGCGATGACCCGACATGCCGAGCTGCTCGGCTCCGCGGTTGCCGGCGAGCACTTCCGGATGCTCCACGACGCCGAGCGGGTGATCGCCGACCCGATCGTGCGCAACCGGGGGACGGTCGGTGGCTCGCTGTGCCAGGCCGATCCGTCGGAGGACCTCTCGGCGGTGTTCGCCGCCTTCCGCGCCGAGGTCGTGATCCAGTCCGCCGCCGGCAGGCGGTCGGTGTCGGCCCGCGAGCTGCACACCGGTCCGTACGACACGGTGGTCGGACCGGCCGAGCTGCTGGTCGAGGTACGGATCCCGATCCGTCCCGGCTGTGGCAGCGCGTACGAGAAGGTCGAGCGGCGGGTGGGTGACTGGGCGGTCGCCGCTGCCGGGGCGGCGGTGTGGATCAACGGTGGCGAGGTGACCGAGATCGGGGTCGGCCTGACCGCGGTCGGTGCCGCCCACTTCTGTTCGCCGGCGGCCGAGGACGTGCTGCGCGGCAAGGTGCCGACCGAGGAACTGATCCGTCTCGCCGGCGAGGCGGCGGCGGCCGAGTCCTCCCCGCAGAGCGATCAGCGTGGCCCTGCCCGGTACAAGCGACACCTCGCCGGCGAACTGACCCACGCGCCCTGCGGCGGGCGATCGCCCGAGCCAACGGAACGGAGTCCTGAGATGCAGGTGACGATCGAGGTCAACGGGACACCGGTGAGCCGGGACGTCGAGCCGAGGGTGCTGCTGGTCCACTTCCTGCGCGACACCCACGGGTTGACCGGCACCCATTGGGGCTGCGACACCTCCAACTGCGGCGCCTGCGTCGTGCTCCTCGACGGGCAGCCGGCGAAGAGCTGCACCGTGCTCGCGGCGATGGCCGACGGCCACCGGGTCGGCACGGTCGAGGGGATGGAGGGATCCGACGGGCTCGACCCCGTGCAACAGGGGTTCATCGAGTGCCACGGGCTGCAGTGCGGGTTCTGCACCCCGGGGATGATGCTCACCGCCCGGGCCCTGCTCGACCGGAACCCCGATCCGTCGGAACACGAGATCCGTGAGGCGATCTCCGGCAACCTCTGCCGCTGCACCGGTTACGACAACATCGTCCGCTCCGTGCGTTGGGCTGCCGAGCACACGAACACGGAGGTACCGGCATGACCACACTCGAGGACGGCCCACGCTCGGCTGCCGGCAATCCGATCGGCTTCGGTCGGATGCATCGCAAGGAGGACGTCCGCTTCGTTCGCGGCAGGGGGAACTACGTCGACGACGTCAACCTGCCCGGGATGCTCCATGGGGCGATCCTGCGCAGCCCCTACGCCCACGCCCGGATCGTCTCGATCGACACCAGCGCGGCCGAGGCGCACCCGAACGTGCGGGCGGTGATCACCGGCGCCACGCTCGAAGGGCTCGGTCTGGCCTGGATGCCGACACTGAGCTACGACACCCAAGCGGTGCTCGCCACCGACAAGGTCCGGTTCCAGGGACAGGAGGTGGCCTTCGTCGTCGCCGACGATCGCTATGCAGCACGCGACGCGCTCGAGCTGATCGAGGTCGACTACGAACCGCTGCCGCCGGTGATGGATGCCAACAAGGCGCTCGATCCCGACGCGCCGGTGATCCGCGACGACAAGGCGGACCAGACCGACAACCACATCTACGACTGGGAGGCCGGCGACGCGGCCGCCACCGCCGCCGCCTTCGCCGGAGCCGACGTGGTCGTCACCCAGCACATGCTCTATCCCCGCTCACATCCTGCGCCGATGGAGACCTGCGGCACCGTCGCCCACATGGATCCGGTGACCGGCAAGCTCGTGCTGTGGTCCAACACCCAGGCGCCGCACGCCCACCGGACCGTCTACACGCTCGTCGCCGGGCTCCCGGAGCACAAGATCCAGGTGATCGCCCCGGACATCGGCGGCGGGTTCGGCAACAAGGTGCCGATCTATCCCGGTTATGTCTGCTCGATCGTCGGGTCGATCGTCACCGGCAAGCCGGTGAAGTGGATGGAGGACCGTTCCGAGAACCTGATGTCGACCGGGTTCGCCCGCGACTACCACATGACCGGATCGATCGCCTCGACCCGCGACGGCAAGATCCTCGGCCTGAAGGTCGATGTGATCGCCGACCACGGTGCGTTCCATGCGACCGCCCAACCGACCAACTACCCGGCCGGGTTCTTCCACATCTTCACCGGCTCGTACGACTACGCCGCAGCGCACTGCAAGGTCACCGCGGTGTACACCAACAAAGCGCCCGGCGGCGTCGCCTACGCCTGCTCGTTCCGGATCACCGAGGCCGTCTACCTCGTCGAGCGGATCGTCGATTGCCTCGCCGACGAGCTCGGGATGGACCCGGCCGAGCTGCGGATGAAGAACCTGCTCCAGCCGGACCAGTTCCCGTACACGACCCCGACCGGCTGGGAGTACGACTCCGGCGACTACCCCCGGGCGCTGCGGCTCGCGCTGGAGATGGCCGGCTACGACGACTTGCGCGCCGAGCAGGCGGACAAGCGCACCCGCGGCGAGTTGATGGGCATCGGCCTGTCGTTCTTCACCGAGGGCGTCGGCGCCGGGCCACGCAAGCAGATGGACATCCTCGGGTTGGGGATGGCCGACGGCTGTGAGCTGCGCGTCCATCCGACCGGCAAGGCTCAGCTGCGGCTCTCCGTCCAGAGCCAGGGACAGGGTCACGAGACCACCTTCGCCCAGATCGTCGCCCACGAGTTGGGGATCCCGCCGGAGGACGTCGAGGTGATCCACGGCGACACCGACAACACCCCGTTCGGCCTCGGCACCTACGGCTCGCGTTCGACGCCGGTCTCCGGGGCGGCGGCCTCGGTCGTCTCCCAGCGGGTCCGGGAAAAGGCGCGGCTGATCGCCGCGGCCGCGCTCGAGTGCTCCCCGGACGACCTCGAGTGGGACCACGGCCGCTGGCAGGTCCGCGGCGACGCCAGCCACGGCAAGACGATCCAGGAGATCGCCCTCCTGTCGCACTCGAACCTCGAGCTCCCCGACGGTCTCGAGGGACACCTCGACGCCTCGGCGGTGTACAACCCGCCGAACCTGACCTATCCGTTCGGTGCCTACGTGTGCGTCGTCGACGTCGATCCGGGGACCGGCACCGTGCGCGTCAGGAGGTTCATCGCCGTCGACGACTGCGGACCGCGGATCAATCCGACGATCGTCGAAGGTCAGATCCATGGTGGCCTGGTCGACGGGATCGGGATGGCGCTGATGGAGTCGATCGCCTTCGACACCGACGGCAACTGCCTCGGCGGCTCGTTCATGGATTACCTGCTGCCGACCGCGATGGAGGTACCGACGTTCGAGCTCGGCGAGACCTGCACCCCGTCGCCGCATCATCCGCTCGGCTGCAAGGGGGTGGGGGAGTCGGCCACGGTCGGCTCGCCACCGGCCGTCGTCAACGCGGTGATCGACGCGTTGAAGCCGTACGGCGTGCGTCACGCCGACATGCCGCTCACCCCGGCCCAGGTGTGGATGACGATCCAGGGAGCGCCGATGCGGACCGACCTGGCGATTCCGTGAACCCTGCGGTCACCCGGCTGGCCGAGGAGCTGCGTGCTGCGCGCGCCGCCTTCGTCCGTGCGACGGTCGTCCTCGCCGAGCGGCCGACCTCGGCCAAACCGGGTGACGAGGCGATCGTCCTCACCGACGGCACGATCGAGGGGTTCGTCGGCGGGGCCTGCGCCGAATCGACCGTGCGCGCCCAGGCACTCGGCCTGCTCGACTCGGGAGAATCGCTGTTGCTCCGGATCTGCCCGGTGCCGGAGGAGCCCAAGCCGGGGATGACCGTCGTCCACAACCCGTGCCTGTCGGGAGGGACGCTGGAGATCTTCCTCGAGCCGTCGCTGCCCGCACCGGGGCTGGCGGTCGTCGGCGAGACACCGATCGCCGACGCGCTCCGGACCGCTCGGGCCATCCGTCGGATTCACCGTCGTCGACGGGTCGAGGTCGTCGCCGTCGGAGCCTGCGACGACCTCCACACCTTCGGCGGTGGTCGTCGCCTCCCACGGGCGCGACGACGAGGCCGAGGTGCTGTTGGCGGCGTTGCGCGCCGAGGTGCCGTACGTCGGGCTGGTCGCCTCGCGCAAGCGCGGCGAGGCGGTGGTCGGCGGGTTGGAGATCTGCGGCTCGGTCAAGGCTCGGGTGCACACCCCGGCGGGGCTCGACATCGGGGCACGCACCCCCCAGGAGGTCGCGTTGTCGATCCTCGCCGAGATCGTCTCGCTCAGGCCGCGCCCGACCGGCCGGCCACTCCCCGCCGGCGACGGTCCACCACCGGACACGGTCCTCGACCCGGTCTGCGGCATGTCCGTCGCCGCCGTCGAGGCATCGCTCCATCTCGACCACGACGGGACGCGCCGGTGGTTCTGCGGCTCGGGTTGCCTGCGGGCGTTCGCTGCCGACCCGGCCGCCTACGCCGGGCGTTGATCCCGATCGGTCGAGTCCCAACGAATTCTCAGGCAGACCCGGGCGAGTCTTCAGGATCGGGGCGCACGATTGCCGCATGACCGAGCACCCCTGGGCGCCACCCGCCACCGCTCACGTCCCGTCGGACCTTGCCTCCTCCCTCGCAGGCGTTCGACCCGAGGACGGAGCGGAGGTGTCCGGGGGTGCGGTCACCGACACCGCCGACCGCCGAGCGAACACCGCCCGTTCGCCCCGGCGGTTGGCGGCCGTCGTCGCCCTCGTCGCAGCCGGACTCGGCGCCGGGTTCGTCGGTGGGCGGATCGGTGACACGACCTCGAGCGCGACCGCCGATGCTCCGGCGGCGTCGATCGCCGCCGTCAGCGCCCGGTTCGCCGGAGAGACGCTCGATGTCGCCACCGCGCTCGATCAGGTCAGCTCGTCGGTCGTCTCGATCGAGACCGTGGTCGAGGCCCGGCTGGGTCGGCGAACGGTGACCGGCCAGGGCGCAGGCACCGGGATCGTGATCTCCGTCGACGGCTTGGTCCTGACCAACGCCCATGTCGTCGATGGGGCGAGCTCGATCAGCGTCACCCTCGCCGGCGAGAGCACGACCCGCAGCGCCACCCTGATCGACGAGGACGTCTCCGCCGATGTCGCCGTGATCCGGCTCGACGACGCCTCCGGACTCGTCCCGGCGGCGATCGGAGACCCGGGCATGCTCGCCGTCGGCGACCAGGTGATCGCGATCGGCAACGCCCTCGCGCTGGAGGGCGGGATGACCGTCACCCAAGGGATCGTCTCTGCCCTCGACCGTTCGATCGACACCGACAGCGGCACGATCGATCACCTGATCCAGACCGACGCAGCGATCTCCTCCGGCAACTCCGGCGGCCCGCTGGTCAATGCCTACGGCGAGGTCGTCGGGATCAACACTGCGGTGGCGATGTCCTCCGGCAGCGTCTCGGCGTCGAACATCGGGTTCGTGATCCCGATCGACGACGCACTGGCGATCGTCGAGACGCTGACCGCCCGGAGTTCGTAGGGTCGGCCCGATGGGCTCCGCTCTCGCCACCGTCACCCTCGTCGTCGACGACTACGACGAGGCGATCAGGTTCTACACCGCCGCCCTCGGGTTCGAGCTCGTCGCCGACATCGACCTCGGTGGTGGCAGGAGATGGGTGCTCGTCCGGCCCGGCAGCGCCGGCGCAGCAGTGCTGCTCGCTCGCGCCGAGGACGGGCGGCAGGCATCGAGGGTCGGCGATCAGACCGGTGGGAGGGTTGCCTTGTTCCTCGAGACCGACGACTTCGCCGCCAGCCACGCGCGGATGCTCGCCGCCGGGGTGCGCTTCCACGAACGCCCCCGCACCGAGCCGTACGGGACGGTGGCGGTGTTCGAGGATCTCTACGGAACGACCTGGGACCTGATCGAACCGTCGGGTCCGCCGCTGCCGTTGCGGTTGGCGATCGTCGGCAACGGTCGGATGGGCACGGCCCTCGTCCGGCGCCTCCGAGGTGCCGAGGGACCGTTCGGGCGCGGCTTCGACGGCAGCGGCTTCGACGCCGTCCTGCTCGCCGTACCGGACGGGCAGATCACCGCCGCATCCGCCTCGATCCTCGGCGACGTGCTCGTCGGGCACACCTCCGGTGCATCGGGCATCGATCTGCTCGGCGACCGGGAGCGATTCGGGGTGCACCCGCTGCTCACCGTCACTGGACCGTCGACCGTGTTCCGTGGTGCCGCTGCTGCCGTCGCCGGTTCGAGCGAGCGGGCGATGTCGATCGCTCGCCTGATCGTCGAATCGTTGCAGATGCAACCGTTCGCCGTCGATGATGCCGATCGCGCCGCATATCACGCGGCTGCGTCGATCGGGGCGAACTTCCTCGTCACCCTCGCCGACGCCGCCGAGCGGCTGGCGGCGACCAGCGGAACACCCCGCTCGGCGCTCGCTCCGCTGGTGCTCGCCGCCGCCGCCAACTGGTCCCGGCTCGGCGGCGCGGCGCTGACCGGTCCGATCGCTCGCGGTGACACCGAGACCGTCGCCCGCCAACGTGGCGCGCTCGGCGAGCGAACGCCCGAGTTGCTCGACTTGTTCGACGTCCTCGCTGCCCACACCGCTGCCCTCGCCGCGCGCAACGGCTGAGCATCGCTCAGTCGCTGTCGGGGAGCTTGAGGTGGAGATAGAGCGCGATCAAGCCACCGAGGATGACCACCACGAAGAACGTCCTGATCAGCCAGAAGACGGTGCCGATCAGCGCCTGGAGGAGGAGGTAGGCGATCAGGCCGACGATCAGATAGCCGACGATCGCCGCGATCGGGGAGCGGTCGCTGCGGGATCCGGCCATGCCGAAGTCTGCCAGCCGGCAGACCGGGCGCTCGTCGAGCATGCTCTGCGTCCCGCACGCGGTGCCCGACGTCCGCGAACCGTCCGCAGACCGTCCTCGAACCGTCCCGGGAACCGCCGGCGGACCGAGCGGCCGGGACCGTTCCGGGTCGGTCCGCTCCCGGTTCCGCAGAGCGGTACGATTCCACGATGCGAACCAGGGGGAGGGTGGGGTGACTGCGCCACGGCGGATCCTGCTCGTCGCCTGTGGCGCGCTGGTCCGCGAGCTGCGCGTCGTGCTCGCGTCGCTCGACGGGGTCGAGGTCGTGCTCGAGGTGCTGCCTGCGCCGTTGCACAATCGGCCGGAGCGGATCCCTGGGGCCGTCGCCGAGATCGTCGACTCGCGCCGCGGCGAGTTCGACCAGGTGCTGCTCGGCTACGCCGACTGCGGGACCGGCGGCCTGCTCGACGCTCGGATCGACCAGTGGACGAGCGAGGGCGGCGCACCGGTCGTCCGCCTGCCCGGCGACCACTGCTACGAGTTCTTCGCCGGCTCGGCCGCCTTCGCCGAGATCCACGCCGAGGAGCTCGGCACGTTCTTCCTCACCGACTACCTCGCCCGCCACGCCGACGCGCTCGTCTTCGGGGCGCTCGGCCTCGACCGCCATCCGCAACTGCGCGACACCTACTTCGCCAACTACCACCGGCTGGTGCACCTCGCCCAGACCGAGGACGACCGACTCGGCGCACTCGCCGCCGGTGTCGCCGAACGTCTCGGGCTCAGCTTCGAACGGCGGTACACCGGTCTGCGACCGTTCGCCGAGGCCGTCGCCCGGCCGCTCACCCTCGGGCCGATCCGTCGACCCGACCACCGCCCCGCCGACCGACCCGCCGACCGACCCGCCCACCGACCCGTCACGGGAGCAAGCACATGACCCGCACCATCGTCTCGTCCGCCACCCGTGAGGTGGCGATCGGCTTCGACCGGCCGTTCGTGATGATCGGCGAGCGGATCAACCCGACCGGTCGCAAGCTGCTCGCCGACGAGATGAAGGACGGCGACTTCTGCCGGGTCGAGGCCGACGCGCTGGCCCAGGTCGCGGCCGGGGCACACATGCTCGACGTCAACGCCGGGATCCCGCTCGCCGACGAGCCGGCGCTGCTCGCCCGGGCGATCCAGCTGGTCCAGGGGGTGACCGACGTCCCGCTGTCGATCGACTCCTCGATCGTCGAGGCGCTCGAGGCGGGGCTCGCCGTCTACCAGGGCAAGCCGCTGGTCAACTCCGTCACCGGCGAGGACGAGCAGATGGAGCGGGTGCTCCCGTTGGTCGCCAAGTACGGCGCGGCGGTGGTCGCGATCTCCAACGACGAGACCGGGATCTCGACCGACCCGGACGTCCGCTACGCGGTGGCGAAGAAGATCGTCGAGCGCGCCGCCGACCACGGGATCCCCCGCGACGACATCGTCGTCGATCCGCTGGTGATGCCGATCGGAGCGATGGGCACTGCCGGCCAGCAGGTGTTCCGGCTCGTCCGCCGGCTGCGCGAGGAACTCGGAGGTCAACACCACCTGCGGCGCGTCGAATGTCAGCTTCGGGCTGCCGGCGCGCAACAACGTCACCGGCACGTTCCTGGCGATGGCGATCGGGGCGGGGATGACCTCGGCGATCATGAACCCGCTGCACCCCGAGGTGCGCACGGCGATCATGGCCGCCGACGTGCTCGCCGGCAACGACGAGCACTGCGCAGCCTGGATCAAGGCGCACCGGGAGCCGAGCGCCGGCGACGACGAACGCGCCCGCCGCCGCGCCCGTCGCCGAGACCCCTGACCCCGCCCGGTCTCTCGCTGCGCTCTGTGCACCGCAAGCGACAGATCGTGTCGTCATCGGTGCCAAGAGCGCTGATGGGCGTGATGTGACGGCGACCGCGCTCTGGGCACCGGAGGCGACGGTCCTCGTCGTCCCCATCGTCGCCGGTGCGCTCTGGGCACCGGAAACGACAGGACCTGTCGGGTTTGGTGCCAAGAGCACCGGAGGGAAGGAACCGGGAGGCGGGCGACCCGGGGGTGCGGGGGAGGCGAGCGAGGGGGTGTTCCGTAGAGCGGTACGATTCCGCTGAGTGAACATTGGATCGGAGGGGCGACGTGCGGTCCGCCCGGGAAACTGAGGTCAGGATCGTCTTCACCCCCTCGGGGCTGGACGGCGAGGTGGAGCGGCTCGGCGGCGAGGGGCAGGCCCCGACCGTGCTCGATGTCGCCCGCCGCCTCGGCGTCGACCTCGACTCGGTCTGCGGTGGGCGGGGTGTCTGCGGCCGCTGTGCGGTCGTTCCCAGCCACGGATCGTTCGCCAAGTGGGCGATCGAGTCCGACGCGACCGCCTTCGGCGCACCGAACTCCGTCGAGCGGGCCTACGCCGAGCGGCGCGCGCTGCCCGCCGGCCAGCGTCTCGGCTGCCAGCTGCGGGTCACCGCCGACGCGGTGATCGACGTCCCGGCGTCGAGCCAGGTCCACCGGCCGGTCGTCCGCAAGCGGGTCGATCTCGGCGACCTCCACCTCGACCCGAACATCCACCTGTACTACGTCGTCGTCGAGCCGGCTGAGCTCGGCGACGACCGCAGCGCGTCCGAGCGATTGCAGCTCGCCCTGAGCGAGGCCCACGGTCTCGGGCAGCTCGAGCTGACGATCGCGGTGCTGCGTGGGCTCCACCGCGCCGTCGGTTCCGCCGACGGGACGACCGTCGCCGTCGCCGACGGCCGGCGGATCATCGCCGTCTGGCCCGGCTACGTCGAGCGTTCCGTCGGCGTCGCGATCGACATCGGCTCGACCACCATCGCCGGGCACCTCTGCGACCTGCGCACCGGCGAGGTGCTCGCCTCCGCGTCGGCGATGAACCCGCAGATCCGCTTCGGCGAGGACCTGATGAGCCGGGTCTCGTACGTGATGATGAACCCCGGCGGAGACGTCGCTCTGACCGATGCGATCCGGGCGACGCTGGCCGAGCTGATCGCCGAGCTGCTCGATGCCGCCGCGCTCGAGACCAACCTGCTGCTCGACGTCGTGCTCGTCGGCAACCCGATCATGCACCACATCGTGCTCGGGATCGATCCGACGCCGCTCGGTGGGGCGCCGTTCGAGCTCGCCGTCAGCGAGGCGGTCGAGGCCTCCCTCGCCGACATCGGCCTGCCCCATCCCTACGCCCGCCTCTACGTCGGGCCGTGCATCGCCGGCCACGTCGGGGCCGACACCGCTGCCGCGATCCTCAGCGAAGGGCCGCATCGCTCGTCCAAGGTCCAACTGCTCGTCGACGTCGGGACCAACGCCGAGATCGTCCTCGGCAACGACGAGCGGCAGTTCGCCGCCTCCAGCCCGACCGGGCCGGCGTTCGAGGGAGCCCAGATCAGCTGCGGGCAGCGGGCGACCGTCGGCGCGATCGAGCGGGTGCGGATCGACCGGACGACGTTCGAGCCGCGGTTCAAGGTGATCGGCCACGACGGCTGGTCGGATGAGGACGGGTTCGCCGATGCCGTCGCCGAGACCGGCATCTCCGGCGTCTGCGGCTCGGGGATCATCGAGGTGATCGGCGAGATGTTCCTCAGCGGGCTGGTCCGTACCGACGGCACGTTCGATCCGAGTGCGGCGACGCGCACGCCGCGGCTCGTCGCCGAGGGCCGCACCTTCGCCTACGTGATCCACCGACACGACGACGTCCGCCTGGCGATCACCCAGAACGACATCCGCGCCATGCAGCTGGCCAAAGCCGCCCTTCGCGCCGGGATCGAACTGCTCCGCCAGCACTCCGGGTTCGAGATGATCGACGACGTCCGCCTCGCCGGGGCGTTCGGCGCACACATCGATCCGCTCTACGCGCTGGTGCTCGGGCTGGTCCCCGACTGCCCGGTCGAGATCGTCCGTTCGGCGGGCAACGCGGCCGGCTCGGGCGCCATCCGGGCCCTGCTCTCGCGCGCCGCCCGCCGGGAGATGGAGCGGACCGTCGCCGCCGTGACCAAGATCGAGACCGCGCTCGAGCCCGCCTTCCAGCAGCATTTCGTCGACGCGATGGGCTTTCCGCACGCGACCGTGCCGACCCCCTGGCTGGCGCAGGCGATCGAACTCCCTGCGCCGAGCACGTCCACCGAGCCGGGCAGGCGGCGCAACCGGCGCAGCGCGGCGGCGAACCAGACGAGCAGCGCCGTGGGGGCGCCCGGCGGCGATCAACCGACCGACGAGCAAGGAGCAGCCTGATGGCCGAAGGACGCCGAACCGGAGGACGATCGGGCCGCCAGGCTGCGAGGGCGAAGGTGACCGTCGAGCGATTGCCGTTCCTCACCCGGCCCTCCAGCCCTACGAGATCGTCGCCGAGGAAGGGCTCGAGCTGCTCGAGCACAACGCCGACACGATCCTCGAGGAGGTCGGGGTCGAGATCCGCGACTACCCCTCGGCGCTGCAGGTGTTCGCCGACGGCGGAGCAACGGTCGACGGCACGCGGGTCCGCTTTCCCCGCGGGATGTGCCGCTCGATCGTTCAGGCGACGCGCGCCGCGGCAGTACACCCAGCACGCCCGCAACCCGGCGAACTCGGTCGAGATCGGCGGGAAGCACGCGTGTTCGCCCCCAACTACGGCTCGCCGTTCGTCACCGACCTCGACAACGGTCGCCGCTACGCGACGCTCGAGGACTTCCAGAACTTCGTCAAGCTGGCGTACCTCTCGCCCCACCTCCATCACTCCGGCGGCACGGTGTGCGAACCGGTCGACGTGCCGGTCAGCAAGCGGCACCTCGACATGGTCTATTCGCACATCCGCTACAGCGACAAGCCGTTCATGGGATCGGTCACCGCCGGCTCGCGGGCGCAGGACTCGGTCGACATGGCCCGCATCGCGTTCGGTGGCGATCTCGCCGGGCGGACCGTGATGACCAGCCTGATCAACGCCTCGTCACCGCTGGTGTGGGACGGCTCGATGCTCGCCGCGGCGGAGGTCTACGCCACCAACAACCAGGCCTGCATCATCACCCCGTTCATCCTCGCCGGGGCGATGGCACCGGTGACCACCGCCGGGGTCGCCGCCCAGACGCTCGCCGAGGCGCTGGCCGGGATGACCTTCACCCAGCTGATCCGCCCCGGGGCTCCGGTCGTCTTCGGCTGCTTCGCCAGCTCGATGTCGATGCAGACCGGGGCGCCGACCTTCGGCACGCCGGAGCCAGCGCTGCTGCTGTACGTCGTCGCCCAACTCGCCCGCCGGCTCGGCGTGCCGTTCCGATCCGGCGGCCACCTCACCGCGTCGAAGATCGCCGATGCCCAGGCGGCCTACGAGAGCTCGCAGACGATGCTGCCGACGGTGATGGGCGGGGTCAACTTCGTCCTCCACGCCGCCGGCTGGCTGGAGGGCGGGCTGGCGATCGGCTACGAGAAGTTCGTCCTCGACAACGACCAGCTCGGCGGCCTGGCGATGTTCGTCAAGGGCGTCGACCTGTCCGACAACGGCCAGGCGCTCGACGCGATCCGGGACAACGGGCCGGGCCAGCACTTCCTCGGCACCGCCCACACCCTCGCCAACTTCGAGACCGCGTTCTACCGCCAGACCACCGCGGACACGTCGAGCTACGAGCAGTGGAGCGAGGACGGCGGGCTCGATGCCGCCCGCCGGGCGAACGCGATCTGGAAGGAGCAGCTCGCCGGCTACGAGCCGCCGCCGCTCGACGACGCGATCGACGCAGAGCTGACCGAGTTCGTCGCCCGGCGAAAGGCCGAGCTCCCCGACGAGTTCGAATGAATCACCCGCCGCGGCTTGAACTGCTCACCCCAACCCGGATAGGACGGGTGATCCGACATTTTGGCGGGTGTCAGGGGCTCCATGGAACAGCAACTTCGAGCGGCGATCTACGGCACCCCACGTGAGCTGTTGCAGCGGTTGGTCGACGAGGCCCTACGGATGGTCTCCACCGCGGACGGGGCGACGCTCGAGTTGCTCGACCCCGACGGTTGGCTGACCTACCTCTGTTCGAGCGGGACCCTCGAAGGCAGCGCAGGGGTCCGCCTGCGGGCGGCGACGAGCCTGTCGGGGATGTCGATCGAGGCACGCACGACCCTGCGTTGCGACGACTCGGCGACCGATCCCCGCGTCGACCGGGCGATGTGCGAGCGGCTCGGGATCCGATCGATGGTCTGCGTCCCGCTCCAGCGTGAATCGGGGGCGGTGGGGGTGCTCAAGCTCAGCTCGCAGCAGCCGGGCGCGCTCACCGATCGCGACGTCCGGCTGCTCGACGAGCTCGCCGAGTTCATCTCGACGATGGCCGTCGCCGCAACCGACCTGGCGGTGACCGCCTCGGTGTTCGACGCGGTCAACACCGTCGCCCACGAGGTCGACTCGGCGGCGACCTTCGTCGACAACGTCCTGCGCGCCGCCCGCCCGGCCCCCGAGGGCCGCCTGCCGATCGAACGGCTGCTGCAAGGCACCGACCGCCTGGTGATGGTCTGCCAGCCGATCTACGAGCTCGAGTCGCAGCGCGTCGTCGGTGTCGAAGCGCTCGCCCGGTTCCCCGACGGCCCGGTGCAGGGCCCGGAGCCATGGTTCGCCGAGGCACACCGGGTGGGTCTCGGGATCGAGCTCGAGTTGCTCGCCGTCAGCCGGGCTCTGAGCCATCTGCCGGAGCTGCCGAACAGCGCCTACCTGGCGGTCAACGTCGGTGCCGAAGCGCTGCTCGATGTCCGCCTCGGCCGGCTGATCGAACCGAACGGCGATCGGGTGGTGGTCGAGCTGACCGAACACGACCCGCTCTCGTGGCGCCCGGAAGTGACCGAAGCGCTCGACGCGCTGCGCTCGATCGGGGTGCGGATCGCCACCGACGACACCGGCGCCGGGTTCTCCGGCCTGACCCGCCTGCTCGAGGTCCAGCCGGAGATCATCAAGCTCGACCGAGCGTTGACGATCGGGATCGAGACCCACTCGCCGCGCCTGGCGCTGGTCGCCGCGCTGACGACCTATGCCGCGCACACCTCCACCCAGCTGATCGCCGAGGGGATCGAGACCGACGCGGCGTTGGATCTGCTGCGCAGCGCCGGCGTCGTCTTCGGCCAGGGCTACGCGCTGTCGCGCCCTGCGCCGTTCGAACAGTTCACCGGCGGCAACCCCGCCAACTGAGCACGTCCACTGCTCGAGCGGGCAGGTGTCGCCGGCTCCGGTCGCACCGTTGCCGCCGACGGTGCCGGCGCGGCGAGGATCGGGGGATGACGACGCTGGTAGCAGTCACCCGCCCGGTCGAGGACGTCGCGCTGGTCACGCTCGCCGACGAGCCGCGCTACAACGCGCTGAGCTCGACGATGATCGTCGAGCTGCGCCAGACCTTCGCCGAGCTGCGCCTCGATCGGACCGTCCGGGCGGTCGTGGTGCGCGGCGCCGGGCGTGGGTTCTGCGCCGGAGCGAACCTCGCAGGAGGAGACGAGCCTCCGCCGTCGGCCGCCGATCGGGGCCCGGTCGGGTTGATCTACTACTTCCAGGAAGAGCTCTCCGAACTGATCCTGGCGATCCGCGAGTTGCCCCAGCCGGTGATCGCCGCCGTGCACGGCGCAGCGGTCGGCGGAGGCCTGGCGATCTCGCTCGCCTGCGATCTACGGATCGCCTCGGCCGACGCCTCCTTCGCCTCCCAGTTCATCCGGGTCGGACTGTCGTCGTGCGACGTCGGGACCAGCTTCCTGCTCCCACGGCTGATCCCGCCGGCGAAGGCGGCCGAGCTGATGCTCACCGGCAGGCGGTTCGATGCCGCCGAGGCCGATCGGCTCGGCCTGCTCAACCGGGTCGTGGCCTCGACCGACGATCTGCTCCCGGCTGCGCTCGAACTGGCAGCGGCGATCACCGCCAACAGCGAGTACGGCGTGCTGCTGACCAAGGTCGGGCTGTGGACCAACCTCGACGCGCCGAGCCTGCGTCACGCGATCCAGCTCGAGAACCGGACCCAGGTGCTCGGCACCTTCACCGGCAACATGACCGAAGCAGGCAGGGCGTTCCGCGACAAGCGGGCGCCGCAGTGGTCGAAGATGTAGTCGACCTCAGGCGGCGGGGAGGGAGAAGGCGACCCGCCCGCCGGGCGGCTGCTCGATCCAGATCCTCCCGCCGTGGGCCTCGATCAGCCCGCGGGCGATCGCCAGACCGAGCCCGGCGCCGCCGGTGGTCCGGTTGCGGCTCGGCTCGGCGCGGGCGAACCGGTCGAACGCCTGGTCGGTGAACTCCTCCGGGAAACCCGGACCCTCGTCGACGACCTGGACCGAGGCCCGGCCGTCGACGGTGGCGACGCGCAGCTCGATCGTCGAGCCGTTCGGTGCGTGGCGGATCGCATTGTCGAGCAGGTTGCGGATCACCCGTCCGAGTGCAGTGGCGTTGCCGGCGACCGGCACCGGTTCGGCGACCGGTTGGACGATCCGGATCCCGCGCTGCTCGGCGGTCGGGGCGAGCGCCTCCGCCGCGTCGTCGGCGATCTCCGCCAGGTCGACCGATTCGGGGCGGAGCTCCAGCCGTCCGGCCTCGATCCGGGCGAGCAGGAACAGGTCGTCGACCAGCGCGGTGATCGCTTCGACGTCGCGCTGCATCGAGCGCAGGTATCGCTCCGGGTCGGGGGCGACGCCGTCGGTGACGGCTTCCAGCGCGGCCCGCAGCGCGCTCAACGGCGTGCGCAGGTCGTGACCGACGCTGGAGAGCATCGCCGTCCGCTCGGTCTCGTAGCTCTCCCGTTCCAGCTCGAGCTCGTCCAGGCGCGTCGTCAGCTGATCGAGGGCGTGGGCGACGTGTCCGAGTTCGTCGGAGCGCACGACGCCGCTGCGCACCGCTCGGTCACCGGACTCGATCCGGCGGAGGGTGTGCTCGATCCGGCGGGCGTCGCGGCCGAGTGTCTCGGAGGCGACCACCGCCAGCACCCCGGCGAAGACGGCGGTGACGGCCAACACCCCGACCACGTCGGCGAGCTGGTCGCGGTCGAGGACCATCAGCCGGGCGAGGGCCAATGCCGCGCCGGCGGCGACGACCAGCGAAGCGAAGGTGATCGCCAGCACCTGTTGGCGCAGCGATCGCGAACGACGGGTCAGGGCCCGCAGGGCGAGGCCGACGGCGACCGTCGCCGCCGCCAGCACGGCGAAGGTGGCGGCGGTCTGCAGCGGTTCGTCGCTCGCCGCATCGAGCCAGGAAGCGGAGATCACGCTCACGGCTCGAACCGGTACCCCACTCCCCAGGCGGTGGTGATCCACCGCGGATGTTCCGGATCGTGCTCGAGCTTCTGGCGCAGCCGCCCGACGTGGACGGTGACCGTCGCCGAGTCCTGGTACTCCGGGGCCGAGTCCCAGACCTCGGCGAGCAGCTGACGGCGGGTGAACACCTGCCGGGGGGAGTTGGCCAGGACGACGAGGAGGTCGAACTCCTTCGGCGTCAGGCTCACCGGTCGCCCGTCGACGCTGACCTCGCGCGACCGGGGATCGATCAGCAGCCCGTCGAAGCCGAGCGGCGCGGCGGGCGGGCCGACGCGACCCCCGCCCCCGACGGGGCGACCGCCATCGTCCGGCGGAGCACCGTGCGGACCCGCGCCGCCAGCTCGCGCGGCTGAGAACGGCTTGACGACGTAGTCGTCGGCACCGAGCTCGAGCCCGACGATCCGGTCGACCTCCTCGGTCCGGGCGGTGAGCAGGATCACCGGGACGTCGCCGGCGGCGCGCAGCCGGCGGAGGATGGTCAGTCCGTCGACGCCGGGGAGCATCAGGTCGAGGACCACCAGATCGGCGCGGTGGGTGTCGAGCCAAGCGAGCGCCGCGTTGCCGTCGGCCGCCTCGTGGACCGTCAGCCCGTCGAGCTCGAGGTACCGCACGACGACCTCGCGGACCATCGGCTCGTCGTCGACGACGAGCACGCTCGCCGGCGCGGCGGTCCCGAACATGGCCGCAGCGTAGGGCTGTCCTGCATCCCGGGCCGGACGGCCGGGGAAGAGTTTCGCGATCGTTTCGATCCGCGTCGTCATTCGTCGAGCATCGACAGGCACGCTGGGGCGATGGCGATCACCTCCGCTGTGCCCCGTTCGAGCGAACAACCGGACGTCGCCGGCGCACCGCGCCGCAGCCGGCTCGCCGGGGGGATCGCCGGGTTCGTCGCCGCCGGCGTCGCCCTCGGGGTCGCTGAGTTCGTCTGCGGGATCGCCGGCTCCGGTCCGTCGTTGGTCTCGGCGATCGGCACCGAGTTCATCGAGCGCTTCGCCGCTGCGCTGAAGGACATCGCCGTGCGCCTGTTCGGGACGAACGACAAGGTCGCGTTGGTGGTCGGGATCGTGCTCGTCTCGATGCTGCTCGGGGTCGCTCTCGGCATCGCTGCCCAGCGCCGGTTCCGGATCGCAGTGATCGGCTTCCTCGCCTTCGGCGCGCTCGGCTGGTGGGCGTTCGCCCGCGTTCCCCAAGGGTCGTTCTGGGTCGGGCTGCTCGCCTCGGCCGCCGCGGTCGCAGCCGGGCTCGGGAGCCTCGCCTGGTTGCTTCGTCCTGCGGTGCCCGGCCCGTTCGGTCGCACGCTGGCGGCGCGATCGGCCGATGTCCGCGCCGCCGCGCACGCACCCGAGATCCGCGCCGGGCAGCCCGCGACGGCACTGCCCGCTCCCGCCGGTTCTGCGCCGCCGGACCGTCCGCTCGCCGAGCCGATGCCGCGCAACCGGCCGTACGTCGACCCGCTCGGCCCGTCGAGCCGGCGCCGGTTCCTGGTGTCCGCCGGTGTGCTCGCCGGCGGTGCCGCCGGGGCGGCGATGATCGGCCGCCGGGCACGGTCGAGCGCGGTGGTCGAGACCGCCCGGCGGACGACGGTGCTGCCGCGGGCGGAGGTGCTCCACCGTGTTCCGCCGACCCAGCCGTTCGACGTCGCCGGCCTGTCCTCCTACGTCACCGCGACGACGGACTTCTACCGGATCGACACGGCCTTGACGATCCCCCAGGTCGACGTCGGCTCGTGGACGCCTGTCGTTCACCGGGATGGTCGACAATCCGTTCGAGATCACCTACGACGAGCTGCTCGCGCTCGACGCGGTGGAGGAGGTCGTCACCCTCCAGTGCGTCTCCAACGAGGTCGGCGGCGATCTCGTCGGCAACGCCGTCTGGCAGGGCGTACCGCTGTCCGTCCTGCTCGACCGGGCCGGGGTCCAGCCGGGTGCGACGCAGATCGTCGGGCGGTCCGTCGACCGGTTCACCGCCGGGTTCCCGACCGAGCTGGTCGGCGACGGTCGGGTGGCGATGCTCGCCTACGCGATGAACGGCGAGCCGCTCCCGGCACGACATGGCTTCCCTGCCCGGCTGGTCGTCTCCGGGCTCTACGGCTACGTCTCGGCGACGAAATGGCTGGGTGAGATCGAGCTGACCACCTGGGAGGACTTCGACGGCTTCTGGATCCCCCGCGGTTGGTCGAAGGAAGGTCCGATCAAGACTGCGTCGCGGATCGACGTCCCCCGGGCACGCGACCGAACTTCGGGCCGGCACCGTCGCCGTCGCCGGGGTCGCCCTCGCCCCGAGCCGGGGGATCGACAAGGTCGAGCTGCAGGTCGACGACGGCCCGTGGCAGGAGTGCCGCCTCGGAGAGGTCGCCAGCGAGCACACCTGGGTCCAGTGGTATTTCCCGTGGGAGGCGACACCGGGGGAGCACGTGTTGCGTGTCCGGGCGACCGATGCGAACGGCGAGACACAGACCGAGGACCCGAGCTCGCCGGCGCCCGACGGGGCGACGGGCTGGCACAGCCGGAACGTCACCGTCGACTGACACGGCGGCACACCGCCGCCGCAGCGGGGCTGCTGCACGCTCCGGAGCGCTGGTTCGGTCGTTCCTGCCGTGCATCACCGCGCCTTGCCGGGCGCTCGGCGCGTGTGACGACCGACACTTCGTCGCGCGTACTGCATCGTGGAACTGTTCTATGATACGGAACATGCAGTCGGCGTTCCGTAGCGTCCGTTCCACCGTCGACCTCCAGCCGCTCGTCAGTGCGACGACCTTCGAACTCGTCCCGCTGAAGAACCTCGAGGCGCAGCTCGCACACCTGCCGGCAGGGGCCAGGGTCTCGGTCACCTGCTCGCCGACGAAGGGGATCGAGGCGACCCTCGATCTCGCCGCTGCGCTGCGCGCCGGCGGGTTCCGTCCGACGCCGCATCTTGCCGCCCGGCTCGTGCGTGACCGCGCCCACGTCGGCGACATCGCCGCCCGGCTGGCGGCCGACGGCACCGAGGAGCTGTTCCTGATCGGCGGCGACGAGGAACAGCCGGCCGGTCCCTACGACGGGGTCGTCGCCCTGCTCGAGGACCTGCTCGCGGAGCCGCACGGCCTCCGCCGGATCGGGATCGCCGGCTATCCCGACGGGCATCTGTTCATCTCCGCCGGGGACGTGCGTGCTGCGCTGCATCGCAAGCAGACGCTGCTCGGCGCCGCCGGGCTCGACGGCTGGGTGTCGACCCAGATGTGCTTCGACGGTCGGCGGATCGCCGGGTGGATCACCGCCGAGCGGGCGAACGGCTTGACCCTGCCGATCCGTCTCGGCGTGCCCGGCCCGGTCGACCGGGCGAAGCTGCTGACGATGGGGATGCGCGTCGGTGTCGGCCAGTCGTTGCGCTATCTGACCAAGAATCGCAAGGGGCTGACCAAGCTGCTCGCCTCCGGCGCCTACGACCCGCTCTCGCTGCTCGAGTCGCTCGGGGCGGCGCCGGCTGCGCTGGGGATCGAGGGACTGCACCTGTTCACGTTCAACCAACTCGAGGCTGCCGCCGAGTGGCAGCGAGCAGTGCTCGACGGCGGTACCGTCGGCTGACGTGGCTCAGCAGCTGGTCGTCATCTACTGGCGGGACATTCCTGCCCAGGTCAACGCGCAGGCGGGGCGCAGGCGGCACGGGGTCGTGCTCGACCATCGGTTCCAGAAGGCGATCGATCGGGCGGCGATGGTCGCCGGCGAAGAAGACCGCCCAGGATTACGTCGGCGAGTGGCGACGGACGTCACGACCGTGCGGCGACGACCTCGAGTCGGAAGCGACCACGGCGGCTGCTGCGCTCGACGCTGCCTATCCCAACGAACGTCTCCATCAGCTCGTCGATGCCGGCGGCTTCGACCCGGTCGAGTCCCCGTTCGCCGACCTTCCCTGAGCCGGCCCCTGAGTACGGCGCCGGGTCGGTCGCCGGGTCGGTCGCTCAGGCCGGGAAGGCGCCCAGCATGCGGGCGGCCGCGAGGGTGTTCTCGAGCAGGCAGGCGATGGTCATCGGGCCGGTGCCGCCGGGCATCGGCGTGATCGCGCCGGCGACGGCCTGCACGGCGTCGAAGTCGACGTCGCCGACGATGCCCGACTCTCGGTGCGCGACACGCCGACGTCGACGCACGGCGGCGCCCGGCTTGACGTGGTGCGGCGGTGATCATGCGGGCCGGGCCGGCGGCGGCGACGATGATGTCGGCCTCGCGGCACACCTCGATCATGTCGGGCGTGCGCGAGTGGGCCAGCGTCACCGTGGCAGTCGATGCCCTTGCGGCCGAGCAGCAGCACCTGCGGCAGCCCGACCAGCGTCGAGCGGCCGATGACGACCGCCCGCTTGCCGGAGGTCGCGACGCCGTAGCGCTCGAGCAGCCGCATCACGCCGAGCGGCGTGCACGGCACGTGGCCGGGCAGGCCGCGCACGAGCCGGCCCATCGAGCGCTCGGTGAGCCCGTCGACGTCCTTCTCGGGCGGCAGCAGCGCCAGCACCGGCTCGGGGTCGAGGCCGTCGGGCAGCGGCAGCTGGCACGAGGATGCCGTGCACCGCCGGGTCGGCGACGAGCGCGGCGACGGCGTCCTCGACCTGCGCCTGGCGTGGCGTCGCCGGGCAGCTCGACGTGCTTCGAGACGCATGCCGGCCTCCTGCGGCCTTCTTGTGCTTCATGCGCACGTAGATCTGGCTCGGCCGGTCGTCGCCGACCAGCACCGTGGCCAGGCACACCGGCGGCGATGCCGGCGGCGTCGATCGTCGCCGCGCATGCGGGCGACGGTCTCGTCGCGCAACCGGTTGCCGTCCATCAGGATGGCGCCACCGGGCGTGCGCTCGAACGTCGCCGGCTGGACGCTGCTCACGACAGGCCGACGATCTCGCCGTGCTCGTCGAAGTCGATGATCGCTGGCCGCGGGCGCGGAGCCGAGGCCGGGCATCGTGCGTCATGTCGCCGCAGATCGGGTAGACGAAGCCGGCGCCGACGACTGGCCCGCGCCTCGCGCACGTTCAGGGTGTGGCCGGTCGGCGCACCCTTCAGCGACGCGTCGCCGCGAGATCGACAGGTGCGTCTTGGCGATGCACACCGGCAGGTTGCCGAAGCCGTTCTTCTCGTAGCTGGCCGAGCTGCGTGTTGGCGGCGGCCGAGTACGTGACGTCGGCGGCGCCGTAGATCTTGGTGGCGACCGTCTCGATCTTCGTCTTCAGCGTGTCGTCGTCCGGGTAGCAGGAACTGGAAGTCGCTCGGCTCGTCGCAGGCCTCGACCACGGCCTGCGGCGAGATCGGTGGCACCCTTGCCGCCGTCGCTGAAGTGCGTGCACACGGCGACGCGGGCGCCGACCGACTCGGCGATCTCGCGGATCGCCTCGTGCTCGCTGTCGAAGTCGCCCGGGAAGGCGTTGATCGCGACGACCGGGGAGACGCCGTGCGACCTTGACGTTCTCGATCTGCTTGATGCAGGTTGGCGGCGCCGGCGCGCACGTCGTCGGGGTTCTCGGCCAGCAGGTCGGCGGGCAGCGGCTTGCCGGCGACGATCTTGAACTTGCCGCTGTGCGCCTTGAGCGCGCGCACGGTGGCGACCAGCACGGCGGCGTCGGGCACCATGCCCGAGTCGCGGCACTTGATGTTGAAGAACCGCTCGGCGCCCATGTCGGCGCCGAAGCCGGCCTCGGTGATGAGGTAGTCGCCGCCGCGGATGCCGATCAGGTCGCCGACGATCGACGAGTTGCCGTGGGCGATGTTGCCGAACGGACCGGCGTGCACGATGACCGGCGTGTGCTCGAGCGTCTGCAGCAGGTTGGGCTTGAGCGCCTCGCGCATGATGACGGCCATCGAGCCGGCGCCCTGCAGCTGCTCGGCGGTGACCGGCGTCGCCGTCCTTGGTGTAGCCGACGACGATGCGGCCGAGGCGGGCGCGCATGTCGTCGAGCGACGTGGCGAGCGCCAGGATCGCCATCACCTCGGAGGCGGCGGTGATGTCGAAGCCGGTCTGGCGGGTGACGCCGTCCATCTTGCCGCCGAGGCCGACGATGATGTTGCGCAGCGCGCGGTCGTTGACGTCGAGCACCCGGCGCCACGTGATGTTGTCGAGGTCGAGGCCGAGCTCGTTGCCCTGGTGCAGGTGGTTGTCGACCATCGCCGACAGCAGGTTGTGCGCGGCGGTGACGGCGTGGAAGTCGCCGGTGAGGTGCAGGTTGAGCAGCTCCATCGGGATCACCTGGCTGTAGCCGCCGCCGGCGGCGCCGCCCTTGATGCCGAACGTCGGGCCCATCGACGGCTGGCGCAGGCTGATCGACGGCGTTCTTGCCGATGTGCTTCATCGCCTGCCCGAGGCCGACGGTGGTCGTGGTCTTGCCCTCGCCGAGCGGCGTCGGGGTGATCGCGGTGACGACGACGTACTTGGCCTTCGGGCGATCGGCGCAGCTCGTCGATCGCCTCGAGCCTGATCTTGGCCAGATCGTCGCCGTACCGCTCGAGCAGGTGCGGGCCGATGCCCATCTGCGCGGCGATGTCGGTGAGCGGCGCCAGCGTGCGCGCGCGGGCGATCTCGAGATCGGACGGAAAACCCATGGTGCACTCTCCCCGGAGCGATCAGCGGTTGACCGTACGATTGTTCCACATTCCGGACCCGTTCCGGAGCGCGGAACGTGCGCCCTCGACGGTCGCTCGACACACCCCCCTGGCACGATGGCCGGATGGGACGGAACAACCGCATGCGTCGAGCGGCCAAGCTGCGCAAGGCCGCCGCCGCTCGCCGGGACCACGCCGCACCGAGCGGCAACCCGGCGAACGGACCCATCGGGGGTTCGCACGCCCCCCGCACAGATCACACCACTCACCACGACTCGTCGAAACCGCCGCCCGATCTGCACCAGATCCGGCAGCTCGTCGATGCTGCCGTGGCCTGTGCCAATGGCTCGTCGACCGGGCAACAGCGGCTGGGGATGATCGTCGCCAAGCTGGCAACGATCGACCCGCCGACAGATCGCGGCGCAACCCGTTCCGGAGGGCTGCTGTCCTCGGAGCTGATGGCGATCATCCGAGTTCTCTGGGACAACGGCTGGCAGCCGCTCGACGTCGCCCACGTCGTGCGGCGCAAGACCAACGCGCGTGTCGCCGAGTTGTTGGTCGACGCGATCGCCGCCGAGGCGACGGCCAGCGGTGCGTGGCAGCGCGCTCCGCAGGAGTGGGTCGAGCAACTCGCCGAGCTCGGCGTCGCGCCGGTCGATGCCGAGCTCCAGCTCGGCGGACTCGTCGACCGTTGGCGTCGGTCCCAGGCGATCTCGACCAGGGACGCGGTGTCCGGGGCGGCGCGGGCGGTCCATCTCCTGCAACGCAGCGCCCATCGGCTGTCGTTCCTCATCCCGCCGCCGAAGCAGTGGGGAGCCCAGGCGGCGCCTCGGCGTCGTCCGTCTGCGACGGCCGCCGCCGACGACAAGGTGCTCACCCGCGTCCGGGCGTTGCTGGCAAAGGCGGAGTCGACCGACTTCCCGGAGGAGGCGGAGGCGTTCAGCACCAAGGCACAGGAGCTGATGACCCGCTACGCGATCGACTCGGCGATGCTCGATGTCGGCGGTGGCTCCGGCCTCGTCGGCGACGTCTCGGCGCGGCGGGTGCACATCGACGATCCCTATGCCGAGGCGAAGGTACTGCTGCTCAGCGTCGTCGCCAAGGCGAACCACGGACGGGCGATCTGGACCGAGCAGGCCGGGTTCGTCACCGTGATCGGCTTCCCGGTCGACCTCCAGCTGATCGACGTGCTGTTCACCTCGCTGCTGGTCCAGGCCGGCCGGGCGTCGGTGGACAGCGTCGACGATGTCCGCCCGCGCACGAACCCCGTCGTTCCGGCGGGCGTTCCTCAGCTCGTATGCGCAGCGGATCGGCGAACGGCTGATCCACGCCCGCGACGACGAGGAGCACAGGTTCGTCAGCGAGCACGGCACCGCGCTGGTTCCGGTTCTCGCGCGCCGCGAGGAGGCGATCGACGAGGCCGTCCGCGAGGCGTTCCCGACCACCGAACCGATGCGCCGCCGCGCCCTCGACGCCGAGGGCTGGCACGCCGGGCGCACCGCCGCCGACCTCGCCGTCCTCGGCGAGGGCCAACAGCGGCTCGAGTAGCGGTCGAGGGCTGCGAAGCGTGGAGCTTGTTGCAGCGTCACGCTGCAAGAACCTCCAAACGTCGCAGCGGCGGCGTCAGGCGGTGGGGGGTTGAAGGCGGCGGGCGAAGGCCTGGGTGAGGCGGTCGAGGATCATCGCCATCACCACCACTGCCACGCCGACCTCGACCCCGAGCCCTGTGTCGGGCTTGGTCAACGCCTCGACCGCCTTGAACCCGAGCGCTCCGGCTCCGGTCATCCCGGCGATGATCACCATCGCCAGGACCATCATGATCACCTGGTTGACGGCGAGGACGATCGCCGGCAAGGCGAGCGGGAGGCGCACGCCCCAGAGCAGCTGGCGTTCGGTCGCCCCGAACGTCGTCGCCGCCTCGATCGTTGTCGGCGAGACCTGCTTGATCCCCAGCGCGGTCACCCGGATCCCGGGCGGGATCGCGTAGAGCACCGAGGCGATCAATCCTCCCGGCACGACCGAGATCGAGAAGATCATCACGAACGGCACCGCGTAGATCAGCGGCGGGATCGTCTGCAGCGCGTCGAGCACCGGGCCGATCGCAGCCTCCGCCTTCGGGCGCCGCCCGATCCACACCCCGACCGGAACGGCGATCGCCACGGCCACGATCACCGCCACGATCACCTGGACGAGGGTCTCGATCGCCAGCGCCCACATCCCGATCAGCCCGGTGAGGAGCACCCCGGCGACGGTGAACAACGCCAACTTCCAACCGCTGACCACCCAGGCGAGCGCTCCGGAGGCGATCACCAGCACCGGCCAGGCGACGGACTCGAGCAGGAAGTCACGCCCGCGGATGAACACGTCGCGGACCATGAAGTCGTTGAACGCACCGGTGATCCCGCGGAAGGTGTCGCGGACCCAGATGACCAAGTCGTCGACCGGGTCGGCGAAGGTGTTGCCCCAGCGCACCGGGAGCTCGACCACCCCGGCGAGGCGGCCGACGATCGCCGCGGCGACGAGCGCGCCGAGCCCGATCAGCACCTGCCGATGGCTCAGCCGGCCACGCCCGCCGCCGATCGTCTGCTCGTGCCCACCGATGAAGCTCTGGCTCGCCCGGTCGAGCACGAGGGCGACGACGACGATCGCCAGGCCGACGATCATCCCCCGCCCGGGGCTGCGCAGCCGGAGCGTCGAGATCACCTCCTGGCCGAGTCCTCCGGCGCCGATCAACCCGGCGAGGACGACGATCCCGAGCGCCATCATGATCGTCTGGTTGACGCCGGCGGCGATCGACGGCAGCGCCTGGGGGAGCTGGACCTTGGTCAGCAACTGGCGTCTGGTCGACCCGAAGATCTGCCCGGCCTCGACCGTGTTCGCCGGCACGCCGCGGATCCCGAGCGTCGTCAACCGGACGGCGGGCGGAAGCGCGTAGATGATCGTCGCCGCCGCCGCCGGCACGACCCCGATCCCGAACAGCAGCGCAGCGGGGACGAGATAGACCGTTCCGGGCACCGTCTGCATCGCGTCGAGGATCGGGCGGATCACCCGATCGACGCCCGGTCTCAGCGCAGCGAGGACCCCCAGCGGGATCCCGATCAGCAGTGACACGATCACGGCGACGAGCATCAGGGCGAGCGTCTGCATGCTCTCGTCCCAGTAGCCGACGGCGCCGAGGTAGAGCACGCCGACCGCGCAGACGATCGCCGAGATCCAGCGTCCGGTGCGACCGATCAGCACGGCGACGAAGACCGGCAGGACGAACCACGGCAACCACACCAGCAGGTCGGTGAGCGAGGTGATCGCCCAGTCGACGACGTCGCTGAACGGCTGCAGCAGCCAGGTGAACAGCGGGTGCGACCGGCGGTTGCGCTGGACCCAGCGCTGGACGTCGTTGATCGTCTCGGCGAGTTCGATGTCCCAATTGGAAGGGAACGCTCCGACCGAGCTCGAACGCGACCTGGAGGGCGACGAGGGCGACGATCGCGCCACCGCCGGCCAACGCCCGGCGCTGCCGGGTGGACAGCTCGGCGAGCGGGTTGACCGCCAGGTTGGTCGCTGTCACGCCCGGTCACCTGCGAGCATCCGGGCCACCGCCTGGCGGGAGACGACCCCGATCGAGCGCCCCTCGGGATCGGTCACGCCGACCATCTCCGCCCCGCCGAGCAGGATCGGGACGATCGAGTCGACCGTGTCGTCGCAGCCGACGACACGAGCATCGCTCGGTGCGACGCCGTCGGACATCACCGACCGGACCGAGAGCACCTTCGACTTCGGTACGGCCTCGGTGAACTCGCGTACGTAGCGCGTCGCCGGGCGCAGGACGATCTCCTCCGGCGTTCCGATCTGGTCGAGCACGCCGTCCTTCATGATCGCGATCCGGTCGCCGAGCCGCAGTGCCTCGTCGAAATCGTGGGTGATGAACACGATCGTGCGGTGCATCTCCTGCTGCAGGCGGAGCAACTCGGACTGCATCTCACGACGGATCAACGGATCGAGGGCAGAGAACGGTTCGTCGAAGTAGAGCAATTCCGGATCGAGCGCCAGCGCCCGGGCGAGTCCGACGCGCTGCTGCATCCCGCCCGACAGCTGTTGGGGGAACTGGTGCGCCCAGCTCGTCAGCCCGACCAGCTCGATCACCTCTGCCGCCCGGCGGCGTCGCTCGACCTTGCCGACCCCCTGCACCTCGAGCCCGTAGGCGACGTTGTCGATCACTCGCCGGTGGGGGAACAGGCCGAAGTGCTGGAAGACCATCGACATCTTCGTCCGCCGCACCCGGCGCAACGCCTCGTCGTCCATCGCCAGCAGGTTCTCGCCGTCGACGGTGACCTCGCCGCTGGTCGGTTCGATCAGCCGCGACATGCACCGGATCAATGTCGACTTGCCGCTGCCGGAGAGGCCCATGACGACGAAGGTCTCGCCGGTGCGGACCTCGAAGCTGACGTCGCGCACGCCGATCGTCTGGCCCGTCTCGGCGAGGATCGTCCCCCGGTCGGCTCCCTCGGCGGCCAGTGCCAAGGCCCGATCGGGACGCCCGTGACCGAACACCTTCCACAGGTGCCGCACCTCGATGTAGACCGTGTCCGCTGCACCGGCGTACGAGGTGGCTGACATCCGCGGACCGTACCTTTCCCGGCAGCGGCGGTTGCCCGGAGCTCGCCTCGGAACCCCCCGGTTCCAACGGAACCGTAGCGCACGACGGCTGAACTAGATTCCGATCTGCGAACCGGTGCCACATCACGGAACGGACGCCACGGGCTCACCAAGGGGGAGAGATGCGCCTCTCACGTAGGACGTTTGCAGCGGTCGGATTGGTCGCCACGTTCGGTCTGGTCGCCGCTGCGTGCGGCAGCGACTCCGACGGCGACACCGGCTCGAGCGAGACCACCGCCGCCGGCGGCGCGGCGACCGAGTCGAGCGCCGCAGGAGGTGCTGCGTCGAGCGGCGACAAGCCGAAGATCACCCTCGTCGCCAACGCCTGGACCGCGTCGGCGCTCGACGCCGAGATCGCCAAGCAGTTGATCGAGAGCGAGCTCGGCAACTCGGTGACGATCACCTCGATCGACGAGAACACGATGTTCACCGGCCTGGCCGACGGGACGCTCGACGCCGTGCTCGAGATCTGGCCGTCGGGGATCACCGCCGACGAGCAGGCGTACTTCGACGACGGCAGCGTGGTCGACCTCGGCGACCTCGGCGCGGTCGGCAAGATCGGCTGGTGGGTGCCCGACTACGTGCTCGAGGAGTACCCGACGCTGGCGACCTGGGAAGGCTTCGAGGATCCCGAGGTGGCCAAGGCCTTCGCCACCGCCGAGACCGGAGACAAGGGTCGGTTCCTCGGCACCGATCCGTCCTACTCGCAGTACGACGAGTCGATCATCGCCGGGCTCGGACTGCCGCTGCAGGTGGTCTTCTCCGGCTCGGAGCCGTCGACCGTTGCCGAGCTCGATGCAAAGGTCGCCGCCAAGGAACCGATCGTCCTCTACTGGTGGACGCCGACGGCGGCCGTCGCCGCCTACAACCTGCAGAACGTCGCCCTCCCCGAGTACACCGAGGAGTGCTACGCCGATCTCGCTGCGGTCGCCTGCGACTACCCCGAGGACGTGCTGATCAAGGCGGCATCGGCCGAGCTCGGCAAGAAGGACCCGGCGGTGCTCGCCTTCCTCCAGAAGTTCTCGCTGTCGACCGAGGACCAGCTGTCGATGCTCCCGGCAGTCGAGATCGACAAGCGCGAGGTGTCCGAGGTCGCCGCCGAGTGGATCGCCGAGAACGAAGCGGTCTGGAGCACCTGGCTCGGCTGAGTCGACCGCTCGGCGCGACACCATCCGTTCCACCAGGCGGCATCGGGTCGTATGATGGAACACTCCGGGGAGGTCCAATGTCGGGTGTGCAGGCCATCGAACGCACCTTCTCGGTGCTCCGCCGGCTGTCCGCCGGCGCCGCCGGGATCACCGAGGTGGCGACCCACGTCGGACTGCCGAAGAGCACGGTGTCTCGGTTGCTGTCGACGCTCGAAGGGATCGAGATCGTCGAGCAGGTCACCCCCGGCGGACCGTACCGGCTCGGCCCGGGGCTGCTCGAGATCGCCGCCACGATCCTTCCCGGGAGGAACATCGTCGGCGCCGCCCGTCCCCACCTGGTCGAACTGATGCACTCGACCGGCGAGGCGACCGGACTGTCGGTGCTCGACGGGTTCGAGGTCCATTACCTCGATCAGATCGAGTCGGAGAACCCGGTGCAGGTGCGCGACTGGACCGGCCAGCGGATCCCCGCCCACGTCGTCCCGTCCGGACTGGTGCTGCTCGCCGCCGCTCCGGCGGGGGTGGTCGAGGAGTTCCTCGCCGAGCCGTTGGAGAGTTTCACCGCCGCCTCGGTGACGGCCCCGGCGCAGATCCGCCGCCGATTGGAGGAGATCGCCACGGCGGGCAGCTGCTGGCTGTACGAGGAGTACGCGGAGGGGATCAACTCCGTCGCCGTTCCCGTCAGCGACGTCGGCGGACAGGTGATCGCCGCCGTCCACGCCCACGGGCCGGCGTATCGCTTCCCCGGCGAGCAGGACCCGGTGGAGATCGCCGGTCAGGTGGCGGCGGCGGCGAAGGAGATCGAGGTCCATCTGCGCGGGTACCGGACCGCTGGCGGAGGGCGATGACCCGGTATCAGGTGCCGATGTTCGTCGACGGAGCGGCGGCGGAGTCGAGCGCAGGTGAGACGTTCGAGACCTACAACCCGGCGACCGGCGAGGTGATCGGTGACGTCCAGCGCGCCGCCGCTGCCGACATCGAGCGCGCCGTCGCCTCGGCCCGCGCCGGCTTCGAGCGGTGGCGGGCGATCACCGGCGCCCAGCGCGGTCGGATCCTCAACGACGCAGTGCGGATCCTGCGCGCCCGCAACCGGGAGCTGGCCGAGCTCGAGGTGCTCGACACCGGGAAGCCGATCGCCGAGGCGGAGGTGGTCGACGTCGCCTCCGGCGCCGACTGCATCGAGTACTACGCCGGGCTCGCCGCCTCGATCCACGGCGACCACTACGACCTCGGCAACGCCTTCGCCTACACCCGGCGCGAACCGCTCGGCGTGTGCGCCGGGATCGGCGCCTGGAACTATCCGATCCAGATCGCCTGTTGGAAGTCGGCGCCTGCGCTCGCCTGCGGCAACTCGATGATCTTCAAGCCCGCCGAGCTGACGCCGATGACTGCGGTCAAGCTCGCCGAGATCTACTCCGAAGCCGGCGTCCCGCCGGGTGTGTTCAACGTCGTCCATGGCTTCGGCGACACGGGTGCTGCGCTCGTCGCGCCATCCCGGGATCGCCAAGGTCTCGCTCACCGGCGAGGTCGGTACCGGCAAGGCGGTGATGGCCGGCGCGGCGGCGACGCTCAAGCACGTCACGCTCGAACTCGGCGGCAAGTGCGCCGCTGATCGTGTTCGACGACGCCTCACCTCGACAACGCCGTCGGCGCGGCGATGCTCGCCAACTTCTACACCCAGGGCGAGGTCTGCTCGAACGGGACGCGGGTGTTCGTCCACCGTTCGATCGTCGAGGAGTTCTGCGATCGACTGGTCGCCCGCACCGCCAAACTGCGGGTCGGCGACCCGATCGATCCGGCGACCCAGATCGGTGCGCTGATCTCGCCCGAGCACTGCGACCGGGTGCTCGGGCTACATCGCCGCCGGCAACGCGGAAGGCGCGCGCCTGCTCTGCGGCGGTGGCCGCCCGGCCGACCCGTCGCTCGCCGCCGGCAACTTCGTCGAGCCGACGGTGTTCGCCGACTGCGCGGACGACGATGACCATCGTGCGCGAGGAGATCTTCGGCCCGGTGATGTCGGTGCTCACCTTCGACGACGAGGACGAGGTCGTCGCCCGGGCCAACGCGACCGAGTTCGGCCTCGCCGCCGGAGTGTTCACCCGCGACGTCGCGCGGGCGCACCGGGTCGTCGCCCGGCTCGAGGCCGGCACGATGCTGGATCAACAACTACAACATCACCCCGATCGAGATGCCGTTCGGCGGCTACAAGCAGTCCGGCATCGGGCGCGAGAACAGCTTGACCACGATCGATCACTACACCCAGCTGAAGAGCGTCTACGTCGAGCTCGGCGACGTGGCGACGGACTGGTGATCCCGGCGGATGGCGACGTACGACTTCATCATCGTCGGCGGTGGGTCGGCCGGTAGCGCACTCGCCAACCGGCTCAGCGCGGACCGGGGAACTCGGGTGCTGGTGCTCGAAGCCGGGCGGCCGGACTACCAGTGGGACGTGTTCATCCACATGCCGGCTGCGTTGATGTTCCCGATCGGCAGTCGCTTCTACGACTGGAAGTACGAGCGCGAGCCCGAGCCGTACATGGATGGGCGACCGGTCTACCACGCCCGCGGCAAGGTGCTCGGCGGCTCGAGCTCGATCAACGGGATGATCTTCCAGCGCGGCAACCCGCTCGACTACGAGCGGTGGGCGGCCGACCCGGGCATGGTCGACTGGGACTACGCCCACTGCCTGCCGTACTTCAAGCGGATGGAGACCTGCCTGGCCGGCGCGCGACGAGTGGCGCGGCGGCGACGGCCCGCTGGTGCTCGAGCGTGGACCGTCGCAGAACCCGCTGATCGCCGCGTTCCTCGACGGCGACCGAGCAGGCGGGCTACCCGCCGCACCGACGACGTCAACGGCTACCGGCAGGAGGGCTTCGCCCGATTCGACCGCAACGTCCATCGGGCCGCCGGCTCAGCGCCGCACGGGCCTACCTGCACCCGGTGATGGACCGCCCCAACCTGACCGTCGACGACCGGGCGACGGTGCAGCCGGATCGTGTTCGACGGCACAAGCGCGCCACGGGCGTCGAGTACCGCAGCCGGCGCGGCGCGGCGACGACGGTCACCGCCGGAGAGGTGATCCTCTGCGGCGGTGCGTTCAACTCACCGCAGCTGCTCCAGTCTCCGGTGTCGGCAACGCCGACGAACTGGGCGCGCTCGGCGTCGAGCCGATCCACCACCTGCCGGGGGTCGGCGAGCACCTGCAGGACCACCTCGAGGTCTACATCCAGCACGCCTGCAAGCAGCCGGTGTCGATGCAGCCGAACCTCGCAGGTCTGGCGGCGGCCGTGGATCGGGTTGCAGTGGCTGTTCCTCCGCAAGGGCCCGGGAATGTCGCAACCACTTCGAGTCCGGCGGTGTTCGTCCGCAGCAACGACGACGTCGCCTACCCGAACCTGATGTTCCACTTCCTGCCGATCGCGGTTCGCTACGACGGCTCGGCCCCGGCCGGGGCCCACGGCTATCAGGTCCACGTCGGGCCGATGTACTCGAACTCGCGCGGGCTCGGTGAAGATCACCTCGACCGATGCTGCGGTCAAGCCGGCGCTGCGGTTCAACTACCTCTCGACCGACGAGGATCGTCGGGAGTGGGTCGAGGCGGTGCGGGTCGCCCGACGGATCCTCGACCAGCCGGCGATGGCCGAGTTCGACGACGGCGAGATCTCGCCCGGACCGTCGGTGGCGACCGACGAGCAGATCCTCGACTGGGTCCGCCGCGACGGCGAGACGGCCCTCCATCCGTCGTGCACCTGCAGGATGGGAACCGACGACCAGTCGGTGGTCGACCCGGCGACGATGCGGGTCCACGGGCTGGAAGGGATCCGCGTCGTCGACGCCTCGGCGATGCCGTACGTGACCAACGGCAACATCTACGCCCCGGTGATGATGCTCGCCGAGAAGTCCGCCGACCTGATCCTCGGCAACACACCGCTCGCGCCGGAGCCCGTGGAATTCTTCCGCCACGGCTGAACCGGCCGTGCGAGCATCTCCCGGTGCGCCGCCGGGGGACGGCGCTGGCCGGTTCGAGCGATGAGTTCTGGTTCCCCGGGCCGTCGAACGCTCGAACGCATCGGCGACGCCGATGGACCTAGGGAGGTAGCGATGAGAGCAGAGATCGATCGGTCGCTGGTCGCCGGGCTCGACTGGAGCGGCTCGCACGGGGCGATGCCGGCCGAGCTCGACGGCCCGGTGATCGCGATCGGGACGCGCAAGGGCGCGTTCTTGCTCGCTGCGGATGCCGAACGGAGGCGGTGGGCGATCGGCGAGCCGATGTTCCTCGGCCACGTGATCCACCATCTCGTCGCTGACCCGCGGCGGCCGTCGACCCTCCTCGCCGCCACTCGAACCGGTCATCTCGGCCCGACGGTGCTCCGTTCCGACGATCTCGGATCGAGTTGGGCGGAGGCCACCGTGCCTCCACAGTTCCGCCCCGACGACGCCCATGGCCGAACGCTGAACAAGGTCTTCTGGCTCAGCCCGGGCGCCCTCGACGAGCCGGACAGTTGGTACGTCGGTGGCTCGCCGCAGGGCCTGTTCCGCTCCACCGACGACGGGGCGACACCTGGGCGCCGGTCGACGGCTGGAACGACCATCCGATGTGGGGCACCTGGGCCGAGTGGCCCGACGTGGAGGGCACTCCGGACGGATCGATGCTGCACTCGATCACCGTCGACCCGCGTCGACCCGGCCCACCTCTACATCGGGCTGTCCGGCGGCGGCGTGTTCGAGTCGACCGATCGGGGCGCCGACTGGCGGCCGCTCAACGCCGGGTGCGCGGCCGACCTTCCTCCCGATCCGAGGAACCCGAGTACGGACACGACCCGCACTGCGTCCGGCTGCATCCGTCCGATCCCGAATCGGCTCTACCAGCAGAACCACTGCGGGATCTACCGCCTCGATCGTCCCGGTGAGCGTTGGACCCGGATCGGCGACAACATGCCCGCCGAGATCGGCGACATCGGGTTCCCGATCGAGCTGCACCCGCGCCGGCCGCGACACGGCCTGGGTGTTCCCGATGGACGGCACCGACGTCTGGCCGCGGACCAGCCCGGATGGCCGACCGGCTGTGTACGTCACCCGTGACGCCGGCGAGAGCTGGCACCGCCAGGACGCCGGCTTCCCCGAGCGCGGTTGGTTCACGGTGAAGCGTCAGGCGATGAGCGCCGACGGCGGCGACCCGCTCGGGCTGTACTTCGGGACGACCTCGGGTGAGGTCTGGGCGTCGAACGACGAGGGCGAGCACTGGCAGTGCATCGCCGCCCACCTCCCCGAGATCTACTCCGTCGAACCGGTCGGCACGGCCGGGCCGACGTGATCCAGATCCACATCCCGACCGTCCTGCGCTCGTACACCGACGGGCGGTCGTCGGTCGGGGCGACCGGCGGGACGATCGGGGAGATCCTCGCCGATCTCGATCGGCAGTTCCCCGGCCTCCGTTTCCGGATGGTCGACGAGCGCGGCGCGCTGCGTCAGCACATGGTCGTCTGGATCGACGGCGAACGCTGCCGTGATCTCACGACCGTGATCGCCGGCAGCGAGCGAGGTCGTGCTGATGCAGGCGCTGTCGGGCGGCTGACCGGCGAGAAGGCCCCTGGTACCATGTTCCGCGATGCGGGTTCGGACCGCAGAGCGGAACCAGCGCGGTCGAGGTCCACGGAGGAATCCCCCAGATGAGTGATGAGGACGATCTCGACCTCGCCAGCCTGCCCGACGACGAACTCGTCAAGCAGATGCACGACGACCTCTACGACGGGCTCGCCGAGGAGATCGTCGAAGGGACCACGATCCTCCTCGACCGGGGGTGGAGCCCCGAGCGGGTGTTGGCCGAGTCGCTCGTCGAGGGAATGCGGATCGTCGGGATCGACTTCCGCGACGGCATCCTGTTCGTCCCCGAGGTGCTGCTGTCCGCCAACTCGATGAAGGCGGGGATGGAGATCCTCCGACCGCTGCTCGCCGAGACCGGCGCCGAACCGATCGGCAAGGTCGTGATCGGCACGGTCAAGGGCGACATCCACGACATCGGCAAGAACCTGGTGACGATGATGCTCGAGGGCGCCGGCTTCGAGGTCGTCGATCTCGGGATCAACACCGACGCCGAGTCCTTCCTCGCCGCACTCGACGAGCACCAGCCGGACATCCTCGGGATGTCGGCGTTGCTGACGACGACGATGCCGTACATGAAGGTCGTGATCGACACGCTCAAGGACCGCGGGCTGCGCGACAAGTACCTCGTGCTCGTCGGCGGAGCGCCGCTGAACGAGGAGTTCGGCGACGCGATCGGCGCAGACGCCTACTGCCGCGATGCGGCGGTCGCCGCCGAGACGGCGAAGGAGCTCGTGTCCGCCCGGCGCAACGCTCGCCGCGAGCCGCCGGGGCCGTCGATCGCCGTCTGAAATCCGGTTCCGGTTCGCCGCTGCGGGTGTCGAGCGGCGACGATCGATCGGAGATGGAGCTGGCCAGCGAGCGAACCGAGGCGGAACAGCTGGCCGACGCCTGGCGGGTGTTCGTGATGATCGCCGGTGCGACGCTGCTCGCCTCGCTCAACTTCTCGTTGATGTTCGTCTCCTTCGCCGAGCTGTCGAAGTCGTTCGACGCGAGCGATGCGGCCTTGTCGTGGGTGCTGACCGCGTTCTCGATCACGGTCACGACGATGCTGATCCCCGCCGGCTGGGCGGCCGATCGGTACGGCCGCAAACGGACGTTCCTGGTCGGGTTCGGACTGTTCACCTTCGGCTCGGGGGTCGTCGCCATCGCCCCGGTGCTGCCCGTCCTGATCGGCGGCCGGGTACTCCAGGCGGCGGGACTGGCGCTCGAGTCGTCGGCCTCGTTGGCGATCCTGCTCGATGCGTTCCCGCTCAACCGGCGGGCGTCGGCGATCGGCGGCATCGGTCTCGCCGGTGGAGCAGCGGCGACGCTCGGGCCGGTCGTCGGCGGAGCCGGGATCGACCTGATCGGCTGGCGAGCGACGATCGGGCTGAACGTCCCGCTCGGGATCCTGATCGTCTGGCGGGTCTCACGTCGGCTGCCGACCGACCCGCCGCGCACCGCCAGCGCCCCGCCGGACATGGTTGCCTTGGCGACGCTGGCGGTCGGGATCGCAGCGCTGGCGTTGGCGATCGTCCAGATCAAGACCTGGAGCCTGTTCGACGCCCGGACGCTCGGCTCGGTCGCCCTCGGTGTGGTTGCGCTCGCCGACGTCGTGCGACGCTCCGCCCACCATCCCGAACCGGTGTTGCGGCTGTCGCTCTACCGCGACCGCGACTTCCGTCTCGGCAGCCTGCTCAACCTGTTGATCGCCGGCAGCTTCGGCGGGGCGTACTTCTCGTTCGTCCGGCTGCTGACCGAGGGGTGGGGGCTGTCGGTGTTCCGCGCCGGACTGGCGCTGGCGGTGATCACCGTGTTCGGGTCCCCGCTGACCTTCCTCGCCGGGTGGCTCGCCGACCGCCACGGCCATCGGGTGGTGATCGTCCCCGGGGCGATCGTGATGGTCCTCGCCTGCCTCCTGCTCGCCGGCAGGATCACCGAGGAACGCAACGTGCTCGGCGTCTGGGTTCCCGCTGCGGCGGTGTTCGGGACGGGGGTCGGGTTCGCCCACGCCGCCTGTCATGCGTCGGCGATGCGGACGGTGGTCCGGGCCGAGCTCGGCGTCGCCGGTGCGATGTCACGAATCTGCATGGAGATCGGCTCGGTGATCTCCGTCGCCGTCGCCGTCGCCCTGGTCACCGCCGCCGGCGATGCGGTCGCCGGGACCAAGCGGGTGGTGCTCCTGGTCGCGATCGTGTCGGCGATCGGAGCCGTCATCGCCACCCGGCTCGACAGCAACCAGGCGCCGAGGACCGTCCCCGTCATCCCCTGACGTCCCACCCGCCGACGCCGCGACGCGTGGTGGTTCGTGCAGCCGAGCGCTGCAACAACCTCCAAACTTCGGGGGTGAGGGGGTGGGTGAGGTGGGGGGTCAGTGGTGGCGGCGGCGGATCTCGGCGGTGATCGCCGGGACCACCTGGTGCAGGTCGCCGATCACCGCGTAGTCGGCCTTGGTGACCATGTTGGCCTCGTGGTCGGTGTTGATCGCGAGGATCTTCTTCGACGCCATCGCGCCGACCCAGTGCTGGATCGCGCCGGAGATGCCGCACGCGAAGTAGACGTCGGGAGCGATGCGCGTGCCGGTCTGGCCGACCTGGTCGGTGTGGTTGCGCCACCCGTTGTTGGTGACGGCACGCGAGCAGCCGACGACGCCGCCGAGCAGGCCGGCCAGCTCCTCGAGCGGCGCGAAGCCCTCCGGCGAACCGACGCCTCGACCGCCGCCGACGACGACCGGCGCGGTCGCCAGCGTGACGCCGGCCGCGCGCTCGACGCGGTCGCGTGACGATCGTGCGCGCCAGCGACGGATCGAGCTGCCGGCTCGAACGCGTCGGTCGTCGCCGCGCCGGCGGTGGCCGGCGCCGGCGTCGAACGCGTGGTGGGCGATCGTCACGCAGCTTGATCGGCGCCGGCAGCGTCGCGTCCTCGAGCAGCGAGCCGCCCCAGCGGACGCGGGTGCAGCGTCCGAGCGCGCTCGCCGGCGTCGGAACGTCGGTGCAGTTGGCGACGAACGGCAGGTCGAGCCGGGCGGCGGCCTGGGCCATCACCTCGTTGCCACGGTCGGTGCCGCGTGGCGACGCACGGCCGTCGGGAGCGAGCGCGTGCGGACCAGCCTGCGCGACGGCCTCGCCCCACGCCTCGGGGCCGTAGTCGGTCGAGCAGCGTCGTGGTGCGCCTGGTGCACCGTCGGCACGCCGTGCGCGGCGAGCTCGGTCGGCGAGCCCGTCGGCGGCCGCGCCGATCGTGACCGCGTGCGACTCGAGCCGCCGAGCGCAGCGCGCTGCGGTCAGCGCCTCGAGACGTCGCCGGCGCGAGCGTCGCCCCGGTCGTGTTCGACGACGACGAGGACGGTCATGCGCATCACAGCACTCCCGAGTCTGCTTCGAGCAGGTCGACACGGCGGGCGCGGCGTCGGGGCCGTTGCCCGAGGATGATCGGTCTGCGGCGACCTCTGCTCGGCCGGCCGGCAGCAGCGTCGACCATCGTGCTGGCCCGCCGGCAGCTCGCCGGCGGGCGTCGACCGGGGCGACCTCGACCTTCTTCGACGCCAGCCGGCCCTTCATCGTCGGGTAGCGGGGCAGGTTGATGCCCTCCTTGACGCCGACGCACCGCCGGCATCGGCAGCTCGTACACCTCGACGCCCGGCGTCGGCTCTCGCGCTCGACGCGCGACGGTGCCGCCGTCGACCGTCGATGCCCTTGATGCCGTTGACCATCGGCCGGCCGAGCGCGTGGGCGACGCGGATGCCGACCTGGAAGCCGCCGGAGTCGGCCGACTCGTTGCCGAACAGGATCAGGTCGAACGGCGCCGTCGGCGGCCTCGAGCTCGCGGATCGCGGCGGTGATCGCCGCGGCGGTGCGCTGCGGATCCCAGTCGCCGTCGGTCGATCGGCAGCAGCACGGCCTTGTTGACGCCGACGCTGACGCCGCGTAGCGCAGCTGCTCGTCGGCCTCGGCCGGCCCGAGCGTGAGCACGGTCGACTCGCCGCCGTGCGCTCGATCGAGCTGCACCGCCTCCTCGACCGCGCACTCCTCGTGCGGGCTCATCGTGAACGCCGAGGTACGCGGTGTCGACCGCCTGCCCGTCGGCGGTGATGTTGATGCTTGCGCCCGGGCGCCGGCACCCGCTTCACGCAGACGAGCACGCGCATGCGCTCAGCTCTTCATCCGGGTGTCGTCGGGTCGAACAGCGGCTGCGCTGCCGACGCGGGCGACGGTCACCGGGATACAGCTCGTTCATGTACATCACCTGCAGCTTGGTGCCCTCGACCGCGTGCTCGCGGCGGCAGGTACGCCAGCAGCAGGTACTTGCCGACCGACGGGCCGGCGCCGGCGGTGGTGACCCGCGAGACGCGGCCCTTGCGCGTCGACGATGCGCTCGCCGTCGAGCGTCAGGATCGGCTCGTTGCCGCCGGTCGGGAAGCGGTCGATGCCGGCTGCGCAGCGACTGCGAGTCCATCGACAGGGTGCACATGATCGCAGCTGGGCCGTCGGCCTCGGCCTCGCTCGCGCGCCTGCAGGTACGCCTCCTTGCCGATGAAGTCGGCCGACTTCACCTTCGGGCGGGCGAGCCCGGCCTCGACCGGGTTGTACTCGCTCTCGAGCTCGGCGCCCATCAGGCGGTAGCCCTTCTCGATGCGACCGGTGACGGCGTACACGCCGATGCCGACGGGCACGATGCCGAACTCGGCGCCGGCCTCGGCGATCGGTGTCCCACAGGCGCAGGCCGTGCTCCATCTTGGTGTAGATCTCCCAGCCGTTCTCGCCGACGTAGCGAGATGCGGAACATCGTGCACGGGCACGCCGTCGATCAGCACGTCGCGCACCGCGCCGTACGGGAAGCCGGCCTGGCGAGACGTCGTACGGCCTCAGCTCGGATCGGTGACGATCTTGGCCATCGTCGCCTCGGCCTTCGGGCCCCACACGCCGAGGGTGCAGATGCCGGCGGTCTTGTCGGTGAAGGTGACCGAGCCGTCGCGTCGGCAGGTACTTGCGGAACCAGTAGTTGTCGCGGCCACCGTCGAACGCGCCGGTGATGACGCGGAAGTGGTCCTCGCCGAGGCGCTGGATGGTCAGGTCGCCGCGGAAGCCGCCGTGCGGGGTCAGCAGCGGCGTGTACACCGAGCGGCCGACGGCGACGTCGACGTTGTTGACGCACAGGTAGTCGCAGGAACGTCGACGGCGCCGGGGCCGTGAAGTCGAACTCGTTGAACGCCGTCAGGTCGACCATGCCGACGCTGTCGCGCATGTGCCAGGTGCTCGGCGTTGGTGATCGGGCTCCACCAGCGGGCGTCCCACTCGTGCTCGCGCGGCTCGGCACGCCTCGGGATACTTCTCCATCAGCGTTGGCGTTGCTCTCGTACCACTGCGGCCGCTCCCAGCCGCGGGCGTCGAAGAAGACGGCGCCGAGCGCCTCTTCGCGGGCGTAGAACGGGCTGCGGCGCATGCCGCGCTGGCTGGCCCACTGCTCGCGCGGGTGGACGATGCCGTAGGTCTTGTTGAAGTGCTCGGCGCAGCGGGCGTTGATGTGGTCGCTCGGTCTTCTCGTGCGGCGTAGAAGCGGCGATGTCGCTGCCGTGCGGGTCGCACATGTGCGGGTAGCCGTACGTCATCCACTCGGCGACGAGCTGGGCGATGCCCGGGCCTTCCTTGATCCACACCGCGGCGGCCGACCACAGGTTGCGCACCTCGGCGGTCTCGCCGAGCACCGGCATTGCGTCGGGCGTCAGCGAGAGCAGACCGTTGATCGCGTACGGATCTCGGCGTCGCCGAGCATGTCCATCAGCTCGATCGCCTGCTTCCATCTGCGGGTCGAAGTCGTCGTGGGTGAACGGCAACTCGGTCGGCGTGAGCGCCGACTCCTCGTTGCGACGGGATGTCGTCGGGGTGCATGAAGATCGGTCGGTGGGCGTAGCGAGCCGACCTCCATCGAGCCGGCCGACTGGCGCTCGTAGCAGAACGTGTCCATGTCGCGGACGATCGGGTAGCGCGACCTCGCTTGCTCGCTCTCTGCGAGGATGTCGATCGGGCCGACGTCGGCCATCTGGTGCACGGCGGGCGTCAGCGGGATGTTGGCGCCGGCCATCGTGGCGATCCGCGGGCTCCACACGCCGCAGGCGATCACGACGTACTCGGCCTCGATGCGGCCCTTGTCGGTGACGACCGCGCGTGATCGTGCGTGACGCCGTCGACGATCGTCGGTCTCGAGGTCGAGCACCTCGGTGTTGGCGAACACCTGCAGCGCGCCGGCCTCGACCGCCTCGTCGCGCATGCAGCGTGCCGGTCTCGAGCGAGTCGACGACACGAGACGCTCGGGCGTGTAGAAGCCGCCGAGCAGGATCTCGTCGTTGATGAACGGCACGAGCTCCTTGATCTCGGCCGGCGTCAGCAGTCGCGGCGTCGATGCCCCACGCCTTGGCCGACGTCATCCGGCGCTTGAACTCCTCCATCCGCTCGCGGCTTGCGGGCGACCTCGATGCCGCCGCAGCGTGTTGTTCAGGCCGTGGCCGATGTACTGGTTCTGGCTGTCGAGCGTCGAGGAACGCCATCTCCTTGTTGTGGTCGGTCGGGAAGATGAAGTTCGAGGCGTGGCCGGTCGAGCCGCCGGGGTTGGGCAGCGGGCCCTTGTCGATCAGCACCATGTCGGTCCAGCCGAGCCGGGCGAGGTGGCCGACGAGGCAGTTGCCGACGATGCCGGCGCCGATGACGACGACCTTCGCCTGGCTCGGGAACTCACTCACCTGGGGTCTCCTCTCGCACGCGCTCGTGTGCCGTTCTGCGGAACGGTTCTGTACGGTGGAACAATAGCTGATGGGGTCGCGCGGCGATCCGCCCGCTTCGCCCGGTTTCGGCTGCGGCGTCCATGCTCGCGCGATGCGCTACACCGTCGGACTGCCGGTCGAACTGCTCGTTGCCGATCCCGTTGAGACCGGTCCGTTGCTCGCCCGGCTCGCCCGCACGGTCGAGGACGCCGGGTTCGACGCGGTCTCGCTCACCGACCACCCGTTCCCGCCCGACGCCTGGATCGCCACCGGTCACGGGACGATCGACATCCTCGTCGGGCTGACCTACGCCGCGGCGGCGACGACCCGGCTGAAGCTCCACACCAACCTCTGGGTCGCTCCGTACCGCAACCCCTACGACAGCGCCAAGTCGCTCGGAACGCTCGACCTGGTCAGCGGCGGACGGTTGATCGTCGGGCTCGGGGTCGGCTATCTGCGACCGGAGTTCGAGGCCCTCGGCGGCGACTTCGAGGGGCGCAAGGAGGTGCTCGACGAGTCGATCCTGGCGATGCAGGCGGCGTGGACCGGGACGTCGGTGACCCGCGGCGGACGATTCCCGGTCGAGGGGCACACGATGCTCCCGCGCCCGGCGCAACTCCCCCACCCACCGCTGTGGATCGGAGGGAACTCGAAAGCGGCGATCCGCCGGGCGGTCGAGCACGCCCAGGGGTGGATGCCGTTCCCGACCAACCCGCGCCAGGCCCGCTACACCGGCACCGCCGCGATCCGCGACGGTCGACGACCTGCGCGAGCGGATCGGATTCGCCCGCGAGCACGCCGCCGCGGTCGGGCGGACGGAGCCGCTCGAGATCTGCATGGTCCCGTTCGGCACGGCGACCAACGACGGCGGGGGCAGCGCATCGACGATCGCCGACGCCGTCCCCGAACTCGCCGAGCTCGGCGTGACCTGGATCTCGACCCAGTTCCATGCCGAGACCGTCGACGGCTGGTGTGCAGCGGTCGACGCACTGGCGGCAGCGCTGTAGGGCGCAGCGCAGCCGGGACGGCTCAGTCGGGCGTGCCGGTCTCGAATGCGTGGAGCCGGTGATCGACCTCGACCAGCGCGGCCTGGGCGAGCCGGTAGGTCTCGAACAGCTCGTCGTAGCGGGCGGAGGCGGCGGCGCTCGGCTCGTGACCGGCGACGATCCGGGTGCATCTGCGGACCGCGTCGGCCGGATCGCTGAACACCCCGGTGCCGAGCCCGGCGACGAGCGCGGCGGCGAACGAGGCGTCGCCGTTGCCCGGCACGAGCACCTCGCGGCCGAGCACGTCGGCGATCACCTGACGCCAGGTCGCGCTGCGCGCTCCGCCGCCGAGCAAGCGGATGGTGTCGTAGCGCATCCCCAGTCCCTCGGCGACGGTGGTCGCGTCGCGGATCGCCGACGCGATCCCCTCGTAGAGGGCGCGGGCGAAGTGGCCGCGGGTGTGGCGGATCGTCATCCCGAGGAAGTCGGCGCGCAGCTGAGGATCCCAGTGCGGTGCCCGCTCGCCCTGCAGATAGGGATGGAACAACAGCCCGTCGCTGCCCGGGCTGATCCCCGAGGCGAGTGCGTCCATCCCGTCGAATCCCTCGGCCGGGAAGAACTGATCGCGCAGCCAGCGGTGGGCCGAGGCGCAGGAGTTGATCCCGGTCGCCGTGTAGTACTGACCGGCGACCAGGTGCGGATAGCAGGACACCGGCGGCCTGACCAACGGTCCGTCACAGACCTGGGAGATGACCCCGGCGGTGGCGAGCTTGACCGCGCCGTCCCCGGGGGCGAGGGCACCGACGCCGAACAGCTCGACGGTGGTGTCGTTGCTGCCGCAGATCACCGGCGTGCCGCTCGCCAACCCGCACTCGGCGGCCGCCGCCGCGGTCACCGCCCCGACGACCGAGGTCGGCTCGACCACCGGCGGCAACGTCGCCGGATCCCAGCCGATCAGTTCGCACAGCTCCGTCGACCAACCGCGGGTGGTCACATCGGCGAGGAGCGAGCCGACGACCTCGGAGAAATCGGTCTCCCAGGTGCCGGTGAGCCGATGGCGGAGCCAGTCCTTGGCGACGAACAGCCGTCGGGTGGCCGCGGTCACCGCCGGCTCGTGGCGGCGCAACCAGAGCAATTGGGGAGCGAGCCAGGTCGGGTTCGGACGGTTGAGACTGAGCTCGACGAACCGTGCGCTCGGCGGTGAGCCGCAGCTCGGACGCCTCCCGCTCGGCTGCGCCCGTCGCTCCACAGCAGCGCGGCGCGCAACGGCACGCCGTCATCGGCGGTGAGCACGCCGATGTGGGCGCCGCCGGAGAGCGAGACGCCGGCGACCGCGTTCGAGTGGGCGTTGGCTGCGGTCAACGCCTGGGGCATCGCCCGGCACAGCGCCTCCCACCAGTCGTTCGGATCCTGCTCGGCCCAGCCCGGCCGGGGAGTCGGCGGTGGCGATCGGCGAGGAGGCCTCGCCGACGACCGTGCCGTCGGCGTCGATGATCGTCACCTTCAGGCTGCTCGCGCCGAGGTCGATCCCGGCGAGGAGATGACCGGTCATGATCCGCAGACCGCGAGGACGTCGGCGAGCTGTGAGGCGAGCAGGCCCTTGGTCGGGGAGAACGACCCGTCGAACACCGCCGAGCCGATCGTGAACCCGTCGGCGCCTGCTGCGGCGAGCGCCGCGATCTGCTCGGCGTTGCGCACGCTGCCGGCGACGACGAGGTGGCCCGGGGTGCCCCGTCGGGCGGCGGCGACCAGCTCCAGCGGATCCGCCTCGATCGCTCGATAGGCGAGCAGGTCGACACCGGCGCAACCGGCTGCGGCGAACGTCCGGCACTGGGCCTCGACCAGTTCCGGGGTGCCGCCGAGCGTCGTCGGGTGGCCGATCGGCAGGCCGGGGAACGGGAGGTAGCCGATCCCGCTGCCGCCGAGGATGGCGACGATCTCCTCCACCTGCGTGCCGCCCATCAACCGGTCGACGCCGATCCGCAGCGCCGAGCGCGCCGAGCGGAGGCACGCCTCCGGGCTGGTCGAGACGACCTCGAGATAGGTCGTCACCCCATCGCCCTGCATCCGCCGGTTCAGCTCGACGAGGGTGTCGACGTCGACGCCGACGTCCTTGAACCCGGCGTGGCGCACGCCGACCCGCTCGATCGCCGCCCAGGTCTCGAGGCAGTCGACGACGGTCTCGTCGTTGCGGGTGAGCATGAAGATGAAGTCCATCGGCGGACCGTTCCTAGCCGACCCCGACGCCCCGGTCGAACGCGAGGACCTCCACCGTCCCGACCGGCCGGCCATGTCCGAGCACGGGCTCGGGGATTCCCTCGAGCTCTGCGCCGTCCACGCCGATCGCTCGGAGGGCGGCGAGGAGCAGCGCGGTCGTCGCCCGTCCGCCGCCGTCGGCGACCTTCACCGCCGCCGCTCGGCCGTCGGCGAGGGCGGCGACGAACACCCCCTCGGCGCCGTCCTTGGCGATCGAGCCGGGCATCGCGCGCATCAGCCGGGTGACGTCGCGCCGCTCGCCGCCGACGAGTCCCGGATGCTCGCGCATCGCCCGGGTGACGGCGGTGGCCGGGCGGTCGTCGATCCCGACGGCGATCGTCCGTACCCCGCGGGCGAGGGCGACCAGCGAGTAGGCGTGCGCCGGTGCGCCGCAGCCGTCGATCGCGATCGAGCTGATCGGTTCGCCGACGACCTCGGCGATCGTCTCGGTGATCCGACGCTGCAGCGGGTGCCCTGGGTCGAGGTAGTCCTCGAGCGTCCAGCCGTTGTGCACACAGGTGGCGAGCATCGCCGCGTGCTTCCCGGAGCAGTTCATCTGCAGTGCGCTCGGCCCGATCCCGGCGATGATCGCCGCATCGCGGGCGCCCGGGTTCAATGGCATCGCAGGCGTGTTGCCGAGCGCTGCCGCCGACAGCCCGGCGCCTGCGAGCAGTCGTTCGACGGCGGCGAGATGGATCGGCGTGCCGTCATGGCTGGCGCAGGCGACGGCGAGTTGATCGTCGGGCACCCGCAGGCCGGCGCGGACCATCGCCACCGCCTGCAACGGCTTGTTCGACGACCTGGGGAAGACGACGATCGAGGGGTCGCCGGCGAGGGCGATCGCCGTGCCGTCGCGATCCAGGGCGACGGCGACACCGTGGTGGACGGATTCGAGCCGACCGGAGCGGGTGGTCACGGCGACCGGGGCGAATCCTGCGATCCACTCCCCGCGCTGCTCGCTCGCGTCCGCCGGATCGGTCGGCAGTCGGGTCATCGGCCGAACGCTATGCCGAACTTCGGGTGATCCGAACCGCTCCGGGCGTCGAACGGAGTCCGAGGGCACAGCCGACGACAGGGGAGTGGGGACATGGCAGACAACATCGGCACCATCGGTGAGATCTACGAGGCGTTCCAACGGGGAGACGTTCCGGCGATCCTCGAACGGATGAGCGACGACGTGAGCTGGGACCAGGGCGTGCGCGACACCGGTCTGCCGTGGCTCGTGCCCGGGCGGGGCAAGGACCACGTGCTCCGGTTCTTCCAGGCGCTCGGCGCCGGCGTGGCGTTCGACCTCTTCCAGCCGACGACGTTCGCCGAGCAGGGCGACACGGTGGTCGTGATCATCCGTGAGGACCTGCGCAGCCTGCACACCGGGCGTACGACCGGCGAAGATCTGTACGCCCACATCTGGCGGTTCGGTCCCGATGGCAAGGTCGCCGAGTTCCGTCACCTCGGCGACTGGGCCCGCCACGAGGCGGCCTGCCACTGATGTGGAAGTCGGTACCGTCGGGTCGATGTTCGACCCGACGCCGACCGAACGCAGCGAACTCCTCCGGCGTGCGACCGAGTTCATCGAACGACGCCTGAACGACGGTCCACCGCTCGGTCGGACGGTCGGCCGGGCGACGCTCGACGACGCGCTCGGCGAGACGATCACCCCCGACGGTCTGGGTGTCGCTGACGCCTTCGACCGATTCGAGCGGGCGGTCGTCCCGAACTGTGTCGGTCTCGACAGCGCCCGCTTCCTCGCCTTCATCCCGGCTGCCCCCTCGCCGAGTTCGGTCTGGTTCGACGCCGTCGTCGGGGCTGCCTCGTTCTCCGGGGAGTCCTGGCTGGAAGCTGCCGGTGCGGTCCACGCCGAGAACGAGGTGTTGCGCTTCCTCGGATCGCTCGCCGGCCTCCCTGAGCACGCCGGTGGGTGCTTCGTCAGCGGGGGATCGGCGGGCAACCTCTCCGCCTTGGCCGTCGCTCGCGATCGCGGACCGCAGCGCGGTCGCGCGGTCGTCGTCGCCGACACGGTGCACAGCTCGGTCGACAATGCGCTGCGGCTGCTCGGGCTCGAGCCGTTGGTCGTGCCGACCGGCAACGCCGGACGGCTGACCGGCGCAGCCGTGCGTGCCGCGCTCGACAACGATCGACGAGGGGGCGACGTCGCCATCGTCGTCGGCTCGGCAGGCTCGACCAACGCCGGGATCGTCGATGCGCTCGACGGGATCGCCGAGGTCTGCGGCGAGCGTGGGGTGTGGTTCCACGTCGATGCGGCCTACGGCGGGGCGGCATTGCTGGTCGACGAGCTCCGTCCGCGCTTTGCCGGGATCGAGCGCGCCGACTCGGTGATCATCGACCCGCACAAGTGGCTGTTCGCACCGCTCGACTGCTGCGCGCTGCTCTACCGCGACCCGGCCCAGGCGCGAGCGGTGCACACCCAGCACGGTCCGTATCTGGACGTCCTCCACGACGACGACACCTGGAACCCTGCCGACCACGCCTATCACCTCACCCGCCGAGCGCGCGGACTGCCGCTGTGGTTCGGTCTCGCCGTCCACGGCACGCGGGCCTACGCCGACGCGGTGCGCCACGCGGTGCGCCTGGCGGCGGCCGCCGCGGTCCGCTTCGACCGGCTCCCCGGCGTCGAGGTGGTGCTCACTCCGGAGCTCGGGGTGGTGCTGTTCCGTCGCCACGGGTGGGATCCGGCGCGCTGGCGCCGTTGGGCGAGCGACCTGCTCGACGCGGGTACCGCCTTCGTCGCCCCGACGACGTGGCGCGGCGAGACCGTCGGGCGAATCGTGTTCCTCCACCCGCGCACGCCGATCGAGATCATCGACGAGCTCGCCGACTCACTCCTGTGAGACGAACCGGCCGCAACAACGCTCGCCGGCGATCGACGCCGGACGGCCACCGCTCGGTCGGGGGTGGTCCGTCGGGCTTCGGTACCGTGCGGCGATGGACGACGAACAGGGTTGGCCCGATCGACGTGGTGGCCGCGGCGCGCTGAGGGCGTACGCGCCGGCTGCCGCCGCACTCCTCGACGACTTCGAACGGCTCGCGCCGGGCGCGGCGGATGGGGGACTGACCGGCCCTGCGGCCGACCTGGCCCGAGGCACCCTCCGGCTCGGCTCGGATGCCGAGGCGACGTTCGCCGACAGCTGGCGGACCTCGGTCGAGGATCCCGCAGTTCGGGCGGCGCTCGAGTTCGCCGAGCAGTTCGTCGTCGACGTCGGCGCGCTGACCGACGAGCAGCGCACGTCGGCGTTCGCTGCTCTCGGCCCTTCCGTGCTCGGCTTCGTCCAGGCGCTGTGGGTCGCCGATTTCGTCGGCCGGGCCCGCAGCGCACTCGATGCGCTGTTCGGCCGTGACTCGGACCCGGCTCCGCCGGCGACCAGCGGGGCGACCGAGCTGTGGCCGGCGATCGAGGAGTACCTCCGCACGGTCGGCAAGATGTCGGCGATCGACCCGGTGACGACCGAGGTCGTCCGCCTGCGTGGTGCTCGTGCCCATCGCTGCCGGTTGTGCCAGTCGTTGCGCAACCGCTCCGCGCTGCTCGCCGGAGCGACCGACGAGATGTTCGCCGCGATCGACGACTCCGCCGCGGGCGAGCTCGACGAGCGGCACCGCGCCGCGCTCGCCCTCGTCGACACGATCGTCTGGCAGCCGGCGACGGTCCCGCCGGCGGTGGTCGACGGGATCCGACGATGGTTCACCCCGGCGGAGGCGGTCGAGCTCGTGCTCGACGTGACCCGCAACGCGACGAACAAGATCGCCGTGGCGTTCAACGCCGACGCTCCCCACGAGCAGGCAGCCTCCGAACGCGGCTACGAGATCTACGACATCGGCGCCGACGGCGAACCCGTCTACGGCCTCGACCTCGAGGTCGTGTGATGGCCAACGTCCTCGGCCAGTACTGCATCAACGTCACCGATCTCGAGCGCTCGGTTGCCTTCTACGAATCGCTCGGACTGGTCAACACCAGCCGGACGGAGATCGAACAGGCCTGGGAGGCGGTGATGAACTGTCCCGGGAAGGGGCAGAAGATCCAGCTCGCCCAGCAGAAGGACAACACCGAGCCGATCGACCACGGCTCGGCGTTCCTCAAGCTGCACATCCACACCACCGATCTCGACGGGCTGTGGGCCAAGGCCGTCGCCGCCGGGCATTCGTTGGTCACCGAGCCGCACCCGATCGACGGGATGCCGGTCTCGGTCGGCTTCCTGCGCGACCCCGACGGCTACCTCGTCGAGCTGATCGAGCGGCGCCCGTGGCCGGGCGAGCCGAGCGAGTTCTGCTGGTTCGGCCAGTACGTCCTCGGAGCCAGCGATCTCGAGGCGTCGGTGTCGTTCTGGGAGACCGTCGGGCTGACCGTGGCCGACCGGCGGGAGAGCAACGGGGCGCGCAGCGCGACGCTCGGCACCGACGGCTACGACTCGCGCCTCCAGCTCGTCCAGCTCGCGGATGACGCCGGGCCGGTGTCGATGGGCACGCGCGATGTGGAAGCTGTATCTGCTGGTCGACGACGCCCGAGCGACCTACGACGCCGCCCTCGGCGCCGGATATCGCTCGCTGATGGTTCCCGCCCGACTCGATCGGTGGCCGGTGATCGTCGGCTTCGTCGAGGCCCCCGACGGGTACCAGGTCGAGATCCTCGAGCATCTCGAAGGGATCAAGCGGCCGAACTAGGGCGGCGGCGAGGACGGTGCTCACCGTCGTCCTCGTGCCGATCCCGGTTCAGAGGGCGACGACCTCGACCGGGATGCCGTTGACCGCGGCGTTGCCCGACAGCGGGTCGACGAAGTCGCCGGGGGCGAGCAGGTTGTTGTTGACCCCGGCGTGCTCGCGGGCGACCGACAGGCGGGTGCCGCGGCTTGTCGTGGCCCCACCCGTGGGGCAGCGAGACGACGCCCGGCATCATCTCGTCGGTGACCTCGACCGGGACCTCGAGCGTCGCCGGCCTCGCACGACACCCGGGCGAGCCCGCCGTCGACGAGCCCGAGCGCGGCGGCGTCGTCCGGGTGGACCAGCAGCGTGCAGCGGTCCTTGCCCTTCACCAGCACCGTGACGTTGTGCATCCAGCTGTTCTTCGAGCGCAGGTGGCGGCGGCTGACGAGCACGCAGCCCGTCGATCGGTGCGTCGAGCCGCGCCTGCAGCCGCGGCAGGTCCGCCGAGCGATGTACTCCGGCGCGAGGTCGATCTTGCCCGGTCGGGGTGCACACCGCCTCGCGCTGCACGCGGGATCATCGGGCCGAAGTCGATGCCGTTCGGCTCGGCCTTGATCTTGGCCAGGGTCAAGCCGTCGGGCTGCTCGCCGTAGCGGTCGCCGAACGGACCGACGCGGATCGACCAGTCGATCATCCGCTCCGGACCGCCGTGGTCGTAGAGCGGCAGGATCGTCGCCGGGTCGAGGCCCTTGGCGTGGCAGAGCATGGTGAACCAGCCGTCGTCGATCGCGGTCGAAGTCGATGTCGGCGTTGCGCTTGCCGGCGAGCATCTGGCCGAGGCGGATCAGGATCTCCCACTCGTCGGGCCACCCCTCGGGGAGGGGGAACACCGGCGCCGATACTTGCCGGCCGAGCGGGTCGCCCACGCCCCACATCAGCTCGTCGAAGTGCGGCGACTCGAGCGGCGACGGCCCGGGGAGGATCACGTGGGCGAAGCGGGTGGTCTCGTTGAGGTAGTTGTCGATCGAGATCATGCACTCGAGCAGTCGGCAGCGCGGCCTCGAGCCGGGCCGAGTCGGGCACCGTGATCACCGGGTTGCCGGCGACGGTGATCGAGACCCTTGATCTGCCCGCGGCCCGGGGGTGGCGATCTCCTCGGCCAGGCACGACGCAGGCACCTGGCCGAGCACCTCGGGGACGCCGCGGACCGCGCGAACGCCACTGACCGAACTCGGCATGCCCGTTGACCTTGGTCGAGGCCAGCCAGGCGAGCGGGGCGGTGATCGGATTGCCGAACATCAGCCCGCCGGGCTTGTCGAAGTGCCCGCGAGCAGATCGCCAGCACGTCGACCAGCCAGGAGGCGAGCGTGCCGAACTCCTGGTTGCACAGCCCGATGCGTCCGTAGACGGCAGCGGCGCGGGCGGCGACGATCTCGTTGGCGATCCGTCGGGTGGTCTCCGCCGGGACGCGGGTGAACGCCTCGACCCGCTCCGGGGTGAAGACGGCGCACGGCGTCACGGATCGCATCGACGCCGTCGACCAGGCCGTCGACCGCGCCGAGGGTGACGTGTCCCTCGGCGAACAGCACGTTGAGGATCGCCAGGAGCCACGCTGCGTCGGTGCCGGGCTGGATCGCCACCCACTCGTCGGCCGTGTCGGCGGTCTTGGTCCGGCGTGGGTCGACGACGACGACCTTGCCGCCGCGCGCGCGGATCGCCTCCATCTCGCCGAGGACGTCGGGATGGGCGAGCAGACTGCCGCCGGAGGCCTGCGGATTTCCGCCCATGCAGCAGCCAGTAGTCGGTGCGCCCGATGTCGGCGGTCGGGATCAGCCACTGGTTGCCGTACATCAGCAAGGTGGTGACGTTCTTCGGCCACTGGTCGACCGTGCCGGCCGAGTAGATGTGCGGCATTCCCGAGCCGGCGATCAGGTGGGCCATGTACCGCGCCGAGCGAGAAGCTGTGACCGACCGGGTTGCCGACGAACGCGGTGAAGGCAGCGATCCCGTCGCGTTCGAGCAGCGGATGGATCAGCTCCTCGCAGCGGGCGAAGGCCTCGTCCCAGCCGGCCTCCCGCCAGGTCTCGCCGTCACGGATCATCGGTGTCCGCAACCGGTCGGGGTCGTGATGGAGATGGCCGAGTGCGGAGCCCTTCGGGCAGGAATACCCCTTCGACCAGACGTCGTCCTTCGCCCCACGGATCAACGAGACCTTCTGCTCGGCGTCGACGTGGACGTCGAGCCCGCACATGCATTCACACAGCGGGCAGGTGTAGCGGTGCACCGTCTCGGTCGACGGATCCCTGCGTCGCGGCGTCCCGACGTTGATCGACATGGCAGCTCCCAGCAGCGTCGTGTCCCCGCGCCGAACGTACCGGTGACGCCGGACGGCCGTCGGGTCGGACGAAACCTCGTCGCGTGTGCCTCCGTCGACAGCGGACCGCCATCGATGTGGCCGTCAGACGGTGACCACGACCCTGCCGCTCGTCTCCCGGTTGGCCATCGCGGTGATCGCCGTCGGCAGTTGCTCGAAATCGACGACCAGACCGAGCACGGGCGCGATCTTGCCGGCGCGGACGAGTTCGACGATGTCGTCCATGATCCGCTTGCCCAGCGCCGAAGAGGCGACGTTCCAGCCCATCGCCGACTTGAGCATGCCGCGCATCGCGTCGTCGGCGTAGTTGAGCATCACGCCGCAGAGCTTGATGTTGCTCAGCGCCAACCTCCGCGGGACGTAGAACGGTTCGTCGGCGACGACCTTGTTCGAGGCGAAGCCCATCATCACCAGCCGTCCGTTGTAGCGGAGGCTCTTCAGCGACGCCTCGAGCACCGCTTCACCGACGTTGTCGAAGACGAGGTCGACGCCTTCGCCGCCGGTCTCGCGCAGGCAGACCTCGGCGAAGTCCTCCGTGCGGTAGTTGACGACGACGTCGGCCCCGAGCGAGCGGCAGAGGTCGCCCTTGGCATCGTCGCCGACGGAGGCGATCACTCGCGCCCCGACGTGCTTGGCGAGCTGGATCGCGGCGGAGCCCGAGCCGCCGGCAGCGGCGTGGATCAGCACGGTCTCACCCGCTGCCAGCTCGCCCCGGTCGAACAACCCGAGCCAGGCGAGGTGGAACGGGAAGTACAGCGCGGCGGCACCGGGCATCGGCAGGTCGGCGGGGACGGAGAACGCGGCTGCGGTCCCGCACACGGCGTACTCGGCGAAGCCGCCGTGGGCCTGCTTGGTGGTCGCCGCCACGAGCTCGCCGAGGAGGTGCTCGGCCCCTTCTCCGGCGGCGTCGACGACACCGAAGACCTCCATCCCGGGGGAGTAGGGGAACTCCGGGCGAGCCATCATGTTCCCACCGGTGATCCGCTCCAGGTCGTTGAGGTTGAGCGGGATCGCCTGCACCTTGACCAGGATCTCGCCCGGACCCACCGTCGGGATCGGCACCTGTTCGAGCTGGAGCACGTCGAGCGGCCGGCCGTACTCGTGCACCCGCCACGCCCGCATCGTCGCCGCTTGGTCGCTCATCGATCCCCCCGGATGTCGTGGACGGGGCACTGTCTAACGGAGCGCAGCGACGACCTCGTCACCCGGCGGAGGGCCGTGGTGCACTCAGGTCCGGGGGCGATCCTGCCCGTGCGCCCGATGGCGGGTCGAGTACTCGACCGACTCGCGCAGGAAGGCGTCGATCAGCTCGTCGACCGTCGGCGAGGGGAGCTGACGCATCTCGGCGTCTCCGGCGGTCGATCGACCCTCCGGCCGACGAAGCAGCTTGCCGGCGAGCTCGTCGATGCTGTCGGCGAGCAGATAGGCGTCGGCGCCGCTGCGCAGGATCCGCTTCGCCGGACCGGGCAGGTCGATGTCGAACTCCCAGTCGGACAGTTCGACGACGACCAGCCGGGCACCCTCGTAGCGCCGCTTGAGTTTGGCGATCGTCTGCGGACTGCACACCGGCGTGAGGACGAGATCGACTCGATCCACCACGTCTCGAACGTCGAGGACCCGGGCGTCGAGCAGCTCGGCGAGCCGCTCGCGAGGTGCGGCCTTGAGCGGCAGGGCGGTGACCACCGTCCGTCGGGAGGCGACGATCTCGACATCGCCGGCGCCGGAACGATCGACGCTCATCGGCCAGGCCTCACCTTCGCGACGGTATCGCTCCGATTGGTACGGTCGGCCCCGCCCAGCGGGTGGCCGTCAGCCGTAGCTCAGCTGCCAGGGGACGACCAGCGCTGCGTCGGCCCCGGGTTGGGGGGTGAACCGCCGGCCGGAGATCGACGAGATCGTCAACTCGATCACATGCCGTCGATCGATCGGCACCCGCGGCGAGGTGGAGGGGAGTCCGCTGCGAGCCGGCGGCGATGCCAGTTCGCCGACGGCGATCACGCTCCAGGCACCGGCGTTGCCGGCGTCGATCTCGTCGACCTCCAACGATGCCGGTCCGCTGTAGCGGGCGAGCACCGACTGCGGCCGGACGACGGCGACCGCCTTGCGGCCGTCGGGATTCTCCTCGACGAGGTAGTTGATCGGCAGGGCGATCGGCACGCCGTGGTCGATGACGCAGAGTCGACCGAAACGGGAGGCACCGAGCAGTTGGTACGACTCCCAGGCCGGCAACTCGATCGAGGTCAACGGCGCGTTCACGGCCGTGTCCCGACCTGGTCGTGGCCCAGCGCGTCGTCGGCGCGGATCACGGCGACCGGGACCGAAACGTGGTCGAGCACGTCGTTGACGACGGAGCCGATCACCGCTGCGGCCAGTGCATTGCGGCCGTGACCGGCGAGGACGAGCAGGTCGCCGTCGTTCAGCGCGGACTGCAGCGCCTCGCTCGGCTGCCCTTCGATCAGCTCGCCGGTCACGTCCGGTCCGGCGACCTCGCGAGCGACGGACAGCGCCCGGTCGAGTTCGCAGCGTGCTTCGATCCGAGCGACCTCGGTCGCCTGGATCGACGACAGGTTGTCGGGCATGAACGGATCGATCCAGGCGTGGATCAGATGCAACGACACGCCGTGGCGGGTGGCTTCGCCCGCCGCCCATCGCAGCGCCGTTTCCGAGTCCGGCGTCTCGCCGACGCCGACGACGACCCTCAGCGGCGGATCGCTGATGCTCTGCGGAACGACAACGACCGGGCAAGGGCTGATCCGGGTCAACCGGCGCGGAGTGTTCCCGAGCCAGAATGCGGCCGCTCCGTGGCGTCTGCTCGCGCCGACGACGACCAGGTCGTCGGGTTCGAGATCCTCGCACAGGGCGCTGGCGGCCGGGGCGAGACAGACCTCGGTGATGATCTCGAGGTGCGGGTACGCGGCGGCGATCGAGTCGCCGAGCTCGCCGAGCCGCTGTTCGCTCAGATCGCGCAGCACCGGTAGGGCGTCGGTGGCGATCCACCCAGCTGCGCTCGCGGCCGGGGCGGGGATCGAGACGCACTCGACGATCCGCAGCGGCGCACCGCAGCGTGACGCTTCGTTCGCTGCCCAGCGAACGGCAGCGCTCGAACTCGCACTTCCGTCATGGCCGACGACGATCTTCATGGTTCGATCGTCGGCCTTCCGGCACGAGTTCGCTAGAGGCTTCCGACCTTCGTCAGTCGTCTCCGAGGGGGGCCTTCCAGACGAGCTTCGTGCCGCCTTCCGACCGTGACTCGATCACCATCTCACCGCCGAGCATCTCCGCCCGTGTCGCCATGTTGGCCAATCCGCCACCGGGACGATGGTCGTCGGCGATGCCGACACCGGTGTCGATGACGGTCAGCACGACCCCGTCGGCGCCGACCTTGACCGTCACCGTCGCCGAGCTGGCCGCTGCATGTCGGGCGATGTTGGACAGCGCCTCGCGGATCGTGAGCACGAGGTGGGTGGCGACGCTGTCCGACAGCGTGCTGTTGACCGGGCCGTCGATGTGGCAGCTCGGCTCGAAGCCGAGTGAGCCGGCGGCCTCGTCGCAGAGGGCGACGATCTCGCCGCGCAGATTCCTGGTGGGGCCCGGCGAGTCGTTGAGCTCGAAGATCGTCGATCGGACGCGTTGGATCGTGTTGTCGAGGTCGTCGACGGCGTTGTTCAGACGGTCGACGACCAACGGTTGCGTGCTCAGCTGGGCGGCGGCCTGGAGCGACATGCCGGTGGCGAAGACCCGCTGGATCACGTCGTCATGGAGGTCGCGGGCGATCCGCTCGCGCTCCTGGAGCAAGGTGATGCTCTGCAGCCGAGCATGCAGGCGGGCGTTCTCGATCGCCAGCGCGGCGGCGGCGGCGAGGCCGACGGCGAGCTCCTCGTCGACGTCGCTGAAGACGTCGCCGTCGGCCTTGTCGGTGAGGTAGAGGTTGCCGAAGATGTGCTCGCGGAGCACGATCGGGACGCCGAGGAATGACGTCATCGGCGGATGGTGCGGGGGGAAGCCGTAGCTGTCGGGATGCTCGGTGAGATCCGGCAGACGCAACGGCTTCGGTTCCTTGATCAACAGACCGAGAATGCCGTGACCTTTCGGCAGTTGCCCGATCTGCTGTCGCCATTCATCGTCGATCCCGACGGTGACGAACTCGGACAGCCCGACACGTTGATCGTCGAGCACCCCGAGCGCGCCGAAGCGGGCGTCGACGAGCTCGGTGGCAGCTTCGGTGATCCGCCGGAGGACGACGGGCAGGCTCAACTCCGCCCCGACGACCATCACCGCGTCGAGCAGCCGCCGTAGCTGTTTCGCCCCTGAGAACTCGAAATGCACCGCGGGATCGTACGCGCTGGGCGACACCGCAACGATCGTGGGTTCTTTGCAGGCCGCGAGAGCACGGACTGCGGGCTACGGGCGGCTCAGGCGGAGAGCTCGCCTCATCCTCTCGCCCACAACCCGTCGCTCTCGGCCTCGAGCTGGTCGGCGGTGGCGGCGATCATCGCCCGCAGCTTGTCGAGCAGCCCGTCGGTCGACGAGGTCCGCCGGCCGGCGAGAAGGGTGGTCGCTCCGTTGGCGTCGTTGAAGATCTGGCGTTGGATCGCAACGACGTCGGAGTCGGCGGTGGGAAAATTGTCGTCGCCGGCTGCCAGGCTGAGCCGGGTGAGCGGGGTGGAGAATCCCTTCGAGGCGAAGCTCCCGGCGAGCGAGCGGTAGCCGTCGCGGAATGCGGCGAGCGAGGCGGAGGTGTAGCCGTCGTCCTCGGCCAGCACCCCGGCGAACGTCCGGTTGATCTCGTCGATCGCTGCGGCGATCACCCGTGTCGCCGGCACGGTCAGCCCGCCGCGTGTCGCGACGGTGAGAACATGCCGCTGCGGATGCCCAGCGCGGCGAGGAAGCCGCTGGTATCGGAGACACTGAAGGATCCGGCGGGGTTGTCGGGCCGCAACACCAGGATCCGGGAGGCGGGGCTGAAGTCGGCGGTGACCGCGGTCAGTGCGGTGATGCGAGCGATGACGTCGCTGATCGTGTCGTTGTCGATGTCGATCGTGACGGCGACGCCGTTGATCGTGATCGTTCCGCTGCTGATCCCGGCGAACGCGGCGATGTCGGCGAGCATCCGGTCGTATTCGGCTGACGTTGCCGGGATGTCGGGGGTGGCCGGGATGTCGGGAGTTTCCGGGATGTCAGGAGTTTCCGGGGTGTCGGGGGTGGCTGGAGTGTCCGGGGTCGCCGGAGTATCGGGGGTCGCCGGGGTGTCGGGGGTGGCTGGGGTGTCGTCGGTGCCGGTGTCGACGGTCGAGATCTTCAGTGCGGCGAGCAGTCCGCTGGTGTCGTTGGTGAAATCGATTCGCTTGTCGGCACCGTTGGCCGTCGTCTGCAGCTCGACCCGGTCGGTGGTTGCGTTGTACACGGCGGTCACCCCTGCGGCAGACGCATTGATCCGGGCGAGCACGGCGTTGAGCGTGTCGCCGGCGGCGACAGTGACCGTCTGGCCGTTGATCTCGAACGACCCGTTGGTCACGCTCACGCCGGGATCGAACCACGGCCGATCGAGTCGGGTGCCGTTGAACGGCTTGTCCGCTTTGAACGACGTCGGCGTGGTGACCGAGACGCCCAAGGTGAACGTGTCGTCCTTGGTGACGTGGCCGCCGCCGAAGGTGATGCTCAGCCCGTCCTTGATGTAGAAGGTGCCGGTCGCCGTCGCGTTTTCCTTCGGCATCACGAAGTCGCCGATCTCAGTGCCGGCGCCGTTCTTCACCTTGACCTTGATGTCGTTAGAGCCGAGCGTGCCGGCCGCATATGCCTCGAAGGTCCAGGTGTCGTCGATCAGTCCGGTGTAGGTCCCCGAGATCGTGATCGGGTTGACCGAGGCCGGCGTTGCCGGGAGCAGATCACCGTTGACCTTGCGTCCCCGCCAGGCGGGGGCGGCGGTGCTGTAGGAGGTCGTGGCGATGTTGATCTGTGCGCTCGACCTGCTCGTCGCCACCGTGCCCGCAGTCCCGGCGACGCGCCAAGCGAGTTTGAGTGCGTCGAGCAGACCGCTGGTGTCGTTGGTCAGATCGATCTTCTGGGCGGCGCCGATGGCTGTCGTCCGGAGATCGACCCGGTCGGTGACTGCGTTGTACTCGGCGAGCACCCCCGCGGCGGAGGCGTTGATCCGAGCGAGCACGGCGTTGAGCGTGTCGCCGGCGGCGACGCTGATCGTCTGACCGTTGACCTGGAACGACCCGTTGACGACGGTCAGCCCCGGATCGAAGAACGGGCGATCCAACCGGGTGCCGTTGAACGGCTTGTCCGCCTTGAACGATGTCGGGGTGCTCACCGACAGACCCAAGGTGAACGTGTCGTCCTTGGCGATGTAGCCGCCGCCGAAGGTGACGCTGAGCCCGTCCTTGACAGAGAAGGTGCCGACGCCGTTGGCCAGTTTGGGCATCGTGAAGTTCCCGATCTCGGTGCCGGCCCCGTTCTTCACCTTGATCTTGTAGTCGACCGTTCCCAACAGCCCGGCGTCGTACGCCTCGAACGTCCAGGTGTCGTTGATCAGCCCGGTGTAGCGCCCGCTGATCGTCACCGGGTTGGCCGACGCCGGTCCCGCCGGGAGGGCGTCGCCGTTGACCTTCAGCCCCCGCCAGGCGGGAGCGGCGCTGCTGTACGACGTCGGCGCGGTGTTGATCTGCGCAGCTGACGACGAACGAGCCACGGTGCCGGGGATGAAGGGGGTGCCGGGGATGAACGGGGTGCCGGGGATGAAGGGGGTGCCGGGGATGAACGGGGTGCCGGGGATGAACGGGGTGCCGGGGACGAAGGGGGTGCCGGGGATGAACGGGGTGCCGGGGACGAAGGGGGTGCCCGGGGCGAGGGCGATGGCTCGACCGATGACCCTCAGCGGGCGGCGGCGGCCGCTTCCGAGCTCGTCGCACGAGCGCAGCGCCTTGGCGACGACTGCGTCCAGCTCGCGCAACTGCGACGCCGCCGCCGACACCCGAGCGGCGGACCTGCTCCGGCTGGCGCGAGCGGCTGCGGACGTCGCCCGGCTGTCGGCGTGGTCCACTGCGACGCCGTAGGAGGCGTGCGTCGCGCCGACTCTCATCGGCGACCCTCGTCTGACGAACCGACGTCGACATCGCTGAGCACCGGATGCTGATCGGTCGTCGGTCCCGTCACTCAACGAGTAAGCGGCGCGAGATCGGCGAGTTCCTTGTGGATCAAGCTTGTCTACTGATGAGATCCTTATATTGAATTGCGGCTTTCCGAGGATCGTGCGAGCGCCGCTCGACGGATCGTGCAGCGCGTCGACGGCGCTGTGGCTCGACGACACATCTGCCGCGAGCCTGAATGACGATCCGTCGGACGTTGCCGGCGACCTCGGTGGGTTCCTGCTCAAGGGGTGACGCCGGACGGGTCCGACTCGGATTTCGGTCGCTGCGCCCAACCCATCGATGCCGGCAGTCCTCGGATGCGGTCGACGTGGGCGAGCTTGCGCAGGGCGAGCAGGATCGGCTCGAACAGCGCCGTCCCGAGCACGCTGAAGCGCAGCGCGGCTGCGGGATCTGCTGCGGGATCGAACCGTTCCGGGATCTCGATCTCGGCGAGCCGCCGGACTGCCACCGCGTAGGGGCGCAGTACCCGGTGATCGTCGGCGACGCCGGGGAGGTAGCGGCGGACGGCGACCAGGGCGCGGGCCAGGTCGTCGCGTCCGGGAGAGTCGACGTCGACGTTCCAGCCGAGTTCGCCGAGCACTGCCGAGACGTCGCTGGCGGCTGCCTCGAACGCCTCGTGCTCGGCGGCGGGGATCTCGGTTGCAGGGGTCAGGGCGCGCACCGCAGCGCTGAGGTGATCGGGTCGATCCCCCGGGCGATAGCCGTCCATCACTGCCAACACCCGTCCGATCGCGGCGATCGGCAGGTCGGCCGCCTCGCGCAACTCCCTGATCAGCTCGAGCCTCGACTGATGGCCATCGTCGTACAGCGCCTGGTTGATCGCCGTCGATTCCCCCGCCGGGAGCAGGCCTTCGCGCACGTAGTACTTGATCGTCGCCACCGGAACTCCGGTCCGGCGGCTGAGCTCGGACATCCGCATCGTCGATCGACCCTCGCCGGTTCGTGCCATCGAACACCTCCCTTGACTTGGATAGTAACACTATCCATAATGGTGAGTGCCACTATCCATATAGGAGTCCGCCATGTTGTTCCTCCTCATCCTCCTGCTCGCCACCCTCGCCGCCGCCGGTGTCGCCCGGCTCCGGGCCGGTGACGTTCCGCTCCGCCGGTCGGCCAGGCAGGGCCTCGGTATCGCCTTGATCGCCGCCGGCATCAGCCACCTGGTCGATGCGACGCCGTTCCAGCAGCACCTCCCCGACTTCGTCCCTGCGGCGGCGGCGATCGTCGTTGTCTCCGGCGTGATCGAGATCGTGCTCGGGCTGGCCCTGATCGTTGCCCGTTCGTCGGTCCGGAGGGTCGGCCTGATCGCCGCCGCCTTCCTCGTCGGGGTCTTTCCGGCCAACGTCTACGTCGCCGTGGCCGACGTCGAGGTCGACGGTCTGCCCGGGGGCATCTACCGCTGGATCCGGCTACCGCTCCAAGCGATCTTCGTCGGATGGGCGTGGTGGAGCACGCGGACGAGGGACGTCGGCGAAGCCGAGTCGGGGTCGACGGAGATCGCTCACCACCAACGGTTCGGGATCATCCCGCCGGTCCCGTCCACTCGCGGATCGGACCTCGGGCGAACCGGCACGTCGACCACCGTCCAAGCCTCCGTGCTCAGCCTCCGTCGGTATCGCGACGTGCCCGCGTTCATGCGAGCGGCACTCCGCCTGCGGGCGGCGTTCGCCGAGTCGCCGGGCGCGATCGAGATGTCGTTGCGTGCAGCGCCGCTGCGCCGCACGTTCTGGACGCTGTCCCACTGGCGCTCCGATGCCGACATCGCGGCGTTCGTCGGCCACCCGGTCCATCGCGAGGTGATGCGCCGGTTCGGGCCTGCGCTGCAGTTTTCGGCGTTCGTCACCTGGAACAGCAACGACACCGCCGCCATCTCCTGGGACGACGCCAGCACGCGGCTGGCCGCCGAACGACGCTCGGCGGACGAGCTCGCAGTGGGCTCGGCGACGTGATCGGCTCGACCCCGATCGCGCAGGGCCCGGCCGAGGTCGCGTCTCTCGTCGCCCGCTGGCTTGCCGATCCGGGAGGTCCAGGGTGGCTATGAACCCGACTTACCGGCGAAGAAGCCCACGCCCGCAGCGGCGAGCACGGCGAGCAGACCCTTCGGACTGAGCAGACGTCGGAGCCGACCGGACGGACGAATGGTGCAGGTCCCGTGCGTGGCGCCCGACGAGTCGGACTTCCATCGCCCGCCCTTGTCCTCGCACTTCGCCTTGCAATCGGCATCCGATGTGCAGGAGAACGAAATTCCCGTGCCTACCTCGATCTGTGCCATGGGCGCGAGCGTAAACCCCCTGGCGCACCTGCGGTTCGTTCTCGACGAACGGGGTACTGGGCTGTTGGTCCGTCGCTGCCGTCAGCGACCGACCGACATCAGCACGATCGAGACGCCGGCGCCGCCGGCCGTCCAGCGACAGGAGACGCACGATGGACTTCACCCGCCGGATCGAGCTCGAGACGACCTATGACGAGGCCGTCACCGCGGTGAAGGGCGCGCTCGGGGAACAGGGCTTCGGAGTGCTCACCGAGATCGACGTCCGCCAGACGTTGCAGGACAAGCTCGGCGTCGACGTCGATCCCCAGGTCATCCTCGGCGCCTGCAATCCCCAGTTGGCTCACCGTGCGCTGGAGATCGACCCCTCGGTCGCCGCGCTGCTGCCGTGCAACGTCGTCGTGCGCACCGACGGCGGCCGCACGATCGTCGAAGCCCTCGACCCGACGATCATCGCCGAGGTCACCGGCAACCCGGCGCTCGGTCCGATCGCCGAGGAAGCCGCCCAAGGGATCCAGGGCGCGCTCGACGCGCTGGGGAACGGGCGATGACCGAGGTCGTCGCCTGCCCGGCGTGCGCGACGAAGAACCGGGTGCCCTCCGCCTCGACCGGGAAGCCCACTTGCGGGGCGTGCAAGGCGGCGTTGCCGTGGATCGTCGAGGCCACCGACACCACCTTCGACGCCGCGATCTCCTCGACCGTGCCGGTGCTGGTCGACCTGTGGGCGCCGTGGTGCGGACCATGCAGGATGGTCACCCCGATCCTCGAGGACCTCGCCCGCCGGCGGGCCGGGCAGCTGAAAGTGGTCAAGGTCAACGTCGACGACTGCCCGGATGTCGCCGCCCGCTACCAGGTGCAGGGAATCCCCACCCTGCTGCTGTTCGACGACGCCGAGCTGACGGCCCGCCAGACCGGTGCGCTCCCCGCCGCAGCGCTCAGCGAGTGGCTCGACGCCCATGCGCCGAGCGGTGCGTCGCGAGCTCCCTGATGCGCATCCGGGTTGAGGACGGGCACTGGCGGGAACAGACCGGTCTCGGACGACAGACGGAGTGATGATGCGGATCCTGGCGAGTGTGATCGTGATCGGCGGGCTGACCCTCGCCGGGTGCAGCAGTAGCGACGACGGCGGCGGAGGCGGTCCGAGCACCTCGATCGCCAGTCCGAACCCGGTCGACAACAGCGTCGACGTCAACGACTCCTCGACGCCGGGGATCGCGCCTCCCAGCGGGGACAGCGAGCCGACCCCCAGCGGTTGACGCCGAGCTGCGCCGGCCTCTCCCGGGCAGCGCACGACCCACCTACGAACCAACGACAACAGCAATGGAGGGACGATGTCCGACACCCAGAACACCCCCGGTACTCGCTTGACGTGCGCCAACCCCGACTGCGACTGCGAGCTCCAGATCAACAAGCCGTGCCCTCACGGCAGCACCTACACCTGCGCCTGCGGGCACCCACTGGCGCCATCCGAGCAGGACTGACCGCCGACCATCGGACCGCCCCGCCGCAGAATCCCTTCTGTCATGCGATCGGTCCGACGCCACCGGCGATACAGACTCGTCAGATGACGAAGTACCTGATCTCTTTCCCGAGTGGCGCGATGGTCGTTCCCGACGAGGGTCTGCAGGCAGTCTCCGACGCCTCGCACGCTGTCGTGCAGGAGGCAAAGGATGCAGGCGTCTGGGTATTCGGTGGCGGCATCGACGAGAGCGTTCCACCCGTGATGGTCGACGGCGATGGAACCGTGACCGAGGGCACGTACCCGCAGACGAAGGAGATCGAGGGCGGCTACGCCGTGCTCGAGCTTCCCTCCCGGGAGTCGGCACTCGAATGGGCAGCGAAGCTTGCTGCCGCCTGCCGATGCGCCCAGGAGGTGCGCGCGTTCGGGTACGACCCTGCGAGCTGAGCTGGATTCGGGCGCAGCGCTACGTGCGCTGGATGCGGCGAGAGAGGCGTTCGTCGAACGTGACGACGGGGAGCTGGGCTGACGGCAGCGACGGCCGGCACGCAACAGTCGGGCAACTTGCAGCCAGTCTCGACACGGAGCCTGGCGAGTCGCGGTGGGTCGATCGGCTTGCGCCTGCGCCCGAGCGGCGCCCGACGTGCTCTGGGCACCGAATCCGACAGCCATCGTCGCATCACGTGCCTAGAGCACGAGCAGGACGGCGGCGCGACGCTCCGGATGGCGTCCTTCCGGACCCGCGTCTCGACGCCGTCGTGGCGATCATCTCCCGCCGTCGAGCCGCTGACCTGGCGAACGCACAGGTCAGGGCCGACGTCAACTGGCGCCCTCGGTAGGATTCGAACCTACGCATCCGGCTCCGGAGGCCGACGCTCTATCCCCTGAGCTACGAGGGCGGGCGCGTCGAGACTACCGTCCGCGGGCCCGCACGACGCAGGCCGGGCCAAGGGGGACAGCGATGAATGCGCAGCCGAGCAACGGGCGCCTCAACGGCAAGGTGGCGATCATCACCGGAGCTGCTCGCGGCCAGGGTGCCGCCGAGGCCGAACGGTTCGCTGCCGAAGGAGCGATCGTCATCGCCACCGACGTGCTCGAGGCCGACGGCGTCGTCCGCCTCGACGTCGCCGACGCAGCCGGCTGGGCCGAGCTCGTCGCCGGCGTCGTCGCCGCCCACGGGCGGGTCGACGTCCTCGTCAACAACGCCGGGGTTCACGCCAGCGCCCCTGTCCAGACGATGCCGGAGGCCGACTTCCGTCGCGTCGTCGACGTCAACCTGATCGGTCCCTACCTCGGCATCCAGGCGGTCGTGCCGCAGATGACCGGCGGCGGTTCGATCATCAACGTCGCCTCGCTCAACGGGCTCGCTGCCCAGCCCGGCACCGCCGCCTACACCGCCTCGAAGTTCGCCCTGCGCGGCCTGACCAAAGCCGCTGCCCTCGACCTCGGTCCGCTCGGCATCCGGGTCAACGCGATCCTCCCCGGCGTGATCCGCACCCCGATGATCGCCCGCGTCGTCGACAGCCGCGAGGCCGACCTCGCCGGCGGGATCCCGCTCGGACGGATCGGCGAGCCGACCGACATCGCCTCCGCCGCAGTGTTCCTCGCCAGTGACGACGCCTGCTGGATCACCGGCACCGATCTCACCGTCGACGGCGGCCACAGCGCCCAGACGCCCCGGCTGGTCTGAGCGGGTAGCTCCCGATCGCTCCGCCGCGAGCGCTGCTGCGGGGACGTGGCTCGTACCCTGAACGGATCACCGACCACCCGATCACGACCACGCTCGACGAGCAGCTGCGCGAGCTGACCGGCCGTTCCGACGCCCACTTCCGCCCGGGGCAGCGCGAGGCGATCGAGGCACTCGTCGACCACCGCCACCGGGTCGTCCTCGTCCAGCGCACCGGCTGGGGCAAGAGCGCCGTCTACTTCCTCGCCACCCGCCTGCTGCGCGACCGCGGCTTCGGTCCGGCGGTGATCGTCTCGCCGCTGCTCGCCCTGATGCGCAATCAGCTGCAGGCCGCCGAACGGCTGGGGATCATCGCCCGCTCGATCAACTCGACCAACGCCGACGCCCACGCCGAGCTGCTCGCGGAGCTCGACCGCGACGAGATCGACGTCCTGCTCGTCTCTCCCGAACGGTTCGCCAACGCCGGCTTCGTCGCCCAGTGGATGCCGCTGCTGCTCCGCCGGCCGGGCCTGCTGGTGATCGACGAGGTCCATTGCATCTCCGATTGGGGTCACGACTTCCGCCCCGACTACCGCCGGCTGCGCGACGTGGTCGACTCGCTCCCGCCTGACGTTCCCGTGCTCGGTTGCACCGCCACCGCCAACGACCGGGTGATCGACGACGTCCGCTCCCAGCTCGGCGCGCAACTCGTCGTCCAGCGCGGCACGCTCGAGCGCGACGGCCTGGCGCTGCACGTGCTCGATCTCCCGTCCCAGGCCGAACGCCTCGCCTGGCTGGTCGAGCACCTCCCCTCCCTGCCCGGCAGCGGGATCGTCTACTGCCTGACGATCGCCGACACGCGCACCGTCGCCGAGTTCCTCAACGCCCACGGCCTCGACGTGCTCGCCTACAGCGGCGAGGACGAGACCGGTTGGCGGATCTCGGCCGAGGAACGTCTGCTCGCCAACGACGTCAAGGCATTGGTCTCGACCAGTGCGTTGGGGATGGGGTTCGACAAACCGGACCTCGGTTTCGTCGTCCACTTCCAAGCCCCGGGCTCGGCGATCGCCTACTACCAGCAGGTCGGCCGCGCCGGGCGAGCGCTCGATGCCTCCGTCGGGGTGCTCCTGCGCGGCAACGAGGACCAGCGGATCCAGGACTACTTCCTCGACGCCTCGTTCCCCGATCCGCAGGTCGTCGAGCGGGTTCTCGCTGCGCTCGAACGCGCCGGCGACGCACCGACGCTCGGCGACCTCGAGATCACCTCCGGTGTCTGCGCGGTCGGCTCAACGCGCTGCTCAAACAGCTCGAGGTCGACGGTGCGATCCGTCGCGCCGGACGCTCCGGCTGGGAACGGACCGCCGCTCCATGGACCTATCCGCACGAACGGGTCGACGCCGTCCTCGCCGCCCGCCGGGCGGAGCAGGACGAGATGATCCGCTATGCCGCGACGGCCGACTGCCGGATGGCCTTCCTCCGCCGCAGCCTCGATGACCCGACCGTCGCCCCGTGCGGGATCTGCGACCGCTGTGCCGAGGCGGTCTTCGCCGGACCGGTCGACGCCGAGCTGCGTGCTGCGGCGCGCCGACACCTGCGCACTCGCCCAGTGGTCATCGAACCCCGCCGCCAGTGGCCGAGCGGGCGGCGCGACGTGCGCGGCAAGATCGCCGCCGGCGAGCTGATCGAACCGGGCCGTGCGCTCGGGCGGACGACCGACGACGAGTTCGGCCGCCTCCTGCGCAAACAGTTCGACGACCCGGCCGGCTACGGCGAGGAACTGATCACCGAGCTCGTCGCCGCGTACCAGCGGTGGAACCCGACGCCGCCGCCGTCCTGGGTCTGCCACGTCCCCGCGGAGCGCGCCGGCGACCCCGTCGGCGCGCTGGCCGAGGCCTTCGCCCAGCGTGCCGGGCTGCCGTTCCACCCGGTGGTCACCCGTGAGGGCGCGAAGCGTCCGCAATCGGAGATGCGCAACTCGGCGACGCAGGTCGGCAACGTGGTCGACGCGTTCCGCGTCGGTGGACTTCCCGACACCCGCCCGGTGCTGCTGATCGACGACCTCGTCGACAGCCGATGGACGATCACCGTCGTCGCTCGCCAACTGCGCCGCGCCGGCTGCACCCTCGTCCATCCGCTCGCGCTCACCCTCGGACCGCGCTGACCAGACCGCATATCGAAGGCAGGGACGTGCGGGCCGGCGACGGCGGGAACCGACAAAAGCCCGAGGGCGGGGCACCGTTACGCTGGACATCGCTATGGCCGACCCGCTGGTGATTCTCGACGACCTGTTCGCCCCGGCCTTCGAGGCGGTCGCCGGGCGGCGCGTCGATCCGGTCGTCCGTCCCTCCGATCGCGCCGATGCGCAGGTCAACGGCGCGCTCGCACTGGCCAAGGAGCTCGGCAAGCCACCGCGAGAGGTCGCCGTCGCCGTGCTCGCCGAGCTCGACCTCGAAGGCCTCGGCACGGCGGAGATCGCCGGGCCCGGATTCATCAACGTCACCTTCGCCGAGGAGTTCCTCGCCGCCCAGCTGCTTGCCGCCTCGGTCGACGAGCGGCTCGGGGTGTGTCCGGCGCCGACCACCAAGCGGGTCGTCGTCGACTACTCGGCGCCGAACGTCGCCAAGGAGATGCACGTCGGCCACCTCCGCTCGACGGTGATCGGCGACTGCCTGGTGCGCGCCTTCGACTTCGTCGGACACGAAGTGATCAAGGAGAACCACCTCGGCGACTGGGGCACGCCGTTCGGGATGCTGATCGAGCACATCGTCGACCTCGGCGAGAGCGGGGCGATGGCCGAACTCTCGGTCGGCGACCTCGACGGCTTCTACCGCCAGGCGCGGGTCAAGTTCGACGCCGACGAGAGCTTCCAGGAGCGCAGCCGGCAGCGCGTCGTCGCCCTTCAGGGGGGCGACCAGGACACGCTTCGACTGTGGCAGCTGCTCGTCGACGAGTCGACCCGCTACTTCAACGACGTCTATGCCACCCTCGGCGTGCTCCTCACCGACGCCGACCTGCGCGGCGAGAGTTCGTACGACCCGCTGCTCGGCGAAGTCGTCGACCGGTTGAAGGCAGCCGAGTTGCTGACGGTGTCGGACGGGGCAGAGGTCGTCTTCCCCCCTGGGTTCACCAACCGCGACGGCGACCCGCTGCCGGTGATCATCCAGAAGGGTGGCGGCGGATTCAACTACGCGACCTCCGACCTCGCCTGCGTTATCGACCGGTTCGAACGGGTCGGTGCCGACCTCGTCCTCTACGTCGTCGACTCCGGCCAGTCGCTGCACTTCGAGATGGTCTTCGCCATCGCCCGGATCGTCGGGTGGATCCCTCCCGGTGGCGAGGCGGTCCACGTCAACTTCGGGATCGTCCTCGGTCCCGATCGCAAGCGGCTGCGCAGCCGCAGCGGCGAGACGATCAAGCTCACCGAGCTGCTGCGCGAGGCGATCGACCGGGCGACGGCAGCGGTCGCCGAGAAGAATCCGGACCTCTCCTCCGCAGCGCGTGCCGATGTCGCCCGGATGGTCGGGATCGGGGCGGTGAAGTACGCCGATCTGTCCAACGACCGGATCAAGGACTACGTCTTCGACTTCGACCGGATGCTCGCCTTCGACGGCAACACCGGGCCGTACCTGCAGTACGCCCACGCCCGGATCTGTTCGATCTTCCGCCGCTCGGAGATCGACCGCGACGAGGTTCGCACGGTCGTCCCCCAGCTGCGTGAGCCGGCGGAACGAGCGCTGGCCGTGCAGCTGCTCGGCTTCGACGCAGCCGTCGCCGCGCTGGTCGAGAGCTACGCCCCGCACAAGCTGTGCACCTACTTGTTCGAGCTGGCGACCGCCTTCACCGGCTTCTACGAGGCCTGCCCGGTGCTCAAGGCTGCCGACGAGGTGACCCGCGACTCCCGGCTGGCACTGTGCGATCTCACCGCTCGGATCCTCGCCCAGGGCCTCGGCCTGCTCGGGATCGAGGCTCCCGAACAGATGTAGCGGCACGGTCGATCGGCCGACCTCGGAGGGCATCCCGGCGATGACCGTCCCCGGGAGACGAGCCGATCGGTACGCTCGTCGGTCGTGTCCCCCCTGCCCTGGCACCTGCTTCCCGACACCGCCGAGGTCGACGGTGACGGCGGGCTGACGATCGGGGGGTGCTCGGTCGCTGCGCTCGCCGCCGAGTTCGGCACCCCGCTGTTCGTCTACGACGAAGCGCATCTGCGCAACCGCTGTTCGCGAAGCCGTCGCCGCCTTCGGCGCCGAGCGGGTCGTCTATGCGACCAAGGCCTTCCTCTGCCGGGCGATGGCCCGCCTCGCGGTCGAGGAAGGGTTGCTGCTCGATGTCGCCACCGGCGGTGAGCTGCACGTGGCGATCGCCGCCGGCGTCCCCGCCGACCGCTGTGTGCTCCACGGCAACAACAAGAGCGTCACCGAGCTGCGGATGGCGATGGTCGCCGGCGTCCGTCAGATCAACGTCGACAGCTTCGCCGAACTCGATCGGATCGAGGCGCTCCACGCCGGCGGTCTGCCGGCTCCGAAGATCCAGCTGCGGATCACCCCGGGAGTCCACGCCCACACCCACGAGTACATCGCCACCGGACAGGACGACTCGAAGTTCGGCTTCAACCTCGCCAACGGCGACGCCCGCGTCGCCGTCGAACGGGCCCTGCGCTCGCCGGCGGTCGAACTCGTCGGGCTCCACTGCCACATCGGCTCGAACGTCTTCTCGGTCGAGAGCTTCGCCAGGGCGGCGGCGGTGATGGCCGAGTTCGCCAACCCCTACGGCCTGGCGGAGCTGACCCTCGGCGGCGGTCTCGGCGTCGCCTACGTCGAGGGTGAAGAGGCGCCGACACTGTCGCAGTGGGGCAAGGTCCTGCTCGACGCCTGCGCAGAGGCCGGGGTGAGCGCCCAGGTCGCGGTCGAGCCGGGGCGGTCGATCGTCGCCTCGGCGGCGATCACCGTCTACACCGTCGGAACGATCAAGCAGATCCCCGGCGTCCGGACCTACGTCGCGGTCGACGGCGGGATGAGCGACAATCCGCGTCCGGTGCTCTACGGCAGTGGGTACGAGGCGTTCCTGCCCCGCGCCGTGCGCGCCGAGCGCACCGAGCGGGTCCGGTTGGTCGGCAAGCACTGCGAGAGCGGCGACGTGCTGATCTTCGACGCCCCGCTCCCCGCCGATCTGCGCGTCGGCGATCTGTTGGCCACTGCTGTCACCGGCGCCTACGGGCAGTCGATGGGCTCGAACTACAACAAGGTGCTCCGCCCACCGGTCGTGTTCGTCCGCGAGGGCGATGCCCGGTTGGTCGTCCGCCGCGAGACCTACGAGGACCTGCTCGCATGCGATCTGGGCTGAGCAAGGCGCTGCGCTCGATCGGCGCGATCGGCGACAAGCTACGCCCGAAGCGGCCGCCCCGCCCCCCGGGCGACGACCGGCGACCGCCCCGTCGGACCGAACCGGACGCCGCCTCGCCGGACACGGAGCTCGGTCGGATCCGGATCAGCTACGAACCGAGCCTCGACGGTGACCCGGATCCTGGAGAGGTGGTCTGGGCCTGGGTTCCCTACGAGGAGGACCCGACCCAGGGCAAGGACCGCCCGGTGGTCGTGATCGGTCGCCACGGTCGCCGTCTCGCCGCCGTCGCCCTGACCACCAGGGGCCACGACCACCCCGACAACGTGTTCCTCGGCACCGGCAGATGGGATCCGCAGCAGCGCGACTCGTGGGCCAAGCTCGACCGGATCCTCCAGCTCGACCCGGACGGGATGCGCCGCGAGGGGGCGATCCTCGACCGCCGCCGATTCGACGAGCTGGCAAACGCGCTGCGCCGGCACCACGGCGTCTCACTACCCTCGCGCCCTCGTGAGTGACATTTCCTCGAAGTCCGCCGACGCCCGGGTGATCCGCCTCGGCGTGCTCGGCTGCGGCAACGTCGGCGCAGCGCTGATCCAGCTCGTCTCCCGACAGGCCGACACCGTCGCCGCCAGGACCGGGCTGCGGCTCGAGGTGACCCGGGTGGCGGTGCGCAACCTCGCCCGCGAACGCGACGTGGAGCTTCCCGACGGGGTGCTGACCCGCGATGCGCACGCGCTCGTCGTCGATCCCGAGATCGATGTGATCGTCGAGGTGATCGGCGGGATCGAGCCGGCCCGCGAGCTGATCCGCACCGCCCTCGACCATGGCAAGCCGGTGGTCACGGCGAACAAGGAGCTGCTCGCCAACGTCGGCGCCGAGCTCTATGCCGCCGCCGACGCAGCCGGGCTCGACCTGTTGTTCGAAGCGGCCGTCGCCGGAGGGATCCCGCTGATCCGGGTGTTGCGCGAGTCGCTGCGCGGCGAACCGATCCGACGCGTGCTGGGGATCGTCAACGGTACGACCAACTACATCCTGACCAAGATGAGCGAGGACGGCGCCGACTACGCCGCCGCCCTCGGCGAGGCCCAACGGCTCGGGTACGCCGAGCGCGACCCGACGGCGGACGTCGAGGGGCTCGACGCGGCGGCGAAGGCGGCGATCATCGCCACGATCGCCTTCGGGTCGAAGGTCGTCGCCGGCGACGTCTACCACGAGGGGATCTCGCAGGTCTCCGCCGGCGACATCGCCGTCGCCCGCCGGCTCGGCTACGTCGTCAAGCTGCTGGCGATCTGCGAGCGCGATCCGGACACCGGCGAGGTCGCGGTGCGCGTCCACCCGGCGATGGTCCCGACCTCGCACCCGCTGGCGAGCGTGCGCGACAGCTACAACGCGGTGTTCGTCGAAGGCGACGCCGCCGGGTCGTTGATGTTCTACGGCCGGGGCGCCGGCGGATCACCGACTGCCAGCGCGGTGTTCGGCGACGTGATCGACGCCGCGGTCAACCTCTGCCACGGCACCCACGGGGCGATCGGCCAGCTCGGCAAGACCGTGATCCGGGCGATCGACCAGACCAGCGCCGAGTACCTGCTCAGCCTCGACGTCGCCGACCGGCCGGGCGTGCTCCACGCCGTCACCGGCGTCTTCGCCCGGCACGGCGTCAGCATCCGCGTCCGCCGAACAGGAAGGTCTCGGGGACGACGCGCGGTTGGTGTTCATCACCCACATCGCTCAGGAGGCGAGCCTCCAAGCGACCGTGCGCGAGTTGCGCGACCTCGACGTCGTCAAGCAGGTCGGGCGGCTGCTGCGGGTGATCGGCTCGTGAGGTACGTCTCCACCCGCGGTTCGGCGGACGAGCTCGGCTTCGCCGACGTGCTCCTCGCCGGGCTGGCCACCGACGGCGGGTTGTACGTCCCCGCCGACTGGCCGAAGCTCCCGCAGCGCCCGCTCGGCGGCGACTATGCCGCCGTCGCTGCGGCGGTGATGGCCCCGTTCGTCGACGGCGAGATCGACGTCGAGGTGTTCGCCGAGATGTGCCGCCAGGCGTACGCCACGTTCCGCCATCCGGCGACGACCCCACTGGTCCAGATCGGTCCTGAGGAGTGGGTGCTCGAGCTGTTCCACGGCCCGACCCTCGCCTTCAAGGACGTCGCCCTCCAGCTCGTCGGCCGCCTGTTCGACCACGTGCTCGAGGTTCGCGACGAGCGGCTGATGATCGTCGGGGCGACCAGCGGCGACACCGGCTCGGCGGCGATCGACGGCGTTCGCCGCTGCGATCGGGTGGACATCGTGATCCTCTATCCGTACGGCCGGGTGAGCGAGGTCCAACGGCGGCAGATGACCGCGGTCGACGCACCCAATGTCCACGCGATCGCCGTCGAGGGAACCTTCGACGACTGCCAGGACCTGGTCAAGGCGATGTTCAACGACGCACCGTTTCGCCAGCGGATGCGGCTGTCGGCGGTCAACTCGATCAACTGGGCGAGGGTGATGGCCCAGGTCGTCTACTACGTCGCCGCCAGCGACGCGCTCGGTGGCCGACCGATCGACGTGGCCGTTCCGACCGGCAACTTCGGCAACGTCCTCGCCGGATGGATCGCCCGCGAGATGGGCGCGCCGATCGATCGGCTGGTGATCGGCTCGAACTCGAACGACATCCTCACCCGCTTCCTCGAGACCGGAGCGATGACCGCCCGTGAGGTGACCCCGACGCTCAGCCCGTCGATGGACATCCAGGTGTCGTCGAACTTCGAGCGGTTGCTGTTCGAGATGAACGGTCGCGACGGCGGGATCACCGCCGAGCAGCTGCAACGGTTCCGGGCGATCGGCCGGCTCGAGATCGAGGCTGACCAGCGCGCCGAGCACCTCGATCCGGTGTTCCGCGGAGCCCGGTTCGATGACGCTGCGACCCTCGGCGTGATCGGCTCGGTGTACGCCGAGGCGGGCATGCTGCTCGACCCGCACTCGGCGGTCGGCCTCGCCGCCGGGCGGGCGCACCATCGCCCGGGGACGCCGATGGTCGCCCTCGCCACCGCCCACCCGGCGAAGTTCCCCGACGCGGTGGAGCAGGCGACGGGCGTTCGCCCGTCGTTGCCGAGTCACCTCGCCGATCTGCTCGACCGCCCCGAGCGGACGAGCACGCTGCCCAACGACCTCGCTGCTGTCGAGCGGTTCGTCGAATCCGTCGCCCGCCGCTGAACCGGCTCGGCGGCGCCGAAGGCGGCGGTCGTCAGCTGCCGGAGCGGGCGAGGGGGGCGAACGCCACCCGGCCATCGGTGGCGAACGGTCCGAACGAAACGCCGTTGCCGAGCACCGCGGTCTGCGAACTGGCGAGGTCGGTCACCGCCGCCCACCCGGCCAAGGGATCGGCGATCGCAGCGTCGTCGAGGACGAGCTCGAGCGAAGTGCCGAAGTCGTCGTAGGTCGCGACGGTCGTGATCGCTCCCGGCTGGCCGCTCAGCAGGCTGACCGTTCCGCTGCAGTCGGCGACGACCGTGATCACCCGGGCATGGGTGAACGGCCCGACCGTCCGGTCGGCAGCGAGCATCGAGCAGCCGGCGGGGAGCAGATCGCCGGAGGTGCCGGCGGCGACGTCGAACAGCAGCGCGCCGTCGGCACCGACGACCGCCAACCAGTCACCGTCGTCGCTGAAGTCGAGGATCGCCGGCGGATCGCCGAGGGCGATCGTGGCGAGCGCTGACGGTGCCTGCCGGGGCTGGTGGGGATCGAACGCGAGCAGCGACAGCGGATCGTCGGCCGAGGCGCACGGTGCGGCGAGGATCACCGCTCGGGTCCCGGAGGCGGAGATCGTCAGCTGGGCGGCACGCAGTGGCAGCGCAGCTCCGGCGACAGCGGTCCCGTCGCTCGCCGAGTCGACCGAGAGCGGCAACTGGCCGCACGGATCGAGGTCGGCCTCGGTCCCGGCGCCGCTCGACGGCGCGGAGCGGACGAGCGAGTACACGTAACTCCCGGCGGCGACCTTCGGCGTCGGCCTGGAGGTCGGCTCGCCGAGGGTGAACGTCGCCCGCTCCTCGCCGGTGACCGGGTCGAGGGTGCGCCCGCTGGTCGACTCGGGCCCGGCGCCGGCGGTGTACAGCACCGCCCCGCCCGGGTCGGAGGCGACGGCTTGGGCGCCGACGGTCGTCAACTCGGCGGCTTCGCTCGGCGCAGCGGTGGGCGGGGGCTGGGTCGATGCCGGGAGGACGTCGTCGTCGCGGACCTCGAGGGTGGTCGCAGGAGCGGGCACCTGCGGGCTGGCGAGGGCGGTGGTCGACACGACGAAGGCGGGCACTTCGGCCACCGCGCTCGTCGGCGCCCCGGATGCGGCCGGGCCGGGCCCACCTGGACGTTGCACGTTGAGCGCAACCAGGCCGCCGAGCACGACCACGACGCCTGCACCCAGGCCGGCAGCGGCGCGCTGACGGCGCTGCCGAGCCCGCCCGGCGACCCGTTGCGAGATCCGCTCGGAGAGATCGGGGTCGGGACTGAAGCTGCCGAGGAAGTGTTCCCCGGTGTTGTGGATCTGGTCTTCGAGGCTCACTCGCCGTCGCCGATCGGGTCGCCGAGCTCGCTGCGCAGCGCCTCGAGACCGCGGGCGAGCCGCGACTTGACCGTGCCCGGCCGGATCCCGAGGATCGCCGCGGTCTCCTCCTCGGAACGATCTTCGACGTGGCGCAGGACGATCACCGCCCGCTGATCGACGGGCAGTTGCCAGATCGCCGACCACAGCCGGTCGTGCTCCTCGATCCCCCCCTCGAACCCGGGGGCGTCCCGGTCGGTGGAGACCCGCCAGTCGACCGTCCGCCGCTCGACCTCGCGCTTTTCGAGACGCATCCGGCGGAGCCGTCCGGCGGCGAGGTTGGCGACGGCGCGCCGGAGGTAGGCGCCGAGATCGTCGACCCGGCCCTGCTGATACTTCGGCCAGACCCTGGCGTAGGCCTCGGCGACGAGGTCCTCGGCGACGGCCCGATTGCCGCAGAGGAGGAAGGCGAAACCGGCCAGGCGACGATGATGGGCGACGACGGCCGCGCTGAAGCTGTCATCGGTTCGTTCCCGCATTTCGACAACCGTCATCGTCGCAAGCACACCGAGAGAGACGTCCTGCGACGTCGACGGGTTCCCTCGGCGGGTGCGGCAGGCGTCACGGTGAGCGCACCGACGGGGCACGGGCGCGACGCCGCGGCCATCGACCAGGAGCGTAGCGACCCGCTCCACTCGACGGCGTTCCGATTACGTTGCACCAGGTCGGGGCGCTCGATAAGGTGGCCGCCGCTCGGGCCTCGTCCGAGCGCCACCACCTCACGGCGCCAGGGTTCGACTCCCCCCGAGTCGACGCCCGCACACCGGGGATGGGTGGCTCACTCTCGCTGGTGGTGGGGTGCACCGGTTGTCGTCGCGACGCCGTGCCGTCAGGGCAGTTCCCCATTTTCCACTCTTCTTCCGTCGGGAAAGCAGGTAACCCGTGAGCGCGGAGACGCTGGAACGCTCGGTCCTCGAATCGAAGGACCGTGAGCAGCTCGTCACCATCGCCCAGGCACTCGGGATCAAGTCGGTCTCGCGGGCGAAGAAGGCCGATCTGATCGGCAAGATCCTCGAACAGACCGGTCACGACCCGGCGGCGGAGTCGAGCGGCGGGCCGTCGCGGCGAGACCAGCCGGCGTTGTTCGAGGGTGCAAGCCCCGACGCGGTGACCTCCGCTACCGACAGCGCTCCGAGCGAGGCAGCGGCCGAGTCGAGCCCGGTCGCCGCGCCAGCACCTCCGGTCGCCGCCGAAGCACCGGCACGCGACGCATCCCCGCAGAATGCAGCGGTCCAGGATGCACCGGCTCAAGGCGCATCGACACAAGGCGCATCGGCACCGGTGGCGCCGACCGTGATCCTCGGACCGGACGGCGAGCCGCTCGCCGAATGGGAGCTCGCCCTGCTCGCCGCCGGTGTCGACACCGACGTCCCGGCGCTCGACCGGTCCCAACCGGGCGGCGACGCCGACGACGGCGACGACGGCCAAGGGGGCGAGGGCGCCGACGGCACCCGGCGCCGGCGGCGGCGCCGCCGCGGCCGGGGTCGCGACGGGGACGACCGTCCCGACCAGCCGGTCGCCGCCCAGGTCCCGAGCCAGCAGCCGGCTCAACCGAGCCAGCAGCCGAGCCAGCAGCAGAGTCCCCCGCAGCGCGAACGCTTCGAGCGCGGCGAGCGTCCGGAACGGGACAACGACTCGAGCTACGCCGCCGATCCGGTGGAGGTCTCCGGCTACCTCGACCTGCGCGAGGAGGGCTATGGCTTCCTCCGGGTCAGCGGCTATCTCCCCAGCCGTGACGACGCCTACGTCCCGGTCAAGCAGTCGCGCCAGTACGGCCTGCGCAAGGGCGACCACCTCGTCGGGCTGGTCCGCCCGGCGGGTCGCAACGAGAAGAACCCGGCGCTGCTCGAGATCCATTCGATCAACGGCAAGGACCCGGAAGCGGCCAAGCGTCGCCCCCGGTTCGAGGACCTCACCCCGCTGTTCCCCGATGAGCGACTCAAGCTCGAGAGCCCGAGCGACATCACCAACATGACGGCGCGGATCATCGACCTCGTCTCGCCGATCGGCAAGGGCCAGCGAGGGATCATCGTCAGCCCGCCGAAGGCCGGCAAGACGACGATCATGAAGACCATCGCCACCGCCATCGAGCGGAACAACCCCGAGATCAAGCTGATCGTCCTGCTGATCGACGAGCGGCCCGAAGAGGTCACCGACATGCGCCGGACGGTGAAGGGCGAGGTGATCGCCTCGACCTTCGACCGGCCGAGCGACGAGCACACCCACACCGCCGAGCTGGCGATCGAACGGGCCAAGCGGATGGTCGAGGACGGCCAGGACGTGGTCGTGATCCTCGACGGGATCACCCGCCTGGCGCGTGCGTACAACCTCGCCGCCCCGGCGACCGGGCGGATCATGTCGGGCGGGATCGACGCCGGAGCGCTGTACCCGCCGAAGAAGTTCTTCGGTGCGGCGCGCAATATCGAAGAGGGCGGTTCGCTGACGATCCTCGCCACCGCCCTGGTCGAGACCAACAGCAGGATGGACGAGGCGATCTTCGAGGAGTTCAAGGGCACCGGCAACATGGAGCTGCGGCTCGACCGCCGGCTCGCCGAGCGCCGGATCTATCCGGCGATCGACGTCGATGCCTCGAGCACCCGCCACGAGGAGCTGCTGTTCGACCGCAAGCAGCTGCAGATGGTCTGGAAGCTCCGCCGGGTGCTCTCCGGTCTGGCTGCCGAAGGCAATGCCGCACCTGGGCTGGAGCTGCTGATGGACCGGTTGAAGACCTTCCGGACCAACGACGAGTTCCTCAACGAGATCGCCAAGCAGCCGACGATGTAGCGCCGGTGAGTCGGCGGGGGACCGCCGGTACACTGCAACGAACCTTTTCGCTGGAGAGACCGCCATGCAGACCGACATCCATCCGAAGTACGTCGAAGTGCTCGTCAAGTGCACCTGCGGCAACACTTTCACCACCAACTCGACCAAGGGCGGCGAGCTGCACCTCGAGCTGTGCAACGAGTGCCACCCGTTCTTCACCGGCAAGCAGAAGCTGGTCGACACCGGTGGCCGGGTCGAGCGGTTCAACAAGCGGTACGGCTCGCGCAAGGGCAAGGGCTGACCGCCCGCCACACCCCGATCGCGCAGATCGTCGACAGGACCCCCGGCTCCGGCCGGGGGTCCTGCGCTGACCGCCCGAACGAGTGAAGTATGTCATTCGCGTTACGGTGACTGGCGCCCGCTGGTACGCTGAGTAGCGCGGGCAGCACTTCGAACGGCGGAGTTGTACGAAGGAGACTGAGTGCCGAGCAACCCTGATGACATCGCGCACTTGTTGCGGCGGAGCGGATTCGTCGCCGAACCTGGTCGGGTCGGCCAGCTCAGCGGACTGGACTGGCCGGCGGCGGTCGAGGCGGTGCTCGACACCGGCGCCAACCCGGTGGAAGACCTGCCGGCGAGCGTGTTCACCTGGGACCAGAGTCGCGGCGACTACCTCTACGTCGACCTGGTGCACTGGTGGATCACCCGCTGCGCGTTCACCCCGACGCCGCTGGTCGAGAAGATGACCCTGTTCTGGCAGGGGCACTTCACCAGTTCGTTCTCGAAGGTCTACAACGTCCCGGCGATCCTCTCCCAGCACCGCCTCTACCGGGCGTTCGCCACCGGCGACTTCGCCACCTTGGCGCAGCGGATGGCGGTCGAGCCGGCGATGCTCTGGTACCTCGACAACGCCGAGAACCGCAAGGGCTCGCCGAACCAGAACTTTTCCCGCGAGCTGATGGAGCTGTTCCTCCTCGGCGTCGGCAACTACTCCGAGGACGACGTCGTCTCTGCCGCCCGGGCCTGGACCGGGCACACCACCCCGGCTTGGAACGACCCGACCTACGTCTTCCGTCCCGACTGGCACGACGACGGGGACAAGACGTTCTTCGGCAGGACGGCCAACTGGAACGGCCCCGACATCATCCACGAGATCATCACCAACCCGACCAAGCGGGTGGTGGTGGCGAAGTTCATCTCACGCAAGCTGTGGGAGTTCTTCGCCTATCAGAACCCGGCGCAAGCCGTCGTCGACGCGGTCGCCCAAGGATTCCTCGACAGCAACCTGAACGTCAGCGGCGCACTGCGGACGCTGTTCAACCATCCTGAGTTCCTCGGCGAGACGGCCAAGCGCGGCTTGGTCCGCTCGCCGATCGAGTACGCGGTGGCGATCGCCCATCACACCGGTCTGCCGGTCGGCGAGATGCATCCGGAGTGGTACTTCGAGGCGATGGGCCAGGAGCCGTTCAATCCGCCGAATGTCTCGGGCTGGCGACCGAACGGCTACTGGGTCAACTCCAGCGCCTACTCCGGTCGGGCCGAGCTCGCCCGACGGTGCTCCTGGCAACTGCAGCAACGCGGCTGGTGGTCCAACCTCGACGGTCTGACGCCCGACGCAGCCGTCGACCATGGCGCAGCGACGTTCGGCCTGGCGCTCTCACCGACCAGCCGCTCGGCGATCGTCAACTGGTTGGCGAATCAACGTACGACCCGAGAGCGGTGGGACGAGAAGGTCAACCTGACCACCCTGCTGCTGCTCACACCGGAGATGAGCCTCGCCTGATGAGCTACGGACGCGATCTCGAGACGCGGCGAGGCACTCGCCCGGCTCTCGACCCCCGACAACGACCCGGCCGGGTTCAACCGCCGACGGTTCCTCCAGGCGATGGCGGTCGGGCTCGGCGGCGGTGCCGTGCTCTCCGCCGCCGACGCCGCCCTGCTCCCTTCGCTGCTCCCGAACGAGCTGCGCGACGCCTGGGCGGCCCCGCCGATCGGTGCCCACGACGGGGTGCTGGTGGTCGTCACGATGTTCGGCGGCAACGACGGGCTGAACACGCTCGTGCCGTACACCGACGCCAACTACTACGGCTACCGCGGCGGGCTGGCAGTGCCGCCGGAGCAGGTGCTGGCGATCAACGGCCAGGTCGGGCTGCACCCCAACCTGGCGTTCGTCAAGCAGATGTACGACGACGGTCGGGTGGCGATCGTCCAAGGTGTCGGCTACCCCGACCCGAGCTTCTCCCACTTCTCCTCGATGGGGATCTGGATGCACGGCAGCTCGTCGGGCGGTGCGCCGACCAGCGGTTGGGTCGGGCGTTGGCTCGACGGGTTCCCCGCCGACGACGCCTTCCGGGCGGCGACGATCGGGACCAGCGTGCCGCTGCACATGCTCGGCCACGTCCGCCGGGCGACCGGGATCCCACAGAGCGGCGGCGGGTTCGGCACCCAAGGACGACCGCAGGACCTGCGGCTGTACGACGCGATCCGCCAGTTCTCCGCCGCGCCCTCCGGCCGGGGGCCGTGGCACGACGCGATCGCGGCGACGGAGCGGGTCCAGCTCGACGTCGCCCAGACGGTCAACCCGTTGTTCGGTCAACCGCTGCCGCAATCGAAGATCGCCGCTCGGATGGTGCTCGCCGCCAGGTTGATCAACGCCAACCTCGGGCTGCGGGTGGTCGATCTGGGGTGGGGCGACTTCGACAGCCACAGCGGGCAGCCGGCGATGCACCCGGCGCGGATGAGCGAACTCGACACCGGACTCCGGCTGCTGTTCACCAACCTCGACGACGCCTACCGGTCGCGGGTCAGCGTGCTGGTCGTCTCCGAGTTCGGACGGACGCCGTGGGCCAACGCCTCGCTCGGCACCGACCACAGCGCAGCGTCGGTCGCCTTCCTGCTCGGCCACAACGTCGCCGGCGGACTGCACGGGGCGTACCCGTCGCTGGCCAACAAGCGTCGCTGGGATCACCTCGACCACAGCGTCGATTTCCGTCAGATGTACGCGAGTGTCCTGTCGACCTGGCTCGGCGGCGACGCCGCAGCGGTGCTCGGCGCACCCTTCGGCGGAGTGAACCTCTACGCCAGCGCCCCCGGACCGGAGCTGCCCGAGTCCCCGGCGCCGCCGAACCTGGCCGGCGACTACGTCCCGCTCAACCCGTTCCGGGTGCTCGACACGCGCAGCAACGTCGGGGGTCGGCGGGTTCCGCTCGGGGCGGGGACGACGGTCGAGATCCAAGCCACCGGACTCGGCGGCGTGCCCATCAGCGGCGTGACCGCGGTGGCGATGAACGTCACCGCCACCGGCGGCACCACCCCCAGCTATTTGACGATCTGGCCGAAGGGAGACACTCGCCCGGTCGCATCCAGCCTCAACTGGACCCCGGGCAAGACCGTTCCCAACCTGGTCGTGATCAAGCCCGGATCCGGTGGCAAGGTCAACGTCTGGAACGAGTCGGGTGAGGTCCACGCGATCGCCGACGTCGTCGGCTACTTCCGCGACACCGACAACGACCGCCTGCTCCCGCTCAGCCCCTACCGGCTGCTCGACACCCGCAACGGCGTCGGGGCGGCGGCCGGGAAGGTCGGCCCGGGTCAGACCCTCGACCTCCAGGTCACCGGCGTGGCCAACTCCGGTGTGCCCGGCGAGGGCGTCGACGCGGTCGTCCTCAACGTCACCGTCGACCAGCCGACCGAGGTCAGCTATCTGACCGTCTGGCCGACCGGTGAGGCCTTCCCGATCGCCTCCAGCCTCAACTACGTCCCCGACCAGACGGTCCCCAACCTGGTCATCGCCAAGGTCGGCGCCGGGGGCAAGGTCAGCCTGTACAACGCGTTCGGCTCGACCCATCTGCTCGCCGACGTGGTCGGGTGCTTCTCGGCGAGCGCGCTCGGCCGGCACCACGCAGTCGGGCCGACCCGGATCCTCGACACCCGGCTCGGACTCGGCGCCGGCGGCAAGATGACGAACAACACCCTCACCCTGCCGATCGCCGGGCACGCCGGGGTGCCCGCCTCGGGCGCCGCCGGCGTGGTGATGAACGTCACCATCGATCAACCGTCGTGGGGCAGCTTCCTCACCGTCTGGCCGTCCGGCGAAGGGATGCCGACCGCTTCCAGCCTGAACTACACCGCCGGGCTGACCGTCGCCAACCTGGTGATCGTCAAACTCGGGGGGGACGGGGCGGTCAACTTCGCCAACGCGTTCGGCGACACCCACCTGATCGCCGACGTCGTCGGCTGGTTCGGCTGACACGCCCGGCGGGCTGATCGGCCTGCCAGGCTGGACGGATGCCGCCGACTTCACCCGCCGACGACACCACCCGCCGCAGCCGGCTGCTGTCGATCAAGCTCGCCGTGCTGGTCCGTGACCATCTCGGGGAGGCGGCGACCACCCCCGGTGTGTGGCCTGGAGGAGCGGCGATGGTGCGCGCCGGGGTCGCCTGGGTGCTCGCCGAGGCCACTCCTCAGCGAGCGCTCGGTCCCGCCCTCGCCTGGGCCCGCCAGCAGGGCGTGGCCGAACTCCAGCTGCTCGCCGGCGAATCGACCGGGGTCCTCGCCCGGCGCGCTGCGCTGTTCGCTGCTCCCTCGCCGGCGGTGTGGCACGTCGAGGATCGAGCCCTGCTCGAGGCCTTCGCCGAGCCCTATCCCGACCTCGGTCGGCCGCCCGTCGAGCACGAGCAGTTCGTCGACCTGATCGAGGGCGCAGGGGCGACGGTCGGGCGCGATCACGGGGTGCTCGTCGGCGAGGTCGCCGGGCTCGAGGTCTGCCGGGCGACCACCGATCCGGCGACCGGCGCCGCCCGGCTGGAGGTCGGTGTCGGCGCCCACGACCGAGAGGCCTTCTTGCTGATCCACGGTGACGTCCCGCCCGCCGAGCCGCTCGCCCGGATCGTCGAAGAGGTCCGTCGCCACCGCCGCCCGGGGGCCGATCCCCATCCACTCAACCGCCTCGCCGTCGAGCGCCTGTTGCGCGAACGGGTGCTCGCCGCCCCGGAACTGGTCGGCGCCGAAACGCTTCGTCCGGTTCGCGCCGCCGGTGGCCAGGGTCAACGTCAAGGACCCGGTGCCGTGCGTCGCCGCCGGGGCCGGGGCCGACGGCACGCCGATCGTCGTCGTCTGTTCCACCGGGATCGACCTCGACCTGGTGCCCTTCGCCGCCGACGCCCGCGCCACGCTCGGCGATCCCTCCGCCCGGCTGGTGCTCGCCGTTCCCCATCGCGACCTCGCCCCGGTGACCCGCTCGCTCGCCGAGCGGTTGGCGGTGCCCGCCGAACTCGTCGGCCTCGACCGTCCGGTCTGAGGGACCACGCTCGCGATCGGTCACGCTGACCGCCTCCGATCGAGCCGTCGGTAGCCTCGCTGCCGTGCTCGACCGTCTCGCCGGCCTCGACGACGAGTTCGCTCTCGTCGAGTCGAACCTCGCTGATCCGGCGGTGTTCGGCGACCCGGCCCGGCTGCGCGCCGAGACCAAGCGCTACAAGGAGCTCGGTCCGGTCGTCGACTGTTACCGCCGCTATCGGGCGGCGACCGAGGACGCGGCAGCGGCGCGCGAGCTGCTCGGCGAAACCGACGATCCGGGCGAACGCGAGCTGCTGCGCGGCGAGCTCGCCGGCGCCGAGGCGCAGCTGGCGGCGCTGGAGGAGGAGCTGCGGGCGCTGCTCGTGCCGCGCGACCCGAACGACGGCAAGGACGTGATCGTCGAGATCCGCGGCGCAGAGGGCGGCGAGGAGGCGAACCTGTTCGCCCGCGACCTGTACGACATGTACCGCGCCTTCGCCGCTCGACACGAGTGGAAGGTCGACGAGCTGTCGGTCGACCCCAGCGATCTCGGTGGGCTCAACCAGGTGACCTTCGTCGTCCACGGCGACGGGGCGTGGAGCCGATTGAAGTTCGAGGGTGGCACCCATCGCGTCCAACGGGTGCCGGTGACCGAGAGCCAGGGTCGGATCCACACCTCCTCGGCGACGGTGCTCGTCCTCCCCGAGGCGGAGGAGGTCGAGCTCGCGATCGACCCGAACGACCTCCAGATCGACATCTACCGCGCCTCGGGCCCCGGTGGCCAAGGGGTCAACACGACCGACTCGGCGGTGCGGATCACCCACAAGCCGACCGGCGTCACGGTCGCGATGCAGGACGAGCGCAGCCAGCTGCAGAACCGGGCGAAGGCGATGCTCGTGCTCCGCTCCCGCCTGCTCAAGCTGCAACAGGACGAGCTCGCTGCCGCCGCCTCGATCGAACGCCGGGCCCAGGTCGGTGGCGGGGGCCGCGGCGAGAAGATCAGGACCTACAACTTCAAGGAGAACCGGCTCACCGACCACCGCATCGGGTTCACGATCTACCGGCTGCAGGACGTCCTCGCCGGCGACCTCGACGAGGCGGTCGAGGCGCTGGCCAACGACGAACGCACCCGCCAGCTGGCCGCCGCCGAGTGAGCGCGTCCGGTGCCGGGGTGACCTGGCGCGCGCTGTGGGTCGAGACCGGCGAACGGCTCGGCGGCGACGCGCAGGCGGCGCGCTGGCTGTGCGAGCAGGCCAGTGGCGCGGAGGGGATCGGTTGGCTCGACGCCCTCGACCAGCCGGCGGGGGAGCGGGCGGTCGCCCGGCTCGATGCGATGGTCGCCCGCCGGCTCGCCGGTGAACCGCTGCAGTACGTCCTCGGCGGCTGGGCCTTCCGCCGGCTCGACCTGCTCGTCGACCGGCGGGTGTTGATCCCCCGCCCGGAGACCGAGCTCGTCGCCGGGGTGGCGATCGAGCTGGCCCGGGCCGTCGAGGGGCCGATCGTCGTCGCCGACCTCGGTACCGGCTCCGGCGCGATCGGTCTCTCGCTCGCCGTCGAGCTGCCGATCGGGAGAGTCGCGGTCTGGTTGACCGACGCCTCGACCGACGCCCTCGACGTCGCCCGGGCGAACCTGGCCGGGATCGGCCGGCATGCGGTCAACGTCCGCGTCGCCGCCGGGTCGTGGTATGCGGCGCTGCCCGACGAGCTGCGCGGCGAGTTGGCGGTGGTCGTCTCCAATCCGCCATACGTCGCCGTCGACGACGCCGAGCTCGCCGCCGAGGTGCTCGACTGGGAACCGTCGAGCGCGCTGTTCGCCGGTGCCGACGGGCTCGATGCGTTGCGGATCTTGATCGACGGCGGCCTCGTTTGGCTCCGACCGGGTGGATCGCTGGTGCTCGAGATCGGTCATCGCCAGGGCCCGGCGGTGTCCCGCCTGCTCATCGAGCGCGGGTACGACGCAGTCGAGATCCGTCCTGATCTGGCCGGGCTCGACCGGATCGCGATCGGTCGCCGTCCCGGCTGAGTCCAGCGGTCAGGCGAACCGCTCCGTGATCGAGTCGAGCAGTCGCTGCTCCTCGGCGGAACGTTGCCGATCGGCGTCGGCGACCTCACGACAGATCGCCAGCAGCGCCGAGCGCAGCACACGGCTGGCGATCCGGGCGTCGATCTGTTCGAGCAACCGGGCGACGCCGTCGGGCTCGAGCCGGGCCGCCCGCACTCGGCTGGTCGCCGCACCGAGGGCGGTGGCGAACGAGAACGACGGAGAGCTCCATTCGAGCTCCTCGTTGATCTGCTCGATCGCCTCCTGCTCGTCGACGGTGATCCGGTCGTCGGCGAGCATCACCAGCACGAGCAGTTCGAGCGCTGCGTGGTGTTCCTCGTCGGCGGTGGCGTGGACCGCGACTCCCCGGTACATCGTTCGCAGCTCGAGCATGGCGTGAGGTCCTAGCACGCCTGCCGGTCTGCCGAGAAGGGGACCGATCGGCTGTTCGCGTCGCCACTACGCTGCGGCCGGTGCGCCGAGCCGCTCGACTTCTCCTGGGCGGCACCCTCGCAGTGACCGGGTTGATCGCCGGATGTGGTTCCCGCGCCCCTGACGCCTCCTCGGACACCGAACCGGTCGGGACGGTGCCGCCAGGAGTGTTGGCGGCGATGCCGTTCCAGACCCGGAACGACGTCGCCAAGGACCGGTTCGAGCTCAAGCTGTTCAACGGCACCGACGAGTCGTTGCCGATCGTCGCCGTCCAACTCGTCTGGGAGGGGATGACCACCGAGGTCTCGCCGCGGGAGAACACCCTCGTCGCCGGTGGACGACTCGACTTCCCACTGCCGATCGCTCCCGCCACCTGCGCCGGGGACGGCACGATCGACGACATGCCCGACCCGGATGCGGCGGTCGCCCGGATCCTGCTCGCCGACGGCAGCGAGCGCACCGCCCCGGTGTTCGACGTCAAGCACTTCGCCCGCAAGCTCTACCTCCAGGACTGCGAACGCCAGCGCGTCGCCCGCGTCGTCGATGTCGCCTGGGTCGACCTGCACGAGATCACCGTCGACGGGCGACCGGCGACCGGCGGTGTGCTCCGCCTCACCCGGCATGAAGGGGCCCCACCCGAACAGGTCACCGTCGCCTTCATCACCAACTCGATCAACTTCACCGTCATCCCCGACAACGTTCCCGGCGAACCGGTGCTCGTCCTTCCCGCCGGCGAGGAGACGGCCGAGGTCGCCGTCCGCTTCGTCGAGGGCCGCTGCGATTCCCACGCCCGTTCGGAGTCCAGCCAGCCGTTCGCCATCTTCGCCCAGATCTCCGTCGGCGCGAGCGAGGAGCTGACCTACCCGCTCGCACCGCCGGTCGATCAGCAGGTGGCGATGCGTGGCCGGGTCGAACGAGCCTGCGACCTGCTCGGGGTCGGGTTCGCCGGGGTGTCGAACGCACCGAACACCACCGCCGGGTGATCGATCGCGTCCCGCGGTCGACTCAGCCGGAGATGCCGAGCGCCCGGCGGAGGAAGTCGACCTGGAGCAGCAGCAGGTTCTCGGCGACGACCTCCTGCGGGGTCATGTGGGTCACCCCGGACAGCGGGAGCACCTCGTGCGCCCGGCCCGCCGCCAACAACTCGCCGGAGAACCGCAGGGTGTGGGCGGCGACCACGTTGTCGTCGGCCAGGCCGTGGATCAGCTGTAGCGGTCGCTCCAGGCGATGCGCCTCGGTGAGCAACGAGCTCCGCTCGTACGGCTCGCTGTCGACCGTCGGATCGCCGAGGTAGCGCTCGGTGTAGTGCGTGTCGTACAGCCGCCACTCGGTCACCGGGGCACCGGCGACGGCGGCGTGGAACACGTCCGGTCGGCGGAGCACCGCGAGCGCGGCGAGGTAGCCGCCGAAGCTCCAACCACGGATCGCGACCCGGCTCAGATCGAGCTCCGGGTGAGCTTCGGCCGCCGCGTGCAGGCCGTCGATCTGATCCTCGAGCACCGCCCCGGCGAGATCGAGATGTACCGCCCGTTCCCACTCGCTGCCCCGACCGGGGGTACCCCGGCCGTCGATCACGACCACTGCGAAGCCCTGGTCGGCGAGCCATTGGGAGGCGAAGTAGGCCGGGGCCGAGGCGAGCACGCGCTGGGCGTGTGGCCCGCCGTACGGGTCGAGCAGGACGGGCAGTCGGGCTCCGGGCGTTGCGCCGGTGGGCAGCAGCACGGCAGTCGCCAGCCGGCGCGCCCCGAACGTGCCGAGCCGAGGTGCGGGGACGACCAAGGGTTCCTGCGACAGCCCGTCGATCGTCGGCCCGTCGAGGACGCGGGTGAGCGGACGGAGTCGATCGAGGCTGACCGTGCGGACGACCGTTGTCGGACCACCGAGGTGCACCGCGTGGACCGCGTCGCCGTCGACGATCGGGGCGAACGAGGTCCCGTCCCATCGCCATGCACCGAGCGTGGTCGGGGCGTCGAGCGGGTTGGCGGAGACCACGACCCGGTCGCGGTCGGCGGCGACGATCGATCGGATCTGGAGCTCGGGGGGCGAGACCACCTCTCCGTCGACGATCAGCCGCCGCGCCCCGTTCGCGCTCGGCGGCGAGGACGAGCCGGCCGTCGTCGAGCAGGGCCGGTGAACCAGGCACGAGCTCGACCCACCGGTCGTCGCGTTCGACGTGCAACTCGGTCACTGCTCCGGTCTGAGGATCGGCGCGCAGCACGGCGACGGCGCGCTGGTCGCGCGACTGCACGGTGAGGACCAGCCCCGCCTCCCCCCAGCCGACAGCGGCGAGATACGGATACGCCTCCGAGTCCCAGCCGACGTGGACCGAGGCGTCTCCGGCGAGGGAGAGCACGTGCAGTTCGACCGCTGCGTTGGCGGTGCCGGCTGCGGGATACCGGTGCAGCGCAGGCTCGCGTTCGGGGTGTGCCGGATCGGCGATCCACCACTGCTGCACCGGCCCGACGTCGACCCGGGCGGCGGCGATCGCCGTCCCGTCGGGCGACCACCAGTAGCCGCGCATCCTGCCCATCTCCTCGGCGGCGACGAACTCGGCCGAGCCCCACGAGACGTTCGGGTCATCGTCAGCGGCGAGCACCCGGCTCGACCCGTCGAGTTCGGCGAGGCACAACGATCGCCCCGAGACGTAGGCGACGCGCTGCGCCGGCGGATCGGGGCGGGGATCGAACACCGGACCGTCGACCGCCAGCGGCCGGGCACGACCCTCGCCGAGACCGCCGACGAACAATCGGCCGCCGAGGGCAAAGGCGACGACACTGACCTGGCGGTCGGTGGCGTAGGCGACCACCCCACCGGCACCTTCTCGGGCACGTTCGCGCCGGGCGCGCTCGGCCGGGGGGAGCGACTCGTCACCCTCGGCGAGCAGCACTCGCGGGTCGGCGACGAGCCGTTGCTCGCCGGTGGCGACGTCGAGCACCCACAACGAGTTCACCGGATCGTCGCCGCCGGTCGACCGGGCGAACACCACCCGCCGCCCGTCGGGGGAGACCGTCACGCTGCGCGGCTCACCGAGCGTGAGCCGTTGGGTGCGGGCGTACTGGCGGGGGAAGGTGTCGGAACTCGGCTCGGTGCCGTGCGCAGCCATCCGGGGAGCGTAGGCGGAGCCGGTCCCGGCGTCCGCTCGACTCGATCGTCGCCGCCGGAGCAGGCACCTGGCGCAATACCCTGCCGCCGATGCGTCGCACCCGGTCGAAGTTGCTCGCCTGCTCGCTCGTCGTCGGTCTCGCCGGATGTGGCGGCGGGGGAGACGACGACAACGGTGCGGCGGTGCCGACGACCACCATCGCGACCTCGACGACCGGTCCGGCGTCCACCGCCGTGGCGACGACGACGCCGCCGACCGAACCACCGACGACCGCCGACACGTCGACGACCACCGCGACGTCGGGGTCGACCGTGGCGCCCTCGAGCGAGGCCTCGCCGACGGTGGCGTCGATCGTGGCTATCACCGACCCGCCGGCGACGCTCGCCCCGGCCGCCGAGGACGACGCGTTCTGCCGCGACTACGGCGCGTTGGTCGTCTCCACCTACCTCGTCGGGCTGGTCGAGGCGTTCTCCGCCGATCCGGACAGTCCCCGCCGGTTGGAGCTGATCGCCGCCCCCGCGATCGACGCTGCCCTGTCCGCCGCCACCGCCGCGCTGCCGCCGGCTGCGGCCGGCGAGGCCGCAGCCTTTGCCGGTCGCTGGGACGGGTTCGCCCAACGCAACGCCGCTGCGCTCGCCGCCCTCCCGCCCGGGATCGACACCTCCGAACTGCTCGGCGCCTGGGCCCAGCTCATCGCCACCCACGACGTCAACGACCCGAACGTCACCGTCGCGTTGTCCGCGCCGACCTCGGCGGCGATCGACGGTGTGCTCGCCGCCTACGCCGCCGCGGCGGGTCCGGTGGCGGGGGACCAGCGGGTGCTCGGCTCGGCGACGATCGCCACCCCGGCGGTCGACGACCATGTGGTCGAGCGTTGCCCGCAGATCGCTGCGCTGACCCTCGGCGACGCGATCTGATCCGTCGCGGCGCGGGCGGTCAGACGGGCTGGAGCTCGCCGGTCGGCAAGAGCGTCACCGCACGCCCGACCCATTCGCCGTCGCACATCGCGGTCGCGACCTCGGCGGCGCTCGACGTCCCCCACGCTCGCCGGCCGTCGGCGAGCAGGCAGGCGGCAATCGCCTGCTCGGGCGCCCCGTCGCGGTCGAACATCACGGTGTAGCCCTCGATCGTCGCCGGGCCGGCGGCGTCCGCCTCGGAGGCGAGTTCGCGCCGCGGCAGGACGTCGATCTCGTCCTGCGGTTCGGCATGACGGAAGCCGTCGGCGGGCGGGGTGGTCCCGTAGATCCCGAAGGCGTGCTTGGTGGCGTAGCCGCCGTTGGCCCAGATCAGCCCGAGATCACCGGCGCCGCTGCCGGCGCCGGCGCGCAGGGCGCCGATCATCGTCGCGATCGCGTGCATCACGTAGTTGTTCCACGGTCCGCCGGCGAAGTTGAGCCCCCCGGTGAGGGTCAGCGGGCGAGCGGTCTCGCCGTGCGTCGCCAACCCCAGCGACCTCGCCCCGAGCTGCACTGCAGAGGGGAAGCACGAGTACAGGTCGACCAGGCCGACGTCGTCGATCCCGACCCCAGCGAGCTCGAGCGCCAACCGGCCACCCCGCTCGACGGCCGGTGTGCGGTCGAACTGCCAACGGTGCGAGACGTAGGTGTGCTCGTGGCAATCGGTGCCGGCATGGACGAACACCCACCGGTCGGGGTCGACGCCGAGGGCGCGGGCCTTGGCCACAGAGCAGATCAACAACGCCGCCCCTTGGTCGACGTCGTTGTTCGAGTTCATCGACTTGGTGTAGGGCAAGCCGATCATCCGGTTCGACGGCGACGGCGTGCGGAGCTCCTCTGCACTCCGCTCGAACGGCGACCAGGCGTACGGGTTGCCCGCGGCGACCGCGGCGAACCCGGCCCACAGCTCGCTGACCCGGACGATGTGCTCTTCGGGCGACTCCCCGGCGGCGGCGCGCAGGGCGGTCTCGAAGATCGGGTAGATCTGCACCGGCATCACGATCCCCCGAGCGCGCTCGGCGGCGAGGTTCATCTCGAGCGGCTTGCCGATCACCTCGTCCGGTCGGACCGATTCGGGGACCACCGGCCAGGGAAGCGTCGCACCGGCTTTGCGTGCCCGCATCCGGGTCCGCCAGGCCTCCGCCCCGGTGAGCACGGCGAGTTCGAGCTCCCCGTCGCGGATCGCCGCCGCAGCCCGGTTGACCATCGATTGCGGGCTGTTCCCGCCGGAGGTGGACAGCCCGGTACGTCGCGGCGTGATCTTCAGCGCGGCGGCGACGAAGCGGGCCGGATCGCGGTACTTCCACGACAGCAGGTCGACCACCTGCAGCGCATCGGGCACCGGGACGCGCTGCAGCCCGGCGTCGTCGGCGGCTCGGCGGACGGCCTCGGCCATCAGCTCGATCGGGCTCAGCGCGTCGTCGAGGCCGGCGGCTCGGTGGGTGACCTGCCCACCGCCGATCAGCACCGGTGTGTTCGAATCGAGGCTCACCACGCCGACGCTAGAACTGCGGCCCGCTGCTCGCCCCAGCCGACCGTGGTGGGCCGCCGCCAGGGCCCGCTCCTAAGCTGCTCGGCGATGTCACGCATCGCGATCGGCGCCGACCATGCCGGGTACGAACTCAAGGCGCATTTCGCCGGACTGCTGCGCTCCGCCGGTCACACCGTCGACGATCTCGGCACCCATTCGGCGGAGAGCACCGACTATCCGCAGTACTGCGCCGCAGTCGGGCGGGCGGTGCGCGACGGCGAGGCCGAGCTCGGGATCGTGATCGGCGGTAGCGGCCAGGGCGAACAACTCGCCGCCAACAAGATCAGCGGCGTGCGCGCCGCGCTGTGCAACGACCTCTACACGGCACGGATGGCGCGGGCGCACAACGACGCCAACGTGCTCTCGCTCGGTGCCCGGGTGGTCGGCGTCGGTCTCGCCGAGGAGATCCTCGAGCTGTTCCTCGCCACCGCCTTCGAGGGCGGGCGCCACGCCCGCCGGATCGCCCAGGTCATGGCGCTCGAAGCAGAGCGCTGATGACCCGTCCCCGACCAGCCGATCGGCGACCCCGATGTCCGATCTGACCGGCTACCTGATCGTCGGTGGTGTGGCGGCGGCGGTCACCTTCGTGCTCACGCCCTTCGTCGGCAGGGCCGCCCGCCGGCTCGGCTGGATGGTCCAGCCCGACGCTCGTCGGGTGCACGAACACCCGACACCCGACGTCGGTGGCATTGCGCTGTTCATCGGGTTCCTCGCGGCGATGGCCGTGGCGTCGGTGATGGACCGCTTCTCGCCGCTGTTCGAAGGCAACTCCGAGCCTCTCGGCGTCGTCCTCGCCTGCTCGGTGGTGTTCTTGGTCGGACTCATCGACGACATCGTCGAACTGCCGCCGGTGGCCAAGGTGACCGGCACCGTCGTCGCCGGATCGGTGCTCGTCGCGTTCGGCGTGACGATGTTCTACTTCCGCGTCCCGTTCCTCGACACCTTCGTGCTCTCCCCCGACTGGAGCCCGCTGGTGACGATCATCTGGCTGCTCGGGATGAGCCAGGCGGTCAACCTCGTCGACGGCCTCGACGGCCTGGCGGCGGGGATCGTGGCGATCGGTGCCACCTCGTTCTTCCTCTACAGCCGTCACCTCGGCGACCTCAACCTGCTGGTCGAGCCGAACATCGGTCCGCTGATCGCAGTGATCACCGCCGGGGTCTGCCTCGGCTTCCTGCCGTTCAACTTCAACCCGGCACGGATCTTCATGGGCGACGGCGGAGCGCTGTTCCTCGGTGCGCTGCTGGCGGTGTCGACGAGCGTCGTCGGCGGCAGGGCGGACACCTCCCAGGGGTACACCGGCCAGACCTACTTCTTCTTCGCTCCGCTGTTCATCCCGTTGTTCATCCTCGGTGTGCCGATCCTCGACGTCTTGTTCGCGATCGTCCGCCGGGCGACGCGGCGACAGGGGCTGGCGACCGCCGACAAGGGCCATCTCCACCATCGTTTGATGAACTTAGGTCACGGACAGCGTCGGAGCGTGTTGATTCTGTGGCTGTGGACCGCGCTGCTCTCGGCGTTCGTGCTCTATCCCACGCTGACCGGATCGGAAGCCGTGTCGGCGCCATTGGTCCTGGTAGGGCTGCTGCTCGGGCTCTACACCGTGCTCCACCCGAACGTCCGCCGTCCGGCCGGACGGTGACCGCCGGGCACGTCTCCGACCGTTCCGGGTAGCCTCACGGCAGCGTTCGAGGCGGTGACGGAGTGGCAGGAGCAGGCAACGGGCTGATCGCCGAATGGGGCGCGTGGGTGCGCCAAGCGCTGGCGCGCCCGCCCGCAGAGGGTCGCCGCAAGCGATTCGTCGCCGGCATGCTCGCCACCGTCACCGTTGCCGGGAGCATCCCGATCGTCGCTGCGCTGCAGAGCGATGCGATCAGCGACGTGCCGCGGCGCGCCGGGAACGTTCTGGCTCTCCGGCGAGCAGAAGGACCAGGTCGTGCTCGCCGCCACCGGCGGACAGCTGGCCAGTCTGGCGTTGCCCGCCGAGTCCGACGGGGCGGCGCTCGACATCGCCGACACCGGGGCGATGGTCGTCTTCCAGAACCGGACCACCGGCAAGGCGACCACCGTCGACGGGATCCGCGGCACGCTCGCCGAATCGTTCGACGCCGCCCCGCCGATCGGCGAGCGCTCCCAACTGGTCACTGCCGGTAACGACATCTACCTCGTCGAACCCGCATTCGCCTCGGTTCGCCGGTTGTCCCCGTCATCGGACACCGCTGATCCGAACCCGGAGGAGGGCGAACCGATCGTGGTCGGCCCGTTCGACCAGTGGGTCGGTACCAACGACGGTCGGCTGTGGCTGCTCGACAGTCCTTCGGGCGACCTGACCAGCGTCGACGGCGATCAACCGAACACGATCGACTTCGCCGAGGACAACCAGGACCTGACGTTGAGTGCAGTCGGCGCCGACCCGGTGGTCCTCGACCGCACCGGCGGTCGTGTGCGCTGGCCACGCCTCGCCGATTCGTACCCGATCCCGGACTTCACCGGCGTCGCCCGGGTGCAGGAGCCGATGTCGTCGGGAACGTGTGTGGTGGTCGTCGTTCCCAGCGCCGCCTGGTGTCTGTCGAGTGACGGCTCGACCAAGCGACTCCCGTTCTCCGGCGACCTGGTCCAACCGGACGGTGCCCAGGTGTTCGCCAACGGCGACAACGTGCTGATCGCCTGGGGCGACAGCACCGAGTTGCTGCTCGGCTCGTGGCCCGACGCGAGCTGGAGCACCGCCCGACGCACCGACGGCCCGAGCGGCCGGCCGATGGTCGGCTACTGGACACCGGGTGGCCTGCTCGTCAACGACCCGGGTGCGGCGCATGCGCTGACCGCCGATCGCGGGGTGCTGGTCGAGCTCGACAAGTTCGACTCGCGCACCGTGGTGCTCTCCTCCGACGGCATCCCGACCGGGGAAGGACTCGTCGTCGGCGACACCGACGGCGTCGAGGGCGATGTCCTCGCCGAGTCCGACGAGCCGCTCGAGACAGCGGCCGCCAACAATGCGATCAACGACGCCCCGCAACCCCAGGCCGACGACGTCGTCACCCGCGTCGGGCGGCGGACGAAGATCGACGTGCTCGCCAACGACATCGATCCCGACCTCGATCAGCTGGCGATCGTCTCGGTCTCGGAGGTCGACGGCGAGGGCACCGCGGTGATCGTCGACAGCTCCTACGTGTTGTTCACCCCGACCGGCACCCAGCCGAGTCGAGCGACCTTCGACTACGAGGTCACCGATCCCGACGGCAGGACCGGCACCGCGCCGGTGCGGGTGCAGATCGTCGGGCCGGACGCGAACACCGATCCGATAGCGGTCGACGACTCGGCCAAGACCGTGTCCGGGGTGGGCGTCTCGATCGACGTGCTGACCAACGACTCGGACAACGAGGGCGATCCGCTGGTGATCACCCGGGTGACCACGCCGGAGAACGGCTCCACCACCGTCGAGGACGGGCAGATCAAGTACACCTCGGCGCCGGACTTCGTCGGCACCGACACCTTCCTCTACGACGTCAACGACGGCTACGGCGGCGACGCCACGGCGCAGGTGACCGTGCTCGTCGTCGAGCCCTCCGCCGACAACCAGCCACCCGAGCCACAGCCCGACCGGACGACCGTCGTCGTCGGCAACAGCGTCCAGATCACGCCGTTGATCAACGACATCGATCCGGACGGCGACCCGCTGCAGATCCCGCTGGTCGAGCCGCCGCCGGAGGGCAGTGGGCTGACCGCGACCGTGCTGCCCAACCAGGACGTGTCGATCAGCGCTGCGGCGGAGGCCCCCGCCGGGCTGGTCCAGCTCACCTACCAGGTCTCCGACGGGATCACCGACCCGGTACGGGAGACGATCGCAGTGATCGTCACCGCCGCCAGTACGTCGAACCGTTCGCCGCTCGCCGTCGACGACAGCGAGGTCGTCACCTCCGCCTCGGCCAAGCTGCTCTACCTGACCCGCAACGACTCCGATCCCGACGGGGATCCGCTGACGATCGTCGGTGTCTCGGACGTGTCCGAGCCGTCGATCGGTTCGGTTCGGATCACCTCGGCATCGACGGTCGAGTTCCGCCCGTCCGGCCAGACCGGAAAGGTGAACTTCACCTACACCGTCGGCGATCCGGGGGGCCGCAGCGATACGGCCACGGTCACCGTCCAGGTGGTCAATCCGACCAATTCCGGCCCGATCGCCCGTGACGACAGCGTGACGGTGTCGAGCGCGGCGCCGGTGACGATCCGCGTCCTCGACAACGACTCCCACCCCGACGGGCTGCCGATCGTCCTCAACGGGACACCCACCTATTCGACCGGCAGGGTGGTGGTCAACGCCGACCAGTCGGTCACGTTCACCCCGCCGTCCGCCGAGGCCCGCACCTACACCTTCAGCTACTCGATTCGTGATTCGTTCAGCCGAACAGCGACGGCCCAGATCACGGTGATCGTCGTCGATCGCTCGACCATCAATCAGGCACCGGTGGCGGTCAACGACCAGGTGACCACCCCGTTCAACACCTCGGTGACGATCCCGGTGCTGAACAACGACGTCGAACCCGACGGCCAGACGCTCGACATCGCTGCGCTCACCCAACCGGCGATCGGCACCGCCAACATCGTCGGCAAACAGATCCGCTTCACCCCGACCGGCACCCAATCCGGATTGGCCACCTTCACCTACACGATCGCCGATCCGGACGGGGCGACGTCGACCGCCAGCGTCGTCGTCCAGGTCCTCGCCGAGGAGAAGGTGCCGCCGATCGCCCGCGACGATCTCGCCGCGCTGACCACCGGCGACCCGGCGGCGACGATCGACGTGCTGGCCAACGACAACGACCCGGATGGGCCGAACACGGCGCTGACCGTTCAGGTGCTCAGCGTCACTCCGAGCGGCCTCGTGCACAACGTGACGCCTACCAACCGGATCAGGGTCGTACCGCCGAACTCCGCCGGCACCTACACGATCATGTACACGATCACCGACGCCGATCTGCTGGTCTCCGCCCCGGCGAAGCTGACCGTGCAGGTGAGCAAGCCGCCGAACACCGCGCCGACCGCTGCGCCGGACTCGGCGACGACCCTCAACCAGGCACCGGTGGTGATCGCCGTGCTCGCCAACGACACCGATCCCGAGGGTGGGCAGCTGACCCTCAACTCGGTCGGCCCGGCGACCGCCGATGACGGCTCGACCGTCGGCTCGACCGAGAAGGTCGGTAACTCGGTTCGCTTCGCTGCCGGGGCTCTACGCCGGCGGCACCGTCGGCTTCACCTACGTCGTCTCCGACGACGCCGGAGCGACGGCGACCGGCAGGGTGCGGGTGTCGGTGCAGCCGTGCGGCCTTGATTCCCCGAATCTCAGCTCCGACAACTATCAAGTGGCGCGCAGCTCGAACACCAACTTCCCGGTGACCGCCAACGATCTGTCGTGGGTCGGCGAGTTCTCCGTCGGCGCATCGACCGGTGGGACGGCGACCTACGCCGGGAACGGATCGATCAACTACCGGGCCCCGGCTGCGCCCGGCAATCACAGCTTCACCTACACCGTCAGCAACGGCTGCGGGGGGACTCGTACGGCGACGGTCAGCGTGACCGTCAACCGCCGGCCGACCGCTGCCGGGCACACGATGACGGTCAACGTCGACGATTCGGCCCTCATCGATCTGATGACCCTGGTCGCCGACCCCGACGGAGATCAACTGTCGATCCCGCCCGGCCAGGTGACCTCCTCCCTGCCGCCCGGTGTGTCGGTCTCGGTCAACGGCAGGGGGGTTGCGACGGTGACCGCATCGCCGACCGCTGTCCACCGCTCGACGGGGACGTTCCGCTACACCGTCACCGACGGCGCCGAAACGGCAACGGCGACGGTCAATGTCACCGTCATCCAACCGAACCGGCCGCCGAGGCCCCAGCCGGACGTGGCGACGATGGCCCAGGGCGCCACCGCCTCGATCGACGTCGTCCAGAACGACATCGACCCCGACGGCGACACCCTGATCCTCACCCAGGCGTTCTCACCGCTCAGTCCGGCCGGCTCCGGTTCGGTGTCGCTCGACGCGACGAACAAGGCGCGGGTGATCCTCGCCCCCTGCCACACCGGCACGGTGACGTTCTCCTACTGGGTGACCGACGGACAGGGCAACAACTCGGGGGCCAGCGGCAACGTCACGATCACCGTCACGCCGACTCCGAACCGACGACCTGAGGCGGCGAACGACACGGTCGAGGGGGCCGAAGCCGGCACGCCGATCTTCATTTCCTACGCCCAGCTGCTCGGCAACGACACCGATCCGGACGGATCGTGTGACTCGATCAGTTGGGGTGGGCGGGTGCCCGGGTCGTCGTCGAACGGCACCGCCACCGAGGGACCGACCGGGATCACCTTCACCGCTGATGCGGAGGGCACCGCCTCGTTCTCCTACGTCATCCAGGACAGCCGTGGGTCAATCAGCGGACCCGCTGTCGTCTCGATTACGGTGGCGGCTCCGCCGACGACGACCACGATCCCGCCGCCACCGACCACCGATCCGCCGCCGACCACGACCACGCCCCCGGAGACGACGGCACCGCCGGCGTCACCCCCGCCGACTCCCCCGCCCTAGGTGACTCCTTGACCAACGACGTGAAGGCGACCGGCCAGCCGACCGCCACCAAGATGTTCCGCGCCCTCCACGACAACGTCTCGAAGGTCTTGCGCGGCAAGCCGGAGGTCGTCCGGATGGCGGTCGCCTGCTTCCTCGCCGAGGGCCACCTGTTGATCGAGGACCTGCCGGGCACCGGCAAGACCTCGCTCGCCAAGGCGATCGCCAACTCCGTCGGCGGCACGGTCCGGCGCGTCCAGTTCACCCCCGACCTGCTCCCGAGCGACATCACCGGCGTCTCGATCTTCCGCCCGACCGAAGGTGAGTTCAGCTTCCGTCCGGGCCCGGTGTTCTCCAACGTGGTCGTCGCCGACGAGATCAACCGCGCCTCGCCGAAGACCCAGGCTGCGCTGCTCGAGGTGATGGAGGAACGACAGGTCACCACCGACGGCGTCAGCCGTCCGGTGCCGCGCCCGTTCATGGTCGTCGCCACCCAGAACCCGCTCGACTTCCACGGTACCTACCCGCTGCCGGAAGTCCAGCTCGACCGGTTCGCGATGCGGATCTCGATCGGCTATGCCGACCGGGAGACCGAGATCGAAGTGATGGGCATGCCCCACGGGATCGACGCCACCCCCGAACTCGGCGCAGTGTTGCGCGAAGAGCAGGTGACCAAGCTGCTCCAACGGGTCAAGGCGGTCACCGTCGAGGCGCCGCTCCGCGACTACGTCGCCGAGATCGTGATGCGCACCCGCAGCCACCCCGACCTGCGCCTCGGCGTGTCGACCCGAGGGACGATCACCCTCCTCGGCGTCGCCCGCTCGCTGGCGATCGGAGACGGCCGCCCCTACGTCGCCCCCGACGACATCAAGTCGCTGCTGGTCCCGGTGCTCGCTCACCGCATCGCGGTCAGCCCGGGAGCCGAACTCGACGGGATCACCGCCAACGACGTGCTCACCGGGATCATCGAGCAGGTCCCCGTTCCACGGCTGCGGGCGGACGGGGAGCGGTGAAGCAGACCTCGTTCCGGCTGACCGCCACCGGGTATGGCGTCGCCGGCGGGGTCCTCGGCTTGCTGATCCTGACGGCCATCACCGGCTACCGCGAACTGCTGGTGCTGGTCATCGCCGGCGCTGCCCTCAGCGCCGTGGCCCTCGCCCTGCCGCGGATCGCGACCCCGCTGCTGCTCGAGCGACGGCTCAGCCAGAGCTTCGTCCAGCGCGGCGACGAGGCCGAGGTGATGTTGTCGATCACCTGCGCCAGGAGCACCGCTCCGATCCGGATCATCGACCTGGTCCTCGACCAGCCGGTGCCGGTCGACCTGCCCGGGTTGCGGGCGATGCGCACGGTGCAGGTCAGCTACCGGGCGATCGTCCGTCGCCGGGGAGTGCACCAGATCGGACCACTGCTCGAGGAGCGGCGCGACCCGTTCGCCCTCGCCGTCCGTTCGACCCAGCATGCCCTGTTCGACGAGCTGTGGGTCCATCCGGTGATCCATCAGCTGCGCTACAACGCCGAGTCGTTCGAGGACCGGATGCAGAACCAGGCGATGCGGGCGATGACCGACGACCCGCTGTCGGAGTTCCAGGCGCTGCGCGACTACGTCGTCGGTGACGACCCGCGCCGGATCCACTGGGCGAGCACCGCCAGGACCGGCCGGCTGGTCGTACGCGATCTGCTCGAGCTCCGCCGCCGGGAGCGGTTCATCGTGCTCGAGACGCTCGACACGGCGAGCACCGAGCGGGAGTTCGAGGACGCGGTCGAGATCGCCGCCAGCCTGTCGATCGCCGGGTTGGAGAACCAGATGCAGGTCGTCGCCCGTACCCGCGACCCGGAGGCACTCGGTCGCGCCGCAGCGGTGCGGAGCAAGCTCGAACTGCTCGAGCTGTTCACCCGGGTCAATCGCGTCCCGGTCGAGCGGGCGGTGCCGCCCCAGCGGGTGATCGCCGCCCCACGCCTCTCGGCCCAGATCGTGGTCGTCGCCGGCGCCCAGTCACCATTGATCCCGTACTTCTGCACCAGCAGCCTGTTCCGGTCGAGCGTGATGCTGATCCGGGTCTCCGACCGGCCGAAGGATCTCCGCCGCCTGCCGGTGCCGACGCTCGACGTGCGGACCGCCGAGGACTTCGTCCTCGCCTACGACGGCCGGCGGAGGGCGGCATGATCCGCAATCGCACCCGGATCGCCCTCGTCGCCGCCGCCGGGCTGAACGTCGCCGTCGTCGCCTCGGCGACCTCGCGGATCTTCGACTCGCCGTACTCGCCGGCCTACGCCGTGATCGGGGCGCTGCTGGCGACGGTGGTGGCAATCGTCAACCCGGCCCGCCAGATCGCCCTGCGCACCGCCGCCCAGGCCATCGTCTGCCTGGTGGCGACGACCCTCGCCGTCCGCTCGCGGACGGCGATCTGCCCACCGACGTGTTCCGCTCGTTCGTCAGCGGCCTCGGCCGGGTGATCGCGGTCCGCTGGCCGGCACCGTCGGAACCGATCGCCGTCGGTGCGGTGGTCCTCGCCGCCACCGTCGCCGCCGGTATCGCGGCCGAGCTCGCCTGGTCGCGCCGGTACGCAGCGCTGGTGCTGCTGCCTCCGGTGGCGTTGATCGTCCTGATCGCGATCCTCGCTGCCGAAGGCCGGCCCCGCACCGCTGGTGATCGTCGTCTTCGTCACCGTCTGCTCGGCGGTCGTGCTGCGCCTGGCGTTCCTCGTGCGGATGCATCACCGGCACAACCAGGCGGCGGGGAGCGAGCGTGGTGCGCACGCGCTGGTCGCCTCGGTGATCGGGCTGGTGGCGATCCTCCCGGTGGCGATCGGTGCCCCGTTCGGCGAGTCCGACCGGTTCGACGTGCGCGAGTTGCGCTCGGACTCCTCGACGATCGACGAGGAGATCTCGCCGCTGTCGCGCCTGGACGAGTGGCGCTCGCTCAGCCCCGCACGCGAACTGTTCACCGTCTCCCCGGCCGACGGCGACGAACGCTGGCGGATCGTCGCGTTGACCCGCTACGACGGGCGGGCATGGATGCCGTCGGACGACTTCCGCCCCGTCGGTGAGGAACTCCAGGTGGCGCCGCGCAGCGCATCCCGTCAGCGATTCGACGTCCGGATCGAGGAGCTGGCCGAGGCGTGGGCACCGTTCGTCGGCGAGCCGTTGGCGACCGATCTGACGGCGAGGGTCGACGTCACCCTGTCCGGGATCCGGCTGCCGAACCGGTTCACCCCCGGCGACGAGTACCGGCTGGAGGTCGCCGACCGGACGCTGACCGACGCCCAGAAGGAGGTCGCGATCCCCGATTACGACCTCGACCTCCCGGCGTTCGGCGAGGACCTGGCGGTGACCGAGACCCAGATCCAAACCCTCGCCGCAGAGTTCGTCAGCGGTGCGACCTCCGACTACGGCCGGGCGAGCACGCTCGCCACCAGGCTGGCGACGAGTTACAAGCTCGATGACGATGCGCCCGCCGGTCACAGCCTCCCGCAGCTGCGGTTGTTCCTGACCTCGACCAAGGCCGGACGCGACGAGCAGTTCATCGCTGCCTACGCACTGCTCGCCCGGGCGATCGGGCTGCCGGTGCGGATCGCGGTGGGGGTCCAGCTGACCGACCAGGGCGACCATTCGTCGGCAAGTTCGGCATCGGTCGTCGCCTGGCCGGAGATCGCCTTCGAGGGAATCGGCTGGGTCGCGTTCGACCCGATCCCGGAGCAACTCACCGAATCCCCGGAGGAGACCCAGGCCGGTCAGCCGGTCGGGGCCTCCGGTGAGGCTGCTCCACCGCCGACGACCGCCCCCAGCCCGTCGGAGACCCAGCCGAGCAATCCGCCCCCGCCGCAGGTCACCGGGGACGGATCGCTGTCCGTCGCCAACCGCTTCGCCCTCGTCGGCGTGCTGTTGCTGCTCGCCCTGATCGCCTACGTCTCGACCGTGTTGACGATGAAGCGCAACCGCCGAGTCCGCCGGGCGCAGGCGATGCGCTCCGATGAGCGGATCGCCGGCGCATTCCTCAGCAGCGTCGAACAGGCGGTCGACCTCGGCGCGCCGGCGGGGCCGACGTTGACCAACCGTGAGCTGGCGATGAGCAGCAGCCCGGTGATCGGTCGCGGGGCCGAGCCGCTCGGTGAGCTCGCCCGCCTCGCCACCCGCGCGGTCTACGACACCGAGGAGCCCGGACCGGAGGTTGCCGAGCTGGCCTGGGAACAGGCCCGCCTGGTCTCCTCCGAATCGGCTCGCAGCGCAGGTCGGCTGCGGTGGGCGAGGGCTCGGCTCAGCCTTCGATCGTTGCGTCTTGACGGCCTCGACGGCCCCGCGACGAACGAACCGGAACGACGACGTCGTCGTTCGATTCGCTGACCACGGTCTCATCGAACGACGTCGCACTGACGACCGGCTCGGCGGTCTCGACGGTGACCGGCGCCCCGAGCCCGTCGCGGTGCTTGCGTGGCCGGGTGGCGACCGGGAGCAGCTCGCCCTGACGGCGTCCGAGCTGGCGGGCGACGACCTCGAGCTGGGAGATGCTCTGGCGCTGGGTCGGCACAGCGAGGACGACGGCATCGACCAGCCGGCAGAGCTCGACGGTCGAGGCGGCGTCGAGCACGGCACCGGCGTCGACGATCACCACCGGAGCCAGTCCGAGGCTGCGCTCGAGCAGCGAGTCGACGTCGCTGCGGCGCAGCGAGGGGGCGCCGCTCTTGTCGCCACGGCCGAGCACGGCGACTTCCGGCACCGAGGTCGCGGTGACCACGTTGCGGGCCTTGCGGAACGAATCGCTGGCGCGCCGTCCGGAGGTCAGGGTGCCGTCGGGGGCGCTGGCCAACAGCGCCGGGATCCCGCCGTCACCGAACGCCTTGAACCCTTCGGTGATCCCGGCACGGCGCGGATCGGCATCGACCAGCAACACCGTCGAACCGAACCGGGCGAACTGACCGGCCATCGCCGTCGCCAGCGTCGTCGCCCCGGCCGATTGCTCGGTGCCGACGACGGCGATCGTGACGAACCCGGCCCGGCGGGCGTTCGCCTCCGCCCGCACGCAGAGCTCGTCGATCACGTTCAGTGCCGAGTAGCCGTTGGCCCGGAGCAGCTCGGGGAGCGGGACGTTCAGCGCCGATTGCTTGCCGACCATGCCGACCACGGCGTGGCCGAGGATCGCCTCGGCGTGGGTGTCGTCGATCAGCTTGCGTGACAGCCGTGCGCTCATCACCGTCACCAGCAGACCGAGCACCGCGCCGGCGAACCCGCCGGCGACGACGAACAGCATCCGTGAGCTGCCGAGCGGGATCGTCGGCTCGACCGCTTGCTGGACGACCTCGGTGTTGACCTTGGTCCGGGCGGCGGTGTCGAGGTTGGTCTTGACCACCAGCAGGTTCTGGTACTGCTGCAGCAGCGTGTCGTAGGCGACCTGCTGTGTCGGGTCACCGGGGACGAGGTCCGGGGTGATCTGGATCGGATTGTCGCCGATCGCGGCGGTGATCTGGATCAGCTTGGCCTGGGCCACCGCAGAGAGGGCGGTCGCCATCTGGCCCTGGAGAGCGACGAGGTTGGTGTTGATCTCGTCGATGTCGCCCTGGCTCGAGCTCTTCGCCCGGTTGTCGAGGTCCTCGAGGTAGAGCGTGACGTAGGTGTTCGCCAGCCGAGCTGCGGTGGGGGCGTCGACCGCGGTGGCGAAGACGTCGACGACGTCGGTGCCGACCCGCTCGACGATCCGCATCGAGGACTTGATCGAATCGCGGGTGTAGGTACCGCCCATCCGCGTCGCCACCGCCTCGGCCAGGTCGAGGCTGTTGAGCACGCTCAACTGGCTCGCCAGGTAGCGGTTGGCGTCGGTCACCGCCGTTCCGCCGGTCGCCGACGAGGGCGGCTGGATCAAGACGATCGACTGCGCCTCGTATTGCTGGATCGGGGAGCCGGCGGCGCCGGCGGCGCCGACGGCGCCGAGGATCAGCCCGAGGAGGATGATCCAGGGCCGCTTGCGGATGGCAGAGATGAGGTACGAGAGCTCCAAGGGAGCTACCTCCAAGCGTCTGTCGAGCAGGGGTGGGGCGAGCACTGCCGGCTCGTTGCCGGGCTTTCCGAGGCTAATCGGTTCCGATCGGCCAGCGTCCGCGGCGGACGCTGGGCGTGGTGTCTCGGTGGCCACGCTACGGCGTTGAGCTGGCAGGACGGATCGGCCGTCCGGCTCATTAGGTGACGGAGTGTGGTGGCGCGAGACGCCTCGCGTGGGGCCGCTGCTACCTTCGAACCGACGGAGGAGGACGAGTGACCGACGAGCCGACCGGCGCGACAACCACCACGGTTTGCCTCTACGTCTGCACCTACCGACGCAACGATCAGCTGACCAGGCTGCTCGAGACGGTCGAGGTCGCGGCCGCCGGGGCGGCGCAGCGCGCCCGGATCGGGGTCGTCGTCGTCGACGACAACGTCGACGGTCGGGCGAAGGACGTGGTCGCCGCGTTCGAGGGTCGGTTCGAGCTCGGGATCCACTACCGCCACACCGGCTCGGGGAACATCTCCGTCGCCCGCAACACCGGGATGGAGGCGGCTGCGGAGCTCGCCGAGTGGGTGGCGATGACCGATGACGACTGCGAGGTCAGCCCCGGCTGGTTGCTCGCCCTGCTCACCACCCAGGCGAGCACCGCCGCCGACGCCGTCTGCGGACCGCACCTGCGGCGGGCGCCGAGCGGCGCGCCACGCTGGCTCGCCGAGCACCCGTTCCTCGTCGGCGGCGACGGTGAACTACCCGCCGAAGGCAGCGAGCCACCCTTCGGCCAGACGAACAACTCGCTGATCCGCTCCGCGTTCCTCCTCGATCATCCCGAGGTCCGCTTCGACGAACAGCTCGGCACGCTCGGCGGGGAGGACGTGGTCTTCTTCCATCAGGCTCGCCAGGCCGGGCTCCGCCTGCGTTTCAGCCGAGAGGCGATCGTCGAGGAGGAGGCCAGCGGGGAACGGCTCAGCCGGCGGTACTACCTGCGCGCCGCGCTCTGGTTCGGCAACACCCAGTACGTCACCAGTGTCCGCACCGCCGGGCTGAGCAGGCCTCGGGCGCTGCTCCGCGGCGGCCGCAGGCTGGTGGAGGCGCTGGTCCATCCGCTGCGTCGGCTCGCCGGCCGTCGCTCGCCGGAGCTGATGTTCGCCGCCTCCGGCGCGGCGAGCGCGATCGGGCTGTTGCTCGGCCCGTTCGGCGTCACCGTCAGGCATCCGTCGTGACCGCCGTCCTCGGGACCCGCGTCTACAAGCCGAAGTACACCCCGGCCGAGCTGATCGGTGTCTGGTTCCTCGCCGGGTTCATGTTCACCGGCTTCTTCTCCCTGCCCTACCAGGGGCGGATGCCGACGCTGATGCTCGCCCTCCTCGGCTGCACCTCGATCCTCTTCTACACCAAGGAACAGCTCGGTCGGATCCGGCTGAGCTTCCCGATGGTCGCCCTGATCACCTGGGCGGTGCTCTCGGTGACCTGGAGCATCGTCGTCTGGCGTTCGGTCCTCGCCCTCCAGCTCTACGTCGTGACCACCGCGGCGATGATCTGCATCATCAGCGTGATGTCGCTCGAGCTGATCATCCGCGGCCTGTTGCGGGGGATGTACGGCACGATCCTGCTGACCCTCGCCTCGCTGGTGATCGCACCCGGGACCACGCTGGTCGACTCCAACGGATACCGCAGCGTGCACGGCTGGTTCACCCACAAGAACGTGATGGCGCCGTACATGGTGATGTGCGTGGCCCTGATCCTCGCCTGGGAGGTGCGGCCACGGGTTCGGTTCTGGGCGATCTTCGGCGCCGTCGCGCTGATCATCGGGTCGCTCTCGGCGACCGGGATGATCGGTCTGATGCTGGTCCTCGCCGTCGACTACGTCGCCCGCAACCTGCGCGAGGCCGACCGTCCGCGACGGGCGACGATGATCACCTCACTGTTCGCCCTCAGCCTGGTGTTGATCGTCGTCGTCAGCACGTTCCTGCCGGAGCTGGTGGCGATCTACGGCAAGGACGTCACCCTCAGCGGACGGACGAAGATCTGGGGCTCGGTGTGGGAGGTGTGGCGGGAACGATTCCTCATCGGCTGGGGGCTCGACGCCGCGTTCCAAGCACCGTCGCCACTGATCAACCGGTTCTACAACGAGATCGGCTTCGTTCCCGCCCATGCCCACAACGGCATCCTCGACGTCGGCATCACCCTCGGTGCTGTAGGTGTCGTGTTCGTCCTGTGGATGTTCTTCGGCACCTGGTGGGCAGCGGTGCAGCTGTTGCTCAAGGGCGTCGGCTTCGCTCGTTCGGTGTGGGTCTACGTCACCCTCGTGCTGATCATGTCGGTGACCGAGTCGACGTTGCTGTGGCCGAACATCGTGTTGATCTTCATCTTCCGGATCGTCTTCCTCCGGATGCGGCCGGGCGGCGACCTGGAGGTCACGTGAGCGAGCGTCGACGGGTCGCCTATCTGATGACCCATCATCCACGGGTGGCGCTGACCTTCGTCCTCGACGAGATCCACGGTCTCGAGCGCGAAGGTTTCGAGATCCTCCCGATCGCGATCAACGCCCCCGACGAGGACGATCGCGACCGGGCGGGCTTCGCCGCAGAGATCGCTCGCACCCGCTACCTCAAGTCGACGTCGAAGCTGGACGTGCTGCGGATCGTCGGACGGGCTGCGCTGACCAGCCCGCGCGCCCTGCTGGCGACCGTCGCCACCTCGGTGCGCACCGCCGGGAGCGATCTCCGGCTCGTCGTCTGGCGGTTGTTCCACGCGGTCGAGGCGATCCTCGTCTGGGACCACTGCCGTCGCCACGGTGTCCGTCACCTCCACGGTCATTTCGCCCAGCTGCCGTCGACCTTGGCCTGGTTGGCGGCCGACTTCGGCAACCGCCGGGAGCCCGGCCAGTGGTCGTTCAGCGCCACCGTCCACGGCCCCCACGAGCTGTCCGACGTGCGTGAGGCGGCATTCGCCGCCAAGGCCGCCGACGCCGAGTTCGTCATCGCCATCGCCGACTACACCGCCGGCTGGGTGGCGAACGACGTTGCACCTGTCGATCGTTCGAAGATCCATGTCGTGCGCTGCGGGTTGGACCTCGATCGCTTCCCCTTCCGCCCGCGTGCCGAGCTCAACGATCCGCCACGGGTGACGGTCGTCGGCCGGGTGGTCGAGCTCAAGGGCCAGCGCCAGTTGGTCGATGCGATCGAACTCCTGCCGCGACCGGGGGGTCACCGTCGCGGCGGAGATCATCGGCGACGGCGCCGATCGCAGCGCGCTCGAGGCGCACGTCGCCGGGCGCGGACTGGGCGATCGGGTGGCGATCCTCGGCCAGCTGCCGACCGAGGAGGTCGCCGCTCGGCTGCAGCGGACCGACGTGTTCTGCCTGCCGTCGCTGACCGAGGGCATCCCGGTGTCGATCATGGAGGCGATGGCGTCGGGGGTGCCGGTGATCGCCACCGCCGTCGGCGGGATCCCCGAACTCGTCGACCAGCGGTCGGGGATGTTGATCCCCGCCGGGCAACCGACGCAGCTGGCTGACGCGATCGAAGCGCTGCTCGCCGATCCGCTCCGGCGCCGTGAGATGGTCGTCGCCGCCCGGGCGCGGGTCGAGGCCGACCACGACGAGCGACGGACGATCAAGGAGCTCGCCGCCTTCTTCTGATGCCCGGGAGGGGGTGGTGTGGGAAACTGCAGCATGCGCGTGGTGACCTCCGTCAGGCAGAGAGCAGCTGCGGCAATCGATCGCACGCTCGGGATCACGCCGGCAGCCGAACCGTCGGACGATCGTTCGGCGCCCTCAGACCACCTCGATGAGGTGTCGGTCAACTACCGCGGGCTGTTCTGGGCACTGCGCAAGCGGGTCGATCGTGACGACGTGTTCGTCGATCTCCGCTGTGGTGAGGGCAAGGCCGTGTTCCTCACCGCCCGGCTGTTCCGACTGCGCGAAGTGATCGGGGTCGACTGCACCCCCGAGCTCGCCGAGCGGGCGGCGCTGACCGCCGAGCGCCTCGGGTATCGACTGCGGACACCGGTGCGGATCGAGCGGGCCGACGCAGCCAGCTGGAGGATCCCCGACGACGTGACGATCGTCTACCTCCACGACCTCCCCGTCGGAGAGGTGTTCGAACAGGCGATGGAAGCAGTGGTCGCCTCCGTCGACCGCTGCCCACGGCGACTGACGCTGATCTACGGCTCGCCCACCCATCGCGACCTGCTGTTGGCCAATCCTCGGTTCAGGCTGCGGCACAGCCGGGTCGGCCGGAGGGTCGACGCCGACACGCCATCGGTGCTGACGACCGAGATGTACGAGGTCATCTCGCCACCTGCGCCGGCGCTACGGGCAGGCGCCGCCGAACGGTCGCCGACCGGCTGGCGCAGCGCCGAGCGGGGCTCGATCGGAGCCGACCGCCACCGGTGATCGACCGTTGGGGGCCGAACGCCCTGTTTCGGCGCACTCGCCTGCGACCGTAACGTTGGAGCAGCTAAATGATTGGGAACAGGGGCTGCCGCACGTCGAGGGACTCGCTGCTCCCGGACCGTGAGGAGCAGAAGTGGACACAGCGGGCGGGTCTCGGATTGCGATCATCGGGACGGGGTACGTCGGGTTGACGACGGGTGCGTGTTTCGCTCATCTCGGGCACACGGTGGTGTGTGCCGATGTGGATGCGGGGAAGATCGAGCGGTTGCAGCGCGGTGAGTTGCCGATTTTCGAGCCGGGGTTGGAGAAGATCGTCAAGGACGGGATTCGTTCGGGTCGGTTGACGTTCGTGTTGGGTGCGGTGAACGCGGCGAAGGATTGTGAGTTCGCCTATTTGTGTGTGCCGACGCCTGAGGGTGCGGATGGTCGGGCGGATCTGTCGTATCTGGAGGCGGCGGCGGCGGAGATCTCGGCGGTGTTGCCGGCGGAGTCGATCGTGGTCAACAAGTCGACGGTGCCGGTCGGTTCGACGAAGGTGGTCGAGCGGGTGTTGAAGCGTCCGGATGTGAAGGTGGTGTCGAATCCGGAGTTCTTGCGTGAGGGTTCGGCGGTGAAGGATTTCTTGAAGCCGGACCGGGTGGTGGTCGGTTCTGATGATCAGGCTGCGGCGGTGCGCGTCGCCAGTCTGTATCTGGGGGTTGCGGCGCCGTTCATCGTGACTGATCCGGCTTCGGCGGAGACGATCAAGTACGCGGCGAACGCGTTCTTGGCGACGAAGATCAGTTTTGTGAATGCGGTGGCGGCGGTGTGTGAGGCGGTGGGTGCGGATGTGAATGACGTGGTGTTGGGGATCGGGTATGACCATCGGATCGGGCAGGACTTCTTGAAGCCTGGGCCGGGGTGGGGTGGGTCGTGTTTCCCGAAGGACACCTTGGCGTTGATCGGGATCGCCGAGGATCACGGGTATGACTTCAACTTCTTGCACGGTGTGGTGACGGTCAATGACGAGCAGCGTGAGCGGATCGTCGACAAGGTGCGGCGGGCGGTCGGTGGGGATCTGTCGGGGGCGACGATCGCGGCGTGGGGGTTGACGTTCAAGGCGAACACCGATGATCTGCGTGAGTCGCCGTCGTTGGCGATCTTGTCGGTGTTGGCCGAGGCGGGAGTGAAGATCAAGGCGTACGATCCGACGGTGTCTGGACCATTGGCGAAGTTGCCGTCGGCGGAGATCGTGGCTGATCCGTTGGCGGCGTGTGACGGTGCGCAGGCGTTGGTGGTGTTGACCGAGTGGGACGAGTTCCGCTGGATCGATCTGCACGACGTGCGTGACCGGATGGCGGCGGCGAACATCGTCGACGCCCGCAACCTGCTCGACCGACCCGCTGCGTTGCGCCTCGGCTTCACCTACCAAGGCGTCGGCCGCTGATGCGAGTGCTCGTCGCCGGAGGAGCCGGGTTCATCGGTTCCCACCTCGCCGACGCCTTGCTGGCACGCGGCGACGACGTCATCGCCGTCGACAACCTGCTCACCGGCAGGCGGGAGAACATCGCCCACCTCGAGGGTCACCAACGGTTCCGCTACGTCGCCCACGACGTCACCGAACCGCTGCCGGACCTCGGTCAGGTCGACGCGGTGATGAACCTCGCCTCGCCGGCATCGCCCGACGATTTCCTGCGGATCCCGCTGGAGATCCTCGCCGTCGGCTCGAACGGGACGAAGCACCTGATCGAGTACGCCCTGGCCCGCTCGGCGACCTACTTCCAGGCCTCGACCAGCGAGGTCTACGGCGATCCCCTGATCCATCCCCAGCCGGAGAGCTACTGGGGCAACGTCGACTCGATCGGTCCGCGTTCGTGCTACGACGAGGCGAAGCGCTTCGCCGAGGCATTGACGATGGCTCATCGGCGGGTCAGCGGCCTGCCGACCCGGATGGTCCGGATCTTCAACACCTACGGCCCGCGGATGCGGGCCAACGACGGTCGGGTGGTGACCAACTTCGTCGTCCAGGCGCTGCGCGGCGAGCCGATCACCCTCTACGGCACCGGCGAACAGACCCGCTCGTTCTGCTTCGTCAGCGACCAGGTCGCCGGCCAACTGGCGATCCTCGACGGCGACTACGACCTGCCGGTGAACATCGGCAACCCGGTCGAGTTCACGATGCGCGAACTGGCCGAGCTGACGGTCGAGCTGACCGGTTCGACCTCCGAGATCATCGTCGTCCCGATGCCGCCCGAGCGCGACGGCGATCCCCGCCAACGGTGCCCGGACATCAGCCGCGCCGGCAGTGAGTACGGGTGGAAGCCGATCGTCGAGCTGCGCGAGGGACTCGTCCCGACGATCGCCGCGCTCGCGGCCGAAATCGGCGCGTGAACAAGGTCAGAGGCGCGCTGCGGTCGAAGACTGCAGGCGACAGCGTCTGGGCGCTCGGCGACCAGTTCGGCTCGCTGCTCTCGCTGATCGTCTCCGCCAAGCTGCTGACCCACAGCCTCGGCGAGGACGGGTTCTCCGGGTTCAGCGCCGTCTACGGCCTGATGGGACCGTTCCTCGCGTTCATCCAGAGCGGCGTCAGCCTCGCCGTGCTCGACTTCATCGTTCGTGAACGGCGCGATCCGAAGGTGGTCGCCGACAGCTACCTCGGCTACGTGTGGACCGTCGGCGGTGCCTTGGCGCTGGTCGTCATCGGGCTGACCTACCTGGTCAACGACGCGGTGCCGATCGGTGCCGCGGCGCTGCTGATCCTCTCCGAGTTCCTGATCATGTCCGGGATGTGGGCGACGACGGCGACGATCCAGGCGGCCAGGGGCTACAAGTTCGCGGCGATGGTCCGGATCATCGTCAGTTCGTGCCGGACCACGCTGCTGATCGCCCTGTTCGTCGCCGACCGCCTGACGATCACCTCGCTGGCGGTCTGCCAGTCGATGATGTACGTCGGGCTGGCCCTGGTGATCCACCGCTGGCACGAGCGCACCTACGGCGCGACGTTCCGGCCCGGTCGGTTCAGCTTCGGGGATCTGCGGGCGACCGCGGTGTACGGCGTCGGGCTGAGCGCGATCGGTGTCCAGGACAGCTACGACCAGGTCACCTTGAACAGCGTCGACAAGCATCTCGGCGGCTACTACGCAGCGGCGTACAAGATCATCTCCGCCGGGTTGATGCCGCTCAACGCAATCGCCAACGCGACCCACATGGACTTCCTCCACGTCGACGAGAACTCCAACGACCAGGTGCGCAAGACCTGGCGGTTCACCCTCCTCGGTCTGGCCTACTCGATCGTCTTCTGCATCGTCGTGATCATCGCCGCCCCGGTCGTGCCGGTCCTCCTCGGCGACGAGTTCGAAGGCGCGGTGCCGATCATCCGCTGGCTCTGCCCGTTGGTCCCGCTGCGCGGCCTGGGCACGTTCCCGATGAACGGTCTGCTCGGGCTCGGCCGCAACCGGTTGCGGACCCAGATCCTCGTCGGCAGCGCGGCGACCAGCCTCCTGTTGTACCTGACGATGATCCCGGCGTGGACCTGGAAGGGTGCCGTCGCCGCCGCCCTGATCAGTGAGGTGCTGCTGTTCAGCGCCGCCTGGACCGCGCTGATCCGGTCGCAGTCGAGCTACGACCGGCAACGTCCGCTGCAACCCGCCTGAGCGGGCGGAGCTCAGCGCCTGCGGTCGAGTTCCTCGAGCGGGGTCAACGGGGTGCCGATCGGCAGGGCGACGAAGTTGAACCCGGGGAACGGGTAGGTCCCGCAGCGCTCGAACTCGTCGCGACCCATCGGGTCGCGGCTGAACAGGTAGTCGGCGACGAGCCAGATCGAGTACCCGAGCTCGTCGTGGATGAAGTCGAACATCTCACTGCGCGAGTAGCCGAACTGCTCCAACGTCCAACGCGGGCCACACTCGAACAGGATCGCCGGACGGCACCGCTCGATCGTCCGCCGAGCGCCGCGCAACGCAGGGAGCTCGTTGCCCTCGATGTCGAGCTTGAGGAATCCGATCTCCCGCTCGCCGACGACGTCGTCGATCGTCACCACCTCGACCGTGCTCGCCGTCAGCGCATCGCTGCCGAGGTACGCCGTGCGCAACCCGCTCATCCCCGGCCGGGTCCGGTTGACGGCGAAGCTCGCCTCGCCCGGCGCGTCACCGAGGGCGGCTTGGTGGACTTCGGCAACCGGCCACCGCCGGCGGAGCCAGGCGGCCTTCTCCGCCACCGGCTCGAACGCGATGTGCCGACCGGCGGGGGCGACGGAGGTGAACAGGGCGAGCATCGCCCCGATGTGACAGCCCCCGTCGATGCAGTTGGTCGCCGGCGAGACGAGCCGGTGGACGGCCATCTCGATCTGCTCCGACTCGTGGAACAGGGCGAGCAGCTCGGGGTGCCGGCGGCGCTCACGCCAACTGGTCAACCAGCGGACCTGTTGCAGGGGGCGGTCCAGCGGAGTCCCGATCAGGCGGTGCTTGACGTACAACACCGAGACCATCGCCCTGCTCGCCTCCCTTCGACCGTTCAGCCGTGCGGCTGGTTGCGAGGCACTGTACACAGCTCCTCACCGGTCGGCTCCGGAACGATCGTGCCGCGTGCCCGACACCGCTGAGCTGGAGTTTCAGGGAGTTCTACGGTGAGCGAGGGGCCGACCGTGGAGAAATCTCTCCTCCGCGGGAAGGGTTGTGTTCGACGGTCCTAAACTCGCCCGTCGTGACCAGGCGACGGACCGGGCGAGCTCAGCGGAAGAGCAGGTCGTGACCGGGCCGATCAGGGCAGCGGTGGTCGGTTGTGGGGCGATCTCGAAAGAGCACCTCTCGTTCATCGCCGCCGATCCCTCGATCGAGCTCGTCGGGGTCTGCGACCTGTCCCAGGCGAGCCGCGAGTACGCCGCCGAGCGCTACGGGGCGAGCGCTGCCTACGGCTCGCTCGAGGCGATGCTGACCGAGTCCCGACCGGCGGTCGTCCACGTTCTCACCCCGCCGGGAACCCATCCGGCCGTCGCCACCGCCTGCCTCGAGGCCGACGCCAACGTCGTCTGCGAAAAGCCGATCGCCCCGACCTCGGCCGAGCTGGAGCCGATGCTCGAGATCGCCAACCGACGCGGGCTGCTGCTGATCGAGAGCCAGAACTACCGGTTCAACGACCACGTGCTGACGATCAAGCAGTTGATCGCCGACGGTGAGCTGGGCGAGATCCTCGACGCCGAGGTGCGGATCACGCTCGACATCGCCTCCGGCGGCAAGCTCGGCGACCCGAACGTCCCCAGCCCCGTCGCCGGGTTGGCCGGGGGAGCGATCCACGACTTCCTCCCACACATGGCCTACAGCGTGCTCCAGCTGGTCCCCGACGGCCAGCTCGACAACGTTCACGCCCTGTGGCGCAACCTCAGCGGCAACGTCGCCGTCCGCTTCGACGACCTCGACGCGACCTGCACGGTCGGCGACGCCCGCCTCGCGCTGCGGTTCAGCTCGTTCCTCGAGCCGGAGGGCTTCCGGATCTACGCCCGCGGCACGCGTGGCGCAGCCGAGACGGACTTCTTCCAGCCGTACCTGCGGGTCGAGGTCCCACGCGCCCGCGGACCGCTCTCGCCGCTCGCCAACCAACTCGCCAACGGCGCCGGACTCGTCCGCTCCAGCGCGACGGGCTTGCGCGACAAGTTGCTCCAGCGATCGCCGTACCACGGGATGCCACGAATGCTCGACCAGTTCTACCGCGCCGTGCGCGGTGAAGCCGTCTGCCCGATCCGCCCGGACGACATGCGTCGGCCGCTCGCCCTGATCGACGCGCTGGTCGCCGAGGTGGCGCAACGATGAGGCTGTTCATCACCGGATCGAACGGGTTCCTCGGCTCCGCCGTCGTCCACTGTGCGCTCGATCGCGGTCACGAGGTGGCGGCGATGGTCAGGCCGTCGACGTCGCTCGACGAATCGTCGTGGGCCAAGCTGCCCGGCGTCACCGTCGTGCGCGGCGACCTGCGCCGGCGCAGCGGCTGGGAGGCGGAGCTCGCCGACACGAGCGCCGTGATCCATCTCGCGGCGAGCACCTCCGGCGACTTCTACGACCAGTTCGCGGCGACCGTGCTCGGCACCGAGAACCTGTTGGCGGCGATGGCCGACCAGCAGGTGCTGCGGCTGGTGCACATCTCCTCGTTCGCGCTCTACGACTACCGGGCGATCCCCGACGGCGATGTGCTCGACGAGTCGAGCCCGCTCGAGGCGCGGCCGCTCGACCGGGACGACTACCTCCAGACCAAGTTGATCCAGGAGCAGATGGTCCGCCGGTTCGAGCGCGAGCAGGGCGCCGAATTGACGGTGATCCGCCCCGGCGCGATCTACGGTCCCGGGAACCTGTGGAACGCCGGACGGGCCCTGCGCCTCGCCGGTCCGTGGTGGCTGGCGATCGGTCGGCGGGGGGTGCAGAAGCTGACCTACGTCGCCAACTGCGCCGAGGCGATCGTCCTCGCCGCCGAACGGCGGGAGGCGATCGGACAGACCCTCAACATCGTCGACGACGAGCTGCCGACCCAGCGCGAGTACGAAGCGGCGATGCGGGCCGCCGGGTTCGGCGACCTCGGCCGAACGATCGGGGTGCCGGTGCAGGTGATGCGGGCGATCGCCAACTCGATCGCCTGGGTCAACCGGAATCGCTTCGGCGGTGGGGTGAAACTGCCCGCATTCGTCGTCCCGGCCAAGATGGAGTCGCAGTACCGGCCGCTGCGCTATCCGAACGTGTTGGCCAAACGAGTGCTCGGCTGGCAACCACGGGTCGGTCTCGACGATGCGCTGCGTCAGATCCACGAGAGCGAGGGCGGGCGATGAGGATCTTGTTCGCGCTGCCCGGGGCACACCGGGTCAATCGCGGCGCCGAGGTCGCGTTCGAAGCGATCGCCCGCAACATCGCCCGCTACGGCGAGATGGACGAGGTCGTCCTCGTCGGCTCCGGCCCGCAGCGGCCCCACGAGCCGTACCGCTACGAACAGGTCAAGGTGGTCCCGCGCGAGCGGTTCGAGTGGATCCCGGAGTTCCCCCTGTTCCGTAACCCGGAGATGTGGGAGGAGCTCACCTTCATCCCCGGCCTGGTCCGCCGGGTACGCAAGCGCGAGTTCGACATCACGGTCACCTGCACCTTCCCCTACGTCAACCTCGCTCTGCGTCGTTGGCGGAACAAGCCCGACTCGGCCCGACACGTGTGGATCAGCGAGAACGGCGTCTGGCCGGTCGAGCACCACACCGGCGAAGCGCGCTGGTTCGGGTGCGACTCGCTCGTCTGCATCAACCCCGAGTACTACGAGATCGGCAAGGACCAGTACCCGACGGCGTTGATCCCGAACGGCGTCGACATCGAACGGTTCACCCCCGGTGAGCCGGCGCGGGCCAAGTTCGGCCTCCCCGAGGATGTCCCGGTGGTGTTGATGGTCAGCGCGCTGATCGCTCCGAAGCGGGTCGCCGAAGGGATCCGGGCGGTCGCCGACCTCCCCGATGCGATGCTCGTGGTCGCCGGCGACGGGATCCGGCGGGGCGAGATCGACGCGCTCGCCGAGGGGCTGCTGCCCGGTCGTTACCGGCGCCTGTCGGTGCCGTCGGCGCAGATGCCCGACCTGTATCGCTCGGCCGACGTCTTCCTCCACCTCTCCCGTGACGAGGCGTTCGGCAACGTCTACGTCGAGGCGATGGTCAGCGGACTTCCCTGCGTCGTCCACGATTACCGCCTCACCCGATGGATCTACGGCGATCACGGCCACCTGCTCGACACCAGTGATCACGAGGCGCTGGTCGAGGAGCTGAGCAAGGCGTTGGCGTCGTCGAACGAGGATCGTGACGCGCAGGTGAGCTACGGGCGGGAGCGCTTCTCCTGGAAGCGGATCGCAGCGCAGTACCGCGAGTTCTTCGTCGAGACCCTCGCCCGCTGAGCACCTCGCTCGCCGGAGGGATTCCGGTGTGCAAGAGTTGCCGCTCTTCGCGTCGGTCGCGTAGATTGAGATTTGTTTCACAAGCTCTGCTGCCCGGTTGACGCGCGCAGCGGAACGGAACACCCGACACACTCGAGGGTCCAGTGCAGCTCCTGCCGAACAAGCGAATCGCCGAGCGCGTCGCCGCAGCGCCTTCCCCGTCGGCAGGCGCCAGCCTCGCCAAGGGGATGGAGTTCGCACTGGTGCTGGTGTTCTTCTTCGGCCTCGGCTGGTTGATCGACCGAGCCCTCGGCACCTCGCCGTGGATCTCGCTGGTCAGCTTGACCCTCGGGGTAATCGGGCAGTTCACCAGGGTGTGGTACGCCTACGACAGCGAGATGAAGGAACACGAACGGCGCATGTTCGAAGGGAGGAACCGATGAACGAACCGATGCTCACCGCCCTCGACGGCCCGGCTCCGGAACAGGACATCAGTCGCGACATGGTTCGCCGGGGGATCTACGTCGCTCCCGTGCTCGTCGCCGTCTGCAGCGCGATCTGGGGACTCGACGGCTTGTACGGCTCGCTGGTCGGGATCGCCCTCGTGCTCGTCAACTTCCTGCTGTCCGCCGCACTGATCACCTACACCGCCCGGATCTCCGTCGGGCTGCTGATGGGCGCCACCCTGTTCGGCTATCTGCTGCGCCTCGGACTGGTGCTCGTCGTCGTGCTCACGCTGCGCGATGCCGGATGGATTTCGCGACCGGCACTCGGACTGACCATCATCGTGACGCACTTGGGGCTCCTCGTCTGGGAGCTCCGCCATGTCTCCGCTTCTTTGGCCTTCCCCGGCCTCAAGCCCCGTAACGCTGCGACGAACTGAGGTAACTGCACGTGTTCGCCCTCGAGTTCCCCGAGATCAACGAGATCCTGCGGTGGCGTGACCTGTTCACGTCGTTCAACAAGATCGCCCTGATCGCCGTGCTCGCCACCGTGATCGGCACGGTGGTGTTCCTCCTCGCCGGCAATCAGGACGGGAAGCAGGCGCCGAAGGGGGTCCGCAACCTGGCCGAGACGTCGGTCGAGTTCATCGAGAACGGAATCGTGCTCCAGACGATGGGCCGCGAGGGCCTGCCGTGGACGCCGTTCCTGCTGACCACGTTCGTCTTCGTCTACCTCTGCAACCTCCCGGGGATCATCCCGATCCTCCAGATGCCGGCGACCGCCCGGATCGCGATCCCGCTGTTCCTCTCCCTGCTCGTCTGGGTGATCTACAACGCGGTCGGGTTCAAGCACCAAGGTGCCGGCTACCTCGCCCACATGCTCTGGCCGCCGGGGGTGCCCGTCGCCCTCAAGCCGCTGGTCGGCGTGATCGAGTTCGTCTCGAACATCCTGATCCGACCGTTCTCGCTGACCGTCCGACTCTTCGCCAACATGCTCGCCGGCCACATCCTGCTGGTCACCTTCGCCTTGCTGACCGAGGCGCTGGTCGAGTCGGACTCGATCGTTCTCAAGCCGGTCGGGATCCTGCCGTTCTTCATGTTGGTCTTCCTCACCGCATTCGAAGTCCTCGTCGGGTTCCTCCAGGCGTACATCTTCACGATCCTCACCGCCGTGTTCATTGGCACGTCGATGGCGGGTCACGCCGAAGAAGCTCACTGATCCAGCTCTCCCACTACACGAAGCACTAGGAGACAACCACCCATGGAAGCGCTCGCCCAGCTCGCGGCAACGACCGGCCTGACCGGTGACGAAGCGAAGGCTGCATCCGCCGCCAGTTCGGCCGGGTTCGCCTACGGCCTCGCCGCCATCGGCCCGGGCATCGGCATCGGGTACATCGTCGGCAAGTCCGTCGAGGCGATGGCTCGCCAGCCCGAGGCCGCCGGCATGGTCCGGACCACGATGTTCCTCGGTATCGCCTTCACCGAGGCGCTCGCCCTGATCGGCTTCGTGGTCTTCATCCTCATCGGCCTCTGAGTCGCTTCGGCCGCTCACCCGGTCCGCAAACCATCCTGTCCGTCTCCGACCAAGGAGCTGACGTGCTGACTGCCGTCGTCACCCGCTCGGGTGAGGCGCTCGAAGCCCGGATCATCCTCCCGCACGCAGCGGAGGAAGAGGGTCACAGCGCAGAAGAGATCAAAGAGGGCCCGAGCCCGATCGCGCCCGAGGTCAAGGAGCTCGCCTGGGGTGCGGGCTTCGTTCCTCGTGTTCCTCGTGCTGATGCGCCTGTTCCTGTTCCCCCGACTGAAGAAGGGGATGGATGAGCGCTACGCGTTGATCCGATCCGGCTTCGACGGGGCCGAGCAGGTTCGCAGCGGTGCCGAGCGAGAGGTCCTCGCCTACCGGGCGCACGCTCGCCGAGCTCAAGACCGAGGCTGCCGGGCGGATCGACGCCGCCCGCCAGCAGCTCGAGACCGAGCGCAGCGCAGCGGTGGCGGCGGCCAACGCCGAGATCGCCCAGCGCCGGGCCGCAGCTGCCGATCAGGCCGCCGCCGAACGGGCTGCCGCGGGAGCGCAGGTCGCCTCGGCGGTCGCCACCGTCGCCACCCGGGCGACGTCGTTGGCGATCGGCAAGACGCCCGACACCGCAGCCGTCCAGGCAGCTGTCGATTCGGTGCTCGCCGCGGGGGTGACCGGATGAACCTGTTCGCCTCGATCGTGTTCGCCGCCGATGAGGTCCCGCACCAGGACTCGGAGGGGATCACCACCCACCACTGGCTGCTGCCGGAGACCGCCGAGATCATCTACGGCGGCGTCGCCTCGCTGATCATCTTCGGCGCGCTGTACAAGTTCGCGCTGCCGATGGCGCGCAAGGCACTGGCAGCTCGCACCGCCCGGATCCAGAAGGAGCTCGACGACTCCGCCGCGGCGAAGGCCGCCGCCGACGCCGAGGCCGCCGAGATCCGTCGGGCGCTCGGCGACATCGACGCCGAGCGCGGCCGGTTGCTCGCCGATGCCGACGCCTCGGCGAGCCAACTGCTCGCCGACGGACGGATCCGGCTGCAGTCGGAGATCGCCGAGCTCCATGCTCGCGCCGATGCGGAGATCGCCCAGCTCGCCGCCCGCGTCCGGTGACGAGCTGCGGGTCGAGATCTCCCGCCTGTCGACGGCGGCAACCGAGCGGCTCGTCATCGAGCAGCTCGACGAGGCCACCCAGCAAGCGCTGGTCGAGAACTTCATCGCCAAGGTAGGTGCCAGCTGATGTCCGACGCCCGGATCGAGGGCTACGCCAAGGCCCTGTTCGAGATCGCCCGCGCCGAGGGCACGATCGACGAGGTCGAAGACGAGCTGTTCCGCTTCGCCCGCAACGTCGAGAGCTCCGATGCGCTGCGCACCGCCCTGACCGACGAGCAGATCCCCGCCGCCCGCCGGCAGGGAATCGTCGAGAGCCTGCTCGGCGACAAGGTGACCCCGACCACCATCCAGCTGGTCTCGATGGTCGTCGGCTCCGGCCGTGGCCGGGATCTCCCGGCGATCATCGATGCCCTGGTCCAGCGAGCGACGAGCTCCAAGGGGCTCGAGGTCGCCGAGGTCCGCTCGGCGATCGCCCTGACCAACGATCAACAGCACCGCCTCGCCGCCGCGTTGGCCAACGCCACCGGTAAGCAGGTCAACCTCAAGGTGGTGATCGACCCCACCGTGATCGGCGGGATCGTCGCCACCGTCGGCGACACCGTCATCGACGGCAGCGTCCGCACCCGCCTCGACCACCTCACGTCCCGGCTCTAGGGAGACACCGCAACCATGGCTGAGTTGACCCTCTCCGCCGCCGACATCGCGGCGGCCCTGACCAAGAACCTCGATGGCTACGAGCCCTCGCTGGAAGCCCGCACCGTCGGTCGAGTCGCCGAGGTCGGCGACGGCATCGCCCGCGTCACCGGCCTCCCGGACTGCGCGGTGAACGAGCTGCTCGAGTTCTCCGACGGCACCGTCGGCCTCGCCCTCAACCTCGACGAGGACTCGATCGGGGCCGTCGTCCTCGGTGGGGACTCCAAGATCGAAGAGGGCCAACCGGTGCAGGCCACCGGCCGGATCCTGTCGATCTCGGTCGGCGACGGCGTCCTCGGCCGGGTGCTCAACGCGCTCGGCGAGCCGATCGACGGCAAGGGTCCGCTGAGCGGCGTGCAGTCCCGCCGGGTCGAGATCCAGGCCCCGGGGATCATGGGTCGCAAGCCGGTCCACGAGCCGATGCAGACCGGGATCAAGTCGATCGACGCGATGACCCCGATCGGTCGGGGCCAGCGCGAGCTGATCATCGGCGACCGCAAGACGGGCAAGACGACGATCGCGATCGACACGATCCTGAACCAGAAGGGCCAGGGCGTGAAGTGCATCTACGTCGCCATCGGCCAGAAGGGTTCGACCGTCGCCCAGACCGTCGAGACGCTCCGCCAGGCCGGCGCGATGGAGTACACCGTCGTCGTCACCGCCCCGGCGTCCGACCCGGCACCGTTCAAGTACCTCGCCCCGTACTCCGGCTGCGCGATGGGTCAGCACTGGATGGAGAACGGCGAGCACGCCCTGATCGTCTATGACGACCTCTCCAAGCAGGCCGAGGCCTACCGCCAGATGTCGCTCCTGCTCCGCCGTCCGCCGGGCCGTGAGGCGTACCCGGGCGACGTCTTCTACCTCCACAGCCGCTTGCTCGAGCGCGCCGCCAAGCTCTCCGACGACAAGGGCGCCGGCTCGCTGACCGCCCTGCCGGTGATCGAGACCAAGGCCGGCGACGTCTCGGCCTACATCCCGACCAACGTGATCTCGATCACCGACGGCCAGGTGTACCTCCAGGACAACCTGTTCAAGTCCGGTGTCCGCCCGGCGGTCGACGTCGGCATCTCCGTCTCCCGGGTCGGTGGCGCAGCCCAGATCAAGTCGATGAAGGGGGTCGCCGGCACGCTCAAGCTCGACCTCGCCCAGTTCCGTGAACTGGAGGCGTTCGCCACCTTCGGTTCCGAATTGGACCCGATCTCGAAGGCCCAGCTCGAGCGTGGCTACCGCCTGGTGGAACTGCTCAAGCAGCCGCTGAACAGCCCGATGCCGGTGCAGGAGCAGGTCGTCTCGATCTTCGCCGGCACTCGCGGCTACCTCGATGATGTCCCCGTCGCCGACGTCAAGCGGTTCGAGATCGAGATGCTCGAGCACTTCCGCAGCCGTCACTCGGGCATGCTCGAGGAGATCCGGTCGAAGGGCATTCCCGACGGCCTCGGCGATGCGGTGCAGGCGTTCAAGGACACGTTCGAGGTCGGCAGCGATCAGGCGATGATCCCGTCCGACGTGGGCGCCGCGCACATGGGCGACGCCGCCAGCACCAAGACGCTCGCCACCGAGTGAGCGGTGCTCGCCGGTACTGCATGTTGATCGAGGAAAGGTCGTAGCGCGATGGCCGGTGGCCAGGAACGAATCCTGCGAGGACGGATCCGAACCGTCCAGGCCACGAAGAAGATCACCCGCGCGATGGAGCTCATCGCCGCGTCGCGGATCGTCAAGGCCCAGCAACGGGTGGCTGCTGCCGTCCCCTACAGCGAGCAGATCACCAACGTCGTCAAGGACCTCGCGGCCGCCGGCGGCGAGGTCGACAGTGCCCTGCTCAACGGTCGGGCGAATCCGCAGCGCCAGTGCCTGGTGGTGATCACCGCCGACCGTGGTCTGTGCGGCGGGTACAACACCGGCGTGCTGCGGTTGGCCGAAGCAGAGATCAAGGCGGACCTCGCCGATGGTCGTGACTTCGCGATCGTCGCCGTCGGCCGCAAGGCGGAGGGCTACTTCCGCTTCCGCGGCTACCCGCTGGCGGCCACCTACTCCGGGTTCTCCGAGAACCCGACCTACGACCAGGCACGCGAGATCGGCCGGCGGGTGGTCGAGATGTTCGAGGCCGGCGAGGTCGACTCGGTCGAGTTGGTCTACACCCGGTTCATCTCTGCCGGTTCGCAGGAAGTCATCAAGCGACCGTTGGTCCCGCTCGATCGTGAGCTGGTCCGGGGCGGCGCGGCGCACGGCGAGGCGACCGCCTCGTACGAGTTCGAGCCCGACCCGGCGACGATCCTCGAGACGCTGCTGCCGCGCTACATCGAGGCCCGCACCTATGCCGCCCTGCTCAACGCAGCTGCGTCCGAGCACGCCTCGCGGCAGCGGGCGATGAAGGCGGCGACGGACAACGCCGAGGAACTGATCAAGAGCCTGTCGCGGATCATGAACCGCGCCCGCCAGGACTCGATCACGACCGAGATCATGGAAATCGTCAGCGGCGCCGAGGCGCTCGGCTCGGACAAGGGCCGCACCGCTCGCTACGTCGAGCTCGATGTCGAGCTGACGCTGAGATGAACCGAACTCGTAGCAACCACCTGCCGGTACTCCAGGAGAACATGCAGCCATGACCATCACCGAAGCCGGTACGAACCTGAAGGACGGTCGGGTCGTCTCGATCGCCGGCCCTGTCATCGACGTCGAGTTCCCCCGCGGCTCGCTGCCAGAGCTGAACTCCGCGGTGGAGATGACGATCACCGTCGAGGGTGTCGAGATCCCGGTCCTCGCCGAGGTCGCCCAGCAGCTCGGCGGCAGTCGCGTCCGCGCGGTGTGCATGAAGCCGACCGACGGTCTCACCCGCGGCACACCTGTTCGCAACCTCGGCCACGGGATCCAGGTCCCGGTCGGCGACCGGACGCTCGGCCACGTGTGGAACGTGTGGGGCGAGGTGCTCGACGCCGACAACGCCGACTTCGCCGACATCGAACGCTGGGACATCCACCGTCCCGCACCGGACTTCGACGCGCTCGAGCCCTCGAAGCGCCTGTTCGAGACCGGGATCAAGGTCATCGACCTGCTCACCCCCTACGTCGCCGGTGGCAAGATCGGCCTGTTCGGCGGCGCCGGCGTGGGCAAGACCGTGTTGATCACCGAGATGATCCGTCGAGTCGCCCAGAACCACGGTGGTGTCTCGGTGTTCGCCGGTGTCGGCGAGCGCACCCGTGAGGGCACCGATCTCCGTCTCGAGATGGAAGAGTCCGGCGTGTTCGAGAAGGCCGCGCTCGTGTTCGGCCAGATGGACGAGCCGCCGGGCGTGCGCCTGCGGGTCGCGCTCAGCGCGCGCTGACGATGGCGGAGTACTTCCGCGATGTCCAGAACCAGGACGTGCTGTTGTTCGTCGACAACATCTTCCGCTTCGTCCAGGCCGGTTCGGAGGTCTCGACCCTCCTCGGTCGGATGCCGTCGGCGGTGGGTTACCAGCCGACGCTCGCCGACGAGATGGGCCAGCTGCAGGAGCGGATCACCTCCACCCGTGGCCGTTCGATCACCTCGCTGCAGGCCGTCTACGTGCCCGCCGACGACTACACCGACCCGGCGCCGTTCACCACCTTCACCCACCTCGACGCGACCACCGAGCTGTCCCGCCAGGTGGCGGCGCTCGGGATCTACCCGGCGGTGGACCCGCTGGCGTCGACTTCGACGATCCTCCAGCCCGACGTCGTCGGCCAACGTCACTACGACGTCGCCCGCGGCGTGCAGGAGAACCTGCAGCGGTACAAGGAGCTGCAGGACATCATCGCCATCCTCGGGCTCGACGAGCTCTCCGAGGAGGACCGCCTGACCGTCAGCCGGGCGCGCAAGATCCAGCGCTTCCTCTCCCAGCCGTTCTACGTCGCCGAGGTGTTCACCAGCGTTCCGGGTGAGACCGTGCCGATCGCCGAGACCGTCGAGAGCTTCGAGGCGATCCTCCGCGGCGACCTCGACGAGACCCCGGAGCAGGCGTTCTTGAACGTCGGCGGGATCGAGCAGGTGCTGGCCAAGGCCAAGTCGCTGGCGGAGCAGGCCGGCTGATGGCGACGATGCAGGTCGAGCTGGTCTCGCCGGAGCGGATCGTGTTCTCCGGTGAGGCGACGCAGGTCATCACCCGGACCCTCTCCGGCGACATCGCCTTCCTGCCCGGGCACGCGCCGTTCCTCGGCGCGCTGACCGAGAACCACACCCGGGTCTATCTCGCCGACGGAGGGGTGCTCGACGTCGCCGTCCACGGCGGGTTCGTCGAGGTCTCCGCCGAGAAGGTGTCGATCCTCTCCGATCTCGCCGAGCTCGGCGACCAGATCGACCTGGTCCGGGCAGCGGGCGGCGAAGGAGTCGGCCGAGGCCCGTCTCGCCCACGAACAGGACGTCGAGGAAGAAGCGCGGCTCCGGCGGGCACAGGCCCGGTTGAGCGCTGCCGGCGGCAGCGGCGATCTCCGCCACTGAGTTGAGCTATCCGTTCCGCAGCGCGCTGGTCACCGGCGCATCGAGCGGTATCGGCGAAGCGTTGGTCCGGCTGCTCGCCGCCGACGGGGTGGCGACGGTGATCGTCGCCCGTCGCGGCGACCGGCTGGCCGCGCTCGCCGGCGAGTTGCCCGGGGTGGAGGTGCTCGTCGCCGATCTGACCGAGGCTGCGGGTGTGCAGGCCGTCGTCGATCGGCTCGGTGATCCCGACCGACCGGTCGAGCTGGTGGTCAACAACGCCGGGTTCGGTACCTCCGGCTCGTTCGCCGAGCTCGACCCCGATCGGCTCGGGCGTGAGATCGAGCTCAACATCTCCGCCCTCGTGCGCATCAGCCAGGCGGCGATCATCCAGTTCCAGCGGCGCGACGGGCGTGGCTGGCTGCTCAACGTCTCTTCCGTCGCCGGGTTCCAGCCGTCGCCCGGACTCGCCGTCTATGCCGCGACGAAGAGCTTCGTCACCGCCTTCACCGAGTCGATCCGAGAGGAGCTGCGGGGGAGCGGGATCGCGGTCACCGCCCTCTGCCCCGGGCTGACCCGGACCGAGTTCCAGCAGGTGTCCTCCGCCGAAGGTCGGTCGGCGAAGTTCCCCGGATTCGTCTGGATGTCGGCCGAGACGGTCGCCCGGCGAGCGCTCGACGACCTGATCCTCGGCAAGATGCTGTCGATCCCCGGTCCGCTGTACAAGCTGCTCGTCGCCGGCTCGCAGGCGATGCCCCGGGCGCTGGTCCGTCGAGTCGCCGGCCGGGCGATGCGGAGCTCCGACGGCGCCGGCTGAGGCGCGCCGCGATCCACTTCGCCGTCGGCGTCAGCGGGCGTCGACCGCGTGGGCGCGGAGGTCGGCGAGCGAGCTGTGCTCGAGCGCCGAGAGATGGGTCGAGGCCAGGCGCACCTTCGGTGCGTGCCCAGCCTCGTAGGCCTCCTGCCAGCGTGCGGCGCAGAGGCACCACTGGTCGCCGTCACGCAGCCCGGCGAACCCGTACTGGGGCATCGGGGTCGACAGGTCGTTGCCGACCGAACGAGAAAAGACGAGGAACTCCTCGGTGACGACGACGCAGACCACGTGCAGGCCGGGGTCGTCGCCGTGGTTCTCGCAACAGCCGGTGCGGTAGTAGCCGGTGAGAGGGTCCTGCGAGCACGACTGGAGCTCCTCGCCGAGCACGTTCATCTGGCGCATCGTCCCATCTGAGCAGGCGAATGGGTCACTCGGTGCATCCGCACCCGCACATGACGGGCAATAGCCTGTGCACTTCCATGGGCAAGATCCGGATCCTCAACGTGGACATCGACAACATCACGATGGACCAGCTGCTCGACAAGCGGGAGGGCACCATCCTGACCCTGCACGTCGACATGATCGCCAAGTTCCAGAAGAACCGAGAGCTGTACGACCTCGGCAAGCGATTCGACGTCGTCACCTGCGACAGTCAGATCCTCTACTTCGCCTCCAAGCTGCTGCGCACGCCGTTCAAGGAGCGGGTCTCCGGCTCGGACTACTTCCCGAAGTTCTACGAGCGCTACGCGGATGACCCGAGCATCACGATCTTCCTCTGCGGTGCGGAGGGCGACATCGCCCTGCGGGCGATGGAGAAGATCAACGCCAAGGTCGGGCGGGAGATGATCGTCGGCGGCTACGGCCCGCCGCTCGGCTACGAGAACGATCCGGGCGAGATGGACCGGATCCTGAAGATGATCAACGAGTCGGAGGCGAACGTGCTCGTCGTCGGGCTCGGTGTGCCGAAGCAGGAGCGGTTCATCTTCGGCCAGCGCGACAACCTGCCGAAGGTCAAGCTGTTCCTCCCGCTCGGAGGAACGATCGATTACGAGGCCGGAGACGTCAAGCGGCCGCCGTCGTGGATCACCACCGTCGGGTTGGAGTGGTTCTGGCGGCTCGCCCGCGAGCCCAAGCGGCGGTGGCGGCGCTACCTCGTCGACCAGCCTCCGGTGCTCTGGCACCTCGCCAAGCAGCTCGTCGGTCGCTACCGCGACCCCTTCGCCGGCTGACCCCCCGCCAGACGCGACACGGGCCGCCCCGCCGGAGCGGGACGGCCCGTCAGCGCAGCGACGAACTCAGGGGAGTTCGTTGATCCGGTCGATCGGCGGTGGGGCCACCGGGCTGTTGGCTCCGAGATAGGCGACGAACGCCGTCAGGTCGTCGACGCCGCCCACCCGGTTCGTGCCCTGCCGGAAGACGGTGAAGCCGTCACCACCGTCGGCGAGAAAGTTGTTCGTCGCCACCCGATAGGTCGCGGCCGGGTCGACCGCGACGCCGTTGAGCCGGAGGTTGGAGACCTTCGAGCCGAGCGCAGCGCCCGCCGACCAATCGAACGTCACGCCATTGGAGATGCCGAGGACGAGCTGGAGTCGCGGCGGCCGGGCGATGAACTGCTGCTCGAGCATTGCCTTCACCTGCGCTCCGGTGAGGTCCATCGACACCAGGAAGTTGCCGAATGGCTGGACCGCGAACGCCTCGCCGTAGGTGATCTGACCGGGCTGTTCTCCGCCGCTGATGGCGGAGAAGACGAGTTCGGCACGAACACCACCGGGGTTGACGAACGCCATCTGGGCGCCGCCGTCGGCGGGTGCGGAGGTGGCTGCGAGCATCCCGTCGGCGACGAGGTTCTGCATCGCCGTCTCGATCTGCCGGTTGCCGGGATTGGTGATCGTCTCGGTGATCGAGCCGACCACCCGGTTGGCGATCGGAGCGGAGATCGCCTTCCACTTGTTGATGATCGTCGTCAACGCCGGATCGGGGTTGACTCTCGCCACCAGGTGGTTGGTCGAGACCGTCGCCGAGCGGATCACGTCGCGCGACTTCTTGTCGATCGTCAGGGTGGTCTCGGTCACGACCCGACCGAACGACGACGCCGAGGTGACCTGTCGCGGATTGCCGGCCGGGTCGTTGATCGAGCAGACGTAGGGCTGGTGGGTGTGCCCGGTGATCACCAGGTCGATCGCCGGGTCGAGATTGGTGGCGATGTCGACTATCGGTCCGGAGATTCCCGTGCAACCGTTGTAGCTGCCGGTCTGCAGCCCGCCCTCGTGGAGCAGGACGACGATCGCATCGATGTTGTTCTTGCGCAGCTTCTGCGCCGCGGCATTGGCCGAGGCCACCTCGTCGTTGAACGTCAGTCCCTGATGCCGCGGGCGGCGACCAGCTCCGGAGTGCCCTCGAGGGTCATCCCGATGAACCCGACCTTGACCCCGTCGACGACCTTGGTCCAGGTCGGCGGGAGGACAGTCTTGCCGCTCGAGCTGAAGGTGACGTTGGCGGCGAGCCAGGGAAAGTCGGCGCCGTCGTACGGCGTCGACAAATAGCAGCCGTCGGTCGGATGGCACCCTCCGTCCTGCATCCGGTACAGCTCCGTCAGGCCCTCGTCGAACTCGTGGTTGCCGACGCTCGACACGTCGAGCCCCATCGCCTCCAGCGTCTCCACGCTCGGCTCGTCGTGGAACAGCCCAGACAGGAACGGGCTGCCACCGATCAGGTCACCGGCGGCGACGGTCACCGAGTTACCGGCCGTAGCCCGCAGCGCGCCCAGTTTCGACGAGAGAAACTCCGCGCCGCCGACCTGGGTGTTCGACGGGTCGAGCGCAGCGCCGAGGGTCGCGTCGGTCCCCGTCGGGGGGTCGAGGTGCCCGTGGTAGTCGTTGAACGAGAGCACCTGGAGGGTGATCGTCTTGTTCGGGCCCTTGCCATTGCCGTTGTTCGCTGCCGCCGGTGCACTGGCGAGGCCGAGCGACAAGGCCCCGATCGCGAGACCGAGAACCGCCGTCCGTCGTGTGATTCGCATCTGTCGATACCTCCTGCCGGCCCACGGTAACGCGCCGCTCGAGCGTCGCAGCCCGAGCGACCGCTCCACCACGGGAGGGTGAACAGCCAGCCACGAGCGGCGACCGCCCTTGACTCCGGGCCGGATCGCGGGTGAAGTCGCGAGGGGCGAACATCGAGAAGGGACGGGACATGACTCGACGACCGAATCGATCAGCGCTCGCCGCACTGGTGGTGGGAGTGCTCGGACTGCCGCTCACGGCGACGGTCGGGGCGGGCGGCGCAGCCGCCGCAGCGACCGACGTGTTCATCAGCGAGTACGTCGAAGGTACGAGCAACAACAAAGCGATCGAGCTGTTCAACGGCACCGGCTCGGCGATCGATCTGACCGCCGGTGCGTACAACATCCAGATGTTCTTCAACGGGTCCAGTAGTGCCGGACTGACGATCAACCTCGCCGGAACGGTCGCTGCCGGCGACGTGTTCGTCCTCGCCCAATCGGCGGCGAACCCGACGATCCTCGCCCAGGCCGATCAGACAAACGGCTCCGGGTGGTTCAACGGCGACGACGCGATCGTGCTTCGCAAGGGCACGACGGTGCTCGACTCGATCGGTCAGGTCGGGGTCGACCCGGGCACGGAGTGGGGGACCGGTCTCACCTCGACCGCCGACAACACGCTGCGTCGCAAAGCCGCCATCGACACCGGCGATGCGATCACCAACGACCCGTTCGATCCGGCGGTGCAGTGGGACGGCTTCGCCGTCGACACCGTCGACGGCCTCGGCGCGCACAACTCCACCCCGGGTGGCGGCGGCCCGGGTGGCGGCTCGACCTGTGCCGATCCGTATACGCCGATCCCGGCTATCCAGGGCACCGGCGACTCGGCTGCCGTGACCGGGACGACGACCACCCAGGGCGTGGTCGTCGGCGACTACGAGGGGCCCTCGCCGACGTTGCGCGGCTTCTACCTCCAGGACCCGGTCGGTGACGGAGATCCGGCCAGCTCCGACGGGATCTTCGTGTTCAACGCCAACAACGACACCGTCGCCCTCGGCGACGTCGTCCGGGTGACCGGCACCGCCGGCGAGTTCCAGGGCCAGACCCAGATCACGGCGACCGCAGTGCTCGACTGCGCCGTCGACGGCACCGTCGCCCCGACCCCGGTCAGCCTGCCGTTCGCCTCGACGACGGCAGCGGAGGCCTTCGAGGGGATGCTGATCTCGTTGCCGCAAACCCTCTCCGTCACCGAGCACTTCCAGCTCGGCCGGTTCGGGCAGGTCGTGGTGTCGTCCGGTGGTCGCCTGACCCAGCCGACCAACGTCGTCGCCCCCGGCGCTGCCGCGCTCGCGATGCAGGCAGCGAACAACCTCAACCGGCTGATCGTCGACGACGCATTGCAGAACCAGAACCCCGACCCGATCCTGTTCGGCCGAGGCGGGCAACCGTTGAGCGCGAGCAACACCTTGCGCGGCGGGGACACGATCACCGGACTGGTCGGTGTGATGACCTACACCTGGGCCGGCAACAGCGCCAGCCCGAACGCCTACCGGATCCGGCCGATCAACGCCCTCGGCGGCGGTGTGCCGAACTTCGTCGCCGCCAATCCCCGTCCGTCGACCGTGCCGGGCGTCGGCGGCGGGGTGCAGGTCTCGGCGATGAACCTGCTCAACTTCTTCAACACCTTCACCGCCTGCACGGCGGGAACCACCGGACCGACCACCGATTGTCGGGGCGCCGACAACCAGGCCGAGTTCGACCGCCAATGGCCGAAGACCGTCGCCGCGATGCTCGGGACGGGTGCGGAGGTGATCGGTGTGATCGAGGTCGAGAACGACGGCTACGGGCCGACGAGCTCGATGCAGTTCCTCGTCGACCGACTCAACGACGTCGCCGGAGCAGGGACGTACGCCATGATCGACGTCGACAGTGCCACCGGTCAGGTCGACGCGCTCGGCTCGGATGCGATCAAGGTCGGACTGATCTACCGGACCGCAGCGGTGATCCCGATCGGCGAGACGGCGGTGCTCAACACCGTCGAGTTCGTCAACGGCGGCGACTCCGCCCCGCGCAATCGGCCGGCGCTGGCCCAGGCGTTCTTCGACCCGGCGAGCGGTGGACGATTCGTCGTCGCCGTCAACCACCTGAAGAGCAAGGGCAGCGCCTGTGATGCCCCCGACGCACTCGACGGCCAGGGCAACTGCGCCGCTGTGCGGACCACCTCTGCCCAGCTGCTCGCCGACTGGCTGGCCGGCGACCCGACGCGAACGGGCGAACAGGACGTACTGATCGTCGGGGACCTCAACTCCTACGCCCGGGAGACGCCGATCACCACCCTCGAAGCCGCCGGGTACACCAACCTGATCCGTGCCTTCGGCGGTGACGCCGCCTACTCCTACGTCTTCGACGGCCAGTGGGGATATCTCGACCATGTGCTCGGCACGGCATCCGTCGGGTCGCAGGTCACCGGTGTCGGCGAGTGGCACATCAACGCCGACGAGCCGTCGGTGCTCGACTACAACACCAACTTCAAGACGCCCTCACAACAGACCAGCCTGTACTCCGCCGACCAGTACCGAATCTCGGATCACGATCCGGTACTCGTCGGCCTGCAGCTGGCGTCGGACCGGGCGGCGGGGGTGAAGATCACCGGCGGTGGCAAGTTCGGCCCGGCATCGGAGACGAAGATCAACGTCAACGCCAACTACCTGCCCAACGGCCGGCTCAACGGCAAGCTCGACGTGTCGAACGCGACGATCGGGTTCGACTCGACCGGACTGACCGCGATCCTGCGCACCGCCGGAGGAGCGATGGTCGTCGCTTCCGGCATGTTCAACGGCGTCGGCGACCACCGGGCGATCGTCTCGGTCACCGACGGTTCACCGGACACGGTCGAGATCGTGATCCGCAACGCCGGCGGCGTCGTCGTCTACGACAGCGGTGCCCAGCCGCTGTCGAACGGCAATCTGACGATCCACTGACCTGATCGGTCGGGCGCGTCCGGGGTCGACGACTCCGGACGCGCCGGTCAGCTGCGGGTGTACTTGGTGATCAGGTCGATCGTCGAGGAGATGTTGCGCGCCGAGGAGGCGCCGAAGACGATCGAACGAATCTGCTCGCGCTCGCAGATCCAGCGGATCGCCTCTTCCGGCGGGATCGCCCCGGAGGCGTAGACCGACATCGCGATCACCCGCACGTCGCGACTTTCGAGCACACGGTCGTAGGCCTCGATCCCGCCCGACATGCGGAACCCGATCTTGTTGTAGTTGCAACAGATGATCGGACTCGGCACGCCGGCCTTCTCCAGCACCTCCGCCAGCAGCGGGAGGTTCATCGTGAAGAACCCCGCCTCGGCGCCGTAGTTCTTGGCGACATGGTCGGCGAAGGCCTTGAACATGTCGTGCATCCCGAGCCCGAGGAGGAGGTCGGTGACCACGTTCTGGAGGAAGATCACCGGCGTCTTCAGCCCGGCGAATCGCCGCATCTCGGCGTCGACCAGGATCCGCATCAGGTCGTCGGAGTCGCGGCGCAGCGCCGAGCGGGCGCCGCGGACCATCGTCCCCATCAGCCCACCGGGAGCGAACTCCTTCAGCGTCTCCATCACGCCGACCTCGCTGACCGAGTTGGCGTACTTGTGGGCGTAGGGCATGCCCGGGTAGTAGACGAAATCGCTGTATCGGGAGGGATGCGCCCGCATGTGGTCGGCGACCTCGCCGATCTTGTCGTGGGTCGTGCACATGAACGTCTTCAGCCCGAGGTCGTACGCCTGGTCGAGGACCTTGATGATCGCCGAGGTGTCGCGGAACTGCATCGACTGCGCCCGCGCCTTCTCCTCGGACATGTGGTTGACGCCGAAGAACTGGTTGTCGCCATAGAGGATCCGGTCCATCGCGATCAGTTCCGTCCCTCGTGTGCTCGGGCGACCTGGTCGACGACCCAGTCGGTGTCATACGCGCTGAGGAACGAGTTCTCCCCGGCCGAGTTCTTCTCACGGACGGCGTCGACGAAGGCGTCCATCTGGGCCGTGTACTCCTCGCCGCGCAGGTAGTAGTCGACCGGTGCCTGCAGCTCGGTGATGTACTTGATCGTCCAACCCTCGTCGTAGCCGGGGACGCGGTGGCCGGGCTTGAGGAACACCTGGCACTCCTGGCGATCGGCGGTGATCTTGCCGAGCGTGCCGTAGACGGTGATCGTCGTCGACATCTTGCGGTAGGCCTCGTCGGTCCAGTTCGTCTCGAGCTGGCCGCTGGCCCCGTTGGCGTACCCGAACATGGCGTAGACCGTGTCCTCGACATGCTCGGAATAGACGTGCCCGAGGTGGGCGGCGAGCACCTCGCTCGGCCGGCCGACGATGAAGTTCATCAGGTCGATCACGTGACAGGCGTAGTCGTGGAGGCAGCCGCCGCCCTCGGACTTCTTCGCCCGCCAGGTGAACCCGGCCTTCGGCTTGATCACGACCTGGCCAAAGGCCTTGCCGTCGACGTGGTGGATGTCACCGATCGCTCCCGACCGCACCAGCCGCCGGACCTCCTGGAAGGTACCGATGAACCGGTTGTGGTAGCCGACCTGGTTGGCGCGTTGACGCGCCTGGGCGAGCTGAGCGAGCCGCCAGGAGTCCTCGATCGACAGCGTCAGCGGCTTCTCGACGAAGACGTTGACCCCGCGTTCGAGGGCGTAGGTGGCGACCTCGAGGTGGGTCGCCGACGGGGTGGCGACGACCACTGCGTCGAGCTCCGCCTGATCGATCAGCCGCTCGTAGTTCTTGTACGTCTCGATCCCCGTCTGCGACTTGACCGCCGAGGTGACCAACGACTGGTTGTCGCAGATCCCGCCGATCTCCACGTCCGGATGTGCACCGAGGATCGCAAGATGAGAGACTCCCATCTTACCAACGCCGACGAGACCGACTCTGAGCATGGGGCAGCACGCTACTGCCTGCCTTCGGTCGGGAGCATGGGATCGCGGCGAACGGCACGAATGGCCCACCGGCATCGAGCCGGCGTCATAGCACGGCGCGAGCGGAATCTAGGCGTAATCGACCGAGGCGTAATCGCGCAGCTTGTCCAGCCGGTGGCGAGCGTTGATCAGGCGGACCGTTCCCGACCGTGAGCGCATCACCAGCGTCTGGGTCGTCGCCCCCCGGGAGTCGAATCGAACCCCCTGGAGCAGCTCGCCGTCGGTGATCCCGGTGGCGGCGAAGAAGCAGTTGTCTCCCTGCACCAGGTCGTCGGTGGTCAAGATCTGGGAGAGGTCGTAGCCGGCGTCCAGCGCCGCTCGCCGTTCGGCTTCGTCCCGTGGCCACAGCCGGCCTTGGATCTCGCCGCCCATGCACTTCAACGCAGCCGCTGCGGTGACGCCCTCCGGGGTGCCGCCGATGCCGAACAGGATGTCGACGCCGGCGCCTTCTTGGGAGGTGGCGATCGCCCCGAAGATGTCGCCGTCGGAGATCAGCTTGATCCGCGCCCCGGTGGCGCGGACCTCGGCGATCAGCTCGGCGTGGCGCGGCCGGTCGAGGATCATCACCGTCAGGTCGCGCACTGACTCGCCCTTGGCCTTGGCCACCCAGCGAAGGTTCTGCGTCGCCGAGGCGGTGATGTCGATCGAGCCGACTCCGTCCGGCCCGACGGCGATCTTCTCCATGTAGACGCACGGACCGGGGTTGAACATCGTCCCCCGCTCCGACACGGCGATGACGGCCAGCGCGTTGCCCCGCCCGTAGGCGGTCAAGGTCGTGCCGTCGATCGGGTCGACGGCAACATCCGTCGCCGGTTGCTCGCCGTTGCCGACCTGCTCGCCGTTGTAGAGCATCGGGGCTTCGTCCTTCTCGCCCTCGCCGATGACGACGAGCCCGTCCATCGACACCGTCGACAGGACGGTGCGCATCGCGTGGACGGCTGCTGCGTCGGCGCCGTTCTTGTCGCCTCGCCCGACCCAGCGTGATGCCGCGAGGGCGGCGGATTCGGTGACCCGGGCGAGCTCCATCGCCAGGTTGCGGTCGGGCTGCTGCGGTGTCGCCATACCTCGGACGGTAGCCGTCGGCCGGGCGGCGCGCCGAGGTGCCGGGGAAATGGAGGTGCCCGAGGCGGGACGCGAGACGACGGCCGGCGCCCCGATCGGGCACCGACCGTCGTCGGTTCGGTCACCTCGAGCGTGCTCGGTGACGTCTCGGTACCTCGCGGCGGAGCCGCGAAGCGTCCGCCTGGCGGCGGAGTCGGTCCTGGCGCTCGTTGACGAGTTGCGCGAGGAAGGCTGGGTGGTGCTGGCTCATCTGATGACGCTCCTGTGGCGTGCCGCGCGCCGAGGCGCGAACGGCTGATGGATGTGGGTGCTGGCAGGGCAGGGACGGCACGACGGGGCACGAGGCTCGCGTCGGTGCTCGGGACGATCGGGGGAAGCCGGGCTCGTCGAGGCGTCAGGCGCAGCGGACCGTGCCGCGGCGGCCGCCGCGAACGGCGAGAATCATCGACTCGTTGAACATGGCAGCACCTCCTTCGGCTCGGGTGTGACGAGGATGGCAGAGCGCCGCTGGGACCGTCCAACGAATTACGCGTGCCGTGATCGACGGCTCCCGGCGGAGGTCCGCAAGTAGGGTCCGCGGTCGATGTCGCTGGTGCCTTCGCCCGAGCTGTGTACCTCCGGCAGGGAGCTGGGAGGACCGCGTCGCTCGCCCGACGGTCGTTGGGTCGCCTACGTCGTGGCCTGGGCCGGCCGCAGCGCACTCGGCGTGGTGCCCGTCGGCGGCGGGCCGGAGCGATTGATCAGCGCCGGCCGGCCGGACGACCCGCAACCGCAGCTCGGCTGGGGAGCGGCCCCGTTCGACTGGCTGCCCGACGGTTCGGCAATCGCCTTCGCCGCCCGCGACGGCAACCTCTGGCTCCAGCCGTTCCCCGGCGGTCGACCACGGCGGCTGAGCGACCTCCCGGTCGGGCGCTCGGTCGGCGCTCCGGCGGTCGCTCCCGACGGGAGCGCGATCGCCTGCACCGTCGACCTCGCCGAGATCCGGATCATCGCGCTCGACGGCTCCTCGGTGCCAGGCCCGAGCACGGAGGCCGACTTCGTCGTCGACCCGTGCTGGGCGCCCGACGGTCGCCTCGCCTGGCAGCAGTGGTCGGTTCCGGCGATGCCCTGGGACCATTCGACGATCGGCTGCTGGGACCCGGCCGAGGGCACGATCGGGTGGCTCGGCAGCGACGCGCACCAGGCGCAGCAGCCGCGCTTCGACGCCTCCGGCCGGCTGTGGAGTCTGCGCGACGATCGCGGGTGGCTGAACTGCTGGACCGACGATCGCCCGGCGGTCGACGAGCGGTTCGAGCACGGCAACCCGACCTGGGGCCCCGGTCAGCGGTCGTTCGCCGTCTCCCCCGACGGCCGGCAGGTGGCTTTCAACCGCAACGAGCTGGGGTTCGGCCGCCTCTGCGTCGCCACCCCGGCCACCGGCGATGTGCGCGAACTCGGACGCGGCGTCCACACCCAGCTCGACTGGCAGGGAGGCGTACTGACCGCCTTGCGCAGCGGAGCGCGCACCCCGACCGAACTCGTCGCCTACGACGTCGCCGGCGGAACGAAGACGGTCCTCGCCCACAGCGCAGTCCTCGGTTGGTCGGCAGTCGAGCTGACCGAGCCGGAAGCGGTCGATTGGCAGGCGGCGGACGGGGCGACGGTCTACGGCCGGCTCTATCGCGCGGCGAGGTCCGAGGGTCGACTGCTGTGCTGGTTGCATGGTGGGCCGACCGACCAGTGGCAGGTCGGGTTCCTGCCGCGGGTCGCGTTCTGGGTCGGACAGGGGTGGAGCGTGCTCGTGCCCGACTTCCGTGGGTCGACCGGCCACGGACGCGACTACCAGCAGGCGATGCACGGTCGGTGGGGAGAGCTCGACACCGCCGACGTCTGCGCCGGGCTCGAGGCCGCGGCGGGCCGCGGCTGGGGGACCGCGCAGCGGACCGCACTGGTCGGTGGCTCGGCCGGAGGATTCACCGTCCTCCACGTGCTCGCCGTCGCTCCCGAACGGTGCGCGGCGGCGGTCGTCGCCTACCCGGTGACCGACCTGATCGCCCTCGACGAGACCACCCACCGGTTCGAGGCGCACTACAACGCAACCCTGGTCGGCCGACGACCGGCGAACGATCAGCGGTATCGCGACCGGTCGCCGATCCATCTCGCCGCCCGCTTGACCGCTACGCCGCTGCTCGTCACCCACGGCGACGCAGACCCGGTCGTCGGGGTCGAGCAGAGCCAGCAGCTCGTCGCCGCGATCGTCACCGCCGGCGGCACCGCTGAGCTGCACGTCTATCCAGGTGAGGGTCACGGGTATCGACAGCCCGCCCACCAGCTCGACGAGTACGCCCGGATGGCGGCGTTCCTGACCCGCCACGTGCCGTAGCCTGTCCCGCTTCGCCTCGCCCGGAGACCCTCGGAGGACCGATGGCCAACCTGCTCTGCCCCGCCTGCGCCACGCGTTCCGACGAGTTCGTGGTCACCTGCCTCAGCTGTGGGGCGGAGGTCGTCGACCTGTCGTCGATGACCGAACCGAACCAGTTGGTGGAGGAGGAGCAGGTCGTCTACGAGCTCGTCAGCTGGACGCTCGACCAGCGCACCGAGGTCGCGCTGGTGATGGCCGAGTCCGGCGTCCCGCACGCCTGGGAGGGCGAGGAGCTGATCGTCCACCTCGTGTTCGAGGACCTCGTCGACCGGCTGCTCGAGCCGATCGAGTTCGGCGGGGAGGCGCCGCCGCTCGACCAGTCGCCCGGCGAGCCGATCGAACCGCTGACCGAGTACGACCTCGCCGACTGGAGCGCCGGGGCACGCCAGGCGGTCTCCGAACAGCTCGCCGCAGCCGGGATCGCCTTCAGGTGGGAGGACGGGATGTTGCTCGTCAACGTCGACGACGAGGATCCCGTCGACGACCTGCTCGACGAGCTGGAGGAGTCCGGGGCGCTCGACGACGCCGACGATCGCCAGGAGGACGATCCGTCGACCGAGATCGACGAGGGCGCCGAGACGCCGGGCGAGGTGCTCGAGAAGCTGTTCCTCGCCTCCGATCGGCTGCGCAGGAAGGCCCGCGACGCCGACGGATTGAGCGATCTGGCAGCCGCGATGGCGCTGGTCAACCCGGCCCGGCCGCCGTACGGGCTCGACCCGCTGGCGTGGCGACGGATCACCGCCCTCGCCGAGGAGCTGGTCGAGGCCGAGACCGAGGACGACGAGTACGACGACGAGGACCAGCGCGACGAGGACGCTCGCGAGCGCGCCGGGCAGTTCCGCGACCTGGTCCGTCCCTACGTGTAGCGGTGGGGCGAGGGAACCGACGCCGCTGACGGATCAGCGGGCCCGTTCGATGTGCCGGGCGACGAGGTTCTCCAGTCGCTCCTGACGTCCGCTGACCGCGCTGCGGCTCGCCGGCGCCGAGCGCCCGTTGCGTGCAGCGCGGCGAGGTCGAGCTCGCCGGAGAGGATCGCGGTGCCGAGTTCGTCCGTCCCACCCGGCGTAGCGGTCGTCGACGGAACGCGTCGAGCTCGTCCGACTCGAGGATCGACGCCGCGGCGAGCAGCGAACGGGCCATCGTGTCGATCCCGCCGATGTGGGCGTGGAACAGGTCGTCGCGGTCGATCGACTGGCGGCGCAGCTTGGTGTCGAAGTTCAGCCCGCCGGTGCGTGAACCCGCCGCCGCGCAGGATCTCGAGCATGCCGAGCGTCATCTGCTCGACCGACACCGGGAACCGGTCGAGGTCCCAGCCGAGGCGGTCGTCGCCGGCGTTGGCGTCGATCGAACCGAAGATCCCGGCGTTGACGGCCGTCGGCGACCTCGTGGGCGAAGTCGTGGCCGGACGAGCGTGGCGTGGTTGACCTCGATGTTGACCTTGATCTCGTCCTCCAGGCCGTAGCGCTGGAGGAAGGCGTGCACGGTGGCGACGTCGTAGTCGTACTGGTGCTTGGTCGGCTCGAACGGCTTCGGTTCGATCAGGAGCGTGCCCTCGAAGCCGATCGCGTGCTTGTGCTCGACGACCATGTTGAGGAACCGGCCGAGCTGATCGAGCTCGCGGCGCATGTCGGTGTTGAGCAGCGTCTCGTAGCCCTCGCGACCGCCCCACAGCACGTAGTTGTGCGCCGCCGAGACGGTGCGTCGCGTCCATGCAGTGCGCGACCTGGGCGGCGGCGTAGGCGAACACCTCGGGGTCGGGGTTGGTCGCCGCGCCGGCCTGGTAGCGGGGGTGGGAGAACAGGTTGGCGGTGCCCCACAGCAGCTCGATCGCCGGTCGCGCTGCTGGTGCTCGGCGGCTAGCGTCGACCATGCTGGTCGAGGTTGGCCGCGCGACTCCTCGAAGCGTCGCGCCCTCGGGGGCGATGTCGCGGTCGTGGAAGCAGTAGAACGGCACGCCGAGCTTGCCGACAGAACTCGAACGCGGCGTCCATCTTCGATCGGCGCAGCGTCGACCGGATCGGCGGCGGGACGACTGCGTCGGATGCCACGGTCGATCGAGCGTGCCGGCGCCGAAGATGTCGAAGCCGTCCCAGGCGAAGCTGTGCCAGTAGCAGACGGCGAACCGGAGGTGCTCGGCCATCGTCTTGCCGGCGACCACCCGATCGGCGTCGTACCAGCGGAACGCCAACGGGTTGTCGCTGTCGGGGCCTTCGTAGGCGATCGTCTGGGTCACGTCGGGAAAGAACTCGGTCATCGCTCGCCCTCGGCTCATGGCTCGGAACGGGACGCGGCGGACGCCTCGCCCCCGGCGCTCAGACTAGGTTCGGTCGCAGCTGCCGGTTGCCGGAGCGCCTCCAGGGCCGCGCCAGTAGCGTGACCGGATGCTGCTCGCCGAGCTGGAGGTCTGGCACTCCCGGCCGTATGCGCCCACCAGGCGAGTGGCCTTGGGCACCCTCGTGTTGCCGGCGGACCCGTCGCCAGGGTTCGGCGGACTGCTCCTCGGGGCGGTCGTCGCCGCCCATGCCCGAGGGCTCGACGACGACGTCGAACCCGACCTCCACCGCCTGCTCGGCCAGATCGAGCGCGGCGAGCGGGTCGTCCAACCGCGGCTGCGCCACCGGTTCCAGGTCGACCGCCACGGCCTCGCCCGCTCGTCCCACCGTCTCGTCGGAGCCGGCGAGCAGCTCGAGTTCGAGTTCGATGTCCACGGCACCGCCCTGCAGCAGGTCCTCGGCGCGATCTACGCCGTCGAACGGCTCGCCGTACCGCTGCGCCACGGGATCGTTCCGGTACTGCTCAAGGGGTTGCGCTGGCGGGGCCCGATCGGTCCGCAGCTGATCACCCACCTCGCCGGCCCGCGCGTCTCGTTCTCGTCGCTGCTCGATCCGGTCGCCTGGGCCTACGAACAGCTCGGCTTCCCCCAAGGGACGACGGCGGTGACCAAGAAGGAAGTGATGGCCAACTTCCGCGACCGGCTGCGCAGCGTTCATCCGGACTACGGCGGTGACGAATCCGCCGCAGCGAAGGCGATCACCGACCTGTCCGAGGCCCGGCGGATCCTCCTCGGCTGAGAGCGGCCGGGATCGGCCGCCACCGGGCAGACTTGGGCGATGCGGCCCAAGGCGCTGTTGCTCACCCCCGGGGCGGGTTCCGACCGGAATCAGCCGTCGTTGCTGGCGATCGAGCAAGCGGTCGCCCCGCTGCCGGTGGAGCGGGTCGACTTCCCCTACCGCCGGGCGGGGCGCAAGGCACCGGATCGGGCGCCGGTGCTGATCGCCTGCGTCCGCGAGGAGGCCGCCGCACTCGTCGCCAGAGCGAAGACGAAGCCGGCGGCGCTCGTCCTCGGTGGCCGTTCGATGGGCGGCCGGATGTGCTCGATGGCCGTCGCCGAGGGACTTCCCGCCGCCGGTCTGGTGCTGATCTCCTACCCGCTGCACCCTCCCGGCCGACCGGACTCGCTGCGCGTCGAGCACCTCGCTGCACTGCACGTGCCGTGCCTGTTCATCTCCGGCACACGCGACACCTTCGGCACCCCCGACGAGCTCACCCGGTGGACGGCGACGATCCCCGGCGACGTCAGCCACGTCTGGATCGAAGGTGCCGGCCACGACCTCAAGCGCGCCGACGAACGGATCGCCGCAGCCGTCGCGCGAGTGGATCGCCGCGCTCCGCTGAACCTCGGCCCGAGCGTCAGTCCTCGACCGCGGCGCGCTCGGCGGCGTCCTGCGGGTTGAGCTCCTCCAGCTCGCGATGGGCGGTCTCCGGGAACCAGCGCAAGACGATGAACACGACCACCAGCTGGCCGAGGGCGAGCAGCCCGAGCACGCGCACGTGGCTGACCCCGTGATCGATCGCCCGCCCGGCGATCTGCAGCCCGATGCTGCCGCCGATCAGGGCGACGGCGAGGATCAGGTAGCCGGCGAAGCTGCGGCTACCGGTGGGGAACATCTCCGCCCGGTACACCCCCAGCGCCGGCACGGCCGCGCCGAAGACGATCCCGCCGAGCAGCGACGCTGAGCCACATCTGCCATCCGGCGACACCGAAGGAGGTGACGATCAGGGTCGTCCCGATCAGCACCGACACCGCCCCCAGCACCCGCCTGCCGGTGCGATCGGCGATCCGCCCGCCCACCAGAACGCCGATCCCGAACGGGGTGGCGGTGACGATCGTGAACAGCGCGATCCCGCCGCCGGAGTAGCCGCGCACGTCGTCGAGGTAGCGGTTCTGGAAGAACGAGGCGGGGGCGACGAACAGGTTGGCGGAGAAGGCGACCGCCGATTGGGCGACCAGCCGGCCGCGATCCATGCCGGTGTGGACGGCGACGTGGACGGCGGAGGCCGCCTGGTGGGCGGCGAAGCGCGCCGTCTCCGGCAACCGGCGGGCGAGGTCGATCCCGACCAGCAGCCAGATCAGGGCGACGACGTAGACCAGCCGCCAGGCCGAGGTGCCGAGGTCGGCGAGGCGCAGCGACATCACGCAGATCCCGGCGCCGAGTCCACCGGCCATCGCCGTCAGGCTCACCGCGTAGGCCCGCGAGTTCCGCGGCATCACCTCTGCCGCCATCACCGCGATCAGCAGGTCGAGGGCGAGTCCGACCGGGCGAGCGACCGTCTGGCTGATCGTCAGCACGGCGAAGTTGGGCGCGAGCGCACCGAGCGCAGCGAGCACCGGGGCGACGCAGGCGGTGGCGACGATGATCCGTCGTCTGCCGACACGATCGGCGATCAACGCCAGCGGGGCGACGAGGACGATCCCGAAACGGACGATCGTCCCCGCATTGCCCTGGGCCGAGTTGCCGATCCCGAACTCGTCGGCGGCGAAGTTGACCGTCTGGGTGAACAGGGTGTTGACGAACGACGAGGTCAACGAGGCCGCGGCGAGCAGCCCGAGGACGAGCACCTGTTGGGCGTCGAGGCGGTCGGGCGGCGCCCACCACGGTTGGGCTCCGGGAGCCGAGCCGGGTCCTGGCCGGTGACGCAACGCACCGCGCAGCGGTCCGGCGAACACCCAGGCGAACCACGGGATCCGCACCCGGTACTCGATCGTCTCCTGCAGCGCGCCGTCGGACTGCCTGCTCAGCCGACGCTGATAGTGGGTGAACGGACCGTGACGTTGGGTGAACACCCCCTCGCCGACGCGTTGCTCGAGGACGACGTCGTCGCGCTCGGTGTAGCGCCAGGCCGTGGTCGCATCGTCGCCGGCTGCCCAGAGCTGATGGACGCTCGGCACGGCACGGGAGGCTACCGGGAGGACCCTCACGGCGACCCTCGGTGAGGGCTGCCGGCGGGTCGGCGATCGACCGTTCGCGCCCCGCCGTCGGCCAGACTGTCGGGATCATGGCTCGGATCCTCGCTCGCCGCTCGGGGCCGCTCCAGGGGACCGTGACGGTGCCGGGCGCGAAGAACTCCGTGCTCAAGCTGATGGCCACCACGATGCTGGCCGACGGGACCCACCGACTGACGAACGTGCCCGGCGATCGCCGACGTCGCGATCATGGGTGAGCTGCTGGGGGCGATCGGGATCGTCGCGACCAGGGGCCGGCGACCGGCACGCTCGAACTGACCAACACCGACGACGTGACCCCGGTCGCCCCTTACGAGCTGGTCGAGCGGATCCGGGCCTCGATCAACGTGCTCGGCCCGCTGCTCGGCAGGTTCGGCTACGCCAAGGTCTCCCTGCCCGGCGGGGACGACTTCGGTTCACGCCCGATCGACATGCACCTCGAGGGCCTCGAAGCGATGGGCGCGACGTTCGAGCTCCGCCACGGCTACCTCGAAGGGCGTGCCGATCGCCTCCACGGTGCCGACATCACGCTGCCGTACTCCCGAGCGTCGGGGCCACCGAGAACCTGCTCACCGCAGCGGTCCTCGCCAAGGGCACGACCGTGATCGACAACGCCGCCCGTGAGCCCGAGATCGCCGACCTGTGCCAGTTCCTGGTCGCGATGGGCGCCGAGATCGAGGGCGATCGGCACGTCGACGCTGGTGATCCACGGTGTCGAGCCGGGGCACCCTCCGCCCGGCCGACCACCGCGTCGTCGCGACCGGATCCAGGCCGCCACCTACCTCGCTGCGGTCGCCGTGGCCGGCGGTGAGATCGAGTGCTCGAGCGCCCGCCCCGACCACATGGAGATGGTGCTCGACCGGTTCGTCGACATGGGTCTTGAGATCACGCCGACCGATGACCGGATCATCGCGGTGGACCGACCGCCGCTGCGGTCGATCGACGTCGCCACGCTGCCGTACCCGGGCATCGCCACCGACTACAAGCCGCTGATCATCACCATGCTGGCCGTGGCCGACGGTGTCGGGATCGTCACCGAGAACCTCTATCCCGGGTCGGTTCCGCTACGTCGAGGAACTGCAGCGGCTGGGCGCCGACATCCGCACCAACGGCCACCATGCGGTCGTGCGCGGCGTTCCCCGCCTGTCGGGTGCGCCCGTGCGCGCCCACGACATCCGCGCCGGCGCCGCGATGGTGGTCGCCGGCCTCGCCGCCGAGGGCGAGACCGTCGATCGCGGGGTGCACCACATCGACCGTGGCTACGACGACCTCGTCGGGACGCCTCGCGGCGGTCGGCGCGTCGATCGAGCGGGTCCTCGGGATCTGACCGGCCGGCGCCTCGGGCTGTCGGCCGGCGACGTCGGCGGTCGACCACGTCGCCAGGGCGAGCAGCCGGCGATCACCACGATCGGGCCGAGCGACGAGCAGGATCTCGTCCCATCCGCCCTGATGGGCGAAGAGGACGGCGCCGACGCTGGGAATGGATCGTACGGGTTCGCTGGTTGAATGTCTGTGCCATGCGTGAACAGGTCGAAGCCACCATCGAAGTGATCCGCCCGGCCCTTCAGGCCGACGGCGGCGACATCGTGCTCCACGACGTCGACGAGGTGACCGGCATCGTGATCGGTCGACCTGGTCGGGGCGTGCGGAACATGCCCGGCGTCGACCCAGACCCTGAAGGCCGGCATCGAGCGCATCATGCGCGACCGGGTCGACGGCGTCACCGAAGTCGTGAACGTCGCCGACTGACGGCCCTTGCAGTGACTCCGCCGCAGGCGCTCGCCGGCCGAGTTGTTCGAGGCGGCGCTCGCCGGTGACCGCAGTGCACTGGCCCGACTGCTGTCGCTGATCGAACGTGGCGGCGACGACGCCCGAACGATCGGGCGGCTGGCCTACGCCGCACGAGCGGCGCAGGCCTACACCGTCGGGCTCACCGGAGCACCGGGTGCCGGCAAGAGCACGCTGACGAGCGCACTGATCGGCCACCTGCGGGCGCTGCGGCATCGAGGTGGCCGTCCTGGCGATCGATCCGTCGTCGCCGTTCACCGGTGGTGCGATCCTCGGCGACCGGGTCCGGATGCAGGACCACGCCACCGACCCCGGCGTGTTCATCCGCTCGATGGCGACTCGTGGTCACCTCGGTGGTCTGTCGCTGGCCACACCGGAGGCGGTGCGCCTGCTCGACGCGGTCGGACGCCGTTGGATCCTGGTCGAGACCGTCGGCGTCGGCCAGGTCGAGGTCGAGATGGCCGGCAAGGCCGACACGACCGTCGTCGTGGTCAACCCCGGCTGGGGCGACGGCGTGCAGGCCAACAAGGCCGGGCTGATGGAGATCGCCGACGTGTTCGTGATCAACAAGGCCGACCGCGACGGCGTCGAGGAGACCCGCCGGATCTGGAGCAGATGCTCGACCTGTCCGATCTTCCGCACGACGCCTGGCGTCCGCCGATCGTGCCGACCGTCGCGACGACGTGGGGAGGGCGGACGCTGTGGGAAGCGGTGCTCGACCACCGAGGCGACACCGAGATCCGGCCAGCTGGCCGGGCGCCGCAGTGTCCGGTTGCGTGAGGAGCTGCGCGAGATCGTCGCGCCGGCTGGAGGCCGCGCGCCCGTCGGATCTGGCGCCGGCGAGCGGTGGGACGAACTGACCGAAGCCGGTCGTCGTCCGGCACCCTCGATCCGTGGTCCGCCGCCGACGACGCTGCTCGGCGCTTCGACCGCTGACCCCGAGCGGCGGGATCGAACTGACGGTCCCGGCGATGGGAGACGATCTCGGTGCTGGTCCGGTCTGGAGCGCCGCGACGACGGAGTCACCGTCATCACCCTCGCCAACCGAAGGTCAACGCATTGTCGTCGAGCTGCTCGCCGAGCTCGAGGCGGCGGCGAGGACCTCATCGCCGACCCGCCCGGGGCCGTCGTCATCACCGGCGGTGAGCGGATCTTCGCCGCCGGCGCGGACATCAGCGAGTTCGGCGGCCCGGCGAGGCGACGCACATCACGGCCGGCTTCCACCGTGCACTCGACGCGGTCGCCGCGATCCCACGGTTCGTGATCGCCGCGGTCAGCGGGTACGCCCTCGGCGGCGGGTGTGAGCTGGCGCTGGCCTGCGACTACCGGATCGCCGGGGAGAAAGCGGTGTTCGGCCAGCCGGAGATCCTGCTCGGGATCATCCCTGGCGGTGGCGGCACGCAGCGACTGCCGCGGACCATCGGGGTGTCGTCGAGCCAAGGAGCTGTGCATCACCGGTCGCCAGGTGCGCGCCGACGAGGCGTTGCGGATCGGCCTGGCCGACGAGGTCGTGCGCCCGACGAGCTCCAAGCCGAGCGCTCGCCCTCGCCTCCGAGGTCGCCGCCGGCGCGCTCGGCGCCGCAGCGGCTGACCAAGTCGGCGATCGACGAAGGGATGTCCACCTCGCTCGATGCGCGGCCTGGCGGTCGAGCGGGAAGTATTCGAGGAGGTGTTCCACTCGGACGATTCCCGGATCGGCGTCGCCAGCTTCCTCGAACACGGCCCCGGCAACGCCACCTTCACCGGTCGCTGAGAGCACCTCTCGGCTCCGAGGCGTTGGCCGACGCGCACGTCGTTGCGCGCGCCGTAGCTCGTGCATCGTGCGCCCGCCCGAGAAGGGCCGGATGTCGGGGCGTGTCTGGCCGCCCCTGGCCGGCTTCTGAACTCGGGCGGGTCAGCCGCGACCGACGAGAACTAGGAGGCCCAGGTGATCCGGCCGAGCTCCATCGAGGTGGCCAGGTCGGCATGGTGGGGGAGGACCCGTACCGAGCAGCCGTAGCGGCCGGCGACGGTCGGCTGGTAGCTGCCGCGGTACACCGCAGAACCACCCTCTCCTTCGGTGAACACCAGCGGCTCGGCCGACGGATGGACGAAGTTGCCGTCGGCGTCGATCGGGCCGTGGACGACCTCGACCGCGATGTCCTCGACGCTCAACGTGCCGAGGGCGATCGTCGCCGTGATCGGCCGCGGTTCGCCCGGCGCCCCGGATCCGGTGGCGGTCTCGACCGAGCGCACCGCCAGCTGGTTCCAGCCGTCGCGCACCCGCCGCTTCCAGGCGGCGAGCGCCTTCGCCGGCTCGTTGCCCGCCGCGTGCAGACGGTCGGCCGACGCTGCGGCCGGCTCGTACAGCGTCGTCGTGTAGTCGCGGACCATCCGCGAGGCGGTGAACACCGAGCCGATCGTCGCCCAGTTGTGCTTGATCCGGTCGATCCAGCCGGTCGGGATCCCGTCCCGACGGTCGTAGAACAGCGGGACGATCTCCTGCTCGAGCACGTCGAACAGGCTCGTCGCCTCGCGGGTGTCGCGCCGGGTCAGGTCCGGGTCGTGCTCGAACGACGCGATGGCGCAGCCGTTGCGCCCGTCGTAGTCATCTCGTCCCACCAGCCGTCGAGGATCGAACAGTTCAACGCCCCGTTCAGGGCGGCCTTCATCCCGCTGGTGCCGCAGGCCTCCAGCGGCCGGCGCGGGGTGTTCAACCACACGTCGCAGCCGTGGTACATCGTCCGGGCGATGCCATGTCGTAGTCGGGGATGAAGACGAACTGGTGGCGCACGTCGTGTTCGCTGGCTGAAGCGCTCGATCCCCTGGATCATCTCCTTGCCCGGCGAGTCCGCCGGGTGGGCCTTGCCGGCGAACACGAACTGCACCGGTCGCTCGCTGTGGCGCAGCATCCGCAGCAGTCGCTCGTGCTGGGAGAGCAGCAACGTCGCCCGCTTGTAGGTGGCGAACCGGCGGGCGAAGCCGATCGTCAGCACGTCGGGGTCGAGCAGGTCGGCGCCGAGCCGATCGCGGACGAAGTCGACGAGCTCCGCCCGTCCCTGCTGGCGGATGGCCCACACCGCGTGATCGTCGAGCTTGTGGGCTGCGTCCCAGGTCGCCGAGTCGGCGCCGTCCCACACCGGGTGGACGCCCGTCTCGAGCAGCGCCCCGACCCGCGGGGCGACCCAGGTGTGAGCGTGGACGCCGTTGGTGATCGTCCCGATCGGGACGTCGTCGACCGGCACGTCCGGCCACAGCCCCTGGAACATCTCGCGGCTGACGACGCCGTGGAGCTGGGCGACGCCGTTCGCCCTGGCGGCGAGGCGCAGGCCCATCACGGCCATGTTGAAGCGGTGTTCGTGCGGCTCGTCGTCGCGACGACCGAGCGCCATCAGGTCGTCGAAGCTGATCTTGCACTGGGCGGTGAACCCGGTGAAGTACTTCGCCATCATCTCCGGTGGGAACCGGTCGATCCCGGCGGGCACCGGCGTGTGGGTGGTGAAGATCCCGCCGGCGCGAACCGCTTCCACCGCCTCCGCCGCAGGTGAGCCCGGCGACGATGTGCTCGCGGATCCGTTCGAGGGAGAGGAACCCGGCGTGGCCCTCGTTGGTGTGGAACACCTGCGGGTGGAGGTCGAGGGCGCGCAGCGCCTTGACGCCGCCGATCCCGAGGACGATCTCCTGGCGGATCCGATGCTCGACATCGCCGCCGTACAGTCGGTTGGTGATCCGCTGGCACTCCGGGCTGTTGCCGGCCACCGTCGTGTCGAGCAGGTACAGCGGGATCCGGCCGACGTCGACCCGCCAGATCTGTACCGCCATGTGGTCGCCGGCGAGGTCGACGCTGATCACCTTGCCGGTGTTGACCATCGGCAGCCCGTTCGGATCCTGGGAGGGAACGCCTCGCTGCCAGCCGTCGGCGTTGAGCGGTTGGTGGAAGTAGCCCTCCGCGTAGAGCAGACCGATCGCCGACCAGCGGCAGCCCGAGATCGGTGGACGACTTCAGATGGTCGCCGGCGAGCACGCCGAGACCGCCCGAATACTGCGGCAGGGTCTCGGTGAGGCCGAACTCCGGCGAGAAGTAGGCGACCAGCTGCAGCGGCTCCGCCGTGATGCTGGAACCAACGCGGCTCGGTGATCGCATCGGTCAGGTCGCCATCGAGCGCGGCGACCTCCTCGACCGTCGACGGATCGGCGGCCAACGCCGCCCACCGCGCGTTGCTGATCAGGTCGAGCAGCCGGACCGGGTCTTGACCTGGGCGGCCAATTCGGCGGATCGAGGCGGTAGAACAGCGCGTTCGGTCGCTCGTCCCACGTCCAGTGGAGGTTCGCCGCGAGACGGCTGAGGGGCTGGAGGGCAGGGGGCACGGCTGGTTCGACAGTGAACTGATGGATCGGGTGCATGGCGGACGACCCTAGTAGTGCTGTCAACCGCCGTGACCTCGGCTCAGGACCCGGTTCAAGCGCTGTTCACATCCGGGCGCGGTCGTAGACCGCGAGTGTGGCCAAGCCGATCGCATCCCAGGAGTACCGCTCGCGCAACAGCGTCGCCGCCCGTGTGCATCAGTCCGCGCCTCGTCCGGGGCGGTCAGCACCTGCTGCGATGCCGTGGCCAGATCGTTGGGGTTGCCCGGCTCGAACAGCAGCCCGGCGTCGGTGCCGTCGACGATCTCGGCCAGCCCGCCGGTGCGGGCGACGATCGACGGCGCGCCGGCGGCCATGGCCTCCAGCGCGACGATCCCGAACGGCTCGTACAGCGACGGGATCACGACGCAGCCGGCGCGGTGCAACAGCGCGCGCAGCTCGTCGTCGGGGACGAACCCGGCGAGCTGGACGAGGTCGCTGACGCCTTCGACGTCGATCTGCGTCTGCAGCTCGGGCAGATAGCTGCCGCGGCCGGCGATCACGCAGCGGATGCTCGGGCACCCGGTGGCGGAGCTGGGCGATCGCCGCGGCGAGGACCTGGAACCCCTTCTCGTACTGCACCCGTCCCCAGCGACGACGAGTGGCTCGCGCGGCGGCGTCGGTCGAGCCGGCGGCCGCCAGATGTCGGGTCGACCCCGTTGGGAACGAGGTGGACCTTGTCGGCGGGAGCTCGAAGCCGTCGATCACCTCGTCGACCATGAACCGCGAGCAGCGCGATCACCTCGCGTCGCCTGGTACGTCAGCCACCACTCGATCGAGTTGATGTCGGTGGGGTCGCCGGGCGGCAGATGGCCGCCGTGGCGGCCCCGTTCGGTGGCGTGGATCGTCGCCACGAGCGGCACGTCCCACAGCGTCTTCAGCGTGTCGGCGGCCCAGGCCGACCAGCCAGTCGTGGGCGTGGACGACGTCGCGGACGCCAGTCGGCCGAGCTGGGCGGCGAGCTGCGCCGAGCTGGTGGTTCGCCGAGGCCATGCGGGCGACGATGTCGTCGTCGGGCAGCCACGGCAGATCGATCGTCGGCGCGCAGCACGCGCACGCCATCGACGCACTCGGCGTCGCTCGGTGCACGTCGGGATGGTGCGAGGGTGAGCACGACGACGTCGTGACCGGCCGTGGCCATCGCCGTCGCCAGGCCGTCGACGTGGGCGGCGATGCCGCCGACCACCAGCGGCGGGATACTCCCACGACAGCATGAGCACACGCACGGCCGCGACCGTAGCGCGCGGGCCGAGGCATCGATCGGTCGGGTCCGCGCGCGGTCCGGCCTACGTGTCGTCGATGCCAGCTCCGGTCATCGGCGAACTCGACCTGCACCTGTTCGGCGAGGGCAACCACCGACGGTTGTGGGAGCGTCCTCGGGGCGCAACGTCGCCGACGGCGACGGCACGCGCGTTCGCCGTGTGGGCGCCGAACGCCCGCGGCGTGTGCGACGTCGTCGGAGACTGGAACGACTGGCGCGACACCGCCGATCGCTCGAGCCGCAGGGCGCGTCGGGCATCTGGGCGGCGGTCGTCCCGCGGCGCTGCCGTCGGTCAGCGCTACAAGTTCGCCGTGATCGGCGCCGACGGGGCGACCACGCTGCGAAGGCCGATCCGATGGCACGCCAGACCGAGATGCCCGCCGGCGAACGCCAGCGTCGTCGCCGGCACCGCCGTCACGACTGGAACGACGAGGAGTGGATGTGCGCGCGACTCGGGACCGGCTGCCGAGCGCCCCGCTGCGGATCTACGAGGTGCACCTCGGCTCGTGGCGGCAGGGCGTGCAGACTACGCCGACGCTCGCCGAGCAGCTCGGCCGACCACGTCGCGTCGCTCGGCTTCACCCACGTCGAGCTGCTGCCGGTCGCCGAGCACCCGTTCGGTGGGTCGTGGGGCTACCAGGTCACCGGCTACTACGCGCCGACCGCCCGGTTCGGCGCTCCCGACGACTTCCGCGCGTTCGTCGACATGCTGCACCAGCGCGGCATCGGCGTGATCGTCGACTGGGTGCCGGCGCACTTCCCGAAGGACGAGTGGAGCCTCGCCCGCTTCGACGGCACCGCGCTGTACGAGCACGCCGACCCGCGCCAGGGCGAGCACCCCGACTGGGGCACGCTACGTCTTCAACTACGGCCGCAACGAGGTCGCGCAACTTCCTCGTCGCCAACGCGCTGTACTGGCTGCGACGAGTTCCACATCGACGGCCTGCGCGTCGACGCGGTGGCCAGCGATGCTCTACCTCGACTACTCGCGCGAGCGCCGGCGGCATGGATGCCCGAACGAGTACGGCGGCCGTGAGAACCTCGACGCGATCGGGTTCCTCCGCGAGCTCAACGCGATCGTTGGCGACGGACGTCCCCGACGTGCGATGATGATCGCCGAGGAGAGCACGGCGTGGCCGCGGGTCACCCACCGCGTCGAGCACGGCGGGCTCGGGTTCACGCCACAAGTGGAACATGGGCTGGATGCACGACACGCTCGGCTACATGCGCACTCGACCCGGTCCATCGCCGATGGCACCACCGCGAGCTGACGTTCGGGCTGCTGTACGCGTTCAGCGAGCGCTTCGTCCTGCCGCTGAGCCACGACGAGGTCGTGCACGGCAAGGGCAGCCTGCTCGGCAAGATGGCCGGCGACGACTGGCAGCGGTTCGCCAACCTGCGTGCCGCTGTACGCCTGGATGTGGGCGCATGCCGGGCGCGCCGCTGCTGTTCATGGGCGCCGAGATGGCGCCGTGGCAGGAGTGGAACGACGGCGCCGGGCTGCCCTGGCACCTGCTCGAGCACGCGCCGCATCGGGGCGTGCGCGATCTGCTCGCCGACGCTCAACGCGGCTCGCGACAGCGTGGCCGGCGCTGTGGGAGCGCGACGACGAGCCGACCGGGTTCCAGTGGCTCGACGCCAACGACGCCGATCACTCGCTGCTACGCGTTCCTGCGCTGGGGTCACGCCGGCGCGACGACGTGGTCGCCTGCATCGCCAACTTCACGCCCGGTGCCGCGGCCGGGTACCGGGTCGGCCTGCCGTGGGCCGGGGACTGGGAGGTGCTGCTCGACACCGATCATGTCGGCGTACTGGGGCAGCGGCTACCGGGGGTTGCAGGGCTCGTCCGAACCCGATCTGATCGCCACCGACCTCGCCTGGCAGGGCCAGCCCGCCTCGGCCGTGCTCGACCTTCCGCCGCTTGCCGTCGTCCTGCTCGGCTCGCGCCGGGCGAACGCGAAGCTCAGTCGATGACCGAGCGGAGGTGGGCGGCGGCGTCCTCCGGCGGGACGATGTTGAACATCACCCCGGTGCCCATCTCGAACCCGGCGACGGTGATCAGCTTCGGGGCGAGGTGGAGGTGCCAGTGGAACGGCCCGCCGTGGTGGTGCGGCGCAGTGTGGACGAAGACGTTGTAGGCGACATCGCCGTGCGCCCGGTGGAGCGCGACGATCGCGTCGCGCACGGCACGGCCGACCCCGCCGAGTTCGGTCGCCCCGGCGTCTTGGAGGTGTACCTCGTGTGAACGGGGGATCACCAGCATCTCGTAGGGAGAGCCACTCCAGAACGGGCAGACGACGACGCACTCGTCGTTGGAGAGGACCACTCGGGCGTCGTCGACGAGTTCGGCCTCGACCGTCGCGCACAGGATGCATCCTCCCGAGAAGCGGGCGAAGGCCCGTTCCTCGTCGAGGATCTCACCGGGGACGAACGGCATGCCGAGCAGCTGCCCGTGCGGGTGGGCGAGCGACGCGCCGGCCTCCCGACCGTGATTGACGATCGCCTGGGTGTACCGGATGTGTGGTTCCGACGCGTGCTCGACGAACCGCTTGCGCAGCAGATGCATCACGGTGGTGATCTCGTCGTCGTCGAGCGTGCCGAGGTCGGCGGAGTGCTCCGAGGAGTAGACGAGCAGCTCGTGGATCCCACTCGCCTCGGCCTGGACGTGCACGGGTCCGAGGTTGCGCACGGCCAGCGACTCGTCGCCGTCGAACGCCGGGTATCGGTTCGCAACGATCACCTTGTCGGGGTCGAACTCCTCCGACGGATCGAGCCGCGGCACCGCCTCGGCACCGCCGGCGCAGAACGGGCACGGACGTGTGGAATCGGCTTCGACCGCAGGTGTGCGGCGAGCAAAGTCTGACGGCCGATTCGCCCGGGACGAGACGATCGTCACCCAGCGACCGGTCAACGGGTTGAGACGCAGCTGACTCACTGCTCCCCAGGATACGACGAGGACTCGCGGAAGGGGTGAACGTTCCGACAGACCTGCAACCAGTGCTTCACACAGCGCGGTGATACACCGACACGTGGTGAGATGAGTGCTCGTCGAACGGCGTGCCTTGCCAATCGGCGTGCCTGCTCGCCAGCTGCAACCCGGCGATCGCCGCCATCGAATCGAGTTCCTCGGGAGCGGTGTACCTGATCGACCACGGACGGAGGCGAACGCCTCCCGACTCGCTCAGCTCGACGTACGACCCCTCTGCGCGTTGCGAGCCGGGGTCCGCCCGATGGACGCTGAGCACCACCCGATCGGCGCTCAGCCGGCGGAGTTCCACCTGGCTGGTCCGCTCCCCGGGCGGGGCGGGGACGAACGCCTCGAGCGCGAACGACCCGCCCGGACGGAGGACGCGGGCGATCTCGACCATCGCCGCCGTCTGCGCCTCGGCGCTGGGGAGGGCGAAGAAGGTGTTGAAGGCGACGAAGACGAGCGCGTACGGGCCGTCGGGGAGCGGGCCGGCCATGTCGCCGAGGATCGCCGTCACCCGCCCGCCGCCCTCACGGGCGCGCAAACGTTCGAGCATCGCTGCGCTGGTGTCGAGCCCGTGGATCTCGACCGGCTCGCCGTCGTCGGTGGCCGAGCGGTCGGTGGCAGCGGCGAGCGGGATCGCCAGCCGCCCGGTGCCGACGCCGAGCTCGAGCACCGGGCCGTCGCCGGCGAGCACGCTCAGGCGCGGGATCGGGTCGCCGGTCTCGAACCCGTCGCCGTGCCAGTCGTCATAGACGTCGGCGAACCGATCGCCGTAGGTCGAAGCGCCGTAGCCGTCCACGCGGACATCTTGGCGGGTCGGGGGCGGCAGCTGCGTGCTGCGCCCCCGATCCGCCGACCCGGCGAGCGATAGCGTGAACGGCGATGTCCGAGCAGCTCGTCTACCTCGATCATGCGGCGACGACGCCGCTGCGATCGGAGGCGCTGGAGGCAATGCTGCCGATGTTCGGCGGCAGGTTCGCCAACCCCTCCGGGTCGCATCGCACGGCGCGCGACGCCCGGTTGGCGCTCGACGACGCCCGCGAGGTCGTCGCCGAGTGCCTCGGGGGTTCGCCGGGGGAGGTGGTGTTCACCAGCGGCGGGACCGAGTCGGACAACACCGCGATCGCCGGGGTGCTCCGCCGCAGCGGCGGAACGGCGATCTGTCCTGCCAACGAACACCACGCCGTGCTCGAACCGGTCGTTCACCTCGGCGGCCGGTCGGTCGCCGTCGACGCCCACGGGGTGCTCGTGCTCGACGCGCTCGGCGAGGCGCTCGGACCGGACGTCACATTGGTCTCGGTGATGGCGGTCAACAACGAGGTCGGCACGATCCAGCCGATCGCCGAGATCGCAGCGCTCGTCCGCCGCCTGGCCCCACGCGCAGTGCTCCACACCGACGCCGTCCAGGCGCCGTTGTGGCTCGACCTGCGGCCGTTGACCGCAGCGGTCGACCTGCTCAGCCTGTCCGCCCACAAGTTCGGCGGCCCGAAGGGGGTCGGGGTGCTGTGGGCGCGCAGCGGTGTCGCCTTCGATCCGTTGCTGCTCGGCGGGGGCCAGGAGCGCGATCGGCGCAGCGGGACACAGAACGTCGCCGGGATCGTCGGCGCAGCGAGGGCTTTGCGGCTGGCCGACACCGAACGCGATGCGCTCGTGGTCCGCGTCGGCGCCTTGCGCGACCGGTTGTGCGACGCCCTCGCCGTCGTCGGCGGGATCGAAACCGTGCCCCGCTCGCTGCGGATCGCCGGCAACGCCCACGTCTGCTTCCCGGGGGTGGAGAACGAAGAGCTGCTGTTCCTCGCCGACCGGGCCGGGATCTGCGCCAGCGCCGCCTCGGCCTGTGCCAGCGGGGCGATGGAACCCTCCCACGTGCTCTCGGCGATGGGGGTGCCACGCGCCCTCGCCGCCGGCGCGCTGCGCTGCTCGCTCGGCGCTTCGACGACCGAGGCGGAGATCGACGCGGCGATCGCTGCGCTGCCGGCGATCGTCGACCGGCTGCGCCACGGCAGGGCGGCGAACTCGGCGACGACCGGCGCGGACCGATGAAGGTCTTGCTCGGGATGAGCGGCGGTGTCGATTCGTCGGTCGCCGCAGCCCGCTTGCTCGCCGCCGGTCACGAGGTCGTCGGGGTGACGATGCGGCTGTGGGGCGGCGAGTCGGACACGGGCTGCTGCTCGGTCGCCGACGTCGACGACGCACGTCGGGCCGCCCAGCAACTCGGCGTCGACCACCTCGTGTTCAACTTCACCGAGGACTTCGACCGTCACGTCGTCGAGCCGTATGTCGCCGCCCACGCCGCCGGGGTGACGCCGAACCCGTGCATCGAGTGCAATCGCCACCTCAAGTTCGATCGGTTGCTCGAGCGGGCCGAGCTGCTCGGGTTCGACGCCGTCGCCACCGGTCACCACGCCCGGATCGCCTCGATCGACGGATCGTTGCATCTGCAACGAGCAGTCGATCGTCCGAAGGATCAGAGCTACGTGCTGCACATGCTCGATCAACGCCAGCTCGCCCGGACGATGCTCCCGATCGGTTCGATGACCAAGGCGGAGGTGCGTGCGGAGGCCGGCCGGCTCGGGCTGCGAACGGCGACCAAGCCGGACAGTCAGGACGTCTGCTTCATCACCTCCACCGGCGGCAGGGAGACCTTCCTCGGGACGAGGATCCCGTTCCGACGGGCGGAGGTGCGCGACACCTCCGGCTCGGTCGTCGGTTCGGTGCCGGCGGTCGAGCTGGTCACCGTCGGTCAGCGGCGCGGGTTGCAGCTCGCCGGGGCACCGACGCGGCGCTACGTCGTCGACATCGACCGGTCCGCCGGGGTGGTCACGGTCGGCTCGGAGGCCGAGTTGTTCGTCGGCTCGGTCCGCCTCGGGCAGATCGGATGGAGCGACGGCCCGGTCGACGGCCCGGTGCTCGCCCAGTGCAGCGCCCACGGTGCAGTGCAGCGCGGCGTGCTCGACCCGGCAGCGGGCGTGCTCGAGTGGGACGAACCGCAACGGATCGTCGCCCCCGGGCAGAGCGTGGTCCTCTACGACCAGACCGACGAGTTCGTCCTCGGCGGGGGGACGGTCGTCGCCGGCGGCTGACCAGCCGTCCGCCCCGCCGGCGTCGCTCAGCGTTTCGCCGACAACCGGTCGCGGGCGGCGAGCAGCGCCGCCCCCGGACGGGTCGGGCTGACCAGGATCGCTCGGGCGTGCACGGCGCGTGTCGCCGCAGGGTCCTCTCGTGTCGGGGCGTTGAGCACGATCTTGGCCGAGGTGTCGCGCAGGCGGAACTCGAGCGCGGGGCCGAGCGCGCCGGCGGTGAGGTCGGCGGCCTCGGTGGTCGCCGCAGCCAGCTCGCAGCCGACGACCTCCTCGCTGCGGAACATCACCGTCTCGGCCAGGGCGAGCGGGTCGTGGACGACGACCCCCGCCGGGACGAGCACCAGCCACCTGCGGGCGAGCGGGAGGCTCCGCCTGCCGAGCAGGACGGCGGCGGTCACGCCGAGGGCGGCGAGCGGTACACCGGCGGGCCAGTTGCCCGCCGCCAGCAGCAACGGGCCGGCGAGGCAGGGGGCGGCGGTGAGCAGCCAGAACAGCGGGAGCGGCCCGGCGATCAGCGCCCCCGGTGGGCGCAGCGGGAAGCGGGTCTCGTCACCGTAGGCGGAGGCCTGGACGAAGTGGCGGCCGAGTTCGCCGTTGGCGCACAGCGCAGCGGCGAGCACGGTCGAACCGATCGCCAGCGCTGCGGTCGCCGCGCTCGGGCCACCGGCGACGACGGCGACCAGCGCGGCGACCGGGGCCAGCGGGGCGAGCAGACGCACGGCGACCAAGGTCGGCGGCGAGGGGATCGCCAGCAGGGCGAGCACCGCTGCCCACACCGCCCACACCCCGCCGCCGGCGATGAGGCGAACCGGACCCGATCGTTCCTCGAGCGCTGCGTCGAACGCCGGCGCGGCGAGGACGACCAGTGCGACCCAGACCACTCGCGGCGCCCATCGTCCGATGCGGTCAGTTGCGTTGCGCTCCGAGCGGTCCACTCGGCAAGACTTGCCGAACCGGCAGCCGACTGGCCAGTGTGGTCGTCGCTGGTCGCCGGGCCGGGAGGTCGAGCGACGACCCGGACTCGTCCGGGCGGACTGGTGAGGGGAGGTGGTTCGAATCAAGCTCCAGGTACCCGCAGGAGCGGCATGCGCGATCGGCAGCCTGCCGCATCGTGACGCCGAGCAGGCGGCTGCATTCGTGCTCGAACACCTTCCCGAGCTGCCGACCCTGCCGACCCTGCCGAGGCGCAGCCCCGCCGAAGGGATGATCGCCCAGGCCGTACTCGGGATCCGAGGGGTGACGCTCGGCCAGTACGGAGCGCTCGCCGTCGACACCACCAAGATCGATCCGGCTGCCCCGGTCGACACCGACCTCGAACGCGACGGGTTCGCCGGCTTCCGCGCCCTGCTCCGCCAGGCCGCCGCCGCCGGTCGAACAGGACCGGTGAAATGGCAGTTCGTCGGCCCGGTGACGCTCGGCAACGCGCTCGTGCGCGCCGGCGTCCCGACCGAGGTCGCGTTCGACGTCGCAGTCGGAGCCGTGCGAAGTCATCTTGGAGCGCTTCAACGCGCGGTCGCCTGCGCGCTGCCCGAGTCGCAGCAGCTGATCGTGCTCGACGAACCGGAGTTCGACGCGGTCAGCGACGCCGACTTCCCGATCGCCCTCGACACCGCCATCGACCATCTCTCCGGAGCGTTGGCGATGGTCGAGTCGACCGCGATCACCGGGGTCCACTGCTGCCGCCGGGCCGACTGGCCGAGCATCCTCGCCGCCGGTCCACGCACGCTGTTCCTCCCGGTCGACGACTCGCTGGTCGGGATCAGCGGCTACCTCGCCCGGTTCCTCGAGGGCGGCGGCTGGATCGGCTGGGGTGCGGTGCCGACCGACGGACCGATCGCCCACAGCTCGGAGCGACCGTGGCGGGCTCTGTCGAAGGTGTGGTGCGATCTGGTCAACGCCGGCTGCGACCCGATCCAGCTCCGTACCCAGTCGTTGATCACCCCAGCCTGCGGGCTCGGCTCGCACAGCGACGGTGTCGCCCGGCGGGTGTTCCGCAGCGTCGGCGAGCTCGCCCATCGGGTCCACAGCCAGGCGGTCGCCACCAGGCTGAGCATCGGGGCATAGTTTCCGGCGATGCCCGACGCAGGCCCGGCCGCCGACCCCGCAGCACAGCTCGCCGAGCTGCGGGCGACGATCGCCCATCACGACCAGCGCTACCACGAGCTGGACGATCCGGAGATCGCCGACGCCGAGTACGACGCGCTCGTCCGCCGGCTGGACGAACTCGAAGCGGCTCACCCCGAGCTGACCGTCGGCGACTCCCCGAGCCGGGGTGTCGGCAGCACCCCGAGTGTCGCCTTCTCCCCGGTCACCCATCGCGTCCCGATGACCAGCCTCGACAACGCGATGGACGGAGTCGAGCTCAGTGCGTGGGCGGAGCGGGTCGGCCGTGGGCTCGCCGGCGAATCGGTCAGGTTCGTCTGCGAGCTGAAGATCGACGGTCTGGCGATGAGCCTGCGCTACGAGCAGGGTGAGTTCGTCCAGGCGGCGACGCGCGGCGACGGCCGGGTCGGCGAGGACGTCACCGCCAACGTGGCGACGATCGCTGCGGTCCCCAAACGCCTCGCCGGCCCGGGCGTCCCCGACGTGCTCGAGGTGCGCGGCGAGGTCTACATGCCGTTCGCCAGCTTCCAGGCGATCAACGAACGTCAGACCGCGGCGGGGGAGCGGCTGTTCGTCAACCCGCGCAACGCAGCCGCCGGCAGCCTGCGGCAGAAGGATCCGGCGATCACCGCCAGTCGCGATCTCGCGTTCTGGAGCTACCAGCTCGGCGAGGTCGTCGGCGGCCCGGCGTTCGCGTCCCATCACGAGACGCTCGAGTTCCTCGATCAGCTCGGGTTTCCCGGTCAACCCCGAGATCAAGGTGCTCGACTCGCTCGACGCGGTCGTCGCGTTCTGCCTCGAGTGGCAGGAACACCGCCACGACCTCCCCTACGAGATCGACGGGGTGGTGACCAAGCTCGACGATCTCGCCCAGCGGGAGCGGCTCGGGTTCACCTCGCAGCGCCCCGCGGTGGGCGATCGCCTACAAGTTCCCTCCGGAGGAGCGGACCACGCTGCTGCGCGACATCCTCGTCTCGATCGGCCGCACCGGCAGGGCGACCCCGTTCGCCGTGCTCGAGCCGGTGTTCGTCGGCGGCTCGACGGTGGGGATGGCGACCCTGCACAACGAGGACCAGGTGCGGCTGAAGGACGTCCGCCCCGGCGATACCGTCACCGTCCGCAAGGCCGGCGACGTGATCCCTGAGGTCGTCGGCCCGGTGCTCTCGCTACGGCCGCCGGAGCTCCCCCCGTGGTCGTTCCCGACCATCTGTCCGTGCCCGCTCGCCTCGACCCTCGTGCGCGCCGAGGGCGAGTCGGACACGCGTTGCATCGAGGTCACCTGCCCGTTCCAGCGCCACCAGCGGATCGTCCACTTCGCCACCAGGGGAGCGATGGACATCGAGGGGCTCGGCGAGCGGACGGTCCAGGCGCTGCTCGATGCCGAGCTGGTCGACACCCCCGCCGCGCTGTACCGGTTGACGGTCGAGCAACTGCTGACGCTCGAGGGGTTCGCGGCGGTCTCGGCGACCAACCTGGTCAACGCAATCGACGGTTCGCGCACCCGGCCGCTGCCGCGGTTGCTCGTCGCCCTCGGGATCAAGCACCTCGGTCCGGCCGCAGCGGAGGCGCTCTCTCGCGGCTTCGGCAACCTCGATGCGATCATCGCCGCCACCGAGCACGACCTGGCGACGACCGACGGGGTCGGCCAGGTGATCGCCGCCTCGATCACCCGCTGGTTCGCCGAGGCGCCGAACCTGGCGATGATCGAGGATCTCCGCGCCGCCGGGGTCGAGTTCGGCAACGTCCAGGTCAGCCGGTTGCCACAGAATCTCGTCGGCAAGGCGGTCGTCGTCACCGGGACACTCGACGGCTTCTCCCGCGAAGAGGCCGAAGCGGCGATCAAGGACCGCGGTGGCAAGAGCCCGGGAAGCGTCTCGAAGAAGACCTACGCGGTCGTCGTCGGCGACGACCCGGGAGCGTCGAAGCTGTCGAAGGCCGAACAGCTGGCGGTCCCGATCCTCGACGTCGACGGCTTTCGCCAGCTGCTCGCGACCGGTGAACTGCCCGCCGGGGTGCGGCCCGAGGCTACGCAGTGACCTTGAACTGCCAGGTGAACGAACGCGCCGCGTCCCTGCCCTGGGTCTGCGGCCAGTAGACGACCGTCACCTGATGGGTGCCGGTGGCGAAGGACTCGATCGGCGCGCCCTGGCGAGGTTGGAAGGTCAGGGTCGCGCTGCCCGGGTCGAAGCTGGTGACGAGGATGTCGGCGCCGACCTCTTGACCGGGCACGATCGAGTCGTCGGTCAACGCCACCGAACGGACGGGGATCGTCTGGCGGTCGATGATCAGCTCACCGGTGTAGCCGCCGAGCAGATCGACGACCACCGCCGTCTGGCGGAGGACCTCGTCGCCGTCCTCCGGTGAGATCGTCTCCAACGCGTCGGGCAGACCGGTCGCATCGCGCCCGGTCGTCGCGGTGGTGAAGGCGAACACGATCAACCCGATCCCGATGGCGACGGCGGCGCTGGCGACGAGCAGGGCACGGTCGATCGGCCGGCGTGGGCGGAGGAGCATGCCTCTCATCTTGCTGCCCGAGGCGATAGCTTGCGAAAAGCCATGTCGGCAGCAGTTGACGCCCTCCACGGCCGAGTCCTCGGTGGCCGCTATCAACTCGGTGCCCCGCTGGGCAGCGGTGTGCATGCGATCGCCTACGAAGCGATCGACCTCCAGCTCGAACGCCAGGTGGCGGTGAAGTTGCTCACCGCGCCGGGCACCGACGAACCCGGGTTCCATCGGCGCTTCCGTGAGTACGCCCAGTCGGTCGCGACCCTCAGCCACGCCTACATCCTCCCGGTCTACGACTGGGGCCAGGAAGACGTCGGCGACGGCGTGCGCCCGTACCTCGTCACCGAACTCGTCACCGGCGGCAGCCTGCGCGGGATCGTCGATCGCAACCGGATGTTGTCGCCGTCGCAGACCTTGCTGGTCGGCCTCGACGCCTGTCGCGGTCTCGATCACGCCCATCGTCGGGGCTTCGTCCACGGCGACATCAAGCCGTCGAACATCTTGTTCGGCGCCGATCGGCGGGTGCGCGTCGCCGATTTCGGTCTCGCCGGCCTGATCGCCCGCACCAACCGTCGCCGGGCCGGCGACCTCGATCTGGCCAACGCCCGCTACGTGTCGCCCGAACAGGCGCAGGACTTCGTCATCGACCGCAAGTCGGACGTGTACTCGCTCTCGCTCAGCCTGCTCGAAGCGGCCACCGGGCAGCTCCCGTTCACCGGCGACACCACGGTCGCGAACGTTGAAGGCGAGGATCGACCGGCTGCTGCCGGTGTCGGCCGACCTCGGCCCGTTGGCAGCGGTGCTGGAGCGCGCCGGCCGGCCGATGCCGGAGGACCGATCGACCGCGGCCGAGTTCGGCCGGGCCCTGATCGCCGCCGCCGAGAAGTTGCCCAAGCCGGCGCCGCTGCCGCTCGTCGACGGCAAGACGTCGTTGTTCGAATCGGCCCCCGAGGGCCAGGAGACCACCGGAGAGCTGACCCGCTTCCGCGACTCGACCGGAGCCACGACCCGTGACCCGAGCGCGACCCAGGGGATTCCCCGACCGGTGCGGGCGGTCGACCCGAGCGGCGGGATCCCTCGACCGAGGGTCGTCGCCGTCGACGACAGCGGGGCGGAGACCGCAGAGGAAGTCCGCCGGCCGCGCGGACCCGTGCTCGCCTACCTCGCGCTCGTCGTCGGGCTCGTCGCCGCCTCCGCCTTCGCCGTCGTCGCCTACCGCAAGCTGACCGAGAAGAGCTACGACGTGCCCAGCCTGATCGGGTTGGAGGAGGGCTCGGCGCGCAACGAGATCGCCGGCAACGACTGGCAGATCGTCACCCGCAACGAGCCGTCCGAGGCGCAGCCGCAGGGGTTCGTGTTCCGCACCGATCCACCGGCCGGCGCCACCCTCGCCGAGGGCGAGCAGTTCGTCCTCTACGTCTCCGCCGGACCACCGCTGGCGACGATCCCCGACGTCTCCGGGCAGACGATCGAGGAGGCCACGGCATCCCTGCAGCAAGCGGCGCTGGGGATCGCCGTCGGCGAGCGGCGTTTCGACGAGGAGGTTCCCCCCGGCCAGATCATCTCCTGGGTCGTCACCGCCCAGCCGACCCTCGCCGCCGGAGACCAGGTCGTGCGGGACACGGTGATCACCGTCGTCGTCTCCGAGGGGCCGGCACCGCGGGAGATGCCCGATCTGGTCGGGCTGACCTTCGAAGAGGCGCAGCAGGTCGTCGGCCAGTACGCGCTCGGGGTCCAGGCCGATCCCGAGCAGGTGTTCAGCTCGGACTACGAGGCCGGACGGGTCGTCGCCCAGTCCGTCGGCGAGGGCGAGACGATCGCCCGCGGCGAGACGGTGACGGTGACGATCTCCAAGGGTCCCGACCTGGTCGCCGTACCCGACGTGATCCTCGAGCAGATCGACGCCGTGATCGAGGCGATCAACGCAGCCGGACTGACCGTCGGCGAGATCGAAGGCGACGTGTTCGCCGGCACGCTGCTCGGGGTCTCGCTCGACGGCCGACAGGTGGCGATCGGCGAGCTGCTCCCGCGCGGCACGGCGGTCGACCTGGTGTTCCTCTGACCCTCCCGGTGTTCGCCGGCCGTCGTTGACCCGCTCCCTGCGGTTTCTGCCTACCCGCTGACGGTGGGTAGCGTGCCGTCACTCATCGGGAGCTGGAGGGCCAATGGGAGCACTCGACGGACGTGTCGCGATCATCACCGGCGCGGGGCGCGGGATCGGCCGCGAGCATGCGCTGCTGTTCGCCGCAGAGGGCGCCAAGGTCGTCGTCAACGACCTCGGCGGGGCCAACGACGGCAGCGGCAACGACCTCACCCCGGCGCAGGAAGTGGTCGCCGAGATCAACGCGATGGGCGGCGAAGCGGTCGTCAACGGCGACGACGTCGCCGACTGGGAGGGCGCCCAGCGGATGATCAACGCTGCGGTGGAGACCTACGGCGACCTCGACATCCTCGTCAACAACGCCGGGATCCTGCGCGACCGGGTGTTGGTCAACATGACCGAGGCCGAGTGGGACTCGGTGATCAAGGTCCACCTCAAGGGTCACTTCGCCCCCACCCGGTGGGCTGCGGTGTACTGGCGGGAGCAGCACAAGGCGGGCGTCACCAAGCCGCGCAACCTGGTCCACACCTCGTCGACCTCGGGGTTGTTCTCCAACCCGGGTCAGTCGAACTACGGGGCGGCGAAGTCGGGCATCGCCACCTTCTCCCAGATCGCGGCGAAGGAGCTGGTGCGCTACAACGTCCGCTCGAACTGCGTCGTCCCCGGGGCCCGGACGCGCTTGACGCTGGCGACGCCCGGGCTCGATCAGATGATCGCCCCGCCGAGCGACGAGTCCCAGTTCGACTCGTGGGATCCGGCGAACATCTCGCCGCTCGTCGCCTACCTGGCGACCGCCGACTGCGCGTTCAACGGCGAGACCTTCTTCGTCCAGGGTGGCGTCGTCCAACGGGTCGAGAGTTGGGCGAACGGTCCACGGATCGAGCAGGACGAACGGTGGCAGGTCGCCGATCTGGCCACCGCGATCACGTCGCTGATCAAGTAACCGCCGCAGCCGGAGGGCGGCCCGTTCAGCCGACCGAGGCGGCGAGGCACATCTTCTCGGCGGCGGCGAACAGGGCCTCGGTCGTGGCCGGGACCGTCGAACCGGGCGCAGGCTCGACGCCGGCCGGGTCGATCTCGACCGTGTCGGCGTCGGGGAGTGCCTGGTTCGCGCTCGGCTCGACCGCCCAGCGCTCGCAGCGGAACCGTGGCGGACCGTCGGCGTCGGGCTTGGAGATCATCAGCACCCGCAAGGTGTACGTCCCCCGCCCGCTCAGCTGGGCGTCGAGCACCCGCTGGTCGATGCCATCGATGTCGTACCGGCGAGCGATCCCCGACTCGCTGATCGTCCCCCCGGTCAGCGCCGACGCGCCGGCGTGGTCGCCGGCGGCGATCATCGCGACGAAGTCGGCGACGAGGCTCTTCGCCGCTTCCAGCGGGTCGCCGGGGATCGCGATCGTCGTCGCCGGGCGCGGCGGCGCAGTGGCCGACGGGTTCGAGTCGGCCGTCTCGGACGAATCGCCGCCGCCGCCGTCCTCGCCGGCACCGATCGCGAGCCCGATGAATCCGAGCCCGAGGAGGACGACGATCAGCGGCAACAGCACCGCCAGCGCGACCCGCGCCTTGCCCCGATGGTGCCCGAACGAGCGGGTCAGGGTGGTCGGTCGCTCTTCGGCCGGCTCCGGCTCGCGACGCTCGGCGGGCTCGAAGATCTGGAGGTTGCCGGTGGGCGTCGAATCGGGGAGCGGGATGTCCCACCGCCAGCCAGGGGCGGCACCGGTGACGTCGATCGGCCGGGCGCGAGGCTCGCTCTCCGGCGGTGGCCAGTGATCGGCACCGTCGTCGCTGGGCATGCAGGCGATGGTAGGAGACATCCGCCACCGAGGTGCGGAACGCCTCCGCCGGGTGACCGTCGTGGTCGGGTGCGTTCGTAGGATCGGCCGGATGGGCCTCGACCAGCGCAGCACCGGTGGCCGAGCCGGATCGACTCCCGTCGCCCTGATCGACCTCGGGGACCGTCAGCGCAAGACGGTGCTGCTCGTCGTGTTGAGCGGGCTGTTCACCGTTTCGGTGACGGTCACCGTGCTCTCCAACTCTCTCGACCGGATCGCTCGCGACCTCGACAGCACCCGGTCGACGATGCTGTGGACGATCACCGGGTCGATGCTCGCGTTCGGCGTCGTCGGTCCGGCGTTCGGCAAGATCGGCGACCTCTGGGGGCACCGCCGGGTGTACATCGCCGGGCTGAGTGGGGCGGCCCTCTTCGCCGCACTGACCTCGGTCGCCTGGGACGCGCCGTCGATGGTCACCTTCCGGGTGCTCTCGGCGACGGTCGGCTCGGCGACCGGTCCGGCGACGATGGCCTACATCAACCGGATGTACCCCCCGTCCGAGCGTGTCCGTCCGCTCGGGTACTGGAGTTTCGTCGCCGCCGGGTCGCCGGTGCTCGGCGTGGTGATCGGGGCGCCGATCGTCTCCGCCCTCGGCTGGCGGGTGATCTTCGTCGCCCAGGCGCCGATGCTGGCGATCGGGGCGATCGTCGCCTGGCGGTTGCTGCCGGAGACCGCCCGGATGCCGAGCGTCCGTTTCGACGTCGCCGGCGCGGTGACCCTCGGGTTCGGTGCCGCGATCGGTCTGATCGCGGTCAACCGTGGCAACGACTGGGGATGGACCGACCCGCGGTTGTTGGCGGCGGCGACGATCTCGATCCTCCTGCTCAGCGCCTTCGTCGCCATCGAGCGGCGGGCGAGTGAGCCACTGCTCCGGTTGGAGTGGCTCAGACGGCCCGCGTTCACGGCTGCGATCGGTGGACAGCTGTTGACCAACTTCGCCTACATGGGCAGCTTCATGATGGCCCCTGCGCTGCTCCAGAACGGGATGGGGTTCACCGAGACCGCCTCCGGATTGCTGCTGATCGCCCGCCCGACGGCGTTCGCCGTCGCTGCGGCGCGCGCCGGAGCGGTCAACCGCCGGCTCGGCGAACGCCGCACGGCGGTGACCGGGACGAGCATCGTCGCCTTGTCGATGCTCGGCTTCGCCGTGCTCCGGATCGACAGTTCGACGGTGCTCGTCGTGCTCGTCCTCGCCCTTGCCGGGATCGGCATGGGCATCGCCGCCCCGGCGATGGTCGCCTCCGTCGCCAACTCGGTCGACGACGCCGATCTCGGTGTCGCCGGCGCCTTCCAGCAGCTGATGTCGCAGCTCGGGGCGGTGCTCGGGGCGGAGGTGATGCAGTCGGTCCAGTTCGCCGGGAGCGGCAGCGGCACGGAGATGAGCGACTACTCCCGGGCGTTCGCCGTCGCCCTGGTGGTGGCGATCGCCGGCGCACTGACGGTCAGCCGGTTGCGGCGACCCGCACCGCTCGTCCCCGCTACAGCGTGAGGTCCTTGATCTCCTGTGCGATCTGCTTGGTGAAGTCGTCGGGCGGCACCGCGTTCATCTGGATGAGTTTCATCATGTCGCCGACGACCTTGATCCGCCCGCCGATGAACGCTTGCATCGCCGCGCTCTGGTCGAGTTCGACGAGCAGCTTGCGAGCGGTCTCGTAGTCGGTCGAGATCGTCACGTCGACGTCGGTCAGCTCGCCGTGATCCATCACCACCGTCCCGTCGGAGGTATCCATGAACAGGCGGATCGTTCCACCGTCGCCGAACGGAGCGTCGGTGATCACCTGGTTCATCCGCATCCGGTAGGGCACGGGAGGCGCGTCCGCGAGGTATTTCGAGCGGACACCCCTGACCGCTTCGATCCATTCGTCCGACAGGAACGCATACATCGGTCTTCCTCCACCGGCTCGTCGGCGTGAGGTTACTGCCCGTCGCCGCCCTCTCCGAGGGCTGGTACGGTCCGCGCGTCAGTAGTTGGGAGCGGTCGAGCTGACCGCCGCGGGCTCCGAATCACAAGGAGTGTGACCGTGAAACGTTCCCCCACACGATGGTTGGTCGGTGCCTCGCTGGTGCTCGCCACCAGCGCGAGCCCCTCGGCCGCTTCGGCGCACGCCGATCCGGTGATCGACAGCACGGCCCTGCGCGCCGCGATCACGGTCGAGGGGGTGATGGCCCACCTGCAGGCGCTGCAGCAGATCGCCGATGACAACGGCGGCAATCGGGCGTCCGGATCCCCCGGTCACGTCGCTTCCGGCGACTACGTCGTCGCCCAACTGACCGCAGCCGGCTACGACGTCCGCACGCAGCCGTTCGAGTACGACCAGTTCGTCCTCGCCTCGGAGGCGTTGACGCAGACAGCGCCGACGCCGACGACCTACGAGGCCGACGTCGATTTCTCGACGATGGAGTACTCCGGCGCCGGAGACGTCACCGCCTCGGTGACCCCCGTCGATGTCGTCCTGCCGCCGGCCGGAGGCTCGACCAGCGGGTGCGAGGACGCCGACTTCGCCGGCTTCCCGACCGGCACCATCGCCCTGATGTCGCGCGGGACGTGCACCTTCCGGGAGAAGGTCGACAACGCCGCCGAGGCCGGCGCGTCGGGCGCGATCATCTTCAACGAGGGCAATTCGCCCGACCGGGAGGGCCTGCTGTTCGGCACGCTCGACCCGCCGCTGGCGGCGATCCCGGCGATCGGGACGACCTTCGCCCTCGGCGAGATCTTCGCCACCACCTCAGGGCTCGAGCTGCGGCTCGCGATCGACGCCACCACCCGCCACGTCGAGACGTTCAATGTGCTCGCCGACTCGCGCAAGGGCCGCACATCGCACACCGTCGTGGTCGGCGCCCATCTCGATTCGGTCGGTGAGGGTCCGGGCATCAACGACAACGGCAGCGGGAGTGCGGCGATCCTCGAGACGGCGTTGCAGATGGCCGAACTCGAGATCAAGCCGCGCAACCGGGTTCGGTTCGCCTTCTGGGGCGGCGAGGAGGACGGGTTGATCGGCTCGGAGTACTACGTCTCCCAGCTCAACCCGGGCGAGCTCGCCCAGCACGCGCTCAACCTCAACTTCGACATGGTCGGCTCACCGAACTGGGTGCCGTTCGTCTATGACGGCGACGGCTCGGCGTTCGGGACCAGCGGTCCGCCCGGATCGGCGCGGGTCGAGCTCGTCTTCCTCGACTACTTCGCCGCTCGCGGCATCCCCGCCCAGCCGACGGAGTTCGACGGGCGGTCCGACTACTTCGCGTTCATCGACAACGGCATCCCGGCCGGAGGCCTGTTCACCGGCGCGGAGGACATCAACCCGGCCAACGGTGAGCCCTACGACAAGTGCTACCACCAGGCGTGCGACACGATCGACAACGTCAATAGCGACGCGATCGACGTGATGTCGGACGCGATCGCGCATGCCACCTTGACCTTCGCGATGACCAAGTCGGTGGTCACCGGCGCAGGTCGCGGCGGATCGGGCGCCCGCCTCGCCTCGGCGTAGGCCCCCTCGGGTCAGCACGACGAGATCGGACGTGGTCCGAGCCCGGCCGGGGCGTCGCCCCGGCCGGGCCGCTCGGGCGGGACCGCCCGCCACCGAGACTCAGTCCGATCGGGCCAGGTGGTAGGCGGCGCGCACCGCCAGCGCCTGGCGGATCCGGGGGGCGACGTCGTCGGCGAACTCTTCCCGATAGGTCGCGTCGGTGGAGAGGACGACGGTGAAGTACATCCCGGTGAACGCGGCGAGGAACCCGGCGACACGCAGCAGCTCCTCGGTCAGGGCCACCCGACCGGCGCCGAGCAGCACGTTCGCCGGCTCCCCGGTCCACGAGCCGACCGTCTCCGCCGGGATCGCCAGCGCCCCGAAGCCGACGAAGAAGGCGAACACCGCAGCGGCGACGAGGGTGATCTGCAGCGCTTGGCTGAACACCGCGACCAGGCCGACGTTGGCGCGCTCGCGCCGGCGTAGCGGCGGCTCGCCGGGCGCGGTGTGACGTCGGCCGCCTCCGCCGGCGTCGTCGGTGGGCAGCCGGCACGATTCGCCAGGGGTGCCGACGCACAGCACGGCGACCTCCTCCCACCGCTCGAACCCGGTGACCCCGTCGATCAGCGACGGGATCCGGCTGAGGACGAACAGCGAGCCGAAGGCGAAGAACACGCCGACTGCGACGACGTACCGCCAACTGTCGAGCAATCCGGCGACCTGCCACACCTCGGCGGAGAGGAAGAGGAAGGTGATCGCCACCAGCAGCAACGGCAGGACGCGGACGAAGGTGTCGAAGAACGTCGACAGCTGGGCCCCGGCCTGACGGGCGGTCCAGCGCAACAGCGGGAGCACGGCGTAACTGGTGACGAGGTAGACGACGGCGAGCACGGTGAGACCCTCGGCGAACGACTCCCCGGCGTCGCGCCACTGCCCGAACACGAGCGAGGGGATCACCGGTCCGACGACGAACACGGCCAGCTCCGCCGGTCCGAGCCGGCGGGGGACGGAGAACGGACGGCCGCGCGCCAGCCCGGTGACCGCCCAAGCGGCGAGCAGGATGGCGACCACGATCGCAGCGACGGCGAGGTTCCACCCCAAGGAATGCCCGTGGAGGTCGAGCGCGTTGAGCCCGCCGAGGAAGTAGGCGACGAGCAGTAGCGGTAGCGCCCGGGTCCAGATGTCCTCGCCGGCCGAGTACCCGACGATGAAGTGCGGCACGCCTCGATCGAGGAACCACTGCTCGTAGGTCTGCAGATCTGGACGGCCGTCCGCCTGTGCCACGGCGCGCCACACTACGACGACCTGCAAGCATCTCCGCTTCGTGAGCTTGCGTGCGCTGCTGTCGTTGGAACCACATGGCCCGGACACCTTCGTCGGCACTGCCGCCGAGTACCCGTGGGGCGGCCTGTACGGCGGACACATCGTCGCCCAGGCGCTGACTGCGGCGGCCGAGACGGTCGGTCCGGAACTCCTCCCGCACTCGCTGCGGGCGTACTTCATCCGCCGCGGTTCGCACGCCGAACCGGTCCGCTACGAGGTCGACCGGATCCGCAACGGGCGGAGTTTCGCCACCCGTCGGGTCGTCGCCCGGCAGACGACCGGGGCGATCCTCAACCTCGAGGCCTCGTTCCACCGCGACGAGCGCAGCGAACTCGAGACGTCGCCGATGCGCGCCCCGGTCGCGCTCGGGCGCCCCGACGAGCTGGGTGACGAGGCCTGGTCGACGCTGTTCCAACGGAGGTTCGTCGCTGCCGACGGTTCGCCGGCGTCGGCCCCACGAGGTGGGCGTGCGCTCGCCTGGTTGCGGGTGAATGAGGAGCTCGGCGACGACGACCTGCTGCAGCGGTGCGCGCTGGCCTATCTCAGCGACGACCTCCCGGCGGACGCGGTGCGGACCGCGGTGCCCGGGCTGCAGGATCGGGAGCTGTTCGTCGCCAGCCTCGATCACACGGTGTGGTTCCACCGTCCGGTTCGCGCCGATGGTTGGCACCTCCACGACCTCAGCTGTCAGACCTACATCGGTGGTCGGGGGCTGACGATCGGTCAGGTGTACGACAGTGACGGAGGTCACGCCGCGACCGTCGCGCAAGAGGTGCTGATCAGGGTCCCACCGACGGTCGTGTGACCGACGCAGCTGCACTTTTCGTAAAGCGACTGGGTCTGTCGGGATTTCACCCGCCATCATCGGTGGCGATGGCTCGCATTCTGGTCACTGAGGAGATCGCCGACGGCGGTCTCGATCGACTCCGCCTGGCAGGGCACAGCGTCGACGTCCGACTCGGCCTGTCGCCCGAGGAGCTGCTCGAGGCGGTGGCCGTCAGCCAGGCGTTGATCATCCGCTCGGCGACGCAGGTGACCGCCGAGGTGCTCGCCGCTGCTCCCTCGCTGCTGGTCGTCGGACGGGCGGGGATCGGGCTCGACAACGTCGATGTCGATGCCGCCACCCGGCGCGGGGTGATGGTCGTCAACGCGCCGCAGTCGAACATCATCTCCGCCGCCGAGCACACGATGGCGCTGCTCCTGGCCCAGGCGCGCAACGTGCCCCAGGCCCATCTCGCGCTCCAGGCCGGCCGTTGGGAACGGAGCCGGTGGGAGGGCGTCGAGCTCGCCGACAAGACCCTCGGGATCATCGGGCTCGGTCGGATCGGCAAGCTCGTCGCCGAGCGCGCCGCTGCGTTCGGGATGCGGCTGATCGCCTACGACCCGTTCGTCACCGCCGAACGGGCGCGCCAGATGCGGGTCGACCTGCTCCCGCTCGACCAGCTGATCGCCGAGTCCGACTTCGTCACGATCCACCTGCCGAAGACGAAGGACACCACCGGGCTGATCAACCGCGACCTGCTGCTCAAGGCCAAGCCGAGCCTGCGGGTGATCAACGTCGCCCGCGGTGGGATCGTCGACGAGCAGGATCTCGCCGACGCGGTGCGCGAAGGGATCGTCGCCGGGGCGGCGATCGACGTGTTCGCCACCGAGCCGACCACCAGTTCACCACTGTTCGGGCTCGACCAGATCGTCGTCACCCCCCACCTCGGGGCGTCCACCCGTGAGGCCCAGGACAAGGCCGGCGACACGATCGCCGACATGATCTCGCTCGCCCTCGCCGGCGAGTTCGTCCCGTTCGCGGTCAACGTCAACGCCGCCGAGGCGAGCGAGACGCTGCGCCCCTTCCTCCCGCTCGCCGAGCGGCTCGGGCGGCTGTTCGCCTCGCTCGTCGGATCGGTGCCGGGCACGTTGGAGGTCGCGACCGAAGGTGAGATCGCCCAGTACGACAACCGGATCCTGACCCTCGCCGTGCTCAAGGGGTTCTTCGGCTCCGTCAGCGACGAGCAGGTCACCTACGTCAATGCTCCGCAGCTGGCCCGCAGCCACGGCCTCGAGGTGCGCGAGACGACCTCGTCGACGGCGACCGACTACGTCAACCTGGTGACGTTGCGCTGCGGTGAGCACTCGCTCGCCGGGACCCTGACCGGGCGTCGCCAGGAGCACCGGATCGTGATGATCGACGACCACACCGCCGAGGTGCCGCTCAACGAGCAGCTGCTCGTCGTGCGCAACGACGACCGCCCGGGGGTGATCGGGATCGTCGGGACGATGCTCGGTGCGGCGGGGGTCAACATCGCCGACATGGACGTCGGTCGGACGGTCGAGCCCGGCTCGGCGATGATGATCATCGCCCCGACCGGTCCGGTGCCCGCCGAGGCCCTCGCCGAACTGCGCAACGCCCCCGGGATCACCAGCGTCCACGCCCTCGAGGGCTGACCCGCTCCGCCTCCGATTCATCCCGCTCTGCGGACGTTTCGCGGCCCGGGCACCGCGAAACGAACGCAGCGTCAGACCGAGCGGTTGGGGTCAGCCTTCGACGGTGATCGCTGCCGTCGGGCAGAGGTCGGCGGCGGATTCGACCTTCTCCCGTAGCTCGTCGGCCGGCTCCTCGGTGAGCAGGTAGAGGTAGCCGTCGGAGCGGATCTCGAACACCTCGGGGCAGACCTGGACGCATGATCCGGTCGAGGCGCAGACGTCGTAGTTCACACTGACCTTCATCGGAACACTCCCTGGCGGCTGGCGGTCGTCGGCAGCGCAACCTACCGTCAGCGTGACTGGCGGAGGTAGGCGGAGACGACCGCCCGCAACGACGCGGTGGTCGTGTTCGGGTCGACACCGACGCCCCAGCGGATGTTGCCACTGCCGTCGGTCGTCTCGACGTAGGCGACCGCGCTCGCCTCCGAGCCCTGGCCGGTGGCGTGCTCGGAGTAGTCGAGGACGTCGAGCTTGGCTCCCAGATCGGCACGCAGAGCGTGGACGAAGGCGTCGATCGGACCGTTGCCCTCGCCGGTGACCGTCTGGTGGTTGCCGTCGACGATCAGCTGGGCGGTGATCGTCGTCGCCTCGGCCCTGGTCAGCAGCTCGTGGCTCTCGAGGCTGATCGTCGGCTCGGACGGCAGGTACTCGGCCTGGAACTGATCCCACATCCGACCGGGATTGATCTCGGTGCCGGAGTCCTCGGTGACGTGCTGGACGCTCTTGGAGAACTCGATCTGCAGCCGTCGGGGGAGGTCGAAGCCGTGCTCGGACTTCATCACGTAGGCGACACCGCCCTTGCCCGACTGGGAGTTGACCCGGATCACCGACTCGTAGGTCCGCCCGACGTGCTTGGGGTCGATCGGCAGGTACGGCACCTGCCACATGTCGTAGGACTCGTCGAGATGATCGAAACCCTTCTTGATCGCGTCCTGGTGCGATCCGGAGAAGGCGGTGTAGACGAGGTCGCCGACGTACGGATGGCGGGGGTGGACCGGCAGACGGTTGCAGTACTCCGCGGTTCGGCGCAGCGCGTCGATGTCGGTGATGTCGAGCTCGGGATCGACGCCGTTCATGAACAGGTTCATCGCCAGGTTGACGACGTCGACGTTGCCGGTCCGCTCGCCGTTGCCGAACAACGTTCCCTCGACCCGATCGGCGCCGGCCATCACACCGAACTCGGCGGCGGCGACGGCGCAGCCGCGGTCGTTGTGCGGATGCAGCGACAGCACGATCGAGTCGCGTTGACGGATCGTCCGGCCGAACCACTCGATCATGTCGCCGTAGACGTTCGGCGAGTAGCACTCGACCGTCGCCGGCAGGTTGAGGATCAGCGGCCGCTCGGGGGTGGGCCGGATCACGTCCATCACCGCCTCGCAGATCTCGATCGCGAACTCCGGCTCGGTCAGCGTGAAGCTCTCCGGCGAGTACTCGTAGCGGACGTCGGTGCCGACCAGGCTGGGTTCGAGCTCCTTGGCGATCTTCGCCGCGTTGACCGCGATCTCGCGGATCCCGGCGGTGTCGAGGTTGAACACCACCCGCCGCTGCAGCGGGTTGGTCGAGTTGTAGAAGTGGACGATCGCCCGCGGCGCGCCGCGGAGGCACTCGTAGGTCCGTTCCAGCAGGTCGCGCCGGGATTGGACGAGGACCTGGATCGTGACGTCGTCGGGGATCAGGTCCTCCTCGATCAGCTGGCGGACGAAGTCGAAGTCGGGCTGGCTGGCGGCGGGGAAGCCGACCTCGATCTCCTTGAAGCCCATCTTCACCAGCGCGTCGAACATCCGCCGTTTGCGTTCCGGGTCCATCGGGTCGATCAGTGCCTGGTTGCCGTCGCGCAGATCGACCGAGCACCACAGCGGCGCCTTCGAGATCATCCGATTCGGCCAGGTCCGGTCGGTGAGCACGAGCGGGATGAACGGGGCGTACTTGTCGAACGCCATCGGCTTCGGGGTCGCAGGCTGCGGAGGCATCGGAGGAACTCGTTTCATCTGGTCGTGCTCGTGTGCTCGTCGTCGTCGGTCTGAGCCGGAAAAAGCAAGAAGCCCCGGCCGATCGGCAGGGGCATGGGCGAACGCGGCTCGGTGGCGCTCGCCCTACATAAGGAGGAGGAGGCCCGGACGTGTCGACATCGACGACCAACGTACACGTCCGCCTCCGATCGTGCAACGCGACCGGCGGCGACCGGCGCGGAGCGCGAACGGTTCGCGGTGATCGAGCACCGCGAACCGTCCACAGTGTCCTGCGGGCAGTCCCCGCTCCGTCAGCGGACGAGGAAGTTGGTGAACTGCCAGGGATCGTCGAGGTCGAGCCCGTCGCTCTCCCCGGCCCACACCGGGAACAGGTCGTTGCGGGTCGACAACGGGGTCCAATCGGAGGCTGCCGAGTGGAACGTCCCGAGGTACTTCTTGGCGACCTTCAGCACCGGCTCCCAGGGAAGCTCGTCGGGAACCCGCAGGCCCTCCTCGGGGTGCTCGATCATCCAGGTCAGCGCGCCGACGATCGACGCTGCGACCTGCAGCGTGGTCGCGTTCTGGTGGGGGACGAGGGCTCGTGCCTCGTCGATCGAGAGCAGCGAACCGGTCCACCAGGAGGTGAAGTCGTGACCCATCAGCAGCACGCCGAGCTCGTCGCGTCCGGTGGTGATCTCGTCGTTGAGGATCCGCCAGCGCGGCTGCATCTCCCAGTTGCGCATCCGCAGCTCGAGCACGCTGTTGATCGCCACGTCGGCCGGGTGGTAGGCGTAGTGCACGGTCGGGCGGTACGCCGGCGTCCCGTTGACGCCGTCAGCGGCCCACACGGTGAGGTGGTCGCTCATCGTGAACGACTCGCCGTGGCGGATCACCATCCCGCGGGTCTCGCCGCAGGGCACCCACGAGCGGACCCAGGTCTCCATCCCCGGCTTGGCGATGCAGATCTGGTTGCGCGGTCCGAACCCGGTGTGGACGTAGGCACCTTCCGGCAGACGCTTCTCGTGCGTTCCCCACCCGAGCTCGGCGGGAGCGACGCCTTCCTCGTAGAAGCCCTCGACCGACCAGGTGTTGACGAACTCGTTGGTCTCCTTCGGCACGTTGGTCAGCTGCGTGTCGCGCTCGGCGATGTGGATCACCTTGGTGCCGGTGAGCATCGCCAACTCGTTGAAACGGCCCTCGGCGAGCGCCTCCTCGAGTCCGGCCTGGCGCTCTCCGGCGAGCCCGTCGGCGAGGATCTTGGTCGAGATCTCGGTCAGCGCCTGTTTGGTGAAGTGGCTGACCAGCCCGGGATTGGCGCCGTGTTCGACGACGGCGGTCGGGCCGTCGTTCGAGCCCCAGCGGGTGATCATCCGGCGCAGCTCCATGTGGCGGACGTAGAGCGTGCGGTCGAGCGGATGAACCGACTGCATGTGGTCGTACGGGTCCCAGACCTCGACCGAGGTGTTCAGGTAGCGGACGCCGTGATCGCGGCACCACTGCAGGATCGTCGGGTTGTCGATGTTCCAGGCCAGGTCGAGCAGCAGATCGCCGGCGCCGACCCGGGCGGAGAGGAACTCGTCGAGGTTCTCCCTGGTCAGCCGGTCCTGTTCATAGGTCACCCCGCGGGCGATGACCTCGGCGACCCGCTCCCGGTTGTCGACGAAATCGACGATCCGGATTCGTTGCGGGTCGAGGCCGAGCTCGTCGAGCAACAACGGCAGGGTGCACTGGGCGACCGAGCCACACCCGAGGACGAGGACGCGTCCGGGGACAGCGGCCGCCATCAGGCGAGCACCATCACCGAAGCGTCGGCGGGCTGGGGGCTGCGGTCCTCGCCGGGCGCCCAGGCGGCGCTCGGGGCGGGTTGGGTGGCGACGCCGGCCGGCGCCTCGAGCAGGCTGCGCCAGTCGTAGGCGATGCCCTTGCGGCCAGCGGTGATCGTGCCGTCGAATCCGTGCATGGATGGTCTCCTTGCGGACGTGGATTCGCCCGTGGCGAGTTGCCGCTGCCGCGCCGCTGGAAAGCGGTCGACCGGCGGGGACGCTCGGTGCAGTTCCGGTGTGGGTGGGGTCCTTTCTGGCCGGGATGCTCCCGACGCAGCGGCGAAACACCGTATCGAGCTTGCGTTTTGGCTGCTACTGCCTGATGAGTCAGTGCGAACTGGCTGAACGATCGGTCAGCGCCGACCTGCCTGTTCGCGCCGGTTTCGAGCGTTCGCGGCTCAGTTGACCCGCTTCGCCCGGCCGGCCCAGAACGGCTCGCGCAGCTTGAACTTCTGCAGCTTGCCGGTCGCCGTGCGGGCGAGCTCGTCGCGGAACTCGATCTGCTTCGGGCACTTGTACCCGGCGAGCTTGGTCCGGACGTGGGCCAGCAGCTCCTCGGCGGTGACCGCGCCGCCGGGGGTTCGCACGACGAGGGCGAAGACCATCTCGCCCCACTTCTCGTCCGGCACGCCGATCACGGCGACCTCGGCCACCTCGGGATGGCTGAAGATCGCGTCCTCGACCTCGATCGAGGAGACGTTCTCGCCGCCGGAGATGATCACGTCCTTCTTCCGGTCGGCGATCGTCAGATAGGCCTCGTCGTCGATCGTCCCGCCGTCGCCGGTGTGGAACCACGCCGGGCCGTCCGGATCGTCGGCAGCGGGGCGGATCGCCGCCGCCGTCGCCTCCGGCTGGTCCCAGTAGCCCGACATCACGTGGTTACCGCGGGTCAGCACCTCGCCGGCGGGGTCGGTGCGGATCTCCATCCCGATCGCCGCCGCCCCCGCCCTGCTCAGCGCCTTCGCCCGCTCGGCCGGGGTGAGCGGGTCGAGCTCGGCCCGCCGGCGGTTCATCGTCACCAGCGGAGCGGTCTCGGTCAGCCCGTAGATCTGGATGAACTCCCAGCCGAGCTCGGTCTCGACCCGTTCGATCGTCTTCGTCGGCGGCGGAGCTCCGGCGACGACCACCCGCACCCGGTCGCGACCGGGGATCGGACCGTTCCAGCCGGCGGCGGCGTCGAGCACGGCGTTGACCACCGCCGGCGCGCAGCACAGCACGGTCACGCCTTCGGCATCGATCCGGCGGAGGATCTCGGCGCCGTCGATCTTGCGCAGGATCACGTGGCGGACGCCCATCCCGGTCGTCGCGTAGACCATCCCCCACCCGTTGCAGTGGAACTGCGGAAGGGTGTGGAGGTAGACGTCGCGGTCGTTGACCCCGAGCTGCCAGCCGAACACGGTCGCGTTGGTCCAGATCGTCCGATGGGACATCTCGACCCCCTTCGGCCGGGCGGTGGTCCCGCTGGTGTAGTTGATCGTCGCCGTCGCGTCCTCCTCCGGGGTCCATCGAGCGGGGCTGACCCCGTCGAGGTAGAGCGCCTCGTCGGCCTCGGCGCCGATCACGAAGCGGTGCTCACAATCGACGTCGGCGAGCCCGTCGGCGAGCTCGGGGTCGATCAGCAGCACCCGCGCCCCGGCGTGCTCGACGATGTAGCGGACCTCCTCGGCGACCAGCCGGAAGTTGATCGGGACGAGGATCCGCCCCGAACCGGACACGCCGAAAAAGCTGGTCAGCAGGCGTGCCGAGTTCTGCGAGACGACCGCTACCCGTTCGCCCTGGGCGACTCCGAGGGCATCGAGCCCGGCGGCCTGGGCGCGGGCCTTGGCCGCCATCTCGGCGTAGGTCATGCGGCCCCACGAGGGGGCCGGCTGGTCGGGCTCGTCGACGATCGCGATCCGATCGGGATAGACCTCCTCTGCCCGGCGGAGGAAGTCGACGACGGTCAGCGGCACCTTCATCCCGCGGACACTAGGCGCTCTGGTCGGTGGGTCGAGTGGCTCAGCACGACCGCCGGGTGCGCGAGTTTTGGCACGTCAGGGGGTATTCTGGAGCTGCCGTCTGACGCACGATTCCGGTGCTGTCCGGCCGCGCCACTCACTCATGACAAACACTTCCCCCCTCGCCGGGTCATCCCGGCGGCGTCGGCGGAGTTCGACCCCCGAGGTCGACGCGCCGAGCGCCCCCACCACCGCTCCGTCCACCGATCGGGCCGTGCCGACGCCCACCGGCTTCGCCGCCCTCGGCGTGCCGCCAGAGATCGACGCCGGGCTCGCCGCAGCCGGCTTCGCCGAGCCGTTCGCGATCCAGACCGAAGCGATCCCTGTCGCGATGCGCGGCGTCGACGTCTGCGGCCGGGCGCGCACCGGTTCGGGCAAGACGCTCGCCTTCGGCGTCCCGCTGCTCGCCCGGATCACCCCCGGCGCCGAGCGACGCAAGCCGCGCGGTCTGGTCCTCGTGCCGACGCGTGAGCTGGCGATCCAGGTCGCCGAGGTGCTCGCACCGGTCGCCGCAGCGAGCGGACGGACCGTCCTCGCCACCTACGGCGGGTCGTCCCGCCAGGCACAGATCACCGAGCTCGCCCGCGGCGTCGACGTCGTCGTCGCCACCCCGTTGCGGCTGATCGACCTGCTGAAGGCGAACGAACTCGACCTCGGCGGGATCGAGGTGCTCGTGATCGACGAGGCCGACCGGATGGCCGACGACGGCTTCACCCCGCAGGTCGAATGGATCCTCCGCCAGATCACCGGCGAGCACCAGACGATGCTGTTCTCGGCGACGCTCGACGGGCAGGTCGGACATCTCGTCCGCAGGTACCTGAAGGATCCGGTCGAGGTCGCGATCGACTCGGCGACGGAGACCGTCGGCACGATGTACCACGTGTTCCTCGCCGTGCATCACATGGACAAGGACAAGGTGATCTCCTCGATCGCCGGCAGCGTGACCCGCACGGTCGTGTTCTGCAGCACCAAGCGGGCCTGCGACAAGGTCACCCGGGCGTTGGAGGACCTGCGGGTCAGCGTCGCCGCGATCCACGGTGACCTGCCCCAGCCGTCGCGGGAGAAGGCGCTGCGCAGGTTCGCCGCCGGAGAGCTGTCGGTGCTGGTGGCGACCGACGTCGCCGCTCGCGGGATCGACGTCGACGGGATCGACGTCGTGATCCATTACGAGCCAGCAGCCGACTCGAAGGCGTACCTCCACCGTTCGGGGCGCACCGCCCGGGCCGGGAAGGACGGGTTCGCCGTCACGCTCGCCGAGTACAACCAGCATCTCGCCTGTCGGATCATCCAGCGTCAGCTGCGGATGCCGATCACCGACCCGGTCGAGGTGTTCTCCAACGACAAGCGGCTGCACGACCTGCACTCGTTCGCCCCGGCGCACACCGACGAGGAGTCGCGGGCCGTCAGCGCCTGAGTCCGTCGCACCGCCGGGTATCGGCTCCGCCGTCGGCGGGGAACACCTCCTCCCAGCGGGCAGCGTGACAAAGGAGCAGCAATGCGACGTGCAATGTTCAGCGCCGTCTTCGTCGGCGCGCTCGTAGCGGCCGGGTGTGGCAGCGACGACGGTGATTCAGACACGACCATCCCGGGTGTCGATTCGGTTGTCGATTCCGTGATCGACGCCCCGTCAGACACCACGATGGTCGACAGCGGGGTGACGACGACGCCCTGATCTCGAGCGCCGGGGCGAGTGTCCCCGAAATATGGAAGACGGACGACGGCCGAGCGGACACCGCTCGGCCGTCGTCCTGTCCGGCGCTGGGGCGCTCAGATGGTCGGGCTGTGCCAGGCGCCGTGCTCGTCGAGGATCCGGACCGCCTGCGGTGAATAGTTGGCCATCAGCCGCGCCGCGTCGGTTGCACCGTGCTCGTCGGGGAACGAGGCGGCGACGAGAACGATCTGCTGGTCGGGCGCGTGGGGCTGTTCCCAGGCACGTTCGCCGCCATAGCGGGCACCGCCGAACACGCTCGCCCCGACGACGCCGCCGAGGGTCGCAGCGAACGCTCCGAGGATGAGTCCGGCGGTCGCCGAGTGGATCAACCAGGCGAGGATGCCGACGCCGAGCCCGAGCGAGAGAGCGCCGACGATCGCGGCGGAGAGCACTCGACGGTGGGGAAGGTCGACGATCCCCTCGGTGTCCTCGCCGCCGGTGTTGACCACGGTCGGCTCGGTCGGTTCGATGACGAGTTCGACCACCGCGACCTCGTCCGCCCCGGCCGACGCCAGATGGCGGCGCAAACCGGCCTCGAGCGCAGATGCTCGGTCGCGCCCGATGACGTGGGCGACGGCGGTTCGACCGTGTAGCTCCGACGAACCATCGGCCGAGTGCGTCGGATGCTCGGGGAAGTGGTGGTGGGCGTAGTCGGCGAGGGTGGCCATGCCCTCCAAATTGCCCGCTCGACGGTGGAACGAAACCGATCGGCGGATGATCCTTGCGGGCGCGGCGGACGTCGGCGATCGGCTGTACTGGAGGCGTGCCCGAGCCCGTCCCGACTTCTCGCCGACCGCTGGCGGCCCTGCCCAAGGGCCACCTCCACCTCCACCTCGAGGCCGGGATGCGCCCGTCGACGCTCGCCGATCTGGCGGCGAAGTACGGCCGCCCGGTGCCCGAGATCCGCGGCTTCGGCAGCTTCACCGTGTTCTCCTCGATGTACGAGGCGGCGACCGACGTGCTTCGCGAGCGTGACGACTGGGAGCGTCTCGCCGACGAGCTCTGCGCCGACCACCTCGCCGAAGGGGCGGTGTACCTCGAGCCGAGCTTCTCCGCGATCAATTTCCGCCACCGGTTCGCCACCGACGAGGACTGCTGGGAGCTGGTGTTCGACGTGTTCAACGCCGCCGCCGAGCGCCACGGGATCGCCCTGCGGTGGATGGTCGCCGTCGACCGGGTGTTCGACGACCACGACGCAGCGGTGCGCCTGGCGAGCTTCGCCCTCGCCAACACCGCCAACGGGGTGGTCAGCTTCGGACTGCACAACGACGAGGTCGGTCACCCGCCGGCCGATTTCGTCGAACCGTTCCGGATCGCCCGCGAGGGCGGGTTGCAGATCACTCCCCACGCGGGGAACTCGAGCACGGCCGGTTCGTGGCCGACTCGGTCGACCTCCTCGGCGCCCGGCGGATCCAGCACGGGGTCCGTTCGTTCGAGGTCCCCGGGTTGGTCGAACGGCTCGCCGAGGAACAGATCTGCCTCGACGTCTGCCCGACGTCGAACCTGATGCTGGCGGTGTTCCCGAGTCTCGCCGACCACACCCTGCCGGCGCTGCTCGATGCCGGGGTGCGCTGCAGCGTCAACGGCGACGATCCGCTGTTGTTCGGTCCCACGCTGCTCGAGGAGTACGAGCTGTGCCGCGACGGGTTGGGCTTCGACGACCAGCGGATGGCGGCGATCGCCCGCACCTCGATCGAGTGCGGCAACTGTCCTGACGAGGTGCGTGTCGACGCGCTCGCCGGGATCGACGCCTGGCTGGCGGAGGTGCCGGCGTGACTGCACCGGTGCGGATGATCATCGACACCGACGGCGGTGTCGACGATGCCGTCGCCCTGTGGTGGGCGCTGACCTCCCCGGCGGTCGAGCTGCTCGGGATCACCACCGTCCACGGCAACGTCGGGGTCGAGACGGCGACCGCCAACGTGCTGCGCGTCCTCGACGCCGCCGGCAGGCCGGAGGTTCCAGTTGCAGTCGGGCTCGACCGTCCGCTCGGACCGGTGCCGGATCTGCGCCCTGCCGACTTCATCCACGGCACCGACGGGCTCGGAGAGACCTTCCGTCCGGCGGCATCGTTCGGGCCGGGCGCGCTCGACGCGCTCGAGCTGCTCGACACCCTCGCCGCCCCCGACGTCACCGTCGTCGCCCTCGGTCCGCTGTCCAACCTCGGGGCGCTGCTCGCCGAGGATCCGGGGTGGGCGGGAGAGATCGGCCGGTTGGCGGTGATGGGCGGAACCGTCGACGGGCCGGGCAACGCGATGCCCTACGGCGAGGCGAACATCACCCATGACCCCGACGCTGCAGCGCTCGTCGCCACCGCTGGGTGGGCGGTGCCACCGCTGCTCGTCGGCCTCGACGTGACCCACCGGGCGACGTTGAGCGAGGCCGAGTTCGTCCTCCTCGCCGAGCACCGCACGCCGGCTGCGTCCTTTCTCGACGAGCCGCTCGCCTTCTACCGGCGCTTCGCCGGCACCCTCACGCCGAGCGGGGAGTGCACCTGCCACGATCTGGTGGCGACGATCGCTGCCGTCGAGACCGCACTGGTCACCGGGCCGGTGCTGCCGATGGCCGTCGTCGCCCAGCCCGGGCCGGCTTGGGGATCGACGATCGTCGACCGCCGGGTGCCGTTCTTCGAGCGGGCCGGCGACGGCGCCACCCAGTCGCGCCCGGAGGGTTTCGGGCTGTGGCAGATCGGCACCGACGTCGACGTGGCGTCGTTCCGGACCCACGTCCGCCGGCTGTTCGGCGACTGAAGCAGCGGCCGCAACGCCGCTCGTCACCATCACCTCATCCACGAGGGCGGATGGCGGTTGATGATCGATGCGCAACGCACGGTCAACGTCTACCGACCCGACGGCGCCCACTGGCGAACCGTGTTCTGGTCACCACCCGCCGGGGAACACCCCCGCCCCGATCGACGGTCGAGACCCCCCGACCGGCACCAGCAGCGACCACCCGTCGCCGCCTGACGATCGACGGACCCCGCCGACACGAGCGGGGCAACCGAGCTCCTTGACAACCCAACCCGAGCGCCCACCCCCGACCCCGGTCGGGGCAGGCGGCGATCCGCCCCGGGGCAGGATGGCGTCGGTGTCGTTCAGCCGAGCCAGGCCGGGCGACGGGATTCGTAGTCGGTGATCGCGTCGGCGTGGGTGAGCGTGATCCCGACGTCGTCGAGGCCGTTGAGGAAGCGGTGCTGGATCGAGGACTCCATCGGGAACGGTTCGACCAGCCCGGCTGCGGGGACCTCGAGCACCAGACGCTGCATGTCGACGGTGATCTCGGTCGACGGGTCGGCCTCGATCAGCTCCCACAGACGGTGGACGACGGATTCGTCGACGACCACCGGAACCAGTCCGTTCTTGGTGCAGTTGTTGCGGAAGATGTCGGAGAAGCTGGGGGCGACGACGGCGACGAAGCCGTACTGCTGGATGGCCCACACCGCATGCTCACGCGACGAGCCGACACCGAAGGCAGGTCCGGCGACGAGGACCGTCGCTGCGGCGTAGCGCTCGTCGTTGAGGACGAAGTTGCGGTCGTCGCGCCAGGTCGAGAACAGCCCGGCCTCGAACCCGGTCCGCTCCACCCGCTTGAGCCATTCGGCGGGGATGATCTGGTCGGTGTCGACATCCGACCGGCGCAGCGGCACGCCGGTCCCCGATACCACGGTCACGGCCTGCATCACGGTGCTCCTTCGATCAGATCGGCGGGGGTGGCGAAGTGGCCGGCGATCGCCGTCGCCGCGGCGACCGCAGGGGAGACGAGATGGGTCCGGCCACCTCGTCCCTGGCGTCCTTCGAAATTGCGGTTGGAGGTGCTCGCCGATCGCTCCTGCGGGGCGAGCTTGTCCGGGTTCATCGCCAGGCACATCGAGCACCCGGGCTCGCGCCAATCGGCGCCGGCGGCACGGAAGATCTCGTGCAACCCCTCGGCCTCCGCCTGGGCCTTGACCGCGTGGCTGCCGGGGACGACCATCACCCGCTTGGCGGTCACCTGCCGTCCTTCGAACACCGCTGCCGCGGCGCGCAGGTCCTCGATCCGCGAGTTGGTGCACGAGCCGATGAACACCGTGTCGACTGCGATCGAGCGGATCGGCTGACCGGCCGTCAGACCCATGTACTCCAGCGCGCGGGTGACGTTGTCGCGCTGGGTGGCGTCGGCGACCTCGGCCGGGTCGGGGACGACGTCGTCGATCGACGCGACTTGGGCCGGGTTCGTCCCCCAGGTGACCTGCGGGCGGATCGTCGACGCGTCGATCACCACTTCGCTGTCCCACACCGCACCCTCGTCGCTGACCAGCGAGCGCCAGTCGGCGACCGCCGCCTGCCACGCCGCGCCCTTCGGGGCGTGTTCGCGGCCTTCGAGGTAGGCGAAGGTCGTCTCGTCCGGAGCGACCAGACCGGCGCGGGCGCCGGCCTCGATCGACATGTTGCACACCGTCATCCGGCCTTCCATCGACAGCGCCCGGATCGCCGAGCCGCGGTACTCGATCACGTGACCGATCCCGCCGCCGGTGCCGATCTCACCGATGATCGCCAACACCACGTCCTTCGCCGTCACGCCCGGGGCGAGATCGCCCTCGACCGTCACCGACATCCACTTCGGACGGCTCTGGGGGAGCGTCTGGGTGGCGAGCACGTGCTCGACCTCGGACGTCCCGATACCGAACGCCAGCGCTCCGAACGCGCCGTGGGTGGCGGTGTGCGAGTCGCCGCAGACGATCGTCGTCCCCGGCAGGGTGCGACCCTGCTCCGGGCCGATGACGTGGACGATCCCCTGCCCGGGGTCGCCCATCGGGAAGTTGATCACCCCGAACTCGGCGGTGTTCTCGCGCAGCACCTCGACCTGGCGGGCGGAGACCGGATCGGCGATCGGCAGGTGGATGTCGGCGGTCGGGACGTTGTGGTCTTCGGTTGCCACGGTGAGGTCGGGCCGGCGGACCTTGCGGCCGGAGAGCCGCAATCCGTCGAACGCCTGCGGGCTGGTCACCTCGTGGACCAGATGGAGGTCGATGTACAGCAGGTCGGGTTCGCCGTCACCGGCGTGCACCAGATGGCGCTCCCAGATCTTCTGCGGGAGGGTGGTAGGGGACATCTCGAACCTCCCAAATGTTGAGATAGTGTTCCCGATTGATGGACAGTCTAAGCGGTGTCGGCGTGCTCGACAAGGCGATCGGCGTGCTCGCTGTACTGCGCATCGGGCCGCACAACCTCGCCGAGCTGCAATCGGCGACCGGGCTGCCGCGGGCCACCGCCCATCGGCTCGCCGTCGCTCTCGAAGCCCACGGCCTGGTCCGGCGCGACGACGACGGACGATTCCTGCTCGGCTTCGCCCTGCTCGACCTCGCCCGTGCCGCAGCCGCCGGGTTCCCGCTCGCCGAACTCGCCCGCCCGATCCTCGTCGCCCTCCGAGCCGAGACCGCCGAGGGCGTTCAGCTCTACGTCCGCGAAGGCGACCAGCGCCGCTGTGTCGTCTCGCTCAGTGCCCCGCATGCGCTGCAATGGATCGTTCCCGAGGGCGCGTTGCTCCCGCTGGAGCGCGGCTCGGCGGGGCGTGCCCTGCTCGCCGGCGCTCCGCTCGAGCCGGACTGGTTCGAAAGCGTCGAAGAGCGCGAGCGCGGCGCGGCGTCGGTCAGCTCGCCGGTCCGTTCGAGCGGAGGGACGGTGCTCGCCGCGGTCAGCGTCTCCGGTCCGCTCGAACGTGTGACCCGCAGTCCCGGCGCGCTCTACGGGGCGACGGTCGCCGCTGCTGCGAAGGCGCTGTCGGCGGCGGCCGCCGAGTTCGCTCAGCGACCTCGAACCCAGGCGTAGTCACGCTTGCGCTTCACCGCCAGGGCGACCACGACATAGGTGGCGAAGCCGATCGGATCGCGCAGCGCGAGCCCGGCGAGCAGCTTCGGGGTCACCGGTGGCTTGCCCTCGTTGGCGAGCAGCTCGGGATGGAAGCGCTCGATCTCGTCGAGCCCGGCGTTCTGCCGGCGACGGACACGGACCAGCGGACCGAATCCCTCGATCATCGGCCAGGTGTAGGTCGCCGGGCACTCGACCCGCTCATCGGGGGTGAACTGGAGCCGGACGTAGGTGTCGTCGGAGATGATCGCCGGGAACGTGTCCCACCGTGCCCGCCCCGCAGCATTGACGGCGAACAGCCCGTAGCCCGGTGCGGTGATGTTGACGAACGGCAACCGTTGCCAGAAGCGGGCGTACTGGCGGGTGATCCAGCTCGTCGCCGGGGCGACCAGCGGCCGGCCGCTGGCGTAGACCGGAGCGTCCCGTTCGAGCACCGCCGCGATCTGAGAGAGCAGCTCCGGACTGACCTCGACGTCGGCGTCGAGGTAGGCACGTGCTGCGCCCTGCGCTGCCGCGTCGCCGGCGTCGAGCGCGAGGCGTTTGCTCCCCTCGGCGAGCTCGACCACGGTCAGCGCCCAACCGGCGGCCGCAGCCCGGCCGGCGAAGCGGCCGGCGACGGCGACGGTGTCGTCGGTGCATCCGTTGGCGACGACGATCGCCTCGGCGTCGACGGGTGTCGAGGCGAACAGCGCGGTGAGGCACCGGGCGATGTAGGCGGCCTCGTTGTTGGCGGGGATGATCACGCTCAGCATGGGGTGGACGGACCGTACCGACCGGTCCCCGGCACGCCAAGTCGGGCGGCGTGTTTGCCGGTCGAGACGGGCTCGGGCACTGCTCGATGCATGAGCCTCGACCTCGAACACTCGGGACCAGCCGCCCCCTCCGCCGATCCGACCGCCCTCCTCGCCGAGTGGCTCGAGCGGCGTCTCGATGCAACGACCGACTGGTGCCTGGATGAGGCACGGCTGTACGGCGTGACCATCCGCGACCAAGCGGGGTTGGTCGACGACGACGACGGCGCAGCCCGCTACTGCCTGCTCGATCGGGGGTATCCCTACGACGTCGTCGAGGGCCCGGCGGTGATGCTCGGCGCCAACTTCGACGCACTCGCCCTGCTGACCTTCGGTTGGCAGGCGCCGATGCCGCCCACCGGCGAACCGGAGGAGGTGCGGCCGAGCCGTCACCCGGCACGGCAGCGGGTGCGGATCGTGGCCCTGGTCAGGATCGACCCGACCCCCGACGCGTCGGCGTTGTCGACCGTGCTCCGCCTGCGCAGCACCGGAGCCGTGCAGGTCGTCGCCGATGGCGAGGGGAGGATGGCCGACGCGATGCGCTGTCTCGCTGCCGAGGCGCACGCCAGCGCGTCTCGCTGAGACTCGATCGCCCCGGGGTGGGTATCCATCCGGGGTGGGGCAACCTGAGGAGGATCGGACATGAACGTCGCGCTGAACCCGGAGGAGTCGACGGCGGTACGCAAGGCGCTGCGCAGCTATCTCTCGGACCTGCAGATGGAGATCTCCGGCACCGACAACGCGGCGTATCGGCGGGAACTGCGCGACGAGCGCAGCGCGCTGGAGTCGGCGGTGGGCAAGCTCGACGGGACGCCAGGGGGCGACCCCTCGTCCGTCGCAGCGGCGCCGTCGGTCAGGATCGTCGAGCTGTGGTGGTCCACCGGCTGAAGCTGAGCGAATCCCCCGGCCGGGCGGCTGCCCAAGCCGCATAGCCTGTCGACCATCTGGCCGACACCTTCCACGAGGAGCCGATGTGGCTGACACGACCACCAGCTGGGCGAGCGAGGTGCGCGCTCTGGCGCGTCGAGCGCGACGCGGTGATCCTGGCGCACAACTACCAGCTACCGGAGATCCAGGATGTCGCCGACCATGTCGGCGACTCACTCGGGCTGTCACGCGTCGCCGCGTCGGTCGAGGCATCGACGATCGTCTTCTGCGGCGTGCATTTCATGGCCGAGACGGCCAAGATCCTCGCGCCGGACAAGACCGTGCTGATCCCGACCGAGCTCGCCGGCTGCTCGCTGGCGGAGTCGATCACCGCCGCTCAGCTCCGTCAGTGGAAGGCGGAGCACCCCGGCGCGGTGGTCGTCTCCTACGTCAACACCACCGCCGCGGTGAAGGCGGAGACCGACATCTGCTGCACGTCGTCGAACGCGGTCGAGGTCGTCGACTCGATCCCCCAGGACACCGAGATCCTGTTCTGTCCCGATCAGTTCCTCGGCGCCCACGTGCAGCGGATGACGGGTCGGGAGAACATGCACATCTGGCCCGGCGAGTGTCACGTCCACGCCGGGATCAACGGAGCCGAACTGCGCGCCAGGGTCGAGGCCGAACCCGAGGCCGAGCTGTTCATCCACCCGGAGTGCGGATGTGCGACGAGTGCGCTGTACCTCGTCGGCGCCGGGGTCGTCCCGATGGAGCGGACCAAGATCCTGTCCACCTCGGGGATGGTCACCGCCGCCCAGCAGACCACCGCCAAGAAGGTGCTCGTCGCCACCGAGACCGGGATGCTCCATCAGCTGACCAAGGCCAATCCGCTGGTCCTGTTCGAACCGGTCAACCGGGCGGCGGTGTGCAAGTACATGAAGATGATCACCGCCGACGTCCTGCTCCACTCGCTGCGCACCGGCACCGACGTCGTCGACGTGCCGGTCGACATCGCCGATCGGGCGCGAGCCTCCGTCGAGCGGATGATCGCCATCGGTACCCCGTCGAAGACGGCCGAATGATCCAGCGCAACGGGCGCTCGACGATCCCCGCCCCGCCCCGCCAGCTCGCCGCGCCGGCAGCGAGCTGGACACGCCAGATCGACGTCGTCGTGCTCGGCTCCGGCGCCGCCGGGCTCGCCGCCGCGCTCGCCCTCCGCCCCGCGTGCTCGGTGCTGATCGTCACCAAGGACACCCTCGACGCCGGCTCGACCGCCTGGGCCCAAGGCGGTCTGGCAGGAGTGCTCGATCCCCAGGACTCGATCGAGAACCATGTTCGCGACACGCTCGACGCCGGCGCCGGTCTCTGCGACGAGCATGCCGTGCGCGAGCTCGTTGCCGAGGCACCGAAGGCGATCCGCTACCTGATGGAGCTCGGGGCTGCATTCGATCCCGGCGACGACGGCTCTCCGGCGTTGACCCGCGAGGGCGGACATTCGCACAATCGGATCGTCCACGCCGGAGGCGACCAGAGCGGGGCCGAGGTCCAACGAACCCTCGACCAGGCAGCGCTCGCCGCCGGGGCAGAAGTGCTCGACCGGGCGTTCGCGATCGACCTGCTGGTCGGCACCAGGGACGACGGCAGTCGCGCTGCCGCCGGCGTGCGGATCGGGAGGATGGACGCCGCCGGTCGGGTGATCTCGGTCGGGACGATCGCCGCCCGGGCGGTGATCGTCGCCACCGGCGGCTACGGCCAGGTGTTCGCCTCGACCTCCAACCCTCCGGCGGTCACCGGCGACGGGATCGCCCTCGCGGCGCGCGCCGGACTGGCGCTGCGCGACGTCGAGTTCGTCCAGTTCCATCCGACGGTGCTCTGGCGCGGTCCGGACTCCACCGGCCAGCAAGCGTTGATCAGCGAAGCCGTACGCGGCGAGGGAGCGATCCTCTTCGACGGGCTCGGACGCAGGATCATGGCCGGCCGGCACCACCAGGAGGACCTCGCCCCCGCGACGTCGTCGCCGCTGCGATCAGCGAGACGATGGCAGAGGCGCCGGGCGGGATCGGCAACCACGTCTTCCTCGACGCGACGGCGATGGGCGAACGGTTCTACGAGCGGTTCCCGTCGATCACCGCCGCCTGCCGCACCGCCGGGATCGACCCGGCCCGTGAACGGATCCCGGTCGCCCCCGCCGCCCACTACGTCTGCGGTGGAATCGCCGCCGACCTCGACGGGCGGACCGAGCTCGCCGGGCTGTTCGCCGTCGGCGAGGTCGCCTGCACCGGAGTCCACGGCGCCAACCGGCTCGCCTCCAACTCACTGACCGAAGGGGTCGTCGCCGGCACCCGCGTCGGCCGCAACCTCTCCTGCCGACTGCCGCCAGCGGTGGACCTCCCCGACGACGCCCACGAGAGCGTCGACGCGCCGTTGCTCAACCCCGCCCACCGGGTCGAGTTGCGCTCGGCGATGTCGAGCCATGTCGGCGTGGTCCGCCGTTCTGACGGATTGCGCAGCGTCAGCCGCCAACTGACCGCGCTGACCGAGGCGATGACCACCGCCGTCACCGGGTCTCGTCCCGCCTGGGAGGCGACCAACTTGTTGACCGTCGCCGGCGCCCTGGTCGCCGCGGCGGTCGCCCGGACGGAGAGCCGCGGCTGTCATCGGCGGACCGACTGGCCCGATCCGCGCCCGCAGTGGTTGACCCATCTCGACGTTCGGATCGGCGCCGACGGCGAGTACCAGGTCAGCGGCGCACCGAGCGGGGACTGAGGATGTTCCGCTTCCACCCGTTGAGCGAGCCGACCCGAGAGCTGTTGGGCGCCGGCGGCCTCGACCCGGACGCGATCGCGGCGCTGGTCCGAGCGACGGTCGGCGAGGACCTCGCCGGAGGCATCGACGTCACCTCGACCGCCACCGTGCCCGCCGATCAGCGTTCGATCGGCGAGTTCGGCGCCCGCACCGAGGGCGTGCTCGCCGGGCTGCCGATCGCCGTCGCCGTGCTCGAGGCGGTCTGCGGGGCCTCGACGATGGCGGTCGAGTGGTGTTCGGCCGACGGTGACCGGCTCACGGCGGGGACGATCGTCGCCCGGGTGACCGCACCGACCCGTGCCCTGCTGACGGCCGAGCGCAGCGCGCTGAACCTGCTCTGCCATCTGTCCGGCGTCGCCACCCACACCCGACGATGGGCCGACGCGCTGGCGGGGACCACCGCCCGGGTGCGCGACACGCGCAAGACGATGCCCGGGCTGCGGGCGGTGCAGAAGTACGCGGTGCGCTGCGGCGGCGGGGTCAACCACCGTTTCGCCCTCAGCGACGCGGCGCTGGTCAAGGACAACCACGTGCTCGCCGCCGGCGGGGTGGCGCGAGCGTTCGATCGGGTGCGCGCCCTCGACGGCCAGCTGCCGATCGAGATCGAGGTCGATTCCGTCGCTCATCTGCGCGAAGCGATCGAGGCCGGCGCCGATGTCGTCCTGCTCGACAACTTCGATCTTCCGTCGATGATCGAGGCGGTCCGCGTCCGGGCGGAGTACGGCCGTGCGGTGATCCTCGAGGCCAGCGGCGGATTGACGCTCGAGGTCGCCCGGGCGGTCGGAGAGACCGGTGTCGACTTCGTCGCCGTCGGCGAGCTGACCCACTCCGCCCGCGTCCTCGATCTCGGCCTCGACCTGACCGCGGTCGTCTGAGACGGGCTCGGCCGGGGCGCGGTTCGCCGCTCAGCGGCGAGGCGCGAGCAACCCCGCCATCCGAGCGATGAACCCCTCCGGGTCGGCCTGCTTCGCCGCCGCCGTGGCTGCGTCGCGCGCCGTCGCGTAGGTCGTCAGCGGGTCGCTGCCGATCGAGGCGACGAGCGCAGCAGCGACGTCGTCGGGATCGGCGACGGTCGCCGGATCGGTGGGGAACGGCGGGTCGTTGTCCGGCTTGTCGGTCGAGAACTCGCTGCGGGTCGAGCCGGGGACGAACACCCGGGCGCGCACCCCGGTGCCGTGGAGCTCGAGGTAGAGGGCCTCGGTGAACAGCTCGAGCGCAGCCTTCGTCGCCGAGTAGGCCCCGACCCCGAAGCTGGCGAGGTGGACGCCCATCGACGAGACGTTGACGATCTCGCCCGAGCCGCGCTCGACCATCGCCGGAAGCAGGGCGAGCGTCAGGCGGACGGGCGAGAAGTAGTTCATCGCCATCACCGATTCGACGTCCGCCGGGGTCATCGTCGTCATCCGTCGCCGCTTGGGCACGCCGGCGTTGTTGACCAACACGTCGATCGGACCGAGCCGCTCGGTCAACGCCGTCGCGAGGTCGGAGATGCGGTCGAGGTCGGCGAGGTCGGCGACGAACACCTCCGCGCCGGGGGTCGAGGCCCGACAGGTGGCGGCGACCTCGGCCAGACGGTCGGCGCGCCGGGCGACGAGCCCGACCCGGGCCCCGGCGGCAGCGAAGGCGATCGCCGCCGAGGCTCCGATCCCGGCCGACGCACCGGTGATCACCACCGTCTGCCCGGAGAGTCGGGCTCCGGTCGGATCGGATGTGGACGGGATCGGGTCGGTCACCCGGCGGAGTATGCCGCGGCGAGGTGGATCAGGACGATCAGATCGGTGTTCGCCGGGAGGCCGACCTCGGCGTTGCCCTCCGGACCGAACGCCTGGTCGGGCGGAATCGTGATCAGCCGCGTTCCGCCGACCTGCATCCCGATGATCCCGTTGACCAGCCCGGGCAGTGCGCCCTCGTCGGAGAGCACGAGCTGGAACGGGCTGCCGACGCCGTAACTCGAGTCGAGCTGCTCGGCCGTCGTGCCGTCGTAGGCGACGAGGTCGACGTAGACGATGTCCCCCGCTGCGGCAGTGGCGCCGTCGCCGACCTCGACGTCGGTGGTCGTCACGTCGGTCGCTCCGCTCGACGGGGCGATCGTCACCTCCGGCTGGTCGGCGGCCTCGCTCGGACTGACGACGGCGAGCACGTCGATCACGAAGCTCAGCGCGTCGCCGGCTTCGATCGGGTCGCCGGGGGGCGAGTCGCCGTAGGCGAGGTCGGCGGGGATGTCGAGCTGGTACTGGCCGCCCGTCTGGGTGCCGACCAGGCCCTCGTCCCACCCGGCGATCACCCCGCCTGCGCCGAGGCTGACCTCGAACGGCGTGTTGCCGTCCCAGCTGTTGTCGAACTCGGTGCCGTCCTCGCTGCGGACGCCGACGTAGTTGACCAGCACCGTGTCGCCGACAGCGGCAGTGGCGCCCTCGCCGGCGCGCAGCTCGGTGACGACCAGCTCGGTCGGTAGCTCGGCAGGGAGTTCGACCGTCGGCTTGTCCGGGTTACCGGCAATCGTCGGCTCGAGCGCGATCGTGGTCGAGCCACCGGCGACCGTCGTGTCGGACGCGATCGTGGTCGAGCCACCGGCGACCGTCGTGTCGGCGGAGTCGTCGGAGGAGCTCCCGCAGGCGGCGAGGGCGAGGACGGCGATGCAGGCGAGTGGGGCGAATCGGGGCACCGGGCGACCCTATCGGCGGCCTCCGACGTTGAACCTGAGAGGTTCAGTAGCGTCCGCGCGGTGCGTTCACGTCGCCACCGATGGTGCGGAGCGGGCGGCGAGCCACACCGCCTCGGCCTCGCCGGCCGGGGTCGAGGGCGGCCCGCCGACCATCGGCCACAGCTCCTCGGAGATCTTGCGGTAGTTCCCGCTCGCCCGGAGCTGGCCGAGCAGGGCGTAGAGCCCGAGGTTGATCCGCTGGATGAACACGAACGCCCTCGGCACGGTGGCGTACTGGGCGATCGGCGAGGAGCGATCGAACACGTGGCGGACCATCGACGACGAGTAGTCCGTCGACCAGGTCATCTCGCCGTCCTCGCGCACCGGGGCGTAGAAGTAGGAGAAGTACTCGCCGACCTCGGCCGTCGTCACCGGCGCGCGTCGCGTCGGAGCAAGCCGGCATCCTCGACCACTGCCCGGTAGGTCGCCGGATCCGGGTGGAGGACGGCGGCACGGATCAACTGCTCGAAGGTCGCCACCTCCGCCGCGGAGAAGTGGCGGACGAGCCCGAAGTCGAGGAAGGTGACCTGTCCTCCGGGTCGGAAGAGGTAGTTCCCCGGGTGCGGATCGCCGTTGAACGCATGGTGGCGGTACAGGCTGCGGAAGACGAAACGGAAGATCGTCTCCGCCGCCGCATCCCGTTCGGTCTGGGGCCAGCCGAGGACCTCCTCGAAGCGGGCGCCGGTGGCGAGCTCGGTGGTCAGCACCCGGCCGGTCGACAGCTGGGGGAGCACGTCGGGGATGTGGATCAGGGGATGGCCGCGGAAGTAGTCGGCGAACTCCTGCTGATTGCGCGCCTCGCGGCGGTAGTCGAGCTCCTCGACCAGACGCTGCTTGACCTCCTCGACCATCTCGCCCGGGTCGAGCCCGCCGAACCCCTGGCTGAGCAGCAGACCGAGCAGGTTGGCGGTCGCCAGATCGCTGCTGATCGCCTCGTCGACGCCCGGGTACTGGACCTTCACCGCCACCGCTCGCTCGACGCCGGTGGCCGGGTCGCGCACGATCGCCCGGTGTACCTGGCCGATCGAGGCAGCGGCGATCGGATGTCGATCCCAGCTGACGAACAGCTCCTCCGGCGACCCGCCGAGCTCGTTGCGGATCACCTCGGCGGCGAGCTCGGCGGACATCGGCGGAGCGTTCGACTGCAGTTCGGCCAGCGCCAGGCGCAGCGGTTCGGGCAGCCCGTCGTCGAGGAACGACGCCATCTGCCCGATCTTCATCAGCGCGCCCTTCATCTCGCCGAGCCGCTCGGCGACCGCTTCCGCGGTCTTCAGCTCGCGAGCCTCGTCGAGCTCGATCCGTCGCTCGGCGTCGGCGAACAACTTGCGCGCCGCGGTCGAGGCATAGTTCGCCCCGACCGTGACGCCGAGCCCGGCGATCGCCGAGTTGCGCGCCCAACGACCCCGCCGCGAGACCGCCGAGCCCGATCCATGGCGGCCACCGCCGCGAGCTCGTCGTCGTCGGCCACCGAGGGCGCCGAGCCCCGCTGCGGCGAGCAGCGCCGGGAGCAGGACGGTCAGCTTGCGCATCGACCCATCGTGCCAGCCGCCGCGAGGTTTGGAGGTTGTTGCAGCGGTGGGGTGCGACAACCTCCACGGTTCGAGGCCCGGCGGTGCTCGGATCGGGGTGCCGGCGACTCGCCTGGCAGGCTGAGGCGATGGTCGCCGATCTGCACGCCCGCTACATCGACGGGGTCAACCGGCGGCGCCCCGACCTGCTCGGTGCGCTGTTCGACGACGACGCCAGCTGGGATGCCGGCCAGTACGGCACGCAGGTCGGCCGAGCGGCGATCGAGCAGTGGCTGGCCGAGTTGCTGACCCACTGGTCGTCGATCTACCACACGATCGACTCGGCGATCGTCGACTACTCGCCCGACGGGAAGTCGGCCACCGGGCGGCTGTGGTTCACCGAGTCGGGGATCCTGCGCGGCGAGCGACGGGCGATGGCCGGCGCGTTCCGTGACCACTACGTGCTCGGCGACGACCGGCGGTGGCGCTTCGCCCGGCGCCGGTTCGACATCACCTACCGCTTCGCCGACGGCGAACACCACGCGGTCAGCCTGCCTCCCGACTTCGACGACCCGTTGGTTCCGCTCGGCTGATCACCGAATCGATCGAGCGGAGCAGCGTCGGGACGAACACGTCGGCACGGGCGACGACTGCGTCGTGCCCGCCGTCGATCCGGTGGACCTCGGCGCCGCGGATCCCGTCGAACAGCTTGATCTGCCGGCGGACGGGGACGATCTCGTCGCGCATGGTGACGATGATCGAGACCGGGACGTCGACCGTGTCGAGCCAGTCGCGTGCCGAGAAGCCGCCGATCGCCCGACCGGCTTCGAGGATCGTCCGCCAATCGTGGCGGGAGACCTGCTCGATCGCCCACGGCTCCCACTGCTGCGCCCGACGTTGGAGGTAGAGCTGTTCGGTCAACCAGCTCCGCGCCCGCGGCGGGGTGGCGCGGCGACAACGCTGCCAGCCCGGACAGGCCGAGGAAGTTGCGCCGTTCCTCGCGCGCGACGCGGAGAAGTACGGCGCGGTCGCCCCGAGCACCAAGCCGCTGACCCGCTGCGGATGGCGCTGCCAGCAGCTCAACGCGACGGGCCCGCCCATCGAGTAGCCGACCGGGATGACCTGGTCGATGTCGAGCTGGTCGCACAGCGCCAAGGCGTCGTCGGCGCAGGCCTCGATCGAGAACGCCCGCTTCGAACGGATCCCCTGCCCGTGGCCGTGATGATCGAGGGCGATGACCCGGTAGTGCTCGCCGAGCGAGGCGTAGGCGGTGAACCAGTTGAGGTCGGCGGTCGCCGTCCAGCCGTGGAGGAGCAGCACCGTCGCCGCCCCGGCAGGACCGGTCAGCTCTCTGAAGAAGGTCGTGCCTCGCTGAGGCAGCTCGAGCTGCCGTCCCGGCGGTAGCCATGGTGCCGGTGCTGGTTCACGCTCCTCGGTCACGGGCCCAGTCTGGCGGTCGACATGCTGCTGACGAGCGCGCCGACGGATCGCTCAGACGGCGACCTTGAGGATCTTGACGCCGAGTGAGTTGCCGTTCGGAGCGGTGTAGGTGACGTGCTCACCCTCGCGCCTGCCGACCAACGCCTCGCCCATCGGCGAGCCGGGTGTGATCACGTCGATCCCCTCGGCGCGCTGCTCGACGGAATCGATCAGATAGGTCTCGGCCGAGTCGTCGTCGTCGCCGTCGTAGACGAAGGTGACGAGCGTGCCGACACTGACGACACCCGCCTCGCCCGCCTCGACCACGTCGGCGTTCTCGAGGATCGCCTCCAGCTGACGGATGCGACCTTCCATGTGACCCTGTTGATCCTTGGCGGCGTGATAATCGCCGTTCTCGGAGAGGTCACCGAGCTCGCGGGCGCGCTCGATCGCCTGGGCGATCTCGATCCGGCCTCGGGTCGTCAGGTCCTCGTACTCGGCGTGGAGCCGGTCGTACGCCGAGCGTGAAAGCTGGTTGGCCTGGGACATGGCCAGCGACGCTATCGCCATCTCAGAACCCCGGCGACCTCGACGATCGCCCGACGGGTCGGCGGCGGCGTTCGACGGCACCGCCGCAGGGCGCGGATCGGTCCGGCGCCGAGGGCTGCGGATATCGTCGGCGGCCATGTCACATCGCATCGCAGTCATCGGCGGAGACGGGATCGGCCCGGAGGTCACTGCCGAGGCGCTGAAGGTCGTCCGCGCCGCCGGAGTGGCGATCGAGGCGACCGACTTCGACCTCGGCGGGGCCCGGTACCTGCGCGACGGCGAGATCCTCAGCGACTCGACGCTCGACGAGCTGCGCGACTACGAGGCGATCCTCCTCGGCGCGGTCGGTACGCCGGAGGTTCCCCCCGGAGTGATCGAGCGCGGCCTGCTGCTCAAGATGCGGTTCGAACTCGACCTCTACATCAACCAGCGACCGTTTGCCGGCGTCGCCCCTGGCGCGTCCTCGGCACACGACTTCGTCGTGATCCGCGAAAACACCGAAGGGCCGTATGTCGGCGAGGGTGGCGTGCTGCGCAAGGGCACCCAGCACGAGGTCGCCACCCAGGGTTCGGTCAACACCCGGATGGGCGTCGAACGGGCCTTGCGCTACGGCTTCGAGCTCGCTGCCTCCCGCCCCCGTCGGCACCTCACCCTGGTCCACAAGACCAACGTGCTGACCTTTGCCGGTGACCTCTGGCAGCGGACCTGCGACGAGGTCGCCGCCGACTACCCGAGTGTGACGACGGCCTACAACCACGTCGACGCGGCGTGCATCTACTTCGTCCAGGATCCCGGGCGTTACGACGTGATCGTCACCGACAACCTGTTCGGCGACATCCTCACCGATCTCGGTGGCGCGGTGTCGGGCGGGATCGGCCTCGCTTCCTCGGCCAACCTCAACCCGGCGCGCACGGGACCGAGCATGTTCGAACCCGTCCACGGCTCCGCTCCGGACATCGTCGGCACCGGTGCCGCGAACCCGACGGCGGCGATCCTCTCGGCGGCGTTGATGCTCGACTTCCTCGGCGAGGGCGAGGCAGCCGATCGGGTCCGTGCCGCCTGCGCCGAGCCCACCGGAGGCACGACGACCGAGATCGGCGACACGATCGCCGGCCGCCTGGCCTGAGCGGAGCAGTCGGCGTTGCACGCCGCACGCGTCGACAGCCGTCGCCGGCGGCGTGCATCGACCCACCCGGTTGGTGGTCGGCGCCGGTCGGTCAGCTCGGGGTGACGGTCAGGGCGAGGGTGAGCGAGCGGGGGGCGTCGAGGAGCGAGCGGTAGCGCTCGGCGACGCGCAGTTCGAGTTCGTAGTCGCCCGGTTCGAGACCTGGGAGCTGGATCGGTCGGACGAACAACGCAGTCGCCCAGCCGGCAGCGAGGCCCCATCGGACGTCGGCGTCGAGCGAGCACTCCTCGGGGTACGGGTCGTCGAGGACAGCAGCCTCGTCGACGCGGACGCGTGCCGTGGTCGCCCGGACAGACATCGAACGACTTCTCCGCGTACCGGCGGCCGTCGGCGTCGTGGATCGACAACTCGAGCAGGCCGACGATCCCGACCCCGTCTTCCACGCTGCCCGCGGGGAGCGTCGCGCTGAGCTCGCCGAGCGAGACCGTGCCCTGCGACGGAGCGACCTCGAAGGTCCGCACGGCGAGCAGCTCGACCTGGGGGAGCAGGGTCGCGCTCTGCGTCGCCGGGTCGTAGCTCGCCCGAACGAGCCCACTGGCCGGGACCAGTTCGAGCCCCGCAGGAGCAGCCGCCGGCGCCGCCGATGCGACCACCAACGACGTGACCGCCTCGGTCGAGGAGCTGATCGCCGGATCCGTCGCCGAGGCGCTCCCGGTGGCCACGTCGCCGCCCCCGTCGTCGTCGCCGGCGTCGCCGTCGTCGTCGCCGCCGGAGCAACCGGTGACGATCGACAAGGCGACGAGCACGACGACGACCAGCCACGGCAGGGGGCGAAGGGATCGACGCACGGCGGACACGATCGCACATCGCTCGTCGTCGCCCAGGCTGGTGGCGCGGAGCCCCGGCTCGGGGCCCGTCTCCGTGTGCCCGCCGGCACAGTCCGCAGTAGCGTGGCTCGCGCAGAAACCCGGCGGCCCGTCGAGGAGACCACGATGCCGATCACACCCACGCCGAAGATCTGGATGAACGGCGACCTCGTCGACTGGGCGGATGCCAAGGTCCACGTGCTGACCCACACGCTGCACTACGGCACCGGCGTGTTCGAGGGCATCCGCGCCTACGAGACGCCGCAGGGCCCGGCGGTGTTCCGCCTCACCGACCACATCGAACGTCTCGACCGCAGCGCCCGGATCCTCGGGATGGAACTGCCGTACTCGGTCGAGGAGTTGGTCGCGGCGACGAAGGCAACCGTTGCCTCGACCGGGCTGCCGGCGTGCTACGTCCGCCCGATCGCCTACTTCGGCTACGGCGAGATGGGACTGAACACGCTGCCGTGCACGGTCGATGTCTCGATCGCCTGCTGGCCGTGGGGCGCATACCTCGGCGAGGACGCGTTGGACAAGGGGGTGCGGATGAAGATCTCGTCCTGGACCCGCCACGATCACAACACGATGCCACCCGCGTCGAAGACGACCGGCAACTACGTCAATTCCTCGCTGGCGAAGGTAGAGGCGCTGCGCGCCGGCTACGACGAGGCGATCATGCTCGCCCCCAACGGGCTCATCGCCGAGTGCTCCGGCGAGAACCTGTTCGCCGTCCGCAACGGCGTGATCATCAGCCCGCCGCTGTCCGCCGGGGCGTTGGAGGGGATCACCCAGAACTCGGTGATCACGATCGCCACCGACCTCGGGTTCGACGTCCGCCTCGACAACCTCGCCCGCAGTGACCTGTACATCGCCGAGGAGATCTTCGTCTGCGGCACGGCCGCCGAAGTCGGTTCGGTGAACTCCGTCGACGACCGTCCGGTGCCCTGTCCCGGGCCGATGACGAAGGCGATCGCCGAGGTCTACGGCCGAGCAGTCCGCGGCCAGGAGGACAAGTACAAGGATTGGTGCGAGCTCGCCGTCTGAGCCGCCCTGATGCCGTAGCTGTCCGAACGGCATCGAAACCCAGCCGTCATTCCAGGGCCATCTGCCCGACATTGGCCCCTACCTACGGTGCATGCGCCTCCGATCCCGTGAACGCGGGGTCCCACCCCCTTTGAGGAGACGCGTGAACAGCCGTAGGAAATACCGGTATCCGAGCGTTGCCGCGCTCGCAGCGATGGCGCTCGCCGTCGCTGCGTGCGGTTCCGACTCCGCAGAATCCAGCTCCGAGGTGACAGCAGCCGCAGCGGAGGCCGGGGAGACCACCGCTGCAGCGACCGGCGAGACGACGGCCGGCACCGCCGACACCTGCGTCGACGGTGACAGCGTCGAGCTCGGCCTGCTGAACTCGACCTCGGGCGTGATGGCGATCAGCGAGCAGACGGTGCGCGACTCGCTCCTACTCGCCACCGAGGAGATCAACGCTGCGGGCGGCATCCTCGGCAAGCAGATCGAGATCATCGAGGAGGACGGCCAGAGCGAGCCGACCATCTTCGCCGAGAAGATCAACAAGCTGCTGACCGAGGACGAGGTCGCCGCCGTGTTCGGTGGTTGGACCTCGGCGTCGCGCAAGGCGATGCTGCCCGTCGTCGAAGGAGCCAACGGTCTGCTGTTCTACCCGGTGCAGTACGAGGGCCTCGAGGCCTCGGAGAACATCTACTACACCGGGGCGACGACCAATCAGCAGATCATTCCGGCGATGGACTTCCTGGCCTCGGAGGGCGTCAAGACGTTGTTCCTCGCTGGGTCCGACTACGTGTTCCCACGTACCGCGAACAAGATCATCAAGCAGTACGCCGCCGAGCTCGGGATCGAGATCGTCGGTGAGGAGTACGTCCCGCTGGACAGCGACGACTGGACGACACAGGTCGCCAAGATCGCTGCGGCCAAGCCCGACTTCGTGTTCAACACGATCAACGGCTCGTCGAACGTCGGCTTCATCAAGGCCTACGACGAGGCCGGCCTCGGCGCCGACAACTCCCCGATCATCTCGGTGTCGATCGCCGAGGAGGAGGCACCGTCGATGGGTGTCGACCTCACCGGGCAGTACGCCGCCTGGAACTACTTCGAGAGCGTCGACAGCCCTACCAACGCAACCTTCATCGCAGCCTTCCAGGGCAAGTACGGCGCAGACCGGCCGACCTCGGACCCGATGGAAGCGGCCTACACCTCGATGTACCTCTACAAGAACATGGTCGAAGCGGCGGGGTCGTTCTGCGTCGACGCCGTCAACGCGGCGTCCGACGGGGTGACGTTCGAGTCTCCCGAGGGGCTGGTCACCGTCAACGGCGAGAACCACCACATCGCCAAGACCGGTTTGATCGGCCAGATCAATGCCGAGAACCAGTTCGACATCGTGTGGAGCTCCGAGGGCCCGATCGAGCCCGATCCGTTCCTCGAGGGCTACGGCTGGTGGGACCCGAACGCCGGGTGAGCCACCGGTTCTGACCCTGTCGGTGGTCGGGGGTGTCGTGCTCGTCGCGGCGCCCCCGACGACCCCGGACCGACCGGCCGAGCCGGTGAACGCTCCCGCGACGATCTGAAAGCAGAGACATGGACGTACTCACAACCCCCTTCCTCACGGGCACGGCGACCGGGGCGATCCTGTTGCTCGCCGCGCTCGGGCTCACCCTCACGTTCGGCCAGATGGGCGTGATCAACATGGCCAACGGTGAGTTCCTGATGGTCGGGGCCTACGTGGCCTACGTCACCCAGCAGGTGATCAGCAGCGCCGGCTTCTCGATCGTGCTCGCCCTCCCCGTGGCCTTCGTCGTCGCCGGCATCCTCGGGCTGGTCCTGGAGGTCACCGTCATCCAGTGGATGTACCGGCGGCCGCTCGACACGTTGCTCGTCACGGTCGGCGTGTCGTTGGTGCTCCAGCAGCTCGCCCAGGACGTCTTCGGCGCTCAGGGCGATCCGGTCACCGCGCCGAGTTGGCTCGGAGGCCGTCTCTCGGTGTTCGGCTACGAGTGGCCCCACCGCCAGCTGTTCACCATCGTGCTGGCGATCAGCTCGGTCGGCGCGCTGAGCGCGGTGCTGAAGTACAGCTCCTTCGGCCGGCAGATCCGGGCGACGGTCCAGAATCGGGAACTCGCCGAGACGCTCGGCATCTCGACCCGGAAGGTCGACCGGATCACCTTCTTCCTCGGCTCCGGCCTGGCAGGTGTCGGCGGGGTGGCGATCGCCCTGATCTCCGGTACGAACCCGACGCTGGGGACGTCCTACATCATCCCCGCGTTCCTCGTCGTCGTCGTCGGCGGTGTCGGGCAGCTCAAGGGAACGGTGATCGCTGCCTGGGCGGTCGGCGTGGTCACCGCGTTCCTGACCGATTGGAGCAGCGGCAGCATGGCGCAGGTCCTCACCTTCGCCTGCGTGGTGATCTTCCTGATGGTTCGACCGCAGGGACTGTTCACCGTTCGGACGAGGTCGCTGGCATGACGATCGCCGCCCACGAGTCGTCCGAGACAGCGAACCTCGGGCACGCATCCGGATCTCCCGAGCGAGCTCGGCATGCACGGTCGCTGGCAGAGCAACTCAGCTCCTACGGTCCGCTGGTCGCCATCGCTGTGCTCGCCGTCGTGCTGCTGGTCTGGGCTCCCAGTTCGATGAGTGCGTTCCGGCTGGGCAACCTCGGGAAGTACTGCGCGTTGGCCCTCGCATCGATGGGCATCGGTCTCGCCTGGGGTCGTGGCGGCATGCTGACGATGGGCCAGGGCGTGTTCTTCGGCCTCGGCGGCTACGTGATGGCGATGCACATGAAGCTCGAGGCCGCCGGCCCCGGCCAGGTGCCCGACTTCATGGTGCTGTACGGCGACGGCACGATGCCGTCGTGGTGGGAGCCGTTCCGCAGCGCGTCGTTCACGGTGTTCGCGATCGTCGCCCTACCTGCGCTGGTGGCGTTCCTGCTCGGCTACGCGATCCTCAAGCGCCGGGTCAAGGGTGCCTACTTCGCCATCCTCACCCAGGCGCTGGCGGTCGCGTTCGCGACGCTGCTGATCGCGACGATCAAGCAGACCGGTGGCTTCAACGGGTTGAACACGTTCACGACCTTCTTCGGTCACAACCTCTACGACCCTCAGGTCAAGAAGAACCTGTACCTGATCGCTGCCGGTCTGGTGATCGTGTTCCTGGTGATCCTGTGGCAGCTCTACCGGAGCCGGTACGGCGAGCTGCTGGTCGCCACCCGCGATGCCGAGGAGCGCGTTCGCTTCCTCGGCTACGACCCGGCCAACATCAAGCTGGTCGCGTTCGTGGTGGCGTCGGTGATGGCGAGCGTCGGTGGCGCCGTGTTCGTCCCGATCGCCGGGATCATCTCGCCCTCCAACGTCGACGCTGCGGCATCGATCCTGTTGATCGCCGGTGTCGCCCTCGGCGGGCGAGCGTCGTTGCTCGGGCCGGCGTTGGGCGCGATCGTGGTCGGCTACGGCCGATCGTCGCTGTCGGAGAAGTTCCCGACGCAGTGGACGTACTTCCAGGGCGCGCTGTTCATCGTCGTCGTCCTGTTCCTCCCGGGCGGTGTCGCCTCGCTGTGGTCGAAGCTCGCATCGGTCGGACCGAAGCTCACGTCGCTGTGGCCGCGCAAGGCCACGGCTGTCGAGCGCGACCATGCCACCTCGGAGGCGATCGCATGAGCGCCTCGTTCCTCGGCGAGGACTACCTCGAGATCCGCAACCTGACGGTCGACTTCGACGGCTTCAAGGCGATCGACGGCGTCGATCTGACGTTGCTGCAAGGGAGGCTGCACTTCCTCATCGGCCCGAACGGCGCTGGGAAGACCACGCTCGTCGATGCCCTCACCGGACTCGTGCGCGGTTCGGGCGAGGCGGCGTTCCGCAACCATGACCTGCTGGCGATGAAGTCGCACATGATCGTGCGCCTCGGGATCGGGCGCACGTTCCAGACGGCATCGGTGTTCGAGAAGCTGACCGTGCTGCAGAACCTGGACATCGCTGCCGGGGTGCACCGCAGGTCGCGCCGGCTGATCTTTGCCCGCACCAAGGTACCTCGAGCGCGTCGAAGAGGCGCTCGAGACGATCGGCCTGGCTGCGCTGGCGAACCGACCGGCGGGAGTCCTCGCCCACGGCCAGAAGCAGTGGCTCGAGGTCGGCATGCTGCTGGTCCAGGACGCGAAGGTGATGTTCCTCGACGAGACGGTTGCCGGGATGAGCGCCGCCGAGCGCGAGGAGACCGGTGAGCTGCTGAAGCGGATCGTGGGCGACCGAACGATCGTCGTCATCGAGCACGACATGGAGTTCATGCGTCGGTTCGCCGACTTCGTGACGGTGATGCACTCCGGCACCGTGCTCGCCGAAGGCACGGTCGCCGAGATCCAAGCCGACCGGCAGGTGCAAGAGGTCTATCTGGGAACCGCGACGGAGGCGGCCGCACATGGTTGAACCAATGCTCGAGATGATCGGCGTGACCGCCGGCTACGGACGCTCGATGGTGCTGTTCGACGTGAACCTCTCGGTACCCAAGGGCGGCGCTGCTGCGGTGATGGGCCACAACGGCGCCGGGAAGACGACGCTGTTGCGGGTTGCCGTCGGCCTGATCCCGGTGAAGTCGGGCACGGTGTTGCTCGACGGTGAGGACGTCACCAACGCCCGTCCCAACCGAAGGGTGCGCAAAGGACTCGGCTACGTCCCGCAGGGCCAGCTGTGCTTCCCGCAGATGACCACGATCGAGAATCTCCACCTGGTCTCGACCGTGACGTCCGAGATCGACGAGGTGCTCGACACGTTTCCGGCGCTCACCGGCCTGCTCGGCCGACGGGCGGGACTGTTGTCGGGTGGGCAACGCCAACAGCTCGCGATCGCCAGGACGCTGCTGACCAAGCCGCGGTTGCTGATCCTCGACGAGCCGACCGAAGGCATCCAACCCAACGTCGTCGCCGAGATCGAACAGGTCATCGTCGAGCTCACCCGCCGCGGTGACTTCACCGTGTTGTTGGTCGAGCAACACGTCGGCTTCGCCCTGCGCTCGACCGACAGGTACTACGTGCTGGAGTCCGGCCGGATCACCGGCGCCGGTGAGGGCGGGGAGGGCTCGCTCGACCAAGTCCGCGCCGCGATGGCCGTTTGACCCGCCCGGTCCCCGTCGGTGTCGCGGTCACCGAGGTGCTCTGGGCACGGAAAACGACAGGGATTGTCGTCTCACGTGCCAAGAGCACAGAGGGCGACGGCCGCCAGTGCTCGCCGGGTCGGGTCTCTCCCGGTCGCCGGGGACGACGACGAGGATCGCCGGAGATGAGGATGATGATCGTTGGGTCGCGAGGTCAGACGATCAGCTCGAGCAGGGTCCAGGTCGCGAGCCCGGCGAAGACCGCTGCGCCGACGTAGTTGACCTTGTGGATCGGCACCCGGCGGACCAGCTGCCGGCCGAAGCTCGCTGCGATCGCGGCGACGGCGGCGAGCGCGGCCAAGGCGCCGATCCCGGTGGCGAACGGCGCCCCGGAGGAGGCGGCGAGGCTGGCGGTCGCCAGCTGGGTGAGGTCGCCCCACTCGGCGAGGATGATCAGCCCGAAGCTGCCGATGACCGTCGCCCGGATCGAGGCGGCGACCGCTTCGGTCTCGACCACGGCTTGCGAACCCGCCCGAGCAGCTCGCAACAGCAGCGCCGCCCCGGTGGCGAAGAGCGCGCCGACGACCAGCTTGACCAGGACGTCCGGGAGCAACCCGATCGCGCTGCCGGCGGCGACGGCGACCACGACGTGAACGCTGAACGCGCTCACCGCCCCGACCCAGACCCACAACGGACGGCGGTACCGGGTGACGAGGATGATCGTGGCGATCATCGTCTTGTCCGGCAGTTCCGCCGGGAACACGGTGGCGAAGGCTCTGAGCAGCGCAGTCGGCGACATCGGGAGGCTTTCGGGTCGGGGTCCCGGCCTCGGGGCGATGCGCGCCTTCGGTCGGAAACGACGTGCATCGTTCGACCGAAGGTCTCGCCCGCCCACGAATCTCGCAGGCCCGGTGACCGGCCCCCGGAGAGGCAGCATGTCGATCACCGTGTTGGGGGCTACTCCCCTTCGACGGGAGCGACGATATCGGGACGTCGCCCCGCCGACCCGCCCCGCGACCCGCCCCGCCGACCCGCCTCCCCGCCGACCCGTCCCGCCGACTCGCCACGCCGCCACCCCGCCTCGCCGCTCGCCATCCGCCGATTCGCGCTCGGCCTTGGCGGTGCGGCCCGATCGGCGGGGTGCATCGACCGTTGCGTCGAAGGCTGAGCGCGAATCGGCGGGCGGGTCGACGCGGACGGCCGCAGCGGTAGAGTTTCCGCTGTGACGCTCCGGCAGACCGCAGGGATCATCATTCGATAGCGCACGTGTCGACCACGTGCGCATCCTTGGCCGCCTTCGGGGCGGCCGTTTCAGTTCTCCGGACCGGTTCGCCGGTGCGGGTCGAAGGGACAGCGATGAGCGACAGCACGAACACGACGAGAGAACGGGTCGAGATCTTCGACACCACCCTGCGCGACGGCCTCCAGGTCGAGGGTGTCTCGGCCACGGTCGAGGACAAGCTGCGGATCGCCGAGCAGCTCGACCGACTCGGCATCACCTACATCGAGGGCGGCTGGCCCGGCGCCAACCCGAAGGACATCGAGTTCTTCCGCCGGGCTGCGACCGAGCTGCGCTTGCAGACCTCGACCCTCGTCGCGTTCGGTTCGACCCGCCGGCCGAAGGGCAAGGTCGACGACGATCCGACCCTGCGCAACCTGATCGAGGCCGGCACCGAAGCGGTCTGCATCGTCGCCAAGAGCTGGGACTACCACGTCGTCAACGCGCTGAACACGACGCTCGACGAAGGAGCGGCGATGATCGCCGATTCGGTCGAGTTCCTCCGAGCGAACGGGCGCCGGGTGATGGTCGACGCCGAGCACTTCTTCGACGGCTACAAGCGCAACCCCGAGTTCGCCCTCCGTGCCCTCGAAGCGGCTGTGGTCAACGGCGCCAGCCACCTCGTGCTGTGCGACACCAACGGTGGCTCGCTGCCGCACGAGGTCGGCGAGATCGTCGCCACCGTGCAGCGTCACTTCGGCGGCGACGCGATCCTGGCGATCCACTGCCACGACGACACCGGATGTGCGGTGGCCAACGCGATGGCCGCGGTCCGGTCCGGGGTGCGTCAGGTGCAGGGCTGCATGAACGGCCTCGGCGAGCGCACCGGGAACACCAATCTGACGACCGTGATCCCCAACCTCCAGCTGAAGATGGGCTTCGACGTCCTTCCCGCCGGACGCCTGGTCGAGCTGACCTCGGTCAGCCACCACATCGCCGAGCTGCTCAACCGTCCGCTCAACCCACAGGCGCCGTACGTCGGGGCGAGCGCGTTCGCCCACAAGGCCGGCCTGCACGTCTCGGCGATCGCCCGGGCGAAGGATGCCTACGAGCACGTCGACCCGGAGCAGGTCGGCAACGGCACGCGCTTCGTCGTGTCGGAGATGGCCGGCAAGGCGACGATCAAGATGAAGGCCGACGAGCTCGGCCTGCCGATGGACGGGGCGGCGGTCAACCACGTGATCGACGAGCTCAAGCGGCTGGAGCACGAGGGCTACCACTTCGAGGCCGCAGACGCCTCGCTCGAGCTGCTGATGCGCAAGGCCGCCGGCTGGACGCACGACTTCTTCACCGTCGAATCGATGCGGGTGATCACCGACGAGTTGCCCAGCGGCCAGTTCACCACCGAGGCGACGGTCAAGGTCTGGGTCGGCGAGCAGCGCAGCGTCTGCGTCGCCGAGGGCAACGGACCGGTCAACGCGATCGACCAGGCGCTGCGCAGCGCGCTCGGCGGTCACTTCCCCCAGCTCGCCGCGATCCACCTGACCGACTACAAGGTGCGGATCCTCGACGGAGCCACCGCCACCGGAGCCGTCACCCGCGTCCTGCTCGACGCCACCGACGGCTCGCGCTCATGGACAACGATCGGGGTCTCGGCGAACATCATCGAAGCCTCCTGGCAGGCGCTCGCCGACTCGATCGTCTACGGCCTGCTCCACGCCTGAACCTCGCTGAGCTGACCCCCGGCGGGCCGCGGCCGGGGAGCTAGCGTTGCGGGCCATGGCCGCGCCGAAGTTCGTCCCGCTCGATCCGACCGAGGTGGCGCGGGTGTACACCTCGCCGGACAACATTCCCGAGCCGTGGATCCCGGACCGCCCGGGCGAGGTCTACCCCTTCCAGCCGCAAGGGGATTCGCTGGGCTATCAGGGGCCCGACCAGGGCTACGCGCTGACGATCGCCGAGCGGGTCGCCGAACGGCTGGTGCTCCAGCCCGGCGAGCACCGAGCCGACGCGATCCGCGGCTGCCTCGGGATCGCGCTCCGCCGGGCGTCGATCTACGGACGCGCCCCGGTGATCCACGACGTCACCCTCGCGTTCACGATCTGGGGATTCCTCGATCCCGCGCCGCCGGCCGAACTCCTCGCCCTCCGCAAGCAGATGTTCGCCAACGTCGGGCACGGCCACCACTACGCCGAGGCGCGGGCGATCGCCGACGCGGTGCCGGAGCCCACGCTGCGGATGACACCGGCAGAGATCGTCGGCGCCTATCCGTTGCGCTGGCGAGAGCTGCTCGGCTGAGGTCCCGACTGCTCCGCCAGAGGCGGACCCACCGGTGACCACGACCACCGATGTCGTCGTCATCGGAGGTGGGATCGCCGGGGTCTCCGCCGCGTGCGAATTGACCCGGGCCGGTCGAGACGTCGTCCTCGTCGAGCGCGAACCGCAGCTCGCCCAGCACACCACCGGTCGCTCGGCGGCGGTGTTCCTCGCCAGCTACGGCCCGCCGCAGGTGCGGGCGCTGTCGGCGGCGAGCCGTCCGGTGTACGACCGAGCCGCAGACGAGCTCGGAGTCGACGAGGCCCTCGCCCCCCGCCAAGCGCTGTGGCTCGCTCCGCCGGAGCAGCTCTCGGCGTTGACGGCGATGCTCGCCGAGATCCCGACGCTGGAGACGACCGATCTGGCCGAGACGCTGAGGATCGCGCCCGCCGTGCGCCCGGAGCGGGTCGCCGGGGTGGCGATCGAACGCGATGCGGCAGCCATCGACGTCCTCGGGATGCACCAGGGATACCTGCGCACCGCCCGCCGCGGTGGCGAGGGACGTGGCCGGCTGAGTGTCGAGCAGAGCTGGCCGGTGCTGGCGATCGACCGGGCGGGCAGCGGCTGGCGGGTCGTCGCCGCCGACGGAACCGTGATCGACACCGCAGCAGTCGTCCTTGCCGCCGGCGCATGGTGCGATCAGCTCGGCGAGCTCGCCGGCGCCCGACCGCTCGGGTTGCAGCCACTGCGACGGACGATCGCGATCTGTCCGACGTCGGTCCCGCTCGATCCTGCCGGACCGCTCGTCGGTGACCTCGAGCACCGGTACTACTGGCGTCCGGAGGGACCGAACGTGCTCTGCTCACCGGCCGACGAGACGCCGTCCGAACCGTGCGATGCCCGCCCCGAGGAGCTCGACGTGGCGCTGGCGATCGAGCGGGTCAACGAGACGACGACGCTCGGGCTGCGCAGTGTGATCACCAGCTGGGCCGGGTTGCGGACCTTCGCCGCCGATCGCGTCCCGGTGTGCGGGGAGGACCCTCGGTGCGCCGGGCTGTGGTGGCTGGCCGGACAGGGCGGCTACGGGATCCAGACCGCGCCGGCGATGGCCCGCTGCCTTGCCGGGCTGCTCGTCGACGGCACCATCGCGGAGGCCGAACGCGTCGCCGGGGTCTCTGCCGCTGCGCTCTCGCCGGCGCGCTTCACCGCCTGAGGCGGTGCTCGACGACTTCTCTGTGCACCGATTCGCGTGCCCGGTCACGCGGATCGGTGCACGGAACGCTTCAGTTGCGGCGGCCCCGGCGGAGCGAACCGGACCGTGCCCGTAGCGCCCCACGCCAACGGCGGATCGCCTCGTCCAGCCGGCGTCCGGCCAGTTCGGCGCGTCCCGCCGGGCGTTCGGGCGGGCGGCCGGCCTCGGCGGCGGCGACGGCGCGTTCGAGCTGTTCGATCCGGGTGGTCAGCGAGCCGATCAGGGTGTCGTCCCCGTATCGACCGCCAGTCGCTGCCGCCGCTGCTTCCCGGGCCAGCTCGTCCTCCGTCCAGCGCACGAGCTCGGTGGTCGCCGGCATCACCGCCGCCGGGCGTGCGATCGCGTAGGTGAACAACGATCGTTGCGCCGGATCGACGTCGGTGTAGGCCTGATCGGCGGCGAGGATCCGGGCGACCTCGCCACCCGTGTCGAGCGACGGGTCGAAGAAGCTGTCGTTGAAGGTGAGCAACTCGTAGGCCAGCCCGCCGCCGAGATGGCGGAGATGGACCAGGTCGAAGTAGCGGCGCATCGTCGGCAGCACCAGGTCGCTGTGCACCGCCTCGCTCGGATCGGTCGCCAGCATCGTCGGCAGGTGCGGATAGGTCAGCTGCTTGCGCAGCTCGACGGGCAGCTCGAGATTGAGGCGGTGGAGCGCTTCCCATTGAGCAGCGGCGTACTGGTTGCGGTGCGGGCCGGTGTAGTCCCAGCTGACGAACACCCCGTCGGGACGGAGCAGTGAGGCGATCCGGCGGAACACCGCGTCGATGTGACTGATGTGGTGAGCGGCGGCGTAGTTGACGACCAGGTCGACCTCGCCGATCTCGGCCGGGTCGAAGGGGAAGCTGTTGATGTCGACCTGGAGGTAGGTGACGTCGAGCCCGCGCCGTTCGGCGGCGACCGAGGCGCCGTGGAGCAACGCCGGGTCGATGTCGAGCCCGACCGCACTCGACGCGACACCGCCTTCGAGCAGTTCCTGTTCGACCCAGCCGTTGCCGCAGTTCAGCGCCAACACCCGCCGGAAGGGTCCGCCGTGCCAGGCGACGAGGTGCTCCCACCAGCGCACCGCAGGCGAGTCGGTCGCCCTCCGGTTGAGGTGTTCGACCACCTCCGGACGGTTGTTCCAGTACTTGCCGGTGTAGTACACGCCCGGCGTCGCGGCGCTCGATCCGAGCGGAGGTTCGTTGGTCGGGTCGCTCATCGGATCGGGACCTCGGCGGAGAAGACGACCTCGGTGAACGTGTCGTAGACGGCGCGGATCGTCAGTGTCCACTCCGACGGGAACGGAACGGTGAGATCGGTCGACTGGTAGTGGCTCGCCCCGGCGGCGACCACCGCCACCTCCAGCGGTGCGATCCCGCTGGCCGGGTCGGCGATCGTCACGCTGACCGAGTCCGGCTGCGACAAGCTCCCGCCCGGGCTGGAGAGGTAGAGGTGGAGCTGGTTCGCCCCGACCCTCGCCGGATCGACCGTCACCGATGCGATGTAGTCGTCGCTGACCAGCGTCTGCGCGTACAGGCCGCCGGCCTCGACGGTGTTCGGATTGGCGCCCATCGAGCGCGCCGGTGATCGCGATCACCGCCGCCGCGAACAGCAGCTCGGTGCCGATCGTCCGACGCATCGCGCCGCGCTCGCCGTCGGTGCGCACCATCCGTCTGGCGGCGGCGGCGAACACGACCACCAACGCGACCGCGCAGACCTTGGCGAGCAGCAGCCGGCCGTAGTCGCTGTCCCACAGCGACGACAGCTCGGGCAGCTGGCGCACCGCTTGGACCGTGCCGCTGACGATCACCGCCGTGGCGGCGACGAAGGCGATCGACGACCAACGCCTGACGGCGACGGGGCCGAGCTGGTCGAGCCCGAGCAGCAGGCCGACGAGGCCACCGATCCAGATCATCATCGCGATCACGTGGACGATCGTCGTCCCGATCCCGAACAGCATCCACCGGCCGGTCGCCCCGTGGCCGCCGTAGGCGAACGCGCCGGCGATGACGACCAGTTCGGCGACGAGCGCCGAGCGCCACCAGCCGGCGCGGTGGTAGCGAACGGTGGCGATCAGGGCGAACCCGCCGAGGTAGAGGGCGATTGCCCGCACCGCCCAGGCGACGCCGATGTCGGTCTCGAGCAGCAGCCGCCAGGCGGACGGATCGACGAGCGCCGCCGACACCGAGCGCCCGTCGACGTAGGCGACCTCGACCGGGATCATCAACCAGCCGGCCAGCCCGCCGACGACCGCGCCGGCGGAGGCCACCCGCCGATGCCGCGCATTCCACTCGACCACGCCGAACCCCTGCAGCGCGAGCAGCCCACCGACCGCCGCCGACCCGGCGATCAACAGGACGCGCAGCACGTCGAGCAGTGCGCCGGCCTGCTCGTTGGTCGATGCGCCGGCGGCGACCTCGCCGAGCACGCCGGCCTCGAGCGTCGAGAGATCGCCGACCTGGAACGTGAACGCACCGCTGACCGGGTGTGAGTCGGCCGAGAGCACCTTCCACGAGACCACGTAGGAGCCGTCACCGAGGCTCGGCAGGGCGACCACGACCTGGGTGCCGTCGCCCCCCGGGTGGGTGGCATCGTCGAGCTCGATCGCCGAGCCGGTGCCGTCGAACAGCTCGACCGCTCCGAGGCTGATCTCGACCGCCTCGGTGAACGCCAAGGTGACCTGCGCCGGAGCGGTCTCGAACACCGAACCGCCACTCGGATCGCTGGTCAGCAGTTCGGCGTGGGCCGCCGCCGGACGAGCCGGTCCGGCGCCGACGAACACGGCGAGGAGCGCGAGCAATCCGAACACACGGGCGATCCGCCGTGAGGTGGTGCGCGTACCGGCCATGCGGCGGTCGAGCGTACTGGTGATCGCTGCAGCCGACTCGGCCACAGCGGCGGCGGAGATTCCGGGAACTCGAACGGGTCGGGAAACGACTCGTGTTCCGTACGCCCGTCGCCGACCCCGAGGTTCCCTGATGTCACGCACCGTCCTTCGCCCCCGACACGTGTTCGTCGCCGTCGCCGCCGGCGGGTTGCTCGCAGGAGGAGTCGGGGCCTCCCCGGCGTGGGCGCACGTCCACCCAGATCCGCTGGCGATCGCCGCCGGGTCGACCGCGACGATCGGGTTCGAGGTCGGTCACGGCTGCGACGGCTCGCCGACGGTCACCGTCGAACTGCAGGTGCCGGACGGGTTCACCGACGTCGCCGCCACGGCGCCCGACGGCTGGACCGTCGCCGTCGACGACGACGTGGTCACCTGGTCCGATGGTTCGCTCGACGCCGAGACCGCCGGGACGTTCGCGATCGAGCTGACCGCCCCGCCCACGGCCGGCAGCTACGACTTCCCGCTCGTCCAGACGTGCGAGGTCGGCAGCCTGGCGTGGATCGAAGCAACGCCCGCCGGCGGCGCCGAGCCCGACCACCCCGCCCCGCTGTTGCTGGTCACCGACGGCGAGCCGACCGCCGAGCAACTCGGCGGCCACGGTGAGGCGGAGCCGGCGACGACCGACAGCGAGTCGGCCGAGGGCGATGGGCACGACGGCGAGTCGGCCGAAAGCGATGGGCACGACACCGGTGACGAGGCGGCGGCGGGCTCCGAGACCGCCGTCGTCGCCGGTGCCGACGACAGCGACGACGACTCGAACACCGGGGTCATCGTCGCCCTGGCGATCGGAGCGGTCGTCGTCGCCGGCGGCGCCGTGCTGGTGGTCAGCCGCCGCCGGTCGGGCTCGCCGGCCTGATCGACGAGCGCGGGCAGCGCTCCCGTCGCCGCGAGTCCGATCACCGTCGCTGCCCCGGCGCCGAGGGCGATGCTGACGCCGGCTCGCTGCCAACCGCCGGCCACTGAGCCGGCCAGCAACGCATGGTGGAGCACGTCGAGCCGGGAAGCGGCGACGATCAGGCCGGCGATCGCGCCGGCGGCCCCCAGGCGGGGATCGCCGCGCCACGCACCGACCGCCGCCAGCACCACCCCGAGCAGGGCGACGACCAACCAGCCCACACCGGACGGCCGAGTGACGGTCGCCGCCGCTGCGGCGAGCAGTCCGATCACCGGCAGCAGATCGCGCCGGTGGCGGACGGCCGCCAGACCGGCGATGGCGAGGGCGATCGCCCCCGCCGCCCACGGCCACGGCGACGGTGGCGGAACCCAGACGACCGTCGTCGCCACCGACACCTGCCGTCCGTCGATCGACAGCACGACCACATCGCTGACCACCGTCTGTCGGGCCCCACGGTCGGCCTGCACCCCTGGAGGATCCTGCGGCGACATCCAATGTGTCCGGTGGTCGTGCCAGCGGACCGTTGTCCCCTGTTCGAACAGCTCCCAGCGCGGCGGTGCCTCGGCGTCGGCGGCGGGTGGGAGTTCGACGCGGGCGTAGCGGTCCTCGTTGAGGTAGGTCGCCGGTGAGGCGACGTTGCGCCAGATCCCCTCGGGGTCGAGACGGAGGAACGGCTCTCCCTCGTAGCCGAGCACGACCACCTCGGCGGCGGAGGTCCGCTCGACCTCCAACCGGTCGCCGAGCCCGACCGAGCGCAATTCGGCGCCGGTCCAGTCGCCCACCCGCTCTCCCAGCTCCAACAGGTAGTTGGTCGAGTCGCCGCCGGAATGGGCGGACGCCGGCGGGGCGGGAACGAACGCGCAGAGGCAGGCCAACGCACCGACCAGCCACCGGCGCGCCGACCTCGACGAGGTCACACGCTGACGTCGAGGGCGACCCCGACGAGGTAGGTCGCACCGCAGGCGACGAGCAGGATCAGGGCCTGGCGCAGCGCGCTGCGGAGCACCCGCCGCTCGCTGAACCGGCCGATCAACGTCCCGACGATCAGAGCGGCGACGACGCCGATGATGATCGAGGCGATCGTCGCCGCGACGCCCGATCCGATCAGCCACGGCACGACCGGGAGCAGGGCACCGACGGCGAAGGCGATGAACGAGAACAGCGCGGTACGCAGCGGCGAGGCGAGCCCGTCCGGGTCGACACCCAACTCCTCCCGGGCGTGGACGACGAGGGCCGTCTCCGGGTCGCGCATGATGTCGTCGGCGACGGCGGCGGCGCGTGCCGGGTCGACCCCGGAGCGCTCGTAGCGCTGGACCAGCTCGGCCGTCTCGTGCTCCGGGTTGATCTCCAACTCCCGCCGTTCGACCTCGATCTCCCGTTCGATCAGCTCGTTCTGGGCGGCGACCGAGACGTACTCGCCGGCCGCCATGCTGAATGCGCCGGCGATCAGCCCGGCGAGACCGGCGAGGCGGACCACCGCCGGCTCGGCGCCGCTACCGGCGAAGCCGAGCACGAGCGACACGTTGGAGACCAACCCGTCGCTGATGCCGAAGATCGAGGCGCGAGCGGATCCGCCTGCGACCGAGCGATGCTCGTGATGAGGAGACGGGGGTCGTGCCACCGGCTGGAATCTACCGAGGCGGATCGGCGGCTACCGTGCGTGACGCCGATTGGCGGGTCAACGTCGCTCCGCCGGAGAGGTGATCGCACATGAACCTGAGGGTGGGAACGTTGCACGCATCCGGCGTGGTCGAAACCATCGCCGATGCAGTCGTCGCCCAACTCGACGCAGACCCGCTGATCATCCGGCGGTTCGTCCGCCGCTACTTCGCCGAGACCGACGGGCCCGACCTCGAGGCCCGCCCGGTCGCCGAGCTGGCCGCCGTGGTCGTCGCCCACTGGCGGCTCGGTGCCGAGTTGCGTGCCCCGTTGGCGGTCGAGGTGACCTCGATCGACGGTCCCGCCGGGCCATTGACCGTCGTCGCCAGCGTGGTCGACGACATGCCGTTCCTGGTCGACTCGATCCATGCCGTGATCACCCGTCACCACCTCGGGATCCACCTCACCGTCCACCCGATGCTCGAAGTCCGCCGAGACGCAGAGGGGCGGATCGCCGACATCGGCGGGCGCGACGGCGTGCTCGAAGCGTGGACGATGATCCTCGTCGACGCCTGCCCGGCGGAGCGGATCGCCGCCCTCGAAGCCGAGGTCGCAGCGGCACTCAACGACGTGCGCCGTGCCGCCGCCGACCGCGAGCCGATGCGCCGGCGCGCGCTGCAGCTCGCCGCCGACGTCGCTCTCAGCTCACATCCCCAGGGCGAGTCGGCCGCCGAGTTCCTCACCTGGCTGACCCGTCAGCGGTTCATCTTCCTCGGCGCCGCCCGCTACACGCGGGTCGCCGACGGGCTCGAACCGGTCGACGGCACCGGGCTCGGATCGCTGGCAGAACCACATCAGCCCGACCCGCCGCCGTTCGACGCGCCCGAGCTGATCACCGTCTTGCGAACCGACGCCCACGCCACCGTCCACCGCTCGTCGCGGATGACCTGCGTCGTCGTCCGCCGCTTCGGTCCCGGCGGGGAAATCGTCGGCGAGGACCGGCTGGTCGGCCTGTTCGCCGCTGCGGCCTACCGGGAGAGTGCCACCGAGACGCCGCTGCTGCGGGTCAAGGCCGACGAGGTGCTGTCCCGCACCGGCTTCCCGAACGAGTCACACGCCGGACGGGCGGTGCGCGCCGCGCTGGAACAGATCCCCCGCGACGAGCTGTTCGAGATCGCCACCGACGACCTGTACGAGCTGACGATGGGCATCGTCGGGCTACAGGAGCGGCACCTGGTCCGCGTCTTCGCCGTTCCCGAGCCGGGCAACCGCTACGTCCTCTGCCTCGTCTACTTCCCCCGCAGCCGGTTCTCCCCGACCAGCGCCGAGCGGATCGCCGAACTCGTCAGGGCGGCGTTCGACGGGAGCTCGGTCGAGCACGACACCGTCGTCGGCGCCAGCGCCCTCGCCCGGATCGACCTGATCATCCGTCGTCGTCCGGGCAGCGAGGAGCAGCCCGACATCGCTGCGCTCGAAGCGGCGATCGACGCGCTGACCACCGACTGGTCCGAGCGGCTCGCCGCCGAACTCGGCGCTGCGATCGGTCCGGCGCAGGCGACCGATCTGCTCGACCGCCTCGGCCGAGGAATCCCCGTCGCCTATCGGGCGGTGACCGACCCGGCGGAGGCGGTCACCGATCTGGTGGCGATCGGCTCGCTGAGGGCACAGGGCGAGGCGGGTACCGTGCTCCGACCGCGGCGAGGCGGCAGCCCCGGCGAGCTGCGTTTCGACCTCTACCGCCGCGGCGGCGAACCGACCACGCTCTCGGCGGTGCTCCCGTACCTCGAGCATCTCGGGGTCGTGGTCGTCGACCAGCGACCGTTCGAGTTCTCCGTGCCCCCGGGCGACAACGCGCCGGTCGACGCCGTCGACGACACGGTGTGGATGTCGGAGATCGGTATCCGCCTCCCCGACGGCACCGAACTCGACGAGCAGCGTTCGGCGGAGTTCCAACGGTCGTTCCTCGCCATGTTGCGCGGCGAGATCGAGAACGACGGTTTCAACCGGTTGGTGGTCACCGCCGGGCTCACCAGCCGCCAGATCGCCGTGCTCCGGGCCTACGCCAAGTACACCCGGCAGATCTCCTTCGGGCACAGCCAATCGGCGATCGAATCGATGCTGGTCCGGTGGCCGGCCGTCGCCCGCCTGCTCGTCGCCCTGTTCGAGCGTCGCTTCGACCCCGCGCCGAACGACGACCGTGAGACCGAGGTCGCCGCGCTCGCGGCGGAGCTGAGCCAGGCGCTCGACCGGGTCCCGAGCCTCGACGACGACCGGATCGGACGCGAGCTGCAGGCGCTGATCGCAGCCACGCTGCGGACCAACGCCTTCCGCCGCAGCGCGCAGGCCGTCCGCCGGAGGTGCTCGCGTTCAAGTTCGATCCGGCGCTGGTCCCCGACCTCCCCGCGCCGCGCCCGATGTTCGAGGTCTTCGTCTGCTCACCGAGAGTCGAAGGGGTGCACCTGCGTGGTGGGCGGATCGCCCGCGGCGGGCTGCGCTGGAGCGACCGCCGGGAGGACTTCCGCACCGAGGTGCTCGGTCTGATGAAGGCCCAGATGGTCAAGAACGCAGTGATCGTCCCGACCGGGGCGAAGGGTGGGTTCGTCGTCAAACAGCCGGCGGCCGATCCCGAGGCGCAGCGTGCGGAGGTCGTCGCCTGCTACCGGCTGTTCGTCGCCGGGATGCTCGACCTGACCGACAACTTCGTCGGCCAGGAGGTCGTGCCCCCGCCGGACACCGTCCGCTACGACGCCGACGACCCGTACCTCGTCGTCGCCGCCGACAAGGGCACGGCGACCTTCTCCGACGTCGCCAACGAGATCGCCGCCGACTACGGCTTCTGGCTCGGCGATGCCTTCGCCTCCGGTGGGAGCGTCGGCTACGACCACAAGGCGATGGGGATCACCGCCCGCGGCGCGTGGGAGAGCGTGCGGCGCCACGCCCAGGTGTTCGCCAAGGACGCCGACCGCGACCGGTTGACGGTCGTCGGGATCGGCGACATGAGCGGTGACGTGTTCGGCAACGGGATGCTCCGATCCGACCGGCTGGCGTTGGTCGCCGCCTTCGATCATCGGCACATCTTCCTCGACCCCGATCCCGACGCCGCCGCCTCTTTCGCCGAGCGCAAACGACTGTTCGCCCTGACCCGCTCGTCGTGGATGGACTACGACCAGTCGTTGATCTCGACCGGCGGCGGGGTGTACCGGCGGGAAGCGAAGTTGATCGAGATCAGCGCCGAGGTGCGTCGCGCCCTCGATATCAACGACGTTGCGCTGACGCCGACCGCGCTGATCTCGAGCATCCTCCGGGCGCCGGTCGATCTGCTGTGGAACGGCGGGATCGGGACGTACGTCAAGGCCAGCACCGAACGGCACGCCGAGGTCGGCGACCGGACCAACGACGCGCTGCGGGTCGACGCCGACCGGCTGCGCTGCCGGATGGTCGGGGAGGGCGGCAACCTCGGGCTGACCCAGCGGGCGCGGGTCGAATACGCCCTGCGCGGCGGACTGATCAACACCGACGCGATCGACAATTCCGCCGGGGTGGACTGTTCCGACCACGAGGTCAACATCAAGATCCTGCTCGATGCGGCGATCTCGTCCGGCCGGCTGACGGTCGAGGCCCGCCCCGCCCTGCTGGCCTCGATGACCGACGAGGTCGCCGATCTGGTCCTCGCCGACAACGAGGCGCAGTCCCGCGCCCTCGGCATCGCCCGCGTCCAGGCCGCGCCGATGGTCGACGTCCACACCCGGTACCTCGATCAACTCGAGGTCGAGGGCTGGCTCGACCGCGAGCTCGAGGACCTCCCGTCGGACAAGCAGCTCGGCGAGCGACAGGCGGCGGGGATCGGGTTCACCGTTCCCGAACTGGCGGTGCTGCTCGCCTACACCAAGACGGCGAACGTGGTCGAGATCGGCCAGACGTCGTTGCCCGACGACCCGTACTTCCTCCCCGACCTGCTCGGCTACTTCCCCGAACCGTTGCGCGAACGGTTCCTCGACGAGATCGTCGGCCATCGCCTGCGGCGCGACATCGTCGTCACCACGCTCGTCAACCAGATGGTCAACTGCTCGGGGACGAGCTTCGACCACCGGATGACGGAGGAGACCGGGGCCAGCTCCGGCGACGTGCTCCGCGCCTGGACTGCGACGCGTGACATCTTCGAGCTTCCCCGCCTGTGGGCGGAGATCGAGGCGCTGACGTCGATCGTCTCGTTCGACGCCCAGATCGGGGTGTTCCTCGAGGCGCGGCGGATGATCGAGCGCTGCGCGATGTGGCTGCTCCGCCATCGTCGCCCGCCGCTCGACATCGCCGAGGTCGTCGCCCACTTCCACGACCCGGTGCACAGCTTGCTCGACGAGCTCGCCGCCGCTCGTGCCGCGGTCCGTTGGGCGACCAGATCGTCGCCGCTGCCGGGGCCCGGGTCGTCGCCGGGGTGCCCGAGTCGCTCGCCTGGCGCAGCGCCAACTGGGGCCTGATGCACACCGCGTTCGACATCGTCGAACTCGCCACCGGCCACGCTCGGTCGCCGCACGACGTCGCCGCCGGCTACTGGCAGCTGTTCGACCGGCTCGATCTGACCTGGTTGTGGAACGCGATCGGGACGCTGCCGCGCAAGGACCGCTGGCAGACCCACGCCCGCTCGGCGCTGCGCGACGACCTGCTGGCGGCGATCGCCGAGCTGGTCGGCGACGTGATCGACCACGGCGGCGACGCCGAGGCCTGGTGCACCGTCAACCGCCGTGCCGTCGAACGGGCATTGAACGCGTTCGCCGAGATCCGTCGGGCCGGCCGACTCGACCTGACCAGCCTCACCGTCGCCCTCCGCCAGCTACGCAACCTCGTCCTGTCGACCGCGCCGTACTGAGTGGCTCGCTGCGCTCGCGTCCGGCTGTTCGCTGGCGCTCGCGACGCCGGGTGGGCTCGGGTCGAAGGACTCGGGGGGCCGAACCTTCCATGTCGAGTGGCTCGCTGCGCTCGCGTCCGGCTGTTCGCTGGCGCTCGCGACGCCGGGTGGGCTCGGGTCGGAGGACTCGGGGGGCCGAACCTTCCATGTCGAGTGGCTCGTTGCGCTCGCGTCCGGCTGTTCGCTGGCGCTCGCGCGCCGGGTGGGCTCGGGTCGGAGTGCGGCTCGATAGCGTGGACCGGCGATGACCGACCGGCCGATCAGGTTCCGTTTCGCGCCGTCGCCGACCGGGTTCTTCCACGTCGGCGGCGCTCGCACCGCGCTGTACAACTGGGCGCTGGCCCAGTCGCTCGACGGCGCCTTCGTGCTCCGGATCGAGGACACCGACCTCGAGCGGAACCGGGAGGAATGGACGACAGGGATCATCGAGGCGATGGCCTGGTTGGGGATGTCGAGCGACGATCCGCGCTTCGAGGGCCCGACGTTCCAGTCGGCGAACGCCGACGCCCACCTCGCAGCCGCTCGCCGACTGCACGCGGAGCAGCGCGCCTACTACTGCGACTGCACCGCGCGACGTGCTCGTCGAGCGAACCGGCGACCCGAACAAGGGCTACGACGGACACTGCCGCGACCGAGGGCTGGAGCCGGGACCGGGTCGGGCGTTGCGCTTCCGTGTCCCCGAGGGCGCGATCGTCGTCCGCGACCTGATCCGCGGCGAGGTCAGCTTCGACCACGCAGCGATCGAGGACTTCGTCGTCCTGCGCGGCAACGGCACCCCGCTGTTCCTGATCGCCAACGTCGTCGACGACGTCGATCAGCGGATCAGCCACGTGATCCGCGGCGAGGAGCACTTTCCGAACACGCCCAAGCAGCAGCTGCTGTGGGAGGCGCTCGGCGCCGAGCCGCCGGTCTGGGCGCACGTCCCGGTGCTCGTCAACGAGGAGCGCAAGAAGCTCTCCAAGCGGCGCGACAAGGTCGCCCTCGAGCAGTACCGCGACGAGGGGTACGTGAGCCGCGCGATGCGCAACTACCTGATGACGCTCGGCTGGGCGCCGCCCGGCGACCAGGAGATCGTTCCCTGGGACTCGATCGTCGACGCGTTCCGGCTGGAGGACGTGGTCAGCTCGCCGGCATTCTTCGATCTGAAGAAGCTCGCTGCGTTCAACGGCGAGTACCTCCGGGCGATGCCGGTCGAGGAGTTCGCCGCCGCCGCCCGTCCGTGGTCGATGCCTGGGTCGCCGAGCACCCAACGGCTGTCCTCGACGAGCAGGTCTACCTGGCGATGGCTCCGCTGGTTCAGACCAGGGTGGTCACCCTCGCCGAGGTCCCGGGGTACTACGACTTCCTCTTCCTCCCCGCTCCCTCGATCGACGACACCAGCTGGGACAAGACGATGACAGGACCCGGCGGGGGCGATCCTCGACGCGACGATCGCCGCCTACGGGCGAGCTCGACCTGGACGCCGAGTCGCTCGAAAGCGAGCCTCGAGCGGATCTCCGAAGACCTCCTCGGCCCGAAGAAGCTCGGCAAGGCCCAGGCGCCGGTGCGGGTCGCGGTGACCGGCAAGACGGTCGGACCACCGCTGTTCGAGGCGCTCGAGCTGCTCGGACGTGAGAGACGCTGGTCGCGGCTGTCGACGGCGCGGAGGCCGGTCGGTTGACCGACCGAGACCGTGGTCGGCGCTCGTCACCGGTCGGACCGATGCGCCGACGTGACCGACCTCGGCGGCGCGACCGACACGACGGCGCCGGCGTCGCCGGCGAGTTCGACGAGCGGGTCTGGCGGCGGGGCTGCTGCTCGGCGGCGTACTACCTCGTGCATCGCTGTTCCAGGTCTGGTCGTGTCGAGCCGGCGACACCGACCAGGCGCGCCCGGTCGACGCGATCGTCGTCCTCGGCGCGGCCCAGTACGACGGCCGGCCGTCGCCACAGCTGCGCGGCGCGACTCGACCATGTCGTCGAGCTGTGGGAACGCGGGCTCGCGCCGATGGTGATCGTGACCGGCGGCAAGTCAGCCGGGCGACCGGTTCACCGAGGCCGAGGCATCGGCGAACTACCTCGTCGAGCAGGGGAGTGCCGGAGGCCGCCATCCTCGCAGGAGGCAGCGGCTCCACGACCTTCGAGTCGCTCGCCGGCGTCGCCGACCTGCTCGCACGCCGAAGCGGGCTCGACCGTGTGCTGCTCGTCAGCGACCCGTACCACGCGCTGCGGACCCGGCTGATGCGCCAGGAGCTCGGGCTCGACCGCCTACGTCTCACCGACGCGGACGAGCCCGGTCGGCGGGTTCGAGGTCGTTCGGCAGGCAGCTGAAGAGGCGGCCGGCATCGCGCTCGGTCGGATCATCGGGTTCGACCGACCTGCTGCGCTGACCGGCTGACGGTCGGCATGAACGCCGGGTGCGCGATGCAGGCGGCGTGCGCTACACTTCTGTCGCCCATCGGGCTCCCGTGGGGAGTGGTGTAACTGGCAACACAGCAGATTCTGGTTCTGTTATTCAGGGTTCGATTCCTTGCTCCCCAGCTCCGACGACGGCCGGCCTTCGGGCCGGCCGTCTCGGTCCGCCGACAGCTCGGGCAGCCGGTCGGTCGAGCCGCTAGTTGCAGCCGCTACTTCGGCCCCATCGTCTAGTGGCCTAGGACACCACCCTCTCAAGGTGGCGGCACGGGTTCGAATCCCGTTGGGGCTGCCAAGAAACACCAGGTCAGAGGCATACGCGGAGTGCCCAGAGCTGATCGGGTCGGGGAAGTTACACCCGATTTACACCCACCCCTGAACGACCGGCTGGTGCGCGCGACCGTCTACGGTCGCCCACGTCTCCGGCGGGAGGGTGGGATGAAGGGCACCATTCGAGTCCGTGTGAACAAGGACGGATCGAAGAGCTACGTGTGCCAAGTGAAGTTCGGGCGTGATCCGGGCACTGGCAAGGAACGTGTGCTGAGCGGAACGGCGAAGTCCGAACGCGCCGCGAATCGACTGCTGCACGATCTCATCGCTCGTGTCGACGATCGCACCCAACACGCCAGCGACGTCACCGTTGCGCGGGTGATCGAGCAGTGGCTCGCCACCGGCGGCCCCGCCGGTGAGGCGACCCGCCAGGTGTACGAGGGCTACATCCGTCTGCACGTGCTGCCGACGCTCGGTGACATCCCGCTGCGCAAGCTCGGTGTCGTCGATCTCGAACGTTGGTACGCGGCTCTGCGCGAAGAAGGGCTCGGTCCGGCGTCGATCCGAAAGGCCCACACCATCGTTCGGGCGCGCGCTCGCACAGGCGGTCCGATGGGGCTGGGCGCCGGCGAACGTTGCGGCGCTCGCGCGCCGCCGGTTGTGCCCAAGGCAGTGATCGCAACTCCGAACCCCTCGGAGGTTCGCGCGGATCTTGGCAACCGCTCGGGTGCACGATCCCGAGCTCGCGGTGTACCTGCATCTCGCCGGCGGTCACCGGCGCCCGTCCCGGAGAGATGTGTGGGCTGCGGTGGACCGACATCGACGCTGATCGTGGCGAGCTCCAGATCTGCCGTCGCATTCTCGAGGTCAAACCGACGCCGAAGGTCCAGGACCTGACCAAGACTGGCAAGACGCGACGGATCCCGCTCGATCGCGCCGTGCTCGCGGTGCTCTCCCAGTGTCGGACTGATCGTGAAGCGATCGCAGCCATGTCTGGCACCGAGTTTCGCCGGACAGCTACGTCTTCAGCGACACAGCCGACGGCATGGGATTCCGGCGACCGGACTCGACCTCTCGTCGGTTCCGCAAGCTGCGGCTCGATCACGGGCTCGACAACGTTCCGCTGTACAGCCTTCGGCATCAAGCGGCCACGACGATGATCGACAACGGCGTCGATCCGAAGACGGTTTCGGAGCGGCTGGGCAACTCTGTCGCGACCGTGCTCGGGACGTACACGCGTCGGCGCACCGAGGCCGACCGAAATGCCGCCGACGTGCTCGGACAGCTGTACTCCGACGAGTAGCCAGACGCTCACCGCGCGACCTGGACGAATACCGCAGGTGTTCGGCAACGCCACAGGGTGTCATCGATCCGGTGATACGGGCGGCGGTCGGGTACGTGGGCCAACCGCCAACCGGATCTGCCTACAGACGGCCAGCCGCCGCTGCCGACTGATGGCCAACCGGTCACGCAGAGCGTTGAGCCTGTTCGGGCAGGCTCCGCTGAAGCGCGTTCGGGAGGGGTGGCGTACCGGCCACGCACTTCGGGCATTGCCGAGTGCCCGGCCGCTCAGGGGATGGTCCAGGAACCGGCGGTGGGCCGCGTCCATCGCGGTCCACCTGACGTGGGTGATCGGCGACACAGCGAAGGCCGCTCAGTCCGAGGGATCCCAGGTGGGCTCTGGCGGCTTCAACCGGGCGAGACGGCGCTGGAGATGACTACTTCATATCGCAGTGATCGCAGGGCTTCCTCGGAAACGTCGAGCCCTCGAGCTCCGGGCCAGCTCGACCAGCCAAGACCAGTGGTGAGCCTCACCACTCGACTCGGCGTCGTCGGGCAACACGGTGGTGAGCACGTCGCGAGTGACCGCATCGACGGTCGCCGTTGACCAAATGTCCGGACCATTCGTCCACGCGCTGTAGCCACGGTCTCGGTGGAGCGTGACGTGCTCGCCGGTCTCGAGCACCACAAACTCGCTGATATCAAAGCCGCATCGTCGCGGGTCATCACCGGTGTGTTCGGACAGGTCACAGACCGCTCCAACTCTGATGACTCGCACGTCCCATTGTTGCACCCAGTCCTGGCGACGTCGGCGGTGCTGCGCGTCCGGCCTTCGGGGACGCTTCAGTCGTGTCGGCGCCGCGCGGTAGGTGCCGTCGTTCAGCCAGCGATGACGGTGCGGATCCAGCCGGCGAGGTAGGGGTCGGGTTCTTCGTGGGGACAGGCGGCGTAGAACGCAGCGACGGCGTCGTCGGGGTCGACGAATCGGGTGGCGGGCCAGAGGGCTTTGAGGTCGAGTGCGTCGTTCGGGGTTCGGCCGCCGGCGGAGATCTTCATGAGCACGACAACTTCGGGCGGTGGGGCCAGGACGCGTAGCCCGCCAGCTTCGAGGACGGTGTCGCATGTCGTGGGGTCGAAGCCGACGGGGCGCCACGGTTGGGCGCGGTCGTTGAGCCAGTCGGGTTCGAGCCCGTGGCGTTCGGCGACGATGGCGACAACGCCTCGCAGGTCGTCGTCGAGTTCGTAGATGGTGTCGACGTCGGTGGTCGAGGCGCGCACACCCCGGAGGGCGACGTACGCGCCGCCGACCACGATGATGCTGCGGGCCAGGCCGCGTCGCTCTAGTTCGGCGCCGACCTCGACGAGGTAAGCCGCGATCTGATCCCAGCCGAGAGGCCGCCCGACCCCGGTCACGACCGTCTCCGTTGAAGCACGGAGCCTCGTAGCCACACGTTGTACCGGGCCACTGCGGGAGGGGTTTCGGCGATGGTCTGACGGATCATCCGGGGGGTGCCGTCGGGATGCCACGCCTCGGTGAGCGGCGGGGTGTGACGGGCCCATCGAGCAGCGCGAACGCCGGCCTGCTCGGCGAGGAACGCCGCCACGGCGGCCAGGATGGTCCGAGCCGCGACCCTCACATCGATCGGCGGTTCGGCACCGATCAGCAGCCCCACCATGGAGGGATCATGTTCCGCCAGGTCGGTGACCGAACGCAGCATCGTCCAGTCGAGCTCGTCGCCTCCGAGGGCCGCTTCAGCGAGGGTCGGGATCGACGGTTGCGGGTCGGGCAGCCGGAAGCCCGCGGCGCCGAGGAGCCGCACCACGGTGGAGTACGCCGGGTCGGCGTCGCCGAGCTCGATGCGGGCGATCGTCGACTGTTCGACCCCGGCGCGTTGAGCAAGGGCGCGTTGACTGAGGCCGCGTTGCTCCCGAGCGTTCTTGATGAGCCCGGCCGTCTCGGTCATGTTGAGAGCGTACACGCATCACTTCTAGGCGGGACGGCACCAACCGAACGTCCCCTACCAAGCGGGCAATATCCCGCCACGAGGGCGCGACTAAGGGCCGGTCAGGCACGCGTCGGAATATCGCGTCATCATCGTCGTCAGCGTCTGACGCCGGCAATCTGATCGGAGTGCCAAATCTATACCGGTAATGGTATGGTTTTGGCAGACGAGGAGGTGAGCGTGGTTGGTCGGATTCAGAGTGAGTTGTGGGACGTCGCGTTGGACCAGCACGGTTTCGTGACCACGAACGACGCTCGGACCCTGGGAGTCAACCCGCTCGAGCTCGTCAAACTCGCCGCGCGCAACCAGCTGCTCAAGGTCGGCCACGGGATCTATCGCTTCCCGCAGCTCCCGACGGAATCGCTCGACTCGTACATGCTCGCGGTGCTCTGGGCGCGCGGCATCGGAGTGATCAGTCACGACACGGCGCTGGACCTCCACGAGTTGTGTGAGATCAACCCTGACCGAATCCACCTCACTGTGCCCGGGCGTCGCCCACGGCGAGCAGGCGGCGACGGGTACGTCGTACACCACGGCGTGCTGGCCCCCGACGAGATCACGCGTCACGAAGGCATCCCGATCGTCAAACCTGCCGTCGCGATCCGCCAGGCAATCGCGTCAGGCGTCCGTTCGGGCTTGCTCCACACGGCGATCGAGACGGCGCGAGGGCGCGGCTTGATCTCGCGAACAGTCGAGAACGATCTCCTCGTTCAACTGGAGGCACGGGCGTGAGCGGTCATCCGTTCGATGCTCTGCCCGACCGAGGCAAAGAGCCAACCGCCAAGCGGCACTTGGACCAGTGGATCGCCCAGGCCGTCACCAAGACCAGCATCGCCGAACGCCGGCTCGGTTGGCTCGTTGCGTCGAGCGTCGTCGTCGGAGTCCTCCAGCGGGCCAGCTACAGAGACGGGCTTCCCCGATTCCTGTTGAAGGGCGGTGCCTACCTCGAGATGCGTCTCGGTCTGCGGGCTCGATCGACATCGGACGTCGACACATTGTTTCGCGGCGACTTCGACGAGCTGATCGACGTGCTCGACGAGTGTCTTGCTCAGCCGTGGGGCGCGCTCGAATTGGAGCGCAGCGAGGTACAGATCCTCGAACGCGTCCGAAGCACTGCAAAGCCTCGGCGGTTCCAGATCCGGCTGAAGATCAACGGACAGGTATGGCGACGGATCGATGTCGAGGTCTCGGCGGACGAAGGCGGAGCAGGTGACATCGCTGAAGTGCTCGCGGCCGCGCCGCTCGGTCATTTTGGTCTGCCGTCTGCCCCGGAACTCGCCGGGATCGCGCTCGACTACCAGGTAGCTCAGAAGCTTCACACGTGCACCGACCCTCACCAACCACCGGATCAGATCAACGATCGGGCTCGTGACATCGTCGACCTTGTTCTGCTCAGGGCCGAGTTCTATGCCGCCGGCTCCGGCAGCAGTCTTCGTCGGGCATCCACGTCACTCTTCGAGGCACGTTCGCGCGAAGCCGTCGCGGTGGGAGCCGAGCCACGGGCCTGGCCGCCGCTCGTGGTTCCCCACCCGCATTGGGCCGGCGACTTCGCTCGAGCGTGCGCTGAGGCGGAGATCGAACTCGACTTCGAGGCGTCGGTCGAAGAAGTCAACGTCTGGATCGACGCCATCGACCGAGCATGAGCCGAGGCTGAAGCGCACAGTGGGATTGACGAGGTCGTTGGGTGCCTGTCGTTACACCCGATTTACACCCAACGTGGCGTGACAGGTCGGTATCGAGCATCATCGGGTGGACGACGCATAGCCCTGACCAGGTCAAACAGAACTGAGGCAACACCATGTGGACCGGTCTGACGACTCTCTCAAGGTGGCGGCACGGGTTCGAATCCCGTTGGGGCTGCCAAAGGTTCAGAGGCACTCTTCGGAGTGCCTCGTCCGGTTTTCCGACCTGCGTGCCAATGTTCTTTCATGCTCCGTTGCAGCGACCTTCGGATCTGGAGACCGGCGCTCACGGCCGAGCCGACCACGACGCACGGTCCGGGACCTCCGACCGGTGTTCACGCGTTGCTGTGATCCCACGCTCGTGCCCGAGCGAGGGACTCGAAGAACGGCCAGCCAGCGTCGCGGCAGAACCCACGGATGTCGCGTTGTTCCGGGGCATCGGTGTCGGCGTACACGACGGCGCTCTGCAAATGAGACTCCGAGCGGGCGATGAACCGACGTACGTCTTCGAGCACGTGGGTGCACGACAGCGCCCACGTCCAACCTCGACCGACGACTTCGATGCCGAGGATCGCGTGGCCAGGACGTAACAGCGGATCGAGCACGAGATCCATGAACGTGTCCGATCGTCCCAGTGACGGATCGCTCCGCTCTCGCTGGTATGGCCTGAATCGGTCCCACTGTCGGAAGGTCACCACGTGGTCGTGGAGCCGGATCGCCTCGTGAGCCCACGAGAACACGACCGGCACGACGCGCTCCGCTGAGAAGGCGGTCAACCCGACATATGGCGCTCGCTCGCGAAACCAGCCGACGCGATGTGGGGCGAGCTCGTTGAACAGGCCGGATCCGAGCCGAAAGGCGCGGAGGAGTCCACGCTCGCGCTCGCCTCGAACGAGTTCGTCGTCGGCACCCGAGAGCTCCGCTGCAAGGTCGAAACCACTACCCGGATCGGCGACCTCGAGGAAGAAGCCGGCGTGATGATCCGGCCATGCCTTCGATGCGGCCTCGAGCCGGACCGAGAGATCGGCGTCGGCGGCCACATGTCGGGCGACGTTTTCGCACAGCTCCCGAACGACCGTGGCGGCGGCCGCGCGATCTCCGGTCGAGAACCCACCGGCGTCGAGTCGTCGCTCGACATCGTCGAGGACGCGACGTAGCTGTCCCGCCTCTGACGCCTCGACGTCGGCTCGCATGCTCAGCGGTTCATCGTCTGCGCCGACCACGCGTTCGGCAACCCCCGAACGGCGGCTATCGCGGACTGCGGTGCAGATCTCAGAGCAGAGGTGATTCAGATGGCGAGTCAACGGTGGCGGGATGTCGTCCAGCCCGTGGCTCCGTGGCGGAACCCTGAACTCGCGGATGTCCATCAGCTGGAAGCGGCGGAGGGTAGAAACGATCTCGTCGCCGTCGTGGTCGTCTTCGATCGATGCGACCGTCACGTAGTAGAGCGGAAAAACCAGCGGGGTCAGTCCTGCTGCTTCTTTGCCGCTGACGAACCTGGCGAGTTCGCTGCGGCAGTACGCGGAGGTGAGGAATGCGGGTGACACGACCGGTACGAACACGTCGGCAGCGTTCGAGAGCCTGGGCGAGCTGCGGCTCCCAGGGCGGACCTTTGGCGATCGCTTCAGTGTCCTGGAACAACTCGAACCGCGCCCCGGACAAGGTTTCGACCTCGGTCCTCAAGAACTCCCAGATCGCCGACAACTGCCGTCCGTGAGCGTCGTCGTCGCGCCGCGAGTAGCTGAAGAAGCCACAGAGGTTCCGAGCCACGTGAGAAAAGCTAGTCGTCGCAGTCGATCTCTCCCGCCGAGCATCGGCGGCCCGAACCGAGCAATCGCTCCACGACGGAGACCTGGCGGGCCGTCTGCGATCGACGGCTAATCTGAGCAGGTGACCGCGTCGGAGCCGGCGAGGACGAGGCGGAACGTCGGCAGCACGCTCGCCGACTTCCTTCTCGGGCCTCCGTTCGCCCGCCGCTTCGCCCTGGCCCACGCGGTCGACGACCTCGGCGACGCGATCGTCAACTTGTCGCTGGTCAACTCGCTGTTCCTCTCGGTCTCGCTCGACGCGTCCCGCCAACGGATCCTGTTGTACCTGGTGCTGACCGCCGCCCCGCTGGTGTTCATCGCCCCGCTGATCGGCAGCGTGCTCGACCGAACCCGCTTCGGCTACCGGATCGCGATCTCCGGCTCGCAGGCGCTTCGGGCGGTCGTCGCCGTCGCGCTGATCGGGTCGCTGCTCTCGATCGCGCTCTACCCGCTGACGTTCGTCCTGCTCGTCGCCCGCAAGGCGTACGGGCTGGCCAAGTCGGCGCTGCTGTCGCAGATGACCACCGATCCGCAGGAACTGCTCAGCTCCGATACCCACATCGGGCGGACCGGGACGATGGCTGCCGGCGTCGGCACGGCGCTCGGCGGGCTGCTGCTGATCGGCGGCTACACCACTGCGATGCTGCTGATCGCCGCGGTCGCCTTCCTCGTCGCTGCGGTGATCTCCAGCGGGCTGCCCCATCCCAACCAGGCGGTACGGCTGAAGAGCGTTCCGCGGCTGAGCGAGGCGATCCCGGCCGGGATCCTCTCGGCGACGATCGCGGCGACGGCCGTGCGTGCCGCTGCCGGCGCGCTGACCTACCTGCTGGCGTTCGCGATCAAGCGAGGTGGTGGTGACGCATGGATCTTCACCGCCGGGCTGTTCGCCGCCGGGGCCGGTGGGCTGATCGCCAACCTCACCGCGACCCGCCTCCATCGCCGCCTCGACTGCGATTGGGTGTTGGTCCTGTCGCTGATGGTGCCCGGACTCGTCTGCGCACTCGGCGTGGCGACGGTCGGCCAGTTCGGGGTGCTGGCGATCGCGTTCTCGATCGGGCTCGGGCGCAGCGTCGCCACCCGCGCCCTGGCGGTGCTCAACGCCTCGGTGCCGCTGTTGGCGCGCGCCCGTTCGGTGGCCCGCACCGAGCTCGTGTTCCAGGTGGCGACGCTCGTCGGCGCGATCCTCGCCGTGCAACTCGCCCCGACCCCGAGCACCGGCTTCGCTGTTTCCAGCCTCGCCCTCCTCGCCGCCGGGACTGCGTTCGGCTTCCGTCACCGGAACTCCCTGCGCCAGCAGGCGAGACCGCGCTCTGCTCGGCGAGGATGCGCCGACGATCGACCGGAGCCTGCCCGATGCGTTGCTCGACGAGGCACGCCGGCTCGCCACCCTCGGTGCCTATCGGATGGCGGTCGTCGTCACCGGCTCGGCGATCGACATCGTCGTCGAACGGGAACCGGCCTTGCGAGAACACGCTTCGTACCGTCAGTGGATCGAGCTCGGCAGTCGGATCGCCCACGTGCGATCCGACGACGAACAGCCGCCCGAGTCGCTCGTGCTCGATGCCCTGCGCTTGGCCGACGAGCTGATCCACGACGCCCGGCCGGTCACCGCCGGACCTGTCGCGTTCCGGTCGGCCTATCTCTGAGCTGTCCGCCGAGCGGCAACGTCCGGTCACGGTTGCGGGGTCGGAGGTTCCGTCAGGCGCCAGGTCTCGTTTCGATAGGAGAGGTGGAACACCCAGCCCACCTCGCTCGACGCCGACTCGATCACGTCGGATTCGATCGTCGCCGAGGTCCCGTCGTCGTCGACCGGACCCAACGCGAGGAACAGGCCGCCGTCTCGGACCCCGTCGTCGGTCAACGCCTCGGAGCGATCGTCGACGAAGCGAACGTCGGCGAACTCCTCTGAAGCGGAGACGACCGCCGCCTGTGTCCCGATCTCGATCGCGACGCCTTCACCGCGCGGTCGACGAACACCACCGGAGGCTCGTCGGTCGCAGCTTCGTCGACGAACCAGCGGATGACGACCGCATACGCATCACCGACGCTGCCGACCGAGTCCGAACCCCCGTCGGACGAGCAGGCGGCGATCAGCGAGAGCAGGGGAAGCGCCACCATCGGCCACCTCGTTCGACGGACGAGAACGGGATGATCGGGCCGCCCCGGGCGGCCGGGAGGTGACTGCCAGCCGGATCTGCCCACGACCGACACCGTAACGGCCACGGTGACGACGGCGCGCCCTCAGGACCAGTTGGCCCCGCTCCACGCGGTGCCGCTCCAACGGTTGCCGCTCCAGCGGTTACCACTCCAGCGGTTGCCGGTGAGATCGGCGCTGTAGTGCTGGGCAACGTCGCTCTGGATGCCGTCCCCCTCGAGCAACTGCTTCTGGGCCTTGAAGAAGTTCTTGAACGGATCGCCCTTGCCGCGCGCCTTCCAGTGTTGGTCGGCGCGCCCGCCCGGGTCGGTTCGGAGCAGCGCAGCGTCGAGCCTCAGCAGTCCGGCGCCCTGCAACGCAGCCGGTACCGACGGGAGAGCGCCCGCACCGGCGCGCAGCAGATACTTGACGTCATCCGGCTTGAGCTTCGGATTGAGGCTGACCGCTATCGCCGCAGCGGCGCTGACGACCGCAGCCGACTGTGAGGTGCCGCTGCCCTCTGAAGCCTGCGTCGCCGACCCGCGCCTGCGGAAAGGCGGTGTCGAGTGCACCGTTGGTCACCCGCGCGCCGACCAGCCCGACCCCCGGTGCGAGCAGATCCGGATTGCGGACTCCGTCGCCGGCGGCGGAGAAGGCGGCGACGCGTGGCGCCGACGACCCGGTCGTGTCCGCTGCTCCGACGCTGATCACGTACGGATCGACCGCAGGGCTGTCGAGACCGGGGGAGAACGGTCCGCCGTTGCCGGCGGCGGCGACGACGATCAGCCCTTTGCGCCAGGCGGTCTGTACCGCCAGGCTGATGATGTCCATCGGATCACCCGGGTCGACCCCGAACGCGAGATTGACCACCCGGATGTTGAAGCCCTTCGCCGTTCGGTTGCGCAGCGTCCAGTCCAACGCCGACATGATCGCGACGAGGTCGGTGCTGCCGTTGTGATCGGCGACCTTGACAGACACGATCCGGGCGTCGGGGGCGAGACCACTCTCGCCCGTCGTCGCATCGCCGCCGACGATGATGCTCGCCAGATGGGTGCCGTGGCCGAAGCCGTCGAGCCCGGCGAGGTTGCGGAACGACGCTTCGGAGGAGAAGTCCGGTCCGTAGACGACGCGTCCCGCCAGCCCGGGGAGCGGAGCGACTCCGGAATCGATCAGGGCGACATCGACGCCCTGCCCACGTCCGCCCTCGTTCCAGGCGGCGGTGGCGCCGATCTCGCTCGCCAGCTCGCCGAGGCTGACCGTGGGCCCGGCGGTCGTCGGGGCGGAGGCCAGCCTCACCGTGGTGTCCGGAGCGATCGCCGTCACGCCCGGGAGCCCGGCCACCTGCTCGAGCTGCGTCGACGGGATCTCGGCGACGAGAGCATCGAGCTCATCGAGCCGGCTGACGACCGCACCGCCGAGTCGCTCGATCGCTTCGACCACGGGTGCGGCAGCTCCAGGGGACACTGCGATCACGACCCGGGCCTCGGTCGAAGCATCGTCGCGGTCGGCAGGTGCTGACCATCAACCCGGTCAAGACGAGCAGGAGGACCAGACCGGCGGCGAAGCGCGTGCTCCGCTTGTCGTACCGACGCATCGCGAGTTCGGCGCTAGCCATTGCGGCACATGATGGCCGCTGCTTCCTCCGGCTCGGACGTGCGGCAACGATCTTGCCAGGAACTTGAGGAGACGGGCTGCGACGAGTCGTCGCGACGTCCACCGATCGCCTCGACCGCCCGACGACTCCACGGCGGACAACCCTCGGACGGATCGCTGAGCATCGACCGAACGAACGGTGGCCAGATCTGCTCGCTCGACCGCCGGTGCCCGCTCAGCAGGTGCAGCGCAGCCGCAGCCGTCTGCGGGCGGAGTTCGGGCTGGGGGTTGGTCATCGCCACGATCACGTCGTGCAGGCGCCGGACGGTCCGGCGGTGCCGCCATCCGGCGCCTGCCGGGAACCGCCGGCTCTCGGCCGGCTCGACGCCCGTCAGCAGCTCGTAGAGGACACAGCCGACGGAGTAGATGTCCATCGCCCGCCGCTGGCCACCGTGGCGACGTTCACGTTCCTGTTCGGGAGCGATATAGCCCTCCGTGCCACGCACGCAGCCCTCGGGAATCGGCGCACCGATCGGTAGCACGAGACCGAGGTCGAGCAGCACCACGCGCCCGTCGCGCAAGATCATGTTGCCCGGCTTGATATCCAAATGGGCGAGCCCCAGATGATGCAGATAACCGAGGGCGAGGAGCAGCTCGGAGGTGATGTTGAGGGCGTCTCGTACCGACATCGACCTGCTGTTGTCGAGAATCGAGTGGAGGGTGAAACCTTCGACATATTCGAGGACGAGAAACGGGTGTTCGGCGTCGAGGTCGCCGCCGAGCAAACGTTGAAATGCCGGATGGTGAATCTGGGCGAGCGCGTCGCGCTCGCGGGTCAGGCCGCGGCGGGCAGAGGTCGCATCGCCGTCGAGACCGCAGATCTTGACCGTGACCGGGCGGCCGTGAACTCGCGACCAGCCCATCCAGCTCTCGCACACCGTTCCGTCGCCGAGCAAGGTCCAGGCGACGACGCCCTCGACGATTTCCTCACCCTCGCGAAATCTGGGGGTGGACGCGTCGGGTTCACGACGCAAGCCGGGTCTAGCCAACATCTCGATGCCTCCTGCTGTCCAAGGTGGTCAACTTCGCTCGTTCCTGGATCAATGCGCCGTCCTGGAGTCGCATCACCCGATCGGCGATCGCGGCGACCGCCGCCGAGTGGGTCACCGTCAAGATCGTCCGGTGCATCGACACCCGCTTGATCGTCTCGATGATCAGGGTCTCGGACGCTGCGTCGAGTCCGCTCGTCGGCTCGTCGAGGAGCAGGATCGGCGAGCCGCGCAGGAGTGCTCGGGCGAGCGCGACCCTTCTCCGCTCCCCTCCGGACAGTCGAGCGCCGCCCTCACCGAGACGGGTGTCGACGCCGTCGGGAAGCCTCGACACGACGCCGGTGAGCATGCACAGATCGATGACTTCTTCGAGCTGGCCGGTGGTCGCCGTGGTCGAGTCGAGCAGGAGGTTGTCGCGCAGCGTCGCGTCCAGGATCCACGAATCCTGGGGGACGAGCGCGACCGCTGCCCGCAAGGCAGCCAGCGGCAGCTCTCGGATCGGCACGTTGCCGAGCAGGATCCGACCGTTGGTCGGCTCGTACAGGCGGACGATGAGGTGCAGCGTGGTCGTCTTGCCGATGCCGCTCGGCCCGACCACGCAGACGTGTTCGCCGCGCTCGATCCGCAGATCCACATCGGTCAGCACCGGTTGCCGATCGCCATAGGCGAAGCTGACGTTGTCGAGGGTGAGCTCCCCGATCACCGGCTCGTCGAATCGGCGGGACCGCTCCAGCGGGAGCGGCTCCAACAACACCTCGGACAACCGCTCGCGACTCGCCGCCGTTCGCGACACGGTCTGGCCGACCCGAGCGAGCTCACGGATCGGCCCGTACAGCCCGCTGAGATAGCTGAACACGACCAACAACGTTCCGACCGTGAGATGGCCGCTGCTCACCCGGACCACGCCCACCCACAGCACGGCACCGGAGATGATCGACAACACCAGATCGCTGAGCGGTGAGAACTTGGCCTGGTACTCGAGGCTCTCGACCGTCGAATCGGCCAACTGATCGGTCAGATCGTCGTACTTCCGGCCCGCCCACAGCTCGGCGCCGAGGCCCTGCACGGCTCTCGCGTTGCGCAGCAGATCGACCGCTGCAGCCTGTTGACGGCCTTCCAGCGAGCGGGCCTTGGACTGCAGTTCATGCGTGCGACGCCGGCGATGGACGACCGACCAGGCCAGCAGCGGTGCGGCGAGCAGCGCCAGGCAGGCCAGCAGGGGATCGATCCAGAACAGGACCACGCCCATCCCGATCAGCGTGGCCAGCTCGGGAAACGTTGTCGTGATGATCCGGCTGATCCCGTCCTGAACCCGCTCGACGTCACCGTCCAGCCGGGACAACAACTCGCCCGAGGAATGGCGGTCGTAGTACGGCATCGGCAGGCGCAGCAGCCGGCGCATCATCGACTTGCGCAGGTCGGCTGTGGCCCGCTCGCCTGCCCGACCGGAGACCAGCGTGGCGCCGTATTCGCACAGTGCTCCGAAGGCGATCAGCGCACTGCCGACGACCGCCATCGCTGCGGCGATCGAACCTGCTCCTTCGAACCACATCCACTCGCCGGTCGTGATGCCGTCGACGGCGATCTTCAACGGCCAGGGATGGAGCAACCCGGCGAGGACGGCGAGGACCTCGAGAAAGCCGGCAGCGAGCGCCGGACGCCACAGCGGTGCGGCCAACCGTCGCCATTCCCGCCGGAGCGCGTCGGTCGGTGCCGGCAGGTGTTCCTCGGGCCAGTGCGCGGCAACGTCCGATCCGTACGAACTGAGCTCGTGCTGCGCCTGTCGATGGGCGTCTGCCGTCGTCCATCTCACCCCGGTCGGAGGCGTCAGCAGCCGTACCCGCTCGAAGATGCTGACCAGACCGGCCGGCCCGACTTCACGCACGGCGAGGATCAACGTGCGGTCCCGATCGGTGTCCGACACGAAGTCGAGCACGATTCGTTGTGCTGCGGCCTCGTTGTCAGCGATAGCGACGATCACCGAGTCCGCCCTCAGCTGACCCCCTCGCATGGTTCCATCCTCATATGTTGTCGGAACACGCAGCAGGGCTCGGGACATTGAAATGTCCCGAGCCCTGCAGAGCGGTTGATCAGCAGCCCTTCGACTTCTTCGACTTCTTCGACTTCTTCGACTTCTTGGACTTGCTGGATCCGCCGCCGCCTCCGCCGCCGCACGGGTCCCAACATCCCTTGGACTTGCCCATGATGAACCTCCTCCCTCTGTTGCTCACACGCCAGAGAAGGGGGCAGGTACTGCTTGCGTCCCCCATCGGCGATACCGATGTGGGGACTCTATAATGGTCGTTATATCGAACGCAATACCAACGTTCGAATAAACCGGAGCGACCTGTGCGACGGGTGGGCGCGTCAGGCGGTGGCGTGCTCCGTGAGGAACGACGTCAGCAGCGCGAACGACCGGCCGGCGTCGCCAGGGTGAACCTGACGGCGCAGCTCGAAGGTCAGCAGGCCGACCACCGCCGCCAGCGAGACCAGCCCGCGACCCTGCTGGTCGTCGGCACTCCAGCCGGCTCGCTGCTCGATCGCCCCGGCGGCGCGTTCGATCGCAGCCCGCACCTCGGCGTGCAGCGCCGGGTCGAGCAGATGGCTGGTGACGAACAGCAACGAGAAACGCGACGGCCGCTCGAGCGCCCAGGTCCGAAGGGCGTCGGCGACGTCCGGGAAGGAGTCCCCGGCGCCGTTGATCGCCTCGATCAGGCTGCCGAGCGCACGCTCGAACAGCGCCGCTTCCAAGCCGTAGCGGTCCCCGAAGCGGGAGTAGATCACCATCGTCGACACGCCCGCCTCGTCGGCCAGCCGCTTCAGGCTGAGCGAGGCAGCGCCGTCGATGCCGGCAAGGCGTTCGGCCGCGTCGAGGAGAGCGTCCTGGGCCGCCTCGCGTGCGAGCCGGCGATCAGCAATGGGCCGTTCTGTGCCAGACATCAGATCCTCGCCGGTCTCGGATGAGCAAGAACCCTACCGAAGTGAGCGGGTCCACGGCCGACGAACTGCCAGGCGTCACCCGTCGGTAGCTCTCTTGACGCCAGCGAGACACGGGCGCCGGTGCCGCATCACACACTTGCCCGGTGGAAGCGACGGAGCGAGTTCGGTCGGCCCAGGTCCGGCTCGTCGCATTCGTCGCCGCCGTCGGCGCTGCCGGCGTGGCCGCCGCGATGGTCGCCCTCGTCGCCGCCCCAGGACGTGAGAGCTCACTCGACTGGGCGGTGCTGAGCGTCGGGCTGATCCTCACCGAGCTGGGTGTCGTCCACCTCCGCCTCGGACGGAGCGCGTTCTCCTTCACCCTCGGCGAAACCGTGCTGGTCCTCGGCGCGCTCCGCGCCAACCCGCTCGATCTGCTGATCGGTGTGCTCGTCGGCCCGGCGTTGGTGATGATCTTCGTCCACCATCTCGCCCCGCTGAAGATCGCCTTCAACCTCGGCCAGTACGTGCTGTCGGCGAGCATCTTGGTCCTCGCCACCACCTGGCTCGGCCTCAGCGAGGGCATCGGTGGAGCGCTCGGCGTGCTGGCGACGACTGCGGTCGTCGGAGTGTTGACGATGGTCCTGATCGCGATCGCGCTGCTTCTCGCCGACGGCACTGCGATCCGTCGGACGCTCGTCACCGCTGCCGGCGGGTCGATCCTCGTTTCCGCCCTCAGCGCCTCGCTCGGCTTCGCCTTGGCCGTCGTCGCCGCTCAGCGCACCGCCGATGTCTGGCTGATGCTCCCTGCAGCGGCGGCAGCAGGAATCGGAGTGCGAGCCCGGCGCCGGTCGGCCCAGCAGGCCGCCGTTCTCGATGCGCTGATCAACGAACCACCGTCCGCCGACGTCCATCCGTCGCGAGCCGCCGTCCTCGAATCGATGACTTCCGAGGCCTCGAAGGCGGTCGGCGCCGACGTTGCCTGGGTCCTCGATCTGGGTGACGAGCCGCGTCTCGGGCGATGGTCGGCGCAGGAGGGGGCGAGCTGGGCGCCGGCTTCGGCGGAGCTCGTCGGAGCAGTGCTCCCGAGAGCGACCAGCGGATCCGGAGGAGTGGTCGAAGCGGTCACCGCCGAGCTGCTGCCGGCCGAACTCGGCCGAGGACTGCCGATGCGGACGACCGTTGCTGCGGTGACATCGACCGGCCAGGCCCGACCTCACGCCGTGCTGTGCCTGTTCGACGACGCTGGGTCGAGCTACAGCATGCTCGACAACGGCGCTGCTGTCGTCGGCTCGATCGTCGACCGCAGCGCCGACCGGTTGGATGCGATCTTCTACCGGCAGCGCTGGAGCACGCTCGTCGCCTCGATCGCCACCGACCCCTCGACCGGGCTGCCGACACGGGCGGCGCTGCAGCAGTGGCTCGGCGACAGCAGGTCGAGTTCCTGCGCGCTGTTGCTGATCCGCATCGACGGCCTCGACGAGGTTCACGACCTGCTCGGTGACGGCGGTCGGGCGGCGGCCCTCGCCGCTCTCGCGGTCCGCATCAGCAGTCTGTCCCGGCCAGGCGACCTGGTGGCGCGGGTCGGCACGAGCGAGTTCGCCCTACTCGTCGAGGACGTCACCGACCCGTTCGCGATCGAGGCCTTCGGCACCCGGGTCGAGCTCCGCGTCGGTGCTGAACTGCATGTTCCCGAGATCGGCGTTCCGGTGCGCGTCAGGTGCGACGTCGGCGTCGGAATGGCGATGGGGAACGTCGGCTCGGCGAACGGTCCGGGCGTCAGCCTCGACGACCTGGAGCGCCTGGCCCTCGGTCACCTCCAGCGCCGGAGGGTGCGGGGCCGCTACGACCTACTCCGTGGCCAGGGCTCCGCAGGAGGCTGACCGCTTCGGGCACGTCACCTCGGTGAGCGCCGACGACGAGCGACCAGTCCGAGATATCGGGTCGAACCCCACCCGCCGGTGCGAGCGTCGGCGTCACCGCAGGTGCGGCGAGGCCCACGCTCGACCGGCTGGGAACGGGGGTGTTCGGTCACCAGTAGTGATTTCGCCCGCCGACCGCGTGGCCGACCGAGCCGAGCACGTAGAGCACCGCGCCGATGACGACGAGGAGGATCCCCAGCGACCAGAGGATCGGGACGCTGAGCAGGAACCCGAGGACCAGTAAGACGATGCCGAGTGTGATCATGACGAGCCCATACCCCCGTGCTCCGTCGATGATCCATCGACCTTGGAGAGTGTCGTCCGGCGGTCAGCTGATCGCGTGGCAGCGGACGTCGACGCCGGCGGTCGATGGTGAGTTGACCACCGGCGGTTCGGTGGTGCTGCAGACATCCATCGCGATCGGACAGCGATGGGCGTACGGGCAGCCGCCCGCCGGTGGCTCGCCGGACGGCTCGTCGGGGAGGGTGCCGAGTTTGCGCGCCGCTGGGTCGATCGACAGCACGGCAGCGAGCAGGGCCTGGCTGTAGGGGTGGCGGGGACGGTGGTAGATCTCGTCCGCCGGCCCGAGCTCGACGATCCGGCCGCGATACATCACCGCGATCCGGTCGCTGAGACGGTGGACGACCGACAGGTCGTGACCGACGAACAGGTAGGAGAGGCCGAGCCGATCCTGCAGTTCGAGCAGGAGGTTGATCACCTGCGCCTGGGTCGACACGTCCAGTGCGCTGACCGGCTCGTCGCAGACGATCAGCTTCGGGTTGAGCGCCAGCCCGCGGGCGATCGCCACCCGTTGGCGTTGCCCGCCGGACAGCTCGCTCGGGCGGCGGACGGCGAACCCGGGATCGAGGCCGACAGCTTCGAGCAGCTCGGCGACGCGAGCCCTGCGGGCGCGTTCGTCTCCGACGCGGTGGACCGCCAGCGGCTCGGCGATCGAGTCGCCGATCGTCATCAGCGGGTCGAGCGAGGCGTACGGGTTCTGGAACACGACCTGGACATCGCGGCGCGCCGAATGGTTCGTGCCGCGCAGTTCTGTCCCTTCGAAGCGGACGGTACCGCTCGTCGCCGGGGTCAACCCGAGGACCATCCGACCGACGGTCGACTTGCCGGCGCCGCTCTCGCCGACCAGCCCGAGCGTCTCACCGACGGCGAGGTCGAACGAGACGTCGTCGACCGCCTGGAGGATCGAGGAGCGGCCGAGGCGACCGGTGCGCAGCGTGTACTGCTTGCCGAGGCCACGGACCTCGAGCAAGGTCGGGGTCTGTTCCCGCTCGGCGAGCACGGGTGTGTCGATCTCGGCGACGAGCTTGTCGCGCACTGCGGCGACACCGGGAAGGAGCAGTTCGTCCTCGCGCAGGCAGCGGACGATGCTCGCCGGGTGGCGGACGGAGGGCGCCAGCTCGGGCACGACGCTCGTGCAGATCTCGGTCGCGTGGGTGCAGCGAGGATGGAACCGGCATCCGCTCGGTTGCTCACCGGCGGCCGGGACGTTGCCGAGGATCGAGGCCAGCGGCTCCTGCTTCGGCGTCGCCGCCGGCTGGGCGGCGAGCAGGGCTGCCGTGTACGGGTGGGTCGGCTCGCTGAGGGTGGCGATCGCGCTGCCCTGCTCGACGATCTGCCCGGCGTACATCACCGCCACCCGGTCGGCCATCTCGGCGATCACGGAGAAGTCGTGGGAGATCACCAGCAGGCCCATCTGCGTGTCGGCTTGGAGGTCGCGCAGCAGGGCCAGGATCTGCGCCTGGACGGTGACGTCGAGCGCGGTCGTCGGCTCATCGGCGATCAGCAATTTGGGGGCGCAGGAGATCGCCATCGCGATCATCACCCGCTGGGCCATCCCGCCGGAGAGCTGATGCGGGTAGTCCCGCATCCGGGACGCGGCGCGGTGGATCCCGACCCGGTCGAGCAGGGCGATCGCCTGCGTCGTCGCCGCCTGGCGCGACCCGCCGAGGTGGGCGCGGATCGTTTCGACCAGTTGGTTGCCGACGGTGTACGCCGGGTTGAGGCTGTTGTGCGGATCCTGGAAGATGACCCCGATCTCCGAGCCGCGGATCCGGCGCAACGCTCGATCCTCGACCGTCGTCAGCTCGACGCCGTCGAAGCGGACCGAGCCGGTGGCGATCCGCAGCGCGCCGGGGAGCAGCCGGAGCAAGGACATCGCCGTGATGCTCTTGCCCGAACCGCTCTCGCCGACCACCCCGAGGGTCGCACCGCGGTCGATCGTGAACGACGCACCCTCGACCAGCCGGGTGTCCCCGTGGCGACGCCGGACGTCGATCGACAGGTTCTCGACGGCGAGCAACGGCGCACCGTCGGCGGTGGTCGCGCCGGCAGTGGCGAGGTGGTCGATCGCCGGACCGCTCATACCCGCACCTCCGGGGCGGCCGGTCCGGTGTCACGCTCGCCGAGCGAGTCGCGGATGCCGTCGGCGACGGCGTTGAACGAGGCCGAGAGGAGCACGATCGTGATCCCCGGGACGAGGATCAGCCGAGGAGTGGCGTTGATCAAGGTGAAGCCCTGTTGGAGCAGGCTGCCGAGGCTGGCATCGGGAGGCTGCACGCTGAGCCCGATGTAGGCCAGCGCGCCCTCGGCGAGGAGGGCGAAGCCCATGCTCATCAGCGCCTGGACGATCAGCGGCGAGGCGATGTTCGGCAGCACGTGTTTGCGGACGATCCATCCCCGGCCGGCGCCGATCACCTGCGCTGCCTCGACGAAGGACTCCTCCTTGACCGCCAGTACCTGGCCACGGGTCAGTCTGGCGAAGCCGGGCATGAAGGCGATCGACAGGCCGAGCATCGCGTTGAACACGCCGGTACCGCGGATGCCGACCACTGCCATCGCCATCAACAGGCCGGGCAGGGCCATCACCGCGTCGGTCGTGCGCATCAGCATCGTGTCGAGCTTCCCGCCGATGTAACCGGAGATCACTCCGATCAGCACCCCACCGACGAGCGCCAGGCTGACGGCGAACATGCAGGCGAACAACGAGGTGCGGATCCCGAACAGCAACCGGGTGTAGGTGTCGAATCCGGTGGCGTCGGTACCGAAGGTGTGCTCCATCGAGAACGAACCGAGGAACACCGAACCCATCTGGTCGATCCGGTACGGGGCGATGACCGGGGCGAGCAGCCCGAGCGTGCCGACGACGACGATCACGACCACGCCGAGCATCGCCATCGGCTTGCGCCGGAAGCCGCGCCAGGTGGAGCGCCACAGTGGTGTCGGTCGCGGCGACGTGGCCGAGGTGAGCGGTTCGACGGTCGAGGCGGTCATCCGACACGCACCTTCGGGTTGAGCCAGGCGTAGGCCAGATCGACGGCGAGATTGGCGGCGACGACGATCGTCGCCGTTGCCAGCACGACACCTTGGACGACGATGAAGTCCTTGTTCTGGATCGCCTGCAGCGTGTAGCTGCCGAGCCCGGGAAGTTGGAAGATCTGCTCGATGATCACCGATCCGGCGAGCAAGGAACCGATCCGCACGCCGACGATCGTCAGCGCCGGCATCCCGGCGTTCTTCAGCGCATGCTTGACGACCACCCTGGTCGGACCGAGGCCGCGAGCGCGTGCAGCCCGGATGTAGTCGGCGCCGGCGACGTCGATCAGCGCCGATCGCAGCTGGCGGGCCATCTCGCAGGCGCCGACGAGGGCGAGCGATGTCGCCGGCAGGATCATGTGCTGGAGGAAATCGACGGGGTCGTCGAAGACCGAGACGTAGCGCAGCGACGGCAGTAACCGCCACCGCACCGAGAACAGGTAGACCCCAAGGGTCGCCAGCAGGAAGTTGGGGGTGGCCAACCCGAGCGAGACGAACCACAGCAGGAACCGGTCGAGCCGGCTGCCGGGCCGCATCCCCTGGGCGATCCCGAGCGGGATCCCGACGGCGAACATGAGCACCAGCGAGGAGACCGCCAGCGAGGCCGTCACCGGGAATCGCCGGCCGATCTCACTCGACACCGACCGACCGGTGGCGACGGACTCGCCGAGGTCGCCCTGGACGACGTCGCCGAGCCAGCGGACGTAACGGACCGGGGCCGGGTCATCGAGGTGGAGCTCGTCGCGCACCTGGGCGATCTGCTCCTCGGTCGCCGAGTCTCCGGCGATCGCCCGCGCCGGATCGCCGGCGAGCAGCTGGGCGAGGAGGAACGTGCCGAGACTGATCAGCAACAACAGCGGAACGACGGCAAGCACCCGTCGGCCGACGACACGAATCATCCGTCCACCCCCTCGTTCCCTGTACTCATAAAGATAGTAGTTTTAGTCGATGGACGGCAGCGGGGCACTGTTCGAGCTCACCATCCACACCGCGCGGTGAACCCGATCGGTGATCCACCAGCCACCCGCGTGGCGGACGAACCGATCGTCGTAGCGCAAGCCGCGAGTCCGCACGAGTTCCTCACCGTCGTCGCCGGAGCCGACGAGGACAGCGATCGCCGGCGTCTCGGCCGTCGCCGTGGCTCCGTCTGCGCCCAGTTCGATCACGGGCAGTCCGAACAGGTGGGTGGTCGCCCGCAGCGTCAGCAGCCCGTGGAGATGGGCGATGATCGCCGCCCGACCGGGCGGGAGGCGGACACCGCTGAACGTCGCCTGCGCCTCGGGGGCGAAGCAGGCGCCGACCGCGTCGAAGTCGCGCGTGTCGAGCCCTCGGGCATAGCGGGCGAGCACGTCGGTGATCGCCGCCCGGGCAGACCACTCGTCACTGGCGGTCATCGGCGGACCCCGGCGGTGGCGCCGCCGTCGGCGACGAATTCGGCGCCGGTGCAGTAGCTCGACCGGTCGGAGGCGAGGAACACGGCGAGTTCGGCGATCTCCGCCGGACGACCGATCCGCCCGATCGGCTGGCCGGCGAAGCGCCGGTCGAGCGCATCGGGATCGTCGGCGAGGGGACCGAGCACCCCCTGAGTGGCGACGGCTCCCGGATGGATCGAGTTGACCCGGATCCGGTCCACCCCGAGCTCGAGCGCAGCGACCTTGGTCATCCCGCGCACGGCGAACTTCGTTGCTGCATAGGCGAGCAGGCCGTCCGCCCCGGACAAGCCGCGCACCGATGAGACGTTGACGATCGAGCCGCCGCCGGCGGCACGCATCGCAGCGGCGACGGCGCGTCATCCCGAGGAACGTGCCGGTCTGATTGACCCGCACCAGTCGCTCCCAGTCCTCGAGCGAGGTCTGCTCGAGTGAGGCGTGATGGACCAGGCCGGCGTTGTTGACCAACACCTGCAGCCGACCGTGGCGTTCGAGGGTCGCAGCCACCGCCCGTTCCCAGTCATCGGGCGCGCCGACGTCGAGGTGGAGCGCTGTCGCGCCCAACTCGCCGGCCAGGCCCTCGGCGCGGACGTCATCGACATCGGCGAGGACGACCGCCGCGCCTTCGGCGACGAAGGCACGGGCGATCGCGGCGCCGATGCCGCGTCCGGCACCGGTGACGAGTGCGACCTTGTCGCTCAGGTCTGCCATCGGCTCAGCTGGCTGGTTCCTTGCCCTCGGAGATGTAGATCCCGCGGAACACTTCAGGGCTGTTGTTGGTGTCCTCGAAGCCGAGGGTGACGCCGCCGACGTAGTCGGCGTAGCCGAGCAGGGCCGGCTCGTTGAACACCGGGATCATCGCGTACAGGCCCTCGACCTGGATCCGCGAGATCTGGCGGTAGTACTCGCTCGCCTCGTCCTGGGACGCTGCCTGCGCCGCCTGATCGAGCAGCTCACGCACGCCGGGTACGGCGATCCGGCCGGCGTTGAGGATGCCGTCGTCGAGCAGCGACAACCGGATCGTGTTGTCCGCCGAGGAGCCGCTGGTGGCGATCGGCGCCGACGGGGTGGTGCCCTCGGCGTACAGGCGGGAGACGACGGTCGAGGTGTCGACCAACTCGAGGTTCATCGTGATCCCCGATTCCTTCAGGTTGGCCTGGAGGAACTGGCCGAAGGCGACGTACGGGGCGGCGGTCGAGCCGATGATCGAGTCGAAGCTGACCCCGTCGGGGAAGCCGGCCTCCTCGAGCAGGGCGCGGGCCTTGTCCGGGTCGTAGGCGTAGAAGTTGTTCAGGTCGGGGTCGTACGCAGGGGAGTTCTCGGCGAACATCTGCCACGCCGGCTTGCCGTAGCCGAGCGTCAACGCCTGCACCGCCGCCTCGCGGTTGATCGCGTGGGAGATCGCCTGGCGGACGAGCAGATTGTCGAACGGCGGCTTGGTGATGTTGATGATCAATGACTTGACCAGTGCGGCGAGCCCGACGGTCAGCCGGAGCGCATCGTCGTTCTCGATCGTCTGCGCGTCGGCGCCTTGGTAGCTGCCCATGTCGACTTCGCCGGCGCGCAGCGCCGAGAGCTGGGCGGCCATCGCCACCTCGGTGAAGTCGATCCCGCCGAGCTTGGCCGAGTCCTTGTCCCAGTAGCCGTCCCACGCCCGGGTCGACATCGACTCGCGGGAAACCACTGGCCCTCGACCTTGTACATCCCGGCGCCGATCGGGGCGGCGCTGAACGCCTCGGAGGTCCCGGCCGCCTGGACCGCAGTCGGGGAGACGATCATCCCCGGCCGATCGGACATCTGGATCAGCAACGGCAGCGGCTGCGGCTCGGCGAGGACCAGGTCGACGGTGACCTCGTCGACGACCTCGACCGAGGCGACCATCGGCAGGCGGGTCGTGATGTTCGACTCGGCACCGGACATCGCCCGATCGATCGAGAACTTCACCGCGCTCGCGTCGAGCGGCGTGCCGTCCTGGAACAGCAGGCCGGAGCGCAGCGTGAACCGGACCCGATCGTCCTGCACCTCCCACGACTCGGCCAGTCGGGGGATGACCTCGTTGGTCGTCCGATCGATCGACACGATCGTGTCGTAGATCACGTTCAGCTGCGGATACTCGGTCTGGGTACCGATCCTGTGGGGGTCGTAGCTGGTGCCGCGCATCGCCCCGAAGCGGAGGATCCCGGTCGGGTCGCTGGCCACCGGCGCAGCGGTCGTCGTCGTCTCGGCGGCGACGGTGGTCGTCGCTGCGTCGGTCGCCGCTGCGCCCCCGGCAGCGGTCGTCGGCGTTGCCCCGGCGGCGGTGGTGGTGGTCTCGCCACCGGCGGCCGCGGTCGTCGGCGATGCCGTGCCGTCATCGCCACCGCAGGCGGCGAGCGCGCTGATCACCGGCACACCGGCGAGCAGGCCGAGGCCGTACTGCAGCAGTGTGCGGCGGTCGAGCCGCGAGCCGGTGGTCTCGTCCGGGCGTGATTCGTTCATCTGACGTGCTCCCCTTCGTAACGGGCGCAACTGCCCTCAGCGCGCAGGCCCCGCAGCGCTGTTCTCATCAACATTACAATCTTAGTTGCTAGAGCGAGAACGGACCGCACGGGAGGAACTGTGAGCACAGCCGAGTCGTACCCGGTGTCGAGCTATGCCCGGCTGCTCCGGCCGTCGGCGTTGCGTGAGCTGCATGCAGCAGGTGAACTGCCGCGGCTGTCGCTCGCCGGTGGCCTGCCGCCGGCAGAGGCGTTCCCGTTCGAGCGGGTCGCCGAGATCGCTGCCGAGTTGTTCGGCGGCCGCGATCTGGCGAGCATGCAGTACACCTCGGCCGAGGGCGACCTGCGGCTCCGGCGAGCGATCGCCGAACGGCTCGGCGGCGACTGGCACCGACCCGTCGAGGCGTCGGACGTCGTCGTGCTGAGCGGCTCGCAGCAGGGAATCGACCTCGTCGCCCGGGTGCTGCTCGACCCCGGCGACGTCGCGGTGGTCGAGTCGCCGACCTATGTCGGCGCGCTGCGGGCGATCGTTCCGACCGGCGCCGAGGTCGTGGAGATCGGTGTCGACGATCGAGGCTTGCTCGTCGACCAGCTCGCCGAGCAGTGCGCCGTCGGGCTCCGCCCGAAGCTGGTCTCGCTCGTCGTCAACTTCTCCAATCCAAGTGGGCGGACCCTCGCCGAGGAACGCCGGCGGCAACTGGTCGAGCTCGCCGACCGGTATGGATTCGTGATCGTCGAAGACGATCAGTACGGCCGGCTGCGCTTCGCCGGCGATCGCTGTACCCCGCTCGCTGCGCTCGGCGAGCGGGTGATCCATCTCGGGGGGTTCTCCAAGATCGTCGCCCCCGGGCTCCGGCTCGGCTACCTCGTCGCCCCGCCCGAGCTCCGCCGGCCGCTGATCCTCGCCAAGCAGGCGGCGGATCTCGCGCCGCCCTCGTTCGCCCAGCGGTTGGTGACCCGCCTGCTCGACGACCCGGTCTGGCTCGATGCGCACGTCGACACCTTGCGGGGGATCTACGCCCGTCGCGCCGGGGTCCTGCTCGGCAGACTCGAGGCGGTCTCCGGCCTGCTCGACGTCGTCGTCCCCGAGGGCGGGATGTTCACCTGGGCGACCCTCACCGATCCGGAGGCGGATGCCGGGGAGCTCGTCGACGAAGCCCGCCGCCGCGGCCTGATCGTCGTCGCCGGCAACGACTTCAGCATCCGCGGGGCGTTCCCGCGCAGCATCCGATTGTCCTACTCGACGCTTCCCGACGCAGAGCTGGCCGAGGCCGGCACCTTGCTCGCCGAGGTCGTCGAGCAGCTCAGTCGAACGAGTCGATGATCGCCGCGGCGATCGTCTCCGGGTCCTGCAGCGGCCCGAAGTGGCCGAGCAACGGGTAGCGGACGAGGGTGCCGCGAGGCAGTGCCTCGGCGATCGGCGGAGCGAAGCTCGACGGGTCGGGGGCTCCGACGGCGCGACCGACGGCAACCGTCACCGGCAGTCCGAGGCCTGGCAGGTCGTCGATCGAGATCACCCCGGCGCCCTCGAACGTCGCCGCTTCGCTGGCAGCGCGGCAGGCGAGCCGGACAGTGCCGTCGTCGAGGTCGACGAAGCCGTGCTCGACGTAGGCGTGGAGCGAGTCGGCACGGAGTTCGCCGAGCGGCGGTCGCGAGGCGTACCTCCACAGTGCTGCCGCACGGGACGCGAACACCTCGTTGCGCCGTCGGGCCGTCGCCGCCATCGCATTGCTGTTCGACGCGCCTTCGGCACCGGCGAGCGGCGGGACGATGATCGGCTCGAACAGGTGGGCGGCGGTGACCGTGCCCGGCCGGCGGAGCTCGGCGGCGAGCGCCACCGCCCCACCCATCGAGTGGCCGACCAACCGGAGCGGACCGCGCCCGAGGGCGTCGGCGACAGCCAACAGGTCGTCGACCATTCCCGCCCAGTCGAAGCGGTCCCCGCCCGGCAGCCCCGATGCACCGTGGCCGCGATAGTCGATCGCGAACACCTCGAACCGGGCGGAGAGCACCGCAGCGAGCGGCGCGTAGGCGCGGCCGTGGAAGCCCGTGGCGTGGGAGATCAGCAGCGGCGGGCCGTCGCCGCCGAGGTGATGGACGGCAATCTCGACGCCGTCGGAGGAGGCAACGATCACCGTCGTGTCCTACCACCGGGGGGAGGTCGGCGGCCAAGCCGCCGTTCGCCGGGCCGCCCGAGGTCGATCAGCGGCCGGCGTGAGCCGATCGCCGGCGGGCAGCAGCGACGGCGAGGCAGCCGGCGATCAGGAAGCCGAAGCCGGCACCGACCAGCGGGGCGCTGTCCGACCCGGTCGCCGGAAGGGTGTTCCCGCTCGCCGCAGCGGTGGTCGAGGCTGCTGAGGCCGTCGGCGGGGCGGCCGCGATCGTCGTCACCGAACCTGCCCCGGCAGAGGTCGTCGTCACCGCGATCGTCGTTGCCGGGCCGGCGCCGGCGGTCGTGGTCACTGCGATCGTCGTTGCCGAACCTGCGGTGGAGCTCGTCGCCCCGACGGTCGAGGTCGTCGGCGCGGCGGTGTCGCTCGTCGGCACCGACGTCGAACTGCACGAGCCACCGACCGTCGCCGAAGCGCGGTGCGAGGAGTCCGAGTCGGGACCGGAAACGATCCCGCCCTCGGTGGTCTCGGTCACCGCCACGCTCAGCGTCCCAGGTGGGAGACCGACCAGGTCGAGCTCTCCCGGGAACATCTGGTCGATGTCGTAGCGCAACGGGAGCTGCCCCGGGGCTGCGGGAACGGTGTCGAAGGTCTTGACGGTCACGTTCCCGGCCCCGTCGGTGATCTCGACGACGACCAGGTCGACGAAGTTGGCGACGCTGACGTCGATGTGGGCCGTGTCGCACGTGGTGGAGATGCTCAATTGAACGGTCACTCGGGAGGCCGCCTTTCTGCTGTGACGGGCGCTTGCCGGCTCGCGGCGACTACCGACGGTGATCGGAAAGCTCACGGATCGTGCAAGGTCGTGGGCGAACGATACCCAGCAGCCCCGATTCTCAACGCGCAGTCCGATCGGCCCATCTGGGACTCCGCGCGCAGAGTGCTCGCGGGTCAGTCGTCTTGAAGGTCTCCCCGGACACGCCACCGATCGGCCGAGCGGTGCCCCCGCAGAGCGGCTCGCTACGATCCGCGACCGATCCGACGCCCGGCGCCTCGACGCGCCGAGCTCGACCGGGAAAGGTGGCCCAGCGGACCATGAGCGACTACGAGACGATCGCCGTCGAGCGGATCGGGCATGTCGTGCGGGTGACGCTCGACCGTCCGGATGTGCTCAACGCATTCAACGCGACGATGCAGCGCGAGCTGCGTTCGGTGTGGACGGAGCTGCGCAGCGACGACGACGCCCGGGTGGTCCTGCTCGACGCCCGTGGTGATCGTGCCTTCTGCGTCGGGATCGACCGGGAGCAACCGATGACCGCGGCGGAGGCCGACGGCGACAGCGCCCACCGGGTGTTCGGGACGTCGAACGGTTTCATGTACGACGATCCCGGCAACGATCTCGGCCCGAAGGCGTGCGGGCTGTGGAAGCCGGTCGTCGCTGCGGTCAACGGGATGGCCTGCGGCGGAGCGTTCTACCTCCTGTCCGAGGTCGACGTGATCGTCGCCAGCGAGACCGCGACCTTCTTCGACCCGCACGTGACCTACGGGATGGCGGCGGTCTACGAGCCGATCAAGATGCTCCAGCGGATGTCGCTCGGCGACGTCCTGCGGATGTCGTTGCTCGGCGCCCACGAACGGATCTCCGCCGCCACCGCGCTGCGGATCGGATTGGTCAGTGAGGTCGTCGCCCCCGACGAACTCGCCGGCGCGTCGATGTGGGTGGCCGAGTCGATCGCCTCGCAGCCGCCGCTGGCCGTGCAGGCGACGCTGCGGGCGATCTGGGCCGGCAACGACCTGGCGCGCGAGCAGGCGCTCTCGCTCGCTCCGTCGATCCTCGCCGCCGGGACGAGCGCCGCGACCATCCGCCAAGGCCAGGAAGTCTTCTCCAGCGGGCAGCGGATCCGGGCTCGCCTGCGCTGAAACGCGGTTCCAGTTTCGTGCTCGTCTGAGGCGCAGGAACTGAACTCGGTCAAGTACCGTTGTCGGCGGGCGCGATCCGCCCGATCGAACCGGAGGCCGGCCCCTTGAGCGAGCACTACACGATCATCTCGTCCGACTGCCACGCCGGCGGCAACCACGCAGCAGTACCGCGAGTACCTCGACCCGGCGTACCGGGACGAGTTCGACGCCTGGCGGGGCAAGTACAAGAACCCGTTCCGCGACCTGCAGGACGACGGTCGGTCGCCGCAACTGGGACGACGACCGTCGCATCGCGCGACCTCGACGCCGACGGCATCGTGCGCCGAGGTCGTGTTCCCGAACACGGTGCCGCCGTTCTTCCCCACCGGCGTGGTGATCGCTCCGGCGCCCGACCGACGAGGACTTCGCCGCGGCGCCTCGCCGGCATCCGGGCGCACAACCGGTGGCTCGCCGACTTCGTCGCCGTCGCCCCGACCCGCCGCTACGGCCAGGCGCAGATCTTCCTCAACGACGTCGACGAGGCGATCAAGGACGTCCACTGGTGCAAGGAGCACGGGCATCCGCGGGCATCCTGCTGCCCGGCGTCTCGCCCGACACCCCCTGGATCGAGCCGCTGTTCACCCCGATCTACGACCCGCTGTGGGCGGTGTGCCAGGAGCTCGAGCATGCCGGTCACGCACCACTCGGGGGCAGCGGCATCCCCAACTACGGCCGACACCCGTGGTCGACGGCGATGTTCGTGCATGGAGACGGGCTTCTTCGCCAACCGGGCGCTGTGGCACCTGATCATGTCCGGGCGTGTTCGAGCGGTTCCCCGGCCTCAAGCTGGTCCTGACCGAGCAGGGCTCCGGCGTGGATGCCCGACGCGCTGGCGCCGCATGGACGGGCTCCACGCCCAGATGGTCGCCGGGCGCATCGGCGAGCTCGGCGTGCGCCGAGGGCGCCACGCCGCAGCGCCGAGCGACTACTTCGCACGCAACTGCTGGATCGGCGCGAGCTTCCCGGCCCCCGTCCGACGCTGCTCACCTGCGACGCGATCGGGCATCGACAAGATCATGTGGGGCAGCGACTACCCGCACCACGAGGCGACGTCGCCGTACTCGAAGGAGTCACTCCGCCGTTCGTTCGCCGGGTGGGAAGCGGCCAACCTGCGCAAGGTGCTGTCGGAGAATGCCGCTGCCGTCTACGGGTTCGACCTGGCGCCGTTGGCGCCGCTCGCCGACCAGTTCGGTCCGACGGTCGACGAGATCGCTCCGCCGCTCGACGCAGTCCCGGCCGACGCCACCAGCCCCGCGTTCCACCGGAGCTGACCGTGTCCCGTCCAGTGGCGCTGGTGACCGGCGCGAGCAGGGGGATCGGTCGGGCAACGGCGATCGAACTGGCCCAGGCCGGCTTCGACGTCGCCGTCGCCGCCCGCACGATGCACGACGGCGAGGGCCGGTTGGACGACGGCGCGACCGTCGTCCCCGGCGGTCTCGACACCACTGCCTCGGCGATCGAGGCCGCCGGTGTGGACCCCTTCCCGGTGCTCCTCGACCTGCTCGACCGGAGCTCGGTCGACTCGCTCGTGCCGACCGTGCTCGACCGCTTCGGTCGGCTCGACGTGCTCGTCAACAACGCGGTCTATCAGGGGTCAGGGACCAACGACCGGTTCGACGTACTCGCCGAGGAGACGCTCAAGATCGTCCTCGAGGGCAATGTCCTCGCCCAGCTGGCGCTGATCCGCGCCGCCCTGCCGGCGCTGCTCGAATCGGGCGGAGGAACGATCGTCAACATGATCTCGGCGACGGCCTACACCGATCCGCCGGCACCCGCCGGCGAGGGTGGTTGGGGCCTCGCCTATGCGATGTCGAAGGCGGCGTTCGGGCGGGTCACCCCACTGCTCCACGTCGAGTACCAGCAGGCCGGGCTGCGCCTGTTCTCGATCGATCCCGGGTTCGTGATCACCGAGGCGATGCGCGCCCGAGGCGCAGCAGCGCAGTACGAGCAGTACTTCCAGCCGGCGGGACCGGAGGTCATCGGTCGGGTGATCCGCTGGTTGGCCAGCGATCCGGCAGCCGAGGAGCTGCGCGGCACGGTCGTGCTCGCTCAGCGCGAGGCGCGCAAGCGCGGATTGTGACCGACCGGAGCCGGGACGCGGCGATGCCCGCCCACCCGATCGACGGGTGGGCGGGCATCGTTGGCCCCGGTGCGGTGCCGAGGCGATCCCCGCAGCGACGCGAGCGCCGCTCAGCTCTGCTTGGCGGCCGCCGGGTGACGTCGGCGGGCGGCGAACACCGCCACGATCCCGACGACGAGGAAGCCGAGGCCGGCGCCGACGAGCGGGGCATTGTCGACCCCGGTCACCGGGAGGGTGTTGGCGGAGGCAGCGGCGGTGGTCTGGGCCGCAACGGCTGCGGTGGTGGGAGCGGCTGCGGTGCTCGGCATCGGTGTCGTCGGCAGGTTGACCGCGACCGTCGTCGTGGCGGCGATGCTGGCGGTCGGCTGGGTCGAGCTGACCGTCGTCGGCGCGGCGGTCGCCGATGTCGGCACAACAGCGGTAGTGGTCGGCTGGGCGATCGTGGTCGCCACGGTCGTCTCGACCGGACAGGCCTCGAGCGTGGTCGACGCCGAGTGGCCCTCGAGCTCGGGACCGCTGACCACGCCGCCGTTGTTGGTCTCGGTCACCTCGACCACGATCGTCCCGAACGGCAGGCCGTCGAAGTCGAGCTGGCCGGGGAACATCTCTCGGAGGTTGAAGTTCGGCGGATCGAAGCCGAAGGGCACGGCCGGGGTGTCGTAGCCGCGGCTGGTGAGCAGGTTGCCATCGCCGTCGCGAATGTCGATCTTGACGAAATCGACGAAGTTGGCGACGGTCACGTAGACCTCGGCGGTCTCGCACCCGGTGACTACTACGGACAGTTGAACAGTCATGGTGTCGTGCCTTTCAGGCGTGGCGCTTCCGCGAGAGCCGGTGACTCACCGTGGACACGTGCGCCGCTCGCAATGTGCAGGGATGGACTGAACTTACACATGCTCCCAGCTCAGAGGGTGCGAACCCGATCACATGATGCTGTGGGGCATCACGGAAAGTGGTCGACCAAGTCCAGATCGTCTTATGCCGACACGCGGCGCGCTCGCTTCCTGAGCGAATCGAGCGCTGTGGGGTCGGTCGACCACCGACTGGTAGGTTCGCGGCGATGACCCGGCGGGACGATCTGCGGCGGATCGAACGCTCGGTGACCGGGATCGCCCGGATCAGTTTCGGCCGGAGCGCGGCCCGCAACCGCTCCGAGCGCTCCGGGGTGGACCTCTCCCGCCCGGCGATGGCGATCCTCGCTGCGCTGCGCATCTCCGGCCCCGTGCGCCTCTCCGCCCTCGCCCTGGCGACCCACCTCGAGGCGCCGCTGGTCAGCAGAGAGGTGCGGGTGCTCGAGGCAGCCGGCTACGTCGAGCGGACCGCCGACCCAGGCGACGGCCGGGCGGCGATCGTCGCCGCCACCGAGCTCGGTCAGGCTGCGTTCGAGCGGTACCGGGCTGCGACCGACGAGATCATCGCCGAGACGTTCGTCGACTGGCCCGACGGCGACCTCGACGCGCTCGCCGAGCAACTCGAACGGCTCGAGACCTGCTTTCGCGCCTTCCCTCCTTCTGCCGCCCGGCGCCAGGCCGAGCAGCGACCGACCGACCGGCCGGCTTCGAACGGCTGAGCCGACCTCGACCGTCGGGCGCGCTCGATCAGCTCGTCGGGAACGGCTCACCGACGAGCTGTTCGGACAACTCCCACAGCCGGCGGGCGACGTCGGCGTCGAGCGCATGAGCGGCCGCCGTGGCCAGCGCACAGTCGGCGAGATAGGCGCCGCCGTGATCGACGAGTTCCGGCGCGACGCAGGCCCAGGCGCTGGTCGCCGCGCCCTCCGGCACCGATTTCACCGGCGGCAGACCCCCGCCTCCGCCGGCTCGCTGCAGCAACGCGCCGACCGTCTCGCGGGTGAGGTAACGACCGAGCTCGGTGCCGACCCGGCCGGGATGGACCGAGTAGCTGTGCACCTGCGGCGCGAGACGCCGGTCGAGCTCGGCGGAGAACAGGATGTTCGCCGTCTTCGACTGCCCGTAGGCGACCCACGGCTCGTAGTCGCCGGTGAGGAAGTTCGGGTCCTCGAGACGTATCCCGCCGGTGGCATGACCGCCGGAGGAGAGGTTGACGACCCGCGAGGGAGCGCCGGCGCGGAGCAGCCCGACCAGCCGACCGGTGAGCAGGAAATGCCCGAGGTGGTTGGTCGCGAACTGTGACTCGAATCCGTCCGTGCTCAGCGAGTACGGCACCGCCATGATCCCGGCGTTGTTGACCTGCAACTGGAGCGCGTCGGTGCGTGAGATCACCCAGTCGGCGAATCGGCGGACCGAGTCCAACGAACCGAGCTCGAGTACGCCACCCTCGATCGCAGCGGACGGCACCGCCTCGGCCAGGGTGGCGATCGTCGCCGCCACCTTCGCCTCGTCCCGGGCGGTGACGATCACCCGCGCCCCCGCTGCGGCGAGGGCCCGGGCGGTCTCCCACCCGAGCCCTGTCGACGCTCCGGTGACGAGCGCGGTCGCGCCGGAGAGGTCGAACCCCTCCAGCGCCTCCGATGCCGTCGCCGGAACGGTCACAGCCGATCGAGGGTGTCGGTGAAGACCGCCATCGAGAAGTACTGGGCGTTGCCCCCGTAGGCCTGCCCGAGCGAGATCTGGGCGCCCTCGATCTGGTGCTCCCCGGCCTTGCCCGCACCTGCAGCGCCGCCTCCGCCGAAGCGCAGCATGCCCGACGCCCCGATCGGGTTGCGAGGAGAGCACGCCGCCCGACGGGTTCACCGGGAACGTTGCCGGTCGATCTCCGTCTCGCCGGAGTCGACCATCTTCCAGCCCTCGCCGGGAGCGGCGATGTCGTGGCCCTCGAGCCACATCGGCTCGTACCACGAGAACGGCACGTAGATCTCGGCGACGTCGATCTGCTCGCGGGGGTTGGTGATCCCCGCGTCGGCTGTAGACGCGTCGGCGCGCAGTCGACGCCGGCCTGCGGGCGGACCGTGTCGCGCCCGGGGAACTGGCCGAGCTCGCGACGCATCGCGGTCGCCCGGCACCCACGCCGGCGACGCGGTGCGGCCTTCGCCGCCGCCTCGTCGGCGATCACGACCGCGCACGCGCCGTCGGACGACGGGCACGACTCGAGGAACTGGATCGGGTCCCAGAGCATCGGCGAATCCTTGCACCTTCTCGATGGTGATGTCGGGGAGCTTGAGGTGGGCGTACGGGTTCTTCGACCGCGTTGAGCCGGTCCTTCACCGCGACCATCCAGCCGATGTGCTCCGGGCGCCGCCCGAGCGCTGATGTACGCTCGCATCCACGGGGCGAAGATCCCACCCGCACCCATGCCGCCGCTCTTGCCGCCGGCGAGGCCCCACTGCGCGTTGCCCTCGGACTGCTTCTCCCAGGCGACGGCGAGGACTCGCTCGTGGATGCCGGCGGTGACGAGGTGGGAGGCCACGATCGCGGTCGAGCCGCCGACGCTGCCGGCGGTGTGCACGCGGAGCATCGGCTTGCCGGCCGCGCCGAGCGCGTCGGCGAGGAAGAGCTCCGGCTGCATCACGCCCTCGAACGTGTCGGGCGCCTTGCCGATCACGACCGCGTCGATGTCGGTCCAGTCGAGCCCGGCGTCGTCGAGCGCGCGCTGGGCGGCCTCGCGGACGAGGCCCGGCATCGACACGTCGTGCGCGCGCCTTCGAGTGCTTCGTCTGGCCGACGCCGATCACTGCCAGGGAAGGTGCGGTCATGCTCGATCCCTCCAGGATCGCAGACGAGGTTCTGTTGCAGGCCTTGGCCGTCGGTCGCGTGGGCGAGCGCCCGGTCGCGGCCGCTGCCTCGGCGATCTGGCTGGCGGCCTCGATGATCCGGATCAGGCCGGTGGCCATCATCGGGTTGGCGGCGAGGGCGCCGCCCGACGGGTTGACCTCGACGTCGTCGCCGAGGCCGAGCGCCTCGCGGAGGATGATCTCCTGCGGGCTGAAGCTGGCGCGACAGCTCGGCGACCTGCACCGGCGCCGTCGCCGACGCCCGCGCCTTCTTCGCCGGCGAGCGTCGTCGAGCGTCGACACTGGTGAGGTCACGCACAGCCCGGCTGGTGCACCTCGATGCGATGGTCGATGCCGCGGATCCACACCGGGTCGCTCGGTCAGCTGGCGCGGCCTTGTCGGCGGTGGCGAGCACGACCGCAGCTGCGCCGTCGGTGATCGGCGGGAGGTCGTGACGCGCAGCGGCTCGCGACCAGTACGGCTCGGCGAGCAGCGCGTCGACGTCGAGCTCGCCGCGCACCTGGGCGTTCGGGTTGCTCGAGCGCGTTGCGCCGGTTGCGGGCGACGACCTCGGCGAAGTCGCGCTCGGTCGCCATGCCCGAGTCGAGCAGCGCCCGGGCCTGCAGCCCGGCGAGCGACACCGGATCGAGCGCCGAGCGGCGTCGAGGAAGTACGGGTCGAGTCTGCAGCGGATAGATCGTCGCCGGGTCGCCGGGCGACGACTTGCCCGAGCCGAACGACCAGCGCGACGTCGATGTCGCCCTGCTGCAGCCGGACCCACGCCTCGTACAACGCCCACGCGCCGTCCATCTCGACGTGCGACTCGGAGATCGGCGGCCACGCGCCTGCCGCCTCGAGGTTGGAGACGAAGGCGAAGGGGCCGCCGGTGAGGTAGTCGCAGCTGCCGGAGCAGGTGAAACCGATCTCTTTGCGGCTGACCCCAGCGGTTTCGATCGCCCCGACGACGGCCTCGAGGCACAGCTGCGTCTCGGTCGAGTCGGTGCGTCGCACCGCGGGCGTCTGCGCCCACCCGACGATCGTGATGTCGTTCTTGCCGGCCATCAGATCACGTGCTCCTCGTACTCTTCGCGGGTCGCATCGGGCTCGCCGGTCCATTCGAAGTTCTCGATCGCCCCGCCGACGCTGACCCAGCCGCGATTCGACTGGCCCTCGCTGGAGCGCTCGTCGACCGGCTTCCACACCGCTTTGACCCGCATCCCGTCGCGGACCTGGTCGATCGGGATGCCGGTGATCTCCTGGCCGCCGAGGAGGCTGCTCGAGCCCTCGAGCAGGACCGACGCGTAGATGAACGGCTCGGTCTTGGTCTGGCCGTAGTAGCGGACGGGGGTGATGATCGTGTGACCGGTGACGACCCCGTGGTCGGCGACCTCGACGTCATTGCCGGACGGGATCTTGATCGAGTCGATCGGGCAGTAGTCCTTGCCGGGCAGCCAGACCCGCCCACACTGCGGGCACTTCTGACCGAGGATCTTGCCCTCCAGCAGGGCTTCGGCGAAGCGGATCGTCGACGGTGGGAGCCGGTCGGTGTAGGTCAGGGTGCAGAACCGGTCGACCACGACCGGTTCGGTGGCGGTGCTCGCGTCGCTCATGACGATCCCTCCGGGACGAATGCCTCGATATCGGTGACCAGTCCGACGCGTTCGTCGCGCCAGCGCGGGCGCGACCCGCATTCCGGTCGAAACGGCGCTCGAATCGGCGACGTCGACGGCGTGGACGATCGACGTCGTTGCGCCGTCGAGCTGGATCAGGGCGAAGGCGAACGGCCGGTCGAGTGGATGGCGGGTGGTCGGGTGGGCGACCCAGGTCCAGCTGGTGACCACGCCGCCGGGTCCGACCTCGACCATCTCGTCGACGGCTGTGCCCGTCTGCGGGTCGTACTCGTGCGGAGGGACGAGTACGTCGCCGCCGGCCGTGCGCGAGCCGAGGATCTTGCCCTCCTTGAACGCCAGTGACGACGCGCCGATGACCGACCCGAGCGACCGCCGGTAGGGGAACTCGAGCGTCGAGACGACGGTGTACGGATCGCTCATCGCGAACACTCCGTCGGACGTCCGACTCGCCGGCGCTCGCTCGGTCTTCGCTTCGCTCGCTGCGCTCGCTCATGCCCCTCCGATCATGTCCGCCGACAGTCGCGGCGGCGGCCCGGTTTGGCGGGCCGTGTGTGGATGACTCGGGCAGGCACAGTAGAACCGACTTCCTCTGAGCGAGAACCCGAGCCGTCACATCACTCCGAGCTCCCTGCCGACGTCTTGGACGTGGATCGTCGAGCCGTTCTCGTAGCGTTCGGGGGCGTCGAGGATCGCAGCGATCGATTCGCCGACGAGTTCGACCGGTGCTGCGTGGCGAGCGACGAAGGCCAGCTTCTCCCCGGCGGCGAGGACGCGCTCGGTGGCGACGTAGCCGGGCTGGAGGTTGAACGCCCGGATCCCGTCGGCGGCATGTTCGACGACCAGTTGCTCGGCGAATCGGTGCAGGCCTGCCTTTGACACGCCATAGCTGAGCGCCCAACCGCCTTCGCCGATCGGCGCGGTCGGCTCGAGGTAGGCGGCGCCGCTGGTCATGTTGGCGATCGTCCCGCCACCGTCGGCGACCATCCGGGCCAGCACCGGCTGGGTGAACAGCAGCTGGGAGATGACGTTGCCGTACAACCGGTGCTCGAGCTCTTCCGGCGGTGTCGCCAGGAACCGCAGCTCTCCGCCGGGGCCGACGTAGATCGCGTTGTTGACGAGCACGTCGACGTGGCCGAGGGCATCGATCGCCTCGGCGGCGACCACTGCCAGTCGGTCTCGATCGAGCAGGTCGAGCACGAGCGGGACGGCGCGCCTGCCGAGCTGCTCGATCGCCGCTGCGGTCGAGGTCAGGCTTCCGGGCACGGCGGAGAGCTCCGGCAGGGCAGCGGCCTCCGGCCGGTGGGCAGCGTCACCGTCGTTGACCGTGCGCCCGGTGATCGCCACGTCGTAGCCGCGGCGGGCGAGCCCCAGAGCGGTCGCCCGCCCGATGCCCCGAGTGGCCCCGGTGACCAGTGCTGTCTTGCCCATGGGCCCGCACCGTAGCTGTGCCCGTCGTCGTTGCTCAGGGGCCGTCGGTGGACCTCGACGCCGGCGCCCGGTCGACCGCGATCGCTCTCGGCGCCGCCGACGACGGTGCGCAGTGGCCGGAGTGAGCGCCATGCGCCCGCTCGGGGTTCAGGACGAGCGGGACACCTGGTGGAGGATCAGTTCGGGGTCGGGGATCGACGTCGAGCGGCTGGTCGCGTAGGCCTGGTTCAGCTCGCGCAGTTTCGCCGGGACGTCGACAGCCGGGATCGGACGGGAGAGGTGGTACCCCTGGGCAGCCCAGCATCCCAGCGCGCCCAGGCGATGCATCACTTCCAGCGTCTCGACGCCCTCGGCGACGGTCTCCATCCCGAGGTTGCGGGCGAGATCGATGGTCGAGCGGACGATCGCCGTGTCCTCCGAGTCGCCGATCATGTTCATCACGAACGACTTGTCGACCTTGACCTCGGCGACCGGCAGGCGCTTGAGGTACGACAGTGACGAATAGCCGGTGCCGAAGTCGTCGATCGCCAGCCGGATACCCATCGCATGGAGGCCGGTGAGGATCTCCAGGCTGCGTTCCGGCTCGCCCATCACCGTCGACTCGGTGAGTTCCAAGGTCAACACGTCCGGGGTCAGCCCGTGGGCGTCGAGCAACCTCATGACCATCTGGCCGAAGCCCGCTTCGAGCAGGTTGCGAGCCGACATGTTGACCGAGACGCGCAAACCGGGGAACTCCGGCCGCCACAGGGCGACGTCGCGCAGCGCTGCGCCGACGGCCCACTCGGTGAATGCGCCGATCAGTCCGGACTGCTCGACGAGCGGGATGAACTCGTCGGGCGGGACGGACTTGTGGGTCGCGTGCGGCCAACGGGCGAGCGCCTCGATCGCCACCACTCGCCCGGTGGCCAGCTCGAGCTGCGGTTGGTAGAAGAGCTGGAATTCGTTGTTCTGCAGCGCCGGCTGCAGCTCGCCGGCGAGCGAGAGGCGGCGGGTGCTCGACTTGTCGAGGTCGGCCGAGTAGATCTTGACCCCGCTGACCGAGCGCTTCGCCGCGTACATCGCGATGTCGGCGCGCTGCAGCAGCGTCTTGGCGTCGAGCCCGTGCGGCGGCGCGATCGCCACGCCGATGCTGAACCGCACCGCCAGGCTGAGCTGGTCGACGAAGTAGGGCTCCTCGACCTCGGCGCGCAGCGTCTCGACGAAGCGGAGCACGTGCGCCGGGGACGGAACCTGGCTGAGGGCGACGGCGAACTCGTCGCCGCCGAGGCGAGCGACGGTCGCACCGGTGCCCCGCACCGCGCCGTTCAACCGGCGCCCGATCTCTTCCAACAGGCTGTCACCGATGGTGTGACCGAGGGTGTCGTTGACTTCCTTGAAGTCGTGGAGGTCCATCGTCAACACGGCGACGAGCGAGCCGAAGCTGGCCTCGGCGGCGAGCTCGTTGAGGACCTGGTTGAGTCGCTCGCGGTTGGGCAGACCGGTCAACGCGTCGTGCAGCGACTGGAACTCCTTCTCCGCCACTTCTCGACGAAGCTCGTCGACCAACTCACCGACCTTGAGTGCGATCCCGGTGTTCTGGGCGAAGGTCTCCAGCACGCGCAGATCTTCCGCATCGAACGTGCTCGCGTCGGCGAGGCGGTTGGCGACGACCAGCATCCCGTCGAATCCCTCCGCCCCGATCGGGGCGCAGGCGAGGTCGCGCCAGCCGAGTCGCTCGGCGACGTGGCGGAGCTCGGCGTTGCCGTCGCCCTCGGCGACGACCAGGCCGGTGGCGTAGGCGAACAGTTCCGTCTCTGCCGGGAGGGCGACGGTCCGGAACGCTTCGGTGATCAGGACCCCGTCGCCGGCGACGTGTTTGACGACGACACCGTCGGACAGCTTGAAGATCAGCTCGGCGATCTCGCCCCGCAGCAGCTCCTTGGCCATCAGCAACGTCGTCACCGCCACATCGTCGCTCTCGGTCACCCCCGAGAGCCGGTGGGAGAACTGGTGGAGCAGGTCGAGGTTGCCGTACCGCTGGGTCAGGCGGAGGTACGAGCGGTAGCCGAACCACAGCCCGACCGCGGTCGCTGCGATCATCCACAGTCCGCGCCAGTCGACGGCGATGATCTCGACGGTCATCACCCCGAGCACGGTGTTCGCCGCCGCACAGGCGCAGGCGATGGCGATCATCGTCTGCACCGGCTCGGGCCGGCCGTTGGCGATCGAGATCACCACCCCGACGGCTGCGCCGGACAGCACCGACGCCGCCAGCACGGCCACCCCGACCCCGACCCACATCCGTGGACCGGAGACGACCGGGCCGGCGATCAGGCCGAAGACCAGGGCGGCGACGCCCCACTCGAGCGCCCGGTTGCCGATCGCGAACACCGCCTTGAGCAGCGGCATCGGCCGGACGAACTGGCCGGAGACGCAGACCAGGGCGAACGCGGCGACCAAGCCGACCCCGTCGAGCGTGGTCAAGGCGACGGCGAGGGCGATCTCGGTGAAATAGAGGCTCTGCTCCTCGCCGCGGAACTCGATGCCGACGCGGCACTTGTGCGCGAGCACGTAGAGCGCCGCCACCAGCACCGTCCAACGCCAATCCGAACCGTCGTGGTTGGAGATCGGCGCCGCCCACGTCGCCAGAACACCCAACGTGGTCAGGAGTGCTGAGAATCCCAGAATCTTGCGTCGCTGGGTGGCGGTCATCGGTCCGGCCTCGGCGTTGCCGACTCTGCGTCTCCGCAAGATTCCGTTAACCTCAAGGTGTGGCCACCGCGCAGCGCGGAGTGGTCGCGACAGAGCCAGCTCTCTGAACCTTTCGTCGGGAGGAGGGCTGGTGTGCGAGTCATGAGGAAGGAGGTGTCCAGATGCGCGGTACCGGTTGGTCCTGAACCACGTGTTTCCGCTTCGGCTCGTCGTGACTGCCAAGTAGTGACGAATCGATGCGGCTAGACCGGTGTTCGGTCGGGTGAAGGAATGGACGTCGTTTCTCCGCCCGATCGACGCCACCTCTCTCAAGATTTCGTCAAGATCGGACCTCCCGCTTTGACTCGAGCCCCTGGCGCTCCGACCAAGGATTCGATGATCTCCACCGTCAGCCCTGTCCCCCGCGCCGGGCTACCGACACGGTTCTGGGTGATGACGTGCGCGATCGTCATCTCCAACCTCGGCGACGGGATGGCCTACGCAGCGTTTCCCCTCCTCGCCGAGAAGTCGGTCGGAGACAGCGCCTTGCTCGTCGCCGGCGTCTTCGCCGCCGGTCAGTTGCCGAACCTGGCGGCGATCCATGTCGGCGCGCTGGTCGACCGCCTCGAGCTCCGCCGCGTCGTACGCGTCGTCGAGTTCTTCCGCGCCACCCTGTTGCTCGGCTTCGCCCTGCTCGTCGCCCGCGACGGGACGCCGTGGATCGGGCTGATCGCCGGAGTCGTCCTGCTCCTCGGAATCGGGCAGGTGTTCACCGATACCGCAGCGCACGTCGCCCTGCCCTCGATGGTCCCCGTCGGTCAGCTCGGTCGGGCCAACGGCACGTTGTTCTCCGCCCAGTACGGCGCCGAGCAGATGGCCGGACCGGCGATCGGAGGAATCCTGTTCGCCGCGGCGGCGTCGATGCCGTTCCTGTTCGACGGTCTCAGCTTCGCTTTCGTCGCTCTGGTGCTCCCGCTGGCCATCCCTCGTCGAGCGCCGCGGCCGGCGACCGGTGGTGTCGTCACGTCGATCCGGGGCGAGGTGCGCGAGGGCGTCAGCTTCTTCCGCTCCGACCCGTTGCTGCAGATGCTCGCCGCCGTGGTCGTCTTCTTCGCCTTCTGTCAGGCGATGGTCTTCAGCACCCTGGTCCTGCTCGCCAAGGGGCCACTGGGACTCGGATCGTGGGGGTTCGGGCTGCTGATCGCCGCCGCCTCGGTCGGGAACGTCCTCGGCGGCCTGGTCGGCGGCCGGATCGAACGGCGGCGGCGAGCCGACACGGTGCTGATCGGGGCCGGGGTGACCGTCGCCCTCGCCTACATGCTCGCTGCGGCGACCGACGACTATCTGGTGGTCGGGATCGCCCTGTTCGTCGAGGCAGTCTGCGTCGCTGCCGCCAATGTCGCCAACGTGACCGCCCGTCAGCGGATCATCCCGAGCCATCTGCTCGGTCGCACGCTGGGTGTGTTCCGTCTGCTGATCTGCGGAGTGATCCCGCTCGGCGCAGTGGCCGGTGGTCTGCTGGCCGAGTTCGGCACACCGCGCACGCCGCTGCTCGCCGCCGGCGGGTTGCAGCTGCTGGCGATCTCGACGATCGGGATCAAGCTCACCAAGGCAGTCGGCGCCGATTCCCGCCTCGCCCTCTGACGCCGCTGACCCTCTGACGCACGCTGACGCCTCTGGGGTCGGTCGGTGAGCGCCCGTTGTCAGCGCAGTGTTAACGATATATCGTGATACCACTTCGACAGATCGTCGGAGGACGTCACGAGAGGAATCGCTCACCATGAGCGCAGCATTCGACGCATCACGCTCCGGCCGGTTCGGCCGGCGCTTCAATCACGACGACGGTCACGGTCGCGACCCAGCCCGCGACGAGGATCCGCCCCGTCGAGGTCGGCCTCGACGGCGTCCGGGGCCGCCGTTCGGAGGTCCCGGCTTCGGCGCCGGCCCGTTCGACGGACCCGGTCGCGGCCGACGCGGGCGATCGAGGCGCGGCGATGTGCGCACTGCCGTGCTCGTCGTGCTCCTCGAGCAGCCGATGCACGGCTACCAGATCATCACCGAGCTCGAGGCCCGCAGCCAAGGTGCCTGGCGTCCGAGTCCGGGCTCCGTCTATCCCACGTTGCAGGCGCTGGAGGATGAGGGGTTGGTCCGGGTCAACCCGGTCGACGGCAAGCGAGTGGTCGAGCTGACCGACGCCGGGCGCGAAGCAGCGCGGATCGCCGCCGAGGCTCCCACCGCTCCGTGGGACGACGCTGCGGCCGACGTCGGCGACGCTCGGTTCAAGCTGTTCGACCTGCTCCGCCAGGTCGGCGCAGCGGCCGTGCAGGTCGGCGAGCACGGGACTCCGGCGCAGGTCGCCGAGGGCTCGAAGGTCCTTGCCGAGACACGCAAGCGGCTCTACCAGATCCTCGCCGAGGATTCGCCCGAGTCGACAGAGCCCCTCCCACCCACCTGACCCGGCCCCCGACCGCCCGCTCCGCCCCGACCGCCCGCCCCGCCCCCGCCCGCCCGCCCCGGCACGCCGCACGATGCGCTCTGGGCACCGAATGCGACAGAAGTTGTCGGTTCCCGTGCACAGAGCGCCGCAGGCGCGCCGACCCCGCCGCCGTGCCCGCAGCCGGAAAAATGGCCGGTGAGCGGGCCGGTGAGCGGTGAGCGGTGAGCGACTGTCGGCGCGGGGTGTCAGCTCGGGGGGTCGCGGCGCTCGGCGAAGATCGCGGCGAAGGCGGCGTCCTCGACCGAGCGGGCATGACGAACGAGCGGAAGTTGGGCGTCGAGCATCGTCGCCTTGATCGCTTTCAACGACGCAAGCGAGTAGCCGGAGATCCGCTGCCCGAGGGCGACGGCTTCGTCGACCACCGTTCCTGCCGGGCACACCTGCAGTGCGAGTCCCAGTTCGACCGCTTCGGCAGCCGACACCCAGTCGGACGTGAACAGGATCCGCGCCGCCTGCTGCCAACCCATCCGGACCGGGAACAGCAGGCTGCTGGCGGCCTCCGGCGGTACCCCGAGCGAGCTGAACGGCGTCTTCATCCGCGCCTGCTCGTCGACCAGGACCAGGTCGCAGTGTGGCAACAGGGTCATCCCGATCCCGACCGCCAGACCGTTGACCGCGGCGATCAGCGGCTTCGGGAATGCCTGGATCGCATCGACGAATCGGGGGAAGGCGGACGAACCGCCCCCGGCGGCGAGGACCGCCATCTCCGCCAGGTCCTGGCCGGCGGAGAACGCGCGGCCACTGCCGGTCAGCACGACCACCGAGATCGAGTCGTCCGCCGCCGCCTGCTCCAGTGCCGCTCCCGCTGCCGAGTACAGCGCCGAGTCGAACGCATTGAGCTTGTCCGGGCGGTCGAGGGTGAGGATCCGCACCGCTCCGTCGTCACGCTGGAGGACGCTCATGACGCCGACTCCGCTGTCGTCGCGGCCTGTTTCGCCCAGACGTAGTCGAGCTTGCCGACCGGGGTGTGGACCACCTCGTCGACGGCGTAGATCGATTTCGGCGCCTTGTAGTCGGCGAGTTCGGTCCGGCAGTGGGAGATCAGGGCGGCGACGTCGAGCGCCGACTCAGCCCGCAGCTGGACCAGGGCGGTGACCTTCTCTCCCCACCTCGCATCGGGGAGGCCGACGACCACTGCGTCGTAGACGTCCGGATGCGCTCGCAGGGCGGATTCGACCTCTTCGGGGTAGATCTTCTCGCCCCCCGAGTTGATCGACTGCGACCCACGCCCGAGGACGACGATCGAGCCGTCAGCTTCGATCGTGGCGAAGTCACCGGGGATCACCCAGCGCGTCCCCGCCTCATCGCGTGGGAAGGTGGCTGCGGTCTTGTCCGGGTCTCGGTAGTAGCCGAGCGGGATGTGGCCGCTGCGCGCGAGCTTGCCGACCTCGCCCGACCCGGCAGCGACCGGGCGGAGGTCGTCGTCGAGCACCGTCAGCTGCGGCGACATCGCGAACTTGGCCGGACCGCCCTCCGGCGAGAACGCAGCCGAGCCGCCGGCGCCGGTCTCGCTCGCCCCGTAGGAATCGCTGATCACCAGACCGGGCTTGGCCGCAACCAGCTCGGCCTTGACGCTGGCGGAGAGCGGGGCGCCGCCGTTGCCGACGGCGAACAGCGTCGCTGCGCTGTGCCGACCGCTGCGCAACGCCTCGGCCAACGGGCGGCCCATCGCGTCGCCGATGATCTGGAGCGTGTTCACCCCTTCGGCGTCGACCAGCTCGAGCACTGCGTCGGGGTCGTAGCGCTTCCCGGTCCAGATCACCGAGACGTTGCCGGAGAAGATCGCGAAGAAGGCGCCCCACTGCGCCCCGCCGTGCATCACCGGCGTCGTCGCCATCATCTTGACCTGGGTGCCGCTCGCCTTGCCGGCGATCTCGGCGGGCGAGGTGATCGGCGGGCCGCCCATGCCACCGCCGCCGGCGACGGCGAAGAAGGCGTCCTCGTGACGCCACATCACGCCCTTCGGCATGCCGGTGGTCCCGCCGGTGAAGACCATGTAGACGTCGTCGTTCGAGCGCGGGCCGAAGTTCCGCTCCGGCGACGCCGCCTCGAGCGCACGCTCGTAGTCCTCGCCGAGGACGAGCACGTCACGCAGCCGGGGGAGTTCGTTGCGGATCGGCTCGAGGCGGGGGAGGTACCCGGCGTCGATGATCGAGACGACGACGTCGGCGTTGTCGTACAGGTAGCGCAGCTCGCCTGCGACGTACCGGTAGTTGACGTTGATCGGGACCGCACGGAGCTTGAAACAGGCGAACAACGCCTCGAACCACTCCGCCCGGTTCATCGCATGGATCGCGACGTGATCGCCGGGACCGACTCCGAGCCCGGCGAGATGATTGGCCAGTCGCGTCGCCCGGCGGTCGAGTTGGCCGGCGGTCAGCTTGACCGGCGGGGCGATCAGCATCGGCCGATCCGGCCCGGCGTCGGCGAGCGTCTCGAGCAGGTCGGCGAAGTTGTAGGTCAGCCCCATCGGCCGAACCGTAGAGGTCGCCGTCGCCGGCCGGTCAACCGAGGCAACGGCGACCGGTCAGCGTCGGTTCAGTCCGAGGAGGGCAGCGGCTTGGCTTCCTTCAGCGGCACCAGCTCGTCGCCGACCGACAGCGCGCCGGCCCCCGGCTTGGTGCACAACAGTTCGATCCCGAGTTCGTCCGAGCCGTACCGCTTGCCCATCAACGTGCCCCCGTCGAACCCGGTGGCCGGTTCGGTACGTTCCTCGCCACCGCCGACGGGGACCATCGGTGACCCTCCGCAGCGCAGATCGAGATCCCCGGCGGGCACACGCACGGCGATCACCTGCGTGTCGCAGGTAACGCTCTGGAGGCGGGTCCCTGGCTTCAGCTGCATTGTTGATGCCCCTTTCGAAGGTGCGGTCGGTCGGCCGGTGGCCGCAACTCGTCCTGGAGCGGATCAGTCGCGGTGGCTGGTGAGCGGAACGGTAGTCAGTACGCGGCGAGTGCGGCCAGGTAGCGGTCGGCGAGCTCGCTCCGGCAGATCAACAGGTCCGGCAGGTACGGATGAGCCTCGTTGTAGACGAGCGGCGATCCGTCCAGCCGGGAGGCGTGCAGGCCGGCGGCGAGGATCACGCCCACCGGGGCGGCAGAGTCCCACTCCCATTGCCCTCCGGCGTGGACGTAGGCCTCGGCATCGCCGCGCAGGACGGCCATCGCCTTCGCCCCGGCCGAGCCCATCGGCACCGAGACCGCGCCGACGGCGGCGCAGAACTCGGGGACGAAACCCGGACGCGCGACTGTCGCTGACGACCACCCGTGCCGGCTCGCTGACCGGTGCGACCGGGGCGACCGACTCCCCGGTGACATAGCGGCCACCGAGCGCCGGTTGGGTGACCGCAGCGGCGACGATGCCCTCGCCGCGCATCCACAGCGCGACGTGCACCGCCCAGTCGGTCCGCCCGGCCATCCCGTATTCCCGTGTGCCGTCGAGCGGGTCGATGATCCACACCCGCTCGGCGGCGAGGCGTGCCGGGCTGTCGACACTCTCCTCCGAGAGCACTGCGTCGTCCGGTCGTTCGCTCGCCAGGCGGTCGAGCAGCAGCTCGTTCGAACGCAGGTCGCCGGCCTTGCCGAGCGCCTTGCCGTCCAGACCTTCCGCCTCGGCACCGTCGCGCAACGCGAGCAGGAGATCGCCGGCCTGCTCGGCGATCTCGGCAGCGAGTCGGGCATCGTCGTCCAGCTTCATCGGGCTCCGGTCGTTCGGCGGCGCACCACTCTTGCCGATCGCAGCTCGGCGCACTCGAATCCGCCCGTAACCTCGACGTCGATGGCACGTCGTTCGATCGGACCGGTCGGCTGAGCCCGGAGGTGCTGCCCGCCGCCGAGTCGGGAGGGGACCTGACGATGCCGGTGGTGAGCAGCGACGCGCATCGGCTGCACGATCCGCAGGCCGAGATCGAGCAGTCGCGCAGCCATCCACCGTTCGAGCATCCCGCGCGGGCCGAGGCGATCCGACTGGCGCTCGCCGACGACGACCGGTTCAGCCTCGTCGGGCCGCGCTCGTTCGGCGTCGGGCCGATCGAGGCGGTCCACGACCCTGGCCTGATCAGGTTCCTCGAGATCGCCTGGTCGGAGTACCAGCTGGCGTTCGGGCCGACCCGTGAGGTGGTCCCCGACGTGTTCGTCCACCAGCGGTTGCGCGAGGGGATGGGACCGGGGAGCGAGCCGGAGCACATCGACGGGCGGCTCGGTTACTGGTCGTTCGAGACGACCACCCCGCTGGTCGAGGGCACCTACCTCGCTGCCCGCGCCGCTGTCGATCTCGCCCTCACCGCCGCCGACCGCGTTGCTCGACGGCGAGCGGGCGCCTACGCGCTGTGCCGCCCGCCCGGCCACCACGCCACCCGCGGCCTCTACGGCGGCTACTGCTTCTTCAACAACGCAGCGATCGCCGCCGAGCAGCTGCGCCGCCGGACGGGGGCGAAGGTGGCGATCCTCGACGTCGACTACCACCACGGCAACGGCACCCAGCAGATCTTCTACGGACGGGGGCGACGTGCTGTACGTCTCGCTCCACGGCGATCCGCGCCGGGCGTACCCGTATCTCCGTCGGCTTCGCCGAGGAGACCGGCAGCGGGCCCGGCCGAGGAGCGACGGTCAACTATCCGCTCGCCGAGCGCACCGCCGACGAGGCGTACCTCGCGGTCCTCGCCGACGCGCTGGCGAGGATCGATGCGTTCGGCGCCGAGACCTTGGTCGTCTCGCTCGGCGTCGACACCTTCGACGGCGATCCGATCTGCGACCTGGCACTGTCGACCGACGGGTTCGCTCGCTGCGGGCGGCTGGTCGGCGAGCTCGGCCTGCCGGCGGTGGTGCTCCAGGAGGGCGGCTACGCCGTCGAGGCGATCGGGGAGAACGTCCGCCGGTGGCTGCTCGGCCTCGCACACCGTCGGTGAGCGGTGGCTAGGTCTCGAGCGGGAGCAACGCCTCGGCGGCCTCGCCGAGATGGGCGATCCATGCCTCGGTCGAGGCCGGCTCGTCGAGCGGGATGATCACGAACTTCGACGAGCCGACGGCGATGAACTCCCCGATCAACCGCTGCAGTTCCCCCCAGCCGCCGGCGATGATCTGATCGATGTCGACCTCCGGCCGGCGAGCCTGGAGCCCGGCGCGGATCCGCTCGGGGATCGGGCCGAGCGCATACGGGATCAGCACCCCGTAGTGCTCCGGGTCGATCAGCCGCTCGTGTTCGGCCGCCACCTGCTCGATCCGCGCCCGGCCCTCGGCGACGTCGCCGGGGGTGACGAACGAGGGCAACCAGCCGTCGGCGAGTCGCCCGACCCGCCTCAGCTCGCTCGGGGCGATGCCTCCCAGCCAGACGTCCGGTGGACGCTGCCTCGGCTTGGGCAGCACGCGTAGGCCCTCGTAGTGGAAACGCGCGCCGTGGTGATCGACGACGTCGTCGGTCCAGCAGGCGCGCACGACGGCGAGCGCCTCGTCGAACAGCGCCGCCCGTTCCGCCCGCTCGACCCCGAACGCCTGCTGTTCGTGGGGGTCGGCGACGCCGAGTCCGAACGCCGGGAGCAGTCGACCGTTCGAGAGACGGTCGAGGGTCGCCAACTCCTTGGCGAGGATCACCGGATTCCGTCCGGGCAGGACCAACACGCTCATCCCGAACTTGAGCGTCGCGCGTCCGCCCTGCTGCGAAGGCCATCGCCACGATCGGATCGGGGGCCTCGCCGCCGATCCGCTCGGAGAGCCAGAGGCTGTCGAACCGGTTGGCCTCGACCGCGTCGACCACGGCCCCGAAGGCGTCGTCGTTCAGTGCCGTGCGGACGCCGAACCCATACCCGATGCGGACCTTCATCCGCTCGACGGTAGACCGCTCAGTGTCGCGGCGCCGTTCCGATCTGACGCTCGACCGGGACCGGCAGCGTCCGGACCTGGGCCTCGGGCTGACGGAAACCGACGTAGGTGGCGGCGGCGATCGTCGCGTAGACGATCCACGACTCACCCAGACCGGCAAACCAGGACAGCGTGATTGCTGCTACGACCGCGAACGTGGAGACCACGGCGGCCAGTTCGATCGAGGCACTGAGTCCCCGGCGGGAGGGCGAGTTCGACATCACGTCCATCTAGACGTAGCAATCGCCCTCTGTGGATGTCGTTTCAAGGCTTTGTCATCGAATCGGAATCTGCGCGTTGCCTGTTCGTTGCCGAGCGGCGATGTCCGCCCGCCGTCGCCGCCGCGAGCGCCGAGTTCGGGGGTGTCGGGTCAGCCCGGCGGGTGACGATCGGCCCACGGGGCGGCTGCCTCGATCTGGGCGGCGACACGGAGCAGCACGTCTTCGCGGGCGTAGGCGGCGGCGAGCTGGATGCCGACCGGGAGCCCGTCGGCAGTGGTGTGCAACGGGAGGCTGATCGCCGGCTGCCCGGTGGTGTTGAACGCAGCGGTGAAGGCGGCGAACGGCGCAGCGTGGACGAACGGTGCGAACGGGTTCGCCGGGTCCTGTGCCATCAGCCCGATCGGCGCGGGGAGCACGGCCATCGTCGGGGTCAGCAACAGATCCCAGCCGTCCGCCCACCACTGCTGGACCGCCCGCCGATAGGCACTGATCGCTGCCAGGGCAGCGACGTAGTCATCAGCGCTGAGCATGGTCGCCTGCTCCGCCAGTGCCCAGGTCAGCGGCTCGACGTCGCCGGGGACCAACGTCCGGCCGAGCCATGCACCGGCAGCGAGCACCCCGGAGCGGGTCTGGGCCGCCCACAGCGCTCCGAACTGGGCGCCGAGCGCTTCGTCCTGCAGCGCGGCGGGCTCGGCCTCCTCGACGTGGTGGCCGAGCTGTTCGAGCAGCTTCGCCGCGCCGTCGACAGCTGCGACGCATGCCGCGTCGACCGCGTGGCGGGTGCTGCGGCGGACCAGGCCGATCCGCAGCCGGCCCGGGTCGGCGCCGACCTCGTCGAGGTAGGGCCGTGTCGGTGCAGGAGCGATCACCGCGTCGCCGACCCCCGGGCCGTGGGTGAGGTCGAGCAACAACGCAGAGTCGCGCACCGTCCGGCTGACGACGTGCTCGACCCCGAGAGCGGTCTCGTTGCGGAACGGGCCGAGGGTGATCCGGCCCTGGCTGACCTTCAGCCCGACGAGCCCGCAGCACGACGCCGGGATCCGGATCGAGCCACCGCCGTCCGATGCGTGCGACGCGGGGACCATCCCGGCGGCGACCGCAGCTCCGGAGCCGCCGCTCGATCCGCCCGGCGACCGGTCGAGGTTCCACGGGTTGCGCGTCGGGCCGAACGCCTCCGGCTCGGTCGTCGGCAGGATGCCGAGCTCGGGGGAGTTCGTCCGTCCGACGACGACCAGCCCGGCGGCGCGGTAGCGACTGACGAGGGTGGTGTCGACCGGGGCGCGGTAATCGGCTTCGGCGAGGGCGCGGATCCCGTTGGTCAGCCGGTCGCCGGCATTCATCGCCCACAGGTCCTTGATCGTGAACGGGACGCCGCGCAGCGGTCCGTCGGGCAGCTCAGGCGAGGCGGCTTCGTCGAGCGCCTTCTCGAACCGGCGGGTCGTCACCGCGTTGATCGGTCCGTCGAGCTCCTCGATCCGTTCGATCGCGGCGCTGACCAGTTCGGTCGGCGTGACCTCGCCACGCCGGACCAAGTCGGCCTGGTCGGTGGCATCCATCCAGCGTGTGGCAGCAGCCAGCTCGTTCATCTCCGCACCATGCCATACCTCGCAGCCGACTTCGCTCCCCGCCCGGGATGCCATCGGTGCGGTGTCGGCCCAACGTGGAAAACGAGGGCGGCCGGGAGGTCGGAATCGGACGACAGTCAGGAGGGGTGACGTGGATAACGTCCGGCGGGTGAGACGAGCCGGCGGACGGGTCAGGCGAGCCCGGTGGGATGACGAGCGGCCGATCGGCGAGGGTGTCAAAGAGCTGCTGCGCGACCTGCCGGTCCGCCGGCTGACGATCGCACAACTGCTCGTCTCCTCCGCCGTCTTCCTCCAGACCGCGGCGGTCGGCAAGCAGGTCTACGACATCCGCGGCAGCGAGCTCGATCTCGGTCTGCTCGGGTTGGCCGAGTTCCTCCCGGCGGTCCTGCTCGTGCTCGTCACCGGACCGATCGCCGACCGCTACGACCGTCGGGTGGTCGGCCTGTGCGGGCTCGCCGGCGAGCTCGTCTGCTTCATCCTGCTCGCGATCTACTCGCTCGGCGAGCCGACCACGGTGTGGCCCGTGTTCGTCTTCGCCTTCGCCTTCGGCACCGCCCGCGCCTTCGCCAACCCGGCATTCCGTTCGATGCCGCCGATGGTCGCGCCCACCGGGGCGCTCCACCGGGTGGTCGCGCTCAGCTCGGCGACCTGGACGACGGCGATCATCGTCGGCCCGGGAGCCTCCGGCCTGCTCTATGCGATCCATCCCTCGGTCGCCTTCCTCACCGCGATCGTGCTCCTCGTCGGCGGTGGATGCTTCTACTTCACCCTGCCGTTCCGCCGGGAGCCCGCACCACACGATCCCGAGGACCGCCCGACCCTCCACCAGGCGCTCGAAGGGCTTCGTTTCGTCCGTCACAACCGGATCGTCCTCGCCGCGATCTCGCTCGATCTGTTCGCCGTGCTCTTCGGCGGGGCGGTCGCGCTGCTCCCGGCGATCGCCGAGGAACGCCTCGGCGTCGGCGTGGTCGCGTATGGGTTCCTGCGCGCCGCGGCGGGTGTCGGCGCCGCTGCGACCGCGATCGTGCTCGCCGTGCGCCCGTTGACCCGTCGGATCGGCCCGAGCCTGTATGTCGCGATCGCGGTGTTCGGGCTGGGCACGGTCGCGCTCGGAATGACCCGCAGCTACCTGCTCGCCTTCATCGCTGTCGCCGCCCTCAGCGGCGCCGACATGGTCAGCGTCTACATCCGCTCGACGCTCGTCCCGCTGGTCACCCCCGACGACAAGCGGGGCCGGGTGCTGGCGGTCGAGTCGGTGTTCATCGGGGCCTCGAACGAGCTCGGCGCGTTCGAGAGCGGCGTCGCCGCGACCGCCTTCGGGGTCGCCTTCGCCGTCGTCAGCGGGGGCGTGGCGACGATCGCAGTGGTGATCGCAGCGGTGTTCCTCGCCCCCGAACTTCGTCGGGTCGATCGGTTCAACGACCTGGAACCGCGCCCCGTCGCCACAACCTGATCCCGGCCAGCAGCGCAGCGTGCGGGTCGATCCGCTCCACTCGATCGGGCAGCTCGAAGTCGATCAGTCGTGCGTTGCCACCGCCGAGGTAGAGGTGGTCGTAGAAGAACAACCGGTCGATCGCAGCGATTGCAGCGCGCAGCCGGTGATTCCACTCTTGCGCCCCGACCCGTTCGAGCGCCGCGTCGCCGAGCTGCTCCTCGTAGGTCTCGTCCTCCCGCAGCGGATGGTGCCCGAGCTCGATGTGGGGGGCGAGGCGCCCGTGATCGAACACGGCCGAGCCGAGCCCGGTGCCGAGGGTGATCACGACTTCGACCCCGTCACCGACGACGACGTCGAATCCCTGGAGATCGGCGTCGTTGACCGCCCGTACGGGCACCCCGAACCGCTCCGACAACGCGCCGCGCAGGTCGAAGCGGTCCCAGGCGGCGACCAGCTCCGGATCGGGCGGCGAACCCGGCCCCGCCCGGCCGACGAAGTTGTGAGCGGAGAGCAACCGCCCGTCGCGCACCACCCCCGGGAACCCCACCGATATCCGGTCGAACGGCGGGAGCTCGGCCGTCAACCGTTCGAGCGCGTCGACCAGTCCGGTCGGGGTCATCGGGTGGACGGTCGGTATCCGCACCGGCTCGCTCAGCGCGCTGCCGCGCGGGCCGAGGACGATCGCCTTCAGACCGGTGCCGCCGATGTCGAAGGTCAGTGTGGTGCGGCCGCGTCTGGTCGGCGCCCGATCAGCGGTCACGTCAACCGATCGAGCCGATCGATCCGACAGCGTCGCCGCCGGTGAACACCAGCCAGATCACCAACGGGATCACGATCCAGGCGAGCACGAGCAGGATGATCGCATAGATCGCGAAGTTGAAGCTGTGGTCGCGCGGCGGCGTGCCGCAGGCGCCGATCGTCTCGTACAACGCCCGCAGCGGCTGGTCGGTGGAGGTGCGGATCCGCCGCCGGGAGACCGCTGCGGCGTAGAGCACGACCCACGCCGCAGCGAGCAGGACCAGACCGAGCACGAGGCCGAAGACGATCTTGCCGACGGTCGAGTCGAGCAGGCTGCGCGCTGCGCTCTGCAGGCCGGAGAAGGCCCCGGAGATCGCCGCACCGCCGAGGAGGAACGTCGGCAGTCCGAGCGGCTTGTCGGTCAGCCCGTGCTGGACCCGGGCGGCGTCGATCCGAGCTCGGCGGAGCATCCGGTGTTCGGGCGAGCCCCAGACGGCGTTGGCCTCGCGCCGTTCGTAGAGCTTGCGGATCCGATCGATGATCGTGTTCTGATGGCTCTTCACGATCCAACGGTTGACCTGCTGCACGGCAGCCCGGGCGACGGGCGCGATCGGACCCAGCCGCGGCACGTCGGCCGGGCGCGACCCATTGCGGTCGAGCACTTCGAGCGCCCGCATCGCGAGCCGGTGGGCCTCCTCGAACCGGTCCGGCCGCCACAGCGGGCGGACCTTCGACAGCTCCGAGACGATGTCCTGCTCCGGCTTGCCGGAGCCCCCGATCTCCTCCAGCAGTCGGCCCTTCTGTTCGACCGAATCAGCGCGCAGGACCCGCAAGGCATCGATCCGATCGAGCAGCAGCCCTTCGTCGGCCTTCCCCGGCCGGCCATCGGTCGAGGAGTCGGTCGGCACGGACATGCGACGAAACGGTAGTCGCCGAGACAGATCGGATCAGGGCCATGGTCACTCGATCGGCCGTCCTCCGTCCCTGCGCACTGCCCGCGGCGGCGAGGGTGAAGATCGGGGGGTGACTTGCGATCACCGGCGCAGGTCGATTGACTCGACCCGTGGCCTCCCGTCGACTGCTCGTGGTCAGCGTGTCAGCGCTGACCCTGCTGGTCGGCGCCTGCACCGCGTCCGGCGGGGCGGAGATCCCGACGTCGTCGACCGCGATCGACGGGCTCGCCGTGTTGCCGTCGCAGTCGCCGCCGACCGCGCAGCCGATCCCCGACTCGGTGGTCCCGCCGAGCTCGATCCTCGCCGCCGGCAACGAGGTCGAGCAGCGGACGACGATCACCGACCCACGGGTGTTCCTCGAGGGTGACTCGGTGCTGCGCGGGATGGCGATCGGGACGCCCGATGCGCTCGACCTCTACGTCGGCGCGCTCGGATGGCAGCTGACCGTCGACGCCGAGGTCGGCAGATTCACAGAGGAGGGCGTCGCCAACCTCAAGCGCCGGGCGTCGGAGGTCCACGAGGTGATCGTGGCGATGCTCGGGAACAACTACGGCGGGGACGAGCAGGCCTTCGCCGGCGAGATCTCCGACCTGTTGGACAGCTTTCCCGATGTCGAGCTGTTCGTGATGTTCACCGTTCCGGAGTACAAGCAGGCGATGCGCGAGGTCAACGACGTGCTCCGTCTGGCGGCTGCCGCCGACGAGCGGCTCGTGCTGATCGACTGGAAGACGATCAGCGAGGAGATGGCCGGCGTCCTGTCCGGTGACGGCGTCCATCCGACGACCTTCGGCGCCGACGTCCTCGCCCAGGCCGTGGGGGTCACCCTCGGGTTCGCTCCCGGCGCAGGTCCGGACGTCACCCTCCCGCAGCTCGGCTCGAGCACCCGTCCGACCCTGCCCCCGGGGACGAACACGAACAAGGGCGAGACCTCGAACGACTCGAACACGCCGCGCGGTTCGGCGACGACGGCAGCCACGCGGACCACCTCGCCGACGACCACTGCGGCGACGACGGTGACCACCGTGTCGACCAGCGCCACCCCGACCACCCGCCCGCCGTCGAGCGGCGGAACGTCGGCGACGACCCCGACGACGTCGGGCGGCGGGGCCGACAAGCCGACCAGTACCGCTGCGGCGCCGGTGACTACGGCGACACCGGTGACCACGGCGACGCCGGCGACCACCTCGCCCGCGACCACGCCGTCCCCGGTGACGACCGAACCCGCACCCCCGACATCCGGGGGAGGCGGCGGCGCCGACGGCGGCTGAGCCGTCCGAGCTCAGCCGAGGTTGCGGGCGAAGGTGAATGCGGTGACGATCGTCACCAGCGCCACCGTCCACGCCGGACGCCAGCTGCGCCAGAGCGCCGGCACCGGTCGGCGGCGCGACGATTGGACCATCGCCCACCAGCCGCCGGCGATCAGCACGGCGACGAGCGGCCACAGCTGATGAGCACCGAACGCGGCGGCCAGATCGCCGCGCACGAGCTGGCCGGCGGCGCGGGTCAGCCCGCAACCGGGGCACGACCAGCCGGTCGTCGCCTGCACCGGGCAGCGCGGGTACCACGAGGTCGTCGCCGGATCGAACCGGGTCAGCAGGCCGATGCCCGCGCAGCACGCCGCGCCGATCGCGACCGGCAAACCGAGGGCGCGCCGGTCCGGCGTCGAAACCGGCGGCCGGTGCGCTGACATCGCCCCCTAGCGTAGAGCGACGTGTTACAGGTCTCTGGGCTCTCGGTCGAGGTGGGCGGACGGATGGTCGTCGCCGATGCCTCGTTCACGATCATGCCCCGCGACAAGGTCGGCCTGGTCGGCCGCAACGGTGCGGGCAAGACCAGCCTGTTCCGCGTCCTCGGCGGCGCAGCCGAGCCCGTCGGCGGGAAGATCATCCGCAAGGGCGGATTCGGCTATCTCCCCCAGGATCCACGCATCGCCGGCGTGCTCGACGGACGCACGGCGATCACCCATGTGCTCTCCGGGCGCGGGTTCGACGAGGATTTGATCCGGATCGAGAAGCTCCGCCTGTCGATGGAGGAGCAGCCCGACGAGCGCAACGTCTCCCGCTACAGCAAGGCCGAGGAGGAGTTCGCCGCCAAGGGCGGGTACTCCGCCGATTCCGAGGCCCGCTCCCTCGCCGCCGGACTGGGGCTCGGGCTCGACCGGATGGATCTCCCGCTCGGGGTGTTGTCCGGCGGTGAGCGCCGACGGGTCGAGCTGTCGCGGATCCTGTTCGCCGGTTCGGACGCGCTGTTGCTCGACGAGCCGACCAACCATCTCGACATCGATGCCAAGACCTGGTTGCTCGACTTCCTCCGCAAGTACCGGGGCGCGCTGCTGGTGATCTCCCACGACCTCGACCTGCTCGACGAGGCGATCACCCGCGTCCTCCACCTCGATCGGCCACGAGAAGAGGCGACCGGCCAGATCATCGAGTACCGCGGCACCTACAGCCAGTACATCGCCGGCCGGGAGCGCGACGAGGTGCTCGCCGCCAAGCGGGCTGCAGCCCAGGCGAAGGAGATCGACCGGTTGCAGACCGTCGTCGACCGCTTCGGGGCGAAGGCGACGAAGGCGGCGATGGCCCACTCGATGGAGAAACGGATCGCCCGGATCGAGAAGGATCGGGTCGAGGCACCGCAGAAGAACCGCACGCTCGCCGTTCGTTTCCCTGACCCCCCGGCGGCCGGCGGCACCGTGCTGCGGGTCGAGGAGCTGGCGAAGGCCTACACCGGTCCGCCGATCTTCGAAGATGTCAGTTTCGACGTCGGGCGCGGCGAGCGTGTGCTGATCCTCGGGCTCAACGGCGCCGGCAAGACCTCGCTGCTGAGGATCCTCGCCGGTGAGACGGAGGCCGATCTCGGTTCCTTCACCTTCGGCCACAACGTCTCCCTCGGCTACTACGCCCAGGAGCACGACAACCTGGCGATCGATCGGAGCCTGCTCGACAACATCCGGGCCGAGGTTCCACCCGGGGTGCAGCTGACCGAGACCCAGTTGCGCGGTCTGCTCGGGATGATGGGGCTGCAAGGGGAGAAGGTCTTCCAGGAGGCGGGCACGCTCTCCGGCGGGGAGAAGACCAAGTTGGCCCTGGCGATGCTGATGGTCGGGCGGAACAACCTGCTGCTGCTCGACGAGCCGACCAACAACCTCGATCCACCGAGCCGCACCGCGGTCGCCGACGCACTGAGCACCTGGAAGGGGTCGCTCGTGTTCGTCAGCCACGACACCGAGTTCGTCGAGGCACTGGCCCCGACCAAGGTGCTGCTGCTCCCCGACGGCCAGCTCGACTACTTCGGCAAGGACTGGCTCGAACTGGTCAGTCTCGCCTGACGCAATCGCGCGGGGAGACATCTGCCACGCCCCGTTCGGGTGTGACGGGCCCCCCGCTGCGGGTACCGATGGAGGGCGATGACGGGCGCGATGGTTTCTTGGTTCGTCCGGGTGTCGGTGGCGGCGATCGGTTCGAGTGCGATCGCGCTCGCCGCGACCTGGTTGATAGAGGTGGCGGTGCGGAGCAGGCCGGCGCTGCGGCAGCTGGTACGCCGGTTGCGTTGGCCGGCGGCGTTCGGTTGCGCGCTGCTGGCGATCCGGATCGGGTTGGAGCAGGCGCCGGCGGCCTCACCCGGGTGGACCGCCGGCCGCCAGGTCACCGTCATCGCCCTGATCGCTGTCGTCACCTGGCTGGCGGTGATCGCTCTCGGCGTGCTCGAACAAGCGCTCACCGGTCGTTTCGACATCACCTCGGCGGACAATCTGCGGGCCCGCTCGGCGCGTACCCAGATCCACCTCCTGCGCCGGGTGGCGAACGTGGCCGTCGTCGTCATCGGAGTGATCGCCGCCCTGCGCCTGCTGCCCTGGGGGCGGGAGCTCGGCACCAGCCTGCTCGCCGCCGGCGGGATCATCGGCGTCGTCATCGGTGTGACCGGTCGTTCGACGATCGGCAACGTCGTCGCCGGGCTGCAGATCGCCTTCGCCGAGCCGATCCGGCTGGAGGACGTGATCGTCGTCGAAGAGGAGTGGGGCAACGTCGAGGAAATCACCCTCACCTACGTCGTCATCCGCCTGTGGGACGAGCGCCGGTTGGTGCTGCCGACGAGCTACTTCGTCGAGCAGCCGTTCCAGAACTGGACCCGTCGGCGCTCGCAGGTCACCGGTGCGGTCGAGTTGTGGGTCGACTACAACACGTCGCTCGACGAGATGCGCGCCGAACTCGCCCGGCTGGCCGCCAACTCGTTGCACTGGGACGGGCGCAAGGTCGTCCTCCAGGTCACCGATACGAGCGAGCGGGCGATGAAGCTGCGGGTGCTCGTCTCCGCGCCGGACGGCCCCAAAGCCTGGGACCTGCGTTGCGAGATACGCGAAGGCCTCGTGCGCTGGCTGGTCGGAGCCGACCCGCGGGCGTTGCCGGTCGTGCGCGTCGTCGACGGCAACGCGCTCGTCGCCGTCGACGACCGGTGATCGACGACCCGCTAGGTTCCGCCGGATGCGCATCGGGATCTTCGGGCAGACGATCAACTCCGGTACGGCCGCCGACGTCGTGGCCGAGATCCGCCAGGTCGAGAACGACGGCTTCGCCAGCTACTGGTGTCCGCAGATCTTCGGCCTCGACGCACTCAGCGCGCTGACCGCAGCCGGGATGCAGACCGAGCGGATCGAGCTCGGGACGAGCGTGGTGCCGACCTATCCGCGCCACCCGATGATGCTCGCCCAGCAGGCGCTGACCGTCTCGTCCGCGAGCAACGGCCGGCTCTGCCTGGGGATCGGGTTGTCACACAAGATGGTGATCGAGTCGCTGATGGGGATGAGCTTCGACAAGCCGGTCCGCCACCTGCGCGAATACCTCTCGGTGCTGATGCCGCTGCTCGGCGGGCAACCGGTGGCGTTCGAGGGGGAGACCTACCGGGTGAAGGGCGGGCTGACCGTCTCCGGCATCCCCCCGGTTCCTGTCGTCGTCGCCGCCCTCGGTGAGCAGATGTTGAAGGTCGCCGCTCGGATGGCCGACGGCACGTTGACCTGGTGCACCGGCCCGCAGACGCTCGCCGGGCACACGATCCCGACGATCACCGCCGCAGCCGAGGCCGCCGAGCGTCCGGCGCCGCGCGTGATCGCCGCCCTTCCGGTGTGCGTCACCGACGACGTCCCCGCTGCGCTCGGGCGAGCCGAGAAGGTGTTCGCGATGTACGGCCAGCTGCCGAGCTACCGGGCGATGCTCGACAAGGAGGGCGCAGCCGGTCCGGCGGACATCGCCATCGCCGGGAGCGCGACGGAGGTCGCCGACCGGGTGTTGGCCCTGGCCGAGATCGGGGTCACCGACTTCGCCGCGGTCGAGTTCGGCAGCTCGCGGTCCGATGAGGCCGTCAACACCCGGGAGCTGCTCAAATCCCTGCTGTGAGCGACGCAGCGATCCCGACCCTGTCGATCTCCCTCGCCCCGAACATGGCGACCCCGGAGATCTGCGCCTACGCCGAGGAGCTGGGCTACCACCGTGCCTGGCTGTACGACACACCGGCGCTGCAGCTCGACGTCTGGATCACCCTGGCGCTGTGCGCCCAGGCGACCTCGACGATCGGGCTCGGCACTGCGGTGCTCGTCCCCAACCTCCGTCATCCGCTGGTCACCGCCTCGGCGATCGCCCAGATGGAGACGATCGCCCCGGGGCGGTGCAGCTACGCGATCGGCACCGGGTTCACCGCCCGGATGGCGCTCGGTCAGAAGCCGCTGACATGGAAGTACGTCACCGACTACGTCGACGCGCTGCAGGCCCTGCTGCGCGGTGAGGCGGTCGAGGTCGAAGGACAGATGGTCCAGATGCTGCACGGCCCGCAGCAGGCGCCGCCTCGTCCGATCGAGGTCCCGATCATCCTCGCCGCCTCCGGTCCGAAGGGGACCGCACTCGCCAAGCAGTACGGCGACCGGATCTTCGGTGTCGGTCCGGTTCCCGGGTTCTCCTGGGCCGGGATGCTCGCCTGGGGAACGGTGCTCGAAGACGGGGAGGACCCCGATTCCGAGCGGGTGCTGGAAGCAGCCGGACCGGGCGCGGCGGTGGTCTTCCACGGGATCTACGAAGCCGCCGGTGCCGGCGTCGACGGCGTCCCCGGCGGCGAGACCTGGCGGGCGTCGATCGAGGCCCATCCGCAGGAGCTGCGCCATCTCGAGGTCCACCGAGGTCACCTGACGGCGTTGAACGAGCACGACCGCAAGGTGATGACCGGCTCGCAGGCGGTCGCCTTCACCGGCATGTCGGGCAGTCCGGCGCAGGTCCGCGAGCGGCTCGAAGGCGCCGCTGCCGCCGGCTGCACCGAGGTCGCCTACCTCCCGGTCGGCCCCGACCCCAAACGGGAACTGCGCGCCTTCATCGAGGCCGCCCGCAGCTGATCGGTCCTTCGCCGACGCCTCTACGCTGCCCGGATGAAGACGTCGACGAAGCTGTTGATCGGGGTCCTGGGCAGCGCCGGGGTCGCCCACTTCGTCGTACCGAAGCAGTTCGACGAGATCGTCCCGCATGCCCTGCCCGGCTCGGCTCGGCTGTGGACCAACGTCAGCGGCGTCGCCGAACTCGCCGTCGCCGCACTGGTCGCCGTGCCCCGGACCCGCCGACTCGGAGCCGTGCTCGCCGCCGTGCTGTTCCTCGCCGTGTTCCCGGCGAACGTCCAGATGGCGGTCGACTGGACCGATCGACCGCTTCCGCAACGGCTGGCCGCCTACGGCCGGCTGCCGTTGCAGCTGCCGTTGATCTGGCTCGCCCTGAGGGTCCACCGACGGTCAGCGGTGCCGGACCGACCCGGCGCTCCGGTCAGGTCCGCAGGCTGAGCGGGACGGGGTGCTCGGCGGCGACGAGATCGAAGAAGTCGTTGCCCTTGTCGTCGACGACGATGAACGCCGGGAAATCGACCACGTCGATCTTCCACACCGCCTCCATCCCCAACTCGGGGTACTCGAGCACCTCGACGTTGGTGATGCAATCCTGCGCCAGCCGCGCCGCCGGCCCACCGATCGAGCCGAGGTAGAAGCCGCCGTAGGTGTTGCACGCGTCGGTCACCTGCCGCGACCGGTTGCCCTTGGCGAGCATCACGAAGCTGCCGCCGGCCTCCTGGAACCTGGCGACGTAGCTGTCCATCCGCCCGGCCGTCGTCGGGCCGAACGAGCCCGACGCCATCCCCTGCGGCGTCTTCGCCGGGCCGGCGTAGTAGACGCAGTGGTCCTGGAGGTACTGCGGCATCCCCAGCCCGGCGTCGAGCCGTTCGGCGATCTTGGCGTGGGCGATGTCGCGGGCGACGACCATCGGTCCGGAGAGCATCACCCGCGTCTTGACCGGGTACTTGCTCAGCTCGGCACGGATCTCGGCCATCGGCCTCGTCAGATCGATGCGGACGACCTCGGTCCCGTCGAGGTCGTCGTGGGTGGTGTCGGGCAGGAACCGCGCCGGGTCGGTCTCCAACGCCTCGACGAAGATCCCCTCGGCGGTGATCTTGCCGAGCGCCTGGCGGTCGGCCGAGCACGACACGGCGATCGCCACCGGGCAGCTCGCCCCGTGGCGCGGCAGGCGGATGATCCGCACGTCGTGGCAGAAGTACTTGCCGCCGAACTGCGCCCCGATCCCCGTCTCCTGGGTCAGGGCGAGGACCTTGCGCTCGAGTTCGACGTCACGGAACCCGTGCCCGAGGAGGCTCCCGGCGGTGGGCAGGGTGTCGAGGTAGCGGGCGCTGGCCAGCTTCGCCGTCTCCAGCGCTGACTCCGCCGAGGTACCGCCGATCGCGATCGCCAGGTGATACGGCGGGCAGGCAGCGGTGCCGAGCGTCTTGACCTTGTCGAAGATCCACGGCAGCAGGGTCTTTTCGTTGAGCAGCGCCTTGGTCTCCTGGTACAGGTAGCTCTTGTTCGCGCTGCCGCCGCCCTTGGCCATGAACAGGAACTTGTACGCGTCGCCGTCGACGGCGGAGATCTTGATCTCCGCCGGCAGGTTGTTGCCGGTGTTGCGCTCCTCGTACATGTCGATCGGAGCCATCTGGCTGTAGCGCAGGTTGGACGATGCGTAGGTGTCGAACACCCCGCGGGCGATCGCCAGCTCGTCACCGCCGCCGGTGAACACCAGCTGGCCCTTCTTGCCCTTGACGATCGCCGTTCCCGTGTCCTGACACATCGGCAACACGCCGCCTGCGGCGATGCACGCATTGCGGAGCAGGTCCATCGCCACGAACCGGTCGTTGGCGCTCGCCTCGGGGTCGTCGAGGATGTTGCGCAGCTGCTGGAGATGACCGGGGCGCAAGAGGTGGGCGATGTCGCGCATCGCGGTCGCGCTGAGCAGGGTCAACGCTTCCGGTTCGACGCGCAGGAACCGCCCGAGGGGGGTCTCCACCGTCGACACGCCCTCGGTCGAGACGAGACGGAACGTCGTCTGGTCGTGGCCCAGGGGGAGGAGCTCGGTGAAGGCGAAGTCCGGCATGTCCGAAACCGTACGACGCCGCCCGCAGCCGACCAAGGCGGACGGCGAACCGCTGGAGCTGCCGCCGGCGCGCTGCGACGCCCTACCGGGCCCGCTGGTGCCGACGCGGCGAACCGGGAGGGCGGCGGTACCGTCCAGCTCATGACCGAGCAGTCGCCGCCGTGGGGCGAGCAGACCAGCCGGGCGATCGAGAACTTCCCGATCTCCGGTCAGCCGCTCCCGTGGGAGCTGATCAGCGCCCTGTTGACGTTGAAGGGCGTGGCGGCGACCGTCAACGGCCGGCGGAAGGTCATCGCTCGCGATACAGCGAGCGCGATCCACGACGTCGCCAGCGAACTGACCCGTGAGCCGCGTCCGGAGTGGTTCCCGGTCGACGTGTTCCAGACCGGTTCGGGAACGTCGACCAACATGAACGTCAACGAGGTGGTGGCGACGTTGGCGAGCGAGCGGCTCGGCCGTCCGGTGCACCCCAACGACGAGGTCAACGCCTCGCAGTCGTCGAACGACGTGTTCCCCAGCGGCGATCCGCCTCGCCGCCTGCCGGCAGATCGTGCGCCGGCTGATCCCGGCGCTGGAAACGCTCGAAGCCGAACTCCGTCGTCTCGCCCGGGACCAGGCGTCGACGATCAAGGCCGGCCGAACCCATCTGATGGACGCCGTGCCGATCAGCTTCGGCGACGAGGTGTCGGGATGGGCGAGGGCGGTCCGACTGGGGATCGAACGGCTGGTGGCGATGCTCCCACGGCTCGGCGAGCTGCCGCTCGGGGGGACGGCCACGGGGTCCGGGTTGAACGCCCCGAAGGGATTCGCCGCCGACGTCGTCGCCAAGCTGGCCGGCGATCTGATGCTCCCGTTGACCGAGGCCGCCGACCATTTCGAGGCCCAGTCGACGGTCGACGCACTGGTCGAGGCGAGCGGGCCTGACCAAGGTCGTCGCCCTCTCGCTGCACAAGATCGCCGGCGACCTGCGCCTGCTCGGCAGTCGGTCCGGCGACCGGCCTGCACGAGCTCGAGCTGCCCGCGTTGCAGGCCGGCTCTCGATCATGCCGGGGAAGGTCAACCCGGTGATCCCGGAGGCGGTCCAGCAGGTCGCCGCCCAGGTCGTCGGCAACGACGCAGCGATCACCTTCGCCTCCACGCTGTCGACGTTGCAGCTGAACACGGCGATGCCGGTGATCGCCCGCAACCTGCTCGAGTCGATCCGGCTGCTGAGCGCAGTCGCCGGCCAGTTGGCCGAGCGTTGCGTCGCCGGGATCACCGTCGACGTCGAGCGGATGCGCCTCTACGCCGAGTCGTCACCGGCGATCGTCACCGCCCTCAACGCTGCGATCGGCTATGAGGCCGGCGCCCGGATCGCCAAGCGGGCGATCGCCGAGCGCCGCACGATCCGCGAACTGGTGCTCGACGAAGGGCTGCTCGAAGCCGAGGAACTCGACGCCGCCCTCGACGTCTCGGCGATGGCTCAGCCGCACCGCCGGTTCACGCTGTAGCGGGGGACAGCTGCCCGCACACGCCCGCGGGCGTCGTTCCCGCCGGTCACCGGTCAGACGGCGGCGGCGGTGCCGTGGAACGGCGAAGGATCGCCGGACACGGGGATCGTCGGCTTCGACCAGGCGGTGGTCCTCGCGATCTCCTCGGCGACATGGCGCCAGTCGGCCGGGCGCCAGCCCTCCGCCGCAGCAGGGATCGTCCCGTCGATGCGGACGAAGACGAACGCCGGGAGCGTCTCCAACCCGAACGCCTTGACCGCCACCCGATCCGGATCGCAGAACACGAGGAACTCCTCGGCCAGCGGACCGAGGTACTGCCGGGCCTGCTCCGGCGTGCAGGTGACGAGCAGATTGACCCGCACCGCCGCACCGCGGAAGTCGCGCAGCACCCGAGCTGCGGTCTGGAGGATCCACGAGCTCTCGTTGGTGTACGGATCGAGCACGACCGACGCCAGGTGGAACGTCGTCAGCCATTCCGTGAGTGGGCGAGGATCGCCGCCGAGGGGCGACAGCACGAGATCGGCCGGCGGGTTCGTTGCCACGGGGTGCGACGGTAGCAAGCCACCGCTACGGTTTCTGAAATGCACCCGATCGAGCGGCTCCGCTACGTCGCTCGGGCCTCGGGTGCGGACCAGCGTGTGCTCGTCAGCGAAACCGCCTCGGCGCTGCGTGGATTGAGGCTCGAGCCGAGCGGACTCGTCACCGCCTGCCGCCGGATCGTGGAGCGTCATCCGTCGTCCGGGCCGCTGTGGTGGATGTGCGCCCAGACGCTCACCGCCCCCGACCCGTTCGCCGCCGCCAACCGCGCTGCGGACGAGATCGAGTCGGATTCGACGCCCGACGTGCTGATCGCCGCCCTTCCGGAGGAGGCGACGGTGACCGTGCTCGGCTGGCCCGATCTCACCGGTGAGGCACTCGTGCGGCGCGGCGACCCGTTCGTCCTCGCCGTCGACACCCACTCCGAGGGGTCGTCCTACGTCCGCCGGTTGCAGCGAGCGGAGGTCGCCGCCGAGGTCGTGCCACTGAGTGGACTCGGCGCCGCCGTCGCCGCGAGCGACCTGGTGCTGATCGAGGCCGCCGCAGTCGGCCCGGACGGGGCGCTGTGCGTCGCCAGTTCGCGAGCGGCGGCGGCGGTCGCCTACTGCGCCGAGATCCCGGTGTGGCTCGTCGCCGGGGTCGGCCGGCGACTGCCGGAAGGGTTGTGGGAGGCACTCCTCGCCCGACTCGGGGTCGACCGTCCGGCCTGGGAACTCGACGACGAGGTCGTCCCGCTCGCCCTGTGCAGCCATGTGGTCGGCCGCTCCGGGGTGGTCGAGGCTCCCGGCGACCTGCTCAGCCCGGAGTGCCCGATGGCCTTCGAGCTGCTCCGCAGCTCGGCTATGTGACCGGCGGGTCCCGCCGATCGGGTTGGTTGAGCTCGATCCGGTTCCCCGACGGGTCGCTCAACACCGCCTGCTGCCCAGCTCCGGCGCGGTAGGGCGAGCGGCGGTAGTCGATGCCGTCGGCGTCGAGCTCGGCGAGGGTGGCGTCGAGGTTCTCGACCTCGAACGCCCAGTGCTGCGACGCGGAGCGCGGCTGGTCGGGGAGTTCGAGCAGGTGGATCTGCTGCGGGCCGGCCTGCAGCCAGGCGCCGGGGAAGCCGAAATCGGGCCGGTCGAGCTGGTCGAAACCGAGCCGGTCGACGTAGAACTCGAGCGCGGCGGGGAGGTCGTCGACGTTGATCGCCACGTGATGGATGCCGAGCACCTGCACGAGAGCCACTGTAGGTCGAGCGAGTACCGTCGGCGAGATGGGAGAGCACGTCACCTTCGCCAGCAACGGCGGCAGCTGCACCGGTTACCTCGCCGACGGAGGCGGGCCCGGCGTGATCGTGATCCAGGAGTGGTGGGGACTCGTGCCGCACATCGTCGACGTCGCCGACCGGTTCGCTGCCGAGGGGTTCACCGCCCTCGCCCCCGACCTGTACCACGGCGAGAGCTCGACCGAGCCTGACGGTGCCGGGAAGCTGATGATGGCGCTGAACATGCCGACGGCGGCGAACGATCTCTCGGGCGCAGTCGAGCTGCTGCTCGAGCGGACCGGACGGGCGAAGGTCGGCGCGGTCGGCTACTGCATGGGCGGAGGGCTGGCGCTCGTGCTCGCCTGCCACCGACCGGACGCAGTCGCCGCCGTTGCTCCGTATTACGGCCTGATCCCGTGGGCCTCGGCCCAGCCGGACTGGTCGAAGCTGGAGGCGAAGGTGGTCGGCGAGTACGCCGAACACGACGAGTACTTCGGGCCAGAGCCGACCGCGGCGCTGCAGGCGACCCTGCGTAGCGTGGGCAAGGACGCCACGCTGCACATCCATCCGGGTACCGACCACGCCTTCTTCAACGACACCCGCCCGGAGGTCTACGACGCCGACGCCTCGGCGACCGCCTTCGCCCGCACCGTCGAGCTGTTCCGCGCCACGCTCTGACGGCTCGTCGGTTCGGTCCCGAAAGGGATCGTTCGACGCGGTCACGCAGCGATCACCCCGTGGTAGACGTGGCCGCTCGTGAACTCGAAAGGCTGGAACAAGATGCGAGCAATGCGACTGCTGGTGCTCCCTGCGCTGGTGCTCGGAGGTGTCGCCTGTGGCAGCGACGGCGGGAACTCGTCGGCCGCATGGTGCGACCTGGCGGAGAATGTGCAGGAAGCGTCGGATGACTTCGACGCGCTCGAACCGACTGATCCAGAGGCGGTCGAGCAGGTCTTCGAGGACTTCCGCGACCAGCTCGACGAGGCCGTCGACGCTGCTCCGGACGAGATCAAGGACGCGGTCGAGACCGCCTCCGAGGGGATCAACGAGCTGTACGACATGCTCCGCGACGTCGACTTCAACTTCCTCGAACTCGACACCGAGCAGCTCGAGGAGCTGACCCGCTTCGGCGAGGAGCAGGAGGAGGCGGCGAACGAGATCGAGACCTACAACGAGGAAGAGTGCGGGATCGAGCCGTCCGACTCCGGCGGATCCGAGGACGAGACCGTCACCACCGACGGATCGACCGACGAAGAGACGGTGACCAGCGACCTTCCCGGAGCCGATGGATCGGTCCCGGGGATCCCTGGCATGGCCGAGATCTTCGCCGACCTCGGCCTCGACGACGACCAGGCGGCATGTCTCGCCGAGAACTCGACCGCGCTGTCGGAGATGGATCCGGAGAACCCGATGGAGATGTTCGACATCCTCGAGGAGTGCGGGATCTCGATGGAGGAGCTGATCAACATCGGCGAGGGATCGGACGGCTGAATCGCCTGCCGCACTCGTTTGACGTCCAAGCGACGCGTCGTGGCTTTGGTCGCTGACCAGCCACGGCGCGTAGCCTGGCGAGATGTCGGCACGCTCCCGCGATCTTCCCCGTCGGTCCTGTCTCTCGATCCCGGGATCGTCGGAGAAGATGATGGGCAAGGGCCCGGGGATCGCCGCCGACATGGTCTTTCTCGACCTCGAGGACGCCTGCGCGCCGAGCGAGAAAGAAGCGGCGAGGGGCAAGATCGTCCAGGCGATCCGGACCCACGACTGGGGCGACAAGACGTTGTGCGTGCGGGTCAACGACTGGTCGACGAAGTGGACTGCGTACGACATCCTCGAGGTCGTCGGCAACGCCGGTGAGCGGCTCGACGAGATCATGCTGCCGAAGGTCGAGTCGGCGGCGCAGATCGTCGCCACCGACCTGCTCCTGCGCCAGGTCGAGCTCGCTGCCGGGTTGCCTGTCGGGCACATCGGGATCGAGGCTCAGATCGAGACCGCCCGCGGTCTGATCAACGTCGAGGAGATCTGCGCCGCCTCGCCGCGGTTGGAGACGATCATCTTCGGCCCGGCCGATTTCGCCGCCTCGATGGAGATGCCGGTGCTCACCGGCGGCGTGCAGATCGCCGACTATCCGGGTGACCACTTCCACTACGTGTTCTCCAAGATCCTGATGGCCGGGCGGGCCAACGGGCTGCAGGTGATCGACGGGCCGTACCTCTACATCCGCGACCCCGACGGGTTCCGCGACTACTGCAAGCGGACCCGGACCCTCGGCTACGACGGCAAGTGGGCCCTGCATCCGGACCAGGTGACGATCCTCAACGAGGTGTTCAGCCCGACCCAGGAGCAGTTCGACAAGGCGCACCAGATCCTCGACGCCTACCAGGTGGCGACCGAGGGTGAGGGCAAGGGCGCGGTGATGTTCGGCGAGGAGATGATCGACGAAGCGAGCAGGAAGATGGCGCTCAAGTTCGTCTCCCGTGGCGAGCGCGCCGGGCTGATCCGCTCCGCCGCCGAGGGGTGAGCGCCCGGATCGGGGCCCGATTCGACGCGGCCCGCCCGAGGGCGCGCTTCGACGCAGTGCTGTTCGACGCCGGTGGGGTACTCGTGATCCCCGATCCGATATCGATCGGCGACGTGCTCGAACCGTTCGTCGGCGAACTCCCCCGACGCCGCTTCCATCGCGCCCATCACGCCGGGCTGCGGGCACTCGAGGCGCCGCTGTTCGAACGCAGCGGGGTCAGCCTCGAAGCGCTCGACTGGGGCGACTACCTGCGCGGCTACGTCCGCTCGCTCGAGGTCCCCAGCGAACGCCTGGACGACGCGGCGGCGACCTTCGGGGCGATCTTCAGCTCCTACATCTGGCGCTACCGGCTGGAAGAGGCGATCGCCGTGCTCGGCCGGCTGCACCTGCGCGGCGTGCCGATCGGGGTCGTCTCCAACGCCACCGGCCAGGTCGAGGCGATGCTCCGCTTCCAAGGGGTGTGCCAGGTCGGCAACGGCGCCGGGGTACCGGTCGCCTGCGTGATCGACTCGGCGGTGGTCGGCGTCGCCAAGCCCGACCCGGCGATCTTCGCTCCCGCCCTCGCCGCCCTCGGCGACCCCGACCCGAGCCGGGTCGCCTACGTCGGCGATTCGGCGATCAACGATGTCCGCGGTGCGTGTGCCGCGGGGTTGGTGCCGCTCCAGCTCGACCCCTACGACGACTATCGGGGGGTCGAGGGTCACCAACGGATGAGCTCGCTCCACGAGCTGCTGGCGATGGTCTGAACCGTGGCCGGCGAGGAGGTCTCCGAGCGCTGGGCGCAGTGGCGGTCGCGGTTGTCGATCGCCGACTACGAGGCGCGCTTCGCCGCGCTCGAGGCAACCGGTCGAACGTCCCACGGCGAGGCCGATTTCATCGCCGGTCACGCGCCCGGATCGGTGCTCGACGCAGGGTGTGGCACGGGTCGGGTGGCGATCGAACTCGACCGGCGGGGGATCGAGGTCGTCGGCGTCGACCTCGACGCCGAGATGATCGCTGCGGCGCAGGTCAAGGCTCCGGCGATCCGGTGGGAGGTCGCCGACCTGGCGACGTTCGACCTCGGGCGAACCTTCGACCTGGTCGCTCTTCCGGGCAACGTGATGATCTTCTGCCGCCCGACGGACCGAGCGTCGATCGTCGCCCGCTGCGCTGCCCATCTCGTTCCCGGTGGGCTGCTGATCGCCGGTTTCAGCCTCGAACCTGGCCCCGAGGGCCTCACCGTCGAGGCCTACGACGAGGCAGCGAACGCTGCCGGGCTCGAGCTCGTCGAACGCTTCGCCGGCTGGGAGCGGGAGCCGTTCGCCGCAGCCGCCGCCTACCAGCTCTCGGTCCACCGCCGCCCGGACTGAGCGCCAGCCGTCCCATCCGCGCTCTTGGCACCGAATGCGACGAGTCCTGTCGCTATCCGTGCCCAGAGCACCGCTTGGGCCGGGGCGGGCGAGGGCCGGGGCGGGCGAGGGCCGGGCGGGCGAGGGCCGGGGCGGGCGAGGGCCGGGGCGGGCGAGGGCCGGGTCAGCGGGCGAGGCGGCGGGCGATCACCTTCAGGCAGAGGGTCTCGTCCGCACCTTCGAAGATCGACAGCACCCGCGCGTCGACGAACAACCGGGACACGGTGTACTCCTCGGCGTAGCCGTAACCGCCGTGGATCTGCATCGCCTCGCGGGTGACCCACTCCGCGGCCTTGCAGACATACGCCTTGACCATCGACGCCTCGGTCATGCCCTTGCCCTGCGACATCAGGGTGGCGACGACATAGGCGAACTGCCGGCCGGCCTGGATCAGCGCGGCCATCCGCCCGAGCTTGACCCGGGTCAGCTCGTACTCGACGATGTTGTCGCCGAACACCTTGCGGTTGCGGGCATGGTCGAGGGCGGCCTCGTACGCCGCCTGCATCACCCCGACCGCACGCGCCGCGGTCTGCAGCCGGCCGTTCTCGAATCCCTGCATCTGGTAGTAGAAGCCCTGACCGACCCCGCCGTCCTCGCCGACCAGGTTCTCGGCCGGGACCCACCAGTTGTCCAAGGCGATCTCGTAGGAGTGCATCCCGCGGTATCCGATCGTGTCGATCGGTCGCCCCTCCATCTTGCCCCCGCCGGGCTGGCTGAAGGCGAAGCCGTGGCTGTCGCCTTGCGGCTTGGGGACGATGAACAGCGACAAGCCGCGATGCGTCTTCGAGCGATCCGGATCGGTGCGGGCGAGCAGCGCCAGCACGTCGGCGCGGGCGGCGAACGTGCACCACGTCTTGACCCCGTTGATCACGTACCCGGCTGCACCTTCGGGGCCCTCGGCGGGCGTGGCGGTGACCATGATCCCGGCGACGTCGGAGCCGAAGTCGGGCTCGGTGACGGCGACGGCGACCATCACCTCGGTCGAGGCGAGCTTCGGCAACCAGTACTGCTTCTGGGCCTCGGTCCCACCGTTGACCAACGCGCGGGTGAGGATCTCCGGGCGGGTGATCAGCGACCCGCCGATACCGAGCGAACCGCGCGACAGCTCCTCGGTGGCGACCACCATCGCCAGGTACTCGCCGTCGCCGCCTTCGGAGAACCCGCCGTACTCGGCCGGGACCGACAACCCGAACGCACCCATCTCGGCGAGCCCGGCGATGACCCGCTCGGGGACGTCGTCGTTCGTCCGGTGGACGTGCTCGGCGACCGGCTCGATCTCGTTCTCGGCGAAGGCGCGGAAGGCGTCGGCGACCATCGCGAAGTCGCCGTCGAGATGGGTCGGGCCAGGGGTCTCGGCGAGCGAAGCGAGGAATGCGGGCTGCCGGTGGGCGGTGACGAACGAATGACTGGCGGAGAACACCGCCGGATCGACGCCCCACAGCTCCTCCCGCCCGATCAGCTTGCAGATCAGGTCGTGGGTCACATCGGCGACATAGGCACAGGTCAGCCGGGCTTCGAGCTCACCCTTCGCGCCATAGGCGAGCATCGCCTGCGCGGTCGCGGTCGCCGACGCTGCGTGGGCGAGGTCGTAGGCGAGCACCTGGTTGCGGTCCGGACCGCCGAGCTCGACGAGCCGGGCGAGGCCGGTGTCGACCGCCCTTTGCGCCAGTTCGACGACGGACGCGGCGGTCTCCAGCTCAGCGGCGCTCATGCCGGCCGACGTTACCGAGCGGTCGCCATCCGGCCGGAATCTGCCACGCTGGGGCGGTGCCAGCCGACAGTCCGCGCAGGGTCGCCGTCTACACCGGAACCAACGTCGGGCGAAACCCGGCATATCGGCGGGCGGCGGAGGAGCTCGGGGTCGAGCTCGCCCGTCACCAGATCGGGATGATCTACGGCGGCGGTAAGGCCGGGCTGATGGGCGTCGTCGCCGATGCGATGCTCGCCGCCGGCGGCGAGGTGATCGGGGTGATCCCTGCCTTCCTCGCCGACAAGGAGCTCGCCCATCCCGAGCTCAGCGAGCTGCGCGTCGTGCCATCGATGCACGTTCGCAAGGCGATGATGGCCGAGCTGGCGAGCGGGTTCATCGCCCTCCCCGGTGGCTTCGGGACGCTCGAGGAGATCGTCGAGATGCTCACCTGGACGCAGCTCGGACTGCAGGCCAGCCCGATCGTGTTCTTCGATGTCGAGGGGTACTGGTCGGCGATGTTCCAACTGGTGACGACGATGATCGACGGTGGCTTCGTGCGCGCCGAGCACGAGGCGCTCGTGCTCCGGGCGACCTCCGCCGCCGAGGCGGTCGCCCTCGCCAGCGGTGTGTCGGCCGACGTCCCCGACAAATGGATCGATCTCGATGTCACCTGAGCCGGCGGTGCCGTTCTGGCGCCAACCCGACGGCCTCGCCTGGCCGACGCGACGGTGGGAGCGCGCCGCCCCTGGCGCAGGTGTCGACGGTGACCGGCTCACCGCCCTGCTCGACCGGGCGTTCGGCGAGCCGCAACCGGCCGAGTTCGGCCTCGCCCTGGCGACGTTCGTGGTCCACCGCGGTCGGGTGATCGCCGAACGCTACGGACCGGGGACCGAACGGGACACGAGCCTGATCTCCTGGTCGATCGCCAAGTCGATCACCCACGCGCTGTTCGGCCTGCTGGTCGGTGACGGGCTGATCGCACCCGGCGACGAGGCGCCGATCGAGGAGTGGGCGCACGACAGCCGGGCCGGGATCACGATCCAACAGCTGCTCGACATGTCGAGCGGACTGGCCTTCGTCGAGGACTACGTCGACGACACGGTCTCCGACGTGATCGAGATGCTGTTCGGCGCCGGCGCCGCCGATCACGCCGCGTTCGCTGCCGCCAAACCGTTGGCCCACCCGCCGAACACCGTCTGGAGCTACTCGAGCGGTACGACCAACATCCTCAGCCGGATCGCCGGCGAGCTGCTCGGCGGCCGCGACGGCGTCGAGGCGTTCCTCCGGACCCGGCTGTTCGATCCGATCGGAATGCGCTCGGCGACGCCGAAGTTCGACGATGCCGGCACCTTCGTCGGCTCCTCCTACGTCTACGCCACCGCCGAGGACTTCGCCCGCTTCGGCTACCTCTACCTGCGCGACGGGTGCTGGGAGGACCGGCGCCTGCTCCCCGAGGGATGGGCGACCCACGCCCACACCCCGGTCGCGACACCGATACCTTCGACCGAACGCCACGGGTACGGAGCGCACTGGTGGCGGTGGTTCCACTCCTCCGAGACCTTCGAGCGCGCACGGCTTCGAGACCCAGCGGGTGATCGTCAGCCCGGCTCGCGATCTGGTCGTCGTCCGCCTCGGCAAGACCCCCGCCGAGCTCGGTGCGAACGTCGACGGCTGGCTCGCCGAGCTGCTCGGCTGCGTCGAGTCAGCAGGCGGTCGACCCGATGATCAGCCCGGTCTCGGCCGATCTTTGCCAGACTGACCGGCGCGTTTGGTGCCACGTCGGTGGTTCGCCGTGCTACCCGGCCCCGTGGAGTGATCCAGGTGAAATGTCGTCAACGGCAAACACAGGCAGCGTGAGCAGCGCCTCCACGACAGCGAGCGGTGGGGCTCCGCGGCCGCGCCTGACCCCGTGGCCGGTTCTCAAGGGCACGATCAAGGTGATGGTCGGGCTGTTCGCCGTCTACTACTTCATCCTCCCGTTGATCCCCGGGTTCAGGAAGGCGGCGGAGGATCTGCCGCGACGTCAACCCGGCGTTGATCGGTGCCGGTTTCGCGCTGGAGATCGCCGCGCTGCTCGCCTATTCGCTGATGACCCGCGCCGCCCTGCCGCCCCGCTCGGTCTCGCTGCCCCGCCTGTTCAGGATCCAGCTGTCGACCAAGGCACTGTCGGGGGTGATGCCGGCCGGCAGCGCAGCGGGTTCGGCGCTCGGCTACCGGTTGCTGACGATCTCCGGCGTCGAGGCCGCCGACGCCGGCTTCGCCCTCGCCACCGTCGGGCTCGGCTCGGCAGTGGTCCTCAACGTGCTGCTGCTCGCCGCGCTGCTGATCTCGATCCCGTTCCGCGGGGTCAACCCGTTCTACGGCTCGGCGGCGATCATCGGCGTCGTCCTGATCGCCCTCGCCGGGACGATCGTCGTCGGGCTGCTCAAGGGACAGGCGCGTTCCGAGCGGGTCGTGCGGGCGGCGGCGACCCGCCTCCGGCTCGACCCCGATCGGGCGATCGAGGTTCTCGGTCACGTCGCCGGGCGGGTGCGCGAACTGTTCGACGAACCCCGTCTGCTCGCCCGGGTGACCGGCTGGGCGGCGGCGAACTGGCTGCTCGACGCAGCGGCGCTGTGGGTCTTCCTGCGCGCCTTCGGTGGGTCGATGCCGATCGACGGACTGATCATCTCCTTCGGACTGGCGAACGTGATCGCGGTGATCCCGATCCTCCCCGGCGGGCTCGGGATCATGGAGGGCGTGCTGATCCCGACGATCGTCGGTTTCGGATTGACCCGGGCCAACGCGGTGCTCGGGGTCGCCTCCTACCGGTTCGCCCAGTACTGGTTCCCACTGGTCGTCGGCGGACTCGCCTATCTCAGTCTGCGGATCGGGCCGTGGACGATCGAACGCCGCAACACCCTGCGCAAGCTCCGTGAGGAGGCGTCCGAGGCCCAGGGGGACGACACCAGCGGGATCGAGTGGGCGGAGGTCTACGGTCGCCGCCGGCCCGATGACGGCGGCAGCCCGCGAACCTCTCCGCCAGAACCCGACGCTCGCTAGCGTCGGGTTCATGACGGTTCACGAGCGCCCCTTCGGCCGGATCTTCGAGGACTTCGAGGTCGGCGACGTCTACCGGCACTGGCCGGGCAAGACGATCACCGAGTACGACGACCACCTGTTCTGCATGATCACGATGAACCACCACCCGTTGCACACCAACGACTGGTTCGCGCGAACAGCGCTGCAGGGCCGCAACGTCGTCGTCGGCAACCTCGTCTACTCGCTCGTGCTCGGGCATGAGCGTCCCCGACGTCAGCGGGGCGGCGATCGCCAACCTCGAGGTCGAGACGCTGCAGCACAGTCGCCGACGTTCCACGGCGACACGATCCACGCCGAGACCCGGGTGCTCGACGACGCGAGTCGACGTCCAGCGCGACCGCGGCATCGTCACCGTCGAGACCAAGGGCTTCAACCAGGACGGCGAGGAGGTCTGCTACTTCCGCCGCGAGGTGATGGTCTGGAAGCGAGCGGCCGCCCCGAGCCGGGCGCGCCCCTACGACGGCGAGGACGTCTGGAGCTCGTGAGCGACGAAGCTGGCGACCCGAGCGCACTGGCCGCGGCCTTCCGGACCTCGCGCCGCCGCAGTACGAGCGGGGCCGTCCGAGTTACCCGCCGGGCGTGCTCGACCTGCTCGGCGGGGAGCTCGGCATCGGACCGGTCGACCCGCGTCCTCGACCTCGCCGCCGGCACCGGCAAGCTCACCCGTCTGCTCGTCGCGCTCGGGGCCTCGACGTCGTCGCCGTCGAGCCGGTGGCCGAGATGCGCGCCGAGTTCGCGCCGCGTCGTCCCGCAGGCCGAACTGCTCGACGGCACCGCCGAGTCGATCCCGCTCGCCGACGGGTCGGTCGACGTCGTCACCGTCGCCCAGGCGTTCCACTGGTTCGACGCCCAACGGGCGCTGGACGAGATCGCTCGCGTGCTCCGTCCCGGTGGTTCGCTGCTGCTGGTGTGGAACGAGGGTGACCATCGCGACCCGGTGACCAACGAGGTGCTGCGGGTGATGCGCACCGCCGGCGGCCGCCCGGAGACGATCGAACGTGACTGGCGGATCGTGCTCGACGACTCCGGCCGGTTCGAACCGGCCCGGCGCGGCCGATTCCGCTGGCGGGCCTCGGTGACCCATGCCGAGGCGCTCGATGCGATCGAGTCGCGCAGCTACGTCAGCGTCCTTCCCGACGAGCAACGGGCGGTGCTGCTCGACGACGCCCGCCGGGCGCTGGCCCAGCTCCCCGAGCCGTTCGAATACGCCTACGCCACCGAGGCGCACTGGTGCAGACGACCGAGCGGCACGCCGCCCTCCTGAGCTGGGGCGTACCTCGGCTGCGCGACCTGCCGTGGCGGCGGACCCGTGATCCATGGTCGATCCTCGTCGCCGAGGTGATGCTCCAGCAGACCCAGACGCAGCGGGTGATCCCGAAGTACCTCGCCTTCCTCGACCGCTTCGGCGATCCGGCGAGCTGCGCGGCGGCACCGCTCGGCGATGTGCTCCGGCTGTGGCAGGGGCTCGGCTACCCGCGCCGGGCACGCAACCTCCACGCCGCGGCAACGGTGATCACAGACGAGCGGCTGGGGTCGTTCCCGGCGACCTACACCGAGCTGCTCGCCCTGCCAGGGGTCGGGCCGTACACCGCGAGAGCGGTGCTCGCCTTTGCCTTCGAAGCCGACGCCGCGGTCGTCGACACCAATGTCGCTCGCGTCCTCGCCCGCGTCGGAGGTCGGACGCTGAACGCCGGCGAAGTCCAGCGAACCGCCGACCGTTGGTTGCCGGCCGGCGAGGGGTGGGTCTGGAACCAGCTCCTGCTCGATCTCGGGGCGACCGTCTGCACCGCCCGATCGCCGTCGTGTGAGCACTGCCCGCTGGTCGCCGAGTGCGCCTGGCGCGGCGACGCGGGTCGTTCCGATCCGGCGATCGGCTCCGCCGGGGTGAGCGGCACCCAACGACCGTTCGCCGGCTCGGACCGCCAGGCCCGTGGCCGGCTGCTGCAGGCGCTCGGCGAACGTGGCCCGCTCGCCGCCGATGCCCTGTCCGCAGCCGCCGGCGTCCCCGACGACCCGAGCCGGGCCCGCCGACTCGCTGACGCGCTGGTCAGCGAGCGACTCGCACAGTGGGACGGTGCGGGCAGCCTGCGGCTTCCGTGAGCGGCCGGACACCGGGCGAAGACCCGATCGTCGTCGAACTGTGATCTACTGCGACGGAGGTCACGGGATCTCCGGTTTACATCGAGCCGCCGATTTCCGTAGCGTTTCATGTTCATCGGGGGCAATTCCGGAATTCGGGTCACGTTCCACGGTGTGCGAGGTTCGACACCGTGCTCTGGTGACGAGGTGCGTCGCTACGGCGGCAACACCTCCTGTGTCTCGATCGTCGCTCCCGGCGAACAGCCGATCCTGCTCGACCTCGGCACCGGGCTGCGCTACTTCGGCAACGGCCGCCCGCCGGGAGAGACCTTCCGCGGCACCTGCCTGCTGACCCATCTGCACTGGGACCATGCTCAAGGGCTGCCGTTCTTCAAGCCGGTGCTGACCGCCGGCGCAGAGCTCGACATCTACGGCCCGGAACAGGAGGACGGCCGCTCGCTCGCCGACGCCGTTCGCACGTTCCTCAGCCCGCCGCACTTCCCCGTCCCGGTCGAGGCGTTCCCCGGCAAGATCCGCTTCCACGATCTCGCCGACGACGACTTCCAGGTCGGCGGGGTGTCGATCCGTTCGCGGATGATCCCCCATTGCGGGAACACCCTCGGCTATCGGGTGACCGTCGGCGGGGTCTCGATCGCCTACCTACCGGACCACCAGCAGCCGATCGACGGGAGCTTCTCGACGGTCGACAACGTGCGCCAGCTGATCGACGGCGTCGATCTGCTGATCCACGATGCGCAGTACACCCCCGAGGAGTTCGCCCTCAAGCGCGACTGGGGTCACTGCACCCCCGACTTCGCCGCCTGGTTGGCCGACCTCGGTCAGGTCCGCTCGCTAGCGCTGTTCCACCATGATCCGGTTCGGACCGACCAGGCGCTCGACGAGCTCGAGCGCCGCCTCGCAGCCGAGGCCGCTCCCGCCGGCCGGTGCGTGTTCGCCGCCCACGAGGGCCAGTCGCTCCTCCTCCTGCCCGCCTGACCCGGTGGGGCGCACTGCTGCAGTCGTCCTCGGGCTGCTGCTCGTCGCTGCCGGCGGCGGCAAGCTCGCCAGTCCGACCTGGCCCCGCCAGGCGGCCGAGCTCGGGGCGCCGGCGCTCGCTGCGCCGGTCGTCCCCTGGATCGAGCTCGCCCTCGGCGCAGCGCTGCTCGTCGGAGTCTGGCTCCGCCCGGCGGCGATCGCGGCGGGCGTACTGCTGCTCGCGTTCACGGCCCTCGTCGCCGTCCGCCTGAAGCAAGGTCGGCGCCCGCCGTGTGCCTGCTTCGGCGGGCGCTCGACCCGGCCGATCGGCGCCTGGACGGTGCTGCGCAACCTGTCGATGCTCGCCCTCGCGGTGGTCGCCGCCACCGCCTGACCGGCTCGGCGCGGCCGGACGCTGCCGAGAACCGGCAGATCGGCCCGGATCGCGGCCGGAGCTTCCGACGCCGCCGATCTCGGCAGCGTTGGGCCCTCGACGCCGACGAGCTCAGACCTGGGTGATGAAGAAGGCGAGCACGGTCGCCTCGTCCCGCCAGGCGTCGTAGCGACCCGACGGACCGCCGTGACCAGCGCCCATCTCGGTCTTGAGCAGCACCGGGCGGCTCCCCGTCGCCGTCGCCCGGAGCTTGGCGACCCACTTCGCCGGTTCGTGATAAGCGACCCGCGGGTCGTTCAACCCGGCCGAGACCCACAGCGCCGGATAGTCGGTGGCGGCGACGTTGTCGTACGGCGAGTAGCCGAGCATGTAGCTGGCGTACGGCTCGGTGCGCGGATCGCCCCACTCCTCCCATTCGGTGATCGTCAGCGGCAGGTTCGGATCGCTCATCGAGTTGATCACGTCGACGAACGGGACCTCGGCGTTGACCGCGGCGAAGGCATCCGGCTGGATCGTCATCGCCGCCCCGACGAGCAACCCGCCGGCGGAGCCGCCGCGTGCCGCGACCCGCCCCGGAGCCGCGATCTTCGCCTCGACCAACGCTGCGGCGCAGGCGAGAAAGTCGGTGAAGGTGTTCCGCTTGGCGAGCAGCTTGCCGTCCAGATACCAGCGCCGGCCGAGCTCGCCGCCACCGCGGGGGTGGGCGAGGGCGAAGACCCAGCCGCGGTCGAGCAACGACAAGCGGGGGATCGAGAAGTACGGCGGGATCGACACCTCGTACGTGCCGTAGCCGTACAGCAGCGCCGGGGCGGTTCCGTCGAGCGCGGTGTCGAGGGAACGGACGATGTCGACCGGTACCTTTGCCCCGTCGGCCGTCGTCGCCCACAGCCGCTCGGAGGTGTAGCGGGTCAGGTCGACGCCGAGCACCGGGGTCTGCTTCAGCAGGGTCCGTCGATGGCTGACGACGTCCTCTTCGAAGACCGTGCGCGGTGCGGCCAGCGACTGGTAGGTGAAGCGGAGCACGCTCGTGTGGTACTCCGGGTTGTTGCCCAGTTCGACCTCCGCCGGGACCTCGCCGAGATCGATCGGCCGCTGCTCACCAGTGGCGAACAGCACCCGCAACTGCTGGCGGGCGTCGGCCCATTCGTGGATCACGAGGTGGCCGGCGAACGGTTCGGCGGCGGTGATCCGGCGGCCGGGGGTGTGGGCGACGAGCTCGCTCCACGTCGTCGGGTCGTTCTCGGCGGCGGTGACGACGCGGAAGTCCTCTGCTGCGTCGTTGGTCAGGATCACCCAGCGGTCGCCCCAGTGTTCGACCGAGTACTCGTGACCGTCGCGGCGACCGAGCAACGACGTCGGCGCAGCGGTCGGCTGGGCAGCGGGAACCACCCACGACTCGGAGGTCAACTTCGACTCGGCGTGGATCACGACGAAGGTCTCGTCGCGGGTCAGGGCGACGTCGAGGAAGAATCGTTCGTCGTCCTCCTGGAGGACGAGGACGTCGTCGGCCGCAGCGGTCCCGAGCTGGTGGCGCCAGACCTGGAACGGGCGCATCGCCTCGTCCGGACGGGTGTAGAAGAACCAGTCGGAACCCGCTGCCCAGGCCGAGCCGTAGTAGGTCCGCTCCACCCGGTCGGCGAGATCGCTGCCGGTGGCGAGGTCGCGGAAACGCAGCTCGTACTCCTCCCCGCCGTCGAGGTCGACGCTGTAGGCGAGCACCGCGTGCGATGGCGAGACGTCGAACGATCCGAGGGCGAAGTAGTCGCCGCTGCCCGCCTCGACGTTCTCGTCGAGCAGCACCTGCTCGGTCGCCGTCTCCGCCGAGCGACCGCGGCAGTGGATCGGATAGTTCTCGCCCTCGACCGTGCGGCTGACGTACCACCAGTCGTCCTTGCGCGCCGGAACGGCGACGTCGGTCTCCTGCACCCGCGACTTGATCTCGCCGAAGATCGTCTCGATCAGCTCGGCGTGAGGCGCCGTCCATTCGGCGGTGAAGGCGTTCTCCGCCTGGAGATAGGCGATCGTGTCCGGGTCGTCCCGGTCGCTCAGCCAGGCGTAGGGATCGTCGGTCGGTCCTGTCGGACGGTCCCAGGAGTGTGACTTGCGCGGCGCGATCGGCGGAGCCATCGGACGAGCCTGCCACGCAGCTCGCCGATAGCGTGCTCAGCGCGATGCGGGTATGGATCGATCAGGACCTGTGCACCGGCGACGGCCTCTGCGTCGACCATTGCCCCGACGTGTTCGTCCAGCTCGAGGACGGGATCGCCTACGTCGCAGAGCAAGGTTTCGCCTGCAACGACCCGGGCGGCGCCGGCAGTCTGGCAGCAGTCCAGAATCGCCACCACCGGCTGGTGATCGAGTCGGCCGAACTCTGCCCGGGAGAGTGCATCTTCGTCGAGATGTAGTCCTCTTGCCCGGCTGGGCGAGGAACTGGTCGGCTCGGTAACGTGCGGCCCGTGGCGACCTTCGATGCGGCTCGATTCCGGCAGGTGATGGGTCATTTCCCGACCGGGGTGACGGTGGTCACCGGGTTGGTCGAGGACCGTCCGTACGGGGTGACGATCGGCTCGTTCACCTCGGTCTCGCTCGATCCCCCGTTGGTCGGCTTCCTCCCGATGAGTTCGACCATCAGCTGGCAACGGATCGCCACCACCGGCCGGTTCTGCGTCAACATCCTCGGCTCGGAGCAGGGCGAGATGTGCTGGCGGTTCGCCAAGCCGCCGGAGGAGGACCGGTTCGACAACCACCCGTGGCACATGTCCACCCAGCAGTTGCCGGTGCTCGACGGGGCGATCGCCTGGATCGACTGCGAGGTCGAGAACATCTACGAGATGGGCGACCACCTGTTCGTCCTCGGCCGGGTGATCGACCTCGACACCTGGGAGGGTCCCGAGCCGGCACCGCTGTTGTTCTTCCGCGGCCAGCTGGGCGGCTTCCAGAAGTTCTAACCCACCCGGTCGAGCAGATCGGCGAGTGGTTCCGGGCGGGCGATGTGGAAGCCCTGGAGGTAGTCGACGCCGAGGTCGGCGAGGAACTCGAGGGTGTCCTCGTGCTCCACCCCCTGGGCGATCACCGTCGTGCCGTCGGCCTTGCACAGCTCGACGGTGGCCTCGATCACCTCGCGCTCGCGGGCCCACCGATGGCTCTCGGCGACCAGGGTCCGGTCGAGCTTGACGATCGGCGCCGTCGCCCGGTCGCGGTAGATCATGTCGCCGGGCTCGGCGCCGGTGTCCTCGACCGCCAGCGAGATGTCGAGCCGTTGAAGTTCCTGGACCGAGTTGCGCACCGCCCGCCAGTCGGTCACCTCGGCAGGGTCGATCAGCTCGACCACCAGCCCGTGGGCGACGGCGCCCTCGGCATGGAGGAAGGCGGCGATCCGGCTGGCGAACATCTGGTCCTGGAGCTGGCGGGCCGGGGCGTTGAAGCTCAGGTAGGGGAGCGGTGCGTCGAGCGTCGAGCGCAGCAGCGGCAGGGCGGCGACCAGTTCGGACACGACCAGATCGGACACCTGACGGAACAGCTCGGTCGACTCGATCACCCCGATGAACGCTCCGGCGCCGAGCAGCCCGACCCCGGGCCGCTGCCAGCGGAGCAGGGCCTCTGCTCCTGCGGGTTGGCCGTCGCCGGTCAGCACCAGCTGATAGTGGACGTCGAGCTCGCCGTTGGCGAGGGCGCGTTCGATGTCCTGCTCGCCCAACATCGGCGTGCCGCTGTTCGACCGGTGGGAGCTGAACAGCGAGCCCCACTTCCGGCTGGCCGACGTCGGCCGGGTGGGCACGCCGAGGCGGCTCGGTGTCGCCCGTGCCGTTCGCTGTCGGTCGACCACTGCTCCGCCTCCCCGTTGGTCGGACACTGTAGAGACGATAGGCCGTCCGAACCACCTCCCGATCGACGCTACGGTTCCCCTGGTGGGCGACGCAGCCGACAAGCGGCTGATCCGGCGAAGCGCTCGGGCACGGCGTGCCGCCCTGCCCGACGACGACCGCGCCCGCTGGTCGGCGGCGATCGTCGGCAGATTGCTCGGGGCCCTGCCGGAGGCGGGACCGGTGATGACCTACGCGGCGATGGGGGAGGAGCTCGATCTCGGTGCGCTCAACGATCAGCTGGCCGAGGCCGGCCGGTTGGTGTTGCCGCGGGTCGAGGGCCGAGTGCTCTCGGCGGTGCCGGTGCGGGCCGGGGAGCGGTTGGTCCGCTCGTCGTTCGGGGTCCCCGAGCCCACCGGCGCCCCGATCGGCCCGCAGCTGCTGGTGTCGATCGTCGTTCCCGGGCTGACCTTCGACGTGCGCGGTTTCCGGGTCGGTTACGGCGCCGGGTTCTACGACCGGTTCCTCGCCGAGCTACCCGACGTGCCGACGATCGGGGTGTGCTTCGAGGCGTTGGTGGTCGCGACCCTGCCGGCGGAGCCGCACGACATCCCCGTCGCCCGTGTCCTGACCGAGGCCGGATTCGTCGACTGACATCGGCCGTCCCCGGCATCGCCCTCCGAGCCGACGCTGACCGTGGGTGAGCGTCGGCGACGGATAGCGTCGAGTGGATGCGGGTGCAGCAACGGTTCCTCGTCGGCGGAGGGCTGCTGCTCGCCTCCGGGCTGTGGAAGCTCAAGGGCCCGCGCAGCCAGGTGTGGTTCCGTCTCGGGCCGCTTCCCGACCTCACCGCCGCCGATCTGGCGTTGATGCCGCTGACCGTCGCCGGGTTGGTGATCCTCGCCGCCGATCCGCGCCTGAGCAGGATCCGCCGGATCGGCGGCGTGGCCTCGATCGTCGCCGCCGTGTTGTGGGTGGCGAGCGATCGTCCGTGGGACTGGGAGGACCCGCTGGTTCCCGGTCTGCAGAGCTATCGCCACGGGATCCACGTCCTCGATCTGCTGGCGATCGTCCCCTTCGTCGCCGGCATCGTGCTGCTGCTGCCGGCACCGCTCGGCTGGTGGCCGTGGGCCTGGCGTAACCGTCACCGGCTGCACCCGAAGTCGTTCACCAACGGCCCCGTCTCCCACTCTCGTTGAGGGAGCGAGCGCGGGTCTGGAGCACCTCTGGGTCTGGACCGTCCGCGCGCTGGGAGTGCCCGCTCGGTGAAATCTGGGGCAAGAGCGCCGGCCAGCGCTGGAATTCGGGGTGTGCCCCCCGATCAGGGTCGACATGCGCCGGATCCCGACACGCCTGTTGTTCGGGTTCGGCGTGCTCGTCGCCGCGATCGCCTGGCGCTGCTATGCGACGGCGACCGGACCGGTGCTGTTCGCCCCTGCCACGAGCATGCCGGCGATCCGCCCGATCGATCTGCTGACCGCTCCGCTGGCGCTGCTCGGGTTGGGGATCCTCGCCTCGGCGCCCGGCCTGGCGCTGCTCCGCCGGGTCACCGGCTTCACCGCCCTGATCGCCGCCGTCGCCTGGCCGGCAGTGAAGTTCGATCAGGTCGGACCGGTCGTGTTCAGCCTCACCGAGAACCATGGTGTCCACACCACCGACGTGCTGCTGCTGCCGTGGCTGGCGCTCGGGCTGACCCTGCTGGTCCCCTGGCGTGCGGCCGTCGCCGCGGCGCCGCTGGCGGCGTCCGACGGCACCGCCCGACCTGCAGGGGCTACATTCCGGCCTGCGTGACGCAGGTCCAGCCGCCGCCTCCATCGAACACCGACGGCGCTGCGCCGTTGCCCGCGCCCTCCGGGTCGATCCGCTTGGCGGCATCCACCCCGCTCGCCGAGCTGGCAGGGGTCGCCGGGCTGGAGCAGGTGCTCTCCGGTTGCACCTTCGGCGAAGCAGCGACCCTCGCCGGGTTGGTCGACGGTTCGACGACCGACGAGCTCGTCGTCGCCGCCCTGCTCGTCTGCGAACCGGTGGTCACCTGCGACTCGCCCGGCGGCCGGTTCGACCAGCCGTTGCCGGCGGTGCTCGGCCGGGCGCTGCCGGCGACGATCGTCGTCGAGTCGATGCTGCTGACCACCGAGGGGAGCTTCGGTGTCGGGCGGGGCGACCCGATCGGCGGCGCGCAGCCGGCGGTCGCCGTCGCCCGCCGGACGATCGACGGGCGGACGATGCGCGCCGTCGCCGGGATCGCCCCGGTCCCGCTGATCGTCGCCGATCCGCGCTTCCTCCCGACCCCGCCCGGCGAGGACGGCGAGGCTCGCCGGGCGGCTGCGTCGGATGCCTTGCGTCGGGCCGAGACCGCCGCCGGACGACATCGCCAACGCCCGCCGCTGGTCCGTCCGCCGGTGGTGAGCAGGGTGCTCTCGGCCGCAGAGGTCCCGCGGCTGGCGGTGGTCGGCGTCGACCTCGGCGAACGGCCCCGGCCTGCCCCGATCGCCGAGCCGATCGCCTTCGACCGCTTCGATCTCGCGCCGGACGAACCGCTCGGGGGGTGGTCGGGTGCCTCGTTCGAGGGTGAATCGACCGTCGTCCATCCGCTGTCGCCGTTCGCCGCCGATGGCGATGGCACTGGCGTCGACGACACCGATGCGTCCGGCGAGTTGCGGCGGACTGCGCTGGAGCTCGATCGACCGGCGGTGCGTCGGGCGCCGCTGATCGCCGAGGCATGGTCGAGCGTCGACGGCCGGCTGCATCTGAGGACAGCGACCACCCAGCCCTACGCCGTGCGTGCCGAGCTCGCTCGACGTTTGCACGCTCCGGCGGCGGCGATCCGGGTGGTCGCCTCCCACGCCACCGAGCGGCCGGTGGAGGTCGCGCAGTGGGCGATGCTGGTCGAGCTCGCCCGTCGTTCGTGGGAGACAGGTCGGGCCTGGAGGCTCGAGCTCGACGGCGATGGGGAGCCGGCGGGCGCCGATCGACGCCAGCGGGTCGAGGTGGTCAGCGAGCACGGACCCGGCGGCTGGCTCGCCCATCTCGTCAGCACCGTCGTCGCCAGCCCGCCGCCGGATGCAGGCGGCGACCGGCACAGCGCGGAGCTCGCCCGCTCGATCGCCGTCGGCTCGCACCTCGGGGCGATCGCCCGAACCCTCGACGCCGCGGATCTTCGGCTGCTCGAGTGGTTCGTCACCGCCGAGCCTGCCCTGGACGGTCGTCAGGACGTCTTGCGACGCGCCTGGGCCGCGACCACCGACGGCACAGCGACCGCGCCGGTTCCGATCGAGGACGGTCGCCGGCGGGGCAACGGCAGCGGGATCGCCGTCGACCGCCGCTCTGCACGCGGGGCCACCGTCGGCGCCAGCGTCTCGCTCACCGAGGACGGCAGCCTGCTCGCCGCGATCAGCGTTGCCGACGTCCACGGCCGGCTCGCCGATGCCCTCCGACGAGTCGTCGCCGAGGTCTTCGCCACCGAGCTCGACGACGTCGTGCTCACCCTCGGCGACACCGACCGAGTCGCCGGACACGACGGGATCGACGGTCATGGCGGGTTCGCCACCGCCGCCCGGGCGATCAAGCGCGCCGCCGATCAGCTGCGCACCGCCGCGGCTCGTCGCGCTGCAGCTGCGCTCGAGCTCGATGACTGGCGGATGGTCGAGATCGCCGGTCGGCGCGCGGTCGGCACCGACCGTCGTCAGGTCGCGCTCGCCGAACTCGCCGGCTCGACCGCCGACGGATCGATCCTGCTCGTCGGACACGGCCAGGCCGCCGGCGACGAACAGCCGACGAGCTCGACCGCGACTGCCGCCGTGAGCGTTCTGATCGACGTGGACAGCGGCGAGATCGAGCTCGAACGACTGGCATTGGCGATCGACGCCGGCGTGATCGTCGACCCCCAACGGGCGGCCGCAGCGGTCCGCGAAGGCGCCGCCGACGCGCTCGGCTGGCTGCTCGACGGGGCTCGGGCGGTCGTTCCCGACGTGACCTTCGTCGAGTCGCTCGACGACGGCGCTCCGTTCGGCGCCCGGTCGCTGCCCGATCCGACGGCGGCGATCGCGATCGCCCTGCTCGACGCGGTGGAGGAGGCGATCGGTGTGCGGCCCGACCGGCTCCCGCTGCGCCCAGAGCACTTGCTCGCCGAGATCGAACGGATCGACAGCTCCCGCTGAGCCGTCGCCCTGGCGACGGTCTGGCTGCGGTGACGCCCAGCGCCGGCCCGTGAGAGGATCGGTCGATGTCGGATCCGGTGCCGAACCTCCCCGACGCGCTACGTCTCGGGCGCCGCGAGCTGGTTGCCCTCGTCGGCGCGGGCGGCAAGACGGCGGTGCTGTTCGAACTCGGACGGCAGCTCGAGGCCCAGGGCCGGGTCGTCCGGCTGGGGACGACGACGTCGGTCGCCGTGTCCGAGATCGCCGATCAGCGGCACTTCGTCTACGACGGTCGCGGATCGCGACCGCTTGCTCGGCGCCGCGCCGGCGCACTTCGACGGACTGCTCCGCCAAGGTTGGATCGAGGTCGTCGTCGTCGAGGCCGACGATGCCGAGGGCTGCGCGGTGAAGGCGCCGGCGCCGGACGAGCCGGTGATCCCGCGCAGCGCGACCCACGTGCTGGCGGTGATCGGCGCCGACGCACTCGACCGGGTGATCGAGAGCTGCGGACAACATCCGCTGCGGATCGCAGCGATCGCCGGCTGCCGGCCGTACGAGCGGCTGACCCCGGAACGGGCGGCGCTGCTGCTCACCAGTCCACACGGTGGACGTCGTCACGTCCCACCGATGGCCCGGTTCAGCGTGGTCGTGACCAAGGTCGGCGCGGACGATGGGCCGCGCGTCGATCGCCTGGTCGCGGCGATGAAGGTGCTCGACCCCTCCGTCTCCGTACTCCGCCTCCCCGACCTCGCCCCCCGACCGACAGGCGACCAGGCGACCTCGGCGACCCGCTGAGTCAGTAGTACCAGGGGTACGCCGACCAGTCCGGCGGGCGGCGTTCGAGGAATGCGTCGCGGCCCTCGGCTGCCTCCTCGGTCATGTAGGCGAGCCGGGTGGCCTCACCGGCGAAGACCTGTTGGCCGACCAATCCGTCGTCGATCAGGTTGAGCGCGAACTTGACCATCCGCTGCCCGGTCGGGCTCTTGCGGTTGATCTCCGCCGCCCAGTCGAGGGCGAACGACTCGAGCTCGGCGTGGGCCACGACCGCGTTGACCATCCCCATCCGTTGGGCGTCGTCGGCGGAGTACTCACGGCCGAGGAAGAAGATCTCGCGGGCGAACTTCTGCCCGACCTGACGGGCGAGGTAGGCCGAGCCGAAGCCGCCGTCGAAACTGGCCACGTCGGTGTCGGTCTGCTTGAACCTGCCGTGCTCGCGGCTGGCGATCGTCAGGTCGCTGACGACGTGGAGCGAGTGCCCACCACCGGCCGCCCAGCCGGGGACGACGCAGATCACGACCTTCGGCATGAACCTGATCAGGCGTTGGACCTCGAGGATGTGCAGCCGACCGGAACGGCCGCGATCGATCGTCTCGGCGGTCGCGCCGTCGGCATAGCGGTAGCCGTCACGACCGCGGATCCGTTGGTCACCACCGCTGCAGAACGCCCAGCCGCCGTCCTTCGGCGACGGGCCGTTGCCGGTCAGCAGGATGCAGCCGACGTCGATCAGGGTCCGGGCGTGGTCGAGGGCGGTGAACAACTCGTCGACCGTGTGCGGGCGGAACGCGTTGCGCACCTCCGGTCGGTCGAACGCGATCCGCACCGTTCCCTGGTCGACCGCCCGGTGATAGGTGATGTCGGTGAAGGCGAAGCCGGGCACCGCCTCCCACCGGCTGGGGTCGAACAGCGCCGACACGGGCGGCTCGGTGGAGGGCGGAACGGAGGACATCGGCCCAGCCTGCCCGATGCGCCGGGGATCGAGCCAAGCCACCTGGACCATCTCGGCCGGTGACGGTCCGATCGACGATCGGGACGGCTATGGTCCCCGACCTCTCGGACGACGGAGGCGCGGGTGAACAACGACGGCGGGGCCTCGGCTCGGCAGGCGCCGAACGCGGGCGTCACAGGACGGCTGCGGTATCGCTTCGACGCAGCGCTGTCGCGCGGACCGGCGGTGGTGATCGGTTGGCTGGGTCTGGTCACCTTGGCGGTGATCCTGCTCACCGCCGCGGTGTTCACCGTGTTCCGGATGACCGGGATCAACGGCGGGGACGACGGCCTCGGGTTCCCCGAGGCGTTCTGGCAGTCGTTGCTGCGCGTCGTCGACGGCGGGACCTTCGCCGGCGATGCGAGCTGGCCGACCAGGCTGGTCGCATTGGCGATCACGCTCGCCGGGATCTTCTTGGCCGGCAGCTTGATCGGTCTGATCGCCAGCGCCGTCGACCAGCAGATCGAGGAGCTGCGCAAGGGGCGCAGCGCGGTGCTCGAGTCCGACCACACGCTGATCCTCGGCTGGTCGAACCGCGTTCCGGCGGTCGTCAGCGAACTGGTCATCGCCAACGCCAGCCGCAAGAAGGCGGCGGTGGTGATCCTCGCCGACGAGGACAAGACCAGCCTCGAAGAAGCACTGCGAGACAAGATCGACGACTTCCGGACGACCAAGCTCGTCTGCCGCAGCGGGGACCCCGCCGACCCGAAGGCGCTCGAGCTCGTCAACCTCGCCGGCGCCCGATCGGTGGTGGTGATCGGCACCGGTGATGCGATGACGATCAAGACGCTGCTGGCGATCCGCACCCTCGACGAGCAACTGTCCGGGGCCCACGTCGTCGCCGAGATGACCGACGAGGACGTCGCCTCCTCCGCCCGCTCGTTGTTCGGCCCGAACCTGGTGGTGGTCAACTCCGACGACGTCGTCGCCGAGCTCACCGCCCAGGCCTGCCGTCAGCGCGGCCTCAGCTCGGTGTTCCGCGAGCTGCTCGACTTCGACGGCGACGAGCTCTACTTCGCCCCCTTCCCCCAACTCGTCGGCAGGACCTACGCCGAGGCCCAGCTGAGCTTCGAGCGCTGCGCCGTGCTCGGCAGGCTGACCTCTGCCGGGGTGGAACTCAACCCGCCGCCGGGAACGCTGATCGCCGAGGGCGACGAGCTGATCGGGATCGCCTCCGACGATTCGGAGTTCATCTGCACCGGGCTGCTCGCCGACGTTCGCCGACTGCCGCCGGGACGCCCGACCCCGTCGGTCGCGGCGCGGCGGATCATCGTCGCCGGCTGGAGCGATCTCGGTCCGCGGGTGGTCGCCGAACTCGACGAGTTCCTCGGCCCGGAGACGACGCTCGAGCTGATGCTCGACCCCGATCGGGTCGACGTCGACGACGTCCGTTCATCGCTCGCCGTGCGCAACGTGACGGTCGAGATCAGCGAACTCAGCGGTGGTCCGGAGCGGGTTGCCGCGCAGGCCGCCCGGCGGGCGTTCAACGAGGTGATCGTCCTCGGCTACCGCAGCGGGATGACCTCCGACGAAGCGGATGCGCGCACGCTGCTGACCCTCCTCGCCTTCCGCCAGGTGCGCCAGTCCGAAGCGGTCGGGCCGGTGCGGATGGTCGCCGAACTGCTCGATCAGCGCAACGCCCAGCTCGCCGCGGCGACCGGCGCCGACGACTTCATCGTCAGCGACGAGCTGACCAGCTTGATGCTCGCCCAGTTGTCGGAACGGCGGGAGCTGATCGAGGTGTTCGACGACCTGTTCGACCGCGATGGCTGCACGATCGAGTTGCGTCCGGCGCTCGACTACGGCGCGGTGGGCGGCGTCAGCTTCGCCGAGGTCGTCGCCGCCGCGTCGCAGATCGGTCATTCGGCGATCGGTTACCGGCTGACGTCGAGCGGCGCGGTCGTGATCAATCCGGCCAAGCAGGCTCGGATCGAGCTGAGCGGTACCGACGAGGTACTCGTCCTCAGCGCCGGTCGCGACGCCCGCTGACCCGCAGCGGCAGCTCACGTCGCAGCGTCGTCGGCGCGTCGCCGCGCTCGACCCGGTCGAGCAGGCGATCGAGTTCGCGGCTCACCCGGCGGGCGTTGCGTCGGCCGGAGGCGGCGACGGCGATCCCGACGACGACCGAGACCGGCAGGGCGACCGCTGCCACCGGCGCGGCGAAGACGACGGCACCGGTGAGCGCAGCGGCCGACCCGACTGCGGCGATCGAGCCGCCACCGGCGATCGCCGCCCTCCGCGCCCGTTCCGGTCGGCGGCGAGGCGGAGCACCGTTCGCCGCTCGTCGACCGCCACCGCCCGCCCGGCGATCGTCAACTTGCCGAGCTGACCCTCACCGGTCAGCGAACGCACCCCGAGTTGCACCTTGCCGACGAGGTCGTCGCGCCGTTCCCACTCACCGGCATCGGGTCGGGACCTCGCCCGGCGGAGGTGGTGACCGACGACCAGCCAGTCGTCGACCGATCGGAGCGAGTCGGCGATCGTCCCGTCGAGCTCGCGGTCGCTGAGCACGAGCCGCGGGCCGGCGATCCGGTCGAGCGGCCCGCTCGCCGGGGGCTCGCCCAGTCGCTCCAGGGCGAGCGCTCGGCGGACGGCGGCGATCGGCAACCCGGCGTCCTCGGCGGCAGCGATCAGGATCGCCTCGTCGATCGAATCGTGGGCGTCGTGCACCATCGACAGCTCCGACGCTCGTCGTAGCACCCGCTCGACCGCCGAACGGTCGAGTGCCCCAGGTTCCGTCGGACCCATGACCCGAAAGACTAGGTCGCCCGCCGATCGCAGGTGCGAACGACGTGGGTGGATTGTTACTATCTACGTAGTGCTAATTCCTCCGTCGGCACATCGATCTGTAGGGAGAGCCCTCCGATGAGCTTCGATCTCGATCTGTCCCGCTACCAACTCGGTTGGGCGGACGACGAGGACTACGTCTTCCGGCCGGAGAAGGGCGTCAACCGGGACGTCGTCGACCAGATGAGCTGGTGGAAGGGCGAGCCGAACTGGATGCGCGGGTTCCGTGAGCGGAGCCTGCGGATGTTCGAACGCAAGCCGATGGCGCCGTGGTTCGCCGCCAACATGCCGGACATCGACTTCGACGACATCTACTACTACATCAAGCCGACCAACGCCGGTGTGACCGACGAGTGGGACGACCTGCCCGAGCAGATGAAGGCGACCTACGAGAAGCTCGGCATCCCCGAGGCCGAGCGGAAGTACCTCGCCGGCGTCACCGCCCAGTACGAGTCCGAGGTCGTCTACCACCGCAACCGGGAAGACCTCGAAGCCCGCGGGATCCTGTTCTGCGACATGGACACGGCCCTGCGCGAGTACCCCGAGCTGATCAAGCAGTACTTCGGCACGGTGATCCCGCCCGGCGACAACAAGTTCGCTGCGCTCAACTCGGCGGTGTGGAGCGGCGGGTCGTTCATCTACGTCCCGCCCGGGGTCGAGTGCGAGATGCCGCTGCAGGCCTACTTCCGGATCAACTCCGAGAGCGCCGGCCAGTTCGAGCGGACGCTGATCATCGCCGATGAGGGGTCGACGGTGCACTACATCGAGGGATGCTCGGCTCCGGTGTACACCAAGAACTCGCTCCACTCCGCGGTGGTCGAGATCGTCGTCAAGCCGAGCGCACGGGTGACCTACACGACGATCCAGAACTGGTCGCCGAACGTCTACAACCTGGTGACCAAGCGCGCCCGTGTCGAGGCCGAAGGCCACATGGAGTGGATCGACGGCAACATCGGTTCGAAGCTGACGATGAAGTACCCGTCGGTCTACCTCGTCGGGCCGAAGGCCACCGGCGAGGTGCTCAGCGTCGCCTACGCCGGGCCCGGTCAGCACCAGGACGCAGGGGCCAAGATGGTCCACGCTGCGCCGGAGACGACGTCCAAGATCGTCTCCAAGTCGATCTCCAAGGACGGTGGGATCACCACCTATCGCGGCCTGGTCAGGATCGACGAAGGTGCCTACGGGTGCAAGAGCCATGTGCAGTGCGACGCGCTGATCCTCGACGAGGACTCCGAGAGCCGCACCCTGCCGTACATGGAGGTCGGCGAGCGCGATGCCGAGATCGGCCATGAGGCGACCGTCTCCAAGATTGCCGATGAGCAGCTGTTCTACCTCCAGAGCCGGGGCCTGTCGCAGGAACAGGCGATGGGGATGATCGTCAACGGCTTCATCGAGCCGGTCACCCGCACCCTGCCGATGGAGTACGCGGTCGAGTGGAGCCGCCTGATCGAACTGCAGATGGAAGGTTCCGTCGGCTGACCTCAGTCAACGGGCGGTCAACCGCGACGTCGGAATCTCACGCACAGCGCTTTCCGCCCCGAAAACAGCCATGGAACGTGTCAAGAGGGTGAGCCTGGTGGCCCCTTCTCTTGAGACAGCATCACAACTGGTGCTCGACCCACTTCACGACGCGCCTGTGTTGCGGTACCGTTTCACCAGTGGCCCGGGGACCCTGGTGCGGTTCCCGGCTGCGGGAGGCGGTGCGCTGATGGCGTGGTACATGGACAGGGTCGGTGACGCGGTCGCCCCCTCGCTCGGTCGCGGCGAAGCGTTGATCAGCGCGATCCCGGCGTTCCTCCCCGCTCATCAGCTCCGATCCGGCCATGGGCTGCGGCGCAGCGTCGGCCCCCGTCCGATCGGCGCGGGTGTCGCCACCCTGCTCCAGCCCCAGGTCGCCTCGACCACTCTCCCGTTCGCCGGGCGGATGGTGCTGGCAGTGACGGAACGGCGGATGCTGGTGTTCGAGCGCCGCCGGTGGCGGGTGCTCCCCGGGCGGCTGCTCGGATCGATCCCGATCTCGTCGCTCGGCAACATCGAGGGCCACTACCGCCCGACCGGTGGGTTGGGTGAGCTCGAGCTGACCGTGATCCTGCTCGACGGAACCGCAGTCACCCTGCGCGTCCCGCAGGGTTTCGTCGACGACGGCAAGGCCTTCGTCCGACGCGTCCAGGTCGTTCTCCACCGCCCCTGAGCACCTCCTGAGTGCAGACCGATCACGGCGCGGAGCTGCCCATCCGCTGGCAGAATCAGTTCGTGCCGATGCGTCAGGAGTGCAAGAACTTCGAGAGTCGCACGTATCGCAACGGCGAGACCGTGCGCAAGTGCAACCTCGACCTTGCGCCCGAAGCACCGTGGCGATGCCCCGAGAACTGCCCCAAGTACGAACCCCGCCTGGCCGACGTGACCTGGACGTACGGATCGCTGGTGACGCCGGCGACACCGCCCGAACCCCCCGGGCTCGATGACGGCAGCGCGGCGGCGGTGCTCGACCAGGCGGAGGAGATCATCAACTCGATCGGCCCGAGCATGGTCGCAGAGGTCGCCGCCGACGAGGTCCGGCGAAGCAGCCGCCGACGGGGTTGGCGGCGGTTCTTCGGCCGCGGCGGCTGATCGTCCCCGGCGGATGGACACCACACGCAGGTAGAATCTGACCCGCCCGAAGCGAGTGCCGACAGCGGCGTGCTCGCCTCCGATCGTCGTCCGGGAGGACATCCCCATCGTGTCGAGCTTCTCCGTCGAAGCTGCCCGCTCGTCGAGCGCGCCCGACTGGTTGCGTCAGCAGCGCGTCGCTGCCGCCGAGCGGTTCGCCGCCGCCAGTCTCCCGAGCGCCGAGGAGGAGATCTGGCGTTACAGCCGGATCGGCGACCTCGACCTCGAGCGGTTCGTCCCCGTGCCCGACGAGGTCGAGATCGAGGCGCCTGATGGCGTCGTCGTCGAACGCCCGGCGAACGAACCGTTGCCCGCGATCGACTGTTTCGACGATCTCAATCGCGCCTTCGCCACCCCGATCGTGGTTCGTGTCCCGGCCGGGAGGACGATCGAGGCGCCGATCGTGCTCACCCACTCGATCGGGGCCGACGGCACCGCCCGCTTCCCCTCGCTGGTGGTCGAAGCCGGCGCAGATGCCGAAGTGACGATCGTCCAACGGTTCGTCAGCGACGAGGGAATCGTCGGGCTGCTCGTTCCCCACGTCGAGTTGCGCGCCTCCCCCTCTGCCCGCGTGTCGTACCTCGGGATCAACGAGCTCGGCAAGAGCTCGTGGATGATCGCTCACCAGCAAGCCCACGGCGAGCGCGACTCGGTCGTCACCCTCGCCAACGTCTCGCTCGGCGGGGAGTACGCCAGGGTGCGGACCGACGCTGCCGCTGCCGGGATCGGCGCCGAGACCCGGCAGATCGCGCTCTACTTCGCCGACGGCACGCAGATGCACGACTTCCGCACGATCCAGCTCCACGACGCGCCGAAGACGAGCGCCGACCTGCTGTTCAAGGGTGCCGTGCACGACACGGCGCGCAGCGTCTACACCGGGCTGATCAAGATCACACCCAACGGCAAGGGCACGGTTGCGTTCCAGACCAACCGCAACCTGACGCTCTCCGAAGGTGCCTGGGCGGAGAGCGTCCCGAATCTCGAGATCGAGACCAACGACGTCAAGTGCAGCCACGCCAGCACCGTCGGACCGGTCGACGCCGAGCAGCGGTTCTACCTCGAGTCCCGCGGTGTCCGGCCGGAGATCGCCGAGCGGTTGATCGTGCTCGGCTTCTTCGACGAGGTGATCGGGCGATTGCCGGCGCCGGCGGTCCGCGACGGCCTGCGCCGGGCCGTGGCGAACAAGCTCAACGCCCACCGACCGGTGGTCGCTCGATGAGTCGGGCAGTGCGGATCGAAGTCGTCCCGTTCAGCGAACTCAGCAGCGGCTCGGCCCATCGGGTCGAGCACGCCGGGCGGGCGATCGCCGTCGTGCGGATCGAGGAGCAGGTCTTCGCCATCGGCGACACGTGCAGCCACGCCGACGTGTCGTTGTCCGAAGGGGAAGTGATCTGCGAGTCGTTCGAGATCGAGTGCTGGAAGCACGGCAGCGCGTTCGACCTGCGCACCGGAATACCGATGACCCTGCCGGCGACCCAGCCGGTGCCGGTCTACGACGCAGCAGTAGAGGGCGGGATGATCGTGGTCTACGTGTCCGATGGGGGAGCGACGTCATGAGCGTGCTCGAGATCCGCGGGCTGCACGCCGCGATCGGCGGCAAGCAGATCCTCCACGGGATCGACCTGACCGTCGGCAGCGGAGAGGTCCACGCGGTGATGGGCCCGAACGGTGCCGGCAAGTCGACCTTGTCGGCGGTCGTGATGGGCAAGCCCGGTTACGAGGTGCTCGAAGGCTCGGTGCTGCTCGACGGGGTCGAGATGCTCGGGATGCCGACCTGGCAGCGGGCGATCGCCGGGCTGCACCTGGTGATGCAGTACCCGAGCGAGGTTCCCGGGGTCCAGCTCGAGGCGGTGCTCGCCGAGGCGCTCGACGCCCGCGGCCGCGATGTCTCGGTCCTGCCCGAACTGATCCGCAGCGAAGCAGCGCGGATCGGCTTCGACCACCGCTTCCTCGACCGTGCACTCAACGTCGACCTCTCCGGCGGAGAGAAGAAGCGCAACGAGACCCTCCAGCTGGCCGTGCTCGAACCGCGGATCGCGATCCTCGACGAGCTCGACTCCGGGCTCGACATCGACGCCCTGCGCGACTGCGCCCGCCGCGTCGAGGACGCGACCAAGGTCAACGGACTCGGCGTGTTGGCGATCACCCACTACAACCGCCTGCTCGAAGAGCTCCACGCCGACCACATCCACATCCTCGTCAAGGGGCGGATCGTCGCCAGCGGCGGACCGGAGCTGGCCAACGTGCTCGAACGCGACGGCTACGCGGCGTTCAGCGAGGCGACGGAGGACGAGCCGGTTCCGGCCGGTCGATCGCTCGATCCGTTCGCCGACCCGTTCGCCTGATCGGATGGCGGTCCGATGACCGCTCCCTTCGCCACCCGCTCGATCTCGCTCCGGCTGTACCCGCACCAGGAGTTCGACGCCGCACGGATCGTCGCCACGATGCGCGCCCAGGCCATGCTCGGCATCGAGGCCGGCTTCGACGGGGTGATGGTCAGCGAACACCACGGCGGGTTCGGTGGGTACACCCCCAACCCGATCCAACTCGCCGGTTGGCTGCTCGAGGCGATGGACTCGGGCTGGGCGGCGCCGTGCCCGCTGCTGCTCCCGCTGCGTCCGGTCGCCCTCGTCGCCGAGGAGATCGCCTGGCTCGCCGCGCGTCATCCCGGCCGGGTCGGTGCCGGTGTCGCGCCCGGGTCGCTGCCGCTCGACTTCTCCGTGATGGAGGTGCCGATCGAGGAGATGCACGACCGGTTCCGCGCCGCCCTGCCGCGCCTGGTCGCCTTGCTCAGCGGTCGGGAACTCGGCGAGCTGGCCGATGATCGGGCGTTGCAGGCGTGCGCCGGCTCACCGATCCCGGTGCTGGCAACGGCGATGAGTCCGGGGGCCGCCCGGCGGGCGGCGGCGTGCGGTGCCGGGCTGTTGTTCGAGGGGGCGAGCCCGCCGGAGAAGCTCGCCCGGATCGCGTCGGTGTATCGCGAGGCCGGTGGTCGGGCGCCGATCGTGCTGATCCGGCGGGTGTGGATCGGTGCGCCGCCGGACGCCTTCGCCGCCCAGCAGGCGCGGTACCGCACCTACAGTGCGACCGACGCCCAGCAGGGATGGTCCGGCACCGGGCTGGTCCCGGCGGAGGAGGTCACCGAACTCGCCGGCGAACTGGTCGAGGCGATGCGCACGATCGGCGCCGATGCGCTCAACCTCCGGGTGCACGCACCGGGGATCGCAGCGTCGGCGATCGACGAGCAGATCTCCCGACTCGGCGGCGACCTGCTCCCGCTCTTGCGCGCCGACCTAGCCCAGACCTAGCCCAGACCTAGCCCGCCCGGTGCCTTAGGCACGAACGGCGACAGTTTCCGTCGGTTTCGGTGCCAAGAGCGCACTTCCCGCCCCGTGCTGCTGGCCGCGCCGCTGCCGGGCCGCTCCGCTCTGCACTGCTGCGCGCCGAGTTGTCCCGTGCGGTGCTCTCGGCACGAATGGCGACAGGCTTCGTCGGTTTCGGTGCCAAGAGCGCGGTTCGGTGCGACGGTCGCTCGGGTCAAGCGGCGCGCAGGCGGCGGATCCGCTCCTCGGTGGCCGGATGGGTCGAGAACAGCTTGGCCATGTCGACCCCTCCGCCGCGACGGCGCGGCTGCCCGGCGAGCGGATTGTGGATGTATGCCTGCGCCTGTGCCGGGGCGACCTGCATCGGGATCCGCGCTGCGTAGATCTCGATCCGCTCCAGCGCCTTTGCCAGCGGCTCGCCGGTGCCGAGCAGCTCACGCGCCCCTCGGTCGGCGTCGAACTCACGCGAACGGGAGACCGCCATCTGGATCAGGGAGGCGGCGATCGGGGCGAGCAGGCTGACGGCGAGGATCGCGATCGGGTTCGGACGATCCTCGTCGTCGCTCCCTCCGCCGAACAGGGAGGCGAACATCGCCATCTGGGCGATTGCCGAGATCGCAGTGGCGATCGCCGCTGCGACCGAGCCGATCAGGATGTCGCGATGCTTGACGTGCATCAGCTCGTGGGCCATCACGCCCTCGAGCTCATCGCGCGGCATCGTCGCCAACAGTCCCTGGGTGGCGCAGACGACTGCGTGGCGCGGGCCGCGGCCGGTGGCGAATGCGTTCGGTTGCTGGTTCGGCGAGATCGCCACCCGTGGCATCGGCAGGTTCGCCCGCTCGGCCAGCGACTTGATCATCCGGTAGAAGTCTGGTGCGTCGGCTTCGCTGATCACCTGTGCCTTGGCCGAGGCGAGGGCAAGGCGATCGCTGAACCAGTAGGACCCACCGACCATCACCAGCGCGATCGCCAATCCGATCAGGATCGCGCCGGAGCTGCCGCCACCGAGGAGGGTGGCGACGCCGACGATGAGGCCACCGAGGCCGCCCAACAGGACGGTGGTCTTCATCGTGTTCTTGAACATGGTCGTGGAGTTCCTTTCGGCGAAACGCACGTCGTTTGGCCGAAGGTCTCTCCCACCCGCTGAGCGGGCCGGGCCACCGGGCTCGAGGCCGTGATGACGGTGGACCATGGAGCCGAAGCTCCCGGGATACTCCCCTTCGTTGTCAGCGATCGACGCTACAGGTAGTAACCCAAAACATCGATGAGGAAGTGGGCTTTGGCGGTGGCCAGCCCGCCGCAGAAGACCCTGACCTCGCGTGCGGCGTTGATCGGACCTTGCAGACCGTTGGCCAGCGTCGCCGCCGGATGGTCCCAGTTGATCGACGACGGCCCGGTCGTGTCGCCGCCGCCGGCGACGACGGTGAGGTAACCGAACGCCGATTCGGACTCGGTGATCGTCAGGTTGTAGGCGATGCCGGTGGCGCCGGTCGGGACGACGTTCTGGGCGCCGCCCTGGGAGGCGATCTGGTGGGCGACAGCGACCGTCCGGGTCGCGCCCGAGGAGAGCTTGCCGGTCAGGTCGAGACGACTGTCATAGACCCGCTTCGGTGCGATCGAGACGTAGATCCCGCCCGACGGGGCGTATTGGTAGACCGCCCCGACGACGCGGTTCTGGAGGTCGGTGGCCAGCGCCTCGAGGGTGATCACGTCGCCGAGACCGATCGTCTGGCCGGCCGGCAGATCGAACGCACCCTGCACCTCGCCGGTGCCGGTGAGGTTGGCGGTGCCGAGGGTGCTGCGCGTCGCCGAGGTCGGAACCGTCGTCTTGTACAGGTTGAAGACCATGTTGCCGGTCGCCGACGCGCCGCGGAAGGCGAAGAAGTCGACCCGACGGAGGATCGCACCGGCGGGGAGGCGGAGCGAAGCCTGGATCGAGGTGCCGGCCTCGTTGTACACCGACGGCGGGTCGGCGTAGACCAAGCCGTTGTTGCTCCCCGAGGCGATCGCGGCGAAGTCGGCATAGCCGAGGGTCGTCGCCTGCATCCCCGGCAGCTGGGCGATCGCGGTGTAGTTGGGCAGTTGCCGGCCGTCGGCGACGAACTCGCCGTTGCCCGTCGCGGCGGCGAACGGCAGGTGCACGCTCATCCCGGCGACCGTGGCTGCGCCGGCGGCGGCGCCCAGCCCCAGGAGCTGGCGACGGTTGACGTTGGCGCTCATCAGCGGTACCCCTTCTTCGTCGGCGACCGGATCCGATCGCTCGTCGGCTGCTCGGGCGGACCTTAGCGTCGAGGAGTAATGTGGCTGGCGTATGACTGAGCCGGTGGTGTCCGCCGAATGGGCCGAGTCCGCGGATGGCCTCCGCCGGGAGTGCACGTTCGCCAACTTCTCCGAGGCGTTCGGGTTCATGAGCCGTGTCGCCCTCCTCGCCGAGAAGTTCGATCACCATCCCGACTGGTCGAACTCGTGGAACGTGGTCTCGATCACGCTCCGCTCCCACGATGCCGGGAACGCGGTCACCGATCGCGACCGCAAGCTGGCCGCTGCGATCGACGCCCTGCTCGGCGACTGAGCTCGGCCCGAGCATGAGTGACCTCCATCCGAACGTCGGGCGCGTCATCGCCGCCGGTGCGCAGCTCGGTCTGACGATCTCGACCCGGCGGTTCCCGGAGGGGACGAAGACCGCTGCCGATGCCGCCGCGGCGATCGGGGTCGACATCGGCCAGATCGTCAAGAGCCTGATCTTCGCCGTCGACGGTGAGGTGATCCTCGCCTACGTCAGCGGCGCCAACCAGCTCGACGAACGCCGGTTGGCAGCGGCCGCCGGGGGAACGAAGGCGAAGCGGGTCGACGCCGAGATGGTGCGCGAGGCGACCGGCTTCCCGATCGGTGGCGTGCCGCCGTTCGGGCATGCGACGGAACTGCGGGTGTTCATCGACCCCGACCTGCTCCAGTACGACGAGGTCTGGGCTGCCGCCGGCACCTGGAATGATGTGTTCCCGATCGCACCGGCGCAGCTCGTCGTCGCCAGCGAAGGCACCGTGACCGCCCTTCGACGCGACTGACAGCGAGGACCACGAGCGTCCGAGCGCACCCGGAGAGGAGTCCATCGTGCCGACCGATTCCTTGCCGGAGCGTCCGAACCTGGAGCAACTCGAGGCGAACGCGATCACCCTGCGCGACCTCGTCCGTGCCGGCGCGCCCGGTGCGATCGAGTTGGTCGGCGAGCACCACCCGCGGCTCGGAGGGTTGGTCGCCGGCTCGCCGCCGGCGGTGGGGTTCGAGCTCGCCGAGGCCCAGCTGACGCTCGCCCGCCATTTCGGCTACACCGGCTGGCAGCAACTGCGCACCCAGGTCGAGCTGATCAACCGGCTGACCCGCGCACCGCACACGGCGACCGTCGGTGCGCCGACCGAGGACGACGACGGCCGGGCCGACGAGCTGCTCCGGCTGGCGTGCCTCAACTACGGCGCCGACGACCCGGCCCGCTGGACGGCCGCCGCCCGGTTGCTCGCCGAGCACCCGCAGCTGTCAGGCAGGTCGATCCACACCGCAGCAGCGACCGGCGACGCCGCCGTCGCCCGCTCGATCCTCGCCGACGATCCGGCGGCGGCCAACCGCCAGGGCGGACCGTTCGACTGGGAGCCGTTGCTCTACCTGAGCTACTCCCGCCTCCCCGAGCAACCTGCAGGAGGCCCGCTCGCCGTCGCCGGGCTGCTGCTCGAACACGGCGCCGATCCGAACGCCGGCTACCTCTGGGACGGGCTGCCCTCGCCGTTCACCGCGCTCACCGGCGCATTCGGCGGCGGCGAGCAGGGCGCGCCACCGCATCGCGACGAGCTGGAGCTCGCCGGCCTGCTGCTCGAGGCCGGCGCAGAGGCGAACGACAGCCAGACGATCTACAACCGCGGCCTCGGAGGGCCGCCGGAGGACGACACCGACTTCCTCGAACTGCTCCTCGCCCACGGACTCGGCCGGGGCGATGGCGGCCCCTGGCGCCGACGGCTGATCGTCGAGCACCAGTCCCCGCAGCAGATCGTCGCCGACGCCCTGCAGCACGCAGCCGAAGCCGGACTCAGTGGCCGTGTCGGCGTCCTCCTCGCCGGCGGTGTCGATCCCTCCGCACCCGGGTCTCATCCGATCTTCGGAGGTCGGACGCCGTACGCCGGAGCTGTGGTCCACGGCCATCGCCAGATCGCCACCCTGCTCGTCGAGGCGGGCGCATCGACCAGCGGGGTCGGCAGGCTCGACCATCTCGCCGGAGCCTGTCTCGCCGCTGACCGCGCCGCCGTCGATGCTGCGCAGGCGTCCGACCCCGGTGCCCTCGCCGAGCTGCGTGAGCGGCACCCAGACCTGGTCCGGACCGCCGCCGGGCTCGGGCGCGAGCAGGCGATCCGGCTGCTCGTCGCGCTCGGGTTCGATGTCGACGCCCGCCGCAGCGACACCGCACTCCACCAGGCTGCGTGGCGCGGCGACCTGGCGACCGTGCGCCTGCTGCTCGAGCTCGGTGCCGACCCGACGATCACCGACGAAACCCACCAGGGGACGGCGCGCGACTGGGCCGAGCACAATGGTCAACAGGCCGTGATCGACTACCTCGACCGCCGCTGAGGTCTCCACCGTGGGTTCAGCGCATCGATATTCGGTCGCCGCCGATCGCCCGGTGCACTACCGTCGCCTCCGATCGGCACGGGCCGGTCCGACGAGCGAAGGGAGGCGAGCCATGCGAGCGATTGTGCTGACGGTGATGCCTCGCGTCCCTGTTCGTCCCGCGCCCTGACGCCCACATCTGAGCTGTCGCTCTGGGCGAGCGCGCACCTCCTGCTGGAGTTCCCGTGTACCCCGATCCCACGTCCCATCCCTTGACTCCCTATGGCTGGAGCGGGCGCGTCCGCTGCGCTCCTCGCCGACGCCGACCTCCCGGCGCGGGTGACCCGCGTCGACCGTGACCGCTGCCAGGTGGTCACCGTCACCGGCGACTCGTTCGCCCTCGGCGACCCGCGGCTCGCCGTCGGCGATTGGGTCGCGCTCGAACCGTCGGGCCTCGACCACACGCCTTGGCGCGTCGCCGCCCTCGCCGATCGCTGGTCGGTGGTCGAACGGCTCGACGTGCGCAAGGGCGCCGAGCTGCTCGATCTCCGCCAGGCACTCGCCGCCAACGTCGATCTGGTCGCCTCGGTGACCCCTCTCGACCGGCCGGTCAGCGCCAACCGGATCGAGCGCGAGATGGCGCTCGGGTGGGAGGCCGGTTCGGTCCCGATCGTCGTCCTGACCAAGGCCGACTGCCACGCCGATCCTGCCGCAGCCGCCGCCGACCTCGAGCACCGTCTGCTCGGCGTCGACGTGCTCGTCGTCCGTGCACTCGACGGGACCGCAGACGCCGGGGTCGCCGGCCTGCTCGAGCGGCTCCGACCGGACCGGACGGTGATGCTCCTCGGGGCCTCCGGCGCGGGCAAGTCGACCCTCGCCAACGCACTGCTCGCCGCGGAACTGCTCGACACCGGAGGCGTCCGGCTCGCCGACAGTCGCGGCAGGCACACGACCACCGCCCGGCACCTGGTGCCGGTTCCCGGCGGTGGTGTCGTGCTCGACACGCCCGGGATCCGCTCGATCGGCCTGTCGGGTGACGGCGAGGGAGTACGTGCGGTGTTCGCCGACCTCGAGCAGCTCGCCCTCGGATGCCGATTCAGCGACTGCGGCCACGACTCCGAGCCGGGCTGCGCGATCCAGGCCGCGATCGCAGCGGGCACGTTCGACGCCGGCCGGCTGGACCACTGGCGCAAACTGCAGCGCGAGCTCGCCGCCGAGCGGCGCAAGCTCGACCCGCTCGCCGCCGCCGCCCGGCACGCCGAACTGCGCCGGTGGGGTCGGGCGATGAAACAGTCGAAGCAGAGCCGCAACCGTCGCTGATCTCCGGGGGGCGCTGTCGCACGCAACCACCGACGGATGCCGTCGCCGGCGCCGTGCAACGGCGGCCGGTCAGCGCCGATGCACGTTGTGGCGAGCGGTGTGGGTCGCGAGGCCCGTGCAACGGCGCGCGCCGGCGCCGATGGAGCAGCTCAGAACTGGTCGAGGCCCTGGAGGAAGGTGTTCCACGACAGCGTCGCGGACTTGATCCGAACCGGGAACTTGACCACCCCGCGCAACGCCTCGAGGTCGCCGAGCTTGACCTCCGACAGGCCGTCGTCGGCCTCGGCACCCGCCTCCGAACCGTCGCCGCCGACGTCGTGTTCGTGGATCGACATCATCGCCTTGAACGCCTTGACGACCCGCCGAGCCTCCTCGACCGGCTTGCCCTTGACCGCCTGGCTCATCATCGACGCCGAGCTCTGGCTGATCGAGCATCCCTGCCCGGCGACCTTGATGTCGCTGACGAGCCCGTCGTCGACGATCAGGTAGACGACGATCTCGTCACCGCACAGCGGGTTGTGGCCCTCCGTCCGCACGGCGGGTGGGGTCTCCAGCTCCCCGCGGTTACGCGGGCTGCGGTAGTGATCGAGGATGATCTCGCGGTACAGGTCCTCGAGGCCGGGCATCGGTGCTCCCTAGAAGCTGAAGATGTCCGACGTGGCTGGTCGAGCGCCTCGACCAGCGCATCGGCGTCGGACTGATCGTTGTAGAGGTAGAAGCTTGCTCGCGCCGTGGCGTTGACGCCCAACAGGCGCATCAGCGGCTTGGCGCAGTGGTGGCCGGCGCGGACGCAGACGTTGGACTGGTCGAGGACCTGCGACAGATCGTGTGGGTGGACGTCGCGGAACTTGAAGCTCAACGTGGCGCCGCGGACTTCGAGGTTGGTCGGCCCGTAGATCGTGATCTCGTCGCCGTAGCGGTCGCGGAGCGCTCCGATCGCGTACTCGGCGATCTCGATCTCGTGCGCCCGGATGTTGTCCATCCCGATCTCGCTGAGGAAGTCGACCGCCGCGCCGAGCCCCACGGCCTCGATGATCGGCGGCGTTCCGGCCTCGAACTTGGCCGGCAGCTCGGCGACGGAGAACCCGTCGAGGCGGACGTCGCTGATCATGTTCCCGCCGCCGAGGAACGGCGGCATCGCGTCGAGCAGCTGCTCGCGCCCCCACAGCACCCCGATCCCGGTCGGGCCGCACATCTTGTGGCTGGAGAAGGCGAAGAAGTCGGCGCCCATCGCCTGCACGTCGGTGGGGTTGTGGGGAACGAACTGGCAGCCGTCGACGATCGCCACCGCGCCGGCGGCGTGCGCCGCATCGGTCAGGTGACGGACGGGGGTGAGCGTGCCGAGCACGTTCGACATCGCCGTGAACGAGAACGCCTTGGCGCCGTCGAGCAGACGGTCGAGGTCGGTCAGGTCGAGCTGGCCGTCTTCGGTCAGCGGGACCCAACGCAGCTCGATCCCGCGCTCGGCGACGAGCTGATGCCAGGGGACGATGTTGGCGTGGTGCTCCATCTGGGTCAGCAGCACGACGTCGCCGGCGGCGAGATTGGCGCCGCCCCACGATCGGCACGACGAGGTTGAGCGCCTCGGTGGCGTTCTTGGTGAACACCAGCTCCTCGACCTTGGGCGCGTTGACGAAGGCGCGGACCTTGGAGCGGGCACCCTCATAGGCGTCGGTGGACTCCACCGCCAACTGGTAGGCGCTGCGACTGACCGGGGCGTAGGACGTCTCGGCGAAGCTGGACATCGCGTCGATCACGCAGTGAGGCTTCTGTGAGGAGTTGGCCGAGTCGAGGTAGACCATCGGCTTGCCGTTGATCTGCCGGTTGAGCACCGGGAACGCCTTGCGCAGCGCTGCGGCGTCGAGCCCGACGGTGCTCTCGCCGGGACCTCTCGTCGAGCTCATCGGCGGAATCCTTCGTAGCCGTCGCGGTCGAGCTGCTCGGCCAGTTCCATCCCGCCCGAGGCGACGATCTTGCCGTCGACGAGGATGTGGACGTGGTCCGGCTGGAGCTCGTCGAGCAACCGTTGGTAGTGGGTGATGAGAACGATCCCGATCGTCGGGCGGTCGCGTTTGATCTCACGGATCCCGTTGGCGACCGTGCGCAGCGCATCGATGTCGAGCCCGGAATCGGTCTCGTCGAGGATCGCCAGTTCGGGCTCGAGGATCGCCATCTGGAGGATCTCGTTGCGCTTCTTCTCGCCGCCGGAGAAACCCTCGTTGAGGTACCGGTCGACGAAGCTCGAGTCCATTCCGAGGCGCTTCATCCACTCCATCGTCGCCAACCGCAGCTCGAGCACCGACAGATCGATGCCCGACCGCGCCGAGGCCGCCTGACGGAGGAACTGGATCACCGACACCCCGGCGATCTCCTGCGGGTACTGGAAGGCGAGGAACATCCCCGCCTTGGCCCGGACCTCGGTCGGCCAGTCGGTGATCTCGTCGCCCTGGAAGTGGATCGACCCGCCGGTCACCGCATACTCCGGGCTGGCCATCAGGGTGCTGGCGAGGGTCGACTTGCCGGAACCGTTCGGACCCATGATCGTGTGGACCTCGCCGGCGGCGACGGTGAGGTCGACGCCGCGGAGGATCTCGGTCGCAGCCTCGGCCGGCTTGGCCCGAAGGCCTCGGATCTCGAACAGCGGCTTCGACGAGTCGGTCACGCCCCGGAAGTCTATTTGCACTACCGCCGTAGGAGAAACCTCCCCGGCCAGGTTGTCGACGCGAGATTGCCGACGCGGCGGGCGGAGCGCCCGTCGACCGGGGTGGCGAGGTCAGCCGGCGCGGAGGGCGCGCCAGAGGGCCGGGTACGAGCGGTACTCGAGCGCGGTCGTCGACGTATCCCGCCTCGTGCAGCGCGTCGTGGAGCGTCGGCAGGTTGCGGAACGGGACGCCCGGAGTCGACGTGGTGGGCGAGGTGCCAGCCGAGGTTGTACGGCGTCATGAAGAACCTCGCCGAGCGGGCGCTGGCGGACCGAGTGGGTCGTCTCGCGGCGATCCGTCGACGCGCGTCATGCCGCCGTGCTCGGCGATCGAGCGCAGCCGGTTGATCACCCGCCAGACGGTGAGGTACGGCAGGAGCCAGAAGAACGGGTACAGCCACCAGTGACCCGACGGCGATCGACCCCGCGAGCAGCACCGCCTGGACGATGACGATCTTGATCGCCGTGTTGCGGATGCGGGCGTCCTTGCTGCGCAGTCCGAGCGGCAGTCTCCGCAGCAGCTTCCAGCCGGTGCGGCCCGTGACGTCGCGGATCATCTTGCGTCGGAAGCTCGCGTCCGAGATCGGATAGCCGCGGTAGAGCGCCATGTCGGGCTCGTCAGGGCCGAACTCCTCGCGGTGGTGCGCCATGTGGACACGGCGATACGCGTCGATCGAGGTGAACGTCGGATACCCGAGGAGCCAGCGGCCGACCAGGTCGTTGGCGCGACGGTTCTTGAACAGCAACCGGTGCGCCGCCTCGTGCATCAGACCGGCGAACTGTGCGTTCGCACGGCCGATCAGCAGCAACGCGATCGGCCACGACCAGGGTCCGAGGCGAACGGCGAGGACGATCACGGCGAGCGTCTGGACGTACACCGAGACGACGCTGACGGCATTGCGGAGCGAGGGGATCCGGCGTAGCTCGCTGCGGAACGCCGGTGCCGGTCGTCCGTCCGGCTGGATCAGTTCGGTCGCGGTGGTAGCCGGCAGGGTGTCGTGCGGCGGCACCATCGTCTGCATGCCCCGATCTTACCAAATCACCGACAGTTGTCGAGCAGTCCGTAATGACGGGCGGGGTGCGAGAGTGGCGGCGATGGACGATTCGCTGTGCCTCCTCCCGCTCGTCGACCTCGCCACGATGCTCGCCTCCGGCGAGCTCTCGAGCCGGGAGCTGCTGTCCGCCTACCTCGCTCGAGTCGAGCGGATCAACCCGACCGTCAACGCGATCTGCACCCTCGCCGTGGAGCGAGCAACCGGAGGAAGCGGCCGCCGCCGACGCTCGCCGGTCGAGCGGTGAGCTGCTCGGCGTGCTGCACGGCGTGCCGATGACGATCAAGGACGCCATCGCCACCGCCGGGATCCGCTCCACCGGCGGCGCGCCGATCCACGCCGAACTGGTTCCGACTCAGGACGCCCCGGCGGTCGCCGCGCTGCGTGCCGCCGGGGCGATCGTGTTCGGCAAGACCAACGTCCCGCTGTGGTCCGGCGACATCCAGACCTTCAACGAGCTGTTCGGAACGACCAACAACCCGTGGGACCCGACCCGCACCCCCGGCGGATCGTCCGGCGGCGCGGCGGCAGCGGTGTCCTGCGCGATGACCGCCGCCGAGCTCGGCACCGACATCGGCGGATCGGTGCGTGTCCCGGCTGCGTTCTGCGGCGTGTTCGGGCACAAGCCGAGCTACGGCGTGGTGCCCCAGCAGGGCTACCTCGACTCCGACTACGGACCGTCGATCACCGATGCCGACGTCAACGTCTTCGGCCCGATCGCCCGCAGTGCCGCCGACCTCGGAGCTCTGCTCGACGTCGTCGCCGCCCCCGGCCGGCGCGCCGAGCTCGCACCCTCACCACCGGGCGATCCGATCGCCGGCCTGCGCGTCGCCGCCTGGCTCGACGACCCTGCCCTCCCGGTCGATCCAGAGTTGCTCGGACTCCACCATCGTGCCGCCGACGCGTTGGAGGCCGCCGGGGCGATCGTCGACCGCGGGCGGCCGCCCGTCGCTCGACCTCGCCAGCAGCTGGCGGCTCGGCTCGTTGTTGATCGGGGTGGCGACCTCGGTCAGTTTCGGTGACGCCGAGCTCGCCGCCCTACGCCCGCCCGCGCCGAGTCGCCCGATGCGACCGACGACGAGCGGGCCGCGATCGCCCGTTGGTCGTGGCCCCATCGCGACTGGCTGTCGGCCGATCGAGCCCGAGCAGAGATGCGGCTCCGCTGGGCTGAGTTCTTCGAGGACTGGGACGTGCTGCTCTGCCCGATCAGCGGGCGCACCGCGATCCCCCATCAACCGGACGGCGGGTTCGCCGATCGGATGCTCGAGATCGCCGGCGGACAGCGGCCCTACCTCGAGCTGATCGGCTGGACGTCGTTGATCGGCGCCGCCTACCTGCCCTCGACCTCGGCCCCGATCGGGCGCACCGACGCCGGGTTGCCGGCGGGGATCCAAGTCGTCTCGCCGTACCTCCACGATCGCCGCTCGATCGCCGTCGCCGGCCGCTTGTGTGAGCTCGTCGAGGGCTACGCCGTCCCGCCGATCGCTCGCTGACGCGTCCTGGGACGCCCTGTCAGGTGAGCATCGCGAACGCCTCGGCCCGGTCGGTCTGTCCGGCGACGACCATCAGATCGCCCTCGCCGAGCACGGTGTCGGCGGTGGCGTAGGTGAACGATCCGCCGAAGGGCTTGACGCAGACGACGGTGACGCCGTACACGGCGCGCAGCCCGATCTCGCCGAGCGAGCGCCCGAACAGCTCCGACGGGGCGGTGGTCTCGACCATCGCGAAGTCCTCGTCGAGGCGGAACCAGTCGATCACCCGGCCGCCGACGAGGTGAGCCACCCGTCGGCCCATGTCGTGCTCGGGATAGACGACGTGGTGGGCTCCGACGCGGGCGAGGATCCGGCCGTGCGGCTCGGTGACCGCCTTCGCCCAGATGTTCGGCACGCCGAGATCGTGGAGAGCGGAGGTGGTCAGGATGCTCGACTCGATGTCCGTCCCGATGCCGACCACGGCGTGGCCGAAGTCGGCTGCGCCGAGTTGGCGGAGTGCGTCCATGTTCCGGCTCGTGTCGGCCTCGACGACATGGGTCAGGGCGTCGGCGTGGGCCTGCACCCGGTCGCGGTCGACGTCCATCCCGAGCACCTCGAACCCGATCTTCTCCAGTTCGACGGCGACCGCCCCACCGAATCTGCCCAATCCGATGACCAGCACCTGAGCGCGGATCCGCGGCGAGTGGCCTGGTGCGGCGAGGAGGAGCGCCACGCCGCGTTGGCGAAGGGTTGTCAGCCAATGATCGGCCTTTCGTCTGGGTGTCGGTAGAGGCGTTTGCGTTCGCGGAGGACGAGCGCGGCGAACAAGCGTGATCGGTCCGACCCGACCGAGCAACATCAGCGCGATCAGCACCAACTGCGCCGGGGCGGCGAGCAGCGGGGTGATCCCGGTCGACAGTCCCGACCGTGGCGAAGGCGGAGATCGCCTCGAACATCAGGTCGCCACGTGGGAGCGGCGAGCTGGTCACGAGCAGCATCGTCGAGCCGATGATCGCCCCGATCGACAACAGGGCGACGGTCAACGCCTGGCGGTGCGCGGTCTCGGGCACGGTCCGGCGGAAGACGACGGTGTCCGGGTTGCCCCGGAGTCTCGGCCCACATCACCCAACCGAGGAGGGCGAAGGTGGTGACCTTGATCCCGCCGGCGGTCGACGCGCTGCCGCCGCCGATGAACATCAGCACCTCGGTCAACAGCTGGGTCGGCTCGTTCAGGCCGGCGATGTCGATCGAGTTGAAGCCGGCGGTGCGCGTCGTCACGCTGTGGAAGAAGGCGTTGACCGCCGAGTCGCCGATCGACAACGACCCGAGGGTGTCCGGGTTCGCCCACTCGAACCAAGCGACGAGCGCCGTGCCGACGACGAGCAGAACGACGGTGGTGAACACCGTCATCTTGGCGTGCAGGCTCCACCGCCCCGGGCGCAGCGGTTGCGCGGGCGATCTGCAGCCAGACGGGGAACCCGAGGCCGCCGACGATCACCGTCAGCGCCAGCACGACCAGCAGCAGCGGATCGGTCTGGAAGCCGATCAGGCTGTCGCTGAACAAGGCGAATCCGGCGTTGTTGAACGCCGACACGGCGTGGAAGACCCCGAGATAGGCGGCGCGTCCGAATCCCTCGTCGTGGGTGATCCAGAACCGCAGGCCGACGACGGCGGCCACCGTCGATTCGACCGCGAGGCTGAATCGGGCGACGCCGAGCAGGACGCTGCGGAGATCGCCGAGGCCGAGCGAGGCGGACTCGGCGGTGAGGATCAGCCGGTGGCGGAGACCGAGCCGACCGGCGATCGCCAGCACGATCAGCGACGAGAGGGTCATGATCCCGAACCCGCCGATCTGGATCAGGCCGAGCACGATCCCCTCGCCGAAATCGGACCAGTAGCTCGACGTGTCGACCACCGCCAGTCCGGTGACGCACACCGCCGAGGTGGCGGTGAACAGCGCCGTCAACGGAGGCGCGCTGCCCGGCCCGCTCGACGCGGCGGGGATCATCAGCAACAGCGCGCCGCCGAGCGCGGCGGTGACGAACGCAGCGAGCACGTACTGGGCCGGGTGTCGGAGTACGAGCCCTTGGCCACGCCGGCGCCCCTCCCGCATGCGCAGCAGGGTACTTCCGCTGCCGCAGTTCGTCGGGCAGGCAGCGGCAGCGGCCGCCGACCGGGACGGGTTCGCTCGTAACCTCGCACTCGATGTGCCCGTCGTACGAGTTGGTGATCTTCGACTGCGACGGGGTGCTGGTCGACAGCGAGCGGCTGGTGATCGAGATCGATGCAGCGGTGCTCGCCGAGCTCGGCTGGCAGCTGACCGCAGCGGAGGTCGTCGAGCTGTTCATGGGCACCTCCCATGCGACGATGCTGGCGATCGTCGCCGACCGGCTCGGCCAGGAAACGGCCGCCACCTACGAGCAGAGGTCGCGAGCAGCAGATCCGGGAGGTCTTCGCCACCGAGCTGCGCGCCGTCGCCGGTGCCGGCCGAGCTGCTCGGCGACCTCGCTGCCGCCGGTGTGCCGACCTGCGTCGCCTCCAGCGGAACGCACGACAAGATGGGCCGGACGTTGCGGACGACCGGACTGTGGGAGCTGGTCGAGGGGCGGATCTTCTCGGCCACCGAGGTCGCCCGCGGCAAGCCGGCACCGGACCTGTTCCTCCATGCGGCAGCCTCGGTCGGCGCTGTGCCGGCGCGCTGCGCGGTGATCGAGGACAGCGTGTTCGGCGTGAGGGGCGCGGTCGCTGCCGGGATGACCGTCTTCGGCTACGTCGCCGGGCTGGCCCCTCCCGGTGCGCTGGCCGCCGCCGGTGCCGTGCCGTTCGAGCGGATGGAGGAACTCCTCCCGATGCTCACCGGCGGCTGATCCCGGTTGCCGCCGGCATCACCAGCCGCGGTCGACCCACTCCTGCAGATGCGGACGCTCGGTGCCGATCGCCGAGTCGACGCCGTGGCCGGGAAGGATGATCGTGTCGGCCGGATAGGTGAACAGCTTGGAGTCGATCGAGTCGATGATCGTCGCGAAATCGGAACCCTCGAACGCAGTGTTGCCCGGGCCTCCGGGAAACAGCGTGTCGCCGGTGAACAGCAACGGGGCGCCGGCGACCTTGAACGAGATCGAGCCGGGGGTGTGGCCGGGGTTGTGGATCGCCTCCAACCGGAGCTTGCCGACCTCGATCACCTCGGCATCGTCGATGAACACGTCGTAGCCGACCTCCGCCAGGCGGGCGCGTCCTTGGCGCTGACGGCGACCTCGTAGCCCGCCTCACGCATCGCCGGCACGGCCTGGATGTGGTCCCAGTGCCCGTGGGTCTCGAGCACCCGGCGGACGCCGAGCCGCTGGCACAGTTCGAGCAGCCGCTCGTGCTCGTTCGCTGCGTCGATCAGCACCGCTTCGCCGGTCTCGCGGCAGCGCAGGACGAAGACGTTGTTGTCGTACGAGCCGACCACCAGCTTGTGGACCTCGAGTCGACCGTCTGACCAGTGCAGCGTCGTCATCGCGACAGTCTCGCACCGGCCGACGCGATCACCTCACCTCACCTCGCTCCCCGACGGCCCGGGTCGCTGGTGGCGCGCCGCCCAGGATCCGCCAGGCGGCACCGTTCCGCCAGACGGGAAGCGGGGAGTAGCGGCGAGGCGTACGATGAGGAGGTGACCGGGGGACCGCGATGACCGTCGACGTCGACACCGCACGGATCGAGCAGATCGCCGCCGCACACGCGGCGATGCCTGGCGGGCTGTTGCCGGCGCTCCACGCCGTGCAGGACGAGTTCGGCTGGATCCCGGCCGAGGCGACGCCGGTGCTCGCCGACGCGTTCAACCTCTCGAGGGCCGAGGTCCACGGCGTCGTGACCTTCTACCACGACTTCCGCACCAGCCCGCCGGTCGGGACATCGCTCGCGATCTGCCGGGCCGAGGCATGTCAGGCCCGGGGGCGCGCCGGGTGCTCGCCGCCGCTCGGGAGCTGGCGGCGGACGACGCCGAGCTCGAGGTGCGCGAAGTGTTCTGCCTCGGCAACTGTGCGCTCGGTCCGACGGTGGCGCCGGTGGGCGGCTCCACGGCGGGGTCGGGCCGACCGATCTGCCCCGCCTGATCGCCGCTGCGACGGTCGGCCCGCAACCGCTCGAGGGCCTCCCACGCGAGGTGGCGGCGACGACGGTGACCGTCTACGTGCCACGCGACGCAGCGGCGCGCGCTGCCGGCGCCGACGAGGTCGCCGCGCGGCTCGCCGCCACCGACGGCGTGCGGCTGGTGCGCAACGGATCGCGCGGGATGTTGTGGCTCGAGCCGATGGTCGAGGTCGTCACCGACGCCGGCCGGATCGCCTACGGACCGGTCGCGCTCGACGAGATCGACGAGCTGCTCGCCGCCGGGATGCTCACCGGTGGCGACCACCCGCTGCGGCTCGGTGTCGTCGACGAGCTGCCGTGGCTGCACGCCAACGGCGGGTGACCTCCGCCCGGTCGGTGTCATCGATCCGCGTTCGTCCGACGACTACGTCGCCCACGGCGGCGTCGCCGGGCTGCGCCGCGCGCTGGCGATGAGCGCCGGCGAGGTCGTCGCCGAGGTCACCGACGTCGGGCTGCGCGGCCGCGGTGGCGCTGCGTTCCCGACCGGCATCAAGTGGCGCACCGTCGCCGGCGCCGCCGGGCCGGCAGAAGTACATCGTGTGCAACGCCGACGAGGGCGACAGCGGCACGTTCGCCGACCGCATGCTGATCGAAGGCGACCCGTTCTCGCTGATCGAGGGCATGGTCATCGCCGGCTACGCCGTCGGTGCCACCGAGGGCTACGTCTACATGCGCAGCGAGTACCCGGACGGCGATCGCGCCGTTGCGTGCGGCGATCGCGATCGCCGACGAGCACGGCTGGCTCGGCGACGACGTGTCTGGGCAGCGGGTTCGCCTTCCGGCTCCACGTGCGGGTCGGCGCCGGCGCCTACATCTGCGGCGAAGAGACGGCGATGCTCGAGAGCCTCGAGGGCCGCCGCGGCGTGGTCCGGGCCAAGCCGCCGCTGCCGGCGATCGTCGGGCCTGTTCGGCGAGCCGACGGTCGTCAACAACGTGCTCACGCCTGGCGACCGTGCCGGCCATCCTCGCCGACGGCGCGGCCGCGTACGCGGCGCTCGGCACCGGCCGCAGCCGGGGCACGCAGGTGTTCCAGCTCGCCGGCAACATCGCCCGCGGCGGCATCGTCGAGACCGCCGTTCGGCATCACCCTCGACGAACTCGTCAACGACTTCGGCGGCGGCACCGAGAGCGGGTCGCCCGGTCCGCGCCGTGCAGGTCGGCGGCCCGCTCGGCGCTACCTGCCGCCGACCGCTTCGACCTGGCGATGGACTACGAGACGTTCGCCGCCGCCGACGCGCTCGTCGGCCACGGCGGCGATCGTGGTGTTCGACGACACCGTCGACATGGCCGCGCAGGCCCGCTTCGCGATGGAGTTCTGCGCGATCGAGTCGTGCGGCAAGTGCACGCCGTGCCGCATCGGCTCGACCCGGGGCGTCGAGCTGATCGACAAGATCATCGCCGGCACCGACCGTCGACGACAACCTGCGTGACCTGCTCGACGACCTGTGCGAGGTGATGGCCGACGGATCGCTGTGCGCGATGGGCGGCCTCACCCCGTTGCCGGTGCGCAGCGCGCTCGTACACTTCGCGGAAGACTTCGATCGCCTCGACGGAGGTGAGACCGTCGATGACGCATCCTCCGACGACACCGACCTGGGCACGCCGGCGCCCGATCGCCCGCGACTCGCGACCCGCGCCCGGCGACGGTCGAGCTGACGATCGACGGCAGACCGGTCGCCGTCGCCGAGGGCACGTCGCGTGATGCGCGCCGCCGCCCTCGCCGGCGTCGACGTCCCGAAGCTGTGCGCCACCGACAGCCTCGACGCCGTTCGGCTCGTGCCGGCTGTGCCTGGTCGAGATCGACGGTCGCAAGGGCACGCCGGCCTCGTGCACCACCCCGGTCGCGCCGGGCATGGTCGTCACCACCCAGTCGCCGAAGCTCGAGCGGCTGCGGCGCGGCGTGATGGAGCTGTACATCACCGATCACCCGCTCGACTGCCTGACGTGCGCGGCCAACGGCGACTGCGAGCTGCAGGACATGGCCGGCGAGGTCGGGCTGCGCGACGTCCGCTACGGCTTCGCCGGCGACAACCACCTCGGCCTGCCGATCGACGAGTCGAACCCGTACTTCACGTTCGACTCGTCGAAGTGCATCGTGTGTTCGCGCTGCGTGCGCGCCTGCGAGGAGGTGCAGGGCACGTTCGCGCTGACGATCGAGGGTCGTGGCTTCGGCTCGCGCGTGGCCGCCGGCGCCGGCGGTTCGTTCTTCGACTCCGAGTGCGTGTCGTGCGGCGCCTGCGTGCAGGCCTGCCCGACGGCGACGCTGACCGAGAACACGGTGATCGAGATGGGCCAACCGCGGCGCACCGTGATCACCACCTGCGCCTACTGCGGTGTCGGCTGCTCGTTCAAGGCCGAGATGCAGGGCGAGCAGGTCGTGCGCATGGTGCCGTACAAGAACGGCGGCGCCAACGAGGGTCACTCGTGCGTCAAGGGTCGCTTCGCCTGGGGCTACGCCAGCCACCCCGACCGCGTGCTCGAGCCGATGATCCGCGAGACGATCGACGACGAGTGGCGCGTCGTCTCGTGGGACGAGGCGATCGCGTACACCGCCGCCGCGGCTGCGCGAGATCCAGGCCGAGCACGGCGGCAACGCTCGATCGGCGGCATCACCTCGTCGCGCTGCACCAACGAAGAGGTGTTCGCCGTCCAGAAGCTGGTGCGCACGGCGTTCGGCAACAACAACGTCGACACCTGCGCCCGGGTCTGCCACTCGCCGACCGGGTTCGGGCTCAGCGACCACCTTCGGCACGTCGGCCGGCACGCAGGACTTCAAGTCGGTCGAGCAGACCGACGTCGTCCTGCTCGTCGGCGCCAACCCCACCGACGCCCATCCGGTGTTCGCCTCGCGGATGAAGCGCCGGCTGCGCGAGGGCGCCAAGCTGATCGTCGTCGACCCGCGGCGCATCGACCTCGTGCGCACCCCGCACGTCGAGGCCGAGCACTTCCTGCAGCTGCGTCCCGGCACCAACGTCGCCGATCGTCAACGCGCTCGCCCACGTGATCGTCACCGAGGACCTCGTCGATCACCGCTTCGTCGCCGAGCGCTGCGAGCCGGCGAGCTTCGCGCGCTGGGCGACGTTCGTCGCCAGCGAGGAGAACAGCCCGGAGGCGACCGAGAGTCCACACCGGCGTGCCGGCCGAGCGAGCTGCGCCGCGCTGCTCGCGCTCTACGCCACCGGCGGCAACGGCGCGATCTACTACGGGCTCGGCGTCACCGAGCACAGCCAGGGCTCGACGATGGTGATGGGCCTGGCCAACCTGGCGATGGCGACCGGCAACATCGGCCGCGACGGCGTCGGCGTCAACCCGCTGCGCGGTCAGAACAACGTGCAGGGCTCGTGCGACATGGGCTCGTTCCCGCACGAGCTGTCCGGCTACCGCCACGTCTGCGACGACGCCGACCCGCGCGATGTTCGAGGCGCTGTGGGGCACGACGATCCGAGTCCGAGCCGGGCCTGCGCATCCCGAACATGTTCGACGCCGCCATCGACGGCACGTTCAAGGGGCTGTTCGTGCAGGGCGAGGACATCGCCCAGAGTCCGACCCGAACACGGCTCCACGTCGAGGCCGCGTTGCGGGCGCTGGAGCTCCTGATCGTGCAGGACCTGTTCCTCAACGAGACCGCCAGCGTTCGCCCACGTGTTCTTCCCCGGCACCTCGTTCCTCGAGAAGGACGGCACGTTCACCAACGCCGAGCGACGCATCAACCGGGTCCGCCCGGTGATGCGCCCACGCACCGGCAAGCAGGAGTGGGAGGTCGTCGGCGAGCTCGCCGCCGCGCTCGGTCACCCGATGCCGTACGACGACGTCGAGCGAGCATCATGGACGAGATCGCCGCGCTCACCCCGACGTTCGCCGGTGTCTCGTTCGCGAAGCTCGACGAGGTCGGCAGCGTGCAGTGGCCGTGCAACGCCGAGCAGCCGCTGGGCACGCCGATCATGCACGACGACGGAGTTCGTGCGCGGTCTCGGCCACTTCGTCGAGACGCCGTACGTGCCCGACCGAGGAACGCTCCACCCGGCGCTTCCCGTTGCTGCTCACGACCGGCCGGATCCTCAGCCAGTACAACGTCGGCGCGCAGACACGGCGCACCGAGAACGTCGTCTGGCACCGCGAGGACGTGCTCGAGATCCACCCGCCGACGCCGAGGAGCGTGGCATCAAGACCGGCGACGAGGTCACGCTGGCCAGCCGGGTCGGGGCGACGACCCCATGCGCGCCAAGGTCTCCGACCGGATGCCGCAAGGCACCGTGTACACGACGTTCCACTATCCGGTCAGCGGCGCCAACGTCGTCACCACCGAGTACGCCGACTGGGCGACGAACTGTCCGGAGTACAAGGTCACCGCGGTGCAGGTGTCGCCGGGGCGAAGCGTCGCCGAGCACTCGGACCCGGCCCATGTCCACGACGCCTCCACCCGGCTCGCCGGGTTGGTCCGGATGGCCAACCAGATCGCCCGACAGTACGAAGGGTTCCCGGCGGACGAGGCGGTACCGGCGATCGGCGCTCACCTCGCCAAGTTCTGGGAGCGGGAGATGCTCGCCGACCTGCTGCCGCCCGTGCCGGTGGCTCGGTCACGCTCGATCCGCTCGCCAACCTCGCCCTCGATCGGCTGGACGTGCCGGCGTCCCGGGGCTGAGCCGCTCCGTCCGGCTGCTCCCGCTCAGCTGTAGAAGCCGGCGTAGGTGGTCAGCGTCAGTCGGTCGCCGTCGACGAGCAGGGCGATCCGTCCGATGACGTCGCTGCCGCGTGGCTCGGCGCCGTCCGCGGAGTAGTCCAACGCCTGGAACAACAGCGGCGGCGCGTCGTCGTGGGTCCACACCAGCGCGCCGACTCCCTCCGACGCCGGGGCGGTGAACCCCGACGACGGCGTCGCCCGCAGTTCGGCGACGATCTGCTCGTGGTCGATCCCGGCGGCGAGCCGTTCGCCGATCTCGCTGCGGTAGGCGGCGTCGAGCGCGCCGAGCAGTTCGGCGAAGGTCGAGCCGGGCGCCCGGCGGACGTCGCCGGTCCACGTCCCGGCTTCCTCGCGGTAACCGCCGAGGACGACGGTGAGCGAGTCGTCGAGGCGGAGCTCGAGAGCGAACGAGCCGCTCGGATCGATACCGGCCTCTTCGGGGTCATAGGTCTCGCGTTCGTCGCAGCTCCCGGCGGGGAGGACGGCGCAGGCCTCGAACCGGCGAACGGTTGCAGCGATCGGCGACGCAGGATCTGCGGGCCAGTCGAACGAGATCGCATAGACGCCGTCGGCGAGACTGCCGGAGGGGTCCGGGAGCGGCGGCGAGGGAGCGGCCGACCAGTTCGACGCGCAGCAGGGAGAGGCGAGCGGTGCGCCGATCGTCTCCGGATCGACGGGCGTCCAGCCGGCCGCCTCGGCGGCCGTCGTCGTCGGCGCGGTGGTCGGTGCGGCGGTGGTCGCTGGCGCGGTCGTCGGTGCCGCGGTCGTCGCCGGAACGGTGGTGGTCGTCGGGGCGACGGTCGTGGTCACCGTCGGGTCGCTGGATCCGCCGGCGGTCGCCGACGTTCCGGCGGTCACCGATCCGTCGTCCGAGCCGCAGCCGGCGAGTGCGCCGCCGGCGACGGCGATCAGCAGCAGGGAACGTCGAGCACACACGAGCAGTCGCATCGGCGACGGACGGTAGCCCGCAGCCCTGGCGACCTGCAGGCGCAGCCCCGTTCCGCTGGTCCGCCGATCGCATCGCTTCGCGTCCGTTTCGCAGTGCCCGAGCACCGCGAAACGTACGCAGACCGCGAACTTGCCGGGGCTGATCGCTCAGCTGGAGAGGACGTCGAAGCCGAGCGAGAGCGCGACCGGTATCTGCGTCGGGTCGAAGGTGAGGAAGCCGATCGGGCGGGGGAGCCGGTCGGCGGCAGCGAGGTGGAGGGCGTCGGAGAGCCGGATCGGCTGGCTGCGGGCGAGCTCCGCCGCACGGTCGAGGGCGCGCTGGTCGAGCGGGACGACGTGCATCCGGTCCCAGTCCCGACGAACCTGATCCTCGAGTTCGCTGCGCAGCACCCGGTCGTCGGTGACCCGATCGATCAGCACGAGTGCCTCGGTCAGCGACAGCGCAGCGGTGCACCACACCGGGTCGGCGCGCAGCTGCTCGTCGGCGTACCGCCCCGTCGGCGAGTCGAGATGTCGGGCGACCAGCGCGCTGGTGTCGACGTAGACGGTCACCGCCCACGCCCTGTCTGCCCACGCCCGGTCCGCCCGCCCCCGGTCCGCCCGACCCCGGTCCGCCGCCCGACGCCCGGTCCACCCGCCCCCGGTCCACCCGACCCCGAGCCCGGTCGGCCCGAGCCTGGTCGGGTCGATGCACGCTCGAAGGCACGGTTTCGGTCGCCGGCGACGTGCATCGAGATCGTCGGCCGTGCGATGCACGCCGCCACGGCCGGTTCTCGTCGCCGAGGGCGTGCGACGGCCGGAGATCATCCGCGCAGCTCGCGCAGCTGTCGGTCGAGGCGGACTCCGGCGTACGCCGGGATCGGTGAGGTGGGCCGTGGCGGGTCGGATCGGCGGGGGGCGATCAACTGGCCGCTGGCGATCAGGTGCTCGAGCGTCGCCGGTGCTCCGCCGGCCGGCTCCAGCGGTCCGAGCTGGGCCACCACCCGCCCGCCGACGGTGACGAGCAGTTGCTCGCCGGCCTCCGCCCGTCGCAGGCGAGCGGCGAGGTCGGACCGCAGTTCGCGCATCCCCAATCGGTCCACGCATCCGAGTGTACAGCTGTGTACACCAGCCGACTGGCGTGGCTGCTCGCCGGTGGACAACAGTGCGCCCATGAACTTCGCCTTCACCGAGGAGCAGGAGGAGCTGCGCAAGACCGTTCGCAGCTTCCTCGAGAGCAAGTCTCCGGAAACCGCCGTGCGCGAGCAGATGGAGACCGAGTCCGGATACGACCCGGCGGTCTGGTCGCAGATGGGCGAGCAGCTCGGTCTGCAGGGCCTGGCGATCCCGGAGGAGTTCGGCGGTTCGGGCTACAGCTACGTCGAGCTCGGGCATCGTGCTCGAGGAGATGGGCCGGTCGCTGCTGTGCGCGCCGTTCTTCTCGACCGTCGTGCTCGCCGCCAACACGCTGCTCCACGCCGGTGACGACGCCGCCAAGAAGGCCTATCTGCCGGGCATCGCCAGCGGCGAGACGATCGCCACCGTCGCCTTCACCGAGCCGTCGGGCAAGTGGGACGAAGCCGGGATCACGCTCCCGGCGACCAAGGCCGGTCGACGGCTGGACGCTGAGCGGGACGAAGAGGTTCGTGCTCGACGGGCACACCGCATCGCTGATCATCGTCGCCGCCCGGACCGACGCCGGCGTGTCGCTGTTCGCCGTCGACGGCACTGCTTCGGGGCTGACCAAGACCCCGTTGTCGACGATGGATCAGACCCGCAAGCAGGCCAAGCTCGAGTTCGCCGACACCCCGGCGACCCTCGTCGGCACCGACGGCGATGGCTGGAGCACGCTGTCGAAGGTGCTCGACCTGGCCGCCATCGGTCTCGCCGCCGAGCAGGTCGGCGGAGCTCAGAAGGTGCTCGAGATGGCCGTCGAGTACGCCAAGGTGCGCGTCCAGTTCGGCCGCCCGATCGGTTCGTTCCAGGCGATCAAGCACAAGTGCGCCGACATGCTGCTCGAGGTCGAGTCGGCCAAGTCCGCCGCCTACTACGGGATGTGGTGCGCCTCGGAGCTGAACGACGAGCTGCCCTCGGTCGCTTCGCTGGCCAAGGCCTACTGCTCGCGAGGCCTACTTCCACGCCACCGCCGAGAACATCCAGATCCACGGTGGCATCGGTTTCACCTGGGAGCACCCGGCGCACCTGTACTTCAAGCGGGCCAAGAGCGTCCGAGCTGCTGTTCGGCGACCCGACCTACCACCGGGAGCTGCTCGCCCAGCGCATCGGTATCTGAAACCAGCGATGAGTTCGAACGGTGGGCGCGGTCCTTCGGGGCTGCGCCCACCACTCGCGTCTAGCCTCGGATCGTGACCGCCGGAACCCTGATCGTGATCGTGATCGCGCGCGGTGCTCGTGTTCGCCATCGCCTGGGGGGTCGTCGGGCGTGAGGCCCACCGGCTCGACTCGATCGCCCCGCGAACCCTGTACATCGACGCCGAGGCGGTGGATTATGTCGCCGCCCTGCTCAGCCCCGGGGTGCAGCAGCGGGTCACCCCGGAGGAGTTCGTTCGAGCTGCTCCGGGCGCACATGCACTGGCTGTGGAGCGCGGCCTGCAACCCGACCGGGCGGTGGACCAGCGCCAGGCGATCGACCGTCCGGTGGTGATGGACGACGTCGGCGCGACCGGTTATCTGATCGGCGAGGCCGAGCGGTTGGGGATCGAGGTCGACGATGCGGCGATCGCCGAGATCCTCGATGGACACCTCGCCTACTTCGACGCGATCGGTGCCGTCGGCCCGACCGCGCAAGATCCGGAGGTCGATCTGAAGGCGATCGGCCGTCCGCCGAACGCAGGCGAAGTCGGGCCCGGGTCCGGGTCCGGCTAGATCATCATGTTGAGCTGGCTGACCACCGCACGCCCGATCGCCGATCACCCTCGAGCGACCATCCGTCGAGCCCGTCGGCAGCGCACCGTCCGAGGGAGAGCACGGCGAACGTCGTCGAGTCCATCCGCACCGTCGCCAGCACCTCGTCGGGGACCCGGTCGACGATCTTCGCCCGACCGTCGATCACGGTCACCGGCACCGTCCGCTCGATCGGCCCGGTCAGTTCGAGCACGACCGTCGCCCCCTCAGGGGTACCGGCGCGCTTGCCGATGACGATCGGGACCGTCCTCAGCAACCGGTCGATCGTGTGTCCGGCTGCGGCGGTGTCGAGGTTCGCCGGAGCACCGACAGCGCGGCGCATGTCGAGCTCGTGGGCCCAGCAGTCGAGCACCCGGATGTGGAGGAAGTCGGCGATCGTCCCGGGACCGGTCGGGGTCATCGCCGGTGTGGCGAAGTACTCCTCGTCGCCGTTGCGCAAGGTCGCCGTTCGCTGCGCGACCAGCTCGTCCCATTCGGCGAGCACCTCGGCACCGCTCATCGCCCGCCGGGCCTCGACCTCGTTCTCGTTGAAGCCGCCGATCGCGTTCTTGACGTAGTCCGGCTGCTGCTCGACCGGCGCGGCGGCGGGGAGGCCGTGCAGCATCCGCTCGGTGCCGATCAGGTGGGAGAGGTTGTCCTGCACCGACCATCCGGGGCATTCCGTCGGCAGCTTCCACTGCTCCTCGGTGAGGGTCGCACCGAGTGCAGAGACCGAGTTCCAGGTGGACACGAGGTTGTCGATCGTCTCTCGAGGGATCATCAGCGTGCCGCCCGTTCGATCGTCTGCCACTCACGGTTCTCGAGGTAGGGGGTGAACGCCGTTCCGATCATCGCCAGGTCGGCGTCGGTCTTCGGGCGCTTGAGCTCGAACAGCCCGGGGAAACGGCGGAAGTTGATCGCCAGCTCCCACAGGGCGAGGGCGTCGTCGCCGGTCGGCGGGGGGACGACCACCGGTCCGTACAGCGCGGCCCCGTCGGGCAGGACGATGATCGGCACGCCGAAGCCACCGTGGACGGCGACCGCGTGCTCGTGGTCGGCGCGCACCTCGTCGTGGGTGGTGCCGTCGGCGAGGGCGTCGTCCCAGGCGTTGGCCGGCGCACCGATCGAGTCGAGCAACTCGGCGGCGACATCGACCTCGTACGGCCGGCGGCCCTCGACGTGCAGCGCCCGACCGCAGGCGGCATACCAGTCGTCGCACAACTGTGGGTCCTTGCGCCGGAGCCAGGCGCCGACCCGCATCGGGGTCCAGCCGTAGGCGATCGGTCGCTCCCACGGGTGACGTTTGCCCTCGGGGCGATTGATCTCCTCCAGGCTGAAGAACCGCCAGTCGATCCGCAGGTCGGTCAACCGGCGGACCTCCCTGATCCACAGCGAGGTCTGGTACGCCCACGGGCAGATCGGATCGAAGAAGAACTCGACGTGGTCGGTCGACGTCATGGACGGACCGTAGTCCCGAATTTCGAGTGCACACGAGGCGTCGGCTGTGCAATGCTTTCGCTACCGGAGAAAGGAGGTGGTCCAGGCTTTGAACGGTAAATGCTTCGGGACTCCGGAGGTGGCTGGCCGCTAGGCCAGAGGCTGGACTGCCCTGGCGAATTTCCGCCAGCCTCCACCGATCGTCCTGCCCGAGCTAGTCCCGCGGGCCACGACAAGTCGATCGGGTTCCATTCAGTCACGAGCGAGGGGCACCTTCGGGTGCCTCTCGCCGCGTCACCAGGGCGGGTCACCACGGTGCGTCACACTCGGGGGGGTGGGGCGTCTAGTCCTGACGAACGGTCGAATCGTCAGGCGGAGGAGCACCGATGGGAACAACGCGGCGGAGAATCGGGCGCGTCGTCGTGCCCCTGATCGCCCTCGGCGCGCTGGTCGGCGTCGCCCCACGGCCGGCGGCGGCCGCCCCCCTCGATCTCGACAGCTGTGCGCTGTCGGTCGGGGGAGTGCTGCAGGACTTCTCCGGGCTCGTCCCCAGCGACGACACCGATCCGGTGTTCGCCGGGTACGCCGACGGTGACTACTTCGTGATCCACGACGTGTTCAATCCGCTCGACGCCAACGATCCGATCAGCGGCTCCGACGTCGCCCCGTTGTGCGGGGTGCAGGTCTTCCGCTCCGGCGGTGGGGCGATCACCGGATTCGGGCCGCCGACCTGGTTGTGGTGCCTCGACTTCTCGGCGGTCTCCTGCGGCGAGCGGCCGCAATCGCCGACCGCATCGCCGCTCGACGCCGGCCAGGCAGCACTCGTCGGTCACCTGCTGACCCAAGCCGAGGCCGGAGGGCACGACCAGTACGAGCTGATCTCGTGGCAGATGCGGATCTGGTGCGTCACCGACGGCGAATCGGCGCTCGACGCCAACGTCGCCGGCGTGCCCGGACACACCTACGTCACCGGTGATCCGTCGGTCGACTACTGCGACGACCGCCAGGGCCCCGGCACCGGCTATCTCAACTGGCTGGCGACGAACATCGCGCCCGCCCTGGCCGATCCGTCCGACACCCTGACCGTCACCGCCCTCGGCTCGCCGGCAGAGGCCGGCGCTGAGCAGCGGGTGCGGGTGGCCAGCTCGATCTCGCTGCTGACGGTCGGCTCGGCCGGCGTCCCGATCGCGGTCTGCGGCGACCAGGGCGCCAGCGGCGCCTCGCTCTCCGGCTCGACCCTCACCGTCGTCCCCGGCCAGCCGGTCGAGCTCTGCCTGCAGACCGCAACGGCTGGTGACGTGGTCGTCTCCGCCGTCTCGATCCTCGACGGCGCGACCTTGGCCTCGTCCTACGCCTACGGCAACCTCGCCGATCCGAGCTATCCCGGCGGGGGTTGCCAGGTGTTCGTTCCCGAGTCCCCGAGCCCGTTCAGTGTGTCGGCCAACGCCACCGTGACCTGGCAACCGGCCCCGACGACGACCGTCGCCCCGACGACCACCGTCGCCCCGACGACGACGATCGACCCGACGGCGCTCGTCCCGCTGCCGACGACGACGACCGTCCCCGGCTACGGGATCGCCGCCACCGGCTCGAACACGGCGGAGTACCTCGCCGTCGCCACCGCCTTGCTGCTCGGCGGCGGGAGCATCCTGCTCGTCAGCCGTCGCCGTCCGATCACGGTGCGGACCGGGACGACGAGGGGTTCCCGAGTACGCTGAACTCGATGGAGCGGCCCACCCGGTTCGAACACAGTCGGTTCCTCGGCGACAAGCGCACGCAGCTGGTCTACGACCTCGACTCGTGGACCGACGCGGCGGTGATCGACGAGATCGTCGAGTCCGAGGTCGGGGCGAGCTTCGGCCCGGACACGCTCGCCGAGGCCCGCAACCGTGGATACCGTCAGGCCAAGCCCGGCGGTCGACAGCCGATCCGGCGCAAGCCGAGGGCGTGAACGGCAACGGAGTCTTCGTCTCGGCAGGGTTGAAGCTCCAGCGCTACCTCGCCGTCCCGCAAGGGGTCAAGGCGAGGATGCCCGGGCTGGTGATGTGCCACGGGTTCCCGGTCGGCCCGATCGACGCCCGGTCGTCGGCCGGGACCTTCCCCGAGCTGATCGACCGGATCGCCAACGATCACGGTTGGGCGGCGATGACCTTCAACTTCCGCGGCTGCGGCAAGAGCGACGGTGACTTCTCGCTGCAGGGCTGGGTCGACGACCTGCGTGCCGCGATCGATCACCTCCGCCTGCAGACCGACCCGATCGGGGTGTGGATCGTCGGGACCCACACCGGTGGGTCGTTGGCGACCTGCGTCGCCGCTGCCGATCCGCGGGTCAGCGGTGTCGGGGTGCTCGGCGCTCGCGCCGACTTCGACGACTGGGCCTCGAACCCTCGGCGATTCCTCGAACACTGTCGTGAGGTCGGGGCGGTACGCACGCCCGGCTTCCCCCGCCAGTTCGACGAATGGACGCGCGAGTTCCGCCGGTTCCGTCCGGTCGGCGCCGCCCAGCGTCTCGCCCCCCGGCCGATGCTCGTGCTCCACGGCGACGACGACGAGTCGGTCCCGGTCAGCGACGCCCGCCAGCTGGCCCAGGCCCACGGTGCGGCGGAGCTGCGGGTGCTCTCCGGAGCCGGTCACCGGCTGCGCCACGACCCGCGGGCGATGGCGATCCTGCTCGGCTGGCTCGACCGGCAGAAGCTCGGGGCGATGGACCGGGCCGAGGCCCGATGACCCGCCGGTGCCCAGCGGTTGTCGCGGTTGTCGCGGTTGGCGCGTCCCAGAATCGTCGTTTCGAGGCCATACGCGGCGAGGGGCCGGGTCGCTCGTCGAACTGGGGCGCGATCGTGAGCCAGGCCGACGACGCCGGGTCGGCCGGCTACTTCTCCACCCGGCTCGCCCCGGAGGCTGCCCGTGCCGCGGTGTGGGGACACGTCACCGCCTACCTCCAGCGGTGGATCCCCCCCGACGGGGTCGTGATCGACCTCGCTGCCGGCTACGCCGACTTCGCCGCCAACGTCCGAGCCCGGCGGAGGATCGCGATCGATCTCAACCCGGCGCTCCCGTCGCTCGTCGCCCCCGGGGTGGAGGCGATCGTCGGCGACGCCACCGACCTGTCGACGTTCGCCGACGGCTCGATCGACGCAGTGTTCGCCTCCAACTTCCTCGAGCACCTCGACCACGAGGCCGTCGACCGTTGCCTCGCCGAGATCCACCGGGCGCTGCGCCCCGGTGGTCGGCTGCTGCTCGTCCAACCGAACTTCCGGCTCGCTCCAGGGGCCTACTTCGACGACTACACCCACCGGACGATCTTCACCGACCGGTCGCTCGCCGACCTGCTCGTCGCCCGTGGCTTCACGTTGGTCCGGGTCGAGCCGCGGTTCTTGCCGTTGACGCTCAAGTCGCGGCTCAAGTCGGGTCACCGGCTGGTCCCGCTGTACCTCCGCTCTCCCTACCGCCCGCTCGCCGGCCAGATGCTCCACATCGCGGAGCGTTGATCGAGGGCAAGTTGGTTGCTACTCGGTTGCTACCTCGAGTAGTATTTGGCGGGTGAAGCTGAGCGTGAGCATCGCCGACGACGACGTCGCCTTCCTCGACGAGTATGCGACGAGCCGCAACCTCGGCTCCCGATCGGCCGCCGTGCAAGAGGCAGTGCATCTGCTGCGCTCGTTCGAACTCGGTGAGGCGTATGCGGAGGCGTGGGCGGAGTGGTCGGAATCGGACGACGCTGCGTTGTGGGACCAGGCGAGCGGTGACGGGCTGGGCGATGCGACGCGGTGAGATTCGTTTGGTCGATTTCGAACCGGCGGTCGGGGCGGAGGCGAACAAACGACGTCCGGCGGTGATCGTCAGCAACGATGGAGCGAACTCGACGGCCACCCGCCTCGGCCGTGGCGTGGTGACTGTCGTGCCGGTGACGTCCAACGTCGCCCGGATCTTCCCTTTCAGGTGCTCCTCTTGGCCGGTGCCACGGGACTTCGGCGCGACTCCAAGGCTCAGGCCGAACAGGTTCGAGCGGTCGATGTCGAGCGGGTCGGCGTCGCGGTCGGTCGCCTGCCGTCGAGGGAGTTGGGCCAGCTCGACGAGGCGTTGCGTCTGCACCTTCAGTTGTAGCGGTCGTAGGCTCGCTCGCACGATGGATGCCGACCTCGTGCCGCTGGTCAGGGTGGTGGTGCTCAACTACGACGGCGGCGAGATGACGATCGACTGCGTCGAGAGTCTGCTGAAGAGCGACTGGCCGGCCGACCGGCTCGAGATCGTCGTCGTCGACAACGGATCGGTCGACGGGATCGCCGAACGACTCGAGCGCGAGTACCCGGCGGTGCGCGTCCTGCGCCCGATGGCCAACCTCGGCTTCGCCGGTGGCTGCAACCTCGGGATCCGCGCGGTCGGCGACTACGACTACGTCGCCCTGATCAACAACGACGCGGTCGTCGAGCCGGGCTGGCTGGCACCGATGATCGAGACGATCCGGTCGGGACCGATCGAGGGCCGCCCGATCGGCGCGGTCGCCGCCAAGCTGGTGTTCTACGAGCGCTACCACGGGATCGTGATCGAGGTGCCCGGCGCAGCTCGGCCGAGCAGGCGAGAGGTCCGCCGGCTCGGGGCGCGGGTCACCGCCGTCCGGCTCGACGGCGCACCGGTCCCCTCCGGGCGACTGGTCGCCGACGAGGGTTTCCACGCTCCCGAACCGCCGGTCGTCGCCGACGGCGAGGAGATCGCCTGGTGGACCGGCATGCGCGGCTCGCTGCGGGTGCGGGCGATCGACGGTGAGGCACCGACGACGCTGCGAGTTCGGTTGAGTGCAGCCCGGCGGCAGCCGGCGCGACTGGTCGGTCACGCAGCGACGCTCGACGTCGTCCTCGACCGGCATCCGCGGTGGTTCGACGTCCCGCTCGACCCCGTGCCGTTCGACGTGATCCAGAACGTCGGATCGGGCTTGTTCAACGAGAGCTACGGCGGCGACCTCGGGTTCCTCGAGCCCGACCTCGGCCAGTACGACCAGCCGGCCGAGGTGTTCGCCTTCTGCGGGGGAGCGGTGCTGTTCTCGCCCGACTTCCTCGACCAGGTCGGGCTGTTCGACGAGCGGCTGTTCGTCTACTACGAGGACACCGACCTCTCCTGGCGGGGGCGGGTCGCCGGCTGGACCTACGTGTACGAACCGCGCGCCGTCGTTCGTCATCACCACGCGCAGTCCTCGGTCGCCGGGTCGACCACCTTCCGCTTCTACACCGAGCGCAACCGGTTGTTGATGCTGGTCAAGAACGCCCCGGCACGGGTCGCGCTGCGGGCGGTGGCGATCGTCTCGCGGATCTCCTCGCCCACGTCAAGGGCAACGTGGTGCGTCCGTTGCTGACCCTCCACCGCCCGTCGCTGACCGAGATCAAGCGACGGGTGAAGGTGTTGCGCAGCTTCGCCGGGCTCGTCCCGTCGATGCTCGCCGACCGTCGCCGAGGCGGCGCCGCCGCGCAGCGCGATGCGTTGATGAGCTGGAGTCGGGTCAAGGACACCGCTTGAGCTCTGACGCCCGCCGACGATGTGGTCACGCTGGAGAGTAGAGTGACTACATGGATGTCGCTGTGCGCGAACTGAAGGCCAAGCTCTCGGCCTACCTCCAGCAGGCCGCTGCCGGCGAGCTGCTGACGGTGACCGATCGCGGCCGTCCGATCGCCGTCATCGGTCCCCCGCTCGGCAGGGTCGACCTGTCCGCCGCCGTCGCAGCCGGTTGGGTTACCCCCGCGAGCGCGACGGGTTTGCGACCGGTCCGCCGCTACCGATCCAGGAGTTCCGTGGAACAGGTGTTGCTCGAGGATCGTGGGGAGTGACGCTGTACGTGGATTCGAGCGCGCTGCTCAAGCGCTACGTCGACGAGCCGGATTCCGAGCACGCCCTCGAGCTGCTGAGCAGCGACGAGGAACTCGTCACCGGCCGCCACACCGTGGTCGAAGTCCGTCGCAACCTGGCCCGTCTGCTCGCCCCCACCGACGCTGTCGCCGCCAGAGCATCGTTCGGTGAGGATCTTGCTGCGTTCGCAATCATCGAGCTCGACCGGGCGACCTGCGAGCTGGCAGCGACGATCGCCGAGCAGACAGGCGTGCGGACACTCGACGCGCTCCACCTCGGCGCAGCGCGTCGGCTGGGGACCACGCTGACGTTCGTCACGTTCGACATCCGGCAGGCAACTGCAGCCCGGGCGATGGGATTGCACGTCGCCGGATGCTGAGCCGGGGTGGCGTGAACGATGGGATGATCTCGTGATGACCGGTCCTCGGGTGGGTGTGTACAACCTGTACTGGTCGACGTACGGGGGTGGCGAGCAGGTCGCCGGAGCGATCGCCGAGGTGCTCTCCGCCGATCACCGCGTCGACGTGCTCGGACCGGAACCGGTCGACGTCGCACGAATGCAGGCAAGGCTCGGCGCCGATCTCTCCCGCTGCGGCTATCGGACGGTGACCGACGACGTGACCGCGTCGGAGATGAGTCGCGAGTACGACGTGTTCGTGACCACCACCTACTTGTCGAAAGCGGTCAATCACGCCCCGGTCGGGCTGTACTACGCGCACTTTCCCGAGGAGGGTCGCAGTGCCGCCGAGGCTCGCCGGGCGCAGCTCCGGGCGCGGGTCGTGCCGATGCTCGATCGGGCGCCGCGCCTGCCGCGCCGCGCCCAGGTGCTGCGCAACGAGATGGCCGCCCGGATCGTCGACCGTTCGTTCCTGACGAGCTACTCGAGCGTGATCGCCAACTCGGCGTTCACCGCGGAGTGGATCGAGCAGCTGTGGGGAGTGCAGCCCGATGTGCTCCATCCGCCGGTGCGGATGCTCCCTGCGCTTCCGAAACGACCGGTGATCGCCACCGTCGGCCGGTTCTTCGCCCCGTCGTTCGGTCACTGCAAGAAGCAGCTCGATCTGGTCCTCGCCTTCCGTCAGCTGTATCGCAGCGGTCAGGCCGAGGGCTGGGAGTACCACCTCGTCGGCGGTGCCGACGCGGTCAACCGGGAGTACGTCAACGAGGTCCGCCGGGCGGCGCTCGGGCTGCCGGTCGAACTGCACCTCAACGCTCCCGGCGATGTCGTGCGCGAGGTGCTCGGCGGGGCGAGCCTGTACTGGCACGGCGGCGGGTACGGCGAGGACCTCGCGCTCCATCCGCACCGCGCCGAACACTTCGGGATCGCGGTGGTCGAGGCGATGTCGGCCGGTGCCGTGCCGCTCGTGTTCGGCGCTGCCGGGCCGGCCGAGATCGTCCGCAACGGCGTCGACGGCTACCACTGGCGCACCCCGGCCGAGCTCGTCCGACGGGCGACGCAGCTGATCGGCGACCAACCTGCGCTCGACGCGTTCTCGACCTCGGCCGCCGGACGGGCCCGGGACTTCTCGGTCGAGGTGTTCGCCGACCGCCTGCGCTCGTTGATCGACGCAGGTACCGTGGCCCGTCCGACGTCGTAACGGAGGCAATCGTCCGATGAGCATCGTCGTACCCCCCGAAGCGCGGATCTTCGTCGCCGGTCACCGCGGCCTGGTCGGCTCGGCGATGGTCCGCCGGCTCGACGGCTGCGGGCTTCACCAACCTGCTGACCGCGACGCGCGCCGAGCTCGACCTGCGCGATCAGGCGGCGGTCAGCGACTGGTTCGACGAGCCAACCGTCCCGAGTACGTCTACCTCGTCGCCGGCACGGTCGGCGGCATCATGGCCAACTCGACCCGCCCGGCGGAGTTCATCTACGACAACCTGATGATCCACGGCACCGTCGTCGCACGCCGCGCACGAGTACGAGGTGACCAAGCTGCTCTACCTCGGCAGCTCGTGCATCTACCCGCGCGACGCGCCGCAGCCGATCACCGAGGACGCAGCTGCTGACCGGGCCGCTCGAGCCGACCAACGAGTCGTACGCGATCGCCAAGATCGCCGGGATCAAGCTCTGCCAGGCGTACCGCACGCAGTACGGCTGCGACTTCATCTCGGCGATGCCGACCAACCTCTACGGGCCGAACGACAACTTCGACCTGACCAGCAGCCACGTGCTGCCGGCGCTGATCCGCAAGTTCCACGAGGCCAAGCTCGCCGGCAGGCGCGAGGTCGAGATCTGGGGGACCGGGTCGCCGATGCGCGAGTTCCTCCACGTCGACGACCTCGCCGACGCCTGCGTGTTCCTGATGGAGCACTACAGCGAGGACGAGCACATCAACGTCGGCACCGGCGAGGACCTGTCGATCGCAGAGCTCGGCCGAGCTGGTCGCGCGAGGTCGTCTACCCCGAGGCGGAGCTGGTCTTCGACACCTCCAAGCCCGACGGCACGCCGCGCAAGCTGCTCGACGTGAGCAAGCTCCGCACCCTCGGCTGGGCCCCGACCTACGAGCTCGAAGCCGGGATCAAGTCGACCTACGACTGGTTCCTCGAGCACCACTGAGTCGAGCGCGACAGCGACGGCGAGCCACGTGGCGATTGTCCTGTTCAGATCGATGACGGCTGGAACGCCGGAGGTGAGGTGATCGTCTGATGACGCGTAGGGGAGAAGCCACCGGGGATGCCCGATGCGGCGTGGAAAGGCGGAGTGGACGAATGATGGTGCAGCGGGTGGCTGCTTTGGCGACGACCGGTGTGTTGGCGATCCTCGGATCGACCGCCCCGCTCCATTCGCCGCCGGCGGTTGCCGCCGACGTTGCTCAGGGTCGGATCACGCTGACCGCACCGTCGCGTGTGCTCGACACGACGCTCGCAGCGGGAGCTGAGATCCCGCTGCCACCAGGACTGCTCCACGTGGCGTTGTCGGGCGGCGGTTCGGAAGCGACGGCGTTCGTCCTCGCATGCGGTCAACCGCCCTCGGGCACCCCGACGTTCCACTTCGCTGCCGGCGAGGTGCTCAGCCGTCCGGTGTACGTCGAGAACGGCACGACCTGCCTCCAGGCCGGCACCGACGTGCAGGTCCGCGCCGACCGATACGGCACGATCGCTGCCGCCCCGTTCGCCGGTGGGCTGCAGTTCACCGAGGTCTATCCGGGCATCCAGTCCTACTGGGCAGAACACGGTCCGAACACGGACGGCGAGGTGTCGTTCGCTCGGGGCGAGTTGCTCCCTGAGGACACGGTCGCAGCCACCTACCGAATCACCGCGTACCGGCGGACCGATGTCCCGGCGGCCGTGACACTTCGAGGCTGCCAGCACCCGCCGCCGCCCGGTCCGCAGCTCATCGTCGCCACGCGTCAGGCGGACGACCCCGACCTCACGCTCGACGCGTTCACGATCGCCACCGTCGCCCTCGATCCTGGCGAACTCGTCTGCGCGTCGATCACCGGCGACGCCGGGATCGAGGTGCTACCCGTCGGCGCACTGATCCCGCAGGGCGAGGCGCCCGCTGCGCTACCACCGACCGTGCACAGCGAACAACGGCCCGTTCCGGTGTGGAGCGTTCAGCCGATGGCGCCGTCTCGAGCGTACGACACGCGCCTCGACATCTCACTGAAGGCGAACGAGCTGCGATCGGTCGGAGGCCTCGCAGACGCGACGGTCGCAGCGACCGTGGTCAACCTGACGGCGACGAACGCCAGCACGGCGGGCTACCTGGCGGTGTGGGCGTGCAACACGTTCGGCGCGTCCGGGCCTCCGACTTCCAGCCTCAACTTCCAACCAGGCCGCGACGTCGCCAACCAGGCACATGTCAGGTGGAGCAAGGTGGCCGACGATTCGCGGCAGCTGTGTCTCCGATCGAGCGCTGACACCGACGTGATCATCGACCGGTTCGCGCACCTCGCTTCAGGTCTCGGACGGCTCGCCTCACCACTGCCGGCCGTCCGCATCGTCGACACACGCAACGACGACGCTCCCGGCGGACGGCTCGCCCCCGGCGCCGTGCGCCGGGTCGATGTTCGCGCCCATCCGGCGATTCCCGATGGCGTCGACGCGGTGACCGCGACCCTGACCGTCACAGCACCCGACGGCGCCGGGTATCTCACCGCCTGGCCATGCGACCAAGCCCGCCCGACCACCTCGGTGCTCAACTTTCGTGGCGGCGAGGACGTCGCCAACCAGCTGACCGTCGGCCTCTCGGATGTGGGCGAGCTCTGTCTGTGGTCGTCCGTGGCGACCGACGTACTCGTCGACATCGGGATGTGGATCGGTGCTGGGGCGCAAAACGGTTACATCCCGGGGAGCGATCGCCGGGTGGTCGACACCCGTTCGCCAGCCGCAGCCCCCGCCGGGCGCGTCGACGGGTCACGGTTGCGAGTGCAGTTTGGAGATGACCACGGTGTGTCGTCGACGGCCGTGGCAGTGACCCTCAATGTGACGGCGACCGGAGCCGAGCGTGCCGGCTTCCTCACCGCCTACCCGTGTGACCAACCTCAGCCGAACGCGTCGAATGTCAACTACGCGCCGCTGCGGGACGCTGCCAACCAGGTGACGGTGGCGCTCGCCGCCGATCGATCGGTGTGCATCGCAGCCGACGGACCGACCCACGTACTCGTCGACCTCGTCGGATCGTGGGAACCCAATAGCCAGCTCATCTGGCGATCGATCACCACCCCCGACGCGCGTCGAGACCTGGACTGAGCACGCCCCTGACTGCCTTCGGCGATGGCCACCCGTCGATGACCCGGAAGCCGAGGTTGACGGCGACCCGTCCTTGCTCCAACTCTTGAGAATCCGACTGGATGAGTGCGAATTCTTCTAGAGTGCCCTCCGTGCCTATGCGTTCCGAACAGTATTGCCTGTCGGAAGGACATATGGACACAGAAGCGACCAAGTGGTCCGAGGCGATCCGGTGGTGGATGGCCGTGTCTTGCTTTAATCTGCTGACGGGCCTCATGCGGGGGGTTTTCACGGCGGAACGGGCGAGCAAGGCATTTTGGGCATCTATCGATGCACAGATTCCCGAGTTGACGGCGCGGTGGATTCTCCACGGCGGCGAGTTCATCCCGGGCTGGCACCCTTGGGATCGTGGGCCGCTTCAGCCATTGGTGTTGTTGGCCGTGGATGGGCGGCCCGTCCCGTCATGGATTTTCGGAGTATTGCTTCAGTCGACGTGGGTAGTCGGCGTCTGGGCGTTGCTGCAAGCGCTCGGCGTGCCGATCGATAGGATTCGGCTCAGTCTGGTCCTCACGGCCCTTACTGGCTGGACCTGGGTGAATGCTCTGTATCCGTGGCCCAAGCTTCTCGGTGGAACTCTTTGCATGGTTGCCTTGGCGGCCGCTGTGCGAGGCCGACCAGTCGTCGCAGGAATCCTCCTCGCAGCGGCGCAGCTCGCGCATGCTCGCAGCGGTTACTGGCCCTTGGCAGCTATTCTTCGCGCGAGACAGGACTGCGCGTTGGCATTTCGCCGGTACGGACATCGCGATCCCAGATTCCGCGCTCGCCCGTCGTCGCAGTGATTGAGTCTTACCGGCGTGCGTCGGTGTCGGATCTCATGATCTACAAACTACGCAACGCACGCTTGCTTCTCGGTGATCCGTCCGTCTGGAACTGGTCCAATGGTCCATGGACGCCGAACTGGACAGGCTTCATGGGTGAAGTGCGCACCGGCATGCTGACCAGAATTGGGTGGATCCCGGGTCTCCTCCTCTGCGGAATCCTGATCGGTCGTTCGCGCATCCCTCGCGAGCTCTTGGCGCTCGTCGGCGGTCTCGCGCTCTCCTACGTCCTGCTCGAATGGGGCGGCGAGGGTGCCGCCTCGACCTGGGCGCATACGTCGCCGTTCGCGCTACCGGTGTTGTGGACCGTGGTCTGCGCGCTCGGTGTCAGCCGGTGGCGGTGGGCCGTCGTACCCCACGCAGCGGTGTTCGTCGGCCTGTGGTTGCTGGCGCCGCCCGTCGTCTGATCGTCAGCCAACTTCGTGCTCGACAAGTCGTGTCGGCTCGGCAAGCCGGCGCAAGCGGTGACTAGGTTCTGCGAGTGCTCGAGCGGAGATGCGGATGATGCTCACCCTGCTCGTCGCCTTCCCGGTCGCTCTGGCGGTCGTGCTCCTGCCCGGCTTCGCCTTCGCCTCGATGCTCCGGTCGTGGGGGATCGACGAACCGTCGTGTCTGGCAGCGGTGCCGATCGGTTCGACGATCGCTTCGTACCTCGTGTTCCTCGGATTCAGCGTCGGTCCGGTGCCGGGGCTGACGACCTCGATCGCCCTCCACTTCGCCGCGGCAGTCTGGCTCGTTCTGCGCTCACGGGTCCGCAGCGCTGGCCCGAGCCTGATCGTCGCCGGTCTCAGCGGTGTGATCGCCCTGTCGTTGGCTGCGTTGCGGGGCATCGTCGATCCCGCGCAGGGGATCTTCCACGCCGCTGCGGTCCGATTCTGGGCATCGGCCGACAACAAGATCCCGGTCCTCGTCGCCGAGCGGCTCCGTGGCGGAGGCTCGCTGACCGATCCGATCCTCGACGGTTGGCTGCTCTCCGACCGACCTCCAGCGGCATACGGCTTCCTCCTCGCCCGCGGGGATCTGCTGAACTCGCCGAACGTCGACTTCGCCTGGCTGGTCGCCGCCGCTGTCCTGTGGACGTTCCCGGCCGCCGCGTGGCTGCAGCAACTCGGGATCTCGCCCCGGCGACGGTTCGCCGCGCTGACGACGATCTCGCTCTGCTTCGGTGTCGTGCTCAACGAGATCTACACCTGGCCGAAGCTGATCGCCGGGACACTGACGATGTCGGCACTCGTCCTCGCACTCGCCGCAGCCCGTCGCCAGCGGTCGAATCCGACCGTCGTGCTCGCGGTGACGGCGGCGGTCGTCGCCCTCCTCTGCCACGGCTCGAGCTTGTTCGTGCTCCCGGCGATCGTCGTGCTGCTGCTGAGCGCTCGGCCCACCCCGCGATCGATGGCGATCGCAGCGCTGGTCGGTGCAGCGCTCTATGCCCCGTGGCTGGTGTTCCAGACGGTGGTCAACCCGCCGGGAAACCGGTTGGTCTACTGGCACCTCGCGGGCACGTCGATCACCCGGCCGGACGAGCGCGGTGTGCTCACCGCCATCGTCGAGGAGTACCGCCGCGCCGGACCGGCCGAGGTGCTGGCCAACAAGGTTCGCAACCTGACGGTCCTCCTGTTCGACGTCGGGCCGCCGAACGCGGCGACCGACCGCTACGGCAGTGGCTTCGGCAAGCTCCGCTACTGGCAGTCATCGACGCTGCCCGGCGCGGTCTTCCCGTTGATCGCGCTGGCGGCGATCCCTCCCTGGCGCCGCAACCGCTCGCCGGCGTGGCGCGGCGGGATGGTCTTTCTGATCGTCTCCACGATCGTGTTCTGTGTCGCCGAGTGGGGTGGCAACACGCCGTCCGTCGCGCGTCTGCACACCGCACCGCTCGGCCTCGTGCTCGTGCTCGCCGGTCTCCTGGCGACGCGGCTGGAGTCGCTCAGCAGGTGGGTGGTCAGCGCGATCGGCGTCGCGCTCGCCGTCTATCTGCTGGCGTTCTGGGGATTCGGGCACGACTTCGCCAGCGGGGCCTTCTCGCTCGGCACGAACGGTGCAGCCGCGGTGACGCTGGTCGGCTCCACCGGTCTCCTACTCGCGCTCGCCGCGATGCAGCTGATCGGCGAGTCCGATCGCCCGGCCGTCACCTCCAGTGCCGAACTGCCCCGTTCCACGCTCGCGGTCGGTGACGAGCGGCGGAGCGACGATCAGGGGGCGCCGCAGAGGTCGGGGCGAGGGGCGTAGCGGTCGATCGTCAGGGTGAACGCCTCGGCCCAGGGTCGCAGCAGCGGTTCGTGGGAACGGCGTTCGGCGACGGCGACGATCGTGTCGTCGACCACCGCCGCCATCGCGTGCGGGCCGACGATCACCCGCACCTCGTACGGCATCGCCCCGGGGTCGGCGTTGGCCAACGCGGCGAAGGTGCCGTCGCGGTAGCTGTCGGCGGTGATCGTCGGGCCGAAGGTCAGCCCGTCGTAGGCGCCGCCGGTCGATCGGAAGGTCAACGACGGGAACGCCGCCGGCCCGGCGTTGTCGACGAGGAACTCGAGCTCGAAGCAGGTCGGCAGTTCGTCGAGCGAGAGGACGTCGCCCGGCGTCGGGGTGCCGGGCGTCGGCGGGGTGAAGGCGATCGTCGAACCGCTGACGGTCCATCGCTCGCTGCCCGACGAGCCGAGGGCCGGCGGGAACGGCGCCGACGGTGGTGCAACCAGCAGACGTTCGAGCCGGTCAGGAACGACGTAGACCGTGAACGGCGCGTTGTCGATCGCCACCACATAGTGGTCGGCGAGATATGCCTCGAGCGGTGAACCGCGAGGGATCGGCTCGTCGTCGGGGACGACGATCACCGGCGGGGTGACCGCGGTGATGTCCTCCATCAATCGTTCCCAGGTGCCGGGAAGGATCAACTCCGAGGACGTGTCGCCGCCGTAGATCTCGCCCGTCGCCCACCGGTTCTCGATGAACCTGGTCGCCGCCGAGCGATCGACGTCGGTGTAGAACCAGGGGAACTTGCTCCACACCAGCACGTACTCCTGCGGGTCGGTGAGCAGCGCGACCTCGGCCCGCAGCGCTTGACTCGCAGGTGGCCGTCCGTCGATGCGCTGCTCGGCCAGTTCGTCGAACCCACGGAAGTCGCGCAGCGTCTCGTACCCCTCCTCCGCGCCGAACCGGCAGGGCACAGCAGCGAGCAGCAACGCCGCGGCGACACCCGCGGCGCGCAGCGGCGGCCGGAGGCGGGCGAGCGGTTCGGCGATCGCCACCACGAGCAGGACCGCCGAGGGGGTGAAGGTCAGCAGGAAGTAGTGCGAGAAGAAGCGTTGGGCGACGGTCACCGACAACGTCTCGGCCAGCCACCAACAGACCATCGCCAGCCGGAGCGATTCGACCTTGGTCCTCAGCGCCCGACGATGGCGGACGAGCTGGACCACGCCGACCACCACTCCGACGAGCAGCAGCGGGCGATCGGCGTAGTAGCGGGAGAAGTTGGTGACGCCCCGACCGAGCTGTTCGGGGAGGGTGCGCCCGGTCGACTTCGAGTACAGCTCGTTGTAGCCGTACCACTGCTGCCAGAACTCGTGCAGCGCGCCGCGCAGCGCATACCAGACGAACACGCTGGCGAACACGACGACCGCAGCACCGATCAGGGCGACGAGTTCGCCCGGCACTCGCCAGCGCCACGGCCGCGGCACTGTCCGCCAGGCGACGAACGCGCCGATGACGATCGCACTGAACGCAGCCGATGGCATCGTCTGCACCGCCAGCCCGAGGCACCCGCCGGCGAGCGTCATCCCGGTCAGTCGCCGCACCCGGCCGGGTTGGTCGAGGGCGACCAGCGCGAGGGCGAAACATCCCGCTGTGAGGCAGCTGACCAGGTTCCGGCTGTAGAGGACCGCCGAGTACTCCTCGCGGCCGAGCACGAGGTAGGCGAACACCCCGACCGCCAGCCACGGCGTCACCGCCCGCCGGCCGACCAGCCGATCGACGATCACCACCAGCGCGACACAGGTGAGGGCGGCGACGACGGTGATCATCACCCCGATCCCGAACCAGAACGTGCGCGGTCCGGTCACCCGGTACACCGCCGAGTAGACCCCCAACCACAGTGGGCCCTTCTGGTCGGAACCCGTCGTGTAGTACGTCCCGCCGAGCCGGGCGACGCGGTCGACGACGGCTCGCTGAGCGTGGGCGTCCCAGCCGCGTGAGGTCAGCTCGAGCCGAAACCAGGCGACGAGTGCGATCGGCAGGGCGACGAGTACCGGGATCCAGGCGAGCCGGCGAACCGGCCCGGGTGGCGGCGGGATCGGAACCTGTGTCGGGTCCTCGGCGCCGACGATGGCGGAGCTCACACCCGCGTCGGGTAGCCGACGACGGTGTGCAACTCGATCTCGCCACCGATGAAGTGGCGTTCGACCTCGGCGGCGACCAACCCCCGGTCGGCGACGACGACCCTCGTCGGTGCCCCGAACGTGCGCAGCACGGTGGGCACGTCCCACGGCCGGTCCTGCAGGCCGATCGGGATCCCGAACAGCTGGATCCTCGCCGGAGCGCCGGGGTGCCGGGGGTCGAGGGTGACGACCATCTCGCCGCCCCCGACGGCCAACGCGTCGGCGACGCGCAGCTCGTAGCCCGACCGCCGGCAGAGCGCAGTGGCCAACCTCGGCATCGTCGCGTCGATCGCGTCGACCAGCGCTGCGCCGCCGAGGAACTCGCGCACCCGCCGGTGGTAGTCGGGGTAGCGGAGAGCGACGATCGCTTCGTGCGCCGGAACCGTCGAGTGGCCGTGGGCGAGCAGCCCGGCCTGACGGGTCGAGGCGCTGCCGTGATGGAAGACGAAGCTGCCCAGTCCGAGCCCGTGGCTGTAGCCGGCACGCAGGGCACGCTGGCACCAGTCGACCTCTTCGCAATACCCACGACCGAAGATCGGGTCCATCAGGCCGACGTCGAGCAGCGCCCTGCGGGGCATCACCATGCAGTACCCGACCCCCGTCGGCACGTGCAGGTTGGCGCCGCCGTGGATCTCGGCCAGCCCGTCGGCGAGGAGGTCGACGATCCGCTGGTCGCGCAGGTCGGTCTCGGCCTCGTCGAGTGGGAGCGAGAATGCCGAGACGTTGTTCGACCACGGGGTCAGCGACGCCAGCGTCGGATCGTCGTCGAACGCGGCGCGCACTGCCCGGCCGAGGTTGGCCGGCAGGACGACGTCGGAGTTGACCAGGCCGACCAGTTCGTAGCCGGCCTCGACGCCGTAGCCGAGGACGAGGTTCATGTTGCGCGGGATCCCGATGTTGCGCGGGGCGCGGTAGTAACCGATGCCGAGCTCGGCGCAGAGCCCGGCGACGTCTTCGCTCCAGCCGGGGGACGGGCTGCAGTCGTCGAACACGGCGACATCGACCCCCGGGTCGGCGGCGGCGAGCTTGGCGGCGGAGGCGAGGCAGGCCGGGACGACGTCGCGTCCGTCGTAGACGAGCACGCCGAGCAGGATCCGGGCATCAACCACCGATCGCCCGCCTGACCTGCCACACCCGCGAGGCGAGGCCGTAGGCGCGATTACCGACGATCTCGTCGTAGAGATGCTGGACGTGCTGGACCTCGGTGCGCAGCTGCTGATTCTCCGCCCGGGCGTGCTCCAGCTCGGCGGTGAGTTCGACCAACCGCCGGGCGAGGTCGGCGGCGCGGACGATCGCCACTTCGGCGTCGGTCAACGCCTGGGCGACGGCGACCCGGTCGACGTCGGGCATCGTGCCGGGAAGATCGGTCGGTTGCATCGCAGGCTCCGTCATGGTCGCAAGGAGGGGAGATCGAGCAGCTGGTGGAACACCTCGACGAGTGCCGCAGCGGTGGCATCCCACGAGTACCGCTCGCCGGCGGCGACGAGTGCGGAGACCTGCGCCCGGCCGACGGCCGGATCGCGCAGCATCCGTTCCGCGGCGTCGGCGAGGTCGCCCGGACGCCAACTCGCCGCCTCGACCGGAAGTGTCCCGCCGATCTCGGCGAGCGGACCGAAGGGGACGAACACCGTCGGTGTGCCCATCCACGCGGCTTCGTAGGGGACGAGTCCGAACCCCTCGGCAGAGGTCGGGTAGAGCACGAGCTCCGCGTGGCGCAGCAGCCAGTTGCGTTCGGCCGAGCTGATGTCGCCGAGCGAGATCAACGCCGCAGCCGATTCGGGCGAGTGTGCCCGCAGCTCGTCGAGATAGGAGGTGCCGGTCGGGACCATCGGCCCGGCGAAGACCAACGAGATCTCGTGGCCGCGGCTGCGCAGCTCGGTCAGCGTCCGCACCGCCAGATCGCGGTTCTTGTGGGCGTAGTTGGTCCCGAGGCAGAGGATGAACCGGTCGGCGACGTGGCCGCCGGGGAAATCAGGAGTGGCGATCGGGTCGTTCGGGCCGATGTGACCGGTGCCGTACGGGACCGGGAACAGCCGCCGATCCTCGATCGGGAACCGTTCCTGTTCGACCACCCGGACGACGTCGTGGGAGATCGTGGTCACCCCGTCGAGCCGGCTGGCGCTCTCGCGTAGCAGCTCGCGATAGCCCATCCAGTCGTCCGCCGAACCGAAGTAGGAGGCGTTCTGGTAGGCGATCAGGTCGAGGATGCTCGCCGCGACCCGAGCCCCGACGCGATGCCAGATCTCGGGGAGGAACGAGCGGTCCGGCTGATAGGCGCGGTAGGCAATGTCGAACGCGCCGTCGAACTCACCGTCGAGCAGACGGGCGGCAGGGATCAGCCGGACCTTGTCGGTCGCCGCCAGGTGGGCGGCGTAGCCGGGGACCGGACCGGGATGGCTGACGGCGACCTCGGAGATCTCCTCTCGCCGGGCCAACGCCGCGGCGAGGGTGACGACTCCGACCTGGGTGCCCATCTCGAGCGGCCCGAGGCAGCTGCCGTCGAGCACGACCCGCAGCCCACGGACGCGCGCGGCTGCCGCCCGGAAGCCGATCCGCAACGGCGAATCGAGCCGCTCCCGAGCGTCGGCGACCCCGCGCCGGAGCCACGGATAGCGTCGCTCCAACCAGTTGCGGCCGGCCGTGTCGCCATCGACGAAGGCGGCGACGCGGGAGATGTCGGTCGGCACCCGCACGTACGCGTCGGCGATCATCGCGTTGAACAACCCGCGGCGTTGCGCCTCGGCAGACACGGCGCCGATGAACGACTCCCAGTCGGGAGCTTCGGCGACTGCGTCGCGAGCGAGGAGGAGGACGTCGGTGGCGACGAGGACGAGCGGCCCGGAGGCGATCGGGACGAAGAACGGCGGCACCGAGTCAGGCATCCCGCCGAGACGGCGGGTGATCCGCTCGGCGCTGCGGCCCTCGAGCACCCACCCGCCGTTGGTCCCGAGCATGGGAAAGCTGAGATCACCGGCCGCATTCGACAACACCGACACCGTTGCCGTGCGCGGATCGGAGTGGCGGCAGTCCGCCGCGCTGACGAAGCACTCCGGGGGAACTGCGCAGGGGTGGCCGATGACGAACACGTGGTCGTCGTCGCCGAGCGCGAGCGAGTCGACCAGCGCCGGCCACCGATCCCCGACGACCAGTTCGGCGGTCGCCGGGATCCCGGCGGCGCACGCGTCGACTGCGTCGGGCCCGGCGACGACCAGTCGCCCGGCATGGGGGGCGACTGCCCGCAGCATGCCGGCGAACGCTTCGACGTCGCCGTCGACCCAGACGCCGATGGTCGCCGAACTCATCGCCGCACCGAACCGGCGAGCGCGCCATCCGCCTGGAACCTCAGGCTGCCGCCGTACATGGCCGCCGAGCATAGCGACCCGACTGCGCAGCGCTCAGGAGGCTGAATCGCTGCAGACCTCGATCGGGACCCCGGCGAGCCCGACCAGACGCCACGTCGACGGGCCGAGATCGACCGGCACGGTCAACGTCGCAGCCCCGTCGAGGGTGCCGAGCGGCACGGCGTCGACGTCGTCGGCGAGTCGGGCCAGAGCCAGGTTCAGCGGCTGAGCTGCGCGCAGCACGATCGTCGTCCCGGCCTCGACGGCGAGCGCGCCGGGCGGGACCTCGACAACGCATCCGGCCGGCGCCGCCGGGGCCGACGCCGGGTCGAGGGTGATCCCCGAGCGCGGCGATCGAGACGCCGTCGGCAGCGGCGCGAACCAGCGGTGGGCGGCCGGCGACCTGCTCGTCGGGATAGGCGGGAGACCCCGCCTCCTCGACGGCGGCGAGGTAGCGGTCGGCGCGAACGTGGGGGGTCATCCGTGGCGCGTCGGCGACGAACTCCGGGGCGACCGAGGACTGCGCCCATTCGACCATCCGCAATTCGGCGCGGACGTAGTCGGCGGTCTCGCGCAGCCCGCCGACGCCGGCGTTGAGGATCCACCAGTTGCCCCAGATCGCCAGCGTCGCGCCGGTGACGACGATCGCCTGCCACCATCTGTCGGCGACGAGCGTGCGTTCGATCGTCGGCGTCTCGGCGACGACGACGAGGAGCATCACCGCTCCGTTGTAGACGTACCGGCTGGCCACCGGATCGGCGATCTCTCCTCGGGCGTAGACCTGCAGCAACCAGGTCACCAGCGGCAGGCTGAGCGCACCGAGCAGTGCCGGGCTCAGCCGGCGGGTGGACACGCAGCGCATCACCACCCAGGCGGCGAGGAGCAGCACACCGACCTTGCCGGCGTCGAGGGTCCGGCCGGCGAGGGCGGCGAACGAGCCCGAGGCCGCCTGCTCGACGTAGTCGGGGGCTTGGTCGAGGTTCTCCGCTCCGCCCTGCGGTTCGCCGTAGGCGAGGTACCAGACGCCGTAGACGACGAGTGTCGGGACGAGGTAGAGGATCCGCCGTGTCCGTTCGGCGAGCAGCCGGACGATCACCGCGGCAGCGAACGGGATGCCGACACCGCTGCAGCCGAGCGCACCGGCGAGCAACGCCGAGCCGGTGATCGCTCCACGCCGGCCGGGCCGGTCGAGCGCCAGCCAGGCGGCGAGACCGAACGCCACGCTGCCCATCATCCCGATCTGGAACGGCCAGAAGATGTTCTGCCACCCGGCGCCGAGGAGGAGCACGATCGCTCCGCCGGCGAGTCCCTCGACCGTCGACCGGCGACGGCGGAGGAGCACGGCGACGAGGGTGGCGACGGCGAGGTGGACGAGCAGTCCGAGCAGTCGATAGGGGTGATAGTGGTCGAGACCGACCACTGCGATCATCAGCTGATAGGCGGCGACCGGAAGGATCGAGAGGTGCCCGTTGTGCGCCTCGAGCAGGCTCGACGCGCCCGGGGTGCGCCGTTCGAGGAGCCACTGCCACTCGTCGAAGAAGAACACCGTCGACCGCCCTCGGCGGTCGAGGACGATCAGGCCGACGACCGAGATCGCCGCCCACAGCGCGGCGAACGGGGCGATCGGAGCGAACCGGGCACCGCGCCGAGCGGGCTCGACGTCCGCAGGAGCGCGTTCGTCGTCGATCGTCGCCCGTCCCGCCGTGTCGACGTCAACGGCGGGAAGCGCGCCAGTTGGACCCACAACGCCTATCCTCTCACGGGTCGTGGCGACGACAACGGAACACCGCGCGATCGTTGACATGCGCCAGAGGAGTGGACCAGCTGATGTCGGTAGAACCTGCCAACCCGTCGTTTTCCGTCGACGTCGCCGTCGTCGGAGGGTGTGGCCACGTCGGGCTGCCGCTCGCCCTTGCGTTCGCCGACGAGGGTCTGCAGGTCGTCGTGTTCGACACCAACGCGGCTGCAGTGGCAACAGTCACCTCCGGTGAAATGCCGTTCGACGAACCCGGCGCGCCCGACGTGCTCGCTCGCGTTCTCGCCGGCGGCCAGTTCGCCGCCTCCACCGATCCGGCGGTGCTCGGCACCGCCGAAACCGTCGTCGTGGTCATCGGGACCCCGGTCGACGAACACCTCAACCCCGATCCGCAAGCCGTGCCGAACGCGGTTGCCGAGTTGCTCCCGCGCCTGCGCGACGGCCAGTTGCTGGTGCTCCGCAGCACCGTCTATCCCGGCGTGACCAAGCTCGTCGAACGGCTGGTGGAAGAGTCCGGGCTGGACATCGACGTCGCCTTCTGCCCCGAACGGATCGCCGAGGGCAAGGCGTTCACCGAGCTCTACGAGCTTCCCCAGATCGTCTCCGGCCGGCGGCCGGCGGCCGCTGCCCGCGCCGGCAAGCTGTTCGGCCGGTTGGCGAGCGAGATCATCGAGGTGACACCGGAGGAAGCGGAGCTCGTCAAGCTGTTCACCAACACCTGGCGCTACATCCGTTTCGCCGCGGCGAACCAGCTGTACATGATCGCCAACGACTACGGCCTCGACTTCGAGCGGATCCGCCAGGCGATCACGACCAACTATCCGCGTGCCGCCGACATGCCGGGCGCCGGGTTCGCCGCCGGTCCGTGCCTGTTCAAGGACACGATGCAGCTGGCCGCGTTCCATCAGAACAACTTCACCCTCGGTCACGCCAGCATGATGGTCAACGAGGGCCTGCCGCTGTACGTCGTCGCCCGGATGGAGGAGCGCTACGACCTGAGCCAGATGACCGTCGGGATCCTCGGGATGGCGTTCAAGGCGGAGAGCGACGACGCCCGCTCGAGCTTGTCGTACAAGCTTCGCCGGATCCTTCGGTTCAAGGCCAAGTCGGTGCTCTGCCACGATCCGTACGTCCGCAGCGACCCGGCGCTGACCCCGCTCGATGAGGTCGTCGCCCAGGCTGATCTGCTGGTGATCGGTGCTCCCCATCGGCAGTACGCCTCGATCGAGTTGCGTCAGGACGTGTTCGACATCTGGAACCTGCGCGGCGCCGGGGTCACCCTCTGATGCCCCGGGTGTCTGTGATCATCCCGGTCTACAACGAAGGCGAACTGATCGTCTCCTGCCTCGACCGGATCGTCGAGGCGGTCTCGCTGCCGTGCGAGGTGCTCGTCGTGTTCGATTCGCTCGACGACACGACCGCTCCGTTCGTCGAGAAGTACGCCTCGAACGAACCGCGGGTGCGCCCGCTGCTCAACACCCTCGGTCGCGGTCCGGCGTTCGCGATCCGTGCCGGGATCGCGGCTGCCGAGTCGCCGGTGGCGGTGGTGACGATGGCCGACGGCTGCGACGACCCGATGCAGATCGACGCGCTGACCCGGTTGGTCGAGCGCGGGGTGGTCGTCGCCGCCGCCAGCCGGTATGCCCGATCCGGCCAACAGGTCGGTGGGCCGGTGCTCAAGGCGCTGATGTCGCGGGTTGCCGGGCTGAGCCTCTATTACTTCGCTCGCGTCGGCACTCACGACGCGACGAACTCGTTCAAGGCCTACTCGATCGACTTCGTCCGCCGTGCCGGGATCGAGAGCGACCGGGGATTCGAGATCGGGATCGAACTCGTCGCCAAGGCTCGCCGCTACCGGCTGCCGATCGCCGAGATCCCGACGATCTGGCTCGACCGGGCCGTCGGCGAGTCGAACTTCAAGATGATGGCCTGGCTGTCGCGCTACCTGAAGTGGTACCGCTTCGCCTTCGGCCCCAAGCGCGACCTGCCGGAGCTCCCGGCGTGATGATCGACGTGATCGAACAGGAGATGTTGGTATGAAGGTGCTCGTCACCGGCTCGGCCGGATTCATCGGTGGTTACCTCGTGGAGGAGCTGCTCGAGCGCGGCTACGAGGTCGTCGGCGTGGACAACCACTCGAAGTACGGCCCGGTGACCAAGACCTACGACGATCACCCGCGCTATCAGCTCGTCGTCGCCGACGCCCAGGACACCAAGCTGCTCACCGAGCTGCTCGAGGACTGCGATCACTTCATCGCCGGGGCGGCGATGATCGGTGGGATCAGCTACTTCCACACCTACGCCTACGACCTGTTGGCGACGAACGAGCGGATCATCGCCGCCTCGTGCGACGCGGCGATCGCCGCGGCGCGCAAGGGCCGGCTGCAGAAGGTCACCTACATGAGCTCTTCGATGGTGTTCGAGAGCACCACCAGCTGGCCGAGCCGGGAGGGCGACGAGCGGGCCGTACCGCCGCCGCTGTCGTCGTACGGTTTCCAGAAGCTCGCCGTCGAGTACTTCGCCCGCGCCGCGTGGGATCAGTACCAGGTGCCGTACACGATCGTCCGCCCGTTCAACTGCGTCGGCGTCGGCGAGAGCCGGGCATTGGGTGACCAGGAGATCAAGTCCGGCAACGTCTCGCTGGCGATGAGCCATGTCGTTCCCGACCTGGTGCAGAAGATCGTCAAGGGCCAGAAGCCGTTGCACATCCTCGGCGACGGATCGCAGGTCCGGCACTACACGTACGGCGCCGATCTCGCTCGCGGGATCATCACCGCGATGGAGCATCCCGACGCGCGCAACGACGACTTCAACCTGTCGACTGCCGAGTCGACGACCGTGCTCGAACTCGCCGAGATGATCTGGCACAAGGTCCTCGGCGACGACGTGCCGTTCGAGTACGTCTCCGACCCCGGGTTCGAACACGACGTCCAGCGGCGGATCCCGGCGACCGACAAGGCCGAGAAGGTGCTCGGCTTCCGTGCCGAGACGAGCCTGAGCGAGATGCTCGACGTCGTCATCCCGTGGATCACCCAGGCCGTCGCCGACGGACGCATCTGACGTCGAGACGACCCGAAGGAGAACGTGCAATGACAGGACCGCGACGCGGCCCCGACGGCCGTGTGACGAGCTACGCGCAGTGTGGCGAGGACATTCCGCTGTTGCGTGTGTTCGGCAATCAACCTTCGGGATGCTGGATCGACATCGGTGCGAATCACCCGGTGCGCGACTCGGTGACGAAGAACTTTTCCGAGATGGGCTGGACGGGGATCAACGTCGAACCCGTCGTGTCGCTGTACGAGGACCTCGTCGCCGATCGGCCGGCGGACGTCAACGTGCTCGCCGGCATTTCGGATACCGCCGGGCAGCTGATCTTCCACCGCAACGATTCGAACCTCGACCTCTCGACCTTCGACTCCGGTCTGGCGGCGACGTACCGCGATCGCGGCGACGTCATCACCGACACGCCGGTGGAGGTGATGACCTCGACCGAGCTCTGCGAGCGCTACCTCGGCGATCGCCGGATCGACTTCATGAAGGTCGACACCGAGGGCCACGAACTCGCCGTGCTCGCCGGTCACGACTTCGAACGGTTTCCCGTGCGGGTCCTGCTCGCCGAAGGCGGGGCGCATCGCGCCACGATCGCGGAACAAATGGCGAAAGCCGGGATGCAGCTGGTGTTGTTCGACGGGAACAACATCTGGTTCACCTCGGTCGACGAGGACCCGGAATTCGTCGATCTGCTCGCCCGACCGGCGACGCCGGTGATCGACTGGTACCACCCGCAGATCTACCTCACGATGCTGCAGCAGAAGGACGACTACATCGCCTCGCTACACGGACGGATCGAACAACTCGAACAGGAACAATCGGCGGCGGCCACCGCGGGCGCGCCGGCGGCGGCGGCGCCGACGCTCGCCCGGCAGGCGCGCAGCCTCGCCGGCCGCCTGCGCCGGGCTGTGAAGAGCCGACTCCGGTGAGCCGGCGGAAGCCGCCAGACGGACCGGACGTAGGCTCGGTCGGCCCGGTCATCGGCCGAGCGTGAGGAGGACGATGTGATCGGTAGGTCGGTTCGCCGGGTGGTCGGCAAGGTCCGCAGGGGCTCGTCGGCGGGCGGGTTGGCGGCCCAGCTGCGCGACGCCCAGGCGCGAGCGGATCGCCTCGAGCACCTCGTCGGCGTGCTCAACCACGAGGTTCATCTGTTCCGGGGGGCGGTCGAGGCTCAGCAGCATCGTGAGCTCGGGCTCCGCCAGCAGCTCGACGTCCTCGACCGGTTCGCCCAGCGCCGCCATTCCGACCTGTGGGAGTTGCTGGCGAACACCAACAAGGACCAGTGGGACCTCAGCGTCGAAGTCCGCGAGACCGTGCTCCGCCTGGAAGCTGCGGTCGCGCAGCAGCACGGCGACAGCTGGAAGCAGCGCGAGACGCTGCATCGCGACAGTTGGGATCAACGGCTCCAGCTGCACGCCGACCAGCTGTCGATCGCCGACAACCGGCTCGCGTCGCTCGGCGACCAACTCGCCGGCTTTCACCGCGACTCATGGGATGCCCAGCGCAAGCTGCACGACACGCTCCTGCGCCGACTCGCCGACGTCGAGCGCGCCGTCAGGCGAGCCGGAGCGATCGCGTTCCCGCTGCCGGAGGTCGAGGAGCTCCGCGCGGTCACCTCGGCCTATCTCGAGGACGGAGCCGGTGTCGTCGCAGCCCTCCCCGTCGAGGCCGCCGACGCGCCGTTCAAGACCGTTCGCAGCGATGTCGGTGAGCTGGCGATCCTCGCCCACGACACGGTGATCGCTCCCTACGTCGAGGAACACGGAGTGTGGGAGCGGGAAATCGGCGATCTGCTCCGCTCCTCGGTCCGACCGGGCTGGACCGTCGTCGACGTCGGCGCCCATGTCGGTTACTTCACCGTGATGGCTGCCTCACTGGCCGGTCCGACCGGGCGGGTCGTCGCGATCGAGGCCGACCCGAACAATGCCGCCTGCCTCCAGCGCAACATCGACGCCCTTGCCCCTTCGGCGCTCGGGCTGTGGTGCGCTGCGCTCGAGCGCGACGGGCGTGTCGTGCTCAGCCGGTCACCGGAGGCGAACACCGGCGACTCGCGTGCATACGACTGGGCCGTCTCCGGTGACACCGTCGAGGTCCTCGGTGTCCGACTCGACGACATCTGGCCGTCGGAGCAACGCGTCGACCTGGTCAAGATCGACCTGCAGGGAACGGACCAGCAGGCCCTCGCCGGCTTCGCCCGCACGCTCGAGAAGTGGCTGCCGATCGTCGTGCTCGAGTTCTGGCCGGAGGCGATCGAAGAACACGGCGACGATCCGCTCGAGGTGCTGGCGCTCTATGCCGGGTGGGGCTATCGCTGGAGCGCTCTTGACGACCCCTCGGTCGATGCGGCCACCGACGCCGCCGAAGTCATCCGGAAGTGCCGGCTGCAACCGTCCGGCTTCCTCAACCTGATTCTCCGCCCGGCCGAATCCGACTGACCGACGATGGACCGGGATCCGGTGATCTCGGTTGCGATCGTGCTGTATCGCGGCGGCCAGCTCGCGCTGCGTGCGATCGACGCCGTACAACGCACCGCGTCGGTTCCGTGCGAGATCGTCGTCGTCGACAACGCCTCCCCAGACGCGTCCGGCGCGCTGGTGCGACTGTCGTCCACCGGGGTCCGGTTCATCTGGAACACCGACAACCGCGGCTTCGGCCCAGCGATGAACCAGGCGGTCGAGTCCGCAGCGGCGGCTCACGTCCTGTTGCTCAACCCGGACACCGAGGTACGGCCCGGTTGGGACGTCGAGCTGCTTCGCGCACTCGCAGGGCACCCGCAGTGCGCAGCGATGTCGGCGACCTTGCTCGAGCCCGATGGCGAGGTCCAGGAGGCAGGTGCTGTCGTCGACGAAGACGGCTTCACCCACCCGATCAAGGACGTGGACTACGCCGAGCGGGCTGCGGCTGCCGAGGGCTGGCAGGTCGACTATGCGTCGGCCGCCGCCTTGCTCGTCCGCCGTGATGCGTTCCGCTCCGTGGGCGGCTTCGACGAAGGTTTCTTTCCCGCCTATTTCGAGGACGTCGATCTCGCCTTCAGACTGCGCGAGGCCGGCTGGTCGACGAGGGTGACGACCGCCGCGCAGGTGGTTCACGCTCGCGGCGGGACCGACAGCGGAGGCGGCGCGGCGGCGAGCGTTCGACCGCAACCATGTCCGGTTCCTCGAGCGGTGGCGCGAGCAGCTTGCCGACCGCTCGTTGCTCAGGTGACTCCGTCGGCGAGCAAACGATCGAGTCGTTGTTCGAGGGCGAGCAGGCGTTGCTCGGTCGCTTCCATTCGACTGGCGATCGTCTCGGCGATCCCCTGGAGATTGATCACGATCCCGGCGACCGCCTCGCGGTCGACGACCGCTCCTTCGAGCCGCTCGTCGAGGGCGGTGAGCCGGTCGTTGATCGCCTCGAGCAAGGTCGCCCGATGGGCGATCTGTTCGAGCAGCCCGAGCCGATGGTTGATCGAGGCGAGCTGATCCTGATCCCCTCGTCCACGCATCCGTCGGAGCGTAGCGAGCTGCTGTCCGTCGCCCGTCAGCTGCGCTGGATGTCGTTGACGAACCGGCGCGCGTTACGGATCGCGAGCGCCATGATCGTGCCCTGCGGATTCACTCCTGGTGCCTCGGGGAGCAGCGATGCGTCGTTGACGTAGACGTTGCGGCAGCCGTGGACGAGGCCGAACGAGTCGGCTCCCGACCGCGACGGGTCCTCGCCCATCGGAACGGTCGAGCAGAGATGGACCGTCATCACGCTCGCCTTCGACGCGGCGAAGGCCTGGTTCATCTCGCCGAGCGTCTCGGCGTCGTGGACCAGTGGTGCACCGCGGAACGACGGATAGACCTCACGCGCGCCGGCGGCGAACATCACCTGCGCCAATCGTCCGAGGCCGCTGCCGAGCAGCGCCTTGTCGCGTCCGGTCAGGCGGTAGGTCACCAGCGGGTCGCGCAGCCCAGGTATCGCCTGCACCCGACCGCGTCCCTCGCTGGTGATCGCTGCGTAGTAGACGACGATCGACGGCCACTCGTCGACCATCGGGGCGAACGTCTGCCAGCTGTCGGAGAGGGCGAGGGCGATGAGGCTCGGCGAGCTCGCCGAGCCGCCGAACGACAGCCCGGGGGCGAACTCCTTGACCTGATGGACGGGTACGTCGTCGGGGACGTTGACGACGCCGTCGAAACGCGCCGCCAGCTTGACCGTCGGGTGGACGGCGAGCGTGCGGCCGATGTACCCGTGGATCCGCGACCGCTGGAGCAGCGCCGGTGTCTGGATCGCCCCGGCGCAGACGATCACGTGCTTGAAGGTGATCGACTGGCGGACCGGGACGTCCGTCGACGGTTCGGGTCACCTCCGCTCGCGTTGCCCGACCGCGCTCGACCACCAGCCGGTCAACCCGGCAGTCGGTCTCGATCCGGGCGCCCGCCTGTCGTGCGCGCGGCAGGTAGGTCTTGGTCATGCTCTGGCGCTCGCCGGTCCGGCCGTCGGATTCGGACCCGTAGCGCATCCATCGAGGGATCTCCTCGTTGCGCCATCCGAGACGCTGGGCGCCGCGGGCGAGCAATGCCGAAGCCGGTGTGGGCTCCCCGGGGGTGAGCTGGACGCTGAGCTCTTTCTCCACCTCGGCACAGATGTCACCGAGATCGTCCGGCTCGAGCTCGCGTAGCCGGTAGGTCTGCCGCCACCGCTCGAGCAGCTCGGCCGGAGGGCGGTAGTAGAGCCCACTGTTGATCTCGGTGCCACCGCCGGCGCAGCGCCCTTCGGTGTAGGCGATCGACGGCAGGCCGACCGCTGCGGTGACGCCGTTCGAGCGGTATTGCTTGGCCATCTGGTCGAGCGAGAACGGCACCACCGAACCCTGCTCGACCCACCCACCTTCTTCGACGACGAGCACGTCGAATCCGGCCTCGGCGAGTAGCGCGGCGGTGGGTGCCCCGCCTGCTCCAGAGCCGATCACCAGGACGTCGGCGGTGAGACTCGCCGTTCGCTCCATCAGCCGACCGTCAGGAGTGAGCGAGCGGCTTCGGATTCCTCGGCCGGCCACTCGTCATAGGCGCGGGCAGTCCCGAGCGATCTGATCAGCCGGACGTAGTCGCCGACCAGCGGCAACGGGTGGCGGGCGAGGAGACCGACGAGGCGGGGTCCGACGATCGGCACGGCGCGCGCCGCGCGGACCGAGGTGGCGATGCAGACGACGCCGAGGAACATGACCGAAGGCAGCTCGTTGACGGCGTCGACCGTGAACCGCACCGCTGCCCGACGACGATCGGGCGGCAATCCGACGAGTTCCTGCATCAGTAGATCATCAGCAAATGGACCCACCGTGCGCTCCACGTAGTTGCGCAACTCCATAGTGCGATCGGAGTGTAGCTGACGTCAGTCGACGGTCAGCCGGATCTTCTCGTCCGCCTGCCGAACGTGCAAACTGTCACGCGTAGCGGCGACCGAAATGCTCGGCGTGCGCATCAGATCGTCATCTTGATGTGGACAATGGCGTCGTGGTTGAAGAAGCGGGCACCACTGCAGGTCTGTCGACCGACCGTCGGCAGGTGATCGTCGCCGGGCGGTTCCGCAGCGGCACGACGATGGTCTGGAACGCCTTTCGTCGCCAGCCGGGCTGGCGGTGCTACCTCGAGCCGCTGCACGAGCACCTCGTCGCCCACGTCGAACGTCGGAGCCAGGAGGTGGACCCGAGCCACCGAGCCGTGGCCAACTACTGGTTGGAGTACGGGTCGATCGACATCGACCGTCTACGCCGGCTGCACCAGCCATGGTTCGCTCAGCATCGCTTCCGGATGGCCGCCGACGCATCGGCCGACGACCTTCGCGATTTCCTCGCACTCCTGGTCGGCAGTGCCGAGCGGACGATGCTCAAGCTGACTCGGGCTGACTTCCGTCTGCCGTGGCTGCGCGTCCAGTTCCCCGACGCATTGTTGCTGCTGCTCGTACGCAATCCGCGAGATCTGTGGACGAGCTATCTCGGGCGCGGCGCCCTCAGCGAGGAGGCCGCGCTGGCTGCGGACGGCTACGGAGCGTTCCTCGGCTACCACCGCGCGGTGATGGACGACCTCGGGATCGACGTTCCGGGTCACCCCTACCGGCGGTTCTTCGCCCATTCGCTCCTCTCGGTCGTCGACGCAGCCGGAGCCGTCGACGCCATCGTTCGATACGAGGACATCGTCGAGGACCCGAACTCCTGGCGTGAGCAGCTCGACGAACAGCTCGGGATCCCGCTCCCGCGCCCGTTCGTGGTCGATCGGCTCGGACTCGGGGCGCGATTCCACAGCGCTGAGTGGTACGCGGATCAGGAGCGAGCGACGATCGAAGGGTTGCTCCGGCTCGACCTGCGGCTCGACCGCGGTCGGCTTGATGCTGCCCACGCCCACCTCCTCGGATTCGACGCGGCCGAACCGATCGCAGACCTGATGCGCCGGGCCGGCTGACGCCCGGGCGGGCGCTCGGTCGCCTAGCGTTCGTCCGATGTCCGTACTGGTCACCGGCGGGGCCGGCTACATCGGCTCGCACACGGTTCGCCGTCTCGTCGAGCACGGGTTCGACGTCGTCGTCCTCGACACCCTCGAACTGGGCTCGAAGCACGCCGTCGGCGACGTGCAGCTGGTCGTCGGCGACGTCGCCGATCGCACGGTCGTCGATCCGCTGTTGGCCGACTACTCGGTCGATTCGATCATCCACTTCGCCGCCTACAAGAACGTCGGCGAATCGATGCGCGACCCGGGCCGCTACTTCGCCAACAACGTCGGCGGGACCCTTGCCCTGCTCGAGGCGGCGCGCGACCACGGGATCTCTCGATTCGTCTTCTCCTCGTCGTGCTCGGTGTACGGCACGCCGGATAGGTCACCGGTCGACGAGTCGGCGGCGATCCACCCGGAGAGCGCCTACGCCGCGACCAAGGCGGTGTGCGAGGAGCAGCTCAAGTGGTTCGACGCCGCTCACGGGCTGCGCTTCGCCAGCCTGAGGTACTTCAACGCCTCCGGAGCGGCGGTCGAGGGCGGACTCGGTGAGCAGGCGGATGTCGCGCTCAACCTGATCCCCGTGGCGATGCAGGCGATCCTCGGCGAGCGCCCCCCGCTGCAGGTGTTCGGCAGCGACTACCCGACCCCGGACGGCACCTGCATCCGCGACTACATCCACGTCGACGACCTCGCCGAAGCGCACATCGCTGCGCTGCGCTACCTCGTCGCCGGCGGTGAGTCGGGCGCGTTCAACCTCGGCACCGGAACCGGGTCGTCGGTGAAGCAGGTGCTCGACGCCTCCGCCCGGATCTCCGGGCGCGAGGTCCCCCACGACTACGTCGATCGCCGCGCAGGTGATCCGTCGGCGACCTTCGCCGACAACCGCAAGGCTCGAGAGGTGCTCGGTTGGCACCCGCGCTACGGGCTGGAGGAGATCATCGAGTCCGCCTGGCGCTGGCATGCGAGGCACACCTTCGGCTAACACCGGGCGATGACGTCCGCGATCCTGTTGCTGAGCTGTCCCGACCGACGAGGGATCGTTGCCGAGGTGGCCGGCTTCGTCGCCGACCACGGCGGCAACATCGTCCATGCCGAGCAGCACACCGACCTCGATCTGCGCGTCTTCTTCCAACGGGTCGAGTTCGAGCTCGACGGGTTCGACGTGCCCCGTGACCGGATCGCCGACGCCTTCGCTCCGCTCGCGGCCTCGATGCAGATGACCGCCAGTGTCCGGTTCGACGACCACCGCACCCGGGTCGGGCTGCTCGCCTCCCGCCAGCCGCACTGCCTGACCGACCTGCTCGCCCGCTGGCATGCCGGCGAGCTGCCGATCGAGATCCCGGTGGTGATCTCCAACCACCCCGACCACCGCGCCCTGTGCGAGTTCTACGGGGTCGAGTACCACCACCTCCCGGTCACCGCGGCGACCAAGCGCGAGCAGGAGGCGCAGGTCCAGCAGGTGCTCGAAACGCACGAGATCGAGCTGGTGGTGATGGCCCGCTACATGCAGGTGCTCTCCGACGATTTCTGCGCCCGCTGGCCGAACCGGGTGATCAACATCCATCACTCGTTCCTCCCGGCATTCATCGGGGCCAAGCCGTACCACCAGGCCCACGCTCGGGGGGTGAAGGTCATCGGGGTCACCGGGCACTACGCCACCGCCGAGCTCGATGACGGCCCGATCATCGAGCAGGACGTGGTGCCCGTCAGCCACCGCGACTCGGTCGAGGACCTCGTCCGCAAAGGTCGCGATCTCGAAGTCAGCGTGCTCGCCCGGGCGGTGCGGGCCCACGCCGAGCACCGCGTCCTCGTCTACGGCAACAAGACCGTCGTGTTCTCCTGAACCGCCCGCAACTGACGTCGCGGTTGCAGCTCATCCGGGAACTCCTCGTCGACCTCGTCGACCTCGTCGACCTCGTTGATCTCGGCGATCTCGACAGCCGAGTTGGCTGTTGCCGCTGGGATGCGAAACCTGCTGGTCCACGAGTACGGCGACATCGACCTGACGATCGTTGCGGAGGCTTCGACGCTCGCAGTCGAAGACTTCAGCGACTATCTGACGTCGGTGGCGAGGTGGATGGTCGAGACCGACCGATCTGCGCCCGCGCCGTCGCCCGACCGGTTCGATCAGGCGAAGGAGAAAGGCGAACAAGCGCCGGGGGAGTGACCGTCGCGACGCCCGCCCATCGCTCAGGTACGGACATCGAGCCGGGCGACGACCGAGGCGAGATCGTCGGCCAGTTCGGCGGTGGTGACCTGGGCGTCGTAGAGCGACGGCTCGGCGGTCCTGCCCCAGCTGCGACGGGGAAAGACGCCCGGCACGGGCGGCGAGGGACGGTCGGAGAACCAGTCGATCGTCCAGTCGTCGCCGATCGCGCCGACGAGTGCGCCGCTGGCGATCGTCGAGCGTTCCGGGGAGTCGTCGACCACGGCGAGGCGGCGTCGCCGGCCGGCCGATCCGCCGGCCGGCAGAGCGTCGAGCAGGGCGTCGACGACCCGCGGCCAGGTGTGCCGACCGACGGCGGATGCGCAGGCAGCGCGTAGCTCGGCGTCGAACGCGTCGTCGGTGAGTGCGCGGGTGATCAGCGCAGCGATCGACTCGACCTCCAGCGGGTCGAACATCCCGGGTTGCCAACCGATCACCTCCGGCAGCGACGACGCGTCGGCGACGATCGCCGGCGTGCCGCAGGCGATCGCCTCGGCGACCGGCAGGCCGAACCCCTCGTGAAGGCTCGGGAACACGAGCAGCCGGGCGCACTGGTAGAGGGCGAGCAGCAGCTCGTCGCTGACCAGTCCGGTGAACACGACATCGGCTTCGATCCGGCGCCGCTCGCACAGCGCCTGCCATCGGCCGAGCTGTTCGTCGGGCACCTTGCCGCCGATGACGAGCTGATGGGCGGCGCGCAGCTCCGGATCGAGCAGGGCGTAGGCATCGATCAGCCGCTCGACGTTCTTCTGCGGCTGGAACCCGCCGACGTACAGCAGGCAGCCCTCGCGCAGCGCCGGCACACCGGCGACGCCGGCCCGTCGAGCACCCTCCGGATCGTCGGCGGGGACGAACCGTCGATCGACCCCGCAACCGATCACCCGCACCGGCTGGTCACCGAGTTCCAGATCGAGCAACAGGTCATCGGCCGACGAGCGGGAGATCGCCAGGAACCCGTCGGCACGCTCGAGCAGATGTCGTCGGGCGGCATAGAACCGCCGACGTTCGTGGGTCGCCTGGAACTCCTCCGGCCGACGGAACGGGATCGTGTCGTAGACGATCGCGTACGCCGGGACCTCGGGGATCACGAGGTAATTCGGCCACAGGTTCTGAATCGGCTGGAACCCTTCGAACGCCGAGCCGCAGAGGTAGACGAGATCCCCGTCGGCTGCCGCGGCGCGCAGGTTGGCGGCGTCAGCCGTCCGCAGATGGGCGGAACCGACGACCTCGGCGTGGAACGGCCGCACAGGGCCGGCGGTCGGGTTGAGGCCGAACCCGGCGATCGACGCGCTGCGCCGTTCCAACTCGATCGCCACGGAACGGACGTAGCGCTGGATCCCGCGTTCGAAGAACGGGCCCTGGAGGGCCTGGACGTCGAACCAGAGCCTCACTCGCCGACGATCGGCTCAGCCCGCCCGCGGGCGACGGTCCGCTCGACCGAGGAGATCAACGCCGCGCTCATCTCGACGTCCGCCGCGGCGTCGGCCATCTTCGTCTGCAGGTCGCCGACCCGATGGTTGATCGAATCGAGTGTCGCGATCCAGTGGTTGAGGTGCTCCTCGATCGCAGTCAGCCGGCGCTCGATCTCGATCAGTCGGCGCTGGCGACGGTCGAGCAGCCGGCCACCGAGGCGACGAACGGTGCCGAACACTCAGACCACCTCGGGTTGCGATTGCTCCACCCGTACGGTCGTCGGCAGGGCGACCATCCCCTCGACCCGTGTCGGGGACATCACCTCGAACACGTCGAGACCCTCGCGCAGGGCGAGCATCTCGCCGTCGTGACGATGGCGCAACTGCAGGCTGACCGGGTACTGCCCGTCGAGCAGCGGCACGTCGGCGAAGCGGAGAACGAGTGAACCGCGCCCGTCGAGCACCGGCAGCGGCGCGCCGATCGTGTCCGTTGTCGCTGCGAACACCGTTTCGCCCCGCCGGTTGCGGACCTCGAAGGCGAGCACCGCGTCGTGCACCGGAGCGGTGCTCTCATAGGCGATCGTCAACTCGACCGACTCACCGGTGACGAGATAGGAGCGGTCGCTCTCGGCGTAGCCGACGTGGAGATCGCCGAGGTGGATCGGCGAGTCGGGGATGTCGCCGACCTCGGTCGCGTCCGGCCCGGTCATCGTCCCGTGGAGGTGCTCGCGGAAGATCCGGATCGCCTCACCCGGAGCGGTATCGGCGACGAGCTCGCCGTGGTGGAGCACCAGCCCACGGTTGCAGATCCGCCGGACGTGCTCGGCGCCGTGGGTGACGAACAAGATCGTGCGGCCTTCGCGCTGGAACTCGGCGACGCGGTCGAGACACTTCTGCTGGAACGCTTCGTCGCCGACTGCGAGGACCTCGTCGACGAGCAGGATGTCGGGGTCGACGTTGATCGCCACGGCGAACCCGAGCCGGACGAACATCCCCGACGAGTAGTACTTCACCTGTTGGTCGATGAACGATTCGAGCTCGGCGAAGCCGACGATGTCATCGAAGCGCCGCTCGATCTCGCGCTTGGAGATCCCGAGGAACGCAGCGTTGATGAACACGTTCTCGCGCCCGGTCAGATCGGGGTGGAACCCGGCGCCGAGCTCGAGCAGCGAGGCGACCCGCCCGCGCACCTGGACCGAGCCGGTGGTCGGAGTGAGGATCCCCGCGATGCACTTCAGCAGCGTCGACTTGCCCGATCCGTTGTGGCCGAGGATGCCGACCGTCTCGCCTTGTTCGACGATGATGTCGATCGGCTGCAATGCCCAGAAATCCTGGTGCTGCTCGCCCGATGCCCGTCGAGCGAGCCGATGCTTGATCGAGCTGCGCGACTGCGACATGCGGAACTTCTTCGAGATGCCCTCGGCGACGATCGCGGTCATCGGTGCTCACATCACCTCGGCGAAGTTGGCCTCTGCCCGATCGAAGACCTTGATCGCCACGGCGAGCAGTACCAGCCCGCAGACGAGCACGATCAGCAGGTTGCGCAGGTACCACCACTGCGACATGTCGGGGAGCAGGAACTGCCTGACGACCTTCGCCTGGCCCGGGTCGGTCTGCGATTCGTAGATCGTCGCTTCGCCGTAGATCCCGCGCTGGATCGCGATCACGATCGACGTCAACGGATTGGCGAGCAGCCAGTACTCCCAGTTCCCGCCGCCGCGCAGCTTCTGGGCGACGAGCATGAACGGGTAGATGATCGGCGTCAGCCAGAACCCGGCGAGCAACGCCAGCTCGAGCAGATGGGTGGTGTCGCGGGCGTAGACGTTGATCGCGCTGAGCAGGATCGCCAACGCCGACGCGAGTACGACCAGGGCGAGCAGCGCCGGAGCCGTCAGCCAGAGGTACGACCAGTCGACGTGGAACCGTGTGATCAGCAGCACTGCGACCATCAGCAGGCTCGAGAACATCAGGTGGACGAACGCAGCGCCGACCGACGCGAGCGGGAGCACCTCGCGAGGGAAGTGGACCTTGCCGACGAGGTAGCCGTTGCTCGTGATCGCCGCGGTTCCGGTGGAGAGGCAGGTGGCGAAGAAGTTCCACACGAGGATCCCGGCCAGCAGCCAGATCCCGAACCAGGCGAACGACTGACCGAGCAGACTGAACGCGACGCTGTAGACGACGAGCAGGAACAGCGGGTTGAGCATCGACCAGAGGAAGCCGATCAGCGACTTCTGGTAGCGGACGTGGAGTTCCTTGCGGACCAGCTGCAGCCACAACTCGCGGTACTTCCAGATGTCCGCCAGATGGCGACCGACGGAACGGCGAGGGAGCACCTGGCGGAGTTCGATGGCAGAGGTGTCAGTCATGGTGATCGGCATCGCCGGAGTCCGAATGCTACCCCGGGGGTACGTGTAACCTGACTCGCCCGTGCCCGCCGCTGCCCGCCTCCGGACCGTCCTCACCCGCCGAGAGGTGCTGGTCATGGGCTTCGTCGGGCTCCTCCTGCGGGCCTGGGTGTTGCTCACTCCCTCCGGCGTGCTCAACTCCGACGAGGCTGTCACCGGGCTCTCGTCGATGGATGTCGCCCGCGGTCGGTTCCATCTGATGATCCCGGAGAGCTACTACACGGTGCTCGTCGAGAGCTACCTGTTCTCGCCGGTGGTCAAGGTCTTCGGCGGCAGGATCGTGCTGCTCAAGTTGATGCCGTGGGTGCTGTGGCTGATCGCCAGTGTGCTCGGTGCCGGGATCGTCCGGCGGCTCGCCGGGGAGCGGGGGGCGATCGCCGCCTTCGCCGGGTTGTGGCTGATCCCGGGGGCGATGTTGATCGTCACCACCCAGGCCTACCTCGCCTACGCCGGCGGGGTGATCATCGTCTTCGGTGCGATCTGGAGCATGGTCGTCACCGTCGACGACGGGCCGACCGTGCGACGCTCGCTGCTCACCGGGGTGCTCGTCGGCGTCGCCTTCATGCAGCATCCGATCTACGTCTCGGTGCTCGCCCCGGCGGCGATCGTCGTCACCGTGGCCCACCTGCGCGCCTGGCGGGTGTGGCACGTGCCGGGCGCGATCGGGGTGATCGTCGGCTGCAGCCCATGGCTGATCTGGAACGCGACCAACGGGTTCGCCTCGCTCGAGGAGCGCGACGCCGAGCCGGCGACCTACACCGAGCGCGTCGGCGGATTCTTCCGCGAGTTGATCCCGCGCGACTTCGGGCTGATGGACCCCTCGGGGGAGTGGCTCAACGGCCGCGCCGTGGGCACGTTCCTCTATCTGTTGCTGATCGCGGCGACGGTCTACGCCGTCGTCCGGTTGTGCCAGGCGGGCCCGTCCGGGTGGGTGATCGCCGTTCCCGCCGTTGTCGGCTGGCTGATCCTCGGGGTGTTCCAGCACACCTCGTTCGTCGCCGACGGGCGCTATGGGATCGCCGGGTTCCCGATCGTCGTGCTCTGCCTGGCGACGCTGCTCGGGGGCGAGGAAGTCCAGCCGCTCGGGCAGCTGTGGCGCGGCGCGGTCGTCGTCGGCTGGGTGCTCGTCCTCGTCCTGCCGTACCAACTGGAGGTCGTCGGGACGAAGCTCGGCGATCCGAACGCGGTCAACGCGTCGCTGATCGGCGAGCTCGACCGGCGTGGGATCGAGTTGCTCGAAGGTCCGTACTTCCTCGTCCTGCCGGTCTCCTACGCCACCGACGAGCGGATCGCGACCGCCGTGTTCGCGCCGCTGCCGGTGCGCTATCCACACCTCCAGCAACGGGTGCGCGAGGCGCCGCCGGAGAGCGTTGCGGTCGCCTTCCGGCCCGGTGAGTTCAACAAGGATCTGTTGCGGATGCCGCAGGCGCGGTACCTCCTCGTCGACCTTCCGGGGGTCGAGCTGTACGTCCCGATCGGAGCGAGCTGATGTGGAACGGATCGACGCTCGCCGTCATCCTCCCGACCTACAACGAAGCCGACTCGATTGCCGAGTGCATCGCCGCGTTCGAGGCACTGGGGATCGTCGACGAGGTCGTCGTGGTCAACAACAACGCCCATCCGGCGACGTCGGCGGCGGTGGCCACCACCGGCGCACGGGAGGTCCACGAACAGCGCCAGGGCTACGGCGCGGCGATCCGCCGGGGAGTGGCGGAGACGACCCAGTACGACCTGGTCTGCATCTGCGAGCCGGACGGCACCTTCGATCCGGGTGACGTGCTCAAGCTGCTCCCATTCCTCAGCGACGCCCAGGTCGTCCTCGGATCGCGCACGGTGTCGACGTTCATCTTCTCCGGGGCGAACATGGGCCCGTTCCTCCGCTGGGGCAACTGGGGCGTGGCCAAGCTGACCGAGGTGTTGTTCAACACCAGCTACCTCTCCGACGTCGGCTGCACCTTCCGGGTGCTGACCCGTGAGGCGATCGACGCCATCTCACCGGAGTTCGAGGGCACCGCCTCGTCGTTCGGGTTCGAGATGATGTTGCTCGCCGTGCGCCGGCGGTTGCCGCTGGTCCAGGTCCCGGTCCGCTACCTGCCGCGGGTGGGGGAGAGCTCCGTCACCGGCGATTTCACCAAGGCATTGACCCTCGGGATGCGGATGATCCTGATGGTCCTGCGGATGCGCTTCGCCCGCCGCTGACGGCGCTCGACGATCAACCAACCCCGGGACTTGGTGCAGGGCGCGTCGTGAGCGGGCGGTCCTGCTTGTCGAGCTTGGCGGCCTTCTGCGCCTGCTTCCACTGGCGGACGAGAGCGAGGCTCGCCGGGTCGGTGATGTCGGCGACGGAGCGGGGGACGTCGTCGCCGAACTTACCGGCGGCCTCCCGCCAGCCGGCGGGCGTCACCCCCATCCGCTTGCCGAGGATGGCGACGAAGATCCTCGCCTTCTCCTCGCCGTACCCGGGCAGGGCGCGCAGCCGACGGTAGAGCTCGTCGCCGTCGGCGACCCCGACCCAGACGTTCGTCCCCTTGCCGCGATAGCCGGCGGTGAGGGTCGTGCACAGCTCGTGGATCCGCCGGCCGAGCGATGCCGGAAAGCGGTGGATCGCCGGCTTCTCGCAACAGACGGCGACGAACGCGTCGATATCCATCCGCGCGATCCGCTTGGCGTCGAGATGGCCGAGGCGGCTGCGCAGCGTCGCCGGACCGGCGAAGGCCCACTCCATCGGCACCTGTTGGTCGAGCAGCATCCCGATCAGCAGCGCTGTGCCGTCGGTGTTGAGCAGCCGGTCGGCTGCCCGGTCACCCGTGATGTACAGCGTCCCGGCGGGCATCTCGCCGATGGTAGCGATCCTCGGTGACGAGCAGCCCGAGGGTCGCGGCGATCCCGACGATCGACAGCAGGCCGCCCCACAGGACCCAGTCCGGTCGGTAGCGCAGCTCGACGAGGTGCTCGCCGGCGGGGACCTCGACCGCGAGGAGGAACCCGTCAGCGGGGAACGCCGATGCCTCCTCGCCGTCGATCGTCACCTTCCAGCCACTGTCGTACTGCGAGCCGACGCTGAGGATCCCCGGCCGGTCGGAGCCGGTCGTCGCCCGCAGATGACGGGCGTCGATCCGATCGAGTTCGACCGAGCTCGGCGCGCAACCGCCGGCGCAGTCCACCGCGGCGAGCGTCGCATCCTCGACGAGCACGGTGGTGCCCAGCCGGTCGAGGTCACGCAACGCCCGTGCGGCAGCGGCGTCGTCGGCGACGAGCTCGGCGTCGAACCACAGGGTCGCCTCGCTCGACCACGCCGGGTTCTCCCACACCGCGTACCGGTCGTCGCTGATCATCGGTCCGCTCCACTCGGCGACGTGCTGCTCCCAGTCGCGGTCCAGGTCGATCAGCACGTGGCGCACGTTGAGCCGGGCCATCGCTTCGGGATCGAGTGGGATGACGAGTTGGTTGCGCAGTGGCAGGTTGAACTCCTGGCCGTCGCCGCCGCGCAGGACGAGGTCGAGCCAACGCGTCGTCACCTGCACCCCGCCGTCGTAGCCGTCGATCGATCGGACGTCGTTGAACACGTTCGCGTTCGGTCGCAAGCCGGTGACGGCGACCCGCGGATCGCCGTAGCCGTCGTCGGTGAACGCCACCGTCCATCCGGCGGTATCGGCGAGATACTCGGTGGTCGCCTGGGTGAACCCGTCGATCCGACCGGCGGCGCGTGGGCGCAGCGCACCGCCGTGGACCCAGCCGGTGGCGAGCTCTGCGAGCACCACCGCCGCCAACGCGACCGGCACGGCGGCGCTCAGCCAGGCCCGGCGACCGGTGAGCATCGACGTGCCCACGAGGGCGAACACGACCAGCGCGGTGACGATCCAGATCGCCACCGCCATCGGTCGGCCGTCGGCACCGAACCGCCCGGTGACGGCGCCGAGCGAGAGCAGCGCGGCGACACCGAGGAGGGCAACGAGCTCGGCGCGTCCGACCCGGCGGGCGACGATCGCGTCGATCCCGAACCCGCCGAGCAGCACGATCGCGAGGACGAACACGACCATCCAGCGCGCCGGGACGCGGGCGAGGTCGAAGCCGGGGACCAGTCGGTAGGCGGCGCGGAACACGATCGTGCGCGGCCCGAGGGCGGCGACGAGCGAGCCCACTGCGGCGAGCGCGAGGGCGACCGTCAACGGACGGCGATCGGGGTTCCGCCAGCCGGCGACGAGCCCGACGACCGCCAGCGCGCTGAGCGCGATCCCGACGAACGAGGTGCTCTCGAACGTCCCGGCGAACGCTGCCGGGTTCTGGTCGAGCACCGTGCCGAACAAGATCCGCGGGGTGCGGAACGGGGTGATCAGCCAGTCCTGGTCGATCCGATCGATCGTCCGGTCGGCGCCGACCGCGCTGATCGCAGTGGCGTGGACGGTGGCGAACAGCTGCAGCGAACAGATCGCGGCGGCGAGCCCGCCGGCCGCAGCCAGCGGTGCGAGCCCAGTGACGTCACGGCTCGAGGCGAGCAGGCCGATCGTCCACAGCACGGCGAGCGCGACGAGCAGATAGGTGATCTGGGGATGGCCGGCGAGGAACGACATCGCGGCGGCCGACGCGGCGAACGGCACCGCCCGCCATGGGCGAGCGGAGGTGAGCACGGCGTGGATCGCGACCAGCAGGAACGGCGCCCAGGCGAGCACGAGATACTGCTCGAACTGGGTGGTCTTGATCATCGCCGCCCCGCTGGCGGCACCGCCGACGGCGACGACGAACCCTGCCGGCGGGGCGAGCGCCAGCCGGCGGGCGACCCACAGCAGACCGAGACAGAAGGCGATGATGTGCCCGGCGACGAGCAGGTTCATCGCCCGCCCGGTGTCGAACGGGGCGACGAGCAGCTTCAGCGGATACAGCGACCCCGTCTGGGAGTTGCCGAGATGGGCCACGCCACCGAAGATCCGGTCGTTCCACAGTGGCAGCCGGCCGGCAGCCCACTCGTCGAGAGTGAACTGGAGGTTCGGACCGCTGTAGGCAGCGGTGTCGAAACCGATCATCCGCGGGCCCGGCCGCCAGAACGGCCACGCCAGCCACAGCGCGACGAAACAGGTCGCAGCGAGCTCGACGTGGGCGTTCCGGTTCGACCCGGCGGCAGCGTCGAGCGCGTGATCGGAGAGGTGGCATCGGGGTCGATGCCATAGCGCGCGATCGCGTCGGCGACCAATTCCGGCTTGACCTCTCCCTCGGCGGCGAGGGCGGCGAGCACGGCGACGACGACATGACCCGCGTCGACCTCGAAGTGCCGGCGGAGCGCTTCGCGCGTATCGCTCCGGCCCATCCCGTCGGTCCCCAACGGGATGAACGAGCGTCCGGGGAGGAACCGGGCGACCTGCTCGGGAACGATCCGCATGAAGTCGCTGACGGCGACGATCGGGCCCGGTGCCTCCGACAGCAGCTCGGCGACCAGCGGCGTGCGCGCCGGCTGACCGGGGTGCAACCGGTTCCACCGCTCGACCTCCAGCGCCTGCTCGCGCAACGCCTTGTACGAGGTCGCCGACCACAGCTCGAGGCCGACGTCGTAGTGCTCGGCGAGCTCGGCCGCAGCGGTGCGCGCTGCGCCGACCGCGGAGCCGGAGAACAGCACGGTGGCCTTCTTCGACGTCGACTCGGCCGGCGCCGACCACCAGTACAACCCGCGGACGATCTCGTCCTCGATCCCCTCGCGCTCCGGCATCGCCGGCATCGCGTAGTTCTCGTTGTAGATCGTCAGGTAGTAGAAGACGTCCTCCGGGTTGGGTCCGTACATCCGCTTGATCCCGGCCTTGATGATCGCCGCAACCTCATAGGAGAAGGCGGGGTCGTAGGCCTGCACCGGCGGCACCGTCGAGGCGAGCACGAGGCTGTGGCCGTCCTGGTGCTGGAGTCCCTCACCCATCAAGGTGGTCCGCCCGGCGGTCGCACCCATCAGGAAGCCGCGGGCGCGAATGTCGGCGGCCTGCCAGATCAGATCGCCGACCCGCTGGAACCCGAACATCGAATAGAACGTGTAGAACGGCACGACCGGCACGCCGCGGGTGGCGTAGCTCGTTCCGGCGGCGATGAAGCTGGCCATCGACCCGGCTTCGGTGATCCCCTCCTCGAGGATCTGACCGTCGGTCGCCTCCATGTACGACAGCAGCAGGTCGTGATCGACCGGTTCGTACTTCTGCCCGTGCGACGAATAGATCTTCAGTTCGCGGAACAGCGAGTCCATCCCGAACGTGCGCGCCTCGTCGGGGACGATCGGGATGATCCGCTGACCGATCTGCGGGTCACGGCAGAGGTTGCGCAACAGCCGGGTGAAGGCCATCGTCGTCGACACTTCCTGGGTGCCGGAGCCTGCCGCGATCTCGGCGAACGGTCCGTCGCCGGGAAGCTCCAGCGGGCGCTTGATCGTCGTCGACCGCTTCGGCAGCGAACCGCCGAGCGCCTTGCGCCGCTCCATCATGTACTGGTACTCGACCGAGTGCGGCTCCGGCCGGAAGTACGGCGGGAGTTCGCCTTCGAGTGCCTCGTCGGGAATCTCGTCGTTGAGGTACAGCCGGTCGCGCATCGCCCGCAGCTGCTTGGCGTTGAGCTTCTTGATCTGATGGGTCGCGTTGCGACCTTCGACGTCCGGCCCGAGCGTCCAGCCCTTGATCGTCTTGCACAGGATCGCAGTCGGCTTGCCGCTGCCGAGGTTCTCCGACGCCGCCTTGTAGGCGGCGAACAGCTTGCGATAGTCGTGACCGCCACGGGGGAGGACGCGCAGATCCTCGTCGCTGAGGTGCTCGACCAGCTTGCGCAGGCGAGGGTCGGGGCCGAAGAAGTGCTCACGGATGTAGTTGCCGCTCTCCACCGAGTACCGCTGGAACTCGCCGTCGACGGTGGTGTTCATCTTGTTCAGCAGCGCGCCGTCGACGTCGCGGGCGAGCAGCTCGTCCCACTTCGAGCCCCAGACGACCTTGACCACGTTCCAGCCGGCACCGCGGAACACCGCTTCGAGCTCCTGGATCACCTTGCCGTTGCCGCGCACCGGACCGTCGAGGCGCTGAAGGTTGCAGTTGACGACGAAGATCAGGTTGTCGAGGCCTTCACGGCTCGCCAGCGAGAGCGAGCCGAGCGTTTCCGGCTCGTCGCACTCGCCGTCGCCGAGGAACGCCCACACCCGCGAGGCGCTGGTGTCGTCGAGCCGGCGGTTGTGCAGGTAGCGGTTGAACCGGGCGTGGTAGAGGGCGGTGATCGAGCCGAGACCCATCGAGACGGTGGGGAACTCCCAGAACTCGGGCATCAGGCGCGGGTGGGGGTAGCTCGACAGCCCGGCGCCGTCCCGGCCGATCTCACGGCGGAAGTGGTCGAGGTCTTCCTCGGTCAGCCGGCCTTCGAGGAACGCCCGGGCGTAGACGCCCGGTGCGGCATGGCCCTGGAAGTAGACGTGGTCGCCGGCGAGGCCGTCGTCCTTGCCGCGGAAGAAGTGGTTGAAACCGATCTCGAGCAGGCTCGCCGAGCTGGCGAAGGTCGACAGGTGACCGCCGATCCCGTCGGCGTGCTTGTTCGCCCGGGCGACCATCACCGCTGCGTTCCAGCGGATGAACGCCCTGATCCGGCGCTCGATGTGCTCGTCGCCGGGGAACCACGGCTCCTGCTCCCGCGGAATCGTGTTGAGGTAAGGGGTGGAGACGGTCGCCGGGAAGCTGACCTGCGCCTCGCGAGCCGATTCGAGCAGCTTGGAGAGCAGGAACCGGGCGCGGGTCTTGCCGTGGGTGTCGATCACCGCGGCCAGGCTGTCGAGCCACTCCTGGGTCTCTACCGGATCAGTGTCGGGCAACTGATGGACGAAGCCGTCGAAGATCATGGGTGAAGTCTCGCACCGTTCTGCCCGGCTACCGCCCACCCCCAGCCCGATTTTGTCGTCGTTCCGACCGCGCTGCTGGCGGTCGGAATGACGACATCGGGCAGCTCGTGGGCCTCCTGGGGTCACCTCGTGACGGTGTAGCGGATCGTCACGTAGTCGACCTCGACGTTCGACGCTCCCGTCCAGCCCGACATGAACACCGTTGCCACGTAGAGGTAGTTCTCGTTGTCGACGACCGCCTTGCTCGCGTCGACCGTGGCATCGACGGTCCGCCGCGTCGACGAGGCCCCGGTGACCGTCGCCACGGCGACTTCCTCGCCGAACAGGTCACCCCGAGCGAAACGGAACACGCCCGGCGACGGAGTCGATGCACCGTTGTCGTAGATCCCGAACGTGACCGAGTTGATCGTCGCCCCCTGCGGCAGCTCGAGAGCGGCCTGCAACCGGTTGCCGCCGTTGCCGCCCGTGCCGGTGAGGTGGCGGCCGAGGTGTCCGCTCGAGCCGTACCCGTACCCGCCTTCACCGCCGGGGAAGAACTGCGCCCAGGGGACGGTCAGCACCTCGGTACGCGGCGGACCCTGTGGGGCGTAGTAGCCGACGACATCGACGAGGACGTCGGTGGTCGCGCCGGCAGAGCCGTAGGCGTCGTAGGTGAGCTCGATCTCGCCGGTATCCGGCCCGATCGTCGGCACCTGCACGGTGACCGCGTTGGGCTGGGTCACGCCGGCCTCGAAGTTGAGGCTCGACGTGGCCGGTGCTCCGACGGCGTCGGCCGGTCGGACGGAGAGGAAGCCGGCGAGTGACGGCTGGACGACGGTGACGTTGAGCACGACGCCGGTCGCTCCGGTCGGTACGACGATCTGCGCTCCGGCTGTGGTCGGGATGTTGCCGGTGATCATCAGGTCCTGTGAGACCGGCGAGACGAATGGACCGGCGAGTCCGACGTCGACGCCGTTGCGGGTGTCGAGGACGCGCACCGGCGTGATCGAGATGAAGTGCGACGACGTGCCCGGCGCCGCCGAGGCGAGGCCGATCGCCCCGCCTGCGCCGATGCTGACGGCGACCGCTGCACCGATCGCTGCCCATCGTGACCGCCAGAGCGCGCCGCGGTGTGCGTGTGTGTCCATCCCCAGTCCTCCCTCGCTGCGCCCGGCGGGGCGCTGCCAGAGTCAGCTTTTCATGCGGGCTGCTGCCTCCGGTCGCAATCTCGCGATGCGCGTCGAGCGCCGCTACGGTCGAGCGGTGCCCCACACCGCCGAGACCATCGTGTACACCGACGGAGCGTGTTCGGGGAACCCCGGACCAGGTGGTTGGGCGTGGGCGGTCGCCCCGGACGGCTCGCCGCAAGGGTTCGGTGGAGCGCAGCACACGACCAACCAGCGGATGGAAGTCCAGGCGGTGCTCGAGGCACTGAAGGTGCTCGGACCCTCGCCGGGATCGATCACGGTCGTCTCCGATTCGACCTATGTCGTCAACTGCTTCCGTGACGGCTGGTGGCGCGGGTGGCTGGCGCGCGGCTGGAAGAACTCACAGAAGCAGCCGGTCGCCAACCGGGACCTGTGGGAGCCGTTGATCGACCTGGTGCGAGGTCGCCCGGGGATCGACTTCCAATGGGTCAAGGGCCACTCCGGGCATCCGATGAACGACCTCGTCGACGCCCTCGCCGTCGTCGCCGCCAAGGGCCCGTTCGATCCACCCCCGCCCGATCCCACCCCTGACCCCGCCCCCCTCAGCCTCTTCTGACCGCCCGCCCCGGCCTCTCGCCGCACCCTTCGCTCCGCGCCCCCGGCATCGCACGGCAGGGGCGGCGATTCGCGCTGCCCGAACCGTGCATCGACCCGGGCGGCCGGTCGTTGCACGGGTTGGCGTCCCGTGTCGGTCGCTCACGGCGTGCGTCGGCTCGGTTGGCCGGTCGTTGCACGGGTCGGCGTCCCGGATCCGTCGCTCAGGGCGTGCATCGGCTCGGTTGGCCGGTCGTTGCACGGGTCGGCGTCCCGGATCGGTAGCTCAGGGCGTGCGTCGGCTCGGTTGGCCGGTCGTTGCACGGGCCGGCGTCCCGGGTCGGTCGCTCACGGCGTGCGTCGGCTCGGTTGGCCGGTCGTTGCACGGGTTGGCGTCCCGGATCCGTCGCTCACGGCGTGCATCGGCGGGAGCAGTGGGACTCGACAGAAGGTCGACCGGGCCGGTGGCGACGACGCTCGTCGGCGGTACGTTCCGCCGCCATGTCCACCAGCGCCGCGTTCGGCGCCGCTGGTGAGTTCGCAGCCTCTCACCACGGCGTCATCTCTCGCTCGCAGGCTGCCCGTCTCGGGGTCGACCATCGTCGGGTCGCCCGCCTCCTCCGCCTCGGGGTGGTCATCGAACCACTTCCCGGCGCGATCGTCTTCACCGCCTCGCCCGACACCTGGCATCGCCGGCTGGCGATCGTGCTCGCTGCATCCGGCGATGTCGCGATCGCCTCGCACCGGGCCGCCGCCCGTGTCCAAGGAGTCGACGGCTTCGCCGACGCGCCGCTCGAGGTCGTCGTGCCCAATGGCCATCGTCATCGGCTGCCGGGCGCGATCGTCCACCAGAGTCGGACGCTGTGTCCGAGTGACATCGTCGAGGTCGCCGGGATCCGCTGCACCGGCCTCGCCCGGACATTGTGCGACCTCGGCGACGTCGTCGAGATCGATCAAGTCCTCCGGGCGCTCGACGACGTTCAACGCCGTCGGACCAGTCTGCGCTGGTTGTCCGAGACGGCGGCCCGGCTCGACACGCCCCGTCGAGCGGGTCCTCGGCTGCTCGCAGCGCTGATCGCCGGTCGGGTGGCGGGGTACCGGGTGCCCGAGTCCTGGTTCGAGCGGCTGCTCGAGCGATGTCTGACGATCCCAGAGCTCGCCGGGCTCGAGCGCCAGGTCGAGCTGACGGACGAGTCGGGACGATGCGTCGCCCGGGTCGATCTCGCAGTGCCCGCCCTGCGGCTGGCGTTCGAGGCCCACAGCCGTCGGCACCACTTCGGTCAGGTCGCCGAGGGGTACGACGAGGACCGCGACATCGCCGCCGCCAAGATCGGTTGGGAGATCATCTACCTCGGCTTCGCCGCCACCCGGTCACCGCTCGAGGTCGGCGCCGACATGGCGGCGATCGCCCGTCGGCGTGCGACCGACCTCGGCAGTGCGCTGCCGGCAGCGGTCGGGAGTGGTGGCGACCGGTGAATGGACACCCGAGCCAGGTGTCGCAGCGAGCTGACGCGCTCAGATGCACGGACCAGCGGCCGAGAGATGTCGATGGAGCCGTGCATCGACTGTGCGCGGGGACCCGATGCACGTGTCGTCGGGCTGGTTCGGTCGCTAAGACCGTGTATCGACTTGCGCAAGGGACCCGATGCACGCGTCGTCGGGCGGTTTCGGTCGCTGGGAGCGTGCATCGACTTGCGCAAGGGCCCGATGACGCGTCGTCGGGCGGTTTCGGTCGCTGGGAGCGTGCATCGACTCGGGCGGGCCCGGTGCACGCGTCGGCGGGCGGTTTCGGTCGCTGGGAGCGTGCATCGGCCGGTGCGACGCAGCGGTGCACGCGTCGGCGGGCGGTTTCGGTCGGTGGGGGCGTGCATCGAGTCTCGTTCGGGGCGGGCCGCTGGGGTGGGGGGACGGTTCGCGTGCGGGCGGGGGCGGAACCTAGGGTCGAGCTCCATGGACATCTCTGGCGTGAGCGCAATCGTGACGGGTGGAGCATCGGGGATCGGGGCGGCCGCCGCCCGGCAGCTCGCCGCCAAGGGCGCGAAGGTCGTCGTCGCCGACGTGCAGGACGACAAGGGCTCGGCCCTCGCCGACGAGATCGGCGGCGCGTTCGCCCACGTCGACGTGACCAGCACCGACGACATCATCAACGCGGTCGAGATGGCCAAGTCGATGGGTCCGCTGCGCGTCCTGGTCAACTCCGCCGGGATCGGTTCCGCCGGCCGCACCGTCGGCGCGACGGCAGCTACGACTCCGCGTTCAAGCTCGCCGTGTTCTCGAAGGTGATCCAGATCAACCTGATCGGCACGTTCGACTGCATCCGGATCGCGGCGACGGCGATGAGCCAGACCGAGCCGCTCGACAGCGGTGAGCGCGGCGCGATCGTCAACCTCGCATCCGTTGCCGCCTTCGACGGCCAGATCGGCCAGTGCGCCTACTCGGCGTCGAAGGGCGGCGTCGTCGGGATGACCTTGCCGATCGCCCGCGACCTCGCGGCGATCGGTGTCCGGGTCAACACCGTCGCCCCCGGGCTGATCGACACACCGATCTACGGCGAGGGCGAAGGCTCGGAGGCGTTCAAGGCGAACCTGCAGAAGGGCGTGCTGTTCCCGCAGCGACTCGGATCGCCGGACGAGCTGGCCTCGATGATCGTCGAGTGCGTCACCAACAGCTACATGAACGCCGAGACGATCCGGGTCGACGGCGGGATCCGGATGCCCCCGAAGTGAGCTGACGCCGGTCGGGCCCAGGGGCCAGGGCAGCCTGGAACGGAACGGTCATCGCCGAGAGCGACGACACCGTCGTCGTCGAGGGCAACCACTACTTCCCGGCCGACTCGGTCAAGGCCGAGTCCTGCCGACTCGACGACCACGCGGTCTGCCCGTGGAAGGGCACGGCGAGCTACCACAGCGTCGTCGTCGACGGCGCGACCAACGCCGACGCGGCCTGGTACTACCCGGCCCGAAGGACGCGGCCAAGCAGATCAAGGACCGCATCGCCTTCTGGAAGGGCCACGTCCCGAGCGGGCGGGTCGCCCGAGCCGTCAGGTCGTGTAGTCGGCGTTGATCCGGACGTAGCCGTCGGGAGGTCGCAGCCCCACACGGTGGCTGCCCTCGCCGGTGCCGAGGTGACGTGGATCCGCACCTTGTCGCCGCGCATGTACGCGGCGAGCGCCTCGAGCCCGTCTCGTCGACGGGGGCCGGGTAGACCTCCTGCGCGCCGAAGCGGATGACGACCGCCTGCTCGTCGATGTCGGCGTCGTCGTAGCACTTGCCGATCGCCATCGCCACCCGGCCCCAGTTCGGGTCGGCGCCGTGAACGGCGGTCTTGACCAGCGGCGAGTTGACGATCGCCTTCGCCACCCGCTTCGCCTGCGCGTCCGTCGCGCGCCCCGTCGACGCGTGACCTCGAGCAGCTTCGTCGCGCCCTCGCCGTCGCGGGCGACCATGCTTGGTCAGCGCTCGGGCGCACGGCGTAGCAGCGCAGCCTCGAACGCGTCGGGGTCGACCGGCCCGGCCGCGCCGGGGCGAGCACGATCGCGGTGTCGATGGTGGAGGTGTCGGTGTCGACCGACACGCAGTTGAAGGTCGGTCGATCACCCGCCGGAAGATCTGCGTCGAGCGCCGCCGGCACGATCGCCGCGTCGGTGAAGAACAGCGTGATCAGCGTCGCCATGTCCGGCTCGATCATCCCGACGCCCTTGGCGACGCCGACGACGCCGCGAGCGCCGACGCCGTCGACGGCGACCACCTTCGGGTGGGTGTCGGTGGTCATGATCGCCGCGGGCGACGGCGTCGGCGTCGTCGTCGCGGGCAGTGGCGGGGCGGCCGGCCGAGCCCGGCGCGGACCCGCTCCATCGGGTACTGCCGGCCGATCACCCCGGTCGAGGCGATCAGCACCTCCCGGTGCCGCGCAGCCGAGCGCGGCGGCGACCCCGGCGACGACCTCACGGGCGTTGGCGCAGGCCCTCGGCGCCCGGTGGCGACGTTGGCGTTCTTGGAGATCACGACGACCGCCGCGAGGTCGGCCGAGGCGACGTTGTGCCGGCTGACGCAGCACGCTCGGCCCGGCGAAGCGAGAGCGGGTGAACACCGCGGCAGCGGCGCAGGGACCGTCGGCGGCGACGACGACGAAGTCGTCGCTGTCGTCCTTGATCCCGATGTTGGCGACGTGGGCAGCGAAAGCCGCTGGGCAGAGACGTGGTCACGGGATCAGGTTGATCAGGCCAGTCTGGCCCAGCGCCGGTCGCGGACCGCGGCGAGGAGCGTCCCCAGCTGGGCGACCTCGCCGGCCGTGAGGTGATCGACGAACGCTGCCCGTACCCCGGCGACATGGTCGGGCGCGGCGCGCTCACAGGCGGGCGAATCCCGCGGGTCGGTCAGGCCGGCGTGCATCACCCGTCGATCGTCGGCCGAGGGACGACGCTCGACGTCGGCCGAACGGACCAGGCCGTCGAGCCGACGGGTGAGTCCGCTCGGCGAGAGCTGGAGCCTGCGTGGCGAGGTCGCACATCCTCAGCTCCTGGCCGGCCTGCCTCCGAGAGCAGCACGAGCACCTGGTAATCGCCGCCGGTCAGACCGTGGGCGGCGATGCCAGGCTCGAGCTCGATCCGCAACTCCTCCGCGAGCTCGATCAGGTTGCGCCAGGCGCGTCTGCTCATCTGCGGAGAGCCAGATCGTCCGGTCGGTGGTCATCTGCTCAGGCTAGCGAGATACTTGTGATCGCAAAGGTTGTAATTTCAATTGAAACTTGATCTACTGCACTCGCAACGTTCGCCGATCCTCTCTAGGAGCACACTCCCCATGTCGGTAGCCAGCCAGCTCACTCCCCGGTACGTACAACGTCGACACCGCCCACTCCGAGGTCGGATTCGCGTCCGCCACCTCGGCCTGTCGCCAAGGTCAAGGGTCGGTTCGGCATCGTTCACCGCTTCGATCACCGTCGCCGAGGATCCGCTGGAGTCGTCGGTGGTCGCCACCATCGACGTTCGCGTCGGTGACGACCAACGACGACCAGCGCGACGATCACCTGATCTCCGGCGACTTCTTCGAAGCCGAGACCTACCCGACGATCACCTTCCGCAGCACCGAACTCCGGACCAACGGTGGCGACTACGAACTGGTCGGCGATCTGACGATCAAGGGCACGACCAAGCAGGTCGTGCTCGACCTCGAGTTCAGCGGCAGTCGAACAGGATCCGTGGGGCGACACCAGGATCGGCTTCACCGCCGAGACCGAGATCCAGCGCAAGGAGTTCGGGATGGAGTTCAACATGGTGCTCGACTCGGGCGGCCTGCTGGTCGGCGAGAAGGTCAAGATCACCCTCGAGATCGAGGCCGTGAAGGTCTGATCAGCGCGCACCAGCAGCGTCGCCAGCGCCTCGTCGAGCGCGTGGCGAGGCGAACTCGTAGCCGATTCGTCTGCAGCTCGGTGCGGGAGCACCTTCTGCCCGCCGAGCAGCAACGCGTCGACCAGCTCACCGCCGAGCAGGAGCTTGGGGGCGAACGACGGGATCGGCAGCACCGCCGGACGGTGGACCGCCTTGGCCAGTGTCTTGGTGAACTCGGCGTTGGTCACCGGCTCCGGCGCGGTCAGGTTGACCGGGCCGTCGATCGAACCGTCGAGCAGCCGTGCAGATCGCGCCGACCTCGTCGTCGAGCGAGATCCACGATCTGCCACTGCCGCCCGCTGCCGAACTTGCCGCCGAGCCCGAGCTTGAACAGCGGCAGCTGCTTGCGCAGCGCACCACCCTTGGGCGACAGCACGATCCCGGTGCGGAGCAGCGTGACGACCGTGCCCGCCGGCGCGGGCCTCGGTCGCCGCCGCCTCCCAGTCGACGCGCAGCCGGGAGAGGAAGTCGTCGCCGGGCGCCGAGCGCTCGTCGAGCGTCTCGTCACCGCGGTTGCCGTAGTAGCCGATCGCCGAGGCGGACAGCAGCACGGGCGGTTGGGTCGCGGCAGCAGCGATCGAGCGGACGAGCAGCTCCGTCGATCTGCAGCCGGCTGTCGCGCAGCTCGTGCGCTTGTACTAATCGGTCCAGCGGTTGTCGTTGATCCCGGCGCCGCGAGGTTGATCACCGCGTCGAGGCGCCGTCGAGCGCCGCCGGATCGAGCTGACCGCCGGCCGGATCCCAACGGATCTCGCCGGCCGCCGGCTGACGGCGGACGAGCGCTGACGACGGTCGTGACCGTCGGTGCGGAGCCGATCGCACAGGGCGGTGCCGATCAGTCCACTGGCGCCGGAGATCACGACGTGCACGGCACGGCACTGTAAGGGCGTTTGGCCGAACCGCGGTCACGAAACACCCGCACGCTAGCCTCGTCGGGGCGAGCGGACCTGGGACAACACCGGCGACCGACGACCGTTGCGGGGATCAGAGCGTGAGCGACGAGGCAGACCATCAGTTCCAGCCGCCGGCGTTCCAGTCGCCGTCGATGCCCGCCGGCCCTGCCCGGCCGCTCGTCGTGGACCCACGAGCGGTGCGGTCCCGGTCGACACCCCGGCAGCGACGGAGATCCCGCGTCGCCCCGACGACTGGCCGTGCGACGCCAAGCGGCGCTCCAGGGCAAGCTGATCGCCGGCGATGGCCGGTGCGGCGGCGCTGCTCGCGCGCCGGCGTGTTCGCCGTCACCTCGATCGCCGGCAGGACCGACGGGCGGCGCAGGCTCGCCCGAGGAAGCGAGCGAGCAGCTGGTCGCCGCGCTCAACGACGAGGACGTGCTCGGAGTCGATCGACCTGCTCCTCCCCGGTGAGCGGCGAGACGTTCCGCCAGCCGATGCTCGACATCGTCGACAACCTCAAGCGGCTTCGAGCGTGCTCGACGAGTCGGCGACGCTCGACGGATCGCCGGCGCTCGAGCTCCAGCTCACGACTCGACGATCTCGATCCCGACGAGGTCGCCGACGACATCGTCAACGTCGAGGTCTCCGGCGACGCCGAGATCGACGATCGACGGTCGACGATCTGCCGATCGGCGATCTGCTGATCGACGACGTGCTCGACGGCGAGCGACCGGAGGGGCCTACGACGACAAGATCGATTTCGGTGGGCGCAGGAGCGACCCGATCCGGATCACCACCGTCGAGCGGGACGGGCGGTGGTACGTCAGCCTGTTGTACTCGTCGCCGAGCCGCTCCGCCAGGACGGCCGGCGTCGACCTAGCCGGTGCCGACGACGCCGATCGTCCTCGCCGGGCCGACTCGCCGGAGGCGGCCGTCGACCAGATGGCGACGGCGATCGCCGATCTCGACCTGGAGACGATCATCGGCGGCGCTGAACCCGGACGAGTTCGAGGCGCTCCAGCGCTACGCGCCGATCTTCCTCGACGACGCCCAGCGACGCGCTCGACGAGGTCCAGGCCGACGATCAAGATCGACGACACGCTCCTTCGCCGTCGAGTCGGATCCGGCGACACCGCCCGGTGACGGATTCGAGTCGTTCACGATCGACGGTCGACGTCGACGGTGAGTCCGGGACGCTGGCCTCGGACGACGACGTGCCTCACCGTCGAGAGACAGGCGACGAGAGCCACGACAGCTGCGCCGACGGTGGCCTCGCCGATCGCCGAGATCGAGTCGACTGGCACCCGAGATCCGGCGGTCCTTCCTGCTCGATGCGTCGCCGATTTCGATGGCCGGATCGCATCGCCGTCGACAAGGTCGACGGCGAGTGGTACGTCAGCATCCATCGGCATCGGCGCTCGACTCGATGGTCGACGTGCTCGCAGTAGCTCGACTGCGACGAGATCCGCGACGGCATCGATCAGGTCGGGGAAGTGATCGACTCCGGGATCCCGGACATCGGCGGCGACGTGTTCACCGACGACGTGTTCAGTGACGTGTTCACCGACGACGTGTTCAGCGATGACGTGTTCAGCGACGTGTTCACCGACGACGCTGCCGATGACTCGGCAAGCGACGCGCTGACCGAGTGCTACTCGATCGTCGAAGCTGCAGACGGGTGTCGAGTGCATCCAGTCGGGGATCGCCGCCGGCACGATCGACGCCGAGATCGTCCCGGCGGCGGTGCGGTTCGCCGACTGTGGGGTCGCCGAAGCGTGGTGGACGTACTGGGCGGAGCTCGGTGACGCCGACTTCATCGCCCTCGTCACCGAGGGCCGGGCCTGCTTCGACGCCAAGATCGCCTCCGGCGAGATCTCCGAGTTCGACATGCCCTACGAGCTGCAGGACGTCACCTGCTACGCCGGGATCAATCCCTACGCACTCGAGGGCGATGCCTACGACGAAGCCTCCACCGCCTACGGCGACTGCGCCTTCGGCTGAACCCCGCGGAGCGCTGGCGGCCAACGACCGTCCGTCGGGCTCGGAACGGCTCGGCCCGGTCAGTCGACGAGGATCGGGACCGAGGTGACGACGGTGTTCGGGCGGTACAGCAGGCGTGCCTTGAGCGCCAGCGCGGTCTGATTGTGGAGCACCTGGAGGTACCACTTGCGGACGACGAACTCGGGGATGACGACGGTGATCATGTCGTCGGGACTCTCCTCGTCGAGCTCGTCGAGGTAGCGCAGCACCGGACGGGTCAGGGCGCGGTACGGCGATGAGAGCAGATGGCAGTTCGATGGCGAGGTCGGCTGCGGTCCACTGCTCGATCACCCGGTGTTGGTCCTCTTCGTCGCTGACCACGGTGGCGGCGATCAGCCGGTCGGGAGCGAGCGAACGGGCGTAGGTGATCGCCTGCAGCGTGCCGCGGTTGATCGATCCGACGAGGACGACGACGGTAGTGGGTGTGTCGCTTCGGACGCCAGTCCTCGCCGACGGCGATGATCTTGCGGACGTGGCGTAGTGGCTGCCGATCGCCTTGAACATCAGCACGATCGAGCGGGATCAGCACCGTCGGCGATCCAGGCACCCTCGGTGAACTTCGACACCAGGACGACGACCAGGACGATGCCGGTGGCGACGGCTCCGATGGCGTTGACGACCATCCGCCGATCTTCCATCCGGGCTGGCGATGGCGGTGGTGGTAGACGACCATCCCGGACTGGCTCAGCGTGAACCCGGTGAACACCCCGACCGCGTAGAGCGGGATCAGCGACGATCGTCGCCCCGCCGAAGACGACGATCAGGATCGCAGGCCATCACTGCCAGGAACGACGACGCCGTTGGAGAACACCAGCCGGTCGCCGCGGTTGGCGAACTGGTGGGGCAGGAACTCGTCGCGGGCGATGATCGACGACAGCCGGGGGAAGTCGGCGTACGCGGTGTTGGCCGCCAGGATCAGGATCGCGAACGTCGAGAACTGCAGCACGTAGTAGAGCACGCCCGGCCGAAGACGGCTTCGCCATGAGCTTCGACATCAGCGGTCTCGCCGTGCTCCTCGGGGATCGGCTTGAGCTCGATGGGCGAGCACCGCCAGGCCGAAGAACGCCGAGCCGAGGATCGTCGCCATCAGCACCAGCACCGCGGCCGGCGTTCTTCGACTCCGGCTTCTGGAACGCCGGCACCCCGTTGGAGACCGCCTCGACGCCGGTCAGCGCGACCGCGCCCGAGGAGAACGCCCGCAACAGGATGATCAGCCCGATCCCGGTCGCACCCTCGGCCCGACGAGCTCCTCCAGCGTCGGTCTCTCGACCGGCAGGCGGGGTCGATCGGCCGGTGAACGAGCGGAACACCCGCACCAGCCGATCAAGCCGAACAGCATCGATCACGTAGAGGTAGGTCGGTGGGGCGAACAACGCCCCCGACTCCTTCAGCCCGCGCAGGTTGGCGACGGTCATCAGCGGCGACGAAGCCGAGGCAGATCGGCACTCGATGGTCCTCGAGGTCGTCGAAGGCGGCGATGATCGCGAGCGACGCCGGCCGACGACGGAGACGGCGACGGTGAGGATGTAGTCGACGAGCATCGAGGCACCGGCGACGAGCGACGGGCATCGTGCCGAGGTTCTCCCGGCTGACGATGTAGGTGCCGCCGCCGCTCGGGTAGGCGAGGATCGTCTGGCGGTAGCTGGTGATCACGATCACCAGCAGCACGCAGACGACGATCGACGAGCGGGACCAGCTTGGTGTACGCGGCGAGGCCGATCGCCGCCGGCACGAGAGCACGATCAGGATCTCCTGGGTGGCGTACGCCGTGGACGAGATCGCGTCCGAGGCGAACACCGGCAGCGCGACCTTCTTCGGCATCCGCGGTGTGTGCCTCCTCGCTGCGATGCGAGGGGCTTGCCGACCGACGAGCCGCTTGAGTGACGGTCATCACGGGCGGTCAGCACTGTCGCAGAGTGCAAGCTGTCGATCAGGTAGCGGCGTGCGATCAGGATGCCGACGCCATCGCCGAAGGAGTGCCGACCGAGCGTGCCATGTGCACGTCGTGATCGTCGGATGCGGGCGGGTCGGCTCGTCGCTCGCCCTGCAGCTGACGGGGGCGGATCACACGGTCGCCGTGATCGACCGTCGGTCGGAGGCGTTCGAGCGGCTCGGCGCGGGCTTCGACGGGCCAGCGGATCGCCGGGATCGGCTTCGACCGCGATCGGTTGATCGAGGCCGGGATCGAGCGTGCCGAGGCGATCGCCGCGGTGACCAACGGTGACAACTCGAACATCCTCGTCGCCCGGGTGGCGCGCGAGACGTTCGGCATCGAGCGGGTCGTCGCCCGGATCTACGACCCCCGCCGGGCGGCGATCTACCAGCGGCTCGGGCATCGCCACGGTGGCCACGGTGGCGTGGACGACCGAGCGGGTGATGCGCCGGGTGCGTGACCGACATGCCCGGCGGTCGAGTGGGTCGATCCCAGCGCCAAGGTCTCGCTGGTCGAGCGCTCGGTCGAGCCGGTCGTGGGCCGGCAAGCGCCTGCTCGACTCGAGAACGACGCCCGGGCGTCCGGGTCGTCGCCCTCAGCCGGCTCGGCGTCGGCGATGCTGCCGACGCACGAGCTCGTCGCCCAGGAGGGTGACGTCGTCTACCTCGCCGTCGACCGGCGAACGCCGCTCGACCGGCTCGACGAGCTGTTCGCCGCGACCGCGCACACGGGGAGCCACTGATGAACGTCGTCATCGCAGGCGGCGGCAGCGTCGGTCGATTCATCGCCGAGCAACTCGTCGCCAGGGCGGCCACGAGGTCGTCATCGTCGAGCAGGACGTCGATGTGGTCGACCGAGCGCCAGATCCGCCGGCGAGCCAGTCGGCGTGCGCGTGGCTGCGCGGCGACGCGCTGCGAGATCTCGACGTGCTCGCCGCAGCAGGCGTCGAGCGGGCCGACGTGATCGCCGCGGTCACCGGCGACGACGAGGACAACCTCGTCATCTCGCTGCTCGCCAAGCAGGAGTTCGGCGTGCCGCGCGTCGTCGCCCGGGTCAACAACCCGAAGAACGAGTGGATGTTCAACGAGATGTGGGGCGTCGACGTCGCCGTCTCGCACCCCGCACCTGATCACCGCCCTCGTCCAGGAGGCCGTGTCGGTCGGCTCGTTCGTCCGCCTGCTCTCGTTCGAGGGCGGCAAGGCCCGCCTCGCCGAGGTGACCCTCGCCGAGGGCTCGCCGGCCGACGACCGGGAGATCGCCGAGCTCGGCTTCCCTCGCGATGCGACGGTCGTCGCCGTGATCCGCAAGGAGCGGGTGATCGTGCCCCGTGGAGACACCGTGCTGCGGAGCGGCGACGAGGTGATCGTCCTCGTCACCGACGACAGCGAAGACGAGGTCCGAGCCCTGCTGATCGGCTGACGTCCGCCGGGCGGGCTCGTCCGGACGCTCAGTGGGGGAGCAGGGTGTAGGCCGGGTTGAGGATGACCCGCCGGCCGTGTTCCTCGTAGGCGACACCTTCGAGGAGGACGGAGCGGCCGTGGGCGATCCCGCCGAGGGTCCGCCGGCCGGTGAACACTGCGGTACACGTCCCGCTGCCGTCGCCGATCATCACCTCGAGCGTCGGCACCCCGTTGCGTGGGGCGATCAGCATCCGTTGGACCTCGCCGCCGATCCGCACCGGCGTGCGGCACGGCGGGCTTCGCCGATCGGGGTCAGCCCGAGCCCGGCGAAGCGGTCGTGGAGGCGCTCGTCGTCGAGTTCCTCGACCGTCGCCCGCAACCGCTTGCCGAGATCCCGCAGTCCCATGGCGCCCATCATCGACCCCACGATCGGTCGACGGCAACCCGTACCCTGGCGACGATGAGCACCCGTCGGCTGATCCTCACCGCACTGGTCTGCGGGTTGGCGATCCTCGTCGCCGGGGGCGTCCAGCTGTTCCGTGTCGCCGGCACCGATCCGGTCGAACTGCCGGTGCTCGGCGAGTCGCGCACGCTCGGCGGGGTGACCGTCAGCGTCGTCGCCGCCGACCTCGCCGACGACCTCAACGTGATCACCGTCGAACTGCGCGCGGTCGACGACACGGCGGTGGGCGCCGACGCCGCAACGGGCTGGACGATGCTCCAGGGAACCGGACGTCCGACCGGTCCGATCGGCGGGCCTGCCGCCGATGGGTCGTCGAGCACCCCGAGCTGCTCGACGATCCGGCTGACGACCACGAGCCAACGCTGCACGCTCGGCTTCGCCGGGGGCACCGGGGACCGGTACGTCTCGTACAGCCGCAGCGACGTGCTCGCCCAGTGGGCGATCGACGCCGACGGGTGAACCGGGCCACGAGCGGTGCGCGAGACGAGGCGCTGGTGAGCCGGGGAGCGAGGCTCCCAGGGTGCGGCTGTGTCGAGGTTTGCCGGCCCGTTACGCTGGCCCTCGCTCGCTGCACGGGTGACGTGCGCTGACAGGTGGAGGTGGTCCCCACGGACACGACGTCCGACTCCGGACAGTTCGATGTAGTGGTCATCGGCGGTGGCCCCGCCGGCTACGGGGCGGCGCTGTACGCCGGTTCGGCCGGTCTGTCGGTCGCCCTCGTCGAGTTCGATCGCCTGGGCGGGACGTGCCTCAACCGCGGCTGCATCCCGGCGAAGGCATTCCTCGAGACCGCCGCGATCCATCGCCACGTCGCCCACGCCGCCGAGTTCGGGATCAACTCCTCCGCCCCGACCGTCGATTTCGCCGTCACCCAGGCGCGTAAGCAGAAGATCGTCGACGGCCTGGTCAAGGGCGTCACCGGGCTGATGAAGATGCGCAAGGTCGACGGTGTTCGACGGCGTCGGTTCGCTGACCGCCGACCGCACGGTCCACGTCGAGCTCGCCGAGGGCGGCTCGACCGACGTCTCCGGCCGGGCAGTCGTGCTCGCCTCCGGCTCCGTACCGCGGACGATCCCCAACTTCGAGCGCGGCGGGCCGATCATGTCGAGCGACGAGGTGCTCGAGCTCGACCATGTTCCGGCGCGGGTGGCGGTGATCGGCGGTGGGGCGATCGGGTGCGAGTTCGCCTCGACCTTCGCCGACCTCGGCTCGACGGTGACGATCCTCGAGGGCCTGCCGAAGATCCTTCCCGGACTCGACACCGATGTCGCCAACGTCGTCGTGCGCAGCTTCCGGAAGAAGAACATCGACATCCGCACCGGGGTCAACGTCACCGGCCACACGCCCGAACGGGTCCGGTGGAACCACCGTCCACTTCGGCGAGAACGAGTCGCTCGAGGTCGACGCGGTCGTCGTTTCCGTCGGTCGACGGCCGTTCGCCGACAAGCTCGGCCTCGACGCCGCCGGGGTGACGGTCAGCGATCGCGGGTTCGTCGAGGTCGACGAGTTCTGCCGGACCAACCAGGCGGACGTCTACGCGATCGGTGACCTGATCAACACTCCCCAGCTCGCTCACGTCGGGTACGCCGAGGCGATCCTGGTGATCAAGCAGATCCTCGGCGAGACGGTGATCCCGGTCGACTACGGCAGGGTGCCGTGGGCGATCTACTGCCATCCGGAGGTGGCCTTCGTCGGCCCGTCGGAGGAAGCGGCGAAGGAAGCGGGGCTCGACGTCGTCGTCGGCAAGCACCAGTTCCACGGCAACAGCCGGGCGCAGATCCTCGGCGAGCTCGACGGGCTGGTCAAGATCATCGCCGCCAAGAACGCCGACGGAACCGCCGGGCAAGTGCTCGGCGTGCACATGGTCGGCCCGTGGGTGACCGAGCAGCTGTCCGGCGGTTACCTCGCGGTGAACTGGGAAGCGACGGTCGACGAGGTCGCCCAGTTCATCCAGCCCCACCCAAGTCTCACCGAACTCTTCGGCGAGACGATGCTCTCGCTCACTGGAAGGAGCCTGAACGCCTGATGGCTGAGGTATCGATGCCCCAACTCGGTGAAACGGTCACCGAGGGAACCATCACCAAGTGGTTCAAGAAGGTCGGCGATCAGGTCAAGGCCGACGAGCCGTTGTTCGAGGTGTCGACCGACAAGGTCGACACCGAGGTCCCCTCGCCGGTCGCCGGTGTGCTCTCCGAGATCAAGGCCGCCGAAGGCGACACGGTCCAGGTCGGCGCGGTGATCGCGGTCGTCGGCGACGGTGCCGCCGAGGCTGCCGCCGAACCCGCCCCCGCCGCCGAGGCGCCACCGGCCCCGCCCGCCGAGGCGCCCGCCCCGCCGCCTGCCGCGAGCCGCCCCGGCGCCGCCCGCACCGCCCGCCCCCGCCGCCGCAGCTCCGGCGCCGCCGGCAGCGCCGGCCCCGGCTGCCGAGCCGGCCCCGGCTGCCGACGCCCCGGCGTCGAACGGCGCCGCGATGTTGCTCTCGCCGGTTGTCCGCCGGTTGGTCAGCGAGAACGGCATCGATCCGTCACAGATCGCCGGTACCGGACCCGGTGGTCGGATCACCCGTGAAGACGTGCTCGACTTCCTCGACCAGCGCGCCGGGAGGCCGGCCCCGGCGGCCGCTCCCGCCGCCCCGGCGGCCGCTCCCGCCGCCCCGCTGGCGGCACCGTCGGCTGCGGCGGCACCCGCCCCGAGGCCGCCGGCGGCAGCGCCGGTGATCACCCCCGGCGGGGCCGATCAGGTCGTCAAGCTGACCAAGATCCGCAAGCTCACCGGCGACCACATGATCATGTCGAAGGCGGTCGCCCCGCACGCGTTCAGCGTGGTCGAGGTCGACTTCGCCAACGTCGACAAGGTCCGCTCGTCGGTCAAGGGCGAGTGGAAGGCCTCCGAAGGCTTCAGCCTCACCTATCTCCCGTTCATCAGCCGGGCGGTCGTCGATGCGTTGCGCGACTTCCCCCACCTCAACGCCTCGCTGTCGGGTGACGAGCTGATCGTCCACGGCGTGATCGACCTCGGGATCGCCGTCGATCTCGAGTACCAGGGTCTGATCGTGCCGGTCGTGCGTGCCGCCGACGGCAAGCGGCTGCGGGCGATCGCCCGCGAGATCAACGATCTCGCCTCCCGGGCGAAGTCGCGCAAACTCAGCCCGGACGAGATCCAGGGCGGCACGTTCACGATCACCAACAACGGCTCGGCCGGTTCCGTGCTGACGATGGCGATCATCAACCAGCCGCAGGTGGCGATCCTCTCGACCGACGCGATCGTGCGCAAGCCGGTCGTCGTCGCCCTTCCCGACGGCGGGGAGTCGATCGCCATCCACCCTGTCGGCAACCTCGCCCTGACCTGGGATCACCGGGCGTACGACGGCGCCTACGCGGCCGGCTTCCTGGTCAAGGTCAAGCAGCTGCTCGAGTCCCGGGACTGGCTCGCGGAGCTGTGAGATGAGCGTGCTGCACGTGCGGTGGCTCGGGAGAGTGCCGTATCGCGAGGCGCTCGATCTCCAGACGGCGCTGTTCACCCACGGCGGTGAACAGCACCTGCTGCTGCTCGAGCACCCGCACGTGTTCACCCATGGACCACGAGCCGAACTCGACCGCAACGTGCTCGTCGATCCGCGCTCGGTCGGCGCCGAGCTGGTGCCGGTCAATCGCGGTGGCGACGTCACCTATCACGGCCCGGGGCAGCTGGTCGGCTACCCGATCCTGTCGCTGGCGGCGAAGCACGGTCAGGGAACGAGCGGTCTCGCCGACACCGTCGCCTACTACCACTCGGTCGAGCAGCTGATCATCGACGCGCTCGCTGTGCTCGGCCTGCCCAACGCCGGCCGGTTGGCACAGTATCCGGGCGTCTGGCTCGATCCGGAGGGAACGAACCCGCGCAAGATCTGCCCGATCGGCGTGCGCCTGTCGCGCGGCCGGACGATGCACGGTTTCGCCCTCAACGTCGATCCGGACATGCGCTACCTGCGGGAGTACATCATCCCCTGCGGGATCGCCGAGCTGCCGGTGACCTCCCTCGCCGAGGAAGGGATCGACGTCTCGATCGCCGAGGTCGCTGATGTCGTCGCCCGGCTCGCCGCCGCTCGCTGGGGCGACGGAGCGATCGAACGGCAGGACGTCGCCTGGCGCCACCGGCCCGAAGACCTCTCCGCCTTCTCCCGCGGCGAGGGACCGGGCACCGTCGTTCGTGGCGAGCGAGCGATGACCCGGCTCGAACAGGCCGGTGTGACCGAGGGTCTGGCGATCAGCACCCGCAAGCCGGAATGGTTGCGGCCGAAGGTCCATCACAGCGCGGAGGTGCTCTCGCTCAAGGCCACCTTGCGCGACCTGTCGCTGGTCACGGTGTGCGAGGAAGCGGGCTGCCCGAATCTGTCGGAGTGCTGGGCCGACGGAACGGCGACGTTCATGGTCCTCGGCGAGCGGTGCACCCGGGCATGCGGATTCTGCCTGGTCGACACGCGCAAGCCGCTCCCCGCCGATCCGGCCGAACCGCAGCGGGTGGCCGAAGCCGTCGCCCGGATGCGGCTGGAGCACGCAGTGATCACGATGGTCGCCCGCGACGATCTCGCGGACGGGGGGTGCGAACCACGTCGCAGCCGTGATCGCAGCCGTCCGCAGCCGCTGCCCGGCAACGATGATCGAGGTGCTCGTCTCCGACTTCGCCGGCGACCGACGGGCGATCGACACCGTCATCGCTGCCCGTCCGGACATCTACAACCACAACCTGGAAACCGTCGCCCGGCTGCAACGGGCGGTGCGTCCCTCCGCCGGTTACGCCCGCAGCCTCGCCGGGCTGGCCCGGGCGAAGGCGGCCGGGTTGACGACCAAGAGCGGCCTCGTGCTCGGAATGGGTGAGACCGACGACGAGGTCGCCGGGGCACTCACCGACCTCGCTGGGATCGGCATCGACATCGTCACCATTGGCCAGTACCTCCGCCCGACCTCCCATCACCTCCCCGTCGCCCGGTGGATCGAACCGGCGACCTTCGCCGGGTACGCCCGGGTCGGCGAGGCGCTCGGGATCGCTCATGTCGAATCGTCGCCGCTGACCCGATCCAGCTATCACGCCAAGCAGGCGGCGACGACCGCCGGTGTCCGCCTCGCGCTGCCGGCATCGGCGGGGAGCGTCGCCTGAATGGCAACCGTTCACGAACGGATCACCGCCCCGGTCCAGCGATGGATCGAAGCCCAGCATCTGTTCTTCGTCGCCACTGCGCCGCTCGCCGGCGACGGCCACGTCAACGTCTCGCCGAAAGGTCTCCACACGCTGTGCGTCGTCGACGACCGGACCGTCGCCTACCTCGACCTCACCGGGTCCGGGTCGGAGACGATCGCCCATCTGCGTGAGCCCGGCAACGGGCGGATCACGGTGATGTTCTGCGCCTTCGACGGGCCGCCGCGGATCGTCCGTCTGCACGGGTCGGGACGAGTCGTGTTCCCGGCGGATGCCGAGTGGGCGACGCTGATCGAGCGGTTCGACCAGCACCGCGGCCAGCGGGCGATCGTCGTCGTCGACTGCGACCGGGTGGCGGACTCGTGCGGTTACTCCGTGCCCCTGTTCGAGTTCGCCGGCGAGCGGACGAAGCTCACCGAATGGGCCGACCACAAGACCGACGAGCAGCTCGGCGCCTACCGCAAGGCGAAGAACGCGCGCTCGATCGACGGGCTGCCCGCCTACCCGAGCTGACCGTCGGCAGAATGGCGTGGTGAGCGCGACGACCACCAGCCCCGACGTCTACCTCGATCGACTCGACCGGACCCGGGCGGCGATGACCGACCAGGGCGTCGACGTCCTGCTCGTCTCCGTCGGCAGCGACCTGCCCTACCTCACCGGCTACGAGGCGATGCCGCTCGAGCGGCTGACGATGCTCGTCGTCCCGCGCGACGGCGAGGCGACGCTGGTGATCCCCCGGCTGGAAGCACCGCGCGTCGTCGAACAACCCGGTGTGTTCACCCTCTTGCCGTGGAACGAGACGGAGAACCCGGTTGCGTTGACCGCCTCCTTGACCGGTTCGGCGGCGACGGTGGCGATCGGCGACACGATGTGGGCGCGATTCCTCGTCGACCTGCTCCCGCTGCTCCCGGGGGCGAGCTACCGCCGGGCCAACGCCGTGATGGGTGAGCTGCGAATGCGCAAGGACGCGGCCGAGATCGAGGCGTTGCGGCGAGCCGGGGCGGCGGTCGACCGGATCGCCGCCGAGCTGCAGGCGGGCAGGATCCCGCTCGTCGGACGGACGGAGGCCGAGGTCTCCGCCGATCTCGGGGCGCGGATCGTCGCCGAGGGCCATCAGCTGGTCAACTTCGCCATCGTCGCCGCCGGGGAGAACGCGGCGAGCCCGCACCACCACGCGAGCGAGCGGGTGATCCGTGACGGCGAGCTCGTGCTGTGCGACTTCGGCGGCACGATGGACGGCTATTGCTCCGACATCACCCGCTGCGTGTTCATCGGTGAGCCGACCGCCGAGGTCGCCGAGGCCTATGCCGTGCTGCTCGAGGCCCAGGCCGCCGGTGTCGCCGCCGGCACCGTCGGTACGCCGTGCGAGGAGGTCGACCGGGTGACCCGGGCGATCATCGACGACGCCGGGTGGGGCGAGTACTTCGTCCACCGCACCGGCCACGGGATCGGGATGGAAGCCCACGAGGACCCCTACATCGTCGAGGGCAACCGCCTCCCGCTCGCTGCCGGGCACGCCTACTCGGTCGAGCCGGGGATCTACGTCGCCGGCCGGTTCGGGATGCGGTTGGAGGACATCGTCGTCGCCACCGACGACGGCCCCGATCCGATGAACCGCGCCGAGCACGCCCTGGCGATCGTCCCCGGCTGAGCCCCGACCCCCCGAAGTTTGGAGGTTGTTGCAGCGCACCGCTGCAACAACCGCCAAAGTTCGCGGTCGGACGCGGCGTGGCGTGCAGTGGATCACGCCGCCGAGGAGAACAACTCCTCGGTCGGTGACGGAGAGATCGCGTCGAGCTCGACCGTCACGTCGGCGGCGAGCCAGCGGGCGACGACCCCGAGGTCGTTGGCACAGTAGGTCTCGGTCCCGGCCCCGAGCGGGACGTCGACACAGCTCGAGGGGTAGCCGGCGATCGTCTCCGTGCGCGTCGTCGTCGGCGCCGTCGCCCGGGTCAGGGCGATGCGCAAGCGGCGCGCGGCGGCAGCGTCGTAGAACTCGTGCGAGACACCGGTGTCGCTGATCAGGTTGTCGCGCATCCCGCTCTCGCACGACTTGGCCGAGAGATCGCAGGTCTGGTCGGTCTCGGCGAGGAAACGGACGTCGCCGACGGTGACCGAGGTCCGGGTCGCGTCCTGGCTCACCCGCGCCGGGGTGACCACCGAGTCGAGCAGACGGGTGATCGTGTACCCGGCGGTGAACGAGCCACGGGTGGTCTGCTCCAGGCGCGTGAGAACGTCGTCGGCGCCGGAGTCGCCGGTCGGCGTGCCGACCTCCCCGCCGACCGCCGGTGGCTGGAGCGTCGGCCGTTCACCGGTGAAGCAGCCGCCGAGCAACAGCGGGCCGGCCACGCCCAGCGCGATCAGGGCGACACGACGTGTGGCGGGCACGGGCCGGAAGGCTACCGCCGGGCCCCTCGCCGATAGCCTCGGGCGCGGTGATCCGCCTCGACGCTGCGACCGTGCTGCTCCAGTGGGCGGGTGGCGGGATGCTGTTCTGCTGGTTCACGACCCGCCGGCGGGTCGCCGGACTCGGCTACGGCTGGTTGCTGCGCGGCACGTTCGCGGCGATGGCTGCCGGCGCGCTCGCCGCCGGGATCGGGCTCGGCACGGTGCCGCTGCGTGAGCTCGGTTCGGCCGGGTGCCTGGTCGGTTGCCTGGTTGCGCTCGGCTCGTCGATCGTCCGTCGCTCCGCCGGGGTGTCCGGCCGTGAGGCGGAGCACGACCGACGGACCGAGCGGGTGGCGGCGATGACCGGGATCGACCGCCGGGTCGAGCCGGCGACCGCCGACACCACCGCCGGCGGGAAGGAGTTCGATCCGCGCCTCGACCTGGTCCCGGTCGCCTTCGCCGCGGTCGGCTTGGTCGCCGCCGGCTTCGACGCCGGTGGGAACACCGCCGTCGCCGTGCTCCGCACCCTGGTCGGGGCGGCCTTCCTCGGGGCGATCACCGACGCGATGTTGCTCGGCCACTGGTACCTCGTCCAGCCCGGACTGCCCCGTCGGCTGCTCAACGAGTTGGTCGCTGCGCTCGGCTGGATCTGGCCGGCCGAGGTCGTCGCCCTGCTGCTGCCGACCGGGATGCTGTCGGTGCTCTCCGGGTCGGTCGACGACGGCTGGAACGGCACCCTCGGCTGGTTCTGGGTCGGCTGCGCACTGGGCACGATCGCCCTCGTCGTCGTCACCCGCGCCGCGCTCAAAGAGCGCGCCTACTCGGCCGTGATGGCCGCCACTGGCCTGCTCTACCTGGCGATCCTCACCGCCTTCGGCACCGATCTGGTCGCCCGCGCCGTCCTCGCCGGCTGAGCCCGAGCTACAGCACGGCGACCGCATCGGGATTTGCGTGACCGGGCTCGACCTGGCCGCCGAGTGACTAAGTCGTTGACCAAGTCGGCGCGTCTGGGTTGAATGACTGGATGACCTCTGTCGGTGTGCACGAGGCGAAGACTCATCTGTCGAAGCTGCTCCGTTCGCGTCGCCGCCGGAGAGGAGATCGAGATCAACGTCGGCGGTCGGCCGGTCGCTCGGCTGGTGCCGGTCGAGCGGCGCGAACGCCGCCGGTTGGGAATCGACGCCGGACGTTTCGAGATCCCCGACGATTTCGACGCCCCTCTGTCGGACGAGGACTTGTCGCTGTTCGAATGAGCGGTCTGCTGGTCGACACCCATGTGTTCCTCTGGATGCAGGCCGCCCCCGAACGTCTGGGGGAGATCCGCGAGCGGCTCGAGTCCGCCACCGAGGACGTCTACCTCTCGGCCGCGAGCGCGTGGGAGCTGTCGATCAAGTACTCGCTCGGCAAGATCGCGCTTCCCGAGCCACCGGCTGCGTACGTCCCCTCGCGGATGTCGATCAGCGCCCTCCAAGGACTCCCGGTGACCCACGCCCATGCGGTGGCGGTAGCCGGCCTGCCGTGGCACCATCGTGATCCGTTCGACCGGCTGCTCGTCGCCCAGGCGCAGCTCGAGCGCCTGGTGCTGGTGACCGCCGACGAGGCGATCGATCCCTACGAGGTCGAGACGATCCGCATCGGCCGTCCGCTGCGTTGACCCGGCGCGCCCCGACGCGGTCTATGGACCGGCGCGAAACGGGCACAATGGAGTCATGCCCCGGCCAGTGTGGAACGGCACGATCAGTTTCGGACTCATCGCCATCCCGGTGAAACTCTTCCATGCGGTGTCGAAGAAGAACGTCTCGTTCAATCAGCTCGACTCGAAGACGATGAGCCGGATCAAGCTCAAGAAGGTCTCCGCCGAGACCGGTGAAGACGTGTCCGACGACGACATCGTCAAGGGCTACGAATACACCAAGGGCCAGTACGTCGTCGTCGACCCTGACGAGCTCGAACCGTTCCTTCCCGGTGCGACCCACTCGATCGACCTCGAGGAGTTCGTCGATCTCGACCAGATCGATCCGGTGTTCTTCGACAGCCCGTACATCGTCGCCCCGGACAAGACCCCCAAGCCCTACGTGCTCCTCGCCCGGGCGATGGAGGACTCCGGCAAGGTCGCGATCGGCCGGTTCGTGATGCGCAACAAGCAGTACGTCGCTGCGATCCGCGCCGTCGAGGGGCGGCTGATGTTGTCGACGATGGTCTTCGCCGACGAGGTCGTCGATCCCGCTCAGCTCGACGAGCTCGAACAGCTGGCCGAGATCGAGGTCTCCGATCGGGAGGCGAAGATGGCCGAGGCGCTGGTCGAGTCGCTCGCCGCCGACTTCGAGCCGGACAAGTACCACGACACGTACCGCGAGCAGGTGCTCGAACTGATCGACAAGAAGGCTGCCGGGGAGACCTTCGAGCTGCCGGAGACGACCAAGGCCGCGCCGCAGGTGGTCGACTTGATGGCTGCGTTGGAAGCGAGCGTGAAAGCGGCAAAGGAGACGCGCAAGCGGCATCCGGCGGCGGACTCACACCGCAAGAGCGCCTAGGCCTTGCCGTCCGACAAGGGCAGCGTGCAGGTCGAGGTCGGTGGCCGCACCCTCAGCCTGTCGAACCTGGACAAGCAGCTCTACCCGTGCGGATTCACCAAGGCGCAGGTGATCGACTACTACGCCCGGATCGCGCCCGTCGCCCTGCCCCATTTGACAAACCGTGGGCTGACGTTCCGCCGATTTCCGAACGGCACCGACCGTCAGGGCTTCTTCGAGAAGCGCTGTGCCCAACACCGCCCGGCGTTCGTCGGCACCGCGCCGGGACCCGGTGACCACAACGGGCTGATCGAGTACTGCCGGCTCGACGAGCCGGCCTCACTGATCTGGGCGGCGAACATGGCGGCGATCGAGCTGCACGCGCCGATGGCCCTCGCCGACGACGTCGATACCCCGCAGATGGTCGTGTTCGACTTCGATCCGGGTGCTCCGGCGGCGATCGGGGAGTGCTGCCAGGTCGCGCTCGCCGTGCGCGAGGTGCTCGCTGCGGTCGGGCTCGAGGGCTGGTGCAAGACCAGCGGGTCGAAAGGGATGCAGCTCTATCTGCCGCTGAACTCCCCGGCGACCCACGAGCAGGCTGCCGCGTTCGCCCTTGCCGTCGGCCAGGTGCTCGAGCGTCAGCAGCCGGAGCGAGTGACGACGACGATGGCCAAGGTCGCCCGCCCCGGACGGATCTTCGTCGACTGGAGCCAGAACGCCCGGCACAAGACGACGATCGCGCCGTACTCGCTGCGCGCCCGTGACGATCCGACGGTCTCCACCCCGATCTCGTGGGACGAGGTCGAAGCCGGGGCTGCGGGCGACGCCGAACTGCGGTTCGAGGCGGCCGACGTGCTCGCCCGGGTCGAGGAGTTCGGCGACCTGTTCGCCCCTGTGCTCGATCGGGTCCAAGCGCTGCCGGGAGCGAGCACCTCCGTGAGCGGCGGCTCAGGTGCTCAGTGCACCCGGCGGCTGGCGACGAGGCCGACGACGGTCATCGAGACGGCGATGCCGAACGTCGTCCCGATCGCGGTGGTGAACGCGATCGAACCGCGCTCGGAGGCGGCGACGAATGCTCCACCGATCGTCGAGACGCTGGCGAATCCGATCGCATCGGCAGTGTTCAGCTGGCTCGAGACCAGGCCGGCGTCGCGCTCCGACGACGATCCCATCGCGAACACGGCCGTCGGGTTGAACAGCAGGCCCATTCCCAGGCCGCCGACCGTCCAGGCGAGGAAGGTCGCCCACAGCGGGGTCGAGGCGCTCAGCACGGGGGTGACCAGCAGTGCCCCGGCGGCGAGGAGGACGAACCCGAGCGCGATCAACGTCCGCGGGGCGACCCGCCCGCCATACCGGGCGGCGATCGCCTGACCGACCGTCCAGGTCAGCGCAGCACCGATGATCACCGCTCCCTGGATCGTCGGGTCGGCATCGTGGACCCGGTCGGCGGTGAGCGGGACGAAGGCGTCGATCCCGAGGAAGGCGAACGTCGCGCAGATCCGGCAGACGACCACCGCCGGAACGCCGACGGCGAGCCGCTGCCAGCCGGTGGGAAGCAACCGGCGCAGCGGACCGGCGGCGATCAACACGCCCGGAACGACCAAGCCGAGGACCAGCAATGGGTGATCGGCCGGCAGGCCGGCGACGATCAGCGCTGCGCCGACGGTCAGCCGGAGGGCGATCCGGACCCTGCTCGGCGTTCCCGCCGGCGGGGGGTGGGGGGTGGCTCCGAGGGTGCGCAGCTGACGGACGGAGATCGCCGCTGCCACCGTGGCCAGCGGGGCGATGCCGAGGAACACCCACCGCCAGCCGAAGGTGTCGGTGATCCAACCGGCGACGAACGGGGCGATCAGGCTCGGGAGCACCCATGCGGCGGAGAGGACGGCGAACAGCCTCGGCCGGTGTTCTTCGGCAAACCCTCGCCGGACGCCGACGTAGGCGAGCGCCTGGAAGCCGCCGACGCCGAATCCCTGCAGGACGCGGCCGACGACGACCAGCGGCATCGAATCGGCGATCCCGGCGACGAGCAGGCCGACGACGAACGACACTGCGCAGCGGGTGAACGGACGGGCCGGCCCGTGCCGGTCGGCCGCCTCACCTGCCCAGGTGATCGCCACCAGGTTGGCGAGCATGTGGGCGGCGAGCGTCGCCCCGTACAGGCTGGAGCCGTCGAGCTCGTCGACGATCGTCGGCAGCGCGGTGATCACCGCCGTCGCCTCGAATGCGGCGACCGACGCGGCGAGGAACAGGCCCCCGGCGAGCAGCAGTGAGGCGCGCGGCGGCGCCTCGATCTCGCGCTCGGTCACCTCGCCGCGCGGGGGGCGACGAGCGGCCACGGGCGCACCCGCTCGACGAGCGCGCCGAGCTCGAGCAGGAGTTGCTCGCTGAAGTGGCGTCCGATGATCTGGAGCCCGATCGGCAATCCGTCGATCGACCCGGCGGGGATCGACACTGCCGGGCAGCCGTGGAGATTCGCCGGGAACGTCAACCGCCCGTTGTTACCGGCGCCTCCCTCGACCCCGCCGAAGGTGTCCGGCAGCGGGCCCTCGGCAGCAAAGGCGATGTCCGGATTGGCGGCGGTGATCACGAAGTCGACGCCGTCGAGCGGATCGAAGATCCGCGCCATCGCCTCGTTGAGCTCCATCCGCCGGGCTTCGATCCGTGCCCGGGCCTCGGCGCCGTAGAGCCCCTCGGTCTGGCGGATGCCGGCACGGATCTCGGGGGTGAGCTGATCGGCGCAGTCCGGCCAACGATCGCCGAGCTGGGCGCGGATCGCCAGCATGCCGCTGATCGACCAGGCTCCGCCCATCCGTGGCAGGCGGTGGTCGACGTCGTCGACGCGGATCATCCCCGCCTCGAGGACGAGCTCGCTGCCGGCAGCCTCGAGCTGCTCCCACATCACCGGCGAGATCACCGCCCCACCCCAGTCGGCGGCGAACAGGACGCGCCGTCCGGCGAGCGCACTGCGCAGCGTGCCGAGGCCCGATTCCCAGCCGGACGTGCGCTCGAGGCTGAACGGGTCGCGTGGATCGTGGCCGTTGCACACATCGAACCAGCGAGCGGTGTCGCGCACGCTGCGCGCCAGGCAGCCGACGGTGACGGTGTAGTTACCGATCTCCGAGCGAGGCGCGAGCGGGATCCGCCCGAACGTCGCTTTCAACCCGAACAACCCACAGAACCCTGCCGGGATCCGGATCGAACCTCCACCGTCGCCGCCGGTCGCGATCGTCACCTGCCCGCCGGCGACCGCAGCGGCGCTGCCCCCGGAGGAGCCGCCCGGCGTCGCCGCCGGATCCCACGGATTGCGGGTGACGCCGTGGAGCACGGTGCGGGTGAGGTTCACCCCGCCGAACTCGCTCGCCGTCGTCTGGCCGGCGAGTACGGCGCCGCCGAGGGTGGTGATCCGCTCGACCATCACCGAGGTGAACGTCGCCCGCTGCTCGGCGAGCGCGGCGCAGGCGTGGTTGGCCGGCCAACCCTCGACGTTGTCGAGCTCTTTGACACCGATCGGCACCCCGCCGAACGGCAACCCGATATCGGCGGACCGGGCTGCGGACTCGGCCCGTTCGTGGTCGAGATGGCTCCAGGCATTGAGCTCGCCGGCGTCGATCGCGCTGTAGACGGCGGCGAGCTCCTCGGCCGGCGTGCGCTCGCCACGGCGGAACGCCTCGACCAGCGAGCAGGCGTCGCCCTCCCACGGCGGATCGGTCATGGCGGCGAACCTATCCGTCGTCGGCCGCCGCTGACATTCTGCGGTTCGGCTGCAGCGCTCGCACCCGGACCACCGCCGTCGGGTGGCTCGGCGATCGCACCGGTTCGGAACCTGCCCCGGCTCAGCGGACGGACGAGCCGCCGTCGACCGGCACGGCGATCCCGGTGACGTAGCGGGCCTCGTCGGAGACGAGCCAGGCGACCGCAGCCGAGATGTCCTCCGGGGCGAGCAGCCCGATCGGCATCGGTTTGGAGGTGCGGTAGTACTGGCCGTACAGCGGGTCGGGGACGACTCGTTCGGGGACGTCGGGGTCGAGACCCATCACCGTCTCGATCGCACCCGGGTGCACCGTGTTGACCCGGATCATGTACGGCCCGAGCTCCTGGGCGAGCGTGCGCATCAGGCCGACCAGGCCGTGTTTGGCGGCGCTGTAGTGCGACAGCATCGGAATTCCGCGCAGCCCGGCAGTAGAGGAGATGAACACGATCGACCCGCCGTTCTCGGCGGCGATCATCGCCGGGATCGCCGCCTTGGCGGTGCGCCAGGCACCGATCAGATTGACGTCGATCATCGTCCGGAAGTCGTCCTCGGAGAGCTCCCACGACCGCACGTACTGGGCAACGCCGGCGTTGGCGACGACGATGTCGATCCGTCCGAATCGATCGAGCGCCTCGGTCACCGCCGCGTCGAGCGCGTCCTGTTGGCGGACGTCGGCCTGCCGAGCGATCACGCTGCGGCCGGTCGCCTCGACCTGGCGGGCGGTGTCGGCGAGGTCCTCGGGCGTCGCCGGCTGGTAGCCGACGCCGTCGAGCACCGGAGCGCAGACATCGACGGCGACGATGTTCGCCCCGTCGTTGGCCAGGCGAAGGGCATGGGCCCGACCCTGCCCACGCGCCGCGCCGGTGATCAGCGCCACCTTGCCGTCGAGTCGACCACGTTGCTCCGTCATCCGACGGAACGTACTTCCGAGGACGGCACGGGCATCGACCTAGAGTCGGCGTCGAATCGATTCCCGCGCCTTCCTCGGGTTGCTGCCGAGCCACAACCCGTACCGATGGTCGATGGAGATCACCACTCGGTTGTGCACCCACGGGAACTTCCTGTTCGGCGGGTGCGGGCTCGGAGCGGCGATCTCGGCGTTGGAGCAGACCTCCGGCAGGCAGGTGGTCTGGGCGACGAGCCAGTACCTCAACTTCGCCCGATCAGGGGAGGTGATGGACGTCGACGTGACGATCTCCGTCGCCGGTCACCAGATCACCCAGGGTCGGGTGATCTGCCACGTCGGTAACCGCGAGATCCTGACGGTCAACGCAGCCCTCGGCGACCGCCCGTTCCCCCACGACGGCCAGTGGCAGGCGATGCCGGACGTCCCGCCGCCCGACCGCTGCCTGCCGCGTGAGCACCGGATCGACGCCGGCGACACGATCGGTTCGCGGATCGAGGAGCGGTTCGCCAAGGGACGGCGGATCGAGGAGCTCGACGGGACCCTCGGCGATGGGCGGACCCTGATGTGGGCGAAGATCCCGGAAGTGATCGAAGGCGTCGACGCAACCGCGTTGGCGGTGCTCGGCGACTTCGTCCCGATGGGCGTCGGCCAGGCGCTGGGGATCCAAGGTGGCGGCAACTCGCTCGACAACACCTTGCGGGTCGCCCGGCTGGTGCCGACGGAGTGGGTGTTGCTCGACATCCAGGTCCAGGCTGCCCATCACGGCTTCGGCCATGGGATGGTCCACATGTTCGCCGAGGACGGCACGCTGCTCGCCACCGCCAGCCAGAGCTGCATCATCCGGTTCTGGCGAAGCCAGGATCAGGCCGCCGAACGAAGGGGAAGCTGATGACCGTTCCGATCCGTCCGGGGATGACGATCCCGCTCGCGGGACACCTCCACGCCCAGCGCGACAAGTACATCGAGCTCGCCGATCTCGGCTACACCGACGTCTGGTCTGCGGAATCGGATGGTGCCGACGGCTTCACCCCGCTCGCCTTGGCCGCAGCCTGGGAACCACGACTGCGGCTCGGCACTGCGATCATCCCCGCCTACACCCGCTCACCGGCGTGCATGGCGCAGTGCGTCGCCTCGCTCGCCGACGCCGCTCCGGGGAGGTTCGCGATCGGGATCGGGTCGTCGAGCAACGTGATCGTCGAACGGTGGAACGGGCTCGAGTTCGCCGAGCCGTACAAGAAGGTCCGCGATGTCGTCCGGTTCCTGCGCGACGCGCTGTCGGGGGAGAAGGTGGTCAAGACCTACGACACGTTCGAGGTCAACGGTTTCCGGCTCGGGGTCCGCCCGGAGATCAAGCCGCCGATCCTCGTCGCCGCGCTGCGCGAGGGAATGCTCCGCCTCGCCGGCCGGGAGGGTGACGGAGCGATCATCAACTGGCTGTCGCCGACGGATGTCGCCAAGGTCGCCGCGGTGGTCAATGCCGAGGGCGAGGGCAAGGAGATCGTCGCTCGGATCTTCGTCTGTCCGAGCGAGAACGCCGAGGTCGTCCGCACCGCAGCCAAGTTCGCCATCGCCAGCTACCTCAACGTTCCGGTGTACGCCTCGTTCCACGAGTGGCTCGGGCGGGGCCCGCTGCTGCAGCCGATGTGGGATGCGTGGAAGTCGGGCGACCGCAAGGCGGCCCTGGCGGCGATCCCTGACGAACTCGTCGACGAACTCGTCGTCCATGGCTCCCCGGCGGAGTGCCGGGCGACGATCCAGCGGTACTTCGACAACGGGGTGACGACGACCTCGTTGGCGATCCTTCCGTTCGACCCCGAGCTCGACCAGGCCGAGGCGATCCGGGCGTTGGCGCCCAGCGCCGGCTGACCGCTGATCACCGGGTCGGCACGTCCGGAGGCGGGCGTGACCGACCGCAGCGGCCGTGACGTTCGGACCTCACGCCGCCCGCCGGGCGAGCGAGGACTCCGGTCGTTGTTCGAGGTCAGCTCGGCGGCGGGCCTGGGCTTCGAGCAGGGCGCGAGCCTCGGCGACGCCGGCGAGACCGATCTGGCGGGTCTGCTCGTCGAGGCGCAACTTGGCCGGCAAGCGGCGGGTGCGGGGACGGCCGGCGGACCGGCGAACCGAGGGAACGGCGATCAGCTGGAGCTGCTCGGTGGCGGTGGCGGTGAGGTCGTTGATGCTCATGTGGACATCATCGCCAAGGGGTGTGTCATCGTTTCGGCAGCGCCCTGAGCAGGGACGATGCCGACGCACTCAACCGAGGGTGAGGGGGAGGTGGCTGACGCCGCGGATCGTCAGCCGGTCGCGCCAGGCCGGGGTCGCCGGCGAGCTCGCATCGTCGGGGAACCGGCGGATCAGCGCGCCGATCGCCACCTCTGCCTCGAGCCGGGCCAGCGACGCGCCCGAGGCAGTAGTGCACCCCGCCGGCGAACGCGAGGTGGCGATTGGCGTTGGGGCGGTCGAGCCGCAGCTCGTGCGGATCGTCGAACACCGCCGGATCGTGGTTGGCCGCGCCCAGCACGCGTCATCACCGTCGTGCCGGCCGGCACCTCGACTCGCCGTAGCGGACGGTGTCGATCGGGCACGCGGACGGTCTGCTGCACCGGGCCGTCGTAGCGCAGCAGCTCGTCGATCGCCCGTGGCGTCGAGCGAGGGGTCGTCGCGCCAGCGGCCGCAGTTCGTCGGGATGGCGCAGCAGGGCGAGCATGCCGTTGCCGATCAGGTTGACCGTGGTCTCGTGGCCGGCGACGTACAGCAGGATGACGAACGACGACCAGCTCCGGCGTCGATCAGCCGGTCGCCGGCCTCCTCGGCCACGAGCAGCGCCGACAGCAGGTCGTCGCCCAGGTGCGTGCGGCGATCCTCGATGACTCGCGGGAGGTACTCGGTCGATCTGCACGCTCGCCGCCTCGGCGGCGTCGAGGCCTGCTCGTCGGCGGTCGGCTCGAGCGACGCGGTGAGCGCCTGCGACCACGTCGCGCAGCTCGTCGGCTCGCGTCGGTCGGCAGGTCGAGCAGCTCGCAGATCACCTGGAACGGCACCGGGAAGGCGAGCTCGTCGACCAGCTCCATCGAACCCCGCTCGGCGGCGCCGTCGAGCACGGCATCGACGCACTGCTCGATGCGTCGGCCGCAGCCGCTCGATCGCCGTCGGGCGTGAACGCCTGGCTGACCAATCGACGCAACCGGGTGTGATCGGGAGGGTCGAGGTTGAGGATCGTCTTCGCCGCCCGCCCCTCGGCCACGCGCTCGCCGACGGCGCTCGCGCATCGCGACCCGGACCGGGTCGCCGGGGCGGTGCCGTGCTCTCGACGTCGCGGGAGAACTCGTTGCGCACGCAGGGTGCTGGCACGTCGTCGTAGCGGGACAGCACGACCAGCCGAACGGCGTGAGGTGGACCGGGTCGGTCCGGCGGAGCCGGTCGTAGAACGGATACGGATCGGCGCGGAACGCCGGATCGAACGGATTGAACAGGACTGCTGCGCTCGTCGACCGACCCTCATGGTCGTGGTCATCCGATCGGCAGCCCGGGCTCGATCGCGGTCTTGCCCGGCGGCGCGGTCGTCGGCGAACCGGTTGATCCAGGCCTTCGACGTTCGTCGTTGCCGGTCGCCTCCGCCCACTGCTTGGGGAGCGCCGGGAACGAGTAGTCGCCCAGGTCGGTCGGCTCTCGTACCCTCGGCTTGCGGGCCATCGCCGCTTCGATCACCGGCGCGAGCCGGGCGGCCTTCGCCGCGCAGGCGGCGCCTCGTCGCGTTCGGCGAACTCGGGCAGGATCTCCCGGCCGAAGCAGTCTCGATCGACTCCATGATGTGCTCGTGGCGGTTGCGCCCGGCCTGGAGCACGAAGATCACCTGGTCGACCCCGGCCTCCTCGTAGCGGCGGAGGTACTCGCGCACCTGATCGGGGGTGCCGACCGCTGCCGCGCAACCCGGTGGTGTCGCCGGCGGCGCTCTTGGCGCCGAGCGCGCTCGCTCTCGCAGCGCCTGCGGCGACGCACTCGGGGTCGTACCCCTGGGCCGCCCGGCGCTCGACGTACTCCTCCCACACGTCGGTCACCGCCGGTCGGTGCTCGCCGAACACGTAGAAGTGACCGAGCGAGTAGCCGAAGAAGTTCGCTCCCTCGGCGCCGCGGCGGATCGCCTCGTCCTCGTCGTGGTGGAGCATCATCGGGCGTGACGCAGGCGACCTGCGGGTTGACCGCGAAGCCGACCGGGCACGCACCGCTCGGCGAAGCGTCCGCTCGTACTCGGCGACCCAGTTGACGCGCTTCCTCGGGATCGATGAACGCGAAGCGTCGAGCGCGCCGATGCCCTTCTCGCGCGGCCAGCAGGATCGTGTCGCGCCGGCTAGCACGCGACCCACAGCGGCGGGTGCGGTTTCTGCACGCGGCTTGGGGACGACGTTGCGCGGCGGCATCGGACGAACTTGCCGTCGACGCCGGTGAACGGGCTCTCGACCATGCACCGCACGGCCGCCTCCAGCCCCTCCAGCCAGGCGTCGCGCTTGCGCATCGGATCGATCCCGAAGCCGGCGAGCTCGGCCTCGCTGGACGACTCGCCGCTGCCGAACTCGACCCGGCCGCTCGAGACGAGGTCGAGCATCGCGACCCGCTCGGCGGTGCGCGCCGGATGGTTGAACTGCGGGCGGTGAGGACGATGCCGTGGCCGAGGCGGATGTTCGTCGTGCGCTGGCTGCACGGCGGCGAGGAACACCTCCGGTGCCGAGGAGTGGCTGTACTCCTCGAGGAAGTGGTGCTCGACCTCCCACACGTACTGGATGCCCGAGACGGTCGGCGAACTCGACCTGTGTCGAGTGCGTCCTGGATCAGCCGGTGCTCGGTGCCGTCGTCCCACGGTCGGCCCATCTGGTGCTCGTAGAAGATCCCGAACTTCATGGATCACGATGTAAACACTGGCTGTATACATATGTCAATGAGCGCAGTCCGCACAGCTGGCCGTTCGCACGCCGGCTGCCGCGCGCGCCGAGCGATCGCGGCCCAGCTGATCGAGCGCCGCCGCTGCTGCGTTCCTCGCGGCGGGTTCGACGGGACCTCGATGGAGGACGTCGCCCGCGCCGCCGGCGTGACCCGGTTGATCGTGTACCGGATCTTCGAGACCAAGGAGGAGCTGTACCGGGCGGTGCTGATCAAGGTGATCGAGGACCTCGACGACGCCTTCGGCGCGCCGGGACCGAACAGCGCCTGCTGCGCCAGGGGGTCGCCCGCTTGCTCGTCGACGTCGCCCGCCGCCAACCCGACGGGTTCCGGCTGCTCTGGCGCCACGCCGCCCACGAGCCGGCGTTCACCGAGATCGGCGCCCAGTTCCGCTCCGGGGTACAGCAGTACAGCTCAGCGCTGCTCGGTCTCGCCGGCATCCCCGTGTCCAGCCGCGGGTGGGCCTCGCAGGCGGTCGCCGCCTACTTCTACGAAGGCATCTGCGCCTGGCTCGACGACCATCAGCCCGCAGACCGCGACGACGAACTGGTCACCCTCCTCGCCGCCGGCAGTCGAGCGATCGTCGCCGCCTGGTCCGCCGCCCGCTGACCGCGCCGGCGACCGCGAACCGAGGTGGTTGTTGCAGCGCAGCGCTGCAACAACCTCCAAACTTCGCTGGGCGGGAGGTCGGTCGGGTGGGCGGGGGTCAGGAGCGGACGGCGGTGGCGAGGGTGTCGACGATCCGGTCGATCTGCGCCTCGCTGGCGACCAGCGGCGGGCAGAAGGTGTTGGTGTCGACGCCCACTCGCGCGGGTGATCACGCCGAGCTCGAGCATCCGGTCGCGGACCACGATCGGATCGGTCCCGGGGTGCTGGGCGACCGCCCACACCGCTCCCTCGCCGCGAGCGGAGGCGACCAGCCCGTCCGCCGCCAGCGACGACAGACCCTCGCCGAGGCGGACGCCGAGCACCGCCGCCCGGTCGACCAGCCCCTCGGTCTCGAACAGCTCGAGGTTGGCCAACGCCGCTGCGCAGGCGGTCGGATGGCCGGAGTAGGTGTAGCCGTGGCGGAGGAAGAACGACTCGTCGCCCTCCAGCGGACCGCGCACCGCCGGCCCGACGAACACCCCGCCGAGCGGCTGGTAGCCGGAGGTGACCGCCTTGGCGAAGGTCACCAGGTCCGGCCGGACGCCGTAGTGGTGGGCGGCGAACCACGACCCGAGGCGACCGAAGCCGGTGATCACCTCGTCGAAGACCAGGAATGCGCCGTGCTGGTCGCACAATCTGCGGAGCCCGGCGAGGTACCCGGGTGTCGGCGGGAACACCCCGCCCGCGCCCTGCACCGGCTCGGTGATCACCGCCGCGATCCTCCCGGCATGTTCGGCCATCACGACCGATAGCGCCTCGAGGTCGTCGCTCGGTACCTGGACCACGTCGGCGAGGAGCGTCCCGTACCCCTGCTTGTTCGGGGCGATCCCCTGAGCAGAGGTGCCGCCGTAGTTGACCCCGTGGTAGCCACGCTCACGGGAGATGATCAGCTGGCGCTCGGGGTGACCGGCGAGCAACTGGGCGACCCGGGCGAGCTTCATCGCCGTGTCGATCGACTCCGAGCCCGAGTCGGTGAAGAACACCCGCGCCTCGGGGATCGGTCCGATCGCCACCAGCCGCTCGGCGAGCTCGTCGGCGGGCTCGTTGGTGAACGGGTCGAAGGTCGAGTAGGCGGCGAGCGTGCGCGCCTGGCGACCGATCGCCTCGGCGATCTCCACCCGGCCGTGGCCGGCGGCGCAGTACCACAGCGAGGCCATCCCGTCGACGAGCTCGCGCCGTCGGAATCCCAGACGAGTGCACCCTCGCCGCGGACGATCGAGATGAACTGCTCGCGAGACGGTTTGGCGAACGGGTGGAGGTACGCACCGGGCATGACGTGCGAGGCTACGGTGCTCTGCGACGGGTCATGATGCTTGCCGAGCGTGGTGGCTCTGCGGCAGCATCGGAGCGGCTGCAACTGTCCGCTGCCGATGACAGTTGGCGGTTTGGGTACCACGGCCCATTTCGTCAGGATCTGGGCGCCAACCTCTCTCTGAGTGGCCGATACTTCACGCGTCGCCCAGCGCGGAAGGACGAGTCGTGTTCACCAAGCTGAAGATCCGGACCCGCCTCGCAATCGTCGTGCTCGTCCCGTTGCTCGCCCTCGGGGCGATCGCCGCACTCGGCTATCGAACGCTGTACAGCTCCCGGATCGGCAGCAGGTCGTACGACAACATCGTCCTCGCCAAGGATCTCGGGGCCGATGTCTCCTCGCCGGGTCAGTACCTGATCGAGAGCTACGCCCTCGCCCTCGAACTCGTCGACGAGACCGATCCGGCGGCGGTGGAGACCGGCGTCGCCCTGCTCGGCGAACAGCAGGCTGCCTACGAGCAGCGCCACGCCTATTGGGAGGAGCAGCTCCGCGACGAGTCCGACGAGGCGAAGACCGAACTGCTGGTCGCCTCCTACAGCTACGCGCTGCAGTTCTTCGACGCGCTCGACACCCAGTTCATCCCCGCCCTCGGCGCCGGCGACGGCGAGGCCGCTCGGGCAGCCCTCGACGGGCCGGTCGGCTCTGCGTACCGAGACCATCGCGCCTCGGTCGAGCGCGTCGCCGAGCTCGCCGGCGGGCGGGTCGAGTTCTTCGAGAGCTATGCCGACGACCTGGTCCGCGACCGCACCCTCCAGCTGATCGCCGCCCTGGCGGCGATCGTCGTGCTGATCGTCGTCGTCTCGGTGCTGATCGCCCGTTCGATCGTCCGTCCGGTGCGGAGGCTGACCGCTGCCGCCCGCGACGCCGAGATCGCCCTCCCCGGCGTCGTCGCCGCCGCCCACACCGAGGGCGAAACGCCGATCGCGCTGGCGCCGATCGAGGCCGGTACCGGTGGCGAGCTCGCCTCGCTGGCGGCAGCGATGACCCAGATGCAGTCGACTGCGGTCCAGCTGGCGACCGAGCAGGCGATCACCCGCAAGAACGTCTCGACGATGCTCGCCAATCTCGCCCGGCGCAACCAGAGCCTGCTCAACCGGACGCTGTCGTTCATCTCCAAGCTGGAAGAGGACGAGCGCGATCCGGAGACGCTCGACAACCTGTTCAAGCTCGACCATCTCGCCACCCGGATGCGGCGCAACGCCGAGAGCCTGCTCGTCCTCGCCGGTTCCGACCCGCCGCGCACCTGGCCGCGACCGATCGAGGTGACGGAGGTGATCCGCGCCGCACTGTCGGAGATCGAGGCATACGACCGGGTCGAGCTCAACCAGATCGAGCCGACCTGGATCCGCGGCAGCATCGTGTCCGACCTCACCCACCTGCTCGCCGAGCTGCTCGACAACGCCACCCGCTTCTCGCCGCCGACTGCGCAGGTGTCGATCGTCGGCAAGCTGACGGAGAAGGGCTACCTGCTCTCGGTGATCGACTCCGGGATGGGGATGACCCCACCCGATCTGGAGAAGGCCAACGCCGAGCTGGCCTCGATCGGACGGGTCGAGGAGCGCTCGACGATGGTCCTCGGGTTGGCCGTCGTCGGCCGCCTCGCCGCTCGCAGCGGGATCCACGTCCGCCTCGCCGAGTCCCCGTTCGAAGGCGTCACTGCTCAGGTGCGGGTGCCGTTCGAGCTGCTCCAGGTGCCGGCGGCCGAACCGTCCTCGACCGCGCAGTCGGCCGACGGGCTCGAACAGCGTCGCCCGGGTCAGTCGAACGGCACTGCGACGCCGTCGGCTGCGACCGCCGCCGACCCCGTCGCCGCTGCGCTGGCGGCTGTGGCGGCGGCGACGAGCACGGTGCGCGCCCCGCTCCCGCTCCCGCCCCCGGCCCGGCCCCTGCCCCGACGGCCGTCGCTCCTGCGCAGCCGCTCGCCCCGGCTGCGCCCGCTCCGGCAGCCCCGCAGATGCCTGCGCCGCACGTCGCAGCGGCCGCACCGGTGATCCCTCCGGCGCCGCCGGCGAGCGCCGGCGCACCCGGCGGGACCGTCCCTGCTCCGCCGTCGATGCCCCGGCCCTCTCCGGTCCCGCCGCCGCCGACGAGCGCCGTCCCGCCGCCTCCGGCGCCGGCGTTCACCCCTCCTGCGGCACCACCGGTCCGCCAACCCGCTGCCCGACCCGCTCCGCAGCCCGCTCCGCAACCGGCCAAGGAGCCGGAGCCGGTGGCGACCGCCGAGGCCGAGGCGCCGACGACCGCGTCGGGCCTCGTGCAGCGGGTGCCAGGTGCACACCTGTTCGAGAGCGGGCCCGGTGACATGCCTCCGCCGCCGACGGTCGACCGCTCGGCGGAATCGATACGCCGATGCTCTGTCCAGCTTCCAGTACGGCTTCCAGAAGCGCCCGACCACGCCTCCCCGGCGTGACGAGGAGAACGACCGATGAGTCAGCTCAACGCCCAGGTGCGGGACTTCAACTGGTTGCTGACCCGCTTCGCCAACGACACACCCGGCGTCGAGTACGCCCTGTGCGTCTCGGCCGACGGCCTGGTGATGGCCTTCTCCTCCCGCCTCGACCGGGCGACCGCCGAGCGACTGGCGGCGATCGTCTCGGGGCTGCGCAGCCTCGCCGACGGCACCGCCTGGCTGCTCGACCAGCACACCGCCCACCAGGTGATCGTCGAGCTGCACACGTCGTTCTTCTTCGTCACCGCGATCGGTGACGGCTCGGCGCTCGGCGTGATCGCCGATCGCACCGCAGCCGACATGGGCCAGATCGGCTACGAGATCGCGCTGCTCGTCGAGCAGGCCCGCAGCCGGCTGACGCCGGCGCTGCGGGCCGAGCTGAAGCAGACGGTGTGAGGTCGAGCCACCGGTGATCGACGCATCTGCCGCGCCGCAGGCAGCGGTGCCCGACAGGGACGCGTCCGACCCGGCGGCCGGGCCGCTGGGCGTGCCGACCGGAGCGCCGGCGAACCCGCCCGACGACACCGGTCTGATCTCCCGGCCGTACCTCGAGCGCGCCCCGGAGTACGTCGAGGACGACCCGGCGTTACACGACGAGGTCGGGGTCCGCCCGTACTACCTCACCGGCGGCCGGACGCGCAGTTTCAACGACGTCGTCACCTACGAGACGGTCGTCGCCGTCGCCCCGATGCCGTCGCCGTACATCCAGTCGCTCCGCTTCGAGCAGCAGGCGCTCGTCGCGCTCTGCGCCGAACCGCAGTCGATCGTCGAGATCTCGGCCAAGCTCCACCTGCCGATCGCCGTCGCCAAAGTGCTCGCCGGCGACCTCGCCGCATTCGGTGTGCTCGAGGTGTTCACCCCACCCGACGATGTCCTCGAGGACATCGCCCTGATCGATACGGTGATCGATGGCCTGCGCCAGCTGTAACCCCCCAGACCCGTCGTGCGGAAAGAGGTCCTGAGGATGTCCACCCTCCAAACCCCTGCTCCTCCCCAGGCCGAAGGTGGCAGGCGGATCATCCCGGTGAAGGTCGTCATCGCCGGCGGCTTCGGCGTCGGCAAGACCACGCTCGTCGGTTCCGTCTCGGAGATCACGCCGCTGACCACCGAGGCGGCGATGACCAACGTCTCGGCCGGGGTCGACGACCTCAGTCACCTCCCGGACAAGACGACGACGACGGTGGCGATGGACTTCGGTCGGATCACGATCTCCGACACGGTCGTGCTCTACCTGTTCGGCACCCCCGGCCAGGAGCGGTTCGGGTTCATGTGGGAGGAGTTGACCAAGGGCGCGCTCGGTGCCGTGGTCCTCGTCGACAGCCGGCGGATCTCCGACTCGTTCGCCGCCCTCGACTTCTTCGAGCACCGCGACGTCCCGTTCGTCGTCGCCGTCAACTGTTTCAACGGTGAGCAGGCACACGAGCTGGCCGAGATCCGCCAAGCGCTGTCGATCTCGGCCGAGGTCCCGCTCGTCGCCACCGACGCCCGGTACCGCACGAACGTCCGCGACCTGCTGATCAACGTGCTCGAACTGACCCGCGAACGGGCGATCAAGCGGCTGGCGGTGAAGACCGCCTCCGGGGCCGGTCGTCGCCCGCGGTGATCTGCTCCGGCTGAGCCAGGGCGCAGGCACGGCCCGAGGCGATCGGCGGTCCGAGCGGATAGTCTTCCGCCGCCGCACGCAAGCGAAGCCGGTGAGATCCCGGCGCTGTCCCGCAACTGTGATGGCCCCTTCGAGGGCCGAGCCAGGTCGCCTTGTGCGCGGTGCGAAGACAGACCCTCGAGGAAGGGCTTTGCGCTCGGCGTCCTGCCGCTCGTCGAAGAGATCCCTCGAGCGACAGGAGGGACCACCGATGAGAACCACCCGAACCGCGGCGCTGCTGCTGGCGATCGGCGTGTTCGCCGCCGCCTGCGGCGACGACACCGAGACCGACAGCTCGACCGCCGAGACGACCGCCGCAGCGGCGAGCGACAGCACGGCCGCCCCGGAGGACGCAACCACGTTCCCGATCACGATCGAGGCGACCAACGGCCCGGTCACGATCGAGGCCGAGCCGACCACGATCGTCTCGATCTCGCCGACGGCGACGGAGATGTTGTTCGCCGTCGGTGCCGGCGACCAGGTCGTCGCCGTCGACAGCTACTCGACCTATCCCGAAGATGCCCCGATCACCGACCTCTCCGCGTTCGAGCCGAACGTGGAAGCGATCGCCGGGTTCGGCCCGGATCTGGTCGTGCTGTCCGACGACATCGGCGGCGTCGTCGCTGCGCTCGGCGACCTCGACATCCCGGTCCTGCAGCTCGCCGCGGCGACGACGATCGACGACTCGTTCACCCAGATCGAGCAGCTCGGCGCCGCGACCGGACACGTTGCCGACGCGGCCGCGGTGGTCGCCGAGATGCAGACCAGGATCGACGCTGCGCTGGCGACGGTCGAGGTTCCGGCCGAGCCGCTGACCTACTACCACGAGCTCGACTCGACCTACTTCAGCGTCACCTCGTCGACCTTCATCGGCAACGTGTACGCGATGCTCGGGCTGGTCAACATCGCCGACGCGGCCGACGACGGGAGCAGCGGCGGCTACCCGCAGCTCTCGGCCGAGTACATCGTCGACGCCGACCCCGATCTGATCTTCCTCGCCGACACGAAGTGCTGTGCCCAGGACGCGGCGACGGTCGCCGCCCGGCCCGGCTGGGACGTGATCGCGGCAGTCGCCGACGGGGCGATCGTCGAACTCGACGACGACGTCGCCTCACGCTGGGGACCGCGGATCGTCGACCTGCTCGAGGCCGTCGCAGCGGCGGTCGCCGCCGTCCCGGTCGGCTGACGGAGATCGGCCGATGACCACGCCCGGGGCGCTCGCCGCCGCTGCACCGGTGGCGACACCGCTGCAGCGATGGGCGACGCCCCTGGCACTGGTCGCCCTCGTGCTCGCCGTCGGCGCCGGGTTGTCGATCGGCCCGGTGCGGATCCCGCTCGGCGGGGTGCTGCGCGAGCTGCTCGACCACCTCCCGTTCGTCGACATCGACAGCGGGTTGAGCAAGCAGCACGCCGGAATCGTGTGGGAGTTCCGTGCCCCGCGAGTCGTGCTCGGGATGCTCGTCGGAGCGATGCTCTCGCTCGCCGGCGCGTCGTACCAGGGGGTGTTCCGCAACCCGCTCGCCGACCCGTACCTGCTCGGAGCTGCCGCCGGCGCCGGGCTGGGAGCGACTGCGGCGATCGTCGCCCGCTCCGACGTCACCGGCGGAGGCATCGGCGGCTGGTCGTCGCCGGTGCCGATCGCCGCTTTCGCCGGGTCGTTGGTGGCGGTGGCGATGACCCTCGTCGTCGGCGGGGGCAGCTTCGGCGGTCTGCTCGGCGGGCGGCTGCGGCTCGCCTCACCGACGCGCCTGGTCCTCGCCGGGGTGGCGATCACCAGCTTCCTCACCGCCGCCCAGACCTTCGTCCAGCAGCAGAACAACGACGTGCTGCGCGAGGTCTACTCGTGGATCCTCGGGCGGCTGACGACCTCGCGCTGGAGCGATGTCGCCGTCGTCGCCCCTTACCTGACGGTGGTCACGATCGTCCTCCTCCTCGCCCGTCGCTCACTCGACGTGCTCGCCGTCGGTGACGAGGAAGCGGGCACGCTCGGCGTCCATGTCGGTCACACCCGGCTGGTGATCGTGATCGCCGCCTCGCTGGGAACGGCGGCCTGCGTCGCCGTCAGCGGGCTGATCGGTTTCGTCGGGATCATCGTCCCGCACACGGTGCGCCTGCTCGTCGGCGGGAGCTACCGCCGGATCCTCCCGTTGTCGACGATCGTCGGCGCAGCGTTCCTCGTCGCCACCGATCTCCTCGCCCGCACCGTCCAGCAGCCGGCCGAGATCCCGATCGGCGTGATCACCGCCTTCATCGGCGCGCCGTTCTTCCTCCTCGTGCTCCGCACCCGGAGCAGCGCATGACCGCGCCGGCGATAGCGGCCAAGGACGTCACCGTCCGCTTCGGCGATCGGACGGTGGTCGAACGGGTCGGGCTGCGCGTCGAGCGCGGCGATTGGCTGGCCGTGATCGGTCCGAACGGCGCCGGCAAGAGCACGCTGCTGCGCGCCCTGGCCGGTGTGCTCCCGGCAGAGGGGCGGATCGAGCTCGACGGTCAACCGCTGGAGCGGCTCTCGGTCCGCAGCCGCGCCCGACTGGTCGCCGTGGTCGCCCAGAGCCCGGTGATCCCCGAGGGGATCACCGTCGCCGACTACGTCGCGCTCGGCCGCACGCCCTATCGCGGCTGGCTCGGCGCACCCCAGCCCGGCGACAGCGAAGCGATCGGCGAGGCGCTCGACGCGCTCGACGTCGCCGGGTTCGCCCGCCGGTCGGTCGACACCCTCTCCGGCGGCGAGCGACAGCGGGTCCTGCTCGCCCGTGCGATCGCCCAACGGACGTCGGTGCTGCTGCTCGACGAGCCGACCACCGCGCTCGACGTCGGCCACCAGCAAGAGGTGCTCGAGCTCGTCGACCGGCTGCGCCGCGAACGCGACCTGGCGGTGGTGATGACGATCCACGATCTGACCCTCGCCAGCCGCTACCCCGATCGGCTGCTGCTGCTCGTCGACGGACGAGAAGAAGCCGCCGGCTCCGCCCAGGAGGTGCTCACCGAAGAGCACCTCTCCCGGTTCTACGGTGCGACCGTCCGCGTCCTCTGTCTCGATGACGGGATCGCCATCGTTCCCCGCCGACCGTACGCTGCGGCGGCGATCCCCGAGGAGACCGATCCGTGACCGACCCCACCGACCACCACGAACAACCACCGACCGAGGACCCCCGACCGGACGGCCTGCGCGTCGCCCCCTCGCTGGTGCTGGTCAACACCGGTGACGGCAAGGGCAAGACGACCGCCGCACTCGGAGTGGTGCTGCGCGCCGTCGCCCAGGGATGGAAGGTCGCCGTCGTCCAGTTCCTCAAATCGAACGAGTGGAAGGTGGGGGAGGAGACGATCTGCCGCCAGCTCGGCGTCGACTGGTGGGCGATGGGTGAGGGCTTCACCTGGGACTCGGCCAACCTCGAAGCCGACAAGGCCGACCGCCCGCACTGCCTGGGAGCAAGCCGCTGCCGTGCTCGGCTCCGGTGACTACCGGCTGGTGCTGTTCGACGAGATCACCTACGTCCTCACTTGGGGATGGATCCCGCTCGAGGAGGTGCTCGAGGCGATCCGCAGCCGACCGGAGCGGACCAACGTGATCTGCACCGGGCGCGACGCCGCCCGCCGAACTGATCGAGATCGCCGACACCGTCACCGAGATGCGCCACGTCAAACACGCCTACGACCGCGGCATCGCCGCCAAGAAGGGCATCGACTACTGATGCTGGCTCGCTGTGCTCGCGTCCGGCTGCTCGCTGGCGCTCCCGACGCCGGGTCGTGGCACGTGGGCGCGGTTCGGGGGCCGAACCGTCGAGGTTGGTTGGCTCGCTGTGCTCGCGTTCGGCTGCTCGCTGGCGCTCCCGACGCCGGGTCGTGGCACGTCGGCGTGGTTCGGGGGCCGAACCGTCGAGGTTGGTTGGCTCGCTGTGCTCGCGTCCGGCTGCTCGCTGGCGCTCCCGACGCCGGGTCGTGGCAAGTCGGCGTGGTTCGGGGGCCGAACCGTCGAGGTTGGTTGGCTCGCTGTGCTCGCGTCCGGCTGCTCGCTGGCGCTCCCGACGCCGGGTCGTGGCACGTGGGCGTGGTTCGGGGGCCGAACCGTCGAGGTTGGTTGGCTCGCTGTGCTCGCGTCCGGCTGCTCGCTGGCGCTCCCGACGCCGGGTCGTGGCACGTGGGCGCGGTTCGGGGGCCGAACCGTCGAGGTTGGTTGGCTCGCTGTGCTCGCGTCCGGCTGCTCGCTGGCGCTCCCGACGCCGCCCCATTTCGGGGGGCGTGATGTATCGGGTGGTGATCGGGGGCGTGCGCAGCGGCAAGAGCCGGTTCGCGGTCGAGCTGGCCGAGCGATCGGGATCGGCGGTCAGCTTCGTCGCCACCGCCGAGGCCGGGGACGAGGAGATGACGGCGCGGATCGCCGCCCATCGCGACGAACGACCGGCGAGCTGGTCGACCGTCGAGTCACCGCTCCGGCTCGCCGCTGCGATCGAGGCGCTCCCGGCGCAGGACTATCTCGTCGTCGACTGCCTGACGGTGTGGACGGCGAACCTGTTGCTCGCCGAGGTGCCGCCGACGACGGTGATCGCCGAGGCGGAGCGGGTCGCCGTCCTGCTCGCCGATCGACCCGGGGCAGCAGTGGTCGTGACCAACGAGGTCGGGATGGGGGTTCATCCGTCGAGCGAGCTCGGCCGCCGCTACCGCGACCTGCTCGGGGCGGTCAACGTCGCGATCTGCGCCCGAGCCGCCGACGTCGCCCTGATCGTCGCCGGACGTGCCCTGCCGTTGCGCTCGGTGAGTGAGCTCGGTTGGTGAGGAACCTGCGGGTCGCCGGCTCGTTCCTGACCCGCGTGCCGCTGCACGTCGACGGCGAGATCGACCTGCCGGCAGCGACGCCGTGGTTCCCGATCGTCGGTCTGTTCGTCGGCGCCGCCGGGGCAGGGGCGTTCGCCGGCGCCGGGGAGCTGCTCCCGCCTGCACCGTCGGCGGCGCTCGCACTGGTCGTCACCGCCTTGATCACCGGAGCGTTCCACCACGACGGCCTGGCGGACATCGCCGACGCCTTCGGCGGAGGTTGGAACGTCGAGCAGCGCCGAGCGATCCTGCGCGATCCACGTCACGGTACCTACGGCGTCGTCAGCCTCGTGCTCGTGATCCTCGTCCAGTGGAGCGCGCTTACCGGCCTGCGCCAGGCGGTCGGAGTCGCTGCCCTCGTCGCCGCCCACGTCCTCGGGCGCGCCGCGATCCTCGGGACGCTCCTGTTCGGCCGCCCGGCCGCCGGTGACGGGCTCGGCGCCGACCATTCGGCCGGCCTGCGCCGGCCGGCGACGGCCGCCGGGCTGGTCGTCGGAACGGTGATCGGCGGGGTCGTCCTCGGCGTCGGCGCGCTCGTCGCCGTTCCGCTGGTGGCCCTCGCCGCACTGGTCGTCAATGCACTCGCCCGTCGCAAGATCGGGGGCTTCAGCGGTGACGTGCTCGGGGCGACCGAGCTCATCGGGGAGTCAACGGTCCTGCTCTCCGTCGCGGCGTTCGCACATCACGGTCACCTTCCGTGGTGGACTTGAGCCTCGTCGACGACTCGTTGCGGCGCTAGGCGGTCGCTCGCTACCGTGTGCGCCGATCGGTGCGGGATCGGTTCGCCGACCGGAGCAGCGGGGGTCTGGTGAGCGAGGGGAACGAGGCGAACCGAGTCGGCGCGCTCGACCTGTTGCGCGCCCTGGCCGTCGTCGCCGTCCTGCTCTACCACGCCGACACCGCGCTGACCGGTGGTCTGCTCGGGGTCAGCGTCTTCTTCACCCTCTCCGGGTTCCTGATCGGCTCCCAGCTGTGGCGGGAACAAGCGCGGACGGGCACGCTCGACCTCGCCCGGTTCTGGTCCCGTCGGGTCCGTCGGCTGCTGCCGGCGTCGCTGCTCACCGTCGCCGCGATCGTCGTCGCCTGGCCGCTGTTCGGCTACCGGCTGAGTGGGGCCGAGGTGCTCTCCTCGCTCGCCCCCGTCCGCAACTGGGTGTTGCTCGACGAGCACGCCGCCTACGGCGCCTCGCCGAGCCCGACCACCCACTTCTGGTCGCTGGCGATCGAGGAGCAGGTGTACCTCGCGCTGCCGCTGGTCCTGCTCGCGCTCGGTCGCCTCCGTCGCCCTCGCGTCGGCGGTGCGATCGTCGCCGTACTCGCCCTCGCCTCGCTCGGTTGGGGCGCGGCACTGGCCGCCGGCGGTCGGATCGATCGCGCCTACTTCGGCACCGACGCTCGCCTCGGAGAGGTCCTCGCCGGCGTCGCCCTCGCCATCTGGCTGGCTGCCCGGCCGCTGCGCCGCTGGTCCGTCACCGGCGGCTCGGTCGTCGGGGGAGCGTCGCTGATCGGCCTCGGTGTGCTGTTCCTGACGGTCGAATGGCCCTCTGCGGCGGTGTCGACGTTTGCCATCCCGGCGACCGTCGTGCTCACCGTGCTCGCCTGCGCGGCAGCGACCCTGCCCGGCTCCGTCCTCGACCGGCTCGGTCGCCGTCGCCCGACGAGGCTGGTCGCCGACCATGCCTACGAGCTCTACCTCGTCCACGTCCCGGCGTTCGCCCTGATCTCGGAGTACCGCACCGGGCTGTCCGGTGCCGGCCTGTTGACCGTTCGGTTGGCCGCGACCGTGCTCCTCGCCGGCGCGCTGCACCAGATCGTCGAACCGATCCGTCACCGGCGCCTGTTGAGCACCCCGACGGGATTCGGCTGGGTCGCAGCGTCGATGGTCGTGATCACCGCCGGCGTCGTGCTCCTCCGGCCGCCCGAGACCTCCTCGTCGTTGACCACTGCCGCCGCATCCGACCTCCCGCCGACCGCTGCGCCGGGGCCGGTTCGGTCCGAGGTCGCCCCGTCGACGACCGTCGCCGTCGACACCGCCGCGCAGTCCGATGCCCCGATCCGCTCGACCGGCACGATCGGCCCGCCGGTCGAGCAGATCGCCGGCCCGCTGACCGACCTCCCGGGCCGTCCGCCGCTCACCGAACCGACGGTCGCCGATCCCGCCGCCGCGACGACCACGACGCAGCCGGCGGCGGATACCGTCTGGCTGCTGGGCGACTCGACCTTGCGCGAGCTCGATGACCCGACGATGACCGCGCCAGACCTGCACGGCCGTCTCACCGAGGCGGGCTGGAACGTCGTCGCCCTGATCGGGATCCGCGCCCAGGCGACCTGCGGCGAGCGACCGTTCGACAACGCCGACGACGACCTCCCCCCGTTCGTCCTCGCACCCGCCCGCGAGGTGATCGCCGAGTGGTACGCACTGACCCCGGCGCAGACCGTCGTGATCCAGCTCGGTTCGAACGACCTGACCCAGTTCCGATTCACCGATGACGAGCTGCGGGACTGCCTCACCGCCACCGTCGAGGCGTTGCCGAGCACGACGGCGATCCACTGGGTGCTCCCCTCGTTCGGGCCCTGGTGTTGGTGCGCGGTCGACCAGGCCCATGCCGATTCGGCCCGGTTCGCCGGCGTGCTCGACGAGATCGCCGCCGGCCATCCCAATCTGTCGCTCGTCGCCGACGTCCTCGCCGGTTCGGACATCGACCAGCGGGCGACCCGCACGGAGGACGGGATCCACGGCACCGAGGCAGGCCGGGCACTGCGCGTCGCATCCCTCGTCGGCGCTCTCGGAACCCCCTGACGTCGGCGGGCGCCGCTCCTCGATCCGACTGATCGCAGCGGGGTGCCGGAGCTGCCAGCCGGTCACTGCCTCACCCCCGCCGTACGATCCTCCGGGTGAGCTCATCAACCGCTGTCGCCGCGCTCGGGCGGGGCGTGCTGATCGGCGTCGACGCCCCGGTTCCCGACGACTGGATCGACGCGCCGGAGGTGCTGCTCGACGAGCAGGCGCTCGACGATCCGGGAGCACTGGTCGAACGGCTCCACCTCGCCTGGGCTCGACGCGAACCGATCGTCGTTCGGGTCGCGGTCGACCCGTCCCGCTTCCGCCAACCGGTCGGTGAGGTGCGCGAGCCCTGGCAGCTCGACCCCGATCACGAGGTCTGGTTCGACCGGCTGCACTTCCTGCTGTGGGCGAACAACTACGACGCGCGCGACGGGACCCCGATCTGGTGGTGGTCGTCGAAGGCGGCGCGGCTCGGCGCCGAACCCGCCGCAGCCGGCGAGGACGGCGACATCCGACTCGCCGACGGGACGCTCGCCCGGGTCGACGGCGGACCGCGAGGCACCCTCGCCGCCGCCGGTCCGGAGGTTGTCGTCCACGCCGAATCGGTCGAACTCGGGCGACTGACCCGCTCTACGCCGGCGTCGCCACCGACCGCCGAACTCGCCGCCGATCAGCTCGCTGCCGTCGCCCACCTCGGCGGACCGGCGAGGGTCATCGCCCCGGCCGGCTCCGGCAAGACCCGCGTCCTCACCGAACGACTCCGCCACCTCCTCGACCAGGGCGGGATCGAACGCGCCTCGGTGCTCGCCGTCGCCTACAACGTTCGCGCCCGTGACGAACTGGTCGAACGCACCGCCGCGTTCGGTCCGCGGGTGCAGACGCTCAACGGGCTCGGCTACGAGGTCCTCGCCGAAGCCCACGGTCGCGCCCCGCGGGTGCTCGACGAGCGCGAGCTCCGCCGGATGATCGATCGGCTGCTCCCCGGCAAACGCGTCCGTCGGGCGAACACCGATCCGATCGCGCCCTACCTCGAAGCGCTCGGGATCGCTCGCCTGGCGTTGCGCGACCCGGCCGAGATCGAGGCCGAACGAGACGACGTCCCCGGCTTGGCGATCCTGTTCCCCGCCTATCGCGCCGCGCTCAAGCACGAGGGGGCGATCGACTTCGACGAGCAGATCTACTCGGCGATCGAACTGCTCCTCGCCGACGGTGAGCTCCGCCGCCGGATGCAGTCCCGCTGCCGGCGGCTGCTGGTCGACGAGTTCCAGGACCTCACCCCGGCCCACGTCCTGCTCCTTCGCCTGCTCGCCGCACCGCAGCTCGACGTGTTCGGCGTCGGCGACGACGACCAGGTGATCTATGGCCACGCCGGGGCGTCGCCGGGATTCCTGATCGAGTTCGACCGTCTGTTCCCCGGCGCTACCCACCTCGCGCTGGAGGTCAACCACCGTTGCCCGGCGGTCGTCGTCGAGGCCGCCGCCAGCCTGCTGTCGTGGAACGAACGGCGGGTCCCGAAGCGGATCCTGCCCGGGCCCGACGCTCCGCCCGGCGACGACCGACTGGAGGTGCGCGAGCTCCCCGGCCAGCAACTCGCCGAGGAGGTCCGTCGAACCGTCGACGGGTGGCTCGCCGAGGGCCGCCCGGCGAACGAGATCGCCGTGCTGACCCGGGTCAACGCCAGCCTGCTCGCGCCCCAGATCGCGCTCGCCGAAGCCGGTACGCCACTCGCCACCCAGCTCGGCCCCGACGTCCTCCAGCGCCTCGGGGTGCGCGCTGCGCTGGCCTACCTCCGCCTCGCCTGCTCACCGGATTCGCTCGATCGCGAGGACCTGGTCGAGATCTACCGCAGGCCGTCGCGCGGCCTGCCCGAATGGATCGTCAAATGGTTCCGCCCGGGGATGTCGATCGCCGCGCTGCGCGGCGCCGCGGAGCGGATCGACGACGAGAAGGTCGCCGCCAAGCTCGGTTCGATCGCCGACGACCTCGACCAGCTGGCGTCGGCCGCCCGGCGCGGACGGACGACCCGCGAGCTGCTCGCCCTGATCCGCGACCAGGTCGGATTGGGCGAGGCGATGGCCCAGCTCGACCGGTCGCGCGGTGAGGGGTCGAGCCAGCTCGACGACCTCGACGCGCTCGAGCAGGTCGCCGATCTCCATCCCCGACCGGAGACGTTCGAGGCCTGGCTCCGCCAGCTGCTCGGCCGTCGGCCCGATCCGGCGGGGGTCACCCTCGCCACCGTGCACAAGGTCAAGGGCCGCGAGTGGCCGGCGGTGATCGTCTACGGGGCGAACGCCGGTCTCCTGCCGCATCGGCTCGCCGACGACCTGGAAGAAGAACGGCGGGTGCTCCACGTGGCGATCACCCGCTGCCGTGAACGGGTCGTCGTCCTCGCCGACGCAGCTCGTCCATCGCCGTTCCTCCCCGAACTGAACACCTCCGCCCCCGCCGGCTTCGTCGGCCGAGCCGACTGGCGTGCCCCTGCCCCGTCTCGTCCGGCGCCCGCCGCAGCTGGTTCGAGCGGGCGCGGCCGGGCCGGCGGCGGCGCAGCCGCGCCCGCCGGCGATCCGGAGGACCCGGTGTTCGTCGCCTTGCGGAGCTGGCGCACCGATCAGGCACGGGAGGCGAAGGTCCCGCCGTACGTGGTGTTCGCCGACAAGGTGCTCCACGAGCTCGCCCGCCGCAGACCCGCCGACCTGCGCGCGCTCGGTTCGATCTCGGGGATCGGCCCGGCGAAGCTCGAGCGCTACGGGGACGAGGTGCTGGCGGTGATCGGCCGTACGATCCAGCGTTCGTGACCGATCGACCGCTTCCCCCCGATTGCTCGTTCGCCAGCGACAACGCCGCCGGCGTGTCACCAGAGGTACTCGAGGCGATCGTCGCCGCCAACACGCCGTCCGCCCTCGCCTATGGCGACGACCGGTGGACGGCGGAGGCGGAGGGGATGTTCCGCGAGTTGTTCGGCGCCCCGGTCGAAGTGCTCTGGTGTTGGGGCGGGACGGGCGCCAACGTCGTCGGGTTGGCGACGATGCTCCAGCCGTTCCAAGCCGTGCTGTGCACCGACGCTGCGCACATCTACGTCGACGAGTGCGGCGCGCCGACGCGGATCACCGGCTGCCCGCTGCTCCCCGTCGCCCACGACGACGGCAAGCTCCGCCCGGCGGCGATCGAGCAGTACGCCGGCTGGCAGGGGAGCGAGCACCATCCCCAACCGGCGGTGGTCTCGATCAGTCAGGTCACCGAGTACGGCACCGTCTACACCGTCGACGAGATCGGGGAACTGGCCGACGCGGCCCACCGCCGGGGGATGCGGCTCCACGTCGACGGCGCCCGGATCGCCAACGCCGTCGTCGCCACCGGTGCCGACGTCCGTGCGATGCTCGTCGACACCGGTGTCGACGTGCTCACCTTCGGTGCGACGAAGAACGGGGCGATGTACGGCGAGGCGGTCGTCTGGCTCCGCCCCGAACTCGCCGCCAACGCCCGCTACCTGCGCAAGCAAGCCGGGCAGCTGCCGTCCAAGGCGCGCTTCGTCGCCGCCCAGTTGATCGCCCTGCTGACCGACGATCTGTGGTTGCGCAATGCCCGCCAGGCCAACTCGACCGCCGCCTTGCTCGCCGAGCAGGCGGCGACGATCGCGGGGGTGCGCCTGCCCTACGCGCCGCAGGCGAACGCAGTCTTTCCCGAGGTTCCCGCCGATCGGATCGCCGAGCTGCAGCAGTGGTCGTTCTTCTGGGACTGGGACCTGGCGAACTCGCTGGTGCGCTGGATGACCAGCTTCGTCACGACGGAGGCAGACGTTCACCGGTTCGTCGCCGGGATTCGGTCGATACTGGCCGGGCCGGACGGTCCGACCACCTAGACTCGGGCCATGGCCGCCCTCTCGAATCCGGCGTTCTCGCAGTACTGCGAGGCCATCTTCGAGCTCGACGAGGACGATGTCGAGGTGATCCAGGCACGGATCGCCGAACGACTCGACGTCTCCCGTCCGGCCGTGTCGGAGATGATCCGGCGGATGGACGGCGCCGGCCTGGTGACCGCCGGCAAGGGCCAGGTCGTCCTCACCCGCGCCGGGCAGGCGTTGGCCGAGCAGGTCGTTCGGCGTCATCGCCTTGCCGAGCGGTTCCTCACCGACGTCCTCAAGCTCTCGTGGGCCGACGCCCACACCGAGGCCGGCAAGTGGGAGCACGTGATCAGCGAGCCGGTCGAACAGGCGATGATCCGCCTGTTGGGCGATCCGACCACCTGCCCGCACGGCAACCCGATCCCGGGTTCCTCGTACCACGCGCCCGATTCCCATCCGTTGAGCAGCGTCGCCGTCGGCATCTCGTTCACCGTCACCCGCATCCCGGAGGAGCTCGAGTTCACCCCCGGCTTGCTCGATTTCCTCGAAGCGTCGTGGTTGACCCCCGGCCGCGCCGGCGTCGTGCGCGCCGCCTCTCCTGACGGGACGATCACGGTCGAAGTCGACGGGCGGACCGTCGGCATCGGCGCGTTCGCCAGCGACCGGATCCTCGTCGTCGCCTGACGACAGCGCCGAGCGACCGCTGGCCCGGGAGCTCAGGCCGGCTGGTCGATGGCGCGGGTCTCGGTGAACAGCACCCGGCAGTGGCGTTCGGCGATCCGCCAGGCGCGGTGGCGATCGAGGGCATAGACGTCGTCGTAACGGATGTGCATCACGTAGTCGGTGCCCTTCGACCGGTTGATGTGATGCGCCAGGCAGTAGACCGCCCCGGTGGCCGACTCGCCGTCCTCGGCGAGGTCGATCACCCGATTGCCGATCACGTGGAAGGTGACGTCGTAGCGGCCGAGCAGCTGGGCCACTTCGGCCAGCTGCTGCTCGCCCTGGCGGCGACCGTCGGCAGGTCCGTCCGGGTCGGCGCGGTGGACGTAGAGCACGCCGTCGGGAAGGAACGCAGCGGCGAACATCTCCCCGTCGCGCCGATCGGCGCCCAGCGCGTACCGGTCGGACAAGCCGCGCAACTCTTCGAGGACCGACAGCTCGGCCGGTGAACGGGGCGGCAAGCTCATCGTTGCTCCAACGTCTCGGAGATCGCCGCCAGCAGCTGGTCGTAGGTGGCGAGGGCGGGGAACTGGGGGAACTCGGCGATCACGTTCGCCGGGGCATGGAACAGGAAGCCGGCGTCGGCAGCGGCGAGCATCGAGGTGTCGTTGTACGAGTCGCCGGCGGCGATCACCCGATACTCGAGGCCCTGGAAGGCGAGCACCGCCCGCCGCTTCTGGTCCGCCTGGCGCAGGCGATAGTCGACGATCCGGTCCCCGGCGACGACCAACCGGTGACAGAACAATGCCGGCCAGCCGAGCTGGGCCATCAACGGTCGGCCGAACTGCTCGAAGGTGTCGGAGAGGATCACCACCTGCGTCCGGCGGCGGAGCTCGTCGAGGAACTCCCGGGCACCCTCGAGCGGGGCGAGCCCGCCGATCACCTCCTCGATCAACGACATCGTCAGCCCGTGGCGTTCGAGCAGATCGAGGCGATAGCGCATCAGCGTGTCGTAGTCGGGTTCGTCCCGGGTCGTGCGGCGGAGCTCGGTGATCCCGGTGCGTTCGGCGACCGCGATCCAGATCTCCGGCACGAGTACCCCCTCGAGGTCGAGGGTGACGAGGGTCTGTCGGTCGTCGGGCGTCGGCACGGAGCCAGTCTCGCGGACCGCACCCGAGCTGGGCGGGGTGCAACGCACCGACCGGTCCGCTGCGCCGAGGTCGTCCGCCTCGGCCAACATGGCGGGATGACCGCGCTCAAGCAGCAGTTGCAGCACGACATGACCGAGGCGATGCGCGCCCGCGAGCAGACCAAGCTCTCGACGCTGCGGATGGTGCTCTCGGCGATCACCAACGCCGAGGTCGCCGGCACCGAGGCGGTCACCCTCGACGACGCGGCGGTGCTCGCCGTGCTGCGCGCCGAGTCGCGCAAGCGGGCAGAGGCGGCAGAGATCTACGCCGGCGCCGGGCGCTCGGAACGAGCCGAGCAGGAGCTGGCCGAGCAAGCGGTGATCGACGCCTACCTCCCGGCGGCGATGGGCGACGAGCAGCTCGGCGCGATCGTCGCCGAGGAGGTCGCCGCAGCCGCCGCCGGTGGCGCGACCGGTGGCCGGGCGACCGGGATCGTGATCAAGGCCGTGCGCGCCCGGGTCGGCGACCAGGCCGACGGCGGTCGGATCGCAGCACTGGTCAAGACCGCACTCGGCTGACCACCTCCACCCGTCTGGCGCCGCGTTCGGGCAGTAGTGGTGACATGAGCGACGGTTCTGCCCGATCACCGCGGTTCTCGTTCAGGTGAGGGCTTCGACGCGGGCTGGAACCGACTTGGGCCACGGGGTGTCGGCCAGCCGGTCGCGCGTGCGCCCGTCGGGGTTGCGCGTGATCGGGTGGGCGGTGGACGACCGAGACCGTCGGTAGTCTCCGGCGGTGCACGCCTGGACGGCAGATTCCGAGGGCCTCGGGCAGATCGCGATCGACTACGTGCTGGAGCGGCTGCGGCTGCCGAAGGACGCCCACTGGGGAGCACACTTCGTCGAGAACCTGCGGGCGCAGATCGACGGCTCGGTGACCGAACGCGGCCGGGGGACACGCGAGGGATTTCGCCTGTTCTCCGAGGTGGTCGTCCCCGGCTGCCGCCCGATGGACAGCCCGATGATGCTCTCCCACGTCCCGACCGCACCGACCCCGGCGGCCAAGGTCGTCGACATGTTGCTCGGGGCGACGGCGATCTTCGCCGCCCACTGGGAGGCGGGGGCAGGTGCGATCGCTGCCGAGAACGAGGCGCTGCGGTGGATCGCCCGCTGCGTCGGCCTGCCCACCGGGGCGGGCGGCTGCTTCGTCTCCGGCGGATCGGCGGTCAACCTCGCCGCCCTCGTCGCCGCCCGTCATCAATGGCGGGCGGCGCACGGCAGGCAGCCGGGCCAGCTGCAGTTCGCCGCCAGCGATCTGGCCCACTCGTCGGTCCGCGCCGCCGGGAACGTGATGGACGTCGGCGTCCTGCCGATCGCCTCCGACCCCAGCGGCCGGATGCGCCCGGACGACCTCCGGGAGAAGTTGGCGGAGCGCGACGGGTCGACGGTCTTCGCCGTCGTCGCCACCGCCGGGACGACCTCGACCGGTTGCGTCGACGATCTCTCGGCGATCGCCGAGATCTGCGCCGAACACGGCCTGTGGATGCACGTCGACGGCGCCTACGGCGGGGCGGTGGTCGCCTCCCCGACGGCCCGGCAACGGCTCGCCGGTGTCGAGCAGGCCGACAGCTTCGGCGTCGACCCGCACAAATGGCTGTTCGCTCCCTACGACTGCGCCGCGTTGTTGTACCGCGACCCGGTGCTGGCGGCGGCGGCACACTCACAGCGCGCCGAATACCTCCGCTCGGTCGACGAAGGCGATTGGAACCCGTCCGACTTCGCCTTCCACCTCTCCCGCCGCGCTCGCGGGGTGCCGCTGTGGTTCAGCCTCGTCGTCCACGGCACGATCGCCTACGGCGAAGCGATCGACCAGACCCTGCGGCTCGCCGACGGTGTCGCCCGCGGCGTCGAGAGCCGCGCCGGAGCGCTCGAGCTGGTGATGGAACCCGATCTGAGCATCGTCCTGTTCCGTCGCCGGGGATGGGTCCGCGCCGACTACGAGCGTTGGTCGGCGACCGCCGCTGCCGCCGGACGGGTGCTGATCCAGCCGTTCGACTGGGCGGGTGAATCGTGCTTCCGGCTGTGCATCGTCAATCCGCTGACCGACGGCGGGGAGCTGGAGGCGATGCTCGACGCGATCGCCGCCGCCTGACGGGCTGGGCGGCTGCGTCCCGGTGTCGATCGCGCCGAGGTCGAACGCGGGAGCGAGACTGGGGAGATGGGTGAAGCGGGGTTGACCGACGGCTGGCTGCCGGCCCTCGACGGGCGATTCGGCGACCATCCCGACGCGGTGCGGGTCGGTGACGAGCGGTTGTCCTGGGAACAGCTCGGGGCCCGAGCCGCGGCGGTCGCCGCCCGGCTCGAGCCGGGGAGCACGGTCGCCGTGTCGGCGACGGCGACGATCGAGACGATCGTCGCCGTCGTCGGTGCGACGCTCGCCGGAGCGTCGGTGGTCCCGGTGGCCCCCGACGCCGGCCCGCTCGAACGCGCCCACGTGCTGCGCGACTCGGCTGCGATCGCCGTCCTCGGTCGACCGGAGTGGACCGATGTCGCTCTCCCGCAGATCGATCTCGGCCCGGGAGCCGGGCCCGGGTCGACCGCGGCGTTCGTCGGGCAGGGTGACGCCCGCCCACCGTTGGTGATGTACACCTCCGGCACCACCGGTCCGCCGAAGGGCGTCGTCCTCGGCCGGGCGGCGGTCGCCGCCGACCTCGACGCGCTCGGCCAGGTCTGGGGATGGGGCCCGCACGACACGCTCGTCCACGGGCTACCGCTGTTCCACGTCCACGGGCTGATCCTCGGGGTGCTCGGCGCGCTCCGGCTCGGCTCGAAGCTGCATCACACCGTCCGCCCGACGCCCGAGGCCTACGCCGCTGCCTCCGGAACGCTGTACTTCGCCGTGCCGACAGTGTGGACCCGGGTCGTCGCCGAACCGGACGCTGCCCGTGCCCTGTCCGGCGCCCGGCTGCTCGTCTCCGGCAGCGCCGCGCTGCCGGTGCCGGTGTTCGACCGGATGGTCGAGCTCAGTGGCCATCGACCGGTCGAGCGATACGGGATGACCGAGACGCTGATCACGCTCAGCACGCGTGCCGACGGTGAACGCCGGCCCGGCACGGTCGGCGAGCCGCTGCCAGGCGTCGAGACCCGGATCGTCGGCGACGACGGCAGCGAGATCTCCGCCGACGGCGCGTCGATCGGCGGGCTGCAGGTCCGTGGCCCGACCTTGTTCGACGGCTACCTCGGCCTGCCGGAGGTCACCGCCGCCAACCTCACCGCCGACGGCTGGTTCATCACCGGCGACTCGGCGACGATCGACGCCGCCGGCCAGCATCGGATCGTCGGTCGCAGCTCGATCGACATCATCAAGACCGGCGGATACAAGGTCGGCGCCGGTGAGGTCGAGGGTGCCCTGCTCGCCCATCGAGCGGTGCGTGAAGCCGCCGTCGTCGGCCAGCCGGACGACGATCTCGGCCAACGGATCGTCGCCTACGTCGTCGCCGACGGGGCGGACGCGGCGGAGCTGGCCGAGTTCGTCGCCGCCTCGCTGTCGATCCACAAGAGACCGCGCGTCGTCCACCTCGTCGACAGCCTGCCGCGCAACGCGATGGGCAAGGTGCTCAAGGCCGAGTTGGCCGGCCCGCCGTCCTGAGCTCGGGATGCGCCGACCCGCCGACGGATTCCGCCCGGCGGGCCGAGGATGGAAGGATCGTCGTGATGCGGATCGAGCAACTGGTGGCCGGGATCGAGCCGGTGGACGCCTCGGTCCACGCCGAGGCCACCGCCTTTCACAGCCGGCTGACCAAGCCGAACGGCTCGCTCGGCCAACTGGAAGCGATCGGGGTCCAGCTCTGCGCGATCGCCGCCTCGGTCCCCCCGCCGATTCCCGGTCGCCCGGCGGTCGCCGTCTTCGCCGCCGATCACGGGGTGCTCGCCGAGGGGGTCAGCCCGTGGCCGGCGGAGATCACCGGGCTGATGGTCACCAACCTCTGCAACGGCGGTGCGGCGATCAACGTCCTCGCCCGCCAGGCGGGAGCCTCGGTGGTGATCGTCGACGTCGGGATCGCCGCCGACTGTGCGCCGCATCCCGCCCTGATCGACCGCAAGATCGCCCGGGGGACGGCGAATCTCGCCACCGGGCCGGCGATGACCGACGAGCAGGCGGCGCGGTCGGTGGCGATCGGCGCCGAGGTCGCCGGGCGGCTGATCGGCGAAGGTGCCGACCTGATCGTCGGCGGGGAGATGGGGATCGGCAACACGACACCGTCGGCGGCGGTGATCGCCGCCGTGACCGGCCTGCCGGCCGGACCGCTGGTCGGTCGGGGCACCGGGATCGACGACGAGATGCTCGCCCGCAAGCGCCAGGTGGTCGCCACCGCCAGTGCGCGGGTGCCGACCGGCGCCCCGCCGATGACGATCCTCGCCGAGCTCGGCGGGTTCGAGATCGGGGCCCTCGCCGGGCTCTACCTCGGCGCCGCCCGCGCCCGGGTCCCGGCGATCGTCGACGGGGTGATCGCCCTCGCCGGCGCGCTGCTCGCCGCCGAGCTCTGCCCGGCCGTCACCGGGTACCTGATCGCCGGGCACCGCTCGACCGAGCCCGCCGCCGGGGTTGCGCTCGACCACCTCCGGTTGGCCCCGACGTTCCAGCTCGGGATGCGCCTCGGCGAAGGCAGCGGCGCAGCGCTGGCGATCCCGGTGGTGCGCAGCGCGGCGGCGCTGATGCGGGAGATGGCGACGTTCGCCGACCTCGGGATCGACACCGGCGGATGACCGGGCGCGACCTCGCCCGCCGGCGGTGAGCGCCGGCCGGTTCAGCCGCGCCGAGCTCGACGCGCAACGCGGGGCGACGGTCCCCGACCTGATGCCGCAGCGACCGAGATTGCTGTTCGTCGGGATCAACCCGGGTCTGTGGACCGCTGCCGCCGGCGCTCACTTCGCCCGTCCCGGCAACCGGTTCTGGCCGGCACTACACCTCGCCGGGATCACCAGCCGTGCGATCGACGCCTCCGCCGGCTTGTCCCCGCAGGACGAGGCCGAGCTGCGCGACGCCGGCATCGGGATCACCAATCTGGTCCCGATCGCCACCGCCCGGGCCGACGAGCTGACCGCCGACCAGCTCCGCCGCGGCGGGGAGGAGCTGCTGCGGACGATCGCCGCGGCGCTCGCCCCGAGTCGTCGCCGTGCTCGGGTTGACCGCCTACCGGCAAGCCTTCCGTCGCCCGGCGACGGCGCCCGGTCGACAACCCGACGGTGTCGCCGGCAGCGAACTGTGGGTCCTGCCCAACCCGAGCGGACTCAACGCCCACGAGACGGTCGCCACCCTCGCCGAGTGGTACCGCGCCGCCGCCGTCGCCGCCGGGGTACCACTCGTCACCGACCGAGGATGAACGGGTTCACACACCACGGACGACGTGCTAGGCAGCGGCGATGAAGATCGCGATCTCCACCGGCGGCGGCGACGCTCCCGGACTGAATGCAGTGATCCGCGCCGCGACCCTTTCCGCCGTGCGGCGCGGCTGGGAGGTCGTCGGCATCCGCGACGGGTTCAACGGGCTGATGTTCCCCGAGCAGTACACCTACGGCGACCGCGGCGGCGTCTACCCCCTGACCCGCGAGATGGTCCGCGGCATCGCCCACCTCGGCGGAACGATCCTCGGCAGCACCAACCGGGGCAACCCGACCGCCTATCCGGTCCAGCAGGACGACGGCAGCTGGATCGAGGTCGATCGGACCGAGGAGCTGGTCGGGCTGTTCCGCGCCGAGGGGATCGACGCACTGATCACGATCGGCGGAGACGGTTCGCTGTCGATCGGCCAACGCTTGGCGGATGCCGGGCTGCGCGTCATCGGCGTGCCGAAGACGATCGACAACGACCTCGACAAGACCACCCAGACGTTCGGCTTCGACACCGCGGTCGGGTTCGCCACCGAGTGCATCGACCGCGTGTTCAGCACGGCAACCTCCCACAGCCGGGTGTTCGTCGTCGAGGTGATGGGCCGCTACGCCGGTTGGGTCGCGCTCAACTCGGGGATGGCCGCCGGAGCGCATGCGATCCTGATCCCGGAGATCCCGTTCGAACTCGAACCGGTCGCCGAGATGATCAAACGCCGCCACGCACGTGGCGCGCACTTCTCGATCGTCGTCGTCGCCGAGGGCGCCAAACCGAAGGGCGGCGAGCACGCCGTGCTCGGCAAGTCGATCGGCCAGGCGGAACGACTCGGCGGGATCGGCGAGTTGGTCGCCGCCCAGCTGGAGGAGCTCACCGGCAAAGAGGCGCGCACCGTCGTCCTCGGCCATCTGTTGCGCGGCGGGACCCCGACCTCGCTCGACCGGCTGCTCGGGTTGCGCTTCGGGGCAGCTGCGGTGCGCGGGATCGAAGAAGGCCACCGGGGGGTGATGGTCGCCCTCGATCCGCCGGTGGTCCACTACGTCCCGCTCGCGTCGGCGACCCGCCGGATGCGAACCGTTCCGATCGACTGCGACACGATCATCGCCGGGCGCGACCTCGGCGTCAGTTTTGGAGATTGATGATGAACGAGTCGGCATCGGGCTCACCGGCCACCCCCTTCGACTGGTCCGGGGCGACCGCCTCGGGGTGGTTGGCCAACGCCGCACGGATCGAGGGGCAACTCCAGCCGGTGGAGGACGTCCTGTTCGAGGTCGCCGCGATCCGCCCCGGCGAACGCGTTCTCGACGTCGGCTGCGGCCGGGGTGGGGCCGCCCGGAGAGCTGCCGGACTGGTCGGCGCCGAGGGCAGGGTGACGGCGGTCGACATCTCCGCCGAACTGCTCGAAGCGGCCTCAGCGGTCGACTCGCCTCCCGGCTCGGCGATGATCGACTGGGTTCGCGCCGACGCCGAGACGCATCGCTTCGAGCCGTCGTACGACCTCGTCCTGTCGCGCTTCGGGGTGATGTTCTTCGCCGATCCGGTCGCCGCCTTCGCCAACCTGCGCACCGCGCTGCGCCCGGACGGTCGGCTGGTGGTCGCCGTCTGGCAGCGACGCGAGGTCTCCTTGATCCATCAGCTGGGGTTGGACACGGTGGTCCGTGTCGCCGCCGAGCGCGGCGTCGAGCTCCGTCCGATCGCGCCCGACGCCGGCCCGTTCTCGATCGGCACTGCGGATCGAGCGCAGCGGCTGCTCGACGAGGCGGGTTGGTCGGAGGTCGGCTACGACACCCGCCTGCTGCCGCTCTACGCCGGTGGGCCGGGCTGTCCAGCGGTGGAGGCGGCGAGGACGGCACTGTCGATGGGCATGCTCGAACCGCTCGTCCGCGACCTTCCCGACGAGCTCGTCGACACGATCCGCGACGAGCTGACGGCGGTCTACGAGGGCCGCTGGGACGGCGCCGGGGTGCTCCTCGAGGGCTCGATCGCCCTGCTCACCGCCCGCCCGTGACCGCCGGGGGAGTCATCGGCGGCGCGGGTCATGGCGAAGATCCCCTGGGCGTTGGCGGCGTCGAACCCGAGATCGAGACCGCTGCGATCGGGGAGCGACTCACGCTCGATGAACTCGAAGAACGAGCCGGGCACGTCGCGCACGACGACCCCACCCTCGGCGGTGCGCATCGCCCGCCGGACCGACGTCGCCCGGTGCGCGGTCTGACGGACCCGACCGGACCCGGAGACCTCGATCGTCGGCTTCATCGGTCTGCCCGAACGCCGCTCCCGAGCGGCGACCTGCTCGAGCCCGACGACCCGATCGGTGGCATGGTTGAAGGCGGTCCCTTCGGTCGCGATCCAGGCCATCTCCGCCGACTCGGCCAGCAGTAGCTCGTAGTCACCGACGAGCGGCGGAAGGTGCAGCCGGTCGAAGCAGCCGACGAGCACGACGAGCAGGGCGACGGCGTCGTCGAACTGCAGCTCTCCGGTGGCCGCCACCTGCTCGAGCAGGGCGGAGCTCGCCGCGTCGAGCGGATCGCGCGATGTTCCCAGTACGCGTGCCGTAGCGGCGCGGAAGGGCTCGGAGAACTCGTCGGGATGGAGCTCGGAGACGAACCACTGCCCGACCTGCTGCGGCAGGTCGAGGTGGGTGTAGGCGTAGCCGGTCATCCGTAGCCGGCGCAGCGGATAGGTCTCGCGCCGGGAGTAACCGAGTGGTTCGAGGATCCTGCTGACCTGTTCCGTCCCCGGCGGGAGGGCACCGGTGCCGGGCCAGGCGACGGTGCGCACCGCGCCGTGGTCGAGGACGACCTCGGCCTCGGCCCGGCGACGCTGCGCGACGTAGGCGGCTGCGCTCGGCACCCGATCGACCAACCCGGCGAACAGGCAGGCGTTGAGTGCCTGGGCGAGCACCCGCCTCGGGACCGGATCCCACTGCCCGTCGAGCTCGTCGGCGAGATGGAGCACGTCGAGATGGTCGAGCACCTCGGCGTCGACGGCGGCAGCGGCGAGACCGAACACGGTCGGCAGCGGTTCGGCAGTGCCCATCGCGCCCCACGATAGGTTCCCGCCATGCACCTGCCGTCGACGACCGATCTGCTCGCTGCCGCCGGAACCGCTGCCCGGACGCTCGGCGGCGAGCTGCTCCCGGCCGGGTGCGGACCGGCGGTGCGAACCCCGATCCTCGGCGTCGAACTCGGCTCGGTCGCCGCAGGACGCGGTGTCGATGAGACGGTCGGGCGGGCCGAGCACGCCTTTCGCAGCTGGCGCACCGTGCCGGCCGCACGTCGCGGTGAGGTGGTCCGCCGGTTCGGCGAGCTGCTGCGCCAACACCAGGACCAACTGGCGCTGCTGGTCTCGCTCGAAACCGGGAAGATCACCAGTCGAGAGCCGCGGCGAGGTGCAGGAGATGATCGACATCTGCGACTTCGCCGTCGGGCTCTCCCGCCAGCTCTACGGGCTGACGATCGCCAGCGAGCGCCCCGAGCACCGGCTCGCCGAGCAGTGGCATCCGCTCGGACCGGTCGGGGTGATCACCGCCTTCAACTTCCCCGTCGCCGTCTTCGCCTGGAACGCAGCGCTGGCATTGGTCTGCGGTGACCCGGTGGTGTGGAAGCCGTCGGAGCGCGACGGTGCTCGCTCGGTGGCGACCGCCGCACTGGCCAACCGTGCCGCCGCCGAGCTGCGGTGCGCCGGACGACCTGGTCCAGGTCGCGACCGGTGGCGCTGACGTGGCGAGAGCGATCGCCGCCGACGGCAGGCTGCCGCTCATCAGTGCGACCGGGTCGACGGCGATGGGCGCGGCTGCTCGCGCCGCTGGTCGCCGGGCGTTTCGGGCGGGCGCTGCTCGAGCTCGGCGGGAACAACGCAGCGATCGTCGCCCCGTCGGCCGAGCTCGAACTGGTCGTGCGCGGCGTCGCCTTCGCCGCCGCCGGCACGGCCGGGCAGCGCTGCACGACGCTGCGCCGGTTGATCGTCCACCGCAGCCGGCACGACGAGGTCGTCGACCGCCTCGCCCGGGTGTATTCGACCCTCACCGTCGGCGACCCGCTGGCCGACGGCACCCTCGTCGGACCGCTGATCGACGGTGCCGCCGATCGCCGGTTGGCGGCGGCGATCGAGACGGCGACGGCCGGCGGCGGGGAACTGCTCGCCGGTGGACAGCGGGAGAGCGCCGAGGACGCGCCCGACGCGTACTACGTCCGCCCGGCATTGGTGGCGATGCCCGCGCAGGACGACCTGGTCCGCACGGAGACCTTCGGTCCGCTGCTGTACGTGCTGACCTACGACGACTTCGACGAGGCGATCGCCCTGAACAACGACGTGCCCCAGGGGTTGGCGTCGGCGATCTTCACCAACGACGTCCGCGAGGCGGAACGGTTCTGCGGTCCGGCCGGCAGCGACTGCGGGATCGCCAACGTCAACATCGGACCGTCGGGCGCGGAGATCGGCGGGGCGTTCGGTGGCGAGAAGGAGACCGGTGGGGGTCGCGAGAGCGGCTCGGACGCCTGGAAGACCTATATGCGTCGGGCGACGGCGACCGTCAACTACGGCAACGATCTGCCGCTCGCCCAGGGTGTCAGCTTCGTCTGACGCGGCACCGACACTCGTCGGGCGTCGGGCCTACGAGCGTCGGAGGACTGCCAGGCGGGAGAGGAAGTCGTCGCGGTCGACGTAGGTGCCCTGGAGGTGGCGGGCGCCGCTCTGCGGGTCGAATGCCTCCCGGGCGTGGAGCACCCGGTAGTTGTCGAAACACATCACGTCGCCGGGCCGCAGCCGGAAGCGGAGGGCGAAGCGCGGCGAGAGGATCAACTCGCCGAACGCGTGGAGGGCGCGGTACATCGCCATCGTTTGCTCCGGCGGAACTTCCAGCGGCGCGAGCAGTGCGTTCGAGTAGCGGATCTCCGCCGGCCGGCCGAACTCGTCGAGGCGGATCATCGGGGCGAGCGCGCTGATCTCGGTGTCGCGGTCGCGGTAGCGGAACCGCAGCGGGACGGTCGTCAGCAGCCCGAAGCCGTCCGGGTCGATTCGGCGGAGCTCGTCGGCGCAGGCGAAGCCGTCGACCAACACGCTGTCCCCGCCGGTCGCCTCGAACACGAGGCAGTGGAGGAACTGCAGCCCGGGCAGCGACTCGCGGCTGACCAGGTCGATGTGCGGGGTGAGCCGGTGGGAGGTGTACGCCAGGCTGTTCGGGTCGGGTTTGGATTGCACGTCCCAGATCGGTCCGAAGTTGCTGTTGCGGATGAACGCGATCCGCTCGGCGACCTCGGTCACCGTGCCGATCTCCGTCGGGGCGTTGCGGACGAACGAGACGCCGTAGGTCTCGAGCTGCTCCAACCACTCGAGCACGGCCCCGTCGCCGGACATGATCGCCGCGAAGTCGACCTCCGGGGGTGTCCGCCGGAACTCCTCCGGCCACCGCGCCGCAGCCGGGGGTAGGGGCGTGGCGCCCGATTCGTAGTCGTTCGCCGCCAGCCAGTGGGCCGGGTAGTTCGAGCGGTGACCGTCGGGCCAGCGAACCGCCAGCGTCCCGTCGTCGTCGAGCGCGACGTTCTCGGCGACGAGGTCGAGCGGGACGTCGAGCGAGACCAGCAACCGCTCGCCGACGGTCGGGTGGCGGCACGATCCGCAGCCGCAGTTGTCGCGCAACCAGACGTAGTGGAACCGGGACGCGCCGCCGCCGTCCCAGCTGACGACGAGATGGTCCGCTGCCCGGCTGAATGACGCGATCGGCACGAAACGCGACGGTATCCGCGCCGCCGCCCGGCTGCGGATCGTCGTATCGTCGCGCCGTGCTCGACGACGCCGGCGACCCTCCGTTCGATGTCGATCCGGTCGTCGCCGACGGTGTGATGACGACCGCCGATCCCGGTCCGGCGCTCAGCCGCGACCTGGCCCTGGCGACGTGGGGCCTGTTCGTCGGGCTCGGCCTGTTGCTGTTCGCCGGCGGTCTGTTCGGCACCCTGCTCGGCGTCCGGGCGGAGACCGCATCGCTGCCGACGGCGATCACCGGGGCGATCGCCGCCAGCTACTACGTCGGGTTCCTGCTCGGCTCGCGGATCACGCTCAACGCGCTGGGCACGGTGGGCCACATCCGCGTCTACGCCGCCCTCGCCGCCGTCCTCGCCTGCGCGATGCTCAGCGTCGGGTTGACGAGGTCGTGGCCGGCGTGGGCGTTCCTCCGGCTGGTCACCGGGATGTGTTTCGCCGGCCAGTACGTCGTCGCCGAGTCCTGGCTCAACGGTCTGGCGACGAACGCCAACCGGGGACGGTTGTTGGCGATCTACAACGTCGTCGGCACCGGCGCGTTCGCCACCGGTCAGGCATCGATCTTCGCCTTCGACGCCGAGATCGTCACCGGGTTCGCGATCGCCACGATCGCCGCCTCGCTCGCCGTCGTCCCGGTCACGCTCTCCGAGGACGCGGTCGCTCCGCCGATCGAGCAGTCGGCGTCGATCGGCTTGCGCGAGCTCGCCCGGATCGTGCCCACCGGGCTCGGGACCTGCCTGTTGGTCGGCGTCGCCCATGGTGCGATCAGTGGGCTGCCGGCGGTGTACGCGACCCGCGTCGGATTCGGCACGGGGATGATCGGCCTGTTCGCCGCTGCGCCGAGCGTCGGGGGGGTGCTGCTCCAGTGGCCGATCTCGGCTGCGTCGGACGACCTCGATCGGCGGGTGGTCGGTCTCGCCGCCGCCGTCGGGGCGATCGGCACGGCGGTGATCCTCGTCTTCACCCCCGAGACCCACTGGATGGTGCTCGTCTGGTTCGGTCTGCTGGGGGCGTTGAGCTATCCGCTGTACTCGATCGCCGCGGCGTACACCAACGATTGGATCGAGCCCCGCCACCTCGGGGCGGCGGCGTCACAGCTCGTCACCCTCTACGGGATCGGGGCGATCGCCGGGCCGCTGGCGACCGCCGGACTGATGGTCGCGCTCGGGCCGCCGGGGTTCTTCTGGACGCTGGCGATCGTCCACACCGTGATCGTCGCCTTCCTCCTCCACCGATTGCGCGCCTGGCGGGCGCCGATCGCCAAGCGGCCGTGGAGCGAGGTCTCCGTCCCCGCCCGGGCGTTCTACCTCCCGGCGACGTTCGCCGCCGCCGGTCGCCGCCGCCACCACCGCCGCCGCAACCGGGGCTGACGCTGCCTCGACCCGGTCCTGGGTCCGGTCGGGTCGGGTCGGGTCCGGTCGGGTCGGGTCCGGTCGATCCGCTCCACAGATCCGCGCTCCGTCGTCAGCCCTGCTGCGGCCGCCCTGCTCAACGGCGCCGTGCCGTTGGATGACGATGATCTGTGGAGCGCGTCGGCCGGGGCCAGGTCAGCGCGGCGGGCGTTCGCCGACGCGCAGACCGGCAGAGGCCGGACGGGGAAGCGAGGCATGGGCCTCGGCGATCGGGCCAAGCCGGGCGAGCAGCTCGTCGCCGATCGGTGAGGCCTTGGCGCTGACGGTGTCGACGTGGAGATAGGTGTGCTCCGCGGTGGTCACCACCTCGCCGTCGTCGCGGTGGATGGTGGTGAACACCCCGATCCGCTTGGCGTCGAGCGAGAGCACCTGCAACTCGACGTGGACGACGTCGCCGGCGTGGAGCTGCCCGAGGAAGCACAGATGGCTGTCGACGGTGTACAGGCTGCGTCCGCTGGCGAGGTACTCGGCGTCGAGGCCGATCAACCGCAGGAAGGCGTCACCGCCCTCGCTCGACAGCTGGTAGTACCGGCTGTCGTTGACGTGCCCGTTGTAGTCGATCCAGTCGGTCGGGATCCGTCTGGTCCACACCCGCAGTGCGCCGGTGGCCGACTCGGTCGTCTCCGTCGGCGGCAACGGCGCCCGTTCGAACAGTCGGTGCTCGAACTCGGCGAGCGTCCGCCCGGCGCCGTAGTCGGCGGCCCGCAGGCCGTGGAGGACATGGATCAGGCAGTCGTCGCGCAGCGCTTCGAGCTCGCGCACCGAGGCACCGCCGGCCTGCTCGTCGGACTGGGCGACGAGCCGATCGAGCAACTCATCGGTCAGCTCCGGGACCTCGGTGAGCTTGGTCCACGGCCAGTGCAACGCCGGTCCGAACTGGGCCATGAAGTGCCGCATCCCGGCCTCGCCCCCGGCGATCCGGTAGGTCAGGAACGTCCCCATGAAGCTCCACCGCAGCCCGGCACCGAAGCGGATCGCATCGTCGATCTCGCCGACCGTCGCCACCCCGTCGGCGACCAACCACAACGCCTCTCGCCACAGCGCCTCCAGCAGCCGGTCGGCGACGAAGCCGTCGATCTCGCGCGACAACCGCAGCGGGTGCATCCCGATCGCCGAGTAGACCTCGACGGCCCGGTCGAGCGTTGTCGCCGTCGTCGCCGCGCCGCCGCAGACCTCGACCAGCGGTAGCAGGTACACGGGGTTGAACGGATGTCCGACGACCAGCCGTTCGGGGGCGGCGATCCCCTCCTGGAGCAGGCTCGGCAGCAGCCCGGAGGTCGACGAGCCGATCACGACGTCGGGCGGAGCGACCGCGGCCGCTTCAGCTAGCAACGACCGTTTCAACGCCAGCTGTTCGGGAGCGCTCTCCTGGATGAAGTCGACACCGGTGGCCGCAGCGGCGACGTTGTCGACGATCGCCAGCCTGCCCTCCGCCGGCAGCGGTGCCATCGTCATCCGGGCGTAGGCCCTGCGAGCATTGGCGAGCATCTCGCCGACCTTGCGTTCGGCATCGGCGGCCGGGTCGTAGAGCACGACGTCGACCCCGTTGAGCAGGAACCGTGCTGCCCAGCCACCGCCGATCACCCCGCCGCCGAGCAGCCCGACCCGGCGCAGGCCGGCGGGGCCGTTCGTCGCATTCATCGCTTGACCAGTGCCAGCTTCTCGCGCACGGCGGCGGCGTCGAGGACCCGGACGTTGATCGCCTCGAGGATCTGGCGCGCCCGGCCGACGAGTTCGCTGTTGCCGGCCAGCCGGCGCGGCCCGAGATAGAGGTTGTCCTCCAATCCGACCCGGACGTTGCCGCCGGCGAGCGCAGCCATCGCCACGTAGGGGAGCTGCATCCGGCCGATCGAAAAGGCGGAGAAGACCGCTCCCGGGGGGAGCAGGTTGACCATCGACAGCAGCGTCTGCGGATCGTCCGGCGCGCCGTAGGCGATCCCCATGCACAGCTGGATCATCACCGGGTCGTCGATCAAGCCGTCGGCGATCAACTCCTTCACCTGCACCAGGTGCCCGGTGTCGAACACCTCCAGCTCCGGTCGCACGCCGAGCGCCTGCACCTGGCGGGCCATCGCCCGCAGCACGCCGGGGGAGTTGACCATGATGTAGTCGCCGCCCGAGCCGAAGTTCATCGAACCGCAGTCGAGGGTGCAGATCTCCGGCAGCAGTTCGCGAACGTGTGCCAGGCGTTCGGTTGCGCCGACCAGGTCGGTGCCCTGGGAGTCGGCCGGCAGCGGTGCCTCGTCGTCACCGAGGACGAGATCGCCGCCCATCCCGGCGGTGAGGTTGACCACGACGTCGACACCGGAATCGCGGATCCGCTCGACGACCTCGCGGTAGAGCAGCGGGTCGCAGCGACCCGAGTCCGGTTTCGGGGTCGCGGACGTGGATGTGGACCACTGCTGCGCCTGCCTTCGCCGCCTCCAATGCCGAGACGGCGATCTGCTCGGGCGTGACCGGAACGTGTTCGCTCTTGTGCGCCGTCTCGCCGGAACCGGTCACCGCGCAGGTGATGAACACGTCCCAATTCATGCGTCGTTCTCCAGGTGCAGCTGAGCAGTCGTGGCGGGGAACGGAGACTCAGGCCGACCGCGTCCGCCGTCGAGCCGCCCGCTCCCGTCTGCGTCGCAGTCGCCGTCGGGCGCCGCGGGCCTGTACGGCACCGCATTCGGTGGTTCGTCGGTCAGCGTCGGCGAGATTGGTCAAGATGTCGATGGAATCGAACATACGTTCGATCCAGCGGCTAAGCTGTCTTCATGTCCTTGGTCCACGTCCTGCAGCGCCTGGAAGCGCTCGATCCCGCTGCGCTGGAGCGCAGCGGGATCACCCTGGCGGCGCTGGACGCACGCGACCTGCGGCGGTTCGTCGACGGCATCGAGGTGATGCTGGCAGCGCGGCTTGCCGATCTCGATCAACCTGCCGCCGATGCCCTGCGCGAGCTGGGGCACGCCTCGACCCACGCGGCGTCGGTCGAACGCGCTGCGCAGACCGTCGGAGACGTGCCCGAGCTCGGAGCTGCGCTGTCCGCTCGGCGACTCGGCCTCGAACATGTCCACGCCTATCGGCGTGTGGAGCGAACGCTGTCGCCAGAGCAGCGGGCGCGCCTGCCGCGAGAGTCCCCGAGTTGCTCGAGATGACGTGGTCGACACCGGAACAGTTCGCTCGTCGGGTCAACGCGGTCGCGCGGGCACTGCGCACCGACGACGGCGAGCATGCTGCCGAGCAACAACGCAACGACCGCAGCGTCCAGTGGGGCTATCGACGCGACGGGATGGGCTTCCTCCGTGGATGCTTCGACCCGGAGACCGCGTCGCGCCTGTTCTCGATGCTCGCCGCACAGCGCGAGTCGCTGGCCAAGGCGGTTCCGGGCCTGACCATCGAGCAAGCCGGAGCCGATGCACTCACCGATCTGATGCTCGGCGTCGGACGTGCCACGCACCCGGGCCGCACCGAGGTCGTCGTGCTGATCGATCTGGAGTCACTGCTCCACGGAGCGCATGCCGGTGGGGTGTCGTACCTGTCCAACGGTGCACACATCCCGGTCGCAAGCGTCCGTCGGTTGTGCTGCGAGGCAGCGATCATCCCGATGGTCCTCGGCGGGGACGGGATGCCGCTCGACGTCGGCCGCGAGGCCCGACTGGCCAACCGGGCCCAGCGGCGGGCGTTGCGCAAGCTCTACCGAAGCTGTGCTCATCCGGGCTGCGAGGTCCGCTTCGACGACTGTCGTGTCCACCACGTCGACTGGTGGGAACACCTCGGACCGACAGATCTACGGAACTTGCTGCCGCTCTGCGGTCGCCACCACCACCTCGTCCACGAAGGCGGCTGGCGGTTGACGATCGACGCCCATCGGACGATCACGCTGCGACGCCCGGACGGAACCCTCCACCGCACGGTGTTCTGGGAAGCCTCCTGCCGGCGAGCAACCGGGGTTCCGCAGGCGACCACATGAACCCGACCGAGAAGCGGCACGTCCCCGTGTCGCTGCCTGAACATCCATCCCGACACGACGACGTTCGAGTTGGGCTCTGGCCTGGCACTCGCGCTTCTTTGACAACTGAATCCAGTCCGTCGCTCGGGCAGGACACGACGACGTGCCCGGGCACAGGTCGGCGTCCGGCGTCCGTAGTCGCGGCTTTCGTCGCGGCCGCCGAGACCGGGATGCCGGTGGTGGGGGTGTGGCCAGCACGTAGACCGGCGGTCGGGCTGCTCGATTGACATTTGTCGGGGCTCGTCGTATGACCGTCTGGTGGCGTCGGAGGACGAGCTTGGAATGGATCAGCCGAGCGTGGTGGTGCGGTTGTTCATGTCCTACCGGCGGACGGACGACCCGAACTTCACCGGACGGTTCCACGACAAGTTGATCGGCGCGTTCGGTGAGGACAACGTGTTCCGCGACATCGACTCGATTCCCGCCGGAACGCGCTTCGCCGAGGTGATCGACGAGCGGCTGGCGGAGGTCGACGTGGTCGTGGCGATGATCGGGCCGACGTGGGCGAGCAGGCTCGACAGCCCCGGCGACTTCGTCCGGATGGAGCTCGGGCACGCGTTGCGCAGCGGTACTCCGATCGTGCCGATCCTGATCGAGGACACACCCCTGCCCTCCGCCGAGTCGCTCCCCGACGACCTCGACGCGCTGCTGGCGATCAACGCAGTGCGGGTCCGCCGTGATCCCGACTTCCACCGGGACGTCGCCCACGCGCTGGAGGGCGTCCGCGAGGCAGCAGCGAGAGCAGCGCAAGCGGCGCGAAGCCGAGCGTCGCCGGTTGGCGGAGCTCGAGCGGCGACGGATCGAGGCCGAAGAGCAGGCCTCCGCAGAGCGGGCGAACCGCGCCGAAGCCCGCCGCCAGCTCGCCGCCGAGCTCGCCCAGGCAGAGCACGAGGCCGAGACCCGCCGGCGCGAGGCGGAGGGGATGGAACGCGAGCGCGAGGCCCGTGCCGCCGAGTTGGCCCGGTTGGAGGAGGAGGCGGCGATGCGCAGGATCGCCGCCGCCCAGCAGCGGGTCGCCGAGGCACAGGACTTGGTGCGCCGCAGTGAGCAGCAGGCTGCGGCAGCGGCGGCGCGGGTCGCCGATCTGCTCCATCGGCTGACCGAGGGGGAGACGCTCGACCTCTCACCCGGCGGCGCCGACGTCGACGACGACGACGCCGACGACGCCCCGATCGACGACGTCGCACACGGCGAGATCACCTCCGCTTCGCCGACGACACCGGAGCTGGCCGACTCGGCCGGCCGGCTGCGCGGCGACGATCGCCCGACGGCGGTGCCGCAGCCGGTGGCCGACCTCGCGAGCACGCTGCCTCCACCGCACGCCGCTTCCGTCCCGACCGTTCCCCGCCGCCGTTTCCGCCGTAACGCCGGATCGCCGGCCGGCGATGCCGGGCTCACCCCGCCGAACGATGTCGCAGCGCCGACGAGCGACCCGGTGGCGATCCCCGCTGCGTCGACCACCGGCCTCGCAGTGGCCGATCCCGACGTGGCCGGACCCGCAGTGGCCGAGCGGGAGGTGGCGGGCCCTGCGGCGGCCGAACCCGCAGCGGCCGAACCGGACTCGGCCGGCCTCGCGGTGGCTGAACGGGACGTGGTCGGCTTCGCGGTGGCTGAACCGGACGCGGCCGGACCTGCGGTGGCCGAGCGGGAGGTGACCGGCCGCGCGGTGGCCGGCCGACCAATGGCCGATCCGGACGTGGCCGAGCTCGCACCACCGAACAGCGCCGATCGGGCGGTCGCAGATTCGCCGACTGCGCCGTCGCAGCCCGACAACGAGGGCGCGGAGCTCGACGAATCCGGCGCGGCGCGGCGCCCACCGTGGACGGCGCAACTCCCGATCGTCGGCGAGCGCGATCTGGTCGGGACGCTGCTCGTCGCCCTGGTCTGCCTCGCCACCGTCAACGCCGTGCGGGCGCTGTTCATCACCCAGCAGAACGGAGGCACTGCATTCCGCCAGAGCTGGGCGTACGACCTCGGACACGTGCTGGTCGTCCTGGTCCTGCTCGCGCCGCTGGCGATCCGTCGGGTGCGGGCGATGATCCTTCCGCTGTCGATCGGCGCATCGCTCGGCTACGTCAGCTTCTCGGCACTGACCGGCTACGAGCTGTTCTGGTACCCGGGCTACGACCTGTATCTGACGGAGTCCTACGCCAAGGCGGTGGCGCTGACGCTCGTGCTGATCGGAGCTGCGGTCGTCGTCCTCCGCCGTAACGACGACGCCTCGCGCGCAGCGTTGCCGGCGAGCCCGGCCCGTCTGCTGCAACAGCGCGTGTTCGGTCGTCGCCACCGCGGCGCTGATCGTGCTCTACCTCGTCCGTTTCGCGTCGTGGTACGACACGGAGCTTCCGCTCATCGCCATCCCGTACGGGATCGCCGCCGGCGTGATCGGTGTCTGCTGTTGGCGCCGCAGCCTGCGCGCCACGTGTGTCCTCGCCCCGCTGGCGCTGGCGGCCTCGATCAAGTTCATCGTCCCCGGCCTGATCGACAGCGACCTGCCGTCGCAGGGCACCGAGCTGCTGATCGGGGTGACCGCTGCGATCGCCGCCGCAACCGCGATCCTGCGGATCGTCGACCTCGAGCGAAGCGCCCCGGCACTCGCCGTCACCGACGCCTGACGGAAGCAGCGCTACGGCGCGATCTGCGACCAGGCGACGATCGCCGAGTTGACGCTCGTCCAGTAGCCGAAGGTCTCGTAGTACCAGACCGCCCAATGCGCCTGCATGTTGCGTGAGCTCGGTGGACCGGCCGGCAGGTCGCCGTTGATCTGCGGATCGGAGGCATTGCGGATCACCAGCCACTTCGGTCCCGCCGCGCCGAGCTTCTCGCCGACGAGACCGAACACGGCGTCGCCCATCTCCACCCCGCACCCGTGCGCCTCGAGCCCGTTCGAGGACGTGCCGAACTCGAAGAAGTCGGTCGTCAGCATCGGCAGGTGCTTGGGGAAGTCGGTGCCATCGATCAAGATCGTCGGCGTGTTGACCACCCCTGCGATCAGCGGTCCGGGGAAGTCGTAGAACTTCGTCGGTGGGCCGAAGTCGGGCTCGGTCAACTCCGCCGCGTGCACTTGCAACAGTTCGATCGCCGTCGCCAGGTGCTTGCGCTTGATCGCCGCCCGGGAGACGTACTTGACGCCGTTGAACGGTTCGTTGCGGAACTCCTTGGAGCACCGGAACTGGACCACGCGGGTGACCATCACGTCGCCGAGCTCGGCGGTCGGCAGCGTGCCGCCGGCGGTGCCGACGGTGATCACCAACTTCGGGCGGACCTCGGTGTAGAGCTGCTCGATCAGCCGGGCCAACGGCAATGTCGCCTTGCCTGCCCCGGTCGTCACCCCGTCCTGGTTCGGATGGAGCTCCGACTTGAAGCAGAGCACCGACTTCGACCCGATCTTGGTCGGGTAGTACGACCCGAGCCGCTCGGCGAACCGCGCCGGTGCGCCGTTGCGGATCTCCGGGAGGTACTCCTCGAACGCCCGGTCGTAGCGGTACCAGCGGGTGCGCGGGTTGACCCCCGGGGTGAGGACGTCGGCGAGGGCGAGCATCTCGGCGATCGTCCAGGTGATCACGAGCACGTCGGCACGCGGCAGCGGGTCGCCGGGGGCCGGCTCGGCGGGCAGCTCGAACGGGGTCGGGTCGAGCCCGATCGGCCAGCGCAGGGCGAGGATGCGGCGGGCCTTGGCCTCCGCCGCGCTCCCGTGCAGTCTGGGTCCGTAGTCCTCGGTGGTGATCCCGTAGTCGACGATCCGACGGGTCGGATCGATATCGAGCGGATCATCGAACATGTTCGGCCTCCAGTGGCACCTCGAGCGCTCTAACTTTGCCGTATCCACCGGCGCTGGGTGACCGTCTCTCCACGGCGACAGCACCGGCCGAAGGGGGCACGGATGAAGAAGGCACTCTGCGTCGGGATCAACGATTACCCGGTGCGCGGCAGCGATCTGAGGGGGTGCGTCAACGACGCCAAGGCCTGGGCCGCCTTGCTCGAGGAGCACTACGGCTTCGACCCCAACGCGATCACGATGCTGCTCGACAAGCAGGCGACGAAGGCGGCGATCGTCGCCGGGATCACGTCGCTGCTCGCCGGCACCAAGCGCGGCGACGTGCTCGTGTTCACCAACTCCTCGCACGGCACCTACGTCGCCGACGACAACGGCGACGAGACCCGTTACGACGAGGCGATCTGCCCCTACGACATGAAGCAGAACCTGCTCGTCGACGACGAGTTGCGCGCCCTGTTCGGGGCGTTGCCGTCCGGTGTGCGCCTGACGGTGATCAGCGACTCCTGTTTCTCCGGTTCGGTGACCCGCGATCCGGGGATCGAGACCCCCGACGACCGCCGCCAGCGGTTCGTCAGCCCGGCCAAGATCGGACGGAAGGTGATCCGCGACGTCCGCCGCACGGCTGCGCCGCGCGGTCGGGAGCTCCATCCCGAGACCAAGATGCGCGAGGTACTGCTGTCGGGGTGCAACGACAAGCAGTACTCGTTCGACGCCCGATTCGGCACGACCTATCACGGGGCGATGAGCTACTTCGCCCACGAGATCATCAAGTCGGCGAACTACCAGCTGACCTACGAAGAACTGTGGGACCCGCTGGTCGTCCGGCTGCAGGACGAGGGCTACGACCAGGAGCCGCAGCTCGAGGGCAAGTCGACCAACAAGCAGCGTCCGTTGTTCACATGATGATCGACGGCCGGTACCGGCCGGGCCGGGCCGAGCCGCGAGTCGTCCAGCTGCAGATCACCCGCTATCACCGCCATCTGCCGCGGGCAGATGAACCGCTCGAGTTCCTCGTCTCGCTCCACGTCGAGGGAACGGCGTGGAGCTGGCAGCGCAACACCGTCCTCGGGGTCGACGCCGAGCAGGAGCTGCTGGCTCGGATCGACGGTTTGCGCCGTTGGAGTGCGTCGCTCGGCCTGACCCGCAAGCGGGCGATCGCCGACGTCGCCGCGATCGGCCGGCAGCTCCGCGACGTGTTCCTCGGTCGGCGCGGCGCCGAGCTGCTCGACTCGCTCGGCGCCACCGCCGTCCTCGTCTTCGTCGACGAGACGATCATCCATCTCCCGTGGGAACTGCTCGTCGACCGGCGCGGCGTGCCGCTGATCACCGCCCCGTTCGCCCGTGTCGTCGGCACGCGCGTCGTTCCCCAGCGATCGCGCGACTTCACCGACGAGGATCCACGGATCAGGATCCTGGCGATCGAGAACCCGACCGACGACCTCGCCGCGGCGGGAAAGACGATGGAACTGATCAGCTCGCTCGCCGGCGAACGCGCCGGAATGCGGATCGAGGTGATCACGCTCGAGCGGGCGGAGGCGACCAGAGCGCGGGTGATCGCCGCGCTCGAGGGTGGCGACGTCGACATCGTCCACTTCGCCGGACACGGCCGGTTCGACACCGGCCGCCCGACCGACGGGTCGTTGATCCTCGCCGACGGGCCGCTCGGTGACGACGACGTGCTCCGGATCGGTTGGGCGAAACCGCCGTTCCTGATCGTCAACTCGAGCTGCGAGTCGGGCCGGGCGGCGCCAGGTAAACGGATCGTCGGACGCGGCAAGCGGTCCAACGGGCTCGCCGCCGCGTTTCTCTCACGTGGGGTCGAGGCCTACCTCGGGCACTACTTCCTCGTCGGCGACGATCCGGCGACGACGTTCACCGATGAGTTCTACGCCGAACTGTTCGCCCGCCCGAACTTCGGCGGAGCGGTGCTACGCGCCCGGGAGCGGAGCTTCGCCGCGTTCCACGACTCGGCCGACCTGATCGGGTTCAGCGCGGTGCTGTTCGGCGATGCCGGAGGCGTCGAACGACGCGACGCCGCCCAGGCAGCCTGACGCGGCGGTGGCCGGGCCCATGGTCGGGCCCGGCCACCGCCGGTGGAACGTGTGCTAGCGCTTCGTGTTCAGCTCGCCGGCAGCATCACGCTGTCGATCAGGAACACCGTGGCGTTGGCGGTCTCGATGTCGCCGACGATGACCATCGCCTGGCCGTCGTTGAGCGTGATCATGTCGCCGTCGACCGAGATCGGCAGGGTGGCGCCGGTGAAGGTGGTCAGCTCGGTCATCCCGGCGAGGTCCTCGGCAGAGAGACGCTCGGGGATCACGTGGAAGCCGAGGACGGTGGTCAGCAGACCGGTCGGGTCGGCCATCGCGGCCTCGAGCGTCGCCGGATCGAGCGCTGCGAAGGCGCAGTCGGTCGGGGCGAACACGGTCAGGGCGTCAGCGGAGTTGAGCGTGTCGCCGAGACCGGCTTCGCCGACAGCGGCGACGAGGGTGGTCAGCACCGGGTTGTTCGACGCAGCGGTGGCCACCGGGTCGTCGGTCATGCCCTCGAGCGTGCCCTCTTCGTCTCCGCCCTGGACGGCGGCGACGATCGCGTCGGCGTCACAGATCTCCGACGAGTCGGCCATTTCCGTCATCGTCGTGTCCATCGGCTCTTCGGCAGCGCCCTCGGCGTCGTCCATCGGCGGGAGCATCACGTTGTCGATCAGGAACACCGTCGCGTTGGCGGTCTGGACGTCGGGCACGAGCACCGTCGCCTGGCCGTCGTTGAGCGTGATCATGTCGCCGTCGACCGAGATCGGCAGGGTGGCGCCGGTGAAGGTGGTCAGCTCGGTCATCCCGGCGAGGTCCTCGGAGGAGAGACGCTCGGGGATCACGTGGAAGCCGAGGACGGTGGTCAGCAGACCGGTCGGGTCGGCCATCGCGGCCTCGAGCGTCGCCGCGTCGAGCGCTGCGAAGGCGCAGTCGGTCGGGGCGAACACGGTCAGCGCCTCGGCCGAGTTGAGCGTGTCACCGAGGCCGGCTTCGCCGACAGCGGCGACGAGGGTGGTCAGCACCGGGTTGTTCGACGCAGCGGTGGCCACCGGGTCGTCGGTCATGCCCTCGAGCGTGCCCTCTTCGTCTCCGCCCTGGACGGCGGCGACGATCGCGTCGGTGTCACAGATCATCGAGGAGTCGGTCATCTCACCGGCGCCGGTGTCCATCGGCTCGTCGGCTGCAGCGGCGGTGGTTTCCGTGGCGGCACCGGTCGTGACAGCGGCGTCGTCGGCATCGCTACCGCAGGCGGCTGCGGTCAGACTGAGTAGTGCCGCAGCTGCGGCGAATTTGAGGATTCGACGGTTGTTCACGAGGATCCTTCTCTTTCATGTGTGGTGGGCGGTGCGGGGGGCACCGGGATCGCCAGTTGGCGAGGGGTGGTGATCGTCATGTGACGGTCACGAGAACGGAGTGCCAGCCACTGGCACCATTGGGGAACGGTTCGGCGCGCTCGTCGGTCTGGAGCTCGCCGGTGCCGTCCGTCGATCGGGTGGTGATCCGGTGGCGACCGGAGGTGGCGCCTTCCCAAGCGAAGGTCCATTGGCGCCAGACGTCGTCACCGAGGGAGTCGGCGAGCGTCGCCGGCTGCCAGTCGCCGTCGTCGATCTGTACCTCGACCTGTTCGATCCCACGGGTCTGGGCCCAGGCGACACCGCCGATGGCGATCGTTCCGGGGGCCACCTGGGCGAGGCTGCGCGGCGTGTCGATCCGGGTCATCGTCTTGATCGGGGCCTGCTGGTCCCAGCCGCGCTCGACCCAGTACTGGTCGAAGTCGTCGAAGCGGGAGAGTTCGATCTCGGTCAGCCACTTCGTCGCCGAGACGTAGCCGTACAGGCCGGGAGTGATCAGCCGGGCGGGGAAGCCGTGCTCGGCGGGGAGCGGTTCACCGTTCATCGCCACGGCGACGAGGGTGTTGCGGTCATAGGCGGCGCCGACCGGGAACCCACAGGTGAAACCGTCGACCGAGCGGCCGATGATCTGATCGGCACGGGGGTCGACACCGGCCCGGTCGAGCAGATCCCGCAGCGGGACACCGAGCCAGCGGGCGTTGCCGCTCAGCTTCCCGCCGACGGTGTTGGAGACACAGCTGAGGGTGATGTCGGCTTCGGTCAACGGCATCGACAGCAACTCGTCGAAGTCGAGCTCGAACGGCTCGTCGACCATTCCGTGGACCGACAGCGACCAGCTCTCGGCCGGCAGGACGGGCACCACCAGGGCCGTGTCGACCCGGTAGAACTCGGCGTTGGGGGTGTACAGGGCGGAGATCCCGGGGACGTCGAGCGATGCACCGGCGGGGGAGGGAGCGAGCGGATCGACCGGCGCCGGCAGGCGGACAGCGGCGCGGGAGGAGGCGACGCTGAACCGGTTGCGCAGCGAGGTCCCGGCCGCTCGGAGGGCGACCGTTGCGCCGATGCCGATACCGGCTGCGGCGAGGAACTGGCGGCGGGAACCCCCGCCGAGCTTCGGTCGCTCTTGGGGAGACTCGACCGGCCCGGTCGTGGCCGGCCCGTCGGCGAGGGCACCCTGCGGCGCTGCGCTCGCCCGGCGAGGGGCGAGACGAAGCAGCCCGGCGAGGACGCCGACGCCGGCGAGCACCGCTAGCAAGCTGGGGACGATGGCGACGAGCAGCGCCCGTCGTCCGTCGATCGAAGCGCGCATGCCGACCAGACCGAACACGGCGAAACCGGCTGCGGCGTAGGCGAAGCGGCGGCGGGCGAGCAGTCCGGCGAGCGCACCGAGCACGATCGAGATCACGCTGATCCCGATCACCAGGGCGAGCTTGTCGTTGCTGCCGAAGGTCTCGATCGCCCACCGCTCGACGGAGACGGGGACGAGCTTGATCACCCGTTCGCCGACGGCGACCACCGGCGAGGCCGACGTGCTGCCGATCCCGCCGACGAGGTGACCGGCGGCGAGGGCGACGCCGGCGGCGACTGCGCCGGCGAGCAGAGCGGAGGGCGCCCCGATCGATCCGGCGCGGCCGGCGTTGTCGGCGGCGAGCGACGACTGGTCTGAATCGGTGGGCACGCAGAGGCATTCGGACTACCCCCCGGAGCGGATTGCACCTCCCGTTGGTGACGTGCGCCACCCGTACCGAGGCGATCCTTGAAAGTTGAAACATTCTCGGGTAGGATGGGGTCATGGCCGTGACCCGTCTCAACCACGCCGTCCTCTACGTCCGGGATGTCGCCGTCACCCGTGAGTTCTACGAGCAGGTGCTCGACTTCCGAACGCTGATCTGGCTCCCGGGGCAGGCGGCGTTCTTCCAAGCCCCGGGCTCGACCAACGACCACGACCTGGGGACGTTCCAGATCGGCTCGGCGGCGGCCCCCTCGACCGCCGGCCGGTCCAGCGTCGGTCTCTACCACCTCGCCTGGGAGGTCGACACGCTGTCGGAGCTGCAGCGGATCGCCGGGGTGCTGCGCGAACGCGGCGCGCTCGTCGGAGCCTCCGATCATGTGACGACCAAGGCCTTGTACGCCCAGGACCCCGATGGGCTGGAGTTCGAGGTCTGTTGGCTGGTCCCCGCCGAGCGGTTGACCGACGAACTGCAGCACGAGGCGCGCGAGAACCTCCGGCCGCGTCCGCTCGAGCTGACGCGTGAGATCGAGCGCTACGGCGCCGAGACCCTCGGTGGGATCGGGGTCTCGATCCCGGCCGCCGCCGGCTGACCACCGGGCGTCCAGCCCGGCCGGCCGAAGACGTGGCCGAGCTTGGCGCGCCAACCCGAGGCCCGACGGACGTCACGACCGATCGCGGCGAACTCGGCGTAGGCCAGCCGTAACGGGTGGTAGGTGGCGACGTTGGTGGTCAGCCCATAGCGGACGGTGCGCCGCTCGGGCTCGAAGGTGCCGAACAGCTTGTCCCACACGATCAGGATCCCGCCGTAGTTCCGGTCGAGGTACTGCCGGTTCGCGCCGTGGTGCACCCGATGGTTCGACGGTGTGTTCAGCACCTGCTCCAGCCTGGCCGGCAGCCGATCGATCGCTTCGGTATGGATCCAGTACTGGTACAGCAGGTTGAGCTGCCCGGCGCGAGCGATGCGGTGCCGAGGGAAGCCGAGCAGCGGCATCGGGAGGAACACCCAGAACACGGTGAAGCCCGACCACGGCTGGCGCAGCGCGGTCGACAGGTTGTAGCGCTGCGACGAGTGATGGGTGACGTGATGCGCCCACAACAGGCGGACCTCGTGCATCCAGCGATGTTCCCAGTAGTAGAGAAAGTCCCACAGCACCATCGCTGCCGCCATGCCGCCGCGGCGCGAGCCGACGTTCGAGATCCGCCGGTTGAACAACTTCTCGGCGAGTCGTTCGTAGAGCGGGAGGAGGACGAAGCCGATCGCCACGCTGCCGGCGAGCAGCGACAGGCTCGCGGCGGTGTCCTTGCGTTCGTAGCCGACCGGAACCAGCGGATCGGCGGGGAGTCGGGTGTCGCTCGACGTCTCGATCTCGGCCTCGACGAGGCCGCCGGGTCGGCGCCGGTCCCGCTTGCTCAGCGCCCAGCCCTCGGCGAGCATCGTCACCACGAACAGCGGGACCGAGGCCTGATCGATCCGATCGAGCTTCCGCACCGCAAGCTTCATCGCGCCGGAGCGTATCCCTCCACGTCGTCGCTGTCGGCCCGGGTAGGGAGCGAGAAGACTCGGGCGAAGCGGGCCAGCGCCTCGGGTCGACCGCCGAGTTCGGCTCGCCCGTCGGCGACGATCCGGTCCAGTCCGATCCCCTCGCGTCGAACGGCGAGCAGGGTCCGGGCATCGGTCGTCAGGGTCATCGCCGGGCTGCTCCCGGCCGGCACGTGCCGCATCCGGCCGTGGTCGACGCGCAGGTCGAACGTCGTCCCGTCGATCACCACGCGGTAGTGCTCGTCGAGCTCGGGCTCGGCCAACGGGTCATGGAAGGCGGTGACCGCAGCGGCGAGTGCGGCCTGCGGTCGGATGACCCGGCCGGGCTCGGGAGGGGCGAGCCGGGTGGCGCCGAAGCGGGCCAGTGCGCTGAGTACCGGGCGGATCTCCCGGCCGGCGTCGGTCAACTCGTACACCGTGCGCGCCGCCGGAGGCGGCAGCTCGCTGCGGGTGACCAGCTCGGCCCGCTCCAGGTCGCGCAGCCGATCGGTGAGCAGGTTGGGAGCGATCCCCGGCAGCGCCTCGCGCAGGTCGGTGAACCGCTTCGGCCCGAAGATCAGCTCGCGCAGGATCAACAGGTTCCAGCGATCACCGACCACATCGAGCGCCTCGGCGACCGGGCAGAACTGACCGTAGGACCGGGATGACACGCCGCCAGGGTATCGAGTAGTTATTCACAACTCAAGAGTTGAAAATCTATATCAACCCACGTAGCTTGCTCGTCCATGGAGCACCCCGCAATCGACCGGTCGCCCTGGGTCGTCTTCGCCCTCGCCGCCACCGGTGGCTACGTCACCACCCTCGACCTGTCGATCGTCAATGTCGCCTTCGCCGAGATCGCCTCGACCTACTCGAGCGCGACCCGCGCCGACATCGCTTGGGTGGTCACCGCCTACAACATCCTGTTCGGGGCGTTGCTCGTCGTCGGTGGGCGCGTCGCGGATCGGGTCGGCCGCAAGCGGGTGTTCCTCGGTGGGGCGGCGGTGTTCGGCCTCGGCTCGATCCTCTGCGCGATCGCTCCGACCCTCCCGGCCCTGATCGTCGGCCGGGCGGTCCAGGGGCTCGGCGCGGCGTTCCTCACCCCGGCCACGCTCGGGTTGCTCCTCGGGGCCTTCCCCGCCGAGCGTCGGACGCAGATCGTCTCGCTGTGGGGAGGGATCGGCGCCCTCGGTGTCGCCTCCGGGCCGACGCTGGGAGCGGTGCTGATCTCCGCCAGCAACTGGCGGGCGGCGTTCTGGATCAACGTCCCGATCATCGCCGTGATGGTCGTCGTCGGCCGCCGTCGGCTCGCCGAGTCGGTCGGTGAGCGCAGCGCCCACCGCCCGGACCTGCTCGGAGCGTCGATGATCACCGTCGCCCTGGCCTCGCTCGCCCTCGGCATCTCGCAGTCGGAGCACTGGGGATGGGGCGATCGGCGGACGCTCGCCGCGCTCGCCGTCGTCGTCGTGCTCGCCCCGCTGTTCCTCGCCCAGCAGCGCCGCCATCCCGAGCCGGTCGTCGACCTCAGCCTGTTCGAGCAGCGCGCGTTCGCCGTCGCCAACGTCGCCACCCTGCTGTACTTCATCGCCTTCACCGCGATGGCGTTGAACAATGTGCTGTTCCTCCGCACGGTGTGGGGCTACTCGGTGCTCGAAGCCGGTCTCGCCTCTGCCCTCGCCCCGGTCACCGTCGCCCTCGTCGCCGGTCCTGCGGGCAAGCTCGCCGCCCGGATCGGCTTCCGTCCGCTGCTCCTCGGTGGGCCGCTCGTGTTCGCCGCGGCGATCGCCGCCGATGCAACGTTGCTCGGTTCGTCGCCGTCGATCGCTCGCTGGCTGGTGCTGGCGGTGGTGATGGGGGTCGGGGTCGGGCTGACGATCCCGGTGCTGTCCTCGGCTGCGGTGTCGACGCTCGAGCCACACCGGTTCGCCGTCGGTGGCGCGTTGAACACGACCTTCCGCCAGGTCGGCTCGGTGCTCGGGGTCGCTCTGCTGGTCGCCGTCCAGGGCACCCCGAGCTCGGCGTCAGACGCCTTGTCCAGTTTCCGTCGGGGCTGGTGGCTGGTGGTGATCGCCGCCGTCGGTTCCGCAGTCGTCTCGGTGTTCCAGCCGGCGCGGCGGAGCGCGCCGATCGCCCCGCGGGGGTCGACGCCCGCGCCGGCACTGGCGATCGACTGAGGCTGCGGTCAACGGCCGACGGCTGACGGCTGACGCCCGTGGCGTCGTCGCCGGTCAGCGCTCGCCGCGGGCGATCTCCGAGGGCCACGGGGCATCGGGGTCGGCGCTGATGGCCGTCGGGATCGGGAAGCGGAACAGGTTCGACGCGTTCTGCCAGGTGAGCTTGGCGATCTCGTCGGCGGGGAACGAGCCGATCTGCTCGCCGAGCAGGCGCTGGGTGTTCGGCCAGGTCGAGTCGCAGTGCGGATAGTCCGACTCGACCAGCATGTTGTCGATCCCGATCCGGTGTCGCTGCTCGAACGCCGGACTGGTCGTCGATCGCGCAGAACCAGAAGTTGCGCTGGAGCACCTCGCGCGGGGTCAACTCGATCCCCGCCCAGGTGCCGTACATGTCCTGGTAGTTGAGCACGTGGTCGAGCCGGTCCATCAGTCCGGCGACCCAGCCGATCCCGCCTTCGGAGAGGCAGATCTTGAGCTTCGGGTACTTCACCGGCAGCAGCGAGTAGAGCCAGTCGACGGCGGCGAACATCGCGTAGGCGAAGAACAGCACGCCGACCACGTCGGGCGGGGCGTCGTCGGTGGTCGAGGGCGACGTCGACGACGAGCCGACGTGGAGGCAGAGCACCGTGCCGGTCTCCTCGCAGGCGGCGATGAACGGATCCCAGTAGCCGCTGTGCAGCGCTCGGCAGGCCGAGCTTGTCCGGCGCCTCGGAGAAGCTCACCGCCTGGTAGCCCGCGCGCCGCATTGCGCCGGATCTCCTCCGCCGCCAGCTGCGGATCGGTCGAGGATCGGCAGCTGCACGGGATGATCCGCTCCGGATAGCGGGCCTGCGCCACGACTCGAGGTACCAGTCGTTCCAGGCGCGCACGGTGGCGACACCGAGCTCGGGATCGGACGCCCCGAGCTGCAGCCGCTGGCCGGCAGAAGCCGGGGAGGAACGACGGGAAGCAGAGCGACGCGTACACCCCGTTGAGGTCCATGTCGCGGATCCGCTCGTCGATGTCCCAGGCACCCCGACGCATCTCGTCGAACCGTGTCGGCTCGAAGCTGTACTCGTCGACCGGGCGGCCGACGACGGCGTTGAACCCGACGTTGGGGATCTCCGCTCCGTCGAACACCCACGTCTCGCTGCCGTCGGCCCGCTCGACGACCTGCGGGGCGCGCTCGGCGAAGCGCTGCGGGAGTCGCCCGTCGAACGTGTCCGGCGGTTCGACGATGTGGTCGTCGACCGAACGATCAGGTAACGTCGCGACGGCGTCGCTCGGGGTCGGGGAGGAAGGTGACCGATCGCTTGCCTTCCCGGCCGGCGACGGTGAAGCCGGTGTTGCGCTGCAGTTCGTCGAGACTCGCCATCAGTCCAGTACCTCCGGTTGGTGGGCGATCAGTTGGCGGACGGCGCCTGCCCAGTAGACGTCGGCCGCGCGTTCGAGCAGGGTGCGGTGCATCGCCGGCACGGGCGCCCGGTGGCACCTCGCGGGCGGTGCCGCCGAGCTTGAGCACGTCGACCATCAGGCGGCACTGGCGGTCGAAGCTCGCCGCCCGGTAGGTCGCCTCGGCGACCGTCGGCCCGGTGACGATCAGCCGTGGTTACCCAAGACGATCACCGAGGCGTCGCCGATCGCCCCGGCCAGGTCCCGGCCGAGCGCCGGGTCGTCGATCTCGCCGCCGTACTCGTCGACGAACACCAGGTCGCCGTCGTACATGCAGCCGGTCTGGTGGAGGATCTCGGGGAGCACGCCGAGCGCGGCGAGGACGAGCACGTGGTACGGATGGTTGTGGACCACGACCCGGGCGTCTGCCCGGCGTCGGTGCAGTTCGGTGTGGATGTGGATCGCCGGGGTGACGTCCCACCGGCCCTCGATCACCGCTCCGTCGGCGTCGATCCGGATCACGTCGGAGGAGGTCATCTCCTCCCACCACAGTCCCCACGGGTTGACCAGCATCGAGCCGGCCGGTCCGTCGCCGTCGACCCAGGTCAGGTGCCCGCCGATGTTCTCGGTGAAACCGGTGGTCGACAGGTGTCGTACCGCACAGGCGAGCGTCTGGTGATGGCTGAGCTCGCGCCCGATCCCGGGCACCGCGCTCGGCTGCCACCGCTCGTTCGGGTCGTCGCTCTTCACCGAGGGGTCGTCGGCGATCGTGGTCATCGTGCTCCTCCTTGGCTGGACGGCACTACAGCGTCCCACCGCCGGCGCTCGCCGGTGACGCGGACGAAGCCGGCGGACGGCGCGGCGAAATGCGTTCCGATCAACATCACGTCGGCGTCGGCGACTGCTTCGAGCAGCGCCCGGCGTGTCGTCCGTGCGGCGTCCGGGTCCTCGTCGGGGACCGATGCCCACTCCGGTCGGGCGATCTGCACCGGATGATGGAGCACGTCGCCGGTGATCACCGCCGCCTTGCCGCCGCTGTCGATCCGAACGCTGACGTGGCCGGGGGTGTGACCGGGGGTCGGGATCAGCCGGACCTCGTCGGTGATCCGATGGTCACCGGCGACCGGGCGGTGGAGCCCGGCGTCGAGCACCGGGCGGATCGCCTCGGCCATCGCCGCGTTGTCGAGCGGGTCGGCCGACCAGTGCTCCAGCTCGGTCGCCGCGATCAGGTACTCGGCGTTGGGGAAGGTCGGGACCCAGCTGCCGTCGGTGAGCATCGTGTGCCACCCGGTGTGGTCGATGTGCAGGTGGGTGCAGACCACCGAGTCGACCTCGAGCCGATCGAACCCGGCGGCGCTGAGCCGCTCGAGGTAGTCGGTCTGCAACGGCGGCATCCCCGGATAGGGGAGCCGGCGGTCGTTGCCGAAGCAGGTGTCGACGAGGATCCGCCGACCCTGCGAACGGACCAGCATCGACTGGATCGCGACGGTGATCTGGAGCTGGTCGTCGAGGTAATCCGGCTGGAGCCAGTCGAGGTGGTCGGCCACTCCCTCGGCGGTGAGGTCGCCGATCAGTCCGGTGCCGGGGATCGCCATCGCCACCTCGACCAGGCAGTCGATCTCGACCTGACCAATCGTCCAGTGCTGCATCGTCCCGACGGCCACCTCGGCGAACCTACCGCTACCCCTCGCTGCGCCCGCAGCCGTGCGCTGCCGCGACACTACGAGCGCGTCCCCCCGAGCACTACCGAAGGAGCACCGATGACCACCGAGGAACCGAGCCTGTTGGTCGACCGCCAGGACCACACCGTCGTGCTGACGATGAACCGGCCCCGGCGGCGCAACGCGCTCTCGCTCGACATGATCGTCCGCCTCGCCGATGCCTGGGAGTCGATCGACGCCGACGACACGGTCCGCTCGGCCGATCCTCACCGGCGCCGACGGTGCCTACTGCGTCGGGGGAGATCTCGACGCCGGCTGGATGGCCGGCGACCGTTCCACCGCGCCGTCCGAACACGAGCAGCGGGCGATGGACGACATGTCGATCATCGGCCGCGGTCTGCTGCTGTCGACCTGGCTGCGCACCCCGATCATCGCCGTCGTCAACGGCGACTGCATGGGCGGCGGGTGCGAGATGTTGCAGCAGACCGACATCCGGATCGCCGAGCAGCACGCCCGCTTCGGTGTGCCCGAGGCACGGCGGGGGCTGATCGCCGGAGCCGGGTCGACGATGCGGCTGAAGCGCCAGATCCCCTACGCGGTGGCGATGGAGATGCTGATCACCGGCCGGATCCTCGATGCCGACGAAGCGCTGCGCTGGGGGCTCGTGTCCCACGTCGTGCCGACCGGCGAGGGCCTCGCCAAGGGCCACGAGATCGCTGCGATCATCGCCGCCAACGGGCCGCTGTCGGTCGCCGCGTCGAAGGCCTCGGCGATCGAGACCGGTTGGTTGCCGGAGGACGAGGCCCGCCCGATCGAGGGTCGCTACGCATCGATGGTCACCCGCAGCAAGGACGCCAAGGAGGGGATGCGGGCGTTCATCGAGAAGCGCCCGGCGAACTTCACCGGCACCTGACCGGGGCCCCTCGGCGTGGTGAGCGGTCAGCTCGCCCCGATGAGCAGACGGCGTGCTCCGCCGGCGGCGACTCGGATCGCGTCGAGCTGCGCCTGCTGGAGGGCGACCGGGTCGACCAGTTCGCTGGCGGTGCGGTGGGCGACGACCGCGCAGACACAGCCGACGGCGACGCCGTAGACCAGCCCGAGCTTGAACAGCGTCCCCGACTCCATCTCGTAGTTGAGCACCCCGAGGTGGCGGTACTCCTCGGTGATCCCCTGCAGCCGGCGAAGGAGGTGCGGGTTGGCCGACGACTCGCTCCGCTCCTGACCCTCGTAGAAGGTGTCGACCGAGGCGGTCACCCCGACCCGGTGGACGACGCCGAGTTCGTTCGCTGCGGCGGCGAGGGCGACGGTGACGAACGGGTCGGCGGCGGCGGGGAACTCGGGTGGGGCGATGTCGTCGGCCGCACCTTGACGACACAGCGACGCCGAGCTGATCACCACCGAACCGGCGGGGAGGTCGGGTTGGATCGAACCGGTGGTCCCGACCCGGATGATCGTCCGGATCCCGATCTGGACCAGTTCGTTGGCGATGATGCTCGCCGACGGGGCACCCATCCCGGACGTCGCCGAGAGCACCGCAACGCCGTCGAGCAGGCCGAGGTAGGCATGCAGGCCGCGATGATCGGACAGTTGGGTGACGTCGCTCAGCTCGCGCCGGGCGATCTCCCCGGCGCGCGCCGGATCGCCGGAGAGGAACGCCAGGGTCGGCGCAGGCGTCGGCAGCGCGTCCGGTTCGAATCCGAGGTGATACGGCATAGCGGCGATTCTGCTCGATCTGTCGAGTCGTTCGACCGATCCGTCCGAGCGCGGCGAGGCGGCGACGATCGACCGTCGGAGCGGCGGCCGTCCGTGATGTCGTACCGTTGGCGCGATGGGGACGTTCGTCGTCGCGAACGAGCAGTTGTCGGCGCGCCCCGAAACGCCCTGGCGACGGCGAGCGCGGGCGGTGCTGGCGGTGTTCGCCGCGATTGCGCTCGTGGCGGGGTGCGGGAGCGACGGCTCCGGTGAGGCACAGCCGTCCTCGGTCGCAACCACCGTTGCCCCGCCCGATCCGAGCGTGGCGGAGACGACTCCGACGACCGAGGCGGCGACGACCGCAGCGCAGCCGTCTCCCACCACCACCACCACCGCCGTCGCGACGACCGGACCGCCGAACAGCCAACCGACGACCACCGACCGGCCGCCGACCACCGAGCAGGCGACGACCACCGAGTCGCCGCCGACGACCACGACTCCCGAACCCCGCCAACCGGCGATCTGGCCCGCCGCCGACGTCGTTCTCGCCACGCCGGAGGAGGCTGCAGCGAGCTTCGTCAGCGAAGTCCTCGGCGTTCCGCCGACGCTCGGCGAGTTCCAACCGGGCGACAACCGCAGCGGCGAGATCGAGGTCTTCTCCCCGGGCGAGGGCTCGGAACCGAGGCGAACATTCCGTAGCCGGCTGTTGCTCCGCCAACTCGGCCCCGACGACGGCTGGTTCGTCCTCGCCGCAGTCAGCGAGCAGGTGACGATCACCGCGCCGGCAGCGTCGTCGTCCGTGCCCCCCGGACCGATCATCGTCGGCGGCGTCGGTCGGGGGTTCGAGGCACTGCTGGTGATCGAGACACGGCTCGCCGGGGCCGGTGGTCCGCCGTTGATCCAGCAGATCACGATGGCCGGCGGGATGGGGACGTCCGAGCCCTACGCGGTGATCGTCGATCTGTCGCCGGTCGATGTCGGCGAGACGGTGATGCTGATCGTTCGCGGCGGCACCGGTCTGGAGACCGACCCGGGCGAGTTCAGTGCGGTCCCGGTCGTCATCGGCTGATCTCCGCGGCCCAGCGCCCGCCCGTCGACGGGCACCGGTGCCGATCCGCCGTCAGCAACGAACACGCCGGCGGCGATCGCTCCGACCGTGACCACGAATCCGACGATCTGCGCGCCCGACAGCGAGTCGCCGACGAGCAGCCAGCCGAGCACCGCGCCGGTGATCGGGGCTGCCAGCCCGAGCAGTGGTGGAGCGAGCGCGGGCAGCCGGCGGACCCCGTTGAACCAGAGGGTGAAGGCCAGCGCCGTGCCGACCAGCGAGAGGTAGGCGAACCCGCCGATCGCGCTCGCATCGAGCATCGGCGGGCGACCCTCGACCGCCAGCGTGACCGGGAGGAGCACTGCCCCGCCGAGCAGCAGCTGCCAGCCGGTGGCGGAGATCCGGTTGGGCGGCGCCGGCATGCGGCGGGTGAGGACGACCCCGATCGCAAAGCTGGCGTTCGCCCCGGCGGCCGCCACCAGTCCGATCGGATCGAGGCCGGCGCCAGGGCGGATCACGACCAGGCCGACGCCGAGCACGGCGACCGTCCCGAGAACGAGGTCGGCGGGGCGCGGTCGGCGGCCGGTGAGCGGCCAGGAAAGGGCGGTGACGATCATCGGCTGCAGTCCGCCGGCAGCAGCGGCGACCCCGCCCGGCAGCCGGTAGACGGCGACGATCAGCAGGGGGAAGAACAGGGCGAAGTTGAACGTCGCCAAGGTCGCCACCTGGCGCCACTCACCGCCGCGCGGCCGCCAGGAGGACGACACCCGGCCGACCGCGACCAGCAGCACACCCGCCGGGAGGACGCGTAGGGCGGCGACCAGGAGCGGTCGGCCAGGGGGGAGCAGTTCGGTGACGGTGACGTAGGTCGTGCCCCACACGAGCGGGGCGAGCAGGGTCGCCATCACGGTCGGCCACGATGATTCCTTCATGTTCAGTATCTTAATGTCAAGTAGATGACTGTCAACACACATCGGCTATGGTTCGACCGTGGCACCGCAGCGCGACGCAGTCGATCGGATCGCCGAGCAGTGGAGCGTGGCCCGACCGGAACTCGACGCCTCACCGATGCAGGTGATCGGGCGGATCTCGCGCCTGTCTCGCCTCGCCGACCGACGGCTCGCCGAGAACTTCGCCCGGTTCGGGCTGGAGAACTGGATGTACGACGTGCTCGCCACCCTCCGGCGGAGCGGAGCGCCGTACGAGTTGACCGCCGGCGAACTGGTCCGTCAGACGATGGTGACCACCGGGGCGATCACCAACCGGGTCGATCGCCTCGAGCAACGTGGGTTGGTGGAGAGGGTCGCAGCCGACGACCGACGCAAGGTGATCGTCCGGCTCACCGCCGCCGGACTGGCACTCGTCGACGAGGTCTCCCCGGCCCACCTGGCGACCGAGGCGGAGCTGCTCGCCGAGCTGACCCCGAGGCAACGCGACGACCTCGCCCGCCTGTTACGCCTCGTCCTGCTCGGCCTCGGCGACCACGCCTGAGACCGCAGCGCGGCCGATGCACGCTCGGGCGGCTCTGGGAGGTCGCCACCAGCGTGCATCAGCCCTGATGTCCGGCCGATGCACGCTCGGGCGGGTCTGGGAGGTCGCCGCCGGCGTGCATCAGCCCGGCGTCCGGCTGATGCACGGTGCAGCCGACGGGTTCGGTCGGTCGTGGCGTGCATCGGCTGCCGGTGACAGCGCGCGGCGCTGCCGGCTAGGTCGCGGCGAGCTGGACGACCTCGCACTCGATCGGTCCCGGATCCGCCTCCGGCAGCAGGATCCGCCAGAACATCGTCCCGGTCTCGTGGCCCTCGGTGTCGAGCCAGTTCGACACCCCCGGGTCCGAAGCGGAGATCACGATCCGGTAGCTGCCGTCGGCCTCCAGTGCGAGTTGGGTCTGGTTCAGCGACGAGGTCCGCGTCCGGTAGTCGAGCGTCTGCATGTGCCGGTTCCACAGCATCACGTTGGCGAACGCGCACGGCGGCAACGTCCCGGTGAGGACGAGTGCCTCACCGGCGGCGAGCTCCCACCGGCCCGAGGCGTAGAAGATGTCGGCCGCACCGGGGACGGGCAGCCCGGAGTCACGGAAGCTGAACGGCGTCGGCAGCGTGTTCGGCTCCTTGGCGACGAACGGCACCGGCGCGCCCTGCCCGGGGATCGTCTGGCCGAGCGTCGCCTGGCGGAGGAACGCGACGCCCTCCGCCATCCGCCCGGCGAAGGTCTCGTCGTCGAGCGGCGGCGCCGAGCCGACCGGATCGAGCGCCTCGATCGCGATGTTGACCGAGATCGCCGGGTCGAGTTGGGCGGACTGCTCGAGTTGGAAGTAGCTGCGGACGACGATCGAGTGCGCCGCCGGGTCGAGCCGGAGCCAGTTGCCCGGCTGCTCGGTCGAGCTGAGCACGAGCGAGTAGCTGCCGTCGGCGGCGACCTCGAAGTCGCGGTCGTTGACGTCACCGAGCAACGGCCCGGCCAGCCCGCCGTCGGCCGCTGCGCCGTGGATCGTGAACGAGGTGTAGCACTCCCGGCCGATCACGCCGCTGATCCGGTACGCACGGTCGCCGCGGATCCGGCAGTAGTGATAGATCGCGTCCGGATTGTCGCCCTGCAGCTTGCGTGCCGGATTGACGATCGAGGCCATCCGCGGGCGCTCCGGGTCGGCTTCGACGAACAGCTCGGACATCGCCGCGAGCACCTCGCCGACGTAGCGGTAGCCCTCGACGACATCGATCGGCGTCGACAACCGCTCGGTCGACAGCACGTAGCCGTCACGGATCTCGCTCAGCGCGGCGATCAGGTCGTCGAACACGGCGGTGCTCTTCGGCGCAAGGTTCATGGGTCCCCCGTAACGGATGCGGTGTCGAGATGGCGTACAACGGCCACTGTTGCAGGCCGATGCGAGAGGGGGCTGACCGAGATGACCGACGAGGTGCTCGTCGTCGACGCGCTGGTCGACACCGCGCGAACCGGCACCGGGCTGGAGGACCTCGGCGAGGACAGCTGGCAGGAATCGCTCGAACGGTTGGTCCACTCGCTGCGCTCCGAAGCCCGGCTGACCCCGACCGGGGAACAGATCGCCGCCGGGATGATCGTCGGCGAGCTGACCTCGCGCTTGCGGGTCACCGACTGGCATCGCCGCCATCCGGAGATCGGCGCGGCGCCGGTGCCGCCGCCGGTGGTGATCCTCGGCCAGCCGCGCACCGGGACGACGATCCTGTTCGACCTGCTCGCCCAGGACCCCCTGTTCCGCGTTCCGCTCACCTGGGAGGTTGCCGCCCCCCATCCGCCGCCGGAGACGGCGACCTACTCCACCGATCCGCGGATCGCCGAGGCCGAAGCGCGCCAGCAGTTCAGCGAGCTGCTCAACCCCGGGTTCCAAGCGATCCATCCGTCGGGCGCCCAGCGCGGCCAGGAGTGCGTGGCGATCACCTCCGGAGACTTCCGCAGCCTGCTCTATCCGACCGCGTTCCGACTGCCGAGCTACACCCGCTGGCTGCTCGACGAGGCCGAGATGGCCTCCGCCTACCGTTATCACCGCCGTTTCCTGCAGGTGCTCCAGTGGCGACATCCCGGCCGCCGCTGGCTGCTGAAGACGCCCGGTCACCTCTGGTGCCTCGGCGACCTGTTCGCCGCCTACCCCGACGCGACGATCGTCAACACCCACCGCGACCCGTTGAAGGTGATCGCCTCGGTCGCCTCGCTCACCGAGCACCTCCAACGGATGGCTTCGGGGACGACGACGATCGCCGAGCGGGCGGAGGAATGGGCCGACTACCTCGTCGACGGCAATGACCGTTCGGTCGACGCTCGGGAGGATGGAACCGTTCCGGCGGAACAGGCCGTCGACCTCCGCTTCCGCAAGCTGATGGCCGACCCGTTCGGAGCCATCGGCCGGTTGTACGAGCAGATCGGGCTCGAGTTCAGCTCCGACGTGGAGGCCCGGATGCGCCGGTTCCTCGTCGACCATCCGGCCGACGAGCACGGCACGCACACCTACAGCTTCGCCGCCACCGGCCTCGACGAAGCCGCCCTGCGTGCCCGCACCGCTCGCTACGAGGAGTACTTCGGGGTCGCTCGCGAGCCGCTCGGCTGACCCGTCCGGGCGGTTCGCCCGTCCCCCGGCCGATACCCTCGGCACCCGACTCCGGACGAACGAGGTGGCGTGCCGTGACCGAACCACCCGCCCGCTGGCGGGATCGCTGGCAGTTCGAGCTCGCCGATCAAGGACGGCTGATCGTCCACCTGCTGCGCTGGATCGTGCTCGGCGCGGCGATCGGGGTGCTCGCCGGAATCTCGTCGTTCATCTTCCTCGAGGGCCTCGACCGGGTCACCCGCTGGCGGGTCGAGCGCGCCTGGCTGCTCTACCTGCTCCCGGTGGCCGGTCTGCTCGTCGGCCTCGCCTACCGCTACCTCGGCGGGCGCTCGGCGGGCGGCAACGCGCTGCTGATCGAGGAGGTCCACCAGCCGACGGCATGGGTGCCGCGGCGGATGGCTCCGCTGGTCCTCGCCGGGACCTGGGTCACCCATCTGTTCGGCGGGTCCGCCGGGCGGGAGGGGACCGCGTTGCAGATGTCGGGCAGCCTCGCCGACGGGCTCGCCCGCCTCCTCCGCCTCGGCGAACGCGACCGGCGGCTGTTGCTGATCACCGCCCTCGGCGGCGGGTTCGGGGCGGTGTTCGGCGTACCGCTCGCCGGTGCGGTGTTCGCCCTCGAGGTCCAGGCGATCGGCCGGGTGCGCTACGACGCGCTCGTTCCGGCGCTGACCGCCTCGCTGGTCGGCGACCTGATCGTCGGCGGTCTCGGCTACGAGCACCATCCCCGACCGCAGCTGGAGGTCGCCCTCGACGCCTGGCTGGTGCTGCGCGTCGCCGCTGCCGGTCTGGTGTTCGCCCTCGCCGGGATCGCCTTCATCGAACTGATCGAGGCGATCAAGCGGCTGGTCGGTCGGGTCGGTTGGTCGCCGTGGCGGCCGGCGCTCGGCGGGCTGGCGGTGATCGCCCTCGCCGGCGTGTTCGGTCGCGACTACCTCGGACTCTCGCTCCCGCTGATCGACCGGGCGCTGGCCGGTGAACGGCTGGGGTTCGCCGTGTTCGCCCTCAAGCTGGTGTTCACCGCGGTCACCCTCGGCTGTGCCTTTCCCGGCGGAGAGGTCACCCCGCTGTTCGTCATCGGCGCCACACTCGGCGCTGCGCTCGCCGCCCCGCTCGGCCTGCCGGTGGCGTTGCTCGCCTCGATCGGCTTCGTCGCCGTCTTCGCCGGGGCGGCGAACACCCCTCTGGCGTGCACGATCATGGGCGTCGAGCTGTTCGGTTCGTCGGCGGTGGTTCCGCTCGCCGTCGGTTGCGTGATCGCCTACGTGTTCTCCAACCACCGCGGGATCTACCCGACCCAGCGCATCGCCGCTGCCAAGGGTCCGTCGCGGATCGGCGAATGGCCGACGCTGCACTCCTGGGCCGAGCAGCGTCGAAGCCCGCGCCGTGAGGGCACGGACGACGATCGCTGATGGACCGGGCCACCCGGCAGAGGGATACGGCAGAGGAATGAGGACGACCGCCGGTCCGATCTCGGGCCGGCGCCCACGCGAGAGTGTGGCGTGGAGATCTCGATGACGTTGCCGACGATGGTGCCGCACGGTCGGGCGGAGGTGATCGCCTGGTGTCGCGGTGTCGACGAGGGCCCGTGGACCGGCCTGGCGATCCCCGAGCGGATCACGTTCCCGAGCCATTCGATGATCGTCCAGCTCGCCGCGGCGGCGGCGTTGACCGAGCGGGTCCGGCTGTGGACGACGATCGTCGTCCTCCCTGCGCACGACGAGGTCGACATCGCCAAGCAACTCGCCTCTGTCGACCGCCTGTGCGACGGGAGGCTGACGGTCGGCGTCGGCGTCGGCGGTCGGGAGGACGACTACCGGGCGATCGGCGCGCCGTTCGATCACCGTTGGCAACGGATGGACGACCAGGTCGCCCGGATCAAGCGGATCTGGGCGGGTGAGCCGCCGTTCGAGGGAGCCGATCCGGTCGGACCGCCGCCGATCCAGCGCGGTGGACCGCCGTTCATCGCCGGTTCGATGGGGCCGAAATCGATCGCCCGTGCCGCCCGCTGGGCCGACGGCGTCGACGGGGCGTGGACCTTGGACGGCGACGAGGCGACGATGCGCGCCTCGTTCGAGGCGATCGTCACCGCCTGGGCCGATGCCGGGCGGTCCGAGCGCCCGCACCTCTCGACGAGCATCTGGTACGCGCTCGGCGAGAGCGCCGAGGATCGGCTGCGGCGGTACGCGTTCGAGTACCTCAAGATCTTCGGTGATCCCGTCGGCGAGTACGGCGCGCGAGCACCGTCACCTGTTTCAGTCCGGACGGCGCTGCGCCGGGCGGTCGACAGCGCCCGCGCCGCCGGTGCGGACGAGATCTTCCTCGTGCCGACGACCGCCGATCCGGCCGAGCTGGACCGGACCCGGGACGCGCTCGGGATCTGACCCGGCGGTAGCTGCCCGGACGGAGTTTCGGGATTGTTGTCAGGTCCGTCGGCGGTCCGTTCGCGCAGCCCTCCTAGGTTCGCCGCGGTGACGAGATCGGTGCATCCCGGGCTCGAGCCGTCGGGCCGGGCGCGACGGGCGCTCGCCCTGCTGATCGGAACCGTCGTCGCTCGCGCCCGGCTGCGTCGGGCAGTGTTGCCGGTGGGCACCGTGCCCGACGGAAGCGAGGCGATGTGACGGCAACCAGCGAACCGACGATCGGGATCATCGGAGGATCCGGGTTCTACGAACTGCTCGACGAGGCCGAGGAACTGGTCGTCGACACCCCGTACGGATCGCCGGCCGGGCCGATCACGGTCGGCGAGCTCTCCGGTCGCCGGGTCGCCTTCCTGCCGCGTCACGGCCGCGGCCACCGATACGTCGCCCATCGTGTCCCGTACCGGGCGAACGTCTGGGCATTGCACTCGATCGGCGTGCGGACGCTGATCGCGCCGTGCTCGGTCGGATCGCTCCAACCGTCGCTGTCGCCCGGTCAGCTGGTCGTCGTCGACCAGCTCGTCGACCGGACCCACGGCCGGGCCGACACCTACCACGACGTCGGCGCGCCCTCCGGCGAACCGGGCAGCGAGCGCCCCGGTCCACCACCAGAGCTTCGCCGATCCGTACGACGCCGACGTCCGCGCGCGTTGCTCCGTCGCCGCGGACGACGATCGGCGAAGACACTCGGTCGACGGTGGGACGATGGTCGTGATCAACGGGCCGCGGTTCTCCACCCGGGCCGAGAGCCGCTGGTTCCGCCAGATGGGCTGGCACGTCGTCAACATGACCGGCTACCCGGAAGCCGTGCTCGCCGCCGAGCTCGGTATCCGCTACGCCACCGTCGCCCTCGTCACCGACCACGACGCCGGTCGTCGACGGGATCGCTCCGGTGACGATGGAACAGGTCTTCGCCGTGATGCGTTCGAACGTCACCCGGGTCCGCGCCTTGATCGGTGCAGCGCTGCTTCGACGCGGCGTTCGACGGGCGATGACTGCGGTCGGCGGCGAGCTCGGCGAGTTCGCCGCAGACCGCCGCGCCGCGTCCTCGGTGATCGGCCGGCTGGTGCCCCGGCTCGCCGCCGCCGGCGCCACGGCCGCGGCGGGGTGGGTGGTCTTCGTCTCCGTCCGGCGCGGTCGGGCGCTCCAACGCGAGGCGCCGGAGGTGTTCCTCGGCGCAGCCCCGCTGGTCGGCCGCGACTACCGCGACGCCTGGGACTGGCGCTTCGGGCCGGGACTGGTCGATCGCCGGTCTCGTCGCCGCCGGGATCATCGTCGCCGTCTGGCGGGGCTGGCCCGATCGCCTCGGGCGCGCACGGTGATCGCCGTCGCCTCGCTCCTCGCCGCCGGTTTCGCCGTCGCCCTTGCCGCCACCGACGGCGCCGACGGTCTCCTCTACGGGGCGACCGATCGGACCGAGTATCTCGCCAACCTGCCGATCGTTCCGCCGGCAGGCGAGTTCGTCAGCACCTTCATCGATCGGATCGACCGCTACTCGGTCCACGTCCGGGGTCATCCGCCGGGCTTCGTCGCTCGTCCTCATGTTCCTCGACACGATCGGTCTCGGCGGAGCCTGGGCGACCGCCGGACTGTCGATCGTCGCCACCGCGGCGACGGTTGCGGCGGTCGGCGGTGACCGTCCGCTGCGTCGGCGGCCGGAGCGGTGGATGCGAGCGGTGTTGCCGTTTCTCGTCCTCGTCCCCGTACGCCTTGTGGCAGGTGACCTCCGCCGACGCCGTCTTCACCGCCGTCGCCGCCGGCGGCGTCGCTGCGCTGGTCACGGCGATGGGAGCGCGGACCCGCTGGCGAGCGATCGGCGGTGGCGCGATCGGTGGGCTGCTGCTCGGCGGACTGCTGTTCCTCACCTACCTCGGGGCGATCTTCGGGCTGCTCGTCGTCGGTGCGGTCGGGCGCGTCGGTAGTCGCCCGCCGTTGGCGACCCTCGGCGGTCGTCGTCGCTGCAGCCGCCGCCGCAGCGGTCGTGGTCGGCGTCCGCCTCGCCGGCTTCTGGTGGCTCGACGGCGTGCAGCGCACACGGGTCGAGTACTGGGAGGGCAGCGCCCAGTTCCGCACCTTCGGCTACTTCGGCATCGCCAATCTCGCCGCCGCCTTGCTGGCGATCGGCCCCGCCGGGTTCGCCGGGCTGCTGCGCGTCCGCCAGCGGGCGATCGCCGTGCTCGTCGGCGGCAGCGCTGCTGGCGCTGACCGCCTCCCACCTCTCGCAGTACACCCACGGCGAGGTCGAGCGGATCTGGCTGTTGTTCTACCCGTGGCTGATCGTCGCCGCCGGCTCGCTGGCGATCGGACGATCCCGGCGGCGTGCGGCCGGCTGGCTCACCCTCCAGGCCGGAGCGGCGATCGCCCTGCAGGCGGCGCTGGTGTCGAAATGGTGAGGGCGATCGCCTCAGCCGAGCTCCGGTCGGGGGCCGACACTGCGGCGGAGCTCGGACCCGGCGAACTGGCGCACGCCGCCGGTCGAAGTCGACGGCCGCCCGGAAGCCGAGCTCGTCGGCTGCCCGTTGCGGGCTGGCGAACACGTGGCGGATGTCGCCCGAGCCGGTAGCCGCCGACGACGTCCGGGGCGGCGCGCCGTCCGGGCGGATCGCCTCGGCGAGTTCGAGGATCGTCCGGGGTTCGCCGCTGCAGACGTTGAACGGTCCGCGCGCAGGGTCGTTCGTTGGTCAGCGCAGCACGTTCGCCCGGGCGACGTCGTCGACGTGGACGAAATCGCGTCGCTGCCCGCCGTCCTCGAACACCCGCGGTGCCTCGCCGCGGTCGTAGGCGGTACGGAACAGGCTGGCGACCCCGGCATACGGTGTGTCGCGCGGCATCCGCGGCCCGTAGACGTTGTGGTAGCGCAGCATCGTCAGGATGCATCCCGGGTGCTCACGGGCGTAGGCCGCGCACAGCCCCTCCTGGGCCAACTTCGACGTCGCGTAGACGTTGCGCGGATCGAGCCAGTGATCCTCCGGGATCGGCTCGGCGACGAGTGGCGCCACCGCAGCGCGGGCACGGCGGCTCGAACCGACCGGCGTCGAGGTCAGCCTCGGTCGCGTGCCCCGGGACGGACGACGCCGTCGATCGAGCAGCGATAGCGACCCTCGCCGTAGACGACCATGCTCGAGGCGAGCACGAACCGCCCGTCGAACCCGATCCGGTGGAGCTCGGCGAGCAGCACTGCGGTGCCGAGGTCGTTGCGGCTGACGTACTCGGCGACGTCGGCGAAATCGACGCCGAGGCCGACCTTCGCCGCCTGATGGCAGACTGCATCGATCCCGTCGAGCAGATCGCGCCAGCCGTCAGGATCGCGGAGATCGCCCCATCGGTACGCTCGCCTCCGGCGGCAGGCCGGCCGGCAGGCCGTCGTGGGCGGCCGGATCGAGGTCGTCGACGACGACCACCTCGTGGCCGCTGTCGAGCAGCTCGAGCGATGATCCGCGAGCCGATGAACCCGGCACCTCCGGTCACCAGCACCTTCGCATCCCGCACCCCTTCGATACCGAGGATCCCTAACCCGATGCCCGACGTCATCCTGCCCGCGTTGAACGAGGCCGCGGCGATCCGCTGGGTGCTCGAACGGATGCCGAGCGGGTATCGGCCGATCGTCGTCGACAACGGCTCGACCGACGAGACTGCCGAACTCGCCCGGTCACTCGGTGCGACGGTCGTCGTCGAACCCGTCGCGGCTTCGGCTCGGCATGCGTCGCCGGCCTCGCCGCGACGACCTCGGAGATCGTCTGCTTCATGGACTGCGATGCATCGCTCGACCCGGCGGCGCTCCCGTGCTCGTCGCCGGGTCGTCGCGCGGCGACGCCGACCTCGTCCTCGGGCGCGCGGATCGCCGGGCGGGGGGCCTGGCCGATCCACGCCCGGATGGCCAACCGGGTCCTGGCGGCCGAGGTCCGCCGACGGACCGGGGTCACGATCGGCGACCTCGGACCGATGCGCGTCGCTCGTCGAGAACCGCTGCTCGCCCTCGCCATCGGGGATCGCCGCTCGGGGTGGCCGTTGGAGATGGTCCTGCGTGCCGCCGCGGCCAGGGTGGCGGATCCGCTCGTTCCCGGTCGAGTACGTCGAACGGGCCGGACGATCGAAGGTCACCGGCACCTGCGCGAGGCACGTTCCAGGCGATCGGCGACATGGGCCGCCTGCTGCGCGAGGACGCAGGCGTGACGGTGCACATCACGATCATCGCCAAATCACCGGTCGCCGGGCGGGTGAAGACACGGCTCTGCCCGCCGTGCACTCCTCGCCAGGCGGCGGAGCTGGCGAGTGTCGCACTCGCCGAGACGCTCGCAGCGGTCGATGCGGCGCTGAACGGCGCTGAGCTCGACCAGCCCGTGCGCCGCGTCCTGCTGCTCGACGGCGATCCGCCGGACTGGATCCCCCCGGTGTTCGAGATCGTCGCCCAGTCGACCGGAGGGCTCGGCGATCGCCTCGCCGCCGGTTTCGACCGGCTCGGCCGCGGACTGATCATCGGGATGGACACCCCCGATGCGGCAGGCAGCGTCGGCGAGGCGCTCGGACCGTTGCGCGCCGGCGCCGACGTGATCGGGCGGACCGACGACGGCGGCTACTGGGCGATCGGGCTCGCCACTCCCGACCCGGCGGTGTTCGCCGGTGTCCAGATGAGTACCGACCACACCTGGCGGGATCAGGTCGCCCGCCTCGAACGCCTCGGGCGGCGGGTCATCGCCCTCCGGCCGACCCGCGACATCGACACCTTCGACGACGTCGTCGCCCTCGCCCGCAGCACCTCCGACGGGTCCACCGCCCGCGCCGCGCGTGCCCTGCTCGACGCGATCCGCGTGCGGACCGGAGCCGGTCGGTGTTGGGCGGTCGGAGCGGATCGAACTACGTTGATCCGGTGCCGGAGACCAGTGACGCACCGTTCACGCCCAACGCCGATGAGTTGTTGGCGAACAATGCCCGCTATGCCGCGCAGTTCGCCGACCACGACCTCGCCCTGCGCCCGGCGCGCCATCTCGCCGTCGTCGCCTGCATGGACAGCCGGATGGACGTGTTCGAGATGCTCGGCCTCGCCCACGGCGACGCGCACGTCATCCGCAATGCCGGCGGGATCGTCAGCGACGACGTGATCCGTTCGCTGGTCCTCTCCCAGCGCCTGCTCGGGACGCGCGAGATCATCCTCCTCCACCACACCGACTGCGGGCTGCAGAAGGTGGTCAACGACGATCTGCTGGCGGAGATCGAGTCCGAGACCGGGATCCGCCCGGAGTTCTCGTTCGAGAGCTTCAAGGATCCGTTCCAGGACACCCTGCAGTCGATCCGCCGGCTGCAGTTCAGCCCGTTCATCGCCCACAAGGACCACATCCGCGGCTTCGTCTACCAGGTCGAGGACGGCCGTCTGGTGGAAGCGACGATGTGACACCCAGGATCGCTCAGCGGTCCTGCCAGGTGCACACACAGGCTTCGTTGCCGTCGGCGTCGGCGAGCACCCACCACGAGCGGGCGAAGCGGTCGGTGACGAGCGTTCCGCCGGCGGCGAGGGCGGCGGCGAGACGCGCCTCGGCCTGGTCGTGGGGGACGTCGACGTCGATGTGGAACCTGTTGCGCTCGGTGCGTGGCTCGTCCATCGTCTGGAACCAGAACGGCGGTCCGATCCGTGCCGGGTCGACCAGCGTCCCGTCGACGTCGCGGTAGCCGAGCACCGCCGCCCAGAACGGGCGGATCCGCTCGGCGTCGGTGGTGTCGATCGCCACCTCGATCGCCTGCGCCGACGCGGGCTCGCAGACCGCGCCGGCGGTGGCGGCGAGCGAGGAGATCGTCCGGGCGAGGCCGACGTCGAGATCGGTCAACCCACCGGTGGCATGGGTCGTCAGCGTGATCCGGACCCGATCGGGGTAGCGCAGTTGCACGTCGGGATGGTGCGCGGCCGCTTCGGCGGCGACGGCGACTGCGGTGATCAGCTCGGCAGCGGCAGTGAACGACCCGGCGCGGTACTCGGCCTGGATCGTGCCGAGGACGACCCGCCAGTCGTCCAGTCCGGCGAGGGCGGCGAACTCGGCGGAGGTGACGGGGGTGGGCTCCATCGACTCAGTCTGTCGGTCAGAGCGGGGTCAGCTGCGCCTCTCCGAATCCGCTGGAGAATCGGACGCACCAGATCAGGGCGGTGTCATAGACCGACAGGTCGACGTCGCTCGGGATCTCGTAGTTCTGATCGCCGATGTTGCCCTTCAGGTTGCCGAGGTCGACGAAGTCGGACTCGTCGCCGGTCGCACCGTTGATCAGGTACACGTTCAGGTCCGGTCCGTTGTCGGTCTCGAACCCCTCGAAACGGAGGAACCGGACCGGACCGCCGTCGCCGAGCACGAGCGCGGTCCCCGACGTCGGATGGGCCAGGGAGACGAACTCGCCTCGCCGAAGGGTGGTCACCACCGGTGCCGCCGGTGCCGTCGGCGGAGCACTGGTCGTCGTCGTCTCCGCAGCTGCCGACGCGCCGACCGCCACCGGGTCGGTGGTCGCGGTGGTCGCGGTGGTCGCAGTGGGTGCGGTCGTCGGGGTCGTCGCGACCGCGGTCGTCGACGACGGGCCGGCGGTGTCGAGCGCGGCGGGGACCGACGACGCCGGCTGTTCGAGCGTGTTCGCCGGTTCCGGCGAGGCGGCAGCGGCCGGGAACACCGGCGCAGCCTCGTCGACGCGATCGTCGACGAACAGCAGGTGTGCGCCGAAGTAGCCGAACACGACCCAGGCGAGCACGCCCAGGCCGGCGGCGATCGTCGGCACACTGACCCGGTAGTTGCGGAGGAAGCGCCTCATCGTCGTCATCCAAGTCGGCCGCAGCCGCCGGCGCCATCGCTGCCGGCCCGAGTTTCGAAGATGTTGTCGAGTCGGTCAGAAGTCGAACAGCTCGCCGAGCAACCCGCCGCGCTTGCGCTTCTTGCCGTAGCGGTGATCGTCGTCGTAGCGGCGACGGTCGTCGTCGTCGTACGGACGGCGGTAGCGGTCGTCGTCATCGTCGTCGTCCCAGCGCCGCGGCGGGGGCGGCACCGCACCACCGGCGGGGGTCGGAGCGGGGAACGGCTGAGCAGACATGGGTGCAGCGGCGCGCTCGATGATCTTGTCGAGCTCGCCGCGGTCGAGCCAGACCCCACGACACGTGGGGCAGTAATCGATCTCGATCCCGCTTCGCTCGGTCATCACGAGCGTCGAGTCGCTACAGGTGGGGCACTTCATCGCGCGTCGGGTCCTTCGGTCACGGGGGTGTCGGCCGAAGGTCTCTCCCGACCCGGCGTACCGGGCCCCTCGTCACCGGGCCGTACGGCCGTGATGACGACGACGAGGTCGTTGGGATACTCCCCTTCTCTGGGCGCGACGCTACCGGCTCGCTACCTTGGCCGGATGTCGAACGAGCAAGCGGTGCAGGTCGGACGGGCGGGGAACGTGGCAACGATCGAGTTCCACCGCCCGGACGTGCTCAACGCAATCACGGTCGAGATGCTCGAGCAGCTCTCCGTGGCGCTGGACGAGCTCGCCGCCGACGCCGGAGGTGCGAGTGATCGTGCTCACCGGCTCAGGGCGTGGGTTCAGCGCCGGGGTCGACCTCAAGCGACTGCAGCAGCGCAGCCTGGATGGTGGCAAGGTCGGCGACCTGCTCGACCTCCCGGCGCGCGCTGCGATCGAGCGGCTGACGACGATCCCCAAACCGGTCGTCGCCCGGGTCAACGGCGCCTGCTTCACCGGCGCGCTCGAGCTGCTGCTCGCCTGTGATCTGGCGGTGGCCGCCGACACGGCCAAGCTCGGTGACACCCACGCCAAGTTCGGTCTCCGCCCGACGTGGGGGATGAGCCAACGGCTGGTCGCCGCAGTCGGGATCACCCGCGCCCGTCAGCTCTCCTACACCGCCGCCACCTTCACCGGGCGTCAGGCCGCCGAGTGGGGGCTGGTCCAGCGCGCCGTTCCCGCCGAGGAACTCGACGACGCAATCGACGAGCTCGTCGGTCAGCTGCTGGCGAACTCGAGCGGGTCGCTCGCCGCCTACAAGGACCTCTACCGGGTCGCCCTCGACCGTGGCCTGGCCGACGGTTTGGCCTACGAGTCGGCGACCGAGTACCCGATCGACGACACCGAGCAACGCCTCGCCGGCTTCCGCTGACGAGCGTCCGTGCGCCGGCTCGCGCCGATGCACGGCGCACACGACGGTTTCCGGCCGTCCGCCCGTGCAACCGCGACCCGTTCGAGCCGATGCACGGTCCCAGCGACGGATTCGCGCCGTCCGCCCGTGCAACGGCGACCGGCCCGAGCCGATGCACGGTCCCAGCGACCGATTTCGTACCGTCGGCCCGTGCAACCGCGACCGGTTCGAGTCGATGCACGGTTCGAGCGACCGATTTCCGCCGTCCACCCGTGCGACCGGCGACCGGTTCGAGTCGATGCACGGTTCGAGCGACGGATTTCCGCCGTCCACCCGTGCACCGGTGAGGGGCTCGAGCGGATCCCCGGCTCGAGGTGGGTGCCTGGAGACGATGGCGGTCGCCGCGGGACCGGGGGCGACCTGGGCAACTACCGTCGGTCGGCGATGCGAGCATCGATGGTGACGTTCGCACCGGCGACCGGCGGGAGGGACCGCCCGCCGAGCGCCGCTGACGATCTCGCCGAACTCGGCTTCGATCTCGGCCCGGCCCGGTCGATCACCCGAGTCCTGCTCGACTCGTTCGACGGCCGGCTGGCTCGCGCCGGCTTGCAGCTCGAGGCTCGCCTCGACCGCTCGATCGAACTGCGGCTCGTGGGATCGGACACCGTGGCGGCGACGATCGGCGTCCGCACCGTCCCACGCACGCCCGAGGAAATCCCCGCCGGACCGTTCCGCTCCCGGCTCGGACGACTCCTCGACGGACGGGCGTTGTTGCCGGTGCTCTCGGTCACGATGCGGAGCACCGCCGCGGTGGCGAACGACGGCGCCGGCAAGGCGACCGTACGGGCGACGATCGACGAGCGCGTCGCTGTCGCCGCGGACCCGGAGCTGCAGCTGCCGTCGGTGGTGATCGAGCTCGAACCGCTCACCGGCTACCTCGACCAGGCTGCAGCCGTCACCCGCCGGCTCGGCCGGCTCGGGTGGGTGCGACGCAGCGGCTCGCTGTTCGAGCTCGTCGCCGCCGTCGCTGGCGTCGACCTCGGTGGGTTCGACACCGACCCGGCGGTACCCGTCGACCCACACGGCTCGGCGCTCGACGGGTTCCGAGCGGTGCTCGACGGGCTCGCCCGGACGATCGAGGCGACCCGCCCGGGGACGATCGACGACCTCGATCCGGAGTTCCTCCACGATCTGCGTGTCGCCGTGCGGCGGACGCGGACGATCCTCGCCGAGGGCAAGCGGGTCTTTCCCGCGGACGTCGTCGCCGGTGCCCGGGCACAGTTCCGCGCCCTCGCTGCGCCGACCGGCCCGGCGCGCGACCTCGACATCGCCGTGCTCGACTGGCCGGCGACGATCGCCGGGATGGACACGACGACCGTCGACGCGCTCGAACCCGTCCGCCGGCTGCTCGGCGTCCGCCGGGCCGAGCGCGGCCGACCTCGTCGCTGCGCTCACCGATCCGGAGGTCGTCGCCGAACTCGCTCGCTGGCGTTCCTGGCTGCGCACCGCCGAGGCAGACGTCGCCGGTCCCGACGGCGACGCGCGGCTGGCCGAGGTCGTCGCCGAACGGCTGGTGCGCGCCGAGCGTCGGCTGGTGGCCGACGGCCGGAAGATCGACGCCGACTCCGCGCCGGAGCAGCTCCACGAGTTGCGCAAGGACGCCAAGAAGCTGCGCTACCTGCTCGAGTGTTTCGCAGCGATGATCCCGGCCAAACGCCGCAAGCCCTACGTGCGCGAGCTGCGCGCCCTGCAGGACAACCTCGGCCGGCACCAGGACCACGACGTCCAGGCGAACAACCTGCGGGCGATCGCCGCCGAGCTGCACGCCGCCCCCGCCGGGATCGATCCGGCGACCGCGAACGCGATCGAGGTGCTCGCCGCCCGCTTCGACACCCGCCGTTCGGCGGCACGGAACGAGTTCACCGAGCGGTTCGCCGAGTACGACCGAGCCGCCACCCGCCGTGCGTTTCGGACGATCACCGACGGGCTCCGCCGATGAAGGTGGTCGCCAGCTCGAGCATCAAGGGTGGGGTCGGCAAGACCACCGCGGCGATCAACCTCGCCCACGCGGCCTCGCTCGACGGGCTGCGGGTGCTGCTGTGGGACCTCGATCCGCAGGGCGCGGCGACCTTCCTCGTGCGCGTCGCCCCGGGGATCGAGGGCGGACGCGTCGGCTGGTCGGTGGGGGAGCGCTCGGCCGGCATCTGCGCGCGACCGACCATCCGGGGCTGGAGATCGTTCCCGCCGATCTCTCGTTGCGCCACCTCGATCTCCACCTCGACGACGTCAAGCGTTCGCGGCGGCGGCTCGGCGCGCTGCTCGAGCCGCTCGCCGAGCGCTACGACCTGGCGATGCTCGACTGCCCGCCGGGGATCACGCTGGCGAGCGAGGCGGTGTTCCGCGCCGCCGACGCGCTGGTCGTGCCGACGATCCCGACGCCGCTGTCGCGCCGGACCCTCGACCAGCTCGCCGAGTTCCTCGCCGAGCGCGACGATCCGCCGCTGCTGCTGCCGTTCGTGTCGATCCACGACCGGCGCAAGCGACTCCAGCGCGACGTCGTCGAGGAGCTCCGCGCCCACGTCCCGGGTCTGCTGACGACCGTGATCCCCGGCGCCAGCGTCGTCGAGCGGATGTCGGTAGAGCGCGCCCCGATCGCCGCCTTCGCCCCGCGCAGCGCACCGGCGGCGGCGTTCGCCCGGCTGTGGGCGGAGATCTCGGCACGGTTGTGGAGCTGAACGACTCCGGTCGGCCGATGGTCAGTCGGGGGCCGGAGGATCGGCCGCCGGCCGCGTCGCCGATCCCGGATCGGCCGGCTCGATCCGCAGCACCCAGGTCCCCGGGCCGAGCGGCGGGGTGGTCAGCGACGATGCAGCCGGTCGGGGACGATCGGGCGCGGCCGGCTGCTCCAGTCGCCGGTTGTTCTGCAGCAGTCCGCCGATCACCGGCAGGGCGACGACATTCGCCGCATGGAGGATCCCCATGATCAGCAGGATCCCGCCGATTCGGGCGACCTCGTGTTTGAGCTGGGCGCCGGTCGAGTCGACCCAGTCGCGCGGCTCGACGAAGGTCACCGTGAACAGCACGAACGAGGTGAAGATCAGGTAGTAGGCGACGTCGGTGAGCACGAGGTAGCTCTTGCCGGTGCGCGGGTTGGCGCGGAACACGTCCGCCGCGTACGCCCGGCCGAACCGTTTGATGAACGGACCCAGCCCGATCGCAAGGGCGACGAGGACGATGTTGGTGATCAGTTCGATGACCCACCAGGGCATGGCGAAGCTCCTGTTGTCGTAGTCGGAGAGGGAGAGGGCGAGCGCGGCGTTGGCGAGGACGAAGCCGCCGATCCCCGCCGCGAGGCGAAGCCGGAACCGGCGCCGGGCCTGCGCGTCCTCCAGCGATCGGGTGACCCGGGCGAACAGGTCCGGGTGTTCCGTCACCGCCGCCCGGGCGTCGGCGAATGCTTCGATCAGGCGCCGTTCGAGGGCGACGTCGTTCATGTCGTGCCCAGCGTTCGGCCGAGTGCTGCCATCGCCCGCTTCAGGTGTGTCTTGACCGAGTTGGCCGACAGCCCGAGGGTGGCGGCGATCTGGTCGATCCCGAGCTCCTCGAAGTAGCGCAAGGTGATGCAGTCGCGCTGGCGCCTCGGCAGGCCGCGGACGGCGTCGATCACCCGCTGATGCTCCTCCGAGCGGACCAGCCGATCGGAGACCGCTGGGTCGTCGACGTCGACCTCCCGGCCCGCTGCGGCGTGATGGCGGAGCGAGACGAGGCCGCGGCGGTTGTGGTCGCGGGCGAGGTTGAGCACGATCGAGCGGAGGTAGGCCGGTGCACGTCGGCGGTCGTCGATCCGGCCGGCGTGGCGGGCGAGACGGATGAACGCTTCCTGGACGATGTCCTCTGCGGCATCGCGGTCGTCGACGTACAACCGTGCGAGGCGGACGAGCGACCGGCCCTCGGTGTGGAACAGGCCGACGACGAGCGCTTCGGCGTCGACCGAGATCGATTCGCCGCCGAGCCGAGCCTCGGCCATCGCCATCAGCAGCGGCTCCAGCCGGATCGCCGGCAGGACTGCGGGCCACGCTCCGATCGCGGTCAGCTCGGACCCACCCGACGCGATCGCCGACGGGACGGCGTGCTGTTTCTCACCGGTACGAGTCTCCCATCCGCCATCCCGCCTTCAGCCGATGCCGACGAGGGCGCCGGCGAGCAGCGCCAGCAGACCGACACCGAGCACGCCGATCGCGATCCGGACGAGCAGCGGCGCCCGCCACCCGTCGTCGAGCGGACCGAGGCTGAACCGGGTGGCGGCGATCAGCGGAACATAGACGACGAGCAGACCAACCGTCCGCGGTGTCGCCCCGATCGCGCCGAAATCGTCGATCAGCATCGCGGCGACGATCGCCACCGGCACGACGGCGAGGGCGGCGGCGACGAAGCGGACCGCGCGATGCCAATCGGTGCGCCAGAGGGCGAGGCCGCCGCCGATCACCGTCGGCAGCATCAACGACCCGGCCCCGGCGAACAGCGGGAGGGTGAAGACGACGCCGAGGATCCGCGCCACCGTCACCCACGATCGACGGCGGAGGCGAATCCTGGCGACGGCGACCATCGCTTGGGTCACACCGAACACGGTGAACGCGCCGACGATGAACAACGTGCCGCTCCAGCTGAACTCGGGATCGGTCGATATCCATCGCATCCACACCCGGCCGAGCACCCCCAGCAGCGCGCCTGCCAACAACCCGGCGGGGATCAGCGGCCACCGCCGCCGCCGTGGCGGTCGGTCGGTGCCGGCGACGGTGACGTTGGGGAGGACCAGTGCGTCGATCTGCTTCACACCCGGACAGACGCACGTCGACGGTGCGCGGGTGACACCGCCCGCACACCGTCGCGGCCTACTTCGTGCGCGAGAAGCGGGCGACGGCGAGCGTGCCGAACACGAGCCATGATGCCGACGCACCAGATCAGGCTGAGCACCACCCAGTAGCCGGTGCGAGTGGCCGATGCCCGACCACCTCGGTGCCGCCCTGCATCAGGCTGCGCACGGCGTTGATGATCACGCTGACCGGCTGGTTGGCGGCGAACGGCTGCATCCAGCCCGGGCATCGACTCCACCGGCACGTTGGCGCTGGAGATGAACGAGAACGGGATCACCAGCATCGACATGCCCTGCGCCGCCTGGGCGTTGCCGGAGACCAGGCCGATCGATGATGAAGACCCAGGTGAAGGCGAAGCCGGCGACCAGCATCAGCGCGAACGCCGAGCGACGACGCTCGGCGAGCTCGCCGTGGGCGCGGAAGCCGACGACGAACGCCGAGGGCGCCGGTGATCGAGCATGCCCCAGGCCGACCAGCGTGGCGTCGGCCAGCGAGCGGCCGACCATCACCGCGGAGCGGGGGATCGGCAGCGAGCGCAGCCGGTCGTAGACGCCGGTGGAGGAGTCCTCGGCGACGCCGGCCGCCGCGCCCATGCCCGGTCCACAGGATCGACGGTGACGAGGAAGCCCGGGCACGAGGAAGTCGACGTAGCTGAGCTCGCCGCCGGTGTCGATGGCGCCGCCGAACACGTAGCGGAACATGAACAGGAACAGCGCGCCCTGGACGCGTGCCCATCACCAGCAGCTGCGGCGTGCGGAAGAACTGCAGGATCGGTGCGCCGGCGCGGTGGCCAGCGGCGGTGGTGACGAAGCCGGCGCCGTGCGGCGTCGGCGGCCGGGCGGCCCGGCGGCGGCGACGGTCGTCGGTGGCGGGCGTCGGTGGTCGGAGGTGGTGGTGGTCATGTGTGGCTCCGTTCAGGCGGCGTCGGCGGTCGGGGTCGGGGTCGGCGGAGTCGATGGGCTGGCCGGTGAGGGCGAGGAAGACCTCGTCGAGGGTCGGGCGGCGCAGGCCGATGTCGTCGACGCGCGATGCCGCTGCTCGTCGAGCAGGCGGACGACGGTGGCCAGCTCGGTCGGCGCCGCCGTCGACCGGCGCCGAGACCCGCTGGGTGTCGTGCGTCGATGCGGGGCGCCTCGGCGGCGACCGGGCCGAGGAGCTCGGCGACCGCGGCGAGGTCGGCCGCGGAGCGCGGGCGGACCTCGATCACGTCGCGGCCGGCCCTGGCCCTTGAGCTCGTCGGGCGTGCCGGCGGCGATCACCTGGCCGTGGTCGACGATGACGACGTCGCGGGCGAGCTGGTCGGCCTCCTCGAGGTACTGGGTGGTGAGCAGCACGTCGGTGCCGTCGGCGACGAGGCGCGCGGATGGCCTCCCACAGCTCGATCCGGCTGCGCGGGTCGAGGCCCGGTGGTCGGCTCGTCGAGCAGCAGCAGGCGCGGGCCGGCCGACGAGGCTGGCGCCGAGGTCGAGCCGGCGGCGCATGCCGCCGGAGTAGGTGCGCACCAGCCGGTCGCCGGCGTCGGCTGAGGCCGAGCCGCTCGAGCACCTCGCCGGCGGCCGCGGCGGGCCGCGCTTGTCGAGGCCGAACAGGCGGGCGACCATCTCGAGGTTCTCCCGGCCGGTCATCGCCGGCTCGACCGAGGCGTACTGGCCGGCGAGGCCGATGACCTGGCGGACCTGCTTGGGGTCGGCCGGCGACGTCGATGCCGGCGACGCGCAGCGTCGCCGGAGTCGGGCGCGAGCAGGGTGGCCACGGCGCTGATGAAGGTGGTCTTGCCGGCGCCGTTGGGGCCGAGCAGGGCGGTGACCCGCCCGGACTCGGCGACGAGGTCGAGCCCGTCGAGGGCGTGTACCTCGCCGAACGTCTTGGTGAGGCCTGTGGCCTCGATGATTGCGGTCATACGTCGTACCTCTGGGAAACGGGGGATGGTCAGCGGGAGTCGGTGGGGGGAGACGGGCTCGCCCACGATGGAGGGTGGACGTGATCGGTCGACCAGCTCCGCCAGGCGTCGAGCCCTTCGAGCGTGCCGTGTTCGATCTGTTCGACGAGCTGGGCGACGAACGCCCGCTCGGCGGCGAGCAGAGCGGTCGAGTACTCCCATTCGAGCACGAACAGCCGGGGGAGTTCATCGGGATTGCGGGCGGCGCCGGCTGCGGCGGCCTCGGTCAGCGTCTCGTCGAGCGCAGCGAGCCGTCGCCGGAGCAGGCCTCCGGCCTCATCGGGTCCGATCGCAGCGATCAGCGACAGCGCCGCTTCGAATCGGAGGTACTCCTTGGTCGGTGCGGCGAGCAGGTCGGAGAGCCATTCGATCGCTTCTCGCCGGCCTGTCGCGGTGACGGTGTAGACGGTTCGCTCCGGTCGGCGGCCGTCGCGGCTGGTCGCCTGCGGTTCGATCAAGCCGTGCCGTTCGAGCGATTCGATCACGCTGTAGAGCGAGCCGTAGTTGAGCTTGATCGAGTCGTGCTGGTGACGGACACGCATGTCAGCGGCGATCTCGTAGGGGTGACGCGGCCGCTCGCCGAGGTAGACGAGGATCGCCAGGGCGAGGGGATTGGCCCGGCGGAACGTCACATCCGGAAGCGTATATCCGACTTCGGATAAACGACAAGGAATATCTTGGGTTGCGAAGGTCAGCGAACGCCGGGAGACCCCGTACCGTTGCTCCGATGATCGAGCGTGCCGCCGAATTGGTCGCCGGGGCGGGGCGGATCGCCGTGCTCACCGGCGCGGGGATCTCGACCGATTCCGGGATTCCCGACTTCCGCGGACCGAACGGGTTGTGGACGACCAACCCGAAGGCCGAGCGGATGTCGTCGCTCGAGCACTACCTCGGCGATCCGGAGGTACGACGGCTGGCCTGGCAGAACCGCCTCGTGACCCCGGCGTGGACGGCGGCGCCGAACCCCGGACATCAGGCCCTGGTCGAGCTCGAGCGCCAAGGCCGGTTGGAGCGACTGGTCACCCAGAACATCGACGAACTGCACCAACGCGCCGGGAACACACCGGCGAAGGTGGTCGAGATCCACGGGACGATGTGGTGGACCCGCTGTTGGAGCTGCGACGACCGCCGCCCCACCGCCGAGGCGCTCGACCGTGTGCGCGCCGGCGAGGAGGATCCGCCGTGCCTCGTCTGCGGCGGGGTGCTCAAGAGCGACACGATCTCGTTCGGTCAGGCGCTGCGCGAGGACGCCGTCGCAGCCGCCTTCGGCGCCGCCGAGCGCTGCGACCTGCTGCTCGCTGCCGGCTCGTCGCTGTCGGTGTTCCCGGCGGCGAACATGGTCCCCCGGGCGAAGCAGGCCGGGGCGATGATCGTGATCGTCAACGGGGAGCCGACACGGATGGACGCGATCGCCGACGTCGTCGTGCGCGGCTCGCTCAGCGAGCTGCTCCCCCAGGTCACCGCGGTCCCATCGGCCTAGGCACTTACGAGCCCGACTCACCGGCGGGAACAAATCCGGCCCGCCGTCGGTTCCAGCCAGGCTCGGTCTGGTCCGTCACCGGCCGGCAGGAAGCACCGAATGCATCGACCGTCGTCCTCCTTCTCCCGTGACCGATCCGTCGTCGAACATCGTCTCGCCCCCGGCACGATCCGGCGGATCCTCGGCTTCGCCCGCCCGTACCGCTCCTTGATCACCGCCTTCCTCATCCTCGTCGTCATCGACGCGCTGATCGGGGCGGCGGTCCCGCTCGTCTACCGGGCGATCATCGACCAGGGGATCACCGAGCAGCGCAACGGCCTGGTGATCGCCCTCGCCGCGCTCGTCGGTCTGCTCGCCGTCGCCTCCGCCGGGGTCGGGCTCGCCCAGCGCTGGTACTCGGCGCGCATCGGTGAAGGCCTGATCGACGACCTCCGCACCCAGGTCTTCGACCACGTCCAGCGGATGCCGATCGGCTTCTTCAGCCGGGCCCAGACCGGCGCGTTGGTCACCCGCTTGAACAGCGACGTGCAGGGCGCCCAGCAGGCGTTCACCTCGACCCTTTCCAACGTCGTCGGCAACCTCGTCGGCGTCGCCGCCACCCTCGGGGCGATGGCCGCGCTGTCATGGCAGATCACCCTCCTCTCGCTCGGGCTGCTGCCGCTGTTCATCCTCCCCGCCCGCTGGGTCGGTAGCCGGCTGGCGACGATCACCCGCGAGCGCTATCGGCTCAACGCCGAGATGGGCCAGATGATGACCGAGCGGTTCAACGTCTCGGGTGCGCTGGTCGTCAAGCTGTTCGGACGCCCCGACGAGGAGTCGGTCGCCTTCGCCAGCCGTACCGGTCGGGTGCGCGACATCGGCGTGACCCAGGCGATGTACTCGCGGGTGGTGATGACCTCGCTCGGCCTGCTCGCCTCGCTCGCCGTCGCCCTCGTCTACGGACTCGGCGGGACGATGGCGATCGCCGGGTCGCTCGGGATCGGCACGCTCGTCGCCCTCACCGCCTACCTCAATCGGCTCTACGGCCCGTTGACCTCGCTGTCGAACGTCCAGGTCGACGTGATGACCACCCTCGTCAGCTTCGAACGGGTGATCGAGGTGCTCGATCTGCAACCGACGATCCTCGACGCCGCCGACCCGGTCCCGGTCCCTGCCGGCCCGGTGGCGGTCGAACTCGACGACGTCCGGTTCCGCTATCCGAGCGCCGCAGACGTCTCGCTCGCTTCGCTCGAGGGGGTCGCCCAACTGGAGACGTCCGAGCCGGAAGAGATCCTCCACGGGATCTCGCTGCGGGTCGAGCCCGGTCGCACGCTGGCCCTCGTCGGCCCGTCCGGTGCCGGCAAATCGACCCTCGCCGGGCTCGTCTCCCGGCTGTACGACCCGACCGAGGGAGCGGTTCGGATCGGCGGGGTCGACCTCCGCCGGACGACGCTGGCCGAGGTCCAGGCGGCGGTCGGGGTCGTCGCCCAGGACGTCCATCTGTTCCACGACACCCTCTCCGCCAACCTGCGCTACGCCAAGCCCGGTGCGACCGACGCCGAGCTCGAAGCCGCGCTGCGTGCCGCACAGATCTGGGACCTGGTCGAACACCTGCCGGAAGGGATCGAGACGGTCGTCGGCGAACGCGGCCAGCGGCTCTCCGGTGGAGAGAAGCAGCGGATCGCGATCGCCCGGCTGCTGCTCAAGGATCCCCGGATCGTCGTCCTCGACGAGGCGACGGCCCACCTCGACGCCGGCTCGGAAGCAGCGGTCCAGCGCGCCCTCGACGTCGCCCTCGTCGGGCGGACCTCGATCGTCATCGCCCACCGGTTGGCGACGATCCGTGCCGCCGACGAGATCGCCGTGATCGACGACGGGGTCGTCGTCGAGCGAGGCACGCACGACGAGCTGGTGCGCGCCGATGGTCTCTACGCCCGGCTGAGCCGCACCCAGTTCATCGACGGCCCGCTCGAACCCGCCGCCTGACCCCCACCCCCCCACCCCCACCCCCGAAGTTTGGAGGTTGTTGCAGCCGGACGGCGCAACAACCTCCACGCGTTCGCGTCGCAGTAGCGTCGCCGGGATGCACCCAGGGGATCGCTTCGGGCTGGAACAGCTCGATCCGGCGAGGCTCGCCGCTCGCCCGGGGGTCAAGCACCAACGGTTCGCCGGCGAGCTCGCTGCCTGGGTCGCCGACATGGATTTCGAACCGTGCCCGGTCGTGGTCGAGGCGATCTCGGCCCAACTCGACAGCGGCGACCTCGGCTATCCCGACTGGCGGACGCACACGGGCGGATCGCCGGTGGTCGAGCTGTGGGCGCAACGTTGCTCGTCGCGCTACGGCTGGGAGTTCGACCCGGACGAGACCCGGGAGTGGTGCGACGTCCTGCAAGCGGTGCAGACCGTCGTCCACCTGTGCACCGAACCCGGCGACGGGATCGTGCTCCACACCCCGAGCTATCCGCCGTTGCTCGAGACGATCCACTCGATGGGTCGGCGCCTGGTCGGCATCCCGGCGATCGCCGACGACACCGGCTACGGCTTCGACTACGACGACCTCGAGCGTCGGCTCGCCGCCGGCGCGGGGGCGACGATGTTGCTGCTCTGCCACCCGCACAACCCGACCGGCCACGTCTTCGATCGCGACGAACTCGCCCGCCTGGTGGAGATCGCCGAGCGATACGACCTGTTGATCGTCAGCGACGAGATCCACGCCGACCTCACCTACCGCCCGAATGTCCATCTGCCGATCGCCACGCTGGCAGCGGCGCGGACGGTCACGATCCATTCCGCCTCGAAGGCGTTCAACCTCGCCGGGCTGCGCTACGCGATCAGCCACGTCGGCCCGGACTGGGTTCGCCGGCGGATCGCCGAGCTCCCCGGTCACCTGCTCGGGGCGGTCAATCTGATCGGCGGGATCGCCACCGAAGCCGCCTGGCGAAACGGTGGTGACTGGCTGGAGGCGGTGGTCGATCGACTCGATCAGAACCGACGTCACCTCGCCGGACTGCTCGCCGTCCATCTCCCACAGGTCGTCTACCGGCCCCCACAGGCCACCTATCTCGCCTGGCTCGACTGCCGCCCGCTCGGTCTCGGCGACGATCCCTCGCTCCAATTCCATCGCCGTGGCGTCGCGCTCACCCCCGGACCGGATTTCGGCGAGGGCGGCGACGGGTTCGCCCGACTCAACTTCGCCACCTCGCCGACCCGGCTGACGGACTACGTCGTCCGGATGGGATCACCGCCGACCGATGCCCGCAGCTGAACCGGCGGTCCTCAGCGTCGGGTCTTGCGGCCACCGCGCTGAACCGGCCGGCGCACGCCGAACGGTGGTGCAGGTTGTCCTTCGGGGGTGTCGTGGGGTGACGTCCCAGGCGCCGGCTCCGGCACATCCTCGGCCGAGTCCCGATCTTCGTGGTCGTCGTGTACGTCGCCGTGTTCAGTACTCATCGGACCTGCTCCTTCATCAGCGGCGACCAGTCGCCCTTCCGACGCCGATAGCACGCACGTACCCGACCGACCGACCGGATAGACGACGCCGCGGGGTGCGCGGCGGCGGTATCCGGTGCACGCTGTGGAAAGGTTCGGCGAGGACCCGGACATGAGTACTCCGTGATGCAGACCCCGACGAGGGACGACGCCCCCGAGCTCGCGTTCCGCGCTGCGTTCGTCACCTCCTATCCAGCGCTGGTGCGCTACGCCCGCCGTCGCGTTCCGGCGGCGGATGCCGACGACGTCGTCGCCGAGGTGTTCCTCACCGCCTGGCGGAAGTGGGCCGACCGGCCCTCGACCGACCGACCGTTGCCCTGGTTGTACGGCATCGCCGCCAACGTCGTGCGCAACCGGCGACGGAGCGAGCGGCGCAGGCTGCGCCTGGTCGAGCGGCTGCGCGCCGGTCGGCAGACGACGCTCGTCGACGGCCCCGAACCAGCCGACTCGCTGCTGGCGACGGCGATGCAGCGACTCTCGTTCGACGAGCAGGAAGTGCTCCGGCTCAGCGCCTGGGAACAGCTCTCGCATGCCGAGATCGGCGAGGTCCTCGGCTGCTCGGTCAACGCGGTGGCGATACGCAGCCACCGGGCACGTCGGCGGCTGGCCGATCAGGTCGCTGCGCTCGAGGGACGACAGCTCGACGGTGGCAGAGACCCGCAGGCGGGCACGCCGAGACGCGATCACGATGGAGGAGCACCCCATGGGTGAACAGGAGTTGGACCGACTGATCGACCGGCTGCGCGCCGGCGATCCTGCCGGGCCCGTCCCCACTGCGGACTCGCCCGCCGGCCGGGCGATGCTCGATCGGGTCCTGTCGAGCGGGGCTCATGCGCCGCGCCCGCAGCCGATCGCCGCGGGTGCATCGCCCACCGACGAACCGGTCGAGGGATACGTGTTCTTGCCGGCCGCCGCTCGTCCGCGTCGCTCCCGCCGGCTGGTCGCCGCCGGCGCGCTCGCAGCGACAGCTGCCGGCGTCGCCGCCCTGGTCGTCGTCGGGCCGGGGAACGGCCGTTCGAGCGCGGCGGCGGAGGTGCAACAGGCTGCGGTGGCGAGCAGCGCAGCAGCGCTCGATTCGCTCGACGTCTCCGCTGAGCTGTCGATCGGCGAGCTCTCCGGTTCGTTCGATCTCGTCCTCGCCGGCGACGACCTGGCGGTCACCGCCGAGCTCGACCTTGCCTCGCTCGACAACGGTCCTGCCGCAGGGTTCCTGCCGAACGGACCGATCGAGCTGCGGGTCGTCGATGGCGAGACCTACCTCGACACCGATCAGCGCGGCTGGCTGCACCTCGGCGACGGGTCGCGTCGGGGGATGCCGGGTTGGGGCTCGAGCTACCGCCGATCGATCCGGACGAGCTGCGCAGCGTCTTCGACCAGCTGGAAACGATCAGCAACGCCGAACTGGTCGGCAGGGAGACCATCGGCGGCGAGGAGTTGACCCACTACCGCGGTCGGGTGACCCACACCGTCGAGGACCACGGCGGGCCGTTGGGCGGCTGGCTCGGCGACGAGCCGGTCGAGGTCGCAATCGATCTCTACGTCACCGACGACGATCTGGTCCGGCGGGTGACCGCGAGCGGAGAGCTTCCCGCCTCGCTCGGCGCCGCATCGATGTTCGGCGTCGATGGACCGTTCAGCATCGAGATCACCCTCGACTACGACGCCGGCAGGACCGTCGAGGCACCGGAGAGCTACACCGAGGCCCCGGCCTTCGAGCTGCCGGGAGTGCCTGACCTCGGCAACGTCCCGGACACGGGAGACTCGGGCGACACGAGCGACGGGTCGGCCACCGGCCCGTGGGCCGACACGCCGTGGGCGGACGCGCCGTGGGCTGACCTGCCCTGGTCGGACCTGCCGTGGACGGACATCCCGTGGTCGTCGCTGCCCGTCGACGGACCCTGGCTCGACGGACTCGACGGCTGGCAGCCGTCGATCGCCGAGTTCGAGCAATGGCTCGGGCAGATCAGCGAGTGGACCGACGGTGTGCTCGCCGAGAGCCTCGGTCGCCTCGACCCGGAGCTCGGCGCGGCGTTGCGCGACCTCACCGAGTTGGTCGAACGGCGTCCAGGGTTGTGTGCCGAGATCGACCCGGCGACGGCCGGGGGCGATCCGCTCGCCGCCTGGGAAACATGCTTGCGCGACGAGGGTGAAACCGCCGCCGCCGACGCTCTCGCCACCGTTCGCGAGACGATCGCCGGCTGACCGCCGGGCGGCCGTTCCCGACGTACCCCGCCGGCAGTAGCATCGGCCGGTCACCCCCCTGCGGGTGACCGTTCGAGGGGGTGCCCGATGGAACACCTCACCAACGGGTGGGAGCCGGAGCTCGACCCGGGCGACTCGCTGCTGCGCCGCTTCGTGCTGGCCAACGCCGATCGGGCGACGACGCTCGCCGAGCTGGCAGGCGGGCGGGCGATGCGCACCCCCGCGTTCGCCGCTGCCGATCCGGAGTCGCCGGTGCTGTTCGACAACGCCGCAGTGCTGCTCCAACCCGGCGAGTACGTCGACCTCGCCTCGGCGATCGACGAGATCGTCGGCTTCTATCCGGCCGACCGGCACTTCGTCGTCCTCTCGGCGTTCCCAACCCCCGACCTGGGCCGCCACGGGCTGGAGCTGATGGGGCATCCGCCGCTGATGTACCGGCCGGCCGGAGGGTCGGCGCCGCTGCCCCCGGCGGGACTCGAGATCGTCGAGGTGCGCACCGCCGAGCAGCTCGGCGAGTTCGTCGAGACGTTGGTCGAGGCGTACCCGATGCCCGGCGCACAGGGCACCGTGCTCGCCGACGAGCGGATCCTGCAGTGGGTCGATCCGCTGCTTCCTGGGCACGATCGACGGCCGCCCGGTGGCGACTGCGGGAGCGCGCATCGGTCACGGGATCAACGACGTGGAATGGGTCTCGACCGTCGCTGCGCACCGGCGGAAGGGGATCGGAGCGGCGGTCACCTGGGCGGCGACGCTGGCGGAGCCGACGCTCCCGGCGATGCTGATCGCCAGCGACGACGGGCAGCCGGTGTACGAGGCGATGGGCTACATCCGTCTGTTGCGCACGACGATCTGGCACCGCCCGCCGCCGACCGGCCGCTGAACAGGGGCGTGACGATGCCCGATGCGCGAGGCCCGCCGATACCTTGACGGTCATGAAGCGGTTCGCTGCCGGGGCGGCGGTGACTGCACTCCTCGTCAGTTCCCAGCTCCTCCCGCGCGCCGATGCCGCGGTGGGAAGCGTCTCGATCGGCGGCGGGGCGACGGCGATCTCGGCGGCGACGCGCCTGCGTCCCCCGGACCCGGGGCCGAGCCTCGCCGGTTGTCCGATGTTCGGCGCCGACGCGCCGTTCAACCAACCGATCGACCGCCTGCCGGTCGCCGCCAACTCCGACGCGATCATCGCCAACATCCAGGCGGCGGGGAGCACGGTGCTGCACCCCGACTTCGGCGAGAATCAGCGCTACGGGCTGCCCGTCAACATCGTCGGACCGGGCCAACCGCTGGTCCCGATCCGCTACACGCAGTACCCGCAGGAGAGCGACCTCGGGCCGTTCCCGATCCCCGACGATGCGGTCTACCAACCCGAGGGCGACCGGCACATGTACCTCCTCGACGCCGCCCGCTGCCGGATCGCCGAGTTCTACCTCACCGGACGCGATGGCCAGGGCTGGTTCGCCTCCAACGGCGCAGCGTGGGACACCCGCTCCTGGCAGCCCAGACCGATCCGCTGGACCTCGTCGAACGCCGCCGGACTGCCGGCGATCCCGCTCGCCGTGCGCTGCGAGGACGTCGAGGCGGGCGCGGTACGGCACGCCATCTCGACCTCGATGACCGTCGTCGGGCCGGGGTTCATCTCGCCGGCGAGCCATTCCGGTCCGAACCGTCAGGATCCGAACCTGCCGGTCAACGGGACGCGCTTGCGGCTGAAGGCGAACTACGACATCAGCGGGTTCTCGCCGCAATCGAAGGTGCTTTTGCAGGCGATGAAGACCTACGGCCTGATCGTCGCCGACATCGGGGTGAGCTGGTACTTCAACGGCGTGACCAGCCCGTGTTGGAAGGATCGCGAGCTGACCGAGATGTATCGGGTGCCGGGCACGGCGTTCGAGGTCGTCGACAGCGGGCCGATCGAGATCTGACCGCCTGCGGTCGAGGACTTGAACGGCGGCACTCGGCGACCGATAGCTGAGCGGTGCCGCATCTGTCGCGTTGGACCGTCATCGGGCTGTTGCTCGGGCTGCCCGTGTTCCTGCTGGTGTTCCTCCGGATCAACGGGGGGATCGACCTCGCCTACCAGTCGGCGCAGATGCACCTGATCGTCGTCGGCGGGATCGCCGCCTGCGCCTCCCTGGTCGCCGTCGCAGCGGTGTTCGCCACCGTCCGCACCGGTCAGGGCAACGTCGTCTTCGTCGGCATCGGCTGCCTGGCGGTCGGCGTGTTGATGCTCGCCCACGGCCTGACGACCCCCGGGATCCTCGGCAACGAGTTCAACCTGTGGACCGGACGGCTGCCGAAGTTCGCCCTCGGCTCGTTCGTCGTCGGCCTGTCGATCGCCAGCTGGCGTCCGACGTCGAGGTTGCACCGCTTCGCGGCGCGTCGACCGCTGCTCACCGTGCTCGTCCCGACGACGGCAACGGTGTGCGCAGCCGCATGGATCGTCGCCGATCCGACGCATCTCGCCGGGACCACCCCGATCGCTCACGAGCTGACGATCACCCGCGTGGTCGTGGTCCTGATCGGGCTCGGGGCGCTGCGGGCGACGATCGTCCACTGGAAGCGGTGGCAGCTCGGCCATGACGTGGTCCAGTTCGCCCTGATGCTCGCCGCCGGGATGACCCTCGCCGCGGCGACCGCCAACCAGTTCGGCCAGTATCCGCGGATCTCCTGGTGGGACTACCACGCCTATCTCCTCGCCGGATTCGGTGGCGCGGTGCAGGCCGTCTATCTCAAGTTCCGCCGCACGCAGGACGTCGCTCGCGCCCTCGACGGTGCGTTCGCCGACGACCCGTTCGAGCACATCGTGCGCGGCTATCCGGAGGCCCTGCGGGCGCTCGTCCAGGCGGTCGAGGTGAAGGACGCCTACACCCACGGGCACAGCGCCCGCACCGCCGAGTTGGCCGTCGAGCTGGGGATCGCAATGGGTCTGTCGGCGGATCGGCTGCGCACGGTCGCCCGCGGCGGTTACCTCCACGACATCGGCAAGATCGCGATCCCCGACGAGATCCTGAACAAGCCGGGGCGGCTGACCGACGACGAACGGCGGGTGATCGAGACCCACCCGGCGCTCGGCTACGAGATGGCCGCCAGCGCGTCGTCGTTGCACGAGGCGCTCGACGTGATCCTCTGCCACCACGAGCGGTTCGACGGAACCGGCTACCCGGCCGGGATCGCCGGTCGCGAGATCCCGCTCGAGGCCCGGGTCGTCGCCGTCGCCGACGTCTGGGACGCGCTGACCACCGACCGCGCCTACCGGCCGGGATGGGAACCGTCGCGCGCCCTCGCCCACATCGTCGCCGGCAGCGGCAGCCAGTTCGACCCGACCGTCGTTCGTGCCCTGGTCACCGTGATCGGCACGCTCGGCATCAACCTCGACGACGAACCGGGAGACTCGGGCGAGGCGTGGGAGGCGGCCCAAACCTGCCACCAGGTCGACCGGGCGGTGCCGGCAACGGCCGGTTGAGCCGATCGGCGACGCTCAGCTCCCCGTCCACACCGGCGGGCGGCCCTCGCTGCGCGCGGTGCGCAGCTCGGCGCTGTCGTCGCTGCGATTGACGAAGGTCTGGAAGATCATCTCGTCCTCCATCGATGCCCTGATCGCCGGGATCGAGAGGTGGCGGATCACCGTGCGGGCCATCTTGACCGCCACCGCCGAGGACGCGGCGACCTGCTCGGCCATCTCCCGCACCGTCGAGTCGAGTTCGGTGTCGGGCACGATCCGGCTGACGATTCCGTGGGTCAGCGCCTCGGTGGCCGGCATGATCCGCCCGGTCAGCACCAGGTCGCTGACCACGCCAGGCCCGCAGATCGCATGTAGCGCGCCCATCCCGCCGGTGTCGGGGATCACCCCGTGACCGACCTCGGGCAGCCGGAAACGGGTGCCCTCGGCTGCGATCCGCAGGTCGCAGAGCAACGCCCGCTGGAACGAACCGCCCATCACCCACCCCTTGCAGGCGACGATGAACACCTGGTCGAGGTCCCACAGCTGCTGGATCCCGCGGATGCCGCGGCGCATCAGTTCGTGGTGGCTGAGCTCGGTCTTGTTCGTCCCGATCGAGCCGACGTCGCGGCCGGAGGAGAACGACTTGCCCTCGCCCTGCCAGATCACGGCGCGGATCTCCGGGCGCTGCTTGAGCTCGGCGAGGTAACCGAACAGCGCTGCGTCCATCTCGTCGTCGAACGCATTGTGCTTGTCCGGGTTGCGGTTGGTGATCGTGGCGATCGAACCCTCGATCTCCATCGTGATCCGCTCGGTCATCGGGACGCTCCTGCTGTTCGTTCGGCGACGCGGCCAAGGTAGGCGGGACGGCTCGGTGGTGTCGGGCCGAACGGGTCCGCACACGCCGAGTCCCGCCGGGCTCGTCGTCGCCGACGCTCGGTCGCGACGATGGTGCCGTGGCCGGCGAGCGACGCCGGCCGGGAGTGGGGTCCGACGATGACGATCACGGCGATCTCTGCCGACTCGCACGTGACCGAGCCGGGCGACTGCTACATCGCCCACATCGATCCTGCGTTTCGTGACCGGGCGCCGGTGGCGATCGACCACGCGGTGATGGGAGCGGCGATGTCGATCGACAACGGGCGCAGCGTCATCCCCTACGGCATGGTCGCCGCCGCCGGCCGCCCGTGGGAGAAGATCGGGCCGTTCGAGCACGTCGGATGGGACGAGCTCCACCCCGGCGGATGGGATGCTCGGGCACGGCTGGCGGAGCAGGACCGCGACGGGGTGCGCTGCGAAGTGCTCTACCCGTCGGTCGGGATGCTGCTCTGCAACCATCCCGACGCCGACTACAAGCACGCCTGCTTCGAGGCCTACAACCGCTGGCTGGCGGAGTTCGTCTCGATCGCCCCCGAGCGGCTGGTCGGGCTCGGCCAGACGGCGCTGCTCAGCGTCGACGAGGGCATCGCCGATCTCGAGCGGATCAAGGCGCTCGGCCTGCGCGGGGCGATGCTCCCCGGCTTTGCCGCATGTCACGGCGACGGTGACTACGACGATCCACGTTGGGATCCGTTCTGGCGGGCATCGGTCGAGCTGGAGATGCCGCTGTCGTTCCACATCCTCACCGGCAGCGGGAACATCGGCGATCCGGCGTTCCGCGGACCGAAGATGAACTCGTTCCTCGGGATCATCCGCGGTTGCCAGGACATCATCGGCACGCTGATCTTCGGGGCGGTGTTCGACCGTGTCCCCGAGTTGCGGGTGGTGTGTGTCGAGGCCGACGCCGGCTGGGTGCCGCACTGGATGTACCGCGCCGACCATGCCGTCGAGCGTCACCGCAACTGGCTCGGCTCGGCCGACCTCGAACGGCGCCCGAGCGAGTACGTCCGCGAGCACGTCTACGTCACGTTCCAGGACGACTGGGTCGCGTTCCAGACGACGCAGCTGATGAACCACGAGCGGATGATGTGGGCGAGCGACCATCCGCACTCCGATTCGACGTTCCCCGAATCCCAGCGGGTGCTCGGCGAGCACACCGCCCATCTCGCCGACGACGTGCGCGAGGCGATCGTCCGCGGCAACTGCGCTGCGCTCTACGGCCTCGACGCCGGATAGCCGGCGGGCGCGCTCGGTCGCAGCACGTGGGGCGGGCGGTGGGTACATTCCGCTACGCATGCCGCGACCGGCGGTCGATCGCCGAGGGAGCACCGATGGAATTCGGGATCTTCACGAACATGTACCACCCGAAGCACTCGCCGGGAGGTGCGCAGCGAGCATCAGATGATCCACGAGGAACTGGCCCTGATCGAGGCCGGTGACCGGGCCGGCTTCAAGTACTCGTGGTCGGCGAGCACCACTTCCTCGACGAGTACTCGCACCTGTCCGACAGCGAGATCGTTCATGGCCTACGCCTTCGCCCGGACCAAGCGCATCCACGTCGGCTCGGCCATCTTCAACATCACCCCGCCGGTCAACCACCCGGCGCGCATCGCCGAGCGGGTGGCGATGCTCGATCACCTCGGCGAGGGCCGCTTCGAGTTCGGCACCGGGCGCGGGCTCGTCGTCGACGGAGGTGTTCGGCTTCGGCATCGAGACGATGGAGCGCACCCGCGAGCTCTACGACGAGTCGCTGCCCCAGATCGTGCGGATGTGGGCCGAGGACGAGTACTCCGTACGAGGGCGCAGTCTTCTCGATGCCCACCCGTCAGCGTGCTGCCCAAGCCGTACACCGACCCGCATCCGCCGATCTGGGTCGCCGCCGGTTCGCCGGGCACCTTCGAGAAGGCCGCTCGCCTCGGCATCGGCGTGCTGTGCTTCACGCTCGGCACGCCCGACACGCTGGCGCCGCTGATCGAGATCTACAAGAAGAACATCGACAAGGCCGAGCCGGTCGGCGGCTACGTCAACGACAACATCATGGTCACCGGCGACATGATGTGCCTCGACGACGGCGACAGGGCCCGCGCAGGCGTTCGCGCGCCAACCGCAGCAACTACCACACCGGTCTGGTGTTCCGGTACCTCGACTCGTTCCCGCGCCGCCCAAGGCTTCCCGATGTGGCCGGACCTGCCGCCCGACCCCACCGTCGAGGAGCTCAAGGCCGGGCGATCAACGCCGCTCGCCAGCTGCGTCGGCGACCCCGACGAGATCTCAAGACGATCCAGAGGTTCGTCGACATCGGCGCCGATCAGCTGACGTTCTCGTCGACCGTCTGCGACTACGACATGGACGCGTTGCGAGAGTCCTACGAGTGCTTCGGCGCGAGGTCATCCCCAAGTTCGACACCGACCCGGTGCACTCCACCACCCGGCACCGCGAACGCCAGGCCGCCTAGCGGTCGGCGGGTCGGTGGGCCCTGCCGAGCTGGACGGGGTAGAGGAAGCGGATCAGGACGAACGCGACGCATGCCCCGACGAGCTGCATCACGATGAACATCGGTGCCGAGGAGGGCTCGATCCCGGCGAAGCTGTCCGACAGCGTGCGGGCGATCGTCACCGCCGGGTTGGCGAAGCTCGTCGACGAGGTGAACCAGTAGGCGCCGCCGATCCACACGCCGACGGCGTAGGGGACCGCCGCGGCCCGACCGGTGCGGACGCAGCCGTGGATCACGAGCAGCAGGCCGACGGTGGCGATCACCTCCGACAGCCACAGCGGGCCCGAGGAACGGGTCGTGGTCGACCACTCGAACGTCGGGCGGGCGAACATCGCGTTGGCGAGCAACGCTCCGCAGCAGGCACCGGTGATCTGGGCGGCGATGTAGAGCGCGGTGTCGCGCGAACCGATCGTGCCGAACATCCGATCGACGAGCGTCACCGCCGGATTGAAGTGGGCGCCGGACACCTCGCCGAACATCAGGATCAACCCGATCAGCGCACCGGCGGTGGCGGCGGCGTTCTCCAGCAGCTGCAGGCCGACGTCGTCGGGCGACAGCCGGCTGGCCATGATCCCCGAGCCGATGACGGCGATGATCAAGAAGCACGACCCGACCGCCTCGGCGGTGAGCCGCCGAGGCAGGTCGAGCCGAAGCGAACCGACGCCGGTCTCGGGGAGCTCGTCGAGCGAGCTCATCGAGTGGCTCTCGAGCGGGATCTCAGCAGCACTGCGATCCGGTGGACGAGGCGCCGGCCGTCACCGGTCGATCGTCCGACGACCAGCCGTCGGCGGTCGCGTCGGATCCGCAGGACATCGTCGGCGCGTCGCCGAGGACGGTGTAGATCTCCCAGTCGTTGTCCGGGCCCTTGATCCACGTCTTGTCCTGGACGGCGAAGCAACAGGAGACATTCTCCTGCACCTCTTGCTCCATCCCGAGATCGGTGGTGCGGGCGATCGCTGCGGCGACCTCCGCCGGGGACTCGACCTCGACCCCGACGTGATTGAGTGACCCGGGGTCGCCCATCCCGGTGAACAGGATCAACTTCAGCGGTGGATCGGCGACGGCGAAGTTGGCGTAGCCGTCGCGCACCTTGGCCGGCTCGGTACCGAACAGCTTCGAGTAGAAGGCGATCGACTCGTCGAGATCGGCGACGTTGAGAGCGAGCTGGACACGTGACATCGGGAACTCCTCGGGTCGGTGAGCATCGGTAGATCGATGCTCGTCAATTCAGTACGCTACGAGCTAGATCGACAAACGTCAATGGATTTGCTCGATCGACGTCGATAAGGTTCCAGCGATGGCCGCCAGCCGCACGTCCGTGACGCTCGATCCGATCGCGTGTTGTGCTCCGGTCACCGGCGCGCCGATGGATCCCGAGCAGGCCGAGTTGATGGCGGCCTCGTTCGCCGCACTCGCCGACCCGATCCGGCTGCGGCTGTTCGGCTACGTCGCCTCGGCGGCCGGCGACGAGGTCTGCGCCTGCGACCTCCCGGCCGTCGTCGACCGCTCGCAGCCGACGATCAGTCATCACATGAAGGTCCTCGTCGACGCCGGTCTGATCCACCGCGACAAGCGCGGCCTGTGGGTCTGGTACCGACTGAACAGCAGCCGCCTCGACGTGCTGCGCGGCGTCCTGGCCTAGCGGCGCCTCGCCGCCAGGTCTTGGCTCCCGGGATCGCCGGCGGGCCTGCGCCGGCCCGCCGATTCGCGCTCAGGCTGTGCACGGTCGGTGACTTGACCGGGCCGATGGGCGAATCTCGCGCCGGGCTGAGCGCGGATCGGCGGTGTTCGTGGCCCGGACCTGCGCCGGCCCGCCGGTTCGCGCTCACGCTGCGCCCGGCCGGGCGCCTGACCGGGCCGATGGGCGAATCTTGCGCCTGGCTGAGCGTGGATCGGCGGTGTTCGTGGCCCGGGCCTGCGCCGGCCCGCCGGTTCGCGCTCCGGCTGCGCCCGGTCGGTGGCCTGACCGGGCCGATGGGCGAATCTCGCGCCGGGCTGAGCGCGGATCGGCGGTGTTCGTGGCTGGCCTGCCCGACCCGCCGCTCAGCCGCCGTAGGACTCGGTGCTGATCCGGAAGCCGAGCCGACCGAGCGTGGATCGGACCGACGGCGATCATCCCGCTGTGACCGACCGCGTAGACGTGGGTCGTGGCCGGGATCGAGCTGGGCGGCCACGGTCGGGCCAGCGTCGTCGACCCGGCCGATGGTGCCGCTCCACGAGCCGGTCGCCCGGGTGCGTCGGGGCGGCTGACGGTGGCCTGGTAGGTGACCCGCGGGTCTCGCGGCGGCCAGCGTCGCGAGCTCGTCGTGGAAGGGCAGCTCGGTCGTGTAGCTGGCGCCGAGGAGGATGGTGAAGCGTGCGCCCGGGTCCCGGCGTGGAGTGCGTCGAGCAGCATGCTGCGCAGCGGCGCGATGCCGGTGACGGTGGCGACCATCAGGTGGTGGTCGGCGTCGGCGTCGAGCTGAAGCTTGCCCTTGGCCGCTCGGTCGATGTCGACGGCGGCGCCGACGCCGAGGGCGAACAGCGCCGGGGTGACGCGTGCCGCCGGGGCGGAGCTCGATGGCGAGGTCCAGGTGCGGTTCGTGCGGGGCCGAGGCGATGCTGAAGTCCTCCCGCTTGCCGCCGGGCACGCCGAGCCTGAGGTACTGGCCGGGGCGGAAGGTGAAGCCCGCCGGGCGGCCGATCCGGAACACCCGCACCGTCGGTCCGTAGGTGTCGAGAGCAAGGATCCGCGGTGCGCCGGACCCGCCGCCGTCCTGCTGCTGCGCCACAGGTTGGTCGCCCTCGGTGTCATGGTCCGGTCGTGCCGGGCCGAGGCCGTTCGGCAGGCCGACCCCGACGGTCGAGCGACGAGCCCGTCTGCTCTCGATCGTCCGCAGCAGCTCGGTCAACGACGGATCACCACCAGCCAGCGCCCGCGCCCCGCCTGCCGCCGCAACCGGAGGTCGTACTGGGCGACCTCGTCGACCGACGGATCAGCCTGCTCCATCCCGGCACCCTATGCCTGCGCCGGGCGGCCGGCGCAGCCGGCTCGCTCCGCCTGCTCGTGCTCTTCGGCCGGGGCCCGGTCGAGCAACGCAGGACGACGACCATCACCCGGCAGTCGGCCAACGTGTGGATGCGACTACCTCGGCGGGTCGGCGGCTGCGATGCGAGCAATCACGCTGGAGACGAACCGGCGGGAGGCCTCATCGGCGACGATCGCCACCGCATGTCCGTTCTGTTGTTCCAGCGCTCGAACGATGAGTTCTCCGTCGTCCACGCGGGCCATCGCCCAGTTCGCTCCCGCGACCTTCGACACGAGATCGCCGGTCTCGAGGAACCTCCACGCCCGGCAGGCGTTCAACACCGAGTACGCGGGGCCCCTTCGCGCATCGTCGAGTTCGTCGGTCAGGTACTGCAGTATCCAAAAACGCGTCGGGGTGACGAAGACGTCGCTCGGGGGCGGGCCGGAGATGGTGACACCTCCGGCCACTGTGACCGCGTAGTGCATCGGGAGGTCGCGGTCGCCGGGATGGTCGGTTCCGTCGACGATCTTGCATCGTCCGGTCCGGTGGTGAGATGAACGATGAAGTTCCAGGGTGGGACCGCCGTCTGCGCTTGGTGCTGGGTGACGACGCTCGCTTCGATTCCGTGTCCCGGACACGGTTCGGCGGCTGCAGCAAGCGCCCGGCCGAGCGCGAGGGGTTCACCAGAACGTGGCTGCTCGCCCAGGACGAACAAGATGTCGACGTCGCTCCTCCCTGGACGAAGCCGCCCAGCGCTGCCGAGCCATGGAGGTAGGTGCCGACCACCAGGCCGGGAAGCAGCCGGCGAACGACGCGGTCGAGCCGTTCGCAGTACGCGATCGGATCAGCCGGCATCCTGGCCATGTTCGCCTGACTACGGCCAGCGTGTCATCGCCGGCTCCGGTTGCCGAGAACACCGTCGCCGCCGTGACCCGCGTGGCTCGGCGGTTCGGGACGCACGCTGTCACCTCCAGTCGAACGAGCCCGGCAGCATGCCTCCGAGTGGCAGGCTCGAGCGATGACGTCGAAGTGCGCCGCGTCGAGCGGGAGAGGCGGTTCATCGTCTCGAAGCTGCCGCCGGAGGAACCGTGGGCGAGGCGATCGATCACCGATCTGTACATCGCCGGTACCCGACTTCGGGTCCGGCGTGTCGAGGGCGTCGTCGACGGCCGGCCAGAGCTCGTCCACAAGCTGACACAGAAGGTGCCGGACCCCGCCGCCCAAGGCGGTCGCCGAGGCCAGATCACCACCATCCACCTCGACCAGACCGAGTATCGGCTTCTCTCGACGCTCCCCGGCGATCGACTCACCAAGACTCGCCTCAGCTTCCCGCCGATGGGCGTCGACGTGTTCGACGGCGTGCTCGCCGGGCTCTTGCTCGCCGAGGCCGAGTTCACCGACGACGCGATGACCGACTTCGTCCCGCCACCGTGGTGCGGGCAGAGGTCACCGAGAATCCCGACTTCTCCGGCGTGCACCTTGCACACCTCGCCAACCTGCCGAGCGAAGCAGCGTCCGCAGCGCTCTCGGCGTCGCTCGCCACTCAGAGGTGATCCGAGCGATGTCGCCCCCGCCACCGACGACACGCTCGTGGACCCCTCACCGGGGGACGGGCAGGCACGTCAGCCGTACGCGCGGTCCGAGAACGAAGCACCCCAGCCTCAGCACTATCGCTGAGCTGGGCTTTCTTGGAGCGGGTGACGGTAATCGAAACCGCATAGCCAGCTTGGAAGAACGACCCGACCGCACTCGCCGACCTCGGCTGCACCGCCTCTGACCTGGTATTCGTCGGGCGGCCTTGTCCGTGAATGACCGTGATTTCCGGGCACGATCCGCTGGAAAGGGCACGGAAAGGGCATGTGGAGGGGTAGTTTGCGTCAGCTGATCACCAAGGGTGGCTATGGCGGGATCGAAGCGAACGAGGACGAGCGGATCGGTCCGCAAGCTCCCTTCCGGGAAGTGGCAAGCGCGCCGGTATTCCCCAGCGGGTGAGCGCTCGGCGCTCGGCGTGTACGCCACCAAGGCCGAGGCCGACCGTCACCTTCGCTCGGTGCTCGCCGATCAGGCGCGTGCAGGCTGTTCGTCGATCCCCGCCACGGCCGGACCTCGTTCCAGCACTACGCAACGACGTGGCTCGAGCAGCGGCCGGGGGCTGCGCCCGTGGACCCGCGAGCTCTACGACGGTCTGCTCCGCAACCACATCCTGCCGACGCTCGGCCACGTCGAGCTCGCCAAGCTCACGCCGGCAGTCGTGCGTGCCTGGCACGCCAAGCTGTCGGCGTCGTCGACGATCTCGGCGATCACGGTGGCCAAGGCCTACCGACTGCTGAAGACGATCATGGGCACCGCTGTCGAGGACGAGCTGATCGCCCGCAACCCGTGCATCATCAAAGGCGCCACCGTCGAGCGATCCCCGGAGCGGCCGATCGCGACGATCGCGGAGGTTGACCGTCTGGTCGAACTCGCAGAGCCATGGATGAAGGCGCTGACTCTCACCGCCACCTACACCTCGCTCCGTCTCGGCGAGCTGTCGGCGCTGACCAAGCGACAGGTCGATCTCACAAGGCGACGGTGATGGTCGTCGCGTCGGCCGGTGAGCTCTCCGACGGGACGAGGATCGTCGGTGAGCCGAAGTCGTTCGCCGGCCGGCGCACGGTGTCGATCCCGGTGGCGGTGGTCCCGCGCTCACCGCCCATCTCGAACGGTTCGCCGAGGCAGGGTCCGACGGTCTGGTGTTCGTCGGCCCGAAGGGTGGCCCGATCCGCCGCGGCAACTTCAACCACACGTGGCGCAAGCTCACCACGAAGGCTGAGCTGCCGGGACTTCGCTTCCACGATCTCCGCCGTACCGGCAACACGTTGGCTGCCATGACCGGCGCGAGCACGAGGGAGCTGATGAGCCGCATGGGGCACTCGTCGGCCCGTGCTGCGCTCGGCTACCAGCACGCGACGGTTGAGCGGGAGCTGATCGCCGCACGGCTCAGCGAGATGATCGACAGCGCTCGCGAGCCAATGAGCGACCTCGACGGCGTCGAGTTCTGGCCTGCAACCCTCTCCCGCTCGTACTGTTCGACGCCAACGTGCTGTTCCAGGCCGCTACGTGCCGGTTCCTGTTGGGCGCCGCCCAGGCGGGCGTACCGCGGTGGACGGGCGAGATCGCCGAAGAGGCACGACGGAACCTGGTCTCGACCGGACGTCAAGCAGCGCTCGCCGCGTTCGACCAGAATCGGCTACTGGTCCGCGACCCGGTCATACCTTCCGGCGGGGAGTCTGGTTGCGGCGCTTGTCCCGCACGAACGTCAAGGACCGCCACGTGCTCGCCGCCGCCGGTCGCTGTCGAGCGAAGGTGATCGTCACGGACAACATTCGCGACTTCGATCCGGCCGAGGTCCGTGAGTTCGGCGTGGTGCTGGTGTCGACGCCTTGAGTTCGTGGCGCACCTCGCGGCGACGCAGCCAGCGGCGCTCGTCCGGTACATCGAGAGGGTTCCGCCCGAGCGGTATCAGCGGCACCGGTCTTCTGGAGCAGCGGTTGCCGGAGGCGATGGTGACGCTCGCTCCGCTGCTGCAGGAGTGAGCGCACGAGTCATTCCTCGTCGAGGAACTCCCACGTTTGGTCGCGGCGACGCCGCTCGTCGTCAGCCCGGCGGAACGCAATGAGGTCGCCAAGGAGCACCCGTCGCTTCGTCCCGACTTTCCGCATCGGGATGTCACCGCGATCGAGGAGCTTGGTCAGCCATGGCCGCGAGACCCCAGCAGTTCGGCCGCCCACTCGGTGCCGACGGGAAGATCGGCGGGAGCGATCGTCACATCGGCGCCCCTCGGCGAGATCGTCGAGGAGTTCGGCGAGCTTCTCGTCGACGTCGTGGGGCAGCTGCGCCGTGGTGTCGCCGATCGCTACGCGGTCCGATCTGCTCCGCAGCCGCCTTCGTCGCAGCGTCAGCGAGACGCGACAATGGTCGAGCGATTCTGGCGTTCGGAGCGGACCTGCATGCGACAAGCGTACGCCTTGTTTCGGTTAATCGCAACACATGCGTCGCGGTGAACTCGCGTCCTCGGCCCGGAACGTCGATGCCGTGGGCGTATGGCCCTCCTCGTCACCACGTGTTGGCGCAAGGTGGCGCAGTAGTCGAACCTCGAGACATGCCCTGAGCAGGCTGCTCTCGCCGGCCGACCAACTGAGACCTACACCCCACCATCACACCCCGTTGAAATCCGAGGAGCCACTAAACAACGGTGTCCACGGCGCCTGCGGTGACTCTGTTGCGTCTCGACTGGCGCCGATCAGGAGAACTTTCGTCGCATGGCATCGACAGTTGTTGGAAAGCCTGCGGGCACCATGTCGAAGGCAATCGCATCCGCCTTGCAGTGGTCCTCGACAACGTCATCCGCGAGGAATTGCTCTCTCGAAGTCACACGTGGCTTTGCGCGAGAGTTCGAGGGACGGATCGTTCAACTTTAGCTCACGGATCGTGGCTTCGGCCTTTGCCCGCAATTCACCGGGTGCCTCGGGATCGACAACCAACGAGCCGGGAGAGGGTGTCAACCGAGAAGATGGGGCGGTCGTCAAGGCGATCGGGAAGAGAGTATCGCTGCAGAGGTGCCTGCCGCCTTTCGCGTCGTCGCATGTCCCGTGGCCGAAACAAACTACCAGCAAGTTCGCCCAGTCGTAATGATGGTTACGGCTCGGACGCTCATCACATGGTTGGGGAACCGACCGTGGATGGATGTGTTCGACGCGGCGTCGGCAATCCTGAAGCGGCGCTCACAGAAAGCGCAGCATCTGTCCTGGGCGAGGCTAAGCTTCTCCGGGATACGGCCCGATGGACCCCCGGGGCTCCGCTTGAGTCCCAATGCTTTCAGGGTGGACAGCGTGAGTCGCGGCGAGTTCGATCGGCTCTGCTGCTCTATCGACTCGTCTCACGCCCGTCCTCCGCCGCAAGTTTCCGAGATCGCCAATCGAACTCACGAAGAAGGCGCTCAGCATCAAAATCCGACCCGCCTTCGAGCATGGAGCGAAGCCTCAATGCTAGTGGAGCGGCACCGGCCAAGTCTTTATGCGCAAGCGCGTTCCCGAGTTCGCCGAGGAGTTGTGAGAACTCATTTGATGCTCGTGCTGGTTGTCGAAGATCGTCGCGGTCAGTTGTTCGAACTCCGGCACCGAAGGTCCGCGGTCGTTGCCGAGATCGAGGAACGTCCTTGGTCGCTTCGGATCACGCGGACGTGCTCGGAATCGAGCGAACTGACGACGAGGGGGCTATGGGTGGTGAGTACGAACTGTAGTTTCGGGAAGGCGTCCAGAAGGTCGGTCACGATTCGCGATCGCCAGTTCGGGTGGAGGTGCATGTCGATCTCATCGATGAGCACGATTCCCTCGTCAACTCAGCAGCCTCCGCTCCCAGGTGATGATTAAGGACGGTGCATCGGAAAGCGAGATCTGCCGCCAGCGCGTGCGTCGCCCGGTAGCCGTCGGCCAAGTAAGAAAGCGGACAGAGGAAGTGGACCCGAGCCGGTTCGCCGGTACGGGGCTGTTCGCCGAGTCGACGAGGACGCCGAAGCCGGGGTGAGGCCGACGCCATAACCCCGTGGGGCTGGCATCGCTGGCCACGCCATAGACCGCGTCGATGCCGGAGTCCCAGGGTCACCGTTGATGATCAGGCCTTCCATTCGGACTGCGCAAGCCACTCGGTGAGCTCCGAGTAGTTCGTGTTCCTCGGCGTCGAGCGCATTTCGGTAGCCGAACGCTCGGCTGGGCGAGCGCGGTTCCGGTCGCCGCGGCTGGCGCATCCGTTCGCCCGACCTCGAGGTCCCATAGTGCGCCACGACGGGCAGATCCACAGGTTCACCCCGTGCTGCTGCGACGGTGCTCAAACGCTTCTCGAGGCCGGCTGGCGCAATGAGACGGGGCTCGGCTGAACCATCCGGGAGCTCGATCGTCCAGTCAATTTCTTGGCCGCGAGCATGCCCGACGACATCAACTCGCCGGTGGCTCTGACCGAGCACGGATAGTCGGCCTCAACGTACGGCGGGGCGATCAAGCGAGCGGTCACATCGGAGGGGAGAAGCGAGACCCCTCGACGCGGGCCCCTTCGGCTTCCGCCCTGGGATTGGAATGAGCTGGGCCAGCGTGAGCTCAGCGCATCCAAGACAGCGGACTTTCCAGCGCCATTGTCGGCGACAATAACGGTGACGCGGTGGGTCAGCTCCACGTCCGCCCACTCGAAGCACCGGAAGTTCTCCATCGTGAGGCTCGTGACGCCGAGAACTTCGCCCATTCCTCCGATGATACGGTCTCGACGGTTCGGGGGCCTGCCATCATTGGACGTGTGCCGCCTGACCTCAACGATCTCGAACGAAAGCTCTGGGAGGCCGCCGATGAGCTGCGGCGAACTCCTCGCTCACGCCGTCGGACTACCGCGGGTCCGATCCTCGGGCTGATCTTCCTCGCTTACGCCGAGCACCGGTACGGAGATCACGCCGGAGCTGGAAGCGGCGGCATCGGCCCGCAACCCGGTCACCCCCGACGACTATCGGGCGACGGGCGTGCTGTTCGTGCCCCCGACGCCAGGCTGTCGGAACTGGTGGACCTGCAGGAGGGCGTCGCCGGCGGCGTCGGTAAGCGGATCGACCGGCCATGGAGGCGATCGAGGACGCAACCCCGAGCTCAAGGACGTGCTGCCCCCGCGGCTACCAGAAGCTGGAACGTCCGACTGCTCACCGAGCTGCTGCGACTGTTCCGCCGCTGCCGCGCAGCTGACGGGCGACGCGTTCGGGCTGATCTACGAGGACTTCCTCGTCGAACTTCGCGATGGCCGAGGGGCGGCTCGGCGGCGAGTTCTTCACGCCGTACTCGATCGTCCGGCTGATCGTCGAGATCATCGAGCCGTTCCACGGCAAGGTCTACGACCCGGCCTGCGGCTCGGGCGGCATGTTCGTGCAGTGCGCCAAGTTCGTCGAGCGCCACCGCGGCTCGGCCACCCGCGAGCTCTCGGTCTACGGCCAGGAGAAGAAGGAGGTCACCGTCCCCCTCGCCAAGATGAACCTCGCCGTCCACGGCCTGTCGGGCGACATCCGCGACGGCAACAGCTACTACGACGACCCGCACGGCGCCGTCGGCCGCTTCGACTTCGTGATGGCCAACCCGCCGTTCAACGTCAACGGCGTCGACAAGGACGAAGCTCGACAGGCCGACCGACGCGCTTCCCGTTCGGCCTCCCGACGACCGACAACGCCAACTACCTCTGGATCCAGCTGTTCGCACGCGGCGCTCAACGACGACGGGCGCGCCGGGTTCGTGATGGCCAACTGCGCCGTCGACGCCGGGCGCACCGAGCCGAGATCCGCCGCAAGCTGATCGAGACCGGCGCGGTCGACGTGATGGTCGCCGTCGGCCCGAACATGTTCTACACGGTGACCCTGCCGGTGACGCTGTGGTTCCTCGACCGCGGCAAGGCGGGGGAGCGAGCGGGAGGACAAGGTGCTGTTCATCGACGCCCGCCACATCTTCCGCCAGATCGACCGAGCGCACCGCGACTTCCGGCCCGAGCAGATCGAGTTCCTCGCCAACATCGTGCGCCTGTACCGGGGTGAGGACGTCGAGACCAGCGACGGCAGCGCGGCGCTCATCGGAGCACTTCCCCGACGGCGACTACGCGACGTGCCCCGGCCTGTGCAAGGTCGCCACGTCGACGAGATCGAAGCCCAGGGCTGGAGCCTCAACCCCGGCCGCTACACCGGCACCACGGTCGATGACGGCGACGGCGACTTCGCTGAACGTCTCGCCGCGTTGCACGCCGAGTTCACGAACCTGTCGGACGAGGCCGGAGCTGCGCCAGCAAGTTGACTCTGCGATCGGCGGAATTCTTTCGTGAGGAGTTCGTGGCGGCAGACGACGCTTGGGAACGTGCTGGAGCTTAAGCGCGGTTACGACCTGCCGAGCTCCCAACGTGTAGCGGGTGGTGTTCCGATCGTCAGTTCGTCAGGCGTCAGCGGCTATCACGCGGAGGCGAAGGTTAAGGCGCCCGGTGTTGTGACCGGCCGAGACCACGCTTGGTCAAGTCTTCTACATCACCGAGGACTTCGGCCGCTCAACACCGGTGCGCTACGTCCGAGACTTCAAGGGCAATGATCCCCGCTTCGTCGCCGCGCTTCTCGAGTCTCTCGACCTCGGCGCTAGTGATGGCGCCGCCGCCGTACCCGGTGTCAACCGTAACCACCTTCACCAGCTAGCGGTCCGTGTGCCGGAGCCCGAGGAACAGAAGCGAATCGCCAAAGTTGCGGGTCTATCGACGATCTGATCGACAACAATCGGCGACGGGTTGAGTTGCTGGAGCGGATGGCGCAGGCGATTTACCGGGAGCGGTTCGTCCACTTCCGCTACCCCGGCCACGAGAACGACGAACTCGTCGGCTCCTCCTCCACTCGGCCCGATCCCGTCGGGCTGGAATGCGGCGATCACGGGCGACCTACTGAGGTCCGGTTCGCTGGATATCGGGAATGGTAATTGCCTGTCAAACTCCTGAGCGATCGGACGCTGGGTTGCCGTTCGTACGGGTGGCGAACGTGCGAAATGGATTCGTCGAC
>CAVWGZ010000005.1:112500-655060 GCA_963754705.1 uncultured Actinomycetes bacterium | reverse complement strand
GACCACACCTTCAATCGAACACATGTTCGAGCTGAGAGGAATGTCGTCATGCCCGGTTCCGTGGTCGACGTCGACGAATTGCGCTCGTTGTCCGGCCGCGAGGCCGAGGCGGTGTTGTGGGACCTCGAACAACGCCGTCGCCGGTTGGAGGCCGAGACGATCGCAGTGTTGGACGCCGTCGATCGCTCGGGTGCGTACCGCGATGACGGGCATGTCTCGGTGCGGAGTTGGGCGCGGGGGATCACCCGCTGGACCCCGGCAGAAACCACCGCCCGCTGCCGGGCAGCGCGGATGTTGGCCGACGTCCCCGAACTCGCCGCCGCCTTCGCGGGCGGGGAGGTTCCGGTCGGTCATCTCCACGCCTTGGGGCGGGTATATGCCAACCCACGGGTGAAAGAGCTGTTCGTCGAGCACGCAGCGGTGTTGGTTGGTCCGGCAACGACGATGTGTTCCGAGGACTTCGCGGCGGTGCTCGCTCGTTGGGAGTCGAACGCCGATGCTGACGGGGTCCGCCACCGCCAAGAAACCTCGGATCGGATGCGTGACGCCTCGATCCGTGCCGTCGGTGACGAATACGTGATCAACGCCCACGTCGGCACGGCGCAGGGGGTGGTGATGGCTGAGATCTTCGCTGCGTTCGACGACGCCGAGTTCGTCGTCGATGCCGACCAGGCCGGTCCCGGCGGGAAGCTGCCACGTTGTGCCTCGCAACGACGCGCGGATGCGTTGTATGCGATCTTCGTCGCCGCCGCTGGCGCTGGTCACCCGACGGGTCGACCGGTCGAGGTTGTCGTCAACATCAACGTCGATCTGGAGACGTTCGAAGCCGAAGTCGCCCGCGCCGCCGGGACCACCCCACCACCGGCTGATCCGTCGACGTGGATGACACGCCACTGCGAGACCGTCGACGGGGTGCCGGATCCATCCCGCCGAGGTGTTGGCGATGTCGGCGGTCGGTTGGGTCCGGCGGCGGGTGGTCGACGCCGCCGGGGTGACGATCAACCTCTCCCGTCGTTCACGGCTGTTCACCGGCGCCGCCCGCCAGGCGTTACGCCTCACAGATTGTCGATGCGGATGGAACGGCTGCACCGTCGCCGCCCGCAACACCCAAGCCGATCACACCGTCGAGTGGGGGTCTGGCGGGCCCAGCAACCAATCCAACGGCGGGCTGCAATGCCCCCGCCACAACCGCTACAAGAACCACGGCTACACCCTCCGCCGCGACCACCACGGCACCTGGCACACCTACCGACCAGACGGCAGCGAAGTCGGCCGACCACACCCCCACCACCCACCGGATGACGATGTTTCGCCGCTCATTCGAGACCCGCTCGCTCGGTCAGCCCCGACAGTGTCGCGGGCCAGTACGACGCGTGGATCGACCTCGCGCCGGGTGCGAGCCGAGCAGTGGCAGCAGCTGGGCCACGGCTGAACGCAGCATCGTCGGGGTAGTGGATGCGTCCGACGAGGAGGCACCCTGATGCGAGCAGTCACCTGGCACGGACGGCGGGACGTGCGGACCGAGACGGTTCCCGATCCGACGATCACATCCCCGACCGATGCGATCGTGCGGGTCACGTCGTCCGGATTGTGCGGTTCCGACCTGCATCTCTACGAAGTGATGGCCCCGTTCATGACCAGCCGGCGACATCCTCGGCCACGAGCCGATGGGAATCGTCGAAGCCGTCGGGGCGTCCGTCACCGACCTCGCCCCGGGCGACCGGGTGGTGATCCCGTTCAACATCGCCTGCGGCCACTGCTACATGTGCGGTCAGGGGCTGCAGTCCCAGTGCGAGACGACGCAGGTGCACGAGTTCGGGTGCGGTGCAGCCTTGTTCGGCTACACCAAGCTCTACGGGCAGGTTCCCGGGGGACAGGCCGAGTTGCTGCGGGTCCCGCATGCCGACTACGGGCCGATCAAGATGCCCCACGGTCCGCCGGACGACCGATTCCTGTTCCTCTCCGATGTGCTGCCGACGGCATGGCAAGCGGTGCAGTACGCCGGTGTCCCGAAGGCGGGGTCGCTCGTCGTGCTCGGCCTGGGGCCGATCGGCGACATGTGCTGCCGGGTGGCGCGCGAACTCGGAATCGATCGCGTGATCGGCGTCGATCTCGTCGCCGAGCGGCTCGAACGGGCGAACCGCCGCGGCGTCGAGACGCTCGACCTGACCGCGTTCGATTCCGATCGATCGTTGGTCGACGCCGTTCGCGAGCTGCACCGACGGACGCGGGCCCGATGCGGTGATCGACGCCGTCGGGATGGAGGCACACGGATCGCCGGCGGCGAAGGTCGCCCATCAGATGACCGCCTTGCTTCCCGGCGCGATCGCCGAGAGGTTGATGCAGCGCGCCGGCGTCGACCGACTGGCGGCGCTGCACCTCGCCCTCGACCTCGTCCGTCGCGGCGGCACCGTGTCGCTCGTCGGTGTCTACGGCGGGATGACCGATCCGATGCCGATGATGACGATGTTCGACAAGCAGATCCAGGTACGGATGGGCCAGGCCAACGTCCGTCGGTGGTCCGACGAGATACTGCCCCTGCTGACCGACGCAGACCCGCTCGGTGTCGATGACTTCGCCACCCACCACGTCTCGCTCGAGGAAGCGTCCCACGCCTACGAGCTGTTCCAGAAGAAGCTCGACGGCGCGGTCAAGGTCGTGTTCACCCCCGGGACCGCGGCGAGGGCTTGATGAAGGTCGTCGTCATCGGCGCGACCGGCAACGTCGGGTCGGCCACGGTCCGAGCGCTCGCCGCAGATCGTCGGATCGGCGAGATCGTCGGTGTCGCCCGCCGAACGCCTCCATCGCTCGCCGACGCGCCTGGCGCACCGAGGGTTCGCTGGGAGTCAGCCGACATATCGTCAGACGACCTGCCGTTCCTGGCGGGGGCCGATGCCGTCGTCCACCTCGCGTGGCAGATCCAGCCTTCGCGCGACGAGCCGCGCGATGCGCAGGACCAACGTCGACGGCACGCGGCGGCTGATCGACGCAGCGGTCGAACACGACGTCCCCGCACTGATCTACGCCTCGTCGGTCGGCGCCTACGGCCCCTCGTCGAAGGAACGCCGCACCGACGAGCGATGGCCGGTCACCGGGATCCCGTCGAGTACGTACTCTCGACACAAGGCCGAGGTCGAGTCGCTCCTCGATCGGGTGGAACGGCACCACCCGCAGCTTCGTGTCGTGCGGCTTCGGACCAGCCTCGTGTTCCAGCGAGCTGCTGCTGCCGAGATCCACCGACTGTTCCTCGGTCCGTTGCTGCCGTGGCACCTCCCCCGCCCGCTGCGCTTCGTCCCCGACTTCCCCCGCCTGCTGTTCCAGGCCACCCATGCCGACGATGTCGCCGCCGCTTACCTGGCGGCGGTCGTCGGTGACGTCGCGCGGCGCGTTCAACATCGCCGCCGAGCCGGTACTCGGGCCGCGCCAGATCGCAGCGGCGGTCGAAGGACGGCGTCTGCCAGTCCCGGAGCAGCTGCTGCGCGCCGTGGCTGCGGCCAGCTACGCCGCCCGGATCCAGCCGAGCGAGCCCGGCTGGCTCGACCTCGCGACCCAGACACCGCTGATGGACACCCGTCGTGCTCGCGAGGTCCTCGGCTGGTCGCCCACGATGCCGCGCCGATCGTGCACTGGTCGAACTCCTCGACGGCATCGGTGACGGCGCCGGGGGGAAGACGGTTCCGCTCGAGCCGAGACGGTCCGCCTTTCGCCGGACCCGGGCAGGCGTGTCGTGACCTACCCGACCCGAGCGGCACCGCTACTGGTCGGTGCGTCGTGAGACGGTCCTTGCGATGACGTCCGCGTTCCCGTTGGTGATCGTCGGTGGCGGCGCCGGCGGCCACGCCTGCGCTGCGTCGTACCGAGAACATCACGGCGAGGGACCGATCGTGCTCGTCAGCGCTGATGATCGATTGCCCTACTTCCGCCCGGCGCTGACCAAGGAGCTGCTCGCCGGCGAGCAGACGATCGAGCACCTCGGGCTCGAGTCGGCGGCCTGGTACCCCGCCAACGATGTCGACGTTCGGCTGTCCTGCCGGGCGACGGGGATCGACCTCGTCACCCGCACCCTCGCCACCGATCAAGGACCGATCGTCTTCGAGCGGCTGGTGCTGGCGACCGGTTCGCGAGCGACGCGTCCGCCGATCCCGGGCGCCGACGATCCACGGGTGCTGACGATCCGTGCGGCGGACGACGCAGCACGGGTACTCGACGCGATCGCAGGAGGCGAGCCGGTGCTCGTCGTCGGTTCCGGATTCGTCGGCTGCGAGGCCGCCGCCGAGATCCGCCGACGCGGCCTGGAGGTGACGATGGTCTCGAGCGAAGCGCTCCCTCAAGCCGAGCGCCTCGGGGCCGACGCCGGACGGCTGATCGCCGGATGGCTCGACGACCTCGGCATCTCGATGCGCTTCGGGGTACAGGTCACCGAGTTCGAGCCCGGCTCGACGATCCGTGCTCGGCTCGACGACGACTCGACCGTCGAGTGCGGGTGGGTCGTGCTGGCAACCGGCGCCGAGCCGAACCTCGAGCTCGCCGAGACCGCCGGACTCGTCGCCGACGGCGCAGTGAGCGTCGACGGCTCGATGCACACCGGCGCCGACGGGGTGTTCGCCGTCGGTGACATCGCCCGCGCCGTCAACGTCTCGGCGGGACGTGCCCTGCGGGTCGAGCACTGGGGTGACGCCGAACGAATGGGACGGATCGCCGGCGCGGTGGCCGCCGGGGTCGAGGACCGCTGGGCGCAGGCGCCCGGGTTCTGGTCGAACATCGGCGGGCGCCAACTGAAGTACGTCGCCTGGGGCGACGGATGGGACCAGACCGCGATCCGGCGATCGCACGAAGGGATGACGCTCTGGTACGGCCGTGACGGTAGGTATGTCGGAGTGCTCACCCACGAGCACGACGACGACCTCGAGCTCGGGACGGCGTTGATCGAGTCGAACGCCCCGTTCGAGATCAGCTGAGCAGGAGCCGCGGCGATGGCGACGTCGAACGAGCAGCGGTCCGCAGTCGAACGGGTCGAGGACGAGGAGCGGCTGGCGACCTATCAGCGCAAGCGCGATTTCTCGGTCACTTCCGAACCATCCGGGGCGGAGGTGGCCACCGAGCCTGCCGCCGAGAACCGCTTCGTCGTCCAGCGACATCGGGCGTCCCGACTGCACTACGACCTGCGTCTGGAAGGCGGCGGGGTCCTGCTCAGCTGGGCGGTGCCGAAGGGGCCGACGCTCGATCCCGACGTGCGACGGATGGCAGTCCACGTCGAGGACCACCCGCTCGACTACTTCGACTTCGAGGGCGTGATCCCCGCCGGCGAGTACGGCGGCGGCGACGTGATCGTCTGGGACTGGGGCACCTGGCAGCTGTCGAACGGCGACGATCCGATCGCAGCGGTCGAGGCCGGCAACCTGCGCTTCGATCTGTTCGGAGAAAAGTTGGTCGGACACTTCGCCCTCGTCCGGCGCGGCGACGCCGGGCGACCGGGAGCAGTGGCTGCTGATCCACAAGCACGACGACCACGCCGTACCCGGGTGGGACGCGGAGGATCATCCGCGATCGGTGAAGTCCGGTCGAACCAACGACGAGGTCAGCGCGTCACCGGCGGCGACCTGGTCGAGCAGCGCCTCCTGGAACGCCCGTACCGCAGACGAGTTCGGCGCGCTCGACGCAACTGCCGAAGGGTGGCACGTGGCGGGTCGGCGAGCACGTGGTCAAGCTGACCAACCTCGACAAGGTGCTGTTCCCGGGCCAGGGTCGACATCCGCCGCTGACCAAGCGTGACCTGATCCGCCACTACGCCTCGATCGCCCCGGCGATCCTGCCGTACCTGGCCGATCGTCCGGTCAACCTCCACCGCTATCCCGACGGGATCGACGCCAAGGGGTTCTGGCACAAGGCGCGACCGGCGCACGCTCCCGGAGTGGCTGGCGGCCTGGCGCAACCCCGCCGCCGACGCCGGTCGAGACCGAGGTGTACTCAGTGCTCGACAGCTCCGCGGCGTTGGCGTGGGCGGCGAACTTCGGGGCGATCGAGCTCCATCCGTGGACATCGACGGTCGATCATCCGGATCGTCCGACGTGGGCGATGGTCGACATCGACCCTGGGACGGCGAGCACGTTCGACGACGTGCTCACCCTCGCCAGGTTGCACCGCACCGCGCTCGACCATCTCGGGGTCGAGGCCTGCCCGAAGGTGACCGGCCAGCCGCGGGATCCAGATCTGGATTCCGGTGGCGCAGCAGCGCTACACCTTCGACGACACCAGAGCGTGGGTCGAACGTCTGTCGAGGTTGATCGGCGCCACGGTGCCCGAGATGGTCAGCTGGGAGTGGGAGACCGCGAAGCGCAAGGGGTTGGCGCGGCTCGACTACACCCAGAACGCGATCAACAAGACGCTCGTCGCGCCGTTCAGCGTCCGCCCGGCCCCCGGCGCGCCGGTCTCGGTCCCGATCAGCTGGAGCGAGCTCGACGACACGGAGCTGCGGCCCGACCGGTGGAGCATCCACACCGTCGACGCGCGCCTGCAGACCGCAGGCGATCCGCTCGCCCCGCTGATCGGCAAGCAGCAGGTCCTCCCTGATCTGTCGTAGCGATCAGTGCTGTGACGACCGGTCCGGTCAGCTGATGCTGTAGTCGCCGAGCGAGTCGAGCAGATCCCTCCACCACTCGGCCAGGCGCTGCTGGAACGCGAACAGCGGGAATCCGTGGCGAGCGGCGTGCTCCGGCGGGATCTCGTCCCATCCGAAGTGCTCGACGACGACCCGCGTGACGCCGTCGATCGGCTCGAAGCGCACGTGCACCTCGGTCTCCTGGTCGGGCGCGAACGACGTCGGCCGCCAGGTGATCACGAGCCGCTCCGGCGGCTCCCAGGCCCGGACCCGTCCGATCTCGACGGACCTCGCCGTCCGCGTGGGTCTCGAGCAGGCGACCGTCGACACCTGGCTCGATGGACAGCCGCCCGCCGAGCCGGCGACTCGGACTGGAACAGCCCGTTGGGTCGCCACCACTCGCCGATCTCTGCGGTGAACGCCTCGAACACCCGCGCTGGCGGTGCCGCGATCCGCAGCGCCACCAGGACCCGCGACGTCATCTCGTCGCGCTCCACGTGTGCCTTCAACGCAGTCAGCTGCTCGGCCCAGCCCTGCTCGACGGCGTCGAGCCACGACCGCAAGCCGGCCGTCGCTCCTGACCGCAGCGAGTAGACGCGGACCCGGGCGTCGAAGTCGGGGCTGGCCTCGTCGACCACGTCGCTGTCGCGCAGGACCTTGAGGTGGCGGCTCATCACCGACGGGCTCACCGACAGCGCGTCGGCCAGCTCGCCGGCGCGGCGGGGCCGCTCCCGAAGCAGCTCGACCACCCGGCGGCGGGCCGGGTCGGCCAGCGCCGCCGAGGGTGCGGTCGATCGGCTCGGCGGCGGCCGGCGCGGCGGCACCGCTCACGCCCAGTTCGTCGCCTCGATCTTCTGGCCGATCGCGGCCTCGGCCTCGGCCCGGGTGACGTCGCGCACGTGCGCCGAGAACGTCCACATGTGGCCTTCGAGGTCGACGGCGCGGTAGGTGCGGTCGCCGTAGAACTGGTCCTCGGGCTCGGCGACGATCGTGGCGCCGGCCGCCCGGGCCCGCTCGCAGTGCGCGTCGACGTCGCCGGCGAGCTCCACGTGGATGGTCTGCGTGTTGACCCCATCGATCGAGGCCGGGCTGCGGGTCCAGTCGGCCCACTCGCCGCCGATCATGATCCGGCCCCGGCCCTCGATGGCCATCTCGTAGTGGCACATGTCGGGCGCGTCGTCGGGCCCGTCGATGGCCATCGTCACCTCGAAGCCGAACGCCCGGTCGAGCCAGTCGAGCGCCGCCTTGGGGTCACGGTAGAAGGCGGCGACGGTGAAGGTCGGACTGTCCATGTTGAAGAAATCCCTTCTCGAATCCAGAAATAGTTTCCCGAAAGAACAAACATCTGTCAAGGTTCCGCGGTGGGCGAATCGGGGTCGAGCGGCCGAGAGTCGTTGCCGAGGTGACAGGTCGTCGACACGAGCCTGGAACCGCTTGCGGCCCGCTTCCGCGCTCGCCGCACGCTGCCGGCGATGAGACCGCTGCTGCTGATGACCGGCGTCGCCCTCGCCGGCGCCGGACTGCTCGGGGCCGCCTCTCCCGCCGCCGCCCGGCAGGACACGGCCGGCGACCTGACCTGCGACGAAGGTCGCCCGGAGGGATGGGAGGTGATCCCCGGTGTCAACACCGACGCCGGCGACACGCTGATCTGCAACTACCGCGTCACCCGCGACCTCAACGGTCAGACGTTCGTCAGCGGGGTGGCGATCACGATCGAGTACTTCTGCACCGCACAGGAGGGGCACGACGCGTTCGATGGCAAGACCGGCAAGCGTGACACCGAGACCGAGCGGAGCACCACCAAGGTGGTCACCGAGGAAGGCCCGCAGGCCGCCAACCCGGACAATCCGCAGCCGTTGCCGATCGACTCGATGTTCTTCCCGGACCTCAGCTTCGGGCTCCAGGAGAAGGCCTGGGAGGCGCTGAATTCGCAGGTGATCGCCACGCTCTACGTCTTGACCAACGAGCGCGGCGTGGCCGGCGAGTCGCAGCGGTTCGGCGTGACGGCGATCGAGCCGTTCGCCCGGACGCTGGCGGACAAGAACAGCCCGAGCTCGGCCGATTGCTCGATCCCACCGGTCGGGAACGGCGGGGGCGCCGGCGGTGGCCGTCCGCCGACGGTCGCGATCATGCTCGGGCTGGGCGGCGCGGTCGTCATCGGCACGTGGGTGTGGCGGCGTCGACCGCCGGGTTCGGCGGGCACGCCGGTCGATTCGCGGCCGTTTCCCGAGGCGCCGCCGGTGTGCCACGGTGCTGCCGAGGCCCTGCACCTCGCCGAAGAGCGCCTGGAGCTGCTGCGCGACGCTCACCGCGACGTCTCCGAGACGCTCGACAGTCCGCGCAAGATCCACACCGTCAACATGGCCAAGGCGAGGGTGGTGATCGGATGGGAGATCATCAGCACGATCAGCGGCCCGGCGTTCGATCTGGCGTTGGCGTTGCGCCTCGCGTCTGGCCGACCCGGCGGCACGGGCGATCGGCGAGATGGACACGTGGAGACCGCCGAGCTCGATCAGCCCCCGACTCCTCGAATTGCTGGAGAGCACCAATCGGGCGCTGGAGGCGGTCCGCAACCGGGTCCGGGCCCTCGCCGAGCAGGTCGCCCAGATGACCGCAGCGTTCGAGGCGAGTCGCGCTGCGGCGGTCGAGGCGGCGGCTGCCACGCTCAAGATCTTCGAGCAACGGTTGACCAACCTCACCAACCGACTTCCGCAGGCGATCAAGGCCCGCGATGAGCTGCGCGCCTTTCGCAGCTCGTGGACGGCGATGAGCAACGAACTCCAGTCGCAGATGAACGGTGTGCGCAACGCGCTGTCACGGGCGAGGGGCAGCCTGTCCAACGCCGAGGAGGCGCTCGAGCACGCCAGGCTGCGCGGTTCCGCTCACCTTGCCCACCAGGCCGCCGAGCAGGAAGTGTTCCGCCTCCAGGAGCGAGTCGGCGACTGCCTCGACCGGGTCCGTCGGACCGATCCCGGAAGTCCCGCCCATGAGCAGGCCAAGGCGCAGCTGAGTCAGCTGCCGCGGGCTGCAGAAAGCGGCCGAGGACGATCTCGAGCGGCTCGCCGAGAAAGCGACGGAGGCGCTCGCCGAGCGGACCGCGGCGGTCACGCGTCATCGGGAGGAGCTCGAGCGTCAGCTCGCCGAGCAGAAGCGTTTGTCGACCCAGATGGGCGAGGGGCAGGCGAAGCTCGACCAGCTGACCCGCGACGCACTGAGCTATCCCGAGTTCGACTGGACGGACCCGAACAACGCGATCGAGGGGGCCAAGCAACTGGTCGTGCAGGCCAAGGCGGCGGTCGACGCCGTTGCTCGACAGCCGAATGTCCCCTCCGCCCAGCTGGTAGCGGCGGAGAAGGCGTACGCCGAGGCGTCCGCCGAACTCGCCCGACGAACGGACCTGCTCGACAGGATCCGTGGGGAGATCGACCGTGGGGCGCGCACGCCGGCGTTGCCCGCCGGTCAGGCCGGCATCGTCGGGCAGATCGGTGAGGCGCTGTGGTACCCGGTCGGCACCGCGTTGACGATCGCCGGCGAGATCGTGCTCGGTGTCGGGCAGTCGCCGCAGGAGATGTGGGACATCCTGCTCGCCGGACAGCGCAACATCCGCTGGTTCGAGATCCGGCGGCGTGTGCTCGACCGCGAGATCCGAGTTCGTTCGTTCACCGTCGATGTCCTGCGCCAACGGCTGGAGCAGTGCACAGCGACCGCGACGGCGAGGGCGGCCACGGCGGGGGCACGAGCGTGAGCGCCGAGCGGGTGCCGTCGGCGGCGGATCTGCAGCCGGCCGGGTCGGTGCGGGTCGAGGCCGACGAGTGGGAGCGCCGGGCTCTGGAGGTTGCGACCAATTTTGCCGCCGACGGTGTCGACGGGTTGTTGCTGCGCGAGGCCCTGCTCGCATTCACCTTCGACGACGAGTCCGGGAGCCGCTGGGTCTACGACGGTGCCGACTGGTGGCGAGTGGCCGACGGAGCCTGGGTCGGCGGGCGCCCGATCGGTCCGCTCGTGCCGCAGCCGTTCCGGGTCGAAGTGCTCGCGCCTGACGAACGCGAGCGGGCGCTCGTCGAAGGTGCCGAGGGGAGCGCTGCGCTCGTCCTGCAGCGCGAGGAGGTCGGGCCCGACGATCGCCCTGTCGATCCCTCCGAGGAGCCCTATCAGCCGACCAATGTGGTTCCCGACGTCGGTCTCGACGCCTGGCATGTCCCCGACCCGCTCGGTGCTCCCTCAGCGCATCTCGATCCCGGGCTCGACGTGATGGTGCTCAGCTGGGAGGTGTCCGGGTGGGCGCAGATCCGCTGCTCGAACGGTTGGGAGGCGTGGGTCGACGCCCGCCTGCTGTGACGAGGAATGAGTGAGGGCCGATCACGGCCACGTCGCTTGCGAGTTGATCGATCAGACGGCGATCGGCGGTGACGACGACCGGGATTTCGACGATCAGCTCGGGTCAGGGGATGGCGGGGGCGGCAGCCTCGCGTCGGCGTCGTCGAGCAACGACCGGCCGATCCACAACGGCACGATCTGGCTCACCGCGAAGGTGATCCCGCCGAGGACGATGAAGATGCGCATGAACAAGACGTTGGTCGCCAGATCGTCGCGGGTGCCGGTTGCCAGCGCGCGGGCGTCGTCGACGCTCGCGCGGTACTGATCCACGAGGGCGTCGCTGTCGGCGAGGTCGTTGCTCACCGACTGCACCGAGGTGGTCAAGTCGGCGAGCTGATCTTGCAGGCCGCTCGCCGAGTCGGTGAACTCGGTCAGGCTTTCGGCGGTGGTCGACAGCTGGTCGGGGAGCGGTTCGAGCGCGTCGGCGACACGGCCGAACGTGTCGCCCAGCCCGGTCGACGGGTCGTAGTCCGGACCGAAGGGGATGTCGGAGAGCGAGCCGAGCACGCTGTCGATGTCGCCGCCGACCGTTTCCAGACTGCGCACGGCCGTCGCTGCCTCGTCGATCGACGGGCCGACCGTGTCGGCGAGAGCGGCGATGTCGACGATCGCCGTCGTCCCGGAATCGAACGATTCCGAGACGGCATCGAGGGTGCCTGCGAGCGCGTCGACCGCACTGGTCGTCGAGTCGAGCACATTCGCAGCCAGGTCGATCGTGTCGTCGACGGCGTCGAGGGTTCCGATGGTGACCTCGAGGCTGTCGTCGGTCGCTGATCCGAGTTGCCCGACGAACAACCATCCAGAGATGGTGCCGGCGATCGCGACGATCGCCCCGAACAGTCCGACGGCCACCATCGTCTTGCCGGCGCGGCGCTGCGACTCGGTCGAGCGCCACCGGTCGCGCAGTTGCACCCGCGTCACGGTCGGTGCCTCGGCGACCGACGCTTGCTGGGTGTCGTTCGGATCGCTCATCGGATCCTCAGCTGGCGTCGGAGCAGATACCAGGCTGCGAGACCGAACGCGAACGTCGTGGCGCCCAGGCCGATCAGGTCGTACGGACTCGGCTCGGCCCCCCGGAGCATGACGTCACGTAGCAGCCGGACCCCGAAAGAGACCGGGAGCACCCACGACAGCAACTTGACCGGATAGGCGAACGCATCGAGGTCGAGGAAGAATCCGCCGAAGAAGAGCCCGGCCAGCAGCGCCAACATCGAGAACTGCACCGCCTGCACGTCGGTCTTGGCGAGCAGCGACAACATCATGCCGAACCCGATCGATGCCACCAGGAGGCCGAAGATGCCGATCACCACCCACTCGACCTCCCCGCGCATCGGCACATCGAGCAGGTACATCATCGAGCTGACCAGGGCTGCGCCGACGGCCGAGCCGACGAGCACGAAGGCGAGGTACTTCCCCGCCAACACTCGTGCCGCATCGATCGGTCCGACGCGGAACACCTCGAACAGGCCCAGCGTCCGGTCGGCGACGAGGCTCATCGCGGCGAACGTGAGCACCATGTGCTGGAGCAGGAGGGCAAGCGCTGCAGGTGCGAAGTAGTCGTTGACCTTCACCGGCTCGCGCTGCAGGTTGGCCGTCTCGCTGGTGAACGGTCGCACGACAACACCCGGGTCGATCGTCACCGCCGTCTCTGCGACGGAGTCGACGGCAGCGAGTTGGGTGGCGAGTTCGTCGACATCGGCTGCGGTCAACGCGGAGGAGTCGGCGCTCAGGTCGCTCACCCGGCGCAACATCGTCGACGCGTTGTCGCGCAACTCGCCCAACTCCGCCATGGTCTCCTCGTCCGCGCCGAGGCTCTCGGCGAGTTCGAACGACGCCGTGGCGATCGTGTCGATGTCGTCGGTCGACTGCTCGAGCTCACCCAGCGACGCTGCGACCTGCCCTGCGTCAGACTGTTCGACCGCCGTCGCCAGGACGTCGATCTGTCCGCTCGCGAGGTTGATCGACTCCGCGACAGGAACGAGCGCGTTCTGTGCTCGTCCGACGACCTCTTCGAGGATGCGTGCGTTCAACTCCATCACGGCGACGTGAGACGACACCTCGACGGCCACCTGCTGGATCGGATCGATCTTGTCGTGGAGCACGGTGATGCTGGCCTGTTGCCCGGCCAGGACATCGTCGGTCGGGTCGGTGGGGAAGACGACGATCGCGTCGATGTCACCGTTGCGCAAGCGCGCTTCGGCCTCCACCAAGTCGTCGGAGTACCCGGCGCTGTCGACGTACTGCGCCAGTTCGTCCGTGAACTGGTCGAGCGATTCCTCGTAGATCGATCCGGGTGGACCGACGAACGCGGTCCGCAGCACCGACTGCTCCTGGTCGTAGCCGATGCCGAACAACAGCAGGATCACGAACGGTCCCGCGACGAGAACGAGCAGCAGACGCGGCTGGCGGGCAACGGCGACGATCTCCTTGCGGACGAACCCGCCCACTTGAACGAGTCGCCGGGCGCGGCGGGGCGCCGTTGTGGTGGCGGGGCTCATTCCGGCTCCGGCTCTCCGACGAGCGCGATGAAGGTCTCGTCCCAGTCGACGGGCACTTCACCGGATTCCTCGACGGCGAGGCCGAGCGCGCCGAGCCGTTCGAGGACTCGTGGCAGCACCTCGGCTGTCCGCACCGCAACGACCCGCACTCGCTTCGGGCCGACGATGTTCGCACTCTCGACGCCGTCGATCCCGCAGATCTCGGCGATGACCCGTTCGTCGACGACTGCTCCGAGCACCACCATCAGGACGTCACCGCCGAACGCGCGTCGACGGAGTTCGTCCGGTGTGCCGACGGCCACGACTCGGCCCTTGTCGAGGACGACCACGATGTCGCAGTGCGCAGCTTCGTTCACGTGCTGCGTGGTGATGACGATCGTGCGACCGGCGTCGCGAAGTCCGCGGAAGTGCTCCCAGATCTGCCGACGCAAGAGGGGATCGATGCCGGCCGTCGGCTCGTCGAGGATGAGCACCGGCGGGTCGTGGACGAGCGTGGCAGCAAGCGCCAGCCGACGTTGCATGCCGCCCGACGCGTTGCGGACGAGCTTGCGTTCCTCGCCGCGGAGGTCGACGAGTTCGAGCACGGCGCGGAGACGCTTGCGGCGCCTCCAGCGGACCCCGTTCAACGAGGCGTGGAAGTTGAGGTTCTCCCAGAGCGAGAGTTCGTCGAAGAGCACGGGGGCCTGTGGCAGATACCCGATGGCCGTGCGCTGCGCCGTCGGCCGCTCGGCCGGATGCTCGCCCAGCACGGTGACCGATCCCTCGTCGGGTCGGTAGACGCCGGTGGTGAGGTGGACCGTCGTCGTCTTGCCGCATCCCGATGGGCCGACCATGCCGAGAATGGTCCCGGCGGCGACCTTCACGTCGAGCCCGCGGACGATCCACTGGTCGTCGAACTGCTTCCCGGCGCCAACGAACTCGATGGTGATCGGCCCACCGTCTCGGCGCACCGAGCCGGCGGCACCGATCGTGTCGTCAGCAGGGCGCTCGGCGCCAGGATTCGCTGGCGCGACGACGGGCCCTGCCAGCGGCGTGCTGCTCACGTCGGCAGGAGGAATCCGTCGACGACGTGGACCACACCGCCGCCGACCTCGATGTCCGTTGACACGATCGTGACGTCACCGACGGTGACCGTGTCGCCGGCGACGCTCAGCGCGAGCGTCTCGCCGGCGCGGGTCTCGACGGTGTCCATCTCCGCCAGGTCGTCGGCGCTGATCGTGCCGTCGAGCACATGATTCTGCAGGGTGTCGACGATCCGGCCGGGATCGCTGAGCAGGTCGGCCATGTCGTCGGCCGAGAGCGAGGTGAACGCCTCGTCGTTGGGGGCGAGCAAGGTGAACTCACCGTCGCCGACGATCTCCGAGACGTCGACCTGCTCGACGACGCTCGCGAGGCTGTCGAGTCCGTTGTCGCGCAACGTCTGGGCGAGGTCGTCCGTCGTGGACTCGGCGTTGTCGACCGTCGAGCCGAGATCGTTCTCGAGTTCGGTGACATCGACCTCGACGGTCCCGCCACCGATGGCGACGCCGGGGTCGTCGTCGGAGCCGCAAGCGGCGATACCGATCACCAGGAATCCTGCTGCCAACGCACCGGTTCACGTGATGCCGAGCGCGAGAAGTGCCTGTCATTTCTTGTTCCCCTTCCAAGCAGCCTCGTGCCAAGTTGGGGAGTGGGCTACCCCGACCGCCCGTCGGTGAAACGACGGATCAGTGGATGACTTGGCTGAGGGCGCCACCCTCATGTGCGGGACTCCCTTCGTCGAGCACGTCGCACCCGATCGACAGCCCGCCGCTCGCGATTACGTTCTCGGTCGGGGCCGTAGCAGGATGGGGACAGCCGATGGGTGAATCACGCGGAGCGCTGTGGCGGTCGAGGTGGGCCGCGATCGGGGCAGCGGTGGCGGTGTCGCTCGGAGCTGGCGGGGTGGTCATCGCCCAGGCAGCGAGCAGCGGGGCGTCCACGTTCGTCCCGGTCACGCCATGTCGACTGCTCGACACCAGGGCCGGCGCCGGGATCGGCGGCCGGTCGACCCCGCTCGGTCCTCAGGAGACGATCACGGTCAGGGTCAGGGGGACGAACGGCCAGTGCGTGATCCCGTCGGATGCGACAGGGGTGGCGGCGAACGTGACCACCACCGATGGCACCGCGACCAGCTTCCTGACGATCTTCCCGGCAGACGTGACGCAACCGAACGCGTCGTCGAACAACTGGGTCGACGGCACGCCGGCGACACCGAACAAGGTCGACGCCAAGCTGTCCGCGGACGGCGCGATCAACGTCTACAACGACGACGGAACGGTCAACGTCCTGATCGATGTCGTCGGCTACTACGAGCCGAGCGGATCCGGTGGCGGTGTCTCAGGTCTCAGCGGCTACCAGACGGTCGCCAAGACCAGCGTCAACGTCCCACCGCAGAGCATCGTCTCCGACTTCATCAATTGCCCGGCCGGCAAGGTCCCGGTCGGCGGTGCCGCGCAGTCGTTCGCCACGCTCGGGACCGTTCAGGTGCTGCAATCGACCGTTCTGTCCAACGGGTGGGCCTTCGATCTCCAGAACAACGGTCTGGTTGGCGCAACCTTCTTCATGGTGGTGGTCTGCATCAACAGTTGACGATGTCATGGGTTGGATTTGGCTGCGCTCACCGACGACCGGTGTTGACGGCGTAAACATGTCGTGGTGATCGCTTCTCGCTTTGTGGCCCGCGTTGCTCAGCGCGCCCGTCTTCATGAGCTTGTCGCCGAGGTGGTCGGCGGTCGGGGACGGATCGTCTTCGTCGCAGGCGAGGCGGGGACTGGTAAGACCGCGCTGGTCGAGGCGTTCGTCGCCGAGCTCCACGCGACGAACGACGAGATCGTGGTCGCGATCGGCAACTGCAACAGCCAGGGCGGAATCGGCGATGCGTTCTTGCCGTTCCGCGAGCTGCTGGCCACGCTCGTCGGCCTCGACGACGACGACCTCGGGAGCGATGGTCGGGGTGATCAGCATCGTTCTCGACTGCGGCGGTTCTTCGACCACTCCACCAAAGTGCTGTTCGATCTCGGCCCCGACCTGATCGGGACGATCATCCCGGGTGCCGGCCTCGCCGCCCGAGTGGGCCAGGCGGTCGTCGGTGAAAGCGGCTGGTTCGGACGGCTGCTGGAGGGCGACAGCGGTCGCCGACCGGCGACGGTCGACCAGCATCGGGTGTTCGAGCAGTACGCCAATGTCGTCCGTTCGCTCGCCGAGGAACGGCCGCTGGTGCTGGTCGTCGACGACCTGCAGTGGGCCGACGACGCTTCGGTCGGCCTGCTGTTCCACCTCTCCCGCCGGCTGGAGACGTCGCGAGTGCTGCTCGTCAGCACCTACCGACCGGACGAGCTGGCGCTGTGGACCGCCGGAGGACGCAGCTCATTGGAGAAGGTGTTGGCGGAGATCAAGCGTTACGCCGGGAACGTGACGATCGATCTCGCCGCCGTGTCACCGGCGGAGCGTCGAGCGTTCGTCGACGCCTACCTCGATACCGAGCCGAACGAGCTCGGCGAGGAGTTCCGCCGGCAGCTCTTCGCCCGCACCGACGGCCATCCGCTGTTCACCGTCGAGCTCCTGCGGACGATGCAGGAACGAGGTCAGCTGGTCAAGGACGCCGCCGACCGGTGGGTCGTCGCTGCGCTCGACTGGGCGTTGCTACCGGCGCGGGTCGAGGGAGTGATCGAGGAACGGATCGCCCGGCTCGAAGAGTCGCAGCGAGAGCTGCTCGACGTCGCCAGCGTGGAGGGGATCAGCTTCACCGCCGAGGTCGTGGGGGCGGTGCTCGGACGACCGATGCTCGGCGTCCTTCGGACCCTCGACCGTCAGCTCGGCCGCGCCCACCGCTTGGTCCATGAGCGCGGCGAACTCGCCGTCGCCGACGGGACGTTGGCGGTGTATCAATTCGGCCATGCGCTGTTCCAGCGCTACCTTTACGAGGACCTCGGCAACGCCCAGCGGCGGCTGCTCCATGGCGAGATCGCGCGTCGGCTGGGCGAGCTCCATGGCGAACGTGCGCACGAGCTCGCTGGGACGCTCGCCTGGCACTACGACGAGGCCCACCGTCCGGACGAGGCGGTCGCCCACTATGTACGCGCCGGGGAGCGAGCGATCGGTCAGGGCGCTCCCGATGACGCTCGCCGAATGTTGACCCGGGCGGCGGAGCTTTCCGCCGCAGACGACGGAGACCTCCAGCGGCGAATTCTCACCGCCCGCGCCGAGGCGGTGCGGTTGCTCGGCGACGTCGAAGCCCGGCGCAACGACCTCGCCGCATTGCTCGCGCTCGCCGAGCGCAGCGGTGACGAGCTGGAGCTGGCCCGGGCCCACACCGCGCAGGCGACCTTCTGGTCGGATCTCGGTGACCAGCTGGCGAGCCGACGTACTGCGGACCTGGCGATCGACCACGCCCGCAGCGCCGGTGACCAGACCTTGCTCGCCGATTGCCTCGGGTTGCTCGCGCAAGCCTGCATCCGCACCGGTGAGGTCGAGGCCGGGCGCGAGGCGGTGCGCGGTGCGCTGGTCGCGCTGGAGCAGACCGACGATCCCATCATCCGTCAAGCGGTGCTTCGCCGGGCGTGGGTTTTTCATTTCGAAGCGGGCGAGATCGCCCGCAGTCTGGAGCTGGCAGAGCAGACCGTCGCCGAGGCCAACCGCCTGCCGCGCCACGCCCGAGCGGTACCGGCGAGCAACCTCGGGCTCAATCATCTCGCGCTCGGGCAGTACGAGCTGGCGCAGGCTGCGTTGGAGGAGGCTTGCGCCCACTCGCTCGCCTCCGGCTATCGACGCGGTCTTGGCTATGGCGAGCAGAACCTTGCGCTGGTCACGCTGCTGCTCGGCGATCTCCCACAGGCCGAGCAGCTTGCCCGCCACTCGCTCGGCGAGCTCGACGAGATCGGCGACGCCTTCGGCGCCGCCGGAGGACGGATGTACCTCGGGCATGTGCTCGACGCCGACAGCCGATGGGAGGAAGCGGCGGCGCAGTACGCCGCCGCCGAGGCAGCGTTTGCAGCCGCAGGGGCGCTCGGGTTGGCAGCCGAATCGCGCGCAGGCGCCGGCCGGTGCGCGCTGCGGCTGGGGCAGCGCAGCGCAGCGCGCGCTGCCGCGGACGAGGTGTGGGTGTATCTCTCGGCGAACGGTGGGATCGGTACGGACCAGCCGGCGACGATGTATCTCACCTGTGCCGAGATCATCGCCGCCGACGGCGAGCCGACGTTGGCCGCGGAGATCATCGCGACCGGGGTTCAGCAACTTCGCTCCCGAGCGGACTCGATCGACGATCCGGCTGCGCAAGCCTCGTTCCTCGACGCCGTGGCGGCGCACCGTGACCTCCTGCGGCTCGCGGCGGAGGGCACCCGTGGTCTCGTCGAACCGTTCTCGCTCGCGTCGAGCATCGGCCCCGAGCCGCCGTCGACCACCGCCCGCAGCTGACAAGCGCTCGTTCTGATCTACTTGTTCGGCAACGGATCGTGCCCTGACTAAGTTGACGAACTGTCGTCCGTCGCCGGCGCTTCTTAACCGGTCCTTAACCGCAACGCCCTAGACCCATGACGGGTCATCACGAGGAGTGCCACCGATGCTCAGCGAGCTCCGCCGACGAAAGTTCACCTACCTGTTCCACTGCTTCGACCTCGATCGCAACGGCGTGCTCGAGCGGGGCGACTACGAGCAGTTCGGACAACGGCTCGGGACCGCCTTCGATCTCGCCCCGACCTCGGCGAAGTACCTCACGATCCACGCCGAGACGATGGCGTTGTGGGACTTCGTCCGCACGATCGCCGACCACGACAACGACGACCGGGTCTCGGTCGAGGAGTTCGTCGCCGCCTACGCCCGATTGACCGACGACGACGAGGCGTTCCAACGGTTGCTGATGGGCTACGCCTCGTTCATCATCTCGACCGGTGACCGCTCCGCCAAGGGCAGCCTCGACGCCGAGGAGTACGCCGCGATCCTGTCCTCCTACGGGATCGACGACGGCGAGGCTCGCGCCGCGTTCGCCGAGCTCGACATCGTCGACGGCATGCTGACCACCGCGGCGATGGAGCGGGCGTTCGCCGAGTTCTTCCGCAGCGACGACCCCGACGCCCCGGGGAACCGGATGATGGGCCGGCTGTGAGCGCGCTGTCCGTCAGCTGCTCCGGCCTCGTCGGGCTCGTCCTGTTCGGCACCGGCGCGATGAAAGCGCTGTCGCCGACGCCGTTCTACCTCCACCTCGACCGGCTCGGCCTGATGCCCTACAAGCGGTTGCGCTACGTCGTCGGCGGGAGCGCACTGGTCCAGTGCCTGCTCGGCTGGGCGTTGATCCTCCGCCTGTACCCGTCGGTCGTGATGCCGGCCGCCGCCGCCTCACTCGTCGCCTTCGCCGCGCTCGACCGCCTGGAGCTGGCTCACCCGCGGCGCCAAGGACTGCGGTTGCTATGGCGGCTTGTTCTCGGTCAGCTCGCCGACCAGCCTGTTGCTCGACGCGGCCTACCTCGCGATGGTCGTGTTCGCCTGGTGGCAGCCGGTCGACGTCGGCTGGAGCGCAGCGGCGGAGCGTTCCTTGTTCGGCGGCGCCGGGCTGGTGTTCGCCTCGGTGATCTTCATGTCGACCTGGGTGTTCCGCAACTGGGGCCAGGACATGCTCGTGCTGACCCCGGTGCGGGTCAACAAACCGTGGCAGCGCGAGTGGATCGAGGGCTACGCCGAGCTACCCGAGACGCACGACCGGTTGGTCGTCCTGCTCAGCCCGACCTGCAGCTCGTGCCAGGAGTGGACCGTCCCGCTGAACAAGATCCACCGCCGCGACGACATGCCGCAGGTGGTCGTCGGGATGGCCGGCGACGCGTCGACGAGGGAGGAGTTCGTCGCCGAGTACGGCATCGAGTTCCCGCTGCTGGCAGTCACCGAGTCGACGATGGATCGCTTGGTGCGAGCGTTCCCGACGGTGATCGAGGTCAAGGGCGGGGTGATCGCCAGCCGGGCGGAAGCCGCGCTGCCCCAGCACCTCGTCGACCGCCTGCGGAACTCACGAAAACTGACCGACGCCGCCCAGCAAATGATCGCCCGCCGCCGGCCACCGGCCGGTTCGCTCCTCAACAGTCAGGAAGGATGACATCCGATGCAGACCCAATTGGTCTACGACTTCCTCAACGCCCACGCGAAGGACGCGGCGCTGCAGAGCCGGCTCGCGCGAACTCGACACCGGTACCGACGAGGACTACGTCAGGGTGATCACCGAGTTGGCGAGCGAGCGTGGCGACGATCTCACCGAGATCTGGTCGCCACCTGGCTGTCGGAGGCGTTCGCCGAGTACGACAGCTGGATCGCTGGGCTGGACGAGCTGTCGGAGGACGAGCTCGATCTCGTCAGCGGCGGTTCGGGGACGACGACGGTCGGAAAGATTCAGTGCACCGCCGGGTACCAGTGCCGCAGCTGCTGTCCCGGTATGAAATGCAACACCTGCTACTGCCCGATCAATGGATCCTGTTGAGGAGCACGAGGCGATGGAGACGCATCTGGTCTACGACTTCCTCAACGCCCACGCGGAGGACACCGCGCTGCAGAGTCGGCTCGGCGAGCTCGACTCGGGCAGCGACGACGAGTACATCCGCACGATCGCCAGGGCCGCCGAAGAGCGGGACGTCGACCTCTCCGTCGAGCTCGTCGGCGCCTGGCTGGCGGAGGCGTTCGCCGAGTACGACAGCTGGATCGACTGGGCTGGATGAGCTCTCTGAAGACGAGCTCGATCTCGTCAGTGGCGGTTCGGGGACGACGACGGTCGGACAGGTGCGCTGTGCCGGCGGCTACCAGTGCCGCACCTGCTGTCCCAATCAGAGGTGCAACACCTGTTACTGCCCGATCGTCGGACCCTGCTAGGCGTTCGTCGCTGAGTCGTGGCCAGACGGAACATCTTTCGAAAGGCGGCGCTCGACCGGCTGTCATCGCCCGACCAGCTCGATGCGCTGCTCTCGGTGACCTCACCGCGCAGTTGGCTGGCGTTGCTCACCGCGCTCGGCCTTGCTCGCGCTCGCTGTGGTCTGGGCCTGCATCGGAACGATCACCACCGGTGTCGAGGGACCTGGTCTGATGACCCGGAGTTCGACGATCGAGGCCGTCCTCTACCTCCCCGCCGACGAGATCGAGCACGTCCGCGTCGGAATGCCGGCGGAGATCGTGCCGAGCAACGCCCGGAGGGAGGAGGCCGGATTCGTCGGCGGCGAGGTGATCTCGATCGCCGTGTCGCCGACCACCGCCGAGGTCCTCCAGGACGTCTTCGGCGACGGTCCACAGGCGCAGGCGTTGCTCGGTGCAGGCGCGGTCGTCGAGGTCCGCGTCGCGCTGCAACGCGACCTCTCCACCGCCAGCGGCCTGAGGTGGTCCTCGCCGCGCGGCGCCCAGATCGAGATCGCCGAGGGCATGTCGTGCACGGGCAGGATCGTCACCGGACGGGAACGGCCGATCGACCTCGTGCTGACCGTCCTTCCGCTCGGTCGCGCCTGAGCCGTGACCACGACCGCCGAACCGGCTGCCACCAGTGCGGCTCCCGAGCATTCGGCTCGCCTGAAGCGGGTGAAGACGCCGACCGTGCTCCAGATGGAGGCGGTCGAGTGCGGCGCCGCCGCGCTGGCGATCGTCCTGGCCCATCACGGCCTCTGGCTGCCGCTGGAGGAGCTGCGCCAGACCTGCGGCGTCTCGCGCGACGGCAGCAAGGCGAGCAACATCCTCGAGGCCGCGCGCACGTACGGCCTGGCGGCGAAGGGCTACAAGTCCGAGCCGGACGGGCTGCCCAAGCTCGCCCTGCCGATGATCGTGTTCTGGAACTTCAACCACTTCGTCGTCGTCGAGGGCTTCGGCGGGACAAGGTCTACCTCAACGACCCGGCACGCGGCCATCGCGTGGTCACCACCGAGGAGTTCGACCAGGCGTTCACCGGCGTCGTGCTCGTCGTTCGAGCCGGGCGCCGAGTTCGTTCCCGCCGGAGCGGCCGCACTCGCTGGTCGGCCGCGTTGGCGCGACGCCTGACGGGCAGCCGTCTCGCCCTGTTCTACGTCGTGCTCGCGCGACGCTCGCGCTGGTCGTCCTCGGGCTGACCGTGCCGCTGCTCTCGCAGGTCTTCGTCGATCGGGTGCTGGTCGGCGAGCAGCTCGACTGGGGTCGCCCGGTGCTCGCCCTGCTGGCGGTCGCCGCGCTCGCTCACCGGCGGGCTGACCTGCCTCCAGCAGTCGCTGCTGGCCCGCCTGGAGACCGCAGCTGTCGCTGGCCTCGGCGAGCCGTTCCTCTGGCACGTGCTGCGCCTGCCGATCGAGTTCTTCAGGCAGCGCTCGAGCGGCGAGATCGGCGCCGGGTCGCGCTCAACGACCAGGTCGCCCGCGCTGCTCTCGGGCGAGCTGGCGACGAACGTGCGTCAACGTCCTCATGGTCGTGGTCTTCGCCGTGCGTGATGCTCCAGTACGACGTGCCCCTGACCTGCGTCGGCGTCGCTGTCGCCGGTGCCAACCTGCTCGCGCTGCGCTCGATCGCGCGGCGCCGCAGCGAGGAGAGCCAGCGGCTGCTCCAGCAGCGCGGCAAGCTCACCGGGGTGGCGATGAACGGCCTGCAGACGATCGAGACGCTCAAGGCGACCGGCGCGCGAAGGCGGACTTCTTCGCCCGCTGGGCCGGCTATCAGGCCAACTGGTGAACGCCGCGCAGCACCTGGGCGTGTCGACGGTCAAGCTCGGCGCGTGCTCGACCGTTCCTGACCGGCCTGACCACGAGCGACGGTCCTCTGCCTCGGCGGTCTGCGGGTGATCGACGGCGCGTGACGATCGGCATGCTGGTCGCCTTCCAGCTGCTCCTCGGGCGATTCCTCGCGCCGGTCAACGGGCTGGTCAAGCTCGGCGGCCGGCTGCAGGAGATCGGCGGCGAGCTGGACCGGTCTCGACGACGTGCTGCGCTACCCGGTCGATCCGCAGGTCGACCGGCACGCTCGACGTGCGGATCGGGCCACGCCTCGAAGGTCGCGCTCGAGCTGCGCGACGTGACCTTCGGCTACAGCCCGCTCGACCCGCCGCTGATCGACCGACTTCAGCCTGACGCTCCGGCCGGGGCAGCGCGTCGCGCTGGTCGGCGCCTCGGGCAGCGGCAAGTCGACGATCGCCAAGCTGGTGTGCGGCCTCTACGAGCCGTGGAGCGGCGAGATCCTGTTCGACGGCCGGCCGCGCAACGAGATCCCGCGCGAGGTGCTGACCATTCGCTGGCCATCGTCGACCAGGACATCGTCCTGTTCGAAGGCACGATCCGCGACAACCTGACGATGTGGGACGACGCACGATCCCCGAGACCGGAGCTGGTCGCAGGCGGCGCGCGACGCCGCGCATCCACGACGAGATCGCCGCCGACCGGGCGGCTACGACGCCGCCGTCGACGAGGGCGGGCGCAACTTCAGCGGCGGACAGCGCCAGCGGCTGGAGATCGCCCGCGCCCTGGTCCGCCAGCCGCGCGATCCTGATCCTCGACGAGGCGACCAGCGCGCTCGATCCCGTGACCGAGCAGCGGATCGACGACAACCTCCGCCGGCGCGGCTGCACCTGCCTGATCGTCGCGCATCGCCTGAGCACGATCCGCGACTGCGACGAGATCATCGTGCTCGAGCGCGGCGCGATCGTCGCAGCGCGGCACCCACGACACGTTGCGCGACCAGCCAGGGCCGTACGCCGCCCTGATCCACGCCGGCCGCTAGGACGATGGACGGGTCGGCGCAACGACGGCGCTTCCTTATGGACGACAGCGCACGGCTGTGGTCGGTCAGCGGGGGATCCGTCGACGTGTTCCTGGTGGCGACGACCGGTGGGGAGGCCAGCGGCGCGCTACATCATCTCGTCCGGCTCGAACCCGGCCAGGGTCTGTGCGAGCTCGCTCCTCCGGCCCAGCTCTCGGTCGGACTACTGGTCGTCTGCACCCCGACAGCGCAGCTGATGGAGGTACCCCGACCGACCGGCAGCGAGCCGGCCGCCGGTGTCGAGCTGATCGAGGGATGGGTCGCGGCGCTCCGTGCTGCACTCGCCGAGGAGCAGCTGCCCCGCAGCCAGCTGCTGCTCGGCGTCGGCGCCGGCTGGACGCAGCGCGATCAAACGTGGGACGGGTTGCGAACCCTCCACCGACTCGTCGTCGAGGCCCATCTCCACCGCCTGGCCCACGACGAGCAACGACTGAACGAGCGGCTCCGCCACGCAACCGAGCTCGAGGCTCGCCGGCTCGACGGGGCGTTGCGCCAGTTGCTCACCCCGCTCGACGACGACCCGTCGGCCGACGATTTCTCCGACGACGTCGACGACTGGTTCGAAGCGTGCAGCTTGATCGGCGCCCGCCAGGGCATCGCCTTTCGCCAACCGGCCACCGGTAGCTCGGCCCGTTCGACGAGCGATCCGGTCGAAGCCGTCCTGCGGGCGTCGAACGTCCGCTCCAGGCGGGTGACGCTGTCCGGGCCGTGGTGGCAGCAGGACAACGGACCGGTGCTCGCCGTGCGAGGGGAGGGACGCCGGCCGGTCGCCCTCCTGCCGACCTCGGCGCGGCGCTACGAACTCGTCGATCCGAGCCACGGCGGGGAACGCGAGCAGGTCACCGCCGAGGTCGCGGCGACGTTGGATCCACAGGCGCAGGTGTTCTATCGACCGCTGCCGGTCGGACCGGTCGGGTTGCGCGAGCTGCTCCGCTTCGGCCTGCGGGGCAGCGGGCGCGATCTGCGCACGCTCGTCGCCGTCAGCCTGCGCGCTCAGCCTGGCCGGGCTGATCGTGCCGCTCGTCACCGGCGTCGTGTTCGATACCCTGATCCCCGGCGCCCGCCGCTCGCAACTGCTCCAGGTCGGCCTGCTGCTGGTCGCGCTCGCCGTCGCGACCGAGCATCTTCGAGCTCTGCCGCAACATCGCCGTGCTCCGCCTCGAGACCCGGATGGGAGCGGCGACCCAAGCCGCCGTCTGGGACCGCTTGCTCCGCCTCCCGGTGTCCTTCTTCCGCGACTACTCGGCGGGCGACCTGGCGACCCGCAGCCTGGGCATCGACGCGGTACGCCAGGCGCTCACCGGTTCGACGCTCGACGGGATCTTGTCCGGCGTGGTTCTCGATCACCAGCGCCGGCCTGCTGTGGTACTTCGACGCGGAGCTGCTGCTCGTCGCCTGCGGGTTGGTCGGGATCAGCATCGCGGTCAGCGTCATCGCCGCTGCCGCCCAACTGCGTCATCAGCGCCGTCTCGCCGACGTCAGCGGCGAGCTCTCCGGCACCGTCCTGCAATGGATCAACGGGATCGCCAAGTTGCGCGTCTCGGGCACCGAGAGCGGCGCGTTCATCGCCTGGGCGAAGGCCTACGCCGAGCAGAAGCGGGTGGCGATGGCGGCCCGTCGGGTGACCAGCTGGACGGCAGTGTTCAACGTCACCTTCCCGCTGATCAGCACGATCGTGATCTTCGCCCTCCTGCTCCGGGCGATGCAGCGTCCGGGCGCGGAGGTGTTGACGACCGGCGAATTCGTCGCCTTCCTGGCGGCCTTCGCCCAGTTCCAAGGCGGCATGCTCGGACTGAGCAACGCCTGCCTCAACGTGCTCTACGTGATCCCGCTGTACGAGCGGGCGAAGCCGATCCTGGAGGCGGCTCCGGAGGTCGAGGCGCGCCGGATCGATCCCGGCGAGCTCACCGGTCGGCTGGCGATCAAACACGCCAGCTTCCGCTACCGGCCCGGGCTCCCGCTCGTGTTGCGCGACGTCTCGGTCAGCATCCGCGCCGGAGTTCGTCGCGATCGTCGGCCCGTCGGGTGGTGGCAAATCGACCCTCGTCCGCCTGCTGCTCGGGTTCGCCAGCCCGGAGACGGGCGTCGTCTACTTCGACAACCGGGATCTGGCCTCGCTCGACCTGCAAGCCGTGCGCCGCCAGATCGGCGCGGTTCTCCAGAACGGGCGGTTGCTCAGCGGGACCATCGTCCAGAACATCGTCGGCTCTTCGACGTTGACCGTCGACGACGCCTGGGAGGCGGCCCGCCGGGCCGGACTGGAGGCCGACATCCGGGCGATGCCGATGGCGATGCACACGATCGTCAGCGACGGCGGCGGCAGTCTCTCGGGCGGCCAGCGTCAACGCCTGCTGATCGCCCGGGCGCTGGCCCACAAGCCCCGGCTGGTGTTCTTCGACGAAGCCACCAGCGCGACTCGACAACGAGACCCAGGCGATCGTCAGTCGGAGCCTGGCCGAGCTGGAGATCACCCGGGTCGTGATCGCCCATCGGCTGAGCACGATCGTCAACGCTGATCGGATCGTCGTGATCGACAAGGGCGAGATCGTCCAGACGGGTTCCTACGACGAGCTGCTGAACACGCCGGGACCCTTCGCAGACTTGGCGCAGCGCCAACTCGCGTGACCGTCAGGCGAGTTCCCGGTCGGCCGCGTCGGCGTCCGTCACCTCGTTGACGACCTGGCACCCTGTGCAACAATCAGCGCCGTGGCCGGACCGGAGCGGATCGCAAACCAGCTCGACGGATGACGCCGAACCGTGGGACGCTCGTCCGCAACGGGGAGATGTGGCTGGTCGGGCTCGGTGACGAACGGGCGCTGGTCGCCGATCGCAAGGGTTTGCGCGACCTCCGCGCCCTCCTCGGCCGGCCGGACGTCGAACTCCACGTGCTCGACCTGGTCGACGCCGCGGTGGTCGAGAACGATCTCGGCGAGACGCTCGACGCAGTGGCCGGCGGGCGATCGAGCAACGGATCCGCGAGCTGCACGACGGACCTCATCGAGGCCGGCGCGGCGAACGACCTCGGCCGGGCGGAGACGCTCGAGATGGAGCTCGACCGGCTCGTCGACGAGCTGGCCAGCCAGCTCGGCCTGCGCGGCGCCGGTCGCCGCACGGGTGGTACCGCCGAGCGGGCGCGAACGCGGTCTCCTGGCGGATCCGCTCGACGATCAAGGCGTTGGCCGACTCCGCCCCCGGCGCTCGCCCGTCACCTGACCCACAGCGTGCAGCTCGGCATCTACGCCAGCTACCGACCGGAACATCCGGTGACCTGGGACTTCGACGACGGCCGAGCGGCATCGGCGGCGTCCGTCGCCCCCGCGGTGGAGGGCAACGCGGGATCGATCGCCGAGCACAGCCACGTCCGGGTGCCAGCTCTCGGTGGGGAGAACCGGCCGCCGCTGCCCGATCTGCCGGGCGTGTTCCGCACCTACGAGTTCGTCGGCCGGAACGACGAGCTGACACGGCTGACCAGCGGCTGGCACGACCGACCTGGGGTCGTGATCATCACCGGGGAAGCCGGTGCGGGCAAGACGCGGCTGATCGGCGAGTTCGTCCGCTCGCTCGAGCCACGGCCGACGATTCTGTGGGGCCGCTGCATCGACGCCCGCCTCGGCGCCTACGAACCGTTCGTCGAGCCGGTCCGCGGCCCGTCGTCCAGCGGGAGCACGGCTCGGGGCGCGCCGGCGAGGAGCTCGCCCGGCTGGTGCCGGAACTCGCCGCCGACCAGGGATGGTCGCTCGGCCCCAGTCGCGCCGATCCGGAGGTCCAGCAGCGGCTGCTGTTCGAGGCCGTCGCCCGCCTGCTGACAGGGATCGGACCGACGCTGCTGGTGCTCGAGGATCTCCACTGGGCCGACGCCGCGTCGCTCGCACTGCTGTCGTTCCTCGCCGGCACCGTACGCGCTCGACGAGTTGGTCGTCGTCGGCTCGGTCCGCTCCACCGACCAGTCAGCGGCGAACGCCGGCGCGATCAGTGACCTCCGTCGCGTCTCCCAGCTCGACCGGATCGCTCGGTGGGCTCGCCCGCCACGAGATCGCCCGCCTGGTCGAGCTGATAGCCGACGGCAGCGCCCCGGCCGGGTTGGTGACGACGGTCGCCGACGCCGCACGGACGGCAACCCGCTGTTCGTCGAGGAGCTCACCCAGCACCTGCTCGCCGTCGGGCAGCGTCAGCCCGATGACGAGGTGACGGGGGCGAGCCGATCAGTCTGCGGGAGACGATCGGGCGTCGGCTCGATGCACTCTCGGGCGATGCGTTGGCGGTGCTCCGTTCCGGCGCCGTCCTCGGTCGCGCATTCGACCTCGAGCTCGCCGGTCGACTCGCCGGCCTCGCCGCCGATCGCCTGCTCGATGCCTGTGACGAAGCGCTGCTGACCGGGTTGATCACCGAGCCGTCGGCCGTCGAGCTGTCCTTCAGCCACGCCTTGATCCAGGCCGCGGTGTACGAGGCGACGTCTGCCCGCCGGCGGCTGACCCTCCATCGCGCAGCGGCGACGCTGCTGGAGGATGGGTTCGACGGCGACGACGCCAGCGACGCCGCCGTGTTCGACATCGCCCGTCATTGGGGCATCGTCGCTGAAACGGACGGGCAAGCCGCCAGATCGGCGGCGCACTGGTCGATGCTGGCCGGTGACGCGGCTGCGGCTGCGGCCGACATTGACGAGGCGATCGTCCGCTACGAGCACGCCAGCCGGTTATGGGCACCGGACTGCCGGGAACAAGCGGCGACGTTGATCCGGATCGGGCAGGTGCTGTCGTCGCTCGGCCGGTCTGCCGAGGCGGACGAACGGTTCCGCGCTGCCGGCCAGCTCGCCGAATCGCTCGCCGACACCGAGTTGTTCGCTCGTGCTGCGATCGGGCTCGCCGCCTCGGTCCGCTACGGGCACGACGACCGCGAGCGATTCGAGTTGCTCGAGCGGGCGCTCGAGTCGCTCCCTACGGATCAGACGGTGCTGCGGACCTCGGCCGCGGCGATGCTCGCCCAGCTCGGCTTCGAGTCGTCCGATGAGTCGTACCGTCGGCGGCAGCTCGCGGCCGAACTCGTCCTCCAGGTCGTTGCCGACGACGACCTGGAGCGAGAGCTGCTGCTCTCGTTGGGTGCGGCTCGCGACTCGATCGTCGTCGACGATCCGGTCGTGCTCGCCCGGCTCAGCCGACAAGATCGTCCGGGCCGGGGCGACACCACGCAACCTCGCCGTGCTCGCCAACGGCTGGTACGGGCGGGCGTGGGCGACGCTCGAACTCGGCGACGGGCCGGGCTGGGCCGAGTCGGTTGCGGCCTTCGCCGCGCTCGCCGAGGATCTCCGTCTGCCGTACGAGTCGGCGTTGGCTGCGACGATGGCCTCGACCGCGCTGATCGCCGGTCGCTATACCGAATCCGAGGAGTGCGCGACGCGGGCGCTGGCGTTGGCCGTCGAGGGCGGCGACCCGAACGCCTCGGCCGTCCATCTCACCGGGGCGGTGATGCGCGGCCTCGATCTCGGCCACGCCGCGGTCATGTTGCCGCTGGTCGAATCGATGCGCGACGAGCTCGCCGAGGTCCCGACGTTCACGTCCGGCTGGGCGATGACCGCCGCGCTTGCCGGCGACACCGACGTCGCCCATCGGCTGTTGGCCGAGCAGGCGACGATCGGTTTCGACAAGATCCGTCGCGACCTCGAATGGCTCCCGGTGGTCGGGTTCTACTGCCATGCCTGCGCGGCGACGGGCGATCGCGAGTTCGCCCCCGTGCTCTATCACCTGCTCGCTCGGACGACGGCGCGGACCGTGCGGGTCGGCCCGCTCGCCGGCTGGTGGGGTCCGATCGACTTTCACCTCGGCGCGCTGTCGGGTGATGGACCGGCTCGACGACGCCGAACGGCACCAGCGCACCGCACTGGAGATGTGCCTGCGGCTCGGTGCCGTGCCGTGGCAGTCGCGCGGGTGCAGTCCGAGTTGGCGACGGTGCTCCGGCTACGGACGACCGGTCTCCGACACCGCTCCGCCGAGATCGACCGGTTGCTCGCCTTGTCCGAGGAGATCCGCGACGGACGCCCTCGACGCGCCCGGACTGCTCCCCGCTGCCCATCGCTGACCGCGGCGGCGTGCTGAGTCCTCCCTGGCTCGCACCGTCCGTCGCGGCAGCGAGACGCCGTGGCAGAGGATCTGGCGCTCCAGCTCGCACAGGATCGGTGACGGGTCGAGCCCGAGCTCCTCGGCGAGGTGCCGGCGGGCGTCGCCGTACCCGGCCAAGGCCTCCGCCTGACGGCCCTGGAGGTAGCGGCCGACCATCAACGCAGCGACCGCTCGCTCGCGCAGCGGGTGCTCGACGACGAATCGCTCCAACTCGCTCACCGCTCCGTCGAGATCTCGCCGTGGGCGATCGCCAGCTGGAAGGGCGCAACTCGGTCGCACCGAAATGGCGCGCCGTCAGCCCAGCGCCAGCGATGAGCACGTCGTCGAGCTCGGGCAGTTGGACGAACGGGATCCCGCGCCACAGCCGCTCGGCCTGGTCGTAGAGCGCCAGGGCGTGGGAAAAGCTGTGCACTCGCCGTGAATCGGCCGCCGACCGCGATCAGATCCTCGAAGCGATACAGGTCGACCAGCCCGCGCGGCCCCTCGAGGCAGTAGTCCTGACCGGAACCGACGATCTGTAGGCCAAACGGGGCGAGCGCCTTGCGCAGCGTCGAGATGAGACGTGCAGCGTCCGCTTCGGCCGGCCCAGGCCCGGCCGCTCGCCCCGCTGGGCGGTCAACCGATCGGCGGAGACCGGCCGACCGGCGCAGGCGAGCAGAACAAGCACAGCCTGCTGCTTCGGACCGCCGAGCGAGACCATCGCGCCCGGCCGGCCGAGCTCGATCGGGCCGAGCAGTCGCAGCACCGGGGGAGTGGGCCGCGGCAGCCGGCTGCACAAGTGCCCTCGAACGATGCACTGCGGTCGGCCGCTGCGACCGGGAACGGATTCGCCGGTCACGGCAAGCCACCGGGGTCGTGATCAGTGGCTCAGTTCCGTGCGGTCACGGTGCGCTCCTCGTCGGTCGACGTCACCTCCTTGGCGGGAGGAGTGACCTCGCGTCGCGAGGCCAGTCGGATTCAGCGCACCTTCGAGCTCGGGTACCCGCGATCAGCCGAAGCCCGGACCAGCGGTCGCCGACGGCCCGGTACTCGTCGGGCGCGAGGCGGCCTCAGCGGCGGCGCGGAACATCTCGAAGATCTCCGGCGGGGCGCCGGCGTGCATGCCGCCGAGCATGTCGAGCCGCTCGGCCGGGTTCATCGCCGGGACCATGTAGCGGATGAAGACGCACATGTCCGGCGGCGGCACGCTGCCCCGGATCTGGTTGGTGAGCGCCCTCGAGCTCGGCGTCGGTCATCGCGCGCGTTGAGCGCCGGCATCACCTCGTACTCCTCGAAGCGGAGGTGGTCGAGGTAGTCGGCGGTGAAGTCGGCGAGGTCGAGGTGGAACGCCGCCAGGAGCAGCCGCCTCGCTCCGCCGAGCGCGCGGCACGCTTCGATGCGGTGCCGCCTGGTCGGCGAACGCCGCGATCGAGGCGTCGACGCCGCGGTGCGCGCCTTCGAGCTCGTCGCGCAGATCCGGTGCGTGGCGCGCTGGATCAGCGGATCGCAGAACTCGTCCTCGTGGCCGTGGTGGCCGAGGAGCACGAACGAGGCACGTCGCGCCACTCGTCGAGCAGCCGGATCGCACCGGACCGTCGTCGGCGGGGTCGGTGCTGCCCGCCGAGCGGTGACGCCGAACAGGGCCAGCCGCATCGCCTTGTGGATCTCCCGGTACACGTCCCACGGTGCGGCGGGCGTTGTGATCGAGCTCATCGATTCCTCCAGGTCATCCGAACACCCAGATGATCAGCGGAGTCGGTTCAGGCCTGGTTAAGCGTATCAGCCCCACCACGGGGCCTCGGCCGATAGGCCGGTCAGTCGACCAGGTTCCTCGTTCGCAGAGGGAATCTCGAAAGAGCGTGGGACGGCTGCGGTCACATCCCACGCGATCGTCTACCTCCGACGTCGAACCGAGGCGGGAGCAACCGGCAAGGAAGCCCTTCGGTCATTGAAGCGACGACTCTCCGACGTCGTCTTCCGGGCAATGCTCTCCGACGCCGCACTCCCTCGAGAGCAACTCGTCCAACGAGTGGCTTGACAGAGGAGAGCGGGACACTCATACCTGGCGACTTTGGCTGGCGCATTGGGTAAGCAGTGCACAGGCCTACACCATCTGCTCGTTGACGGACTTGACTTCGACCAATTCGAGGGAGATATGCTCATTGGAGATGGGGGGCGAACATGCCTGAGCCGCGATTGCGCGAAAAGTTGCCGTCGCCCGGACGTCACGCCCGGCGCGATGCTCTACCCGGTTCGAACTCTTGCGTGCCACGGGTAATTGGAGACTTTCGAAAAGAGATCAACGTCAACCCGTCAGCCAGAGCGCTTCTCCAACGAGACGCCAAGCGAGCCTTAGCCGCGTATTGCTTCAGTGAGGACTTCAGGCGGGAGCTAATGGCTGACAGCCATTTGCTCGGTCATTCGTGCTGGGCGACGTGTCATTGCACTGCTGGCACGCTCGTCGTCATCGCCTAGCCACCATACTTTGGTGCACGATGAATCCGAATATTGGGCCGTTGCGTAGAACCGTTCGCTTCATGAGTCCAGTCGTTGCGCTGGCTGGACTCTCCAGCAGGTGTAGGACTCCTCTGCTGTCCGCCGAGCACTTCGCGAAGCTCGTGCGACGGTGATTACTCCTCGACTTTGACATGAGATGCACACGGGGTGCCGTTGTCATCGGCACGTGGGATCCGTTGACGACTGAGATGGAAATGGTCGTGACGATGGCTCTGCGGGAAGCACGACAGCGCGATCTCAACCTCGGTGTCGTGATCATTCACCCGCAGCCAGTGTGGATTCAATTTCGCAGCAATCCAGCGATCGAGTTTGATTGTCCGGACACGCTCTCATGGCACTTACGGCGTCTCGGTGCCCACTCCGTCTGCATTCTCAGCATGGAAGAGGAGGACCTGAGCCTCGCCTTCTCGGATGTTCTTCCTCTTCTCCTGAGATGGACGGATCTTGAGTTGCTCATGCTCGGATTTGGTCAATATCTCGGACGGGGTGTCAAAGGGTCACCTAGCACGATAGATTCCATCGCCAGGGCGAGCGGGTTTGCGACGCTTCAGCTCTCGTGCAGCGCCGTCGGGCTCCAGGCAGTCCGTTCTCTCCTCACTGGCCATGGGTGACGTTGCGACCGCGGCGCAACTGATGGGTCGCTGGCCGCTCGAATTCGCCGCCCGTGAAGGATGGCAGGAGGCCGCGCGCCTGCCTCCGGGCGTCTATGACGTTGTCAACGTCCAGAGCCCGGCCCATGCATTTCTGGGATCTGATTTGCCGACCGACGATAGCAGACAATACCTGGTAACTCGTCGCCGTGACGTCGCTTCCGTGTACTGGGGCGCAGACAGTTTAGGTTTTAACGTGGTTCTGCATCGGCACAATGCGTCTGACGAGGACGACCGGGACTGCGGCGAACATGAAGAACTGCAGTCTCCCGTTGAACTATCAAACGATTGAACTCACGTTGCCTTGGGTTCGATTCGATGTACAACCCCAGCCGTGTCCGGGGAACGCCCAATGGCGAAATATTGCTCGCTTCGGTAGGGTCTACCTTCGAGGTCGCGGTTCTACCCGGCAAGTCTCTGATAATCTGATCTCATGCCGGAGATCACTGCGACCGAAGCATCGAGGAGCTTCGCCGACCTGCTCGACGGGGTCGAGCATCGTGGCGAGCGGTACACGATCGTTCGCCGGGGCCGCGTCATCGCCCAGCTCGAACCGGTGTCGACGGCGTCCGGTGCTGCAGCCAAGGCGTTGCTCCGCAGGCACCGGGTGGATTCGACGTGGTCGCGAGGTCGAAGAGCTGAGAAGCGAGTTGATCGTCGAGGAGCGGTTCTGAGTCAGCTGCTCCTCGACAGCAATGTGCTGATCAGTGCCGAGCGCTCTGATGTCGACCTCGACGAGTTGATTCTTGACGAGGATGTGCCTGCGATCGCCGCTATCAGTGTCGCCGAGCTCGGTGTTGGGGTCGCCCTGGCAACAGGCAAGCGACGCAAGGCGCGTCGAGCGTTCTTCGATGACATCGTCGACAACGTGCCGATCATCGCCTACGACCTCGCCGTGGCCCGAGCGCATACCGAACTGCTCGTGGCGACCCGGCGGCAGGTCGCCCTCGGGGCGCCCACGACCTGATCATCGCTGCGACGGCGCTGGCGACCGCTCGAATCGTCGTCACTGCCGACCGGAGGGGCTTCGACGACCTTCCGGGCCTCACCGTCCGCCGGCCGCGGTGATCTCTGCGTCGAGAGCTAGTGACGCCTCCTGTCAACCGTCCCGGACGGTACGAAAGCATCCCGATCGCCGGGGATGCGTCACTTGTGAGCAGCACATCCCAGAATCTTCGGGATGGACGATCGACTTGTAGCGATGGCGCATGCTCCCGATCGCTGCTCGAACTTGCGGACGTGAGCCGGCGAGGGGCGGGGCTCAGGAAGTCACCGCAGTTGCGGTGTCGTCGACAACCGATCACGCACAACCGTCGGTCGGCTCGACTACTCCCGAGACGGCCTTGTGCTGTTCGATCAGCTCGGCCTCGTCCCGCCCGGCGCCGGCTGCGCTCGGCACCACTTCGCCGTTCTCCACGACCTCGGCGTCCTCGCTCACAGAGTTGGACGTCCACCAGATCCCGGTCGCGGCCGTCGGCATCTCTCGGTTCCCGTTGCGGTGTCATCGTCACCTGACGTACCCGTCAGCATCTCGACCAGACCTCGGGGCAACCGCAACCGGGTGGCGACAGACCCACGGCGACGGGCAGGCGATGATGAACCGGGTCGAGGCATGCCCGCTCGGCTCGTCGCCGAGGAGGAACGATCAGGCCGAGCTGACTTCGACAGTGGCGTAGGGTCGCGAGCCATGACGGGGACCTTGGATCGGCGCAGCTTCATCCTTCAGACGCTGGTGGCCTCGGGAGCAGCGGTGCTCGGTCGAGGGGTGCTGCGGTCCCACAGTCCTCGCCGCAACCGTCGCCGGACCGGGCCCGTACGGTGCGTTGTCGGTCACCGCCGACCCCAACGGCTTCCTGCTGCCCGCAGGCTTCTCCAGCCGGCTGCTGGCCACGTCGGGCTCGACGGTGTCGGGCACCGGCTACCGGTGGCACCAGGCACCCGACGGCGGCGCCTGCTTCCCCGTGGCCGGGGGCGGCTGGGTGTACGTGTCCAACTCGGAGGTGGCGAGCGGCGGTGGTGGTGCCAGCGCGCTGAAGTTCGACGCAGCCGGCAACGTCGTCGACGCGCTACCGGATTCTCTCGGGCACGAGCCGCCAACTGCACGGGCGGCACCACCGCAGCCGGCGGGTGGTTCTCCTGCGAGGAGAACGGCTCCAGCGGCAAGGTCTCCGATGCAGTCCGCTGGCCGCCGGCCAAGGTGTCGTGCGACCCGCGCTGGGCTCGTTCAACCATGGCGCCGTCGAAGACCCGCTCACCGGATACGTCTACCTCACCGAGGACGACCCGTCCGGCCGGCTGTACCACTTCGTCCCCACCAGCCGCGGCGACTTCTCGGCGGGTCAGCTGTTTGCGGCGAAAGATCACCGGCGGGGCGCTCAGCTGGGTGACTGCGCCGGTTTCGGGTCCCGACCGCCAGTCGACCACGACGGCGTTCAACGGTGGCGAGGGGCTGTGGATCGACGGTGGCACGATGTACATGACCTCCAAGGGCGACAAGAGGGTGTGGGAGATCGATCTCGGCACGCAGACCACCGCCGTGCTCTACGACGGCGTCGCCAACCCGTCGGCAGCGCTCAACGCGGTCGACAACTGCACGGTGCACGTCCCGTCCGGCGACGTCTACGTGTGCGAGGACGGCGGCAACATGGAGGTCTGCATCATCGCCGAGATGGGCAACGGCAACGCCGAGGTGCGCGGCGTTCCTGCGCATCATCGGCCACAGCTCGTCGGAGTGGTGCGGTGTGGCGTTCTCGCCGACCACACCCGCATGTACGTGTCGTCGCAGCGCGGCACCAACGGCTCGACCGGACGCACGTACGGTCGCCGGCCCGTTCCGCACCGGCGGCACTCCTCCACTTCCGCCCGAGACGCTCGTCGCCACGGGAAGCACCTGGCGCTACCACGACCTCGGCACCGACCTGGGCACGTCGTGGCACGCCTACCACTTCGACGACTCGGCGTGGGCGTCGGGCGGCGCACCGCTCGGGTACGGCGACCCGATGACCACGACCCTCGGCTTCGGCCCCGACGGCAACAACAAGTACGTCACCACCTACTTCCGGCGCTCGTTCACTGCGGTCCACGGGTACTCGACGCTGACGCTCGCCTTGCGCCGCGACGACGGCGCCGTGGTCTACCTGAACGGCACCGAGGTGGCGCGCAGCACCATGCCCGCCGGCGCCATCACGGCGGCGACGCTGCGCGTCAGGCGGCGATCGGTGGCGCCGACGAGACCATCTACCTCTCGATCCCGGTGTCCGGGCAGCTCTACAACGGGCGGAACGTCATCGCCGTCGAGGTCCACCAGGCGGCCGTCACCAGCAGCGACCTCGGCTTCGATCTCGGCCTCACGGGCGTGGGCGACACGGGCGGCCTACCGGACCCACCGCATCCCCCGGCGCCGACACCGACCACGATCACCATCACCGTCGATGCGCACGTCCGCGACGGCAGCCGGGCCAACAACAACTACGCCACCGCGACCGCAGCCGAGGTTCAGAACGGTTCGGCGGGCAACACCCGTTGGTACTTCCTGCAGGTCGACACCACCGCCTACGCCGGCCCGGTGAGCACTGCGGTGCTGCGGGTGCGCTGCCAAGGGGCGAAGGGCAAGACCACCCCGGTCGTCGTCAAGGCGGTCGACACGTCGTGGACCGAGACCGGTCTCACCTGGAACACCAAGCCGGTGCCCGGTGCCACGGTGGCCACGGGGACCGTGGTCGGCACCACCGCGACGTGGCCCAGTTCGACTGTCACGTCGTACGTCGCTGCCGAGCGTGCTGCGGGCCGCAACGTCCTCGGCTTCGTCGTACAGGCCACACTCCGGGCAGTGCGCTGGTGAAGGCGTCGTCCGGCGAGAGCTCGGCGAGCACACGACCGCGGCTCGTGCTCACGCCCTGACGTCCGCTGGCGACCTGCTGTCGACCTGGGCGGGTCGAGGAGGCCGATGGCCGTCGGCTCGTCGCCGTTGCGTGTTCCGCTGCGCCGTATCGCCGGATCCGTCGGCGATCTACAGGGCCGCAGATGCCGCCCCCGCTCGGCCCACCTGACCCGCACCCGCCACCTGCCCGTGTCCGGCCACCAGCGGCAGCGGGTCGCGGCGGGTAGGCGCTGGCGGTGGCATGATCAGCCGTCATGGCTGGGCTCGAGGTGCGCAAGATCGTCACCGTCGTCGAGGCGGACGCACCGAGAGATGGGTCGGGCCGTGCAGCCACCGGTGCGCAAGGCGGCAGCCGCGGCGGTCGTGACCAACCCGCTGGCCGGTCGCTACGAGGCCGACCTCGTGGAGTTGCTCACCCTCGGCGCCGCGCTCGGCGAGCTGCTGGTCGCCGAAGCTCTGGCGGCCCTGGCGCGGCAACCTGCGGACGTCAGCGCCTACGGCAAGGCGGCGATCGTCGGCACCGACGGCGAGCTCAGCACGCCGCTGCGCTGATCCACCCCACCTTCGGCGCACCGGTGCGCGCCGCCCTCGGCAATCGCCCGGCGATCATCCCGTCCACCAAACTGCTGGGCGGACCCGGCACCCGCATCGTGGCGCCGCTCACCAACTGCACCGACATCTGGAGCTTCGACGAGATGGACGCCATCGCCATCAGCATCGACGACGCGCCCGCGCCCTGGCGAGGTCGTGGTGGTCCTCGCCCTCGGCACCGGCGGCCGCCCCCTCCGTCGGATCACCAGGCCAGCCACCTGATGTTCAAGGCGATCATCCTGTTGTCGCGCCGGGATGACATGACACCGGACGACTTCCGCCGCTGGTGGCTGGACGAGCACGCCCCGCTCGCCGCCCAGTTCCCCCGGCCTTCGCCGGCTCGTCTTCAACCTCGTCGCTGACCCGGGCGATGTCGACGGAGTCTCGGAGCTGTGGTTCGATTCCGAGGCGGACTTCCACGCCGCCTACGCTACTCATCTCGGTCATCGGGTGGCGGCCGACTACACTGGCCCACGTCCACGGGCGCACCCGCCTGCTCGTGGAGGAGCACCCCGTACGAGGCTGGAACCACGTTCCCCGACGGCTGGGCCCGACGCACTGCTCCGCTCCGTCCGGCTCGAACCGAACACGCGGCCTCAGATGGTCCCACCACCGACCCGGGGCGCCGTCGAGCGTCGCATCGGGCCAACTCGGTCGATCAGCGGTAGGACCCGATCGACCAGGAGCCCCACGCCACCGTCGTCGGTGAGGCCGTGAGGAGTTCCGAACTCCACCCGGGAGGCCCCGGCCCGAACCAGTGCCGTGGCCTGCGCCGCCACCTGCTCGGGTGTGCCACTGAAGGCGAATCGGTCGAGCACGTCGTCGGGGATGAACTCGCCCGCACCCACATCGTCGCCTGTCGACACCCGCTCGCCCACGGCTGCGAGGAGCCCTTCGGGCAGGGTGACGGTCGGGTCGAGCGCGCCGACGACGTCGAGATACATAGCGACCTCGGTGCGGGCTCGGGCGCGTGCGGACGCCCCGTCCTCGTCCACCACGGTGACGGCTCCCACCACGATGCCGATCTCGTCGGGATCACGGCCGATCGAGCGAGCCCCGACGGCGATGCGTTCCCGCATCACGGGCACCATGTCCGGGTTGGCCGACCCGCCGATCTTCACCTCGTCGGAGATCCGCCCGGCCAGCGCTGCCGTCCGCGGCCCCCAGGTGCCGATCAACAACGGAACCTTCGGGCGGGCCCGGCCGAAGCGGAACGTGGAGCCCGCCGCCATCCGGAACCGGGTGCCGACGATGGCCCGGTCGGCGCCGGCGAGGAGCGCTGCGACGATCGCGGCGGCGTCCTCGATCGACGCCAGCGGGTCGGGCTGCTCGATGCCCATCGAGCCCAGCCACGTCCCGCGGGGCGAGGCCCACGTATGCCCGTCCATCGCTCGCCAGGTCGAGCGCGGCGATCTGCCCGGCGATCTCGTACGGATGCATCGAGTACGGGTTCAGACAGGCCGGGCCCAGTCGCACGCGAACTCGGTGCCGCGGCCATCTCCAGCAGGGCGGGCAGCGGCGGCTGGTACAGCAGGTCCCCGAAGACCGTGAGCACGTCGATCCCGCCCGCTTCGGCCCGGCGGGCGAGACGGGCGTAGGCACCCGGCTCCTTGTTGCTCTGCATCCCCAGGCCGATCTCGACGGTCACGTGAGATCTCCGCTGTTCAGGCGACGGGTGCCGATCCGCTCGATCCGCATCACCAGACGCTCGTCGGGGTCAGGGCAGCACACCTCGGTGTCTCGTTCCATCCAGTCGGCTGCCGCGAGCTGACGTTGTTTGGCCGGCAGCAGCGGCAGGACCGCGGCAAGGGCATAAATGCAGAAGTGCTTCCCGTCGGGCAGCCGCAGTTCGTTGCTCCCCACTACGTCGAAGTGATCGCCGGGCCGCAGGCCGCACACGCTGCGGCCCTCGATGCGATCGACCACGACGCGGAGGTCGAAGAGATCGAACTCGTCGTCGGCTTCGCCGGACATCAGGCCGCTCCCCCATCGGTGAGTTCCTCGGCATGGTGGTGGACGAGGAGCCAGGTTCCCTCGAGTGGGGCCGCCACCGCAGCCCGGTCGTCCGGCGCAGCGGCGGTCATCGAGAACCCCATGAGTCGTGGACCACGACGCTGTCCTTGATCACGACACCGATGGTTCGCCATGTCGCGGCGTCGTCGAGCGGGTCGTCACGCAGGGCGATCAGATCGGCTCGCTCGCCACCTCACCGTGCCCTGAACGTCGCCGACGCCGAGCCAGCGAGCTGGTCCGATCGTGGCCGCCTGCAGGGCCGCCATCGGGGCCAGACCGCCTTCGATCATGAACTCCAACTCGCGGCACCGTGGCGTTGGTGCCCTCGAACTCCCAGAACGGCGGCATGTCGCTGCCGAGCATCACCTCGACACCGGCCTTGAGCGCCAACCGATAGCTCTCCATGTGGCGGTCGCCTGCGCCGAGCGAGCGCTGCCGCATCCAGCACGGGACGCCGAGCTCGTCGAAGAACGAGCCGCATCGGGTCACGACCAGTGTCGGCACCAGCGTCACACCCCGGTCGGCCATCAGCCGCACCACGTCGCCGGTGAGCTGATAGCCGTGCTCCACGCCATCGAGTCCGGCGCCGGATCGCTCGCTCGATGACGGCGCCGGGCCCGGCGTGGGCGGTCACCTTGCGGCCCCAATCGTGAGCGATGGACATGACGGCGTCGAGTTCGTCGTCGGTGAGCTGTGGGGTCTCGATCCGTTCGTGCTCGCCGGCTATGCCCCCGGAGATCATCACCTTGACCAGATCGGCGCCGAGAGCGATCTGACGGCGCCTGCCGTGGCGGCAAACCGACCGCACCGTCGCACTCGAGGGTGTCGCCGTGACCGTGGCCGTGACCGCCGGTGCACACCACGCTCTACCGGCGGTGAAGACGGCGAATCGATGCCCGACCGACGTCGATGGCGGCGCGAGGGCGGAAGTCGGCGCCGTCACGCTCGGCGACACAGCGCACCGTCGTCACACCGGCCTTGAGCGTGCGGCGAGCGCCGTCGGCCATGTAGAGCGCGAGGTCGTAGGCCGACATGCGATCGAGTGCATGACCGAGATCGCCCGGCAGGGCGAGGGAGAAGTGGGTGTGCATGTGCCTCGACGAGCCCTGCGGTGACGAAGCCACCGCCGAGGTCGAGCACCGTCGGCGACCCGTCCGACCTCCTGCCTCGGCGAGGACCGTCGCAGCAGGCCCCACGGCCCCGATCCGCCCGCCCCTCACCCACACCCGTGGCGCTCGGGGAGCGGCGCCGCGCCCGTCCCGTCGAATCGCCTGCCACGCGATGAGCACGCAGTCGTTGCTGGTCGTCATGTGCTCTCCTCGTCGCGACCGATCATCCCCAGTGTGGCGTGTGCCCGGCGTTCCCCCGATGTCCCACGAGGAGCGACGGCCGGACCGAAGTCGTAGCGTCGGCGCCGTGATCAGCTTCGAACGGCTGAGCCGTGCGCACTTCCCGATGCTCGGCCGTTGGTTGGCCGAACCACACGTGGCCCGCTGGTGGGCCCACGACCCGTCGCCGGCTGCGGTGGAGTCCGATTTCGGTGACGTCGTCGATGGCCTGGAACCGGCGGAGGATCACCTGGTCCTCGCCGATGGCGTTCCCGTGGGAATCCTGCAGTACGGCCTGCCGATTCCACTACTATCCGGAGTACGTGGACGACATGGCACCGGTGTACCCGGTGTCCGACGGCATGGCATCGATCGACTACCTCATCGGCGATCCCGACCGTGTCGGCAAAGGGCTCGGAACGGCCGATCATCGTGGCGTCCGTAGACCGTGTGTGGGCGCAGGAACCCGGGGTCTCGTCGATCGTCGTCCCGGTCCACGCCGCGAAACGTGGCGTCGTGGCGGGCCTTGATGGCAGCCGGTTTCCGCTGGGTCGCCGAGGGCGACATCACACCCGACAATCCCATTGATGATCATGCTCACGTGATCCTGCGCATCGATCGCCCGGGCCCCTCGGGCGCGACGATGGTGTGAACGGCCGTCGTGCCTCGCACGCATGGAACACTGGCGACATGGTCGAGCGGATCTTTCCTCGGGACGAAGTCGAAGCTGCCTATCGAGCGTTCGTCGCAGCTGGTGATGACGGTGATCGGGATCGCTGGGCCGATCTTCATACCGGTCGGCGGGGAATGGCACGAGCACAACTACGGCGTCATCCGAGGGCGAGAGGCGATCCGGGCCAAGATCACCGAGCTGATGTCACCGGTGCCGATGATGGAGTTCCCGGTCGAGTGGGTCCTCATCGAGGGAGACGTAGCTGCCGGTTCGTCGATGTCCCGCTGGCAGGTCTTCCCCGATCCGGGGCGGGGATGCGGTGTTCCGGTTCGGGCCGCGTGACCATCCTCGAATACGCAGGCGAGGGTCAGTTCAGCCGACAGGAGGACATCTACCACCCGGGCGAGGGCGAGCAGGTCGTGCGGGCCGGGGATGGCCGCCGGGGGCAATTTCGTGGCCGCCTGCCCGACTCGCTCGGACTCTCCGTCCCGGCCGAGTGATCGTTCGACTTGAACCGTTCGTTGTGGACCCACCTGTGGTCTCCGTCCTCGTCCGATGTTCCAGATCGGGCTCCGAGTCGCCGCAGGTGCCCTCTCTCATCGCTCCGGTCGTCGGCGTCCTGGTCGCTGGGTCGCGTCGATCTGGTTGAGGAACGAGCGCGGGCCGATGACACCGACGTTGTCTGCGAGCTCATCGATCAGACCGCGGTCGGCGGTGACGACGACCGTCGCGCCCGCCGTTGGCGTCACTCTCGTCGTGGTCGGTGAGTTCGACGATCCCGGCGATCGGCTGCGTTGCGACCGGCGCCGGCGTACTCGACACTGAGGTTGCCGCCGGCGAGCTCGCTCGGCGGCCACAATGGTTCGGCCATCGAAGACGAGGATCACGACATCATCGGGCAGTGTCCGGAACCACCGGCGACCTGCTGGGCCAGCCTGGCCTGGGCGGCGGGTCGATCGGCGCCACCACCCGTCCGGACGGGTGCCGATCACGTTGTTCGCGGTCCATCAGCCACCGGGTCACGATCGGCTCCCAGCGATCGCGGCGACCTCGGCGACGAACTGGCCCGGATCCTTCGACGTCCAGCTGGGGAGATGGTGGATCGTGTCGCCTGCTGACGTACGGGGCATCGATGATCTCGGCAAGTCGCCGGGCTGCGCTGTTCGCCAGGATCCCGGACACGCAGTAGGGCTGGCGGCGTCGGTCGGCGTCGGTGTCGGAGTTGCTGCTTCCGTTGAACTTGTAGATCCCGACGCCACCGCCGCATTGTCGTTCCTGTCGCAGGCCGTGCAGACCGCCTCGTCAGCCGACGTCCCAGTCAAGATGTAGGGCGGTTGTGATCTCGGCCCAGATGGCATCGATTTCGATCGTGCGGTCGCTGCGCCGGAGGTGATGTCGTAGCGGTCGGGCCATTGGGCGACGAGGAGCTTGAGATCGGTGGTGAAGGCGGGGTCGTCGAGTTTCGCGGCGAAGGTCTCCAGTGCCCGGGGGAACGGTCGAGCCTTGTGGTCGGTAGGGTCGAAGCAGTCGCCATTGTTCGGGGTGTGACGCCGGCAGGCTCGACGGCGAGCCAGAGGTCGAACAGATCTCGGCCTTTGCTGTGCACCAAGGGCTGTCGACCCGATAGGTGCGGGTGAAGGTCGGTCTCGCGGGTGACCGTTCGAACGTGTTCATCTCCACCTTGATCTGCAACTGTTGTCCGCTGAGGAACGTGGATCGCAGACGAACTTTCGGATGGGTGCCGATCTGGGTTCGCACGTCGTCGAACCGACGTTCGTGGCGACAGATCGGATGGCGTTGAGCACGTCACCGACACCGCCTCGGTGCGTCGGACGTAGTCGAGGTCTTCGCTGTAGCGCCAGGGACGGTCGAGCCACAGCTTGTGGCAGGTCCCGCCGCGAAAAACCAGCTCGGTTCCGAGGAGCGGATGGCGGGCGATCTCGACGATCAGCGTGAGAGGACCAGGTCTTGTTCGACGTTCTCCGGGAAGCGACCCACGGGACCTGGGTGCGCCAGTGGGCGATGTCGGCGGGGGTGATCACAGGTCGTGCTCGATGGCCGTGTTGACGAGCACCCGCCAGCGGTCGTCGAATTCGTCCGTTGCGGGGCGGTCGGGGGAAAGACGGGTGAAGTCGGCGGTCGCGATCAGGTGACGGAGCCTTTCGAGGTCGAGCACGCGGTCGGTTTCGGTGGTGATCAGGTCGATCAGATAGCCGGCGTGTTGCACGACTGCGATCGGGTAGCGCCTTGCTGCGTCGGTCAGGTCGGCTGGGTTGAGCTTGCCTTCGATGAGGAGGTCGCCGATGACGGTGGCGATGTTCGACAGTCCGGTGCGGCTCGCGGGAAGCGACGAGGTCGAGCACGGTGGTGGCTGGGGTAGACACGGTGACTCGTCCGGGTCCAGACGTCGCACACTCGTCCACCTGAAGGCTTCCGCTGGGACTGGCTCGGCAGAACGGGGCGGTCTCTGCTTGAGACGTTCGTTGTCGGCGAGTTGATGGAGCAGTTGTCGTGGCTCGACGTCGCGGTTGACGTGGGCCAATGGCACACCCACGACGACGACGAGGTCGATCTCGTCCTCGAGACCGACGACGGTGACGCTACGGCTTCGAGGTGAAAGAAGCAGCGAGGGTGCCCGGTGCTGACCTTCGAGGTTTACGCATACGCAAGTTGAGCGACTGGCTCGGTGCCCGATTCGTCGCAGGCTACGCCTCTACACCGGGCAACGCTCTCACACCGCCGAAGACCGTATCCACGTGACTCCGATCGACAGCCTGTGGACGTCGGAAAGCTGACGAAACGGCGAGGTACCCCGTCGATTCGTCGTGGGGACCATCCTCACGAAGGAGCAGGTGTCGACGGGGACTGGGACGGCTGTAGTAGCCGTTGACACTCACCGCGCCTTCACTAGCTTGTTGGTGGATGTCTGAGACCGCATCGCACGCTCACAACCATGTCGAACTCGTTCACCGGCCGATGGAGCGCGACCTTGCCAAGCGGGTGTTCGAGATGCTCGGATGTCGCCCGGTCGATCGTGGAGGCACGTGGATCACGTCGTTCATCGCCGTCGACGGTGCCGACTGGTCGAAGAACGCGCTGTACGTGTCCGAGTCACGCCGGAACAGTGGGCGTTCGAGCAGGCGTTGGCGAGGGGGGCACCGGAACGGGCGGCGTACCTTGATCGCTTGCACCGTGAGCCGCAACGGTCGTGTCATTTCGGGATTCGCCTCGCCGATGAAGCAACATTCGACGCCACGTGTGCCGAGTCCGTCAGCCGGCGCCGATGGCGGCGATCTGGCCGGGCGTGTCCGGGTCGCCGGGGTGTTCCGCCCAGGTGATCCGGGAGCGGTCGCCGAGACGATGGTCCAGGCATTCGTGTGGACCGACATCGTCGCCGCCGGACTGCTCACACTGGGCAGCACATCGAACTCCAATGGCAGCTCGCGTGATCGAATGGCCGCGGAGCTGATCTCCGGCGTCCGCGCCGCGATCTGACGGCACGAACCTGATCGTCGACGAGGTATCGCTGCTCCCGCCGGGTCCGAAGGAGGTGACCGTGCGTGTGTTGGCATCGGGGATCTGCCACTCCGACCTCGATGTGATCGATGGACGCTCACCGATTCCTGCGCCGGTCGTCGTCGGCGACGAGGCCGCTGGGGTCGTGGAACGGATCGGTGACAGCGTCGACTCGGTCGATGTCGACGATGAGGTGATGATCTCCTCGATGACTCCGTGCGGTGATTGTCCCTCGTGCCGTGTGGATCGGCCCAGCCGCTGTCCTGAGGCCTACGGCCGACCCTCGTTCCCGTTTCGGTGGCGTGGTTGGAGGTGCGCTCGGACGCGAACGTGTCGTCGTTCGCATCGCATGTCACCGTTCGAGCCTCGCAGGTGATCAGCACAACAGGGATTCCACCGGCGAGCAGCGCGCTGGTCGGCTGCGCAGTGTCGACCGGCTGGGCGCGGTCACCAACGTCGCCCAGGTCGTCGCGGGCGAGATGGTCGTCGTCATCGGGATCGGCGGCATCGGGGTCAACGCCGTCGCAGCTGCTCGTCTTGCGGGTGCAGCGTGTATCGTCGTGGTCGACATCGACCCGTGCAAGGAGCGAGTCGCCCGGTTCTTCGTGCCGACGAGTTCGTCACTGACGTCTCCAGGATTGCGCGCGCCGATGTCGTCATCGAATGCAGCGGGGCGCCAGCTGCGATCTCGGTCGCATCGACGTTGGCACGACAGTGGCCCTCGTCGGCATTCCACCAGCCGACTACGAGCTACGGGTCAACGCGGTGCGGACTTGTGCTCGGCCACCGCCTGCTCGGCAGCCTCAACGGCGACGTTGTGCCGACGCGGATCTTCCGACCATCATCGAGCTGTCCGCACCGGTGCCGTGGACGTCGCCGCCCAGGTCAGCCGCGTCTGGCGTCTCGACGAGATCCACCATGCGATTGCTGCCGTCCGCAATGGCGAGGTGGTCCGGGCAACGCTCGACACGTGGTGACTCGCTCCGATCCGCCGTGACAGCCGCCAGAGCCTGGCCGACAACCAGGTGTCCTTCGACCGTGCCGCAGCCCACGCTGCTGCTTGGATCAACGCGGTCGGTCAACCACGGGCGTGGGCCTGCCTGGTGATGTTCATCGATCCGACCCGACACGTAGGTGCCCGGACCAGCCGAGGTCGAGGCTACGGTCGACGCCATGTCCAAACTGCCGCCGCACAGTCGACGTGGGGTGGTTCGCCCTCGTGAGGTCCTCCAGTTTCCTGGTTGGGTCCCCTCGGGTTTCCTGCACGAGGTCCTTTGATTTGCTGGACAGAGACTCCCGACGCCGAGCCGGAAGGTGACGGCGCTGTGTCGGGCTGAAGCCGGATCGGCAAGGTCTGGCGGCGTTCTCCCTGGCGGGGCGAGCGTTGGTCTCCGGCGTCGGTCCACGGTGATTGACGTCCCGAGAGAGAGCTCTCATCCTCTTCCGAAGGCCGTGCGAGGCCTCGAGTTCCTTGCTTCGGGCCCTCCGATTTCCTGGACATGGACTCTCGATCGTCGAGCCGGCATGAAGGTGCGACCGTGCTGTCAGGACGTGATCGTCGTGTAGAAGTCGCCCACGGCGGTGACGGCGTCGGCCAGGGCTGCGCGGTGGTCGAGTCCGAGGTGGTCGAAGGTCATCTCCTCGCGTAGGCCCTCGCACCTTGGGCTGAGACGTCGGCGAAGTTGTGCGAGGTCGTCGAGCGCTGTCCGCACGGCGTCGATCTCGGGACCGAATCGGTCGAGTACGGCTTGGCTCGCCTGGTCGACACCGCCGGCGTCGTTGTGGAGCAGGACGTATGCGATGTCGTACCAGTCTTTCGGCTTGCGACGGGAGTGCGCTGCTGCGCACTTCGCCAGCAGGAATCCTGCGAGGCCGGTGACGTTGATCTCCGCTGTCTGCTCGACACCGCCGACTCTTGCTCGAAGCTGTCGCACTTCGATGTCGTGTGCGGCGAATACGGAGCCGCGGAGGTTCGCGGCGCCGAGCGACTCGCAGCCGTCGAACAGGACCGTGACCCCGGCACGCTGATCGTCGAGGTCTGCGAGCAGTTCGAACTTGACCAGGGCGGCGCCGTCGTCGGCGCGCCACCGCCACACCCATCGGCATCGGGCTCGAACTCGGCGTTCTCACGCTCGTTCGAGGCGAGCGGCGTTGACCGTGCCGGCAGCGATCTCGAGGTTGACCTGGACGTCGACGTCGGTCGTCCCCGAGTGCACGAACTCGGATCCGGCGCAGAGCAGGTCGGGGACGAGTCCTCCAAGGAGAACGAACTGGGTCGTGCGCCGTAGTGGTGGACGATTCTGATCAGTGCTCGTTCCGCAGCGGCGCGAGCCGTCCGCGAGCGTGGCGGGTCATCGGGCACTGATGACCTCCTTGAGGTGTTCGGCCGCGTCCTCGCCCCGAACACCGGCATGCTGCAGGTCGACGAACACGCGTGCCATGGGAACGCGGAGCCTGTCGACAATCGTGGCAAGGCGGTTGGTCGTCACGGTCGGGAACGGCCGTAATCGCAAGCGTCCTCCGGGCACCGGGCGTAGACCTACTACGGCCGCGGCCGCCTCGAGCCCGACGATCGTGTCTCGTTCGACGTAGACCTCAGCGGATCCCAACCCGCTGAGGTGCGGCGCGTAGTGCTTCGGAGGCGACAGCACCGGTAGCTGCATATCCGATGTCGGCGGCGTCCCAGCGCTTCGCGATCGAGCGCACGCCCTCGGCTCGGGTCACGCCAGGTCACCCCGACCTCAAGCTCCGTGTCAGGCTGCTAGGGCGAGCGCCGCCGAGGCGTACGCCGCCAGGAGGCGGTCGGGGTTGCGAGTCGGCGGGTGGACCCGTGGCCGCGTGACGCGTTCAGCTTCGAGCAGGTCGAGATCGGTGAGCACGCGCAGGCGTCGACGCAGCTCCCCATCGACAGCCCCGTTGCGTCAGCGACCACTGAGGCAGTTGGCCGTGCACCGCACAACACCGCCTCGGCGACAGCCAGCACGGACGGCGTCCATCGCTTCGGCCGGCCCCGCCGGCTGTCTGCAACGCCGGAGCGGGACACGACGATTGCGCCCACAGAGATCTCGGCGGCGCCGGTCTCATCAGCCCACCCGATCCCGGCGTCGGAGAGGGCTTGGCGTGCCCCCGGCGACATCCGCGCGTGACCGACGATCAGCCCTGAACGCCTGCGTTGGTTGGCGATGCGCCGTGCGTCGCTCAGGCGCCCTTCACCGATCCACTTGATGTCAAGGCGTTTGCCGTTCACCGTGACGTCTGCCGACGTGTCCGGTGCGCAGTGACAGCGCTGATCCGCTGGCGAACTCGGCAAGACGGCAAGAACCGTCTCGACGGGTGTGCGCCTGGGCCAGAGTCATCGGCAGAATTCATCATTACCTCAGTGGCGCACGATACATGACGGTGACGTTGATGTATGGCTATCTGTTGAGGTATTTCTCATTACAGTGGGCCGGTCAACTCCTCGCCGGCGTCCGCGGCTCCGCACTGGTGCCGTGGGACACTGGCCCGTCACGCCAACGGAGCGCGGAGCGTGCGAAGCGACGGGAACCGACGTGTCGCGTACGTAATTCTGACGCAACGGGGACCAGAGATCAGCTCCAGGGCACTTTCTGGAGTATGGACCTCAACGACACCGACGTCGACGCTCGAGCTGACGGCGACACAAGCGGCTCTGCGAGCGAGCCGGGGACGACCGCCGAGCGCCGGGCACCTGGAGGGGATGGACATCACGGGCATCCAGGTCAAAGCCGGAGCGGACGCCGCCGCAGGAAATCTCGGACGAGTGGGGGACGACCGCAGCGTGCCGGGGCACTTACAGAGTGATGACCAATCACCTCGACCCCGACGACTGTTCGTCCGGCCACGGCAGTGCCGCTGTAGGGCTTACCATGCCGCTCCCACAGCCCGGTCGCAGCCGCAATCCGTGCCGCACTGCGACGCCGTCTTTGGGTTGACCACGGGTTCGCCACGAGCGAACTCCCAGACGCATTGGCCCTGACCTGGTGTTTTGTGGTGCGCCCCCTGGGATTCGAACCCAGAACCTGCGGATTAAGAGTCCGTTGCTCTGCCATTGAGCTAGAGGCGCTGTGCGGCGAGTGTACGGCGGGAGCCGTACCACCGTCCACCGTATGGGGTGACCGAGGGGACTTGAACCCCCGACCTCCAGGGCCACAACCTGGCGCTCTAACCTGGCTGAGCTACGGCCACCATGTGAAGGACGGACATTCTGCCACGTGCAGCCGCCGACTCCACGGTCCGTTCATTGTTCAGCCGTCATCCCTCGCCGGACCGCCCACGCGGCGATCTCCGTCCGGTTCGACATGCCCAGCTTCATCAGGATGTTGGAGACGTGCACCGAGGCGGTCTTGGGAGAGATGAACAACCGTTTGGCGACCTCGCCATTGCTCAGCCCCTCGGCGAGGAGCACGGCGACCTCGCGCTCGTGGCGCAGTCAGTTCACCCGGTTGGCCGACCGGCGCTGCGTGCGCTGCGTCGAGCCGTGCGACGAGGTCGGCGAGCAGTGCCCGGCGCCACCCGGTCCAGTCGGCCAGCAGCCGGTCGGCCTCGGCCGCCGCCCGGGTGGCGAGCTCGCGCCGACCGAGCGCCAGCTCCGAGATCCCGACCAGCGTCCACAGATAGCCGACCGTCGGCGCGCTCAGTGCCGGGGCAGGCGTCGCCAGCGCGTCGCGCAGCAGCTCGACCACACGAGCGTGCTCGTGGCGGACGCGGGCGAGCAGAGCCTCACCGATCGGGAGCACCTCGTCGGCGAACTCGATCTGCCGACCGAGGAGACCGAGGCGCACCTCGTCGGGCGAGGCTCCGGCGCGGCAGCGAGGCCTCGATCGAATCGACGACCGCGTTCGGTTCGAGCGGCCCGGGGAGGTCGGCCAGTTGTGCCAATCGCTCGCGCACACGCCGCAGATCCCCGCTCGACGCGGCAATCATCAGGTCGACGTGGCGCATCCAGCTGCGCGGATCGCCCGCCGGCGAACACCAGGCGAGCGTGTCGTCCCACTCCGACGGTGTCACCGGCCGCCGCTGCTCGAGGGCGAACTGCATCCGGCGCTGACTCGACCCACTCCTGCTCCCGGTAGCGGTGCAGCGGCAACCATTCGCGTGAGCGGGCGAGGGTCTCGGTGACCAGTTCGGCGTCGCCGAGCCCGAAACCGAGGTCGATCAGCCGGACGAGATACACCAGCGTGGTCATCGAGTCGAACCCGGCCCGGCCCGCTGCGGCGCGGAAACGGGCGAGCAGTTCCTGACCGTCGTCAGTGTGTACCGGCACGACGTCGAACAGGTTGTTCATTCCGGGGTGACCAGCACCCACAGGCCGAGTCGCTCCGCCTCGGCGATCGCGGCTTCGAGCGCGACGCGTGCGTCGCGACCTGAGTGTCACCATCGCGCTCCCACGCTCGATCATCGCCTGGGCGCGCACCTCCCACGCGCCGATCGGCGTGGCCTCCTCGATCGCCTGGTCAGCCCACCGCACCGCCTCCTCGGAGTTGTTGCGGAGCATCTCGGTCTGCGCCAGCGCAGCCAGCGTCCGCACCCGGTCGATCGGCTCGAGCGGTTCGTCGAGCAATCGGCGGAGTTGGTCGAGGTACCGGGCCGAGTCGTCCCGATCGCTGCGGTCGTGATGTATCCGCACCAACCATCGGATCGCCGTCGCCCGGGTGCCCGACGACTCCAGCCCGACCCCCACCGCCAGCAGGTGCTCCGCGTGGGCCAGTGCCTCGTCGTGCAGACCGAGCAGCCATGCCGCTTCCGTGGCGACCTCGAGCAGGACCAGGTCGTCGGGTTCCTCGGCCAGCGCGTCGCTGGCCAACCGCAACGCCAGGTGACTCGACCCGCTCGGCGCAACTCCGCCGCAGCGCCCTCGCGGGCGTGTTCGACCAACTCGTCGTAGCGACCGGCTCCGGCTGCATGGCGGGCGAGCTCGGCGTGGCTGACGCACTCCTGTTTGCTGAGCAGCAGCAGCGCCCGTTCGTGCAACCGTCGCCGCTCGCGGCCGAGGAGGTGGGTCTCGACCGCATCCCGGACGAGCGCATGGCGGAAGGTGAAGTGGTCCTCGGTCTGCTCGATCAGCAGCTCGTTGTCGACCAGCCCGCGCAACCGCTCGAGCAGTTCGTCCTCCTCCAACTCGGCGACTCCGGCGAGGACGTCGAAGCTCGCCGACGCACCGAGGATCGCAGCGGCCTCGGCGAGGCGGCGCTCGGGCGGGGACAGCCCGTCGAGTTGGCGGCGCACGACCTCCTCCAGGCTCCACGGCAGCGGTAGTTCGGCGAGCTTTCCCGGGGCCTCGTCGCGATGGGCGGCGGCGAGCTCCTCGAGGAAGAACGGGTTACCGCCGGTGCGCTCGTACATCGCTGCGGTCACCGCCGACGGCAGCGGGCCTTGGTACACCGTCGCGAGAAAGGCAGCGACCTCCGGGCGATCGAGCCGATCGAGGTGGATCCGCTCGATGTCGTGACGGCGCTCCAGCCGGGCGAGCATGTCGCCGCCGGGCAGGCGCCGGGAGAGGTCGTCGGATCGGTAGGTGCCGATCAGCAGCAGCCCGGGAGCGCGTAGCTGGGCGAGACGCTCGAACACCTCGACGCTGCCCGCGTCCGCCCAGTGCAGATCCTCGAACACGATCGTCACCTCGCCGCCGCCGAGCAACTCGACGAACGCATCGAGCGCTTCGTCGGTGGTCGTTGCCGTCGTCCGGCCGGCGAGCAGCTCATGGACGATGGCGAACGGCCGGCTCAACCCCGTCGGATCGGCCTGGCCGGCGAACAACGGTCGTGAGCTCGCTGCGGCGAGCTCACGCAGGAGCCGAGTCTTGCCGATGCCGGCCTCGCCGCTGACGAGTGCCAGCCCGAACGCCGGCGAGCTGGCGAGCCGCCTCAGCTGCCCGAGGGCGCGCTGGCGACCGATCATCACCGGACTGAGGCCGAGCCGACCGCCGAGCATTGCAGTTCAGCTACCCGCTCGAGCGGGCGACGGGTGCCGGCTGCATGTCGCGAATCTATCGGGCGGCGAGTTGGGCCAAGCCGCTCGGCAGGCTGCGAGGGACCGCTGCTGGTGCCGGCTCGCGCGAGCGCCGCAGGCGCGTCGGGCCGCCGCGGCGCAGGCGCCGCTGACGGGCGCGCTCGAGGTCGGCCTCATGGCGCTGACGGCCGATTTCGCTGACGAATGTGTCGTGCATCGGGTACATCGGGAGACTCCTGGTGATCGGTTGACACATCCATGATCGGGCTCTGAGGTAGGCGGCCACATCAGGCGATCGCCGTATTTGCGCGGAGAGCGAGCGCAGACCGAGCACGGCATCCCTGGTAGCTACGAAATCCGTCGTGTGATAGTGTCTTGGCAACCGATTCCGTTAGGTGTTCCAGACATGACTGCGAATTCAGTTTCCATCGACCTCGTCCAGCGAGCGAAGGCGATCACCGCCAGGGAGCTCGCCGCCTACTCCGAACGGACGGTCGGTTCGCAGCGCGCCACTGCGCGGGCGCGCAAGGTCCTCCCGCTCGGGGTGCCCTCGAGCTTCCAGGCCTACGACCCGCATCCGATCGTCGTCCGCCGAGCTCAGGGCTCGTGGATGGAGGACGTCGACGGCAATCGGTACATCGACTACGACATGGGTTTCGGCGTGCTGTTCGCCGGCCACATGCACCCCGCCGTGCGCCGGGCGGTCGAGGCTCAGCTCGACGACGGAACCCTCTTCGTCACCCCCTGCGAGCTCAACGCCGAGGTCGCCGAGCTGCTCGCCGAGCGCTACGGCCTGCCGATGTGGCGGTTCACCAACTCAGGCACCGAGGCGACGATGGACGCGATCCGCGTCGCCCGCGGGATCACCGGCCGGGAGAAGATCGTCAAGGTCGAAGGCGGTTACCACGGCCATCACGACGAGGTGATGATCTCGATGAAGCCGCCCGTCGACCAGGCCGGTCCGGCCGATGCGCCGATCGGCATTCCGGCCACCGCCGGGATCACCGCCGCAGTGCTCGCCGACACGATCGTCATTCCCTACAACGACGCTGCTGCGCTCGAACGGGTGCTCTCCGACGGAGACGTCGCCTGCTTCATCGTCGAGCCGGTGATGGAGAACATCGGGATCTGCCTGCCTCAGCCCGGCTACCTCGAAGCGGTGCGCGAGATCACCCGCCGGCACGGGACGATGTTGATCTTCGATGAGGTCAAGACCGGGATCACCGCCGGCTGGGGCGGGGCCACCGGTGTGCTCGGGGTCACGCCCGACCTCGTCACCCTTGCCAAGTCGATCGGCGGCGGTCTGCCGGTCGGCGCCTTCGGCGGGACCCAGGAGTGCATGGACCAGATCACGGCCGGGCGCGTCCTCCACCTCGGCACCTACAACGGCAACCCACTGGTGATGGCTGCGGCGAAGGCGGTGCTCTCGGAGGCGTGCACGAAGGAAGCGACCGCCGACGCGATCGCTCGCAACGGGCGGCTCCTCGCCCGTTGCGACGACATCATCTCCGCCGCCGGGATTCCCGCCCACACCGTCCAGTTCGGAGCGAAGGGCTGCATCACCTGGGCCCCCGAGCGGATCCGCAACTACCGCGACTACAAGGCGACCGACTTCGACCTGGCCTTCGCCCAGTGGATGCACGGGATCAACCGTGGCGTGCTGCTCCCCCCGGGCCTCGACGAGCAATGGCTGATCTCGGTGATGCACGATGACGCGGCAGCAACGCATTACGCCGCAGTGTTCGAGGAGTTCGTCGCCGAGCTGATCGGCTGACGCCGGGCGGTAGTGCGACGGCATTGTCGTCAGGCAGCGATGACGGACGAAACTGGACCGATGGCTCCGCCCCCTCGCCCCGTTCGCACCCGGCCCGGCTTCCCGACGATGGTCGGCAGAGCCGTGCGTCGGCGCTGCCCGTTGTGTGGTGGCCGCGGCGCCTGGTTCACCGGGTACTACGCAACCCAGGAGCGGTGCCGCACCTGCGGTTTCCGCTGGGAGCGTGGTCTCGCCGGGTTCATGACCGGGGCGATGACGATCAACATCATCGTCACCTTCGGCCTGATGGCGTTCACGCTCGTCGGCGTGTTCGTCGCCACCTTCCCCGATCCGCCAGTGCTCCCGTTGATCGCCATCCTGATCGCGATCGGGGTGCTCGTCCCGCTGTTGTTCAGGCCGATGACTTACACCTTGTGGTCGGCGGTCGACCTGCTGATGCGCCAGCCCGAGCAGGGCGAACTCGACGATGCCGCCGCCCATGCGCAGTCTTCCGGAAAGGCTTGATCGAACAGTCGTTCGAAGTTACGCTGCTGTCGTTCGTCCTGGGCCAACGGCCGAAGACGGTCCCGGAAACCCTGACACACCCCCTTCCTAGGGTTCCGGACACAGACCTACTCGGGGCCGTGCGATCCGGTCTCCACCGAACACCGAACGAAGCAGGCAGGGCCGCAGGGGCTCAGAAAGAGAGCACGACATGAGCGTGGAGCGGGACAAGGCGCTGGACATGGCGCTGGCGCAGATCGACAAGCAGTTCGGTAAGGGCTCGATCATGCGGATGGGGGAGAAGTCTTCGCTGGGGATCGAGGCGATTCCCACCGGCGCGCTCGCCCTCGACGTCGCCCTCGGCGTCGGTGGCCTGCCTCGCGGCCGGGTGGTCGAGATCTTCGGTCCGGAATCCTCCGGTAAGTCGACCCTGGCGATGCACGTCGTCGCCGAGGCCCAGCGCAACGGCGGGATCTGCGCCTACATCGACGCCGAGCACGCGATGGACCCGGTCTACGCCCGGGCGATCGGAGTGGACATCGACCAGCTGCTGATCTCCCAGCCGGACACCGGCGAGCAGGCACTCGAGATCACCGACATGCTGATCCGTTCCGGGGCGCTCGACGTCGTGGTCATCGACTCCGTCGCTGCGCTCACCCCCCGGGCGGAGATCGAGGGCGAGATGGGCGACTCGCACGTCGGCCTCCAGGCCCGGTTGATGAGCCAGGCGCTGCGCAAGCTCACCGCCAACCTGAACAAGTCGAACACGATCGCGATCTTCATCAACCAGCTGCGAGAGAAGATCGGCGTGATGTTCGGTTCGCCGGAGACCACCCCCGGCGGTCGGGCGTTGAAGTTCTACTCCTCGGTCCGCATCGACATCCGCCGGATCGAGTCGATCAAGGACGGGGCCGAGGTCGTCGGCAACCGCACCCGCACCAAGATCGTCAAGAACAAGGTCGCTCCGCCGTTCCGCCAGGCCGAGTTCGACATCATGTACGGCAAGGGGATCAGCCGGGAGGGGTCGGTGCTCGACCTCGCCGTCGAACTCGGGATCATCAAGAAGTCCGGCGCCTGGTTCACCTATGACGGTGAACAGATGGGTCAGGGCCGAGAGAACGCCAAGGGGTTCTTGCAGAACAATCCCGAGGTGATGGTCGAGGTCGCCGAGAAGGTGAAAACCGCCGCCGGTCTGAACGAGCCCGCCGTAGGCGAGTTCACCGAAGCAGACGATCAGCCGATCTCGATCGACTGATCGACTGATCGACTGCGACGGGCCCAGCGAGGACCTGGCTGTCGGATTGCCGAAAGCCAGGTCCCGGCTCGCCGGTAGCCTGACCAGCCGTATGAGCCGCCGATATGTCGTGCGCACCTTCGGGTGTCAGATGAACGAGCACGACTCCGAACGGATCGCGGGCCTGCTCGAGGCCGACGGTCTCGAACGAGCCGACTCCGACGCTGACGCCGACGTGATCGTGCTCAACACCTGCTGCATCCGCGAGAACGCCGACACCAAGCTCTACGGGAATCTCGGGCACCTCAAGACCTGGAAGGGCGAACGAGACGACCGTCAGATCGTCGTCGCCGGTTGTCTCGCCCAGAAGGACCAGGAACAGGTCCGGACGCGCGCTCCGTACGTCGATGTCGTCCTCGGCACCCACAACGTCCACCGCGCCGCCGAGCTGATCACGCACGCACGCGCCCACGGGCCGGTCACCGAGATCTTCGACGAGGCGGTCCTCGACGATCATGCGGCGTTCCCCTCGGCTCTGCCGGCCCAGCGCGGGACCAGCTACAACGCCTGGGTCACGATCCAGATCGGGTGTGACAACAACTGCGCCTTCTGCATCGTTCCGGCGGTGCGCGGCCGCGAGATCAGCCGACAGTTCAGCGAGATCGTCGCCGAGGTCGAGTCGCTCGCCGCCACCGGCGTGAGTGAGGTCACCCTGCTCGGCCAGAACGTCAACAGCTACGGCCGTGATCTCGCCCTCGCTGACCGCCAAGCAGGTGGCGATGCCCGGCTGCGGCCGATGTTCGCCGAGCTGCTCCGTGCTGTCGGAAAGATCGACGGCATCCGCCGGGTGCGCTACACCAGCCCGCATCCGAAAGACATGCGTCCGGAAACCTTCGCTGCGATGGCGGAAACAGCGGCGGTGTGCGAGCACCTCCACTACCCGCTGCAGTCGGGCAGCGACCGGATCCTCGCCGCGATGCATCGCGGCTACACCGCCCAGCGCTACCTCGACCGGCTCGTCGCCGCTCGGGCATCGATCGCCGACCTTGCGGTCAGTACCGACATCATCGTCGGCTTCCCGGGGGAGACCGAGGACGACTTCGCCGCCACGCTCGAGGTCGCCGCGGCAGCCGAGTACGACTACGCCTACACCTTCATCTTCTCCCCCCGAGCGGGTACCGAGGCTGCGGAGCTGACCGAGCGCTTCGTCGACCCGGACGTCGCTGCCGAACGTTTCGCCCGGTTGCGGGTCGTGATCGAGCGCAGCGCGCTGGCCAAGCACCGCGAGCGGATCGGTCGGATCGAAGAAGTCCTCGTCGAAGGACCGAGCAAGAAGGATCCGGCGGTCACCTCTGCCCGCACCCGCCAGAACAAGTTGATCCACTTCGTCGCCCCGAAGCCGCTGCGACCCGGCAGCTACGCCGCGGTCGAAGTGGTCAGCGCCGCCCCGCACCATCTCGGCGGCCGCTACGTCGAGCTGCTCGCTCCCGCCCGGCACAAGACCCGCCTCGCCGTCGCTGCGGTCTGATCGGTTGACGCCGGTCGCATTGCTCGGAGCCACCGCCAGCGGCAAGAGCGCCGTTGCCGTGGCTGCCGCCCGCCGGCTCGGCGACGTCGACCTCGTCTCGGTCGACGCGATGCAGGTCTACCGACGGATGGACATCGGGACGGCCAAGCCGACCCCGGCCGAGCGAGCCGAGGTGCCCCACCACTGCATCGATCTGGTCGAGCCGAGCGAGGACTTCACCCTCGCCGACTACCGACGTGCCGCAGCCGGCGCACTGGAACGGATCGATCACAGCGGCCGGCGAGCGTTGCTCGTCGGCGGGACCGGGCTGTATCTGCGCGCCCTGGTCGACCGACTCGATCTGCCCGGCAGCTGGCCGGAACATCGCGCCGCGTCTGGAGGCCGAACCGTCGACCGAGTCGCTCCACCGGCGGCTGCTCGCGCTCGACCCGATCGCCGCCGGCCGGATCGAGCCGGGCAACCGCCGCCGTCTGGTGCGCGCGCTCGAGGTCTGCCTCGGCAGCGGCCGACCGTTCAGCTCGTTCGGCCCCGGACTCGAGGCGTACCCAGCGACCGACGTGGTCCAACTCGGCCTGCTCTGGGACCGGGCGCTGCTCGCCCGGCGGATCGAGACGAGGGTGTTGACGATGCTCGACGCCGGACTGCTGGCCGAGACCGAAGCGCTGCTCAGCGGAAACGGAATCTCCCGCACCGCCCGTCAGGCGCTCGGCTACCGCGAGCTGATCGAGCACCTCGAAGGACGCCGGTCGTACGACGAGGCTGTGGCAGCGATAGTCCTCCGCACCCGCCAGTTCGCCGTCCGTCAGGATCGTTGGTTCCGTCGCGACCCACGTGTACGCTGGATCCGCGTCGAGGTCGACCCGGTCACCGAAGCGCTCCCGCACCTCCTCGAAGCGCTCGATCGATGATCACCCTGACCAAGCACCACGGCCTCGGCAACGACTTCCTCGTTCTGCGGCGCGACCGAGCGCAGGAGATCTCCTCCGGTGACGTGGAACTCGCCCGAGCGGTCTGCGACCGGCGGCGGGGGATCGGCGCCGACGGGCTGTTGTTCCTCGGCGTCGACCCCGAGCGACCCGAACACCTCTCGATGGTCCTGCTCAACGCCGACGGCAGCCGGGCGGAGATGAGCGGCAACGGGATCCGGTGTCTCGCGCAGCGCGCCGCGATCGACCAGCGGCAGCAGACGACGACGACCTACCGGGTATCGACCGACGCCGGCGAACGGTCGGTCACGGTCCACCCCCGGCCGCAGTCGTCGACGGTCCTCGCCGAGGTCGACATGGGCCCGGTGGCGCCGATCGGCGAACCGACCGGCTGGGCATCGATCGGTTGCGATCCCCATCGCCCGGTTGCCCACCTCAGCCTCGGCAACCCGCACACCGTCGTCGGCGTCGAGGACGTCGGGGCGGTCGACCTGGTGGCGATCGGGGCACAGGTGCCGCAGGTCAACCTCGAGATCGTCGAACCCGGACCCGAGCTGAACGCGATCACGATGCGTGTCCACGAGCGCGGCGCGGGGATCACTGAAGCATGCGGCACCGGAGCTTGTGCGAGTGCCTGGGCGGCGGTCCAGTGGGGTCTCGTCCCCGCCAGCAGCGACGAAATCGTCGTGCACATGGACGGCGGAGATGCCAGTGTGCGGTTGCACCAGCCGACCCACGGGCATGTCACCTTGATCGGACCGTCGACCTATGTCGCCACGGTGCAGTGGTAGCGACCCACCGGGTCGCGCCGGAGGGAGGTCCCGCTGATGGCGGGTTACGGTGAGGCGCTCGGCGCCAGCCTGATCGAACGCACCACTCGGGAGAAGATCGTCCTCGTCGGCGTCACCCTTCCCCCGCACTCGGACGCGGACACCGAGGCGAGCCTCGACGAGCTCGCCTTGCTCGTCGACACCGCCGGCGCCGATGAGGTCGGCCGGATCTACCAACGACGTGACCACCCCGACTCGGCGCTCTACCTCGGCAAGGGCAAGGCCGAGGAGCTGAAGGAGCTGTGCCTCGCGGTCGACGCCGACACCGTCGTGTTCGACAACGAGCTCAGCCCGGCGCAGCAGTACAACCTGGAGAAGTTGCTCGGGCGGACGGCGATCGACCGGACGGCGGTGATCCTCGACATCTTCGCCCAGAACGCTCACACGCTCGAAGGCATGGCCCAGGTCGAGCTGGCGCTGCTCCGCTATCGGCTCCCGCGCCTGCGTCGCGGGGCGGCGGCCAAACTGTCCCAGCAGCGCGGCGGGATCGGATCGAGGTTCGGTTCCGGTGAGACCAAGCTCGAGGTCGACCGGCGGCGGATCAAGGGCCGTATCTCCAAGCTCGACCGCGATCTGCGCGACCTGCAGCTGACGCGCGTCCTGCAGCGCAAGAGTCGGGACCGCTCCGGGCTGGCGAAGGTCTCGATCGTCGGCTACACCAACGCCGGCAAGTCGACCCTGCTCAACCGGCTGACCCAGGCCGGCGTGCTGGTCGAGGACCGCCTGTTCGCCACCCTCGACCCGACCACCCGTCGGCTCTCGTTGCCCGGTGGCGAGCCGGTGCTGCTGTCGGACACGGTCGGATTCGTCCAACGCCTCCCGCACGGCCTGGTCGAGGCGTTCAAGAGCACGCTCGAAGTCGTCGCCGAGGCCGACCTGCTGGTCCATCTGGTCAATGCCGCTGCCCCTGATCCCCTCGCCCAGGTCGCAGCGGTCCGAGAAGTGCTCGACGAGATCGGCGCCGAACAGGTCCCCGAGCTGCTCGTGTTCAACAAGGCCGACCTGGCCGAGGCGGAGGCGAAGGAACTCGTCACCGATCACCCCGGCTCGTTGGCGATCAGCGCATTCGACGGGCGTGGCGTGGATGATCTGCTGGAAGCCGTCGCCGCCCGGTTGCGGAGCCTGTCGAAGATCGCCGAGTTCTCTGTGCCCTACGAACGTGGTGACGTGATGGCGGCGGTCCACCGTGAGGGCGAAGTCGTCTCCGTCGTCGACGAGGACGGTGCGCTGCGAGTTCGGGCGCGGCTCGCCGAGGCGTCTCTCGGGCGGATCAAGGAGTTGCTCGACGCCTGACGGAGGGCGGCGCGTTCGCTCCGCCCTTCTGGGGTCCTTCTGGATGGGCTCAAGGGCCTGTTTCCGCGCGCCCGAGTGCATGCTCAGAGTGGGCCGCCGTACGCTCGATCGCGAACCGCAATCCCGCAGGCGCGAGGAGCAGTCGGAGTGCACACCACCAGCCAACCGATCGACCGGGTGATCCTCGTCGAGGGCAGCGTCGCGACGTCCGCGACGGAGCTGGCGCCGGCCGATCGACAGCGGGCTGATGGCGGTCGAGTGCGTCCCGCCACTGCGCAGCCCGAACTCCGCCGGGTTCTCCGGGCGGATCGAGCGGCAGCGGTTCGAACTCCATCTCGACGCCGTCCGGCTCGCCGCCCGGCGAGGCGCCCCGGTGACGCTGATCAGCGAGACCCGCAGCGTGCTCGAGCCGCCCACATTGGCCGTGGTCGAGCGCCAGATCGACGCGCTCCCCGCCGAGTGGGATCTGGCCTTCCTCGCCCACCCGCCCTACGAGGAACACCTGTCGACCTGCCTCTACGCGGTCCGCCAGCACGTCGCCGATGCACTCGTCGCCCACCTCGAGGGATTCCTCGCCGGACCGAGTGGAACCCTCGCCCTGCCGCGGGCGATCGAGCGCGCCTTCACCGGGTTCGCCGAGCGTCGAGCGGTGCTCGCACGCTGAACACTCGCCCGGCGACGCTCCCGTCGGGCAGCATGGCGGACGCATGACCAGCGACCTGCCCGGCTTCGTCCCGCCGCCCTATCCCTACGATCGTCTCGACCGGTTGGCACCGATCGCCGCCGCCCATCCGGGCGGGGCGGTCGACCTCTCGATCGGCACCCCGTGCGATCCGCCGACCGAGGCGGTCGTCGCCGCGCTGTCGAGTTCGGGCGCCGAACGTGGCTATCCGGCGAGTATCGGTTCGGCTCCGCTGCGCGACGCATTGCGCCGATGGGTCGAGCGACGGTTCGCGGTCGAGTTGGGCGACTCCCAGCTCGCCGCGTGTGTCGGCACCAAGGAGTTCGTCGTCTCGACCCCGCAGTACCTGCGTCTGCGAACCCCGAGTCGAGACACGGTGCTCTACCCGGCCGTCGCCTACCCGAGCTACGCGATGGGCGCGACGCTCGCCGCCTGCCGGGCGGTAGCGGTACCCCCCGCTGCCGGCGGCGGGCTCGACCTCTCGGCGATCGACCCGGCCGATGCCGCTCGGGCGCTGCTGCTGTGGGTCAACTCGCCGAGCAATCCGACCGGCGCGCTCGACGATCTCGACGCCGCTGCTGCCTGGGGCCGAGCGCACTCGGTGCCCGTGTTCAGCGACGAGTGTTACGCCGAGTTCACCTGGGCGGATCGGCCGCGGACGATCCTCGAGAGCGGCACGAACGGGGTGATCGCCGTCCATTCGCTGTCGAAGCGGTCCAACCTCGCCGGTGTGCGGGTCGGCTGCTACGCCGGCGACGACGAGCTCGTCGACTATCTCCGCGAGGTTCGCAAGCACGCCGGGCTGATGGTTCCCGGGCCGGCGCAACACGCGGCGATCGTCGCGCTCGACGATGACGAGCACGTCGTCGCCCAGCGCGACCGCTACCGTCGCCGACTGGAACGCTTCGCCGAGGTGCTCCGGCGTTGGTCGGGGTGCACCGTCGAACTTCCCGCCGGCGGCTTCTATCTGTGGTTCGACGCCGGTGACGGCTGGGCGTTCGCCGAACGTCTGGCTACCGAGGGCGGCGCGCTGGTCAGTCCCGGGGACTTCTATGGCGACGGAGGTGCGCAGAACGTGAGGGTCGCCGTGGTACAACCTGACGACCGTCTTGAACTGGTCGCGCAGCGACTGGGGGTCTCGTGATGTCGTTCGAACCGAGCAACGCGCCGCTGCCCCAGCCGGGGGGCTACAGCGAGCCGCCGGCGGCCAAGAAATCGAAAGCCGGCCTGATCCTCGGACTGCTGCTGATCGTCGCCGGCGTCGTCGGTGGCGCCGGTCTGTACGTCGCCCAGCAGAGCTCCTACGAAGACGCGGTGACCAAGCTCCAGCGCGCCGGTTCGGGATTGCGAACCGAGTTCGTGTTCGAACGCGCTGGCACCTTCACGCTCTACTACGAGCACGCCGGCGAGTTCACGGTCGAGGTCGGCGGTGACGAGGAGGACTTCGAGATCGACGCCCGGGACGAGCCCAAGCGCGTCCGGGTCTCGCTCGTCGACCGTGACGGCGACGAGATCCGCCTCGATCGTGACGTCACCGACGTCAGCTACGACGTCGGTGGCTTCGCCGGCACCTCGTTCCGTCAGGTCGAGATCGACGACACCGGCAGCTACACCCTCGAAGTCGAGGCGCAGGACGACCCGTTCGCGATCGCCGTCGGGCGCGGCGTGCTGAGCGAGCCGAACCCGCTCTATCCGGGGATCATCCTGATCGCCGGGATCCTCCTCGGGGTGTTGGCGATCCTCCTGATCGGCCGCCGCAAGCCGGCCCGTCCCGCCGCCGCTGCATCGGACGCGCCGGGCGCAGGGGGACCCTGGGCGCCGGCACCGCCGCCGGCCTCGGCGCCCGCCGGGTGGGAGCCGGCATCGCCGCCGTGGACCGCCGGAGGACCGGCCACCCCGCCGATGACGACCCCGCCGATACCGCACCAGCCCCCGGTCCCGCCGCCGGCGCCCCCGCGCCCGCCCGACGGATCGTGGCCGCCGCCTCCGAACTGAGCGCAGTCGCGGCCGACAACTGAGGCGATCTTGAGCGACTCTCACGCTCCGCGGTATCTCCACCGCAGATCGTCCCCCATCTTCATTAAGCAATGTCATGATCCCGCGTAGGAGATGACACGAGCAGTCGCCTTTGTTACATTTCCCTTTCGAACTTCACGGATCCGACATTCACGTTGCGGGGCGGCCTGCTCAGCGGCTCGGATCCCCCGGAAAGAGGCGGTTTGCACGATGGTGATCCTGAACGAGCGCGACGATGTGAGCACGGCCAAGACGACCGGACAGCCCCGTCGGCGCTCTGCGTTCGGACTGCTCGTGCTCCTACTCTCGCTCGGGGTAGTGCTCACCGCCTGCAATGACGATCTCGAGAACCGCAACCTGAGTCGGATCAACGACGTCCGCGCCTCGGTCGGCGCCGGCGGCCTCGCCCGCGCCGGCGACCTCGACCAGAAGGCCCAGGTCCAGGCGGACAAGATGGCCAAGAAGGGCCGGATCTTCCACTCGAACAGCCTGTCGTCGGGGGTCAACGCCGGATGGTCTGGGATCGGCGAGAACGTCGCCGTCGCCGGGAGCATCGAAGACGCCCAGGCAGCGCTCGAAGCCTCGGCGGGCCACTACGAGAACATGACCAACGGTTCGTACAACGAGGTCGGGATCGGCGTGTCGCTGAAGAACGGCAACGTCTACGTCGTGCAGGTGTTCGTCGCCCGCTGACCGCCGACACGCAGCGTTAGCGTGAGCCGGGATGCCCGCTGACCTGCTCGAGTTGACCGCCGCCCTCGTCGACATCCCCTCGGTGTCACATGACGAGGCGGCGATCACCGACTGGATCGAGCAACGCCTGCGTCCGGCCACCTGGCTGACCGTCGACCGGATCGGGCAGAACCTGGTCGCCCGGACGCAGCTCGGGCGACCGATGCGGCTGATCGTCGCCGGTCACACCGACACGGTGCCGATCAACGACAACCTGCCCTCCCGCCGAGACGGCGATGTGTTGTGGGGATGCGGGACGAGCGACATGAAGGCCGGGCTGGCGGTGATGCTCGCGCTGGCCACCGAGCTCGCCGAACCGGCGGTCGACGTCACCTGGGTGTTCTACGAAGCAGAAGAGGTCGATGCCCGGTTCAACGGGCTGAAGCGGTTGTTCGCCGAGCGACCCGATCTGCTCGAGGGCGACGTCGCCCTGCTCGGCGAACCGACCGACGGGGTGATCGAGGCCGGTTGCCAGGGCACCTTGCGGATCCGCGTCGTGCTCGGCGGCGAGCGTGCGCACACCGCCCGGCCATGGATGGGTCGAAATGCGATCCACCGCGCCGGTGAGCTGCTCGCCCGGTTGGCTGCATACGACGAGCGCCAACCGGTGATCGACGGATGCCGCTACCGCGAGGCATTGCAGGCGGTGCGGATCGAGGGTGGGGTGGCGAACAACGTCGTCCCCGATTCCGTCACGATCCTGCTCAATCACCGCTTCGCTCCCGACCGGACCCCGGACGAGGCGATCGCCCACGTCCGCGCGACGGTGGCCGAGCTGTTGGAGGACGGCGACGAGTTCGAGGTGGTCGACTGTGCCAACGGCGCTGCGCCGGCGCTGTCCCACCCGCTCCTGGCCACGTTGATCGGCCGCAACTCGCTCGAAGTGCGGGCGAAGCTCGGCTGGACCGACGTCGCCAGGTTCGCCGCCGCCGGGATCCCGGCGGCGAACTTCGGTCCGGGCGATGCCACCTTGGCCCACACCCGTGACGAACGTGTCTCCCGCCGCGCCGTTGGAGCAGACCTACCTCGCGTTGCGAGGGTTGCTCGAGCGCGGAGCTCAGTAGCGCCGGAGAACCGTGACCACCCGCCCGTAGATCGTCACGTCATCGGCGGAGAAGACCATCGGGCTCAACCGTGGATTGTGCGGGATGAGGGTGACGGTGCTTCCCGAGCGTTCGTAGGTCTTGACCGTCGCCTCTTCGCCGGGGATACCGGCGACGACCAACTCGCCGTTGGCAGCGGTGGTTTGCTGGCGGACGACGACGAAGTCGCCGTCGAGGATCCCGACGTCGATCATCGAGTCGCCGCGGACCCGCAACATGAACAGCTCCCCGTCCCCGGTGAAGTCCGCCGGGAGCGGGTGCAGCTCCTCGACGTTCTGCTCGGCGATGGTGTCCGTCCCGGCGGCGACATCGCCGACGAGGGGCACGTTGCGCACCGGTCGTCGATCGACGCGGGCCCCCGAATTGGTGTCGTAGCGCATCTCGACCGCCCGCGGCTTGGTCGGGTCCCGCCGCAGGTAGCCGAATCGCTCGAGGGTCCGCAGGTGGCTGTGCACCGTCGACGGTGAGGTCAGCCCGACGGCCTCGCCGATCTCACGCACCGAGGGGGGATACCCGCGATCGCGCATCAGCAGCTCGATGAACTCGAGGATCTCGCGCTGGCGGTCGGTGAGGGGCGGCTCGCCCATGGGTGCACGCATGGGTCGAACGCTAGTGCGACCGAATGCACAGGTCAAACATCTGTTCGACAAACAGTCGTTCGAGATTCTGCTTGCACTCGAACAATTGTTCGTGAGAGTCTACGAACGTTCGTTCGAGCGGCCCACCCCGGGGTCCGCACCACCACCAGCGAGGAGGCCGAACGGTGACCACGGTGATGATCGATCTGCAGACCCTCCGCCCGCTCCGTTCGGCAGCCGTCGGGCGCCCGCCGCGCCAGGTGTACCTCCGCCGTCGGCTGGTGGTGCTCGTCGCCCTGCTGATGCTGCTGACCTGCGCGGGCCTGCTGGTTCGCGCCGTGCCGAGTTCGCCCGGGGGCCACCCTGCCTCGGCCCCCGGGCGAGCTCCGGCTGCCGGCGCAGCGCCGGCAGCCGCCGCGGCCGCCCCCGCTGTCTATGTCGTCCAACCCGGCGACACCTTGTGGTCGATCGGCCAACGGCTGGTGGGAGCGAACGGCGATGTCGCCGACGTGGTCGACTCGTTGATCGCGCTCAACGGCGGTACCGGGCTCGATGCGGGGCAGCGCCTGCTGCTACCCGACTGAGCCCAGCGGTGGTCATCCGCCGCGCTGAGTGATCACGCAGCCATCGGGTGCGCGTCGGGTGCGGATATCCTTCCGGGCGGTGCACTGTCCCTCCTGCCACGCCGACGACACGAAGGTCGTCGACTCGCGCGTCGCCGAGGAAGGCGCTTCGATCCGGCGCCGCCGGCAGTGTCCGGTCTGTCGTTTTCGGTTCACCACCTTCGAGCGGATGGAGGAGGTCGCGCTGTTCGTCGCCAAGTCGAACGGCCGGCGTGAGCCGTTCGATCGAGCGAAGATCGTTCGCGGCGTGCTCGCGGCAGTGAAGGGCCGGCCGGTGGCCTCCGAACAGGTCGAGTCGCTCGCCGAGGCGGTCGAGGAGCATTTTCGGCTGCGCGGGCCAGAGGTACCGAGCAACGACATCGGGCTCTGCGTGCTCGATCGGCTCCGCCGGCTCGACGAGGTCGCCTACCTCCGCTTCGCCAGTGTCTACAAGGCGTTCGACGACGTCGCCGATTTCCGTCGCGAGCTGACCCTGTTGGAGAAACTCGGGACCGCCGGCGACTGAACGCCGCTCACGCCCGCACGTACCGACAGAACAGGAAGCCCTCGTCCTCCATCACCTGGGTCAGGCGCATCGCCCGGAGCTTCCCCGAGGCTCCGTCGGTGATCCGAGGCGAAGCGCCCCCGACGAGTGCCGGTGAGAGGGTCAGGTTGACCTCGTCGACCAGGCCGGCTTCGAGCAGCGAACCGTTGAGCTTCGGTCCGCCCTCGGCGTGGACGATGCTGACGTCGAGCTGCGCCAGAGCAGCGGCGAAGTCGACCCGATCGGTGCCCGCCCGGATGGTGTCGACCGGGAGCTCGGGCGCCTGTTCAGTGGTGATCAGGAAGCCGTGGCCGCCGGCGAACAGCGGCACGGAGAAGTCGAGCCCGTCGCCGCTGGTGGTGACCACCCCGATCCTCAGGCCCGCCTTGCGCGGCACGCCGTAGCGTTCGGCGCGCACGGTCGTCGCACCGACCAGGACGACGTCGGCCTGCGCTCGCAACCCGAGCAGGATCTCGGTGTCGGTCGCCGAACCGAGGCCACCGGAGCGTCCTTCGATCGCGGTTGCGCCGTCGATCGAGGCGACCATGCACAGCTCGACCCACGGACTCCCGTCGGGATGGCGGCGGCGGTGCGGATCGGCGCAAGCGGCGAACGCCGGCACGTTCTCGGCGGGGGAGGGATGCAGGCGGCGCACGCGCCCAGCTTCGCAGGACTCGGGCAAGATGGGCGGAGATGATTGCCGAGGGGGCTGGGATGACGAGCGTCGATGACCGGGCGGCAACGAAGCAGCGATCGTCGGCGCGGACTCGGACGGTGTTCCGGACCTGCCCGCTGTGCGAGGCCGGCTGCGGGCTCGAACTGACCGTCGAAGCCGATCAGGTGACCCACATCCGAGGCGACCGAGCGGATGTGTTCAGCCGCGGCTTCATCTGCCCGAAAGGCTCGACGCTCCGCCAGTTGCACACCGACCCCGACCGCCTCCGCCGTCCACTCGTGCGCCGCGACGGGGTCCACGTCGAGGTCGAGTGGGACGAGGCGTGGGAGGTCGTCGCCGCCGGGCTGCACGGCGTGCGCCAGCGCCACGGCGGTCAGGGCTTCGCCGTGTACATCGGCAACCCGAGTGTGCACAGCCTCGGGGTGCTGACGTTCCTCCGACCGCTGATCCGCGCCTTGCGCACGCACAACGTGTTCAGCGCGTCGACCGTCGACCAGATGCCGAAGCAGGTGGCCTCCGGATATCTGTACGGGTCGTCGGCGACCGTCGCCGTGCCCGATCTCGACCGCACCGACTTTCTGCTGATGCTCGGGGCCAACCCGTACGTCTCCAACGGGAGCCTGTGCACCGCGCCCGATTTCCCCGGCCGGCTGGAAGCCCTGCGCGCCCGCGGCGGCAAGCTCGTCGTCGTCGACCCGCGTCGGACGCGCACCGCCGAGTCGGCCGACGAGTGGGTCCCTGTCCGGCCGGGGACCGACGCCCTGCTGCTCGCCGCGATCGCCCGGACGCTGATCGAGGAGGGGCTCGACGATCCCGGAGCGCGGATCGGTGCCCACCTCTCCGGACGGGCAGAGGTTTCCGCCGCGCTCGCTCCGTTCAGCGCCGACCGGGTCGCCGCCGCCTGCGGGGTCGACGCAGCGACCATCCGTCGCCTCGCCCGCGAGCTGGCGGCGGCACCCACGGCTGCGGTGTACGGCCGGATCGGTACCTGCACCACCGAGTTCGGGACGACTGCCTCGTGGCTGGTCGACGTCGTCAACGTGCTCACCGGCAATCTCGATCGGGCGGGCGGGGCGATGTTCCCCCGGCCCGCGGCGGGGAGCGCCAACACCGCCGGCCGGCCGGGACGCGGCCACGGGTTTCGCACCGGGCGCGGCACGACGAGGGTCCGTGGGCTGCCGGAGGCCTGCGGCGAATACCCCGTTGCGGCCCTCGCCGAGGAGATCACGACCCCTGGCGACGGACGGATCCGGGCCCTGGTGACGATCGCCGGCAACCCCGTGCTGTCGACGCCGAATCCCGCAGGCGTGCTCGACGAGGCGCTCGCTGATCTCGAGTTCATGGTCGCCGTCGACATCTACCTCAACGAGACAACCCGCCATGCCGACGTGATCCTCCCGCCGCCATCGCCGCTCGAACGCAGCCACTACGACCTCGCCCTGCTCCAGTTCGCGATCCGCGACGTCGCCCACTACTCGCCGGCGGTGCTCGAACGCGACCAGGACCATCCCGACGAGTGGGAGCTGTTGGCCAAACTCGCCCTGCTCGCCGAGGGCCGGAGCCCGGAGACCGACGTCGCCGAGCTGGACGACCGCCTGGCCGCCGAGGCCGCCGCCGGCGCAGTCGCCGACCCGTCGTCGCCGGTCCACGGCGCCTCCGCCGAAGAGCTGCTCGGCGCGGTCAGCGCTGGTGGTCGATGCGGCCCCGAGCGGCTGCTCGATCTCCGTCTGCGCAGCGGTCCGTACCGGCTGACGCTCGACGCCCTGCTCGAGTCGCCCCACGGTGTCGACCTCGGACCGCTGGTCGAGCGGATCCCGGAGGTGCTCCGCACCACCAGCGGCACGATCGAACTCGCCGCCGAGCCGCTGATCGCCGATCTCGAGCGGCTGGCGGCGACGATCGACACGGCGCCGGCGCCCGACGAGCTGTTGTTGATCGGGCGGCGCGACCTGCGCTCGAACAACTCATGGATGCACAACCTGGCCGTGCTCCAGCGCGGCAAGCCGCGCTGCACCCTGCTGATCCATCCCGACGATGCGGCAGCTCGGGGGGTCGCCGAGGGCGGCGAGGTCGAGGTCACTTCGCCGAGCGGCGGATCGGTCACGGTCGCCGCCGAGCTGACCGGCTCGCTCCGTCGAGGGGTGGTCAGCCTCCCCCACGGCTGGGGGCACGATGCGGCAGGCGCCCGGCTCTCCGTCGCCGGTGTCTCGCCTGGTGTGAATTCGAATCTGCTCGCTGACCTGGGACTTCTCGATCCGCTGTCCGGAACCTCCGCATTGACCGCGCTCCCCGTTCGTGTGACCGCTAAGAGATAGGCCATCCGGCCCTCTTGTGCACTTGCCCGCTGCGCCGAGCGTGGTGATCGGGAAATCGGGGCATTGATCGAGCACAGAGGGTGAGATTTCCGACGCAGCGTCCACAGCGTGTGGACGACGCTCGAGAATCCACAGGACAATTCACATCTTTGTCCTCTCGATCCCCACAGGGTGCTCCCCATAACGTCGGTCCCCGTCAGCGGATCACGGTGTGGGGCCTGCGGATGGATGCGAGCATCCACCTGTCTTTGGGTGCCAACGTTGGGGCAGGAGTGGCCCTGGACCTGCACCTCGCACCGTGATCACGACCTTCCGGGTGGCCGTCGGCGGCGGCCACCCGGGGCGGTATTTCGTCCGGGCGCGTTGACACGTTCGTAACTACAGTGCTGTAATCTTCACTACGGGTTGGGGTCCTCGGCGGGGGTCGCGGACCGGAACACCACATCTTGTGTCCACACGAGGCGGCCGGGAACGACGTCCAGGCCGACGATCGAAGGAGTCGAACATGTCGCTTGCACCTGAGCGCCTGGCCATCGGGATCAATCGCTTCTTCACCGCGCCCGGGGTGCACCCCTACGACCAGGTCGTCTGGGAGCGGCGGGATGCACGGATCAGCAACTGGAAGGACGGCACGGTCGCGTTCGAGCAGCGGGATGTGGAATTCCCCGTCGGCTGGTCGCTCAATGCGACCAACATCGTCGCCCAGAAGTACTTCCGTGGCACGCTCGGCACCACGCAGCGTGAGTCGTCGTTGCGCCAGGTCATCGACCGCGTTGCCGACACGATCACCGACTGGGGCGCCAGCGGCGGCTACTTCGTCGACGAGTCGGAAGCGGACACCTTCCGCAACGAGTTGAAGGCGATCCTCGTCACCCAGCGGGCCGCCTTCAACAGCCCGGTGTGGTTCAACATCGGCGTCGCCGGCGTGCCCCAGCAGGCCAGCGCCTGCTTCATCCTCTCGGTCGACGACACGATGGATTCGATCCTCAACTGGTACCGGGAAGAGGGCGTGATCTTCAAAGGTGGTTCGGGCGCAGGTGTCAACCTGTCCCGGATCCGCTCCTCGAAAGAGCTGCTCCAGGGTGGCGGTACCGCCTCCGGACCGGTCAGCTTCATGCGCGGGGCTGACTCCTCGGCGGGGACGATCAAGTCCGGTGGCAAGACTCGCCGGGCGGCGAAGATGGTCATCCTCGACGTCGATCACCCCGACGTGCAGGAGTTCGTCTGGTGCAAGGCACGCGAGGAGCGCAAGGCACGCGTTCTGCGCGACGCCGGGTTCGACATGGACCTCGACGGCTCGGACTCGTTCTCGATCCAGTACCAGAACGCCAACAACTCGGTCCGTATCTCGGACGACTTCATGCAGGCGGTGCTCGACGACGCCGACTGGGCGCTGACCGCAGTGCTCACCGGCGAGGAGATCGCCACCGTCCGTGCCCGCGACCTGTGGCGCGAGATCGCCACCGCCTCGTGGGAGTGTGCGGATCCCGGGTTGCAGTTCGACACCACGATCAACAGATGGCACACCGCCCACGCGACGGGCCGGATCAACGGCTCGAACCCGTGCAGCGAATACATGCACCTCGACAACTCGGCCTGCAACCTGGCCTCGATCAACCTGCTCAAGTACCTCGACGAGAACGGCGAGTTCGACATCGACGGCTTCCGTCACACGGTCGAGGTGATCTTCACCGCCCAGGAGATCCTGGTCGGCAAGGCCGACTACCCGACCGCGTCGATCGGTGAGACGAGCCGTCAGTTCCGTCAGCTGGGGATCGGCTACGCCAACCTCGGCGCGATGCTGATGGCCCTCGGCCTGCCCTACGACTCGACCGAGGGTCGCAGTTGGGCGGCGGGGATCACCGCGCTGATGACCGGCCACGCCTACGCCACCAGCGCCCGCACTGCCAGCCGGATGGGCCCGTTCGCCGGATTCGCCGAGAACGAGGAGCACATGCTGCGGGTGCTCCGGATGCATCGCGACGCCTCACAGCAGATCGATCCCTCGGCGGTCCCGGCTGCGCTGCTCAGCGCCGCCCAGGACTCGTGGGACGCGGCGGTGCGCGACGGCGAAGAGTTCGGCGTGCGCAACTCGCAGGCGTCCGTGCTCGCCCCGACCGGGACGATCGGGCTGATGATGGACTGCGACACCACCGGCATCGAGCCCGACCTCGGGCTGGTCAAGCTGAAGAAGCTCGTCGGCGGTGGGACGATGTCGATCGTCAACCAGACGATCCCTCGTGCGCTGCGCAAGCTCGGCTACCACGCCAGCCAGATCGACGAGATCATCGCCTACATCGACACCGAGAAGTCCGTGCTCGGGGCGCCGCACCTGACGGCCGAACACCTGCCCGTGTTCGCCTGTTCGATGGGCGACAACGTGATCCACCACGAGGGCCACGTACGGATGATGGGTGCGGTCCAGCCGTTCATCTCGGGGGCGATCTCGAAGACCGTGAACATGCCGGAGGAGGCGACGATCGAGGAGGTCGAGCAGCTCCACCTGCTGTCGTGGCAGCTCGGCCTGAAGGCGGTGGCGATCTACCGCGACAACTGCAAGGTCGCTCAGCCGCTGTCCACCGCCAAGAAGGGCGACGTGCCCGATTCCGAGCTGCCGGCGACCCAGGTGATCGAGCGGATCGTCGAGAAGCTGGTCCACGCCCCGGTCCGCCAAAAGCTGCCCCGCCGCCGTCTGAGCCGTACCTTCGAGTTCCGCGTCGCTGACTGCAAGGGCTTCGCCAACGTCGGCGAGTACGAGGACGGCCGACCGGGCGAGATCTTCCTCACCGTGTCCAAGCAGGGCTCGACCCTCTCGGGGATCATGGATGCGTTCGCCAAGAGCATCTCCTACGGCTTGCAGTACGGCGTGCCGATGCGGGCGTTCGTCGAGGCGTTCGTCAACATGCGGTTCGAGCCGGCGGGGATGACCGACGACCCGGACATCCGCTTCGCCTCGTCGATCATGGACTACCTGTTCCGCCGCCTGGCGCTCGAGTACCTGACCTACGACGAGCGTGCCGAGCTCGGGATCTTCTCCGTCGACGAACGGCTCCAGCCGACCCTGCCCGGGGTCGAGGAATCGATGATCGAGAACTCGATGGGCACCGAGGTCGTCGCCGACCCGAAGAGCGTTCCGTCGGTCAATGAGTTCAGGCGTCAGATGGAGCTCGGTACGGCGCCGACCGCGCCGAAGTCGGACCACACCCCGTCTGCCGGCACGACCCGGCCGGTGTACAAGTCGGACGCTCCGATGTGCATGCAGTGCGGTGTCCAGATGCAGCGCGCCGGCGCCTGCCACGCCTGCCCGAGCTGCGGTTCCACCAGCGGCTGCAGCTGACCGCTGACGCGCCGATGGCCGCCGGACCCAACGCCGGCGGCCATCGGCGCGTGCGGAACCTTCAGGCGCGCAGGAGCACCTCGCCGTCGATCCACGGACCGATGCCGGAGATCCGCTCGACGCTGACCCGCACGACCACGCTGGTCGACGCGTCGCGGATCGCCAGTGGGTGGCGGGACAGCCCGGTGTACTTGCGGGCGAGGCGGTCCATCAGCTGCGGATCGGGGCCTTCCTCGATCCTCGCCCGACCGCGCACGACGAGGTGCCGCTGATAGCCACGCTCGTTGCGTTCGCTGTCCTCGATCGAGATCACGACGCTCGGATCTCGGCGCAGGTTGCGCGCCTTGTAACTGTTGGCATCCGTGCCGAACAGGATCTCGTCGCCCTGGGCGATGACCCAGACGACCGAGACCTGCGGTGAGCCGTCTGGATGTCTGGTCCAGACGTGGGCAACGGCGTCGCTGCCGAGCAACGCCTCCATCGGAGCCGTGATCGAGGCCATGTACCACCCCCAGTCGCTCCAGGGGGAGCGTGCTGCCTCGACCGTCTCACGGCCCGCCCGACGTGTCAACCGTCGGCGGCGCCCGTCACCGCTCCCAGAACCCGAGATGGGCCTCGATCGCTTCGTCCTCGAGGTGGGGCCCGTCGATCGTCATCGGTGGATTCGCCGCCCGGCCGAGGTCGGGTGCGGTGAGGAAGAAACCGACCATCTCGTTGTCGGCGGCGAGCTGCTGCAGGCGCATCGCCGAGAGTCCGTAGACGACCCGCCGCACGCCGGCCCAGAACATCGCGCCGACACACATCGGGCACGGCTCGGCCGAGGCGTAGACGGTGCCACCGTCGAGCAGGCCGAGCTGTCCCTGCTGCTCGAGCTGCCAGACGAGCGCAATCTCGGCGTGCGCCGTCAGATTCCGATCGGAGCTGGTCCGGTTGACCGCCTCGGCGACGTTCTCGCCGTCGACCGCGAGCAGCGCGCCGAAGGGGTGATCGCCCGCCTCGCGTGCCTCGGCGGCGAGCTCGAAGGTCCGGCGGAGCAGCTGGTCACGATCGGGCATCCGGCCAGACTAGGCACCGTGCTGTTCGCCGAACTCGCCGCCACCTCCGCTGCGGTCGCCTCCACGTCGAAGCGGAGCGAAAAGGCGACCCTGCTCGCCGCCCTGCTCGCCGCCCTCCCCGCCGAGGAGATCGAGCCGGCGGTCGCCTTTCTCGTCGGGACCACCCGCCAGGGACGGTTCGGTGTCGGCTGGACCTCGCTCGCCGGTCGGACCCCGCGGGTACCGCGCCGACCTTGACCGTCGGCGAGGTCGACGCCACCTTCGCCCGACTGTCGGCGACCACCGGGCCCGGCTCACAGGCCTCCCGCGACGCCCTCCTCGGTCAATTGTTCGATCGCGCGACCGAGGACGAAGCCCGCCTGCTGTGGGGACTGCTCGGCGGTGAGCTCCGCCAGGGTGCACTCGAGGGGGTGATGATCGACGCCCTGATCCGAGCCTCGAAGGTTCCTGGTGCCGTGCTGCGCAGAGCGGTGATGCTCGCCGGCGACCTGCCGGGAACCGCCCGCCGCGCCCTCGTCGACGGCGTCGACGCGCTGGAGGCGATCGGGTTGGAGGTGCTCCGCCCGATCCTGCCGATGCTCGCCTCGCCAGGCTCGACGGTCGGTGAGGCGATCGCAGCCGGTGGTCGCTCGTCGGTCGAGTGGAAGCTCGACGGCGCCCGGATCCAGGCCCACCGGGTGGGCGACGAGGTGCGGATCTACACCCGCAACCTGAACGAGATCACCGATCGTCTGCCGGGTGTGGTCGAGATCGTCAGAGCGCTGCCGAGCGAGAAGCTGGTCCTCGACGGCGAGGTGCTCGGGATCGACGAGTCCGGTCGACCCGAACTGTTCCAGGACACGATGAGCAGCTTCTCCAGTGATCGGGAGCCCGGTGTGCGGAGGCTCGTGCCCTACTTCTTCGACGTCCTCCACCACGACGGTCACGACCTGCTCGACGTCCCGCTCGACCAGCGCCTGGCGACGCTCGCCGAGATCACCGGTAGGTGGCGGATCCCGGGCGAGGTGACCGACTCGGCCGCCCGTGCCGGGGAGATCCTCGACGAGGCGCTCGCCGCCGGCCACGAAGGGGTCGTCGTCAAGCAGATCGACTCGACCTACCAGGCCGGCCGGCGGGGCAGCGCGTGGCGCAAGGTCAAGCCGGTGTCGACCCTCGACCTCGTCGTCCTCGGTGCCGAATGGGGACATGGACGTCGCCACGGGTGGCTGTCCAACCTCCACCTCGGCGCTCGCGACCCGGCCGGCGGGTTCGTGATGGTCGGCAAGACGTTCAAGGGGATGACCGACGATCTGCTCCGTTGGCAGACCGAGGAGTTCCCGAAACGGGCGATCTCCGACGACGGCTCGACGATGCTGCTCCGCCCGGAACTGGTGGTCGAGATCGCCGTCGACGGCGCGCAGCGCTCGACGCGTGCCGCCGGCGGCGTCTCGCTGCGGTTCGCCCGGGTCAAGGGGTACCGGCCGGACAAGGCCGCCGCCGACGCCGACACGATCGCCACCGTGCGCAGCCTCGCCGACCGTGGCTCCGGCAGCTGACCAGCGGCGACGTCCTACACTCCTCGGCGTGCGACTCGAACACCGCTCGGGGTTCTGGCTGTGGACCGGTGGTCCCGTGCCAGCGGGCTCCGACGGGATCACGATCGGCCCGATCATCATCGTCCGTCAAGGACACGAGGACTCGCCGTACCTGCTGCGCCACGAACAGGTCCACGTCCGGCAGTGGAAGCGCTACGGCGTGATCGGCTTCCCCACCCGATACGTCGGCGCCTACCTCCGCTGGCGGCTGCGCCGCCGGGGTCATCGCGGCGCGTACCTACGGATCCCGTTCGAGGTCGAGGCGGACTGGGTCGCCCGCCGGACGCTGCTCTCCGTCCGCGACATCGACCAGCCGGAGCGGCTCACCAACCGCTGAGATCGGCCGTCGACGACGAACGGTACGCGTCCGGCCGCCGGTACTCTCTCGACCACTTCCCCCGTCCGAGCCCACTCGGCGCGCCAGCGTCGACGTCTCCGGGAGAAGCACCGTGGTCGACATCCCCCGTCCGGCGCCGCGTCCGACGACCGGTGAACGAATCAGCTCAGCGATCGAGTTCGTCGGCGTCGGCAGGCTGCTCGCCAGCGCCGGCTCGGTCCTCCTCGTCGCCGCCGGGTGCTGGTGGTTGGTCCGCAGCCCGGCGCCGCCGGTCGAGCAGAGCCTCCCGTTCAGCTCCGTCGCTGCAGCCGGTGCTGCGCCGCACAGCGATCCGTCGGCACCGTCGAGCTCGGTCGTTGCCCCGCCGACGACCAGCGGTTCGATCGTCGCCCAAGCCGCCGGGGCGGTGGCTGCCCCCGGCGTCTACACCCTCCCTGCCGGATCGCGCGTCGCACGAGCTGCTCACCGCCGCCGGAGGAGCGGCCGCGTTCGCCGACACCGCTGCACTCCAGCTCGCCGCGGTGCTCGTCGACGGCGAGCGGGTCTACGTCCCGCTGCTCGGCGAGGTCCCGAGCGGGGCCGCCCTACCCGCCGGTGCCCCGCCCGGCGGACGCTCGGCGGAGGCGAGCGGGCCGATCGATCTCAACCGGGCGACCGCCGACCAACTCGACGGGCTCCCCGGGATCGGCCCGGCGACGGCAGCGGCGATCGTCGCCCACCGCGAGGCGAACGGACCGTTCGCCTCGGTCGACGAGCTGCTCGAGGTGCGTGGCATCGGACCGGCCAAGCTCGAAGCACTCGCAGGGTTGGTCAGCGCATGAGCGGGCAGGCGGCAGGATCGCTCACCCGAGCTCCGTTGCAGCTCAGAGCACGACCTTGTAGGCGACGGCGAAGGCGACGGTCGCACCGACCCACACCGGCACGCTCAACCAGGCGTACTCGCGCCACCAGTCGCTCCACCCGGCGACGACCGAGCGTGTGGCGCGCGATGCCGCCCAGGCGCCGATCCCGAGCCAGAGCAGCAAGCTCGTCACCCCGGCGAGGACATAGCGCGGCATCCCACCGGACACCGGCACACCGAGCAGGAGCATCGTCGGGGCGGCGAGGGCGGTGAGCAGGAACCCGCCGAAGCCGCGGATCGTGCTCCCGGTCCAGTTGAGCAACCCTGCACCGGCGGCGAGGAAACCCGCCGGAACGGTGAGCGCCATCAGCGGCCCGAACCGGCGTAACCGGGCTCGGTATTCGAGGTGCCCGCCGGGCACGACTCGGGTCAATGGTTCGGCGAGCACCACACCAGAACTGTACGGCGCGATCACCCCCACGGGGCGCGCCGGCCCTCCTCCGCTGGCCGACGCCCAGGTCACGATGGGTGCTGCGGCGATCTGTGGCGGTGCCTTCCTCGCTCGGCCGGTTGGCGGAGCGGTGCTGGCGGTGCTCGCCATCGGAGTGCTCGTCGCCGCCCATCGGCGGCGGATGGTGATCGCCGGAATCGGGCTGGTGGTGATCGCCAGCGGTCTGTCAGCGCGGGCCTGGGCGGGGTTGGAGCCGCCACCGACGCGCCCCGTCTCCGGCTGGGTGACGCTGAGGAACGATCCCGACCGACGCTTCGGCGGCGTCGAGGCAGTCGTCGACCACGCCGGCAAACGCTATGTGACCTGGGCCTACGGCGGAGTCGGACGTCGGCTCGAACGGCGATCGGCGGGTGAGATCGTCTGGATCTCCGGCTCGATCGGCGCGCTGGCGGCCGATGACAGGGTGCGGTGGGCGCCGCGTCACGTGGCCGGTGAACTCGAGCTGGACACGGTCGGCGACCACCGGCCGGGCGCGCCGTACAGCCGCGCCGCCAATCGGATCCGGGGACTGCTCGTCGCCGGCACCGGCCGCTGGCCCCCGCTGGAGCGGGCGCTGTTCCTCGGGTTGGTCGTCGGCGACGACCGCGAGCAACCCGACGACCTGATCGACGATTTCGTACCGCCGGGCTCTCCCACCTCACCGCTGTCTCCGGTCAGAACGTGGCGTTCGTGATCGTCGCCGCTGGACCACTGCTCCGCCGGTTGCGCCCGGCGCCACGATGGGTGGCGACCCTCGGGCTGATCGCCTGGTTCGCCGCCCTGACCCGGTTCGAGCCGTCGGTGCTGCGCGCCTCGGCGATGGCTGCGCTCGCCGCCACCGCCTTCTGGCGCGGCTGGCAGGGCCACCCGATCAGGTTGCTCGCCCTCGCCGTCGGTGGTTTGGTGCTGATCGATCCGCTGCTCGTCCACTCCGTCGGCTGGTGGTTGTCGGTCGGGGCGACCGCCGGTCTGGCGATCGTCGCGTCGCCGCTCGCGTCACGCCTGCCCGGCCCGCGCTGGCTCGCCGAGCCGCTGGCGGTGACCCTCGCCGCCCAGCTCGGGGTGGCCCCGGTGAGCCTGCTGGTGTTCGGCCGGGCACCGTTGCTGGCGCCGTTGACCAATCTGCTGGCGGTGCCGGTCGCCGGGTTCGTGATGATCTGGGGGATCCCCGCCGGCCTGCTGGCCGGGGCGGTGCCGCCCCTGGCTGGCGTCGTCCACCTGCCGAGCCTGGCAGCGACGCGGTGGGTCGCGATCGTCGGGCGGCTCGGCGCCCGGCTGGAGCCGGGCTGGGCGGCACCGTCGGCGATCGCCTGTCAGCTGACGGTCGTCGGGGCGGTGCTGGCGGTCGCCCGGACCGCTCGCCGGCGGCGGTCGGCCCGGTAGGTTCGCCGCTGCGATGGCCGTTCAGATGTTCACCGGCGACGACGAGTCACTGCTCGGCGCGGCGCTCACCGACCATGTCGACCGGCTGGTCGGCGACGAGGACCGGACGCTGCTGGTCGACGATCTGTCGGGCGACGACTACGACATCCGCACCCTCGTCGACGCTGCCCAGACGCCGCCGTTCCTGACCGATCGGCGGATCGTCGTCGGCCGCGGGATCGGCCGGTTCAACGCCGAGGAACTCGGCGTGCTCGCCGCCTATCTGCGCGACCCGTTGCCGACGACCGAGCTGGTCCTGACCTACGGCTCCGGACGGGTACCGAAGGCGCTGACCGAGGCGCTGAAGACCGCCGGGGCGACCGTCACCGCCACCGCCGCGCCGTCGCGCAAGGCCGAGCGTGGCCAGTGGATCGAGGAACAGCTGGCGACCGTCGACGTCCAGCTCGACCACCGGGCGGCGACGATGCTCGGCGACTGGCTGGGCGAGGATCTCGGCCGGCTGCGCGGGATCCTCGAGACGCTCGCCTCCACCTACGGCTCGACACGCAAGCTCGGGGTCGACGAGCTCTCCCCGTTCCTCGGCGACGCCGGGGGTGTCCCACCGTGGGATCTGACCGACGCGATCGACAGCGGCGACGTGACCAAGGCGCTCGCCTTGTTGCACCGGATGATGGGCGCCGGTGACCGCCACCCGCTGCAGGTGATGTCGATCCTCCAGGGCCACTACCTGCGGCTGATGAAGCTCGACGGAACGGGGGCACGCAGCGAATCGGCTGCTGCCGAGATCCTCGGACTGAAGGGGTTCCCGGCGCGGAAGGCGCTCGATCAGTACCACCGACTCGGCTCGTCGTCGCTCGGCAGGGCGATCGCTCAGCTCGCCCAGGCGGACCTCGACCTGCGCGGGGCGACGACACTCGAGCCGGAATGGGTGATCGAAATCCTCGTCGCCCGCCTGGCGCGGCTCACGCCGGCCCGTGCGGGCCGGCGTTGAGCAGTCGAATCGGTCGTTGCGCCGACGCGGACGTCGGCAGCCAGGTCAGCCGGCGGCGTTGACCCGGGCCATCAGGCGGGCCTTGCGGCGGGCCGCCTGGTTCTTGTGGATGATGCCCTTGGCAGCAGCCTTGTCCAGCTTCTTGATCGCCAGACGGACTTCATCGGAGTTGGTGTCGGGCTCGCCGGTCGACGCCGCATGAGCGACGGCCGACTTGACGCGGGTCTTCAGCTCGGACTTGACGGCCTTGTTGCGCGCGGCAGCCTTGGCGTTCGTCAGGATCCGCTTCTTCTGGCTCTTGATGTTCGCCACAGGTACTTCTTTCGCTCACAGGGGGCCTGGAGAGGTTACCGGTAGCATCGATCGGACGCCACCATGGACCTCTCGCGCATCCGCAACTTCTCGATCATCGCCCACATCGACCACGGCAAGTCGACGCTGTCGGATCGCATCCTGGAGTTGACCGGAGCGGTCGACGCCCGGGAGATGCGCTCGCAGTATCTCGACTCGATGGACCTCGAGCGCGAGCGGGGGATCACGATCAAGGCCCAGAACGTCCGTGTCCACTGGCGCGATCATGTCCTCCACCTGATCGACACCCCCGGTCACGTCGACTTCGGCTACGAGGTCAGCCGATCGCTGGCTGCTTGCGAAGGTGTCGTGCTCGTCGTCGATGCCGCGCAGGGGATCGAGGCGCAGACGCTGGCCAACTGCTACCTGGCGTTGGAGCACGACCTCGAGATCGTCGCCGCGCTGAACAAGATCGACCTCCCCGCCGCCGATCCCGATCGCTATGCGATGGAGATCGAGACCGTCCTCGGGATCCCCGCCGAGGACATCTTGAAGATCTCGGCGAAGACCGGCGACGGGGTCGCCGAGCTGCTCGACGCGATCATCGACCGGATCCCGGCACCGCAGGGTGATCCGGAAGCTCCGCTCCAGGCGCTGATCTTCGACTCGCAGTTCGACCAGTACCGCGGGGTGGTGTCCTCGGTGCGGGTGATGAACGGGCGGATGTCGAGCGGCTCGAAGCTGCGGTTCATGCAGGCCAAGGCGGAGCACGAGGCGATCGAGGTCGGGGCCCGAATGCCGCTGCCGACCCCGGTCGACGAGCTCGGCCCGGGAGAGGTCGGCTACCTGATCGCCGGGATCCGCAACGTCGGCGAAGCGCGCTCGGGTGAAACGGTGACGATCCACGCCCGGCCGGCGGCGGGGGCGCTCGAGGGATACCGCGATCCGAAACCGATGGTCTTCTGCGGGCTCTACCCGATCGACGGCGACGAGTTCGAGAACCTGCGCGAATCGCTCGAACGGTTGAAGCTCAACGACGCCTCGATCGCCTATGAGCCGGAGACCTCCGGGGCGCTCGGATTCGGGTTCCGCTGCGGGTTCCTCGGGCTGCTGCACATGGAGATCGTCAAGGAGCGGCTCGAGCGCGAGTTCAACCTCGCCCTGATCGCCACCGCCCCCAGCGTCGAGTACCGGGTGACGAAGACCAACGGAGAGCTCGAGATCGTCGACAACCCGGCCGACCTGCCCTCACCGCAGTCGATCGAGTTCATCGAGGAGCCGTTCTTCCGGGTCTCGATCATCACCCCGAAGGAGTACACCGGGACGTTGATGGATCTCTGCCAGACCCGGCGGGGCGAGTTGCAGAAGCTCGAGTACCTCTCGCCGGAACGGGTCGAGCTGCACTATCTGGTGCCGCTGGCCGAGGTCGTGATCGACTTCTTCGACCAGATGAAGAGCCGTTCGCAGGGGTACGCCAGCCTCGACTACGAGCTCGCCGGCTATCAGCGCTCGGCGCTGGTCAAGGTCGATCTGCTGCTCAACTCGATCATCGCCGATGCGTTCTCGACGATCGTCCACCGTGACAAGGCGTTCGAGTACGGGCGACGGATGTGCGAGAAGCTCAAGGAACTGATCCCCCGCCAGATGTTCGACGTTCCGATCCAGGCGGCGATCGGCGGCAAGGTGATCTCGCGCGAGACGGTCAAGGCGAAGCGCAAGGACGTCCTCGCCAAGTGCTACGGCGGCGACATCACCCGCAAGCGCAAGCTGCTCGAGAAGCAGAAAGAGGGCAAGAAGAAGATGAAGGCGATCGGCCGGGTCGAGGTCCCCGGTGACGTGTTCATCTCCGCCCTCAAACTCGACGACTGACTACGGCTGGAGCACGACCCAGCCGCGGCGCTGGAGCTCGGCGGCGAGCAGCTCGGTGGGAACGTCGCCGAGCAGCGGCGAGGCGGGAGCGGTCGGCGGGGGAACCTCATCGCCGTCGCGCAGCTGCTCGATCAATGCGTCGGCTTCGTCGCGGGTGAACTTCCCGCCCGCCTGACGCTGGGTGAAACCCATCGGCCCGCGGGCATCCCGGAAGTCGGTGTGACCGGCATCCTGCAGCAGGGCGAGCAACTCCGCCACCTGCCTCGCAGTCGCCGGGGGTCCAGTTGGTTGTCCGAAGGCCATCGCGCCAGTGTGCCCCAGGGGTGTGCCAGAACCGTCGGGCCTCTCCGTCTCGGCGCTCGTCGGATCGGGTACGCGGTGGGCCATGCGCCATCACCGTTCCGCGTTCACCTCAGTGGTTCTCGTCGCCGCGTTCGCGCTCGGTGCCTGCTCGTCGGACGATCAGGCGAATGTCGAAGAGGCGGTCGAAGATGCCGGGAACGCGCTCGAGACCGCGGCCACCGAAGTCGGGGAAGCTGCCGGAGAAGCGGTCGACGACGCCGCCGAGGCCGCCGTCCGAAATCTCGCCGCCGAGCAGGGCGAGGAACAGTTCGCCGACGCCGGCCATCCGCTCGACGGCGACGGACTGAGCTGCGAGGCGACCGTCGCCGACGATGCGACCAACGTCAGCGTCAGCTGCATGGGCACGACCGAGGCCGGCACCGCCGCCGCCCTGACCGGCACCACCAACGAGCTGCCCGGCGCCTCGCTGACCGAGCTCGAGGGGTCCTTCACCGGCACCGTCGACGGCGCCGAGGTGTTCCAAACCGACTCGCTCGGCGGCTGAGCGCACGGGCCCAGCGCCGATTCGCGCTCAGCCCGCCGCTCGCACCCCCTCCGACCGGGCTCGGGCCGTGTTCGCTCCCGAGCTGGAGCGCGAATCGGCGGTGCGGCCGGGGATCGGTCAGCCGGGGAACTCGATCACCAGCTTGCCGAAGAACGCCCCATCGGCCATCCGGGCCTGCGCCTCGCCGATCGCCTCGAACGGATAGACCCCGTCGATCACCGCAGCCGCCCCTGTCGCCGCGACCGCCGCCAGCATCTCGGGGAACTCGGAGCGCTGATAGCCGCCGGCGCCGAGCAGCGTGCCGACCCCACCAGTAGACGCTGGTCAACGGGAGCTCGCGCGGTGGTCCCGGTGGTCGTCCCGCAGAACACCATCCGCCCGCTCGAGCGCCAGCGACTCGATCGACGCCTCGAACAACGCCGGGCCGACGTGATCGATCACCAGATCGACGCCCCGAGCCCGTCGGTCAGACGCGGCGACGTCGGCCGTCAACGAACCGAGCTGCGGTAGTCGATCGCAGGCGTCGTAGCCGATCTCCAAGCGCCCGGGCGACCTTCGCCGGGCCGCCGGCGGTACCGATCACCGTCGCCCCGGCGGCACGGGCGAGCTGCATCGCGCGCGATCGAGACCCCGGATCCGGCACCGTTGACCAGCACCGTCTCGCCGGCGGCTAGCCGCCCGGCCGGGAACAGGGCGTGCCAGGCGGTCATCGCCGCCACCGGCAGCGTCGCCGCCTCGACGAACGACATGCCGACGGGGATCGCGAAGGCACGATGCGGCGGGAACGACGACCAGCTCGGCGAATCCGCCCGGGCGAGTCGAGCCGACCGTCCGCAGCATGCTCGCAGTACGGCGCCGAGCCCGCGTGTGCACCGGTCGCAGACGCCCGCAGGTGCTCACCGGGTCGACCAGCACGGCGGCCGCCGATCGGCCGGACCGGCGTCGTCGGCCAGACCGGACCCACGGGCGACGACCACGCCGGCGACGTCCATCCCGGCGACGTGCGGCAGGGCGAAGCCGCGCACCAGCGGGGCCTCGCGCTGCAACAGGTCGAGCCGGTTCAGCGCGCACGGCCCGGACCGCGACGACCACCTCATCGGCGGCAGGCACGGGTTCGGGCGAGGTCCTCGATCGACGACGACCTCGGGGCCACCGAACCCGCGCTGAACCTGCGCCCGGATCACCGACGTCGGGCTCATCCCGGCCAGATGACCTTGCCGTCGTCGCCGTACAGCGAGGCGGCGAGGGCTTCGTCGAAGTAGAAGCCGTACGTCCGGCGCACCGTCGGGCCACACGCCGGCTTCGACGTAGGCCGCGTACTCGGCCTGCGAACAGCGCGCCGGATCGATCAGTCCGACCGGCTCGCCGTCGGGGGTGCCGGCGACGCACCGTCGCCAACTCCTGCGCCCAGCGGAACGTCTCGCCCTCCGAGGTGAGGAAGTTCTGGTTGCCGGCGGCGTCGATCGTCGGCGACGGAGATCTCGACCGCGGCGTCCGGATCGGCGATCGCGTCCTCCATGCCCTTCAGCGCGGCGCGGACGAAGTCCTCGACCGCCGTCGGGTTGCTCCTCGGCGAACGTCCTGCGACGTGTAGATCAGACCGAACGAACCGGGGATGCCCTCCTCGGCCGGATCGAACAGGTTGTAGGCGACGTCCTGCGGCGTCGAGCTGGCCCGGCTCGTTCGACTTGTACACCGGCAGCGCATCGATGCCGGTAGCGAGGTGGGCGGCGGGATCGAACCCGTCGAGCAGCACCTCGTTCGTAATCGGTCCCTCGGGCGAGGCCGGCCTTGGCGAGCATCGCCACGATCGACGGCGGGATGTCGCCCTTGACGCCGATGGTCTCCCCCTCGAGCTCGGCGAGCGTCGGTCGCCCCGCCCTCGGGCGTGATCAGCGCCTCGATCGGCGTCTTGCCGTAGTCGACGACGGCGACGAACGTCGGCCCCGTCACCGGTGTAGTTGAGGATCTCGGTGTAGTTGCCGGCGGAGGAGAACTGCGCCTGGTCGGCGGCGACGAGCGGGTAGTTGGACGTCGAGAAGCTCGGGCGTCAGCTCGACGTCGAGGCACAGCTCGTCGAAGTAGCCCTTGTCCTCGGCGACGACGACGTCGACGATCGACGCCGCGGCGGCGAAGTCGAAGCTGGACAGGTAGGTGATCGTCCCCACCGCCTCGTTCGTCGCGCACCGCTCCGGATCGATCGCCGCGGCGTCGGTGTCCTCCCCGTCGACGAGCGTCGTGTCCGCCGCGGCCTCGGTGGTCTCGTGGCTCTGCTGCGGCGGTGGTCTCGGCCGCTCCGGCCGCAGTGGTCTCGGCGGAAGCTGCAGCCGTCGTGTCGGCCGACGTCGTCGTCGCTGACCGCACGCGGCGGCGACGAGGCGAGAGCGCGGCGAGGACGGCACCGGTTCGCGCCGAACGGCGCCGGTTGCTCGCTGGTTCATCAGTGGTTCTCCTCCTGGGTGACTGGCTGGTGGTCACGGTGTGGCTGGGACAGGATCAGTCGGCGCTGGCTGCGATGCCAGTGCAGGATCAGACGCTCGAGGGCCGTCAGCAGCAGGGTCGTCACCCGCCCCGATCAGGGCGAGGACGAAGATGCTCCCCCACAGCTGGTCGACGCCGCGGAACCCGCGGGCCTGGGCGGTCTTGATCGCGTAGCCGAGCCCACCGGTGACGCCGGCGAAGAACTCGCCGAGCACCGCGCCGATCAGCGCCAGGCCGACGGCGATCCGCGCGGCGGAGAACAGGTACGGCAAGCGACGACGGCAGCCGCAGCGCGGAAGAACACCTCGCGCCGGCTGGCGTCGACCGAGCGGGCCAGCTCGAGCAGGTTGCGGATCGACCGATCGCAACCCGGCGACGGCGTTGATCAGGAACGGGACGAAGCAGACGAGCGACGGTGATCATCAGGATCGGACTTGAGACCGAAGCCGACCCAGATCACGATCGCCGGGGCGTAGGCGATGATCGGGGTGACCTGGATCAGCACGGCGAGCGGCAGCACGGCGCGCTCGATGAACCGTGAGTGGGCCATCAGCGTGGCGCCGATCATCGCCAGCACGAGGAATCGGCGATGGTGAAGCCGAGGAACGCCTCCCACAGCGTCGTGCGGCCGTTGCGGACGTAGAACGCCGGGTCGCCGGCGATGTGGACGCACGATGTCCCACGGAGCGGGCAGCTCGAATCGCTGGATGTCGAAGATGCGTCACCGCGAGCTGCCAGACGACCGAGGAACACGACCACGCCGATCACCGGCGCGACGCCGACCAGGAACGAGCCCCGGCGAGGACTCGGTGGCGGTGGACCGCCGAATTGCAGACGGTCGGAGGGGGACAGCGTCTCGGTCATCGGCCGTGCGACTGGCGCAGATCGGCGCGCAGGGCGCGGACGTGCTCGTGGAACTCGGTCCGTCCTCCATCTCCGGGGTGCGCGGCCGGGGGAGGTCGATCTGGCGCGATCGGTGTCGATCCGGCCCGGCCGGGCGGCCATCACCACCACCCGGTCGGACAGGATCGCCGCCTCGGTGACGGGTGGGTGACGAACACGACGGTCGTCCCGTGCGCTCCCACAGCTCGAGCAGCAGGTAGCGCATGTCGGCGCGGGTGATCTCGTCGAGCGCGGCGAACGGCTCGTCCATCAGCAGGATCGGCGCGCCGAGGGCGAAGGCCCGGACCAGCGACGGCGCGCTGCTGCATGCCGCCGGACAGCTCGTGCGGGTACGAGCCGGCGAACCCGGCGAGGCCCGACCGTGTCGAGCAGCGCGTCGATCTCGCTGTCGGTCATCGGGGCGTGTGCCCCCGCCCCGCGATGGAGATCGGCGAGGAAGCGGACGTTCGCCGCCAGGGTCTTCCACGGCACCAGCGCGGGCGCCTGCGGCACCAGCCCGAACTGCTTGTGCGATCGTGCCCGGGCCGGCGAGTCGCCGGCGACGGTGACCTGCCCGCCGGATGCCTCGTGCAGCCCGCCGATGATCCGCAGCAGCGTGCTCTTGCCGCACCCGCTCGGTCCGAGCAGGCGGACGAACTCGCCGTCGGCGATGTCGAGCGAGACCCCGCGCAACGCCTCGACCGCCTGCTGACGGCGGCGGAACACCTTGTCGACCCGATCGACGGTGATCAATGGAGCACCCACGGGCCGCAACCCTACGAGCGCCACGTTTCCAACGTGAGAACTTTCATCGCGACCAGATAGTTCTGTCCTGTGGCCCGTTCCGACACCTTCCTCGCCCTGCGCGAACGGAACGGGCGGCTGTTCTACGGCGGGCTGCTCGTGTCCAACGTCGGCACCTGGGCCCAGGCGACGGCGACGATCCTGCTCGTCGCCCGGCTCCAACCCGACCGGCCCGGCAGGGCGCTGGGGATCGCAGTGATGCTCCAGTTCCTCCCGATGCTGCTGATCGGCGCCTGGGCCGGGGCGTTCGCCGACCAGCACGACCGTCGCCGGCTGACGATCGTCACCCAGGTCGCCCTCACCCTCCAGGCCGTCGCCCTCGCCGCCCTCGACTTCTCCGGGCGGGCCTCGCTGCCGGCCGTCTACGCCCTGTCACTGGTTCTCGGGATCGCCTCGGCGATCGACAATCCGGCGCGGCGAAGCCTCGTGCTCGAACTGGTCGAGCCGCAGCACATCACCAACGCGATGTCGTTGAACACGGCGGTGATGACCGGCTCGAGGATCTTCGGCCCGGCGCTCGCCGCCTGGCTGGTCCAGTTCAGCGGGACGGCCTGGTGCTTCGCGATCAACGCGATGAGCTTCGTCGCTGTGATCGCTGCGCTGGTGGCGATGGATCCGACACGGCTCCGTTCGGTCGCCCCCGCCCCGAGGGGCGGCACGCCGGTGCGCGACGGCTTGCGCTACGTCTGGGCCGACCGCCGGGTGCGGCTGGTGTTCATCGTGATGACCGTCGTGTCGACCTTCGCCTTCAACTACAACGTCTCGTTCAAGCTGCTCACCGAGGATCGCTTCGGCAGCGAGAGCGTGTACGGCGTGCTGCTGTCGATCACCGGGGTCGGGAGCATGATCGGCTCGCTGTTCCTCGCCTCGCGCACGGCGACGCTGCGGATCTACCTCGCCTCGGTGGTCGTCCTCAGCGCCAGCTCGATCGGGCTCTCCTGGGCACCGAGCCTGGCGGTCTGCTACGTGCTGTCGGTGCCGATGGGTTTCGGCGGCGCGCTGTTCATCTCTGCCGCCAACGCCCTCACCCAGCACGGTGCGCCGCCGACGATGCGCAGCCGGCTGCTCGCCCTGACCGCCGTCGCCTTCCTCGGGTCGACCCCGATCGGCGGGCCGATCACCGGCTGGGTGGGCGACACCTTCGGCGGCGAGTGGTCGCAGGCCTACGGCGCGATCGTCTCGGCGTTGGTCGTGGTCGCCGCCGCCGCCGTGCTCCGCCGTCGCCCCTTGGGCAGCGACGGATCGATCGAGGTCACGCTCGCCAGCGATGCGCCGCCGGCGGTGCGGCCGGCCACTCCCGGATCGTGACGGACGCCCGGAGCGCCGGGCGCCGCCGCTACCTTGCCGGGGATGTTGCGAACGCTGCGCTGGGCGGAGATGGACGCGGCGGCACGGGCCGAGCTGTGCCGGCGGGGTCTCGACGACGGGATCGGCCCGGACTTGCGGGCCTCGATCGGCGAACTGATCGAGGACGTGCGAGCGAACGGCGACGCAGCGGTCTGTCGGGCCCTGGCCCGTTTCGACGGGATCGAGGTCGCTCCTGACGGGCTGGCGGTCAGCGACGCCGAGTTCGACGCCGCCAGGGCTGCCGTCCCGCCTCCGCTGCTCGCCGCGATCCGGGAGATGATCGACCACATCCGCCGGTTCAACATCGAGCTGCTCGGGCGCCGAGGTGACTGGAGCTTCGAATCCGAACCGGGCCTGCACGTCGGCGAACGGGTCGGCCCGATCGCCTCCGCCGGGCTGTTCTGCCCGAGCGGGAAGGCGAGCTATCCGAGTGTGCTCGCCCAGCTCGCCGGACCGGCGACGGTCGCCGGGGTCCCCGAGATCGCCGTCGTCGTCCCGCCCAAGCCGGGCGGCGGGGGAGCGGTCGACCCCGTGGTGTTGACCGTCGCCGACGAGCTCGGGATCCGACGCGTGTTCCGTGCCAACGGGCCGGCGGGGATCGCCGCGCTCGGATTCGGCACCGAGCGGATCCCGCAGGTGGTCAAGATCGTCGGGCCGGGCAGCTGGCCGGTGACCTGCGCCCAGGTCGAGATGCAGCGCTGGGGAACGGCGACGATGATGATCCTCGGGCCGACCGAATCGATCGTCATCGCCGACGACTCCGCCGACCCGGTCCGGCTCGCCGCCGATCTGCTGATCGAGGCAGAGCACGGGACCGACTCGTGCACCGTGCTGATCACCCCGTCGGCGGCGCTGGCGGCAGCGGTCGACGTCGAGCTCGACCGGCAGGCCGCCGCCCTCCCGGAGCAGTTCGCCATCGCCGCTGCCGCCTCGCTCGGCCACAACGGCGGCTGCGTGCTGGTCGGCGACCTGGCCGAAGCGGCGGACGTTGCCAACGCCTTCGCCGCCGAGCACCTCCAGCTCGCCGTCGATCCGTCGATCGAGGACGAGGTGCTCGCTCGGTTGATCCACGCCGGTGAGATCCTGATCGGCCAGCACACCCCGTTCTCGGCGGCGAACTTCGTCCTCGGCTGCCCGGCGTCGCTGCCGACCAGCGGGTTCGCTCGGGTCTCGTCGGGGATCACGGTCGAGGCGTTCCTCAAGCGCACCGCGGTCGCCCGCGCCGACGAGCGGTCACTCGCCCGTCTCGCCCCCTCGATCGTCGCCCTCGCCGACGTCGAGGGATTTCCCGCCCACGCCGCCGCTCTCCGCCTGCGCTACCCCGACCTCTGACGATCCGCGACGCGTGGTGGTTGTTGCTGCGCTGCGCTGCAACAACCTCCAAACTTCGGGCGGGGGAGGTCGGCGGGTCAGGCGGGTCAGGCGCGGGCGACGGCAGCGTGCGGGCGCACGTTCCAGCCGACGAGGGTGAGCAGGCCGTCGCGGCTGCGCATCTCGGCGATCGAGGCGGTGTCGTTGTGCAGCACCATCGCCAGTGGAGGGCCGAGGTCGAGGAACTCGGCGGTCAACGCCCGGCTCATGTGGCCGTGGGTGAAGGCGACGACGATTCCACCGGCGGCCTCCCGTCCGGCCATCTCGACGAACGCAGCGGCGCGGGCGAAGACCTCCTGCGGTGTCTCGCCGCCCGGGCAGCCGTCGCGCCACAGTTCCCAATCGGGCCGGTGGGCACGGATCTGGTCGCCGGTCAACCCCTCGTAGTCGCCGTAGTCGAACTCCGCCAGTAGCTCGGTGATCTGCGGCGCAGCGAGCTCCCGGCCGCGGACGAGTTCGGCGGTGTGCAACGCCCGCCGGCGGGGAGACGAATAGACGACCGTCGGATCGGAGATGCCGAGCAACTGATCGAGCACGGTCCCGGCGTGGAGTGCCTCGATCTCCCCGGCCTCGGTCAACGCCAAGTCGGTACGGCCGGTGTGCCGCCGGGATGCCGACCATTCGGTCTCGCCGTGGCGGACGAGGAGTACCGCTCGGGGAGGGGGCGAACCGGCCATCGAGTGGCCGAGGGTACCGGACGATTCGCGGCAGGGGGTGACACAGATCACGCCGGCGGAGCGCGGAATCGCGTATCCGACGGAACATCGGAGCAATCCAAGACGTCGTACACATCGAACGTTTCCCTGAACGCTCACCACGAGGTAACCAGCGATGAACACGACACTCAGCATCACGACCGGCGACGTCATCGAATTCGCCGATTCGGACGGGATCGCGACCGCGCTCGTGCTCCTTGCCGCCGACGACAACCTGATTCTCGACCGCTGCGACGGCTCGACGCCGTTCGTCGTCCACCACGACGAACTCGACGACGTCCGCGTGTTCGAACCCGGCTCGCTCGAACTGGCCGCCTGAGCGGTCGACAGGGTCAGCCGGCGAGCACGGCGCGCAACGCGCCGCGATCGATCTTCCCGCTGAGGTTGTGCGGTAACGCCTCGAGATGACGCAGGTCGGTCGGCACAGCGACGACCGGCAGCAGCTCACGCAGCCGTGCGAGCAGCGGCTCTCGGGTGGAGTCGTCGAGCGCAACGGCGCGCTCGTCGACTCCCTCGTAGAACACCACCAGCCGCTCGTCGTGGAACAGCACCGCCGGTTGGACGAGGCCGGCCCGCGCGCACGCATCGGCGACCTCGCCGAGGTCGAGCCGGACACCTCCGAGCTTGACCTGACCGTCGCGACGATGGCTGAAGCACAACTGGCCGGCGCGCTCGTCGACGTAGTCGCCGGTGTCGAACGCGCGCAGCGTCCGCCCGTCGCGCTCGACGGTCGAGAACGCCGGGTCCTCGAGGCCGTGGTACCCCTCGGCGAGTCGTTCGGCGAGGATCACCAACCGAGTACCCCCGTCGTCGACGACCCGCTCCAGCTGATAACCGGGGATCGGCGCGCCGAGTGGCATCGTCGCCAGCCGTTCGTCGGCGAGATCCTCGGTCGACAGCTCGTGGTACGTGCAGAACAAGGGGCCCTCGGTCGGCCCGTAGGTGTTGACCAGCCGCGCCTGGGGAGCGGCGGCGGCGAGCGCGTTGGCCTCCGAACGGAGCAACGGTTCGCCGCACAGCGAGGCGAGCCGCAGATCGGGGAGTGCGCCGCCGCGCACCAGGTTGGTGATCATCGACGGCACCGAGTGCCAGTGGGTCAGGCGGTGCTGGACGGCGAAGCGGTGCAACCGGGCCCGCTCGGCCATCGTTCGAGACGACCACCAGCGTCGCCCCGGCGCTCCATCCGACGAGCATGTCGACGATGCTGAGGTCGAAGCCGGTGCTCGAGAACTGCGACCATCGGGTCGTCGGGCCGACGTCGTAGAACGGCACCGCCCAGCGGACGAAGGCCTCGGTCGAGTCGTGCTCGACCTCGACCAGCTTCGGCATACCGGTCGTGCCGGAGGTGGCGATGTAGTAGCGGCGGCGCGGCATGTCGCCGGCTGCCGAACTGCTCCTGCCGCCGCGATCGGACGGGCGGCGGACGTCGAACGACCCGCCGAGCTCCTCGGTCGGGCGGTCGTCGTCGACGACGACGATCGGATCACCGAGCTGAGTCGCCACCCGGCTCAGCCGGTCCAGCGGGTTGGACACGTCGAGCGGGCAGAACGACCAGCCGTTGAGGAACGCCCCGAGGGCCAGTTCGTAGTAGGGGAGTGACTTCGACAGCGAGGCGACGACCGTTCGCTCCTCGACCCCCTCCAACGCCGACCAACGGCGGGCGCCGTCGAGCAACTCGCCGTAGGTCACGCGGACGTCGAGCGCGGGTATCTCGAGCGCGGTATCGCCCGGCGTGGTCGTCGAACGCTGGACTGGAGGATCTCCTGGACGAAGGGCACGAGACGCGTACGATAGTGCTCTCAGCGTTCGCCCAGCTGGCGGCGCGCCCTGGAACTCGACGATCTTGTGCCGATCTGGAGTGCCGACGTCACGACCACGGAGGGCTTCGGAGGAATGGACCTGCAGACACAGATCCGAGATGCCCTGACGCGGGTCGGGCGGCTGAGCGTCGACGTCGGTCGACTCGGTGCCGACGCCGACCTGTTCGATGCCGGATTGACCAGTCAGGCAGCGGTCGAACTGGTCTTCGATCTCGAGGCCAGCCTCGATGTCGAGGTTCCCGACGAGGCACTGCGCCGCGAGTCGCTGGCGACGATCGCCAAGTTGGAAGCGACCCTTCTCGCCGCCCAAACTGCCCTATGACCTCCCGTCTGCGCTGGTTGGAGACCGCGGACGGGCCGGTGGTGGTCGCCGCTTGGGCGCCGCCGCGACCCTCCGCGACAGGTGTGCTGATCGTCCCCAGCATCGGTCACGAGGCGAACCTGATGCAGGGCGGCACGGTCAGCCTCGCCGCGCAGCTCGCCGCCGGTGGTGCCCACGCGTTGGTCCTCCAGCTCGCCGGCACCGACCAGTCCTTCGGTTCGCTGCGCACCGTCGATCTCGTCGAGCACTGGCGCGCCTCGGTCCGTCGTGGCCTCGCCGAGCTCCATTCCCTCGGCGTCCGGTCACCGATCGTGGTGGCCTGTCGGCTCGGCGCCGCTCTGCTCGACGCCGACCTGTTGGGCGGTGAGACCCCGGTCGGAGGAGTCGCCCTCTGGTCGCCGACGACCTCCGGCAGGCGGCTCGTGCGCGAGTTGCGCCTGCTGCGCGCCGCCGGCGACTACGTCGCCGGTGAGGGCGACGAACTCAACGTCGGCGGCTTCGGGTTCAGCACCGACCTGCTCGAATCGATCGCCGCGCTGCGCCTGACCCCGGCCGCGTTCGAGCGGGTCGAACGGGTGCTGGTGATCGACGACGATCGCCGTCCGTGCGACCCCGCACTGCTCGACGTGCTCGCCGGCGGCGAGGTTGCGTTGGATCACCGACGGGTCGACGACCTCTCCGGCTGGATCGACGTCGACCCCGACGACGCCGTCAGCCCGATCGCCTCGATCTCGGCGATCGCCGGCTGGATCCTCGACCACCGGAGCGCGGTCGCGCCATCGCGCGGCGGACTCGGCCGTCTCCAGCGTGCCGGTCGCCGGGGAGCGCGACCGCCGAGCCCGACGACGTCAGCGAGGAGTTCGTCGAGATCGGGACGCCGCGTCTGGCGGCGGTGTTCCACCGCGGCGAGGACGACGGACGGGCCGCGCTGCTGCTCGCCTCCACCGCCGGGCCCGGCCGGTGGTTCCTCGAGCTCGCTCGCCGTGAGGCCGCCGGCGGCAGGACCGTGCTCCGGTTCGATTTCGCCGGCACCGGATGGAGCGACGGACCGCTCGACGGCCGGCCGACGTTCCCCTACGACGTGCGCGGCACCGCGGATGTGATCGCCGCCGCCGAGTGGCTGCGGGCGCGGACCAGCGGTGCGATCGTCGCCGTCGGATTCTGCGCCGGCGCACGAGCGTTGATCGACGCCGCCCCGGTCGCCGGGATCGATGCTTCGGTGGCGGTCAACGTCGAGCTGTTCGCTGCCGATGCGCCGCTCGCGCCCGCCGGTCAGCGCGCCGACCACTTCGGTGCGCCGATACGCCCGCGCCGCGTTCGGACTCGCCGCCGGGCGCGCAGCGACGAAAGCCGCGCTCGCCCCGTTCCACGCCAGCGGTCCGCACCTCTCGCTCCTGTTCGATCGAGCCGAGCTGGCGCGCAAGTATCTCTACACCTTGCGCCGCGGACGGCAGGCGGTCTCCGACCGGCACCCGTGGATCTCGGTGCGGACCAACGCCTCGCTGGGCCACAACCTGGAGGGGATCGACGCTCCGGAAGTGCTCGGCGACATCGCCGAGGTGTTGCGCGACTTCGACAAGCAGCCGCTCGCCGGGCGCCGCGACGTCGCCGCCCAGGTCGTTGCCTGCCGGGTGCAGGTCGGGGATCTCCGCCGTCGACTCGGCCGGGCTCGATAGCCTGGCGAGGGTGTCAGACCCGGCCCCCGACGACCGCCTCACGCTGTACGAGGCGGCCGGTGGGATGCCGTTCTTCGAACGTCTCGTCAACCGTTTCTACGACCAGGTCGCCGTCGACCCGGTGCTGTTGCGCTGGTACGACGTCGACGATCTGACGGGGGCCCGGCGTCGCCTGACGCTGTTCCTCGCCCAGTACTGGGGCGGCCCGACGACCTACGACGACGAGCGCGGCCATCCCCGGCTGCGGATGCGCCACATGGGTTTCCGGATCGGTCCGCAGGAGCGTGACCACTGGCTGGCGCACATGGGCGCAGCGATCGACGAGCTCGACCCGCCGGAGCCGATCCGGACGATGCTCGTCGAGTACTTCACCCCCGCCGCCGAACATCTGCGCAACGACACCGGTTTGCCGATCTCGTCCGCCAAGCCCCGCCGGACTCAGCCGGAGGAGCCGAGCCAGTAGCAGGCGATCGCCGCCGCGGCGGCGACGTTGAGCGAGTCGACGCCGACACGAATCGGAATGCGGACCGGTTCGGCGACGGCGAGCACCGCCTCGCTGAGACCGGTCCGCTCGGCGCCGAAGACGACCACCGCCCGCTCGTCGGCGGCGAGCTCGACCTCGTCCAGTGGTCTCGCGCCCGGCGCCGGTGTCATCGCCAGCACCCGTGTCCCGGCCGCCGCCCATCCGGCGAGTGTCGCGGCGAACGGATCGATCCGCGCCCACGGACAGCGGAACACCGTCCCCATCGCCGCCCGCACCGCTCGTCGGGCGAACGGATCCGAACTCGTCCGATCGAGCACCAGACCGTCGAGCCCGAGGGCGACTGCACTGCGCACGATCGCCCCCAGGTTGGCCGGGTTGTCGACCTGCTCCAGCGCGACCACCCGACGGGCGCGGTCGAGGCCTGCGCCCGTCGACCCTTCGGGTGGGCGATGGAACAGGGCGACGAGATCGAGGACGACCCCGTAGCCGGTCAACGCCTGGCGCACCGGGCGCTCCGGCGAGCAGCACCGGAACGTCGTCAGCGAAACGGTCGAGCACCGCCGGGCGGCGGTCGGCGTCGGCGAGCACCGCGTACGGCCGGTGGCCGGCGTCGAGGGCGCGCTCGGCGACCAGGTCACCCTCGGCGACGAACAAGCCGGTCGGGGCGTCGGGCATCGCCCGTGGTGACCGCAGTTCGGGGTCGCGCCGGCGGAACACGGCGAGACGGGGATCGTCGAGCGCCTCGATCTGCAACCGGTCGTCCATCGCCACCGACACGGTAGGCGAACGCGATGGTCGGGCCGGAGGGATACGGTCGGCAGGCATGCCGACGACCGCCAGACAACTGATCGGATCGCTGATCGCCGCAGGCTCACCGAGCGTCGCGGCCGACGGGATGCACGTCGTCGTCGTCGTCCGCAGGGTCGATCTGACGGCCAACGCCTACCGCTCGCAGCTGTGGCTGGCGACCGCCGACGGGTCGGTCGCCCCCCGCCCGTTGACCGCCGGGGAACGCAACGACCGGACCCCGCTGATCTCTCCCGACGGGCGGTCGGTGGCGTTCGTCTCGTCCCGTTCGGGAACCGACGGCGAGACCACGCTCCATCTGCTCCGCCTCGACGGACCGGGGGAGACGGTCACGCTGGCCACCCGCCCGGAGGACATCACCGGCCTGGCCTGGTCGCCGGACGGTCGGTGGCTGGCGTTCACCTCCCGCGAACGGGACGAGGTCTACGAGCAGGACGACCCGAAGCGTCGGCCGCCGCGGCGGATCTCGACCTTCCTCACCCGGTTGAACGGTGTCGGCTGGACCCACGACCGGCCGGAGCACGTCTTCGTCGTCCCCGCCGACGGCACCGAAGCCGCCTTCGACGTCACCCCCGGCGAGTTCGCCTTCGACCGCCCGACCTGGCTCGCCGACTCCGCCCGGGTGGTCGTCAGCGGGCGCGGTCATCCGAGCTGGGACACCGACCTGGCGATCGATCTCCACCTCGTCGACCTCGACGGGCACCGCCGCGGATTGACCTCTCAGACCGGGATCTATCTCCACGCCGCCGCCGCTCCGGACGGGGATCTGGTCGCCTTCCTCGGCACCGACGACCCGATGGTCTATCCGCAGAACGTCCACGTCGGTGTGATCGACATCGCCAGCGGGGAGCGGCGGTGGGTGAGCAGGGCGCTCGATCGGACGTTCCTGCTCACTGCCGGGGTGCGCGCCCCGGTGTGGCAGGACGGTTCGATCTACGCCTGTGCCGAGGACCACGGCGATGCCCGGGTGCACCGGCTCGATCCGACGGGTGAGCAGCCCCCCGAGCCGATCACCCCGGCCGGACAGGTGGTCAGCGGATTCGATGCCGGCGGACCGACGCTGGCGTACACCGCGGCAACGACCGATCGTCCGGCCGAGCTGTTCGCCTTCGACCTCGACGGACGGTCCGTACGCCGCCGGCTGACGTCGCTCAACGAACGGTTCGTCGCCCGCACCTCGCCGATCCCCGCCGAGCGGTTCACCTCCCCGTCGAGCGACGGGGTCGAGGTCGACACCTGGGTCTACCTCCCCTCGGGATTCGACCCGGCGGGTAGCTGGCCGGTGCTCCTCGCCGTCCACGGCGGTCCGTTCACCCAGTACGGCAACGGCTACTTCGACGAGGCGCAACTGCTCGCCGCAGCCGGCTTCCTGGTCGTGCTCTCCAACCCTCGCGGTTCGTCCGGCAGGGAGGAGTCGTGGGGGCAGGCGATCATGGGACCGACCCATCCGACGCATCCCGGCAGCGGGTGGGGCTCGGTCGACGCCGCCGACGTGCTCGCCGCACTGGACGAGACGCTCCGCCGCTATCCGGCTGCCGATCCGACCCGGGTCGGGATGCTCGGCGGGAGCTACGGCGGTTACATGGCGACGTGGCTCGCCGCCCACCACGGCGACCGATTCCGGGCGATCTGCTCCGAGCGGGCGGTCAACAACCTGCTGTCGGAGGAGTGGAACGCCGACATCGCGGCGACGTTCCACACCGAGCTCGGCGACTCGCACCTGCGCGTCCCCCAGGAGTACCTGCGGATGTCGCCGATCACCTACGTCGAGCAGATCCACACGCCGATGTTGCTGATCCACTCCGAAGACGATCTGCGGTGCCCGATCACGCAGGCCGAGGAGTTGTTCGTCGCCCTCCGACTGCTCGGGCGGGAGGTCTCGTTCGTCCGGTTCCCGGCCGAGGACCACGAGCTCTCCCGAGCCGGCTCACCGGTCCACCGGGTCCAGCGTGCGGAGCTGATCCTCGAGTTCTTCGCCTCGCACCTCCAACCGAATGTCGCCGACACGCCGGTGGGCGCGGTCTGAGGCGTGCCGGCGCACGCTCAGTGCGACAGCGCCTCTTCGATCGCAGTGACGAGCAGCGGATCCTCGGGGGTGACCATCGGGCTGAAGCGGGTGATCGTGCCGTCGGCGGCGAGGAGGAACTTCTCGAAGTTCCAGCGGATGTCGCCGCTGTGGCCCTCCGCGTCGGCGACCTGGGTCAGATCGGCATAGATCGGGTGCTGCCCGTCACCATTGACCTCGATCTTTTCGAACATCGGGAAGCTCACGCCGTACGAGGTCGAACAAAAGGTGGCGATCTCCTCGGCCGATCCCGGTTCCTGGCCACCGAACTGGTTGCAGGGGAACCCGAGGACGGAGAACCCCTGCCCGGCGTACTTCGCCTGCAGCGCCTCGAGCCCGGCGTACTGCGGGGTCAGCCCGCACTTGGAGGCGACGTTGACCAGCAGGGTCGTCGTGCCGCGGTATCCGGCCAGCGATGACTCCTCGCCGGCAAGGGTTTTGATCGGTGCGTCGTAAATGGACATCTCGCCATGTTGGCGGATCATCTGCGGTTTGAGAACACGACGCTGCTGCGGCGGGCCTGTACCACTCAACGTGAACGTTGACCACGGAGCGTGTCGGCACTACCGTGAACGTGTTCTCACTACGGCGGAGGTACGGCTGATGGACATCGATCGTTTGTCGACCGGAACGATCGTGCGCGGCGCCGACGTCGATGCCTCGGCGACGCGCGAGCGTGCCCGGCAGCGTCGCCTGCTGCGGCTGACGATCGTCCTCACCTGCGGGTTGGTCTACGTCTGGTGGCGGATCCTGGCGGGCAACCCGATCGAGTTGGGGATGCCGCCGTACTTCGAGCAGAACCCCGAGCTGCTGCTCTCCGTCGGGCTGATGGTGATGCTGGCGGGGCTGATCCTGCTCCCGTTCCTCGGCGCCGGTCGCTCGCCGCACACCGTGCTGCGCCCGGAGGACACCTCCATCCGGCTCGACGACGTGGTCGGCGCCGAGCAGACCAAGCGGGAGGCGATCGACACGCTCAACCTGTTCCTCGCCCACCGCAGCTTCGCCGAGGAGATGGGCGGCAACGCCGCGCCGAGGGGTGCTGTTCGAAGGGCCCCCGGCACGGGCAAGACCTACCTCGCCAAGGCGATGGCCGGGGAGGCCGGAGTGCCGTTCCTGTTCGTCTCCGCCAGCGAGTTCCAGTCGATGTACTACGGCCAGACCAACCGCAAGGTGCGCAGTTTCTTCAAGCAGCTGCGGGCCCTGGCCGCCACCGAAGGCGGGGCGATCGGGTTCATCGAGGAGTTCGACGCGATCGGCGGGGCGCGCAGCGGGATGAACACCGGCTCGATGCGTGAGGGGATCACCGGCGTGGTCAACGAACTGCTCGTCCAGATGCAGAGCTTCGACCTCCCCACCGGCCTGATCCGGCTGCGCGGCCGCTTCGTCGACCGGGCCAACCGCTATCTGCCCGCCGATCGCCAGCTGCTCCGACCGCAGCAACCACCGGCGAACGTGCTGATCATCGCCGCCACCAACCGAGCCGCCGATCTCGACCCGGCGCTGCTCCGCCCCGGGCGGTTCGACCGCCTGGTCCACTTCGACCTGCCGGCGCGCACCGACCGCGAGCAGATCGCGGCCTACTACCTCGGTCGCAAGTCGCACGCCGACACCGTCACCGCGTCGATGGTCGGCGAACTGTCGAGCGGGTACACCCCGGTCCAGATCGAGCGGCTGCTCGACGAGGCACTGATCTGCGCGCTGCGCGCCGGACGGCGGGAGATGGCCCCCGACCGACGTGCTCGAGGCGAAGATGATCACCGAGTTGGGGATCGCCCAGAAGGTCGGCTACGAGCCGCTCGAACGACAGCGGATCGCCACCCACGAGGCGGGTCATGCGGTGCTCGCCGAGCTGCTCGGGCGCAAGGTCGAGGTCGCTTCGATCCTCCGCCGGTCGGAGTCGCTCGGCCTCGTCGCCCACGGCGACGTCGAGGCGTTCGAGCGTCACCTGCGCACGCCGTCCGAGGCCCGCCGGCTGATCCAGGTCGCGTTCGGGGGGATGGTCGCCGAGGAGCTGTGCTTCGGCGAGGCGTCGAGTGGTATCGCCGGCGACCTGGCGACGGCGACGACGATCGCCGCCCAGCTCGTCGGTTCCTTCGGTGCCGGCGGGAGCAGGATCTCGCTCGACGCTGCGGCCTACGCCGGGGCGGGCAATCTGGTCGCCAAGGTGATCGGCGACGACCGCAGCCGGGAAGCGGTCGACGCCATCCTCACCTCCGCCGAGGCCGACGCACGCGCCCTCGTCAGCGAGCACATCGACGCGTTGCTCGCCATCGCCGACGGACTCGTCGAACACGACGAGCTCAGCGGGGCGCAGGTGCGCGAGCTGCTCGCCGCCCACCGCCCGACGCCGGTCGCCTGACCCGACGCCGGGCGGCCGGTGCTCGCTACGTTGGGCGCGTGTCGCACCCCTGGACCGAGCTCGCCGCCCCCCCGCTGACCGTCACCTCGATGCTCCTCCCGCTCGCCGGCGACGAGCGTCCCGGGCTGAAGTTCGGCGACTCGAGCTGGAGTTGGGCCGAGCATCTCGAGCTCAGCGCCCGCTGGGCGGCGTGGATGAGCGCCCGGCGTGACCCCGACCGGCCGTTCCACGTCGGGGTGCTGCTCGACAATGTCCCGGAGTTCTCGTTCCTCCTCGCCGGAGCCGCGTTGTGCGGCGCTGTCGTCGTCGGGATCAATCCCACCCGCCGCGGTGCCGAGCTCGCCCGCGACGTCGAACACACCGACTGCCAACTGATCGTCACCGAGGATCGCCACCTGCCCTTGCTCGAGGAGGCGGGGATCGACGTCGGTGCCGGACGGCTGCTGGTCGTCCCCGGTGACGGCAGTGGTACCCCCGACGTCGAACCGATCGCCGAGCCGTCGATCCCCGGCGAGGACGACCTGTTCATGTTGATCTTCACCTCCGGAACGAGCGGTGCGCCGAAGGCGGTCCGCTGCACCCACCGCAAGATCGCCGGTCCGGGGCGCAATCTCGCCGAGCGGTTCGGGCTCGGGCGCGACGACGTCTGCTACCTCTCGATGCCGCTGTTCCACTCCAACGCGATGATGGCCGGGTGGGGCCCGGCGGTCGCCGCCGGGGCGACGATGGCGTTCGCCCGCAAGTTCTCCGCGTCCGGGTTCCTCCCCGACGTGCGCAGGTTCGGAGCGACCTACGCCAACTACGTCGGCAAGCCGCTCGCCTACGTCCTCGCCACCCCGCCACAGCCGGACGACGCCGACAACCCGCTGCGGGTGGCGTTCGGCAACGAGGGCGGGAACCGTGACATCGTCGAGTTCGCCGAGCGGTTCGGCTGCACCGTCGTCGACGGGTTCGGTTCGACCGAGGGCGGGGTCAATGTCGGCAGGACCCCGGACGCGCCACCGAATTCGCTCGGGCGGCCGGTTCCCGGCGTCTCGATCCGTCACTCGACGACGATGGAGGAGTGCCCGCCGGCGAGGTTCGGCGCCGGCGGGGTGCTGCTCAACGCCGAGGAGGCGATCGGTGAGATCGTCAACACCGACGGCGCCGGGGCGTTCGAGGGGTACTACCGCAACGACGAGGCGAACACCGAGCGGATGCGCAACGGCTGGTACTGGTCGGGCGACCTCGCCTACGCCGACGAGGACGGGTTCTACTACTTCGCCGGTCGCAGCCTCGACTGGCTGCGCGTCGACGGGGAGAACTTCGCCGCCGGGCCGATCGAGGCATTGCTGATGCGCCACCCGGACATCGTCCTCACCGCCGTCTATGCCGCACCTGCGCCCGACGTCGGCGACGAGGTGATCGCGGCGCTGCTCCTCCGACCCGGTGCGACCTTCGATCCGGCGGGGTTCGCCGAGTTCCTCGGCGCCCAGGCCGATCTCGGAGCGAAGTGGGCGCCGCGCTTCGTCCGGGTGGTCGATGCGCTGCCCCAGACGGCGACGAACAAGGTGCTCAAGCGGACCCTCGCTCTCGAGCGGTGGGCGGGGGAGGGCACCTACTGGTGGCGGCAGGGCAGGGAGCTCGAGTACCGGCCCTTCGACGACGCGGCCCGTGCCGCCCACGAGGCTGCGTTCGCCAAGCACGGCCGCGCCGAGCTGCTCAGCCGCTGATCATCGGCGGTCGGGATTCGCCTACAGTGAGGCGACCGGCGACGAGGAGCCAGCGTGGACACCTCGATCTTCTTCCGCTACGCCGACGAGTCGCCGGCCGAGGACGACCTCGAGTTCCTCCAGGGCTGCGACGAGGCCGACTGGGCTCGTGTGCTCGCCGCGGGTCGACGCGAACGCTTCCGCGCCGGCGAGATCCTGGTCGCCGAAGGCGAGCGCGGCCGGGTGTTGTCGATCGTCCTCGACGGCCGATTGGTGTCGGTCGTCGGCACCGGTCGCAGGCAACGCCGGCTGGCTGCGATCCCCACCGGATCGGTGGTCGGCGAGGTCAGCTTCATCGACGGCGGCGTGCGCTCCGCCTCGGTCATCGCCGAGACCGACGGCGAGCTCCTCCGGATCGAGTTCGACGACTTCGAGATCCTCGCCCGCAGCAGACCGCAGCTCGCCTACCGGATCATGCTCGACCTCTCGCGGATCCTGGCGATGCGGTTGCGCCGGCTGACCGACGTCGCCACCTCCCGACCTCGCTGAGATGGCTCCGAGGTCGTCGGCCGGGCAGCTCCCCGAGCTGCAGTTCCCGAACTACCTCGAGATGCCGGCGCAGCTGCCGCCCCGCTTCTGGCTGATCGCCCGCTCGCTCGCGCTGGGCACGTACCTCGTGCTGATCGTCGGACTGATCGTCCGCCCGGCAACCACGCTCAACCTCTTCTGGGGGATCGGAGTGCCGACCTTGCCGGTGCTGTTCCTCGTCGCCCCCGGGACGTGGCGCAACGTCTGCCCGCTGGCGGCAGCGAACCAGACGGCGCGGGTCACCGGCGCGTCCCGCTCGGCCGCTCCGCCGGATTGGCTGCGCGAGTACGGCTTCGCCATCGCCACCAGTCTGTTCATCTCGATCGTGCTGCTGCGCAAGGTGCTGCTGACGCGCAACGGTCCGGCGACCGCCACCGTTCTCGCCCTCGTCGTGGTCGCTGCGGCGGCTGGTGGCTATCTGCTCAAAGGCAAGAGCGGTTGGTGCTCGAGCATCTGTCCGTTGCTCCCGGTGCAACGCGTCTACGGCCAGGCGCCGTTCGTCGGTGTGGCCAATGCGCACTGTCGGCCATGCGTCGGGTGCACCAAGAACTGCTACGACTTCAACCCGAAGGTCAGCTACGTCGCCGACATGGTCGACGGCGACCCCGCCTTCCGCGGCCATCGCCGACTGTTCGTCGGCGCGTTCCCCGGGCTCGTCGTCGGCTATTTCCTCGTTCCCGATGCCGGGCGGCTGTCCGTCGTCGAGACCTTCGGACGGACGCTGCTGTGGATCGCCGGATCCGTCGCCCTGTTCAGCGCGCTCGACACCTACGGGCGCTTCTCGGCGAACACGCTCCCTCCGCTGTTCGGGGCGGCGGCGTTCACCACCTTCTACTGGTACGGCGCGCCGCGGTTCGCCGATTCGCTGACGACTGCCGTCGACGGGTCGTGGAGCTGGACCATCTGGCCCGTGCGGCTGATCACGATCGGCCTCGCAGTCGTCTGGCTGGGGCGGGCGAGGATGATCCAACGCCGGTTCGTCGACGAGGTCGCCGACGGCGTGACGGTCCGGGTCGACCTCGGGGCCGCTCGCCGCGCCGGCGGCGGGCCAGCTGCGGACGAGATCGAGATCGCCTTCGCCGATGGTCCGACCGTGCCGGTGGCGGTGGGCGTCTCGCTGCTCGAGGCGGCCGAGGGAGCGAAGTTGGAGATCGCCTCCGGGTGCCGGATGGGGGTCTGCGGCGCCGACCCGGTCGCCGTGCTGGAAGGCATGGGGGAGCTCTCCCCGATCCGCCGGGAGGAGGCCGACACGCTCGAGCGGCTCGGCCTCGGCGGGCCCAATCGGCTGGCCTGCGTCGCTCGGGCGCACGGCTCGTGCTCCGTCTCGCTCACCCCGGACACCAGCGCGTCGGCGATCATCTCCGCCCCTCGGTTCGCGCCCGACCCGAGCGTCCGGCGGGTGGTGATCGTCGGCCACGGGGTCGCCGGTGTGACCGTTGCCGACTTCCTCCGCCGGGCACATCCCGACTGCGAGATCGACATCGTCGGGGCGGAACCCCATCACCTCTACAACCGGATGGCGATCGGTCGACTGATCCACGGTCGCCAGGCGATGCAGGGGCTCTACCTCCTCCCCGACGACTGGTCCGATCGGCACCGGATCACCTCCTGGCTGAACACCCGGGTGACGTCGTTCGACCGCGAGGCCAGGACGGTCCGGCTCGGCACCGGCGAGCTCCTGCCCTACGACCGGCTGGTGCTGGCGACCGGCGCCGAGAGCACCGTGCCGGACATCGAGGGTTTCGGACTGCCCGGCACCTTCGTCCTGCGTGAAGCCGCCGATGCGATGCGCCTCCGCCAGCACGTGCAGGGCCTCACCCGGCGAACGGCGGTCGTCGCCGGTGGGGGATTGCTCGGGTTGGAGGCGGCCCACGCGTTGCATCGCATCGGTCTGTCGGTGGTCGTCGCCGAGCGCTCCGATCGGCTTCTTCGTCGTGCCCTCGACCCTGCCGGCTCGGACGTGCTCGAGGCCTATCTGGAGTCGGAGGGAATCCGGGTGTCGACGAAGCTCCGGCTCCGCTCGGTCGGTGGGGAGGGGCAGGTCGCGCACGCCGTCGCCGACGACGGTCGGGTGCTCCCCTGCGACGTGTTGCTGGTCGCTGCCGGGATCACCCCGAGCACTGCGCTCGCCCGGGCAGCCGGGCTGGAGGTGGCACGCGGTGTGGTCGTCGACGAGCAGCTGCGGACCACCGACCCAGCGGTGTTCGCCGTCGGCGACGTCGCCGAACGAGACGGCCGGGTCTGGGGGCTGTGGCCGGTCGCCGTTGCCCAGGCCAAGGCGGCAGCCACGAACATCGCCGGCGGCGAGGCGAGCTTCCACGGCGAAGCGCCACTGACGATGCTCAAAGGGGTCGGGATCGACGTCGTCTCGTTCGGTCGGATCGAGGCCGGCGTCGACGATCGCGTCGCCGTCGTCCGCCCGTCCGGTGAGCACAGCTACCGCAAGCTCGTGCTCCGCGATCGGCAGGTCGTCGGCGGGGTGTTCCTCGGGCATCCGGAGCATGCGGTGATCGCCCAGGAGTGGTACCTCGGCCGTCGCCGGCTCGACGATCCGGAGCTCGCCGAACACGGGTGGGCGATCGACGGTCCCGTCGTCGCCGGTGATCCCTGAGGTCAGTAATCGCCCTCGTGGCGGCGGACGTGGGACAGCAGATCGAACACGGCGACGCTCTGCTCCTCGGTCAGACCGAGGTCGGCGAAGACCAGGTTGAGACGCTTGGTCGCCTTGGCGACGATCCGCCGGCCGGCGGGAGTGATCCGGGCGAGGGTCACCCGACCGTCCTCGTCGTGCGGCTCGCGCACGGCCAGACCTTCGGCCTCCAACCGGTTGACGGCGTTGGTCACCGAGGCCGCGTGGACCTGGAGGCGGACCCCGATCTTGCCCAGCGGCAACGCCCCCGACCGGCTGAACGAGAGCAGGACGAGCAGTTCGAAGCGGGCGAAGGTCAGCCCGAGCGGGCGGAGTTCCGCCTCGACCCGGGCGAGGAAGATCTGTTGCGCCCGCATCACCGACGTCAGCGCAGCCATCCCCGGGGCGGCGGCGACCCATCCGTGGTCGACCCAATGGTCACGGGCCTCGGCGATCGGGTCGAAGCTGAGCTTGGGCGCCTGGGGCATAGCGAGCGGCGACTGTATCGCCGAGAACGGCCGTCAACCCCGTTGACCTGCCGCAACATAGTTTGACGTCCAACTACCAATTACTTTGATGTCCAAGTAATGTGGTACGGGTGAGCCTCCACGTCCCGGTCAACCCCGTCCGCTTCGTCACCGCCGCCAGCCTCTTCGACGGGCACGACGCAGCGATCAACATCATGCGCCGCCTGCTGCAGTCGCAAGGGGCGGAGGTGATCCACCTCGGGCACAACCGCTCGGTCGACGAAGTCGTCGCAGCGGTGGTCGAGGAGGACGTCCAGGGCGTCGCCGTGTCGTCCTACCAGGGCGGACATGTCGAGTACTTCACCTACCTGGTCGATCGTCTGCGCGAAGAGGGGTGCGGCCACGTCAAGATCTACGGCGGCGGCGGGGGCGTGATCGTCGCCGAGGAGATCGAGCTGCTCCACTCCCGAGGGGTCGCCCGGATCTTCTCGCCCGAGGACGGCCAGCGTCTCGGCCTGGCGGGGATGATCAACTCGATGATCGCCGAGTGCGACATCGATCCGTGCGCGGTGCCGGTGACCTCGCTCGACGGCGCACTCGGCGGCTCGCCGCGCGAGCTCGCCCGACTGGTCAGTGCGGTCGAGAACGGACGCCTGGCCCCCGAGCTGCTCGCCGAGGTCCACCGGCTGGCAGCCCGACGGACCGTCCCGGTACTCGGGATCACCGGCACCGGAGGGTCGGGCAAGTCGTCGTTGACCGACGAGCTGCTGCTCCGCTTCCGCCTCGACCAGCAGGACAAGTTGCGGATCGCAGTGATCGCCGTCGACCCGACCCGCCGTCGCGGCGGAGGCGCGCTGCTCGGTGACCGGATCCGGATGAATGCGATCGGCTCACCGCAGATCTCGTTCCGTTCGCTGGCCACCCGTGGCGCGACGGCGGAGGTTCCCGACTACGTCGCCGACGTGCTCGCCGTCCATCGCGCCGCCGGCTTCGACCTGGTGATCCTCGAGACGCCCGGGATCGGGCAGGGCGACGCGGCGATCGTCGACCTCGCCGACTGCTCGCTGTACGTGATGACCCCCGAGTTCGGTGCGGCGACCCAGTTGGAGAAGATCGACATGCTCGACTTCGCCGATGCGATCGCGATCAACAAGTTCGAGCGTCGCGGCGCTGCTGATGCCTGGCGCGATGTGTGCCGCCAGTTCGCCCGCAACCACGAGCGGTTCGACGTCGCCCACGAGGACCTCCCGGTGTTCGGCACGATCGCCTCCCGGTTCAACGACGACGGGGTCACTGCGCTCTACCAGCACCTGCGGGGCGAGCTCAGCGGTCATGGGCTCGGGGTCACCGACGGCGTACTGGCGCCCGCCGACGTGCGCACCTCGACCAGCGTCGCCCCGATCGTGCCGTCCGGTCGCACCCGCTATCTGGCCGAGATCGCCGGGAGCGTGCGGGAGTACCACGAGGCGGGCGAGCGCTCGGCGGCGGCGGCTCGGGCGGTGCAGCAGATCGGTGACGTGCGGGGCCTGGTGCGCGCCGCCGGAGGCGACGAGTCCTCGCTCGACGGGGCCGCCGAGCTGGCCGAGGCCGACCTCGATGGGCCGACCCGGTCGGCGCTCGCCGCCTGGCCGGCGACGGTCGAGGAGTACGCCGCACGACCGGGCCGGGAGTCGCTGTCGGGAACGATCGTGCCGCGCGTCGCCGTTCCCCGGTTCGACGACCACGGAGAGCTGGTCCGCTGGCTCCATCGCGAGAACCTTCCCGGCCGGTTCCCCTTCACCGCCGGGGTGTTCCCGTTCAAACGAGAAGGCGAAGATCCGGCGCGGATGTTCGCCGGTGAGGGCGGTCCGTCGCGGACGAACCGCCGATTCCACCTGCTCGCCGAGGGACAGCCGGCGAATCGCCTGTCGACCGCGTTCGACTCGGTCACCCTCTACGGCTTCGACCCCGCCGAGCGCCCTGACATCTACGGCAAGGTCGGCACCTCCGGAGTCTCGATCGCCACCCTCGACGACATGAAGGCGCTCTACGACGGCTTCGACCTGTGCGATCCGGCGACCTCGGTCTCGATGACGATCAACGGTCCGGCGCCGACGATCCTGGCGATGTTCCTCAACACTGCGATCGACCAGCAGCTCGACCGGTTCGTCGAGGAGCAGGGCCGGCCGCCGAGCGACGACGAAGCAGCCGAGATCCGCAGCCGGGTGCTGCGGACCGTGCGCGGCACCGTCCAGGCCGACATCCTCAAAGAGGACCAGGGCCAGAACACCTGCATCTTCTCGACCGAGTTCGCCCTCGGGATGATGGCCGACATCCAGCAGTGGTTCGTCGACAACGAGGTCCGCAACTTCTACTCGGTGTCGATCTCCGGCTATCACATCGCCGAGGCCGGCGCGAACCCGATCAGCCAGCTGGCGTTCACGCTCTCCAACGGGTTCACCTACGTCGAGGCGTATCTGGCCCGAGGGATGGACGTCGACGACTTCGCTCCCAACCTGTCGTTCTTCTTCTCCAACGGGATGGACCCGGAGTACACCGTCCTCGGCCGGGTGGCCCGGCGGATCTGGGCGGTGGCGATGCGCGACCGCTACGGCGCCAACGAGCGCTCGCAGAAGCTGAAGTACCACGTCCAGACCTCGGGACGGTCGCTGCATGCGCAGGAGATGGCGTTCAACGACATCCGCACCACGCTCCAGGCGCTGTCCGCGATCTACGACAACTGCAACAGCCTGCACACCAACGCCTACGACGAGGCGGTGACGACCCCGACCGACGAATCCGTCCGCCGGGCGCTGGCGATCCAGCTGATCATCAACCGTGAGTGGGGGATGGCGACCAACGAGAACCCGCTGCAGGGGAGCTTCGCCGTCGAACAGCTGACCGACCTGGTCGAAGAGGCGGTGCTCGCCGAGCTCGAGCGGATCTCGGAACGAGGTGGTGTGCTCGGGGCGATGGAGACCGGCTACCAGCGCGGCCGGATCCAGGACGAGTCGATGCTCTACGAACATCGCAAGCACGACGGCACCCTCCCGTTGATCGGGGTGAACACCTTCCGCGCCCCCGACGGGGCGGCGGAGCCGCCGGAGGTCGAACTTCGTCGGTCGTCCGACGCCGAGAAGCGCGATCAGCTCGATCGGCTGAGTGAGTTCCACTCACGCCACGTGGTCGATCGTCCAGCGGCGCTCGACCGCCTGCGTCACGCTGCGTTGGACGGGAACAACCTGTTCAGCGTGCTGATGGAGGTCGTCCGACACTGTTCGCTGGGCGAGATCAGCGACGCCTTGTTCGAGGTCGGCGGACGGTATCGACGGAACGTCTGAGGCCAAATTGACACTCTGAGTAGCGCTTTCGACTCACCCGGTGGGCGAAGGGTTGCGCGACGTACCGCGGCCGTTGTTTACTCTCCGTACTGGTTTGCGCTCCCTCAGTGAGTTGGCGGCCGGGTGAGATCACTTCAACGGGAGGTAACGATGCGGCGGCATCGTGCGTTCCGGCGTCTCGCGCTGCTTGCCGCAGTGTTGGTGCCGGTTGCTCATCTTGGCGGGACGGCGGTGGCTTCGGCCGCCGAGCCAGCGGTATTCTCGTCCACGACCGCCCAGGGGTCGCTGTACAACGTCACCACCGCGATCGGGGCGCGGACGCTGTGGAGCGCCGGCTACACCGGTCGCGGGATCGACGTCGCGGTGATCGACACCGGCATCTCGCCCGTGCCATCGCTGTCGCAGGCGGGCAAGGTCGTCAACGGCCCCGACGTCTCGTTCGACGGAACCGTTCCCGAGTTGAGCTGGCTGGACGGCCACGGTCACGGCACGCACATGGCCGGGATCATCGCCGGCAAGGAAGGCACCGGGGCGGTGTCGGCAACCGCCGACCCCGAACGGTTCCTCGGTGTCGCCCCCGACGCACGACTGCTCAACGTCAAGGTCGGTGACAACACCGGCGCCGTCGACGTCTCGCAGGTGATCGCCGCCCTCGACTGGATCGTCGAGCACCGCCGCGACAACGGCCTCAACGTGCGGGTGATCAACCTCTCGTTCGGCACCAGCGGCGTGCAGCCGTACCTCGTCGACCCGCTGGCCCGGGCCGTCGAGCGGGCGTGGAACAGCGGGATCGTGGTCGTCGTCGCCGCCGGCAACGACGGACGTGCGCTCTACGGCCTGGCCACCCCCGCCTCCGATCCGTTCGTGATCACCGTCGGTGCCGCCGAGCGGACCGCGACGGGCGCCTGGACCAGCCCGTCGTTCGCCTCCAACGGCAACGGCCTGCGCAACCCCGACCTCGTCGCTCCCGGTCGCTCGATCGCCAGCCTGCGGGTCCCCGGTTCCCGGGCCGACGTCGAACACGGTGTCACCGGTTACGTCAACGAGCAGCTGTTCCTCGGCAGCGGTTCCTCACAGGCCGCTGCGGCGGTCTCCGGCGGGGTCGCACTGCTGCTCGAGCAGCGCCCGAACCTCACCCCGAACCAGGTCAAGGCGCTGCTGACGAAGACCGCTGACAAGATGCCGGGCGTCTCGACCACGCGGCAGGGCAACGGTCTGATCGACCTCGCCGGGGCGAGCAAGGCGTCGACCCCCTTGGCGCTGTTCAGCGCTCCAGCTCCACCTCCCCTCCACCGGACTCGGCCTCCTCCAGCTGTCTCGCGGCACCGACTACGTCGTCGTCGCCGGGATCCCGCTGACCGGAGAGCGCACGGCGTTCGACAGCCCGTTCCAGCCGTCGAAGCTGAGCAACCTGATCGCCAGCGGCGGTTCGTGGGCTGGCGGTTCGTGGGCTGGTGGTTCGTGGGCTGGTGGTTCGTGGGCTGGTGGTTCGTGGGCTGGTGGTTCGTGGGCTGGTGGTTCGTGGGCTGGTGGTTCGTGGGCTGGTGGTTCGTGGGCTGGTGGTTCGTGGGCTGGTGGTTCGTGGGCCGGCGGTTCGTGGGCCGGTGGGTCGTGGGCCGGCGCAGGCTGGTCGTGACCTCGGAGCAACCCGACCACGCCAACCGGACAGGGTCGCCTCGGCGCCCTGTCCGGTTGGCGGTCGCGTTCGGCCTGGCACTCGCCGGAGGCAGCGCAGCGATCGTCGCTCTGCTCCCGGCGACGACCCGCGGGACACCGATCGTCCCGTTCCTCGTCGTCCTCGTCGGGTTCGCACTCACCGAACTGTGGCTCAGTCATTTCCAGATCCGGCGCGAGTCGTACGCATTCTCCGTCGGCGAGGTCCCATTCGTCCTCGGCCTCGCCTTCCTCTCCCCGGTCAGCCTGATCGGCGCCCGCCTCCTCGGTGCGGGAGCGGCCGGGCTCCGTCGTCGGCTGCCGGCGTACAAGCTGCATGTCAACCTGTGCCTGTTCGCGTTCGAGTCGGCCGTCGCGCTGACGATCGTCGAGCGGTTAGGTGGTGCGCCGGGCACGGTTCGCTACTGGTCGCTGATCGTCGTCGCCGTGTTCGCCGCCGGGCTGACCAACGGACTGGCGATGGCCCTCGTGATCACCATGTTCCAGCGCAACGCGTTCCGTCACGTGCTGGCGATGGCATCGCAGACCCAACTGCTCTACCTGCTCAATGCCTGCCTCGGCGTACTCGTCGCGGTCGGCGCAGCGACCAGCTGGTGGATCGCTGCGTTCGGTCTGCTCCCGATCGGGGGGCTGTGGCTGGCGACGAACCTCTACGGCCAGATGCAGAAGCGCTACGAGCATCTCGACGCGGTGTATCAGTTCACCAGCACGATCGGGCGCTCCGACCCCGACGACGTGCTCCCGGTGGCGATCACCGAGATCCAGCGGCTGCTCAACGTCGAGTTCGTCGAGCTGCGCCTCGCCGGCCACGGAACGACGGCACCGCTGCGCCTGGCCCTCTCCGACGACGGACGCGGCGAGGTCGAGGTGCTCCCCTCCGAGACCGGCGCCAGCGCAGCCCTGCTCGACCTCGACTCGGTCTGCGTCCTCGATCGGGCGGACGAGATCAGCTCGATGCTCGGAGTCACGCAGCACCCGATCAACGGATGTCTCGTGGCCCCGATCCTCAGCGACAACACGGTGATCGGCGTGATCATCGCCGCCAACCGGCTCGGACTGGGCGGCGGCTTCAAGCGCGACGACATCGCCGTCGCCTCGGCGGTCGTCAACCATCTCGCCGTCGTCCTCCAGAGCAGCCTGCTGGTCCGTCAGCTCGAGACCCTCTCGGTCGAGGACTCGCTCACCGGGCTGCTCAACTCCAACGGTCTCGAGCGTGCGATCGCCGACGGTCAGCTGATCGCCGACGATCAGGCGGTGATCGTCGTCGAGCTCGACGAATTCAAGGAGATCAACGAGAGCCTCGGACGTGCCGTGGGCGACGAGCTGCTGCTCGGCGTCGCCCGTCGGCTGGTCGACCTCGCCGGCGACGGGGCGCGGGTCGCCCGGCTCGGCGGGAACGAGTTCGCCGTCGTGATCGGCGACGTGACCGACGACGCGATCGCCGACGACTGGGCGGAGCGCACCCTGCTCGTGCTCCGCCCCGGGTTCGAACACGCCGGGCTGAGCATCGGGGTGATCCCGATGGTCGGCATCGCCCGCGCCGCTCACGGTGCGACGGAGTTCTCGACCGTGCTCCGCCGGGCCGCCTCTGCTGCCGCCGACGCCAAGCGCGACGGGCGCTCGTGGATGCTCCATCGTGGCGAGCAGGACCGCGACGGCCGTCGCCGGCTGGTGCTCGCCGCTGCGCTGCGCCGTGCGCTCGACAGCGATGGGCTGACGGTCCGCTTCCAGCCGAAGATCGACATCGCCAGTGGCAGGGCGATCGGCGCCGAGGCGCTGGTGCGTTGGTCGCACCCGCGAATACGGTCCTGTGCCGCCGCCGGAGATCGTCGAACTCGCCGAGCGCGACGGTCTGATCCGCCAGTTGACCGACTCGGTCATCGCCACCGCGCTGCGCGAGATCAAGTCGCTGCGCCTCGATGGGCACGAGGTCAGCGTCGCCGTCAACCTCTCGGCGCGCGACCTGCTCGACCGTGAGCTACCGGCGACGGTGGCGGCGATGCTGCGCGACGTCGGCCTCCCGCCGGACGCGCTCCAGCTCGAGGTGACCGAGAGCGGGGTGATGACCGATCCCGATCGGGCGATCGAGGTGCTCGAAGGCCTGCACTCGCTCGGAATACGGCTGTCGGTCGACGACTACGGGACCGGGTACTCGTCGCTCGCGTACCTGCGACGACTCCCCGTGCAGCAGATCAAGATCGACAAGAGCTTCGTCATCGGCCTCGGCACCGAGGGCTCCGAGGACGACGAGGTGATCGTTCGCTCGACGGTCGACCTCGGTCACAACCTCGGGCTGGAAGTGGTCGCCGAAGGCGTCGAGACCACCGCTGCGCTGTCGATGCTGCGTGCCCTCGGCTGCGACTACGCCCAGGGGTACCTGTACGCCGCACCGCTGCTGATCGAGGACTTCCGGCGCTGGTTGGTCGAGTCGACCCGGCTCGGGGAGGTCGCCTGAGCGCGACGCGCCGCAGCCGGTTGCTGTTCGATCAGCCGGCGCAACGCCCGGCGCGGTTGGCGATCGAGGTGGTCCGCCGCCCTTCGCGCACGATGTGCTGGTCCAGCCCGTTGGTGCAGTAGCCGAGGCTCAAGCCGCTGACCGGATCGCCCCAGGCGATCTGGCCGCCGGCGCCGTTGTGTCCGATCGCTCGCGCCGACACCGTGTGGCCCATCCCGCGTAGATGACTCGCCCCGTCAGCGCCGGCCTGGACCAGGCCGAGCGTCCGGTTGGCCGGGATCCCGGTGTGCCGGTCGGGGAGCCGGTTGCGGACGTTGGTGGTCGCGTCGGTGAGCACCGCCGGATCCCAGATCGTCCCGTCGTCGTGGAGGATCGTCTGGTAGTAGAGAGCCAGGTCGGCGGCTCGCATCACCCCGCCACCGCCGGGGATGCCGACCCGCTGCACCGCGGGATCGTTGAACGCGAGCAGCGCGTCGGTGGTGACCTCGCCCAGGTCGACCTCGGCGACGCCGAACGCAGCGAGCAACTCCTCGGCGGTCGCCTGCTCCCCGGTGGCCACGAGTGTCGCAGCCCGATGGGGGACGTCGCCGACGAGCCGGCCGAGCCCCGCCGGCGCGGTCACCCGTTGCTCGACGACGTCACGAAAGTCGTGGCCGGTGAGGACCTCGATCAGTTCGGCGAGCACCCAGTGGGCAGAGGTCGGGTGGTACTCGAACTCGCTGCCGGGCTCCCAGTCGAGCCGCCAGCGGGCGAACGCTGCCCGCCTGCCCTCGCTGGTGTCGCCGTTGACGGGCCTGAGCGGAGCCATCGGGAACCCGGCGGTGTGCAGCAGCACCTGCTCGATGGTCACGTCCTGCTTGCCGTTGGCGGCGAACTCCGGAATCAGCTCGGCCACTCGGCGGGAGACGTCGAGCGTGCCGTCGCCGATCAATGCCCAGATCGCTCCGGCGACGATCGGCTTGGTCGACGAGAACACGACGTAGCGGGTGTCGTTCGTTGCCTCGCCGAAGGTCTCGAAGGCGATCAGCTCGCCGTTGTAGGCGAGCGCCACCTGCGCCGAGGGGAGCAGTCCCTCCTCGACCTCCCGCCGGGCGCGGGTGAGCAGTTCGGCGACGGCATGTTGATCGATCCCCACGGGGGCGGAGCGTACGGCCCGCTGCCGGTTCAAGGCGTGCTCGACGCCGGAGGTGGTTGCGTCGTGGGAGGCGTCGTGGGAGGTGCGGTCGTGGTCGTGGTCGCGGTGACCGTGGTGGTCGGCGGGAGGGTCGGCGGCGGTCCGAGGACGACCGTCGTCGACGGAGGGACGGTCGTCGGCGGCGGCGCGGTGGTCGTCGAGGCGTGGGCGCTCGTCGGCGGCGAGACGGTCGTCGGGTCGGTCGCAGGGTCGGTCGGGGCCGCGACGGTGGTCGCCGGCGTGGTCGTCACCGGCGTGCGGTCGTCGTCGGCGTGGTCGTCGTCGGAGCAGGCCGTTCGGGGGGCGGTGTCGCCCAGTTCACCGTGATGCTGCGCGGTCGGTAGCGGGCGGGATGGGGGAACGCGTCACGAACCATGTTGCGAGCGTTCTGGGAGACGACCACGACCAGGTTGCCGTTGCCGTCACGCCAGGGCATCAGGTGGGCGTGGTAGGTGTTCATCAGCGGGTCGCCGTCGCGGGGGACGAGCTCGGTGGTCGAGACGTTGGTCCACGGCCCCCACGGGTTGCCGGCGACGTCAATCGACAGCGCCTCACCCCAGTAGCCGTCGACCTTCGCCGCCGAGACCCAGACGCCGTCGAGGTAGCGCGGTTGCATCGGGTTCTCGACCCAGTACCGCTGGGAGATCGCGACCGCCGCCGACGGATCGGCCGACCAGCTGCGGCCACTGCGGTACTCGGGTGCGGCGTCGAGCCGTCCACGGGGAACCCGGGCGAGGTAGACCGACGTCGCCGAGTGCGGCCCGGCGAGATAGCCGCCCTCGCGGGCGAGGTTCTGCTCGAAGGAGTTGCCGAACAGGTAGGTGTACTCGTCGTCGGAAGCGACGGCATAGCCGTAGATCGGGGTGACGCCGGGGTTCACCGCCGGGACGAACGCTCGCCGGGCGAAGGTGAGCGGATCGTAGGTCGCCAGCCAGGTCCGTTCGGGGTGCCAGCCGAGCCCGTCGCCCGGGTCTGGCTCGTAACCGTCCTTGGCCATCTCGACCCAGAACACCTGCAGCCCGAACTCGGTCAGCTCGCCGCCCATCGGCCAGTACCACCGGGACAGCGGATGCTCGCCTTCGCCCTGCTCGAACGAGCCGGGACGGGCGATCGAGCCGCGCTGGAGCGTGCGGAAGCAGGCACCCTGCTGGACGAGGGCGACGTTGTGGACGAACGACGCCTCGTCGAGCCGGACGGCCAGCGAGGAGTAGTCGACGAAGGTGTCCTGGAAGATCCACAGGAAGCGGTCGCCGCCGAGTGGATAGACGTGCTGGTAGTCCTCGCCGAGCAGCGGTCCGAGGCGTTCGGCGAAGAACGCGTCGAGCGCGCCGGCATCGGTGCCCGAGGCGCAGCCGAGCTCGGTCGAGACGTAGCCGGCAGCGGTGCTCGTCACCCATTCCCACGGCGAGGTCAGCGTCAGCGGGGGGATCGTTGCCACCGGAACGGGTCGGGCGACGATCTGGGGCGCGGCTGGATCGATCGTCGGCGGCGGCGTCGCCACCTCGATCCCGACCTCGCCGGGCGGTTCGACCGGGGCTTCGACGGACGTCCCGACGGTCGCCGGCGGTGGGGGTGGGGCGGCGGTGATCGCGGGCGCCGTCACCGTGGTGGCCGGGACGGTCGTCGTCGGCGCGGCTGGGGACGGCGTGGGCAGCGGTGGGGCGACGGCGAACTCGGTCGCCGCGTCCGCCCGGCCCGCCGGTCGTGCTGTCGGAGCACCACCGGCCATCGCCGCCAACGCTGCGACCAGGGTCAACCACACCGAACCGGCGAGCGACCACCTGCGCCAGTCGCCCATCGGGCGGCAACGTTACCGCCGGCTCGGCTGGCGGTCCCGGCACGGCCTGGGTCGATTGACGGGCGCGACGGCGAGGCGAGGCGCTAACCTCATTCGCGCCTTCCGAGATAGCTCAGCTGGCAGAGCAGCTGACTGTTAATCAGCGGGTCGCAGGTTCGAGCCCTGCTCTCGGAGCCACGCACACCATCTATGAACGGGGCCGTTCGCCAGCTTGGCGGGCGGCCCCGAGTCGCGCTCAGGGGCACGGGCTGTCAAGGGTCGGATGCGACAGGGGGTGGCGGAAGGGCCGCTCTCCCGAGGTCGAGCGTCGTGTGCGAGTCACTCTGAGTATGGTGATCGGTATGGCCTCGAAGAAGATCACCATTACGCTCGACGTCGAGCAAGTGGAACAGATCCGCGCGTTGGTCGCCACGGGGCGGGCCGAGAGCGTCTCGGGTTTCGTCCAACGTGCGGTTGGTGTCGCGCTCGACGACGCCGCCGGCTGGGGGGCGATGCTCGCACAGGCGCTGGCCGATACCGGCGGTCCGATCTCGGTCGAGGAGCGAGCGTGGGCTGATGAGGTACTCGGTGTTCCGAAGCGCCGCCGTCGGACCGCGGCTTGATGGCTGGCGTGACCCTCGATGCGGGAGGGCTCATCGCGCTCAGATCGCGACGCCCGGCGAATGGTCGTGCTGCTCGCCCGTGCGCTCGAGACGAACAGCCGTGTGACGGTCCCGGCCACCGCCCTGGCGCAGGTTGTTCGTCACCCGGATCGCCAGGCCCGCATCTCGCGGTTGATCCGCCAGGCCACGACCGACGTCGTCGCTCTCGATCGGGTCGACGCGATCCACGTCGGGCGTCTCCTTGCCGCCAGCGGAACCGCAGACGTCGTCGACGCCCATGTCGTGGTGTGCTCCCGTCGAGCCGGTCAACGAGTCGTCACGACCGACCCCGACGATCTGCTCCGACTCGATCCGAGTCTCGACCTCGTCATCATCTGAGCAGTCGCTCGGCCGGTAGGCGACAGCAGCCGATGGAGGGCGGCCCCGAGGCGGCGCCGGGCGGTACTCTGCGAGTCCGTCCGCACGGCACGGGCCGGTAGCTCAGTGGTCAGAGCAGGGGACTCATAATCCCTGGGTCGTGGGTTCGATACCCACCCGGCCCACTATCGATGAGCTGGTCATATGTGACCGGAAGAGCCTTCCGAAGCTCCCGGACGGCTCCCCATCCAAGACTGCGCCAAGAGTGTGACACCCCGTGGCTACCTTGGGTCTCATGGCCGAGCGGAGCGACAGCGAGCCGAAGCAGCGTGAGTTGCGGACGGCGCCGGGGATGCGGGAACGCTCGCCTGGCAAGTGGGAGCTCGTGGCGCAGGCGGGGCGAGATCCGCTGACCGGCAAGTACCGCCAGGTGAGCCGGACCTGCAGGGCACGCTGCGGGAGGCGAAGAAGGCGCGAGCAGCACTCGTCACCGAGGTGTCCTCGGGTCGGCACTCCGGCACGGGCGCGCTGCTCGACGATCTCTTCGAGGCGTGGATCGTCGAGCTTCGCCGCAAGGGCCGGTCGCCCAACACGATCGACGGTTACCAACGGGTCTACGACCGAAACATCCGCCCGACCCTCGGCATCAAGCCGGTCACGAAGGTCACGACGATGACGCTGACCGATCTGTACGGAGCGCACCAGGTCCGCGGGCTGGCGCCGCGCAGCGTCTACCAGGTCCATGCGTGCCGCTCGTCGATGTTCACCCAGGCGTGCCGGTGGGCTTGGCGGGATTCGAACCCGGTGCAGTGGGCCGAGCCGCCATCGCTGCCGAACGTCACGCCGGTGGTGCCGACGCCCGAGGAGGTGCGGGCGTTGATCACGGCGGCGGAGTTGTCGCGCAGGCCCGAGTATGCCAGGGCGATTCTCCTCGCCGACGACCACCGGTGTGCGCCGAGCGGAGCTGTGCGCGTTGCGGCGTGGACGAGATCTCGACCTCGAGCGCGGCCGGCTGCACGTGACGGCATCGGTGGTGCAGCTGAAGCACGTGCCGATCCAGGAGATCCCGACGAAGAACCGGCGCGTCGGACCATCGCCGTCGACGAGCTGACCGTGATGATCATCCGAGCGCAGCTGGCCCACACGGAAGAACACGCGGCGTTCGCCGGGGTGGCGCTCGATTCGGACGCGTACTTGTTCTCCGATGCGGCTGACGGCACCGTGCCCTGGAAGCCGGACTCGGTCTCGCAGTTCTTCGGCCGCCTACGTGATCGCGCCAGGTTGGCGCACCTCTCGTTCCATCAACTGCGCAAGTTCATGGAGACCTACGGCCAGGAGATGGGCTACTCGGTGACCGAGGTCGCGCTCCGAGCTGGACACAACCCGTCGGTCGCCGCCCGGCACTACAGCGGCAAGGTCGCCGAGACTGATCACGAGTTGGCCCGTGCGATCGCCTCGCTGCTCGTCCGGGGCGAGCCGGAACCCACAGCCGAGAGGGAGTAGTTCTGTACTACAATGAGGTCCATGTCAGGCCTTCAGCGCTCAAGCATCAGGTGAGCATCGAGGACATCGAACATGCAGTCGAGCATCCGCTGTTCGTCGACGCAGATTTCCAATCTTCCGACCCGCGGAAGGTGTTGATCCTCGGCGCAGATCGGCACGGCAACGTCATCGAACTCGTCGGTACCGAGAGTGGAGATGACGTGATCGTGTTTCATGCGATGACTGCACGGCCCCTGTTGTTGAAGCTTCTAGATCCGAAGGAAAGGGGTTGAGGATGGCCAAGGCGAAGCTCGTGACCGGTGATGTGGGCCTTTCCTCGGGGAAGGTGCTGACCGAGGCGGACTTCGAACGGATGGCCGACGAGGCCGAGTTCGGAGAGATCGACATCGACGCCATCACGGCGCGAGGCGTGAGGCCCGGTGGCAGGCCGCGCCTCGGAAACGGACCGTCGACGGTGTTGCAGGTCCGCCTCGACCCTGAGACGCGAGCACAGCTCGACGAGCGCGCGGAGCACGACCACCGCACCGCATCTGCCATCGCTCGTGAGGCGATCCAGCGATATTTGAACGCGTCGTGACTCTATTGATCAGCGCCGAACTGCCCGGCTAGACGGCCACGTACGGACAACCTTCTGAGTCGTGCCCTCGCTGCCTTTCCGGTCGTAGCGTTTACCGGCCCGTCTGCTTCTGAGGTGCGCCTTGGAATTACCGATGGTTCCGATGACAATGGAATCGACCTCGTTCACTACGACGTCACGCAGGAGCGACTGTTTCTCGTTCAGTCCAAATGGAGAAGCGATGGCAACGGCGCGCCCTCTGTCGCAGAGATTCAAAAGTTCTTGCAGGGCATAAAAGACCTTGTAAACCTGGCGTTTCGACCGATTCAATGCGAAGGTCAGAGCCATAAGCAGGGAGATAACTGCAGCGCTCGATAACCCTCAAGTTTTCGATCGATGCCCTATTTGTGCATACTGGCGCTCAGGAACAGTCTAACCGGATAGACAATCTCTTTTCGGACTTGTTGAGCACCATGAACGATGACGGTGAGATCCTAAGCCTGCGCACGATGCGGCAAGCGGACCTTCACGCCCTGGTCAGTGGTGAGGTCGAAGGTGCTGGCATTGATATTGACGTCGCTCTCTTTGATTGGGGTCAGCTCACGGACCCTCACCCGCCATCCTTTTCGCTCGCAACATACGAAAGTTCATTGCCGACTCCGATGTAAACCATACGATCACTCAGTCAATCCAGAAGTCGGTCGCATCTGGGAGGATACCCAGGGTCCGACGTATCGGCGTCTCTTCAATAGTAGTACGACCAGTATCCGACTCTGGCGGGCCGCCGCAGTCTCGCGGTTGGTCGAGCAAGAGTTGCGCAGGCTGCAAAAGTCGGAGTCCGGTCGTCGTCGGCAGGTTTCGGTTCACGGAAAGCGGCTGCTCCTTCACGCGGTCTTCAAACTTATGGGCGTTGAAGTATTTCAGCTTGATGCTCCCGAGCCGGATATCGCCTCGGTTAAGTCGGCAGTGAATGCAGTTCACATTCAAGCTGTAGATGCAGCGTTGTCGCGCACTGGTTCGGCGTAGGACAATGAAGTCGAGCGGTATGCCAGGTCCGACTTTGTCCGCCACGTCCGCTATCGGGCAATCGTCGGAGGTGTCGTCGACCTCGCGGCGGAGCCACGAGGCGAGTTCTTCGTCGGTGATCGCCGGTTCCGCCTCGGGTTCGTCGTTCTCCGGGCCGTGGTCGCGGGCGACCATGCGGTCTGCTGCGCCGAGGGTGCCGTCGGGTCCGATGGTGGCGTAGTCGTCGTCGGCTCCGGGAGTGACGTCGACGCCTGCCTCGGAGAGGCTGGTCTCCTTGGGCAGCCGAGGCGCACGGGTGGCTCACGGGCGCAGGTTCTGAACGACTTGTTCGTAGAAGTAGTCGCGTGGAGCAGGGCGGAGATGGGCTGGCGGCTGTGCAATGCCCAGGCTTCGATCCTCAGTTCGCGCGGCGCTTCATCGGGGAGTTGGCGGGTTGAGCCAGTTCACCCGCGTGGGTCGGCCGTCGGTTGGTGCGTTGACGCTGGTGCCGAGGTGCAGGATCGAGTGACGGACATCTGCGGTGACGTGATGGGTCCGACGGTGCCGGCGATCTTGATCGCCCCGCTCATCGTCTCTTGCTGCAGCAGCTCGTTGGTGACTGCGGTCCGGTGAAGGCCGGGGTCTGCGGTCTCCTTGCGAGACAGGACCACCTGGGCGTCTGCGCCGAGATCTCGGCCAAGCCTGAGTCCGGCGCCGGCACCCATCCCGCCGCTGGCCGGTCTCGCCGAGGCTGCCGAAGTCCTCGGCGTCGGTCGTCAGCGTGCCAGCGCGCTGAGCACCTCCGACGGCTGGCCGGCGGCGGTCGCCGAGCTCGCCAGCGGCCTCGTCTGGCTCGAAGATGGGGTGCGCAAGTTCGCCTCCGAGCAGCGCAGCACTGGCCGGGCAGAGAAGGACGTGCAGTTCGGTTTCGTTGCCGAATAGGTCATCGGTCGGGGACGTCACTCAGACCCCGGCGGCCATATGCGCCGTAATCGCAGAGCCTCGCCCGGCTTCGGCGTGCTTGTATCGCACGGTGCCCAACGATCTCGTCACACCTCCGAAGGCACGGGCAGGTGATTCGGTCGCGATCGTTTCGCCGTCGTTCGCTGCGCCGGAGATGTACCCGGCAATTCACGAACAGGCGATGCGCCGTCTCACCGAACTCACCGGGCTCGTCGGTGTCGAATACCCGACGACCCGGCGCAACTCGACCCCCGCCGAACGCGCCCGAGACCTCAACGACGCGTTCGCCGATCCGCAGATCCGTGCCGTCATCGCGGTGGTCGGTGGCGAGGATCAGATCACCGTGATCCCTCACCTCGACCCCGCGCTGGTTCGGGCCGACCCCAAACCGTTCCTCGGCTACAGCGACAACACCAACATCTTGAACTGGCTGTGGTGTCACGGAGTGGCCGGCTTCTACGGTGGCTCGACCCAGGTCCATCTCGGTCCCGGACCAGCCGTCGATCCGTGCCATGCGGCGTCGCTTCGAGCTGCGCTGATCACCGGCGGACGGATCGAGATCACCGAGCCAGGCCACTCCGAGGACACCGGCATGCCGTGGGACGACCCTGCCGCGCTCGTCGAGTACGGCGACCGCGAATCAACCGAGCCGTGGATGTGGGCCGGCCCCGAGCGGTCGGTGACAGGACCCACGTGGGGCGGATGCGCGGAGGTGCTCCAGTGGCTGCTCACCGCCGGTCGGTTCCCCACCGACCCGTCGGTGGTCGACGGCGGAGTGCTGTTGCTCGAAACCAGTGAGGAACTCATTCCGGCTCGGGAGTTCGGCTGGATCGTGCGCTCCCTCGGCGAACGCGGTGTGCTCGGCGCCGTCGACGCCGTGGTCGTCGCCCGTCCGCCGGCCTCGGGCCTCGACCGCCCGCTCGCATCACCGCAACGTGCGGCACACCGCGCCGAGCAACGGGACACGGCGATGGAGTTGATCGGTCGCTACAACCCGAACGCGGTGATCTGCGTCGGTCCACCCTTCGGCCACACCAGACCGCAATGGATCCTGCCGTACGGGGGTCACCTCACCGTCGACGGCGAGCGCCGCACCATCTGGGCCGACTACTCCTGATTCGAGCTCGTCCGCTCGTCGACGCGGGTTATGGGAGCGGGGATGCGGCTATCCGAAGCGTCGAGCGTGCGCCATGCGGACGCGTTGATGATCTGCACCCGTCATCTCGGTGATCTCGTCGACGGCGAGGACCAGGTCGGCTTGGCGGACGAGCGCTGCGTGGGCTGCCGGGTTCGCCGACAACGAGACGTTCAGCAGGTGGAGGATCTCGAGCAGATAGATCAGCACGGTCGGTTGACCCGCCGCTGCGAGCCGGACTTCGTCGAAGGCCAGCCCGACCAGTTCCTCATGGGTGGGATCCTGCAGACGGATGATCGCCCGATGTTGTTCGTCGGTCGTCGTACGCGACGGCGGCTGCCGGCCGAGCAGTTCGCCCACGACCGTGCCGAGGTGGAACAGGGCGTCTTGTGCGGTCGTCGGATCGTTGATCCCGGGTGACAGCGCCTTGAGCGCGACGTCGGCGAGTTGTCGGACGCCATAGGTCACGTCTTGCTGCATCGTCCGTGTCTCGCCGACGGTGATCGCTGCGCGCACTTGCCGCTCGACCGATGCTTCGTCTGTGGGCCGGGGCGAGATCGTGCAGAGCGGGATGTTCGAGATCGCATAGCGCCCGGGTGCGGTATCGAGCCGCATCCGAGTGTTCGGCGCGAGCGCCCTGAGCAATGAGCTGTCATCGATCTGCTGGACCCACCCATGACGGTCGAACGTGATCGCGAAGCCGTCAGCCACGCCGTCGTCATCAGCGGGCTCGTCGCCACCGTTGACCCGCTCTGGCCATCGCCGCTTGATCTGCTCGATCGCGTCCTCGGTGACGCCGTGAAGGATCCGGGACACGTCCATCGTGTGCGCGCTGTGGCTGATGAACGCAACGATCGACATGATCGACACGACCCCGAGCACCACTGCGAGGAGCGCCGACAGGCTGGGCACTACCGGCGTTCCGCTCTCTTCGAGCGGGCCTCTGACGGCCCGCATCACCACGAGGCAGTAGGTGAAGGTGCCGATGACGATCCCCATGATCCGCTTGTTGAACGGATCTCTGAACAGGCCGTGAACGACGCGTGGCGAGTATTGGCTCGACGCCAACGAGATCAGCAGCAAGCTGACCGAGAACGCAATGCCGGCGAACGCAAGGTTGGCGCCGGCGACGACCGCGAGCACGTTGCGGGCGCTGTCGACCGTCGCCGTAAGTCGCTCCGGGATACCGTCGACGTTCTCGTCGAGGCGCAGGCTGAGCTCGCCGAGGGCGACGCCGCCCACGACGAACAACATCGGGACGAAGAACAGGCTGCTCTGCAACCGGTCCTTGAGCACATGCACGCGAGCCAACACAACACTCCCTTTCCCGGTTCGGGAACCGGGCTCCTCGAGGTTGACGAGCTGTTCGCTTGCCGACGGCGGATGATAGGCGGACTGAGCGCTCGCTCGACTGACGACGCGGAGTTCTTCCGTCGGATGACGACGGGACGCCTACGGACTCGAATGAACGATGGCAACCTGGCGGAGGACGGCGAGCTCCCGGGTGGCTGCCCGCTCGCAGCGAAGGCAAGTGAGCGTGGTGCTACTCGTTCCAGGTGATCGCATCCTTGGGGAAGTCAGGGGACTGCGGCGGAACGACGCAGAACGGCTGCCCGGACGGATCGCGCATGATCCACCACGTCTGCTCGGGTCGAACACGCTCTGCTCCGAGCGCTTCGAGCCGCTTCACCTCCGCCTCGACGTCGTCGGTTTCGATGTCGAGATGCACTCGGGCGTCGCCGTCGATCAGCTGCACGAAAACCTGCCGACCCTCGACTCGTCCGACGCTGGTGTACGGGCCGTCGGAATCGGTCGACGGCGAACCCGATCCGAGCGCGCCGCTCCAGAAGCGTCGCGTTGCGTCGTGAACCTCTGATGGACAGTCGATGCCGATGGCGGCCAGGCGGCTCTGATGCACCGCACGAGCGTAGGACAACCGCCGCGCTACCGATCGCCGAGCAGGCCGTCGACGAAGGCGTCGATGATCGAGTCGGTTGGTGTGTCCGGGTCGATCGGCATCGTGAGCCGATCGAGGATCAACCCGTCGATCGCATAGTGGAACAGCGCGATCTCCGGTCGTGCTCCGGGTAGGCCGGCGCTGTCGTTGAACGCGACGTCCGACTCGAAGTTCGTCCGGAGCCATCGGCGTACCTGACTGGCGATGGCACCGTCGCGTGGCGCCTCGAGCCTGAGCTCGAACAGGGCGAGCGTTGCTTCTCGGTCGCCGCACAAGCGTTCGACGATGTCACGTAGGTAACGGCCGAAGAGTGCTCGGGATGGCGGTTGGTCGCCGAGCTCGTCGAGGGTCTCCGGGTCGGGCGCAAGGCGCTCGCTGATGCGGTCGAACACCCCTGCGACCAGGTCGTCACGAGAGGCGAAGTAGTTCGAGCAGGTCCCGATCGCAACCCCGGCTCGGGCATCGGTGGCGCGGTAGGTCAAACCTCTCGCTCCGGCTTCGGCGAGCAGGCGGATCGCCGCATCGAGCAGCTGTTGACGACGTTGAGGATTGCGCACGACGCCTCGAACTGTAGACGAACCACTACGTCTGTCGTACACTGACAACCACGACAGACGTAGTGATCCCGTTCCAGGGAGGAAAGGCAGCCGTGATGCGAGAACTCACGTACCTCATTGCCACGTCACTCGACGGCTACATCGCCGCCGCTGATGGCGGCTACGACGCGTTCTCCCTGGAGGGCGATCACGTCGAGGCGTTCGCCCGCGAGATCCCGGAGATCTTGCCGGCACCGGCCCTCGCCGCCATGGGAGTCGCGCCGGCCAATGCCACCTTCGACACGGTCCTGATGGGGTGGAACACGTTCGCCGTCGGGCTTCCGCACGGCTTGGATGATCCCTATCCCCACCTGAGACAGGTCGTGTTCAGCCGCGCAGACCGGACCGGTCAGGTCGGCGGCGACGTCGAGGTCACCGATCGTGACCCGGTCGAGGTGGTGCGCGAGCTGAAGGGCGAGCCGTCGGACGCGGGCATCTGGTTGTGCGGCGGAAGCGCGCTCGCAGGAGTGCTGCGCGACGAGGTGGACCGGCTGGTGTTGAAGGTGAATCCGGTCGTCCTCGGCGAAGGCCTGCCGCTGTTCGGCGCAGGGTCATCCGGCGTCGTGAAGTTCGTGCTCGAGTCGAACCGCAGCTTCGATTCCGGCGTCGCCATGCTCACGTACCGACGAACGTAGCGAGCGACGTGACCGACGCCGTCGCCATGCTCCACGCACCGCTGACTCGTCTGGCAGATGCCTGAAACGGACCGGCGCCGACGGGTGGGACGTTGCTCATCGTCGGTCTCCATTCGTGTGGTCGACGAGCGTGAGGACATCGGGGCGGGCGTAGTGGCCGATGGGGTCGAAGAAGCGACGCTCGGCGGCGATTCGATGCAGATCGAGCGTTGCCGTGACGGTCCCTTCCTGGGCGACGAGCGGACCTTCGAGGACCTCGCCACCGGGAGCGACGATGGTCGTGTTGCCGCAGGACAGGAAGCCGTCGGGGTCGTCGTAGATCTCGGCCGCACGAGGAAGATCGGTCGGCACGTCGCTGTCACGGATGCATGCGGTGACGCCGACGACGAACACGCGTCCCTCCTTGGCGACGTGCCGCAGCGTTGGCACCCACTCGTCGCTGTTGTCCCACGTCGGAGACAGCAGGACGTCGATGCCCTTTTCGTACAGCGCGGCGCGGGCGAGCGGCATGTACATCTCCCAGCAGATCAGCGAGCCGACCTTCACGCCGCCGATGTCGACGACGGTGAGCATCGGTCCCTGGCCGTTCGCCCAGACGGTCCGTTCCGCCGCAGTGGGGATCAGCTTGCGGTGCAGCCCGGCGATCTCGCCGCGATCGTCGATGTAGACGACGGCGTTGTACAGCGTGCCCGAAGCGGTGCGCTCGGTGATCCCGAGGGCAACCCATACGCCTGCCGCTTCGGCTGCGGCACGTGCCTTGTCGAGGTGCGGCCCGTCGATCTCGACGGACTGTTCCTGGAACCGTGCGTACCAGTCACCATTGGTGGGCACCGTCGTCCGCCAGACGAAGTCGGGATAGCCCGGCACGAACGACTCGGGAAAGACGACGAGGTTCGCGCCGTCCGCGCCGGCCTTGGCGATGTTGTCGACGACGATGTCGAGTGTGCCGTCACGGTCGAGATAGGCGGGCGTGGCCTGCACCGCGGCGACCCGGAACGCTCCTCGGCCGCTCATCGCGTCGCTCCGGCGATCAAGACCTCGCGCGGTTCGTTCCGACCGCTCGAAGCGTGAAGCCGCTGCTGGCGAGTCGAGGTCTTGCGCTGAACCGGGTCGAATGCCATGTCGTCGTCCGTCCGTTGTCGATGTGTCATCCTGAAGGCGCCAGATCGGCGTGGGTTCTCGCCAGATTCGATCTGGCGATTTTCGGGCGCAGCACCGGAAGGGATGCGATGAGCGACCGAGGGGAGGGCAGCCTTGTCGGGCGGGCGGCGCCCGTGCAGCGGCTCGTCGAGGTGGTCAGTGCGTGTGTCGGCGGACGTGCCTCGGCGGTGCTCGTGAGCGGTGAGGCGGGCATCGGCAAGACATCGCTGATCAGAACCGCGCTCGACGCTTCGCCGGCGATCGCGTCGCCGGGTTCGGCGGTCGTCGGATGGGGCACGTGCTGGCACGGTGACGGCGCCCCGGGCTTCTGGCCGTGGATGCAGGCATTCACCGCGGTGGCGAATGCGGTCGGCAGCGACGTCGCGTCGGCGGCAGCCGGGCATGACATCGGTCTGCTGTCGATCTTGATCCGCGAGTTCGGCTCGCCGATGCCGACGGTGCCGCCGATGGGCGACCCCGACCAGCACCGGCTGGTGCTGCTCGACGCAGCTGCCGCTTGGCTCGAGACCCTGGCCGCCGATCGGTGCGTGGTCGTGGTCCTCGACGACCTCCAGTGGGCCGACGCCTCGACGCTCGATCTGCTCGACTACGTGATCAGGGTTCCCCGCTCGGCGCAGCTACTCGTGATCGGCGCGTTTCGCCACGACGAACTCGACCCGGAACGGCGGGCACGGCTGGCGACGATCCGCTCGCATGCCGGCGGCGTGCATCTCGACGGTCTCACCGTCGACGGTGTCGAGGAGTTGATCGCTGCGATCCCCGGCGCACCGGCCTCGCGTGCGATCGCCGTCGATCTCCACCAGCGAACCGGTGGACATCCGCTCTTCGTCGGTGAGCTGGCCCGGATGGCGGCCGCCGGTGACGGCGCCGCGCTCCCGACGTTGGTGACCGGAGTGGTCACCAGACGGTTGGATGCGCTGCCGGCCGAGAGTCGGCGGTTGCTGGAGATCGCGAGTGTGCTCGGCAACCGTCTGCTGCTCGATGTGCTGGGCACCGTGATGGAGACGACCGCAGCGGTGGTGTTGGGTCACCTCGGCCCTGGAATCGATGCCGGACTGATCAGATCTGCGCCGGGCGACGAGTTCTGGTTCACCCACGACATCTACCGCGAGACCCTCTACAGCCAGCTCGGCGCAGCCGATCGGTCACGTCTGCACGCCGCCGTCGGCGCCGCCCTGGAGGTTCGCCGGGAGCGCGGCGCAGAGGTGCCGCCCGGCGACGTGGCGCGCCACTTCGTCCACGCGATCGCCACCGTCGAGCCCACCAAGGCGATCCGGTGGGCCGACGACGCCGCACGCGATGAACGCCGACGTCTCGCCTTCAGCGAGGCGGCAGGGCACCTCCGCAGAGTGCGTCTCGCCGCCGTCGACGGTGGATGGCGGATCGAGCCCGATGTCCTGACCCGATTGCTGATGGACGAAGCCGACAGCCAGGCTCGTTCGGGCGATCCAGGGGTCGCCCGCGAGCTGCTGGTCCAAGCCGCGAAGGCGGCGTCGGGTGCCGAGCAACTCGCTGATGTCGCGCTGGCCGTGCAACGGCTCGGGGCAAAGTTCTCGGCGCCGCGCGGCGAGATCATCTCCCAGCTCGAGACGGCGCTGAGCGCGGTGACCGGGGTCAGTCTGACGAAGCAGGCGCAGCTCACCGCGGCGCTCGCTCGCGAACTCCAGCACTCGGTGGCGAGCGACCGGCATCGCGCCGGACCGCTCAGCGAAGAGGCGCTCGTGCTCGGGCGACAATCGCACAACGACGAGACGATCGCCGCTTGCCTCCTCGCCCGCCATGACGCCCTGTGGGGCCCGGGCACGGGTGCCGAGCGAGCCGAGCTCGGTCGTGAGATCGCCGCCGTCGGCGCGACGCTCGGTGACGTCGACCGTCAGGCTGAGGGGCTGATCCTCGAGGCGAACGGGTTGCTCGAATCCGGCGAGGCGCGCTTCCGGTCGGTGCTGTTCCGGTGGTTCGCGCTGCTCGAGGCCCGTAACGAGCCGCGCGACCGCTACATGGTCGCGACGCGACGCGCCTCGCTGGCGCTGCTGGACGGCGATCTCGAACGGGCCGAGGCCCTGGTCCACCGAGCGGCACAGCTCGGGGAGCAGATCCACGAGCCGGACACGGGCAACGTGCTGATGTCTCAGCGGGTTGCTCTCGCATCGGCCCGGAGAGACCCTGACGAACTCAGGATGCTCGCCGCCGATGCCGTGCGCTGGTGGACCGGGGCACCGGTGCTCGCCCACACGGTCGCCGCGGGCGCACTCGCCAGGGCAGGTGACCTGGAGGGTGCCGAACGCGAGGTGGGACTGGTGGCCGCATCGGGCGGCTGGCACAGCGAGGGCTCATATCTCAGGTCGGTGATGGTCGGCCATCTCGCCGAGGCTGGCATTGCACTCGCAGACCGCGACCTGTGCGCAGGATTGCTCGCCGACATCGAGGGCATCGCCGATGGGTGCGGAGTGAACGGAGCGGTCGTCGCCTTCGCCGGGCCGTTCGCTCATACTGCGGGAATCCTGGCAGCCGCACTCGGTGACCCGGAGTCCGCGAGGTCGATGCTGGGCCGATCGATCACGATCTCGCGCCGCCTCGGTGCCACGGTGTGGGTGCGCGATGGAGAGACAGCGCTGCTCGCTCTCGATCAGCGGTCGGCCGCAGTCACCTCGATCGGCACCGACGAACTCGTGGCCGAGTCCGCCTCGCTGGTCCGCCGAGGAGGAGTCTGGACGATCTCGTGGCCTCACGAGTCGGCGACGCTGGCGCACGTGAAAGGTCTGGCGGACATCGCCACATTGGTCAGCCGGCGCGGCCAGGAGGTGTCCGCGCTCGAACTCGTCGGCGGCCACGCCCGATCCCGCTCGGGGTGGGAGACCATCACCGATCTGCAGTCGCTCGACGCCTATCGGCGGCGGCTCGACGATCTCGACGAGGAGATCGATGCTGCCGACCAAGATGCCGACATCGGGCGGAAGGAGTTGCTCGATACCGAACGTCGTCAACTGCTCGCCGAGTTGCGACGGGTGACCGGTCTCGGTGGGCGACTCCGCCCGAACTCCAACGATCCGGCGGAGCGAGCGCGCAAGGCGGTGAGCGGTCGGATCCGTGACGCGATCGGGCGGCTCTCCGAGGTCACGCCAGATCTCGCAGCTCACCTGGATCGCTCGATCCACACCGGGCTGCGATGCTCCTACGCGCCGGCCGGCGACGATGAGGAACTTCGCTGGCATATCGAGACGTGAGGCAGCTCGTGGGTGTCGGTGCTCGCGCCGAAGGGCGGCCGTCGGAACCTGTTCGTCCGGCGCGGCGAACGAGCGGCGTGTTCCGCGACTTCTACAGAGAGCTGCCGAACGTCCGCGTCAGTGCCGACGACTCGTGACCAGGCGGACGATCAGGAGTAACAGGATCGAACCGATGATCGAGCCGACGATGCCGCCTGCCTGCAGCGCGCCGTCGTCTGAGTCGAATCCGAAGATGACGGCGCCGAGGAAGCCGCCGAGCAAGGACCCCCCGACACCGAGCGCCCACGTTTGAACCAGGGACATGGAGTCGTTTCCGGGCACGAGCGCTCTGGCGAGCAGCCCAAAGACGAGACCGAAGACGAGCAAGATGAGGATGAACCAGATCACGAGCGATGAGTACCCGCGCCGGGGAGTGTCAAACTTCTTGCCAGCGGCGCAGGGGCTTGCGTCCGCCAGTTCGGGGTACGGCGCCGCCTGGTTTGCCGTGGTCCGCGGAAGAGATCTCGCGTTGGCTCGGTCGGCAGAGCTCAGAGCCCCTCGGCGAGCAATCCGAACTGGCGGTAGACCTCGGCGGCGTCCCAGAAGCTGCGGACCTCGACCACCTGGCCGTCGGTCACGCGGTAGATGTCGACGCCTTCCATGGTGATGCGTTCACCGGTGGGTTCGGGGGCGATGTCGCCGTACGGGCCGGTGTGAGTGCCGGTGGTGCGCCACCACAGGACGACCGTGTCGCCGGCGTCGATCAGTTCGACGATGTCGGTCTCCACGTCTTGGAACGCACCCTGGTAGCGCTCGACGTCGTCGCGCATCACGTCGACGGTCGAGCCTTCGAAACCGGTCATCACGGTGATGCGGCGCATCTCGAGGGTGATCTTGTCCGCTTTGGTGTGCACCTCTAGTGGCCGGCGAGCGAGCAGCGCCGCTGTGACCAGCGGCACCAGTTGGCATTGACAAGCCGCGGCGCTCGACGTACTCTTCCGTAGATCCTATAGGAAATTGGATGCGTCCTGGAGATGGCGGATGCATGAGAGCTAGGGGGAACTGAGTGGATCGGGATTTGCCATGACGGTGACGTTCGTCGAAGCACGCGTGAGCGACGTGCGGTTCCCAACCTCGCGACTGCTGGACGGTTCCGACGCGATGAACCCGTCCCCGGACTACTCGGCTGCGTATGTGGAGTTGGTGACCTCCGCCGGCGAGGTCGGGCACGGATTCGTGTTCACGATCGGCAACGGCAACGAGGTGCAGGTCGCTGCGATCGAGGCGCACCTGCCGCTGGTGATCGGCCGTGACGTCGACGAGGTGTTCGCGGACATGGGCGCGTTCTCGCGCCGGCTCGTGGGCGACAGCCAATTGCGGTGGCTCGGACCCGAGAAGGGCGTGATCCACATGGCCGCGGGCGCGATCATCAACACGGTCTGGGATCTCGCGCGCACGCCGCGCCGGTGTCCCGTTGTGGAAGCTGCTGGCCGACCTGTCACCCGCCGAGATCGTCGACCTCATCGACTTCCGCTATCTCGGCGACGCGCTGTCGGAACACGAGGCGCTGGTCATCCTCGAAGCAGCGCGCGAAGGGCGCGCTGAACGGGAGCGAACGCTGCTGGAGTTTGGGTACCCCGCCTACACGACGACGCCGGGGTGGTTGGGATACAGCGACGAGAAGCTCGCTCTGCTGTCCGCAGCTGCAGTCAACGATGGATTCGATCTGATCAAGCTGAAGGTTGGCGCCGACCCGGTGGAAGACCGCCGCCGCCTCGGCATCGCCCGTGACACGGTCGGCCCGGACGTCAAGATCGCGATCGACGCCAACCAGGTCTGGGGCGTCGCCGATGCGATCAGATTTACCAACGACCTGGCCGAGTTCGATCCGTACTGGATCGAGGAGCCGACGTCACCTGATGACGTCGTCGGTCACGCCACGATCCGAAAGGGCGTCGTACCGGTCAAGGTCGCGACAGGCGAGCACGCGCACAACTCGATCGTCTTCAAGCAACTCCTGCAGCTCGAGGCGATCGACATTCTGCAACTCGACGCCACCCGTGTCGGCGGCGTGAACGAGAACGTCGCGATCCTGCTCCTCGCCGCCAAGTTCGGTGTCCCCGTCTGCCCGCACGCAGGCGGGGTAGGGCTGTGCGAACTCGTCCGCCACCTGTCGATGTTCGACTACTTGGCCGTTTCGTCGACACTCGACGATCGCCGGATCGAGTACGTCGATCATCTCCACGAACACTTCGTCGATCCGGCTGTGGTCCGCAGCGGTCGCTACGTGACCCCGACGGCGGCAGGCATGAGTGCACAGATGCACCCGTCATCGATCGCCGAGTTCACCTTCCCGACGGGCCGAGCCTGGACGACGCACCGCGCTGCGGATGGCGACGATGACTGAGTACCTGCTGGAGATCGAAGGGGTGAGCAAGAGTTTTCCCGGCGTCAAGGCGCTCGACAACATGCACCTCAACCTGAGGCCGGGGGAAGTCCTTGCGCTGATCGGCGAGAACGGTGCCGGCAAGTCGACGCTGATGAAGACCCTCACAGGGATCTACAAGCCCGATTCAGGGTCGTTTCGGCTGTACGGGGAGAACTTCGTTCCGCAGAATCCGACGCACTGCCAGCACGCCGGACTGAGCATCATCCACCAAGAGTTCAATCTGATGCCGGACCTGACCGTCGCCCAGAACATCCTCATCGGACGCGAACCAACGGTGGGTCCGTTCTTGTCGGAGCGTGCGTTGAACCAACGTGCCGGCGATCTCCTCGACCGCCTGCACCTCCCACTCAACCCGCGGACCAAGGTCGGCAGCCTGAGTGTCGCCAGCCAGCAGATGGTCGAGATCGCCAAGTCGTTGACCTACGAGCCTCGGATCCTGGTGATGGACGAACCGACGGCGGCGCTCAATGCCCAAGAGGTCGCAACCCTGCACGAGATCATCCACCGGTTCGTCCAGCCCGACACCGGAGTGATCTACATCTCGCATCGGCTCGAGGAGTTGGTGTCGATCAGCCAGCGAATTCAGATCATCCGCGACGGAACCTACGTCGACACGATCGACACCGACACAGCGACGATGGAACGGGTGATCCAGCTGATGGTCGATCGCGAGATCAGCCAGGGAAGTCGCACCCCGCCGAATCCGGTCAACGGCGCCGCTGGCGTTGCACTTGCGGTCCGTGGCGTGTCGACGCACGACCTCCTGCGCGATGTCTCGTTGGAGGTCCACAAAGGCGAGATCCTCGGCCTGGCGGGTCTGATGGGCGCCGGTCGAACGGAGCTGGCGCGAGCGATCGTCGGGGCCGACCCGATCACCGCCGGCCAGATCGAGGTCGACGGAAAGGTCCGGCGAATAAAGCACCCCGCCCACGCGGCGGATCTCGGCATCGGATACCTCTCGGAGGACCGCAAAGCGTTGGGTCTGCTGCTCGAGATGAACATCACCGACAACGTCGCACTGCCATCGCTCAGTCAGCGGTTCAGCACCCGATTCGGCTGGATCACCCACGCGCCGACGAGAAAGTACGCGTCGGAGATGGCGGCTGCGCTGAGCATCAAGACCCCCTCGATCAACCAGACCACCAAATTCCTCTCCGGCGGCAACCAGCAGAAGGTCGTCATCGCCAAGTGGCTGGTCAAGGACTGCGACATCTTGATCTTCGACGAACCGACACGCGGGATCGACGTCGGCGCCAAAGAGGAGATCTACGAGTTGATCAACCAACTCGCCGACCAAGGCAAGGCAATCATCATGATCAGTTCCGAACTCGCCGAGGTTCTTCGGATGTCACATCGTATTGGGGTCATGAGCGCCGGCCGGCTCACCGGTTTCCTGTCGGCCGCAGAGGCCACCCAGGAGGCGATCATGCGGCTCGCTACCAAGTCCGACGCTGACGACTCGCGGCGAGAAGGCAGAGGCAAAGAGATGAGCACCGCTCCCTTGACCGATGAGCCCGCCGCCTCCGGCCGGCTCCCGAGTGCCGCCACCGTCCGAACCTCGCGAGCAGTCTGCGCGGCAGCGCGCAGCAGCTGCTCGCCCTCGCCGGGCTGCTGATGGTGTGGACCTTCTTCGCGATCATGAAGGGGTCGACGTTCATGCCCTGGGCGAACCAGAAGAACATCCTGTTCTCGACCGTGGTCGTCGGCCTGCTGGCGATCGGGACGACGATCGTGATCGTCGCCGGCGGCATCGATCTCTCGATCGGCACCGGGATGACGTTGTGTGCGGTGATGTCCGGGGTCTTCATCGTCGACATCGGCATCCCACCGCTCATCGGCATCCCGATGGCGGTGTTGTTCGGCGGACTGATCGGCCTGGTGAACGGAACGTTGGTGTCGGTGCTCGGGTTCCCGCCATTCATCGCGACATTGGCGATGATGCAGATCGCCCAGGGCCTCTCGCTCGTGGTCTCCGACGCCGCGCCGATCTACTTCGACAGGGGCTACAGCACGATCTCGACGACCGAGTGGATTCCCGGACTCCCGAATGCGATCGTCGTGTTCGCGCTGGTCTCGATCGTGGCGGGCGTCGTGCTGGCCAAGACGTTGCTCGGTCGATATGCGTACTCGATCGGCAGCAATGAGCCCGCGCACAGCGCTGTCGGGCATCAACGTCAAGCGCTGGAACGTCATGATCTACGCATACGCCGGACTGTTCACCGGGCTCGCCGGCGTGATGATCTCGGCTCGGCTCGGCTCGGCCCAGCCGGCGGTCGGCTTGGGATACGAACTCCAGGCGATCGCCGCGGTGATCATCGGAGGAACGTCGCTGGCAGGCGGCAAGGGCACCATCGCCGGGACGGTGATCGGCGCGGTCTTGATCTCGACGCTGAACAACGGACTGCAACTGATGTCCATCCCGCAGCAATGGCAACTCGTCATCCTCGGTCTGGTGATCTTGCTCGCCGTGTTCGCCGACAACCTTCGCACGCGGCGGCGCTGAGCCGGCGCTGCGGGGGCCGACAACGTCGAACGTCCTTGGGTCGGGGGCAACAGACATGGCCAGAACCACGGCTCGTAGAAGCAGAACAGCACACGAACTCACCCACTGAAAGGACACCATCCATCATGAAGATCAAGAGCATTTCCCGGTTCGCAGCCGCTGCGCTGTTGACCCTGTCGCTCGCCGCTTGCGGGAGCGACGACGAGCCGAGTTCCGCCGGTACCGGAGCTCCAGCCACGAGCCCGGCCACAACGAAGCGAGCGGTGACACACCGTACGTCGCGATCGTCTCCAAGGGTTTCCAGCACCAGTTCTGGCAGGCCGTCAAGAAGGGCGCCGAGTCCAAGGCTGCCGAGCTCGGTATCGACGTCACGTTCGAGGGTCCGGCGTCGGAATCGGAGGTCGAAGCCCAGCTCACGATGCTGCAGAACGCATTGACCAAGCAGCCCGACGCGATCGGGTTCGCCGCACTCGACAGCCGAGTCGCCGGACCGATCCTGCAGCAGTTGCAGGACAAGGACATCCCGGTGATCGCGTTCGACTCCGGTGTCGAAAGCGACATTCCGCTCACCACCGCCGCGACCAACAACCTGGCCGCTGCAGCCGAGGCCGCCAAGCACATGGTCGAGTTGATCGGCGGCAGCGGCAAGGTCGGCGTGATCGTCCACGACCAGACCAGCGTCACCGGACAGGAGCGCCGGGACGGATTCCTCGACTACATGGCGGAGAACGCTCCCGACGTCGAGGTGCTCGAAGTCCAGTACGGCGGGGGCGATCCGACTGCGTCCGCCGACATTGCGAAGGCGATGATCCAGGCGAATCCCGACCTGAAGGGCCTCTACGGCGCCAACGAGGGCTCCGCGATCGGCGCCTTGCAGGGTGCCGCGAATCGGGCAACACCGACGTCGTCGTCATCGGGTTCGACTCCGGCAAGGCACAGACCGACGCGATCAGGAGCGGCGAGATGGCCGGGGCGATCACCCAGAACCCGTTCGGCATGGGTGAAGCAGTCGTCCAGGCGGCGGTCGACGCGATCAACGGCGTCGAGCTTCCGCGTCGATCGACACCGGCTACTACTGGTACGACGCGTCGAACATCGACGAGCCGCAGATCGCAGCCGTCCTGTACGACTGAGCTCACACCCCTTCGATTCGGCGTCGGCGAGACCCACTCTCGCCGGCGCCGGTCGATCGTCTGCTCAGTCGGTCGACCCGCGACGACCGCCGCCGCCTCCGTCGAGATGGAACACCTCTCGCATGTCCGTCCACCACTCGCCGACTGCGCGTGCCGCGAGCGGGCGTTGCAGTCGCACCGACGAGCGCCCACCACTCCGCCATGCGTGGAGCATCGGCAACAGCACGCATCCGTGCCTCGTACTCGTCGGGTGGGCCGTCGTACTCGTAGTACGCGAAGAGGTGTTCGCCGTGGAAGTAGATCGAGTAGTTCGTGATGCCGGCTTCGTTCAGCGCATCGACGATCTCCGGCCAGATGTTGTCGTGATGGGCTGCGTACTCGTCGATGCGATCGGGATCGACTCCGATGATCTGTCCGAATCGTTGCATGGACTCCGTCTCCTCAGGTCGTCGCCGGCGATCGCCGGTCGCTGCTGCCAGCCCGGTCGAGGCCGTAGACCCGGGTGGCGGTCCTGGCCGAAGACGGCCTCTCGCTCTTGCGGTTCGAGGCCGGCGGTGAGTCCGCCCGCCGCTTCGACCACCTGGTCGTAGGAGCCGGCGAGCAGACACACCGGCCAGTCCGAGCCGAACATCAGCCGATCGGGGCCGAACGCTTCGAGCACGACGTCCGCGTACGGGCGGAGGTCATCGATCGTCCACGTCGACCAGTCGGCTTCGGTGATCATCCCCGACAACTTGCACGTGACGTTCGGGAAGCGGGCGAGGCGGCCGATGTCGGCCGCCCACGGTTCGATCGTCCCGCTGGGCGATCGGCGGCTTCGACAGGTGATCGACCACGAACGAGACCGATGGGAGTGCTCCGACGGTGTCGATTGCTCCTTCCAACTGCTCGGGACGGGTCAACAGATCGAAGACGAGCCCCGCTCGACCCAGCGCTTCGAGCCCGCGCCGAACGTCGGCGCGACACAGCCATCGCGGATCCGGCTCGTCTTGGACCAGATGGCGGATGCCCACCAGCCATTCGCCGGCTGCCGAAGCGAGCAGGTCACCGAGCCGGTCCTCCACGCCGTCGGCCGTGAGGTCGATCCATCCGACGACACCGCCGACCAGTTCCGACTGCTCGGCGATCGCCAACAGCAGCGGCGTCTCGCCGGGATCGGCCACCGTCTGCACCACCACCGACCTGACGACGCGCTGACCGACAGCCTCGATGTAGTCGTCGATCCGGAAGTTCGTCTTGATCGGCGCGAGTCGATCACCGTCGATCCATGGTTGAGGAGTGCGAGCGAGGTCCCACAGATGGTGATGGGCGTCAACCGTCGAGTTCACTGATGAGGCCTTCCGCGGCCAGGTCGTGCCAGAGATCGTCCGGTACGGCGTCGATGTCGATCGTCAGGCTGCGTTCCAGTTCGTCCCTGCTCCGCGCCCCGAGCAGGACGCTCGTGACCGCACGCTCGCGCAGCACGAATGCGAGTGCGGCCTGAATGAGTTCGACATCGTGGCTCCGGCAGACGTCGCGAATGCGATGCACGCGCGCGACGACTCCGGGCGCGCCGGAAGATAGTCGTACCGAGGTGAGTGGTCGGGGTCGGCGAGAATTCCTGAGTTGAAGACCCCTCCGATCATCACCGACACTCCGGCGGCACGCGCAGCCGGGATGAGATCGGCGAGCGCGCTCTGGTCGAGCAGCGTGTACCGGCCGGCCAGCAGGACGGAATCGATGTCGGTCTCGGTGACGAATCGGGTGGGTATCTCCGACTGATTCATCCCGACCCCGATCGCACGGATCACGCCCTGCTCGCGAAGCTCGTGCAGGACGGGGTATGACTCATCGATCGCCTGATCCGCGAAGTCATCGGGATCATGAATGTTGACGACGTCGAGACGATCGAGACCCAACCGCTGGAGGCTGTCGTCGATCGACCGCAGGATCGAGTCACGATCGAATGCGAACACCATGTCGGAAGGCGGCGCGTCCGGAAACCACTCGGTGCCCGCTGCATCAGGATTGTCGACGACCAGGCGCCCGACCTTCGTCGCAACCGTGAACGAGCTGCGGTCGAGCCCGGCGAGTGCACGCCCGAGGCGTCGTTCGGACAGCCCGTGGCCGTACTGAGGAGCGGTGTCGAAATAGCTGATTCCTGCGTCGAATGCAGCCGCGACGAGGTCGGAGGCATCGTCGTCGGAGACGGACGTGAACAGGCCTCCGAGCGCGGCGGTACCGACGGAGTACCGGCCGACCTGGACATCGGACGCACCCAGATTCTTTGTCACGTGGCCCCCGGTCACCCTTGCTCAGTTCTAGTATATCCTATAGGATTCTCGCAGTCAGCTCCTGCCGACCAGATGTTCGTCACCCCCACCGAGGAGGGTCTGTGACGCCAGCCTCAAGGACCGCCTTTGACCAGCGCAGACGAGAGCATCCCCGTGAACCCCCGAGCCCGGCAGCTCCAGCGGTCGATCCTCGCCGACGGCGTCTATGAAGCGGTCAAGGGCGTCATCATGGATCACGTCATCGAGCCCGGAGCGCGCGGTGAGCATCGAACAGATGGCTCGCGATTTCGATGTGTCGCCGACGCCGATCCGAGAGGCACTCGCTCGGCTCGAGGCCGAGCGCTTGGTGACCAAGGAACCGCTCAGGGGATATCGCGCGTCGGAGTTGCTGTCGCGCCGGGAGTTGGTGTCGCTCTTCGACTTCCGACGGATGATCGAGCCGTGGGCGGCGGCCCGGGCCGCGACGTTGATCACGCCGTCGCAGCGGGATGCGCTGGCCACCGAACTGGCGGCGATCGACGCTCCCGGAGGCACCAGCTACGACGACTACCACCAGCTCACCTCGCACGACGAGCGATTCCACCGGCTGATCTTCCAGGCCGCCGGCAACGAGCACGCGGCCCGAGCGCACGACGCATTGCACATCCACCTGCATCAGTTTCGTCTCCACTACGTCACCCAACTGGGGAACCCGACGATCGACGAACACGCGGCGATCGGCGAGGCGATCCTCGACGGGTCGAGCGACGCCGCCGCTGCGGCCGCCCTTCGGCACCTCGATCGCGCCCAGCAGCGACTACTCGAATCGCCATTGCTCGGACCTCCCACGACCGCGTCCGATCGTACAACCGAGGAGAACTCGTGAAACTCGCCCGCATCGGCCCGCCAGGAGCGGAGCGACCAGTCGTCCTCGTGGACGACACCGCTTACTCGATCTCCGAGCTGACCAACGACATCGACGGCAACTTTCTCGCCGGCGGCGGTATCGATCGCGTCCGGGCGGCGCTCGCAACCGGTGGGCTGCCGACCGTGGACGTCGGTGGCGAGCGCTACGGCAGCCCGGTCGCCCGTCCGGGCATGCTGATGTGCGTCGGTCTGAACTATCGCAAGCATGCCGAAGAGACGGGCGCCGAGATCCCGAACGAACCGATCCTGTTCGCGAAGGCCAGCCGCTGTGTCATCGGCCCCAACGATGACGTCCTGATCCCTCGCACAGTCCCGCAAGACCGACTACGAGGTCGAACTCGCAGTGGTGATCGGCTCGACCGCGAGCTACCTCGACTCGCCCGACGATGCTCTCGACTACGTCGCCGGCTACGCGATCGCGAACGACGTGAGCGAGCGCGAGTTCCAGATCGAACGCGGTGGGCAGTGGGTGAAGGGTAAATCGTGCGACACGTTCAACCCGATGGGACCCTGGCTCGTTCCGGTCGACGAAGTCGACGGTGATTCGCTCGCACTCGAGTTGAGCGTCAACGGCGAGGTGCGGCAACGATCCAACACCGCGACATGATCTTCGGGATTCGTCACCTCGTCTGGTACATCAGCCAGTTCATGGTGTTGGAGCCCGGTGATGTCCTCAACACCGGAACGCCGGAAGGTGTCGCGTTGGGGCGACCCGACCAGCCCTACCTGCGCGAGGGTGACGAGATTCGTGTCGCCATCGAGGGTCTCGGCGAGCAGCGGCAACGGGTTGGTCAGGCATGACGGACTCCAACGCACGCCAGCCCGTTCGGCCGCCAATTCGAGGACCTCGTTGCCATCGTCACCGGCGGTGCATCCGGCATCGGTCTCGCCACGGCGAACATGCTCGCCGCCGGTGGTGCGACGGTCGTCGCCCTCGACCTCGCCCCGGCCGTCGACCAGCCCCTTGATCGGTGTGCGATGCGACGTCTCCGACGACGTGTCGGTGCGACACGCGATCGACGAGGTGGTCCAACGCACCGGTGGGATCGACATCGTGGTGAACAACGCCGGTATCGGCGCCCAAGGCACCGTCGCCGACAACGACGACGACGAATGGTCGGCGGTCTTCGGGGTGAACGTGTTCGGCATGATGCGCGTCGCTCGTGCCGCGATCCCGCACTTGCGCAAGTCCGCTCACGCCGTGATCGTCAACACCGGATCCGTAGCCGGGGTGGTCGGTCTCCCGCAGCGAGCGCTCTACAGCGCGACCAAGGGTGCGGTTCACGCGCTCACCCGGGCGATGGCAGCCGACCACGTCGACGACGGCATCCGCGTGAACGCCGTCTCTCCCGGCACGGCTGACACCCCCTGGGTCGGTCGGCTGCTCAGCACCGCTCCGGATCCAGCGGCCGAGCGAGCAGCCCTGAACGCCCGCCAACCGATCGGTCGACTCGTCTCACCCGACGAGGTCGCGGCCGCGATCTGCTACCTCGCCAGCCCCGTCGCCGGGTCGACCACCGGCACGATCCTCGATGTCGATGGTGGCCTCGTCGGTCTCCGAACGCGACCACGCACCTGACCCGGCGTCACCAACGCCATCGCCTCCGACCCCACCAGGAACGCCATGTTCAAATCGCTCACGTCCGTCGTCCAGCTCAGGTCCATCGAGTGGGATCGAGTGGAACGCAAGCTCGCTTCCTGCGGTGACGTCGGTGACGTGCGCGAGCTCGCTCGACGCCATCTCCCGGGCGGCGTGTTCGACTACATCGACGGTGGCGCGGATGACGAGATCAGCCTCCACCGCAACTCATCGGCGTACCGCGACGTCGTGCTGCATCCGAACGTGTTGCGCGACGTGAGCAGCGTCGACACCTCGACGTCCCTGTTCGGTGTGACCCGGCCGACGCCGATCCTCCTCGCTCCGACCGGCTTCACGAGGATCGCTCACCCCGATGGCGAACTCGCCGTCGCTCGAGCGGCCGCTGCCTACGCCATGCCGTACGCACTGTCGACGCTCGGCACACGCAGCATCGAGGAACTCGCCGACGCCGCATCCGCGCCACTCTGGTTCCAGGTGTACGTCTGGAAGGATCGCGGCCTGGTTCGCGAGATGATCAGTCGGGCGGCGGCCGCCGGCTACGAGGCGATCGTCGTCACGATCGACACCGCCGTGCTCGGACGGCGTGAACGTGACGTGCGCCGCGGTTTCACCCTGCCCCCGAAGATCGGGCTCGACACCTTCGTCGACGGTGCGCTCCACCCTCGATGGTCGCTCGACCTCCTTCGCCACGAACCGATCACGTTCGCCAACGTCGCGGGAATGAGCGGCATCGACGGTGCCTCGGCGATCACGCTCTCCGACTACGTCAACGAACAGTTCGACCAGGCGCTGTCGTGGGAGTCGCTCGACTGGATGGCTCCGACGCCGCGCGGAGCGCTGGTCTGAAGGTCGTCCTCAAGGGAATCCAGCGTGTCGACGACGCCGAACGGGCGGTGGCACAGGGCATCGACGCCATCGCGCTCTCGAACCATGGCGGTCGACAGATCGACGGAACACCGGCTCCGGTGGAGATGCTGACCGGCGTACGCGATGCCGTCGGGTCGGGCATCGAGGTGATCTGCGACGGAGGTATCCGTCGCGGCAGCGACGTCGTGAAGGCGATCGCGCTCGGCGCTGACGCGGTGATGGTCGGGCGGCCGTACCTGTACGGCCTGGGCGCCGGCGGCCAGCGTGGTGTCTCTTGGGTGCTCGACCACATCGTGTCGGGAATGCGCCGGACGATGGCACTCTGCGGGCGCGCCACCCTCGGCGAACTGACATCCGATCTCGTCACCCAGCGGTCGTAGCGCTCGCGAGCTCGTGGGCCGAAGGTTTGGTCCCGTGCGCGACGGCGCTACCGACCAGTGTTGCCTGGCGTCGATACCAATTCGGCGCGGGCGGCGTCGAGGAGTGCCCGAGCGGACCACCGCATCAGGGTTGTCGCTTCATCGCGGGTGAGGCCGGCAACGTCGGTCAACCACACCAGTGCTTCGATTCCGATCGCGCTGCGGATGGCGATCGCAAGGCGGTGGACCTCAGCGTCGGACATCGCTGGTCGGAGCGGGGACAGGGCCTCCTCGATCCACTTGATCGCACGCCCCTGGCGCAACGGGAGTGGTGCCCGCTCGGCCCCACCTGTTTCGAGGGAAAGCCGCAGCATGGTGCGCTGCTGCGTTTCGTTGTCAACGATCATCTGCGTGACTGCGGCGACCACGAGCTCGAGGCGTGGCGCCACGTCGGTGGGTGGGTCCGCGGGCAGCATCGACTCGGCTGCAGTCTCGGGATGGGCGGCGGCCAGCAGGACGCGCTGGTTCGGGAAGTACCGGTAGGCGGTCGTCCGCGAGATCGAGGTCGCCTCCGCTGCATCCTCGACCGTCGGTGCATGACCTTGGGCGACGAGTTCACGAGCAGCAGCGACCAGCGCGTCCCGGGTGCGCCGCTTCTGGGAGATGCGACCGTTCAGCTCATATCCGGTTGACATGAGCGAGATGGTACCTTAAGTTCGTCATGGGACGTGAGTCCCACGAACCTGAGGAGGCCCAATGGCTTCGTTGATCCCAATCGTGCGAAACGCCGGCGAAGGCGACAAGCAATCGTTCGTGGGCGGCGGGCTCCACGTCTGGAAGCTCCTCGCCGACGACACCGACGGCGCCTTCTTCCTGTTCGAGGACACGATGGTCAAGAACAAGATGACACCCCTCCATCTCCACCCCCAGGCGCACGAGCTGACCTACGTGCTCGAGGGCGAGATCGAGGTCCACGTCGATGGCGAGCGCACCCGCGTTCACCAAGGCGGCATGTCGTTCGTCCCCAAAGGCGTCGCCCACGCCTTCATCGTCGTGTCGGCCGAGGCCCGGCTCCTCTCCCTCCAGTCTCCCGGCGCGGTGGGCCAGGCGTTCTACCGGGGCGCCAGTTACCCCGCCGTCGACACCGCCGTCGACATCGTCGACATCGCGCGGCTGCAAACCGTCGCAGCCCAGAATCCGGGTGGGATCAAGCTTCTCGGACCGCCCCCGTTCGCCACCGCGTCCTCACCCTGACCCGCCACGAAACTCCGATCGCAGGCGTGCAGCCGGTAACCGAGTGGGGAGGCGCAGCATGAGCCGCCGGGGCGCACTCAGACGCTCGCTGCGGTGCGTTCGAGGATCAGTAGCAGTTGGGCTTTGGCGGACTTCATCAGGTTGGCGGTGGGAACTGCATCGACAAGTCGCCATCCTTCGCTGGCGTAGCTCGTTGAGGGTCGCTTCAAGGATGTCGGGGTCGAACCCGCCGGCTGAATCGCTTGTCGCGTTCGGTGAGCACCTTGTATTCGTACATGCACTGCTTCCTTGTCTGGTGTTGAGGTTCAGGTGTTGCGGATGATCTCGAACAGGTCGGTGCCGAGTTGTTCGGGTGACCGGGTGTCGTCGTTGAGGAGGAGCACGAACAGGTCCTCGGTGACCGGGTCGTACTGCATGTAGGCGATGAAGCCGGGGACGTTTCCGCTGTTGGAGATTCCGGTCGTCGAGGGCGGGTCAGCGGCGAACACGCCGAGGGTGTGGCCATCGTCCGGCAGTCCGTTGGTCATCTCCGCGTAGGTGCGGTCGTCGAGCATCTCGCCGTGGGCGAGCGCTCGAATGAAGATGGCAAGGTCGGAGGCGGTCGACACCAGCGAACCGGCGGCGCCAGCGGTGGTCTCGAGCGCACGGTACGAGGCGCCGTTGGTGTCGCCGCCGGGCAGCGAGTTCGAGAACCCTCCGATCGGTGAGCGTGTGTCGTCGGGTGCGAAGTAGGTCGTTCGACAGACCGAGCGGTTCGACGATCCGCGACTGCAGGTTCTCTGCCAGGGTCATGCCGGTGACGCCCTCGAGCAGCAGTCCGGCGACGATGTAGTTGGTGTTCGAGTAGGCGAACTGCGTGCCTGGCGCGAAGTCGCGTGGTTGGTCGGCGACGAGTTCGAGGACGTCGGCGGGCGTCCACGTTCTCGCCGGGTCGGCGAGCACGGCGGGCGCGAGTTCGCCGTCGGCGTGTTCGGGGAGGCCGCTTCGGTGGGCGAGGAGTTCGCGGATCGTGACACCGTCGGCGATCGTCAGCTCGGGGGCGTGGTCGACGACGAGGTCATCGAGGCCGATCGTCCCGTCGTCGACGAGTTGCAGCAGCATCACCGCGACGAACGTCTTCGACAGGCTCCCGACTCGAAACGCCGAGCCCGGTTCAACGATGCCGCCATCGGGTCCGGCGCTCCCGGCCGCCGCCACGGTGAGCTCCTCGTCGTGGCCGGCGAGTGCCACTGCGACGCCGCCACGCCCTTCGCTTGCCCATCCGTCGAGCAGACCTTGCACCCGGTCGTTCGGGACGGCATCGGTTGCGGACTGGAACTGGTTGTCGAGGTGGCACTGGTTGTCGAGGTTGGAGACGGCGCCGTCGTCGACGGTGGAAGGTCGGTGGCGACGAGGGACCGGTCGTGAGCGTCTCGGTGGTGCAGCCGACGGCAAGCACAGCAGCGAAGGCGGTCGCGGCGAGACGGACGGGGAGCAGGGTGCGGGTCATGGTTGATTGTCCGTTCAGGTTCAGGTTGGGGTCGGGGTAGAGAGGTGGCTTCGGTCGGGTGGGAGAAGATCCGGGCGGTGTGTCCGCTCACGTCATGTCCTTGCGGGTGATGAGGTGAGTGCCGGCGGCGGCTGTGGCCGCGGAGTAGCCGGTGAGAACGAGGGCAGCGGCCCAGAACGGGAGGAGGCCCCCTTCGATGGTCCATGTTCCGCCGAGCGCGCTGGCGGCGCCGGTCGGCAGCCAGCGGCCGACCTCGGGCACGAAGCCGGTGAGGAACGTTTCGATGATCGAGGACCACACGACGATCACGGTGATGGCGATGGTCTGATTGGGGATCAGGCCGCCGATGCCGATGCCGAAGATCACACCGAGCGCCAGGGAGAGCAGTGCGCCCGCGACGGGGGTGATGACGTCGGCGCTCAACAGGTTGATGTCGACGTTGCGAGCTTGCAGCCACGGCGTCGCGACGGCAACGGTGAGAACAGCAGAGACCGCTGCAAGCACCACACCGAGGATGCCTCCTGCTACCACTTTGGCGGCCATCACGCGTCTGCGATCTGGTGTGATCAGAAACGTCGGGGTCGCAGTGTTGTTTCGGAACTCGCCTGCCGACATCGTGATCCCGAGGAGCACGGCCATCAGTAGGCCTGACGACGCCGCCGAGAAGACTCCTCTGATTCCATCACTGGTGGTCAGCGGGTTCTGGTCGTTCCCGACCGTGATCGACAATGCGATGCTGATCGGGACGAATGCGACAATCGAGGCGACGTAGGCCCAGAACGCCCTGGTGGTGCGCAGCTTCAACAGTTCGGCGCTGATCAAGTTCCTCATCGCGAGCGCCTCCTCGGTGGCGGTGAGCTCGAGGTAGATCTCTTCCAGGTTGAAGTGCTCCGGTGTCATTTCGTAGATGACAGCGCCGATGCCTGCAGCGGCGAGTCCGAGTGCTTCGGGTGTGCTGTCGAGGGCGACGAGTGCATCGTCGGCGACGAGTTGGGCGCGGATGCCGCGTTTGGTCAGGGCGTCGTGCAGTGCCGTGACCTGTGGTGTGCGTACTCGCACACCCGGGCGTGACCGGTTGGCCAGGTCAGCCAGGGAGGACTGGGCGACGAGTCGTCCGCCGGCGATGATGACGACGTCGTCAACGGTTTGCGCCACCTCTGCGAGCACGTGACTCGAGAGCAGGACGGTGCCGCCTCGGCTCGGCGAACGCTGCGCACGAACTGCCGGAGCCAGCGGACGCCGTCGGGATCGAGACCGTTGGCTGGTTCGTCCAGAATCAGGACTGTCGGGTCACCGAGCAGTGCACTTGCGAGTCCGAGCCGCTGGCGCATCCCGAGCGAGAACCCTTTGACACGGCGATGCCCGGCGTCGACGAGGTCGACTTCTTCGAGCACGGCGTCGACGCGCTTCGCGGGCAGATCGGCGGCGGTGGCCAGGATGCGAAGATGGTCTCGTGCCCGTCGACCGGGATGGAAGGCGTCGGTCTCGAGCATCGTGCCGACGCGGCGAAATGGCTTGTGAAGATCGGCATATCGGCTGCCGTCGATCGTGGCGCTGCCGTCGGACGGTGTGACCAAGCCCAGCAGCATCCGGAGCGTGGTCGACTTTCCCGCGCCGTTGGGCCCGAGAAATCCGGTCACGGCACCCTCCCGTGCGGTGAAGCTCAGACCGTCGACGGCGGTGACGTCACCGAATCGTTTCGAAAGCCCGTGAATTTCGATTGTTGCCATGGGAGATCCCTCGCTCGTTGTCTCCATGAACGTAACGGAGGCATGTGGTGACGCCGAATCCCCACATGCAGTGATTGAGGTGGTGAGATGGCCGGGCACGACGGCGATGCGTCGGTGCGCCGACTGCGCAGGTTTCGCGACGTGCCCACGTTCGTGTCAGCCGCACTGCGGCTTCAGAGCGCCTTCGCGATTCCCCGGGCGCGGTCATCCCGCCCATCTCGACGTGATGCGCCGCTTCCGACCGGTCATGCGATCATCGACCGTCGTCACGTGGCACGCCACCGACGATCTCGCACCGACCTGGAACGACGCTGCGCTACGCCTGGCCACCGATGGCCAGCCGACCGACGGTCACCCAGTGGAACAGCGAACCTGAACGTAGCGAGCCCGCCGCGGACGAGCGTCGTGGGCACCCGGTAGGGCGTCCTTCGACGCCCGACGAGGAGAAGATCAGCGAAATCGCACGGATTGGTGGAAGGCTCGGCGATCGCGCCGCGCAAACCCCGACAACAGGCGTCGCGCACTGGATCAGGACTCCGTGGCTCGACCGATCATCGCAACCAAGTTGTACGTCCCGAAGCGGCGACGTGGTCTGGTTGCGCGACCGAGACTGAAGCAAGGGCTGCGCGTCGACGCCGATGTGCGATTGGTGTTGGTGTCGGCCCCCGCTGGGTTCGGCAAGACCACGTTGCTGGCTGAATGGTTCGACGAGACGTCCGAGGACGGAACCGGTGTCGCGTGGATCTCGCTCGATCCGTCGGACAGCGACCCATCGATGTTCTGGGCGTGCGTCGTCTCGGCGCTCGAGGCCGTCGTGCTCCGTTGGAGTCCGACAGTCGCGAGAGCTGCTCGACACCTCGCCCTTTCCGACGGAGCTCATGATCGCCACGCTTGTGAACGAGCTCGTTGTGTCGACCGATGACGTGTGGTTGGTGCTCGACGACTTCCACGCAGTCGACAATCGCGACATCGTGCAGGGGATCGCTGCTCTGCTGGATCGCGTTCCGTCTCACGTGCATGTGGTGATCAGCACCCGCGTCGATCCAGATCTCCCGCTGCCCCGATGGCGGGTGCGTGGCGAGCTGGTCGAGATCCGTGCGGCGGACCTCCGGTTCACTGCCGACGAGGCTGCGGCGTATCTCAACGACGTGGCGGGTCTGGGTCTCGCCGAGGAAGACGTCGCCGTGTTGGAGCAACGCACGGAGGGGTGGGTCGCTGCGCTACAACTCGCGGCTCTCTCGATCCGTGGGCACGAGGACGTACGCGGGTTCATCTCCCGGTTCGCGGGCAACGACCGCTACATCGTCGACTACTTGGTCGAGGAGGTGCTGCAACGCCAACCTGCCGACGTTCGCGAGTTCTTGTCGCAATCGTCGGTTCTGGACCGGCTGTCAGGTCCGCTGTGCGACGCCGTCACCGGCGGGCAGACAGGGCGGGAGATGCTCGAGGCGTTGGAGCGGGCGAATCTGTTCGTGGTGTCGCTGGATGATCGACGTGAGTGGTACCGGTATCACCACCTGTTCGCCGATGCGCTGCGTGCCCGCACGCTGAACGATCATCCGGAGCGCGTCGCGGTCAACCATCTGCGTGCGAGCGAGTGGTACGAGCGACATCGATCTGACGGACGACGCCGTTCGCCACGCCATCGCCGCAGCTGACTTCGGTCGTGCGATCAGGCTCGTCGAGCAGCCGTCCTGACGCTGGTGTGCGCGGGAGTGCTTCCGGGAGAGCTCGTACCGATGATCCGTCGGTACCAGCACGACAGACCCTTGGTGAGCTGGGTCCGGCCATTGCCCGTCGAAGCCGTCCGCCGGAGCCCGTTGTCAGCGTGTGCTACGGATGGATGCTCATGGTGTCGGGCCGGCTCGACGAAGTCGAGCCGTGGTTCGAGCACGCCGAGCGAGTGCTGGCAGCCGAGCACAGGTGCTTCGCTCGGCGCCGTCGTCGGACATCACGGATCTTCGTTGGCTCCCGGCGACCATCGCAGTCTTTCGAGCTGCGCTTGCGCAGGCGCGTGGTGACATGGTCGGCCGCTTGCGGAACATGCGCCGGCGCGCGCTCGAGTTGGCCGAGTCCCGACGATCATCTGGCGCGCGGTGGTGCGGCCGGGTTCCTCGGGCTCGCATCGTGGATCGACGGTGACGTGACGAAGCAGTGGCAGACTTTCGCGCAAGCAATCGCCAGCATTCGAGCCGCAGGCAACGCTGACAGACGAGCTGACCAGCACGGTCGTCCTGGCCGACATGTGGCTTGCCGGGGGCCGGCCAGACGAGGCTCGCCGGCTCCTCCAAGGTGCGCTCGAACTCGGCCCGAAGCAGCGCTCCGGCTGCGCCACGCGGGACGGCGGATCTGCACGTCGCAATGGGCGAGATCGACCTCGAGGCCGGAGACCTCGAGCGTGCAAAGCATCATCTGGAGCATCGCGACCGTCGATGGACGACCGTGCACCGATGGGTGACAACCGCTTCCGGCTGTTCGTCAGGTCATGGCGAAGGTCGCCGCCGCCGAAGGTGACCTGCAGGGTGCGAGGACCATCTCGACCGTGCCGAGCAGCTCTATCAACCGGGCTTCATGCCGCAGATGCGCCCGATTCCGGCGATGCGAGCACGATTGTCGATCGCCCGAGGGCGAGCTGGCTGAGGCCGCGGAGTGGGCACGGCAGCGGGCGTGACTGCAGACGACGAGGTTGATCACCTCCGCGAGTTCGATCTCCTGACGCTCGTCCGCCTGCTGATCGCACAGCACCGCGAGCAGCGAGACGGCGACACGGCCGATCAGGCGCTGGCGTTGCTCGGCCGGTTGCAGTGACGCCGCCGAGGTCGTCGGGCCGGCGGCGCACGGTCGTCGAGACCCACGTGCTGTCAGCGCTCGCGCTCGACGCACAAGGTCAGCGGCTCGCAGGCGGTCGTGTCGTTGGAGCGTGCGTGGGCCGACGCAGTGGAACCCGACTGCGCACGTTCGACTGTTTCTCGATGAGGGTGCGCCAATGCTCGAACTGCTCCGCGCAGTCCGCGCAGCTCATCGAGCTCAGCTCAGCACGAGCCCAACGACTGCTCGACCTCGCCGTCCCGCGAGCCATGCGCCCGACGGAGATGCCTCAGCGGTTCGAGCGACTCGACCGTGCCGGGCACGATGGTCGACGCATTGAGCGATCGCGAGCTGCACGTGCTGCGACTGCTGGCGACCGATCTGAGCGGGCCGGAGATCGCCAGCGAGCTGTTCGTCTCGATCCACACCATCCGAACGCACACCAAGCGGATCTTCACCAAGCTCGACGTGACCAGCCGGCGAGCGGCGGTCAGCCGTGCACGCGAACTCGGTCTCCTGTAGCAGCCGCCAGCGATCACCAGGCCAATCACATCATCAGGCGATGTCTGGTCACCACATTGGTTCCTACGTTGAACCGCATCCCGTGGCACTGCCGCGAGAACGCAGGAACGAAGGAGCCACCGTGACCATCACCACCGCCAAACTGACCGGCATCGCCGGCCTTGCGGCCATCGCCGCAGGGCTGATCTTCATCGTGATCCAGTTCATTCATCCCCCGGAGAACGCCGCCACTGTCACAACGGTCGAGTGGGCGACCGTGAGCCTGCTCACCGCGACGATGGCGACGCTGGCGATCGTCGGCATCTCCGGGTTGTACCTCCGCAACGTCCAGCGCATGGGCGTGCTCGGGCTGATCGGCTACGTCCTGTTCGCGACGTGCTTCATGGTCATCACGGCCTGGTCGTTCGTCGAGATCGTCGTCCTGCCACCGCTGGCCGAACAGGCACCACAGTTCGTCGACGACTTCTTGGCAGTTCCCGGCGGCGGTCACGTCGTCGGCGACGTCGGTGCCGCCAAGGTGGCAACCGGCATCACTGCTGTCGGCTACCTACTCGGCGGTCTGATCTTCGGCATCGCACTGTTCCGCGCCCGCGTCGTAGTCGCGCTGGGCCGCCGTGCTCCTCGCAGTCGGCAGCGTCATCACCATTCTCGTCCCGGTGCTACCCCACGCCTTCGAACGACTGCTCGCGCTCCCCATGGGCGTCGCCCTCGCCGCTCTCGGCTACTCGCTGTGGAGTCGGCAACGCGACGTCAGCACTCAGTCGGACATCGATCCACTCAATGCCCAGCTCGAATCGGTCGGCGTCCAGATGAGTGCGCAGGCCGGGCGCCGGGGCGCGACGAACGCGAGGCTGGCTTCCGTTCGGACTGATCGCGCTCGTCGTCATCCCGGGCGCTGGCGGCGTGGCCCGCCTCGTCGAGTTGGCCGGCGGACCCACGACCCTCCCGGCTAAACCGCACGTCACCGAGTCACCGCTGCCGCTGATCCGTCCACATCATCGCCGCGCTGACATTCGCAGTTCTCGGCGCCTTCCAGTTCTCGCCCCGACTGAGGAGCCGCAGACCTGGTGGCATCGGCTCTCCGGTCGCCTCGTGGTCGTACTGGGATTCGTGGTGGCGCTCACTGCGCTGTGGTTGAACGAAATCACACCTCGACCAACCGCCGCGGCGCAACTGCTCTACCTGTTCCGGCTCGCGGCCGGATCGGGCGTGGCGATCGGCATCATCCTCGGCGTCACCACGATCCGACGGGGCGACATCGCCGGCCACCGAGCATGGATGATCCGCGCCTACGCGCTCGCGTTCGGTGCCGCCACGCACGTATTCACCATCGGCATCGGCCAAGCCATCTTCGGAGACAGCGAACTCACCAACGCCCTCATGCAGGGTGCCGGATGGGCTCATCAACCTGGCGATCGCCGAACGAGCCATCCGCCGCCCAGCACGCCGCTCGAGCTCCAGCACGTGCGCAGGTTGCGATCTCATGAGCCGGTCGCCCACGCCCCGAGGTCCGGTCGGCTACATCGTCCGCATCGCCGGTCATCTCGACGCGCACTGGTCCGCGTGGTTTGAGCGACTTCACCCTCACCCGCGAACCCGATGGCACGACCACCCTTCGAGGCATCGTCGCCGACCAAGCGGAACTGCACGGCCTGCTCGTCAAAGTCCGCGACCTCGGCGTGACGCTGCTCTCAGTCGAGATCATCGAAGCACCCGACGCCTGACGGGCTCGGAGGCCGTGGCTGAGGTGGATCACCACTTCAGTCACTACATGTTGTGATGCGCGCTCACTAGACCCGTTCGTACGGTCGGAACGTGAACACCCACGAACGCACGACCGACGAGATCCGCCCCGAACAGTCGACGAATCGCTCGATCATGGTCGCCGTCAACGGCGGCCCGAGCGGTTGGCCGGCCCTTGACTGGGCCGCTGCTGAAGCGTCCGCCCACCAGTCAGACCTGCGCATCATGCATGCCGATCCGCTGGCCGCGCTGGGGCATCGATCCGCTCGGAGAACTCGCCCTCGACTGGTGCAACACCGACGCACCAGAGCGGGGAACGCGGATCCTCGAAGAGGCTGCCCAACGCGCCCGCGTCGACGGCTCCACAGTACGAGGATCACCATACATCTCGAGGCCGGCGAGACCGCCGCCACGATTCTCAAAGCGGGTAGCAACGACACGCTGATCGTCGTCGGAAGCAGACAGACCCGAAGGCGCGACCGGAGATCCGTGGCGAGCACCGTCGTGCGCCTCGCCAAAGGGCCGGTAGCGATCATCCGAATGCCGACCACCACCAAGCGGAAGGCAGCGAGCCAATGAGCACCTCGACCGTCACGCCGCTGCAGTCGTCGTCTCGGCTCTCACGGGTGCAGAGCAACCTTGGTCTGGTCGACGTTGCGTTGGCGCTCTGTTGGGTCCCATTCGCGACTGCCGGATGGCTGTTCCGAAACGACCCGAACAGCACCGCGTGGTTGGTATCGGCGACGTTGCTCATCTCGTTCGCGCACCAACCGCTCACCCTCGCCTTGGTCTACGGCGACAAACGCAACTTCCACCTTCGCCGACGCACCTTCACCTGGAGTCCCGTCGTGTTCGCGGGCGCAATCCTGGCGTCCCAACACATCAGCCTGACCGCTCTGGCCGTCGTAGCCGGCCTGTGGAACGCGGAGCACACCCTGATGCAGCGATACGGCATCATGCGCATCCACGGCCGCAAGGCCGGTCAGCAGAACGCTCCGCTGGACAAGGCCTTGCTGTTCTCGTGGCTGGCGCTGGCATTCGTGTGGATCGCAGCCGACCGCCGGACCCCGGGCCACATCACACAGACCGGACTACGAGGCAAGAACCGCCGCGGCCTCGACCTGCTGGCCGACCTGCAGCCGACCGCTCGCATCCTGCTGCCGTTCGCCGCCATCGTCGCAGTGACGCTGACGGTGCGTTGGCTCCGCGACGAAACCCGCCTTCATGGCAACGTCAGCCGGGCCAAGCGCTTGTACACCGCATCGACCGCGGCGCTGTTCCTGACGATTCTCGTCAATCCCGTCGCCGGCTTCCTTGGATACGTCGGCTCACATGCGATCGAGTACTTCATCATCGTGCACCGCAGCGTCGGCCCCAAGTACGCGAGCGCCGACGCCGATGGTCGAGCACCAGTCGGCTACGCCATACGACGGCTGGGACGAGCCGGATTCTTCGGCGACGTACATCGCGATCGTCTTCGGTGCACTGTCGGTGCTCGACCGGTACGGCAGCCCCACGTCGTACACCGTCGTCATCCTCACGCTCGGCGGCATGCACGTGTTCTACGACGGCTTCATCTGGAAGCGCCCAGCCGCCGACCGAGGCGGGATGCTCAGCGTCCCCCGAACCTCCCCACGACCGTGACCCGTCGAGCAGCGTCACTACATCAACCACCGCATGTGGCGATGCGCCGTCACCACATCTCTCCTTACGTTCGACCTCACACCAACGAAGTCCCAACGGTCTCACCGAGACCCCAGCCAGAAAGCCGAACCATGACCAGCACACACGAAAGCCGCACCATCTCCAACTCGACCAGGTCACACGAAGTCGCGGCGGGTGGTTCCTCCCGCCGCCTGCTCGGCCTGACCACGGCGCTGTTGGCGCTCCAAGTCCTCAATCTCGCCGTGTTCGACGATCTCCGCACGGACGAGTCGGTCGGAGTGCTCGAGACGTTCACCAAGCCGCAGCACCTGTCGAGCATCGTTGCCGTGCTCGCTGGCCGTCATCCTCGTGGCTCGGCGACATCGCCACGCCGCACGGGTTGCTGTGGTCGTCGCTTGGATCGAGATCGCAGCATTCACGTTCTTCCACGGCATCCCCGTGCAGATCGGACCGGCCAAGCCCTACTGGGGTGACGGCAGCGGAGACGCATTGCAGTGGCTCGGCTTTCTCTCGATCATGGCGTGCAGCATCGCCATCGTCGTCGTCGGCCGAAAGCGATCGTCAATGACGGATGCAACCGCCGGCCGCCAGGATCCCGACATCGTCGACACGAGCGACATCGAGTCGATAGCAACCACGACGACTCGACCGAGCGCTCGCAGCAGAGCGACCGGGCCCGGCGGCGGCCTGGCCATCTGGGCCTTGGCGGTACGTCGCAAAGGCGCTCTGCAGGGAGGCCCGACGGACGAGACGCCAGTACGTCAGCGACGACCTCGAACACCGCCGCTCCAGCATCGGGCTCCACACCCTTCGACGTCCACCGTGGCCAAGCTGCGACCGATCGTTCGTGCGCAACGCCAACTTGTCCTCGACTTCGCCTACGCGGCCCACCCCGAACGCTTCTTCGCCGCCCCAAGCCGTGTGGATCAACAAGCCCACCGAGGAGCCGCCATCAGCTCAGTGATTCCCGAAGAAATCTGCCCCAGAAAGGTTGACAGGCGCCGATGCGCCGCGTGCAGCTCCGAGCTTGAACTACGCCTTCTGAGGCACCGACGAGCGGTCGGAGGTCAGGCCCTCTCAACCGGTCTAGGTTGGGAGGGCCAGCGTTGGTCGGTACGACGACTCGGCCGCGAAACCGATGACGACTACCACGACATGGCCAACCCCGACGCGACTCTCGACAATATCCTCGACAGAGTGCACGACGAGTTCGGGCCACATCTGACCAGGCTCGGCTCGACATCCACTGTTCGTCAGCGGTTTCTGAGCGTTTCTGCTCTCATACGCCTGACCCTTGATCGGCACCGACGTGTTGGGATTTGCGTGAAGGAGGCAAACCTCTTCGACACCGGAGCACAGACCGCCGAACTCGCCCCACAGATCCTCGCGCAGTCCCTCGTCGGCGCGTTTCTCTACCTCACGGAACTGACCGTCAGGAGTGTCTTGCCGCCTGGCTACGAGCATTGTGCGGACTTCGAGTTCGGGCCGGATTTGATCCTCCACGGTCCCGAGGCTGCCCTCGGCGGGTCATCATTGGTTGAGCCATGACGACGGTCGCAGTCGGCAAGCGGCGGGTAACGTTCAGCGCGAAGGCGTGGGGCGCATTGGCGGTCGTCGGGGTGGTCGTCGCCTTCTCGCTCAGCTCGACGCTGGTCAAGCGCGCCGAGTCGCCCGGCGTCCTCGTGGCGTTCTGGCGGATGGCCACCGTGTCGGTGGTCTGGAACCTCTACCTCTGGAGCACCGGCCGGCGGGTCACGATGCGACACGTGCGCCAGGCGTTCGTCCCGGCGTCTTCTTCGGGCTGAACCTCGCGGTCTTCTTCGCCGGGGCGACGCACAACAGCGTCGCCAACGCCGCGCTGATCGGTTCGCTCGCGCCGTTCCTCATCGTGCCGCTCGGCGCCTGGCTGTTCAGCGAGTACATCGACCCGCGGGCGCTGGTGTTCGCGCTGGTCGCGTTCGGCGGCGTCGCCCTCGTGCTGTTCAGCGGCCCGCCGCGGGGACGCGTCGCTGGAGGGCAACGTGTTCGGCGTGATCGCGATGCTGCTGCTGGTCGGCTACGTCGTGTCGACGCGGCACTTCCGCCAGGACATGGACGTCACCACGTTCATGGCGACGATCTGCCCGATCGCGGCGCTGGCCGTGCTGCCGCTCGCGATCGCCCACGGCGACGTGTTCGGGATGAGCGGGACGGGCTGGACGTACACGCTGATCCTCACGTTCGCTCAGCGGGGTCGCGGCCACGGGCTGATGGTGTTCGCGCAGAAGACGATCCAGATCGGCACGATCGGCGATCGCCCAGGTGGTGCAGCCGGCCCTCGCCGTCGTGTGGTCGTTCCTGCTGCTGGGCGAGACTGGTGCGGGGCGGCAGCTGGTCGGCATCCAGCGGCGATCGTCGGGCTGCGGTGCGTTCGCTCGTGTTCAACCAACGCGGCGAGAGGTTCGCCGCGTGGAGAACGTTGCAGCCGTCGGTGGCGGGTGAGCGATCTCGACGACCCAGGTCCTGTCCTGGGTCAGACCAGTGGCCTGACCGAGCGCGCGTCGGTCCGGTCGCGCTCGGTGATGAAGTGCGACGCGGCCGCCATGCGTCGGTCGGCGGCCTCGCAGAGGTCCGTGCGCCGTGGCGACGTCGCCGCGCTCGGCGGCGAGGCGGGCCAGCGCGTCGAGGGCGAAGACCTCGACGGGGGCGTCGTCGTCGCGCGCGGGCGTCGTCGAGGATCGCGGCGAGGCGCTCGCTCGGCGCCGGGCACGTCGCTCCGCGGCGTCGAGCGCGGCCAGCAGGCACTCGCCGAGCGCGGCCTGCTCGCCACCGCCGGCGTCGCGGTGCCACGCGGCCGCCGCCTCGAGCGCCGCCCGCGCTCGGCGCGTCCTGTCCGAGCGGCCGCAGGACGCGGCCGAGATGGACGCGGGCGAGCGCGGCCAGGCGGACGTCGCCGGTGGCCTCGGCCTTGTCGATCGCGAGCTCGCAGCGTGGCCGCGCCGGTCGTCGTAGTCGCCGGCCTGGCACTGGGCGCGGCCGAGGCTGGACACCTGGTAGGCCTCGGTCTGCGCGGAAGCCGAGCCGCCGCGAGGCGTCCGCGGCGCGGCCGAGGTGGACGACGGCGTCGTCGAAGCGGCGCTTGGAGGCGGGCCAGCTCGCCGAGCATCGCGTCGCGGCGGACGTGCAGCCACGGATCGTCGACCGTCTCGCAGCCAGTGCTCGACCTGGTCGACGGCCTCGACGCTGCGCGCTCCGTCGCCGGCCGAGATCGCGGCGCGGGCGGCGAACAGCCCGTTGGCGGCCTGGTCCCACGGCCGGTCGAGCCCGTCGTAGAGCGCGCGGCTGCGATCGGTCAGCGCGAGCGCTCGACGGAACTCGCCGTCGTGCGACACGACGTAGGCGAGGTAGTAGCAGGCAGCGTGCCTGCAGGTCGACGTCGTCGATCGCGTCGGCCAGCTCGGTGGCGGCGGCGATGTGGTCACGGGCGAGCTCGAGGTGACCGGTCGAGGCCTCGATCCACGCCGCGAGCAGCAGCGCGTCGGCCCGGTCGCGGGCGGGGCGGCGTCGCCGGCCGCGTCGAGCGCGGCGAGGATCCGTTGCGCGCCCCGGCTGTCGCCGAGCACGATCCAGGCCCAGCCGAACCCGTTGACGATGTCGAGCGCCGAGCAGCGGGTCGTGGGCGGCGCTCCACGCCAGCGCGGCGTCGATGTTGGCGCGCTCGGCCCGGGCGAACGCGAGGTGCTCGGCCTGGCGCGCGCTGCGCACGCCCTCGGTGGACGATCCGGCGGCGTCGGCGAACCAGGCGGCGTGCGCGGCGCAGCGCGCGCTCGGCTGTCCCGGCGTCGGTCATCGCTTCGAGCGCGAACGCGCGGATGCTGTCGAGCAGCCGGTAGCGAACGGTCATCGCTCCGTCGTCGTCGTCGACGATCACCAGCGAGCGGCTCGCCAGCCGGCCGACCACGTCGATCGCCGCCGCTGCCGGCACGTCGAGCGCCTCGAGGACGGACTCGACCGCCGCGAGCGGTGCGCCGCCGGCGAACGTGCGCGAGCGCCCACAGGCCGCGCTGGTCGTCGGGGAACAGCAGCTCGTAGCTCCAGCCGATCGTCGCCTTGCAGCGCTCGGCGGCGCTCGCGGCCGGCGGCTGGTCGGGTCGCTCAGCACGTGGAAGCGATCGTCGAGACGGCGGGTGATCTCCTCGATCGACAACGTCTTGGTTCGGGCGGCGGCGAGCTCGATCGCCAGCGGCAGGCCGTCGAGTGAACGGCACAGCTCGTGCACGGCGTCATCGTTGCGACCGGGCGGCCGCGTCGTGCGTTGGGCGCTGGCTCGACGCGTGAACAGCTCGACGGCGTCGGCGAGCGCGAGCGGTGCGAGCTCGAACACGACCTCACCGTCGATGTCGAGCGGGACCTGGCTCGTGCACAGGACCCGCGACGCCGGGAGCGGCGTCGAGGAGGCGAACGGCGAGAGCCGCGGCAGCGTCGACGACGTGCTCGCAGTTGTCGAGGATGACCAATGCGCTGCTGCGCTTGAGACGCTCGAACAGCGCCGCCTCGCCGCCGCACGTTCAGCGCGGCGACCAACGTGTCGATGACATCGTCGGCGGTGACCGCCGTCTCGAGCCTCGCCAGCCAGACGTCAGCGCCCGCTACGCCGTCCGACGCGCTCATCCGACGGCCGGTTGCGATCGCGACGGCCGTCTTGCCGACGCCACCGGGCCCGACGATCTCGACGAGCCTGGCGTTGGCGAGCAGATCCGTCACCGCGGCGAGCTCGGCCTCGCGACCGACGAGCTCGACGGACATCGACGGCAGGTTCCCGACGGGTGCTTCGGGGCCGAGCCCTCGTCCCGTGGAGGAGGGCACGCCCAGCGACGGGTCGTGGGACAGGATCTGTTGCTCGATTTGCTGCAGCTGCGGGCCAGGATCGAGGCCAAGTTCCTCGGACAACCGAGTCCGAATTCGCTTGAAGGTGGCGAGCGCTTCGGCTTGGCGGCCGTCGCGGTACAAGCCGACCATCAGCAACGCCCAGAGTCCCTCGCGCAGCGGATGAGCGTTCACCAGCGCCCCAAGCTCCCCGATCACCGCGGGCGAGGCGCCCAGATCGAGCCGTGCGGCCAACTGATCCTCGATCAGACCGAGACGGACCTCCTCGAGACGGGACCGGTACGGGATCAGCCACTCGCCCTCGCCCGCGCCGGAGAGGATCTCGCCGCCGAACATGGCCAACGCCGCAGTGCACGATTCGAGCGCGAGGAGGCGTCGCCAGCGCTTCGAAATGCGGACGCCTGCTCGGCCAGTCGAAGCACTTCGAGCGCATCGACGGCACTCGGTTCGAGGTGCAGCGTGTAGCCGGCGTTGGTGCCCGTCACCAGTGAGCCGTCGCCCAACGCCCGTCGCAAACGCGAGACCTTGGTCTGCAACGTGTTGCGCGCGGTGCCCACGGCTTCGTCAGCCCAGAGATCTTCGATCAACCGCTCGGTGCGGACCATCACGCCCGCCTCGAGCGCGAGGCGAACGAGCACTTCGGCGGTCTTGCCGGATCGCACGGGAATCGGTTCGCCGTCGCGGCGAAGCTCGACCAAGTCGAGCACAGACACCGTGATCACTGCCCCAGGGTACGTCCTGACACCGTCGTGTCAGACGGGTGTCAGGGGCTCCGCCCACGCTGCCCACATGGCTGACCAACCCGAAAGCGTCATCCACCAGCTGGTGGTCGGCGACAAAACCGCGGTCGCCCGGATCGTGGAGCAGGCCCGAACGAGCGATGACGTGGCCACCCTGGTCGCGGCCGCATGCTTCGCGCCAGATGGCTTCGACCTGATGACCCGGCCGCGAGATTGGCCGTCACCATCCGGGACCGCCAGCTGGTCGCCATCGCCACCGCTCATCTCGACGGCGACGCCGACCGGGTCGAGGACCTCGCCCGAGACCACCTCGCCGATCACCCCGACAGCGTTCTCGTCGCCTGGATCACATCCGCCAGCACCGCCTCCGACAACCGAAGGGATCCCTCATGAACATCGTCCCCACAGCACACGCAGCCATCACCTCAGCCCCGATCGGCCGGCCGGCCCGCTACTCGTTTCGACCCTGGTACAAGTGGTTGCTCACCGCGCTCGCCTTCCCGCCCTCCGGCCTCATCGCGCACCTTGTCGCCGGACGCGTGGACTCGGTGCCAGCCGCCGTCCTCAACGGCGTCATCGCCGGCACAGGGATCGGCGCCGGACAATGGGCGCTACTCCGCCACCGCAGGGTCAACCAGATCTGGATCGCCGCCACCGCCGTCGGATTGGCCATCGGGCTCGCCGCCGGCGCCGCCCTCGTGTCCTACGAGACCGACATCACGTCGCTGGCAGTGATGGGTGCGGTAACAGGACTCGGGGTCGGCATCGCCCAAGGCGCCACGCTCGCCAACGTCAGAAGGACGATCGGCTGGATCGCAGCCAACACCGTGCTGTGGGCGCTCGGCTGGACCATCACCACCGCCGGCGGCATCGACGTCGGCCAACAATGGGCAGTCTTCGGCGCGTACGGATGCCTCACGCTCGCCATCCTGCAGAGCAGCATCGTCGGAGCGTTCGTGCCCGCCAAGGCGATGGCGTCATGATGTCCTCACTCGCCGCACTGGTCGTGCGCCGCCGGCGCATCGTCATCACGATCTGGTTCGTCGTGCTCGTCGCTGCTGGCACCATCGGCAGCGCAGCCTTTTCGGTGCTCTCATCCAGCTTCGGCGCCGGACCGAGCACCGAGTCGGGTCGGGTGACCCAGCGAGTCGACGAGCTCGCCGAGACCGGCGGCGAGATCGCCATCATCGTCGATGGAATCGACGTCGACGACCCAGGCGTCGCCACGAAGATCGGTGCCGGACTCGAACGAATCGCCGCGATCGACGGTGTGATCGCCGTCGTTGACCCATGGTCAACGGGGTCGGCGGCGCTACGCGCCAGCGATGGCCGTGCCGCGCTCGCCGTCGTCACCATCACCGGCGGTCTCGACGAGGATGCCGAACTCGAACTCGCCCACCAGATCACCGAAGTCGCCCGGGACGTCGACGCCCCCGAAACGCTCGTCGGCGGAAACGTCCTCGTCGGCGAACAGTTCGCCACAGCATCCGAGAACGATCTCCTGCGCGGCGAGGCGATCGCCCTGCCGATCGCGTTTCTGGCGATGGTCTTCCTGCTCGGCGGGCTGCGGGCCGCCGGCATGCCCATGCTCGTCGCGCTCGCCGGTGTCGTCGCCTCGCTCGCCGTGCTCGTCGCCGCAACCCTGATTGGTGACGTGTCGATCTTCTCGATCAACGTCGTGAACATGCTCGGCATCGGGCTCGGCATCGACTATGGCCTTTTGATGGTCAGCCGGTTCCGCGAGGAACGCGGGCTGCGGACGCGAACTGCACGACGCCGTGGTGCAGACCGTGGCTACCGCGGGCAAGACCGTCGTGTTCTCGGCCCTCACCGTTGCCGTTGCGATGTGTGGCCTGTTCGTGTTCGGGCTGCCCATCCTGTCCTCGTTCGGCATCGCCGGGCTCGGCGTCGTCCTGCTCTGCATGGCCGCCGCTGTCACGTTGCTGCCCGCCGTGCTGGCCGCCGTCGGCGGCAAGATCCCCCCGACCGCGCCAGTCGCCGACGCCATCGGCCGCTTCTATCGGCTCACGCGATGGGTCCAAACTCACGCCGTTGCAGTCGGCGCCGCCTCCACCGCGTTCCTCGTCCTGCTCGGCGTACCGTTCCTCAACGCCCGCTTCGAGATCGGCGACGCCCGCACCCTGCCCCCCTCCTCGGAGGTCCGCGACGTCGCCCTCACCCTCGCGGAACGGTTCCCGGCCCGCGGCACCGACCCGCTCACCGTGATTGCCGAGACCGACGCCGACAACGCCGAGTTCCTCGTCTGGTACGAACAACTCTCGACCACGCCCGGCGTCGCCGGCGTCGCCATCCGCCCTGACACCCCGGACGGGCTCACCGTCGTCGACGTCACACCCACCGGCACGTCTCAGGGCGCTGAAGCATCGCACCTCGTCGCACAGCTGCGCGACTCACAACAAGGCTTCGACACCGAGGTCGGGGGCATCGCCGCCGAGCTGATCGACATCAAGACTCGGCTCAGCGAACGGCTCCCGCTGGCCGCCCTGATGGTGATCGTCGCCACACTCGTGCTGCTGTTCTTGATGACCGGCTCGATCATCGTGCCGATCAAGGCGGTCGTCATGAACATCCTCAGTCTCTGCGCCAGCTTCGGAGCCCTCGTGTGGATCTTCCAGGACGGGCACCTCGCCGGCTTCTTCGACTTCGAATCCGTAGGTGCACTCGACCTTTGGATGCCAGTGCTCATCCTCATCTTCGCCTTTGGGCTCTCGATGGACTACGAGGTGTTCTTGTTGTCCAGGGTCAAGGAGGTGCACGACGAGACCGGCGACAACGATCTCGCAGTCGCCATCGGTCTCCAACGCAGTGGCCGCATCATCACCTCCGCGGCCGTTCTCATCGTCATCGTCTTCGCCGGCTTCGCCGCTGGAGAAGTCCTCGCCATCAAGCAACTCGGCGTCGGGCTCGCCATCGCCGTCCTCGTCGACGCCACCCTCGTGCGTACGCTCCTCGTGCCCGCCACCATGCGAGCTTCTGGGCGAACGCAACTGGTGGGCGCCCGCACCATTGCGTCGCTTCCACGAGCGATTCGGACTGCACGAAGCACCATCACACGCACGCCGCCCCGCTGCGGCCGGCATCGGCCTCAGTCAAGTAACCGACAGCATCGAGCCCCATGTCGAGGGCGAGCCCCTGGGAGCCAGCAGCCGATGACACCGTCACCAGACATCGCCGTACCTGAGCTCGACGAGCTGACGATCACGATCGTCGTCGACAACGTGACCGACACGCTTTCGAGCATCAGCGAAGGAATCCCGCAGCTTCCCGAGCTCGCCTACCTGCTCGGAGGAATCCCCAGCGGCCAGCACGACGGCCACGACTGCGTCACGACCTTCGACCGACTCTGCGTCGCCTGCCACGGATTCTCAGCACTCGCCACCGCACGACTCGACGACCAAACCGCAACCGTCCTGTTCGACGTCGGCCCCTACGGCGATGTCTGGCTCGCCAACGCCGAACGGCTCGCCCTCGACCTGTCCAACATCGACGTGCTGTTCCTGTCGCACTGGCACTGGGACCACTCCGGCGGCATCACCGCCGTTGTCGCCGCGATCCGCAGCAGCCCGAGCCGCCGCCGGTCGACCACCGCTCGTCGTTGACCTCCACCCCGACCGGCCCGATCAACGTGGAATCCTCACACCGTTCGACATCTTCGCGATGCTGCCGCCGGAGCCCACCCTCGCGGCGATCGAAGCTGCAGGCGGTCAGGTCGTCACTCACGCCGACGAGCACGTCGTCAGCCGTCTCTTCCTGTCCAGCGGTGACATCCCCCGCCAGACGAGCTACGAAACCGGCCTCGCCGGCCACCACACCTGGCGCGGCGACGAGGTCACCCTCGATCTCGAGATCCATGACGAGCGCTTCCTCGCAGCCGGCGTCCGAGGCCGCGGGACGACCGTTCTCACCGCCTGTTCACACGCCGGCGTCGTCAACGTCGGACTCGAAGCACGACGACTCCTCCCGGACCAACGCGTCGACCTCCTGCTCGGCGGCTACCACCTCGCAGGGACAAGCGTCGAGGACCGCATCGACTCAACCGTGCGGGACCTGGGGGAACTCGTCGACCCTCGAATCGTCGCTCCCGGCCACTGCACCGGCTGGCGAGCCGCCGCCGCCCTCGCCAGCGCGTTCGGCCCCGACCAGCTACGCCCCAAGCGTCGTCGGCACGCGTTACCTGCTCCGAGCGGAAGCTCTGGCCTCAGGCAGGTGAGGGCAAGCGAGTCGCTCGCCCGCTGATGGGAGTAACCGCGGGAGTAGCCGGCAAAGGAGGTTGCTGATGCGGGCCCCGCTGCGCCGGCTGCGCCGACGCTCCGTCGCGTGACGACGTCCGCGAACGATGTCCGGTGAGACGTGTCTTGGCACGTCGTTGAATCAGCCGCAGGCGAAGCGGGAGCCGCAGGCGTCGAGGAGTCCGGTCCGCGGTGTTGAACCGGCCGTCGTCGGCCGGATCGGACATGCTCTGGGGATGCTCCCCGTCTCGCTCACCGCTCCTGCCCTCCTGATCGCCACGCGGTTGCGTGAGCGTGGCGAGACAGTTGCGGTCGCCGAGGGATCCGCCGGTGGCCTGATCTCGGCCGCATTGCTGTCGGTGCCCGGCGCCTCCGCCTACTACGTCGGCGGTGCCGTGATCTACACCGCTGCTGCCAACCGCGCCTTCATGTCCGGCCCGATCGAACCGCCGCAGGGCATGCGCGGAGCCACCGAGGCCTTCGCCACCTACATCGCTCGCTCAGCAAGGGCGCGTCTCGGCGCAACGTGGGGGCTCGGCGAGGCGGGTGCAGCCGGTCCGCCGAACCCGTACGGCGATCCGGCGGGTCACTGCTGGCTGGCGGTCGTCGGACCGACCGAGGCGACACGCCATGTGCTCACCGGCAGCGATGAGCGGGAGGACAACATGGCCGCCTTCGCCGCCGCAGCGCTCGCGCTGTTCGCCGACACCCTGCGATTGGGCGAGGGTTGACCGCAGTGCCGTCCTTCCGTGATGGAACGAACGCGTCGACCGGGCGCTTCACGGAGCGAGGGAGATTTCGATCCCGCCACGCCGACGGGTTGGCCGGCGGTCGAGTACGAGCAGCATGTGTGGGTCAGCTCGATCGGCATACCCCGCCGATGGCACTCGACCTTCTCGGGTCCGTACCGGGCTGCAGTCGTTCCCCAGATCTGCCGGCTGGATCCCGTCCTACCGGTAGCGACCGCGGCGCTTGCTGATGAGGCCACCGCCGAACTCGCTCGCCGACACCGACCGGTACTTCGACGCGCTCACGGCGTACCGGGCAGGTGACGCAGGGCCGATCATCGAACGTTTCGCAGAAGCAAGCTTCGACAGCCTCGTCAACGGGCGCCAGCTCGTCAGCGATCTTCGGGCGATCCGCGCTGCGTGGAGCGAGGCGATCACGAGTCGACGCCAGGCAATCGTCTGGCGAGCGCTCGACGTCGTCTTCCAGCACCCGGTGCGCCGGACGTCGGTCCCCTTGAGTCGTCGATGCGCTCGTTGTCTCGGGGTGGAGTGATCGTGACTGACGCGGCCCTCGGACGACGGCGCTCTCACGTCGGTTCCATCTCGTTTGGGGTGAGCAACAGGGTGAGGTACCACCGCAGCTGACGCAGCTGGTCGCGTAGCTTGAGCGGTTCACCCGTCGCTCGGGCGAGGATGAAGCCGCCCTCGAGAGTCGCGAACAAGTGGTCGGCGAGAGACTCGAGATCGACGGGCAGCGCCGGCGGCCGACGTTCCACGGCCAAGTGCAGTTTGGCCAGGATCTGTTCCCGCCAGTGGACGATGTCATCGAGGATCAGCGCTCGCGTCTCGTCGTGGCCCGGGAACTGTTCGTAGATGAACGACACGAACAGGCACGAAGGCTGTGCCAGGGACAGGTCCTCCAGTCCTTCCTCGAAGACCTTGACGAACTCGATCAACTGCTCGGCCGGCTCGGTTGCCCGCGTCTCGGCGACCGTCATCAACCGATCGCAGATCTCGGCATCAGCTCGCGCATACCGCTCGACCAGCACCGTGCCGAGTTCGGCCTTGGAGGAGAAGTGATGGAAGAACGCACCCTTCGATGCTCCGGCGACGTCGATGATCGCGTCGACGGTGGTGGCGTTGAATCCCCGTTCCATCACGAGTTGCTGGGCGGCATCGAGGATCCGCTCTCTGGCATCTGAGGCAGCAGGCATCGCAAGAGATTAGCTCTTGACAGACCAACTAGTCCGTCGGTACCTTGAGACCGACTAGTTGGTCTGTTGGGTTCGGCACAACGAACCACCAGCCAGAACCCCAGAAAGCAGTGACCGATGAACCTGTCCACCGTCCCCCTCACCAGCCCGGTCGCGATCGCGCCCGACACCTTCCTGATTCCCAACCTCGCTCCGGCCGGCGATGTCTTCGTCCCGGTGAACTCGATGCTCATCCGTGGCGACGAGCCGATCGTGGTCGACACCGGCGCACCGGCGCACCGTCAGCACTGGCTCGAGCAGGTGTTCAGCCTGGTCGACCCCGAGGACATCCGCTGGGTGTTCCTGTCGCACGAGGATGGCGACCACACCGGCAGCCTCGACGACGTGCTGATCGCTGCGCCGAACGCGACGCTTGTGATGAACGCGTTCGGGGCCGAACGGCTCGCCCTGGAACGGTCCGTGCCGCTGCACCGATCGATCTGGAGGGAGCCGGGCGAGTCGTTCGATGCCGGCGACCGTCGGCTCCGGATGGTGCTGCCACCGATCTTCGACGGCCCGGCGACGCGCGGTCTGCTCGACGAGCGCACCGGCGTGCTGTGGGCGGTCGACGCCTTCGGGGCGCTGACCCCCGGTGCCGTACACCGCGTCGACGACCTTCCGACCGACCTGTACGACGAGTCGTTCAGGGAGATCAACAGTCTCGTCTCACCGTGGCACCAGTGGCTGGACCCCAACCGGTATGCCCGCCACGTCGACTCCATCGAGGCACTGCGACCGACTGCGATCGCCTCGGCGCACGGCCCGATCCTGACCGGTCGCGCGATCGGCGACGCCTTCGACCGCGTGCGGCGCTTGGCCGGTGAGCCCCGCGTAGTGCTCCCCAGTCAGTCCGCGCTCGACGAATTGCTCGGCGGAGTGCTCGAACCCGCCACCCCGTGTGGACGAAGCTGACCTGCGCCGAGGGTAGGTGGCCCGGGCCCCCTGGTCGCAGGTGGCATCGTCTCTGCGCGATCTGGAGATGTGAGGTTGCAGGGGCCGAGCCACGACTCGGTGCCGGAACGCCAACGTCTCATCGTCGCTGGATGCTGGCGCTCCGGGCGCTACGAGAACGTGACCTCCAACCGATACTCGACCGTTGAGTGGACCTCGCCTGACACTTCCCGGGATCATCCGCACCGCCCCCGAGGCGACACCGCTCGCGGAGGTCGGTGACCCGTTCCGATTCGCGACCGAGCTGGAGTTCGCTCGCTGGTGCGGCACCGCCGCGGTCGCATCGTCGTCCGGCGAAAGAGCCGGGGTGCCGGTTCGGCATCGGCTCGACGTCGGCGGGAACCGTCGAATCAACAGCGTGCTCTACCTCGCCGGCGTCACCCAAAACCACTCCAGGTCGTGACGGGCAGCGCGCTGGGCCGCAGTGACCGCGTCGCGCTCGGCGGTCGATGTCGCCCGGGCCCTCGGGCTATGGCTCGGGGTGGCGTTGGAGCCAGTGTTGGAGGGTGTCGGTGGTCCAAGTAGCGACGCCGGTGCCGAGGAAGTCGTTGTCGTTGGTCCAGATCGCTGCGCCGAGGGCGAGAGCGCTTGCCACGACCGGCCAGTCTCTGGGATCGCGTACCGAACGCGCTCGTGCTTCGTCCTCGAGTGCGGCGTAGATGCCCTCGTCGAAGATGACGATGTTCGCCTCGACGGCCGCCAAGCAGGCGGTGGCCAGCTCCTCGCCGAGTCTGGGTTCGAGGCTGCGCCGCCGGACGAACGCGGTGATTCGGCGGGGGAGTTCGACTTGCGTCTCGCCCCACAGCTGCTCGGGGAGGAAGAGTTCGAGTCGCTCATCGCCGAGGCGGGTCCGGCCTGTGGCTCGGAGCAGTTCGCCGACGAGCACACTCGTGTCGACGACGAGTCGCATCAGCGCGGGCGGCGTTTGAGCGAGATCTCCTGCACGAGTTCGTCCTCGTCGAGGCCCGAACGGGCGACGATGTCATCGACGAGGCCGGCCAGCCGGCCCAGCGCTTCGCGTCCGGCTCGCCGATCCTTGGCTGTGATCGGGACGAAGAATCCGATCGGTTCGCCGTGTCGTTCGATGACCAGCGTTTCACCGCCCCCGAGGATGGCGGACGCTTGGTCCCTGAACTCTCTGACGCCGATCGCTCGCATGGTCACGCTCCTTTGTGACCACAAGTGTAGCCACGCGACGCCGAGCTGCGATGCGCGATTGCTCGACGGTCGGCAGACGAATCTCATCTCAGGTCGTCAAGGCGAGCCCCCGCGGGTAGCCGGGACGCTCGTCCACGTCCCTCTACTGGGAGCGCGCCCGTGCTGCGTCAATCGCATGCGACAGGCATACACGTGCGAGTGGCCGCCCGGAGCTTGAGCCCGCTGCGAAGCGCTTGGGATTTGGAAGCCCGCGGACCCCCCGGGCGAGCGCAGGCGCGTCCACTGGGTTTCGGCGACGCAGTCGTCCACGTCCTGGAGAACGACAACTGTCGCCTTCCTCGCCGGGCGATCAGCGAGTACCGGCGGTCGTCGTTTCTGGACGCCCTGGACCTCGCCCACGAGGAAGATCGTGCCGCCGGTCGGCCAGTGAGCGCCGCCATGCGAGTCACGACACCCGCCGCGGCTGTCCGTGCGCATGGCCGCACCCCGCGCGCGAGCTGCCGGCGATGCGGTCGTTCGACTCGACGTGGAGGGCGTGAGCGTCGAGTTCAGGAGGTCACCAACGTCGACGGTCGGGCGTCGTCGGGATCGGACTCGGCGAGGTCGGCGACGGCTTCGATCCCGATGTTCGAGATCATTCCGGTGGCGTACATCAGCGTCGCCCAGATCGCCGCGAAGACGATTCCGGTGTTCGCGAGCAAGGGTGCTGCACCCTCCAGACGTTGGCGCAGCGCGAGCGCCATCGGGACGAGCGCGGCGCCGAACACGATGAAGATGCCGATGTACCAGGCGAGGAGCGAGCCCTGACGGCCGATGAGGAAGTCGACCGACTCTGCCGGGGTGGCGTCGGGATCGGTGTAGTCGACGAGTGTCGTGGCGAACATGGCGATGCCGTAGCCGAACGTGCCCGCGGCGAGGATCGCCGCAGCGCCGCCGACTCGGGCGAGGACATGTCGTTCGGTGCCGGCTGCTGCGGTTGCGGTCGGTGCGGTGATGGTCATGGTGTGGTGCCTTTCTCTGGGTAGGTGGGTTCGATGGTCGGGGTGGGTTCGGCGTCGTCCGCATCGAGACACCGGAGTGCGACGACCTCGACGTTCATCGAGGTGAAGTGGGCGAGGACACCGTTGAGGTGGGACGGGTCGCGGATCTCGCCGACGAGGCGCGTGGGGCCGCGGCCGGTGGGTTCGACCCGGAAGTCGTCGACGACAGGGTGGAGCACTCGGTGGGTCGGTCGGCCACGGACCTCGATCTCGTAGCGGTTCGATGTGGGCATGGACGAAATGCTCCACCCGCCTGGGGTGAGCGGCCATCGCTCTCCGGCCGATCTCACCCGGGTGATGCTCGCGGAACCGGCAGGCTCGGCTCCCGGCCTCTTCTACCCTGATGGCATGGCTGGTTCGAGCGCGGCGGTCGCCGCCACCAAGGTCACGGCACCGCGGCCGCCGAGTCGGTACCTGCGCCGCGCCCGGCTGATCGAACGGCTCGACGAATCGATCGCGGCGGGGCGAGGTGTCGTCCTGGTCAGCGCCCCGGCCGGCGCCGGCAAGTCGACGCTGGTCAACGGATGGTTCGACGGGCGGTCCGGGCGGGTCGGCTGGTTGCAGATCGACGAGGGCGACGACGACCCGTCGCCCTTCTGGGCGTGTGCGGCGGCGGCGCTCCGCGATGCGGTCCCGGCGCTCGGCACCGCGATCGGTGTGGCTTTCGGCGATGGTGCCGACGCCGTCGTCGACGCCGTGGTCAACGCGATCGGTGACGCCGGCCACGAGGTGGTGCTGGTCCTTGACGACTATCACCTCGTCTCGAATCCCGACGTGCACCGCAGCGTCGAACGGCTCATCACGCTGCGTCCGTCGAACCTCGTCGTCGTCGTGTCGACACGGGTCGATCCTCCGTTCCGCCTCGGGCGGCTGCGGGTGAGCGATCAGCTGACCGAGATCCGCGCCGCCGACCTCAGGTTCGACCTCGACGAGGCGAATTGGCTGCTCGACGTGGGCGCCGTCGGCCTCGATGCCGCCGCGGTCGAGCGACTGGTGGCGCGAACCGAGGGCTGGGCAGCCGGACTCGTCCTCGCATCACTGGCCATGCGCGACGGGCGGCGACACCGTCGAGTTCGTCTCGACGTTCCACGGTGACGACCAGCTGGTCGCCGACTACCTCAGCGAGGAGTTCCTCGAGTCGATCGGGCCGGACGAGCGTCGACGCCTGCTCGACGTCTCGGTGCTGGAGCGGATGTCGGGCCCCCTCATCGACGAGGTGTGCGGCACCGACGACGGTGCGACGTGGCTCGCAGCGCTCGCCGCGTCGAACCAGCTGGTCATTTCGCTCGACCGCACCGGTACGTGGTTCCGTTTCCATCATCTGCTGCGCGATCTGCTGCGCAACGAGCTCGAACGCTCGACACCGGCGCGGTTCGCCGATCTGAATGCGGTGGCCGGGCGATGGCATGTTGCGTCCGGGGACCTGATGGCGGCGGTCGAGCACCTGCTCCAGGCGGGCTGCCGGGTCGAAGCGGCCGACGTCGTGGCCGACAACGCGACCAAGCTGCTGAACGTCGGCCGCGTCTACACCGTTACCCGCTACATCGAACGGCTCGGAGATCTCGTCGACGAACACGAGGGTCTGGCGATCGTGCACGCGTTGGGTGTCGTTCGTGACCGGTCGCTTCGCCGAGGCCGAACGCTCGCTCGAGGTCGCACGCCGTCTCGACGTCGACGGAGTCGACGCTGGTCTGATTCAGTCCCTCTCGGCGATGATCCATCTCGCCGAGGGTGACGTGGCTGCGGCGTTGGACATCGTCGACGGCGACGTGCCGACGACGGAGCCGACGAATCCGATGGTGCTCGGTGGCGTCAGGGTGATGGGCGGACGTTTCGACGAGGCGCGGCCGTACCTCGCCCGGGCCAACGAGATGGCGGCGAGCCGACCCGACCACTTCGTGGCCGCCGTCACCCCGGTCTTCGAAGCGGTCGCCGAACTCGAGTCCGGACGTCCCGAGGTGGCGCGCACGTTGGCGCAACGATCTGTCACCGAGGCCGACGAGCACCGCATCGGTGAGGCGGCGCAGCTCGCCCTGGCCCACAGTGTGCTCGCGTGGACCGCCGACGAGCCCGATACGGCCGTCGACGCGGCACTGCGCGGCGTGCAGCTGGCGCGACGGTCGCCGGAGAACGTCATGCTCTCCTACGCACTCGCGAGTGCGGCCGACGTGGCGTTCGAAAACGACCACGGCGACGCCGATCGGCTGCTTGCCGAGGCGCGCGGAATTGTCGACCGCTGTGCCGACCCCGGCATCGCTGGTCGGTACCTGGCTCGGGTCGAGGCCCGCCACGGTCGCGCCGGGCGCCCGTCGACCGACGGGTTGGTCGAGGACCTGACGGAACGCGAGCTGTCGGTACTGCGCTATCTGCCGTCGACGCTGTCACAACGTGAGATCGCCGGCGAGCTGTACGTGTCGCTCAACACGGTCAAGACGCACTGCAAGGCGATCTACCGCAAGCTGGGTGTCGAGGGCCGCCACGCCGCGGTGCAGTCCGCCCGCGTATCACGGCCTGCTCTGATCCGGCGTCTCACCCGGGTGAGATCCGGCGTGGGCCGATGGTCGGTCACGTAGGCCGGACGCACGATCGGTCCTGTCCCTTCCCGACTCGACACGAAACGGAGCACGGACATGACCGACCAGCCCACCTTCTCGACCAACGACATCGAGGCACACAAGGTGCTCGTCGTCGGAGCGACCGGCGGATCCGGACGCGCCGCCGCCGCCCTGATCGCCGATGGCCACCACGTGTCGAGCTCACCGGCGACGGAGGTCTGCTCACCGCGTTGGTTCGTCAGGTGTTGCAGACCGGCTTGAACGTCGAGCTGGCCGAACAGCTCGGCTATGACAAGCACGCGGTCGAGGGTCGCGGGAGCGGAACTCGTGTAACGGCTCCTATCCGAAGACGGTCACGACCGAGATCGGCAAGGTCACCATCGACGTGCCGCGGAACCGCAACGGCACCTTCGACCCGGTCACGGTCCCGAAGCAGCACGCGTCGCCTTGACGGGCTGAACGCCAACGTCATTTCGCTGTACGCGAAAGGGATGTCGACCGGCGACATCCAGGCCTATCTGTCCGATGCGTTTGGGACCGAGATCTCGAGGGACACGATCAGTCGGATCACCGACGCCATCGTGGAAGACATGGTGGCGTGGCAGAACCGGCCACTCGACCGGGTCTATCCGGTGGTGTTGATCGACGCGATCGTGGTCAAGATCCGCGACGGTGAAGTCGCCAACCGCCCCGTCTACGTGGCGACGGGCATCAACCTCGACGGTCAACGCGACGTGCTCGGGATGTGGGTCGGCGTGACCACGATGGTGATGTCGTCGAGTTCGGCGAGGAGATCGCCGCAGACTCGTTGGCCGCGGTCGGTGAGGTACTTAGCGCGGATGCGTTCGTTGAGCCGGCGGGCTTCGGCATCTGGAGTGATGGTGGCGGGCCCGAGCCGAAGGCCCACGCAGCGTCGGCGGTATGAACGACCACCGAGGCATGTGGTCGGGCTGCGAGGCTGCGTGCCTTGCGGAAGCTGTCGAGGTCTCGATCAGGATTCGTGCGCCGTCGAGCAGGAACATGACGGGGGGCCAGGTGCACGGTGCGGTCATCGTTCTCGGTGCCGAGCACGGCATACAGCCGCCGGTCAAGGATGTGGCAGGCCTGGTCGGTGAGCCCATGTCGAGCCCGGAGCGCGGGATGGATGGCGCGTGCGGTGTCGCTCATGGCCGGCGTGCCGCCACGATGTTGCACTCGAAGGGAGCCTCCACGTGGCCGTCGGGGGTGGTGAACGGTGCCAGGACTGTGTGGGCGCCGGCACGGATGCTCCGGTAGACGTCGTCGGAGATCCGTTCGAGCAGTGGGGTGCTCTCGACTTCGGTGGTCACGAACGCGTCGACCGACGGGGCGCGATAGATGCCGTGGCGGGTGTACTCGGTGGTGATCTCCAGTCCGGCGGATTCGACGAGACCGGCGAGCTGGTCGAGGTTGCCGCAGGCGAAGTAGGTGCTCAGCAGGGACATGGCTTCGGGGCCGGCGTGACGGGCGGCCATGTCGACGAACGGCGAGAAGGCGGCCTGGGCGTCGAGCGCGGCGGGAACCAGGACGGCGACGGTCCCTCCGGGAGCGACGACCCGGGCCATCTCCTGGAGCGACCTCAGCCGGTCGGGGAAGAACATCAGCGCCATCTGTGACAGCGCGGTGTCGAAGGTTTCGTCTGCGAAGGGGAGGGCGTCGGCGTTGCCTTGGTGGAACTCGATGTCTGGTCGGACGCGGCGGGCCACGGTCAGCATCGCCTCGTTCAGATCGACCCCGACGACGGTGCCGTCGGGTGCGACGAGGTCGGCGGCGGTGCGGGCGACGATGCCGGTCCCGCAGGCCACGTCGAGCACTCGGTGGCCCGCGGTGACCCCCGCGGCGCCGCACAGGATCGGCGCCCACTGGGCGAAGAACGCCGGGACGAACGCAGACTCGTAGAACTCGGCCGCTTCGATGGGGATCTGGAAGGACTCGGGCTGGTCGGTGGAGGTGCTCATGGAATCATCGTCGGACCATGTGATGCCCGGGAGCATCGGGCAACTGCCCCATTTCGCGTCCTGATCGGGGGTGTCAGTGCCGGTCGGGTGGTGCGGGCGCCGGGCCGAGCACGCCGACGGCGTAGGCCGCCGCCTCGGCCCGGTTGCGCAGGCCGAGCTTGGTCAGGATGCTGCTGACGTGGTGCGACGCCGTCTTGCGGCTCACATGCAGGCGCGCGGCGATCTCGGGGTTCGACAGCCCGGCGCCGAGGAGCCGCAGCACCTCCTGTTCCCGGTCGGTGAGCACCCCGACCCGCTTCGCTCCGGTGCGGGCGGTGACGCCCAGCGAGCGCAGCAACGACGCGACCCGATCGGCGTCGAGTTGGGCGCCGAGCGCCTCGAACGCGGCCAAGGCGTGGCGGGCGTGGTCGATGGCGTCGTCGGGCCGGTGGTGGACGAGCGCACGAGCAAGGTCGAAGCGGGTGCGGGCCAGCTCGAACGGCCGCTCCAACCGGGACCACCCCGTGAGCGCCACCTCCAGGTAGGTGGCCGCTGCGTCGAGGTCGCCGCGCCCCATCGCCACTCGACCCTCGACGCCCGCAGCCATGGTCGCGAACAACTCGTTGTCGACCGACGACGCGACATCAGCCAGACGGCGGCCGGCAGCCGCGCCGCTGTCGACCTCGCCCGCGGCCAGACGGGCGTCGACGAGCAGGTCCAGCGCCGCGACCAGATGCGACCTGTGCTCCTCGAGGCGATGCAAATGCTGCTCGAGCCGGCGGCCGGCCGCAGGCCCGTCGCCACGAGCCAGCAACAGCGCCGAAACCGACAGCGTCTCCTCCGCTGCTGCCTCGACTCCTTCGCCGAGATGGGCCAACAGCTGATCAGCCTCCTCGAGGCGACCCTGACGGATCCGCAGGGCGGCCAGACGGGTCAACGCCTTGGCGTGCAAGCCCGGGCAGGTGCCGTCGGTGATCCGCAGACCGGCGACCAACTCGCGCTCGGCGTCGGCCCAGCGACCCTTGGCCGCCAACACGCTCCCGTAGTAGATGCGGCACTCCGCGTACAGAAACGGACAGCCGTAGGTGGTCACGAACCCATCGGCCACCTGGCACCACTGCGCCGCCCGCTCGACGTCGCTCACCAACTCACAGGCGTTCAACATGTCGCAGCAGGTGTACACGACGGTGTCCAACGTCGAGCGCTCACCGGCCAGCGCGGCGGCCATCGCCTCATCGATCAGCGCGAACCCGCCACGGGTTTCGCCCTGGGCCACCCTGACCAGCCCGAGCTGTGACAGAGCGACAAGCTCCAAGTCTGCGTCGCCGGACGATTGGGCCAGCTCGACGGCTGCGGCGGTGAGACCCTCGGCCGCGTGCAGGTCGGCCATCCGATAAGCGCGGGCCACCGACAACCAGCCGTGCAGCGGGCCCGGTGGAAGCGGCGCCACCAGCCGCTCGGCCCGACCGATCCAACCGTTGGCCGCCGAGAAGTTGGCGAAGTTCGCCTTGTAGGTGATGGCCAACCACACCGCACAGCGGGTAGCGCCCGCCACGTCCCCCGACCGGCGGAACAGCGCGTAGGCGTGGCTGCACCGATCGACGCAGGCCTGGTTCTCCCCCAACCACCACAACGACACCGCCAACCCGAAGCACCCCTCACCCGTCTCGTCGCCGACGAGGGCCTGCTCGAACGCGGAACGCGCCTCGACCCAGCGCCCCGCCGCAAGGGCGGCGAACCCGTCAACGTGCGACTCGTCGCTGCTCACCACGATCATTCTGGTTCGTTGCGGGATGAGGCAGCGGTGCTTGCGGTCGTTGTCCTTTGAACGCGTTGTCGCCAGAGTCGGACAGGACTGAGCGACGGGGAGACAAATCGTTCTGAGCTCGCGCCGAACGGGATCATCTGCCTGAACTCGATGACGCATCGGCTGCGATGGGCACCGAGATGGTGTCGGCCTTCGCCGACTTCGGGAGCGAGACGGTCCTGTTGGAATTCGGGAGACGCGCGGGCCGCCATCGTCGCGCTGCGCGCCGCCTGCAAGGCGTGGCGCGACCTACAGATGCCCTACGAGGTCGCCCGAGCGCTCTGCCAGCTCGGGCGCGCCTACCGGGCCGCCGGCGACGACGATGCCGCCGACCTCGAGTTCGGTCTGGACCGCGATGGTCGGTGCCGGATCCTGGATCGATCTCGCCCACCTCCCTGCAAGACGTTCGACGCGCTCTACGCCACCAACCCGACGTCATCACCGCCGGCGTCTTCAACCCGACTGCATCCGTCATCCGGTCGACGGGGGCTACCAGGTCAGCGGCCGCTGGAGCTTCGCCAGCGGATGCGAGCACGCCGACACCGACCTGCGGACCACGCGAAACCTCCTCTACGACCAGGCCGCCCAGGTGTGGGCGACCGCGACAGCTGCGACTCGCTCACGATGGAACAGCGAAAGCCCGGACGCGCCTCCGCCGTGTGGGCCGTCGACCGGGCGACCTCGGTCGTCACCACTACTTACCGGGCCGGCGGCGGAACCGGCTGTACTCGGACTGCCCGCTCCAGCGACGTTTCCGGGACATCCACGCCCTCGGCCAACACTTCATCGTCCCCCGCGACACGCTCGTCACCGCAGGTGCCTTCTCGCCGGCCAAGACCTCCAGCCCATGGTGTTCTGACGACGTCCGTTACGGGTGACCCTGCCGGTAAAACATCTCGAACTGGATGCCGTCGGGGTCCTTGAAGGTGAGGACCGAGCCGTACTCGCGGTGCACGACCGGAGTGAAGGTCACGCCGAGCTGCTCCAAGTGCGCCTGCCACTCGTCGAGCTGTGCGGGATCGTCGACCAGGAAGCCGAGGTGGTCGAAGCCGGTTCGGGCGGGGTCGAAGGACTCGCCCTGGTTGGTGTCGTGCTGCTGCACCTCGAGCACCGTTGCGGTGGCGGGATGGAGGAGGACCATCCCGCTCCAGCCGTCACCGTGGACGGGTTCGAGGTCCTGGAACCCGATCACCTCGCGCCACCACCGCGCGCTGGCTTCGGCGTCGCGGACGGAAAACGACGTGTGGGAGACCTTGGCGAACGTCGGGGCGTCCATGCTCAGACCTCCACGAGCTGCAGGTTGTCGCGCACGAACGCCGCCGCCATGTCCGGTGTCGCCAGCTGCCCAGCGAATCGCGCCGGGTCGGCGAAGCCTCGGGCGAACCCGTCGGCGACGGACTGGTGAGCAGTGGCAGCAGCGAGCACGTCGAGGACGTGGGGCGGCGGGGGCTGGAGGAACGCGTTCGTCCAACCGATGATCGGTCCGGCGAAGGACCACATCTCGTCCTCGAGGCGTGCGGCGAACGACGCGTCGACCCGGCCGCACTGCGTCAAAGCGGTCGCGGCTTGCCAGGCACAGTGCGAGGCGATGTTTGCCCCCTGGCCGGTGATGGGATCGTTGACGACCCAGGCATCGCCGATCGCCAAGGCGACACGTCCGTCCGGCAGCGTCGTCCATCCACGGCGCACCGCAGGAGTGATCGCACCGCCGAGCACATCGAGCGACCCGAGCAGCTCGAATCGGCGTGGGTTGATCCTGGCGGCGAGCCGGGGCGCGAACTCCTCGATCGCCGAGCGCAGGGCTGCGGAGACGGTCTCGATGCCGGTGGTGTGGTCGAATCGCGTGAGGTGGTCGAGGGGCCCGCCAGGGACGGCCTCGACGAGGATGGCGGCGGCCACGCCACGGTCGGTCAGGAAGGGCTGCTGGAAGACCTCGCCTGCGCCCGGAATGATGTTGAAGCACACGACGGGCGGATCGGTCGGCTCCACGCCGCGGTAGAGACCTCCGAGCAGCCGGCGCTGAGGCTCTCGGTACGGCGACCGATCCGAACTCACAGGGAACAGCTCGCCGACGAGAGCAGAGCCGCGCCCGCGGCGACCACCACGACGTCGTGACCGGCCGTCGTGGTCGACGAGCTCGGACGCCGTCGCCGGAAGGGGTTCGACGCGCAGCGCGCCGCCGCGCTCGACGTAGTCGTCGCTGAGCCGGCTCAGGTACAACCGGAAGTCCACGCCACTGCGCCGGTCGCTCGAAATGGCCGTGGAAGCCGAACGGGGTGCCGACGACGTCGACATCGATGCCGCACGACGCCGCGCCATCAATGTCGTCCCAATGAGCAACACCGAGCTCGCGCTCGCGGTCCAATGTGGCGGGAAATCGGGCAACGAGGTTCTCGAGCCGCCCTGCCCGTCGTTCGCTCGGTGATCTCTCCGACCACACGGTGGTCTCGACGCCGAGCTGCTGCAGCCGCAGCGCCAGTGTTATTCCCGAGATGCCGGTCTCGATGATCGCAATCCTCATGGTCCTCTCCTGATGCCTCGATCCCTATACTCCTGTCAGGAGTACTGATATACTCCTGACAGGAGGACAATGTCAACCGATTCGCTCACCACGACCTCGTACGCGGTCCTCGGTCTGCTCGGGATCCAGCCCTGGACGACATACGAACTGGCCCAGCAGATGGAGCGCAGCCTCAAGCACTTCTGGCCTCGCGCCCAGAGCCGGATCTACGAGGAACCGAAGCGACTGGCCACGCTCGGGCTGGCGAAGGCGAGCCGCGAGCATGTCGGGCGTCGTCCGCGGACGACCTACACGATCACCGCCGACGGGCGGCGGGCGCTCCAGCGATGGCTCGCTGAACCCGGCGGTGGACCGAATCTCGAGCTCGAGGCCCTCTTGAAGGTGTTCTACGGCGAGCAGGCGACGAAGGTCGACGTCCTGGCGAACATCGAAGCAATCGCGGCGTGGGCTGACCGGCAGAACCGGGAGAACGTTGCGTTCGCCCAGCTCTTCCGCGACACCGCGGGTCCGTTCCCACAGCGGCTGCCGGTCATCGCCCTGACCGGCAAGTTCATGACCGACTTTGCCGACATGCTCGCCACATGGGCCTCGTGGGCGGCGGGGGAGGTCGCCAGGTGGCCAGACGAGCCTGCTGCGGCCGAGCCCAACCGCCGCGTTTTCGCCGAGATCGCCGAACGTCCCGTCGAGCCGGCACCGCTACCACCGGTCGGTCGAGCATGACGCCACGCTCACGGGAGTGTCCGCCCTAGCCATCGACGCGCGGCGAGCGGGCGATGACCGTCGACGCGCTCAATACATGAATCTTGCCGCGGAACCCGACGGCGGCGACGTGGAGTTGCGCATCGGTGCGACGGACGGCCTGGCCGGAAGCCATCAGCGATGTGCTGGCTGATCTCGGCCCGGGACAGATGCTCCGCGCTCGAGCCCGCCACAGCGCTCGACCTCGCCCGCGCCGAGTTCGCCGATCCCGTGTCCGACCGTGTCGTTCGAAGCCTTCGCCGGCGCGCAGGAGCACGGCCGCGAGGTGATCGTCGCCGTCCTCCGCTCACTCGCCGACGACGCTGTACGCAGTCGTCGCGACTGCACTCGCCCGCGCTGCGGTACGACACCTCCGCCCACTGGGACCGTCCGACAGTCCCGGTCATGCCCTTCGTCGACATTTCCGCGCGTTCGGGGGCGGCCGGGCCTTCGTTGTGAGATCCGTAGCGTCGATCTGCCGCCCGGCTGGCGGGACTCTGCTTCCTGAGGTCTGCAATCATCGATGGTGTGGGATCGTCGGGGTTGAGGGGCGGGATGAGCATGCCTGAACTGCTCGCCGCGCTCTCCCTCGGCACCGATCTTGGTATGGGCCATCCCATGGAGCATGTGCTCCGCCAGACGTACCTGGCCCTTCGCCTCGCAGAGGAGATGGGGCTCGGCGCTGATGAGCGCGAGACCGTGTACTTGTCGTCGATGATGGCGTGGGTCGGTTGCCACATTGACGCCTACGAGCAGGCGAAGTGGTTCGGCGACGACTGCGCGGTCAAGCACGACATCCGGTCGGTTGACTTCGGCCGTCCGGTCGAGAGCGCTGCGTTCGTGATCCGCCACATCGGAAGCGGACGACGGATGGCTGAGCGTGCACGTCTTGGTGCCGCATTCCTCGGTGACGGTGTCAAGGCGATGGACGCGATGCTCGACAATCACTGGCGCGCCGCAGACCAGCTGGCCGAGCGACTGGGTCTCGGCGACGTCGTTCGCACCAACATCGCGCAGACCTTCGAGCGATGGGACGGCAAGGGCGAGCCGGGCGACGTCGAGGGGAGCGACATCCTGGTCGCGTCGCGTCTCGTGAACCTCGCCGATGTGGTCGAGGTCTTTCACGAAGCGGGCGGCGTCGATGCCGCCGTCGGGGTCGCCAGAGCGCGGCGAGGAACTCAGTTCGATCCGGACCTCGTCGACTTGTTCTGCGCGTGTGCCACCGAACTCTTCGATGAGATCGAGCAGGTGACCAGTTGGGACGCGCTGATGGACCGCCGGCCCGTGGCGGCCGGAGCGCTGAGCGCGGGCGATCTCGATGCCGCCCTCGAGGCCATCGGCGACTTCGTCGATCTCAAGGCCCCGTTCGCCATCGGTCACGCCCGCAACGTGGCTGATCTCGCCGCTGGCGCGGGGGAGCAGGTATCGCTGCCGGCCCCCGAGCGCCACCTACTGCGGCGTGCCGCGCTGGTGCACGACGTTGGTCAGCTCGGCGTTCCGAACTCCATCTGGGACAAGCGCGGCCCCCTGTCCGCCCAGGAGATGGAGCGCGTCCGGCTCCACCCGTACTTCGTGGACCGCATGTTCGCGTCGAGCCCGCTCACTGCCGTCGGGCAGCTCGCTGCCGAGCACCACGAGCGACTCGATGGTTCCGGCTATCCCCGCGGGCTAGCCGGCTCGGCCTTGTCGTTGGCGAGCAGGGTCCTCGCCGCCGCCGACGTCTACCAGACCAAGAGCGAGGCGCGGCCGCATCGGAGCTCGGCTCCTGCTGGTGAGGTGGAGTCGCACCTGCGCGCCGAGGTGAAGGCCGGACGGCTCGACGGCGACGCCGTGAACGCCGTGCTCCGAGCCGCAGGGCACCGGGTCCGTCGGAAGCGGGAGTGGCCGGGTGGTCTCACCGCTCGCGAGGTCGAGGTGCTGCGCCTCGTCGCGCAAGGGTTGTCCCACAAGCAGATCGCCGAGCGCCTCGTGATCTCGCGCAAGACGGCCAGCAACCATGTCGAGCGCATCTACGCCAAGATCGGCGTCAACAACCGCGCCATGGCGGGCATGTTCACCATGAAGCACGGCTTGATGCTCGCCCATGACGGCGAGGCCACAGAAGCGACCTGACGGCAAGAACTTCGGGGTGCGCGCCCCATGACCGTGGCCACTCGATTCCGTACGTTCGTCGCATGACCACAATCGACAGCAACGACGCCCCCGCGGCCCCTCTCGCCGATATCGACGAAGCCGCGGTGGAAGAGTTCGCCGGTCGGCTCTTCGGGCTCTTCACCGGGGGCGCACTCACCTACCTCATCGAGATCGGCCGGCGGACCGGCCTGTTCGATGCGGCCGCCGGCCAACCGATGACCTGCGCGCAGCTCGCCGACCGAGCCGGCCTCACCGAGCGCTACGTCCGTGAGTGGCTCGCCGCCATGGCAACCGGCGGCATCTTCGAGTACGACCCGGCAACCGGTCACTACTGGCTACCACGCGAGCACGCCATCTGCCTCACCCGCGGCGCGGCGGACCTCGCGCCCGTCGGCGCGCTCGTCACCGAGCTCGGCCGCCACGTCGCCGCGGTCACTGACGCGTTCCGGTCTGGCGGAGGCGTGCCCTGGGACGCCTACAAGCCCGAGATCCACGATCTCATGGACATCCTCTGGGGTCCGCTCTACGAGGAAACCCTCATCGACACGATCCTCCCCCTCGCACCCGGCGTCCTCGAGCGACTACGAGCCGGAGCCCGTGTCGCCGACGTTGCCTGCGGGACCGGCACCGTGGTCGTGCTCCTCGCCGAGGCCTTCCCCCAGTCCACGTTCGTCGGCTACGACCTCGACCCCGACGGACTCGACCGCGGTCGAGCCCGGGCGGCAGACAACGGCCTGAACAACGTCACCTTCGAACAATGCGACGCGGCCCAACTCCACCCGGCCCAACCCTTCGACATCGTCGTCGCCTTCAACGCCGTGCACGACCAAGTCGACCCCGCAGGCATGCTACGACGGGTCCGAGAATCGCTCACTCCGGGCGGCCTCTTCCTGATGAACGAACCCCGCATGCCCGCCGCCCTCGAGGACAACCTCGACAACCCCATGGCGCCGTTCACCTACGCCGTGAGCACGCTGCACTGCATGACCGTCTCACTGGCACACGGCGGCGCAGGCCTGGGTACCGGCTGGGGTGAAGAGACCGCGCTCCAGCTGCTTGGAGAGGCCGGCTTCGGCCCGGTCACCGTCGAGACAACACCTGGCGACCCCGGGAACGCACTCTTCACGACCAGCGCACCTTGATCTCGCGAACAGCTCACTGAGTTCAACAGCCACGACCGTGGGCCACTCGCCACAACCCCGCGGATGCCCAGCCCCGACCACCGCACGCCGTTTTCACGCCCTCGCCCGTGAACACCGCCGCTGACCAGGCAGTTTGCCGATGGACGGGGGTGTGTTCTTCTCGCATTCCCCCAGCGCGTCCAGCCGCAAAGCCCCTGCTCAGAAGCGTTGTGACGTCGCTGCTCGTGCACGCACGATCACGTCAGGACTCGCACAAACACCTGTAGATGGCACAATTTTCGCGTGGTGGAGCTGGGGGGAATCGAACCCCCGTCCATCAGGCTGTGAGCGCCCGTGCTACGACCATTCCCGGCATCGAGGCGTATCGCTAGCCTCACTGGCGGGTCAGTGTGCCGACGGTCACCCGACGGCGTTCGGGCTGTCTTTCCGGCCAGTCACCGGTCTTTCCCGGCGCCAGTGGTCTTTCCCACCGTCATCTTCCGCTTCTGTTGCCGGGCTGCGGATGAACGACCCCGTGCGGCATTTCTACTCACGATGTCTCTTCGCTCACCTAAAGATCAGGCGGCGAGAGCGAACTGCTCATCGGCAATTCTTTTTGGTGCCCCGTTTAGCGAGTCTGAGCAACTCGGGTCGCACGTCCGGCCAGAGATACTGATGTCGAAACCTGTCAGCCCCGGGTCTAACGAAGGACCCAGCGTAGCGGGGACGGGCGCAGTGCGACGGGCGGTTTGGAAGCAGGGCGACCGACCCAGGTCACGCAGCACGGAGCGCCCGAAGCCGGTCGGCGAGCCGGGTTCGTTCGTCGTCGGTGAGGGCGACGGCCAGGCGTTCGAGCTGCTCGAACAGCTCGTCGAGCTCGATCGATCGATGCTCGGTCGGCGAGCCGGGCCGGCGGATCGTGACCGTCGAGTGCGTCAGCGAGGTGTGCTCGTCCACCCCGTGCCTGGTCAGCATCAGCCCGCTGCGGAACGCGCTCGTCGGCAGCGTGCTGGTGACGTGATGACCGGCAACGAGATCGACCGGATGGACGACGAGTTCGTCGTGGGTGTGCAGCAACTCCCACCCGGCGTCGCGTCGACGGTGCAGCTCCCAGCCTCGGCCGCCGCCGATCCGGATCTCCCTGACCCGATGGGCCCACCCCCCGTGCTCGTCGGAAGCGCCGTCGACCAGCGGGATCGGGCGAAGGATGCTGAACCCGAACCCTGGGTCGGCGAGCAGCTGCCGGCCGTCGAGGGTCACGATCAGCACGCAATGGGTCCGTGCCGTCGACGTCGGGTCTCCCACCCGTCCGAGTCGGCGTTCGACGGTGTAGCCGAGCCGCTCGAGTGCAGCAGCGAGCAGCGTCGAGTGTTCGAAGCAGTAGCCGCCACGGCCACGCCCGACGAACTTGGCCTGCACGGCCTCGAGGTCGACGCCCGGATGCTGGTCGAGCAGCACATCGACGTTGTCGAAGGTGAACGCCCGCACGTGGGCCTCGTGCAGCGCGTCGAGGGCGTCGACCGACGGGGCATGGGCGGCGACGCCGACCCGAGCGAGGTAGGCGTCGAGGTCGAGGCGGTCGACGCCCCACGGATCAGCGATCATCGCAGCGCATTCCACCAGATCGTGACCGTGTCGGCAGCCCTGCCCTGGCCACCCGTTCCTCGCCGCCGCTTCTCGCCGGCGCTGCGTGGAAGGATCGGGACGTGGCGACGCTCGCACTGCGCACCTCCGACGGACACGAGCTCACTGCCGACCTCGTTGTCCCCGAGCACCCCCGGGCATCGGTGGTGTTCTGCCACCCGCATCCGCTGTACGGGGGCAACCGGTTCCACCCGCTGATCGACGCGTTGTTCCTCCGAGCCCCCGGCGCCGGGTTCAGCTCGATCCGCTTCGACTTCCGCAGCGCTCACGCCGCCGGTGTCGGTGAACGACTCGACCTGGTCGCTGCGCTCGACGCCCTCGATCAGTCGACCGGACCGCTGTTCGTCGTCGGCTACTCCTTCGGGGCGATCGTCGCCCTCTCGACGCCCGATCCGCGGATCGAAGGACTGGTCGCCATCGCCCCGCCGCTCGGGACGTCGAGCCTGTCGCCGGCGCCACCGACGTTGCTGCTCGTCGCCCGCCACGATCAGTTCGCCCCGCTCGAGCAGGTCGCGCCGATCGTCGACAGCTGGTCGAACCCGACGGTCGAGCTGGAGGTGGTCGAGACCGCCGATCACTTCCTCGTCGGCCACGCAGCGACGATCGCCGACCGCACGATCGAATGGCTCGATCAGCGGCTGCGTACCACCGCCTGAAGCGACGGCAGCACCGGCAGACGCTCAGCCGACGGGATGAGGCCGGTTCGCCACGGACGGGCTGGTCAACGCGAACCAGCTCCACAGCGTGTCGCTCCAACCCTCCGGCTCGACCGCATGCTCGGTGACCATCCCCCACGTGTCACGCAACTTGAGCCGGTCGCCGCGCAGCCACACCCGGGCCCCCGACGCATCGAGGGCACGGGTGGCGAACGGCTTGTCGACCCAACGTGCGCTTCCCTCGCCGCGTCGCAACTGCTCGCTGCGCTCGCTGAACGCGGCGAGCCCGACCGACGCATCGGTGACGACGTACTGGAGGGTCCATTCGCCGTCGACCAGCTCGCGATACGACAGCCGGTCGCCGGTGCGTACCAGACGTGAGCGACGGGGGAGCGAGGACCCCTCGACCACGCCGTCACCGGCGGGAACCTCCAGCGGTTCGATCGAGGAGTCGCCGAAGCCGACGTCGACCAACCATCGCCGGCCACCGGCTTCGACCAGCAGGCAGAGATGATCCAACTCCGGTCCGAGACTGCCGCTGTCGCTGTCCCACACCCGCGCCGAGGTGCGCCGGACGTCGAACCCGAGGCCGGCGAGCAGGGCGCCGAACGCCCCGTTGACCTCGTAGCACCAGCCGCCTCGGTGCTGCTCGACGATCTTGGCGTACGACCAGTCGAGATCGGTCCGCACCGGCAGCCCGGCACAGACGTGGACGTTCTCGAACGGGACCGCCACCAGGTGGCGCCGCTGGAGGGCGCGCAGCGTCTCCGCCGTCGGCTCGCAGCTGTCGCGGTAGCCGATCCGGCCGAGGTACCGCTCCACCTGGCCGGGAGTGAGCCGCTGCGCCAGCGACGGCCACCCGGTGCTCATTCGAGCCGCTTGCGGTGGCGGACCATCTCCTTGCGCATCTCGAGGTCCGCGTCCCGCTCGGCAAGCGCCTGGCGCTTGTCGCCCTTCGTCCGTCCTTTGGCGAGGCCGAGCTCGACCTTCGCCTTGCCGTCCTTGAAGTACACGCTGAGCGGCACGAGGGTGAGCCGTTCCTGGTTGACCCTCGCCTCCAACCGGTCGATCTCGTACTTCTTCAACAACAGCTTGCGGTGCTGGTCGGGCGCGTGCGCGCCGACCCCATGGGCGAAGGCGTAGGGGGAGATGTTGACGCCTTCCAGCCACGCCTCACCGTTGGCGAAGCGGGCGTAGCCGTCGTTGATCTGCACGTGCCCGGCGCGAAGGCTCTTGACCTCGCTCCCACGCAGGACGATGCCCGCCTCGACCTCCTCCAAGATGGAGTAGTCATGACGCGCTCGACGGTTGCTCGCGATCAGCTGCTTGCCCAGTTCGGCCATCGCAAACGGGAGCTTAGCGCTACTCTCCGCAGGCGATGCTCACCATCCGTGCGGATGTTTACGCCAGCATGATTGCGGCTGCATATGACGTCTATCCCGAGGAAATGTGCGGGCTGCTGGCCGGCGGAACGGATCCCGTCGTAGGCCCGGCGAGGTTCGTCGCCTGCCGCAACACGACCCGCTCCGGGCGGGTGTTCGAGATCCACCCGCTCGACTACCAACGCGCCGAGGACGAGGCCGACGAGCACGGCTTGACGCTCACCGCCGTGGTCCACAGCCACACCCACACCGAGCCCTACCCGAGCCCGACCGACGTCGGCGTCGCCGGCCAGCTCGGACCGCTGCTGCGGTGGATCGTGGTCGGGTTGAAGCGGCCCGAGCCCGAGATCCGCAGCTATCGGATCGAGGACGGGACGATCGTCGAGGAGCCGTTGCTGATCGCCTGAGGGACCGGGCGGTCGACGCCGGTACGATTCCTGACAAGTACGATCGGAAATCGCTCCAACCCGCCGGAGGGCCGTCAGATGGTGATCAACGAAACCGTCCTCGACCTGATCGGCAACACCCCGATGGTCGACGTCTCCCGGCTGTCACCCAACCCACGGGTTCGGATCGTCGCCAAGCTGGAAGGCCAGAATCCGTTCGGCTCGGTCAAGGACCGGATCGCCAAGGCGATGATCGAGAGCGCCGAGAAGAACGGCCTGCTCCGCCCGGGCCAGACGATCGTCGAGCCGTCCTCGGGCAACACCGGCATCGCCCTTGCGGCGATCGCCCGGATCAAGGGCTATCCGATCAAGATCCTGATGCCGTCGAGCGTGTCGATCGAGCGTCGGCAGATGCTCGAGGTGTTCGGCGCCGAGATCATCCTCACCCCCGGTGAAGAGGGATCGAACGGGGCCGTCGCCCGCGCCCTCGCGCTCCACGCCGAGCATCCCGAATGGTTCATGCCGTACCAGTACGCCAACGACGCCAACCCTCGAGCGCACTACGAGGGCACCGCCCCGGAGATCCTGCGTGACTGCCCTGAGATCACCCACTTCGTCGCCGGTCTCGGCACGTCGGGGACGCTGATGGGCACCGGCACGTATCTCAAGGAGCACAAGCCGACGGTCAAGGTGATCGCCGTCGAGCCGCCGCTGGGAGAGCGGGTCGAAGGCCTGCGCAACCTCGACGAGGGCTACATCCCGCCGTTGTTCGACTCCTGGGCCGGCAGCCGGTTGCTCGATCGCAAACGCGTCGTGCGTCCGCGGGAGTCGCTCGAGTGGACCCGACGGTTGGTCACCGAGTGCGGCGTGTTCGCCGGGATCTCCACCGGGGCCGCCCTCGCCGGCGCAGCGAAGGTGGCGAGCGAGATCGACGAGGGCGTGATCGTCTTCATCGCCTGCGACGGCGGGTGGAAGTACCTGTCGACCGGGGCGTACACCGACGACCTCGACGAGGCCGAGGCCAAGGCCGAGCAGATCATCTACTTCTGAGGACGTCGGCGACCTCGCGCAGCGGCGCGCTCGGCTTGCTCAGCGGGCGATGACGAGCAGGATCAGTCCGCCGAGCACGACCAGCGCGCAGGCCAACCGTCGACGGCCCCCCTGCTCGCCGAGGAAGCGCCAGCCGATCAGAGCGGCGAGGACCACGCTCGACTCGCGCAAGGCGGTGACGTAGCCGACCGGCGCTCGTTCGAAGGCGAATTGGACCATCGTGTAGGTGATCACCACCGCCGTTCCGGCGACGGTGTAGCGGCGCCAGTCGCGCTGCATCGAACGGCGCATCGACGACGCCCGTCCGCCGATCACGCCCGAGGCGGTGATCGTGATCCCGGAAGCCACGAAGGTGGCGAAGGCGTACGACGCCGACCCGGTCGAGCGGATCCCGTGCGCGTCGGAGGTCGAATAGCACCCCACCGCGAGGGCGACGACCGCTGCGTGGAGCAGTGGTCCGGGCGAGGTCCGTCCGGCGAGGGCGATCAACCCGCCGGTGATCGTCGCGATCGCGATCGCTGCGAGCAGTCCGAGGCGGTCGCCGAGGAGGACGACCCCACCGATCGCGGCGATCGCCGCTCCGCCGCCGCGGGCGACCGGGTAGACGATCGAGAACTCCCCGTGGTCATAGGCGCGAGCGAGATACCAGGTGTAGGGGACATGGACCAGGCCGGAGAGAAACGCCCAGATCCAGCCTCGCGCCGGCATCCCGAGGACCGCGACGAGCACTGCGCAGGGCACGGCGGCGACGGCGAACTGACCCCACAGGGCGAGGAACCGATCGCCGGACTGCTGCACCGCCAGGTTCCAGCCGGCGTGGAGCACCGCAGCCCCGAGAGCGAGGAGGGTGGCGGCGAGCATGGCGCCGGAACAGTACCGACCCGGGCCGCAGGGACCGCCGAGCGTTCGGGCAGTTGTGGCTGGCATGTCGACAGTTGTGCCCGAACCCACGGTGGGTTGCCGGGCGCGCCGCGGTTGCCGGGTTTGGCGGGCGTGCCGGGCGTAACGGGGGTGGTCCGGATGCGCCGCGGGTCTCAGAGCTCGCGGGGTCGCGTGGTCGGGCGCGGGTGGCGGCCTAGCCTCGGGCGGCGATGGAGCGACCGATCGGAATGTTCGATTCCGGCTTCGGCGGCCTGACGGTCGCCCGGGCGGTGATCGACCTGTTGCCGGCCGAGGACCTCGTCTACATCGGTGACACCGGCCGCTACCCGTACGGCAACCGCCCGCACGACGAGCTGCGCAGCTTCGCCCGCCAGCTGGGTCGGAGCCTGGTCGATGACCACGGCGTCAAGGCGATCGTCGTCGCCTGCAACACGGCCGCCTCGGCCGCCCTCGAACAGCTCGCCGAGGAGCTGCCGGTGCCCGTCATCGGGGTGATCGAACCGGGGGTGCGCTCGCTCGTCCAGGCGACGGAGAACGGCCGGGTGGGCGTGATCGCAACGGTGGCGACCGTCGCCTCCGGCGCCTACCAGCGCGCCGTCGAGGCCACCGGCGCAGACGTCGAGCTGACCATCTCCGCCTGTCCGGGTCTGGTCGAGTTCGTCGAGCGCGGCGAGACCAGCGGGGAGCAGGTCACGATCCTCGCCGAGCGGCTGCTCGCCCCCGTGCGCGAGCACGACGTCGACACCCTCCTGCTCGGCTGCACCCACTATCCGTACCTCGCCCGGGTGATCGGCGACGTGATGGGTCCGGACGTCGTGCTCGTCTCCTCCGCCGACGAGACCGCCTTCGCCGTCCAGCACCAGCTCGGCGAGGCGGGCCTGCTGCGCTCCGGCGACGCTGCGACGCGCCCTGCCGAGCACCTGTTCCTGTCGAGTGGCGACATTTCCTGGTTCGCCGATCTCGGCCGTCGGCTGCTCGGACCGGAGTTGGCCGCAGCCCGGCCGTGGACGGCGGATACGGTGGCGATCCCGCCGCCGCTGACCGGCGACTGACCCCCCAGCCGCAGCGTCCGCGACGCCTGCGCCAACGAGGAGACCGAGATGCCGCGCCCCGATGGCCGATTGGCCGACCAGCTCCGTCCGCTGAGCTTCGAACGCGACTACACCGAGATGGCCGCCGGATCGGTGCTCGTCAGCTTCGGCCGGACCCGCGTCCTGTGCACCGCCTCGATCGACGAGAACGTACCGCGGTGGATGAAGGGCAAGGGCAAGGGCTGGGTCACCGCCGAGTACTCGATGCTCCCCGGTGCCTCCCCCGAGCGGATCGACCGTGAAGCGGCGAAGGGGAAGCAGTCCGGCCGGACGGTCGAGATCCAACGCCTGATCGGCCGGTCGTTGCGCGCCGCCTGCGACATGAAGGCGCTCGGCGAACGCCAGGTGGTCGTCGACTGCGACGTGCTCCAGGCCGACGGCGGGACACGTACGGCGAGCATCTGCGGCGGGTACGTCGCACTCCATGACGCGCTGCAGCCGGCTGGTCGCCAACCACTCGATCTCCCGTCACCCGCTGCACTCGGCGTGTGCGGCGATCAGCGTCGGGATCGTCGGCGGCGTGCCCGTTCTCGATCTGCCCTATGTCGAGGACTCCGCAGCCGAGGTCGACATGAACGTCGTCATGCTCCAGCCCGCCGGAAGCGTCGAGCCGCAGTTCGTCGAGGTCCAGGGCACCGCCGAAGGGGTCGCTTTCTCGCGGGTGCAGCTCGACGAGCTGGTCGGTCTCGCCGAGGGCGGGCTGCGTCAGATCTTCGCCGCCCAGGCGCAGGTGCTCGCAGTTCCCCCGCACCGCGGACGCTCGGGCGATGAGCGACGGTCACGACGGCGGCGACGCGGCGGAGGTGATCGCCGAGCCGCTGTGGGGACGGCTGGAGGTCGTCAGCGCCACCGCCAACCCGGACAAGATCGCCGAGATCGAGGTGATCATCGGCGACGCGCTCGATCTCCTGCCGCGCCCGGCCGAGGTGCCCGACGTGGTCGAGGACGCCGACACCTTGATCGGCAACGCTCGGTTGAAGGCGCTGGCCCTCGTCGCCGCCACCGGGATGCCTGCTCTGGCCGACGACACCGGCCTGTTCGTCGACGCACTCGGCGGGCAACCGGGGGTGCAGACCGCCCGCTTCGCCGGGGAAGGTGCGAGCTACGAGGACAACCGCAACAAGCTGCTGATCGAGCTCGACGGTGTGCCCTGGGACCAACGCGGCGCCGAGTTCCGCACCGTCGCCCTGCTCGCCTGGCCCGACGGGCGAGAGCTGGCGTTCGAGGGGGTCTGCCGGGGGACGATCACCGAACGGCTGACCGGCGACAACGGATTCGGCTACGACCCGGTGTTCATCCCCGCCGACGGCGACGGTCGGGCGTTCGCCGAGATGACCGAGGCCGAAAAGCACGACCTGTCCCATCGCGGCAGAGCTTTCCGTGGGCTGCTCGGCCTGCTCGACGGGGCGCACTGACGACCGAGGTGTGGGCGTGGCATCAGCGTCACCGCTTGATTCTCGCCCATGGCGAGTTGGTTTCGTTTGGCCTGACGAGGACTTGTCGCTGGATTCTCCACCAAACAAAGACTGGTGTTTTGTTTTGTGTTGCTATACAGTCGATTTTGTGTTGCCGACGTCCCCCGCCGCTCTGCCGTCGAGCGCCCCGCAACTGCAGGACTCGCCCAGTCGGCCACTTGCGCCGGGCTACGACCGCGGCGCGCTGCGGCGCAGCATCGTCCACATCGGTGTCGGCGGCTTCCACCGGGCCCACCTGGCGACCTACATCGACGAGTTGTGCAGGAAAGGCATCCGCGACTGGTCGATCGTCGGTGCCGGTGTCCTCGCCGGCGACTCGACCATGGCCGAGGTGCTCTCGTCGCAAGACCACCTGTACACGCTGATCATCCGCGACGCGGACACGACCGATGTGCGCGATGATCGGCAGCATCGTCGACTATGTCCTCGCAGTCCCCGACCCCGAACCACTGCTCGACCGAATCGCCCACCCGGACACCCAGATCGTCTCGCTCACCGTGACCGAGGGCGGCTATCCCGTCGATGATGTGTCCGGGGAGTTTCGGGCCGACGCGCCGACCGCCGGCCCGGGCTCGGCGTTTCAGCTGATCGTTTCGGCGCTCGCCAGGCGTCGTGCAGCAGGCGCGGGACCCATCACGCTGCTCAGTTGCGACAACATCCTTTCGAACGGGCGGACGACCCGCACCGCGACGCTCGGCGTAGCGCGCGAGCACGACGAATCGCTCGTCGGCTGGATCGAGGAAAACGTCACGTTTCCGAACAGCATGGTCGACCGAATCACGCCTGCGACGACCGACCACGATCGTGAGTGGCTCGAAACTCATCACGGGCTGATCGACGGGTGGCCGGTGATCACCGAGCCGTTCCGCCAATGGGTGGTCGAAGACTCGTTCGCCGGCGACCGACTTCCATTGGAGCACCTCGACGTGATCGTCACCGACCACGTCGAGTCCTACGAGATCATGAAACTGCGGTTGCTGAACGCCGGGCACTCGTGCCTGGCGTACCTGTCCGCGCTGGCGGAGTTCGACACGGTCGACACCGCCATGGCCGACCCGGCGATCAGCGCGTTTCTCACGGAGTTCCTCGGACGAGAGGCACGACCGGTCGTCCCTCCTGTTGCAGGCGTCGATCTCGACGCGTACGTGCACTCGCTGATCAGGAGGTTCTCCAACCCGAGTATCGGTGATCAGATCTCTCGCCTGTGCCTCGACGGCACCGCCAAGTTCCCGAAGTTCCTGATGCCCACCATCGTCGCTCAGCTCGACATCGCTGGGCCGGTGCGACTGTCGGCGCTCGCGCTTGCCGGCTGGTGTGAGTACTTGCGGTTGGGGAGTGACCCCAACTCACCGATCACGCTGTCGCCCGACGTCGGTCTCGATCGTGCGAGCAGATACGCGATCGCATCGGTGGACGAACCGGCTGCATTCCTCGGCCTGGACAATGTGTTCGATTCGTCGTTGCGGAGCGGACGGTTCGCGGATGAGTTCGTGGACGGTCTACGCCACATTCGTACCCGGGGGGTACGATCTGCGATCTACCACGCTCTGTCTTGAGCGATCCGATGCCATGACCGATCGCCTTTCCGACGCTCCCTCGATGTTCCCGGCGGAACGCCAGCGCGAGATCGCACGGCTGACGCTGCAGTCGGGCCGGGTCGAGGTCGCCGACCTGTCCGAGCGATTCGGCGTCACGACCGAGACCGTTCGTCGAGACCTCTCGGAGCTGCAGGCGCAGCAGGTCGTGCGCCGCGTCCACGGCGGTGCGGTGCCGTGGGAGCGGGCCGGATTCGAGCCGCTGGTGTCGGTCAGGAACGACCAGCAGGACGCCGAGAAGCGACGCCTGGCACGCCGGGCCGTCGATGAGCTGCCGAGCACTGGGTCGATCATCATCGACTCGGGGAGCACGCTGCTGCGGCTTGCCGGGGCGATACCGCCGTGGTGCGAGTTGCGTATCGTGACCAACTCGATCGAGATCGCGCAGCTGTTGGCCGATCACGAGAACAGCGAGTTGATCGTGATCGGCGGCAAGGTCCGCAAGAACACCCGTGCGATGGTCGATGCCGAAACGGTTGCTGCCGTCGAACGACTGAACGTCGACACGCTGTTCATCAGTGCAGATGGGTTCTCGGCCGAGGTGGGGCTGACGACGCCGTACCGCGAGGAGGCGTTGCTCAAGTCGGCGATGATCCGATCGGCGCCGACGCGTCGTGGCACTCGTCGACCACTGCAAGGCGGGCCACGACCACTTCGTCCGGTTCGCCCAGTGGTCGGATGTCGACGTGCTGGTCACGAACAGCGAAGCTGACCCCGACGCTGGTCCGGGCGATCGAGTCCGCCGGCACGACCGTGCTGCTCGCCTGACGTGCGCACCGTCGCCAAACACCTCGAACTCGTCGCGATCGACGTCGCCCGGTTGGCCGCAGAACTCGTCGCATCGGCGGTCGCACAGGCCGCACCGGCGGGAACGAAGTCGTCTCCGACCGACGTCGTCACCGCACACCGACCTCCAGTCCGAAACGTTGATCCGACGCGAGCTGCTGATGCGCTGCCCCGGGTCGGCGATCATCGGCGAGGAGTACGACGGACTGCGGGGGCACCAACCGGGTCGGCTGGATCGTCGACCCGATCGACGGCACCGTCAACTTCCTCTACGATCTCCCCGTCGTCGCGGTCAGCATCGCGGCCACGATCGATGGCGAGGTCGTCGCCGGCGCGGTGGCCGACGTGCACCGCAGCGAGATCTTCTCGGCATCGCTCGGCGAAGGCGCATCCCGCGACGGGCGTTCCGATCTCGGTCAGCGGGGTCGAGCAGCTTCCCCAGTGCCTGATCGGCACCGGGTTCGCCTACGACTCGGAGCTGCGGGCCGAGCAGGCGAGGTCGTCTCTCGGGTGTTGCCGAGGTGCCGCGACATCCGCTGCATGGGCTCTGCTGCACTCAACCTGTGCTGGGTCGGCTGCGGCCGTCTCGACGGCTACTTCGAACGAGACCTCAAGGTGTACGACCATGCCGCAGGCGCGCTCATCGCCGCTGAGGCCGGTGCGACGGTCGAATCACCGGCGAACTCGGACGTGATCATCGCGACGACCCCGGCGATCTTTCCCGAGTTCCGCACGCTCGTGCATTCCTCGTGAGCGCTCTCGTCAATGGGCTGTCGACGGCGTCGCCGAGACTCCGCCAGACAGCGAGCAGCTGCTGCTCTTCGGGATGGCTTCCCTCGTACAGCCGGCCGGCCGCCCGCACCGCTTCCCACTCGCGGACCGTCGCAGCCGAGGGCTCCAGCACGCCGGACATCGCCTCGACGTAGGAGTCGTGGAGTTCCCCGAGCATCGCCGCGTCGGCACCGGGAAGATGGGGCCGCTCGGGACCCGCGCAATATGGCCGCATCAGCAGCGACGACCTGACGACGTCGGCGACCGGCATCCCGATCGAAGCGTCGAACCAGTCGATCGCCACCGGTCCGTCATCGGTCATCAGGACGTTCCCGGGGTGCAGGTCTCCGTGGAGCAGCGCTGCCCCCTTCGGTAGCCGCTCGAGGATGGAGATCGCCCGATCTCGCTCGGATGCCGACAGTTGCTGAACCCCCCCGAGCTTGTGGCGGACGCGATCGACCAACCCTTCGATGCCGGCGGGTGGTCCGGCTTCGAAGATCCGCAGATGGAGCTCGGCGAGCACACGGGCGAGCGCCGGGATCTCGCCCGGCCGCTCGCGCATGTGCATCCACATCGATCGTCCCGCGATCCGCTCGAACACGATCGCGTGTCGACCGTCGATGCGGATGACGTCGATGACCGACGGCGACGGGACGTCGAGTGACTGGACAGCAGCCGTGAACGCAGCTTCGAGGAGCGCCCAATGCTCGGGCACCCCAGGGCGTGGAACCTTGATCACGGCACCGTCGCCGAACTCGTAGACGTCGGAGGTGCGTCCAGCTGCGACCAGTTCACCCGGCCGCACGCCGACACCTCTCGGGGCACCCACCCTCGTGACACTACGCCGTGGACCGCTTGAGCGACGCGGTCCACGGGTTCGCCACGCTCGACGCTCTGTCGGGATGAAGACGTCCTACTGGTCAGACGTAGTCGCGCATCACCGACGTCGCGAATTCCTCGACCCGTTCGCTTCCTTCGCCTGGCCAGCCGCAGATCAGCTCGCTCACACCGCGCTCGAGTTGCTCCTCGATCGCGGCGCGGACGTCCGGCCACGGTTCGGACAGCGACAACGACCGCGCCCGCCGAATGGCGGCCGGGTCCCGTCCGACGCCGTCGGCGAGTTGGTTCAGATGGTCGGACAACTCTGCGAAGTCGGGCACCTCGCCGACATGCCACACGTCGGCGAAGCGTGCGACGAGCGGCATCGTCCGCTTCCTTCCCGATCCGCCGATCCACAACGGTGGATGGGGACGCTGGATCGGCAGCGGTCGCATCTGGGCGCCGTCGAGGGACACCCGTTCGCCCACATAGGAGACGCGGTCTCCGCTCATCAGTCGGGTCACGATCTCGAGCGTGTCCTCGAGCAGATCGAATCGTTCGCCGGTGGACGGGAACGGGATGCCGAGCTCGCGATGCTCGTCGGCCGCCCAGGCGGCGCCCAGCGCAAGGTCGTAGCGACCGACGCTGATGTGATCGACGGTGAGCGCTTGTGTCGCGAAGACCGACGGATGTCGATACGTGACGCCGGTGACGAGCATGCCGAGGCGAATCGTGGACGTGGCCGACGCGATCGCGGCGAGCGTGGTCATTCCCTCGAAACACTCACCCGGGCCGTCTCCGTACATCGGCTTGAAGTGGTCGAAGCCCCACACACCGGTGAAGCCGACGCGCTCGGCCGTCTTGGCGCGGCCCAACACCTCGTCGAGACCGACCCGCTGCTGGGCGATGTCCAATCCGAACCTCACCACGCCGATCCTCTCGTCGTCGACGCGTCGGAACGACCAGGTTCGGCCGGTTCGGAACTGTCGGCCTGGCGCGCGGGCCCGCGTGGGGCCGTCTGGCGACTGATCGGTAGGTAGGTCATGCATCCTCCGCTGGTTGTGGGTTGTCGTTGGTTTGAGCAGGGTCGCCGGAGGGCCGGTAGGGACTCGTCGAGGCCGGCGCCGGACGCAACTCAACACGTCACCCTTCAAAATCGCCAACGATTACGTTCCAGAGTATTGGTGCAGCGCTGGCGACCGGTCAACCTCGTCGAGCGACCTTGTGTTGATTTGTGTTGGACGACCTTGACATGGCTTCGAACATGATGCAAGGTGGCGGTGGGGGCGATCTGGGGAACGGTCCCGATCTGGGGAACGGTCTCGATCCGGGGAACGGTCTCGACCCGGAACGTCCGGGTCCAAACACTCAGTCCATTGGAGGACGCATGAAGAACTACGTCGAGTCTGATCCCGTTCGCCCGAGGGCGAAGCGGCGGCAGCGTGCCGGATACGTCGGCCTGGGCTTGGCCGTCGTACTGATCGCAGGTGCGTGCGGTTCGTCGGACGAGCCGACGACGCAGGCGGAGGGCGCCGATGTGACCGCCGGAGCGCTCTCGGCAGAAGGCTCGGGCGACGGTTGTGTCGACCCGAAACGTGAGCAAGCTGAACATTGCGCTGATCGGTCACTGGACATTCACCGAGTCAGGTCTGGACGGTGCGTTCATCGGTCGAGATCTGGCGGAGAAGCAGTTCTGCATGGAGATCACCACGTCCGGCAGGCTCAACGACGTCGTCGCCCAGGCGCAGCTGATCGATGCAGCGGTGGCGCAGGGAGTAGATGGGATCGCCACCACCCTGCCGGATCCGGTCGGGCTCGCCGACGCGATTCACAATGCCCGCGACGCAGGCATCCCGGTCACCACCTGGAACTCGGGTGCGTCGGGATTCGCCGCCGCCGGATCGCTGGCGCACGCCGGGCAGGACGAGGTCGTCGCCGGGCAGCAAGCTGGCGAGTACATGGCGGATGCGGGCCTCAAGCGGGTCGGCTGCGTCACCCATGTCCCCGACAACATCGGGCTACAGGAGCGCTGCCAGGGCTTGACGGAGAGCATCGAGGCCTCCGGCGGCGTGGTCGTCACGATCCCGTGCATCAACTGTGACTCCGATCCGGCGACGACGCTCTCGATCATCAAGGCCGCCCTGGCCTCCGATCCGGACATCGACGGACTCCTCGCGCTGAATCCCGACATCGGCCTCCAGATGGTGCAGGCGGTGGCGGAAGCCGATGCGTCCGACCGGGTGAAGCTCGCCACGTTCGACCTGAACGACGGGCTCCTCGACGGCATCGAGAATGGGGACGTGCTGTTCGGGGTCTCGCAAGGTTTCTGGGCCCAGGACTACATCGCCTTGTGGAGTCTCTACATGGAGATCAACTACGGCGTCCGGCCCGGTGCCGGCGTGAACGCGATCTACACCGGTCCGACGATGATCGACAAGGGCAACACCGAGCTGTACCGGAAGCTCTACGCCCAGAACACCTTCTGATCATGGCGACTCCCGTGGTGCGGCCGGCCGGAGTCGGCCGGTCGCGCCAGGCCACCCATGTCGACCAACGATGGAGCATCGATGTCGAACCCAACCGCACTCGCAAACTCCTTGGAGAGCGCAGAGCCGCCGAAGCCGCTGAGCGCCATGCTGCGCAGTTTCTTCAGCAAGCCTGCCGCCGCCTCTGTCGTCTCGGCGGCGATCATCTTCCTGTACTTCTCCCTCACCGCCCCGGCCTTCGGTTCGCTGGGAGGGATCGCCAATTGGCTGGACGCAGCGGCCACCATCGGCGTCGTAGCGCTGGCCGTTTGCCTGTTGATGATCTCGGGGAACTTCGACCTCTCCTCGGGCGTGACCATCGGGACGACGAGCGTGGTCATGTCGGTGCTGGCCACGGAGTACAACATGCCGGTTCCGTTCGCGATGTTGTGCTCGCTGATCGTGGCGCTCACGATCGGCCTGGTCAACGGGCTGCTCGTGGTGAAGACAGGACTGCACAGCTTCCTCGTCACATTGGCGATGATGTTCGTCCTTCGCGGTCTCAACGTGGCGATCACCCTTGGGCTCACCGGCAGTGTGTCGGTCGGCGGCATCGCCGAGGCGTCCGGCTACGACCTGATGCACTCGATATTCGGATCGCGCATCGCCATCGGCGGGGTTCGATTCCAGGTCTCCATCTTGTGGTGGGCACTCGCTGCGATCATCTTGACGTGGGTGCTCACCCGCACCCGTTTCGGTAACTGGGTCCAGGCGATCGGCGGCAACGAGGCAGCAGCCCGAGCCGAGGCCGTTCCGGTGGGGAGGGTGAAGGTCTCGCTGTTCGTTCTCACCTCGTGCGCCGCCTGGATGGCCGGCATGTTCGGTGCCTTGCGGATCGGCAGCGCGCAGGCCGGGACCGGGTTCGGGCTCGAGCTGCAGTTCGTGGTCGCAGCGGTCATGGGCGGCTGCCTCTTGTTCGGTGGACGGGGGTCGGTGCCAGGGACGTTCCTCGGTGCGATCACCTTCGGAATGCTGAGCTTCGGCATCACCTACGCCCGTTGGCCCGGCGAGCTCTACTGGCTCTTCTTGGGTCTGATGCTGTTCTTCGCCGTGCTGCTCAACTCGATCGTGTTGCGCCGGGTGTCGGGGGCGTCGCAATGACTGCGAACAGGGACATCCCCCCGGCCCTCGAGGTGCGAAACCTGTCGAAGCATTACGGTTCGGTCTCCGCGCTGGAGGGCGTCTCCACATCGGTGCATTCGGGCGAGGTGACCTGCCTCCTCGGCGACAACGGTGCGGGAAAGTCCAGTCTGATCAAGATCCTGTCGGGCCTCATGCGCCCCGATCCCGGGGCGCAGCTCTTCATCGATGGTGTCGAGCATCCGTTCTTCGGGTCCCCCGCCGAGGCCCGCGACACGGGAGTCTCGACCGTCTACCAGGACTTGGCTCTGGTGCCCCTTCTGCCGATCTGGCGCAACTTCTTCATCGGCCACGAACCGACGAAGGGACGAGGACCCTTTCGCCGACTCGACGTTCGCAAGGGAAGGCAGATCGCCCTCGCCGAGCTCGCCAACCTCGGCGTGATGATCACCGACCCCGAACGTCCGGTACAGACGCTGTCGGGTGGCCAGCGCCAGTCCGTCGCTACGGCCCGGGCCGTCTACTTCGGCGCCAAAGTGCTGATTCTCGACGAGCCGACGGCGGCCCTCGGCGTCCGCCAGTCGGTGCATGTCCTCGAACAGGTCGTTCTCGCCAAGAACCGCGGCTTGGCAGTGATCCTGATCACCCACAATCCGACGCACGCCGATTTGGTCGGTGATCGATTCGTTCTCCTGGATCACGGTCAAGTGGTCGGTGATTATCGAAAGGGCGAGATTGCCCGAGACGATCTGATCATCAAGATGGCTGCGGGCACCAACGTGAAGCAGCTCGAAGAAGCCTTCGTCAAGCTTGCACAGACCGGCGGCACGGCCAACCGGAACTCGATGTCCGGCGAGCCCCCAACCTCCGAGCCGCTGGATGACAGCCTCGCTCTTCCTCTGAAAGGCAACGCATGAAAATTTTCGCCGACATCACCTACTTCATGGCCCGGGCCACGCACAAGGAGGCGGTTGAAAAGGTCAAGTACCTCGAGGACCTCGGTGTCACCGGAATCTCGATGTGGGATCACATCTTCAGCAGCGACGACCTGCCACGAGAACGACGTGCCGAATCCACGCTCATCCCGGCGGAACCGCTGACGGGCCTCGCACTCATTGCAGGGATGGGCACGAGTCTCGAGCTGCACACTGCAGTGGTCAACACCGCGTGGAGCAACCCGTCGCTCGTCCTCCGCCAGTTCGCCCAGTATCGCGTCGCACGTCGGCGGGGATCGGGTCACCGTCGGGCTGGGTTCCGGCTGGAACACCGAAGAGTTCGACGCCGTCGGGGTGAAGATGGAGCCGTTCAAGGAGCGGATGGAACGATTGGAAGAGACCCTCCACATCGCCAGGGAGCTCTTTCACACCGGGAAGTCCAACTTCGAAGGCGAATACGTCGCGACGAGGGACTTGCCGCTGTCACCCCCGCTGACCGGGACACCGCCTCGAATCCTCGCAGCCGGCGGTTCGGATCGCGCGTGTCGGATGGCCGGCAAGTACGCCGATGTCCTCAATGTCTACGGCCATCCACGCCACGGCAAGGTGGTCGGAAAAACCAACGCCGAACGTCACCGTGGCGATGTGCAACGCCGTGTCCAGACCACTGTTGACGATCTTGCAGACAGGATGCAACTGGCTCGCAAGTATGCCGTCGAGGCCGGACGCGATCCGAGTGAGCTCACCGCAGGCGTCCACGTCTACTTCACGGTGTACGGCGACCAGAAGCACATTGCACCGATCGAGGCCGACATCTGTCGGATCTGGGGACAGTCAGAGCCGCGATCACTCGCCGACAACCCGTATCTGCTGTTCGGAGAGCCAGGACAGATCGCCGAGACGATCGCCGAACGGGAAGAGCGGTTCGGCCTGAGCGAGATGTGCTTCCAGGAGCACAACACGGTGCCGGGCGCCGAGTTCGATCTCGAGAAGTTCTGCCGCGACGTGCTGCCACGACTCCAATGAGTGTGCAACGGGCCGTGTTCGCTGCTGCGCCGCACCAGGCCCCTCGATGATCCGCGTCGGGGTGCTCGGGACGAGTTGGTGGGCGGACGCGATGTACCTGCCGGCGCTCGCCGCCCATCCCGACGCGAAGGTGGTCGGGTTGTGCGGGCGCACGGCCGAGAAGGCCGAGGCGCTCGCCGCGACCTGGGAGATTCCGTGGACAACGGTCGACTCGGATGCGTTCCTCGATCCCGAGCGTCTCGACGCGGTCGTGGTCGCGACGTCGAACGACAGCCACGAGGAGCTGACGATGCTGGCGCTCGAGCGCGGGCTGCAGGTGCTGTGCGAGAAGCCGATCGCGACATCGGTCGAGGGGGCCGACCGGATGGCGGCCTGCGCCGCCGAAGCCGGCGCGATCACGCTGGTGCCGTTCACGTATCGCTACATGCCGAACCACCAGTTCGTGAAGCGACTGATCGACGAGGGCTACGTCGGTCGACCTCACCACCTCAACCTGCGCTACTTCACCGGTTTCGCAAGGGATCCCGGTTACCAGTGGCGCTTCGACACCGAGCTGGCGGGGTCAGGGATCCTCGGCGACATCGGCTCGCACTGGTTGGACCTCGCTCGCTTCCTGATGGGCGAGATCGACGAGATCGGTTGCGTCAGCAGCCGCACCTACGAGCGCCCGAACCGCCCCGATGGCACCGACTACGAACGCAGCGAGGACTCTGCGGTGATGACCGTGCGGTTCGCCAACGGTGCGTACGGCACCCTGCAGGTGAGCGCGTCGTGTTGGGAAGGTACCGGCTTCAACCAGACACAGCATCTCGATCTGCACGGGACCGACGGCACGATCTACAGCCTCAACGACTGGACCGCGACGCAGGAGGTGCCGCGGCGTCCGCGCCGGTGAGCCGGGGCCGGCCCCGGTGCTGCCGATCCCGGACGACATCTGGGGAGGCGCTCGACGCGACCGGGTGCACGACACCTATCGCGACGTCTTCCGCGTCAACCGGGCGATGATCGGCGACTGGATCGATGCGATCCGCGACCGTCGACCCTGCGAGCCAGATCTCGCCGAGGGAGCGCGCGTCCAACGTCTGGTCGACCTGGCGCAACAGAGCGCGGCCGTCGATGGTCGCCTTCTCGACGCCCGGAGATCGACCGCGGTAGTGGGAGAACGGACGTGAGCGTCGTGCAGCGGACATCCGCGCATCGAGCATCGCCATCGCACGGCGCAGCGGGATGGCGGCGATCAGAACGAGCGTGGTTCGTGCACGCTCCGGGAGCGAAGGACGAGGAGGGAAACGGGCGATGACGGTGATGGAGCGGCTCGCAGGTGCGCCGATTTCGTGGGGTGTGTGCGAAGTTCCGGGTTGGGGGACAGAGCTGGCACCTCGACGGGTCCTCGGAGAGATGCGCGAACTCGGCCTCACCGCGACCGAGCTCGGCTCGGATGGTTACCTGCCGACCGATCCGGGCGAGCTCAAGGATCTCTGCGCCGAGTTCGGGATCACGATGATCGGCGGCTTCGTCCCGCTCGTCGTGCACCGAGCCGACCAGCTCGATGTCACGCTCGAGGCCGCCCGACGATCAGCCGCGCTGATGTCGAGCGCCGGCGGCACGGTATTCGTCACCTCCGCCGTCACCGACTGGGAGTGGGGACCGCGTCCTGCGCTCACCCGCGACGACTGGGTCTTCGCCGCCGACACGCTCGCCCGCCTCGACGAGGTCGTCGGCGAGTACGGCCTGATCCAGGCGATCCACCCTCATCTGCGCACGGTGCTCGAGACCCGTGCCGACGTCGAAGCGCTCCTCGAGGTCTCAGACGTCGGCTGGACCTTCGACATGGGACACATGCAGATCGGTGGGATGGATCCGCTCGAGTTCATCGACGTCGCGTTCGACAGGATCCGCCACGTACACCTCAAGGATGTCGTGATGGACCTCGCCGCCCCGGTGTTCTCGGGGGATCAGTCGATCATGGAAGGCGTGCAGGCCGGAATGTTCTGCAACCTCGGACGCGGCGATGTCCCGATCGGTGAGATCGTGACCCGGCTCGAAGCTCGCGGGTACGGCGGATGGTATGTGCTCGAACAAGATGCTGCGATCACCTCGGGCGAGCCCGACCTCGGTGCCGGCCCACTGCTCGATGTTCTCGCCAGCATCGAGTACCTCAGGGCCGTCGAGGGACTCGCCTCGACCGGCGCGGACCGCTCCGGGTGACGACATCACCGTGGGCACCGACTCGCTTCGGGCGACATCGTCGCGGCGCGAGATGAACGCTCCGTTCGACATCGACGCGCTGGAGGTTCTGGCGTTCGGTCGATCCTCGGTCGACTTCTATCCCGAGCAGCACAACGTCGCGCTCGGCGACGTCATCAGCTTCCGCAAGTCGATCGGGGGGAGCCCGACCAACGTCGCCGTTGCCGCAGCACGCCTGGGGCGGCGAGCGGCGCTGATCAATCGGGTCGGCAATGACCCGTTCGGCGAGTACATCCGTCGAGGTCTACGCGAGTTCGGGGTCCACGATGCATTCATCACGATCGACCCCGACCTGCTCACTCCGGTGGTCTTCTGCGAACTGCTGCCACCGGAGGACCCCTCGATCTACTTCTACCGACAGCCCCGAGGACCCGACATGAACGTCTGTGTCGACGATCTCCCGGTCGATGCGATCCGATCTGTGCCGTTGTTCTGGACGGCAGGCTCCCGGTTTGCCGAGGAGCCGAGTCGATCGGCTGCGATGGAAGCCCTCCGGTTGCGAGCTCGTTCGGCACACACGGTGATCGACCTCGACTATCGGCCGATGTTCTGGGAGTCGCGCGAGCAGGCAGCCGAGTTCATCTCGCCGTCGATCGATCTCTGCACGGTGGCCGTCGGCAATCGCGACGAATGTGAGATCGCCGTCGGCACCCGATCGCCCGACGACGCAGCGGATCGGATGCTCGAGCGCGGTGTGTCACTCGCCATCGTCAAGCTCGGTGCCGACGGCGTGCTCGTAGCGACAGCGGCGTCGCGAACGGTCATCGACCCGATTCCGGTCCCGGTCGTGTGTGGACTCGGAGCCGGCGACGCGTTCGGCGGATCGCTGTGCCACGGCCTCCTCGCCGGCTGGGAGCCCGTCGACATCGTCCGTCCGCGCGAACGCCGCCGGTGCGATCGTCGCGGGACGGGTGATGTGCTCCGACGACATGCCGACCGGTGCCGAGATCGACCATCTCCTGGAGACCGGCGATGTACCCGAGCGGGTCATCTCGTGAGCTCCGGCGGTAGCGGATCGGTCGGCGTCGAGGCGAGACTGCGGGGGAGCTGTGACTCCGAGAAGTGGGAGGACGTGGTTCTGCTATGAACACCCAACGAATGACGGTCGCTCAGGCGATCGTGGCCCACCTGATCGCTCAGACCACGGAACTCGGTGACGGCACGACCGCGTCACTGTTCCCCGGTGTGTTCGGCATCTTCGGCCACGGCAACGTGACCTGTCTCGGCCACGCCCTGCACGAACGCAAGGACGAGCTGCCGACGTGGCGGGGTCAGAACGAGCAGGGAATGGCGCTCGCCGCGACAGCCCACAACAAGGCGGTGCGACGTCGCCAGATCATGGCGGCGACCTCGTCGATCGGTCCTGGGGCGACGAACATGGTCACCGCCGCCGGCGTTGCCCATTCCAACCGGATTCCGTTACTGCTGCTCGCCGGCGACACCTTCTCGACACGAACTCCCGATCCGGTGCTGCAACAGGTCGAGCACTTCGGTGTGCCGTCGACGACCGTCAACGATTCGTTCCGCGCCGTCTCACGCTATTGGGATCGGATCACGGTGCCCGACCAGGTCCTCACGTCTCTCCCGCAGGCGATCCAAACCATGTTGGATCCCGCCGATTGTGGCCCGGCGTTCTTCGGGCTACCTCAAGACGTGCAGGCGACAGCGTTCGACGTGCCCGAGGAGTTCCTCGCTCTTCGTCACCACCCGATCGTGCGGCCCCGACCAGACCGCGGTCAGCTCGCCGCTGCGGCCACTGCTGTGCGCAACGCCTCTCAGCCGGTGATCCTCGCCGGCGGTGGAGTGCACTATTCGTTCGCCGAGATGGAGCTGTTGGCCTTCGCCGAGCGACACCGGATCCCCGTCGTCGAAACCGTTGCCGGCAAAGCGAGCCTCGTCGCCGGACACCCACTCAACTGCGGCCCGATCGGAGTGACCGGCTGTGAGTCGGCGAACAACCTGGTCCAGGAGGCCGACGTCCTGCTCGCCATCGGGAGTCGGCTGGAGGACTTCACGACCGGGTCGTGGACTCTCTTCAAGAATCCCGACCTGACGGTCATCGGTCTCAATGCGGCCCGATTCGACGCCCACAAGCGTCGTTCTCTGCCGCTGGTCGCCGATGCTCGCGAGGGCATCGGCGCACTCAGCGACGCGCTCGGCGACTGGCGCTGCGGCGAGGAGTGGAACGCACGCGCAACCGACGAGCGGGCGAGCTATCACGCATACATCGACAAGATCGCCGCACCGACCGAGAACGGCACAGAGCCGATCACGTACGCCCAGGTGGTCGGGGCCGTCGACCGGAACAAGTCGCCCGGCGACTACGCGCTTGCTGCCGCCGGTGGCTTTCCGGGAGAAGTCAACAACGGCTGGCGCGCGGACGAACTCAACAGCTTCGACTGCGAGTACGGCTTTTCGTGCATGGGCTACGAGATCGCCGGAGGATGGGGCGCCAAGATGGCGATGCCCGACCGCGAGGTGATCGTCTTCGTCGGCGACGGGTCGACGATGATGATGAACTCCGACCTCTACAGCTCGGTGATCTCCGGACACAAGTTGATCGTGCTCATCTGTGACAACGGCGGCTTCGCAGTGATCAACCGGTTGCAGGTCAATCAGGGCGGTGTGCCGTTCAACAATCTGCTCGACGACTGCAAGGGCCCGAACGTCGACGTTCGGGTCGATTTCGAGATGCTGGCACACGCCCAGGGCTGCAACGCGGAGACCGTGACCACGGTGGCAGAACTCGAAGCAGCCCTGGTTCGGGCGCGGAAATCCGATCGCACCTATGTGATCGCGATGCAGACACACCGCTACGAATGGACCGAAGGTGGCACGTACTGGGAAGTCGGCGTGCCACAGGTATCGAACCGTCCAGACGTCGTCGCCGCACATGACGCGATGGTCAGCGGCAAGTCCCGACAGCGGCGCGCATGATCGTCGAAGCGCGTGACGACGCCCCCCGCCCCGAGCCTCGAGGAGACGGCTGATGACACTCAGATTCGCAGTTCTCGGCTGTGGCCGCATCGGCAGGATGCACGCCGAACTGCTCGCACGGCGGGTCAGCGGTACCTCGGTCAGCGTCGTGTTCGACGTCGCCGACTCGGCCGCTCGGACGATGGCAACCAGCATCGATGCCCGCGTGGCCGCGTCGCTCGCCGAGGCCGTCAACGCTGACGACGTCGACGCAGTGGCGATCTGCACGAGCACCGATACCCACGTCGAGGCGATGATCGCTGCGGCTCAGGCCGGCAAGGCCATCTTCTGCGAGAAGCCGATCTCACTGAGCATCGCCGAGGTGGACCGTGGGCTCGCCGCCGTCGAGGCCGCCGGGGTGAAGCTGCAGATCGGCTTCAACCGGCGCTTCGACCCGAGCCACAAGGCAGTCGCCGACGCGGTGAGGCAGGGCGCTATCGGTGAGGTCCACCTGTGCAACATCACGAGCCGGGATGCCAGCGCGCCCTCGATCGCGTACGTCGAGGCTTCGGGCGGCATGTTCAACGACATGACCATCCACGACTTCGACATGGCCCGATACGTCACCGGCAGCGAGGTCCACGAAGTGTTCGCCAAGGGCGCAGCACGCGCCAACGCGGCGATCGCCGCCGTCGGCGACATCGACACGGCGGTGATCATGCTCCTCCACGAGAACGGCGCGATCACGACGATCAACAACAGCCGCGAGGCCGCGTACGGATACGACCAACGCGTCGAGGCTTTCGGCTCGCTCGGGATGGTCGCGTCGGACAACGTCCACCAGTTCAACAGCACGCTCGCTACCCATGGTGGGTACCGCAGGCCACCGCTCGAGGACTTCTTCCTCGAACGCTACGCACGCAGTTATGTCGATCAGTGGGCGGCGTTCGTCGACATGGTGACCAACGACGGTCCGAACCCGGCCTCCGGCAGCGCATGGCCGTGCCCCCCTGGTGATTGCGACTGCGGCAGTGAGATCGATGCAAGACAACCGCCCCGTCACGGTCGCCGAAGTCGACGCGGCGGCCGACGACGAGCGAGGCAAGAGATGACCGAACCGCTGTCCCACTCCGGCCATGCGCTGCGTCACCCCCGACCGGTGGGGCCGATCCGCGAGATCGACACAGGCCACCACCGCGCTCGCGCTCCGCACGGGTCGGTCCGAATCGACGTGACCCCGATGAACGCGGGCTGGGACTTCCTCAGCTTCTCGATCGTCGAACTCCAACCGGGTGAGTCGCACACGGCCCGCGTCGACGACCAGGAAACTGCGATCGTGCCGCTGTCGGGCGTCGGCGTCGTGACTGCCGACGACCAGACCTTCCCCCTCAGCCGCACGAGTGTTTTCGAACAGATGCCGCACATCGTGTACACGCCGCCGGGAACCACGATCACGGTGACGGTCGCCGATGATGCGGACCGGCCGTTCGAGTTCTCGATCGGGTCGGCTCCTGCGGAGGGAAAATACCCGATCCGTCTGATCGAACCGAAGCAGATGAAACAGGAGCTGCGCGGCGGGGGCCAGGCGTATCGGCACGTCAACCATGTGCTCGCGCCGCCGATCGACGCCGAACGATTGATCCTCTACGAGGTCTACGTGCCACGCGGAACCTGGTCGGGGTGGGCACCGCATTGTCACGACGGGCGCGACGGGTCGCCGTATCTCGAGGAGGTGTACTACTTCCGGCTCGTTCCGGACACCGGCTTCGTCATCCAACGCAACTGGCGCGACGACGAGGACTTCGACGAACTGTTCGCCGCACGCGACGGTGATGCCGTGCTGGTGACCAAGGGGTATCACACGTCGGTTGCCTGTCCGAACTCGCACATGATGTTCTTGAACTACTTGGCCGGCGAGCTGTACGACACCGAGCGACGCACCCCGCCGTGCTTCGACGAGAGGTTCACGTGGATCCACGACGACTGGGATCACGATGCCTGGGAACTGCCCGTCGTCCGTCCTCCGACATGATCGCGGACCTTGCCGACGACGATGGACGGTTCTCGATCCTCGCCATCGATCACCGGGATTCGCTGCGCCAGTTCCTTCGCCCCGACGATCCCGACTCGGTCGGCGCCGAGGAGATCACCGCGCTCAAGATCGCGTTGGTCGCCGGTGTCGCAGATCTGGCCACCGGCGTCATGCTCGAACCGGAGTACTCGATTCCGCAGGTGATCGACGCAGGTGCACTGCCCGAGGGCGTCGGTTTCTTCGCCGCGCTCGAGTCGCAGGGGTACCTCGACGATCCGGAGGCCTTCGCGACGACGATCCTCGACGGATGGTCCGTCGCCCAGGCGCAAGCATCGGGCGCCGCCGCCGCCAAGTTGTTGCTCCCGTACCGGCCTGACGGTCGCCTCGCTGCGGAACAGGAACAGGTCGGCCGCGAGGTGGTCGCGGCCTGCCACTCGATCGGCTTGGCGATCGCGTTGGAGCCGCTGTTCTACGGTCTCCGACCAGACGAGGATCGCGCCGCGATCGTCGTCGAGACGGCCCGCCGATTCGCCGCTCTCGAACCCGACTTGTTGAAGCTGCCGTATCCGGGGACGCGTCTGGCCTGCGAGGAGATCACCGACATCGCCTCGATGCCGTGGGCGATGCTGTCGGGCGGGGGTTCCTTCGCCGGCTTCCTCGATCGGTACGCGGTGGCTGCCGACGCCGGGTGTTCTGGCTTCATGGTCGGTCGCGCCCTGTGGGGCGAAGCCGTCCGGGCGCCCGAACGCGATCGCAGCAGCGCTCATCGCCGATGTCGTCCGTCCCCGCTTCGAACGACTGCGCGCCCTGCACGCCCGCTGAGGACGGTGACGTGCGGGCGGAGGGAGTCGAACCCTCACTCCTTGCGGAACCAGGACCTAAACCTGGCGTGTCTGCCATTCCACCACGCCCACGCAGCGCGCCGCTGAGGCTAACCGGGACCCGGATCAGGCGGTGAGGCTGATCGTCCGGCGAGCGGTGCCGGCGCGCTGATGACGGGCGACGAGCTCGATCTCGGTCCCGGCCGGGGCGCGCACGATCCAGCGGACCAGCGCCCGGTGCGGGGTGCCGTCGTTGGTGTGGGAGAAGCGGGCATCGGAGGAACCGCGTAGCTGGCCGAGCGTCGTCCGGTTGGGCCCGTCGATCGTCGTACCCGGCGGGAGCTCGAGCTCGGCGGTGGCCGGCAGGCAGAGATGCTTGGTCCGGCCCCGCTCGGACACCGTCGTCGGTAGCCAGCCGGTGTTGGCCACCCCGGCCTCGATCCGCCACACCCCGTCGCCGAGGGCGACGACCCGGTCGTACTCGACCTCCAACCGGGGCGAGGCGAGCGCCTGGAACACGGCGAACTGGGGATGTCCGTCGACCTCCCGTGCCAGTCGTTCGCCGGTCGGCGGATTGCTCCAGCTGCGCAGGTCGTCCCAACCGCCGATCTCGACCGGGCCGAGCTGTGGATGGTCGAACGGCTGCCAGTCGGCGAACGCGCCGGGATGGTGCTCGTCGAACCACCGGGCGACGGCCAACGCGGTCGCTGCGTCGATCGTCTCGTACCAGATCGAGGTCGGGGCACGGGTCCCGGTCGCGCTGTGGATCACGTCCCAGAACTCGGTCGTCCAGGAGAACACGCCGAGGTGCTCGTAGGCCCAGTCGTCGGCCGCCCCGGACATCAGGTCGGTCTTGTCCCAGGTGAAGTCCTCGTAGACGGAGTGCACCGGATAGCCGGTGAGTTCGGTGCACCGCTCGCCGAGCCGCTTCCAGGTCCACACGTCGCGCGACGGGAGGCTCTCGTCGGACTGGGTCGACGACGGTCGCAGCAGCACCCCGCCATAGGTGTGGTAGGCGTTCGTTCCGCAGATGTTCGGGCGGGCGACGATCGCTGCGATCAGCGCAGCGACCTCCGGCTCGGACCCCGGATGGTCGCCCCGACCCTCGACCTCCGTGCTCCAACCGGCGGGGAAGTTGCGGTTGAGGTCCAACCCCTCGGGAGTGTGCGGGGTCGGAATGGTGTAGCCGTCGTGGTCGACCAGCACCCCCTCGTCGATCAGGCGGTAGCGCGGCCCGTCGGTCTGCCCACCGACGGGTACCGGGACCATCACCCGCGCGTCGTCGGGGTGTGCCGTCCAGCCACCGGCCGGATCCGAGATCCGCATCGTGCGGATCGCCCCGTCACCGTCGAGATCCTCGGCGTGGAGTCCTGGCTGCGCCCACCGGCTGATCCACGGCCACGGTCGGACGCTCGATCGGAGCAGCCGCGGGCGATCGGCGAGCGCCAACTCGGCGCCGTCCGGATTGACCCGCGGCACGACGTAGAACGTCCGTGTGCGCAGCGCTTCGCTCACCGTCGGGTCGCTGCCGTGACCCTCGACGAGATGGGCGAGCAGAGCCAGGGCAGCGACCGAGGCGGTGAGTTCGGTGGCGTGGATGTTGGCGTCGACCCACATCGCCGGCTTCTCGTCGTGCGGCCCGGTCGAACGGTCGGTGGCCGTCACCAGCCACAGCTCGCGACCTTCGTACGATCGTCCGTAGGACTCGACGGTGATCAGCTCGGGATGAGCTGCGGCGAGGTCGGCGAGGACGGCGCTGAGTTCGTCGTAACGGAGGTACCGGTCGACCGGGATCTGCATCCGAGGGACTGTACGTGTGCCGACGTCGTCGGCGGACCGCCACCGATCAGTCGACCGGGAGCCAGGCGAGGACGAGCTCGGCGATGCTGACGTCGGTGCGCTCGAGCGAGACCGACAGTTCGGTGATCTCGGCGGCCTTGACCGCCCAGGTGCCGTCGATGTCGGCCAGTTCCTCGGCGAGGTCGGCCTCCAGCTCGTCGAGCCGCGTCGCGCAGCGATGCCAGCTTGCGTTCGGCGCCCTCCAACCGCTGCCCGGCCGTCGCCGTCCGCGATCGCCGTCCGGCCGCTCCGCCGAGTTGGCCGAGGACCTTCTTGGCCAACTTTCGCGTCCCGCCGCGACCGCCGAACAGGCCGCCGAGGATCGATCCTGCGCCGGAGAGGATCTCCTGCGAACGGCGTCCCTTGCGATCCTCCTCGAGGACGTCGACCCGGTCCTCGGCAGAGGCGATCTGCTCCTCGGCTCGGCGCAGCTTGCGCTCGTACTTGTCGTGCAGCTTCGCCGAATCGACGTCGGCCTGACGCTCGGCCTCCGCCGCACAGCGCACGGCGAAGTCGTGGGCCGACTCGCCCGGCCGGCCGTACAGCTTCATCGGCCGGTTGACCGGCAACTGCAGCGCCCGCGAGCGCACGAGGTGGGCGATCAGCTCACGCTGCACCTTGGTCCAGTACGTCTTGGTGTGGATCGGTGCCTCGGACAACCGGAACGTCGGTGGAGCGAGCGGTTCGACCCGCAGATCGCGGGCGTCGTAGTCGACTGCGATCGCAGCGGCGGCGTCCACGGGATGGGTCAACGGATAGAGCACCGCCTCGTACTCCTCGTCGTGGACCAGGTCGGCGGCGGCGTCGTCGTAGCGGAGCCTGACGCGAGCGACGACCCCGGCCGCCAGCGCCCGCCCGCTCGAACGTGCCCCGACCGTCGCCAGCCACGGAGAGGCGACGTCGACGAAGCGGACGGCGATGCCGTCGGCGACGTTCGGCATCACCGTCGTCTCGCCCTCCCCGAGCGCAGCCGCAGCCGGCTGCCCGCCGGGGGCCGCTGCGGGCCCCGAGGAAGCCTCGGGCCCGGTCGCTGCAGCTGCGGTCGCTTCGCCCTGCTGCGGCGTGAGAGCGGCGATCTGATCGCGGGTCAACGGACCGCGCAGGTAGCTCATCGCCCATCGGGTGGTGAACGTCGACGGCGCATCCTTCGACGCCCTGCGCAGGACGAACTCGCGCTTGCCCAGCCCGGAGATCGTCGAGCTCAGCGTGGCGAGGTCGACCCCACCGTCGGCTGCGCTCATCCCGTCGAGCAGCCGCGACTTGTCCCGTTCCGTCTGCAGTCGGCCGATCATCCAGGTGCCGGCGTTGGAGATCGCCTTGTAGTCGATGTCGACCGGATTCTGGGTCGAGAGCACGACCCCGACGCCGTACGCGCGGGCCTGCTTCATCAACGTCATCAATGGCCGTTTGGTCGGCGGCATCGCCGTCGGCGGGAGGTAACCGGCGACCTCGTCGAGGTAGACCAGCAGGCGGAGATCGGTCGTCCCGCTCTGTCGGCGCATCCAGGTGACCAGCTTCGACAGCACGAGGGTGGTGACGAACTGCCGCTCCGCCTCCGACAGATGGGCGGTCGTGATGATCGACGCGCACGGTCGCCCGTCGGCGGTACGCACCAGCGCGTCGATGTCGAGCGGCGGGCCCATCGCCCATGCGGCGAACGACGGCGAGGCGAGCAACCCGTTGAGTTGCATCGCCAGCTTCATCCGGTCGGCCGGGGGGAAGAACGTGTCCAGTTCGAACACCCCGAGCTTGCGGATCGGGGGATGCTGGACCTGGCCGACGAGCGTGCCGAGGTCGAGGTCCTGTCCGTTCGACCAGGCGTTCTCGATCAGGTTGGCGAGCAGGATGTGCTCCGCGAGGCCAGCGGGTCGGCGTCGACCCCGACCAGGCCGAGCAGGCCGGAGACGTAGCCCTCGACCTCGTCGCGCACGGTCTCGAGATCGGAGACGTCGGCCGGGGCCTGCAGCGAACCGACGATGTTGACCGGCATCCCCGCCCCCGAGCCGGGGGTGAAGATCGTCAGCTCGGCCGACGCACGCAGCGCAGCGATGTCGGCCGCTCCGAGGCCCCACCCGGCGAGGCCCTCGCGCCAGACGGTCGCCTGGGCGGCGGCGTACTGCTCGGGGTCGAGGCCCGCCGAGCGGGCATCCCCGTCGTTGATCCACGGTCGGAACTCCGCTCCGGAGAGCTCCGGGAACGTCAGACAGAGGTTGCCGAGATCGCCCTTCGGGTCGATCAGCAGGGTCGGGATCCCCGCCCGCAGGCACTCCTCGATCAACACCACCCCGAGCCCGGTCTTGCCCGAGCCGGTCATTCCGACGATCACCCCATGGGTCGTCAGCTCACCCGATGGGAGCAGCACCTTCGTGCCCGATCGGGTGTGGGTCGAGGGATCGACGTCCTCGCCGAGGAACAGCTCAGCCATGGGCGGCGAGACTACGGTCTGGCCCGTGGGGCGAGGAGCGAGCGAAGGATTCCGAGGGTTCCCGAGCGAAGCGATCAGCTTCTTCGACGGGCTCGAGGCCGACAACTCGAAGGCCTACTGGCAGGCCCACAAGCCGACCTACGAGGCCGCGGTGATCGGGCCGTTGCGGCTGCTGCTCGCCGAGCTGGCCGAGCCCTACGGCACGTTCCGGACGTTCCGTCCGTACCGCGACGTCCGCTTCGCCAAGGACAAGACGCCGTACAAGACGCACACCGGATCGGTCGCCGAAGGCGAAGGGGGCACGACCTACTATGTCGAGCTGTCCGCTGCCGGACTGCGCGTCGGCGCCGGGTACTACGAGATGGCCGCCGATCAGCTCGTTCGGTTCCGAACGGCGGTGGCCGACGACGTCACCGGCGCGCCGCTGGCCGAGATCTGCGCCGAGCTGGAAGGCGCCGGCTGCTCGCTCGCCGCACTGTCGGAGTTGAAGACCGCCCCGCGGGGCATCGCCAAGGACCATCCGCGGATCGGGTTGCTGCGCCGCAAGGGCCTGATCGGGATCCGCTCGTGGCCACCCGGCGCCTGGCTGCAACGGGCGACCGCACGCCGGCGGATCACCGACGCCTGGGCGGAGATGGTGCCGATGTGCGCCTGGCTCGACGAGCACGTCGGACCGAGCGAGCTGCCGCCGAGCTGGTAACACCGGTCACACCCGACCGGCACGACCCGAGCGGTCCGCCGGACGTATTGTTGCGCGATGCAAGTGTCCGACGAGGAGGCCACCCAACCCGCCGACGAGCCCTCGCTCTCGCCGGCGCAGGTGCGGCTGATCCTGATCTCGTTGATGACGGCGATGGGGCTCGCGTCGCTCGACGGGACGATCGTCAACACCGCCCTGCTGACGATCGTCAGCGATCTCGGCGGCCTCCGTCACTACGCCTGGGTCGGCACCTCGTACCTGCTGACCTCGACGATCTCGACGATGCTGCTGGGCAAGCTCTCCGACCTGTTCGGTCGCCGCCGGTTCTTCCTGCTGTCGATGCTCGTGTTCCTCGTCGGCTCCGCGCTGTGTGGTCTGGCGACCTCGATGCTCCAACTGATCCTCGCCCGCGGGCTGCAAGGGATCGGTGGCGGCGGTCTGATCTCGTTGACCTTCGCGATCACCGGCGATCTGGTCTCGCCGCGTGAGCGCGGCAAGCTCTCGTCGCTGTTCACCTCGGTGTTCGCCGTTTCCAGCGTGGTCGGGCCGCTGCTCGGCGGCCTGATCGTGCAGAACACCTCCTGGCGGTGGATCTTCTGGGTCAATGTCCCGATCGGGATCGCCGCCTTCGCCCTCGCCTGGAAGGTGATGCACGTCCCGTTCGAGCGGCGCGACCGGCCGATCGACTACTTCGGCGCCGGGCTGCTGACCGGCGGGATCTCCTGCATCCTGCTCGGGGTCGCCTGGGCCCCGGGGGAGTACGGCTGGTCGGGACCGACGACGATCGGCCTGCTCGCCGTCGGTGTGGTCGTCACCTGCGGATTCGTGCTGTGGGAGACCCGTGCCGCGGAGCCGATCATCCCGCTGCGGGTGTTCGGTATCCCGGCGATCCGCTCGATGCTGATCGCCGCCGGAACGATCTCGACGATCATGTACGTCTCCAACGCCTTCCTCCCGCTGTTCCTCCAGGCGGTCACCGGGGTCTCACCGACCAACTCCGGATTGTTGTTGGCCCCGATGGTGGTCGGCATCCTCGTCGCCGCGGCGATCACCGGCCGGCTGATCCAACGGACCGGGACCTACCGCCGCTATTCCGTGTTCGGCTTCCTGATGGCCGTCCCGGCCGTCGCCGGACTCGCTCAGATGGGTCTCGGCACGACCCGGCTGGCAGTTCTGCTCGGTTCGATGGGCCTGCTCGGCCTGGCCTGCGGGGTGACCAATCCGATCTCGACGATCGCGATCCAGAACGCCGTCCCACCGGCCGACATCGGCGTCGCCTCGTCGTTGGCGATGTTCATTCGCACCCTCGTGGCGACGATCGGGATCGGCGTGTTCGGCTCGGTCCTCAGCAAGCAGCTCGACGACCGGATCGACCCGGAGCTGCTCCAGCAGCCCAAGGAGATCCGAGCCCTGCCCGAACCGCTGCGCAGCGAGGCCCTCAGCGCGATGTCGGAGTCGATCCAGACGATCTTCATCTGGTGCGTCCCGCTGGCGGTGCTCGGATTGATCGCCGTGTTCGTCACCCGTGAGCTGCCACTTCGGACCGACGCCCGCGTCGGGCGCTCCGGGCAGGGCGATCCGGAGGCACCGCCGGCGTCGGCCTTCGTCCACTGAGCCTCCGCCTCCGCCACCCGACGGCCGCGCCCACCGGGTGTGGACGACGGGTCAACGCTGCACGAAGGTCAGCTGGCGACGCTGGTGATCCGGTAGGCGCAGCGGGAATCGCCGGCGAGGAGATGCTGCGTCCGTTCGACCTCGACGTCGTCGCCGAGTGCTCGGCGGAACAGCTCGAGTTCGGAGTTGCACAATCCGGGGCAGGCCTCGGCGGCTTCGCAGATCGGGCAGTGGTGCTCGATCAGGACCACCCCGCGATCGTCCTCGACGGCCTCGGCGAGGTATCCCTCGACGCTGCGCAACTGGGCCAGACGGCGGACGCGGACAGCGACGGCGGCCTGCCCGGGGAGCTCGCGCCGGTAGTGCTCGAGCTGGCGATCGGTGCGCGCTGCGAGCACCTGCTGGAGCGATTCGTCGCCGAGGCCGTCACGGATCGAGCGGATGACCTCGACGGCGAGCTCGGCATGGCGATCGGGGAACAGGTCGTCGGCTTCCGCAGTGACCCGCCAGAACACCGGCGGACGGCCGCGCCCGGTGCTCGCCCCCGAGGTGCGCTCGACCAGCCCGATCGACTCGAGCACCTCGAGGTGTTGGCGCAGCGCGGTGTGGGTCAGTCCGAACTCGTTGGCCAGCTCCGGCGCGGTCGCCGACTCGACCCGCTTCAGGCGTTCGATCACCCGCCGCTTCGCGTCGCTCAACCCGGCCATCGGTTCACCCTAGCGAGTTACGGAAGACCGCGCTTGACGAATGGAGCCGTTCGGCGTAGAAATTTCGCAAGTCATTGGTTTCTATTTGGGGGTCTGTCCGATGTCGTTGATCGAAGCTCCGGACGCGCTCGGCGTCGCCCACCCGATCGGATCGTTCACCGAACTCCGGCGGACCGGACGGTTGCTCGGCAAGGCCGGCAACCTGCCGGTGCTGGTGGTCTGGCACGAGGACGCAGCGTTCGCGATCGAGGATCGGTGCCCGCACCTCGGTTTCCCGCTGCACGAGGGGACGATCGAGGCCGGCCTCGTCACCTGCCATTGGCACCACGCCCGGTTCGACCTCGCCAGCGGTTGCACGCTCGACCCGTGGGCCGACGACGCCACCGGGTTCGAGGTGCTGATCGACGCCGACCACGATGCCGTCGCCGTTCGTCCCCGCCCGAGCGCGGCTCCCGCCGAGCGGTGGGGCCGGCGGCTGCAGGACGGGCTCGAACACGGCTTCGCGCTGGTGATCGCCAAGGCCGTGCCGGCGCTGCTCGAACTGCCCGGCGGAGAACGGACGATCCTCGAGATCGCCTACCGGTTCGGGGAACGCAACGGTGGCGACGGGTGGGGGAGCGGGATGACCGTGCTGACCTGCATGGCGAACCTGCTGCCCCGGCTCGCGCCGGGCGACCGGCCGCTCGCCCTCGTCCATGCGCTCACCTTCCTCGCCCGCGACGTCCGCGGCCAGGCCCCACGGTTCGCCTACGGAGCGCTCGGCGCTGCCGACCAGCCGGTCGAGCGCGTCCTCGGTTGGTACCGGCGGTTCGTCGACACCCGCAACGCCGATGGCGCCGAGCGCTCGTTGGCGACGGCGATCGCCTCCGGCGCGTCGAACGAGGTCGAAGCGGCGATGTTCGCCGCCGTCACCGATCACGTCTACGTCGACGGCGGGCACACGCTCGACTTCACCAACAAGGCGTTCGAGGCCCTCGGCCATCTCGGGCCGCTCGACGCCCACCTGCTGACCTCGCTCGTCGCCCAGACCGCTGCCGCCTCGCGAGCGGAGGAGACCAGCGAGTGGAACCACCCGGTCGACCTCGCCGGGCTCGCCCAGCGGACCTCCTCGACGCTGGTCAGCTGGTACGACGGCGTCGGACGTTCGCTGTCCTGGTTCGACCGTCGACCAGGCCGAACCCGCCGTGAGCGACGAATCCGGCGAGAGCGAGGCGCGCAACGTCCGGTGCTGCGCTCGGCTGGGCGCTGCTCGACGACGCCCCCGAGGCGGTCGCCGGCGCGCTGGTCGACGCCGCCCGTGACGGTGCCTCGCTCGAGCTGCTCGCCCGCTCGGTGGCGTTCGCCGCCGGCCTGCGTCTCGCCCGGTTCCACACCAACAACGACCCCGGCGACTGGGACACCGTCCACCACACCTTCACCTTCGCCAACGCCGTCCATCAGGCGATCGTTCGCCGCCCGACCGCCGACCTGGCCCGTGGCGTGGTCCACGGCGCGCTGCGGGTGTACCTCGACCGGTTCCTCAACGTCCCTGCCGCCCGCCTGCCGCGTTCGACCGACGGCGACCTGGCCGAGCTGACCCGAGCCTGGGACGTCCAGGGGTCGCTCGATCTGGCGGCGACGACCATCTGGGGCTACCTCGAGGCCGGCGGCAACCGCGACGAGGTGATCGCCGCCCTCGGCCACGCCCTGCTCCAGGAGGACGCCGGCTTCCACTGGTACCAGAACGTCGAGGCCGCCACCCGCCAAGCGCTGGCCTGGCCGGAGGGCTCGGCGGAGTCGGCGCTGCTGCTCGTCGGCTGCGCCCGGTTCCTCGCCGCCCACACCCCGACCCGGCGGGAGCTGGCGACGGTCGCCCGGACCGCGGTACGCCTCCGCCGAGGTGAGGAACTGTTCACCGACAGCTGACAACGAAGAGGTGGGCAGTCGTCCACCGGACTGCCAACATGACTGGGTGACCTCCAGCATTCTCGAGCTCTCCTCCGGCGCACTGATCGACCAGCTCGGGCTGGCGGACACCGTGATCGACCCGCAGGCGTTGGGTAACAGCGTCCGCCGGTTCGCCGAGCGGGGAATCGTGCTCCCGACGTTCGCCGAGCTCGCCGATCCGACCCGGATCGATCCGGCGATCGCCGCCGGCGCCGACCCCCAAGGACCAGACGCGCGCAACCTGTTCCGCGTCCACTGGTTCAACGACCTCGCCGGAAACCGGGTCGAGGTCCCCGACCACGTCGTCCTGCCCCGCGAGCTGACCGGGGTGGAGAGTCCGATCATCGTCGTCTTCGGCGACCGGTTCCCGATGATCACCGCCCACAAGGTCCTCGCCGCCTATGCCTGCCTCGCCCCGCGGGTGATCTGCGGCCAGTTCGATCCGACCCACCATCGGGCGATCTGGCCGTCGACGGGCAACTACGCCCGCGGCGGGATCGCGATCTCGAAGATCATGGCCTGCCGCGGGGTGGCGATCCTTCCCGAGGGGATGAGCCAGGAACGGTTCGACTGGCTCGACCGGTGGTGCGAGAACCCGGCGGAGGACGTGATCCGCACCGTCGGGACGGAGAGCAACGTCAAGGAGATCTACGACGCGTGCAACGCGCTCGCGCTCGATCCGGGCAACTTCGTCCTCAACCAGTTCAGCGAGCTCGGCAACCATCTCGCCCACTACGAGGTCACCGGACGGGCGTTGGCGACCGTCTTCGAACACGTCGCCGCCTCACACCCGGGGCTGCGGCTCGCCGCCTTCACCAGCGCGACGGGTTCGGCCGGGACGATCGCCGCCGGCGACCGGCTGAAGGATTGCTACGGCACCAAGATCGTCGCCGTCGAGGCGTTGGAATGCCCGACGATGCTGCTCAACGGCTTCGGCGAGCACAACATCCAGGGGATCGGTGACAAGCACATCCCGCTGATCCACAACGTGATGAACACCGACGTCGTCGTCGGCATCTCCGACCGGGCGACCGATGGACTCGACGTGCTCTACAACACGCCCGCCGGCCAGGCCTACCTCGCGGAGCGGGTGGGGGTGTCGGCGGAGCTGATCGACGCCCTGACCCACTTCGGGTTCTCCTCGACCTGCAACGTGCTGGCTGCGATCAAGACCGCCAAGCTGCTCGGCCTCGGCGCCGACGACGCGCTGATCACGATCGCCACCGATGGCGGGGCGATGTACCCGAGCGAGCGGGCGAAGACGATCGAGGGCCGCTTCGGCGGGACCTTCGGAACGACCGAGGCGGCGGAGGTGTTCTCCGAATACCTCGCCTCGGTCGACACCGCCGACGTGCTCGAACTGACCGAGCGCGACCGCAATCGGATCTTCAACCTCGGCTACTACACCTGGGTCGAGCAGCAGGGCACCCCGCTCGACGTGTTCGAAGCCCGCCGCAACCAGTCGTTCTGGCGCGGCCTGCGCCGCTACCTGGGCGTGTGGGACGAGCTGATCGACGAGTTCAACGCACGCGTCGCCGATGCCTGACCGCCTCGCCGGGGGACCTGCGGACCGCCCGAGGCTGCGTCGATGAGCCCGCGCGCCGACGGCCAGGGCGGTCCGACGGGCTGGCGCTGCCGCGTCTGCGGACAGGAGGTGCCGATCGGGCAGGCGCTGTCGTGGCGGTGCCCGAACGCCTCGGCCGAGGACCGCTACCACGTGCTCCGGCTGGTGCTCGAGCCCGGCCCGCTGCGGGCCCGCGCCGAGCTCAACCCGTTCCGTGCGTTCCAGCGCTACCTCGCCGTCGATGCCTTCGCCGCCGCCAACGGCGTGCCCCAGCAACGGCGGGTCGAGGTGATCGAGCGGACCGATGCGTTGGTCCGGGCCGTCGCCGGCACCGGGTTCGTCCGCACGCCGTTCGCCCGCGCCGACGAGCTCTCCGACGCGCTGGCGTTCGATTCCGACGGAGGGATCTGGATCAAGGACGAGACCGGCAACGTCGCCGGCTCGCACAAGGGCCGGCACCTGTTCACGGTGCTGCTCCACCTGCTCGTCGCCGAGGAGGCCGGGATCGCCGGCTGGTCGTCGCCGGCCGATCGTCCACCGTTGGCGATCGCGTCGTGCGGTAACGCTGCGCTGGCGGCGACGACGCTCGCCGCCGCCGTCGACTGGCCGATCGAGGTGTTCGTCCCCCCGTCGGCCGATCCGGTGGTGGTCGAGCAGCTCGGCGGGCTGGGAGCGACGATCGTCCGCTGCCCTCGTCAGGACGGTGACCCGCCCGGCGACCCGTGCGTCCATCGCTTCCGCGAAGCGGTCGGACGGGGCTCGATCCCCTTCGGGGTGCAGGGAACGGAGAACGCCTGGGGGCTCGACGGCGGGCGGACGATCGGCTGGGAGATGGCCCGTCACTTCGACCAGGAGGTGGATGGTCCGCCGCTCGACCGGTTGTTCGTCCAAGTCGGTGGGGGAGCGCTGGCCGACTGCGTCGGCAGCGGGTTCGCGATGAGCGGGATCTTCCCCCGGTTCCACGCCGTCCAGACCGAGGGGTGCGCGCCGCTCGCCCGGGCGTGGGCGTTGGCCGTCGTGCGTGGCGGACCGCGCCGAGCCGCATCGCGGTGGCCGGAACTGATGTGGCCCTGGGAGCGCGAGCCGCGCTCGGCCGCCGACGGGATCCTCGACGACGAGACCTATGACTGGCTCGGGATCTTCGATGCGATGGCGTCGAGCGGCGGAACGCCGGTCGTCGCCGCCGAACGTCACGTGCTCGCCGCCAACGAACTCGCCCGCCGCTACACCGCGATCGACGCCAGCCACACCGGCACCGCCGGACTGGCCGGACTGCTCGAGATCCGCGACTCGATCGCCGCCGACGAGCGGGTGGCGGTGATCTTCAGCGGGATCCGCCGATCATGAGCTCCAGCGGCACCATCGCAACGCTGCCGCGCCCCTCGCCCGGGCCGTGCGGGGCGCGGACATCTGAGCGGTTGCACGGGTAGCCTTCGCCGCCTATGGCAGATCCCCTCGCCCCCGTAGCGCTCGACCCCGGGATGGACTCCCGCACCGACATCTTCACCCGGTTGTTGAAGAACCGGGTCGTGATGCTCGGGACCGACGTCAACGACGAGATCGCCAACCAGATCTGCGCCCAGTTGCTCTACCTCGAGGGCGAGGACGACAAGTCGGACATCTGGCTGTACATCAACAGCCCGGGTGGGTCGGTGACCGCCGGCATGGCGATCTACGACACGATGCAGTTCGTCGGCTGCGACGTCGCCACCGTCTGCGTCGGGCTCGCCGCCTCGATGGGCCAGTTCCTGCTCACCGCCGGCGCCGCCGGCAAGCGGTTCTCGCTGCCCAACGCCCGGATCATGATGCACCAGCCGCTCGCCGGTCTGCGCGGCCAGGCGGCCGACATCGCGATCCAGGCCGAGCAGCTGACCTACACCAAGAAGCGGATGGCGGAGCTGATCGCGTTCCACTCCGGCAAGCCGGTCGAGCAGATCACCGCCGACTCCGAGCGCGACCGCTGGTTCACCGCTGACGACGCGCGGACCTACGGGCTGGTCGACAAGGTCATCCTCCGCCGGGGCGAGATCGTCTGAGCGGCCCGGCCCTGCGGACCGATCCGGTCCGCAGCCGGGCGTAGCTTCGTCCTCACCGACGTCCGGGGAGGTCAGATGACGACCAAGGTCCAGATCGTGATCGACTGTGTCGATCCGCATGCACAGGCCACGTTCTGGGCGGCTGCGCTCGGCTACGAGATGGACATCGACGAGGAGTTCATCCGCCGGATGCTCGACCAAGGCCACGCCACCGAGGACGACGTCGCCACCTTCGAAGGCGTGCTGGTGTGGAAGACGGGGGCGGCGTGCAACGACCCCGGGGGGACCCGGCCGCGGCTGTACTTCCAGGCCGTCCCCGAACCGAAGACGGTCAAGGACCGGATCCACATCGATCTCCACCTCGCCGAGCACGACGACCGGGCGGCGGAGATCGCCCGGCTCGAACGGCTCGGGGCGACCGTGCTCTACGAGGGCCGGCAGGGTCCGCAGAGCTGGACCACGATGGCCGATCCGGAGGGCAACGAGTTCTGCGTCTCCTGAGCGTGCTCAGCTCGACGGCGGCGACTCGGGCAGCGTCGTGGTCGGGATCGAGATCGTCGCCGCCGCGGGCGGCAGTTGACCGACGGCGGGGAGGGTGACCCCGCACAACGTCGCTGCGTGATCGACGATCGCCTGCGCCGCTCTGGTGGTCGAGATCGCCTGATCAGCCACTGCGGAGACGGCCGTCGAATCGGCGAGGTCGACGGTGGCGGCGGCGCGGAGCAGGTCGATGACCTGTTCCCACTCGTCCTCGACGGCGAGCGGCGCCTGATCGTGGAGCTGCTCGTAGAGCTCGATCCGGGCAGCGATGTCGAGCTCGGCGACGATCTCGGTGTTGAGTGTCGGTTCAGCGGCGATCAGCGCGGCGCAGTAGACGCCGCCGTCGTTGACGTCGCCGTCGGAGCAGGCTGCGAGGCCGCCGGTCGAACCGAGAGCGAGCGCGACGGCAACGACGACGGGACCCGGGCGCATCGGTGCAGTCTCACAGCCGGACGGCACGAATCGGGGGCATCCAGCGGGTGCCGCGCCCCGGGGCGGACGATGGGTACCGTGCTGCGATGGACGCCTGGCAGCTCGACGACTTCGCCGACTCGTTGCAGCGGGCCTCGGCGAACACCGTCGCCGCCTACCGCGGCGATCTCGCCGCCTTCGTCGAGTGGGCCGAGCGGGGGATCGCCGGTGGGCCGGGGGACGTCGACCGGATCGTGCTCCGCCGCTACCTCGCCCACCTCACCACCCGTCGCTATGCCAAGCGGACGATCGCCCGCAAGGCCTCGGCGCTGCGCCGCTACTTCGGGTGGGCGAGACGTCGGGGGATCATCGCCGGCGATCCGAGCCTGACCCTGCGCGCTCCGGCGGGTGACGGGCGATTGCCGCGGGTGCTCAACACCGTCCAGGTCGACGAACTGCTCGCCCCCGAGGAGCTCGTCGAGCGGGACGAGCCGGGCTGGGTCCGCCGCCGCGACGACGCGGTGTTGGAAGTGCTCTACGGCAGCGGGCTGCGGGTCAGTGAGCTGTGCGGTCTCGACCTCGATCGGGTCGATCTCGCTGCCGGGGCGGTGGTGGTGTGGGGTAAGGGCGCCAAGCAGCGCCGGGTCCCGCTGTCGGAACCGGCGATCGACGCGGTCGGCGACTGGCTCGGGGTTCGTCCCGTCCCGGCGGGCGAGACGGAACGCAACGCGCTGTTCCTCAACCGTCGGCTTCGCCGGCTGGCGCCGCGCGACGTCCGGCGGATCCTCGACCGGCGGGCCGCCGAGCCGACCCATCCCCACGCCCTGCGACACAGCTTCGCCACCCACCTGCTCGACGGCGGGGCGGACCTGCGCGTCGTCCAGGAGCTGCTCGGGCATGCCGATGTGTCGACCACCCAGCGCTACACCCACGTCTCGACCAACCGTCTGCGCAGCGTCTACGACCGCACCCATCCCCGCTCCTGACCGATCCAGCGCTGGTGGGGTTGCCATGACGCACCCCGCCGGTATGGTCTGGCTACCGCTCGGGGAACCGGTCCTGTTCCTCCTCGAATCCGTCAGCGCCGCCGGTCCGCCGGCGTGCCGAGGTCGAGGAGCGTGCCGTGTTCGCATCCATCCCCACCGCCACCGTGCTCGGCGCGTCCGGGCTGCCGGTGCAGGTCGAGGTCCACGTCGGCAACGGCCTGCCGTCGTTCCTGATCGTCGGCCTGCCGGACGAGGCCTGCCGTGAGGCGAGGGACCGTGTCCGCGCGCGCGATCCTCTCCGCCGGCGTCGAGTGGCCGCAGAAGAAGATCGTCGTCAACCTCGCCCCGTCCGATCACAAGAAGCGGGGGACGTCGTTCGATCTGCCGCTCGCCGTCGGTGTGCTGGTTGCCGCCGGCAAGATCTCGGCCGAGGCGGTCGACGGTCTCGGCTTCGTCGGCGAGCTCGGACTCGACGGCACGATCCGATCGGTGGCCGGCACCGCGCCGATGGTCGCGGCGATGGACGGCTGCCGCCCGGTGGTCGGACGCTCGGCGTATGCCGAAGCGCAGGCGGCGACGAGCGCCGAGGTGCGCGCCGTCGCCTCGCTCGCCGAGCTCGTCGGCGTCCTCGCCGGCGACGACCCGTGGCCGCCGCTGCCGGCGCTGACCGACCTCGACGACCCGCCGCCTCCACCCGACCTGGCCGACGTGCGCGGTCAACCGCTTGCCCGCTGGGCGCTCGAGGTCGCCGCTGCCGGTGGACATCACCTGTTGTTCGTCGGCCCACCGGGCGCGGGCAAGACGATGCTCGCCCAGCGGTTGCCCGGGGTGTTGCCACCGCTCGGCCGGGACGAATCGTTGGAGGTCTCGATGATCCACTCCGCCGCCGGGCTGGCGATGCCGCCCGGCGGACTCGTCCGCCACCCGCCGTTTCGCGCCCCCCACCACAGCGTGTCGATGGTCGCGATGGTCGGCGGCGGAACCGCCACCCTCCGACCCGGGAGAGACTGAGCCTCGCTCACCGCGGGACACTCTTCTTGGACGAGCTCGGCGAGTTTCCCCCGACCGTGCTCGACGCCCTCCGTCAGCCGCTGGAGGACGCGACGGTGCGGGTCAGCCGAGCACGGGCGACGGCGGTACTGCCCTGTGACGTGTTGCTCGTCGCCGCGACCAATCCGTGTCCGTGTGGCGGGGGAGCGCCCGGGTCGTGCCGCTGCGGGGAGGCGGCCAAGGCGCGTTACCTCCGGCGGCTCTCCGGGCCGATCCTCGACCGCTTCGACCTGCGCGTCGTACTCGACCGCCCACCGGTCGACGCCTTGCTCGACGAACGACCGGCGGAGACGACCGCCGTGATCCGCGACCGGGTGCTTCGAGCGCGGCGGCTCGCCGTCGACCGCCAGGGCCGACTCAACCGAGCGCTCACCGGACCGGAGCTCGACCACTGTGCACCGCTCGAAGGAGCCGCCCGCCGGCTGCTGGAGCGCGAACTCGAGCGAGGTCGACTCTCCGGTCGGGGACTGGTCCGGGTCCGGAGGGTGGCGTGCACCATCGCCGACCTCCAGCATCCGGGTGCGGGCGTCGACGAACGGGCGATCGGGCTCGCGCTCGCCCTTCGCTCGGCGTTCGACGGCAACGGGATGGTCGCCGCGTGAGCCCGCTCCCGCCCGCCGCCTACGCCGCCGCCGTCGCCGGGCTCAGCCCACTCCCCGCCCGCCGGGTGGCCGGTCTGCTCCAACGCCATTCTGCGGAACGAGCCTGGCTGATCGCCTCCGGCGAGGAGCGCGATCCGATCGTCGAGGAGTGGATCGCCCGCCGCCCGGCGCTGCGCGACCAGCTACAGCGCGCCGCCGCCGCCAGATCGCCGCGGCATGTGTGGGACGCCTGTGAACGCACCGGGACCGAGGTCGTCACCCTCGACGACCCGCGCTATCCACCGTTGCTCGCCTCCGACCCGGAGGCGCCGGCGGTGCTGTTCGTCCGTGGCGATCTCGCCGCCCTCGCCGGTCGACGGGCGGGGATCGTCGGCACCCGCAACGCGACGATCAACGGCACCCGGTTCGCCCGGCGGCTGGGCCGGCAACTCGCCGAAGCCGACGTCCGCGTCGTCAGCGGCCTCGCCCGAGGGATCGACGGCGCCGCCCACCGCGGTGCGCTCGACGCAGGTGGTGCACCGCCGGTGGCGATCGTCGGTTGCGGCCCGGACGTCCCGTTCCCCCGCGAGCACGCCGAACTGTGGGAGGCGGTCGCCGCCGCCGGCGTGCTGATCTCCGAGCATCCGCCCGGCAGCCCGCCGATGCCGGACTGGTTTCCCGCCCGCAACCGGATCATCGCCGCCCTCAGCGAGGTGCTCGTCGTCGCCGAATCACGCGCCCGTGGCGGCTCGTTGGTCACCGCCCGCCAGGCCACCGAACGCCAGGTGCCGGTGCTCGCCGTCCCCGGCTCCCTGCTCAACAAGGCGGCGGAGGGCACCAACCGGCTGATCGCCGACGGCGCGACCCCCGTGCTCGAGCCCGACGACGTCCTGATCGCCCTCGGACTGTCGACCGGCCGTGCGACCGAACGTCGGGTCGAGGTCCGCCCCCGGCCGAGCCGTGACGACCGGCTGGTGCTCGACGCGTTCGGCGGCGATCCGCTGACCCTCGACCAGCTCGTCGTGCGCTCGGGACAGCCGATCGTCGATGTCGCCCTCGCCGTCGGCCGGCTGGAGGCGGCCGGATGGCTGATCGGATCGGGCGGCTGGTTCGAGCCGGTCGGCGCCTCGGTGGAGCGCTGATCGTGGGCCGGGGACGACGCCGACTGATCGCCGGGCTCGCCCTCGCGCTCGGCGGAACGACACTGGCCGATCGCGCCGCGGCGGCCGCACCGACGTGCCTTCGCCCACCGGTCGAGGCCGAGGTCGTCGACCCGTTCCGGGAGCCACCGTGCCCGTTCTGCCCCGGCAACCGGGGGATCGAATACGGCCCGGCGGAGGGCACGCCGGTCGTCGCCGCCGAGGCCGGACGGATCACCTTCGCCGGTCTCGTCGCCGGCACCCGCTACGTCGTCGTCGACCACGGAGACGGCTGGCGGACCACCTACGGCAAGCTGGCGACGGTCGCCGTTCGCCTCGGCCAGAGCGTCACCACCGGCGAACGGCTCGGCACATCGAGCGCAGCGCTGTTCTTCGGCCTGCGCCAGGGCGAGACCTATGTCGACCCGACCGGCCGGCTGGCCCGACTCGTCGCCCGCCCACAGTTGGTCCCACTCGACGGCGAGCACCGCCGACCGCCGCGCCCGGCGAAGCTGGTCTGCCCACCCGGCTGACCGGGTGGTCAGGGCCCTGATCCGGTAGCATCGTCCGTCGGTCCGAGCGCAGTCGCGCGCCCGAACCGGAGACCGAACCCACGTCATCCCACCTGCGGTCGCCTTCGGGCGCGGAGGTGACGTGCCGAGAACCGCAGGAGAGGAGATCCTCATGGCCGTCATCTCGATGCGTCAACTGCTCGAAGCAGGTGTCCACTTCGGACACCAGACCCGCCGCTGGAACCCGAAGATGAAGCGATTCATCTTCGGTGAGCGCAACGGCATCTACATCATCGATCTGGAGCAGTCGCTCTCGCGCACCGAGGTCGCCTACGCCTTCGTCCGCGACCTGGTCGCCAAGAACGGCACCGTCCTGTTCATCGGCACCAAGAAGCAGGCCCAGGACCCGATCCGGTCCTACGCCGAAAAGAGCGGGATGCCGTACATCAACGAGCGCTGGCTCGGCGGCATGCTGACCAACTTCGAGACGATCGCCAAGCGGGTCGACAAGATGCGCGAATACGAGCGGATGAAGACCTCCGGCGAGTTCGAGGCGATGCCGAAGAAGGAAGCGCTCCTGCTCGGCCGCGAGCTCGACAAGCTGCAGAAGAACCTCGGCGGCATCCGGATGATGAGCAAGCGCCCCGACGCGGTGTTCATCCTCGACACGAAGAAGGAACACCTCGCCGTCACCGAGGCGAACAAGCTCGGCATCCCGATCGTCGCCGTCGTCGACACCAACGTCGACCCCGACGTGATCCAGTTCCCGATCCCGGGCAACGACGACGCGATCCGGGCGACCAGCCTGATGTGCCGGGTCATCGCCGACGCGGTCGAAGAAGGCCGGTTCATCAACGCCAAGCGCAATCCGGCCCCGACGCCGAAGCGCAACGCCGAAGAGGACGCCGCGTTCCTCAGCCAGCAGGCCGAGGCCCGCCGCCAGGCCGCCGCCGCCCAGGCCGAGCGCGACGCCCGCGTCGCCGGCGGTGCCCCCGCCGCTGCGTCGGACGGTGAAACCGCCGCTGCCCCCGACGGCGAGACCGCCGCTGGGTCGGACGATGACACCGCTGCTGCCGGTGACACCGCCGCTGCGCCCACCGCCGACACCGATGACACCGCCACCGCCGTAGCGCCTTCCGCTGCCGTCGAAGCCGACGTCGAGCCGGCGACCGACGACGACGTCGATGTCGCCGCGATCATCGAGATCGCCGAGCGGACCGCCCCGATCGATCCCGAGGGCGAGCCCGACGCCCAGACCATCCCCGAGACCCAGGAAGGCTGACCCCCCGCATGTCGTTCACTGCCAAAGACGTCCAAGCGCTGCGCCAGGCCACCGGCGCCGGGATGATGGATGCCAAGAAGGCCCTCGAGGCCAACGACGGCAACATGGAAGCCGCCGGCCAGTGGCTGCGCGAGAAGGGCCTCGGCAAGGCCGCCGAGCGCTCCGACCGGGACAACACCCAGGGCGCAGTCGCCCTCGTCGTCGAGGACAACGTCGGCGCGATCGTCCAGCTGAAGTGCGAGACCGACTTCGTCGCCTCCTCCGACCAGTACAAGGGTCTCGCCGAGGAGATGGTCAAGTCCGTCGCCGCCAACGGCAGCGAGGCGATCGACAAGTTCTCCGCCCAGCTCGACGATCTGAAGATCACCCTCAAGGAGAACATCGAGCTCGGCGCGGTCGTCCGCTTCGAGGCGGCCTCCGGCAACGTCGTCGATTCCTACCTGCACAAGCAGGGCGGTCGCGGGGTCAACGGCGTGCTCGTCGAGCTCTCCGGTGGCTCGGTCGAACTCGCTCACGACATCGCCGTCCACATCGGTTTCGCCAAGCCGAAGTACCTCAGCCGCGACGAGGTGCCCTCGGAGCTGGTCGAGCGGGAACGGGCGACGCTGGAGGCGATCACGCTCAACGAGGGCAAGCCGGAAGCGGCGGTCCCGAAGATCGTCGAAGGACGGATGCAGGGGTTCTTCAAGGAACTCGTCCTGCTCGAGCAGCCCTACGCCAAGGACGACAAGCAGACGATCAAGCAGGTGCTCGGCGGGGCGACCCTCGTCCGATTCGCCCAGGTCGAGATCGGCTGAGGCGAGCAGCCCGATGAGCACCTCCCCCCGATGGAAGCGGATCGTCTTCAAGCCATCGGGGGAGGCGCTCGCCGGCCCCGGAGGACGAGGACTCGACGGGGCGACCCTCGAGCAAACCGCCAGGGAGATCAAGGACGTCCGCGAATCGCTCGACGTCGACGTCGCCGTGGTCGTCGGCGGCGGCAACTTCTGGCGCGGCCGCACCGGATCGTTGTCGGGGATGGACGCCACCCAGTCGGATCACATCGGCATGCTCGGCACGGTGATGAACGCGCTCGCGCTGCAGGACGCGCTCGAGCGGATCGGCCAGGTCACCCGGGTCCAGAGCGCGATCGAGATGCCCCGGATCGCCGAGGCGTACATCCGCCGCCGAGCGATGCGCCACCTGGAAAAGGGGCGGGTGGTGATCTTCGCCGCCGGTACCGGCAACCCGTTCTTCACCACCGACACCGCAGCCGCCCTGCGTGCCCAGGAGATCGAAGCGGACGTCCTGCTGAAGGGCACCCACTCCGGGGTCGACGGGGTCTACTCGGCGGACCCGCGGCGCGATCCGACGGCGACCAAGTACGACTCGGTCGGCTACCTCGAGGTGATGACCAAGGACCTCAAGGTGATGGACGCAACGGCGATCGCCTTCTGCCGCGACAACAAGATCCCGATCGTCGTGTTCGACATGTCGGCGCCCGGAGCGCTGCGCTCGATCCTCGAGGGCGACCGGGTCGGGACGATCATCACCGACTAGCGGCCATCACCGCTGGACGTGGTCGCCGGTCACTACGCTGGGTCGTGTGACCGAAGAAATCCTGCTCGAAGCCATCGAGAAGATGGAGAAAGCCGTCGAGCACACGCAGGGGCAGTTCGCCACCGTGCGCACCGGTCGAGCCTCTCCGGCGCTGGTCGAACGGCTGGTCGTCAACTACTACGGATCCGACGTCCCGCTGCAGCAACTCGCCTCGTTCCAAGTGCCCGAGGCGCGTCAGTTGATCATCAAGCCGCACGACCGGGGCACGATGAACGCGATCGAAAAGCGATCCGGGACAGCGATCTCGGCGTGTCGCCGAGCAACGACGGTGTCGTCATCCGGATCAACCTTCCTGCGCTCACCGAGGAGCGTCGCAAGGAGTACGTCAAGGTCGTCCGCCATCTCGCCGAGGACGGCCGAGTCGCAGTGCGCAACCTGCGCCGCGACGCGTGCAAGGCGCTCGAGGCCTCGGAGAAGGCGTCGGAGATCAGCGCCGACGAGCTCGAACGAGCGGAGAAGGAACTCGAGAAGATCACCCATGAGCACGTCGATGCGATCGACAAGGCACTCGGACGCAAGGAGCACGAGTTGCTCGAGGTCTGAGCGCCCGGGCACATCGAACGGCGAGGTCCGTCGCGGACATGACGTGGTAGGAGACCGACGATGACAGACGAATCCGGGCGCCGGGGACGAGCGCAGCAGGATCCGGACGATTGGGACGACGACGATCTCGGCGACCCGATTTTCGCCGACGAGTCGGTCGACGACGTCCCGTTGCGCTTCGGACCGGACGAATCGGGTCCGATGCCGCACTGGACCGCCCCGCCGACCGGCGAGATCCCGCGGATCTTCGCCGAGAAGGAACCGGGCGAGGGTGTCGACATCTGGGGCAACTACGCCCAGCCGACCGCCGCCGGGCCGGTCTGGCGCGACTCGGGACATGCGGGAGACGAGACCGCCACCGTTGCTGATCTCGGGTTGGAGTCGATCGCCCCGCTCGGCGCGCTCGACGAGCGGGGCACCGAGGACGAGGACGACCTGTTCTTCGACCTCGCCGAGTCGCCGCCGGCGGCTGCGCCCGAGCCCGAGCCTCCGCGGCCCCGCGAACCGATCCGGATCGGCAGCGACCCGACCGGAGATGCACCGACGCCACTGCGTCAACGCTCCGGCGGCCCCACACGGGCCGGCGGCAGGCCCGGCCCGGACGACAGCCGCGGCGCTCCCCGCCCCGGTGCAGGAGCGCAGGGGCGCTCGGCCCGCCCGGCCCCGACCGGCGGCACCGCCGGACGTGACATGCCGACCGCAGTGGCGATCGGCCTCGGCCTCGCGGCGGTGTTCGTGCTCGTCACCAAGTTCGCCAAGTCCACCGGGGTGATGGCGATCGTCGTCGCCGTGCTCGGGCTGGCGGCGGTCGAGTTCTTCGAAAAGACCCAGGAACGTGGCTATCGCCCGGCGACCGTCACCGGGATCGCCGCCGCCGTCCTGATCCCGCTCGCCGCCTATTGGCAGGGCGAGATCGGGATCGTGCTCGGCCTGTTCCTCGCCGTCCTGGCGACGGTGGTGACGATGATGAGCGCACCGACCGGGGACGGCCAACCGCTCGTCAACGGGGCGATCACGCTCGTCGGGATCGGCTGGATCGCCCTGCTCGGATCCTTCGCCGGGCTGATCCTCGCCGGCGACGGCGCGCTCGGCACCGACACCATCTTCGCCCTCGTGATCGCCGTGGTCGCCAACGACGTCGGCGCACTGCTCGTCGGTTCTGCCGGCGGCCGCACCCCGCTGCGTCCGTGGATCAGCCCGAACAAGACGGTCGAAGGCCTGATCGGCGGGGCGGTGGTCACGATCGGCTCGATGATCCTGCTCAACATCGCCAACACCGAGCGTTCGACCTGGATCAGCCTCTCCGACTGCATCGCCCTCGGCGTCGTCGTCGCGATCCTCGCTCCGATCGGTGACCTGACCGAGTCGATGTTCAAGCGCAGCCTGGACATCAAGGACTTCGGCACCCTGCTGCCCGGCCACGGAGGGATCCTCGATCGGTTCGACGGGTTCCTGTTCACCCTCCCGGCGGCGTATTACCTGCTCGTCACGCTCGAGCCGTACACCAACATCAGATAGACGTAGGGGATGCGAACGCGGATCGCCATCGCCGGCTCGTCCGGTTCGATCGGCACCCAGACGATCGAGGTCTGTGCCGCCGAAGCCGACCGGTACGAGATCGTCGCCCTCGGCGTCGGCTCGGCGGTGGACACGCTGATCGACCAGGCCCGCCGGTTGCGACCGGAACGGGTCGCCGTCGCCGATCCCGCCCGGCGGGCCGAGGTCGCCGCCGCACTGCCCGGGATCACCGTCGTCGATCGGCTGGCCGAGCTGGTCGACGACGCCGACGTGGTCGTCAACGGCGTCGTCGGCTTCGCCGGGTTGGAGGTCACCACCGCCACGCTCGCCGCCGGCAAACGGCTGGCGCTGGCGAACAAGGAGAGTCTGATCGCCGCCGGGCCGGTGGTCCGGCCGCTGCGCGCCACCCCCGGCGCCGAGCTGGTCCCCGTCGACTCCGAGCACTGCGCCGTGCACCAGTGCCTGCGAGCCTTCGCCGGCGATCGGGGCGAGATCGACCAGATCGTGCTCACCGCCTCCGGCGGCCCGTTCCGTGGACGGACGCTCGACCAGCTGGCGGAGATCACCGTCGAGGAGGCCCTCGCCCACCCCACGTGGAAGATGGGCCCGAAGATCACGATCGACTCCTCGACCCTGATGAACAAGGGCCTGGAGGTGATCGAGGCGCACGAGCTGTTCGGGGTCGACTACGACCGGATCGATGTCGTCGTCCATCCCCAGTCGGTGATCCACTCGATGGTCACCTTCTCCGACGGGGCGACGATCGCCCAGCTCTCGCTGCCCGACATGCGACTCCCGATCGGGTACGCGCTGGCCTATCCGCAACGGATCGGCACCCCGTTCGGGCGGATCGACTGGTCCGAGCTGCGCCGGTTGGATTTCGAGCAGCCCGACCTGGCGACCTTCCGTTGCCTCGGCCTGGCCTACGCCGCAGGGAGGATCGGGGGAACGGCGCCGGCCTGGCTGAACGCGGCGAACGAGGTCGTCGTCGCCGCGTTCCTCGGCGGCCGGATCCGCTGGACGGCGATAGCTGACGTCCTCGATGCGGTCCTCTCCCGGCATGATGGGGTCGTGCCAGAGGACCTCGAGGCGATCTACGCCGCCGACAGCGCCGCCCGCCGGATCACCGGCGAGCTGCTCGCCCGCGGAGCCGGCCGATGACCGTCGGCTCGATGGTCGCAGCCCACACCGAGGCCGAACCGCCCGTCTCGCGCTCGGAGTCGCTCGCCCGGGTCGGCATCGTCGTCGTCGCCTTCGTCGCGCTGGCGCTGCTGAGCTGGTCGTTGGCGATCTTCGTGATCCTCCTGCTGATCTCGATCACGCTCCACGAATTCGGCCACTACCTCGGCGCCAGCAGCGGCGGGATGAAGCCGACCGAGTTCTTCATCGGCTTCGGCCCACGGATCTTCAGCTTCCGGCGGGGCGAGACCGAGTTCGGACTGAAGCCGATCCTGCTCGGTGCGTACGTCAAGGTCCCCGGGATGCACAACCTGGAGGAGGTCGACCCGGCCGACGAGGCGCGAACGTACCGGGCGCAGTCCTACGGGCGGCGGTTCCGGATGGTCTTCGCCGGGCCGGGGATGAACCTGCTGATCGCCCTCGTCGGGTTCTGCACCTTCTTCGCCTTCTTCACCCAGTACACCGTCGAGGACACCGCCACCCCGACGTTCGGCTTCGCCGACAACGCGACCGCAGCGGACTCGCCGGCGTTCGCCGCCGGCGTGCAGCCCGGCGACCGGCTGCTGGCGATCGACGGTCAGCGGTTCGAGTCGATCGTCGACGCTCGGGCGTACATCCGCTCGAACCCGGGACAGACGATCGACGTCCTCGTCGAGCGGTCCGGCGCCGAGCGGACGATCACCGGTCAGCTCGCCGCCGAGAACCCCGACGGTGAACCGGTCGGCTATCTCGGCGTCTACTTCGAGGGAATCGTGATCCCGATCGAACGCGGCATCCCGCCGGGATCGGCGAGGGGTTCCTCGAGTTCGGCGCTGTCAGGTCGAAGGCACCGTGGTCGGGATCGGCCGGATCTTCAGCCCGTCCGGGCTGCAGGACCTGTTCGAGATGGTCGCCGGCTCGCCGGAGGACGACCCCGCCGCCCGTGCCACCTCGATCGTCGGGATCGGCGAGATCGGGGCGACCGTCGTCAAGGGTGGGATCGGCGACACGCTGCTGCTGATGTCGGCGCTGAACCTCGCCCTCGGCATGTTCAACCTCCTCCCGCTGCTCCCCTTCGACGGGGGCCATCTGCTGATCGCCACCTACGAGCGGATCCGTTCGCGGCGGGACCGGCCGTACCGGGTGGACTTCGCCAAGGTGATGCCGGTGTTCGGTCCGCTGTTGATCGTGGTCCTGTTCGTCGTCGTCAGCGCCCTCTACCTCGACGTCCGATCGTGAACCGGCGCGTCACCCGCCAGATCCACGTCGGCAAGGTGCCGGTCGGCGGCGATGCGCCGATCACGGTGCAGTCGATGACGATCACCAAGACCGCCGACGTCGAAGGCACGTTGCAGCAGATCTACGCGCTCGCAGCCGCCGGGTGCGACATCGTCCGCTGCACCTGCAACGAGACCGAGGCGGCCGAGGGCCTGGCCCAGATCGTCCCCCGCTCGCCGGTGCCGATCATCGCCGACATCCACCACCAGTACCGGATGGCGCTCGCCGCGACTCGACGCCGGGGTCCACGGGCTGCGGCTGAACCCGGGCAACATCCGCAAGCCCGAGCACATCAAGGCCGTCGCCAGCGAGGCCAAGGACCGCAACGTGCCGATCCGGATCGGCGTCAACGGCGGCTCGCTCGACCCGTCGCTCTACGAGAAGTACGGCGGGGCTGACGCCCGAGGCGATGGTCGAGTCCGCCCAACGGGAGATCGCCTACTTCGACGAGGTCGGCTTCGACCTGATCAAGATCTCGGTGAAGGCGTCGAACGTGCCGCTGATGGTCGAGGCCTACCGGGCGCTGGCGGACGTGACGGACTATCCGCTGCACCTCGGCGTGACCGAGGCCGGCCCGCTGCCGGGCGGCCTGCTGAAGGCGACCGCCGGGATCGCCACGCTGCTGCTCGAGGGAATCGGCGACACGATCCGCTACTCGCTCACCGCCGACCCGGTCGAAGAGGCCCGCGCCGGTCGGCAGCTGCTCGAGGCGCTCGGCTTGCGCGAACGGAAGAACGTCGACCTGATCGCCTGCCCGTCGTGCGGGCGGGCCGAGATCGACGTGATCGACGTCGCCAACGGGCGATGGCCGCGTTCGGCGAACGTCGAGCTGCCGCTGCAGGTGGCGGTGATGGGCTGCGTCGTCAACGGGCCCGGGTGAGGCGCGTGAGGCCGACCTCGGGATCGCCGCCGGCAACAAGCGCGGGCACCTGTTCGTCAAGGGCCGCAACGTCGCCGTCGTCCCCGAGTCGGAGATGGTCGAGGCGTTGGTCGAGTGGGCCGAGTTCATCAACGAGCACGGCACCGAGGCGGCGATCGCCCGGGCCGACACGGCCCTCGCCGAGCGTGAGGCCGCCAAGGACCGCTCGGCGTTGCTCGACGAGCAGGGCGCCGATGCCAACGACTCGGCGTCGAAGATCCTCAACATCCGCCGGCGGACGACGACCTCCTGAGCACTCGGCGCCGGCTCAGCGCCCGGCCGTCACCCGATAGGCGAGCGCGGCGGTCGAGCGCGCGGTGTCCCCGTCGGCGACGAAACTCGCCGTACCCGGCAACTCGTCCACTCCCGGCTCGACGCAGAGCACCAGCTCGGGGCCGACGGCGGTCCACGACGCCGGGCCGCGCAGCTGTTGGACGGCGAACGCGCTCGTCGGCAGCTCGTACCAGCCGTCGGCTCCGGGGCGCAGTACCGGTGGCAGCCGCGGAGCACCGTCGAGCACCCGACCCAGCTCGGGGATGTCGACGTGTTCGGGGTCAGCCCGCCGCGCACGACGTTGTCCGACGCACCCATCACCTCGACGCCGAGGCCCTCGAGGTACATGTGCAGCTGGCCGGCGGGGAGGAACACGCCCTCACCCGGCCGGAGCTCGATCCGGTTGAGCAGCAGTGCCACCAGCGCGCCCGGATCGCCCGGATAGATCGAGTCGAGTCGGTCGAACAGCGGGTGCGTCGGGCGCAGCGGCGGGCGGGTGTCGAGCAGCCAGGTGACGGCGGCTGCCGGACCGGCGTCCGCGAGCAGATCGGCGAGCGGTCCGGCCCCGGTGGTGCGCAGTTCCGCGACCGTTTCGTCGATCGGTCGGAACCCGCACAACGCATCGAACGGGCTGACCGCGATCAACACCTCCGGCTTGGCCGCCGGATCCCGGTAGATCCGCTGCGGCACGTCGAGAGGAACCCGGTCGCCTGTTCGCGTTCGAACCCGGCGACCGCCTGTGCCGTCGACGGATGGACCTGCAGCGACAGCGGCGATCCGGCGGCGAGGAACTTGGCCAGGTACGGCAGCTCCCCGGTGAGCGACTCGAGCGCACCAGCGCCGGACCGTCGCGGACCACCGTCGCCGGTCCCCCGGAGTGCGTGCCGAACCACAGCTCGGCCCACGGCTCGCCGTCGGGCTCGCGGCCGAGCAGGGCCGGCAACGCCTCGAGCGATCCCCAGGCGTAGCGCTTCAGCACTCCGGCGACCTGCTCCACGCCGCGGCGAGGGTAGCGGCAGCCGGCCGTGCCCCGATCCTGCGTCCGTCCGTCGGTATGGTCGCTGCGACCGGATCGCCGTCGATCACCTGCTGCGAGGAGCTTTCGTGCTGCGGATGTCCACCCTGTTCCTGCGGACCCTGCGTGAGGATCCGGCGGACGCCGAGGTGCCCAGCCACAAGCTGTTGGTCCGCGCCGGCTACGTCCGTCGAGTCGCCCCTGGGATCTACACCCAGCTCCCGCTGGGGGTGATGATCACCGACAACGTCGCCCGGATCGTCAAACAGGAGATGGACGCGATCGGCGCCCAGCAGGTCCACTTCCCGGCGTTGTTGCCAGCGCGAGCCCTACGAGGCGACCGGGCGCTGGACGGAGTACGGCGACACCCTGTTCCGGCTCAAGGACCGCCGCCAGGGTGACTACCTCCTCGGACCGACCCACGAGGAGCTGTTCACCTTGTTGGTCAAGGGTGAGTACGCCTCGTACCGCGACTTCCCCGTGCTCCTCTACCAGATCCAGGCGAAGTACCGCGACGAGGCCCGGCCCCGCTCCGGGATCCTCCGCGGCCGCGAGTTCGTGATGAAGGACTCGTACTCGTTCGACATCGACGACGACGGCCTCGCCGCCAGCTATCAGTTGCACCGCGACGCCTACGTCCGGGTGTTCGCCCGGCTCGGCCTCGACTACCGGATCGTCTCGGCGATGTCCGGGGCGATGGGCGGGTCGAAATCGGAGGAGTTCCTCGCGCCGAGCCCGGTCGGCGAGGACACGTTCGTGTACTGCACGAACTGCGACTACGCGGCCAACGCCGAGGCGGTCGAAGTGCTGGCGCCCGAGCCCGTGCCCGACACCCACGAGCATCCGCCGATGCGCAAGCTGCACACCCCCGAGGCGCCCGGGATCGGCGCCCTGGTCGCCCACCTCAACGAGCACCACGGGATGTCCACCGACGCATCCCACCTGCTCAAGAACATCTTGTTCAAGCTCGACGGGAAGCCGATCATCGTCCTCGTCCCCGGCGACCGGGAGGTCGACGAGGAACGGCTGGCAGCGTCGGTCGCGCCGGCCAGGCTCGGGCCGTTCGAGGAGTCGGATTTCGCCGACGCGCCCCAGTTCGTCGCGCGGCTACGTCTCGGCGATCGCGATCGACGGTCACGACGTCCCGGTCTACGCCGACCCGCGTGTCGCCCCCGGATCCGGCTGGGTCACCGGCGCCAACGAGTTCGAACACCACGTCGTCGACGCCGTCGTCGGGCGTGACTTCCACGTCGACACCTACGTCGCCGGTGTCGCCACGGTCGCCGCCGGCGATCCGTGCCCTGCCTGTGGCAGTCCGCTGCAGATCGACCGGGCGATCGAGATCGGCCACATCTTCCAGCTCGGCCGGAAGTACGCCGACGCGTTCGGGCTCGACGCGCTCGGCGCCGACGGCAAGCCGAAGCGGATCACGATGGGTTCCTACGGGATCGGTGTCACCCGCGCCGTCGCCGTGATCGCCGAGCAGACCCACGACGAGCTCGGGCTGTGCTGGCCGGAAGAGGTCGCCCCGGCGCAGGTCCACCTGGTCGCCGCCGGCAAGGGAGAACAGGTCGAGGGCGCGCTCCGGCTCGCCGATGAGCTGGAGCAGGCGGGGATCTCGACGCTCGTCGACGATCGCACGGGCGTCTCCGTCGGCGTCAAGTTCAAGGATGCCGAACTGCTCGGGATGCCGACCATCGTCGTCGTCGGTCGGGGCCTCGTCGACGGTCTGGTGGAGCTGCGCGATCGGCGGACCGGCGATCGCCGGGACGTCGCGATCGGCGAGCTGGTGGCCGCGATCCGCGGCTGACCAGGCAACCCTCCGCCATTCGGGCGGCGCCGACCGATATGATCATCGCGCCCTTTGACGTACGTGTATGAGAAAGGCGTGGGTCTCACCCACGCCTTTCGTTCTCTCAGGAAGGAGGTAGGACGATGTCCGAAACCGATCTCGCCGCCGGCCCGGTCGCCGAACGTGTTGCCGCACTCGTCCTGCCGATCCTGCGTGACCTCGGCCTCGAGCTGTACGACCTGGAACACGCCGGTGGGACCGTGCGGGTGATGATCGCCCGCCCTGCGGACTCTGTCGAACAGGGCCTCGACCTCGAGGCGATCACGCTGGTGACGCGGTTGCTCGGACGTGAGCTCGACCACAGCGATCCGGTACCCGGCCGATACACGCTCGAGGTGACCAGCCCCGGTCTCGAACGCCCGCTGCGACGGCCGGACCACTACCGCGGCGCGATCGGCGTGTTGATCGCCGTCCGCCTGCACGCCCCGATCGGCGGAACGCGCCGGTTGCAGGGCATCCTCACCGAGGTCAACGAGCGCGGCATCGTCCTTCGTCCCGAGGGCCCGGCGGGAAGTACCGAACTGCCGGCGGATGTCCCGCTGCGCTACGACCAGATCGATCGGGCTCGGACCGTGTTCCTCTGGGGACCGACGCCGAAGCCCGGCGGCAAGGGCACCGCCAAGGGCGCCACCGGGCGAACCAAGCGCCGTCCCGCCGCCGAGGCAGAACCCGACACCACCACCACCACGACGACGAGAGAGGCAGGAGCGTCATGAGCAACCCCGACATGGCTGAAGCGGTCAGGATGCTGGCGGCCGACAAGGGGATCTCGGTCGAGACGCTGCTGCAGGTGCTCGCCGACGCGCTGGTCACCGCGTACAAGCGGCGGCCGGGTGCGGCGGACGAGGCCGAGGTCCAGATCGACGCCGACACGATGGAGATCCGCGTCGTCGCCTACGACATCGACGAAGACGGCAACTGGATGAACCCGCGCGACGACACGCCCCAGGACATGGGCCGGATCGCCGCACAGACCTTCCGCCAGGTGCTCAACCAGCGGATCCGGGAAGCCGAGCCGCGATCGCAAGTTCGAGGAGTACGCCAACCGCGAGGGCGACATCGTCACCGGGATCATCCAGCAGACCGACAGCCGCTACACGCTGCTCGACCTCGGCAAGGTCGAAGCGCTGCTGCCCCAGGCGGAGCAGGTCCCGTTCGAGCGTCCGACCCCCGGCGACCGGGTCAAGGCCTACATCGTCGAGGTCCGCAAGACCGCCAAGGGACCGCAGATCGTCGTCAGCCGCACCCATCCCGGGCTGATCAAGCGGCTGTTCGAGCTCGAGGTCCCCGAGATCGCCGACGGGATCGTCGAGATCAGGGCCTGCGCCCGCGAGCCAGGGCACCGGACGAAGATCGCGGTCTGGTCGAACGACCACAACGTCGATCCGGTCGGTGCCTGTGTCGGGGCGCGCGGCGCCCGGGTGCGGATGGTCGTCAACGAGCTGCGCGGCGAGAAGATCGACATCGTCCCGTTCTCCGAGGATCTGCCCGACTTCGTCGCCAAGGCGCTGTCGCCGGCCAAGGTCCGCGAGGTCCGGATCCATCACGAGATCGGCCTCGCCGAGGTGATCGTCCCCGACTTCCAACTCTCTCTGGCGATCGGCAAGGAAGGCCAGAACGCCCGCCTCGCCGCCCGGCTGACGGGGCTCCGGGTCGACATCAAGAGCGAGACCCAGCTCGCCGAGGAAGAGGCCGGCGGAGGCGCCGGATACGAAGGCGATGTCGAGTACGCCGAGGGCGAGTGGGTCGCCAACGCGGAGACCGGCGAGATGGAATGGCACGAGGCCGACGGCTCCGTCGTCAGCGCCGAACAATGGGCTGAAGGCGGCGCGACGCCGGCTGCCGTGGTGGAGGGCGAGACCAACGGCTGATCGAGTTCCCGTCCGCACCTGTGTCGGTTGTCGCCGTCGCGCCCCCGCTTGCGAGCTGCAGCGCATCGGACTCACCGACGCCGGGATGCCGGTCGTCGACCGGCACGTATCGGGGCGTGGCGCGTGGCTCTGCGCCGATTCCGCGGCATGCTGCAACACGGCCGTTCGCCGTGGGGCGTTCGGCCGGGCATTCCGTCGAAGTGTCGATGCGACGGGGCTGTTGTCGCTCGTCAACGCATTCGAGGCGGGGACGAAAGACGTGAGAGAATCCGGAGTCGTCGGCAGTGCGCCGACGGTTTCCGAACGAGGAAAGGCTGACCGCTAGGTGCCGAAGAACATCCGCCTGCACGAGCTCGCCAAGGAGCTCGGCATGACGAACAAGGAGACGCTCGACCTGTCGCTGGCGCTCGGTATCGACGTGAAGAGTCACTCGTCGAGCGTCCAAGAGGCACAGGCCGACCGCGTCCGTCGTCACGCGCGGAACGTGAGGGCCTGACCCGCGAACAACAGCCCGATGAGCCGAAGTCGGACAAGCCGGCCAAGGGCGGGTCGCGCAAGGCCGCAGCGGAGAAGCCGGCAGCCGACAAGGCCGTCGCCGAGGCTGCTCCGGCGCCCGTCGCCGAGCAGCCCGCACCGGCGCCCGCCCCCGCACCGGCTCCCGCTGCACCGACGCCGGCACCGGTCGTCGAGGCTCCCGCTCCGGCGGTCGCTGCCGAACCTGCACCACGTCCTGCAGCTCCTGCGCCACGCCCTGCAGCTGAGGAGTCACGTCCGGCCGCCGCTGCGCCGGCGTCGCCCGCCCCGGCCCCCGAGCGCCCGGCCGCCGCCGAGCCCACACCGGCACCTGCTAGCGCCCGCACCGGCGCCCCGTCCGGCCCAGCCGGCGAGTGAGACCCCTGCCGCTCCGCCGGTCGAGCGTGAGCCGATCGCGCCGGCTGCTGCGGCGGCTCCGCCTGCTGCGGCCGAGCCCGAGCACAGGGTGATCTCCAGTCACCGTCCGAGCCCGAGCGATGCGTCTCGCCCGCCGGTCAGCGACGCGCCACGCCCGCCGTCGGGCGTCGCCGCCCGCCCGCTCCCGCCGCAGACGCCGCGACCTGCCGGCCCGCCCCCCGGCCGTCCTGCGGCCGGCCCTCCCGGCGGTCCCCGTCCGATGTCGCCGACCGGCAAGCCGATCCCGCCCCCGCCCGGTGGCGGACGGATGCTCTCGCCGACCGGCAAGCCGATCCCGCCCCCGCCCGGTGGCGGCCGCCCGCCCGCGCCCGCCCAGGGTCGCCCCGGCGGACCCGGCGGTGGTCGTCCCGGCGGCGGCCCCGGTGGTCGTCCCGGCGGTCCCGGCGGTGGCTACGGCGGCCGTCCGAGCGGTCCCGGTGGACCGCGTCCCGGTGGGTACGCCGGCCGTCCTGGTGGCGGACCCGGTGGTGGCTTTGCCGGCCGTCCTGGTGGCGGCCCCGGTGGTCGCCCGGGTGGTGGTCCCGGTGGTGGTTTCGCCGGTCGTCCCGGAGGCCCTGGTGGGCCCGGTGGCGGCCCCGGCGGTCGTCCTGGTGGCGGCCCCGGTGGTGGACCGCGTCCGAGCGGGCAGCGGCGTGCGCCACGCAAGTCGAAGCGCCGTGGCCGTCGCGATCGCGAGGAGCTGCAGCCGCACCTGATGTCGAACTACACCCCGACCGATGCCGCGGTGCCCGAGGGCACCGTCATCATCGAGCGGGGGATGTCGGCCCAGGAGTTCGCTCCGAAGCTGAACCGGACGGCCGCCGACGTCGTCCGCTTCCTGTTGAACCACGGCGAGATGGTCACCGCCACGATGACCCTCTCCGACGAGCAGATGGAGCTGTTCGCGCTCGAGCTGGGCGCCGACATCCTCCTCGTCGAGCCCGGCCAGCAGGAGGAGATGGAGCTCCAGGCGCTGTTCGACGACAGCGACGACGACGACGAGGAGGCCCAGGAGCCTCGCCCACCGGTGATCACCGTGATGGGCCACGTCGACCACGGCAAGACGACCCTGCTCGACAGGATCCGTCACGCCAACGTCGTCGCCGGTGAAGCGGGTGGGATCACCCAGCACATCGGTGCCTACATGGTCAGCCGCGAGGACGGCTCGCAGGTCACCTTCATCGACACCCCGGGCCACGCCGCGTTCACCAAGATGCGCCAGCGCGGCGCCGCAGGTGACCGACATCGTGGTCCTGGTCGTCGCCGCCGACGACGGTGTGATGCCGCAGACGATCGAGGCGATCAATCACGCCAAGGCCGCCGAGGTGCCGATCATCGTCGCCGTGAACAAGATCGACAAGGACAACGCCGATCCGCAACGGGTGCTCTCGCAGCTCTCCGAGCACGAGCTCGTCCCGGAGTCCTGGGGCGGCGACACGATCGTCGTCGAGATGTCCGCCCAGCAGAACCTGGGGGTCGACGACCTGCTCGACCAGCTCGTCGTCGTCGCCGAGCTGGAGGAGTTGACCGCCAACCCGACCGGTCGGGCGAAGGGGATCGTGCTCGAGGCCAACCTCGACACCGGTCGTGGACCCGTCGCCACCGTGCTCGTCGACAAGGGCACGCTGAAGGTCGGCGATCCGATCGTCGCCGGTGGTGCGTGGGGCAAGGTGCGGGCGATGATCGACGATCAGGGCCGTCAGGTGAAAGAGGCCGGTCCGTCGATGCCGGTGCAGGTCCTCGGCCTGTCGAGCGTCCCCGGTGCCGGCGAGGAGTTCCGCGCCGCTCCGGACGAGAAGACGGCACGGATCGTCGGCGACGCACGGGCGCAGCGCTACAAGCTGTCCGCCCAGCGCGGCGACGCCCGGGTGCAGAAGGGCGTCAAGCTCGAAGACGTCTTCAGCCAGATCCAGGCCGGCGAAGTTGCCACGCTCAACATCGTCCTCAAGGCCGATGTCCAGGGTTCGCTCGAGGCGGTCACCGAATCGCTGCGCCGGCTCGAGCGTGACGACGTCAAGCTCGCCTTCGTCCACCGTGCGGTCGGCGGGATCTCCGAGAACGACATCAACATCGCGGCGATCTCCAACGCGACGTTGATCGGGTTCAACGTCCGCCCGGACCGCAAGGCCCGCGACCTCGCCGAGGCCGAGGGCGTCGAGATCCGCACCTACGAGATCATCTACAAGCTGCTCGAGGACATCGAGCGGGCGATGGTCGGCATGCTCGCCCCCGAGTTCGAAGAGGTCGTCACCGGCGAAGCCGAGGTGCGCGAGATCTTCCGGGTGCCGAGGGTCGGGGCGATCGCCGGCTGCTACGTGCGGTCGGGGACGATCACCCGTGGGTCGAAGGTCCGCTTCCTCCGTGACGGTGTGATCATCTGGAAGGGTGCGATCCAGTCGCTCAAGCGGTTCAAGGAAGACGCCCGCGAGGTCCGTGAGGGCTTCGAGTGCGGCATCGGGCTCACCGACTTCCAGGACCTCAAGCAGGGCGACCTGATCGAGACCTTCGACGAGCGAGAGATCGCTCGGGTCTGACGAGTGCGGCGGGGGCCGTCTGTGCCCCCGCCGATACCCTCGCCCGATGGCCGATCTCGAGTTCTTCCTCGATCCCGTCTGTCCCTGGTGCTGGATCACCTCGCGCTGGGTCAAGGAGGTCCAGCAGCTGCGTGACTACGACGTGGCCTGGCGGTTCATCTCGCTCCAGTTCGTCAACGAGAACCGCACCAGTGCCTGGTACACCGAGGAGTACCGGGCAGGCCATCGGGCCGGGACCAACGGGTTGCGGGTCGCAGCGGCGATCCGTGAGCAGCACGGCAACGACTCGGTCGACGCGTTCTTCGGTGCGCTCGGCACCGAGATCCACAACGGTGGCAGGCAGGACGACTTCCGGCTGCGCAACGCCGAGGTGATCGCCGAGGCGCTGGCCGCCGTCGATCTGCCCGCCTCGCTGCTCGACGCCCGCGAGGATCCGGTCCACGACGCGTTGCTCCGGGAGGAGACCGAGCTCGCCTTCAGCCGCGCCGGGCGGGAGGTCGGCACGCCGATCATCACCTTCCGGCCCGGTCACCCGGACGAGGCGAGCCTGTTCGGTCCGGTGATCGCCAAGATCCCACGCGGGGAGCACACGCTCAAGACCTGGGACGCGATCGAATACCTGGCGACCACGTCGCAGGTCGCCGAGCTCAAGCGTTCGAACCGCGCCCGACCACAGTTCGACTGAGGTCCGACCCGTGGCCGACCGAAAGCCCGTCATCGGCCCGGGCAACGGCCACGGCTACGTCGGCCGGTCGATCGGTGTGCCGAGGTGGGCCGACCAGAGCAGCGCGTACGGGCCCTCGGCGCGCACGAGCTCGTCGTGGGTTCCCTGTTCGACGATCCTGCCGTCGTCGAGGACGATGATCCGATCCGCGGTGCGGGCGGTCGCCAATCGATGGGCGACGAGCAGCGTCGTCCGGCTGGCCGAGACCGTCGCCATCGCCTCGCGCACGGTCGCCTCGGCACGCAGGTCGAGGCTGGCCGTCGCCTCGTCGAGCAACAGGATCGCCGGTTCGACGAGCTGGGCACGGGCGAGGGCGATCAGCTGACGCTGCCCGGCCGACAGCGACCTGCCGCGCTCGGAGACCTCGGTCCGGTAGCCGCCGGGGAGGGCGGCGATGAATCCGTGGGCACCGACGGCGCGAGCGCTCGCCTCGACCTCGGCGTCGGTCGCCGACGGACGGCCGTAGGCGATGTTGTCGCGCAGCGTGCCGGTGAACAGGAACGGCTCCTGGGGGACGATCCCGAGTTGGTGGCGGTAGGCGTCGAGATCGATCCGGCGCAGATCGATCCCGTCGACCGAGACCGCGCCCGCCGTCGGGTCGTGGAACCGGGCGACGAGGCGGACGATCGTCGACTTGCCCGCCCCCGTCTCGCCGACGAGGGCGACCGTCTCGCCGGGCGCGATCCGGAGCTCGACGCCGTGGAGCGCATCCCGGTTCGCCCCCGGATAGCGATGGTCGACGGCGTGGAAGGTGATCTCGCCGCGCAGCCGGCCCGGATCGACCGGGTCCGCCGGGGGTGGGGTGGTCGACGGGGTGGTCAGCAGCTCGGTGATCTTCGCCGTCGCCGCTCCGGCCTGCTGCCAGGTGTCGAACACCTGCGACAGCTGTTGGATCGGGGCGAAGAACAGGCTGAGGTAGAGCAGGAAGGCGATCACCACCGGCGAGGACACCCGCCCGTCGGCGACGAATGCGGCGCCGACCCCGAGGACGAGCACGGCGGCGAGATCGGCGAGCAGGCCGACCGAGGGGAAGTACAGCGCGAGCAGCCGCTGGGCGCGCAGCCGGGCGGCGAGATAGCTCCCGCTGACGTCACGGAAACCCTCGGTGTTGCGTTGCTGGCGGCCACTCGCCTGGGCGACGCGCACCCCGGAGAGGTTTTCCTGGAGGTTGGCGTTGACGCTGGCGATCGCCTCCCGGGCGTCGCGGTAGGCCTTCGACGACCAGTGCTGGTACGCCCAGGTGGTGGCCAGCAGCGCCGGCAGCACCGCTGCGGTGGCCAGCGCCAGACCGGGTGAGAGGACCACGAGCAGGACAGCGACGCCGGTACAGGTCCCGATCCCGACCACGGCGGTGACCAGCCCGGTCTGGACCAGCTGGGAGAGGGCTTCGACGTCGGCCGTCATCCGGGTCATCACCCGACCGTCCATCTCGGCGTCGTAGAAGTCGAGCCCGAGGCGCTGGAGGTGGGCGAAGATCCGCAGCCGGAGGGCGTAGAGGATCCGCTCGGCGGTACGCCCGGCGATCAGCGCGCCGGCCCAGGTGGCGACCCAGTCGACGGCGGTGACCGCGGCGAACACGGCGACGCTGAACCACAGCACGCCCGCTGCGTCGCGCTCGACACCCCATCCCGGAACGGATCAGCACCGGTCCGACCGCGGTCAGCAGCGCATCGGCGGCGACGAAGCCGAGCCCGATGATCAGTCCGGCCCGCCACGGCCGGATGAAGCGGAGCAGGCGGAACCGTTCCGGTCCCTCGCCGATCGCCTGGTCGAGGTCGACCTGCGGGGTGTCGCCGTAATCGGGCAGCTGATCGAGCGCATCGAGCAGCTGCGGGGTGGCAGCGAGCCCGGAGGCGAACGCCCCCGGACCGCCGACCGCCGAGCGGGTTGCGGCAGTGGCGTACCGGGTGCTCGGGTCGGGCGATCCCGCCGCGGCATCGGTGGACGAGTCCGGCCAGGCGGCCGGGGTCGTCCCGTCCGGCCCGGGCGGGGCGAGGGCGGCGAGCGTGCCGACGTCGTCGTCGGTGCCGAGGTCGTCACCGTCGCCGAGCAAGGCGCGGTACTCGGCGCTGCGCCCGAGTAAATCGTCGTGGGTTCCCTCGTCGACCACCCTGCCCTGGTCGAGCAACAGCACCCGGTCGGCGAGGCGAACCGTCGAGGCGCGGTGGGCGACGAGGATCGTCGTCCGACCGACCATCACCGAGCGCAGCGCGGCGTGGATCGATTCCTCCGTGGCGGTGTCGACCGCCGAGGTCGCGTCGTCGAGGATCAGCACCGCCGGGTCGGTGATCACCGCCCGGGCGAGGGCGATCCGCTGGCGCTGGCCTCCGGAGAGGGTCATCCCTCGCTCGCCGACGACGGTCTCCATCCCGTCGGGGAGCTCGGCGATGAACCCAGCGGCATCGGCGACGCGGGCTGCTGCCCAGACCTCCTCGTCGGTCGCCTCCGGCCGGCCGTAGGCGATGTTGCCGCGCACGGTGTCGGAGAACAGGAAGGCCTCTTCGAACACCACCCCGACGTGGGCGCGGAGCGAGGCGAGGGTCAGGTCGCGCACGTCGTGCCCGTCGATCAGCACCCTCCCGGCTGAAGGGTCGTAGAACCGGGGGAGGAGGGCGGTGACGGTCGACTTGCCCGACCCGCTGCCGCCGACGAGGGCGATCACTTCGCCCGGGCTGACGCCGATCGAGAACCCGGCGAGCACCGGCTCGGTCCGCCGGTAGCCGAAGCTGACGTCGTCGAACTCGATCGCGCCGCGTACCTGCTCGAGCGCGATCGCGCCGGGGAGGTCGACGACCTCCGCGTTGGCATCGAGGATGTCGAGTACCCGCTCAGCGCCCGCCTTGGCCTGCTGGACGGCGGCGACGACGAACGCCATCATCCGCACCGGGGCGGTGAGCTGGACGAGATAGGCGGAGAAGGCGAGATAGGTGCCGAGGCTGATCCGATCGTGCAACGCCAACCAGCCGCCGAGGGCGAGCACGCCGACCTGGGCGAAGGCGGGGATCGCGGCGAGCATCGAGGTCGATCGGGCCTGCAACCGGACGAGGCGCAGCCGGGCGGTGAACAGCGTCGAGGCGGACTCGGCCAGGCGATCGATCTCGCGTCGCTCGGCGCCGAAGCCCTTGACCACCCGCACCCCGCTGACGGCTTCGTCGACGACCCCGGCGACGTCACCGGCGCGCTGTTGGGCGTCCCACGAGGCAGGGAACACGGTCCGCCGGAGCTGGAGGGCGACGATCGCCATCAGCGGGATCGCCGCTGCCATCACCAACGTCAGCAGCGGCGACAGGACGATCATCGCCACCACCGCGACCACCAGCAAGACGATGTTGCCGAGCATGATCGGGAGGAAGGCGAGCAGCTGCTGGATCAACCCGAGATCGCCGGAGGCACGCGAGACCAGCTGACCGGTGCGGAGTTGTTCATGGCCGGCGAAGTCGAGTCGCATCAGCCGTTCGAAGATCGCCGTGCGCAACAGGTGCTGGACGCGCAGGCTGACTCGACCGCCGAACCAGCGGCGGAGATAGGCGAAGCCGAACGAGCCGACGGCGATCGCGACGAGGACGATCAGCGGGACCACGACCGAGCCGGAGTTGCCCGAGATCGCACCGTCGACGACCTGACGTTGTACCAGCGGAGCGAGCGCGCTGGCACCCTGCCCGACGACCGAGGCGCCGAGGGCGACGGCGACGTCGCGACGGGAGGTGAACACGAACGGCAGCAGCCGGACCAGGGGATGGCCCGAGGGAGCGGGCTCGACGTGTGGTTCGACGATCATCGGCGCTCCGACGGTACCCAACGATCGCCCGTTCGCTCGGAGCGGAACTCGCCCGACGGCAGGCAGGCCGTGGTCGATAGCGTTGCGGCGTGTTCCTGCTCGGATTCGAGGTCGAGCTGCAGATCCCGGACGCAGCCTCGCTGAAGGACAAGCGGCAGGTGGTGACATCGATGCTCGACGGTGCCCGCCGGCGTTACGGCGTCAGTGCGGCCGAGATCGACCACCAGGACCTGTGGCAGCGAGCGACGCTCGGGTTCGCCGCGGTGGCCTCCTCGCAGCAGCAGGCCACCGAGATCATCGACTCGGTCGACCGGTTCATCTGGTCGCATCCCGAGATCGCCGTGCTGACGACCGACCGGAGGTGGCTCGAATGAGCAGTTCCAAGCGACGCCCGACCAGCAGTGCGACCAACCGCGTGCCGCGCACCGCCCGACTCGGCGAGCTCCTGCGCGAGGTGGTCGCCGAAGAGCTCGAACGACGGCAGGACGAGCGGCTGGAGTTGGTCGCGATCACCTCGGTCGACGTCGACGCCGAGCTCAACCGGGCGATCGTCTACTACGACTCGTTACGCGGACCGGAGGCCGACGAGGAGGTGCTCGAGGCGCTCGGCGAGCAGCGGGTCAAACTCCAGGCGGTGATCGCCCGCCAGGTACGGGCGCGCAAGACGCCGATCCTCTCGTTCCGTCCCGACGACGTGCTCCGCTCGGCGGAGCGGATCGACGAGATCCTCCGGGCGAACCCGCTGCCCGAGCGGCCGGTGCCCGACGACGAGGTGGCGTCGGACGACGGCGACGATGGCTCGGCGTAGACCGCCGACCGTCCACGGCCTGACGATCGTCGACAAGCCCGTCGGGGTGACCAGCCACGACGTCGTCAATCAGCTCCGTCGCCGGTTCGGCGAGAAGCGGATCGGTCACGCCGGCACGCTCGACCCCGACGCCACCGGCGTGTTGCTGGTCGGCGTCGGTTCGGTCACCCGACTGCTCCGCTTCGTCGGCGAGGGCGGCAAGACCTACACCGGCGAGGTCGTCTTCGGGACCGAGACCTCGACCCTCGACGCCGCCGGGGAGATCACCGCTCGGCACGAGATGGAGGTCGATCTCGTCGCAGCCCGGCTCGCCGCCGCGTCGCTGACCGGCGACATCCTCCAGGTCCCGCCGATGGTCTCGGCGCTGAAGATCGGCGGTCGACGATTGCACGAACTCGCCCGGGAGGGGATCGAGGTGGAGCGCGAGGCACGGCCGGTGACCGTCGACCGGTTCGAGTTGTCGGCCACCGCCGACCCGCTGGTGCTCCGGCTCGAGGTCGACTGCAGTCCCGGGACCTACATCCGCACGCTCGCCGCCGACCTCGGCCACCTCCTCGGCGGCGGCGCGCACCTCCGCGCCCTGCGGCGCACCGCGATCGGGCCGTTCGCGATCGACGAGGCGGGTCCGCCGGAGACCTCCGAACTGTTGCCCCCGATCGAGGCGATACGCGGCCACACAGTGGTCGTCGTCGACGAACCGACCGCGGCGCTGGTCCGCACCGGACGGGTGCTCGACACCTTCGCCGGCACCCCACCGTGGACCCTCGTCGGACCGGACGAGGAGTTGCTGGCGGTCTACGAGCCGTTTCGCCATCAGGCGAAGCCTGCTGTCGTGGTCGCAGGGTCGTTCGAGCAGTAGCGTCGCTGGCCGATGGAAGTGATCAGCGACCTGTCCAGCTCACCGTGGCCGGACGAACGGTCCGTCGTCACGATCGGTGCCTATGACGGTGTCCATCGTGGGCACCAGGCGGTGATCGGGGAGGTTCGCCGGCTCGGCAGCGAACTCGGCGCGAGATCGGTCGTGCTCACCTTCGATCGACACCCGGCGAGCGTCGTCCGTCCCGAATCGGCGCCACGGTTGCTCACCGACCTGCCGCAGAAACTGGAGCTGCTGGCCGACACCGGGCTCGACGCGACGGTGCTGTTGACCTTCGACGCGAGCCGTTCGCGGGAGGACCCGGCCGACTTCGTCCATCGGGTGCTCGTCGGAGGTTTGGGAGCGCGGGCGATCGTCGTCGGCGAGGACTTCCACTTCGGCTACCAGCGAGGGGGCAACGTCGCCCTCCTCCGCGAACTGGGTGTGGCGCTCGACTTCGAGGTCCGTCCACTCGAGCTGATCGATCGCGGCGACGCGATCGACGAACCGGTGACCTCGACGGCGATCCGCCGAGCCCTCGCCGGCGGGGACATCGAGATCGCCGGCGAGCTGCTCGGCCGCCCGTACGAGGTGCGCGGGGTCGTCATCCAAGGAGATCAACGCGGCCGTTTGCTCGGGTTCCCGACGGCCAACGTCGCCGTGCCGAACTCGATCTGCCTGCCCGCCGACGGCGTCTACGCCGGCTGGTACGTCCGCTCCGACGGCCTGGCCCACGCTTGCGCGATGAACCTCGGGCGCCGGCCGACCTTCTACGAACACGCCGACCATTCGTTGCTCGAGGCCCACCTGCTCGACTTCGACGACGACCTCTACGGCGAACCGGCGAAGGTGCGGTTCACCCACTTCCTCCGCTCCGAGCGCAAGTTCGACGGGATCGACGCGCTCGTCGCCCAGCTCAAGCAGGACATCGAGCACGCTCGCCAGGCGACCGTCGGATGACCTCGGCGGGCGGGTTCAGCCGCCGGCGCCGTCGAGCGCCTCGAACAGCGCCCTGACGTTCGCACCGCTGAGCCCGACGCGGTGGCCGGTGCGGGCGACGAACCCGAGTTGTACGCCGCTCGACGGATCCTGAACGGTGAAGAACTGCTCCATCCCGTGGGTGTCGACGACCAGTTCGGTGAGCAGCGGGGCAGCGGATTCGTCCAGTGCCCGGCGGGCGTATCCGGCGTTGAGCACCTCGATCGCCACGTGTTGCACGCCGCTGCCGTGGGCGTCGAGGTACCGGGCGACCGCCGGCCCGGCGTCGCGGCCGACGAGCACCACCGACACGCCGCCGGCGCTGAGGGCGCGCATCCCGGGCAGCTCGCCGTCGGCCAGCGGTTGATCGTGGAAGCCGAGCCGGAGGCTGAAGAACTCGGTCGCGGCGGCGAGATCGTCGACGGCGACGACGAGGTGGTCGATCCGGGCGGCGACGGTGTCGATCGCCGATCGCAGGCCCTCGGGCGCTGCCTCCTTGTCCGGCGCTGCGTCCGGCCTGCTGGTGGCGACCTCGATCCGGTGGGTCTCGGTCAGCAGGACGCGAAACAGCTGCTCGGCGAAGTCGGGGTCGATCCCGGCGTCGATCGCCCACTGCCGGCGGGTCGTGACGACCTCGCGCACCCTCGCCGGCTGGATCACCGGCGTGTCCGAGCCTTCCTTGATCTTGGCGACCGCATCGCAGACCGCGAGCCGCTCCGCCACGATCCGGACCAGCTCCCGGTCGAGCTCGTCGATGCGGGCGCGCAGCTCGGGCAGTCCGGTCACGAGCGGCGACGGTATCGGACGGCGGCGCCGCTGACTGACCCGATCCCGGGTGGGCGCCGATCCGCGCTCAGCCGTGTGCTCCTCGAGCTCGGCGGGCCGTTCCTGGGCCTGTCGGTCGACGGGCTGAGCGCGAATCGGCGCTCCGCGAGTGGTTGGCGCCGGGGCACGACCGGTCGTAGCCTGGGGAGGTCCTCTCCCGGGGCCGTTCGGTTGCTGGGGTGGATGCCGCCGGGACGAGCACGCTCCGGGGCGACCTCCTCGAATGAAGGACGGCAACGATGGCCAACCAGACGACGATCGACGCGCACAAGTTGCACGAGACCGACACCGGCTCCCCGGAAGTCCAGATCGCCCTGTTGACCGAGCGGATCAACATGCTCACCGAGCACCTCAAGGTCCACAAGAAGGACCACCACAGCCGCCGTGGGCTGCTGATGCTCGTCGGCCGTCGACGCCGGATGCTCGACTACGTCAAGAACATCGACGTCGAGCGGTACCGGGCGATCATCGCCAAGCTCGGCCTTCGCCGCTGATCTCGGCACCGCCTCGCCCGGCAGGTGCCGGGCGGGACGCTCACCCGAGATAGTCGCCGAGCACCCGCCTGGTCCGTTCGAGCGACGAACCGAGTTCCTGGGCGAGCCACGCGCTGATCGCCGGATCGCTCAGGCCTTCGACCACCGGACGGACCAGCCAGCCGTCTTGCTTGTCGACCCAGGTCGGGTCGGCGAGCGGTCGGCTCGACCGACGATCGCGCCGTTGCCGGCGATGGCGATCGCCGACCGTGACCACGACCGCATCCTGCGCCGCCGCCGGCCAGCGGGCCGAGGTCGGCAGGTTGGACATCGAGGTTGCCGAGCCCGAACACGACCCAGATCCCGTTGATCTGTTCGATCGGCTGCACGACGTGGGCGTGGTGGCCGACGACGAGGTCGATCATGCCCGGCTCGCGGTGAGCTCCTCGGCGAGGCGGCGCTGTCGTACGGTCGGGGCGTGCAACCCCCTCGGCGCCCCAGTGCAGGCTGACGAACACCAGTTCGGCGCCGAGCCGGCGGGCCTCGGTCGGCGTCGGCGACGATCCGAGCCGGTTCGATCATCGCCGAGCGCCACTCCTCCCCGGCGGGGAGGGACAGACCGTTGTAGCTGAAGGTGTACGACAGCTGGGAGATCCGGATCCCGTTGACCTCGAACACGCGCGGTTCGATCTCCGCCGGAGTGCGAGCCATCCCGGACTGACCGAGGCCCGCCGCCTCCAGCGCATCGACCGTCCGGTCGATCCCGGCCGCGCCGCGGTCGGCGGTGTGGTTGCTGGCGGTCGAGCAGCGGTCGAAACCGGTGGCGGCGAGCGCATCGACGATCTCGACCGGGACGCCGTAGTACGGAGCGCGTCGACAGCTCCTCGCCGTGCGGTGCGATCGGCGTCTCGAGGTGGCAGATCGCCAGATCGACCCCGTTGACGAGGGGCGCGATCGGGGCGAGCATCGGCCGGAAGTCGTAGCCGTTGCCGCCGGCGTTGCGCCGGGCCTGGTTCCACAGCGGGCTGTGGAACAGCGTGTCCCCGGTGAGTCCGAGCCGCACCGTGCGCACCGGCGGGACGGTCGGGGTCGTCGGCGCCGCGACCGTCGTCGGAATCGTCGTCGCCTCGGTCGTCGTCGCGATCGAGGTCGTCGTCGGAACGCCGGTCGAGGTGGCCTGGGGGAGTGTGGCCGGCGATGCGATCGGGGGCGGCGGAGGAGCACCGGCGGCGGTCGACGGGTCGGCGGGTGTGGAGGTGCATCCCGTGAGGCCAACGGCGAGCGCGACGGCGGCGATCGCCCGCTGACCGCCCCCGCGCCGTCGTCTCACCGGCCACAGCCTCGCGCGACCCACCTGCCGGCCGGGAGCGACGGTCAGCGGGCGCGGGCGAAGAGCGTCTTGAGATAGGCGCCCTGGGCGAAGCCGACCGGATGGTCGACCGGTTGGCCGGTCCGCTCGAGCTCGCGCAGCGGGCGGGAGACGTCGGCCGCGGCGCGGTGGACGGTGTGGAAGAAATCGTCGGCAGCGATCCGGCTCGAGCACGAGGACTGGACGAGCAATCCGCCGGGTCGGAGCACGGCCAGCCCCAACCTGGTCAACCGGGCGTAGGCGTGCAGCCCGGCAGCCGTGTGCGACTGACGGGTGGCGAACGACGGCGGATCGATGACGACCAGGTCGTAGGTCGTCGACCGGCGGGCGAGCAGCTCGAGCACGGCGAAGGCATCACCGACGGTCGTCGCGTGTTCACAGGCGGCGACCGCCTCCCGCCCGCGATTGAGGGCGAACAATCGCTCGGCGGTCTCCAGTGCAGCGGCGCTGAGATCGACCGAGTGGACCGACACCGCCCCACCCGCTGCCGCAGCGAGGGAGAACCCGCCGGTGCAGGCGAACACGTCGAGCACCCGCCGCCCGGTGCACATCCCGCCGACCCTCGCCCGGTTCTCCCGCTGATCGAGGAAGTACCCGGTCTTCTGCCCGCGCACCACGTCGGCTTCCACCCGCAACCCGTTCTCGAGGAACTCGACCGGGTCGGCGGGGACCGACCCGAACACGGCGCTGCCAGGTCGTGGGTCGTCGACACCGGGGGTGACCGCCCGGGCATAGCGGATCAGCAGCGTCGACACCCCGGTCAGGACGCGGATCTGGTCGGCGATCAGCCCGAGATGGGGCAGCCAGGCGGGGGAGTAGAGCTTGAGCACCCCGACATCGGCGTAGCGGTCGAGGACCAGTGCCGGCAGCCCGTCGTTCTCGCCGTGGATCAAACGCATCCCGGTGCTCGTTCCCCGGCTGACGAGCGGCGCGCGTCGGGCGATCGAGGCGGCGATCCGGGCGGCGAAGAACTCGTCGTCGATCGTCGTCGGGCTGCCGTGGCCGAGCACCTTGAGCCGGATCGGCGAGGCCGGGTCGTAGAGCCCGATGGCGACGAACCTGCGGTCAGGGTCGAAGGCAACGGCCAGCTCGCCGGGGTCGCCGGGGCGGCTCTGGGCGGTGATCGCGGCGTCGTACAACCAGGGATGACCGGCTCGCAGCTGGCGGCTCGCGTCGGCGGTGATCCGCAGCGAGATCCTCGACATGCGAGCGATCGTACCGACGCCGGTCGACGGCCGGATCGCCCGATGCCGCGGTGTCGCGGCTGCAAGCACGTACACTGGACGCGTCCGGGTGACTACCCGGGCGAGACAACACCGAGCGGAACGCGTCGGTTGTCAGTCGCTGACAGCCCGGAACGAGTGCGAATGCACGAGTTGCATGGTCCGGGAAGCCGTCGACTGGGAACCGGCTGGCCGCTCCGACAGCAGGCCGCCTGTGGCGAGCCTGCACCGAAAGGAGACGCTGGTGGCCGATGCCATTCGCGTGTCGGGACCCGTCGCGGGTACCGACAAGACCCTGTCGTTCGAGACAGGGAAGTTCGCCCCCCAATCGCAAGGTGCCGTGGTGGCATCGATCGGGCGGACCACTGTGTTGGCGACCGCCAACGCAGCCAAGGACGTCCGTGACGGGGTCGACTTCTTCCCCCTGACCGTCGACGTCGAGGAGCGGGCGTACGCCGCCGGAAAGATCCCCGGCTCGTTCTTCCGCCGGGAGGGCCGTCCGACCGAGGCTGCGATCCTCACCTGCCGCCTGACCGACCGGCCGCTGCGTCCGTCGTTCCCGTCGGACTTCCGCAACGAGACCCAGGTCGTGATCACCGTCGTCGGTGCCGACCAGGACAACCCGCACGACATCTTGTCGATCAACGCCGCTTCGGCTGCGTTCATGATCTCCGGGATCCCGTTCGACGGCCCGATCGGCGCCGTTCGGATCGCCTTCGGCCAGGACGGGACCTGGATCCCGCACCCGACCTACACCGAGGGCGACGAGTCGACCTTCGAGCTGGTCGTCGCCGGGCGTGAGCTCGACAACGGCGACGTGGCGATCATGATGGTCGAAGCCGGTGGGACCGAGAAGTCGTTCCACTACTACGCCGATGGCGCCCCGAAGGTCGACGAGGCGGTCCTCGCCGGCGGTCTCGAGGCCTCCAAGGAGCACATCAAGCAGTCGATCGCGCTCCAGAAGGAGCTGGTCGCCAAGGTGATCGCAGCCGACGGTCCGATCACCCAGCTGAAGTACACCCCGGTCGTCGACTACACCCCCGAAGTCTTCGCTGCGGTCGAGAAGGTCGCCACCCCGAAGCTCGCCGAGGCCGTGACGATCTCGGCCAAGGCCGACCGCAACGCAGCGACCGACGCCGTCGCCGCTGCCGCGATCGCCGAGCTGGCCGGCACCGCGGATGCCCCGGGTGAGTTCTTCGGTCTGAACAAGCAGATCAAAGAAGCCGTCCGTTCGCTGACCAAGAAGCTGGTCCGCAAGCGTGTCGTCGACGAGGGCATTCGGATCGACGGGCGTGGCCCGACCGATCTCCGCCCTGTGTCAGCCGAGATCGGCGTCCTTGCGACGGCCCACGGTTCCGGCCTGTTCCAGCGTGGTGAGACCCAGGTGCTCAACGTCGCGACCCTGGCGATGCCACGGATGAACCAGTTGCTCGACACGCTGACGCCGACGACCAACAAGCGGTTCCTCCACCACTACAACATGCCGCCGTGGGCCAATGGCGAGACCGGCCGGGTCGGTTCGCCGAAGCGCCGCGAGATCGGCCACGGAGCGCTCGCCGAGCGTGCGCTGCTGCCCGTCGTTCCGAGCCAGGAGGAGTTCTCGTACACGCTCCGCCTGGTCTCGGAGGTGATGTCGTCGAACGGCTCGACCTCGATGGGTTCGGTCTGCTCCGGCTCGTTGTCGCTGATGGACGCAGGTGTCCCGATCAAGGCGCCGGTCGCCGGGATCGCGATGGGTCTGATCTTCGATCAGGGCAAGTACCTCACCCTCACCGACATCCTCGGTGCCGAGGACGCGTTCGGTGACATGGACTTCAAGGTCGCCGGCACCGCCGATGCGGTCACCGCCCTGCAGCTCGACACGAAGATCGACGGGATCCCCGCGGATGTGCTCGCGGCCGCCCTCAACCAGGCCAAGGTCGCCCGGTTGGAGATCCTCGAGGTGATGAACGCAGCGATCGCCGCTCCGCGGACCGAGGTCCGCGAGACGGCGCCGAAGATCGTCAGCTTCAACATCCCGTTGGACCGGATCGGCGAGGTGATCGGCCCGAAGGGGAAGGTGATCAACACGATCCAGCAGGAGACCGGCGCGGACATCGCCGTCGACGACGACGGTGTCGTCGGGACGGTGACGATCGGCTCGGTCGACGGGATGCGGGTCGAGGAGGCTCGCAACCGGATCCTGCTGATCATCGATCCGCCGACCGCCGACATCGGCGCGGTCTACCAGGGCCGAGTGGTCAACGTCACCAAGTTCGGGGCGTTCGTCAACATCCTCCCCGGCCGCGACGGCCTGGTGCACATCTCCAAGCTCGGCCGCGGCAAGCGGATCAACCGGGTCGAGGACGTCGTCAACCTCGGCGACATGATCGAGGTCCGCGTCGAGGAGATCGACGAGAAGGGCAAGATCAGCTTGACCCCGGTCGGCGACGCCCCCGACGTCCCCGAAGGTGACGTCGCCGAGAGCTCCGACGGTGCTCCCGCCCCGAGCGGCGCAGTCGCCGTCTCGTTCGAGGATTCCTTCGACGACGAGCTCCGCGGCGAGTTCGGCGACCTCGGCCCGGCGGCGGCGGTTGCCGCCGATGGAGCCGGTGAGCGTCCTCGTGGCGATCGTGGCGATCGCGGTGGCCCCCGTGGCGGCCGCCGCCGGCACCGCTGAGCACGACGAACCATCGACCGGCCCGGCCCCTCGTGGGCCGGGCCGGTTTGTCGACGATGAGCAACCTCCGCCTCGAAACCCTCGACAACGGTCTCACGGTCGTCACCGAGCACGTCCCCGGGACGCTCTCGGTGGCGGTCGGTGCCTACGTCGGCGTCGGCGCCCACGACGAACCGACCGCGCTCTCCGGGGTCTCGCACTTCCTCGAGCACCTGTTGTTCAAAGGCACCGAACGGCACAGCGCGCAGGACATCTCGCGCGCCGTCGACCGGGTCGGGGGCGACATGAACGCCTACACGACCAAGGAGTACACCGCCTACTACTGCCGGTTGCCGGCCACCGCCGCCGAGCTCGGGATCTCGCTGCTCGGGGAGGTCGATCCGCGCGCCGGCGCTGCGTGACGGCGACATCGAGATCGAACGTCAGGTGATCCTCGAGGAACTGGCGATGGACGACGACGAGCCGGAGGACGTCGCCTACCGGATGCTGTCCGAGGCGCTCTATCCCGGGCACCCGCTCGGGAGGGAGACCGCCGGCGAACGGGCGACGGTTTCGGAGATCACCCCAGCCGACGTCCGCCGCTTCCACGCCGAGCACTACCGCGGCGGGTCGATGGTCGATCTCCGCCACCGGCCCGCTGACCAACGACGAGCTGTTGACCCTGGTCGACGGTGCATTCGGCGGGCTCGCCCCCGGTGAGGGGCGCCAGCGGCGCCAGGCGCCGGGTCCGAACCGTCCGGCTCAGCTGCATCACCCGGACGACACCGAGCAGGTCCAGCTGCTCGTCGGAATGCGCGCCCTCGACCGCTTCGACGACGATCGCGAGGCGCTCGACGTCCTCGTCCACATCCTCGGCGGAGGGATGTCGAGCCGGCTGTTCGACGAGATCCGCGAGCAGCGCGGGCTGGCCTATTCGGTCTACGCCGCGACCTCGCAGTACGACGATGCCGGTGCGCTGTCGGTCTACGCCGGGACCCAGCCGGACCACCTCGACGAGGTCGCCGGGTTGATCGAGGGGACCCTCGCCGACCTCGCCGTCAACGGGATCACCGGCGACGAGCTCGGATCGCGGTCGGCTACCTCACCGGTTCGTTCGTCCTCGGCCTCGAGGACAACGGCTCGCGGATGGCCCGCAACGGTGCCCTGCTGGTCACCACCGGCTCGCTGCGCAACGTCGGCGATCAGCTCGCCCGATGGCAGGCGGTGACCCTCGACGACGTCCGCCGGGTCGCCGCCGACGTGCTCGGTGGCCCTCGGGTCTGCGTCACCGTCGGTCCGGATACGTTGGCCCGGTGAGGAACCAGCGATGACGGACAAGGTGGTCCGGGTCGGGGTCGTCGGCGCCGGCGGCCGGATGGGGGCGACGGCCTGCGAGGCGATCGCCGCCGATCCGGAGCTCGAGCTGGTCGCTGCGATCGACCCCGGCGCTGCCGGCGGGGTCGTCCACGGGATCGAGATCGCCGACTCGCCGACGAGCCTCGTCGATGCGGGGCGGAAGTCGCCGTCGACTTCACCGTCGCCGCCGCAGCACGTCACACGCTGCCGTTCCTCGCCGGACAGGGGATCCACGCCGTCGTCGGGACCACCGGTTTCGATCCGGCGGACGTCGAACAGTTCCGCGCCGCATTCAACCGCAGCAACTGCGTGATCGCCGCCAACTTCGCCATCAGTGCGGTGTTGATGATGCGCTTCGCCGAGCTCGCCGCCCCGTTCTTCGACACCGCCGAGATCATCGAACTGCATCACGACGCCAAGATCGACGCGCCGTCGGGAACGGCGACGGTCACCGCCGAGCGGATCGCCGCCGCCTCGTCGCAGTGGGCGCCCGACCCGACCCGTCACGAGGTCTACCCCGGTGCCCGCGGTGGCGTCGGCCCCGCCGGGATCCGCGTCCACTCGGTCCGCATGCGGGGGATGGTCGCCCACCAAGAGGTGCTGTTCGGGGCCGCCGGGCAGACCCTTCAGTTGCGTCAGGACAGCTACGACCGGGTCAGCTTCATGCCCGGGGTCGTGCTCGCCTGCAAGCGGATCGGTCAGCATCCGGGGGTCACGCTCGGCCTCGACCTGCTGATGGGTCTCTAGGCACTGGTCTCCCGGTAGCTGCCCGGCGAGCCTTGAGTTGGCTCGCCCGCTTCCCGATCTGCCCCAGAGATCGCCCGATCTGGCGGGAAGGGGCGCACACCGGTGCAGCGCGGAGGTGAACGAGGACGACGAAGTGGGCCCTCCCGGCTGAAGCGCGTCTCGTTGCTCGGCGTGATCGCGATGGCCCTCGCCGGGGGCGCCGGGATCCTCGTCACCTGGTTGACGTCGACCGTGCGCGACGAGGCGTCGCACGCCACCGCGCTGGTCGACGCCCGAGCCGAGTTCGGGACGTTGATCGCGATCCACGAACGGGCCCAGACCGTGTCAGCGGTGGAGCCGACGGAGCTGATCGCGCAGATCGACGGAGCGGTCGACTCGATCGAGCGTTCCAAACGTGCGTTCGTCGCCGTCGATCCCGAGCTCACGATCCGGATCAACGATCAGCTGGCCCACTACGTCGCTGCCGTTCGGCGGTCGGTGGCACGGTCGTCGCCGCTGTCGCCGCTGTCGCCGGCCGAGCATGCCGAGCTCGATCGGATCGGCGAGTCGATCGCCGGCGACCTGATCGAGGCGGCGAGCCAGGCGGGTGCGAGGTCCACCCATCACTATCGGTTGGCGCTGCTGGCGATCTGGATCGTCTCCGTCGGCGGAGTGATCGTGCTGGCGGTGTCGCTCGACTGGCTGCGGCACGCCGATCGCCGGCTGCGCGACGTTCAGGCGGCTCGCCGGGCCGACGCCCGGCTGCGGGCGATGATCGAGCACGCCCCCGATGTCGTCGCCATCCTCACCCCCGGCGCAGGGGTGAGCTACGCCTCCCCGGCGCTGCATCGCGTCCTCGGCCACCATCCCGCTGACGTGTCCGAGCTCGTGCTCGCCGACCAGGTGCATCCCGACGATCAGCTCGAGCTGCGACGAAGCTTCAGCGAACTGCTCACCACCCCGAACGCCCACGTGCTGCTCGAGGTCCGCGTCCGCCATGCCGATGGCGGCTGGCGACACCTCGAAGCCTCGCTGAGCAACCGGATCAGCGACCCCGAGATCGACGGGGTGGTGATCAACGCCCGTGACGTCACCGACCGGATCGGGCTCCAGCACGACCTCGCCCACCAGGCGACGCACGACTCGCTCACCGGTCTCGCCAACCGCTCCTCGTTCGTCGCCCAGGTCGAGCGCGGTGCTCGCCCGGCGCAGCGAGGGCGAGGAGGTCTCGATCGTCTATGTCGACCTCGACGGCTTCAAGGAGATCAACGACTCGCTCGGCCACAGTGCCGGCGACCACGTCCTGATCACGGTCGCCGATCGACTGGCGACCCTCACCCGCCATCGTGACCAGGTCGCCAGGCTCGGCGGCGACGAGTTCGCCCTCGTCCTGGTCGGCGACGACCCCGGGCCACTCGCCGAGCGGTTGCTCCACACGATCGGCCGCTCGATCGAGCTCCCGACCGGGACGATCCAGGTCGGCGGCTCGGTCGGCGTCGCCTTCGCCGAGCCGGGGACCTCCGTCGAAGAGTTGCTGCGCAACGCCGATGTGGCGATGTACGACGCCAAGGCGCGCGGCAGGAACCGGACCAGCGTGTTCCAGCCCGAGATGCACCAGGCACTGATCGAGCGGCTGGAGATGCGCATCGCTCTCGACGAGGCGATCGCCGGCGAGCAGTTCCGGCTGGTCTACCAACCGTGTTTCGCCCTTGCCGACAACGAGCTCCAGGGGTTCGAGGCGTTGATCCGCTGGGAGCGTGCCGACGGCACCATCGTCGCCCCCGACCAGTTCATCCCGCTCGCCGAACGCACCGGGCAGATCGTCGAGATCGGCCGCTGGGTGCTCCACGAGGCGCTCACCCAGCTGGCCTGCTGGCAGCGCGAGCACGACTGCGACGCGTTGACGATGTCGGTCAACGTCTCCGCCCGTCAACTCGCCGAGGCGGACTTCGTCGACATCGTCGCCGCCGCCGTGCGCGACTGCGGGGTCGCTGCGCCGAACGTCACCCTCGAGCTGACCGAGACGACCCTCGTCGACGACATCGAGCTCGCCGGGATCCGTCTCGCCGAACTGCACCGGCTCGGTGTCCGCCTGGCGGTCGACGACTACGGGGCGGGGAACGCGTCGCTCGGCTATCTGCGGGTGTTCCCGATCGACATCCTCAAGATCGACCGGTCGTTCGTCTGGGCGCTCGACACCCGACCGCACGAAGCTGCCGCCTATCTCCGATCGATCACCGACTTGGCGAAGGCGCTGGCGATCGACACCGTCGCCGAGGGGATCGAGCATTCCGAGCAGCTCGAGCGCGTCCAGGCGCTCGGCTGCTCGATCGGCCAAGGTTTCCACCTCGCCCGCCCGATGGCCCCCTCGGCCGCCGGTGAGCTGATCGGCGAACGGGCTCGCGCCTAACGGCAGACCGTCGAGGTCTCGAACCTCCGGGCGAGCTCCTCCTTGATCCCCTTGACGCCGTACTGGCTGACGATCCGGTGGGCCGAGAGCAGCGCCTTCTGGGCGGAGATGTCGCCTGCGAAGGCGTCCGAGCAGCGTTCCGGATCGAGGTTGGCGGCAGCGAGGATCGCCCCGGTGCAGCCGAGCTGGCCGGCGTAGGAAATGACCGAGGAGTTCCCGGCGTAGAACGGCTTGCGGAAGCAGGCGAGGGTCTCCAGCATCCGCTCGGTGTCACCGGTCGAATCCTTCAGGCCGGCGACCTTCAGCGCCTTGAGGTCCTCGAGTTCGATACCCGGCGGGGAGGCCTTCGGCCAGTGGTAGGCGAACACCGGCATCGCGCCGGCGGCGGCGACGACCTCGCCGTAGAACTCGCGGACGTCGCCGCGATGGGGAGACAGGACGAGCGCCGCCGACGCGCCGTGCTCGGCGGCGCGGCGGGTCAGGTCGGGAACGCTGACCCCCGCCGCGAGGTCGCCGGTGCCGAGGATCACCGGCATCTCGGCGGGTACGGCGGCTCGCACCGCATCGAACAACCGCAGTCGTTCACGCATCGACAGATGGCTGGCCTCGCCGGTGGAACCGGCGACCACCACTGCACGAACCCCCCGTTCGACCAGATGGGCCGCATGGCGGGCGGTGGCGTCGTCGTCGACATGTCCGTGCTCGTCGAAGAACGTGACGAGCGCGACGGCGACGCCGCGGAACAAGGGTTGATCGGTGGGCATGTAGCTACCTCCTCGGGAACGGCTTACGTGGGCGCGACGCGACACCTTCCTCGGCCCGACGGGGGAGCCCCCGCGCCGCCGAGATCGCCACGCTGGAACCCGGTCGTCCGCCTCCATCCCGCCGGGGCAGGAGCGTTCTCACGACCGGTTCGGAGTGCCGCCCCCCGGGCGGCAGACCATCCCATGGAGCTACGCTACCCCAATCGTCAAGAGGTCAATTTCCGGCGCCGGGGGCGCTCGGATCCTCACTCTCGGGGGCATCGGACGTCACCGGTAGGCGGCGCCCGTTGCGCCGGAACGACTGGATCATCGTGATCGCGAAGAACGCGCCGACCAGCGGCCACTGGTACTGGTCGATCCAGTCGAGTGCCCGATCGAGCTCGGACTCGAACTGCTTGGCGGCCAGCCAGACCCAGGTCAGGCGGATCCCGATCCCGATCACCAGCCAGATCGCGAATCGGCGGGGATCCATCCGGCGGTAGCCGGTCAGGGCACAGACGATGTTGCTCGCCGGCATCAGCAGGACCATCAGCCAGCCGGCTCGGTCGACGCCGTGCTCGACCCAGCGCAGCATCGCCGGTCGGTCGTTGCCGAGTTGGCGTTCGAGCCAGCCCATCCCCCGATCGCCGTAGTGGTAGCCGAGGGCGAAGCAGACCGTCGCCGCTGCGCCGAGGCGCAGCAGCGGGACGACGACGTAGGCCCACGGCTCGATTCCGGCGGGTACCGCGAACAGCAGGTGGCGAATCCGCGACGACGAGCGCGAGGAGCACCGCCGGATGGCTCTTGACCAGGGTCGGGGCACTGATCGAGCCGATGTTGGTGAGGGCGACGAGCACGGCGAAGGCGCCGAGCAGGGCGGCGAGCCGGCGATCGGTGCGCCGTCCGACGCGGCGGGGTGCAGGCGTCGCGTCCACGAACGGTCGAATGTAACGTCTGATCGGCCGGCTCAGGCCGTGGAGCGCGAACCCGGGGAGAACCGATGCTGAGCACGATGCAGGACGTACCACTGACGATCGTCACGCTGTTCGATCGCGCCGAGCGGTACAGCCAGCAGGGCACGATCGTCACCGCCACCGCCGCAGGCAGGCAGCGTTCGACCTACGGCGAGTGGGCGGAGCGCACCCGCCGGCTCGGCGGCGTGTTGGACGCGTTGGGGATCAGTGCCCAAGGACGGGTGGCGACGTTCGCCTGGAACACCGCCCGTCACCTCGAGCTCTACTTCGCTGCACCCTGCACCGGGCGGGTGCTGCACACGTTGAACATCAGGTTGTTCCCCGAACAGCTGACCTACATCGTCAACCACGCCGAGGACGAGGTGATCTTCGTCGATCGTTCGCTGATCGGGCTGCTCGCCCCGTTGCTGCCGACGTTCACGACCGTCCGCCACCTGGTGGTGATGGACGACGGCCGAGGCGACGTCCCCGACGATCTCGCCGGGCTCGCCCGCCACGACTACGAGGAGTTGCTCGCCGCCGCTGCACCGGTCGGGTTCGCCGTCGACGACGAACGGTCGGCGGCGTCGATGTGTTACACGTCGGGAACCACGGGCAATCCGAAGGGTGTCGTCTACTCCCACCGGTCGACCTTCCTCCACACGATGGGCACGATGACCGCCGACTCGATCGGCGTGTGCGAGCTCGACACGATCCTCCCGGTGGTCCCGATGTTCCACGCCAACGCCTGGGGCCTGGCCCACTCGGCGGTCGCCACCGGTGCGAACCTGGTGATGCCCGGACCGGACCTGTCGGGCCCGGCGCTGGCCGCGTTGATCTCGGAGGAGTCGGTGACGCTCGCCGCCGGCGTGCCGACGATCTGGATGGCGGTGCTCCCCGAGCTGGCGACGCGCGACACCTCCGCCCTGCGGGCGGTGGTCTGCGGCGGCTCGGCCGTACCGAAGGCGCTGTCCGAGGGCTATCGGGCCGCGCTCGGTATGCCGATCCTCCAGGCGTGGGGGATGACCGAGACCTCGCCGGTGGCGACCACCGGAGTGGTCAGTCGGGATCGTCGGGCGAGCTCCACCGAGGACGAGCTGGTCGAGGTCCGGTCGTGGCAGGGCCGACCGCTGTTGGGGGTCGAGCTCCGGGTGGTCGAGCCGGACTCCTCCGAGCCGTTGGCCTGGGACGGAGAGACGAGCGGAGAGCTGCAGGCCCGTGGCCCGTGGGTCACCGCCACCTACTACGACGACGCGCGCGCCGGGGAGTCGTTCACCGCCGACGGATGGCTGCGTACGGGCGACGTGGCCGTGATCACGCCCGATGGCTACGTCAGGCTGATGGACCGGACCAAGGACCTGATCAAGTCCGGTGGGGAATGGATCTCGTCGGTCGAGATCGAGAACGAGCTGATGGCCCATCCGGCGATCAAGGAAGCAGCCGTGATCGGCGTGCCCCACCCGCGCTGGAGCGAGCGGCCGCTCGCCTGCCTCGTGCTCGAGGCCGGGGCGTCGATCTCGCGGCGACGAGGTGCTCGACTACCTCGCCCCCAAGCTGGCCAAGTGGCAGCTCCCCGATGACGTCGTGTTCATCGACGAGGTGCCCAAGACGAGCGTCGGGAAGTTCTCGAAGAAGACGCTGCGCGAGCAGTTCGCCGACTACCAGCTGCCCTGATCGGGCGGCAGGCCGAGCTCGTCGAGGCGGGCGATGACCCGCTCGACGACCTCGTTCGCCGGCAGCAGCTGCGGGCGGCGGACATCGCCCCCGGGCAGTCCGAGCCGGCTCAGCACCGCCTTCGTCACCCGGATCCCGCCGTTGCCGTACAGCAGGTGATGGAGCCTGACGAGGATTCCGAAGGCCTCGAACGTCGCCTGCTGGTCGCCGGCGACGTATCGCTCGATCACCTTGTGGGCGAGGTGCGGGGCGAGGTTCGCCTCCGAGCTGAGGAAGCCGGTCGCGCCCAGGCTGAGCGCGGTCAGGCCCTGCACCGGACCTCCGACGTGGACCTCGATCCGGCCGTCGGCAGCGTCGACCAGGTCGGCGAGGTAGCCGGTGTCGCCGTGGCTGCAGTTGATCCCGACGATCTGCTCGAAACGCTCGACGAGCGAGCCGAGCACGGCCGGCGGTAGGCGGTATCCGACCGACTGGTGGGTGGAGAGCACGACCGGGAAGTCGGTCGCCTCGAGCACTTCGACGAAGTACCCCTCGGCCTCGGCGACCGTCGGACGGTGACCGTGGCCGGGGTCGAGCGAATACACCTGGCAGGCGTCGACGCCGGCGGCGGCGGCGGTGCGGACATAGTCGATCATCTGGGCGGAGGTGCGCGGCTCGATTCCCATCGCTCGTACCGGCGAGCGGCCGCCGAGTTCTTCGGCGGCGATCTCCAGCACCCGGCGGGCCTCGTCGTCGTCGAGAGTGAACCCCTCGCCGCTGCCGCCACCTCCGACGTAGACGCCGATCCCGGCGTCGCCCATCCGCCGGAGATGAGCGCGCAACGCCGGTTCGTCGAGCGCGCCGTCGTTGGCGAAGGGGGTGATGCTGATCACGTGAGCGGACGGATTCGTCACTCGAGGACTCCCTCGGTCGGCGGCTGTACTACCAATGATTATTAGGTCATAGAGGAAAGCGGCTTCGCTACCCGATCGCGACGGTCGCAGCCGATAGTCTGCGCGGCGGTGAACACGGCTCGGATCGGCGCGAGGACCCAGTTGCGCCCGCTGCGTCTGGCGGAGATGGTCGCCGGGGTGCTGCGTGACCGGATCCTCTCCGGCGAGCTCGCGGACGGCTCGATGCTGCCCAAGCAGGAGGAGCTGCTCGAAGAATTCGGGATCAGCATGCCGCCGATCCGCGAAGCGCTGCGGATCCTCGAAACCGAGGGCCTGATCACCGTGCGGCGCGGCAACGTCGGCGGTGCAGTCGTCCACCGCCCGCAATCGTCGAAGGCGGCGTACATGGTCGGCCTGGTGCTCCAGTCGCGCCGGACCACGCTCGGCGCCGTGCTCGAAGCGATGCTGGCGATCGAGCCGGTCTGCGTCGGCGCCTGCGCCGCCCGTCCCGACCGGGCCGAGCTGGTCCTGCCCAAGCTGCGCCTGACGCTCGATGCGGCCGCCGCCGCACTCGACGTCCCGGCGACGTACACCGGGCTCGCCCGCAGGTTCCACATCGAGCTCGTCGCCCTCTGCGGCAACGAAGCGATGGCCCTCACCGTCGGCGTGCTCGAATCGCTGTGGACTGCGCATGTCGACTCGCTCGCCCGTCGGCACCGCCCAGCTCGGCGAGTTCGCCGAGCGCTCCGCCCGCCAGGCAACGGTGCGCGAGCACGAGCGGATCTACGAGCGGATCGCCGAGGGTGACGTGCGCGGCGCCGAGCGTGCTGCCCGTGAGCACACCAGCCGCACCCATCGCGAAGGCTGGGGTTCGGCGCTCGATCCCACGGCGTTGATCCACGCCGACTTCCTCCGATCGGTCGGCGACTCCACCAGCAACGACGGCACGAGGCACGGATGACCCAGTTCTCGGCGGCGATCACCGGCGTCGGCTACACCGAGCTGTCCCGCCGCTCCGGCCGCAGCGTGCTCGCGCTGGCGACCGAGGCGTGCTCGCGCTGCGATCGCCGACGCCGGTCTCGCCCACGACGAGGTCGACGGCGTCGCCAGCTTCATGGTGATGCACGACTCGGTCCCGACCGCAGGCCGTCGCCACCGCGCTCGCCCTTCCCGAGCTCCGGTTCGCGCTCGACATCGACCTCGGTGGGCAAGCACCGTGCCACCTCATCGCCCAGGCGGCGGCAGCGGTCGTCGACCGGTCAGGCCGCGTCATGTGCTCGTCTTCCGGGCCCTGAACGGACGCTCCGGCGCCGCGGGTGGGCACGATGCAGTTCCACGGCGGTGGGGCGCAGTACCGCTACCCGATCGGTTACGACGCCTACCTGATGTACTCGCGCGATGTGGGCGCAGCGGTTCCTCTACGAGACCGGCCAGGACGCGTCGACCTCGCTGCGGTCGCCATCGCCCAGCGCGCCTGGGCGGAACGCAACGAGCGTGCCTACCGCCGCGAGCCGCTGACCCTCGAGAGCTATCTGGCGGCGCCGTTCGTCGTCGAGCCGTACCGGGCTGCCGACTGCACGGTCGAGGTCGACGGCGCCTGCGCCGTGGTCGTCACCGCCGCTCGACGCTGCGGTCGACGGTCCCCACCGCCCGGCGGTGATCGCCTCCGCCGGCGTACCGAGCCGGCCCGCGTCCCGGACTCGACATCGGTGACCACCTGCTGTGGGACGACTACACCCGCAACTACACCAGCCTCCTGCGCGACGAGCTGTTCGGCCGCGCCGGGCTGACGCCCGCCGACGTCCAACTCGCCGAGATCTACGACTGCTTCACCAGCACGGTGCTGATGGGCCTCGAGGGCCTCGGCCTCGCCGAGCGCGGCGGTTCCGGTGACCTGCGTCCGCTCCGGCCGGCTGCCGATCAACACCCACGGCGGCCTGCTCGCCGAGGGCTACCTCCACGGGATGAACACCGTCGCCGAGGCCGTGCTGCAGGTGCAAGGCCGCGGCGGCGAGCGTCAGGTCGCCGAGCACGAGGTCGTGCGTCGTCACCTCCGGTGCGCTGATGGACGGCTCGGCGCTCACTGGTCGCTCACCGACCGACCGCTGACCCGGCTGCTCGCTGGCGCTCCCGACGCCGGGTCGCGGCGGGCTGGTCGCGATCTGGGGGCCGAACCTGCGGGTCTGCGCGCTGGTGGCTCGCTGACGCTCGCGTCGGTGGGGGTCAGCGGGCGGTCCAGCCGCCGTCGACGGTGATGATCGATCCGGTCATGAAGCTGCCGGCGTCGGAGGCGAGCAGCAGCAGCGGGCCGTCGAGCTCGCTCGGCTCGCCGAAGCGGGGCATCGGTCCGTTTTGGCGCAGGAACTGCCGGCCGCTGTCGGTGTGCATCCCGTCGGTCATCTCGCTGGTGAACCAGCCGGGACAGATCGCGTTGACCCGTACCCCCTTGCGCGCCCACTGCAGCGCCAGCTCACGGGTCAGGTTGATCATCGCCCCCTTCGAGGCGGTGTAGCCCGACTGCTTCATCGGTGTCGACCCGATCAGTCCGAGGATCGAGGCGATGTTGATGATCGAGCCCTGGCCGCGCTGGGCCATCGGCGTTCCGATCAGCTTCGCCAGGTGCCAGGCGGCGAGCAGATTGATCTCCAGCACCCGGGTGAAGTCGTCGAGCGACTCCTGCTCGATCGGCTTCGGGTCGGCCGTCCCGGCGTTGTTGACGAGCACGTCGAGCGGGCCGACCTGCTCGTCGATCTGGGCGACGAGCCGTTCCCGGGACGCTGCGTCGGCGAGATCGGCGGCGATCGGGACGATTCCCGGGTGGGTGTCGGCGAGTTCGTTCAGCCGCTCGGTCCGCCGGGCGGTGACGACCACCGTCGCCCCCGCCGCGCTGAGCACCTCGGCGAACCTCCGGCCCAGGCCGGACGACGCCCCGGTGACCAGGGCGCGCCTGCCCTCGAGGTCGAACGCACTGAGGTGGGTCGGCAGGGTCGGCATGGAGACATCCTCTCGTCGGGGATCGGCCGGGCAAGTCTTGCGTGCGCTCGGTACTGGCCGACGATCCTCTATCCTTATAGTCTTAGTATGCAAAGAGCCGAGGGGTGCCGGCTGAGCGCGGCAGCCGAAGGGGAGTGCAGATGAGCGAGCACAGTTCACGCGGTCGGCGGTATCGGCTGATCTCGGCCGACAGCCACGTCAACGAACCGCCCGACCTGTGGACCGAGCGGGTGCCGGCGGCGATGCAGGACCGCGCGCCCGCGGATCGAGCGCTTCGACGAGGGCGACGCCTGGGTGATCGAGGGCGTCAAGGACCCGATCAACTTCGGGATGAACGCCTGCGCCGGGCTCGCCGCCCGAGGAGATGAAGGGCTGGGTCCGGTTCGAGGACATCCGCCACGGCGGCTACGACCCGGCCGCGCGCCTCGAGGAGATGGACCAGGACGGCGTCGACGCCGAGGTGCTCTACCCGACGCCGCGGCTGTCGGGCGCGATCATCGCCAACCAGGACGTCGAGTACCACCTCGCGATGGTCCGGGCCTACAACGACTGGATCTCGGAGTACGTCGCCTACGCGCCGGAGCGCTTCGGTGGGCTGGCGATCGTCCCGAACCGTGGGCGTCGAGGAGGCCGTCGCCGAGATCGAGCGGGTCTGCGACCGCCCGGGCATGCGCGGCGTGATGATCGGCTGCTATCCGAACGGCACGCTCGCAGATCGAGCCCGAGGACGACAAGGTGTTCGCCGTGCTCGCCGAGCGCGGCATCCCGCTCAGCATCCACGTGGCGCTGACCCAGTCGATGCCGGCGGCCCACCGGGCCAAGCTGCCCGGCTACGGCCGCTTCTTCGACGCCCCCAACCGGATGATCGAGCTGATCTTCGCCGGCGTGTTCGACCGCTTCCCCGACCTCGAACGTGGTCTTCGCCGAGGTCGACTTCGGCTGGGTGCCGTACGTCAAGGAGCAGATCGACAACAACTACCAGCGGCTCGACCCGGTGCAGCCAGTTCGGTCTGCAGATGCTGCCGAGCGAGTACATCGAGCAGCCACTTCCACTTCGGCTACATGACCGACACCTTCGGCCTCCGCAACCGCGAGTACGTCGGGCGTCGAGCGGATCCTGTGGTCGAACGACTACCCGCACATCAGCGCCGACTGGCCGAACTCGTGGCGCGTCATCCAGGCCTCGATGTCGGGCGTCGACCCGGCACGAGCGCCAGCTGATCCTCGCCGGCAACGCCCAGCGTCTCTACGGCTTCGGCGCTGAGCCGCTGACGCCCGGAGTGCCGGACCGACGTGGCCAGTGGCCGAGGGCTCGTCGATCGTCGTCACCATCGTCCGAGCGCCGCGACGCCTACCTCGGCGGCCGGCGCGTGGGACGACGCGACCCTCGCCGGCCGGGTCGCCGACCACGCCGCGACCCATCCCGGCGCGCTCGCGGTCGTCGACGAGCGCGGCCGCGTACACCTACGCGCGAGCTCGCCGCCGACGCCGCGGCCTCGCCGCGGCGCTGGCCGAGCGGGGCGTCGGGCGCCGGATCGGTCGTGTCGATCCAGCTGCCCAACCGCTACGAGGCGGTCGTCGCCGCCGTCGCCGTCCTGTCGCTCGGCGCGGTCATCAACCCGCTGCTGCCGAACTACCGGGCGCGCGAGCTGGGCCACGTGTTCGCACCGCCGCGCCCGGCGGCGATCTTCACCCCGGGCGAGTACCGCGGCTTCGACCATCGCCGGCCTGATCGCGCGAGGTCGTCGCGCGCCACCGGGCGTCGATCCGCTGCACGTCGTCGTCGGCGCCGTGCCCGGCGCCGGCCGGCGGTCGCCTTCGACGACCTGCTCGGCTCGGGCGGCCGCGGTCGCCGGCTCGGCGGCCAGGCCGCCGGCGGTGTCGGAGCTGATCTTCACCTCCGGCACCGAGGCCCCGCCGAAGGCGATCATGCACACCGAGCAGACCGCCAACTTCAGCGTGCGGGTGGCGCCGAACGACCTCGGCGTCGCCGACGACGACGTGGTGTGGATGCCGTCGCCGGTCGGCCACTCGACCGGGTTCAACTACGGCGCTGCGGTTCGCCCTGTACCACGGCCTGCCGCTGGTGCTGCAGGACCGGTGGGACGGGGACGCGGCGCGCTGGCCCTGGTCGAGCGCGAGCGGTGTTCGTACACGCTGGCGGCGACCACGTTCCTCCAGGACCTCACCGAGGCGGCCGGCCGAGCCGGGGCGCAGCTCGACTCGCTGCGCTGCTTCGGCTGCGGTGGCGCGCCGGTGCCGCCGCAGCTGGTCGACGCGGCCGACCGAGCGGGGGATCCAGGTGCTGCGCCTGTACGGCTCGACCGAGGTGCTGGTCGGCACGTGGAACCGGCCGCGGCTCGACCGCCGGAGCAACGCCGCGCACACCGACGGCGTGGCGATGAGCCACGTCGAGCTCGAGGTCCGTCGCCGACGACGACGGCGACGGCTGGTTGCGGACCGGGCGAACCGGGCGAGATGTTCGCCCGGGGCCCGAACACCTGCGTCGGCTTCTTCGACGACCCGCAGCGCACGGCGGCGACGTTCGACGCCGACGGCTGGGTCCGCAGTCGGCGACACGCGTCACGATCGACGACGACGGCTACCTCACCGTGGTCGGCCGCAAGAAGGAGATCATCATCCGCGGCGGGATCAACATCGCCCCGCGCGAGATCGAGGAGCTGCTCGTCGCCTTCCCCGAGGTCGAGCGGGCCGCGGTGATCGGCCTGCCCGACGAACGGCTCGGCGAGCGGATGTGCGCCTGCGTCGTGCTGCGCGCCGGGCGCGACGCTCGACTTCGACGACGATGGTCGACCGGCTCGACGCGCCGGGGCTGGCGACGTACAAGCTGCCCGAGCGCCTGGAGATCGCTCGACGCGCTGCCGACGACCGCGTCGGGCAAGATCCAGAAGCACGAGATGGTCCGCGCGCTCCTCGACGGCCGGCGAGCACCGGGTGACGCAAGCGACCGACGAACGTGACACCGATCTGCGTCGAGCTGCGAGGTCGGCGACGGCGGCGACGGCCGCCGTCGTCCGGCTCAACCGGCCCGAGCAGCTCAACCCGATCGACAGCGCGACGCTCGTCGCGCTCGACGCGGCGATCGACGAGATCGAGGCCGATCGCGACGGTCCGGCGCGTGCTGGTCACCGGCAACGGGCGGGCCTTCAGCGCCGGCGGTGACCTGAAGAAGTACCTCGAGCTGCAGCGCGACCCGGTCGAGTTCCCCCGTTTCGTCGGCGACCTCCACCGGATCTTCGGCCGGCTGCGCGACCTGCGGGTCCCGGTGGTCGCGCTGGTCAACGGCGTCACCGCCGCCGGCGGGCTCGAGCTGATCCTCAACTGCGACTTCGCGATCGTCGCCGCGTCGGCGCGGATCGGCGACGGCCACCTCAACTTCGGACAGATGGGCGGCGGCGGTGTGCTCACCCTGCTGCCCCGCGCAGATCGGCAAGGCCCGGGCCGCCGAGCTGCTGCTCAGCGGCCGGCTGCCTGCCGGCCGAGCGAGGCGGTCGAGTGGGGCCTGGCCAGCCGGGTCGTGCCCGACGACGAGCTGCTCGCCGCCGGTCTCGCGTTCGCGCCGAGGTCGCGACCAAGAGCCCGCTGGCCGTGGCCAACGCCAAGCAGGTGATGCACCGGCTGTGGGCCGACAACGGCAGCGTCGAGGCCGGGCTGCGCTTCGAGCTCGAGCGCGACGCCTACTACTGCCTCACCTCGCACGACGCTCCCGAGGGGCTGGCGGCCTTCGCCGAGAAGCGCCGGCCGCGCTTCGAAGGGCGCTGACGATGGCCGCCGAGGGCCCGGTGCCCGTTGCCGACGACGACAGCCGGCCGTTCTGGGACGGCGTTGCGCGACGGCCGGGTGATCGTCCAGAGCTGCGCCGTCTGCGGCCGGCATCGCTTCCCCCGCCTCGCCTGGTGTCCGTGGTGTGCGACCGAGGGCGGCGAGGAGGTCGAGGTGTCCGGCGCCGGGACCGTCTACTCGTTCGTCCGCGCCCACCGGGCGTTGACCGAGGCGATGGCCACCGAGGTGCCCTACACGATCGCGACGGTCGACCCTCGACGGCGGGGCGCGGATGGTCGGCCGGGTCGAACCGTCGGAGTCGGTCGTGATCGGCGCGACGGTCGTGGCGGTGTTCGTCCCTCACGAGTCGTGGACCGAGCTCCGCTTCCGGGTGGTCAGCGATGACCCTCCGGCAGGCGCCCAGTCGTGAAGCCGCCGCCGTTCGCCTACGCCCGCCCGAGTTCGATCGACGAGGCGCTCGAGCTGCTCGCCGACCCCGAGGCGCGGGTGCTCGCCGGCGGACAGAGCCTGGTGCCGTTGCTCGCCCTCCGGCTGGCCTCGCCGTCCCTGCTCGTCGATCTCGCCGGGATCCCCGGACTCGACCGGATCGACCGGCTCGACGACGGTTCGATCCGGATCGGGGCGCGGGTCACCCACAGCGCTGCGCTCGCCGACCCGACGATCGGCGACGAGCAGCCGCTGCTCGCCGCCGCACTCGCCCTGATCGGCCATCGGGCGATCCGCAACCGGGGCACGATCGCCGGGAGTCTGGCTCACGCCGACCCGGCGGCCGAGCTTCCGGCGGTCGCCGTCGCCACCCGGGCCGAGCTGCACGTCGTCGGACCGCAGGGGGAGCGGACCGTCGCCGCCGCCGACTGGTTCCGCAGCTATCTGACGACCGACCTGCGCCCCGGCGAGCTGCTCGTCGCCGTCCGCTTCCCAGCCGTCGCGCCCCGCTCGGGGAGCTCGTTCGAGGAGGTCAGCCGGCGCAGCGGCGACTTCGCCCTGGCCGGGGTGGCGGCGTCGGTCGAGCTCGCCGCCGACGGAACCGTCGCCGACGTCTCGCTCGCCCTCGCCGGAGTCGCCGGCGTCCCGCTGCGGGCGTCGTCCGCCGAACTCGAGCTGCTCGGTCGTCGCCCCGGTGCCGAGCAGGTCGAGCGCGCTGCGCAGGCTGCAGCCGAGGGACTCCGCCCGCCGAGCGACCTCCACGCCACTGCCGCCCACCGCCGTCGGTTGATCGAGGTGCTCGTCCGCCGCGCGCTGATCGCCGCGACGCAGCGAGCCGCCGCCGTGCGATCGGGGCCCTCCGCCGGCCGGCCACCGCCGTCGCCGAGCCGAGTCGACGAGCCGATGTCGTGTCCCACCGGGGGTCGGCGACCGCTGCGGTTGCGGATCAACGGTGTCGACCACGAGACCGTCGTCGAGGCCCGCCAGACCCTGGCCGAGGTGCTGCGCGACGAGCTCGGGTTGACCGGCACCCACGTCGGCTGCGAGCACGGCGTCTGCGGAGCGTGCACGGTGCTCGTCGACGGGCACTCCGTGCGCTCCTGCCTGCTGCTCGCCGTGCAGCTCGAGCGGCACTCGGTGACGACGGTCGAGGGGCTCGGCAGCCCGACGGCGCTGCACCCGCTGCAGCAGGGCTGTTGGGACGCCCACGCCTTCCAGTGCGGGTTCTGCACGCCAGGGATGCTGCTCAGCGCGCTCGAGCTGCTCGACGAGCGCGCCGAGCCGAGCGACGGTGAGATCCGAGACGCGCTGTCCGGCAACCTCTGTCGCTGCACCGGCTACGAGAGCATCGTTGCCGGGGTCCGGCGCGGCGCCGAGCTGCTGCGCGCCGGACGGGAGACCGGCTGATGGTCGGGCGACTGACCGGGACCAGCGTGCGCCGGGTCGAGGACCCGCGGATCCTCACCGGTCGCGGCCGATACGTCGACGACCTCCGCCTGCCCGGGGATGCTCCACGCCGCGTTCGTGCGCAGCCCGCACGCCCGGGCCGACATCGTCGCGATCGACCTCGAACCGGCCCGCGCCCTCGACGGGGTGCAGCTCGTGCTCGGCGCCGCCGAGCTGGTCGGGGTGCTCGCCGACGTTCGAACCGTGGCAGACGCCGGAGCTGCTCGCTCCTCGCCACACCGCCCTCGCCGGTCAGCGGCGTGCGGCTCGTCGGTGACCCGGTGGCGGTCGTCGTCGCGTCCAGCAGGCGGGTCGCCGAGGACGCGGCCGAGCTGGTCGAGATCGAGTGCGAGCCGCTCCCGGCGGTGACCGACACCGACCGCCGCCGTCGCCGACGGGGCGCCGCTGGTGTTCGACGAACTGGGGACCAACGTCTTGCATCGCGCCGAGCACCGCTACGGCGACCCGGACGCGGCGTTCGCCTCTGCCGCCCACGTCGTGCGTCGCCGCTTCGATCAGCACCGCCATGCGATGGTCCCGATGGAATGCCGTGGCGGCGTCGCCGACTTCGATCCGGCCGCCGGCACGCTGACCTACACCGGCACCCATCAGTCGCCCCACGACCTGCGCGCCCGGCTGGCCGGCGTGCTCGGCCTGGCGATCCATCGGGTGCGCGTCCGCTGCGAGCGACATGGGCGGTTCGTTCGGACAGAAGGCCGGGCTCGGCCGCGAGGACGTCGCCGTGATCGCCGCCTGCTCCAAGCTGCTCGGCCGGCCGGTGAAGTGGATCGAGGATCGCGTCGAGAACCTCACCGTCGGCGGACAGGCCCGGGACGAGCGGACTCGACGCTCGCCGCCGCGTTCGACGACTCCGGCCGGCTGCTCGGACTGCGGGCGCGGATCGTGATCGACCACGGGGCCTACCCGCAGGTCGGCTTCCCGGCGACCGGGTACACCTCGATCGTTCGCGCCCTGCTCCCGGCCGCCTACCGGCTCGCCGACTACGCCTTCGAGTCGGCGATCGTCGCCACCGACAAGGCGACCTACGTCCCCTACCGCGGACCGTGGGAGATCGAGACCTGGGCCCGCGAGCGCCTGCTCGACTCATCGCCCGCGCAGTTGGGGATCGAGCCGGTCGAGCTCCGGTTGCGCAACCTGCTGACCGACGACGAGCTGGCCCAGGCGAGCTGCACCGGCGCCGATCTGACCGGGGTGACCTCCCGCCGGACGCTGGAGCGGACACGTCGACGTTGTTCGACCTACGCCGGGTTCCGCGAGGAACAGCAACGGGCGCGGGCGCGACGGTCGCTACCTCGGACTCGGCATCGCCAACTACGTCGAGCCGGCCCCGGTCTCGCCCAGCCTGCTGCCGGGCGATGGGGATCACCGCTGCCCCGCGCACCGCCCAGGAGGCCCGGATCCGGCTCGAGCTGGACGGCTCGGTCGACACTGTTCACCAGCCAGCAGCCGCACGGGCAGAGGCCACGAGACGACCCTCGCCCAGCTCGTCGCCGACGAGCTGGCCGTCCCGCTCGATCGGGTGCGGGTGGTCTACGGCGACACTGCGATCGTCCCGTTCAACCTCGTCGGCACCGGTGGCAGCCGGGCGGCGACGCTGGCCAGCGGGGCCGTGCTCGGAGCGGCCGCAGCGGTCCGCCGACGACTGCTCGATCTCGCCGCCGAACGCTGGAGATCGATCCTGCGGACCTCGAACTGGTCGACGGCAGCGCCCGGCCGCGGACGTGCCGAGCCGGGCGGTCCCGATCGCCGCAACTCGCCGCAGCCGCCTTCGCCCGCCCCGGGCTCGCGGATCGGCGGACGGCACCGCCGGGATCGACGAGACGGCACGCCTTCCTCTCCGGCGACGGGCACGTGGTCGCAGGCCACGCACCTGTGCGTGGTCGAGGTCGACATCGACACCGGACTGGTGACGATCCCGCGCTACCTCGTGGTCGAGGACTGCGGACCGATGATCAACCCGGCGATCGTCGACGGCCAGATCCGCGGCGGCGTCGCCCAGGGGATCGGCGCCGTGCTGCTCGAACGCTCCGCCTACGGCGCCGACGGGCAGTACCTGGCAGCGACGCTGATGGACTACCTGCTGCCGACCTCGCTCGACGTGCCGCCGATCGAGATCCACCATCTCGAACACGAACCGGACACCTCGATCGGTCCGGACGGCGCACCGGCGGTGCCCTACCGTGGCGTCGGCGAGGGCGGCGCGATCGGCGCACCGGCCGCGCTGACCAACGCGATCGAGGACGCGCTGCGTCCCGTTCGGCGCCGAGATCGCCGAGCAACACCTCCCGCCGCACCGGATCCTCGAGCTGTGCGGCCTGATCGAACCGGAGTCCTGATGCCGACCACCCCTCGCGGAGTCGTCGATCCGGAGGTCGCCGCCCGCTACCGGGCGGCCGGTTGGTGGGCCGACGAGAGCCTCGCCGATCGGCTCGTCGAGCTGGCCGAGACGTCGCCCGACGCCCCTGCCTACGTCACTGCGACGACGTCGATGAGCTGGTCGGAGTTACTCGCCGCAGCTCGTCGGGTCGCTGCTGCGGTCGCCGCCGGCGGGGCCGGGCCGGGGGAGCGGGTGGCGGTGATGCTCCCCGACGGACCGACGGTCCACGCGGTGTTCCTCGGGATCGAGCTCGCCGGGGCGACGATCGTCGGGATCGGTGCCCGGGCCGGCACCGCCGAGATCCGCCACCTGCTGACCAAGACCGGGGCGACCCAGCTGATCACCCACGGCGAGCACCGCAGCCGTCCGGCGAGCGAGCTGGTCGGCGAGATCGCCGGCGAGGTCCCCCACCTCGCCCACCATCTCGTCGTTCCCCGATTCGATGTCGATCCGCTCGGCGCGCTGGTGCTCGACGGTGCGGCCGTCGATGGCAGCGCTGCGATCGACGCAGCCGACCGCCGGCTCGGTCCCGACGACCTGTGGTCTGATCAACTCGACCTCCGGGCACGACCGGGATGCCGAAGTGCGTCGATGCACACCCAGAACCGGTGGCGTGTACTTCCACCAGCAGGCGGCGACGAACGGCGCGCTCACCGACCGACGACGTGTTCATGAGCCTGGTCCCCGCCCCGTTCGGGTTCGGGATCTGGACCGCGCACGTCACGCCCGATGCTCCTCGGGGTGCCCACCGTCGCTCGTCGAGCGCTTCGACGCCGACCAGGTCTGTGAGCTGATCGAGACCCACCGGGTGACCGTGCTGTGCTGCGTCTGCACCCAGTTCATCATGATGCTCAACGTCGCCCGAGCTGGTCCGCCGCGACCTGACAGCGCTGCGGGTGATGTTCACCGGCGGCGAGGCGGTGCCCTACGACCGGGCGCTCGCCTTCGAGCAGCAGACCGGGGCGAGCGTGCTCCAGTTCTACGGGTCGAACGAGACCGGTCTGCTCTCCGGGACGGTGCTCGGCGAGTCGCTCGAACGACGGTTGAACACCGCCGGGCGGATCGTCGACGAGATGGAGGTGCGCCTGTACGAAGACGGGCGCGACGTCACCGCCTCCGGTTACGGCCAGCCGGGATGCCGTGGCCCGGCGACCTGCGTCGGCTACCTCGACGACGACGCGGCCAACGCGGGAGCTGTTCACCGAGGACGGCTGGATGCTGATGGGCGACCTGGTGACGATCGATGCCGACGGGTACCTGGCGGTCGTCGGGCGGACCTCCGACATCATCATCCGCGGCGGCAAGAACATCAGCGCCCCGCAGGTCGAGGCCGAGGTCGGCACCCATCCGGCGGTCGTCCATGCCGCCGCGGTGGCGATGCCCGACCCGGTGTTCGGTGAGCGGGTCTGTGTGTACGTCCAGCTCGCCGGAGGGACGACGCTGTCGCTCGACGAGCTCGTCGCCCACCTCCGCACGCGTGGGATGTCGCCGGAGTCGTTGCCGGAGCGGCTGATCGTGCTCGACGAACTGCCGATCTCATCCGGTGGCAAGGTCGCCAAGGGTGACCTGCGCGCCGACATCGCCCGTCGCGTCGGGGCGGCCTGACTGCGACCGGTCGAGACGCGTAGGGTCCCCGGGATGACCCCCGATCCCGTCGCCCGGGCGCGCGCCCTGCGCAACATCGAGGACGCCGCAGCGCTGTACGCGACCTGGGCCGACAGCTACGACGCCGACGTGTTCGGAGAGGGCAGGTTCGTCGGTTCGCGACGGATCGCCGACCTACTGCTCGCCGCCCTCGCCGGGCGCGACGTGGCCGTGCTCGACATCGGCTGCGGAACAGGCGAGGTCGGCGGCCACCTCGCCCGCAGCGGGCTGACGGTGATCGACGGGATCGACCTCTCCCCGGAGATGTTGGCCGTCGCCGCAGGGAAGTCGATCTACCGCGGGTTGTTCGCCGCCGACCTGCACGGCCGGCTCCCCGACGGACTCGGCACGTACTCGGCGATGGTCTCGGCCGGCACGTTCACCGGCGGGCACGTCGGCGCGGTGGCGATCCCGGCGTTGCTCGACCTGCTCGAACCGGGCGGCCTGATCGCCTGGGTGATCGGCGGTGCGGTCTGGCCCGACTTCGAGCCGGAGATCGTCGCCGCCGAGCTCGAGGTCATCCACCAGCGGCTCGAGCCCGTCCGGCTCGGCGGCGACCCCGAATCGGTGATGCTCGTCGCCCGACGTCCCTGACGCGGCCCAGCTCAGCGGCGCTGCCGCACCTGCGCAAGGCGTCGGCGGAGCCGGGTGACGCGGTCCCCACGGCGACCACCCACCGGCGCGGCGAGCAGGTCGGCGATCATCGTCGGCGGGTAGTAACGGCCGCCGTCGGCCTCGGCTCGTCGCTCGCGCTGCTCCTCCTCGGCGGCCCAGGCGGCGAGCGTCTCGCTGTCGTCGAGCACCCGGGCCTTCGGGTGGGCGATGACGTAGGCGAACAGGGTCGAGCTCGGATCCTGCTCGACGAGCAGCTCGTCGACCGACAGGATCCGGCGGACGGCGTCGTCGACCCGCGGGTCGTCGCCACCATCGAGCAGACGGGGGTTGTGGGTCAGCAGCAGGTACCCGGGGACGCCGCCGAGGGCGTGCTCGTGGACGAGGGTGAAGTAGCGCCGCATCACCGGCAGGATCAGCTCGGAGTGCACCGCCTCCGACGGATCGTCGGCGAGCATCGCCGCCATCGACGGATAGATCAGCTCGGCGCGCAGGTCGGTCGGCAACGTCTGGTTCAGCTCGTGGGCGATCTCCCACTGGGCGGCGGTGTACTGATTGCGGTGGGGGCCGACGTAGTCCCAGGAGACGAACGCGCCGTCGGCGGGGAGATGGGCGGCGATCCGCCGGAAGACCTGATCGATGCGCGCGATGTGATGCCCGGCTGCGTGGTTGACGACCAGGTCGTAGTCGTCGTCGAGCGGATCGGCGTTGATGTCGGTGCAGCGGTACTCGAGCGCCAGACCCTCCGCTGCGGCACGGGCGCGGGCGTCGTCGAGCAGGTCGGGGAGCAGGTCGATGCCGACCGCAGCCTCGATCACCCCGAGGCGCAGCAGGTCGCGTTCGACCCAGCCGTTGCCGCAGTTGAGGATCAGCGCTCGTCGGTACGGGCGCCCGCCGTGGTGGCGCAGGAGGTGGTCCATCCACCCGGGGTGTGCTGCCCCGGTCGCCCGTCGGTTGAGCTGCTCGACGACCAGCGGATGCTCGTTCCAGTAGCGATCGCGGTAGTACACCGTGCTGCTCACGCTGTTCGGCCCGCCGGGCCGGTTGGGACCGATCATCGGGTCGTCACTCGCTGGAGGAACTGTCGGGTCCGATCTTCGCGCGGCGAGCCGAACAGCTCGCCGGGGGGCCCGGACTCGAGGATCCGGCCGGCGTCGAGGAAGCACACCCGATCGGCGATCTCCCGGGCGAAGCTCATCTCGTGGGTCGCCAACAGCATCGTCATCCCACCGTCCTTCAGTCCGCGGACGACGTCGAGGACCTCGCCGACCAGTTCCGGATCGAGTGCCGAGGTGATCTCGTCGAGCAGCATCAGCTCGGGCCGCATCGCCAGGGCGCGCACGATCGCGACGCGTTGCTGCTGCCCGCCGGACAGACGATCGGGGTAGTCGGCGGACTTCTCCGCCAGCCCGAATCGGGCGAGCAGCTCGCGACCGTGCTCGGCGGCCTCCGCCTTCTGCCGCCGATGGACCTTGACCGGAGCGAGGGTGACGTTGTCGAGCACGTTGAGGTGGGGGAACAGGTTGAAGCTCTGGAACACCATCCCGATCCGCCGGCGGATCGGATTGGGGTCGAGTCCAGGCTCGGCGATGTCGACCCCGTCGAGCAGGATCCGGCCGTCGTCGACCGGTTCGAGCAGGTTGATGCACCGCAGCAGGGTCGACTTGCCCGAGCCGCTCGCGCCGATCAGGCAGATCACCTCCGACTGGCGCACGTCGAGGGTCACCGCCCGGAGTACCGGCCGGTCGTCGAACGACTTGTCGACGGCGTCGATCTGCAGTTTCATCGCCGGGCCGCTCATCGCACGGCCGTCCCGAACATCCGCCGGCGCTCCGGGCGAGGAGGTGATCGGTCAGCCGGGTGAGCGGGATCGAGACGCACAGGAACAGCGCCGCGGCGGCGACGTAGGGCGTGTAGTTGAACGAGCGGGCGGTCTCGATGTTCGCCCGCCGGAGCACCTCGACCGGGCCGAGGATGCTGATCAGGGCGACGTCTTTCTGGAGGCTGACGAAGTCGTTCATCAGCGGCGGGACGACCCTTCGGATCGCTTGGGGGAGCACGACGTGGCGCATCGTCTGCGCACGCTCAACCCGAGCGATCGCGAGGCGGCCCGCTGCGACTCGTGGACCGATTCGATCCCTGCCCGGAACACCTCGGCGACGTAGGCGGAGTAGGTCATGATCAGCGCCGCCGAGCCCCAGATGATCACCTTGCCGTACCAGGCGCGGGTCTGCAGCAGACCCGGAACGCCGAAGCCGATCATCGTGATCCACAGCAGCACCGGGACCCCACGGACGATGTCGGTGTAGAGCGTGGCGAACAATCGCAGCGGGTACAGCGCCGGCGAGCGGACGTTGCGGGCCATCGCCACCGCCAGCCCGACGACGACGATCGCCACCGAGCAGACGAGGAAGATCCGCACGTCGAGCCAGAACGGCCCGATCATCTTGGGCAGGACCTCGCCGAACTTGTCGGCGTCGAAGAACTGGGCGCGGACCTTGTCCCACCCGGGGCTGCGCGGGACGAGCAGGGCGAGGACGGCGACGACCACGACCGTCGAGGTCGTGGCGATGAGCGTCGAGCGCCGGCGTTGCCGGCGCTCGAACTCCGCTCGTCGGGTCACCCGAAGCCGATCACCGGGGCTTCGGTGTACGCCGCCATCCATTCGGCGGTGATCGCCTCCAACTCACCGTTGTCGGTCAGTTCGCCGAGGGCGACGTTGACACAGGCGATCAACGGGCTGTCCTTCTCCATCAGGATCCCGAACTGGTCGCCGCCGGTGGCTTCGTCGATCGGGAACTGGCCGTACACCGACGTGCCCTCGATCTCCACCCCGGTGATGTACAGCGCCGTCGGCAGGTCGGTGACGATCGCGTCGATCTGCTTGGCGTCGAGCGCCGCCTTCGCTGCCGCGTTGTCGTTGAACACGAACGGCTCGGTGGTCGGCTTGATCACGTTGGTGATGTAGTCGAGGCTGGTCGTCCCGGTCGCTGCGCCGAGCTTGACCTCGGCGAAGCCCTCGACATTGTCGACGGTCGCCGCCGGTGAGTCGGCGTAGCCGAGGACCGCCTGCGGTGCTGGTGTAGTAGGGATCGGAGAACCCGACCACCTCGGCCCGCTCGGGCGTGATCGAGTACTGCTGGAGGTTGAGGTCGAAGCTCTTCGGCCCGGGTTGGATCGCCTCGTCGAACCCGGTGCGGACCCAGGTGACCGCGTCGGCTCCGAACCCGAGCTGTTCGGCGACGGCGTAGGCGACCGCCGATTCGAACCCTTCGCCGCTGGTCGGGTCGTCGTCGATCACGTACGGCGGGAAGGCGGGCTCCCCGGTGGCGACCGTCAGCACGCCGGACTCGAGCGTGTTGCCTTCGGCGCAGCTCGCTGCGTCGGCCGTTCCGGCATCGTCGTCACCCCCAGCCGCAACCGTCTCCGCTGCGCCGGCTGCCGTCGTCGCCGACGAACTGTCGCCGTCGTCGTCGCTGCCACAGCCGGCGACGAGCAGCGTTGCCGCCACCGCCATCACGCCGATCGTCATTCGTCGCATCGGGTTCCTCCCCAGGTTGTTCACGAATCGAGAACGGTACCAACGGGCGCACCGCAGCTGAGACCCTTGACACTGAGACGGATGTCGTCTTAGTGTCTCAGGGGATGGGGGTCACCGACGCAGAACGGCGAGTGCTCGAAGCGGCCAAGCGCTGCTGCGAGCGGTGGGGCATCGCCAAGGTCAACGTCGACGACATCGCAGCCGAGGCCGGTGTCTCCCGAGCGACCCTCTACCGCCTGTTCCCCGGCGGCAAGGACGTCTTGTTCGAAGCTTTGCGGGTGCTCGAGTTGGAGGAGTTCTTCGACCGGCTGGAGACCCATCTCGACGGGGTCGACGACCTCGAGGAACTGCTCACCCGCGCGGTCGTCTGCTCGCTCGCCGACCTCCACGCCGATCAGCACCTGGCGCTGATGATGGCCGCCGCTCCCGGCGAACTGGTCGGCGACCTGAGCATCGACATGATGCCGCGGATCATCCGTGTCGCCTGTGTGTTCCTCACGCCGCTGCTCCATCCGTACGTCGACGACCGGGCCGCCGCAGCGCGGGTGGTCGAAGTCCTCGTGCGGCTCGTCATCTCCCAGTTCTTCGCTCCCTCGGAGCTGCTCGACCTCAGACTCGAGCCGGTCGCCCGGGAGTTCGTCCGTACCTATGTCCTGCCGACACTCGTCACCACTGTGAGGTAATCCGATGTCCATCAACGAAGACCTGATCGGCCGCGCCGAGATCGACGACATCGACGCGATCCTGTCGATCGTCAACCACGACGTCGACGAGGTCTCCCACGCCGTGGTCGACAGCTGTCCGGCGATCTTCACCTGGGACTACTCCCTCGCCCGGCCGCAACTGCGCAAGCTGTACGAGAAGGCCAAGGTCGGTCAGTGGAACGCGACGACCGATCTGCCGTGGGAGACCGAGGTCGACCAGGAAAAGGTCGTCACCGAGATCCAGGCCCAGATCGGGGTCGGGATGAGCCCCGACGTCTACGTCGGCACGCCGGTGGAGAAGTGGGGCGACAAGGAGTGGCTCGAGTTCGGCGTCCAGAACCAGAACTGGTTGTTGTCGCAGTTCCTCCACGGTGAGCAGGGTGCACTGCTGTGCACGGCGAAGGTGACCGAGACCGTTCCCTGGTACGACGCCAAGCTCTACGCCTCGACCCAGGTCGTCGACGAAGCCCGCCACGTCGAGGTGTTCGCCCGCTACCTCGACGAGAAGCTCTCCGGTCACTATCCGATCAATGCCCATCTCAAGCTGCTGCTCGACGACATCGTCAACGACAGCCGGTGGGACATGACCTATCTCGGGATGCAGGTGATGGTCGAGGGCCTCGCCCTCGCCGCGTTCGGCTTCCAGCACCAGCTGACGACCGAGCCGCTGCTCAAGCAGCTGCTCCGCTACGTGATGAGCGACGAAGCCCGCCACGTCGCCTTCGGCGTGCTCTCACTCAAAGAGGTCTACGACCAGATGACCGACGCCGAGATGCTCGATCGGCAGGAGTTCGCCTTCGAGGCCGCGGTGCGGATGCGCGACCGGTTCCTGTCGCAAGAGGTCTGGGACCGGATGGGGATCAACCCGCGCGACATCCTCCCGCTGGTCCTCGCCGATCCGACCCGGGCCCAGTTCCAGGGGATGCTGTTTTCCAAGATCGTCCCCAACTGCAAGAAGCTCGGCCTGCTCGACCGCAACGACAAGTGGCTGCGGCACAAGTTCGAGGAGATGGGTGTGATCCAGTTCGAGGACTGGGAGGACACCGGCGCCGAGTACGTCAAGTTCGAACTCGGCGAAGAGGCTCCCGTTCCCGGCGCCGCCTGACCTCGCAGCGGTTCGAGCCCCCGCAGTTGGGCCGGCGGATCGCTCCACAGATCGTCTGACTGGTCGACGGACGCGGCGTTCACCTGGGCAGACGCGCCGAGCGGCGAGATCTGTGGAGCGATCCGCCGCGCCTCACCACCGAGACCGCGTGATAGGGACGATCGGCCGGCGGCGACCCGGCAATCGGCGCCATCTGGCCGGGACCGTCAGTGGGTCGCTGTGAGCTTGACGGCAATGATCGACAACACAAGCGCGGCAATCGCCAAGACTTGGCCCGTGCTCGTGGCCTGACCACGGATGAGAACAGCCACGAGAAACGCGCCAACAGCACCGATGCCGACCCACACGGCATAGCCGGTGCCGATGGGGATAGTGCGGGTAGCAACATGCAGCAGGAACATGCTGGCAGCGAGCGTCAGCAGGAACATGACGGTCGGAACAGGGCGAGTGAAGCCTTTGGTTTCGCCGAGCAATGAAGCCCAGGCGACCTCGAACAATCCGGCAACGACGAGAATGAGCCAGGACATGACATCTCCTGCGCCCGTCTTTGCATGGCCCGGTACGGCGCGCACCTCGTCGGTGGAATCATCGATTCCCGGTCGTCAGGCTATCCGGCGGCGACCCGTGCGAGGGCTCGGAGCAAGAGTCAGAGATGGTCCCGGAGCTGGCGAACGGGGACGGTCGCCGCTATCATAATGCAAGCATGCCGAGTGTTCTCGTGCGCGACCTTCCCGACGATGTCCATGCCGACCTGCAGCGTCGCGCCGAGGCGGCGGGCCAGTCGCTGCAGCAGTACTTGGTGACCGAACTCACGCGGCTCGCCCGCACGCCGACGATGACAGAGGTCCTTGCCCGCATCGGTCGGCGCACAGGTGGAAGGGTCGGTCTGGAGGAAGCGGTGTCCGACCTCGACGAGGTCCGCGGCGACCGATGATCGTCATCGACGCGTCTGTGCTGGCCAACGTCGTCGGCGACGACGGCCAGACGGGCCGCGCTGCGAGGGCCCGGGTGGCGGCGGCGGAGGCGGCGTCTGCTCCGGATCTCGTCGATGTCGAGGTCGTGTCGGTGCTCCGCAAGCGCTGGCTCGCCGGGACGATGACCGCCCGGAGATTCAAGACGGCGGTCGTCGATCTGATCGATCTGCCGCTCGCCAGGTACCCCGTAGCTCCGTTGATGATCCGCGCCTACGAACTCCGCGGGAACGTGACGCCCTACGACGCGACGTACGTCGCTCTTGCCGAAGGACTGTCTTGTCCACTGCTCACGGCGGACGTTCGACTGACTCGCGCCGCCGGACTGCGCTGTCAGGTCGAGGTCTTCGCGGGCTGACGAGGCTCACCGCTCGACGCGTACGGTGGCAAGATGCGTTCGACCGTCGCTCGCCGGCTGTCGACGTTGTGCAGCTTCTACCGGTACTGCCACGTCGAAGGACTCAGCGACCGCAACCCGGCAGCCAACATCCGCCGCCCCAAAGTCGACTACGAGTCACGCACCCATGCGCTGGACCGCAACGAACTCGGCTGTTCTGCGCGGGTATGGAAACGACCGTTATCGAGCGCCGATCACCTGCATATCGCCGGTTACAGCGTGCTCGCGAATTTTCGAGCACTCGTCGAAGCGTGCGGCTCGTTGCGGGCGCTGGTCGCCTGTCTTTGCGCGGTCGCAACCGTACGGTCCGTCGTGGCTCGGACGGCCTGTTTGACCTGGCACGGCTGCAGCATGTTCGCGCACCTCGACCGTGCGGCCAGCGCAGTAACCGCGAGTTGAGGCACTGACCGAGCCCAGCTCTTGCTCGCGAGGTGATCCGACAGCGACCGCAGTTGCGAACCCAGTACGGACGAGCCGCACGGCTCGAACCCCACCACTTCTGAAAGGACTGCAATGAGCGCCAACGACAACCTGAAGGCTGTCCAGGCCGCCTACGAGGGCTTCCAGCGCGACGACCTTGAGCCGCTGTTATCCATACTCGCCGACGACTTCGAGTACACGAACTATGAAGACAACCCGTTCGGCGGCACGTTTTCGGGAGCGGAGGGTTTCGAGCATCTCGGCGCGGTCCTCGCCCAGGTCGACATGGATCACTTCGACATCGAGACCATGATCGCCGACGACGAGACGGTCGTGACCGTCCTCGACATCGGCTACACGGTCAAGGCCACCGGCAGGCAGACCGCAGCGGGACCGACGGTGCACATCATGAACTTTCGCGACGGCAAGCTGACGCGGTTCCGCGAACTCGCCGTTCCAGACGGTGGCGCCTGGAACGGCTGAGTCGCGATCGGTGGGTCGCTCGACGGCTGCTGCCGAGGAGCCGAGTAGTTGCATGCGGCGAACGCAGCGGCGCCGGTCAGCAGCGCACGGGCGAGTTCTGGATCGCCGTCGATCGTGCAGTTGAGATCGTCAGGAGCAACCCGCCGCGCAACGAGGCGACAGTTGTCGACCACCGTGGAGCCGACCCTGGATGGCAGCGATGTCGAATGTGCCGCCACCTGGTCCGGTCAACACGATGCGGGTCGGTGTGAGCGTTTGATCGGGGCCTACAAGATCAAGCGTGAGCACAGCTGGAGAATTTCGGCGAGCGCCGTCACCGTATAGGGCACACGGCTCGCGTCGATCACGCATGCCGTCGGCTCGGGAATTCGGTCGAGCACGGTAAGAATCCGCCAAAGTGCGGCCCCGATGAGGTAGGTGGTATATGTCGCCAGGCGACAACTCGGTCAACCCGAGATTGCCCGCACTGCGGCTGTTGGGCGCGGGCGCTACTCGCACACGCAAACGGTTCCACCGGGCGGTGGCCGGCGAGATACTCCGGCGCGAACTAGTCGCCCTTGAGCGCGCTCGTGATGGGATATTGCCCGCGTGGATAGGGACGATCGGTGGGCGGCGACCCCACGCGGAAGTGATGCGTGTACGCTATCAATGTGACCGACACGGCCGAGCTGATCAGGAATGCTCGCGAGCAGCGCGGCCTCAGCCAACGCGCCCTCGCCAAGCGCGCCGGCGTCGAGCAGTCGACGATCGCCCGCATCGAGCTCGGCGACGCCGACCCAGCCTATTCGACGGTGGTACGGCTCTTGGACGCCGCCGGGTTCCGTCTGCCCGAGCCGGAGCCCTCGATCCCCACGTTGGCCGAGGCGGCCACCTGCGGCGACGAACTCGATTGGACGATGCTTCGCTCGGTCGCCGACCTCGCGGAGCGCGATCCCTCCACGGTCCGACTTCTGATCGGTGCCGAACCACCGCTGACTGTCGGCACGACTGCTCGGACGATCCTGGCTGCCGTCGCCGCGTTCCTCGCCGAGCAGGCCGGCGTGCGCGCCCCTGCATGGGCCCGTCAGACCCCACCACTCGCCAAACCGTGGCATCCCGACGGCACCCCCCGAATGATCCGTCAGACCATCGCCGAGACACCTCCGTCGGTGGCTCGGTACAACGTGTGGCTCCGAGCCTCCGCCCTGCAACGGAGACGGTCGTGACCGGTGTTGGGCGGCCGCTCGGCTGGAGTGAGATCGAGGCGTATCTCGTCGAGGTCGGTGCCGAGCTCGAACGACGCGGGCTGGTCCGAAGCATCATCGTGGTCGGCGGCGCCTACGTCGCCTACCGCGGTGTCCGCGCCTCGACCACCGATGTCGACACCATCTACGAACTCGACGACGAGCTCCGTGCCGCCGTGGCCACCGTCGCCGGGCGGCATGGGCTCGAGCCCGACTGGCTCAATGACCGCGCCCGGCCGTGGCGGCCCGTCACGTTCGACCCCTCCACGTGCGACCTGGTCCTCGATACCGGCGGTCTGAGTGTCCTGGCTCCACCGCCCGACATCGTCGTGCTCATGAGATCTCCGCTGGCGGCAGAAGCCCGAACGACGCTCTCGACCTGCGTGCCCTGTGGCCCGCCACCCGATTCACCACCCCCAACGAAGCCGTCACCGCGTTCTACGCCGCATTCCCCGACGAACAACCCGACCCCCACCTCGCCGGCTGGGTCCGCACCGTCGTCAGCGGCAGCTGAACAACGGCCTCCACGAGAACGGGATATCGCCCGCGTGGTAGGCGACAGTCGGAGCGTGGCCATGCACGGTCATGATGTGGCTAGATCTGTGCTCAGGAAAGCGCCATACTGCTCGCATGGAAGCAGGAGTCCGAGAGCTACGCGACCACCTCAGCCGCTATCTCGACGCGGTTCGCGACGGCCAAGAGGTGACCGTCACCGACCACGGCAAGGCGGTGGCGCGTCTCGTGCCGCTCGATCGGCCCCGCCCGCTGGACCGACTCATCGCCGAAGGACTCGTCACCGCCGGTCGCGTTCCCAAGCGACCCCGCTCCGGGCGAGGCATCTCGGCCAAGGGAACCGTGAGCGATCTGGTCGCCGAACAGCGCCAGTGATCGCCTACTTCGACACCTCCGCGGTCGTACCGCTGATCATCAACGAACCGTCCACCGAACGCTGTAACCGCGTGTGGAACGAGTCGTCGCGGGTGGTGAGCGTTCGCCTGCTGTATCCCGAGGCCCGAGCCGCGCTGGCCAGGGCCGAGCGCATGGGACGTATCACGCGTGCTCAGCTCGTCTCCGCCGTCGCCGAACTCGACTCGATCATGTCCGAGGTCGACCACATCGAGGTCACCGCCCAGCTCGCAGCTGCCGCAGGAAATCTCGCGCAGGAGCACGGACTCCGAGGCTACGACGCCGTCCATCTAGCCGCTGTCAACGCCGTTGCCGACGGCGACCTCGTGCTGGTGACGGGCGACGCCGATCTCGCCTCCGCCGCTGTTGCCCTCGGAATCGCGGTCGCCAGCACCCACGGCTGAAGATCACCCGCCAGCGTCCCCGAAGTACGGACAGGTCAGTCGACGCAGCGTCCTCTACCGCCGGGAGCGTGGCTACCTGTGTTGGTAGCAGCGTTGGCCGGGTGACTCGACCTTGCGTTGGCAGCGCCCGCCTCGGCCTGTCGGCGCTCCGCATCGGGTCGAGGTGCTGCGGGGGGCGAATGCCGTGCCTCGAGTGAGGCCAACTTGGGGGTGACGGCGGTGTTGTCGACGCCGATCGACCTGTCGTGCGAGCTTGCGGGTGCTTCGTTTCGCCTTGACAAAGAAGATCCACTGACGGCCGGGCCCAAGCAGCGCTTCTATGGCGAACGCCCCGCCCGCCGTTGAGGCCCGGGAGGACAGTGGGAACGACGACGCAGCCTGCGTGACCGGCTCACATCCCTGACACCGGTTCTTCGGCGAAGTCACTCCCGGACCCGACCAAACCCTAGGACTTCCCGGCCGGGTCAGCAGTTGCTCTTTCGATCAAGCCATCAATCGATCCAGAAACGCCGCTTTCGTGAACCGCCCTCTGGGTTCTCCACGATGTTCTCGAGCACCCCACCACATCGAATGATCACGCGCGTTGACGCGTCGTTGTCTTCGTCACACGTCACGAGCACCCGGCCGACGTCGTACGACCGTGCGACGACGACGCTCTGGGTGAGGATCTCAGTGGCGAACCCTCGCCGGCGAAACCTCGGGAGCACGGCGTAGCCGATGTGGCCACCTGTTGCGAGTAAGAAGTCGTTCAGCCGGTGACGGATCGATGTCCTCCCGACCAAGTCGTCCCCGACGAACGCAAGCAGGAACGTCGCTGGCACCCACGGCTCAGGAAGCTGCGTCGCACGTCGCGCGAGATCCAGCTGCTGGACGTATTTCGGCCACGAGTTGTCCGGCCGGAGGCCGATGGCGAAATCGAAGTCCTCGCGGCTCGAGTTCCCGATGGGCAGATCTGACGTGTTCCTCGTCCGACAGTCGAACCGGGCGCAGGCGAAGATCGGAACGGCTCACATATGCACCATGCCAAATTCTGCCGCAGCCGACGCGTCCCAAATCGCCGGCTGGAGGCTGCAACATTTGAGTGCGCAGGCGTAATCGCAATGCCGGTTCCTGGTCGCCCTGCTCGACGGAGCACATCAGCGGACTTCAGCGTGAAACAAGCCTCATCGAGGTGCGGCCTCGCCGCAGGCTCGAGATTTCCGATGCTGGTGCATATCGCGCAGCTGAACGGGCGATGCTGTCCGAGTGGCAGCAGACGAAGTCGTCGGATCGGGGTCGGCCGACGGCGGCGTAGATCTTCGTCCGGTCCGAGGTCGAAGCAGCGGCGAGCGTGAGGAGCTGGCCGAGCGCATCGCCGCACCGTTTGGACGTGCCCGTCACCGCCGCAGGTGTCATCTTTCTCCTGCTCGTTCTCGCTGAGACGATCTCCAACCCGAAAGGCATCGTCGGTACCGTCTTCTCCATAACGAGCTGGGTGCTGTGGGCACTCTTTGTCGGCGAGTTCGTTCTGCGGCTCGTGATCGCGCCCTCGACATCGAAGTTCCTGAAGCGGAACTGGTGGCAGCTGATCTTCCTCGCTGTCCCAGCGCTGCGCTTCGTGCGGGCGCTCCGCGCGCTACGGGCGGCGCGGATGGGTCGAGTGCTGAGCTCGGCGGTCCGGTCGAGTCGCACAGCGGGGCGAAAGTTGTCCAGTCGTCTCGGCGCGCTGGGTGTGGTGACGACCGTTGTCATCCTTGCCACCAGCCAGCTTCTCTTCGAGTTCGGCGATTACGACTCCTACGGGGCGGCCCTCGATGATGCTGCCCTCGCGACCATCGCCGGCGAACCCTTCTTCCCCGAGCACTCCGCACTGCGGGTCGTGCAGATTGCGGTCATCGCCTACTCTGTCGTCGTCTTCGCCGCCCTGGCCGGGACGATGGGGGCGTTTTTCCTCGAACGCAGAGACGACGACGAACGACGGCTGCAGTCCGAGGCAACCCTGTAGCTCCTCTCTCCGCTTCCAATCTCACACTCATCAGTCTCGGGTTGGTTGGACTGTGCGCGTCGGATGGCGGTGTCCGAACGGACGTTCGCTCAGAACGTGCGGGCAGCGTAGAGACAGGGGTCGACGGCACCGTCGGTCGCAAGCCGAAGCGCAGCGGATCAGCGCCCCGATTGGGGTCCCATCCCGCCGAAGCACGGCCGGATTGCCACCGCGCCAACCTGTCGGGTCGCTCAGCCGCCGTCGCGCGACGCCCGGCGGTTGCCGGCGATCGTGCCGGTGACGATGATGGCGATGGCGACGAGCATGATCATCGTCGCCAGCACGTGGACCTGCGGCGGCAGGGCGATGCGGGCCGAGTCGAACACCCGCCGGGGGAACGTCACCGTCGGGCCGGCCACGAACGACGTGATGATGTAGTCGTCGATCGACAGCGCCAGCGACAGCAGGAAGGCGGCCGACGACGCCCGGGAGGATCCGCGGGAACGTGATCTTCCAGAACGTGCGCGAGCGGCGGCGACCCGAGGTCCATCGCCGCGTCCTCGAGCGTCCAGTCCATGCCCCGCGATCCGGGCCTTGACCGTCATGGCCACGAAGCTGAGGCAGAACAGCGTGTGGGCGATGACGATCGTCCAGAACCCCCGCGTCGACGCCCTGGTTGAAGAACAGCGTGAACAGCGAGGCGCCCATGACGATCTCGGGCGTCGTGAGCGGGAGCACCAGCAGCAGGTTGATCGGCGCCGCTGCCGCGCATCCGGTAGCGGCCGAGGGCGAGCGCGATCAGGCTGCCGAGGATCGTGGCCAGCGTGCAGGCGACCGCGGCGACCTTGAGGCTCTCGATCAGGGCGTCGGTGAACGCCTTCTCGGAGAACGGGTGCAGCCAGTTGTCGAAGGTGAAGCCCTCCCACGTGCGTGTTGAACTTCGCTGGTCGGGCTCGTTGAACGTGAACACCGCGATCGTGATCGAGCGGGATGAACAGGTAGACGAACACCGCCGATCGGACGACGATCCACAGCGACCACCGGTCGCCCGGCTCGAACGCGCGCTCGGCGTCATACGAGGTCGTCCGTTCCGAGGAACCGGGCGTAGAGCGAGCACCACGGCGGTGATGATCGCCATCAGCACGAAGCTGATCGCCGCCGCCGTCGGGATAGTCGCCGGCCTGGAGGAAGCGGGCCTGGATCACGCCGCCGATCACCGGCTTGTTCGGCGTTGCCGAGCAGGTGGGCGTTGATGAAGTCGCCCGACGCGGGGATGAACGTGAGCAGCGTGCCGGCGAACACGCCCGGGCAGCGACAGCGGGAGGATCACCCTGCGGAACGTGCTGCCGAAGCGGCGAGTAGAGGTCGCTGGCGGCGTCGATCAGGCTGGTCGGGATCTTCTCCAGGCTGACGTAGATCGGCAGCAGCGCGAACGGCAGGAAGTTGTAGGTCGAGCCCGCCGATCACCGCCGTCGGCGTGTTCATGATCTTGCCGTCGGTGGTGATGCTGCAGGAAGTCGAGCACGCCCGATCGAGGTGGAGCGACTCGGCCACCCCGAGCATCGGGCCGTTGTCGGCGAACAGCGACTGCCAGGCGATCGTGCGCAGCAGGAAGCTGGTGAAGAACGGCACCATCACCAGCCCGAGCAGCAGGTTCGCGCCACGTCCCGGCCTTGAAGGCGATGAAGTAGGCGAGCGGGTAGGCGAGCAGGACGCAGAGCACGGTGGCGATCGCCGGCGTAGACGAAGCGCCCGCCAGAGCTGGTCGCCGAAGTCGGTGAAGGCCTTCGAGAAGTTGCCCCACTCCCAGTCGAAGTCGACCTTGCTGCTGCCCGCGCTCGACCCGCTCCGACAGCGCGATCTTGAGCAGCGTGACCAGCGGGACGAGGAAGAACAGGTAGATGACACGAGCAGCCCGGGCGGCGACAGCAGGTACGGCGTCCACTTGGCCGTGCGCAGCGTCCGGTCGTCGGAGTCGTCCGTGGCCATCGCTCAGCCGCCGGTGATCGTGACGAAGCGGTCGGTGATCCGCTGTGTCGAGGTCCTCGGACATGTCGGCGAAGACGTACATGCGGGCCTTCTCTCGTCGTCGGGGAACAGCAACGGGCTCTCGGCGAGCGCGGCGGCGTCGCCGCCGAGCTTCGATCGAGCTCCTCCCGCACGCCGCGCCACCGGCGAGACGAACTGCACGTAGGCGGTGATCTTGGCCGCGTTGACCGGGTCGTAGACGAAGTTCATGAACTTCGCCGCGGCGACGCCGTTGGGCGCGCCCGATCGGGATCACCATCGTGTCGAACCACGACATCGCCCCCTCCTCGGGGAAGACGAACCGCACGTCGGGGTTCGACGACTGGGCGATGTCGCCGGACCACGCGATGCAGGCGGCGAAGTTCCCGTTCTCGATGTCCTGGAGGTAGTCGTTGCCGGTGAAGCGGCGGATCTGGCCGTCGTTCTTGGCCTGCTCGATCGTGTCGAGCGCCTGCGTTGATCGTGTCCTCGGTGGGGTTCGCCGGGTCGTTGCCCTGGCCGAGCATCACCAGCCCGAGGGTGTCGCGCATCTCGGTGAAGAAGCCGATCTTGCCGGCGAACTCCGGGTCGAACAGTTCGTTGATGCTCTGCAGCTCCCGACCGGTCTCGGCGATGTTGTAGGCGAACCCGGTGAAGCCGGCCTGCCACGGCAGGTTGAACTTGCGCGCCCGGGTCCCAGGCGAGGTTGAGGTACTGCGGGCTCGAGGTTCTCGTAGTTCGGGATGAGGTTGAACGGGAGCGGTGCCAGCCAGCCCTTGCGCCTTGAGCCGGGCGGCCATCCAGTACGTCGGCACGGCGATGTCCCACGGCGTGGGGTTGCCGGCCTCGAGGTAGGCGACGAACTCCTTGCCGTAGGCCTCGTTGTTGTCGTTCCAGGTCTCGGAGTAGTTGACCGAGATGCCCGGTCTCGTCGCTGGAACCGGTCGATCGGTGCCCGTCTCGCCGTCCTCGGTCGACGTCGATGTACTCGGTCCAGTTGATGATGTTGAGCTGCGTCGGCGCCCTGCCCGATGCCGCCGCCGGCGCCGCCGCTCGTCGCCGGTGACGACGGTCGGACCGGCGCCGCCGTCGCTGCCGCCGACGCTCGACAGGAGCGACCGCGCCGACCGCGCCGGCGGCCGACGACGCCGCCGCCGATCAGGAACGCGCCGGCCGGTTGACATCGTGCCGGCTGTCGTCGGGCGGCCTGCCGTCATCGGGCGTACGTCGCCGTCGGCGTCGAGCGCCTGCCCGCCATCGTCGCCTCGACCTCGTCGAAGTCGGTGCTGGTGGCACCGACGATCGCGGTGCGGCCCGGCAGCACGAACGGCGCGCTCGGGCGCCCACGTCAGGGTGACGAGGTTGCCCGGCCGCGTCAGCTCGGTGGCTGTCGTCGGGGTCGATCGACGACGATGATCTCGGTGTCGGTCGTCGAGGTCGACGATCAGACGGATCTCGGAGCCCTGGTAGATGACCTCCTTGATCGTCGCCGACGACGGAGCGGCCGTGGAGCGGCTCGCCGCTCGTGCGGCGTCGAGCCGCTCGGGGCGGAGCATCACGGTGACGTCGGTCGCCGGCGCGAGCGTCGCCGGCCGACGGCGACGTCGATCGTCGAGCCCATGGCCAGATCGAGCTCGGCGACCGGCGACGGCGAGCCGGCGCTGACCTCGGCCGGGCAGCAGGTTGGCCGAGCCGATGAAGCCGGCCACGAAGATGCTCGCCGGCTGGTCGTAGATCTCCGTCGGGCGTGCCGATCTGCTCGACCCGGCCCCGGCTCATCACCGCGATGCGGTCGCTCATCGTGAGCGCCTCGCCCTGGTCGTGGGTGACGAACACGAACGTGATGCCGACGTCGCGCTGGATCCGCTTGAGCTCGAGCTGCATCGCCTCGCGGAGCTTGAGGTCGAGGGCGGCGAGCGGCTCGTCGAGCAGCAGCGCGCCCGGCAGGTTGACCAGCGCCCGGGCGAGCGCGACGCGCTGCTGCTGGCCGCCGGAGAGCTGGTCCGGGCGGCGGTTGGCGAACTCGCCGAGCTTGACGATGTCGAGCATCTCCATGCGCCCGCTGTGCGGGCCTCGGCGGCGGGCACCTTCTTCGACCGCAGGCCGAACGCCACGTTGTCGACGATCGACATGTGGGGGAACAGCGCGTACTGCTGGAAGACCGTGTTGACGTTGCGCTTGTACGGCGGCACCGACGACACGTCGTCGCCCTCGAGCAGCACCGCACCGCTCGTCGGCTGCTCGAAGCCGGCGATCATCTTCAGCAGCGTCGTCTTGCCGCAGCCCGACGGGCCGAGCAGCGAGAAGAACTCGCCTCGGGCGATCGCGAAGTCGGCGTGCTCGACGGCGACGTAGTAGCCGAACTCCTTGCGCACCGCATCGAGGACGATCACCGGGTCGGCTGCGTTCGCCGACCCGTTGTCGGTCAACCCAACCACGCTCACGAGGCCTCCACATCGGTCGAGCTGTCCGGCGGAGCGTAGACGACACAATTCGCCGTCTTGCCGGACAGCTGAATACAAGTAGAATACAAGTCATGAGCGACTCGTGGGACCCCGCCGTGTACCAGCGTTTCCGCGACGAGCGCGCGCTGCCGTTCCACGAACTTCTCGCGCTCGTGACCCCGGCGAAGCTGCAGCGGGCGGTCGATCTCGGATGCGGCACCGGGGAGCTGAGCGTGCTCGCCGCCGAGCAACTGGCGATCGGTGAGCTGGTCGGGCTGGACAACTCCCCGGCGATGCTCGCCGCCGCCGACGCGCACCGCCGTGCCAATGTCCGCTTCGTCCGAGGTGACCTGGCGAGCTGGACGTCGGATGCCGACCACGACCTGGTGCTGGCCAACGCCTCGCTGCAGTGGGTCGGCGATCACCCCGCCGTCCTCGCCCGGTGGACCGCTGCGCTCCGTCCCGGAGGACAGCTGGCGGTGCAGCTACCGGCCAACGCCGGGCACCCCTCCCACGTCGTCGCCGGCGAGCTCGCTGCCGAGGAGCCATTCGCCTCCGCCTTCCCCGACGGGCCACCGCCCGACCCGGTGGCGAACAACGTCCAGAGCCCGGAGAGCTATGCCGAGCTGCTCCACACGCTCGGCTACGCCGACCAGCACGTCGCCCTGCGCGTCTATCCCGCACCTGCTGGAGCGCTCGGCGTCGGTGGTCGACTGGGTGCGTGGAACCAGCCTGACCCGGTTCCAGCAGGTGCTCCCGGCGGAGCTCTACGAGCAGTTCCTCAGCCGCTACGCGGCTCGGCTGGTGGCGGTGCTCGGCGAGCATCAGCCGTACTTCTACGCCTTCCGCCGGATCCTGATCTGGGGACGGCTGGCGAGCTGATCGTCGCCACCGGCGGCGGAACGTCCCTGCCCAACGAGGGGCGGAGTGGAAGGATTATGCGGGAATCGCCGGCGCCGTCGATCGGGCAGCATCATCTCTGTGGCGGCGTCCGCCGGGCAGCGAAGGGATCCACATCCGATGGCACGATTCGGCCGAGTACTGACCGCGATGGTCACCCCGTTCGACGCGGAGGGCCGGCTCGACCTCGACGCCGCCCAGCGGCTGGCACGCTGGCTGCAATCGGAGGGCAACGACGGTCTGGTGATCGCCGGCACGACCGGTGAGGCGCCGGTGCTCACCGACGACGAGCGCGTCTCGCTGTTCGCCGCGGTGATCGAGGCGGTGACGGTCCCGGTGATCGCCGGGGCCGGGACCAACGACACCGCCCATTCGGTGCAGATGACGAAGGAGGCGGCCGCCCTCGGCGCGGCGGGGATCCTCGCCGTCTGCCCCTACTACAACCGTCCGTCGCAGGCCGGCATCGCCGCGCACCTGCGGGCGGTGGCCGGCGCGAGCGAGTTGCCAGTGGTCGTTTACGACATCCCGGTCCGCACCGGGCGCAAGATCGCCACCGCCTCACTGCTCGGGCTCGCTCGCGAGGTGCCGAACATCGTCGCCCTCAAGGACGCGGCGGGCAGCCCGGGGGAGACGGCTGCGCTGATCGCGTCCGCGCCGGCCGGGTTCGAGGTCTACAGCGGCGACGACGGTCTGACGCTCGCGCTGCTCGCGGTCGGAGCGGTCGGCGTGATCGGCGTCGCCACCCACTGGACGGCGCAGGATCATCAGCTGCTGTTCGACCTGTGGAGCAAGGGCGACACCGACGGTGCCCGGCTGGTCAACAGCCGGCTGCTGGAGAGCTTCGCGTTCGAGACCGGCGACGACGCCCCGAACCCGCTGCCGACCAAGGCGATGCTCCGTCACCTCGGCCACGACGCCGGCGACGCCCGGCTGCCGATGGGGCCGGCCCCGGACTGGGTGCACCAGCGAGCGGGCGAGGTCTGGGCCAACCTCGAGCGGTGGCGCGCCGCGTTCCCCGAACGTCCCTGACAGAACACCCCACGCGCCGTTACGGTGGTGCCCCTCATGGCAGAACCCGTGCGCATCTCCTTCCTCGGCGGTCTCGGTGAGATCGGCCGCAACTGCATGGTCATCGAGCACAGCGGCAAGCTGCTGCTGATCGACTGCGGGCTGATGTTCCCGGACGCCGACATGCACGGCATCGACCTCGTCCTCCCCGACTTCACCTATCTGCGCGAAAACGGCGACCGGATCGTCGCCGTCGTCGCCACCCACGGTCACGAGGACCATGTCGGCGCGTTGCAGTACCTGCTGCGCGAGCTGTCGTTCCCGATCTACGGCAGCCCGCTGACCCTCGGGCTGGCCCGCAACCGGATCGAGGAGGCCGGGTTGCTCGGCAAGACCGAGCTGATCCCGGTCGCCGACGGCGAACGGCGGATGATCGGCCCGTTCGACGTCGAGTTCCTCGCCGTGACCCACTCGGTCCCGCACGCCCACGCGATCGTGCTCCACACCCCCCAGGGGGTCGTGCTCCACTCCGGGGACTTCAAGCTCGACCTGACCCCGGTCGACGGCCGCCGAACCGACCTGACCCGGCTCGGCGCGCTCGCCGCCTCCCCCGGTGGCATCAGGTTGCTGATGGCCGACTCGACCAATGCCGAGGAGCACGGGCACGCCCCGTCGGAGACCTCCGTCGGCGGGGTGCTCAACTCGCTGTTCGCCCAGCACCGCGGGCGACGGATCATCACCGCCAGCTTCGCCAGCCACATCCACCGGGTGCAGCAGATCATCAACGCCGCGGTCGGTGAGGGACGGGTCGTCGCCACGCTCGGGCTGTCGATGAAGAAGAACGTGCGTCTGGCCCGCGACCTCGGCCTGCTCCGCGTCCCCGACGCCTCGCTGATCGACATCGAGGAGATCGATCGTCACCCGCCGGAGAAGGTCTGCGTGATCTCCACCGGTTCCCAGGGCGAAGCGATGTCGGCGCTGGCGTTGCTCGCCCACGGCGACAACAAATGGCTCAAGGTCGGCGAGCGGGACACCGTGATCCTGTCCAGCCATGCCATCCCCGGCAACGAGACGAACGTCAACCGGGTGATCGACGGCCTGCTCAAGGCAGGGGCGGAAGTCGTCCACTCGGGTATCGCCGACGTCCACGCCACCGGCCATGCCCAGGCCGACGAGTTGAAGACCTACCTGTCGATCGCCCGTCCGCAGTGGTACGTGCCGATCCACGGCGAGTACCGCCACATGATGGCCAACGCCCGCCTCGGGGTGCTGATGGGCGTGCCCGCCGACCACGTGATCCAGTGCGAGGACGGAGACGCGCTCGAGCTGAACGACGACGGGTTGCAGCGCGTCGGGCGCGTTCCTGCCGGGTACCTCTACGTCGACGGGATCGTCGGCGACGTCGGCCAGGGAGTGCTGCGCGATCGACGGGTGCTCGCCGAGGAGGGCGTCGTGGTCGTCGTCGTCACCGTCGACATCGAATCCGGACGGGTGCTCACCGGTCCGGAGATCATCACCCGTGGCTGGGTCTACACGCCGGAGGCCGAGGATCTGCTCGACGAGGCCTGCGAGCGGGTCGCCGAGACGGTCGAGGCGGCGCTCGCCAAGGGCGTGCGCGATGTCGACCAGCTCGAGCGCGACGTCCGGCGTGCCGCCGGCAAGTTCGTCAGCGAGCGGACCCGACGGCGGCCGATGATCGTCCCCGTCGTGATGGAGACCTGACCAGGGAGGGTGTCCCGGCTACCGGCAGCTCCCCTTGGTACGTTGTTCCCATGGCCCGACGAGCAGGCTCGCCTGCGCCCGCGCCCGGCAGTTCCCGCCAGCGGTCGGGTGGATCCACTCCGGTGAACGAAACCACCTGGGGTCGGTCGCGTTCGCCCAAGCGGGGGTCGGGCTCGCGTTCGCCGGCAGCACGGGCGGCGGGCAGCAGTCGCAGCGATGCGACCCCGACCCGTACCCAGCAGGTCGCCGCCGAGACCCGCCGAGCGATGGACGGGCGGGAGAACGAGTTCGCCGGGATCGGGTTGATCGGGGTCGCACTTCTGCTCGCCCTCGCCGTCTGGGTCGGTGCCGGAGGGATCCTCGGCGACGCGGTCGACGACGCGCTCGGCTGGTCGATCGGCCTCGCCCGATTCTTCGTCCCGCTCGTCGCGCTGGCGATCGGCATCGCCCTGATCCGCGAGAACGTCGCCGAGCGCCGTTCGCGGCTGGTGATCGGGTGGAGCGCGGTGACCGTCGCCCTGCTCGGGCTGATGCATCTGGCCCGTGGACCGAGCCCGCTGGTGGCCAAGCTGAACGAGCTCGGGGACGCGGGCGGCCTCGCCGGAGCGGTGATCGCCGAACCGCTGCGCTCGTTGGTCGCCGACGCCGGCTCGGTGGTGGTGATGCTGCTCGTGCTCGCCGTCGGTGTGATGCTGCTCGTCCGCGCCTCGGTACGCGACGTCGTGCGCGCCGTGGCCCGTGGCGTCCGCGGGGCATCGAAACCGGTCGGTCGGGCGGCGCTGAAGGCCTACGGCGAGGTGTCCACCCTGTCGAGCGAACGCTCCGGCGAGCTGGGTCAGCCGGCGGTCTACGACGCCGATGCCGAGGACGTCCACGGCGCCCTCCCGCCGCCACCGAAGTCGCCGCCGAGGTCGAAGGCGAAGGCCCTGCCTCCGCCGGTGTTCCCGGCGGTGTTCGACGACCCGGACCTCGCCGCCACCGCCGTCACCCAGCAGGAGCTCGAACTCGGACCGGCAGCGCAGAAGGGCCAGTGGAAGCTCCCGCCGAACAGCTTCCTCGAGCGCTCCGCAGCGCACGCCGTCGACCTCAAGGCAGTCAAGGCGCGCGGCCAGCAGCTGGTCGACGCCCTCGCCGCCCACGGCGTGGTCACCCGTTACGTGACCGAAGCGGTCGGCCCGACCGTCACCCGCTACGAGCTGGAGCTCGGCGAGACGAGCGAGGGCAAGGTCGCCAAGGTCGCGCAGGTGACCTCGCTCCAGCGCGACATCGCCTATGCGATGGCTGCCACCGACGTGCGGATCCTCGCGCCGATCCCCGGCAAGCGGGCGATCGGGATCGAGGTACCGAACCACACCCGGCAGCTCGTCGCCCTCGGCGACAACATGTCGTCGGCGGAGGCGAAGACCGCCACCCATCCGCTCGACGTGGCGATCGGCAAGGACATCGCCGGTCGCTCGGTGTTCCTCAACCTGGCGACGACCCCCCACCTGCTGATCGCCGGCGCGACCGGCGCCGGCAAGTCGTCGGGGTTGAACTGCATCATCACCTCGCTGCTGATGCGATCGACGCCGGATCAGGTGCGGCTGATCCTGATCGACCCGAAGCAGGTCGAGATGGGTCAGTACAACCGCCTGCCGCACCTGCTGACCCAGCCGGTGACCAATCCGAAGAAGGCCGCCAACGCCCTGTCGTGGGCGGTGAAAGAGATGGAGCGTCGTTACGACCTGCTGTTCGAGGTCGGCTTCCGCGACATCGGCGGGTACAACGCCGCGTTCGACCGCGGCGAGCTGGTCCCCGAACCGGGCGCATCGCAGGACACCGTCGCCTCCGCCTCGTTCGAGCGGCTGCCGTACATCGTCGTCGTCGTCGACGAGCTCAACGACCTGATGATGGTCGCCGCCCGCGACGTCGAGGAGTCGATCACGCGCATCGCCCAGAAGGCGCGCGCCGTCGGGATCCACCTGATCGTCGCCACCCAGCGGCCGTCGGTGAACGTGATCACCGGCGTGATCAAGGCGAACATCCCGGCACGGATGGCGTTCGCCGTCTCCAGCCAGACCGACAGCCGGGTGATCCTCGACCAGCCGGGGGCGGAGAAGTTGATCGGCAAGGGCGACATGCTCCTGCTGCCCGGTAACTCCAACGTCGCCCAGCGGATCCAGGGCTGCTTCGTCTCCGAAGAAGAGGTCCGCAAGGTCGTCGCCCACTGGCGCCGCCAGGCGCCGGAGGTGACCTACGTCAGCGGGGTCGAGGGAGACGAGGGGCCGGCAGGAGGGTCGTCGGCGGGTGGCTACGCCTCCGGCGGGGGCGACGATGACGACGACGAGACACTGATGCGTCAGGCGATGGACCTCGTCGTGCGCAGCCAGCTCGGCTCGACCTCGATGCTCCAGCGCAAGCTGAAGGTCGGCTTCGCCCGCGCCGGACGGATCATGGACCTGCTCGAGCAACGCGGCATCGTCGGCCCGTCGGAAGGCTCGAAAGCTCGGTCGGTGCTGATGACCGTCGAAGAGCTCGAGCTGCTCCAGAACCCGACCGACTGACTCGGCCTCAGCCGATCAGCTGGCCGACCGAGAAGATCAGGACCCCGGCGAGCCCGCCGACGAGCGTCCCGTTGATCCGGATGAACTGCAGGTCGCGACCGACCTGGAGCTCGAGCTTGTCGCTCGTCGCCGCTGCGTCCCAGCGTTCGACGGTCGACGAGATCAGCTCGGCGACCTCACCCCGGTAGCGCTCGGCGACGTGGGCGACGGCCTGCTCGACCCAGCGGTCGAGCTTCGCCGTCAGCGCCGGGTCCTCGCAGAGTCGGTTGCCGAAGCGCTGCAGCCCGGAGGTCATCCGCAGCCGGAGCTCGCTGTGCTCATCCGCGCTCGCCCGTTCGAGCCCGGTGCGCAGCTCACCCCACAGGGAGGCCAGCCAGGCACGCACGTCGGGATGGGCGAGGGCTTCGTCGATCAGTGCCTCGCCCTTGGCGAGCAGCTCCGGATCGTTGCGCAGCCGGCCGGCGAAATCGAGGACGCGGCGGTCGAGGATGCCGCGCAGCTCGTGGTCCGGGTCACGGCGGACCTCGACGATGAACGACTGCACGCCGTTGACGATCTTGGCGAACACCCGGTCGTCGACCGGTTCGGGAACCCACCACGGCGACTCTCGGGCGAGCTTGTCGCGCAACACCGAGCGGTTGTCCTCGAGGAAGTTGGACACCGCGACCATCGTCGATTCGAGCAGCCGTTGGTGGTGACCGCCCTCGATCGCCAGTTCCATCGCCCGGCCGACCAGCGGAGCGACGTCGATCTCACGCACCCGCCGTTCGACCAGCTGCTCGACCGAACGTTGCACGTCGGCGTCGTCGAGCACCTCCAACCCGGCGCGCAACGCGTCGCCGAGCGCTTCGGCTCCTCGGGCGGCGTTGTCCTCTTCGGCGAGCCATCCGCCGAGACGGCGGGCGACGCCGAAACCGCGCAGGCGATCGTTGATCACTTCGGCGGTGAGGAACTCGCCCTGGACGAACTCGCCGAGGCTCTTGCCGATCTGGTCCTTGCGTTTGGCGATGATCGCCGTGTGCGGGATCGGCAGACGCAGCGGGTGGCGGAACAGGGCGGTGACGGCGAACCAATCGGCGAGCGCCCCGACCATTGCCGCTTCGGCGAAGGCCTCGACGTACCCGACCCAGCTGCCCTCGTCCTCGAAGAACCGGGTGACGACGAACAGCACCGTGGCGGCGAGCAACAGCCCGGTCGCCACCCGCTTCATCTGCCGGAGGCCGGCCCGCTTGACGTCATCGGGTTCGGTGGCGCGGTCCGTCATCTCGCCGGTGACGTTACCCGTGCGAGGATCTCCGCGATGTTTCCGCCCGTCAGCGCCAGCGACGCAATCCTCCTGCGCTTTCTCGAAGTCCATGCCGACGACATCCTCGAATTCGCTCGTGACCTGATCCGGACTCCGTCACCCAATCCTCCTGGCAACGAGCGGGCGATCGTCGACCTCATCACTCGTCGGCTCAGAGAGCTCGGGATCTCCGACATCGAGGAGCACGGCGCGTCACCCGATCGTCCGAACCTGTTGGCGACCGTGCACGGATCGAACCACGGACGGACGCTGCTGTTCTCTGGTCACACCGACACCAAACCTGCCGGTGATCTCACCGCATGGCGCACCGATCCGTGGGACCCGGTGATCATCGATGGAGACCTGTACGGGCTCGGTTCCGGAGACATGAAGGTCGCAGTGGCTGCGATGGTTTACGCCGCCGCCGCGCTGGCGACGATCGAGTTTTCCGGCGCGCTCGTGCTCGTGCTCACCGCAGACGAGGAAGCGGGTTCGACCCTCGGCTCGAAATGGCTGGTGGAGCACGATCTGGTGCACGGCGACGCAGCGATCATCGGCGAGCCTGGTGGTGTGCTGGCCGAGTGGGAGTCGATCCATCTCGTGTCGCGCGGCGTCGCGCTGTTCCGGGTCAAAGTGCATGGAACGCAGATGCACTCCTCGATCTCGGACCGGCTTCCCAGCATCAACGCCACCGTCCAGATGGCCAGGTTGATCACTGCGATGGACCGAGACCTACGCGGTCGCCTTCGGTACGAGCCTCACCCGCTGTGTCCCACCGGGCCGACCGTCAATATCGGGGTGCTCGTCAGCGGCGGGGTGTACTTCGGAGTGTGTCCTGGCGCTGCGGAGTTCGGTTGCGACATCCGGACACTGCCAGGAATGACCGAGGAGACCCTCCGTGACGACGTCCAGTCTTTCCTCGACGACGAAATGCGCGACAACCCGTCGCTGCACGCGGAGCTGGAGTGGTTGACGATGATGCCTGCGTGCGAAATCGGTCCGGGCGAGCCGGTGGTTGCGGCCGTGCGCTCGGCCACGCGAGAGGTGCTCGGCGCCGAGCTGCGGCTGGATGCGTTCCCCGGCGCGACGGATGCGGCCTACCTCCAGATGGGCGCTGGAATTCCGACTGTCGCCGCGATCGGACCGGGGATGCTGCCGCGCGCACGGGCCGAACGAGTTCCTCGCTGCCGAGGGTGCTGCTCGCGCCGCTCAGGTGTTCGCCTTGGCCGCCGCCCGCTTCCTTCGCTCACCAACTTGAATCGGCGCGCGTATCGATTCAGGTCGCAGCTTTATAAGATGTGCGCTGCCGTTCGTCGGATGGCAGAGGAGGGACCCGATGCCATCGAAAGAAGTGGCCGACCCGCAGGAATCGAGCCTCGTAGCGAAGACGCTAACCTCGATACGGAAAAGTATTCTGAGCGGTGATTACCCTCCAGGTTCGTGGTTGCGGCTCAACAAGTTGACGGGCGAAACCGGCGCATCGCTGATCCCTGTCCGGGAGGCACTTCGAATCCTCGAGACCGAGCGCCTCGTCGAGTCGGTCCCGAATCGAGGCGCTCGAGTCGTGCCCCTCTCGGCCGATGACATGAATGACCTGTACGCGGTGCGCATGCTGCTCGAAGTAGAGGCGGTCCGCACGTCACCTCCGCTGGATCCCGACGGTCGCGCCGAACTCCAGGACATCTTGGCACTCATCGCCATCGCCAGTGCTGACGGCGACGGCGACGAGGTGATCAAGCTCAACCGTGAATTTCACTTTGCGCTCTACAGACGCTGCGGCTCACCCTGGCTGCTCTATCTCATTGGCATGCTCTGGAACCACAATGAGCGGTATCAGCGGATGTCGCTTCGCTTCCGCCACGATGCCGCAGATCGTGAGCACCAGGCGATCGTCGACGAGCTCGCTGCTGGTGATTCGGGCGCAGCCGCGGAGGCCTTGCGACTGCATTTGGCCGCAACCATCGACGGCATCACCCACTCGTTCGATATCTCTCCTACGTGAATCGAATCGGCTGATTAGCCGCGGACAACCGGATTTGACAGGCGTCCGATTCCGTCGACGTCGACGTCGATGTCGGTGCGATCGAAATTGCGAAACCCGCAGCATCGGGCAGCTCGTCGACGGTCACGGTCCACGGCCCCATCGGTTTGAACGAGTCGAACGACTGGTGCATCCGGGTCGACGATGGCGTTGGCGTGGAAGCCAAAGGTGACCGGGATGACGGGGACAGCTGCACCGACCTCCTCGCGTGATCGCGGTAGTTCATTCCGACGCCGATGACTTCGGCGGGGCCGGCTGCGGCGCCACCAGCCGAACCTCTCCCAAGTCGACGCTCGTCACGGCCATGCGCAACGCGTCGCTCAGCGCTGATCGATCAGACAGGGCCCGTTCGAAGCTGACCGCCCCGGGCGCGACAAGGATGACGCCGTCGTCGACGAACCCCCAGTACTCGCTCCCGTGGCGGCTGAATCGGGCAAGCTTCACGGTCCTCTCTCCCATCCTGTGTCCGACAACGAGAGTATATAATATAATATCTGCGAGGGCTACACAGGCGGACCGCACCTGCGGCGGCCTGCGGAAGGAACACCGTGAAGATCGCGCCCGCTGCCGCCTTGCTTCCTCGCTCGGGATCCGCGCCGTGTTCGAGCTTGCCCGGAGCATTCCCGAGGCAATCCATCTCGAGGTGGGTGAGCCCAGCTGTGCGGCACCGCCGCACATCGTTGAGGCAGCGACCCGCTCTTGTCCCCCCAGGTATACGACGAGATCTGGTTCGAACAGGCGCCAGTCTCGATCAGGAGGGCCGGGTCGTTCGCAGTTCGCCGCGCTGGCGGCGATAACCGGACCCCACGGCTGACGATTGGACGTGATCGGGCCTTCGAACCGTCCCGAGACTGAGGAAGGACAGACATCATGACCGACCGGTTTCTGGTGACCGGAGCCGCCGGATGCTTGGGAGCATGGACCATCGCCCGGCTCGTTCGGGAAGGCGCGGACATCGTCGCCTTCGACCGAACCGACGATCGGAGGCGGCTCAACCTCGTCCTCGATCCGGCGGCCGCGGCGGAGGTCCCATGGGTCGTCGGCGACCTCCGCGACGCTGATGCGGTGGGGAACCTCGTGAGCTCGCGTGAGGTGACCCACATCATCCACCTCGCGGCGCTCCAAGTTCCGTTCTGCAAGGTGGACCCGATCATGGGCGCCCAGGTGAACGTGACCGGCACCGTCAACGTGTTCGAGGCGGCGCGCCGCAGCGAGGGAGTCGTCCGCTCGATCGCCTATGCGAGCTCAGTGGCCGTGTTCGGGCCTGCACCTTTGTACGACGGGGGAAGAGCACGCGACGGCGACCCGCTTGCGCCGACGTCGCTCTACGGCGTGTACAAGCAGGCGAACGAAGCAAGTGCTCGCGTCTACTTCGACGACTGGGGTGTGTCTTCGATCGGCCTGCGTCCGTGCGTGATCTACGGGGCAGGGCGGGACCAGGGGATGACGTCCGCACCAACCGTGGCGATGCTCCAAGCCGCTGCCGGGAAGTCGTCACACATCGGTTTCACCGGGATGTCGACCTACCACCACGCCGACGACGTCGCTGCTGTGATGATCGCGAGCGTTCGTGCCGAACTCGCGGGATCGCTGGTCTACAACGTGGGCGGCACGGACGGGTCGGTCGCAGAGATCGCCGCTGCGATCGAGGACATTGTGCCAGGTGTGAAAGTCACCCACGATGGCGCACCGCTCGCCCTCGTCGCCGGGCTCGACGGATCGCAGCTGCACGCATTGCTCGGCGAGCACATCGCCTTTCGCCCGCTACGCCTCGGGATCGAGAACTCGATCCACGGCTTCCGCCAGTTGATCGAACGCGGACTGCTGTGCGCGCCGTGAGTCGCGAAGGGTCGCATTGGCCGTGGTACCCCGAACTTTATAAGATCAGACGGTGATCCTCGCCCTCGGCGCCACCGGCACGACCGGACGGTCCGCAGTCGAGCACTTGCTGCGCCGACGGGAGCGGGTGCGGGTCGTGACACGGAGCATCGACTCGGCCTCGACCATCCCAGAACTGACCGGCGCCGAGTTCGTCCACGGCGACGTTGCCGTTCCCGATTCACTGAGCGGGGCATTCGAAGGCGTCGACCGCCTGTACTACGTGCCGCCGACGATGCCCTGTTGGAACGTTGCCCAGAGCAAGGTGATCGAGCTCGCGCGCCGATTCGGCGTCCGCCACGTCGCCCGCATCTCGGCGCTCGGAACCGACGAGCATGCCCAATCGATGAGCCTCAGGTTTCACTGGCAGGGCGAGCGCGAGCTGGAGCAGTCGGGCATGCACTACACCCACCTCCGCGGCAACTCGTTCTTCCAGAACACGTTGTTCGACGCACCCAGCATTCGGTCGGATGATGCCTTCTACTGCTGCGTCGGCACCTTGAGGTTCGCCAAGGTCGACGCGCGTGACATCGGCGAGGTCGTCGCCACGGTGTTGACGACCGAGGGCCATGGCGGCGAGGCGTACACCCTCACCGGGTCCGAAGCGCTGTCGTACTCGGTGATGGCCGAGATCATGACCGGGGTGCTCGGCCGACGGATCCGATATATCGACCTCAGTGTCGGAGAATGGGCGGCACGGCTGATGGCCGACGGGTTTCCGCGCTGGCTCGCCGACGAGTTTGCCGCGATCTACGGCCTCGGGTTCGACGACCCGCGTGTCGTCGACACCACCACCGACACCGTCGAGCGATTGCTCGGCCGGGCACCCCGTCGATTCGACGACTTCGTCGAGGAGTATCGAACTCAGTTCGAATGAGCGGTATCCGCTCGATCTGAAACGGAGGAACCCGTGACCCATGTCGACCCGCCCCGCGTCCTGTTCGTGAGCCCGATGGACTACGGGGCCAACCCTGCAGTCGACTCCGTCGCCCAGGCTCTCGTGCATCGGGTGACCGATGCCGGAATCGAGCCGCACGTCGGGTTCGCCGACTTCCGCACCCCGGACGGTGGAGAGCTTGCGCTGAACGCGATCATTGACGCTGCACTCGATCACCGCCTCGACGCTGTCGCGTTGTGGTGTCTCGTGTCCGAGCCGCTCCGGGCGGCCGCACTCAAGGTGCAGTCAGCCGGAGTGCCGCTCTTCACCCTCGAGCGGCCGACGTTTCCGGTCGAGGCGGCGATTCCATTCCCCAACTTCCAGCAGGGCATGTACACCGTCGACTACCTCGCGTCCGTGCTCCCCCCCGGCTCGCGGGTCGCAGTGATCGGCGGCCCGGAGATCAGCGACGACGACGAACTGGTGGCCGGGTACCTCCACTCGTTCGAGCGGTCACATCTCCAGCTCCTCAACGACCCGACCCTCGACCGCCACCGAAACAAGACCGACGTCGCCCCCGGCGGACGAGACGCAGCGCTGCGCGTTCTCGAGGACTTGCCCGACAGGATGGACGGCCTGATCGCCTACAACGACGAGACGATGCTCGGCACGCTCCAGGCGCTCGAGGAAACCGGACGGCTGGGGGAGATGCTCGTCGTCTCCCGAAACGGAACTCCTGAGGCGGTACGCCAGATCGGGCTCGGACGGACGCACGGCACCTGGGACCCTGACGCGCCCGGCATTGGGTTCGTGTTGGCAGACCTGATCATCGAGCGGCTGCGGACCAACGTCGCCTACGACGGGATGATCGTGATGAGCCCGGTCGGACGGATGATTCATCCTGGCAACGTCGAGCGGTGGGTCACCTACGCAGACCGGATTCCGTACCGCCAGTTGACAAACCAGCTCATCTGAGCTGGCACGCAACATGATAATATAAAATCCGGCCCAGTCGTTCGGATCGTGGTCACCAGCGTGAACAACACTCAGGAGGCAGAACAGGATGAGTGCCAGCACGGAAACCGGATCTCGCCGGAAGAGGCGAGAAACGACTCGTCGGGGGCTGATCGGGCTGACGATTTCGTTGGCTCTGCTCGCTGCGGCATGCGGGAGCGACGACGACTCCTCGGCCGGTACCGACGCCGGCACGACGCCGGATGCCGCGCAGACCACGGCGGCGAGCGACGCGACCGACGCAACCGAGGACACCGGGGGCGCCGAGGGGGCAGCGACCGGCGAGCCGATCACTGTCGGCCTCTCCAAAGGCATCACCGGATGGTGGAGTGCCTTTGACGCGCCAGGCCTGCTCGGCGCGGAGATCGCAGTCGATGAGATCAACGCTGCCGGTGGCGTCGACGGGCGACCGTTCGAGTTGGAGGTCTGCGACGCGAAGTCCGACGTCAACCAGGCGGCTGCGTGTGGACTGGAACTGACCGAGAGCGGCGTCGACATGATGCTGACCACCTGTGACTACGACTTCGGCGGGCCAGCTGCGCGCGAAGCCAACAAGGCCGAGATCGTGTCGATCGGGTGCGCCGGTCACACAGGTTTCGGCGTCGAAGGCATCGGCCCGTACCACTACAACACCTACGCCGGCAACCCTGCGGAAGCTGCGACGATGGTCGAGTACGGGTACAACGAACTCGGTTTCCGCAAGCCGTATCTGCTTCGGGACGAAACGATCGAGTACTCGAAGAATCTTTGCGAGCTGGTCGAAGAGCACTGGATCGCCGTCGCCGGTGAGGACACCATCGCTGGGGTCGACACGTTCCTCAACGACGATCCTTCGATCTCGGGCCAAATCTCCCGCATCGATTCGTCGGGCGCTGACTCGATCTTCCTCTGCTCGTTCATCCCGGGCGGCGGAGCAGCACTTCGCCAGATCCGCGGCGCCGGCATCGACCTGCCGATCTTCGGCACGTCCAGCTTCGACGGTGACTACTGGATCGAGGCCGTGCCAGATCTCGGCGACTTCTGGTATCCCGCGCCGCTCAGCGAATGGGGTGACCCGACAAGCAATCCGCTGATCGACGCAGTGGTCGAGCGCACCGGCGCCAAGCCCGACGTGTTCACCTACCTGCTCCACGACTACAGCGCTATGTACATCCTCAAGGCTGCAATCGAGGAGGCCGGCGGAGCGACCGACGGCGCCTCGCTGAAGGCAGTGCTCGACACCTGGGTCGACCACCCGTCGCCGACGGGACCGACGACCTACACGGCGGAATGCCACATCCCGCTCGATCGCCCCTTTGGCGTGGTCGAGATCGAGAACGGTGTCCGTGCGTACATCGGCGACTACGACCCGGAGTCTCGGCCGCCGTCGACCTGCTGACCGAACTGGTGGACGGGGTTCGTGGCGAGTGCTGCGGACCCCGTCTACGTTCGTGTCCGACCGGCTGAGCCCGGGGGCCTGCCGCCCGCACCTTTCCGTTCACCGAAAGCACCCGATGACCACGACGATCCAGGGCATGATCGATGCGCTCAGCTTCGGCAGCCTCTACGCGCTGTTTGCGCTCGGCATCGCCCTCATCTTCGGCGTGATGGGGTTGATGAACCTCGCCCACGGCGAGCTCATCATGGTCGGCGCGTATTCCCTCGTGCTGGCGACCGACGTGCCGCTCGTGCTGCGCGTGATGCTGTGCATCGGACTGGTGGTAGCGGTCGGCCTGCTGATGGAACGCGTCGCATTCCGACCAGTTCGCAAGGCCAACCCGTCGACACTTCTTGTCACCTCGTTCGCTGTCAGCTTTCTCTTGCAGAACCTCGTCATCCAGGTCGTCGGTTCGGTGCCACGGGTGACCAACCTGTCGACGACCTTCAGCGAGTCGTTCACCGTCGGGGACATCCGGATACCCAAGCTCAACGCGATCACCGTCGTCGTCACTGCCGTGCTGCTCATCGGGCTCGTGTTGTTCCTGTCCAGATCTCGGCTGGGCGTCCAGATGCGTGCTGCGGCCGAGGACTTCATGATGGCCCGCCTACTGGGCGTACGAGCCAACCGGGTGATCGCAGTGGCCTTCGGTATCAGTGGGTTGCTCGCGGCGACAGCGGCCATTCTGTTGGTCGGCCAGACCGGCAGCGCAACGCCAACGATCGGTTCGATCCCGGTCCTCTACGCACTCGTCGCCACGATCATCGGCGGGGTCGGAAGCTTGCTTGGTGCCGTGCTCGGCGGCTACTTGCTCGGTGCAGTGACGGTGGCGCTACAGCTCTGGCTCCCGATCGAGTGGCAACCGTTTCGCGACGCTTCACCTTTTCGTTCGTGTTCCTCGTACTGGTCGTTCGGCCTCAAGGATTGATCGTCACGAAGTCGAGCATCGCCCGCGTATGACCGACGACACCTCTTCCCTCGGGTTCGGGGCAGTGCTGCTCCGGATCTGGCCGGCGTTGTCATTAGGCGTGCTGGTTGCCGCTTCTTCGCTGTTCGGACTGGTGGGTGCGTCGGTCAACCGCACCGTCGGCACGATGATGATCAATCTGCTGATCGTCGTCGGGCTGTACTCCTTCGTCGGGTTGTCAGGGATCTTCTCGTTCGGTCACATCGGGTTCGCCGCCATCGGCGCGTACGGGTTTGCGTTCACCGCGATGCCGGTGGAGACGAAGGAGAGGTTGCTACCGAACCTTCCCGGCTGGCTCACCGACGTCCATCTGCCCACCGTCGCTGCTCTGCTCGTGGCCGGGACAACCGCGGCCCTCGTTGGCCTCGTCCTCGCCGTCCCGCTGATGCGGATGAACGGCCTGAGCGCTGCGCTCGGCACACTCATCATGCTGATCGTCATCAATCAGGTCGCGCGCAACTGGCGAGACGTCACCAACGGCACGGCGGGCGTTCCAGCCGTCCCGGTGTCGACGACGACGATCAGCGCGATGGCGTGGGCGTTCGTCGTCATCGGTGTCGTCTTCGCGTTTCAGCAATCGCGCTACGGGGTTCGTCTGCGCGCGACGCGCGAGGACGAAGTCGCAGCACGAGCATTGGCGATCAACGTCCCGCTCGAGCGAGGCCGTGCGTTCGTGCTGTCGGCGTTCATCTGCGGAGTGGCCGGGGGGTTGTCAGCGTCGCTGCTCGGAGCGTTCGGTCCAGCGAACTTCTACCTCGAACTGACGTTCTTCACGTTGGTCATGCTCGTCATCGGAGGAATAGGCAGCCTCGCCGGAGCGGTGATCGGCACCGTTGTGGTCTCCCTGGTTTCAGAGCTCCTGCGCCGGTTCGAGAAGGGATTCGAGCTCGGACCCTTGTCGATGTCCGCCCGGCCCGGCCTGCGTGAGCTGGCGCTTGCAGGCATCCTCCTCCTCATCCTGATCCTCCGCCCGGCGGGCCTGATGGCAGGGCGCGAGGTCACCTGGCCATTCAGGAGACTTCGCCGCGGTCGGGTTGATCATTCAGCGGTCGGCAAGCAGCCAGAGTCGGCCGCCGATCACGGCGCCCCCGCCTGAGAGCCGCCAACGTCGGGTGGGTCCGATTCGGGGTCGAGCGGTGCGAGCTCGAAGCCGAGAAATGCCGCTTCCAGCCTCTCGTTGGCCATGATCTCCTTGCGCGAGCCGGTCAGCTCGATCGCTCCGTTTCGCAGCACGTACGTTCGGTCGGCGAGTTCGATCGCGCGGGTCGCGTTCTGCTCGACGAGCAACATGGTCACCCCGAGTGATCGCAGCTCGACCAGGGTGTCGAGCACCCTGTCGATCACGATCGGTGCCAATCCGAGCGATGGCTCGTCGAGCATCAGCAGGCGCGGCTTGGCGAGCAGCGCTCGGGCGATGGCGAGCATCTGCTGCTCGCCACCGGAAAGCTTTCCGGCGGAAGTCCGAAAGTACGTACGCAGTATTGGGAACAACTCGAGCGTCGACTCGATGTCGTCGTCGATCTCCTTCCCCTTCCGGCGCGCTGACCCACCGAGCTGCAGGTTCTCGGCGACGGTCAACTTGGTGAAGATGTGCCGCCCTTCCGGGACCAGCGAAATCCCGCGCCGGACAATGGTCTCCGGCGCGAGACCGCCGATGCTCGACTCTTCGAATGTCACGTGCCGCCGGCCGGCTTCACTCTGCCGCTGATGGCGTTCAAGAGACTCGATTTGCCGGCGCCGTTCGGCCCGATGACGGAGACGATCTCGCCCACTCGAACCTCGACGTCGATTCCATGGAGCGCGGAGATTCGTCCGTACTGGACCCGTAGTTCATTGACCCTGAGCATGCGCCCCCGGTGTGCGATGCGCCGACGAGCCGAGGTACGCCTCGATCACCGCCGGATCGGCCTGGATGTGTGCCGGGGTTCCCGTGCTGATGGTCTTGCCGTAGTTGAGAACGTGGACGCGATCACACAGCTGCATGATCAGAGGCATGTGGTGCTCGATCACGAGAATCCCGCAGCCGTACTCGTCGCGCACGCGGGCGATGACCTGTTGCAGATGCGCACTCTCAGGCTCGTTGAGTCCAGCGGCGGGTTCATCGAGGAGCAGGAATGTCGGCTGGGTTGCGAGCGCCCGGACCAGTCCGAGTCGCCGCTCGTCCCCATACGGCAGCGACGATGCGAGGTGGTCGGCGCGATCGTCGAGGTCGACCCATCGGAGGAGGTCCCAGACCAGCGGAGCGGCGGCCGAGCGCCGCCGCACGGTGCTCAGCGCGGCCGCCTCGACGTTCTCGTAGACCGACAGCTCGCTGAACACCCGGACCGACTGGAACGTCCGGGTCAGCCCTCGACGGGCGAGCTGTGCTGGCGACAGCCCGGTCACTCGGCCGTCGTCGAGGTACACCTGTCCCGCAGTCGGGTGTTGGAACCCGCTGAGGGCGTTGACGAGGGTCGTCTTGCCGGCCCCGTTCGGCCCGATCAGACCGACGATGTCACCTCGTTGCACCGACAGGCTGACGTCGTCGACGGCCTTCACCCCGGCGAAATGGACGCTGACCCCCTCAGCGAGCAAGGCGTCCGGTTGCCGAGCCAGCGCCTTCCTCATGCTCGTCCGAGGCTCAGCTTCACACTCATCCGAGGATCGACCTCGCGTCAGTCGAGCGGCTTGTACGCGATCGCCTCGATCTCGATGAGGAGATCGGGGTAGGCGAAGCCGTCGACTCGGACGCCAGTGCCGCACGGTCCGACCGGACCGAAGTACTCGAGGCGGACGGCGTTCATCTTCTCCCAGTACTCCCGCTCGCCGTCGCCTTCGATCACCACGCCCGGCGGAAATCGGTAGAAGGTGTTCAGCTTGACGATGTCGTCCATCTCGGCGCCCGCTTCCGCCAGTACCAGTTTGATCGCATCCATCACGTTGCGAGTTTGCGCCTCGATGTCGCCCACGCCGATGGTCTTGGCGTTCTTGTCTGACGAGATCTGGCCTCCGACGAAGATGAAATCGCCGCACCGCCAGCCTTGCGACGACGTCATCGGGACACTCCAGTCCCACGGATGATCCTTCGGCATCAGTCTCTGCTTGACGGCCTTGTCGCTCACGACTGTTCTCCTGTGTCAGCTGATCGTGGATCGTCGGGTCTCCGGTACCTTTGACTGAGGGTAGTCGATTTTATAAGGTTTGTGGCCAGCCATGTGTCGGCTGCTGTCGACCGGGCCGAAACGTTACCCGTGCGAGGATCTGCTGATCCGGGACCCTCATGGGGGAGTGGTCCGACTGAGGAGAGGTTGGACGCGATGGTCGAGTTCCGTGAGCTGGCCTCGGGCCTGTCCTTCCCCGAGGGACCGATCGCGATGGCTGACGGCAGCGTCGTGCTGGTCGAGATGTTCGGGCAGCGGATCACGCGGGTCGCCGCCGATGGGACGACCTCGACCGTCGCCGAGGTGCCGGGCGGACCGAACGGCGCGGCGATCGGTCCCGACGGCGCGCTCTATGTGTGCAACAACGGCGGGTGCTTCACCCCGGTGCAGGCCGGCGACGTGACACTCCCCGGACCGTTCGACCCCGCCAGGTACCTCGGCGGTCGGATCCAACGCATCGATCTCGTCAGCGCAACCGTCACCGATCTCTACACCGAGTGCGACGGCCGTCCACTGCGGGCCCCGAACGACCTCGTGTTCGACGCCGAAGGCGGCTTCTGGTTCACCGATCACGGGATCCGTGACCATCACTCGCGCACGAGCGACCTGACCGGCATCTACTACGCCCGTGCCGATGGGTCGTCGATCCGCGAGGCGGTGTACCCGACCGAGGCACCGAACGGGATCGGACTCTCGCCGGCGGGTGACGTCGTCTACTGGGCCGAGACGTTCACCGGACGGGTCCATCGGCGCAGGATCGTCGGTCCGGGCGAGGTCGAACCGGCGACCATCGCCAACCCCTGGGCGTTGCTCTGCGGCCTGCCCGGGATGCAACTGCTCGACTCGTTGGCGATCGACGGCGACGGCAACGTGTGCGTCGCGACGCTCGTCGCCGGGATGATCACCGTCATCGCGCCCGACGGCCAGATCGTCGAGCAGATCCCCACCGGCGAGTCGATGCCGACGAACATCTGCTTCGGTGGTGACGACCGGCGATCGGCCTTCGTCACCTGCTCCGGAACCGGCCGATTGCTCGTCGGCGACTGGCCGCGCCCCGGACTCCGCCTGGCCTACGAGAACTGACGCTCGACCCCGCCGAACGTCGCCCGGACCTCGTCGGCGAACGGACTCCAGATGAACCACCGCCCGAACCGACCTGTCAGGGACGGCGGTCCGTCGATCCTCACCGCCCCCGAGCGCGTCGCATCGGCGAGGGAGTCGAAGCCGTTGAACACGCGGAGCAGGGCGACGGGCGTGGTCGTGACGACCACGTCGCTGTCGAACCCGGGGTGCTGCATGCAGACCGAGGCCTCACCACGGTCGAACACGAGCCAGATCGACATCCGCCGCTCGCCGCGGTAATCGAACTGGATCACCACCCGCCGGTTCGGGAACGCCGCCGGATCGACGCGGCGGTGCATCCACCAGGTGAGCACCACCGGATCGGCGTCCGGTGGCTGCGGTTCGGCGAACCGCCAGCGGACCGCCCAGGCGCCGATCGCCATCAGCACCTGTTCGAGGTCGCGTCCGGCGTCGGTCAGCTCGTATTCCGAGCCCTGCCCGGCGCGCGCGGGGATGCGCCGGACGACACCGTCGCGTTCGAGACGCCGCAGGCGTTGGGCGAGCAGGGTGCGCGAAATCCCCGGCAGGCCGCGCTCGATGTCGTTGAAGCGTGTGCTGCCGATCACCAGTTCGCGCAGGATCAACAGGATCCATCGGTCGGCGAGGACCTCGCCGCCGAGCGCAACCGGGCAGTACTGCCCATGCTCGGAGAGCATCTGAGAAGTCTCGCACCATCCGCCCGGTACAGATCGCGCACTGGCTGCCCGCCCACCACCGGCGCACGATTCGCGCATGACGACTCATGGATCACTTGCACTCGACGAACGAGCCGACCACCCTGTGCGTCTGGCCGCCGAGCTCGGCGCCGAGATCGGCGCTCTCGCCGGCGCCCACGACCGCAACGGTGACTTCGTCGCCGACGCCTACGACCTGCTGAAGGAAGCCGGATACTTCGCCCTCGCCGTGCCGCGCGAGCTCGGCGGGCACGGCGCGTCGATCGCCGAGGTGGCGATGGCCCAGCGCGAGCTGGCGCACCACTGTGCCTCCACCGCGCTCGCCTCGGTGATGCACCACCATGTGGTCCTGTTCACCGCTTGGCGGTATCGACGGGGAATGCCCGGAGCGGAGGCGACGCTCCGCCGGATCGCAACCGAAGGACTGATCCTCGTCTCGACCGGCGGCGCCGACCAGACGCGGCCACGCGGCTCGGCGGTCCAGGTCGACGGCGGATTTCTCGTCAGCGGTCGGAAGATCTTCGCCAGCCAGGCTCCCGCCGGCTCGGTGTTGTCGACGATGTTCCCGTTCGACGACCCGACCGAGGGGAGGATCGTGCTCAACATGGCGGTGCCGATGAGCGCGCCGGGCGTCCGCGTCCTCGACACCTGGGACGCGATGGGCATGCGCGGCACCGGCAGCCATGACGTCGAGCTCGTCGACGTGTTCGTCCCCGACCACGCCGTCCTCGCCCGCCGTCCGTACGGAGTCGTCGACGGACCGCTGCAGGTGATCCTCAGCGTGGCGATGCCGCCGATCGCTGCGGTCTATCTCGGCGTGGCTGAAGCCGCCCGCGATGCCGCGGTCGCCGCCGTCTCAGGATCGGCTCGGGGGGACGATCCGATCGTGCAACGACAGGTCGGCCTGATCGACACCCGCCTGCGCGTCGCCGGCTGGGCGCTGGACGGGGCGCTCGGCGTGGTCGGCGATGACCCTGCACCGTCGATGCAGACGGTGGCGGCGGTGATGGCTGCCAAGCGCGAGATCGCCCTTGCCGGGATCGAGGTGTGCGACCTGGCGATGGACATCGCCGGTGGGGCCGCCTTCTACCGCGGCCACCTGATCGAGCGCAGCTACCGCGACATCCGCGGCGGCAAGCTCCATCCGTTCACCCCGGAGGAATCGCTGGTCCACGCCGGTCGGCTCGCTCTCGGACGACGCGCCGACGAGCGCTGACCGGACGCCGGGTGACGGTCGCCGCCGTTCATCCGGCGGCGACCCCGGCGATCCCGAGCAGGACGACGCCGAGTCCGATCGCCTGCTGGCGGGAGACGTGATCGCCGAACACGGTGCGTCCGATCGCCACGCTCGCCGCCGGGAACATCGAGGCGGTGATCACCGTCGCCGTCGGGTCGATCCGGACGCCGGCGAGGTAGAGCACGGCGCAGAGCCCGGTGAAGATCCCACCGAACACCGCCGCGACCCGTACCCGACCCGGTGGGACGAGCGCGGTGCGCCGGCGGGCGGCGAACGTGGCCAGCAGGATCGCCGCGGCGACCCGCTGCCAGACGGCCGGCCAGGCGCCGGCGTCGGCGGAGGTGTCGAGCACGACCGCGAACCCGATGCCATAGGCGAGGCCGGAGACCACTCCCCAGCGCAGCCCGACGCGCACGTGGGCGGTCCGTCCGCCCCCGGTGGTGATCAGCCCCAGCCCGGCGATCGCGATCGCCGCCCCGACGACGGCGAACACCGACGGGCTGGCGCCGCGGAGCAGGGCGTAGGCGAAGGGGATCACCGCGCTGAGGGTGGCGACGAGCGGGGAGACGACCGTCGAGGACGATCGGGCGATCCCGGCGTAGTAGGTCCCCAGCCCGACACCGAGACCGATCCCGGAGCCCAGGCCGATCAGCGCGTCGCCGGCAACCAGCTCGCCGCCGAACAGGCCGACCGAGAGCAGCGACGTCAGGATTGCGATCACTTGGATCGCCACCGCAGCGGTCAGCGCTCCGCTGACCAGCACGACCCTCCGGCCGAACAGGTCGGCGAGCCCGATCGCCAGCGCGCTGAGCGTGCCGAGCACTGCGCCCACCCGATCCGACCTCCCCCGTGCGTGGACGCAGCACCCTACGGGCGACACCCTCGACACCGTCGAGCCGGTCCGCGTCGACGGTTGAGATGAACCGTCGCCCGCAGGCAGGCCGGGAGCGTTGGCTAGCGTCCGCGCCGTCCGCGATCTGGGAAGGACCGCCCGATGACGAACTCAGCTCAGCTCCGTCCCGCCGGGACGCTGTTCGGCGTCCCCGCCCGTTCCGACGCGGTCGGCAGTCGACTGGCGGTGCTCGGGATCCCGTTCGACATGGGCTACCACCCCACCCGGATCGGCTCGCGCGGTGGGCCGGCATCGATCCGGGCGAACTCGGCGCTGGTCGCCGAGCACCTCGACGGGTTCGGGGTCGACCTGCTCGGCCGACTCGGGGTGATCGATCTCGGCGACGTCGACGTCCTTCCCGGCAACGTCGAGGTCAGCTACGGCCCGATCCAGCAGGCCGTCGGTGCGATCCTCGCCGCCGGAGCGGTGCCGTTGACCTTCGGCGGTGACGGTGCGGTGACCTTGCCTCAACTGCGGGCGATCGCCGAGGCCCACGGCTCGGAGATCGCCCTCGTCCACGTCGACGCCCACACCGACGCCTACGAGGACGTGTACCCCTACGACTACAACAACGCCAACACCTTCATCCACGCCGCCAAGGAGGGCCTGGTCGACCTCGCCGCCTCGATCCACGTCGGGATGCGCGACACCGCCTACGGCGGCCATCCGGGGATCAACGAGTTCGCCCGCAGCCTCGGCTACGAGGTGCTGACGGTCGAGGAGCTGGTCGCCCTGGGGGTCGCGGCGACCGTCGAACGGGTCAGGGACCGGGTCGGCGATCGACCCGTGTACCTCTGCTGGGACATGGACGTCTTCGACCCGTCCGTCGCCCCGGGGGTCGTCACCCCCTCGTGGGGTGGGATCACGGTGCGCGAGGGTCTCGGCCTGCTGCGCGGACTGCGCGGTCTGCCGTTCGTCGCGTTCGACATCAACACCGTCAGCCCGCCGCACGACGTCGCCGGGATCACCGCCGGCCTCGCCGCCCAGGTGGCGATGGAGTGCGTGTTCCTCCTCGACGCGGCGCGCACCGGCTGATTCTGGCGCGCTGCTCCTCGTCTGCGCCGGCTCGGCTCAGGGCAGTTCGATCGTCGTCGTCACCGCCACGATGCTCGGAGTGCGCGGCGTCGAGCTGAACCCGAACCGCACCGGCGGCCAGACGTCGGCGAGCGAACCGAGGGCGGTCCCGTCGAGGCTGCCCTCGACGGCGGCGATCCGGTGTTGGTCGGAGCCGCCGTACCACTCGCGTCGGCCGCCGCCGGCCGAGCCGCGGGTGCGCACGCCGCGCATCGCCAGCCGGGCAACGGGGTCGACCGCGGCGCACCACCACGGGGCGCGGGTGAGCGATCTCGGGAGGGAACGCAATCCGACGCCGAGCGCCGTCCGCCCGCCGATCGCGATCTCGAGCTGCACTCCGCCGGCGGTGACGCGCAGCCGACCATCGCTGCGGTCGGCGGCCACCGGGAGCAGCTCGACCCGGTCGAAGGTGTAGGTGGCGCCGACGAACTCGGCGACCTCGCTCGTCGGGGCACGCAGCGTGCGCACCCCGGAGGGCGTCTCGTGCATCACGTCGGCGAACGGCCCGAACGGCGAGATCGGCCAGTGTCCGATGACGAACCGATGTCCCGACGTCGTACCCACGCCGCAGATCTCCCCGGTGAACACGACCCGTCGACGCGCAGCCACCCGCCATCAGTAGCACCCTGCCGGCCGGCGGTCACTGCCGATGCACGCTCTGGCGAACACGATCCGCCGGGGACGCCGTGCAACGGTGTCGGTGGGCGACCACCGTCTGGGCTGCGCAGGAGGGCGTGGCGCTCGGTGCGCCTCGGCGGAGGGAGGTCGCCTACCGTCGCGAGATGAGCGAGATCGAGGCCAACAAGCAGGTCGTGGAGCAGTTCTGGACGGCCCTGTCGGGACGTGACTGGGACGGGATGAAGGCGCTGCTGACCGACGACGCGCACTACACCGATGTCGGCACGCCCGGCCCGGGGGGAACGGGCCCGGACGGGGTCGTCGACCGATTGAAGATCGGGATCGAGCCGCTCGAGGGCTACGAGCATCTCCCGGGGACGAACGTCGTCGGCGAGGGTGACCTGGTGATGACCGAGCACACCGAGCGGTGGACGTTCCACACCGGTGAGGTGATCGACCACTCGTTCGTCTCGGTCACCCAGTTGCGCGACGGCAAGATCTGCCGCTGGCACGACTACTCGAACATCCCGAACATCACCGACAACGCGCCGAAGTGGTGGATCGAGCGGATCATCCAGGCGGCGACGCCGTCGTGACCGTGCTCGACGGAATCGAACGGACGACGGGGACGAGCGGACCGGAGAAGGTGCGCGGCGATGCGCGACGTCGTCCTCGAAGAGGCGGCCGCCTGTGAAGCGGCGCGGACGATGACCCAGCCGGTCGTCGACGCGATGTGGGCCACCGGGTTGATGCACCACATGAACCCGGCGGCCGCCGGCGGCGAGGAACCTTCGTTCGCCGACATGATCGAGACCTGGATCGAGATGGCAGCACTCGACGGTTCGTTCGGCTGGATCGGGATCGCCAATCTGCCCTCCTCTGCCGCCAGCGCAGCGCTGCTCTCCGACGCCGGGTTCGCCGAGGTGTTCGGCGGGGCGGACCACCGGGTGACCCTCGGTGGCCAGTTCTTCCCCAACGGCCAGGGGGCTGTCGTCGAGGGCGGGATCCGGCTCAGCGGGGCGTGGAGCTTCGGTTCCGGTACCGGGCACTCGGCCTACGTCGCCGCCGGCTATCTGCCGATCGTCGACGGTGAGATGCAATGGATCGCACCGGGCGTCCCCGATCTGCGGGTGGCGATCCTGCCTCGCGACGAGGTCACGTTCACCGACGGCTGGCACGTCCAGGGGCTGCACGGCACCGGTTCCTACGACTACAACGTCAAGGACCTGTTCGTTCCCGAGCACCGCACCTTCGAGCTGTTCTCACGCGACTCCCAGCGCGGCTCGTCGGCGACGATGCGGATGGGGCTGATGCCGATCACCGCCGCCGGGCATGCCGGGTGGGTGCTCGGGGTGGCTCGGAGCATGCTCGACGACGTCGCCGAGCTGGCAGCGAGCAAGGTCCGGATGGGCGACATGGCTGCGCTCGTCAACCGGCCGACGTTCCAGCGTGGCTACGCCCACCATCGGGCGATGTGGCGGGCGGCGCGGTTGCTCGTGCTCGACGCCTTCACCGCCGCCGAGCGGGTCGTCGCCGGAGGCGGCGAGTTGACCCCCGAGCTGCGCGCCGACATGCGGATCGCAGCCGTCTACGCCACCGACGCCAGCCGCCAGGTCGGCGAATGGGCCCACCTCGCCGCCGGGACGGCCGCGATCCGCAACGGCAGCCGGCTCGAGCGGGCGTTCCGCGACCTGTACACCGGCACCCAGCATGCATTCGTCAGCGAGAAGGTGGCGATCGACGCCGCCCAGGTCTGGTTGGGACTGGTCGAGGACCAACGCGGTCTCTGAGCAGCCGTCGGCCACGTCGAGGATCAGGGGAACCAGGCGACCTCGACGACGGTCGTCGGCCCGGTCGTGATGTCGCGCCGGAGCAGCGTCCCACTGCGGTCGCCGGCTGCGATCGTCCAACCGTCGGGGAGCGATGACCAACTGCCGGTGCCGTCGGCGAGCAGGCTGGCGATCACCGTCAGCTGCCCGCCGACGGCTGCCGGCCCGATGGTGGTGACGAACACCGCGCCGGTCGGCGAGGCGGCGGGGAGCGATGTTCGGTCGGCGGGGACGGTCCATCCGGGAGTTCGTTCGATCGCCAGCTGCCAGCTCGGACCGCCGAGTTGGCGGACGGTGTCGGCGGCGTCGATCGAGACGACGACCGCGTCGGCGACGGTGACCGGCACGCCGTCGAGTGCGAGGTACGGCATCAGGACCTCGCCGACGTTGCGCAGCCGGTCGACGATGCCATCCGCGCCGAGACCGAGCGCGCCCGCCGGCAGATCGGCGTAGGTGGCGGTGTCGAGCACCGGAGTCCGGGCGACGACCTGTCCGGCGCCGAGACCGTCGAGCGGGATCGCGATCATCACCAGCCGCCCGGGGGCGGGGTCGTCGAGTCCATACAACGCACCGTCGGCGCCGACGACGAACGGGAACGGCACGACCTCCAACGGGATCGTGCGCAGCGCGGTCGCTGCCCGGTCGTAGACCGTCGCCGTCGCCGCGTTCGAGTCGACCGCGATCCAGCCCTCGGGGGCGACGCCGAACTCGATCGGGCGTTGCGTCGAACCCTCGACCGCCGCCGGATGTTCGAAGCCGGCGATCACCGCCGGCTCGACCAGCGGCGGCGGGGAGAGATGGCTGACCGCGATCTCCGGCGCTGACGGCACCGGTGAGGTGCTCGCCGGCGGAGCGCTCGTCGGCGTCGGCGTCGTCGTCGCTGGGCTCGCCGGCGGTGAGGGCACGACCAGCGAACCGCCGGCGGTCGCCGAGTCGCTCGGGCGAGCTTCGTCGGAGCTGCCGCCGCGGGTGACGAGGACGATGACCAGCACGATCGCCGCGAGCAGGCCGACCGCGCCGGCGGCGGCGACGGTCACCCACTGCCGGCGCCGGACGCGAGCGGGTGGCCGGGTCTCGGTCGCGGGTGGCGGGTCGACCCCGCCGCCGAGCCCGATCGCCAACGCTGCGACCTCGTCCCACAGGTCCTCGGCGGCGAGACGCCCGAGCTCCTCGATCGAGGCGCCGGTGTCGATCGACGCAGCCATCGCCGCGTGAGCGTCGCGCAGCGCGGTCGCAGCCCGTTCGGACCGGATCTCGAGCAGTACGGCGATCTCGGCGGGGCTGAGACCGCCGAGGTGATGCAGCGCGAGGACCGCTCGTTCACCTGGCGGCACGCTCTGCGCCGCCGTCCAGAACGGGTGGGAGACGCTGTCGGCGGCGTCACCCGGCGGGGTCGGTGGCGCCGCCGCGGCGGTGAGCGAGATCACCGTTCGCCGCACCCAGCCGGCCGGGTGGGTGAGCCTGCCGACGTCGTCCCACCGCTCCTCGGCGAGGGCGAACGCCCGGGCCACGAGATCGCAGGCGCGGCGGCGGTCGCCGGTCAACGCTGCGGCGAGGGCGATCGAGCTGTGCAGCTCGCGTCGGTACAGCGACACGAAGTCATCCAGGTCGGTGCGAGCGGGTGGCCTCGCCTCCATCCCGACAGTTGACCACAGACGACCGAGCGAAGCTCGGTAGCGTTCGCCGAGTGGACGAGGTCGAGATCTCCGAGGACGAGCTCACCCGACTTGCGCTCGCCGCCGATCCGGACGAGCCGATTCCCGACGGAGCGGTGCCGATCGACGAGTTCCTCGGTGTCGACCGGTCCGCTGCGCTGCTGCCCGACTGGCTGATGCCGGCCCCGGCCGGGCTCGCCTCGACGCGAACACGTCGGCGGGTGGCGACGGTCGGCTTGGTGATCGTCGGGTTGCTGGCGGTCAACGCCGTCGGATTGTGCGTCACCAACGGCTACCTCGAGATCGCCTGGTGAGCTGAGCCGACGGAGGTGTCCAGCCCGGCTCGGCCGCGCTACAGCGCGCGCAGGCCGCCGAACAGCCAGGCGGCGGACATCGCCAGCAGGACCACCGCGGTGAACGTCAGCGCCGTGCGCTGGATCACCGAGATCCGCGGGTCGGTGGTGCTCTCCCAGCCGGCGAAGTCGTCGCGCTTGATCAGAACGACCGTCGCCACGATCAGGCAGGCCGCCGCCGACCGCAGCATCAGCTGGTGCTCCGCAGGGTCATCTCCGCCACGTCGCAGATCGTAGAGACGTCAGCTCCGGCCGTCCCGTCAGCCTCGAGGTGATGGACCGTCCGCCCCATCTGATCTCGATCCGGGCGATGCCCGAGGCTGCTCGACCGTCGCTGAAGACGCTCGCCGGAGCGGAGCTGAGCGGTCGTCCGGGGGCCGGTTGTGGAACAGCTAGCTTGCAGTCGTTGCGTCCCGGCAGCCCGCCCCGACCGGAAGGAACAATCATGAGCATGGACAGCGCCAACGCATTCATCGAACGGGTGGAGAGCGATGAAGGTTTCGCCGCCGAGCTGGAAGCACTGAAGAGCGATCCGGCAGCCGTCCGGTCGAAGGTCGAGGCCGCTGGTTTCGATGCCACGCCTGACGAGATCCGCGAAGCGGTGCTCGACCGTTACGGCGCGGAGCTGACCCAGGAACAGCTCGATGCGATCGCTGCCGGTGCAGACGGCGGTGAGATCGCCCTCGGTGTCGTCGGTGGTCTCGTGACCGTCGCCGTGCTGGCGGTGACCGCGGCTGCGTTCGTCTGACACCGCGCGGTTCGCTCAGGTCGGCGGGAGGAACTCCGATGCCCGCCGACCGACCGCCGCCCACGGGAATCGATACCCCTCCAGACCGGGGACGATGACCCGGGCGACAGCGACCTCGAACGCCGAAGCGTCGAACTCATGCACGAGCACGCGACGGAAGTCGGCACGGGCGAGCGATTCGACGAGCACCGCGATGTCCCCGTGGAAGCTGGACGTCGCATGGTTGGCGACATCGTCGAGGTCGATCAGCGATGCATCGACGGTGAACGAGTCCGCAGCAAACGCATCGCTGCGCTTGACGACCTCGTAGCCGGCACCGAGCAGGTCGTCGCGAGCTCCGGCGACGAAGATCGTCCGTCCCTGGACGGCCTCGGTCACCGCTCGGACGATCGCCACCTCCGGGTCGAGGTGGCAGCCGTAGCCCTTGTACACGCCGATCTTGACCCGACGGTCGATCACGTAGGCCTTGGCCACCGGAATCCCGACCTCGGTCGGGCACCAGCAGATCACCGCGTCGACCTCTGCCTCGGCGAGCTGGCCGAGGACGGTGCCGATCGCGCTGCCGCGCAACGAGCGCTGGTCGACGACGAGTTGGCGCGCCCCGCGCCCGATCGCACCGTCCCAACAGCCGGTGGCGTCGCGTTCGATCACCTCGTACAGCCCGGCGCAGACCGCCTCGGGCAGGTTGTTGCCCGACGCCAGGCCGTTCGAGGTCGGTGCCCACGGCGACTCGGCGATCAGCAGCGGCTCGACCTGGAGCCCGACGTGCGCGCTGGGAACGAGCCAGGAACCCCCGCCGGCGACGTCCCACATCGGCGTCCAGGCGTAGCGGGCATGGGGCGACAACCGGCCGAAGCGGGCGAGCGGGAACTGGGCGGGCGGTGCGGGGAGTCGGTCGCCCACCTCGGCGAGGGTCGCGACCTCGATCGGCAGTTCGGTCGATTCGGCGACGAACCGTTCGATCGCCTCCATCGCTGCCGAGGCCATCGCCGCCTCGAAGGTCGCGCCCTTGCCGCCCTCGACGGCGAGCGTCCCGGATGCGGGTCGAACGGCGACACCGACCGGGATCCCGATCGTGTCCAATCCGGTGATGTCGGCAACCCGGGTGATCCCGGCGTGGTGGAGGTGAGGGCGGATCCGCTCGAGGGTCGCCGCCGGCGGCATCGCCCGGTGCGTCCCCCAGAGGAACTCCTTGTCCGCCCGATAGGTGCGCCCCTCGTAGCTCAACGGCGGATGCGTCGCAGGGTCGGCGGGGACGAAGCCGTCGCCCGGGGTGGCCGGTTCGATCACAGCATCTGCCGTTCTGCCAGTGCCCAGAACGCTCCGCGTCGGGCGATCAGTTCGTCGTAGGTCCCCTGCTCGGCGACCCGCCCGCCGTCGAGCACGAGCAACCGGTCGGCGTCGGCCATCGTCGACAGCCGATGGGCGACGACGATCCGTGTCATCCCGAGGTGGGCGAGGTTGTTCGTGATCACCCGTTGGGTGACGTTGTCGAGCGCACTCGTCGCTTCGTCGAGGAGCAGTATCCGAGGGCGAGCGGCGAGGGCGCGGGCGATCACCAGCCGTTGACGCTGCCCACCGGAGAACGCTCCGCCGTTCAACATGATCGGGGTCTCGAGCGCCATCGGCATCGCCCGGATGTCGTCGGCGAGGGCGACGATCTCGGCCAGCTCCCACAGCTCGGCGGTCGACAGCGAGGCGACACCGGCCAGGTTCTCGGCGATCGTGCCGGGCAGCAGCTGTCCGTCTTGGAGGACGACGCCCATCTGGCGGCGAACCGCCTCGACGTCGAGAGAGGTCAGATCCTGGTCGTCGAGCAGCACGGAGCCGGACTCGGGCTGCTCGAAGCCGAGCAGCAGGCGCATGATCGTCGACTTGCCGCAACCGGACCGCCCGGCGATGGCGACCATCTCGCCGGGTTCGACGCGGAAGCTGAGTCCGTCGAGCACGGGACGTTGGGTCGGGACGTAGCGGAACGTGACATCGGTGACGGCGATGCTGCCGCGCAACGGGCCGGGATCGCCGCGGGTCGGCCCCGATTCCATCGGCACCTTCGCCACCTCGACCGCCCGCTGCACCGTCGGCCGCTGCTGGGCGACGGTCGAGATTGCGCCGGCGAGCGCAGAGACACCGGCGAGGAAGATCGTGTAGCTCAATTGGAAGGCGAGGAACCGGGACACCGGCACCTGATCGGGGCCGATCGCAGCCGTCGCAGCGAACAGCACCAGTGCTCCGAGCGTCGAGATCAGCGACATCAGCAGGTTGAGGCGGGCCGTCGCCAGCATCAACGGTCGGCCGACGACACCACGGAACCGTTCCGCCCAGGCGAGGAAGGCGCGCGACTCGGCGGCTGCGACGCGCAGCTTGGGAATCGCCGTCAGGACCTGGAGCAGGAAGCCGTTCATCGAACCGGTGGCGACCTCGAGCTCCCGCTGGCGATGGGCGGCGAGGATCGCCACGACGACCACCGCCGCGAGCAGCAGCAACCCGAACCCGAACATCACCAGCGCGAGCCTGGCGTCGTACCAGAGCAGGACACCGCCGGCGACGAATCCGGACAGGACGGTCGGGATGCTGCGCAGCAACGCCTGGTCGACCGGGTCGCGGATCGTCTCCAGCCCGCCCAGCCGAACGGCCAGATCTCCCGCACCGATCAGCTTGACGAAGCTGACCGGCGCGCCGAGCACCCGGCCCCAGACGCTGCGTTGGACGTCGAGCGAGGCAGCGGCCTCGAATCGGGTGACAGCGGAGATGAACACCAGCTGGAGCGGGATCCCGGCGAGGGCGACGAGCGTCAGGGCGGCGATCAGCCAACCGAGCCGGCCCCGGTCGGACTCGGGGATGATCTCGCCGAAGACCACTCCTGAGGCCAGCGGGAGGACGGACGAGACCGCTGCGATCACGATCGACCAGCCGAGGATCGTGGCGACCAGGTTGCGTCGGCCGTGCAGCGCGAGGCGGAGCAGGGTGCGGCTGTCGACGTCGGGGGAACGCAGCGGAGCCGTCAGCGAGAACGCGACGTCGAGCACCTCCCCAGCGTTCGAGGCGTCGATCGGATGGCGGGTCCCGCCGGCTTCGACGCCGACCAGACGCCCTGTGTCGGGGATCAGCGCCAGCGGCGTGCCGTCGTGGCGGAAGCCGAGCAACGCCCGATCGGCGTCGTTCCACCAGTCCCCACGGAGCCGGACGCGCCGGGCGTAGACGCGCGACGCGGCGGCGATCGCCCGCACCGCAGCTGCCCCCTCCCGTCCGCGCAGACCGAGACGGGGACCGTTGACCACCAGTCCGTCGGCAGCTCCGACCTGGATCGCACAGGCGACGAGCGGGTCGCTCGCCGCCGGCGGAGGTGGGCTGGCGCTGCCCAGCTCGGCGGCGAGCAGTCGCACCGCTCGCTCGCGGGTCGCCGCCTCCCGCTCGGCGGCGTGCGACATCCGTTCGGCGACCTCCGCCTCGCCGAGGGCGCCGGCCCGCTCGACGACGTCGGCGGCGACGCCGACCAGCCATGCGACCCCCTCGACGACCTGGTCGCGTCCGGCCTGATCGAGCGGGTTGGCGGAGACCGCGGTGTAACCCTCGGAGTACAACGCGAGGCGTTCCCCGAGCGGTCCACCGCCGGCCGGCAACGGCCGGCCGGCGAGCGTCACCTGTCCTTCGACCGCACGGACCCACGCCGGGGCGGCGGTGATCGCCGCCCGACCGGCAGCGACGTAGGTCGGGCGCGGGTCGAGCCGGACGATCCGCTCCGGCGGTGGCGTCGCTTCCGGCCTGACGAGCTCGCTGAGCAGGTCGACCGTCTGTCCGACGGCGAGATCGAGGATCGTCGGGTCGATCGACGCGTCGAGCCGTTCGATCGTGCTGTCGAGCGAGGGCCGTTCGATCCAGCGCCGACCGTCGGGCGACTCACCGTGGACGACGAGGGCCGGGGCGACGAGGGTGACGATCGGGACGCGATGTCCGTCGGGTGTGGCGAGGAAGAGCGTCACCTCGCCGCGCAGCAGCACGCGGGCCTCGGCGAGCAACGTCGCGGTCATGCGTCGATCAGCTCCGCATAGCGTCCGCCGAGCGCGAGCAGCTCATCGTGGTGACCGCGTTCGACGACCGAGCCGGCCTCCATCACCAGGATCAGGTCGGCGTCGCGAACTGTCGACAGGCGGTGGGCGACGACGAGGGTGGTGCACCCACGGCGGCGGAGCGCGGTCCTCGACCGCCGCCTCGGTCTCGGCGTCGAGCGCACTCGTCGCCTCGTCGAGGAGCAGGATGCGCGGGTTGCGCACGAGCGCCCGTGCGATCTCGAACCGCTGGCGCTGCCCGCCGCTCCAGTTCGCCCCGCCGTCGTCGACGAGGGCGGCGTAGCCGCCGACGCGGGCGACGATGTCGTCGTGGATCTGGGCGTCGTGGGCGGCTCGGAGCACGTCGCGGTCGGGCACCTCGTCGTCCCACAGCGTGAGGTTGTCGCGCACGGTCCCGGCGAACAGGGCGATGCGCTGCTCGACCATCGCCACCGAGGCCCCGAGCACGGCGCGGGCGGTCGCCCGACGCGGTCTGCCGTCGAGCAGGACATCGCCGCCCCACGCGTCGTAGAGGCCCGACACCAGCCGGATCAGGGTCGACTTGCCGCTGCCCGAGCTGCCGACGACGGCTACCCGTTGACCGGGCTCGACCCGAAGATCGAAACCGGCGATCAACGGAGCTCGGGTGGGCTTGAACCCGAAGCTGACGTCGCGCAGCTCGAGCGAGCCGGCGAGCCGATCGCCCGCCGCCCGGTCGCCGTCGGCGGTCGTGATCGTCTCCGGGTCGGGCGGTTCGTCGAGCACGTCGTCGAGCCGGCGGGAGAGGTTGCGGGCGTGCTGGAGCACCGCCGAGAAGGCGACCAGCTCGGCGATCGGTGCACCGAAGAACCCGGTCAGCGATTGGAAGGCGAGCAGCGATCCGAGGCTGAGCTCGCCGTCGATCACCCGCAACGCGCCCACCGCGAGCACCGCGGCCGTGACCAGCGTTCGCAGCGCAGCCGGTACCGAGGCGCCGAGCTGCCCGAGCACGGCGATCCGTTGGCGGGCCTCGGCGACGCGTACGGCGGTGCCCTCCCACCGCCCGTAGTAATCGCCCTCGAGCCCGGCGGCCTTGATCGACTCCAGGCTCATCGCCCCGTAGGCGGTCGTCGCCCACAGCGCGGCCTGTTCCTGGACCAACAACCGCGACCCGTCGCGCCGGCGTTCGGTCGTGACCCGGATGGCGATCAGGTTGATCAGGGTGAGGACGATCGCCACGGTGGCGAGCAGGGGGTCGACGACGATCATCGCCACGCCGTAGACGATCATCACCACCAGGCCGACGGCGACGGTCGCCAGCCTGCCGGTGAGGATCGTGACGAGCTCCCGATTCTGTTGGACCCGATGCCCGAGATCGGCGACGGATCGGGCGACGAAGTACCGCTCCGGGAGCCGCAGTGCGTGGTCGACGAATCGGGCCGACTCGGTCACCGTCATCCGGACGGCGAGACGGGTGAGTACCCGTTGCTGGAAGACGGTGAGCACGATCTGGATCGCGATCACCACCGCCAGAGCGGCGACGAGTGGCCAGCTCCTGTCCGCCTCGCCGCCGATCAACACGTCGTCGACGAACAGCTTGGAGATCCCGGCGACGGCGAGCCCGGGGATGGCCAGCAGCAACCCGACGGCGATCACGGCCAGGATCTCGCTGCCGACGGATCGGGTCCGGCGGACGATCCCGCGCAGGTCGCTCGGCTTGCGTCCGCCCGGTCGGAAGTCCTCGCCCGGTCGGAAGACGAGGCAGATCTTGCTGTAATCGCGATCGAACTCCTCGATCGGGACGCGACGCATGCCCTCGGCGGGATCGTTGAGCCAGGCATGGTGCTCGTCGAGGCCGTCGAGGACGAGGAAGTGGGCACCTCGCCAGAGCAGCACGATCGGCGAGCCGAGCTCGGTCAGCAGGCCACGGCGCCGGTAGTACCCCTTGCCCTCGAGCCCGTAGGTCTTCGCCGCGGCGATCATGTCCGAGCCGGTCGTGCCGTCGCGAGAGGCGCCGCACCGCTCGCGAACCTCCTCCAGTGGGACCCACCGCCCGTAGTGGGCGAGGACCATCGCCAAGCAGGCGGCGCCACACTCGGTGACCTGCATCTGCAGCACCGTCGGTGTGCGCGCCCGAGGCATTCTCGGCGAGGCCGGTGAGCTCGGCCGGCCAGTCATCGGAACGCCTGATGGAGCAACGATTGACGGTCGACCGTGACCGACGCCACCGCCAGCGCGCCGAGCGGGATCACCGTGTTCGGGCCGTCGCCGCGGGTCCAGCCGACGCCCGACGGCGTGTTCGCCGGGTCACAGCTGATCGTCACCTCGTACAGCGGGCCTTGTTCGGCGATCGCGGCGGAGAGCGAGGCGTCGCCGGTGAGCTGCGTCAGCCTGGCCGAGGACAGCGGCACCGATCCGACCGTCTCGACCCGACCGACGACCGAGCCGAAACGAGCTCCGGAGAACCCGTTGATCGCCAGCTGGACCTGCTGGCCGGGTTCGATCGCACTGATCTGGCTCGCCCCGAACAAGGCGACCGCGCTCGCCATGTCGGCGGTCCGGACCAATCGCACCAGCGCTGCGCCGGTGGCCAACTCACCGACGCGGGTGTCGACGGCGACGACCGTCGCGTCGAGTGGGCTGGTGACCTCGACCGTTCCACCGGCGATCTCGATCGTCGCCAGCAGCTGCCCGTTGCTCACCCGATCGCCTGGGGCGACGAGGACGGCGGTCACCCGTCCGGTGAGTCCGGCACCGGCGAGGAAGTAGCCGTCCGGCGGGAGCATCAGTGCCTGGGTGCGGACGATCACCGAACGCTCGGCGACGGCCGTCCAGACCACACCGGCGGAGACGAGCAGGACCAGCGCGAGCACTCCCGCCCAGAGCCGACGCGACGTCTGGCGGAACAGGTGATCGACGTTCTCCAGCGGGTTGGTCGTCCCGCCGAACGCCCGCTCGCGAAACGGCAGCGGCGCGGGAGGGAGAGCCGGCGACGGAGCGTCGTCGGGGAGAAAGGCCTCGTCGAACTGGGCGAGCGCATCGGCGGCCGTCCGCCTGCGCCCTGCCGCCGGCCGAGCGAGCGGTTCGTCGTCGGGATTCACGAGGGCACCAGGCTTCGCTCGTCGGGGGCGAGGACGAACAGGCTGAACGGGCGACGAAGGAGGCGCCGGTCGACGATCCGCAGGCCGGCGGAGGCGGCCAGGGCCTCCCACTCCGGCGCGCTGCGGACCCGGCCGCCGGTGCGGGCGAGATTGAGCAGGTCGCCGAGAGCGGTCCCGGGCGACCCGTCGGCCTCGACGTCGACGACGACGACGCGACCGTCGGCGGCGAGGAGGTCCCTCGCCAGTACCAGCAGAGCTCCTGCCGCCGGGTCATCGAGGTTGATCAGCACCCGCTGGAGCAGGCATCGATCAGCCGGCGCCAGGCTGTCCGCGGCATCGGTGGCAACGACCTGGATCCGGTCTGGCACGCAGCATCGGGCGAGTCGGGCAGCTGCGCGCTCGGCGGTTGCCGGCAGCTCGACGAGGGTGATCGCGAGATCGGGACGAGCTGCGGCGAGATCCTCGACGAACGTCCCGAGCCCGCCTCCGAAGTCGATCACCCGAGCCCCCTCGGGGAAGTCGACGGCGCTGCGGATCAGCGCCGGAAAGCCGAGCGCGCCGGTAGCGGCGGCGATCGCCTCGTCGACGAGCACTGGATCGACGGCGGTGGCGGGGACAGCGCCTCGGATCACCTCGGCGAGCCGCTGCCAGGCAGGGATGCCGTTGACGGCGATGTCGCGTGCGTAGGGGAGCAGCGAGTCGGGATGCTCCGGGGTCAGCCAACGGCCGAGTTCGGTCAGCCGCCAGCGTCGGTCGTCGTCGAGGGCGACCAGCTGCAGGGTGCGCAGCAACTCGAGCATCCGTCCGAGGAGCGCAGGCGAGGCCCCCGTCACCTCGGCCAGCGCTGCCACCTCCGTGCCGCTCGTCCGGTCGCCGGCGCGACTGGTTTCGTCGTTCGCCAGCGCTGTCGGCAGCCCGAGCTCGATCGCGGCGAGGAGGGCGAGCGACACCTGATGCGCCTCGAGCAGTCCGTGCAGGGCGGTCGGATCGACCCGATGCGCGCCGTTGGCAGCCGCACCAACGACGCCGGTCTGCGTCGGTTCGGCAGCGATGATTCCCGGTGCGTCGGTCGAGTCGATCCCGAGCAGGCGGAGCACACGCCGGCGACGCTTCTGACCGGCGACGCTCGCTGCCGCAGCGTCGGAGAGTGCGATCAACAGCCCGGCGAATCCCTCGTAGCCGTGTTCATCGGCGAGGGCGACGAGGTTGCGATCGACGGTCCAGCCGCTCACCGCCTGCTGGCGGGCGATGAGGGCGATGATCTGGTCGACGGCGACCGGATAGGGCGGCGTCGGCTCGGTATCGGCCAGCTTCCGTCGGCGAGCCGCCTGGTCGGCGGCGGCAGGATAGGAGCCTTCGAGCTGGAGTTGCTCGATCACCATCCGCCGTGAACGCTCGTACATCCGGCTGTCGAGGATCAGCCGGCGCATCCAGGCGATCACCGCCTGCTGACGAACCAGCTCGGCGAAGCCCGCCGGATCGAGATCGGCGTCGCGCAGCCAGGCGGCGAGGGTGTCTTCGGTCAGCGAGCGCCTGGCGAGCAGCTCGCGCCGGGCCCGGTCCAGCTCGTCCTCGGTCGGTTGGACGTCGAGGCCGATCGCCAACTCGAGCAGCAGATAGCGGTCGGCAGCCCGCTCGAGGACGCCGGGGTAGTCCCGATGGTGGAGGGAGATGTCGTTGACGAGCTGGTAGCGGCGGAGTCGTCCCTCCCGCCGCTCGGATCTCGACGTCGGTCCATCGCAGCGCGTCGAAGATCCGTCCGTAGAGGTGCCGCGGTCGTTCGCCGTCCGGTTGCGGCACAGCATCGAGTGTGATCAGCCGTTCCAGACCGGCGATCGCGTCGAGGCGCTTCTGATCGACGTAGCGGGTGCGCACCAGCTCGGCAGCGGCGCGTGCGTCCTGTGGAGACAGGCCGCGCTCGGCCAGCCGTCCGCGGATCGCCAGATGATGACGCTCGCTGAAGTGCAGTGCTTCGGCGCACTCGAGCACAGCGTCGGCGGTGGCGTCGTCGAACGCTCCGTCGCGCAGGAGTTCGGCGACGGTCGCCCGGACGTTGACCAACGGCCAGGTGAACGGCCGGTAGCCCGAGTCGGCATCACCGTAGAGCAGGGCGACGTCGGCGTCGGCGGTGAGCCAGCCGTCGCGGTAGAACTCGAACACCGCGCCGACGCCTTCCATGCCGAATCGGTGGAGCTCGGCGGCGCGGAGCGCACCCATCGAGGATGCTCCGAGGACACGCACCCCTTCGTCGATCGCACGCAGGATCTCCTTGTGCCACACCGACAGGCTCTGGCCGAACTCTCCGTCGACGATCAGCACTGCCACCGGTGATCCGAACTCGAGCAGGGTCGACAGGTCACCCTGACGGATCGGCGGGAGCAGCTCGACCTCGGCGGCGATCGCTGCGGCGTCGGCCGCAGGCAGCGTGGGACCGAGGTAGGCGTAGAGCCTGCGCGCCGTCGTCGACCCGCTCACCGTTGGCCGCCACCGAGTCGACGGGCCACCGAACGGATCGTCCGAGACCAGGGGTGATCGGGCCGGGCCAATGAGAACAGCGCTGATGAGGCGTTGGCGACGAGGTCCTCGCTCAGCGGGAGCACCCCGGCGACCTCTGCCGCGTAGGCGGCGGTCACCTCGGCGGCGACCTGCGTCGGGTCGAGCGAGCTGGGCACTTTGTTGACCAGCAGCAGCAGTTCCGGGACGTCGAGGCGGCGGGCGATGTCGACCGTCACCGCAGTCCCCTGGTAGTCCTGACGGTCCGGGCGCAGGAGCAGCAGCAGTGTGTCGGAGACGGTGATCGACAGCAGCGTCTCTTCGTTGATCCCCGGGTGCGTGTCGACGACGAGCACGTCGACGCGCGAGATCGTCGAGCAGGGCGTGGAAGCCCTCGTTGAGCAGTTCGACGTCGTAGCCCTGGCGGAGCACCTTGGCGATCTGCGACGCGTTCATGCTCGCCGGCACCAGCCACAGCCGGCCTTCGGCGTCGTCGGGGAGGACAGCACCGACGTCATGCGCCGCCTCCGAGATCGGGCACGCGCCGTACAGATAATCGTTGAGCACCGGCACCCCGCCATCGGTGTCGATGTCGAACAGGGCATGGATGCCCGGAGACTGGACGTCGGTGTCGACGATCGCGACCCGCTTGCCGTCGGCGGCGAGTTGGGCGGCGACGTTCGCACTGCTGTTCGACTTGCCGGTTCCGCCACGGAAGGAGTGGACGGAGATGATCTGGGGCATCGCTGGGCTCGCGTCCTCTCCCTCTGACCGGCGTACCGATGCGCACGGTAGACGACTGACCGCGAGGTTTGTGTCGTGGAGTGAGCGGGGCCGCTGATGGCTGCGGTCGACCGGCGATCGTAGGGTGGCATCGATGGGGGCAGACGACGGTCGACCGGATGTCGGACGGGGACATCGGCGCAGCTATCGCCCGTTGAGCGCCGCTCAGCTGGCGATCCTCGAGCGTGTCGCATTCGTCGGATTGCTGCCCGATGCTCTGCGTCCGCTGGTCTCCCGATTGTTCGAGGCGGTGGAACTCGGCAGGGGGGAGATCGCCGTGCTCGAGGGCACCGCTGCGGACGCGTTCTACGTCGTGTCTTCGGGCGAGCTCGAAGTGACCAAGGAGGTCGGCGACGAAGTCATCGCTCTCGATCGGATCGGCGTCGGCGGCATCTTCGGCGAGGTGGCCCTGCTCGACAATCGGGCGTGTCTGGCGACGGTGCAGGTGAGCACGGTTGCGTCGGCCGAGGTGCTCCGCCTCGACGGTCACGCGTTCCACGCCGTGCTCGACGTCGCCCCGGAGGTGCGCGACGCCCTCGCTGCCGGGGCGCGTTGGTCGCGGGTCAACTCGCTGCTGCGTGGCCATCCGGCGTTCGCTGCGCTCCCGCTCGACGTGCTCGTGTCGGTGCTCGACGCCTTCCAGCTGGTCGAGCTGCACGCAGGTGCGGTGCTCGCAGACACCGGCGCCGGGCTGTTCGTCGTCGACACCGGGCGGCTGTCGTTCCGAGCCCGGCAGGACGAGACGGTCGAGGAGGTCGCCGAGCTCGCCACCGGGGATGTGTTCGGCGAGAGCACCACGCTCGCCGACGACGCGGTGCAGGGCGAGATCCAGGCGCTGACGGACGCAACCGTGTTCCGGCTGGCGGGAGAGACGCTCGCCGGAGTGATGGCGGTCGACGAAGGCTTCGCCGATCGGATTCGACAGCGCGCCGCCGATCGGGAATCGCCGGTGGCCGACGACGGCCCCCCGACCAGCGCTACCCGATCGGAACGTTCGGTCAGCGACGCCGCTCGCCGGCTCCGGATCGAGATCGATCAGGCTCGGCGGGAGCGCACCGTCGCCCAGATCGTCGAGTCGGACTTCTTCACCGCCCTGCAGTCACGAGCAGAGGAGATCCGGCGACGGGCGCGCCCGCCGCGGCGGAACCCGCCGGCAACTGACGGGCTCCTCTCGCTCTCAACCGCCGGGCTGGAACCCGTCGGTGAAACCGGTCAGGCCGGTCGGGGCGTGCGGTCCGAAGGCGAGCTGTTCGAGCACCCCGACACCCTCCTTGTCGCCCATCCTGACCTTGCACAGGGTCTGGATGTGGATCGACGACGGCTCGGTCGGGACGAACTCGTCGAGCTCGATCGACTCGCCGCCGACCTCCAGCTGGCCGTGGTTGCTGCCGTGCGAGAACTTCGGGTGCATGTAGCCGATGCCGCGCATCCGGAAGGTGTACATCCGCTCGAACGAGATCGGCGGGAACGAGCTGCCGTCCTTGCGGTTGAGCGTGATCGTCGCCGACTCCATCTGGCGGGTGCCGGGCTGCCAGTCCACCGTGTACTCGCTGCGGGCGAGGTGCTCGGGCTCGGAACCGTCGGTCAGCAACGGCACGATCAGCGCCTGTTCCAGCCAGCGCTCGCCGTCGGCGCGTTCGAACAGCGCCAGATGGGTGCAGCAGTCGTCGAAGTTGAGCGGCGCCCACAGCCAGAAGACCTGCATCTCGGCGGCGGGCGAAGTTGGTCGGTGCCTGCTGGCCGACGCCGCGCACCCCCCACGAACGGTCGCGGGTACCGCGGTGCGCGAGGGGTCGAGCTCGAGCGTCACCCCGGTCGGCAGGGTGATCGTGCCTTCCCACGTCCCCCACTGGGTCAGCCGGGTGTAGTCCATCATCGGGACGTTGTCGCGCACGATCGACTGACGGGGCTCCTCGATCGCTTCGGTGCGAGCGCGGAAGGTGACATCCGCGGTCAGCCCGTGTTCGTTCTCGCCCGACCACGTAGCGGATCACCCGGAGCGGTTCGACGACGTGGATCTGCAGCGGGCCGATCGCCGTCGCCCGATCGGCAGGCATTCGTCCGGAGGCGAACACCGAGTGTTCGACACCGTCGTGGACGACCGAGAACGCCCCGTCGACGACCCCGCGGTTCGGGTAGTGACCCATCGCCCCACCGAGGAAGAAGCCTCCGCCGAGGTCGTAGCCGTTGAACCAGTACCTGTCGTAGTGGTTGGGGTCGGCCGAGACCGGCTGGGCGATCGGCGCCGGCGTCTGATGGATCGGATAGTCGTCGAACGGGGTGAGCACGCCGCTAGGCGTACCAGATCAGCCCGACCGGTCGCGCCACCGAGCAATCGACTACCGAACGGTCATCCCCGGCGCTCGCGCGGCAGCTGGGTGTCGGAAGCCCCGAGGTTCTCGGCGCTGGGACCGGGAACGGGCTCGCCGCGCCCGGCGACCCCGTCGGCTTCGGCGCCGGGCCCTGCCGGCCGACCTCCGAGGTCTCCATAGAACAGGCGGCTGCCGGTGCGATCGGGCTCGCGGTGGCTGGCGGCGTTCTCGGGGTGCTTCCTCCCGAACCCCAGCCAGACGACGAGGCCGACGACAACCACGATGCTGAGGGTGATCACGATCCAGTTCATCGTCGCGTGTCGTACCCGTGCCGCGTGAGGTTCAGCCCTCGGAGGTACGAGCCGCCCGGTCCGCGGGTACTCGTCGGCGATGCGGCACGATCCCCGTGAGTTATGGCTGGTGAGACATGGACAGAGCATCGGCAACGTCGCCCGTGACCGTGCCCACGAGCGAGGGAGCGAGGTACTCGATCTGGCCGAGCGGGACATGGACGTCGGTCTGTCGGAACTCGGCCGACGCCAATCGGCTGCGCTCGGACGGTGGATCGGTGACCAGCGGACACAGCCCGACGTCGTGATCAGCTCGCCCTACCTGCGTTCGGTCCAAACAGCGGAGATCGTGCTCGAGGCTGCCGGGCTCGAGTGCACGTTGAGCGTCGACGAACGGCTGCGAGAGCGCGAGTTCGGTCAGCTCGATCTGCTCACCCGCCAGGGGATCGAGGCCAGGTTCCCGGGCGAGGCCGAGCGCCGCCGTCGCCTCGGCAAGTTCTACCACCGACCGCCCGGCGGGGAGAGCTGGGTCGATGTCGCCCTCCGGCTGCGCTCCTTGCGTGACTCCGTCGCCCGGGAGCACCTCGACCGGCGGGTGATGATGATCACCCACGAGGTCGTCGTCCTGATGTGGCGCTACCTGCTCGACGGCCTCGACGAGGGCTCGGTGCTGGCGCTGGGCAGTGAGCACCCGGTCGGCAACTGCTCGCTGACGCGCTACCGGACCGACGAGGACGACCGCCTGGCCTTGGAGCTCGACGCCTGGGTCGCTCCGCTCGACGCCGAGCAGGTGCCCGTGACCAGTGACCACGACGCTGCGGTCGCCCCGCGATGACCGCCACCTGGGCGTCGCTCGACGCCGAGCTGCTGTCCAGTTGGTGCTTGCCGGTGGACGCAGAGGGCGACAAGTTCGCCCGGGGCACCGTGTTGATCATCGGCGGTTCGAGCACCACCCCCGGAGCGGTGCTCCTCGCCGGCCGTGCAGCCCTGCGGGCGGGGGCCGGCCGGCTGCAGATCGCAACGGCGCCGGAGATCTGCCGCCAGCTGGCGGTGGCGATGCCCGAGGCGCTGGTCTTCCCGGCGACGCAGATCTCCGATGACCCCGACGACGGGCTGATCACCGACGAGTTGATCCAACGGATCTCGGACGCCGATTGCGTGCTGGTCGGTCCGGGACTCGTCGATCGGTCGCTGGCCGCTGCGCTGGTTGCAGCGGCGCTCGATCCGGCGAGCGGCGGGCCGGTGGTGCTCGACGCGGAGGCGCTCGCGGCGTTCCCGGAGTCGGGTAGAGCGGCCGCGTCGCCCGGCCGGATGCTGCTGATGACACCGAACCGCCAGGAGCTCGACGCGCTGCTCGTCGCCCTCGAACGTCGTCCGGCCGGCGGTGAACCGCTGACCGGCGACGAGCTCGCCGACGGCGTGTCGGAGCTCGCCGAGGCCGTCGGAGCGGTCGTCGCCTCCTTCGGCTGGATCGCCGCGCCGGACGGCCGGCGCTGGTTCACCGACGCCGGCCACCCGAGCCTCGGCACGTCCGGTTCCGGCGATGTCCTCGCCGGCTTCGCCGCCGGGTTGGGCGCCCGGACGAAGGACCCGGCGCAAGCTGCGTGCTGGGCGACCTACGCCCACCTCCGCGCCGGGGAGCGACTCGGCGAACGGTTCGCGCCGTTCGGGTTCCTCGCCCACGAGCTGATCGACGCCGTCGCCGACGCCTGCCGACCGCTCGGATGCCGCGCCGGCGGGTCGTGATCGTGCGACGTGGCGTCGCCCGCGTCGGGTGCTCCGGGTGGTCCTACCGTGACTGGCGCGGGGTCGTCTACCCGCCGGAGCTGCCGCAGCGGAGATGGTTCGAGCACTACCAGTCGCTGTTCGACACCGTCGAGCTGAATGCGACGTTCTACCGCCTGCCGGCGCCCGAGACCGTCGAGCGCTGGGCGCAGGCAGCGGCTCCCGGCTTCCTCTATGCGGTCAAGGTCGGTGCGTTCGGCTCCCACCGGATGAAGCTGCGTGACGCCGGGTCGTGGCTGCCCAACCACCTCGACCGGGTGGATCGACTCGGCGATCATCTCGGCCCGAACCTGGTCCAACTCCCACCCCGGTGGCGGCGCAACCTCGAACGGCTCGACGAGTTCCTCACCGTCGCTCCCCGCTCGCTCAGGTGGGCGGTGGAGTTGCGCGACCGGACGTGGCTGCACGACGACGTGTTCGAGATCCTGCGCCGGCACCAGGCGGCGCTGTGCATCCACGACCTGTTGCCCGACCATCCGGTCGAGCTGACGACCGATTGGACCTACGTCCGGTTCCACGGTCCTGACGCAGCGAACCGTCCGTACCACGGGTCGTACGGCGAGCAGCGCTTGTCGGCTTGGGCGGACCGACTGAACGCACTGCTCGACGACGGCAGCGACGTGTACGCCTACTTCAACAACGACTGGTTCGGCCATGCCGTCGCCGACGCCGCCGCGCTACGCGAGCGGCTGGTCGCCGTGGAACCTGCGAGATGAACCGGCCCGTCCCCGGGGACCCGGCCGGGCGATCAGCTGGTGATCCCGTGGTACCGGTCGAGGTGGTACAGGTTGATCGCGTTGCCGCGCAGCAGCTTGTAGGTCTCGTTCTCGGTGTAGCTCGGCCCGCTGGCACGATCTTCGTCGCCACCTCGAGGGTGTGCGGGAAGGTGCGGTCGGCGTGGGGGTAGTCGACCTCGAACGTGATCTGGTCCATGCCGATCGCGGTGCCGGTTGGCGCAGGCCGGTTTCGTCGTCGAAGATGCAGAACCAGATGTGGTCCTTGACGTAGCTCGACGGCGGCATCGGTCAGCTTCGACGCCGAAATCGCTGGTCGCACCCTTGCGTTCCTCCCACAGCTTGTCGGCCCGCTCGAGCACGTAGGGCACCCAACCGACCTGGCCCTCGGAGTAGGCGATGCGCAGGTTCGGGGTAGCGATCGAACAGGCCTGACATCAGGTAGTCGACCATCGATCCCATGGCGTTCTGGAAGGTGAGGATCGAGCTGACGATGAACGGTGCGTCGGGCGACGTCGACGGCATCTTCGAGCTCGACCCGATGTGCATGTTGACGACGGTGTCGGTCTCCTCGCAGGCCTGGAAGAACGGCTCCCAGAAGCCGTCCTTGTCGTGCACCGACGGCAGGCCGAGGGGGACCGGGTTCTCGCTGAAGGCGACGGCGTGGCTGCCCGTGTCGGCACAGCGCCGGATCTCGGCAGCGGCCAGCTGCGGGTCCCACAGCGGGACGATCGTCAGCGGGATCAGCTTGTCCTTGCCGTCGCCGCCGCACCACTCCTCGATCATCCAGTCGTTGTAGGCCTTGACGCACGAGCAGCGCGAGCTCCTTGTCCTCGCGCTCGTGGAACGCCTGGCCGCAGAACCGGGGGAGCACGTTGGGGAAGCAGATCGAGGCGTCGACGTGGTTCGCCGCCATGTCCTCGAGACGCTCCTTCTGCTTGTAGCAGCCGGGTCGGATCTCGTCGAAGGTGACCGGCTCGTTGTCGAGGTTCTCGAAGCCGATCGCCGCGGAGAGCTTGGGGAACGGGTAGACGAGGTCGTCGTACAGCCAGACGTCGCACCAATCGCCGTCGGGGACGTTGCGTTCGAAGCGTGAACACGCCGCCGACGAAGTCTGAACTTCGCACTTCTCACGGACCGACCCGCGGGGCTCGGTCGAGGTACTTCGCCGGCAGACGTGTGGTCCACAGATCCGGCGGCTCGACCACGTGGTCGTCGACCGAGATGATGCGCGGGATCTCCATGGCGGCCTCCTGGAACGTCGGATCGCCCCCAGCATGCCTGCTGCGCGGCCTCGACACGCACCCGTGCGGCGCGTCGGCGGTGCCCGCCGTCGTCGGATCGTCGGCGACGGGCCGTCGAGCGACCGCAGCCGAGGCAATACAGTGATCCGGTCGTCGCTGAGTCGGATCGGAGCGTGCCGGATCGCCATGACCTGCTCGCCGCAGTCGATCGAACCGCCGAGCGATGCGCGCTGGCGACTCCACGCGATCACGCAGCTGGGCCACCCCGACGGAGAGCTGCTCGACCAGCTCGAACGCGGGTGCGAATGGTTGCTCGCACCTGCGGGCAGCAGGATCTTCAGCGAGGGCGATCCTGCCGACGGGATGTACATCCTGCTCGACGGCCGGGTCCGGTTGGTGATCGAGAGCGCACCGCTCGACCTCGAGGTCTGGGAGATCGACGGCGTCAGTGCGTTCGGCGAAGGCGCACTGCTGACCGGCGGAGGTCGCTCGCGAACGGCGGTGGCGGTCCGCGACTCGTCGCTGGTCCGACTCTCGCCGCCACTGTTCGAGCTGGTCCTGCGGACGATGCCGGGGGTCGCGGTGGAGATCGCCCAGCGCGTCGCCCTTCGCACCGTGTTCCCACGGCGGTCCCAGTCGTCGGCGACCCCGACCTCGACCCATCTCGCACTGGTCTCGATCACGATGACGTCGGAGGAACTCGACCCGTGGCTCCAGGCATCGGTCGGCGCGCTCGGAGACGGCGACACGGTCACCGTCTCGGGTCGAGCGCAGCCCTCGGCGATCGCAGCTGCGCGCCACGCCGATCGAGTGGTGATCGTCGTCGATGCAGGACGTCCGGTCGATGTCGAGCCGGCGCTGCAGCTGATCCGGGAGGGACTCGACCCGCTCGCCACCCCCACCATCGACGTGTTGATCGTGCACCGCGACGGCGCCGCGCCGCGAGCGACGAGCGGTTGGTTGCGGACGACGACCGGCGTCGATCACCTCCACGTCCGGCGCGGCTCGGCCGCCGATCTCGCCCGCTTCGCCCGGCATGTCGGCAGGCGATCGGTGGGCCTCGTCCTCGGCGGTGGTGGAGCGCGTGGCTTCGCCCACATCGGGGTGGTTCGGGCACTGGAGGAACTCGGCATTCCGATCGACTCGGTCGGCGGATCGAGCATGGGTGCGGTCCTCGGCGGTCAGGTGGCGATGGGGTGGACCTGGGAGGAGATGCTCGAGCGGAACGCACGGCTGTGGGGCGACCGTCGGCTGCGGTGGGAGTTCAGCGTGCCGACCGTGTCGTTGTACTCCGGCCGTCGTGCGTTGCGGATCTTCGACGAGACGTTCGGGAGCTGCGACATCGAGGACTTCTGGTTGCCGTTCTTCTGCACGAGCGTCGACCTCAGCTGCTTCTGCCTGTCGATCCACCGCCACGGACCTGCCGCCCAATGGATCCGGGCGAGTGCGACGGTGGCCGGTCTGTGGCCGCCGGTGGTCGACCAGGACGGGCACCTCCACATCGACGGCGGGCAGCTCGACAACATCCCGACCGAGCACATGGCAGCGCACAACCGCGGGCCGATCGTCGCCGTCGACCTGTTCGCCAAGCAGGCCGAGATGACGCTCGCTCCCGGCACCTCGCCGTCGATCGGGGCGCGCCACCTGCTGCGCCGGCGGGACGTCGATCGCCTCCCGACGATCGTCGAGACGCTCAATCGATGTGCACTGTTGGGCAGCCTGGCGGCACAACAGCGTGCCCACGTCCATGCCGACGTCTACATCACGCCGGACCTCGGCGAGATCGGCTTCAGCCGGTTCGATCGGATGCGAGACGCTGCCGACGTCGGCTACGAGGCTGCGATGCGAACGCTCTCGAGTTGGACGCCGTGGCCCGTTCGGGCAGGGTCGTAGCCACGCCGGTCGTGGCCACGCCGGTCGGCGGCGCAGCGTCGGGCGCCGCGGTCCTGGCGGAGTCGCTGCGGTACGCCTCGCTCAGCTCACGTCGAGCGAGACGGTCGCCAGTTGGGGATCACCGTCCGCTCGCCGGCGGCGTCGGTGATCGTCTCGAACCAGAGCTCCATCGCCATCCCTGCGGCGAGCTCCGGTGCTCCGGGGACCTGGCCGGCGAAGTGGGTGCCGGGCAGGGCGACGAGGTCGACGAGGACCACCGTGTACGGCGTCGGATAGGCGGGGTGGACCTGGTGGGTGACGACGGTCCACGAGTACAGCGTCGCCGCGCCGTCGACCGGCTCCCACCGCCCGTTCCATCCTCGGCAGTACCGGCAGTACCTCCGCGGCACATGCAGCACCGCGTTGCAGTCGTCGCAGCGGCGGACGACCAACTCGCCACGAGCAGCGGCTTCGAACCACCCACCGGTGTCGAGGTCGTCGACCACCGGGACGAGGCGAGACGTTGTGTCGCTCATCGTCAGTCCTTCCGCAGGATCATTCCGCTGCCCGGAGGGAGCGGAGTCGAAGTGACGAGGCAGACCTCGGCGTCGGGTACCTGAGAGGTCGAGCTGCCGCGCAGTTGACGAACGCCTTCGAGCACGTGGTTGAGTCCGTGGATGTACCCCTCCGAGAGGTGCCCTCCGCCGGTGTTGATCGGGATCGTCCCGCCGAGGTCGATCTCACCCCCGGCGACGAACGCTCCACCCTCACCCTTGGCGCAGAATCCCCAGTCCTCGATCTGGAGCAGCACGGTGATGCTGAAGCAGTCGTAGAACTGGGCGACGTCGACGTCGGACGGACCGAGCCCGGCGCGCCGGTAGAGCACCTCGGCCGTCGCCGTCGCCGGCAGCGAGGTGATCGAAGGACGGGCCAGCGCCGGGAACATCATCCCCGGCTGGGGACTCGGGATCGTCGCCTGGGCGACAGCGCGGATCAGCACCGGTGGCTGGGCCAGATCGCGGGCGCGTTCGGTCGAGGTGACGACGACCGCACAGGCGCCGTCGGACTCGAGGCAGAAGTCGAACAATCGCAGCGGTGACGAGATCATCCTCGACCCGAGATAGTCGTCGATCGACATCGCTCGGTCGTGCATCTGGGCCCGTGGATTGGCGTTGGCCCGTTTGCGGCAGACGACCGGGATCTGGCCGAGCTGCTCGGCGGTGGTACCGAACTCGATCATGTGCCGGCGGGCGAACAGGGCGAAGGCCTGCCCGGGGGTGAGCATCCCGTACGGCAGGTACAGCTCGTCGTAGGTGCCGCCTCCGCCGACGGTCGGGCTCGTCGCCGCCGCTGCGCCGTACCGCCGACCGGAGCGCCCGTTCAGCTCGCGAAAGACGAGCACGTGGGTCGCCTGGCCGGAGAGGATCGCCCCGACCGCCTGACCGACCATCGCCGCCGCTGCCACGCCGCCCGGCCCGACCTCCGACCAGTAGGTCACGTTCGGCATCCCGACCGACTCGATCAGATCGTGGTGATAGACGGTGTCCATGTCGCAGCGGACGATGCCGTCGATCTGCTCTGGCTCCAGGCCGGCGTCGGCGATCGCCGCCAGCGCCGCTTCCGTGGCGAGGGTCAGGTCGCTGCGCCCGGAGTTGCGGCTGTAGTCGGTCTCGCCGATCCCGGCGATCGCGCAGAGATCGCGGTGGTGGAATGCGGTGCTCATCGGGCGACCGACCGCTGCCGGGTGAGTTCGTCGCGCAGGATGCGTTTGAGCACCTTGCCGGTGTCGCTCACCGGCAGCTCGTCGCGCACGTCGACGATCGCCGGCCGGCGCGAGGAGCGGAGGTGGGCGACGACGAAATCGCACAGCTCACCCACGTCGACGGTCGCTCCGGGATGGGGGACGACCACCGCCGCGACGACCTCGCCCCACTCTTCGTCGCGCACGCCGACGACGGCGCACTCGCGCACCGCCGGGTGCTGGAGGACGACGTCTTCGATCTCGCCGGGGGAGAGGTTCTCGCCGCCACGGACGATCACGTCGTCGAGCCGTCCTTCGACGTAGAGGTAGCCGGCCTCGTCGAAATATCCCTCGTCGTTGGTCTTGAACCAGCCGCCGTCGGCGGCACCGCCGGTCGCGCCGTGGTACTCACCCGAGACCTGTTCACCACGCACCCAGATCTCGCCGTGGACACCCGGGCCGACGAGCTCGCCGTCCCCATCGCGCACGGTGATCTCGACGGTCGGCAGCGGCCGACCGACGGAGCCGAGCCGAGCGCGCAGTGCGTCGTCGTCGCTGGACAGCGCCTCGCGATGATCGTCGGGAGTGAGGATCGCGATCGACGAACTGGTCTCCGTCAGCCCGTAGGCGTTGACGAAGTCGACGCCCGGGAGCAGGGCGAGGGCACGTTGGATCACCGGCACCGGCATCCGCCCCCCGCCGTAGGAGAGGTGGCCGATCGACGGCAGGCCGAGGCCGTCGCCGCCGGTGGTCGGGTCGATCGCGTCGAGGATCCGCCCGAGCATCGTCGGCACCGTCATCGCATGGGTGATCGATTCGTGACGGGCGAGGTAGACCCATTCGTCGGGGGAGAACGCCGGGAGCTGGACCAGGCGCCGGCCACCGTAGACGGCGGTCAGGATCGCCGAGATCCCGGCGATGTGGTAGGGCGGCACGCTGACGAGGGTGGCTTCCCCCTCGCCGGCGCCGAGGAACTCGACCGAACCGATCACGTAGTTCGACAGGTGGCGGTGGCGGAGCACCGCTGCCTTCGGCTCGCCGCTCGTCCCGCTGGTGTGCAGCAACACGGCGACGTCCTCAGGTTCGTGCGACCAGTCCGGCTCGGCGGGGGCCAGCCCGCTGATCGACGTCAGGAACCCACCGACGGTCACCGGCGCCAGCCCCTCGATCCCGGCCAGTCGGTGCTCCGTTCCCGGGTCGCACAACACGATCGCCGGAGCCTGACGGGCGAGGATCAGCCGCAGCCGGTCATCGGCCAGGCGGTAGTTCAGCGGGACGAACGGCAGCCCCGCCCAGGCGGCACCGAACAAGGCGACCGGCAGCGCCGGCGACGACTCGGCGACATACACCACCCGCTCGACCCCGAGCTGGCGGAACTCGGTCGACGCCCGACCCGAGAGCTCGAACAGCCGCTCGTAGGTCAAGCCGTCGGCGCGCTCGCCGAGCGCCAGCCGATCGCCGGCGGCGGACGCCGCCATTTCGAGCAAGAGCATGATGTTCATCGGTGACCGACCCTCGTTGTGCGTGTCGACGGCTCCCGGCGCTGACGCATCCGTTCGGCCTGCACGTCCCCTTCGACGCTCCCGCACGGGTGCGACAATTCGTCATGATAAATCACCCGAGCGACGAAGGAAAGCAAAAGTTCGGCGGTGGTGAGCGTCATCCAGGAGGTCCCGCTCGGCGCCTATCATCCGGATGAATGTCGAACGAGGAGCGCACCCGATGAAGCAGCTGGGCGGGATGGACGCCAACTTCTTGAACATGGAGACGCGTTCGACATACGGCCACGTGTCGTCGCTGACGGTCTTCGAACCGCACCCGGGTTCTCAGGGCGCGGGACTGGAGATCACCAAGCGGACGATCCTCTCGCGCATCGATCAGCTCGAGCCGTATCGCCGACGACTGGTCACCGTCCCGTTCGGTCTCGACATCCCGTACTGGATCGAGGATCCGGACTTCGACATCGATTATCACGTCCGCCATCACGCCGTGCCGCCGCCGGGAACGCCCCAGCAGCTGGCCGACGTCGTCAGCCGGATCATCGCTCGACCGCTCGATCGCAGCAGGCCGCTGTGGGAGCTGTACGTGATCGAGGGTGTCGAGAACGGCAGGTACATCGCCCAGCTGAACAAGATCCATCACGCCGCGATCGACGGCGCAGCAGGCGTCCACCTGCTCGGGGTGATGCTCGACGAGGATCCGAACGGCGCTCCGGTCGAAGCGACGACGCCGGGTTGGCCGGTCGACACGATCCCGAGCTCGGTCGAGATGCTCGGTCACACCGCTCGCGAGTTCATCCGCCGTCCGGAAAAGGTCGTCCGGCTCGGGATCCGCGCCGTTCGCAGCATGGCAGCGACGACCGGCAACCCCGGACTGGCGATGCTCGGCGACGCGATCGTCCGACCGCTGCCCGGCCCACTCGGACGGGTCATCCGCAGCCGCTTGCACGGCGATCGGTCGTCGGAGGACGATCTGCCGACGCTGTCGCCGGTGTCGGCGCCGCGCACGCCGTTCAACGCCTCGATCGGCTCGCATCGGCGGTTCGCCTTCACCACCGTGCCGCTCGAGGACGCCCGCGATATCCGTCGCGCCTTCGGGGTGACGTTCAACGACGTCGTGATGGCGCTGTGTGCCTCGACCCTGCGCGAGTACCTGATCCGCCACGGAGCGCTGCCGGCCGATCCGCTGCTGGCGATGGTCCCGATCAGCGTCCGCCGCCCGGATGACACCGACCTGTTCCGCAACCGGGTGTCGGGGATCACCTGCGAACTCGCCACCGATGAGCCCGACCCGGTCAAGCGGCTGATGCGGATCTCCCGCCGGATGGCCGAGGCCAAGCAGCGTTTCGATCCGGTCAGCGCCGATGCGCTCCAGGATTTCACCCAGTTCGCTCCGCCGGCTGTCGCTGCCCAGGCGATGCGCCTGGTCAGCCGGCTGCGGCTCGCCGACCGGATCAGCCCGGCGGTCAACGTCGTGATCTCCAACGTTCCAGGACCGAACCATCCGCTCTACTCGGCCGGCGCCGAGCTCAAGCACTTCTATCCGGTGAGCACGATCAGCGACGGCATCGGGCTCAACCTCACCGTGCAGAGCTACAACGGGCAGCTCGACTTCGGGTTCGTCAGCGACCGCGATCTCGTGCCCGATCTGTGGCTGCTGGTCGATCTGTTGCACGACGCGATGGCCGAGCTCAGCGCACGGGCCGAGGCGGTGCACGCAGCGGCCAAGGGCGAGGTGGCACCGGCCGCCGCCCGGCCGCGCAAGGCAGCGACGAAGAAGACGGCGTCGGCCCGGCCCGCCGCGCGGGCCAAACGAGCAGCTGCGGCGCCCACCGCCTCCTGAGCGGTCGACAGCCGGCTGCGAGGCCCAGCCCTCGGGGGGTGAGGGCTGCGCCTCGGCTCAGCGACGCGTCGTCGGATGGGGCCCGTGACCTCCGAGGACGGCGAGCATTCCGGTGTCGTCGCGTTCTTTGGCCGCCCACAGCAGCTCGAGCACCAGCCGGCTGATCTGCCAGCCGTTCGGTCCGCGTCGCAACTGCAGGTGGTAGCGCCCGACGAGCAAGGTGATCGTCGCCGGGTCGTCCGTCGGCAGCTGACGCGAGGTGTGGTACACCAGCGCAGTCGCCGTGTCGCCGTCGATCTCCGAGTGATAGACGCTCAACAGGTGGTGCTGCCAGATGTAGTCGGCGGTCGCACCGCCGATCCACTCGGCGACTGCGTCACCGCCGACGACGGGGTCGGTGTTGCCGTACTGGGCCCACAGATCGTCGGCGAGCACCGCTCGCAGCCCGTCGGCGTCCCAGGTGTCGATCGTCGACGCATAGCGGTAGATCGCGTCGGCCACATCCAGCCGATCCTGGAGCAGTTGGAGCGCGTCGTGATCCATCAGCGGACCGCCGTCCACACGCTCTTGAGGGTGGTCATCTCCTCGACCGAGGTCGCGCCGAGCGCTCGACCATGGCCGGAGAGCTTCATCCCGCCGTAGGGCACGCTCGGATAGACCATCTGATAGGTGTTGATCCAGACGGTGCCGGCCTTCAGCGCCCTGCGCGGCGCGCTGGGAGCGGTCGAGATCGCTGGTCCACACCCCCGCGGCGAGCCCGAAGCTGACGTCGTTGGCGATCCGATAGGCCTCCTCCTCGGTGGAGAACGGGAGGATCCCCATCACCGGTCCGAAGATCTCCTCCTGGGCGATGCGCATGTCGTTGCGCACGCCGGTGAACACGGTCGGCTCGTGGTAGAAGCCGCGCTCGCCGACGCGATGTCCGCCGAGGACCAGCTCGGCGCCCTCCTCCTGGCCGATCGTGACGTACTTCTCGATCCGCTCGAGCTGCGCGGCGGAGACGCACCGGACCCATCTCCGTCTGCGGATCCATCGCCGGTCCGATCTTGATGTTCTTCGACCGCATCGACGATCCGGTTGACCCAGTCGTCGTAGATCGACTGGTGGACGAGGGTTCGCGTCGCCGCAGGTGCAGACCTGCCCGGAGGCGCCCCACACTGCGCCCATCGAGGCGGCTGCGGCGGCGTCGAGGTCGGCGTCGGCGAAGACGATGAACGGGCTCTTGCCGCCCAGCTCGAGCGACACCCGCTTGACCCGCTTGGCGGCGGCAGCCTGGATCGCGCTGCCGGTGGCGACCGAGCCGGTGAACGAGATCGCGTCGACCCCGGGATGCTCGACGAGCGCCTGGCCGACGCTCGCGTCCGGTGCCCTGGACGACGTTGAACACGCCCGGCGGCAGTCCGGCGTCGAGCGCGACCTCCGCCATCAGCACCGCAGCCATCGGCGTCTGCTCGGCCGGCTTGAGGATCACCGAGTTGCCGGCGGCGAGGGCAGCGGCGACGAAGCGCGAACACCGCGGTCGGGCCGTTCCACGGCATGATCAGCGCCGACCACACCGATCGGCTCGCGGACCACCGAGACGTTGAACTCCGCCGGCGTCGGCGGGATCGAACCGTGCAACTTCGACGGCCATCCGCTGAAGTACTCGATGCCGTCGACGGCGAACTGGACGACGAACTCGGTGTAGGCGCGCAACAGCCCGGCGTCGAGCACGTCGATCTCGCCGAACAACTCGGCCCGCTCGGCAACCAGCCCCGCCATCCGACGGAGCACCTTCTCCTTCGCCATCGGTGGCTGGTTCCGCCACCTTCCGTCCTCGAACGCCGTCCGCGCCGAGGCCACGGCGCGGTTCGGCGTCGTCGGTCGTACCGAGTGCCGCCTGGGCGATGACGCTGCCGCTCGAGGGATCGACGATGTCGAGGGTCGCACCGTTGGAGGCAGCGGCCTGCTCGCCGTCGATCACGTGGCCGAAGGTCCCACGGGCAAGTGCGTTGCGGGTTGTGGCCGAAACCCGGTCGTCGATGACAGTCATGTGGTCGCGTCCGATCGCTCGTCGGTGGAAGAGGCCGACCCCCCACGAGTTCAGACGCCTCGGGGCGCACGGTAACTCTCATGAGGAATTGTTGTCAACGGGCTCCGCCGGGGGAGGATCGCCCGACCGTCCCGGGTTGGCTTGCTTTCATCATGATAATTCGGCAGAGTGGTCAGCGGATGGATCTGCACACGTTCACCTCCCGAGCGAGATCGTGGCTCGACGAGCACGCCGCTGCGCTGCCGGCTCGCTCCGCAGGCGTCGAGTGGGGCGTCGGCAACGACGCGGTCGAGGTCTTCCACGACCTGACCGACGACGAGGAGCGAGACCTGCTCCGAGCGGCGATGGCTTGGCAGCGGGAGAAGTTCGACGCCGGCTACGGGGCGTTGACCTGGCCGGCCGAGCTCGGCGGCGCTGAACTGGGGGAGGAGTTCGCCGCGGCGTTCGAGGAGCTGGAGGCGAACTACCGCCACCCGACCCACCACGAAACGTTCAGCGTCACGCTCGACCTGGTCGCCCCGACCCTCGCCAGGTTCGGTCAGGCTGGGCTGCGCAACCGGCTCCTGCCTCGCCTGCTGCGCACCGAGGTGCTCAGCTGCCAGCTGTTCTCCGAGCCGGGGGCCGGGTCCGACCTCAGCTCGCTGACGACCCGAGCCCGAGCCGAGACGGTGACTCGTGGGTGATCAACGGCCAGAAGACCTGGAGCTCCGGCGCCCGCTTCGCCGAATGGGGCGAGCTGATCGCCCGCACCGACTTCGACGTTCCCAAGCACCGCGGGCTGACCGCATTCATGCTCCCGATGGACGCGCCCGGGATCAGCGTTCGACCGATCCGCCAGATGTCGGGCGGCTCGTCGTTCAACGAGGTGTTCTTCACCGACGTCAGGATTTCCGATGCCAATCGTCTGGGTGCGGTCGGCGACGGCTGGAACGTCGCGCTGACCACGCTCGGGTTCGAACGCGGCTCGAGCGGCTCGGGGCGTGGGGCGAGCGCGGTCGGTGGATCGTTCGAGCAACTGCTCGCCCTCGCCCGATGGCTGGAGCGCGCCGACGAACCGCTGGTCCGCCAGCGGTTGGCCGAGATCTACACCGCGGAGCGACTCCGCGATCTGGTCGCCGCCCGCACCCTTGCAGCTGCGAGCGCCGGCGGACCGCCGGGTGCCGCCGGCTCGATCGGCAAGCTGCTGTGGACCCGATCGATGACCCGGATCGGCGAGATCGCAGCTGAGCTGCTCGGGCCGCGGTTGACGGCCGACAGCGGTGAATGGGGAACCTTCGCGTGGACCGAAGCACGTGCTCGGGGCTCCCGGGTACCGCCTCGCCGGGGGGAGCGACGAGATCCAGCTCGACATTCTCGCCAACCGGGTCCTCGCCATGCCCTCCCGAGCCGTGTCTCGACAAGAACGTGGCCTTTCGTGAGGTTCCGCGATGACCGCCGTCGGCTTCCGATCCGCCCGGCCCGGCCCGGTCCGTATCCGGTGCCGGTAATCTCCCGCCGTGGCCAGACGGCAGGCGCTCAACATCGAGGTAGGAACGAACGTGTTGCGCCCGCTGAAGACGTCCGAAGAGTGTCGCTCGCGACATCGTTCACCACATCGTTTCCGGCGGGCTCGGTCAAGGTGACAGCCTGCCGTCCGAGGCGCGGATGCTCGAGCAGTACGGCGTCAGCCGGGAGTCGCTGCGCGAAGGCCTGCGGCTGCTCGAAGCCCAAGGGCTGATCAGCCTTCGCCGCGGTCCCGGCGGGGGTCCGGTGGTGGGGACGGTCGACCCGGCGAACCTCGGCCGCGTCTCGACCCTCTACTACCACCTCGTCGGCGCGACCTACGGCGAGTTGTTCGAAGCCTGGGCCGTTGCCGAGGGCTATCTCGCCGAACGGGCAGCACGCAACGAGGACCGGCCACGGGTCCGGGCGATGATGGGCCCGTATCTCGAGGAGGACGACCACCAGCCGAGCTCGCTGGAGGATTTCGTCGCTCATCACACGGAGTTCCACACGACGGTCGGAGCACTCGCCGGGAACAGGGTGATGCAGCTCTCGCTGATGGCGATCGGGCAGACGGTGACACATCACATCGCCTACAGTGCCGATCCGCGCGACGCCGCCGAGATCCTGCTCCACGACCATCGCAAGATCGCCTCGGCAATCATCGCCGGCAAGCCGATCAAGGCCCGCGACGAGATGCGTTTCCATCTCGAGGGTGTTGCCGGCTTCTACGACCGCCTGTCCGGCGGTGAGGTCCAGGAGCAACTGATCGAATGGCGCTGACCGCCTCCCGAATTCCTGTCCGATGAGCATTTATCATGATGATCTCTTGACACGCAGGGGTGCGTTCGGCTCTCATTGACAACGCCGCACTGTCAAGAGGGGATTGCTGTGAGCTGGAATTTCGAGACCGATCCCGAGTTTCAAGCCGAGCTCGACTGGGTCGACGACTTCGTTCGCAACGAGGTCGAGCCGGTCGACCAGGTGATACATCACGCCTGGGACATGAAAGATCCGGTTCGCCAGGCCCTGATCCCACCGCTCCAGCAACAGGTCCGCGATCGTGGACTGTGGGCCTGCCACCTCGGGCCGAATCTCGGTGGCCCGGGTTACGGCCAGGTCAAGCTGGCGCTGTTGAACGAGATCCTCGGGCGCTCGCACAGCGCGCCGATCGTGTTCGGGTGCCAGGCGCCGGACTCGGGCAACGCCGAGATCCTCGCCCACTACGGCAACGAACAGCTGAAGAAGCGGTACCTCCAGCCGCTGCTCGACCAGACCGTCGTCTCGGCCTACTCGATGACCGAGCCGCGCGGCGGCTCCGACCCGACCGGGTTCGTCACCCGCGCCGAGCGCGACGGCGACGAATGGGTGATCAACGGCGAGAAGTGGTTCTCCTCCCATGCCAACTTCGCCGAGTTCCTGATCGTCCTGGCGGTGACCAATCCGGAGGAGGAGCGCCACCGCAAGATGTCGATGTTCGTCGTCGACATCGACACCCCCGGCGTCGAACTCGTCCGCAACGTCGGGCTCTACGGTCACCTGCCGGGTCACGGGACGCACAGCTACGTCCGCTACACCGACGTGCGGATCCCCGGCGACCATCTCCTCGGCGGGATCGGCGACGGGTTCGTCGTCGCCCAGACCCGCCTCGGCGGTGGCCGGATCCATCACGCGATGCGCACGATCGGGCTGGTCCGCAGCGCGTTCGACCAGATGTGCGAACGCGCCCTGTCGCGCGTCACCCAAGGCGAGACCCTCGCCCGCAAGCAACTCGTCCAGGCGATGATCGCCGATTCGTGGATCCAGATCGAGCAGTTCCGCCTGTTGGTCCTCCGCACCGCCTGGTTGATCGACAAGCACAACGACTACCAGCGGGTCCGGGCGGACATCTCGGCGGTGAAGGCGGCGATGCCGAAGGTGCTCCACGACGTCGCCAGTCGCGCCGTGCAGATCCATGGTTCGCTCGGGGTCACCGACGAGATGCCGTTCGCCGCGATGGTGCTCGAGTCGTTCCACATGGGCCTCGCCGACGGAGCGACCGAGGTCCACCAGGTGACCCTCGCCCGTGAGTTGCTGAAGGGATACACGCCGTCGCCAGACCTGTTCCCGACCCGGCACATCCCCAAGCTGCGCGCTGCGGCGGAGGAGCGCTTCGCCGACGTGCTGGCCAGCGCCGGCCGTCGTTGAGTTCGGACGTCCCGATCGTCTCGACGGTCGTCGACATCGTCCGCTCGCGGGCGTCGAGCGACGACGTTGCGTTCGTCTTCGAGGATCGCCGGATCAGCTACCGCGAGCTCGACGCCCGCTCGAGCCGGATCGCGCAGGCGCTGCGCGACGCCGGTGTCGGCCCGGGTGACCGGATCGCCTACCTCGACAAGAACCGACCCGAGTACTTCGAGCTGCTGTTCGCAGCAGCGAAGTTGACCGCCGTCTGCGTCTGCGTCAATTGGCGGCTGGCGCCGGGCGAGGCAGCTCAGGTGATCGACGACGCGACGGCCACGTTCTTGTTCGTCGGTGCCGAGATGGCCGGCCGCGCCGAGCAGATCGAGCCGCAGCTGTCCGACACGCGCCTCGTCGCGCTCGACGGGCACGACCGTTGGATCGACTACGAGGACTGGATCGACGCTGCGCCCGCCGTCGATCCGGGTGTTCCGTCGACACCCGACGACATCGCCCTCCAGCTCTACACCTCGGGAACGACCGGGCTGCCGAAGGGGGCGATGCTCAGCAACCGGAACTTCTTCGCGATGGCCGATGCCGCCGCGCCGGTGTGGGGGTTCCATCCGGGAATGACGAGCATCGGTGTCTCACCGCTGTTCCACATCGCCGGCACCGGCTGGAACCTGATGGTCCTCGCCTTCGGGGGCACGGTCGTGCTCCAGCGCGAGGTCGACGCCGAACGGATCCTCGCGCGACATCGGTAGTTACCGGGTGACCCACGCGATCCTCGTACCGGCGATCCTTCAACTGATCCTCGGCCGGCGCCGCGACGGCACCGCCGATCCGTCGTCGCTGGAGACCGTCGTCTACGGCGCATCGCCGATCAGCGATCGGGTCCTGCTCGAGCTGTTCGACGCCTTCGACTGCAAGTTCATGCAGGGCTACGGCTTGACCGAGACCAGCGGAGCGGTGACGACCCTGGCTGCCGAGGATCACGACGCGGCGCGGCCGGAACTGCTGCGTTCCTGCGGTCGACCGCTGGCAGGGGTCGAGCTGCGGATCGTCGACCCCGACACCCGCGCCGACCACACCGACGACGGGGGAGTCGGTGAGGTGTGGATCCGCAGCGCACAGGTGATGACCGGCTACTGGCGCAATCCGGTGGCGACCGCCGAGGCGATCGACGGCGACGGATGGTTCCGCTCGGGCGACGCCGGCTATCTGCGGGACGGCCGGCTCTATCTCCACGATCGAGTCAAGGACATGATCGTCTCCGGCGCCGAGAACATCTATCCGGCCGAAGTCGAGAACGCGTTGATGCGCCATCCCTCGGTCGGCGAGGTAGCGGTGATCGGCGTGCCCGATCAGCGCTGGGGTGAGACGGTCAAGGCGATCGTCGTCCTCCGGCCGCAGTGCGAGGCGACCGAGGCCGAGCTGATCGCCCACGGTCGTTCGCACCTGGCGCACTACAAGTGCCCGACGTCGGTCGACTTCGTCGACGAGCTGCCGCGCAACGCTGCCGGCAAGGTGCTCAAGCGCGAGCTGCGCGAGCCGTACTGGGCGGGTCACGACCGCCGGATCAGCTGAACCCCGGTCGGCTGTCGACGGGGACCAGCCGAGCACGTCGGCGGCCGCCCTCGGATCTCCACGAGACCGGTCGTGGGTACCACGGCTGCAAGAAACAGGGTGACCGGAACGGGCGCCACTGACCCTCCGCCAGGCGCAATCGGTCGAGCACGGCGTAGGTCACCGCCGGATGGACGCCGAGCGACGAATGGCTGCCGTAGACCTCGATGTTCTCGGTGATCGGACCGACCTCGTCGATGCACGTCTGCCACGGCACGACCCCGTCACGGCGGGAGTAGACGGACGTCGCCGGGACGGTGAGGCGGGGCCGGTGCTGCTCGGGGTTCTTGTTCAGATCGACGTCGGAGTCGTGGAGCGGCTCGAAGCGTCGCCACATCGCCATCGCGCTGCTCTTGTCGCCGGCCTGCATCCGATACGGACTGCCGAGGGAGATCACCTGGCGGACGAGTTCAGGATGCTCGCGGGCGAGGATGCGAGCGTAGGACCCGCCCAGGCTCCAGCCGACGATCGACACCTTGCGTTGGTGCTCGTCGGCGAGGTCGGCGAGTCGCTGATGGATCCCGCCGATGATCGCTTCGGTCGGTCCGATGTTGGTACCCAGCCGCCACCCGTGGGTCGAGTAGCCCTGCGAGCGGATCGACCAGCGCAAGGCCACGGTCGACGCGTCGTCGGCGGTGAAACCGGGGAGGACCAGCACCGGGTGTCCGTCGCCACGCCCCGACAGGGCGAGGAACGGCGCGGCGGCGACGAACGTCGCCGCCTCGACCGGCCAGAGCAGTTCCATCGCCCGCCGGCGCAACGGCGGCGCGTTGACCGGCCGGCGGTTCGCGCCGTCGCTCTCCGCCGGGCCGCTCGGCGGTACGCCGTGTTCGTTCATCGCGGATCGGCGAGGTGCAGGATCTGCTTGCCGAGGTTGCCGCCGTCGAACAACCGGCGCAATCCACTGGGCGCATTGGGGAGGCCCTCGAGCACGTCGTGCTCGACCCGCAGGCTGCCCTCCGCGTACCAGTCGAGCAGCGTGCGTCGAGCTTCGGCGTACTTGTCCTCGAAGTCGAACAGCAAGAAGCCCTCCATCCTCGCCCGGCGGGTGGTCAGCAGTTGGTAGTAGTGCAAGCCGACTTCCGGCCGCTCGGGGCGGTAGCCGGTGGAGATCGAACCGCACAGCACCAGTCGCCCGTGCAGGGCGATGTTGAACAACACCGCGTCGAGCAGGGCACCTCCGACATTGTCGAAGCCGATGTCGTAGCCGTCGGGGGCGAGCTCGCGCAGCCGACGGCGGACCTTGTCGTCGTAGTGGTCGATGCACTCGTCGAAGCCGGCGACGTCGCGCACCCAGGCCTGCTTGTCGGCCGAGCCGGCGGTGCCGATCACCCTCGCCGCGCCGAGGTTGCGGGCGACCTGTCCGGCAACCGAGCCGGTCGCCCCGGCTGCGGCGGTGACGACGACGGTGTCACCGGCGACAGGTTGGCCGACGTAGCGCATCCCGAAGTAGGCGGTCATCCCGGTGACCCCGGCGACGCTGAGCATCAGCATCGGATCGTCGACCTCGGGTGGCAGTACGGCCAGCTCCGTCGGCGGGTTGGTTTCCAGCGACAGGTCGAGCAGGGCGTGGGTCTGCCAGTGGAGCGTGCCATGGACCAGGTCGCCCTCGCGGAAATCGGGGTGGCCGGAGGCGATGACCTGCCCGACGCCCCACGAACGCATCACCTCACCGAGGGCGACCGGCGGGACGTAGGACCTGACGTCGTTGAGCCAACCGCGCTGGGCGGGCTCGAACGACAGCCACAGGGTGCGCACCAGCACCTGGCCCTCCGTCGGATCGGCGACCGGCGCGGTGACGAGCTCGAAGCTGTCGTCGGTCACGACGCCGGTCGGCCTGGCGCGCAGCACGAGCTGCTGGTTGACGTCGTCGCTCATCGAATGTCACCTCGGAAAAGTGGCTGCTTGCCGGAACACATATACGCATACCTCATGATGAATGTCCACCAAACTCGAAGCATGTCGGAAATCATCATGAGGATCTGTTGACTTGCTCTGGGGGCAGTCTTACGATGCTACTCGCCGACTTCCGCCGTGTTCTGCGGCCATGAATCCTGCTGGTGGCCATGACACTCGTTCCTACCGACCCGTCTCGCCGACCGAGGGCCCGCCAGGGTCCGCTCGCCGGGGTGCGCGTGACCGACTTCTGTTGGATGGTCGTCGGAGCGCTGGCCACCCGGCTGCTCGCCGACTTCGGGGCCGAGGTGATCCGGATCGAGGATCGCAATCGGCTCGACATGCCCCGCCGGCTCCCGTTGTACAAGGGCGGGCGGATCCGTTCCTATGGGGAAGAAGACGCCAACCCGGATCCGAACAAGGGCGGGATGTTCAACAACTGCAACCGCAACAAGCTCGGGATCACGGTCAACATGCGCGACCCGAAGGGTCGTGAGCTCGTCGAACGGCTGATCGCCGAGAGCAGTGTGGTCACCGAGAACTTCGCTCCGGGGGTGATGGAGCGATGGGGGTTGACGGAAGAACACGTGCGTGAGCTGCGATCGGATGTGATCTACGCGCGGATGAGCGGATTCGGCCACAGCGGACCGTACGCCGACTACCGCAGCTACGGCCCGGTGGTCCAAGCAGCCTGCGGGATGTCGTACATCAGTGGCCTTCCGGGGCGCGAGCCCTCCGGTTGGGGCTTGTCCTACATGGACAACCAGGCCGCCTACTACAACGCCTCGGCACTGATGATCGCGATCCTCGCCCGTAACGCCACCGGGATCGGCACCGATATCGACGTCTCGGCGGTCGAAGCCGGCGTCGAGCTGCTCGGCCCGGTGCTGCTCGACGTCGCTGCCAACCGTCGCCCGACGCGGCGGCCGAACTTCCCCTCCGGCAACCGCCTGGAGCATCCGCAGGCCGCGCCGCACGGTGTCTACCCGACCGACACGGTCGATCGTTGGATCGCGATCGCGGTGTTCGACGACGACGAATGGTCGGCGTTCAGCGCGGCGATCGGCGCACCGCCGTGGACCGCCGACAGTCGCTTCGCCACCGCTGCCGGTCGGTTCGCCCACCAGGACGAGCTCGATGCGGCGATCAGCGAGTTCACCCGTGGATGGAACGGTCATGCGCTGATGCACGAGCTGCAGGCAGCCGGGGTGCGGGCGGGGGCGGTGCAGAACGCCGAGGACGTCAACGAGAGCGATCCGCAGATGGCGCACCGTGACGTGTTCTTCGAGCTCGACCATCCGGTGATCGGTGAGGCGCGCTTCGAGGGTGTCCCGTTCAGTGCCACCCAGTTCGGCCCCGACCACTGGCGGTCAGCTCCTCTCCTCGGCGAGGACAACGACTACGTCTACGGCACCATCCTCGGCCTCAGTGCCGATGAGATCGGCGATCTCACCGAGCGGGGAGTGATCTGATGGCAGCTCCGACTCCGTACGCCGGGCTGACGGTCGTCGAACTCTCCGACGACCCCAGCGGCGAGATGACCGGGCTGCAGTTCGCCAAGCTCGGCGCATCGGTGATCAAGGTCGAGCCGCCACAGGGCGCGCCGTCGCGTCACACCGGACCGTTCGTCGACGACATCGCCGACCCCGATCGGAGCCTGGCCTACTGGTACTACAACGGCGGCAAACGCAGCGTCGTGATCGATCTGGGGGACGACCAGGCGGGCGTCGCACTCGATTCGCTGCTCGCCGACGCCGACCTGTTCGTGATCGCCGTCCATCCCCGGCGGCTGCGTGAGTTCGGTCTCGACCTGCATGCGATCTCCGCTGCCCACCCGCGGCTGATCGTCGTCTCGATCACCGACTTCGGGCTCACCGGTCCATGGTCCGATTACGTCTCGAGTGACCTGATCGCGCTGGCGACGAGCGGACTGCTGATCACCTCCGGCTACGACGACCACTCGATCCCGCCGATCAGACCGGGCGGTGACCAGGCGTACCACACCGCCGCCAGCTTCGCTCACCAAGCGGCGCTGCTCGCGCTGCTGCACCGTCAGCAGCAGGGCGTCGGCGGCGTGATCGACGTCTCGATCCAGGAAGCTGCGGCGGTCACCGTCGAGCTCGCCAATCCGTTCTGGTTCTATCCCCGAGCGCTGGTCCAGCGTCAGACCTGCCGCCACGCACAGCCGGTGCCGACCCAGTCGGCGATCTTCCAGTGCGCAGATGAACGGTGGGTCTACTTCGCCCTGATCCTCTCCGACCCGAAGCCGTGGAACGCGCTCGTCGAATGGATGGACACGATGGGGCTGGCGATCGACCTCAAGGATCCTGCCTACGACAGCCTGGTCCACCGCCAGGAGAACTACGCCCACATCCAGGATCTGGTCGAGGTCTTCTTCCTCCTCCAGGACAGCTCGACGGTGTACCACGAGGGCCAACGTCGAGGGCTGCCGATCGGGGTGCTCAATGCACCGGAGGACCTCTACGACGACGAGCACCTCGTCGCCCGCGAGTTCTTCCAGACGGTCGAGCAACCGAACTTCGGGCCGGTCAAACTGCCCGCCGCGACCTATCGATTCTCGACGATGTCGACGGTCGCCCCACGCCCGGCGGACCCCCTCGGCGGGCACACCACCGAGCTGCTCGCCGACGATCGAGGAGAACACTCGTGACCGAGCTGGTCGATCCGACGCTGTTCGCCGACGAGGACGCCAGTGCCCTCGCCGGATCGCGCTGTCGCAGCTGCGCGACCGTCGCCTTCCCGGCGCAGCGCTCGTGCCCGCGATGCACCGGGGTGGACGTCGAGGACCACCGGTTGGCGACCAACGGCACGCTGTGGGCGTTCACCGAGCAGTTGTTCCCGCCGAAGACCCCGTACGCCGTGCAGGGCGCCGGGTTCCGCCCGTTCGTCGTCGGCTACGTCGACCTCGCCGGCGAGGTGATCGTCGAGTCGCGGATCATCGCCCCGTTCGACTCGCTGCGCATCGGTCAGCCGATGCGCCTCGTCGCCGACCACTTCACCCCTCGACGGCGATCGGGTGCACGTTCGCCTTCACGCCCACCGAGGAGCTGCCCGATGGCCGATGACGAGGTTGCGATCGTCGGAATCGGGATCCATCCGTTCGGACGTACCGAGGGTGTCAGCGGTCGACAGCAGGGTGCGGTGCGCTGCGCGCGCGGCCCTGCGCCGACGCCGGGATCGGGTGGAACGACGTCCAGTTCGCCTTCGGCGGCAGCGACGCAGCAGGCAACGCCGACGCCCTCGTCGCCGACCTCGGCCTGACCGGGATCGAGTTCATCAACGTCTCCAACGGGTGCGCCACCGGCGGCAGCGCGCTGGCGATGGCGGATCGGGCGATCCGCTCGGGGGCGTACGACGTCGGGATGGCGATCGGCTTCGACAAGCACCCGCCCGGGGCCTTCAACGCCGAGCCGGCGCAGTACGGCACTCGGCGACTGGTACGGCGAGACCGGCATGATGCTGACCACGCAGTTCTTCGCGATGAAGATCCAGCGCTACCTGCACGAGCACGACATCGACCCGTCGGTGCTCGCCGCGATCGCGGCCAAGGCGTTCCGCAACGGCTCGCTCAACCCGAACGCCTGGCGGCGGACGCCGATGTCGGTCGAGGAGATCGCTTCGTCGGCGATGGTCAGCGCACCCGCTGACGAAGTACATGTTCTGCTCGCCGGCGGAGGGCGCGGTCGCGCTCGTGCTGTGCCGGGCCGATCATCGCCCACCGGTTCACGTCGACCCCCGTGCTGCTGCGCTCGTGTGTGCATGCGCTCCCGCACTACGGAACGTTCGAGGTGTTCAGCCCGTCGCTCGCCCCGAGCGCGCCGACGGTCCGACGGTGCTCGCCGCCCGCGCTGCGTTCGAGTCGGCGGGCATCGGACCCGACGAGGTCGACGTCGCCCAGATCCAGGACACCGAGTCCGGCGCGGAGCTGATGCACATGGCCGAGACCGGTCTCTGCGCGCACGGCGAGCAGGACAAGCTGATCCTCACGCGGGCAGACCGAGATCGACGGTCGGCTGCCGATCAACACCGACGGCGGATGCCTCGCCAACGGCGAACCGATCGGTGCCTCCGGGCCTGCGCCAGGTGCACGAGAACGTGCTCCAGCTGCGCGGCGACGGCCGGGGCACGACAGGTGCCCGGCGAACCCAGGCTCGCCTTCACCCACGTCTACGGCGCACCCGGGACTCAGCGCCTGCACCGTGCTGGCGCGATGAACGTCCGTACGCCGCCGAGGAGCAACCGATGACGTCGATCGAACCGTGGGAGCAGGAGATCCCGCTCGAGCTGGTGCCGGTCAGGGCCGGCGAGGAGCTCGCCTGGGACCGGTTGGAGCGCTACCTCCGCCCGGAGCTCGAACTCGCCGACGACGCGCCGGCGATGACCGTGCTCGCAGTTCCCCAACGGCTCGGCCAACCTGACGTACCTGCTCAGCTTCGGCGAGCAGCGGTTCGTCCTCCGCCGTCCGCCGTTCGGGCGTGATCGCCCCCGGGCGCGCACGACATGGGCCGCGAGTACCGGGTGCTGTCGCGGCTGTGGCAGGTCTACGACCGAGCGCCACGAGCATTCGTCTTGTGCACCGACCACGACGTCGTCGGCGCCGACTTCGTCGTCAGCGAGTACCGCCTCGGCGAGGTGATCTGGGCGAGCGCTCCCGCCGTCGATGAGCTCGCTGCCGGACGCGCGGCGGCGGTCGGGTTCGCCACCGTCGACGCGCTCGCCGACCTGCACCTCGTCGATCCCGCGGCCTGCGGGCTGGCCGACCTCGGCCGCCCGGACGGGTTCCTCGAGCGGCAGGTCGACGGCTGGCGCACGCCGGTGGGAACTGGTCGCCAGCCCGGAGCACGCCGCGCGATGGACGCGCGCCGGCGACGGAGCTCGCCGCATCGCGCTGCCGGTGTCGCCGCCGGGAACGTTCCTGCACAACGACTTCAAGCTCGACAACTGCCAGTTCACGCCCGGTCGGCCCGACCGGGTCACGTCGGTCTTCGACTGGGACATGGCGACGCTCGGCGACCCGCTCGTCGACCTCGGCACGCTCGCTGAACTACTGGCCCGACCCGACCGACACGCCCGGCGACCGTGCGCTGCCACGTGCCCGGGCTGGAGCGTCTCGGGCTTGCCCGACCGCGGGCCGAGGTCGTCGAGCGCTACGCCGAGCGCACCGGGTTCGACGTCAGCCAGATCGCCTGGTACGAGGCCTTCGCCTGCTGGCGGGTGGCCGTGATCTGCCAGCAGCTCTACCAGCGCTACGTGCGCGGCGAGAGCACCGACGCGCGGATGGCCAGCCGCGGCGACAACGTCGGGATGTTGGCCGGCGCGGGCACGGCGGATCCTCGCCGACAACAGGAGCGGGCGATGAACATCGACCTCAGCGGCAAGGTCGCCCTCGTCACCGGCGGCTAGCCGCGGGTCTCGGTCGGGAGATGGTGCTGGCCTTCGCCCGTCATGGCGCCGACGTCGTCATCGCCAGCCGCCGGATCGAGACCTGCGAGGAGGTCGCCGCCGAGGTCCGGGCGGAGACCGGACGGCGCGCGCTCCCCGTCGCCTGCCACGTCGGCCGCTGGGACGATCTCGAGCGAGCTCAGCGACGCTGCCTACGGCGAGTTCGGGCATGTCGACGTGCTGGTCAACAACGCCGGAATGGCGCCGCTCTACCCGTCGCTGGTCGAGGCCAGCGAGGAGCTGTTCGACAAGGTGATCGGGGTCAACCTGAAGGGTCCGTTCCGCTCTCAGCGCGCTCGTCGGCGACCCGGATGGCCGCAGGCGACGGTGGCTCGATGATCAACGTCTCCAGCATCGCCGCCCAGCGGCCGCAGGTCCACGACCTCCCCTACGCCGCGGCGAAGGCCGGGCTCGAACACGATGACGCTCGGGCTGGCGACCGCGCTCGGCCCGAAGGTGCGGGTCAACTGCGTGATGGTCGGCCCGTTCCTGACCGACATCTCCAAGGCGTGGGACGTCGAGAGCTTCCAGGAGTTCGCCAGGCAGCGCTACCCGTTGGGGCGCCTCGGCGAGCCGCACGAGATCGTCGGCACCGCCCTGTACCTCGCCTCGGACCTGTCGAGCTTCACCACCGGGACGGTGATGACGGTCGATGGCGGCGTCTCGGTCTCGTCACCATTCCCGACGAGCTAGCGGCTCCCGCTCGACAGACAGGTGGACACGATGCAGTTGCACGGCAAGGTCGCGGTGATCACCGGCGGCACCCAGGGCATCGGCAAGGGGATCGCTGCGGCGTTCCTCGCCGAGGGCGCCACGGTCGTCATCTCCGGACGTAGCGCGGACAAGGGCGCCGCGGCTCTCGACGAACTCGGCAGCGAGGATCGAACGATGTTCGTCGCCGGCGACGTCCAATCGCAGACCGACGTCGAGCGGTTGATCGCTGCCACGATCGACCGCTTCGGCGCCGTCCACATCCTGGTCAACAACGCCGGTGGATCGAGCGGCTTCGCCCTCGTCGAGGATCTCAGCGACGAAGCGTGGCAGCAGGCGCTCGACTGGAACCTGAACTCGACGTTCTGGGCAACCCGGCGGGTGCTCAAACCGATGGTCGCTCAGGGCTTCGGACGGATCATCAACGTCTCGTCCGTCGAAGGCAAGATGGGCAACAAGGCGTCGGTCAGCCACTACATCACCAACAAGCACGCGATCAACGGCTTCACCAAGGCCGTCGCGTTCGAGTACGGGACGAAGGGGATCACGTCCAACGCGATCTGCCCCGGGGCGATCGAGACAGCGTTGATGATGGACGTCGGCCCGAAGTACGCCGAGAGTCTGGGGATGACCTACGACGAGTACAAGACGACCTATGCCAAGGAGTCGATGATCAACCGTCTGAACACGGTCGAGGAGGTTGCGGCAATGGCGGTGCTGCTCGCCTCCGACGCCGGGGCGGGGATCACCGGCGCGCTGCTCAATGTCGACGGCGGCACCGCTCCCTGGTGAGCGTCGTCGACGTTTCCTCGCCGAGCGAACCTGTTGACTCGGTTCATCATGAGAAATAGACTTTTCGGGCGCTGGGGTATGGGAGAGCGCGACGAACCAGGGGGCATTCGATGACATCGACGGAGACCGGCCGGACCACAGACGGGGGGATCCCGGTGTTCAACGCCGACATCGGCAAGTCCGGGCCGGTGCATTCGCATTTCGAGGAGTGGGATGCGCTCCGCGAGAAATGCCCGGCTTTCTGGAACGAGGTCGACGGTGGTGGCCACTGGGTGCTCACCCGCTTCGACGCACAGCGGACCGCTCTGCAGAACGTCGAGGTCTTCTCGACGCAGTCGACGATCATCTCCGACCCCGATCCCGACTACATGCTCCTGCCGCTGTTCCTCGATCCCTCGTCGCACATCAAGTACCGCCAGCTGTACAACGCCCGGTTCTCACCGGGGGTCGTCGAGCGGCTGACACCGGCGGCCCGTCAGGCGTGTCGCGACACGATCGAGACCTTCCGCGAGCGGGGGCACTGCGACTTCATCCACGAGTTCGCCGACGTCTTCCCGACGCAGGTGTTCCTGCTGGCGATGGGCCTCCCGCTGGAGGACGCGCCGAAGATGGTCGAGTGGGTGCGGACGATCTTCCTCGGTCTCGCCGGGGTCGACACGGTCGCCGCCGCCGAGGCGAACGGTCAGCTGTCGAACTACTTCGTCGAGTTGCTCGACGACCGCCGGCGTTCGCCACGCGACGTCGAGTTCGACGTCGTCACCTATTTCCTCCAGGCACGGATCGACGGTGAACCGATCAGCCAGGAGTACCTGCTCTCGATCCTCGTCACGTTGGTGATGGCCGGACTCGACACGACCAAGAGCCAGCTCGGGTTCAACTTCCACCATCTCGCCACCCACTCCGAGCATCGACGGTTGCTGGTCGAGGATCCGTCTCGCCTGCCGACGGCGATCGAGGAGATGCTGCGCGTCTTCGCCTTCGTCCCACCGGCGCGCAAGCTGGCCTCCGACATCGACTACGAGGGCTGCCCGATGAAGCAGGGACAGATGGTGCTGATGCCGCTGTGGTCCTCGAACCGGGACGAGCGGGTCTTCCCCAACGCGACCGAGGTCGTCATCGATCGCATCCCCAACCGCCACACGGCGTTCGGTGCCGGGGCTCACCGGTGCGCAGGCGCCCACCTCGCCCGGCGGGAGCTGCTGATCGCGATGGAGGAGTGGCACCAGCTGATCCCCGACTACGAGATCGACCCCGGGGTCGACCTCGTCGAACACGGCTGGCAGCTCGGCCTCGACTCGCTCCCGCTGCGCTGGAACGGGTGACGGCGATGCGGATCACCGTCGACGCCGGGATGTGCAGCGGTCAGGGCCGCTGCTATGTCGTCTCCCCGGACCTGTTCACCGCTGACGACGAGGGCTTCTGCGCGCAGCGCGGCCAGACGTTCGAGGTTGCCGAAGGCCAGCGTCATCCAGCGCAGCTGGCGGTCGACTCGTGCCCGGAAGGGGCGATCTCACTCGCCGAGGAGTAGCCGTCGCCCCGCCAGGTGATCGACCGCCGGGCGGGCGAGGCTGCGCGATCGTCATCCGAAGGTTGCCGGGCCGGCTTGACGCAGCCGATCGACGCTGCGCTCTGCCGGCGCGACGACGTCGGTCCGCAGCCGAGACAGCAGGTCGGAGGTGTCGCCGTAACGGACCGTCGGGAGCATCCATCCCTGTGCCTGGAGATCGGCGAGCATCCCGAACGGCTCCTGCCCACCACCGACCAGCGGAACGACCGGTGTCGTCCTCAGGCCCAGTCCGGCGAGCAATCCGACCTCGAACGGGGCGCTCGACGGATCGGTCAGATCGACGATCACGTACCGCGCCATCTGGGCGAGCAATCGCACCATCTCGGTGATGCTGCGGGTCGTCGGCCGGTCGAAGTCGAACATCAACGAGGTGTAGCCCTCTTCCCGCAGCGCGTTGCGGAGCAGGTCCAACGTCGGCTTGCGTTCTGGACTGAAGCGGCCCAACAGCAGCACCGTCTTCGACGTCAACGTGTCGATCACGTCACGCAGCTCGGCGTTCTCGAGCAGGAGGTACATGAACTGGGCGAGCTTCAACTTGTCGACCAGCAGCGGCGACTCGCCCGGTGGGGTGATCACGAGGTCGTTCGAGGACGCCGGCTCGCCGCTGACCTTCCAGGCCGAGCATCCGTACACGGCGCATCCGTCGAGCTGAGCGTTGTCGATCGAGGCCTCGACCAGCCGGGCGTGGGAGAGGTTCGCTCCCCGGAGATCGGCGCGGTCGAGTCTCGCCCCGGTGAGGTCGGACGACGTCAGGTCGGCTCCGGCCAGTCGTGCGCCGCTCAAGTCAGCTCGACGGAGGTCGGCACCGAGCAGGAGCGCGCCCGAGAGGTTCGCATCCGCCAACAGCGCACCGGCGAACGAGGCCCCCCGGAATTGCGCGCCGCCGAGATCGGCGGCCTCGAGTCGCGCCCCGCCGAGGTCGACGGTGCCGAGGATCACGCCGGGGAAGTCGACCCCGCGAAGGTCGACCCCTCGCTTGCCCCGATAGCGATTCCACGGGGCGATCTTGCGGGCGGCGACCTTGCGAGCCGCCACCTTCTCGACGGCGACCGTCCGCAGCGCAGCCTTCCGGGTTCCGGCCTTGCTCGGCGGGACGCTCGCCGCCGGTGGACGCTCGGCAGCCTTCGCCGGGCGCTTCGCCAACTGTTCGACGACCGCTTCGTTGGTCAGCCAGGTCGTGTTGAACGCACGCCATTCGGCAAGGGCGCGGCCGCGCTCGTCGGTGGCGAAGGGGGTCCGGGCGAGCGCGGCGAACCGACGCAGATGGTCGATGTCGCCGACGAAGCGGGGCTGTCCCTGGAGCAGGTCCCGATCATCGTCGTCCATCCGGCAAGCCTTGCACCGTGCGACGTCGTTGTTCGACGGGCGCTCCTCGGGCCCCGTCTGGCCGGTGTCGCGGTCCGTTGAGACGGACCGCTGCGGACTCGCCGCTCAGCGGTTGAGCTTGCCGCAGTCGATCCGGATCTGTCCGCCGGTGAGGTGCTTGGCGTCGTCGGAGGCGAGGAAGGCGACCACGCCGGCGACCTCGTCGGGCTCCATCACCACCGTCGGGGTGGCGTTCATGAACACCGGTCCGAGCGTCTCGGCGCGGGTCTCGATCAACGGGAACAGATCGGGCACCTCGTACATCGCGGTGCGAACCCCGGTCGGATGGATCGAGTTGACCCGGATCTCGTGCTCGGCGAGTTCGTTCGCCAGGCACCGGGCGATGCCGACGACGCCGTGCTTGGCGGCGGTGTAGCTGATCGTGAACGGCTGCCCGTAGAGGCCGGCGGTCGAACTGGTGAGGATCATCGATCCGCCCTGACCCTGGCGGATCAGCGTCGGGATCGCCGCTTTGCAGGTGTGGAACACACCGGTCAGGTTGATGTCGATCACGTCGCGCCATTGATCGGTGCTCATCTCCCACGACCAGGCGCAGTTGAGGACGCCGGCGTTGGCGACGACGATGTCGAGGCGGCCGAGCTCGGCGACACCTTCGTCGACGACCGCCTGGACTGCGTCGAGGTCACGGACGTCGGCCTGGCGAGCGACGATCCGGCGACCGTGCTCTTCGACCAACTTGACGGTGTCGGCGAGATCGTCCGGTGTCGATGGAGGGTATTTGATCGTCGACACCGCTCCGCACAGGTCGAGGGCGATGATGTCGGCGCCCTCCGACGCCAGCCGCAGCGCGTGGGCGCGGCCTTGGCCACGCGCAGCCCCGGTGATGAATGCGACCTTGCCGTCGAGCCGTCCCATCGTTCCCCCTTCGTTCGGAGCCGGAACGCTACCGAGCGCCACCGATCGGCAACGAGGCCAACGTTCGACCGTCCCCCTTGCCGGTGTCGACCGGATCGAGCACCCTGGAGTGATGAACGCCGTGCCGCAGCGCCTGAACTTCGTCACGTTGGGCAGGCGCGACATCGACGGCGCGCGGGCCTTCTATCGCAGGTGGGGGTGGTCCGAGCGGGACGACAGCAGCGACGCGTTCGCTCAGTTCGATGTCGGAGGTACGCGGTTGGCGCTGTTCCCGCTCGATCAGCTCGGTGAGGAGGCCGCGCCGGGGTGCAGCCCGCCGGACGGCGACTGGAACGGTGTGACGTTGGCGATCAACGTCGCCAGCCGCGCTGAGGTCGACGACGCGTATGGAGCGGCGGTCGCTGCTGGTGGGCGCGTCGTGGCCGAGCCGGTCGATCGCGAGTGGGGCGGATACTCGGCGTATGTCGCCGACCCGGAGGGACAGCGGTGGGAGATCGCTTGGCTGCCGGGACTCGAGCCGTAGCCGATCGAGTCGCTCGCCCGATCGGCGGAACGGCCGTGGGCGTGACAGCCGCCAGACTTCCCCGGTGACGGCTTCGAGACCGTCGACGAGGTCCGCCCGGCGATGACGGCGAGCTTCTGTGCTGCGGGTCCTGCGATCGCGTCGAGGGAGATCGGCTGGGCGAAGGAGATGTCGGCGCTCGTCTGCGAACTCGTCGGTGCGGCGCGACGGTCGGGATGGAACGGATGAACGCGGGCTCGGCGATCGCCCTCGCCGCGACCGGTATCAACATCGTCGACGCACAGCAGCCCGGTCGAGATGGCACGCTCGATCAAGTCGTCCGACGAGGTCAAGTGCATCACGGCATCCGAGACGGAACTGTGCGTCCGACTCCGAGCCATGCGAGATCGTGACCCGGTGAACTCCGAGCCTCCGCGGACTGCGCTCTGCTTTGCTTGACGCCGTGTGTCATACGGACGATAATGAACGTATGACGATGTTGAGTTTCCGGGTTGACGGCGCTGAAGCACTCCGAGCTCAGCGGTGGGCTGAACAGCTCGGAATCGATCGATCCGAGCTGCTCCGCGAGGCCCTCCATCGTCATCTCGTGCGGCTGGCGGCGGAGCACGAGATCACATCGTGGACGGACCAACCCCGCAGCGCGGCGGAGAGCGCCATCGCTGCGATTGCCGATTGGGGCGCAGCTGAGGACTGGTCGGACTGGGCCGATGTCGCGAGGTGAGATCTGGTTTGCGGCGACCCCTGGCGGCGATCGACCGGTCCTGATTCTCACCCGAGATCCGGTCGCCGACCGCATCGGGGCGGTCGTGGTCGCCGGCCTCACCCGCACTGTTCGCGGGTTGGTCTCGGAACTCGAATTGACCGCTGCCGACGATGGAGTGCCGAGCGACTGCGTCGTGAACTTCGACAACATTCACACGATTCCCCGTGACGCCCTGCGTCGCTTGATCGGGCAACTCGGTCCACCGCGCATGGCAGAGGCGTGCCAACGGCTCCGAGACGCGACCGGCTGTTGAACCCGAGCGCGTCGAGCGAGACGGTCCACCGCGGATCGCCACCGGGGCCCGTCAGTGGCGGACGCGGCCTGTTTCGTGGGCCCACATCGCGATCTCGACCCGATTGCGGGCGCCGAGCTTCATCATCACGCTGGCGACGTGGGTCTTCACCGTGCTCAGGCCGATGTGCAGCACGTCGCCGATCTCGGTGTTGGTCAGGCCGCGGGCAACGGCGACGAGCACCTCTTCCTCTCGGTCGGTGAGCGAGTCGACGGGTTGGACCGGGGCGCGGCCGCCGGCTGCACCGGCGAAGGTGGCCAGCAGCCGAGCCGTGATGCTCGGCGCGATCAGCGCGTCGCCGTTGGCGGCGGCACGGATTGCCTGCGCCAGCAGGTCGGGCCCGGCGTCTTTCAACAGGAAGCCGCGGGCGCCCGCCTTCAGTGCGGCATGCACGTATTCGTCGAGGTCGAACGTCGTGATCACGACCACGGCCATCGGCTCGGTGACCTCCGGCCCGGCGAGTCGCCGAGTCGCCTCGATGCCGTCGAGGCCCGGCATGCGGATGTCGAACAGGCACACGTCGGGCCGCAGGCGCTGGGCGACGGCGACCGCCTGGTGGCCGTCAGCGGCCTGGCCGACCACCTCCATCCCGGGTTGCGCGTCGAGGATCATCGTCAGGCCCGTACGCACGATCTCCTGGTCGTCGGCGACGACGACGCGAATGTCGCCGGCGTCGTTCACGGCGCCCCACCGCACGGGCCCTGGCGCGGTATCGAGGCGGCGACGACCCAGCCACGCCCCGGGCCGGGTCCTGCGGTGACCGCGCCGCCGAGCAGGTGTGCCCGCTCCGCCATCCCGATGATGCCGTAGCCGCCGGAGTCGCGTCGCCCGTTGACCGGTGCGCCGTCGTCGGTGACCCGCAGCAGCAGCTTGTCGCCGAGGGCGGACACTGCGATGTCGATGCGCGACGCCTCGCGGGCATGGCGTTGGGCGTTGGTCACCGACTCCTGGGCGAGACGGAACACGGCGGTGGCGATGGCCGGCGGCAGGTCGTCGATGCCGCCGGAAACCGACACGGCGACGGGGAGCCCGCCGGCGGTGCCGGCGAGGCGATGGAGGTCGGCCAGCGTCGGCGTCGGCGAGAGCGCTGCCGGTTCGTCGCGACGCAGCACCCCGACCATCGCCCGCATCTCGGCCAACGTGCGCGAGGCCTCGGCCTCGATCACGTGCAGTGCGTCGATTGCTGCCTCGGGCCGGGCCGGGGCCACGGCGATGCCGGCCTGGGCACGGATCGCGATCGCGGACACATGGTGGGCGACGGTGTCGTGCAGGTCGCGGGCGAGGTCCGCCCGCTCGCGAAGGCGCACCTGTTCGAGCTCGCGTTGGCGAGCGCGGCCGCGGAAGCGGATCGCAACGCCGATCGCGATCGTGATCCCGATCACCAGATAACCGCCGATCACGTCGCCGATCCCGCTCGAGTCGGCGGCGACACAGATCGTCGTGGTGGCGAACACCAGCGGGGTGCCGACCAGGGCGTCGCGCCCGCTGCCCCAGCGGAACAGCGCGTACAGCGGCAGCAGCAGCACGGCCATCGAGAACAGCCCGGGCGGATCGGTGAGGTCGCCGACGATCTGGACCACGCCCAGCACGGCCATTGCCGTGAAGCACAGCGCCACGGTCGGCAGCGGGTGGGTACGACGCCAGAGAAGCGTCGGGAACAGCACGAGTGCAACTGCCAGCGAGCCCCACCGCCAGGAGAGGTCGTCGCGCATCGCCGCTTCGGCGACGGCAACGGGCACCAGCACACCGACCATCGCCCAATCCCGCCAGACGCGGCGAGGCGCGCCCTCCACCCGAGGCTCGGCGAGCACGGAGCGAACGAGTGTGTGCACGCCGCCATGGTACGGATCGCCGCCCGGATGCGGATCGGCCGAAAGGACGAGGCGCTGGTCACCCGCGTGGCCTTCGAAGTCCGACCGCGATGCCGATCCGGCGTCGCCCGCTCGTGTCCAGGATCGATGTGTCGTGACAGCCGCCGCCGATCGACACCGTCATCTCGAACACCAGGAGCCCATCGTGTCCCGAACACTTGCTCGTCTCGGCCGTTACGCCGTTCGCCGACCCTGGGTGGTGATCGGGATCTGGGCCGTGCTCGCGATCGCGGTGATCGCCGGATCGGCCACCGCGGGCGCGAGCTCGACGACGACACGACCGTCCCCGGGCTCGATTCGCAGCAGGCGATCGATCTGCTCGAGGCATCCGGTTCCGATGACGGTGGAGTCACCGCCCAGGTGGTGTTCAGTCCGCTCGATCCGACGAGCACGTTCTTCGACGACGAGGCGGCTCGCCGCCAGCTGGCGGTGGTCCAGGCCCAGCTTGCGGCACTTCCGAACGTGATCGCGACCACCGACGTCGCCGCGTCGCTCGCCGCCGGCGACGCCGTCGACCAGGGAGTGGTCTCGGCCGACGGTCGGGTGGCACTCGTGCGCGTCCAGTACCCGCTGCTCGGCGAGCTCGAATCGGCCGACCTCGACCGGCTGAAGGCGGCCGTCGACGAGGCATCCGGCGGCGAGCTGCAGGTGGAGGCCGGTGGTGATCTGTTCTTCAACTTCGAGCAGCCCGAGACCAACCTCGGTGAACTGGCCGGACTGCTGGTCGCCGTCGTGGTGTTGCTGGCGGCATTCGGCTCGATCGTCGCCGCCGGCCTGCCGATCGGCATCGCACTGCTCGGGCTCGGCATCGGCGTCAGCTCACTCGGGCTCGTCACGTACCTCGTCGACATCCCGGCCTTCGCCACCGTGATGGCGTCGATGGTCGGGCTCGGCGTCGGCATCGACTATGCGCTGTTCGTCGTCACCCGCCACCGCGAGCACCTCGCCGCCGGTCTCGGCGTCGAGGAATCGATCGTCCGTACCGCGACCACCGCCGGCAGGTCCGTCGTGTTCGCCGGTGGCACGGTCGTCGTGTCGATCCTCGGACTGGCGGTCGCAGGTCTGCCGTTCCTCACTGCGGCGGGGATCGCGATCTCGCTCGTCGTGCTCGTGATGGTCGCAGCAGCGATCACGCTGCTGCCTGCGTTCCTCGCAGTGGCGGGCACCCGGATCGACCGGTTGCGGCTGCCCGGACGGGGGCGTCGCGGCGGCGGTCGCAGCACCGCCCGGTGGGAACGCTGGGGGCAACATGTCACCCGCCACCCCCTGGGCTATGCGATCGGGGCGACCGCGTTGCTCGTCGCCCTCGCTGCTCCGGTGCTGGCACTGCGCCTGGGCGTGCCCGACGAGGGCACGCTGCCCGCATCACGCACCGAGCGGCGTGCGTTCGACCTGGTCTCGGATGGGTTCGGGCCGGGGACGAACGGGCCGCTCGTGATTGCCGTCGACATCGCCCGCGACCCGACCGTGGTCGAGCCTCTGGTCGGCGCGATCTCGGCCGACCCGGGGATCGCGTCGGTGGCCCGGCCGACGATCGACTCGACGGCCGGTGTCGCTGCGATCGTGGCGATCCCTGCTACCGCGCCGCAGGACGCCGCAACTCGTGAGACGGTCGAGCGGCTGCGTTCGACGGTGTTCCCGAGCGTGCTCGCAGGCCGCGACGCAACAGCGCACGTCGGGGGTCAGACCGCCAACTTCTCCGATCTCAGCGAACGCGTCCAGCAACGCCTCCCCTGGTTCATCGGAACCGTGATCGTGCTGTCGTTCCTGCTGCTGACGGTCGTGTTCCGCTCGTTGCTGGTGGCACTCAAGGCGGCGGTGCTCAATCTGCTCAGCATCGGCGCCGCATACGGTGTGCTGGTGATGGTGTTCCAGTGGGAGTGGGCCGGATCGTTGATCGGGCTCGAAGCTGCGGTGCCGATCGTCTCGTTCATCCCGATGCTGATGTTCGCGATCGTGTTCGGGCTGTCGATGGACTACGAGGTGTTCCTCCTGTCGCGGGTGCGCGAGCACTACGACCTCACCGGCGACAACGACGCCGCCGTCGTGCACGGGCTCGCCAGCACCGCTCGGGTGATCACGTCGGCTGCGTTGATCATGGTGTCGGTGTTCCTCGGATTCGTGTTCGGCGAGGACCCGACGGTGAAGATGCTCGGCCTCGGGTTGGCGACCGCGATCTTCGTCGACGCGTCGATCGTGCGGATGGTCCTCGTTCCGGCAACGATGTCGTTGCTCGGCGACGCCAACTGGTGGCTGCCGACGCGCCTCGCCCGCGTGCTGCCGCAACTCGACGTGGAGACCCCGGTCCATGTCTGAACCACCGGGAAAGATGACGTGGGTAGGCGGAAGCCTGCGGGGACGACCGGCCCCCTTGCCGGTGTCGACCGGATCGAGCAGCCTGTGGAGATGAACGCCGTGCCGCAGCGCCTGAACTTCGTCACGTTGGGCAGGCGCGAACATCGACGGCGCGCGGTCCTTCTACCGCAGGTGGGGGTGGTCCGAGCGGGACGACAGCAGCGACGCGTTCGCTCAGTTCGATGTCGGAGGTACGCGGTTGGCGCTGTTCCCGCTCGATCAGCTCGGTGAGGAGGCCGCGCCGGGGTGCAGCCCGCCGGACGGCGACTGGAACGGTGTGACGTTGGCGATCAACGTCGCCAGCCGCGCTGAGGTCGACGACGCGTATGGAGCGGCGGTCGCTGCTGGTGGGCGCGTCGTGGCCGAGCCGGTCGATCGCGAGTGGGGCGGATACTCGGCGTATGTCGCCGACCCGGAGGGACAGCGGTGGGAGATCGCCTGGCTGCCGGGACTCGAGCCGTAGCCGATCGGTCGCCCGCCCGATCGGCGCAACGGCCGTGGGCAGTGAGGTCGTCGAGGCCGTCGGGCTGCGCCGGATCCGCCAGACTTCCCCGGTGAACAGCGAAGACTGGAACTCGCAGCGAGTGGGCCCGTCGGACCTGGAGCTGCTCGATGCATCTCCGGAGAGCGCAGGAATCGACCTGGTTGCCGTGCGTGGCTACCGCCAGGGGCGTGTGCGTGCCGAGATGGAGCGGCACGGCATCGACGCAGTGATCCTCTCCGACGCCGTCAACATCCGCTACGCGACCGGCACGCGCAACATGCAGATCTTCTCCAGCCGGAACGCACCGTCGCGGTATCTGTTGCTCACCGCGGACCGCTCGATTCTGTTCGAGTTCACCGGATGCGAACACCTCGCGGACGGCTTCGAGACCGTCGACGAGGTCCGCCCGGCGATGACGGCGAGCTTCTGTGCTGCGGGTCCTGCGATCGCGTCGAGGGAGATCGGCTGGGCGAAGGAGATGTCGGCGCTCGTCTGCGAGCTCGTCGGCGCGGGCGCGACGGTCGGGATGGAACGGATGAACGCGGGCTCGGCGATCGCCCTCGCCGCGACCGGCATCACGATCGTCGATGCACAGCAGCCGGTCGAGATGGCACGCTCGATCAAGTCGACCGACGAGGTCAAGTGCATCACGGCATCGCTGCGGGCGACGGAGATCGCTGTCGGCAAACTGCGCGACGCGATCCGGCCGGGGATGACCGAGACGGAACTGTGGTCGATCATGTTCCAGTCGGTGATCGAGCAGAACGGCGACTACTGCGAAACCCGCCTGCTCAACTCGGGGCACCGCAGCAACCCGTGGTTCCGCGAAACGACCCATCACGTGATCCGACCGAACACGATGATCGCGCTCGACACCGACGTCGTCGGTTGCCACGGTTACTACTCGGACTTCTCCCGCACCTTCCACGCCGGGCCCGATGCACCATCGGCGGAGCAGCGGCTGCTCTATCGGACGGCGCTCGAACAGGTCGAACACAACATCGGCATCCTGCACCCGGGGCTGACGTTCCGCGAGTACGCGCGAGCGGGCGTGGGACATTCCCGCCGAGTTCCACGATCACCGGTACTACCTCTCGGCGCACGGCAACGGCATGACCGGTGAGTATCCCTACCTGTATCACCGCAGCGACTTCGCCGACGCCGGTTACGACGGAGAGATCCTTCCCGGCATGACCCTCTGCGTCGAGAGCTTCATCGGCCGCCGAGGCGGTGTCGACGGCGTCAAGCTCGAGCAGCAGGTCCTGATCACCGAGACCGGCGTCGAGATCCTCTCCCAATTCCCCTTCGAGCACGACCTCGCAGCACCGTGAAGCCGGCCTCGGTTCATGCGCCGGTCTGCGTTTCGACGATCTCGCGCAGGGCGTCGAGGTGGTCGTTGAAGGCGGTTCTGCCCTCGGCGGTGAGCTTCAGCCACGTGCGGGGCCACTTGCCCACGTGTCCTTTGCGGACGGCGATGTAGCCGGCTTCTTCGAGGGTCGATGCGTGACGGGACAGAACCGAGTCGCTGAGCTCCAAGGTGTCCCGGAGGAACCGGAACTCGAGCTCGTCGGCCTGCGCCAGGGCGGCGAGCATCGAGAAGCGCACGGGCTGGTGGACCAGATCATCGAGCCGCGCTCGAGGATGTCCGGTCATCCGTTTCTCCGAAGCCACTCGGCCCACACGAGCAGCGGCGCAGCGGCGAGGACACCCGCCACGGTGTAGGCGAAGCCGATCGTGTCGTCGAGCAGGCCCGGGAGAAAGGTCTCGACGGCGACGACCCACGCGCCGAACGCCAGCGCCAGCCATATCGGGGTGCGAGAACTGACCCGCACGTTGCGGTACAGACGGAGGTACGTGACGAGGAGAGCGACGGCTGCAGCGATGACGATCCACTGGCCGATCCCGGCGACAGCGCTGTCGTCGCCGAGATCACGCATCGGTGCGAGGCCCGCCAACAGCAGACCCCCGGCGAAAAACGGGACGTGCTCCCTCGGAGTCCGCGTCCGCACCGCGACCTGGATCCCTCCTGCTTGGTTGAGCATCGCTGCGGCGTCCTGTTTGGTCGGTTCCATCAGGCTCACATCCTCTCGGTAGAAGTACTTTACGATGAGGAAACTACTTTCGCCATGATCTGTCAAGTGCCAATCGTGAGACGGGGCGCGACCTGCTCGGGATCTCCGGGATCACCGGGGTCGTCTCGTGAACCACGAACTCGTGCGGCGCCGTGACCGAGCTTCCGGCTCACGCAGGCCGGCGCGGCGTCCGACCGTGCCTCACTCGTCGGAGGCGTCGGCGAGCGTTGCAGGAAGGTCCCGCCGGGTGTGGAGCACGCGCCAGACGTCGAGTCGATCGTCGTGCTCGACGTAGAAGATCAGGTAGGGGAACCGGTGCACCGGCCAACTCCTCAGATCGGGTACTCCGAGGTCGTAGGCGAATCGGAGTGATCCCAGGTGCGGCTGTCGAGTGATCCGGCCGAATGCGCGCTCGACCGAGTCGACGAACGTCGTCGCGACCTCGACACCCGCTTCATCGACATAGTCGGCGGTGGCTCGCTCGATGTCTTCGGCGGCACGGGTCCGCAGATGGGCCTGCTTGACCACCCTCAGTCGCCGGACTGGGTGCGCCGCCGCAGACCTGCGAAGTAGGCCGCGTCGGCCACCGGTCCGGGTGCCGAGCGAGCGCCGTCCTCGAGCAAGGTGCGGAGGTGTTGGCGATCCTGATCGCGCCGGATGAGCTCGCGCACGTACTCGCTCGTCGATCCGTATCGGCCGTCTTCGACCTGCGCATCGACATAGGCGCGCAGCTCCTCGGGGAGCGACACGTTCATCGTCGACATGTCATCGACGCTACACCTCCTTGGCAAAGTCTGCCATCCCTGCAAGCTAGGGCGTGCCCTCTGCGCTGGTGTGCGGCGGCATACAACGGCGATAGGTGATCATACAATGACGGTGGAGGTGTGTCGTGACGGCGACGTACGTGATGAAAGTGTCCTCGAACGGGCAGGTGTCGATCCCGGCTGAGGTGCGGGCGCGCTGGATGGCCGAGCAGGTGGTGGTCGTCGACCTCGGCGATCGTGTGGTGTTGCGGCCATTGCCAGACGACCCGGTTGGCGCGTTGCGCGGGAAGTACCGCGGACGCGGGCCGAGCACGACGGACGCACGAGTGGAGGCACGGGCTGAGGACGATCGGCACGCCCGTCGCCGCCGGTGATCGTCCTCGACGCGTTCGCCGTGCTCGCGCTGCTGAAAGATGAGCCGGCGGCCGAGCGCGTCAGTGAGCTCATTCGAACGGAACCTCGCCCGGCGCTCACTGCGTTGGGTGTTGCTGAGGTGCTGGACCATCTCGTTCGCCTCGTCGGCGTCGATGAGGAAGAAGCGGTGCTCGACCTGGCCCAGCTGGGACTGGCCGAGGCCTACGTGATCGACGGCGATCTGGCGAGCCGAGCTGGTCGATTGAGAGCTCGCCAGTATCACCGTCGGACCCGGGCCGTCAGCCTTGCGGACTGCGTGGCGGCCGAGGTGGCTCGTCGCGGCGGCGCGTCGCTCGCGACGTCGGATCCGCACTTGCTCGACACCTGCGTAGCCGAAGGAATCGACTGGCGAGCGCTGCCCGACTCCCAAGGCGTGACCTGGGCACCGGCTGGATGAGCAGATCGAGGGCCGAGCGCCGGCATCCGTCGAGACGGACCGGTCGTCGTCGGCGGCGTCGAGCTCCTTGACCTAGTCGATCGTGTCCTTGTCGAAGCGGACCGGCACGAGTTCGCTGAGATTCGCACGTCGGCGGCGAGCCGGGCCCTGGGATTCCTGATTCGCCGGGTCGGCGTAGAAGTCAGGTCAGCCCGTGTCCGGCTTGTTCGGAGCCGACCAACGCGGTAGATCGAGCCTGGGTTGCGGCCCGACGGCATGTCGATCAGCCGACCCCTCCGAGCTGCCTGATCTCGACCTGGACTCGGAGCGCCCGGGCGGACGGCCACGTGTGGTCGGTGGTGACGAGTTGGTCGGCCGAGGCGCCGATCGCTGTCGCGATCACGAGGGCATCGGGGAGCCGTAGTGCACGGTGGTCGGCGCGGAGCCGAGCGGCAATGGTCGCGATTTCGTCGTCGAGCGGGATGATCGCGATCGGCACTCGCTCGACCAGACCTCGAACCGTCGCGATCGCAGCGTCACCTCGTCGTGCTGGCCCCACGAGGCACTCGGCGAACGCCGAAGCGGCTATGGCCAGGTGAGCACCGGCCTCGAGTGCAGCGGCGAGCACCTCCCGTGCCGGCTGGTGGTGAGCATCGTTCGCGTCGAGGAAACCGATGATCACCCCTGCGTCGAGGTGGATCAGCCCCACTCGGAGCGCAGCTCGTCGAGCTCGTTGGGTAGGTACGCGCCGGTCATTGCGCCGACGAATTCGGCGAGGACATCGGCTTCGCGTTCAAGGATGACACGTCCGGCGCCGTCGGCGTGGGCGACCACTCGGTCGCCGATTTCGAGGCCGGCCGCCCGGAGCGCGTCAGCAGGGATGGTTATCTGGTGCTTGGAGCTGATTCGGGTGGCACCTCGACGTCGATCCTTTACTTCCTTCATAAGAGTAAAGGTATCGGCGTTCGGGAGAACTTCGCAATAGTCCTGCTGGTTCGTCGGCACTTCCCGGTCGACGAGCCACGCGCCCTGACGTTGGTCCGCGGTCCCGGCGACGAGTCGTCGAGCGATACCGAGCTACGCGGCCTCGCGACGACGTCGATCCGCAACGGTGGATCTCGCGCGCCCCGGCGCAATCGGCCACCCTGGCGCTGCTCGGTCGATCCGAACACTTCGGGCACTATCGTGTACCTAAGGGCCCCAAGCTCGGTCAGGTCCGCCTTGTAGGATCTCCGACCGCTTCGAGGATCGAGGTCAACGCCCCTGCCCGATCCCCGTTGTCGGACTGCTGGCTCGACAAGTCGTTCAACGACCACGCCACGTCCGACAAGAACACCTCCGGGCGGGCCTCAGCCAGCCGCCGGTAGATGTCGACCGCTTCGAGGATCGAGGTCAAGCCCCGCCCGATCACCGTTGGCGGACTGCTGGTTCGACAAGTTGTTCAACGACGACGCCAGGTCCGCAAGAACACCTCCGGCCGGGCCTCGTCAGCCGCCGATAGATGTCGACCGCTTCAAGGATCGAGGTCAACGCCCTCGCCGATCACCGTTGTCGGACTGTTGGTTCGACAAGTTGTTCAACGACGACGCCAGGTCCGACAAGAACACCTCCGGGCGGCCTCGTCAGCCGCCGGTAGATGTCGACCGCTTCGAGGATCGAGGTCAACGCCCTGCCCGATCACCGTTGTCGGACTGCTCGTTCGACACGTTGTTCAACCACCACGCCAGGTCCGACAGGAACACCTCCGGGCGGCTCTCAGCCAGCCGCCGGAGATGTCGACCGATTCGAAGATCGAGGTGGACGCCCCGCCGATCACCGTTGTTCGATGCTGGTTCGACAAGTTGTTCAACGACGACGCCAGGTTCGAGAAGAACACCTCAGGGCGGGCGTCAGCCAGCCGCCGGTGAAGTCGACCGCTTCGAGGATCGAGCTGAACGCCCCTGCCCGATCACCGTTGTCGGACTGCTGGTTCGACAGGTTGTTCAACGACCATCGCCAGGTCCGACGAGAACACCTCCGGGCGGACGTCAGTCAGCCGCCGGTAGATGTCGACCGCTTCGAGGATCGAGGTCAACGCCCCCGCCCGATCCCCGTTGGCGGACTGCTGGTTCGACAGGTTGTTCAACGACGTCGCCAGGTCCGACAAGAACACCTCCGGGCGGGCCTCAGTCAGCCGCCGGTAGATGTCGACCGCTTCCAGGATCGAGGTCAACGCCCCCGCTCGATCTCCGTTGTCGGACTGCTGGTTCGACAGGTTGTTCAACGACCGCCAGGTCCGAGAAGAACACCTCCGGGCGGGCCTCAGCCAGCCGCCGGAAGATCTCGACCGCTTCCATGATCGAGGTCAACGCCCCGCACGATGGCCTGTATCTGACCGTTGGTCCGACAGGTTGTTACGCCATCGCCGAGTCAGGGAAGAAGGGCGTCGGGTTCACGTCTACCATCCGGCGCCGGATCTCGACCGCTTCCTCGCCTGCTGCGAGCGCCTCGTTCCATCGCCCTGAATCCCGTCGTGCTGCGGACGAGTCCCTTAAAGAGCCGCCAGTTAGGAGGTCGACGGCTGATTGGTGTCCGTCAGCTGGCGCCTGCTCCCGATGGCTTCCCGATCGTGGCAGGCCTCGTGACGACGACTTGCCTTGGCGAGCCGTAGGATTGGTTGTCCAGTGCCGAGCGAGCAATGGCAGGTCGGCCGGCGGGTCGGCTGGCGCATCGCCGGTAGATCCCGACTGCTTCCTCGATGGTGACCAAAGCCTCGTCGCCGACGACCTACCTCGGCGAGCCGTACGGAGTGGTTGTTCCAGGTGCCGTAGCGAAGGACAATGGCAGGTAGGCCGGCGGGTCGGCTTGCGCCAATCGCCGATCAAGTCCGACTGCCTCCTCGATGGTTGCCAACGCCTGCATCACGAAGTCCAAGTTGGCCCGGACGGCACCCGCACGAGAGCAGTTGCTGGCAACGTGCGAGTCGGAAGAACATTTCGACGTTCCGCCTGTCATGCCCCCACTTCGGCGGACAAGAATTCGCGCTGCGGCCTGTAGATCACCCCTGCGCCAGTGCTCGGATGCCCTGTGCGAGTTCGGCGTTTCCGTTCGGACCTTTGAATCGGTTGTAGCGCTCGGTCGGAACCGAATCACTCGTAAGAAATCCGAGCACCTTCAACACCTTGATGATGCCACGATCTCCTGACCCAGCGAAACCGAGGTTGTTCTTCAGAAACTCGTGAGTGAACTTTGGAGGGGTGCCTGCCTCGCGGGTCCCCTGGCGAAGATTCTAGGGATGTTCCCCATCTGCATCATGTACGGCATCTCGCCCGCCATTCCCCACATCCTTCTCTCGGCGTGATCGTCATCGCGATCGTTTGAAGAATAGGCGAGCAACGCGCTCCTGTTGAGCCGACGGCCGCGGCCAGGAGTCTTGCGGTCGGAGCCAGGTCCCGAAGCTGCGCTCCGCACGCGGTCACCGGAGTGCCGGTAGGTCGCGCCGGAACATCCCTCCAGCCGCCGCCGAGACTGGGCTACGTGCCGTGCAGTCATGCCGCCCGCACAGAACAGCAGAGGTGCGCCACTGTCATGATGCTCTCTGCCATGAACCCGTTCGACGCCTGCTGGGATCGGCTTGACCGAATCGGAACCCATCGCGTCGCGCTCGCCCAGATCTGGAACGAGTTCATCGAAGAGCCACCCCTTCGACTTCGACCTCGTGCACCACGGTGACGGCGTGCACGTCCTCGAGGTGCACCAGCTCGAACCGATGCCATCGTCGTTTGCGTTGGAGTTCGGCGAATGGCTCTACAACGCCCGCACATTGCTGGACTACATCGTATGGGCAACGGCGGCGTGTGTCACCGGCCAGCTCCCGCCGCCCGATGAGGGCATCCTGCAGTTCCCCATCTACGACTCACTCGGCGCGTGGAAAAAGAACGAGTACCGCCTCAAGCACCTCGCCGAGCACCATCGGCACATGCTGCTGCACATGCAGCCGGTCAACAGCGACCTCGACGCCAACTACCTCGGGGCGATCAACCGACTGGCCCGGATCGACCGTCACCGACGCCTCCTCACGAGCACCGCGTACCTCGCTCGAGATCGAACCTGTCACGCAGGTGCCGCACGGACATGACATCACACTGCAGTTCGGCCAGCGTGTCCTCGTCGACGGGTACGCGCAGGTTGCCCGGATCGCGGTGACGCCGTGGACCGACGACACCGAGATCATCGTCAACCCGCGCATCGGCATCGACCCGGACGGCGCCGAGTGGGCGGACTCCCCGTTCTGGCGGCCAGATGCCGTTCAGCGAACGACTCAAGCTGATCGAAGTGTTCCTGTCGGCGGAGATCGCTGTCTACGAGTACGACTGCACCGGTTCGAGCCGTAAGTCGGACGCGCTCACCGACACATACCGGGCCGAGTGCGACCGGCGAGGCCCGTTCCGACCAATCGCGGCGCCGCCACCGGTCGAGGTGACGTGGGGACCGGTCGCGTCCGGACGGCAGAGCCTCGCGAACGCTTCCTCGGCAACAACTACCCGGCCGACCAGAGCCCAGGCGGTAGCTGATCGTTGCGTCCGCCTCCCGGGGTGCGTAGCGATGCAGCTCGGTTGTGGTGGGCGGTGAACGGTCGTAAGCCCTTCCTACGGTTCCGAGGGCAAGCGCGGCTACCGGCTCCGAGCGCACGGACTTCCACCGCGGGTGACAGAACCGGCGATCTGTGCGATCGAGGCGTCCCGAGGTGCCGGTTCCTTGGCGCCGGGATATCCTGGCCTCGCAACCCGTGCCAGCCGCACACAACAGCTGATCGCACTGCGGGCACTCCCACGTGCCCGGTGGCTCTTGCGTGTCAACGTCGGTCGAAATTGTGAGGTGATGGCGCCCGGCGCCCGGGCCCCGTACGCGGCGGCCACGATGCACGACCGTCGAATGCGGCTGCGTTCGATCGCTTCCGTTCCGCTGCAGCCTGACGGCTCGGTCACATCACGAGCCCGCAGTTCGGGCACGGCGTGTCGGGGATGGTGGATTCGGGTTTGACACTCGCCGAAGTGTCGCGATGATGCCGCTGTTCTGGCGTCTCGGCCTCGCGCTGCACGATTCTGCTCTCGGCGGCAGCGGGGTTGGTCTCTACGAAATCGAAGCCCTCGAACAGGTCAGCGATGGCCCTCCATCGCAGGTGGAAGTTGAGGGCGGCTGCGGTGCAAGCGAGAGCGGCTCGTGCCGCCTGAGCCACAGCCAGCACTCGCACCGAAGCGGTGCGGGCTGTGAAGGCGACGTCGTCAGGTTCGATGAGCATGTCAATTACGTGTCCCGGCTCGGTGCTCGTTTTGTCCAGATTCCCCTTACCGATTTCGTAGGCATCGAGATGCTCGAGGATGTTGCGGACCGTTGTGAGGCCCGCCGACCGTTCGTTGAACCGAGAGGCGACCTCTGCCATGTGCTCGCCCGGCACACGCGTCCCACTCGCCTCGTCGATCAGCCGGCTCGCACGACGAGCAGCTCCGATGAGCGCTCGAGCGTCGATCTCGAGGGTCAGCTCTGATGCGTCACGCCGCTTCCAAGCTGTCGGGCCGGTCGCTGAGTGATGGCGCCGGAGAGCGTGACGCGCGCACGACCCATCTGCACCTCGATCTCAGCGTCGATCCGAGCAGCGCCCGCAGCACCTTCAACGCGGATTGAGTGTTCACGGCTGGGCCTCCCCGGTGTCACAACCATCGCGTCGCTCCAATCGACGACTTGCTCGTCGAGTTCACTCCGGATCATCCGCGCCCAATAGGTGAGCACCGGTGACGCTGCATCGACGTCGGCGGCAATTCTGAGAGCCGCATCGCCGATGTAGGGGCTGAGGTCGTTCAGATAGCTGCTGTTGCCCTCGACGACGAGTGCGATCTCGCCGGCTCTCCGGCGAAAGGTGACATCAGCGCCCCGGGACCTCCCCCACGCAGCGACCTGCCGCGAAATACCTCGTCGCCAGGACAACCTCTTCGGCACGCACCTCGAGTGAAATTTGCCGGAAGCCCACCGGGCAAGCCTCGCAGAGCAGGCTGGAACAGAGCGCCAAGGCGGCCCGCGTCTTAGACCGCCTCAGCCGTCAGCTGCGGAGAGCCGCTGCCCGCCAGGCGCTCAACATCAGCTACGGCGGTGAGGATGGTGGTGGACTAACGACGTCGTCGGTCTGTGCGCCGCGCCGCCGCACACTTAGCCCGAAGCCGTGCGGCGGGACGTCGAGTGCGGAGACCCGACGTACCCCTCCTGCCGCGCGGAACTCGCCGATCTCGAGCGGCGCGCCGGAGAGCGGACCGCCCGGTGTCGACGCTCTGGAGGACGATCTTCGGCGGCAGCACGAGGACGTCCTCCGGTCGAGGTCCCATCACACTGCGATGCTGCCCACGCACGCTGTCGACGGCGCTCGGGTCTCGTCGTCGCTGTCGGGCCAGAGGTGGCTGTACGTGTCGAGGGTCTCGGTCGCTGACTGATGACCGAGACGCTTCTGCACGGTCTTGACGAGCACCGCCGGGCGATCAGCAGTGAGGCGTAGAAGTGCCGCAGATCATGGAAGGTTGCCCACGCGGCGAGATCGGCGGCAGCTGCGGCTCGGTGCCATGTCTCGCCGAACGCGCTGCGGCGAAGCGGGTTGCCGAAGAAGTTGCTGAAAATCAGGCCCTGGGGTCCGGCCTTCAACCTCGACGGGTGCACGGCCAACGCGTCGGTGACGATCTCCGGGAGCGGCACGGTCCGGAGGCCGGCTTGGCTCTTGGGTGGCCCGAAGTTCGGAACTCCATCGAGGGTGAAGTCGAGGGACCGCTCAGCATCGACCTTCCGATCGAACTGCCGGGTCTTCTTCGGCCCGCCGGGGACCCAAGCCACCGTGCCCGATACCGGCCGTCGGATCGCTTGTCGACGATCGCCTATCTCCGCAGGCCGTTTCAGTCCTCAAAAGTCCTCAGCATTGAGGACTACAGGAGACCATCGATCAGCAACGAGATGACACCAAGCAGCACGAGAAAGTCCAGGTCGGAGCTAGTAGAGGCGAAGTCGGGCGAGCTGGCGACGGTGAGCCGGCCTGTAGGCGGGATTCTGTCCGGCGGTCCGTCTCCGGGTACCGCCTGTGTGGCCATCCATCTGATGCGGTCTACCCGAGGGGTACCGGCGGACCGGCGGGACGGGCGATCCATCCCCTCTGCTCGACCTTGCTCCGGGTGGGGTTTACCGAGCCGCCCGGGTCACCCCGGACGCTGGTGCGCTCTTACCGCACCGTTTCACCCTTACCTGTGCTCCCGGTGAAACCGGGAGCCATCGGCGGTCTGCTCTCTGTTGCACGATCCGTCAGATCGCCCCGACCTGGCTCTCGCCAGCACCCTGCCCTGTGGAGTCCCGACCTTCCTCAGCTCGCACCTCTCGATGCGGGCCGCGGCCACCCGGCCGGCTCACCGTCGCCGGACATGTTACGTCGCCGAGCCGACGACAGGTCGAGATCCGAGCGGGCGGCCGCAGCGTCAGTAGACCAGCGAGTTCAGGCTCGGCGTCTCCAGGTTGAGCTGTCGTCGCTTGGTGTCATCTTCGACACCGTTCCTGCCGAGGACCACCTGGACCGCCGAGAGCGCACCGAATGCGCTCGGGATCACGTACACCTCGACGTCGGGCACCCCGCTCGACTCCTGCGTCGTCGCCGGGGCAGCAACCGAGGTCGTCGGCAGCCCGGCGTCGACGGTGGTGTCGGTCGACTCGTCGAGACCTGCAGGCTCGGCGACGCTGATCTCGTCCGCCGTCGTCAGGTTCTCCGGCGAGATCAGCCCGGCCAGAGCCGAGGCGACCTTCGCATGGGTCGCCCCGATCGACATCGCCGCCATCCGCAGTGCGGGCTCGGCCAGGAGGGCGACGAATGCCTGGTGCGTCGCCGCCGCCAGATCGGCCGTCGCGTGGAGCAGCCGGGCGGCGTCGGAGGCCATCGTCTCGCTGGCGTCGAGCAGGGTCGCCGCCGGCCCGACGATCCGGGAAGCGACCACCGGGTTCGATTGCTCGAACGGCTGGCCGCCGGCGTCGGTGGTGGCCTCTGCGAGTGCATCGGCCTGCTCCTGGAGCAGGCCGCGGTAGAGGTCGGCAGCGGCGGCGATCTCACCGTCGAGGCCGTCGACCGACATCACCTTGTCGACGATGTCGATCGCGTTGTAGTGCAAGGACGTTGCCGTGCGCAGCAGGACGACGTCGGTCACCGGCTGAGAGTTGACCGTGGCCAGCGGTGCTGCGGAGCCCGCCGAGGCGACGCCTTCCGGGCCGACACCCTCATCGGTGCCGCACGCAGCGACGATCGCCGACAGGGCGACGACGGATCCACCGATCCGGAGGAACTGCCGGCGATCGACACCGGTCGTGTCACGCAGCTCGGACATCGTCATCCCTCCACCGGGTAGTCGTCAGGGCTCAGCGCGGCGTTCACCGTCTCCATCGGCAGTTCGGGCATCGTCGGGCTCCCGGTCAGCTGCAGCAGCGCAGTGTTGTGCCGGGCCTCGATGATCACGACCGAGGCGAGCAGCTCGGCGGCGTCGGTGCCCTCGAGTTCGCCGATCGCCATCAGGTGGGTCGCCATCAGCGAGTCCTCCAACGCCGAGGCCTCGACCAGGACCTGTTCGGGATCGGAGAACGCCTCCATGTACTCGGCGATCAGCGCCTGATTGACCGCGTTCTGTGCGTCGCGTCCGAGCATCCCGGAGAACGAATCGGCGTACGCCTGGTGGTGGCTGCGGATCACGTCGATCACCCCGGCGGCGAGCGCCGGCTCTCCGCCGAGCGTTTCCGCAGCCTGGTGGTAGAGCTCGACGGCGGCCAGTTCGAGCGACTGGGCGAAGCTCAGCAACTCGACGTCGGCGGCCGTGGGGCGCAGCGTCGCACCGGCGGAGCGGGACAGGACGGGGAGCGCGGCAGCGAGCAACCCGCCGAGCCCGGCCGCGTGGAGCAGCCGGCGGCGGCCGGTGGCGTGGGACTCGCGCTGGGCGATGGTGTCCACGTTGGGGGTGGTCCTTTCCTGGCAACGACGGCAATCGGCTGGTCGACGATCGACCGGACGGAGGTCCCAGCATTCCGGGCGGGGACCAGGCGGAGCAACTCTAGAAGTCGAGAGCGGACAGGTCAGGTATCCATCCGCGGGCTCGACCGATCGCCTCGGCCCAGCGGGCCCGATCGAACGAGCCCGCCGGCTCGACCACCTGCGCCGGCCGCCAGCTGGAGGCGGCCTCGCCGAGCGAGGCCCAGGTCCCGACCGCAGATCCGGCGAGGAACGCCGCGCCGAGGGTGGTCGCCTCGACGACAGGCGACACTTCGACCGGTCGGTTGGTCGCGTCGGCGACCGCCTGGACGAACGTCCGATTGGCGCTCATCCCGCCATCGATCCGCAACGAGGGGATCTCCAGGCCGCTGTCGGCCTCTGCGGCCTCGACCAGGTCGGCGCCGCGCTGGGCGACCCCCTCGAGCACCGCCCGCACGATGTGCGCCCGGGTCGTCCCGCGAGTGATCCCGAGCAACGTGCCGCGGGCCCCGTAATCCCACTGCGGCGTCCCCAACCCGAGCAGGGCGGGGACGTAGACGACGCCGTCGGTCGACTCCACGCTCGCGGCCAACTCGTCGCTGGCGGCCGCGTCGGGGATGATCCCGAGGTCGTCGACCAGCCATTCGACGTTCGTCCCGGCGGACAGCATGATCGCTTCCTCGCCCCAGGTGAGCGTGCCGTCCTGTGACCAGGCGACGATCGGGAAGGTGCCGTGAGGGTTGCGCGCCGCCGATGCGGGAGCGGTCGTCCCCCGACAGACGTCGAGCATCCCACCGGTGCCGAAGGTGATCTTGGCCATCCCGGGCCGGACGCATCCCTGACCGATCAACGAGGACTGCTGGTCGCCGGCCATCCCGGCGATCGGCGGCGCTCCGGGCAGCGCGCTCGGCCTCGCCGAGGATCCCGGTCGAATCGACGATCGCCGGCAGCATCCCGGGCGGTATCCGGAACGCGGCGAGGACGCCGTCGTGCCACTCGGTCCGCGTTCCATGGCGGACCAGTCCGGTGATCCCGGCGTTGGTTTCGTCGGTGACGTGCAGTCGCCCACCAGTCAGCGTCCAGGCGACCCAGGTCTCGACCGTGCCGAAGCACAGGTCTCGCTCCCGGCCGGCGTCGTAGGTGTCGAGCAGCCAGGCGAGCTTCGTCGCCGACTGGTTCGGGGCGAGGGCGAAACCGTGCTCCGCCTTGGCGGTGATGCAGGTCAACACGGTGCGCAGGTCCTGCCAGCCGAGCGCCGGACCGATCGGCTCGCCCGTCGCCCGGTCCCAGACGATCGTCGAGGCGCGTTGGTTGGTGATCCCCACCGCAGCGACAGGTCCGCCGGCGTCGAGCGCCGCCGTGGCCAGTTCGAGCACGTCGGCGGCGAGTGCGGCAGCGTCGAACTCGACCAGTCCGGGGAACGGGGTCGTCGGTGGGGCAGCGCGGTGGTGGACGTGGTCGACGGTCGCGTCCGGACGAACGATCGCGGCGCGCAGCCCGCTCGTGCCGACGTCGATCACGAGGATGGAGGTCGAGCTCATCGGTACGGCGTCACCCCGCGTCGTTGGAGGAAGCCGCCGAGAACTCCTCCGAGGAGCCCGGCGGCGAGAGTCAGGGCCAGGCTGACCGAGATCCGACCCCAGCGGATCACCTCACCCTGGAGCACGCGAACGATCGAGAACACCGCTTGGGCGCCGATGAACACCGACAGGCTGGCGACGAGTGAGTGCGACAACGGTGTGCCGCACTGCTGACGCCAGGCGGCGACGCCGCCTCCGAGCCAGAAGCCGCAGAAGGTGACCAGGACGAGGATCCCGGCCCAGCCGCTGGAGGCGCCGTCGTCGAAGGCGAACCGGCCGATCAGGGTCGGGGGGATGGCGAACGTCGCCGCCACCGAGATCCCGTCGCGCAGCGCCTGGGCGTCCCAGCGATCGTTCGGGCTGCCGTTGCCGCCGGGGTCGCTCACCACGGTGCGTCTCCGAACGGGCTGCGCAAGCCGAGCTTGCCCGGGTTGAGCACACCGGCAGGGTCGAGCGCGTCCTTCACCCGCTGGAGCACGTCGCACCCGGCGGTGCCGAGCGCCTCGCCGACGAAACGGCTGCGGTTGAGCCCGATCCCGTGATGGTGGGACAAGTTCCCGCCGGCGGCGAGCACGGCGCGGCTGCCGGCATCCCACAACGCCCGGTAGGTCGACTCGATCGCTTCCAACCCGGTCGGTTCGGGAACCGCGGCGAAGGTGAAGTACAGGCACGCCCCATCGAGGTAGCTGTGCGAGAGGTGGCAACTGGCGACCCGTGCCCCGTCGACCGCGAGCAGGGCAGATCGAGCGGCGTCGTAGATCCGCGGCAGCCGTGACCACGGCGCAGCGACCTCCATCGTGTCGACGACCAAGCCCTTGTGGGTCAGCGCCTGCAGCGCGCTGGTGTCGTTGCGATGCGCCAGCCAGGCCTCGACCAGCGACTCGTCGAGTGGCGTGGCCCCGACGGTCTCGGCCTCCTCGGCGATCACGCTCATCACCGCGTCGATCAGGATCGGGTCACCCTCGTCGAGGACGAGCACGACGCAGTTCGAGCCGTCGCCGCCATGGCCGCGGGCAGATTCTGCGGCGTCGTAGAGGCGCAGCACCGCCGGTGTCGCCCCTCGACGGAGCACCGCCCGAGCGAAGCCGATCCCCGCTTCGAAGTCGCTCACCGCGTACGCCGCCCGCCGCTCCGCCGCTGCGACCGGGTGGGCCCTCAACCAGATCCGGGTGATCACCCCGAGGGTTCCCTCGCTGCCGAGGAACAACTGGGTCAGCTCGGGACCGACCGCTGCGCGCGGCGCTCCGCCGGTGCGCAGCACTGAGCCGTCGGCGAGGACGACCTCGAGTCCGACGACCATGTCCTCGATCTTGCCGTAGCGGGTCGAGAACTGCCCGGCACCTCGACAGGCGACCCAGCCACCGACGGTCGAGATGTCGATCGACTGCGGCCAATGGCCGACCGTCAGCGAGTGACCGCGACGCAGCCCCGCCTCGAGATCCGGTCCGAACGTTCCCGGGAGCACCTCGACGATGCCGCTGACGGCGTCGACCTCGACGATCCCTTGCATCGCGGTCGTGTCGAGCACGACCCCACCGAACGCCGGGACGCTCGCACCGCAGACGCCGCTGCGGCCGCCGGCGGCCGTGACCGGCACGCCCGTCGCCGCGCAGCGGGCGACGACGGCGGCGACCTGGTCGGTCGAACGGGGCCGGGCGACCAGCGCCGCCCGGCGCGGGACGGAGCCGGCCAACGACCAGTGCAGCGCCAGCGGCCACCAGTCCCGGCTCGCCTCGGCGGTCGCCCAGGTGGCGTCCTGGATCTCGCAGATCGCTTCCAACGCGGCACGCAGTTCCGCCGAGACGACCGTCGTCGCCGGACCGAACCGTTCGCCGGTACCGGTGAGCTCGATCGGTGGGGTGGGAGTGATCACTGGTGCGAGTCTGCCCGACTGCGGGCTCAGGCCTGCGCGCCGTACAGCTCGGCCCCGCTGGAGGCGAGCGCGTGGTGCTCCGCAGCACAGCTGGCGCGGTAGGCGGCGACCTGCCGCTCGACCTCCGCCGCGTCCCAACCGAGTTCGCCGGCGATCAGCTCGGCGACGTCCGGCGCAGCAGCGACGCTCGCAGCCCGGTCGAACAGGCGAGCACGCGTCCGGCGCGAGAGCACGTCGTCCAAGGTGCGCGCCATCTCGTGGCGGACGGCATGGATCGCTTCGGCGCGCAGGTACGGCAGACCCGGCACGAGCGGATCGGCCAGCGACGGGTCGTCGGCGATGAGCGCCTCCACGTCAGCCGTCTCGGTTCCGTAGCGGTTGGCGAGGTGGGCCCGCGGCGACCCTGCGGCCGGTTCGGAGTAGCCGTGCGCGCCGTGGAGCTGGAGCTTGCGCGTCCGCGAGCGGACCTTGCGACCGAGCTTGTCGACGACGACGTCGACGGTGTCCTCGGCCATCTCCCGATACGTGGTCAGCTTGCCGCCGGCGATCGAGATCACCCCGGAAGCGCTGATCGCGACCTTGTGCCGCCGGGACAGATCGGCGGTCTTGCCCGACGACGCCGACTTGACCAGCGGGCGCAACCCGGCCCAGACGCCGGTGACGTCGGCGGCGGTGACGCCGGTCGTGACCGAGGCGTTGAGCGCCCGCAGCACGTATGCGAGGTCGTCGGCGGTGCAGTGCGGATCGTCGAGCGGGCCGTCGTAGTCGGTGTCGGTGGTGCCGATGTAGGTGTGCTCGAAGGTGCCGTCGGGCTTCGCTCCCCAGGGGACGACGAACAGGCTGCGCTTGTCTTTCGGGACGGGGATGACGACCGCGATGTCGTTGCGCACCTTGTCCCACGGCACGGTGATGTGGACGCCCTTCGCCGGGCGGATCGAGTCCGGATCGGAGCCTTCGTCGAGCGTCCTCAGCTCGTCGGCCCACACCCCGCCGGCGTTGACGACGGTTCGGGCGCGGACGGTGAAGACCGTCCCGTCGGCCTCGACGGTCGCCCCGTCGACCACCCCGGCGCCGTCCTTGCTCAGCCCGACGACGCGCGCCCGGTTGGCGACCACCGCACCCTGATGCGCGGCGGTGCGAGCCACCGCCAGGCACAACCGGGCGTCGTCGGCGGTGGCGTCGTAGTACAGGTAGGCGCTCGACAACCGGTCGCGCGGCATCGTCGGTAGGTGGGCGAACGCCTCGTCGGCCTTCAACCGCCGGTGGAACTTGCCGATGCGCGCCCCGCCGGTGAGGTCGTACATCCACATCGCGGTACCGAGGGCGCGGGCGATCTTGCGCGAGACCACCCCGTCGCGGGTGAGCACCGGGATCATGAACGGCAGGATCTTGACCAGGTGGGGAGCGTTGTGGCGGAGGCGTTGGCGCTCACGGAGTGCCTCGTAGACCAGCCGGACCTCGCCCTGCTGGAGGTACCGCAGCCCGCCGTGGACCAGCTTCGAGCTCTTCGACGACGTCCCCGAGGCGAAGTCGTCGCGCTCGACCAGCGCGGTGTGCAAGCCACGCCCAGCTGCGTCGAGGGCGACGCCGACACCGGTGATGCCGCCGCCGATGACCAGCACATCGAACGATTCGGCAGCGAGTCGTCGGAGGCTGGTAGCGCGATCGAACGCGAAGTCAGCCATACGCCCGTCGATCCTAGAATCGGATCGCGATATCCCAACCGGACCGCAGCGGGAGCGACGATGGCCGAGCTCGAGGGCACCAAGACGCACGAGAACCTCAAGCGCGCGTTCGCCGGCGAGAGCCAGGCGAATCGTCGGTACCTGTGGTTCGCCCAGAAGGCCGACATCGAGGGCTACCCCGAGGCCGCCGCGCTGTTCCGTTCGGTCGCCGAGGGCGAGACGGGGCACGCCCACGGGCACCTCGAGTACCTCGCCCAGGTCGGCGATCCGGCCACCGGACTGCCGATCGGGGACACCGAGGACAACTTCCGCGCCGCGATCGGCGGTGAGACCTACGAGTACACCCAGATGTACCCGGGGTTCGCCAGGACCGCCCGCGACGAGGGGTTCGACCAGATCGCCGACTGGCTGGAGACGTTGGCCAGGGCTGAGAAGAGCCACGCAGGTCGCTTCCAGCAGGGGCTCGACGCGCTCTGAACTCGCTGCACCCACGGGTGCATCGGGGAGACTGGTGACCGGTGACGACGACCCACGACCCGAGCCATCCGCTCTACTTCGACGAGGCAGACGTCCGCAACGAGATGACGCGGGTGTTCGACCTGTGCTCCGGCTGCCGGATGTGCTTCAAGTACTGCAGTTCGTTCCCGACGTTGTTCTCCTACATCGACGCGCACGACGACCAGGACGCCGGGCGACTGACCCCGGCGCAGCAGGACCAGGTGGTCGACGAGTGCTTCCAGTGCAAGCTCTGCTACGTCAACTGTCCGTACACCCCCGGCCTCCACGACTGGGCGATCGACTTCCCCCGGCTGATGCTGCGCGCCCAGGCGATGCGTCGGTCGACGTCGCAGGTCGCGCTGCGCGACCGGGCCACGACCCAGTTCGTCGCCCGCACCGATCTGCTCGGCAGGGTCGCCGGCCCGGCGTCGTCGACGGTGAACAAGGTCCTCGGTGCGCCGCGCGGTTCGATCGTCCGCAAGGTCGTCGAGAAGACCGTCGGCGTCTCCGCCGAGCGGCTGTTGCCGCCCTTTTCCCGAACTCGCTTCACCACCTGGTTCAAGCAGCGGCCGGGGGTGCGGATCGCCGGACGCAGCGGCCGGGTGGCGGTGTATCCGACCTGCCTCGTCGAGTACCAGGCACCGGCGATCGGCAAGGACCTCGTCGGCGTCTACGAGCGCAACGGGCTCGAGTGCACCCTGACCTCGACGACGCGCTGTTGTGGCGCGCCCTGGCTGCATGCCGGTGACGTGGAGGAGTTCTCCAAGATCGCGGCGCGCAACGTCGCTGCGCTGGCCGAGAGCGTCCGCTCCGGGCGCGACATCGTCGTGCCCCAACCGACGTGCAGCTACGTGCTCAAGCGGGAGTACCCGGTGTATGCCCCCGGGCCGGACGCGCAGCTGGTCGCCGAGCACACCTTCGACACCTCCGAGTACCTGATCCGGCTGCACAAGAGCGCCGAGGGTCCGCTCGACATGGACTTCTCCGGCGATGTTCCGCAGACGATCACCTACCACACGCCGTGCCACCTCCGAGCCCAGAACATCGGGTTCAAGAGCCGCGACCTGATGAAGCTCACCGGGGCACGGGTCAAGCTCGTCCAACAGTGCTCCGGTACGGACGGGATGTGGGGACTGAAGGCGAACAACGCCCAGTTCGCCCTGCCGATCGCCCACCAGCTCGGGGCACAGATCGAGAAGTCCGGCGGCGAGGTCGTCAGCGGCGATTGCCACCTGGCGAACACGGCGATCACCGAGCAGACCGGTCGGATCGCCGCCCACCCCCTGCAGGTGATCGCCCGCGCCTACGGAATCTCGGCGGACGACGACGAGCGCCGTTGAGCACCGTCTCGCGCAAGCTGACGCTCGATGACATCGCCGACGTGCGGGCATATGAACGCGAGCGTTCGGCGGTGCGGACCCGGCTGATCGAGCTCAGACGGCGGCGGCGACTATCGCTCGGATCGATGGTCGCCATCTCGTTCGAGAATCGGGAGACGATGCGGTATCAGATCCAGGAGATGGCCCGGGTCGAGCGATGGTCGTCCGACGCCGAGATCGAGGCCGAGCTCGTCGCCTACAACCCGATGGTGCCCGAAGCGGGGGAGTTGTGCGCTTCGTTGTTCATCGAGCTGACCGACGACGCCGGTCTGCGCGAGTGGCTGCCGAAACTGGTCGGGATTGAACGCGCCGTGATCGTCCGTCTCGCCGACGGCAGTGTCGCGCGCAGCGAGCCCGAGGCCGGGCATGCAGCTCAGCTCACCCGCCTCGATCTGACGCCGTCTGTGCACTTCCTGCAGTTCCGATTTACTCCAAATCAGGTCGATGCGTTCGCCACCGGACCGGTCGTCGTGGCGATCGACCATCCTGCGTATTGCGAACAGATGGAGCTTCAAGATCTCACAGTGCGTGAGCTTCTCGCCGATCTGCGTTGAGAATATCGGCACGTCGGGGCCGTTGACGCGAGTGAACTGTTGGAAAAGGGTCTAGCCAAGCGCGCCGAAGGCACCTACGATCTGCAGCCGCGCACCACGCAGGGTGTTGCTTGGTCCACAGGGGATATGGATGTCGGTGAAGGACATCATGTGGCGAGAACTGGGAGCCTGTCGGGGGCTGGATCCCACGATCTTCTACCCGGACGAGGACGAGGATGCGAGCGATGCAAAGTCGGTCTGCTCCGAGTGTCGAGTCCGGGTGACGTGTCTCGAGTTCGCGCTCAATCATCGAGAGAAGCAGGGCATCTGGGGAGGGGCAACGGAGCGCGAGCGCCGGCGGATCATCCGCCAGCGTCGGCGGTCCGCCTGACACGATCGTCGTCATGACGAGCCTTGCCGAGCTGGGTGGTTGGCCCGCGGTCCTGACCGAGTTGCTCGACCGCCACGACCTGCCGGCGACGACGACCCGGTCGGTGATGCGCTGCATCCTGTCGGGTGAAGCCACCGCGGCGCAGTTGGTCGCGTTCATCGTCGCCCTGCGGGCCAAGGGTGAGACCGCCGAGGAGATCTCGGGCCTGCTCGACGCGGTGTTCGAGGCGGCAACGCTGGTCCCGCTCGACGGCGAACTGCGTGACCGGGCGATCGACGTCGTCGGCACGGGCGGCGACATGAGCCATTCGATCAACGTCTCGACGATCTCGGCGCTGGTCATCGCCGGGGCCGGCATCCCGGTGTGCAAGCACGGCGCGCGCGGCTCGTCGTCGAAGTGCGGGGCCGCCGACCTGTTGGAGGAGCTCGGGGTGCGGATCGAGCTCGACCCTGCCGGGGTCGCCCGCTGCATCGATCATGCCGGGATCGGATTCTGTTTCGCTCCGGCGTTCCACCCGTCGTTCCGCTTCGCCGGGTCGTCCCGACGCGAGATCGGCATTCCGACCGTGTTCAACCTGCTCGGTCCGATGGCCAACCCCGGCCGGGTCCGTCGCCAGCTGATCGGCGTCGCCAACCCGGCGGTCGCCGAGCGGATGGTCACCACCCTGCGCGCCCACGGATCGATCCGCGCCTGGGTGGTCAACGGTGGTGGCCTGGACGAGCTGACCACCGTCGGCCCCTCGACCGTGCTCGAACTGATCGACGGTGGGGTCCGCACGTTCACCGTCGAGCCCGCCGAGCTCGGGCTGTCGCGGGCGCTGCCGGAGGAGCTCGAGGGTGGCGAGCCGAGCCTCAACGCCGCCTACGCCCGCCGCGTGCTCGGCGGCGAGCACGGCCCACACCGCGACATCGTCCTGCTCAACGCCGGCGCTGCTCTGGTCGTCGGAGATCTCGCCGACGACCTCGCCGGCGGGATGGCGCTGGCCGCAGCGAGTATCGACAGCGGCAAGGCCGCCGCCGCCCTCGACGGGCTCGTCGCTGCCTCGAACGGGTGATGCGGGTCACGGTTCCCGGCTCGTCGGCCAACCTCGGGCCGGGATTCGACGCGCTCGGGATGGCGGTGACCGTCTACGCCCTGGTCGGCCTCGGCGGCGAACCCCCCGAGGGGACGCGCTGGGCCGACGAGCATCATCCGGCGACCAAGGCATTCCGCCTCGGCGGAGGGACCGGCCGGTTGTGGGCGGGGGGTCGGATCCCGATGGGCCGCGGTCTCGGCTACAGCGGAGCCGTCCGGATCGGTGGTCTCGTCGCCGCTCACGTCCAGCGGGCGGGACCAGCCGTGCTCGACGATCGGGCGACCAGGTGGGCGATCCTCGAACGTGCAACCGAGCTCGAAGGGCACGCCGACAACGCCGCCGCCTCGTTGCTCGGCGGGGTCGTCGCCACCGCCGGCGGACGGGTGGTACGTGTCCCGCTCGCCGTCGAACCGGCGGTCGTCGTCTGGGTGCCGCCGTCGACGACCGGCACCGATGCCTCCCGCGGAGGCCTCGCTCAGCACGTCCCGCTCGCCGACGCGGCCTTCAACGTCGGCCGGGCTGCGCTGATGATCGCCGCCCTCGCCGCCGGGGAGATCGACGCCTTGCGGGTGGCGACCGAGGACCGGCTGCATCAGGCGCAGCGGTTTCAGGCGGCGCGACCATCGGCCGAGGCGCTGGCGGCGATGCTCGACGCCGGTGCCTGGGCAGCGTGGTTGTCCGGCTCGGGGCCGACGGTGGCCGGTTGGTGCGACCCCGCCGACGCGGAACGGATCGCATCGTCACTGCCGACCGGGGGATCGCCGTCGGTGCTGGCGATCGACACCCGTGGGGCAGTGATCGACACCGACTGATCGTGCGCCGGCGTGCTGTGCCCGGCCGGGTTGGGCGGGGGGCGCGAGCCCGCTGTCGACAGCGCGGCGCACCAGCTCGTCGTCGAACGCCGGCTCGACGCTGTGCCACCGGTGGCGATTGCGGACCAGCCAGCGGGCGATCAACCGTGCCTCGGCCAGGTCGGCGGCGTCGGGGACAGCGGCGGGCAGCCGCGGGTCGCGCACCGCCCGGGAAGGCAGCGGGACCGGGCCCTCGGCGCTCCAGGCGGCGACGAGCAGACCGCCGTCGATCGTCGCCCCGCCACCCCCGATCGTCAGCTCGACCCGACCGGCACCGGCCACCGTCGCCCACGTCGCCCGGTCGCGGTGAGCGGCGACGAGCTGGGCGCAGCGGTCGCGGGTCAGCGCAGCCTCCTCGAACCGAAGCCCGGCGGCGAGTCGGAACATCCGGGCGCCGAGCGCGGCAGTGACCGCCCCGGGGTCCTCGAGCAGCGCCCGCCGGGCTGCCTCGACCGCCGGGCGGTAGCCGGTGGCGTCGGTCGTCCCGGCACACGGGCAGTGGGACACACCGAGCTGGGCGGGGGCGCAGGGCTCGGTCGGGCCGCCGCTCGCCCCGGGACGCAGCGAGCACCGGCGGATCGGGATCGCCGCCTCGATCGCCTCCTGCGCCCTGCGGGCGGTCGCCAACGTCGGGAACGGCCCGAGCGCCGAGTCTCCGGGGCCGGGCCGGGCGGTCGTCGCCAGCCGTGGGAACGGTTCGGCGGTCAGCTTCAACCACGTCGGGCGGCGGGGGAGCAGACCCGCACGGTTGAACCGCGGGCGAGCGGTGTGCAGCAGCCGGGACTCGATCACCTCCGCTGCGAGGGTGTGCCCGCAGCGGCGATGGTCGATCCGGTCGAGGGCGGCGAGCATCGGCCGGATCGTCCGGCGGTCGTCGTTGCCGAAATAGGACCGGACCCTCGCTCGGAGGTTGGTCGCCTTGCCGACGTAGACGAGCCGGCCGTCGCGGTCGAAGAGCTCGTAGACCCCCGGCGAACGTGGCAGCTCGTCGGTCAAACGGAGCTTGGCAGCATGAGGATGGCCTGCCTGGCGGTGGAGGGTGAGCAGATCGTCGAGGGTGAACACGGCGTACGAGGCCGCTCGTTCGAGCAGGGCGTGGAGCAGATCGGTGGTCGCCAGGGCGTCGGTCAGCGCCCGGTGGGTCGGCCGATGATCGAGCCTGAGGCGCTCGGCGAGCGTCGCCAAGCGACAGTCGGGGACCTCGTCGCGCACCAGCCGGCGGGCGAGCGCACAGGTGTCGATCGCCCCGCCGGTGAGGGCGGGATAGCCCGCCCGCCCGAGCGCTGCGTCGAGGAAGGCGACGTCGAAGCGGACGTTGTGGCCGACGACGACCGAACTCCCGAGGAACTCGAGGAACGCCGGGAGTACCGACTCCGGCCGGGGTGCGTGGGCGACCATCGCCTCGGTGATCCCGGTCAGGTAGGTGATCCGCGACGGGATCGCGATTCCCGGGTGGACGAAGGTCTGGAACGTGCCGAGGCACTCGCCGCCACGGACCAGCACCGCACCGAGCTCGGTGATCGCGTCGGCCTGCGGCGCGCCGCCGGTGGTCTCCAGGTCGAGCACACAGAACGTGACCTCGGCGAGCGGTGTCGCCGGATCGAGATCGTGGGGCATGCCGAACACCGCACCAGTAGAGCCGAACACCCGTTCGGGGTCAAGAACACCCGTTCGGACGGATCAACATCCCCGACCCTCTCCGTTCACTGCGCCGATTCGCGCTCAGCCTGGGCGTGATCGGACCGATATCGCCCCAACCGCCTCCACAACGCCACAGCTGAGCGCGAATCGGCGGTCCGATCGGCCGCAGCCCCGGCGGGCGGTGTATCTAGGTGGGGCGCCGCACCGATCCACTGGGGGACCGATCAGATGACCACCACCGAACGCTTCGAGATCGATGCGCTGCTGGCCGAGGCCGGCCGCCGGACGGGGGGATTGGACGACCTCGGCGACAGCCCGTTCGTCGAGCCGTTGGCCCGCTTCATCGATTCGCTCGAGAACGAGGCCCGGCTGAACGACACCGGGCGGATCATCGCTCGCGAACGGATCCTGCTCCACGCCGTCAATCGGCTCGGCTACGTCGAGGACCGCAAACGGTTCCCGGAGATCGCCGAGCAGCGGATCGTCAAACCCGTGTTCATCATCGGCTTCCCCCGCACGGGGACGACGATCCTCCACGACATCCTCGCAATGGATCCCGACAGCCGAGCGCCGATGACCTGGGAGACGATGTTCCCCTCGCCGCCTCCGCAGACGGCGACGTTCGACACCGATCCGCGGATCGACCGCTGCGCCGCCCTGCTGCCGACGCCCGAGACGGAGACCGAGCGCGACCGCAAGTTCCGGGCGATGCATCCGATGGGGGCGACCCTCTCCCAGGAGTGCGTGACGATGATGGGCGAGGCGATGTGCACGCCGCTGTTCCACAACCAGTTCCGGGTCCCCAGCTACCAGGACTGGGTCGACGACGAGGCGGACTGGTCGCACGTCTACGACGTCCACCACGGCCAGCTCCAGCACCTCCAGTCGGGGCACATGCGCGACCGTTGGGTGCTCAAGACCGGCGCCCACATGTGGGGCCTCGAGCAGCTCTTGCGCCGCTATCCGGACGCCCGGATCGTGTTCACCCATCGCGATCCGGTGAAGTCGGTGACCTCGTACGCCAGCCTGACGACGCTCGTGCGCGAATCGAGCAGCGACGAGGTCGACGGCTTCGAGATCGCCGAGGACTGGACTGCACGGCTGCACAAGATGATCCTGCGGACCATCGCTGTCCGTGACTCCGGCGCCTACCCGGAGGCGGTGTTCTACGACATGCAGTTCTCCGACTTCGTCGCCGATCAGTTCGCCGTGATCGGCCAGATCTACGACGCCCTCGGGCTGCCGATGACCGACGCCGCAGCAGCCCGGATGCGGGCGTTCATCGCCGACAACCCGAAGGGCAAGCACGGGACGCACGACTACACCCCCGAGCAGTACGGGATCGACCCGGCAGTGATCCGCAAGGACTTCTCGGCCTACATCGACCGATTCGCCCTCGCGCCCGAATAGCCCGGCTCGCGCTTCCGGCGCCGAAGGTACCGATCCCAGTTCGGTGACCCTCGCTACGCTGGTCGTGGTGACCGCTTCCGACGACCAGCTGCGCCCGGCGCTCGAGCTGTCGTTCGCGGTCGCGGTGGCCGGTACTCGGCTGCGCCCGCCGATCGTGCCGCCCTCGGCGCTGCGGCCCTTCCTCAAGTTCCAGAAGCTGCCCGGCAGCGCGCTGACCGTAGTTCGTCGCGTGGTCGACGACGACGAGGCGTTTCGCAAGCGCGCCGCCGGGGTGGCGACCGAGGAGCTCGCCGGTCCGATCGGGGTGCTCTGGCTGCAGCGACCCGACGGGTGGGAGGCGGCGGTCGACGAGTTGCTCGCCAAGGAGGCCGCCGAGTCCTCCGACGGTGCCGCCGATCGAACCCCGAAGGGCCGCGCCGAGCGTCGGCGCGAAGCGGCGGAGCACGCCGCGACCAAGGCCCAGGCCGAGCTCGCCGCCCTCCGGGCGGAGCTCGAGCGGGAAAAGGAGCAGCGCCACGCCGCCGACCAACAGGCGGCGACGATCGCAGGTGAGCTGGCCGAGCTGCGCGCCGAGCGGGATGCGCTGTGGGCCGAGCTTCGATCGTTGCGTTCGCGCAGCAGGGCTGCGGTGGAGGGGGCGACGGCGATGTCCGAGGAGCGCGACGCGCTGCTCGGACAGGTCGCAGAGCTGCACACCTTGCTCGACGACGCCCTGGCGGGACGGGCGACGGCCGAGGGCCAACTGGAGCTGTTGCGTGACGCCCCGCCCCAACCGAGCTTCGCCGATCCGTCGCTGCTCAAGGCTGCCGATGGCCTGCAGGACGTCGCCTCCGCCCTTCGCCAGCTCGCCGGCTCGTTGGAAGGCACCGGCCGGGCGCTGGTCGACTCTCCCCAACCGGTTCGCCCGACCCCGCAGGTCCGCCCCACCCGTCGGTCGCGGCGGACGCCGCTGGCGATTCCCGGCGGACTGTTCGGCGATTCGGTCGCCGCCGCCAACCACCTGCTCCGCCAGCCGGGGGTGACCCTCGTCGTCGACGGCTACAACATCGCCAAGACGGGCTGGCCGGCGCTGAGCCTCGAACAGCAACGGGAGTCGCTGCTCGACCTGCTCGAGGATCAAGTGCGCAGGACGGGGCTGCGGGCGGTGGTGATCTTCGACGGGGCAGCGGTGCCGGCGACGCAGAGCCGGCGACGACTGGTCCGGGTGCGGTTCTCCGCTCCGGACGTGATCGCCGACGACGACATTCGTGAGCTCGTCGGTGACCTGCCGGCCGAGGCGGGCGTGATCGTGGCCACCAACGATCAGGCGGTCGTGCGCGACGTGCGCGCGTCGGGGGCGAACGTGATCTCCGCCGAGCAGCTGCTCGAGGTGCTCCGCAGCTGTTGTTGACCGGTCGCGCACGGATCGGCCGGGTGAGCGGTCACTCGCTACCTTGCCGCGATGCCTGCGCTCAAGCTCGACGTGATGTTGTCCAACTCGGTGGTCGATGCGGCCGAACGAGCGGTACAACTCGAGCGACTCGGCGTCGACGGGGTGTTCAGCTTCGAAAACGCCCACGATCTGTTCTTCCCCTTGGTCGCCGCCGCCCCGGTCTGCTCGCTGGATCTGATGACGAACGTGGCGATCGCCTTCCCGCGCAGTCCGATGCACCTCGCCAACGCGACCTACGACCTGCAGCTGCTGTCGAAGGGACGGTTCCGCCTCGGCCTCGGCTCGCAGATCAAGGCCCACGTCGAGAAGCGGTTCGGGGCGCGGTGGGGCAAGCCCGTCGGGCAGATGCGGGAGTGGATCATGGCGACGCGAGCGATCCTCGAGCACTGGCAGCACGGCACGCCGTTGCGCTTCGAGGGCGAGTACACCCGGCACACGCTGATGACCCCGGCGTTCCATCCCGGACCCAACCCGTACGGGATCTCCAAGATCCTCGTCGGTGCGCTCGGGCCGAAGATGAACGAGATGGCAGCCGAGGTCGCCGACGGGATCCTGGTGATGCCGTTCAACTCCGAGCGGCACATGAACGAGCGGACGTTGCCGGCGATCGACCGGGGGCTGGCGACCGCCGGGCGGACCCGCGCCGATCTGGAGCTCACCGCTGAGGTGATCGTCGGCGTCGGGCGCACCGACGAGGAGCTCGAAGCGGCCAAGGGCGTGCGCAACCTGCTGTCGTTCTACGGCTCGACGCCGGCCTACCGCCCGGTGCTCGACGCCGAAGGATGGGGCGAGCTGCAGCCGGAACTGAACACGCTGTCCAAGCGCGGCGACTGGGCCGGGATGGCCGGGCTGATCACCGACGAGATGATCTCGACCATCGCCGTCCACGGCACCCCGGCGGAGTGCGCCGCCGAGATCGTCCGGCGGTACGGGGCGAACGTCACCCGGATCTGCGCCTACTTCCCGTTCTACACCGCCAGCGACGAGCTGATCGGTGAGTTCGCCGACGAGTTGCGGGCTGCCTCGTCGTGAGCCTGCCGACGGTCCGCTACGAGGTCGCCGACGGTGTGGCGACGATCACGCTCGACCGGCCGGAGGTGCGCAACGCGTTCGGGGGCGGGATGGGCGAGGAGCTGTCCGCCGCGTACCGCCGGGCCGACGCCGATGACGAGGTGCGCGCCGTGGTCCTCACCGGTGCGCCTCCGGCGTTCTGCGCAGGCGCCGATCTGTCATCCGGCGGAGCGACGTTCGCCAAGCGTGACGAGGGCGCGTTCTCCGCCTCGGCGACCGAGGTGCGCGCCTGGGACGTCCGCAAGCCGGTGATCGCCGCGGTCAACGGCCACGCGATCGGGATCGGATTCACGATCACCCTCCAGTGCGACCTGCGCTTCTTCGCCGCCGATGCCAAGTACGGGATCGTCCAGGTCCGCCGCGGCGTGATGGGCGACGGCTACTCGCACTGGACCCTGCCGCGCATCGCCGGGCTCGCCAATGCCGCCGAGGTGCTGCTCACCGGACGGATGTTCGACGGACACGAGGCGAAGGAACTGGGGCTCTGCAGCAGGGTGCTGCCGAACGACGAGGTGCTCCCCGCAGCACTGGACGTCGCTCGCGACATCGCAGCGAACACCGCCCCGCTGTCGGTGGCGATGAGCAAGCGGCTGCTGTGGGAGACGTGGTCGCTCGACGCAGCAGCCGTCGAACGGCGCGAGACCGAGATGCATCATCATCTGATGGCCCATGCTGATGCCCGCGAGGGCGTCGTCGCCTTCCTCGAGCGCCGCCCGCCCGACTGGCAGGGTCGCCTCGCCACCGATTGGCCCGCCGACCTCTAGCCCGCCCCCGCCCCCCGTCCCCCGTCCCCCCTGGAAGTTTGGAGGTTGTTGCAGCCCGACGCTGCAACAACCTCCACGCGTCGCGTCGTCGGCGGCGGGGGGGGTGGGCGTGGCTGCGGGCGCCCGCGCGACCGCTAGCCTTGGCGAATCACAGTCGTGTAATCCCGCCCGGATTCCCGTGACCCCCGAGGGAGGCCGTCTGCCGTGGGCGATTCGTTCACCCATCTCCACGTGCACACCGAGTACTCGATGCTCGACGGCGCTGCCCGGCTCGACGAGCTGGTCGCCAAGGCCGCCTCGGACGGGCAGCCGGCGCTGGGGATCACCGACCACGGCAACATGTACGGGATCCTCGACTTCTACCGGGAGTGCCTGAAGAAGGAGATCAAGCCGGTGCTCGGGATCGAGGCCTACATGGCCCACGACACCCGGCTCGAGCGCCCGCCGAGGCGTGGCCGGATCGACGATTCGGGTGGCGACACCGAGGGCGGCAAGAAGCTCTACTACCACCTCACCCTGCTGGCGGAGTCCGACCAGGGGTACCGCAACCTGATCCAGCTCTCCTCCCTCGCCTTCCTCGAGGGCTACTACTACAAGCCGCGAATGGACTGGGAGCTGCTCGAGAAGTACTCCGACGGGCTGATCGCGACCACCGGTTGCCTCGGCGGTCACGTGCTCCAATCGCTGCTCAACGGCGACGAGAAGGGCGCGCTGGCGAAGGCCGGCCGGCTGCAGGAGATCTTCGGCAAGGACAACTTGTTCGTCGAGTTGCAGGACCACGGCCTGCTCGCCCAGCGCGACACCAACCCGCAGCTGATCGAGATCGCCCGCAAGATCGGCGCACCGCTGTTGGCGACCAACGACTCGCACTACACCCACCGCGAGGACCACGAGTCGCACGACGCGCTGCTCTGCGTCCAGACCGGCGCGCTGATGAGCGACCCGAAGCGGTTCAAGTTCGAAGGGCACGAGCACTACCTGAAGAGCTCGGCAGAGATGCGCTACCTGTTCCGCGACTATCCCGAGGCGTGCGACTCGACCCTGTGGATCGCCGAGCGGGCCGACGTGACGATCGACTTCGGCAAGGTGCAGCTGCCGAATTTCCCGTTGCCTCCCGGATTCGACAACGACACCGAGTACCTCAACCATCTCACCTGGGAGGGCGCCAAGCAGCGGTGGGGTGAGCAGCTCCCGCCGCAGGCGATCGAACGGCTGGCGTACGAGCTCAAGGTCATCGCCGACATGGGCTTCTCCTCCTACTTCTTGATCGTCTGGGACCTGATCAAGCACGCCAAGGACGCCGGCATCCGGGTCGGCCCGGGACGTGGGTCGGCGGCCGGGTGTGCGGTCGCCTACTCGCTGCGGATCACCGACCTCGACCCGATCAAGTACGACCTGCTGTTCGAGCGATTCCTCAACCCGAGCCGGGTCTCGATGCCGGACATCGACATGGACTTCGACTCCCGCTATCGCGACGAGATGATCCGCTACGCAGCGGAACGCTACGGACGTGACCACGTGGCCCAGATCGTCACCTTCTCGACGATCAAGGCGAGAGCTGCGGTGCGCGATGCGGCCCGCGTCCTCGGTTACCCCTATGGCGTCGGCGACAAGGTAGCCAAGGCGATGCCCCCGCTGGTGATGGGTCGGGACACGCCGCTGAAGTACTGCTTCGAGGAGATCCCGAAGTACGCCGACGGGTACAAGGCCGCACAGGAGCTGCGGGCGATGTACGACACCGACCCGGACGTCAAGCGGGTGGTCGACGTCGCCAAGGGCCTCGAGGGACTACGTCGCCAGGACGGGATCCACGCTGCGGCAGTGGTGATCACCAAGGCACCGCTGACCGACTACCTCCCGATCCAGCGCAAACCGGAGGCGGGGATCGATCCGTCGCTGTCCCCGGTGGTCACCCAGTACGAGATGCACGGGGTCGAGGACCTCGGGCTGCTCAAGATGGACTTCCTCGGGTTGCGCAACCTCGACGTGATCACCGACGCGGTGGCGATGATCCGCACCGGACCCGATCCCTCGTTCGACATCGACACGATCTCACTCGACGACACGTTGACCTACGACCTGCTCGGGCGGGGCGACACGATCGGCGTGTTCCAGCTCGAGTCCTCACCGATGCGGGCGCTGCTGCGGGCGATGGCTCCGAACTCGTTCGAGGACGTCTCGGCGATGATCGCGCTCTACCGGCCGGGGCCGATGAGCGTCAACATGCACTACGACTACGCCGACCGGAAGAACGACCGCAAACCGGTCGAGTACTTCCACGAGGACGCCCGGGAGGTGCTCGGCGACACCTACGGCCTGATGATCTATCAGGAGTCGATGATGCGCGTCGCCCAGAAGTTCGCCGGCTACTCGCTCGCCGAGGCAGACAACCTTCGAAAGGCCTGTCTCCCGGCGGGCACTCGGATCTTGTCCAAGTCGCGTGGCTACGTGGCGATCGAACGGCTGATGAACCAGGCCGACCGGCGCGTGTTCACGATCGACACGACGTCGGCGAACGGGCAGTTCGCCCCAGTCGACGACGTCTGGTCCGTCGGCATCAAGCAGGTGTTCCGGCTGACGACCGCTACCGGCTACACGATCGAGGCGACCGCCGATCACCCCTTCCTCGTCGAGGGGGAGTGGCGTCGGCTCGCAGATCTGAAGCCAGGCGATCTCGTCGGAGTCGCCTCGCGGACGAGGACCGATGGTGGGAGCAAGGTCAGCCTCGCCGAGGTCGAGCTTGCCGCGCTGTTGATCTCGGAGGGTCACACCCCCGACGTGATCAACGGGCCGAGCCGGAGCGCTCACTTCTGCAACACCGACCCCGAGCTGCTCGACGCGTTCCGAACGGCGTACTCCCGCCATTTCGGCCGACCGCACGCGAAGCCGGCGGTGTTCGCCGGAGTGACACGCTTGCCACTCAGCCGAGACGAGCTTCGCTCGCTGGTCCCGATCCTCGGGACGCTCGGCCTTGCCGCCGACAAGACGATCCCGAACCGGTTGATCAACGCTCCGGCTCACCTTGTCGAGCGATTCCTCGGCCTGTACTTCTGCGCCGACGGCTGGGCCGACCGTTCCGGAGCACACTTCGGATCGAAGAGCCAGGCGGTGTGCTTGGCGCTGAAGCGGATGCTGCTGCGGTTCGGCATCGTCGGCAACCTCCACCATCGCGACACGATCGGTCACGGCCGGCACTGGACCTTGTCGATCGCCGACAAGGGCCAGGCAAAGGCATTCGCTGCCCTGATCGGGCCCCATCTGACCGAGGTCAAGTCCCGCAAGGTCGACCGGTGGCTGATCGCCTGGGCAGACACCGAGGGCGCCAGCGCGACCCGGATCGGGATCCCCACATCGTTTGTCGCGACCGAATTGGCTCGCCGCCAACACGTCACCGGCAAGTCGAAGCGAAGCCTCGGAGTCGACGGCGGTGGTCTGTTCACCACCCGCGTCGTCCATCGCAACACGCTCGACGGGCTGCTCTACTCCGAGAGGCTCGAGGATCTCCGCACGGGTGATCTGCTGTGGGACACCGTGATCTCGGTCGAACCGAGCCGTGAAGTCGAATGCTTCGACTTCACGATGGTCGACCAGGATCGCCCATACGCAGTGGTCGAGGACTTCCTCGTCCACAACTGCGGCAAGAAGGTCCGCGAGCTGATGGCCAAGGAGCGGGCCGGGTTCGAAGCCGGGTGCGAGCGCACCGGCTACGGCCAGGAGCTCGGCAAGCAGCTGTTCGACGTGATCGAGAAGTTCGCCGACTACGCCTTCAACAAGAGCCATTCGTTCGGCTACGGGTTGGTCACGTATCAGACCGCGTACCTCAAGGCGCACCACCCGATCGAGTACATGTCGTGCCTGCTGACCAGCGTCAAGAGCAGCCTGGAGAAGGCCGCCGTGTACCTCGCCGACTGCCGGGCGATGGGCGTGCGGGTGCTCAACCCGGACATCAACGCGTCGCTGATGGACTTCGCCCCCGACGCGAACGGGGAACGGGCGATCAACTTCGGGCTGTCGGCGGTGCGCAACGTCGGCGAGGGCCTGGTCGAGTTGCTCGTCGCCGAGCGGGAGCAGAACGGGCCGTACGCCGACTTCTACGAGTTCGCCGAGCGAGTCCCGGAAGGGGTGCTCAACAAGCGAACGGTCGAGTCGCTGATCAAGGCCGGGGCGTTCGACCGGCTCGGCCACCCGCGCAAGGGCCTGCTGCAGGTGTTCGAACAGATCATCGACACGACGATCGTCCGCCGCCGCGAACGCGATCAGGGCGTGATGAGCCTGTTCGATCTCGGCGGCGATCCGGCGGCCGGCGACAGCGCCGCCGGGTTCGACGAGCGGATCGTGATCCCGCCGGTCGAGTTCGACAAGACCCTGCGGCTCCGGTCGGAAAAGGAGATGCTCGGGCTGTACGTCTCCGATCATCCGTTGATGGGGGTGGAGACGGCGTTGCGCCGGCGGACCGATGCCTCGATCGCCGACCTGGCCGACCGCGAGGACGGTGTCGATCTGTGTCGTCGGCGGGGTGATCACCGGGCTGCAGCGCAAGTTCACCAAGAAGGGCGATCAGATGGCGGTGTTCGTCCTCGAGGATCTGCAGGACTCGATCGAGGTGATGGTCTTCCCCCGGGTGATGATGGAGCAGGGCCACAAACTCGTCGACGACGCAGTGGTCACGATCCGCGGCAGGGTGGACAACCGGGACGACCAGCCGAAGCTGATGGCCACCGACGTGACCGTCGTCGAGGGACTCGACCAGTCGGCGCCACCCCTTCGCCTGCGGATCTCACCGAACGCGCTGAACGAGTTCCGCATCGCCCAACTGAAGAAGGTGTTGCGCGACCACCCCGGCGATTCGCGGGTGATGCTCCACGTCGGGGACAACAAAGTGCTGCGGTTGGCGGACGATTTCTGCGTCAATCTCGATCGTGTGGTCGGCGAACTACGGATGGTGTTTGGTCACGACGCAGTGATGCTCTGAGGGGAATGTCAAGGATGGAGTTCGGAAAGCCTGTGATTCGGTGGCAAAATGGGTCTTCGCACGAAACGTCGTCGGGGTCCCGCCCGGCGCACTACCTGACTGGGGAGCGGTCCGTCCGATGGCGATCCAGGTAGAGACCAAGGACAGTTCAGCGCTGACCGACGCCGACCTCGATGAGCTGGCGTCCATGGGAGGCGCGTTCGACATCGGTTTGTTGTCGAAAGCGAAGGAAGACTGGGTGTTGAACTCGACCGCCCGGGTCGATGACAAGCTGCACGGATACGGCTTCGCCACCCTCGAGCGGATCGGCGGGACGCCCTGTGTCCTGGTCGGCCTGGTCAGTGTCAAGCGCAGCTCCAAGCGGGACGGCGTACTCAAGGGCCTGATGGGTGAGGCGTATCACCGGGCGCTGATGGCCTTCCCGGACGAGGACGTCGTCGTCGGCGCACGGTTCGCCCGCCCGGACGGGCTGGAGGCGTTCAAGTCGCTGTCCGACATCATCCCCCGCACCGGCCATCGCGCCGTCGGCGAGGAGCGGGCCTGGGGCCGGCGCCTCGCCAAGCGGTTCGGTGTCGACTCGAGCTACGAGGAACAGACGTTCATCGTCAAGTCCAACGGGCAGGGGGGCTTCGTCGACCACGAGAGCCTCAAGCCGGAGAAGATCGATCCCGACGTCGCCTCGTTGTTCGCCAACGTGCCGGCGGCGAAGGGCGGCTCGATCATCATCTACGGCTGGACGATGGCCGAGGACCTGCTCAAGCTCGGCAAGCGCTGAGCGAGCCCCGCTCGTTCAGCCAGGTCGTCCGCTCGCGGCGGATGACCCGATCGTTCGACGAACGGCCGATCCCGCCCGAACTGCTCGACGGACTCGTCGAGTTGTCGGCCGCGCACCGAGCGCCGGTAAGACCCAGGGCTGGCACCTGCTGGTGCTCGAAGGGGACGACGCCGAGCGGTTCTGGTCGGTCACCCTCCCGACAGAACGACGCGACACCTTTCGCTGGCAGCGGCTGCTGCCGCGCCCGGCGATCCTGCTGCCGTTCGCCGACCCTGGCGCGTATGTCGAGCGCTACCGCGAAGCGGACAAGGCGGCGACCGGGCTCGGAGCGGGAACCGACGCCTGGCCGGCGCCGTACTGGACGATCGACGCCTCGATGGCGGTGATGACCCTGCTGCTCGCCGCCGAGGACGCCGGGCTCGGTGCGCTGCTGTTCGGGGTGTTCCGCGGTGAGGCCGAGCTGCGCGCTGCGTTCGGGGTGCCCGACGACCTGGTCCTGCTCGGCGCGATCGCGCTCGGCTGGCCGTCGGCCGGTGAGCGTCCCGGCCGCTCCGCTGCCCGCCACCGGCGGACGCCGGCCGAGATCATCCACCGCGGCCGCTGGTAGCCGCGGACGCGTGGTGGTTGTTGCGCCGCCAGGCTGCAACAACCACCAAACTTCGGGGAGGGGGGTCAGGTCGGGCGGGCGGTGAGCTGGTCGACGAAGGTGGCGAGGTCGTCGGTCGGCGCCTGACAGGTGTAGTCGCGACAGACGTAGGCGAATCCGTCGAGGCGGTGCGCCCACAACGGCGAGTCGTACGGTTCACCCCAGGCGAGGACGACGTCGGGGAGGTAGCGGCGGTGCACCTCGCCGACCAGGTCCGGCCGATCGCCGACGACGGCGACCTCGGTCAACCCGACCCGTCGCTGGTCGACGACGCACAACAGGTTGCCGAACGCGCTCGGAGCGGTGCTCAGCTGGGGCGCGAGGAGCTGCAGGACCTGGTCAGCCTGACGGGCGTAGCGTTGCTCGCCGGTCAGCGCAGCGAGGCGGTACAAGCCGCCCGCGGCCATCGAGTTCGCCGACGGCGTGGCGTTGTCGTAGAGGTCCTTCTGGCGGACGATCAGCGCCTCACCGTCGTCGGCGGTGGTGAAAACGCCGCCGTTGTCGACGTCCCAGAACCGGTCGAGGAGATGATCGGCGTGCTCCTGGGCGACCTCGATCCAGCGCGCCTGTCCCGAGGCCTCCGCCAGCCGAGTGAACGCGTCGAGCAGCGCAGCATGGTCGACCGCCAACGCCTCGTGTCGCGGTCCACCGTCTCGTTGCCACGACCGGTGCCAGCGACCGTCCGGGCGGCGCAGGCGATCGACGAGGAACTCGCCGTTGGCGATCGCCGCGGCCAGCCAGTCCGGCCGATCGAGCGCAGCCGCCGCCTCGGCCAGCGTGGCGAGGAACAGCCCGTTCCACTCGGCCAGCACCTTGTCGTCGAGACCGGGGCGAGGGCGGCGCCGACGGGCCTCGAACAACGCCCCGCGGGCCTGCTCGATCTCCGCCGGGCGGGCGAGCGAGCCACGGTGCCCGACCCTGGCGAGGATGTTGCGACCCTCGAAGTTCCCCGCCTCGGTGACCTCGTACCAGTCGATCGCCACCGACCCGAGCTCGTCGCCGAGCTCGGCGGTGATCTCCGCCGGGGTCCAGACGTAGAAGTGTCCCTCGTGCGGGTGACCGGACTCGTCGAGTGAATCGGCGTCCTCCGCCGAGGAGAACCCGCCGTCGGGCTGACCGAGGTCGCGCAGCACGTAGTCGATCGTCTCGACGACCACCTGCCGCCAGCGGTCGTGCCCGAACGCCTGCCACGCATGGAGGTAGACCCGGGCGAGCAGGGCCTGGTCGTAGAGCATCTTCTCGAAGTGGGGAACCAGCCAGCGTTGGTCGACGGAGTAGCGCGAGAAACCTCCGCCGAGATGGTCGTAGATCCCTCCGGACGCCATCGCGTCGAGCGAGGTGGTCAGCAGCTGCTCGGCCCCGTCGGATCCGCCGGCGGCGATCCGGCAGAACAGGTCGAGGTTCATCGTCGAGGGGAACTTCGGTGCGCTGCCGAACCCGCCCCAGGTGCGGTCGAAGTGCTTGACCAGCGCCTGGACCACCGCAGTGACCTCGCCGGTGCCGGGCAGCTCGGCCGCCGGGCGGAAGGTGGCGGTCCGTCCGGCGGCGCCGAGGAGGGCCTCGATGTTCTGGTCGAGCTCGTCGCGCCGCGACCGCCAGGCGTCGTCGATCGCCGCCAGCAGCCGGAGGAAGTGGTCCTTGGGAAAGTAGGTGCCGCCGTAGAACGGCTTGCCCTCGGGGGTGAGGAACACCGTCATCGGCCACCCGCCCCGGCCGGTCATCGCCTGCACCGCGTCCATGTAGACCGAGTCGACGTCGGGGCGTTCCTCGCGGTCGACCTTGACGTTGACGAACGAGGCGTTCATCGCCGCCGCGACCTCGTCGTCCTCGAACGATTCGTGCGCCATCACGTGGCACCAGTGGCAGGCGGAGTAGCCGACCGAGAGCAGGATCGGCCGGTCCTCGGCCTGGGCGCGAGCGAATGCGTCCGGTCCCCAGGCGTACCAGTCCACCGGGTTGTCACGGTGCTGCCGCAGGTAGGGCGAGGTCTCCTCGGCGAGGCGGTTCACCGCCGCGACGCTATCCGTCGCCTTCGTGCGACGGCTCGGAGAACGGCGTGCGCGGTTCGCCAGCCGATGTTCGGGCCGTGCCTATACTCCGCCGATCACTCGACACCGGGGGACGTCATCCACGTGATCCGCAAGCTCGCACGGCTGGTCGCCGCCGGTCTGGTGGTCGCAGCGCCAGTCCTGATCGGGTTCGGCGAGGCGCATGCAGCCCCGGCCGAGGGCAATGCGAGGGTCCAGGTCCGGATCCAGAACGAGGCGGCCGACGGGACCAAGACACCGCTCGAAGGCGTCGGTATCAGCATCCAGGACGCGGAGGGGACCGAGGTCGGTTCGGGCGAGACCGACGAGCAGGGTCGGTTGGTCGTCGAGGGGCTGGTCGGTGCCGCCGGCACCGAGTTCACGATCGTGATCGACGAGGACACGCTCCCGGAGGACGCGGAGATCAAGCCGGATCCGCTGTCCGGTGAGGAGGGCAACGTCCGCACGGTGACGATCGGGACGATCGGTACCGGGACGAAGAACCTGTTCACCGGGGAAGGCCGCGATCGCTCGTCGTCGTGGATCGAGCGCGTACCGCAGCGGCTTGATCGACGGGATGCGTCTCGGCCTGGTCATCGCGATCACCTCCGTCGGTCTGTCGTTGATCTTCGGCACCACCGGACTGACCAACTTCGCCCACGGCGAGATGGTCACGTTCGGCGGGGTGGTCGGCTTCCTGTTCAACGTCACCTGGGGCCTGCCATTCCTCCTCGCCGGGCCGCTCGCGGTCGTGTTCGGCGCGGCTGTTCGGCTACTTCCTCGACTGGGGTCTGTGGGGCAGGCTGCGCCGGCGCGGCGATCGGGCTGATCTCGCAGCTGGTCGTCTCCGTCGGCCTGTCGATCTTCCTCCGCAACGTCTATCCTGTCCGCTTCGGCGGACGTAACAAGCCGTACGCCGACTACACCAACCAGCGGCAGATGACCTGGTGGAAGATCGGCATCACCCCAGCGCGACCTGATCACCTCGATCATCGCGTCTGATCGTGCTCGTCGCCGTCGCCCTCGCGCTGCAACGCACCCGGCTGGGCAAGGCGACTCGGGCGGTCACCGACAACGTCGATCTCGCCTCGGCGACCGGAATCGACGCCCAGAAGGTGATCCGCCTGGTCTGGATCGTCGGCGGCGCCCTCGCTGCGCTGGGCGGCGTGTTCCGTGGACTCGACGAGCGGCATCAGCTTCGAGATGGGTGCCAACCTGCTGTTCCTGATGTTCGCCGGGGTGACGCTCGGCGGGCTCGGATCGGCGTTCGGTGCCCTCGTCGGCGGGTTCATCGTCGGGGTGTTCACCGAGGTCCTGACCCTCGGCGTGCCGACCGAGCTGAAGAACGTCCCGCCGCTGTTGGTGCTGATCCTGGTCCTGCTGGTGCGACCGCAGGGCATCCTCGGCGCGCAGCGAGCGGATCGGCTGAGGAGGCCCGATGGACTTCGTCAAGATCTTCAATGACACGTTCCGCAGCTTGTTCGTCGATCGACGCGATCTACTACGCGATCGCCGCGCTCGGGCTCAACGTCCAGTTCGGCTACACCGGCCTGCTCAACTTCGGCCAGGCCGGGTTCATGGCGGCCGGTGCCTACGGGATGGGGATGACCGTCGCACTACTGATGCGGTGATCCCGCTGTGGCTGGGGATCGCGCATCGGGATCGTCTACTCGGTGATCCTCGGATTGCTGATGGGCATCCCGACGCTCCGGCTGCGCGCCGACTACCTGGCGATCGTGACGATCGCGGTCGCCGAGGTCGATCCGGCTCGTCGTGCGATCGGTGCGGTTCAAGGAGTACTTCGGCGGCAGCGACGGGATCAACGGCTTCGCCAGCGAGTTCTACGACACCGACTTCTTCCTGATCGGCTGGGTCGAGAACGGCAAACGGTACGGCTTCTGGCCGTTCGAGTACGACGGTCGCATCCCTGCGGATGATGATCGTCGGCTGGATCCTGCGTCGCCGTCCTCGGGACGTTCGTCTGTCTGCTGATGCGCAGCCCGTGGGGGCGGGTGCTGAAGGGCATCCGCGAGGACGAGGACGCGGTGCGCAGCCTCGGCAAGAACGTGTTCGCCTACAAGATGCAGGCGCTCGTCGTCGGCGGCGTGATCGGCACGTTCGCCGGCATGGTGCTGGCCGTCGCCCGCGGCTCGGTCCAGCCGGACAACTACAGCCGCGACGTCACCTTCTACATCCTCACCGCGCTGATCCTCGGCGGCGTCGCCAAGGTGTCGGGCTCGATCGTCGGCCCGATCCTGTTCTGGATGATCCTCGCGTTCTTCGAGTCGTTCCTGCTCGAGGCGGTCGACGACTTCGGTCGGCTGAGATCCTCGGCGTGACGATCATCCGCAACTCCTCCGAGGTCGGCATCTTCCGGTTCATGCTCGTCGGGCTCGGACTGATGCTGCTGATGGTCTTCCGACCGCAGGGCCTGTTCGGCAACCGCAAGGAGATGGCCCTCGATGGCCGCTGAACCGGCGAACCCGACCACCATCGCGACGTCGGCGATCGGCCGCGCTGGCGACGCTGCGACGCCGTTCCCGGCCGGTGCCCAAAGCCCGACCCGATCATCGTCGCCGACGGTGTGCGCCGGCAGCTTCGGCGGCATCATCGCCGTCGACGTCGACCACGTCGAGATCCAGCGCGGGTCGATCACCGCCCTGATCGGCCCCAACGGCGCCGGCAAGACCACCTTCTTCAACCTGCTCACCGGGTTCGACGACCCGAACCAGGGCAACTGGTCGTTCAACGGCAAGAGCCTGGACGGCGTTGCCGCGCACAAGGTCGCCGCGCTCGGGCATGGTCCGCACCTTTCAGCTGACCAAGAGCCTGACGCAAGATGTCGGTGATCGACAACATGAAGCTCGGTGCCACCGGGCAGCGCGGTGAGAGCATCATGCGTGGGCTGTTCCCGTTCACCTGGCGGGACCAGGAGCGCGAGATCGAAGCGCGAGCGATGGAGTTGCTCGCCCGGTTCAAGCTCGACGACAAGCGCGATGACTACGCCGGCACGCTCTCGGGAGGCCAACGCAAGCTGCTCGAGATGGCCCGTGCGTTGATGGTCGAGCCCACGCTGGTGATGCTCGACGAGCCGATGGCCGGGGTCAACCCGGCGCTGAAGCAGAGCCTCAACGAACACATCCGCAGCCTGCGCGACGACGGGATGACGGTGTTGTTCGTCGAGCACGACATGGACATGGTCCACGACATCTCCGACTGGGTGATCGTGATGGCCGAGGGGCAGCTGATCGCCGAGGGCACGCCCGACGACATCTCCTCCAACCCGGCGGTGATCGACGCCTACCTCGGCGCCCACCAGGGCAAGTCCCTGCTCGACTGACCGACGTAAGGAGCACTGCGATGGCGATCCTCGAAGGCAAAGGATCTGGTTGCCGGCTACATCCCGGGGGTCAACATCCTCAACGGCTGCGACCTGGTCGTCAACGACGGCGAGTTCATCGGGATCATCGGTCCCAACGGAGCCGGCAAGTCGACCTTCCTCAAGGCCGCCCTCGGGCTGTGCACGGTGCGCAGCGGGACAGGTGCTCTACCAGGGCGAGGACATCACCGGCCACAAGGCGCACGAGCTGGTCAGCCGCGGTGTCGGCTACGTCCCGCAGAACAGGAACGTGTTCCCCAGCCTGACCGTGCTCGAGAACCTCGAGATGGGCTGCTTCCTCAAGCCGTCGCTGTTCGCCCGAGCGGTTCGAGTACGTCACCGGCGCTGTTCCCCAAGCTGGGGGAGCGTCGCGACCAACGGGCCGGTGCGCTGTCGGGTGGCGAGCGGCAGATGGTGGCGATGGGTCGGGCGCTGATGATGGAGCCGAAGATCCTGCTGCTCGACGAGCCGTCGGCCGGTCTGTCACCGATGCTCCAGGACGAAGCGTTCATCAACTGCAAGGCGATCAACGCCACCGGCGTGGCGATCCTGATGGTCGAGCAGAACGCCCGCCGCTGCCTGCAGGTCTGCGACCGCGGCTACGTCCTCGACCAGGGGCGGACGGCGTACTCCGGCACCGGCCGCGCAGTTGCTCGCCGATCCGAACGTGATCGAGCTCTACCTCGGCACCCTGGCCAAGGCCAGCGGCGGCTGAGGACTACCGCCTGGTGCCGGTGATGAAGCTCATCGCCTCCGCCCGCGACCGGGGGATCGTCGAGGAACAGGCCGCGTGCGGCGCGAGGTGACCGTCACCGCACCGGGCTTGCGGATCCCGCGCATCGACATGCAGAGGTGTTCGGCCTCGATCACCACGATCACGCCGTAGGGCTCGAGCGCCTCGACCATCGAGTCGGCGACCTGGCTGGTCAGCCGCTCCTGCACCTGGGGACGCTTGGCGAAGCCGTCGACGAGCCGGGCGAGCTTCGACAAACCGGTGATCCGTCCGTCAGGTCCGGGGATGTAGGCGACGTGCGCCTGACCGTGGAACGGCACCAGGTGGTGCTCGCACATCGAGTGGAACGGGATGTCGCGGACCATCACCATCTCGTTGTGATCGGCCTCGAAGGTCATCGACAGGTGCCGAGCCGGGTTCTCGTGGAGTCCGGCCATCACCTCGGCGTACATCTTGGCGACCCGGCGGGGGGTGTCCTGCAACCCGTCTCGCTTCGGGTCCTCGCCGATCGCAGCGAGAATTTCGGCCACGGCGGCCTCGATCCGGGGAAGGTCGACTTCGGACATCGGGCACCCTTCGAGTGGGGGGATCGGGACATGTCGCTGGGCAGACGCGACAGAGCCCGGAGCCTAGGCCCCGGGCTCTGCAGACTCAGCGGTTCACGCGCTCAGTCGTCCTGGGTCACTTCCCGCCGTCGAAGTTCTCGCCGGCGGTGTTGCTGATCCAGCCGTCGACACCGTAGGTCGGGATGACCTTCGGACCGACGCCGTTCTCGACCAGGGTCCGCAGGATGCGGGAGGCCTCGTCGAAGGAGATCAGGATCAGCGCGTCGGGGGCAGCGGCGGCGATCTCGCCGACCTCGGCGTCGAAGCTCGTCGCCTTCGGGTCGTAGATCTTCACCGTGACTTCGATCCCGGCCTCCTCGAGCGTCGCCTGGGCGACATCGGCGAGGCTGGTGCCGTAGGCGTCGTCGAGGGCGAGGATGTACGCCGTGGCGGCGCCGTCGTCGATCACCAGCTGGGACACGACCGCGCCCTGGAGGGTGTCGGGCGGGGCGTCACGGAAGTAGAGGCCCTTGTCCGGATAGTCCGACAGCGTGTTCGACGTGTTCGCCGGGGAGAACTGGACGACGCCGGCGGCGGTGATCTTGTCGATCACCGTCAGCGACACCGACGACGAAGCAGCACCGATGATCGCGTCGACGTTCTCGGCCAGCAGGCGGTCGACCGTCTGGCTGGCGATGTCGGTCGAGGTGTCGCCGGAATCGCCGGGCGAGTACTCGACCGGCTTGCCGAGCACGCCGCCGGCGGCGTTGATGTCGATCACGGCGAGCTCGGCAGCAGCGAACTCGGGTGGTCCGAGGAAGGCGAGCGAGCCCGTCTGCGGCAGGATCGAGCCGAACTTGAGCACGCCGTCACCGGCGCGGGTGCCCTCGGCCGGGGTGAGCGGCACCTCGGCCGACGCCGGCGAGGTGATCTCGATGTAGGTCGTCGGCGTCGTTGTCGAGCCGGTTGTCGGCGCCCATCACGAGCACGCCGTAGCTGGCCTCGAGCGGCTCGCCGTTGCCGTTCATCGTGATCGGACCGGTGATCCCGTCGTAGTCGGGATCACCACCGGCGGCGATGATCTCCTTGCAGGAAGCGAAGTCGGTGCACTTCTCGCCGTCGCGGGTGATGCCGACGATCTCGTTGGCCAACTCGACCCCGTCGGTTCCGGCGAGCTCGGCGGCGAGGGCGATGATCAACATCGCGTCGTAGGTCTCGCCGGCGTAGTTGAAGTCGGTCAGGCCGGCGCCTGAGGGCGTCTCGAGGATCCGATCCTTGAAGTCTGCGGACAGCTCGACGAGCGGCGTCGTGCCCTTGACGCCCTCGAGCGCTCCGGCCGTCTCGACCTCGCCGGCGGCGGCTGCGGTCGTCTCCGCTGCGGCGGCGGTCGTCTCGGCTGCTTCGGCTGCCGTGGTCTCCGCCGCTGCGGCGGCGGTCGTCTCGGCTGCTCCGGCCGCTGTCGTGTCGGCTGCCTCGTCGTCGTCACTACCGCATGCTGCGGTGAGCAGTGACAGTCCGATGAGCACAGCGCCGACCCGACGTACGCGGGTCTTGTGCATGTGTGGTTTCTCCCCCTGGTAGCGGGCGCGGGGTTGCGCCCGGGTCATAGGTGTGGCGGGAAGGCTAGGTCTACCCGTCGGTAACTGCAAGCACCTCCCCTGCGAACGGCTCGTGACACGTGTGCGCGAGGACCTAGCGTGACCAGGCATGACGTCGATCAGCAGGACGCCGGCCACGCTCACCAGCGGGGCATCGCGATGACGTCGCCCCGACTCGTCGCCGGGGTCGACTCGTCGACCCAGTCGTGCAAGGTCGAGCTGCGCGAGCTCGACAGCGGGGCGCTCGTGGCGAGTGCGTCAGCCCCGCATCCGCCGACCGGGTCGCCGCGCAGTGAGCAGGATCCGGCCGCCTGGTGGTCGGCGTTCGGATCGGCGTGGGACACCGCCTGCGACGCCGCCGGCGGTGCCGAGATCGCCGCGATCAGCGTCGCCGGGCAGCAGCACGGGATGGTGGCGCTCGACGCCGACCGCGCGGTCATCCGTCCGGCGAAGCTGTGGAACGACACCGAGACCGCACCCGACAGCGGCTGGCTGCTCAAGCAGTTGCCCGGCGGGGCGGGGGAGTGGGCGGCGGCGTGCGGGAGCGTGCCGGTCGCGTCGTTCACGATCACCAAGCTGTCCTGGCTGCATCGCAGCGAACCGGAGGCGTGGACCCGCCTCGCCCACGTCGTCCTCCCGCACGACTGGCTGACCTACCGGCTGACCGGTCGACTGACGACCGATCGCGGCGACGCCTCGGGGACGGGCTACTGGTCACCGAGCGAGGAACGCTACCGCTACGACCTGTTGGCGATCGTCGACGCCGAGCGCGACTGGTCCGACGCGTTGCCGACCGTGCTCGGACCGCTCGAGCATGCCGGGGTCTGGGACGGCAGGGTCGTCGCCGCAGGAACGGGGGACAACATGGCCGCCGCCCTCGGCCTCGGTCTCGGCGCCGGCGACGCCTCGATCTCGGTCGGGACCTCGGGAGCGGTCGGCACCGTCGCCGGAGCTGCGGTCGCCGATCCGAGCGGGTCGATCGCCGGCTTCGCCGACGCCACCGGGCGGTTCCTCCCGCTCGCCTGCACGCTCAACGCGGCGAAGGTTCTCGACGCCGTCGCCCGCCTGCTCGGGGTCTCCCACGCCGAGCTCGACCGGCTCGCCGGGGCGGCGCCGCCGGGCGCCGGAGGACTCGTCCTGCTCCCGTATCTCGACGGTGAACGAACCCCCAACCGGCCCAAGGCGCGCGGCGTGCTCGCCGGCTTCGACAGCTCGGTCAGTCGCGAGCAGCTCGCCCGCGCCGCGTTGGAAGGTGTCGCCTGCAGCCTCGTCGATGCGTTCGAGGCACTCGCCGGCCACGTCGCGCTCGACGGGCGGATCGTGCTCACCGGTGGTGGGGCGCGCTCGGAGCTGCTGCGGACGATCCTCGTCGACCTGCTCGGCCGACCGGTGGTGCTCCCTGACGTCGCCGAACCGGTGGCGACCGGGGCCTGCGTCCAAGCGGCGGCTGCGTTCGAACAGGTCGGACCGGAGGAGATCGTCGCCCGCTGGGAGCTCGGCGGCGGGACGACCCTCGAGCCCGGAGCTGCCGCGTCGGCGAGCGATCCGATTCGCGCCGCCTATGCGGCGCGACGAGATCGCGAAGGATGACCGACGACCCGTTCGCCGTGCTCGGCGTCGGACGCGAGGCGACCCTTGCCGAATTGCGCGCCGCCCGCCGGCGGCTGGCCTTCGACGCCCACCCCGACCGCGGTGGCGATCCGGCGGAGATGCGCCGGCTGAACATCGCCTTCGACGCCGCCGTCGGTCACGTCACCGGCAGGCGGCCGCTCCCCGACCCGTCCTCGCGCCCATCGCGCCCCTCGCGCAGCACCGGGACCTGGTCGACCGGCGGAAGTCGCCCACAGAGCTCCGAGCGGGTTGGTGGCGAGGCCGGGCCCGGGCCGAGGCGATCGGTCGAACACGACGTGCCCTCGTTCGTCGTCGAAGCCCTGCCGGTCGAGACCTTCGAGGCGCTGTTGGTCGTCGCCGCCTGGATCGGTGAGGTGCTCGTCGACGAGCCGCCGTACCTGCTCGAGGTCCACCTCCACGAACCGTCTCCCTGCTGGTGCCGGCTCGAACTCGTTCCCGACGCTGGGGCGAGCACCGTCAGCCTGACCGTCGCCGGCGACGGCGGGCCGCTCCCGCCGCCGCCGATCGAGACGGTGCGCGACGTGTGGGTCGCCCACCTCAACCGACTGTGAGGTCGCCGCCGTCGATCAGCCGACGGCGTTGACGGCGACGACGACGGTGGTCGAGACGTCGGAGACCATGCACACCCTGCCGCCGTCCCCGGGTGCGAGCACGACCCGGGTGCTCGAGGCAGCTCCGCTCGTCACCGGGTTGAGCGGCGTGCCGGTGGACAGCCCGGCCTTCGACCCGCACGGCCAGACCGCAGCCGATCCGTTGGACTTGCCGGTGATCGTGATCGACAGATCGACGCTCTTCGAGCTCGCCGGGATCCCGGGGAAGCCGACGACGGTGACACCGATCGTCTTGTTGGCGGCGATCGGCGTGGTCTGCTTGAGCACGACCACGGCCGGCGTGAAGGTCTTCGCCGTGGCCCCACCGCCGCCCGGTTCCGCCGGTCGAGGTCGGGGCCGGGACGGTCGTCGGGGCGGTGGTCGTCGCTCCGGCGTTGTCCGCTCCCGGTTTCGGCGTGACCGTGATCGGCGGGATCGTCGTCCCCGTCGAGGGGGGAGCGGTCGACGCCGGTGTGGTGGGCGAATTCGGGCCGTCGTCGTCACCCGTGCCGGGGCGGTCGTCGTCGTCCCTGCCCACGGCGAGGGCTTGGCGATCGCTTGCTGGGAGACCTTCGACCCGCAGGTCTGCACGGCAGCGATCAACGCCGTCGGGTCGACCGCCTTGCCACCGCTCGGGTGGACCTCGAAGTGGAGGTGGTTGACCGACGTGTTACCGGTCTTGCCGACGTAGCCGATCAGCGTGCCGGCCTCGACCGTCGAGCCGTTGGGGGCGCTGTCGGCATAGTCCGAGAGGTGGGCGTAGATGAAGTAGGTGCCGTCTCCGGCGACCAGCTTGACCTGGTTGCCGGCGAGCGATCCCTGGCTGCGCACGATCCGCCCGCGCTGCACGGCGTAGATCGGCGTCCCCGCCTTGGCGATGACATCGACGCCCTCGTGCCGGCGGGTGCCCGAGCGGGGTGCCTGCCAGGTGTTGGCGTAGAAGCAGTTGGTCCCGTCGAGTGGCACCGACGAGAGGTTCGTGGTGATCGCCGCTGCGGCGCCGGCGAACGCCGCCGCACCGAACACACTCGAACCGATGAGCCATGCGAGCATCCTCGCTCGCCGTCGAACCGCCATCACAGACCTCCGCACGCGAGGCCACTCCTGCCCGGACCTCCGCCACGCAAAGTATGCGGATCGACACTGGACGTGGCAAGCGTTGGGCGGTCAGGAGACGGTCACGATTCTCCGCTTCGCCGGCGACGCTCCGTCAACCGGCCGCTGCGGCCTTGCTGAGCCGATCCCGAAGCGCCCACCCCAATCCGCGCGCAGGAGGAAGGACGACGACGAGCACTTCGACACCCCGGCGGTCCGCCGCCCGGAACTCGCGGTACAGCTCTCGCGCCGCTCTGACCAGGTCCTCGCCGAGGTCGAGGAGCTCGACCGTGCGGCTGCTGGCACCGACGGCGGCGACCAGTCGCTCGGCCTCCGAGCGCGACTCGGCGAGACGGACGGCACAGCGCGGGGCGTAGTGGGCGGCGAGCATCCCCGGTGCCCGGCTCGCTCCGGACGGCAGCGCGACGCCGGAGGGGAGCAGGGCCTCGATCTGCTCGACGGTGATCCCGCCGGCACGCAACACCTGCGGCGGGTCGACGGTGGTGTCGACGATCGTCGACTCGACCCCGACCTCGCACGGGCCGCCGTCGAGGACCAGATCGACGGCATCGCCGAGGTCGTCGAGCACGTCGGCGGCGGTGGTCGGGCTGACCCTGCCGAAGCGGTTGGCCGACGGAGCGGCGATCCCACCGCCGAAGCGGGTGAGCAGCTCGCTCGCCAACCGGTGGGCGGGGACGCGCAGCCCGACCGTCGATCGGCCACCGGTGACCTCGTCGAGCACCCCTCGGCGGCGTTCGACGAGGAGGGTCAATGGACCTGGCCAACAGGCCTCGGCGAGCACCACGGCGGCGTCGGAGAGATCGTTCGCCCAGCTGTCGAGCTGGTCGAGGCCGGCGAGGTGGACGATCAGCGGATGGTCGGCCGGTCGTCCCTTGGCGGCGAAGATCCGACGCACGGCCTCGGGATTGGCCGCGTCGGCGCCGAGGCCGTAGACGGTCTCGGTCGGGAACGCCACCAGCCGGCCGGCACGAAGCAGGGCCACCGCCCGGTCGAGTTGCTCGATCCCGCCGAGGCGGTCCGTGTGCCCGGTCACCCCGGCTGGGCGCCGAGGAAGTCGAGCGTGGCGTCGATGAAGGCGAACGACTCCGGGGTGGCGAAATGGTCGGTGCGGCGGAGCACGGCGAGCGTCGCATTCGGCAACGCGGCGACCAGCGGATCGCCCGGCCCGGCGAAGTCCTGGTCGCCGATCGCCACCAGGCACGGACAGGTGATCGTGGCGAGCTGCTCCGGCTCGACCCCGACCGGGATCCGTTCCATCACCGCGATCAGCGCCTGGAGGTCGTTGTCCGGCTGGTCGGCCTGTTGGAAGAACACGCCGGCGAAGACGTCGTCCTCCGGAGCCTCACCGCGCAGCGCAGCGACGATCCGCTCGGTCGATCGCTCCTGGCGGAAGACGTTCTCGCCGATCCCGGCGAAGACGATCGAACGGAATGCGTCCGGCCGGCGCATCGCCAGGTGCAACAGGGTGATCGCCCCCAACGAGAAGCCGACGGCGTCGACCGGCTCGTCCGGGAGGGCCTCCTCGATCCGTTGCGTGAGATCGGCGTACGCCTCCGGGTCGTGCGGTTTCGGAGCGGTGCCGTGGCCGAGCAGATCGACCCCGATCACGTGCCGACCGGCGTCCTCGAGCAGGGGAACGAGCGGGGTCTGGGCCCAGGTTCGGGCGTAGGACCCGGCCCAGCCGTGGACCAGCACCACCGGGGGAGAGCTCATGGGCGGGCACGGTATCCCGGCGCGGCGCGCCGATGCGCCGTCGGCCGCACGGCTCCTGGGATGATCGCGCTGGAACGGCCGCTGAACACTTAGCCTTGAGTGGCTGTTTCCGGGAGGCTCGACAGATCATGCGGTTCTTGAACGACGACGCCCCGGCGTACGACCTGACCTACAGCGACGTGTTCATGGTGCCCAGCCTGTCGTCGGTGTCGTCGCGCCAGGACGTCGATCTCTCGACCCCCGACGGGCTCGGCACGACGATCCCGCTCGTCGTCGCCAACATGACCGCGGTCGCCGGCCGGCGGATGGCGGAGACGGTCGCCCGCCGCGGCGGGCTGGTGGTCCTCCCACAGGACATCCCGCTCGACGTGATCGCCGACAACATCGGCTACGTCAAGAGCCGGCACAGGATCTACGAGACCCCGATCGAGCTCGGGCCGAGCAACACCGTCGCCGACGCCTTGAGCCTGATCCACAAGCGGTCGCACGGGGCGGTCGTCGTCACCGAGAACCATCGCCCGGTGGGGATCTTCACCGAGCGCGACGCGACCGGCTTCGATCGATTCACCCAACTGCAGCACGTGATGACCCGCGAGCTGGTCACCGTCGTCGCCGGGACGCCGCTGGAGGAGATCTTCGAGCGGCTCTCCAACGAGCGGTTCAGCTTCGCTCCGGTCGTCGATTCCGAGGGCTCGCTGGTCGGCTGCGTCACCCGCCGCGGTGCGTTGCGTTCGGCGTTGTACGAGCCGGCCGTCGACGTCGAGGGCCGGCTGCAGGTCGCCGTCGCCGTCGGGATCAACGGGTCGCCGGCGACCAAGGCCAAGGAACTCGCCGGACTCGGCGTCGACGTGCTGGTGATCGACACCGCTCACGGTCATCAGGCGAAGATGCTCGACGCGCTCGCCGAGGTCCGACGGAGCGTGCCCGACCTGCCGATCGTCGCCGGCAACGTGGTCACCGCGGTCGGGCACGCGCGACCTGATCGATGCGGGCGCCGACATCGTCAAGGTCGGTGTCGGCCCAGGAGCGATGTGCACGACGCGGATGATGACCGGTGTCGGCCGGCCGCAGTTCTCCGCCGTGCTCGAATGTGCCGCAGCTGCACATCAGCAGGGCAAGCACGTCTGGGCGGACGGAGGAGTGCGGTATCCGCGCGACGTCGCCCTCGCCCTCGCCGCCGGTGCAGACAACGTGATGTTCGGTTCGTGGCTCGCCGGGACGCACGAGTCGGCCGCCGACACGATGCGTGATTCGGACGGCCGGCTGTACAAGGAGAGCTTCGGGATGGCCTCGCACCGGGCGGTGAAGACACGCACGCGCGGTGAGTCGTCCTTCGAACGGGCGCGCAAGGAGCTGTTCGAGGAGGGGATCTCGACCTCGCGGATGTACCTCGACGCGCATCGGCCGGGGGTCGAGGACATCATCGACCAGATCGTCGCCGGGGTTCGCAGCGCCTGCACCTACGCCGGAGCCCGGACGATCACGGAATTCGCCGAGCTGGCGGTGGTCGGCATCCAGAGCGCCGCCGGGTACGACGAGGGTCGCCCGATGGGGACGAGCTGGTGAGCGCTCCCGACGTCGTCGCCATCGACGGTCCGGCAGGCGCGGGGAAGTCGACGATCGCCCGAGCGGTGGCCGAGCGGCTCGGGCTGACCTATCTCGACACGGGCGCGATGTACCGCAGCGTCACCTGGGCTGCGCTCGACGCCGGGATCGACCCGGCTGCGACCGAGGAGGTCGCCGAGGTCGCCCGGCGGATGGTGCTGACGATCGACGGATCACGGGTGCTCGTCGGCGCGACCGACGTCTCGGCGGCGATCCGCTCGGCCGAGGTCAACGCCTCGGTGAGCATCGTCGCCGCCAACTCGGCGGTGCGTTCCGAGCTCGTCACCAGACAGCGGGCGTGGGTCGCCGCCGTCGGCGGTGGCGTGCTCGAGGGTCGCGACATCGGCACCGTCGTCTTCCCCGACGCCCGGCTGAAGGTGTTCCTCACCGCCTCGCCCGAGGAGCGTGCCCGGCGGCGCGCCGCCGAGCACGGCGAAGCGGTGGCCGAGGTCGCCGCCTCGATCGAGCGACGCGATCGGCTCGACTCGACCCGCGCCGACAGCCCGCTGCAGCCGGCAGAGGAGTCATCGCTGGTCGACACCGACGGGCTGACGGTCGATGAGGTCGTCGACGCGATCGTCGAGTTGTTCACCGGCGAGCGGATCGGGGACGTCCGATGACGAGGGTTGCCGCCAAGTTGGCCGGCGCCTCGCGTCCCTCGCTGGCGTTCTATTGGCTCGCCCGCACGCTCTGCGTCGGCTTCTCCCGGACGTACCTGCGGATGCGGGTCGAGGGACTGGAACACGTCCCGCGTGAGGGCCCGTTCGTCGTCGCTCCGGTGCATCGCTCGAACGTCGACACCCCGATCGTCGCCGTCGTCACCAAGCGGCGGCTGCGTTACATGGGCAAGGACACGCTGTGGCGCAAGCAGCCCTTCGCCTGGATGCTCTCCGCCCTCGGCGGGTTCCCGGTGACCCGCGGCACCGCCGACCGCGAAGCACTCAAGCGGTGCATCGAGGTGCTCCAAGGCGGCGAGCCGCTGGTGTTGTTCCCGGAAGGCGAGCGCAAGAGCGGCCCGATCGTCCAGCCGCTGTTCGACGGCGCGGTCTATGTCGCTGCCAAGGCGGGCGCCCCGATCGTCCCGGTCGGTGTCGCCGGTTCGGAAGGAGTGATGCCCAAGGGCGCCAAGTTCCTCCATCCGCGCAAGGTCAGATTGGTGATCGGCCCGCCGATCATGCCGCCCGGCGAGGGAGGTCGGGTGCCGCGCGCTGCGCTGCGCGCGACCACCGCGCACCTGCACGACGAGCTCCAGCGGCTGTTCGATCTGGCCCAGAGCCGGCTCTGACCGGCTGGTCGGGGCCGACGTCCGGCGGTGCGCTCGCGAATGTGTTCGGACGATGAGCGCTGTGTGCTAGTCAATCCCGGCGGGCATCGGCACACAGCACAAGGAGCACCATGAATCCATCAGAGGAGACGAGCGGCTGGTCGCGCCGGGCGCTGCTCGGCGGCATCGGCCTCGGCGCCGGCCTCGGCATCGCCGGCGCAGGACTGCTCACCGCCGGTGCGGCATCCGCCGACGACGGGGAGTCCGTCCTCGCCGACAGTCCCGGCGCGCGTGTCAGCAGCACCCCGACCGCGCTCAATCCGGCGCTGAAGTACGTGATGATCTCCGGCGACAGCGTCAGGGCGGGGGCGTCGCAGGTCTTCTCCCAGACCGCCAACGGCCATTTCTCGTTCGACACCACCGGCGGCGCGTGGCGACTGCAGTACGTCCTGCCGATGGGCTCGGTGATCAAGGAGGTCGAGCTCTACGGCGGCCGGGACGCAGGGACCGTGTCGCTGTCGCTGTTCAAGCAGTTCAACACCGCAGGGACCAACGCCGAGGCCGTCGCCTCGGCGACCACGCCTGCCGGAGCGGGTGAGTTCACCCTGACCTTGACGGTCAACGAAACGGTGACCGCCGAGCGCACGCTCGGCATCGGTGGGAACATCAGCAATGCGGCGGGGTCGACCGGGAGGATCTTCGGCGTCCGGATCGGGTACGTCTCGGCGACCGGATTCGTGCCCCTGCCACCGGGGATCACCCCTCGTGTGCTCGACACCCGCCAGGGCGGATCGAAGCTGGCGCCGAACGAGGAGCGGACGCTGACCTTGCCCGTTCCCGGCGGTGTCGCCGCCGTGCTCACCCTGACGCTGACCCAGACCGAGGGTGCCGGGTTCGTCTCGCTGTACACCGGCGGAATCGCCTGGCCGGGAACCTCGTCGGTCAACTTCGACGGATCCGACGTCGCCAACACGGTGATCGTCCCGGTCAGCTCGGATTCGAAGGTGACGATCCGCGGCGGGGGCGCCAACACCGGCGTCCTCCTCGACGTCACCGGCTGGATCGCCTGATCTGAACGCCGGCTGACGGTCCCTCCGCCGCACGAGGGACCGTCAGCACGCCTGGTCGTCGAGCGCTGGATCATCGTCCGGCCGAATCGTCGTATCTTCGCCACGCGGGGGACATCTCTGTCCCCGGTGCGCCGTGGCGGCGCGATGACGAGGAGGCAGACGAGATGACGCGATCGATCGACGCAACCGGGTGGAGCAGACGGGCGGTCCTCGGTGGTCTCGGCGCCGGTCTCGGCGCCGGAGCCGGCATGCTCGCCGTGGGCGGCGCCGCCCATGCAGAGGGGTCGGTGATGGGTGGCGACCTCACCTCCTCGAGTTCGGGCGCGGGTTTGCCAATGGCTGCGACAGCACTCGTACCGTCGCTGCGTTACCTGGTGACCTGCGGCCACGACCTCGTCCCCTACGACAACGGCGGCTACGACACCTACGACGGCAAGTTCCGGTTTCTCGCGCCGTACAACACCCCGTTCGCCAGCGTGCGGACAAACCTGCCGATCGGGGCGGTGATCAAGGAAATCGAGATGTACGGCACTCGCACCGTCGGTGGCACCATCAGCCTCGACCTGTGGAAGTCGGAGGTCGCTACCGGCGCTGTCACCGCGCACCGCCCAGGCGATCGTCCCCAATCTCGCCGGTCTGTTCACGGTCACCGCGGTGGCGAACGACACCCAGGACCAACAGTTCAAATCGACGCCGTTCGCCTACATCGACGCGACCGCGGCGCCCACCGCCCAGATCTACGGGATCCGGATCGGCTATACCTCGCCGAACGGATTCGTCCCGTTGCCGTCAGGCGTCCTGCCTCGCGTCTACGACACCCGTCTGCCGGGTGGGAGCAAGCTCAATCCGAACGAGGAACGGACGATCACGCTGCCAGTACCCGCGGCGATCGGCGCAGCCGTGCTCACCGTCACGCTGTCGAACACCGAGAGCGGGGGCGGCTACGTCGCCGTGTTCCCGGCCGGGATCACCTGGCCGGGGAACTCGTCGGTGAACTTCTCCGGCCCGAACCAGGACGTCGCCAACACCGTCGTCACCGCGGTCAGCGCGGACTCGAAGATCACCATCCGGGGCGGGGCGAACAAGACCGACGTGATCATCGACGTCACCGGCTGGATCGCCTGACTCGGCGAGGCGGCGGGCTCAGGCGGTGAAGTAGGCGCCGAGTGCGGCGGCGAGGAAGATCGGATCCTCGCTGCCGCACAGCTCGCGCGCCGAATGCATCGACAGCTGCGGGACGCCGACGTCGACCGTCTCGATCCCCAGCCGGGTGGCGGTGATCGGCCCGATCGTCGACCCGCAGGGCATGTTGTTGCGTGAGACGAAGGTCTGCATCGGCACGCCGGCAGCGGCGCAGGCGCGGACGAACACGGCGACCGTCGAGGCCGAACTGGCGTACCGCTGGTTGGCGTTGAGCTTGACCGCCGGACCGTGGTTGACGAGTGGACGATGCCCGGGCTCGTGCCGCTCCGGGTAGTTGGGGTGGACGGCGTGGGCGTTGTCGGCCGAGACGCAGGTAGACCGGGCGAGGGCACGGAAAAGGCTCTCGTCGGTTCCGCCGCCGGCGATGACGATCCGCCGCAGGACGACCTCGAGGATCGGCCCGGCGGCCCCGGTGGTGCTCGCCGAGCCGACTTCCTCGTGGTCGAACAGGGCGATCACCTGGGTCGCCGCTGCCGCCCCGACCTCGCACAGGGCGGTGAGGGCGGCCCAGCAGGAGAGCTGGTTGTCGAGCCGTCCGGAGGCGAACAGCGAGGCGTCGCTGCCGAGCACCGCCGCCGGGGTGAGGTCGAACAGCTGCAGCTCCCACCCGGCGATCGCCGCCGACTCCCATGCCAGCTGTTCGCCGAGCCAGTCGGCGAAGTCGCCCGGCCGGGAGATCCCCGCGCCCCACACCGGGGTGAGGTGCTGCTGCTTGTCGAGTGTCACGCCGCGCTCGTTGACCTCGCGGTCGAGGTGGATCGCCAGCTGGGGGATCCGGGCGAGCGGTCGACGGTGGACGAAGAGCTGCTCGTTCCCGTCGACGGCGACCACACGACCGGCCAGCCCGAGATCGCGATCGAGCCACGAGTTGAGCAGCGCTCCGCCGTAGACCTCTACCCCGAGCTGCCGCCAGTGCAGCTGACCGGTGTCGGGGAAGCGCTTGATCCTCAAGCCGGGGGAGTCGGTGTGGGCACCGACGATCCGGAACCCGGCGTCGGGTTCGGTGCCGCGTCGCCAGGCGACGAGCGCGCCACCACGACGGACGAAGCCTGCCTCGACCGGCTCCCAGGCGGCGGTCTCGTCGAGCTCGACGAACCCGGAGGCGAGCAGCGCGGCCGCGGCGCTGTCGACCGCGTGGTAGGGGGAGGGCGAAGCGTCGAGGAACGCCGCGAGCCCGGTGATAGTGAGATCGGTACTCATCCGGTGCCCGAAGGTAGTCGGGAGCGCCGTTGGTCGTTCGGCTCCCGGGCGGGCACCGACCGAGGATGAACAGCGATCGAGGATGTCGTGCGCCGAGCCACGGAGGTGGCACGGGCCGCCTACAGTCCGCGCCGGGAACGAACCGATCTTCGGCCCTGAGCAGACGGGAAGCAGCCGCGTGGACTCGCGCACCAAGATCGTCGCCACCCTCGGGCCGGCCAGCGAAGCTCCCGAGGTGCTCGCCGAGATGCTTCGCGCCGGGGTCGACATGATCCGGATCAACCTCAGTCACGGCGACCTCGCCGAACACCTCGATCGACTGACCCTCGTCCGCAAGGTGTCCGACGAGCTCGGCCTGCAGATCGCCGTGCTCGCCGACCTACCCGGCCCGAAGGTTCGCGCCGGCCGATTTCCCAGCGGCGGTTCGGTGCTCCGCTCCGGCGCGCTGGTGACCCTCGTCCCGGGCGACGGTCCGAGCGACGACGACCTGATCACCGTCGACTACCCGAGCCTGCTCGACGATGTCCGCGCCGGCGACCACATCGTCCTCGGCGACGGCGCGATCAGCCTGCAGGTCGCCAGCGTCGCCGTCGGCGAGATCCGGGCGGTGGTGATCACCGGTGGACGGGCACAAGGCCGGCCGGGGGTGCACATCCCCGCCGAACGGATGCGTCTCGCCGCGCCGACCGCCACCGACCTCGAACTGGCCGCAGCGATGACCGCCGCCGGCGTCGACTTCCTCGCCGTGTCCTTCGTCCGCCGGGCCGCCGATCTCCACGCCGTTCGATTGGTCACCGGCCGCGATGGTCCACGGCTCGTCGCCAAGATCGAGACCGCCCCGGCGATCGAGTACCTCCCGGAGATCCTCGAAGCGACCGACGCGGTGATGGTCGCCCGCGGCGACCTCGGAATCGAATGCCCGCTCGAGGATCTGCCGCACCTCCAGAAGCGGATCATCCGAGCCTGCGTCGAGACCGGCACCCCGGTGATCACGGCGACACAGATGCTCGAATCGATGACCACCTCGCCGTCGCCGACCCGGGCGGAGGTCACCGACGTCGCCAACGCCGTGTTCGACGGGACCGACGCGGTGATGCTCTCCGGCGAAACCGCGATCGGCGCCGATCCGGCGCTGGTCGTGCGGACGATGGCGCGGATCGCGATCCGCGCCGAGGCCGAGGCGGCCTACGAGCAGTGGGGCGCCCGCCTCGGGCGGGTGGTCCGCAACGACATGCCGCCCGGGTCGGAGCGAACGACAATGGCGATCACCCACGCTGCGTTCCAGGCGGCGAGCGACATCGGCGTCGCCGCGATCCTGTGTTGCACCCGCAGCGGCCGCACGGCGCGGGCGATGGCCAGCTTCCGCCCCGGCGCACCGCTGATCGGCCTCAGCCCGGATCCTGCCTCGGCGCGCGGCCTGGCGATCTCGTGGGGCGTCTTCCCCCTCGTCGTCGACACCTATCACTCGACCGACGAAATGGTCTGGCACGCGGTCGAACGGGTCGTCCATCAGGGGATCGTCCGCACCGGCCAGCAGGTGCTGGTCCTCGCCGGCGCCCCGGACCGGCCGTCGGGAGCGTCGACCGACGTGTTGCGCGTCGTCACCGTCGAGTGACGACGCTGCCGGCCGAGTGGTGGAGCGTCACCGGTCCTGCCGACGGGCAGCGGCTGGTGATGATCCACGGAGCGATGGATCGGGCGGCGGGGATGGCCAAGCTCGCCCGCCGGCTGGACGGGAGCTCACTGGTGTTCCGCTTCGATCGTCGGGGGTACGGACGGCGGATCGATCACCCGGGTCCGTTCACCGTCGCCGGGAACATCGACGACGTCGTCGAGCTGCTCGGCGGCGATCCGGCGGTGCTGATCGGGCACAGCCTCGGAGGGGTGATCGCCCTGGCCGCCGCCGCTGCCCACCCGAGCCTGGTCGCCGGGGTCGTCGCCTTCGAGCCGCCGATGCCGTGGACACCGTGGTGGCCGACGACGACGGCCGGTGCGGCCGCACTCGCCGCCGATGCGTCACCGGCCGAGGCGGCGGAGCAGTTCATGCGCCGGCTGATCGGCGACGCACGCTGGGAGGGCCTTCCCCAACGCACCCGCGAGGTCCGCCGGCGAGAGGGCACGGCGCTCGTCGCCGAACTCGAGGATCTGCTCCGCATCCCGTTCACGCCGGCCCAGGTCGAGTGCCCGGTGGTCGTCGGGGTCAGCGACCATCCACGGCCACACCACCACCGGGGAACGGCCGAACTCGCCGCCTCGCTGCCCGATGCCGAGCTGGTCGTCCTCGACAACTGCCACCACGACGCCCACTCGAGTGTCGCCGGGCAGTTCGCCGAGCGACTCGTCGAACCGTTGCTGAGGCGCCTCAGCGCACCGTGACCTCCTGGCCGAAGAAGGTGCAGGTGGTCGACGACTCCTGACCGGACCTGACCTGTTCGGCGCAGTCGGTGACGTTGGTTCGCTGGGTCCAGACCCCGAGCCCGATGCAGAGCACGATCACCACCGCGACCGCCTTCTGGGTGACCGTCTTGGTGATCTTGACGGCGAGAACGCCGGCGACGAGGACGGCAGCGAGGACGAGGATGGCGATGTTCTTCGCCGTGTCGACGGTGAGAGCGATCACAGCGTCACTGTACGTCGAGGGTTTTGGAGCTGGGTGTCGGGGTCGGGAGCGTTTAGGGTGCTCCGGATGAGCGATCCGAGCCGTCCGGTCAACCTCAGCTCGCAGGGACCGCCGGCGACGGTGCTCGACGCCGAGCCGCCCGAGGCCCTGCTCGCGCTCCAGCAGGCACTCTCTGGGCCGGTCGACGAACGCCGGGATGCGGTCGCCGTCGTCGTCGGCCGTTGGCCGCGGTTCCTCGACGGATGGGCCCGGCTCGGCGACCTCGGACGCGATTCGGTCGAGTCCTACGCCTGCTACCGGGTCGGCTACCACCGCGGGCTCGATCGGCTGCGCGCCAGCGGCTGGCGGGGGAGTGGCTACGTCCGTTGGTCGGCGGAGACCAACCGGGGCTTCCTCCGGGCGTTGCGCGGCCTACGCGACAGCGCCACCGCGATCGGCGAGACGGACGAGGCCGAGCGGTGCGCGCTGTTCCTCCTCCAGCTCGAACCGAGCGGCGTGCCCGCCGAGGGCTGAGGTCCCGATGGGTGCGGCGGGAGCGATCCTCACCGGCGGAGCCAGCAGCCGGATGGGTCGCGACAAGGCCTTCGTCGAGGTCGACGGGGTGGCGATGGTCGAGCGCGTCGCCGACGCGCTGCGCGCCGCCGGGGTCGAGCCGATCGCCGCGATCGGAGGCGACCGCGACCGGCTGGCTGCGCTCGGACTCTCCCCCGTGGCCGATCTGTGGCCCGGCGAGGGACCGCTCGGCGGCGTGCTGGCCGCTTTTCCTGGAGCCCGGCAGCGGTGCTGGTGGTCACCTCCTGCGATCTGCCCTGGCTCGACGCGGCGACGGTCGGCTCCGTCCACCAGGCGCTGATCGACGCCCTCGGCGACCCCTCGGCCGAGCCCCCCGATCTCACCGGACCGGTCGCCGCGGTCGCCCTCACCGACCGCCGCGAGCCACTTTGTGCCGCGTGGCTGATCGAACGCGCCGAGGGCCCGCTGCGCGAGGCGTTCGATCGTGGCGTCCGCTCGGTGCAGACCGCGCTCGGGGGGTTGCAGGTGGTCGGCGTGCCGGTCGCGGCCCTGGCCTTGCGCGACGTCGACCGCCCGGAGGACCTGCCGCAGTAGCGTGCCGGGGATGTCAAGCGAGATCGAAGTCACCGTCGACGACCTGGAAGACGCGCTGGCGGCCGGCGCAGTGCTGTTCGACGTGCGTGAGCCGGACGAGTACGCCGAAGGTCACGTCCCCGGAGCCGTGCTGGTGCCGCTCGGCGAGGTGCCGTCGAGGGTCTCGGAGTTTCCGGCCGAAGGTGACGTCTACATGATCTGCAAGAGCGGCGGACGCAGCATGCGGGCGACGGAGTTCCTCCGCAGCGCCGGGGTCACGGCGATCAACGTCGCCGGTGGGACGACGGGCTGGATCAGCAGCGGGCGCGACGTCGTCACCGGTGAGCAACCGGCGTGAACCCGGCGTGGATCGACCAGACCGCTGACCTCGTCGCCCTGGTCGACCGTCTGCTCGGTGTCGAGCGCTACGCGCTCGACACCGAGTTCCATCGCGAGCGGACCTATTACCCGCGACTCGCCCTCGTCCAATTCGCCTGGAGCGACGGGATCGCCCTCGTCGACCCGCTCGCCTGCGACATCCGAGAGCTCGCCCGGCTGCTCGACGGACCCGGACTGGCCGTGCTCCACGCCGCCCAACAGGACCTCGACGTGCTCACCCACGCCTGCGGGACGGTGCCGGCGCGACTGTTCGACACCCAGCTCGCCGCCGGCTTCCTCGGCTACGCGACGCCGTCATTGACCAATCTCGTCCACGGGGAGCTGCGCGTCCCACTGCCCAAGGGCGACCGCTTGACCGACTGGCTCCGCCGCCCGCTCACCGCCGATCAACGCACCTACGCCGCAGCCGACGTGGAGCACCTGCTCGAGCTCCACGACCGGATCGTCGCCCAACTCGTCGATGCCGGCCGGTTGGGCTGGGCGGAGGCCGCCTGCGAGGAGCTGCGGGTCCGCCCCCAGGGCCCGGGGAACCCGGACGACGCCTGGTTGCGGTTGAAGGACGCACGTTCGCTCAAGCCGCGCAGCCGCGGCGTCGCTCGCGCCGTCGCCGCCTGGCGCGAGCGGCGCGCCGCCTCACTCGACCAGCCGACCCGTCAGGTGCTCCCCGACCTCGCCCTGCTCGGGATCGCCCAGAAGGTGCCGCGGACGATCACCGAGCTGTCCGGAGCGCGCGGTGTCGACGAGCGCCACACCCGTGGCTCGATCGGCAAGGATCTGCTGCAGGCGGTCAGCGACGGGTTGGCCGAGCCGATCGAGCTGCCCCAGAACGACGTCGAGGAGCTCGACCGCAAGCTCCGCCCGGCGGTCACGCTCGTGTCCGCCTGGGTCAGCGAGCTCGCCCGGCGGGAGAAGGTCGACACCGCCCTGCTCGCCACCCGCTCCGATCTGGTCTCCTTCCTCCGTGGCGATCCGGACGCCCGGCTCGCCAGTGGCTGGCGCGCAGAACTGGTCGGCGACGATCTCGGCCGGCTGGTCGCCGGGACTGCTGCGCTCGCCTTCGACGGCCGGGGCGGCCTGAAGTTGATCGACGCCTGACCGACCCGTCCGACAGCTCGCCGAGTTGGGAGACTGTCGCGATGTCAGCCGATCCTGTGCAGGTCTCGTCGTCCGTCCGGCTCGAACGGCGCGGCGACGTCGCGCTCGTCGTCGTCGACAATCCGCCGGTCAACGCGCTCAGCTGCCACGTGCGCCAGGGCCTCGTCCGACGGGATCGCCGTGGCCGCAGCGAGCGACGCGGTCGGCGATCGTGCTGATCTGCGACGGTCGCACGTTCATCGCCGGCGCCGACATCACCGAGTTCGGCGGCGCGCACCGCGAGGGCGCGAGCCTGCCGGAGGTCCAGCAGGCGATGGAGGACTGCCCCGATGCCGGTCGATCGCCGCGATCCACGGCACCGCCCTCGGCGGTGGCCTCGAGGTCGCGCTGTGCGCCCACTACCGGGTCGCCGTCGCGTCGCGCGAAGTTCGGGCTGCCCGAGGTCAACCTCGGGCTGCTCCCCGGGGCCGGCGGCACCCAGCGTCTGCCCCGCCTCGTCGGCGTCCGACAAGGCGCTGCGAGATGATGACCGTCGGCCAGCCGATCAGCAGCGACCGAAGCGCTCGGCGACGGGCTGGTCGACGAGCGTCGTCGACGGGTCGGCCCGACGACCTCGCGCACGGCGGCGATCGCCTTCGCCCGCTCGGGCGGTCGCCGAGGGCCTGCCGCTGGTGCGGGTCCGCGACCGCGACGACAAGGTCGCTCCGCCGGGGTCGACGCCGGAGCTGTTCGCCGACTTCCGCGCGGGCGATCGCCCGCAAGCCGCGCGGGTTCCTCGCCCCGCGAGTACAACATCCAGCTGCATCGAGGCGGCGGCGACCTGCCGCTTCGAGGAGGGGATGAAGGTCGAGCAGCAGCTGTTCACGCGAGCTGATGACCGGGCCGCAGTCGGCCGCCCAGCGGTACTACTTCTTCGCCGAGCGGGCGGCGAACAAGATCCCCGACATCGCCAAGGACACCCGATCATCGACGATCCGGATCGGTCGGGCGTGCTCGGCGCGGGAACGATGGGCGGCGGCATCGCCATGAACTTCGCCAACGTCGGCATCCCGGTCACGATCGTCGAACGCGACCAGGAGGCGCTCGACCGGGGCCTCGCGGTCGTCCGCAAGAACTACGAGCGCTCCGCGTCGCGCGGTTCGATCCCGGCCGGAGCAGGTCGAGACAGCGGATGGCGCTGATCACCGGCTCGACCGACAAGCACGACTTCGCCGACTGCGACATCGTGATCGAGGCGGTGTTCGAGGACATGGAGCTGAAGCAGTCGATCTTCCGCGAGCTCGACGAGATCTGCAAGCCGGGTGCGATTGCTGGCGTCGAACACCTCGGCGCTCGACGTCGAACGAGATCGCCGCGGTCACGGCTCGGCCCGAGAGCGTGATCGGCATGCACTTCTTCTCCCCGGCCAACGTGATGAAGCTGCTCGAGATCGTCCGCGGCGACAAGATCGCTCCGACGCGGTGCGTCGCCACGCTCGATGGCGATCGCCAAGCAGATCGGCAAGATCGCCGCTGTCGTCGGCGTGTGCCACGGCTTCGTCGGCAACCGGATGCTCGTCCAGCGCGGGGCCGAAGCCGAGCGGATGGTGCTCGAGGGCGCGACGCCCGGCGCAGGTCGACCGGGTGCTCTACGACTTCGGGTTCCCGATGGGGCCGTTCGCGATGAGCGACCTCGCCGGGCTCGACATCGGCTGGAAGGAGGCGACCTCCGTCCGACGCGACTATCCGCGAGGTGCTGTGCGAGAGCGGCCGGCGGGGCCAGAAGAACGGCCGCGGCTACTACACCTACGACCCCGACGACCCGCGCGGCGACCCCCGACCCCGAGGTCGAGCAGATGATCCGGGACTTCGCCGCTCGAGCAGGGGCATCGAACAGCGCGAGGTCACCGACCAGGAGGTGCTCGAGCGGTTGCTCTACCCGATGGTCAACGAGGGCGCCAAGATCCTCGACGAGGGCATCGCCATCCGGGGCAGCGACATCGACGTGGTCTGGGTCAACGGCTACGGCTGGCCCGCTGTACCGCGGCGGCCCGATGTACTGGGCCGACTCGATCGGCCTCGCCGGAGATCGTCGAACGGATCGAGGAGTACGCCGACCGCCTCGGCGGCCGACCACTGGGAGCTGTCGCCGCTGCTCGCCGAACTCGCCGCCGAGGGCGGGGCGCTGCACCGCCACGGCGCCTGAACCACAGCGCCGATCGAACGGCTCTCGTCAGCCGCGCTGGACCCGTTTGAGCTTTGCCCACAACTGATCGAACGCCTCGATCACGTCTGCGGCGCGGGCGCCGTAGGCGTGGATCGGGCGGCGTTCGCCGATGCGCCTGGTTGACGATCACTCGCTGTGGCACCGCCGGCTTCCACACGGCCTGCTTGCCGACGATCCGGGTCGAGCTCCTCGAAGCGGCGCTCGGCCTCGCTGGTGATCGAGGGAACCTTGTTGACGATCACCCCGGTGAGGTCGAGGTCCGGGTTGTGTTCGTCCCACACGTCGTCGATCGAGGTCGGCGACGGCGGCGATGCCGCGCAGCCCGAGCGCCGACGGCTCGACGACGATGATCGCGTGGTCGGCTGCGGTCAAGCCCGTTGGTCGTCAGGTTGCCGAGCGACGGCGGACAGTCGATCAGGACGCGTCGTAGGTCGTCGCGCTGCGGCCAGTGCGCTGCGCAGTTTGAGCGCCGGCTGCTTGCCGGTCGCGTGCTCCTTGGTCTGCAGACGGGTGCGACGCCGGGAGGACGTGGACGTTGTCACCCCAGGTGCTGGCGACGATCGCCTCGCCGAGCGTGCGCCGGTCGAGCACCTCCGCCGTCGACTCACCGCACCTCGCGCCGGGTCATGCCGAGCACCCAAGTGCTCGACCCTTGCGGGTCGAGATCGACGACGAGGACGCGCGCTCCGGCGGCCGCAGGCGGCCGAGGCGAGTCCGAGGGTGACGGTGGTCTTGCCGACCCCGCCCTTCTGGTTGAACAGCGCGACGGTACGACCCATGGCCGCTCACTCTGCCAGGTTCGAAGCGACACTCGGCGGGCGGGCGATCACCGCCTGGCCCGGGGCCAGCGTGCCGTCGAAGCTCGGTGCGGGTCGCCTCGTGGGTCGCGAGGACCACGCTCCGACGACTCGGCGACGGCGATCGCGGCGCGGTTCGACGGTGGGGTTGACGAACACCGCACAGCCGCTCGCCGTCGTCGCCTCGCTCGAAGGCGAGCACGTCGTCGGGGGCGTCGAGCAGCGCGAGACGACCACCGATGCAGCGCCGGCGACTGCTGGCGCAGCGTCAGCATCCGTCGGTAGAGGTGGAGGATCGAGTCCGGCGTCGCGCGCTGCGCCTGGCGACGTTGCGCACGTCGGACTCGGGCGGGAACGGCAGCCACGGCGTCGGCCGGCCAGCCGTGGCGGTCGTCGCGCAGTCCACGGGATCGGCGCCCGGCAGCCGTCGCGCCCGCCGGGGTCGACGACCCGGTCGGCGGGGACGTCGGCGTCGACGAGCCCGAGCTCCTCGCCCTGGTAGAGGAACGGCGTGCCCGGCAGGCGTGAGCAGCAGCACGGCCGCCACCCGGGCGCGCGTCCTCGCTGCCGCCGTAGCGGTGGCGGTGGCGGGCGACGTCGTGGTTCGAGAGCACCCAGGTCGGCCAGGCGCCGCGCTGGCGTCGAGAGTGCGAGAGCGTGGTGGCGATCCGCCGGCGCAGCTCGGCGGGCGTCGAACGGCGGCCCACAGGAAGCGGAAGTTGAAGCTCAGGTGCAGCTCGTCGTCGTCGCCGTAGTAGCTCGGCCATCGCCGCCTCGTCGAGCAGGTACACCTCGCCGACGCTGGTCCGGTCGCCGGGGTACTCGTCGAGCACGCCGCGGATCCGGCGGAGGTCGGTCGTGCGCGCCGGCGACGTCGTTGAGCGGGACGTGGCCGTGTTCGGCTGCGACGGCCTCGGGCGGGTCGTCGCGTGTCGAGCGTCCTTGCCGATGAGGTGGACGACGTCCATCCGGAACCCGTCGACGCCCCGGTCGAGCCAGAACCGCAGCGTGTCGTGCATCGCCGCCTCGACGCTCGGGCGTTGTCCCAGTTCAGGTCGGGCTGCTCGGCGAGGAAGCAGCGCAGGTAGTACTGGCCGCGTCGGCTCGTCGAACGTCCACGCCGGCTCGCCGGCGCCGAACGCCGCCTGCCAGTTGTTCGGCCGGCTCGGTCGCGCCACACGTACCAGTCGCGCTTGGGGTTGGTCGCGGTCTCGACCGGCTCTCGACGAACCACGGGTGCTGGTCGCTGGTGTGGTTCGGCACCCAGTCGAGGAGCACCTTCAGGTCGCGCGCGTGGGCGTCGGCGACCAGCCGGTCGAAGTCGGCGAGCGTCGCCGAACAGCGGGTCGATGTCGCAGTAGTCGCTGACGTCGTAGCCGAAGTCGGCCATCGGCGAGCGGAAGATCGGCGACAGCCAGATCGCGTCGACGCCGAGCCACGGCGAGGTGGTCGAGGCGCTCGGTGACGCCCGCGCAGGTCGCCGACCCCGTCGCCGTCGCCGGGCACGTGTCGGCGAAGCTGCGCGGGTAGATCTGGTACGACGACGGCGCGTCTTCCACCACGGTTGGTCCACCGGAGGCGCATGCGTACGAGTCGGGCGTGCCGCGGCGGTGGCAGGGGCGGGTGTCTGACGCCGCTCGCGGCGTGCCCGTCCGGCCGGTAGACTGCGTGCCCAATGTCAGACTCTCTAGGTTCGGGAGCCCTGCTCGTGAAGAAGGGTCGTCATCGCCGCTTCGAAGAAGCGCGCAAGCTCAAGCAGGCTGGTCCCAGCGCATTCGACCTGGGATTCGGTGGCACTGGTCACCGTGAGGCCTACTGAGGACGATGAGTACGCCGCGCTCGCCGAGAAGTACGGCGTCACGTTCGACGAGGACGACGAAGCGGACGACGACCGACGACTGATCGGCAGCCGGAAGCCGCGGCGCTGCCGGCTGCGCTGAACCTCGACGACGGCACGCGCCCCATTCGGATCGGAATACACGTCATGACGCGCATCCCTCCGCAACGTCGCGCTCGTCGCGCACGTCGACCACGGCAAGACCACCCTCGTCGACGCCCTGCTGCGCGCCACCGGCATGTTCGCCGCCCACCAGGCCGTCGTCGACCGGGTCATGGACTCCAACGACCAGGAGCGCGAGCGGGGCATCACCATCCTCGCCAAGGCCGCGTCGGTCACGTGGAAGGGCGTCAAGATCAACCTCGTCGACACGCCCGGGCCACGCCGACTTCGGCGGCGAGGTCGAGCGGGCGCTGGCGCATGGTCGACGGCGTGCTGCTGCTGGTCGACGCCGCCGAGGGTCCGCTGCCGCAGACCCGCTACGTGCTGTCGAAGGCGCTCGCCGCCGACCTGCCGGCGATCGTCGTGATCAACAAGGTCGACCGCGAGGACGCCCGCGCCGACGAGGTCCTCGACGAGATCGTACCAGCTCTTCATCGACCTCGACGCCGACGACCACCACATCGACTTCCCGATCATCTCGGCCGTCGCCCGCGAGGGCAGGGCGATGCAGGGCGATCGGCATGCCCGCCGACGACGCCGACCTCGTCGCCGCTGCTCGACGCCATCCTCGAGACCATCCCCGCGCCACGGGGCGACCCCGATGCGCCGCTGCAGGCGATCGTCACCAACCTCGACGCCTCCGACTACCTCGGGCGCCTGGCCATCGGCCGGGTCGTGCACGGCACGCTGCGCAAGGGCGAGCAGGCTCGGTCTGCCGGCTGACGCGAGGAGGAGTTCGCCGACGGTCAGCCGTCCGCCGAAGCGCCGGCTCGCCCAGCTGATGGCGTTCGAGGGAGTCAGCCGCGACGAGGTCGACGCAGCGCGCCGCCGGCGACCTGTTCGTCGTCGCCGGCTTCCCCGAGGTCGAGATCGGCGACACCATCGCCAGCGCCGGAGACCCCGAGCGCGCTGCCCCGCCTGACCGTCGACGAGCCGGTGCTGCGGATGACCTTCGGCGTCAACACCTCGCCGCTCGCCGGCAAGGACGGCAAGTTCCTCACCTGCCGCCACTCCGTCGAGCGGCTGAACCAGGAGGTGCTCGGCAACGTGTCGATCAAGCTCGCCGAGACCGACTCGCCCGACGTCATCGAGGTCGCCGGTCGCGGCGAGCTGCAGCTCGCCGTGCTCATCGAGAGCATGCGCCGCGAGGGCTACGAGCTGCAGGTCAGCCGGCCCGAGGTCATCACCAAGGAGATCGACGGCAAGCGCCACGAGCCGCTCGAGCGGGGCGTCATCGACGTCCCCGACGAGTACGTCGGCACCGTCACCCAGGCGCTCGCCCCGCGCAAGGGCCGGGTCATCGACATGCGCCCCGGCGACACCGGCCGCACCGATCGTCACCTTCGAGGCGCCGTGCGCGTGGGCTGATCGGCTTCCGCTCGCTGCTGCTCACCGCCACCCGTGGCACCGCGCTGCTGCACCAGCACCACGCCGGCTGGATGCCGTGGGTCGGCGACCTGCCCGACCGCCGCGGCGGCGCGATGATCTCCGACCGCATCGGCCAGACCACCGGCTACGCGCTCGACAACCTCCAGCAGCGCGGCGAGCTGCTTCGTCGCGCCCGGCGACGCAGGTCTACGAGGGCATGGTCGTCGGCGAGAACGCCGCGAGCGACGACATGGTCGTCAACGTCGTGCGGGCGAAGGAGAAGAACAACATCCGCACCCACAGCCACGACGACGCCGTCAAGCTGCCGCCGCCCGAAGATCCACACGCTCGAGACGGCGATCGAGTGGATCGCCGACGACGAGCTGGTCGAGGTCACCCCGAAGGCGATCCGGATCCGCAAGCGTCACCTCTCGCTCGAGGAACGGCGCAAGGCCCACAAGAAGAACTGAGTTCAGCTCCGCCGGCGGAGCGCCGGATGGGCGACCGGGGTGCCGCGCCGGGCGCGGGCTTGGAGCTGGGTGACCAGCAGTGCATAGACCGCCGGCCCGGTGTACTCGGTGATCTCGTCGCGGAGGTAGTCGTACACCGGCCGGCTGCCGACGAAGGCATCGCCGGACTCGGTGCACCACCAGTGGAACTCGGTGCCCCCCTCACCCCAGTCGCGGCGTTTCCATTCGCGCAGCGTCGAGGTGACATAGCCGTGCTCGTCGACGTGCTCGTGGAGGCGGAGGGGGAGCTGCCAGCAGACGTCCGGCTTCCAGTCCATCGGCCGTTCGCCGACGGCGAGCGCAGCGCTGTGCAGCGCGCAGCCGATCCCGCCCTCGAATCCTGGACGGTTGAGGAAGATGCAGGCCCCGTCGACAACGCGTGTGATCCGCGCCCCCTCCTCGTCGGTGCCGAACAGGCCGCCGCGCCTGGCCTCCTTGCGGTACTGCCATTGCTGCTTGCTCAACCGCTCGGCGGCGGCTTCGACGGTGGCGACGTCGGCGTCGTCGACGAAGTGGGCGCCGTAGCTGCAACAGCCCTGCTGGAGGTGCTGGGCGGGGGCGGTCAGCACGCCGACGCACCCATGGCCGTAGATGCACGACCAGTTCGAGCCGAGGAACGTGGCATCGAACACCCAGGTGCGTTGCTCGTCGGGGTCCTCGAACGAGATCCAGTCGTGGAGGTCGTCGGGCGGACGTTCGGCGGGCATGCGCTGCGTGGCCATTCGTGCGGACCCTATCCGGAGAGCTCCGGTGGCACCTCGGGTTCTCGCCCACCGGCGAGCGACGCCAGCCAGGCTCCGGCAAGCAGGACCACGCAGCCGATCACCTCCAGTGCTTGCACCGGCTCGTGGCGGATCAGCGTGCCGAGGACGAAGGCGAAGCCGGCCTCGAGATAGGTGACCGTCGAACTGCGCGTCGCCCCGACCCGGGCGGTGAGGTTGAGCAGGAGGACGAAGGCGATCGCCGTGCCGGCGACGCCGAGCACGAGGTTCGCCCCGAACGACGTGATGTCCCAGCTCGAGTCGCCGAGTCCGAACAGTGCGTAGGGCATCGTCATCGGCACCGAGACGAGCAGCGCCCGCCAGAACACCGGCGCGCTCCCGTACTGCTGGACGAGCGGCACGGCGACGTTGAACGCAGCCCCGTAGGACACGCAGGCGGCGATGATCAGGAGCACGCCGGTGGCACTGCTCGAGCCCTCGCCGATCGCCGGGAGGCCGAGCAGGACGATCCCCAGCGCGCCCACGCCGATCCCGAGCAGATGGATCGGGGCCGGGAGGAAGCGATGGACCACGGCTGCGATCGCGGCGGTGAACACCGGGATCGACGCACCCAACATCCCCGCCAGACCGGACGAGATGTGCTGTTGGGCGAGCGGGTAGAGGGTCATCGGGAACGCCAACCAGAGCACGGCGAGGAGCAGCACCCGCGGCAGATCACGACGGTCGACGGGTCGCCGCGCCGGCCGGTAGAGCCCCATCGCCGCAGCTCCGACGGCGATCCGGAGGAAGGTGACCACGCCGGGGCCGTGATGTTCGAGCGAGGTCGCGATCAGGACGAACGACGCCCCCCAGATTCCCGACGAGCCGAGCACGTAGAGGTGATCGAGCGGTCGGTAGGCGGCCGCCGAGCCGTGCGCCGCAGCGCGTCGCTCACGTCGTGCGGTGTCGACCATGATCGGCAGTGTGGCGTCCCCGCAGCTGCGCTCGGGCGCGGTGCTGGCGATGTTGGCAGTCGCTGCGCCGCGATCGGGCGCGATCACGCCGCTCGACGGGGTCGTCGCCGTCCGGTCGGTCCGGACGCGGCCGCTACCGTGCGAGCGTGACGGTCGACGATCAGCTGCTCGCCGAGCTCCGCCGGGGACTCGCCCCGGAGCGGGTCCGGGTCGGTGCAGCGGAGCTCGCCCTGTACCGCCGGGACGCCTCCAACATCGACGGCGCTGCGGGTGTGGTCTGCTTCCCGACGACGACGGCCGAGGTTCGCGCCTGCGTGCTGGCGGCCAACCACTTCGGACGGCCGTTCGTCGCTCGCGGTTCGGGGACGGGACTGGCCGGAGGTGCGACGCCGCTCGACGCAGCGATCGTGATCGTCACGACCAAGATGAACCGGATCCTGTCCGTCGATCCGGTCAACCGGCAGGCGTGGGTCGAACCGGGAGTGCTCAACCTCGACCTGACCCGGGCGGTCGCCGCCCACGGCCTCCATTTCGCCCCCGACCCGTCGAGCCAGCAGTCGTGCTCGATCGGCGGCAACGTGGCGAACAACTCCGGAGGACCACACTGCCTCGCCGACGGGGTGACCAGTGCGCACATCCTCGGGCTCGAGGTCGTCCTCCCGGACGGCAGTGTCGCCCTCCTCGGTGGCGAGGAGCCGGAGCCGGACGGGCTCGACCTGCGCGGGATGTTCGTCGGTTCGGAGGGGATGTTCGGGATCGCGACCAAGATCTGCGTCCGCCTGACCCAGGATCCGCCGGCAGTGCGAACGATGCTGCTCGACTTCACCGATGTCGCCCACGGCACGGCGACCGTCTCGGCGATCATCGCCGCCGGAATGGTCCCCGCGGCGCTGGAGATGATGGATCAGCTGTGCACCCGGGCGGTGGAGGAGTACGTCCACGCCGGGTTGCCGACCGACGCAGCGGCGATCCTGCTGGTCGAGGTCGCCGGTCCGCAGCACCGCTTGACGGTGGAGGTCGAGCAGATCGAGCGCGATCGGTCGAGCGCACGGAGCGCGCACGATCCGGATCGCCCGCGACGAGGCCGAGCGTGCCCTGCTGTGGAAGGGCCGCAAGACGGCCTTCGGCGCGATCGCGCGGATCAAGCCGAACTACTACCTCCACGACACTGTCGTCCCGCGCCGCAAGCTGACCGAGGTGTTGGCCCAGGTCTACGAGATCGCCGCCAGGCATCGTCTGCTGGTGATGAACGTGTTCCACGCCGGCGACGGCAATCTCCATCCGCTGCTCGTGTTCGACGGGCGGGAGCCGGGGGTGTGGGAACGGGTCCACGCAGCGGGTGGCGAGATCGTCGCCGCCAGCGTCGCCGCCGGCGGTGTGCTCTCCGGGGAGCACGGGATCGGGCTGGAAAAGCGCGACTACATGCCGCAGATGTTCGACGGCCCGAGCCTCGCTGCCCAGGAGGCGCTGCGCTCGGCGTTCGACCCGGCCGGGCTGGCCAACCCCGGCAAGGTGCTGCCGACCGGGGCCGGCTGCGGGGAGTTGCAGCACCTCCCGGAGGGCGCGTGGATCTGAGCGGGCTGGCCGCCGAAGTCGGCAGCGAGGGGCCGGTGGGCGTCAGCGGGCTCGGCAGCCGGGGCGGAGCTCGTGAGGGGGTGCCGCTGGTTTCGGCGCCCCGTGGGCTGGACTGGTTCCAGCCGGACGAGATGACCGTCTGCTGCGGGGCCGGGACGCCGGTGGCCGAGCTCCTCGCCGTCCTCGGCGAGCACCGCCAGGGTGTCGCCCTGCCTCCCTCGGGGACGGTCGGGGGAGCGTTGGCCGCCGGGCGGTCCGACGTCTTCCGGCTCGGCCACGGTCCGGTGCGCGAGACCCTGCTCCAGGCCCGCTACGTGTCTGCTGCCGGCGAGCTGATCACCGCCGGCGGGCCGACGGTGAAGAACGTCACCGGGTTCGACCTCTGCCGGGCGCTGGTCGGATCGTCGGGGACGCTCGGGATCATCGGCGAGGTGATCCTCCGCACCCGTCCGCTGCCGCCGGTCTCGCGTTGGTTCGTCGGTGCTCCGGGAACCGATCCGTTCGCCCTGCTCGTCGCCCTCTACCGCCCGGCCTCGATCCTGTGGGACGGCACGTCGACCTGGGTCTGCCTCGAAGGCGATGCCCGTGACGTCGCCGAGCAAGCCGCCGGAGCGTCACTCTTGCCGGCCGACGGCCCGCCGCCGCTGCCCACCGGCGGCCGCTGGTCCCTGCCGCCCGACACCCTCCGCGAGCTCGCCCGCGATGGCGAGGCCCCGTTCGTCGCCGAGATCGGGATCGGCGTCGTCCACCACACCCGCCCGCCGGCGTGGCGGGCGATGTCACCGGTCGTCGCCCAGCTCCATCGTCGGATCAAGGCCGCCCTCGACCCGGACAACCGATTCGGCCCGCTGCCGTAGCGGGGCCGGTCACTCTGGTCGCAGCGTCGACGTGGGGTACGCCCGCGTTGCATCGCTCGCACGGGATCGGGTTCGATGCAGTCAGGACTTCCGGAGGTAAACCGTGACAAACGTCGTACCGGCGATCAACGTGCTCGATCCCAGCTTCTACGTCGAGCCGTGGGACGCATATCGCTGGCTGCGCGACGAGGCGCCCGTGTTCTGGGACCCGGTGCAGCGGATCTGGGCGATCTCTCGCCATGAGGACATCGTCGCGATCGAGCGCAACCCTCGGCTGTACACGTCGTCGGCGGGGTCGCGACCGAAGACCGATCAGCGCGACGACCGGTCGATGATCAATCTCGACGACCCGGTCCACCACGATCAGCGGGCGCTGGTCGTCCGCCGCTTCACGCCGAGCGGCATCCGGAACCACGAGGACCACGTACGCGCCGATGTGACCGAGATCCTCGACGCGGTGACCCCACTCGGTGAGTGCGAGGCGGTCGAGGCGATCGCCTCCCGCCTGCCGGCGATGATGATCGCCGAGCTGATCGGCTACCCGCGCGAGATGTGGCCCGAGGTCCGCCGGTGGTCAGAAGAGACGATGTACCTCGCCGGGCAGACCTCGCCGGACGGCTCGCCGCCGGAGTACCGGCCCGAGATGCAGGCGACGGTCGAAGCATTCGCCGCGGCGACGATCGGGCTCGTCATGGCTCGCAAGGAGGACCCTCGCGACGACCTGTTGTCGATCTGGGCGCATGCCGAGGGGTGGGAGATCCCCCAGATCCTCTCCGAGACGCTGCTCGTGCTCGACGGCGGCGCCGAGACGACCCGCACCGTGATCGGCGCGATCCTGCGCGAACTGGCCCTCCGACCCGACCAGCGCCAGCGGCTGATCGACGACCCCGGGCTGATCGCCACCGCGGTCGAGGAGTTCATCCGCTGGGTCTCACCGATCCTCAACATGCGCCGCACCGCCACCGAGGACCACGAGCTCGACGGCCAACAGATCCGCGAGGGCGACGAGCTGCTGCTGATGTACGCGTCCGCCAACCGCGACCCGCGGGTCTTCACCGAACCCGAGCGCTTCGACGTCGGCCGCTCGCCGAACCGCCACGTGGCGTTCGGCTTCGGCCCGCATCTCTGCCTCGGTGCCCAGCTCGCCCGGCTCGAGTTGCGCATCCTGTTCGAGGAGCTGCTCCGCCGCATCCCCGACTGGGAGCTGGTCGATCCGACCGAGCCGCAGATCGTCCCGGCGACCTTCACCCGAGGCTACGACAAGGTCCGGATCCGCTTCACCCCGACCCCAGCCGTCGGCTGACCGTCCACGAGCGTTCGGGCACAACCGTGCCCTCTGGTGTACACAACTGCCCGAACGCCAACCCTGTGTCGGAGCGTTCGGGCACAAGCGTGCCCTCTGGGCGACGCAACTGCCCGAACGCTCGGTGAACCCGGGTCGGTGAACCCGGGTCGGTGACGGCGGGGCGGGGCGGGGCGTATTACAGCAAGCGGCGGAGGATCTTCTGCTTCCACGACTTGTACGGCGGGTAGAGCACCGGTGGGTCGGGGCGGACGGCCTTGTCGAGCACCGACCTGCGATGGGTGAACGTCAGGAAACCGGCTTCGCCGTGATACGCCCCGGACCCGCTCGCGCCGATCCCACCGAAGGGCAGATCCGGAGCGACGACGTGGAGCATGGTGGCGTTGATCGCCACCCCACCCGAGGTCGTCCGCTCGACGATCCGCTCGGTGCGCGCCGAGTCACCGGAGAACAGGTACAGCGCCAACGGATGCGGGCGGGCGTTGACGAACGAGACCGCCGCGTCGGCGTCGGTGACGGTCAGCACCGGCAGGATCGGTCCGAAGATCTCCTGCTGCATCACCGCTGCCTCCGGTGACACCCCGGCGAGCACCGTCGGCGGGAAGTAGCGGCGTTCACGGTCGCCGTGCCCGCCGGCGACCACCGCCTCGTAGCCGCCGGCGTCGAGCAGCTCGGTCAGCCGATCGTGATGGCGGACGTTGACGATCCGGGCGAAATCGGGCGTCGTCGCCGGATCGTCGCCGTAGAAGTCGTGGGTCGCTCGCAGCAATGCCCCGAGGAATCGGTCCTCGGCCGCTTCCTCGACCAACACGTAGTCGGGGGCGATGCAGGTCTGCCCGGCGTTGAGGAACTTGCCCCAGGCGATCCGCCGTGCGGCGACGTCGAGGTCGGCATCGGCGAGGACGATCGCCGGGCTCTTCCCACCGAGCTCGAGCGTCACCGGTGTGAGGTGCTTCGCCGCCGCCTCGAGCACGATCCGGCCGACGTCGGCGTTGCCGGTGTAGAGGATGTGGTCGAAGCGCTCGGTGAGCAGGGCGGTGGTCTCCTCGACGCCACCGGTGACGACCTGCACTGCCCGTTCGTCGAGGTACGCCGGGATCGCCTTCGCCAACGCGGCCGAGGTCGCCGGCGCCAACTCCGACGGCTTGACCACCGCGGTGTTGCCGGCTGCCAGCGCAGCGACCAGCGGGGCGAGGATCAGCTGCACCGGATAGTTCCACGGACCGATGATCGCGACCACGCCCTTCGGCTGGCGGACCACCCGGGCGCTGCCCGGACGGAGTTGGATCGGGACGCGGATCTTCTCGTCCGCCATCCACTGGTCGAGGTGGTCGAGGGCGTGGTCGATCTCTGTCACGGTCAACCCGATCTCGGCTCCGTAGGCCTCGATCTCCGGCTTGCCGAGATCTTCGAACAGGGCAGCGGCGAGGTCGCCTTCGCGTTCGACGAGCAGTCGGCGGAGCTGGCGGAGCTGCGCCCGTCGCTCGGTACGGCCGCGCAGCACCCCGAGACGGAACCCTTCGCGGCACGTGGCGACGGCAGCGGGGATGTCGACGAGTGCGGTCATGTCAGCGAGGCTAGGTTCTGTGCCGCATGACGTTACGCCGCGGTCTCCTCGACGACGGCCGCCTGCACCTCCAGCCCGACGAGTTGGCGACCTGCGTCGGCTGCGGCTTGTGCCTGCCGCACTGCCCGACGTTCCGGGTCACCGGCGAAGAAGCGCTGTCGCCTCGCGGCCGGATAGCGGCGATGCGCGCCGTCGAGTCCGGCGATCAGCCGCTCGACGACGACTTCGTCTCGTTCATCTCGACCTGCGTCCAGTGTCGCGGCTGCGAACCGGCCTGCCCATCGGGGGTGCCGTACGGTCATCTCGTCGAGGACACCCGTGCCGCCTTGGCCGCCGCCCACCGGGTCACGCCGCGCTGGCAGCGCCTCGGATTCCGCGTCCTCGGCAACCATCGGCTGCTGCTCGTCGGGTCGAGCCTGTTGGCGATCGGCCAGCGCCTCAAGCTCGTGCCGGCCCGGCTCGGCCTCGGACGGCTGCCGCTCAGGCGTGGCGCACCGCTGCGCTCGACCGGCAACGATGTCTGGCTGTTCACCGGCTGTGTGATGGACGCTTGGCAGCGCGACACCCACCGGGCGACCCAGCGCCTGGTCGCGCTCGCCGGGGCGAGCAGCCGGGTGACCGACGCTGCGCCGTGTTGCGGCGCGCTGCACGTCCACGCCGGCCTGCTCGACGACGCTCGACGCCTGGCCCAGGAGGTGATCGCGGCGATGCCCGGCGACGCCCCGGTGCTGGTCAACTCCGCCGGCTGCGGTGCCCAACTGAAGGACTACGGCCACCTCCTCGGCACCGCCGAAAGCGAGGCGTTCGCAGCCCGAGTGCGCGACATCCACGAATGGCTCGCCGAGCGCGTCGAGCGGCTACCAGTGGCCACGCGACGACTCGGTCCGGTGATCGTCCAGGACCCCTGCCACCTCCGCCACGTCCAGCGCGCCCACCTCCCGGTGCGGACGCTGCTCGGGCTGGTCGCCGAGCCGGTCGAGCTCGACGACGACGGTGTCTGCTGCGGCGCAGGCGGTGCCTACAGCGCGCTCCAGCCGGAGCTCGCCGGTCAGATCCGCGAACGCAAGCTGGCATCGATCGGGCGTGCGACGGCGGCGAGCGGGGCGACCGTCGTCGCCAGTGCCAACCCCGGTTGCGCGATGCACCTCGCTGCCGCCGGGCTGACGGTCCGCCATCCGGTCGATCTGCTCGACGAGGCCTTCCGCTGAGCGCGGAGCGCCGCGACGAGCTCGCCGATCGGCTCGAGTCGATCGCCGAGGAGCTCGCCGACCTGGCGATCGACGAACTCCGCGGCGCTGCTGCGGACGAAGTCCGCAGCCGGACGTCCCGCGACGGAGAAGCAACTCACCCAGGCCCGCCGCGCCGTCGAGAAGGCCGTCCACCTGCTGCGCCGTGGCGACACCGCCGACGACTGACGCGTCGACAGCCGAAATCTGCAGAAGTGTGCGCTACGGGTGCGCACAGATCTCCAGATTTCGACCGGCGATCAGCCGGGGGCGAAGCGGTTGAGCTGATCGATCATCAGCCGCAGATCGCCGAACCCGTGCTTGGCGAAGTGGAACACGATCCGTCCGAGGCCGACCGCATCGCCCTCGCGCAGCTCGATCGACAGCGGCGCAGTTCGTTCGATCGTCCCCGAGGCGCAGAGGTGGCCGAAGCGTTGGTTGAGCTCGGCGAGCTGCGCGTCATCGGGCTCGTGGCGAAGGCGGATGACCAGCCGGTCGCCGACGTAGCGCAGCGAGTCGTAGTTGGCGTAGAAGCGGGTGATCTCCCGCACCGCCCGCTCGCAGGAGTCGGTGACGAGGAACAGGTCGAGGTCCGACGGGTTGACCAGTCGCCGGGGGACCAGCTGGGTGCGGACCAGCTCGGCGACCGATGCCCAGTAGGTGTCGCCAGGGGTGTCGAGGAAGACGATCGGCGCCGGGGTGCCCTTCCCGGTCTGGGTCAGGGTCAGCAACTCGAACGTCTCGTCGAGCGTGCCGAATCCACCCGGGAGGCAGATGAACGCCCGCGCCTCTTTGATCAACATCAGCTTGCGGGTGAAGAAGTACTTCATCGCCACGTACTTGTGGTCACCGGCGATCACCGGGTTGGCGCCCTGCTCGAACGGTAGGCGGATCGACACCCCGATCGAGCGTTCCCGGCCGGCGCCCTCCATCGCGGCCTGCATGATCCCCGGACCGGCGCCGGTGATCACCATGTACCCCTCGGCGGCGAGGTCGGCGGCGACCTCCCGCGCCTGGGCGTAGAGCGGATCGTCGGCGTGCACCCGCGCCGAGCCGAAGATCGCCACCTTCGGTATCCCCTGGTACGGCTGGAACATCTCGAACGCCTCGCGCATCTCTGCCAGCGCGGCAGCGGCGATCTTGAGGTTGAGCGTCTCCGGCCGCTCCTCGGCGAGTTGGAGGGTGGTCGACAGCAGCTCTTCGATCAGCCGTCGATCGCGCGGTGCGGCGATCGAATCGAGCAGGGCGGGGAGCTGGGTCCACTGATCGGGAGCGGCGGTCATGCGGCGCCGACTCTACGGTCCGCCGTCGAGCGGTGGGTCGCACGGCCCATCAGGCCCATCGTTGGGCCGCTGTCACGTCATGACTTCGTCAAGCCGGCGTGTTAACAGCTCGAACGGTGACGGCGTTGCCCCCTCGGCGCCGAGCCGTTCCGCCTTTCGGGCGGGAACCCACGGGGCGAACTCGGCGGAAGTTCGCCCCGGATGAGTGTGCGGGCGGGGGTGCGTTGGCGGAAACGCAACCCTCGCCCCACAATCAGCTCGCCGATTTCTCGGCGAGGGCGGTGATCAGCTCGTCGAAGCTCTTCTGGAAACTGGAGACGCCCTCGCGCTCCAACCGGTCGGCGACGTCGTCCATGTCGACCCCGATCCCGGCGAGCGCCTTCCACGTCGCCTCGGCGGTGCCGACGTCGGCGTCGATCGTGCGGGCGAGCGTGCCGTGATCGGCGAACGCAGCGAGCGTCGCATCCGGCAAGGTGTTGACCGTGTGCGGTCCGATCAGCTGATCGACGTACAGCGTGTCCGGATAGTCCGGATTCTTGGTCGAGGTCGAGGCCCACAGCGGACGTTGGACCCGAGCGCCGCGGGCGGCGAGCGCCGCCCACCGGTCGCCGGAGAACTTCCGCCCGAACAGCTGGTATGCGAGCTTGGCCTGGGCGATGGCGACGGTGCCCTTGTAGGCCAGCGCCTCGGGTGAACCGATTGCGTCGAGTCGGCGGTCGACCTCGGTGTCGACCCGGCTGATGAAGAAGCTGGCAACGCTGGCGACCCGGGACAGATCGGCGTTCGGATCGGCGGCGAACGCCTCCAGCCCGTCGATGTAGGCGTCGATCACCTCCTCGTAACGCTCGAGGGAGAAGATCAACGTCACGTTGACGCTCCGACCCTCGCTGATCATCTTGCGGATCGCGGCGACGCCCTCGGCGGTAGCCGGGATCTTGATCAGCACGTTCGGGCGCCCGATCCGGGTGTGCAGCTGTCGGGCCGCGTCGAAGGTGCCGTCGGTGTCGTGGGCCAGATCGGGTGCGACCTCGACCGAGACGAACCCGTCCTGGCCGTCGCTCGTGCGGTAGAGATCCTCGAACACGTCGAGCGCACCGGAGATGTCGGCGAGCACCAACTCCCAATAGCGCTCGGTCTCACCGACGCCCTCGGCGGCGAGACGACCGAACTGTTCGTCGTAGTCGGGGGACCCCTGGATCGCCTTCTGGAAGATGGTCGGGTTGGAGGTCAGCCCGCGCACCCCGTCGGCGACCAGATCGGCCAGCTCGCCGGAGGTCAGGTAGCCGCGCTTGAGGTTGTCCAGCCACGGGCTCTGCCCGAACTCGGCGGAGAGCCGTTGGAGACGGTTGAGCATGATCGTCAGTCCTTCCTGGTCGCGGCCAGCGCTCGGGCGCGCTCGGCGACGTTGTCGACAGTGATCCCCAGTTGCTCGAGCACCACGCTGCCCGGGGCGCTGGCGCCGAAGCGATCGATCCCGATGCAGTCGTCGGCGTACCGCTCCCAGCCGAAGGTCGAACCGGCTTCGACCGACAGCACCGGCACGCCGGGGGGCAGCACCGCTCGGCGGTAGCCGAGATCCTGGGCGGCGAAGCGGTCCCAGGAGGGGAACGAGACCACCGAGCACTCGAGACCCTCCGCCGCCAGCTGTTCGGCGGCGCCGAGAGCGACATGGACCTCGCTGCCGGTCGCCAGCAGGACGACCGCCGGGTCGCCGTCGGTGGATCGCACGACGGCAGCGCCGCGCTCCACTGCCGAGCCATCGGTGCACACCGGAACGGCCTGGCGGGTGAGGACCAGCGCGCTCGGGCCGTGATGTTCGACCGCGGCGCGCACCGCCTCGCGGGTCTCGTTGGCATCCGCCGGTCTGATCACCTGCAGCCCCGGAATCGAACGCAGCGCTGCGAGATGCTCGATCGGCTGGTGGGTCGGACCGTCCTCGCCGACGCCGACCGAGTCGTGGGTGAAGACGAAGATGCAGTGCGCCTCGCTCAGTGCCGCGAGGCGGACCGCCGGCTTCATGTAGTCGAAGAAGACGAAGAAGGTGCCGCCGATCGGCAGCACGCCGCCGTGGCGGGCCATCCCGACCAGTGCCGCACCCATCCCGTGTTCGCGCACGCCGTAGTGCACCTGGCGACCGCCGGGGTTGTCCTTGGTCAGCACGCTCTGACCCTTGAGCAGCGTCCCGGTGTTGCCGGTCAGGTCGGCCGAACCGGAGATCATTCCGGCGAGCGGCTCGGCGGCGGCGACGAACACCTGCTGCACCGCTTGGCGGGTGGCGACCTTGGCGCCCTCCTCGAACGTCGGCAGCTTGGCGTCCCATCCGCTCGGCGGCTCGTCCGCCCAGCACGCCGCCCATGCGTCGCGATCGCCGTGGTAGTTGGCGAGTCGCTCCTCCCACGCGCCGCGAACCGCAGCGCCGCGCGTCGCGGCCAGCGAGCGGTAGGTATCGACGACCTCAGCCGGCGCCCAGAACGGTTCGTCCGGAATGCCGATCACGGCCTTGGTCCGGGCGATCGTCTCGGGGGTGAACGGGTTGCCGTGAGCGGTGTGATCGTCGGTCAGGTCCGGTGACGGAAACCCGATGTGGCTGCGCAGGACGAGCAGGCTCGGCTTGTCCTCGACGGCGATCGCCCGCCGCAGCCCGCGCTCGAGCGCGTCGAGGTCCTCGGCGACCTCGCCGAGCTGCTCGACGTGCCAGCCGTAGCTCTCGAAGCGCTTGACGACGTCGTCGGAGTAGGCGAGGGAGGTGTTGCCGTCGATCGTGATGTGGTTGTCGTCGTAGACCGCAATCAGCCGGCCGAGGCCGAGGTGCCCGGCGAGCGAGGCGGCCTCGTGGCTGACACCTTCCATCATGCAGCCGTCGCCGGCGATCACGAAGGTGCGGTGGTCGGTGACCTCGGGCCCGAACCGGCTGCGCAGATCGGCCTCGGCGATCGCCATCCCGACCGCGTTGGCGAACCCCTGGCCGAGCGGCCCGGTGGTCACCTCGACCCCGACGGTCAGTTCGGCCTCGGGATGTCCGGGAGTCATCGAACCCCACTGCCGGAAGGCCTGGAGGTCGTCCATCTCCAACCCGAACCCGGTGAGGTAGAGCAGTGCGTACTGGAGGATCGAGGCATGCCCGTTGGACAGCACGAATCGGTCTCGATCCGGCCACTGCGGGTCCTTCGGATCGAAGTTCATCACCCTGCTGAACAGCACGTGACCGAGCGGCGCGAGGGCCATCGCGGTGCCCTGGTGACCGCTGTTGGCCTTCAGCGGGGCGTCCATCGCCAGACCTCGGATCACGGCGATGGCCTGCTGGTCGAACGTCTCATCGATGGAGGGGGGCACGCCTTCGAGGCTACCCGCGCACCGCTTCGGCGAGCCGCGGAGGGCTCAGCGGAACAGGGCGATCGAGGCGGTGAAGGTGTGGATCGCGTTGCGCCCGGCGATCGGTCCGAACTCACCGCCGCAGAACATTCCGGCGACCTGGGCGGCGGGAAGGTGTTCGGACGATCGCGTCGGCGTCGTGGTCGGCGCGCCCGAACATCGCGCTGCCTCGCCCGGTGCAGGTGAAGACCAACGCGCCGCGACCGTCTCGATCGCCGAGCAGGGCATGCAGATCGTCGCCGGCGGTGGCTGCGTCACGGACCTGGAACTGGACGGTGGCCCCGACCGGGACGATCTCGCCGACGGCGATCGCACCGGTCGAGCGGTCAGCGCCGAGCACGCCACGGATGAGGAAGTCGCCGCGTTCGAACTCGAGATGGTGTTCGTCGACGACGATCCCGCAGTGCAGACCCTCGGCGGCGAGGGCGCGATCGACCGGATCGAGCCCGTCGATGATCGCCAGCAGGCGGTCCAACGCCGGGCGACCGCCGAGCTGACCGATCAGGTTCCCCTCGGAGGCCGTCACCGTGTACGGCCGGCCGATCGGCCGGCACCCCTGGGAGACGACCGTGGTCGGGCTGCTCGCCTCGTCGAGGAGCACGCCGACCGCGCCGGAAGCGACCACTTCGGTCCCATTGAGCAGTCGGTTTGCCCCCGGCGAACCGGCGGCCGACGCGAGCCCTCCGATCACCCCCAGGCGGGGATGGTCGTCCGCCAGCCCGGCGATCAGCTCGCTCGCCGGGAAGCTGAACGGATCGGCGAGGAGCAACATCGTGCGCTGGACGGCGAGGTCCTCGGCGCGCAGTCCGGAGATGCGGTAGGCGTCGCCGACGGGCTCGACCTCGAGGTGGAACGGTCGCACCTCGCCGTCCAGTTCCGCTGCCCACAGCGCCAGTCCGGGACCACCCTCGATGCCCTCGCCGTTGCCGAGCACCGCCGAGGCGCTCGCCCCGATCATCGTCTGCGGACGGATCAGGACCTCCAGCGCAGCCGCGATCTGGCCGGCGGCCCGCAGATGCGCGCCGGTGAAGAACACGGTCAGCAGGCTCGGCGTCGCTCCGAGCCGCTCGAGCAGCTCGCCCGCCGCTTCGCCGACCGCGACCCGCGGATCTGCGTGGCGGGAGACGGCGGCGGCGAACCGGCTCATCTCACGCCGGGGGGAGCAACGTCAACGGCACCAGGTGCCACGGTCCGCGGTCGATCCGGCAGTGGGCGAAGATCTGGCCGTACTCGCTGAACTCGAGTTCGCCACGGACCAACCGATAGGTGAACTTGCCCGGCTCGACGGTGAACGGATTGACGTTGCGGGCGATCTGCTCGTCGTCCTCGGAGGCGCCGCGACGGAACACGACCTCGAACACGCCGTTGCCCGGCTCGTCGGTCGAGCAGTAGATCAGCGCGATCAGATGCGGGTCGAGGCTGACCGGGACCGGCGACGGGGCGGCGATCGAGAAGAACACACCGGTGAGGTCGATCCGGGTCGACGGCCCGGGCGCCTGACGCAGGTTGAAATTCTCCGTGAACAGCGCCGAGACGATCTGCATCCCGAGAACGCTAACGGCCGCGGGCCGGGGCGGTCGTTCCCGCCGGGACGCTCAGGCGGCGGACTTCGCCGACGCTCTCGACGAGGAGCGGAACACGACCTCGTTCAGCCGGACCTTGACCAGCCCGAGCCGGCGAAAGGCGACGATCGCCCACCAACCCGGATCGAACTCCCAGCGTCGGTGGGACAGCCGCGCAGAGGTCGGGGCGGCATGGTGATTGTTGTGCAGTCCCTCGCCGGCGGTCAGCCAGGCGAGCCACTGGAGGTTGGTCGCCGAGCAGTCGTCGTACGGACGGCGGCCGAAGTGGTGACCCATCGCGTTCACCGCGGCGCTCGTCGCCAGGTAGAGGTTGACGTGGACGAGGGCTGCGATCACCCCGGCCCACGGGCCGAACACGGCCACCAGCATCGCGATCCCGATGCCGAGACCGAGCAGGGCGTGGTCGAACAGGACCCGGTCCCAGCGGTCGGCAGGGAGATCCTTGGCGTACTTGCGGACGGTCTCGTCGTTGCCGGCTTCCTGGCGGTAGAGCGCGACGTTGCGGATCTGCACGTTCAGCCAGCCGAGCAGCACCGGGGAGTGCGGGTCGCCTTCGACGTCGGTGTAGGCGTGGTGTTTGCGGTGCACCGCAGCCCACTGGCGAGGCCGGATCCCGGTCGCGACCCAGACGAAGATCCGGAACGCGACGCGGCAATGGTGCGCGCATGCTCAGCGCCTTGTGCGCCAGCGCCCGGTGAAGGAAGATCGTCGTGGCGAAGTTGGACAGCATCGTCACGGCGAAGCCGGCGACGAGCCCGGTGAGCACGGTGGTCAGCACGGAGACCAACGCTAGCACCACCTACCTACTTGTCAGTAGGCAATCTGGTGGCAGTAGTGTCACGCGTCGATGCCAGATCCGCCGGCAGTTCCGCAGCATGGTCCGGCGTCGACCCGCGAACTGATCATCAACGAGGCAGTGCACTGCTTCGCCGCCGGCGGGTACGAGGGGACGTCGCTGAACGACATCGCCGCCGGGGTCGGGATCCGCCGCCCGAGCCTGCTGTACCACTTCCCGTCGAAAGATGCGCTGTACGTCGAGGTGTTCGAGCGGGTGATGTCGGACTGGTTCGAACGGGTCGAGGCGGCGACGATCGCCAGTGGGCTGCGCGGTTGGCCGAAGATCGAACAGGTGCTCGCCGCCGGATTCCGCTTCTTCGAACAGAACCAGGACTACGTCCGGTTGATCCGACGGGAGGCGATCGACGGCGGGGCTCATGTCGGCGTCGACCTGCCCGCCGTGCTCCGGCCGATGTTCGATCGGGCGGTCAGCTATTTCGAGGGCGAGATGGCCGCCGGCAACCTCCGCCGCCAGGACCCGGTCCAACTCGTGATCAGCGGCTACGGAGCGCTGCTGAGCTATTTCTCCGACGCACCGTTCCTCGGCGGCCTGATCGACCGGGACCCGCTCGCGCCCGGAGCGCTCCAGGCGCGTCTGGAGCACGTCATCTCACTGTTCCGGGCGGCGCTGCTGCCCGAGTAGTGCAGCGATCGCCCGCGTGGCGTCGTCGACGGGGACCAGCAGATGGTCGTGGTATGCGCCGGCGACGACGTTCGCCGGGATCCCCGCTTCGGTCAACCGCGCCGCGAGCACGGCGGTGAGCCCGATCGCCTCGAGTGCGGTGTGCGCCTCGATCGTCAGCCAGGCGGCCTCGAACACCGGCGACAGTCCGGCGCTGCGCAGCTCGGCGGTGCGGGCGACGATCGTGGTGCCCTCGTCCTCGACGACCAACGCCTCGAAGGAGATCTCCGGCAGCGGATCGCCGGCGGGAATCGAGGCGTACCCGAACTCGCCCGGGCGACGGATCACTTCCAACGATTCGAGGATCTCGCGCAGATCGGTGCGGCCGCTCATCGAGCGGCTCACGTTACCGAGCGGCCCGCCGGGGGTCGCACCCCATTAGCGTCGCCCGACGTGACCGGGACCTCACGAACGCTGTCGGAAGCCGATTCGAAGTCGATGCTCGCCTCGTTCGGCGTCCCGATCGCCGCCGAGCGGGTGGTGGCGAGCGCCGGGGAAGCGGTGCGGGCCGCGCGGTGAGATCGGGTTCCCGGTGGTCGCCAAGTTGTGCGGCGACGCGATCGCGCACAAGACCGAGCGTGGTCTGGTTCGTTTGCGGTTGAACAGCGCCGAGGCCGTGTCGGCTGCTGCGGAGGAGCTGCTCGAGCTCGCCCGACCGGACGACGGCGAGGTCGGGGTGCTGATCGCGCCGATGGTGTCCGGTCATCGGGAGTTGATCGCCGGGTTGGTCCGCGATCCGCAGTTCGGGATGAACGTGATGCTCGGCGTCGGTGGGGTGTTGGCGGAGGCGATCGCCGATGTCGTGTTCCGGCCGGTGCCGATCGATGCGCTGGATGCGGCGGAGATGATCGACTCGTTGGCGACGCAGGCCTTGCTCGGCCCGTTGCGCGGTGAGGCGGCGGTCGATCGGGTCTCGTTGGCGGCGACGTTGACCGCGCTGTCGGATGCGGCGGTGGCGACGCCGGCGTTGGTGTCGGTCGATCTCAATCCGCTGATCGTGACGCCCGAAGGTCGCCCGGTGGCGGTCGATGCGCTGGTCGAGCTGGGCGAGCCGGACCGACTCGACGGGACACCGATCCGGCCACGCCCGAGCGACGCGCAGTTCCGGGCGTTGTTCGAGCCGAAGGGGGTGGTCGTCGCCGGGGCGTCGTCGCATCCGGGCAAGTTCGGGTTCGTCTCGATCCACAACCTGCTCGCCGCCGGCTACGGCGGGGCGGTGTTCGGGACGAACCTCGCCGGGGAGGAGGTGCTCGGCGTGCGGACCGTCGCCGATGTCGCCGAGCTCCCCGACGGTGCTGCGGATCTGGTGTTCGTCTGCACGCCGGCGTCGGTCAACCCGGCGTTGTTGCGGGCGTGCGCGGCGAAGGGGATCGGTGCTGCGTTCATCACTTCGGCCGGGTACGGCGAAGCGGGGGAGGAGGGCAGACAGGCGGAGGCTGCGTTGGTCGCCTTGGCCGACGAGCTCGGGATGCTGCTCGCCGGTCCCAACGGTCAGGGGGTGGTCTCGACCCCGGCCAAGCTCTGCGCCCAGATCGTCGCCCCCGTCCCGCCGCCGGGAGGGATCGGGATCGCCAGCCAGAGCGGCAATTTCGTGTCGTCGTTCCAGAATCTCGCCCGGGCGTCGGGGGTCGGCGTCAGCCGCGCCGTCAGCGCCGGCAACGCCGCCGCGGTCGGCGTCGCCGATTATCTCGAGTGGTACGCGACCGACGAGGCGACGACGGTCGCGCTGGCCTACGTCGAGGGGATCGTCGACGGGCGCTCGTTGCTCGCCCGCTGCGCCGAGGTGGCCGAGCGCAAGCCGTTGGTGCTGCTCAAGGGCGGGGCGACCGCCGGCGGGGCGCGTGCTGCGGCGAGTCACACCGGGGCGTTGGCGGCGAACGACAAGATCTTCGACGGTGCGTGCCGCAAGGCCGGTCTGACGCGGGCGGCGAACGTCGAGGAGGCGTTCGAGGCGGCGGCGACCTTCGCCACCCAGCCGCTGCCCGGTGGACCGAACGTCGTCGTCGTCACGACCGTCGGCGGATGGGGAGTGATCACCGCCGATGCGATCGTCCGCGACGGCCGGTTGCGCTTGTTGGAGCTACCCGCCGAGCTGCTCGCCGAGATCGACCGCAAGCTGCCGCCGCGATGGAGCCGGAACAACCCGGTCGACTGCGCCGGTGGCGAGACCCGTGACACGATCCCCGACGTGCTCCAGATCGTCGCCGGTCACCCGTCGGTCGACGCGGTGATCTATCTCGGGATCGGGATCCAGTCGAACCAGGCACGGCTGATGCGCGAGGGCCCGTTCTACCCCGATCACGGACTGGAACGGATCGTCGCGTATCACGAGCGTCAGGACGCCCGCTTCGCCGAAGCGGCCGACGAGATCTCGAGGGCGACCGGCAAACCGATCCTCACCGCCACCGAACTGGCGACGGCCGATCCGGGCAATGCCGGTCCGGCAACGGTCCGGGCCACCGGACGGCTCTGCTACCCGAGCGGCAACCGAGCCGTCACCGCCCTCGGCCACCTGTATCGCTACGCCGAGTTCCGCCGTACCCGGGGGCACCGCTGAGCCGCTGGTCGGTCGCCGGACTGGCCGTCGTCGGGCTCGTCCCGACGATCGCCCTCGGCGGCCTCTACCTCCAGTCCGATCAGCGCGCAGACCGCAACGTCGGTGTCGCAGCCGACGTCCCGCTCGACGATGGCTCGCCCGCGCCGCAGGCGGCGCTGCTCTCGCTGCGCCGCACCCCGCAGGTGCTCGCCGTCGAGACCGGGCGCCGGCTCTACCGCAACGCGCTGGCGACGGTGATCGAACCGGGCGCGCCTGAGGCCTGCTTCGTCGCCGACCTCGACGGCACCCGGCTGCTCACCGTCGGTGACGACTCGCCGGTGATACCGGCGAGCAATCTGAAGTTGGTCACCGCCGCCGTCGCGCTCGAGGTCCTCGGCGCCGATCACCGGCTGACGACCCGCCTCGCCGGGCTCCGCAACGGTTCGGTGATCGACGGTGACCTGTTCCTCGTCGGCGGAGGCGATGCAACACTGGCGACCGACGACTTCGCCGGCTATCCCGCAGTGGCCAGATTCCCCCAGTCGCCGTACACGTCGCTCGACGGGCTCGCCCGCCAGTTGCGCGACGCGGGTGTCACCAGGATCACCGGCGGTGTCGTCGCCGACGAGTCACGCTACGACACGGTCCGCTATCTCGACGTGTGGCAGGACGGGATCGCCCGCGAGGAGGCGGGGCCGTTCTCCGCGGCGCTGGTCAACGACGGCTATCCGGATGCCGAAGCCGACGTGCCGTCGGGTGACCCGGCTGCGGGTGCGGCCGAGCACCTCCTCGCCGTGCTCGAAGCAAACGGGATCGCCGTCGGCGGCGGCGCCGGCGGGGGGACGGCACCCGCCGACCTGCCGACGATCGCCGAGGCCTCGATCGAACTGCCGGCAGTGCTCGCCGAGATGCTCACCACCAGCGACGACAACACCGCCGAGTTGCTGTTGAAGGAGATCGGGCTCGTCCGTCGGCTGGAGGGGACGACCGCTGCGGGGCTGTCGGTGGTCGCCGACGTGCTCGGCGAGTGGGGGATCCCGCTCGACGGGGTCGAGCTGTTCGACGGCTCGGGGTTGGCCAACCGCAATCGTCTGCGGTGCTCGACGGTGACCGAGGTGCTCGAACGAAGCGGCGCGGCCGGACCCGTGTTCGACGGCTTGGCGATCGCCGGGCGGAGCGGCACACTGCGCGACGCCTTCCTCGCCACCGAGCTCGAGGACGTCCTGCGGGGCAAGACCGGCACCCTCACCGGCGCCCGCGCCCTGTCCGGGTTCGTTCCCGGTGAGCACACGCTGACCTTCAGCCTGATCCTCAACGGCGCCGGTGCCGCCGCTCGGGCCGACGAGGCCTGGGCGCGGCTCGCCGATGCGCTCGGCCGGGTGCCGCCGATCCCTACCGCCGAGCAGTTGGCTCCCGGGGCGTAGCGTGGCGGCCATGCCGACGATCCCGATGTTCCCCCTCGGGAGCGTGCTGTTGCCCGGCGCAGTGCTACCGCTGCACGTGTTCGAACCGCGCTACCGCGAGCTCGTCGCCCACTGCCTGAGCAACGAACCGGAGTTCGGCGTCGTCCTGATCGAGCGCGGCCGGGAGGTCGGCGGCGGCGAGGTGCGCACGACGCTCGGGACCGTCGCCCGGATCGTCCAGCTCGCCCAGCTCCCCGGCGACCGCTATGCGATGACCTGCGTCGGGACGCGCCGGATCCGGGTCGAGACCTGGCTCGACGACGACCCCTACCCGAAGGCGGAGATCGAGGAGTGGCCTGACGAGCTCGACGACGTCGGCGAGGGCGAGCTGGAGGCGACGATCGCCGCCCTCGAACCGGTGGTGCGGCGCGCAGCTGCGCTCGCCGTCGAGCTCGGCGACACCAGCGCATCGACCACCGACGAGATCGCCACCGCTCCGGTGCTCGCCTCCTACCACCTCAGCCAGCTCGCCCCGCTCGGTCCCGCCGATCGGCAGGCGCTGCTCGCCGCGCCGGGGCCGGCGCGACGGCTCGAACTGCTCGCCGAACTGGTCGCCGATGCGCAGCTCTCACTCCACGCGCGACTGAGCGATTCGTAGGGCGACAGTTGCCGACCTGCTAAGAACTATCTCCGTGCCCGAACGCGTCCACTCCAACGAGACCCACATCGGCGAGGTGGTCGAGCTCGTCAAGACCTACGTCCGCCAGGAGACACTCGGACCGCTGAAGGGCATCGGGCGTTGGCTGGGCGCAGGGATCGGCGGCGCGATCGCCTGGGGAATCGGGCTGTTCTTCGTCGTCCTCGGCGTCCTGCGCCTGCTCCAGACGGAGGCGGCCGACACCTTCGACGGCGCCAAGGCGATCCTGCCGTACGTGATCACCTTGGCGGCATTGCTGGTCGTCACCGCCGTCGTCGTCACCCGGATGAACAAGAAGACGCTGCAGAAGGAGTCTCGCCGATGACCAAGACGAAGGTCACCCGCGATCAGCTGGAGGCGAAGTTCGCCGCATTGCAGAGCGGGGTCGAGGGCTCGGTCGCCGACAAGAAGCAGACGATCGCGATCGCCGGGGCGATCGCCGGGCTCGTGATCCTGTTCCTCGTCTTCGCCCTCGGTAAGCGCAGCGGCAAGAAGAAGACGACCATCGTCGAGATTCGCCGGGTCTGAGCAGTGGCTCGACGCCGCCGGTCGCGGGTGCTCTCTGCGTCGGTACTGATCCGGCGCAACGGTCTGTACAAGGGTCTGCTCGGCGGGAGCCGTGGCTGGCTGATCCTCGGCGCGCTGTTCTACGGCGGGCGGACGTTGCGATCGACCCTCGGCCGGTCGGAAGAACTCGCCGCCACCGAGGTGCTCGAGCCCGGTCAGTTCGTCACGATCCGGGCGATCGCGCCGCCGACGCGCAAGCAGCGCAAGGCCGCCAAGCGTGCCCGCCGGGCCAAGCCGGCGAAGCAGCCCAGGCGCACCGAGCGGGTCGGGTAGTTCCGCATCGTGCCGCTCGCCGCCAGAATGGTCGGCTGATGATCGTCGTGTTGCGCAATCCGAAGCGAGAACTCGAGCTCGACGGCACCCGCCGTGTCCACGCGCTGCTCGCCGAGCTCGGACTCAACCGCGAGTCGCACCTGGTGATCCGCAACGGCACGCTCGTCCCGGGCGACGAGCTGCTCGCCGAGACCGACACGATCGAGATCCGCCCGGTGATCTCCGGAGGGTCGGGATGAAGTGCCGGGTCTGCCGCGGGCCGGCGATCATCGACCTGCCGCGCCACAACGCCAACTTCTGCGCCGAGCATTTCCTCGAGCTCTGCCGGCGGCAGGTGGTCAAGGCGATCAAGGATCACGACATGCTCCGACACGACGATCGGATCCTCGTCGCCGTCTCCGGCGGTAAGGACAGCCTCGCCGTCTGGGATCTGTTGCTCGAGCTCGGCTACCAGGCCGACGGGCTCTACCTCGGCCTCGGGATCGGTGACTACAGCGACGAATCGCAGCGCTACGCCGAGGACTTCGCCACCTCCCGCGGGCTCCAGCTGCGAGTGATCAAGCTGCGCGACGATCTCGGCTACGACGTGCCGACCGCAGCTGCCGCCACCCGCCGGGCGCCGTGCTCGGCCTGCGGGATGTCCAAGCGCCACCTGTTCGACGCAGCCGCCCGCGAGGGGAACTACGACGTCGTCGTCACCGGCCACAACCTCGACGACGAGGCCGCCGTGCTGCTCGGCAACACGCTGCGGTGGGAGGTCGAGTACCTCGCCCGTCAATTGCCGGCGCTGCCCGGCGGTAACGGGTTCCCGAAGAAGGTCAAGCCGCTCGTCCGCCTGACCGAACGCGAGACCGCCGCCTGGTGCGTCGTGCGCGGGATCGACTACCTGGTCGAGGAGTGCCCGATGAGCGTCGGCAACAAGCACCTCGGGTACAAGGATGTGCTCAACACGATGGAGGCCCAGTCCCCGGGGAGCAAGGCTGCGTTCTATCTCAACTTCCTGGAGAAGATGAGCCCGCTGCTCGCCGCCGCTTCCGCCAGCGGGGCCGACGACCTCCATCCGTGCGAGCGCTGCGGATCACCGACTCCCGGCGAGGTCTGCGCGTTCTGTCGTCTGGTCGAGAAGTCGGCTGCCCATCAACCGGTGCCGGTCGAGCTCCTCGCCCGCGCCGGCCGCCCCGGAGGAAAGCGTCGCCGATGACCGAACACGACGACCTCGGCGACGTCACGCCGAACCCGGTGGACGGCGCGCCGGACGAGCCGGCGACGATCACATCGTCCGACGGAGGCTTCGCCTACGGCGAGCGGGTGCTCCTGCTCGACAACAAGCAGCGCCGCTACCTGGTCACGCTGAAAGAGGGAGGCGAGTTCCACACCCACGCCGGATTCGTCCCTCACGCCGAGTTCCTCGGTAAGGGCGAGGCGTTCGAGGTCCGCTCGACACGCAACGCCAAGTACCTCGTGCTGCGTCCGACGATCGAGGACTTCGTGCTCGAGATGCCCCGCGGCGCGCAGGTGATCTACCCGAAGGACCTCGCCCCGATCTGCATGCTCGCCGACATCGGACCGGGCGTGCGCGTGCTCGAGTCGGGGATCGGCTCCGGTGCGCTGTCGATGACGATGCTCCGTTGGGGCGCCGAGATCGTCGGCTACGAACTGCGCGAGGACTTCCTCAACCGGGCGGTGACCAACGTCCGCGAGTTCCTCGGCACCGCCGCCCTCGAGCGCTACCACGTCGAGCTGCGCGACTGCTACGAGGGGATCGACGCCGAACGGATCGACCGGGTGGTGCTCGATCTCCCCGAGCCCTGGCGGGTCGTCCCCCATGCCCAGCAGGTGATGCGCAAGGGCGGGATCCTCGTCGCCTACACCCCGAGCATCACCCAGGCCGCCCGTGTCCGCGACGCGTTGGCGACCCCGCTGTGGAGCGGGCAGCGGACGATCGAGGTGCTCCACCGCGGGTGGCACATCGAAGGCCAGGCGGTCCGCCCCGACCACCGGATGGTCGCCCACACCGGGTTCCTCACCGCTGCCCGGCTGATCGGCGTTTGACCCGGCCGTCGATCGGATCGCCGAGCCGGACGGCAGCGAGCGTGCCGACCGCGAGTGCTCAACAATCGGTGAACTTTCTGTCGGGCGTTCTGCCCGGTGCTGTCGACCGATCATGATGGTGCCCATGTCGCGTGTGGACCTGCTCGATCTTTCCACTGCGCCGATCAGTGTCCGGCACCTGTTCTCCGACGGCGATCCCGGCCCGATCGTCGGCGCGCTGGCCAACGTGCCCGAGCTGCTCGCTCCGGCGCTGGGATTCATCGGACCCGCCCTCGGAGCCGGTGCGCTGGGACTGCGGGCGAAGGAGATCGCGATCTTGCGGACCTCGGCCCTGCAGGACTGCCGCTACTGCATCAGCGCCCACACGGGTGTGGCCTTGGAGGTCGGTCTGAGCGTCGCCGAGGTCAGCGCGCTGCGCGGTGCGCAGGCGATCGAGGACGCATTCCCGCTCGACTCGGAACGGGCCTTGATCGGCTGGATCGACGCCCTTGCCGGTGGCACCGGCGCGATCGCCGACGAGATCTGGCAGCTGGCCCGGGCGAGCTGGAGCGAACACGCCCTGGTCGAGGTCACGGTCACCGTCGGGGCGACGATGTTCCTCAACCGCTTCGCCACCGCGATGCAGCTCCCGGCGCCCCCCGACGCGCTCGGCGCCGCCGATCGGGCCGGCGGCGGATGAGCGAGCAGCTGGCGACGCAGGGGGCGATCGCCGACGCCGTGCTCAGCGGGCTGCTGCCCGGCAGGGTCTGGCTGTACTCGAACTACCACTGCAATCTGAGCTGCTCGTACTGCCTGACCGAGTCCTCACCGCGCAGCGAACGCCGCCAGCTCAGCGCCGAGCAGATGATCGCGGTGGCCGAGCAAGCCAAGCAGCTCGGGTTCAACGGCCTCGGCGTGACCGGCGGCGAACCGCTGTTGGAGCCGTGGCTCCCGGAGGCGGCGGTCGAGATGGCTCGGCATCTCCCACTGGTACTGCTGACCAACGGGACGCTGTTCGTCGGCGATCGGATCGAGCGCGCCGTCCCCCTCGCCCACCCGGAGATCGCGGTGCAGATCTCGCTCGATTCACACCGGGCGGACGTCAACGACATGGCCCGCGGTCCGGACAACTTCGCCAAGGTCGTCGACGCCGTGCCGCGGCTGGTCGCACTCGGCGTCCGAGTGCGGATCGCGACGACCACCGCCGGCGCCTTGGACAGCCCGAAGCTCGACCCGCTGCGCACGCTGGTGGCCTCGCTCGGCGTCGTCGCGGAGGACCACATCGTCAGACCGATCGTTCGTCGCGGACGCGCCGACGAGCGGGGCCTGGGGCTCGATGCCCGGGCGCAGGACATCCCGAGCGAACTGTGCATCACCGCCGACGGCGCGTTCTGGGGGAGCTTCGGGCCAACGGTGCGCAACGGCCGGCTGGACACCGACCTGCTCCTGACCCGGACGATCCTGCCGCTCTCGGTGCCGGCCAACGCCCTCCTGGCTGCGGTCCAGGGGATCCCCGACGGCAACGACGTGACCCTCGGGATCCGTTGAACGTAGGTTCACGTGGGGCCGGTCGGTCCCACCCGCTCGTCGTCGGATGAACCGCTCGCGTGGCGGCCGATCACGCCCGCAGCCAGCGCGATCCCTCCCCACACGGCGACGTTCGAGCCGGTCGAGATCCGCTGCACCGACCCGTCGTCGCGGACATAGTCGAAGGTTTGGACGATCGCCGCCGCCACCGCCAGTGCAGCGAAGCCGACGACTGCGGCGATCGCGGCCGCCCGGTACCGGACTCCGACGATCAGCAGCGCTCCGAAGGCGATCGTCAACAGCGCCCACGACGGGTTGAACCAGAGCAGCTTCAACTCCCACCGGCGGGTCACCGTGTCGTCGACGACGAACCCCGCATCGCTGCCGAGCAGGGCGACCGAGTCGCCGACGAAGTCCACCGAACGGGCGACGAACAACCCGGCGATCCCGATCACGACGGCGACGATGCCGATCGTCCGCAGCGCGTCGTTCGCCCGCTTCGGCGGTCGACCGAGCACGCCGTCGACGGCGAGGTGTTCATCGCTCGCTGCCGCCCAGAGCAGCAGATGAAGGCCGATCATCAACAAGTACGACCAGGACCATTCGTCGGCTCGCGGGTAGTAGATCACCGTCAGGCCGATCGGGATCGCCATCGCCGCTCCGATCAGGGCGACCAGCCGGGCGCGGTAGCCGATCAAGAGGCAGGCGGCGACCGCCGTCTCGCTGATCAGGGTGAACCATCCGAAGAGGGTGAAGTTCGGCAGCACCAGCTCGCGCAGCGCCCACCTGAACGGCGCGAGCGGCGCGTTGTCGGCGCCGGCGGCGACGTACTTGTACAGCCCGCCCCCGGAGGACTCACCGAAATCGGTGGGCACCTTCCAATGCAGATTGGCGAGCCACAGCAGGCCGGCGAGGATTCGCACCGAGCCGATCGCCGGACCGCGCAGTCGATCCTCGAGCTGTCCGACGCGCATCATCGGCGCAGCCTTCCAGATCGAATGACCAGCTCCGCACCGTTTGGCGAACGTTTCGAGGATCGTGAGATCCTCGTTCGCGCTCGCGTTCTACGATGGTCGGGCATGGAGCTGTCGTCGATCCTGGCGACGGGCTGCTCCGAGTCGTCCGGCCGGCCGGTGAACGTCCTCCAGCTCGGTGACGATGCGGGATCGCTCGCCGAGTCGTTGCGGTGGTCTGCGACGACGACCACCGTGCTGCGCGGCAGTGCGCTGCACACCGCCCAGCTCGCCGATCGATTCGACGTGATCGTCGTCGGTCCGGATGCGCTCGTCGGCGACGACGGGATCCGTCGAGCGGTCGCCCACACCGCGATCCAGCATCTCGCACCCGCCGGCCAGCTCCTGCTCGTCGAGGTGGATCGACGATGGTTCCTCGCCCAGGGGCACGGCGCAGCCGACCTGCGGCCGTTGGGCGATGCGCTGTTCGAGGGGCGTACGGTTGCCTGTTTCGCCCGCGGTGACCGGACGACCGTGCACGACCTGGTGTTCGAGGCGAGGTCGACGATCCGTCGGGTGACTCCCGAGGAGCTCTTCGGCCGGCTGGCCGTCGGGGACGGCACGACGGTGATCGACTCGCGGACGCCGACCGACAGGAGCCGTTTCGGCGTGATCGCCGGCTCGATCCACGTACCGCGGACGCTGATCGAATGGCATCTCGATCCGTCCAACGGCTATGTCCACCCGGCGGTGACGTCGTTCGACCAGCGGTTGGTGGTGGTCTGCAACAGCGGCTACAGCTCGTCGCTGGCGGCAGCCAATCTCGTCAGGATCGGCTTCACCGACGTCGCCGACCTGGCCGGTGGCGTGCTCGCCTGGCGAGCCGCCGGACTGCCGTGGGTCGCACCCGACCACACCCATCTGGAGTCCCCGCCGATCAGGTCGACGGCTCAGCCGACGACGACTCGCCGATCGCCGCTGCGACGCGTCACGCCGCGGGCGTCGAGCTCGGCGAGCAGCGGCAGCACCGTTCGGCGGGTGGCGGCGAGGGTGTCGCGCAACTCGGCGACGGTGAAACCCTCCGGGCCGGCGTAGGTCGACCGGACGACGACCGCGGCACGCTCGATCGCGTCGCGGTGGAAGTACACCCCGTCTCGCTCGACGACGAGCCCGCTGCGGGCCAGCATCCGGACCTCGTTGGTGCTCAGCCCCGCCGGCGGCGGTGGTTGGAACAGCTCGTCGGCCAACCCGCGGACCCACGGGTGGTGTTCGAGCGCGTCGGTCGCCGGGCCGATCAGCAGCCGCCCGTTGGCCACCCGTGCGTCGGGGACCAGCCCGGCGTCGAGCACGGCGCGCTGGTGCCGATCGAGGATCGCGATGTCGGTGCCGAGTGGCATCGCGGCGCGCCCCAGGCTCGCCACCGACTCGATCGTCGCTGCCTGCGCTGCCGGGTCGACGACCCACTCGCCGACCGTCGGAGCGAGCCGGACCCCGGTCAGCCGGCGCACGTCCTCGGCGCGGGTCCAGCCGCGCTCGGCGACGACGCGGGCAACGTCACGATCGGGCCGGGCGCGCGAGGGCGACAGCATCGGATCGACGTCGAGGACCTGCCCGCCGCCGACCGTCTCCCACCGGCCGGCGTCGCGCAGCACGTAACGATCGCCGGGGACCAGCGGCAGCTTGTGCGGTAACGAGAGCCGGATCGAGCCCGACGATCCGGGGTCGATCGTGCCGGACCCGATGATGCGGACGCGCACGGGCCATTCGCCGCTGCCGAAGTAGGCGAGGTGGGCGCCGCGCCTGCCGACCGGATGGTCGAGGTTGTCGAACACGGTCAGCGAGCAGTCGACGGTGTCGGTCAGATGCCAGCAGTCGGCGGCGATCACCGACTGGCCGCGGATGATCTCGTCGACCCCGGCGCCCGTCAGATTCAGCGTGGCGCGTTGCCCCGGACCGATCGACGGCTGGTCGCGGCCGTGGATCTGGATCCGGCGGACGCGCAGCGGCGCGCCGCCGGGTTCGGCGACGAGTCGATCGCCGGTCGAGATCCGCCCGCCGCCGAGCGTCCCGGTGACGATCGTCCCGGCACCTCGGCGGCTGAACCGGCGATCGACCCACAGTCGCGCTCCGAGCCCAGGGGTCGGCTCGGGGAGCCGGGCGACGAGCTGGGTCAGCTCGTCGCGCAGTCGGGCGAGCCCGATCCCGCTCGGTGCGGCGACCTCGATGATCGGTGCAGCGCTGATCGACGTGCTCCGCAGGCGTCGGGTGATGTCGGCGTGTACCTCGGCCCGGCGGGCCTCGTCGACCAGATCGATCTTGGTCAACGCGACGATCGCCTGCTCGATGCCGAGCACGTCGAGGATCCGCAGATGCTCCTCCGATTGCGGCTTCCAGCCGTCGTCGGCGGCGACGACCAGCAGGCATCCTTCGCAGCCGGTGACGCCGGCGAGCATGTTCTTGATGAACCGGGTGTGTCCGGGCAGATCGACGAACGAGACCTCCCGATCGCCCAACATCGTGTGGGCGAAACCGATGTCGATCGTCAGCCCGCGCGCCTGCTCCTCGGCGAGGCGGTCCGGATCGGTGCCGGTGAGGGCGATGATCAGCGTGCTCTTGCCGTGGTCGACGTGGCCGGCGGTGGCGACGACGGTCATCGGCGTCGACCGATCGCAGCGATCGCCCGAGCGAGCTCGGCATCCGAGCTGGGCTCGACCGTCCGAACGTCGCACAGCGTGGTGTGGCGCTCGACGCGGGCGAGCACCGGCGGGGTGTGCCGGCGGAGTGCCGACGAGTGGTCGCCGTCGATCGCCACCGCGAACGAGGCGAGGCCGGCGCCCGGTGCCGAACCGGCGCCGATGATCGATGTCGTCGGGACGACCACCGGCGGCGTGGCGCCGTCGTGGTCGGCGGTGGCCGTCCGGACGATCGCCTCCGCTCGGCGCTCGAGCTCGTCGGGCGGGACCGTCGCCATCCGCCACAGCGGGATCGATCGGACGTCGCGGCGGAGATGGTCGAGGATCACCGCCTGCAATGCCCCGAGGATCGTCGCCCCTGGCCGGAGCACCCGCGCCAGCGGATGCCGGCGGCACCGCTCGATCAGCTCGGCCGAGCCGGCGATCACGCCTCCCTGCGGGCCACCGAGCAGCTTGTCGGTCGAGAAGGTCACCAGTGACGCGCCGTCGGCGAGCGTCTGTCGGGCGGCAGGTTCACCGGCGAGCCAGAGCGGTGGAGGCTCGTCGAGCCATGGGCAGCGTGCGTCGAGCAGCCCGGAGCCGATGTCGGCGATGATCGGCACGGGCAGGTCGGCGAGCTCGCCGATCGACACCGAAGAGGCGAATCCCTCGACGCGAAAGTTCGACGGGTGGACCCGGAGGATGCACCCGACGTCGAGCTCGGGGGAGTGCACGGCGCGGGCGAAGTCGTCGCGGCGGGTGCGGTTGGTCGTCCCGACGTCGACCAGCCGGGCTCCGGACTGGGCGGCGATCTCGGGTATCCGGAAGCCCCCACCGATCTCGACGCTCTCACCTCTGCTCACCGCCACGCCGCGTCCGGCGGCGACAGCGGCGAGAGCGAGGAGCACCGCCGCGGCACCGTTGTTGACGACCATCGCCGCTTCGGCTCCGCACCCGGCGGCGAACAGCGGTCCGACCCCGGCGTAACGATCGCCGCGTTTGCCGGTGAGCAGATCGAGCTCGAGGTTGCTCGCCGCGGCGGGCTGGTCGTGGGCGAACGGCGCCCGACCGAGATTGGTGTGGAGCAGGACGCCGGTGGCGTTGATCACCGGTTGGAGCAGCCGCCGCACCGCCGCGTCGGCGAGGTCCGCGGCGGCGTCGGGAGTGCCGGCGGCGATCGCCGACCGGGCGATGTCGACGAGCAGCTGATGGGGCAGGCCGCAGCCCGCGAGGCTGCGGGCGAGGCGGTCGACCGACGGCGGGCGGCGCTGCTCCGACTCGGCCATCATCCCACCGTAACAACCTGACCTGCAGGCCACCCGACATCGCCGGCCGACGCCGAACCCTCGGCGATCTCGATGGTGAGCGCTGGCACAGCCTCGCAGCGGAGCACGACCGGCCGACGCGGGCGACGCGGGGCGAGGTTCCGTTCCCAGGGCCTGGGCCTGACCTATCGTCCTGCTCGCCGGACCGAGACACGGACGTTGGCAAGGGGAACGAATGAACTTCAGGCTCAAGCCACTCGTCGCTGAACTGGTGGGCACCTTCTGGTTGGTGCTCGGAGGCTGCGGTGCAGCGGTGCTGGCTGCTGACTTCGGCGTCGGTGGCAACGGGTCGAGTCTCGGCCTCGGATTCGTCGGCGTCAGCTTGGCGTTCGGCTTGACGGTGCTGACCGGTGCGTATGCACTCGGACACATCTCAGGTGGCCACTTCAATCCAGCCGTGACGGTGGGCATGATCGTCGCAGGACGATTCGATCCCAAGAACGCCGCTGGATACATCGGGGCGCAGCTCGTCGGCGGCGTGCTCGCCGCAGCGACGATCCTGGGCATTGCGAATGGCCAGGACGGCTTCGAGATCGGCGATGGCCCAGGGGCGTTCGCATCGAACGGCTACGGCGACTTCTCACCAGGCGGCTACGGCATGGGCGCCGCCCTCCTCGCGGAGATCGTCCTGACCGCCGTGTTCTTGGTGATGATCCTTGGTGCGACCGCCAAGAAGGCGGCGCCCGCGATGGGCGGCCTCGCCATCGGGCTGACGCTGACGCTGATCCACTTGATCTCGATCCCGGTCACCAACACCAGTGTCAACCCGGCACGGTCGACCTCCCAGGCGATCTTCGCCGGCAGCGATCAACTCGGTCAGCTGTGGCTGTTCTGGGTGGCACCGATCATCGGTGCGGCGCTCGGTGCCGCGTTGCACCGCTTCGTGCTGGGCGACCACGAAGACGTCGTGATCGGCCACGACCCGGCGAAGGTGTGAACGGCTGCGAACCTCGATCGACCCGCCATCGGATCGAGCGATCGGTCACGATGACTGCTCGTCGCCCGCCAGCAGCTGGTTGACACGTTGGCTGAATGGCCACGCGCCTCGGGTCTGATTGCAGATCACGGTGGCGGTGATTCGGTGGTCGTGGCGGTAGGAGGAGACACAGCCGACTCCGGCATCACCGCCGATCAGCAGTGCGGCGCCGGTGAGGTCGTCGAGCCAGAAGCCGAGCCCGTAGTGCATCGACTGGTCGGGGATGTCGCTGCGCGGTCGGGTCATCTCCGCCACGGTTTCCAGCGAGACGATGTCCCCGGCAAACAGAGCGCTCCACAGGGCGTGGACGTCGGCGGCGGTTGTGTAGATCCCACCGTCTCCATTGCCTCGCACCGGAAGGTGCAAGATGTTCGTTCGCAAGCCGTCGTCGTGGAGATAGCCGAGCGCAGCGTTTGCGGGTAGCTCGTCGGAACGCAGGAACGCTGTCTGGTTCATCTCGGCGGGCCGGCACACTCGTTGCTCGACGAGGTCGTGGAACGCAACTCCCGACGCACGTTCGGCAAGCAGTGCCAGAACGACGTAACCGCCGTTGCAATAGGTGAAGCGCTCGCCGGGAGCGTGCTTCATCGGATGGCCACCCAAGACGCTCAGGAACTGCTCAGTGGTGACGAGCTGGTGAACCGGCACCGTGAGCACGTAGTCGTTGCTGTCGTCGACTTCGTCCTCGTCGAGGTAGTCGCCGATCCCGGAACGGTGGGCGAGGAGATCTTCGACGCTCACCCGATCATCGATCAACGGCAGGTCGCCGCCGAGCACAGACCGCGCCGGCGTGTGCAGATTCAGTTCACCGGATTCCACCAGACTCATCACGACCAACGCCGTCAGGGTCTTCGATCCGCTGGCGATTGCGTACCGCATGTCGACCTGGTTGGTGATCCCGTGGGCGCGATTTCCCAGGCCGTAGCCGCGATCCAACACGGTGGACCCGCCACGATCGACTCGGACCACGCCGGAGAACCTCACGTCGGCGGCGATGGCGTCGACGAGGATGCCCAAGTCGTGGTCGCCGGCGTGGTCGCCGCGCGGACGGGTGTCGCCATCAACCTTCATGTCTCATCTCCAGCTCAGTCGCAATGCTGGCATCTCGTGCTGTCGATCCTCGATCGAATTTGCGCCACGATCGCGAGCCACTGTGCGATGGAGCCGATGCGTTCCCCCTCGGCCCCGGGGTCCCGGGCAAGGCGGTGCACCGGCCGTCGACGCTTCTGGCGGGCCAGTTTCTCAGGGTTGCCGATTGCGTGGATGAGATCGACATGGCCATTTCGTACGCCGATCGCGATGACTGCCGCGACCGTCCCGTGCACTCGGGCGACGACACCAGGCTCTCCATTGATGTCCTCGACCGTGAAGCTGACGCTGAGGCTCGGGTCGGCGAAGGCGTGGATCAGAACCTTGGCGACATGGTCCGAGCCCACGAGGGCTCGCTTCGGTGCTCCCGGTATCTTTCCGCCGGAGTCGAAATCGCCGACAACGTTCGGGTCGAGAACGTGGAGCAGGGCTTCGATCGCCCCGGCTCGACATGCGGCGGCGAATCGCTGCGCGACTTCGTCGAGTTCGGCTCGGTCGACGCTGCCGCGCGGTGTTTCTGGGTCTGTTCGAATGCGTCGCCGGGCGCGGCTGGCGAGTTGGCGACACGCCGCGGGGGAGCGGCCGACGATCTCGCCGACTTCTTCGAACGTCAGGCCGAAGAGGTCGTGGAGCACAAATGATGTTCGCTCGGCCGGCGACAGGCGTTCGAGCACGACGAGCAGGGCCATCCGAACGGAGTCGTCCAGCGTGATGCGTTCCGCCGGGTCCGAACCGGCCGAGGCGGAGCGGTTGAGAATTGGTTCCGGTAGCCAAGGTCCCACGTAGGCCCGCCGGCTCGATTCGTGCGATCGGAGCCGATCGACGCAGAGCCGGCCGGTAACCGTGATGAGCCAGCCGGCCACGTCATCGATCGTGTCGATATCGGCTGCGATCAGGCGGGTGTAGGCCTCGGCGGTGACGTCCTCGGCGTCGGTGAGACTGCCCAGCATCCGGTAGCCGATGTCGAGCAGGCGGCGACGATGGGCGAACCACAGAGCCTCGATATCCGGAAGTTCGCTCATCATGCTGCGCATTCTTCGCTCGTCATGCCTACAGGACGGTCAACGCGATCGAGGCGTGACATTTCGTGGCCATGTCACACCTCGCCAGGTCTCAATCGTCCTCTACATCAGATCCCAGCACCAGGAGAATCTGATGACCACGATGCACACGAACGATGCAATCGCCGTGTTCGACCGACCGACGTGGCTGCCTCATGAGCAATGGCCATTCCGCCTGCGCCGGTACGAACACCATCGCTGCGGCCAGAAACCCCTCGCCGTTCACTACACCGATGAAGGTGCGGGTCCGGTGCTGGTCTTCGTGCATGCGGGCATGTGGAGTTTCGTCTGGAGAGATGTCATCGCCGAACTGTGCACGGACTTCCGGTGCATCTCCCTCGACTTTCCCGGCGCCGGGCTCAGCGGAGGCAAGGCGGCGGACGTCGATCTCGCCGAGTTTCCGGCCATCGTCACCGGACTGCTCGAGCACGCACGGGTCGAGTCATCGACGTTGGTTGTTCACGACCTGGGCGGGGTCGTCGGGGTGGTGGCAGCCGCGAGGCAACCCGGTGGGATCGACGGGCTGGTCGTGACCAACTCGTTCGCTTGGCCGCCAGACCGTCGAGCACTCAACTTCATGCTCGGATTCATCGGCAGCCGTTTCGCGAGCGGTTTGCTCGGAACCTTTCGAGTGGTCGCTCGCGGATCGCGATCCCGATCCGGTGTCGGACGCCACTACGACAAGGCCGAGCGGGCCGCCTTCTTCGGGCCGTATCGCAGCCGAAGGACCAGCCGGAACTTCCACCGAGTGTTTCGATCCGCTCGGCACGCGACACCGCTGTTCGCCGAAGCAGAACTCGCACTCGAGTCGAACCTCGCGCACCTTCGAGTTCTGACGATCTTCGGTGAGAAGAACGATCCATTCGGGTTCGCCGCACGATGGCACGCGATGTTCCCGCACGCTCGGAACTGGACGGTCCCGGGCGGCAACCACTTCCCCATGTGCGACGACCCGACCGGCTACGCGGATCACATTCGTGACTGGCACCGACTTCGAGATGCCCGATGAGCTTGAACACGTGCCACCCAAACAGGGGCAAGGAGTAGAAATGCCCGGAACCACTGAACACGTCTTTCGGTGTCGCAATGACCAAATAATTGAGCACTGGGGCGTCTTCGACATGCTAGGCAGCTACCAGGGGCTCGATGCGATCACCTTCAAGGACGCGCCGAGCTGAGTCTGCAACATGGCGGCGCCGGAACGGGGACCGTCATGCGGGCCGATACCGTGCGCCGCTACGCCGCGGATGCTGGCTTCGCCACCGTCGACGACGTGAACATCGGCATGGTCGCTCAGCGAATCCGTGCGGATGAGGTTCAGCTCGCCTGGATGACGTGGAGGCTGGGTCGGGTGCTGCCGGTGTGTGGGCGGAGCGATGGTTGGAAGACTTCGGCGAGCACGAGGCTGGCCGCGCCTTGGGCCCATGCTTCGTCGTCCCATGGTTCGACGACGAGGCTGGCGTCGTCCGTGAGCCCGTTGAAGGTGTGGGCTCTGAGCGTGGCGGCGAGGGTGTCGATCATCAGGTCGGCGGCGTGGGAGCCTTCGCCGGACAGCACGATCAGTTCGGGGTTGAGGATGTTGACGAGGTTGGCGATCGCTCGGCCGAGGTGGATGCCGGCGTCGGTGAAGACGGCGCGGTAGCTCGTCGTTGCCGGCGCGGGCGCCTTCGGCCGCCTCGGCGACGGTGATCGCGGTGCCGTCGATCTGTTGCAGCTGGTACTCCAGCGCAGGGTCGGCGACGACGGCTTCGAGACAGCCGGTCGCGCCGCAGGCGCACGGTGTGGCGTTGTCGGCGATCTTGACGTGTCCGAACTCGCCGGCGCCGCCGGATGCTCCTCGGTAGAGACGTCCGTCGAGGATCAGGCCGAGTCCGATACCGCGTCCGAGGCTGACGACGAGCAGGTTGGCGACGCCCTTGCCGACCCCGAACCAGTGCTCGCTGACGGCGAGTGCGTTGACGTCGTTCTCGACGATCGTCGGTAGCCCGGTCCGTTGGTAGAGCAGGTCGCCGAGCGGGATGTCGCGCCAGTGGGCGTAGGTGCCGTGGTGGACGATGCCGTGGACGCTGTCGACGACGCCGGCGGTGCCCACACCGAGTCCGTAGACCGGGGTGTCGGGGACCTTCGCTCTGAGGTCGTCGGTGATCTCGCCGATCAGTTTGACGACGTGGTCGACGTCGGTGCCGCGGAGCTTGCGGCGGCGTCGGTGGACGACGGTGGCTTCGAGGTCGGTGAGCACGGCGATGACGTGCGGTCTCGGTGACCTTCGACGCCGATGACGTATCCGGCGACGCGTTGAGGGCGAGCATGACGGGTCGTCGTCCGCCGGCGGACTCTCCGGTGGAGTGTTCGTAGAGCAGATTCCGGTCGATCAGGTCGGCGGTGATGCCGGAGACGGTCGGGGCGCTGAGTCCGGTGTCGGCGGCGATGTCGTGCGCGTGACTCGTTGACCGTGGGTGCGGACGGCGTCGAGGATGATCGCTTCGTTGATCTCTCGGATCAGCCGTTTGCTGCCCGGCTTCACACGTCTGCATTCGACGCCCTCGTCCTTCGATTCGGTGAGCAAACTATCAGTTGGTCTGGAAAGTCCGGAGGAACCGCGTCGCTGCGTCCGGGGCGTGCGAAGACCGGGATCCGGTCGAGCGGTGCGGTTCGACGATGCGATCGGCTGCCAGCGACGGTGTGGCCGGTCCAGACGTCGACCCAGTCGCCGGCTGGCAGATAGACGTCGAGTTCGTCGGCTCCTTCCCAGCAGACGGGGGCGACGAGCAGGTCGTCGCCGAACATGTACTGGTACGGGTGGTCCCAGACCTCGGGTCGTGTGTGGTCGATGAACAGTGGCCGCATCAGCGGGACGCCGGTGGTGACGGTGAGGTCGGCTTGCTCGCGTGATGTACGGCAGCAGCCGTTCGCGGAGGTGCGCGTACTGCCGGTAGATGGTGATCGCGCGATCGTCGTCGTGTCGCTCGGCGAGGTTCCAGGGGGTGCGGTCGTTGGACGGTGTTCGGCCGTGGTTGTACTCGGCGTGGTACTGCATGATCGGACAGAGTGCGGCCATCGCGGTGGCGCGCGCCCAGAGCTCGACGCTCGGGATCTCGCCGGAGAAGCCGGCGATGTCCCAACCCCAGAACGGGACGCCGCTGACGCCGGCGGTGAGACCGGCGGTGATCGACGCCCGAAACGCTTCCCAGGTCGAGTCCTCGTCGCCGGCCCAGTGGCACGGGACGGTGCCGGCGCCGGTGAAGCCGGCGCGGCTGAACGTGACGCCGTCGATGCCGGTGCTGCGAATGAGGTCGTGGTACGCGGTCGGCGTAGTGGTTCGGCGAACAGGTTGTTGGTCGCGTGCGCCGCGGGTGCCGTCGTGGTAGCGCAGTTCGTCGCCCCATGCGTGTTCGCCGCCGTCGGTCTTGAACCCGTCGATCCCGAGCTCGTCGAGCAGGTAGCGGCGCTTGTCGGTCCACCATCGTCGGGTGTCGGGGTTGGTCCAGTCGGGCAGAGCCCGCCGGGGAACCACCAGCCGCGGTTGTGGTACGGGGTGCCGTCGTCTTCGTGCACGCACAGGCCGTCGTCGATCGAGCGTGGGCGGCGTCGGCGCGCGACCTGGGCGGCGGCGGTCGGTGAGACCTCGCGGTCGCGGTCGATGGGCACGATCGGGATCTGCCACAGCAGCACCTTGACGTCGAGTTCGTGGAGCCGGTCGACCATCGCTTTCGGGTCGGGCCACTGCCGTCGGCGCGGGAACGTGAAGTCGGCGAGCCGCATCGGTGCGCCGTCGTCGTCGGTTCGTACTCGGCGTCGTTGAACGCGACGAACGTCGCTTCGTCGCTCCACGCCTCGATCACGATCGCGCCGACGGGGATGTCGAGTTCGACGCTGCGTTCGACCTCGGCCGAGGACGCGTGCTTGCGTGTTCCATTCATTGGCCGACATCCACGGTCGGAACACCCAGTCCGGTGGTCGCACGAGGCCGCCGATGCGGGCGACGTGTGCGGCGATCACCGTCGCGGGGGCTGCCGGAGTAGAGGTGGAGGTCGACCGTCGGGTCGGTCGGGGTCGACGTCGACCGTCGACGACCAGTTGGTTCCGGTGTGGTATGGCCGACGTCGAACGTCGGTGACGCGGCTGGTGTCGACGTGGAACCCCCACCCGTCGGGTACCGCTCCGGCTGCGACGACGGCGAACGGGGACGGGAGATAGGTGCGTATGCCCTGCTGTTTGTACTGCTCGAAGACGCGGGCGTCGAGTCGATGGCCGCGTTGGTCGAGGGCGTGGAAGCGTTCGCCGAAGCCGACGACGTGATCGTCGGGCGTCGAGCGGCAGCACGAAGCGACAGCGCACCGGGCCGTCGGCGACCGACCAGCCAATCGCACCTCGACCGGGTCGGCCCGACGGTTCCGTCGGGTGCGGAGGTCGCCGCCGGTGTCGGACCAGCTGGCGCCGGTGCGTGTCGAACCAGTCGGTGACTGTCGTCGGTCGTGTCGGAATCGGTACCGGAAGGCGGTCCGGCCGGCGCGGTCGAACGTGGTGCGACGCAGACGGCGTCGTCGCCGATGTCGGGTCGTGCGCCGCTCGCGGCCGCGAGGTGGCCGTCGCTGGTGCCCGCTGCCGGCGTACAGGTCGTCGGGGTCGGCGCGTCGCATCGCGATCGTCGTCGACCTCGTCGGCGCCGACGACCTCGATGTCGACGCCGTTGACGTCGGGGTGTCCGTGACTCGGATCTCGACGGATTCGCCGACGATCGGGTGGATCGGGTGGCGCTGGTCGGGGTCGATCCGGTACGGGTGGCCGCTGCCGAGCGGGGCGGTGTCGACGTCGGTCGTCATCGCGCGCTCGTCGCCGAGTTCGTCGGCGAGGGTGATGTACATCGCGTGCGACCACAGCAGCGGTGTTGCGACCGGACCCCACCGCTCGACCCACTCGTCGATGAACGCGTGCGTCGAGGCGGATGATCGGTCGTCTGTTCGGGGAGCAGCCCGTCGTCGGTCTGCTGTCGCACATCCACGCCAGACGTCGCCGGGCGTCGTCGGTGCGTCCGGTGACGGCCTCGAACGCGCCGACGAACCCGGCGAGCACGACCCATCGTCCGCCGCCGAAGTAGGTGTCGCCGAGGTAGCGGTGGACGCCGTCGGGGGCGAGGTCGGCGACGATCTCGTCGTACGTCGTCGGCGGCGAGGTCGCCGGTGCGGGTCGAACGTGCCGAACGGAACGAATGCTGCGATCAGCGACGCGTCGACGCGGTCGTCGCGACCGATCGTCTTGACGAGATGGCCGTCGACGACGCCGTCGCTGCTCGATGTGCTCGACGATCGCTGCGCTGTGGCTCGTGACCCGCTCGGCCGCGCTCGCCGTCGAGCGAGCCCACGTCGCGGCGACGGCGCGCAGGCCCGGCTTCGATCGACGCGAGGGTGGAGACGTGGACGCCGTCGGCGTGCTCCTCCCACCAGTCGAAGCATGGTTCGCTGCCAGAACTCGCAGAGGTAGTCGACGCAGCCGCTCGACGGCGGCCCGCATCTCGGATCGGCGGATCGACGGTCCGTTGCGTGTCGTTCGAGGTGCGCGACGAGCATGAACATCCAGGTGCCGTAGCCGTCGAGCTGGAAGTCCCACCAGTCCTCGCCTGTCGGCTCGCCGTCGAGCGTGTAGCGGGTCGGGAGGTGTTCGTCGCGTCCGACCGGCTCGCCGTCGCGGAGCTCGTGTCGATCAGATCGTCGATCTGTCGGCCCGGTCGTTGATGATCGCGCGCGCACCAGGCGAAGAACCGGTCGGCGCTGTCGTGTCGTCCGGCCCGGCTCATGGCGTCGGCGATGAAGGCGCCGTCGCGGAACCACGAGAATCGGTACACCGGGAACGTCGGCGAGGCCGGGTAGGCCCCGCCGACGTCCTGGTGCTCGGCGATGACCTCGATACTGCGGCGCACGAGCGCGTCGAGCGCCGAGTCGGGGGTGGTCATCGCCGTCACGGCGTTCAGCTCAGCGCGTCGACTTCGGCTGCGGCCTCATCGAGGGTCGTCTGGATGTCGGCGCCGTCGAGCACGATCCGCTCGAGTGCTTGGCCGACGATCTCCTGCATCTCCGCCTGGCGCTCGATCACCGGCGGCAAGCGCGATGTCGTCGAGCGCGTCGAGCACGGCCTGGCGGTTCGCCGGCGGTGTGACCTCGAGGTAGCTGGCGAATGCCGCCTCGTCGTTGACCGCGGGCAGTTCCCACGATCGAGGCGAGGCGGGTGTCGACCGTGGTCGGCGACGACGTGAAGAACTCGATCCACTTCGCGGCCGCCTCGGGATGGTCGGTGTCGGCCGATGCGACGACGCCGTTCATGAACACCGCGTTCGCCTTCTGCTCCATGCCGGGCTCGACGACGACGTCGTAGTCGACGCCGGACTCGTTCAGGCCGTTGAACTGCCAGATGCCGTTGTGCCACATCGCCAGCTTGCCGCTCTGGAACAGGTTGGTGTCGAAGTCCGGCGTGCCGCCGATCTCGGCGAGCGTCGGCATGATCGTGCCCGGCTTCGATGTCAGCCACTCGGCGGCCGCGACGCCGGCTTCGGAGTTGAACGTGGCGTTGCCGTCGGCGTCGAAGAACTCGCCGCCGGCCTGGGCGAGCGCCTTGTAGAACTCGAAGAAGCTGACCGGCTGGTAACGATCCGTAGACGCCGGTCGGCTCGTCGGTGAGTGCCTCGGCCGCGGCGCGCTCGTCCTCCCAGGTCCAGTCCGGCGACGGGTAGTCGAGTCCGGCGGCGTCGAACAGCGTCGTGTTGTAGATCAGCACGACGTCGGAGAACGTCGCCGGCAGGCCGTACTGCGTGCCGCCGTCCTGGAAGCCCTCGAGCGCGAGCGGGTAGTAGCGGCTGGTGTCGATCCCGGCGAGCGCCGAGATCGAGCAGGGCGCCGCTGCGGGCGTAGGTGACGAAGTTCTCGTAGTTCAACTCGAACGTGTCGGGTGCGGTGCCGCCGGCGATCTGCGTCTGCAGGCTGGTGAAGTAGTCGTCGTAGGACGCGGTCTGGGTCTCGATCGTGATGTTCGGGTTCTCGGCCTCGAACGCGGCGATGATCGCATCGAGGTCCTCGAGGTGGTCCGGGGCTGCCGAGAACGTGAAGTAGCTGATCGTCACCTGCCTCGTCGGACGCCGGGCTCGGTCCCCGTCGCTCCGGACGCTCGGCGACGGTGGTCCGGCTGTCCGGCGGTCGGTCGGGTCGGTGGCGGCGTCGGCGTCGGCTGTCGGCGTCGTCGTCGCGTGCCGCAGGCGCCGGTCGTCGCACGCCGCAGCGCCGGCGATCGAGCGCGAGCGATCGCGCGAGCGCGATCGCCCGGCTCGTGTGGTGATCGTGATGCTGCTCATGTGGTTCCCCTCTGTCTGTTGTGGTCCGAGCTGAGGCCGGCGTGGTTGGTTCGATGTGCGTCACTTCATTCCCGTGAACGCGACGCTTCGGATCACCCATCGCTGGGTGAACGCGTAGAAGGCGACGATCGGGACGATGCTGATCACCGAGCCGGCCATGACGACGTTCCAGTCGGTGCCGAAGCGACCGTTCAGTCGAGACGAGACCGACCGGCAGCGTGACGTGCTGGTCCGATGCCTGCGTGATGACGAGCGGCCACAGGAACGAGTTCCACGTCGCCATGAACGCGAAGACCGCGAACGTCGCGAGTGCCGGCTTGACGAGCGGCAGCAGCACCTTGGTGAAGACCTGGAAGTGGTTGGCGCCGTCGATGAACGCTGCTTCGTCGAGTTCCTTCGGGAGACCCGAGGAAGGCCTGGCGCATCAGGAACGTGCCGAAGCTCGACACGATCGTCGGCAGCAGCAACCCGGCGTAGCTGTCGACGAGGCCGAGGTTGCGCATCTCGATGAACAACGGGACGATCACGACCTGGAGCGGGATCATCATCGTCGCGAGGTACAGCCCGAACAGCGCGTTGCGGCCCTTGAACTCCATCCGGGCGAAGGCGTACGCAGCCGACGTCGCGGTCACGAGTTGCAGGATCGTCGATGCGATCGCGATGCCGATGCTGTTCGCGGTGAAGCGCCAGAAGTCGAACGCGTCGGTGACGCGCGTGAAGTTCTCGCCGGTGACCGGATCGGGAATGAACGTCGGCGGCACGCTGCGGATGTCGGCATCGGTCTTGAGCGCAGCGAGCACCATCCAGACGAACGGCCCGATCATCACCGCCGCGCACGCGACCATCACGACGTAGCGACCGACGCAGCCGGACGCGCCGTCGGCAGACGAGCCACGACGGTCCGGCGCTGATCTCAGCCGGTCGGGCTCGCGGCGCCGAGCGCGATCGTCGGGCGGTGCGGTCGGAAGCGATGGCGAGGTCAGCCATAGAAGACCCACCGCTTCTGCATCCGCATCTGCACCGCCGTGACGACGAGGATGATCACGAACAGCACGACGCTCATCGCCGACGCGTACCCGGCCCGACCGAACGAGAACGTGTTCTTCACGATCTGCTCCACGACGACGGTCGACGAACCGGCCGGCCCGCCGTCGGTCATCACCCACACCTGGTCGAACACCTGGAACCCGTTGATCAGGCTGATCACCGTCGACGAAGAACAACGACGGCGTCAGCATCGGGATCGTGATCGACCGCAGCCGCTGCCACGCCCCGGCCCCGTCGATCTTCGCCGCCTCGTACAGCGTCTCGTCGATCGACTGCAGACCGGCGAGCAGGATGATCATCACGAACCCGAGGTCCTTCCACGCCGACGCCAGGATCACCGACGGCATCGCCCACGTCCGCGACGTCCACCAGCCGGGTCCGTCGATGCCGACCAGGCCGAGCAGCCCAGTTGACGAGCCCGTCGCTCGGGTTGAGCAACCACTTCCACAGCAAGGCCACGACGACCCAGCTCGTCACGACCGGCAGGAAGTACATCGCGCGGAACATCGCGACGCCCTTCAGCTTGCTGTTGACCAGCAGCGCCAGGCCGAGGCCACCGACCATCACGAGCGGCAGGTAGCCGACGAGGTAGTAGAGCGTGTTCAGCAACGCCCGGTGGAAGTCGTCGTCGCCCCACAACTCGCGGTAGTTGTCGAGGCCGATGAACCTCGGCGTCACGGATCAGGTTCCAGTCCTGGAGGCTCACCCACACCGTGCCGACCATCGGGCCGATCGAGAACGCGAGCAGGGCGAGCAGGCTCGGCCCGAGGAACGCGCTGACGGTCAGCGCCTTCTTCACCCCCGACTGTCCGACCATCGTCATTCGTCCGTCGCCTTACTTCGGTCACTAACTTAACTATGTGACCGAGGGGCGTCAAGCGACCAACGCGGGCTCGAGCGGGCCTTGCCCATCCCGACCGAACCGCCTGCTCGATGGTGCGCCGGGTCCTCGCCGGCCCGAGCACCGTCTCGACGCCACCGGCGCAGGTTGTGGCGGAGGTGGACGGGAATCGAACCCGCCGAACGGGATACCCGTTCCAACCGCTTTGAAGGCGGCGGAGCCCACCAGGCGCTCGGACACCTCCGGCGGAGACGCTAGCTGCGATCGGTAGGTTGCGGTGATGTCGACGACCGCCGAGCCGCTCCGACTGACGGCCTTCTCCCGAGGCGGGGGCTGTGCCTGCAAGCTCTCACCGACCGACCTGCGCGCCGTGCTCGCCTCCGTTCCCGGGCTCGGGGCCAGCGACGATCCCAACCTCCTCGTCGGCCTCGGGACCTCCGACGACGCTGCGGTCTACCGTCTCCGTGACGGTCTGGCGATCGTCGTCACCACCGACTTCTTCACCCCGCTGGTCGACGATCCGTTCGACTGGGGGAGGATCGCAGCGGCGAACGCGCTGTCCGACGTGTACGCGATGGGCGGCGTTCCGTTGCTCGCTCTCAACCTCGTCGCCTGGCCGCTGTGAGGTGCTCTCGTTCGACGTCCTCGGCCGGGTGCTCGAGGGTGGCGCGACCGTCGCCCGCTCCGCCGGTTGTCTCGTCGTCGGTGGACACTCGATCGACGATCCCGAGCCGAAGTACGGGATGGCGGTGGTCGGCACCGTCGACCCGGCGCGGATCCTGACCAACGCCGGGGCCCGGATCGGCGACGTCCTCGTGCTGACCAAGCCGCTCGGCTCCGGCGTGATCGCCACCGCGATCAAGCGGGGAGTGGCCTCCGCAGAGCAGGTCGATGCTGCGATCGCGGTGATGACCACGTTGAACGCCTCGGCGGCGGCAGCTGCGGCTGCGGTCGGGGTGGGCGTCGGCGGGGCCGTCCACGCCGCCACCGATGTCACCGGTTTCGGACTGATCGGACATCTGCTCGAGTTGGCCGAAGCCTCCGATGTCGCGATCGAGCTCGACGCCGACGCCGTTCCGGCACTCGACGGAGTGATCGACCTGCTCGATGCCGGCGTGGTCGCCGGGGGAACGGTTCGCAACCACGAATCGGCCGAGGGGCGGATCGGGTGGGGTTCGCTCGGGCGGACGGCCCAGCTGCTCCTCAGCGACGCGCAGACCTCCGGCGGGCTCGTGCTGTCGTGCGACCCGTCGGCGGTCGGCGCCCTGATCGAACAGTTGGTCTCGCACGGCACGCCGGCACAGGCAGTCATCGGCCGGGTGACGGCGAGCGCTGCGGATCGGATCAGGATCCGGATCGGCTCGTGATGATCGTTGGCCGGTCGCGGGTGTGATCCCTCGCGACAGCTGCGCTGAAACCGATCAGCGGGTCGCTCACTGCCTGTCGACGATCATCCGCCGGCTTCAGGAGGGGCACCTCCCGCCGGTGGCCCACTGCGCTGACCGCCGTCGGCTCCCGTCGCCGCCGTCTCGCCGCTGAAGCAGGTCAGCACTGCGTTCTTCTCGACCTGGTTGGCGTGGTAGTGGTAGCCGAGTTCGTTCGTCGCGTGCCCGTTGCACTCGTCGAGGGCGGGTGCGGCGCCGTCGACGTACGGCGCGTGGATCGCGTAGCCGTCGAGGGCGTAGCCGAACATCGCCGTCTCGCCGTCGGCGACGTCGTCGGCGGAGTCCGAGCAGCCGGTGGTGGCGTGCATGTGGTAGCCCTCCTGCGGGTTGACGTGACCGCCGCAGGGGTCGAATGCACCGATGGTGTAGTTGCCGAGGATGAGATCGATCGGTGCGCTGCTCTCGATCAGCACGCCGTCGAGCGTGACGCCGACGACGCCGGTTGCGCTGATCGGGCCGGCGGCGGTGACGGGGGTGACAGGGATCTCCACCGTCGCCGCGATCGGTCCGCCACCGTCGGCCCATTCGATCTCGCCGTAGACGCAGAGATTCACCGCACCGGCGTCGGGGTCGGCCTGGGCTCCACCGGTGACGAGGTCGTTGAACTCCTCGGAGGTGTCGGTCGACAAGACGTTGCCCTCGTCGTCGTAGAGCTTCCAGGTCGGGTCGTCGTAGATGTCGGCCAGGTCCAGGATGAACTGTCCGTCGATGTCGTACACGGCGTCGCCGTCGAACCAGATCCCGGCTGCATCGTCCGACGTGGTCGCCGGACACCATGGCCCGATCGTCTCGCGGGTGGACGGGAAGCCGGCCACCGTCAGCTGGTAGCACGAGCTGTCGCGTGCCATCGGCGAGTGTGCAGTCCGTGGTCACGGGATCGGCGGTGAGCGCACCGTCGAAGAACGCAGTGGGGTCGAGACCGCTCGAGTCGTCGTCGGCCGGCTGGTCGACGATCGTCGCCTGTGTGTCGGTCGGCGTCGTACCGCTGTTCGTCACGACGGCGGGGTCGGCGGTGTCGTCGCCACCGCAGGACGCGAGCGCGAGCAGCGCGACGGCAGCAAGAGCGATCCTGCGTCGGGTCGGGTGGGTCATGTCATCTCCTGTGACGTCGATGTCGAGCGGGAGCTCAGATCGGGAGCTCGGCGAGCCGGGACGCGGTCCAGGCGACGCCGAACACGGCCGCGCTCGCCGCCACCGCGACGCGGACCCAGACGACGCGGCCGGCGAAGAGCCGACCGCACACCCACAGCGCGCCGATGACCAGCAGGACGAACGCCGTCTGGGCGACGTCGATGCCGAGGTTGAACGCGGCGAGCGCGGCGAAGCGCTGCGCGGTGGCGACGCCGAGACCGCCGAGGCTCGATGCGAAGCCGAGCCCGTGGACCAGGCCGACGACGGCGGCGATCCACGGCCGGGTCTCGTCGGCACGCCCGCGGATCGCGAGCACCGCAGCGACGACGATCGACAGTGAGATGGCCGGTTCGACCACCCACGTCGGGATCGAGATCAGGTCGAAGTAGGCCAGTCCGAGGCTGACACGCATGGCCGACGGTGAACGCGGTGACCAGCTTCAACGTGCGTTTCGTCGTCGCAGTCGAAACCGTCGTGCCGGCGACCGCCAGCGTGAGCACGAGCAGGAACAGCAGGTGGTCGGGCCCGTACCGGATGTGCTCGATGCCGAGATCGAAGAACGAGGTTGCGCTCGACCAGGTGTCGAGCGAGAACGAGATGGTGCCGTCGTCCCCGATCTCGCCGGTCACGGCACCGTCGGGAGACGAGAGCACGACCGTGCTCGACGGGCCGGTCGAAGCCCCAGCTGAGCTCGATGTCGGCGACGTCGCCGTCATGGCGGTCGGATGCGATCGCGAGCATCACGTACGGCGACGCAGTGGCGTCTTCGGCGCTGGACTCGCTCGGCAGTTGCACCCCGGCGCCGATGATCTCCACCGGTTCCCCGTCGACGGTCAACTCGACCCGGTCGCGAACGACCGACACGAGGCTCGACGCCACGCCGGCCTCCTGGTCGGCGAGCTCCTCGGCATCGAGCACTCCGTCGCCCGAGGTATCGACGAAGCCGAGTTCGGTGAAGCCGACCGATGCCCCGACGATCACCCGACTGGCATCGATGGTGACCACCGTGCTGCCGTCGGTCGAGTCGTGGGCGGACGCCGGCGCAGCTCCGGCGAGGACCGCCAGCACGGTCGCCGACAGCGCGACGATGATCGCCAGACGTCGGCTCGGCGAGGTCGGGGGGGATGTCGCGATCCTCATCTCATCCGCCCTGCGGCGGGGGCCCGCCGCCCCCGGCGCCAGGACCGTCGCCGCTGGGCAGCGATGCATTCGGGTTGTCCGGGCTGGTCAGCGTGCCGACCGCGGTCGCACCGACCCGGCAGGCGGGAAGGTTCGGGGAGTCGTAGGTGAGGTGGTAGTGGTACGCCTCGCCGAACTCGTCGGTCTCCGACGAATGGCCCGAGCACTCGTCGAGGTCGGACGGGATCGCCGCGTCCTCCTCGGGCCCGTAGATCGCATAGCCGTCGTAGGCGAACCCGATCAGCGCTTCGACGTCCTGTTCGATCTCACAGGTCACCTCGGCGCCCGCCTCGTCGAGGTTCGACTGGATCGACTCGGCGCCGAAGTGCCAGTGGTAGTAGCCGGACGGGTCGATGTGCCCGCCGCACGAGTCGAGCGCAGGCAGGCCGCCGCGGTCGGCGACCGACGGCGCGTCGCCGAAGATCGTCACTCCGTCGAGTGCCAGGCCGACCTGGGAGATCGTCGACAGCGAAGTCGGCTCGTCGAGCAACTCGGGCGTGGTCGGCAGCAGTACCTGGAGGTGGTACGAGCCGTCGGCGGTCGCCTCGAGACACGAGTTGGCGGTGCCCGACGAGTCAGCCGCCCCGGCGCCGGGGTCGGTGATCGAGATGTTGCCGTCGGTGTCGACGAACTCGAAGCCTTGCGCCTCCATCATCGCCCAGAAGTCGGCGTCGAGCGCGTACAGGCCGGGGTCGTCGCCGTCCCAGACCCAGATGCCGCCGACGTCGTCGACGGTCTCCGGGCAGTACGGACCGTCCGTGTCGACCGTGTCGGGGAGACTCGCAACCTCGAGCTGGTAACAGGTCGTCTCGCTCCCGTTGTCGAGCGTGCACTCGACGATGCTCGCGTCGGCGGTGAGCGCACCGTCGGCGAACAGCGACATCCGCTCGACGCCGATCGACGCAGCGGGCTCGGTGGAACCGGCGGTCTCGGTGGTCTCGGTGGAACCGGTCGTCTCGGTGGTCTCGGTTGAAACGGTGGTCTCGGTGGTCTCGGTGGTCTCGGTGGTAACGGTGGACGATGCGCTCGTGGCGTCGCCGGACGAGCCGCACGCCGAGGCGATCAGCGCGAGAGGTACGAGAGCGGCGACGATGCGCCGGGTGGAGATGTTCACCGGAGGCTCACTCGGCCTTCGACCGAACAGTGGATGGTCTGTGGACTCATAGCGGCGGAACCTAGGAACCGAACCTGTGAGACCGCTATGAGCAGCGAGCTACCGGCTCCCTGCGATCGACGTCGGGCAGCGGGTCGCTCACTGCCTGGCGGCGTGGTCGGCGAGGACGGCGTCGAGTTTGGCGTACCCCTCGTTGACGCCGATCTCCATACCGGACGCCAACCAGGCGTCGCGGCCGTCGAAGCTGTCGACGAGCGATTGGGCGTGGAGCCGCGTCGTGCCGTCGTCGAGCTCCTCGAACCACAGCGTCTCGAGCGAGACCTCGTCGGGTTGGCCTTCCCAGGTGAAGGTCTGGACGATCCGATCGTCGGTGAGCTGATGGAAGCAGCCTCGGAACCGGTGCTCGGTGCCATCGGCAACGGCGGTGTAGCGCCACTCACCACCGTCTCGGGCGTCCCACCGGTCGATCCTGGTCTCGAGCCCGTCCGGGCCGACCCAGCGGACGAAGAGCTCGGGGTCGATGTGGGCGGCCATCAGCTGGGCGACGGTGCCGTGGAAGTCTCGGGTGATGCGGATGATCGGCAGGGCCGGGTCGGCCTCGATCGTCGCTTCGCTGGTCCGGTGGGTGGTCATGCTGACTGCTCCTTGTCGTCGTTGGTCTGTGGGCGATCGTTGATCTCGTCGAGGAGGTCGTCGAGGCGGCGGTAGCGCGCCTCGGCGCGTCGCCGGTAGCGCTCGATCCATGCGGTCATCAGGTCGAGCACCTCTGCTTCGAGGTGGACGGTGCATTCGCGGCCGTCTCTGGTCTTGGTCACCAGACCGCTCGATTCGAGCACTGCGAGGTGTTTCGACACCGCCTGCAACGACATCGCACAAGGCTTCGCCAACTCGCCCACCGTGGCATCTCCTGCGGCGAGGCGGGTGACGAGGGTGCGTCGGGTGTCGTCGCCGAGGGCGGCGAACACCCGCGACACGCGCTGGTCTCCGTCGAGCGGGTCGGTGGTGGACTGGCTGCTCACGTCGATTCAGTTCCCTCAACCGTCTGGTTGATGGTCACCGTACCGAGGCCACCGGCGATCGTCAACTGTTTGGTTGATCGTTACGCGGTAGGACACGACGTCGCTCGGACCCACCGTGGCCGGCAGCACGCGCCTCGCGTGGGGAGCTGCCGGTGTGCCGCTTGAACACGCGACTGAACGACGAGTCCGACTCGTAGCCGACGGCCGCTGCGACCTCGGCGACGTTGCGATCGCCACGATGGAGCAGATCGACGGCCAGCTGCATCCGCAGATCGGACAGATATCGGATCACCGGCTGGCCGAGGATCTCGCTGAATCGGGCGGCGAACGCCGAGCGCGACATCGCCGCCTGCGCCGCCAGCGTCGAGATCGTCCACGGTGCGGCCGGGTCGGCGTGCAGCGCAGCGAGCGCCGGGCCGAGCTGCGAGTCGCTCATCGCCCGCAGCCAGGGTGAGCCGCCGGCTTCGGCGCTCGACGTCCAGTCGCGGATCGCCTGGATCACCACGATGTCGCACAGGCGGCTGATCACGGCTTCGCTACCGACGTCGTGGCGATGCGCTTCCTCGGCGAGCACGTCGAGCGTGGCGCCGAGCGCCGATCGGCGCTGGGAGCGGACGTGGATCACGGGCGGCAGGGCGTCGAGGAGTCGACGGGCGATCGGGTGCTCGAGCCGAAGGCCGCCGCAGACGAGCTCGGTGAGCGGCCCGTTGCCGCCATGACGAAGCACCGCGTAGTTCTCGCTGTGTTGCTCGTGGGGAAGATCCGGGATCAACGGGTACTCGGCCGGTGTCCCGGCCTGGATCCGGTGACCGGCGCCGTGTGGAACGAGCGCGAGATCTCCGGTGTGCAGCTCGAATCGCTCCCCGCTGACCTCCAGCTCGCACCGCCCGGTGGTGACGGCGTGGAACCACACGCAACCCGGTGTCGGTGGCAGCGTCCCGCCCCACGGTTCCCTCAGGAACGACGGGCAGTAGAACACGCCGGTGATCGTGATGTGACGTAACGCTTCGGCCACGGCGGGCACCGAGACACCGGCTGACTGCACAGCTGTCAGGTTTGCAGAGCACCGACCACAACGCCACCGGCCGGGACGATCGGCACAGGAATGCGGACGGATCGACATGGACGCAGCCGATTCGACGGCTGAGAGTGGACGGCATGACCCACGCCTCCACCGTTCCCGTCGTCGCTGCCCACCCGACGATCTTCCGCCCCGACCCGCGCTCGGTGCGCCGTGCGATCGAACGACGCTCGGTCGCCACGCTCGCCACGGTCACGCCGGACGGACGCCCGCACGCAGCGACGGTCCTCTACCAACTCGTCGACGACGAACTGTTGATCAGTACCTCGCGCATCAGCCGCAAGGCCCGCAACGTCGCCGCGTGCGGCCTCGCCGCCGTGAGCATCGCCGTGCGACGGCTCCCGGTCGGTCCGCCGGCGAGCATCCAGTTCCAGACGACGGCCGCCGTCGTCGCCAACGACGATCCCGAGATCGGCCGGCTCGCCGCCGCGCATCGGCTCGATCGGATCACGTCCCACGGAGAGCTGGACCTGGCCGGCGGTTGTTTCCTGCGGGTCGTGCTCCCGGCACGGGTCGTCACCTACGCACTCGGCATGTCCCTGTGGCACGTGCTCCGCCATCCGCTCGACGCCGCCGGCGAAGTCGATCTCAGCGCGAGCTCACACTGAGCCCAGCGGCGGACGCGCAAACGGACGCCCATCGGGCGTCCGTTCAACAGTGGTTCGAGACGAAGCGGTTACGGCTCGATGAAGATGCACTCGCCGGGGCACTCTTCGGCGGATTCGATCACCGCGTCGAGCTGCCCGTCGGGGATCTCGGCGAGCCCCTCGGCGCCCTGGGGCAGGCCCTTGGCCGTGGCGAACACCTTGTCGCCCTCCTTGACGTAGGCCAAGCCGTCGTCAAGCAGGGTGAACACGTCCGGGGCGATCTCTTCACAGAGACCGTCGCCGGTGCAGAGATCCTGATCGATCCAGACCTTCATTTCAGGTCGCTCCTCGCATGAACGCATCGAGAGGTGATGACCGGGTCAGATTACACGGCCATCGCGGTGGAAACACGGACAAGCAAGACGTTACGCGTGGCGATCGTGCGTGTAGCTTCCACAGTGATCGCCCGTGCGGTCACCGAGCGAGCACATCGCTCGATTTCGGGAAGGAGGCAGCAGTGGCGGATGAATCGCACGACGCCGAGCTGACCGAGCAGCGGGAAGAGATCCGGCTGCTGGAGCTCGAGGTGCTCTCCTTGCGGCGCAAGCTGGCGGACTCTCCCAAGCGGGTCCGCGCCCTCGAGGAGCGGCTGCTGGAGACGAAGGGCCAACTGGCCCAGGCCGTCGGCCAGAACGAGAAGCTCAGCTACACCCTGCGCGAGGCGCGCGAGCACATCGCCAACCTGCGCGAAGAGGTCGAGAAGCTCACCCAACCACCGAGTGCCTACGGGATGATCGTCGGCAAGAACGACGACGGCACCGTCGACGTCCAGACCAACGGGCGCAAGATGCGCGTCAGTCTCCACCCCGAGATCGACCACGAGACGCTCGAGCGCGGCGCCGAGGTCGTGCTCAACGAGAGCTACAACGTGATCCACGCTCGCGAGGCCGAGGTCGTCGGCGAGGTCGTGACGATCAGGGAACTGATGGAGGACGGCGTGCGTGCCGTCGTCGTCGGCCGAGCCGACGAGGAGCGGGTCTGCGAGCTCGCCGACGTGCTGCGCGGCGTCCACCTCCGCTCCGGCGACACCGTCCGGCTCGACACCCGCACCGGCATGCTGCTCGAGAAGCTCCCCCGTCCGGAGGTCGAGGACCTGCTGCTGGAAGAGGTCCCGGACATCTCCTACGCCGACATCGGCGGCCTCGACAGCCAGATCGAGCAGATCGCCGACGCGGTCGAACTGCCGTTCCTCTATGCCGAGTTGTTCGCCGAGCACCGCCTGCCGGCGCCGAAGGGGATCCTGCTCTACGGCCCGCCCGGGTGCGGCAAGACCCTGATCGCCAAGGCGGTCGCCAACAGCCTGGCGAAGAAGGTCGCGGCGAAGACCGGCGACGAGAAGGGCCGCAGCTACTTCATCAACATCAAGGGCCCGGAGCTGCTCAACAAGTACGTCGGTGAGACCGAGCGCCAGATCCGGCTCGTGTTCCAGCGGGCACGGGAGAAGAGCGAAGAGGGCTGGCCGGTGATCGTCTTCTTCGACGAGATGGACTCGATGTTCCGCACCCGCGGCTCGGGGATCTCGTCGGACATGGAGTCGACGATCGTGCCCCAGCTGCTCGCCGAGATCGACGGCGTCGAGGGATTGCGCAACGTGATCGTGATCGGGGCGACCAACCGCGAGGATCTGATCGACCCGGCGATCCTCCGGCCGGGCCGGCTCGACGTCAAGATCAAGATCGAGCGTCCCAACGGCGACGCAGCGAGGCAGATCTTCGGTCGTTACCTCACCGATGAACTGCCGATCGCCGCCGACGAGCAGATCCGGTCGATGATCGACTCGACCGTCGCCGAGATGTACCGCGACGACGAGGACAACCGCTTCCTCGAGGTCACCTACCAGAACGGTGACAAGGAAGTCCTCTACTACAAGGACTTCTCCTCCGGGGCGATGATCGAGAACATCGTCCGGCGGGCGAAGAAGCTGGCGATCAAGCGGGTCATCGCCGGCGGTCCGCGGCGGCATCTGCACCCAGGACCTGCTCGACTCCATCCGCCAGGAGTTCAAGGAGCACGAGGACCTGCCGAACACCACCAACCCCGACGACTGGGCGAAGATCTCCGGCAAGAAGGGCGAACGGATCGTGTTCATCCGCACGCTGGTCAAGAAGGAGACCGACTCCGACAAGCTCGCCGGTGGGCGGGCGATCGAACGGGTGGCGACCGGCCAGTACCTCTGAGCGCCGACGATCTGCCGGTCCCGGCGGCGCGTCCGCTGGGTAGGTTCGCCAGATGCGAACGATCGAGTTCGACCAGACCGAGCATCTCGTCCTCGTCGGGCTGATGGCCACCGGCAAGACCACCGTCGGCCGGCTGGCAGCCGCTCGACTCGGGCGGACCCACGTCGACAGCGACGAGCTGATCGAGCTCCGCACCGGGCGGACGGTGCGCGAGATCTTCGCCGACGACGGCGAGGCGACGTTCCGCGAGCTCGAGGCCGCCGCCCTCGTCGACGCCCTCGCCGAGGATCAGCCGGCGGTGATCTCCGCCGCCGGAGGGGTCGTCCTCGATCCCGCCAACCGGCGCGCCCTGCGCGACGCGGATGCGTTCGTGGTCTGGCTCCGTGCCGACCCTGAGCTGCTCGCCGCCCGCGTCGGCGCCCAGGACCACCGCCCGTTGCTCGACGACGATCCGGCGGGGACGTTGGCGGCGATGGACCGCGACCGGGCGCCGTTGTACGCCGAGGTCGCCGACCGGACGATCGACGTCGACGGGTTGGGACCCGATGAGGTGCTCGCCCGGATCCTGTCGACAGGCGGCGACCGATGATCCGGGTCGAGGTCCCGCTCGGCGAACGCAGCTACGAGGTCGTCGTCGGCCACGGCGCGGTGTCCCAGCTGCCCGGGCTGGTCCCGCCGAGCGTCCGCCGGGCGTTGATCGTCACCCAGTCCGGCCTGCCGTTCGAGGCCGATCCCGGGGTGCCGTTCGAGACGGTCGAGATCGGCCACGGCGAGCAGCACAAGACGATCACGACGATCGAGGCGATCTGCCGCGTCGCCGCTCGGCTGGGGATGACCCGCAACGACGCGATCGTCGGTGTCGGCGGAGGGATGGTCACCGACGTCGCCGGCTACGCAGCCGCCTCCTACCACCGTGGGATCGCCGTCCTTCACGTCTCGACCAGCCTGCTGGGAATGGTCGATGCGGCGATCGGGGGCAAGACCGGTGTCAACCTCCCCGAGGGAAAGAACCTGGTGGGAGCGTTCTGGCAGCCACACGGCGTCGTCTGCGACCTCGATGCGCTGGCCACCCTGCCCGAGCGGGAGCAGCGTTGCGGGCTGGGGGAGATGGCCAAGTACCACTTCCTCACCGGCGACGATCTGCTGGCGATGGACGAGGCCGAGCGGATCGCCCGCTGCGTGGCGATCAAGGCCGAGATCGTCGGCGCCGACGAACGCGAGGGCGGCCGGCGGGCCCTGCTGAACTACGGCCACACCCTCGCCCACGCGCTGGAGATCGCCACCGAGCACACCCTCGCCCACGGCGAGGCGGTGGCGATCGGTCTGATCTACGCCGCCCACCTCGCCGAGGTGCTCGGGCGGATCGGCCCGGAGCGGGTCGCCGAGCACTACCGGGTGGTCAGCCAGGCGTACGGACTCGGTACGGCCTTGCCGGCCGGACTCGACGACCGGCGGTTGGTCGAGCTGATGGGACGCGACAAGAAGGCGCTCGACGGCTTGACCTTCGTCCTCGACGGTCCGAGCGGGGTCGAGGTCGTTCCCGACGTCGCCCCCGCCGCCGTGCTCGAAGCGCTCGCCGCCACCCGCAGCGTCACCGCCTGACCGGATCACGGGCTCGTTGGCTACGGTTCGGCCGGTGAGCGAACGTCCGGTCCTGGCGCTGCTGCACGGACCCAACCTGAACCTGCTCGGCCAACGTGAGCCGGCGATCTACGGCACTGCCACGCTCGACGACTACGTCACCGCGGTGACCGCCGCGGCGGCTGCCGTCGGGATCGACGTCGAGGCGACGCAGTCCAACCACGAGGGCGTGCTCGTCGACGCGATCCATGCTCCGCGCCGGCGGTGCGCGGCGATCCTGATCAACCCCGGCGCGTTCACCCACTACTCCTGGGCGATCCACGACGCCCTCGCCGCGTTCGACGGTCCGATCCTCGAAGTGCACATCTCCAACCCCAACGCCCGTGAGGCATGGCGGCACACCAGCGTCGTCTCGCCCGTCGCCACCGGAACGATCGTCGGCCTCGGGATTCACGGCTACGAGCTCGCCGTGGCCGCCATCGCCCGCCGGCTCGGGCTGCCCGGCTGATCAGCGACGTCGAACGGTACGGTTCGGAGATGGACCTCTCCTCGCTCGCACCGCTGGAGATCGCCGGGCGGGCGGGGCGGCTGCTGGCCGACCTCGAACGGGCCGAGCTGGACGCGTTGGTCGTCACCGATCTGACCAACCTGCGGTGGCTCAGCGGGTTCACCGGCTCGGCCGGACGAGCGGTGCTGGCGGCCGGTGGCCGGCTCACGCTGATCGTCGACGGGCGGTACGCGCAACAGGCGCGCAACCAGCTCGACGCCGCCGGCGTCGGCGCGGAGGTGCTCGTCGGCCTGAGCGCCGCCGAGCTGCTCGAGCACGTCGGACGGGCCTGCGGGGGAGGGCGGATCGGGTTCGAGGCCGAGCAGGTGACCGTTGCCGAACACCGGCGGCTCGCCGCTGCGCTCGGCGGCGAGCGGCTCGTCGCCACCTCCGGTGTGATCGAGCGCCTGCGGCGAGCGAAGGACGACGGAGAGCTGGACCGTTTGCAGCGCGCAGCGGAGATCGCCGACCGGGCGCTGGCCGAGATCCTGGCGATGGTCGAGCACGGACCGACCGAACGTGAGGTCGGACGGGCGCTCGACCGGAGGATGGAAGATCTCGGAGCTGCCGGGCCGAGCTTCGAGACGATCGTCGCCTCGGGGCCGAACGCCGGCAAACCGCACCATCGCCCGGGCGACCGCAGGATCGTCGACGGCGACGCGTTGATCGTCGATTTCGGGGCGCTGGTCGACGGTTACCACTCCGACATGACCCGCACCTTCCACGTCGGCGACGTCGACCCGTGGCTGCGCGAGAGCTACGCGGCGGTCGCTGCGTCCCAGGCTGCGGGGGTGGCTGCAGTACGCGCCGGTCGCCCGGCGGCGGAGGTCGACGCGGTCTGCCGCGAGCTGTTGAGCGGGGCCGGTCTGGGCGAGCTGTTCACCCACGGAACGGGCCACGGTGTCGGCCTGCTGATCCACGAGGCGCCCTGGGTCCGGCGAGGACCGGGGGAGACGCTGGCGGAGCGGGACGTGGTGACCGTCGAACCCGGGGTCTATCGTGGAGGTTTCGGCGGCGTCCGGATCGAGGACACGGTGGTGGTCACCACCGACGGATGCCGGCCCATCACGCTCACTCCCAAGGATCCGTCATGCCTGCAATCTCGACCAACGACTTCAAGACCGGGATGACCCTCGAGCTCGACAACGGCCTGTTCAGCGTCGTCGAGTTCCAGCACGTCAAGCCCGGCAAGGGTGGGGCGTTCGTCCGCACCAAGATCCGCAACCTGCGCAACGGGGCGGTGATCGATCGCACCTTCAACGCCGGGATCAAGGTCGAGCAGGCGATCGTCGAGAAGAACGACATGCAGTTCCTGTACGCCTCCGGCGAGGACTACGTGTTCATGGACACGCAGTCCTACGACCAGATGGAAGTCTCTCCGAAGGCGCTCGGCGATGCCGCCGACTACCTGATCGAGGGGATGGTGGCGATGATCATGATCTACAACGGCGAGATCATCGGGGTCGAGATCCCGGCCTCGGTCGAGCTGACGATCGCCAGCACCGAGCCGGGGATCCAGGGAGACCGAGTCTCCGGTGCGCGCAAGCCCGCCGAGCTCGAGACGGGCAAGGTGATCCAGGTGCCGCTGTTCGTCGAGATCGGCGACAAGGTCCGGGTCGACACCCGTTCCGGCGATTACATCACGAGGGTCTGAGTACCCGGTGGCGACCCGTCGACGGGTCACCGGCCCCGATGAGCGAACCGACGCCCGCGAACGGGCGCTCGTCCTGCTCTACGAAGCGGAGACGAAGGGGATCGCTCCGCGGGCGGTCCTCGCCGCCCAGATCGCCGAACCCGATCCGCTGACCGTCGAGCTCTGCATCGGGGTCGAGGACCATCAGTCCGAGATCGACGGTTTGATCTCGACCCACGCCAAGGGATGGACCCTGGCCCGGATGCCGGCGATCGATCGTGGCGTGCTGCGGATCGCGATCTACGAGCTCGGTCACCGGCCCGACGTGCCGACCGCGGTCGTGATCGACGAGGCCGTCGAGCTGGTCAAGCGGTTCTCGACCGACGACTCCGGACGTTTCGTCAACGGGATGCTCTCGGCGATCGTCACGAAGTATCGCCCGGGTCCGGGCCCCGGTCCCGTTGCGGGTTCGGGTACGGCGACCGACGTTCCGGCCTGACCGAGCCCGGTCCGCCGCGTCGAGTGGGGCGCGCCGAACCGACCGTCCGACGGTCGTCAGGCAGCGGGCTCAGCGGCCTCGGACGGCTGTGCTACCTTCGGATCGCTGTTGGAGTGATCGGTTGGGGTCGACGAGGAGACCAGGGTTGGGTGACCAGTCGAGGTTGATCACCCGGTTCGAGTCGTTCGGCCGGCGGTTCGCTGCTCCCTCGCCGATGGTGACCGACGACGAGGACCGGCGTCGGGCATCGCTGCTCGGCAACGTCTCGCTGTTCCTCACCGTCGTCCTCGCGTTCTCGGCGTTGGTCAGCGCGTTCACGACGATCGTCTTCCCTGACCCGGACGTGTCGCTCGGCTGGGCCGGCACGGTCGTCATCGCGCTGACCGCACTCTGCTTCTTCGGCGCGCTCCGGCTCGGCCGGCGACCGCACTTCGAGTACGGCGCCTGGCTGACGATCGCCACCATCGACGCGTTCCTGTTCGGCCTCGGCCTGCTCTATCCGGAGTACGGCGCGAGCCTCGCCCTCGGCTTCGCCGTACCGGTGATCTGCTCGACGATCCTGCTCGACGCAGCCGGGACCTTCGTCGTGTTCGTCTCCTCGGCGGTGATCGGCACGGCCCATCTGATCCTGTCCGATCTGACGCTCGTCGACATGGCCTTCGTGATGGGGATCATGCTCGCCGTCACCGGTCTGGCGGTGGTGATCGCCGTGCTCCGCGAGGCCGACCTGGCGAAGGTGGTGAAGCTGCGCGAGCTCGAGCTCGCCGACGCCGAGCGGCTGCGCGGCGAGCTGGAGTTGGCACGCCGGGTCCAGCTGGCGATGCTCCCCGATCGGCTGCCGAGCTCCGACCGGATCGACCTGGCGGTCTACTCCGAACCCGCCTACGAGGCGAGCGGCGATTTCTACGATGTGTTCGAGCTCGATCCGAAGGCCGGTTCCGCCGTTCCCCAGATCGCCCTCGTGGTCTGCGACGTCGCCGGCAAGGGTGTCGCTGCAGCCCTGGTGATGTCGGCGACCCGCGCCGCACTGCGGGCCGAGGCCCAGCGCTCACCGTCTCCCGCCGACGTGCTCGCCTCGGTCAACCGGACCCTCGCCGCCAGCCTCCCCCCGGGGTTGTTCGTCACCCTCTGCTACGCGGTGTTCGACCCGCCGACGTCGACCCTGACCTATGCCAGCGCCGGGCATCCCCACCCGCTGCACTGGATCGCTGCCGAACGACGGGTGCTCGAGCTGGAGAGCTACGGGATGCCGCTCGGGCTCGTCGACAGCTCGACCTACGAGTCGAGCGAGACGGTCCTGCGCGGCGGTGATGCAGTGGTCGTGTTCACCGATGGGCTGGTCGAAGCGCTCGACGGCGAGCGTGAGATGTACGGCTTCGATCGCAGCCTGGCCGACTTCACCGCGCTCGCCGGTGTCGGCGGATCCGCCGAGCAACGCCTCCATGGGGTGATCGGCGCGATGCGCGCCTTCATCGGCGACGAGCGGCTGCACGACGACGTGACGATCGTGACGATGGTCGTGCCGACCGCCGCGGTCCCCACCGGCTCGGCCGAGTTGGAGGAGCAGGCGTGGATCGCGGCGCGCTCGAGTGCGCACCTCCCGATCGACCGGCTGGCCGCCGTGGTCGCTGGTGAGCAGCTGCCGATGCACTGCTCCGGTGCGGTCGTGTTCGCCGACATCGCCGGGTTCACACCGCTGACCGACGCGCTCGCCCGTCTGCTCGGGCCACGCCTCGGTGCCGAGCAGCTCACCCGACACCTCAACCAGGTCTACGACGTGGTGATCAACGAGGTCCACCGCTTCGGCGGGACGGTCGTCGACTTCAGCGGCGATGCCGTGACCTGCTGGTTCGACGACCTTCGCCCGAGCGGGTCGACGACCGGTCTGCTGCGCGCCCTGACCGCTGCGCTGCGGCTGGAGCGGGAGGTGGCCCGGATCGGTGCACTCATTCTTCCCGACGGGACCAGCGTGCGGCTGTCGTTGAAGGTGGCCGTCGCCGCCGGACCCGCCTGGCGCCATGCGGTCGGCGATCCCTCGCAACGGAGGGTCGACGTGCTCGCCGGTGAGACCGTCGGGCGCACCGCTGCGGCCGAGCGGGTCGCCGCCGCCGGCGAGGTCGTCGTCGACCTCGGGTCGAGCGCGGCGCCGCCCGGGCTGGCGCTCGGCGAGCGCCGCCGAACCGAAGACGGTAGCGACGTCGCCGTCGTCGTCGATCTCGACCCGCCGGCGGGCGAGTGTCGCTGGCCGATCGTCGGTGACTCGGCGTTGCAGCTCGACCTGATCCGCCCGTGGATCGACCACCTCAGCGGTGACCGACCCCACGAGCTGGTCACCGAACTGCGTCCGACCGTCGCCCTGTTCGTCCGCTTCGACGGGATCGACACCGACGACCCGTCGTGCGCCGACGCGCTCGACAGCTACGTCCGCTGGGTCCAGGCGGTGATCGGGCGTCACGACGGGACCCTGATCCAGGTGACGGTCGGTGACAAGGGCAGCTACCTGTACATCGCCTTCGGCGCCCCGGTCGCCCACGAGGATCTCGCCGACCGCGCCGTCGCCTGCGCCCTCGACCTGCGCGACGCTCCCGTTTTCGGTGCCCTCCATCAGCTGGCGATGGGCCTCGACCAGGGCGTCGCCCGCACCGGGGCATACGGCGGGCACGAGCGCAGGACGTACGGCGTGCTCGGCGAGGGGACCAACGTCGCCGCCCGGCTGATGATGCTCGGCGCGCCGGGGGAGATCCTGATCACTTCCCGGGTCCGCAATGCCTGTCGCCGGCGGATCGTCGTCGAGGTGGTCGGCGAACGGACGCTCAAAGGGCAGGTCACCCCGGTCGAGATCGCCCGCGTGATCGACCGCCCGATGCTCGGTACCGACGGCATCGAGTACGGCCGGCTGGTCGGGAGACCGAACGAGCTCCGGCGCCTCACCGGGTTGCTCGGCGATGCGCTCGGCGGCGCCGGCCGAACGATCGAGGTCGTCGGCGAGGCCGGTGTCGGCAAGAGCCACCTGATCGACGCCGCCCGGCGGGAGATCGCCGGTGACGGGATCGCTTGGCTGACGGCGGCGAGCGAGGAACGAGCCGGGTCGTCGCTGCACGCCTTCGTCCCGCTGCTGCGTGGCGCCTTCTTCCAGGAGCTGGCGGCGACGGCCGAGGATGGCAAGCAGCTGCTCGAGCTCGGGGTGGAGGAACTCTGCGCGGTGCTCGCCGCCAGCGAGGAAGACGTCGCCCACGACCTCGCCGCCGAACTGGCGGTCGCCTCGAGTGCACTCGGCGCGGTGCTCGGGCTGCGGTGGGAGGATTCGCCGTACGAACGCCAGGACCCGGCGGGACGGCTCGAGCGAAGTCTGCGAGCAGTGGTCGCCTACCTCACCGCCGAGAGCCATCGCCGCCCGCTGGTCCTCCACCTGCGCGACGCCCATTGGCTCGACGCCGACTCGCTGCGGCTCGTCGAACTGCTCGCTGTCGAAGCGGATCGGCACCGGCTGTGCCTGCTGTTCGACCGCCGCCCGATGGTCTCGGTCGCAGCCCGCTCGGTCGTGGTGCTCCCCGAGGTGGACGACCGCCGGATCGAGCTCGGCCCGCTCGACTGCGGTGGCGTCGCCGAGCTGGCTGCGGTCGTGCTCGGTGGCCCGGCGGACGAGGCGCTCGTCGCCCGCTTGTTCGAGCGCACCGGAGGCACCCCGATGTTCGTCGAGCAGCTCGTGCTCCACCTGATCGACCGCGAACTGGTGCGGCTCGGCGAGGACGGGCACTGGCATCAGGCGGTCTCGGGAGGCGGATGGGACGTGTCGGTCTCGCTCAGCGCGGTGCTCGTCGCCCGCCTCGATCGGCTCGCCGACGACGTTCGTCAGGTGGTCCAGGCCGCCGCAGTGCTCGGTGACGCGTTCGCCACGCCGGTGCTGGTCGATCTGCTGAGGAGCGAGGTCGCCGACGACACGGTCACCGAGGCGATCGGGGCCGGAGCGATCGCCTCGGTCTGGTCGATGGTCGACGGAGGAACAACCGTCGTCTTCCGCCACGCCCTGGTGCGCGAGGCCGCCTACGAGATGCAGCTCGACCAGCGCCGCCGGGAACTGCACCGGCGGGCCGCCGGCAGCGTGCGGCGGCACGGTGGGCGACACGGTGTGCGCCAGGCGGCGACGCTCGCCCATCACGACGTGCGCTCCGGCCGGCACTCACGTGCCGCCGCCCACCTCCGTCGTGGCGGTGACGCAGCGGTGGCCGACTCGCGCTATCGGGAAGCGCTGACGATGTACGAGCAGGCGCTGGAGCTGACCGGTTCAGCGCTGGGCGCCAACGCCGCCCAGGTCGCCCAGGTCGCCCTCCACGATCGCATCGCCGACGCGGCGCGCGCTGTCGGCGACTACGAACGGGCGGTCGAGCACTATCGTCGGGCGATCGAGTCGACCGGTCGGGCGAGCGTCTCGCTCGTCGGCCGCTGGACCCGTCTCGGCGAGACGCTCGAGCGTGCCGGGTGCGACGACGAGGCGGAATCCGCGTTCGAGAGCGCCCTCGAAGCGCTCCAAGCGGCGCCGGAGCTGTCGCTGGCGAGCAGGATCTACACCGGTCTGGCAGCGCTCCACGGCAGGCGGGGTGAGCTCGACGCGGCGGTCGAGCTCGGCGAACTGGCCCTCGGCTTCGCCGGCGGCGCCGCCGACGCGGCGCGCGCCCACCAGTGCCTGTGCGTGATCGAGGGCGGTCGGCAGCGAACGGCGGCAGCGGTCGGACACGGCCGCAAGAGCGTCGAGCTGTGGAACACGGTCGGCGACCTGCAGGGCCGAGGTGCGGCGCGCAACAATCTCGGCCTCGCGCTCGCTGCGCACGGCGACGAGCGGTCGGCGCTCGCCGAGCTGCGCGGCGCGGTCGAGGACTTCGAAGCAGCGGGCAACGAGCACGGGCTCGCCTGCGCCCTCGACAACCTCGCCGACCTGCTCGTGCGCAGTGGGCAGGAGGACGACGGGATGGCCTGCCTCGAGCGCGCCGTCGAGATCCTCGCCCGGATCGGTATCGGCAACAGCGGTGTGATCGCCGCGATGTGGAGAGCAGGGAGTTGGTGACGGTGGCATGACCGAGCGATCGATCGAGTTGAAGATCCCGACCGAGCCGGGCTACGAGAAGATCGCGATGAACCTCGCAGCACAGCTGGCGACGATGATGGACTTCCCGGCGAGCAGGATCGAGGACCTCCGCACCGCAGTCTCCGAGGCGTGCATCAACGCGATGGAGCACGGCAACGTCGAGGACTCCTCGACCAAGGTGTTCGTCGTGATGACCGTCGACGAGGATCGGTTGGCGATCGACGTGCTCGACGAGGGACGTTCCGGTCCACCACCGTCGCAGGTCGTCGCCCCCGATCTGGAGGCGCAGTTCGCCGGACTGTCCGAGCCGGGCGGGATGGGCCTGTTCGTGATCAAGTCCTTGGTCGACGAAGCCGACTTCGTCGAGCCGTACACCGGAACCGGGAACCAGTTCCGGATGGTCATCCATCTCCAACCCAAGGGATCATCATGAGCAACGCATTGAGGATCGAGCGGGAGTCGTTGCCGCAAGCGGCGGTGATCGAGCTGCACGGCGACGTCAGCGCCGACGGCGATGCGGCGATCAAGGAGGCCTACCGCGAGGCGAGCGCCGAAGGCGGTGTCGTCCTGTTCGACCTGTCCGACGCGCAGTACATCAACACCTCCGGGATCTCGGTGTTGATCTCGGTGGCGATGACCGCCAAACAGGCGGGGGTGACCGTCGTCGTCGCCGGCGCCAGTCCGCATTACCGGAAGGTCTTCGACCTGGTGCGCTTCTCGTCGTTCGTGGAGATGCACGACGACCGCGCCGCCGCTCTGGCGAGCCTGGGGTGAGTCAGACCTCTCGGCGATTGCGGGTCCTCGTCACCGGTCCGTTCGGCAACGTCGGCACCGCCCTGCGGCGCGAGTTGGCCGGTACCGACCACCAGCTGGTGCTGTTCGACCTCCCGACCCGGCGGAATCGGGCCAGAGCCCGCGGGGCCGGGTGCGAGGTTCGTTGGGGGGACATCCGCGACCCGGAGGCCGTCCGTCGGGCGGTCGCCGACGTCGACGTCGTCGCCCATCTGGCGGCGATCATCCCACCCGGATCGATGCGTGACCCGGCGCTCGCCGAACAGGTCAACGTCGGTGGGACGACCAACGTGATCGCTGCCGCCCAGGCAGCCGACCATCGGGTGCGGATCGTCTACACCTCCTCGCTGGCGCTGTTCGGCCCGACCCAGCACCTCGCCCCGCCGCGCACCCTCGACGACCCGATCGTCACCACCGACGACTACACCCGGCACAAGGCGCGCTGCGAGGAGCTGCTCCACGCCTCCGGGTTGGAGGTGGCGATCCTCCGTCTGGGGGCGGTGATCCCGATCGACGTGCTCGGGGTCCTCGACCCGTTGATGTTCGAGGTCCCGCTCGGCGATCGGATCGAGTTCGTCCATCCCTGGGACGTCGGCCTCGCCGTCGCCAACGCGCTGGACAACGACGCCGTGTGGGGCCACACCTTCCTGATCGGCGGTGGACCGAGCTGCCAGATCTTCCAACGCGAGATCATCTCCAAGCCGTTGGAGGCGCTCGGCATCGGCATGCTCCCCGACGAGGCGTTCGGCATCACCCCGTTCCACACCGACTGGCTCGATACGACCAGCAGCCAGGAGATCCTGCGGTTCCAGCGCTACAGCTTCGACGACTGCGTCGGGCACATGGTCGAGTACCTCGGCTGGAAGCGTCCGTTCGTGCGCTGGGCCCGGCCGATCGCGCGACGCAAGCTGCTCGCCACGTCGCCCTACTACCGGCGCTGAACCGGACGTGGTGGTGAGCGACGACCGATCGACCGCCCGCGGCCCGGGTGGGACGAGTGGGAGCGCGGCGACGTCGGCCGCGTGGGCGCTGTCGCGCACCGTCGGCGTACGTCCGGGCGAATGGCGGACCCTCGGCCTGCTGCTCGTCTATGTCGCCGCCCTGACCGGCGGGTTGGTGACCGTCGGGCGATCGGTCAGCGCCGGTCTGTTCGTCGGCCGGCTCGGCGAGTCGAGTACCGCCTACCTGTTGATCCTCCCTGCCGTGGCGACGACGGCGGGGATGATGCTGTACAACCGGGTCGCCGTGCGCGTCCGGATCGGGCGGCTCGTCGTCGGGAGCGATCTCGTCCTGCTCGTCGCGCTGGTGATCGCCCGGCTCCTGCTCGGCACGTCGCTCGGCGGACGGTTCGTCGTCCTCGCCGCGCTGTACCTGCTCGTCGAGTTCGCCTACACGATCGTCGGCGCGCAGCTGTGGACGCTGACGCTGCGGGTTCTCGACGCCCGTCAGGCGAAGCGGCTGATCGGCCTGATCGGCGGCGTCGGGGCGAGCGCCGGCCTGACCGCAGCGCTGACCGTGACCTCGGTCGCCTCGATCGTCAGCCCGGCGAACCTGCTGTGGGTGGCGATCGGTGCGCTGGCGGTCTGCGCCGGGTGCGCCGCCCTGCTCAGCCACGACTTGTTCGGCTTCGCCGCGGTCGACGGGCGGCTCGCATCGGGACCACGCATCCGGCTCGGCGCCGACCTGCGCGGGATCGTCGCCGATCCGTTGACCCGGTCGATCGCCGCGCTGACCGTGATCCAGTCGTTGTTCGTCAACCTCCCGTTCTTCATCCTCGCCCGCGCCCTCGGCCGGCGGTACGCCGACGACCAGGCGTCGATCGTCGGCTACCTCGCCGCCGTCGAGCTGGTCGGCGGGTTGATCGGCGTCGTCGTCCAGCTGTGGATCACCCGCTGGCTGATCGCCCGCTTCGGCCTCACCGCTGCGCTGCTGGTCTTTCCGGCGATCATCGCCGTCGGCGCGATCGCCGGACTGTCCACCGATGCGGTGTGGCCGCTCGGTCTGCTCGTCGTCGCCGAGTCGGCGTCGAACGTCGCCGCGTTCAGGCCGGCGTTGAACCTGCTCGGCACACCGCTCGAGCCCGGCCGGCGCGATCGGATCCGTCCGTTGCTCGAGGCGATCTACGCCGCGACGTTCGGGATCGCCGGCGTGGTCGTGCTCGCCCTCGGATCGATCTCCGACGTCGTCTACCTGATCGTCCTCGCCGCGCTCGCCGTTGCGACGGTGGCCCTCGCCGCGTGGACGAGGAGGAACTACGTCGACGCGCTCGACGCCGCGGTGCGGGTGCGTTGGCTGTCGGCGACCGATCTCGTCGCCTCGGACGAGACGATCGGCGCGCTGCGCCGGTCGATCGGTGATCCCGAACCACTGCGGGTGGTGCACGCGCTCGAGCTGCTCGGCGAGCTGCCGACGACCGCGCTCGACGGCGAGCTGGCGGCGCTGCTCGATCATCCTGCTGCGGAGGTGCGGCGCGCCGTCGGGGTCCTGCTCCTCGATCGATCGCCGGAACGGTCGGAGATCAGCGCCCGACTGCTCGACGATCCCGACGAGACCGTCCGATGGTGCGCGCTGCGGTGGATCTCGGCCGACCCCCGCCGGTATCGCGACCGGCTGTCGACGGCCTTGGACGATCCGTCGCCGGTGGTCGCCGCCACCGCCGCCGCCGCGCTGCGCAGCGTCGGCCGTCATCGGCGGGCGAGCGAACTCCTCGACCGCTTGGCGCGCTCGTCCGATCCGCACTGCAGGAGCGCGGTCGGCAGGGGGCTGACCGCAGCCGAGCTGGGCCCCGATGACGTCGAGGGCGAGTCCTGGCTCGACCGATTACTGGCCGATCCTGATCCCGCCGTCCGGTTGCAGGCTGCCGAGGCGGCCACCCGCTCGGCGAACTGCGTGGCGTTGGTCGGGCCGTACCTCGCCAGCCCGGAGATGGCCGCGGCAGTCGCCGCCGCGGTCCCTCCGGCGCGTGCCGGGGAGCTGCTCGAGCTCGTCGGTCGGCTGCCCGACGCGGCACGCGACCGCGCCTACCGGGCGTTCGTCCGGCGGGGCTCGGCGGCAGGCCTCGACGGCTCGCGGGTCGCCGCGGCGTTCGAGCGCGAGCTGTCCGAGGCCTACCGCTACGCCATGCTCCGGCTCGGGCTGATCGGCACGACCGCGACGCTGTTGACGTCGCTGTTCGCCGAGCGCGAGCGGGCCGCCGTCGACCGGGCGCTGGTCCTGCTCGAGCTCGGCGACGCCGAGCGCGGCCGTTGGATCCGGCGGGCCCGGCTGCAGCTCGACGGGCGTCCGGTGACGCGCGCCCTCGCCGTCGAACTGATGTCAAGCGTGCTCGAACGAGACGAGCTCGATGCCCTCCTGCCGCTGATCGACGGCCACCCCGAACAGGTCGTCCAGATCGCCCGCCGGCGGCTCGGCCTCGGCGTGCGCCCACCGGACGAGCTGCTCGACGAGCTCCGGCGGTGCGATGACCCACTGGTCGCCTTGCTGGCGACTGCAGACGACCGTTCCTCCCCGGCGAGCGGCGCGACGAAGGAGATGACGATGACGATGTCGACGATCGAGCGGTTGCTGCTCCTGCGGCGCGCCGAGCTGTTCGGCGACCTGGGCACGGAGGAACTCGCCGCCCTCGCCGGCGTGGCGGAGTTCCGCACGTACAGCCCCGATGAGATCCTGATCCGCGACGGCGACGAGGGTGACTGCCTGTTCGTCATCGCCGAAGGGGAGGTGTCGGTCCGTCGTCAGGACGGCAGCGAGGTGGTGCGCCGGGTGGCGGGCGACTCGATCGGTGAGATGGGGATCATCTCGCGTCGCGAGCGACGGGGCACCTGCGTCGCCGTCGGCCACGTGACGACCATACGAATCGGGCGGGTGGAGTTCTGGGACCTGCTCGGCGAGAGCAGATCGTTGGCGACCGGGGTGATCGCCGCCCTCTCGCGACGGCTGGACGAGGCGGTCGTCACCCTCCAACAGCGAAGCGGCTGAACTGCCGGACGAGGCCGCCTGAAAAGACCTTGTGGGTGTCGCCGTCAGCCTGCGTCGTCGGGGGCGGGACCGTCGCCGGTCGGACGGCGGGCGATCGCTTCGTCGCGCTCGGCCTGGGCGAACTGGGCGACCATCTGTTGGAGGTGGACCAGCTTGCGGGCATCGTTGGCCGCTCGCGCCGACTCGGTGAAGTACCGATGGGCGGCGAGGAACTGGACTTGCGTGCGGCACCAACCCGCCTCGGTGTGCGGCAGGCCGGTGGCGGCCATCTCGTCACGCAACGCATCGCTGAACCGGAGGAAGTCCGGGCGACCGAGTGCGTCGAGATCGGCGTCGCAGATCACCTGCTCCAGCGCGGTGGTCGGCCGCTGGGGGAGGCGGGTGGCGAGGATCAGCCCGGTGATCGTCGCCAGGTCCTCGCCGTCGTAGCCGTGATCGGGGAGCAGGACGTGGGCGAAGCCGACCCCGATCAGCTCGTGGCCGTCACCTCGGACGAGGAAGCCGATGTCGTGGAACCAGGCGGCGGTGACGAGGAGGGTGACGTCGCGTCCGACGAAGCCTTCGGCGGCGGCCAGTCGGATCACTGCCGGGACGACGACCTCCTCGGTGTGCGCCGGAGAGTGGTAGGTGAGGATCGGGTCGAGCCCGTGGTGCAACCGACTGCGGGCTTCGGCGATCGCGGCATCGAGGTCGGGCACCGGGCGCACTCCCTCAGCCTCGCGCAGCCGGTGGGTCGGACCTGGCCGCCTCGCTCGCCGATCGGCTAGGTTGTCCGTCGACCGTCAAACGGGTCCTGTGAGGCCCGAACGGAGGAACATGGTTTCGTGGACGAATCGAACCTAGATGTCGCGCCCCCCGTCGGGGGCGTTTTTCGTGTGAAGGCGCAGGTGCTCGGTGCCGACGACCTCCGTCGGGCGGTGACCCGCATCGCCCACGAGGTGATCGAACGCAACCGTGGTGTCGACGGCTTGGTCCTGCTCGGTCTCCAGCGCGGCGGGGTGTGGATCGCCGAGCTGCTGGGGGCGGCGATCGAGCGGATCGAGCCGGCGAGCACGGTGCCGGTCGGTTCGATCGACGTCGCCTTCCATCGTGACGACATCGGCCGGCGACCGGTGGTGCCCGGCTCGGTCAGCCAGATCCCGGTCTCGCTCGAGGGCGCGACGGTGATCCTCGTCGACGACGTGCTGTACACCGGCAGGACCGTGCGCGCCGCGCTCGAAGCGGTCCACGACTACGGCCGGCCGCGCTGCATCCAGCTCGCCGTGATCGTCGACCGCGGCCACCGCGAGCTCCCGATCCGCCCGGATTTCGTCGGCAAGAACCTGCCGACCTCGTCCGACGAGGACGTCCGCATCAGCGCCGACGGCGTGGCGATCTGGGAACGGGCGTGAAGCACTTCCGCTCGATCGAGGAGCTCGATGCCGACCAGCTGGTCGAGCTGCTCGACCTCACCGACCACATGACCGAGATCTCCAACCGTCCGATCCCGAAGGTCCCGGCGCTGCGCGGCAAGACCGTCGTCAGCCTGTTCTTCGAGGATTCGACACGGACCCGGATCAGTTTCGAGACCGCCGCCAAACGGCTGTCGGCGGAAACGATGAACTTCTCCGTCGGCACCTCCAGCGTGAACAAAGGTGAGAGCCTGCGGGACACGATCGAGACGATCGCGGCGATGGGTGTCGATGCGTTCGTGATCCGCCACAAGTCCTCCGGTGTGCCGTGGAGGATCACCGACTGGACGACGGCGAGCGTGATCAACGCCGGCGACGGGTGGCACCAGCACCCGACCCAGGCCCTGCTCGACGCGTACACGATTCGTCGGTCGTTCGGACGGCAGACGCTCGACGGTCTGCGGATCGCGATCGTCGGTGACGTCAAGCACTCGCGCGTCGCTCGCAGCGACGTCCAGGCGTTCACCAAACTCGGTGCCCACGTCACGCTCGTGTCACCGGCGACGCTGCTCCCGCCGACGGTCGAGGACTGGCCGGTGGAGGTGTCGAGCGAGCTCGACGAGGTGCTCCCGACGCTCGACGTGCTCTACCTGCTGCGGATGCAGCGGGAGCGGATGACCGAGGCGTTGGTGCCCTCGCTGCGCGAGTACACCGATCGCTTCGGGTTGACCCCGCAGCGAGCCGGTCGCTTGCCGAAGCACGCGCTGGTGATGCATCCAGGGCCGATGAACCGGGGCGTCGAGATCGCCGTCGACCCGGCCGAGCTTCCCGGCTCGGTCGTCCTCGACCAGGTGACCAACGGCGTCGCGGTGCGGATGGCCGTGCTGTTCAAGATCCTCGGGAGTGACTGAGATGCTGGTGATACGGGGAGGTTCGCTGCCGACCGGAGAACGGGTCGACGTCGCCGTCGACGGCGGGATGATCGTCGAGATCGGTGGATCGATCGGCGGGGGCGAGCGGGTGCTCGACGCCTCCGACTGCGTGATCAGTCCCGGCTTCGTCGACCTCCACACCCACTTGCGCGAGCCCGGCCGGGAGGAAGCGGAGACGATCGAGACCGGCAGCCGTGCCGCTGCCCTCGGTGGATTCACCGCAGTGGTGGCGATGCCGAACACCGAGCCGGCGCAGGACTCGGTCGCCGTCGTCGAGTTCGTCCGCGCCGCCGGCAAGCGGGCCGGATTGTGCGATGTCCGCCCAGCCGGATGCATCACCGTCGGACGAGCCGGCGAACAGCTCGCGCCGTTCGGCGAGCTCGCCGCCGCAGGGGTACGGATCTTCACCGACGATGGCACCGGGGTGCAGGACCCGTTGCTGATGCGCCGGGCGCTGGAGTACGCCCGCGATCTGCCGATCACCCTCGCCCAGCACTGCGAGGTCGCCGCGCTGACGACGGGTGCGGTGATGCACGAGGGTTCGTGCTGTGCCCGGCTCGGGCTCCCCGGTTGGCCGTCGGTGGCGGAGGAGTTGATGGTCTTCCGTGACCTCGAGCTCAGCCGGCTGACCGGCGCGCCGATCCACCTCCTGCACCTCTCGACGGCGCGCAGTGTCGAGCTCGTCCGCCGGGCCAAGGCCGAGGGCGTGCGGGTGACGGCCGAGGCGTGCCCGCACCACTTCACCCTCACCGACGAGCTGCTCGACGGGTTCGATCCGGTGTTCAAGGTCAATCCGCCGCTGCGGAGTGCCGCTGACATCGCGGCGATCAAGGAAGGCCTGGCGGACGGGACGATCGACGCGATCGCCACCGACCACGCTCCGCACCCTCCGGAGGCGAAGGAGCTTCCCCTCGACCAGGCCCCGCCGGGAATGCTCGGCCTGCAGACCGCCCTCTCCCTCGCCCTCGGCGAGCTCGGCCTCGACCTGCCAGACGTCGTCCGGCTGTTGTCGACCAATCCGGCTCGGATCGCCCGTCTCGAGGAGCGCCACGGCGGCCCGATCGAGGTCGGACGACCGGCCAATCTGTGCGTGTTCGACCCCACCGCGACGTGGACCGTGCACCCGGCACAGCTCGCCTCGAAGAGCCGCAACACCCCCTACGCCGGGCGGACGATGACCGGGCAGGTGCGCCACACGATCCTCGACGGCGCGGCAGTCGTGGTCGACGGCGAGGCCCAGCGATGAGGGCGGCAGTGACAGACGACCAGGTGAATGAACATGCGGACGATTGCATGAGTATGCAAGGATGGCGACATGGCGATCTCTGAGGCACAGCTCGTCCTCGTCGACGGGACGACGTTCGAGGGTGAGGCGATCGGCGCCGAGCCGACCACCGGTATCGCCGGCGGTGAGGTCGTGTTCAACACGGTGCTCGCCGGCTACCAGGAGGTGATCACCGATCCGAGCTACGCCGGCCAGGTCATCACCTTCACTGCCCCACACATCGGCAACTACGGGGTCAACCTCGACGACTTCGAGGCCCGCAGGCCGTTCTGTCGGGGGGTGATCGTGCGCGAGTTGGCCCGGCGCAGGTCGAATCAGCGCAGCGCGGCCGACCTCGACAACCTCCTGCGCCGGTATGGCGTGCCCGGCATCGCCGGGATCGACACCCGCCGGCTGACCCGCCACCTGCGCGACTCGGGGGCGATGGCGGGTGCGTTCGGTACCGCCGACCACGCCGACCTGCTCGCCGCTGCCCGCGCCGAGCCGGGCACCGACGGGATCGATCTGGTGGAGATGGTGACGACGCCGTCGAGCTACCTCGTCGGCGGTGCGGCCGACGGCACGGCGCGCCGCAAGATCGTCGCCTACGACTTCGGGATCAAGCACTCGATCCTGCGCGGCCTCGCCGCGCTCGGCCAGGTCGAGGTCGTGCCCGCGTCGACCACCGCCGCCGAGGTCCTCGCCCGCCGGCCCGACGGGGTGTTCCTCTCCAACGGACCCGGCGATCCGGCCGAGGTCGGCTACGCCGCCGAGGCGATCGGCGGGTTGCTCGGGGAGGTTCCGGTGTTCGGGATCTGCCTCGGTCATCAGCTGCTGTGCCGAGCGCTCGGCGGCTCGACCTACAAGCTGCCCTTCGGCCATCACGGCGGTAACCATCCGGTGCGCCACGAACAGAGCGGACGGATCGAGATCACCAGCCAGAACCACAACTTCTGCGTCGACCCCGACTCCCTCGACGGGCGGGCGACGGTGACCCACGTCAACCTCAACGACGGGACGGTCGAGGGGCTGCGGGTCACCGGGGTGCCTGCCTTCAGCGTCCAGTACCACCCGGAGGCCGGACCGGGTCCGCACGATGCGCGCTACCTGTTCGCGATGTTCGCCGAGATGATCGACGACCCGCGCCCGTGGCGTGAGGGGCGGCCGATCGCGGTGTCGGGCGGCGTCGAGATGAGCGGCTACGCCACCGTCGGCCTGCCGACCGCCGAGTTCGGGGTGGCCTGATGCCCAAGCGCACCGACCTCTCCTCGATCTTGATCATCGGCTCCGGGCCGATCGTGATCGGCCAGGCCTGCGAGTTCGACTACTCCGGGACACAGGCGTGCCGGGTGTTGAAGGAGGAGGGCTACCGCGTGATCCTCGCCAACTCCAATCCGGCGACGATCATGACCGACCCCGACTTCGCCCACGCCACCTACATCGAGCCGTTGACCGTCGAGATCCTCGCCAAGATCATCGAACGCGAGCGCCCGGACGCAGTGCTCCCGACGCTCGGCGGCCAGACCGGGCTGAACCTGGCGATGGAACTGTTCGCGCAACAACTGATCGGCGTGCCCGGTACGCCGGAGATGATCGGCGCCGACGCCACCGCGATCGCCACCGCCGAGGACCGCGACCTGTTCAAGAAGGCGATGATCGAGATCGGCCTGGACGTGCCGGTGTCGGGGATCGCCCACGACCTCGACGAAGCGCGCAAGGTGGCAGCCGAGATCGGGCTGCCGGTGATCATCCGCCCGGCGTACATCCTCGGCGGGCGCGGCACCGGCATCGCCGCCACCGACGCCGAGTTCGAGCGCCTCGCCGCCAACGGCCTGGCGGTCAGCCCGATCGGCGAGATCCTGATCGAGCAGTCGATCGCCGGGTGGAAGGAGTACGAGCTGGAGGTGATGCGCGACCGGGCCGACAACTGCGTGATCATCTGCTCGATCGAGAACGTCGACCCGATGGGCGTGCACACCGGCGACTCGATCACCGTCGCCCCGGCGATGACGCTCTCCGATGTCGAGTACCAGCAGATGCGTGACGCAGCGTTCGCCTGCATCCGCCGGGTCGGGGTCGAGACCGGTGGCTCGAACGTCCAGTTCGCGGTCAACCCGGCGACCGGCGAGCAGGTCGTGATCGAGATGAACCCTCGCGTCTCGCGATCGAGCGCACTGGCTTCGAAGGCGACCGGGTTCCCGATCGCCAAGATCGCCGCCCGGCTGGCGGTCGGCTACACCCTCGACGAGATCCCCAACGACATCACGAGGATGACCCCGGCGAGCTTCGAACCGTCGATCGACTACGTCGTGACCAAGATCCCGCGTTGGGCGTTCGAGAAGCTGCCCGGGACCTCGGGAGTGCTCGGTACCCAGATGCAGTCGGTGGGCGAGGTGATGGCGATCGGCCGGACCTTCACCGAGAGCGTGCAGAAGGCCCTGCGCTCGCTCGAACAGGGTCGGTACGGGCTCAACTGCGACCCGGCCGAGGCGCAGTACGCCGAACTCGACGACGAGACGCTGCTCGCCAACGTGGCCGTGCCCACCCCTGACCGGCTGTTCCATGTGGGCGAGGCGCTGCGCCGTGGGATGTCGATCGAACGGGTCCACGACGCTTGCCGGATCGACCCGTGGTTCCTCGATCAGCTGGCGATGATCACCGAGGAACGTGCGGCGCTGGCGATCCACACCGGCCCGCAGACGGTGTCGCGCGCCGAGTTCCGTCGGGCGAAGCGGCTCGGCTTCTCCGACGCCCAACTCGGCTACCTGTGGGGGGCCGAGGAACTCGTCGTGCGCGACGCACGCGAGCAACTCGGGGTCGTCCCGACGTACAAGACGGTCGACACCTGTGCCGCCGAGTTCGCCGCCGAGACGCCGTACCACTACTCGACCTACGAGGACGTCTCGGAGGTCGCTGCGTCCGACCGACCGAAGGTCGTCATCCTCGGCTCCGGCCCGAACCGGATCGGGCAGGGGATCGAGTTCGACTACTGCTGCGTGCACGCCAGCTTCGCCCTGCGCGACGCCGGGTTCGAGACGGTGATGGTCAACTGCAATCCGGAGACGGTCTCGACCGACTACGACACATCCGACCGGTTGTACTTCGAGCCGTTGACCCGTGAGGACGTGCTCAACGTGCTCGCCGCCGAAACCGCCTCCGCCGGCGGAACGGCACCGAAGGTGATCGTCTCGCTCGGCGGGCAGACCCCGTTGAAGCTCGCCGGGCTGATCCCGGCGGAGCTCATCGCCGGGACCTCACCGGCGTCGATCGACGCCGCCGAGGACCGGGAGAAGTGGAACGAGCTCTGCGATCGGTTGTCGATCCCGCAACCGCCCGGGGGCACCGCCGCCGATCTCGACGGGGCGAATGCGATCGTCGACCAGATCGGCTTCCCGGTGCTCGTCCGTCCGAGCTACGTCCTCGGCGGGCGGGCGATGCAGATCGTCCACGACCGCGATCACCTCGCCCGGGCGATGGCCGAGCTGGCCGGGTTCGGCAGCCTCGGCAAGGAGGGTGGCCTGTCGGCCGAACGGCCGGTGCTCGTCGATCGGTTCCTCGAGGACGCGACCGAGGTCGACGTCGACGCGATCCGCGACCACACCGGCGAGGTCCTGATCGGCGGGGTGATGGAGCACGTCGAGGAAGCGGGAGTCCACTCCGGCGACTCGGCCTGCGCGATCCCGCCGCAGAATCTCGCCGCCTGGGTGGTCGAGGTGATCGAGACCTACACCGGGGCGATCGCCGAGGCGCTCGACGTGCGCGGTCTGATCAACGTCCAGTTCGCCGTCAGCGGGACCACCGTGTACGTGATCGAGGCCAACCCGCGGGCGAGCCGGACGGTGCCGTTCGTCGCCAAGGCGACCGGGGTGCCGCTGGCCAAGGTCGCCAGCCGGGTGATGCTCGGGGCGACCCTCGCCGAGCTGCGCGTCGAGGGGCTGCTGATCGAACCGGTCGGCGAGGCTCACGTGGCGGTGAAGGAAGCGGTGCTGCCGTTCAACCGCTTCCCCGAGGTCGACACCGCACTCGGACCGGAGATGCGCTCGACCGGTGAGGTGATGGGGATCGACGTCAGCTTCGCACGAGCGTTCCACAAGGCCGAGACCGCCGCCGGGACGATGCTGCCGACCTCCGGCACGGTGTTCCTCTCGCTCGCCGACCCGGAGAAGCCGGCCGGCCTGGTCGTCGCCAAGCGGCTGCGCGAGCTCGGCCTGGGCATCGCCGCGACCACCGGCACGGCCGCCTATCTGCGCCGGTTCGGGATCGCCGTCGACCGGGTGCTGGCGAAGGTCTCCGAAGCGCCGCAGGGCACCCCGACGGCGGTCGACCTGATCGCCGCCGGGGAGATCAGCTTCGTCGTCAACACGCCGCGTGGCGGTGGGACGCGCACCGACGGCGAGCTGATCCGCAAGGCAGCGAACACCCATCGGGTGTCGTCGGTGACCACGATCGAGGGCGCCCTCGCCGCCGTCAACGGAATGGCCGAGGTCCACAGCCGGCCGCACGAGGTCCGCTCGTTGCAGGACTACCACGGCCGCTGACGTGTCGACCTCACCCCCCAGCGGCGTTCGGGCAGTAGCGGTGAGATGCCGACCAGTTCTGCCCGAACGCTCGGGTGTTGCGCCGGTCGGTCAGCGGTGAACCGGCGCAGGGGGTCGGCGCAGCCGACCGGAGGTGACCGTCGATCTGGGGGTGCGGGTCGGCTCGGTCGAGCTGCCGAGCCCGCTGCTGACCGCCTCGGGGACCGCCGGGCACGGTGCGGAGCTGGCCGCCTACGGCGCGCTCGGCGAGCTCGGAGCGGTCGTCGTCAAGTCGCTCTCGGCCGAACCGTGGGCGGGCAACCGCCCGCCGCGGGTCCATCCGACGACCGCCGGGATGCTCAACGCGGTCGGGCTCCAGGGGCCCGGCGTCGGCGCCTGGTTGGCCGGCGACCTGCCGGCGCTGGCCGCTGCGGGAGCGCGGGTGGTCTGCTCGATCTGGGGGCGCTCCGTCGACGACTACCGTCGCGCCGCCGACGCACTGGCCGCGGCACCGGCGACCGTCCTCGCCGTCGAGGTCAACTTGTCGTGCCCGAACCTCGAGGGCCGGCGGGGGATCTTCGCCCACGACCCCGAGTTGTCGGCCGAGGTGATCGCCGCCACCGCCGGCTGCGGGCGGCCGCGATGGGCCAAGCTCAGCCCGAACACCGACCGGATCGTCGAGGTCGCCGCCGCCGTCGCCGAGGCCGGGGCGGAAGCGGTGACCCTCGTCAACACCCTTCTCGGCCTGGCGATCGACACCGACACCGGCCGGGCGACGCTCGGCGCCGGCGGGGGAGGGCTGTCCGGAGCGGCGATCCACCCGGTCGCCGTGCGCGCCGTCCACGACGTCCGGGCGGCGCTCCCCACGCTGTCGATCGTCGGGGTCGGTGGGGTGACGAGCGGTCGCGATGCGGTCGAACTGCTCCTCGCCGGGGCGAACGTGGTGCAGGTCGGCACGGCCACCTTCGCCGAGCCGCACGCCGTCTGGCGGGTGCTCGACGAACTGTCGTCGTGGGCGGCGGAACATGGCATCGAGCGCATCGCGTCGGTCTCCGGCGCCATCCATCGAGGAGGCCTGTGAACTACGCCGAACGACTCGAACGGGCCTGGGAGGTCAGCGGGTCGATGCTCTGCGTCGGGCTCGACCCCGACCCCGCCCGGCTGCCCGGCCACCTCACCGGCGCGCCGGAGGCGATCTTCCGTTTCTGCGCCGAGATCGTCGACGCCACCGCCGACCTCGCCTGCGCGTTCAAACCGCAGATCGCCTATTTCGCCGCCGCCCGGGCCGAGGACCAGCTCGAGCGGCTCTGCGCATACATCGTCGAGCGGTATCCCGAGGTCGTGCTCGTCCTCGACGCCAAGCGCGGCGACATCGGACCGACCGCCGAGCAGTACGCAGTCGAGGCCTACGAGCGCTACGGCGCCCATGCGGTGACGGTCAACCCCTACCTCGGCACCGACGCGGTCGAGCCGTTCCTCGCCCACACCGATCGCGGGGTGGTCGTGCTCTGCCGCACCTCGAACGCCGGGGGCGACGACCTGCAGAACCTGACGATCGAGGGGCGACCGTTGTACGAACACGTCGCCGAGCTCGTCGCCGGCCGATGGAACAGCCGCCGGCAGTGCAGCCTGGTCGTCGGCGCGACGTATCCGGGTGAGCTCCGCCGGGTGCGCGAAGATCGTCGGCGACGACGTCGCCCTGCTCGTCCCCGGAGTCGGTGCCCAAGGCGGCGATCCGACCGAGGCGGTGCGCGCCGGGGCCGATCGCCGCGGCCGCGGTCTGCTCGTCAGCACCTCCCGGGCGGTGCTCTACGCCTCGGCCGGGACCGACTTCGCCGGGGCGGCCCGGGGGGTCGCAGCGGCCACCGCCGAAGCCCTCGCAGCCGGGGTACGTGCCCGTTGACCTGGCTGATCGCTCAGCGTGACATCGGATGAAAACGACACGATCCCGCAACACGTGACTGCCCGATTGGTAGGGTTGCGACCCATGGCAACACCCCCGCAGCTCAACCCCGAACAGCGCGCCGCAGCGCTCGCAGAAGGCCGCGCGGGCGCGGCCGCTCGTGCCGAGCTCAAGGGAAGCTGAAGATGGGCTCGGTCACGCTGGCCGAAGTGTCTCACCAAGGCCGATTCCGACGACGTGGTCGGCAAGCTGAAGGTCCTTGCGCTCCTCGAGTCGCTGCCCGGTGTCGGCAAGGTCAAGGCACGCGCAAGTGATGGACGAGCATCGGCATCGCCGACACCCGTCGGGTCCGTGGCCTGGGTGCGCAGCAGCGCAGGCCTCGCTGGTCGAGCAGCTCGGCGAGGCGCTCTCCGTAAGGGGCCCCGCTGATCGTCGTCATCTCGGGTCCCGGCGGCGTCGGGAAGGGCACGATCGTCGACCGACTGATCCGACGCGACCCCACACTCTGGCTCAGTCGGTCGTGGACCACCCGCGACCGGCGCCCGGGCGAATCGGACGACGGCTACCGCTTCACCGACCGCGGCGCCTTCGAGGCGCGCATCGCGGCGGCGGTTTCCTCGAGTGGACCGAGTTCCTCGGCAACTACTACGGCACCCCGACGCCGGAGCCCGCCTCGTCGGCCACGATCTCGTCCTCGAGATCGAGGTCCACGGCGCCCCGCAGGTCGTGAGCTGCCTACCCCGACGCGTTGCTGATCTTCATCCGGCCGCCATCCGGGCGGAGCAGGAGCGGCGGCTGCGTGACCGGGGTGATCCCGAGCACGGTCATCCGGGCCGGCCTGCACAAGGCCGGAGAGGAGGAGCCGATCGGACGGAGCTGGCGGACCACGTGGTGGTCAACGACGAGCTGGACCGGACCGCGGCCGAGATTCTCGACGATCACCGATCGCGAGACGGGCCGCCGATCCGCCGCCGGAACGGGCTGCCCGCAGCTGCCGCCGGCTGCTCTTTCGGGGTCACGGATCGGAACCCGATGGCGATCCGGACGCCCAAGGCGCGGCCGGCGTCACGACACCATGATGAACCCGCCCATCGAGGACCTGCTCGACCACACGGATTCGAAGTTCCGCCTGGTCACGCTGGCGCTCGACGGGCGCGGCAGATCAACGCGTACTTCAACCACCTCGGCGACGGGCTCGGGCACATGGTGCCTCCGCAGGTCACGTCGGTGGCCCGCAAGCCGCTGTCGATCGCCTTCGAGGAGATCGCCGCCGACAAGATCATCGCTCGACCGGGCCGCGAGCCGCCGAGGGCGAGCCGACGAGGCTGCGAGCCGGCTCAGCCGTCCTGACCCGTCCCGACGTCTCGCTGATGACCTCGCTCGCCGGGCGCCGGATCGTGCTCGGGGTCACCGGGGGCATCGCGGCCTACAAGGCGGTCGAGGTCTGCCGGCGGCTGGTCGATCTCGGGGCGCACGTCACCCCGGTCATGACCGAGGGCGCCGTCACTTCGTGGGTCGCCACGACGTTCTCGGCGCTCGGCCTCGAGCCGGTCCAGACCTCGCTGTGGGACGAGTCCGACCCGATCCCGCACACCCGGCTCGGCCAGCAGGCCGACCTGGTGGTCGTGGCCCGGCCACGGCGCGGGTGATCGGGACGTACGCCGCCGGTCTCCGACGACCTGCTGACGGCGACCTTGCTGGCGACCCGTGCCCCGGTGCTGATCTGCCCGGCGATGCACACCGAGATGTGGGAGCACCCGGCGGTCGCAGGAGAACCTCGCCACGCTGCGCGCCGCGGGGTGCGGACGTCGTCGACCCGGAGCGAGGGCCGGCTGGCCGGGGGTGACGTGGGCAAAGGCCGACTGGCCGCACCGGAGACGATCGTCGACGCGGTCGAGCGCGCTGCTTCCCCGCGCGACCTCGACGGGCTCGCGGTGCTCGTCACCGCGGGCGGCACCCGTGAGCCGATCGACCCGGTGCGGTTCATCGCCAACCGCTCCTCGGGCAAGCAGGGCCACGCGCTGGCGCCGAGGCCGCACGCCCGGCGGTGCGCGCGGTCACCCTGGTCACCACCGTCGACCGGCCGTCCCGGCCGGTGTCGACCTGGTCCGGGTCGAGACCGCAGCAGAGATGCAGGCCGCGGTCGAGCGCCGCGCCCGAGGCCGACGTCGTCGTCATGGCCGCTGCGGTCGCCGACTTCCGTCCGTCGGACGCGGCCGCGCGAAGCTCAAGAAGGACGACGGCGTCCCGGAGATCGTGCTCGAGCCGACCCCCGACATCCTCGCCGAGCTCGGGCACGCAAAGCCGCCGGGCAGGTGCTCGTCGGTTTCGCCGCCGAGACCAATGATCTGCGGGCCAACGCCGCCGGCAAGCTGACGCGCAAGGGCGCTCGACCTGATCGTGGCCAACGACGTCGTCGGCCCCGGGCGTCGGGTTCGAGCACGACACCAACGACGTGGTCGATCCTCGGGCGCCGACGGCGTGCCGGAGCGTCGCCCGAACGACAAGCGGCACGTGCGATCGTGCTCGATCGGCGGCGCCGTGCGGCCACGCGTGCATGCCGCCGCCGCCATCGCCGGAGCACGCAGGAGCAGTCCAGTGACCACGACCTGGACCTTCACCTCGGAGTCGGTCACCGAGGGCCATCCCGACAAGATGGCCGACCAGATCTCCGACGCCATCCTCGACGCGATCCTCGCCCAGGACCCGATGGGCCGCGTGGCCTGCGAGACGCTGCTGACGACCGGGCTGGCGTGCGTCGCCGGTGAGATCACCACCACCGCCTACGTCGACATCCCGACGATCGTCCGCAAGATCGATCAACGACATCGGCTACGACAACGGCGACATGGGCTTCGACGGCAACACCTGCGGCGTGATCGTCGCCATCGACGAGCAGTCGCCCGACATCGCCCAGGGTGTCGACACCTCGCGAGGAGGTCCGCGCCGGCAAGAGCGGCGAGGACGCCTCAACATCCAGGGCGCCGGCGACCAGGGCATGATGTTCGGCTACGCCTGCGACGAGACCGACGACCTGATGCCGCTGCCCGATCTGGCTCGCCCACCGGCTGGCCGAGCGGCTGACCGAGGTGCGCAAGGCCGGCATCCTCCCCTACCTCCGCCCCGACGGCAAGACCCAGGTCACCGTCGAGTACGACGACGGCAAGCCGGTCCGGCTCGACGACCGTGCTCATCTCGACCCAGCACGCCGCCGGGATCGACCGCGACACGCTGATCCGACCCGATCTGATCGAGCAGGTCATCCGCCCGATCGTCCCGCGAGCTTCGCCGACGACGACTTCGACGTCCTACGTCAACCCGACCGGGCGAGTTCGTCATCGGTGGTCCCGCACGGCGACTGCCGGGCTGACCGGACGCAAGATCATCGTCGACACCTACGGCGGCATGGCCCGCCACGGCGGCGGTGCGTTCTCCGGCAAGGACCCGTCGAAGGTCGACCGCTCGGCCGCCTACGCCGCCCGCTGGGTGGCCAAGAACGTCGTCGCCGCCGGCGCGGCCAGCCGCTGCGAGGTCCAGGTGGCCTACGCCATCGGTGTCGCCCAGCCGGTGTCGATCATGGTCGAGACCTTCGGCACGGCGACCGTCGACCCGGCCACGATCGAGGACGCGGTGCGGGCGACGTTCGACCTCCGCCCGGCGGCGATCGTGCGCGACCTCGACCTGCGCCGGCCGATCTACCGTCAGACCGCTGCGTACGGCCACTTCGGCCGGCCGCTCCCCGACTTCACCTGGGAGTCGCTGTCGAAGCTGGACGAGTTCAAGGCTGCGCTCACCGGCGCCTGATGACCGACCGTCCGCTGGTCGCGGCGCATAGCGCCCGACGTCAGCGGGCTCGACAAGCAGTTCGACTATCTGGTCCCGGAGCAGCTCCGGGACCAGCTGCGCGTCGGAACCCTGGTCCGGGTCGAACTCTCCGGGCGGCGGGTCGGCGGCTGGGTGCTCGAGCTCGGCGATGCGGTCCGACCGGGCGTCGCGATCGAACGGCTGAAGCCGATCGCCAAGGTCACCGGCCACGGTCCCTCGCCCGACCTGGTCGAGCTCGCCGGCTGGGCCGCCCACCGTTGGGCGGGCCCGTTGCGCGCCGTGCTGTCGAGCGCGTCGCCGGCCGTCGCCGTGCGCGCCCTGCCGGGACCCGAGCGTCCTGCCGGGCGCAGCAGCGAACCTGCGGACTCGAGCGCGGCGGAGGCCTACCGGGGGGTGCTCGGGCCGGACGGGGGCCTGGTCCGCTGCCCGCCGGCGGCATCGGTCGTCCCGATCATCGAAGCCGCCGCCCAGCTCGGCCCGGTGCTGATCGTCACCTCGTCGGTCGAGCGGGCCCGGCTGGCCGGCGCTCGACTGCGGGGGAGCGGGCGGCGCGTCGCCCTGCTCCCGGGCGAGTGGTCGGCGGCGGCGGCCGGCGCGGCGATCGTCGTCGGTGCTCGGGCCGCTGCCTGGGCGACGGTCGCCGGACTGGCGGCGATCGTCGTCCTCGACGAACACGACGAGGCGTTGCAGGAGGAACGTTCACCGACCTGGCACGCTCGTGACGTCTGTATCGAGCGGGCGGCGCGTGCGGGGATCCCCTGCGTCCTCGTCTCCCCGACGCCGAGCCTCGCTGCGCTCGAGTGGGCGGAGGGCGCGTCGTCGCCCCGTCGCGCACCGACGAGCGCGACGGCTGGCCGCAGGTACGGGTGATCGACCGCAACGAGGACGATCCGTGGGTGACCTCGATGGTCACCTCGGCGTTGATCACCGAGCTGCGCGATGCCGCCCGGCGGGTCGTCTGCGTGCTCAACACCACCGGTCGCGCCCGTCGGTTGGCGTGCAAGGCCTGCCGGGCGATGACCACCTGCGAACGCTGTCGGGCTCCGGTGGAGGAGACCTCGGCAGCGGTCCTCCACTGCCGACGATGCGCCACGGACCGCCCGCCGATCTGCCAGTCGTGCGGTTCGAGCCGGCTGGTCCGCCTCCAGCCGGGGATCAGCCGGCTCCGCGAGGAGCTCGAGGCGGCCGCCGCTCGACCGGTGGTCGAGGTCGGCGGCAGCCGCAAGGGTCAAGAGCTCGAACCGGCGGACGTCTATGTCGGGACCGAGGCGGTCCTCCACCGGGTGCGGCGGATCGACACCGTCGCCTTCCTCGACCTCGACGGCGAGCTGCTCGCTCCCCGCTACCGAGCCGCCGAGCAGGCCCTGTCGCTGATCGCCCGCGCCGCCCGGCTGGTCGGCGGGCGGGCCAACGGTGGGCGTCTGCTGCTCCAGACCCATCTGCCGGAACACGAGGTGATCGACGCAGTTCGCCACCTCGACCCGACGCGTGCCGTGCCGGCGATCCGGGCGGTGCGACGTGACCTGCGTTTCCCGCCGTACGCCGCACTCGCTGCCCTGAGCGGTCCTGCTGCGCCGACCTACGCCGCAGCGCTGGCGGGTGTCGTCGCAGCAGCCGAGCCTCCGGCGGATCGGATCGAGATCCTCGGTCCGTCCGACGGCCGGTTCCTGTTGCGCGCGAGCACTCCCGACGCGCTCGCCGAGGCGTTGTCCGCCGTCCCCCGTGGCCCGGGCACCCGGCTCGTCGTCGACCCGCCGCGTGTCTGACGGCGACGCCGGAGGGGTGAGGTCGGCTGGTGCCGTCAGACCGGCACGGTGACCCGCAGCAGGCGGAAGCCGGCGCGGGCACGTAGGCGCTCGACCCCCCACCCCTCGGTCGTCATCCAGCCGGCGAGCGAGTCGGCGCCGAGGTGCTTCTGGACGACGAGGATCGCCGCGCCGTCAGGGGTCAGCCGAGGGATCCATCGTCGGAGCAGGTCGTGGAGAGCGACCTTGCCGATCCGGATCGGCGGATTCGACCAGATCGTGGCGAAGCGGACGTCGTCCGGCACCTCCTGCGGGGTCACGGCGACGACGTTGACCAACCCGTTGCGGGCGGCATTGTCGCTGGTCAGGGCAACGGCTCGCTCGTTGACGTCGACGGCCCAGACCCTCGCCTCCGGCGCCCGCCGGGCGAGGGTCACAGCGATCGGTCCGGCACCACAGCCGAGGTCGAGCAGCTCGCCGGACCGGGCCGGCGGCGGGGCGTCGAGCAGCAGCAGGCGGGTACCGGTGTCCAACGACCCGTGGCTGAACACACCACGATCGGTACGGAGGGTGAAGGAGGTGTCGGGGAGGGCGACGGTCAGCTCGGTCGGCGCGCTCGGCGCGCTCGGACGGGTCTCGAAGTAGTGCGCCATCGCATCGCTAGCCTTTCATGCATGGGTCACATCATCCGCACCTTCGGCGATCCCGTGCTCAAGACCAAGGCTGCCGAGATCACCAACGTCGACGGCAAGCTCGTCCGTCTGGCCGATGAGATGATCCAGGTGATGTACGACGCACCGGGCGTCGCCGTCGCCGCCCCCCAGATCGGCGTCCAGAAGCAGCTCGTCGTCTACGACATCGGCGAAGGAGCGCACACGATCATCAACCCGACGATCACCGAGTCGGGCGGCGGCGAATGGCTCTACGACGAGGGCTGTCTGTCGATCCCCGGGCTGTTCGTCGAGATGGTACGGCCGAAGCAGGTGCTCGTGACCGGGATCGACCTCGACGGCAACGAGGTCAGCATCGAAGCCGACGAGCTCCTCGCCCGGATGTTCCAGCACGAGATCGACCACCTCAACGGAGTGCTGATGTTCGACCGGATGGAGGCCGAGCAGCGGCGCGAGGCGTTGCGCGAGTACCGCCGACTGCAGGAGCAGCCACCGGCCGAACCGAAGAGGCGCAGACTCCGCCTCTCGTGACGACCTCCCCGCTCGCTCCGCTGGCACCCGTACCCGAACGTCCTCGGCGGCTCGTCTACCTCGGCACGCCGGAGATGGCGGTGCCCCCGCTGGAGGCGCTCGCCGCTGCCGGCTACGAGATCCCGCTCGTCATCACCCGTGGTGATGCCCGGCACGGGCGCGGCGCGGCGATGACCCCCAGCCCGGTGAAGGCGGCCGCCGAACGACTCGGCCTCCCTGTCAGCCACACCGTCGACGAAGTGCTCGACGCCGGTGCCGAGCTCGGTGTGGTCGTCGCCTACGGCCGGCTGATCCGCCGCCACGTGTTGGCCGAGCTGCCGATGATCAACCTCCACTTCTCGCTCCTGCCGCGCTGGCGCGGAGCGGCCCCGGTCGAGCGGGCGCTGCTCGCCGGTGACCCCTGCACCGGCACCTGTGTGATGCAGCTCGAGGAGGGACTCGACACCGGCCCGGTCTACGACCGGGTCGAGGTGCCGATCGCGCCCCGCCAGACCGCCGCCGAGCTCCGCACGGCGCTCGTCGACGCCGGCACCGCCCAACTGCTGCGGGTCCTCGGCGGTGGGCTGCGCAACCCGCAACCACAGACCGGCGAGCCGACCTACGCGTCGAAGATCGAACGCGGTGAGCTCGAGATCGACTGGTGCCGTCCGGCCGCCGAACTCGATCGACTCGTCCGCCTCGGCGGAGCGTGGACGACGGTCGAGGGCAAGCGGCTGAAGGTGATCGCCGCCGAACCGATCGACCGACCCGGTCCGCCGGCCGGCCGTGTCGAGGGTCTCGACACCGGTACCGCCGACGGTGTGCTCCGGCTGGTCACCGTGCAACCGGAGGGCAAGCCGGCGATGGACGCCGCCGCCTGGCGCAACGGGCTGCGCGCCGGGTCGCTGGTGCTCGGCGGATGACCACCCGACAGCCGCGCAACGCTCGCGCCGTGGCCTACAAGGCGCTGCACCGGATCGACCACGACGGGGCCTACGCCAACGTCGTCGTCCCCCAACTACTCGCCTCCAGCGGACTCGATCAGCGCGACCGCAGGTTCGTCACCGAGCTGGTCTATGGAGCGACCCGGATGCGCCGCGGCATGCGACTTCCTCGTCGATAGGTTCGTCCTGCGTCAACCGGACCCGGCGACCCGCACCTTGCTCCGCCTCGGCGCCTACCAGCTGCACTACGCCGGCGTCGCCCCGCACGCAGCGCTCGCCGAAACCGTCTCGCTCGCCACCCCGAAAGCCCGCGGGTTCGTCAACGCCGTCCTGCGCCAGGTCGCAGTCAGCGCTGTGACCTGGCCGGACGAGGCCACCCGGTTGAGTTACCCGGACTGGATCGTCGAGCGTTTGTGCCGAGAGCTCGGCGACGCCGAAGGGCGGGCGGCGATGGAACAGATGAACGTCGCCGCGGCCGCCACCGAACGCGACGACGGCTACATCCAGGATCGCGCCTCCCAGTGGGTCGCCGAGCTGGTCGGTGCCCGACCGGGTGATCGAGTCGCCGACCTCTGCGCCGCCCCCGGCGGGAAGGCCACCGCCCTCGCTGCGGCCGGGGCCCGGGTCGTCGCCCTCGACATCCATCCCGGCGCGCGTCGGCCTGCTCGTCGGCAACGTCCGCCGCCTCGGCTCGGAGGTCGACGTGCTCGTCGCCGATGCCAAGCGACCACCGTTCCGAGCGGAGTCGTTCGACGCCGTGCTGCTCGACGCGCCGTGCTCCGGGCTCGGTGTGCTCCGCCGCCGACCGGACGCCCGCTGGCGGCTCGAGCCGTCCTCGATCGAAACGCTCGTCGCCCTCCAACGGCACTTGCTCGCCGCCGCCGAGGAACTCGTCCGCCCCGGGGGGACGTTGGTCTACAGCGTGTGCACGTTGACCGAGGCGGAGTCGATCGGCCAGCGCTGGCCGAGCGGATGGAGCCCGCTCCCGCCGCCACCCGCACCCTGGCGCCCCTATGGGATCGGCGCCCGATTGCTCCCCCAGGACGCCGGCACCGACGGGATGACCCTCGTCCGCCTCCGCCGGCCCTGACCCCCGCTCGCTACCGTTGCCGCGATGAGCACCGACGAACCGCTCGAGGCGAAGGTCCTGACCGTCTCCGACGGGGTGATCCACGGCACGCGCGAGGACCGCTCCGGGGCAGCACTGGTCGAGCAGCTGACCGCGGCGGGCTTCCGCGTCGTCGACCGGCAGGTCACCGCCGACGGTTCGGACGAGGTCGCCGCTGCGCTGCGAGCGATGAGCGAGGGGTTCGCCGGGCTGATCGTCAGCACCGGTGGCACCGGGTTCGCCCCGAGGGACCTGACCCCCGAAGGCACGCGCGCCGTGATCGAACGGGAAGCCCCCGGGCTCGCCGAGGCGATGCGACTGGTCAGCCCGCTGGGGCGGCTGTCGAGAGGGATCGCCGGGATCCGCGGCGGGGCGATCATCTGCAACACCCCCGGCTCGCCGAAGGGCTGCGTCGAGCAGCTCGCAGCGATCATCGACATCCTCCCGCACGCACTGCGACTGCTCGCCGCCGCACCGACGGATCACTGATCCGCTCAGCGGCCGGCGGCGACCTGCTCCCAACGGTCGACACCCTCGTCGATCCTCCGGATCAGGGTCTCGAGCACCTTCACCCGAGCGAAACGCTTCTGCTCCGCCTCGATCAGATCCCACGGGGCGAGCTCGTGCTCGGTCAGCTCGAGCATGTCCTCCGTCGCCTGGGCGTACTGCTCCGCCTTGTCGCGGTTGCGCCAATCCTCGTCGGTCAGCTTCCACGCCCGCAGCGGATCGCGCTGGCGCTCCTCGAACCGACGGAGCTGCTCGTCGGCGCTGATCTGGAGCCAGAACTTGACGACGATCACGCCCTCGAGGACCAGCGTGCGTTCGAACTGGAGGATCTCGTCATAGGCCCGACCCCATTGTTCGTCGGTGGCGAACCCCTCCACCCGCTCGACCAGCACCCGGCCGTACCAGCTGCGGTCGAACACACACATCCCGCCGAGGCCGGGGATCTCGCGGTAGAACCTCCAGAGAAAGTGGTGGCGCTTCTCGTCCGGGGTCGGCTTGGCGTAGGCGGTCACCCGGTAGTGGCGAGGGTCGAGGTGCTCGACGACGCGCTTGATCGCGCCGCCCTTGCCGCCGGCGTCAGAGCCCTCGAAGACGACCAACAGCCCCGGGCCGAGACCCTGCTCGCCGACCAACCCACCCAGCCGGAGACGCTGTTCGAGCAGCCGCTTCTGTGCCTTGCCCAACCGCTGCTCGTACTCGGAACGATCGAGCCGGAGGCTGAGATCGAGTGCGTCGAGACGTCCCACGGGGGGTGACACTAGGAGGCGACCGCCCGCAGCCATGCATGGACGCGGGGCGATCGACCTGGGTCAGCGGGGGAGCGGTTCGTAGACTCGCCGACCGTGCTCCGCCTGGTTCTTCCCAAGGGTTCGCTCGAACGAGCGACGCTCGAGCTGTTCGACGCCGCCGACCTCCCCGTGTCGCGCTCGTCGTCGGTCGACTACTCGGCGTCGATCGACGACCCCCGGATCGCGCAGGTGCGGATCCTGCGCCCGCAGGAGATCCCGGTCTACGTCGCCGAGGGCTTGTTCGACATCGGGATCACCGGTCGCGACTGGGTCGAGGAAACGGACAGCGACGTCGTCAGCCTCGGCGAGCTGCGTTACTCGAAGGCGACCAGCAACCCGATCAAGGTCGTCGTCGCCGTCGCCGAGAAGGACCCGGCAGACCTCGATCGAAGAGCTCCGCCCCGGGGTACGGGTCTCCACCGAGTACCCCGGCCTGACCACCCGGTTCCTCCGCTCGCGTGGGGTCGAGGCGAACGTCCGGCTGTCCTACGGGGCGACCGAGGCGAAGATCCCGGATATCGCCGACGCGGTGGTCGAGATCACCGAGACCGGTCGCGCCCTCCGCGCCGCGGGGTTGCGGATCCTCGACACGATCCTGCTGTCGTACACCGAGGTCGTCGCCAACCGCGACGCCTACGCGGATCTGTCCAAGCGCCACGCGATGCATCAGCTGATGACCCTCCTCGGCGGTGCGCTCGATGCTCGCGGCAAGGTGTTGGTCAAGCTCAACGTCGCCGAGGGTCTGCTGCAATCGGTTCTCGCCGTGCTCCCGGCGGCGAAGTCGCCGACCATCTCCCAGCTCGCCGGTGGCGGCTACGCGGTCGAGACCGTCGTCGAGAAGCGGACGATCAACGTCTTGATCCCCGAGCTGAAGGACGCCGGGGCGACCGACATCCTCGAGTTGGCGATCACCAAGATCGTCGCATGACCGGTCGGGTGAGCGCCTTCGACGAGGCCCGCGGGCTCGGCGAGATCATCGCCGACGACGGCACCGTCCATCCGTTCCACTGCACCGAGATCGCCGATGGGAGCCGGACGATCGCGCCCGACGCAGTGGTCGCCTTCCGCGTCCTGGCCAAGCTCGGCCGGTACGAGGCCGGGGCGATCGAGACGATCGGCTGACCGTGTCGTCGATGGAGCAGCGCTTCGCCGAGGTGCTCCGCCTGCTCGCCCCCGGCGAGGTGGTCAGCTACGGCGACATCGCCGAGGACGCCGGGTTCCCCGGACGGTCGCGGGCGGTCGGCCATCTGCTCGCCTCGACCGACGAGGAACTTCCGTGGTGGCGGGTGGTCAACTCGGTCGGCCGGCTGGTACCGGGACACGAGGCCGAACAAGCCGCACTGCTGCGCGCCGAGGAGGTGACGGTCCGCAACGGCCGGGTGGTGGCCGCCCCGGCGGGGAGGTTCTCGGCCGGCTGAGCGGTGTCAGTGGCCCGCGTCGGCGCCGATCGTGCCCTTGATCTGGACGAAGGCGAGCCGGATCTGGCTCAGCGCGTCCTGCAAGGTGGCAGCGTCCGGCCCGAGCCGTTCGCCGAGCCCCTCGACCAGGCACCCGAAGGCGTCGATCGCCAGCGCCGCCTCGGCGAGCTGGGCGGGCTGCGACGAGAGGTGGATCGCGCCGAGCTCGTACAGCCCCATCGCGTGGTTGACGACCACGACTTCGGCGGGGACCTCGGCGAGACGCTGGCGGGTCTCGGCGAGCAGCTCCGCGGCGTCTTCCAACTCGGCATCGCGAGGATCGTCGGGAGCTTGCTCACCGACGGAGTCCGAGCGCGCACCGTCTGGTGTCCAAAGACCGCTCATCTGCGCTACGCTACCTGCCCGACAACTGAGGCGAAGCGGGGCGCGAGGTCGCGTCCCCACCTGGCCACCCGTTTCGAGGCCACTCGAAGGGAGTGCGACCAGGTCGGCGCACCACACTGGGCCACCATTTCCGACTTCCCACCATCTGGTGCGGGCGGAAGGGGGACGTTCGGCGTTGGGGTTTCCGGTTTCGTCCCGAACCCACGTCAGGACATGGGAGGAGCCCATTGCACAGGAGTGATCGGCCATAGCACCGCCTCAGGTCAACGAGCCGCGGTACAACGATCGCATTCGCGCCCGCGAGGTGCGAGTGATCGGACCGGAGGGATCGCAGCTGGGCATCAAGACGCTGCCCGACGCGCTCGCTCTCGCCCGTGAGCTCGACCTCGACCTCGTGGAGGTGGCCCCGTTGGCCACGCCGCCGGTCTGCCGGATCATGGATTACGGCAAGTTCAGGTACGAGGAATCGCAGAAGGCGAAGGAATCTCGCAAGAAGGCGACCCACATCTCCATCAAGGAGGTGAAGTTCCGACCGAAGATCGGGCAGGGCGACTTCGACACCAAGGTCCGCCACATCGTCGATTTCCTCGACGACGGGCACAAGGTGAAGGTGACGCTGCAGTTCCGAGGGCGAGAGATGGCCCACCCGGAGCTCGGCGCGAGGGTCCTGAACAACGTTGCGCAGCAGATCGCCGAGGTCGGCAAGATCGAAGCGCATCCACGCCAGGACGGCCGGAACATGACGATGGTGCTGGCACCGGACAAGAAGCCACCGCCGAAGAAGGAACGAGGCCACGACGACGCAGCTCGCGAGTCGACGTCCGACCTGGTGGTCGGCGGCGAACCGGAAGTTGCGCCGGAACCGGCTGCCGAACAGGTGCCCTCTGCGGCACCCGAGGCTCCCCAACCGGCCGTCGAGCCGAGCGACAGCACCAGCTGAGCCGGTCCTCCCCAGGACCGAACGACGAACACGAACAGAGGCCACCGTCCGGTGGCCGGTACTCCGCCCGCCACTGGGCGGCCCGCTACAAGGTGAATCCCCCCATGCCCAAGATGAAGACCTCGAAGACGACCGCCAAGCGGTTCTCCAAGACCGGCACCGGCAAGTTGCGCCGGTTGCAGCAGAACCGCCAGCACCTGTTCGAGAAGAAGCCCTCCACGCGCACCCGTCGCCTCGACGGGATGGTCGCCGTGCATCCCGGGGATGCCCGGAAGATCAAGCGCCTGCTGGGCGAGCGGTGAGTCGGTAGGAACAGGACGAGGAGACAGTCATGGCACGGGTCAAGCGCCGCCGTCGGCGCGAAGAAGCATCGCAAGGCCACGCTCGAAAAAGCGAAGGGCTACTACGGGAACAAGTCCCGCTCGGTTCGGGCGGCCAACGAGCAGGTCATGCGCTCGGGTCAGTACGCCTTCCGTGACCGCCGGGCGAAGAAGGGCGAGTTCCGCCGGTTGTGGATCCAGCGGATCAACGCCGCTTGCCGGATCAACGAGATCAGCTACTCGAAGTTCATCGCCGGCCTGCACGCCAGCGGGATCGAGGTCGACCGCAAGATCCTCGCCGATCTGGCGGTGACCGATCTGGCGGCGTTCGGCAAGCTGGTCGAGTCCGCCAAGGCGGCACTCGCCTGAGCGACCCGCTCGGGTTCACCAACCCACAGGTTCAACGGCTGCGGCGCCTGCTCGGGCGCCGCAGTGCGCGTTCCGACGAGGGGGTGTTCGTGATCGAGGGCTCGCTGCTGATCGCCGAGGCGGTCGCCGCAGGTTGGGAGCTCGAGGCGCAATTCGTCGCTCCCGGAGCCGACCCCGTCACCGGCGCCGGGGACGTCCGCCAGCTCGCCGACGGGGTGCTCCAACGGGTGGCGTCGACCGAGTCCCCGCAACCCGTGCTGGCGATCGCCCGCGCCCGATCGACGACGCTCGACGCACTGGTCGCAACCACCTTCGTCGTCGTCGCCGACCGCCTCACGGACCCGGGCAACGCCGGCACGATCCTCCGCTCGGCGGAGGCGGCCGGCGCCGATGCGGTCGTGCTCACCGTCGGCTCGGTCGACCCGTACAACCCGAAGGTCGTGCGCGCCTCGGCCGGAGCGCTGTTCCACGTCCCGCTGGTCACCGGGGTGACGTTGGCGCAGCTCGGGTCGAGTGGGCTGCGGCGGATCGGAACGTCGTCGCACCGAGGCGTCGCCCACACCGATGCCGACCTGAGCAGCCCGTGCGCCGTCGTGCTCGGCAACGAGGCCCACGGGCTGGCCGACGACGCGGACGTCGACGACTGGGTGACGATCCCCCACGCCGGGAGGGCGGAGAGCCTCAACGTGGCGATGGCAGCGACCGTGCTCTGTTTCGAGGTCGCCCGCCAACGGCGCCTGCAGCGATCGTGATCGGAGCGATCGTGACCCGAGCGATCGAGGCGGCGCAGCGAACGAGGGATCGCTAGGCTGAAACCGATGCACGCCGTCGACCGCTGCCGATTTCGTCGCCCCCGGGCCGGGTTCCGGGGTGCTCGACGGGTCGGCCGCTAGCGTCGCCCGGGCCCTCAGCGGAGCTCGGCGCCGGGGGACCGTCCACGCCCCGACCCGCCTCTGCCCGAAAGGACTCCCACCGTGTCAACGGTCGACACCGACCTGAGCGCGCTGCTCGCCGAGATCTCCGCCGCCGGAGCGAGTGCGACCGCGGTCGTGACCGCAGCGACGACCCTCGACGAGCTGCCGCGCAGCCGAGGCCGAAGCGCTGTCCAAACGTGGTCCGCTGGCGACGATCAAGTCCCGGCTCGGCGGGCTGACCACCGTCGAGGCCAAGCGCGACGTCGGCCGCGCGCTGAACGAGACCACCGCTGCGGTCCAGGCGGCGGCCGATGCCCGGCGCGACGAACTCGCCGCCGCCGAGCAGGCGTCGCGCCTGGCGGGCGAACGCCTCGACCTCAGCGAAACGGTCGCCCGCCCCCGCCGCGGTCACGCCCATCTCGTCACCCAGGCCTGGGAACGGCTGGAAGACGTGTTCATCGGCCTCGGATTCCAGATCGCCGAAGGCCCCGAGGTGGAGACCGACTTCTACAACTTCGAGGCATTGAACATGCCGCCGTCGCACCCGGCGCGGAGCATGTGGGACACGCTGTTCGTCGAATCCGGCGAGCCGGGATCGACGGTGCTGCGGACCCACACCTCGCCGGTCCAGATCCGGGTGATGCAGGCATGGGAGCCGCCGATCTATGCCGTGATGCCCGGTCGGGTGTTCCGCCGCGACACCCCCGATGCGACCCACATGCCGGTGTTCCACCAGCTCGAAGGACTGGTGATCGATCGGGCGATCACGTTCGCCGACCTCGCCGGGACGATCGAGGCGTTCACCAAGGCGTTCTTCGGCACCGAGTTCTCCTCGCGGCTGCGACCGAGCTTCTTCCCGTTCACCGAACCCTCGGCCGAGTTCGACATCCGCCGGCCCGACGGCAGCTGGATCGAGCTCGGGGGGTGCGGGATGGTCCATCCCAACGTCCTGCGCCACGGAGGACTCGACCCCGAGCAATGGAGCGGCTTCGCCTTCGGGTTCGGGATCGACCGGATGGCCAAGGAACGACACGGCATCGACGACATCCGCGAGATGTTCACCAACGACCTCCGCTTCCTGGAGCAGTTCTGATGAAGGTGTTGCACTCCTGGCTGGGCGAGCTCGTCCGCCTCCCCGACGACCCGGCGTCGACCGCTGCGGCATTGACCGAGCTCGGTCTCCAGGTCGAGGGGATCGAGCACGTCGGCGAGCCGATCCCCGGGGTGATCACGGCCAAGGTGGTCCGGACCGAGTCCCATCCCGAGGCGGCGAAGGTCCACCGGGTCTACGTCGACGCCGGCGACGGCGAGGTGCGTCACGTCTGGTGCGGTGCGTTCAACATGTCCGCCGGCGACGTGCTCCCCCTGGCGACGCTCGGCACGACGATGCCCAACGGCCAACAGATCCTCCGGCGGGGGATCCTCGGGATCGATTCCGAGGGAATGCTCTGCTCCGCGCGCGAACTCGGCTTCGGCGACGACCACAGCGGGATCATGATCCTTGCTCCCGACACTCCGCTCGGGATGCCGATCGTCGAAGCGCTCGGCATCACCGCCGACGTCCTCTACGACGTCGACCTGACCCGCAACCGCCCGGACTGCTGGGGCTACGCCGGCATCGCCCGCGACCTCGCCGCCCGCCTCGGTGTGCCGTTCACGCCACCGGAGCCGGAGTTGGTGGTCGACGGCGAGCATCGTTCGGCTCCGGTGACGATCGTCGACGGTGACCGCTGCGGCCGGTTCACGACCACCGTGCTCTCCGGCGTCGCCGTCGGCCCCTCGCCGCCGGCGATCGCCCGCCGGCTCGCCGCCGCCGGGATGCGGGCGATCAACAACGTCGTCGACGCCAGCAACCTGGTGATGCTCGAGCTCGCTCAACCGAACCATCCCTACGACCTCGACACCCTCGGCGGTCACGGGCTGCGCGTCCGGCTCGCCGCCGACGGCGAGCTGCTGACGACGCTCGACGGTGTCGAGCGAACACTGACCTCCGACGACCTGCTGATCTGCGACGCCGACGACCAGCCGATCGGGCTCGGCGGGATCATGGGCGGGCTGCACACCGAGATCACCGACGCGACCACCGTCGTCGCTGCTCGAGGTCGCCTGGTTCGAGCCGCTCGGGATCGCCCGTTCGGCCGGCCGTCACGGGCTGCGCTCGGAAGCCTCGGTGCGCTTCGACCGTGGCGTGGACCCCTACGGGATCGACCGCTCGATCGCCCGTTTCGTCGAGATCCTCCGCCTGAGCAATCCGCAGCTCGTCGTCCATCCCGGTGGGGTCGACGCTCGCGGAGCGTCGCTGCCGGACCAGCAGCGTGTGCAGACCGTCAGGGTCGCCCAGGTCAACCGGATCCTCGGCACCTCGCTCGACGGTCCGGCGATCACCGACCTGCTCGATCCGATCGGCTACACGACCGTCGGCTCCGGCGAGGACACGCTCGAGATCGTCCTGCCCTCGTGGCGTCCCGACTCCACCGGCGAGATCGACGTCGTCGAGGAGGTCGCCCGCCACTACGGCTACGAGCGGATCGGCAAGACGGTGCCGAAGTCGGCCGTGCACGGCCGACTCTCGCCGCTGCAGGTGCGCCGGCGTCGGCTGCGCGAGGTGCTCCTCGGTCTCGGGCTGACCGAGGCGATGCCCAACCCGTTCCTCGCCCCCGGTGAGCTGACCGCCGCCGGGCTCGACGGCGCCGCCCTGCGCCTGGCCAACCCGCTCGTCGCCGAGGAGAGCGTGTTGCGGACCTCGCTCCGTCCGGGGCTGCTCAAGGCCGTGGCCTACAACCAGTCCCACCGGCGGACGTCTGGCGCGCTGTTCGAGATCGGACATGTCTACCCACCTTCGCAGGAGCAGCTGCCGGCGGAGTACGAGGCGCTCGGCGTCGTCCTCGCCGGCGCGGAGGCACCCGAGGCGGTGGCGATCTGGCGTGAGATCTCCGCTGCGCTCGGTTTCGGCGCACGGCTCGACCAGTCGATCGTCCCTCCGGGGATGCACCCCGGGCGCTCCGCGTCGCTGACCCAGGGCCGGACGGTGATCGGCGCCGTCGGCGAGATCCATCCCGCTGCCGCACGCGCCTTCGAGGTCACCGAACGGATCGCCTACCTCGAGCTCGACCTCGGTGTCGTTCTCGGCCATCGTCCGTCGGTTCCGCAGGCCAAGCCCGTCAGCCGGTTCCCCTCCAGCGACGTCGACCTGGCGTTCAACCTCCCCGACACGATCCCCGCCGAGCGGCTCGACAAGGTCCTTCGCCAAGCCGCCGGCACGTTGCTCGTCGACGCTGCCCTGTTCGACGTCTACCGCGCTCAGGGCGTTGCCGAGGGCAGCCGGAGCCTGGCGTACCGGCTGCGGTTACAGGCGCCCGACCGCACCCTGACCGACGCCGAGTTGTCCCAGACGCGGGCGAAGTGCATCGAAGCGGCGACCAAGATCGGCGCCACGCTGCGCGGCTGAGGCGGCGGTTCAGTTCGCCGAGAGGTCGTCGGGGAATTCCGCCAGCCAGCCGAGCCGACCCGGCTGGCGGCGGAGCACGTCGCGCCACAGCTCGTCGGGGTGGTCGGTGAACACGTCGCCGGGCTCGACGTCGACCACCCGCCAGGCGTCCACCGCCAACTCGCCGTCGAGCTGGCCGGGGCCCCATCCGGTGTATCCATGGAAGATCCGCAGGGCACCGAGCCGCCCGTCGAGGTCCTCCGGTGTCGCCGACAGGTCGACGGTCGCCAACCCGTTGCCGATCTCGGACCACCGTTCATCGTCATCGTCCCCCGCCCCGGCGGCGCTGCGCAGTTCGGCGAGGGCGATGAACGCGTCGAGCTGGACCGGCCCGCCGCTGAACAGCACGGTCGGCTCGGCGAGCAGCGTCCGCCAGCCGCTCAAGCCGTCGATCACGTCGTCACCAGACGGCCGGTTCGAGGACGAGCCCGAACGCTCCGTCGTGCTGGTGCTCGACGACGTAGACGATCGTCCTGTCGAAGTTCGGATCGGACAGCGCAGGCAGCGCGATGAGCAGCTTCCCCGCGCAGACGGAGCGGCCATGGGAACATTGTTGCCGAGCGGGACGTTCTACGGTGTTCCGCTCACTGCGAAAGGTTCCACGACCGATGAGAGAACGCCGTTCCGGGGGGACGATTCGATCGATGCTGTTCACCACAGTCCTCGTCGGAGGGCTGGTGATCGTCGCCCTGACGATCGGTTGGTCGTTGCTGAAGAACCCGTTCTCGACCGAGACCGTCGATCGCAGCCCGCCGCCGGTGCTGCTCAGCCTGCAGGACATCGCCGAGTTCCGTGCTGCCCGCGGCAACTTCGAGGTCCTGGTCGATCTGGAGAAGGACGTCAAGTACCTCCCCTCCGCACTCGCCGGCGAACGGGTGCTGTTCATCGGCGTCGGGTCGGTCGACGCCTACGTCGACTTCTCCGAACTCGACGAATCGGCGGTCCGGATCAGCGAGGACGGCACGGCGGTGACCGTCACCGTTCCTCCGCCGGAGCTCTCCGCTCCGACGATCGATCCCGAGCTGAGCCACGTCGCCGACACCGATCGGGGGCTGTTCGACCGTCTCGGCGATCTGATCTCGGGCGACAAGGGATCGGAACAGGACCTCTACATCGCCGCTGCGGCGAAGATGACCGACGCCGCAGCCGCGGCCGGGCTCCAGGCCCAGGCCGAGGACAACACACGCGAGCTGCTCGAAGGATTGCTCACCGGCCTCGGTTTCGAGACGATCACGATCAACTTCGCCGCAGACGCGCCGGTGCCGCAGAACTGAGCCCGTCGTCCCCGGTGACGGCCGAGACCGATGCATGAACATGCGCAGGTGTGTATGATCTTGCGCCTATGGTCACGGTCGGCATCATCGGGGCGTCGGGATACACCGGCGCCGAACTCCTCCGGCTCCTTCGCCGGACACCCCGAGTTCGAGGTGGTCTTCGCCACCGGCGACACCCAGGCCGGCACCGCCGTCCGAGCCTCTACCCGAGCCTGGTCGTCGCCTACCGGAGCCGACCTTCGATCCCTACGACGCAGCTCGGGTCGGCCGGTCTCGACCTGGTGTTCCTCGGCCTGCCGCACGGGCGTCGCAAGGCGATCGCCGCGAGCTGCGGGGCAAGGTCGAAGCAGCATCGTCGACCTCGCGGCGGACTTCCGGCTGAAGGACGCCGGCCTGTACCCCCGTGGTACGGCGACAGCCACATCAGCGCCCGAGCTGCTCGACGAGTTCGTCTACGGCCTGCCCGAGCTGTTCCGCGCGACGCTCGTGGGCGCGTCGAGCTGGTCGCGACGCCCGGCTGCTACGTCACCGCGGCCAGCGCTGGCGCTCGCGCCGCTCGTGCGCAACGGCCTCATCGAGACCCACCGGCATCGATCGTCGACGCCGCGTCGGGCGTGTCGGGCGCCGGGCGCGCCATCGAAGGCGAACACGATGTTCTGCGCGGTCGACGAGGACTTCACCGCGTACGGCCTGCTCGATCATCGCCACACGCCCGAGATCGAACAGACCTGTCACGCCGTCGGACCGCGCGCAGGTGCTGTTCACCCCGCACCTCGCGCCGATGAACCGCGGCATCCTCGCCACCTGCTACGCCCGGCCGCGCCGGCGCCGCGCCCTCGACAGCGACCCAGCTGCTCGAGCTCTTCCGCGACACCTACGCCGAGACGAGCCGTTCGTGGTGGTCGACTGAGCGGTCGCCGTCGACCAAGGCCACGCTCGGGTCGAACGTCGCCACATCTACGGTCCGCTACGACGAACGCACCGGATGGATCATGGCGATCTGCGCCCTCGACAACCTCACCAAGGGCGCGTCGGGCCAGGCGGTCCAATGCGCGAACATCGCCCTCGGGATTGCCGGAGACGACTCGGGCTGACGCGGTCGGGTCTGTACCCATGAGCACGGTCGTCGCCGCGACAAGGCGGCGTCGAAAGCCGACGGTGCTGGTCGAGGCGTTGCCGTACATCCAGCGGTTTCGCGACAAGATCGTCGTCGTCAAGTACGGCGGCAACGCCATGGCCGACCGAGCGAAGCTGTGCCGCGCTGTTCGCCGAGGACATCGTGCTGATGCACTCCGTCGGCATGCGCCCGGTGGTCGTCCACGGCGGCGGTCCGCAGATCGGCGACCTGATGAACCGGCTCGGCAAGCAAGACCGAGTTCCGCGACGGTCTACGGGTGACCGACGCCGAGACGCTCGACATCGCCCGCATGGTGCTCGTGGGCAAGGTCAACCGCGAGATCGTGTCGGCGATCAACGTCCACGGGCCGCTCGCCGTCGGTGTGTCGCGGCGGCGACGCCGGGCTGATCCGGCGCCGAGCAGCGCGATCCCGACCTCGGCTTCGTCGGTGACGTCGACCGCGGTCAACCCGACATCATCGCAGCGCCTGCTGGCCGAGGACCTGATCCCGGTGATCTCCACGATCGGCGTCGACGACACGGGCCAGGCGTACAACATCAACGCCGACACCGTCGCCGGCGGCGATCGCCGAGGCCCTCGACGCCGAGAAGCTCGTCTACCTCACCGACGTCGACGGGCTGCTCGCCGATGTCAACGATCCGAGCGAGCCTCATCCGCGCGATCACCGTGAGCGAGGCTCGCAGCTCATCGCCGATGGCACGATCACCGGGGGCATGATCCCCAAGGTCGAAGCCTGCATCGACGCGGTACAGCCACGGCGTGCCGTTCGGTGCACATGCTCGACGGCGCGATGCCCCACGTGCTGTTGCTCGAGCTGTTCACCGACGCCGGCATCGGCACCATGGTCACGTCGGCCGTCAACGGCCAGTCGCACCGCATGACGCGACACACTGCGGATCCGCCACGAGCGATCGATCGCCATCCTGCGCGCTCGACACGCTCGAGCTGCCGATCATGCCCAACTACGGCCCGCCACCGGTGATGTTCGTCCGCGGCAGCGGGACCGAGCTGTGGGACACGCGACGGCAAGCGCTACCTCGACTTCCTCTGCGGTCTGGCGGTGACCTCGCTCGGCCACGCCCACCCGGCGGTGGCCGACGCCATTGCCGAACAGGCGCGCACGCTGTTGCACGTGTCCAACCTGTTCGGCACCGACGCCTGGCAGGTCGGCGTCGAGCTCGACGGCTGATCGAGCGACGCACCGGCGGCGACGGGCAGGTGTTCTTCTGCAACTCGGGGGCCGAGGCGAACGAGGCCGCCATCAAGCTGGCCCGCAAGTTCGGCGGGCCGCGGCCGGCACGTCGTGGTCGTCGGCCTACGGCAGCTTCCACGGTCGCACGCTGGCGCACGTTGCACGCCACCGGTCAACCGGAGAAGCACGAGCCGTTCCAACCGATGCCCGAGGGCTTCCGCCACGTCGCCTGGAACGACGTCGAAGCGCTCGAGCGGTGCTCGACCCGAGCGTCGCGCCGTGCTGCTCGAACCCGTCCAGGGCGAGGGTGGCGTGTCAACCCGGCGACCGGCGACTACTTCCAGGGGCGTGCGCGCGCTGTGCGACGAGCGCGGCATCCTGCTGATCTTCGACGAGGTGCAGACCGGCTTCGGGCGCACCGGGAAGTGGTTCGGCTTCGAGCACTTCGGCATCGTGCCCGACGTGGTCACCATGGCCAAGGCGCTCGGCAACGGCATGCCGATCGGCGCCTGCTGGGCGAGCGCGACGATCGCCGCGGCGTTCAAGCCCGGCGACCACGGCACCACCTATCGGCGGCACAGCCGCTGGCCACCGCCGTGGCGCGCGCGGTGCTCGCCGTGATGCACCGGATCGATGCTCCTGCGCTCGCCAGGGCGCAGGGGTGCCTCGCTCCAGGCCAAGCTCGCCGCGCTGCCCGGCGTGGCCGAGGTGCGCGGCCTCGGCCTGCTGCTCGGGCCGAACTCGTCGACCGGGCATCGACGCCGAAGGCAGGTCTGCGCCGATGCTGCTCGACGCCGGCCTGGTCGTCAACGGCGTCACCAGCACCGCGGTCCGGCTGGCGCCGCCGCTCACCGTCAGCGAGGCGGAGCATCGACGAGGCCGTCGCGATCCTCGCCGGGGTGCTCGAGGATGCCTCGGCGCGCCACGCGCACTGTCCTCGAGGTCGACGACCTCTCGCCGGACGAGCTGGCGACCGTGCTCGACTCGCCGAGCGTGCGACGCTCGCCGCTCCGCCGTCCGCTCGACGGCGAGGGTGTGGCTCTGATCTTCGAGAAGCCGTCGGCCCGCACCCGTCACTCCACGGAGATGGCGGTCGTGCAGCTCGGTGGTCACCCGGTGACATCCGCGGCGACGAGGTCGGTTTCGACGTCCGCGAGACCGTCGAGGACGTCACCCGGACCCTGGCCGGCTACCACGCCGTGATCGCCGCGCGCGTCTTCGACCACGCCACGTCGAGCGCATGGCAGTGCGTCTTCGGTCCCGGTGGTCAACCTCCTGTCCGATCGGTCGCACCCGATGCAGGCGCTGGCCGACCTGCTGACGATGCGCCAGGAGTGGCGGCGACGCTGAAGGGCGCACGGTGGCCTAGTCGGCGACGCCAACAACGTCTGCCGGTCCCTGTGTCGGGCGCGACGATGCTCGGCGCGAAGCGTCCGTCTCGCCAGCCCGGTGGGCTACGAGGCGCCGACGCGATGAGCTCGACGCGTCTGCGTCGACCTCGGCGCAGCGAGCGTCGGCAGTACGGCACGCGCCTCGCGAGGCGGTCGCGGCGCCGATGTGGTCTACACCGACGTCTGGGTGTCGATGGGCCAAGAGGGCGAGGCGACGCCCGGCGGCGGGCGTTCGAGGGGTTCGAGCGTCGACGAGACGCTGATCGCCGGCGCCGCCGCCCGGACGCGATCTTCTTGCACTGCCTGCCGGCCCATCGCGGCGACGAGGTCTCCGCCGAGGTGATCGACGGTCCGCGCAGTCGCGGTGTGCGGCAGGGACACAACCGGCTCCATGCCTCGCGGGCCGTGCTCGCCTTCCTCGCCGGGGTCCGTTCGTGAGCACCAAGGCCCAGCGCCAGCACCGATCAGCCGGCTGCTCGAGAGCACGCGGTGACCAGCCAGCCGCAGCTGGTCGAGCTGCTGGCCGGGGAAGGCATCGTCGCCACCCAGGCGACGGTGTCGCGCGACCTCGACGACCTGGGAGCGATCAAGGTGCGCGTGCCCGGCGGTGAGACCGTCTACGCGATCCCCGAGTTCGAACCGAACCGGCTCGCGCCCGAGGATCACCTGCGCCGGGTGCTGGGCGAATGGGTGGCCGAGGTCGTCGCTCCGGCAACCTCGTCGTCATCCGCACCCCGCCCGGCTGCGCCCACGTCGTCGGCTCGGCGCTCGATCGCTCGGGCCTGGACGGCGTGCTCGGCACCGTCGCCGGTGACGACACGCTGCTCGTCGTCGCCGAGGAACGGCCGGCGGGGCGTCGCTCGGCGGTACCAAGCTCGCCGACCGATTGCGTGAACTGGCCGGGCTCCCGGTCGGAAAGGGACGGCGATGACCGAGCGGAGCGAGAGCGGCGGGCAGACGCTCTGGCACGGCCGCTTCGCCGGCGGCCCGGCCGACGAACTGCTCGCGTACACGGTCAGCTTGCCGTTCGATCGGCGGATGTGGCCGCGACGACATCGCCGGATCGCGCGCGCACGTGACGATGCTCGGCGCAGGTCGGTCTGCTCGCCGCCGCCGAGGCGACGCGGTGCTCGACGCGCTCGACCGTGGTCGAACGACGAGCTGGCGCGAGGCCGTTCGCGTTCGCCGACGCGACGAGGACATCCACACCGCGGTCGAGCGTCGGGTCACCGAGCTGGCCGGCGCCGCCGGCGCCAAGCTGCACACCGGCCGCAGCCGCAACGACCAGGTCGCCACCGATCTGCGGCTGTACGACCAAGCGCGAGCTGTCGCGTCGTCGCCGGCCGCGTGGTCGACGCTGCAGGAGATGCTGCTCGACCGCGCCGAGCAGGCGGGCCGGCGACCGACGCCTACCTGCCGGGCTACACCCACCTCCAGCGGGCCCAGCCGGTGCTGCTCGCCCACCACCTGCTCGCGCACGGCTGGGCGTTGTCGCGCGACGTCGACCGGCTGCTCGACGACGATCGAGCGGCTCGACGTCTCTCCGCTCGGCGCCGGCGCGCTGGCCGGCTCCTCGCTGCCCGCTCGACCCGGCGCTTCACCGCCGCCGAGCTCGGCTTCGCCCGCGCGCTTCGACAACTCGCCTCGACGCCGTCAGCGACCGCGACTTCGTGGCCGAGGCGCTGTTCGCCCTGGCACTGCTCGGCGTGCACCTGTCGCGCATCGGCGAGGAGTTGGTGCTGTGGTCGAGCGACGAGTTCGGTTTCGTCCGGCTCGACGACGGCTACGCGACCGGCTCCTCGATGCTGCCGCAGAAGAAGAACCCCGACATCGCCGAGCTCGCCCGGGGCAAGGCGGGCCGGCTGATCGGCAACCTCACCGGCCTGCTGGCGACGCTCAAGGGTCTCCCGCTGGCGTACAACCGCGACCTGCAGGAGGACAAGGAACCGCTGTTCGACGCCGTCGACCAGATCACGCTGGCGCTCGGCGGCGATCGGCGGGATGATCGCTACGGCGACGCTTCGTCGCGGAGCGGATGCGGGCCGCCGCCGACTCCGAGACCGGCTCGGCGACCGACCTCGCCGAGTGGCTCGTCGCGCGGCGGCATACCGTTTCGCGAGGCGCACGCGATCGTCGGCGCGCTCGTCCGGCGGGCGTTGGCCGGGGAGGGCTCGCTCGCCGCGCTCGTCGCCGCCGCCCCCGAGCTCGGCGCGGAGGCAGCCGCACTGGTCGCCCCGGGAGTCTCGGTCACCCGTCGCACGACGCCCGGCGGAGCCGGTCCGGTACCCGTCGCCGCCCAGCTGATCCGGTTCAAAGAAGCGCTGGCGGCGTGCCGCCGGCGCGTCGGTGGCGAGCGATGAGGCGACGATGATCGGCCCGCCCGGGACGTTGTTGCCGCGCGAGTTCTACGCCCGGCCGGCAGTGGAGGTCGCCCCCGACCTGCTCAACAAGCTGTTCCTGGTCGGTCGCTGCGGAGGTCGGATCGTCGAGGTCGAGGCCTACACCGAGGACGACCCGGCGAGCCACTCGTTTCGCGGCCCGACGCTACGGACACGTTCGATGTTCGGTGAGCCGGGCCACCTGTACGTCTACTTCACCTACGGGATGCACTTCTGCGCCAACGTCGTCACCGGTGAGGTGGGGAGGGGCGAGGGAGTGCTGGTTCGAGCGATCGAACCGCTGTGGGAGCTCGACGAGATGCGGATCCGCCGTGGTGAGGCGGCCCGTCGCGACGTCGACCTGACCAACGGGCCGGGCAAGCTCACTCGCGCCCTCGGGATCGGCCGGGACAACGACGGCGACGATCTGCTGACCAGCCGGATCCGGCTGTTCGACGACGGCACTCAACCGCCGCTGTTCCCCGACCAGTCCCCGAGGATCGGGATCACCGTAGGGCTCGATCGTCGCTGGAGGTTCTTCGTCGGCGGGCATCCCTCGGTGTCGCGTGCCCCCCGCTCGGGGATGATCGACGACACCGTCTACTGAATCACCGGGTCAGTCGGCCTGCCACTCGATCCATCGGCCGTGGGGGTGGACCTCTGCCAGCCGGTGGACCGTCCGGGCCCCCACGCGATAGTCGACGAGGGTCAGCTCGGTGATCGCCTCGCGGTGGGGGAGCGACTCGGCGAAGGGGAGGCCGCGGGCCATGTCGCGCTGCTCCTGGAACACCCAGGTCAGGTCTCGTCGCCTGCCGAGCTCGTCGAGCAGTTCGACGAAGCGACGCCGATGCTCCGGCTCGAGGTAGGTCAGCACCCAGGAGTTGACGACGACCGGGTGGCAGACGTCGGGGACCTCGCCGAAGACGGCGGCGAGCCCGTCGACGGCATCGGCGAGGCGAACCGGCGGCGGCGTCCGGGCGGCGAGGGCGAGTGCGCTGCGCAACCGTTCGAAGCGGAGCAGGTCATCGGGCCAGACGCAGGCGAGCAGCCATCGCGCCGCTCCGGGATCGGTGGCGTCGACCGGCGCCAGGTCGATCCCGATCCGCCACCCGATCTCGGCTGCGTCGCGCGGCGGGTCGCCGCCGTGCAGCTTGGCGGTGATCGTCAGCTCGGGGTCGGAGGGACCGATCGGCCGGCCGTCGCCGAAATCGACGAGGTAGCGGTCGATCAACAGATTCAGGCCCGCCGAGGCACCGACCTCGATCAGCCCGAGCGGCGCCCGCCGGGCGGCGGCGACGAGGGCGAACGCAGGCGCCCAGGCGGCGCACCGTCCGATCTCGTTGGTCTGCGTCGAGCGCTGGGCGAAGCGGTCGGCGAGCTCGGCGGCGTG
>CAVWGZ010000005.1:0-107500 GCA_963754705.1 uncultured Actinomycetes bacterium | reverse complement strand
AGACAGCCAGGAGGTTGGCTTAGAAGCAGCCACCCTTGAAAGAGTGCGTAATAGCTCACTGGTCGAGTGGTCCTGCGCGGACAATTTAACGGGGCTCAAGTCCTGAGCCGAAGCTATGGGCTTCTACGCAAGTAGGAGCGGTAGAGGAGCGTCGATGGTGCAGTGAAGCGGCGGGAGAACCCGACGTGGAGCGCCATCGAGTGAGAATGCAGGCATGAGTAGCGAGAGAGGGGTGAGAAACCCCTCCGCCGAAAGCCCAAGGGTTCCTGGGGAAGGCTAATCCTCCCAGGGTGAGTCGGGAGCTAAGGCGAGGCCGAGAGGCGTAGTCGATGCACAACTGGTTGATATTCCAGTACCACCGTGTTCGCGCCAAGCCCAATATCGGCGACGTGGAGGCTGTCTTCGGACGATTCCGCCAAGCTGGTTGCGGGTAGCTGGAGGGGGACGCAGGAGGGTAGGTGAACCGGGGCGATGGTTGTCCCCGGGTAAGCGTGTAGGGGGGTTCCGATGAGAGTTGGAGCCAGTAACTCTGAGACGCGATGCCGAGCCGCTTCAGGCGAAGTCACTGATCCCATGCTGTCAAGAAAAGCCCAACAGTGAGTTAGCACGGTGCCCGTACCCCAAACCGACACAGGTGGGCGGGTAGAGAATACCAAGGCGATCGGGAGAACTATGGTTAAGGAACTCGGCAAATTACCTCCGTAACTTCGGAAGAAGGAGGACCTCAGTAGCGTGAAGGCCGTACGGCCCGAGCGTGAGGAGGTGGCACAGACCAGGGGGTAGCGACTGTTTACTAAAAACACAGCAGCGTGCGAAGCCGCAAGGCGCTGTATACGCTGTGACGCCTGCCCAATGCTGGAAGGTCACGGGGAATGGTTAGTCGAAAGACGAAGCTATGAACCTAAGCCCCAGTGAATGGCGGCCGTAACTATAACGGTCCTAAGGTAGCGAAATTCCTTGTCGGGTAAGTTCCGACCTGCACGAATGGCGTAACGACTTCCCCACTGTCTCAACCATAGACCCGGCGAAATTGAAGTACGAGTAAAGATGCTCGTTAGCTGCGGAAGGACGGAAAGACCCCGTGGACCTTTACTATAACTTGGTGTTGTGTTTTGACCTGTGTTGTGTAGGATAGGTGGGAGACTTGGAAGCTGTGGCGCTAGCCATGGTGGAGTCATCGTTGAAATACCACCCTGCACATGTCGGGACTCTAACCTGGGTCCGTTATCCGGATCAGGGACAGCGCCAGGCGGGTAGTTTGACTGGGGCGGTCGCCTCCTAAATTGTAACGGAGGCGCCCAAAGGTTCTCTCAGGCTGGTTGGCAATCAGCCGTCGAGTGCAATGGCACAAGAGAGCTTGACTGCGAGACTGACAGGTCAAGCAGGTGCGAAAGCAGGGCATAGTGACCCGGCCATCACGTGTGGAAGTGTGGTCGCTCAACGGATAAAAGGTACCCCGGGGATAACAGGCTAATCTTCCCCAAGAGTCCATATCGACGGGAAGGTTTGGCACCTCGATGTCGGCTCATCGCATCCTGGGGCTGAAGCAGGTCCCAAGGGTTGGGCTGTTCGCCCATTAAAGCGGTACGCGAGCTGGGTTTAAAACGTCGTGAGACAGTTTGGTCCCTATCCTCCGCAGCCGAAGGTGTATTGAGGAAGGCTATCCCTAGTACGAGAGGACCGGGATGGACGCAGCTCTGGTGTGTCTGTTGTCCTGCCAAGGGCACGGCAGATTAGCCACCTGCGGAAGGGATAACCGCTGAAAGCATCTAAGCGGGAAGCCCGTTCCAAGATGAGTACACCCACAGGGTTAACCTGGTAAGGCCCGTGACTAGACCATCACGTTGATAGGCTGGAGATGTACGCACGGTAACGTGTTGAGTCGACCAGTACTAATCGGCCGAGGGCTTGGTTTGAACTACGCTCGTGCTTGCTCTGGAGTCCTCATGGGAGAAATCCGCATGAGTTGACAACTGATTTCGGTGGCCATAGCGATGGAGTCACACCCGTTCCCATTCCGAACACGGCCGTTAAGCCCATCAGCGCCGATGGTACTTGGGGGTAGACCCCCTGGGAGAGTAGGACGCCGCCGGATTTCGATGACAAGACCCCCGCTCAGGCGGGGGTCTTGTGCGTTTCCCCGGTGCCGTTGTCGATGATCACTTCGGCGGCGATCGGCGTGAAGCCGGCTGCCAGGAAGGCGCGCAGCGAGCGGGTGTTCCCGGCGGCGACGGCGGCGAAGACGGCGGTCCCGTCCGGCGGGAGGGCGAGCGCGTCGGCGAGCAGCCTGCGTCCGGTCCCTGCGCCACTGCGCCCTGGGTCGAACAGCTCGAGGCTCAGCTCGCACCGGCCCGCGAGCCCGGAGGCGAAGGTCACGAGACCCTCCCGGTCGGCGAAGACGGCGACGTCGTCTCGCAGCTCGCGGGCATGGACGACGCGCGGATGCTGCTGGTGGGCGGTGGACCGATCGAGTTCGCACGGTCCGGGACGGGCGGTGGCGCAGAGCACGAGATCGAGGCTGCCGATCGGTCGACCCGCTGCCAGCCAGCTGAGGAACGCCGGGGAGGTGGCGCCGCCGAAGGCATCGCCGGCGTGGCTCCGGACGTCAGCCTGGTCCCGATCGGTGGCGATCACTGCATGTGCGGTGAAGGCAACTGCGGCGTCGAGCCTGCCCGCCGCGCTGACGACCTCGATCTGCCCGTCGGGCGGAGGGAAGCGGCCGGTAGCGGCGTCGAGCAGGACGGCGAGCAGTGGATGGGGCGGCACGAGGCCGGGGATCGGGAAGTCGCTAGCGTGGTCGGTCATGCCTGGCCGTGATTCTGCACCTCGTTCGCCACGGTCATCCGGCAATCGTGCCCCGCGACCGGACGCCGGCGGCGGCTCGACCCGTGGTCGGAGCTCCTCCGGCGACGGTCCCCGACGCAGCCCGGGTGGTCCTGCGGCTCGTCGCTCCGACTCCGGCGCAGGTGGCGGCGACCGTCGCCGAGCCCCCGACGGGGGAGCGAGCGGTCGTGGACGCAGCGCCGACGATCGTCCGTCGCGAAGCGCGCCCGAGGGTGGGCCGCGCCGGGCACGTCCCGATGGCGGCGCGACCGCGGAACGGCCAGCCGGCGCGGGCGGCACGCGCGGGGCGTCGCGCGCCGCGCCGCCCCGCTCCGGGACGCTCGCGCGCCGGTGCCGATCGTGGCTCGCGTCCCGACGGGGTGCGTCGGTCGCCCGGTGATGCCCGCCGTTCTGCGGGTGGCGCACGACCTGCTCGCGGTGACGATGCGCGCGGCGACGGTGCGGAACGTCGGTCGGCCCCGTCCGCAGGACGCCGTACGGAACGGGTCGAGCGGGCTGCGCCTGTCGACGACGCGCGCCCGACGCGGGACCTCCGGACTGCGCCAGAAGCCGCCGGCCGCTCCTGAGGCGTGGGAGCCCGAGCGGTGGGTGGACGACGGGCCGCTACGGCAGACCGCCGAACGGGCAGTGACTCGCGCCGCTGGAAGCGCAGCCCCCGGGCGGACGGCGAAGCGACGGTCGGCCCGCGACCTCGCCCTCGCCGACGAACTGCAGCGGTCGATCGGGGCTCGCTGCCGCCGGGCGCTTCCGGGAGCGGTTGGTCACTGCCAACGCCGCGTTCGAACGAGACCACTTCACCGAGGTCCGAGCCCTGCTGCTCCCGGTGGTCGCCGAGGTGCCCGACCTGGCGATCGCCCGGGAACTGCTCGGGCTGAGCTTCTACCGGCTCGGTCGGTGGAAGCAGGCAGCGAACGAGCTCGAGGCCCACCGGACCTTCAGCGGCTCCACCGAGCACCTCGCCGTGCTCGCCGACTGCTACCGGGCGCTGAAGCGCTACGCCAAGGTCGAAGAGATCTGGCGCGACCTGCGCGAAGCGTCGCCATCGGCGGCGCTGGTCGCCGAGGGGCGGATCGTCTATGCCGGATCGCTCGCCGACCGCGGCAATCTGCGCGGTGCGCTGGCCGAACTCCAGAGCGGGGAAGCGGTGCCGCGCAAGGTCAGGGAGCACCACGTGCGGACCTGGTACGTGCTCGGCGACCTCTACGACCGGTCCGGCGAGACGACCAGGGCGCGGGCGTTCTTCCAGCGCGTCCACGAGGCCGCCCCGGGGTATGCCGATGTCGAGGACCGGATCCGCAGCATCGGTCGCTGACGGGTCTGCGCCGGGTGAACCCCGGGCGCCCTCGGCGGCGGGACGATCGGCTGAGTACGCTGAAGCACGATCGACCGCCTGGCCTCACCCCCGGGACCGGCATCCTCGCTCTGTCCGAAGGAGATATCAGTGGTGGACATCCAGTCGTTGCTCGGCGCGGAAGCCGAGTCCTTGCTGAGCCACACCTCCAAGGGGGTGACGCGCGACGAGCTGCTCCTCCCGGGGCCCGACTTCCTCGATCGTGCCTTCGTCTCCAGCGACCGGCCGCCGGCGGTGCTGCGCAGTCTCGGCGCGCTGTACGGCAGCGGGCGGTTGGCGAACACCGGCTACCTCTCGATCCTCCCGGTCGACCAGGGGATCGAGCATTCGGGGGCTGCCTCGTTCGCTCCCAATCCGCTGTACTTCGACCCGGCGAACATCGTCAAGCTGGCGATCGAGGGCGGGTGCAACGCGGTCGCCAGCACCTTCGGCGTGCTCGCCTCGGTCAGCCGCACCTACGCCCACAAGATCCCGTTCATCGTCAAGATCAACCACAACGAGTTGATGACCTATCCGAACAAGTTCGACCAGATCATGTTCGGCTCGGTCAAGCAGGCCTTCGATCTCGGTGCTGCCGGTGTGGGGGCGACGATCTACTTCGGTTCCGACCAGGCGACCCGCCAGATCCAGGAGGTCGCCGCTGCGTTCGAAGAAGCCCACCGGCTCGGGATGTTCACCGTGCTGTGGTGCTATCTGCGGAACAACGCGTTCAAGACCGACGCAGCCGATCATCACCTGTCGGCCGACCTCACCGCCCAGGCGAACCACCTCGGGGTGACGATCGGCGCCGACATCATCAAGCAGAAGCTGCCGGAGAACAACGGCGGGTACAACGCCCTGTCCGGCTACGGCAAGACGAGCAAACTGGTCTACGAGCAGCTGACCACCGACCATCCGATCGACCTCACCCGCTGGCAGGTGATCAACTGCTACGGCGGCCGGATCGGGTTGATCAACTCCGGCGGCGAGTCGAAGGGTGCCGGTGACCTCGCAGCTGCGGTCAAGACCGCCGTGATCAACAAGCGCGCCGGCGGTCAGGGTCTGATCTCCGGGCGCAAGGCGTTCCAGCGGCCGATGCCGGAAGGGATCGAGCTGCTCCGCACGATCCAGGACGTCTACCTCGACGAGGCGATCACGATCGCCTGATCGCAGCTCCGGACACGCTCCGTGCGGCGCCCCGCACCGTCGACGCGACGGTGCGGGGCGTCGGCGCGTCCGGCTGACGACACATCGTGTGACACGTTGCATCGGGGGTGACCTGTGTAGCGTGAACCCCAGGGCGAGCAACGGCGCTCGCCGGAGAGTCGAGGGGGACGCTCCGATGACGGACACCGTCGAACGGGCGACAAAGCCTGGCGTCGAGTCACGAAGCCGGGTGGTCATCCGGTTCGCCGGTGATTCCGGTGACGGCATGCAACTCACCGGAGACCGGTTCACCTCGGTCTCCGCCACCTTCGGCAACGACCTGTCGACGTTGCCGGACTTCCCGGCGGAGATCCGCGCCCCGGCCGGAACCGTCCACGGTGTGTCGAGCTTCCAGGTCCACATCTCGGATCACGACATCACCACCCCCGGCGACACCTGTGACGTGCTGGTGGCGATGAACCCCGCGGCCCTGCGCGCCGATCTCCGCCGACTGCAGCCCGGCGGGCTGCTGATCGTCAACGCCGACACCTTCGACGAGCGCAATCTGGAGAAGGCCGGTTACCGCAACAATCCGCTCGAGGACGGCACGCTGACCCGCTACCACCTCGTCACGGTGCCGATGACGAAGCTGACCAAGGACGCGACCGTCCCGCTCGGGGTCAAGCCCCGCGATGCCGATCGGTCGAAGAACTTCTTCGCCCTCGGGCTGGTCTCCTGGCTCTACTCCCGTCCGACGGAAGCGACGCTGGAGTGGATCGAGCAGCGCTTCGCCGACAAGGAACTGGTCCTCGCCGCCAACCGCACGGCGTTCACCGCCGGGTTCAACTTCGGCGAGACGGCCGAACTGTTCGACCACCGTCTACGAGATCGCCCCCGCCCGGCTACCGGCGGGTGAGTACACCCAGATCAGCGGCAACACCGCGCTCGCCTGGGGGATGATCGCCGCCGGTCAACTGGCCAAGCTGCCGGTGTACCTCGGTTCGTACCCGATCACCCCCGCCTCCGACATCCTCCACGAGCTCTCCAAGCAGAAGCACTTCGGCGTTCGCACGCTCCAGGCGGAGGACGAGATCGCAGCCGCCGGGATGGCGCTCGGCGCCGCCTTCTCCGGCAACCTCGCGTTCACGACCACCAGCGGGCCCGGCGTGGCGCTCAAGTCGGAGACGATCAGCCTGGCGATCTCGCTCGAACTCCCGCTGGTGGTGATCGACATCCAGCGCGGCGGTCCCTCGACCGGCTTGCCGACCAAGACCGAGGCGGCCGACCTGAACATCGCCATGTTCGGGCGTCACGGCGAGGCGCCGTTGCCGGTGATCGCCGCCAACGGCCCGGCGAACTGCTTCGAGACCGTGATCGAGGCCTGCCGGATCGCGCTCAAGTACCGCACCCCGGTGATCCTCCTCTCCGACGGGTACATCGCCAACGGCGCCGAACCATGGCGCCTCCCCGACGTCGAGGCATTGCCCGACATCTCCGTCCCGTTCGCCACCGAGCTCAACCACGAGCGTGAGGACGGGACGATGGAGTACTGGCCGTACCTGCGCGATCCGGAGACCCTCGCCCGTCCGTGGGCGATCCCCGGGACGCCGGAGCTGATGCACCGGGTCGGCGGACTGGAGAAGCAGGACGGCTCGGGGAACATCGATTACACCCCGGAGAACCACGAGAAGATGATCCACCTCCGCCAGGCGAAGATCGCCGGCATCGCCCGCGAGCTGCCGCCGTTGGACGTGCGCGGCGACGCCGACGCCGAGCTCTGCGTCCTCGGGTGGGGGTCGACCTGGGCTGCGATCGACGCCGCCGTCCAGCGAACCCGCCGACGAGGGATCCGGGTGGCGTGGGTCCACCTCAGCCATCTCAACCCCCTGCCGGCCGACCTCGGCGAGATCCTTCGCCGCTACCGCCGGGTGATCGTCCCCGAGCTCAACCTCGGGCAGCTGACCAGGCTCGTGCGCGCCGAGTACCTCGTCGACGCACGCTGCATCAGCAAGGTCCAGGGGATGCCGTTCTCCTCCCAGGAGATCGAGGACGCGATCGAGGAGGCAGCGCGATGACCGACACGACGATCTCGATCACGACCAAGAAGGACTGGACCAGCGACCAGGAGGTCCGCTGGTGCCCCGGCTGCGGCGACTACGGCATCCTCCAGGCGGTCCAGATGCTGATGCCCGATCTCGGCGTCCGCCCGGAGAACACCGTCTTCGTCAGCGGGATCGGCTGTTCCAGCCGGTTCCCGTACTACATGAACACCTACGGGGTGCACAGCATCCACGGGCGGGCGCCGGCGGTCGCCACCGGGATCAAGACCGCCCGTCCCGACCTCGACGTGTGGGTGATCACCGGCGACGGCGACGGCCTGTCGATCGGTGGCAACCACCTGATCCACGCCCTTCGGCGCAACGTCAACCTGACGATCCTGCTGTTCAACAACCGGATCTACGGGTTGACCAAGGGGCAGTACTCGCCGACCTCGGAGATCGGCAAGGTGACCAAGTCGACCCCGCTCGGCTCGATCGATCCGCCGTTCAACCCACTCGCCGTCGCCCTCGGCGCCGAGGCGTCGTTCGTCGCTCGGACCCACGATCTCGACCGCAAGCACATGATGGAGATCTTCCGCGCCGCCCACGATCATCAGGGCGCCGCGTTCGTCGAGATCTTCCAGAACTGCAACGTGTTCAACGATGCCGCGTTCGACGAGATCACCGGCCGGGAGAAGCGGGAGGAGATGCTGATCAACCTCCGCCACGGCGAGCCGATCACCTTCGGCAAGGACGGGCGCCGCGGCGTCGTGATGGGCAGCGACGGACAACTCCGGTTCGTCGACGTCGAGCATCTCGGCACCGACGAATTGCTCGTCCACGACGCCCGCCGCCCCGACCCGAGCCTGGCGTTCGCCCTTGCCCGGCTGAGCAACGACGATCGCTCGCCGACGCCGATCGGGGTGTTCCGCCAGGTCGAGCGGCCGGAGTACTCCGCAGCGATGGCCCGTCAGGTGCTCGGTGCCAGTGAACGCCGCGGCCCCGGCGATCTGTCGAAGCTGCTGCGCTCGAACGGGACCTGGTCGGTCGCCTGACCCCTCTCAGCCGACCTCGCGCACCACCAGTCCGGTGCGGAGCTTGGGGGTGAAGAACGTCGACTTGGGGGGCATCAGCAACCCTTCGTCGGCGGTGCGACGGATCTCGGCGACGCTCACCGGCCGGATCAGCACACCGGCCGTGGCGCGTCCGGAGCGGACGGCATCGACGACGTGGGCGACCCCGTGCTGGTAGGCGATCGAGTGGGCGAGGCCGCCGATCGCATGCTCGAGCCGGGCGGAGTCGAGATCGCGAACCCCGTCGAACGCCCCCGGTCGCGGCGTCAGCCAGGTCCCGGTGCCGTCGGGATGGACGAAACAGAGCGCGCCCCGCTCGGCCATCGTGGCGGTGATCTCGGCGGTGACCACCGGACCGGGCGTGGCGACGAACGACGTCGACAGGGCGGCGAGCAGATCGCTCGGTTCGATCTCGCTGTACAGCCGGTGGATCGCCTCGACGCTGAGTTGATCGTCGACCAACTCGCCGACGTAGGCAAAGGTCAGTTCCGCCGGCGTGTTCTCGGTCCCGGTACGGGCGCGGACCTCGTCACGGTAGGTCCGGCTGATCGCGTAGCGGTGGTGGCCATCGGCGATGACCACTGGATGAGCGCTGACGGCGGCGGCGATCGCCGCCACCCGAGCCGGATCGTCGACCCGCTCGACGGCGTGGACGACCCCCTCGACGGTCACCGATCCGAGTGCCTCGCCCGGCTCGGCGAGCAGCTCGGACAGGCCGGCGCTGAGCGAGAGGCCCCACACCGGTGAGAGGTTGGCGGTGGTCGCCCGGGTCAGTTCGAGCCGGTCGGTCTTCGCCTTCGGCGTCGTCCGCTCGTGGGGCAGCACGCCGCCTGCACCCTCGTCGACGACCTCCAGTGCGCCGAGCACGCCGACCGTTTTGCGTGCGCGTCCGGCCTCGTCGGTGAACGACATCCGGTAGAGGGTGAAGCTCGGACGTGGGTCGCGCGACGAGGACTCCCTCGGCGATCCAGTCGGCGAGACGATCTGCGGCGTCCTGGTAGCGCCGCGGTCCGTCCGCCTCACGGGGTACGTCGACGTGAACGATGTTGTGCGCGTCCCGACCGGCGAGGGCGTCGATGTCGTCCTCCGAGAGCACGTCGTACGGAGGCGCGGCGACGGCGGCCAGGTCTACCGAGCGCAGGTCGTAACGCAGTGCGGGGAACGGTTCGAAGCGCGGCACGTGACCAGGCTGGCACGACACCCCACCGATCGCCAACGATGGGTGGATGCTCCCCCCGGTGTTGTGCGACCTCGATGGTGTCGTCTGGCTCGCCCATCGGCCGATTCCCGGCTCGGTGGAGGCGATCTCGGCACTTCGAGGGCGCGGTCACCGGGTGTTGTTCGTGACCAACAACTCCTTCGCCCGGATCGCCGAGCACGTCGCTGCGCTCGAGGCGATCGGGATCCCGGCTGCCGGTGACGTCGTCTCCTCGGCGCTCGCCGCGGCACAACTGGTCGAGCCGGAGGAGCGGGTGCTGGTCTGCGGCGGTCCGGGGATCGTCGAAGCGGTGGAGGGTCGAGGGGCGATCGCCGTCGGGTCCGACATCGATCCAGCCGGTCGGATCGACGCCGTCGTCGTCGGCTTCCACCGAAGCTTCGACTACGAGGTGATGCGACGCGCTGTCCGGTGCCGTACACGCCGGTGCGCGTTTGATCGGGACCAACGACGACCCGACCTATCCGACGCCCGACGGGCCGATCCCGGGCGGGGGAGCGATCCTCGCTGCGGTCGCCACCGCTTCGGGCACGACGCCGGTGATCGCCGGTAAGCCCTACCCGCCGATGGCGCGGTTGGTCCAGGTGCTGCTCGGTGAGCGGTGGGATCCGACAGCGGTGATGGTCGGCGACCGTCCGGACACCGACGGTCGCTTCGCCCTCGCCCTCGGTTGCCGGTACGCGCAGGTGCGCTCAGGGGTGACGCCGAGCGGAGCGGCGGTCGAGCCGACCCCCGATCTCGACGCCGCCGACCTCGCTGGTATCGCCGAACTGCTGGCCTGACGCTCGATACGCTGGTCAGATGGCCAACAACGACCTCCTCAAGCGATTGCTCGACTCGGGCATGCAGTTCAGTTCGATGACCCAGGCTCGAGCCGAGTCGATCGTCAAGGAGCTCGTCCAGCAGGGCGAGGTGCGCAAGAAGGAGACCGAGCAGCTCGTCGCCGCGCTGGTCGAGCGTGGGCGTGAGAGTGTCGAACGGGTCAGCCAACTGGTCGAGGAAGAAGTCGGCAAGCAGGTCGCCCGGTTCGCCGCGGCAGATCGACGCGTTGGAGAGCCGGGTCACCTCGCTGACCGGCTTCGGCGGGGGCACCGTGGCCGAGGCTCCTGGCGCGGCGAAGCAGGCGGCGGCGAAGCAGGCGGCCCCGGCGAAGAAGGCCGCGGCGAAGAAGACCGCGCCGGCGAAGAAGGCTGCGGCGAAGAAGACCGCGCCGGCGAAGAAGTCGGCAGCCCCGGCGAAGAAGTCCGCAGCGAAGAAGGCGACGAGCGCGTCGAACGGTCGCAAGGTGGCGATGGGCACGAAGCGGGCGGCGAAGAAGGCCACGCCGAGCAGCTGACGTGGGAGCGAGCCAGCGGCCACGCCCGACCGGTCGATGAGCGCCAGACGGCGCCTCGACACCGAGCTCGTCCGCCGGCAACTGGTCACCAGCAGGCGGGAGGCGCTCGAGTTGATCGCCGCCGGCAGGGTGCTCGTCGGCGGCGCCGTGGCCGACAAGGCCGCCCGACTGGTCGCTGCCGGCGACCCGTTGCGGATCGAGGGCGAGCGAGCCCGGTTCGTCTCGCGCGGCGGAGAGAAGCTCGCCGCCGCGCTCGAGCAGTTCGCGCTCGACGTGCGCGGGCTGGTCGCGCTCGACGCCGGAGCTTCGACAGGAGGGTTCACCGACTGCCTGCTGCAAGCGGGTGCCGAGCGGGTGATCGCCCTCGACGTCGGTCATGGTCAGCTCCACGAGCGGATCCGAGCCGATCCGCGGGTGACGGTGATCGAACGGTTCAACGTCCGCCATGTCCGCCCGCGACGACATCGCCGGCCCGGTCGACCTGGTCGTCGCCGACCTGTCCTTCATCTCCCTGACCACCGTCCTGCCGGCCCTGCTCGCCGTGCTCCGCCCGGCGGGCGAACTGGTCGCGTTGGTCAAGCCGCAGTTCGAGGCCGGCCGCCAGGAGGTCGCCCGCGGCAGGGGGGTGATCGCCGACCCGGAGGTCCACCGCCGTGTCTGCGCCTCGATCGAGGACGCGGTGCGTAACCTGCACGCCGACGTGCTCGGTTGGATCACCTCGCCGCTGCGTGGGGCGGACGGGAACGTCGAGTTCCTCGTCCACGCACGAACCCCCGGAGACCGACCGTGACGGCCGTGATGATCACCGCCCACCACGAGCGCAACGAGGCCGCGGCGTTGGCGACGGCGGCCGCCGAGTGGCTCCGTGCCGCCGGGCACGAGGCGTTCATGCCGCTCGCCGACGCCGACGCGCTCGGTCTCGACGGGGCCGAGGTGTTCGGTCCCGAGCGACCCGCCAAGGACGCCGGACTGGTGCTCAGCCTCGGCGGCGACGGCACGATGCTGCGGACCGTGGAGATGCTCGCCGGCGCCGAGGTGCCGATCATCGGTGTCAACGTCGGTCTGCTCGGCTACCTCGCCGAGGTCGAGCCGAACGCGATGACGGTCGCCCTCGAGCGGTTCTTCGCCGGCGACTACGTCGCCGAGCGGCGGATGATGCTGCAGGTCTCGGTCGAGCGCGCCGGCGGCACCGCCGAGGAGTCGTGGCGGGCACTGAACGAGGCGGTGCTGGAGAAGCACGAGTCCGGGCACACCGTCCGGCTGCTGGTCTCGATCGACGGCGCGCCGTTCACCTCCTATGCCGCGGACGGGCTGATCATCGCCACCCCGACCGGCTCGACGGCCTACTCGCTGTCGGCTCGCGGCCCGGTGGTCTCGCCGGCGCACCGGGCGATGCTGCTCACACCGGTGTCGCCGCACATGCTGTTCGACCGGTGCCTCGTGCTCGATCCGGACGAGGAGATCCGGGTCGACGTGATGGGCCACCGCCAGGTCGATCTCGCTCTCGACGGGCGGCGGGTCGCCGCCTTGCTCGAGGGCGACGTGATCCGCTGCGTCCCGGCGGACAGTGCTGCGGTGTTCGTCCGCTTCGGCCGGCGACGGTTCCACCAGATCCTGAAGGCCAAGTTCGGGCTGAGTGATCGCTGATGCTCGTCGAACTGCGGATCGAGGACCTCGGTCTGATCGAGCGACTCGATCTCGTGATCGGCGCCGGGCTGACCGCACTCACCGGCGAGACGGGTGCCGGCAAGACGATGCTGCTGGTGGCGATCGATCTGCTCGTCGGCGGCCGCGCCGACCCGATCGTGGTCCGCCCCGGGGCCGACGAGGCGCGGGTCGAAGGGCGCTTCGTCGTCGACGGCGACGAGCGGGTGCTCGCTCGGGTCGTGCCGGCGCAGGGGCGTTCGCGCGCCTACATCGACGGGCGGATGGCGACGGCCGGCACACTCGCCGAGGTGGGCACGACCTTGGTCGACCTCCACGGTCAGCACGATCACCAGAGTCTGCTCGGCGCCGCCGTACAGCGCGCCGCCCTCGATCGTTTCGGCGGTGTCGACCTCGAACCGCTGCACGCGGCGCGCGCCGAACTGGCCCGGATCGACGCCGCCCTCGCCGCCCTCGGCGGCGACGTGCGCGCCCGGGCGCGCGAGATCGAGCTGCTCCGGTTCCAGGTCGACGAACTCGACCGGGCCGAGCTCGTCGACCCCGACGAGGACGAGCGCCTCGACGACGACGAGTCGCTGCTCGCCGATGCCGTCGCCCATCGCGAGGCGGGGACGCTGGCCGTCGCCGCGCTGAGCGACGACGGTGGGACGACCGACACGATCCGCACCGCCCTCGCCGCGCTCGGCACGCGCGGTCCGTTCGCCGCTGCCGTCGATCGGCTGCGGACGCTGGTCGTAGAGCTCGACGACATCGTCGGCGAGCTCCGCCGAGCGGGCGAGTCGATCGAGGAGGACCCCGAGCGACTGGAGGCGATCCGGACCCGCCGTCATCTGTTGCGCGAGCTGCGTCGAAAGTACGGCGAATCGCTCGCCGAGGTGATCGCCTACCACGCCGAAACGAGGACCCGGCTGGACGAGCTGGAGGGCTACGAGAGCCGCGCCGGCGCACTCGACGATCAGCGCAGCGCTGCGCTGGCAGCGATCGCTGCCGCAGCCGGGGTCGTCGGTGCGGCGCGCCGAGAGGCGGCGCCGAAGTTGGCTGCGCTGGTCGCAGGACACCTCGCCGACCTGGCGATGCCCAACGCCGAGATCGTCGTGCGGGTCGGGGACCAGGATCCCGGCGACGAGGTCGAGTTCCTCCTCGCCGCCAATCCCGGGACACCTCCGCTGCCGCTGGCCAAGGTGGCCTCCGGAGGCGAGCTGGCGCGAACGATGCTCGCCCTCCGACTGGTCCTCAGCGAGGCGCCGGACACCCTCGTGTTCGACGAGGTCGACGCCGGGATCGGTGGCAGCGCGGCGGTGGCCGTGGCCCGCGCCCTGGCCGAGCTGGCGACCCGCCATCAGGTGCTGATGGTCACCCACCTCGCCCAGGTCGCCGCCCTGGCCGACACCCAGATCGTGGTCAGCAAGTCACAACGCGGTGGCCGGACGACGGTGGCGGTCGAGCCGGTCGACGGGCCGCGTCGTGTCGACGAGATCGCCCGGATGCTCTCCGGTCAGGAGCGCAGCGAGACCGCCCGGCGCCACGCCGGAGAGTTGCTCGCCGAACGCTCCGGCGGACGCCGCTGAGTCGGGAGCACGCTGCGGGTCGCGCCGATCGACGGTGACGATCAGGCCGTCGGGCGCCGCCGCCGGGCGGTGAACCGGAGCAGTGCGCCGAGCCCGGCGCACAACGTCGCCAGCGTCACCGGGGCGGCGAGATCCGCGCCGGTCGAGGGGAGGTTGCCGGCCGGGCTCGACGGTTCGGGGCCGGGGGCGGGGCCGGCGGCGATGATCGTCGTGCTCGTCGGGGTGGTCGAGGTCGTCGGGCTGGTCGTCGGCGAGGGCACGGTGACCAGCGTCGAGGGGACCGGGTCGGTGGTCGGCGGGAGCGAGGGTGTCGCTCCGCCGTCGGGGTCGGTGGTGGGCACGCCCGTCGTCGGTGCGCCGGGCGATGGCGCAGCCGTGTCACGCGGGATCGGGCCGGGATCGGCAACGGTGCTGGGCGGAGCGTCGGGAACGCTCGACGATCCGTCGTCGACGGTGGTCGGGGCTGCATCGACCGACGGGCTCGCCGGATCGGACGTGGTCGGCGCAGCGGTCGTCGGCGGTTCCGACGACGACGGCTGCTGCTCGACCGACGTCGTCGTCGGCACCTCGAGCTCGCGGCAGTAGGCGACGGTCAGGCTGAACGCTTGCGGCCGGACGGAGTTGGGGCTCTCCGTGTAGCCCTCGAGCGAGGCGTGGCGGATCACGATCGGCCCGGCGGTGACCGGTCCGCTGCCCAACGATCCGCCGAGCTCGCCGCTGTACCACGGGCTCGGCGCGCCGTCGGCGACGCGATCGAGGACGTCGTCGGTGAGCTGCCCGAACGGCACCCCGCCGATCTGCAGCCGCCAGCGTTCGTTGAGCTGCGCGGCCTGCTCGCGGGTCGGCGAGGAGCCCTCCGGATAGCGGTCCGACGACCGGTAGCTCGACCCGACGACCTCGATCGTCTCCCCGGGTTCGCCGGCGGGGATCGAGCGTCCGGTGTCGTACAGCGGGAGGTGGCCGCTCGAGATGTACAGCCCTGGCGGCGCGCTCCACTCGACCGTCGTCGTCCGGCAGAGCTGTTGCGCGCCGGCACCCTCGCCGGTCGCCGCCCACCAGATCGCACTGCATGCCAGCCCGCCGGCCAGCGCGAGTGCTCGTAGTCGTCTTGACATCGTGTCCGCCACCTTCCGCCGTAAACCACCCTAAGAGATGAGACGGACGCATATGGTGACACTCCGTCCGAATGGGCCGTTCGTACCTCGTCGGCGGCGCAAGGATCCAGAACCGGCGAGCCGAGCGGGGGTCCACCTCGTCGCAGGCCTGGCGCGGTACGATGATCTCCCGTCATGCATTTCAAGACGGGAGGCCGACCGCCGTGCCGAAGCACATCTTCGTGACCGGAGGAGTGACCAGCTCACTGGGCAAGGGCCTCACCGCCTCATCGCTCGGACGGTTGCTCAAGCTGCGGGGCCTGCGGGTCACGATGCAGAAGCTCGACCCGTACATCAACGTCGATCCGGGGACGATGAACCCGTTCGAGCACGGCGAGGTGTTCGTCACCGACGACGGGGGCGAGACCGATCTCGACCTCGGGCACTACGAGCGGTTCATCGACGAGAACCTGACCCGTGACTCGAATGCGACGACCGGTTCGATCTATCAGGCGGTGCTCGCCGCCGAACGCCGCGGCGACTACCTCGGGCGGACGGTGCAGGTGATCCCGCACATCACCGACGAGATCAAGCGGCGGATCAAACGGGTGGCCACCGAGGACGTCGACGTGGTGATCACCGAGGTCGGCGGGACGGTCGGCGACATCGAGATCCTCCCGTTCCTCGAGGCGATCCGGCAGTACCGCAAGGACGCCGGTCGGGACAACGTCTGCTACATCCACGTCACGCTGGTCCCGTTCGTCGGGCCCTCCGGCGAGCAGAAGACGAAGCCGACGCAGCACTCGGTGACCGAGCTGCGCAGTCGTGGGATCCAGCCCGACGTGATCGTCTGCCGCTCGGCAGCGCCGATCGACGACAACGTCCGGCGCAAGATCTCCAATCTGTGCGACGTCGACGAACGTGCGGTGATCAACGCGGCCGATGTCCGCAACCTCTACGAGCTTCCCCTGATCCTGCACAACGAAGGGCTCGACTCGGTCGCCTGTGACGTGCTCCGGCTGACCACCGACATCGACCTGAGCCCGCTGGAGGCGCTCGTCGCCACGGTCGAGGCCGCCGTCGAACCGGTGCGGATCGGACTGATCGGCAAGTACGTCGATCTCCCCGACGCCTACCTCTCGGTGGTCGAGAGCCTCAAGCACGCCGGCTTCCACCACGGGGCGAAGGTCGAGATCGACTGGGTCCAGGCGGAGGAGGTCGAAGGCCTGCTCGCCGCCGGACGGCTGGCCGAGCTCGACGGGATGGTGATCCCCGGTGGCTTCGGGACGCGTGGGATCGAGGGCAAGATCGCCGCCGCCGGTCACGCCCGCGAGTCCGGCATCCCCTGCCTCGGACTGTGCCTCGGATTGCAGGTGATGACGATCGAGTTCGCCCGCAACGTCCTCGGGTTGACCGGGGCGAATTCGACCGAGATGGATCCCTCCTCGCCGCATCCGGTGATCGACCTGATGCACGACCAGCGCGACGTCGCCGACATGGGCGGCACGATGCGGCTGGGGGCGTACTACGCCGTGCTCCAACCGGGGACGAAGGTCCACCAGGCGTACGGCGAGCCGGTCGTCAGCGAGCGCCACCGGCACCGCTACGAGTTCAACAGCGCCTACCGGACGCGGCTCGAAGCGGCCGGGCTGCGCTGCTCGGGGATCTCACCGGATCGCCGCTTGGTCGAGTTCGTCGAGCATGCCGACCATCCGTTCTGGGTCGGGACCCAGGCCCACCCGGAGTTCAAGAGCCGCCCGGATCGACCGCACCCGCTGTTCCGTGATCTGGTCGGCGCAGCGCTCGCCCGTCGTGCACAACGGATACCACCGATGGTCACGATCGACGGCGATCCGTCCGGCGAGTTCGCCTTCCCGGAAGTGGTCGGGCGCTCGGCGTGACCGGCTTCCGCCGGATCGACGAGCGCGAGGTGCATCGCGGCCACGTCTGGCGGGTGGTCGTCGCCGACTTCGCCGCCCCGGACGGGTCGACGTTCGTGCGCGACATCGTCCGTTCCCCGGGTGCGGTGGGCGTCGTCCCACTGGAGATCGACGAGAGCGGTGAGGCCTGGGTGGTGCTCGTCCACCAGTGGCGTCCGGCGTACGAGGCGAACCTGTGGGAGATCCCCGCCGGCTTGCGCGACGTGCCCGGCGAGCCGCCCGAGCTCACCGCGTCCCGCGAGCTGGCGGAGGAGGTCGGACTGCGTGCCGAGCGATACGAGCTGCTGCAGCGGATCTACCCCTCGGCGGGGCTGACCGACTCGGTCACCTGGATCTTCCTCGCCACCGGGCTGAGCGCGGTGCCACGCGAGGCGCACGGCCCGGAGGAGGAACACATGACGGTCGTCCGGCTGACCCTCGTCGAGGCGATGGCGATGCTCGAGCGAGGCGAGATCCTCGACGCCAAGACGGTGGTCGGGCTGTACGCCGCCGAGCGGCGGCTGGCGGCCCTCCGTCAGGCGGACGGCGCAGCGGGGTGAGCGACGTCCTCCCGCTCGACGCGGAGGAGTACCTCGCCTGGCTGGCGGTCGAGCGAGGACGCTCGGCGAACACGCTCAGCGCCTACCGCCGCGACCTCGCCGCCTACAGCCGCTGGCTCGGCGAGCAGGGTCTCGGCCACGAGCAGGTCACCCCGCATCAGATCGAGCGCTACGCGATCCATCTGCGTGGCGCCGGGCGCGCCCCGGCGACCGTCGCCCGCTCGCTGACCGCCGTCCGTCAGTTCCACCGGTTCCTCGTCGCCGACGAACGCAGGGCCGACGATCCTGCCGCCGACGTCGATCCGCCGCGGGTGCCCGCCGGGCTGCCCAAGCCGTTGACCGTCGGCCAGATCGCCGGACTGCTCGACGGCATCACCGGCGACGATCCGATCAGCCGGCGTGACCGCTCGCTGCTCGAGCTGCTCTACGCCACCGGTATGCGCGTCTCGGAGCTGTGCGGGCTGTCGCTCGCCGACGTCGATCAGCTCGAACAGCTGGTGCGGGTGTTCGGCAAGGGCGCCAAGGAACGGGTCGTGCCCTACGGCGGGGCTGCTGCCCGGGCGCTCGACCGGTGGCTGGCGCCCGGCGGGCGGGACCAGTTGGCCGGCGTCGCCGGGACCGCTCGGGTCGACCAGGAGGCGCTCTACGTCGGCCGGCGCGGCCGCCGCCTCGGACGCCAGCACGTCTGGTTGATCCTCCGCCAGCGGGCCGAGCGGGCGGGGCTGGCGACCGGTTCGTCGCCGCACGTCCTGCGGCACTCGTGCGCCACCCACCTGCTCGACGCCGGTGCCGATCTGCGGGTGGTCCAAGAACTGCTCGGCCACGCCTCGATCTCGACCACCCAGATCTACACCCTCGTCTCCCAGGAGCAGCTGTTCCGGGTCTACCGCGACGCCCACCCGCGGGCTCGGCGGGACGGACCCCGATGAGTGCGGTTCGCCATCTCGCCCATCTCGCCCATCTCGTGCGGAGGTTCGCCGGCTCGTGGTCGCGTCGGCCGCCCGCTGCCGATGAACTGAACTGGGTCGGCTCGTCGCTGTCGCCGAGCGAGCGGGCGTTGTGGGACCGGCTCGGTGCGGCCGACCAGCGGCATTCGATCGTGGTCGCCCGACGGTTCGTCGAGATCGCCGAGCCCTCCCCGCCGCCGGCGGCGATCGCCGGCGCACTGCTCCACGATGTGGGCAAGCTCGACGCCGGCCTCGGTGTGATCGGGCGGGTGGCGGCGACGGTGTGGGGTGCGGCGGTCGGTGAACGGCGTCGAACCGTCGGCGACGGACGCTTCGCCCGGTACTGGCGCCACGAGCCGATCGGCGCCGAGTGGTGCGCGTCGGCCGGCAGCGATCCGCTGACGATCCAGCTCGTCGGCCGGTCGCCGGATGCGCCGAGCACGCTCGCGGACGCTCTGCGTCGAGCCGACGACGGCGTCTAGACCGTTCGGCTCAACATGTGCCCACCGTGAGTGTTTGACCTAGCCGGGAAGGTGGTGGAGGCCTAGATTCGACGGCGTGGCGGACACATCGATAGCCCGGCGGGGGCGCGCGTTCGAACGGTCGGGTTTTGCGGCCGGTCTCGACGGGGCACGGGCGGTGCTCGGTGCCCGGGCCGGCCTGTGGCTGGTCGTCGCCGGGATCTTCGCCTCCGGTGTGCTCGGAGTCTCCGATCACCAGGTGACCTCGGCGGTGCTGGTCGCGGCGGCGTCGATCAGCGCCTTGTTGTGGCTGCTCCAGCGCCGGGTGCGGGCCGTCAGCTATTTCGCCGCGACGCTGGATGTCGCAGTCGGCCTCGGCTGCGTGGCGATCGATCAGACGTTGTGGACCCCGGCGCTGATCGTCGCCGCAGCGGGTCTGTGCGAAGCGGCGGTGTTGTTCGGCCGGCGGGGGCTGGTCCGCCTCGGCGTGGTCGCCCTCGGCGGGTTCACCGCCCTCGGGATCCAGGCCGACGGATGGCGCAGCGCCCTGCCAGGGTTGGTCGGCCTCGGTCTCGTCGCCGGCCTCGCCGTGCCGTTGCTCTACCGGGTCGTGCAGCGCAACCGGCACGAGCGGTTCCGACTCGACCAACTGCTCGACGGCGTCGAAGCGGTCGTCTGGGAGCTGGACCGCTCCACCCGTCGGTTCACCTATGTCTCGGGCTTCGCCCACCAGTTCGGGATCGACGCCAGGCGGTGGATCGACGATCCGGAGGCCTGGCTGGCCGTCGTCCATCCCGACGACCGGCACCTCGTCGGCGTGTCGTCGCTGCTCGACTATGCCGAACACGGCCAGCCGATCGAGATCCGTGCCGGCGGCGGCCCGGAGTACGCCAAGGTGTTCAGGATCAACAGCTCGGTCGTCGCCCTCGGTCATCCGAGCGAACGTCGGATCAGGGGCGTCGTGATGGACATCTCCGATCTGCGCAAGCACGAACGCCAGATCCGTCACCAGGCCCGCCACGACGCGCTGACCGGGCTGGCCAACCGGGCGGCGGTGGTCAGCCAGCTCGAGCAGGAACTCGCTGAGCGCGAACCGCGGGTGGCCCTGCTGTTGCTCGACCTCGACCGGTTCAAGGAGGTCAACGACGCCCTCGGCCACCATCGCGGCGACACCCTGCTGCGCGAGGTCGCCGTCCGCCTGACCGCGTCGATCCCGCCCGGCGCATTCGTCGGCCGACTCGGCGGCGACGAGTTCGCCGTCGTCGTCCCCCTCGTCGGCCGACCCGACACGTTCGCTGCCGAGGTCGCCGATCGGGTGGTCGCTGCACTCGTCGTTCCGGTGATCAGCGAAGGGCTGACGATGCAGATCGGGGTGAGCATCGGCATCGCCGTCGCCCCGTTCCACGGCACGACCCAGGATCAGCTGTTCCGCAGGGCGGACATGACGATGTACGTCGCCAAGCGCGGCGGCGGGGGCTGGGCGCTGTGGCAGCCCGAGTTCGAGGCGGAGACGGCGCGCAGCTTCCATCTCGCCACCGCCCTCCGCCAGGCGATCGAGGACGGTGCGATCGGGGTCGAGTTCCAACCGCGAGTGTCGATGCGGACCAACCGGGTGCTCGGCTTCGAGGCGCTCGGGCGATGGCACGATCCGCGCCTGGGCTCGGTCCCCCCGACCGAGTTCGTCGCCGCGGCACAGGTCGCCGGGGTGGGGCTGCGGCTGGTCACCAGCATCGTCCGGTCCGCTGTCGGGAACTTCGCCGAGTTGCGCCTGGTCGATCCGGCGCTGCTGCTGGCGGTCAACGTGACGACCACCGATCTGGTGATGCAGGGCTTCGAGGAGATGTTGGTGGCGACGCTCGACGCCTTCCACCATCCCTACGAGTCGCTGATCCTCGAGCTCTCCGAGGGCGAGGCGATCCAGAACGCGAAGCTGCTCGCCCAGGTCCTCGGCCGGCTCTCCGAGCGTGGGATCCGGCTGTCGATCGACGACTTCGGTCAGGGCTACTCGTCGATGGACCGGTTGCGCTCGCTACCGCTGAACGAGATCAAGATCGACCACGCGTTCGTCTCCCGGATGCGCCAGGACCCGACCGACCGGGCGATCGTCGCCTCGATCATCCAGCTCGGCCACAGCCTCGCACTCGACGTCGTCGCCGAGGGCGTCGAGGAGCCGGCGATCCGTGCCGATCTCGCCGAGCTCGGCTGCGACGCCTACCAGGGGACCTTGTTCCGCAGCGCGATGCCGCTGGCGGAGGCCCGGTCACTCGTGCGGTGGCAGCAACCCGACCCGCGAGTACGCCCGCTCGAGGGTCCGAGCAGCAACCTCTCGGGCCTTGCCGCCCCCCACGCGTAGCAGCCGGGAGAGCTCCGCCGGGTCGGCGCGCAACTCCCGGTAGCGAGCCTGGATCGGCTCGAGGGTGGCGATCACCGCCTCGCCGGTGTCCGACTTCAGCGGGCCGTACTGCGAGTACTTCTCGGCGAGGGTCTCGGCGCTCTCGTTGGTGCAGGCGGCGAGGATGTCGAGCAGGTTGGACACACCTGGCTTGGCCGCCCGGTCGTAGCGGACCTCGTTGTCGGAGTCGGTGACCGCCCGTTTGAACTTCTTGGCGATCGACGCCGGCTGCTCCATCAGGTAGACGATCCCGGCTGCGGCGTCGGCCGACTTCGACATCTTCGAGGTCGGGTCCTGGAGGTCCATCACCCTCGCCCCGGCTTTCGGGGTGACCGTGCGGGGCAGGACGAAGGTGTCGCCGAAGCGGTGGTTGAAACGGATCGCGATGTCGCGGGTGATCTCGATGTGCTGCCGCTGGTCCTCACCGACGGGGACCACCTCGGCGTCGTAGAGCAGGATGTCGGCGGCCTGCAACGCCGGATAGGTGAACAGCCCGGCGGGGATGAACTCGCCCTCGCGCTTGGCCACCTTGTCCTTGAACTGCACCATCCGCGACAGCTCGCCATAGCTGACGTTGCACTCCATGATCCACGCCAGCTGACTGTGCTCGGGGACGTGCGACTGGACGAAGATCGTCGCCACCTGCGGGTCGAGACCGATCGCGAACAGGGTGGCGGCGAGGTCGACGGTCATCTCCCCGACGGCCCCGGCGGTCTCGACGCTGGTCAGCGCGTGGAGGTCGACGATGCCGTGGAACACGTCTCCGTCGTGCTGGCCCTGGACCCAGTTGACCAGCGCCCCGAGGTAGTTGCCGAGATGGACCTCTCCGGAGGGCTGGATGCAGGACAGCACGCGGGGCATGGCGGTCGAGGTTAGTGGCCGGTCGGCGCGGACCGCCGGGCGATTCACGGCCGGTCGGGATGCACGCGGGTAGCCTGGCGACCCGATGGCCGTCGACGTGAGCACCGACGTGTTCGAGGGGCCGTTCGACCTCCTCCTCCACCTGATCCTGAAGGAGCAGGTCGACATCTACGAGGTCGACCTGTCGCGGATCGTCGACGCCTACCTCGTCGAGCTCGACCGGATGACCACCCTCGACCTCGACCTGGCGACGGAGTTCCTGCTGATCGCGGCGACCCTCGTGGAGTTGAAGGCCCGCCGTCTGCTGCCGGGTCGTGAGGACGTCGACCTCGACGAGGAGCTCGCCCTGTGGGAGGAGCGCGACCTGTTGCTCGCCCGGCTGCTCGAGTGCAAGACGTTCAAGGACGTCGCCCAGGTCTTCGCCACCCTCGCCGATCACGCCGACCGCTGCTTCCCGCGGTTGGCCGGGCTCGACGAGCGTTTCGCGGAGATCGCACCCGATCCGCTCGACGGGATGACCGGCGAGCGGCTGCGCCGCGCGGTACCTGCGGGCGGTGACCCCGCGGGTGCTGCCGACGATCGACCTGTACCACGTCGCGCCGATCCGGATGACGGTCGCCGACTGCGTCACCGAACTGCTCGACGAGCTGCCCCGGGTCGGTCGGATCGGATTCCGCCGGTTGACCGAGGACCTGGTCGAACGACTCGAGGTCGTCCTCCGCTTCCTCGCCCTGCTCGAGATGTACAAGCAGGGATGGATCGAACTCGAGCAGCTCGACCGGTTCGGTGAGATCGAGGTCATCTGGGTCGGGGAGGACGCCCTGGTCGGCGCCGGCGGACCGTCGTTCTCGGTCGATGACTACGAGGGCTGAGATGACCGACGAGAGCCCGCCGGACGCGAACGCAGCGAGCGAGCCGGATGCGAGCGCAGCGAGCCAGCCGGACGCGAGCGCAGCGAGCCAGCCGTACGCGAGCGCAGCGAGCCAGCCGTACGGCGCCGAGCTGGTGCGGGCGATCGAGGCGATCGTGCTCGTCGCCACCGAACCGGTCGAACCGGCGCTGCTCGCCGAGGTGCTCGAGCAGCCGGTCGCCGTGATCGAGCAGCTCTGCCGCCGCCTGGCCGAGGTCTACGACGATGCCGGGCACGGGTTCCAACTCGTCCGCGTCGCCGGCGGCTACCGCTATCAGAGCCATCCGGACGTGTCGTCGTACGTCGAGCGATTCATCCTCGACGGTCAGCGTTCCCGCCTGTCCGGCGCGGCGTTGGAGACGTTGGCGATCGTCGCCTACAAACAACCGATCTCGCGCGCCCAGATCGCCTCGATCCGCGGCGTCGACCCCGACGGGGTGCTGCGCACGCTGCTCGGTCGCGGCTACGTCGACCAGGTCGGACGCGATCCCGGTCCGGGTCAGGCGGTGCTGTGGGGGACGACGCCGATGTTCCTCGAGAAGCTCGGCCTCGACTCGATCGCCGAGCTGCCGCCGCTGGCCGAGTTCGTTCCCGGCGCCGACGTGGTCGAGGCCCTCGAACACGGCCTGCGCGTCCCGTCGACGCAGACCCCGCCGCCCGGTGCGGTGCCGGCCGATGGCTGACGAGCTCGAGCCGCCGCTGTGGGAGCAACTCGCTGCGGCGAGTGCCGAGCTGCCCGGTGGGGAGCGGCTGCAGAAGGTCCTCGCCCAGCGCGGCTACGGGTCGCGGCGGGTGTGCGAAGAGCTGATCGCCGAGGGCCGGGTGTCGGTCAACGGTGAGGTGGCGATCCTCGGTCGGCGGATCGACCCGACCGTCGACGCGGTCGAGGTCGACGGCAAGCACGTCGGGGTCCGACCCGGGATGGTCCACTATCTGTTGAACAAGCCGGCGGGTGTGGTGACCACCGCCAGCGATCCGCACGGGCGCCCGACGGTGGTCGAGCTGGTGCCCGACGAACCGCGGGTGTTCCCCGTCGGCCGGCTCGATCGCGACACCGAGGGGCTGCTGCTGTTGACCAACGACGGCGAGCTGACCAACCGCCTGACCCATCCCCGCTACGGGGTCGAAAAGGAATACCTCGCCGAGGTCGAGGGGATCGTCAGCGCCTCCGGCCTGCGCAAGCTGCGCGAGGGCGTGGAGCTCGACGACGGCATGACCGCGGCGGGGAGGGCCAGCCAACCGACTCCGGGTGTGCTGCGGATCACGATCCACGAGGGCCGCAACCGCCAGGTCCGGCGGATGTGCGAGGCGATCGGCCATCCGGTCAAGCGCCTGGTGCGGGTCAGGATCGGACCGATCACCGACCGTTCACTGCCGCCCGGCACGTGGCGCGCCCTGACCTCGGCGGAGTTGAAGGCACTCGAGCAGGCGATCGACCCTCCGCCACCCGAGCCCGGTGCTGGTCCTGGTCGGTAGCCTCGCCGGACGTGAGCGACGCGGTGACCGAGGTGCGGCGACGGGCGAACGTGGTCGGCCTCGGCCTGATCGGTGGGTCGGTCGCAGCTGCGCTGCGCCAACGCGATTGGCACGTCTCCGGTGACGACATGGTCGAGGGACGGGCGCAGGAGGCACTCCGCCGCGGTCTCGTCGAGCACGTCGGGATGGATCCCGACGCCGAGATCAGCTTCATCGCTGCCCCCGTGCACGCCGTTGCCGAACTGGCGAAGCAGGCGCTGAGCGCGACGCGCGGCGTCGTCACCGACGTCGGCTCGACCAAGGGCTCGATCGTCGCTGCCCTCGACGACCCGCGCTTCGTCGGCGGCCACCCGATGGCCGGCTCCGAACTCGACGGGCTGGACGGCGCCGACCCGGAGATGTTCCAGGGCGCGGTATGGGTCCTGACCCCGACGGCGACCACCGACAACACCACCTTCGCCACCGTCGCCCGGGTCGTCGCCGACCTCGGAGCCGAGGTGGTGGGCCTCGCCGCCGACCGTCACGACGAGGTCGTGGCGGTGATCTCGCACGTTCCCCACCTCACCGCAGCGACCTTGATGGGCCTCGCCAGCGAGCGCGCCGAGGAGCATGCCGCCCTGCTCCGCCTCGCCGCCGGCGGGTTCCGCGACATGACCCGGATCGCCGCCGGCAACCCGACGATGTGGCTCGACGTGTGTTCCGACAACCGCCGGGCGATCGTCGGCGTGCTCGACGGCCTCGTCACCCGGCTGACGACGATGCGCGAGATCGTCGCCGGTGAGGATCGCGACCGGCTCGAAACGGTGCTCCGCCAGGCCCGCGAGGCCCGCACCAACCTCCCGATCCGCGGCATCCAGCCGAACGAACTGGCCGAGCTGCGGATCCCGATCCCGGACCGGCCGGGCGCAGCGGCCGAGGTGTTCACCCTCGCCGCCGAGCTCGGGGTGAACATCTCCAGCTTCGAGGTGGTCCACTCGGTCGAAGGCAACCGGGGGATCGCGGTGGTCCTGATCGGCGCGTCGAGTGCCGAACTGTTCCGGGGCGGGTTGCTGGCGCGCGGCTACCGCCCGGCCGTCGAACGACTCGGATGAGCGTGCGGCGGATCGAGCCGCTCGACGCGCCGTTGGAGGTCACCCTCGACGGCGTCCCGGGTTCGAAGAGCATCGCCAATCGCGCCCTCGTCTGTGCTGCGCTGGCGGCGGGCCGCAGCATCCTGCACCGCGTCCCCGACGGCGACGACACCGCGGCGATGCTCGACGCGCTCGGCGCGCTGGGGATCGGCTGCGCGATCGACGGCGACCAGGTCGAGATCGACGGCACCGGGGGCCGGCTCCTCCCCGGACCGGCGACGCTGCACACCCGCCTCGCCGGGACCACCTCCCGCTTCGTCAGTGCACTGGCGGCACTCGGCGCCGGTCCGTACCTGATCGACGGCGATCCGCCGCTGCGCGCCCGTCCGATGGCCCACCTCCACAGTGCGCTGATCGAGTTGGGAGCGACCCTCGTCCATCACGGGCAGATCGGCTCGCTGCCGGTGACGATCAGTGGCGGAGCGTTCGCGCGGTGGGCGGATCGAGCTCCCCGGCAACGTCACCAGCCAGTACGTCACCGCTCTGATGCTGATCGGCCCACTGCTCGCCGACGGTCTGACGATCGAGCTGACCAGCGCGCTGGTCTCGCGGCCCTACCTCGAGCTGACCGCCGAGGTGATCGCCGGTTTCGGCGGACCGCCGGTCGAGATCGGCGAGCGCTCGGTGCGCGTCGCCCCCGGTACGTACCGGCCGACCGAGCTGGCGATCGAACCGGACGCCTCCTCGGCGAGCTATCCGCTGGCGGCGGCTGCGATCTGCGGTGGGCGGGTGCGGGTCGAGGGCCTCGGCAGCGCCAGCCGGCAGGGCGACGCCCGCTTCGCCGACGTGCTGGCGGCGATGGGCTGCGAGCTGGAGCGCACCGCCGGCTGGACCGAGATCCGTCGGCGCGGTCCGCTGCACGGGATCGAGCTCGACATGGCCGACATCTCCGACACTGTCCCGACCCTGGCCGTCGTCGCCGCCTTCGCCGATTCCCCGAGCCGGATCACCGGCATCGGCTTCATCCGCCGCAAGGAGAGCGACCGGATCGGCGAAGTCGTCCGCAACCTGCGCCGATGTGGGATCGAGGCGGACGAGGAACCGGACGGGATGCGGATCGTCCCGCCGGCGGGCACCGCGATCACCGGCGGGCGCCTGCCGACCCATCACGACCACCGACTGGCGATGGCCTTCGCCCTCGTCGGGTTGGCGGTCGAGGGGATCGAGATCGAGGACTCCGAGGTCGTGTCGAAGAGCTGGCCGGGATACTGGGAGATGATCCGGTGCCTGCGACGCGCCAGCCGGTAGCGTCGCCGCCGCTCATGTCCAGTTCCGCCGAAGCTCGTCCGATCGTCGTCGCCTTCGACGTCGATGGCACGTTGACCACCCGCGATTGCGTCGTGCCGTTCCTCCGCCGGTTGTGCGGGACCGCCCCGCTGGTGATCGCCGTCGTCCGTCGCCCGGTGGCCGCCCTGCGGGCTGCGCTCGCCCGCGACCGCGACGCGTTCAAGGCGATGGCGATCAGCGCGTTGCGTGGTCGGTCGGCGTCCGAGGTCGACGCCCTCGGTCGCCGGTTCGCCGAGGCCGAGTTGCCCGGCTGGCTGCGCGCCGACACGCTCGCCCGGCTCGGCTGGCATCGCGCCGCAGGGCACCGGATCGTGCTCGTCAGCGCATCGTTGCGGCCGTACCTCGGACCGCTCGGCGAACGGCTGGAGGTCGACGCGGTGCTGTGTACCGAGCTCGAGGTCGACGAGTTCGGTCTGCTGACCGGTCGGCTCGACGGACCGAACTGCCGCGGGTCGGAAAAGGTCCGTCGGCTGGAGCACTGGCTGGCCGGTGAGCAGGTCGAGCTGTGGGCCTACGGCGATTCGCACGGAGATCGTGAGCTGCTCGCCGCTGCTCACCACCGCCATCTGGTCAAGGGCGTGCTGGTCAGCGAGGTGCCGGGATGATGCGGGCGATCCTCAAAGAGGCACGGCCGCGCCAGTGGGTCAAGAACGTGCTCGTCTTCGCCGCCCCCGGCGCCGCAGCGGTGCTCGACCAGGGGCGCGAACTCGGCCTGACCCTGATCGCCTTCGTCGCCTTCTGCGCCGTGTCCAGCGGCACCTACTACTGGAACGACATCCTCGACGTCGCCGCCGACCGCCTGCATCCGACCAAGCGGCGTCGCCCGATCGCCGCCGGAAAGATCCCGCTCGGGCTGGCCCGGGTGATCGGCAGCGCGCTGCTCGTCGCCGGCGTCCTGCTCGGGTTCGCCACCGGTCGATGGCAGACCGCCGCGGTGCTCGCCGCCTACGTGATCACCACCCTCGCCTATTCGAAGGTGTTCAAGCACCTCCCGGTGGTCGACCTGGTGCTCGTCGCCAGCGGGTTCGTCCTGCGCGCCGTCGCCGGAGCGGTCGCCGCCGACGTGCCGATGTCGAAGTGGTTCGTCCTCGTCACCGTCTTCGCCTCGCTGTTCATCGTCACCGGCAAGCGCTACGCCGAGCTGCGCGAGATGGGGGAGGAGGCGGCGACGACACGGGCGACGCTGCAGGCCTACTCGCTCAGCTATCTGCGTCAGGTGCTGTCGATCTCGGTCGGCGCCTCGCTCGTCGCCTACTGCCTGTGGGCGTTCGAGACCGCTGCCGCCCATCCCTCGGACTTCCACTTCTACGAGCTGACGATCCTGCCGATGCTGATCGCCCTGCTGCGCTACCTGCTGATCCTCGAACAGGGCCACGGCGGCGCGCCGGAGGACGTGTTCCTCGCCGATCGGACGCTGCAAGCGGTCGGCGTGCTGTGGGTGGTCGTGTTCGCTCTCGGCGTCTACGCCTGAGCGGATAGCGTCCGGCGGATGACCGCCCCCACCGCAGCGTCGATCGAGGAGCTCAAGTCGGCGGTGCTGGCCGAGATCGACCGGATCGCACCGGTGCTGGTCGACGTCTCGCGCCAACTCCACGCCCGCCCCGAGCTGGCGTTCGAGGAGCACTTCGCCCACGAGCTGCTGACCGCGACGTTGGCCGACGCCGGGCTTCGGCCCGAGCGAGGCGCCTTCGACGTGCCGACCGCGTTCGTCGCCCGTGCCGGCTCGGCCGGACCGACGATCGGGGTGCTCTGCGAGTACGACGCCCTCCCCGAGATCGGCCACGCCTGCGGCCACAACGTGATCGCCGCCGCCGGGCTCGGCGCCGGGCTGGCGGCGGCGGCGGTGGCCGAACGTGCCGGTGGCCGGGTGGCGATCTACGGCACGCCCGCAGAAGAGGGTGGCGGCGGCAAGGTGGCGATGGCCCGCAACGGCGCGTTCGCCGAGCTCGACGCGGCGATGATGGTCCATCCTGCCGACGCCGACCTGACCCGGATCGACGCGATCGCGGTCCAACAGCTGACCGTCACCTATTCCGGCAAGGCGGCGCACGCCGCCGCCGCCCCGCAGGAGGGCCGCAACGCGCTCGACGCCGCCGTGCTCGGCTATCAGGCGGTGGCGGCGCTCCGCCAGCACATCACGCCGCAGGAGCGGATCCACGGGGTGTTCACCAACGGTGGCGACAAGCCGAACATCGTCCCGGCGAAGGCTGCGACCCACTGGTACATCCGCTCGCCGACGATCGCCTCGCTCCAGCCGCTCAAGGCACGGGTGCTCGCCGCCCTCGAGTCCGGAGCGATGGCCACCGGTTGCACGGTGACCTCCGCCTGGCAGGAGCTTGTCCTACGCCGACATGGCCGACAGCGCCGCCCTGCTCGACGCCTACGCCGACAACGCCCGTCGCCTCGGCCGGGTCGTCGCCGCCCCACAGGACGCCGGGACCGCAGTGGTCGGCTCGACCGACATGGGCAACGTCAGCTATCTCGTCCCCTCGATCCACCCGATGATCCAGGTCGCCCCCGCCGGAACGCCGATCCACACCGTCGCGTTCGCCGGATTCGCCGGCGGTGAGACCGGCGACCGGGCGGTGCTCGAGGGGGCGAAGGCGATGGCGATGACGATCGTCGACGCCTGGTGCCGACCGGAGCTGCTCGAGCGCGCACGTGCGGCGTTCAGGATCGACCGGACGGTCCTCGACTAGCAGCCAGTCGCCCGAAGATCGGGTTTGCGCTGGTCAACCCCGTCGACCGCTCCCGGGCTCGGCACCCGGCTGGTCGTAGCATGGAAGATCGTGACGCTCACGGGCACCGCCGCGTACGTACCGGAGGAGTTCAGCTCCGCCGAGACCGATGTGCTCCGGCGCTACTTCACCAACGTCGACGGCCCGGTGTTCGCCCTCGTCAACCTGCCGGAGGTGGTCAAGGGTGCGCTGTTCGCCCGCTACAGCCGCAGCCCGAAGAGCCTGCGGCGGTTGTTCCTCGACGAGTTCGTCGGCGAACTCGACATCTCCGGCGACGTCGGGCTCGATGCGACCATCGGCGTGCAGCGCGCCGAGGAGCTGTACGAGCGGGTGTTCGTCGAGTACGGCGACGATTCCGTCGCCCAGCTGGGCGGTGTCCACCTCGCGTGCGAGCAGGCCTCCAATCTTCTGACCAAGATCCTCGAGTGGGGCCGGCTGATGTCCTACCTCGAGCAGAGCACGCGCTACATCGCCTACGACGCCCGGCTCGGTGGCCGGTACCGCTACCACCGCGACGCGGCACTGGTCGGCTCACGGTTCGGCACCCGCTACGTCGGCGACATGGACCGGATGTTCGACGCCTACAGCCTGTTGCTCGAACGGGTCACCGACCACGTCCGATCGACCGTGCCGCGCCAGCCCAGCGACTCCGATTTCGTCTACCGCACCGCGACGCGTGCCAAGGCGCTCGACTCGGTCCGTGGGGTGCTCCCTGCCGCCTCGCTGTCCAACGTCGGCATCTACGGCAGCGGGCAGGCGTTCGAGGCGCTCCTGCTGCGGATGCGGGCCCATCCGTTGCCCGAGGCACGCGGCTATGCCGAGCTGATGCTGAGCGAACTGCGCAAGGTCGTCCCCAGCTTCCTCCGCCGGGTCGACCTGCCCGATCGGGGCGGCGCCTGGAGCGACTACCTCGCCTCGACCAGGTCGCGCACCGGTGCGTTGGTCGCCGAGCTGCTCGGACGGCCCCCGGTGGAGGAAGCGGCGATGGTCACCCTCGTCGACTTCGACCCCGACGCAGAGGACAAGCTGCTCGCCGCGATCTGCTACCCGCACAGCGCGCTCGGCGAGCGTCAACTGCTCGAACGCGTCAGGCGGCTGGGCACCGATGAGCGGGCGGCCCTGATCCGTGCCTATGTCGGCGAGCGGACCAATCGGCGGCACCGCCCCGGCCGGGCGTTCGAACGGGTCGACTACCGCTTCGACGTGCTCTCCGACTACGGCGCGTTCCGCGACCTGCAGCGCCACCGGCTGATGACGATCGAGTGGCAAGCGCTGACCCCCAACCACGGGTACGTCCGGCCGGAGACGGTCGACGAGGCCGGTCTGCGCCACGTCTACGACGAAGCGATGGACCGCTCGGCGGGGTTGTACGACGCGCTCGCCCCCGAGTTCCCGGCGCAGGCCCCCTACGCGGTGGCGATGGCCTACCGGATGCGCTACGTGATGCAGTTCAACGCCCGCGAAGCGATGCACCTGCTCGAACTGCGCTCCGCCCCCCAGGGCCACCCCGCCTACCGCCGGGTAGCGCTCGAGATGCACCGTCTGATCGCCGAGCAAGCCGGTCACCGTGCAATCGCCGCAGCGATGACCCACCTGTCGACGGAGGAGCCGACACTCGAGCGGTTGGAGGCGGAACGGCGGGCGGAGAGTCGTCGCACCAGGCCCTGAGCGTCGACGTGACGGCTGTCACATGCCGAGCGCGGAGCGCTTTCGATCTGCGGCCGTAGTATCCCGGCCCGCGCGCTCCGTAGACGGAAGGCAGAGCCATGGCCGACGATGACGTCCTCGACGAAGGCGAAGAAGCGTTAGACGCAGAAGCCCAGGAAGAAGAGACCGAACCGGAGGACATCGACCCTGACGCGCTCGACGACGAGCTCGAGGAAGAAGACGCATTCGAGGACGTCGAGGGTGACGAGACGTTCGAGGAATCGGATGACGACACCGACGACGATGACGACGACGAGCCGGAGGCGGCGAGCAAGGCCCGCCGGGCGGTGCCCGCCGGCGAGGAGGACGAGGACGACGACGACCTCGTCACGCCGGACGACGTCGAAGCCGATCTCGACACGATCCTGAAGGATCGGCTGGTCACCGCCGAGGAGAACGCCGACGAGGACGAGGAGGAGGCGGAGGTCGACGACCCCCGCACCGATCCCGGCGATCGGCTCCAGCCCAAGCGCGCCGATGAGCAGTTGTGCACCAACTGCTTCCTGCTCGTGCGGGCCAAAGCGCCCGGATGTCCGATGGGTGACGACAACTGCCCGATCTTCAGCCGCTGAGCATGTGCCCGATGGCCCCTCAGCGTCCTCCGATCGATCAACTGCTCGACCTGTTCGTCTTCGTCCCGCTGGCCGTTGCCGGGGCGGTCCGCGACGACCTCGCAGCGCTGTCCGCGAACGGCCGACGGGAGGTCGACACCGCTCGGATGTTCGGCAAGTTCGCCGTCGACCTCGGACGGCGGAAGGTCGAAGAACGGCTGAACGGGCTGATCGCCGGACCGACGACGCCGGCGACGGACGGCGCCGAGACCCCTCCCGTCGATCCTGCGCGCAGCGCTGCCGAGGCTGCGCCGAGCGCCCCGGCGGCGACCCGCCGGCGCCCGTCGTCGAGCCCATCGGCCGCCGCGTCGTTACCGATCGCCGATTACGACAGCCTCGCTGCGTCGCAGGTGATCGCCCGGCTGGCGGCGCTGGAGCCCGAGGAGCTCGGTGCCGTGCGGGCCTACGAGACCGCCAACCGGGGGCGGCGAACGATCCTCGGCAAGCTCGATCAGCTCGAGTCCGGCGGATGATCGAGGCCGTCCGCCCAGCGGTGGCGGACGACGTGGCGGAGCTGGTCCGCCTCCAACGCGACGCGTTCGCCGCCGTCGCGGAGCTGCGCGGCGGTCCCGAGCTGCTCGCCGGCGTCGCCCAGCCGACGACCGAGGACGCCCTCCGGGCGCTCGCCGACCGGCAGCGGGTGACGCTGGTGGCCACCCTCGACGACGTCCTCGTCGGCGTGCTCTGCGGCCGGCTGGAGCAGACGACGTTGCGGCTCGAGCTGGTCTGGGTCGAGCCGGAGGCGCGCGAGCTGGGCCTCGGCGACGAGTTGCTGATCACGGCGATGTCCGCCGGCAGCTCGCTCGGCGCCGAGGCGATCGAGGCGATCGCCCTCCCCGGTGACCGGGCGACGAAGAATCTCTACGAGCGCTTCGGGGTCAAGGCGCGGGCGATCATCGTCCACCGACGCCTGGACGACGCGCTGCAGTCGCCGTCGGGCGGCTGATCAGCGCCCGGTCCAGTTCGGGGTCCGCTTCTCGATGAATGCGGTCAGCCCTTCCTGGTGTCCTCGGAGGCGAGCACTTCGGCGAACAGACCGTTGGTCGACGTCTTGAGCGTCTCGTCGTCCTCGTACGCCGCGGCGAGGACCACCTTGCGGCTGGCCCACACCGCCAACGGGGCGTTCTCGCAGATCTTCTCGGCGAGGACGCATCGCCTCGTCGAACGCCTGGCCCGGATCGACCAGCCTGCTGACCAGGCCGAGATCGAACGCCCGCTGGGCGGGGATCGGCTCGCCGGTGAGGATCATCTCCATCGCCGCCGCCTGACCGATCGCCCGCGGCAGGCGGAACAGGCCGCCGGCACCGGCGATCAGGTTGCGCTTGACCTCGGCGAGCCCGAACGAGGCCTGCGTCGACGCGACGACCAGGTCGCTGGCGAGGACGATCTCACAGCCGCCGGCGGTGGCGAGCCCGTCGACGGCGACGATCACCGGTTTGGTGCGCTCGCGGTAGACGAAGCCGGCGAAGCCGCCGCTTGGCGGTGTTGAGCCTGGCTGCGTCGCCGGCGTTGATGGCCTTGAGATCTGCGCCGGCGCAGAACACCGGGCGGGCCTGGCCCTCGCTGTTGGCGGGGAGTACGGCGACCCACACCTCGGGGTCGTCCTCGAGGCGGTCGATCGCCGCCTCCATCCCCGTCGGCGACGTCGCCGTTGACCGCATTGCGCGCCTCGGGACGGTTGAGCGTGATCACGGCGACGCGGCCGCGCGTCTCGTACAGGACGATGTCGGACATGGTCCGATGGTAGGAGTGCGTGTTCGCCCGCCCAAGCCGGGCGGGCAACCGGGGCTACGCCTGGGCGCGCTCCGTCGAGGCATCGTCGTCGGTCGTCGCAGCCTCGGGCTCGCCGGTGGCGAGTGCCTCGGGCTCGGTGGTGGCGACTTCGGGCTCGGTTGGCTGGTGCGACTTCGGGCTCGTTGGTCGCAGCCTCGGGCTCGCCGGTGGCGAGCTTCGGCTCGGTGGTCGCAGCCTCGGGCTCGGTGGTGGCGACTTCGGGCTCGGTCGGTCGCAGCCTCGGGCTCGGCGGCGAGTGCTTCGGGCTCGGTGGTGGCGACTTCGGGCTCGGTGGTCGCAGCCTCGGGCTCGCCGGTGGCGAGTGCTTCGGGCTCGGTGGTGGCGATCTCGGGCTCGGTCGTCGCAGCCTCGGGCTCGCTGGCGGCGGGTGCCGGGTCGGCGGCGGGCGCTTCCTGTGCCGGGGCGTCAGGACGAGGCTTGGGCGAAGCGGCCTTCGACGGGGTCGACCCTGCGCGATCCGACCCGCCGGCCTTCTTCGGGTCGGACTTGCGCGTCGGGCGAAGCGGCTTGGGTGTCTGCGCCCCGGGAGCGGGTGTGATCCCGAACAGGGCGGCGATCTGCGGCACCAATGGTGCCAGCCGGGTGATGGTCGTCGTCAGCTCCGGGCTGACCTGTGCCGGCGCCTCCGCCGGGGTCACCGCAGCGCGGATCGGGGAGAAGGCGACCGCTTCGAGGATCGCTGCCCATCGATCGGCGGTCGCGTCGGCGGTCAGCGAGGCGATGGTGGCGGCGACCAGCCGGGCACCTACCTCGGGCGGGAAACGAACCCCGGCCTTCGGCGGCTCGGCGGAGAGCTTGAGGGCGCGAATCACCCGGCCGACGCCGAGCGCGGCCTGGATGTCCTCCAGCCATTCGGCGATCGCCGTCTCCTGCTTGGCGGCGAGCGCTTCTTTGAGCTCGGCGGCGATCGCCCTTGTGGCCTCGTCGCGAGCGACGGCGGGGTCCTCGCCGGCGGCGACCACGGAGCGCAGATCGCGCAGGTCGAGCTCGGCGAGGTCCTGCTTGGCCGCATCGGCGCGGTCGAGCCACTCGGCGACGCGCAGGCGGGGGAGCAGCTCTTCGGCGATCTTCAGCAGGCCTGCGGCAGGCACTTCCGGCTTGCCCTCTGCCCGCAGCGACGCGTTCTGCTCGTTGACCGCCTGGCGCACCCCGGGGATGCCTCCGCTGAGCGCCTTCTCGGCGATCGGCCGGTGCTCCTCGGGAAGGTCGGCGAGGATCGCCGTGCGATGGGCCTTGCCCGGCTTGAGCCGCTTCGGCCGCGGCCGCTGGGGCAGTTCCGGCGGCGGATCGAACCGTGGGCGGGTGGGACGGTCGCGTCGGGGCGGACGGCCGGCATCGCCCTCTCGACGCTGAGCGCCCTCAGGACGGCCGCGGCCGTCGGCGGGGACGATCGCGCCGATCTCCGCCGGGACCGTCGCGCCGCGGGCGCCGATCGCCACCCGGTCCGTCCCGCCTCGGCCCGCGCTCACCGTCACGGCGCGGCCGGTCGCTGCGGTCCCGCTTCGCCAGCGTCTGGGTCACCGGCTCGAACGGGCGCTCGGGGGTCAGCAGCTCGATCCGCTCTGCGTCCTTGCGAGCTCGGGCCGGGGTGACCACCGCCAACACGCTGATCCCCTCGACCTCCATATCGGCCTCGACCTTGAGCACGTCGCCGGCCTTCGAGCCGGTCGGCAGGATCGATCCGTCGAGGACGCCCTTCGGCTTCTGGGCGCCGGCAGCGCGCCAGGTCCACGTTCCATCCGGGCGGGAGCTGGTGAGCTCGATGTCGATCCTGCGGGACATGGCGTTCCACCGTATCTGCTCACCCTCGCGACGACGCAGCTCACACCGAAGGCGGATCGGTACCGAGCGGATCGCTACGTTCGGGGTATGCCGCTCTACGCCCTCGGTGACGCAGCTCCCCAGATCCACCCCGAGGCGTTCGTCCATCCCGATGCGGTGGTCATCGGACAGGTGACGATCGGGGCGCGCAGCTCGATCTGGCCCAACGCAGTGCTGCGCGGTGACGCCGGGACGATCACGATCGGTGAGCGGACGTCGATCCAGGACGGCACGGTGGTCCACACCACCGAGGACTACCCGACGACGGTCGGTGACGACTGCGTCGTCGGCCACATCGTCCACCTCGAGGGCTGCACGATCGAGTCGGGCTCGCTGATCGGCTCGGGCTCGGTGGTGCTCCACCGGGTGATCGTCCGCACCGGTGCGGTGGTCGCCGCCAACAGCGTCGTGCTCAACGGGACCGAGGTGCCGGGCGGGGCGCTCGCCGCCGGTTCCCCGGTGGTGATCCGGCCGGGCAAGGCCCGCTCGGAGGAGATCCTCGAGGGGGTCGAGGCGTACCTGCACAAGGTCGACCTCTACCGAGCCGGCCTACGGCGGATCGACGGCTGATCCGTGCTCGCGCTCGTGCTCACCGTCCCGGCGACCGAGGTCGAGCTGGCCTCCGACGCGCTCTGGGCGCTCGGCGTGCTGGCGGTGGAGGAGCGCGACGGGGAGCGCCGACGGAGGACCACCTGGTCGAGCTGTGGACGGCGCTGGGCAACGACCCGCAGGCGGTCGCCGGCGCAGCGGAGGGGTTCCCGGCCCGCTGGCGCTGGCGGTTGGAGGAGATCGACGAAACGGTCGCCGACCAGTGGCGGGCCCACGCCCAGCCGAGCTGGATCACCGCCGGACTGGTCGTCGTCCCGGCCTGGCTCGAGTTCGAACCGCCACCAGGTGTCCGCTGCCTGCGGATCGAACCTGCCGACACCTTCGGTCTCGGTGATCATCCGACGACCGTGCTCACCGCCAGAGGACTGCTCGACGCCTTGTTCGACGGTGCCACGGTGCTCGACGTCGGCTGTGGCAGCGGCGTGCTGTCGGTGATCGCCGCGACCCACGGCGCCGAGTACGTCGAGGCGGTCGACATCCATCCGTCGGCGGTCCCGACGACCGAGGCCAACGCCGCGCTCGAACGCCGTCGAGGGACGGATCGCGGTGAGCCTGCGTCCGGTGGCCGAGATCGCCCTCGACGAGCGCGGCGGCTTCGATGTGATCGTCGCCAACATCCTCGCTCCGGCGCTGGTCGAGCTCGCCCCCGAACTCCGCCGGCTGCTCGGACCGTCAGGGACGTTGATCGTCAGCGGGATCCTCGCCGAGCGCTGCGAGCACGTCCTCGCCGCGCTCGCCCCGCTGCAGCCGATCGACCGCCACACCCACGATGGTTGGGCCGCGGTCGTGCTCCGCTGAGCAGTGTCGTTCAGCGGGTGAGGACGGCGCGGAGCGCCGCCTCGTGAGGGATCGAGGGCACCGCACCGGCGATCGTCGCAGCCAGCGCCCCCGCCGCCGACGCCCACCGCAGCGCCTCCTCGATCGGGGCGCCGAGCGCCAGCCGAGCGGCGAGCGCACCGCAGAACGCGTCGCCGGCAGCGGTGGTGTCGACCGCCTCGACCTCGAACGCCGGCAGGTCCTCGCTGCCCGTCGCCGTCGTCACCCGCGCCCCGCGAGCCGAGTGTCGTGACCACGGTCGACACGCCGGCCTCGAGCAGACGCTCGGCCCCGCCAGCAGTTCTGCCTCGTGCTCGTTGGGGACGCAGATGTCGACCAGGCGCAGCAGCTCGAGTGGCAGCTCGGCGGCGGGCGCGGGATTGAGGATGTTGATCATCCCGAGGTGGCGGCCGAGGAGGAAGGCGGCGTGGACGGTCGGCAGCGGGATCTCGAGCTGGGCGAGGAGCACGTTGGCCGATGCCAGCCCGCCACCGTGGATCGTCACCTGATCGGGCCCGAGCTCTTCGTTCGCCCCGGAGACGACGACGATCGAGTTCTCGCCGGCGTCGCTGACGCCGATCAGTGCCCGCCCGGTCGGTCGCCGGCCGAGGCCGAGGGAGGACGGTCACGACACCGTCGTCGTCGAGCACGGTCCGCAAGGCGACGCCCGCCGCGTCGTCGCCGATCATCCCGAGAAAGCCGGTGGCCGCGCCGGCGCGAGCGGCTGCGACCGCCTGGTTGAGACCCTTGCCGCCGGCCGCCTCGAAGAAGTCGTGACCGAGCACCGTCTCGCCGGGACCGGGGAGCCGTTCGCAGCGGGCGACGAGATCGAGGTTGGCACTGCCGATCACATAGACGTCGAGCACGGTCAGAGGTCTACCGCACGATGGCGAGCAACGGGGAGACGTCCAGCTGGGCGAACGAGGGCAGGTAGATCTGTGCCGCCTGTCGTCGGAACTGGGCGCAGAGGTCGGGCCGGAAGAACTGCGCCCCTCGCGGATGACGTAGTTGAGGACGAAGAAGCGGTACGCCTCGGGGAGGAAGAGGACCTCCTCGCGTCAGTGGGAACACCTCGTGGTAGGCCGTGAGGAAGCGACGGAAGCGGGGCTCGAGCAGCGTGTGCGACGGAGTACGTGAAGTGCGTCCGGTCGCCGGTGCGCGCGACACCCGCGACAGGAAGTAGAAGTCGAACAGTCGGGACTCGATCCGGAACCAGTCGTAGTCCCAGCGCGAGAACAGCCGGAACCCGCCGTCGCCGTCTCGAGTCGACGGAGAAGTTGCCGAGGTTCCAATCGACCAGGATCGGGAGCTTCGGCCAGTAGTCGTACTGCGACTCGTTCGAGGCGTCATCAGGAACTCGTGGGTGTGGCGACGGACGAGGTCGACGTGCTCCGGTCGGGATCTGGAAGTTGCGCGGGGCGAACGGGCTGGCGAGCAGGTCGAGCAGGTAGATCGCGTCGGCCTTGATCGGTCTTCGAGGTCGGCGGGATCTGCGGGGCGATCGCTTCGCAGGCGAGGTGGAACCGGCGATCTCGCCGGCGAGGGTCTCGATCGCTGGCGTCGTCGAGGATCTTCGGCAGCCGATCGCGTCGCTCGACCTCCTCGTAGAACGACGCCCAGAGCTCGCCGTCGTACCAGGTGAAGGCCGGCCGTCGGTGCCGAGGACGTCGGCGAGCACCCCGTCGAAGCGGGTCCCGCGCAGCAGGTGCGACATGCGGTGCAGCCGGTCGTGGTCCTCGGCGAAGAGGAAGTAGGAGCCGTAGGAGGAGACCTTGGCGATGTACCGGCGGTGGTCGGCGAGCACGACGAGGTAGACGCGGTTGGTCGAGACGTTCGCCGAGACCTCGATCACGTCGACGACGGGGGAGGGGTCGCCATAGGCGTCCCACGCCTCGTGGAGCGCGTCGACGTGGGCTTGTTCGGTGCGGCCGGTCACCGCATGATGGTCGCTGCGACTCGGCGCGACCTCCCTCTCTCAGCTGGCGACGCTCGACCGGGCGCGGGTACCGATCGGGGCGATCAGACGGAACCCGGCGGCGTGCCGTTCGTCTTCGCTCTCCCCGCCCCAGAAGCCGTACTCGTGGTTCGACCGGGCGTACTGACGACAGAAGCCTTGGACGACACAGGATTCACAAACGGTCCGGGCGAGCGTTTCCCGGCGCTCTCTGGCCTGGGGACGCTCGGCCGACGGTGGGAAGAACAGCGACGTGAGTCCACGACACGCTGCCTTGTTGGTCCAGTCGTTCCTCTCGTCGACACGTGAGAACTCGACTGCCGTCATGGCTTACCCCCTTGGTCAGCGGGGGGTCATGGGGACGTGGCTACGCCGCCTCGTCCACCTGGAAGCCCCCGGTCCAGCGCGTGAAAGCCGATTCTAGAACTGGTTAGGTGACCGGGTCAACGAGATATCTGACGAACCGTCAGAAATCTCGCTGCGTGCGGCCGGCAGCTCCTCAGGGCGCGAATCGGGTGGTGATCACCCGGCCGTTGCGCTCGCCCGCGCTGGGCACCAGGTCGCCGACGACGAACACCCGTTGGAGCCAGCGATCGCTCCCGTCGAAGCGGGCGCGGAACGGGCTGCGGCCGTGGACGGCGATCGAGTTGTCGACGACCAGCAGGTCGCCGGCCGTCAGCACGACGCCGGTGTGGCGGCGTCCGACCAGTTCGGCGAGGGTCCGCAGCGCGGCCGTCGCCTCGTCGTCGGTGCCGACCATCAGGTCGGCGTCGAACACCAGGTTGGGCGCCTCCCAGCTCGCCCTGGAGCACCGGCTCCGGTCGACCGAGTCGGGTCGGGCGGGCGCCGACATAGCTCTCGTCGGCGGCGGTCCGAAACGCGGCTCGAACAGCACCCGGCGAGTCCGCGGCGGGAGGTCCTCGAGCAGCTCACGGATCGAGGCGACCGTCGTGCGGGCGGCGCCGTCGGGATCGCCGCGCAGGCAGAGCAGGAGCAGGAACCGTGGCCGGTGGGGGTGGAACGCCGCTTCGGTGTGGAACATCAGGTCGACCGAGGACGAGGTCGACACCTGGCGGTCGACGGCGCTCGGGGTCGGGCAGATGTTCTGGATCAGGGTCCCGCCGTGCTCGGGGAGGTAGCCGACCGGCTGACCGAGCCGTCGGGCGACGGTGAGCAACACCAGCTCGCTGGTCAGGTCCTTGGCGACCGCGGTGGTCGGGGTCGGGGGAGTAGGGGGGATCTGCCCGAGCGGCAGGCCACGCAGGAGCAGCGCACCGGACGGGTCGGGGCAGTCGGCGAAGTCGACCAGCGCGTCGTGGACCTCGGGGGGGAGCAGCCGGCCGAGGTGCCCGGCGGCGCGGACGAGTTCGCCCCGGTCGGTCGGGACCCGGTCGGCCGGCAACCACCCGGCGGGGACGTCGAGCCGGGGAGGGCGTCGGTGGCCGACGGCGGTCGTCGCCGAGCGCTCGACCACGCTCACCTCGGCGCCGAGCAGCGCAGCGAGGAACGCTGCGTTGGCCGGGTAGGTCAGCCAACGGTCCTCGAGCAGCGAGGTCGTGCCGAGCACGGTCAGCAACCCGCCGTCGACGTCGAGCTCGACCGCGATCGGGGCGCCATCGGTGTCGACCGCCAGCACCCGGTGATCGATCGCCCCGACCACGCACAGTGGGCGGACATGGTCGACGTCGAGCATCGAACCGTCGGCGAGGAACGTCGCCCGTCGTTGGCTGTCGGCGAGCAGGGGGTTGTCCTCGGCCGGGCGGAGCAGCTCGTCGCCGACCTCGACCGGGGCGAGCGTGCGGAGTGCAGCGAGCGAGGCGGGCGTCGCATCCGGGGCGACGGCGACCAGCACCCGGCCGCCGGCGAGCAGCCGCTGACGAAGCGTGCCGAGCTCGAAGTCGTCGATCGGTTCGGCGCCGAGCGAGAGCACCGAGCGCCGTCCGCCGGCGACGGCGTGGGAGGTGTTGATCGTCAGCGTGGTCATCAGCCCTCCGAAGCTCTCACCGGCCGCCGCATCCGTCGCCGGCCGAGGAATGGAGTATCCGTTCCACACTCTAGCAAATCTGGAGCAAAGATTTCGTCATCGCCCGTCGGCGGCGGCCGGCCGACCCCGAGCTCCGCCCGCGATTCCGTCCGGGCTCGGCTACGGTTCGCAGCCGATGGACGTCAGCCAGCGGATCGCGGCGGCGCGTGATGTGCTGACGAAGTCGGAGCGGCGGGTCGCCGAGGTGATCCTCCAGCGACCGCAGGTGGTCGCCTTCGGTACCGTCGCCGAACTCGGCGCGCAGGCCGAGGCCGGCGCGGCGACCGTGGTCCGTTTTGCCGTCAAGCTCGGCTACGACGGGTTCACCGGGCTGCAGGCCGATGTCCGTTCGGAACTCGAAGGCCGGCTCCGTCCGGCCGTCGAGCGGATCCGGCGGCCGAGCCAGGAGGACCTCCTCGGCGCCGCCCTCCAGCGCGAACTGGGCAACGTCCACGAGACGCTCGACAACGTCGACCGGGAGGATTTCACCCGCGCCTGCGACGTGCTCGCCGATCGCGCCCGCCCGGTGTTGCTGGTTTCCGGTGAGGCAACCAGGGGAGTGGCGATCCAGGCGCGAGGGATGCTCGACTCGCTGCGTGCCGGGGTCGAGGTGCTCGACGGCAATCCGGTCGCGGTCGCCGCTCGGCTCGCCGCGGTGACCCCCGCCGAAGTGGTCGTGGCGATCGACCTGCGGCGCTACGAGGCGTGGGTGCTGGCTGCGGTCCGGGCGGCGACACAGCGCGGCGCAACACTGATCTCGCTCACCGACAGCCCGCTGTCGCCGCTGGCCGGCGGGGGAGCGTGCTGTTTCGTCCTCGCCGCCGAGGGCGCCGGTCCGTTCGACAGTCACGTCGGGACGATGGCGTTGCTCAACTCGCTCGTCGCCGGCGTTGCCGAGCGCCTGCAGCACGTCGCTGCGAGCCGTCTGGACGCGATCGAAGCGGCGTGGCACGACGCCGGGCTGTTGTTGGACGGCTGAGATCTAGACGATTCCTTGACCACTCTCCGTGGTTCATGTGCACGTCGGGCGCTCATACTCGATAGGTGACCGCGACCCAGGCTCGACCGACCGTTGCCCCGGCGACGCGGCTCGTGCCCCGGCTGCCAGAGCCGACCTCCTCCTGGCCGGCGCTCGACGGCCTGCGTGGGCTGGCCGTGCTCGCCGTCGTCGGCCATCACTTCGGTGTTGGCGGACTGTCCGGCGGTTGGATCGGCGTCGACATCTTCTTCGTCATCAGCGGGTTCGTCGTCACCGGCACGCTGCTGCGGCTGAGCGAACGCAGTCCTCGACACCGACCGGGCTGGTGGCGATTTCTCGCCCGCCGGGCGGCCCGCCTGTACCCGGCGCTGATCGCGCTGGTCGTCTTCGCCGCGATCTGGAGCTATGTCCAGGACGGGCGGGTCACCGAGGAGCTGCGCTGGTCGGTCGGCAGCTCCCTGCTGCAGGCGTTCAACCTCGCCGACGGCTACGGCTACGCCGACGGGCGGGCGTTCGGCCACCTCTGGGCAGTGGCCGTCGGATGGCAGTTCTCCCTGCTGGTGCCGCTCGTCGTCGTCGGCTTGTTCGCCCTCCCCAGACGCCGGGCAGCGGCCGTCGCCGTCGGCTTCGCCGTGCTCGAGATGCTGCTTCGACCGCTCGGAGTGGCGATCGGAATCGCCCCGGCACGGATCTACGTGCTCACCTGGTTCCGCCTCGACGGCCTGCTGCTCGGGATGGCGATCGCCTTCGCCTGGCAGTCGACCAGCCTCCGGATACGCCAACGGTTGTACCGCTGGGCGTGGCCGGCTCTGGCCGTGCTGGCGGCGATCCCGGTCGCTGCGCCGGACTGGTTCGACTGGCAGGCACCGAGCATGATCCTGATCGTCCCGCTGGCATCGGTCGCCAGCGCCGCGCTGGTGCTCGCGCTCGTCACCCGGGCGGTGCCCAGGCCGATCCGCCGCCTGCTCGAGCTGGCCCCGCTGCGCTGGATCGGCGAACGCTGTTACTCGATCTATCTCTGGCACTACGTCGTCGGTGTGGCGCTGATCGCCGGTGGCGAGGAGGCCGGCTGGCAGGGCTGGGCGCTGTTCGGCAGGCAGGTGCTGTTCACGGCGATCGCGGCGATGTCGAGCTACTCGTTCATCGAACGTCCGGCCCGGCAGTGGCTCGACGCCCGCCTGACACCATCCCGCCCATAATATTCGTTATGTCAGTTTGATCGGGGCTCGACCGTGAGACACGGGTCGCCGAGGGATTCGGTCGGGATCAGCCGACGATCACGGTGTCGGTCGCCGAGCGACCGAAGGTCTCCGGGTGATAGATCTCCTCCGCCGCGTCGGCGGGCTCTTGACGGCGTCGATCGCCGAGGCTTCGCCGACGAACAGCGAGGCGAAGGCCAAGGAACACAAGGTCGCCGCGGCGACGGACGAAACGGACATCTTCATCGGGAACGCTCCTGGATATGGCAAATATGTGTTGGGCTTTAAGTTTGTGATACGGCGTACAAGTCTGAGTGCTACTGCTTCAAGGCCGATTCGATCTTCTTCTTCAATTCGTCGTACTTCGGCTTCCATTCGTCGCCGCCCATGTCGGGCGAGTACTGCGGGTGATCGTGATCGCGTAGTCGGCCTGCTTGAGCAACTTCTCGCGATCTTCTTTCGTCGTTTGGCCCATCGCTTGTTGATAGGCGCACCAAGCGGCGTTGTAACGGGCTTGGTGGAACAAGCGGACGAACTCTTTGTGGGCCGGATCGTTCGCGGTCGGCAACGGCGGGCGCCTTGCATGGTCTTCGAGATGCGGTGCCAGCCCCAAATGATGTTGTCGCCCTTTGTGGCCGTCGGGGCGACCGCCGTTGACGGCCATGGTGTAGATGTTCGGCTCCTTGTTCGTCGCGGCGCGATCCATGAAGCGTTTCGCACGCCTCGATCTGGGCTTCCATCAGGTTGCGTCGGTCGGGGAGCACGTCTTGCAAGGCGCTGACCGCTTCGACGAACTTGCCGGCGCGACGCATGGAGCGGGCCTTGCGAAGCTTGACGATCAACTGGGCGTCGGAGTCGGGCTTCGTCAGCGGGGCGAGCTTGTCGTCGAGCGCCGACGACTTGGCGAAGTAGTCGATCGCCAGCGGCCTGATCTTCGGCCGAGACGCTCGGTTTGCGTCACGAGATCGCTGCCGAGACGGAAGAAGTTTTCCGAGACCCAGTTGAGGTTCTGGAACTTCGCATTCGCCGGCGAAGGCGTCGCCGGCTCCTTCGATCTGACCGAGGAAGAAGGTGAAGCCCTTGGCCGCGCCCTTGAGGCCTCGAGGTTCTTGGTCTGCCGCTGTTGATCGATCTGCTTCTCGAGCCGGAGCGCCAGGTTCAGATAGGTGTTGGCGAGCTCGGCCTTTTGATCGCCGCCGCTCCCGCCGCCGAGGCGTCGAGTTCGGGAATCAGCTCTTGGGCCTTGTCGACCTTGTCGTTCAGAACGTAGGCCTGCAGGGCGAGCTTGTACGTTTCGAGCGGGATCGGATCTTGCGTCGCGTCGGGGTTTTTGTCTTTGCCGCGAACCAGCGTGAGCAGGCCGATCTTCGGATCTTCGAGCGTTTTCAGCGCTTCGGCGAACTGGCCGAGCGCGATCTGCGACTCGCAGAGGAACATCTGCGTTTCGGCCTCGTGCAGCGTCATCTTCTCGATCGAGTCGACGTCGGCTTCACTTGGCGATCGATGGCCGCCTTGAGAATGCCGTTGGCTTTGACGGTGAGGTCTTGCATTTCGGCGGCGGTCAGCTTGCCGGGGTCGCCTTCGTCCATCGCCAATTGCTCGTGGTACATCGACCAGAGCGTGCGGCCGGCCTTCATCTCGGCGTCGGCGCGGATGGGGGACGTTTCCTGAATGTTGTCGAGCGCCAGGAGCATGTCGGGAATGCGCTTTTCGTTCATCGCGATCGCCAGCAAAATATTCCAGGCGTCGTCGGCTTCCTTTTCGCCCTTCCAACGCTTGGCGATCTCGGCGGCGAGTTGCTGCATCTTCGGCGATCGAAGTCGCCGGACGGCGCACCGTTGGCTCCTTGATACTCGTTGACGTACGAGGCGAGCGCGATCTGCGCCGCTTGGCGAGCGCCGCCGCTGTTCGGATAGTACTTCAGCAAGAACTCGCCGATGACCGCGGCGTCGTAGGTGCGATTCTCCGTGTAGGCCAAGTAGCAGAGGTAGTAGCGAACCGTGTTGATGTCTTCGAGCGTCGTGTTGTCGTCGATCAAGCGTGAGCGCCTTGTAGAACAGCTCGTTCGCCTTTTGACGGGCTTCGATGGCTTCCTTTTCTTTGGCGGTGCGGGTCGCTTCGTCGGCCGCCTTTTCGCGTCGGCCATGGCCGCCGAGAACGTGTTCATCGAGTCGAGGCCGCGGTTCTGCGCCTCGAGGAACGACTTCGGCTCGCGGTCGGAGTTCGCGTTGGCGCCCAGCAATTCCTTCAGCAAGCCGCGGGCCGGGTCTTGATACTCGCCTTGCGTCGACGCGACGACTTCGGCGTTTTGCCGAGCGGCGTCGAAGCGAACGCTGATCGTCTCGGTCTGCTCTTCGCCGGTTCGCCTTTCTCGGGCAACTGGCCGTAACGCAGGCGATGTGCCGAACGCCGTGAAGTAACGGACGGCCAGCCACTCCGGGTTCTGCAATTCGTCGCTGCCGGAGCCCTTCAGGAACTCGTCGCCTTGGCGATAGGCCAGCTCGTACAGCTTCTCCGTGTCCGACGTCCAGCACTGCAGCGACAGGTACATGGCGCTGGCCTTGTACGGTCGCAGCGGCTTCAGGTCGTCGGGCTGGCCGAGCAAGTCGGTGTAGAGGCCGAGCGCGCGCTTCGTGTCTTTCAGCTCTTGGTAGCACTGGCCTTCTTTAAGCGCGCGGCGAGGCCGGCGATGAGCGTGCGGTAGTCTTTGTAGATCGCGCCGTACTTGTCGGCGGCGGTTCGCAGCGCGGCTTCCCAGAGTTTCTTTTCGGCGGCGTCGTCGGATCGTAGGTTCGCGACTTTTCGTAGAGGCCGTAGGCGTGGAACATGTGCGCCTGAATCAAATCGCCCTTCGACCTTTTCGCGCTCGGCGACGCGCGGATCGCTCGGGGCCATGAACTTCGGGAAGGTCGCCAAGAGCTCTTCGAACTTCTTCTCGGCGTCTTTGAAGACCTTTTCCGATTCGTCGAAGAACTTGCGGGCCTCTTCCATCAGCGGCTTGCGGTTCGCCGTGTTCTGCGGGGCGAGACCTTGTTCGAGCTTGGCGCGGCCGCGCTCGACGAGCACCGCGCCGAGTTGCGTTTCGGCGCCGGCCGCTTGCGGATGGGCCGAGTTGCGTTCGGCGAATTCTTTGAACTTGTCGCGAGCGCCGTCGAGCAGCTTCTCGCGGGCCGCGTTGTCGCGTTCGCTGCGCGACGCTTCGAGGAACGTGCGCGCCTCTTCGAACGGCATCATCATCTTCTGCTCTTCGTTGAGCAGCGGGCTGGTGCGCATCGCGGCCAGGTAATCGAGCGCGGCGTCGAAGTAGCCGCGGCTGCGCAAGGCCGGCGAGAAAGCGATCGTATTCTTCGGCCGAACGCGCCGGGCCGGCCGAGCCGACCAAGCCAAACCGCACAACGCCGTAATGGCGAGTGAGCGCAACTGTTTCATCCGTGGCATCCTTTAATCGGATCAAATCGGCGACGCATGATCGAACCCGGGGTGAAAGGGATTGGTTCGACGTCACGAGCCGCGCGGAAAATTGTCGGCAACGAACACGAGCGAGCCCCGGTCGCTCGTAGGAACTTTCAGCTTATAGGCGAAAATTTGGACAATCAAGCAACTAACGCGAGTTCGACGAAAGTCGCACGGCGGAACTAGGCGGCGAACGGTAGACACCGAGCGAACGGCGCACGAGCCTACGGCGTCGGTCGGCCTTCGGCCCGACCCGACGTCCGTCAGCAAAGTCCGCCCGCCTCGCGATACGGTCCTTCCGATTCGCCGACCGCCGCCGCGATGTTCACGGGCATGACGCGAGCATTTCGGCTCGCTCCGTCGCCCGATCGGCCGGAAGCGCTTCGGCGGCCAAGAGATAGCCCCGCGCGGTTTGGTAACGCACGGCCTGCCACTCCGGCCACAGTTTCTCTTCGGGGCGAACCCGGGTGAGATATTCCTCACCTTGCGAAAAAGCTAGCTCATAGAGTTTCTCTTGCGGAGTCGTCCAGCATTCCAGAGACAAATGCATGGCCGTCACGCGCAGTCGCCGCAACGGCGACAAGTCGTCGGGCTGCGAAAGAATGTCGTTGTACAGACCCACGGCTCGCTTCGTGTCGCCGAGGTTCCGGTAACACTGCCCCTGCTTAAGGCGGGCAATCAGGCCGGCGATCAGGGTCCGATAGTCGCGATAAATCGCCTTCGTAACGATCGGCGGCCGCTTTGTAGAGGTTGCGGGCATCGTCCGATTCCGACCGGGTAGGTCGCCGCCCACTCCTCGACCGCCGCGGCTTGGTACATCAGCGCCTGAATGTAAGTGCCGGTCAGGCTCTGGCGGGCCAACTGTTCGGGACTTCCGGCCTCGGAAATACTTGGGCATGCCTTTCAGACGGTCTTTGAAACGATCGACGGCGACGGTGAGAATGCGGTCGGCTTCGCGAAACGCATCGCGGGCGGCGACGAGCTTCGCTCGCGATCGTCGGCGATCTGGCGGCGGCCGCTGGAGCGGCGGCGACCAGGTCTTTGCCCTCGGCCGTCAAGACCGCGCCGAGCCACATCTCGGCGCGGGGCGTGTCGTCGTGCGTCGTGTGCTCGCGGAGGAAACCTTCGAGCAGCGGGCGGGCCTGCTTCAGCAAGCGCTCCGCGACGCACCGGGTCGCCCGATCCTTGCGCCGATTGCACCAGCACCGCCGCGCGATCGACGACCGTCATCTGGCCCGGCATCGACTGCAACCCGCCGGGAACGCCGTCTCCCGGCGCCGCTCGAACGACCGTGCGATCCCGAGCGCGATCCGATACGACAGAATCGCCGCGATCGACACGCCATCGACCCCGATCGACAACAGGCCCCGACCGGCGTTGCGTATCATTTCATGTCCTCGAGACGGCTTCCGCGAGGCAAGCCGATCCAGGTCGGTCAGCAGAGACAACCACGGCTCCAGGCCGCGCACCGTGCGGGCTCGTTCGAGTCGTTGAGCCCATTGTAACAGCTCGCTCGGCGCGACGTTATCCGGCGGCGGAGCGTTTCGCAGTCGACCGGCCGTCGCCGCGGCGAGCGTCGCCATCTGCAGCGACGCCGGGGCCTTCTCGAACGCCGGCGACAACATGCCCCGGGTCACGTTGCGTTCTTCTTCGTGCTCGGCGCCGTCGGCCGGATCGCGCCATTTCAGCACGACCGTGGCGATGTCGGGCACCGGACCGCCGCGGATTTGCAGTTCGTAAAGCACCGTGCCGGTCTGACCCGCGGTCAGGTCGAACGTCAGGCTCTGCGGTTAGCCGGCCGTCAGCGCCGTCGGCTCGTGTCCGAACAATCGATAACCGACGACCACCTCCGGGATGGAACGTCACGCTCAGCGTCGCGTCGGTCGGCGACCAGCGGATTCTGCCCCGTCAGCGATTCGCGGAACGCGGCGCGAAGGCCGTCGACCGTCGTCGCGCGAGCCACGAGCCCCTCGCGACGCTCGCGCCAACTCCGACCACAACGTCGGTTTCCACGTCATCGGGACCGACGTCGACCACGCTCGAGCCGCAAGCCGCGGCCGGCTTCGGTCTTCAAGAACGCTTCGACTCGTTGCAGACCGGCCGAATCCGACTCGGCGAAGCGCATCGCTGACGACGACGACGCGACGTTCGACGTTCTTCGGCAACCGCGCGGCGACCGGCGGCGCGGCACGCGTCGAAGACGCCGTCGGCCAATCGGCCCGGCGCCTTGCGGCTCGCAAGATGATCGACGGCCGCGAACAACTGATCGAGTTCCGCGCGGCTTCCCTCTTCGACCAAGATCGACGACTCGGCGCCGAGCGCGATCAGCGTCAGGCGATCGTTCGTGCCGAGTCGTTCGACCAGCGACTTCAACGCCTGACGAACCATCGACAGACGGCTGCCGCCGGCCATGCTCGACGTCACGTCGACGGCGACGGTCAGATGCGTCGCGCGGCGTCGCACGGCCGGCAAGTCGCGAGCCTGCACGGAAACCTGCAGCAACCGCGTCGCGCCGATCGGGGGCGGCCACATCCGGCGCCAAGCCGACGTTCCACGGCGCCACGCCGCCGGCCAAGTGCAACCGGGCCGCGGCGATCGTCGGCTTCGCCAATGAGGCGGTCGGCTTCGCCAACGAATACTTGGCGGCCGCCAAGAACTCTTCGGTCCGCATCTGCGCCGCCGGCGGCACATTCGCCCGCCGCCAAATACTCGCGGGCCGATTCAAACGCCGGCCGTATCGAACGACGGCGGCAGCGACGACGTCATGAACTCCTGCGGCGAAACGAACGGAAACACGCCGTTCTTCAGCAAGTAGGTCGCGTTGCTTGGGCATTGAGCGCCGCCTCGACGCCGCGCGGACGTGTGCAGCACGGCGCGGCGGAAGTCGGGCAGATCGTCGAGCGGCGACGGGGCGCCGCGAACGTCGGCTTGAATGATCGTCGCCTGCCGGTGGCCGCGGCCAACAACAGTCGATCGGTCGGCGCGATGCGCGGAAGCGTGACCTGCGCACTGCCCGATTCGAATCGACGCGTCGATAGTCGGCCAACACTCACGGCGACGTCTTCGTCGGAACCCGCGACGACGCGAACGAACGGCGACGACCGGCGACGGCGACGGCAAGAACGTCGGCCCGTCGCTCTCGTTCCTGCGACGGCCAGGCTTCGCCTTCTCGCCAATCTGCGATTCGGGATACGGATCGACGAACATGTCGATGAAGCCGCCGACCAGCGCCGTGAACGACGCGCCGACGGCCAACGAGCACGACCGCCGCCGCCAGCCATCAATCGCCGCGGCGTAATCAGCGGACCGGCCGCGATGCGCCGCAGTCGATACTTCAAGCCGAACGGAATCGACACGTCGCGCAAGCGGCGATGCAACTCTTCGTCGTCGAGCGAGATCTCGCCGAACCGCCCGCGCAACCCGACCGGCGGCGCAACGTCGCGCAACCGCGCGTCGAGCAAATCGTCGTCAAGTTCGTCAGGCGTAGACATCGTTTCAAACCAGACCTTGGGCGAATGACTTCAGACTTCAGACTTCTGTCCCCTGTCCCCTGTCCCCTGTCTCCGCCTTCAAGTGCCATGATTCGTCGTCTGCAGCGCTTCGCGAAGTTGCCGTCGCGCCCGGCTCACGCGCGAAACACGGTGCCGAGCGGAACGTTCAACAAATCGGCGGTCTCTTGGTGGGTCAGTTCGGCCACGACGACCAGCAGCAACGTCTCGCGCAAATCGTCGTGCAGTTGCGAAAGGGCTCGTTGCATCTCGTCGTCGTAGTCGTCGGTCGGGATCGGTGGTCGTTCGATCAGTTCGGGCAGGTCGTCGCCGGCGGGGTGTTCGCGGTTGTCGCTTCGTCGCCAACGGTCGGCCGCCCGACGACGCAGGATGGCCGTCAGGCAGGCCCGATCGCCGCGACCCGGCTCGTAGCGATCGCGACTCTTCCAAACCGAGCGAAACGTGTCTTGGACGACGTCCTCGGCGTCGTGCGCGTCTCCCATCAGTCGATACGACAGGCGATACATCGCATCGCCGTGATCGACCACCAGTCGGTTGAAATCCGCCTGTGTGAGGGCCAAAACGCCGTACTCCGTCCGTAATGCCGCGGGGCGCGATAGTCTGTTCGCCCCGCAGGGTGGGGAATTATTCCCGGGCCGGTCGAGCGAATGAGTCTTTTGTGCGGAATCGTCACGCTCGCCCGACGGTGGGGATCGAACCTAGAATAATCGTATCCGGTGACGGCGTCGAAAGTTACCTTTTTCGCGCTCGGCCGATCAGGAGGGAGTGCCAACGTGCTGAAATTTCGTCGCCGCCAAACCGCGTCGCGACCGATGCCGCCGGCAACGGCGCGGCCTTTCAACGTCAAGTCGATGTGGGTCGCCATGGGCCTGCTCTGTTCGTGGTCCTTTTCGGCCAGTGGGCTTGGCGAAAGTTCAAGCCGACGCCCCGGCTCCGAACGACGGACACCTAACCGACAATCGGATCGAAAAAGACACCGGACGAAAAAGGACGCCGACCGACTGATCATGCCCGGCGACCTGAAGGGGCCCGAGCTGAAGCCGATGCTGCCGATCGACGGCAAACGGCTGTTCGGCGGCGTGTCGTCGAACGTCTTCGCCGACGTGTCCGACGACAGCAACTATCGCGGCGCCGAGACCGACGCCATCTTCAAGCTGCTCGGCGCGCTCAAAAAGTCCGACGAGCGCGACATCGAGCTCGCCTCGATCGGCAAGCTGACCTTCGTGCAATTGCAAGAACAGTCGGAAGAATATCGCGGCGAGATCGTCACCGTCGGCGGCGTCGTCGAGCGCGTCGCTGCCGCAAATCGAATCCGAAGCCGAACGCCGAGGGGATCGAGAAGCAATACGAAGTCTGGATCCGAGCCCGACGGCGGTCGCTTGCCGATCGTCGCCCTCTGCCTGGAGATGCCTCACGACTATCCGGCAGGCGGCAAACCGTCGGTGGACATTTCGGGTTTCTTCTTCAAGCGACTCGGCTACCCGTCGGCCGAACCGGCGAGCGCCGCCGACCAGGCCAAAGGAATGACGAACGTCTTCCGCAGTGCGCCGCTGGTGTTGGCCAAGACGCTGAAGGTTCGCTCGGCGCCGGTCACGGCCGCACGTCGCCGCGGACGACGAAGGGCCCGGCGTTCTTGCAAGGCATTCCGTTGCCGATTCCGGCGAAGTACGTGTTGCCGGTGCTCGGCATCGGCATGATCGTCACCGTCGGTCTCTCGGCCTGGGCCTTCAAGCTGTCGCGAACTTCCGCCGTCGGTCGCGGCCCGATCGTCGGTCGCCATCGCCGCAAGGAAGAAGAGGAAGACGTGCCCGACCTGAACTCGATCGATCTGGAACCATAATGCGAGCACTGTGCGTTTCCGTCCGCGGCGTCGCGTTGAGTGCGGCGCTGGTCCTGAGTGCGGCGCTGCTCGCCTGCTCTGCCGTCGCCGGCCGTCGCGCAGCCGCTCGGCTTCGGCGAAGAGCACGTGCTGCTCGAATCGTCGGGCATCACGGCGCCGCTGCTCAATCAAGTTCGCCGCCGGCAAAGCCGGTCGCCGACGACGATCTTGCCGCGCAGCTCACGGTCCTCTCGGGCCTGCGGCAAGTGTCGCAGTCCGACCTCGATCGCTACGCCGAGAAGCCCGCGAGCCTGAAGCAGCTGATCGAGTCGGGCCGCGGCAGCTCTGTTCAGTGTTCGCGGCAAGCTGCAATCGATCACGCCGATCGAACTGACCGACGCCGAACTCGAACAGCTCTATCCCGAACTCGACGAGCTGCCGAAGCCCGACGATCCGCGCCGCAAGATCTATCGTTGCGAATTCACGCTCGACGACGGCGCCGGCTCCGCAGAGCACGCTCGCGACGCTCGTCGCCCTGCGGATGCCGGCCGAGTCTGCTCGCCGACAAAGAACACGACGAACCGATCGGCGTGCAAGGCTTGCTGGTGAAAAACGCCGGCACGACCGACGCGCCGCATCCGGTCTTCTTTGCCCGCCGACCCGCGTGGTATCCCGAGACCTACCTCGGCGAGCTCGGCATGGACTACGGGCTCTACGACGACGTCCGCGACGTGACCGAGCGACCTGAAGCAAGAGCACGAAGCCCTCTATCGCTTGCTGGCGACGATGAGCAAGGCCGACCAAGCGAAGCTCTTCGCCGACGCCGACGGCCAACTACGATCCCGAGTCGAAGTCGTTCAGCGTCGTGCCGTTGTTCGAACGATCCGAACTCCGATGCCAGCGGCAAACTCGTCCGCTCGAAGGAACCGCCCGCCGCGCGGTCGCCGTCTTGCGTCAACGATCCCGACGTGCAAGAACGCTTCGGCATCAAGAAGTATTACGAAGTCGCCGATCTACACGCTCGACTCGCAGCAGAATCCGATCTTGTTCGACCTGCTCGAACTGCCGCCCGGCTTTCCCGAAGGCGAGAACATCCATGCGAACGTGAAGATCGCCGGCACGTTGCTCACCGGCTTCTACTACAAGCGCGACGCCACGCCCGACGAACAACTCCGCGGCATCAAGCCCGATCTGCAAAAGGCGCCGCTGCTGATCGGCAAGAGCCTGGAGTACCTGCCCGACGCGGACCGCGAACGATTCGTCCTTTCAATGGCTGTTCGCTCTGTCGGTGGCCGCGGCGTTTTTCGTGATCATCGTCGCCGTCTGGCGAACTGAACCGCAGCGAGCGCCGCACGCGCGAACTATTGGCCCGCCAAACAACCGACGCGCGCCGGCACGTCGCTGAACAACGCAAACATCGAAGTCCAAGGCCCGCCCGACTTCAGCAAGATCGAAGAACCGAAGCTAGAGGTCCGCTCGTTACGCGAAACCGCAAGCGAGCCGCGTCGCCCATCGCTTGCGGTTTCGCGTCGGCGTAGATCGTTAAAGCCGCCCATTCTCCCGCGATTTCCGCGGCCCTTGACTTCGTTCCCCTCGGGCGGATACTCAACGTCTTGCATTCTGAGAATGCTTTCCATCTTGCTCTGGTCCGGTCGTCGGCTTGCCCGACGACGTGCCGCGTGGACGCGGCGGCCGAGCGTTACCGATCAAGGGAATTCATCGTCATGCGTCGTGCGAAGATCACGCATCGTCGGGGCCGGCAACGTCGGCGCCACCACGCGCCCATTGGTGCGCCGCCGCCGAACTGGGCGACATCGTCCTGCTCGACATTCCGCAGACCGAAGGACATGCCCAAGGGCAAGGCGCTCGACCTGATGCAGGCCTCGCCGATCATGGGCTTCGACTCGAACATCGTCGGCACGACCGAGCTACGACGACACGGCCGACAGCGACGTCGTCGTCATCACGGCCGGCATCGCCCGCAAGCCGGGCATGAGCCGCGACGATCTGCTCGGCACCAACGCCAAGATCGTGACGGCCGGTCGCCGACGAAGTCAAGAAGACGAGCCCGAACGCGGTCGTGATCGTCGTCAGCAATCCGCTCGACGCGATGGTGCAGCGGGCGTTGCAAGTGACCGGCTTCCCGCCGAGCACGCGTCATCGGTCAGGCCGGCGTGCTCGACACGGCCCGCTATCGCACGTTCCTGGCGATGGAACTGGGCGTGAGCGTCGAAGACATTTCGGCGCTGCTGATGGGCGGCCACGGCGACACGATGGTGCCGATGCCGAGCTGCACGTCGCGTCGGCGGCATTCCGGTCACGCAGCTGATCAAGCCGGAACGGCTTGACGAGATCGTGCAGCGGGCCCGCGACGGCGGCGCCGAGATCGTCGGCCTGCTGAAGACCGGCAGCGCCTACTACGCTCCGGCCGCCGCGACGGCGCAGATGGTCGAAGCGATCGTCCGCGACAAGAAGCGGCTGATTCCCTGTCGCCGCCTACTGCGACAAGGAATACGGCGTCGGCGGCTACTACGTCGGCGTGCCGGTCATCCTCGGCACGGGCGGCGTCGAGAAGATCATCGAGCTGGAACTGACCGACACAAGAGCAGGCCGACTTCCAAAAGAGCGTCGACGCCGTGAAGGAACTCGTCGCCGCGATGGGAAAGATCGTCGGTTAGGCAAGCCGTTAGCGGCGTTCGGCGGTCGATGCCGGCACTGCCGGCCACGACGGCCGTTGACACCGTCGCCGCCGCGCCGGTTTAGAGTCCGCTTAGTCGACTTGCGTCTCGCCCGCGAGTCGATCACGCATCTCACCTGCATCGTCGCCCGCTCGGCCGCTTCGCGCCGTTTGCTTCATTCCGAGGCCGTGGATCGCTATCGATGAATCGTCTCCGGACTCCCGCCGCCGGCGTCGCTCGCTCAAGCTCGTCGTGCCGCCGAGGTCGACTACGGCTGCCGCAGATCGAATCGGGCACGGCCGCGACGCTCGTCCCGGCGATTGGCCGTCGATGGTCTTCGCGCCGATTCACTACGAACCGAACTACGCCTATCCGCTGGTCGTGTGGCTGCACGGCGACGGCCAGAACGAGCGGCAATTGCGTGCGGTTGATGCCGCAAATCAGTTTGCGGAATTACATCGCCGTCGCCCCGCGCGGCACCGCGACGGTCGCGTTCGGCGGCAAGCGGCGCGTCGGCGTTCGCCTGGTCCGACGCCGCCGACGACGCCTCGGCCGATCAACACGTCTTCGAAGCCGATCGAGGCCGTGCGCCGTCGCTATCACGTCGCGCCGCGCCGCGTGTTCCTCGCCGGCGCCGAAGCCGGCGGCACGACCGCTCTGCGCATCGCGCTGGCGTATCCCGATCGCTTCGCCGGCGCGTTGTCGTTCGGCGGCATCGTTTCCGACCGGCGGCACTCCGCTGTCGCGGCTGCACCGACGCCCGCCGGCTGCCGCTGTTCATTGCCTACGACGGCGATGCCGGCGAGTTCGCCGACGAACGGATCGACGAACAGATTCGCCTCTTCTACACCGCCGGCATGCAAGTCATGCTCCGTCGGTATCCGCAGCGCTCGCTGCTCGGCAAGCAAATGCTGACCGACGCCGATCGCTGGATGATGGACCTCGTGACCGGCGCCAACTGCGCGACTAGCGCGCAGCGCTCAAGCCGGCCGCGTTCTAGGCCGGCACGATCGCAGAGCGCGTTTGCGATCGTGCGCGAATCTCTGCCGTGCCACTGCCGGCTCGTCCGGCAGTGTTTGACTCGGCGACACTCGTCGCAAGCTACCTTGACGCTCTGTGCGGGTTTTCTGTACAAGTCGCCCCGCTTGTCATCCTTGCCTGAATTTCGCTCGGTCCGCGATGCCGTTCGCGCTCGCCCCGCGCGGTCACGTCGTTCGTCGTTCCCATCCCTTCCGCGCCGGTTAATTGATCCTGATTGTTCGGTGCCGCATTCGCTGCGCCGTTCGACGGGGTCCCGTCCGTTCACGTCATGGCTCACGCCGAAAAACCCGCCGATGCCGCGCACGCCAAGGCCGCGAAGCCTTCGCTCGTGGCCCGCTGCGCGCCATTCGCAACCTGCCGCAGTGGGTCCGCGAACATCGCATCAAGGCGGCGATCGCGTTCTCGATCGTGTTCTCGATTCTCGGCGCTTCGCTCTTCACCTGGGCCGTGTTCGAAGCCAAACGCCAAGCGGCCGAAAAAGAACGGAGCTACACGACGGCCGACGCCCTCGAAGCCCTCGACGAAGGCAATCTCCCCGACGCGCTGCACATCGCCAAGCTCGTGCAAGGTGCACGACAACCTCTCGACCGACGACGCCGGCGGACCGGCGTTCGTCTTCGGCATCGCGGCTTTGCAACGGGCCGAAAATCAGTACGACATCAATCGTCATCACTCGTACAAGATCGCGTCGTACTGGTTCGACGAAGCCTATCGCAAAGGAATGCCCGAAAGCGCATCGCGCCGAAGCGGCCTATCTCTGCGCCCGCACGTTGACGATGGCCGAACGCTACCACGATGCGCTGCCGATGCTTCGCGAAGCCTTGGCGCTCAATCCGGATCGCGCCGGCGAACTGAATCGCTATCTCGCGCTGGCCTATTTCCTGCAGCCCGATCCCGATCTCCCGGCGGCCCTCGAAGCGGCCAATCGATTTCTTGGCGTCGAAAGAATCCTTCGGCCGACGGCCGCGTCGACACGCTGCTGCTGCGCGCCGAAATCCTGCTGCGACTCAATCGGCCCGACGATGCGCTGGTCGACGTCGACCAGATCCCGCAGCGACTCCAAGCGCTTGACCGAAACGTTCGTCCTGCGGGCCCGCTGCCTGCTGGCCGAAGCGACGGCACTGCGCAAGAGACGACGACCTCGCGCTGCCGCCGACGCCCGAGGTGCAGAACCGCTTGATCGAAGCCTTGGCGTTGATCGACGAGGCCCTCGACCGCGATCGCGGTCTGACGGTCTCGCACGCCGCGGTCGTCGTACGTCGCCGGACTCATCGAGCTGCAGCGCGGCTTCATCGAAGCCGCCGACGAGAACTTCCGCCAATCGTATCGCCGCAGCGTCGACGGGCCCGAAGGCCTGGCGTCGCAACTGCAATCGGCCCGACTGGCCCGCATTCGCAAACGAACGCAACCGGCCGTCGAGATGTATCGCGCAGTGCTCGACGACGTCGGCGATCCGGCGAACTACCACAATCGCTGGCTGCCGCTGAGCGAAATTGAAAAGGAATTCGTCGCCGCCTACGACGACTTCTTCGTCAAGCAAGAGTACGCCGCCGCGGCGACGCTGGCCGAATTGTTCCCCAAGCTGTTCGACGAAGATTACGCCGTGCAATTGGCGGCCGAGTCGAACGTCGCCTGGGCCAAGCAGTTGGCCGACGCCGCGCTCGACGGTCCCGGCGAAACCAGCGAAGTCGGCGACCAAGTCGCGTCAGCACTTCCGCACCGCCGGCAAACTCTACGAACGACTCGCCGAGCTTCGCCAAGCGACGAGGGACTACCCCGAAGACATTTGGTCGTCGGCGAATAACTATCCTCAAGGGGCCGCACTACGACGACGCCGCGCGGCAGTTTCGCAAGTATCTCGAAGTCGAACCGCGCGGCCATCACGCCGAGGCGCTCATCGGCCTGGCCGAAGTGTTGCTCGTCAATGAACGTCACGAGCAAGCGCTGGTGCTGCTGAAGCAATGCCTCGACCTGTATCCCCGCGATCCGTCGGTCTTCCGCGCTCGCTTGCTGCTCGCGCACATCTACTGCCGAGTTGAATCAATGGGAACCGGCCGAGCGAACGCTCCGCGACAACCTGGAATCGGACGCGCTGACGCCGGAGAGCGAAGAGTGGCGTCGCTCGCTGTTCGCGCTCGGCCGACTGCTCTACGACGTCGGTCGCTACGCCGACGCGGCCGATCGGCTCGACGAAGCGGTCGAGCGCTATCCCGACGACGACGAAACCGACCGAAGCCCGCTATCGTGCGGCCGAATCGCATCGCCGCATCGCGCAAGCGGATCGAACTCGAGATTCCGAACGATGCCTTGCCCGCCGAGCGAGCCAAGTTCGTCGCATCGCGCCGAGACCGAATATCTCGCGGCCTTGGATCGCTTCGACGACACGATTCGCATCGCCCGCGCGCCCGCATCGCCGAGGCTTGGACGACGCCGTCGCGCAATTCGCTGTTGCGCAACTCGCTCTTCGCCCGCGGTTCGATCCTGCACGCCGTGGGACGCTACGACGACGCGATTCGCGCCCATCAAACGGCGATCGCGTCGTTTCCGAACTCGCCCGCCGCGCTCGACGCCTATCTGCAGATCGTCGATTGCTATCGTCGACTGCGCCGCGGGCCCGAAGCCCGCGGCACGTTGGAGCAAGCCAAGCTGATGCTCAACCGACTTCCCGAAGACGCCGGCTTCGAATCGGTTTCGAACTACAGCCGCCAAGAATGGGCCCGACTGCTCGACACGCTCGGATCGTTTTAACTTCACCGCCGCACCGCAACACGCCGCGACGCATGGACGCTCACGACACTCGCCGCCTGCTCCGACTTCGTCGGCGCGCAAGCACGGCTGCCTGCTGCAACTCCGCGAACTCGGTCGGCGGCAGCAAGAACTCATCGAGTCGGGCGACATGACGCCGCTGCTCGGCGTGCTGGCCGAGAAGCAACGCGCGCATCGGCACGCTGCACGAGTTGGAACGACAGCTCGACCCGTTCCGCGCGCGACGATCCGGCGCGTCGCGTTTGGACGGCGAAGCGGAGCGGCTGCGCTGCGCGTCGCTGGCCGATCAATCGGCTCGCCTGCTGGCGCGAGATTCTCGAAGGCGAGAAGCGCTGCGAAGAATCGCTCCGCCGACGTCGCGACGAAACCGCCGAACAACTCGCCGTCGTCCAAGCGGCCGGCGCGGCCCGCGGTGCCTACGCCGACGCCGCAGCCGGCTACGCTTCCTCGTCCACCCTCGATCTGACCTCGGAAACCTAAGGGAGGTTGCCATGACACGACGAACTGCCCGTCGAACCGCTCCCCGGCCCGCGCGATCTGCTCAATCTCGAAGACGTCCTCGCCGCCTGGCAAGGGGCGACGCGACGACTCGAGCAAACGCACGACGCGCTCCGCGCCGAAGTTTCCCGGCTCACGAACGAACTGGCAGATCAAGAATCGCGAACTGGCGCGAAAGAATCGCCTCGCCGATCTCGGGCAGATCGCGTCGCACGTGGCCCACGAAGTTCGCAACAACCTCGTGCCGGTGTCGCTCTATGCCGGCCTGCTGCGCCGCCGACTGTCCGACGATCGCGGCAGCCTCGACGTGCTCGACAAGATCGAAGCGGGCCTCACGGCGCTCGACGCCATGGTCCACGACCTGCTCAACTTCACGGCCGACCGCGAGCCGCACTTGTCGCCCGTGCTGCTCCGTCCGCTGGTCGACGAACTGTTCGAATCGCTCGCGCCGCAACTCGCGGCCCAGGGCGATCGACGTCGAGCTCGACGTGCGCGAACTCGCTCGTCGTGCAGGCCGATCGCGAATCGCTTCGCCGCGCGGTGCTGAATCTGGTGCTCAACGCGGTCGATGCCATGCCCGACGGCGGCGAACTCGCCGTGACGGCCGTCAGACTGCCGGCGTGCGTCGAATTGGAGATCGCCGACGACGGGCCCGGCCTCAGCGACGAAGCCGAGCGCCGCGCGTTCGAACCGTTCTTCACGACCAAGTCGAGCGGCATCGGCCTCGGGCTGGCCATCGTCTATCGACTCGTCGAATCGCACGGCGGCGCGGTCATCGCGCAGCAACTGTCCCGAAGGAGGCGCGGCGTTCACGATTCGTTTGCCGCGCCGCATGGCCTTGGAGGCCGCCGCATGAACTGCGTCCCGTCATCACGCTCCGCCGCAACTCCGACCGCCACGCCGGGCCGCGTGCTCGTCGTCGACGATCATCAACAGGCCCGCGAGTCGGTCGCGTTCACGCTGCGTCAGGCGGGCTACGTCGTGCAATGCTGTCGAGCGCCGTCGAAGCGCTGAAGCGGCTCGAACGCGAGACGTTCGACGTCGTCGTCACCGATTTGAAGATGCCCGGCATGACCGGCCTCGAGTTCCTCGCCGAGCTGAAGCGACGACGCACGACGGCGCAGGTCATCATGGTCACGGCCTACGCGACGGTCGCGACGGCCGTCGAAGCGATGCGGCACGGGGCGTTCGACTTCTTGGAAAAGCCGTTCGGCGCCGAAGAGCTCGAAGACCTCGTCGGCCGCGCGTTGCGACGCGCTCGGCGCGCCGCGCGGCGGCCGCGACGGCCGACTCGCTCGGCGATGCCGGCCGCCGGCGATGATCGGCTCGAGCCCGCAAATGCAGGCCCTGCGACTGCGGATCGCCCGCGCCGCGCCGACCGACGAAACCGTGCTGATCTCCGGCGAAAGCGGCACCGGCAAGGAACTCGTCGCCCGCACGATTCATGCGCTCGGCGACCGCGCCGAGAAGCCGCTCGTCGGGCTTGAACTGCCCGGCGCTGTCGGCGCACCTGATGGAGAGCGAACTCTTCGGCCACGAGCGCGGCGCGTTCACCGGCGCCGATCAGCGACGCATCGGTCGCTTCGAAGCGGCCGACGGCGGCACGCTGCTGCTCGACGAAGTCACGGAGCTCGATCTGCCGCTGCAAGCCAAGCTGCTGCGCGTGCTGCAAGAGCGGAGCTTCGAGCGCGTCGGCTCGAGCGAAACGATTCGCGTCGACGTCCGCGTGCTGGCCACGACGAATCGCGACTTGCGAGCCGAAGTCGCCGGCCGGACGGTTTCGCGAAGACTTGTTCTATCGCCTGGCGGTGATTCCGCTGGTCGTGCCGCCGCTGCGCGAGCGAGCGGGCGACGTGCCGGAGCTGATCGAACTACTTCCTCGCCAGCCGCCGGTACGCGCATCGGTCGCGAGCCATTGCGAACTGTCGCGACGACGCGCTCGACCTGCTGCTCGGCCTACTCGCTGGCCGGGCAACGTCCGCGAGTTGCAAAACCTGATGACGCGGGCCGTCGTGCTCGGCGCGAACGATCTCGATCGCGGCCGACGATCTGCGCCCGTGGCTGCATCGAAGCGGCGCGAGCCGCCGATGGCGACGACGAGCGGCGACCGTGCCGATCGGCCTCAGCCTGCAAGAAATGGAACGCCGCCTGATCGAAGCGACGCTCGAACGATTCGACGGCCATCGGGCGAAGACGGCCGAGGCGCTCGGCATCGGCCTGCGAACGCTGACGACGAAGCTCAAAGAATACGGCCGCACCGACGAAGCCGCGGCGATTGGCGGAGGCCGGCTGATGCCGTTATTCACACGACCGATTTCGAATCGCGCGAATTCGCGCGCCGAAACGGCCGTCCGCGACGCGCCGATTCTGCCGCCGGCGTCGCCAGCGGCGACGTCACAGCTTAACAGTTTGATCGGCGACGCGAGCCGCGCCGGCAACGCGCATCGCCCGACGCCGCAATCGGTTGCGCGCCGCGCATCGCCTCGCGGCGCAGACCTGGCGACGCCGTGCGGCACGTCGCGTGCATTCCAGCCGTTCGTTCGAGAGGAGGCCGTCGTCGTGATGTAACGAAATGTTTGCCTCGTCCCCGATTCCGGTCCTCGAGCAATGGTTGAACTTTGCCCAGTCGCGACACGAGGTCCTGGCGTCGAACGTCGCCAACATCGACATGCCCGGCTACCGGACGCGCGATCTGTCGGTCGAGCAGTTTCAGATCGAAGCTGCAAGAACGCCGATGGCGAAGCGCGATGCGAATCGCACGACCGGCAGCGAGTCGCTCGGCGCACGATCGACGTCGATCCGTTCGCCGAAGTGCGGCGGCGACATGAACAACATTCTGTATCACGACGAAGCAACGTCGGCCTCGAACAACAAGTCGCCGAGATCACGAAGAACCATATGCAACACAACCTGGCGCTGACGATCCTCAACAGCCAATTCCGCCTGCTGCAAACGGCCGTCTCCGAACGAGCGTAGAGCTCGTCTCGAACTCGACTCACCGAACACTCGACCCCGGACGACCTGCCATGTTTTCCTCACTCGACATCAGCACCAGCGCTCTTGGTCGCTCAGCGGATGCGGCTCAACGCCGTGTCGAGCAACATCGCCAACATGTCGACGACGCGCAACGAAGCGGGCGAGTCGAAGCCGTACGAGCCGCGGTTCGTCGTGTTCGAGACCGACTCCGGAGATCGGCGGCGAGCCGGGCGCGGCCGGCGTGCGGGTCGCCGAAATCGGCAGCGAAGCGACGGACCCGATCTGGAAGTATCAGCCGGGCCATCAAGACGCGGTCAAAGAAGGTCCGCGCGAAGGTTGGGTCGCCTACCCGCGCATCAACCTGATGAAGGAATTCACCGACGCCATCGAAACGCACGCGGGCCTACGAAGCGAACGTCGGCGTGATCGAAGTCAGCAAAGACATGACGCAACAAACGCTTGAGGATTCTCGCCTAGCTGACGCTCGCACCGGTCGTCGAACTAACTGATCCCCGGACTGCTGACGTGCTATGTCGCTCTCCATCTCCAACCTGCCCGCCGGACATCGCCGGCCGGTGCCGATGCCGCCGGCGATCGGCGAACGGCCGAAGCCGCATCGGCCGGAGCGGTCGTCGTTCAAAGACTACCTGCTCAACTCGCTCGAGCAAGTCAACTCGATGCAGGCCGAAGCGAATCAAGGCGGTCGAAACGATGGCGACCGGCGGCGAAGTGAACCCGGCCGAAGTGCTGACGGCGGTGCAGAAGGCCGATCTCGCGTTTCGCCTGACGATGCAGATTCGCAACAAGCTCGTGCCGGCTTACCAAGAAGTGCAGAACATTCGGATCTAGACGACTCGCGTCCGCTGAACGCCGTCGCGGCAACCTGATCGAACCCTCAACCCTGAACTCTGAACCGGAGCTCCACGGATGGACGTCTTCAATCGCCTGCTCGCGCAGCTGAACGACTTGTTCAAGTCGATGAGTCCCGGCGCGCGGATGACGGCGGGCCTGCTGCTCGTCGCCGTCGTCGTGAGCATCGGCTACCTGTTCAACGCGCAATCGGCCGGCGCCGACGCGTACCTGCTCAACGGCCAATCGTTCACGGCCGACGAAATGTCGCGCGATGGAAGCGGCCTTCGGCAAGGCGGGCCTCAGCGACTACACGGTCGACGGCAGCCGCATTCGCGATCGCGAAGTCGCGGCAAGCGGCCTACCTCGGCGCGCTGGCCGACGGCGGCGCCTTGCCGGCGCGCTTCGGCGACCACTCTGACGCACGGCCGCCGACAAGCGCCGGACCGTTTACGGCCGCGACCAGCGAGAAGAGATGATGAAGGTCGCCAAGCAACGCGAGCTGGCGCTGGTGCATTCGCTCGATGAACGGCATCGAAAACGCCGTCGTGCATTACGACTCGCAGAAGCGCACCGGCTTCGGCACACCGGCCGATCATCACCGCTTCGGTCAGCGTGAAGACGCGCGGCCAACTGCCGCTGGACGAATCGCAAGTGCCGATGATTCGCTCGCTCGTCGCCTCGGCCATCGCCGGGCTTGCAGCCCGAGAGCGTCACGGTCGTCGACATGAACGGCTCGCGCCTACTCCGGCAAGCTCGCGCGGCGGCGGCAGTGCGCATCGACGACCCGTACCTCAGCCGATGCGCGAGTATCAGAACCTGATCGAAGCCAGCATTCGCGATGCGCTTGGCCGACGTGCCGGGCGTGCTCGTCACGGCCAACGTCGAACTCGATCGCGAGATGGTGAAGAGCGTCGATCGAGAACGAAGGTCGACCCGAAGACGGTGACCGTCGATGCGAAGACGACGGACGACACGCTTCGACGTCGATCTCGAACGGCGGGCGCCGGCGGCCGGCCCGGCTTGGCCAGTCAGCAGCCGAACGCACCGGCCTCGCTGTCGCTCGGCGGCGGCGGCGGCGGATCGCAGACGGAAGACACCGAACGACGACGGACAAACGTCAATCGGCTCCGTCGCACGTCAGACCGAAACGCAGATGGCCGGCCTGACGCCGAAGCGCGTCGACCGTGGCGATCGGCGTGCCGAGCGACTACTTCGAACAAGGTTTGGCTCCTACGCAATCCGGCGGCCGACGGGCAGGAAGCCGAAGAAGCCCGACGCCGGCGGCGCTCACGGCTGATTCAAGACGAAGAGACTCAAGAACGATTCGCGAACACGTCGAAGCAACTGATTCCGATGCCGACCGACGCCGTGCCGGGCCGATCGATCCGACGTCGCTCGTCACCGTGACGGCGTTCGCCGACGTCGCGATGCCCGAATCGGTCGGGCCGTCGATCGTCGAGCCAAGGATTGGATTGGCTCGCCGCAATCGTGGAGCACGGTGGCGATGATCGGCCTCGGCGCTGTTCGGCCTGATGATGCTGAGGTCGTTCGTCAGCGCCGGTGCCGTGCCGCGCCGGACATGCCGTACGATCATGTCGACGACGATTTCCGAACGAAGAATCGCGCCGCGAACGGCGAAGCGGCCGCCGGCCGGCGAGCGAAAGGATGCCGCGCGAAGCCGAAGCAACGGACGTTGCAACGCAAGGCTCGGCACCGGCCCGTCGCTCCGCGAAGAACTGATCGACATGGTCCGCGAAGATCCCGAAGCCGCGGCGAATATTCTCCGCAGCTGGATCGGTCGGCGACGTAGCGATCTAACGTCGCAAGTCGAAACGACGCTCGAAGCGACGAAGCACCAATGAACTGCCATGACGCTACACGAACAACTTCGCAAAGCCGCCGTGCTGGTTGCCGCGCTCGATGCCGACGCGGCCGATGCCGTGCTCGACCGGATTGCCGCCGGACGCAAGCGGCGCTGATTCGTCGCATGCTCGTCGAGCTGCCCGACGTCGATGGCCGACGAAGAGGCCGCCGTCATCGGCGAGTTTCTCGGCCGCGACGCGCGGCGTCGACGCCGAACCGGCGTGTCGACCGACGACGTCGTGCTACGACGCCGTCGCTCGGCACGGCGACGACTGACGGCCGACCGCTGCCGTTTCGCTTTCTGCACGAAGCGGCCGTCGAAGACCTCGGCGAACTGCTCGCCGGCGAACGTCCGCAAACCGTCGCCGTCGTGATCTCGCATCTGCCCGCCGACCAGGCGGCCGCAGCCGTGGCGGCGCTTGCCCGACGAATTGCAGGCCGAAGTCGATGCGTCGCCTCGCGCGGCTCGACGAAACCGATCCCGAGGTGCTTCGCGAAGTCGAAGCGGCCTTGGAGCGTCGCTTCCGCGGTCGCTTTCCGCACGGCGGTCGCCGCGCGGCCGGCGTCGGTGCGGTCCGCGAATTCTCGGACGAAGCGCTCGCCCGACGTGCGTCGTCAATGGCTGACGAGCCTGGCCGCGCAAGATCCGCGGCTGGCGGCGAAGCTGACGCGGCCGACGTTCACGTTCGCCGACTTGTCGCACCTGACCGATGACGCGCTGCGGACTGCTGCTGCCGACGGTCGACCGAAGCGACGGTCGCCGTGGCGCTGGCCGGGGCCGATCTGGAGTTCGCCGCCGACGTCGCCGCCGTGCTGCCGCGCGTCCGATGCCCGACGCTTGCAACGCGCGATCGACACGCTCGGTCCGACGCGGCTGAGCGACGTCGATGCCGCGCAGGACGAAGCTGGTCCGCACGGCGCGGCGAATTGGAAATCGCAGGGACGTTTGGAATGGCTCGACGGCGTCGACGCGTCGATCGGCCGCCGCTTCGCAAATCGCCTGGCCGCCGCGCTTAAACGGAGGAATCGTTCGATGGCCTCGATCATCAAAACTACGACGCGCGGCGACGGCGCACGGCCGTCGACGTTCAACTTCGACGACATGTCGCGCCAGCGCCGACGCGTACCTGCGCAAGTTCGCGAACAGGCGGGCAAGATTCTGGCCGAGGCCCGCGTGCAGGCCGAGCAGATTCGCAAGCAGGCCGAGATCGACGGCCTGAAGGCGGCGCAGAAGCAGATGCAGGCGAAGGTCGAAGCCGAAACGGCGCAGCGGATGGAGACCGTGCTGCCGGCCGTTCGCAGCGGCGGTCGACGAGTTCGCAAACTCGAAGCAAGGCTTGGCTGGCGCATTGGGAAGCGACCGGCGTGCGGCTGGCGGCGCGGATCGCCGAGCGCATTCTGCGCCGCGAGCTGGCGCACGAGCCGGAGCTGCCGCTGACGTTGGTTCGCGAAGCGCTGGAACTGGCCGTCGCCGCCGACGGCATTCGGTTGCTGCTGAATCCCGCACGACGTCGAACATCTCGGGCCGCGAAGTGCAAACGCTGGTCGCCGGAGCTGGCGCCGGCGGGCCGAGGTCGAAATCGTCGCCGACGAGCGGATCGCGCCCGGCGGCTGCCGAGTGGAAACGCGGCACGGCTCGATCGACCAACAGATTGCGCGACGCAACTGCAACGGATTGAAGAAGAACTGACCTAACGACCGCACCATGCTCGAACTTGCCGACACAACTCGACGACATCTTGCCGGCCGCGCTGGAAGGGCGGATCGTGCGCACGGTCGGCATGACCGCCGCCGCGGCCGGCTTTCCCGGCGCCGGTCGGCGCGGTCGTCGAGATCGAACGGCACGCCGCGGCGCCGCTCGAGGCCGAAGTGATCGGCTTTCGCGACGACCTGACGCTGCTGTTTCCGTTCGGCGATCTGGCCGGCGTGCGCCACGGCGATCGCGTCCGCTTGAAGCGCACGAAGAACTGGCTCCGCGTCGGCGAAGCGCTGCTCGGCCGCGTGATCGATGCCCGCGGCAGCGCGATCGACGGCCAGCCGCAACCGGTGCTCAGCCGAACGCGCGCCGCTCGATCGCCGGCCGCCGAACCCCGTCGATCGGCCGCGGATCGACACGCCGCTTTCGACCGGCATTCGCGTGATCGACGGCCTGCTCACCTGCGGCCAAGGCCAGCGGATGGGCATCTTCGCCGGCTCGGGCGTCGGCAAGAGCGTGACGCTCGGCATGATGGCGAAGTACACCTCGGCCGACGTGAACGTGATCGCGCTGATCGGCGAACGCGGCCGCGAAGTGAACGAATTCCTCGAACGCGATCTCGGGCCGGAAGGCCTGGCGCGGAGCGTCGTCGTGGCGGCGACGAGCGACGAGCCGGCCCTGCTGCGCGTGCGCGCGGCGTTCGCGGCCACGGCCGTCGCCGAATAGTTCCGCGATCAAGGGCAAGAACGTGCTGCTGGTGATGGACTCGCTCACGCGGTTCGCCCTGGCGCAGCGCGAGATCGGCCTCGCCGCCGGCGAACCGCCGACGACGCGCGGCTATCCGCCGTCGGTGTTCGCGATGTTGCCGAAGCTCGTCGAGCGGGCCGGCCGCACGAAGACCGGGAGCATCACGGCGTTCTACTCCGTGCTGGTCGAAGGCGACGACGAGAACGAACCGATCGCCGACTGCGTGCGCGGCCTGATCGACGGCCACACCTGGCTCTCGCGGAAGATCGCCTCGCGGAATCACTATCCGGCGATCGACGTGCTGCCGAGCCTGAGCCGGTTGATGAGCGAAGTCGCGACGCCCGAGCATCGCGAAGCGGCGGGCATCGTCCGCGAACTGCTGGCGGCCTATCGCGAACACGAAGACCTGATCTCGATCGGCGCCTATCGCAGCGGCGCGAACCGCACGGTCGATCTGGCGATCGAAATGCTCGAAGCGATCAACGCGTTCCTGCGGCAGCGGGTCGACGAGGCGTCGAGCGTCGAAGAGCTCGCGGAAGCTGCTCGGACAACTGCGTCAACTGTGCCAACAAAAGGTCAAAGGCCGCCGCCGCGCTAACCCGCCGCGGCGTAACCTCGAACACTAAGCCCACCCATGCCCCCGTTTCGATTCCGACTTCAGACGCTGGAACGCCTTCGCGAGGCGGCCCGCGACGCTTGCCGCGAGCAACTGGCCGAAGCGCTGCGCGTCGACGACGTGCTGCGCGCGCAAGAAGACGGAGTTGGAGGCGCAATCTGCAAACTGGCGCGCGACCTGCAAATGGTGCGGGCCGGCCGGGTCGACGTCGATCGGCTGCTGCGAAGCGCAGCGCTACGAAGCGGTGGTGACGATCGAAGTGCGGCACGTCGAGCGATCAGCGGGCTCAGCGTGGCCGAAGAAATCGAACGACGCCGGGCAGGCGCTCGTCGAAGCCGATCGCGAAGTGAAAGTGCTGGAGAAGCTGAAAGACGGCGCGGCGCGCCGAGCATCGACCGAGCCGAGCAACGGGCCGAAATGAAACTGCTCGATGAAGCGGCCGGTCGCAGTCGCGGCGAGGAGGTCGACGTATGAGCAAGCTATTCGGCGTGCTCTCGGCGTCGTTCGTCTACTTCTGCATCGGCCAAACGTTGGCGGTGATGGTGCTCGTCGGCGCGTTCGTCGCCAAGGGGCACTCTCACGCACGACAAGCTCGAACAGATCATGGCCGTCATGCAAGGAGTCGATCTGCGCGACTTGCAGCATCAGATCGACGAAGATCGCGCGAAGGCGCGACTTGCCGCAACCGTCGTTGCAGACGTTGGCCGAGGCGCGCGCGCTGCAAGTCGCGCGATCTCGAACTGCGCGAGCAAGAGCTGCGCAATCAGTTGAATCTGATTCGCCAAGAACAAAGCAAGCTCGATCGCCGAAGCGGACCGATATCAACGTGTACAGACCGACTTCGAGCAGCGGCTGAAGAACCTCCGCGAAGGAGCGATCGCGACGAACTTGGAAAACGCCCGCTGATTCTGGAGAACATGAAGCCGAAGCAAGCGAAGGAACAGATCCAGAAGATGCTCGACGACGGCGAGATGAAGCAGGCCGTCGTGCTGATGTCGGCCATGCCGATCGAGAAGCGAGCCAAGATCGTGACCGAGTTCAAGACCGACGAAGGAATCGGAAGAGCTGGCCGAGATGCTGCGATTGATTCGCGCCGGCGAGCCGGAAGTGACGCTGATCGACGAGACGAACAAGAGCTTGAATCGCCCGGGAACGTGATCGTTCGTGGTGAGACGAATCGAAAACGGAGTTTGCAACGTGGTCCCGCCGCCGTCGACCTGATTCATCTGACGAAGTTGGAGCCGCCTGCGCCGGTCGCCTCGGCGGCGAGCGGCGAGCGCCGACGCGTCCGTCGTTTCAAGCAGCATCTTGCAGCAGGCCGAACGACGCGCGAGCGAACGACGTCCGGTCGTCGCGCGACGACGATCGCGACGAACGAACGTCGAACGGCCGAACGAACCGCGCCGTCGCGACCGACGAGCGAGACCGCGCGAAAGCCGACCGCCGGAGAAGAACGACGGAGACGGCCGAAGGCGAAGATGCAGCCGGCCGTCGACGACGCCGGGCCGAAAGCGCGAGACACGACGCCGAAGGCGAGACCGGACGACGAACAAGGACGAGCCGACCGAGGCGCAGATCGCGGCCGTCGCGGCGGTGCAGGTCGTCGCGCGCCGATGCGAACGGCTCGAGCCGAAGACGAAGTCCACGCTCACGGTCGAAGTCGACGAAGCGGTCGCCGAGCGACGACGCCGCGAGAAGACCGCGGCGAAGAAGGCCGCGCTCGCGACGGACGCCGATCGCGACGACCGCGGACGTCGCGCCGAAGCGACGCACCGAGACGCCGAGCCGGCGACGCTCGTGCCGACGAAGCCGGTCGATCGCCGAGGCGGTCGAAGCAGGCGAAACCCGTCGGCGACGACGACGAACGCCAAGAAGCCAATGCCGACCGAGCGAGCCGACGGAAGTGCCGAAGACCGACGCGCGACAGATCGACAGATCGCGCAAGCCGTCGATCCGATCGAGTGCCGCGACGTCGCGGTCGTCGCCGAAGCGGCCGACAGGCGGAGACGTCGGACGACGGCGACGGCAACGGACCGCGAAGCGAGGACGCGAAGGCCGACGAAGCGAAGCGACCGATCGACGCGCGGCCGCGAACAAACGACGCTCAGTCGATGCGCGCCGCCGACGGCGCCTGCCGCCGACGGCGGTCGCGACGAGCGAGGCACGTCGAGCGACGACAGCAATCAAACTCAAGCGACGACTCGCGACGAGCGGTCGCCGCGAACGCCGACGCGAGTCGGCGACACGACGCGGACCGATCGCGCGCACCGGCAACGAACCGCCGCGCGACCGACGCCGCAGCGCGACGCCGCAGCGACGCGCGACCGAAGGCGGCGAAGTCGACGCGACGCTGTCGCAGGCCGATCGGGCGCGGCTCGTGCAACGCGTCGCGCGGGCCGTGCAGACGGCGCAAGATCGCGGCGGCGACTTGAAGATTCGTTTGAGTCCGCCGGAACTCGGCTCGCTGCGACTGCAAGTCAGACTGACCGACGGCGCGCTGTCGGCCCGCATCGAAGCCGAGACGCCGGCCGCGCGACAAGTGCTGGTCGACAACCTGCCGCTGCTGCGCGAACGACTGGCCGAGCAGAACATTCGGGTCGAGCGGTTCGACGTCGACTTGTTCAACTCGGCGGCGGCGGCGCGTCGCAGACGCCGCAGCAGCCGTTCAATCAGGACGACGCGGCGCGACCGCGCGACGATTCGGCGGCGCGGCAACGTCGCGAGGCGCGGCGCGATGCGGAAGTCGAGCGGCGCCAAGACCAGCGACGCCGACGGTCGCCGACGGCCGGCTGAACGTCGTCGTCTAAATCGACTCAATCCACAACAACACACACTTCCACACGGATCAAGGAACATCGACCATGGCCACGACAGCGAATCGGATCGACCGGCATCGAACACCGTCGACCGCTCGAAGCTGCCGCAGCAGGCCGACGCGTACGACAGCCTGAAGATGGAAGACTTCATCAAGCTGATGGTCACGGAAATGCAGAACCAAGATCCGCTGAACCCGATGGACAACGCGCAGATGCTCGCAGCAGATGAGCTCAGATGCAGTCGATCAACTCGACGAAGAAGCTGACGACGACGCTCGACGCGGTGCTGCTTGGGCAGAACCTGTCGAACGCCGGGTCGCTGATCGGCAAGACGATCAACGGTCTGACGGACGACGGCGAAGACGTGACCGGCAAGGTCGATCGGCGACGCTCGTCGGCAACGTGCCGTACTTGAACGTCGGCGACAAGTCGGTGCCGATCGGCAACGTGCGTTACATCATGCCGGAAGGGTCCGACGGTCGTCGACGCGACGACCGACCGGCGACGACCGACGCGAGCGGCGCGAATGCGATTGCCGAATTCAATCGAACACCAACTCGTCGACGCGGCGACTCGCACGGAGCGCTGATCACTGTCAGTTGCAAAGGGGTCAATCATGGGTCTGTCCTCCGTCTTCAACACGGCCGATCACCGGCTTGCAGGCCAGCGAAACGACGATCGACGTCGCGGGCAACAACGTCGCCAACTCGAACACGATCGGCTTCAAGGAGTCGGAAGCGTTGTTCTCGACGCAGTTCTTGCAGACGCTCAGCTTGGGTTCGGCGCCGACGGCGACGAGCGGCGGTACGAACCCGCGGCAGATCGGTCTTGGGTACGCAGGTCGCGCGCCATTCGTCCGGTCTTCACGCAAGGCACGATCGCCATCAGCTCGAACCCTTCGGACTTGGCGCTGCAAGGCGACGGCTTCTTCATCGTGCAGTCGACGGCCGGCGAGCAACTCTACACGCGCAACGGCAAGTTCGAGCTGAACTCGCAAAGCGAACTGGTGACGGCCGGCGGCGAGCGGCTGCTCGGCTTCGGCGTCGACGACAACTTCCAGATTCAACCGACGACGCTGCACGCCGCTGACGATTCCGCTCGGTTCGGCGGCCGTCGCCAAGGCGACGGAAAACGTCTTCTTGCAAGGAACGCTGACCCGACCGGCGACAGTTGGCCGACCTCGGCGAGATCATCGAATCGCGCGTCTTCAGCGACGGCTCGAAGGGCGTGCCGACCGATCTGCCGGCCAACTCGATCAACGCCGTGAATGCGCCGTCGATCGCGACGGCGTCGCCACGGCCGCCGACACGGCGCCGGGCGCCGTGCCGGCCGGCACGTATCGCTACAAGATCGTCTTCGTCGACGCCAACGGCAACGAGAGTCCGCCGCCTCGGCCGAGATCGGACCGATCACGGTCGCCGGTGCCGAACGACACGGTTCAGCTGACGGCTTGCCGGCCGCGCCGCCCGACTTCGCGACGAAGCGCATCTACCGCGCCGACGGCACCGGGCCGACGTTCGACTATACTCGCCGACGTCGCACGGCACGACGACGACGACGTACACCGACAGCGTCGGCCACGACGCCGGCCGCCTCCGTCGGGCACGCCCGCCACGCTCGACCGACGAGCACGCTCGCCATCGGCAGCTACAGCTACTACGTCACGTGGTACAACTCGGTCTCCGGCTTGGAAAGCCGGCCGACGTCGCGTCGTCGGCCCGCAAGCCGTGTCGACCGCCGGCCAACGCGATTCTGCTGAAGAACATTCCGCAGCCGCCGGCGCCGGCCGCCGGAGTACGACTCGGTGCGGATCTATCGCAGCTTGGCCGACACGTCGAACCAGCCGAGCGAACAGTATCGCGTCGCCACGCTGACCGGCCGGCTCGGGCGCGACGACCTACGTCGACGGTGCGCCGCGACGCGTCGATCGAGGTCACGACCAACAAGATCAACCTCGACGGTCCGCCGATCAGCCTCGGCATGACGCTGAAGGACCTCGTCTATCGCGACGGCTCGATCGTACGTGCAAGCTGTTCCAGCCGGGATCGACGTTCGTCGAAGGCGACTTCACCTTCACCGGCCGCAAGGGAGATCGTGCCCTGACGACGCAAGACGTTGCACGTCGACGCCACGACGACCGTGCAGAACCTGATCGACTTCATGGAAGAGTCGATGGGCATTCAGGCGATCGACGGCAACGAAGGGGGGAGCATCACGGCCGACAGCCAGATTCAGTTCGTCGGCAACACGGGCATCGACAACAAGCTGGAAATTCGCCTCTCGGGCATGCAGTTCACGCCCGACGGCTCCGACGACGCACGTCGCAGGTGAACATGAGCTTCACCTCGACGCAGCAGGCCCGCGGACAAAGCGCCGTGGCCGACTTCGTCGCCTACGACTCGCTCGGTATTCCGCTGTCCGTGCGCGTGACGACGGTGCTCGAATCGCGCAGCGGCACGGAAACCGTGTATCGCTGGTTCGCCGACTCCGGCGACAACGATCCGGCGACCGGCAACGAACATCTCCGTCGGCACCGGGCTGATTCGCTTCGACGGCGAAGGCAAGTTCGTCTCGGCGACGAACAACGTCCGTCGCCGTCGCGCGAGACAACATCCCGTCGATCTCGCCGTTGGAATTTCAGCTCGACTTCAACCAGCTCTCCGGCCTGTCGGCCACGAAGAGCTCGCTGTCGGCCACGCGGCAAGACGGCTTCCCGCCCGGCAAGCTGACGAGCTACCTCATCGGCGAAGACGGCAAGATTCGCGGCGTGTTCGACAACGGCACCGAACGCGACCTGGGCCAGATTCGCTTGGCCCGCTTCGCCAACCCGACCGGTCTCGATCAGCGCGGCAAGAACCTGTTCGCCACGGGCGTGAACTCCGGCCTGCCGGTCGTCGGCAACCCGGGCGAGCAGGGCATCGGCACGGTCGTCTCCGGTGCCGTCGAGCAGTCGAACACCGACATCAGCAAGAACCTGATCGATCTGATCACCGCCTCGACGCAGTACCGCGGCAACGCCCGCGTGATCACGGCCGCTCAACAGTTGCTCGACGAACTGCTGAACCTGCGGCGGTAACGCGATGACCGAATCGACGCGCGTCGGCAAGCGACGCGGCTAAATACGACGATGATCAAAGTCACGCATCTCGACGGCGAACCGTTCCTGCTCAACGCCGAACTGATTCGCTACGTCGAATCGCGGCCCGACACGTTCGTTACGCTCATGGGCAGGCGAACGGATCGTCGTGCGCGAATCGATGGACGAAGTGCTTGCGGCGCTGCCTGGACTATCAACGTTCGAAGCAACTGTTGCCCGAACCGCAGCGGCCTGCGCCGTTCGACGGCCGCCGCGCGGCTGCGCCGCGTCCGACGTCGGCCGCGTTCGAAACGTCGCATCGGACGGGTGAGTAACGCACCATGGATGTGGCGTCGCTATTGGGATTGCTGATCATCGTCGGTTCGCTCGTCTTCGCGGCGGCGGCGGGCGGCGGCGATGCTCGGCGCATTCTCGACTACTCCGTCGCTCGCGTGCGTCTTCGGCGGCACGCTCGGCGGCGGTGCTGATTTGCTTTCCGTTGCAAACGTTTCGCGGCCTCGGCCGCGCCATGCCGCAAGGCCTTCTTCAATCGTCCGCCGAACGTCGCCGCAGATCGTCGACACGCTCGTGCTCTTGGCCGAAACCGCCCGCCGCGACGGGCTGCTGGCGCTCGAAGCTCGACTCGCCGCGAGCGACGATCCGCCGTTCCTGATGCTCGGCGTGCAGATGGCCGTCGACGGCACGCGTCCGGAGATCATCGAAGACGTGCTGCGAACCGAGATGCAAGCCGTCGCGCGCGCGGCACGCTGTCGGCAAAAGGGCTGCTCGACCAGCTCGGTCAGTTACGCGCCGGCCTTCGGCATGATCGGCACGCTGCTCGGGCTGGTGATGATGCTCGGCAACATGAGCGACCCCGACGCGATCGGGCCCGGCATGGCCGTCGCGCTGTTGACGACGCTCTACGGCGCGCTGCTGGCCGACGCCGTCTTCCTGCCGTGCGCCGAGAAGCTGCAGCTTCCTCAATAAGCAAGAACTGATCGGCGATGGAGATCGATCGTCCAGGGCATCTTGGCGATTCAATCGGGCGACAATCCGCGATTGGTCCGGCAGAAGCTGCGGCATGTTCGTGCCGCGCGGGCGATCGCGCGGTACGCAACTTGCGCCGCCTAAGACCGACGACTGCCGCCGCGAAAGGCGTCCGATGAACTCTCTTCACGAAGATCCGCCGCCGCCGAGCGTGCCCGAGTGGTTGCTCACGTACGGCGACCTGATGTCGCTGTTGCTGACGTTCTTCGTGATGCTCGTGTCGATGAGCGAGCTGCAAGAGCGAAGGCCGCGTGGTGCAGGCGGTCGAAGCGATGCAGCAGTCAGTTCGGTCACGACTCGCCGACGGCCGAGCGGGCTCGAAACGCATCGCGGTGCGCAGATCGACGCGCCGCTCGGCGCCGAACGCGCATGGTGCGATCGCTCGGCACCGGACGGCATGCCGGTCGTCGGCGGCGCGGTGTCGTTCGACGAAGACTCCGCCGACGCTCGGCGACGCCGAACGAGAACGAACTTCGCGCCTGGCCGAGCAGTTTGCACGGTAAGGTGCAACGATCGAAATTCGCGGCCACACGACGCGCCGCCCGCTGCCCGAAGGGAGCGCCGTTCAAGCGATCACTGGGAACTGGCGTTTGCCCGCTGCCGCGAAGTCGAGCGCCTGCTGGTCGCGGCGGGGATCGACGCCAAACGGCTGCGGCTTGAGCGTCGCCGGCGGCAACGAACCGGCGTACGTCGGCGACGAACCGCTGCGGAGACGCGAGAATTCGCGGGTCGAAGTGTTCTTGCTTGACGAATTTGCGGGTCCGAACGACGGCCGCGAGTTCGCCGCCGCCCGCCGCCGAAACTGCAAGGTAGAGTTCGACCGACAAGGAGTGGAGCTGATGGAGTAGTGGCGTGATGGGTCGAAGCCATCGCGTCCCGTGACTCGGACGTTTCCTCGCTCCGTTACTCCAACACTCCAGTACTTCCCGACATCTCCCATGGGTCACGAACACGATAAGGGCGCCGCGGCCAATGCCGGCGGCGCCAAAGGGGGCTTGCTGTCGAAGCTGTTGCCGGCGGTGATCGTCATCGCCGTCGTCTCCGGCGAAGGGGCTCGCGGCGTACATGCTCATGCCGTCGGTCGACGATGCCGCCGCGGCCGCGCAAGCTGGCGCTCGAAGCCCACGCCCCGGAGCCCGAAGACGATCACCACGGAGCCAAAGAGCCCGAACTGGAAGAAGTCGACCTCGAGCAATACAAGATCACGTCGTTTCAGCCGGCATCGAGCATCACGCTCCGCATCGAGTTCCATCTGTACGGCATGGTGCAGGCACGACAAAGCCGAGGACTTCAAGACGCTTGTACGAAGCCGAAGAAGAATCGGGTCCGCGACAACGTGATGAGCATCATTCGCAGCGCCGACATGAACGACCTCACCGACCCGGCATTGGGCTTGATCAAACGCAAGATATTAGAGACAACTAACAAGGCGCTCGGAAAACCGCTGCTGGAAGGAGTGGTGTTTTCCGAGTTCACGTTCTTGGAACAATAACGGTACGGTCGACGTCTCGGCGGCGCTAGGAGGGCGCCATCCTCGATCGTGCTCGGCGACTGTCGGCCGCGTCCGGCTTCGCATGGCCTTGCCGAACGTCGCGCCCGACGCCGCGAGGAATGGATTCCGATGGCCGGCGACGAATCGAACCAAATCAGTCAGAACGAGATCGAAGAGCTGCTGCGACAAAGTCGCGAAGCGCAAGCCGGCTCCGCCGCATCTCCGCTTCGGCGCCGCCGACAGCCGGCGGACGACGTCGGCAGCGCGCTCTCGCAAGCCGACATCGAAGCGCTGATGGCCGCCTCGCAAGCGGCGCAAGCCGCGGCCCGCGTCGCGAACGATTCCGCCCGCCGATGCTCGCGGCCCACGGCCGCCGTCGCCTCGTCGTCGTTCGAATCGCCGATCGCCGCCGACGATATCGAACTGCTGCTCAGCCAGGCCGAACGGGCCTTGGCGTCGGCGCAGAACAACGCCGTCGACCGAGCTTCCGCCGGGCGTCAGCACCGTTCAAGTTCGAAGACTTCACCGGCGCGCCGGCCTCGACCGAAGTCGCGACGATCGAACTGATCCGCGACGTCGAACTCGATCTGAAGATCGAGCTCGGCCGCACGCACATGTATCTCGAAGACGTGCTGAAGCTCCGCAAAGGCTCGGTCGTGCCGCTCGATAAGCTGGCCGGCGATCCGGTCGACATCTACGTCAACGGCCGACTCATCGCCCGCGGCGAAGTGCTCGTGCTGAACGACAACTTCTGCGTCCGCGTCGCCGAACTGATCAGCAGCGAACAGGCCGCCGCCGGTTAACCGGTCGCCGCGCACGTTGCGAAGGGATTCGCCGCTGATGCAGTCGTTGGTCGCTCGATCGTCGCCGCTCGTTCGGCGTCGCTCGTCGCGCTGCGCGATCGTCGGCGCTCGGCGCAAGCTGCCGTCGTCGCACCGCCGACGCCCGGCCGTCGTTCCGACGACGACGCCGCCGCCGGCACCTCGTCGCCGACGCCGCAACCCGGCGACGCTCCGCACCGACGCTCCGTCGCAACAGACCGTTCCGCTCTCGCCGCCCGAAGCTCGCGCCAGACGAAGCCGCTGCAATTGCCCGGCGCCGCCGGGCAGCGATGCCGTCGCGACCGCAAGAGCGGCGGCGGCGTCGCGGCTTCGGCACGATGCTCGCCGGCGCTCGGCGTCGTGCTCGGCTTGTTCCTCGCCGTCGTCGCGCTGCTGCGTCGCGGCATGCCCAAGCCAGCGCGCGATGCTGCCGAAGGAAGCGGTCGAAGTCGCTCGGTCGCATTGCCGTTGCCCGGCCGTCGCCAAGGACAGCTGATCCGCGTCGGCAACAAGATCGTGCTCGTCAGCTTCTCAACGGCGGCGCCGACGAAACGCTCGTCGAAATCACCGATCCGCGTCGAAGTCGATCGCCTCGCCGGCCTGTGCGGCCAGGCCGATCCGCACAGCGCGACGACGTCGTTCCGCGGCGTCGTCGACCAGTTCTTCCGCGAGAAGCCGCCGCGCGAACGTCGTCGATCGCCGCCGCACGCGCGAGGAGGTCGACGATGTTTAACGACTTCGTCCGTCGTCGCTGCATGCGTCGCCGCGGTCGCTCGTCGCCGTTCGCATTCGTCTGCGACCGACGTCGGCCTTCGGCGCAGGAAGGTCGTCGAACAGTCCGGCGCAGGCTCGCGCTCTCGCCCGAGCTGCTCGGCGGCCGCAAACAGTGGACGAGTCCCGAAGGTCTGACGTCGGCCTTGCAGGTGATGCTGCTGCTGACGGTGCTCAGCCTCGCGCCGGCCGTGCTGCTGATGACGACCTGCTTCGTGCGCGTGCTCGTCGTGCTCGGCCTGTTGCGGCAAGCGCTCGGCACGCAGCAATTGCCGCCGAACCAGGTGCTCACGTCGCTCGGCGCTGTTCATCACGCTGGCCGTCATGACGCCGGTGTGGAAGCAAGCCTACGACGACGCGCGTCGTGCCGTACACGAACCACCAGATCAGCCTGCAACAAGCCTGGACGCGCGGCGTCGCGCCGATTCGCCGCTTCATGAGCATGCAGATCGAACGCTGCGGCAACAGCGACGACGTCTGGCTGTTCCTGCGACTACGCCGCACCGGAAACGCAGCCGGAGACCTACGACGACGTGCCGCTCACGGCCCTGCTGCCGGCCTTCATGCTCAGCGAGCTGAAGACGGCGTTCCTGATCGGCTTTCAGATCTATCTGCCGTTTCTTGATCCTCGACATGGTCGTCTCCAGCGTGCTGATCGCGATGGGCATGATGATGCTGCCGCCGGTGCTGATCTCGCTGCCGTTCAAGCTGCTGCTGTTCGTGCTGGTCGACGGCTGGCACCTGATCGTCGGCATGCTGATGGAAAGCTTTCAAGCGTTTACGTGACGGACGAGTAGCTCACGTGCGCAGTAGCCAGTTGACAGTCGGAAGACGAACACTGCACCTGCCTGACACTTCTGTCAACTGACCTCCGTCAACTGCCCTCACCATGGATCCTCAAGACGCCGTCGATCTCGGCTCGCAACGCGATCCTGCATCACGTTGCTCCTCTCGGCCCCGGCGCTGCTGGCGGGCCTGGTCGTCGGCTTGCTCGTCGGTTTGCTGCAAGCGCTCACGCAGGTGCAGGAACAAACGGTCGCGTTCGTGCCGAAGCTCGTTGGCGATGTTCCTCGTGCTGGCCGTCTCGCTCCCCTGGCTGCTCACGCAAATGTCCGACTACTCGATCGACCTGTTCACCGAAATTCCGAAGAACCTGTGAAAGCGAGGGGTCAGTGGCCAGGGGACAGGGTCAGCAAGCAACGTCTGACTCTGACCCCTGACCCCTGGCCCCTGACCCCTTCTTCATGCTCGCACCTCGGCACCAGCTACGTCGCTGCTGCTCACGCTCGTGCTGGTGCGCACCTCGGGCATCGTGCTCGTTGGCGCCGATCTTCGGCACGAACGAAGTTCCGCCGACCGTCCGCGCGCTGCTCGCCTTTGCGCTGGCGCTGATCGTCGCGCCGGTGCAAGCCGCGACCATGCCCGTGCTGCCCGACTCGCTGATCGACTTCTCGCTCATGCTCGCCGCCGAGACTGCTGATCGGCCTCGTGCTCGGGCTCGGCGTCATCGATCTTCTTCTCGGCCTTTCAACTCACCGGCGGCAGTCATCGGCCAGCTCAGCGGCATGTCGCTCGGCGACGTCTTCAACCCGGGCTTCGAACGACAGCATTCCGCTCTTCTCGCACTTGCTGTACCTGGTCACGCTCGCGGTCTACGTCGCTCATCGGCGGGCATCGCCTGCTGCTCGGCGGGCTGCTCGATACGTTCTCCGCCATTCCGCCCGGCACGGCCGTCGTTCCCCGCCGGCATCGAGACGATTGCTCGTGAATCTGCTCACGCGAAAGTTTTCGAACTCGGCCTCCGTGCGGCGGCACCGGCCGACCGTCGCCTTGCTGTTGGCGACGATCGTGCTCGGCCTGGTCAGCCGCAGCCTGCCGCAATTGAACATGCTCGCGCTCGGCTTCGGCTTCAACGCCCTCGTCACGTTCGGCGTCCTGTCGCGTCTCGCTTCGGCGGCGCCGCGTGGCTGTTGCAAGACCGTCTCGAACCGACGATCGAAGCGGTTGCTGGAAACGTTCGCTCACGTCCGCCTCTCACACCGCGCAACCGTACCATGGCCGAGCAGGACGGCGACAAGACGCAGGACGCGACGCCGCATCGCCGCCAAGAGGCGCGCGAGCAGGGAGAGATCGCGCAGTCAAGACCTCGCCGCCGCCGTGGTGCTCGTCGGCGGTCTCGGCGCTGCTCTACGCCTGGTGGAACGTGCTCGTCGACTTCCTCGGCGGCTTCGCGGCCCGGCAACTCGGCGGCGACGCGTGGCTGATTCGCACCGATCCGTCGACCGTCGTCGCGCAGCTCCGCGGCGTGCTCGCGCGACCTCGCGCGGCCGATGGTCCCGTTCCTCGGGCTCGTCGTCCTCATCGCCGTCGCAGCGAACCTGCTGCAGTTCGGCCTGCTGTTTCTTGCCCGAGAAGCTGATGCCCGACCTGAATCGCGCTCAACGTTCTGACGGCGTTCGCGCGGCATCTTCTCGATGCAGAACCTCGTGCAAGCTCGGCTTCGGCATGGTGAAGATCGTGCTCGTCGTCGACGATCGCCTACCACGACCTCGCGGACAAGTCGACGACATCCTCGCCCTGTCGGCCTTCGAGCGTGCCGCAGTTGGCCGTCTTCATCTTGACGACGCTCTTCTGGACGACGTTCAAGATCGCCTCGGCCCTGCTCGCGATCTTGCGCTGTTCGATTTCGGCTTCCAATGGTGGAAGCACGAGCAAGACCTGAAGATGACGACGCAAGAAATTCGCGAAGAAATGAAGAACATGCAGGGCGATCCGCAGATCATTGCGCGCCGCCGGCAGGTGCAGCGGCGAGCTCGTGAAGAATCGCTTGAAGTCGACCGTGCCGAAGGCCGACGTCGTCGTCACGAACCCGACGGAGTTGGCCGTCGCGCTGCAATACGATCCCGCAGCGATGGCCGCGCCGGTCGTGCTGGCGAAAGGGGCGGGCGTGCTGGCCGCCCGCATTCGCCAACTCGCGCTGGAGCACGGCATCCCGATCATCGAGAAGAAGCCGCTCGCGCAGGCGCTCTACAAAGACGTCGACGTCGGCCACCCGATCCCCGGCGCGCTCTACTCGCGCCGTCGCCGAGATCATGGCGTACGTCTACCAGCTCAAGGGCAAGACGATGCCCGAACGCGGCGCGGCGTAATAATACGGCAGAATTGCCCCTCGCCAAGTCGCAGAGTCGCTAAGTACACGATTAGAATGCGTCTTTCACCTTTGCGTCTTAGCGCCTTGGCGAGAGATTTTTCATGCCTGTCTTAGCAAGCCCGTCGTACCTTTGGTTTCGTCGCACCGTCCTCGTCGTGATCTGCGCCGCCGTTGCGCTGCCGACGACGTTTGTTCGCGCCGACGATGCAAAACCACCCATCGCCGGGCAACGTGTGTTCACCGCGGGGCATAGTTTGTTGATGTTCATGCCCCCGATTCTCGAAGAGATTGCGGCGGAGGCGAAAATCGATGGGCATATCCGAGCCGGACTGCAGTCGCTCGGCGGATCACATGTCTGGCAGCATTGGAAACTCGCGGACGAGCGAAACACGGTGAAGCCCGCGTTGATCTCCGGCGAAGTCGACGTGCTGAACTTGTCGCCGATCTATCTCCCCGACGACGGGATTGAGAAACTCGCGAAGTTGGGGCTGAAGCACAATCCCGCCCTGCGCGTTACCGTGCAGGAATTCTGGGTCCCGTACGACGATCCGACGATCTTGGAGCCGATCCGGAATCCAAAGCCCGTCGATCGCGATTCGAAGACAATCGAAGAACTCCGCCGGTTGCATGCCGGGTACTTTCAGAGCATGGACGATCATGTCCGTGAGCTGAACAAAAAGATCGGCAAGCAGGCCGTGTTCGTCGTGCCGGTTGGCCAGGCCGTGCTCGGGCTTCGTGAAAAGGTAATCAATCGCCAAGTGCCGGGCATCGCGAGACAAAGCGCTCTGTTCCGCGATGAGTTAGGGCACGCGCGGCAGCAGATCATGGTGCTCGACGCCTACTGTCATTTCGCCGTGATCTATCGCCGCAGCCCCATCGGCCTGCCGACCCCCAAGGCGCTCGGCGTCGGCGAGACCGCCGACGCTTTGAATCGCCTGCTTCAAGAACTCGCCTGGGACGCCGTAACCAAGCACCCGCTCAGCGGCGTCAAACCGTCGCCGTCAAACCTCTAGAAATGCCCTACGCGGTCTCGTAGCCGTGGCGTTCGAGGTAGCCGGACCAGCGGCGGGCGACGATTCGGCGATCTTCGTCGGTGATTGAATAGCGGTTCGTCTGATAGTCGGCCGCTTCGGCGACGAACCGCTCGACCTCGGCTCGGACGACTTGGAAGTCGCCCAGATTGAGATGTTCGATAGATTTCGGCGAGCCGCGCGACCGGATCTTGAACGAGGTCCTCGTACTTGATCTCGAACAATCGGCCGGGCGGGATCAACTTGCGATCGCGTTCGAAGGCTTCGTCGAGTTGCACGAACGTGTCGAGCACGTACTGCTCGATGCCTTGATAGTTAGGTACCTGCATGCCGTGGGCGTCGTAGAGCCGCTTCCAGAGATTGCAGCTCGACGCGTAGAGCACGTACGGGTCGCGAACGATGTGGACGAACCGGGCCTGCGGGAAACATTTCCAACAGCGTGCGGACCCGCGCCGTGTGCGGCGGCGACTTGATGATCAATCGCTTCGGGTCGGCGTAGGTCACCTTCTGCAAGAAGTGAGAGCAGCGTCGTACTTCCAACGCTTGAGCGCGGCCGGCGGCACGTCGAGCGTCAGATACTCTTCGGAACACCGGGCCGTTGTTCGGAAACGCGATCGTGAGGTACGACGACGGTTCGCCGAGATTGGCCATCGCGAACTCGTCTTCCTGCGGACGGTCCCAACCCATCGGCATGTTGTCCATCGGCCGCCGCGCAGGCATGAGCCAGAAGAACAGCCGGTGACCCACCACTTCGTCACCAAGAAGTGGTTCGGCGACATCGCCTGATACGTGCTCGGCGAAGTGAACCGCCGGTCGAGGCCGAGCAGTTCGTGCAGCCAAGTGGTGCCGGACCGCCAGTGACCGAGAATGATGAGCGGCTGCGGATCAACGACGGTTCGCCGAATGGCGCGGCCGAACAGCAACTGCTCAACGGCCCACCAAAACGAATTACCCAGCGCGATCAGCGTGATGGAAATCGTTTTCGCGCCAGTGCCGCGGACTGATGCGAAAACGATTGCGAATGAGCAACGCCGATCCAAGTGGAGAAGCTCATGCCGATCCACATCCGGGGCGACCAATGGCGTCCCGGTTTGGCGGCGGTGGCGGGACGTTCGGGCTTCGGTGGCGGTAGTCGAGACTCATCGGCAAACGCGGGATCGGTACGGCGTAAAGAATTCCAGAGTAACTTCGCCCACATGCAGCTTCGCAAGCGGGAGTTCACCGACGCTGGTCGATGAAAAACGATTCGCCGTTACGCGGCGCGAGAAATGCTATGAATTGCGCGGTTCCGGCCGGCTTCGACCGTTCGATACGACGGAATCGGCGATCGACCGCCGGTATGCGAAACAGGCCGAGAACGAACAGCCACGCCAATCCGGCGCCGGCGAGAACGTCGCTGGCGTAATGGGCGCAGAAGACCGTTCGCTGCATGGCGACCATCGCCGCGATCGTCAGAAACAGACGCTCGACCGTGCGGATACAAAGCCGACAAGCCCAACGCCAACCCGACGGCCGAGGCCGTGTGCGCCGACGGAAAACTTTGCTCGGCGCTGGAGTTCAATCCGAGCGGAAACCACTCGACGAACTGGCTCGGCAAGGTGTTCCCCATCGGATCGACCCAGGCAAACGGTCGCCGCCGGGCGACGAGCAACTTCACGACGTTCGCCGCCAGGCCGGTGCCGAACGCCGCCGCGATCAGTCGCGGCAGGCAACGACGATGGGCCGGATCGAGCACCCACACCGCGATCAGAATGACCGCGACGCCCACGGCGTGACCGAACGTTTCGATCCGATCGAACACCGCGATGAAGGCCCGCCGGCAAGACGCCGTGCAACTTCGCGCGAGCCAACGGAGCGTCGATCGTCGCGACGGCGATGGCCGCCAGCAAGAAGAAGGTCAACGGAATCGGAACGACGCCCCGCACGTTCACCGGCGGAATCGACCAAGCGACGGCGTTCGCGGCGCGGGCAGCGCGAGTCGTCCGGTCGTTGTCGATCTGCGTAAGCCATGAACGGGGGCTGCTCCGCCTGAGCGAGTAGGGTGCGAGAATGTAGCTAGGTTTGCCGTCGAGACCAAGAGCGGGTGCCGCCGGCATTGCTCGCGGCAATGTGGCGTTGCTCGGCAAGTCGCAGTTTGCCGGCGTCGTGAACTCGCGTTGTTCCATGAGGTTCGGACCCTTACGATTGTCCGCGGCTCGGCCACTGCCGAGCTTCGCGCCGACACGGACGTCGCCGCTCCGCTCAAGGAAGATATCGGCATGCGCTTGGAAACTCGTCGACAATTCACCGTCGCTCTCGCGGCGATCGTCGTCTTTTTCACTTGGCTCGGCGGTCCGTATCTCTGGGACGAAGACGAACCGAAGAACGCCGAGTGTGCCCGCGAGATGCTCGAGGCCGGCAATTGGGTCGTGCCGCAGTTCAACTACCAACTGCGAACCGACAAGCCGATCCTGCTCTACTGGCTGATGCTCACGTCGTACGACGTGTTCGGCGTCAGCGAATTCGGAGCCCGATTCTGGTCGGCGGCGCTCGCCGTCGGCACGTCGCTTGCTGACGTATCAACTCGGCCGACGTCTGTATCGCCCGACGGTCGGCCTCTAGTCGGGCTTGGCGATGGCCAGCTGCCTGATGTTCGCCGTCAGCGGACGCGCGGCGACGCCCGACTCGACGCTGATCTTCTGCACGACGCTGACGCTGTTCCTGTTCGTTCGCTTCGGCGGCGTGACGCAGGGCGTGCTGGGACGCGGCGGCTACGTCGCGATGTACGCCGCGATGGGCCTGGCCGTGCTGGCGAAAGGCCCGGTCGGCGTCGTCCTGCCGGGCGGCATCTTGGGACTGTTCTTGCTTTGTCGACGCCAACAAGCGGCCGTCGCGAGCACGCGAGCACGACGCTGAATGACGCAACGCTGGCTGGGCCGTTTGAAACAGGCCGCGCGAACGATCGCCGCGACGCTCGCGCCGCGCCGCCTCGTCGAAACCATCTGGTCGCTGCGACCGCTTCACGCTGCTGCTCGTCGTCGGTCGTCGTCGCGTTGCCGTGGTACGTGCTCGTCGGCGTGCGAACCGACGGCGCCTGGCTCGTCGGCTTCCTGGGCAAACACAACGTCGGCCGTTTCACCGCGGCGATGGAAGGACACAGCGGCTCGATCTTCTACTACGTCGTCGCCGTGATGCTCGGCTTCTTTCCGTGGTCGTGCTTCCTGCCGCTGGCCGTCGATCGGCTTGCGCGGCGTTTGGCCTCGACCGACGGCGCCGCGACCCGCGAGGCCGACACGTTCGTCGCCTGTTGGGCCGGGCTGTACCTCACGTTCTTCTCGCTGGCCGGCACGAAGCTGCCGAGCTACGTGCTGCCGTGCTATCCGGCCTTGGCCGTCATCACGGGCGTGCTGATCGACGAATGGCTGCAGCGTCCGGCGACCGTGCCGAAGTTTTGGTTTCGCACGGCGCTCGTTTCGCCGCTGATCGTCGGCGCGGTGTTGGTCATCGCGCTGCCGATCGTCGCGTGGTACTCTGCTGCCGGGCGACGAATGGCTCGGCATCGTCGGCGTGTCGTTGATCGTCGGCGGCGGTGCGTCGCTCTGGTCGTTGCGACATCGGCCTGCGCTCGTTCCGCCGATCTTCGCCGCGACGGCGGTCGTCTTCGTCACGTCGCTCGTCGCCGGAGGCGGAGCGTCGCGTCTCGCGGCACGCCACGAGTCCGGCCGTCATGGCCGAGGCGCGGGAACAGCTACGGCGACGACGCGCGCGATCATCGGCTTCCGTCATTTCGAACCGACGCTCGCCTTCTACGCTCGCGCGGAAGTGCCGGTCGTCGACACGGCCGAACAACTGCAAGCGAAGCTCGCCGAGATGCCGGACGCCTGCATCGTCACGCGCGAGCGAGCATCTTGAAGACCTCGCCGCGGCCCTCGGCAGACCGCCGGAAGTCGTGGCCCGCTATCGTCGATTCTTGCGAACGAAGGGGGAGATCGTCGTCGCACTTCCGCCGGACGTTGCGGAAACCGCGCGACGCGACGACACCACGATCCGCTAGGGAGACGACCATGCCGCCGACGGCACGACGTGCTGCCTTCGTGGATCGCTCGCGCCCCGGCGCGCTGCGACGGCGGGCTCGCCGTTGGTGGCAAACGGCGACGGGCGGCGAACGACCGCCGCTCGCCGAAACGGCCCTCCAGTGGCTGTTGAATCATGCGACGAGCCGCGGCCTCGCGCCGACCGTCGGCGGCGCGGCCTGTCCGGGCCTGACGGCCGCCGCGATTCCGACGGTGTGGTCGCTCGGTTGCGACGATGCCGCGCTCGATTGGATGCGAGCGCCTCGTCAAGCTGCAACGCTCCGACGGCTCGTTGCCCGACGCCGGGCTCGCGCATCCGTCGCTGTTCAACACGGCCCAAGCGGCGCGAGCGTTCGCGGTGCTTGGAAGCCGCGGGAATCGAAGGTGCGGCAACCGCCGCGACGCCGCGCCTGCGATTATCTCGCTTCGCAAATCGGCGCCGACGGTGCGATTCGGGTTCCCGGATGCAGGCGGATCGTTCGAACGTTGGGCACCGGCCGCCGTTCGGCTGGCAGGCCTGGCGACGGTCGTCGAAACGGCCGAGCCGGAACAAGCCGATCGTCACCGCATCGCCGTTGCGTCGCGCGGTCGATCTCGTTCTACGAACGACCGACGTCGCGCAACCGTCGGCGTCGCTGCACGTGCAACTGCACGGCATCGAAGCATTGCTCGATCTTGCAGACGATCGAGCCGCGCGCGGAGCGGCGGCGCGGCAGTTCCTCAAACAAGCGGCGACGCGACAACGGCGCGACGGCTCCGTGGCGGCCGACGTCGAACATGGCTGGACGTCGTCGGCCGGCCTCGCTCACCTGGCGACGCTTTGGTTCCGCTGCGGGTTGAACGACGCGGGCGATCGGGCCGTCGCTTGCTTGGCGACGCGACAGACGTCTCGACGGCGCATGGAACGGAAGCTGGGGACGCGAGCGCGGCCTACTTTCCCGTTCAGCCCTTCGGCGTGGACCATGAAGTTCGCACTCGACGCCTCGTTGGCGCAGGTCGAGCGCGGCGTTCGCCGATGCGCCGGCCGATCTTTGCGAACCGCTGGCCGACGACGACGGCCGCCTGCGCGTCGTCGCCGAATTGGCGGCAGAACTTCCGCGCGGCGCCGAACTGGTCGACGTCGGCTGCGGCGGCGGTCGCTATCTCGATCATCTCGCGCGAACGTTCCCGCAACTGCGAACGACGGGCATCGATCCGTCGCCGTCGTTGTTGCGTCAAGTTGCCGAGCACGAGTCGCGCGGTTCGAGGGCAACCTGTTGCGACTTCCTTCGGTCGACGCGATCGTTCGATGCCGCGATCTGCGTCGAAGCGTTGGAACACAGTCTCGTGCCGCGACGCGCGGTCGCCGAGCTTGTGCCGCGTCGTGCGGCCCGGCGGTCGCGTGCTGATCATCGACAAGGTCGAACGATTTCGACCCTGTCCGAGCATCGACCTTGGGAACGTTGGTTCGATCCGGATCGCGTCGTCGCCTGGCTGGCCGAGCATTGCGACGACGGTGCGACATGGGTCGTTGCCGGCCGGCCCGCATGCTCGCACGGCCGGATTATTCGACTGTTGGGAAGGCGTGCGACGCGGGAAATCCGCGGCCACCGCGCTTCGTCGCGCCGCCTAGTCGGGCAGCGCGGTATACTTGCGACATGACCGCGAACCGCGCGATGACAAGAATCGCGAGCCGACGCTCAGCTGGGCCGTCGGCTGGACGGTCGCGATCTTCGTCGTCGCCGCGGTCGCGTGGGCTGCGCGATTCTATTTCGCGACGAACGAATCTTCGCCGAGCGTCGTCGACTCCGCGTCGAACGACTCCGACAGTCGTCGCGCCGCCGAAGTTGTCGCCGATCGAATTGCAGGCATGGCGCGAACGTGCGTGGGACAAGATCGCCCCGCGACTCGACGAGACCGATCGCCTCGCCGAGTCGGCCATCGTCGAAAAGCTGTCCGAACTCGACGACTTCTTTCGCGAGCGACGAGCCGGCGTGCCGGCCTTCGCCAAAGAAGTCTTGTCGCTGTCGGGCAAGTGGAAGTTCGTGAAAAGCAAACTGCCGACGGCCGAAGACGACGCTCATTTTCGCTACCTCGACGAGCGTTTTCAGCAGCACGTCTTCTCGCCCGACGACTTGCGGCGAACGTTGGAGTCGGTCGTCGCGGAGTACGTGAGTCGGCTCGACGGTTTGGAGTCGCAATTGTTGGTCGACGTTCGCGCCGATCTGAGCGACGGCGATCTCGCGGTTGCCGGCGCTCCGAAGTTGCCGCCGACGGATGCCGCGCTGCGAGCGGAATTCAATCGCATGATCAACTCCGTCGCGGGCGAAGTGTCGCGCGACGTGTCGGTCGGCGTGTCGATGACGACGGCCTCGCTCGTCGGCGGCGAAGTCGCGGCGCAGATCGCCGTGCGCGTCGCGACGGCCGTCGCCGCGCGACTCGGCGTATCGGCGGGCATCCTGGGCGTCGGTGCGGCGTCGAGTTGGGCGACGTTCGGCGTCGGTCTCGTGGCGGCCGTCGTGGTCGACGTCGCGCTGACGAAGGTCGTCAAAGCGGCCGGCTACGATCCCGAAGAGCGCGTCGCCGAGCGTGTCAACTCGGTGCTCGATCAGGTGCGATCGATGCTCATCGACGGCGATCCGGAAGCCGTGTCGACCTACGCGAAGCTGCTGCGGATTGATGCGCGACGATCCCGACGCGGTCGTTCGCGAAGAGTGTCGCAAGGCGGCGGCCGCGATCGAACGGAGCGGCAGCCTCGGGCTGCGTCGCGAACTTTCCGAACTGCAAAAGGCCCGCAACGCGTTGCGTCGCGAAGCGCTCCGTCGATTGATCTTTACGGGAGACGTCGGATGAACGAAACCGTCGCGGTTGGATTTCATTTGTGATGTGTTGCCTCGTCGCGTTCTGCGTCGGTTGCAGCGGCGAGCAAAAGTCGACCGGCTCCACCGGTTCGGCCGCGCCGTCGCTCGATTCGCCGAACGCCGACGAACGAGCCGCCGCCGCTCGCGAAGCCGCCAAGAAATACGGAGCCGAACCATGAAACGATTCATCCTGGTCGTCGTCGTTGCAAGTTCGCTGTTCGTCGCCGACGTTTCGCGGGGCGACGTCAAGACGGCCGCCGTCCGCGAGACGACGGAGTTCGTGCTGAAGAAATTCGGCATCGAAGCGGCCGAGGAAGGAACCGAGCAACTCGCGAAGCAAATTGAATCGCTCGCCGTGAAGCACGGCGACGACGCGCTGGCGGCCGTGAAGAACGTCGGACCGAAAGCGATCAAGGTCGCCGCCGAGGCGGGCGAACAAAGCGGCACGGCCGTGAAGGCGATGGCGAAGTACGGCGCCGACGGCGTCGAGTGGGTCGCCAAAAGTCCGAAGGGTCTCGAGCTGGCGAGCTCGCTACGGCGACGACGCGGCCGAGGTGCTTGGTGAAGCACAAAGGAGTCGCCGCAGCCGGTCGTCGAGCAGTTCGGCAAGTCGGGCGTCGCCGCGCTGAAGGCCGTCGAGCCCGAGGCGGGACGTCGGCTGGGCATCATGGCGGCCGACGGGCGAATTGAAGGCCATCGGTCGCATCGACGAAGTGCTCGGAGTCGATTGCGAAGTACGGCGATCGCGCGGCCAATTTCGTTTGGAACAACAAGGGCGCGCTTACCGTGGCGGCCGCGCTGACGGCCTTTCTGTCCAATCCCGAACCGTTTATCGAACGGCACGGTTAAGCTCGTCACCGACATTCCGGGTAAGGTAGCGACGGAGGCCGCGTTGCGGGTCGATTGGACCATGGCGGTCATCGTCTTCGTCATGGCCGTCGCCCTTGTGCAGGTCTGGCGATCGTATTTGCGGCATCGGGCGCGATGCGAGCCGCGGCGAAGTCGTAGGCCTTACCGAGCTGAACCATCATGTTACGAATCACGACAGCCGACCGCGGAGAACTGCGCGCCTGGTCGAGCTCGCTGCAGTCCGAGTCGGTTGAATTATCCCGGCGTCGGAACGACGCGTGAGATCGACGGGCCGTCGTTCACGTCGCCGCCGCGCGGATTCAGGTTTGATCGTCGACGCACGCGCCTCGGCGAGCGGCGACGACGGCGTTCGAATCCGCGGCCGACGCCGTGCTCGTAGGCCGCATGTTTCCGACCGGCTGGTTCCGCGCGGCATTGCCGCCGCGGCCGCTTGCGGAAGGGGACGTGTTGGCGATCGCCGCGCGTTGCGGCGGCCTCTGGTGGGCCAATGCCGCGCGGGTCGTTTACGTCGTCGATGAGCATGACGAGCGGGGTCGTCGTCGCGGGTTCGCCTACGGCACGCTGCCGATCGCACGTCGAGCGGGGCGAAGAACGGTTTCTCGTCGAACAACTTCCCGACGGTTCGGTGTGGTACGACCTCGCAGCCTTCTCGCGACCCCGGCATCCGCTGGTATGGGCCGCTTATCCGCTGGCGCGACGCATGCAAGAACGGTTCCGCCGCGACTCGGCGGCCGCGCTGCAATCGGCCGTCGACGACCGATCGCTTTCCACGACGGAGAAATGGCTATGACTCCGCGTCGTCGGCGACGACACGTAGTTCATGCTATATTCAAGCGATTCCCGTGGCTCCGGTTCCGAAGTGATTTCGCATGACCGACTTCTTGACGATCGACGGCGACGTCGAACGACCGCGACAATTCTCGTTCGCCGATCTCGCCGCGCTAGCCGACGAACATCAGGTCGTCGACGTGAGTAAGCTCGACCCCAAACGGGCCGGCGACGCCGTTCGCTTATCGGGGTTGCTGTCGAGCGTCGGCGTGAAGCCGGGGGCCGCGTGGCTGACGTTGCATGCCTCGACCGACGACTTTCACGCCAGCATCCCGCTCGAGGCCGTGCGCGAGCGGGCGATCGTCTTCTATCGACTTGTCGGCGAGCCGTTGCCCGCTGAAGTCGGCGGTCCGTTTCGTTTCTTCATTCCCGATTTCGCCGCCTGCCATACGCACGACGTCGATGAATGCGCGAACGTGAAGTTCGTCGATCGCATCGAACTGTCGCACGAGCGAGGCCACGACAATCGGCCGGCCGAAGAACGGGCCCATGCCGAGCTACACCGCCGTCAGGCCGAAGGCGGCTCGTAACGTCCGATGACGGTCACGACCGACGCCTCGTAAGCATTCTGCCGGCGGTTCCGAGTCCGTTTGTATAGATCGTGCGAATCGCTCTGCCGAAACACGGCGGCACAAGCGGTCTTTTCCTCTGCGCCAATTCGCTCATTTTTCGTTTCTCGCGCCGTTTTGCAATCTAAAGTTGTGGGAAGCAGATTTGCAGCGTGCATCGGACCATTCGTCGGCCCGATCGGCGATGCGACTTTTAAGGGTTGGCATGGTCTTCGAGGCGGCGGAAATCGAAGTGTCGTTTACCGATGCGCCTGCATCGCGCCCGTCGGTCGCCGACGGCGTCGCCGCGGCGCTCGAGCGTTGGCATTCGCTCGTCAGTCGACATGAAGAACCAAGTCCGTCGACGGACGAACGTGAGTCGACTTCGCCGAAGATCGCCGTCGTCGACGATGAGCCGCTGAATGCCGCCGAAATCGCCCATCTGCTGACCGAGGCCGGATTTCGTCGCTGTGCCTGGACGGCCGACACCCACGATGCCGTACCGTTCCTTCGCCGCGAACGACCCGACGTCGTTCTGCTCGACCTGACGTTGTCGGAAATCGACGGCATCGATTTGCTGCGACAACTACGCGACGACGAACGGCTGTCGCACGTGCCGACGATCGTGCTCACCGGCGCACGACGATCGCGAGCTTCGCCGCCGCGCGCTGGAACTCGGCGCCGGCGACTTTCTGATCAAGCCGATCGATCCGACCGAACTGATTCCGCGCGTTCGCAACGCGTGGTCCGTCCGTTCGTATCAAGAACGACTCGAACGACAGGCCTGCGAGCTGGATCGCGTGGTTCGCGAACGGACCGCCGAGTTGGCGCTTGTCGCGATTGGAACTGATTCACTGCCTCGGCCGAGCCGCCGAGTATCGCGATAACGAGACGGGCCGGCACGTCGTGCGCGTCGGCCACTACGTCGGCGTCGTGGCTCGCGGCAGTTGGGCCTCGATCCGCGGCTGACCGAGCTGCATGGAGTTGGCGGCGCCGCTGCACGACGTCGGCAAGATCGGCATCCCCGACGCGATCTTGCGCAAGCCCGGCTCGCTGGCGATCGACGAGTTTCGGATCATGCAACAGCATTGCGATCTCGGCTCGCGAATTTTCAACGACGCCGTCGACGGCTCGAACGCCGACTTGGTCGGCACGCATCCGCGAGTTGGGGCTGAGCTTCATCTGCCGAATACGTTTCGCCCGTGCTGCGGATGGCGGCGAGCATTGCCGATCACGCATCACGAACGCTGGGACGGCACCGGCTATCCGCGCGGCCTGAAGGGGAACGAGATTCCGCTCGAAGGCCGCATCACGGCCGTGGCCGACGTCTTCGACGCGCTGAGCACGCACCGCGTTTACAAGCCGGCGTATCCGCTGGATCGATGCTTCGAAATTCTCCGCGACGGCCGCGGCACGCACTTCGACCCCGACGTGCTCGACGCGTTCTTTCTCGCGCCTCGACGAAATCTTGGCGATCTATCGCGAATACGGCGACGCGGAACTAGGCTCGTCGGTCGACGTCGAACGGCTGCATTAATCGCCGGGCCGACGTCGTCGTAAGACCCGCGCGTAAACGCTCGTTCCTCCGGGAACGTCTTTCTACGTCGTCTAGATTGCCTGGTTCGGTGCATTTTCCCGCATTTCATCCGTTGCGGATCGGCACGGCGATTGCGTTCTTACCGGGGCGTTTTCATGAGGAGTGTGATCATGACAATCGTCCAAAACGGCCCGCCTGAATGGATTTGGGAACGAACGCCCGATCCGTTGACGTGGGAAGTGAAAGAGCTTCCCGCCGCCGACGGCCGGCATTCGGTCTACGAACTGCGCCTGCTCTGCGGGTTGAAGATCCTGAAAATGCAGGTCTTCAACAACAAAGAAATGTGGAGCCTCGTCGATGCCATTTCCGGCGTCTTGCAACGGGGAATCTACGACGGCCACAGGACCGCCTCGCGCGACGACGCCCACCGCGCTGAAAGAAGCGAGGCACCGACGCGAAAGGACGGCAAAGCCTGAAAAAGCACGGCTTTGCAATCCGATTCGCGACACTCGCAAATCATCGAGGATGAAGAATTTCGAGCGCGGATGTAAGCGGAAAACGAATTTCGCATCGATAGAATTGATTGCTGGTTTCGGCTTTCTCCTGAAGCGTCTGGTCATCCCATGCCTGCTACCGAAGATACCGTCGATTTTGAGCCTCGCCCTCCGTTCGTCGTTCGCAGTTTCGGACTCAGCGACCGAGGGCAAAAGCGGGAATCCAACGAGGATTGCTTCGCCATCGCAGAACTAGCGAGGACGCTTCGTGTTCATCACACCAACCTTCCGCAATCCAAAACGAGCGTTAGCTCTCATCGAGCTTACGTTTATCTGGTTGCCGACGGCGTGGGCGGAAGCCAAGCCGGAGAAGTCGCCAGCGGTCTCAGCGTGACGACCATCGAAGATTTCTTGCTGAATACGCTCAAGCGATTTTCCAATCTGCAAGCCGGCGAAGAGCAAGGTGCCTTACGTGCGTTGCAGGAAGCTCTCTGTCAGGCCGACTCTCGCATCTTTGAAGAAACGGCCAAGCATCCCGAATGGCAAGGGATGGGGACGACGCTGACGATGGCCTTCGCCGTCAACTGGCGACTGTTCGTGGCCCACGCCGGCGATAGTCGTTGCTACCTCTATTCGAGCGGGAAGCTGCAGCAGTTGACCCAGGATCATACGATGCCCGCTGAAATGGCCCGTCGTGGCATGATTTCAGCGGAGCAAGGTGGCCGGGCATCGGTGGCGGCATGTCGTGACGAATATCCTCGGCGGCCCGAAGCCGGGAGTTCAAGTCGAATTGCACAGCCTCGATCTCCATCCCGACGATACGCTGCTGCTTTGCTCCGACGGCCTCACGGAGATGATTCCCGAAGAACAGATTGCCTCCATTCTTGAACAAGAGAACGATCCGCAACGAGCGTGCGAACGCCTGGTTGCGGAAGCCAATCGGCTCGGAGGCCGGGACAACATCACGGTCATCGTGGCTCGCATAAGCCCCACCCCGGGTTAAACACCGGTTCGCCTCAGGCGATACGGCGGCGATCGCAGACCACGGCAAAACAAAAAAGGACTTGCGACCGTTCGTCGCAAGTCCTTTTCGTTTCAGCAGTACCGGAGGAGGGACTTGAACCCACACATGGTTGCCCATACTGGATTTTGAGCTTAGCCATTGATTTTTGACATAACTCATTTCGGCGAAGTGCATTGCGTTGACTCGCATGGACTTAGCTCTAGTTCGTCTGTCATTTTTGACCGGTATTACTCGTCGTCAGTTGTCGTCATTTAGGGAGAGTCGTGGGGAGAAAGTGGGGAGATTTCGATTTTTCAACATCAGGGATGAAAATCCGGACAAATCCAGTACGTCTGAACAAGTCTGCAATCACGACGCCGACTCGTTGAATCGAACACGAAAGCATCAACATTGTTCGGCGAAGTTGCACGTTCTAAGTGTCCGGTTTGATGGTCCCACTTTTTGAGACTCCAATCACCGTTGACTCAATGCGGCAATCGCTGCCGGTGGACGGCACCAATTCTTCGCCCACTCGACGACATAATTACGGCGGTGCTGCACCGAAGACTCTTCCCGATACTTCCAAGGCAGCGATTGCTGCAGGAGGAACGCATGTCGATTGACGTATTCGGAGAAACCGTCATCAGCTTTTCAGAAGCAGCGAAACGACTTCCGAAATCGAGAGGGGGAAGCGAATTCATGTCAGCACGCTTTATCGCTGGTCCGTTGGCGGATCAAAGAACCACGCTGGCGAAATCGTTCGCCTAGAGACGATCAAGATTGGCGGCACCACTTGCACGAGCTTGGAAGCGTTGCAGCGATTCTTTGAACGATTGTCGAGCCAAGTTCCAATTGTCGAAGCCGCTCGACCGACGACTCGTCAGCGGGAAGCAGCGATTCGAAGAGCGGAGAAAGAGTTGAACGACGCCGGTTGGTAAGCAGCAAGCTTCGATTGTCAAACGTCGGCGTCGATTAGGTGCCCCTCTGGGTAGAAAATCCGCCACCGCTCATCGTATCGCTTTTTGACGATTCGATTATCGAGGTAGAAATCGAATTCTAGCGGCATCTTTCGTAGGACGTTGAGTTCGTCGGCTCTACATGCTTGAGATCGTTCCAAATAGAAACCAATGGCTTGGTGGTAGGGGTAGCGGTAGTCGAGTTTGTTTAGGATTTCGACGAGTCGCTCGATCGAGAAGCGATTTCGAGCCTTCACGTAGGCACGTAGCACGGCGGCTGTGCCACCGGAGTATTGGGGGCGCACTGCCGCATCAACCAAGGTGCGTTCGATCGAGGTGATGCGGCCGTTCGTTATGCCGTCGATGGTTAGATCAACTACCCCTAGCTGCCTTGTGTGTTTTCCGTTGAGTAGATGAATGACGAATTCGTCGTACGCAGCAAGCTGAGAGGTGATTCGTGCTGATCGTTTGAACGCCGCATCTATGGATGTTTGGGAGAGTGCATCGAACGGCTCGGGCTTTGGAGATTGTTCCAAGTTTACGTAGATGTTCGGAGAAGCAGCGTCGGTTAGGCCATGCAAATGCATGGCCGTATAGTGGGACAGGTAGGCATTCGTTCGTACTGATAATGCCACCTCGAACGGCGAGGCTCGTTTCCAGATGTAGCGGGTTTCACTGCGTCCGGGGAATGCGAGTCGGACTTCCTTCAAATCAGTTTGGCCCAGCAGAACCTTTGTCACTAGCTGTTTGATCGATGTAGATTTTGGAAGATGCCACGATTGCCTTTGAGCGACGACTATTTGCTCTAGCTCTTTCCGCCCGAAGATTCGTCGGTCTGCTGTTTCGAAAAAGCGGTTGATTGCCCTGAGCAATGGTCTACGACGTTTAGCCACCGCTTTTTCCCTATGCTGTTCCCGATCGGGAATGGCCTAGCTGCTGATAGAGCTTGCGATTTGTGCAGGCGGAGGGCATGAATCCAGCAAATGCGTAATTCCCGATCGGGAATAAGGCTGCTTCTTGCATTCAGGCTGTGTCCGATGGCGTTGTAGTATATATACTACAACGCCATCGGATCACAGGACTACCAAAAATAATCACAAGTCCAATTTTATAAATGACTTACGGAGACAAAAAAGCGACAATATCCAGACGGAGCGCAAAATTTGATGCTTGGATCGTCAAAATGCGATTATTCCCGATCGGGAATCAAAGACATTGCTACTTCGTGTCGCTGGCGTAGAATTGCTACGTATTCCCGATCGGGAATAGCTGCCTCTTCGAGCGAAGAACGATGATCCGAGCGAAAATGAACAAGGTTGTCACTGAAAGCCCGCTTGCCGTCGCCAGATTCGTCAAAGCACGGCGAGTCGCCAACGGCTTCTCTCAGCGAGAGCTAGGCGAATTGGCCGGAGTCGGAACCCGCCTCATCTCCGATCTGGAACGTGGCAAGCCGACTATTCGTATGGATGCCGTCAACCGAGTGCTTGCCGTATTCGGGCAAATGCTTGGACCCGTTGAGGCTCCAAGGGACAGAGGAGACGTGCGATGAAGAAACGAATCGGTGCAGTGAAGCTTAACGGCCAACAGGCAGGCACGATCGAAGAGTTCGACGGGCAGACGAGGTTCACGTACTCGCCGGAGTGGCTGAGTCGAAGAGACGCCACACCGGTGTCTCTCACGCTCCCATTACGTGCCGAACCATACGAATCAAAGGGATTGCATCCCTTCTTTGAAAACTTGTTACCCGAAGGCTGGCTGCTTGAGGTGTCCTCAAAGACTCTCAAGATTTCAAAAGACGATCCTTTCGCCATGCTCCTCGCAACCTGTGCAGATTGCATTGGTGATGTCGAAATAGAGCCACTTGACGCTGATGCGAGCTAGTAATGCCGATCTGCCGTGTTTGTCTAAAAACCGCTAGAGGCTCGGATTACCACCAAGCCTGTCTCGAACGGCTGTTTGGCGTCGGGACGCTTCCGAAACTTGAGGAAGTCGAACTAAAAACTCTTTACCGCCTCGCTTCTGAGATGGCAGGAAAAATGTCGATCTCAGGAGTTCAAGAAAAAGTTTCCCTGGCGTTGCCGTCGGATAAGAGTGATCTCCGCATATCACCCACCGGCGGACAGTACATCCTCAAGCCGGAACCGGCAAGATATTCGTCCGTACCACAAAATGAGCATGTAACGATGCTCATGGCATCCTTGGTGGAAATTGAAACGCCGCCCTTCGGCTTGGTTTGGCTCAAGGACGGCAGCCCAGCCTATATCATCAAACGGTTTGACCGCATTGATGACGGGCGAAAGTTGCACGTGGAAGACTTCTGCCAGCTTTCAGAGATTCCTCTAAAAGACAAATATCAAGGTTCGGGCGAAGAATGCGTTCGCATACTTAAAAAATTTGCTTCCGAGCCTCTCGTCGAAATACGCAAGCTTCTTAAAGTGCTGTTGTTCTCCTGGTGGGTCGCCAATGGGGACCAGCACTTGAAGAACTTGTCGTTGATGATAACCTCCGAGGGAGTTCGTCGCCTTGCTCCAGCGTACGACTTGCTATGCACTCGGCTGGTGATCCCGAAGGACCGTCATCTGTCTCTTTCAATCGTTGGCAAAAAGGCCAAGCTGACCCGAGACAATTGGCTGGAGTTTGCAGATTATTGCGGCATCACCTCAAGGGCCGCCGAGCGAGTAATTTCCGAGCAAGTGAGTGCCCTCGCCCCGTCGATCGAATTGATTCGCAACTCCTTTTTGACCGACGAGTTAAAGGAGCAATACGTCGAGATCATCAATGTGAACACTTCAATTCTGGCGGCATAGGAAACCGGTATCAATCTTCAAAGGTACCATTACGACGACCGACGACGACCGACGACTTCAACTTCAACTTCAACTTCAACTTCAACTTCAACTTCAACTTCAACTTCAACTTCAACTTCAACTTCAACTTCAACAACGACAACGACAACGACGGTGACAATGAAGAAAACGCCGATGATGATGCTGTGACGTTGTTTCCAACTCAAGACTATTGGCTGGTCTATCTTGACCACACAATGAAAATCATTGGCCGGGGCCGAGAAGGCCCGTGGGATGGAACCAATCCCCAGGCGTTTTTCAAAATAATTGATCTATTGAAAATTATGCTACTCATCTCACGATAAGTCGCTCGTAATTCGCCGAGCGGCAACGGCTACGGCATCGACTTCATCGATCAACCAGCCGTTCGACCAGAGGACGCAATTCGGCCCCTCGCTCGCCGAGACGTTCAATCAAGCCGAGGCCGATCAGTTTGCACTTGTAGTACGGATCGATCAGGCAGAGACGTGCGACGGCGAAGAGAACGTCACCATCGTCCGCCAGCCCCTCGACCGCTTCGGCCGCACATCGTCGTAACTCGTCGGCATCAGGTGAATCGGCGGATTGCTCAAGCACGTTCAAAAGCATCGGCACGACGTCGTTGCGGCCTCGACCGATCCGGCCCAAGGCCCAAGCCGCACACGCTCGATCATGCGGCGTGATCTCCGGCGACTGAACTCGCTGAAGTAGAACGGGAACGGCCTTCCCGCCTTCTCGTTCGAGATCGCCGAGAGCAATTGCCGCCTCGCCTCGAATATGCGGATCGTCGTCGTTCAAGCGGCCGATCAGATGGTCGATCAAGTAGAGCCAGCCACCCCACGCCCAGGTCACGCCGCCACGACCCTCCGTCGCCAAGACTTCTTCGGCGACTCGAATGCGTTCAGCGATGGTCGAACTGTTCGAACGAACCGTGCCGTTCCCAAAGCCGAAGCAGATACCAGTTGTCGGCAGCCGAGTACGAATTGGTCTTCGAGTTCACGAAGTCGTTCGTGATCGTCCATTGGTGTCTCCTGCAGTACGGCACGATCTCGAACTCGCCTTGGCGCGAAAAAACTCGGCGAGCGGTTTCAACAAGATCGGAATGCCGCACTCGTTGAACATCATCAGCACGGGAATGTCCTTGCTGCAGCAAGCCCTCGACCGCTTCTTGGCGATAGAGCCACTTCGAGATTTGGATCGCCGTCGCCGCAGGAACGACGTTGCCGTTCATCTTCAAGGCGGCTTCACCACCGACGGCTCGAACGCAAACTCGCCATAGATCGAACGACATCATGAGTTGACGGCCTCGAACGACCGGACTCGCCTCGATGTCGAGTCGCAGCACTAGCTGCCGTCGCTGCTTTTCTGGAACTGCGGCAACGGGCAAGGCGACGACGCTTCGGAAAAAATCTCGACGGCTGCTCGTCATCGTCGTCGCCTCCGTTTTTCGCAATCGCTTCGCCGCTCGCTTTTCTTTCTGCCGCTCGTGATAAGCACGGACGCCTTCTCGCCACTGTTCGTGGCCGCCGAACTGCTCCATCGGCACCAACTTCAAGTAGCCGAGCGGACACGAATAGAAGTACGGATGCATCGACTCTTCCATGTCCTTGTAGCCCCAGCCGTCGGGACTGGATCGCAGCAAGTCGCACTGAATCCAGCGTTGGGTCGGAGCGACTTGCTCGGCCGTCCTTCGTGAAGGTCCGCTCCCAAACGCTCCAAAGCACGCCGCTGAAGACGCCGCCTCGGTAGCAATGGGCGAGGCAGACCGACTTCGTGAGCATCGAATCAGACGCTCGTTCCCAGCCTTGGGTTCGCTCGGCGATCAGACTTCTGCGACTCGCACCGTACGGAAACAACCAGCCCATGATTTGCTCCTTGTTCGATTGACACCCGTGCGGATGTACAACCGAACTAGGGAGCGACGATCAGGGAGCGAAATGCTCGGCGATGTGGAGCGGTGCCGTGATCTCGTCGCTGATATGTTCCATGAGGAACTCACGAGCTTCTTCGTTCAGTTCGTCGGTCGTGAGCGATTCGGACGACGGCGACCAGCCGAACAGCTTGGCGGCGTAGGCATGATCTTCCCACGTTCTCGACGATTCGGAAATCACGACCGTTGCGATCGGCAAGAAACCAGAAGCCTTGATCGTCCGGTCCCATGAGAGTCACTTTCAAAGTCGGTCTCCTTTGCGGAAAGTGGGGACCGTGTACTCCGCAACGAATTTGGACATGAGCTTTGCCATGAACGGGATTCCTGGGTGTGAGCAAGTCTTCCCGTCGCATGTACAACGGAACTTGGGTCAACGTCGATCTCGGTCAAAGACGTTCATTCCCAACAGTCCCATTACGCCGACGACCATGCCCAAGAGGCCGACTGCCATTAAAACCAAGCCCTGTTCCGTGCGAGACGTTGGGTTGGATTCAACAAAGCATTCCGTTGCCCCGAACTTTCGCTCCTGGTCGTCACGCTTGGCTGACGGGGCCTCAGTCATCGGATTGTCGCTCATAGGCTGGACGACTCCCGTTCTAATTCCGCAATATGTGCGTCGATCTCGACGTTCAGCTTCTTCTCGGTGAGCGACTTGGTTGCGACGAATGCAACGGGAATCCAGATGAATCCGTAGACGAACCACAGACCGCCGACGATCACTTTTCGCAGCGTGGGGGAGCCACGGCCGTTCAGATCGGATCGAACGGGATGAGTTCGTCGATGAGGTCTTCCAAGTCGCCGGGTTGCCGCTGATTCGCAAACCGGCTCGGGCCGCTTACGAGCCGCAGGCCTTGGCGGCCGAACTGTCGTCGTACTTTGCCGAACACGTCGCCACGGCGTTGCCCGACGACGACCGTCCGTTGCCGGCACTTCCGCCGATCTGCTCGAAGTGCGGCGTGCCGATGGTTCAACGAACGGCCTCTAAGGGGCAAAATGCCGGGAAACAATTCTGGGGATGCACAAACTATCCTCGATGCAGAGAGATCGTATGAGCGGCAAAAACCCTCGAAATCGAAATGGCACGTCGTTGGACGGCTTGGTGCAGCAGTATCTCCAGGAACACGGCCCCGAACTCGACGCCTACCTCAAATTCTTCACGAGACGCACGCTACCTGAGGCCATCGAACAAGCGCGGGTACATCGACGGCCATGTTCACGACCATCAACGGCGTGTGGGTAAAGACGACTGGAGCAGGCCAGCAAGGCGTTGCTCAAGAACATCGACAAGCTCAAGGCAGTGTCGGAACGTTCGAGGAACTTCACCAACTGGTCGCAGACTGCACGAAGCACATCGACCGCTTCGGCGTACTGGCCCGATACGACATCTCATTGCGGATCGGAGCCAACTTGGGCATCTGGCCCGAGATCGTCTACCTGCACGCCGGGACCAAGAAGGGGTGCAAGAAGCTCGGCGTGCCGTTCAAAGGCAAAACGGTCGAGATGTCGGCGTTGCCGAAGCCGGTGCAGCGATTGAAGCCGCACCACGCCGATAACTTTCTGTGCATCTACAAGGGCAGCTTCGGTAGTATCGGCGACACATCAAATCCGATAAGAAAGTGTTGACCCAACCAAAAGATGCGGGACGCACGCCAGAGGATTACTGCCGATTTCGCCGGTCGGAAATAATTCGCACGTGCGTACCATCAGGTGCCCCGAGGACGAACTTGACCTGGTAAACGTAATTCCCATCCGTCGTGTCCTCGCCCGGATCAACCACTACTTGTGACTGCCGGAATCGCTTGCCGAGTTGCATTGCCAACGCTTCCCGGATTCCTTCTCTGTAGAAGTCTTGTCCGGGAACCTTCAACTGTAATGTCAGTTGAGGGTGTAAGCGACGATAGACGAATTGATCGTTGCTCAAGGACTCCGGCGTGTAATGCCCGACTAGGTGCTTTTTGCCTTCGACCTTCTGAGTTGGTTCGTCGTCGTCCAGTCCAGCCGTAAGCGTCTCGACTTCCTCCAGCGGTTGCTCAAACACAGCTTCGGTACGGATGACCGGCTTTGTACCTTGATGGTAGACTGGCAGGCTTAGCCTGCCACGTCGCAAAAGAAAGACAACTACCTGGGCCTGCTCGCCTGACGGCGTTGGCACTCTCCTGTTAGTGAGTGCTTCAAGCTGCGGATGGGAGCGGCGTCAATTGGCTGGTGAGGGTCGAAACGCCGATGAACGTCCGCTCTATCAAGATACGGAAGGAGTTCAATGGTCCAGGGCGGCACTTGAGCCCTCGCCGACGAGGATGTGCCCGGATATCTTGCGAGTTCGCCGCTGAAGGTATGAAAAGCAATTCCGAGTTGACGAACGCTTTGAATGCAATGAATGCGTCGCGAGGATTCTCGTACTTGAACCAAGTACGGCATCAGCATCGCAAGAAGGATTCCGATAACTGCGATAGCGACGATGCACTCAATCAAAGTAATTGCGCATTGATTTCTGGTAATTTTTTGCATGTGTTTCTACTGGCGGCTGATTGAACCGATTCAGTGTCTTTAAAGAAAGCCCCTCGACTCCACAAGAATCGAGGGGCTCGTCGAAAACCCCGCCGATGACTACAGCGGCCGAACGAACTTTTCCGGATACATGGGATCCGGGCAGCCGGATTGGGCTGGGAGAGCCCCGCGCCGGGCAACGGCCGAGTAAGCCGCTTGTCTCAGGCCAAAATGCAAATGAGGTGTTCGTCCCGCCCCGAGTGCTGCGACGTAACCGAGGTACTGCCCTCGCGGGTGACCTTATCCGCATAGGACGAGTTGAACTCCAGGTGCCAATAGGTCGTGGTGGCACACCATGCCGCTTGCGGTCTTGTGTTCGATTGACCCCCTTCCCGAAACTTGATCCAGGGAATGTGAGAGAATCTGCCCGGCCCGCAGGGCCGGAAAGGATTCGAGATGAAGAAGCGACACAGTGCGGAACAGATCGTGGCGTTGTTGCGTCAAGCGGACGTAGCCTTGGGGAAAGACCTGAAGGTTCCCGAGGTCTGTAAGCAGTTAGAGATCAGCGAACAGACGTACTATCGTTGGCGAACGAAGTACGGCGGGATGGATCCGCAGATGGCGAAACAGCTGCAAGAGTTGCAGAAAGAGAACGCGCGGTTGAAGCGGTTGGTGGCGGACCAGGCGTTGGACAATCAGATTCTGCGTGAGGCCGCCCGCCCAAACTGGTAAGCCCCGAGCGACGGCGGCGAACGATCGAGCACGTTCGTCGTCGCTTGGGGCCGAACAAGGTCTCGCAACGTCGGCTCTGCCGCGTCCTGGGGCAGTCGCGATCGACGCAGCGTTATCGTCGCCGGAAGCCGGACGACGATCGCCGGTTGATCGACGAGCTGCGTCGCTGGTGCGAGTGGTATCCGCGTTTCGGCAGCGAACGAGTGCATCAGTTGCTGCTGGGTACCGGTTGGCGAGTGAACTTCAAGCGGGTTCACCGGCTCTGGAAGCAGGAGCACCTGCAAGTGCCGGTGAAGCAGCGGAAACGGCGTCGTTTACCGGGACAGAGTGAGAACGGCTGCGTCCGTCATCGGGCGACGCACCGCAATCACGTCTGGAGCTACGACTTCCTCGTCGATCGGACCGAGGACGGTCGGCAGTTGAAGGTCTTGGTCGTGATCGACGAGTTCACCCGAGAATGCCTGGCGACGGAGGTCGGGTCGGACGTTCACGGCCCGAGACGTGATGCTGACGTTGCAGTACCTGTTCGCCGTCCGCGGCGCACCGGAACACGTCCGCAGCGACAACGGTCCGGAGTTCATCGCGAAGGAGTTGCAACGCTGGTTGGACCGTGCGGCCGTCCGCACGCTCTACATCCGGAAAGCCAGTCCTTGGGAAAACGGCTACGTGGAGAGCTTTAACAGTCGGCTGCGGGACGAACTGTTGAACCGGGAACTGTTCCTGAGCGTCCCGGAAGCACGCTACGTTTTAGACGAATGGCGAGCAGGAGTATAATCATCGCCGGCCGCACGGCGGCTTGCAGTGGCAGACCCCGGCGGCGTACGCCGCCAAGTTGGAAGATCGACAGGCCGGGGCGTTCCCGGCCGCGTCGCGTGTTGCGTCTCCGGTCGGGGCTGCGCCCCTCCCTCCGACGCAACACGCGAACTAAACACCACCCGATTCTCTCATAGACACTTGGTACTGAAATCGGGAGGGCCTCAAAGTAAGCACCGCCGTTAACGCAACACCGGTTTTGTCTCCAGGCTCTTAGCTTTGACGTTTGTTTCGGCTGCGGCGCGTCCCGGGGCGCCGGAAGCGTTCTGCTCGGTGTTTGGACTGCGGGTTGCCGGATCAGGGGAAGCAATGGCCGCACTTCCTCGCGATTTGCCTGAGACACGCCCGTGATTTGCCTGGAGTTCGGCTTCCGTCTCGGCGGCGATCGACGGATTGCCCGGCGCATTGGGATTTACTTGCGGCGGCTGAGCTTGGTTGCTTGTTCCGCTGCGGAGTTCTCCCTGGAACCGCCGTCGCGTTACCTCGGCCTCGGCAGCCGCATTGTTCGTTGCCGGATCATTACCTTGTAAATACCGCGCGGGCCTCAGTTCCGTCGTACCGCGCACACTCGATGTCGCCTCGCCTTGCAGATCGATTCTGCCCGGTTGCCGAGCGGCTTCAACGGCACCTCCTGCGTTCAAAATCGCCGATGGGTCCGTCGGAGCAGATTGAGATGGATTGGGTTCATTAGGGGTCACCGCCGGGGGACCGTTTTGGCCGAATTGAATCTCCGAATTGGTTTGAGATGAGATCGACGAAGCGGCTGAGGGGTAGCGGCTCGAAGGTGATTCGGCGGAATATTGAGTTTGGACGTTCCCGTTGCTTTGAATCACGCCTTGCATGCGTCGCCAGTTGGCCTCTGCTTCGGCCGTTGTTCTTGCCGCAACCGAAGGATCAACCTGCTCGCTCGTCGCCTGCATCGACAAGTTGCTTTGCAATGCGGACGTCGGGTTCGTCGCGCCGGTCGTGAAGCGTCCTTGTTCTTCGAAGCGGGCTTGGATGGGGCGCGTTTCATAATTTTCAGGAAGCGGCTGCGGACCCGATTGAAAGTCGGTCGTGACTCGGGCGTGATCGGACGATTCGAATTGCGGCGAAGGTTGGTTTGCGGGTACGCCGGCGGCCGTGTAAGCGTTCTGCTCTGCGCCGGCTTGCACCGCCGCAGCATTCTGCGCGGCCGCATCGACGGCCAACGCCTGCCGGACCTGGTGGTAATGATAGATTCTCGCCTCATGTTCCAACTGGTCGGCGCGAAGCAACATCTGGGTGTCGCCGTTGGCTACTGCGACATCACGGAGTCGATCGATTTCAGCAATGCGATTTCCCAACGATAAATCGGCGTTCAAGGCAGCTCGGTTGTGGATCGTGATCGGCTGCATTGCTTGAGTTTGAATCATGGTCGGTTGCGGGGGCGTCTGAGCCGCATCGTTGCGACGTGCTTGAAAAAGGGCACCGGCCGAACCGGTAACACCGACTCCGCGACCGGGAGTCGCAGTGCCTGCCGCGGCATCCAGCCCCAATCGAGCGGAGTTGAAATTCGGCCCGACGGACGTATTGCCGCTCGTTCCAATTCCAAGATTAACCCGCTGTTGCAACGCCGCAGCGGTACCTGCCGCGGCGGACGCGCCGCCGTTCAAAGTCGTGGCGGCACCCACCGTTGCGCCGAGCCCCGCCCCTGCGGCGGCGGAACTGCCTGAACCGCCGCCGATCGATACCCCCGTTCCGGCACCGACTCCAACGTTAACTTGTCCTGCGGCGATACCGCTCAGGCCCAAGGTGATCAGCCCGGACGAGATAAGCAAACGCATGAGCGCCTCCGTGCGAAGAGAATTGCAGATCCAAATTGAGAGACGCGAATGCGTCAAGTTGAAATCGGGAGTCCCGATCGACGTGTCCGCAGTATTGCGGGGGCGGAGTATAGAAGGTCGTTTCAGTGAGTCAATGTCAGTTGGAAAAGTGCGACGACCGACGCGGCATGTATTCGGATCGGCTTGACAACCACACCCGATGCGACTAATTCTCTCGCCCCGCCTACACGGCCAAGCTCTAACTCGATTTCTCGATGAATCTCATGATGCGGCGTTCTGCTCGTTTTCGCATGCGCGGCGAGATCGCAGGCCGACTGGTCGTCGGAGCGTGGGTGTTCTTCGCCGCACTGACTTGCGTCGCTCAGGAACCCGCCGCCGCGCCCTCGGATGGTCTGGAACGCTACCTTCGTGAAAAACTGGCTCAGCGACCGGAAGACGCGGCGAGTTGGCGATTGCTAGGCCGGCTTCACACAAAAGCGGGACGAAGCGAGGAAGCCTGTACGGCATTTGAACGCGCGGTCGCCTATGATCCGCAGAATGCGGCGGCGCATTTCGACTACGCTACGGTTCTCATCGACCTAGACAGACCCAAAGAAGCCGCCGGTCACTTCAAGCGCGCTTCGGAGTCTGCGCCTGACAGCGAGTACGCCCGGCAATCAAACGAACGGCTAACGAGTTTGCCGCCTCCGAGTTATGACGTAGTGCAGGCGGGGTTTGAGATCCGAAGATTCGACGGTTCCGACGCGGGGGGCGAATTTGCGACGGAGACGCCGCCCGCAGCCGCATCGCCGAAACGATTTTCGATGCGCATCGAGAATGGAGCGATGTGGAATACGAATGTAACGCTCGCGCCGACGAGTCGCTACTTATTCAATTCCGATGCATCCAGCGCACAAGGTTTCACGAATCCCCAGTTCGAATATGTCGCCGTTCCGGGTGAGGTTTGGCGCTCCGGCGTCACTTTTGCCGGCTATTTCAACTTCAATGAAGGAAACTTGCGACAACTCGACTTGCAAAGCTATCGACCGGGGCTCTATGTCGAACGAACGATCAGTTTTGAAAGGGCCGCAGTCGTTCCGCGCCTGAAGTACGACTTCACCAAAGACGATTTTGACGGCTCCTCATTCGGCCGTCGCCACGCCCTTTCTACACTTCTTCCGGCGTACTGGAACAACGGCGATCTAACCGTTTCCTACTTTGTCATCGACCAGTCGGATTATGCGTTCGACGGCGTCAATCCGGCGACCAGCTCGCAGGACGGTTGGACGTCGACGCTAGGCATTAGCCACGAACGGTTTCTCAATTGGAACCATGTCCGACTCGTTCGCTTCGGCTGCGAAGCGCAGAACGCAGACACGGAAGGGACGGATTTCGCGTACCGCAGTATTGCGGTCTATGCGGCAGCCGAGTTTCCATTGACGAAAAGGCTTGCGCTGATATCCGAGGGAGGTTGGGGGTATCGGGATTATTTTGAAACTGATTTGGTCCCGTCGAGAAATCAAAATCTTTGGCATGCCACTGCGCGACTCCAATGCGGCATCAGCGACCATTGGGTA
>CAVWGZ010000004.1:0-560295 GCA_963754705.1 uncultured Actinomycetes bacterium | reverse complement strand
CACCAATTGCCGGCGTCAACCTCTCCCCGCCGGCGGTCCCCGGTCGCCCGCGGGTCAGGAAGTGCGCCCGGATCACCGGCGACTGAGATGGCCAAGTACCACCCTCACGGCGACTCTACCTCGCCCTGGTGGTGCGGATCGGCTAGCCGTCTCCGCTGCGTGTCCCGCTGTTCGACTTCCGCGAACCACGGCTCGCCGGACTTCGGTCCGCACAACCTCAGCTCGCCACATCGAGCGCGCCTGTCGCCGTGGCGATCGCCCTGCTCGCCGAGGTGCGCGACGGCACGGTCGAGCTCGTCCCCAACTACGACGGGGAAGACCTCGAGCCGGATGTGCCCCCGCGGGTTCCCCAACCTGTTCGTCAACGGGTGACGGGATCGCCTTCGGGATGGCGTCGCATTTCCCGCCCCATCACCCCGGTGAGGTCTGCGCCGCTGCCCAACACCTCGTCGCCAACCCGAAGGCGACCGTCGACGAGCTGATCGAGTTCCTTCCCGGACCGGACTATCCGGACCCGTGCACCGATCGTCAACGGCGACGAACTCGCCGCAATCTACCGCTCGGGTACCGGCCAGATCCGGGTCCGCGGGACGTGGACGGCGGAGGAGACCCGCCGGGGGCACCGGGTGGTGATCACCAGCCTGCCGTACGTCAATGGCTCGACCGGCTCGGCGGCGGAGTTCATCCGAGGGATCGTCGCTGCGATCGAGGACGGCAAGCTGCTGGGGTCGACGATGTCGTCAACGAATCGGCCAAGGGCGAGACCCGGATCGCGATCGAACTGGTCAAGGGGGTGCACCCCGACCAGGTCATCCCCGGGCTGCTGCGGGCGACCAACCTGCAGGTCACCAACCCGGTACGGATGCACGCCCTCGACGTTCGAGGGATCCCCCAGCTGTACAACCTGCGCACCGCGCTCGAAGCCTGGATCGGGCACCGGGTCGAGGTGATCGAACGACGCTCGCTCCGGCGGATCGAGATCATCAGCGAACGGCTGCACCTGCTCGACGGCCTGTTGACAGTCCTGCTCGACATCGACGCGGCGATCGCGATCATCCGCACGTCGGACGACGCCGCCGCGGCCGCGTCGGGCTGATCGCCCGATTCGGGATCGACGAGGTGCAGGCGAACTACGTCCTCGATCTGACCCTGCGCCGGCTGACCCGGCTCGCCCGGGTCGAACTCGAGCGCGAGCAGCGCCAACTGCGCAGTGAGCTCGCCCGGCTGCAGACGCTGGTCGCCTCGCCGACGAAGCTCCGCCGGGCGGTCGGCACCGAGCTGGCCGAGGTCGCCGAGATGTTCGCCGGGAGCGAGCGACGCACCGAGATCACCACCGCCGCACTGCCGTCGGCGACGATCGTGATCCCCGACGAGCCGATGGAGCTCGCCGTCACCGACACCGGCTACGTCCAGGCGTTCAAGGCCAGCGCCAAGGTCCGTGCCCCGAAAGACGGGATCGTCGTCCGCCGGATCGCGACGTCGACCGCCACCCAGATCGTCGCCCTGGTCGAGACCGGTCAGCTGTACCGGGTGATCGGCGCCTCGTTCCCGACCGACAGGCCGACGGCGATCGCCAACCTGCTCGCCGGGGTGACCAAGGATCGGGTCCTGCGGTGGGACTCGGCGATGGAACTGCCGGGTGAACTGCTGCTCGTCACCAGCGGCGGGACGATCAAGCGGATCGGCGGCGACGAGCTCGCCGGGGGAGATCGCAAGGGCGGGATCTCGGTGATCCGACTCGAGCCCGGTGAACGCGTCGTCGCTGCCCTGCGATGGATCGAGGGCACTCCGTATGCCCTGTTCACCGCCGGTGGGCAGGCGATCCGGTTCGTCCCCGGCGACGTGCGCCCGATGGGCCGCACCGCCGCCGGGGTGCGCGGGATCAAGCTCGCCCCCGGCGACGAGGTGGTCGGTGCGACGCCGGCCGGCGACGGCGAGGAGATCGTCATCGTCCATGCCAAGGGGACGGCCAAGCGGGTCGCCACCGAAGCGTTCCCGCTGCAGGGCCGAGCGGGCAAGGGGGTACGCGCCACGGTCGGGTCGGCAAGTTCGGCCCGGTCATCGCCGTCGCTCCGGTCGGCGCACTGTTCGCCCGCCGGGCCGACGGTTCGGTGATCGAGTTTCCGGCGACGACCGCTGTGCTCGCCGGTCGGGAGGCGAACCCGGCGAAGATCCGCGGGTTCGAAGCCGCGATCGTCGAATTGCTGCCCGCCCGCCCGGCTGAACCGGCGGCTGAACCTGCGTTCGCCGCAGCGAGCGACAGTTCGGGAAATTTCGGTTGGCCATTGCCGAACCCGCGCGGTGTGTGAAGAATGTCACTCGGCAACGTGAGACCAGCACACATGGGGGTTGGAATGGTCCGGCGCAAGGTCTTCGGCGCGCTCTGCGCGCTGCTGTTGGTCGCAGCCGCATGCGGTCGTTCCGACGACGACGCCGAGTCGGCGACGACCGCAGCGCCGGCGACGACCGCTGCCGGTGCGGCGACGACGATCGCCGAGAGCACCGAGACGACTGCCTCCGGAGGGTCGGCAACGACCGCTGCGGCGGCCGAGACGACCGTCGCGGCCGATCCGTGCGAGGGGGTCGCCTTGGAGCAGACCGAGGTCGGCGTCTCGGCCGACACGATCACCGTGCTGGTGATGGCCGACGTCGGTTCCGAGCTCGCCCCCGGGTTGTTCCAGGGGTCGATCGACGGCACCAAGGCATGGGCGGAGCACGTCAACGCCAACGGTGGCCTTGCCTGCCGGCAGGTGAAGGTGCTCGAGTGGGACTCGAAGATCTCCGCCACCGAGGCGACGAACGGCTTCCTCGAGGCCTGCGCCAAGGCGCTGGCGATGGTCGGCTCGAACTCGCTGTTCGTCGGCGACACGACCCCGGTCCAGAACTGTCCGGACATGGCCGGCGACGCGACCGGGATCCCCGATATCGCGGCGCTGTCGGCGGACTCGGTGCACCAGTGTCTGCCGAACGTGTTCTCGCTCACCGGTACCGCCGGATCGTGCCCCTACGGCGGGACCGGGACACGTGACTTCAACATCGCCCTCGGCGCGATCCAGCAGTACCAGGAGATCGTCGAGGGCCCGCTGCACGGGATCTACCTGATCCCCAGCGATCTGCCGTCGACGATCGCTGCGTCGATGTCGCAGGTGCGGGCGATGAACTCGATCGGCGTCGTCTCCGACGGAGAGTTCGGCGTCAGCGGCAGGGCAGAGCAGGCGGCCTATGCCGAGTACGTCGGGGCGATGCGAGCGAACGACTCGAACTTCGCCCACAACGGCTCCAACGACCAGGCGATGATCAAGCTCCGCACAGAAGCGATCGCCCAAGGGCTGGCCGACACCGGGATCATCTGGTCGTGTTCGCTGTCGTGCTACACGCCCGACTTCCGCAGCAATCCGAACGTCGAGGGCACCTATCTCTCGCTCAGCTTCCTCCCGTACGACGAGCGCGAACCTGAACGCAGGAGATGGCGACCTTCCTCGACACGATCGACCAGGACTTCCCCCAGTCGTGGGCGGTCGGGGCGTGGACCGCCGGCAGGGCGTTCGAACAGGCGGTCAACGCGATCGTCGACGCAGACGGTCCGAACGGGATCACCCGGGCGAAGGTGCTGGCGGCGATGAACGAGATCACCGACTTCACCGCCGAGGGATGGATCGGCACGCTCGACTTCTCGACCAAGGGGATCAGCCCATGCTTCGTGCTGCTGCAGGTCCAGGGCGGCGAGTACGTCCGGCTGTATCCGGAGGAGCCGGGGACATTCGATTGCGATCCGGGCAATCTCGTCCCGTGGAGCGGCGACTCGAGCGCCGAATACCGCGGCTGACGGAGAAATCAGATTCCAGATCGGAGGCGCTCCGCGTTGCGCCGCTGCGACGATTCGGGAAACACTGTCCCGGCAACGTGTGACCGCTACCACAGGGGGATGGAATGGCTCGCCGCAAGATGCTGGGTGCCTTCTGCGCATTGATCGTGATCGCCGCCGCGTGCGGTCGGTCCGACGACGACTCGGGATCGGAGGACACGACAGCGACGACGGCGGCAGCGACCGCCGCGCCGGCGACCACCGCAGCCTCGACCGACAGCTCGGCAGCACCAGCTGATGGCGAGACGACGACCACTGCCGGAGCGGCGACCACCGCTGCGGCGGCGGACCCCTGCGAAGGGGTGACGCTGGAGGACACCGAGCTCGGTGTCAGCGCCGACACGATCACCGTGCTGGTGATGGCCGACGTCGGCTCGGAGCTGGCCCCCGGGCTGTTCCAGGGCTCGATCGACGGAGCCAAGGCGTGGGCGGAGAACGTCAACGCCAATGGCGGGCTCGGTTGCCGCCAGGTCGAGCTGCTCGAGTGGGACTCCAAGCTGAGCGCCACCGAGGCGACCAACGGCTTCCTCGAGGCCTGCTCGAAGGCGGTGGCGATGATCGGCTCGAGCTCGCTGTTCGTCGGCGACACGAGCACGCTGACCACCTGCGTCGACAAGGCCGGGGCAGCGAGCGGTATCGCCGACATCCCCGAGCGGGCGACTGACGCTGCTCACCAGTGCAACGCCAACGTGTTCAGCATCTCCGGGGTTGCCGGGTCGTGCCCGTACACGGGCACCGGCGTGCGTGACTTCCAGGTCCAGGTCGGTCCGTACCTCCAGTACGAAGCGATCGCCGGCGAGCCGCTGCACGGGATCTACCTGATCCCCGGCGACCTCCCGTCGACGGTCGCCTCGACGATGCCGAACATCCGGGCGCTCAACGAACTCGGCTTCGTCTCCGACGGCGAGTTCGGCGTCAGCGGTCGCGCCGAGCAGGCCTCCTACGCCGAGTACATCTCGGCGATGCGGGCCAACGCCTCGAACTTCGCCCAGACCGGTTCCAACGACCAGTCGATGATCAAGCTCCGCACCGAGGCCGTCGCCCAGGGCCTGGACGAGACCGGCGTGATCTTCGCCTGCTCGTTGGCCTGCTACACCGAGAGCTTCGCCAAGGACCCGAACGTCGATGGCACCTACCTCTGGCTGCCGTTCCTCCCGTTCGAGGAGTCAGCGGAGAACGAGGAGCTGGCGGCGTTCCTCGAGGCGATGCCGAAGGACTTCCCCGACTCGTGGTCGGCCGGTGCCTGGACCGCCGGTCGAGCCTTCGAGCGAGCGGTCAACGCGATCGTCGAGGCCGACGGCCCGAACGCGATCACCCGGACGAGCGTCCTCGAAGCGATGCGGGCGATCACCGATTTCGACAACAACGGTTGGTACGGCACGTTCGATTTCGCCGATGGCTCGAGCATCGGGCCGTGCTTCGTCCTGCTCCAGCTCACGGGCGGCGAGTACCAGCGGGTGCACCCGACCGAAGCGGGCACGCTCGACTGCTCGCCCGAGAACCTCGTCCCCTGGAGCGGTGACCCCGCTGCGGAGTTCAAGGGCTGATGAGCAAGCTGCTGGCGATGCGGGGCTCCCTGCGGGCCTCGCTCGCCGCCTTCGCCGTACTGGCCGTGTACGTGGTGTACAACGGCCGGAAGGGCACGGGGTTGCCGGCGTTCAACGTCGACAACGTGTTGACGATGTTGCTCACCGGTCTGGCGATCGGGGCGCTGTACGCGATCTACGCGACCGGGATCGTGGTCGTCTACACGACGACAGGCATCTTCAACTTCGCCCAGGCGGCGATCGGCGCGTTCTGCGCGTTCTTGTACTGGCAGTTGCGTGTCGACTGGCACTGGGCGGCGCTGCCTGCGCTCGCGCTGGTGATCCTCGTCATCGCCCCGCTGATCGGGGTGATCCTCGACCGGCTGATCATGCGCAAGCTGGAGGGGTCACCGCTCGTCATCCAGCTGCTGGTCACCGTCGGCGTGATGTACTTCTTGCTGACGGCCACCGGTCAGTTGTGGAAGCAGGATCAGGCACGCAAGCTGCTCGCCTTCTACGGAACGAAGAGCATCGACCTCGGTCCGGTCAACCTGACCTACCACCGCCTGATCGTGTTGATCGTCGCCGTCCTGGTCGCGGTCTCGTTGCGGCTGCTGTTCCGCTCCCGGCTGGGGGTGGCGATGCGGGCCGTGGTCGACAATCGCAGCCTCGCCGGGCTCGCCGGAGCCAAGCCCGACTTCGTCTCGGCGGTCGCTTGGGCGATCGGTTCGACGCTCGCCGCGATCGCGGGGATCCTGATCGCGCCTGAGCTCGAGATGGATCCGGCGAACCTCAACGCCGTGCTGGTGATCGCCTTCGCCGCCGCTGCGTTCGGTCAGTTGCGGAACCTACCGCTGGCGCTCGCCGGGGCGCTGCTGATCGGTATCGGGCGACAGTTCATGACGCTCGTTCCTCCGCTTCGGTGGTGAATGGACCTTCGCCAAGGACGCGCTCGCGCCGATCGTGCTGTTCTTCGTCGTCGTCGCCCTGCCGCAGGCACGGCTCGAGGTCGGGCGGGCGGCGCGCAACCTCAAGCGCCACGAACGCACGACCTATCCGTGGGAGGCGATCGTCGGCGGTGTCGTGCTGTTGGTCGTCTTCGCCGCCTTCTCCGGCGGTTGGCTCGACTTCGGCATCTGGGATCCGGGGGCATGGAACCAGGTCGCGCTCAACCGTGCGAACGTGGCCCTCGCCACCGCCCTGATCGGGATGTCGTTGGTGCCGTTGACCGGGTGGGCGGGACAGCTCAACTTCGCCCCGCTCGCCTTCGCCGGCTTCGGTGCGATCGTCCACCTCGAGCTGGCGATCGATCCAGGCAAGACGACCGTGTCGTTCCTCTGGTTGTTGCTGATCGGGTTGATCTGCGCCCCGCTCGGCGCGCTCGTCGCCCTTCCGGCAGCAAGGTTGCGCGGGCTCTACCTCGCGCTCGCCTCGATCGCCTTCGCCCAGGTGATGGCGTTGCTGGTGTTCCCCCACCCGAAGGCCGGGCTGCGCACGGCGAGCTTGTTCCTGCCGTTCGACGTGTTCGGCGTCGGGCTCACCAGTCGCCGGCAGCTGATGATGATGCTGGTCGCGGTGTTCGTCGTGTTCATGCTGTTCCTCGTCACCCTTCGCCGGACGCGCTACGGCCGCCGGTGGGTGGCGTTGCACGACAGCGAGGCGGCGGCGGCGACGGTCGGGGTCGGAGTGACGTCCACCAAGGTGATCGTCTATGCCGTCTCGGCGGCGATGGCGGGGATCGGCGGAGCGCTGTTCGCCACCGCCAGCGGCACGGTCGATCCGGTGCGAACGTTCACCCTCGACGCCGGGATCCCGATCGTGCTGCTGATGGCGATCGGCGGCATGGCGTACCCGATCGCGGCGATCTTCACCACCTTCCAGCTGCTGTTCCTCGCCCTCGGGGAGCGGCTCGAGCAGGCCGGCGGGCCGTCGTTCCTGATCTCCTTCGCCGACTTCATGCGTCATTTCGGCCCCGGACTCGGTGCGATCGGGATGGTCGTCAACCAACGTGGCGCGGCGTTCGAGACCGGCCGACAGAACGCCTGGCTGCTGCCGTGGCGCAAGGACGCCCGGGAGGAACGCGAGATCAGCGCCGCCAAGGCACGAGAACCGGAGATCGGTGAACTCGGCCTCACCAAACCCTTCGGCAGACTCGAGGTCGTGGCGATCGAGCGACGTCTCGGCGTGGTCGACGAACTCGCCGAGACCGATCCGGTGCTGACCGGCGAACTGGAGGAGGTCGGCAGTGGCCCTGCTCGAAGTTGACCGGGTAGACGTCCAGTTCGGCGGGTTGCAGGCGCTGCACCACGTCTCGCTGGAGGTCGATCCGGGGAAGATCACCGGCCTGATCGGCCCGAACGGCGCCGGCAAGACGACGCTTGTTCAACGTGATCACCGGACTGCAGCCGCCGACCAACGGCGAGGTCCGCTTCGACGGCGAGGACGTCACCGGCAAGGGCGTGCACCAGCGTGCCCGACGCGGCATCGCCCGTACGTTCCAGAAGCTCGAGGCGTTCAACTCGCTCTCGGCGCTCGACAACGTGCTCGTCGCCGCCGAGAGGCGCGACGCGGGCCCAGCGCCACGGCAGGTCGCCGCACCAGGTCGCCGACGAGTCGCTCGCCCGGGTCGGCCTCGACGGCCAGGCGAGTCACCGTCGGGACGATGCCGACGGCGACCGCCCGGCTCGTCGAGATGGCCCGGGCGCTCGCCACCCAACCGAAGCTGCTGCTGCTCGACGAGGCCTCCTCCGGGCTGAACGACGAGGAGACCGGTGCCGTCGCCGAGTTGCTCCCGCGGCTGGTCGACGACGGCGGGCTCGGCGTGCTCCTCGTCGAGCACGACATGAGCTTCGTGATGGGGCTGTGCAGCAGCATCCACGTGCTCGACCTCGGTGAGCTGATCGCCTTCGGTACGCCGAGCGAGGTCCAGTCCAATCCTCAGGTCCAGGCCGCCTACCTCGGTGGCTCAGCCGGAGCGGCAGCATGAGTCACGGTCGATCCGCTGCTCTCGTTCAGCTCGGTCCGGGCCGGCTACGGGATCATCGACGTGCTCCACGGCGTCGACCTCGAGCTCCACGCCGGGGAGGTGTTCGCCCTGCTCGGCCCGAACGGCGCCGGCAAGTCGACGACGCTGCGCGTCGCCAGCGGCCAGATCCGTCCGTCCAGCGGGACCGGTCAGGATCAACGGCAAGCGAGATCAACGGGGTCCGCCCCGATGCGCTCGCCCGCGCCGGCGTCTGCCTGATCCCCGAAGGCCGGGGTGTCTTCCCCAACCTGACGGTCAACGACAACCTGCGGATGTGGACGTTCACCGGCACGCAGTACAAGGCGATCGCCGAGAAGTCGTTCCACTACTTCCCCCGCCTGCACGAGCGCCGCAACCAGCTCGCCGGCACGCTGTCTGGTGGCGAGCAGCAGATGCTGGCGATGTCGCGCGCGCTGGCGACGAACCCGGCGTTGCTGATGCTCGACGACCTGTCGATGGGGCTCGCCCCGCTCATCGTCGAGCAGCTCTACGAGCGGGTCGCCGAGCTGGCCCGCGACGGGCTGTCGATCCTGGTCGTCGAGCAGTTCGCCCAGGCAGTGCTCGGGCGTTGCCACCCGAGCCGCGATCATGCTCCACGGACAGCATCGAGCGATCCGGCGATCCGGCCGAGATCGCCGCCGAGGCGGCCGCTGCCTACCTCGGCACATCCACCCACTGACGACCGCACACGAACGAAGGGGCCACACTATGCAGGAGACCATCGCAGGCGACGCGACGACGTCGCGGATGCAGGAGTTCCAACGGGAGGTGGACACGTTGAAAGTCGGCGGGGGCCGGGCCAATCCGGAACGCAGCTGGCTGAAGCTGGGCGTCGTCGCCTGGGTGCTGGCGATCGTGATCGAGATCGTCGCCTACTTCGGCTCCCATGGGACGACGAACGCCCTGTCGCAGCGTGACTACATCATCATCGCCCTGCTCGGGGTGGTCGTGGCCCTGATCGGCACCGGGCTGTTCGTGACCTTCACGCTCACCCGTTACCTCCGCTACTGGTTGATCCGCCTGATCTACCAGGACCGGGAGACGGCCGACCGCCTGATCGAGGCGATGACCAAGCGCTGACCACGGCCCTGCGCAGCGGGGAGCGGATCACGCGGAGTATGTGCGTCAGCGGGGGATCGAGGTGTGCTTGAACTCGTTGAGGATCGGCCACTCGATCTGATCGAGCACCCGGTCGACGGTCAGCTGGGCGTCGGCGCCGTCGAGCGGACGCTCGAGCAGACGGACGAACACCGCCTTGTCGTCGACGAGGAAGGTCGGCACGCCCCACACCTGGTGTGAGGCGGCGAACTGTTCGTGCTCGGCGCGAACCGTCGGCAACACCTCGCCGGCGTCGACGATGGCGAAGACCTGCGCCGGGTCGAGCCCGGCCTGCTCCAGCACACCGGCGATCGTCTCCCGGTTGCGCAGATCGCCGCCGTCACGGTGGCGCAGATCGAACAGGCCGTGGTGGACGTCGAGCAGGGCGTGCGGGAAGTGGTCGCGCACGGCGACGCCGACCTGGAGGGCGAGCAGGCCGCTGTCGCGCCCCGGCTCGTCCCAGACGTCGGGTTGGCCGGCCTCGACATGGGCCTGGCCGAGCGAGAACGGGACGAAGCGGACGTCCCAGTCGGCGCCATCGCGCAGACCGGCGACGACATGGTCGTGGGCGATCCGGGCGTAGGGGCAGCGGTAATCGAAGGTCACGGTGAACGTACGAGGCACTCAGGGCACAACCGGCGCGGCCGACGGGCTATTCCGCCGGAGCTCAGTCGGTGGCGGCGAGGGCGACCCGGGCGAGTGCGGCACCGACCAGCGCCCCACCGAGCACATCCGACGCGTGATGGATCCGGACGAACGGGCGCGAGATCAGCACGACCAGTGCGATCGAGTACCACAGCGGCGCCAGCGACGGGCTCCGCCGGGTCAACACCCCGGCGGCGAAGAACGCCGCAGAGGCGTGGCCGCTGGGAAAGCTGCTGGTCGAGGGAGTGCGCAGTCGATATCGCGCATCGCCGGCGGGCAGCGGGCGGTCACGGCGGAACAGGCGCTTGATCCCCTGATTGACGAGCAACGACTCGGCCCCGAGGAGCGCCGAGAGCTGCAGCGCCTCGGCTGCGTTGCGTTCGCTGCGCAGCCCGCGCAGACCGCCGACGAGATGCCACAGCAGCGACCAGTCGCCGAGCGTGCTGGCGATCCGGGCGACACGGTCGAACAGGCCGTGACCACGCAACGGATCGAGCCAGCGGTCGGCCCGCTCGTCGAACCGGGCGATCGCCGGCGCACCGAGCAGGGGTGCGAGCGGTCCGCTCATCCGCCGACGGTGAGCGGCTCGCCGGCGGGGACCGAGAGCGGGCGACCACCGAGCTCCGCAGCAGCGATCTCGGGGTTGCCGCCGAACGCCGGGCAGTACGCCTGGAACGAACAGAAGGCACACAACGCCCCTTGTCGCGGCCGGAACTCGCCGGAGTGGCAGGCCTTCTCGACCGCCTGGAACACCGCTTCGGTGCGGCGGCCGAGGAAGCGCACCGATTGCTCGGTGGGGATTGCCTCGATCGTCTCGCCGGAGCGCAGGTACATCAATCGGATCCGGGCGGGACGCCGGCCGAGCACCCGCTCGCAGAGCAGCGCGTAGAAGTTCAGCCCACCGAGGCGCGACTGCTCCCGGTCTCGCATCGGGGCTCGACCGGTCTTGTAGTCGGTGACGACCAGCTCGCCGTCGCCATCGAGCTCGAGCCGATCGATGATCCCGCGCAGCCCGAGGTTGCCGAGGCTCGCCTCCAGCCGGAGCTCGAGCCCGATCTCGCGCACCTGGCTCGGATCTTCCATCGCAAAGTACTTCTCGACCAGCTCACCGGCGTCGGCGATGAACGCCGCGCGCTCTTCGTCGCCGAGTTCGAGTTGGAGGAATTCGGCGTCGCCGGCGGCGAACTCTGCTGCAGCTCGCTCGACGCAGCTGCGGGCGACCTCGGGGGTGCGCGACTCGGGCGGCTCGATGAACAACAGCTCCAACGCCCGGTGGACCAGCGAACCCTTGACCGCGTGTGGCGCCGGTGGCTCGGGGAGGCGCTCGATCGAGGCGAAGCGGAACTGCAACGGGCAGTTGGTGAACGACTCCACCCGCGAGGGCGACAGGCTGGTGGGGACGGGAAACGGCACACCCCGATCGTACGGGAGGGGTGTGCCACCGTGCCGGACCTCGCTCCGGGCGACGCCTCGTCGGCCGATGAGGTCGACCACGGTCCCCGATGCCGGGGCGACGATCACTACGGTCTGGCCGATGGCAGGTGAGGTCGAATCGTTCCTCCGGGGCGTGGCGTGGGCATCGGGACCGGGCGCCGAGGTGCCGTATCCGCGAGCGGATCCGGCCGACGCCAGCCGATTGCCGGGGGACACCTGGGGAACGGCCATCCTCCCGGTGGGTGTACGGCTGGAGCTGGTCGGTGACGCGTCGGCGATCGACGTCGGCTATGTCACCCTCACCGACCAGCTCGGCTACCGCGGGCCTGGGGCGGGGACGACGTTCAGCGTGTGGCGCAACGGCGCTCAGGTCGACGAACAGCCGGCGTCGCTCGGCAGCGGTACGGTCCGTCTCGAGCTCGCCGGCGGTGACCAACGGGCGATCGTCTACCTGCCGGAGGGGATGCGGCCGACGGTCGTGTCGCTGACTGCGATCGGTGGGGCGATCGAACCGGCGCCGGCCCAGCCGCGCTGGTTGGCCTATGGCGACTCGATCGCCGAGGGATGGATCGCGTCGGGGCCGGCCGGCGCGTGGCCGGCGATCGCCGGACGCGCGCAGGGATTCGACACGGTCAACCTCGGCTATGCCGGCTCTGCCCGAGGCGAGATCGTCTCCGCCGAGCAGATCGCTTCGCTGCCCTCGCCGGCGGTGATCTCGATCACTCACGGAACGAACTGCTGGACGCGGATCCCGTACTCGGCGGCGATGATGGCAGCGACCACCGAGGCCTTCGTCCGGATCGTCCGTGCCGGCCATCCGGCGGTGCCGATCGTGCTCGCCAGCCCGGTCGTGCGCCCCGACGCCGAGACGACGCCGAACAAGCTCGGGGCGACGCTCGCCGACCTTCGCGCCGCGATGGAATCGGCCGCAGGGACGTTGATCGACGATGGCGACGACCTGCTGACGCTCGTCCCCGGCGCCGAGGTACTCGATCCGGCGCTGCTCGCCGACGGCGTGCATCCCGGAGACGAAGGCCATCGCGTCCTCGCCGCGGCGTTCGGAGGCGCCGTCGCCGCCGCCCACGCCGCGGCGACCGCCATCTGACCGTCGGGTCCTCCCGCGTTCGGGCAGAACTGGCGGATATCGCGCGCGCTAGTGCCCGAACGTGTTCCGGCGTTGCCGCGTTCGGGCAGAACTGGCGGCTATCCGCGCGCTAGTGCCCGAACGGTGTCGGGCGGGCGGGCGGTCGGGCGGGCGGGCGGGCGGGGCGAGCTCAGCTGTCGCTGAACGGCTTCGGCCCGCCGTGGGGGAAGCGCGACTGGGTGCCGCCGTCGACGACGAGGTTCTGCCCGGTGATGAACCCGGCGAGTCCCGACAGGAGGAACACCAGAGGGCCGGCGATCTCCTCCGGTCGACCCCAGCGGCCGAGCGGGACGCCGTCGGCCTGGACGATCTTGTTCATCGACGCCGCGTCACCGACGCCGCGCGCCTCGAACCCGGCGACGACTCGCGGGGTGGCGATGATGTCGGGGGCGACCGAGTTGACCCGGATCCCGTGCGGCGACCATTCGTTGGCCATCGAGCGGGCGAGGGCGATCGCCCCCGCCTTCGCCGCGCCATACGCGGCGTGGTTCGGTGCGCCGTAGATCCCGCTGATCGAGGTCACCAGTGCGAGGCTGCCGGCGACGCCGTCGTCGATCATCCGTCGCGCCGCCGCCCGCCCGACGAGCAGGTGATGGGTCAGGTTGGAGCGCAGGTCGGCGTCCCAGGTCGCCAGGTCCATCGACAGCAGGTCCGCCCACGAGGCGACCCCGACGATGTTGACGACGCCGTGCAGTCCGCCGAGCCGCCGGTGGGCGGCGTCGACGACCTCCTCTGCGCCCACCGGATCGGTGACGTCACCGGTGATCGACACCGACGACACCCCCAGCCCGGCGACCTCTGCGCTGACGCTCGCGGCACGTTGGCCGTCGAGGTCGGCGACGGCGACGTTCGCCCCCACCTGGCCGAGGAGCAGCGCAGTCGCCCGACCGATTCCCGATCCGCCGCCGACGACCAGCGTCGGCTTGCCCGCCAACCCGAACACGTCATCCATCCCGAATCCCCCTCGTCGTCCGGCCGTCTCAGGCCATGTGTACGCCGCCGTTGGGGCGGAGCACCTGTCCGGTGATGAACGCCGACGCGTCGGCGGCGAGGAAGAGCATCGCGTAGGCGATGTCCTCCGGTCGTCCCGTGATCCCCAGCGGCGACTGCGGCGGCGCGCACACCCAGCACCTCGGACTTGCGTGCCTCGTCGATCGTGCCGTCGGCGGCCGACCAGACCCGCTGGGTCATCGGCGTGTCGACGAACCCAGGGGCGACGGCGTTGACCCGGATCTCCGCCGGGCCGAGCTCGGCGGCGGCGGTCCGGGTCAGCTGGATCACACCGGCCTTGGTCATGCCGTAGACCGACAGCGACGGCGCCGGCATCTCCCCGCCGGCGGAGGCGACGTTGACGATCGCGCCGCGCTCGACGGGCGGCGGACATCACCCGCCCGGCGGCTGCGATCCCCCAGTAGACGCCCTTGAGGTTGACGTCGACGATCCGCGTCGAGGTCGGCCTCGGTCGTGTCGAGGATCATCGAATTGCGGATGATCCCGGCGACGTTCGCCCAGACGTCGATCCGTCCGGTCGCCTTCAACGCCGCGCGGGCGAGGTCGTCGACGGCCGTCGCGTCGAGCTGACGTCGGTGGCGACGAGATGAGCGGTCCCGCCGATCGATTCGATCGCCTCGGCGGTGGTCGACATCCCTTCGCCGACGACGTCGGCGAGGACGACCGTCGCCCCGGCTTCGGCGTAGGTGATCGCCGTCGCCTGTCCGAGCCCCATCGCCGCTCCGGTGACCACCGCGGTGCGCCCGTCGAGCGAGAACGCCTGCTGCAGCGTGGCGTGCAGCGGCCGCGCCAGGGGCTTGGCCGCAGCATCACGCAACCCCGAGATCAGGTCCATCAGACCTTCGCCGTCGCCTCGATGCGATGCCCGCGCGCCTCGAGCTTGGGGATCACCTGGCGTGGCCAGCAGCTCGAGGTTGCGCATCACCTTGTCGTGCGGCAGGTCGCCGAACTGCACGTAGCAGAGCAGCTGGTCGACGCCGACCTCGTCGTAGCGGATGATCTTCTCCAGGCACTCCTCCGGGGTGCCGATGATGATCATGTCCTGCTCCTGGTAGTGCGACACCGGCACCTCACCGTTGATCACCGGTTGGAGCAGCGGGAACACCGCCTGCTGCTCCGCCTCCGAGAGCATCGGCAGCTCCCAGCGGCAGGGTGAACTCGGCGAGGTGCTGTACCACCAGTTGACCGACTCCCACAGGCCGTAGGCCGCGGCCTCGTCGGCGTCGTCGTAGGCGTGCACGAGCGTGTAGACGCCGACCCGGTCGTTGCGGACGCGGGTGAGCATGTCGTACGGGCGGGCCATCGCCTGCGCGCTGCGGTAGGCGCCGATGTGCTCGGCCATCTTCTCCACCGGCTGCAGCAGCGCGAACGACAGCAGCCCGAGGCCGAGCTCGCCGGCGCTGATGGCGCTCTTCTCCGTCGCCGCCGCCTGCCACACCGGCGGGTGCGGATCCTGGAACGGCTTGGGCGTCTGCATCCGCTCGGGGAACGACAGGTTCTCGCTCTCCCACGAGAACGTCTCGTTCTCCCACATGCCGACGACGATCTCGATCGCCTCCCGCCAGTGCTCGCGCGATCGGTCGTCGGTCGGCACGCCGAACGCGGCCTGCTCCATCGGCGTCGATCGGCCGGTGCCCCACTCGACCCGGCCGTGGCTGAGGACGTCGACGGTGGCGACCTTCTCGGCCACCCGGGCCGGGTGGATGAACCCGAACGGCATCAGCGTCACGCCGAAGCCGAGCTTGATCTGCTCGGTGCTACAGCGCCAGCCCGCCGAGGATCGCCTCGTTGCACGGCGACGCCGAGCGGCCGTCGCGGAAGTGGTGCTCGACGCACCAGACCGTGTTGAAGCCGAGCTTGTCGGCGTACTGGATCTCGGCGATCGCCTCGTCGTAGGTGCGCTGCTCGGCCTCCCGCTGGCCGTACGGGTGCGGCTTCGACCACGGCTTGATCTTCGGCTGGAACTCGTACAGCAGGTCGAGCTTCATCGTGCACTCCATTTTTGCAATGTCGAAGGAGGACTTCGTACTGTCGAAGAACCGTATGTCACGGCCTGCACTCGCCGCCACCCGCGCGATCGACGTCCTCAACTTCCTCGCCGCCCATCCGGCAGAGGAGTTCACGCCTCTCCGACCTCGCCGACCCGACTCGGGCATCAACGTCGCCTCGACCCACGCCCTGCTCGCCGTGCTGACCGACGCCGGCTATGTCGTGCGCCATCCACGGCGCCGGACGTACACGCTCGGGCCCTCGGTCGTCGCCCTCGGCAGCGCTGCGCTCGAACGTCATCCGGTGATCGACCTGGCCCGCGACGAGGCCCGGCAGACCTCGCCGGCGAGCTCGATCTCGAGGTCGCGGTCACCGCCCCTGCCGGCGACGACATCGTTTTCCTCGCCCGCACCGGCGACCACCGGGCACGTGGCATTGCCGTCCACGTCGGCCAACGGGTCCCGCTCGTACCTCCGCTCGGGTCGGTGTTCGTCGCCTGGTCCGACGCGGCCGGCTGGCTCGCCCGTTCCGACGATCCCGAGCGCCACCGACGCCGTGCTCGCCGCGCGTGCGCGCGCCGGGGCTACTCCGTCGCGCTCGAAGCCGACGCACGGCGTGGGCTCGGTGACGCGCTCGACCACCTCGCCGACGTCGCCCGCCGATCGCGGCGCTGCAGCGGCACCGTCGACGAGCTCGTCGCCGAGCTCGGTCGCGCGCGAGTACCAGCTCGCGCGAGCTGCTCGACCGGACTCGGACCTACGACGTGTCGATGATCGCCGCGCCGGTGTTCGGCGCCAGCGGCGAGGTCGCCCTCGCCCTCACCCTGCTCGGGTTCCCGCCGGCGCTCCCCCCGGAACGGATCGTCGCCGCCGGGGAGCGGCTGCGCGATGCCGGCCTGGTCGTCACCAAGCGCAGCGGGGGAGCGATGCCGCCGCCGATCGCCTGAGGAGCCGATCTGCGCCCGCGTTCGCCGAAAGTAGAAGTGTGTTCTATCCTACGAGGGCGCCGGGGGTTGGCGCAGAGGAGGGACCAGACCAATGAGCGCAGCAGTGACCGACGGCCACTACACGATCATCTCCGCCGACACCCACGCCGGCGGCAGCCACGCCCAGTACCGCGAATACCTCGATCCGGCGTTCCGGGAGGACTTCGATGCGTGGCGGAACAAGTACCGCAACCCGTTCAAGGACCTCAAGGACGACCGCCGCGAGCGCAACTGGGACAACGAGCGACGGACCCGCGAGCAGGAAGCCGACGGGATCGTCGGCGAGGTGGTCTTCCCCAACACCGTCCCGCCGTTCTTCCCCAGCTTCGTGCTCTTCGCCCAGCCACCGCGCCCGGAGGACTACGCCCACCGCTTGGCCGGGATCCGCGCCCACAACCGCTGGCTGGTCGACTTCTGTGCCCAGGCACAGGACCGTCGCGCCGGGATCGGCCAGATCTTCATCAACGACGTCGACGACGCACTCGAGGACGCTCGCTGGATCAAGGAGAACGGTCTACGCGGCGGGGTGCTGCTGCCCAACGTCTCGCCGGACGTCACCTGGGTCAAGCCGATCTATGACCCCGGCTACGACAAGCTGTGGAAGTACCTCGAGGACAACGAGATCCCGGTCAACGTCCACGGCGGCACCGGTGTGCCGGACTACGGGCCGTACGAGTTCTCGATGTTGATGTACATCAACGAGGTCAGCTTCTACGCCCAGCGTCCGCTGGTCCACATGATCCTCGGCGGCGTGTTCGAGCGGTTCCCGAAGCTCAGGTTCGTGATCACCGAGACCGGCTGCGCCTGGGTGCCGCCGCTGCTCGCCCGGCTGGACGAGACGATCATCAAGATCCGCGAGACCGGGGCGACGGGCGAGATCCGCTACCGGGAGGGCAACTTCCGGTCGCTGACGGCGACCGAGTGCTTCCGTCAGAACGTGTGGATGGGGGTCAGCCAGCCGGGTCAGGCCGACGCTGCGGCGCGCGACCAGATCGGTCGCGACCGGTTCATGTGGGGCTCGGACTACCCGCACGACGAAGGCACCTACCCCTACACCCGTGAGCACCTCCGCCAGGTGTTCCCCGGTGTGCCGGAGAGCGAGATGGCGATGCTGCTGTCGGGCGTCGCCGCCGAGTTGTACGACTTCGACCTGGCCAAGCTCGCTCCGGTGGCGAAGAAGGTCGGCCCGACCGTCGACGAGCTCGCCCAGCCGCTGACCGAACTCCCCGCCGAGCCCAACGACGCCCTGCTCAAGGGTGCCACAGGAGCCCGGATCTGATGGCCGCCGCGCCCCCGCTGCTGCGAGCGAAGCGAGCCATCTAAATGGACTTCGAGGACACGCCGCAGGAAGCGGCGTATCGGCAAGAAGCGCGCCAGTGGTTGGAACAGCATGCGACGCTCAAGTCCGGTGAGTCGCAGCTGTTCCAGGGGTTGACCGACGCCTTCTCCGAGGAGGAGGTCCGTCACGTCAAGGAATCACAGTCATGGCAGGCGACGCTGTACGACCACGGTTGGGCGGGGATCACCTGGCCGACCGAGTACGGCGGGCGCGGCGGCACGGCGTTGCAGCAGCGGATCTTCAATCAGGAAGCCGCCAAGTACGAGGTGCCGACCGGGGTGTTCGCCCAGGGCATCGGGATGGCCGGCCCGACCCTGCTCGCCCACGGCACCCCCGAGCAGAAGGAGCGCTTCCTCCGCCCGATGCTCCGCGGCGACGAGCTGTGGTGCCAGCTGTTCTCCGAGCCGGGCGCCGGTTCCGACCTCGCCGGGCTGTCGACGCGGGCGATCCGCGACGGCGAGGAGTACATCGTCAACGGTCAGAAGGTGTGGACCTCCTCGGCGCACTACTCCGACTGGGGGATCCTCCTCGCCCGCACCGACGTCGACGTGCCCAAGCATCGCGGGATCAGCTACTTCCTGGTCGACATGCGCTCGCCGGGGATCGAGATCCGCCCGCTGCGCCAGATCACCGGGGCGGCGCACTTCAACGAGGTGTTCCTCACCGACGTGCGGATCCCGGCGGCGAACCTCGTCGGCGGGGTCAACAACGGCTGGGCGGTGACGATGACGACCGTCGCCAACGAGCGCAACCTGATCGGTGGGCAGGCAGGCGACCTGTGGGCTCCGTTGCTGCGCTATGCGCAGCGGTTCGACCGGGCCGACGATCCGGTGATCCGCCAGGATCTGGCCCGCGCCTTCACCCGTCTGCAGCTGTCGAAGTACCTCGGCTGGCGGACCCAGTCGGCGCTCAGTCAGGGCAAGGAGCCCGGTCCGGAGAGCTCGATCGGCAAGCTGGTGCAGTCCGGGAACGTCACCTTCCTCGGCGATCTGGTGATGGCGATCGGTGGGGTGGCGAACACGCTGCTCCAGCGCGACGACGAGGAGGTCTACGCCTGGGGGATGCATTTCCTCGGGCAGTGGGGCTCGAAGATCGGCGGTGGCACCGACGAGGTCCAACGCAACATCCTCGGCGAGCGTGTGCTCGGTCTCCCGGGAGACATCCGCGCCGACAAGAACGTGGCGTTCAAGGACCTTCCCCGCTGACCGACGCGACCCTTCGCTCCGGGCACGGATTCGCGTTGCCGAACACGCGGATCGGTGCCCGGAACGAGGTCGGGTAATCGATCCGGCGCAGCGTCCGGCTAGCAAGGAGCGATGGACCTCGATCCGCTCGACGAGCACCCGATCCATCAGGTACCGCTGTCGATGGCCTACGTCGCCACCTCCGACCGGAACACCTACGACCGCTGCATCTACCAGGCGCTCGCCCACGACGGGGGCACGGAGATGCTCACCGGGCTCGGCGTCTATCCGAACCTGGGAGTGATCGACGCGTTCGCCGTGGTCCGTCGCGGTGACCGCCAGTGGGCGGTGCAGACCTCCGGGATCCGCCCTGCGGACAAGCTCCTGCAGCAGGTCGGGCCGTACCGGCTGGAGGTCGTCGAGCCGTTCCGCCGGTTGCACCTGACCTGCGACGGCGACGATCACGGCGTCGGGTTCGACCTCTGGTTCGAGTCCGAGTACGAACCGATGCGCGAGCCGCAGCACATCCGCTACGGCGGACCGACGGGATCGGTGGCGCTCGAGGGGTGCCGCTACGCCCAGGTCGGCACCTGGTCCGGGGAGCTGCGCGTCGACGGCCAGAGCTTGGCGGTGACGCCGGAGACGTGGACCGCGACCCGCGATCGGTCGTGGGGGATCCGACCGGTCGGCGCCGCAGATCCGGTCGGGCGGCCGAATAGGTTCGAGCCGGGGATCTGGTGGTGTTGGATGCCGCTGCGGTTCGACGACTTCGCGATCCACCTGATGGTCGACGAGGACCCCGACGGCTTCCGTTCGCTGAACTACGCCGTGCGCGTCTGGCCGAGCGCGACCGGGCGGAAGATGGAACAGCTCGGCTGGCCGGAGATCGACATCCATTACCGCCCGGGCACCCGTCTGCCGACGGGGGCGACGATCCGGTTGACGACGGTCGACCGACGCCCGTTGACGCTCGAGATCGAGTGCCTCACCGGGATCCCGCTGCACCTCGGCTGCGGCTACGGCAGCGGGGACGGTTGGAGCCACGGCCAGTGGATGGGGGAGTCGTGGACCGCTGGAAAGACCTATGACTACACCGACCTGGATGTGATCGCCCGGTTGCCGTGGGGAGGCATCGATCACCTCGCCCGGGCCACGCTCGACGGCCAGATCGGCTACGGAGTGTTCGAACACGGCTCGGTCGGCCGTCACCTCCCGACCGGGATGGCCGATCTCTCCGCCGTCGCTGCGATGGGGGGAGGATCGTCGGATGGCTGACCGTGACCACCAGCTCGACGTCGTCGAGCGGTTCTTCACCGGGCCGCGCGAACTCGACCGGCTGACGCTGCTCGCCGAGAACTGCGAGTGGTGGAACGGGATCGGCACGTTCCCCACCGCAGCGGGCCAGACGGTCTTCCGTGGCCGGCAGGAGATCGGTGACGTGATCCTCGCTCGGGCGCGGCCGAGCTCGCCCCGCTGATCCACGGGCGGACGATCGACCGCTACGACCTGGCGACGATCAGCTTCTCCGACGTCCACACCATCGCCGACGGTGCCTACGTGTTCCGCCAGCACCGCTACCACGCCACCACTCGCCTCGGGCACCCCTACGAGAACGTCTACGGCTTCCTCTTCCACTTCGACGGCGACGGGCTGATCGACCGGATCTGGGAGCACTGGGGAACGCTCGCCGCCTACGAGCAGCTGTTCCAGCACCAGATGGTCGTCCACGACCCCGACGAGCTGCTGATGACCACACCGTCGGTACGCAAGCGGCTCGATCTCGAGCGTCCGGTCGCCCGTGAGCTGATCACCGAGTGCCTCGATCTCGCCGTGCACGCCCCGAGCGGATCGAACCAGCAGCCCTACAAGTTCTTGCTCGTCGATGATCCGGCGCGCAAGGCGGCGTTGTCGGCGATCTACGCCGAGGCGATGGATGCGTTCGTCTCACGCGAACGAACCCCCGCGCCGGAGGACAGCATCGACCGCCAATCCGACGCCCAGCGGCGGATGACCGAGAGCGTGATGCATCTGCGCGCCCACCTCCACGAAGTGCCGGTGCTGTGCATCCCGATCGTTGCCGGACGCAGCGACGGGATCGGTCCGCAGGCGGCGCGGACCAACGTCTTCTGGCAGGCGAACCGGTGGGGCTCGGTGATCCCGACGCTGTGGTCGTTCCTCCTCGCCCTGCGCTCACGCGGTCTGGGCAGCGCCTGGACGACGTTGACGCTGCTGCGCGAGGCGGAGGTCGCCGAGGTCTTGGGTATCCCGTACGAGCGCTGGATGCAGGTCGGGTTGTTCCCGATCGCCCACACGATCGGCACCGACTTCCGCCCGACCCCGCGCAAGCCGGGGGCGGAGGTCGCTCGTTGGAACGACTACGCCGGCAGTTGAACCACGGGACACGCGACAGCGCCGCCCCTGCCGGATCGTCGGACCACCGAGATGGTCCGCCGACCGACGGGAACGGCGCTGCACAGGTGAGCTCAGGTCAGCGGATGAACCACCCGGCGACGTCGAGCAGCACGTGGCCGCCGGCGTCGTCGAGGATCGTCAGCTGGTTCCCGGTACCGAGCGGCGAGGCGACCAGGTTCGGCACCGTCTCGCCGGCGACATCGGCGTTGAGGTTCGACGCGGTCGGTGCCGTCGTCCCGGTCGGGTAGACCGTGGCGAAGCCGGGCGCGGTCGCCTCGACGAGGGTCACGTTGGCGAGCACGCCGCCGACGTTGTTCGCCGGAACACCACCGGCTCCACCGACCCGGACGTCGACCGTCGCGCCGCGGGGCAGCGCTCCGGCCGTCGAACCGACGGCGTTGCGGGTGTCGAGCAGGCGGGTGGCGTCGACCGGGACGAACAGGCCGCTCGCCCCGCCCTTACCGGTGGCATCGCTGAACCATCCGGCGACATCGACGATCACGTTCGCCCCGAACTCGGAGTACACCGTGATCGTGCCGTCGGTCCCGAGCGGGACGATCGCCAGGTTGCTCGCCGTGCCGTTGGTCCGGCCGACGTTGAGGCTCGACGTCGACGGTCGGGACTGTCCGGTCGCGTAGGCGACGAAGTAGCCCGGGGAGGTCGCCTCGGTCGCCGTCAGGTTGACCAGCACTGCCGACACGCCGGTGGCCGGCACGCCCTGCTGGCCGGCGACGGCAACGTCGATCGAGGTGTTCGCGGCGAGCTTGGCCGTCGAACGGGTGTCGACCAGTCGCCCGCCGGTGAGGGCGGTGAACCGTCCGGCGGCGCTCGTCGCCGGGCCGTAGTAGCCGACCACGTCGACGACCAGGTGCGTGCCGCGGTCGACGAACACGCTGACCGAACCGTCGGCACCGATCTTCGATACGACCAGGTTGGCCTTGGTCCCGTTCATCGCCAGGTTGTTGTTCGAGGCAACCGGACGCGCCTGACCCTTCGGGAACACCGTCAGATATCCGGCCTCGGTCGCCTCCGTCCCGGTGAGGTTGAGCACGACCGCGGTCGCCGAGGTCGGGATGCCGGCGGCGCCGACGACAGCGACGTCGACGGTGGTGTTCGGGCCGGGCTTGGTTCCGCCCTGACGGGTGTCGAGCAGGCGGGTCGCGGCCACCGGGTTGAACTGGCCGGCGGCTGCCGGGGTCTTCGACAGCGCAGCGATGTCGAGGACATCCAACGCGCCGGTGCCGAAGGTGCCGAGCAGGGTCGCCGCGCCGGAGGCGAGGTCGATCCGGTACAGACCGGTCGAACCGCCGACGCTGAGCGTCGCCACCGCTTCACCGACCGGCGAGATGTCGAAGCCGACCTCGTCGTCGTCGATCGTCACCCCCAGCGGACCGCGCACCGTCGTCGCCCCGAGGTTCGGCGACGGCATCGCATCCGGTCCACCGATCAGGTTGAGGGTCGAGGTGGTGTCGTCGATCGCGTACAACGTCGTCACCGTGGCGGTCGCCACCGATCGGTCGTAGGCGGCTGCGGCCACCCGGGCGGGGGCTGCCGGGGTATCCGTGGCGGCGAGAGCACCGTTGTTCGGGTTGAGGCGGAAGTTCGCACCGGAGGAATGGAGCAACCGGATCCGGTCGACGGTCGGATTGAAGTCGACGGTCCAGGTCCCGCCCGTCGGCAGCGCGGTCGAGAACGGCGTCGTGCCGACCTAGGTCGCCACCGCGGTCGCCGGATCGATCCGGTACATCCGACCGGTGGCACCGTTGACCGCAACGGCGAACAGCTCGCCGGTCGCCGGGCGGACGTCGAACCCGACGACGGTCTCCCCGGACGTCAGGCCGGTGATCGTCTGTTGGGTACCGAGCGCCGTCGGCGACGATGCGTCGAACGCGACGAGCACGTTGCCGGCGCCGAGCGCGACATAGGCACCGGTCGGCGGTCGCGGGGTGGCGATGTCGAGCACTGGGGTGACGCCTGCACCGACCGAACCGACGAGGGTCGCCGCACCACTGGTCAGGTTCACGGTGTACAGCCCGTAGGTGCCGCCGACCGGGAGGGTCGCCAGCGCCTCGCCGTTGCGGGGCGATGTCGAAGCCGATGTTCGCCGCGCTGACGTTGACGCCGAGCGGGCCGACCGGCGTGGTCGCTCCGCCGTTCGGCGACGGGGTGCCGTTCAGTCCGCCGATCAGGTTCAGCGTCGAGGCCGTCGCATCGATCGCGAACAGCGTCGTCGCCGTCGGCGTGACAGCGGTCGAGCGGTCGTAGGACAGCGCGGTCGGGGTCGCCGGGGTCACCGCCGTGTCGGTCGCCGCCAGCGCACCGGTGTTCGGGATCGAGCCGGTAGTTGGTGCCACCGGAATGGACGAAGCGGATGCGGTCGACGGTCGGATTGAAGTCGACCGACCACGTCCCGCCCGTCGGCAGCGTCGAGGAGAAGGCGGTGGCGCTGACCGGCGTGGCGACGCCGTTCGAGCTGTTGATCACATAGACGTGACCGCTCGTGCCACCGACGCCGACCGCGACCAGGTCGCCAGTGGCCGGGCGGACGTCGAAACCGACGATCGACTCCCCGCCGAGCATCCCGGTGATGATCGTCGTCTGGGTCAGCGTCCCCGGGTCGGCTGCGTCGAAGGCGACGAGGACGTTGCCGGGTTGGAGGGCGAGGACGCGTCCGCCGGTCACTGCTGCGCTCGCCGGCGACGGGCCGCCGATGACGGCAGCCAGACCCACTGAGCACGTTGCGACGGTGATCGCCAACGTTCTACGGAGGTACATGGGGGGTTCCCTTCCGGCGGCATCGCCGCCGTGTCGCGCCGGCCGGTCCGACGCTCTCTGGCGGTGACATGTCGGTGGCGTGCTCCGCGTCACAAACTTTCCTCCCTCAGACAGTCCGCTCAGGTCCGGGTATCGAATACGACGATGTGTGGAACCCTCAGACGGTGACGACCGTCGCCGGTGCCGGCAGCGCGCTGCCCTCGGTGGCCGATCTCCGCCTGCTCGGCGAGGACGCTTGGGAGGCGCTGTACGTCGCTGCCCGGCCGTTGCTGTGGAGATTCGCTCGCGCCCGGCTGGCCACCGGCGACCAGGCGGAGGACGCGGTGAGCGAGACGCTGGTGCGGGCGATGTCGGCGATCGGGCGGTACCGCGACGGCCCCTCCGGCGTCGTAGCCTGGCTGGTCGGGATCGAGCGCAACGTGGTCAACGAGATGTACCGCACCGGGTCGAGGACGTGGGCGGCCGTGCTTCCGCACGAGGTGAGCCCGGCGGAACCTGCCGACGTCGTCGTCGCCGTCGACGAGGCGAGAGCAGTGCGCGACGCGTTCGCCGAACTGCTCCCTGACGACCAGGAGTTGCTCGGTCTGCGCGTCCTCGCCCGGCTCGACTCGAAGACCACCGCCCGCGTGCCTGGGCAAGCGGCCCGGCGCGGTGCGGATGCAACAGGCGCGCGCCCTCGGCCGGCTGCGCGTGCTGCTGCGGGAGACCGACGGTGGATGACGAGGAGATGGCCGAACGTTTGGTCGACGCGTTCGGCGAGCCGGTGCCCCCGCCGACCCAGGCGCGGATCGCCTCGATCCGGGCAGCGGCCGTCGCCGCCCGGGCTGCGACCGGATCGGGGGACGGACGCAGCGGCCGGCGTGCATTGCTCGTCGGCGTCGCCGCGGCGTCGGTCGCCGGTGTCGCCGGCACGGTGGTCGGACGCAGCACTGCGTCGGACACCGACGCCATCGCCGGCCCGCCGACCGAGCCACTGCGGTGGACCGACGGCAGCGGGCGGATCCCCGGATCGACCATCTCGGGTTCGACGATCAACCACACCTGGGGGGTCGAGCTGTTGCTCGACACCACCGGCCTGGTCGTCGGCGAGCACTACCGGGTCCGGTTCCTGAGCACCGTCGGTGAGCCGGTCGACGCCGGCGGCTTCGTCGGAGCCGAGCTGCCGATCCACTGCCGCTGCAACGGTCCGCTGCTGCGACCGGACGTCGCTGCGATCGAGATCATCGACCCGTCCGATCGCCTCGTCGCCAGCGGTGGGTTCGCCTAGCCCGTCGGCGCAGGATCCTCCGGGGTGTCCGGCGGGCCCACCATCCGGAACAACTCGTCCGTGCCGGTCAACCGGAGCAGGCGGAGCACGTTCGGATGCGGATCGACCATCTCCGTCGTCACTCCCCGTCCGGCGGCCTCGCGCTGGGTGGAGACGAACGCCTGGATCGCGGAGGAATCGGCGAACGACACCCGGCGGAGGTCGAGCCGGAGCACCGGGCGGGCCTCGTCGAGCGTCGACAGCACCAGGTCGCGGAACTCGTCGGTGTTGTCGATGTCGAGTTCGCCGTCGACCTCGACGAGAACATGCGACGGGTCGAGCGAGACGTCGACGACGCAACCGCGCAACGAGGTGCGCCGGGCAGTGGTCATGACCCCCGATCGTAGGCGCATCGGTCGTCCGGCGGTCGGCCGTTCGCGTCGGTGGCGATTCCGTCGGTACGAATTCCGGGGCGTTCGGGTACGAGGAGTTCGTATGGAGCTTCGCGGGCCACCCGACGCACGATTGGAGTTCGCGCACGAGAACAGCGCTGCTCGGAGCGCCCGGCAGCTCCTGCGCGAGATGTTGGCCGGTGAGCACGGCCGGATCGTCGACGACGTCCAGTTGGCGGCGAGCGAGCTGGTCGCCAACGTCGTACGTCACACCTTCGACGGCGGGGTCGTGCGCGCCTGGCGAGGCCTGCCGCCGGCGCCGGTGCGGGTCGAGGTCGAGGATCGGGCCCCGGTGTTCGAGTGGGCGCCGGTCGACGAAGGGGGACCGCCGAAGATCGGCGGACGAGGGCTCGAGCTCGTCGCCGCCCTCGCCTCCTCCTGGGGGATCACACCGACGCAGGAGGGAAAGGTGGTCTGGGCCGAGTTTCCCCTTCACCCAAAAGGGTGAGGGGTCGTAGCGCGCGCGCCGCCGGCCCCGGTGAGCTTCAATACACTCCCGCGTGTCGCGGTCGACGACGAGGATGGACACACGATGGCTGAGGGCCTGAACGACTTCGCCGAACTGCTCGCGACGCGACGTGAGCAGATCGTGCCGGCGTGGGAGCAGCGGCTACCTCGTTCGTTGCGGCACCAGGAGCCGGGGGTGGCGACGCTCGAGTTGGGCAACGTATTCGACGGCCTCCTCACCGGCATCCGAGCGACCACCGACGCCCGGGCCGACGCCTTCGGCGAGGTCCGTGCCCTGCTCACCGAGTTGTCGGTCTCGCGCGCCCGCCGCGGCTACAGCCCGACCGAGACGGCATCGTCGATCTTCTCGCTGAAGTCGGCGATCGCCGAGGTGCTCGGCGACGACTTTGCCGCCGACACGCTGCGGATCTCGACCACGATCGACGATCTCGGCCTGTTCACCTTCGAGCACGTTCGTCGCCGCCCGCGAGGCCGTGATCGTCAACCAGGCCGAGCAACTGCTCGAGCTGTCGACCCCGGTGGTCAAGCTGTGGGACGGCGTGCTGGCGGTGCCGCTGGTCGGCACGCTCGACTCGGCGCGCACCCAGGTGGTGATGGAGACGCTGCTGCAGGACGCTGGTCGACACCGGCAGCGCGCACGCGATCATCGACATCACCGGCGTCGCCGCGGTCGACACCCAGGTCGCCCAGCACCTGCTGAAGACGGTGGTCGCGGCGCGCCTGATGGGCGCCGAGTGCATCATCTCCGGCATCCGCCCGCAGATCGCGCAGACGGTCGTCGCGCTCGGCATCGAGTTCGGCGACATCCCGACCAAGGCCACCCTCGCCGACGCCCTGCGCCACGTGCTGCGGCCAGGCCGGATACGACATCGTCCGCCGCGTCGAGCGGCGGGCGTGATGGAGCGCATCCCGATCTACAAGATCGGCGACGTGCTGCTGGTCTCGATCCAGATCGACCTGCAGGACCAGGACGCGATCAACGCTGCAGGACGACCTCGCCGACCGGATCGTCGCCACCGGCGCCGACGGCGTCGTCATCGACATCTCCGCGCTGGAGGTCGTCGACAGCTTCATCGGTCGGATGCTGTCCACCATCGCCGCGGTGTCGCGCGTGCTCGACGCCCGGACGGTCGTCGTCGGCATGCGTCCGGCGGTGGCGATCACGCTCGTCGAGCTCGGCCTGTCGCTGCCCGGCGTCGAGACCGCGCTCGACGTCGAGCGGGGCCTCGCCCGGTCGTCGGCGCGCAATCGACGACGCGGCCGACGGCGATGGCGAGCGGCGATGATCCCGACGATGTCGTCATGAGGGCGACGGTCCGAACGGATCGCGGATCGCCTCCGACGCCGACGTCGTGCGCGTCCGCCAAGCTGGTGCGCCCGTGCGCCGCCCGGGCGGGGCTGTCACTGGTCGATCAGACCAAGCTGATCACCGCGGCCAGCGAGCTGGCCCGCAACACCCTGGTGTACGGCGGCGGCGGAGAGGCCGCGCTGAGCGTCCGTCCGCGACGGTCGCCGGACGGGGTGCGCGTCGTGTTCGTCGACCACGGGCCCGGGCATCGCCGACGTCGAACTCGCGCTGCAGGACGGATGGACCAGCGGCACGGGTCTCGGGCTCGGCCTGTCCGGGTCGCGGCGACTGGTCGACCGCGTTCGAGATCGAGACCGAGGTCGGAGTCGGGACGCGGGTGGTGATCGTCAAGTGGGGACGTTGAGTGCTCGGCGTGCCCGACGACGTCGCTGGATCCGGCTGGAGGAGGCGAGCGCGGTCGGCGCCGTCCGCCGGCTGGTCTGACGAACGTCGCCGAACGCCTCGCCTTTCGTCGCCGCACCGGATCGCCGAGCTGGCGATCGCCGCCTGCGGAGCTGGCGAGCAACGTCGTCCGCCATGCGTCGGCCGGCTCTGCGGTGGTTCGTGTCCGCCGGAGCCTGCACGCCGGCGCGTCGAGCTGATCGACGATCGACAGCGGTCCGGGGATGGGCGACGTCGAGCGCTGCGCTGGTCGACGGGGTCTCGAGCAAGGGCACGCTGGGCATCGGGCTCGGCGCCGTCCATCGGCTCGCGAACCGCTTCGACGTCTACTCGATGCCCGGCTCGGGAACGGTGGTCGTCGCCGTGTTCGCCGACGACAGTTCGATCGTCGAGCGGTCACCGATCGACGGCATGACCCGGCCGATCACCGGCGAGATGGTGTGCGGCGACGCGTGGGCGTTCGAGTCGTCCGGCGAGCGGGTCGCGGTGGTCGTGGCCGACGGGCTCGGTCACGGTCCGCTCGCCGCGGCAGCCTCGCAGCGCGGCGATCGACGTGTTCCTCGACGAACCGTGGGTGGAGCCCGCGGCGTACATCGAGCGTGCTCATCGTCGTCTCGACGCGACGAGCGGGGCGGCGGTCCTCGCCGTCGACCTCGACTACACCAGCCTCCGGTTGCGCTACGCCGGGGTCGGCAACGTCGTCGGCCGGCTGACCGACCACCTCGACGCGACCACGCTCGTCCCCCAGCCGGGGATCGTCGGCCACCAGCTGCGCACGGTCCGCCAACAGGAACTGCCGGCGACACGCGGGTCGCTGCTCGTGCTCCACTCCGACGGGCTGACGGGCAAGTGGACGATGGCGTCCCTGCGCGGGTTGGCTGCCCGCCATCCAGCGGTCGTCGCCGCGACCCTGATGCGCGACGCCGGCCTGCGCCAGGACGACGCCTGCGTCGTCGCCGTCCGAACCTGAGCCGATGGTCGTCCTCGAACAATCGATCGACTGCGGGGCTGACGTGCTCGTCCTTCGTCGGCGCGCCCGACTGCTCGCCGAGACGGTCGGCTTCGATCACGACGACCAGGTGCGGATTGCCACCGTGCTCAGCGAGGTCGGACGAGACGTGCTGTCGGGCGGCCCCGGTGGTTCGGTGCGATTCGACGTCGACGGCCCGCGCAATGTGCTCGAGATCGTCGTCGCCGGACTGACGGCCGACCGGGCGGAGACCGGCGTCGGTGTCACCGCAGCCCGGCGGCTGATGTCCTCCGTCGAGATCGAGGCGCTCGGTGAGAACCGGGTGACGATGGTGATCGGCCGGAGACTGCCGCGCCGCGCCACCGACGCCGCGATCCGGGCGGTCGCTGAGCGGGTCGCCGTCGACGTCGTCGCCGAGCCGCTCGACGAGCTCGGCGAGCAGGACCGAGCGCTGCTCGTCGCGTTCGAGCAGCTCAGCTCCCTGCGCGCCGACGTCGAGCGGGTCACCGCCCGCCATGCCGAACTGGAGCACGTCAACGTCGAGCTCGGCGAGACCAACCGCTCCGTGATGGCGATGTACTGCCCAGCTGTCCGACGAGTTGGAGACGACCAATCGCGGGGTGCTGGCGCTGTACGCCGAGCTCGACGACACCTCCGCCAGCTCGCGCGCCGCGATCGAGGCCAAGATCGCGGTTCCTCGACAGCGTCAGCCACGAGCTGCGGAGCCCGGTCAGCAGCGTGCTCGGTCTCGCCCGGCTGCTGCTCGACCCGCTCGGCGATCCGGTCGACGAGGTCCACCGGCGTACGGTCGAGCTGATCGCCGGCTCCGCCTCGGAGCTGCTCCACCTCGTCAACGAACTGCTCGACCTGGCCAAGGCCGAGTTCGGTCGGCTGGAGCCGGCGATCAGCACAACCGACGTCGCCGCGCTGGTCGCCGAGGTGGTCGACGCCGTTCGACCGCTGGCCCCTCCGGCCGTGAGATTGATCGCCGGAACGCTCGACGGTCCGCCGCTGCTCACCGACGGCACCCTGCTGCGTCAGGTGCTGCGCAACCTGCTCGCCAACGCCGTCGCGTTCACCACCGAGGGAACCGTCGCGGTCGAGCTGCACCGGGTGGAGGGAGAGCTGACCATCGACGTCGTCGACTCCGGTGTCGGGATCGCAGCCGAGGACCTCGAGCGGATCTTCGACGAGTTCTACCAAGTGCGCGGGCCGCTGCAGGCTCACCGTCGCGGCACCGGACTCGGGCTACCGTACTCACGTCGAGTCGCCCAGCTGCTCGGAGGTCGTTGCAGGTGACCAGCGCCCCCGGGCAGGGAAGCACGTTCACGCTGCGACTTCCGGCGGCCGACGCTTCCGCCGAGGTGTCTGCGGTGCAGCACGGACCGCGGCTCGACCGCGTCGTGCTGGTCGACGACGATCCCGGCTTCCGTGCCTTGATGCGCAGCCTGCTCGGCGGCTTCTGCGAACGGATCGAGGAGTTCGCCGACGGGCGCAGTGCGCTCGTCGGGCTCCGTCGATCCGGCGCCGACGCCGTGTTCCTCGACCTCGTCATGCCGGACCTCGACGGCACCGCGGTGCTCACCGCGATGGCTGCCGACGACAGCCTGGGCGACATCCCGGTGGTGGTCGTCAGCTCGCTCGACGTCACCCTCGGTGAGCTCCCCGGGGCGGCGATGCGGCGCGCCCTGCTCCGCAAGCAGGACGTCACCCGCGACGCGATCGACCTCGTCCTGCGATCGATCGCATCGCCGGGAACGGGCGAACGATGACCACCGATCTCGTCCCGCTGGTCGTGCTGGTCCTCGATGACCGGGCGGAGAGCAGGCACGTCGCCGCCACCTGGCTGAGGCGATCGGGGTTCTCGGTGGTCGAAGCCGCCACCGGTGCAGAGGCGCTGACGACGATCAACCAGGGGCGGATCGACGTGGCGGTGCTCGACGTCAACCTCCCCGACATGAGCGGCTACGAGGTGTGCGAAGCGCATCCGCGGCCAACCGGCGACCGCGGCGATGCCGATCATCCACGTCTCGGCGACCGCGGTCGAGCGTCGCGACCGATCGGAGGGTCTGCTCCGCGGCGCCGACGCGCTACCTCGTCGAACCGATCGAACCGAGCGACCTGCTCGGCGACGATCACCGCGCTGATCCGCCGTTGCGACCTGCGCGACCACGCCCGACGCACCGCCCAGCGGCTGCGTGCAACTGAATCGGGCGACCACCGCCGACGTCCACGCCGCCAGCGATGACGACCAACTGTTCAGGCGCGGCGGTCGAGGGCGCGAGCCGAATCGTCGGGAAGCGAGGCGCGTCCTCGTCCGGCGGACCGAGCGCGGCGGCGATCTGCGCCGAGCGGAACCCGATCGGCAGGGCTCGAGCCGCGAATCGCTCGACGCCGACACGTTCGCCAACCCCTCGAACGTCGCGACGGCGTGCAGACCGTCGTCGCGATCGAGCCGGGACGTTCGGCGATCTGCCGATGATCGGCACCGTCCTCGTCGACGAGACAGGCGAGCCGGCGGGGATGATCGTGCGTTCGAGTCGACGCCGAGGTGCCGAGGAGGTCGCTCCCGATGCTCGCCCAGCTCGCGATCGCCGTGACCCTCGCCGATGCGAGCTTGCGCGCCCTCGATGTCGAACACCGCATCGCGATGGTCCTGCAGCAGCAGCCTGCTGCCCGCAGGCACCGCCAGTCGTCGACGGCCTCGAGCATCGCCTTCCGCTACCTCGCGGCGTCGCCCCAGGCCGAGGTCGGTGGCGACTTCTACGAGGCGTTCGTCCTCGACGCGAGCGGGCGGTGGCGCTGGCGATCGGCGACGTCGTCGGCCACTCGCTGCGGGCGGCGACGGTGATGGGCGAGATCCGTCACGGGTTGCGCGCCTACGCGCTCGACGGTCACGGCCCGGGCGTCGCTCGTCGAGCGGCTCGACCGGTCTGATCTGCAGCGTTCCACCCGGCGATGTACACCTCGGTGGTCTACGGCACGATCGATCCGAAGTCGCCGCCGGTTCGAGTTCTGCAACGCCGGACACCTGCCGGCCCTGATCGTCGCCGGCGACGGAAGCTGGCGTTACGTCGAGCAGCACGGCGCCCTGATCGGCGCTCGGCCGATCGTCCGCCGGAACTCGTCTCGATCCATCTCGAACCGGGCGACCGGGTGCTGCTCGTCACCGACGGGCTGATCGAGACCCGCCGCGAGTCGATCGATGTCGGCCTTCGGCGGCTCGGCGAAGCGGCTGGCGAGCTGCGCCCGGTCGCCGATCTGGAGCAGATGATCGACCTCCTCGTCCGCCGGGTGGGCCCGGTGACGCCCCGCCCGACGACATCGCCATCGTCGTCGTCCAACTCGCCTGACGGTGAGACCGATCCTCGCGTTGTAGCTCGTCAGAATGTCGCTCCGTCGTCAGCGGGACGGGCGTGGCGGAGCTGGACCGGCAGGCCCGAGGCGCGCGGCATCGTCGTCAGCGGATCGACGTCGAGCACCGCGCTGGTCAACTCGCCGGGTCCGCCGCCCGATCGTCCATGGAGTACCGAGACCGCACCGCGAACGACGTGCGGATCGAACACGACCCGCGCCGCGATCACTCCGTGCACGCTGGTCAGTTCGATCTCGTCGCCATCACCCACCCCCGCCCTCGCCCCGTCGGCCGGGTGGAGAAGAGCGGTGACCGGCGCAGCGGGTCGATCATCCGGTGGCTCCCCGACGAAGTCGATCGAGTTGCTCCGGCCGTGTTCCCGCCGTGGGATCAACACGAGCTCGTCGGTCCGGTGTCGTCGGTCCGAGATCCGCTCGAGCAGCACCGCCGGCGCCAACTGCCATCGTCCGTCGGCGAGGAGCTGGGAGGTGACCCAGCCGTGCTCGATCGGGAGGTCGACCCCGTGTGGCCCGGCAGCGATCACCTCGGCGGCAGGGATCGGTGAGCGGGCGAGCAAGCCGCTGAGGTATGCGGTGTCGTCGAGCGTGTCGGGGTCGGCGCCGGCGAGGAGGTCGAGTCCCATCCGCCGGGCGAGCTCGGCGACGATCCACCACACCGGGCGACGGTCGGCCGCGGGGGCGACGACGGCCGGGGTGTACTGGATCCCGGAGCGAAACGAGACGTGCTCGGCGAGTGAAAGATCGGCCCGCTCCAGTTGGCCGGTGGCGGCGAGGACATGGGTGGCGATCCGGGCGAGCTCGCCGTCGGCGACATCGATCGTGACCAGCGCGTCGAGCGATGCCGGCGCGGCGCGGGTGCGCGCCGGCTGGGGGAGTGCGGCGAGCGGGTTGCCGCCGCAGACGACGAGGGCGCGCACGTTGCCGGCCTCGATCTCGTCGGCAAGGGCGACCGCCGGGATCTGCCCGGCGACACGCGGCAACTCCGGCCGGCTGGCCGGGCCCGGCCCCGGGCGCCGACCCGACGAGCGGACCGGGCGCGGCCGGTTGACGACGCCGCGGTTGAACCGCATCCCGCCCGGCCGGTCGAGCGAGTCGGACAGGGCGAGCAGCACCCACCGCAGCCATTCGGCGACGACCCCGTCGGTGGCCATCGTCACCCCGGTGCCGCAGAACGCAGCCAACCGTCCCCGGTGGGCGATGACGTCGTCGCTCAATGCGGCCAGCCGCTCGGCGGTGATCCCGCTCGCCTCCGCCGCCCGGTCTACGGTGAAGTCGACGAGCGCACCGCGCAGCGTCTCGACGTCACCGCGGTCGACACCGGCGGGGAGATCGTCGCCGTCGGCGGCGTCGAGCAGGCCGGCGGCGAGGAAGCCGAGGATCTCGACATCGCTGCCGGGGCGGATCGCAAGGTGCTCGTCGGCGAGCGCGGCGCTCTCCGTTCGGCGCGGGTCGAGCACCCAGATCCGCCCGCCGACACGGCGGTAGTCGCGCAACCGGCGGACCGGGTCGGCCAGCGTCGTGCCGTAGCCGTGGGAGATCACCGGATTGGTCCCGACCAGCAGGAGCAGCCCGGGCGTCGCCGGGTCCCACACCGGATTGAGCATCGGGTTGCCGGTGACCAGCTCGGCAGCGACGAGCACCGGGGCGTTGTCGACGGTCGCTGCCGAGTAGAACGAGCCGCTCCCGAGCATCCCCAACCAGGTCGGAGCGGCGACCTGGCCCGCCGAGTCGTAGGCGAAGCCGGTCGCCAGGTACATCGCCACCGCGTTCGGTCCTGACTCGGCGACGATCGCCGACAGGCGCGCCGCCAAGTCGTCGAGCGTCTCCGGCCAGCTCGCCGCCCGCCCGTGCAGCCGGGGCTGGTCGAGCCGGTCGGAACGGTGGTGCCAGCCGGCCAGCGCCCGACCCTTGGCGCAGGTGTAGCCGCGCGACACCGGGTGCTCCGGATCGCCGCGGATTCGCCGGACCTGCTCGCCGTCGAGCTCGACGATCACCCCGCAGGCAGCGGCACAGATCCGGCAGAACGTCGCGCGCTGCTCCACCCGGCCACCGTAGGTCCACCCCGTCCCCGAACTTCCACGGTGCTCGCTCGGCGCGTGCTCGGCGCACCCCTCCGCCACGCCTCTCTAGGCTGTGGCGATGACCGAGCTCGAGGGAGCCACCGCCGATCCGCTGTGGCTCTCGGCGGACGTCTGCCGGGTCGTCGACCTCGCCGGGATCTGCGATTCGACGACCGATCCGGCCGACTATCCGTTCGCTGCCGAGGTCGTCGACGGCGCGGTCGTCTATGACGTCGAACACCTCCGCAGCGAGGTGCTCGGCAACCCGCCGGCGACCCGACGGCTGCAGGGTGAATGGGTCTCGGCGATGCTCGACGGCCCGGGGTTGGTCGTCCTGCGGAGTGCGTTCCCCGACCTCGATCTGCTCGGTCGGGCGACCGCCGCGTTCGAGGCGCTGATAACCGCCCAACGAGCCGCGGGGGCCGTCGCCGGTGATCACTTCGCCAAGCCGGGGGCGAACGATCGAGTGTGGAACGCGCTCGAGAAGCTCGCGCTCGCGGAGCCGGCGGTGTTCGTCGAGTACTACGCCAACGATGCGTTGGCCGCGATCTGCGAGGCCTGGCTCGGCCCGGCGTACCAGGTCACCTCGCAGATCAACGTCGTCAACCCGGGCGGCGCGGCGCAGGACCCGCATCCCGACTACCACCTCGGCTTCCAGTCGGTCGAGATCGCCGAGCGGTACCCGGAACACGTCCATCGGCTCTCGCCGCTGCTCACCCTCCAAGGAGCGGTCGCCCACTGCGACATGCCGATCGAGAGCGGCCCGACGTGCTACCTGCCGTACTCCCAGCGCTACCGCCTCGGCTATCTCGCCTGGCGTCGCCCGGAGTTCCGCGACTACTTCTGGGAGCATCACGTCCAGCTGCCGCTGGCCGCCGGCGACGCGGTGTTCTTCAACCCGTCGCTGTTCCACGCCGCCGGCCACAACCGTTCAGCGGCGATCAAGCGGATGGCCAACCTGCTCCAGATCTCCTCCGCCTATGGCCGAGCGATGGAACACCTCGATCGGCGAGCGATGTGCACAGCGATCTATCCCGCGTTGCTCGCCGCCGGCCGTGTCGGCGCCGATCAGGCCGGGCTGTTCCGCGCACTCGCCGCGGCCGCCGAGGGCTACGCCTTCCCGACGAACCTCGACCGTGACCAGCCGATCGATGGGCTCGCCCCGCCGAGCCAGGCCGACCTCGTCCGCGACGCGCTCGCTGCCGACTCGCCGCCGGAGACGTTGGCCGCGTCGCTCGCCGCTCACGCCGCCCGCCGCGCAACGAGCTGAGCGAACCGCCGCCGAGGTCAGACGTCGGATCAGACGGCGAGGTCAGACGTCGAGGTCAGACGTCGAGGTCGAGCACCGAGTCCACGCTGGCGGCGACGTGCGGGTCGTGAGTGGCGACGAGCACCGAGCTGCCGGCATCGGCGGCGCGGCGGAGCATCTCGATCACCGTCGTCGCCCGGGCGCTGTCCTGGTGACAGGTCGGTTCGTCGGCGAGCAGCAACGTCGGTCGACCGATGATCGCCCGGGCGATCGCCAGCCGCTGCTGTTCGCCGAGCGATGTCTCCGCCGGCAAGCGGTTGGCGAGCGCGCCCAGATCGAGCAGGTCGAGCAGGGCCGCCACCCGCCCGCGTCGCTCCGATCGACCGCAGCCGGCGAGACGGAGTACGACCTCGACGTTCTCGGCGACGGACAGCTCCTCGGTCAGTCCCAACATCTGGGGGACCACCGCGGTGCCCGACCATCGACGCCACCGGCCGCCCGCTGTCCAGCCGCCGATCCGCTCGACCGTGCCCCGATCCGGTTCCACCCACCCGGCAACGATCGCCAGCAGCGTGCTCTTGCCGCTCCCCGACCGACCGGTGACGGCGACCACCGTGCCGGCGTGGAGCGTCAGATCCACCGGCTCGAGCCCGCTCGACGCATCCCAGCGCTTGCCGACCGCGGTCAGTCGGACGACGGCATCGGTGACAGCGCTCATCGGATCCGTCGACCGTGGTCGAGCACGACGAGATCGTCGGCAGCCTCGATCAGGTGATGGTCGTGGGTGGCGACGAGCAGCGTCACGCCACGCGAGGCCGCTGATCGGATCGCCTCGACGACCAGACCTGCGCTCGTTCGGTCGAGCGACGCAGTCGGCTCGTCTGCGATCACCACCGCCGGATCGCCGAGCAGCGCGAGCGCCAACGCGAGTCGCTGTTGCTCTCCACCGGAGAGGACGGCGACGGGCTTTGAAAGTGCTGCGGCAAGCCCGACCGACTCCAACGCGGCGAGCAGCGTCAGCCTGTCGGCGACGACGCCGCGGCGGCGAGCGGTCCAGCGCAGATTGTCGACGGTCGAACTCGCGGGGAGCAGATTGTCGGCCGGTACCGGCAGGACGACGGCGAGCGAACGACGGCGCAGCAGTCGCCGAGCGCGCCGGCCCAGCGTGGCCACGTCGTGTCCGCAGACGTCGATCGTCCCGGCGTGCGGGCGATCGATGCAGCCGACCAGACCGAGCAAGGTCGACTTGCCTGAACCCGAGGTACCGGCGACGATCGTCAGCCGGCCCCGTCGGGCGACCAGGTCGACGTCGTCGAGGGCGACGACCGGCCCGCCGCTGCTGGTGAACCAGCGCGAGACGGCCCGGAGTTCGACGACCTCATCCGAGATCACGGAGCACCTCCATCGGCCTGCCGCGGCGGACGACGATTTCGCCGATCACCGACAGCACGGTGACGGCAACTGCGCCGACCGCCGCGGTGGCGAGCACGGGCTGGAGCTCGAACACCGCCCGCGCCGGCGGGGGCAGGTGGCGCAGGCCATCGAGTTGACCGACCGCCAGGTGGAGCACGCCGACGCTGAGCGCTGCGCCGAGGATCGCGCCGACCAGTGCCGGCAGCCCGAGCTCGACCGCACCGGCGAACGCCGACTGCCGCGGCCCGAGACCCATCGCCGAGGTGAGCACGCCGGCCACTTGTCGGGTCCGCCGCCTGGCTTCGAGCACGAGCAATTGGCCGGCGACGACGACGATCCCGATGACCGTGCCGAATGCCCGGAGCGGGGCGTACGACCACTGCACCGCGCGAAAGCTGAGCACGTCGAACACGTCGCCGGCCCGGCGCACGCCGCGCACGTCGAACCCGGCCGCTTCGAGGCGCTCGCGGGCGTCATCGGGCGGATCGCGCACCCACACCTCCTCGATCATCGGCAGCCGAGTAGCGACCAGCGCGTCGTGATCGACGACGACGTAACCAATGCCCGCCCGTTCTCCGGGGAACCATCGGGCCGAACCGACCGGATCGATCCGCAGCTCGTCCCGGCTGGTCGAGCGCAATGTCGTCGACGGCAACGGGTCACCGACGACCAGGGCTGCCAACGGCTCGACCGCCGGTGCCTCGTCGATACGGGCGAGCAGTTCGTCGAGCGGGGCCGCGGCTGCGTCGCCACGCCAGCGAACGATTTCGGCGAACGTCGAACGATCGACGCCGAGGACGTTCACCGGACCGTCGTCGGTGCCCAGCCTCGCCCGGGCGACAATCGTCGCCGTCAGGCCGGCGGGGATCGGTCCGCCCTCGATCACGGAGATCACCTGGTCGCCTCCGAGGTACGTCGCCGCCTTGTCGTCGAGCAGGTGGCGAGCGCTGCCGGTCATCGATCCGGCGAGGAGGAACGAGCCGACGCCGAGGGCGGTGGCGAGGGCCGACATCGTGCTCGTCGCCGGGGCGGCGCCGATCCGGCGGACACCGATCAGGACCGCCGTCGGCAGCCCCCGGCCGAAGGTCCGTGCCCGCCGGGCGAGCCGCCGCACCGGCCAGGCGAGCAACGCCAACGGCGTCGACAGCCCGAGCAGCGGAAACGCCTGGGCGAGCAGGTCGCCTCCGTCGGCCGTCCCACCGACCAGACGCACGCCCCCGACCCGATCGAGGCGTAGCCAGGCGGCGATCGTCAGACCGCTGAGGGCGGCAACCGCCAGCCGAGCGGGCGCAGCCCGTCGCACCCGGCGCGGCGGCGGATCGAGCGCCCGGTCGGCGACGAGGGCTACGACCGTGGCGAACAGCGCGAGCGAGCCGGTGGTCGCGCCGCCGACGGACAGCGCAGCGGCTCGCAGGGGCGACAGTTCGAGCTCCGCGGTCGGTCCGAGGGCGCGCACGCCGACGAAGGCGATGACGGAGCCGAGCGCCCCGCCGGCGACGACCGGTAGGGCGAAGGCGACTGCGATTCGTCCGCCGAGCTGCAGCGGGGAGTCGCCGCGCAGCACCCGCAACCGGAGTTCCCGTCGACGCTCGCGGCTGACGAGCACGCCTGCTCCGACGAGCAGCAGCACCCCGGACGCCGCTCCACCCCAGCGCACCGGAGCCATCGTCCGCCGGACGACCTCGGACACGGTCGTGGCCTGGGCCAGAAGTACCTCGAGGCGGGGCTCGGGGAGCGGGCGCGGCGGCTGGATGTACCGTCCGCGATCGAGCTCGGCCCGGCGTGCCGTCTGCTCCTGGGATTCGTAGAGCTCAGCTATCCGCCGGTAGGCGCCGAGCAAGGTCGTCGCCCGCTCAGCGGTGAGTCGACCGCCGATCGCCCGCAGCTCCCAGTTGCGACCGACCAGGCCGGGATCGACGTGGTCGAACGTCGAGCTGTCGGTGAGCGCGAGCGGTGGTGGCAGGTCGCCGGAGGGGTTGGGACGCAGCCAGCCACGCAGCCCGCACCAGTACGACGGCTCCGGGAGGAAGGGGATGTCCGGATAGGTCCCGACCAGCCGGGCCTCGCTCGCCGGCCGACCCTCGGTCGCCAGCAGCAGGGTGTCGCCGACGACCAGACCGGCGCGCTCGGCACCGACGCGGGGAAGCACCACTTCGTCGGCCACCGGTGGTCGGTCGACCGGTGCGCCGAGCTGTTCGAACTGGCCGCTGCGGGCGAGCAGGATCAGCCGATCGGTCAACGACTGCTCGACGCCGAGGGCGGTGAACCCGACGATGCGGGCCGTCGATCGGATCGGCGGCTCGACGTCGGCGACCCCGACCGCGGCGGCATCGAGCTGGTCGATCACCGACGCGTCGACGTAGTCGGGGATCTCGATCGACAGACCCGTGTCCGTCGAACATGTCGCCGCCGTTGCGAGCTGGAGCGCCTCCGAGCGCGTCGCCGAGACGTACAACGGCCCACCGGCGAGCGCAGCGGCGATCAGCGCAGTCGACGTACTGACCGACATCCACCCCCCGAACCCGGCGCGCATCGCCGAGCAGTTTGTCCGAACGACGCCGTCCGTCAGACCGCGATCCGGCTGGAAGACTCCAGGGGCGTTCGCCAGCGACGTCGATCGTCTGATCTGGCGGCCGGCGAACGCGTCGACGAGGGGGGTCACGATGCCGAGCCGATTGCCGCCGGAGTACCTCGATCCGCGAACGCCACCCGACGTGGTCGTCAGCGACATCGCCCGACCACCGCGCAGCGATCCGACGGTCGGGGTCGCGCTCGGGCCGCTCGCGCCGGACGCACCGGTCCTGCCGGTCGACCCGGCGCACCGGCTGGTGACGGTCGGGGATTCCTTGACCCACGGATTGACCAGCGGGGCGGTGTTCCGCACCGACCTCTCCTGGCCTGCGCTCGCCGCTCGCGCTGGGCATCGACTCGTTCGCCGTGCCGTCCTACGCAGGCCCGCTCGACGGTCTGCCGCTCAATCTCGAGGCGCTGCTGCGCCGGCTCGAGGCGACCTTCGGCAGCGATCTCAGCGCGTTCGAGAAGCTCCGCCTGCCGGTCACGCTCCAGCGGCTGCTCGACCGCAACGAGGACTACTGGGAACGCGGCGCCGGGCGCAAGCCGCCGCGCACCGATCTGCGTTACGCGAACCTCGGGATCTATGGCTGGGACGTGCGCGATGCGATCTCGGCGACGGCGATGCGGGCCTCGCTGCGGGTCGGCTCCCGGCCGGACGACTCCTTCACCGGGGCCAAGCCCGATCACGACAACGACATCGCCGCGCTGTCGGTCCTCGCGCCGTTCGGGATGCAGGCGACCCAGCTCGAGGCGGCCCGCCTGCACGGGCGGAACGGCGGGATCGACACCCTCGTCGTCGTCCTCGGTGCGAACAACGCGCTCGGCGCCGTCGTCGACAAGCGCCCGGACTGGTCGGACGTCGGCTACGACGATCTCGATCGCAAAGGCCCGTACAACGTCTGGCGTCCGATCCACTTCGCCGCCGAGTACGGCGCGCTGGTCGCCGGCCTGCGAACGATCGCCGCTCGCCGGGTAGTGCTGGCGACCGTGCCGCACGTGACGATCGCCCCGATGGCACAGGGGGTCAACCCCGACCCGTCGCGACGAGGCAAGAAGTGGCGTGACGGGTCGCGCTACTTCCCTTACTACACCGATCCGTGGATCGCCGAGAAGGACTTCCGCCCGGACAAGCACCGCCACCTCACCCATCAACAGGCACGGGCGATCGACGCAGCGATCGACCAGTACAACGACGTGATCGCCGCCGCCGTCGGCGACGCTCGCCGAGACGGTCGGGAGTGGCTGCTGGTCGACCTCTGCGGCGTGCTCGACGGCCTCGCGACGCGCCGATACCACGACGATCCCGAGGCGAGCTCGCGTCATCCGTGGCAGGCAGGCGAGTTGCCGCCGGCGATCGCCGACCTCGACACTCGCTTCTTCCGTGCCAACCGCCGCGGCCGGCGCGCCGGCGGCCTGTTCGGTCTCGACGGGATCCATCCGACGACGGTCGGCTACGGGGTCATCGCCCAATCCGTGCTCGACCTGCTCGCCGGTGTCGGCGTCCCCTCGACGCCGCTCGACTTTGCCGCCCTCCGTCGGGCAGACACGCTCGTCGCCGCACCGCCGCCGTTGGTCGACGAATTGTTCGCCCAGCTCGCCCCGTTCGCCACCCGATTCCTCACCCGCCGCCGCTGAACCTCGCCAGACGCCGAACCGCGCCCGTCGGTTGGTACCCCTGGGGGGTACCGGTAGGATGCGGACATGAGCACCGGCACGTTCACCGAATCGTTCACCGTCGTCGGCATGAGCTGCGCCCATTGCGTCGGCGCGGTCAGCGGCGAGTTGTCCAAACTCCCCGGCGTGAGCGGTGTCGAGATCGAGCTGGAGACCGGTCTGGTGACGGTCAGCGGCGACGTCGCGCTCGATCCGGACGCGGTCGCGGCGGCGATCGACGAAGCCGGCTACGAGCTCGCCGAGACGCGATGAGGGTGCGTCTGAGGATCGCCGCATTCGCCGCGATCGTGCTCCTCGCCCTCGGCGCCGGCGCCGCGCTCGGCGCCGCCGTCGGACCGATCGGCGAACCGTCACCCCCCGCCCATGAGGGGCACTGAGATGGACGTCGAACTCGAGATCGAGGGGATGACCTGTGCCTCGTCCGCGACGCGGATCGAGAAGCGGCTGAACCGGATCGATGGCGTCAGTGCGTCGGTCAACTACGCCACCGAACATGCCCTGGTGTCGTTCCCCCCGAACGTCACCACCGATCAGCTGATCTCCCAGGTCGAATCGGTCGGCTACCGCGCCGCCTTGCCGCGCCCGGCCGGCACGGCCATCGACCCTGCTCCGGAGCTGCGGCGCAGGTTGCGGATCGTCGCCGTGCTCGCCGTCCCGGTGATCGCGTTGGCGATGATCCCGGCGATGCAGTTCGACGGCTGGCAGTGGGTCTCGCTGGTCCTCGCCACCCCCGTCGTCAGCTGGGGTGCCTGGCCGTTCCATCGCGCCACCTGGTCCAACCTGCGCCACGCAGCGACGACGATGGACACCCTGATCTCCGTCGGGACGCTCGCCGCGTTCTGCTGGTCGCTGTATGCACTGTTCCTCGGCGACGCCGGCGAGATCGGCATGCGCCACGGGTTCAGCCTGCGGACCGAGCGAGGCGCCGGCGGCGAGCAGCTCTACTTCGAGGTCGCCGCCGGCGTCGTGCTGTTCCTGCTGACCGGCCGATTCCTCGAGGCGCGGGCCAAGCGCCGATCGGGTGCAGCCCTCCGCGCCCTCGCCGAGCTCGGGGCGAAGGACGTCGCCGTCGTCCGTGACGGCTCGGAGCGGAGGATCCCGATCGGCGAGCTGCGCGTCGGCGACCGGTTCGTCGTCCGTCCGGGAGAGAAGGTCGCCACCGACGGGGTCGTCGTCGAGGGGTCCTCGGCGATCGACGCTGCGCTGCTCACCGGCGAATCCGTTCCGGTCGAGGTGGCTCCCGGCGACGCGGTGACAGGGGCGACGCTCAACGCCGGAGGACGGCTGATCGTCGAGGCGACGCGCGTCGGTGACGACACCGCGGTCGCCCGCATCGCCCAGCTGGTCGAGCAGGCGCAGAACGGCAAGGCGCAGATCCAGCGGCTCGCCGACCGCGTCTCGGCCGTCTTCGTCCCGGTGGTCATCGCCCTCGCGGCGGCGACCTTCGGCTTCTGGGTCACCGCAGCTGCGTCCGACGAATGGACCACAGCCTTCGGCGCAGCCGTGGCCGTGCTGATCATCGCCTGCCCCTGTGCGCTCGGGCTGGCGACACCGACCGCCCTGCTCGTCGGCACCGGGCACGGCGCGCAGCTGGGGATCCTGATCAAGGGTCCGGAGGCGTTGGAGACCACCCGCAGGGTCGACACCGTCGTGCTCGACAAGACGGGGACGGTGACCACCGGAAAGATGGCGCTGGTCGAGGTGATCGTGCCCGAGGGGACCGAGCAGGACGAGCTGCTCCGCCTCGCCGCAGCTCTCGAGTCCGCCTCCGAGCATCCGATCGCCGCAGCGATCGCCGCCGGCGCAGCGACGCGGGGCTTGGGGGTCCCAGGCGTCGAGGAGTTCGTCAGCGTCGACGGCCTCGGCGTGCGCGGCACGGTCGGCGGCCGCTCGGTCGTCGTCGGACGCGAACGTTTCCTCGCCGAGCACGGGATGCCGCTCGGCGACGAGCTGACGCAGCGGCGCGAGTCGGCGGAAGCCGCCGGACGGACCGTCGTCGCCGTTGGCTGGGACGGCCGGGGGCGCGGCCTGCTCGCCGTCGCCGACACGGTCAAGCCCGACGCGCCCGCAGCGATCGCCGGGCTCCGCCGCCTCGGTCTACGACCGATCCTGCTCACCGGCGACAACGAGCGGGTGGCGCGGACCGTCGGCGAGGCGGTCGGGATCGACGAGGTGATCGCCGGAGTGCTCCCGTCGGACAAGGTCGACGTCGTCCGACGGCTGCAGGGCGAAGGACGGGTGGTGGCGATGGTCGGCGACGGGGTCAACGACGCCGCCGCACTCGCCCAGGCGGACCTCGGAATGGCGATCGGCACCGGCACCGACGTGGCGATCGAGGTCTCCGATCTCACCCTCGTACGCGGCGAGCTGACCAGCGTGGTCGATGCCCTCCGCCTCGCTCGGCGGACCCTGGCGACGATCCGCGGCAACCTGTTCTGGGCGTTCGCCTACAACGTGGCGGCGATCCCGCTCGCAGCCGCCGGCCTGCTCAACCCGATGTTGGCCGGGCTGGCGATGGCAGGTTCGAGCCTGTTCGTGGTGACCAACAGCCTGCGGTTGCGTCGGTTCACCGTCGCCGCCCACGACGTCGAGGGGAGCTGACGATGGCCGGCTACGAGATGGAGAAGGACGACCTCGCCAAGCGGTTGGCGCGGATCGAGGGACAGGTGCGCGGGATCGCCAAGATGATCGCCGACGACCGCTACTGCATCGACGTGCTCGATCAGGTCGCAGCCGTCACCCGCGCCCTGCAGCAGGTCTCGCTCGGATTGCTCCACGGGCACATCGATCACTGTGTTGCCGATGCCGTCCGCGACGGTGGTCCCGAGGGCCAGGAGAAGCTCGACGAGGCGACCGCAGCGATCGCCCGCCTGCTGCGCAGCTGATCCCCGATGTCGCCGTCACAGCGAATTCTTGCGAGGATGCGCCGGGGTGTCCGGCGAGGAAGGTGACCAACGATGCAGACGCAGGAGATCAGCTACGACCGCGACGGGGTGACCTACGTCGGGCACCTGGCGGTGCCCGCCGGTGACGACGTCCGACCGGGGGTGCTCGTCTGCCACGAGGGTCCCGGCCTCGACGCCCATGCCAAGCGCCGGGCCGAACAACTCGCCGGCCTCGGGTATGTCGCATTCGCCCTCGACTACTACGGCGGCGGTGTCCCGGTGCCGCGCGAAGAGATGATGAACCGGCTCGGCCCGATGCTCGCCGACTCCTCGTTGGCTCGTGCCCACGCCCGCCACGGGCTGGAGGTCCTCCTCGCCCAGCCACGGGTCGATCGGGCGCGGGTCGCTGCGATCGGGTACTGCTTCGGCGGGACGATGGCGCTGGAACTCGCCCGCGACGGGGCCGAGCTGCAGGCGGTGGTCGGCTTCCATTCCGGGCTGGCGACCGGCCGGCCGGAGGATGCGGCACAGATCGTCGGTGCCGTGCTCGTCTGCATCGGTGCCGAGGATCCGATCATCCCGCCCGAACAGCGCGCCGCGTTCGAGGCCGAGATGCGCGCCGGGAACGTCGACTGGCGGATGAACCTCTACGGCGGAGCCGCCCACAGCTTCACCAACGATCTCGCCGATCTGGCGAAGATGCCCGGCGTCGCCTACCACCGCCCGACCGACGACCGCTCGTGGCGGGCGATGCTCGACCTCTTCGCCGAAGTCCTCGATTAGTCGACGATCAGTCGTGGAGCGGCCGGGCGGGGATCAGCTCAGCTGACGTCGAGTTCGACCGAGGCGGTGCAGGTCATGTGCGGGACCTCGCGTAGCAGGGCGAGGACGCCGGCTCGGTCACCGACCTGCTCCGGTGCCAACCAGCGGTGCGGTTCGGCCGAGCCGGTGTCGATCGTGATCTCGTAGCGGTACCGACCCGGCCGGTCAGGCCGGTGGTCGACGAAGGTCGCCAACGGGGCGAAGGCGGCGCCGTGCTGCGGCGCGCACGGATCGAACACGTCTCCCGGATGCAGCACGACGATGTCGACCTCGCGCAGCGGGGGGAGCCCACCGTGCGACGCCGGGTCGGCGGAGGCGACGACGATCCGGTCGCGGCGGACCACCGGGAGGTAGCGCGGGTGGCGGGCCCCGCCCTCGGAACCGCCGATCACCCCGACCATCCGCACGGTGGCCCCCGAGCGGTTGACGATCTCCAGCCTGACGTCGACCGGTTCGTCGACCCGACCGTGGTCACCACCGGCGATCGACAACCGGGCGACCAGCGGTCCCCTCGTCGGGTTCGTCCGTGGAGTCGGGGCGACGGTGCGCTCGGTCATGACCCCCATCGTCGCGCTCCGTGGCGTCGCCGTCGTCCCGGTCGTCGCCGTCGCCCCGCCAGCGACCTCAGGCGGACGCCGATCCGCCGCGAGGCGGACCACGGTCGGACCGCCGCCGGGACATACTCGTGCGGTGCCGGCGATCATCGAGACCAGCCAACTGGTGATGGAGTTCCCCGGCACCCGCGCCCTCGACCAGCTCGACCTGGCGATTCCCTCCGGAGTGACCGGCCTGGTCGGCGCCAACGGTGCAGGGAAGACGACGCTGATCTCGCTCGTGCTCGGGTTGCTCCGGCCGACCTCGGGTTCGATCCGCGTCCTCGGTCTCGACCCTGGAGCAGACGGCCCGCAGCTGCGCGCTCGGATCGGCTACGGCCCGGAGCGCAACGTCCTCCCCGACGACCTGCCGCGCCTACGACTTCGTCCGTCACCTGGCGGAGGTCAAGGGTCTGCCGCGCGACGAGGCCCGCAGCAGGGCGAGCGACTCGCTGTATCTGGTCGGCCTCGGCGAGGAGCGATTCCGGGCGCTCGGGACGATGTCCACCGGCCAGCGTCAGCGAGCCAAGCTGGCCCAGGCGATCGCCGCCGATCCGAGTCTGATCCTGCTCGACGAACCGACCGACGGCCTCGACCCGGTGCAGCGCGACGCGATGCTGCAGCTGATCGTCCAGATCCACCGCGACTTCGGGATCGACGTCATCCTCTCCTCGCACCTGCTGGAGGAGGTCGAGCGGATCTGCGACCACGTCGTCGCCCTCGACCACGGTGCGCTGGTCGCCCAGGGCTCGATCGCCGAGCTCGTCGGCGCCGCCGGAGGTGTCGAGCTCGAACTGGTCGAGACCGACGATCTGCCGCAGGCGATCGAACGGATCATCGACCGGCTGACCGGCGGCGGCCTGTCGGTCCACCGCAACGGGACCGTGCTCCAGGTCGGCGGGACCGACGACGATCGACTGCTCGACGAGGCAACGGCGGCGATCGCCGCAACCGGTGCCAGGCTCCGTCGTCTCGGCCAACGTCGACGGACCCTCGACGAACTGTTCCGTGGAGCCGACGAATGAGCGCGCCGGAGCCGACCCGCGGCGACGCGCGGATCGTCGCTCGCGGCTTCGCCCGCTACGACGGTGCCCGGTCCGGGGTTCCCGGAGCGATCCGCAGCGTGGCCTGGCAGAGCATCCGGGCGACGCTCGGGATCGGTCGCCTCGCCCGGCACAAGGTCTTCCCGGCGATCTCGGTGGCGATCGCCTATGTCCCGGCGATCGTCTTCGTCGGCATCTCCGTGTTGGTCCCGGCCGAGCTCGCCAACGAGGTCGCCGACTATCCGGGCTACTACGGGTTCATCACCGCTGCGATCGTCCTGTTCGGCGCGCTCGTCGCCCCCGAGGTGCTCGTCGGCGACCGCCGAGACGGGATGCTCGCGCTGTACCTGTCGACCCCGCTGCACCGCGGTACCTACCTCGCCGCCAAGGCGGTGGCGGTGCTCTCCACCCTCTTGCTGGTCACCCTCGGCCCGCCGCTGCTGGTCCTGATCGGCTACACCTTCGCCGATGTCGGCCCGGACGGATTCGACGGCTGGCTGCTCGTCCTGCTGCGGATCGTGCTGTCCGGCCTGGCGGTGTCGATCATGCTCGGTTCGGTCTCGATGGGGGTCTCGTGCATGACCAACCGCCGGGCGTTCGCAGCGACGGCAATGGTCCTGCTGGTCCTCGCCACCCCGGCCCTCGGAGGTGCGCTCGTCGATGGCGCCGGCCTCTCGCCCTACTGGCGGCTGATCGACGTGTTCTCGATGCCGTTCGAGCTCGTCTACCGGATCTACGGAGAGCGGGGGAACTTCCCCGAGCTGGCCACGACCGCCGTCGCCGCCGCCAACCTCGCCTGGACCGCCGCCGGGCTCGGCACCGTCGCCTGGCGGTACCGCACGCTGGTGATCGCCCGATGAAGGCACCTGCACGATGATCGAGGTCATCGAGGTCTCCAAGTTCTTCGGCGACGTGGTCGCCGTCTCCGACGTGACGTGCACGATCGGTCCCGGGGTGACCGCCCTACTCGGCCCGAACGGGGCCGGGAAGTCGACCCTGTTCCGGATGCTCTGCGGGTTGACCCCGCCGTCGCGCGGGTCACCTCCGCGTGCTCGGTGCCGATCCGCGCCGCGATCGCGACGTGCGCGGCCGGATCGGGCTCGTCCCTCAACAGGATGCGTTGTTCGACCATCTCGATGCAGGCGCGTTCGTCAACGTCGCCGCCGCCAGCCAGGGGATGCCCGCTGCCCGCGAGGTCGCCGTGCGCGCCCTCGACGCGGTCGATCTCGATCCGACCAACCCCAAGCCGATCGGGGCGTATTCGAAGGGAATGCGCCAGCGGGTCAAGGTCGCCGCCGCACTGGTCAACGATCCAGAGGTGTTGATCCTCGACGAACCGCTGACCGGCCTCGACCCGGTCCAGCGCCGGCGGATGATCGCCCTGTTCCACCGCCTCGGCGACGACGGCCAGTGCGTGCTGGTCTCCAGCCACGTGCTCGACGAGGTCGCTCGGCTCGGGTCGCGAGTGCTGGTCATCGCCCAAGGCAGGCTGGCCGCCACCGGCGACTACCGCGATCTGCGCGAGCTGATGGACGACCGTCCGCACCGGATCACGATCACCGCCTCGGACGCCCGTGCCTTGGCGACCCGACTGGTCGCCGAAGGGCTGGTGGTCGGGCTCTCCCTCGACGACCACCGTCTGATCGTCGACACCCTCGACGTCGACGCGCTCGGCCGGCGGATCGCTCCGCTGGCAGTCGAGCTCGGCGTGCGCCTGATCGAGGTCGCCCCGCTCGACGACGACCTCGAATCCGTCTTCCGATACCTGGTGGAGCGACGATGACGACCGCGACCCGACCTGGGCGATTCGTTCCCGGAATCGTCGCCACCCGCCTGGTCTACCGGGTCGTGTTGCGCCAGCTGTTCAGCAAGGCCCGGCTGCTCGCCCTCGGCCTGCTCGCCGTGCTGGTCCCGATCGCAGCTCTCGCGCTCGGGGCGAGCGAGGGGGCGACCACCGGCGACGCGGTGCGGTTGATCGCCAACCTCGGCTTCGCCGTGGTCATCCCGATCATCTCGTTGGTCTTCGGCACCGCGGCGGTCGGCGACCTGCGCGAGGACAAGACCCTCGTCTATCTCTGGCTCCGGCCGTTCGACCGGTGGCCGATCGTGATCGGCGCGGCGGCAGCGGCGCTGACGATCGTCGCCCCGTTGGCCCTCGTCCCGGTCGTCACCGCGGCGGCATTCACCGGCGCCGGCAACGGGATCGTCGGGGCGACCCTGCTGGCCGGTGCGGTCGCCGTCGTCGCCTACGTCGCCGTGTTCACCTTCTTCGGCACCTGGTTACGCCGGCCGACGGTGTGGGGCTTGGCCTACATCCTGATCTGGGAAGGGTTCATCGCCTCCGGTGGGCCGGGTGTCGCCCGTTTCGCCCTCCGCAGCTACACCCGCTCGATCCTCAGCGAGATCACCGACGTCCGGCTGCGGGTCGCCGATGCGTCGCTGGTCGCCGCGGTGGTCATCCCGCTGCTCGTCACTGCCGGCTTTCTCGTCCTCGCCTCGGTGCGCCTCAGCCGGCTCGACGTCGACTGATCCGGCCTCAGATCGCGTCGGCGAAGACGAACTTGTTGATGTCGATGAAGTCCTGCTCGGCCTCCGGCACCTGATCGCCGACGAAGATCGCGTCGACCGGGCATTCGGGGCGGCAGGCGTCACAGGACGTGCATTCGTCGGCGTTGATGTACAACATCGAATCGCCGTAGAGGTACTGCATCTCGGCGTGCGCCGGATGGGTGTTGACGACCTCGCCGTCCTGTTGCTCACGGCTGACGAGCTGATGGTCGACGAGCTCGTAGATGCACTGCACCGGACAGACATCGACACACGCCTTGTCGGTGGTCCCGACGCAGGGTGACGTGATCACGTACGGAGCGGCCATCGCGAACCTCCTGGGGTCGCATCTGGAGTACCCGCAGAGCGGGAGGTGCAGACGGCCCGGCCGGTTCAGCCGCGCAGCGCGGCGATCACCAGGCCGGCGGCGCCGATCACGGCGGTCCCGATCGTGATCGGGATCAGGTCGGCGGAACGGGCGACGATGCGCGTCTGACCCGTCCCTGGTCGCGCCCGGCGATGGGCGAGGGGCAGCCCGGCGAGCCAGATCAGTCCGCCTCCGGTGAGCACGACGACCCCCAACAACGGCTGTCCCTCCGGCGCTCCGCTCCCGGGGATGCCCTTGACCAGCGCTGCGCCGCAGGCGAGGACGGCCAGAGCGCTGCGTCCCCAGGCGAGTTCGGTACGTTCGGCGGCGAGGCCACGGTCGACCTCGACCAGTTCCTCGCCTCCCCCCGGCTCAACCATGGTTCGACGGATCGATCGCGGCGAGGACGAAGGCGACCAGCGCGCTGACGGCGACGACGACGGCGACGAGCATCGGCAGGATCGACCGGGGCAGCGGCAGCCCGGTGCGCATCGCCCGCTCGTTGCGTCGCCATTGGAAGAAGCTGGCGAGGGCGAGCAGGGTGCCGGTGGCGATCAGCGGCAGGCCGATCATCCGCCGTCCTCCGGGGAAATCGAACGGCGGGAGCAGCTGGGTCACCGCCAGGCCGGCGGTGACCATCGCCAGCGACGTCCGGTTCCAGGCGAGGAACGTCCGCTCGTTGGCGTAGGAGAAGCGGACATCGGGCTCGATCTCGCCGGCGGCCTCGCCGCCCGGGTCACTCATCGAGGTCGAGATTATCGACGTCCTGCGCCGAGCCGTCTGGCGCGCGGGGTCGCCGACCGAGAACGATGGGTCGACCCAGGACAGGTGCAGGGTCCGAGTGAGCAACGGGAGTGGCAGCGATGATCGAACGAGTCGGGGTGGTCGGGTGCGGATTGATGGGTTCCGGGATCGCCGAGGTCTGTGCCCGATCGGGACGCGACGTGGTCGTGCGCGAGTTCGACGACGCCTCGCTCGAGGCCGGACGCCAGCGGCTGTTCGGATCGCTCGACCGGGCGGTTCGGTCGGCCAAACTGACCGCCGAGGAGCGTGAGCTCGCCGTCGACCACATCCGGTTCACCACCGACCTCGACGACCTCGCCGACCGTCAGCTGGTGATCGAGGCGGTGATCGAGGACGAGGCGGCCAAGACCGAGCTGTTCGCCCAGCTCGACAAGGTCGTCGCCGACCCCGATGCGGTGCTGGCGAGCAACACCAGCTCGATCCCGGTGATGAAATTGGGGGTGGCGACTCAACGCCCCGAGCAGGTGATCGGGATCCACTTCTTCAACCCGGTGCCGGTGCTCCGGCTGGTCGAGCTGGTGCCGTCGCTGCTCACTGCGCCGAGCACGGTCGAGACCGCCCGCGGGTTCGTCACCGAGCATCTCGGCAAACGGGTGATCCTCAGCCAGGACCGCGCCGGGTTCGTCGTCAACTCCTTGCTGATCCCGTACCTGCTCTCGGCGATCCGGATGATGGAGTCGGGCTTCGCCACCGCCGAGGACATCGACACCGGGATGATCGAGGGTTGCGGCCACCCGATGGGCCCGCTGCGGTTGACCGATCTGATCGGGTTGGACACGACGATGGCTGTCGCCGAGAGCCTCTACGCCGAGTTCCGCGAGCCGCTCTACGCGCCGCCGCCGCTGCTCTCGCGGATGGTCGAAGCCGGCCTGTTCGGCCGCAAGACCGGGCGCGGCTTCTACGACTACGGAAAGAAGTAGCGCATCGTCGCAGCTCAGGGTCGGATGGCGTGGAGGGCGGCGATCGCCGAGCCGCGGGCACCGGCCATGTCGAGGTCGGCGACGAGGGCGAACTCGGCCTCGGTCTGCTCCTCGCGCAACACGGTGTGCTCGCGCACCGTCGCCGAGGAACCAGTCGCGGAACTGTGGCTCGGCCTCGATCACCCCGCCGCCGACGAAGTACGCGTCGGGATCGGTGAAGTTGGCGGCGATCGTGAACATCCGCCCGATCGCCATCGCCTGCTGCTCGAAGATCTTCAGCGCCAGCTCATCGCCGCGCTCGCCGTAGCCGCGGACCTGCTTGGCCGCGTCGTTGATCGAGGTCGCAGCGACGGCGCCGAGCGGGTGATCGGGATAGCGGGTCAGCCAGTAGGGGAGCAGGTTGTTCTTGATCCCGCTGAGCGAGGCGACGCTCTCCAGGTCGCCGACGAACCCGCAGTTGCAGCGCGGCACCGGCTGGCCCGGGCCGAGCAAGCCGTCCATCGGGATGTGGACGTGGCCGAGCTCGCCGGCCATCCCGGCGGCGCCACGGACGACCGCGCCCGCTCGACGATCACCCCGCCGCCGAGCCCGGTGCCGACGATCGCCGAGATCGACGAACGGCGCGCCGGCTTCGATCCCGAAGTGCTGCTGGTGGGCGTACAGCGCGGCGGCGTTGCCGTCGTTGTTGTAGATCACCGGGAGGTGCAGGTCGCGCTCGACCGCGGTGCGGAAGTCGAAGCCCCACCACTCCGGCTGGGAGAAGTTCGTCGCCCCCTTGCGGGCGATCACCCCGTCGGCCGTCGCCGGGCCGGGCGTGTCCAGCCCGACGGCGCGGACGTCGTCCCACACTCGACCGGCGACCTCGACCGCCAGCGTCATCGCCACCCGGATGGCGGCGATCGCTGCCTCAGGGCCTTCGTTGACCCGGCTCGGGGCTTCGACCATCCGCTCGACGAGAAAGGTCCCGTCATCGGCGAGGACGGTGGCGTTGGTCTTGGTCCCGCCGACGTCGAGTCCGACGACGACGGAGGTGGTGGAACGTGTTGCCGTCATCGGGTGTCTACCTCGTCGGAACCGATCGGAGCCACGAACCTACTCGCATGGTTCACGCCGGCGGGGCGAGTCCGAGCAGTCGTTGGGCGGCCTCGCCGGGGGTCACCGTGCCGGCGGCGACCTCACGCTCCAGCTCGGCGGATGCCCGGCGGACCTCGGGGGCGTCGTGGAACCGGCGGAGCAGCTGGTCGTCGACCATCGCCCGCATCCAGGCGAGATCCTGCTGGTGGCGGCGCGAGCGGAGTTCGTCACGCCGTTCGAGGTGCGCCCGGTGGGCCGCCACCTGGCCCCAGACGTCGTCGAGCTGCCAGCCCTCGAGCGCGCTACAGGCGAGCACCGGTGGATCCCAGCCGCCGCTGCGATGCATCAGGTGCAGCGCCCCGGCGAGCTCGCGGGCGGCGTTGAGCGCGTCCTGCCGGTGGTTGCCGTCGGCCTTGTTCACCGCCAGCACGTCGGCCAGCTCGAGCACGCCCTTCTTGATCCCCTGCAGGTCGTCACCCGTGCGGGCGAGGGTGAGGAGGAGGAAGGTGTCGACCATGTTCGCTACCGTCGTCTCCGACTGGCCGACGCCGACCGTCTCGACCAGGACGACGTCATAGCCGGCGGCCTCGACGACGACGATCGTCTCCCGCGTCGCCCGGGCGACGCCGCCGAGCATCCCCGAACTCGGCGACGGGCGGATGTAGGCCCGCTCGTCGACCGACAGGCGCGACATCCGGGTCTTGTCGCCGAGGATGCTGCCACCGGTGCGGGTCGAGCTCGGGTCGACGGCGAGCACCGCGACCCGATGCCCGCGGCCGGTGAGCATCGTCCCCAAGGCATCGATGAAGGTCGACTTGCCCCCACCGGGAACGCCGGTGATCCCCACCCGATGGCTACTGATCTCGGTCGAGCCGAGGCGGACGAGCAACCGCTGGGCGAGCTCGCGGTGCTCGGCGAGGGTCGACTCGACGAGTGTGATCGCCCGGCCGATCATCGCCCGGTTGCCGGCCCGCACCCCTGCCTCGTACGCGTCGAGATCGATCACCACGGGGGCTCCTCAAGGCGCTGGCCGGCGGGCGGGGGAGCCCCGAACCTACCCTCCTCGCCGCAGTCTCCCCAGATCCGATCCAACGTTCGGGCAGTTGTGGCCGACATGTCGCCACATGTGCCCGAACGCTGCCGGACGCTGCCGGACGGCGGGCCGGGTGGGTCAGGAGAAGCGGGCTTCGAGTTCCTTGACGAGCTCGATCGCGGCCTCGGCGATGACCGTTCCCGGGGGGAAGATCGCCGAGGCGCCGGCGGCGCGCAGCTCGTCGAAGTCCTGTGGAGGGATCACCCCACCGACGACGATCACGATGTCCTCGCGGCCCTCGGCCGCGAGCGCGGCGCGCAGCTCGGGAACCAGCGTCAGGTGCCCGGCGGCGAGGCTGGAGACCCCGACGACGTGGACATCGGACTCGACCGCCTGCCGGGCGACCTCGCCCGGCGTCTGGAACAGCGGACCGACGTCGACGTCGAAGCCGAGGTCGGCGAACGCGGTGGCGATCACCTTCTGACCTCGGTCGTGACCGTCCTGGCCCATCTTGGCGACCAGGATCCGCGGCCGGCGGCCGTGTGTCTCGGCGAAGCGATCGACGACCTCGCGCGGCGCGGCGACATTCGGCGATTCGCCGACCTCGTTGCGGTACACACCGGCGATCGTACGGATCGCCGCGGTGTGCCGTCCGAACACCCGCTCCAACGCCATCGAGATCTCGCCGACGCTGGCCCGCGCCCGGGCGGCGTCGATCGACAGCTTGAGCAGGTTCTGCTCCAACCCCGGTGCCCGTCGTCCGTCGACTGACGCTGCGGCGGCGGCGGTCAGCGCCTCGAGCGCTTCGTCGCAGGCGCCCTGGTCGCGCTCGGCGCGCAGCCGCTCGAGCTTCGCCAACTGCTGGGTACGGACCGAGGAGTTGTCGACCTTGAGCACCTCGATCTGATCGGCGGTGTCCGGGCGGAACAGGTTGACCCCGATCACCGGCTGGCGGCCGGAGTCGATCCGTGCCTGGGTCTTCGCCGCAGCCTCCTCGATCCGCAGTTTGGGGATCCCGGCCTCGATCGCCTTCGTCATCCCCCCGGCCTGCTCGACCTCGACGATGTGCTCCCAGGCCTTGAGGGCGAGGTCGTGGGTCAGCCGTTCGACGTAGTAGCTCCCACCCCACGGGTCGATCACCCGGCACGTCCCCGACTCCTGCTGGAGGAAAAGCTGGGTGTTGCGGGCGATCCGGGCGGAGAAATCGGTCGGCAGGGCGAGCGCCTCGTCGAGTGCGTTGGTGTGCAGCGACTGGGTGTGGCCCTGGGTCGCAGCCATCGCCTCGACGCAGGTGCGGATCACGTTGTTGTAGACGTCCTGGGCGGTCAGCGACCAGCCGGAGGTCTGCGAGTGGGTGCGCAACGAGAGCGACTTGTCCGACGCCGGCGAGAATTGCTTGACGAGCTTGGCCCACAACAGACGAGCCGCCCGGAGCTTGGCGACCTCCATGAAGAAGTTCATCCCGATCGCCCAGAAGAACGACAGGCGGGGAGCGAAGGCGTCGATCGTCAACCCCGAGTCGAGCCCGGCGCGGATGTACTCGACGCCGTCGGCGAGGGTGTAGCCGAGCTCGAGATCGGCCGTCGCCCCGGCCTCCTGCATGTGGTAGCCGGAGATCGAGATCGAGTTGAACTTCGGCATCTCGGTCGAGGTGTAGGTGAAGATGTCGGAGATGATCCGCATCGACGGGGCCGGGGGATAGATGTAGGTGTTGCGGACCATGAACTCCTTGAGCACGTCGTTCTGGATCGTGCCCTGGAGCTGCGCCGGCGTCACCCCCTGTTCCTCGGCGGCGAGGACGTAGAGGGCGAGCACGGGCAGCACCGCCCCGTTCATCGTCATCGACACGCTCATCTGGTCGAGCGGGATCCCGTCGAACAACTGGCGCATGTCGAGGATCGAGTCGATCGCCACCCCGGCCATCCCGACGTCTCCGGAGACCCGCGGATGGTCCGAGTCGTAGCCGCGGTGGGTCGCCAGGTCGAACGCGACCGAGAGCCCCTTCTGTCCGGCGGCGAGATTGCGCCGGTAGAACGCGTTCGACTCCTCGGCGGTGGAGAATCCGGCGTACTGGCGGATCGTCCACGGCTGGTTGACGTACATCGTCGGATACGGGCCACGCAGGAACGGGGCGATCCCCGGATAGGTGGCGAGGAAGTCGAGCCCGGCGAGATCGTCGGCGGTGTAGGCGGGCTTGACCGCGATTCCCTTCCGGCGTCACCCACGGCTCCCCGATGGGCGGCGCGGCGCCGTTGGTCGTGCCGGTCAAGGGCACCTCGGCGAACGACGGAATGGTCATGGCACCTCCAGGAAGGTGAGCAGCTCGTCGAGGGCGGTGTGGACGTCGCCGCCGGCAGCGATGTGGGCATCGATCGCCACACCGGCATCGGCGAGCGCGGGCGGGGGTTTGCCGGCGAGGTAGATCCGCGTCGCGCCCGCAGCGCGTAGCGTGTCGACGACCGAGCCGGCACGCTCGTCGTAGACCGCGTCGCTCGAGCAGAGGCAGGCGACGGTCGCCCCGACGACGGCGAAGGCGGCGGCGATCGCCTCCGGATCGGTCGTCGCCGGGCCTTCGACGGTGCGCACCCCGCCGACCTCGAACAGGTTCTTGGCGAACGACACCCGTGCCGTGGTCTGCGCCGGTGCGCCGATCGCGGCGAGGAACACCGTCGGGCGCGATCCGGCTGCGGCGAACGCATCGACCCGGAGGCGGAGCGTCTCGAACCGTTCGGCCTGATGATGGACCGGCAGCCCGACGATCGTCTCCCCGGTCGGGCGGAGCACCGCCGGCGGTTCGGCGATGTTGGGGAACTCGCTGACGCCGGTCAGCGGATCGCGGCGGGAGTCGATCCGGGCGGTTCGCTGGGCCCAGCTGGCCGCGAGGCGGTCGGCGACCATCCCCGACTCCGCCGCAGCACGGAACCCGCCGACCGCCTCGATCTGCTGCAACCATGCCCACCCGGCGGCGGCCACCTCGTCGGTCAACCGCTCGACGTACCACGACCCTCCGGCCGGGTCGGCGACCTGACCGAGGTTGGACTCGAGGGCGAGGATCGACTGGGTGTTGCGGGCGAGTCGGCGGCCGAGCTCGTCGTCGGTCCGCGCCAGGCGATCGTCGTAGGGGAGCACGCTGATCGAGTCGGCACCGGCCACCCCGGCGGCGAAGCAGGCGACGGTGTCGCGCAGCAGGTTGACCCACGGGTCGTAGGCGGAGAGCATCGCCGGCGAGCTGGTCGCGTGGATCCGGGTCGCAGCCGCGGCCGCCGGCACCCCGACGACGTCGGCGACGCGGGCCCACAGCCGGCGGACCGCACGGAACTTGGCGATCGTGGCGAACTGCTCGGCGGTGGCGGCGAGCTCCAGCTCGATCAGCCCGAACGCATCGGCGAGCGGCACGCCGCCATCGGCGAGGACGCGCAACGTCGCCAGCGCAGCGGCGAGGACACCGCCGAGTTCTTCGGCATCCGTCGCTCCGGCGAGGTGCTGACGGATGCCGCCGATCGTCACCAGTTGCACCCCGGAACCGCCCAGCGCCGAGGCGTGGGTGACCAGCGCGGCGAGTTGGTCGTCGAGGTCGCTGAGCCCGCCCCGGGCGAGGTGTTCACCGAACGGATCGGCGCCGATCGAGCCCCGCGCGGCGGACGGATCGAGACCCCTGCTCTGCCACAGCTCGCCGAGTGCGCTCGCCGCCTGTGGCCAAGCGCTGCCCGGGCGGAGGCTGATCGAGGCGACGTCGAGCAGCACACCGGTGAGCAGCCGGTCGAGCCGATCGACGGTGGTCGCTTCGTCGCCCAGATCGAGCACGACGCCGTCCGCGCCCTTTTCCAGCTCCTCGAGGACGCGCTCGTTGGTCAGCGGCGTCCGCACCGGTTGGCGGACCTCCCACCGCCCGACCCGACCGAGCGGGCGAGGGCCCGCGAGGTCGGCGCTGGTGTACAACGGCTCGATCTCGATCCCGTCGGGGGTGCGGCTGCGCAGCTTGGCCAGTGCCTCGGCCGGCTCGAGAGCTGCCCCGCCCCGACTCAGGGCCTTGCCGACCAACTCCAGCCAGCGTTGCTCGGTCGCCGGAGGGAACTCGCCGGCGAGGACGGGTTCGCCCGGGCCGGCATCGGTCGTCGAGGCGTCGCCCATCGCGGTCAAGGTAGCGGAGGGCCTTTCGCCAGACCCAGGCGGCCGGACCGGCGGTCAGCCGATCCGTTCGAGGCGGAACACCGGGATCTCTCGCTCGGTCGCCGCGGCATAGGCGTCGAAGTTGGGGATCAGCGCTGCCTGGGCGCGGTAGAGCCGATCCCGTTCGTCGCCGTCGGTGACCCGCGCCGTGGCGCGGTAGGTCTCGCCGGGGAGCTCGACGGTGACCTCGGGATGAGCGATGAGGTTGTGGTACCAGTCCGGATGGGTCGGAGACCCTCCCTTGGAGGCGATGATCACGATCGCCTCACCGTCGCGTGAGTAGGCGAGTGGAATCACCCGCTGCTTGCCGGAACGAGCACCGACCATCGTCACCAGCACGATCGGCACTCCGGCGAAGTCGCCGCCGAGACGACCGTCGTTCGCCCGGAACTCCTCGATCAGGCGCTGATTGAAGGCGTTGATGTCTGCCGGATCGGTCAGGTCGCTCATCGGAAGTTCCTGTCTGCTCGTGGTCCTCAGAGGTTGTCGTACAGCGCGGCGAAGATCGGTGTCCAGCGGGGATCGGTGCGGTCGGCGCCCCACCACAGCCGATTCATCGCGTAGCCGAGCGAGACTCCTGCGTCGGGGTCGACGATCGCCAGCGACCCGCCGCTGCCGTTGTGACCGTAGGTCCGCTCGCCGGGACCGAACCGCCACTCGGGGATCGTGTGCTCGAAGCCCAGACCGAACGCCGTCGGTAGTTCCATCACCAGGTCGTCGCCGCGGACGTGGCAGCGACCGAACTCCTCGACCAGGTCGGTCGGGGCGACCGTCAGCTCGGGCACCGATCCACCGCAGGCGAGGACGCTGAACAGCCGGTCGAGGGCGCGAGCGTTGGCATGCAGGTTGGCAGCCGGGATCTCCGCCCGACGCCACAGCTCGCTGACGGTGTGCCGTGGGTCGTTCGAGTCCGGTGGGTTGCCGAACGCGCGCGGCCCGAGCGACGTCTTCGCGTTCCAGCGGTCGAAGAACGTTCCCGCCGGATCCATCTCGACGACCAGATCGGACGTGCGCGAATCGAGCTCGGACGGGAGCGGCATCAACAGCTCGATCCCGAGTGGACCCGCCAGCTCGTCACCGATCAGCTGCCCGCAGGTCCGTCCGGTCACCCGTCGGAGCACCTCGCCGATCAGGTGCCCGAAGGTCACCCCGTGGTACCCGTGTCCGTCTCCCGGGGTCCACCACGGGACTTCGGCGGCGAGCGCGCCGGTCATCGCCTGCCAGTCGCTCAGCGAGCCGAACGGCATCCGCTGGCGGATCGCCGGGAGCCCGGCCTGATGGGTCAGCAGGTAGCGGACCGGAAGGGTGTCCTTGCCCTCGGCGGCGAACTCCGGCCAGTAGGCGGCGACCGGGGCATCGAGATCGACCAGGTCGTTGGCCACCGCCCACATCGTTGCAAGCGCAACGATCCCCTTGGTGCAGGAAAAGACACAGACCAGGCTGTCGCGCTCCCACGGACGGGTCTTCGCTGCGTCGAGATGTCCTCCCCAGAGGTCGACGACGTTTCGTCCGTCGACGCTGATCGACAACGAGGCACCGAGCTCGAGGCCATCGGCGAAGTTCTCGGCGAAGGCGGCGCGCACCGCGTCGAACCGCGGGTCGCAGCTGCCCTCGACGTTCGACGGCGTGCCGCTCATCGGAGGGCCTTGGTCGCGTCGGGGTTGTGGAACTCCTTCCACCCGCAGATCTTGCCCTCGCGAAAACGGACCACTCCGATGTAGCGGTTGCGATACGAGTTGCCGTTGTGAGCGACGACTGCGTCGCTCGCGTACTCGGCGATCAACTCGTCGGGATCGAGGCAGGGGTGGACCTCGCCGAGCGTCAGGCCGAACGAGGTGAACATCTTGAACGTCGCCAACGACATCTCGATCCACGGCTCGAGTCCGTTGATCGGATTGGCCATGAACGACGGACCGTAGGGCAGATCGAAGACGAGGTCCTCGGTCATGTAGGCCCGCAGCCGCTCGTACTCGCCGGCCGAGATCGTCTCCGTCACCGTGGTGAACAGCGCCAGATTGGCTGCCCGCCGTTGTTCGTCGGTCCGTTCCATCGCTGTCTACTCCTTGGTCAGTTCGCTGAGCACACCGATGCAGTCCGCCTGCGATCTGGCTGGGTCGTCGCCGACGCCGAACGGGGACAGGACGACCTCGTCCGCTCCGGCCTCGAACAGCTCGGCGATCTTTGCCGCGAGCAGGTCCTCGTCGCCGTAGAGCACGGCCGAGTCGATCATCTCGTCGCTCCACCGGCGTCCGTCGAGGGCGACGCCGGCAGCGTCGAACATCGCCCGGTAGAACGGCATCATCGGATAGATCGCGAGTTCGCGTGCCGCCATCTCGTGCGCGGCTGCTCGGCTGGTGGTCAACGCGCAGGGCAGTTCGGCGATCAGCGGCGGTGCCGGTCGTCCGGCGGCGGCCGCCCCGGCGGCGATGTTGGGGGCGATCACCTCTGCGAGATACGGCGCCGGGCCGAGCCAGCACAGCGCCCCGTCGGCGTGGCTTCCGGCGAGTCGGGCGGACTGCTCGCGGAGCACGCCGAGCAGCACCGGGGGCGCGTCGTCGCCGATGCCGTGGACCACATCGAGCATCGCGTTGACCTGGTATCGCTCTCCGGCATGGGCGACACGACCGGTGGCGAGCAGCTCGCGGACCACCGTCAGGTACTCGCGGCAGATGGCTGATCGGACGGTCGAAGTCGATCCCGTACATCTGCATCACCGGCTTGTGGCTCGGCCCGATCCCGAGGCGGAACCGCCCGCCGCAGGCGGCGTTGACCGTCGCCGCCTGTTGGCCCATCACCAACGGATGGCGAGGCCAGGTCGGTACGACGGCGATCCCGAGCCCGATGCGGACGGTCAGCGTTCCGGCGAGCGCGAGGGCGATGAACGGGTCGAACCCGAACGCGGCGCCGAGCCACATGCCGTGAAAGCCCTGTTCCTCCGAGCGCACTGCGAGTTCGCCGACGGAGCCCAGGTTGTTCGATTCGGGGAACAGCATCGAGAGCTTCACCGCCGCGCCCCGGAGGGGATGTTCGGCGAGCCGCTGGGCCCGGCGAGGAATCCGCCGTCGATCACGAACTCGGCCCCGTAGCAGTACGACGAGTCGGCCGAGATCAAGAAGGCGACCATCGCCGCCACCTCCTCGACCGACCCGACCCGTCCGGCGGGGACGGCTCCCGCCATCGCCGCCACCGGGTCGCTGCCCTCCGGCATACCGCTGTGCAGCATCGGCGTGTCGATCGGCCCGGGGTGGATCGAGTTGACCCGCACGCCGCGGCGGGCGAGTTCGATCGCGGCGACCTTGGTCAGGCCGCGAAGGGCGAACTTCGACGACGAGTACCCGGCGATTCCCCACCCGCCGACGTAGCCGTTGACCGACGAGATGTTGACGATGCTCCCGCCTCCGGCGGCGATGATCGCCGGGGCGACGACGTGGATCCCGGTGAACGCGCCGATCAGGTTGACCTCGATCGTGTTGCGGAAGTGATCGACCGCGGTCTTGATGATCGACGACGGCGGCGGGGCGATGCCTGCGTTGTTGACCAGGGCCGTCACCGATCCGAATGCGGCCAGCGCAGCGTCCAGCGCCGCCTGCCAATCGGCTTCGGAGCGGACGTCGAGATGATGGTAGGCAGCGGCGTCGCCGAGCGAGGCTGCGAGCGACTCACCGGCGACATCGTCGATGTCGGCGACGAGCACCTTCGCCCCCTGGGCGACGAGCAGTCTCGCCTCACCGGCGCCCTGCCCCCCGGCCGACCCGCTGATGATCGCCACCTGCCCCGCCAACCGGTCACTCGTCGTCGCCACGTTCATCGTCCTCCTCGGTGCGCGCTGCCGGCCGGGTCGGCCGCCATCTCCGGGATCAGCACCTCGCCGATCCGGCGGATGCTGTCGAGCACCGCCTGGTGCGGCAGGTGGCCGAACTGCATCAGGCACAGCAGCCGCTGGAACCCGGCCTCGCGGTAGCGGTCGATCTTGCGCCGGCAGGTCTCGAGGTCGCCGATGATCACCGAATCCTGATCCTCCAGCGCCTCGTAGGCCTCGACCGGATCGATCTCGATCCCGAGCACCTGGCGGTTCATCAGACGGATGATCGGATTCGGATCGTCCGGGTCGAGATCGACGAGCACCTTCGACGAATCGACTGCGGCACGGCTCCGGCCGTCGGCGCGGTCGCCGACCGTGACGTTGCCGCGGATCACGCTGGTCCACACCGTGCGCGGGACGGCGAAGACCCGCGGTGCGGCGTTGACGTACCACATCGCCGCTTCGGCGGCCCGGAGATCGATCGCCTGTTGGGTCGTCTCGGTGCACAACACGAAGGTGAACACGCCGCGTTGGTCGTTGACGAACCGCCCGACCGACTGCTTCGGGGCGGCGAGCCCGGCGTCGTACTCGACCAGCATCTGCTCCAGCACCGACACCGGTGAGAGCAGGGTGGTGCACAGCACGCCGAGGCCGAGCTCGCCGGCGCTGCGGAAGCTCGACGAGGACGAGACGGTCTGCCACAACGGAGGATGCGGCCGTTGCAGCGGCTGAGGGACCAGCGTCCGGCGGGGAATCGCGAGGCGAGCCGACTCCCAGCTGAACTCCGGCTCGGTCCAGGCGGTGACGATCAGCCGGGCCGCCTCTTCGAGCTCGTCCAACGTGCCGTCGGGGTCGATCCCGAACGTCGCCCATTCGGCGCCGCCGGAGCGGGCGAGGCCGAGCTCGACGCGTCCGCCGGAGAGCTGGTCGAGCACCGCCGCCCGCTCCGCGACCCGCAGCGGATGGTTGATCTTGAACGGCGAGAGCACCCCGGCGTGACCGATGCGCAGCTGCTCGGTTCGCATCGCGATCGCCGCGTTGACCATCTCCGGGGCACTGGAGTACGAGAACTCCGGCGCGCAGTGATGTTCGACCGACCACCAACAGCCGTAGCCCAACCGATCGGCGAGCGTCGCCTGTTCGAGCGCGTCGAGGAACACCTGGCGCTCGTGGCCGGGTTGCCACGGCTGCGGTCGCTGCAGTTCGTTGAACAGGTCGAAGATCATCGGTGCTTGGTCCGATTCGCCGGTGGACGGTTCACAACAAGGCCAGCGGATTGATCGGCGAACCCGTGCCGCCGCCGATCCGCAGCGGGCTGACGACGAACTGGAACTCCCATCGGCTGCGCTCGGCACAGGCCCCTGCAAGTCGACCGAGGTGCAGGTTGTCGAGCAGGTGGACGCCCATCCCGACCAGCAAGCAGAGGTGGAGCGGGATCGGCCAACGATGTCGGTTGCCGGGGAGCACGTCGGAGACCCCGTCCGAGCCGAGCACCGAGATGTCGTGGTCGGCGAGCCACGGGATGCATTCCGGATCGAGCCCGGCGAGGCCGACCGTGTTCGGATCCCACGCGCCGTGGACCGCCCGACGGGCATCGCGTCCGGTGGAGACGAGCAGGATGTCACCCGCCTCGACGGTGACCTGCTGCGAACGGCAGGCGGCGTCGAGATCGTCCGGCCCGATCGCCTCGCCCGGCTCGAGCCAGCCGGTACCGCGAGCCGAGGGAGGTCGAGCAGCACCCCGCGACCGACGATCCCGTCGAACGCCGCCTTGATCGAGTTCCGCCGGGCGCCGACGCTGGTCACGTCGGTGGCCGGAAAGCCGTTGTACATCTCGCCGCCGACGAACACATGGCACAGCGCATCGATGTGGGAGACCGCCATTCCGTGGAAGGCGACACCGACGAAGTCGAGCGAGACCTGCAACGAGTCGTCGCCGGCCGCCCCGCAGACGTCGCCGCCGCGCACCATGTGATGCATCGCCGGGGTGGGGTTGTCGACCGCCGGAGTCACCGGCAGCTCCCGCCCGCAGGAGACGACCAGTCCGTCGACGACCAGCCCGGCTGCTCGTCGCACCCGCTCGGCGGTGAGCAGGTTGAGTGCGCCACGTTGGTCCTCGGCGCCCCAGCGACCCCAGCGCCTGGTCAGGGCGAACAGCTCGGCGGCGCGGGATTCGGTGACACGGTCGGTTGCCGGTGTCATCGGTCGCCTGACGGCTCGCGCCGGGAGAGCCCGTCGAGGCGGCTGCCGAGCAGTCCGGGCTCGTACTCGATGAACTCGACGATCAGTCCATCGGGGTCGCGGCAGGAACAGACGTTGATGATCCCCGCCCGGCGGAGCCGGACCGGGGTCGAGACGAACTCGATCCCCCGGGTCGACAAGTCGTCGTAGGCGGCCTGGACGTTGTCCGTGCGCAGAGCGATGATCCGCGGCACGCGGGAGCTCGCGGGGAACCTCCGACGGTGGGTCGGGGGTCGGCTCGAGCCACTCGATCAGGTCGAGTCGGGTGTGCGTTTCGCCGTCGCCGATACCGAGCAGCGCGCCGCGACCCTGCGCTGCCGGCATCCCGAAGTTGGTGGCGACCGTCGGCGGCCAGATCACGTCGCGGTTGTCCCGCAGCAGCTTGAAGCCGATCGTCGTGTAGAAGTCGAGCGAACGTTCGAAGTTCGATGCCTCGACGGTGAAATGGAAGATCGACCTGACCTGCCAGTCAGCCATCTCTCGTCCCTCTCGGGCACGGCGGTCGCGTCACTGGCCCCCCTCAGGACATGAGCACCAGCAGTATGGATCAGCCGGAGAGGGGTCGGCGACCATCGCCATGCGCCGGGGAGCGGTCAGCGCCGCTCGGTCACGCCGGCTCTTCCAGCGCTCCCTCGGCGATCAGGGCATCGATCTCGGCGTCGGTCATCCCGAGGATCCCGGCGCAGATCTCGCGGGTGTGCTCGCCGAGCGCGGGCGCCTTGGTCACCAGCGGTTCGGGCATCCCGCTGGCGCTGAACGCCTGGCCCTCGAGGATGATCTCGCCGTACGGCGGCTGGTCGACCCGGCGGAGGTAGTTGCGGGCGGCGAGCTGCGGGTCGACGGCGGTGTCCGAGGCGTAGAGCATCGCCCCGGCCGGCACGCCTGCTGCCTGGAGCGCAGCCATCACCTCGTGATCGGTCCGCTCGGCGGTCCAGGCCTCGATCCCGGCGTCGATCGCATCGGCAGCGGCGAGCCGCCCGGCGACGGTGTCGTACTCCGCCACCGTCGACCACTGCGGATCGCCGAGCACCTTGCGCAGGGCTGACCACTCGTCGTCGCTGCGTACGGTGATCACCACCCAGCGCTCGTCACCGGAGCACCGATACACACCCCAGGGGGCACCGTGGGGGCGGCGGTTGCCCTGCGGACCGGCCGTGCCGGGGGCGAGCGCCTCCTGCAAGAAGTAGTCGCCGAGGGTGTTGACCAACGCTTCGACCTGGGCGGCCTCGACATGCGCACCGGCACCGTCAAGCCGCTCACGACCGACGAGGCAAGCGAGCCCGGCGACGGCGGCGAGGCGTCCGACGAGGTGGTCGGGATGGATCGCGCCCGACCCGGGCGGCATCCCGCCGTCGTCGTAGTTCCACAGGTGGGCCATCCCGCCCGGCCCGCGGGTGCTCGGTCCGTAACCGATCCACGACGACCACGGACCCGACGAACCCATCAGCTGGCTGCTGACCATCACGAGGCGCGGGTTGATCTCGTGCAGCACCTCGTAGTTCGTACCCATGTCGGCCATCGTCCCGGTCGAGGTGTTCTCGATCAGAACGTCGGCCCATTCGACCAGCCGCTTGAGCAACGCCAGCCCGCTCGGCACCTTGACGTTGACCCCGAGGCTGCGCTTGCACCGGCTGGAGGAGGCGAACGAGGCGCTCATGTTGCCGCCGAACACCTGGCGGATGAAGTCCGGATAGGTCGACGTCTCGACCTTGATCACGTCCGCGCCGTACTCGGCGAACAACCGTCCTGTCTCGACGCCGACACCGCCGTGGCCGAGGTCGAGCACGTGCAGCCCGGCGAAGGGCAGTGACGGAGACGGCAGCTCGGCGGCCACCGGGGTGACGGCGGCGATCTGCTCGCCGGCAACCTCGGCGGTGTGCTCGCCGACGCTCGGGCTGCGCCGGACGTACCCGGCGCGGACGCCGTCGATCTCGACGTAGCCGCTCGGGACGGGGGCGCGGACACCGGCGACGATCTCGCCGTCGACGAAGGTCCGTCGAGCTGCGTAGTGCTCGGTGGCGAGCACCTGCGCCGGGTTGAGCACCGGGGTCATCACGATCCCGCGGGCCTGCGCCTCATCGGCGAGGTCGGCGGAGGTGCGGTCCTTGAACAAGGCGACGAACATCGGGTCGAGGATGTCCTCCTGGATCGACATCCGCGCCGGGAGGGTGTCCCAGTGATCGTCCTGGAGGATCTCCGGCTCCCCGAGCCATTCGCGGATCGAGCGCCACTGTCGCTTGCTGAGCATGATCAGCCGGACGTAGCCGTCGGCGCACGGGTACAGCGGGTAGACCGGGCGCGAGCCGGTCCGGATCATCTGGTACTTGCCGCCGGCGGCCGTGATCGCCGAGTAGTTCGCCAACGACCAGTCGCTGATCTGAGCCGTCGCCTGCAGCACCGAGAGGTCGATGTGTTGGCCGCGCCCGGTCTCACGTCGCTGCCACAGCGCGGTCGAGGGCGGCGAACGCGCCCATCGTCGAGGCGGTGTCGTAGGCGATCAGGCCCGGCGGGAGCAGCGGCGGCCGACCGACCTCGCCCGAGCGGGCGAGCAGCCCGCCGACGGCCGTGATCACGTCGTTGGTGGCGACGTAGCCGGCGTACGGACCGTCGAGCCCGAAGTCGGTGATCGTCACGATCGACAGCTGGGGGAACCGTTCGAGCAGCGCGGTGCGCTCGACGCCGAGCGCTTCCAACTCGCCGGCACGATGGCTCTCGAACCACACGTCGGCGCCGGCGAGCAGTCGTTCCAGCTCGGCCCGCCCGGCGGAGTCGGCGAGGTCGGCGACGATGCTCCGCTTGTTGGTGTTGCGCAACGCGAACGACAGGCTCTCACCACCGGGGGCGAGCGGAGCGAGCCTCCGAGCCGGTGACCCGCCGGGCGGCTCGACCTTGACGACCGCTGCGCCGAGATCGGCGAGCAACCGCGACGCGAGGTCGCCGCGTTCGTCGGTCGAATCGATGATCCGAAGGCCGTCGAGCGGCAAGCGTCGGCTGGAACTCATCCGGTGCATCTCCCACGAGCTGTCGATCGACCGGGCGGAGACGTCCGGTCGGGCCCTGCAGTTGAGCAAAGCGGAGCCGTATCCGGGCAACCGTGCTCCGGCTGCGCCGTGGATGGGGGTCGTCAGACTCGGTCGTGCTGCGGTGGTGTCTCGACCGTGCCATCGGCACGGCGGGCGAACCGGCCGGCGGTCGGGCCGTGGTTCGGGTCGTCGGCCGGCCAGGGCCAGCCGCCGAATCCGGTGCGCTGATAGTCGGCGAAGGCCTGCTCGATCCCGGCCCGGTCGTTGAGCACGAACGGGCCGTACTGGGCGACCGGCTCGGCGATCGGCCGTCCCTGGAGGACGAGTGCCGCCCCCGGCGTGTCGCCGTTGATCAGCTCGACCGGCTCGTCGCTGCGGATCACCGCCCCCGCTCCGGCGGCGAGTCGCTCGTCGCCGAGGCGGAGCCCGTCGCCACCGAAGACGTACAGCGAGCGCACCGTCGTCGAGGCGGTCGGCGGCAGCGTCCAGCGCGCCCCCGGTTCGAGCTCGAGGTGCCAGATGGCGACATCCGCGTCCGGGCGAGCGGCCCACGAACTCGGCGGCGGCGCAGGTGGGCGCGCCTCGCCGAGCGGACCGGCGACGACGGTGATCGTCGTCGTCCGGCGGCCGTCGTCGACCGCGGCGACGACCGGGAGCTGCTCGGCCCACAGCATCGTGAACCACGGGTCGGCCATCTTGTCGGCGCGGGCAGGTTGAGCCAGATCTGGAACAGCTCGACCGGGTTGGGCTCGTCCTGGTGGAGGAGGGGGAACATCTCGGCGTGGACGACGCCGGACCCGGCGGTCAACCACTGCACGTCACCGGCGCCGTACCGAGCGGTTGCGCCGAGCGAGTCGGCATGGTCGATCAGGCCGCGGCGCACGACCGTCACCGTCTCGAACCCGCGGTGGGGATGCTGGGGGAACCCGGGGACCTCGCTGCCGTGGTACATCGACCAGCCGTCGCCGCCGGAGAAGTCGCTGCCGATCGTCCGGCCCGCCAGCGAGGCGGCGGGGCTCAGCTCGGCGGTCGCCCGAGGGTAGTGGTCGACGTGATGGACGCAGAACAGGAACGGATCGACGGTCTGCCACGGGGTGTCCATCGACAATCGGCGCAGGATGATCTCGGCCATGGCCCCAGCCTACGGAGCCGCCGAGCACACGCCGTCGAAGTCCGGGAGGTGCCGCTTCACCCGGTCGGCAACGGTTCTGAGCTGGACCGATGCGTCGCTCTCGGAGGTCGGATCGTCGAACTAGCGTGGGCCCGACACGCGATTCCGAGGGGAGCCCGCCGGTGGGAGCAGCCCGGTTGCTGGCATCGAAGGTGCTCCGACGCGAGTGGCGGATGACGATCCTCCTCGCCCTGCTCGCCGGCCTCGCCGGAGGCGTGGCAATCGCCGCCTGTGCCGCCGCCCGTCGGACCTCGACGGTGTTCGAGCGCTTCGTCGAGTTCGCCGATCCCCCCGATCTGATCGTCAACTTCTGCCCACCTGAGATCGTCGAGCTCGACGAGGACACCTTGTTCGCCTGCGTCCAGTACGACGCGGAGGACGAGCTGCGAGTGCTGCAGTCACTCGCCGAGGTCGACGCCGTCGATCGGATGCTCTACACGGGGATTCTCGCCACCAGCACTTCGGGACCAGATCGACACTGGATCTCCAGCGCAGCGCTGTCCCACGAGGGGCTGTTGACCGCCATCGACGGCGAGCGGATCGTCGTCGCCGGCCGTTGGTACGCCCCCGACGCAGCCGAGGTGGTGGTCAACGAACGATTCGTCGAACAGCACGCGGTCACCCTCGGCGAAGAGCTCGAGATCACGATGTGGTCACGCGCTGGAGCTCGGCAAGCTCGCCACCCCGGACGATCCGTTGCACGGACCGTCGGTGCGTGTCCGGGTGGTCGGTATCACTCGCGGGATCCACGATCTGTCGGCGGCAACCGGGACGGTGACCAGCGCCATCGATCAATCGACCCTGCTCGCCGGGCCGGCGATCGCAGCCGCCGCCGAGGACGCCGGCGGGTACCGCGGCGTGGCGATCCGCGCCGCCGGCGGCGCAGCCGCCGTCAACACGGCGATCGAGCGTGCCTTTCCCGGGCGGCCGTTCAACAGCGGCACCGCGGTCGGTCCGGAGGAGAGCGAACCGATCCGCGAGGCGATCGACTACGAGGCCCGGGCCGCCTGGCTGTTCGGCCTGATCGCCGCCGGGGCATCGGTGATCTTCGTCAGCCAGGCCGTCGACCGCCAGACGCGCCATGAATGGTCCGATCTGGCGACGCTGCGCGCCCTCGGGCTGACCAGAGCCGAGGCGCGCTACGCCGCCGGCCTGCGCAGCGCGGCCACCGGTGGGGTCGCGGCGACGATCGCTGGGCTGACGGCGATCGCCTTGTCCCCGTTCACGCCCGTCGGCCAAGGTCGTCGGGCGGAGGTCGATCGCGGCGTGGCGATCGATGCGATGGTGGTGATCGCGGGCACCGTCGCCGTGCTGCTCGTCGTCACGCTGGCCGGAGTCGTGTCGTTGCGCCGTGGGCGCCGGCCGACGACGAACGAACGGACGAGCCGGGGCCTGTCGGGCCACGGCTCGCTGCCGGTCACCGCCGTCGCCGGCCTTGCCCTGACGATGCCGAGCCAGCGGCAACGGCGTCGGGGATCGGTCGTCACCGCCATCGGGGGCGTCGCCGTTGCCGCGGCGACGCTGGTCGCCGCCGACGGGCTGCGGTCGGGTCTCGACACGTTGACCGATACGCCGGCGCACTACGGAGCGTTGTGGGATCTCTCCGTGACCCAGATCGGTGGCGTCGATGCCGAACTGCTGATCGACGTGACCGAGATCGTCGCCGCCCAGCGAGGTGTCGAGGCCGCCGCCGCCATCGTCGGTACCGACGTCGTCATCGGCGACGAGATGATCTGGGTCCAGGCCCACCGGCCGCTCGCAGCGTTCGACGGCATCCCGCCGGTGATCACCGACGGACGGGAGCCGGCGGCGATCGACGAGATCGCCCTGGGAGCGATCACGATGCGCAACCTCGGCGTCGAGGCGGGGGACACGATCGTGGTCAGCGATACCGTGCGCGGTCAGGCCGAGATGACGATGACCGTCGTCGGGACGGCGATCATCAACGACACCTATGAAGGCAGCCCTGGACGTGGAGGGATCGTCACCGTCGACTGGATCGAAGCCAACTCGCCCGAGGCATCGGCCGACCCGGTGGTCCTGCGCCTCGACGCCGGGGCCGACGTCGCCGCGGTCCGTGACGAGATCGAACGACAATCGACGCTCGCAGCCAGCCCGCCGGCACCCCACACTGCGATCCGCAACATCGAACGGATCGCTGCGCTTCCCTGGCTGCTCGCTGCGGTCGTCGCCGGCCTCGCCGTCGCGTCCCTCGGCCACGCGCTCGACGATCTCGGTTCGTCGGTCGCGCCGGACGATCGCAGTGTGGAAGAGCATCGGCTTCACCACGCGCCAGGTTCGGGTCGCCGTTGCCTGGCACGCCAGCGTGCTCGCCGTCGCTGCCGCGATCGTCGGCGTGCCGATCGGGATCGTCGCCGGCCGGGTCGCCTGGCGGGCGGTTGCCCGGCAGCTCGGCGTCGCCACCGAACCGGCGATGCCGTCGCTCGGCATCGCCGTCGCAGCGATCAGCGCCGTGCTCATCGCCAACCTGGTCGCCGCCTACTCGGGGCGGCGCGAGGCCCAGCTGTCGGTCACCAGGGCACTGCGCGCCGAATGACGCGTTCTGGAGCTCGATGACCTGCTGAGTACGGTTCGGCAGTGGACTTCGCCTGGACCGACGAGCAGCTCGAGCTGCGGGCCGAGGCGGCCGAGTTCTCCCGCTCGGCGGTGGAGCGCTACGGCCGGCACAACGACTCCTGGATCAACGGCTACTCGAAGGAGTGCTCGCGCGAACTCGGCGCCCGAGGATGGATCGGGATGACCTGGGCAGCGGAGCACGGCGGTGGTGGCCGGCCGCCGATCGACCGGCTGATCGTTGCCGAGGAACTGATCGCAGCCGGTGTGCCGATCGCCGCCTCGTGGTTCGCCGATCGGCAGATGGGGCCGGCATTGATCCAGTTCGGCCGCCCCGACCAGCAGGCGGAGTACCTGCCGCAGCTGCTGTCGGGGGACACCACCTGGTGCATCGGGATGTCGGAACCGAACGCCGGATCCGATCTGGCGTCGCTGGTCACCTCGGCCCGCCGCGACGGCGATGAGTTCGTGATCAACGGCCAGAAGATCTGGACCAGCTTCGCCGCCGTCGCCGACTACTGCTACCTGATCTGCCGCACCGCAACTGGCGGTCCTCCGCACCAGGGGATCAGCGAGGTGATCGTGCCGATGTCGACGCCGGGGATCGAGGTCCGGCCGATCACCGACCTGACGAGCAACCGGCATTTCTGCGAGGTGTTCTTCACCGAGGTGCGGGTGCCGGTGGACAACCTCGTCGGTGCCGAGGGCGGCGCGTTCAAGCAGACGATGCGCCAGCTCGAACACGAGCGCGGCGGGATCGACCGGCTCGTCTCCAACCACGCCCTCTACCTCCGGGCGAAGGCCGCCGCCGACGTCGCCGATCCGGTGGTCCGTCAGCAACTGGCGGCGATCGAGAGCGCATATCGGATCGGCCGGATCCTGGTGATCCGCGAGGTGCTGCGCCAAGCGCCTGCCGGGTTCTCGGCGGCGACGAAGTGCTTCTGCACCGAGCACGAGCAGCGGGTCGCCGAGTTCGTCTTCGCCACCCTCGGGGCGACGGCGACGCTGTGGGACGACGTCACCCGCGGGCTGACCTACGCACCCGGCTACACGATCATGGGCGGAACCTCGAACGTGATGCGCAACATCCTCGGCGAACAGGTCCTCGGCCTGCCGCGTTAGCTGGCTCGCTGGCGCTCACGTCCGGCTGCTCGCTGGCGCTCCCGACGCCGGGTGGTGTGGACGTCGCTGTGGTTCGGGGGCCGAACCTTCGAGTGCGGGGGCTGGCTCGCTGCGCTCGCGTCCGGCTGCTCGCTGGCGCTCCCGACGCCGGGTGGTGTGGACGTCGTTGTGGTTCGGGGGCCGAACCTTCGAGGTTGCGGGGCTCGCTGGCTCGCTGGCGCTCGCGTCCGGCTGCTCGCTGGCGCTCCCGACGCCGGGTGGTGTGGACGTCGCTGTGGTTCGGGGGCCGAACCTTCGAGTGGGCTGGCTCGCTGGCGCTCGCGTCCGGCTGCTCGCTGGCGCTCCCGACGCCGGGTCGGATGGACGTCGCTGTGGTTCGGGGGCCGAACCTTCGAGGTTGCGGGGCTTGCTGGCTCGTTACTCGGCGCAGTTGGCGCAGCTGCCGTAGATGTCGAGCGCGTGGTGGCGGGGGGCGAAGCCCTCTCCGCTGGTCGAGCCCGGCGAACGCCTGGTCGAGCGAGCGCTCGAGACCGTCGTCGAGGGTGACGTCGCGGATCGTTCCGCAGTCCTCGCAGATCAGGTGATGGTGATGCCCGGTGAGGTCCTCGGCGAGTTCGTAGTGGGCGTGGCCGGCGGAGTGGACCAACCGCCGTACCGCCCCCGCCTGCTCCATCACCGACAGGTTGCGGTAGGCCGAGCTCTGGCTCAATCCACCGCTACCGGCGAGCAATTCCGGCAGGGTGATCGGCCGTCCGGCGCCTGCCAACGCGTCGACCAACTCGCGCCGAGCCGAGGTGTACCGCTGCCCGAGCGCGACCAGCCGCTGCTGGATCAATGCATGGAGATCGATCTCGGTTGCCATCCGCGCTCCGACGGTAGTTCCTCGCCGCCGGCCTCGCCGCCGGGAATAGGAGTGAGAATCGTTCCCGATATGGTAGCGGTCATCCGCGTTCTGCCGCCCCTCCGGCCGATCATCCGCCGCCACGCCGCTGCTGGCCGTCGCGCTGCTCGCCTCGGCGTGCGGCAGCGGCAGCGACGGGGTCGCCGCCGACGAGCAGACCGGAAATGGATCGCCGGTCGAGGTCGCCGTGTCCTTCTACCCGCTCGCCTTTGTCGCCGAGCGTGTCGGCGGGGCGCGAGTCGAGGTCGCCAACCTCACCCCGCCGGGGGTCGAACCGCACGACGTCGAGCTCACCGCCCGCGACACCGCAGCCATCGCCGATGCCGACCTCGTCGTCTACCTCGCCGGGTTCGCCGTCGCCGTCGACGAGGCGATCGACAACGAGGCGGGGGAGCGGGCCTTCGACGTCGCCGTTGCCGCCGAGCTCGACCTGCAGCTGACGCCGATCGAGGACGGCGAGGAGCACGCCGACGAGGCCGGCGCCGACCCTCATTTCTGGCTCGACCCGACCCGGCTCGCCGGGGTCGGCGATGCGCTGGCGGATCGGCTCGGCCGGCTCGATCCGGCCTCGTCAGCGGCGTACTCGGCCAACGCCGCTGCGTTGCGTGCCGACCTCGAACTGCTCGACGCCGAGTTCACCGCCGGCCTCGCCGGCTGCGCCGGCCGGGCGCTGGTCACCAGCCACAACGGGTTCGGTTACCTCGCCGAGCGCTACGGACTGGTCCAGGTGGGGATCGCAGGCCTGACGCCCGACGAGGAGCCGTCCCCCGGAGCGTTGGCCGAGGTCGCCGACTACGTCGAGGCCAACGGGGTGACGACGATCTTCTCCGAGACGCTCGTCTCCCCGGAGATCGCCGAGACGATCGCCGCCGAGACCGATGCCCGAACGGCAGTGCTCGACCCGCTCGAGGGACTCGCCGCCGACGCCGAGGGCGAGAACTACCTTGCGGTGATGCGTTCCAACCTCGTCGCCCTGCGCGCCGGTCTTTCCTGCTGATGGCCCACAGCGTGCCCGAGGCAGGTCGACCGGCACCGATCATCGACGTTCGCGACGGTGCGTTCGGGTACCGCGGCGAGACGATCGTGACGGCCTCGTTGACCGTCGAGCGGGGCGAGGTGGTCGCCCTCCTCGGGCCGAACGGTTCGGGCAAGACCACGCTGTTGAAGGGGATGCTCGGTCTGGTCGAACGACGCCACGGCGTCGTCGAGCTGTTCGGTGAACCGCTCGAACACTTCAGCGGCCGGCACCGGATCGGCTATGTCCCGCAACGCCAGGCAGGGGCCGGTCCGATCCCGGTCACCGTCGACGAGCTCGTCCGGTCCGGCCGGCTCGCCGGGGGTGGGATGCTCCGGCGGCGACGGGCGGAGCAGGCGACGGCCGTCGCCCGGGCGATCGGGACGGTCGGACTTGCCGACCTCCGCCGACGTCCGGTGGCCACGTTGTCGGGCGGGCAGCAGCGGCGGGCGCTCGTCGCTCGCGCCCTCGCCGGCGGCGCAGAGGTACTGCTGCTCGACGAGCCCTTCGCCGGAGTCGACCAGCACAACCAGGAGGCGCTCGCCGACGCGCTCGCCGGGCTCGTCGCCGACGGTGCGACGGTCGTCGTCGTCCTCCACGAGCTCGGACCGCTCGAGCCGATCGTCACCCGTGCCGTCTGCCTCGACGGCGGCAGGGTGTGCTTCGACGGTCCGCTCGCCGAGGCGCCGCCGGCGTTGCTCCATCTCGGTCACGATCACGATCCGCACGGCGGCCCGCCGCACCGCCCCGGGCTCGGACTGTCGGGCTAGGCGCGATCGATGGAGTTGCTCGACTACGACTTCATGCGCAGGGCGCTGCTCGCTGCGCTGTTGGTCGGGATCACCGCCCCGTCGGTCGGGGTGTTCCTCGTCCAACGGCGCCTGGCGTTGATCGGCGACGGCCTCGGCCACGTGGCGGTCACCGGCGTCGCCCTCGGGCTGGTGCTGAACACGGCCCCGGTGCCGGTCGCGCTGGTCACCGCCGTGCTCGGTGCGTTGACGATCGAGCTGATCCGCGCCCGGGGCGAGACCAGCGGCGAGCTGGCGCTGGCGATCCTGTTCTACGGCGGGATCGGCGGCGGGGTGGTCCTCGTCAGCCAGGCGCCGTCGGGCTCACGCAACCTCAACCAGTATTTGTTCGGCAGTATCACGACCACCAGCGCCTCCGATCTGTGGCTGTTCGCCGTCCTCGCCGCGGTCGTCGTCGGGATCTCGATCGTCGCCGGACCGGCGTTGTTCAGCGTCAGCAACGACGAGGAGTTCGCCGCCGCCAGCGGGTTGCCCGTGCTGCGTCTCAACCTCCTGCTCGCCGTTCTCGGGGCGATGACCGTCGTCGTTTCGATGCGCGTCGTCGGGGTGCTGCTGGTCAGCGCATTGATGGTCGTCCCCGTCGCCACCGCCCAGCTCGTCGCCGGCAGCTTCGCCGGGACCCAGCGGCTGGCGACGGCGATCGGGGTGGTCGTCGCCCTCGCCGGGGTGACCGTCTCCTACTACGCCGACGCACCGCCAGGAGGGACGATCGTCGTCCTCGCGATCGGGCTGTTCCTGCTCACCCTGGCGGGGCGCAGCACCGTGTTGCGCCGGCGCAGCTGATCCGTCGCCGACGCGGTGCCGCCCAGCCCAGCCCCGCCCGGCCCCGCCCGGCCCGGCCCGGCCCGGCCCCGCCCGGCCGAACGCTGCCGAGAACCGGCTGACGGCCCGAGATTGCTCGTCATCGAGGCGATCGTCGGGTTCTCGGCAACGTCGGGCCGTAGCGGGGCGTTCCGGGCCGGGTCAGCCGAACGCGGCGACGAGGGCGAACAACACGGCGAGAACGGCGAGCAGCACCGAGCCGGCGGCGGTCCACAGCAACCGGATCGGCATCGTCGTCAACGAGCGCACCGCCGCCCAGGCGCTGGTCAACTCGTCCCGTCGACCCGACAGCGCACGGCGCAGCGCCCACAGCTGGCGGCCGAAGCGGCGGATCGGGACACGTCGCTCGGAGCCGTCGAGGGCGATCGCAGCGGAGCCGAGCGCGTCGCCGGCGACGTTGCCGCTGCGTAGTTCGGCGTAGATCTTGCCGGTCGAGCTGATCGTCGTTCGCGTCGACCAGAGCACGCTCCAGGCGAGCAGCGCCGGCACGGCACAGAGCACCGCACCGGCGATCGTCCACAGCGGGAACCGGGCAGAACCGTCGAGCACCGCCAGGCCGAGCAGCCAGGTCACCGCACCGAGGGCGCCGACAGCACGCAACGCCGAGCGAGCGAGGGCGTTGCCTCGTGCCGCCCAACGGGCGAGGCCGTCGGTGACCCGGCGGGCGAGATCGAGTTCCACGGGCGCCGATGTTGCCAGACGCCTCTCGCCGTCACCCGAGCGAATCGACCGGCACGACCTCGGCGACCGGCGTGACGATCGGACCCTCGGGAAGGAAGAAGCGCCAGAACACGGTGCCGGTCTGGCGGCCCTCGGTATCGATCCAGTTGGGCACACCCGGATCCTGGTGGGCGAGGACCATCCGGAAGCTGCCGTCGGCCTCGAGCGTGGTGTTCGCCCGGTTGCGGCTACACCTGGCGGTTGACGTAGTCGTACATCTGCGAGAAGCGGTTCCACAGGCAGACGTTGGCGAAGCGGCACGTCGGCCAGCGACCGGTGATCACCAACGCCTCGTCCGGACCGATCCGGTACGGGCGCCATGCGTGTACGCCGCGTCGACGGCGGCGAACGCCATGTTCCCGGGCAACTCCGGCGCGGGAAGTCGTTGGGCACGGTCGAGACCAACGGAGCGGCAGCGATGGTGCCCGGTCGGGACCATCGACCGTCTTGCCGCGCACGTGGTTGATCACCCGCCGGAGGGCGGCGGCGACGGCGTCGTCGTCCCACCGCCGGGAGCGGCGCGGCCGGGTCGACGGTGGCGATCGACAGCGGGATGTGCAGCGTCTGCGACGCCGATGCCGGCTGCGGCCACTCGAAGTAGTGGCGCGTGGTGATGCGTCCGCCATCGGGCGGGATCGCCAGCCAGTTGCGCTCGGTCTGCCCGCCGCCGAGGCGGATCTCGTAGTTGCCGTCGGCGTCGATGTCGATGTCGTCGTCGTTGAGCACGCCGCTGATCGCCGGTGCCGTAGCTTGCCGTCGGTCGCGCCCGGCTTCCATCGTGAACGAGGTGTAGACCGCGCCGGCGAGATTGCCGGCGAACGACGTACTCGCGGGCCGGGCCGACCGGCGTCTCGAAGTAGACCGCGTCGGAGTTGTCGCCGGTGAAGCTGCGCGTCGGCGACACGATGCGCTGGAACACCGGACGGTCCGGATCGAACTCCTGGTGCGCGAACAGCGCGCTCTGGAGGATGTGGGTCAGGTTGCGGAACGCCTTCGCCGACGTCGTCCGGCTCGGTCACGCCCCGGGCCGGTCCGACCCAGCGCTCGCCGGCGTCGCGCAGCAGCTCGATCAACTCGTCGTAGGCGGCACGGGCAGCGGACTCGGCCATGTGGATCCCCCGATCTGGCGTCGGGGACGATGTAGCACGGCGAGGATCAGCCGAACGGATCGAGCCGACCGGCAGCTGAGACCCGGCTCGGCACCGGGTGGCCGACGAGGTCGGCGAGCGACCGCTGACGCGCAGCAGCGGGTCGAGGTCGATCCCCGTCGCCACGCCGGCGTCCTCGAGCACGAGCACACCGGGGGTGGGACGCCCGGACCATTCGGTCCTGACGCGGGCCGGAGGTGACAGATGTCCTGCATGTTTCGGGAACGTGCCTGCCACGTCCGATGTCTACTGACACTGCATGTCGATGTTGTTGTCCGGTCCCTTCGATACCAGTGAACTGCCCCGCCTCGCCTCCGAACCGGTGACGGTGACGGTCGGCCGTCGAGTCAAGCTCGGCCGCGAGGCCGACTTCGAGGCATGGGCGGCCGACGTGACCAGGCGGATCGAGCAGTTCCCCGGGAGCCTCGGCGCCGGGATGCTCAAGCCGGGTGATGTCGGCGGCGAGTACCAGATCGTCTTCCGCTTCACCGATGCGCTCAGCCTGCGCGCCTGGGAGCGCTCACCCCAGCGGGCGGCGATGATGGCCGAGGTCGCCGAGATGGTGATCGAGACCCGCGTGCAGCGGACCGTCGGCGTCGACAGCTGGTTCGAGCTGCCCAGCCGAGCCGAACCGAAGCGCTCGATCTGGCAGCACGTGATGTTCGATGCGGCCTGGAGCTTCCCGGTCGTCGCCGCCGCCTCGCTGTACCTCGGGCCCCGCCTGTTGCCGCTGCCGTTCGAGGTCCGCACGCTGATCTCGATGGTCGTCATCGGGAGCGTGATGCGGATCGGTGTCGGACCGGTGCGCGGCAACCTCCGCCGCCGTCGCAAGCTCGGCTGACCTCGACGTGCCCGATCGTCCGGGCGAGCAGAATGGGACGATGCTGCGCGGTCGCCGATTGGTCGTGTTCCTGGCACTGGCCGCCTCGAGCGCACTGACCGTGGCGCTCGGCGTCACCGATCCATCCGGGTCGATCCAATATCCGACGAAGTTCCTGGTGTGGAATCTCTTCCTGGCCTGGATCCCGCTGATCTTGGCGATGTCGTTGCGCGGGCGACGACGCCCGCTCGGCTGGTTGCTCGGGCTCGCCTGGCTGGCGTTCCTGCCCAACGCTCCGTACCTGGTCACCGATCTGGTCCATCTCGGCGACGGTGACGATCATCTCTGGCGCCACATCCTCCAGTTCGGCAGCGCCGCCTGGACCGGAACGCTGCTCGGGGTGGTCTCGTTGCGCGTCGTCCACGTCGAGATCGAGCGGGTTCGTGGTCGGATGACGGGCTGGTCGGTCGTCGCTGCGTCCGTCGGGTTGTGCGCCGTGGGGGTGGTCATCGGCCGGTTCCAGCGGTGGAACTCGTGGGATCTGGTCACGAGACCGCGAGCGGTGGCGGCGAGCACGCTCGATTGGGTCGGCTCACCGTTCAGCGACGTCCAATCGACCGGGGTAGCGCTCGCCGTCGCTGCGTTCTTCGGCCTCGCCTACCTCACTGCCTGGGGCCTCGACGGCTTCGCCGGTCCGCCACACAGCGAGTCCGACTGAGCGTTTTGATTCGGCGCCCCGCGTTGGTAGCGTTTCATCGCCCTACGGGGCTATAGCTCAGTTGGTAGAGCGCTTCCATGGCATGGAAGAGGTCAAGGGTTCGATTCCCTTTAGCTCCACGGAACGCCCAGGTCGCTGACCTGGGCGTTGCTGATTCCCGGGCGTAGGTTCATCTCGCCGATGCACGCCGTGGGCGACTGATTTGGCACGCCGACCCGTGCGACGACCGTCCGCCTGAGTCGGTACACGGCTGGGCCGACGTAAACCGCCGCCCCAGCCGTGCAAGGCCGCCGTGTACGGGAGGGGGAGCTCGGTCAGCGGATGACGGCGACGATCAGCGCGGCGTCGTCGCGCCGGCTGCGGTCGGGGATCCGAGCTTCCAGCGATTGGCGCATGGCCTGGGCGATCCCGTCGGCGCCTGAGGCGCGATGCTGTTGGACGAGCGTGGCCAGCTCCTCCTCGGCGAGTCCGTGCGGCGGAGGGAGGTCGGTGATCCCGTCCGTGTACAGCACCAGCACGTCGCCGCTGGTCAACTCGCTGCGTTCGGTTCGGATGCTGATCTGATCGAAGATGCCGAGCAGCGAGCCGGGCCGACCGAACGAAGCAGTCGCCGCAGGTGTCGAGACGATCGGCAGGGGATGGCCGGCGGCGCTCGAGGTCAGCAGCCAGCGGCCGTCGCGGGCGCTGAGCGTGACGTAACAAGCGGTGCAGTACTGGTCACGATTGGAGTGGAGGACGGCCTCGTTCAACCACTCGACGACGGTGTCAGGGGTGCATCCATGGCGGGCTGCGGCGCGCACGGTGTGGCGGGCGATCCCGGTCAATGCCGCCGCATCCGGCCCGGTGCCACACACGTCGCCGATCACGATCGCCCAGGTCTCGTCGCCGAGCTCGAAGATGTCGTAGAAGTCGCCGCCGACCTGATCGATACCGGCCGGCCAGTATCGGGCGGCGATCTCGACACCCGGGATCGTCGGAAGTCGTGGCGGCAGGAAGGCTCGTTGCAGAGCGACGGCCACGTCACGCTGATGATCCGCCATCCACGCGGCATCGAGCGCCTCGGCGAGACGACCGGCGACGGCCTCGGCCAGTGCGACGTCGTCAGCGCTGTAGTGCCGCCTCGATTCGGCGCAGACGAACTGCATCGCACCGACCATCCGCCGCTTGGTCCGCAGTGGCACGGTGATCACGCTGGTGATGTTGAGCCGATCGAGGATCGGAAGCGCTTCATCGGCGGTGAGCGGAGATGCGGCGATCGCTTCGTCGACGATCTGGGTGGTCAAGCGGGGGACGTAGTCGGTTGCCCCGCTCCGGATCACGGCGGGGACGCCCGTCGTCGAGTTCGAGTCGTAGGGATACCGGCGATGCAGCTCAGCGACGTACTCCGCCAGCTCCTCGTCGATGTGGGCGAACTCGATACGGGGTTCGCCGCCGGTCTCCGACAGGAAGTAGAGCGAGCACCAGTCGCCCATCGTCGGGACTGCGGCGCGGCAGACCGCTCGCATCAGATCGACGTGGTCGGCCGAAGCGAGTGCGGTGTCGGTCAGCTGCGCCATGAACTCGAGCTCTGCACGGCGGCGACGCTCGCGCTCGATCAAGCGGACGCGCACGATGCTCTGGGCCACCTGCGCTGCGATCGCTTCCATGAAATCGAGATCGCGTGGGTCGATCTCCTCGTCGACCCCGACCCCCAGCACGCCGACGCACGACTCGTCGGTGACGAGCGGGATGGCGACGAATCCCTCGGTCGAACGAGGCGCGCCTTCGAGCTCGGCGAACTCCTCGACCGCCTGGGCGCGTTGCGTGCTGACGATCGTCCGTCGCTCGCGAACGGCAACCGAGCCGGGGAGATCACTCGACACGGGAAATCGGTGGAACCGCTGCGCAGCGGCGTCCGGCATACCCCGTTGCAACACCAACTCGAGATGCTCATCGGTCTCGTCGAGCAGAAACAGGCTGCGCGACGGCGACGACACCGGCCCGTCCAAGGCGTTGATCGCGGCGATCGCGACGTCGTCGGCCGACAGCGCTGCGTTCAACTCGAGACTGACGCGTTGGAGCCGGCGGAGACGATTGTCCGCCCAAGCGAGCCACCGGTCGGGGACGCTGGTCGGGGCGTCGCTGTCCCCGGGGCCGACCCGATCGGCGTCACGACCTCGCTCGTCGGGGACCTGCACCAGCTCAGTCTGACCGACTGGGCCGGATTCGCCGAGCCGCGTCGTCGCCGATCGCTTCCCGCCAGGAGTGGCGGGGCGCGAATCCGACGAGCCGCTTGGCCTTGTCGTTGGCGTAGAACGTCTCGTACTCGCCCATCTCGCGACGGCGTGGCACGCCGGCGTAGAAGCGTTCGTACACCTCGTCGCTGGTGATCGCCGACCGACGTGTCGTCGTTCGACGACGTTGAAGACCTCGTAGCCGAGGCCGTCGGTGCGCAGGCAGCGGTCGACCATGTGGCCGAGGTCGCGGGCGTCGATGTAGGCGAAGATGTTGCGGCGCCGCAGGCCCGGGTCGGCGACGAACGCCGGGAACGTCGGTCTCGTACTCGTGCGGTTCGATCACGTTGTTGATCCGCAACCCGTAGATGTCGATGCCGGTCCGCGCCTGGAACGATCGTGCCGTTGCCTCGTTGACGACCTTCGACATCGCGTAGCTGTCGTGGGGAACCGTCGGGTGCTCCTCGTCGACCGGCACGTACTCGGGCTCGACCTCGCCGTCGGCGAAGCAGATCCCGTAGGTCGTCTCGGAGCTGGCGAAGATCACCTTGCGGATCCCCAACTTCACCGCAGCGTCGATGACGTTGTACGTGCTGAGCGTGTTGACCCGGAACGTCTCGTTGTCGGGCCGGACGAGGATCGCCGGGATCGCGGCGAAGTGGACGACGGCGTCGTAGCGCGGGACACCCGGTGCCGGGCTCGAGCTCGTCGAAGCCGGCGTACGCCGAGAGGGCGTTGAACACCTGTCCGGCGTCGGTCAGATCGATGCGAAGGTCGGCGACGTCCGGGTGTCCGAGCGGCACCAGGTCGCCGTTGACGACCCGGTGTCCCTGCTCGACGAGATGGCGCGATCGCATGCCGACCCGCCTTGCCGCTGCCACCGGTGAAGAAGACTCGCATCTCGCAGAGGGTACGGACCCGATCAGACGTTGAGCTGCTGAGCCGGCTGCGGCCGGTCGATCAGGAGGTGGATCAGGAGGTGGCGACGAGGGCGGCGTTGACGATCTGTTCGCTGGTGAGGTCGAACTCGCGGTAGAGCTCGCGGATGGTGCCGGATTGGCCGAAGCTGTCGACGCCGACCGGGAGCAGCCGGGCGCCGAACACCCCGCCGAGCCAGGCGAGGTGGTGGCTCGCGGCATCGTGGACGGTGACGATCGGGAGCCGCCGCTCGTGGGGACGGAGCAGCCGGGCGAGATGGAACGTCGGCGACGCCGGTCGAGCGCCGCGGGTTGCGCTGCGCAGCACTCCCCGCCACTCCCGATACAACCGGTCCGAGCTGGTCAGCTCGACCACCAGCGCCGGGACGCCTTCGGACTCGAGCGTCCGGGCGGCATCGAGGACCTCGGGAACGAGCGGTCCGCAGCTGGCGAGCACCACCTCGGCGGGCCGCTCACCTGGTTCACGCAACCGGTAGCCGCCGGCGAGGACGTCGGCGCGCAGCGCCTCGTGGCCGCGCTGGCCGACGAGATCCTCGAACGGCGATTGGTCGATCGGGCGGGTCGACAGGCGAAGATAGAGACTGCTGCCGCCGGCCTCGGAGAGCTGCGCCAGACCGTCGCAGAGCAACCAGTCGAGGGCGCGGGCATAGGCCGGCTCGGCGTAGGTCAGGCCCGGGAGTTCGAGGCCGATCGACGGGGTGATGCTGCTCTGGTGGGCACCGCCTTCCGGGGCGAGGGTGACCCCGGCCGGCGTTCCGGCGATGACGAACCGGGCGTCGTTGTACAAGGCGTAGATCAACGCGTCCAGGCCGCGACAGACGAACGGGTCGTACACCGTGCCGATCGGCAGCAGATGCTCGCCGTGGAGCTCGTGGGCCAACCCGAGCGCGTGGAGCATCAGGAACAGGTTCATCTCACTCAGCCCGAGTTCGATGTGTCGGCCGGCAGCGGTCTGGTTCCACCGCAGCAGCCGATCGTCGCCGAGGTAGTTGTGCTGCCCGGTCGGATGGAACACGCCGACCTTGTTGATCCATCCGCCGAGGTTCGTGCTCACGCTGACGTCGGGCGAGGTGGTGACCATCCGCCGGGCGACGTCGGGGTGCTCGGCCAGACGGGCGAGCAGACGACCGAAGGTCTCCTGGGTGCTGACCGGCTTGGTCCCGCCCACCGTTCCGACCGATGCCGGGACGGCGATCGTCGGGCGCGGTGGTGCGGCGACGTTGTTGATCCGACTCCCGACCGATCCGCACAGCCGCCCTGGTGGGCTGGCCGGATCGAACCGGTCCCACTCGTCGGCACCGCTGAGCCCGAACGACGACCGCAGCGTGGCGACCTGCGCCGTCGTCAGCAGCGCAGCGTGATTGAGCGGGTCGCCGGCAACCGGCAACCCCCAACCTTTGATCGTGTAGGCGAACACTGCGCTCGGACGATCGGTCACCTCGTCGCACTCGCGATAGCAGTCGAGCAACCGGGAGAGATCGTGGCCGCCGAGGTTCTGCAGCAATGGGGTGATCCGGGCGTCGTCCCAGTCGGAGAGGAACGCCTCCAGCCCGGGATCGGCGTTGCGCAGGAACTGGGCGCGCAACTCCGCGCCGGTGACGGCGAACAGCGACTGGTACTCCTCGTTCGACATCGCGTCGATGTGGTCGCGCAGTGCGTCGCCACCGGGGCGGGCGAACGCTGCTTCGAGCAACGATCCGTACTTCGCCTCGGCGACGTGCCACCCCGCGCCGCGGAAGAACTCGATCAGCTTCTTGATCTTCTGTTCGGGCACGACCCGATCGAGGCTCTGGCGGTTGGTGTCGACCACCCACATCACGTTGCCCAGCCCGTGTAGCGCCGGGTCGCTGATCGCTTCCCAGACGTTGCCCTCGTCGAGCTCGGCGTCGCCGGCGAGGGCGATGAATCGTGCAGGTGGGTCGTCGGCCCGGCCGAACTGGGCGTCGATGTAGCGGCGCGCGGCTGCGGCGAACAGCGGGGCGGTGACACCCAAGCCGACCGAGCCGGTGGAGAAGTCCGCCACGTCCGGATCCTTGGTCCGGCTCGGATAGGCCTGGAGTCCACCGAACGAACGCAGCGCGGTGAGGTAGGACCGGTCGAGCTCGCCGGTGAGGTACTTGATCGCGTGGTAGACCGGCGAGGCGTGGGGTTTGATCGCGACCTTGTCGGCGGTCCGCAGATGTCCGAACCACAGGCTGGTCATGATGCTGACCATCGATGCCGACGACGCCTGATGACCGCCGACCTTGATCTCGTCGGTGGGCCGATCATGGTTGGCGCTGTCGACCATCCGCACCGCCAGCCACAGCACCCGCTGCTGGATCGCGTCGAGGGTGTCGAGGTCGGCTGCTAGGGGCGATGCGGGTGCGGCGGTCGGCGCGGACACGCCTCCACTGTGATCAACTCCTGTTGCCGACGCAACCATCACCGGCGCGTCCGCCGGCGACAGCGCGTCAGGACGGCGGGTCGTCCGCGTCGAGGAAGTCGCGCACGACCGAGGCGATCTCTGCACCGTCGGTGAAGAGGAACAGGTGCCCGCCGCCGCGCACGACGTGCAACCGTCCCCTGGGGATACGGCTGGCGAGCAGTCGACCGTTGGCCAGCGGGATGATCGGATCGTCGTCGCCGCTGAGCACGAGCACCGGGTGGGGGAGCCGGTGGAGCCAGGGCAAGCTCGTCCAGCGCCGCAAGGCGGCGATCTGGTGGTAGTAGCCACGCGTCGTGGGCGGCCGGGCGGCACGTATCCGGGCGTGCTCACGGAGCAGCTCGGGGTGCGTTCGAATCGCCCCTCCGTAGAGGGTCGGGGCGACGCGCATGAGGTACGCCGGGGAGTGGTACCGCAGCGGTGAGGCGAGGATCGACATCGCGATCGGTCGGCCGGGCACCGAGGTCCACCCTGTCATCGTTGCCGCGAGCACGACTCGCCGAACCGCGCGCGGGTGCCGCCTGGCCAGTTCCTGGGCCAGCGCTCCACCCCACGACAGACCGAGCACATCCACTCGTGAGTGACCGACATCGGCGATCAACTCGGCGGTGACCGCAGCCAACTGTCGCATCGTGCGGCGGGTAGCGGGGCACCGGACTGTCGCCGACCCCGGGTGCATCGAATGCGATCGTCTCCCGATCACCGAGATGCTTGCGGAACGGCTCGAACAGGTCACCCGTCGCTCCGATGCCGTTGATCAGCAGCAGCGGCCGTCCGGTCCCGCCCTGTTCGACGGTCGCCCGGAGGCCACGCCGTCCGACGAGCACGTTCCGCGCACCGCGATCGCCTTGATCAGTCACCGCCGCAAGTATGTCGGGAGCGACCGGCCGAGCGGCGCGATGGCCGCCGCTCGGCGGTCGGTCATCGGTCGGCGACGTAGGTTCCCGGGGCGTCGACCAGCGCCGGGTACCGGGTGCTGCCGAGCGCGGCGGGAGCGGGCCGCTTGGTGCCGGCCCTCGGGGCGAGCCAACCGACCCAGTGGTCCCACCAACTGCCCGCATGTGAGGTCGATCCTCGACGCCAGTCGTCCGCCGACATCTCGATCCCGACGGCATCCGGGTTGGTGGAGTACTTCCCCTTCGGATTCCCGGAGGGGTTGACCAGCGCTTGGATGTGGCCCTGCGAGCTGAGCACGAACTCCGTCCGGCCGCCGAGGAGGTTGACGGTTTCGTAGCACGCCGCCCACGGCGTGATGTGATCGGTGACCGCACCGACCACGAAGCTGTCGACCTCGACCGCACCGAGATCGACGGGGGTGCCGAGGGCGACGACCTTGCCCGGCTCGACCAGCGAGTTCTCCGCCGCCATCGCCAGGAAATCGGCGTGCAGCCCGGCGGGCAGGTTGGTCGCGTCGACATTCCAGGCGAGCACGTCGAACGGGGGCGGGTTGTTGCCGAGCAGGTAGTTGTTGACCCAGTAGTTCCACACCAGGTCGTTCGGGCGGAGCCAGGCGAACATCTTGCCCAAGGCCTTGCCGTCGAGGACGCCCACCGAGCGGCTCAGTCGCCGCGAGGCACTGATCACCGGTCCCGAGACCAACGTCCCCACGGTGGAGGGAATGTTCCAGTCGAGGATCGTGACGAGGAAGCTCGCCGAGTGGATCCGGCGGTCACCGGTGGCGGCGAAGTGGCCGAGCAGCGACGCCGTGGTGATCCCGCCGGCGCAGACGCCGAGGAGGTTGAGGTCGGGTACGCCGGTGATCTCCAGCACAGCATCGCTGGCCTCGATCAGGGCGGAGAGGTAGGTGTCGAGGTCCCAGTCGCGCTCGGCGGCGTGTGGATTGCGCCAGCTGACCATGAACACCTGGTGGCCTTGGGCGACGAGGTGCTCGACCAAGCTTCTGCCGGGGCTCAGATCGAGGATGTAATAGCGGTTGATCTGCGGAGGGACGACGAGGATCGGGCGGCGGTGGACGCGCTTGGTGGTCGGCGTGTACTGGATCAGTTCGAGCACCGGGTTGCGGAACACGACGGCGCCGGGGGTCGCCGCCACGGTCTCGCCGAGGACGAACGGACGGCTGTCGACCATCGACGGCATGCCGCCGTTGTGACGGACGTCGTGCAGTGCATGGCGACCGCCATCGACGAGGCTGCGGCCGCGAGTTCGGACGGCTCGCTTCAGCGCTGCCGGGTTGCCGAGCAGGGAATTGGTCGGCGAAACGGTGCTGGTCACGATCGAGGCGACGAGTTCGGATCGCAGCCGGCTCTTGTCGTCCATCTCGAGGTCATCGATCAGGCGGGCAACCTCGCGTTCGAGGGCGGTCTGCTGCTGGGCGAGACGGTGGTAGGCGCCTCGGGTCGTGAACCAGTCGTCGGCGAAGCGCCGATCGTTCGGCGCCGGCTCGACCTCGCTCACCCCGGCCGAGATCTTGATCGTCTCCGCCGCCAGCGAGGCGAGACGCCGTGCGGCGAGCCGTGGCCGGGTCCAAGCGCTCCGGGTCAGCCGCTGGGACGCGGAGATCAGCTGTGATGCGGACAACCCGACCGGCATCGCCGAGGTGATCGCTTCGATCGTCGCTTCGACGATCTCGATCTCCTCGGCGCTGAGGATCCGCCCGCCTGCGCCCGAAGCGTCGTTAGCTTGCCTCTCCGGCTCGATGGCTGCTGTTCGCTCGTTGTTCGACGTCGTCGCGGTCGACGGCATGGTCTAGGCCCCCTCAGCTCTTAATCTGAGTAAACTAACCAATTTTGAACACTATCATCAAATAGGTTGGCGAGATGACAGCTATCTCTGACGGAGATGACGAGGTGTTGGGCGAGATGGACCACGACACTGCGGCGCGCAGCGCAGACGCGCGAACTGGCGGCCGACCTGTGCCTGCTCCCGCCCACGGCTATCCGCGCAAGCGGGCCCGCACGCGCCGCCAGCTGATGGTCGCCGGGATGACCGTGCTCGCTCGGAGCGGGCCCGACGGGGCGACGGTCGGCGAGGTCGCGAGGCTCGCTCGCGTTGCGCCCGGCACGTTCTACAACCACTTCGACGATCTCGAGGCGATGGTCGACGCCGTCGTCGACGCTCTCGCCGGATCGGTCGAGATCGCCCTCGAACGCCTGCGCGACGTCGAGTACGACGTCGCTGCGCAGGTGGCGATCGGCACTCGCCAACTGCTCGATCTGGCTCGGATCGATCCTCCGACTGCGCACGCGTTCACGACGCTGGTGGCCACCGTCCCGGCGTTCCGCACGCGGGTGCGCGCCGCGGTCAGCGCGGCGATCACCGACGGCATCGAACAGGGACGGTTCGAGCGGCGCCCGGAGCTGGTCACGGCCGACGCCGTGCTCGGAGCGGTCGTCCAGTGGATGCGCACGACCCTCGTCGGCGACGCCGACGTCACGCCCGAACGGGAGTACCTCGAACTCGTCCTGCGCATCGCCGGCGTCGAGGCGACCGAAGTCGGACCGCTCGTGGCCCGGCTCGAGCTCCGCCAGGCCGGTTGACCGTCGGCATCACTCGACGAGCGGGGCGCGCTCCCGCCCGTGGCCCTCGGAGCGTTCGAGGACGACGATCGCCAGCAGACCGAGGGCGGTGACGGTCAACGGCCAGATCGGATCGTTGCCGGCAACCAGGGCGACGACCACGATCGTCGCTGCCATCACCGCCAGGCGGGGGACGAGCACCCGTCGGACGATCCGCCAGTAGGAGAACGCCGAGGCGCCGACGAACAGCGCCGTCCCTGCCGCCAGCGAGGCGATCACCGGCCCCTCCGCAGGACGTTCGGGGTGGAGCAGGATCTCCTCCACGGCGACGGCGAAGCCGATGATCCCGCAGATCAGCGGGAAGTGGGCGAAGCTGAACGCGTCGCGGGCGATCTGCCCGATCGCCGCCGCAGGAGCAGCGGAGAAACCGTGCTCCAGCGCCTCCTTCAGCCAGTCGAAGTACGTCCACCACAGCAGGCAGGCGACGACCAGCGAGGCGCCGGCGGCGAGCACCAGATCGGTCGAGCGCTCATCTGCGGCGACCGCGGTCCCGGCGACGATCAGCGACTCGCCGAGGGCGATGATCACGAACAGGCCGTGGCGCTCGCTGAAATGGGAGGGCTGGATGTCCCACTCGACCGAGCTGCTGCCGCCCACCGAAGCGGCGGCGAGGTCGAGGCCGATCGCCGCCAACCACAGCCAGTTGCGTCCGGGCGAGTCGACGAGACCGCCGGCGAGGACGGCCACCAGCCCGGCGATCGAGATGTAGACCCATTGCATCGCCAGGCCCGCAGCTCCGTCGGTGCGTTCGTGGTCGATCCGGACCTGCATCGCCATCCCGATCGCCCGGATCGCGACGTAGGGAACGGCGAACCACATCGGGTCGTCGTCGAACGCACGCGGGACCGACGCGGCCATGATGAACGCAGACCCGGTCGCCGCCAGGGTGAGGAAGCGGATCACCCGGTGGGCGGTGTCCGCCGGGTTGAGCGTCCAGGTGAACTGGGTCCACGCCCACCAGATCAACCAGAACAGCAGCGCTGATCGCAGCACGCCGCTGACGTCGAGGTGGTGGGCGGTGAGCACGGTCACCTGCGTCACGGCGAAGACGAAGACCAGGTCGAAGAACAGCTCGACGAACGTCACCGGCTGCGCCTCGGGAGCGTGGAGTCGGGTGCGCGGCACCGCTGAAGTATTCCCGAGATCGCCGCCCCGACCGTCGATCGCCCGCGCCTTACGGACAGAAACTGTCCGCAAGGGGTCGTACGGTGCGTGCCATGAGCACCGACCACGACACCGTCACCGATCTCCCCCTGTCCTGGGCCGATCTCGTCGCCGCCGTCCAGGCGGCCGGCGACGGCGTGTTCCTCGCCACCGCCGGCGCCGACCAGCGACCCCACGTCGCCTGGGTGATGCCCGGCTGGGCCGACGAACGGTTGTGGATCGCCACCTTCGCCAGCTCGCAGAAAGCACGCAACCTGCGCAGCAACCCGGACGTGGCGATGACCTGCACGGCGACGCTGGAGACGAACGTGTTGATCCGGGGCACCGTCCGCCTCGTCGACGACCCTTCGGAGCGGGAACGGCTGTGGTCCGACGGTGTCCTGCCCTACGACCCGGCGATGTTCTTCAGCGGACCCGACGACCCCGAGGCGCTGTTCGTCGAGATCCTGCCGACGACCGCGTCGATCCACTCGCTCGTCCCCGGACCGATCCAGCGCTGGCGTCCAGGTAGCTGAAAGCTGCGGTCTGACCTTCCGGCACGAACCCTGCGGGCCGGATACGCGACGATCTCGGGCTGGTGCGAGTCGATCGCGCCCGCCACCGATCAGACACGACGGACACCGTCGAGAGCACAGGGAGCACAGGATGACCGGATCGACGTCGGCCGAGCAGGTCTCGAACGCACCCAAATTCCACAAGGACCGCAGCGGCTACGGCCCATCGCTCGAGCGATGGTTCGCCGCTCAGCGGCCGGAGGCGTCGCAGGTCAAGGTGAGCGGGATCGACATCCCGTCGGCGACCGGGTTCTCCAACGAGACGGTGTTCTTCGAGGTCGACTGGACGGAGGGCGGCGAGGCCCGCCACGAACGCTTCGTCGCCCGGATCGAGCCGGCGACCGGTGCGCTGTTCCCGGTCCAGACATCCGAGTGCTCGGTCTCGGTCGGCGTCCAGTACCGGGCGATGGAGCTCGCCGCCGCCCGCGGGGTCCCGATGTGCGAGCTCGTCGGGCTCGAACTCGACCCCTCGGTCCTCGGCCAGCCGTTCTTCGTGATGAGCTTCGTCCCCGGCGTGATCCCCGCCGATGTGCCGCGCTACTCGGAGTCGGGGTTCCTCGTCGAGGAAGCGACGCCGGAGGAACGCGAGCGGATGGTCCGCACCGGGATCGAGGCGATGGCCCAGGTGCACGCGATCGACTGGCGTTCTGCCGAGCTCGGCTGGCTCGACGCCAGTGGCACCGGCGAACCGACCCAGGCGGTGCAGCTCGCGCTGTACCGCCGGTTCGTCACCGAACAGCTCGCCGGACGCGAGCACCCGGTGATGTTCCAGGCGCTCGACTGGCTCGACGCCAACGACCCCCACGACGAGCGGATCGGCCTGATCTGGGGCGACACGCAGGCTGGGCAACGTGATCTGGCAGGACTATCGCCCCGCCGTGGTCTGCGACTGGGAGGCCTGCGCCCTCGGACCGACCGAGGCCGACATCGGGTGGTGGCTGATGTTCGACCGGATGTCGTTCGAGGATCTCGGCGCGACCCGGATGGAGGGCTTCCCGACCCGCGAGCAGATGATCGAGATGTACGAGCAGGCGTCGGGGAACGAGGTCCGCGATGCGCACTACTGGGAGGTGTTCGGAGCGATGCGCTTCGCCGCGATCATGATCCCGCTCGCCGATCGGATGGTCGAGGCCGGGCTGGTCCCGGCGGCGATGAACATGGCCGTCGCCAATCCGGTCACCGCCGCGTTGTCCCGCCTGCTGGAGATCGACAACCCGACTCCCGCCGCATACTGAGCCCGGCACCACAACGGGCAGGTCGGGTCGACGTCGGGCGCAGCGCCCGGCGTACGCTCCGACCATGTTCGATCTGAAGATCACCGGTGGCACGATCGTCGACGGCACCGGGCGCGCCGCGGTTCGTCGGCGACGTGGCCGATCACGGACGGCGTCATCGTCGCCGTCGGCCCGTCGCTCGACGGCGACGCCAGCCGAGGTGATCGACGCCGCCGGGCTGCTCGTCACCCCGGGTTTCGTCGACATCCACACCCACTACGACGGCCAGGCCACCTGGGACCCGGTGCTCGATCCCTCCGCCAGCCACGGCGTCACGACGGTCGTCGATCGGCAACTGCGGCGTCGGCTTCGCCCCCGTCCGCCCCGGGCAGGAGTCGCGGCTGGTCGAGCTGATGGAAGGCGTCGAGGACATCCCCGGCACCGCGCTCCACGAGGGCATCCAGTGGGAGTGGGAGACGTTCCCCGAGTACCTCGACGCGCTCGACCGGCGCAGGTTCGCGCTCGACATCGCCGCCTTCCTCCCTCACGCTCCGCTGCGGGTCTACGTGATGGGCGAGCGCGGCGCGGCGAACGAGGACGCCACCGCCGACGACATCGCCGCGATGGCCGACGCACGTCCGGGCTGCCATCGAGGCCGGGGCGATCGGCTTCTCCACCTCGCGTTCGCTGAACCACAAGACGCTCGACGGCGAGCTCGTGCCCGGCACGTTCGCCTCCGCCGACGAGCTCATCGGTCTCGCCCAGGCGGTCGTCGACGCCGGCGGCGGCCTGTTCGAGGTCGTCCCGACCGGCGAGACCGGCGACGACGCGGCCATGATCCTCGGCGAGATCGACCTGATGGCCGAGGTCTCGCAGGCGACCGGGCGTCGACGTCTCGTTCCTGATGATCCAGTCGCATGGGCGCCCCCGAACTGTGGCGCGAGCAGCTCGACGCGGTCGAGCAGGCCAACGCCGACGGGCGCCCGGCTCATCCCGCAGGTCGCCGCTCGACCGGGCGGCATGCTGCTCGGCGTCGGCCAGCTACCACGGGCTGATGCGCCGGCCGACGTTCCGCCGGCTGGAGGAGACGCTGCCGCTCGACGAGCTGCTCGTCGAGCTGCGCAAGCCGGAGGTCAAGGCCGCGATCCTCGCCGAGACCGACCTGCCGCCCGATCCGCGCCGCCAGTTCGAGGGTCTCACCGAGAACATGCCGTACCTGTTCGCGAAGATGTTCCCGCTCGGCGATCCGCCGGACTACGAGCCGACCGCCGACCGTTCCGATCGCCGGCATCGCCGCAGTCGACCGGCACGCGACCCGTGGGAAGTGCTCTACGACTGCCTCGCCACCGGCGAGCTGGTTGCTCGGCGCGTTCACCAACTACGCGCGACCACCGGCGACCACCTGGCGACGATGATCGAGCACGCCGACACGGTGATCGGGCTGTCCGACGGCGGAGCGCACGTCAAGATGATCTGCGACGCGTCGATGCCGACCTACCTCCTGACCCACTGGGTGCGCGACCGTGCCCGCGGCGAACGTCTCCCGCTGGAGACCGTGATCCGCAAGCAGGCGGCGCGGCACCGCCGCATGCGGTCGGCCTCACCGATCGGGGCACGCATCGAGGTCGGCAAGAAGGCCGACCTCAACGTGATCGATCTCGACCGGCTGCACCCTGCACGCGCCGCGCTCGGTCGACGACCTGCCTGCCGGCGGCCGCCGGGTCGCTGCAGGACGCCACCGGCTACGTGGCGACGATCGTCAGCGGTGTCGTCACCCGTCGCGACGGACGCGACACCGGCGCCCGACCCGGCCGGCTCGTGCGCGCCGCCCACTGACCCGAGACCGACCTCCACCCCTACCTCCCAGCCGACCTCGGCACGAGGGCGTGCCAACGGTGGGCCGCCGGTCTGACAACATCGGATCGGGCTCACGAGGGGGGACCATGGAAGATGCTCCGTACGGGTCGGCCACGCCGATGACGAACGACTCACTCAAGCGCGTCCGCACCCGTCACTTCCGCCAGGCGAAACAGAACGGGATCAAGATCACCGGTCTGACCAGTTACGACTGTCTGTCGGCGGCGATCTTCGACCGAGCCGGGATCGACTTCCTGCTCGTCGGCGACTCCGCCGGTAACGCCGTGTTCGGCTACGACTCGACCCTCCCGGTGACCAGCGACGAACTGATCCCGTTGTGCCGGGCGGTGGTCCGTTCGGTCCGCCGGGCGTTGGTCGTCGCCGACCTGCCGTTCGGTTCGTACGAGGCCGGCAACGACGACGCGCTGCACACGGCGATCCGGTTCATGAAGGAGACCGGGGCGCACGCGGTGAAGCTCGAGGGCGGCAAGCGCAGCGCCAAGCAGATCCGCAAGATCGTCACCGCCGGGATCCCGGTGATGGCCCACATCGGGTTCACCCCGCAGAGCGAGCACGGCCTCGGTGGGCACATCATCCAAGGACGGGGCGAGGGCGCCAACCAATTGCTCGACGACGCGCACGCGGTCGAGGAGGCAGGCGCGTTCGCCGTCGTGCTCGAGATGGTCCCCTCGGAGATCGCTGCGCGGGTGACGAAGGAGCTGACGATCCCGACGATCAGCGTCGGCGCCGGGCCGCACTGCGACGGGCAGCTGATGGTCTGGACCGACTGGGCCGGGTTGACCACCGGTCGGATCCCGAAGTTCGTCAAGCAGTACGCCCAGATGGCCGAGACACTGCTCGACGCGGCGACGACCTATCGCCAGGAGGTCGAAGCTGGCATCTACCCCGCTCCCGAGCACGAATACGGGGAGTGACCAGCCGATGCGACCGTTCGCCGACTTCCGCGCCCTCAGCTTCGACTGCTACGGCACGCTTGATCGACTGGGAGACCGGGCATCCTCCAGTCGCTGCAACCGTGGTGCGCGTGGCAACCGGATCGATCGATCGGCCGACGAGCTGCTCGAGCTGTTCGGTCGGCACGAGAACGCTGGTCGAGGCGAGCATCCGACGATGCGCTACCCCGACGTGCTCGCCGAGTCGCTGCGGCGGATCGCCGCCGAGCTCGATCGCGCCGGTCGCCGACGACGAGGCAGCCGAGTTCGGGGCCAGCGTCGGCGCTGGCCGGCGTTCGCCGACACGCGCAGCTCACCCTGCGCCGACTGCAGCAGCGCTACCGGCTGATCATCCTGTCGAACATCGACCGGGCGTCGTTCGCTCGCAGCAACCGTCGCCTGGGCGTCGAGTTCGACCTGGTGATCACCGCCGAGGACGTCGGTTCGTACAAGCCCGCGCTCGGCCACTTCGAACGCGCTGTTCGGCAGCTGCCGGATCGGTCGGCGTCGAGCGCGACGAGCTGCTGCACGTCGCCCAGTCGCTGTTCCACGATCACGGCCCGGCCGCGCCGGCTCGACCTGCCGTCGGTGTGGATCGACCGCTACGACAGCCGAGCGCGGGGCGTGGCGCCACGCCGGCGGTCGACGTCGACGTGGCGTGGCGCTATCACCTCGCTCGCCGAGTTCGCCGACGCGACCGGTCGCCGGCGAGTAGCGTTTTGGCATGAGCCCTGTGATGACGAGCGCCGACCGCGACCGGACGTCGAGCGCATCGCCGACGACGCAGCAGGTCGGTCGCCGGCTACCGCATCCTCGGCAGCTACGGCTGGGGCGACGACGGCGCCGGGCACATCAGCGCCCGCGACCCGGAGCACACCGACTCGTTCTGGCTGCTGCGCTACGGCGTCGCCTTCTCCGAGGCGACCGTCGACGGATCTGGTGCTGGTCGGCCCGACGGCAGTCGCCACCGCGACGGGCGAGCCGGCTGCGCATCAACCAGGCCGCGTACTGCATCCACGCACCCATCCACGACGCCCGGCCCGACGTCGTCGCCGTCGTCCACACCCACACCGGGTACGGCACGCCGTTCGCTGCGTTGGTGCCGCCACTGCGGGCGATCAGCCAGGAGGCGTGCGCGTTCCACGCCGACCAGGCGGTGTTCGACGGCGAGGAGCTCGACGTGCTCGACCCGGTCGTCGGACGCCGGCTGGCGCGCGGCGCTGGCGGGCAACCGGCTGCTGGTCCTGGCCAACCACGGGCTGCTGACCGTCGGGCGCCACGGTCGGGCAGGCGATCGGCTTCTTCGTCCTCGCCGAGCGTGCCGCCGAGGTCGAGGTCAAGGTCGGCGCACGGTCGGGGTGATCAGCGACGCCGCAGCCGCGCAGGTCTACGCCTCGGTCGGCGCGCCGTCGAACGGCGACGAGGTCTTCGCCTGGCTGATCCGATCGCGGCTGCGCTGCTGATCGAACTCACTCGCCGGTCGAGGGCTCGCTGACGACGAACCTGCGACCGGTGATCTCGAACGGCGTGATCCGCACGTAGCGGTACTTGGGGCTGTTGTGCCAGGGGAACAGCGGCAGCGAACCGACGTCGAACAGCTCGTACATGTTCTCGATCTCCGCTGCCCTGCCCTTGATCACGACGCTCCAGGCGACACCTTCGTCCGCTTCGTAGCCGTCGGCTTCGAACGCGACCCCACGGCCGAGCACGGCGGCGGCGAGCTTCGTTCCCTCCGCCGTACGGAACACGACGGTGCCCTTGTCGACGACGAAGTTCAGCGGGAACACGTCGGGCTGGTTCATGATCGAAACCGCCAGTCGGCCGACCTCGGCCGTGTGCAGCAAGGTCCAGCACTGCTGCTCGGACAGGATCTCCACAGGCTGAGCAATGTCGGTGGTCATGATTCACTCTGCGCGCCGATCGGCCGTCGTCGCTACGGGCGAAGGTCCCGAACGCCGGCCGGATCAGCTCAGGCCAGAGCGGGGCTCGGACGGCGGACGAGGGCGAGGTGGGAGGCCACCGACGTCAGACCAACCGCCGCTGCGAGGGTGGGTTCCGAGCAGATCAGCTGGCACAGTGGGTCGACGTGGAGGGTTTGTGGACGCCGTGGCCTCACCGTCGCACGGAGTTGGTCGAGCTGCGCGAGCGATCGCGCGAGGTCGTGCTGCTCGCCGCGGTGGTCGGCGCGATCGTCGGGCTGTTCGTCGCCGCGCTCGACCATCTGATCGTCGAGGAGATGCAGGACCGCTTGTTCGAAGCGCCGCTGGCGGTGCTCGCCGTGCTGCCGTCGATCGGCCTGGCGATCAGCTGGCTGATGTTGCGGACGATCGGCCGCCGTGCCTCGTCCTCCACGTCCGACGAGTACCTCCACGCCTTCCACGATCGCTCCTACCAGCTCGCCGAACGACCGCTCGCCGCCCGCCTGCTCGCCGCAGTGGCGACGCTGGGGACGGGGACGCCGATGGGGCTCGAGGGTCCGTCGCTGTACACCGGGTCGGCGATCGGCGCCGCGCTGCAGCGTCGGTTGCCGCGCGCCTTCGCCACCGCCGACCGGCGGACGTTGATGGTCGCCGGGGCCGCCGCCGGCGTCGCGGCGGTGTTCAAGACCCCGCTGACCGGTGTCGTGTTCGCCCTCGAGGTGCCGTATCGCGACGACCTCGCCCGGCGGATGTTGCTCCCCGCCCTGGTCTCGTCGGCCTCCGGCTACCTCGTGTTCGTCACGATCAACGGCACCGAGCCGCTGTTCCGGATCGTCGGCAATCCCGAGTTCACCCTCGCCGACCTCGGCGGGTCGATCGCCCTCGGGCTGGTCGCCGGTCTGCTCGCCCGGCTGTTCGCCAAGCTGATCCGACACGCCAAGCAGCTCTCGTCGGCGCCACCGCAGTGGCGGATCCCGATCGCCGGGGCGGTGATCGCCGGGACCTTCGTCGGCGGCCGTCTGACCACCGGCGAGAACCTCGCGTTGACCAGCGGGTACAACGTGATCGAATGGGCGTTGACCGACGATCGGGTGTGGTGGGCGCTCGTCGCGATCGGCACGCTGCGGGTGATCGGCACCGCTGCTGCGGTCGCCGGTGGCGGGGCCGGCGGCGTGTTCATCCCGCTCGTCTGCGCCGGGGTGCTCGTCGGCCGGTTCTTCGCCGAGATCGTGCCCGGCGAGGGCGACGTGCTGCTGTTCGGCGTCGTCGGAGGCGCAGCGTTCCTCGGTGCCGGTTACCGGGTTCCGTTGGCCGCGGTCTGCTTCGTCGCCGAAGCGACCGGCCGCCCCGGATTCATCGTCCCCGGATTGCTCGCCGCGGTCGCCGCCGAGTTGGTGATGGGACCGGCGTCGATCACCGCCTTCCAGGCCGACGCGGGGGTCATTCCGGGGATCCCCCGCGGAGGGTGAAGACGTCGAGCGCGCCGGGGTCGGCGAGCGACTCGCGCGAGGCGGCGCGCTCGATCGGCATCCCCTGGAGGATCCGCTTCACCGGCACTTCCAACTTCTTGCCCGACAGCGTCCGGGGGACGACCGGGATCGCCTCGATCGCATCCGGGACGTGGCGCGGTGAGAGCTGCCGGCGGAGCGCACCGTTGATCCGGGAGCGCAGCTCGTCGTCGAGCACGGCGTCGCCGGCGAGGACGACGAACAGCAGCAGCCGGCCCGTCCCGGAGTCGTCGGCGCCGCCGTCGAGATGGACGACGAGGCTGTCGGCGATCTCCGGCAGCGTTTCGACGGTCGCGTAGAAATCGCTCGTCCCCAGCCGGACGCCGCCGCGGTTGAGCGTCGCATCGGAACGCCCGCTGATCGTCACTCCGCCGTCGTCGTCGAAGGTGATCCAGTCGCCGTGGTGCCACATCCCGGGGAAGGCCTCGAAGTAGGCGGAGTGGTAGCGGCTCCGGTCGGGGTCGTTCCAGAACCCGACCGGCATCGACGGCATCGGCGCGGCGATCACCAGCTCACCCTGCTCGCCGGGGGCGCAGGTCAGCCCACTGGGGTCGACGGCGCGCACGTCGCAGCCGAGCATCGGTCGGGTGATCTGCCCGGCGCGCACGGGGAGCGTCGGGACCATCCCGACGAAGCCGGTGCAGACGTCGGTGCCGCCGCTGACGGACACCGGCTGAGCGCTGCTGCTGACGGCATCGACCAGCCAGCGGAAGCCGTCGGGCGGCAACGGCGAACCGGTCGAGCTGACCGACCGCAGCGCGCCGAGGTCGAACTCCGCGCCCGGCGTCACCCCCTGCTTGCGGCAGGCGAGAATGAACGAGGCGGAGACGCCGAAGGCGGTACAGCGCTCCTCGGCGGCCAGCCGCCAGAGGGTGGACAGGTCGGGGGAACCCGGGTCGCCGTCGAACAGCACGACGGTGGTCCCGGTCAACAGCCCCGAGACGAGGAAGTTCCACATCATCCAGCCGGTGGTCGTGAACCAGCAGAACCGGTCGCCGGGTCGGAAGTCATGGTGCAGCTCGAGCGCCTTGAGGTGCTCGACGACGATCCCGCCGTGGCCGTGGACGATCGGCTTCGGCAACCCGGTCGTCCCCGAGGAGTACAGGACGTACAGCGGATGGTCGGCGGCGACCGCTTCGCTGCCCGGCTCCGGGGTGCCGGCGAGCAGCCCGCTCCAGTCGTCCTCGCCGCTGCCGAGGTAGCTCAGCCCGACCGTCGCCCGCAACGTCGGCAGGCTGGCGCGCAGCTCGGCGACCTCGCTGCGACGATCGATCGCCTTGGTCCCGTAGCGGTACCCGTCGACGGCGATCAGGACGACCGGTTCGATCTGGGCGAACCGGTCGATCACCGATCGGACGCCGAACTCCGGCGGGCACGAGGCCCAGATCGCTCCGAGCGAGGCGGTGGCGAGGAAGGCGACGAGTGTCTCGGGGATGTTCGGTGCGTAGGCGACGACCCGATCGCCGGGCCCGACGCCGAGCCGGCGGAGTCCGCCACGGCAGCGGGCGACCTGCTCGGCGAGTTCCGACCAGCTCAGCTCGACTCGCTCGCGTGTCTGTGAGCGGGCGATCACGGCGATCCCGTCGGGGTCGAGCGCGGCGCGGGCGAGAGCATGGTCGGCGTAGTTGAGGCGGCCGCCCGGGAACCAGCGCGCTCCGGGGAGGATCGCCTCGCCGCCGGCGAGGACTCGCTGCGGTGGCGTCGACCAGCGGACGCCGGCCCACTCGGTGAACGCCCCCCAGAACCCTTCGAGGTCGGTCACCGACCACTGCCACAGCTCGTCGTACCCGGCGAATCGCCGGCCGCCGGCGGCGAGGTGGTCGATCCACCGAGCGAGGTTCGAACCCGTCGCTTCCCGCTCACTCGGCGTCCAGATCACCTCGTCGACACTCATCACCGCCCGACCGTAGACGGAACCAAACCTCACGTTCGCCCCTCGCGCCCTCGCCCCCTCGCCCCTCGCGCCCTCGCCCCCTCGCCCCCTCGCCGTGTCCCCCGTTGCGCTCTTGGCACCGATTGCGACAGGACGTGGTGCAAGTCGTGCCAAGAGCACCGCAGGCGACCGGAGTTGGCGCAGTTCCGGGTGGGGGCGGCGAGCCAGGCCGGGGCGGCGGGGTCGGGGCGGGGCGGGGCCGGGCCGGGGCGGGGCGGGCCGGGGCGCCGGGGCGGGTAGGAGCGGGTGTGGACGGGTCCGGCATGAGCCGTTCGTCCGGTTGATGTCGGACGCCCGCCCTCGGTGATGTGGGCTCGCCTATCGTGGCCGGATGACCCAGCGGCGGCTAGTCGACATTCCGTCGCTCGACGGACTTCGCACGATCAGCATCGGCATCGTCTTCGCCGCCCACGTCGGGTTGGAGGACAAGATCCCGGGCGGCTTCGGCGTCACCGTCTTCTTCGTCCTCTCCGGATACCTGATCACCACCCTGCTCCGATTGGAGCAGGACAAGAGCGAGCAGATCTCGCTCAAGCGGTTCTACGTGCGGCGGATCTTCCGGATCCTCCCGCTGTTCTACGCCGTGCTGGCGATGGCGGTGATCGCCTCCTGGTTCGGGCTCGGCACGGGGATCGTCCATGGCGACGCGCTCGCCGCCCAGGCGGGGCACGTCGCCAACTTCTGGGGGATCCTCAACCCGGGCGACAACTTCATCCGCGGTACCGGGGTGTACTGGTCGTTGGCGGTCGAAGAACACTTCTATCTGCTGTTCCCGATCGCGTTCTTGATCCTCAACCGGGCCGGGCTGACCTACCGGCGTCAGGCCGAGGTCTACGTCGGGGTCTGCGTCCTGGTCCTCGCCTGGCGCTATGTGCTGATCTACGGCTTCGACGTGTCGATCTACCGGACCTACTACGGCTCCGATACCCGGCTCGATTCGCTGCTGTTCGGCTGTGTCGCAGCGCTGGTCGCCAACCCGGTGATCGACGGCGCCGGCCAGAGCAAGCGCCGGCTGACCGTCCTCGCTGCATTCGGCGCGGTCGTCATCCTCGGCACCCTCGCCCTGCGCGACGACGGGTTCCGCGAGACCGCCCGCTACACGCTGCAGTCGGTGGCGATCGTCGCCATCCTCCGCTACGTCGTCGCCCAGCCGGAGACACTCGCCGGGCGGCTGCTCAACACCCGTCCGATGATCTGGCTCGGACAGCTCTCGTACCCCTTCTACCTCGTCCACTACGTCGTGATCCTCGAGGTCAAGAAGCACGTCGGCGCACTTCCGGTCGTCGCCGTGATCTCGTTGGCGATCTCGCTCCCGCTGTGCATCGCGCTCCGCTCGCTCGTCGAACGACCGGCGCAGCGGATGCGCGACCGCCTGCTGCGCTCGACGCCCCGTCCGGTTGCGAACCAGGCGGTCGCCGCCGGCCAGTGAGGCGAGCGATGGTCGGCAGACTGTCGGGATGCCGTTGGGTCGAAACAGGTGTGCGTTCGCCGCAGTCGTCGTGTCGACGCTGCTCGGCGGGTGCGGTCACTCGATCGAGCCGGGACAGCTCGATCGGACCGGTCCGCCGTCGAGTTCGCCCGGCGATGCCGGCGATGCCGGCGATGCCGGCGATGCCAACGATCCCGGCGCCATCGGCCCGGCGCTGACCGCTGATCCGGCGCTGACCGCCGCCGGCGGCGCCGCTGACCCGCCCGCGCCGGCGGCGTCCGGTGGCTCGCCCCGTCCGGCGGCGGTTGCGCTCGGGGAGCTGAACGGGGCGGCGACGGTCGGGACGGCCGCTGTCCGCGAGGTGAGCTCTGCCCCGGGTGAGTCGTGCGATCTGGCCCTCGTCGCCGAACTGGCGGCGCGGACACCGACGGCCGGGCAGTGGATCGTCGTCGCCACCGAGTCCTGGTCGTCGACGACCGGCACGCTGCAGGTTGCCGCCCGGCGGAACGACGGGAGCTGGGTCTGCCAGGTCGGTTTGCGCCCGGCGCTGGTCGGGCGCGCCGGAACCCGTCCGATCGTCGATCGGCGAAGTGGCGACGACACCGCCCCCGCCGGGGTGTTCCCGTTGGGCACGACGACCGCGTGGGACGGGCAGGCGTTCCAGTTCTTCGGCAACGGTCCCGATCCGGGGGTGCGCGCCGCGTACCGGGAGGTGCGGACCGGTGACTGCTGGGGGGCGACACCGGGAAGCCCGACGTACAACCACCTCTACCGCTCGACGAGCTGCAGCCCAGCGGCCGACGAGTACCTCCCGGGGATCACCGGCGCCTACGTCCACGCAGCGGTGATCGGGGCCAACAACGAACCGGCGGTCTCCGGCGACGCGCCCGGCGAGACACCGTACGCGGCGGCGATCTTCCTCCACCGTCATGCCTATGACGGTTCGGCTCCGAAGCCGACCAGCGGATGTGTCTCGCTGGAGGCCGACGACCTGGTCGAGGTGCTCACCCTGATCGACCCGGCACGTTCGCCACGGTTCGCGATCGGCCCGACGGACTGGTTGCGGACGGACGCAGCCGAGGTCGCCTTGACCAACACTTGAGTCAACGTCGCGTCAGGCGCGCCACCGTGCGCTGTCTGTCCTGGCGTGAACCTCTCGACGCGCCACCTCCGTCGCCCCGGTCCGCTCCGCCTTGCCGGGTTGCTGGCGGTGCTCGTCGCCCTCGGCGCCTGCCGGGTCGACGATCCGGCACCGGTCGATCTGCTCTCCCGCTCGGAGGCGACGTCAGCGGCAGCTCCCACCCGCGTCGCCGACGACATCGCCTACGGACCGTTGCCGAACCAACGTCTCGACGTGCTCCGACCCACGACCCGGCCGACCAATCGGCGGGCGATCGTCTGGTTGCACGGCGGTGGCTGGGTGGTCGGCGACGAGAACTCGATCCCGCCGCTGCTCACCGCCTTGGTCGAGGAAGACGGGTACACCGTGTTCTCCGTCGCGTACCGGCTCGCGCCGGACGCGCCGTTCCCCGCCGCGGTCACCGATGTCGACCGGGCGATGCGCTGGGTCGCGCTGCACGCCGGCGAGTACGGCGTCGACCGCGAGCGGCTGGTCACCGTCGGATTCAGTTCCGGCGCCCATCTCGCCCTGCTCCAGGGATTGTCCGGCTCGACGTTCGCAGCCGCCGACCTGCCGCCGACGCTCGCGGCGGTCGACCCGACCCCATCGGCGATCGTCGCCCTCGCCGCGCCGGCCGATCTGCCGGGGTTCTCGCTGTACACCGTCGGTGGTCGGGAGATGGTGCTCGAGTTCCTCGGGTGCCGGACGTTCGACGCCTGCGACCCGCGGCTGGTCGAACGGGCGTCGCCGCTGCGCTACGCCGATCCGCTCGACCCATCGATCTATCTCGCCCAGGGCGATCTCGATGCGATCATCCCGGTCGCACCGACCGACGAGATCGCCGAGCAACTGGAGCTGGCGATCGGGATCGAGCGGGTCTGGTACGACCGGATCGACAGCGGCCCGGCGGCGGGGCGCGGCCACGAGGTCGACTACGGGATCAACCGGCGTGCCCTCGGCGTGTTCATCGCTGCCGTCGGACCGCGCTGAGATCCCGCCGGTCAGGCGACGATGTTGATCAACCGGCCGGGCACGAACACGACCTTCTTCGGCGACGTCCCGTCGAGCGTGGCGATCACCTTCGGATCCGCCAGGGCGAGCAGCTCGACCGCCGACGCGTCGGCATCGGCGGGGACGGTCAACTTCGTCCGCAGCTTGCCGTTGACCTGCACCGGGTACTCGACGGTGTCGGCGACGAGCAACGCCGGATCGGCGACGGGGAACCGTTCGTAGGTCAACGTCGCCTGATGGCCGAGCGACGCCCACAGCTCCTCGGCGAGGTGGGGAACGAGCGGAGCGAGCATCAGCACGAACGGTTCGGCGATCGCCCGCGCGACCGCTCCGCAGTCGTGGGTGGCTTTCGTCAGCAGGTTGTTGAGCTCGATCAGCTTGGCCACGGCGGTGTTGAACCGCAGTCCGGCATAGTCGGCGGTGACCCCGTCGATCGTCCGGTGGAGGGCGCGCAGCAGTTCTGCCGAGGGTTCGTCGTCGACGACGGTCGACGCACCGCTGGCCTCGTCGATCAGATTCCGCCAGGTGCGCTGGAGGAAGCGGTACATGCCGACGATGTCGCGCGGGCTCCACGGGCGCGATGCGTCGAACGGACCCATCGACATCTCGTACAGCCGCAGCGTGTCCGCCCCGTACTCGTCGTACATCTCGTCGGGGGCGACGGCGTTCTTCAGGCTCTTGCCCATCTTCCCGTACTCGCGGGTGACCGGCTTGCCCTCGTAGGTGTAGGTCCCGTCGGACTCCTCGACGACGGTGAACGCATCGACGTAGATTCCCCGCTCGTCGACGTAGGCCGGGTACATGATGTAGCCCTGGTTGAACAGCCGGTAGTACGGCTCGAGCGAGCTCAGCTTGCCGAGGTCGAACAGGACCTTGTGCCAGAAGCGGGCGTAGAGCAGGTGGAGCACGGCGTGCTCGACACCGCCGACGTAGAGGTCGACGCCGCCGGGGTGACCTTCGTGGCGCGGTCCCATCCAGTACTGCTCGACGGCCGGGTCGACGAACGCGCCCTCGTTGGTCGGGTCGAGGTAGCGCAGCTCGTACCAGCACGAGCCGGCCCATTGCGGCATCACGTTGAGGTCGCGGCGGTACCGCTGCGGCCCGTCGCCGAGATCGAGGGTGACCGTCGCCCACGCCTCGACCCGCCCGAGCGGCAGGTCGGGTTCGCTCGACGCGTCGTTCGGGTCGCCGACGCGCGGCTTGAAGTCCTCCAGCGGGGGGAGGGTGACCGGCAGCTCGCTCTCCGGGAGCGGATGGGGAGTGCCGGCGTCGTCCCAGACGATCGGGAACGGCTCACCCCAGTAGCGCTGGCGGGCGAACAGCCAGTCGCGCAGCCGATAGTTGACCGTGCCGTGGCCGTAGCCGTTGGCCTCCAGCCAGGCGTTGGTCAGTTCCTTCGCCTCCGCCACGCTGCGCTCGCCGTCGAGCACCAGACCGTCGCACGACGAGCCGACGTAGTCCGCCTCACCGACGTAGGCGACCGGCCAGCTCGCCGTGTCGAGTGTCGGGGCGATGCCGTACTCGGCGAACCAGCTGTCCGGTGGTTGCTGGATGGCGACGATCTGCAGTCCGAACACCCGGGCGAACTCGAAGTCGCGCTGATCGCCACAGGGCACCGCCATGATCGCTCCGGTGCCGTAGCCCATCAACACGTAGTCGGCGATCCACACCGGGATCGCTGCGCCGGTCAAGGGGTTGGTCGCGTACGAGCCGGTGAACACGCCGGTCTTGTCCCGGTCCTCCTGGCGGGCGATGTCGCTCTTGCCCGCCGCCGCGCGGCGGTAGTCGGCGACGGCGCCGGCCTGGTCGGCAGTGGTCAGCTCGTCGACCAGCGGATGCTCGGGGGCGAGGACCATGAACGTCGCCCCGAACAGCGTGTCCGGGCGGGTGGTGAACACCGTGATCGGACCTGCCGGCGAGGGGAAGTGGACGGTCGCCCCGAACGAGCGGCCGATCCAGTTGCGCTGCATCGTCTTGATCGAGTCCGGCCACTCCAGCAGCTCGAGGTCGTCGATCAGACGGTCGGCGTAGGCGGTGATCCGCATCATCCACTGACGCATGCTGCGCTTGAACACCGGATAGTTGCCGCGGTCGGAACGCCCATCCGCGGTCACCTCCTCGTTGGCCAGCACGGTGCCCAGCCCCGGGCACCAGTTGACCGGAGCTTCGTTGACGTAGACCAACCGGTAGCCGTCGACGATCGTGCGTCGCTCTGCGGCGCTCGCTCCGGCCCAGTCCGAGCCGTCGGCCGGGAGCCGCGTGCCGCCGTCGAACTCGGCGATCAACTCCTCGATCGGGCGGGCCCTGTCGGCATCGGTGTCGTACCAAGCGTTGTAGATCTGGAGGAAGATCCACTGCGTCCAGCGGTAGTAGGCCTCGTCGGTCGTCGCCACCGAGCGGCGCTGGTCGTGGGCGAGCCCGAGCCGGCGCAGCTGGCGGCGCATGTTGGCGATGTTCTGCTCGGTCCGGGTCCGCGGATGTGTGCCGGTATCGATCGCGTACTGCTCGGCGGGGAGCCCGAACGCGTCGTACCCGATCGAGTGGAGCACGTTGTCGCCGAGCATCCGGTGGAACCGTCCGTAGACGTCGGTGCCGATGTAGCCGAGCGGATGGCCGACGTGCAGCCCGGTCCCCGAGGGGTACGGGAACATGTCGAGCAGGAACAGCTTGTTCTCCGGCACGGCACTGCTCGGGTCGTGCAGCGGGCCGGCAGGGTTCGGCGCCTCGAAGGTTCGCTCCGTCTCCCACCGGTCCTGCCAGCGTGCTTCGATCGACGCAGCCAGTGCGGCGGTGTATCGGTGGGCGAGGGAGTCGCTGGTCTCGTCGGCCATAGCGGGTCAACTCTACGAGGCCGCCCGTCGATGGCCGATGGTTCTGCGGGAACGGAGTCGGTCGGGCACATCGCAGGGGATACCGTCGAATCCTGTGCCGACGGAACCGATCCTCCACCGACTCGAACGGGCTGCCGACAGCGGGCGCGGCGTCCACTTCGTCGGCGCATCCACCCTCGTCGACGGTCAGCCGAGCTACGTCGGGTGGCGCCAGTTGCACGACGAGGCGAGGGCGGTCGGCGCCGCCCTCCAAGCGCGCGGGATCGGCCCCGGAGACCACGTCGCGATCCTCGGACCGACCAGCAGGGCGCTGATCACGATCATCCAGGGGTGCTGGCTCGTCGGGGCGGCGAGCATGGTCCTGCCGTTGCCGATGCGGATGGCTTCGATCGAGGCGTTCGTCGCCTCGACCCGTGGTCGGATCCTGCACGGCGACGCGAAGCTGGTGCTGATCGACGATCAGCTCGCCGCCTTCTACGACGCCGCCCCGGGGGACCCGCCGATCGCTGCGATGGCCTCCGTCATGCCCGGGCCGGGCAACCCGCGAGCCGAGGCACTCGAGCTCCCTCCGGCCGATCCGGAGCGGCTGGTGATCCTCCAGTACACGAGCGGGTCGACCAGCGAGCCGAAGGGGGTGATGATCCCCGACCGGGTGCTCGGCGCCAACCTCGATGCGATCACCACCGCCGGCGGGATCACGCCGGAGGAGGTCGCGGTCTCCTGGCTGCCGCTGTATCACGACATGGGTCTGGTCGGGTTGCTCGCCCTGCCGATGACGATCGGCTGCAAGCACGTCGTCGCCGCCCCGCAGGACTTCCTCGCCCACCCGGGGAACTGGATGCGATGGATCTCCGACCATCGCGGCACGGCGACGGCCGGGCCGAACTTCTCCTGGGTGCTCGCCACCCGCGCACTGAAGCGGATGGAGCAGATCGACCTGTCCTCGATGCGGCTCGCGCTCAGCGGTGCCGAGCCGGTCGATCCGGTCGCCGTCGAGGCGTTCGTCGCCGAAGCGTCGCGGTTCGGCTTCCGCCCGGGGGCGGTGTTCCCGGCGTTCGGGATGGCCGAGGTGGCGATCGGCGGGGCGTTCCCGCCGCCGATGCGGGGGATGGTCACCGACACCGTCGATCGGATCGTGCTCGAACGCGACCATCTCGCCAAGCCGGTCGAGCTGCTCGACCCGGACGACGAGGCGGTGCGGATCCGCAGACTGCCGCTGCTCGGCCCGGCGGTCCCCGGGCTCGAGTTCCGCATCGCCGACCCCGAGACGCGCGAGCCGTTGCCCGAGCGGCACGTCGGGGAGCTGCTGCTGCGCGGCACCTCGGTCACCCCCGGCTACTACAAGCGGCCGGAAGCGACCGCCGAGCTGTTCCACGACGGCTGGCTGTGCACCGGCGATCTCGCCTATCTGGTCGGCACCGACCACGGGGACGAGTTGATCCTCTGCGGTCGGATCAAGGACGTGATCATCGTCGGCGGTCGCAACGTCTTCCCGGAGGACATCGAGCGGGCCGTCGGTGTGCTCGACGGGGTGCGCGCCGGCAACGTGATCGCGTTCGGGGTGGAGGGCTACAAGGGCCGCGAGAGCGTCGTCGTCGTCGCCGAGGTGCGCACCGACGACCCCGACGCGGTCCGACACACGATCCACACCACCACCCTCGACGTCACCGGCCTGCCGCCGCGCGACGTCCTGCTGGTCCACCCCGGGACGTTGCCGAAGACCTCGAGCGGCAAGCTGCAACGGGCCAAGTGCCGCGACGAGTACCTCGCCGAGACCCTCGCGCTCGTCTGATTGGCGGCCGAGCCCGGACCCACTCCCCGGTCAGATCGGGGTGTTGGTGGCGAAGTCGAAGCCGGCGTTGATCGGCGGGAGAAGGACGCCGCTGGGCGACCGCTCGACGTAGGTGAACGTGATCCGGGCGTAGTCGAAGCTGTAGTTCTCGGTCGGACGGTCCTCGCCGCCGGAGACGCCGATCGAGTCGCTGGTGACGAGCACCTGTTCGAGCTTGATCGTCAGGAACTCGAACGGCGTCGCCCCGGCCCGGCGGGCGGTCAGCGTCGCCTCGGGCAGCATCCTGCCGGTGGCCACGGCGAGGAACAGCGGCAGCGACGCTTTCGAGTGGTAGACGGTGACCGACAGGTTCTGGCGTTGGGCTCGCGCCCTCCCGGCGCCGGGCTGGACGGCGTCGCCGGTGTTGGAGAAGCCCAACGAGTAGGCGAGCACCTCGATCTCACCGGGGTGATCTCGGTCGGTCGACTCGCCGATGATGTCCTCGATCGCGAGGAACAGGTCGATCGCCATCTCAGGCCTCCGGGGTCGTGACGTCGAGTGCGAATGCTGCGGTCCCGCTCGAGGGAGCCGGACGCTGGCGAAGGCGATAGCTGCCAGATGCCCCGGCATATCGACCGGTGCCGCCGACGACCGCGAACGTCGCTTCGTCGAACGTCGCCGGCCCGACCGCGCTGATCGTGCCGTCGACGAACTCGAGGCGGTGGAGGTGGGTGCCGGTGCCGCTGGATGGCAGCACGGCCGCCTCGAACGAGCCGATGTCGGCACCCGACTCGTCGACCAGCCGGCCGTGTGGAAGCGCCGGCACGCCGAACGGGGGCAGCGTTCCGGGTGCGACGCCGGGCCGGACGACACGCCAGTCGGCGCCGTGGATCACCGCCGGCAGCCCCGGACCGCGAGCGGCTGCGAGTTCGGGCGTGCCGAGGACGGCGGCGGTACCGGCGACGCCGGCCGCCACGCCCAAGCCGGAGAGCAACGATCGTCTGCTCGAGGTGACGCTCATCGCTCCACCGATCTGGGCGTCGACTGGATATCGAACTCACGCATCGTGGCACTCCTTCACTGGCTGGGGTCAATAGAGGACCCCGATCGTCCATTTGTCAACCGGTGAGCACCGTCGGGCCGTCGGGCATCGGGATCGACCAGCTCGAGATCGGTGGCATCACGATCCGAGGTCGATGTCGATCCAGATCGCGGCGTGATCGGAGGCGGCGTGCTTCGACTCGCTCAGCGTGTCGTAGATCGGCCACGGCGGCTTGCGTTTGGTCGATGGCGCGCCCCACAGGCCCTTGCGGAACACCCCACCGGCGGTGACCCGGGCGGCGAGCTCGGGCGAGACGAAGATGTAGTCGAGCCGGTTGCGCAGCGAGCAGGTCTGCCACGAGCCGGGCCGGATGCCGACGTCGAACTGTGGCAGCGAGTACGTGTCGACGAGCCCGAGCCCGGGTCGGTACAACGGCTCGAGCGACGGCGCCGATCCGTCCGCCGTCAGCGGTCCCTGATTGAAGTCGCCGACGACGGCGACGAACTTGGCGCCGGCGAAGCGGACCTCGCGATAGACGTCGGCGAGGCGGGCTGCCTGGCGACGGCGGAGCACCGCCGGATCACCTGACGTCCACGACTGCGACTTGAGATGGTTGACGATCACCCACAGCGGATGGCTGGTCGGTCCGAGCTCGACCCGGAACACGGGTGCGTCGCGGGAGAACAGCGGTTGGCCGCGCCGGGTCGGATCGGGGTGCTCCAGGTCGCGGTCGTCGACGTGCGACGAGACGTTGCTGATCGGCAGGCCGGGCCTGGTCAGCAGGCCGACGTCGATCCCACGCCGATCGTTGCCGTCGACCAGCAGCACGTGGCGGTAGAAGGTGCCGAGCAGGCCTTCGTTGAAGTCGACCGAGCGCGGTGCGGTCGTCGGCCTCGATCACCGCCAGCACGTCGGCGGCAACGTCCTCGATCACCTTCGCCGTCATCTGGATCGCCAACTCGCCGACCGGTTCGACGACCAGTTCGGCCCAACCGACCCAGTCGGCGGCGACCGGAGGCGACGACTTCGACCCCGGTCGATTCCCGGTCGACGACGAACTCGCCGCGGTTCTCGCGCAGGATCACCCAGCGCGGGGTCCGCTCCCGGCGGAGCCGGACGATCCCGCCGGCGGTGACCTCGGCGAGCTCCAATGTGATCAGGTCGGTGACCATCGCCTGACGGTCGGTGTCGGAGTACAGCGGCTGTTGGGCGATCCGGTTGAACCGCTCGAACGCGGCCAGCCGCGCGCGCCCTCGGTCCAGTCGGAGACGTTGAGCACCCTCGCCCGGGCGAACAGGTTCTCGACGTTGAACGAGGCGAGGCGCATCGCCGGTCTCCGATCGGTTGGATCAGGCGGAGGTGAGTGCGGCGATCACCGGCCGCCATCGATCGGGGGCGGTGGCATACGGCGTGTAGAAGGAGATGCGCTGGATCACGTCCCCATACCTGCGGATCAGTTCGGGGGCGATCTGCTCCGGCTCACCGACGACGGCGAAGGTGTCGAGCATCTCGTCGTCGATCAGTGAGCCCATCTCGACCCACTTGCCCTGTTTCGACAGCCCGTTCAGTTCGGTCTGCAGCTCGCCCCAGCCGTGCAGTTCGAGCACGCCGCGGTACGCAGGTGTCGAGCCGTAGAAGGCGATCTGTTGGCGGGTACCGGCCTTGGCCCGTTCGAGCTCCGCCTCGTCGAGGCCGCCGACGACGAAGCTCGGTCCGACGATCTCGAATCCGTCGAGCGTCTTGCCGACCTTCGCCCGGCCGCGTTCGACGGCCGGGATGGTGACTTCCCGCAGATAGCGCTCGGTGGTGAACCTGTGGCAGATCAGACCGTCGCAGACCTCGCCGGCGACCTCGGTCATCCGTTCGCCGACGGCAGCGAGGAACACCTTCGGCGGCCCGTACGGCTCGAGGTCGGCGGCCTGCGGGGTGAAGAACGGTGTCATCAGCGTGTGCGTGTAGAACTCGCCGCGGAACCCGAGCGGACCACCCGTCTGCCAGCTCTCCCAGATCGCCCGGGTGGCGAGGATCGAACTCGCGCATCCGTGCCGCCGGATGGCTCCACGGCATCGAGAACCGCTTGGTGATGTGCGGCTTGATCTGCGTCCCGAGGCCGAGGACGAACCGGCCCTTGGAGTAGGCCTGCAGATCCCAGCCGATGTTCGCCAGCAGCATCGGGTTGCGGGCGAAGGCCGACGGCGATGCTCGTGCCGAGCTCGACAGTGGTGGTGTGCTCGGCGGCGAGCACGAGCGGGAAGAACGGATCGTGATTGGTCTCCGCCGTCCACAACCCGGACAGCCCGAACGCCTCCTGGGCCCGGGCCTGCTGGGCGACGTCGGTGAGCTTGCTGGTGAGACCGCCATCGACCTTCATCGCCGCCGACGTTAGTCAGCGTTCCGCCGGCGACGCGCGGGGTGACGCGGCGCTCAGCTGTCCTGGTCGCGCAGGAACTGCTCCAGCTCAGCGGCGAGCTCGTCGGCGGAGGGGAGCTGATCGGCGCGCATCGGCGAGTCGCCGGTCTCGCTCGGGTGCGTCGGCTCGGTCGCCTGGAGATCGTCGTAGACCTGTTCCAGTTGGCGGACCATCGTCACGTGGTCGTCGTTGGCGGCGACGAGGTCGTCGAGCCGTTGCCGCTGCACGATCGCCTCGCCGCGCAGGGCGAGCGCGTCGATCTTGACCGACGCGGTCTCGGTCAACGCGTCGAGCAACGAGACCGACGCCGCCGGGTAGGACATCGCCGAGACGTAGTGGGGCACCTGCGCCCACAGCGTCATCGCCGGGATCCCGATCGCGTGGAAGGCGTGTTCGAGCACCGAGACGATCCCGGCCGGGACGTCGACCGAGTTGCGCTGGTACGGCAACAGGGCGGACAGCTCGGGGTCGGGCGACGTGGTCGACAGCCGCGCCGGGCGGGTGTGCGGCGAGGCGTACGGGTAGGCGCCGAGACCGACCATCTTCGACACCCCGAGCGTCGTCGCCGCCCCGATCACCTCGGCGGCGAACTGTTCCCAGGCGGCGTCGGGCTCCTGGCCGCTGAGCACGAGGAAACTGCGTCCGAGCACATCGGTGCCGGTCTTGAGTTCGATGTCGGGCCAGATCAATCGGCTGCTGACCCCGTCACGGATCTCCATCGTCGGGCGGCGCGAGCGGTAGTCGATGAAGGTGTCACGATCGAACCGAGCGATCGTCCGGGCGTGGCCGTCGGACTCCAGCGCGGCCATCGCCGCTGCTGCCGAACTGCTCGTGTCGATCCAGCCGGCGAGCATCACGATCAGCACCGGTGCGTCGAGCTCGGGCCGCTCGACCCACTGGACGAGGTCGGTCACCAGCTGCTCCCACTCCGATGGCCCGTCACGCCGTCAAGGATGCAGGCGGTGGCGGCGAACGCAAACCCCGGACGCAAACCCCGGGCGCTCGACCGCGACCCTCACCGCCGCCGGCCGGGACAGGCCACGCGTGTCCCCGATAACGTCGATGAGATGGCCATCGACGTCACCGACGCGACCTTCCAGACCGACGTCATCGAGCGGTCGATGATCACCCCGGTGATCGTCGACCTGTGGGCCGAATGGTGCGGTCCGTGTCGCACGCTCGGCCCGATCCTCGACAAGGTGATCGGCGAGACCGACGGCAAGGTCGTCCTCGTCAAGGTCGACGTCGACGCCAACCCGGAGGTCTCCCAGGCGTTCCGGGTGCAGTCGATCCCGGCGGTGTACGCGATCGACAAGGGTCAGGTCGTCAACGGTTTCATGGGCGCATTGCCCGAGCACGAGGTGCGCGCCTTCGTCGAGACGGTCCTGCCGACGCAGCAGGCGTCGCGGCTCGAGGAGTTGATCGAGGCCGGTGACGAAGCCAGCCTGCCGCGAGGCGCTGGAGATCGAGGCGGGCAACGAACGGGCGGTCGTCGCCCTCGCCCAACTGCTCGTCGACGACGGCCGAGCGGAGGAAGCGCTCGCCCTCCTCGCCCGGATCCCGGAGACCGACGACGTCCGCCGCCTCGCCGCCGCCGCCCGCTTCTCGCTGCGGCCCGCCGACGACTTCGAGGCCCAGCTCGAGGCATTGCTCGACCAGGTCAAGGACGACGAGGATGCGCGCCAGCAGTACGTCGACATCCTCGAACTGATGGGCCCGATCGACCCGCGCACCGCGGCATACCGCAAGAAGCTGACCAGCCGGTTGTTCTGAGCCGAGGGAGCCGTCGCGGCGAGCCCGGTCACCACCAGGCGACGGTGTCGTCGGAGGGCTGGTCGACGGGCCGCTCGCAGCTCGGGCAGTACAGACGGGTCTCCATCGGTGTCCCGCATGCCTGGTGGACCGGCCGATCGTCCGCTCCGAGTTGGCGCGCCCCCCAGGCGGTGAGCAGGGCGATCGCCGGCTCGAGCTCCCTCCCGCTCTCGGTCAGGTTGTAGCTCAGCCGGAGCGGCCGACGGCTGTAGGGCGAGGCGACGACGATCCCGGCGCGCTCGAGTTGCCGCAGCCGTCCGGTGAGCACGTTCGGCGCGATCCCGCCCACTGCTGCTTCGAGCTCACCGAACCGTCGCGCCCCGCGGAGCAGTTCGGCGACGATCTGCATCGTCCAGCGATCGCCGAGGACGGCGAGCGAGTGGGCCAGCGCGAGCTCGGTCATCGCCGAGGAGTCTTGTCCGCTGCGTCGCAGCGAACGGGGAGGGTTGCCGATCAGGTCCACCTCCCCTAGGTTACTTCGTATTCACTAGTTGCTAGCGAGGAGCAAGTAACCATGACGATCTTCGACGAACTGTCCTCCGCCGCCCGCGGCGTCCTCGCCGATCTCGCCCCCTCGGTCGTCACCATCGGCCGAGACGGTCGAGGCACCGGGATCGTCATCGCGGCGGGGAAGGTGCTGACCAACGCCCACAACCTGCGCGACCGGTCGACGAGCGTGACCTTCGCCGACGGCCGCAACGAGCAGGGCACGATGGTCGGTGCCGACGTCGACGGCGACCTCGTCGTGCTCGACGTCGACACCGCCACGACCCGACCGGTGAGCTGGTCCGAACGGACCGCCGAGGCGGGCGATGCGGTCTTCGCCGTCAGCCGCGCCGGGCACCGCAGCCGGATCTCGTTCGGTCTCGTCAGCTCGACCGAGCTCGAGTTCGACGGACCGCGCGGGAGGCGGGTCGGGGGAGGGGTCGAACACACCGCCCCGCTGCCGCGCGGGTCGTCGGGCGGACCGCTGGTCGACCCGCAGGGCCGGGTGGTCGGGCTCAACACCCACCGAACCGGGCGTGGCTTCTATGTCGCCCGCTCGATCGACGCCGGCCTGCGGACACTGATCGACGAGCTCGCCGCCGGCCGCTCGGTCGAACGGCCCCGGCTCGGCGTCGCCCTCGCCCCGGACGGAGTCGCGGCCAAGCTGCCGCGCATCCGTCGGGCTCCCCCACCGCGACGGTCTGCTCGTGCGTGGGGTCGAGCCGGACGGTCCGGCATCGGCCGCCGGGATCGCCGAAGGCGACCTGTTGGTCGCCGCCGGCGACCGCGTGCTGACGACGGTCGACGATCTCTCCGCCGCCCTCGACACAGCCGGCGAGCAGCTGGTGGTGACGATCGTGCGCGGCACCGACGAGCGGACGGTGACGGTCTCGTTCGCCGGGACCCAGACGGCTCCCGACTGAACCGACGGGTATCGTCGCCCGCCGATGGCGACGCTGCGGTTCTCGTTCGGGACGATGGGTTCGGGGAAGTCGACGATGGCCCTCCAGATCCACCACAACCTCAGCCACCGCGGGCTGCAAGGGCTGTTGTTCACCAAGCTCGACCGCGACGGGACGCAGGTCACCAGCAGGTTGGGCGTGTCGTCCCCGGCGATCGAGGTTCGTCCCGGCCTCGATCTGTACGCCGTCGCCTCGACCCGTCGCCGGCTCCAGTTCGCGGTCTGCGACGAGGCCCAGTTCTACTCCGTCGAGCAATGCGACCAGCTCGCCCGGATCGTCGACGAACTCGGCGCCGACGTGTACGCCTTCGGGCTGATCACCGACTTCCGCGGCCTGCTGTTCGACGGGACCAAACGGCTGCTGGAGATCGCCGACGAGCGGATCGCGATGCAGGTCGAGGCGCGCTGCTGGTGCGGACAGCGGGCGACGCACAACGCTCGGCTGGTCAACGGCAAGGTGGTCTACGAGGGCGAGACGGTCGTCGTCGGCGACACCGAACCGGACACCGAGGAGCCGCTGTTCGGCGACCTCGTGCGTTACGAGTTGCTCTGCCGCCGGCACTACCTCGACGGCACTGTCGACTAGGCGCTCGGGCCGCCGACCCGCGGCGAGCTCGCCGGTCCGTCGTGGTCAGCCGACGAGGTCGCTGAGCGCAGCGGCGACCCCGGAGTCGAGCGCCGGGTCGGTGGCGGCGATCCGGTTGAGCCAGGTCACCGAGACGTAGCCCTGCTCGACCGCGCCGGCGTCGGTCGCCGGATCCTGGGGGATCTCCTCGCCCCAGTTCATCACGACCTTGAACGTGTCTTCGTAGCCCAGCTTCGGTTCGAGCGTCGGGGCGACGAAACTGCGGGTGGGGAGCAGCGCCAGCTCCGTCGCCCGCCAGCCGAGCAACTCCTCGAGTTCGAGGTTGGGGACGTTGACGTTGATCAGGGCCGGCTCTGCCGGCGGATCCTTGAGCACCCCGCGGGCGACCTCGACGGCGACGGTGGCGGCGGTCTGCCACCGCATGTCGGCGAGCATCCCGTCCCACGCCTGGCCCTCGACACTGCCGAAGGCCACGTCCTGACTGATCGCGATCCCCGTCGTGCCTCCGTTTCGGGCGGTCATCGCCGCGCCGACCGTGCCCGAGTGGTACACCGCCCGCCCGACGTTGGCGCCCGGATTGATCCCGGAGACGACCAGGTCGATCCCCTCGCCGAAGACCCCCAGACGGGCGAACATCACGCACAACGCCGGAGGACCGGAGACCGTCCAGGTCTCGAACACCCCGTCGAGCTGGACCCGGTGGATCTCGGGGTGCATCAGGTGGATCGCGCCGATCGCGGCCGATGCGCCGGAGTACTCCGAGTCGGGAGCGACGACGATCACCTCGCCGAGTTCACCCAGGGCCCGGGCGAGCACGTGCAGGCCAACCGAGTCGATGCCGTCATCATTCGTCACGAGGATTCGCACACCATCGACGCTACGGGCGGAGAGCGGCGATGCCCCGAGCCCCGGTCGATCAGTTGGTGAACATCAGGTGACGTGGGACTCAGGACGACGACAGCGTGCCGCGCACCAGCGATGCCCCGGAGTGCGCCGGATCGCCGTCGAACGGCTCCGTCGAGACGTCGACGATCGGATAATCGGCGATCCGCAGCCCACCGGGCAGATCGTAGGTCCCGTCCGTCCGGGCGGTGCCGAGCGAGACCATCCCGCTGACGTCGGGCGTGATCAGCCAGACCTCGAGGTACTCGCCGGTCGCCGGGTCGAGCTCGTCGATGTCGAGCCGGAGCACCTCGCCCCCCGGGCCGTCGACGACTTCTGCCTCGCCATGCAGACCCGGGGGAGCGCCACCGAGCCCCTCGCTCGACATCGCCGCCCGAGCGACGACGTCGGCGCCGGACCCCGAACGCGTCGCCGCCCAACCCACGGCGGCGACGGCGACAACGACGGCGGCGGCAAGCGCCGCTGTCGTCGGCCGCCGACCGAGCCGCCGATGGCGGGCGCCGGGCGAGCTCGGCGGATGGAGGACCTCGTGTTCGATTGCGCTCCAGAGCTCTGCCGGCGGTGCGTCGAGCCGCCCGTCGTCGGAGCTCAGCCGGCGCAGCGCGGCGAGCATCGCCCGCTCGTCGTCGGTGAACAGATCAGCCATCGGTCCGCTCCAGATGGCGGCGCAGCCGTTCCAACCCGCGCCGGATGTCGCTCTTGACCGTGCCGATCGGCAGTGAGGTCCGTTCGGCGATCTCCCGGTGCGAGAGCTGTTCGCTGAACGCCATCGTCACCAGCATCTTCGCCCGCGGGGTGAGCAGGCGCAGGGCGTCGGCGAGGAGCAGTCGATCGGAGAGGGCATCGATCGCGTCCGGGCTGATCATCTCGGTTGCCGGCTGCCGCTCGTCGTCGATCAGGTGCAGTTGCCGGCGACGCAACGCCTCGAGCACCTTGTTGCGGGCGATCCCGATCAACCAACCGGGCAACGAACCGCGCCCCGGATCGAATCGCTCGCGAGCCGCGCCAGGCGGCGATGAACACCTCCTGGGTCACGTCCTTGGCCTGCTCTACGCCCACTGCCCGCCGGCAGAAGGTGTAGACGAGGGCACCGTGCCGTTCGTAGGCGCGACGGAGGACCTCGTGCGGCCCCTCGGCGAAGGAGCTCTCGAGATCGGCGGGTTCGGTCGGCATCGTGTCCTCGGGCCACCGGTCTGCACCTCTGACCTCGCCCATCACCCAGTGGTTCGCGACGAGCACTGCCGACGGATGCACGACCGCGTCGATATCGTCACGGTGCATCCAACACGATCGTGCGGCGCGAACCACAGGCATCGCCCGATCTCAGGAGGTTCCACACCGTGGTCAAACGGACCGGCCCGGCCCGCCCGCCGACGAGCGCGGTCGTGTCCCGCCCGGTCGCCGATCGGGTGGTGCGCGCCGAACTGCTCGATCGACCGATGTCGCCGGGCCTGGATGCGACCGGTGATGGGGCGTGCACCCACGACGAACTCGTCGTCCTGCTCGATCAGCGCGGTCGCCCCACGGGCACGGCCGTCAAGCGTGACGTGCACGATGCTGCGACGCCGCTGCACCTCGCCTTTTCCTGCCACGCGGTCGACCGTCGCGGCCGGGTGCTGCTCACCCGCCGGGCGATCGGCAAGCAGACCTGGCCGGGCGTGTGGAGCAACGCCTGCTGCGGGCATCCCCGTCCGGGCGAGTCGCTGCGCTACGGCGATCTCCCGCCGGTTGACCGAAGAGCTCGGCCTCGAACCGCTCGAGCTCGCCGTCGGTCTCGCCGACTTCACCTATCGGGCCGAGATGTCCGACGGCACGGTCGAGCACGAGGTGTGCCCGGTGGCGGTCGTCCTCGTCGACGGTGAACCGTCGCTCAATCCCGACGAGGTCGACGCCTACGACTGGCTCGAGTGGTCCGAGCTGCTCGCCCGCGCTGCAGACCGGCCGGAGAGCCTGAGCCCGTGGGCGGTCGAGCAGATCGAACTGCTCGACGAATCGCTCGGCGCTCCGCACGACTGGTTCGCCGATCCGCCGTACTTCCGTCCGGACGGCGAGCTGCCGGCGCGGGCACCGGCAGACCCGGCGAGCCCGTTCGGGGGCCTCCTGGAACCGATGCTCGAGCGCTACGTCAGCGACCGCACCGATGAGCTGATCGAGCTCCACCCGCAGATCGGCGAGCTCAGCGACCGGATCTCGCGGCTCGTCGCCGCCGGGGGCAAACGGCTCCGCCCGGCGTTCGTCCACTGGGGCCACCGCGCCGCCGGCGGGACCGCCGGGGAGTCACCCGACGTCGCCCGGGTGGCGATGGCGGTCGAGATGCTGCACACCTTCGCCCTCCTCCACGACGACGTGATGGACCGCTCGGCGATGCGTCGCGGGTTGCCGAGCGCGCATGTCGATCTCGCCGCGATGCGCCGGGCGGCACGCCCACGCGACGACGCCGAGTGGTTCGGGATCAGCGCCGCGATCGTCGCCGGTGACCTCGCCTTCGTGTGGGCCGACGAGCTGATCGACCAGCTCGAGGCGACCCGCCGACGTCGTCCGCCGGGTGCGCTCGACGTCTACACCCTGCTGCGCACGGAGGTGATCGCCGGGCAGTACCTCGACCTCCGCGGCTGCGGGAGCGACGACGCCACCGACCGAGCAGGCGCTGCTGATCGCCCTGCTCAAGTCCGGCCGCTACACCGTCACCCGCCCGCTCGAGCTCGGCGCCGCGCTCGGCGGCGCCGATGCCCGCACGGTCGGCACTGCTGGGCGCTACGGCGACGCGATCGGTGTCGCCTTCCAACTGCGCGACGACGTGCTCGGCGTCTTCGGTGATCCGGCGACGACCGGCAAGGGCACGTCGGAGGACCTGCGCGACGGCAAGGCGACCCTGCTGCTGCTCCGTGCCCTCCAGCTGCGCCAGCGGACCGCAACGCACGGTGCTCGCATCGCTCGCTCGGCGACCCGGCGCTGAGCGAGGCCGACGCCGACCGTTGCCGCGAGATCGTCGCCGGCTGCGGGGCGCTGGCGTCGGTCGAGGCGCTGATCACGCCGAGGTCGACGCGGCCGACGCTGCGATCGATCGGCTCGGCTCGCCGGCCGACCGTGCGCTGCTCGACCTCGCCGTGCTGCCTCGCCGACCGGGCGCGGTGACGCCGATGGACGTCGTCGTCATCGGCGCCGGCCTGGCCGGGCTGTCCGCCGCCTGCCACCTCGCGGCGCGGGTCATCAGGTGACCGTGGTCGAGGCCGGTCGGCCTGCCCGGCGGTCGCGCCGGCCGGCGTCGAGATCGACGGCTACCGGTTCGACACCGGCCCGACCGTGCTGACGATGCCCGACCTGATCGACGACTGCTTCGCCGCGCTGGGCACGAAGACGGCCGACCACCTCGAGCTGTCGCCGGTCGATCCGATGTACCGGGCGTGCTTCGCCGACGGCTCGACGCTGCGCGTCCGCCACGGGCGCGAGGCGATGGCGGCGGAGATCCGCTGCGGTCTGCGGGCCGGCGGAGGCCGTGGCGTTCCACCGCTTCTGCGACTGGCTGACCGAGCTCTACCAGCTCGAGATGCCGAACTTCATCGACCGCAACTTCGACCGGGTCGCTCGACCTGCTGCGCCCGCTGCGCCCGGCCGTGCGCGCTGCTGCGCAGCCGGCGCTGTTCCGCAGCTCGAATCCGGCGTCCAGCCGGTTCTTCGACGACGAGCGGCTGGTGCGGATGTTCAGCTTCCAGGCGATGTACGCCGGCCTCGCCCCGCAGCAGGCCCTGGCGCTGTACGCCGTGATCACCTACATGGACTCGGTCAACGGTGTGTTCACCGCCGAAGGCGGGATGCACGCGCTGCCCGCCGCGCTCGCCGCAGCAGCCGCCGACGCCGGGGTCGAGTTCCGCTACGGCACGCCCGTCGACCGGATCGTGCTCAGCGACGGGACCAGCGGCACCGGTTCGCGGCGTGCGGACTCGTCGACGGTGAGCTGATCGCCGCCGACGCCGTGGTGTGCACCGCGGACCTGCCGGTCGCCTACCGGACGCTGCTGCCCGGGCTCGACGCCGCCTCGGCGTGACACGCACGCGGGCACTACTCGCCGAGTGCGCTGGTCTGGCACCTCGGCGTCGCCGGCGACCTGCCGGCCGGCACCGCCCACCACAACATCCACTTCGGCCGACGCCTGGGCGGCGTCGTTCGACGCGCTGCTCGAGCGAGGGCGTGCGGATGCCCGACCCGTCGATCCTCGTCACGGTGCCGACGATCGACGAGCCGGCGCATGGCGCCGCCGGACCGGCACGTGCTCTACGTGCTCGAACCGGTGCCCAACCTCGACGGCCAGGTCGACTGGGACGTCGAGCGGACCCGGCGCGCGAGCGGCTGCCGCCGACGATCGACCGACTCGGCTACCCGCCGATATCGAGGTCGAGCTGTTCGTCGACCCACTCGACTGGGAGGCGCAGGGCATGGAGCGGGGCACGCCGTTCGCGCTGTCGCACCGGTTCTTCCAGACCGGTCCGTTCCGGCCCGCGCAACGTCGAGCGCCGCGCGCCCGGCCTGGTGTTCGCCGGCAGCGGCACCGTTCCCGGCGTCGGCGTGCCGATGGTGCTGGTCTCCGGCCGGCTCGCAGCCGAACGCGGTCGGCGCGGGCCGGCGACCGGATGACGGCGATGACTCACCTCGAAGCAGTCGTACGCGCACTGTCGCGGCGCTGAACAAGCGCTACGGCACGACGTACTACTGGTCGACGTTCGCGCTGCCGCGCGGTCAAGCGCCACCACGTGTGGGCGCTGTACGCGTTCTGCCGCCGGGCCGACGACATCGTCGACGACCTCGGTGACGCGTCCGTCGGCGAGCGCGCGCGCTGCGCTGCGCCGAGTTCGGCGACCGCTTCTTCGCCGACCTGCGACCGAGGTCGCTCCGACGATCCGGTGCTGAAGGCGGTCGTCCACACCGTCCGCGCGTTCGGCCACGACCCGACGTGCTTCCGCCGGTTCCTCGCGCTCGATGACGATGGACCTGACGATCGCCGACGTACGAGACCTGGGACGACCTGCTCGGCTACACGGACGGGTCGGCGGCCGTGATCGGCGAGATGATGCTGCCGATCCTCGAGCCGACGTCGCCGCGGCGCGCCGCTCACGCCCGCGACCTCGGCATCGCGTTCCAGCTGACCAACTTCCTGCGCGACGTCGACGAGGATCTGGACCGCGGTCGGATCTACATCCCGCAGGAGGACCTCCGCCGCTTCGGTGCCGATCCGCACCGGCGGCGTGGTCGACGACGCGTGGATCGAGCTGATGCAGTTCGAGATCGAACGCTGCCGCGAGCTCTACCGGTCGGCCGACCTCGGCATCGCCATGCTGCCGCCGGCGTCAGCGCGCGGTGCGTGGGCGCCGCCCGTCGGCTGTACTCGCAGATCCTCGATCGGATCGAGGCCGACGGGCTACGACGTGTTCACGACCAGCGTGCCGTCGTCCCGACCGGTCGCAAGGTGCTCGACCGCCGCCCGGATGCGCCGTCGCGCGGACGGCTGATGACGTGGTCGGCCTGCCGTCCTGGCCGTCGGCGATCGTCTGCGTCTCGATCGCCTTCGCTGCGCCGCGACGGCTGACGCCGTCGGCGAGGCCGGGTCGGCAGTGCGCCGGCCGGCTGGCGCGCCGACGCTGCGATGTCGGTGATCGTCCCGGCGCGCGACGAGGCCGGCGACACTCCCGGCGCTGCTCGACTCGCTCGCCGACGGTGACCGTCCCGCCTCGACGAGCTGATCGTCGTCGACGACGACTCGACCGACGCGACCGCCGAGATCGCCGCGCGCCGGGGCGCGGTCGTCGCCGCCGGCCGCCGCCCGACGGGCTGGGCGGGCAAGCCGTGGGCGTGTCACGTCGGCGCTCAGGAGGCCTTCGGTCGACGCGCCTGCTGTTCCTCGACGCCGACGTCCGGCTGGCGCCCGAGGCGCTCGCGCGAGTCGTCGCCGCGCTCGAGTCGCGTCGGCGGGCTGCTCTCGGTGCAGCCGCACCATCACCCCGTGCGGTGGTCGAGGAGCTCTCGGCGATGTTCAACGTCGTCGGCGTCGGTCGGGTCGCGGCGTGTTCGCGGTCGTCGCGCACGCGCCGCTCCGGCGGCGTTCGGACCGTGCCTGCTGACCGACTGCCGACGACTACGACGCGTCGGCGGTCACGCTGCGGTGCGCGCGATCGGTGATCGAGGACATCGCGCTCGCCGCGCGCTACGTCGACGCTCGGCCTGCCGGTGACGCTGCCGGCTCGGCGGCGAGCTGGTCGCGTTCCGGATGTACCCGGCGGGCTGCGGCGCGCTGGTCGACGGATGGACGAAGAACATCGCCCTCGGCGCCGCCGCCGGCCGCGCCGTCCGAGCGATCGCGGCTGACGTGGGTCGCTGCGATCTCGGCGTCGCGTGGTCATCGTCGCCGTGTCGTCGGCTGGTGACCGGCGCGGTGCCCGGATCGGCGCTCGGCCTACGTCGGCGCCGGCCGTCCATCTGCGCGTGGCTGCTGCGGCACGGTCGGACGGTTCCGTCGTGCTCACCGCGCGCTCTACCCGGTGCCGCTGCGCGTTGTTCGTCGCCGTCTTCCTCCGCTCGCTGGTGGCTCGGCGCGCTCGGTCGCGCCGGTGCGGTGGCGAGGTCGCGAGCGTGCTCGACCCGACGAGCCGAGCGGCGCGGATGCCGCTCGTCGAGCTGTCCCGCCCGGTGCTGCGTCGCCGTCGACGTCGCCGCGTGGGGCGTGTCCACGCCGGCACCGGCTACGTCGTCCACCGGCTGCCGGCGCGTGGTTGCGCCGCGACACGTGGCTGACCCGAGCCGCGTCGGTGGGAGCACGACGGGCGGCTCTACGAGCGGCTGCGGCATCCGCCGGTGGAAGGATCGGCTGCCGGAGGCCGGCGCGCTGTTCGCCGGCGGGGTGTCGAAGCGTCGCCTCGCCGAGGCGGTCGACGGCGGACTGCGAGCGTCTCGCGATCGAGACCCGACGTGCCGAGATGGGCCACTGGCTGGCGGCCGGCGCCCCGCCGTTGTTCGTGCTGTGGAACCCGCCGGCGGATCGCGATGCGTGATGGTCGTCTACGGGGTGCTGCGTGAACGCGCCGTTCATCGCCATCCAGCGCTACAACCGGCTGCGCGTCCGGCGGATCACGTCGTCGACGGCGACGCTCGACCTGACGGTCGGTCGCCAGCGTCGCGACGTCGGCGTCGTCGCGCGGCGCAGCTCCGGGCACCACCGGGAACAGCATCCCGTAGGGCTCGCCGCCGTAGCGGTGGTGGAGCTGGTGGGCGTCGCGCAGCCGCTCGAGGTACGCCAGGCGTCGGGAGCCGGCACGGCGAGCCGGTCGTGGATGTAGACGTCGTGGACGAACAGGTAGGCGACGCCGTAGACGGTGACGCCGAGACCGACCGGCCAGACAGCCACGATCTGCGGGCCGATCGCGACGCGAGGAACAGCGCGAAGCCGATCGACCGAGAAGCACAGCGGGAACAGGTCGTTGGCCTCGAAGCCGCCCGAGGCGCTCGGACGGTGGTGGCTGCGATGCCAGACCATCCCGATGCCGTGCATCACCCAGCGGTGGAGTCGCGTAGCTGACGCCCTCCATCGCCACGAACGCCGACGGACGCCACCGAGCGACGAGGCCGGTCATCTCGGCTCGCACGTCGCTGCTCGCGTGACCGCTGCGGTCCCACAGCAGGATGACCAGCGTCAGCAGCGCGAAGGCGTAGGCGTACTCCTCCAGCAGGATGTCCCAGACCGGGCGGATCCCGCTGACGTCGTCGGGTCTCGTAGATCACGATCGGCGCCGAGAGCTTGGTCAGCCAGCCGTCGACCGGGATCATGAACCCGACCACGATCACCATCGACAGCCAGTAGGCCGCCGTCCGGAAGATGCCGGTGCGGAACACGAGCAGTTCGAGCGCGAGCACGACCGACGGCGGCGACGACGGCGAGCGGCGGATAGATCGGCATCAGCGCCGTCCCGCACCCAACGTTGCAGCGGGGTCGTCCCGGCGAGGATGTTGCGCACCGACTCGAGGGTCAGCAGGGTGCAGATCGGGATGACGACGAAGAACAGCGAGCTCCTCGACCACCATCCCGCCGGGCAGGCGAGCACCGATCGTGTACCGCGCGTCGAAGTCCCACGTGCCGTGCGCCGTGGCCCACAGGTCCCAGACGACGAAGATCGCCAGCGCCGGGGCGATCGCCACCGCGCAGTGCGCCGCGGGCGACGCCAGACGCGCGCGCCGAAGACGAACTCGAGTGGCAGGGTGACGAGCACGCAGGCTCCGAGCACGGCGAGGTACTGGAATCGATCCACGACCCTGCACACGCTATCGACGGGTCGATCCGCCGCTCACCAGCTGCAGGGCATCCGCTTGATCCCGTTGATGAACGAGCTCTGCAGATACGCCGGTTCGCCGGTGATCCGCAGCTCGGGCAACCGCCGGCGGATCTCGTCGAACATCACCCCGATCTCCCGGCGGGCGAGGTTGGCGCCGAGGCAGAAGTGCGGGCCGCCGGCGCCGAAGCCGATCTGGGCCGGGTTGATCGGGCGGGTCACGTCGAAGCGGAACGGGTCGCGATAGCACGCGTTCGTCACGGTTGCCGGAGGAGTACCACATCACCAGCTTCTGTCCTTCGGCGATCTGCACTCCGCCGATTTCGGTGTCGGCGGTGGCCGTGCGGCGGAAGCTGATCACCGGCGTCGCCCAGCGGACGATCTCGTCGACGGCGGTGCGGGTGTGGGTGTCGAAATCGCCGAACCACAGCGCTCGTTGCTCGGGATGGTCGGTCAACGCCTTCATCCCGTGGCTGATCGCGGTGCGGGTGGTCTCGTTGCCGGCAACGACGAGGAGGATGAAAAACGAGCCGAACTCCTGCGGGGTGAGCTTGTCGCCGTCGAGTTCGGCGTTCATCAGGATCGAGGTGAGGTCGTCGCGCGGGGTGGCGGCGCGGTCCTCGCCGAGCGCCTGGGCGTAGGCGAAGATCGCCAATGCGACGTTCATCAGGTCCTCGTAGCTGCCGACGTACTCCGGGTCGCCGACCCCGAGGATCACGTTCGTCCAGGCGAAGATCTGCTCCTGGTCCGCTGCCGGGATGCCCATCATCTCGCAGATCACCTCCAGCGGCATCGGCGCGGCGACCTCCTTGACGAAGTCGCAGGTCCGCTCGGGGAAGCGTTCGAGCAGCCGGTCGACCGTCAGCCGAGCCTTGTCCTTGACGTACTGCTCGACCTTGGCGATCTCCTTCGGGGTGAACCCGCGCGAGACGATCGTCCGCAGCCGGAAGTGCCGCGGGTCGTCCATCGCGATCATCGAGCCGAAGAACTCGTTCAGCTCCGGCGGCAGGTCACCGATGTTCGTCCCCTTCGACGAGCAGAACAACTGCGGGTTGCGGCTGACGTGCCAGATGTCGTCGTGGCGGGTCAGCGCCCAGTATCCCGGTCCGCGGGGGAGCGGTCCGTCGAACTCCCACTCGTCGAAGAACCGGACCGGGTCGGTGTCCCGCAGGGTCGTGAACGCTGCCTCGCGCCGCACGCGGTCGCCGATCCAGAACTCCGGATCGGACAGATCGATCTCGTCGAGCGCAACGACGGCCGGTTCGGGGTCCATCGTCGAATCGTACGGTCGGCGCAGCGTGGTTGCCGCGGAAAGGTTCGTAGCCTGCCGTCCCATGTTGGATGATGCGCAGGTCGAACGGGCACTGGTGATCGTCGCTCATCCCGACGACGTCGACTTCGGCGCAGCGGGCACCGTCGCCGGTTGGACGGCGGCCGGGATCGAGGTGACCTACTGCCTGGTGACCAACGGTGACGCCGGCGGGTTCGATCCGGCCGTGGCCCGCGACGAGATCGCCGGGATCCGCCAGGCCGAGCAGACCGAGGCGGCGAAGCAGGTCGGGGTCAGCGACCTGGTGTTCCTCGGGTACCCCGACGGGCAGGTGACCGCGACCCTCGCGCTGCGTCGCGACCTCAGCCGGGTGATCCGTCAGGTGCGCCCGCAGCGGGTGCTGACCCAGAGCCCGCAGCGCAACTTCGAACGGATCTTCGCCAGTCACCCCGATCATCTCGCCACCGGCGAGGCAGCGCTGTGCGCGGTCTATCCCGACGCGCGCAACCCGTACACGTTCACCGAGCTGCTCACCGAGGAAGGGCTCGAGGCATGGACGGTTGCGGAGGTGTGGATGATGGCGGGCCCGGCGACCAATCGGGTGGTCGACGTCACCGCTCACGTCGAGGCCAAGATCGCCGCCCTGCTCAGCCACCAGAGCCAGCACACCGACCCGCCGGCCACGGCGGCGATGGTCCGGGCCTGGATGCAGGCCAACGCCGCCGCCGCCGGTCTGGTGGAGGGCTCGTCGGCCGAGGCGTTCTGGGTACTCACCACCGGCTGAGAGCGACGTCGTCGCCCGCCGGTCCGCCCCGGTCTGGTTGCCGCGTGGGCGGGCGGCAGTCCTACGATCGTTCGCGTCATCCATTCGATCAGGGAGTGTCCCCATGCCCGAGGCAGTCATCGTCGCCACCGCTCGCAGCCCCATCGGCCGTGCCAACAAGGGGTCGATGACGACCATCCGGCCCGACGACCTGTCGGCGCAGATCCTCACCGCCCTGCTGGCGAAGGCCCCCCAGGTCGATCCGGCGCTGATCGAGGACGTGATGATGGGTATCGCCCAGCCGGCCGGTGAGGGCGGGTTCAACATCGGTCGGATCGCCGGGATCCTCGCCGGATGGGACGTGCCGGGTACGACCGTCAACCGCTACTGCTCGTCGAGCCTGCAGACGATCCGGATGGCCGCCCATGCGATCCGGGCCGGCGAGGGTGACATCTTCGTCGCCGCCGGCGTCGAGACGGTCAGCCGGTTCGCCTCCGGCGCCTCCGACACCGCCCCGAACGGCGTCTTCGCCGACGCCGGGGCGCGGACCAAGGAACGTGCCCAGGGCGGCCAGGGGACCTGGACCGAGCCCAGCGGCCTGCCCGACGTCTACATCGCGATGGGCCAGACCGCCGAGAACGTCGCCGAGTACGCCAATGTCTCGCGCGAGGAGATGGACGAGTTCGCCCTTCGCTCGCAGCAACGCGCCGGGGCAGCGATCGCCAACGGCTTCTTCGAGCGCGAGATCACCCCGATCACCCTCCCCGACGGCACGGTCGTCTCCGCCGACGACTGCCCCCGCCCGCAGACGACCGCCGAGGGACTCGCCGGGTTGAAGCCGGTCTTCCGTGTCGACGGCTCGGTCACCGCCGGCAACGCCTGCCCGCTCAACGACGGCGCAGCGGCGGTGCTGGTGATGAGCGACACCAAGGCCGAAGAGCTGGGCCTCACCCCGCTGGCCCGGATCGTCGCCAGCGGTGTCTCGGCGCTGAGCCCGGAGATCATGGGCCTCGGCCCGATCGAGGCCTGCAAGCAGGCGCTCGCCCGCGCCGGGCTGACGATCGATCAGATCGACCTGGTCGAGATCAACGAGGCGTTCGCCGCTCAGGTCGTGCCCTCGGCGAAGGCGCTCGGGATCAGCGCCGAACAGCTCAACGTCCACGGCGGAGCGATCGCCCTCGGCCATCCGTTCGGGATGACCGGCGCCCGGATCATGACCACCCTGATCAACGGGTTGCAGACCACCGGCGGCCGCTACGGGATGGAGACGATGTGCGTCGGCGGCGGCCAGGGAATGGCGATGATCATCGAGAAGCTCTGACGGCGTCGGCTCGCTGCGCCGGATCGCGGCGCAGCGAGCCCACCGCCGCTCAAGGAATCTCGACGACCGTGCCGATCGTGGTCGAGTTGCCACCGAAGTCGTACAGCGCCAGCTCGAGATAGACCAACGTGCCCGACGGCAACGCCTCGAGCTCGTAGATCAGGTTCGGCAGGTCGGCGTAGAGCCCGACATCGCTGGTCGCGATCCACTCGTAGCCGCCGTCCGAACCGGCCGAGAGCACTTGCGGAACGATCAGGCCCTCCGGGTCGGCGGTCAGCTCACCGTAGGTCTCGAGCTCGGGGTTGTACCCGTAGTACGTCTCGTTGAGCACATCGCCGGTCTCGGCGTCGACGACGATCGTCAACAACACGTCCTGGTAGTCGCCGCTGTCGTCGCCGGGTGCGTAGTACGCCAGCGGCACGTCGGCCGACCAGGTCCCGGACTCCTCGTCGATCGTCATCGTCAGATACGCCGGAGCGCTGTCCTCGCCATCGCCCATCGTCAGGATGGTCAGGTCGTAGAAGGCGGCGACGGAGCCGCTGCCGTCGAACGCGAGGTCGGCCGGTTCCTCGCCGAAAAAGGTCACCGTCCCGTCCTCCTCGACGATCCCGTAGCTGATCGTCGCCTCCGACAGGTTCTCCTCCAGCGCCGGATCGAACGACGCCTCGACGGTCACGCCGTCGCCGTCGAAGGTCACCACCGCGCCGCCCTCCGGGTCGGCGAACGCCGGCTGCTCCTCGACCGGGATCGCCGCGCCGGCGCCGTAGTAGGCGGCGAGGAAGTCCATCCATCCGCCGTTGGCGGTGACCTCTGCGTAGGCCGGGTCGAACAATTCGCCGGTCGGCGGGAAGTAGATCGACAGCCCGGTGGCGCCCTGGCGGGTCGAGCCGGCGACCGAGTCGACGACGACGTCGTTCAACGCCCGGCTGACCCCGTCGGCTGCGTCGGAGACGAACAGGGCGTCGACGCCGATCTGGGAGACGAGCATCCCGAGGTCGGCCATGTGGGTGTCCTGGGTCGGGTCCGGGTTGACGCCGAATCCGAGCGTCGAGGCGAGGGTCCGCCCGACGAGCGGCCCGACGTCGGTGGCGACCTCCGTCATCTGGCCGGTGAACCCGGCGAGCGCCGAATCCAGAGCGCCCATCTGGGTCAGGTCGATCAGCGAGAGGGTGATCTCCGACGATGTCTGCTCGGCCGCAGCCTGCGCCTCGAAGCCGTCGATCAGCGCACTGCCGAGCGCATCGGCGGTGGTCGAGGGGTCGTCGGCGAGGAGTTGGAGGGCGGTGTAGTCCCATCCGTGGCCCGGCTCGAGCTCCTGGGAGGCGAGCATCCGATCGGCGACGCTCGTCATCGACGTGGCCACCTCGTACGTCGCCATCAAGCAGGCGTCGAACCCGAGCAGGTCGAGCTTGTCGACCCCGGCCTCGGCCAACCCCGCGCTGATCCCCTGCTGCAACTCGGCGACGGTGAGCGAGTCGTGGTCGGACGACTCGTCCCCGCCGACCCCCGGCCAGGCGGCGCCGTGGTCGGAGATGATCAGCGAGTAGCGCCCCGCCGGGTTGGCGGCGATCCCCTCGGCGATGAACGACGCCAGCGTCGCCGGGTCACCGGTGTTGAGGTCGCCGAGGTCGAGCTCCTCGACCATCTCGCCCTGCTCGACGCGCAGCAGCTTGGCGCCGACCCAATCGGGCACGTTGAGCAGCGGTTCGGAGCTGTAGCTCTCCGCCCGGTCGACGAGGGCGACCAGGTTGAGGCCGTCCTGCGAACCGACCTCGGCCATCTCGGCTGCGTCGGCGAGGAGGAACGGCTCGAGGTCGGTGTCGGCGATCGAGTAGAGCAGCACCGTCCACCCCTCGCCGTCCCCAGCGCCGGACGAGGCCTCGATCGTCGTTTCCGACGAGGGGTCCGTCGCGTCCTCCTCGGGCGCAGCCTCCTCGTCCTCGACACCCGTGTCCGCCGTTCGCGCCCTGGTGTCGTCGTCGGCCTCGCCGCCGCCGCACGCGGCGATCAGGCCGAGCGACACGACCACGGCCGCGAGCAGCGGCCGTCGACGTCGCTTGATCATCTGTTGGAACTCCCACCATCGTCGTCTGCCCGCACCATGCGTCAGAGCGCCGTGAAGCTAGCGGGTGGGAGGCCCGACGACCCGGCAGCCCGACGACTAGTTGAACCTCGGCTCGGCCTTGACGAACACCGTTGGTTGGTCGCTCGGGAACAGGCCGGCGATCAGCACGTAGGCGGCGCCACCGGCGACGACTTCGCCGAGGGCGTAGCGGTTGGGAGCGATCGCCGTGCCGTCGCCGAAGTCCTCCAACCCGTCGACGGCGAGGCCGGCGAGATCGGCCTCCGCCTGCCACATCTTGACCAGCCCGCGGCGCAGCGCGCCCTCGTCGAGCAGGTCCCGGCCGGTGAGCACGAGTTGGACGGTGGTCACCTCCACCGGCTGGACGGTGCCGCGGTGGACGACCTCCGGTGTCAGCTCACCGTCGAACAGGACGACCGCCTGCATCCCCTCGATCCGTTCGACCCAGCCGTAGCGGACCTCGGGTATGCCGCCTTCGCCGAGTGCGCTCGATCGCACCCGGTCCCCCTCGTCCGGCAACCCCGGTGGTGTCATCGGTCTCGCTCCTCGAGTCGCGCCGCCAGCACCGCCGACCCCAGCAGCGGCCATCGCTCGTGGGCCCAGGGACCGAATGGACGGTCGGTGAGCACCACCAGACCGAGCTGTGCGGTCGGGTCGACCCAGACAAACGTACCCGCCGCGCCGAAGTGTCCGAACGTCCGGGCTGAACCGGCCGGTGCGGTCCAGTGCGGGGCCTTCGTTCCCTTGAGCTCGACACCGAGTCCCCACGGGCACGGATCGAACCGTCCGTACCCGGGGACGACCCCGGCCAGGCCGGGGAACTGCTCGCTCGTCGCCTGCTCGAGGGTGCCTGCGGCGAGCAGCGTCGGCGTCAGCAACTCGACCGCGAACCGGGCGATGTCGGTCGCGCTGGCGGTGTAGTCGCGCGCCGGCGAGCCGCCGACGCCGGTCGCCGTCATCCGCAGCGGGGCGAGCACCGCCTCGCTCAGATAGGTGTCGAAGGCCAATCCGCTGGCGGTGGCGACGTGGGCGCCGAGCAGGTCGAACGCGGCGTTCGAGTAGATCCGGCGGGTTCCCGGGGCGACCAGCGGCGCATCGCCGTCGAGCGGGTAGCCGCCGGCGTGGGCGAGCAGATGGCGCACGGTGCAACCCGGTTGGCCGACCGCATCGTCGAGCCCGATCGTCGCTTCCTCGACGGCGACCAGGACGCCGTAGGCGGTCAGTGGTTTGCTCACCGAAGCGAGCGCGAACCGCCGGTCGAGCGGGCCGTGGCCGGCGACCGGGCCACCGGGGGCGACGACGACGGCGGCGACGTGGTCGACCGGCCAGTCGTCGACGGTCGCGAGCGCCTCGTCGAACGCACCCATCGACACGTCCGGCTAGATCCCGGCGACGTCGGCGTCGCGCATCAGCTCGGCGACGCGGAAGGCGAGGTCGACCGACTGGCGGCCGTTCAACCGCGGGTCGCAGACCGTCTCGTAGCGCATGTCGAGATCGGTGTCGAGGATCTCCTCCGACGCCGCCGAGGCATTCGGTGACGTTCTCGCCGGTCAGCTCGACGTGGATCCCGCCCGGCCAGGTGCCCTCCGCCCGGTGGGCGTCGACGAACCCTGCGATCTCGCTGACGACGTTCTCGAAGTGGCGGGTCTTTCGACCGCCGGCAGCAGTGTAGGTGTTGGCATGCATCGGGTCGCAGGCCCAGACCACCGGGTGCCCGGAGTCGCGCACGGCCTTGAGCAGCGGGCGGAGCGATTCCTCGACGTGCTGGTAGCCCATCCGCGAGATCAGCGTCAGCCGACCGGCGATCCGCGCCGGATTGAGCGTCTCGCACAACTCGAGGACGTAGTCGGCGGACGTCGTCGGCCCGACCTTGCAGCCGATCGGGTTGTTGACCCCGCGGAGGAACTCGATGTGCGCCCCGTCGAGCTGGCGGGTGCGCTCGCCGATCCAGAGCATGTGCGCCGAGCAGTCGTACCAACCGCCGGTCAGCGAGTCCTGGCGGGTGAGCGATTCCTCGTAGCCGAGCAGGAGCGCCTCGTGGCTGGTGTAGATGTCGGTCTCGTGGAGGGTCGAGGTGTGCTCCGTGTCGACGCCGCAGGCGCGCATGAACCGCAGGGCGCGATCGATCTCGCGGGCGAGCCGGTCGTAGCGCTGCCCTTCGAGGCTGGAGGCGACGAACTCCTGCGTCCAGGAATGCACCCGGGAGAGGTCGGCGAACCCGCCCTTGGTGAACGCCCGGACCAGGTTGAGCGTCGCTGCCGATTGGTTGTAGGCCTGCACCAGGCGATCGGGGTCGGGAGTCCGGGCAGCCGCGGTGGCCGCCGGGGAGTTGACGATGTGCCCGCGGAAGCTGGGCAGGTCGAGATCGCCGATCCGCTCGAACGGTGATGAGCGCGGCTTGGCGAACTGGCCGGCGATCCGCCCGACCTTCACCGTCGGTACGCCGAGCGAATAGGTCAGGATCACCGCCATCTGGAGGATCACACGCAACTTGTCACGGATGTTGTTGGCGGAGAACTCGTCGAAGCTCTCGGCACAGTCGCCGGCCTGGAGCAGGAACGCGTTGCCCGCGGCGACCTGGCCGAGGGTGGCCGACAGGCTGCGCGCCTCACCGGCGAAGACGAGCGGGGGATAGCCGGCGATCTGCTTCAGGGCTGCGTCGAGGTGGCCCTCATCGGGCCATTCAGGCTGCTGGTGGGCGGGGAACCCGCGCCACGACGAGGGACTCCAGTTCGTCGGCACCTGCCAAGGTTGGCGGCGCCGACCCCCTGATCGCAACGCAGATTGCTCCAGCGACGCGACGAGGGGTGCGATCCCGGGGGACCGCACCCCTCACCGGAGTGGTTCAGATCGGCGTCTGGTCAGACGGCGAGGATGCGGACGGCGTCCTCACGCAGCCCGGCGACAGCCCGCAGACGAGCCGTCGGGCGGCCTCGGCGGTCACGCCAAGGTTCTCGCCGACCTCGCGGAAGCTCTTGCGCTCCCCGTCGAGGAGCCCGAAGCGGGCCTCCACGGCGTAGCGGGCCCGGGCGTCGAGCGTGCCGAGCAGCTCGTCGAGCAGGTCGCTGTCGACCATCGTCATCACGGCATCCTCGGGGGTGCCGTCGCCGTTGGCCATCAGGTCGCCGAGGGTGGCGTCGCCGTCGTCGCCGATCGTCTTGTCGAGCGAGATCGGGGTCGTCAGGCGGTGCAGTTCGGCATTGCCGGTGTCCAGCGTCTCGCCGTCACCCGAGGCCTGACGCAACGCGGCGCGCAGGCTCGCCGAGCGATCGCCGGGGATCCGGATCAGGCTCGCCTTCTGATCGAGTGCCCGGCCGATCGCCTGGCGGATCCAGAAGGTGGCGTAGGTCGAGAACTTGAAACCTCGGCGCCAGTCGAACTTGTCGACCGCGTGCTCCAGGCCGAGGTTGCCCTCCTGGATCAGGTCGAGCAGGTCCATCCCCTGGGGGAGGGGATAACGGCGGGCGATCGAGACGACCAGGCGCAGGTTGGCACGGATGAACCGGTCCTTCGCCGCGGCGGCGGTCTTGACGTCGTTGCGGAGCTCACGGCCACGCTCGCCGTTGGCGAGGCGACCGGCGGCATCTCGACCGCGCTCGATCTGCCGGGAGAGCTCGCGCTCCTCCTCGGCGTTGAGCAGCGGCACCTTGCCGATGTCGTTGAGGTACAGGCCAATGGAATCATTCATGTCAGCGGGATCAACTCTTCGTGCGTCGTCGTCATTCCGGGCGGTTGGGTGTCCTGCGGCACATGAAGGAGTGCGGACACCGGTATGTTGGACGGCTGAGCCAGGGAAAGATGACGTAGCGAGGTGAGGAATCACCGAACGTGGCCACGCCGCCGTAGTCCTCTGGCGCCGCCCCAGCTCTGTGGGGGGTGGGGGACAGGACAAGGTAGCACATACGACACATCCCTGTCCGGTCGATGCTGGATGGTGGGTACACCGTGCTAGATGCCCTGTTCCCCCGATCGGTTCCCCGTACACTCCTGCGACGTGCTCGCCGCCGCTGGACGTCGCATCGGTCTGTTCGGCGGAACCTTCGATCCTCCCCATGTCGGCCACCTCGTCACCGCCCTCGACGTCCGCTACTCGCTCGGACTCGACGTGGTCGTGTTGATGGTCGCCCATCGCCCGTGGCAGAAAGAGGGCGGCCGGCGGATCAGTCCGTCCGCCGACCGGTTGGAGATGGTCCGGGCGGCGGTCGACGAGCTCGACGGGCTCGAGGCGGGGACGCTCGAGATCGAACGAGGCGGCGCCAGCTACACCGCAGACACCCTCGCTGAGCTGGGGCGACTGAACCCCGGCGGCGAGCTGTTCACGATCGTCGGCGACGACGCAGCCGCCGGACTGGCCAGCTGGGAACGGTGGGAGGAAGTCGTCGCCAGCTCGCGGATGGTCGTCGTCGACCGGCCGGGGAACACCGTCGAACTGCCTCCGATCGCCGACTGGGAGCGGGTCGAGGTGCCGCGTCTGGAGGTCTCCTCGACCGAGCTGCGGGCCCGTGTCGCCGACGGCCGACCGCTGCGCTACCTCGTCCCCGACGCCGTGCTCGCCCTGATCGAATCGCGTGGGTTCTACCGCGACCCGAACGACCGATGAGTGCGATCGCCGACAGGCGGCGCAACCGGACGATCGCCGCCTTCGCCGCCGGGCTGCTCGTCGCGCTGACCCTCCCGACACTCGGTTGGGTCGCCGCCGATGCGCTGCGCTCGTCGACCGAGGGCCAGGACGCACTGGCCGACGTCCTCCCTCTCCAGCCGCTGCCGAGCACCCCGACCGCGCTCCTCGCCACCCTCGACGACCAGGATCGGGTGGCGTCGATGGTCGTCCTCGCCCTCAGCCCGGCCGGTGCCGACGACGTCGCCGTCGGCGGCACGGCGGTGCTCGTCCCGGCCGGCTCGGACACCTCGCTCCCCGACGGCAGCCGGGGCCGGGTCGCCGACGCCTACACCCAGGGTGGGATCGAGGCGCTCGCCTCGTCGGTCGAAGGTCTGCTCGGGATCACCCTGTCGACCAGCGCGGCGCTGCCGGCGAGTGAGCTCGCCGGCTTGTTCACCGACATCGGGCCGATCGAGCTGTACTTCGACCAGCCGGTGATCGTCGACAGCGCCGCGTCCGCCGATCCGATCCAGCTGTTCATGGCCGGCCCGGCGACGCTCGACGCCACCGGGATCGGCGAGCTGCTGGCGGCATCGACGACGACCGAGTCCGAACTGCTCCGTCTGCCGCGGCTCGACAAGCTGTGGCGGGCCGTCGCCGCCCGGGTCGGCACCGGGCTGGTCACCGGCCTCGATCAGACCTCCGCCGAGACGACGACGGACGGCGCGGTCGTCGCCAGCGGGGACGTCGCCGGTCTCGGCCGCTTCGTCGAGGCCGTGTTCGCCGGTCCGATGCAGGTCCATTCGCTCGAATCGCGGCCGACCGACGGCGCCGAGAACCCCGACGACCTCGATCTGCTGACCGTCAACGCCGGGGACGTGGCGGTCGTCTTCGCCACCGTCGCCCCGAGCTCGGTCTCGCCGGCGAACCCGACGATCTCGCTCTATGTCCGCAGCCCGCTCGGCGATCCGGCGCTCACCCGGGACGCCGTCGAGCGGCTCGTCTTCGCCGGGGCGAACGTGGTGATGGTCACCGAGAGCTCGAACCTGGAGGTCCCGGCGGAGACGACCGTCGCCCACGTCGACGAACTCGATGCCCGCCAGGCGGCGACATTCGGCGCCGAGCTCGGTACCTTCGTTCAACAGAACGCGGAGGTCCGGATCGACGGGATCGACGCGATCGTGACCCTCGGGGCCTCGTACGCCTCCGAACATCCCGAGGTGGTCAGCGCGACGCCGGCGGCGAGCGTGACGCCGGCCGCCGACGACACGACAGTGAGCACCACCGGATGACCGACACCGAGACCGACGCCTACTCCGCTTCCAGAGCCCTCGCCCGGGTCGCGGCGATCGCCGCCGACGACAAGCAGGGCACCGACACCGTGATCCTCGCCGTCGGTTCGGTGTTGGCGATCACCGAGTACTTCGTGATCACCTCCGCCGGCAACCGCCGCCAGGTGCGGACGATCGCCGAGTCGGTCGAGGAAGCGTGCAAGGACCAGCTCGGTCGCGGGCCGAACCGGGTCGAGGGGCTCGGCCAGCAGGAATGGGTGCTGCTCGACTTCGGCGATGTCGTCGTCCACGTGTTCGCCGACGAGACCCGCCGGTTCTACGAGATCGAGCGCCTCTACCGCGATGCGCCCCGCCTCACCTGGGAAGCTGCGAACCGAGATACGCTCGACTGAACCGTCGTTCATCGGCGGACCGGGGGGTTCGTGAACCGCTGCGTCTACATCCACGAGCTGATCGAGATCATCGGTCACGGACGTAATCGCTACATGCAGCACATGACCGCGAACTGGGTCCCGGTGGCGCTCGAGGAGCGCAACCAACGCTGCTTCGGCGTCTGGGCGACGGTCGGCTCGACAGGTCGCTGGCCGGAGGTCGTCAACCTCTGGGAGCTCGACGACTGGGACGGCTTGACGGCCAACTTCGAAGTCGAGTTCGCCGGTGGCCGGACGCAGGACCCGTCGCTGGCCGAGTGGTGGGCGACCGCCGCTGCGCTGCGGCGCGGTGGGCGCGACCGGATCGTCGTCCCCACCGCCTGGTCACCGCCGGTCGCCGCCCATCAGGCCACCGGAGGCACCGGCGCGGGGGTCTACGTCCACGAACTGCTGACCATCCCCGGGGGAGGAGCGGAGCGCCTGCTCGCCGACCTCGGCGAATGGGGACGCAGCGGTTTCGAACGAGCCGGGGCGGTGCTCGTCGGCGCATTCCGGTCGGCGATGCGGCTCGACGACGAGGCGATCGTGATCTGGGGCTTCGCCGATTGGCGGGCGTGGGCAGACTTCGAGCAGGCCTGGCTCGGCGGCGCGTCCGAGTTCGCCCGGTGGCAGTCGAGCCTCGCCGCGCTCGGCGCGTCGATGGAGCGGATCGCGCTGGTCGATGCGCCGCTCAGCCCGCTGCGCACCGGTCGTCAACCGCGCACCGAGGACCGGATCCCGCTCGATCAGATCCGCTGACCGGCCGCCGCTCAGTGCCGGTCGTAGGTGATCCCGGAACCTTCGTCACGCCCGGCGCTCCGCCAGGCGGTGATCGGTCCGGCGGCGGCGATCATCTCGGCGAGCTGGCCGCGCTCGGTGCGCAGCGTCACCTCCGCAGACCTCGCGGTCGAGAACAGCTCGGCCGTGCGTGCCGCGTGGGCAGCTGCATCGAGCGGCTCACCGTCCGGAGCCCACCGTTCGACGACCAGCCGCAGTCCGTGACGCTCCGCGAGCTCGCGCCAATCGTCGACCGGGAGCTCGGCACGCTCGTCGAGCACGGCGAGGACGGCACGACCAGGTCGGGCGAGCTGGGCGGCGAACGATGCGGCCAGCGACCAACCGGGGGGCACCGGGCCGATCGGGACCCGGGCCGAGCCGAGCTCGGTCGTGGCGAACGTGCGGGCGAGGTAGAACCCGGCGGTCCCCGGTTCGCCGACGATCAGCCCACCGGTCGGCAGTGCCTGGCCGTAGTGCAACGTCGCCCGGGTCGGCCACAGCGGTGCGCCCTGCTCGGCCCAGCCGCGCTGGGTCGCAGCCGCCAACCGGTCGCGCAACGGCGGCATCAGCAGCTCCCTCGCCGGCCGGTGGCAGGCCTCGGCCAGTGGGCCGAGCATCTGCGGGACGAGATCGTGGGCGCCGGCGAGCAGTGGGTGGGCGCCGAACACCGACCGCTCGAGCCCGCTGGTGAGGACGAGGTCGGCGTCGGCCAGGCCGGCGAGGGCGAGATCGTCACGTTGCAGCCCGACGGTCGCCCAGTGATGCACGCTGCGCCAGTCGAACACCCCTTTGGCGTCCCAGGTGTTGAGCACCCCGAGCTGGGCGCCGGCGGCGAGGGCGTGCAGCCCGTCGATCGCCCCGGCGCGGATCACACCGGCACCGACGACCAGCACCGGCGCCTCGGCGGCGGCGAGCTGCGCGACCAGCGCAGCGGGCGGAGCGATCCATCGTTCGGGACGGACCGGCGGTCGTAGCGGACCGGCCGGCGTCGCGGGGTCGAGATCGAGGCGGAGCAGCGCGCTGGTCAGCTCGCCGGAACCGATCGAGGCGAGCAGCTCGGCGAGCGTGCCGGCATCGTCGACGGTGGTCGCCGGTCGCCCCCCTTCGGTCGTCCCGACCCGCAGGCTGCCGTCGAACTCGCTGACCAGGGCGACGGTGCCGTGCAGTTCGGCGTCGGCGGCGGCGAGCTCGGCGGCACGTTCCGGCCGGTCGACGGCGATCACCTCGAGGTGCGGGTTGGGAGCGCCGTAGACCCGCAACCCACCGAGATCGCGTCGCCAGCGGGCGAGCAGCCCGGAGACGTCGAGCGTCGTCACGCGGGGCGGAGCGCTGCAGCTCGCCGAGTTGGCTTCCCGCGAACCGGGCGGGGATCCCTCCGTCGAACATCGCCGGCGGCTCGACGAGGTGATCGTCGACGCTGATCAGGATCAGCTCCTCGGCTCGCACGGCATCGCCCCCTCGGGTCGCAGCGATCTGACGCTGCGTTCATTCCATCGTAATCCAGGTTCAGTCGGGTGGCATCGCCGACCGCAGGCGATCGATACGCTGGCAGCGATGCCCGCCAAGTCCCCGGCCAGCGCCACCCGCCTCGCGTCGCGGAACGGCAGTCGCCCGCAGGACCGGCGGGAGCGGCGCCGGCTCGAACACCAGGACCTGAGCCGGACGCAGTTGCTCGACGCAGCGGAGGTCGTGTTCGGGCGCAAGGGGTTCCACGACACGACCCTGAAGGAGATCGCCGAGCACGCCGGGTTCTCGGTCGGCAGCGTGTACTCGTTCTTCGGCTCGAAGGACGACCTGTTCGTCTCCGTCTTCCTCCGCCGCGGCGACGAATTCATGCCCCGGCTCGAGTCGCTCCTCGGCGGCGAGGGTGACCCGCTCGAGCGGCTCCACGCGGTGGTCGACCTCGAGGTCGGCTTCTTCCGCGAGCATCCGCACTTCGGGCGGCTCTCTCTCCGTACGGCCAGCGGGTTCTCGCCGTCGGCCAAGGAGACCGATCTCGCCCGTCAGCTCGCTCCCAACTTCGCCAGGGCGATGGAGTTGCAGGCCGATCTGATTCGCCGCGGCCAACGCTCGAAGGTCTTCCGCAGCGGCGACCCGGAGGTCCTCGCCCGGATGCTCACCGGCCTGATCACCGGGTACCAGGCGCTCGACCCGGGGGTCGTCGCCGACGAGCCGAACGGCGAACGGTTCCCGCTCGCCGAACTCCACGACCTCGTCGAGCAGACGTTTCTCCGTCGTCGAGCCCTCCGCCGATCGAGCCGTCGGTGGGCGAGCAGTCGGTTGATGCTGCGGGCCGCCTGGCGATCGATCCGTCCGACGCGCCGGCGACGGTGCTGCGCGCCGTGGGCGAGTGGCTGGAGGCGAACGTCCCGATCGCCTGGCAGCGCGCAGCCGAGTCGGGCGGGGCGGCTGCGATTCGCTCGGTCCGCAGCCGCGCCGACTACGAGGCTTGGTATCCGGTGTTCGGGGCGTCGGGACTGGTGGTCCCCGGCTGGCCGATCGCCTACGGCGGGCTCGACCTGCCGCTCGCCGTCGCCCGCCTGATCGAGCCAGAACTTGCCCGGTTCAACCTCGGGCGGCTCAACCCGCTCGGGCTCAACCTCGCCGCCCCGGCGCTGTTCGCTCACGGCACCGAGGACGCAACGGCTCCGGTTCCTCCCGCCGTTGGTCCGCAACGAGCAACGTTGGTGCCAGCTGTTCAGCGAGCCCGGCGCCGGCTCCGACCTGGCCTCGCTGGCGACGCGCGCCGAGCCGGACGGCGACGGTTGGCGGGTCACCGGGCAGAAGGTGTGGACCACCTGGGCCCATCGCGCCGAGTTCGGGGTGCTCCTCGCCCGCACCGATCCGGGCGCGCCGAAGAACCGTGGCCTGACCTACTTCCTGGTCGAGCTCGCCCAACCCGGGATCGAGGTCCGGCCGTTGCGCCACCTCGGCGGCGAGATCGATTTCAACGAGGTCTTCCTCGACGGAGCCTGGGTTCCCGATGACCAGCGCGTCGGTGAGGTCGGGCGCGGCTGGTCGGTCGCCGGGGCGACCCTCTCCGGCGAGCGTCAGATGGTCTCCGGCGCCGGCTCCGGCGGGGTCGACCGGATCGGCGGGTCCGGCGTCGACGCGGTCCTCGCCACCGCCAGGCACTGCGGCGCAGCCGTCGATCCCCTCGTGCGCCAGCGCCTGCTCGGGCTCTACGCCGAGGAGCGGATCCGCGAACTGGACCAACCAGCGGGTACGGGCGACCGTCCGCGCCGGGCGCTCGCCCGGTCCGGCGAGTTCGATCGGCAAGGTGCACCAGGGATCGCTCAACCAACGCCTCCAACTCGCCGCGTTCGACCTCGCCGGACCCGACGCGCTCGCCTGGGAACCGACCGAGCGCGACGCCGGCCCGCGCCTACCGCATGTCGTGCGCGGGATGCTCCGCAGCCGGGCGAACACGATCGAGGGTGGGACGACCGAAGTGAACAAGAACATCCTCGGCGACAAGGTGCTCGGGCTGCCACGCGAACCGGACCCGTGGCACGGCACGCCGTGGCAGGACGTACCGAGGAGTTGACGATGACGACGACCCAGCGGCCCCGGGGTCGGTTTCGGTCGCTCGGCCCGTCCATCAGCCCGGCCGGTTCGGTGTTGCACGGCGTGGCGGTCGGTTTCGGTCGTTCGGCCCGTGCATCAGCCCGGCCGGTTCGGTGTTGCACGGCGTGGCGGTCGGTTTCGGTCGTTCGGCCCGTGCATCAGCCCGGCCGAGGCGCGCCGGGCGTCAGCGGGGGAGCGGCGTGCCGGAGAGGTCGCTGACGAGGCGGTCGACCAGACGGGCGAGCGTCGCTCGATCGTCGGTCGACCACGCGGAGACGACGCCGGCGAGGTGGCCGAGGCGGTAGTCGACGATCTGCCGGTACACCTCGCCGCCGCGATCGGTGAGCGAGAGCTCGACCGCCCGGGCGTCGCCGTCGGCGACCTTGCGGCGCACGAGGCCTTCGTCGACGAGCTGCATCGCTTGCCGGCTGGCGGTGGCGCTGTCCATCGCGCAGACGTCGGCGAGTTGGCGGACCCCGATCGTGCCGTGATCGGCGAGGGCGCGCAGCACGGCATAGCCGGCACGGGTGACCACTGCGCCGACCGCAGCCGCCTGACGGGCATCGAACCGTCGGTTGGCGCCCAGCCGGAACAAGCCCTCGAGGGCGCGCTCGAGGGCGACGTCCTGCGCCGCCGGACGCCGAACCGATCCCGTCCGATATTTGCTTGTCTTAGTCATCGATCGCGAGCATACTGCATCCGGTCGGAGGTAACAGCGAGAGGGGAATGCTGCATGAGTGGTGTCCAGTCGACACGCCGGATCGAGTACGCCGGCTCGGTCCACGACGAGCGCGAGATCGAGGCGGTCGTCGAGGTGCTGCGCGGCGGTCCGACCGGCGCTGCGCATCGGCAAGAACGTCAAGGCGATGGAGCAGCGCGTCGCCGAGCTGTTCGGCAAGCGCCGCGGCGTCATGTGCAACTCCGGCAGCTCGGCGCTCTACCTCGCGGTCGAGGTGCTCGGCCTCGAACCCGGCGACGAGATCATCACCTCGGCGGTCACGTTCTCCACCGACATCGCCCCGATCCTGCGAGCCGGTCTGGTGCCGGTGTTCGTCGACGTCACCCCGGACACGTTCCAGATCGACGTCGACGCGATCGAGGCGATGATCGGGCCGCGGACCAAGGCGATCCTCGCCCCGAACCTGATCGGCAACGCCCCGGACTGGGACCGCATCCGGGCGATCGCCGACCGCCACGGCCTGAAGGTGATCGAGGACTCCTGCGACGCGCTCGGGCTCACGCTGCGGGGCACGCCGACCGGGTACCCGCGCCGACATCAGCGTCACCAGCTTCGCCCTCTCGCACATCATCACCGCGGCCGGCACCGGCGGCATGGTCTGCTTCGACGACGACGCGCTGGCCGACCAGGCGCTGCTGCTGCGCCGCTGGGGTCGCCGCTCCGAGATCCAGCTCTTCGGCTCGACGAAGGGCGTCGACAAGCGCTTCTTCAGCACGATCGACGACGGCCTCGAGTACGACAACCTGTTCATCTTCGACGAGATCGGCTGGAACTTCGAGCCGTCCGAGCTGTCCGCCGCGTTCGGTCTGGTGCAGCTCGACAAGCTCGGCGACAACCTCGCCCGCCGCCAGCGCAACTTCGATCTGACCAGCTGCGCACTTCGCCCGCTAGCCCGGAGCTGTTCACCCTGCCGCAGCTTGACCGAGGGCGATCGAGACCGGCTGGCACATGTTCCCGATGCTCATCAACGCCGGGTCGGGCATCCGCCGCGCCGAGCTCCAGCAGTGGATGGAGTCGCACGGCGTCGACACCCGCATGGTGTGGACCGGCAACGCGGCGCGCCAGCCGGCGTTCCGCGACCAGCCGCACCAGCGCCAGCCGGAGGGCGGTCTGCCGAACGCCGACCGGGTGATGGAGTGGGGCCTGATCCTGCCCAACAACCACTCGATGAACGACGACGACTGCGACTACATCGGCGAGTGCCTCGACGGCGTTCGTCGCTGAGCACTCGGCCGCCAGATGACCGGCCGCTTCGCCGGCCGGCGAGCCGTTGGTCACCGGAGCGAGCCGGGGGATCGGCGCCGTCGATCGCCGAGCGGCTCGCCGCCGAGGGCGCCGCGTGGCGATCACCGCCCGCACGCTCGAGCCGGCACGATCACCTCGTCCGGTTCAGCCTGAGCGAGACCGCGCGACCGACTCGCCCGCTACGGCAGCAAGGTCGCTGCGATCGTCGCCGACCTGACCGACGAGGACGACTCGCCTGCGGCATCGTCGCGCGAGGCGGCGGAGGCGCTCGGCGGGCCGATCGAGATCCTCGTCAACAACGCCGCGGCAGCGATCTACTCGCCGCTGGCGGAGATCTCCCTCAAGCGGCGCAAGATCATGTTCGAGGTCAACGTCCACGCCACCTTCGATCTCGCCCAGGCGGCAGTGCCGGCGATGCGTGCCGCCGGTGAGGGCTGGATCGTCAACCTCTCCAGCGGCAACGGCCAAGCCATGGGCCGGACCGCCGTTCGAGCTCGGCTCACAAGGCTCGACGATCGCCTTGTACGGCGCCTCGAAGGCCGCCCTCAACCGGATCTCGAACGGGCTCGCCGCCGAGCTCTACGGCAGCGGGATCCGGGTCAACACCGTCGAACCGCGTGCCGCCGTGCTCAGCGAAGGAGCGGCGAAGCTGGTCGGCGCGACGCTCCGGCCCGACCAGATCGAGTCGATGGAGGAGATGGTCGAGGCCGCGGTCGCCCTCTGTGACTGCGCCGCCGAGGTCACCGGGCGGACGACCGTCAGCCTCGACCTGATCGAGGAGTGGAGGCTGACCGTGCGCGGGCTCGACGGTGGCGAGTGGACGCCCGATCCGAGCCCCGGGTCGTCCGGGAGCTGAGATGCCCCGGCAGCGACGAGGCGTCCGATGAACGACGTCGCCGACGTCCTGGTGATCGGTGCCGGCGCGTCGGGGGGCGTCGCCGCGCTTCGCCTCGTCGAGGCCGGGTTGCGGGTGGTCTGCCTCGAGCAGGGCGACTGGCCGGACCGGGCGACCTACCCCGGCGCGAGTCCGGCTGCCGAGCTCGTCGCCGCCAAGCAGTGGTCAGCCTCGCCGGCGGTCCGTCGCGCCCCTGCGGACTACCCGATCGACGTCGGCAACTCCGAGCTCGGCGTCGTCAACTTCAACGGCGTCGGTGGCGGGACGGTGCTGTACAACGCGCAGTGGCCGCGGATGCTGCCCGATGACTTCCGTGTCCGCAGCGTCGACGGGGTCGCCGATGATTGGCCCGTCTCCTACGCCGAGCTCCAGCCGTACTACGAGGCGGCGGACCGGAGCTTCGGAGTCTCCGGCCTCGGCGGCAACCCTCGCTATCCGCCCGGTGCCGATCCGCCGTTCCCACCGCTCCCGATCGGCGCGTTCGGCGACCGCGCGTCGCCCGCGCCCACGCTCAGCTCGGCTGGCACTGGTGGCCGGGGACCAACGCGATCCTGCCGGTCGGCCACGACGGACGTCATCCCTGCGTGCAGCGCGGCACGTGCGGCTCGGGGTGCAACGAAGGGGCCAAGGGTTCCAGCGACCTGACCCATTGGCGCAAGGTCGTCGCCGCCGGGGGAGCAGTGGTCACCGGGGCGCGGGTGCGCCGGATAGTGCTCGACGATCGCGGGCTGGCCTGCGGGGCGGAGTGGGTCGATCGCAACGGACGAGAGCACGTTCAGGCGGCAGATGTCGTCGTCCTCGCGGCGAACGCGATCGGCAGCGCACGGCTGCTGCTCGCCTCGGCGACCGCCGGTCATCGCGACGGTCTGGCGAACTCCTCCGGTCTCGTCGGACGTCGGTTGATGCTCCATCCGTTGTGCGGTGCGACGGGGACCTTCGACCATCCCGCAGCTGACGGCCGACGGGCGCACAACGGTGCGCTGATCCAGAGTCTCCAGTTCGCCGACAGCGACCCGTCGCGTGGCTTCGTCCGTGGCGGAACCTGGGCGCTCGGCTCGAGTGGCGGGCCGCTCGCCGCCGCGCTGAGCGGCGGTGAACACGGCTGGGGGGTGAGCCACCACGACAACGTCGCCGCCCGGCTGGGCCGGACGGCGTCGTGGGTGGTGATCTGTGAGGACCTCCCGGCCGACGACAATCGGGTGGTGCTGTCGACGACGATCGCCGACAGCGATGGGATCCCGGCGGCCGAGGTCCACTACGTCCGCTCGGAGAACACCCGCCGGCTGATCGCCTGGCACGAGCAGCGCACCGCCGAGTCGCTGCTCGCCGCCGGTGCGTTGCGGGTCGAACCGCGACATCTGCCGGCCAACGGCCATTTCCTCGGTACCGCTCGGATGGGCGACGATCCGGCCCGATCCGTCGTCGACCGGTGGAGTCGTAGCCACGACGTTCCGAATCTGCTGATCGTCGACGGCAGCGTTTTCGTCACCGCCGGGAGCGCCAACCCGACGAGCACGATCGCCGCGCTCGCGTTGCGTGCCGCCGACGAACTCGTCGCCCGCCGAGGGTCGGTCGATCGCCCGAGCCACCGTTCGCGACCGACGGCGTTCGCAGCCGTGCGTTCACCGGCGCCGCCGCCGGCCCCCGTGCAGCTGACGATCGACGGGCGGCTCCGTCGCCGTCTCGCTGCCGTGGCCGATCTGCTGATCCCCGGCTCGGCGGTGATGCCATCGGCGAGCGAGGCCGGTGTGCACGGCGAGCTGCTCGACCAACTGCTCGCCGCCCGCCCCGATCTGGCCGATGAGCTGCGCGGCAGCGTTGGCCAGGCTCCCGGACGATGAGCTCGACCTCGATGCGATCGAGCGAGCCGATCTCGTCCGGCTGCGCTACGCCTGCGCCGGCGCCTACTACCTGTCGGTCGAGGTTCGTCGCCGGCTCGGCGATCACACCGAGGAGCCCGAACCGGTCCGACTCCAGCGCGTTCCCGACTACCTCACCGACGGCCTGCTCGACCACCTCCTCGCAGACGGCTGATCGGGCAGCTACTTCTGCATCCCGCCGGAGACGGAGATGTCGTCGCCGGTGACGAACGACGAGGCATCGCTGGCGAGATAGAGCACCGGGCCGACGATCTCCGCCGGATCGGCGATCCGCTTGAGGAACGTCCCACCGGCGACGAGCTCGAAGAAGCCCGGCGCACGCGCTCGCTGCACCCTCGAGCATCTCGGAGGTGAACGGTCCGGGGGAGAGCACGTTGACCCGGATCTTCGCCGCTGCCCACTCCTGGGCCATCGTCTTGGTCAGGTTGATCAGCGCCGCCTTCGACGCCCCGTAGGCGACGCACCGCCGGCCCGCCGGAGTAGCCGGCCATCGAGGCGATGTTGATGATGCTCCCGCCACCCTGGCGCTTCATCACCTCGGCGACGCATTGGCTCATCCGCAGCGGCCCCTCGAGGTTGACGGCGAAGATCTTGCGCCACAGCTCCAGCGTCATCTCGCTCGTGTTCGACCGTGACGGGCTGATCCCGGCATTGTTGACCAGACACGTCGATCCGACCGAGCGACCGTTCGACCTCGGCGACGAACGCCGGGATCGCCTCCCACTCGCCGACATGGCAGGCGAGCGGCAGGATGGTCGCACCGGTCTCCGCCTCGATCTCCTTCGCCACCGTCTCGCACAGATCCTGTTTGCGGCTGCTGACGACGACCGTCGCCCCGGCGGCGGCGAGCCCGGCCGCCATCGACCGACCGATCCCCTTGGTCGAGCCGGTGACGATCGCCACCTTGCCGCTGAGATCGAACAGTTCACTCGGTGATCGCACGCTCGGCCTCCATCTGACGCTCCCCGGAGAAGGGAGGATAATCGGTTACTCTAGTCGATCGAATGGACGAAGACCGATCCGTTGGCGACGGGCCGGCGGACGGTGGGCGGGAGGTCGGCGGGCGGTTCGTGTGAGGTCGGGTCCGCTACGCTCGGGCGGCGATGGCAACCGCTGACGAGCAGACCGATGAGGGGCTCGCGGCGAGGCAGGCCGATCCTCGGTATCAGCGGCTGATGGAGGCCACTCGGGTGGCCGCACGTGGCGGCTACGACTCGGTGTCGATGCGCGATCTCGCCGAGACCTGTCGGATGTCGATGACGACCATCTACCAGTTCTGTCGATCGAAGGATCAGCTCATCGCTGAAGCGCACCTCGGCAGCCTGCAGGGGTTCGGCGAGCGGCTGCGCACCCGTCCGCCGGCCGGCGCGACCGCAGCCGACCGGGTCGGTCGGGTGATGCGTTCGTTCGCCAAGGCGCTGATGGTCGACGAACCGCAGGCGCGGACCCTGATGCGGGCGATGTACTCGCTCGATCCGGCTGCGGCGAAGTCTCGAGGGTCGAGCACCGGCACGTTCACGGCGATGATCGAGGACGCCATCGGCGACGACGAGATACCTCGAGCGCGCCGCGGTGATCAGCACACTCGGCCATGTCGTCGACAGCGTGATCCTCGGCTGGGTCACCCACCGCCACGACGCCGACTGGGTTCGCCGTGAACTCGACGCTGCGGTGCTCGCCCTGCTCGGGCCGCCGACTCGGGCTGCGGTGCCCCGTCGACCAACTCGACCGACTCGACCGACAGCACGCTCGACCGCCCGCTGAAGCGGCGACCGGTCGCGCCGTCGACCGCCCGACATCGATCGAACGACCGTCGAACCGTTGGTCGCCGCTTGCGTCCTCCACACAGTAACGCGATACTGTCGCTGCAGGCCCGTGGGGTCGTTGGGGAGTCGAGGGGAATTCGATGACGGGAATCCGAGGGCGCTTCGCCTCTTTCGGCGGAAACTTCGCGGCAAACCAGGAGACGATCGAGAAGCACCGAGCCGTCGCAACCCCGGCCGAGCGGCCGTCGTTCGACTGCGACCCGTCGTGGATCAGCACGGTCGAGAGCACACCCGCCCTCGATGCGCTCGACCTCGATCCAGACCGCAATCCGCAAGGAGTCTGACGATGCCCTCCCACGATCGCTTCGCCGCTCACGAACTGATCCACCGCTACTGGTTCCTGTACGACGAGGGCCGTCTCGACGAACTGGCGGCATTGCTGACCGATGACTGCCACCTGCGCTCGCGCACGGAGACCGGGTCGCACCCCTACGAGGAGTTCATCGCCTCCGACAATCGGGGGATCGAGACGGCGTTGATGTGGACCAAGGACCACCGTCGTCACAGCCCCTACCCGTTGCGTCACCAGGCGTCCAACGTCCACGTGATCGCCGAGCGGGCCGACGAGCTCGACGTCGAGTCGTATCTGTTCGTCACTCAGCTCAACGAGCTCAAGCCGAGCCCGCTGTCGAGTGCGATCGTCCACTGGACACTGCGACTGATCGACGCCGGCTACCGGGTCGTCGCCCAGGACGTCGTGCTCGACTCGATCGAGTCGGCCCCCTTCGAGCAGGTCGCCGAAGTCGCCGATCGGATCGAGCGGTGGTGAGCCCGCCGACCCGCCGAGCACCGCATCGCACGAAGCCGAACGAGCCCGAACGAGTGGACAGATGAACGACCAGGAACTGCAGTACCTCAACCGGATCCTCCGACCGGTCGCTCCGCCGAAGGTGCTCGACGGCGTGTACACCGACGACCAGCACGCACGGATCCTCGACGTGATCAAGCGCCACGGCCCGTGGCCGACGATCACCGCCCACCACTTCGACACGGTCGAGGAGCTGATCGCCACCGTCGACCGGTGACGTCTCCGGGCGGACGCGGACTGACCCTCGACGACATCGCCACCGCGCACTTCCGCGGGTTCTCGGCGAGGGCTCGATCGCGCTCTACCCCGAGATCGACGACTGCTTCTACAACAGCCGTTTCCTCGACCTGGTCCGCGACTACTGGAAGGTGCCCTACGCCCAGCCGACGCTGATGCTGTTCAACCTGTGCGGTCCGCACCACAGCGGGCTCACCTCGCACCTCGACGCGGTCACCTTCCGCGGCATCAGGATCGAGAACTCGCCGGTCTGGCTGCAGAACGTGATGGGTCGATCCGGGCTGTTCACCGAGCACCTGGTCAAGATGGCCCAGGTGATCACCTGGTGGTACCTGGGCGAGAACGGCACCTTCACCTACTGGCCCGACGGTCCGCTCGGCGCAGCCGAAGCGGCTCGAGCATCCGCTGTGGAACAAGGGAGTCGTCGTGCAGAACGAGATGATGTTCCACCGCGGCGACCCGGTCGGTCGGCCGCGACGAGCGCGACATCCCCGGCCTCAAGCACCGCTCGCTGCTCGGCTACGACGCCGCCGAGGACGACTGGGCGATCACCACCGACGGCGAGCTGATCCGTCGCTACCGCCCGGACGAGATGCGGCTGCTCGTCCACTGGAGCGCCGAGCTCTACGCCGACCGCGACGAGGTCAGAGAAGAACCTCGACCACTCCGACGACCTCACCCACGAGGTCGTCTTCGACCGTCTGCTCGCCGACATGCGGCGGCGGGGCGTCGCAGGTCGCCGAGCCGTCCGATCCGCTCCACGACCAGAACTTCATCCGAGCCCTGACGGCGACCTACACGATCGCCCCGACGACGGACTGGGCGACGCCGGACGCCGCCTGACCACGCGCCTCGTCCGCCCGGTGCCACTCAGGAACCGAACGGACCGCGGCCCATCTGCTCGCGGACAGTGGTCACCGGCGGCTGGGTGAGGAACCTGCGCTGCCAGTTGGCGCCGTCGACGACCAGCGTGTGCCCGGCGATGAACCTGGCGTAGGGCGAGGCGAGGAAGGTCGCAGCCCAGCCGAGCTCGCGCAACCGCCCGACCCGCAGCGCCGGTTGGGCGGTGTCCTTGTCGGAGGTGCGCGAGAGGTTGCCCTGGATGTCGGCGGTCATGTCGTCGTGGGGGAACAACCCGGGGACGAGCCCGTTGACCTGGATGCCGTAGGGGGCCCATTCGACGGCAAGGGTCTCGACCATGTTCTTCACCCCTGCCTTCGCCGCCGCCGAGTGGGCGAACCCGGGTCCGCCGGTCCAGGCGTAGGTCGCGCCGATGTTGACGATCGAGCCCGGCGTGTTCTCGGCGAGGTGTCGCCGGGCGAACTCGCGAGCGACGAAGAACGTGCCGTTCAAGGTGATGTCGACGACCGTCCGCCAGGCGTTCGGCGACAGGTCCTCGGCAGGGGAGGGGAAGTTCGCAGCTGCGTTGTTGATCAGCACCGTGGGCAGCCCATGGGCGGCGGTGGCGGCGTCGAACGCAGCGGCGATCTGCTCCGGATCGCGGATGTCGCAGCCGACGGTGAGCACCGGGCGGCCGAGCGGATCGAGCTCGGCGTGGGCCTGCTCGAGGTGCTCCGGCTTGCGGCTGGCGATCACCAGTGTCGCGCCCAGCCGGGCGAACTCGGCGGCGATCGCCCGTCCGAGCCCGGTGCCACCGCCGGTGACGAACACCGTCACCCCGTCGTAGGTGCCCGCCGGCAGCGCGCTGGCGCCGAACGTGGGTGGCTCTTGCAGACCGGGCAGCTCAGGCATGCCGTCATCCTGCGTCGTCCCGCCACCCGCCGCCGAAGCGAGCGTGCGTGCGGCCGGGCGGCGAGCGCCGTGAGCCGGCATCACGGTTCGGTCGGGGAACTCAGCTGTGCGTTGAGTAGCGTTCGCGCCACCGGATTGAGTGGAAGGAAACGGCGATGGCCAACCAGATCCCGCTCGTCGACTACCTGGCGCTGGGCGACGACCCGCACCTCGTGGCGAACGAGTGCACCGCATGCGGGGCGCGCTTCTTCGATCGGCGCAACGCATGCGCGTCGTGCGGCGGCACCGAGTTCTCCAAGGTCTCGATCGACACGTCCGGCGAAGTCCGCTCGTTCACGATCGTCACCTTCGCCGCTCCCGGCGTCCCCGTGCCGTTCGTCGCCTCCATCGTCGACTGCGGTGGAACCAGCGTGCGCGGCAACCTGATCAATGTCGAGGCGTCGCCCGAGCACGTCAAGCTCGGGATGAAGGTTCGCCTGGCGACCTATCCCATCGGCACCGACGATGCCGGGACCGAAGCGGTCGGCTTCGGCTTCGAACCCATCGCCTGACCAGTCACACGAGCGCAGACGCTAGGAGAACCACGAAATGGCAGACGACATCTACATCCTCGGCATCACGATGACGAAGTTCGGTAAGCACCCGGACAAGGACATCGTCGACCTCGCCTCGGAGGCCGCCCTCGGCGCGCTGCGCGACGGCGGTGTGACGATGAAGGACATGGGCGTGCTCGCCGCCGGCAACCTGATGAACTCCTCAGCGGGGATCGGCCAGCAGCTGCAGAAGCAGATCGGGCAGACCGGGATCCCGGTGTTCAACGTCGCCAACGCCTGTGCCACCGGCGCCACTGCGCTGCGCACGGCGATCATGGCGGTCAAGGCCGGCGAGTGCGACATGGGCCTCGCCGTCGGCGTCGAGAAGCTCGCCGGCGCCGGCCTGCTCGGCGGCGGGGGCAAGCCGAAGAGCGACAAGAACGAGTGGGCGCCGTCGGGTCGCTACGGCGCCGTCGCCCCGATCGACGGCCGGATCGGTACCGACACGATGCCGGGCGTGTTCGCTCAGGTCGGGATGGAGTACGGGCACAAGTACGGCGAGGTGAGCTTCGAGACGTTCGCCAGGATCTCGGAGAAGAACCACGCGCACTCGACGCTCAACCCGCTCGCCGCCTACACCAAGAAGATGACGCTCGAGGAGATCATGGGCGACATCATGATCTCGTACCCGAACACCCGCCCGATGTGTTCGGCGAACTGCGACGGCGCAGCCGCCGCGGTGGTCATCTCCGGCTCGAAGTTGAAGACGCTCTCGCTCGAGCAGCAGCGGCGGGCGATCAAGGTCTCGGCCTCGGTCCTCACCTCGGATCCGTGGCAGGAGGGCTGCCAGATCCTCCCGGACGTCAACACCCTGACCAAGCTCGCCGCCGCCCAGGCCTACGAGCAGGCCGGGATCGGTCCGGAGGACCTCAACCTGGTCGAGCTGCACGACTGCTTCGCCACCGCCGAACTGGTCCACTACGACAACCTCGGGCTGTGCGAGGAGGGTGGCGCGGTCGACTTCTTCAACTCCGGCGCGACCTGGCGTGACGGCAAGACCCCGGTCAATGTCTCCGGCGGGCTGGAGTCGAAGGGCCATCCGATCGCAGCGACCGGGATCGCCAACATCTGGGAGGTCTGCCATCACCTGCGCGGCGAGGCCGGCGATCGTCAGATCGAGGGCGCCAAGGTCGGTATGGCCCACGTGATCGGGCTCGGCTCGGCCTGCGGCGTCCACATCCTGGAGCGCTCGGCGCTGTAACCGACCGCTCTCCCTCAGACCGCTCCGGCGCGGCAGGCTCTCCTCCGAGCCGGCCGCGCCGACTCGCGCTCAGCTGTCGCTGTTCGCGGCCCCAACGCCCCGCCCGAGCCGGCCGGCGGCAAGGGCTGAGCGCGAATCGGCGGGACCGGGGCCCTGGCTCAGCCGGCGAGCAGTCGCTGCAGCAGATCCAGGCCGGGGCCGGGCGGGGTCGCCTCGGCGGCGAGGGCGAGTCCGGCCGGGCTCATCTTGGCGGCGGTCTTGACCACCGCCGCAGCGGTCTTCTCCTCACCGATCTTGTCGAGCAGCTCGTCGAGCTCGGTCTCGCAGAACACGAGGCAGACGACGTCCTCGTGGGTCTGCGTCTCCGGGTCGGAGCCGAGCCCGACCTTCTTCAACAGCTCCCCGGCACGGTCGAGGACATCGGCGGGGATCCCCAGCGGGGCCAGCAGTTCCGTGAGGGCTGCGGCGTGGGCGGTCTTCTGGTCGCGCCGCCAGCGCAGATAGCCGGCCCGACCCTCGGGATAGGACGCCCGGGGGATCGCGAAGCGGCGCAGGTGGTGGGCGCGCGCCGCCAGCCGGAGGGCATCGTCGGCGCTCGGGTCGAGCCGGTCGAGCCAGACCGTCGCCCGTTCACCCTGCAGCCGGGCCTTGGGGACCTCCCCGCCGTCCCAGCCGACCACGTTCGGGTCCTCGGCGTTGGCCTGGTCGACCGCTGCGTACGCCCTCGCCAACTGCTCTGGGCTCAGGCGCACTCCGACTCACCGAGGGCGACGGCGAAGTTGGTCGTCTCGTCCCAGTCGACGAAGAAATCGGGGTTCTCGTCCGGGCTGGGGAAATGGTCGAGATCCTTCAACCCGGCGGCGAGCCCCTTGGCGCCACCGGAGCGATCCATCCACACCCGGAAGTGCTCGCCCGGCTGACGCTCGTCGGCGAATTGCCGGACGAGGCGGACGACTGCCTCCGGCGCCGCTCTTCGCCGGTAGGCGCAGCGCCTTGTCGCCGAACTCGGCCTGCTCCTGACCGACGTAGCCGCCGAGCAGCATTTGGTAGCCGGGCGCCGGCTGACCGTGAGCGCGGCGTTCGGCACCGAAGAACCCGATGTCGGCGACGTGGTGCTGGCCGCAGGAGTTCATGCACCCGGAGATGTTGATCCGGACCCCGCCGACCTCGGCCAGGCCCTCCTCCTCCAACCGCTCACCGATCGCCCGGGCGAGCCCGCGCGACTGGGTGATCGACAGGTTGCACGTGTCCGCCCCGGGGCAGGACACGACGTCGCGGACGAGCTCGGCACCGGGGCGGGCCATGTCGATCGCCGCCAACCGTGCGTGCAGCTCGGGCAGCTGGGCCTCGGTCAGCTGGCGGAAGACGAGGTTCTGGCGGTTGGTCAGACGGACCTCGGCTCGGAGGTCGCGCTGGATCTGGGCGAGCTCACGGAACTGCGCCGGGGTGATGTCACCGAGGTCGGCCCAGGCGTAGGCGGAGACGGTGCCGTTGGCCGTGCCCTTGACGACGTTGGCCTCGAGCCAGCGATCGTGGTCGCCTTTGCGCGTCAGCTGCACCGCCACTCCCTGGCCGATGACCGAAGCGGCGACGTCGGCCGAGCGACCCGCCGGAGCATCGCCGAACCGCTCGACCTCGGCCGGGATGCCACCCGGCCAGGCTGGAGGAGGCGAGCAGCAGGCGACGCTGAGCCAGCAGGCGCCGCTTGACCTCGTCCCACCCGAGGGTGTCGACCAGCCACTTCATCCGCGCCCGGATCCGGTTGTCACGGTTCCCGGCCTGCTCGAAGACGCGCAGTGCAGCCTCGATCGTCGGGAGCAGATCCTCGCGGGAGGTGAACTCCTCGACCGCCAACGCCGGGTGCGGATTGGCCCCCAGACCGCCGGCGAGATAGACGCGGAATCCGGCCTCGACCGTCCCGTCGTCACCGGTGCGGGACACCGCGATCACCCCGACGTCGTTGAACATCGCCTGACCGCAATCGGTCGAGCAGCCGGAGAAGTTGATCTTGAACTTGCGCGGCAACCGCTGACCGAGCGGGTTGCGCAACAGGTGGCGATACGTCGCCTCCGCCCACTGGGTGATGTCGAGGTGCTCGTGCGGGCAAGCGCCGGCGAGGTGGCAACCCTGGATGTTGCGGACCGTGTCGCCGCACGCCTCGCGGGTCGTCATCCCGACCGAGCCGAGCTTGTGCATCACCAGCGGGATGTCGTCGAGCTGGACGAAGTGGAACTGGATGTTCTGGCGGGTGGTGATGTGGCCCCAGCCGCGCGAGTGCTGCTCGGCGATCTCGGCCATCATCTCCAGCTGCTCGGGCGTGATCAGCCCGTAGGGGACCTTCACCCGGACCATCTGGTTGGTCCCGCCCTGACGTTGGCCGTAGATCCCGTTGGCGAGACGGAAGACGCGGAACACGTCCTCGTCGATCGTGCCGGCCTTGTGACGTGCCAGCATCACCTCGAACTTGGCGATGTCGGCCGCGATGTCCGGGTCTATCGGCAGATCGCGGGCGTGGGTGGCGGGTTCCAGCACCTGGCTCATCGAGCCTCCTCACAGGAGATGGGTGTGCGATTCGTGCTCATGCGGCGGCGTCCACACCCAGATGCCGTCGAAGCAGGCGACGAGCTCCGTCGTGATCACCGCTGATCACCAGATCGACGAAGCCGTCGTCGAACGCCTCTCGCCAGCCGGGTATCTCGGTCGAGTGCCCGGCGCGATGGAGCTCGTCGCGGATCTCGCCGATCAGCTCGAGGGTCGACCGCCCAGCGCTCGTCGAAGCTGGCGGCGAGCTGCCGCCCGACCCAGCCGGCGAAGGCAGGACTGCGGCCGTTGGTCGAGACGGTGATCTGCAGATCGCCGCGGCGGACCACGGCCGGGAGGGTGAAGGTGCACAGCTCCGGGACGTCGGCGACGTTGACCGGGATGTGGCTCGCCTCGGCGTCGGAGAAGACCTGCCGGTCGACGGCCGGCATGGCCGGTGGCCGAGATCGCCAGCCGGTAGGAGGCGACCTCGCCCCGGCGGTACTCGCGCTGGTGCCAGCGGACACCGTCGAGCTGCTGCAGCTCGGCGACCGCTTCCGGGGCGACGACCGTGACCCGTGCGCCGCACTCGAGCAGGGTCCGGACCTTGCGCAGGGCGATCCGGCCACCGCCGATGACGAGCACCCCGGAACCGTCGAGGTCGACGTTGACCGGGAAGCGCGGCGGCCGGGCGGCGACCTCGCCGAACGCGGTCACAGGTGCAGCCCGCACTCGGTCTTCTCCGAGCCCTTCCACCGGCCGGAACGGGCGTCCTCGCCCTCGATCACCGGTTCGGTGCACGCCCAGCAGCCGATCGACGGATAGCCCTCGAACGTCAGCGGGTTGACGACCACGTCGTGCTCGGCGATGTAGGTCTCGACGTCGGCTCCGGTCCAGTCGGCGAGCGGGCAGATCTTGACCACCCCGCGCTTGTCGAGGGAGACGATCGGCGTGTCCGCCCGGGTCGCCGCTTCCTCCCGGCGGACCCCGGTCATCCATGCCGCCTTGCCTGCCAGCGCCCGGTCGAGGAGGGCGACCTTGCGCACCGCACAGCAGCCCTCGGTCCCGACCGAGAACAGGTCGGGAGCGCCGGGATCGGCACGCTCGACGCGCAGGTTGAGGCGGTAGCGGGACTGCGCCCGGCGGAGGGTGGAGATCGTCTCGGCGAAGTGGAACCCGGTGTCGAGGAAGACGACTTCGACGTCTGGATCGATCGAGGTGGCGAGGTGGACGAGCACCGTGTCGGCCATCGAGGCGGTGACGACCAGCCGGTTGCCGAAGGTTTCCAGCGCCCAGGCGACGATCTCGCGGGCGTCGCAGCCGGCCAGCCGTTCATTGATCGCGGCGAGGTCGAGATCGAGGTCGGGGTCGAGCACGGTTCCGTTCATCAGCCCACTGCTGCTGCTCATCGTTCTCCGCTCGGCGGTTGCTTCAGGGGGATCCGGACCGAATGCTATCAATTCCGATCAGGCTTGTCGGAATTATACGCACACGGCCCCGAAAGCCACCCCGGGCGACGCCGGTGCGGCGGCCGCGACGACGGTGCGACGCGCTCGCGGGCGATGTGCGAGGGTGATCGACCTGCTGCGAGAGGGGATCCGGAGATGTTCGACCTGTCCGGCCGAGTGGCCGTGGTGACCGGTGCCGGTCAGGGCGTCGGGGCCGGGATCGCCCGCGCCTTCGCCGCCCGAGGAGCGACGGTCGTCGTCAACGACGTCCGTTCCGAGCGCGCCGAGACCGTCGTCGGTGAGATCAACGCCGCTGGCGGCACGGCGGTGACCGCTGCATTCGACGTCACCGATTTCGACGCGGTGTCAGCCGCGATGGCCACCATCGCCGGTGACCTCGGACCGATCGAGATCCTGGTCAACAACGCCGGTAACGGAGGCGCCGAGGCAATGGCGACGATCCCGTTCCGCGAGACCTCACCGCAGCAGTGGGAGGGCCCGTTGCGGGTCAACCTCTACGGGGTGCTCAACTGCTGCCGGGCGGTGATCAATCCGATGGTCGAGCGCGGCTACGGACGGATCATCACGATCTCCTCCGGCGCAGGGATGACCGGGCTGAACATCGGCGTCTCCCCCTACGGCGCCGGCAAGGGCGGGGCGATCTCGTTCATGCGACATCTGGCGATCGAGAACGCCCGTTCCGGGGTGACGGCGAACAGCCTGGCGATCGGGCTGATGGGGATGCAGGGCGTCACCGAGGTGACCGAACGGCTCGCCCGCCAGGTGCCGGTCGGCCGGCTCGGCACGCCTGAGGACATCGCTGCGATCTGCGTCTATCTCGCCTCGGAGGAGGCGAGCTGGATGACGGCGCAGACGATCAACGTCAACGGCGGATCGGTGCAGAGCTGATGAGCGAGCGGCTCGCACTGATCACCGGTGCCGGGCAGGGGATCGGCCGGGCGACCGCTCGGTTGCTCGCCGCCCAGGGCTGCTCGTTGGTCCTCGTCGATCGAGATCCGGCCCGTGTCGAGGACGCGGCGCGTGAACTCGGCGGTCGCGGCGTCGCACTCGACGTCACCGATCGGCTCGCGGTCGAGGCCCTCGCCGCCGATGTCGGCCCACTCGACGTGCTCGTCAACAACGCCGGTATCTGGCGGTTCGGGCCGCTGCTCGAGGTCGATCCGGTCGATGTCACCGACGTGCTCGAGGTCAACCTGCTCGGAACGTTGTGGATGACCCGGGCGTTCGCCGCCGGGTTGGCCGAGCGCCGCGGGGCGATCGTCAACCTGTCGTCGGTGGCGGCGCGCAATCGGGCGACGGGCGTCGGCAGTTACTCGGTGTCGAAGGCGGCGATCGAGGCGTTGAGCCAGCAGCTCGCCCGCGAGCTCGGACCGCGCGGGGTGCGGGTCAACTGCGTCGGGCCGGGACTGATCGTCACCGAGGGGACGTCGGGCAGCTACCAGGGTGCGGCGGCGTCGACGCGCGCCGCAGCGGTACCGCTCGGCCGACTGGGCACGCCGGAGGACATCGCCGAAACGATCGTCTGGCTCTGTTCCCCGGCGGCCGGTTACATCAGCGGCCAGATCGTCTACGTCGACGGAGCGATCTCCGCCGGGGTGCCCAACTCCTGACGGCTCAGCCGTGGGGGAGTTCGTGCGGGTCGACCGTCAACGCGACCTCGACGTGATCCGGGTGGTCGTGGAGGATGTGGTCTTTGACTTCGTTGTGGTAGACGAATCGGAGTTCGCAATAGGGACACTGCCTCGGGCTGTCGTCCATCCCTCGATGCTGCCCCGCCGGGGCAGCGGTTGCAAGCAGCTCAGCGCGAGGGCACGCCGGAGTAGGCGAGCAGGTAGCGCTCCGCACGGTCGGGCGACATCGGCCGGGCGAGGTGATATCCCTGGACCTTGGTGCAGCCGAGGGCGCCGACGGCCGTGAGCTGCTCTGCCCGTTCGATCCCCTCGGCGACGGTCTCCAACCCGAGCGTGGCGGCGAGGCCGGTGATCGAGCGGACCAGCGCCTCGGTCGCCGTCGGATGGTCGGCGAGCCCGTCGATCAGGCCCCGATCGAGTTTCACGACATCGATCGGGAAGCGCAGGAGATAGCCGGCCGCTGCGTTCTCGGCGCCGTAGTCGTCGATCGCCAGCCGGACGCCGAGCTGCTTCAACGCCTGCATCCGGACGATCGTCCGTTCCGGGTCGTCGACGATCATCGACTCGGCGATCTCGAACGTCACCGCTGCCGGATCGATCCCGTGGGTGTCGAGCAGGAGGGCGACCTCCTCGATGCACCCCGCCTCGCCGAGCTGCCGCGGCGAGACATTGATCGACATCCCCAACCGCGGGTCGATCTGGCGCCAGGCGCCGAGCTGACGGAGCGCAGCGTGGGCGATCCACCGGCCGAGCGGGATGATCTGGCCGGAGGCCTCGGCGACCGGGAGGAACTCGCCGGGGTTGATGAACGTCCCATCTGGGCGGCGCCAACGCAGCAGCGCCTCGAACGCGACCAGCTCACCGTCGCCGACGGAGTGGATCGGCTGGTACTGGAGGACGAACTCACGGTTCGCCAGCCCACGCTCGATCGCGGCGCGCATCTCCACCCGCTGGGCGAAGCGGGCTTCCTGGGCGGGCTGGTACGAGGCGTAGCGGGCTCGTCCGGCCTCCTTCGCCTCGTACATCGCCACGTCGGCGTGCTTGAGCAGGGTCAGCGCGTCGAGTCCGGGAAGCGATTGGGAGATCCCGACGCTGGCGGTGAGCAGCACCTCGCTCGCCTGGCCGCTGTCGATCGGAGCCGACATCGTGTCCAGCAGTCGCCGGGCGACGATCTCCGCCCCACCGCCGTCGGGATGGAACAGCATGATCGCGAACTCGTCCCCGCCGAGGCGGGCGACGAGGTCGCGGTGACGTACGAGCGTCGCCAGGCGAGCAGCGGCGGTGGTCAGCACCCGGTCGCCGGCGGCGTGGCCGAGGGTGTCGTTGACCTCCTTGAACCCGTCGAGGTCGATCACCTGGACGGCGACCGGGTGCCCTGCGGCGAGCGCGTTGTCGAGCTCGACGAGGAACGCCTGACGGTTGAGCAGCCCGGTCAGGGCATCGTGGCTCGCCTGGTGGCTGAGGTCCCTGGTCAACGTCGCCCGTTCGGTGACGTCGATCGCGTGGACGACGATCCCGCCGATCACCGGATCGTCGAGGTGATTGGAGATCGAGCAGTCGAAATGGCGGATCTCGTCGCCGATGCGGAGGCGGGTCTCGACCCGGACCGAGCCGCCGTGGGCGGTGGTCGCTTCGAACTTGGCCCGCAGCTCCGGACGGTCCTCGGCGATCACGAGCTCGGCGATCCCTGCGTCCGACAACCCGCCGACCAGCTCGGCGGCGGTCTGTGAGCGGTGCAGGATCCGATCGCCGGCGGCGTCGTAGACGAGCACCAGCTCGCCTTGTGCAGCCGTCAGCCGGCGGAGCCGATCGTCGACGAGCCGGGCCTCGGCGTCCCGGCGGTTGGCGATCTGGCAGCGGTCCACCCGCCTGGCGAGGACGGCGACGGCGACGCCGGAGGCGAGGACCAACAACCAACCGCTCGGCGCGCCACCGAGCGCCAGGACGACGACGGCGAGGGTGGTCTCGCCGATCCCGAAGGCGATCGCCGCTCGGGCCAGCAGCCGGCGCCCGGGCGTCCGCTCGAGGTGCAGTCTGCGGTCCACGTCGAGCTAGACCTCGGCGCGGTCTCCATTCCATGCGCCCTGCCCACCCTTGCCGCGATCTTGACCGGCCCGACGCAGCCGGACACGGAGCGCGCTCTCGCCGCCCGAGCGCCGGGAGGCCGATCGGTGAACGGCGTCCGGCACGTGATCGATGGCGATCGCTTCCTAGTCTCGCTGCGTGCAACCCAACGATCCGGTCCTCGTCGGCATCGCCGCGATCAACCAACACGACGGCGATCTCGACGAGCTCGGTCTGATGATCGAGGCGGTGGCGACGGCCGAACGAGACGCAGGGGTCGATGGACTCGCCGGCCGTGCCGATCTGATCGTCGTGCCCCGCGGCACCTGGCGTCATGCCGATCCGGGGCGGGAGATCGCCGCCCGGTTCGGATCGTCGGCGCACACCGTCGTCGGCGAGCTGGGGGTGCTGCAGACGACGCTGATCGCTCGGGCCTGCTCGGCGATCGCCTCCGGCTCGGTCGAGGTGGCGATCGTCGTCGGTGGGGAAGCGGCGGCGTCCGCCCGCAAGCGGGGGGAAGCGACCCGCCCGGCACCGGCTGCGGCTGCCGACGGCGCCGCGCCGGACGAGGTGCTCAGTCCACACGGGGAGTTGATCTCGCCGTTGGAGATCGCCCGTCAGTTCTGGACCCCGGCACATCAGTACGCGCTGATCGAATCGACCCTCGGGCGGACGCCCGCCGAGCTCGACCGGAGCTGGGCGGCGTGGTCCTCGGTCGCCGCCGGCAATCCCTCGGCGTGGCGGCGCGACGAAGTCGAGGCGGAGGCGTTGTCGTGGGGATCGACGACCAACCCACCGGTCGCCTTCCCCTACGGACGGCGGCACTGCTCGCAGATGAACGTCGATCAGGCGGGGGCGATGCTGTTCGTCTCGGCCTCGTTGGCGGCGTCGCTCGACATCGCCCGTGACCGCTGGGTGTTCCCCTGGGCGATCGTCGAGTCGAACGAGATGATCGCCCTGCCGCGGCGCGAGCGACTCGACCGCAGCCCCGGCTTCGCCGCGGTTCGCGACGCGCTGGTCGACCAGGTCGGCGTCGCGCCGGCGGACGCCGAGCTGGTCGACCTGTACAGCTGCTTCCCCGCTGCGGTCGAGATCCAGCGGCGCGAGTTCGGGCTGGGCGACGAGCGGTCGTTGACGCTCACCGGCGGGATGAGCTTCGCCGGCGGGCCGTTCAACAACTTCGTGTTCCAGTCGACGATCCGGGCCGCGTCGCTGCTGCGCGACGGGGCGGGAACGAGCGCGCTGGTCACCGCGATCAGCGGGATGATCACCAAGCAGGGAGCCGGCTGGTGGTCGACCTCGCCGGCGCCGGACGGATTCCGGGCGATCGACATCTCCGGCACGGTCGCCGCCACGGCCGGGCGCGCTCCGTTGGTGGACGACCCCGACGCAGCCTCCGGGCCGGCGACGGTCGTCGCTGCCACCGTCGTCGCCGGCGGGGACGGGCCGACCGCCTGGGCGTTGGCCGAACTCGCCGACGGACGTCGCACGCTGGTGTCGAGCAGCGATGCGGCGGTGGCGCAGGCGTGGATCGAGCGGTCACCGATCGGCGCTCCGATCGAGGTGGAGGGCGCGACGTTCGTCGCCTGACCTGCGGTTCGGGTCAGACCGGCGGGACCGGTCGCTGCGCGCCCGGCGGAGCAGGCTCAGGCCAGACGTAGGGCAGGTCGTCGGGCACCGTCGGGAAGTAGCTCCGGTACCACCCGGGGTCCTTGCGGACGAGCGCCGACCGGTGACTCCGATGTACGGCGCGATCTCCGAGCCAGACCGGCAGCGCGCCGAGCGCAGCGAGCTCCGGTTGGCTGCGGGGGCGGCCGATCCCGACGGAGTCGAGGTCGTCGAGCAGCGTTGCGGCGACGGTGTCGGCGAACCCGGCTGCGGTCCACGCCTCGATCATCGTCAGCGCATAGGCACCGAGCGCCTCCTCGCAGCCACGCCACATCTTGACCGCCGGATGATGCCGCCAGCCGTAGGTCGGCACGATCAGGCCGCGCAGCACCTGCAGTGCTTCGACTCGCTGCTTGCCGAGGCGGCGCTGGTCGAGCACCGCGGCGCTGCGGGCGAAGTCGGGGTAGGGAAGGAACGTCTGCATCGGAGGTCGTGGGTTACCCGGTGGGCGGAGCGGGGAGACGCTCGGTCGGTCTGGGCACGGATTCGGGCCAGGGGTGACCACCATTCGTGCCCAGAGCTCCTCGGTTGCGGTAGAGCTATGGGCGATGGCCTCGCGAATCACCCTCGACCCGCCGATCGATCCGAGCGCGTACTCGTTCGTCCACCGGGTGCGGGCGCGGTTCGCCGAGACCGACGCGATGGGGATCGTCCATCACGCCGGCGTACCTGCCGTATCTGGAGGAGGCGCGGGTCGAGTACCTGCGCTCCGTCGGCCATCCGTACCAGATGTTGCAGGCCGCCGGGCTCGACATCGCCGTGCTCGAGGCGACCGTCCGCTACCTCCGCCCGGTTCGCTTCGACGACCTCGTCGACGTGCACGTGCTGCTCGGACGGGCGACCCGCACGACGTTCGAGATCGGTTACCTGCTGGTCGTCGAGGGTGTCGCGGTGTCGGTCGGGGTGACCGTCCACGGGTGCGTCGATCGCAACGCCAGGCCGGCGCGTCTGCCCGAATGGCTACGGCAGCTCGGCTCGGCGGACTAGGGACGAAGGTCCCTCGTGTCCTCCCTTGCGCCCCTGATCGAGGGGGACGGGTGGCACGCATGATGAGCCCATGACACACATCGTGGTTGGCGTCGACGAGTCGCCCGCTGCCGCAGCGGCCGTGCGATGGGCAGTGCGTGAAGGAGAATTGCATCAGCTGCCGGTGCGGGCGGTGCTGGTCTGGAGCTGGGCCGATCAGCACGACGGGGAACACGACGAGTCGTTCCGTCCCGAGTACCACGAGTCGGACGCGGTGGACGCGCTCGACCGCCTGGTGGAGCGGGCGGTGCCCGGTGGGAACGGGTCGATCGAGCGGATCGCGCGCTGCGACCTGCCGGCGCGCGGACTGCTCGAGGCGTCTGCCGGTGAGGCGATGCTCGTCGTCGGCGACCGAGGGCTCAGTGGGTTCCGGGGATTGCTGCTCGGGTCGGTCAGCCAGCAGTGCGCCAGCCACTCGACGGTGCCGGTGGTGATCGTGCGCGAGCCGACGACGCGACCTGAGCGGGAGCGGATCGTCGTCGGCGTCGACGGGTCGGCGAACTCGAACGGGGCGTTGTGCTGGGCGGTCGAGGAGGCCCGGCGTCGCGGGCGCGGTTGACGGTCGTCAATGCCTGGCGCTCGGCGATGTTCGGTCCGTACGAGTTCGCCGCACCGGCACTGGCCGACGACGAGCTGCGCAAAGCGGCCGGCAACGTCCTCACTCGGATGATGTCGGGCATGCCGACGGCAGGGTTGAGCGAGGGTGTGGAGGAGGTCGTCGTCCAAGGTGGTGCAGCGCACGCGATCCTCGACGCAGCGGTCGGTGCTTCGCTGATCGTCGTCGGCTCACGCGGCCGGGGCGGATTCGCCGGCCTGCTGCTCGGATCGGTCAGCCGTCAGGTGATCCACCATGCGGAGGTCCCGGTGGTGGTGATCCCTCCAGCGCAACGGTGAGTGGTCACGTTCGGCAGCGGGCGGGTAGAGTGCTCGTCCGCTTGCCGGCCCGTTCGGCAAGTCGGGGCGACGTGGCCGAGTGGCTTAGGCAAGGGCCTGCAAAGCCCTGTACCCGGGTTCGATTCCCGGCGTCGCCTCCACAAAACCGCAGGTCAACGGCTATGCGGCCGGGTCGTGATCACATTTTGATCACAAAAACCCGGGGTGAACGCGAAACGGCCGACGACCATCGGTCGTGGGCCGCTCGTTTGGGCGGGGTGCTAGCCGAAGATCGCCGCCGCCGCCTCGTCATCGCCGGGCAGGACGTGGTGGTACACCTTCAACGACACGGTGACGTCGGCGTGCCCGATCCGTTGCGACAGGACCTTGACCCCGACCCGTAGGGCGGCCGTGGCGTACGAATGGCGGACGTCGTGGAGGCGGATCGGTCGGAGCCCGGCGGCCGCCACGACCGCCCGGAATCGGCGGCTGAAGACCTGTGGGTGGATGAGGGAGCCGTCGGGGTCGGTGACGACCATGCCGACCGTGTCGAGCCATCCGGGGCCCATGACGAGGCGTTCGGCGATCTGCGCCCGTTTCCATGCCTTGAGAACGGCGGTGGTCCCGGGGTCGAGCGAGACGGTGCGGGTTCCGGCCCGCGATTTGGGGGTGCTGGTGGTCGGTTCGCGTTGACCATGATCCGCGTTTGGCGGACGGCGATCGTGCCGCGGTCGAGGTCGACGTCGGACCATCGGAGGCCGAGCAGCTCGCCGCGGCGGAGGCCGGTGGTGGCGAGGAGTCGCCAGGTGGCGGAGAGGCGATCGTCGGCGACGTGGGCGAGGAAGAGGCGGAGTTCTTCGGCGGACCAGGCGAGCATCTCGGGGGGATCGTTGCGGGGTTGGTCGGCGGCGTCGCAGGGGTTGATGTTGAGCCGACCCCACCGGACGGCGTCCTTGAACGCCCGGTGGAGTAGCCCGTGGATGTTGCGGACCGACTTCGGGCTGAGGCCGCCGGTCCGGCCGGATGCACCGGTGAGGCCGTTGGCGAGGAGGTCGGCGTACATCGCGTTGAGGACTCCGCCGTCGACCTTCGAGAGCTGCATCGTGCCGATCGCCTGGATGATGTAGGCGTCGATCGTTCCGGCGTACCCGGCGGCGGTGGAGGGCTTGATCGACGCGCGGCGGACGGGGAGCCATTCGTTGCGGAGGAACGTCGCGACGGTTACTCGTCGGGGGGTGATGCCGGTGCCGCAGCTGTCGTCGGCGACCATCTGGGCGAGGGCGACCGCCGCCTCCTTCTTGGTCGCAAACCCGCGGCGGAACGCCTGGCGACGCTTGCCGTTGACCGGGCGCAGGTCGACCGAGAACATCCAGGTCTTGCGTTCCGGGTCGCGGGCGATGGTGCCCTTCATGTCGGTCGGCCGAGCACGTCGGCATCGCGGAGGTGCCGGTAGGCGGTCGTGCGGCTAACACCGAGCCGGTTGGCGACCTCTAGGTAGATGTCGTTGCCACCCTCGCCGGCGGCCTTGAGTTGGCGGTAGATCGCGACGGCACGTTGTCGGCGCGAGGCCTGGGACTCCTGGCCCTTGTTCGGGCGGGTCGCCAACTCGCCAGCCAGTCGTTCAGAGATTTTGCCCTCCACCCACCCGGGGCTGATGTCGGGGTCGTCGGGGACGATGAAGTCTCGGATCAGCCACGTGGTCTCGCGGATGAGCTGGGCAGCGACGTCTCCGAGGTGTAGCTCGCGCAACGCGCGGGCCGGGATCGAGGTCTCGACCCGCCGAACCGCGACCCGTGATCGGCTTCTAGTGGACCGCCAACCGAACTCTCAGGACGAGGTGGTCTCGTGCGCGGTGATGATCGCCCGGATCTGCGGCTGCGACTGCGACCCCGTGGTGTGGGTCCACCGCGACGAGGTCGAGTTCCCGTCCCTCGATCACGTCGAGCACGACGGCTGGTGCCATCTCACCACCCACAAACCGAAAGTAGCCCGATGACCAACACCGACAACACCGACCCCGCCCCGGTGGTCGACGGATTGCCCCCCGGTAGGCCCCGTAGCGGGCCCCGCCGGGATCACCTCCCCCGATGCCACCGATCCGGCGGAGGATCGCGAGGCGGCCCGCTACCGCCGCCGCCTACGCGACACCGAAACGGAGCGCGATGGGCTGCGGACGCGGATCGAGCTGCTCCAACGGGCGGAGGTTGAGCGGATGGTGTCCGGCCACCTCGCCACCCCGCCGATGTCTGGCTGATCGCCGACGGGCTGGCCGGCTTCCTCGACGATGGCGGCGACGTCGACGCGGCGATGATCGAGCGCGTCCGTTGCGGCGACGATCGAGGAGCGCCCGACGTGGGCGACGCAGCATATCCCGCAGGTCCGCGCCGGGCCGAGGGGCGAGACGCCGAAGCCCACCCAGCCGGGATGGGCCGATCTGTTCCGCCACGGCTAGTCGGTTGCAGATGCAACAAGCGGGCGCGTAGCCCGTAGCGTCGCCTGTGTCAGCCGTAGATCCCCCGTGGGGGTCCGGTTGGCACAGACGGCCCAGGGGGCCACCGCGACGCCCAGGGGGTGTGCGGGACCGCACCGGCGAGGCGCACCGCGCCCGCCACCGCCCTCGAAAGAGTCCTCCCGTGGCAATGACCACCGCGGCCACCCCGGCCACGTACCTCCCCGAGCAAATCGCTCAACTCATCGTCCTCCCCGTGATCGAACGATCGATTGCGATGCAGGTCGCCACCGTCTTCCAACCGACTCCGTCCACGGCCTGCGCATCCCCCTCGTCAACGAAGACCCGTCCGCCGGATGGGTCGCCGAAGGCGAGGAGAATCCCGCCGCCGACGCCGTCCTCGGCGAGGAAATCGTCGGGTTCCACAAGCTCGCCGGGTTGACGATCGTCAGCCGCGAGTTGGCCGAGGACTCCTCGCCCGCGGCGGCGACCGTCGTCGGCAACGGCTTCGCCCGCGACATCGCCCGCAAGCTCGACATCGCCTACTTCGGCAACCTCGCCCTCCCTGCGGCGGCCGGGATCGGCTCGGTCGTCGGGTTCAGCCCGGTTGCGTCCGGCGGCTACGTCGATTTGGATCCGTTCCTCGAAGCGATCTCCGAGGCCGCGCAGCTCGGCGTCACGCTGACCGCGTTCGTGACCGACCCGGCGACCGCCCTCGCGGCTCGCCAAGATCCGGGCGTCGGTCGACTCGAACGCGACGCTGCTCCAAACCGACCCGACCTCGCCCACCCGGCGGATGATCTCGGGCGTGCCCCTGTACGTCTCCTCGGCGGTCACCGCCGGGGTCGTGTGGGGCATCGCTCGCGATCGGGTCGTGATCGCGATGCGCAACGACACCCGCTGTCGAAATCAGCCGCGACGCGGTACTTCTCGTCCGACCGGGTCGCCATCCGGGCCACGATGCGCGTCGGCTTCGGCTGGCCCCACCCGGCCGCGGTCATCAAGATCGCCGCCTAGATCGGTGCCGGGCCCGCGGCGCCTTCTTTGCCCTTTCAGGGCGCCGCGATCCCGACACTCACGCCGTCGGCGGCGACTCGGATTGGCGCCGTCGACGGCAGACACGGTGGACGTCGGATCTGGTTGGCCCGACGTCCACCACGAACACCGGGGCGGGCCCGTTGTCGGTCGACAGCGAGCCCGCCCTGACCGCTGTCCGGGGTCAGGTGGGCCCCCCGGCCCACCTGGTCATCGTTCACTGAATCCGGCCGTCAGGCAGCGGTCTTGCCCGCCGTCCAGTCGCCCGCGCCCCGAGGGTCAGGTGGGCGGGATCGCCCACCTGCCTGCGTCCGGGGGTCAATTGGGCCCCCCGGGCCCAGATGCTCACCGTGAGATTGATCTCACCGAAAGCGTCGGGTTTCGCGGCGGCGCGCGGTGACGGGCCGGGGTGAAGCGGGGTCAGAACGCGGGAGGGGAGTCCTCCCCCCACCTCCGCAGGTGCGCTTGCGCCACCTGGCTATGCCGTCCACGCGTCGTGGTAGTCGTGCATCGCGTGCCACTGCTCCTGGAAGTCGTGGAACCGGTGGAGGATCGAGGTGCTGATGAATCCATCGCGCATCGTGGTCAACGTGAGTGCTCCGCCGATGTGGATGCGCTCCTCGATCGGGACCAACGCTTGATCGGCGCGGATCACCTCCGCCAGATTGATCATCTCGGCGATCGTCTCCGGGGTCACGAGCGGTACCGAGGTCGGGCCCGGCTTGACACCGAAGCCGCCCTCCGTCGAACGCTCGGCGGTGTAACCGTTGGTCGATCGAAACGCGTAGCGGACGTACTGCTGATCGGTCGGCGAGTAGCCGAAGTAGTAAACGGTGGACGTCAACTCCGACCGCCCGAACTGACGATCGAGATCGGCCTGGAGCCCGACGAGCAAACCCTGCGTGTGCGCGGCGACCATGTCGACGTCGATCGCGAGGAACGACGAGAACAGTTGGGACACGAGGGACTCGCCGAGATTCGAGATACCCGTCATCGCTACGACCATCGGGACATGCGGGATCACGAACGTCTTGGTCTTGAAGAACGAGGGTTTGCCGACGTCGGCGGTGGCGAGGGTGTCGGTCACCACGACGACCTCCTCGGGTTGGTGGCTGAACATGAGAATGGTCATCGGGGCCACTGTCTCATTGGGGTGCTACAGAGTTGTTGGCGTGGTGAACGGACGGGACGCCATGTCCGACGTCCGATCGTTCAGATGACATACTCATTTCCCTTGGCGGGCGAAGAGCATTGCATCGTTAGGTACGACGGACCCGGCCTGGTGGACGGCGCCATGAGGGTGCAAGACCTTGCGCCCGCGTTGGCGGCCCTCGCGGACCTCTACCGGGAGTCGAACCGGGAATTGCACCCGGAGGAGCCGGATGTTGTCGTAAGCGTCGAGGCCGTCGCCCCCGGGTCGATCGCAATCCATCTCGTCATCTCCCACGAGGACGTCACGGACGCGGTCAAGCTCTTCAGTGGGCCGACGGCGACGGCGATCGCGAACCTCATCACGTTCATCAGTACGCCCGTCGGATTGCTCGCCTACCTCATTCGGCGGCGGAGGAGCGGTGCGGTGGTTGAATCGCGGCCCACTCGGGAGGGCTTCGTTCTCATTACCTTCGAGGACGGCACGACCGCCGAGGTTCCCCGTGACGTCTTGCTCCTCGCCGAGAGCCCGAGTGTTCGCCAACAGGCCAAGAAGGCCGTCCGACCCCTCGCGTTACCCGACGTCGACCTCATCGCTTTCGAGCAACCGAACGTCGGCGAGACGGTCGTCGTCACCGAACGGGACCTCCTGGCGTTTGACTACGCGCCCCCGACCATCGACGAATTGCTCGTCAACGAGGACACGGTGATCCTCACCCTTCGGACCGTTGCCCTCGACGGAAAGAAGTGGCGCGTGCTCCGACTCCGATCGCACCTTCTTCGCCGCGATGGACGATCGGGCGTTCCTGGAACGAATCGCTAATGACGAGGTCCGCTTTGGCGGCCACGATCGGCTCCACGTCCGCCTCCGAACCGAAACCGCGACAACCGAGACCGGGATTCCTCGCCGCGACTATCACATCACCGAGGTCATCGATCACCTCGTGTCGACGCCCGATCCCCAACTGCCCTTCTCCTAGAGGAAACCTTCGTCCCGATCGCCCTTGCTTCTCCTCGGGAGCTTGGACGCAAGCTCGGGGTCGGCCGGGGGAACCCCGACCACGACCCCCGAGGACACGCCATGACGACCACCCGCACGACCGCCACCAACGCCCGCAAGACCACCGCGCCGGCGACCGAGGCGAAGGCCCGGAAGGCGAACACCGCCCCCGCGGCGAAGCCCGCCCGTAATGCCCCCAGGACGTCCGCTACGCCCGCCCCGGCGGTCGAGGTAACGAAGGTCGCCAAGTCGTTCGAGGTCGGCGAGGCGGAGGTCTACACGTGCCGGACCTGCACCACCGCCAAGGCCATCACCTCGTTCCCGACGATCGGCCGCCCCGGGTTCCGGGGGACGCAGTGCCGCGGGTGCCGCGACGCCGTCGCCGCCTAGGGTTACCGCCCGATCAGGGGCGCCGACGACCCCGCCCGGACTCCCAACGCATGGGGTCCGGCGGGGTCGTTTCGCGTGGTGGCCCCGGGCGGTAGTGAAACAATCCGCCGGGCCGTCCGTGATCACATCGTGATCACAAACTAGTCGCATTTCCCCGGTATTAGCCGATATTCACCTTGAGCTGCGGTCGGAAAAATAGTCCGTGACCGGCACGTATTGCTACCAGCCGATCCCAATGGATACGGGCCCGGTCCGGTTCGATTCCCGGCGTCGCCTCCAACCCCTGACCAGCGATCACGCCTGGTCAGGGGTTCTTTCGTTGTCGCCGGGAGTGTCGACAGCCATCGACCTCGCCCATGAGCGGCGGACCGAGGATTCATCGCTGCGACGAGCCTTGCGATCCACGCTGGGATCAACGCAGCTGATGCGGTCTGTGGGCTCGTGTCGGCAAGCGTGCCGCTGGCAAGGACCAGGATCAGGTCGTCGTGCTTCTCATCAGGCCGGTAACGACGGAGCCGACGTCGCGACCGAACTCCTCCGCCTGATTCCACTCAAGACGAAAGCCGAGTACGAGCCCGACGACGTCGCCCCGTCGGTCGCGACGAAGGCGGTCGAGCGCGCAGTGCGCTGTGCTGCGATAGCTCACCGAGTGCTCCTTGCCCTTGACTGAGGTGGTGGCCACCCTCGCTGTCGAGAACCGTGGAGTACATGGCGATTCTGCTGGTGACGAAGGAGTACGAGCCGACCGACGAGGATGGCGCGTGTGCTCCTCGTCACGCTCGACACCAACCTGCTCTCGGAGCGGGAGCTGCCTGCAATTGTCGCCGCCCTTGCCGGCGTTGATCACGACCTCGCCTACGTGTCGGTGAGCGGCCGCGAGCGCAAACCACGACATTCCGGGCATCGCCAACCCTCCTCTGCACGAGGTGGGTGTGTGGGGCGAGTCGAGAGCTTCCCGAAGGAGGGTCGTCGGGACGACCTGTCGCCGAGGCGCCGGCGGTCGATGCGCGACGCAATGGTCTTCGAAGCGCACGCCCGATATCGCCGGCATGTCCTGGTGAGCGACGACATCGCCGCCTTCGTCGAGCACAACAAGCGAGAACGACTCGAAGCACTCGGCCGGACCAGGATCCTGACATCCAGTGGACTCATCGAAACGGCGAGTCAAGGCGCTGCTCGCTGAGCTGTTGCCACGCTGACCTGTGGTTCGGCGAATGAGACCTTGAAGCTCGACCGTCCAGGACGCGTCGCCGGACGCGTCCGGGGGCCCGCCCGTCGGCTTTGGCATCACGCTGGTGACCCGTCTTCTCTGACGCACCCCCTGCGTAGGCTCGGTCGAGCGGAGCTCGACCAGCTGCTTCGCTCCGGCGAAGCCGGACAACGACCTCTGCGTCGTTCAGCGGTCCTCGACACCCACCTCGAACTCCACGCTGGAGGTCCAGCCATGTCGACCCCCCCACCACCACCGTGCTCTGCCGGTTGCGCGCCGTCGCGGCGGGCTGGCACCGCCACCAGTGCGAACTCGTCACCCTCGCCGCAGAACTCGCCGACGGCGTCGAGTGGATGCTCGAAGGATCACCGACCGCCGCCCACTGGCTCGCCGCGGTGGCCGACGTCGAGCCGTGCACCGCCCGCGAATGGATTCGCATCGGCCGTCAACTGCGCACCCTCCCCGCGTCCGCGGACGCGTTCGCCAACCAACGGATCTCTTACGCCAAGCTCCGCACCCTCACCCGCCTCGCCACCCCCACCAACGACGAGCTCGCCGCCCACCCGCACCTGCTCGCGATCGGCCACGACCGCGAACCCCTGCCGGCGGACCTCGGGCCGAGCGCTGCGCTCGGATGGCACCTGCGGCGGGTCCCGACAGGTGGCCGACCGTCGCCCAGCAATACGCCGACGCTCTCCACGAACTCGTCACCACCGGCGTCGGGCGAACGGTCACCGAACTCGTCGTCCACGTCCGCGGTGACGGTGTCACCCTCGACGACGGCACGCCGATCCCCGGCAGCGTCGCCGAACGGATCGCCCCGACAGCGTTCCTACGCGCCTTGATCCACGACGCGGACCGGCGACCGATCAACGCCTCCGGACGGCAACGCCACCCCACCGCCCGCCAACGTCGAGTCGTCCGCGAACGGGACCGGGCCTGCATCGACTGCGGCCGAGCCGAATTGCTCCACTGCGACCACCACCCCGACTACGAACGCAGCCGACGAACCGTCGTCGACGAACTCGAGCTCCGCTGCGCCCCCTGCCACCGAGCACGCCACGCCCGACAAGACGCTCGAGCACGCCCGTGCGCCAACGACGCCGCGCAACGGCGTGGTCGTCAGCCGACGGTCGGTCGTCGCCCGGGGCCGGCGGCCCCGGGTCGGGACGTCGGCTGTGGAACTACCGTCTGCGCGATGACACCGATCGTGATGTTCAACGCGCTCTGGTTCGAGCCGGACGGCGGTGAGTCGCGCTATTACGAGGGGTACGGATCGAGCGCACTTCCCCTGCTCGCCAGCGCCGGCGCCGATCTGATGACGCCGTTCATGTCGGTCGACCGAGCGCTCGAGGGCGGATTCGACCCCGACGTGGTCGGGTTCGTCCGCTATCCGTCGGCCGAGGCCTTCGACGAGATGTGGACCAGCGACGCGTACGCACAGGTGGCTCCCTTGCGGCGCGACGCGGTGACCCGAGCCGTCCTGACCCGGTGCGAGATCGATCCCGTCGATGCGGACCCTGTCCGGCCGCCACCAGGAGTCGTCGTGTTGAACTTGTTGTGGTTCCTCCCCGGAGGCCGCGATCGGTACGACGACTACCTTGCAGCCGCTCGTCCGCTGGTGGAGGCGATCGGCGGGAGCTTGCTGGCACCTCGGTTCGTGCCCACCGCAGCCGTCGAAGATGACGTGGTGCCTGAACTCGTGCTGCTGGGGAGCTACCCCTCGCTCGAGTCGCTGACGTCGATGGTCGGCAGCCCCGCCTATGCCGAGGTCGCTGCGATACGAGGCGAAGCTGTAGCTCGTTCGATGACCACCTTGCTCCGGTCCTGATCGCAGGACACGCTGTCGATGCCTGCGAGGCCCCGTCCAACGAGTCCGTCGAATCAGGAGATCAGATGAATCAGTCCAAGATCGGACCGTTGGACCTCACCTTCACCGCCACGATGGGCCGTGTGCGCGAGGGCGACACGTGGACCTGTGTGCAGCTGCCCGATTCGGCGACCGTGTTCGGGACCAAGGGTCTGGTCAAGGTCTCCGGCACGGTCGACGGGGTCCCGTTCCGCAGCGCATTCATGGCCCTCGGCGACGGCACACACAAGCTCCCGATCGCTGCCGCGATCCGCACGGCGATCGGCAAGACCGACGGCGACGACGTCGTCGTCCATCTCGAGCAGCGGCTGAGCTGACGGCCGCCGGTCCAGAAGGTGCAGCGATGGACGACGAGCCGACGATCCGACTGACCCGCTGGAGCGGTCCGTGGGCCGACGACGATCCGCACGCCAACTTCAAGGCCGACGTCGCGCTCTACGCCCTTGCCGACCCGCTGCGCACGATCACCAACCTCTCGACTGCCACCGGGACACCGGTCGGCGCGATCGTCCGCTACGTCCTCGCTCGGTGGGCGAGTGAAGGTGCCTCGGGTCTGCTCGAGCTCGGCCCGACGTTCGCCCGCCGGCTCACCGCGGTCTGCGAGACCGCCGAGCGCACAGGTACCGACGATGCCCGGCTCGCCGCCTACGACCAGCTCCGACAGATGCTCTCCTGGCTCACGCATCCGCTCGACCATCCGGACGCCTACGGCGACCCGTGAGTCGGGGTGCACTGCCGAGCAACGACGTGCTGACAGAAGGTCACGACACGGTCCCGTACGCGAGGCAGCCTCGCAGCCGGTCAGCTGGTGGTGTTGTATGACAGCAGGTCACCCGGCTGGCACTCGAGGGCGTCGCAAATGGCGGTGAGGGTCGAGAAGCGGATCGCCCGAGCGTGTCCGTTCTTGAGCACCGAGAGGTTGGCGAGGGTGATGCCGATCCGTTGAGCGAGCTCCGTGAGCGTCATCTCGCGATCGGCGAGGAGCTCGTCCAGCCGTACGACGATGTGGTGGTCGGCGTTGCCCACGTCAGATGGTCGCCTCGACGTCCTCGCGCAGCTGGAGACCTTCGGCGAAGACCACGGCGAGGACGTGGACACCGACCCCCGCCAGGAGCGCGGCCACCGGAAGTTCAGGGCCGGCCGCACCGACGTCACCGAGGTTCGTGGACGGGAACCAGTTCAACGATGCGCTCCGAACGCTGAAAGCCAGGAGCTCCACGACGGGGAAGCCGACGAGCAGGACCCACCCGATGGTGCGAAGTCGGGCGACGTTGCGACGCTCGAACGGGATCCCGGTGCGCACCGAGGCGACGATCCTGTGGAGTAACGCCAGGACGGCGACCAACAGCGAAGCTCGAGCGGCCTCGACCGTCCAGCTGCTCAACAACACGCCGGCGCTGGGCTCCTCGATCGTGGCCGTGACGTCGATCCAGTTGTCGCGACGATATCCATCGGACAGCACGAGCTGCTCGGGTGGTACCTGTGCCTCGACCTCGAGCGTGGTACCTGCAAGCGGACGATCGCCGTCACCGATGACGCCGACCATCGTGTCGACCGTGATGACTGCGAGGTACGAACTGCCGAGGATGACTCCGGCGATCGCCACGGCATCGGCGAATCGCACCGAGCGACGACCGTCGCCACCGTCCATCGGATCCCTCCCATATATCGACTATCAATATATCGATGAACGATAAGCCCGCTTCGGGTCGACGTCAATCGAAACCTGACGAGCGGGTTGAGCACCACGTGCACGGTGGGCCCCGGCCACCTCGGGGGTGCGGGCGAGCACGTCGCCATCCCGTGAGCGGTACGGTCGCGCTGTCCGCATCGACACCTGATCGGCCGATCTGGGGCAGGAGACGACATGGCTGCACGGGCGTTCCTCACGTTCTTCGACAAGGCCGACGGTGAAACGACGCAGAAGGGCAAGGAGCGTTGGGTCGAGCTCGCCGGCTGGTCCTGGGGCATCGACGCGTCGACGAGCTGGACGAAGGGAGGCGGGGCCAACGTCGGTAAGCCGAACCCCGGCGCACTGAGCTGGTCTCACGCGTTCGACACCTCCTCGACTGTCGTGATGGGCTACCTCTGCAGCGGCAGGGCGTTCCCGAAGGTCGAAGTGCAGATGGCCCGAGCGGCGAGCGGCAACGACGAGACCTACTTCACGATGACGCTGGAGGGTGTGTTCATCACCGGGGTCGCCCTCGCCGGCAGCGACGACGGCGGAGTCGTCCAGCAGGTCGAGATGGTGTTCAAGACGATCAAGATCGACTACAAGCCGCACGACCCGAAGACCGGCAAGGCCGGGCCGACGAAGACGTTCGCCTGGGACATCCCGGCCGGGACCGCCTCCCCGTCGGCGTGAACACGCCCGCCGCTCACCACACCTTGCGGTAGTGGTTCCACACCTCGCCGGCCCAGCTGCGGACCGCCTCCGTCAGCCCGTCGAGCACCTGCGGGTCGTCGATCCGTTCGCTGTCGAGTTCGTAGACGTAGTGCTCTCCAGCACCCGGGTCGAAGACACCGCCGTCGATCCCCGGCTCGCGGATCACGAGCAGCGGAAGGCGCAAGGCGAACAGGATCCCCGCCTCGAGATGATTCCAGGCGGAGGGGAATCGTACGTTCGAGCGAGAGCCCTCCCGACTGGTTCCCGGCTTGAGCGTGATCTGTTCGGCGGCAGCCTGACCGAATCCGAGGATCAGCCCGCCGTCACAGTGGGACGCCAGCAGGGCGACTTCGTACATCGGGTTCTTGGTCGCGAAGTCGGACACCCCGACCGTACGCGGCAACAGCCGATGGACGACGAGCTGCTCGATGATCACGTCGCGCGCCCGTGCCTGGGTCGCCGAGAGGTGTGTCGGCTGGGACACGAACACGAAGCTGTTGGTCGCCATCCGACGCAGCGCTACTGCTCGCGGCGGGGCAGCTTCCAATTCGGGCGGACGAAGTGGCAGGTGTAGCCGTGCGGATACCTGATGAGATAGTCCTGGTGCTCCGGCTCCGCCTCCCAGAACGGACCGGCGGCAGCGACCTCGGTGACGACCTTGCCGGGCCACAGACCCGACGCGTCGACATCGGCGATCGTGTCCTCGGCGACCCGCTTCTGCTCGTCGGTGGTGTAGTAGATCGCCGAGCGGTAGCTGGCGCCGATGTCGTTGCCCTGACGGTTCTTGGTCGACGGGTCGTGGACCTGGAAGAAGAACTCGAGCAGCTCGCGATACGACATCTGCGACGGATCGAACTCGACCTCGATCGCTTCGGCGTGCGTTCCGTGGTGACGGTAGGTGGCGTTGGCGACGTCACCGCCGGAATAGCCGACCCGGGTCGAACTCACCCCCGGGAGCTTGCGGACCAGGTCCTGCATCCCCCAGAAGCACCCACCGGCGAGCACTGCACGTTCGGTCGTCTCGGTCATCGCCTGTCTCCTTCGTCCGGAGCCTCGGCCGGCCGGTCCACACGCAGCGGACCGAACGTCGGGCGCCTCTCATTGTTACCGATCTGACGATCTGCAACACCCGGACGTCGAGGATGCTTCCCGAGCCCGCTGCGCTCAGTCGAACGGCAGGGCGCGCGGAACCGCTCGCTCCAACAGCACCGCCGCCCGGTGACGGATCTGCTCGTCGTAGCCGGGGGTGGTCGGGATCACGAACCTCCCGGCGCGCACCCCGTCGAGCACCTGCCCGGCGACCAGCGCGGGGTCGGCGCCGGCGCTGGCGGTATCGGCGAGGACCTTGTCGACGAACGCCGCATCCTCTGCTCCGATCCCGTCGGCGAGTGCCTCGGGCCGGTTGCGGAGCGAGTCGGCGATGCGCGTGTTCACCGCTCCGGGCACCAGCACCGAGGCCCCGATCGACGAGTTGCTCGCCTCCAGGTCGTGGGCGAGCGACTCGGTCAGTCCGACCGCGGCGAACTTGCTGACGGTGTACGGGCCGCTGAACGCGTTGCTCACCAACCCGGCGAGCGAGGAGGTGTTGACGATGTGCCCCTCGGTCCCCTGGGCGATCATCCGCGGGACGAACGATCGGATGCCGTGGATGATCCCCCACAGGTTGACGCCGAGCACCCAGTTCCAGTCGGCGTCGGTCCGCTCCCACAGCACCCCGGCCTGGAACACCCCGGCGTTGTTGCACAGCAGGTGCACCGCCCCGAACGCGTCGTAGGCGCGGTCCGCCAACTCGGCCACCGAGGCAGCATCGCTGACATCGGTGACGACGCCGATCGTCTCGCCACCGGCGAGGGCGACGGTCTCGTCGAGCGCGGTCTGTTCGATGTCGGCGGCGACGACTCGCATCCCCTCCGCGGCGCAACGCACGGCCAACGCCCGACCGATCCCGCTCGCAGCTCCGGTGATGACGGCGACCTTGCCGGGGAAATCTGTGATCACGTCGCCTTCCCTAGCAGCGGCGGCCCGCTCCGGACGATCCGTAGCTGCCCGACCGGGCGCGTCATTCCGGTCGGAGGAGGACTCCCGGCATGCGGCCGTCGACATCGGTGTAGCCGAACTCCTTGGCCAGTGCACCGGACCCGAACGCCTTCCCGGCGCGACCGGCCAGGCCGGGATCACCCGCCAGGGCGACCACCGCCCGCCCGACGAAGCGGGGCGACTCGGCGTCGGTCAGATCGAACCTGCCCTCGCCGGGGAGTTCGATGTAGATCCGGTCGCCGTCGCGCACGGCTGCCGCATCGAGCATCTCGTTGCGCACCAGCCCGGGCCACAGCGAGACGATCGTGACCCCGGTTCCCTCCAGCTCGTGGGCCATGTCGGCGGTCATCTTGTCGACGGCGGCCTTGCCCACGCCGTAGACGACGTTGTGGGCGTACATCACCGCGCCGGAGGAGGAGACGTTGACGATCAGCCCGCCGCCTGCCTCGAACAGCAAGGGCGTGCCGAGCACGGCGGCGACGTAGTGCGAGCGGGTGCCGATGTCGATGATCTGATCCCAGGCCCCGACCGGCAGCTCCCAGTACTTCTTGCCCAGCCAGGGGGCGAGCTCGGGTGCCGAGTAGACGTTGTTGACCAGCAGATCGAGGCGGCCGTGCTCGGCCCGGACACGGTCGAACAGGGCGCGGACCTGGTCGTCGTCGCCGTGATCGCAGGCCACCGCGATGCCGCTGCCGCCCAGTGCGTCGATCTCGGCTGCGGTCTCGCCGATCGTGCCCGGCAACCGACCGGGCTCGACGGTCCGACCGGTGAGGTACACCGTGGCGCCGGCAGCGCCGAGCTCGACGGCGATGCCCTTGCCGATGCTGCGGCTGGCACCGGTGACCACGGCGACCTTGCCGGAGAGGTCGACCTCGGGTGCCACCGCACGAGATGAGCCAGCGGTTGCGGGCGGGGTCGGTGGATCGGTGGGCATGGCGAAGCCTCCTCGAACGTGCGCGAGCTGGCGCAACCGGTTCATCCAAGCCGCCGGGCCTGCTCCGAGGCGAAGCCGGGTGGCGTCGGCGGTCGCTCAGGTCCGGTCGATCGCTCCGACGTCGGCCAGCCGGCCGAGCTCGGCGTGGTCGAGTCCGAGCAGCTCGACGAGCACCTCGGCGGTGTGTTCACCGATCCTCGGCGCCGGTGCGCAGCGCGGCACCCCCATCCGCCCGGCGGTGAACGCCGGACCCTCGACCACCAGCCGACCGCAGTCGGGCTGGTCGAGCTCGGTCGGGTAACCGCGCTCGACGTAGAACGGGTGCTCGGCCTGCAGGCGCGGATGGAGCACCTGCCCGGCCGGGACGCCGGCCTGCTGCAGCGCAGCCTCGATCGTCGCTGCGTCGACGGATCGGAGCCAGTCGCTGAGCACGTCGTCGAGCTGCTCGGCGTCCGCCCGCCGGGCCGCCTGGGTCGCCCAGTCGACCCGGTCGAGCGCAGCGGGTCCGACACCGAGCAGCGAGGACCAGGTCGCATCGTCAGTGACACACAGAGCGAGCCAGCTCTCCGCTCCGGTGGCGTCGTCGGCGCAGCGGTACAGCCCCCACGGGGCATGTTTGGGCGAGCTGTTGCCGGTCGGCCGGGCGGCGCCGGGCTGCAAGCTCTCGGCCAGCAGCAGATCGCCGATCAGCGTCGAGACGGCCTCGAACTGGGCGACGTCGAGCCGGCAGCCGGTCCCGTTGCGGTCGCGAGCGAGCAGCCCGGCGAGCGCACCGAGGGCGACCAGCCTGCCGGCGAGATGGTCGGGATGGATCGTCATCACCCCCCGCGGCGCGTCCGGCCCGTGGGCCCACAGCCAGGTCAGCCCGCCGATCGCCCGTGCGCTCGGGCCGTAGCCCTTCTTCGCTGCCCACGGCCCCCGGTCGCCGTAGAGCTGGCTGCCGACGAGCACGATCCGCGGATTGTGGCGCACGAGTTCGTCCCAGCCGAGCCCGAGCCGCTCGATCACCCCGGCTGCGTTGTTCTCGATCACGACGTCGATCTGTGGCAGCAGGCGGTGGACGAGCGCCTGACCCTCGGCGGTGCCGAGGTCGACGGCGAGCGCCCGCTTGTTCCGGTTGGGGGTGGCGAACGCCGGGTTCATCTCGCCGCCCATCACCCGCCGCTGGAAATCGGCGCGACGCAGCGTCTCGATCTTGATCACGTCCGCGCCCCATTCGGCGAGCACCCGGCCGGCCTCCGGGGCGGCGACGCCGCTGCCGACCTCCAGCACGCGGATCCCGGTGAGCGGCAGCGCAACGCGCGGCGGGGCGTTCGTCGGGCGCGCCCGGGCGGGCCAGGACGGAGCAGGTCGAGGTTCGAGCGGGTGGGGGGCGGCGGTCGACCTCTGGCCGTCGACGCCGAACATCCCGGCGACGACCGAACCGATCGCTGCGCTGTTGCCGATCGGGGTCTGGACGAACGTGGCGCGAGCGGTGACGTGCTCGTTGGTCAACACCTCTCCCGGGGTGAGCACCGGGGTGACCCGCAGCCCGGCTGCGTCGCCGTCGGCGGCGATCTCGGCACGGGTCGAGCCGGCGAAGCGGGCCGGCAGACGCTCCATGATCGCCGCCCGCTCGTCGGGCCCGAGCATCGGTTGCTCCCAGGCCGCTCCGCTCCATTCCGGTGGCGAGCCGAGCCAGACGATCAGGCTGCGCCAGTCCGCCGGCGACATCGGCAACACCAGCCGGGCGAGACCGTCGGTGCACTCGAACAGCGGATAGAGCCCGGCGCCGGCGCGGGTCTGATCCATCCGCATCAGGCTCCACAGCGGAAGGCTCATGTCCATGCACTGGGCGAGAGCGAGCACCGTCGACAGATCGACGAGTTGCCCGTGACCGCCGTCGCGCACCTGCCAGAGGGCGATCAGGGCGGCCATCGCGCCGACCGCTGCCCCGACGTCCTCGGCGTACGCCCCGGGGGCGGCGACCGGTGGCAGGTCGGCGACACCGGCGCGGTACACGGCCCCGGCGAGGCTCTGGGCGACGAGCTCGGTCGACCGCCAACTGGCGTAGGAACCGGTCGCTCCGAACGGACGGATCGAGACCACGACGAGATGTGGATGGCGGTCGTGGAGCACTGCCGGATCGACCGTCGGCAGGTCACCGGAGCACAAGGCGATGTCGGCACCGGCGAGCAGGCCGTCGAGCGCCCGGCGGCCGTCGTCGCTGCCCAACGGGACAGCGACGATCGTCTTGCCGAGGTTGCGATGCAGATGGTGCAGGCTCGTGCCGTCGGCCGCCTGCGGCAGCCGGCCGCGACCGGTGTTCGCCGAAGGGTCCTCGATCCGCACGACCTCGGCGCCGAGGTCGGCGAGCAGGCGGCCGGCGAAACCGCCGTTTCCGCCGGTGAGATCGACGACCCGGATCGTGTCGAGCAACCGGGTGGTGGTGGTCTGTGGTTCGCTCACTCGTCCAGCTCTGTCGTGTGACGTGAAGATCTGATCAGCGCGGCCGGTCAGCCGGGCCCGCTCAGCCTGGCTCACCGGATCGAGCCGGCCCGCTACCGAGATGCGCTCAGTGGCCGAGCCGGGCGCGCAACTCGTGCTTGAGCACCTTGCCCATCGAGTTCCGTGGGATCTCCGCGACCACCTCGAGTTGCTCGGGCCACTTGTAGGGGGCGAGCTGCTCGCTGCGGCAGGCCTCGACCAGATCGGCGAGCTCCAGCGAGGCCCCCGGGCGGAGGCTGACCACTGCGCACACCCGCTCTCCGGTGCGCGGCGTCGGGAAGACCGATGATCGCACCGTCGGCGACGGCTGCGACGCGGAACAGGAGCTCCTCGATCTCGCCGACGGAGATGTTCTCGGCGTTGCGGATGATCACCTCCTTCGAACGACCGGTGATCCGGACGTTGCCGGCCGCGTCGATGCGGCCGAGATCGCCGGTGCGGAACCAGCCGTCCTCGTCGAACGCGGCTGCGTCCAGCGCCGGGTCGAGGTATCCGAGGAAACACTGTGGTCCGCGCAGCCGTAGCTCGCCCTCGGCGTCGGTGGAGCACACCGTCTCCGTGCCGTCGGCCGCCGTCGCCACCACCCGCACCTCGACACCCGGGGCGGCACGACCGACCGTGTGCAGGCAGACTTCCGCCGGGTCGGTCGGCGCAGCGGAGGTCGCATTGGGGAACTCGGTCAGTCCCCAGGCGCCGACCAAGGCGATGCCGAACACCGCTCGCATCTCGTCGTGGATCTCGGCCGGGACGGGCGCGCCGCCGAACGCGCCGGCACGCAGCTCGGGGAACAGCGGCTCGGAACCGCGCCGGCGCTGGGCGTCGAGCAGGGCACGGAAGAACGGGAGCGCGGTGCCGACCAGCGTCGGTCGGTGGGTCGCCATCCGCTGCGCCGTCGTCGCCGGATCGAAGCTGTCGAACAGGACCAGCTGCACCCCGCCGACCAGGCTGGCGGTGAGCATCGAGGCGCCGCCGATGTGGGCCAGCGGCCAGGCGATCGGGTACACGTCTCCGGCGGTGAACCCGATCCCGGCGAGCAGTCCGTTGGCCGAGGCGATGATCGTCGCATCGCTGTGACGGACACCCTTGGGCTCGGCGGTCGTCCCCGAGGAGTAGTAGATCCAGCGGACCTCGCCGTCCCCGGCCGGTGGCGGGGGGAGCTCGGTCGGGTCGCCGTGGGGGAGGCGGAGCGCTTCGTCGCGATCGAGATCGGAGAGGTCGAGCTCGAGCACGTCACCGCCGTGGGCGGAGGTGATCGTCCGAGCCATCGCGCGATGGTCGACGCCGCGCCAGCTGGTCGGGACGACGAGCAGTTGCGGACGTACCTGACCGGCGATGAAGTCGACCTCGCGGTGCCGCAGGATCGGGATCACCGGGTTCTGGACCACGCCGAGACGTGCCGCTGCGGCGAGCACGACGAGGGCCTCCAGCGTCGTCGGTAGCTGCCAGCTGACCATGTCGCCGGGACCGAGCCCGCCGGCGTGCAACGCCGCTGCGACCGATTCTGCCTCGGCGACCAATCCCACCCGCGTCAGCGACCGTCCGCGATCGTCGGAGGCGACGATCGCCTCCGGCCGCTGCTCTGCGGCTCCGACGATCAACGCCCAGTAGCTGCTCAACGCAGCGCCTTCGGCCCGTCGAGCTTCCACGGCGGGGCCTCGCACGCGCGTCGGACAGAGCGATGGAGGTCAACCTGGGTATCGGGTCCGGCCATGACCGCCAGAATGCCATCGTCGGCTGCCTGCACCGGTCGTAGTACCTACGTCCACTGGCGACCGGCCCCGTGACTCGACGCCTGATGGTCTCCTACCGATCGAGGAGAGACCGATGAAGCGATACGCGATCTGGACCATCGCCGGCTGCGCGACACTGGGTTTGGCCGTCCCTGCGCTCGCCGCAGGATCGTCAGGGGGCACCCCCGGGGACCGCATCCCCGGGCAGCTCCGCGGCAATTGCGACGAACTCGAGCACCGCAGCGATCCCGAGTGCCTCACCGTGTCGCCCGCCGCAACCACGGCGACGTCCGTGACCGATCCGCCGCCTTCGGTGGGTCCGGCGACGAGCAGTGCGACGTCGGTCGAGTCGCCGAGCTCTTCCGCGCCGCCCGCCTCGCCCGCGTCCACGCCGACGTCGTCCCCCGACACGGCGTCGAGCGGCAGCGTGCCCACCTCGACCGGCGACCTCCCACCCGCCGGCGCTGCACCGACGGCGAGCTCGCCGTCGACGTCGACCGGCGGCTCGCCGCAGGGCAGCCTGCCCGAGGACCTCAGCGGTCCCTGCGACGAGGCCGAGCATCGCGACGATCCGCGCTGCACCGGCGCGGCGACCGACGAGACCTCCCGAGGGGGGAGTGATGACGACCGGACCGACGACGATCGCGACCATTCCGGCCCTGGACGCGGCAGCGACGACGACTCCAGCCGCGGCGGCGACGATGACGACAACTCGGGTCGCGGCCGCGGCGGCGACGACGACGACTGACCTCTCCGAGCGACGGCGGGCAGTCGGAGCCGCCGGCGGGGAGTCAGCGCGACCCGAACGACGCTCGGCGCGTCGACCGACCGGCCAGACTGCGTCGAACCTGCGATGAACGGGAGACGGTGTGGGGCGTGATCGATCTCGGGCTGTGATCGAGCCGATCTCGGTGCGCGCCCTCGTCGCCCGCTTCGCCGTCGCCGGACTGGTGACCTTGATCTTCGTCGGCGGCGTTCACGGCCTTTGCCAGCAACCGGGTCGGCACGCAGCAGGCGATCGACGAAGCCGAGCGGGTCGCCTTCGTCAGCGCGGTCGGCCTCGTCGCTCCCGTCCTCGGCGACGACCTGGTGGAGATGGACCGCGCCGCCCTCGACCGGATCGATTCCGTCGTGCGCCGGTCGGTGCTGCGCGGTTCCCTGGTCCGGGTGAAGATCTGGCGCGAGGACGGCACGATCGTCTACTCCGACGAACCACGCTTGATCGGTGAGCGGTTCGAGCTCGGCGATGACGAGCAGGCGATCTTCACCACCGGCTCCGGCGGCGCCGAAGTCAGCGACCTGTCGGAACCGGAGAATCGCTTCGAGCCCGAATCGAAACTGCTCGAGGTCTACCTCCCGATCGAGACGCCGTCCGGCACGCCGTTGCTGTTCGAGGCCTATTTCCGCTACAGCGGTGTCACCGATGTCGGACGGCACCTCTGGGCACAGTTCGCCCCGGTCACGATCGGCTCGCTGATCGTCCTCCAGTTGGTCCAGATCCCGCTCGCCTGGTCGATGGCACGCCGACTGCAATCGAGCCAACGCGAGCGCGAGCGGCTCTTGCGCCATGCGCTGGACGCTTCCGACGCCGAGCGGCGGAGGATCGCCAGCGACCTCCACGACGGTGTGGTGCAGGAGCTGACCGGGGTGTCGCTGGCCCTCGCCGCCCAGGGTCGGAGCGAGTCGCTCTCACGCGGCCAGGTTCTCGACGCGTCGGCGTCGATCCGCAGCAGCATCAAGTCGCTACGGTCGTTGCTGGTGGAGATCTATCCGCCGAACCTCGAACGTGAAGGGCTCCCGTCGGCTCTCGGCGACCTGATCAGCGGGCTCGGCGCGCGAGGGATCGAGACGCAGCTGGAGGCCGCCGCCGAAGCGTCGAAGGTCGATCCGGACACCGCTGCGCTCGTCTACCGCGCCGCCCAGGAAGCGCTGCGCAACGTCGTCACCCACGCTGCGGCGACCAAGGTCCGGGTCGTCCTCGAGGTCGACGAAAGCCTCGTCCGGCTCGTCGTCGACGACGACGGCCGGGGGTTCTCGACCGATCGGCTCGACCAGCGCGTGGCGGCAGGGCACGTCGGTCTGCGTTCGCTCGCCGACCTCGTCGTCGATCTCGGCGGTGACCTCGCTGTCCGCTCCGCTCCGGGCGAAGGCACCCGGGTCGAGGTCTCGATCCCGACGGGCGCGAGGACCCGGCGATGACCGCCCCGCCGAGCAGGATCCGGGTCGTCATCGTCGACGACCACATGGTCGTCCGGTCGGGGCTGGAGCAGTTGCTGGCGACGACCGCCGACATCGACATCGTCGGCAGCGCGGCGAACGGCGTCGAAGCCCTCGAACGAGTCGCGTCGCTCGCCCCGGATGTGGTGCTGATGGACCTCTCGATGCCGGAGATGGACGGCATCGAAGCCACGCGCCGGATCACCCTCGATCATCCGGCGAGCCGGGTGCTCGTGCTCACCTCGTTCTCCGACCGGGTACGGATCCTCGATGCGCTCTCCGCCGGGGCAGACGGCTACGTGCTCAAGCACGCCGACCCGGACGACATCGCCGCGGCGATCCGGACGATCCACGGCGGTGGATCGCCGCTCGACCCGAAAGCGGCGCGCACGCTGCTCGACTCGCGCCGCGCCGGGCGCGACACACCGCAGCTCACCGGGCGAGAACGCGAGGTGCTGTTGCTCGTCCGCGACGGCCTGGCGAACAAGCAGATCGCCCGCCGATTGGGGATCGCCGAGCGGACCGTCAAAGCCCATCTGACGAGCGTGTTCCAGCGGCTCGGTGTCGCCGACCGGACGCAGGCGGCGTTGTGGGCGAGCACGCACCTCGCTGATCCCGAGTGAGGCGATCCGACCGACGACCGGGCGGTCGGCATGTCTTCGCCGACGCCGGACCGGCCTCAGTCGTCGGGCTCCGACGACCCGCCACCGCCCGATCCGGAGTTGCCTGATCCGGAGTTGCCCGATCCGGAGTTGCCCGATCCGGAGTTGCCCGATCCGGAGTTGCCCGATCCGGAGTTGCCGCCTGACGATGAGTCGTCACGGCTGTCGTCGGGGCCGGAGCCGGGGACGGAATCGTCCGAGCCGACCGAGGTGCTCGGGCCGCCGTCGCCGTCGCCATCGTCGGTCCGGGGGGACGATCCGATGCTCGTCGACTCGGGTGAGCTGGGGGCGGTCCCGGTCGACGCCGGAGCGGGGCTGGCCGGCAGCGAGCCGTCGACGGTGGCGATCGTCGTCGCCGTGGTCACCGGCGTCGCCACCGTGGACGTCGGATCGACGGTCGCCGCCGGCACCGTCGAGACCGGACCCGCTCGGGGCGCAGGGTTCTGCCAGATCGAGGGTGAGGTCGGTGCCCCGAGATTGGGGAACAAGGCCTCGCGCACGGCGTAGACGGCCGCGGCGGATCCGATCACGACCAGGGCGGAGACGGTCAGGATCGACAGCGATCCGGCCGACCGCGGGCGCACGTGCGCGCCTGACGGGCTCGGCGTCGAGCCGGACTCGGCCGGGCCGGCGACCAGAACCGGCGACAGCCGGCTTGCGTCCGGGCCGTGCCCACGTTCGAGCCAGTCGTCGGCCATGGCCCTCACTGTCGCGCCCGGCGACGCAGCCGCGCCATCGGACGATGGTCGTAGTACCGCTGCGAGGGTGCCTCCGGCACGCTCGATCAGGCGATCGTCGGGGGCAGATCGGAGGAACGGATCGCCTCGGCCCAGGGGTAGTGCATCGGGTTGATCAGCAGGTAGGGGGCGTCGAGCAGGACCTCCGCGGTGTGCGGCACGGCGTCGCGGATCGCAACGGCACGCTCCGCCGGATCGCCCTCGACGAAGATCATGTCGAGCAGCAGCCCGGGCCGGTTGCGCGACGCCAACGACCACACCCCGGTGACGCCGTCGAGCTCGGCGATCGCCGGCGCCCGTCCGTCTTCGCCGCGCCGTTGGACGACGATCACCCCGGTGTGACCGACGAACGGGACCTCCCGCCGGGTCAGCTGCAGCGACGGTCGGCCGGTGGCGTCGCCGCCGACGAACACATCGCCTTCACGGACGATCTTCTGCTCCGCCGGGAACGTCATCCGCCCGGTCGCGTACAGCTTCGGCAGCTCGACGCTCATCGCCTCGAACGCCACCTGGGGATCGCCGGCGAGGACGTAGGTGGTCAGGAACGTCGCCCGCCCGCCGCCGAACGGCGACCCCTCGGCGGTGAGCCGGACGGCGTGGAGCTCGGGGGTCGCCACGTACCGGCGACTGAGCATCACCCCGTCGAGGCAGACGTTCATCGGTGTGTGTTCGAGGTCGTACCAGCGGTTCCAGGTCTCGATCGCGTCGGCGTCGCAGTCGAGGGCGGCGAAGATGATTCCGGACGGCTCCACCTCCGGAGGTCTACTGGATGTCGCCGGCCGGGTGCTGGTCGAGCGCCACCCGGCGGGTCAGGTCCAGATCCCGAACACGTCGACGACGAGGTCGGTCGACTGCGACGGGTCGATGCAGCCGTAGCCGCGCGACCCGCTGACCAGCGCGGCGTTGGCCGTGGTCTCACCGGCGGCGAAGTTGACGTTGGAGGTGCCCGGCCACGGTTCGCTGAGGCAGCGGAAAGCGGTCGCGTAGCCGGCGCCGAGCGGACCGGTGACCGTCAGGTTGGTCAGTGCGGCGGTGACGGCGCTGATCGCGACGAGGTAGGACACGTTCGACTGGTGGTACGGCCGAGGGTCGGTGCGGGTGTCGAGTAGCCGCTGCGGGGCCAGCGCGGCATAGCGCGACGGGGCCCCCGGGCGGTACTCGGCGACGACGTCGACGAGCAGGTCGGTCGCTCCGGAGCTGTAGAGACAGACGGTGCCCTGCGCGCCGAGGCGGGCGTTGACCAGGTTCGGCCGGGTCGACCCCGCCTGGGGGTTGAGGTTGGAGACCTCCGGCGGCGGACCGTCACAGGGCCAGACGGTGACGAAGCCGGTCTCCGACGGATCGACAGCGGTGACGTTGAGGGCCACCGCCGTCGCCGACGGATCGGCGCCGACGGCGACCGTCAACCGCCCGCCGGCTGCGAGGCGGCCAGTCGATCCGAGCGACGAGCGGGTGTCGACGACCCGGCGCGAGCCGACGGGGACGAGCCCGACGATCGACGAGACGGTCAGCCAGCCGTTGAGATCGACGAGCAGGTCGGTCTGCGTCGCCGTTCGCAGGCAGAGCCGTCCGTCGCCGAGCGGGATCGTCGCCGCGTTGGTGACCGCCGAGCCGCGCACCGGGTTCAGGTTGGAGGTCGCCGGCTCCGGCCCGGAACACGGCCAGACCCGGACCCAGCCGTCCGCGTCGGTGCGGTCGGCAGTGAGGTTGAGGGCGACCGCGGTCGCCCCGAGCGGCGCGAGGGCGCGCAGATCGAGGGTCTGGACGACGTCGGGGACGAGCCGGGTGAGCCGCTCGCCGGGACGTCGCGAATCGGCGAGGCGGACCGGGTCGACCGGAGTGAAGCCGGCGCTGCCGGCGACGATCGGGAACGCCGGTGGCGCGGCGGCGCTGCCGCTCGGCGTGCGCCCCGGCACGTCGAAGCTGAAGAAGCTCGGTCGGTAGAGCGAAGCGTTCGCCCGCCACAGCGGGAACTCGCCGCCGTTCGACACGGCGACCGTCATCCGACCGCCGGCGTCGAGCCAGGGCATCAAGAACGCGCCGTAGTTGCCGCAGCCCGACGAGCACTTGCGGTCGTCGACGACGCTCACCGTACGGACCGTCTCCCACGGTCCGTGAGCCGTCGACGATCGATCGATGTACAACTTCGTGCCCCACCAGTCGTCGATCTTGGTCACCGAGACGAACACGTCGCCGAACCACTGGACGCTCATCGGGTTGGCCGCCGAGCGGGTGTGGACCGAGACCGCGGACGCAGCGTCACCGACCCAGCCCGAGCCGTTCCAGTACTCCGGTCGGAGGTCGAAGCGGCCGAGTGGGACGCGTGCGAGGAAGGCTTTCGGCATGCACTCGGCGTCGAATTGGCCGGGTCCGTCGACATCGTGGACGTACTGGCGGTTGCAGTGGCCGTAGAGGTAGCTGAACCGCCCGTCGGAGACCACCGACCAGCCGTACAGCGCAGTGCCCGAGTCCGGTGCCGGGGCGAACGACAACATTTCCAGCGTCGACGGCTCGATCCGCGCCAGCCAGGTCCCGCTCGGCGCCGTGCCCGGCCCCGCACCGGTGCCGGCCGGGTTGGAGATCTCGGCGAAGAAGATCCACAACATGCCGTCGGCGCCGATCTCGCCGTCGAGCGGCCAGTACCAACGCCGACTGTCGAGTGTCCGCTCGTCGCCGATCAGGTCGAGGCCGCGACCGCCGAGGATCGTCCAGCACTCGCCGTCCTGGATCAGCCCGGCGTTGTGGGCGGCGGTGTCAGGGGTGTCGCGCAGGTCGTCGTCGTTGCTGAAGAACAGGTCTTGGAACAGCCACAGCACCCGGCCGTCAGGAAGCGGGTAGGCGTGGGGATAGTCCCCGCCGCCGTAGCCGGCCCGGCCGGTGGAGCGGCCCAGCCCGGGGCCGGCGAAGGCCTGGTTCAACGCCGTGGCGCCGAGCTTGGTGCCGTTGCACGACACCGCCGCCGCACCCTGCGGGGCGACCACGGCGACGAAGCTGAGGGTGGCGAGCAGGGCGATGACGCCGAGCGCGCCCGACCGTCGAGGTCTCCCGGGCCCGCTCGTCCTCGGATCGCTCATCTCGGCCCCGACCGTATCGGCGACCGAGGCCCGGCGGCCGTCGCTGGTCAGGCGCCGGAGAACGCGGCCGGGCGGGAGGACAGCGCCCAGCGGAGGACGTCGACGACGGCGGTCGCCGCCGGGCGGACCAGCGCATCGGACACCGGGGTCACCGGGGGCAGCCCGAGCCCGAGCCGGGCCCACCAGGGGAGCAGGCTGACCGACGCCCCGAACAGGATCCCGTACGGGGCGCGGGCGACGAGCGGCAGCGGCGGCAACATCAGGAACCGGGCGGCGGCGCGTGCCTCCGGCGTGCTCCGCAGCTCCGGCCGGTAGGCGCGCAGCTGCGTCCGCAGCGACGCCAGATCGGTGGGTGGATCGGGCACCCCGAGCTTGCGGGCGATCATCGCCATGTCCTCGACGTAGCCGTTCGCCGCCTCGTCGTCGAACCCGCCGCCGCCGAACCGGCGATGCGCCCGGACGAAGCTGTCGACCTCGGCGAGGTGCACCCAACTCAGCAGGTGCGGGTCGCCGGCGGAGTACGGCAGCCCGTCGCGGGTCACCCCCTGCACCCGGCGGTGGACGGAGCGCACCCGGCCCACCGCCCGTTCGGCCTCGCCGGCCGGGCCGAAGGTGGTCGCAGCGAGGAAGTCGGCGGTTCGCTGCAGCCGTCCCCAGGGATCGCTGCGGTAGTCGCTGTGTTCGGCGACGCCGGCCATCGCCACCGGATGGAGGCTCTGGAGCAACAGCGCTCGCAGCCCTCCGACGAACATCGCCGCGTCGCGGTGGACGGCGTGGATCGGGCGGTCGGATGGGAACCATCGTGGGCCGGGTGCGGTCCACAGTTCCGCAGCCCGGCTGTTCGCCTCCGGCCCGGCGACCCTGCTCCGTACCGCGCCGGCGATGGCACTCCGTAGATCGGTGTCCATCCACAGATAGTGCCTGGCGAATCGCCGAATCGGGCACCTGTTCCGGCGGCGAGCGACAGATCCCGTGCGCGGCGGCGTGATCGCACGAGTCTCCGATCGCCCAGCCCGCCTGGGAACATGACGGCGGCGGCCCCCTCCGCCCACCAGCGCGACGATCCGCCCCGTCCACGAGGCCGAAGGAGCCACCAGTTGAGCACCGCACCGACGTTCGATCCGGCCGCCGTCACAGCGTTCCAGATGACCGGCCAGGACATCCCCTGGCTGCTCGAGCACTGGGCGACGAACAAGCCCGACCACCCGTTCCTGATCTGGGAGCCGCGCCAGGGCGACGAACGCCGCTGGACGTACGCCGAGTTCGTCGGCGAGGCGCGCGACATCGCCGCCGGCCTCGCCGACCGGGGGGTCACCAAGGGCGACAAGGTCCTGATCCACACCGACAACTGCCCGGAGATGGTGCTCGCCTGGTTCGCCTGCGCCCTGCTCGGCGCGGTCGGCGTGACCACCAACACCCGCTCGGCCGGACCGGAGGTCGAGTACTTCGCCAGCCACACCCGCTGTGTCGCCGCGATCACCCAGCCGCAGTACGTCGAGCTGGTCGCCGCCAATGCCCGCTCGCTGAAGTGGATCGCGGTCACCGAGGACAACAGCGGTGAACCGGCCGAGGCCGCCACCCCGTCGACGATCGGCGCCCCCCGGATCGCCTTCGACGACCTCGCCGGCGACGGCGCGGCACTGCCGGCCCGCCCGGCCGAGCCGATGCTCCCGGTCGGGATCATGTTCACCTCCGGGCACGACGTCCCGGCCGAAGGCCGTGGTCCACACCCACGCCAACGTGATCTGGGCATCGCGCGATCGGCTCCGACAACATCGACCTCGGCACCGACGACAGCTACCTGATCTATCCTGCCGTACTTCCACGTCAACGCCCAGAGCTGGTCGACGTGGTCGGTGCTCGGTGTCGGCGCGACCGTCGTGCTGATGCCGAAGTGGTCGACGACCCGCTTCTGGGAGCTGGTGGTCAAGCACGGCGTCACCCATATCTCCATCCTCGGGTTCACGATCAAGGCCGTCGCCGGCAACCCGTTGCCTCCGAACCAGCTGCGCGTCGGCGTGTTCGGGCTGATCTCGCCGCCGGTGGAGCAGATGTTCGGCGGGATCGAGATCACCTCCAACTGGGGCATGACCGAGACCGTGATCCACGCCACCCGCAACCAGTTCGACCAGTTCTATCCGGCGGGGACGATGGGCCGCCCGACGCCCGGCTACGAGTTCCTCGTCGTCGACACGGAGACCGACCGGATCTGCGATCCCGGCGAGACCGGCGAGCTGTGGGTCCGCGGCACGCGTGGGCATCCAGCTGTTCCTCGAGTACTTCGACAACGACGAGGCCAACGCCAAGGCGTTCACCGAGGACGGCTGGTTCAAGACCGGCGACCGAGTCGTGATGTCGCCGGACGGGTTCGTCTTCTTCCAGGAGCGCGACAAGGACGCGCTCAAGGTCGGCGGCGAGAACGTCTCGGCGAAAGAGGTCGAGGATGTCTGCCGGATGGTGCCGGGCATCGTCGAGGTCGCCATCGTCGGCCAGAACCACGACTTCCTCGGGCAGGTCGCCGTCGCCTTCGTGATCCCCGCGCCGAACGCACCGGAGGACTTGGCGGAAAAGATCATCGCGATGTGCGCCAGCCGTCTGGCCGACTTCAAGTGCCCGAAGGCCGTGTACCTGATCGACGAGTTCCCGCGGGCGACGCTCGACAAGGTCGCCAAGAACAAGCTCCGCGAACTCGCCGAGTCCTACGCCGCCGGCTGACCGCTGCCGCCGAACCGCATGGACGCAAGCGAGCACGACCCCCTCCCACCGATCGTCGCCCTCAGCTTCGAGGGCCCCTCGAACCTGCGCGATCTCGGTGGCTTCCGAACTGCCGACGGCCGGTTCGTTCGTCGCAACCTCGTCTACCGAGCCGATTCGCTGTCGCTGCTGACCGAGGCCGACCATCTCGTGTTCGCCGCGCTCGGGGTCCGGACGGTCTACGACCTGCGCGACGACCGCGAGCGGACCGAGGCGCCGAACCCGTTCTCGGCGATCGACATCGATCTGCGGATCACCTCCAAGCTGACACCGCTCGACCGGATCGCCGACGGCAACATGCTCGCCCCCGTGTACACCGCGATGTTGACCGACGCTGCGGCGGAGATCGGCCGGTTGCTCCGCCACCTCGCCTCGCGCGACGCCGTCCCGGCCGTGATCCACTGCACGGCGGGCAAGGATCGCACCGGGGTCGTCGTCGCTGCCCTGCTCTCGCTGCTCGGCGTCTCACGGGCGACGGTGCTCCACGACTATGCGGCGAGCGAATCGTTGCGGCGGGCCGAGCAGCGCGAGGCCTCCTACGAGCGGATGGTGGCCAACGGGATGTCGCCGGCAGCCGCTGCCGGCGTGCTCGGCTCGCCGCCGCAAGCGATGGCCGACGCGCTCGATGCCGTCGACCGGCGCTTCGGCGGGTTCGACCGCTACCTGTCCGAGGCGTGCGGCGTCGACGCGGCGACGACCGAGACCCTCCGCCGCGCTCTGCTCGAGGCGGACCGCGCCGCCGACGGCACCGACTGAACGGGGGGATCCCCCGGGAGCGCGAGTCGACGGGCGCGCACGGTGGGGACGTCGACGAAGGCCATCGGTACGATCTCGGCGATGCTCGGTCAGGACCGCAATCCGCACGCCGGTGTCCCGTTCACCGACGACGACGCCACGATCGCCGCCGCCCTCGAGGACGTCAGCGTCCCGGCGCTGCTCTGCTCGCTCGTGCACATGACCGGCGATCCGTCGTGGATCCGCGGCGAGCTGCGGCCGCAGGTGGCGGTGCTCAACGACTACCAGGGCGGGATGTCGGAGGAGATGCAGGCCGAGGTCCGTCGTCGCGCCCTGCCGGCGATCGCCGCCTACCGCGACGGCGGCTGCGTGCCGCAGCCGCCGTCGCCCGGAGCTCGCCGCCGAGATGATGGCGTTCCTCGCCTGCGGACCGGTCGACCCCGCTGTCGTGCCGATGTTCCTCGAGGACCTGCACCTCGACGGGAGCGACGCCAGCGGCGATCACGTGGGGCGACGAGATCGCCACCGAGGTCAAGGCCGACTCGCCGCGTGATCGTGATCGGCTGCGGTGAGTCGGGCTCCTCGCCGGCATCCGCCTCGCCGAGGCCGGCCTGCCGTTCACGATCGTCGAGAAGAACGACGGCCCCGGCGGCACCTGGTGGGAGAACCGCTACCCCGGCGCTCGGGTCGACGTCGGCAGCCACTTCTACTGCTACTCGTTCGAGCCGGCCGACCACTGGAGCGAGTACTTCGGCCAGCAGCCCGAGCTGCGCGACTACTTCGCCCGGGTGCTCGACAAGTACGACATCGGCGCGCACTGCCGGTTCGGCACCGAGGTCGTCGCCGCGACCTACGACGAGACCGACGGCCGGTGGCAGGTCGCGGTGCGCGGGACGCCGACGGCATCGACCGAGGTGCTCGACGCCCGGTTCGTGATCAGCGCGCGTCGGCTCGCTCAACCTGCCCACGCTCCCCGACATCCCCGGCATGGACGACTTCGCCGGTCCGTCGTTCCACTCCGCCCGCTGGGATCCGGAGGTCGACTGGCAGCGGCACCCGCTTCGCCCTCGATCGGTGCCGGCGCGAGCGGCTTCCAGATCGCCCCGACGATCGCCGACGACGTCGAGCAGCTGACGATCTTCCAGCGCACCGCCCAGTGGATGTTCCCCAACGCCATGTACCACCGACAGGTGCCCGCCGGGCGACGCCTGGGCGATGCGCCACCTGCCGTTCTACGGGCGGTGGTTCCGGTTCCTGATGTTCTATCCGGCGGCCGGGCTTCGAGCATCGAGCGGTCGCGGGTCGACCCGGACTTCGGCGACGCCGACGGTCTGCGCGATCAGCGCCAGCCAACGCGCGCGACCCGGCGTGATCTTCAGCGGCTGGATCGCCTCCCAGCTCGAGGGCGCGACCCGACCTGATCGAGAAGTCCATCCCGCACTACCCGCCGTCGGCCAAGCGGATGCTGCAGGACAACGGCTCGTGGCTGCGTGCCTGAGGAAGCCCAACGTCGAGCTGGTGCGCACCGGCATCGAGCGCATCGTCGCCGACGGCGTCGTCACCGTCGACGGCACGCACCATCCGGCCGACGTCATCTGCTACGCCACCGGCTTCCGCCACAACGACTTCCTGGCCCCGATGCGACGTCATCGGCAAGGACGGGGTCCGGCTCTGCGCGACCAGTGGGGCGACGAGCCGACCGCCTACCTCGGCATCACCGATGCCGCAACTTCCCCAACCTGTTCTGCCTCTACGGTCCCGGCACCAACCTGGCCCACGGCGCCAGCCTCTTCTTCCAGTCCGAGTGCCAGGTCAACTACGTGATGAGCGCGATCCACGAGGTGCTCGCATCCGGGCACCGCACGATCGAGGTCCGTCGCCGAGGTCCACGACGACTACGCCGAGCGGTACCAGCGAGATCAGCCAGATGGTGTGGGCGCACCCGTCGGTCGCCGCACAGCCACTACAAGAACCCGGACGGGAAGATCTTCACCCTCTCGCCGTGGCCGATCCCGGTGTACTGGCGCTGGACCGGACGCGGTCGACCCCGCCGACTACGTCCTGTCCTGATTCACACGCCCACCGGACGGGTGCCGATCACCCCGGCAGCTGCGAGCGCGTCGATCTCGTCCGCCGACAATCCGAGGATGTCGGTCAGGACCTCGGCGTTGTGCTGTCCCAGCGTCGGCGCCGGGGTGCGCAGCCAACGGGAGATGCCGCTCCAACGGTAGGGGATCGAGGAGATCAGCTGGCGGCCGACCACCGGGTGCTCGATCCATTCGGAAAAGCCGCGCTCGACGAAGATCTGCTGGTCGAGCACCTTGCGGGCGTCGGTCACCGGCGCTGCCGGGACGCCGTGGGCGAGGAGCGTGTCGACCGCGTCGGCGAGCTCGCGCTCGGTTGCCCAGGCGGCGAGGTGCTCGTCGATCTGGTCGTGGGCATCGATCCGGCCGGTGACGGTCGACAGCGCCGGATCCTTCGCCCACGCCGGCGAGCCGAGGGCGTCGACGAGGCCGGTCCAGCGGGCGTCGTCGTCGACCGACAGTGCCAGCCACTGCTCGTTCCCGGCGCAGCGGTACACGCCCTGCGGTGCCCGTTCACGCGACCGGTTGCCGAGCCGCTGTCCCGGATCACCGTACGCACTGAACTCGATCACCCGTTCGGCGGCGAGGTTGAGTGCGCTCTCCACCAGCGGGCATTCGATGAACGCTCCCTCGCCGGTCCGGTCGCGCCGCTCGAGCGCGCTGAGCACTGCGAACGCAGCGTGCATCCCGCCGAGCGGATCGCACGGCCCCTGCGGCATCACCGGTGGACCGTCGGCATAGCCGGTGCACCACGACAGCCCGGAGACCTGCTCCATCGTCTGGGCGAAGCCGACCCGATCACGCCACGGTCCGTCGAGGCCGAACGCAGGCATCCGGGCCATCACGATCGACGGGTTGATCGCGCGGACCTCGTCCCAGGTCACCCCCCAGCCCTCGGCGACGCGCGGCGTGTAGTTCTCGACCAGCACGTCCGCCCACTCGATCAGGCCGCGCAACAGCCGCCGACCCTCCTCGGAGTTCATGTCGAGCGTGATCCCCCGCTTGTTGGGGTTGATCGAGAGGAAGAACGCGCTGTACTCCCACCATTGGTCGCGGTCGACGAAGAACAGCGCCGCCGCCGGTCGCATCGCGTCGATCACCTGGATCGACTCGACGTGGATCACGTCCGCGCCGAGTGCGGCGAGCAACTGGGTGCAGCTCGGCCCGGCCCACCAGGCGGTGAGGTCGAGCACCTTCATCCCGGCGAGCGGGAGGGTCGGCGGCGTCGCCCCGGCATCGGCGGAGCCGTCGGTAGCGGCTGCTGCGGCGCTCGGCGCGGCGACCGGGGTGTGCTGATCGATCGACTCGAGCCGGTCGCCGAGCGTCGGCGCCGGACGGGTCGGGCCCGGTCGGTCGTCGCCGATCCGGTAGTACGAGCGCGGGGCGAGGTTGCCGTAGTGCTCGTCGACGAAGACGCCGCGCTCGACGAAGTGGTCGATCGAGGTGATCGTCTCGCCGCTGCCGACCGGTGCCACCGGGATCCTGAACGCCGTTGCCAGCTCGATGATCTCCTCCGTCGGGCGGGCAGCCAGCCAGGCTCGGGCGCTGGACTCGAAGTCGGCCTTGCGGACCGGGTCGGTGCGCACGTCGGCGTGCTCGACGAGGTCGGCGCGATCGATCATCACCAGCAGGTCGTCGAGCTTCTGGCGCGAGTTGGTGTTGAGCCCGACCCAGCCGTCGAGGGTCCGCTCGATCCCCGGGAACGGCAGGTTGCGCGAGGGGGTCGGCGGGACGAACCCGAGCAGCCGGAACATCAGATCGCTGTAGAGGTTGGTGCAGATGTAGATCGCCTCGGCTGCCGAGACGTCGATGTGGGTGGCGGCGCCGGTCGACCGTGCGGCGCGGACCGCGGCAAGGGCTGCCGGCGCGGCGAAGATCCCGGCGGCGAGGTCGGACAGACGGCCGCTGGCGTAGATCGGCTCACGCTCCGGCAGCCCGCGGGCGGCGATCGAGCCGGCGACGGCCTGGGCGATGAAGTCGTTCGCCGGCCGGTCCTGGTACGGCCCGCGGCCGAACGCGGTCAGCGAGACGACCACCAGCCCCGGCCGGTCGAGCAACCCCGCTGCCTCGGCGACGCCGGCGGGGAAGTCCTCGATCACGACGTCGGCGCCGGCGATCAGCTCGTCGACGGTTGGGTCGCCGAGCTCGCCGACGAGAGAGCGTTTGCCGGCTGCGAGGAACCGGAACAGGGCGCCGTCGGGCCCGTCGGCCGGCAACGTCCCATGATCGCTGACCCACCGCAGCGGGCTTCCGGCGGGCGGCTCGACGATCACCACGTCCGCGCCGGCGTCGGCGAACAGCTTCGACGCGTACGCCCCTCCGACCCCCCGCGAGAGGTCGACGACACGGAGCTCGGCGAGTGCGTCGACGGTCATCAAGATCCCCCAAGAGTGGTGCTGGAGCAGAACTCCCGATGATGCTCGACCAGCGCCGCCGACCTCGCACGAAGCCGCCCGCAGGCGACGCCCGAGCGTCAGTCGTCGGCTTTCGGTGCCTTCTTCGGGCCGCGGGCAGCAGCGCACCGACGGTCGACCGTTCGACCGACTCGCCGTCACGATCGGCGACAGTGACGACCACCTCGGCACCGCCGAGCTCGAGCGCGACCTGAAGGCATGCGCCACAGGGATAGGTCACTGCACCATCGGTCCGCGGGGCGACGAGGGCGATCTCGACCGGGGCGCCACCGCCGGTGACGACCGAGGCGAACAGCGCCGCCCGTTCGGCGCACATCGCCAGACCGAGCGAGACGTTCTCGACCACCGCTCCCTCGACGATCCGCCCGTCCTCCAGCCGCACCGCCGCGCCCATCGCGAACCCGGAGTAGGGCACGTAGGCGTGGGAGCGCGCCGCTCGGGCCGCGTCGAGCAGCTCGGCGCTCCGATCGTTCGCCGCAGCGTCGCTCGTCGTCGGGGTGGTCGTCATCGTCTGCTCCTGTTCGTCGCCGCGGCGGCGACCGAAGTGTCAGCGCGGTGGTGCGGTTGCATCGAAATGTTGCAGCAATTCGTGGGCGGCGAGTTCGACCGCCTTGTGGCGCCATTCCGCAGCACGGTAGACGCAGGCGATCAGCGCCGAGCGGTGGACCCGGCGGAAATCACCGCAGACGAATGCGTAGCGGGCTTTCGTCTCGTCGTTGGCACCTTCGGTGAGCCCGAGATGCCAGGATGCGTAGGCGGTCCATCCGTGGCGTTCGAGGTACACGTTCTCCGCGTCGGCGTCCGGTTGGACCTCGCCCCAACGGCTGTCGAGCACGTACTGGTGGACGTCGATCAGGTGGCGGGCGTGCTCCACCGCAGCATCGTTGACCACGTAGGAAGCCATCGCGCGACCGTCCTTTCGGTGGCGACCAGTACCCCGGCGAGCGGCTCTCCAACCGACAACCCGGCGAGACCTGCGGCGATTGGTCGTTTCGGCCGCCGGGATGATGGGTACCCACCTTCGGTGCGAAACGACCTTCCTGCTGCGCGCCCGTCCACTGCTGTCGTCGAAAGCGTCGGCCCCGTCGTCGACGGCGGACGTCATCCGGCCAAGGCATCCGTCGGCGAGCTGGTCCAGGTCGACGCCGACGTCTTCGCCGCCGGGCACGTCAAGGTCGCTGCCGCGCTGCTCGTGCGCGCGCCGGGCGAGGAGAGCTGGTCCGAGCTCCCGATGGCCGACAGCGGCAACGATCGACGCACCGCCTCGTTCGTCCCGGACAAGCTCGGCCGGTGGGAATACGACGTCGTCGGCTGGGTCGACCACGTCGAGACCTGGCGGTTGGCGACGATCAAGAAGGTCGAAGCCGGGGTGGACGTCGAGCTCGACCTCGCCGCCGGCGTGGGCCTCCTCGGCGAACTGGTCGAACGCGCTGCGCAACTCGGCAACACCCATGACCACGGACGGCTCGAGCAACTCGTCGCCGACCTGACCAACGGCGACACCGCGCTGCTCGATGACCCCGGCTGGACCGGCGTCAGTTGGCGCAACGCCGGGCGCACCCCGTTCGACCACCTCGCCCGCCCGCTGGAGATCGACGTCGACCGCGAACTCGCCCGGTTCGGCGCCTGGTACGAGTTCTTCCCCCGTTCGGCTGCGTCGCCTGCGCACGGACCGCAGCGCCTGCGCGACGCAATCGGTCGCCTCGACCGGATCGCGGCGATGGGATTCGACATCGTCTACCTGCCGCCGGTCCACCCGATCGGTCGGACGAAGCGCAAGGGCCGCAACAACACGACCGAGGCTGCGTCGGACGACGTCGGCAGCCCGTGGGCGATCGGGTCTACCGACGGCGGGCACCTGGCGGTGGACCCGAGTCTGGGGACCGTCGAGGACGTCAGCGCATTCGCCGCCGCCTGTCGCGAGCGCGGTCTGGAACTCGCCCTCGACATCGCCTTCCAGTGCTCACCCGACCATCCCTGGGTCACCGAGCACCCCGATTGGTTCGCCCACCGTGCGGACGGGTCGATCCAGTTCGCCGAGAATCCACCCAAGCGCTACGAGGACATCTTCCCGCTCGACTTCGAGAGCGACGACTGGCGCAACCTGTGGGAGGGGCTCGCGGAGGTCTTCCGGTTCTGGATCGCGCAGGGTGTGACGATCTTCCGGGTCGACAACCCGCACACCAAGGCATTCGCCTTCTGGGAGTGGGCGCTCGGCACGCTTCGTGCCGAGCATCCCGAGACGATCTTCCTCGCCGAGGCATTCACCCGCCCACGGGTGATGGAACGCTTGGCCAAGATCGGGTTCAACCAGTCGTACACCTACTTCGCCTGGCGTCAGGTGGGCTGGGAACTGGAGCAGTACTTCTCCGATCTCGGGACACGGACCGTCGACTACTTCCGCCCGAACGCCTGGCCGAACACTCCTGACATCCTCACCGAACAGCTCCAACACGGTGGTCGGCCGACGTTCATCAGCAGGGCGGTACTGGCCGCCACCCTCTCGCCGAGCTGGGGGATCTACGGCCCTGCGTTCGAACTGCAGGAGCACACCGCCGTGCGTCCCGGTTCCGAGGAGTACCTCGACTCCGAGAAGTATCAGTTGCGCACGTGGAACCTCGACGCCGACGGGACGCTCGAGCCGTTGCTCGCCAGGCTCAACGAGATCCGCCGGCAGCAGCCGGCGCTGCGCGAGCTGCGCACGATCCATTTCCATCCGACCGACGACCCCGATCTGCTCTGCTTCTCCAAGACGGCGCCCGGACTCACCTCGCCGATCGTCGTCGTCGTCAATCTCGACGCGACCAAGCAGCACGCCGGATTCGTCGACCTCGACCTGGCTCAGCTCGGGATGCCCTACGGCGCGAGCTACGAGATGGTCGATCTGCTCAGTGGCGGCACCTATCACTGGCACGGGAACCACAACTACGTGGAACTCGCGCCCTGGTCGGCGATGGCCCACGTGTTCGAGGTCCATCAGCTGGAGGATGCCCACAGATGAGTGCCGACTGGTTCCGCGATGCCGTGATCTACGAACTGCACGTTCGTGCCTTCGCCGACTCCAACAGCGACGGGACCGGTGACTTCCCCGGTCTGACCTCGAGACTCGACTATCTCGCCGACCTCGGGGTGACTGCGCTGTGGTTGCTGCCGTTCTATCCCTCGCCGCTGCGCGACGACGGCTACGACATCGCCGACTACCGGATCGTCAACCCGTCCTACGGGACGATGGGGGAGTTCAAGCGCTTCCTCACTGCCGCCCACGACCGCGGCCTGAAGGTGATCACCGAGTTGGTGATCAACCACACCTCCGATCAGCACGCCTGGTTCCAACGTGCCCGACGGGCGCCGCGCGGCTCGCGCTGGCGCAACTTCTACGTCTGGTCCGACGATCCCCACCGTTACCCCGACGCGCGGGTGATCTTCCAGGACTTCGAGACCTCCAACTGGACCTGGGACCCGGTCGCCGGGCAGTACTTCTGGCACCGCTTCTACTCCCACCAGCCCGACCTCAACTTCGACAACCCGGAGGTCGAACGGTCGGTGCTCGAGCTCCTCTACTACTGGCTCGATCTCGGCGTCGACGGTCTCCGGCTCGACGCGATCCCGTACCTCTACGAGCGCGACGGGACGAACTGCGAGAACCTGCCCGAGACCCACGCCTTCCTTCGCCGTCTGCGCACCCACCTCGACGCCCGCTACGCCGACCGCATGCTGCTCGCCGAGGCGAATCAGTGGCCGGAGGAGGCCGCTGCCTATTTCGGCGACGGCGACGAGTGCCACATGAACTTCAACTTCCCGCTGATGCCGCGGATGTTCATGGCGGTGCAGATGGAGAACCGTCTGCCGATGGTCGACATCCTCGAGCAGACGCCGCCGGCGCCGGCGGGCGCCCAGTGGGCGACGTTCCTCCGCAACCACGACGAACTCACCCTCGAGATGGTCACCGACGAGGAACGTGACCTGATGTTGCGGGCCTACGCCCGCGACTCCCAGATGCGGATCAACCTCGGCATCCGTCGCCGCCTGGCACCGTTGCTCGGCAACGACCGGCGCAAGATCGAACTGCTCAACGTGCTGCTGTTCTCACTCCCGGGAACGCCGGTGGTCTACTACGGCGACGAGATCGGGATGGGCGACAACGTCTATCTCGGCGACCGCGACGGGGTGCGCACCCCGATGCAGTGGTCGGCCGATCGCAACGCCGGGTTCTCGACCTGCAACCCGCACCGGCTGTACCTGCCGTTGATCGCCGAGCAAGGATTCCACTTCGAGAGCGTCAACGTCGAGTCCCAATCGCAGAGCAACACCTCGCTGCTGTCGTGGATGCGCCAGCTGATTGCCTTGCGCAAGCAGATGCCCGTGCTCGGTCGCGGCGACCTGCACGTGCTCGATCCGGACAATCCGCACGTGCTCGCCTTCACCCGGACGATGGAGGGCGAGAAGTCGTTCCTCTGCGTCGCCAACCTCTCCCGCCTGGCCCAGTACGTCGAGCTCGACCTGCGCAACCATCCCGGTGAGACGTTGACCGAGGTGTTCGGCAGAACCAGCTTCGCCGGCGCCAGCGACGGTCCGTACCGGCTGACGCTCGCGCCCTACGGCTTCTTCTGGTTCGAGTTCGAACCGGCCCGCTCGACCTCGATCGACGACGTGCCGATCCCCGAGTTGCGCACCGGCTGGAGCGACGTGCTCGGCCGTCACCCGGCGCTGGTCGACGCGCTCGGCGACTGGATCCCCCGTCGGCGCTGGTTCGCGGCGAAGGAGCGGGCGGTCCGCGAGCTCTCGATCGAGTCAGCGATCCGCCTCCAAGCCAACAGCAACGAGGTGCTCCTGCTGATCGTCCGCGTGGCGTTCACCGCCGGTGACGACCACCGCTACACCGTTCCGGTCGCCCGCGTCCACCGGCCCGGCGGTCGCCTCGCTCGAGCAGCAGAATCCCGGGGGCGATCATCGCCCGCCTCGACGACGGCGGTCTGGTCGTCGACGCGATGGCGATCAACGAGGGCGTCCAGGTCGTCGTCGGCGCTGCGCTGACCAAGCGAAGCCATCGCGGACGGTCAGGAGAAGCTCGCGGTCGGCCGCGCCGCCGCGGGCATCGCCGGGGCGACCTCCCAATCGGCCGACGTCCACTGTTGACCGGCGAACAATCGAACTCCTCGGCGCTGATCGACGGCGGCCTGATCGCCAAGCTCATCCGCCGGATCGAACCTGTCCGCAACCCGGACGTGGAGCTGCCGAGCACCTCTCCCGCGCCGGGTTCGCCCATGCGCCCGGCCTGGCGGCGACGCTCGAGATCGAGTTGCCCGGTGAGGCGGAGACCGCCAGTGCCGTGATCGTCCACGACGCAGTGGTCAACGAAGGCGACCTCTGGTCCTGGATGGTCGACGAGCTGTCCCGCGAGATCGACCGGCGGATGGAGCACCTCGACGAACCGATCGAAGGGGTCTCGTCGACGTCGGCGATGGCCGGGCTGCTCGGCCGTCGAACGGCCCAACTCCACCGTGCGCTGGCGACGATCGAGAGATCAGATCCCTCCGAGGGGGACTTCACCCCGCAGCCGTTCACGCTGCTCTGGCAGCGGTCGTTGCTGCAGAACCTGCGCAGCGGCCTGAAGTCGACCCAGCGGTCGCTGCGCGCGCGCCAACCGGGCGAACGGCGAACAGGCCGAGGTCACGTCGTTGCTGCTCGGCGCACCTGACGAGCTGCTCGCACCGGTTCGAGCTGCTGCGCAGCGTCAAGCTGTCGGCCCGCCGGATCCGGGTTCACGGCGACCTCCACCTCGGACAGGTGTTGTGGACCGGGCACGACCTGGTGTTCATCGACTTCGAGGGTGAACCCACTCGACCGATGGGCGAGCGCTCGATCAAACGGTCGCCGCTCGTCGACGTGGCCGGGCTGTACCGCTCGCTCGACTACGCCAGCCGCAACGCCCTGCACACGGCGATCGCCCGCGGGGTGGTCGTCGGCGACCAGGCGAAGCAGCGGCTCGAGCGCTGGCGGGCGGCGGTGACCTCGGAGATGCAACGCGAGCTGATCGATCAGTACGTGACCGAGATCGCCGACGCGGATCTGATCCCAGCGGACGCCGAGATGCGCCTGCTGCTCGAACTGTTCGTGCTCGAGAAGGCTCTGTACGAGATCCGCTACGAGGTCTCCCACCGCCCGGACTGGGTCAGTTGGCCGCTCGCGGCTGCGGCCGAGTTGATCGGGGCGGCGACCGGACGATGAGCATCGACTTCGAACAACGGTTCGCGCCCGGGGCGCTCGACCTCCATCTGTTCAACGAGGGCACCCACCGACGGCTGCACGAGGTGCTCGGTGCTCAGCCGGTCGGCGGCGGGACCCGCTTCGCCGTGTGGGCACCGAATGCACGAGCGGTGCACGTCGTCTGCTCGATCGACGGGTGGCAGGAGCGAGAGCTGCACCCCAACGGATCGTCGGGCGTGTGGAGCTACTGGGGTGAGGGGATCGGCCCGGGCGACGCTTACCGGCTGCGGATCACCACCCGCAACGGCGAGCGGCTGGAGAAATCCGACCCGTTCGCCGCCCACACGACCGAGCCGCCTTCGATCGACTCGATCGTCGCCGACCTCGACCATCACTGGTCGGACGGGGAGTGGATGTCGCGCCGAGGGGCAACCCAGGCGCTCGACGCGCCGGTCTCGATCTACGAGGTCCATCTCGGATCGTGGGGCCGGACGCTGGCCCATGGCAGCCGGTTCCCGAGCTACGTCGAGCTCGCCGACCCGCTCGCCGACCACGCCCTGTCGCACGGGTTCACCCACGTCGAACTGTTGCCGATCATGGAGCATCCGTTCTACGGATCGTGGGGGTACCAGACCACCGGATACTTCGCTCCGACCGCTCGCTACGGTTCGCCGGTCGACGCGATGGCGATGATCGACCGACTGCATCAGCGTGGCGTCGGGGTGATCCTCGACTGGGTGCCCTCGCACTTCCCGACCGACGACCACGGCCTCGCCCGGTTCGACGGAACCCACCTGTTCGAGCACGCCGATCCCCGCCAGGGGTTCCACCCGGACTGGAGCTCGGCGATCTTCAACTACTCGCCGCAACGAGGTCCGGTCGATGCTCACCTCCAGCGCGGTGTGTTGGCTCGATCGCTACCACGCCGACGGACTGCGCGTCGATGCAGTGGCTTCGATGCTCTATCTCGACTATTCCCGCGCCGCCGGCGAATGGATCCCGAACGTGTTCGGAGGGCGAGAGAACCTCGACGCGATCGGTTTCCTCCGCCGGCTCAACGAAGTCGTCTACGACGAGTTCCCCGACGTCGCGACGTACGCCGAGGAGTCGACGGCCTGGCCGATGGTCAGCCGACCGACCTACCTCGGCGGGCTGGGTTTCGGGTACAAGTGGGACATGGGGTGGATGCACGACACCCTCCAGTACGTCGAGCGAGATCCCTCCCACCGGTCCTGGCACCATGGCGAGATCACCTTCCGGGCGGTCTACGCCGCGTCCGAACACTTCGTCCTCCCGCTCAGCCATGACGAGGTCGTCCACGGCAAGGGCTCGCTGTTGACCAAGATGCCGGGGGACGACTGGCAGCGGTTCGCCAACCTCCGCCTGCTGTTTGCCATGCAATGGACCCAGCCTGGCAAGAAGTTGCTGTTCATGGGCGGTGAACTGGCGCCGTGGAACGAATGGAGCCACGAGGCGAACCTGCAGTGGGAGCTGCACGACGCACCGCGCCATGAAGGGATTCGCCTACTCGTCGCCGAGCTCAACCGGCTGTACGCAGCCGAACCCGGCTTGCATCGGGGTGACTGTGACGCGGCGGGATTCGAGTGGCTCGAGGCCGGCGACGCCGAGCGCAGTGTCTACGCCTTCTGGCGCGCGCGATCCTCACGGGGACGGGCGTCCGGTGCTGGTGGTGATCAACGCCACCCCGACGCCGCGGGAGAACTACCGGCTGGGGGTGCCGTCCGCCGGGCCGTGGCGTGAGCTGCTCAACACCGATGCGGTCGAGTTCGGCGGCAGCGGAATGGTCCTCACCGAGCCGCTCGAGGCGTTTCCTGCCGACGCCCACGGCCAGCGCCAGTCGATCGTGACCACCCTTCCGCCGTTGGCTGCGGTGATGTACGTCGCCGAGGAGTACGAGGAGTAGCCGCCCTGCCCTACCGGCCGTGACGGATGTCACGGCTGGGTCGGGTTTGTCCGGTTTCACCAACGGGCACCACCTGGACCAAGTTGGCGAAGCGCGGGCTTCGGTACGCCGAAGTTGACACGCACTCGCTCGACCGTCCCCGCCGGCGGCTCGGGCGAGCGGCCCGGCGAACGCGTCGGCGGACCCCCCGCCGCCGGCGCCGCCGAGGCCGCCCCGTGGCCGGGCATCAGCGGCGCCGGGGTATCAGCGGCGCCGGTTGTCAGAGGGTGATCGGACGGTTGGTGAACCGACCCTCGGTCGGCGACCAGAACCAACCGCCGCCGGCCTTCGTCCCGCCATCGATCGGGATGTTGTGGCCGGTGACGAAACCCGACATCTCCGAGGCGAGGAACAGTGCGACGCGCGCCTGGTCCTCCGGCCAGCCCATCCGCCCGACCGGCGCCCACGACGGCCACAGCTGCTCGTGCCCGGCGGCGCGCTCGATGTAGTCGACCTGCGGGGTCTGGGTCAGATCGGGGCCGATCCCGTTGACACGGACGCCGAACCGGCCATAGGTCACGGCCAGGTTGGTGGTGAAGTGCGCGGCGGCGGCCTTCATCGCTCCGTAGACCGGCTCACCCGGATAGCCGCGCAGGCCTTCCACCGAGTGGACGTTGACGATCGATCCCTTGCGCTGGTCGACCATCGTCTCGATGAAGGCGCGGGTGACCGAGAAGATGTGCAGCAGGTTGATCGAGTACATCGCCTGCCACGACTCGGGGGTCGAGCGCTCGAACCGGACGAGCGGACGGAAGTCGCCGACGTTGTTGATCAGCACGTCGATTCGTCCGTGCTCGCCGAGCACGGCCTCGGCGAGCCGATCGACGTCGGCCTGTTCGGTGACGTCGACGACATGGGCGCGGACGGTGCCGCCGGCGTCCTCGATCTCGGCCCGGGTGCGCTCGGCCCGCTCGGGATCGATCTCGGCGATCTCGACCGACGCCCCGTGTTCGGCGAACAGCCGGGAGATCGCGCCCCCGATCCCGTCGCCGCCGCCGGTGACGACCGCGACCTTGCCGTCGAGCAGCCGGTTCCAGTCGGCGATCGGCGGTACCTGATCGTTGGCGCTCGGCATCGGTCCACCTCGTGTCGGTCGGGGGCGAGTCGGCAGCAGTTGAGCAGATCGACGAAATCGGCTTCGACCCGGAGCGGTCGACCGGCTCAGCCCGGTGGGCGCTCGAGCAGCCGCCGGCGGAACGACTCGTCGTGGACGAACACCGGGAGGAGGTGCTCGTCGAGGTAAGCGGGGAGCACCGACGCGCCGCCGTCGACGCAGAGCACCTGGCCGGTGATCCACCCCGCCTGGGCGGAGAGGAGGAACAGCACCGCATCGGCGACGTCGGACGGCGCTCCGCGGCGGCGCAGCGGGATCACCACCCGGTCACCCGGAGGATCCTCTGCCGGGGCATCGACCGAGGCCCGCGGGGTCCGCACCGATCCGGCGGCGACGGCGTTGACCCGGACACCGCGTGGTCCCCATTCCAGGGCGGCGGTCCGGGTGACCGCGGTCAGGCCCGCTTTCGCCGCGGCGTAGGCCACCCCGAAGGGCATCGCACCCAGTCCGGCGATCGATTCGATGTGGACGATCGCCCCGGCCCGACCGGCCTCCAGCAGCCGCCGTCCCACCGCTTGGGTGGCGTAGACGGCGGCGTTGAGGTTCAGCCGGACGACCTCGTCGAAGTCGACCGGCTCGGTCTCGGTCAGCGGTGCCCAGTACTTGCGCAGCAGGCCGCCGGCGACGACCACCAGCCCGTACAGGTCGCCGGTCGCCGCCGCGCCGGCATCGACCGCCGCCTGGACCGCAGCGGCGTCGCGCAGATCGACGATCTCACGATGGAACCGACCACCGAGCTCGACGACGGCCGACTCGCTGAGGGCGAGCTTCTCCTCGTCGTTGTCGAGGCCGACGACCGCCGCCCCCGCCGCCCCGAGCGCGGCACAGATCGCCGTGCCGATCCCGCCGCCGCCGGCACCGGCGACCACGACCGTCCGACCGGCCAATCCGTTGTCCTGCGTCACGGCGGAGGTCCTACCACGACCGCTCGTGAGGCGAACGACCGGGCGACACCCCGGCGGTCAGTCGGTGATCAGCTGGGTGGAGTTGACGCCTTCGACGACGGCGAGTTCCCTGACCATCGCCGCAGCCCGGTGATGCGGCAGGCCGCCGATCGAGACGTTGACCGTCCCGTCCTCCTCGCGCTGGACGGACAGCCGATGGCGGTTGCCCGGAGTCCGCTCACCCACGGCATCGAGCACGCGGGGGACGTCGTCGGGTGAGCGGACGGCCGCTTCGACCGTCGAGTTGCCGCCGCGCAGGGTCAGTTTGCGGATCGGACGGTCGAGCAGCAGCATCACCAGGGCAGCGAGGGTGGCGATCAGCGCCCCGGCATAGAACCCGATCCCACAGGCGAGCCCGATCGCGGTCGTCACCCACAACGAGCTGGCGGTGGTCAGCCCGCGCACCCTGTCGGCCTGCTTGATGATCGCTCCGCCGGCGAGGAAGCCGACGCCGGCGACGACGTAGGAAGCGATCCGGGTCGGGTCGATCTGGACGTTGGACGCCGCCCGTTCGACGACGAAGTCGCCCCACGCCCCGACCGAGAGCGCGCCGAACAGCGCAGCTCCGAGCGAGAGCAGGGCGTGGGTTCGCACGCCGGCGTCGTGCCCGTCGAGCTCGCGCTCGATCCCGACCGCCGCACCGAGCCCGAGCCCGGCGCCGAGCCGGCCGAGCAGCTCCCAAAAGGTCACGTCGGTCACTTCGAGGAGGGCCATCGGCTCGTTCTACCCCACCTCGCGGATCGCACACACTGCGATCGGCGAAGATCACGGAAACCCGTCGCGGAACTGCGCCGGCGGGCGCGCCAGACTGCTGCGGTGTCGGCGGCGGAGGCGGTGGTGTTGGTGCTCGCCGGGATCGGCGGCGGGCTGTCGGGCAGCATCGCCGGGCTGGCGTCGTTGGTCTCCTATCCGGCCCTGCTCGCCACCGGCCTGCCGCCGGTCAGCGCCAACGTGACCAACACCGTCGCCCTGGTGTTCTCCAGCACCGGATCGATCACCGGTTCCCGGCCCGAGCTGCGCGGTCGTCGCCAGTTCATCCGCCCGATGCTCGTCGCCGGTGTGGCCGGGGGAGCGGTCGGTGGAGCACTGCTCCTGCTCACGCCCGCCGATGCGTTCGAACGAGCCGTGCCGGTGCTCGTCGCCCTCGCCTCGATCTCGATGCTCTTCCGCCGCCGATTGCTCGAGGAGGCCGCCGCCGACACCGAACACGTCGCCGGCCGGCGGTTGCTGCTCGGGGTCGGGGTGGTCGGCATCTACGGCGGATACTTCGGCGCCGGCGCCGGCGTCGTCCTCCTCGCTCTGTTGCTGGCGGCGACGGGCGATTCGCTGCCGCGCTGCAACGGGGTCAAGAACATCGTCCTCGGCGTCGCCAACGGGATCGCTGCGGTCGCCTTCGCCTTGTTCGGACCGGTGCGCTGGTCGGTGGTCGTCCCGCTCGGCGCGGGCTTGTTCGTCGGTGGACGACTCGGCCCGGTCGTCGTCCGTAAGGCACCGGTCGGACCGCTACGGATCGTGATCGCCGTCGCCGGGATCGGCTTGGCGATCCGCCTCGGGTTCGACGCCTACCGCTGAACCGGTCGCCACTCGCGCGTCGGCTCGGAGAACTCGCGCAGCACGACGATCGAGCGTGCCACCAGACGGAGCTTGTCGCCCGGTCGGTGATGAGCCGGGTCGGTCGGCTCGACGATCCCGGTCTCGGTGTCGATCACCAGCGTCCAATCGGTCTCCGGGACGTCGTCGGGGACGACGAAGTCGGTGACCCGATCGGAGGCGTTGATCATCACCAAGAAGGCGTCGTCCTGGACGAGCTCACCGCGGCTGTCGGTTTCGATGTCGCGTCCGGAGAGGTACATCGTCATCGCCCGCACGGTGCTGTTCGACCAGTCCTGCTCGGTCATCGTCGTCGCCCCCGGTCGCAGCCAGTGGAGGTCGCCGACGTCTTCGCCGTGCAGCGCCCGGCCCTGGAAGAACCGCCGCCTGCGAAAGCCCTTGTGCCGCGCCCGGAAGGCGACGAGGCGGGCGACGAAGTCGTGCAACCGGTGATCGACGTTCGACCAGTCGAACCAGGACAGCTCGTTGTCCTGGCAGTAGCAGTTGTTGTTGCCGCGCTGGGTGTGGCCGAGTTCGTCGCCGCCGAGCAACATCGGCACGCCCTGGGAGAGCAACAGCGTCGTCAGCAGGTTGCGACGTTGGCGGTCGCGGAGGGCGAGCACCGCCGGGTCGTCGGTCTCGCCTTCGACCCCGCAGTTCCACGATCGGTTGTGCGATTCGCCGTCGCGGCCGTCCTCGCCGTTCGCCAGATTGTGCTTGACGTTGTAGGACACGAGGTCGCGCAAGGTGAACCCGTCGTGGCAGGTGACGAAGTTGATGCTCGCGTGCGGGCGGCGTCCGGCCGCCTCGTAGAGGTCGCTCGAACCGGTCAGCCGGTAGGCGAGCTCGCCGAGCCCGTGCGGGGAACCGGCCCAGTGATCGCGGACGCAGTCGCGGTACTTGCCGTTCCACTCGGCCCACTGCGGGGGGAAGTTGCCGACCTGGTATCCGCCGTCGCCGACGTCCCACGGCTCGGCGATCAGCTTGACCTGACTGATCACCGGATCCTGTTGGACGAGGTCGAAGAACGCCGACAGCCGGTCGACCTCGTGCATCGAGCGGGCCAGGGCGGAGGCGAGGTCGAAGCGGAAACCGTCGACGTGCATCTCGGTCACCCAGTAGCGCAGGCTGTCCATCACCAGCTGGAGCACGTACGGCTGGCGCATGTTGAGCGTGTTGCCGGTCCCGGTGTAGTCCTTGTACAGCGATCGGTCGTCCGCGAGGCGGTAGTAGGCGGCGTTGTCGATCCCGCGGAACGACAACGTCGGGCCGAGATGGTTGCCTTCGGCGGTGTGGTTGTAGACGACGTCGAGGATCACCTCGATCCCGGCCCGGTGAAGGGTGGCGACCATCTGCTTGAACTCGGTGACCTGCTGACCGCGGCTGCCGCGCGAGGCGTACTCGTCGTGGGGGGCGAAGTAGCCGACGGTGTTGTAGCCCCAGTAGTTGCGCAGCCCGAGCCTGCTCAGCCGGAGGTCGTGGAGCAGCTGATGGACGGGGAGCAACTCGACCGCGGTGACGCCGAGCCCCTTGAGGTGCTCGATGAACACGGGGTGGGCGATGCCTGCGTAGGTGCCGCGCACGCTCGGCTCGATGCCGGGGTGGAGCAGCGTCGCACCGCGCGTGTGCACCTCGTAGATCACCGTGTCGGCCCACGGGGTGTGCAACAGATGGTCGCCGTCCCAGTCGAAGTACGGGTTGACGACCACGCCCTTGGGCACGAACGGCCCACTGTCGTCGGTGTTCCGGACGCTGCGATCGGTCTCGAAGAAGCTGAGCACCGACGGATCCCAGTGAACTCCGCCGTCGATCGCCTTGGCGTACGGGTCGATCAGCAGCTTGCTCGGGTCGCATCGGTGACCGGACGCCGGGTCGTACCTTCCGTGGACCCGGAAGCCGTAGCGGGCGCCCGCCCACATCTCGGGGAGGTAGCCGTGGAAGATCGCCCCGGAACGCTCCGGCAGCTCGACCCGCTGCTCGGTGCCGTCGTCGTCGAACAGGCACAGCTCGACGGAGTCGGCGACCTCGGAGAAGATCGCCACGTTCGTCCCCACCCCGTCGAAGGTGGCACCGAGTGGCGATGGTCGTCCTGGCCAGATTCTCATTGCTCGATCGCTCCCAAGCTGCGCGGGTCGGGCTCGCCAGTCTGGCCGGGTGCCGGGCCTCGCGGGGGATCAACCGTCCTCGATCCGGGTACCTTCGGCTCATGGCCACGACCGATTCCCGCCCGCTCGCCGAGCTCGTCAAGCCCGGCGACGTGACGATGTTGGCGACGACCACCGGCGCCGGGACCTCCAGCCGGCCGCTCACCGTTGCCAGCGTCCAGACCCAGCATCTGCTGTTCCTCGTCGACCGCGAGGCCGATTGGCTGCCGTCGCTCGACCGCACCGGACCGGTCCATGCGACCGTCTCGGCGAGCGGGCGCAACGACTGGCTGTCGTTCAACTCCCACGCGTCGCTGAACGAGGATCGGGCGTTGGTCCGTGAGCTGTGGAGCGCGGCGGCGTCCGCCTACTTCGACGGCGAGGACGACCCGCGCATCGTCGTCCTCGATCTCGAGGTGATCGACGGCGAGTACTGGAGCGCCGCCGGTGGCGGGCCGATCGGCCGGCTGGTGTCGATGGTCTCCGCCGCTCTCGGCCGTCAGAGCGGGACCCACGGCGAACTCACCTGAGCGTGCTCGGCGTTGTCAGCGAAGCGCGTGGCGCTCCACGTCCGGCAGGGTCGCACCGACGGCTGAGTTGCCGGCGGCGTCGACCGTCAGGATCTCTGCGCCGTCCTCGGTGACCCGCACGGTGTGCTCGAACTGCGCCGTCGGCAACCCGTCGAGTGTCGCTTCGGTCCACCCGTCGGGCCACTGGCGATGCTTGGCGGTACCGGCGGTGAGCATCGGTTCGACGGTGAACACCATTCCCGGGACCATCGTGTCGGTCGCGTCGCGGTCGTCGTAGTGGCTGATGTGCGGTGCGGCGTGGAAGATCCTGCCGATCCCGTGCCCTCCGTAGTCGGCGACCACGCCCAGTCCCCGCCCTTCGGCGAAGCGTTGGATCGCCACCCCGATCGCTCGTGTCGGCAGCCCCGGCCTGATCGCCGCGATCCCGGTGAGGGTGGCCAACCGGGTCGTCTCGACCAGCGCAGCGGTCGGGATGTCGAGTTCGCCGACCGAGAAGGTCGCCGAGGTGTCGCCGTGGAACCCGTCGAGGTAGGCGGTGACGTCGATGTTGACGATGTCTCCCTCGACGAGCGCTCGGCTGTCGGGGATGCCATGGCAGACCACGTCGTTGACCGAGGTGCAGACCGACTTGGTGTACGTCCCGTAGCCGAGGTCGCTGGGATAGGAGCCGCGCGAGACGTAGGCGGCGAGGGCGATCCGGTCGAGCTCGTCGGTGGTGATCCCGGCGGTGACGTGGCCGCCGACCTCGAGCAGCACCTCCGCTGCGATCCGGCAGACGTTGCGCAGGCGGGCGAGATCCTCGGGGTCGGTGAACACCTGGGCGTCGCCGCGCGGCCGCCGCCCGGTGCCGACATAGTCGGGGCGGACGATCTCGGGCGGGACGGGATGCATCGCGCTGACGACGCCGGCAGCGACCGGAGGCCGCTTGAACGCATCGTGGTCGCCGTGGCAGCGCTTGAACTTGCGGCCGCTCCCGCACCAGCAGCTGTCGTTGCTCCGCAGTCGACTCATCGGTCGCGACTGTAGGCCGCCGGTCGGGACCACGCAGGCGGTTCAGCGGACCCAGAGGGTTCCTTGAACTTCGCCGGGCGCGGCCGATCTAGCGATCGGGATGGTCCGTCGCCGTCCCTCGGGCCGCAAAGGGGATCGAGATGGAGCCGATCGTCAGTCTCGCCTGGATCACCGGGATCACCGTCGCTGCGCTGTTCGGCGCCGTCGCGATCGCCGCCCACCTCGGCGTCGAACTGCGCCAGTGGGCCTACGAGCGGATCGGTGATCTGCTCGTGTCCGACGACGCCCGCCAGCTGCGCCGGTCCGTTCGGCGGACCACCGCCGGGCTCGACGAGCTCGCCGGGCAGCACACGCTCGACCGGCTGCAGCACCAGCTGGGTACCGAGCCGATTCCCGCAGTGATCTCCGCCCACGAGCGCCTGCGTGGCCCGGTGCTCGTCCTCGACCTCGGCGAGACCCTGGTCGAGATCCGCCTGCACTCCTTCGCCGAGCTCGGCGAGTTGGCCGCCCGCCGTCAGGCAGAGGCCGGTTCGCTGGTCGAGCTGTCCTACGTCGACGAACTCGGCTGGTGCGTCCGGCTCGACCTCGACGGCGCGATCCGTCGCTGCTCAGGGTGGCAGTTGACCATCGGCAGCCCGGACCGCAACGGCTGAGGACCGATCGGCCTCAGGGGCGCGCGGTGTCCTCGACCGCGCGCAGCAGCGAGCGGGTACCGACGACGTCGGCGAGCAGGTCGGTGTAGGCCAGCAGTACGCCGCGAACCTGGTTGAGTTCGGCACGAAGCGCAGCGGCCTCCGGCCACACCGCCTCGTGCTCGGCGACCGAGACCGTCGCCGGGCGGGTGATCTCGTAGCTGCCGAGCCGGGGGTGCCAGCTGGCGAGCACGGGACGGAGCGCGCCGTTGAGCACGGCGACCGCGATGTATCCGAACGACAGCGAGCCACCGTCTTTTCCGGTGGCGATCGTCGGCCCGTAGCGGCGAAGGATTTCGCGGGTCGTGCCGAACAACGAGTAGAGCGAGGTCATCGCTTCCCGCAGGATGCCCTCGTCGGGCTTGAGCTCGGCGACGGAGATGCGGGTGACGAGCTCGACGTACATCTCCCACGCCGCTTTGCGTTCGGACTCGTCCGGTTCCCAGTCCCCGCCGATCTCGAACGGACCGAGCTTGAGACCGACCTTGATCGACTTCAGCGGCATCGCCTCAGATTATGGCGATGCGCCCCTCGGGCACGACGGCCCGTCTCACATGGCCGATTCGCGCTCAGCCTCGGCTACCTTCCCCCGGCCGACCCGGCCGACGTGTCGATCGCTCACGAGCTGAGCGCGAATCGGCGGGTCGGCGGCGGGCGGGGCGTCGGCGGCGCCGGTGGCGGACGCTACGGCGCGGGCTGGAAGCGCTCGGCGACACGGCGGTGTTGCGCCAGCCGCTCCTCCAACGCCGGATCGGTGAGCAGACCGTCGCGCACGAGGACCTTGCCGGCGACGACGGTGTGGTGGGCGCCGAACGGACCGCAGCGCAACCAGCCCTCGACCGGATCGTGGATCACCCCGGCACCGGCGGGACCGTCGAGACTCCACACCGCCAGGTCACCGACCGAGCCGACGGCGAGCGTGCCGAGCTCGCCCTCCCGACCGAGGCACCCGGCGCCGCCGTGCGTCGCGCACTCCAGTGCGACGCGGGCGTCGGCCGACGAGGCGCCGTTGCGCAGCTTGGCGAGCAGCATCGCCTGGCGCGCCTCGAGCCACATCGAGGCCGAGTCCGCCGACGACGAACCGTCGACCCCGATCCCGACCTTGACCCCAGCGGCGCGCAGGTCGACGATCGGGGCGATCCCCGACGAGAGGATCAGGTTCGAGCTCGGGCAGTGGGCGACGCCGACCCGCGCTGCGCCCAACCGGCGGATCTCGTCGGGGTTCGGCATCACGCAGTGGGCGACCCACGACCGTTCGGTGCACCAGCCGACCTGCTCGAAGTACTCCACCGGCCGGCAGCCGAAGGTCGCGATCGAGTAGGCGTCGTCCTCGGCGTTCTCCGCCAGATGGGTGTGGAGGCGGACGTCGAGCTGCTCGGCGAGCACTGCGGTCCGCTCCATCAACCCGGTGGTCACGCTGAACGGTGAGCACGGCGCGAGGGCGATCCGGACCATCGCCCCCGGCGAGCGGTCGTGGTGACGGGCGACCTGTTCGGCCGATTCGGCGAGGATCGTGTCGTCGTCCTGGACCACGTCGTCGGGCGGCAGACCGCCGTCCTTGACCGACAGCGACATCGAGCCGCGCGTCGGATGGAACCGCATCCCCAGTTCCTGCGCTGCGCGGATCTCGGCGCCGAGCAGGTCGCCGCCGCCGCGGGGGTGGACGTAGAGATGATCGGTCGAGGTCGTGCAGCCCGACAGCGCCAGCTCGGCGAGCCCGACCCAGGCCGAGACGTAGGCGGCCTCCTCGTCGAGCCGCCGCCACAGCGGATACAGCGACTGCAGCCAGCCGAACAGCGGTGCCGAGGTCATCGGCGGATAGGCCCGGGTGAGGTTCTGGAAGAGGTGGTGGTGGGTGTTGATCAGCCCCGGTGTGATCAGGCATCCGTCGGCCCGGAGCGTCTCGGCCGCCGCCGGCGGCGGGTCGCCCGACCCGCCGATCGCACTGACCAATCCTCCGGTGATCGCCACCCAACCGCCGCGCAACTCGCGCCGCTCGGCATCCATCGTGACCATCAGCTCGGCCCCGCTGACCACCAGGTCGGCGACAGCCGGAGCGTCCTGTCCACCGCTCACCGTGCGCCACGCCTTCCCGCTGCGCCGGCCATCACGCGAACGCGTCGATCATCGCGTAGACGTCTCCCAGCGGATACAGGATCGGGCAGGTCGCCCCGGAGGCGAGGTACTCGTCGACCTTCGCCCGGGCGTCGGCCGGTGTGCCCGAGGCGGTCAGCATCTGGACGATCTCGTCGGGGACCAGCTTCGCCGCCGCCTCGACCTGCTCGTGGGTCGCCGGCCAGGTGAGCACCTCCCCGACCGCGTCGAGCAGCGACTGGGGGACCCCGGAGGCCTTCATGATGTGCGGCTGTTGGCCGAGGTATTGGGTGACCATCAGCCGGGCCATGTCGAGCGCAGTGGCGCGGTCCTCGTGGACGGAGCAGACGACCAGCTGCGGCCGGTCGATCTCCTCCAATCGGCGACCGGACCGGTCGAGCCCGATCTGCAAGTGCTCCATCGCCCGCCGGTTGTAGTCGGGGCCGACGAGGTAGTTGAGCACGACCCCGTCGCCGATCTCGCCGGTCAGCTCCATCATCTTCATCCCCGTCGCCCCGATGTAGATCGGGCACGTCCTTCGCCCGGCGCTCCTGGTAGACGTAGTCGAGCTCGACCCCGTCGAGATGGACGTAGTCGCCGTCGAAGCTGACCGTCTCGTTCGCCAGCAGGGCGCGCACGACGGTGACGATCTCGCGCATCACCCCCAGCGGCTTGGCCCGGGTGATCCCGACCTTGGCCGCCAGCGGATCCCACCAGGCGCCGATCCCGAGGATCACCCGACCCGGAGCGAGGTCGTCGAGTGTCGAGAAGGTCGAGGCCAGGCGTGCCGGGTTGCGCGTCCAGCAGTCGACCACCCCGGAGCCGATCTTGATCGTGTCGGTCACCGCCGCGAACGCCGACATCGGCACCGAGCGCGTCGCGCACCAGCCGGCTGTCGGCCTGCCAGACGGCCTCGAACCCCTTCGCCTCGGCGTACTTGGTGATCTCCATCCCTTCCCGGATCGGGTGGGCGTCCTGGAGGTACAACGCGGCGCGGCTCATGGCTGTCGACGTTAGACGCTCGGCATTTTGTCGAGCGGCGCCCGTTCGGCGTTCCGTCGGTGACAGCTCGGCGCGCCTCGCCGGACCTCGATGTGACGAGCGTCGCTCGAAAAGGGCCCCCTGCGGCGACCCGTCTGCTCTACATTGATACGACACCGTTTCGTTTCGTATTGACCAGGAGGACGAACCCGTGACCGGAACACTGGCCGCGCCGATCGAGGCAGAACCGCTGCCCGAGTGGATGTACCGGCGACGCTGGCTGACCCTCGGCACGCTCTGCGTCAGCCTGCTGATCATCGTGATGGACAACACCATCCTCAACGTGGCGATCCCGTCGCTGGTCGAGGACCTGCAGGCGACCAACAGCCAGTTGCAGTGGATCATCGACGGCTACATGCTCGTCTTCGCCGGGCTGCTGCTGACCACCGGGAGCCTCGGCGACCGGTTCGGGCGCACAGCGGCGTTGCGGGTCGGGCATCGTCCTGTTCGCCCTCGGCTCGACCGCTTCGGCGCTTGCCGAGCTCGCCGACCCAACTGATCGCCTCCCGGGCGTTCATGGGCATCGGCGGCGCGCTGATCATGCCGTCGACCTTGTCGATCCTCACCAACGTCTTCCCCGACCCGCGCGAGCGGGGCCGGGCGATCGCGATCTGGGCCGGCTTCTCCGGGCTCGGCGTCGCCCTCGGTCCGGTCACCGGCGGCTTCCTGCTCGAGCACTTCTCGTGGAGCGCGGTGTTCTGGGTCAACCTGCCCGATCGGCGCAGCGGCGTTGATCCTCGGCCACTTCTTCGTCCCCGAGTCGACGCGATCCGAACGCTCGCTCCGCTCGACCCGCTCGGTGCTGCGCTGTCGATCATCGGCCTCGGCTCGCTGCTGTTCGGGATCATCGAAGGCCCGGCGCAGGGCTGGACCGACCCGCTGGTGCTCGCCGGCGTTCGCCCTCGGCGACGGTGGCATCGGTCGCGTTCATCTGCGTGGGAGCTGCACACCGACCACCCGATGCTCGACATGCACCTTCTTCCAGAACCCCCGGTTCACGGCGGCGAACGCGGCGATCACGCTGACGTTCTTCGCCCTGTTCGGCTCGATGTTCCTGATGACCCAGTACTGGCAGTTCGTCCACGGCTACAGCCCGCTGCAGGCCGGGCGTCCGGCTGATCCCGTACGCGTTGACGATGATGGTCACGGCCGCCGCTGTCCGCCCGCCTCGTCGAGCGGTTCGGCACCAAGCGGGTCGTCACGCTCGGGCTGCTGATCATCGCCGGCGCGCTGTTCAGCCTGTCGTTCATCAGCCGCGACTCGAGCTACCTGCGGGTGATCGTCAACTTCTGCGTGATGTCGGTCGGCATGGGCCTGACGATGGCGCCGGCGACCGAGTCGGTGATGGGCTCGCTGCCCCGCGGGCAAGGCCGGCGTCGGGGCAGCGATGAACGACACCACCCGCCAGATGGGTGGTGCGCTCGGCGTGGCGATGATCGGCTCGATGGTCACCTCCGTCTACGCCTCGCGGATCGACGACGTCACCGGCCGGTTCGAGCTCTCAGAGCAGGCTGCGACCACCGCTCGGTCGTCGCTCGCCGGGGCGTTGCAGGTCGCCGGCTCGCTCGGTGATCGCGGCGCAGCGTTCGCCCTGGATGCTCGCGAGTCGTTCGTCGTCGCCTTCCACAACGGGCAGCGGCTCGGTGCGGCGGCGATCGTGCTCGCCGCGCTGATCGTCTTCCGCTACCTCCCGGCACGCGCCCCGCAGCACCCCGTCCGGATCGAGATGCCGTCCGACGGGCCGCTGATCCCGGCGACACCGGACTGAACGGCCGGCCGTCGTGGGCGTCGAACTAGGGTCGCCGGCCATGCCCGCCCCGGCCGAACCGCGCAAGGCCGGGCGGCCCGCGCGACGCCAGCCGCGACGAGGTGATCCTGCGGGCGACGATGGAGCTCGTCGGTGAGCGCGGCGCTGCCGGATTCTCGGTCGATGACATCGCCGAGTCCTCCGGCTGTTCGAAGGCCACGATCTACCGCCGCTGGTCGAGCAAGGAGGCGATCCTGCTCGACGTCTGGCGGACGTTCCACGCGCGTTACCGCTCGACAGCACCGGGGTGTTGCGTGACGACCTCGTCGCCTATCTGGCGCTCGTCGCCACCCGCTGGCGCGACGGCCTGTTCGCCAAGCTCTACCCCCAGCTGATCGCCGCGGCGTTGGTCAACGAGGCCTTCGCCGCCGAGTACCAGGCCTACCGCCGCGATCTGCGCCGCCCGCTGACGAAGCTGATCGAAGCGGGTGTCACCCGTGGTGAGCTGCCCGCCGGAACCGACCCGGAGCTGGTGATGGACCTCGTCGCCGGGCCGTTGTACTACCGGATCCTGGTCGGCGGCGAGCTCTCCCCCGGCTCGATCTGGAGCGGATCGTCGACGTCGTCCTCGCCGGGCTGCGCGCCACCGACTGACCGCGCCGCACCGGAGTCGGCGCCGAGTTCGACCGTCGTCGGACCCGTCGCCGTGGCAGAACAGATCACCTACGCTTCGCCGCGTGGAGCGACCGTTTCGGCTCGTGCCACCGCCGGCGGCACCACGGGCGTTCCTTCGACCGCGCCTGCACCGCCTGATCGCCCGACGGTTCGAACTGCGAGCGATCGTCGTCACCGCCGGCGCCGGTTTCGGCAAGACCACCCTGCTCGGCCAGGCGGTGCGGGAGAACACCCTCGACCGGCGCGGCCTCGACGCCTGGCTGACCTGTGAAGCCGCCGACTCATCCGCGTCGACGCTGCTCGGCGCGTTGCAGCGGTCGATCGGGCGGGCGCTCGACCCCGACCCTCGAACCGATCCGCCGGTCCACGAGGACGAGCCGAGCGTCGACGAACTGTGCGCACTGGTCTGGGCGCAGGCACCGCAACCGATCTGCCTGCTGCTCGACGACGTCCATCTGATCGAGCCCGACTCACCCGGCGAACGAGCGCTCGCCTCGCTCGCCGACCAGCTGCCGGGCAACGGCCACCTCGTCCTCGCCGGACGCCGGCGGCCCCGACTGAACATCGCCCGCCTGCTCGCGGCCGGCGCCGCCGACGAGCTCGGCGAGGACGAACTGCGGCTCGAGCCGGCCGAGATCGAACGCCTCGCCGGAGCCCACGGCGTGTCACCGACCGTGCTCGGCGATGTCGGTGGATGGCCGGCGCTGGTCGAGCTGCGTGCCAGTCGCGGCGACCGTCCCGGTGGGCTCGCCGACCGGTTCGTCGACGAGGAAGTGCTCCGCGGGGCGACGGGAATCGAGCGGCGAAGCCTGGCGGTGCTCAGCGCGATCCGAGGCGCCGGTGCCGAGGTCGCCGCCGAGGTGGTCCGTGCCGTCACCGGCGCCGAGCTCGACCTCGGCTGGTTGCAGCGCGTCCCGCTCGTCGCCGTCGACCGGCGGGGGGCGATCCGACCGCACGCGCTGTGGTCCGAGCTGCTCGCCGACGAACTCGACGCCGACGAGCTCGACGTCGCTCGCGGTGTCGCCGCCGCAGTGCTCACCCGCGCCGGACAGCCGGCCGACGCGTTCGAGCTGCTCGCCGCCGGCGAACAATGGCAGGCGGCACTCGCCGCGCTGTTCGAGGCTTGCAACGATCAGCGATCGCCGCCGTGGTCGGACGTGATCGAGCGCTGGCTGCGGTTGCTGCCCGGCGAGCTCGCCGGTGAGCCCGAGGTCGCCTACGCCCGCGGGCTGATCCGCCGCGGCCAGGATCCGTGGGCGCCCGAAGCGCACGACGAACTGGCCGACGCGATCGGGGAGTTCCGTCGTCGTGGCGACGTCGTGCGCGAGCTGGTCTCGATGATCAGGGCGAGCTACGTCGCCCTCGTCTGCGAGGACCTCCGATGGGCACACGACGCCTACCGCCGGCTCGCCGACTTCGCCGCCAGCGGGCTGCCGGTGGAGCCGATCGGGATCGTCAACCGGGCGATGCGCGAACTCGTCGGCGGACAGTGGAGCGAACTCGCCCACACCGCGACCCAACTCGAGGGGCTCGAGCCGCGCCTGCGGTTCTTCCGCGGCTACTTCGCCGGCCTCGCCGAACTCGCCGCCGGCGACCCGGACGGGGCCCTCGCTGCGGCGCTGGACGGCGCCGCCGACGCGCAACTGGTGATCCCCGCCGGCGGCACCGCCTGGGCTGGGCTGCTACCCCGGCTGTGTCGGCTGGCAGGGGGGGAGCTCGCCGAACACGCCGACGTGATCGATCCGGGTCCACGGTTCGCCAACGCCGAGCGGGTCCCGTCGCTCGCCGTCGAGGCGCTGGTGCGGGCCAACTGCGGCGACGCCGACGGCGCCGGCGAACTGCTCGACGTCGTCGACGGCTTGCTCCCTGCCGGTCGCCGCCGGCCGCTCGCCGACGGCTTCGCCGGGCTCGCCGAAGCGGCCCGGCTGCTCGCCGTCGGCGACGAGGTGGCTGCTTCGTCGGCGCTCCGCCGGCGGCTCGGCGAGGAGATCACGCCCGCCGGAACCGGGTTCGTGCTGCTCGCCCTCCCGGTCCACGCCTACCTGTTCGACATCGAGGCCCGTCGATGGATCGCCGACCTACCGGCCGGCGCGGGCCGCCGAGCGCTGCTCGACGGCTGCGATGCGCTGCTCGCCGCCCGGTCCGGCGCCCGCCCGCCGGCGCCGTCGATCGCCTCCCGACCCGAGGCGCTGGTCGCGAACTTCGGCGTCAGGCTCGGTGTCGAGCTGGTCGTGCGGACCTCCTCCGACTACGACGCGGCGGCGGTGCTGCGAGTGCTCGCCGAGCGGTTCCCGAGCGCCACCCGGGCGGCGATGCGCTCGCTGGGGGAGCACGCCGACAGCCGGCTCGCCCGCCGCGTCGCGACCCTCGCCGGAGCGGTGCCGATTCCCCCGGGCGAACCGATCACCCTCGGTTATCTCGGACCGGCTCGGCTGCACCGGGGCACCGCAGTGGTCGACGACGCCAACTGGCGCCGGGCACGGGTCCGCCAGTTGCTCGCCTGCCTGGTCGTCCACCGCACGTTGCGCCGTCAGCGGCTCGCCGAGTTGCTCTGGCCGGAGGTGCCCGCCGAATCGTCCTCGTCGAACCTGCGGATGACGCTCAGCTATGCCCAGGCGCTGCTCGAACCGGGGCGGGAGCGTGGTGACGCCCCGTGGTTCATCCGCCAGGACGCCGGTGTGCTCGAGCTGCGCGCCACCGGCGAGCTCGACGTCGACGTCTGGGCCTTCGACCGGGCGCTCGACGAGGCGTCGATCGTCCGCGACGCCGGGCAGCCGAGCGTCGAGCTCGAGGCGTTGCTCGGCGCGCTCGACCGCTGGCGCGGCGCGCCGTTCGACGATCTCGGCGACGCCGAGTGGTTGACCGTCGAACGGCAGCGGCTGGTCGATCGGTTCCTCGTAGCGTCCGAGCGTGCCGGCGCCTTACTGGTCGCCGCCGGCCGGACCGACGACAGTCGGGCGGTCGCCGAGCGCGCCCTGGCGGTCGACGGCTGGCACGAAGGGATGCACCGCGTCGCGATCAGGGCGCGGCTGGCGGCCGGCGACGTCGACGGAGCGCGCGCCGCTGCTCGGCGCTGTCAGGCGGCACTGGACGAGCTCGGGGTGCGACCGTTGCCCGAGACCCTCGTCGTGATCGGCGCGGCGACCCGTCCGACCTCCGGGTGAGGCGAGCCGGAGCGCGTTCGCGACCGTCGCCCCGTCAGAGGCGAGCGAACAGGCGGGCGGCTTGCTCGGCGGCCTTGGCCCGGACCTCGGCAGGGTCGACGAGCGTCGGCCGACCGTCGCGCAACAGCACCGTGCCGTCGTCGCGGATCACCTCGACGGCGCGCGACACCGGGGGAGAAGGCGACGTGCCAGGCCGAGTCGGCGTGGTCGTAGTTCCAGATCACGGTGTCGTCGCGGGCCTCGGGGAACAATGCCCAACCGTTCTCCAGCCAACCCCAGACCGTGTCCGGGGACTGATCGATGTCGTCTTCGCGCAGGCGGACGTAGGCGAGGCGGAACTCCTCCAGCATGTCGGCGCCGATGCCGTCGGTGCCGAGCACGACCGGTTGTCGAACCGCGCCGGGCGGGCGTAGCCGACGGAGTTGTTCATGTTCGAGCGGGGATTGTGGACGATCGTGTCCGGGCAGCGGTCGCGTCGAGGTGCACGCCGTGGACGATCAGCCAGTCGGCGCGGGCGAGTGGCGCCAGCCGGGCGCCGGCGGCGACGTCGTCGGGTCCTTCGGCGACGTGGACGTGGACCCCGACGCCGAGGTCGGCGGCGAGTCCGGCAGCGGCCTCGAGCGTCTCGTCGGTGCACCGTGAAGGCGGCGTGGACGCCGACCATGCCCGCGCCCGCCGGCGCGCAGGAACCGCTCGTTCTCCGCCAGCCCGCGCCGGGCGCCGTCGGACCCGTGGCGGTCGGTCACGCCGTAGGCGCACGCTGACCCGCACCCCGACCTCGCGCAGGCCTCGGCGATGACGTCGAGGCTGCCGTCGATCGCGTTCGGGGCTCTCGTGGTGGTCGACGATCGCGGTCGTCCCGCACTCGAGCGCCTCGAGCGCGCCGAGCATCGCCGACCAGTGCGAGCATCTCGAGGTCGAGCGCGGTGTCGAGCCGCCACCAGACCTGCTCGAGGATCTCGAGGAAGCGTGCTCGGCTGCTTCGGCGGCGACGGCATCCCGCGGGCCAGCGCCGAGTACAGGTGATGGTGGGCGCAGACCAGTCCCGGGGGTCGGTCGCGCCGCACGTCCACGTCGTTGCCGGCGCGGCCGCACTCGGTCACGCATCGGCAGCTCGTGCGCCAGACGCCGTCGAGATCGTGGAGGGCTGCGGCGACCGCGCCGGCGGTCGGGACGAGGCCGATCTCGCCGACCCCCTTGATCCCGTAGGGGGCGTCGGGCTGGGGCGACTCGACGAGGATCACCTCGACCGGGGCATGTCCTTGGGTCGGATGATGTCGAGGCTGCCGCAGCGTCGTGGTGCGTCGGGAAACCGGTCTCCGTCGTGCGGGAAGTCCTCGGTCAGGGCGTAGCCGAGCCCCATGTGGACCGAGCCCTCGATCTGGCCGTCGCACAGCAACGGGTTGACCGCCCTGCCGACGTCGTGGACGGCGACGACGCGTTCGATCGTCGCCCGTGTCGCGGTCGACGACGACCAGCTGGGCGGCGTAGCCGAACGTCGAGTGGATGATCGGGTGCTCGACACCGGTCCCGAGCTTGGTCGTCCAGTCGACGCGGTACTCGCCCTCGTAGTCGACGCCGACCTGCGCAACCGTCGGCGAGGGCCGCCTCGCAGGCCGCCTTCACCGATCCGGCACCCATCAGCGTGCCGCGCGATCCGGTGGTCTGGCCGGCGCCGAGCTCACGGGTGGTGTCGACGATGACCCGGATCCGGTCCGGGTCGATGCCGAGTTCCTCGACCGCCACCTGGAGCGCGACGGTGTGCACGCCCTGGCCCATCTCGGTCCAGCAGTGCCGGACCTCGACGATCCCGTCGGCGCGGAAGTGGACGACCGCCTTGGCGATCTCCTTGAACCCGTTGCCGAGCCCGGAGTTCTTGAGCCCGAGGCCGAGCCCGACCGCCTTGCCGGCAGCGACGGCGGCGTCGTAGTGCGGCTTGACCGCGTCGAGGCAGGCCTCGGCGCCGAGGCAGCCGTCGTCCATCATCTGGCCGGGTCCCCACACGTCGCCGGGACGGATCACGTTGCGCTTGCGGATCTCCCAGCCGCTGATGCCGACCTGCTCGGCGAGCCGGTCGATACACCCCTCCATCGCGAACTGGGCCTGGTTGGCGCCGAAGCCGCGGAACGCCCCGCAGACCGGGTTGTTGGTCCGCGCCGCGATCGCCTCGACGTCGATCGTCTGCCACCCGGTAGGGCCCGCTGGCATGGCCGGCGGCGCGTTCGAGCACCTTCATCCCGACGCTGGCGTAGGACCCGGAGTCGCCGATCACCCGCACCCGCAAGGCGGTGAGCTTGCCCTCGGCGTCGCATCCGAGCGGTGTAGTCGAGCTGGATCGGATGCCGCTTGGCGTGCATCCGGAAGCGACTCCTCGCGCGACAGGGTGCACTTCACCGGTCGCTGCAGCAGCCAGGCGGCGAGCGCGGCGTGGGCCTGGTTGGACATGTCCTCCTTGCCGCCGAACGCGCCGCCGTTGGAGACGAGCTCGACGCTGACCCGGTCGTGGCCGAGGCCGAGCGTCGAGGCGATCTGGTTGCGGTCGTCCCACACCCCCTGCCCGCCGGAGTACACGTGCAGCCCGCCGTCGTCGCGGACGACGGCGAGGGTGCTCTCCGGTTCGAGGAAGGCGTGCTCGATCCGTTGGGTCTGGAACCGCTCGCTCGACCACGTGGGCGCTCGCCGCCAATGCTGCCTCGACGTCGCCGCGGGCGTACGTCGGAGACGCTGACAGGACGTTGTCGTTCGGCCCCCACACGGCGATCTCGGTGTCCTCGATCGCCGCTGCCGGGTCGGTGATCGGTCGGTGGACCTCGTAGCCGACCTCGACCAGTTCGGTCGCCCGCCCGGGCTTGTCGGCGGGTCTCGGCGACGACGATGGCGAGTGACGTCGCCGAGGTACGAGGTCCGTCCGCCGACGGGGATCATCACCGGCCAGTCCTGGTGGATGATCCCGACCCGCAGTTCACCAGGGATGTCGTCGGCGGTGTAGACGGCGACCACGCCGGCTGCGGCGAGCGCGCCGGCCGGGTCGATCGAGGTGATCTCGGCGCGGGCGTGCTCGGTGAACACGAGCGCAGCGTGGAGCATCCCGGGGACCCGGATGTCGTCGACGTAGCCGCGGTCGCCGAGGGTCAGCTCGGCCGCCTCGTACTTCGCGCCGCTCGAGCCGATCCCACCGTTGGCGGCCGGTCGGAGGTCCTTGCCGAGGGCGACGGCCTCGATCGCGTCGAGCACCTTGACGTATCCGGTGCATCGGCAGAGGTGCGCGCCGAGGTGACGGGACATGTCCTCGCGGGTCAGGTCCGCGCCCTTCTTGTCGACCTGCGCCTTGGCCCGCATCACGATCCCGGGGATGCAGAACCCGCACTGCAGCCCTCCACAGGCGGCGAACGCATTCGACCAGGTGGTCCGCTCCTGCTCACCGATCCCGTCGAGGGTGATCACCTCCCGACCGGCGACCTTGGCGGTTGCGTACGTGCACGAGATCTGGACCTTGCCGTCGATCATCACCGTGCAGCAGCCACACTGGCCGGAGGGCGAGCAGCCGTCCTTGACCGAGGTCACGTCGAGTTCCTCGCGCAGCGCGGCGAGGAGATGGGGATGATCGGCGCGCACCGCTACCTCCGCACCGTTCAGCCGGAACGCGACCTGGCCGACCCCGTCCTCGGTGCCGGTAGGCAGTGACTCTTCGATCGTCATCACGACCTCCTCGATCGGCGGCGTGGACGATTTTACATTTTGTCAAGCGACCGGGCCGGTTGCGGCCCGGGAAACGGTGTGAACGTTGTGTCGCGAACGGGAACGCCGGGGCCGGGTCACGGCGGGGGGACCACGCCGCGCTGGCTGGTGATCAGGGTGTACAGCTCGGGGCGGCGGTAGCGCTCGAAGTCGAACAGCGTGCCCTTGTACCTGGCGCACCAGTCGAGGTCGCAGCGGGCGACGATCAGCTCGTCGGCGTTGGACAGGGCCTGGGCGACGATCTGGCCGGAGGGAGCGACGATCATCGTCTGACCGAGCGACTCGACCCCTTCCTCGTTGCCGCCCTTGGCCACGCCGACGACCCAGGTGCCGTTCTGGTAGGCGCCGGCCTGCATCACCAGCGCATTGTGGAACCCCTGCGAGGATGTCCTGGCTCGGGTCGGGCGCGTAGTGGATCGGGGTGTTGTAGCCGCAGAGGATCACCTCGACGCCCTGCAGACCCATCACCCGATACGTCTCCGGCCAGCGCCGGTCGTTGCAGATCATCATCCCGACGATCCCGCCGAACGCCCGCCAGACCCCGAACCCTTCGTCGGACGGGTCGAAGTAGTACCGCTCGAGGTGTTGGAACGCTCGCCACGGCTCGTGCGCCTCGTGGCCGGGAATGTGGACCTTGCGGTACTTGGCCACGACCGATCCGTCGCGCTCGACCAGGATCTGGGTGTTGTAGTGCTTGACCGCACCGGTCTCGTCCGGCGGGGTGAGCTCGGCGTAGCCGAGGCAGAACCCGATCCCGAGGGCGCGGGCCTCGTCGAACAGCGGCTTGGTCGCGGCGCCGGGCATCTCGGTCTCGAACCACTCGTCGGCTGCGGCGCGGTCCTCGTTCCACCAACGAGGAAAGAACGTCGTCAGCGCCAACTCGGGGTAGACGACCAGCTCGACGCCCTGGGCGTGGGCCTGGTGGAGCAGGGCGAGCAGCCGCTCGACGACCTGTTCACGGGACTCACCGCGAGCGATCGGTCCGAGCTGTGCAGCCCCGAGGGTGACGTACCTGCTCATCGACTCAGACGAGACAGCCGGCGTGAGCCAGGGCGGTGCGCACGAGGCGGTCGTGACCGCTGGTCATCTCCGCTCGGATCTCGGCCCGGGCGACTTCCTCCGGGGTCAGCCAGGCGAGGTCGAGCGCCTCCTGAGAGGGCCGGCAGTCGCCGTCGATCGGGACCAGGAACACCAGGCTGACGGCGTGCTGGCGGGGATCGTGGAACCCCGAGACCGTCGGGTCGGGGAAGTACTCGGCGACGGTGAACGGTGCCGGGCTCGGCGGTACCCGGGGGAGGGCGATCGGTCCGAGGTCCTTTTCCAGGTTGCGGATCAGGCAGTCGCGGATCCGCTCGTTGAACAGGATCCGACCGGAGACGATTGCCCGACTGATCGAGCCGTCCGGCATCGCCCGCAGCAGCAGACCGACGTGGGTGATCGTCCCCGTGCCATCGACCCGCACCGGCACCGCCTCGACGTAGACGATCGGCATCCGCCCACGCATCGTCTCGATGTCCTCGCCGGACAACCAACCATGGCGGGTCTCGACGTCCTCGTTCAAGATCGCTCCGTATCGCTCGCTCGGGGAGCGGACATCTTGCCACGCGCCTCCCGAACCGCCGCCAGAACGGTCGCTGCTGGCTCAGTCCTCCGGCCAGGAGAGCTGCAGGCCGCCGGTCCACAGCCCGGCGGTCTGCAGACCGACGACCGTCGCTCGCATCGACGCCGCAGTGACCGGTGACGAGAGCAGGAATCCCTGGGCGGTGCGGCAGCCCATCGCCGTCAACGCACGCAGCTGGTCGCGGCTCTTCGAGGCCCTCGGCGACGAGGTCGAGGTTGAGCGACGCGGCCATCGCCACGATCGTCCTGACCAGCGAGTGAGCGTTCTCGTCGTCGGTCATCCCGGAGATGAACGACCGGTCGATCTTGATCCGCTGCAGCGGGAACTTGCGCAGCAGGCTGAGCGACGAATAGCCGGTGCCGAAGTCGTCGATCGCCAGGCGGACGTCGAGCGAACGCAGGCGGCGCAACGCAGCCAGGGCCTGGTCCGGCTCGGCGATCATCACGCTCTCGGTGACCTCCAGCCAGACGTTGCGGGGTGGCACCTGCGAGCGGCGCAGCGCCTCGTTGACCGCCGAGATCAGGCTCGGATCGCGCAGCTGACGGGGCGAGACGTTGACCGACATCGTCGTCGTCGGGGTGCAGACGCCTTCGTCGATCCAGGTCCGCAGCTGGGTCAGCGCTTCGAGCAGGGCCCAGTTGCCGATCCCGATGATCAGCCCGGTGTCCTCGGCGACGGGGATGAACTCGGCGGGCGAGACGATCCGACCGTCGGCCATCTGCCAGCGCATCAGGGCCTCGAACCCGGTCACCTCGCCCGAGACGAGGTCGAGAATCGGCTGGTAGTAGAGCTGCAGCTCGCGCCGCTCGAGGGCGCGGTGGAGACCGCTCTCGATCTCGAGCCGGTGGAACACCCGCTCGTACATCGCCTCGTCGAACATCTGGAACGCGTTGCCGCCGGACTCCTTCGCCCGGCACATCGCGGTGTCGGCGTTGCGCTGCAGTTCCTGGGCGTTGGTCGACGCCGGGTTGGCGACGGCGACGCCGATCGAGGCCATCACGTACATGTCGCCGGCGCCGACGTGGAGCGGTTCGCGGAACAGGCTCAGCGCCCGGGCGGCGAGCGAGTTGGCCTCGTGCACGCTGCGGATGGTCGGATCGAGGACGACGAACTCGTCGCCGGCGATCCGGGCGACGTGGGCATGGCTCGGCATCGCGGTGTTCAGCCGGCGGGCGACGAGCCGCAGGACCTCGTCGCCGACGTCGTGACCCAGGCTGTCGTTGATGTTCTTGAACCGGTCGAGCCCGATGAACAGCAGCGTCGGTCGGCTGCCGGTGTTCAACGCGGTCGCCAGCGCGTCGCTGATCCGGGCGCCGAGCATCGTCCGGTTCGGCAGGCTGGTCAGCGTGTCCTGCTGCGCCTGACGGAGCAGCCGCTGGTGGGCGACGTTGTTCGAATGGATCGAGTCGGCGACCCGGAAGGTGATCGCCATCGTCAGCGCGATCAGCGAGAGCGTCCGCACCAACCGATCGGCTGCGCCGGACGGGTCGAACAGGACGAGCATCAACGCCGGCACCGGCAGGCAGGCGACGGTGAGCATGATCCGGGTGGCCGGGGAGTGCGAGCGATGGTGGGGCAGCTGGTCGGCGATCCGACCGATGCTGCGGTGCGAGAACGCAGCGGCGCCGATGAACAGGGCGAGGACGTGGATGGCGGCGATCTCGTGCCGCTGGAGGTCGAACCAGCCGGCCTGGGCGAGCCCGTCGAACCAGCCGCCGACCACGGCGGTGCCGAGTCCGAGCGCAATCAGCCACACCGCAGGGACGTGCCGCCGACCGGAGAACACGAGCAGGATCAGCAGGAAGCAGATCGGCAGAGTGATGACGTGGAGCGAGGCGCGGACCACCGTCGCCCACCCGAGCGAGCCGTCGAGCTCGATCATCGGACGGACGATCAAGACCCAGGTCAGCACCCAGCCGGCGAGGGTGACGATCGTCGTGTCTGCGACGATGCTGCGCACGACGTGGCCCCGGCGGACTCGGACGAAGCCGACGAGGGTGGCGACCAGGCCGACCGCGAGGGCGGCGGTCAGCACGGCGACGACCCCGCCGGTGGCGGGCGGCCCGGCCGTGACCGGTCGGCCGGAACGGATCTGGTCGAGGTCGATCGCCCGGACGATGCCGTAGAGCGCGACGACGACGATCGTCGGCGCGATCAAGCGCGACGACGCTCGATGGACGAGGTGGGCGGTGCCGAGTCCGGCGAGCAGGGCGAGGCAGCCGAGCAGTTCGAACCGGGCGGTGGCCACTGGATCGTTCCGCAGCGCGCTGACGGTGGTGGCGAGGAAGCCGGCGGCGAGCAGCGCAGCCGGAATCGCGCCGAGCGTGCGATCGGTCCACAGACGGCTGTCGCGTCGGGGCCGGAGCAACGCCGCCGGTATGTGCCGATCGAGGATCATCGTGCTGACCTGCTCGCTGATCGATCGTTTGGTGGTGGCATCGGCTCGTTTTCCGTGGCAAATCGGGGGTTCAACTGATGATTTCGTATCTTGACGTTGTGCGGGCGACCGCTCACGAAGTGTGTTGACTTTGTCAGAACTTTCTTTCGATCGGAAGCCGCATCCGAGGCTTTGAGTCGGAATGCCCCCCGCTCGATCGACCGGCGTCCCCAAGCACCATGAGGGCCGCTACCGTGGGCCAGACCATTCGCCGACCATGGAGCCGCATGAGCGCCACGCGCGCCGCCGACGCCGAACCCACCGCCGGGAGCACGACCAACGTCGTGGTACCCGCGAACCACCTGATGAGTCCGCTCGTCGGGCCGCGTGACGCCCATCTCCGGCAGATCGAGGACGCGTTCCGGGCGACCGACATCCGCGTCCGTGGGAACGAGATCACGATCGACGGACCCGACGCGCTGCTCGTCGGCCGACTGTTCGACGAGCTGATCGCGCTGCTGCTCAACGGTCAGCACCTCGACGAGGCCAGTCTCCGCCGCTCGATCGAGATGCTCCGCCGTGACGAGCGGCCGAGCGAGGTGCTCACCGACGAGGTGTTGCGCGGCACGCGGGGCAAGGCCGTGCGGCCGAAGACCGCCGGCCAGAAGCGCTACGTCGACGCGATCCGCAACAACGTGATCACCTTCGGGCTCGGGCCGGCGGGGACCGGCAAGAGCTGGTTGGCGGTGGCGACCGCAGTGCAGGCGCTGCAGGCGAAGCAGGTGCAACGGATCATCCTCACCCGGCCGGCGGTGGAGGCGGGGGAGCGGCTGGGCTTCCTCCCCGGTGACCTGATGGCGAAGATCGACCCGTATCTGCGACCGTTGTTCGACGCGCTGTACGACATGGTCGAGCCCGACGGCGCCCAGAAGCTGCTCGAGCGGCAGGCGGTCGAGGTCGCCCCGCTGGCGTTCATGCGCGGGCGTACCCTCAACAACAGCTTCATCATCCTCGACGAGGCGCAGAACACGACCCCGGAGCAGATGAAGATGTTTCTCACCCGGATCGGATTCGGCTCGAAGGTGGTCGTCACCGGCGACACCACCCAGGTCGACATCGCCGGCGGACGAAGCGGATTGGTCAACCTCGAGCGGACACTCAGCGGGATCGACGGATTGAGCTTCGTCCATCTCGGACAGGCCGACGTCGTGCGCCACCGGATCGTCGCCGACATCGTCACTGCCTATGAGCGGGCCGCTGCCGAGTCCGGCCGTGGCTGAGGGCGGACGACCGACGCTCTCCCGGCGCCGGCGGATCGGCGGGGAGGGCGAACCCGAAGTGTTCTGCGCGGACGAGCAGCACGTGGTCGCACTCGACCTCGTTCGCTGGCGGACCCTCGCCGAGCAGGTGCTCGCCGCCGAGGGCGTGCGCGGTGCAGCAGAGCTGTCGCTGCTGTTCGTCGACGCATCGGTGATCGCCGAGCTCAACGCCGAGTACCTCGCCAAGCCCGGCCCGACCGACGTCCTCGCCTTCCCGATCGACGTCCCTGACATCGAGGTGTGGGCTGCCCCCGGCGCCGCCAGTCGTGGCCCGGACCGTGCCCCGGTCGACGTCGGCGAGCTGCCGTTGCTGCTCGGCGACGTGATCGTCTGCCCCGAGATCGCCGCCGCCCAGGCTCCGACCCACGCCGGCGAGGTCGACGACGAACTGGCCCTGCTCGTCGTCCACGGGGTGCTCCACGTGCTCGGCTGGGATCACGCCGAGCCCGACGAGCGTGAGGCGATGCGCGCCCGCGAGCGTGAGCTGCTCGAACGATTCCACTGGGCCGGGCCGAGCCCGGCCGGATTCCGTCAGGAGCACCCGGAATGATCGCCGCCAGTCTTGGAGGTCCCGAGTTGGGGATGCTCCTCGCGATCTTCTTCCTGTTGCTGATCCTGATCTTCCTGGCCGTCGCCGAGATGTCGTTGTCGCGGATGACCAAGCCGAAGGCGACCGCGCTCGCCGATCGAGGACATCCGGCGGGCAAGGCGTTGCTCGAGCTCGTGCTCCATCCCGAGCGATGGGTCAACCCGGTGCTGCTCACGGTGAACAGCTGCCAGACGTTGCAGGCGACGCTGACCGGAATCGTCGCCGGTCGGCTGTTCGGCCCGATCGGTGTCGTCGCCGGCGTGGTCCTCAACGTGATCGTGTTCTTCGTCCTCGCCGAGGCCGTGCCGAAGACCTACGCCGTGCTCCATGCCGAGCGGGCGGCGCTGGTCACCGCCCGCCCGACGCGCCGGCTGGCGACGTTCCCGCCGTTGCGTTGGATGTCGAAGGGGTTGATCTCGTTCACCAACGTGATCATCCCCGGCAAGGGATTGGAGCAGGGTCCGTTCGTCTCCGAGCAGGAGTTGCTCGGGATCGTCGAAGCTGCCGCCGAGGACGAGGTGATCGAAGAGCGCGAGCGCGAGCTGATCGAATCGATCATCGAGTTCGGCGACACCGTCGCTCGCGAGATCATGGTTCCCCGCCCGGACATGATCGTCGTCCGGCCGGATCAGACGATCACCAGCGCGCTCGACACGGCGATCGAGCACGGTTACAGCAGATTGCCGGTACTCGCCAGCGGGGAACGCCAGGACGTCGTCGGCCTGACGTACACCAAGGACCTGATCAAGTCCGAACGAGCCGGCGGCGGGATGACGCTCGTCGGCGAGATCGCTCGTCAGGTCCACTTCATCCCGGAGAACAAGCCGGTCGCCCAGCTGATGCGTGAGATGCAGGAGCGCAAGTTCCACCTCGCGATCGTCGTCGACGAGTACGGGGCGATCTCCGGTCTGGTGACCCTCGAGGACTGCCTCGAAGAGCTCGTCGGGGAGATCATCGACGAGTACGACAACGAGGAAGCCGAGGTTCAACGACTCGCCGACGGGGACTACCTCGTCGATGGGGCGATGGGCGTCAGCGATCTCGGCGACCTGCTCGACATCGAGCTCCCGGACGAGGACTGGGACACGGTTGCCGGGTTCGTCTTCGGCACCCTCGGGCATGTCCCGGTGCCGGGCGAATCGATCGAGCTCGACGGCTGGCGGTTCGCCGCCGAGCAGGTCGAAGGCCGGCGGATCACCCGCGTCAGGGTGTCGGTGATCGCCGAATGGGGTCATTCCAAGGGCGAAGGTCGCGCAGCGAGCACCGAGATCGACGCCTGAGCGCGCCGATGGAGATGCGCAGCGGGTTCGTCACGCTCGCCGGCCGTCCGAACGTGGGCAAGTCGACGCTGCTCAATCGGATCTGCGGGACGAAGTTGAGCATCGTCTCCGACAAGCCGCAGACGACGAGGGTGCCGGTGCGCGGCGTGCTCAACCGTCCCGGCGCCCAGGTGGTCTTCGTCGACACCCCGGGGCTGCACAAACCAGTCAGCGCGCTCGGCGAGCGGGTCAACGCGGCGGCGATCGAATCGCTCGACGAGATCGACGTCGCCTGCCTCGTGATCGATGCCACCGCCCCGTTCGGTGGGGGTGACCGATGGGTCGCCGAGCGACTTCCGCCGGGCTTCGTCGTCGTCGTCAACAAGATCGATCGGGTACCGCCGACGAAGCTCGTCGCCCAGCTGGCCGCCTCCGCCGAACTGCCGGCGACCGCCTGGTTCCCGGTCTCGGGGCGCACCGGAGAGGGGCTCGAGGCGCTCGTCGACCATCTCGTCGAACGGATGCCGGAGGGTCCGATGTACTTCCCCGAGGGGATGCTCAGCGACCGCGACGACGAGCACTGGATCGCCGAGCTGGTACGCGAGCAGCTGCTGGCGGTGACCCACGACGAACTGCCGTACTCGATCGCCACCCGCGTCTCCGAGCACGACGGGATGCGGGTACGCGTCGAGATCCTCGTCGAGCGCGAGAGCCAGAAAGGGATGGTGATCGGCAAGGGCGGCGAGATCCTCAAGCAGGCCGGCGCTCGCGCCCGAGCCCAACTCCCCGCCGGCACCCACCTCGAGCTGTTCGTCAAGGTCGACAAGGACTGGCAACGCCGCCCCGATCGCGTCGAGCGGCTGTACTAGCGACCCCCAACGGCCGCCTTCACCCCGACGGGTGAAGCGTGGGTGCGAATCTCGATCGCGCCCCGTCTGGCTGAAATCATCCCGGGGGGTTTCTCACGCCGTGGGGGTTGAGATGGCAAGCAAACTCGACTACTGGAGGGCCGACAACATGTGGGCTGCGGTCGGTCGTCCTGACGGCAATCTCGGTCAGGAAACGATCACGGTCGCAGATGGCCAGATGCGTGTGTTCGCCACCGACTGGAAGTACGAAAAGACACGCAACGACGGCACCAACTTCTACGGCAGCCACGGCCGTCGGCTGAAGAACAGCGGCAGCCGGCCGGTGGACGTCAAGCTGACGACGTTCAACGAGATCCTCCCGTCGATGCTCGGCCAGTTGACGGCAGCGGCGACGGCCAAGCTGCTCAAGTTGCCGCCCAACTTCATCCGGCTCGAGCCGGGCCAGTCCGTCGACATCAAGGCCGACATCCAAGAGGTGCGCAGCCCGCCGCTTTGACCTTGCCCTATCGCTGGACGACGAGGTCGACGTAGTCGTCGATCGAGACGGTGCCGCCGGCGGGGATCTGAGCGCCGGCGCCGTTCTCGATGGCAGCCGGGACGCCGTCGACGGTGAACGTCAGCCGGCCGACGCCCGGCAGTTGATTGAGCAAGGTGAGCACGATCTGGGCGAACTCGAGCTTCAGGTCTGCCGGGTTGGACGTCAGGCTGCTCGACGGCAGGTCGATCGTCGCCGTTCCTTCGGAGGTCGAGGTCAGGCTGAACATCGCTCCGGAAGGGATCGCCGTGCGCATCGTCGCCCCGAGCGTGCCGAACGGCACCAGCCCGCCGGCGAGCACGTTGAGTACCTGGTCGGCCGACGGATCGACGGCGAGCGGATAGGCGAGCCGATCGAGTTGGTCGCCGGAGGTGACGAAGTAGAAGTCGACCAGCTCGGTCGGCAGCGTCGTGGTCGTCTCGGCGACGGTCGTCGAGAGCTCGACCGCGGAGGTCGTCGTCGCCGGAACGGTCGTCGTCGTCGGCATCGTCGTGGTCGTGGTCGTCGTCGTGGTCGAGGCCCGCAGCTCGGCGATGTCGGCGTTGTCCAACGGGCGGAACCCGTCGTCTCCCGGCACTCCACAGGCGACGATCGCCACGGCCAGCAGGGGGAGGATGGCGAGGACCAGCAGGCGGCGTCTCATGAGGGCGCCAGCGGGAAACGGACGACGAAGCGCGAGCCGCCACCGGTGCGATCCTCGACCCATGCCCGACCGCCGTGGGCCTGGGCGTGTTCGAGCACGAGGGCGAGGCCGAGCCCGGTGCCGACCCGGCTGCGCGAGGCGGTGCCGCGGGCGTAGCGCTCGAAGATCCGGGTCCGTTCGCTCAACGCCACACCCGGCCCGCTGTCCTCCACGGCGAGGTCGATCGCCCGCTCGCTGGCGACCCGCGAGACGCTCACGGTCACCCTGGTCGGCCCGTCGGCGTGTTGCCGGGCGTTGTCGAGCAGGTTGGCGACGATCCGTTCCAAGCGGCGTTTGTCGACCGGAACGGGCACGTCCGCACCCGGGCCGACCTCGATCGGGACGTCGGCATAGCCGTGACGGGTGGCGATCCGGCGGACCATCTCATCGAGGACGAGCTCTTCCCGGTTGAGCTCGGCGACCCCGGCGTCGAGACGGGAGAGCTCGAGCAGGTCGAGGACCATCTGGTCGAATCGGCGGACCTGGTTGACGACGACATCGAGCGCCTGCTGGCTGCGCGCCGGGATGTCGGCCCGGCGGGCGTCCATCACCTCCACCGCGGCGGTCAGGGCGGTGATCGGCGAGCGCAGCTCGTGGGAGACGTCGGAGGCGAATCGCGCCTCGCGCTGGATCCGGGCCTGGACCGCATCGGCCATCTCGTTGAACGAGGACGAGAGCCGGTCGAGGTCGGGATCGGGATCGGGCGGGAGCCTGGTGTCGAGCCCGCCGGAGGCGAGCTCGGTCGCTGCGTCGGCGACGCGCGAGACGGGCCGGAGCAGCCGTCGGCTGGCCCACCACCCGAGCGCAGCTGACAGCAGGGCAGTGCTCGCCGCGCCGATCGCCAAGGCGGTGGCGATGACCCGCAGGTCGCGCTCGATCGTCGTCAGCGGGAACGCTTCGTAGTACTGCGCAGCGGGGTCGGCGAGCGACACGCCGTACGCCAGGTACGGGTCGTCGCCGAGGGTGAAGTACTCGTACCCGCTGCTCCCCGCGCCGACTGCCTGGCGGAGGTGCGGCGGAAGATCCTCCAACGCGAGGCCGACGGTGTCGGTGCCGAACCGCTGATCGCCGGCGTCGATGTGGAGCACCGCGTATCCCTGGGCGTCGGTGCGGACGGAGTCGATCAGGTCCTCGCGGGTCTGTGCCGCCCCGGGGCGGCGCAGCGAGTCGCGTACCAGCCGGGCGTTGTTCACCGTCTGGATCTCGGCGACGTCGCGCCGCTGGTCGAGCAGGTAGCTGCGGGTGACGAAGTAGGTGACCGAGGCGAGACCGAGGGCGGCGACCAGCCCGGTGACGGAGAAGAAGAACGTGACCCGGGCGCGCAGACCGACGGCACGTCTGCCGGTGGAGGGGGCGCGTCCGAACATCACGTCAGTGTGCTCCGGGGCGGCCGGCAATCGGGCATCGCCCCGTGCCGGGGTGTGGCTCGATAGGCTTCGGGGCGTCGCGATCAGCGTCGGCGAACGCGACTCAGGCGGCATCGGGCGAGCTGCTCCAGTGAACGAACTGACCGCAGTGCACCGGCACCGAGTCGGGCCACTTCCCCAAGTGGATCCCGCTGTCCGGTGAGGTACCAGGGGGAGGAAGGTACCTCACCGGGGCAGCGTGAACAGTTGCCATTGTTGCGGATCGTTTGTGACGATGGACCACCCGCTCTGCCGCGCTTTCGGTAACAAAAACCGTCGCCGATCCGACCTCCCCAAAGGACCCCACCGAATGCATTCACTGCTGTTCATCGAGGACGACGATGCGATCCGTCTGGCGCTCGGATTGGCGCTGGAGGACGAGGGCTACGAGGTGCGCGAGGCGCCCGACGGACGCACCGGGCTGGTGATGTTCGAGGCCAACGAGCCCGACCTGGTGCTCCTCGACCTCCGCTTGCCGGACATCTCCGGGTTCGACGTGTGCCGGACGATCCGGGCCAACTCGATCGTCCCGATCATCATGGTCACGGCCCAGGCCGACACCTATGACATGGTCGCCGGGCTCGAGGCCGGGGCGGACGACTACGTCACCAAGCCGGTCGTGCCGAAGGAACTCGCCGCCCGGATCCGTGCCCACCTCCGCCGGGTCCAACTGCACGAGTCACCGGCTGCACCGGTTCCACGCCCGACGATGCTCGGCGACGTCGAAGTGAGACGCGAACAGGGCCTGGTGCTCAAGGCCGGCGTGCCGTTGAGCCTGACCAAGACCGAGTTCCGACTGCTGTGCGAGTTCGCTGACCATGCCGGGATCGTGCTCTCCCGCGATCAGCTGCTCGAGCGGGTGTGGGGCTACGAGTACCTCGGCGACAGCCGGCTGGTCGATGCCCACGTCCGCCGGTTGCGGGTGAAGGTCGAGGACCAGCCGGAAGATCCGCGCCTGATCGTCACCGTCAGAGGGATTGGGTATCGCCTGCAGGCCTGATCGGTGCCGTTTCCCCTACGCTGAGCACGTCGGCGGACACGGGACGCGTTCAGTGAGGTGACGGGCATGGCAGACACGGGGCCCTCGGGCGATGGTCAACAGGACTGGGTGTACCACGTCGCTGCCCAGCTGGCATCGGCCGACATCAACGCCGAGAAGCCCGCCGGCGGCTCAGGCGGTCGGCGATGGCTGATCATCGGGGCGGTCGTGGCCGTGCTCGCGGTCGGCGGCGGCATCGCCGCGGCGATCGCCGGGTCCGGCGATGACAACGTGACGACGTCGGCGGCGACGACCGTGGCCGCCGCCCCCACCCTCGCTCCGGCGAGCGACCCGCCGGTGACCCCGGCGACGACGTCATCGAGCCTGGCGCCGACCACTGCGACGCCGACCACCGCTGCGCCGACCACCGCCGTCGCCTCCGGCGGCGAGGCGTCGACGTCGACATCGGCTGCGTCGACGACGACCTCGACCACGGCTGCGCCGACGACCACCGCCGTTGCCGTCCCGACGACGGTCATCCCGGCCGAGCCGAGCGGCGAGCTCGTCCGCTGGGCGGAGTACGCCGACGGAGCGGTGACGCTGCTCGGTCGGGTTCCCGACCAGGCCACCGCAGACACGATCGCCACTCGCGCCGAGGCCGTCGTCGGCGCCGGCAACGTCACCGTCGCCTACGTCATCGACCCGACTGCGCCCCGCCCGGACGAGGCGCCGCTGTACGTCAACACCTCGTTCCTGTTCGCCCCCGGGCGATCGGACTTCAGCGCCGAGGCGCAGCTCACCCTCGACCTGGCGGTGTCGTTGATGAGCCTCTATCCGAAGGTGACGATCGACGTCGAGGGTCATACCGACTCCGACGGCAGCGATGCCGACAACCTGGCCCTGTCCCAGCGCCGCGCCGATGCCTTCGTCGCCTACCTCGTCGACCACGGGATCGACCCGAGCCGGATGACCTCGGCGGCGAAGGGCGAGACGGAACCGATCGCCGACAACTCGACCCCGGCGGGCAAGGCGGCCAACCGCCGGCTGGAGATCACCGTCAATCACCTGCTCGCGTGAGCGCTCGGCGGGGCGGGGCCACGAGCTCCGCCGCCGTCGCCTCGGTCACTCGGTCGTGATCTGGTGGAGGAACGCCTCGGCATCGGCTCGGTGACGGGTGCGTCGCATCGGCGGCAGTGCCCTGACGATCTCCCAGCGGTAGCCGGCCTTGCCCAGTCGCGGGTCGAACACGGCGACGACGCCGCGATCCTGTGAGGTACGGATCAGCCGGCCGGTGGCCTGGGCGAGGAGCATCGTCGCCCGCGGCAGGTCGATCAGGCGGAACGCCTCGCCGCCGAGCCGTTCCCGCCGGGCGGCGAGCAGCGGGTCGTCGGGTCGAGGGAACGGGATCCGGTCGATCGTCACCAGCGAGAGCGTCCTCCCGGGGATGTCGACCCCCTGGAAGAACCCGGCGGTGGCGAAGATACACGCCGACTCGTCGTCGCTGAACGCCCGGACCAGTGCCGTCTTCGGCAGGTCGCGCTGGGTCAGGACGCGAAACGGCACACGCTCGCGCACCGCCGTCGCAGCTGCGTCCATCGCCTTCCAGCTGGTGAACAACGCCAACGTCCGGCCGCCGGCGGCGAGGATCAGGGCGGCGAGCTCGTCGTGGGTGGCGGCGGCGAAGCTCGGGTGGCGCGGGTCGGGCAGATGCAGCGCGCAGTACAGCAAACCGTTGGTCGGGTAGTCGAACGGGCTGTCGACGTGCAGCGCGTCGAACTGCCCGGCGGGGAGCCCGACCCGTTCGGCGAGCGAGAGCGGGATCGTCGCGCTGGTCAGCACCGCCGTCCGCTTCGACCAGATCCCGGAGGCGAGCACCGGCCCGACGTCGAGCGGAGCGACCTCCAACCGCGGGTGCTCCGGGGAGCCGGCGACGTAGGCGACCGAGCTCTCCCCGAACCCCATCGCCGCGTCGAGCGAGTCGGCCAGCCGGTTGAGCAGCGACTGGGCCCGGAGCACCCGTTGCTTGGCGTCCTCGACGGTCGTGTCGATCTTGCGCAGTGCGTCGAGCGCAGCGTTGCAGCGCAGCCGTCCGGTGGTCAGCAGCTCCGCCACGGCAGCCGGGAGCGGTCGCGGCAGCCGGTCACCGACCTGGCCGCCGAGCACGTCGCGCACCGCCGTCGCGCAGTCGGCGAGCCCGGCGGTCAGCTGCGGGTCGTCGATCACCCGGCGCACCGCAGCAGCGACGCGAGCGAACCGGCCCGGTTGGATCGAGACACCGACGGTGTCCGACATCGTGTCCTCGAGTTGGTGGGCCTCGTCGACGACGACCACGTCGTGCTCGGGGAGGATCAACCCGCCGCTGGCGACATCGAGACCGTACAGGTGGGTGTTGACGACGATCACGTCGGCCGCGGCCGCCCGCTCGCGGGCTGCCTCGGCGAAGCACGGGCCGCCGAGCGGGCACCGCTGCGCCCCCGGGCACTCCTCCGAACCGACGCTGACCGCCGACCACGCCCGATCGGTCGGCGACCAGTCGAGTTCGGCGGCGTCACCGGTGCGGGTCGTGCCCGCCCACGTCGCCAGCCGGGCGATCTCCGCCTTGGTCGTCGCCGCCAGCTCCTCCAGCTCCAGCTGGCCGGTCTCGGCGGCGGAGAGCTCGCGCAACCGCTGCAGGCAGAGGTAGTTGGAGCGGCCCTTGAGCACCGCCCACGAGAACGGCTGGGGGAGGTGGGCGTCGAGGAACGGCAGGTCCTTCGTCGCCAGCTGGTCCTGGAGCGCCTTGGTCGCCGTCGTGATCACCACCCGTTTGCCGGATCGGATCGCCGGCACGAGGTAGCCGAGCGACTTGCCGACACCGGTCGGCGCTTCGACGATCAAATGGCGGCCGTTGGCGATCGCCTCGGCGACGGCGGCGGTCATCGCCTGTTGTCCGGGCCGGTCCTCGGCGCCGGGGAGTGCGGCGGTGACCTGCTGCAGCGCCGACAACGCTCCGGCAGCGGTTCCCGTCGTCGACATAGGGTGCTCGACGCTAGTGGCGCCGGGTGGGCCGGAGGCGGATCTGTTGGTCAACGGTGGTGGTGGCCCGCCTCGCGGCTGACGTGCTGGCAGGATCGCCCACCGGTCGTCACCCGAGTTGACTGGTGACGTGTCCGCCGTCCGATGCCGAGTGCGTCACTGGCTGCGCCGAGGAGCGGCGCGCAGCCTGCCGCTCGTGGTCGTGATCGGGATCGTCGGAGGCGGCCTGCTGGCGATCGGCGCCGGGGCGCGTCGGACGGCGACGGCCCCCGACCGCTACGTCACCGCCCAGGGTGTCGAGTTCGACGCCGAGGTCACCCAGGAGCGGGGCCGCCCATTGACCGAGACCATCGCCGGCGTCGACGGGGTGGACGCGATCGCCGGGGTCACCTTCGTCTTCGGCGTGCTGGTCGCGCACGGTTCCGGCGTCGACAGCGAGATCGACGGCCTCGTCTTCGCCGGAGATGCCGCCGCGTTCGGCGGCCGGTTGGTCGCCGGCCGGCAACCGGATGCGAACTCACCCGGCGAGTTCGTCGCCACTCGATCCCTGCTCGACGCAGCCGACGTCGAGATCGGCGACCAGCTGACGCTGAGGACCTTGAACCAGGACTTCGCCGACGGTGCAGGATTCGTCGAGACGCCCGGCCCGGAGGCGTTCGGACCCTCGACCGCGGCGACCCTCGTCGGCGTGATCGAGAGCGCCGCCCAACTCGAAGACCCGAGTCCGCTGGCCGTGTTCCCCCGACGGCTGATCGACGACGAGCAGATTGCGATCGTGTCGACGATCATCGCGGTCGATCTCGCAGCGGGCCTGACCCTCGACGACCTGCGCAGCGCGCTCGACGTCCTCGACGGCAGCGATCAGCTCGGGGTCGCGTCGGTGGAGCCGATCAGCGACGAGATGCGTACGGCGACGAGCACCCAGGCAGTTGGGTTGACGATCCTCGCCGGACTCGCCGTGCTGGCCTCGGTGGCGGTCTTCGGCCAGCTGATCGGCCGGCAGCTCCGCCCGAGCGGCGCGGAGCTCGGCGCGCTCGCGGCGATCGGCTACTCCCGCCGGCAACTGCTGGCCGACACCGCAGCCCGGGCGGCGATGATCGTCGGCGGCGGCGTGCTGCTGGCGGTCACCGGAGCATTCGCTGCCTCTGGGCTGTTCCCGTTCGGCTTCGCCCGCCAACTCGAGCCGTCCCCCGGGCCGCGCTGGGATGGGCTCGTCCTCCTCGGCGGTGGTCTGGGGCTTGTCGTGACACTCGTCGGCTGGGTCACGGCTGCTGCGCTGCGGCTCCGGCCTGCTCTCGCCGGGGAACGCCAGGGGAGGACGATCGGGAGCCTGGCTCGCGCCTGCCCGACGACTCCGATGTCCGTCGGCGTCCGCTTCGCGTTCGCCGCCGGGCGCGCCGAGCGGCGCGGCTGGGCTGCCGGGATCTCGGGGATCGCCGTGCTGGTAGCGGCGTTGACCGGCACGCTGGTGTTCGTTGTCAGCCTGTTCCGACTCATCGACGAACCGGCCAGGTACGGCAAGAACTTCGACGTCGTTGCCGACAACGGAGCCGTGAGCCTGCCCGACGGACTGCTCGACGGCCTGCTCGCCGAGCCGGCGGTGGAGGCGTTGTCGGCCTACACCTCGACAACCGCCCGGGTCGGCAACGTGACGGTGCCGGTGGAGGCGGTCGACCCGATCCGCGGGTCACTGTTGCCGGTGCTGCTCAGCGGACGCCAGCCGATCGCGCCACACGACGTCGCCCTCGGTCGGCTCACCGCCGAGCAGCTCCAGGTCTCGGTCGGCAGCCAGCTGACGATGGTCGGGAGCGGCGGGATGGCCGAGTTCGAGGTCACCGGGCTGGTCATCCCGCACGGGATCGGGGGCAATGACGTGCTCGGCGAAGGGGCCGTGATCACCGGCGGCGGGCGCGAGCTGATCTCCCCGGAGTCGGAACCGAACGCAGCGGTGATCGACGTCGCACCCGACGCGTCGGCGGACGCGCTGGCCGCGCTGATCGTCGTCCTCGGAGGCGATCCGGCGGAGGGTGACGTCACCCGACTGATCGGCGTCGGCCGCCCGTCGGCGATCGTCAACATCGATCGGGTCGCGTATGTCCCGGTCGTGCTCGCCGGGTTGCTCGGCGCTCTGGCGGCGATGACCGTGGTCGGTGTCCTGCTCGGTGGGGTCCGTCGCCGACCCGGCGCGTTCGGTGTGCTCCGGGCCCTCGGCGCCGACCGCAGCTGGCTGAGACGGACCCAGGGCTGGCAGGGCCTGGCGACGGTGGTCGGTCCGTCGATCGTCGGCATCCCGCTCGGTCTGCTCGCCGGGGCGACGGTGTTCCACGCCTACGCGCGCAACGCCGGGGCGGTCGACCGGCCCAGCCTCGGCGTGGTCCCGACCGGCCTGAGCTGCGCCGCACTCCTCGTCGTCGGGGTCGCCGCTGCGCTGATCGCCGGGCGTGCGACCCGACGGGCGTCGCCGGCGACGCTGCTGCGCAGCGAGTGACTCACCCTTCGGGGCTGTCCGGCTGCCATACCGCCCGTCCGCCGAGGCGGGCGATACTGTCCACCAACTGTGAGTGCAACCCCCTCGCACTGGCGAGACGGCATCGAGATGGACCGTGTTCCGGCCCACGTGGCGTGCGTGATGGACGGCAACGGTCGCTGGGCGCAGCGTCGCGGGCTGAAGCGGACGGAGGGGCATGCTGCCGGCGAGGAGGCGTTGTGGGACGTCGTCGACGGTGCGCTCGAGCTCGGGGTGCGCTGGCTGACGGTGTATGCCTTCTCCACCGAGAACTGGAAACGGCCGATCGACGAGGTCCGTTTCCTGATGAACTTCAATCGCGACATCCTCACCCGGCGACGCGACGGGTTGCACGCCCAAGGCGTTCGGATTCGGTTCTCGGGACGACGCGACTGGCGGGTGCCACGCAAGCTGATCCGCGAGCAGGACGAGTCGATCGCGCTCACCGCCGGCAACCGCCGGCTGACGCTGACCTTCGCCTTCAACTACGGCGGCCGGGCCGAGATCATCGACGCCGTCCGGCAGATGGTTGCCGACGGGGTGCGCGAGAAGGACGTCGACGAGAAACTGCTCCGCCGGTACCTCTACTTCCCCGACATGCCCGATCCGGACCTGGTGATCCGCACCAGCGGCGAGTTCCGCATCTCCAACTTCTTGTTGTGGGAGCTGGCCTACAGCGAGCTGGTGTTCACCCCGGTGCTGTGGCCCGACTTCCGCAAGGATCACCTCGCCGACGCGATCCGCGAGTTCCAGGAACGTGAACGACGCTTCGGCGGTATCCAGACGTGACCGCGATCCGGACAGCGAGCGCAGCGAGCCAGCCGGTGTGGGGCTGGAAGGTTGGGCCCCCTGGGTGCTGGCGGCCGTCGCCGCCCGGCGTCAGGAGCGCCAGCGAGTAGCCGGACAGCGAGCGCAGCGAGCCAGCCGGTGTGGGGCTGGAAGGTTGGGCCCCCTGGGTGCTGGCGGCCGTCGCCGCCCGGCGTCAGGAGCGCCAGCGAGTAGCCGGACAGCGAGCGCAGCGAGCCAGCCGGTGTGGGGCTGGAAGGTTGGGCCCCCTGGGTGCTGGCGGCTCGTCGCCACCCGGCGTCAGGAGCGCCAGCGAGTAGCCGGACGCGAGCGCAGCGAGCCAGCAGCAGATGACCCTCTACCGCGACACCGGGGTCGTGCTGAGGACCTACAAGCTCGGCGAAGCCGACCGGATCGTGGTCTTGCTCACCGCCGGGCACGGCAAGGTCCGTGCGGTCGCCAAGGGTGTGCGCAAGACGAAGAGCCGTTTCGGCGGCCGGCTCGAACCGCTGAGCCACGTCAGTCTGCTGATGTACGAGGGACGCGAGCTCGACATCGTCTCCCAGGCCGAGTCGATCGACTCGATCGCACCGTTGCTCGGCGACCTCGACCGGTTGACCCAGGGCCTGGCTGCGGTCGAGGCGATCGACCAATTGGCGCTCGATCGCGAGCCGTCGCCGCACCTCTACCGGATGCTCGTCGGCGTGCTCCGGACGCTGGAGACCGATCCGTCACCGTTGGTCGTCCCGGCGTTCTTCTGGAAGCTGCTCGCCGCCGAGGGCACCCGGCCGGAGCTCGACGTCTGTGTCCGCTGCGGGGTGGAGGCCGGGCTGGTCGCGTTCGACATGGACGAAGGCGGCGCGCTCTGCCGCGGTTGCCGGCGCGGGGTGGCGATCAGTGTCGACGCGCTCCGGCTGACCCGGATGATCCTCGGCGGGCGGATGAACGAGGCCTTCGCCGAAACGCCGACGCCGGCCACCGCCGAGGTGGCTCATCTCGCCACCGCTGCGTTGGAGCACTTCATCGAGCGCCGCCTACGTTCGGTGGCGATGTTCGAACGGCACTGAGCCGGCCGGCGCGCCGACTCGGGCGACGCAGGGAGACGCAGGGGACGAAGATGGAGACGGTCGAGCGGCTCGCCGCGATCGAGGAGATCCGCCAGCTGAAGGCGCGTTACTTCCGCTGTATGGACACCAAGGACTGGATCGGGCTGTCGGAGGTGTTCACCGACGACGTGCTGTTCGACACGAGCGGCGAGATGGTCCGCAACGGTGCCGACCCGGAGCTGGGGATCGTCCGCGAGGGCGGCGGGCAGGCGGTGGCGGCGTTCATGCGGGCTGCGGTCGAGGCGCTGATCACCTGTCATCACGGGCACATGGCGGAGATCGAGCTGCTCGACGACGACCACGCTCGGGGGATCTGGGCAATGGAGGACAACCTGTGGTTCCCGGAGGGCTGGGGGATCACGACGATGCGCGGCTTCGGCCACTATCACGAGACCTACCGGCGGACCGCCAAGGGGTGGCGGATCGCCTCGCTGCTGCTCACCCGGTTGCAGGTCGTGACGACCTGAGGGCGATGCCCGGGCAGTCGGCGATCCAGTAGGCGAACAATCCTGTGCCGTCGGCGGCGACCTCGCGTTCGACGATCGTCTCCGCCAGCAGATACTGGTCGAAGCGCACGAGCGGGGTGTCGGTGGTCCGGAACGTCGTCCCGTCGTCGGTGGTCGCCTCCAGCCGCGACAGGCGCTGGGCGCCGTCGACCTGCTCGCAGCGCAGGCCCCGCCCCTCGGCCGTGGTCCCGCCGACCGGGAACGTCGCCAGGTCGCCGAGTCCGTCTTCGAAGCGGAACAGGCAACCAGCAGGATCGGTCCCGACGACGCCGAGCATCGCCTCGCCGGCTGCCTCGCCGACGATCACGAACGCCTCCTCGGCAGAGGCGATCCCGGGATCGAGTTGCACCCGCGCTGCGAGCCGGACGTCGCCGAAGGCGTCGGGGAGTTCGAGTTCGCTCACCGGACGGGCCGAGGCGCCCGGCTCGAGCCGCAGACGCCAACGGCGGATCCCGTCGCCGGGCTGGCCGATGGCGAACAGCCGGTCGGGGAGGGTGTCGCCGTCGAAGTCGCCGCCGAGCTCGCTGACCTCGATCGCCTCGGCGGGGAACGCGCCCGGCGCTCCGCAGGCGAGGAGCGCTGTCGTCGGCGGTGCCGATGATGCCGGTGCCGGCGGGGTCGTTCCGACCGGGACCGACGATGCCGATGCCGATGCCGATGCCGATGCCGATGCCGGCTGGACGGCAGTGACGACGGTCGGTGGTGTCGAGCGCGGCGAGGACGTCATTCGCCGCACCGGCACCACCGGACCCGGACTCCGATGCAGGCATCGAGCATCCGGCGAGGACACCGATCGCGACGAGCCATCCGGTCCTCCGGACCGGCCCGCCGTTTCTCCTGTGCCACTCGCGCATCGGTCACGTACCCTGGCGGCCCTATGCCGGCGACGGACCTCGAACAGATCGTCAACCTCTGCAAACGACGCGGATTCGTCTATCCGTCGGCGGAGATCTACGGCGGTTTCCGCTCGTCGTACGACTACGGCCCGCTCGGTGCACTGATGTTGCGCAACGTCAAGGACGCCTGGGTCCGCTCGATGGTCCAGTTGCGCGACGACGTCGTCCTGATCGACGCCTCGATCCTGTCCCCTCCGCAGGTCTGGGAGGCGAGTGGGCACCTCGCCAACTTCACCGATCCGCTGGTCGACTGCACGAAGTGCAAGCAACGTTTCCGAGAGGACCACCTCGAGGACCCGAACGTCTGTCCGAACTGCGCGGCGACCAACTCGTTCACCGCAGCGCGGGCGTTCAACCTGATGTTCAAGACCTTCGCCGGGCCGATCGAGGGTGCCGGTGCCGAGGTCTACCTCCGCCCGGAGACCGCTCAGGGGATGTTCCTCAACTTCGCCAACGTGCTCCAGACCAGCCGGAAGAAGCCGCCGTTCGGGATCGCCCAGGTCGGCAAGAGCTTCCGCAACGAGATCACCCCCGGGAACTTCATCTTCCGCACCCGCGAGTTCGAGCAGATGGAGATGGAGTTCTTCGTCCCTCCGGCCGACGGGCCGCAGTGGTACGAGTACTGGTGCGCCGAGCGGCTCGACTGGTACGTCGGGTTGGGGATGCCGCGCGAACTGCTCCGCCTCCGCCCGCACGACGCCGACGAGCTGAGCCACTACTCGACCGGGACGTCGGACGTCGAGTTCCTCTTCCCCTGGGGATGGGGCGAGCTCGAAGGCATCGCCCAGCGCACCGACTACGACCTCAAGCAGCACGCCGAGCACTCCGGTCAGCGGCTCGACTACTTCGATCAGGCGACCAACGAGCGCTACGTCCCGTACGTGATCGAACCTGCTGCCGGGGCGACCCGGACGATGGCCGCGTTCCTCCTCGCCGCCTACGACGAGGACGAGGTCAACGGCGAGGCGCGCACCGTCTTGCGGCTCCACCCACGGCTGGCGCCGTACAAGGTGGCGGTACTCCCGCTGTCGAAGAAGGACACGCTCACCCCGCTCGCCAAGCAGATCGTCCGCCGGCTCGCCGAGCGGTACTCGGTCGAGTACGACGAGACCCAGGCGATCGGGCGGCGCTACCGGCGTCAGGACGAGATCGGCACCCCGCTGTGCGTCACGGTCGACTTCGACTCGTTGGAGGACGAGGCGGTGACGATCCGCGATCGCGACTCGACCGAACAGGTCCGCGTCCCGATCGCCGCGCTCGACACCGAGCTGTTCGCCCGCCTCGGGTTCTGACCGCTCGCGGCCGGCGCCGATCAGCTGGTCAAGACGAGATACAACGCACCGAAGGCGCGGTGCTCGCGTAGCGCGGCGAAGTCCGGGTGGTGCTCGAGCAACTCGAGCACCTCCGACGAATCGTCGGAGGCGATCGCTGCCGACTGCAGCCAGGCCATCGCGGTCGTCAGCTCACCGAGCCGTGTCGCCGCCCGGGCGACGAGCAGGGCGACATCGGCGTGGCCACCCTGGCGGAACAGTGATGCTCCGTACTGTCCGGCCTTGGCGTTCTCGCCGGCATCGAGCAGCCGCTTGATCGCCATCCACCCCGGGCTCGGCGGCGCAGCCTGCTCACCCGGATGGATCTCGGCGCGGATCAGCATCAGCTGGAACGCGAGCAGTGCAGCGGTGAACACGGCCATCGGCCGCAGCTCGGGGCGGACGAGCAACCCGACGGTGGTCGAGGCGGTGACGATCACGCTGATCCAGGTCATCGTCCGCCGGCCGCGGGCGGGGGAGATCGATTCGGCGACGGTCGACACGACCACGCCACCGTCGAGCGGGAGCACCGGGAGCAGGTTGACGACGCCGAGCACCGGGCCTGCGAGCCAGATCGCCAGCGCCATGTCGGACGAGCCGATCGCGTCGCGGTCGAGCGGATTGATCCCCATCGCGATCAGCGCGAGCACCCCGGGGAGGATTTCTGCGACCGGTCCGGCGAGGGCGATCATCGCCCGCTCACGGGCGCTCAGCTCACGCGACGGTTCGTAGGCGGTGTAGCCGGCGAACATGTCGAGGGCGATCTCGGCCCGGGCCCCGTACAGCCGGGCGACCGCTGCGTGGCCCAGTTCGTGGGTGATCGTCAGCACCGCGATCGACCCGGCGAGCCACGGTCCGATCGGACCGCGGAAGGCGACGAGGGCGAGGGCGAGGAAGACGAAGAACCCCGGACGGACCGCGATCGGGAAGCCGAGGGCGCGGAACGACGGCTTCCAGGAGCGTCGCAGCGAACGCGCGATGGTGTCGCCGCTGTTCATACGCAGGGCATGGTAGGGCTGTTTCGCTAGCATTGCCCGACGTGCCCTACGTCTATTCCTTCGACCACAAGCACCGTCGCCCGCCGATGGAGATGAAAGATCTCCTCGGGGGCAAGGGTGCCAACCTCGCCGAGATGACCAGCGTGTTGAAGCTGCCCGTTCCGCCGGGGTTCACCATCTCGACCGACGCCTGCCGGGCGTACATGCGAGGTGGTTGGCCGGCAGGGCTGGACGAGGAGATCGCCACCCAGGTCAGCGGGCTCGAAAAGAAGATGGGCCGGGCCCTCGGCGATGCTGCCGATCCGTTGCTCGTCAGCGTCCGCTCGGGGGCGAAGTTCTCGATGCCGGGGATGATGGACACCGTCCTCAACCTCGGGTTGAACGACAAGAGCGTCAAGGGCCTGGCTGCGGGCACCGGCGACGAGCGGTTCGCCTACGACAGCTACCGACGGTTCATCGCGATGTACGGCCGGATCGTGCTCGACGTCGCCGGGGAGCATTTCGAGCACCCGCTCGAGGAGGTCAAGCACCGCCTCGGGCTCAAGACCGATGCCGACATCCCGGCGAGCGAGCTGAAGGAGCTCTGCGCCCTGTACAAGTCGGTGGTCAAGTCGGCCACCGGTAAGCCCTTCCCGCAGGACCCGACCAAGCAGCTGCGCGGCGCGGTCGAAGCGGTGTTCAAGAGCTGGAACGGCGCCCGTGCCATCGCCTATCGGGTACGTGAACGGATCAGTCATGACTTGGGGACCGCGGTCAACGTTCAGACGATGGTGTTCGGCAATCGTGACGAGAACTCCGGAACAGGGGTCGGATTCACCCGCAACGCAGCGACCGGTGAGAACAAGCCCTACGGCGACTTCCTCGTCAACGCGCAGGGCGAGGACGTCGTCGCCGGGATCCGCAACACCGAGGACCTCGATGCGCTGAAGGCCCAGTTCCCGCGGATCCACTCCGAGCTGATGGCGATCTTCGCCCGGCTCGAGCGGCACTACCTCGACATGTGCGACACCGAGTTCACGATCGAGCAGGGCAAGTTGTGGATGCTCCAGACCCGCGTCGGCAAGCGCACCGGCGCCGCCGCGCTGCGGATGGCGGTCGACATGACCAAGGCCTCCGGTGCGTCCGGGGCGAAGTGGAAGATCTCGAAGCAGGAGGCGATCCTGCGGATCACCGGTGATCAGCTCGACCAGGTGCTCCACCCGACGTTCGCCCACAAGGGCAAGCCGCTGACCACCGGTCTCGCCGCCTCGCCCGGCGCAGCGGTCGGCAAGGTCTACTTCACCGCCGACGACGCCGTCGCCGCCTCCAAGGCAGGCGAGCCGGTGATCCTCGTGCGCAACGAGACCAGCCCCGACGACATCCACGGGATGGACGTCGCCGAGGGGATCCTGACCGCGCGCGGTGGGCTCGTCAGCCACGCCGCCGTGGTCGCCCGCGGCTGGGGCAAGCCGGCCGTCGTCGGCGCCGACAAGGTCAAGATCGAGGGCCGCTCGTTCAGCGTCGGTGACGTCACCGTCAAAGAGGGCGAGACGCTGTCGCTCGACGGCTCGACCGGCGAGGTGATCGTCGGCGCGCTCGAACTGGCGATGTCGTCTCCGCCGCCGGAGTTCAACATCATCCTCGGTTGGGCGGACGCCGTCCGCAAGGGCAAGCTCGGGGTGCGGGCCAACGCCGACAACGGCCCGGACGCACTCAACGCGCGCAACTTCGGCGCCGAGGGCATCGGGCTGTGCCGCACCGAGCACATGTTCCTCGCCGCCGACCGGCTGCCGATCGTGCGTCAGATGATTCTGGCGAGCACCCCCGACGAAGAGGTCGCCGCGCTGGAGGAGCTGCGCAAGGCGCAGAAGGCCGACTTCATCGAGATCCTCGACGCGATGGACGGGTTGCCGGTGACGGTTCGCCTGCTCGACCCGCCGCTGCACGAGTTCCTGCCGTCGGTCGAGGAGCTGCGCGTCAAGGAGGCCGGCGCCGGGCTGACCGCCGAAGAGGAGCGCCTGCTCGAGGCCGCCGAGAGCTGGGCCGAGCACAACCCGATGATCGGCACCCGCGGGGTGCGCCTCGGTGTCGTCAAGCCCGGCCTGTACGCGATGCAGGTGCGCGCCTTGGTCGAGGCCGCAGCGGTGCTGCGGGCCAAGGGCCGCAACCCGATCGTCGAGGTGATGATCCCGCTGACGGTCACCCGTGAGGAGCTCGCCCTGGCCCGTTCGTGGGTCGAGGAGGCGATCGCCGAGGCGACCAAGGGGATGAAGAAGAAGCCGGAGATCACGATCGGGACGATGATCGAGACCCCCCGGGCGGCGATCCGTGCCGACGAGATCGCCGAGGAGGCCGATTTCTTCAGCTTCGGGACCAACGACCTGACCCAGATGGCGTTCGGCTTCAGTCGTGACGACGTCGAGAGCCGGATGATGCCCGCCTATCTCGAGGCCGGGCTGCTCAAGCGGAACCCGTTCGAGACGATCGACAAGGGTGGTGTCGGCGAGTTGGTCAAGATCGGTGCCGAGCGCGGCCGTTCGGTGAAGAAGTCGCTCAAGCTCGGCGTCTGCGGTGAGCACGGTGGCGACCCGGAGTCGATCGAGCTGTTCTACGAAGCCGGTCTGGACTACGTCTGTGCAGCCCGTTCCGGATCCCGATCGCCCGTCTGGCGGCGGCCCAGGCCGTGATCACCGCCAAGGGTGCAACCAAGTCCGAGACCAAGTAGAGGAGCGCGACGATGCAGGTCCAGACCCGACAAGGACCGGCCTACGGCGTCGCCCGGCTGAGCCTCGCCCCGGGCGAGCAGGTCCGGGTCGAGGCCGGGGGGATGATGGCGATGTCCGCCGGCGTCACCCTGTCGTCGAAGATGGAGGGTGGCATCATCAAGTCGCTCAAGCGTGCTGCGCTCGGCGGCGAGAGCTTCTTCGTGACCACCTACACCGCTCCCGCACAGGGCGGCTTCGTCGACGTCGCCGCTCGCCTGCCGGGCGACCTGCTGTCCTACGACCTGGTTCCCGGGGCGTCGTTCTTCATCCAGAAGGGCTCGTGGCTCGCCAACGCCCAGACGGTGACGATCGACGCCCAGTGGGGTGGTTTCAAGAACATGTTCGGGTCCGAGGGTGGATTCATCGTCCGCGCCGAGGGCCAGGGTCACGGTCGTGTTCGCCTGCTACGGCGCGCTGGAGGTCTGGAACCTCGGACCGGGCCAGACGCATCACCGTCGACACCGGCCACATGGTCGCCTACGAGCAGTCGGTGACGATGCAGCTGCGCAAGGCGGCCGGTGGCCTGGTCCAGACGTTCAAGAGCGGTGAGGGGTTGGTATTCGACTTCACCGGTCCGGGCAAGGTGATGACCCAGACCCGCAACCCGAACGAACTGCTCGGATGGATCCAGGCTACGGTCGGGACAGGAAACAGTGGATCGTCGGGTATAGGTGGAGCGATGGGCGGCGTGTTCGGCCGAGACTGATCCGCCGGCCCCTCCCACCTCCCAGGAAGGACGTCACCGATGCTCGGCGCCACCGTCGTGTTCGCCAGCACCTCGACCGATCGGGCCTTCGTCGACCTCCACGTCGTTCCGTGGGAGTGGGCGGCCCTGCTCGCGTTCATCGGGCTGCTGCTGCTCGTCGACCTGCTCGTGTTCCACCGCGAGGCGCACGAGATCAACACCAAGGAAGCTGCGCTCGAGTCGACGCTGTGGATCTCGATCGGCGTCGCCTTCGGCGGTCTGTTGTGGTGGCGGTGGGGTGGTCAGGCGGCCGGGGAGTACATCTCCGGCTACCTGATCGAGAAGTCGTCTGAGCATCGACAACGTCTTCGTCTGGGCGCTGATCCTGAGCTACTTCAGGATCCCGCGGAAGTACCAGCACCGGGTGCTGTTCTGGGGCATCTTCGGCGCGCTGGTGATGCGAGCGGTGTTCATCTTCGCCGGCGTCGCGCTGATCGAGCGGTTCGAATGGGTGCTGTACATCTTCGGCGCGTTCCTGCTGTACACCGCCGCGAAGCTGTTGTTCAGCGACGACGACGAAGAGAAGGACCCGTCCCAGGGCCGCTTCTTCCGCCTGATCCGACGGGTCGTGCCGTCGACCGACCAGCTCGACGGGCAGCACCTGTTCACCCGGGTCAACGGCCGGCGGCTGGCGACCCCGCTGTTCGCCGTGCTGCTGCTGATCGAGGGCACCGACGTGATCTTCGCCGTCGACTCGGTGCCGGCGGTGCTGGCGGTCAGCCGCGAGCAGTTCATCGTGTTCTCCTCCAACGCGTTCGCCATCCTCGGCCTGCGCGCCCTGTACTTCCTCCTCGCCGACCTCCACTCCCGGTTCAGCTACCTCCAGGAGGGGCTGGCGATGATCCTCGCCTTCGTCGGGGTGAAGATGATCATCGCCGAGCTCCCCGGGGTCGAGTACCACATCCCCACGCCGATCTCGCTGGTGGTGATCGCAGTGGTCCTCACCGCCGCGATCGTGTTCTCGCTGATGCGCGATCCGAAGGAGGTCGACGGACCGCCGGCGGGCGATCCGGCGGCCGATCCGGCGACCGATCCGGTCGGAGAGCCGCTCCGGGAGCTGTGACACCCCCCGGGTAGCCTCCGCCACGTGGCGATCGTGGAGGAGGACATCGAGCGGATCCGCACCGGCCTGCCGATCACCGACGTCATCGCTCCCTACGTCGCCCTCAAACGGGTCGGCAAGCAACTGGGTCGGGTTGTGCCCGTTCCATCCGGAGAAGACGCCGTCGTTCAACGTCCGCGAGGAGATCGGCCGCTACACCTGCTTCGGGTGCAGCAAGGCCGGTGACATGTTCACCTTCGTCCAGGAGATCGAACACGTCGACTTCGTCACCGCCGTCGAGCGGCTCGCAGCCAAGGCCGGCGTGCAGCTGCGCTACACCACCGGCGGCGAGGGCAAGGACCGTCAGCGTCGCAAACAGCTGATCGAGACGATGAGCTCGGCGGTCGACTGGTACCACCAACGCCTCCTGACCGGAGCCGACGCCGGTGCGGCTCGCTCCTACCTGCGCAGCCGCGGGTTCGACGGCGAGGCGGTTCGGCGGTTCCGGATCGGGTGGGCGCCCGACGACTGGGACCTGCTCTGCCGCGACCTGCGGGCCTCGCCGGAAGCGCTGCGCGACACCGGGCTGGCGTTCACCAACCGGCGCAACCGGCTGCAGGACGCGTTCCGTGCCCGGGTGCTGTTCCCGATCTTCAACGCCGAGGGTGAGCCGATCGCGCTCGGCGGGCGGATCCTGCCCGGTTCGACCGACCCGGCGAAGTACAAGAACTCGCCGGAGACGGCGATCTACGCCAAGTCGCGCACGTTCTACGGGCTGAACTGGGCCAAGGCGGAGATCGTGGCGACCAACCAGGTCGTCGTCTGTGAGGGGTACACCGACGTGATCGGGTTCCACCGGGCGGGGATCACCCGAGCAGTGGCGACGTGCGGCACTGCCTTGACCGAAGAGCACGTCCGCGTCCTCAAGCGCTACGCCAGCCGTGTGGTGCTCGCCTTCGACGCCGACGCCGCAGGTCAAGGAGCGGCGGAACGATTCTACGAATGGGAGCAGAAGCACCAGGTCGAGGTCGCCGTCGCCCGCTTCCCGGCGGGCAAGGATCCGGGCGAACTGGCCCAGAGCGACCCGACTGCGCTGGTCGCCGCGGTCGACGGTGCGCTGCCGTTCCTCGGGTTCCGGATCGAACGGCTGCTCGGCAGCCGCCGCGGCGCGTTGAGCCCGGAACAACGGTCGCGTCTGGCGACCGAGGCGATGGCGATCGTCAACGAACACCCCGACCGCAACGTCAGGAAGTTGTATGCCGGGCAGATCGCCACTCGAACCGGGCTCCCGGTGGCCGATCTGGTGAGCGTGGCGGAACGGGGTGGTGGCAGGGTGGTGATCCGCGACGCTCCGCCGCGGCGGGGGATCAACGAGGGTGCGGAGTTCGCCGCGTTGACGATCCTGCTCCAGGACTGGGACGTCGTCGCCCCGTTCCTGGTCGAGCCGATGTTCGACGACGAGGTCCACCTGCGCGCCTTCCGGGCGATCGCCGAGGCGGGCGGTGACCTCGACCGGGCGTTCGAACTGGCCGACCCCGAGGCGCGGGCGGTGCTCGAGCGGGCGGTCGTCGCCGACCTCGATCTCGATCCCGAGCTGGAGATCCGCAGCCTGCTCGCCGCCGCCGTGCGGCGAGTGCTGTCCCGGCGGGTGCGGGTCACCGACGCCACCGAGATCCTCGAGGATCGAGACGCCCGGGTGAAGCTCGAGCAGCTCGAGTACGTGCCCGCCGACTCAGCGGAGACGGACTGGTTGCTACAGTGGCTCGACCGACGCACGGAGGAGCGCGATTGACCATCGAGCCCACAACCGGGCCACCGTCAGGAAAGCCACCTTTCGAAGGTGTCGATCCGATCGAGTGGGACGCGTTGATCGCTGATGGTGGTGCGGCCGGCGTCGTCCACGCCGAGTCGGTGACCCATGTGCTGCGCCACGTCGAGCTGAACTACGACGTGCTCACCGCGGTGCGCAGCGAGTTCCTCGGGCGCGGGATCGCGATCGACGAGGCGCTCGACGATCCGGTCGTCGACGACACCCCGCCGGCGATCGCCCGGGTCGAGACCCCGGTGACCGTGCCGGCGGCGCCGCCCGGCGAGGTCGTCGAGGAGGAGGACCGCGCCGGCGCTTTCGCCCGCCGCCGGCGTCGCCGGACGGAGCGGATGGCCGAGCGGCACGAGGCAGGATCGACCTCCGACACGGTACGGATGTACCTCAAGGAGATCGGCCGGGTGAGCCTGCTGACCGGCGACGACGAGCGTCGGCTGGCCCAGCTGATCGAAACCGGAGTCGCCGCAGCCGGTCAGCTCGACGTTCATCCCGATCTGCCCCGGCTCGAACAGCGGGCGCTGATCAGGGCGATCGAGGATGGTCAGGAGGCGAAGTCGCAGCTGATCCAGGCCAATCTCCGGCTGGTCGTCTCGATCGCCAAGCGCTACGCCGGACGGGGGATGCAGCTGCTCGACCTGGTCCAGGAGGGCAACCTCGGGTTGATGCGGGCGGTCGACAAGTTCGACCACACCAAGGGGTTCAAGTTCTCGACCTACGCCACCTGGTGGATCCGGCAGGCGATCACCCGGGCGATCGCCGATCAGGCACGGACGATCCGGATCCCGGTGCACATGGTCGAGTCGATGAACCGGGTGTTGCGGATCCAACGCCAGATGCACCAGGAACTCGACCGCGAACCGACGCTCGAGGAGCTCTGCGAGCGGACCGGACTGGCCCCTGAGCGGATCCGCGAGATTCTCCGCATCTCCCAGGACCCGATGTCGCTCGACGCCCCGGTCGGCGAGGAAGAGGACTCCAACCTCGCCGACTTCATCGAGGACGCCTCGGCCGAGGCGCCGGCCGAGGTCGCCACCCGACGGATGCTCGTCCATGCGGTGGAGGAAGCGCTGAGCGAGCTCTCCGACCGCGAGCAAGAGGTCGTCAAGATGCGCTTCGGCTTGATCGACGGTCAGGCCAAGACGCTCGAGGAAGTCGGCCGCGAGTTCAACGTGACCCGTGAACGAATCCGCCAGATCGAGGCCAAGACCCTCGCCAAGCTCCGCCATCCGCAGCGCAGCCAGAAGCTGAAGGAATTCCTCGACGACGAGTGATCGGCCCTCGACACCGACGGCTCGGGCTCCACCCCGTAGCTTGCGGAGGTTCGTTCGAGGGGAGACAAGGTGCGCGGTCTGAAGAGCGGCAAGGCACTCGTCACGGGTGCGTCCGGCGGGATCGGCGGGGCGACAGCGCTGCGTCTGGCCGAGGAAGGGATGGATCTGTTCCTCACCGACCTCGCCGGTCCGGCGCTCGACGCAGTCGCCGAGCAGTGTCGTTCGCTGGGGGTCACGGTCGTCGCCCAGCCGGGCGACGTGCGCGACGACGCCCAGGTCGACGCCCTCGTCGCCGCTTGCATCGAGCAGTTCGGCCGGATCGACCTGCTCGCCAACGTCGCCGGCGTGCAACGCTGGTCGCACAGCCACGAGCAGAGCACCGACGATTTCCGGTTGATGGTCGACGTCAACATCGGCGGCACGTTCTTCTTCTGCCGTGCCGCCCTGCCGCACCTGATCGAGTCGCAGGGCTGCATCGTCAACATGGCCTCGACGACGTCGTTCGACGGTCTCGCCTACTCGGCGATCTACTCGGCGACGAAGGGCGCGGTGCTGATGCTGACGAAGTCGCTGGCGGTGGAATACACCGGGCGCGGGGTGCGGGTCAACGCGGTCGCCCCGGGCGGGATCGACACGGCGATGAGCAACGACATCGCCTTTCCGGAGGGCCTCGACTTCAAGCTGGTGATGCGCCAGATGTCGCTCAACGGTGGGATGAAGCCGCCGGCAGTGATCGCCGGAGTGGTCGCCTTCCTCGCCTCCGAGGACGCCAGCCACATCTCCGGCGAAACGGTCCTCGTCGACGGCGCAGCGATCGCCTGACCTGCGGGTCGGAAACAGGCGGCCACCTCGCGACACCCCTTGACTAGCTTCGTGCTCGGAGGTGTCGACGAATGGCTGTGGTGGTTGCAGAGGGTTTGCGGAAACGCTTCGGGGAGACCCAGGCGCTCGACGGACTCGACCTCGAGGTCGAAGGAGGCACCGTGCTCGGTGTCCTCGGGCCGAACGGCGCGGGCAAGACGACAGCGGTGCGCGTGCTCACGACCCTGCTCGAGCCCGACGCCGGACGGGCGACGGTCGACGGGATCGACGTTCTCAGCCGCCCGCGCGAGGTGCGCGCCCGGATCGGGTTGACCGGTCAGTACGCAGCGGTCGACGAACGATTGACGGCGCGCGAGAACCTCGAGCTCGTCGCCCGCTTCTTTCGTCTGCGCGGCTCCGAGCCGAAGCTGCGTTCGGCGGCCTTGCTCACCCGTTTCGACCTCGATGACGCCGCCGACCGAGTCGTCAAGGGGTTCTCCGGCGGGATGCGCCGCCGGCTCGATGTGGCGATGAGCTTGATCGCACGGCCGAGCGTGCTGTTCCTCGACGAACCGACCACCGGTCTCGATCCGCGAACCAGGTTGATCATGTGGGAGCTGATCGAGGAGTTGGTGGCAGAGGGGATGACCACCTTGTTGACCACCCAGTACCTGGAAGAGGCGGACCGGCTGTCGGACAAGATCATGGTCGTCGACCATGGCCGGGTGATCGCCGAGGGCACCGCCGATCAGCTCAAGGATCGCGTCGGCGGCGCCCGGGCCGAGATCGTCCTCGGCGGTGGAGGTGACGTCGAGGCCGTGTTGGCCGCGATCGGTCGGCACCGCGGCGCGAGCGAGCCGGTGCGCGACGGCGACGTGCTCGTCGTCGGCGTTCACGCAACAGTGACCGGTGCCGATCTGGTTCGCAGTCTCGACACCGCCGGCATCGGATTCGTCGATGTCTCCGTCGCCCGCCCGACGCTCGACGACGTGTTCTTCAGCCTCACCGGCCACGCCGCAGAGAGCAGCGCCGTAGAGGAGGCCGCCCGATGACCGCACTCCGATCGACCACCGACCCGGTCGGCGCCGAGCAGAACGAACGCGAACTCGGCAGCGGCCTCGGCTGGGTCTTGCGCGACTCGTGGAACGAGGCCACCCGTCACCTTCGTGCCGTGCCGCGCAACCCCGATGTGCTGCTGTTCCTCACGATTCAGCCGCTGATGTTCGTGCTGCTGTTCCGCTACGTGTTCGGCGGTGCGATCCAGATCCCCGGGTTCCGCTACGAGCAGTACCTGGTCCCCGGGGTGTTCGCCCAGACCGTCGTGTTCGGCTCCGTGTACACCGCGATCGGGCTCGCCGAGGACTCCGGCAAGGGGTTCATCGATCGGCTCCGTTCACTGCCGATCTCTCGGGCATCGGTGCTGATCGGGCGGACCGTCTCCGATCTCGTCCGCAACCTGATCAGCTTCGCAGTGATGCTCGCAGTCGCCTTCGCCGTCGGATTCCGGTTCGAGGGCGGCTTGCTCGACGGCTTGCTTGGCGACGGTGGTGCTGTTCGCCTTCAGCTACGCCTTCTCCTGGATCCAGGCGTTGATCGGACTGTCGGTCTCCAGCGTCGAGGCGGCGAACTCGGCCGGCTTCATCTGGATGTTCCCGATGACCTTCATCTCCTCCGCGTTCGTCGCGACCGAGACGATGCCGAGCTGGTTGCGCCCGATCGCCGACGCCAACCCGTTCACGATCGTGACCAACACGGCACGGGCGCTGTACAGCGACAAGCCGGTCGGCGATTCGCTCTGGCAGTCGATCGCCTGGGCCGTCGGCCTGACGGTCGTCTTCGCCTTCCTCGCGATCCGAAAGTTCTCCCGTCCGGGTCGCTGAGCAGTCCAGCAGGGAGGCACCGCCGAGTGTGCCGTCCGGCGGGCGTCGTCGGCCTCGGTGACTACGGTCGGGTCGTGACCGACGAGCCGCTGGCGATCCCGTCACCGTGCCTGGTGGTGTTGATCGGGCCGATCGCCTCGGGCAAGTCGACCTGGGCGAAGCACTGGTTCGAACCCTCCCAGATCGTCTCCAGCGACGGGTTGCGGGCGATGGTCGGCGAGGGCGAACACGACCTGGCCGCCTCGACCGACGCGTTCGCGGTCCTCGACGAGATCGTCGCCCGCCGGCTCCGGCGGCGGCTGACGACGGTGGTCGATTCGCTCGGCACCGACGCCGTGCTGCGCGCCCGCTGGCGGGCGCTGGCCGAGGCGGTCGGGGTGCCGTCGATCGCGGTGGTGTTCGACACCGCGCCGGCCGAGTGCCGGCGTCGAAACGCGGCGCGGCCCGTACCGGTCAGCGCTGTTGCCGTCAGCCAACAGCTCGCCCGCTGGCCGGCGGTACGCGAGGAGGTGGCGAACGAACCGTGGACGGATCTGCTCGACCCGTCGCCGGTCACCGTCGTCCCCGCCAACCTCGTCATTCGCCGACCCGCCGCGGTGAGGCCCACCGCCCCACGCACCGTGCCGACCGGCGCCGCCGCAGACCCGGCGCGCCCGGCCGGCATCGCGATCGGGCTGCAGCTGTCCAGCTTCGGTTGGCCCGGAGGACCGGTCGCGCTCGCCGGGCACCTCCGGCGGATCGCCGCCGACGCAGAGCAGATCGGGATCGAGCATCTGTGGGTGATGGATCATCTTCGTCAGATTCCTCAGGTCGGGCCGGCCTGGTCGGATCTGCCGGAGACCTACACGACGTTGGCGACGCTCGCTGCGGCAACCGCCCGGGTCCGGCTCGGCGCGTTGGTCAGCCCAGCATTCCTGCGCCCAGCGGCGATCCTCGCCGATCTCGTCGCCACCCTCGACGTGCTCAGCGGCGGCCGGGCGATCTGCGGACTGGGAGTCGGCTGGTTCGAGCAGGAGTACCGCACCGCCGGGATCGCCTTCCCGTCGCTCGCCGAGCGATACGCCGCGCTCGGCGACGCGCTCGAATCACTCCCGCTGTGGTGGGGCAAGGGATCACCGCCCTACACCGGCCGGGTCGCTGCCGTCACCGAGACGCTGTGCTACCCGCGCCCACTGCAGGCACGGGTGCCGATCTGGGTCGGCGGCTCCGGTGAACGCCGCACCCTCCGGTTGGTCGCGGAGCGCGCCGACGGCTGCAACCTGTTCGGCGAGCCGGACGTCGTCGCCACCAAGGTCGCTGCGCTCCGCCGCCACTGCGACGAGGTCGGACGCGATCCGGCCGAGATCGAGATCAGTCAGCTCTCGACCGTCGTCGTCGGCCGCTCGCGCAGCGAGGTGGCCGAGCTGGTCGACGGCCTCCGCCCGCCGCGCCGAACGGCCGAGCGCTTTGCCCGCGAGGTCAACGCCGGCACCGTCGACGACCATCTCCGCCGGCTCGAGCGGTTCGCCGAAGCAGGCGCCGGAACCGTCATCGTCAGCCTGCCCGACGTCGCCCACCCCGGCGCGCTGGAACGTCTCGCCCCGCTCGTCGAGCGTGCCCGGGGCGGCTATTGATCGAACGGGCCGAGGGCGGTGAGCCGGAGGGTGGGCACGCCGTCGTCGAGCGCGGCGGCGAGGTCGACCTCCGCCTCGATCGCCCAGTCGCCGTTGCCCTCGGGATCGACCAGTTGCTGACGGATCAGCCAGCGATCCGGCTTCTCGGTGAGCGTGAACCAGTTTGCCGCCCGGGCGTCGGCGTCGATCGCGATCGACTCGTACTCGCTCCAGTAGCCACGCATCGACTCGCCGAGGGTGAGCTCTTCCCACCCGGTCCGGGTTGCGAGCAGCGACAGATTGCGGTGGGCGAGGAGCTCGACCCAGCCGAACACCGCCGTCCGCATCGCCGTCCGCCAGGCCCGCGGTGGACCTACCGGTGCTCCCGGTGCCGCCGGCTCGACGTGCTCGTGGGCGGGGCGCCCGACGAGCCGCTCCCATTCGTCGAGCAGGCTCGCATCCGTCGCCCGAATCACTGCCCCGAGCCAATCGACGACGTCTTCGACGGCGTCGGTGTAGGCGTCGTCGGGCAGTGAACGGTCGAGGGTCCGCCAGGCGTCGGTGAGGTAGCGCAGCAGCAGGCCCTCGCTGCGCTGCAACCCGTAGCGGTGGATGAATCCGCCGAAGGTCTCACCGCTCTCGAGCAGCTCGCGAACCACCGACTTCGGCGACGGCTCCTCCTCCACCCACGGATGTCGTCCGCGATAGGTCTCGAACGTCGCCGACAGCAGCTCGGCCAGCGGTTTGGTCCACGTCACCTGGTCGAGCAGGGCCAACCGCTGCTCGTACTCGACGCCCTCGCGCTTGAGCCGGGCGAGCTCGATCTTGCGGGTCAGCTCGCGCTGGGCGTTGAGGATCGCCATCGGATCGTCGAGCACCGACTCGATCACGCTGACGAGGTCGAGGTGATAGGTCGGCTCCTCCCGGTCGAGCACGCCGACGACCTCGATCGCGTACGGCATCAACGGCGAGGAGAAGCGCAGCGCAGCGCGCTCGTCGCTTCCCTCGACCAGCGAGCCGACCTGGACGCCGAGGCACCGGCCGGTCTCGTCGCGGTGTCGCTCGGCGACCCCGGCCGCCTCCAGGGCGCGATAGATCGCGATCGCCCGCCGCTTGTGCTGCCGCCGGCGGGGGAGTGGGTCGTGGTTGGTCGCCAACAGCGCCTTCAACGCTTCCGGTCCGTCGCGGCGGGCGAGAACGGTGGCGAGCAGGTCGGGGGAGACCTTGAAACGGGAGATCAGCGCTTCCGGGCGGGCGCTGATCAACCGCTCGAAGGTCGCTGCGTCGTAGTGGACGAAGCCCTTCGGCGGGCTCGCCTTCGATGCCTTGCGCCGTGCCTTGGGATCGTCGCCGGCGCGTGCCAGCGCCTTGGCGTTGTCGATCACGTGGTCCGGCGCCTGGGCCCAGACGTGTCCGTCGGGATCGAACCCCGGCCGACCGGCGCGACCGGCGAGCTGATGGAACTCACGGGCGTTGAACACCCGCACCCGCTGCCCGTCGAACTTGGTCAAGGCGGTCAGCAACACGGTGCGGATCGGGATGTTGACGCCGACGCCGAGCGTGTCGGTCCCGCAGATCACCGGCAGCAGGCCGTCGCCGGCGAGCCGCTCGACCAGCCGGCGGTAGCGCGGCAGCATCCCGGCGTGGTGGACGCCGACGCCGTTGCGCAACACCCGGGCGAGCGTCTGGCCGAAGCCGGGAGCGAAGCGGACCCCGGCGAGGGCGGCGGCGATCGCCTCTCGCTGCGGGCGGGTGGTCAGCGGCAGGCTGACCAGCGCGTTGGCCCGCTCCGCTGCCGAGGCCTGCGAGGCATGCACGACGTACACCGGACTGACCCCGGCCTCGACCGCCTCGATCACCGAGTCGGCGACGGTCGTCATCCGCCACTGGTGGTACAACGGCGACGGCCGCTCGACCGAGGTGACCTCGCTCACCGGACGACCGGACCGTTCGGCGAGGTCGCTGCTGATCGCGGTCATGTCGCCGAGCGTCGCCGACATCACCAGCAGCTGGCAGTGCGGTGCGCTGAGCAGCGGTACCTGCCAGGCCCAGCCGCGATCGCGGTCGCCGTAGAAGTGGAACTCGTCGAGACAGGCGAAGCCGACCCCGCCGTCGGCGGGAGGGCGGTTCCCTTCTGCCAGGGTCAGGTTGGCGAACACCTCCGAGGTGCACACGAGCACCGGAGCATCGGCGTTGATCGACGCATCGCCGGTCGCCAGGCCGACCTGCTCGGCACCGAGCAGCTCGGCGACGTCGAAGAACTTCTCGGCGACGAGCGCCTTGATCGGCGCCGTCCACACCGCCCGTTCGTTGCGGTTGCGGGCGAGCGCGATACCGGCGAGGGCGGCGAGGCTCTTGCCCGATCCGGTCGGCGTGGCGAGCACGACATGCTCGTCGCCGGCGAGGGCGAGCAGCGCTTCTTCCTGGTGCGGGTACAACGGTCGTCCGGTCGCCTCGGCCCAGGCGGCGAAGCCCTCGACCACATCGACCGGATCCGAGCCCGGCGGGGGGAGGTGTTCGGAGAGCTCCACCCGGCGAGCGTACGGCGAGTGAGCGCTCAGCCGGCTGCGTCGGGACGGCGGAGGACGTCGTCGATCTCGACGACGAGTTCGAGTTGCTCGTCGAGGGGACCGACCCCGGCATGCTCGTCGTCGAACCCTGAGCACTGCCGACGTGCCGCCGAGATCAGGAGGCGATGGTCCCCCGACTCGGCGGCCGGCGGCGGCGGCTGCTTCGCTGGGTGGGTGACAGCGAGACGATTCGAAGGACGCAACGCACTCGTGACCGGCGCCGGTGGGGGGATCGGGCGGGCATGCGCCGAGCGGCTCGCCGCCGAAGGCGCCGCAGTGATCTGCAGCGACATCGACCTCGCCGCAGCCACCGAGACCGTGCGCCGCGATCGTCGATGCCGGTGGACGAGCGCACCCGGCCGGCTGCGATGTCGCCGACCACGCGTCGGCCTCGGCGGCGGTCGCGCTCGCCCTCGACACCTGCGGCTCGCTCGACGTTCTCGTCAACGTCGCCGGCGTCGGGTCCTTCTGTGCCTTTGGCGAGCTGGCTGTGGAGGAGTGGAACCGGACGCTATCGATCAACCTCACCGGGACCTTCCTGATGAGCCAGGCGGCGCTACCGGCGCTGCTCGCCTCGCAGGGCAACATCGTCAACATGGCGTCGATGGCGGGGTTGCGGGCCACGCCGTACAACGCCGCGTACTGCGCTTCGAAGGGCGGTGTGATCATGCTCACCCGCTCGATGGCGGTCGAGTTCGGCCGAGCAGGGCTGCGCGTCAACGCCGTCTGCCCGAGCTCCGTCGACACCGCATTCCTCGCGAACTTCCAGCTGCCCGACGAGGTCGACTTCTCGCTCTTCGCCCGCTCCGGATCGATCATCCAGCGGTCGAGCACGCCGGCGGAGGTCGCCGGCGTCGTCGCCTTCCTCGCCTCCGACGAGGCTGCGATGATCACCGGTGCGGCGTACAGCATTGACGGCGGCGCCAGCGCTTGACGGCGTCGACCGCTCCCGTACCCGTCAGCCGGACCCGATCGGAACCGCTGCAGAGCACGACACGGGGCGCTGCTCGGGGTCGTCGGTCGTGCCTGCGGGCCGATCCTGCGGTCGGGCGGGTCGGAGTGCGGTGATCGGGGAGCGGGCGATCGGTAGGTGAGCTGCGACGTGTCGTTGACGGCGCGCGGCGCGGTGGTCGAGCTCGATCGCGACGCGAGGTCGGGTGAACCCCGGGGGAGAATCTGGTGGTCGGCCGAGTTGGGTGCCGTCGGGGCGGTGGGTGGTCCAGGTGCCGTCGGGGTGGCGGGTGAGGCGGTAGCCGTGGTTCTTGTAGCGGTTGTGGTGTGGGCAGAGCAGGCCGCCGTTGACGGGTGCGGTGGCACTGCCGTGGCGGAAATCGTCGGTGTGGTCGGCGTGGGTGAACGCGGCGGGGACGGTGCAGCCGTTCCAGGCGCAGCGGAACTCACCGAGGTGGAGGGCTTCGCGAGCGGGGCCGGTGAAGCAGCGGCGTCGGCGGCCGAGGTCGGTGGTGACTCCGTGGGCGTCGAGAACTCGTCGGCGGATCCATCCGCTGGCGGCCATCGCCAACATGTCGGCCGGGTCGACGGGGACACCGTCGGTGGTCTCGCAGCGTCGGGTGGCCCATGACGACGGGTCGGACGGGCGAGGCGAGGCACCGGCTGTGCGGCGGAGTTCGTCGTCGAAGGTGGCGAGGTCGACGTTGAGGTTGATCGTCACGTCGATCCCGCGGCCGTCGCCGGCGGCGGCCTGGAAGATGTTGAACAGCGCGTCGGCGCGCCGTTGGGCGGGAGTACGGGCGAGTGGTTGGCCGGGGCCGGCGTGGTCGCAGTCGGCGGTGAACTCGGCGGCGGTGTAAGCCTCGAGGATCTTGGCGAGAATCGCGCCCTGGGCGGTGCCGACGTTGGCGTTGACGAGGTACTCGTCGCCGACCTGATCGATCGAGGCGTTGCGTTGTTGGTCGGCGTCCTGATGACGTTGCCGAGCGCCGTCGCGATCTGCATTGGCCTCCCATCGGCGCAGGACAACCTGGAAGTCCTCGAATCGCATCGTTCGGGCGTAGCCGAGGAGGAGATCGATGTGGTCGGGGAGCAGGGCCCGAACCCGCGGATTGGCCCACGCGGCGGCGATCGCGCGGAGGTGGGCGATCGGCAACTCGCCGGCTCCCAGCATCGCTGCGACCGCGGGGAGGTCGCGCAGCATCCGCGCGCAGCGCAGACGTAGGGCGGCTTCGGCCGGGGTCCAGTGGGCGATCCCGATCGCCCACTGCTTGACCGACCGGTGCCCGTCGTCAGCGAACACTCCTGAGCGATCGACGGCGTCGATCAAGGCTGTCAACCGATACTCGAGCCGGCGGTGCTCCTGCTCGAGGCGCCACAGCTCGGCCTGGGCGTCGCGCCCGCCGAGGCCGGGGTAGTCGGCGATAGCCGGAACGGAACCGAACATGTGATCAGTCTAGTCGCTCGAACACCTGTTCGTCAACCCGAAACGACGCCCCACCCCGGATCGGCGTGGCCGCGCTCGTAGGAGCGACGGAGATGTTCGAGCCAGCCCGCGCTGCCGGCGAGGCCGTCGGGGCGGTTGCGGGCGAGCCAGAGGTGGCGGTGGCGGACGATCAGCTCGCCGATCCGCTCGGCGAGCGCCTCTCGTGCGATCGGGTCGATCGAGCCGAGCGTGCCGTCACCGGCAAGGCGGAGCCGGAGGTCGTCGGCGAGGAGGGCGACGAGATCGATGCTCCAGGTCAACTCGTCGAGCACCTGGTCGCCGTCGGCGCGACGGGGCCGGGCGCGACGCAGCAAGGTACGGCCGCGAGCCAGCCGCCGGTCGAGCTCGTCGACGTCGGCGGCCGAGATCGCCGTCGGCCCACGGCCGACCTCCAGCTGCGGGAGGTAGAGGTGGCCGACGATTGTCGACGACATGTCGTGCGCGATGTCGGTGGCGAGATAGGCGTCGCCGAGCTCGAGCAGGGCTGCGCCCAACGCGCCGCTCGGGTCGTCGAAGGCGTGCACGTTGAGCGCCTCGGCGACATCGAGCGCCTCGTTCTCCGCCAGGCACCACGAGATGGCTGCGCCGTAGGCGATCGCCGGCTCACTGACCGGCAACTGCTGGAGGTGTCCGTCGTCGCCGCGGTCGGTGATCAACACGCCGCTGGCGCCGTGGGCGATCGCTGCCCGCACCGCCCGACGGCAGTTGTCGCGAGCATTGCTCCAGCGACCGAGGATGCTCCGCCAGCTGGAGGTGCCGGGACACAACCAGAACGGCGCCCCGTCGTCGGCGAGCTCACCGGCGCGCCGGTCGAACGGATGGCTCGCGTCGAACCCCCACTCGCACGCCGTGCCGGGATCGGGGAGCCCGCCCGGGACGAGTTCGACGTGCACCGCGCGGCAGTGGGCGTCGAGTTCGGCGATCTCCTGTGCGCTCAGTGGGCTGTCCGCGCCGAGCAGTTCGGGATCATTGCTCCCGGCGATCGGCTGCGCCACGTTCAACCAGAGTTGGTTGATCTTCCACGAGGCGAGCAGATCGACGAGCGCGGAGAGGGTCGAGATCGTCGGCACCTTGCCGTGCGACAGGTCGATCATCACCCCCCGCCGGAGCAGGTCCGGGTGATCGCGGATCACCCCCGTCGGTACCTCGCCGTGGTGGAGGAGGGCGAGCTGGCCGAGCGTGCGCTGGGCGTAGAACCGTCCGGGCTCGTCGGCGGCGACGATCCGCACCCCGTCGTCGTCCAGGAACAGCTCGTACCCCTGCGGCGGCAGGCGATCGTCGAATCGCTCCTCGACGATCAGAGGCGGGATCAGGCGGTCGCCGAGGTCGACGGTTCGTGGGCGGGGGAGCAGGTTCGGGGGCCCCTCTGGATCCAACGCAACCCTCGATCGAAACGACCCTGACGCACCACGGCCGGCGTCAGCGGTGGACCACCTCTGCGGCGGTCGCCGACGGACCGTAGCAGCCGCGGATCACCGCCTCCGGCCGGCGATCACGGCGCGTTCGAGCAGCGGACGGAAATGTTCGAAGGTCGGCACCGGCATCCCGGGGCACTTGCCGGCGTCGTCCCATCGGCGGACGTCCACCGCCGCCGAGGCGTAGGCCAGCGCGGCGAACCGCTCGGACTCGGCGGCGCTGAACGCGCCGCCCTGGAGCTCGAGGCTGTGGACCGAGGCGGGGGACAGGACGGCGAGGTAGTCGGAATCGGTGGCGCACAGGTACCGCTTCGCGGCGACGTGCAACCGGATCGGTTCGCAGACCGGTTCGGCGAACCAGGAAGCGAGCCAGTCGGCGCCCGCATGTTCGTGGCCGGTGTCGATCCCGCGGTCGGCGGCGTCCTCGTCGAAGCCGTGGAGGAAGTGGCCGACGTCGTGGAGCAGGGCGGCGACGACGAGCGGTTCGGCCGCGCCGGCACACTGCGCCGCATGCGCCGCTTGGAGCATGTGTTCACGCATCGAGACCTGCTCGCCGAGGTAGGCGGCGGTGCCGCGGGTGTCGAACAGATCGGCGATCCGCTCGACGACCAGTGCTGCGGTCACGATCGTTCGCGGCGAAGGACCGCCAAGGTCGAACGGAGCCCGTCGATGTCGGCGTAGCAGCCCTGTAAGTGGCGCTCGCCGTGCTCCTCGCCGACGGTGAACGCAGTTCTGCCATGGAGCACCCGCCGGTTGTCGACGATGAACAAGTCGCCCGGCCGCAGCTTGAATCGCAGCTGCAGCCGTTCGTCGGCGGCCAGCCGGGCGAAGCGAAGGTATGCGTCGTACCAGGCGGCGAGCGACTGCTCGTCGGCACGGTCGCCGACTCGGGCGACCGGCGGCTCCATCGAGCGCGGATTGAACCGGACACCGATCACCCGGGCGCGGCCGTCGAGCTCGATCAGCGGTGCGGTGGCGGACAACGACGTCGCCGAGTCGTCATAGCTGAACGTCACCGCCCGGCGGGCGAGCTGCTCGAAGCCTCCGAGCATCGTCGTGCGCAACTCGTCGGCGATCCGCCAACCGTCGACGACGAAGTTCTCCCCGCCCTGCGCGGTCGAGCTCAGGCAATGGAGCAGCTGCAGCGTCGGCACCGGATCGCGATACGGGTTGTCGGTGTGGGCGGCGAGCCCGAGCGTGGTGTTCGCCAGGTTGGTCGGGTCGACCACCGAGCGGACGTCGAACCATCGGCCGTAGTTGGTCTGGCGGACGTGGGCGAAGCGCTCGGCGACCCGGGCGACCTCGCCATCCACCTGCGGTACCGCACGGACCACCCCGATGCCGTGGGCGGCGACACCTTCGAGCCATGCCAGCAACGCGCCGTCGCGTCGGACCAGTGCGTCGTGCTCGATCACCGGCACGACGTCGGCGAACGACGAGTCCCAGCCCCGCGCCGCCGGGCCGGCCCCGGCGTCCGTCCCGAGCAGCTGCTCGATCCGATAGGCACTGCGATGACCGTCGTCGTTCCAGCGAACCTCGAGCACGTCGCCGAACTGCTCGAGCACTGCCGGCCGGACGTCGTAGGCGATCGAGACCGGGTCGAGCAACCGCTGGCCCGAGGGGTGGCGGCACGCCGGGCAGTCACAACGTGCTCTGAGAGCGGTGAACGGGGTGGCGACGGTTGCCCCGTCGCAGGTGAGGTGCAGCGTGCGCTCGCTCAGACCGACCTGAAACATATCCATATATGTACCACGTCGACCGACGTAAGCTACGCGAGTGCCCAGGGAAAACGTATCGAAGGTGACCGATCAGGTTGGGGCACGGTACGCAGCGGTGGCCGACTGGTTACGTGCCGAGATCCGCTCCGGACGCTTTCCTCCGGGGTCGAATCTGCCCTCCGAGCGAGAACTGATGGAACGCCACGAGGTTTCTCGGGGCACCGCCCGCCACGCGCTGCGCCTGTTGACCGACCAGGGCGCGGCGTCGATCCGACGCGGGGCGCGAGCGGTCGTCCTCGCCGTCCCGCAGCAGCCCGAGCAGGCGCTCGACGAGCTGCACAGCTTCTCCGGCTGGGCCCGCGCCCTCGGCCGTGTGCCCTCGGGACGTGTGATCTCGCTCACCCGCCGAGAAGCGACGATCGACGACGCGGCCCAGTTGGCGGTCGGCGAGGGCTCACCGGTGTGGGACCTGGTGCGCGTCCGTCGGCTCGACGACCGCCCGGTGATGATCGAGCGCTCGACTTACCCGCACGACGTCGGCACGATCGTCGCCGGTCTGTCGCTCGAGGAGGACTCGATCAGCGATCGGCTCGCCGAGCACGGGCTGCCGCTGATCCGCGCCCGTCACACGATCGACGCCCGCGCCGCCGAGGCCTTCGACGCGGCGCTGCTGGAGGTCCCCGTCGGTACCGCCCTGCTCTGCGTCCGTCGGCTGTCGACCGGCGAGGGCGGGCGGGTACTCGAGTGGGGAGACGATCGTTACCTCGGGGACTCGGTCGCGTTCGTGGTCGAGAACGTCGCCCGTACTCCCACCGTTCGACGGACGGCGCCGAGGTAGACCGCGTACGCTCTGTCGATGCACCTCGAGGTACGCCGAGACGATTTGCGAACCCATCGACTGGTCGATCGGGCGGCGAGCGAGCCGGCGGACGGCGAGCTACGGATCCAGGTCGAGCGCTGCGCACTGACGGCGAACAACATCACCTACGCCGCGTTCGGCGAGCTGATGGGGTACTGGAAGTTCTTCCCGGCGAGCGATACCGAGTGGGGACGGGTGCCGGTCTGGGGCTACGGGACCGTGACCGCCTCCACGGTGGAGATCGCCGTCGGCGAGCGGATCTACGGCTACTTCCCGATCGGCGACGAACTGCTCGTCCGCCCGGGGCGAGTGACCGACGGCGGCTTCGTCGACACCGCCGAGCATCGCGCCGCCCTGCCGCCGGTGTACAACCGCTACACCCGGGTCGCCGACCCGACGAGCGAGGCCGACGAGCAGCTTCACGCAGTGCTCCGCCCGCTGTTTTCGACCTCGTTCCTGATCGACGATTGGCTGGCGAGCGAGGACCTGTTCGGGGCGACGAGGGTCGTCATCGCCAGCGCGTCGAGCAAGACCGCGCTCGCTCTCGCCCACGCCTTGTCGACCAACCGTGACGTCGAGGTGATCGGGTTGACCTCCGCGGGAAATGTCGCCTTCGTCGAACAGACCGGCTATTACGACCGGACCGTCCCCTACGACGAGATCGACTCGCTGGATCCGACGGTGCCCACCGTCTACGTCGACATGGGCGGTGATCGGCGGGTGACGACCTCGGTCCACGAGCGTCTCGGCGAGGTCCTCCAGCACAGTTGCGTGGTCGGCGCAACCCACTGGGAGGCGCTCGGTGGCGGCCCGCTCCCCGGACCGCGGCCTGCGTTGTTCTTCGCTCCCGATCACGTCACGCGTCGGATCGAGCAGTGGGGGTCGGAGGGATTCGAGCGTCGCCTCGGCGCCGCCTGGGACGTGTTCGTCGGAGACGCCGCTCGATGGCTGACGATCTCGGTCCATTGCGGCTCGGAAGCGGTCGTCGCCGCCTACCTCGATGTCCTCGAGGGCCGGGTGCCGCCGAGCGTCGCCTACGTGATCGAGTTCGACCCGGCGTGACCGCAGCCGACCTGGTCGCGTCCCCGACATCGACCCGCCGCGGCGTGATCGCCGTGATCGTGTCCAACGTCGCGCTCGTCGGGTTGTTGCTCGTCGGAGCGCTGTATCCGCAGGGCAACTTCGAAGGAAAGGGGATGGCCTATCGCCTGCCGGCGTTCGTCGCTCCGAGTGCGATCGTCAGCTGGCGGTGGTGGCGGCGGGTGAGGCGCGGCGAGCGCCCGCCGTACCCGGTGGCGCTCGATCTGGCGCTGACGCTGCCGTTCCTCTCCGACACGATCGGCAACGCGCTCGGACTGTTCGACAACGTCCGCCACTTCGACTCGGTGATGCACACCGTCAACTGGGCGTTGCTCTGTGGCGGGATCACCCTCGCCGTCGGACGGACCCGCCGCGCCCGCGGGATCGACGCCGTGCTGCTCACCCTCGTCGGCGGCGGGATCGGTGCGCTGGCGATCATCGCCTGGGAGATCATGGAGTACTTCGTGATGAAGTCCGGCGTCGGTGGGCTCGACCTGACCTACGCCGACACCCTCGGCGACCTGTTCCTCTCCGGCGCAGGCGGTGTCATCGGCGCCTGGTGGGCCGCCCGGCGATTGTCGAGCGCTGCGCAGAGCACGCCGGCGTAGGCCGACGGGTAGCACCGACCGGTCCCGGTCCGCGCTCAGCTGCTCAACGCCGCGATCTGGTTGGTGTAGGTGGCCATGTCGAAGTAGTCCCGCCAGAGCGAGATCTTTCCGTCGTCGACGACGAACACCCCGGCGACGGGGAGGTCGATCCACGAGTCCCCGATCCTGAACCGGTCGGTGCGCTCATTGGTCACGACATTTCCCACCGCGATCTGCCGGTGCGTGATGAACTCGACCTCGGCCACCCCGCTGACCATCATCGACAAGAACGACTTCAGTCCCTCGGGCCCGTGGTTCTTGCCGACCGGGACGTTGTCGTACTCGAGGTCGTCGCTGACGAGCTCGCACGCCCCGTCGAGATCGAGGGCCACGACCCGTCGGATGAATTCGTCGACCGTCTGCTCCGGTGTCATCGCCGAAGTATGGCAAGCAGGACGCGCAGCCCTCCCGCCGGAGCGGTGCGGCGCGACGCCGCTCACCGGCGGCGAGCGGTGGCGTCGTCGGCGAACCGACGCAGGTCGGGCTGCAGCTCGGCCATCTCCCCGACGATCTTGACCTTCTCCTCGGTCCCGCGCAGCGCGGCGAGCGGATCGGTCTGATCGCCGACGTAGCCGAGGGCGAACGCCCCCTGCTGGTAGCCGATCAGGCGGAGCAGATCGTCGTCGAGGGTCCGGGCGATCTCCGGCGGCACGGCGAGGTACTGGTTCTCTTCCTGACGAACCCAGCCGACGGCGTAGGTCAGGTTGATGCCCTGACGGACTTCGGACGATCGGTTGGCGCCGCCGCCGTGGACGATCTTGCCGTCGTAGAACAAACAGCTGCCGCGCCGCATCGTCGCCTGCGCCTCGGCCATCGTCGCCGCCGTCGCGTCGTCGACCGCCGAGCTGCCGGGTACGAGGTGGGTGGCGCCGTTGTCGTCGGTGAAGTCGGTCAGCGCCCAGATCGTGTTGCACTGGACGTGGTAGTCGGTGGGGAACGGGAAGAGGTCGAAGGCCATCTGGTCGCGGTGCAGCTTCTGGCGTGTCTCGCCCGGCGCGATCGAGATCAGCTGGGTCAGATGGAGCTGGACGGTGGTTGCCTCGGCCAGCAGCGATCGGACGACCGCGAGCACCGTCGGATCGACCACCAGCCGGCGGACCGACGGGCAACGGGCGATCAGGGCACCGGTGCGGCGGGTGTGCCGCCCGTCGTACTCGTCGCGGCCGACTGCCGACGCGTCGACGTAGGGTGCGACCTCGACCGCGAATCGGTCGAGCGTGGCGTCGTCGGCGAGGTCGTCGATGATCGCACAGCCGAACGCGGCGAGGTGTTCGGCGACCCGAACGGGTTCGGCGTCGCGTGCGAAGTGACGCAGTGACATCGGCCAACGGTAGATCGCGTCCGACCGTACGAACGACGAATCACTCGAGCTCACGTGAACTCGAACTCCTGCTCGCGTAAGGTGGTCGGCGGGGTGATCGGAGATGGAGCAGGAGCTGACGATCGGAGCGCTGAGTGCCCGCACCGGGGTGGCCACCTCGGCGCTGCGCTACTACGAGGCCGAGGGTCTGATTCACGCCTCACGCACCGACGGTGGACAGCGTCGCTTTCGGCGCGAGGTGCTGCGCAGGGTGTCGTTCATCCTCGCCGCCCAACGGGTCGGGCTGTCGCTGCAGGAGATCGGCGTTGCGCTGGCGTCGCTGCCGGAACATCGCGCGCCGACACTCCGGGATTGGCAGCGCCTGTCGAAGTCGTGGCGACCTCGGCTCGACGAACAGATCGCGGTGCTCGAACGGCTGCGTGACCGGCTCGACCAGTGCATCGGCTGTGGCTGTCTATCGCTCGGGGTGTGCACGATCCTCAATCCCGACGATCGGGCGGGTCGACGCGGGCCGGGGCCGCGCTACGTGCTCGAGCCCTGACGCGGCACTGCCCGGACGGCGGGGTCCGGGCAGCGCGTGGGGGGACGGCTGGATCAGTCGCGGTTTGCTTTGTCCTTGACCTTGTCGATCACGTCGTCGACCTTGTCCTTGACGTCGCCGACCGCTTCCTTGGCCTTACCGGCAGCTTCGTCGCGCTCACCTTCGGCCTCGAGCTTGCGGTCATCGGTGAGCGAGCCGGCGGCCTGCTTCATGCGGCCCTTGGCCTGGTCGAGCTTGTCGTTCATCGTCGTTCGCTCCCTGTCGTGCGTGCACGCCTGGCGTGCGATGGAATGGGGTGATCGGTTCAGGCTCGTCGGTGGAAGATGCTGTACCCACCGGGGCCGACAAGCATGCCGACGACGATCAGTACGACACCGAAGATGATCTGACCCTGAAGCAACTGGACAATTCCGACGACCACGAGGACGGCGGCAATCAACCAGAGGAGTGTTGCGTTCACAGTGCGCCCTTTCGCTGAGTGTGCAGCAGAAAGCTTCCCGCGCTCCGCCGCCGCTAAACGCGCTCTGCGGTGGTTGGTGACGCGGCGTATCCGACGAACACGGGCGAGCCGCTGGGTGCTCTGGGCACCGGAGGCGACCACACGTGTCGCTTTCGGTGCCAGGTGTGCAGCTCGCGCCGGAGCAGATGTCGAGAACGCGCGACAGCTCCGACGTACCGTCGTCGGCGCCCGCCGTGGGCCCGGCAGCACAAGGAGCACCCCGACGAAGTGCGATCGACGGCGGCTGAGGGCTCGATCGCGTCCGGCCCCACGGCTCGACATCGGCACGCCGGCCGTGGCTACGGTCCGGCCGTCCGCCAGCCCCGGGAGCGTGGAAGATGAGCAGCGACGGCGTCGTTTCGGCATGGGATGACTTCCCGGTCCACCAGGCGGCGGAGTGGATCCGCCACGTCGCCCCGAGCGACAAGAACTTCTACGACCGGTACTACTTCAACCTCCACGGCTCCGACGACACCTTGTTGGCGATCTTCGGGATGGGCCAGTACCCCAACCTCGGGGTCCAGGACGCGTTCGTCGTCGTCCGGATCGGCGACGAGCATCACGTGGTCCGCTCCAGCCGACCGATCACCGATCGCAGCGACCTCTCCGTCGGCCCGTTCCGGATCGAGGTGCTCGAGCCACTCAAGCGGTTGCGGGTGGTGCTCGAGGACACCGAGCACTCGCTGTCGATGGACGTGATCTGGGAGGGGTCAGGCGCCGTCATCCCCGAGCCGGGGCAGTACCTGCGGAGCAAGGGCAAGATCGTGTTCGACACCCAGCGCCTGGCCCAGCTCGGTTCGTGGGAGGGCTCGCTGACCGTCGGCGAGCGGACCTTCGAGGTCACCCCCGACCGATGGATGGGTAGCCGCGACCGGTCGTGGGGGGTGCGTCCCGTCGGCGAACCCGATCAGGACGGCATCCGCAAGGGCGCCAACGTGATGGCCGGGATGTGGAACTACTTCCCGATCCGCTTCGACGATCACAACATCTACCTGATCAACCACGAGCAGCCGGACGGGGCACGGATGTTGGTCCAGGCGGAGCGACAGTGGCACGACCCGTCACGGTCGATCGAGGAGCTCGGGCACTTCGAGCACGAGCACCACTTCGTCGCCGGAACGCGCGAGCTGACCCACTCGACGATCACGTTTCCCGAATCGGGGATGACGCTCGAGTGCCGTTCGCTGTTGTGCAACTACCTCGGGGTCGGCACCGGGTACGGCCTCGACGCCGATTGGCGCCACGGGATGTGGCAGGGCGAGGAGTTGGTCGTCCAGGGCTTCGTCAAACCGGTCGCCGAGGTCGCCCCGCTCGGGCGGTACGCGGTGCTCGATCACGTCGGCCGGTTCGAGTACGACGGCAACGTCGGCTACGGCCTGTACGAGCAAGGCTTCTTCGGTCCGTTCCCTCGCTACGGGATGACCGACGGCGTGATGGGCGCGCCGTGACCCTTCTCTAGAGTCGTCGCCGATGGGCTACTGGCTGTTCAAGTCCGAACCGGAGTCGTTCTCGTACCAGGACCTCGAACGGGTCGGGCGCGAGGGGTGGGACGGCGTTCGCAGCTTCCAGGCGCGCAACCACATGCGCGAGATGGCCGCCGGCGATCTCGGGATCTTCTACCACTCCTCGACGAACCCGCCCGGCGCCGCTGGGATCTGCACCGTGCTCGCGCCGGCAGAGCCCGACCCGACCCAGTTCGACCCGACCTCGAAGTACTACGACCCGACGTCCGATCCGGCCGAGCCGCGCTGGGACTGGGTCACCGTCGGACCGGTGCGAGAGCTGCGCTACGTGACCCTCGCCGAGTTGCGCAAGATGCCCGAGCTCGCCGACTCACGCCTGTTGGCGAGGGGCAATCGGCTCTCGGTGTTCCCGCTGACCGAGGCCGAGTTCAACGCCATCGCCGCCGCCGGCGAGCCGCGCTGAACCCCGCGCACCGGTAGTTCGTCGGGCGGGCGAGCACGCGAAGCTCGGCCGGCAAACGATCGGGAGGTCGCCTGATGGAGTACCGCAAGCTGGGCCGCACAGGGCTCGAGGTCAGCCGCCAGTGCCTCGGAGCGATGATGTTCGGGGCGATGGGCAACGACGACGAAGCGGAGTGCCGGGCGATGATCAGCCGCGCCCTCGATGCCGGGATCAACTTCATCGACACCGCGGATGTGTATTCGGCAGGGGTCAGCGAGGAGATCGTCGGCCGGGCGATCGCCGGTCGCCGTGACGAACTGGTCATCGCCACCAAGTGCTTCAACCAGATGGGAGACGGCCGGAACCGCCGCGGCGGGTCGCGTCACTGGATCCTGCGTGCTGTCGAGGACAGCCTGCGCCGGCTCGGTGTCGAGCACATCGACCTCTATCAGGTCCATCGCCACGACTGGGACGCCGACCTCGACGACACCCTCGGTGCGCTCAGCGACCTGGTCCACCAGGGCAAGGTCCGCTACCTCGGGTCGTCGTCGTTCCCCGCCGACTGGGTCGTCGAGGCGCAGTGGGTCGCCGAGCGTCGCCGACGCGAGCGCTTCGTCTGCGAGCAGCCGCAGTACTCGATCTTCGCCCGCTCGGTCGAGGACGCGGTCCTCCCGGCGTGCCAACGCCACGGGATGGGTGTGATCCCGTGGAGTCCGCTCGCCGGCGGATGGTTGACCGGCAAGTACCGCCGCGACGTCGACGCCCCCGTCGACTCGCGCTACGGCTCGGGCAGTGTCCTCGCCCGTCGTACCGGCCGGAACGTCGCCAACGATCCGAACGCTTCGAGGAAGCACGATGCCGTCGAAGCGCTGGAGACGATCGCCGCCGAGGCCGGACTCTCCTTGACCCACCTCGCGCTCGCCTTCGTCAACGAACATCCGGCGGTGACCTCGACGATCATCGGCCCGAAGACGATGACGCAACTCGACGACCTGCTCGCCGCCGCCGACGTCCGTCTCGACCCCGAGGTGCTCGACGCGATCGATCGCGTCGCCGCCCCGGGTCGGGACATGCCGGGGACCCAACACTTCTCCGGCAATCCCGCGCTGGCTGCGGCCAACCGGCGCTCGCCGCGCTACGAGCGCGGCGACGGTGGCCGCGTCCTGCCGCGCTGAGGGTCCAGCCGGCAGCGGCGACGTTGGCGGCGACCTGCTCCGGGCTGGTCGCCCCGGCGATCACCGAGGTCACCGTCGGCTGGGCGAGGAGCCAGGCGATCGCCAGTTCGGTGACGGTGTGCCCCTGTCGGTCGGCGAAGGCGATGTACGCCTCGACCTTGTCGAAGTTCTCCGGCGTGGCCGACGTGGCGAAGTACTCCGAAGCTGCCAACCGAGTGCCTTCGGGGAACGGCTCGCCCCGCCGGTACTTGCCGGTGAGCAGGCCCGAGGCGAGCGGGAAGTAGGGGACCACTCCCAGCCCGCGCCTGCCGCCGCGGGTACGACGTCGCTCTCGACCGCACGGTTGAGCAGGTTCCACTCGATCTGGGTGCCGGCGAACCGGGCCCAGCCGCGTTCGGCCGAGACCGACTCGACGACGGTGAGCTGTCGGCGTCGACGTTCGAGCTGGCGATGTGGAGCACCTTGCCCGTCGCGGACCAGAGTCGTCGAGCGTCTCGAGCGCCTCCTCGACGGGGCGTCGGCGTCGGGGTAGTGCTGGTAGTAGAGGTCGATCCGGTCGGTTCCGAGGCGGCGCAGGCTGCCCTCGGCGGCCTCGCGGATGCGGGTGGCGAGCACTCCCGGCGCGTACGGCTGGTCCTTGGCGCGGGGCGGTGAACTTGGTGGCGATCACGACCTCGTCCCGACGGGAGCCGAGCGCCTCTCCGAGGAACTCCTCCGACTTGCCGCCGCCGTACATCTCGGCGGTGTCGAAGTGGGTGATCCCGGCGTCGAGCGCGGCGTGGACGACGGACGCCGAGCGCTCGCGCGTCGATCCTCATCCCGAAGTTGTTGCACCCGAGCCCGACCACCGACAGCTTCGGCCCGCCCGTTCCCAGCACACGTTGTTCCATCACGACACCTCCGCCGGACATCCTGGCCGCTGACCGCCGGTCGGGGACGATTCGGGGCATAGGTTGGCCGTGACGCGATCCGGCGACACCCCAGGAGGCTCCCGTGGCACTTCCCGTCCGCACACTCGGCACCGATGGACCGTCGGTCGGCGCGATCGGGCTCGGGTGCATGAGCTTCAGTCCCGCCTACGGCGGGTTCGAGGGTGTCGACCCGACATCGGTGATCCACCGGGCGATCGACCTCGGCTGCACGCTGCTCGACACCGCCGATGCCTACGGCCCGAGTGAGGAGGCGGTCGGCGCAGCGATCGTCGACCGTCGCGACGAGGTCGTCGTCGCCACCAAGTTCGGGATCGTCGCAGGACCGCGGCCCGGTCAGCGGGCGGAGGTCGACGGGCGGCCGGAGTACGTCCGCGCCTGCGTCGAGAAGTCGCTCGCCCGGCTCGGGATCGACCACATCGACCTCTACTACCAACACCGCGCCGACGACCGGATCCCGATCGAGGAGACCGTCGGAGCGATGGCCGAGCTCGTCGCCGAGGGCAAGGTGCTCCATCTCGGTCTGTCGGAGGCCTCGGCGGACACGATCCGCCGCGCCGCTGCGGTCCATCCGATCGCCGCGCTGCAGAGCGAATGGTCGCTGTGGAGTCGCGAACATCGAGGACGAGGTCGTGCCCACCTGTCGCGAGTTGGGGATCGGGTTGGTCCCGTTCAGCCCGCTCGGCCGAGGGATGCTCACCGGGCGGATCGCCAGCTTCGACGACATCTCCGAGCGCGATATGCGCCGCCATCATCCGCGCTTCGCCGAGGGTGCACTCGACGCCAACCTCTCGTCGGTCGACATCGTCCGCTCGATCGCCGATGCCCACGCGGCGACGCCGGGTCAGATCGCCCTCGCCTGGCTGTTGGCCAAGGGACCGGACGTGGTCTCGATTCCCGGCACGAAACGGATCGCGTACCTCGAGGAGAACCTCGGCGCGACCGAGATCGAGCTGACCGCCGAGGATCTCGGCCGGCTCGACGCGCTCGAGGTGGTCGGTGCGCGAGCGCTCGACCCGAGCTGGATCAATCGCAGCACGCCTCCGCTGAACGCCTGAGGCGCTCCGGCCACCGGGGTCAGCTCGGAGGTCGGCGACGGCGCAGCCGGGCGAGCAGCTCGCCGAGCAGATCGCCGTCGACGGCGGTGGGCACGGGCTCGGTCCCACCGCTCGACGCGTCGGTGACGAGGAACGCCCGGTGCAGTTCGATCGCCAGCACCGCCCGCTGGGTGGCGGTGACCGGCGTCAGCTCCGCCGGCAAGTCGTCGCTGCGCTCGGCGACGTAGCGAGACGCTGCCCGCACCGCCGCGAGACGGACACGCGATGCCGGGTCGGCGACGTCGAAGACCCATTGGCGGACGCGTCGGGCGATCTCGGGCTTGTCGTCGGGCGTGACCCCTGCGGCGGTGTGCACCCGACAGTCGTAGGTGCGACAGGCGCGCGGTCGATGGGCGTAGATCGAGCAGGCGCCGTCGACCAGCATCGGGCAGCACCCGTGCCGGTCGTAGCCGAGCAGCAGGTGACCGTGGGCCGACCCGGGGGCCGGGAACAGCAGCGCGGCCGGGATGTGGTCGAGCGCGTCGTGTTCATCGGCGGCGATGTGGACGAACTGGGACGCGGTACAGCACGCGGTGCAGCTGCCGCACGGCACGTCGGCATCACGCTCGCCGAGCAGCGCCTGCTCGATCCCGTCGAGCCAGCCGGCCGCATCGCCGGCCTCCAACGGTTCCAGCGCCGCCCCGCCCGGGTCGGTCATCTCTCGTCGGGGGCCAGGTGGTCGATCAGGGTTCGAGACATCGCCCACGCCCCCTCGGAGGTGTTCGACAACACGGAATGGATCAGCTGCCGGCTCGGTGAGTGGATCGAGCCGAACGACGCTCCGGCGTCGTATCCCTCGAAGTCCGAACGCGTCGCCGATCGTACTCGCCGGGTCAGCCGGCTTGCGGAAGTTTCGGCGACTACCGTGCGGCGATGGCACCGGCCGTCGCCAGCTCGCAGCGATGACCGGTCTCGCCGTGGTCGACGGGTCGGTGTTCGACGCTGCGTCGGCGACGTTGCCCGCCGGGGTACTCGACGTCGTCGGCGGCCGGATCGCCGGCCGTCGGGAGCTCGGCAGCGCCCCGCTGCCGGAGGCGACGACGACGCTCGACGCGACCGGCTGCACCGTGGTCCCAGGGTTCGTCGATCTGCAGGTCAACGGCGGATACGGGATCGATCTCGCCTCGGAGCCGCAACGGCTCGGCGAGCTCGCCGGTGTGCTCACTCGCCACGGCGTGACCTCATGGTGCCCGACGCTGATCAGCGGCGCCGATCTCCGCCTCGATCTCGCCGTCGACGCACTGCGCACGTGCTGGGCGGCGCCGATCTCCGGCGCCCGGCCGCTCGGCTTGCACCTCGAGGGTCCGTTGCTCGATCCGGACCGACGTGGAGCACACGATCGCAGCGCGCTCCGCCTGCCGTCCCCGCAGGACGCGGTGCGCTGGATCGGGGCGGGCTCTGCCGATGACGGCAGGCCGGTGGTCGCCCTGGTCACGCTCGCCCCGGAGCTGCCCGGCGCCGGCGAACTGATCGCCGAGCTGGTCGCCGCCGGGATCACGGTCTCGGCCGGACACACCTCCGCGACCAGTGAGCAGCTCGCCGACGCCGAACGCGCCGGGATCAGCGGCGTCACCCACCTGTTCAACGCGATGTCGCCGCTGTCGCACCGCGCCCCCGGTGTCCCCGGCGCGGTGTTCGCCAGCCGCGGTCTGTTCGCCGGCCTGATCGTCGACCGCCACCACGTCGATCCGCAGATCGTCGACCTCGCCTGGCGCCTGCTCGGGCCAGATCGGTTGACGCTCGTGTCCGATTGCACCGCCCTGCTCGGCCTGCCCGACGGCCGCCATCCGCTCGGCGCGCAGCCGGTCGAGTTGGTCGGGGGCGTGCCGCGGACGTCGACCGGCGTGCTCGCCGGGAGCGCGGTCGGGATCGACCATTGCTTGCGCAACCTGCTCGAGATCACCGGGTCACCGCTCGCTGCAGCGTTGGCCACGGTCGGCGCGACGCCTGCGGCATGGCTCGGGCGGTCCCCACTGGGCACGTTCGAACCCGGAGCGCCGGGCGACGTGGTGGTGCTCGACGATCGGTTGCGGGTGGTGGTCACCGTGGTTGGCGGGACGGTGCTCGTCGACACCGACGGGCGTGCCTCGCGTCGGTGACGGCGACGATCGAGGCGACGCCATTCACCGCGGGAGATCCGACGCGTGGATACTCGTGCGATGACCACCGACGGTTCGACCCCCGACGCGCTGCCGAGCTCGCTGTTCATCGCCGAGGGCGACCTCGTGCTACCGACCGAGATGTCCCGCGGACCGTGGGATCCCCGTTCGCTGCACGGCGGACCGGTCGCCGCCCTGTTCGCCGACGTTCTCGAGCGGTTGCCCGCCGACGGTGTCGAGTGGTTCGTCGCCCGGTTGTCGATCGAGCTCGAGCGGCCGGTGCCGCTGGCCCCGCTACGGGTCGCCGCCGAGATCACCCGGCCGGGTCGGAAGGTGTCGATCGTCGACCTCACGATCCACCTCGCCGAGACCGCGACGCTGCTCGCCAGGGCGCGGGCGCTGAGGATCCGCCAGGCGGACGTCGCCCTGCCGACGCACCCGGAGGTCGCCGACCTGCTCGCCGTGCCGCCGGCACCGCCAGGTCCGGGGGCGGGCGTCGTCGGTGAGGTGACGACGACGACCTACGTCGCGTTCCACAGCGATGCCACCGAGCATCGCTATGTCGAGCGCTCGCCGCTGCAGATCGGCCCGGTGGTCGACTGGATCCGTCTACGCGTCCCGATCTTCCCCGACCGCCCGGTCACCCCGCTGCAACGAGTCGCGGCGGCGGCCGACTTCGCCAACGGCATCTCCCACGTCCTCGACTTCGAGACCCACCTGTTCATCAACCCCGATCTGACGATCCACCTGTTCCGCCCGCTGGCCGGCGAATGGGTCGGGATGAACAGCACCACCCTCCACGGCACCGCCGGGATCGGTCTGTCGGACACCTCCCTCTACGCGACCGACGGTCTGGTCGGCCACAGCAACCAGTCGCTGCTGCTCGATCTGCGGTGAGCGGGTCGCCGCCGGGAGCGGCTGTGGCAGCATGCTCGCCGGGGTGTTCGGCGGGCAGCTGGGTACGCGTGAGGGAGTCGGAATGTCGACAGCGAACGGTTCGGGCGGCAGCGCAGCTGCCGGCGAGGTGGAGGTGCTGGTCGTCGGCGCCGGGTTTGCCGGGATGTATCTGCTCCACCGATTGCGCCGGCTGGGGATGACGACACGGGTGATCGAGGCCGGCGGCGACGTCGGCGGTACCTGGTACTGGAACCGCTATCCCGGAGCCCGCTGCGACATCCAGAGCGTCGACTACTCGTACTCGTTCGACCCCGAACTCGACGAGAGCTGGCAGTGGTCGGAGAAGTACGCGTCCCAGCCGGAGATCCTGCGCTACGCCCAGCACGTTGCCGACCGGTTCGATCTGCGGCGCGACATCACGCTTCGACACCCGGCTCGATCACGCCCGGTGGGACGACGTCGCCCACCGCTGGCAGCTGCGGACCTCGGCCGGGGAAGCGATCACTGCGCATCACCTGGTGATGGCCACCGGCTGCCTGTCGGTCCCGAAGGAGATCGACATCGCCGGCACGGACCGATTCGCCGGCGAGGTCTACTTCACCAGCCGATGGCCGCACGAGGAGGTCGACGTCAGCGGCAAGCGGGTGGCGGTGATCGGCACCGGCTCGTCCGCGATCCAGTCGATCCCTCACCTCGCCGAGCAGGCGGCGCAGCTGACCGTGTTCCAGCGAACCCCGAACTTCTCGATCCCGGCGAACAACGGACCGATTCCGGCAGACCGGCGAGCAGCGATCGCCGCCGACCGCCAGGCCTATCGAGAGTCGGCGCGCTGGTCCGGCGGCGGTGTGCCGATCGCAGCGCAGCACGACCAGCGCGTTGCGCGTCTCCGACGAGGAACGACGTGCGACGTACGAGATGGCCTGGGAGCGCGGGCGGAATCATCGAGTTCCTCAACTGTTTCTACGACCACCTCGCTCACCCGAGGCCAACGACCTGCTCGCCGAGTTCGTCCGCGACAAGATCCGCGCAGCCGTCGGCGACCCGGAGACGGCCGAGGCGCTGTGCCCGACGACGTTCCCGATCGGGACCAAGCGGCTGTGCGTCGACACCGGCTACTACGAGACCTTCAACCGGCCGAACGTTCGGCTGGTCGACCTCCGTCGGCATCCGATCGAGACGATCACCGAGACCGGGATCGACGCTCGTCGACGAGTCGCTTCGAGTTCGACGTGATCGTCTTCGCCACCGGCTTCGACGCGATGACCGGCGCGGTCGTCGGGGTCGACATCACCGGCCGCGACGGGCGTCACGCTGAGCACGGCGTGGGAGCGACGGGCCGCAGACCTACCTCGGCCTGATGGTCGACGGGTTCCCCAACCTGTTCATGATCACCGGGCCGGGCAGCCCGTCGGTGCTGTCGAACATGATGGTCTCGATCGAGCAGCACGTCGACTGGATCGCCGACTGCCCTCGCGCGCCTGCGCGACGAGCGGACTCGACGCGATCGAGCCGACCGAGACCGCCGGTCGCGGGCTGGGTCCAGCACGTCAACGACTTCGCCGACATCACGCTGATGCCGCAGGCCAACTCCTGGTACATGGGCGCCAACGTCCCCGGCAAGCCGCGGGTGTTCCTGCCGTACGCCGGCTGGCGTCGACGTCTACCGGCGGATCTGCGACGAGGTCGTCGCCACCGACTACCTCGGGTTCGAGCGGCGCGGCGGCACGGGACGACACGCCACGACGGGATCATCAGGCGGGTCGCACCAGACGTGGCGATGATGCTCGAGACGATCGACGGTCTCGGCCTGCCGGCGCTCGACTCGATGTCGCCCGTCGACGCACGCGCGTTCTCGGAGGTGGTCGCAGCACAGTCGCCGCCCGGGCCGGAGGTCGGCGAGGTCGTCGACGGGATGATGCCCGGAGCGTCCGGCGAGCTCGCCTACCGCCTCTACCGACCGGCGACGCCCGGACCGCACCCGTTGGTCGTCTACTTCCACGGAGGTGGCTGGGTGCTCGGCCACGCCTCCTCCGACGACGCCCTGTGTCGCGACCTGTGCGTCCGCTCCGGGGTTGCGTTCGTCTCCGTCGACTACCGCCACGCACCGGAGGCCCGCTTCCCGGCAGCGGTCGACGACGCCCTCGCAGCCACCCGTTGGGTCGCCGACCACGCCGCCGAGCTCGGCGGGATCCCGGGCGAACTGGCCGTCGGCGGATGGAGCGCCGGAGGCAATCTCGCCGCAGTCGTCGGCCAGCTCGCCCGCGACGGTGGTCGACCGCGCCTCGCCGGCCAGCTGCTGATCACGCCGGTGACCGACGGCGCGATGAACCATCCGTCGTACGCCGACAACGGCGAGGGCTACATCCTCACCGGCTCGCTGATGCACTGGTTCTGGGATCATTACGCCGACGACGACCAACGTGACGATCCGCGCGCCTCACCGCTGCGCGCCGAGCGATTCGACGACCTCCCGCCGGCGCTGGTCGTCACCTGTGAGCTCGACCCGCTGCGCGACGAGGGCACGGCCTACGCCGAGGCGATGGCCGCTGCCGGGGTGTCCGTCCGCCACCTCCGCGCCCACGGTCAGACGCACACCTCGTTGACCGCCGTCGGGGTGCTCCCCTCCGGCGCCCGCTTCCGGGCGGAGATCGCCGAGGGGCTGCGCAGCTGGTTTCCGGCCACGGTCACCGCCTGAGCCGAGTGCCCCCGACGATCGACGGTCATCCCCCTGACCGATCGGCCGGCAGCTCGTCGGTCCAGACGCGGAAATCCTTCAGCTCGTTCGGGCCGAAGGTGGTGGTGATCGCCACGTCGGCGGCGTCCCGGCCGCGAGCGATCAGCACCCGGCCGATGCGGGGAACGAGGTTGCGCGGATCGACCGTGTACCACCGTCTGCCGAGGAAGACCTCGAACCACCCGGAGAAGTCCATCGGCTCGGCCGAGAGCGGGACCCCGATGTCGCCGAGGTACCCGGTGCAGTAGCGGGCGGGGATGTTCATCGCCCGGCAGAGCGCGACGCCGAGGTGGGCGAAGTCGCGACAGACCCCCTGAGCCTCTTCGAATGCGTCGCAGGCGGTCTTGCCCGGGCGTGCCCACTGGTAGCCGAAGGCGATGTGCCGGTGCACCCATTCGCTGATCGCCTGGACCCGTGGCCAGCCGGGCTCGGTCGAGCCGAACAACTCCCAAGCGGCGTCGATCAACCGGTCGCTCTCGCAATAGCGGCTCGGTAGGAGGTAGACGAGGGTCGCCTCCGGAAGATCTTCGACGGCGAGCTGGACTGCATCGGTGGGCACCTCGTCGGGATCGTCGGAGCTGTTGATGATCGCGTCGGCGGTGATCCTGAACGTCCCGGCGGGGGCGACGATCCGATTGCACCAGTTGCCGAACGAATCGCGGTAGGACGAGTACGGCGTCGACGGTGAGGTGAGCATCGTGTCGGGCGAGACGAGATCCGAGGCGCGGCTGTAGTGCACGTTGAGCGTGACGACCATCGGGGTCGGCTGCACGAACTCGTACGTCAGTGAGTAGCCCAGGCGTAACCGCATGAGTCACCTTGCCACCGTTGCGATGCCGGGCGCGTGAACGGTGTGCTTCGAGCGACGGAGCTCTCTCGAGCGACCGCGCTGGGTGGTCAAGATCACCCGGTTACGCCGCTGCGACGTCGGACGTGGTCCGGACGGACGAGAAATCGTCCCGGACCGTGGGCCGCACGACCCATGGGCGCACATAGTGATTGCCGGGTCACGATCTGTGACTGATCGTGAACTGGCCCGAGACATCGGACGACCGACCGGTTCGGTCGAGCGAGCGGGCCGACCATCCGGCACCCCCCACGCCGGTGGGCCATGGGCAGATATCACCGACAACCGTTGAGGCGACTGCGATGCGTACGCGAACCGTTTCCGTAGAGATCAGGGTCCCGGTCGTCGACGACGATCTGCGCTCGTCGGCGATGGCGGTCGGGGGGTGCTCGGCGATCGGTGCGATCTGTGCACTCGCCGCAGGGCGGGCACTCACCGACGCCTCGGCCTATCCCAACCGGGGGGCGGCGGCGATCGCTGCGGTGGCCGCCGCAGCCGTGTTCATCGGCGTGCTCCGCTGGGTCCCCTCGCTGGGCGAGGACGTCGCTCGACCGGTACCCCGGCGGCACGCGACGGTGCTGCTGGTGGTGTCCGCCGCGCTCGGGTCGCTCGCCGTCGCCGGCGTCGGCCGGAACGCCGAGATCCTCGCCCTGCTGACCACGCTCAGCCTGGTCAACGCCTACCTCGCCTGCTGGGGATTCCGTTCGCTGTTCCTCCTCCGGCGGGTCGTCCTGTTCAGCGTCCTGACCTGGCCACCGATCGCCGTCGGCCTGTACACCGCGGCCAACAGCCTGCTCGGCGGAGCGTCCGACCTGACCTATCGCCAGCTCAGCTCGTACGGCATCGGCCACGCCGCCGAGCATCCGTGGCGGGTGCTCTCGGCGATGCCGGATCACGGAACGATCGCCGTCACCGGGGCGGTGACGATCACCCTCGCCGCAGCGCGGCTGCGGATGTCGCTGGCTGCTGCGATCCGGCTGACGATCGCCGCAGCGGCGGCGATGGTGCTCCATCACCTCGTGCTGCTCTCGACCCCGATCGAGAGCTACGAGCCGAGCTCCTGGGTCCGATTCGCCTCCGGTCCGCTGCTCGAGCTGTGCATCGCCTTCGACGTCGCCGCGGCGATGTTCTACTGGAACTGGAAGCTGACGACGGACGAGGTCGAGACGACTGCGGCGACGGACCGCGACCCGGAGATCTTCGGCTCGCACAACGTCGCCAGCCCGCTGCCGACGATGCGCTTCTGCAGCGTGCTGTTCCCCGCGCTGTTGCTGACGGCTGCGGTGTTCCGATGGTGAGCACGCTCCGGTCGATCCGACGGGCGTCGTCTGCGGCCGCTGCGTTCCGCCGGGAGCGGACGCCGACGAGCTGGTCGCCCCCGCAAGGCATGCCGCTCGCCGGACCCGACCCGGTCGCCACCGCCGACCCGGCGGACGAGGCTGCGATCGATCCGCCCGACGACGACGAGCTGTGGCGGTACACGCTGCACACCGGCCGATGGTTCCTCCGGCTCTCAGCGGTGTCGCGAACCTTCCTCGGTGCGGCGATGTTCTTCCTCGCCCTCCGCGGCGACTGGCTCAAACTGCTGATGCCCGTGGCGCTGATGATGATCGCCGGCGCGATCATCTCGGTCGTCTGGTCGTTCCAGGTCCGCCCGTTCGACCGGGCGGCGCACGTCGAGCTGTTGACGGATCCCGACCACCGCACGAGTGGGGCGGTCGACGTGTTCATCACCACCTGCGGTGAGGACCCGCTGGTGATCCGCAACACGATCCGACACGCTGCCGGACTCGCCCATCCGGGCAAGGTGCGGGTCTACGTGCTCGACGACAAGGGATCGGAGGACGTCCGGCGCCACGCTGCGGCGTTCGGCGCGACGTACCTCCACCGTCCCAACCGCGGCTGGATGAAGAAGGCCGGCAACCTCCACTACGCCTACGGGCGCTCGACGGGCGAGTTCATCGTCGTCCTCGACGCCGACTTCGCCGCCCGTCCCGACTTCCTCACCCACACGCTGCCGTACTTCGCCGACGAGACGGTCGGGATCGTCCAGACGCCGCAGTTCTTCCGCGTCGATCCGGACAACTGGGTCGAGACCGGCGCGGCGTCGCAGCAGGAGCAGTTCTACCGGATCGTGCAGCGTGCCCGCGATCGTCGCGGCGGGGCGATCTGTGTCGGGACCAACGCGGTCTACCGCCGGTCCGCGCTCGACGCCCGCGGCGGGATGGCCCTGCTCGAGCACTCCGAGGACCTGTTCACCGGGATGAAGGTGATCGACGCCGGCTACCGCGTGTCATATCTGCCGGTCGTGCTCGCAGCCGGGTCGGCGCCGTCGACGACGAGAGCGCTCGCCTCCCAGCAGTACCGCTGGGCGCGGGGAACGTTCGCCCTCGCCGGAACCCCGCTGTTCAAGCGGTTGCGACTGACCCTGATGCAGCGGATGTCGATCTGGGACGGCTGGATCTACTACGCCTCGAGCGCGCTGAGCCCGATCGTCGCCGTCGTCGTCCCGATCGTCACCCTCGCCGAGGCGCCAGGGGCGATCTCGCTCTCTCCGGCGTTGATGCTCGCCCCGTCGCTGATCACCGAGTTCGTCATCCAGCCGCGGTGGTTGATCATCTCCGACGGCACGGCCTCGCGGCGGGTCGGCCTGATCTCCCAGGTCGCCCATCTGTTCGCCCTGCGCGATCACCTCAGCGACCGTGAGCAAGAATGGGTTCCGACCGGCGACGTCGGTGGTGGCAGGCGGCAGGCGACCGACCGGATCCCGGAGCTGATCGCCGCCGTCGCCTTCTGGAGCTTCCTCGTCACCGTCGGGCTGGTCGGGATCAGGGTCGCCGGAGGCTATGACGCGGTCGCCCTGGCGCCGGTCGTGCTGTTGGCGATGATCGCCCTGCCGACCGCGTTGTCGGTGACCAACGACGCCGACCGGGCGGTCCGGCCCCCCGCCGAGGTCGACACCGGCGAGCGCGACGGGTTCCTCGACACCGTGCGCGGGATCTCGATCGTGCGGGTGATGTTCTGGCACGCGCTCGGGCTGTGGTGGATCTCCTGGGTGATCGCGGCGATGCCGGCGGTGTTCTACGTCTCCGGCGCGCTGGTCGCCAAGAGCCTGCGGAGCAAGTCGGCGACGGCGGTCGTGCGCGCCCGGCTCCGCCGCTTGCTCCCGCCCTACGCGACCTTCATCGGCGTGTCACTGACCGCAGTGTTCATCGCCCACCCCGACGTGTGGCGGACGCACCCGGTCGACCTGCTGTCGTGGATCATCCCGTTCCAGAGCCCTGCCGAGCTCCCTTGGGAGGAGGGCTGGCTGTCGACGCCGTTGTGGTTCTTGCGGGCGCTGATCGTCGTCCTCGTGCTGTTCCCGCTCGCGCGTCGGATCGGTCGATGGCTGTCCGCTCCGGCGTGGGCGATGCTGTGGGCCGGCACCCTGATCGCGCTCGACGTGCTGATCGCCGATCAGACCGGCGCCCGCGCGACGGCGATCCTGCGTGGGGTCGGCGACGTGGTCTGCTTCGGCGGGTTCTTCGCCCTCGGTGCCGGCTGGCACCACCGCCGACACGAACTCGGCGGTGTGCACCACAAGCTGCGCGCACTGTTCGCCCTGATCGTCCTCACCGCGGTCGTCACCTGGATGGCCCCGCCGCCGCAGATGGTGGTCAACAACTCGAACGTGACGATGGCGCTCGTCGGCCTGTGCTGGCTGATGGCGATCATCCTCTCCGAGGACCACATCCGTCGCCTCGGTGACGTTCCCGGAATCCACCGGGTGCTCGGCTGGGTCGCAGCCAACTCGATGACCGTCTACCTCTGGCACACGGCGGTGCTGTGCATCGCGTTCGCCATCGTCGGCCCGGCGTCGACCCCGCTCGACGGGCTGCTGTTGGCGATGATCTTCGCTCCGCTGCTGGTGGCCGCGGTGATCAGCCTCCGCCCGTTCGAGATCGGGTGGTCGACGAAGCGGTCGCGCCATCCGGTGCGCCCGTTGCGCCTGGTCGTCGTCGCTGCGGTGGTGGCGGCGCTGACGATGCAGCCGACGTTGTTCCCGACGCTGACCAACGCCGTCAGCCCGCCGGCGCCGTCGGGTCGTCCGGAGGTCGGCACCGCCACCGACGCCGGCGTCGATCAGGCGGTACTCGCCGTCGGCGGGATCGAGGGCTGGATGCGCGGCAACGGGGTCGCCTCCGCGGTGGTGGTCGTCGCCGGTGGTCCCGGCGGCGAGCATCACCGTCTGATCTACGGCGATGACAGTGCCCCCGACCCGGCCGACGGTGCCCGCCCGCAGACGACCGTCGACCCGGCGAAGCGGTTCGAGGTGCTCAGCGTGACCAAGACGATGGTTGCCGCCACTGCGCTGCAGTTGGTCGAGGAGGGCGTGTTGAGCCTCGACGCCCCGCTGCCGGACATTCCCGGCCTGCCTCGATCGCTGACCGCCAACGAGACGCTTCGCCGCTTGCTCGCCCACGCCTCCGGACTGGTCGACTACCGCACGCTCGGCTGGTTCACGGCGACGACCGACACCGATCCGCTGGCCGCCGTGCTCGCCGCCTACGAGCAATCGGACACGAGCTCGTCCAAGGTTTCCTACTCGGCGACGAACTACTTCCTCGTCGGCACGTTGATCGAGCAGGTGACCGGGTCGAGCCTCGCCTCGCAGCTGGACCAGCGGTTGTTCGCCCCGTTGGCGATGGACGACACCGAGATGGTCGACAACTCGCGCGACGGATTCGTCGGCTTCGCCAGCGCAGGGGTCGTCTCGACCCTCGACGACCTGGCGATCTGGTACGACGCGCTGTTCCGGGGGCGGACGGTACTCGGCCCGGCGATGCTCGACGAGATGATCTGGGGAGGCGAGCGGTTCTCGCCGGGCACCGGTCTCGGCGCGTGGCGGCACTGCCCGTGCCGCTCGTCGACCACCGAGGACAGCACGCCCTGGTCGTACCTCTTCCAGGACGGGGGCGACGTGCGGATCATGTACTTCCCCGACCAGGACGTGGTGATGGTCGCCCGCTTCTCCAAGCCGCTGTATCTCACGCCGGCCCTGGCGAGTGACCTCGACGGCTTCGTCTATCAGGTGCTCCGAGAACCGGCGGTCGTCACTGCGGGTTCCTGATCGCAGCGGGCCTCGTAGGCGACGGAACTACGCCGCCGAGCGCGCCGAGCTCGCGCACGACCGTCGAACTCGCCGCGGTCACCGACGCGGTCCGCCCGTTGCCGAGCAGCGCCCCGATCTCACCGAGGAACGTCCCCGGTGCGGTGTGCCGGTCGACGACCACGCCTCCGGCGTCGACGATCACCTCACCCTCGACGAGAACGACGAAGGTCGACGATGCTTCACCCTCGACGAACAACGGCTCGCCGGCAGCGAGGGCGCGGGTCGGCATGTCGGCGGTCAGGGCGAGGACGGCGTCGAGCACGCGCCGATCATCTCATTTCGGCTGCGACGCGGTCGACGACGTCCTGGTCCAACCCCTTCAGGCGTGGTTCACGCCCCGCTGACGTCGATCGCCTCGTAGACGTCGACCGAGCCGCCGTCGGCGAGGATCGGGCAGCCCTCGCCCAGTTTCGCAGCTGCCTCGAGGTTGGCGGCCTCGAGGACCGAGTAACCGCTGAGCCCGGTCGTCGACGCTCCGCCACCGACGGCAGCGCTCGCTCCGAACGGGGCGCCCCAGTCGGCGACGGCGTCACCGAGCGAACCGAACCAAGCCCCCCAGGCGGCCATCGCGGCCTGCTGGGCCTCTTCGGTGTCGGCCATCGCGCCGCCGCGGTACACCAGCACGTACTTTCCCATCTCCGTACCTCCTTCAGCACGCGACAACCTAGACCCGCAGCCGAGGGTCGAATCCCCCGGTCACGGGTGTCGGCGAACCGCCGACGAGACGTCGATGACCGCCGGGAGCAGCTGCGTTTCAGCCGGCGATCGGCTGGATCAGCTGGGAGGCCATCGCGGCACCGAACACGCCGTCGCGATCGCTGAGCGTCGCTGCCGAGATGCCGCGCCCGACACCGTGGTCGAACCTGGTGTCGCCGACGATCGCCAACCATTCGCCGTTCGGCGGCCGGAGGAACTGGGCACTCACGTCGGGGTTGATCGTGCTCGCCACGCTCGGGTTGATCGCCGCACCGATGCAGTTGGTGAAGTCGACGGCAAGGTTCTGGATCGACGTCGGGCGCACCGCCTCACCGGCGACGACCGGCACCCGTAGCCGCACCCAGTACCCGAACCCCCCGGTCTCGCCGACGGGCACCCGACGCAGATCGAGGGCGCGCATCATCCCGGGACCGCGATCGAGCGCGAGGGGCTCGACGGAGTCCGGTGGCGGCAGCGCATCGGCGGGGTCGGCCTCGGTCGACGACACAGGCATGCCGGTGTGCGACGCGACATCCGCGTTGCGCAGCCTGAGGACGCGGGCCCTGGCATGTTCGACGTCGCCGACCATCACCGACAGGTCGAGCACCTGCAACTTCTTGCCCTCGCGCACGATCGAGGAGGTGACGTCGATCCGCCGGTGGATCGGCACCGGCCGGACGATGTCGACCGTGATCCGGGCGAGTCCCATCGGGGTCAAGGTAGGGATGTCGTCGAGCACATGGCCGAACAGGGCGAGGACCGCGATCCCGGTCTGCGAGCCCGGATCCCAGGCGCCCTGGGCGAACTCCGTGCCGACGAAGCCGTCGCCGTCCGGCAGATAGAGGGCGTTCGCCTCCGTCACGGTGCGGTCACCGCCATCGCCAAGGCCCTGTCATCGGACCGGCACTCTGCGGGATCGTCGGCGTCGAAGTCAACGCGGAGCCGCATCGGCCACGGTGGCCGACCACGAAGCGGCTCGACGCGCCAGATGCCATCCTGAGGCGGTGGTTCCCGACGATCGCCCCGTTCTGATCGGCTTCGGTGGCGTCGCCGCGGTCGGGCGGTCCGGTCAGATCGATCTCGGGGGGCCGAAGCAGCGGGCGGTGCTCGGGCTGCTGCTGCTCGAGCCCGGCTCGGTCGTGCCGTTGGATCGGATGATCGACCGGATCTGGGCGGGGACACCGCCGTCGAAGGCGGAGGCGTCGGTACGCGGGTACGTCACTCACCTCCGCAAGGCCCTCGACGCAGCGGGACTGGGGTCGAATCGGATCGCCTTCAGAGATCGGGGCTATGTCCTCGATGTCCCGCCCGAAACCGTCGATCTCCATCGGTTCGCCGCCTTGGCGGACGAGGGTCGTCGGCGGCAGAGCCGAGGCGACCTGGTCGGGGCGCGGAGCATGTTCAGCGACGCCGTGGAGTTGTACGGCGGACCGCCGCTCGGTGCGGTGGCCACCGATCTCGACCTGCTCGACGTGACGTCACAGTTCGAGGAACGACGCGGGGAGGTGGTCGAGGCGCTGACAGAGGTCCGTCTGGCACTCGGCGAGCACGCCCAGCTGCCTGCTGCGCTCGCCTCGGAGATCGGCCGTCAGCCGTACCGCGAGCGGCTGCGCGCCCAGCTCGCCCTTGCGCTGTACCGCGCCGGGCGGCCGGTCGACGCGCTGCGGTCGATCAACGACGCCCGCCGCCTGCTGCGAGACGACGTGGGCGTCGACCCCGGCCCTGAGCTGTGCGCACTGGAAGCGGCGATCCTCGACCACGACGAGGCGACGCTCGGATGGAAGCCGCCCGCCCGGCTGCGCGCTCGCGCGACGGCGGTCCCGGCGGCGGTCGATCGCGACCTGCCCGGTGACCTGCCGTTGTTCGGTCGGGCGCCAGAGCAGACCCGGATCGCAGCGCTCCTCGACCGGCTGCCCCAGCGCGGCGGGGTGCTCGTCGTCGGCGGCGAGGCGGGCATCGGCAAGTCGGCTGTGCTGCGCAGCTTGGGGATCGCAGCGCGACGCCGAGGGTTCGCGGTCGGGGTGGACCGATGCCCCGAATCGGCTGCCGGGGCGCCGTTGCGCTCGTGGCGCTCGGCCGTCGAGCCACTCCTGTCGCAACGGTCGATCCCCGCCGCCGCGATGGCGACCGAACAGGAACCGGCCGGCGCCCGGCTGACCGCCCAGCTCGACGAACTGGACCGCCTCCGTCGTCGAGACCTCCCCGCCGTGATCGTGATCGACGACCTCCAGTGGGCGGACGACGCGACGCTCGCACTGCTCGGGTTCCTCGCTCCCGAGTTCGAGCGCCTCCGATTGCTCGTCGCAGTCGGGGTTCGCCGCGATGGTCCCGCCGAGCTGGCCCCAGCAGTGCGCGACTGCCTGGTCGAGCTGGCACGCACCGACGAACCGTGCCATCTCACGCTCGCCGGGCTGGGTCCGGCCGAGATCGCCGAGTGGGCGGCGACCCGCAGCGGAGGAGCGCCACAGCAACATCTGGTCTCCTCGCTCGTCGAGGCCACCGAGGGGAACCCGTTCTTCGTCAGAGAACTGCTCTCGTTGCTCGAAGCCGAGGGTCGGCTCGGCGAGGGTTTCGACGGTTCACCGGTACGGGTGCCCCATGCGGTGCAGGACGTGATTCGCCGGCGCACCTCCCGGTTGCCTCCCGAGTGCCAGCGGACCCTCGTCGTCGCCGCGGTGATCGGCCGCCGATTCGACCTCGACGTGCTGGCGGTGGTGCTCGAGCTGACCACCGCCGAGATCCTCGATCGGTTGGGGCCGGCGCTCGACGACGGACTCGTCGAGTTCGACGACGCGAGTCCGGTGAGGTGTGCGTTCTCCCATGCCCTGGTGTCGAGCGCGCTGGCCGTGGAGCTGAATCCCTCCCGCCTCGCGTTGCTCCACGCTCGGATCACCGATGCGCTCGAAGCGCTGCGCGCCGACGACCTCGAGCCGTGGGTCGAGCACCTCGCCCACCACGCCACCGAGGGGATGCTGGCCGGTTCTGCGGCGAAGGCGCTCGCGTACTCGCGGCGCGCCGCAGCCGCCGCCGCAGCTGCACAGTCGAGCGCAGGGGTCGCGACGCAGCTCCGCCGGGCCGTCGACGCAGCTGCGCTGCTGCCGTCGGTCACCCGCCGTGAACGGCGCGAGCTGTTGCACCGGCTCGGCCTCGCCCTGCGGGACACCGGCGATCTCGACGGCCGCCCGACACTGATCTCCGCAGCCCGTCTCGCCGAAGCCGACGGCGACCTACCCGTCCTCGCCGAGATCCTCGGCGAGCTCGACGTCGACAGCTTGTGGGCCGGGTACGACTGGAGCCTGCACGACCCGCGGGTGGTCGCTGCCGTCGAGCGAACGCTCGGACGGTCCGATCTCGCGCTGCGGGATCGGGCGATGCTGACCATCGCGCCGGCGGGTGAGCTCACGTACGTCGACACCGCCCGATCCCATCGGCTGTTCGCCGAGGCAGGGGCGATGGCCGAGACCCTCGACGATTCGGTGCTGTCCGCCCGGGCGCTGCTTCGCTGGTTCTGGTCGGTTTCCGGTCCCTCGGGCGTGGGGACGCGGGCATCGATCGGTGATCAGCTCGTCGATCTCGATCAGCGCGGAGCGCTCCCTGCCCGTCTGCGGCCGCTGGCACATCTCGCCCGAGTGTCGTCCGCGCTGGAACTGGGCGACGGCGGCCTCGCCCGGCGGTGCGTGAGCTCGGCCCGTGCCCTTGCACACCCGATTCGCACGCCGACCGGCTGGGCCCACCTGCAGTATGCGGAAGCGGGCATCGCGCTCCTCGACGGTGACGTGCAACGCGCTCGCGCCCACGCCGAGGCGTTGCGCCCCGCTCTGCAGCGTGTTCGCCGCTACACCGCCGACAGCAGCCCGGCGGCCATCCTCGCCGTCGTCGACATCGAGTCCGGGGACGTCGACGCAGCGCTCGGCAGGCTGACGACGTTCGCAGGTTCGGCCTACGGCGGACCGATCCGATGGCTCGAAGCGTGGGTGTTGGCGGAGGGCGGCCGGCTCGACGCCGCCCGCGAGGCGCTGGCGGGTTTCGACGGCCCGCTGCCCGACGACTGGTTGTTGTTGCCGCTGACCACCGCCGCCGTCAACGCTGCAGCCAGGGTCGGTGACCTTCGATTCCTGCGTCGCCAGGTCGACTCGCTGGAGCCGTTCGCCGACCGCTTCGCCTTCGTCGGGGAGGGAGGGCCGTCGCTCGGACCGGTCGGTCTGGCGGTGGCAGCCGCCCACCTCGCCCTCGGCGACCAGGCGTCGGCCCGCCGGTACGCAGCGCGCGCCCTGGTCGTCTGCCGACGAATGGGCGCCGTGCTGTGGGAGCCGCGCTTGCGAGAACTGCTCGCCTCGCTCCCGTCGTGATCGATCGAACTCCAATCGAGTTCCAATCGCAGTGTCGGACACTGCGCCGGTGAACGATCAACCAGACCTCAGCTTCTACTACGCCATCCACCAGGCCCAGCGTGACGCGCTCGGGTCGTTATCGCCAGGCGATCGCGACCCTCGAACAGGACGAGCGGATCGAGCGCGGCAAGGCGCTGCGCCGATGGGCGAAGGGCTTCGCCCTCGAACTCGTTGAACACCACTACGTCGAGGACGCCTTCTTCTTCCCCAGTTTGCGGTCGACCGTCGGATCGGCAGGGGCGATCCTCGATCGACTCCAGGGCGATCACCGCCGTCTCGACGAGCTGCTCGCCGCGTGGCCGGCACTCGCCCGCGCACTGGTGGATCCGAAGGTTCCGTTTTTCGAGGCACGGACCGCCGCCGAGTGCTTCGCCGCGGAGCTGCACGCCTTGATCGACGATCACCTCGCGCTCGAGGACGAGGACGTGCTGCCGCTGTTCTCGCGTCACTACGCAGCGGCCGACTACGACGCAGTCGTCGAGCAGGCGGTGCGGAAGGGGAAGAAGGCGGGCCTGTGGTTCGTCGCCCCGTTCACCGTCGACTGCTACGCCGCCGGAGCCGAGCGCGAGGCGTTCCTCGACTCGGTGCCGGCGGTGCTGCGGCTCCTCCATCGCCTCGTCCGTCCGAGCTACGACCGCCTCCTCGCCCGGGCGTTCGGCCCAGTGCCGGCGACCCGCTAGCGAAGGGGTTCACGTCCGATCGCGGCGATCGCGGCGATCACGGTTGGCGTCCGGCGAAGGCGACGAGGCGCTCGAGTGCGCCGGCGTCGGGCGACGGGTCGACTTCGGCGGCGAAGGTGTCCCCGTCCCTGAACTCCGGCCTGACGAACTCGCGGAAGAACGGGTCGACGGCGGCGACGAAGTCGTTCGGCGGATCGAAGCGTTGCCCGGTGGCGGAGGCCAGGTCCCAGGTGTGGACGAGCAGATCGGCGGCAGCGATGCGCAGTGCCATCTCGGCCGGCACGGTGGCGAACGGCAACGAGACCGGCTGGGTGAGGTCGTCGGCGTTGCCGAGTGCGGCGGTGAAGGCGGCGACCGCCCGGTCGTAGGCGCCGATCGGATCGTCGCCGACGAGGTCGGTGGGTGCTGCCGACGCGTCGACGGCCTCGCCGCGGAGCCCGGCGGCGAACATCTGCCCGCCACCGACGAGGTGGTTGATCAGATCGCGGACGGTCCACTTCGAACACGGCGTCGGCTTGCTCAGGTCGGCGGCCGTCGTCGCGTGGACGATCGGCGTGAGAACGTCGACGGCGGTGGTGGCTTGGGTGCGTACATCCATCGGTCTGCTCCTGTTCGGTCACACGGTGGTGTCGCTCGCTGTTCGTCCACCGGCACCCGGTTGGATCACCGGCATCCGGGCTCGACGCCGACGCGCCACACTGCGGCGGAGTCAGGTCCCGAGCAGCGCGTCGACGTCGAGCTCGGCGAGGCTCGGGGGACCTACCCGTTCGGTCACCGACCGGAGCTGCTCGAGCACCCCTGGGCGGGCGACGACGTCGGACGGGAGGTCGAGCACCCCGGCGATCCGGCAGCCGAGGCGCCACAGATCGGGATCGTGGTTGGCAGCGTGGATGAAGCTCCATCCCGGATCGACCGTCGGCGTGGTGCGCTCGGCCGCAGCCCGCATCCGAGCGAGATGTGCCTGGTCGGCTGCGATCGTCGCCTGGAACCACGGCTCGAACTGGTGCTGCTGGTAGTCGTCGTAGCGCTGTGCGATCGAGCCGGTATCGGCGTCGGTCCGCAGCAGATCGCGCAGCCCGACCGCGTGCATCAGGGCGAATGTCGTGCCGCGGGCGAGGCTCGGGTTGGTCGCCGAGACGGCGTCGCCGATCCCGACCAGGTTGTGCGCGCACGGCTGCTCGTCGACGACGAACCGGCGTCGCTGATCGACGAGGGTGAACATCGGCTGAACGCCCCCGACGGGCACGGCGACCGTCGGATCAACCCAGTCGCGGGTCAACGACAGCGCCTGCAAGAAGCGCATCAGCCGGGTCGGGTCCGAGAGCGCCCGGAACCGCTGGTCATCGGCGGTGGCGACGATCGTGATCGAGAACCAGCCGTCGTCGGCCGGGATCCGGAGGATCTCGATCGGGCCGACCTCCAGCGCCGGTCGACCGTACAGATCGGGCATCGTCGCTCCCGGGCGGAGCCGAAACCACTGCGTCCAGTAGGCGATCCGGTACTCGGCTGCCCGTTCGAGGGGTCGGCGACCGCCGAGGTCCTCGATCCAGTCGGGCATCGAGCTGCGCCGCCCGCCGCAGTCGATCACGAGCGCTGCGTCGATCGGACCTGCGCTGGTCGCCAAGCCGCGCACCAGCGGAACACTGTCGCCGGCCACCCGTCCGAGCAGACCCTTGGCGGCGGTACCGGCCAGGACCTCGATCAGCGGGTCGTCCTCGGCTGCGTGACGAACGACGGTTTCGACGGTGGATCGCCTGCCCTGGACGTAGACGAGCTGTTCGTCGCCGTCGCGGGACGCTCTATCGCTGATCGACGTCGGCGGATGCGTCGCCAGGTTGTGTTCGCGGATGCCGGCCTCCAGCAGGCGCGTCCAGACGTGCGGCAGTTCGGTCATCAGCGTCGAGCGGGCCCGGGCGAGGTAGGCGTGGGTCTGGCGGAACTGCGGCACCGCTCGGCGTTCCCAACCGTCCCACGACTCGGCAGGGTCGCGCGAGGGCGGTGGGGGGTCGCGCTCGACCACCGTCACCCGATGGCCGTCGGCGGCGAGCAACAGAGCTGTGGCGAGACCGGCGAGGCCGCCGCCATTGATCGCAATGGTCGTCATCGCGCCATCCTCCATCGTCGACATGATCTCGAGTTGAAGCCGGTCTAAAGCTCGGACGGGCAGGCCGAAGCGATTGCACCCGGCGCTCAGCACGGCTTCCTAGGATTGCGGGATCAACGACCAGGCGCTGGAGATCCGCGTCCTCACCGGGCCGTCAGTGGTGGTCCGGGGTGAGGTCCGATCGGTCGGGCGTCCGCCGCGAACAGGCGCTGCTCACCCGCCTCGCCCTGGCTACACCACGCCCGGTGCCGGTCGACCAACTGATCCACGACGTGTGGGGCGAGCACCGATCGGAACGGGCGGTCGACTCGTTGCGGGTGCATGTCTCCACCCTCCGCAAGCTGTTGTCCGATGATCGGGCCGGTGCTGGGAGGGTGTTGTCGACCGGTCCGTCGAGCTACCGGCTCGACCTGCCGTCCGACGCGATCGACCTCACCCGGTTGGAGTCGGCGGTTCGGCAACAGGACCGAGGTGCGCTGCGTCGTCTGCTGACGCCGTGGCCCGACCATGACCTCGGTCGCCATGATCCCGGCACCGGGTACTTCGAGGCGGCAGCACGTCGCCTGGACGACCTGCTGGTCGGCGCTGCCGAGGTCCTCGCCTCCCGCGAGCTCGACGACGGACTCGCCGATGCCGCAGCGTCGTTGCTCGAGATCGCAGTCGGCCACTCCCCACACCGCGAACGGCTCTGGGCGCTGCTCGTCAGAGCGCTGCTGGCGGCCGATCGGCGGGCTGACGCCTTGCGCGCGTTCCAGCGCAGTCGGCGCGCGCTCGCAGAGATCGGCCTCGATCCGGGTCCCGCGCTCTCCGCCGCCGAGGCCGAGGTGCTCGCCGCTCCCACTCCCGACACGCGCGACGAGCTGGTCACCAGGTACGTGGAGATCGACGGCAGCCGAGTCGCCTACGGCAGCTCCGGGAACAAACCGGTCGATCTGTTGTTCCTCCACGGCGGATTCGTGCCGTTCGAGACGATGCGAGACACCCCTCGACTCGCCGCCTTCCTCGACAACCTGGGACGTCGATTCCGTGTGCTGTTCCTCGACCGTCGGGGGATCGGCATGTCGGACGACCCGGCCGACGGCTCGCCGATCACCCTCGACCATTGGGTGGACGACTGCATCGGCGTGCTCGATGCGGTCGGCTCACGTCGCGTGGTGGTGTTCGGGCACGAGCACGGCGGCCCGGTCGCGATCCGACTCGCCGCCGAGGTTCCCGATCGGGTCGTCGGTGTCGTGCTCCACTCCACAGCTGCCCGTCCGCTGCGGAGCGAGGATCATCCGTACGGCCCGACCGAGGCGACGCTCGAGCGATTGGACCGGATGATCGATCAGCTACCCGGCAGCGAGGACATGCTCCGGCTGGTGGCGCCCAGTGCAGGCGAGGATCGGGCGTTGCGTGCCTGGCTGGACCGGGCCGGACGGCTCGGCGCCAGCTCGGCTCGAGCGCGCGAGCTCCACCGGCTCTATCTCTCTTCCGATGTACGCGACGCGCTCGGTGCAATCACGGCGCCGGCGGTGGTGCTCCACCCGGCGCGGCTGGTGCGCACCGACCCCGGCCAAGCACGCTTCATCGCCGAGCGGCTGGCCGACGCCGAACTGGTGCTGCTCAACAGCGCCGACCACATCTTCTGGCTCGCCGATGCGCCGGACGTGCTCGCCGCCGTCGACCGGCTGTGTAGCCGGTTGCCGACCTCACCCGGATCGACGATGGCGCCGATGCGCTTGCGCGCCCTCGTCGCGGTGACGCCGATCGGGCCGGCGAGGGCTCTGGCCGAGCATCGTCCGGCGACCTCGGTGACGATCGACGATGTCGTCGTCGCCACCTTCGACTCGCTGTCGATCGCACGGCTCGCTGCGTCCGCAGTCACCCGGCGCCACCCGAACGCGGCGACGCTGGTCGAGGCGGCTGACACCACTGGTGATGCCTCTGATGTAGAAGTGCTCCGCTGCGCGGCGGCGGTGTCCGCGCTCCGCCACCGCTGCTGAGCGCCCAGCGTCATCGGCCGCCGTGGTCGGTCGCCAGCGGTGTCCGGTCAGGCGTCGGTGATGCCGGCCCGGATCGCGGCGACCAGCTCGGCGGGCACCTCGGTCATCCCATGTGCGCTGCGGGCGTGTTCGGCGGCCGCAGCCAGGACGTCGTCATCGGTCTCGCCGGTCACGGTCCCCTCGCACCCGGAGACGACCGTGCCGCATTCGAACTTCCTCATCGTGGTGCTCCCTTGTTGACGCCCGTGGCCGGGCAGGTTGTCGAGTCGGACTTCAGTCAGGGCGCGACATCGCGCGCGCCTGCTCCTCGGTCAGCTCCATGTCGTGAACCGACCTCGCGTGTGTGCGGGCCTCGGCGACCACCGCCTCTTCGTCCGCGCCGCGAAGCACCGTGCCGCAGGGGCATTCGATCGTGTGTCCGCTCATCTCTGACCTCCGGCCTGGCAACCTAGGGAAGCGATCTTGCTGAATCATTGGAGAAAGCTTGACCCGTCTGTATCTCACCGGAGGACTCCGGCTGGACGGACCTCGATCGACGTTCGCCGACGCCGACCTGCCCGGGCATCAGGGCCGCGTCGCGTTCGCCGTGCTCGCCGTCGAGCGACGACCGATCGCTCACGACGAGCTGGCCGACATCGTCTGGGACGAAGCGCCGCCACGCCAGTGGAAGGGCGCGCTGGCGGCGATGGTGTCCAAGATCCGATCGTTGATCTCCGCCGTCGGACTCGATGGCCCGGGCCTGCTCAGCTCGGGCGGCGGGGCCTACCGGCTGGTGCTCCCGGCTGAGACGTGGGTCGATGTCGAAGATGCCGTTCGTCGGCTCGATCTGGCGGAGGGAGCGCTACGCCACCGGCAGGACGAGACGGCGACGCGTGAGGCGACCGTGGCGTCGGCGATCCTCCGCCGCCCATTCCTGGCCGGGGTCGACAACTTGTGGGCGGATCAGGTTCGCCGACGTCAACGCGAGGCGCAGTACCGCTGCGCGGTCACCCTCGCCGCAGCCTGGAATCGCCGCGGTGATCATCAGCTGGCGGCGATCACCGCCGGCGACGCGATCGCGCTCGACCCGCTTCGTGAGCTCGGCTACCGGTTGTTGATGGACGCCGAGCGAGGACGTGGCGACCACAGCGCGGCGCTGCTCGCCTTCGCCCGCTGTGAGACCACCCTCGCCGACGAACTCGGGGCGGCACCCTCGCCCGAGACCCTGCGACTGGCGGAGTCGCTCCGGCATCGTCCGGCAACTCGCTGACCCCCGTCGGACGCGCCGATGGTGGCCGGATCGTGTCACGGGTCCTGGGCAGCAGCGGTGCCGCGGAGGATCAGCCCGAAGAACTGGTCGAAACCGTCGGCGTGCTCGAAGCGAGCGTCGGGTTCCAGCGACGTCAGGATGCGGAGGTAGCTGACCGTGTGGAACGCGCCGGCGACGACGTCGGCGTCGCAACGACGGATGCGCAGTGGATCGATGGCGAACCCGTCCGCCCACACCGAGCAGAACGTCGTCCATAGTGCTGCTTCCCGACGTTCGTCGCCGTCGAACCATGATGCCCAGGTCGCTGCCTCGACCACCGGGTTGCCGATCGCGCTGTCCGACCAGTCGAAGACGACGGCACCGTTGGCGGTGAGCGCGACGTTGCCGGGGTGGAAGTCGCCATGAACGAGCGTCTCGGGAAACCCGGCTGCCTCGATCACCGCAGCAGAACGGTCGACCGCCGCCACCAGGCTTCGGATCCGGTCGGGCGGCAGCGCTGCGCTGGCCTGGGCGATCTCCGATGCGAGCGCTGCCTCGAGTTCGCCGGCGAGCCCCGTCAGTGGTCGGTGCAGGCACCCTGCGGCGAGGAGCGGCTCGCAATGCGGCCGCAGTTTCGACTGCAACCGGACGAGGTGCTCGACTGCCGGGCGGCTGGTATCCGGGTCATTCGCCGCCGTCTCGTGGCCGAGATCGTCGAGCAGGAGCCAACCGGTCGCCGGATCAGCGGCGATGACGGGTGCCGTCATCCCTGGAGCGAGCTCGGCCAGCAGCGCGGTGATCGCCGCCTCGTGGCGGAACAGCGGGAACGACGCCTTGAACCACGACCTCCGATCGGCGGCATCGACGCGCATCACCGCCGAGATACCCCAGAACCGCACCGGCACGACCGCCTCCGGCGCGCTCCGGCCGGCATCGACGAGCGATCGTTCGATCCAGCCGCACGCCTGCTCGTACCAGCCAGGTAGTGCCCACGCCGCCCGCTCGTCGGGTATCGGACGTTCGCCGCGCAACTCGCTGATCCGATGGCGCGTCCGCAGCTCCAACCCGGGTGGGACGTCGAGTGCGAGCGCGTCCGAGGGCAACCATCGCCAGCCCTCCGGTGGCACCCAGCCGGTCGGGGGCGGGGCGAGCTCGATCAGCGCCGAGCGTGGGGCGCCTGCCAGCTCGGCAGGGTCGGTCTGGTCGACCGTGCAGCCGAGCACCGACCCCTGGAGACCGATGTCCCGCAGGATGGTCCACGCAGTCGTGAGCGTGGTCTCGCCGTCGGCGACGGTCAGGTCGATGGTCGGAGGGCCTGCCCCACGGGCGAGCGCAGCTGTGCCGGACGCATCGGGGACGAGGACGACGAGCCGTCTGTCCGGGCTGACCATCGGAACCTCCTGAGGCGACGTTACGGGAGATGCTCGTTCGAGCAGCGGGTCAACCGACGTCGGGATCGTCGGAGGCTGACGGCGTGCCGACGTTGCCGGCGGGGGTCAGCGGGGCGTCGCCGTGCAGCGCGGCGCGGAGGCTCGGAGTCGCCTGGAGTGCGACGATGTCGGCGGGCATCTCGATCCCCTCGCGTTCGAGGCGGAGCTTCACTGCCTTGATCGCAGCGTCCATCACTCGCATCGAGCTGTGCCGGTGGGAGTTGGTCCACAGCAGGGCACGGATGTTGACCGTCGACACGCCGAGCTCGTGGACGTATGCCTCCGGCGGTGGATCGGCGTCGATACCGTCGACGCTGCCGAGCGCCTCGACGATCGCCCCGGTCGCCTGCGCGGCGTCGTTGTCGTAGGCGATACCGACGATGAACTCGAGCCGGTGCGAGTCGTGATGGGTGTGCACCCGGATCACGTTCTTGTAGACGTCACGATTGGGGATGATCACCGACTCGCCGTCGAAGGTCGTCAGCCGGGTCTCCCTGATGGTGATCTCGGTCACCGTTCCCGACTGCTCGACGACCTTGATCTGGTCGCCGGAGCGGAATGGCTGGCGGAACAGCAGCAACACCCCGGCGAGCGTGTTCTCGAGGATGTCCTGGAAGGCGAACCCGACGGCGACGGAGAAGAACCCGAGCCCGGCGAGCAGGTCGACCGGTTTGACCGACGGAAACGTGATCGTCACCGCCAGCAACACGCTGATGAACACCAGGATCCACGAGGTCAGCTTGCTGATCACGTTGGCGAAGCTCGGCGTGCGCGTGCGCCGCATCCGGGCGCGCATCGCCCATCGAACCCCACGACCGATGCCCCACCCGGCGAGGACGATCAGGGCGGCAACGCCGACTCTCGGCAGAGCGTCGAGTACCGACTCCCACAGCGAGCGCGCCGATTCCTCGATCTCTTCGGCTGGTTCAGTGGCGCTGTCGAACCGGCCGGCGCCTGCAGCACCCGGTAGCCGGGCAGCGACCTCGACGACGAGCCTCACCTCAGCCGGCCTCTCTGAGAATCTCTCGTCGGCGTCGCGCCTGCCCGTGCCACCATCGTCCGTCCCTTCAGCTGCCGCGCGACACGAGCGTGGCGTCGCTGCGGCCCACGTGTGTTACCCGCTCGAGACCTCGCTCACACAGAGCCGGGTCTGGTCTGCTCCGGCGACGGCTCGATCGCGTCTGGGGAATCGCCGCCGATTCGCGCTCCGGCGACGGGGCTCTCGTCGAACTCGACCGGTGCGGGGTCCGCGAGAGCGCGCAGCGGAGCGCGAATCGGCGGCGGACTGCTCGGCGGCGTCCCGTGCGTACTGTTGGGGCGTGCACGAGCTGGCGCTGTGCGGGGCGATCGCCGAATCGGTGCGGCGTCACGCCACCGACCGGCAGGTGGCGCGGATCCATCTCCGGATCGGTCGCTACCGCCAAGTCGTTCCGGAGACGCTGGCGTGGTGCTGGCAGCTGCAGACCGAGGACGGGCCACTCGCCGGATCGCTGCTCGAGGTGATCTCGGTTCCCGCCGTCGTGCGCTGCCGCAGCTGCGCCGCAGAGACGGTGCTGGTCGACCCGATCCTCCTCTGCGGCAGCTGCGACGGCGCGGACGTCGAGCTGATCTCCGGAGAGGAGTTCGAGATCGTGTCGATCGACGTGTCGACGTGACCGGTCGGCGACGCAGCCCTACGGCTCGACGGGAGGTACCCGAGCGGGCCGGCACCGACCGGCGATCAGCACCTGTCCGAGGGCGAGCCCGCCATCGTTTGCCGGCACCAGGCGATGTGTCAGCACGGAACATCCTGCCCGTTCCAGCCGATGCCGGGCGGTGGTGACCAAACGGGCGTTCTGGAACACGCCGCCGGTCAGCCCGACGGTGGTGATCCCGAGCTCCCGACGGACAGCTACCGCTGCGTCGACGATCACGTCGGCGACTGCGTCGTGAAACGCAGCGGCGAGCGACGAGACCTGCTCACCGTCGCGTCGGCGACGGACCAGCTCGACGATCAGCGGCCCGGCGTCGATCGTCGCGCCGTCGAGCCGTAGCGGTAGCGGCCGGTCGGCGTCGACACCGGCGGCGAGGTGCTCGAGTTCGATCGCCGCCTGGCCCTCGTAGCTGATCTCGTGCCTGACGCCGAGGATCGAGGCGATCGCGTCGAACAACCGACCGATGCTCGTCGTCGGGACGCACCCGGTGCCGCTGCGGAGCATGCTGGCGAGGGCGCGTCGCTCGGGATCGGAGCAGTGGGCGACCGGCGCGAGCTGATCGTCCCACTCCACCCCGGCCGACCACAGGTGGGCGAGCGCGATCCGGTACGGCTTGCGGATCGCGGCGTCGCCCCCGGGCAATGGCACCTCGGCCAGCGATGCGAAGCGTTGCGCGTGATCGCCGTCGACGACCAGGATCTCCCCGCCCCAGATCGCCCCGTCGAGTCCGTACCCGGTCCCGTCGAAGGCGACGCCGACGATCGGCTCGCTGCCGTCGAGCCCGTGTTCGGCCATCAGCGCGACCACGTGGGCGTGATGGTGTTGCACGGCGACGGAACCCCCGTGACGGGTGTCAGCCCACCGGCGGGTGGCGTAGTCGGGGTGGGCGTCGGCGGCGACGATCGTCGGCTCGATCGAGTACATCGCGCCGAACTGGGCGACGGAACGCTCGAACGCGCTCAGCGTTTCGAGGTTGCCCATGTCGCCGATGTGCTGGCTCATCCACGCGTCGTGACCCTCGGCGATGCAGAACGTGTTCTTCAGCTGGGCACCGACCGCCAAGGTCGGCGCGACCGGCGTCGGCAGCCGGATCGGCATCGGGGCGTAGCCACGCGAGCGACGGATCGGCATCTCCCGCCCGTCGACGATCCGTACCACCGAGTCGTCGCACGGTACGTGGATCGGACGGTCGTGGATGCAGAACGCGTCGACCAGATGCCCGAGACGGCGGCGGGCGTCGTCGTCGTCGTAGGCGAGGGGTTCGTCGGTGAGGTTGCCGCTGGTCATCACCAGCACCTCCGGCACGGGTACCGCGCGTGCCGGGAGTTCGGTGGAACAGCAGATGGTGCAGGGGGGTGTAGGGGAGCATCACGCCGATCAACGGATTGCGCGGGGCGACCTGCGGTGAGACCGCGCCCTCGACCGTCCGGGCGAGGACGATCGGTCGTGCCGGCGAGACGAGCGCGGCGACCTCGGCGTCCGACAGTGCGGCGACACGTCGGGCTGCGTCGACGTCGGCGACCATCACGGCGAACGGCTTGTCGACGCGTCCCTTGCGCAGCGCGCAAGACGTCGACCGCGTCGCCGTCCAGTGCGTTGCAGGCGAGGTGATAGCCCCCGAGTCCCTTGATCGCGATGACCTGCCCGGCTCCCAAACCACGCTGGACGGCTGCGATCACGGTGTCGTCCCCGACGGTCGCCCGCCCTGCCGCGAGGTGGGTGAGGTGGGGCCCACATGCGGAACAGGCGAGCGGTTGGGCGTGGAACCGCCGGTCGGTGGGATCGTCGTACTGGTCCGCGCGCAGGCCTCGCACAACGGGAATCCGGCCATCGTCGTGTTCGGACGGTCGTAGGGCAGCCGGCGGACGATCGTGAACCGCGGGCCGCAGTTGGTGCAGGTGATGAACGGGTAGCGGTAGCGGTGATCGCCGGGATCGAACAGTTCGGCGACGCAGTCGTCGCACACCGCGACATCCGGTGACACGAGCGTGCGCGACCCGGCGAGCGCTCCGGCTGTCGACGATCCGAAGCCGGCAGTTCCCGTCGGTCGGGCGATCGCTCCCAGGCGACACGTTGCTCGATCCGGGCGAGCGGCGGCGCGTCGCCGACGACGTGCGTCGCGAACCAGGCGACGTCGTCGACGGTGCCCTTCGATCTCGACGAACACGCTCGTCGAGTCGTTGCCGACGTGCCGGCGAGCGCACGCTGACCGGCGAGCCGATGGACGTGCGGTCGGAACCCGACCCCCTGGACGACGCCGCGGATCGCATCCGGATCCGGACGACCTCCATCTGGCCTCAGCAGATCCGCGGGAGCGGATCGCCGACGAGCATGTCGATCATCCGGTGGCCGCCGAACGAGGTCCGCCCGAGCACCCGGCCCGGCGGTTCGGCGGTGACCTCACCGACGATCGCTGCCCCCGCGCCGAGCGTCGTAGCGACCGCATCGCCGCCAGGGCGTGCGTCGGCCGAGTCGGCGTGCGACGAACGCGACCAGGCGCCCCTCGTTGGCGACGTACAGCGGGTCGAGCCCGAGCAGCTCGCACGCCCCGGTGACCACCGGACGAACCGGCAGCGACGGCCTCGTCGAGCATGCATCGCCGACCTCGGCAGCGAGGGCGATCTCGTTGAGCACGGTGGCGACGCCGCCGCGGGTCGCGTCGCGCATGCATCGCACGTCCGGCGCCGCAGGCGTCGAGCAGGGCGTCGACGATCGGCCAGAGCGGTGCGGTGTCGCTGACGCACGTCGGCCTCGAGGTCGAGATCGCCGCGGGCCAGCAGGATCGTGATGCCGTGGTCGCCGATCGGTCCCGAGACGAGGATCCGGTCGCCGACCCGGACCGATCGGCGGATCGAGCACGGCCCGGTCGGTCGACGACCCCGATACCGGTGGTGTTGATGTAGATGCTGATCGGCCTTGCCGCGCTCGACGACCTTGGTGTCGCCGCAGGCGAGCGGACACCCCGGCGCGCTCGGCCGCGGCAGCCATCGCGCTCGAGTCTCGCGGCGCAGCACGTCGGTCTCGAGGCCCTCCTCGAGGATCAGGCCGACCGAGAGCGCCAGCGGCCGGGCGCCGCTGACCGCGAGATCGTTGACGGTGCCGTTGACCGCCAGCTCGCCGATCGAACCGCCCGGGAAACGGATCGGTCGGACCACGAAGCTGTCGGTCGTCATCGCGACCGGGCCGTCGCTCGATCGGCAGCACGGCGGCGTCGCCGAGGTCGGTCGAGCACGGGTTGTCGAACGCCGGGACGATCAGACCCTCGACGAGGGCGCGCGATGGCCTTGCCGCCGGCACCGTGGGCCATCGTGATCCGTTCGTCGTTGAACCGTGGCCGGGCCCGGCGGCGCTGTTCGATGCGCTCGGCCTCGACCGACTCCTCGGTCAGATCACGCGCGGACCTTCAGCTCCACCCGCTGCCGGGCGTACTTGCCGTAGTTGTAGTACGCCGCGCAGGCACCTTCGGACGAGACCATGCACGTGCCGATCGGCGTCTCCGGTGTGCACGCGGTGCCGAACACCTTGCACTCCCACGGCTTGAGCACACCCTTGAGCACCTCGCCGCACTGGCACGCCTTCGGGATCGGCGACCCGACCCCCGGCACGTCGTAGCGGCAGCTCGGCGTCGAAGTCGGCGTAGCGATCGCGACAGCTCGCAGCGCCGAATGGTCGATCGACCCGAGCCCGCGCCACTCGAACCACGGGCGCAGCTCCATCGTGTCGGCGATGCACCGCAGCGCAGCCGGGTTGCCGTCCCACGGCACGATCCGGCCGTACTGGTTCTCGACCTCGGCCCGTCCGTCGGCCAGCTGGTCGACGATCATCGCCACCGACTCGAGCAGGTCGAGCGGTTCGAACCCGGCGACGACGACCGGCATGTGCCACTCGGCCGGCACCCACTCGTACGGTCGGCAGCCGATCACCGTCGACACGTGGCCCGGTCCGATGAACGCGTCGAGGCGGAGGTCGGGCGAGTCGAGGATCGCCTTCATCGCCGGGATGATCGTGACGTGGTTGCAGAACACCGAGAAGTTCGTGATCGCCGTCGGCCTTGGCCCGTTGCAGCGTGAGCGCGGTCGACGGCGCCGTGGTCTCGAACCCGATCGCGTAGAACACGACCTGGCGATCGGGGTGGTCGCGGGCGATCCGGAGCGCGTCGAGCGGCGAGTAGACGACGCGGATGTCGGCGCCCCGTGCCTTGGCGTCGAGGAACGAGCCGTTGCCGCCGGGGACCCGCATCAGGTCGCCGAAGCAGGTGAGGATCACGTCGTCGTGCGCCTCGGCGATCGCCGCTGCCGTCGTCGATCCGCCCCATCGGGATCACGCACACCGGGCAGCCCGGGCCGTGCACGAGCTCGATCGACTCGGGCAGGTAGTCGTGCACGCCGTAGCGGTAGATCGAGTGGGTGTGGCCGCCGCACACCTCCATGATCTTGTAGTGGCGATCCGGGTTCGATGCGCTGCGGCGATGCGGCGCGCCAGCGCACGGGCCAGCTCCGGGTCGCGGTACTCGTCGACGTACTTCACGTGCATGCTCCTCGATCGCTCGACCAGCGCGACGCCGGCGTGCACGAGCACCCGATCACCCGGCGCGACCGGCCCGACCAGTCGATCGCGACCGGCTCGACCCGCCGTCGTCGTCCCGACAGCAGCGGCGTCGCCGTCGACCGACACGACGTCGAGCGCGACGGCCACGTCACCGCACGTGATGCACACGTCGTCGCGACGGTCACCGGCTTCGACCGTCATTCGATCTGCGACTCCAGGAACTCGACCAGCTCGTCGTCGAAGCCCTGCCCAGCATGACGCAGGCCCTCCATCGCCCGCTCCGCCTCGGCCTCGTCGATCTTCGACATCGCGAAGCCGACGTGGATCAGCACCCAGTCGCCGACGCACGGCCGGGTCGTCCTCGAGCAGTCCGATGTTGATGCGGCGCACGACGCCGGTGACCTCGACGCTGGCGAGGTGAGCGTTGTCGTCGATCGAGGTCGACGATCTGGCCGGGGATGCCGAGGCACATCGTCAGTGCTCCGCTTCGTGGGACGCCCGGTCGTGATCGTCATCACATCTTCCGCATCCGTCATGTAGCGCCTGATGTCGCCGGCCGAGCGGATGCCGACGCAGTCACCGCTGCGCCGAGCGCGCCGACGCCGGATCGAGACCGAGCGAAGCACCCATAGCCGAGCGCGGCCAGTCACATCTTCCTGCATCTGTCATGTAGCGCTTGATGTCGGCGGCGTGAGAGCTCGACGGCCACGATGCCGAGCGTCACGAGCAGTGCTGCGATCAGCTCCGAGTTCTTCATCGGAGTTCCTTTCGTTGACGTGCCGAGGTCGCGGATCGGCTCGAAGCGAGCTCGCAGCGAGCCTTGCTGCGGCGGCGACGGGGACCGCCGGCGGCGACCGGCCGGCGACACCGATGCCGTCGTCGAGGGTCACCGGCTGGCAGCCGACGACCAGCGTCCGGGGCAGCGCGTCGCCGAGCGCGGCGACGCTCGTGCAGCACGGCTGTTCGGGTCCATCGGCGTGGGCGTCGAACGTCGGCGCGTGCCGAACGGGACCCGGATCGACCTCCTGCACGACCACCGAACCCGGTCCGCCGGCGTCGGGCACGGTGTCGACGAGGATCAGCGTCTCCACCGCATCGGACAGGTCGAACGCGAGGTGCACGCCACGGATGCCGTAGTCGACGACGCCGACGCCGTCGGGCAGGTCCCGGCGCAGCAGGTGGTCGACCACGGCGCTCCCGAACCCGTCGTCGGACCGGAAGATGTTGCCGACGCCGGCGATCAGCACCGCGCTCAGCCATCGGCTCACGGCGGCTCCGTCGCGACGAGCGCCTCGACCTCGTCGGGGGCGAAGTACAGGTAGCGGCCCTGCCAGTCCAACAGGTCGGCGGCCGGGATCGTCGTCGACCGTGACCGCGACGTGGATGTCGCCGTCGACGTCGTGGACGACCTCGGCGACGTGGCGACGCGGCCGCGCAGGAACAGGTCGTGGGCATCGGCCCGCCGCACCGGTCGGAGGCGGACCTTGTCGCCGGCCGCGACCCACGGCGCCGCCGACGAGCGCACTGCCGCGGCCCGGGGTCGCTCCACTCCGGGCTCGGATCGATCGGGTCGACGTGCGTCGATGGGCGACCGGACGGCGCCGTGCACGACCCCGTGCAGCGATGCCGTCTCGGCGTCGACATCGTGTCGCAGCGGTCGATGATCGCGGCCGGGCACGGGGGTCGGTGCGCCCGCGCCTCGGCCTTCTCCTCGTCGGTGAGCGTCTGGACCCGCAGCGTGAGCATCTCGTCGATCTCGGTGCCGTCGAAGAAGTCGCCGGCGGCTCTCGGGCGCGACGGCGGGATAGTCGTAGAGGATCACCGGTGACGCCGAGCACCAGGTCGCGCCGCGGCGCCGGGCCGACGAGCACCGGCCAACAGCGGTGCTGCACGCAGCCGGGCCGCCGCGGCTCGCCGCATCGTCGGGCGGTTCGAGCAGCGACACGAACGACGTCGATCGGCGGTCGCGAACAGCACGTGGCGGCCGATCATCGCGTGCGCAGCAGCGCCTCGTCGCGCGGCTCCCGGTCGCTCGGTCGGCGTCGCGGTTCTCGATCGTCGACGCTGGAGCGAGCCGAGCGACGGTCGCCGGCGCGACGGCGTCGACCGCGCAGACGATCGCGTCGATCGGCATCTGGCCCGGTCCGTCGACCGGCTCGACGGCGATCGGGTGATCGGCGCATCGGCCGCGTCGGCGACGTCGACGCTCGACGTCGACGGTGCACGGTCGACCGCCTCGTCCCAGCCGTCGTCACGGCGATGCAGGTGCAGGAACCGGAGCGCGGACGTGCGACGTGAGCGGCGCGGTCGGTTCGACCAGCACGGTCGTCGTCATCGTCGGCTCCTCGGCCGGCACCGACGACGCCCCACTGGAACCGCATCCGGTTCTTGGCCGCCGAGGCCGCGGTACGGGTAGAGCACGTAGCCCTCCCACAGCACGGCGTCGGCGATCGGCGCGGCCCGGTCGAAGGTCGTCGTCGGGTCGCTCACGAGCGACGCCCCGATCGAGCAGCGTCGAGCAGTGCGCGTCCCAGTCGCGCAAGCCGCGCCGGAGCCGTCGCTGGGCGCAGCACGCGTCGAAGGTGTCGCGTGCGCAGCCGGAGCCAGCCGCTGCCCGGGCCAGTACAGGTCGACCAACTGCCGCCACGTCGCGACCGGCAGCGGGAACGTGCAGTCCTTGTGCCACGGGATCTGGGTCACCGCGTAGCCGGTGGCGCCGCGTGAGATCGACCGTGCCGCTGAACAGGAACGACGAGCGGGATCGACGCCGTCGGGCAGGCCGTGCAGGTACTTGGCCGCGGCGACGTCGAAGTCGTAGGTGCAGGGCACTGCGACGTCGACCTCGGTCGAGCCGCGGAAGCCCTGCAGCATCGTCGCGGCGTGGGTCCAGTTGAACGGGCGCAGGGTGTCGCCCCATCGCTCGCGCTCGCCGAACAGATCGCCGAGCCGCTGCCTTCTCGTCCGTCGTCGTAGCTCGCGCAGCTGGGCGTCGATCTGGATCTGCGCTGCGCAGCACCATCGTGTGGATCGGGTCGCCGGTGGTCTCGGCGATGCGCAGCGTGAACAGCATCGTGGGATCGGTGCCGTACCGGTCGGGCGTGGCGTCGACGCACGTCGAAGGCTGAGCTCAGGCACCGGTGCCGCTCCTGCGAGCTCGGGCGAAGAACTCGTCGATCTCGGCGCGCGCCTCGGCGCCGCCGTCGAAGCCGCTCCAGGTCATGCGCAGCTCGCCCGGTCGAGCTCGTAGCAGGCGATCGATCGGGCACGATGTAGGCAATCGGCTCCGTCGGCCGGCCGACGGACGATGACCGCCTCGACGTCGGGTCCTCGATGCGCCGAGGTCCGGGTTGCGCGCGAGTGATCTGTCTGCCCAGGCGTCGAGCGGGAGCAGCGATTCGGTCGCCCCGGCCGGGCCGGGATAGAACGCGACGGTGCGGTCGATGGCCGATGTTGCGGAAGAAGAAGGCCAGCGCCACGGGGATCTGCAGCTCGTCCCATCGGCGTCGGCGACCTCGAAGCCGGCGATGCGACGGTAGCGGTCGGGGACCTGGCGGTATCGGCCGTCTGCGGCGCCGGGATCGCTGAACAGCAGGTAGCAGTGCGGGCACAGGCACTGCAGGGTCCGCTCGGCGGTGTCGACGACGTGGCGATGCGTCGCGGCGATCGGGATCGCGCACATCGCGCATCGCTCGGTCGGCCCCTCGGACCCGTGGCGCGATGCGCGCAGCAGGCGCGCGGAGCGCGCTCGAGCGGGTCGGAGTCGCCGGCGCGGCGCAGCGGACCGGTCGCTCACGGCACGGTCACCTCGACGTCGCCGTCGGTGCGCTGCACCGGCAGCGGATCGTCGAACACGAAGCGTGACGCCGTCGGCGGACTCGATCGTCGGCGGATCGTCGGCTGACGATGCGGAAGTCGTCGGCGGCATCGTCGCCGCTGAACGGATCGAGCGCGACGTAGAGGTCGGCGCCGACGTCGGCAGGCGAGCAGGCGACCGTCTCGTCGGTCGTCGGTCGGCAGCACGTCGCCCGCGTCGACCGAGGTCGGCCAGCTCGGGGACGCTCGATCCAGCGGGTCGGGACGCCGCCGCGGAGCTCGCGCCGGCGGATCGCGTCGAGCGGGATGAACATCGTCGCGCGGCGCGCTCGGCGGCTCGGCGTCGGCGCCGTCGACCTCGACCCCGCCGTGATCGGGCGCGGCGCGATCGACCGCCCGCTCGACGGCGAGGCGCGTCCGCCACCGGTGCAGCTCGGAGCCGCCCGTGATCTCGCAGCCGGACCGTGCCGTCGTCGTCGATCGCCGACCAGCTGGACGACGCCCGCCGTGTTCGGGCAGCGTCTCGCGAGGTCGGCGAGGCAGCGCGGCGACGCGCTCGGCTCGATCGACTGCGGGATGCAGGTCGTGGACGACGAGCAGGCTGGCGACGAGATCGTCGTCGAGGGCGGCGCGGATCGCGTCGTGCGTGCGCCGCTGTCGTGCGAGCAGCTCGAAGGCGCGGGCGAGGGCGCGCCGTAGAGCTCGGCGCACTGCCGCGGCGAGCTCGACCGCCGGCGCGGTCAGCTGCCGGGCGAGGCCGACTGCTCGATCGCCGCCAGCAGCGAGTCGATCCGGTTCGCCGTACCGATCGAGCCGCCTCGCGCGTCGGCGGTCACCGGGCCGGTGGACCCACAGCACCTCGGCGAGCTCCGGATCGTCCGTTCGAGCACGCTCGGGGATCGGCGGCGCAACGCGACGAGCCGCTCCAGCGCAGCCGCGTGGGCGACCGACGACGATGGGCGACGAGCTCCGCGACCGCGCTGGCGACCCGCGCCGATGCCGTCGAGCGCGTCGATCAGGCTCGAATCCGTCCGAGCCCGATCTGCGAGCCGGGCTCGGAGACGCTCGCGCCGACGTGGCTTCAGTCGAGCGCGGTGCCTGGGTCGGCGAATGCACCTTCTCGATCGTTCGTGCCGTCGCCGAGGTACATGTGGACGCCGCACGGCAGGCACGGGTCGAAGCTGCGCACGGCCCGCATGATGTCGATGCCCTTGAAGTTGTCGAGGTCGTTCTCCTCGAAGATCGGCGTGTTGGTGACCGCGTCCTCGTAGGGGCCGATCGTGCCGAGCGGTCGGTGGGGTTGGCGTTCCACGGCGTCGGCGGGTACGGGTGGTAGTTGGCGATCTTGCCGTCGCGGATCACGACGTGGTGCGACAGCACGCCGCGTACCGCCTCGGTGAACCCGCAGCCGATCGCACTCGTCGGGGACGTCGAAGCGCTCCCACGTCTTGGTGTTGCCGGCCCGCAGCTCGCCCAGCGCCTGCTCGGCGAAGTGGTACGCCGCCGCGCAGGCGTAGGCCTGGAAGTAGGTACGGGCCCGGTCGCGCTCGATGGCGTTGGACCACTGCGGGATCTTCCACTCGAAGCGACGTCTCCGGCAGCAGCGCCGTCTTCGGCAGGTTGATCTGCACGACTGAACCGGTCGACTTGATGTAGCCGATGTCGACGAGGCCGGCCAGGGCCGTCGACCACAGCCGGGCGAGCGGGCCGCCGCCGGTGTCGAGGGCGAGGTAGTCGGTGCCGTCGAACCAGCGCGGCGACATCACCCAGCTGTACTTGTCGTCGAAGTCGCGCTTCTGCGGCTTCGGGTAGGTGTGCTGGTTCCACGGGTGCCGTGGTCCGACCGGGTTGCCGAGCGGATCCTTGGTGACGAACTGCTCCTGGCCCTCCCAGTCGTCGTAGAAGCGACGAGCCGAGCAGGATGTTGATGCCGAGGTTGATGTCGACCAGGCTCGTGGTGACGCAGCTTGCCGTCGACGCACCACGCCGGGCGTGACGAACATCTTGCGACCCCAGTCCTCCATCGTCTTGTAGTGTGAAGTCGCAGTGCTGCGGGATCCTGGAAGCTGCCCCAGCAGCCGAGCAGCACGCGGCGCCGGCCGACCTCCTCGTACCCGGGCAGCGCCTCGTACCAGAAGTCGAACACGTCGTCGTGCATCGGCACGACGCGCTTCATGAACTCGGCGTAGCGGGACAGGCGGGTCATGTAGTCGGTGAACAACTGGATCGTCGGCGTCGTGCCGACGCCGCCGGGATACAGCGTCGACGGGTGGACGTGGCGCCCCTCCATCAGGCAGAACATCTCGCGGGTGTACCGGCTGACCTGCAGCGCCTCGCGGTAGAACTCGCCCTCGAACGGGTTGAACGCGGAGAGGATGTCGGCGATCGTCCGGTAGCCGTGGATCGTCGGCGTTGCGGTGCCTCGGTCGACCTTGGCCTTCTCCCACACCGACGGGTTGGTCTCCCGCACCATCTTCTCGCAGAAGTCGACGAAGACCAGGTTCTCCTGGAAGATGTTGTGGTCGAACATGTACTCGGCGGCCTCGCCGAGGTTGACGATCCACTCGGCGATGTGCGGCGGCTTCACGCCGAACGCCATGTTCTGCGCGTAGCAGGCGCAGGTGGCGTGGTTGTCGCCGCAGATGCCGCAGATGCGGCTGGTGATGAAGTGCGCGTCGCGTGGGTCCTTGCCCTTCATGAAGATCGAGTAGCCGCGGAAGATCGACGACGTGCTCTTGCACTCCGTGACGACCTTCTGCTTCAAGTCGATCTTGGTGTAGATGCCGAGCGACCCGACGATGCGGGTGATCGGATCCCACGCCATCTCGACGATGCCGTCGTCGTTCGACGTGGGGCGCGGCGGCCCGGTTGGTGGCTGGCGTCGGGTGTCGTGTCGGTGCCCATCGTGTCGTCTCCTCACCGCGTGTATCCGGTCAGGAGTTCCTTGCCCTGCTTGCGCCACGACGGCTCGTCGTTCAGCGTCTTGTTGGTGACGCCGCGGAGGCGACGGATCATCGCCGCCGTACAGCCCGCTCACGCCGCTCGACAGCTTGCCGCCGGGCGGTTCGTCCATGAACGGCATGAACTTGTCGGGGAAGCCCGGCATCGTGCAGCCGATGCAGATGCCGCCGACGTTCGGGCAGCCGCCGATCCCGTTGATCCAGCCCCGCTTGGGCACGTTGCAGTTGACCACCGGTCCCCAGCAGCCGAGCTTGACGATGCACGTCGGCTGCGCCGTACTCGGTGGCGAACTCGCCCTGCTCGTAGTAGCCGGCGCGATCGCAGCCCTCGTGCACGGTCTGCGCCGAACAGCCACTGCGGGCGCAGCTGCGTCGTCGAGCGGGATCGGCGGCGCCTGCCCGGTGGCCTGGTACAGCAGGTACGTCAGCGTCTCGGCGAGGTTGTCGGGGTGGATCGGACAGCCGGGCACGCACACGATCGGGATGCCGGCCTTCGACTTCCAGTCCCAGCCGAGGTAGTCGGGCACGCCCATCGCCCCGGTGGGGTTGCCGGCCATCGCGTGGATGCCGCCGTAGGTGGCGCACGTGCCGACGGCGACGACGGCGAGCGCCTTGGGCGTCGAGGCGATCGAGCCACTCGTTGGTGGTGATCGGCTGGTCGGTCGTCGGGATCGTTGCCGAACCCGCACCAGTAGCCCTCACCGGACTGAGCTCCTCGTTGGGGATCGACCCCTCGACGACGAGCACGAACGGCTCGAGCTCGCCGCGGTCGGCCTTGCGGAACCATTCGAGGAAGTCGTCGGCGCCGCCCGTCGGGCCGCACTCGAAGTCGATCAGCGGCCAGTGCACGGCGATCGTTCGGCAGACCGGGCAACGCCCCGAGCGCGATCTCCTCGACGCTCGGCTGCGTCGCCGCGGTCAGCGCGACGGAGTCGCCGTCGCAACTCAGCCCGGCGTTGATCCAGAGGACGTGGATCGGTCCGGCCTCATCCTCGACGGGCATGGCGGTACCCCTCTCGTCTCGTCAGCGGCGGAGTTGATCTCCACCGGACGGGCCCAGGGGCTGCGACAGCCCCCCAGGCGTCACCCTGCCACCATACGACCGGTGCCCAGCGTGCGCTAGAGGTGATCCACGTATCTTGCGCGGCCCGTCCGGGTACACACGGCGGCCCCGTGCCGGGGCGGACGCCACGGGCCACCGAGCGCTCTCGCAGCGCTCAGCCGGAGCGTTCGACCAACTCGGCGACGAGCGCCGATTGCGCCTCCTGGATCCGATGGACCGAGTCGGAAGCGACGACCAACAACACCTCGACAGCAGCGCACGCGGCCATCTCACCGCCTGCGTAGCCGGCGAGGCCGATCGTCCCGACACCGGCGGCTGCGGCCGCCGTCGCGGCAGCGATCACGTTCCTCGAGTTGCCACTCGTGCTGAAGCCGATCATGCAATCGCCGGTGCGGGCGAGGGTCGTCAGCTGGCGGGCGAAGACGACGTCGAACGAGACGTCGTTGGCGAGCGCAGTGATCGTCGCGACGTCCTCGCCGAGGGAGCAGCCGCGCCGCCCGAAGAGGAACGCAGCATCGGCGGCGTCGGTGGAGCTGCCGCCGTTGCCGAGGGTGAACACGGTGCGCGCCGACCGGACGATCTCGCTCGCCCTGCCGAGCAAGCGGTCGTTGTCGCTGATCGCACGTGCGGTCACTTGCCGAGACTCCGTGATCTTGGCCCGGGTCGAGGCGAGCGCAGCCTCGGTCACTTCCGTCGACCGGCTCGACGAGGTGGGGGAGTCGGGATACAACATCGGGTACAGCGACGCAGCCGCCGGATCCGCGCTCGACCGGGGCCGGCGTTCGCCGTGCTCGAGAAAGAAGTGAGTGAGCTCCCAGACGATGTGATAGGCGAGCACTGCGGAGACCTTCGCCGCTCCGGGTGACGCAGGCAGCGGAATCGTCCACGCCTGCGTCGACGGGACGTCACCGGGCGCGGCGATCACGACGTCGGCCTCCGGATCGGGCCGGGAGTCGGCGTGGGCGATCGACAGCACGACGTCCGCCGGCGAACCGCCGTGGGCCGCCGCACGTCGGCCGCGGAACGCCGGAAGCGCCCGCTTGCCGACGGTGACCGGATGCTTGTACTCGACGACGACGTGGTCGACGTCGGCAGCGGCGCGACCGTCGCCGACGACGAGCAGCCGCCCGCCACGACCGATGGCGGCGGCGATCCGCTCCGCCGCGCCGACGATCGCACCGGCGAAGGCGTCATCATCGACGCTGCTCACCCCCTCACCCTCGCGCGGTGCCCCCGCCCGCAACGGCCCGTGCGCCGGCGGACCGACACGTCGTCGGGCGATGACCTGATTGACGCCTTCCGTGTCCGCCCGTACCGTGGCTGTCGCGGTGCTCGCCTCGGCGCCCCGCGTTCGGATCACATCGAGGCCCCGTCGATCGGAGGTCAGCAGTGGGACGGTTTCATCGTCACACCGACGGAACGGTGCACGAGCATCCCGGCGACCACCACCTCACTGCCGACGACAGGGACCACCAGGCCGGGCGCGAGCTCGGTGACCACTCCGGCTACGAGTCGGGCACGGAGAGGATCGCCGTGCTGGAGTCGATCCTCGCCGAGAACGACCGGATCGCCGGGGCGAATCGCCTCCGCCTGGCCGCACACGGGGTCACCACGGTCAACCTGATGTCGTCCCCCGGCGCCGGCAAGACGACCCTGCTCCGCCGGACGATCCCAAACCTCGCCGGCAGCCTTCGGGTCGGCGTCCTGGAGGGCGACATCGCGACCTCACTCGATGCCGATGCCCTGTCCGACGTCGGCGCGACGGCGGTCACGCTGGTCAACACCAGCGCAGGATTCGGCGGCGAGTGCCACCTCGACGCGGTGATGGTCCGGTCCGGACTGGAGCGCTTGCCGCTCGACGACCTCGATCTGTTGCTGATCGAGAACGTCGGGAATCTGGTCTGCCCGGCCGAGTTCGACGTCGGGCAGGACCGGCGGGCGATGGTCTTCGCGATCACCGAGGGCGAGGAGAAGCCGCTCAAGTATCCGGTGATGTTCCACGCCGTCGATGCCGTCGTGATCAACAAGCTCGACCTGCTGCCCCATCTCGACATCGATCTCGACGCGCTGCGCGCCAACGTCCGCAGCGTGAACCCACGAGCGGAGATCTTCGAGCTCAGCGCGCGCACCGGTGAGGGGCTCGAGAGCTGGACCGCCTGGTTGCGCGACGCCGTGCGCGCCACCGACAGCGTTGGCTGCCCGCCGCGCTAGCCGGTGATCGCAGCTCACCGTCAGCTCCGACGACTGCGCTCAGCGCCGACGCGGTCTGTCGATCGATCACCGGGGCGCGTGCGTCGTGAGCCGCCCGGAGCACGCCCAGGTGACGCTTCGCGCGTTCGGTCAGCTCGTCGAAGTCGAACTGGTCACGAAGGTCGGTGTGACCGAGGGACTCCCACAGCGAGAGCTTGCCGGTGACGCCCATCCGCATGAACTCGAGTTCGAGCAGCGGGGTCAGTGGCGAGCGTCGCGCCAGTCGGCCGTTGGTCTTCAACAGCCCGACCTGTTCGGCCACCCACGCAGCGGCCGCCTTGTACCAGCGGGAGTGACCTGGGCGACGTCGAGGATCCGGCGAAGCGTCTCCCGGTCCTGTTCGATCTCGGTGGCGACGTCGGCGAGCGCCTGCCCGTCGCCGGCGGACTGCTCATGATCGGCGAGACGCCGCATCCGTTTGCTGCCGGCCACCGCACCGGCGAGGTGGTCGGTCGGATGAGATGGCGAGTAGGTCAGTGGACATCGCGCGCACCTCCACGTCGGGCTGTACCCGCGGTGGCCTGGATCGCACACCCCGACCGCGATTCGCCTCGACGATCGTGAGGGGGTCCGACCCCTCCTGGGCGATCGGCGCTCGAGGTCGTCTCGCTCCGGCCGGGACCGACCCCACATCGTCTGATGTGGCCCTGACTCCTGTTCTAGCCTTGGCCGATGCGGAGAGCCGCGGTCGTCGTGATCCTGTTGGGCGCAGCGTGCTCACCGACGGCTCCAGGCGCCGGCCCTTCCACGGACGATGACTCGGCGTGGTCGTCCACCGAGAACGTCGCCGTTTCGGCTGCCGGCGCAGCGGGGGAGTCGTCGCCCGGTGAGGTCGATTGGTCGGTGGTGCAAGCCCGCGCTGCGCACACGGCGACGACGTTCCGCGACGGTGGCGTTCTGGTCGCGGGGGGTTGCGTCGCCGATGGGTGCGGCGAAGCCAGCGACGAGACCTTCGTCGTGGGCAGCGGTGGAGCGACGATCGCCTCCGGCCCTTCGATGTCTGCGCCGAGAGACTCGCACACCGCGACGCTGCTCGACGACGGTCGTGTCGTCCTGATCGGCGGGTATCCCGGGGAGGGACTCGGCGTGCTCGATTCGATCGACGTGATCGACCCGTTGTCGATGACGACCACGGTGCAGCTGCCGTTGAGCCAGGCCCGTGGCGGACATGCCGCTGCCGCGCTGGTCAGTGGTGAGGTGTTGGTCGTCGGTGGGTGGATCGGGACGCGGCGCTACACGGCTTCGGCGGAGTTGTTCGAACCGGGCACGGGCAGGGTCCGCGCCGTCGCCGATGCACCGTACGCAGCCGACGCGCTCGACGCCGTCGTCCTTGGCGACGGTCGAGTCCTCGTCGCCGGGGGTCAGGTTGCCCCCGGACAGGCGACAGCAGCTGCGGCCACCTTCGATCCGAAGACCGAGGTGTGGACGCGCATCGGCGATCTGTCGACACCGCGTCTCAAGCATTTCAGCGTCCTGCTCACTGATGGACGCGTGCTCGTCCTGGGTGGAACCAGCGACGACCGGACACTTCTGCGCTCGTCGGAGATCTTCGATCCGGTCACGAACACGTTCGCGCCGGGGCCGGACATGCTCGAGCCGAGGTACAAGTTCCCGGGCGGTGCCGTCCTGCTCGACGACGGCCGCGTCGCGATCGGCGGCGGCGGTCGAACGACCGAGATCCTCGACCTTGCCGCTGGCACCAGCCGCATCGTCGCCGAGTCAGCCGAACGAGGTTCGTTCGCAACGATCAACCTGCTCGGATCCGGAGACCTGTTGATCGTCGGCGGTTACGACGACCGGATCCGACTCCGCCACGAGATGGTCATCGTTCCCGCATCGACGATCTGAGCGGAGCTTGGTTCCGATCGCGGCTGGTCCTCGAGCCGGTCGCTGATCGTCCGCTGGGACGGAGTTGGTCGAGATCATCCGCGGTGCGCTGGGTGGCAACGACATTCAGGAAGCAGTGAGCAGCCACGCCCCCGGTGTGCCGGGCCGATCGACGAGACCGTCGGCGCATCCCTCAGCCCGCCGGTGAACGCGATCGTCCACCCGCGGTGTCGGCGAAGAAGCCGTCGGGGCCGACCGGCTGACCGAGGCGCGGTGCGTAGATCCCGAAGAACACCTCCGCGATGAGTTCGCGTCGGCTGTTGACGTCGGCCTTGTGGAAGACCGCCTTGAGGTGATCTTGGACGGTGTAGCTGGACAGGTGGAGCGCAGCGGCGATCTCCTTGGTCGACGAACCACGGAGCACTTCGACCACGACGTCGGTCTCGCGTGACGACAACCCGAGTGCTGCGCTGAGGATCGCGACCACATCGGGCGGCCCTGCCTCGTCGATCGTCACGATGCCGCGTCTGCCGCCGAGCGGCGCACTGCGCATGGTCAGCCACGTCCCGTCGACCGTGCGGGCTCGCTGCGCAACCGTGCGACCATTGGCGGCGGCGATGGCCACGGCTGCGAGCACCGCCGGCATCTCGCCGTGCCCACGATCGCCCGCCCCGAGGTGCGCGAGCCAACGCTGCGCAGCCGGGGTCGCCTCGACGACGTCGACACCGTCGACCACGACGACCGCAGGACCTTGACGCTCGGGATCGACCGCGACGGGCCCGGCGACGGATCGCACGAGCGACGCTCGGATGGCGGCAGTGATCGATGGGGCGACGCGGCGCAAGAACGCCTGCTCGTCGTCGTCGAACGGCGCCGCCCCCGTCCGTCTCATCAGGCCCGCGCCACCCCACCCCGTGTGTTGATGGCGGAGCACGATCCGTAGCTCGTGGCCGAAGCCCATCGCCGCGAGATGCTCGCCGACCAGCGCGTGCCGCGTCGCTCGGCGACCGGGTGTCAGCAGCGACGCGCTGCACGGCCAGCGGGTCGACGCCGGCGATCAGCCCCCGGTAGTTCCCGGGCGCCTGGGTGATGTATTCGAGCTCCATGAACCGCACGGCATCGGCGCCGTCCTCGGCAAGGTTGCGCCCGACCGCCGACGTCAGCATCGTCGTCGCAGGATCGAAGGTGCTCCAGCACGAGCGCGTCGGCCGGCACGACCTGGTCGACGAGCTCGTCGACGGCACACAGCAGCTCGGTCATCCCCAGCCCTCGGGCGGACACGCCGTCCAGCTCCCGGGCGACTCGCTCAGCCCGAAGATCACTCCACACACCGCGATCATCGCGCCGGACCGCAGAGCCGACCATCCCACGAGTCTGGGGGGTGACCGATTCCCAGAACCCTGGGATCGACGCTGCCCGACCCGGCCGCGCATCGTGAGCGTCGATCCGCCGCAGTGTTCGGCGGACAGCGAAAGGACTTCCAGATGATCCCCGTCACGCTCAACCACGTCGCCTTGGACGTTTCCGACCGTCGGCGTTCGATCGACTTCTACGCCGAGCTCCTCGGCGCCGAAGTGATCGCCGAGGACGTCGACCACAAACTGACGTTCCTCCGCCTGCCGGGCTCGGACAACTACAGCGACCTCGCCCTCCACGAGCACGCCGACGTCGCCGGCGCGTACCCCGAGGACCACGTTCGGATGGCCCACATCGGCTGGGAGATCGACGACCCCGCCCACCTCGTCGCCGCGTTCGACTTCCTCACCGAACGCACCCGCGTCGTGCTCGCTGCCGACTTCGGCGTCGCTCGTTCGGTGATGGGCATGGATCCCGACGGCCACGTCATCGAGTTCGAGCTGTTCACCCCGGGCGCCGACGGCGAGCCCGGCTTCGCACCCCTCGACATCGACGCCCTCCGAGCCGTCGCCGTCGCGGGCGGCTGAGGACACCGCCGTGATCGTCCTCGATCACCACATCGTCCCGAGTCGTCATCGCGACGACTCGGCACAGTGGCTCACCGACATCCTCGGCCTCCCCGGTCCACGACGCGAGGGACCGTTCGCTGCCGTCGACCTCGGTGGTGCGACGTCACTGTTCTTCGCCGGCTGGGATCAAGTGGTCACCCCCCAGCACTACGCCTTCGCCGTCAGCGACGACGAGCTCGACCGCGTCATCGCCCGGCTCACCGCCGCCGGGGTCGACTACTGGCCCGATCACGATCTCACCCGACCGGGCACCGTCCGGCGCGACGAGACGGGTCGAGGGATCTACTTCCACAGCCCGGAAGGACACCTCCTCGAACTGCTCACCCACGCCTGACCGCCGATCGGGTGGTCGGGCGAGGCGCTGTGGCCGGATCGGTCGGGAGCCGGCCGACCGTCCGGCGGTGGGGCCAGCACCTGATCGTCAAGCCGTGACAGCACCCTGGGCGTCCTGCCATCGGAGGCGTAGGACATGTCGTATGTGGCGCATCGCGATCAGGGACCTCGCGTTTCGGCGGCGCAAGTTCGCACTCGCCGTGGTTGCCACCGGCCTGGCATTCGGCATGTCGCTGATGATGCAGGGAATGGTCAACCATCTGCGATGGGAGACCGAGCACATCGTCGGGCTGTTCGGCGCCGACCAGTGGGTCGTCGCCGACGGGGGCACGGGACCGTTCACCACGATGACCTTCATGCCTGCGTCGGTCGCCGACGACCTCGGCCGCGCCCCCGGCGTCACCGCAGCAGACCCGTTCGTCCAAGCCCGCGAGATCTTGAACGGCCTGGACACGTTCGTGATCGGCATCCGACCGGGCGGTCTCGGCGAACCGCGACCCGCCGATGGACGAGGCCTGCTCGGCCCGAACGAGGTGATGACGGCGACCAAGCTCGGGTACCGACCGGGTGACGTGATCGAGCTCGCCGGCCACAGGTCGACGGTGGTCGGGACCGTCTCGAACGCCACCTACTTCTTCGGCCAACCGGCCGTGTTCGCCCCGATCGACGACGTGCAGCAGTGGTACCTCCACGGCGGTGACCTCGCCAACGGGGTGGCGGTGACCGGGCAGCTCGAAGCGCCGCCGGTGGGGACGATGCTGTTCTCCAACGCGGAGGCGATCGTCGACCTCGATCGCCCGCAGGCCTCCGGGCGCGACAGCGTGACGATCCTCAACAGCCTGCTGTGGATCATGGCCGCCGGGATCGTCGCCACCCTCGTGTACCTGATCACCCTCGAACGGACCCGCGACATCGCTGTGCTCAAGACGATGGGCAGTTCCCGCCGCACACTGCTCACCGGTGTGGTCCTCCACGGCCTGGCGTTGTCGCTGTCCTCGCTCGTCGTCGGGGTGGTCCTCTCGGCGGTGTTGGCACGGACGATCCCGTTCGGCATCCGCCTCGGGATCGCCGCCGTTGCCGAGGTCGGCGCGGTGGCGCTGGCCGTCGGCCTCGTCGCCTCGTTGATCGGCTACCGGCGCACCGTCGGCATCGACCCGACCGTGGCCTTCTCGCGATGAGCTCGACACGACCGCAACGAGCAGCGGCGCCAGGTCCGTTGGTCGTTCGCCAGCTCACCCTGCGCTACCAGAGCGGCGGTTACCAGGTGACCCCGGTCGTCGATCTCTCGTTCACCGCCGAGCCGGGGGAGCTCGTGCTCCTGCTCGGCGCCAGCGGCTGCGGGAAGACCTCGCTGCTCTCGGCGCTGGCGTCACTGCTGCGGCCGGCGCAGGGCTCGATCCGGCTCGACGATGTGGAGGTGACCGAGCTGCGGGGGAGCCGGCTCGAGGAGTACCGCCGAACCACGATCGGGATCGTGTTCCAGGCGTTCAACCTGATCGACAGCTTGACCGCGCTCGACAATGTCGCCGTCGCCCTGTGGAACGACGGCTGGTCGGGGCGTCGAGGACGAGCGCGTGCTCGCGAGCTGCTCGCCGCGTTGGATCTCGCCGAGCGCGCCGGCCACCGACCTGGCCAGCTCTCCGGGGGCCAGCAACAGCGGGTGGCGATCGCCCGGGCACTCGCCCTGCAGCCGCGGATGATCCTCGCCGACGAACCGACGGCCCACCTCGATCACGTACAGGTCGACGGCGTGTTGCGCCACCTCCGTCGCCTCGCCTCCGACGGCCGGATCGTCGTCGTCGCCACCCACGACGAGCGTCTTCTGCCGCTCGCCGATCAGGTCGTCGAGCTGTCGCCGAGCACCTTCGCCGGGCCGAGCGAACCGCTGACCCGCGAGCTCGCCGACGGCGAGGTGCTGTTCGCCGAGGGCGACGCCGGCGAGCACGTCTTCGTCGTCAGGAGCGGAGCGATCGAGCTGACCCGCGCCGCCTCCGACGACCCACGTCAGCTCGTCGCCCGGATCGGCGGTGGCCAGTACTTCGGCGAGCTGGCACCGCTGTACGGCACCCGGCGCTCGGCGACAGCCCGGGCAGTCGGTGCGACCACCGTCGTCGGATACGGGGTGCATCAGTTCCGCCGCCTCGGTGGCGAGGATGGGCTGCGCCGGTGGTTGGCGACTCATACGGCGCACGACCCGATCGAGGCGTGAACGACGACGTCGGCGACTGCCCTGGTCAGGATGCTGCGAGGGGGAGCGTGAGCGACAGCCTCGCCCCGCCGAGTTCGGCCACTTCGACCCGAACGCTCCCGCCGTGACGAGCGGTGACGTCGGCGACGACCGCCAACCCGAGCCCGGCACCTCCCGCATCGCGCGACCTGCCCTCGTCGAGTCGGACGAAGCGTTCGAACACCCGCTGCCGATCGGCCGGCGCGATCCCGTTGCCGTCGTCGTCGACCTCGATCACCGCGCCCGAGTCCTTCGTGCGGAGCTCGACGCGCACCGTCGATCGGGCGTGGCGCGCGGCGTTGTCGAGCAGGTGGCGCAGCACCCGGGTCAGCGCGCCTGGGTCCCCGACGACGACCAGCGGCCGGTCGCCTTCGACCGTGACCGGGCAGGCGCGGCTCCGTTCGGCCTCGGCGGTGACGAGCGCATACAGCTCGACGTCCTGGCGTTGGTCGACCGGCACCTCGCCGCGGGCGAGGGCGAGCAGATCGCCGACGATCCCGTCGATCCGGTCGGTCTCACTCAGCAGCCCCGGTGCGGTCTGGTCCCAGCTCGCCTCGGTCATCGCTGCGACCTCGATCTGGGTGCGGATCGAGGCGACGGGTGAGCGCAACTCGTGGGACGCGTCGGCGACGAACTGCTGCTCGCGCCGCCGGGCGCGCTCGAGCCGCTCGAGGAGGTCGTTCATCGTCGTCGCCAATCGACCGATCTCGTCGTGCGAGCTCGGGATCGCCAGCCGGTGATCGAGGGTCTGTGCGCTGAGTTCGGTCACCTGGCGGGTCATCGTCGCCACCGGGCGGAGCGACCGACCGACCAGCAGCCAGGTGGCTCCTCCGGCGAGGGCGACGAGCATCGGGACGACCAGCAGCAATGCGTCGCGGATCGTGTCGAAGCTCAACTCGGCGACGGTCGCCGGCGTCGCAGCGGTGATCACCAGCGAGTCGCCGCTGCCCCCGACCGCACCGGGGACGAGCGCGCTGGTCGTGATGTAGTCGGTCGGGATCGCCGGTTCGGCACCTGCGCCATCGCCGGCGGCGGCGCCCGCTGCAGCACCGGCAGCGAGTGCTCCGGCGGTGTCGTCGGCGAGCGCGAGCAACACCGGCTCGCCATTCGCCAGCAGTTGGGTGGTGGCGATCAGCGTGCCGTCGACGTCCCGGACCGTGATCACCCGGTCGCTCGTCCCCGGGACCGCGACCGGACCGGTCGTCCCGGCGAGCAGCGATCGGCGGACGAAGCGGATCGCCTCGCCGTTCTGGGCCTCGACCTGAGCGACGACCGAGTGCTCGATCGCCCGGATGAACACCGCCGCCCCGAGACCGAGGACGATCGCCACGATCACGACCACCGCGGCGGTGACGCGCACACGTACCGAGGACCGCAGCCGGCGGAGCAGCGCACCCATCTCAGGCCGCCGGCAGCCGGTAACCGAAGCCGCGCACCGTCTCGATCCGGGCGGCGCCGAGTTTGCGTCGCAGGTATCCGATGTAGACCTCGACCACGTTCGGGTCGCGCGCCTCGCTCGCCCCCCACACCAGGTCGAGCAGCTCGTTCTTGGGGACGACCTGTCCGGGGCAACGGATCAGGGCCTCGAGCAGGTGGAACTCTCGGGCGGTCAACGCAACCGGTTCGCCGTCGACCGTCGCCCGCCGGTGGGGGACGTCGAGGACGACGCCGCCGTGGCGATAGCTGGCGTACGGCCCGCCGACTGCCGAGCGTCGGATCAGCGCCCGCAGCCGGGCGACGAGGACGACGAAGGAGAACGGCTTGGTCAGATAATCGTCGGCGCCGAGATCGAGCGCCTCCGCCTCGTCGTACTCACCGTGCTTGGCGGTGAGGATCAGGATCGGCGTCGTGTCGCCCTCCGCCCGGAGCGTGCGGGAGACGGAGAACCCGTTCATCCCCGGCATCAGCAGATCGAGCAGGATCGCGTCGTAGCTCCCCTCGCGAGCGCGCCACAGTCCGTCCGCCCCGTCGTTGCTGACGTCGACCTCGAACCCCTCGGCGACCAGCCCGCGACGCACGGCATCGGCCAGGCGGACCTCGTCGTCGACGACCAAGACTCGCACGTCACCATTCTGCGTGACAGTGCCTCGGCTGGCGAGGCGCCTGCTGAGAACCGTTCACAGGTGTTCTCAGCCGTCGCCCAGCTCGGCGAACGGATGCTCGCCGACATGAATCGAACAGCGCTCGTTCCCACCGTCCTCGCCGGATGTCTGCTGCTCCTCGGAGCGTGTGCCAGCACCGGCGGCGGGTCATCCGATCAGGTCGCGTCGCTCGACACCGCAGCCTCCGACAGCGGGTCACCGGACGACGTTGCTCCGACGACGACGTTGTCGGCCGAGGACGCCGGGCTGGCGTTCGCCCGCTGTCTGCGGGACAACGGGATCGACGTTCCCGATCCGGACGCCGACGGCGCAGTGATGGTCGCCGTCGGCGATTCGCTCGACGAGGGGAAACTCGAGCAGGCGAACGAGACGTGCCGGCCGCTGATCGAGGCCGCCGTCGGCGAGCTGGCCGAGCTGTCCCCTGAGGAACAGGCCGAACGGGAGGAGGAACTGCTGGCCTTCGCCGCCTGCATGCGCGAGCACGGGATCGAGATGTCCGACCCGACCTTCGGCGACAACGGCCAGATATCGATCTCGGTAGGAGCCACATCTGGTGACGATGCACCGGGCGGCCCGCGCCCGGGGACGCGCCCTTCCAGGCGGCACAGGAGGCCTGCTCACCCGAGGGTGGAGCCGGGCCGATCGTCAGGGCCGAACGTGCCGGCACGGATGGTGGCGAATGAGCACGACCCTCACCCGGCGGCGGTTGCTCGGCGGGGGAGTCGTCCTCCTCGGTGGCGCAGCTGCGGCCGCGCTGGTCGGCGCCCGGGCAGGTGCCGACGCCGAGCGCGGTCTGCCGGCCGGGACGGAGGATCCCGCGCGCGGCGACGCCGCCGATCGGTCGAACCGCTCGACCGTCGCCGTCGAGCGACGCGACCTCGTGCTCACCGATGCGGTCGGCGGCGTGCTCGGCTACGGCCCGGCGTCCGTCGTTCCGGCGCAACGGAGCGGGACCGTCACCTGGACCCCTGCACCCGGCGCGGTGATCGACGCCGGCGGTGTCCTGTGGCGGGTCGACGACCGGCCGGTCGTACTCGTGATCGGCGACCTCCCCGCCTGGCGACCGTTGCGCAGCGGCGACGAGGGGATCGACGTCGCCCAGCTCGACGTGTTCCTCGCCGGCGCCGGACTGCTCGACCCGCAGGACGCGCTCGACGGCGACTACGACTCGGCGACGATCGCTGCGGTCAGGGACTGGCAGGACGTGCTCGGGATCGACGATGACGGCCGGATCGCGCTCGGCGACATCGTCTTCCTGCCGGAGCCAGTGCGGGTCGCCGAGGTGCTCGCCGCCGCCGGCAGCGAGACCACCGGAGGCGTGTTGGAGGTGACCGGGACCGAGCGCTCGGTGTTCGTCGACCTCCCCGTGTCCGAGCGCGAGCTCGCGGTCGTCGGTGCAACGGTGGCCGTCGAACTGCCGGAGGGCCGACGGGTCGCGGGGACGATCTCCGGCCTCGGGACCGTCGCCACCGAAACCGAGGACGGTTCGGTCTCGGTCGCGATGGCCGTCACCCTCGCCGACCCTGCGTCGGTCGAGCTCGACGTCACCCCCGTCGATGTCCATCTCGAACGGGCCGCCGCCCGGGGCGTGCTCGCCGTTCCGGTCGCCGCCCTGCTCGCCCTCGCCGAAGGTGGCTACGCCGTCGAGCGGGTCGACGGTTCCGCTACCGAACTGGTCGGCGTCGGGCTCGGGACGATCGCCGACGGCTTCGTCGAGATCATCGGCGAGGTCGCCGCCGGCGATCGGGTGGTCGTCCCATGATCCCCGTGCACCTACCGGTTCGGCCGATCGCCGCCGACCGGCCGCCGGTGATCGAGCTGCAGGGCGTGACCCGCAGCTATCCGGGACGGCCACCGGTCGTCGCCCTGCGCGACGCCGACCTGCGGGTCGGCTGCGGTGAGATGGTCGCCATCGTCGGTCCGTCCGGCTCCGGCAAGAGCACCCTGCTCCACCTCGTCGGTGCACTCGACCGGCCGACCAGCGGCAGCGTCCGGATCGACGGCGTGGAGCTCGCCGGACGCCCCGACAGGGAGCTCGCTGCCCTGCGAGGCCGGCGGATCGGGTTCGTCTTCCAGCAGTTCCACCTCGTCGACGGCCTCGACGCGCTCGACAACGTCGCCACTGCCAGGATCGCCCGCGGCGAGGCGCGCAGCACGCGCCGTCGCCGCGCCGCCGACGCGTTGGAACGGGTCGGCCTCGCCCATCGGATCGGCCACCGACCGCACGAGCTCTCCGGCGGCGAACGCCAGCGGGTGGCGATCGCCCGCGCGCTGGTCGCCGAGCCGGCGGTGCTGCTCGCCGACGAGCCCACCGGCAACCTCGATTCGGCGACCGGTGCCTCGATCGTCGCCTTGCTCCACGAGCTCCATCACCAGGGGATGACGATCGTGACGATCACCCACGACCGAGAGCTGGCCGCGACCTTCGACCGTCGGGTACGGATCACCGACGGCACGCTCACCGAGGACGGGCGATGACCGCCGTCGCCCGGTCCAGACTGCGGGTCGCCGATGCGATCGGGCTCGGACTGCTCGGTTGGCGGGTCCGCCGGCTGCGCGCCGCGTTGACCTCGCTCGGGATCGCCCTCGGCGTCGCTGCCGTCGTCGCCGTCGCCGGGATCACCGCCTCCAGCCGCACCGATGCGCTGGCGCGGATCGACCGCCTGGGGACCGGCTTGCTGCGCGTCGCCGCCGGTCCCTCGATGTTCGGCGACGAGACCTCGCTGCCCGAGGCGGCGAGGGCGATGGCCGGGCGGATCGGCCCGGTCGAGGAGGTCAGCGCAACGACCACGGTCGGGGCGAGCGTGCGACGCACCGATCTGGTCCCGGTCGAGCAGACCGGGGGGATCAGGGTGCTCACCGCCGACGTCGAACTGCTCGGAGTGCTCCGGGCGGAGCTCGCTGCCGGACGATTCCTCGAGACCGCCGATCTCCGGTTGCCGGTGACGGTGCTCGGCGCGACGGCGGCCGAACGGCTGGGGGTTGCCGCCGCCCACCTCCCGGCGGTCGTCGACATCGGTGGACAGCGGTTCACGGTGATCGGGATCCTCGATCCGGTCGAGCTCGATCCTGGCCTCGATCGGGCGGCGTTGATCGGCGGCGAGATCGGCGAGGCATGGTTCGGGACCGACGGCTCGCCGGAGACGATCTACGTCCGCACCAGCCCGGACGCGCTCGACGCAGTGCGCGCCGTGCTTCCGGCGACGGTCAAACCCGACGCGCCGGATGAGGTCGAGGTCTCGCGCCCGAGCGACAGCCTCGAAGCCCGCGCCGTCGTCGACGGCAGTCTGACGGCGTTGTTGCTCGCCCTCGGGGCGGTGGCGCTGGTCGTCGGCGGGGTCGGGATCGCCAACGTGATGATCGTCTCCGTCCTCGAACGGCGCACCGAGATCGGGCTGCGACGTGCGTTGGGGGCGACGCGTGGACACATCCGCAGTCAGTTCCTGCTGGAGGCGGTGGTCCACGCGATGGTCGGCGGCGCGACCGGTGTGGCAGGCGGTGTCGCCGTCACCGTGGTCGCTGCCCGGGTGCAGTCCTGGGACGTCGCCGTGCCAACTCAGGCGTGGATCGGCGGGTTCGCCGTCGCCGTCGCGGTCGGCGTGCTCGCCGGTGTGGCGCCGGCGGTGCGCGCCGCCCGGCTCGATCCGGTCGCCGCGCTCCATCCGGCCTGAAGGCCCCTCCGATCTGCGACCGGTACCGCGGACGCAGCGGGTGCTCCCGCCGCGGCGACCCCGGGCGTCAACCGGCTACGCGTGCGGCGGCGAGCTCGCGCAGCAGTCGCTTGTCGACCTTTCCGCCGGCGTTGACCGGCAGCTCGTCGACGACGACGACGTGGCGCGGTCGCTTGTAACCGGCCAGAGCGGCGCGGGCGTGGTCGATCAGCTCGGTGGGTTCGAGGCAGGCACCGGCACGCAGCGAGACCACCGCACACACCGCCTCGCCCCAGCGCTCGTCGGGCACACCGACGACAGCGACCTGACGGACCGCCGGGTGACCGGCGAGGACGTCTTCGACCTCGCGGCGACGCGACGTTCTCGCCACCGGTGATGATCACGTCCTTCAACCGGTCGACGACGTACAGGTAGCCGTCGTCGTCGATCCGGCCGAGGTCGCCGGTGTGCAGCCAGCCGTCGACGATCGCCCGACTGCTGAGCTCGGGCTCGTTCCAGTAGCCGAGCATCTGCTGCGCGGCGCGCACGAGGATCTCCCCGTCGGCGGCGAGGCGGAGCTCGACGCCGGGTGCTGGTCGGCCCGCAGAGCGGAGCAGTTCCGGGCGACTCGAAGCAGCGAGTCGATGATCGTCGGCGTCGAGGAAGCAGGCGTTGCCGGAGAGCTCGGTCATCCCGTAGCCCTGCGACAGTCCGCAGCCGGTCTCGGCGAGCACCCGGCGCAGCAGCGGATCGCCGATCGACGAGGCGCCGTAGCCGATCGTCCGTACGGTCTGCAGCGCGTCGCGATCGAACTCGGGGTGGTCGAGCAGCATCGTCAGCATCGTCGGGGCGAGCGACAACGTCGTCACCCGATGACGGCGGCACGCATCGAGCACCTCGCCGGCGTCGAACGAACGGAGCAGGACGACCGGGCGGCGATGACGATGCTGGACCAAGACGTTGTAGGCGGCGACGTGGAACAGCGGGAACGGGTAGAGGTAGCAATCCTCGGCGCCGACCGGGCGGGCGCCGTTGGCGGCATCGACCGCAGCGAGCAGCGAGCGGTGGGTGAGCATCGCCGCCTTCGCCCGCCCGGTCGAGCCGGAGGTGAAGATCAGCCAGGCGACCGCTGCATCGTCGCCGGCCGGGAACCCATCGGAGGATCGGTCGCCTCGCTCGGTGCCGATCGTCATCCGTGGCACCGCAGTGTCCAGGGTGGCGAGCAGCGCGGCCTCGCCGACCAGCAGGCTGGCGCCGATCTGCTCGAGTTGGGCGGTCAGCTCGCGCGGATGGAGCCGGGCGTTGAGTGGTGCGGCGATCCGTCCGGCGGCGGGGACTGCGTAGAGCAGGACGAGCAACTCGAGCGAGTTCCAGCCGAGCAGCGCAACCCGGTCGCCGACGGCGGTGCGCGAGGCGATGACCGCCGCTGCGTCATCGATCAACTCGGCCAGCTCACCGAACGACACGACCTGCTCGCCGACGATCACGGCGGTCGCCTCCGGCTCCCGACGGGCGGCATCGTCGATCAGGTGGTGGAGCACGCGTCTGGCTTCGACCTATATCCGGCTCACCAGCGAGCCGGCGGGGTCGACTCGCCTCCGGCGGCTTGGCGACGCTTCCAGGCCAACCCGCCGAGCGCTTCGAACACCACCCGGTGGGCGTTGTTGACGGTGTTGTCGGAATGGTCGTAGTCGGGGGCGACCTCGACCACGTCCATCGCCACCACGTTGGTCTGCATCGCCAGCGTGCGCACGGTCCGCAGCAGGTCGGCAGGGTTCATCCCGCCCGGCTCCGGTGTTCCCGTCCCCGGCGCGAACCCGGGGTCGAGGACGTCGATGTCGACGCTGAGATAGAGCGCGTCGGCTCCGTCGAGTGCCTCGGCGACGGCGTCGGCGATCACCGCCTTGATCCCCCGATCCCAGATCTCGTCCATCAGGTGCCAGCGCATCTGCTGCTCCTGCATCCAGGCGAAGGTCTCGGCGCCGGGCCAGTAGCCGCGCAGCCCGACCTGGACGAAGTTCTTGCCGAGCACCGCACCGGACTCGATCAGGCGGCGCATCGGCGCGCCGTGACTGGCGAGGTTGCCCTCCATCTGGTCGCCGGTGTCGGCATGGGCGTCGAAGTGGACGATCCCGACGTTGCCCCACCCGTGATGGTCGGCGACAGCGGTGGCGGCGGGCAAGGTGATCGAGTGGTCACCGCCGAGGATCACCGGGACGATGCCGCGCGAGGCGATCTCGCTGACCTTGGTGCGGATGTTGGCGTGCCCTTGCTCGCCGAGACCGTGCGGGCAGTAGGCGTCGCCGTAGTCGACGACCTCGAGCCAGTCGAACAGTTCGATCCCCAGGTCGAGGTGGTACGAGCCCGGCTCGTAGACCCGCGAGCGGATCGCCCGTGGACCGAACCGGGCACCGGCACGGTTGGTCGTGTTCAGATCGAACGGTGCACCGACGATCGCGACGTCGGGCTCCCACTCGTCGAGCTGTTCGGGCTCGGTGAGGAACGGTCGTTGACCGAACGTCGCCAGACCGCCGAAGTTGTAGCCGAGGTCGAGCTGTTCGCGCATCCCGGGCGGCAGGTCACGCTTCGGCATCGCTGTGTCCTACTCCTCGAAGCCCTCTTCCGGCTCGATCGCGTCGAGGAACGCATCGACGTCGTCCTCCTCGCCGCCGACCAGCCAGATCACCGGCGCCTCGGCGCCGTCCTCGGCCGGTCCGCCGTTCTCCTCGTCCCACGGCAGGATCCCCTCGATCGAGAACCGGTCGACGGTGATGTCCTCCGCCTCGTCGTCGATCGGCTGGATGAACGCCAGTTCGATCTCGGCCTCGGGAGGCTGGTCGTTCAGGATGTCGATGAGCTCGCGCACGCGCATGGCTGTGATCCTCGCAGTCGCCGGGTTCGTAGTCGATGATCGAAGGTCAGTCGTCGTCCTCGCCGAGCCAGTCCGAGGCGCGGTCGAGGAGGTAGAGGCTCACGTCGCGGCAGCGGTCGAGCGCCTCGCAGAGCAGGTCATCGGCGTTGCCGTAGACGTCGGCGAGGGAGATCGAGACGCGCGCGACGATCGACAGGCTGCGTTCCGGAGCGTCGGTCACCGAGGGGAACGAGTCGATCGCCGAGACCTCGACCGGCAGCGTGATCGTCCCCACTCCGGCCAACTCCGTCGCCAGCACGAGCAGGTCGGGCGGCTGGGGGAGCGGTGGCAGGGTCCAGGTGAAGATCAGCGGGAACTCGAAACCGGCGGGTGGTTCGTCATCGGGATCGTCGAGTTCGTGGACCTTGTCCTCGAAGCCGAGCAGCGCCCGTGGGTCGACGTCGAGGGCGAGGTGAAGGTCCATCGGACGATCGCAGGCTTCCTCCGGGTGGAGGTCGACCTCCCACAGCTGGCGCAGCGAGTAGGTCTCGACGAAGTGCCGCTCATCGTGCACGTGGAACCCGTGGTCGACGGCATGGCTCTTCAGATCGGCGACGAACCCGGCGACGTCGATGACGGCCAATGCTGCTCCCTTCGCTCCCGGCACGGCTACCGAGAGGCCCCCTAGCCTGCCAGGTCCGGGCTGCCGATCACTACCGTCGTCAGGATGGACGACGACGAGCTACTGGGCCTGCTGCACCGCACCGCCGACCGGGTCGCAGGGGCGCTGGCGGAGGTCCGCGACTGGGGTCCGTCAGGTCGACGCGACGGCCAGTACGCCGCCGACCTCGTCGCCGACGCCGCAGTGCTCGACGAGTTGCGCGCTCGCGCGAGTGGGGGTGTTGTCGGAGGAGAGCGGGCTCGAGCATGGCGATGCGGAGATCGTCGTCGTCGTCGATCCGCTCGATGGTTCGACCAACGCGTCGCGCGGCGTGCCCTGGTTTGCGACCTCCCTCTGTGCGATCGACGCCGACGGTCCGCGGGTGGCGCTGGTTGCCAATCAGGCCAGCGGGGTGCGTCACGAGGCGATCCGCGGACGGGGGGCGCGGCGTGACGGGGTCGATCTGCCGGTCGGCGGGTCGCGCTGTGCGGAGATCGGGGAGGCGTTGGTCGGGCTGTCGGGGCTGCCGCCGCGGCACCTCGGATGGGCCCAGTTCCGGGCGTTCCATGCCTCCGCGCTCGACCTCTGCGCGGTGGCCGACGGGACCCTCGACGGCTTCGTCGATTGCAGCCGTGACGCGCACGGAGTGTGGGACTACCTCGCGGCGACGCTCGTGTGCGCCGAGGTCGGGATCAGCGTCGTCGACGCCTTCGACCGTGAGTTGGTGCTGCGAGAGCACACCCTCCGCCGCACCCCGGTCGCCGCCGCCACCCCGGAACTGCTCGCTGTCCTCCTCGCCGCCCGACGCAGCTGGTAACCCTCCGCACCCACCCCCGCTCCCACCCCCGCTCCCACCCCCACCCCCGCCCCCGCTCCCCGCTCCCCGCCCCACCCCCACCCCCGCCCCCGCTCCCCGCCGTTTCACCCCCGGTCCACCCGGTGCTCTGGGCACCGATTGCGACAGAAGGTGTCGTCTTTCGTGCCGAGAGCATCTTCCAGACTTGGCCGCCCGAACGGGCCGCCCGAACGGGCCGCCCGAGCTCGGTGGCCGGGACTGTCCCTCGTGGCCCGACCCGGGTGGCGCCGGCCCGGGCGGCCCAGCTGGGCGGCCCGGCCCGGGTCGCCGAGCCCTGGTGACCCGGCCCGGCGCGATCGGTGCTCTTGGCACGGATTGCGACAGGTGTTGTCGATTTTGGAGCCAAGAGCACGCAGCCGACCGCGGAGTCGTGTCGAGGGCGGGCGGCGGTGGAGGCCGCGAAGCGGAGGAGGGCGCGCGGCGGAGGAGGGCGGGCGGGGGTCGAGTCGGGGCGGCGGTCGAGCCGGGGCGCGTGTCGAGGGCGGTGGCGAGAGAGGGCGGGCGGTCGGTCGGGGCTGGTGGCGGTCAGCCGTCGACGGACTTGCGCTGTGAGGCAGACCAGAGTCGGGCGACGCTCGGGTGGCGCAGCTTGGACATCGCCTGGGCCTCGACCTGCTTCATCCGGTAACGAGTGAGGTCGAACTCCTCGGCGATCGAGGCGGCGGTCAGCTCGCCGGTGTCGTCGATCCCGAACCGCATCCGGAGCAACGCCTGCTCCCGGGGTGAGAGACGCTCGAGCTGGACCTCGAGCGCCTCCCGTTCGAGAGCGGTGGCCGCCGCCTCGTACGGAGCATCGGGACCGTCCGCCGTGCCGGTGTCGTCGGTTGTCGGCTCGAGCGGACTCGGCAGGGCGATCAGCGAAGGCGCCTCGAGCGAGGGGTCGAGCGTCGCCATCCGGCCGGGGGAATAGCCCTCGTCGTTCCAGATCACCGGCCGGTCGATCATCCGGTAGAAGCCGGCGGTGTCATCGGGCGAGGCGACCTGCTCGACGAGCCCGATCGCTCGATTGATCGACTGATGGATCCACCACGTGGCTGCGGTGGAGAAGGTGAACCCGGAGTCGTGGTCGAAGTTGTCGACCGCTCGCATCAGCCCGAGGTTGCCTTCCTGGATCAGGTCGAGCAGGGCGAGCCCCTGCCCTTCGTAGCGTTGGGCGATCGAGGCGACGAGGCCGAGGTTGGATTGGATGATCCGGCGCCGAGCCTCGTCGGCCTCGTCGCCGTTGCCGGCGATCAGCGCGCCGAGTGTGCGCTCGGCGTGAGGGTCGAGCCGCGGATGTGCAGCGACCTCGTCGAGGTACCGCTGCACGAGCGTCGTGTCGTCGTCGCCCGAGCCCCACACCACAGCGGACGACCGTAGCGAAGGTGAACGGGTTCATGTGGGATGCCTGTCGACCCGTCGACCGGGCTGCCGATAGGCTCGTCCGGCTGTTCCGGGCGCATAGCTCAGCTGGTAGAGCGCTTCCCTTACAAGGAAGATGCCGGGGGTTCGAGTCCCTCTGCGCCCACATCAAAAGCCCTGCTCAACCGGTGTATTCAGACGTCGGCCTCATCCGGGGAGGCGAGGTGTGCAACGAGCGGTGTGCAACGGCAAACGGGGTGCGGCGCATCGGTGCCGAGCGTGATCTTGCTTCGCCGACACCACGAGCCGAAGAGTCAGGCTGGGGCGGTGATCGCAGCGTTCCCCGACATCGAGGAAGCGCTTCAGTCGGGAGCGGTTGTGCGTGATCACTGCGGATCGTGTGCGCATCCGCGAGCTGCCGATCGCCTGACACGATCGCCTCGCCGAACGCCCAATGCCACGAGCGGCACAACGAGTCTCGACGAAGGCCTCGACTTTGCGAACGACGAACCTGACGGACCGCCCGATCCGGATCGGGACGAGTTCCTCATCGGCGACCAGTTGATAGAGGGTTGTGCGTCCGATGTCGAGCAGGGCGATCGTCTGGTCTGGGGTATCGACACCAGCAGCGGGCGGAGCACCGTGGGAATCTCGGCACCGCCTCCGGCTGGCGAGACACCGTGTGGTCAACGCGGCTTGTAGGCCGTGGCTCGGTGATCGATGCGGTGGATGACCACGAGCCGATCGTCGTCGAGGATCTCGTACACGATCCGGTACACGCCTCTGCGGGCCGAATGGAAGCCGGCGAGTTCGCGCTGCAACGGCCCGCCGACGCGCCGAGGATTCTCGACCAATGCGCCCAGCATGAACTGCACGATCGCCACTGCGACGTTCTCGGGAAGCCGAGCGAGCTGCCGTTCGGCGGGGCCGGTGATCCGCAGCGTGAAGAAGCTCGGGTCGGTCACCGCTTCAGGTACTTGGCTCGCAGCTCATCGCCGGTGACGAAGTCTCCGGCCTGCATGGGCAGCGACGGACGCTGTGGAGCTCGGTGACAGCCTTCGGGTCCGACAGCAGCTCGAGGGTGTCTTCCAACGATTCGAGCTCGTCGGCGCTGATGAGCACGGCGGCGCGGCGCCCGTTGCGGGTCACGGTGATGCGGTCGTGGGTGTGCTCGACCCGGTCGACCATCTCGGAGAACTTGGCCTTCACCTCGGCGAGCGGCAGCGTGTCGGACATGACCCGAATTCTAGTCACATCTTTCCCAAGGGAGAACACGTCGGCGGCACGACGAAACCCCCTCATGCGCTCGGAACGTTCAGGCCGGCGGCGGGTGCTCCCAACCGGACTTGGGTCGTTCTTGGCCGGCCGGATGCCCTCCCGATCGGTGTCGTGCTCGTGCTCAGCTTCGTGCTGATGCCCGTGTTCCGCAGCATCCTGGTGCCGCTCGAGGCGGTGGTCATGAACCTGGTGTCGATCGGGGCCGCCTACGGTTTCCTTGGTGCGATTCTCCAGTGGGGGTGGACCATGACCTGATCGGCGTCGACCGCGCGGCCGTCGAGGCGTGGTTCGCGATGTTCCTGGACGCGGCGACGACGACTGGCAAGGACGGCGTCGACACGTCGCACCAGATTGAACAGCGACCTGCTGGCCGGTGGCGGGCAGGCATGACCCAACTCAGATTTCGACAACATCAGCAGCCACCACCCGGAGGCACTCATGAGCAAACAACCAGGGCCGGGCTTGCCACCCACCGTCGGCAGAGAGGAATGGCAGCAAGAGCGCGACGCGCTGATGGTGCGAGAAAAGGCGCACACCCGCGAGGGTGACGCGATCGCAGCGGCGCGGCGCCGACTGCCGATGGTCGAAGTCGACGCCACGCATCGAAGTGATCGGTCCGCGACGGTCCGGTCACGATCCTCGACGTCTTCGAGGGCCGCACGACAGCTCATCGCGTACTACCACGCCTGGTGGCCCGGTCAGCCCGCCGCCGAGCAGTGCGAGGGCTGCACGTTCTTCAACTGTCAGGTCCGCGAGCTGTCCTACCTCCACTCACGTGACATCACCTACGCCGTGCTCTGCAAGGGCCCGTACGACGAGAGCATCCGCTACCGAGACTTCCTCGGGTTGGACATGCCGTGGTACTCGGTCGAGCAAGACGGCGCCGCAGCTGCTGGAGGGCCGTGACTGGCAACGCCATCACCTCGTCTGCTACGTCCGCGACGGCGAGCGGGTGTACGAGACGTACTACACCGGCGGTCGCGGCGTCGAGATCATGGCCCCGACCCTCGGGCTGCTGGACATGACCGTCTACGGGCGCCAGGAGACCTGGGAGGACTCACCCGACGGCTGGCCGCCAGCCCTGGGGCGACGCCGACGACGCGACGGCTGGCGAAAGAACGGACGACCCGTCGCTCAATGGTCACGCATCGAAGCCGGCCGCTCCGACGAGCTGACCTGAACACGACATCAGCTGCCTCCGGGACGAGCGGACCACCCCACCGTCGACCGGCGATCTAGGCGCCACCGAATGCGGAAAGGGCTGTCCGGAGGCCGATGCCGGCCCTGTCCAGATAGCCGAACGTCCCCTGGTCGCGAAGTTCGGTCGCCGCCTCGACGAGCACACCCAGCGCGGCGAAGGCGAACCATGCGCCCACCGAGACCCGCCGCACACCGAGTTCGGCGAGTTCGGCCACCGGCGGACAACCGGGACGGGCCACGACGTTGACCGGCCGGTCAACTTCACGGATCAGCTGCCGCAGATCGGCGGGGTCGATCACCCCCGGAGCGAAGAGCACATCGGCGCCCGCCTCCTGGTAGCGCTGGAGGCGGGCGATGGTGTCCGGCAGATCCTGGATGCCGTGGATGTGATTCTCGGCGCGGCCGGTGAGGACAAACGTGACCGGGCCACCGTGCGCGACCTCCGCCGCCGCCGCGACCCGCTCGGCGGCGTGGTCGATGCCGTAGATCTCGCTGCCGCTCCAGTCCTCGACCGAGCACCCGGCCAACCCAGCTTCGATTCCACGCTCGACAGTGATCGCCACCCCGGCGGGGTCGTCAGCGAAGCAGTGCTCGAAGTCCGCCGAGACCGGCACGTCGACGGCAGCGACGATCGCTGCAGCGTGAGCCACCGCTTCGTCGCGGGTGACCGATCCGTCCAACCGTCCGAGCGTTGCGGCGAACCCGGCGCTGGTCGTGGCGAGCGCCTCGAAACCCATCGCGACGAGCATCTTGGCCGAGCCCACATCCCACGGATTGGGAAGCAGCAGCGGCGCAGGGCCCCCGTGCAACGACAGAAAGCGCTGCGCCTTCTCTTGTTGAGTTGGCATGGGCGCACGCTACTCACGCGCCGGCAGGCGAAGTTCCACGCCGCGCCCGTCATCCGATCGTCAGGCGTCTCGGTGGTCGAGACCCCAGACGGCGACGGCGATAGCGAGAAAAGCGAGACCGACGAGCAGTCCCGACTCGGTCAACTGGAATGCCCAGAACCGTCCGCCGGGGTGGTAGCGGATGACCTGGTGGACGCCGACGTCGGCGAGGCATCGATCGACGAGCGCTCCGTCGGGGAAGCTGCCCGGCCCGACGTTGAGCGCAGGGCAGAGATCGCCGAGGTTGCCGAGGTCGAGCGAGCCGCCGGTGCCGAGCTGGCGTCCGTCGGCGGTGAGGGTCCGTTGGGAGATCAACCAGGCACCGCTTCCGGTGAGCGGGTCGGGGCCTCCGAACGCGACGTCGAGCCTCTCGGTGGCTGCGAATCGGGGCCGCAGTTGGCTGCCGATCGCGAGTCGCACGGCGATGAAGATCGTGATCGTCGCCGCCATCGCCGACAGCGTCCGCCGCAGGAGCACCCCGCAGGCGATACCGACGGCGACGGCGAACATCGCCGCGGCGACCGGCACCACGCCCTGGAAGTCGTACAGGCGCCCGAGCCGTTCGTCGGTGACGTTGTTGGTCGTCTCCAGCCAGAAGCCGGTGATCGTCGCAAAGGCGACGCCGGCAACCATCGACATCGCGATCGCCGCCCCGGCCGAGGTCGCGAACCAACGCCCACGGGTGACGCCTTGGGTCCACAAGAAGCGATGCGTGCCGGTCTCGATCTCACGGGCGACGAGTGGTGCGCCGACGAACGCGCCGAGCAGAGCCGGGAGCAGGACCAGGGGCACGATCAGCAACTGAAGCGATCCGAACCGGTCTCCGAAGCGGTCGATCAGGTCCTGACAGTCGGACGCCGTGACCGCTCGCGAGACATTCGTCGAGGCCGCTCGATCGGTAGTAGTCGTTCATCATCGTCCCGGTGACCAGCGCGAGCAGTCCGATGGCGGTGAGCCCGACCGACACCGCCACCGATTCGAGGCGGAAGCGGCGGACTGCGACGGTGAGCATCACACCACCTCCAGTCGGGGCGTCGCCGCCGGCCGCATCCGGTTGCGGCCGGTGTCGAGGTAGGCGAGCACGATCTCCTCCAGCGACGGTGTGATCTGGACCCACTCCGGGTCGAAGATCGGCCGGTCGAGCGACACGAGGTGCTGATGACCCCTGGGGTGGTGGTCGTCGCCGACGAGCGTTGCAGCGTGCGGCAGCGGTCGTCCCGGCGGACCGACGAGAACGGCGTGACCGGCGACGATCTCGTCGATCGAACCCGACAGGTGCCGCGAACCCTGCCCGAGCACGACGAGGTGATCACAGGTGCGCTGGAGGTCGTCGAGCAGATGCGTCGAGAACACGACCGTCAACTCGACCTCGGCCACGGCTGACATCAGCGTCTGCAGGAAAGTGCGCCGGGCGAGCGGGTCGAGGCTCGCGACGGGCTCGTCCAGGAGCAGCAACCGAGGCTGCTTGGCGAGCGCGGTGGCAAGCGCGACCTGCGCACGTTGGCCACCGGACAGGTCACCGATCCGACGGTCGAGATCGAGGCCGAGCGTGCGCATCCGCTCCATGACGATGTCGGCGTCCCACCGCACGTTCAGACGTCGTGCGATGTTCAACAGTTCGCGGCAGGCGGACTCGTCGCGGCAGTGGCGCGTCCTGGGCGACGAAGGCGACATCTGGCAGTACCCCTTCGGCGCCGGCCGACTCGCCGAGCACCTCGATCGTCCCTTCCGTCGGGGCGATCAAGCCTGTTGCGAGGTGAAGCAACGTCGACTTCCCGGCGCCGTTCGGGCCGACCAAACCGACCACGGCGTGCTCCGGAATGGTCAGGTCGAGATCCCGCAGACCCCAGCGCGATCCGTACCGGCGGCCGAGGCCTCTCGCTTCGATCGCGTTCACGCGACATCCTCCACATCCGCGTCGTCGGCCACCGCTCGCAGCAACCCGACCATCGTTTCGGTGTCGAGTCCGGCGCGAGCGGCGCGGTCCACCCAACGAGCGAGCTCGGAGCGAAGCTTCGACTGAACCTCTCGCGACGGAGCGACCACCGTGCGGGTGACGAACGTGCCAACACCCGGCCGCCCGCTGCACAGACCCTCGTGCTCGAGCTCGCGATACGCCTTCAACACGGTGTTCGGATTGATCGCCAACTCCGCGACCGCCTCCTTGACCGTGGGCAGTTGATCACCTTCGCCGAGCATCCCGAGCCGGATCGCCTGACGCACCTGGTGCACGAGTTGCAGGTAGGTCGCCACCCCGGAGGACGGATCGAGGCGGAACGAGATCATGACTGCGCAGCCGCTCCGTGAAGACCATACACGTAATTATCTAGATTCATAGTTAATGACGATAAGCCCAACTTCGGTCCGGGTCAAGCGGTCCGGGTCGAGCGGTCGCCCGGTGCGATCACCGACGTCGCTCGAAACAGGAGAGATGGACGAGGCAAGCGCGCCTCGGGCGGCGGGCCGTCCCGATCTCAGCCGAGCGCGATAACGTGATCACCGATCTGGCCCCAGACCCCGGCCGAAGTAGTCGACGGTCTGGAGTGTTCGTGGTGCTTCCCGTATTCTCGCTCGCTGCCGTCAGGTCGTGGTGTGCCGAGGCCGCATGCCGGCTGGACGCCGACAGCGCTGCGCTGTGGTCGACGGCCTCCCCGGTGGGCGCCAGCGACGCCACCCAGCATCGGCTCGAGCACTGGCAGTTCGTCGTCGGCGAAGGTCCGTGCGTCGATGCCCTCGCCGATCAGCGGCCGGTGATGGTCGAGGTGTTCGGCTCGGTCGAGCGCGCCAGGTGGCCCATCTTCAGCGGCTTTGCCGAGCGGAGCGGCGTCCGGTCGATGATGGTCATGCCGATCGTGCTCGGCGAGACCGCAATCGGCGCCCTCGCGCTCACCTGGCGGAGCGTCGGATCGCGCCGGGTCGACGAGCGCTTGGCGAGTCGGACGCTCGCCGGCGCAGCGAGAATCGTGTGCTCCGTGCTGTCCCACACCGACCTCGACGCTGCGGGCAATCCGCCACAGCCGTTCGAGCGGTCGTGTTCGTTCTTCGACTGCTTCTCCCAGGCCGTCGGAGCGGTCATGTCGCAGCTCGGAATCAGTGCCGAGGACGCGAGTGCTCGGCTACGTGCCACGGCGTTCGCGACGGACACCCCGCTCGATGAGGTCGCCTCGGGGGTGCTCACCGGCAGCGTGCGCCTGTACGACGACGACTGTCCACACCCGGGCGACCAGTACGGCGGGGATCCGTCGCAGCCCGACCAGCGCGACGAACGCTGAGGGCACCGAGTCCTAGCTCGACGGAAGGTCGTAGCCGTCGACGACGATCGCCTCGGCGAGTTCGCTCAGCCTCCGGCGCGTCTGGCGGGCATGGGTGCGGATGACGTCGAACGCACCGTCGACCTCGACGCCGTGGCGTTCGGCGATCACACCCTTGGCCTGTTCGATCCGCACCCGACTGATCAGCGCCAGGCGCAGGCTGTCGGCGAGATGCTTCGACTCCGCCAGGGCTCGTTGGTTGAGCAGCCCGATCGTCGCCACGTCGGCCATCGCCAGCGCCAAGGTTGCGTCCACGTCGGGCAGTGTGCCGGGGGAGATGCGCAGCAGGTTGAGTGCGCCCACCGCCTCGTTGCGCAGTTGCAACGGGACGCTGTGGACCGCCAGGAAGCCGTCGTTGACCGCTCGTGGTGCGAACGCCGGCCATCGTTCCAGATCGTTGCGGAGATCCTCCGAGGCCACGGTCGTCCCGGTCCGGAATGCGTCGAGACACGGCCCGTCGAGGCTCTGCAGCTCGAACAGTTCGAGCAGCATGCTGCGTTCGCTGGAGGAGGCGACCGCCTGCATCGTGCCGCCGGGATCGACGAGCATGATCGCTGCGGCGTCGGCGTCGACCAACTCGACGCAGCGCTCGGTGAGCAGGCTGAGGAACTCGATCACGTCGTAATCGTCGACGAGGGTGTCGGCCAGTCTGACGAAGGTCTCGGCGATCCGTGCCTCGCGCGTCACCGCATCGCGGACCAGGTCATCCCCGCTCATCGTCGCCCCACGATTCGAGGCGAAGGCGCCGCCCGACGATGTCGGCGGCGACATCTTCGACCGACCGACCAACGCTGAACGTGTGGGCCCGCAAGCGGATCAACGCGTCGTCGACCGAGATCGCCAGTTGATCCGAGGTCATCCCCGCCGCGTGGTGGACGACGGCTCGATAGGCCCATGGTTCTGGCGGCCGCCGCCGGAGCACCTCCTCGAGCGGTGATCCGGCCGGTACCCGATCGTCGATCGCCAGCGCGGCGAGCTCGGCGATCAGCAACGCATCGTCGATCTGGGTCTCGGACAGACCGCCGAGCGTGCGGGAGTAGAGATCGAGCGCACCGACGATTCCGGCCGACGACTGCAGCGGAAACCCGAACGCGGCGCGAACCCCCCGGCTGATCGCCCCACTGGCGAACCCCGGCCATCTGCGCACAACCTCGTCTCGTGCCAGGTCGAGTTCGAGCACGGGCTCGGCGAGACGAACGGCGTCGAAGCACGGGCCCTCGCGATGCTGCAGCTGCAGCTGCTCGATCGCCTCGGCGCCGGGGTCCGAGCTCGCCAGCAGCTGATACGTCGCGCCCTGGATCCTGGACAGTCCGGCGCCGTCGACGTCCACCGCTTCGACCCCCACCGCGCAGAGTCGAGTCAGTACCGGCTGCGAAGGATCCGCTCGCTCCAACAGTCCGAGAAGCCGCTCGAGACGCTGACGGTTCACTCAACTCTCCCCTGACTGGCGGTGCTGCCTCGGCACACGAGTCGTCGTCGTGTCCAGCAGGGTACCGAGTGTCGCCGTCGGCGCGAGTTCCGGCGGGTCGGCCGGAGCGGTCGGGGAGCGGGTCAGTAGGCGCGGATGAGGTTGACGCCGCCGAACACCAACGCAAAGCCGGCGACGACGAGCAAGGCGGTGGTCACCTGCGGCTTGCGGAACAAGGTGGCGATGCCGCCGAAGAACAAGGTGAGGGCGAAGAACACCGCAGCCAACTCGAACACGTCACCCTTGTCGTCGGCCTTCGCTCCCTCGTCGAACTCCGCCTGCGCCTGTTCCTCCAGCGCGCTCGCCTCGGCGAAGTCGTCGATCGTGTACGGATTGCCCTCGATCTCGTCGAACGGGGTGACAGCGGCGTCGTTCGCCTCCCACCACTCGACGGCAGCGACGAGTTCGGGTCGCATCAGCGTCGTCAGGTACTCGGCCCGGTCGGTCTCGCCGGCGAAGTTGGCGCCGGCGTACTCGACGAACAAAGCTTGGTCCGCTGCCGAGGTCGTGTTCCCTTGGGCGTAGAAGGCGTTGGCGTCGTTCAACGAGCGGGTCGAGTTGGTGTAGCCCTGAAGTGCGTTACCGTCGGCGAGAGCTGCGTTGTAGGCGGCGAGCGCGGTGAGCGTCGCGGCGATACCGAGGACGATCGCAGCGAGGATCTGGAAGAGATCACTCGTCGATTCCGCCGGCGACTCGATGAAGCTATCAGTCATGTCGCGCACGGTACTCGTTCCGGTGCACAGCGTGGCATCAGCCCGACGCGACCTCCTACTTCCTCAGCTCATCGGTGGGCCGACGAATTCGGCGCCGTAGGGCTGGATCGCAGCGACGAGCTTGGGCACGTCCACCTCCTTGGGATCGGGGATCCGCTCCTCGAGCGCGGGCTCACCGGCTTCGACATGGAACTGCTCGAACCCTCCCGGTGTGTTGATCTCGAGCACCTTCGCGCCGTCGGGACCGGTGATGAAGGTGTGCGGTACATCTCTCGCAAGGAAGACCGACTCACCGGCGCGCAGCGTGAACTCCTCACCGTCGCCGTGCCCGGCCCGGATCTCGCCTTCGATGACATGCAGGACCTGATCCTCCCGGTGGTGGACGTGCAGCGGCGGGGACCAGTTGGCCGGGTACCAGTGCTCCATCATCGAGATGACGTTGCCGGAGTCCTTGCTATCGACCAGCACTCGCATGAATGCTCCTTCGAACCAGACGTCCGTGGTTCCGGTTGCCGTTGTTCCGCGGATGGTGCGTTCCTCCTGCTCAGTGGCGTGGTGCATCCCTCGACGGTACGGACCGGGCGGTCGGCTGGACATCCCTCGGTTGGGCATTCCTGACCCACATCGGGGGGGTGGCGCCCCCCGATCGAGGGATGTCGGTGGCAGCAACCGCGGCCTACGGTGGACCCATGGACGTGGCTGACTTCACTCGCGCCCGCGACCGTCTGCTGCGTGTGGACACCGAGCGCCCGGACCTCACGAGCATCCTCGAAGCAACCCTGGCTGCGCTGCACGACGTGACGACCTTCTCCTGGAGCGCGGTGATGACCGTCGATCCGGACACGTTGCTGCCCACCGGCGGGCTGGTCGAGGGGTTCTCCGCCGATGCCTGTGCGCCGTTCTGGGATCACGAGCTCCTCGCCCCCGGCTACAACAAGTTCACCGACCTGGCGCGCAGCACGGCGACGGTCGCAACCCTCTACGACGCCACCGACGGCGACCTGGCCCGGGCCCCGATCTACACCAACCTCTACGCCCAGCTCGGGGCCGTCGACGAGCTCCGCGCTGCGTTCCTCGTCGGCTCGCGCTGCTGGGGTGTCGCCACCCTGCTGCGGGCCGTCGACGACGGACCGTTCAGCGACGACGACTGCCGCCACGTCGAAGCGCTGGTCCCGATCATCGCCCGGTCGCTGCGCGCCGGTGTCGTCGCGCTCGACATGGCGGCAAAGGGCGCAGCGGCGATGATCGTCGTCGATCAGGACAACCGGGTTCGGGATCTGACGATCGAAGCAGGACGCCTGATCGATGAGCTACAGACGGTCGGTGTCGACGAGGACGGGCTGCCGTCGATCGTCCGCAACGTCGTCACGAGGGCCAGAGCGAGCAGGGCCTCGTCCCATGTCGCCACCAGGCTCCACGGCGTGTCCGGCGGCTGGCGGCGGGTGACGGCGATCCCGATGGAGGGCGAGCGCGGGTCCGTTGCAGTGATGATCGAACCGGCACGGGCCGCCGATCTGACCCCGATCCTGCTCGAGGCGTATGGCCTGACCGAACGCGAGATCGAGATCGTCGTCCAACTGGCCCGCGGGCTCTCCACGAAAGAGATCGCCGGCGAGCTGAGCATCTCTCCGCACACGGTCCGCGACCACGTCAAGTCGATCTTCGCCAAGACCGGCTTCAGCACGAGGGGCGAACTGGTGGCACGAGTGTTCTCCGACCACCTCCTCGACGGCTTCCACGCGGCGGTGCACCACAGCGGCTGACGCTGCGGCGCGCGCTGCCTCGATCATCTCGCAGAACATCTGGGGACACGATCGGCTCGGCGGTCGAGACCCGGTAGCCCGCGAGCAGGCGCGCCTCAGCCGTCTCCAGCCGATGGTTGACACGACGGACACCAGACGGCGGTCCGCTGCGCAACCGTCGTGCGTTCGAGGGCGGTCGAGCATCTCGGGCAGGACGGATCCTGCTCGCTGCGAACAGCGGCCAACCAGCCTCGGTGGCGAGGTATCCGGCCGGCTCGAGCGGCAGTCGCAGTGGTGGTTCGGATCGTGCGGGCGAGACGGCGGAGTTGGCCGTCGGTGAGCTCACCGGCCTTGGCCCGGGGATGGATGCGACTGCGCCACAACACCTCGTCGCTGAGCGTGTTCCCGAGGCCGGCGACGACGCGCTGGTCGAGCAACGCCGACTTCACCACTCCCCGACGAGCGGCGAACGTGCGCCGCAGCTCGTCGAGACCGAGCTCGAGTGCGTCGGGCCCGAGCGGTCCGGCGATCGACAGAGCTTCGGCACGATCCGCCACCAGCCATATCCCGCCGAGCATCCGCTGGTCGGCGAATCGCAGCGTCCCGCCATCGAACACGCACTGCAAGCGACCGAAACGATCGGGCTGCTCGTCGGGCGCGACCCATCGCAGCGAGCCGGTCATCCCGAAGTGGAACACCACCACCGGCTCGTCCGTCGCGACCAGGAGCCACTTGCCGTGACGTTCGGCTGCGGTCACCATCCGGTCGGTCAGTTCGGCGTCGATCGACCGGGCATCGGTGTTCCGCAAGATGGTGGGGGCGTCGTTGAGCACCCGCCTGATCGTTCGGCCGACGGCGTGTTCGACGACCTCGCGTCGGAATCCCTCGACATCGGGGAGTTCGGGCACCGGACCCGCTCGCGGGGCGATCGCTCAGGCCGGTGGGTCGTTCTCCCGGTTGATCGCAGCCTGTTCCTCGGTCGGGTGCGGCTTCGCCGAACGGGCGGGGACGCGCTCGTCGTCGATCGGCGCATCGTGTTCGAGGGTGGCCTGCTCCGCCGCAGCCTCTTCCGGCGTCCGGCCCGGAGCGTTTCCCTTGAACTCCCCTTCGCCGACCTGATTTCCAGGACCGGCGTTCTGCTGCTGGATCACCACGCTGCCTCCGTCGTCGGTATCGATCGGCTCGGACGTCATGTCCCGCAGATCGGTGTCATCCTCGTCAGGCATTGGACCGGCTACCTCCGTGTCGGTGCTGGCGGTTCGGCCCAGACAGGCCGCTCTCATCCGATCGAAGCGTGCCCGCACCGGGCAGCGCATAACCGCTCGTCCGCCGACTACTCGTTGCTGGCGGCGCGGTCAGCGGCGCGGATCACTCGCGAGCTGCTGCGGGGTCAGGAGTGTGGTGGCAGGTGAGGAGGGTCTCCGGGCGACACCTGCCACCCGTAGCCGTCCTGCGCCTGCGGCTGACCGGGCGTCGGTGGGGAGAACGACCCGAAGTGGTCCCAGACGGCGTCGGCCGACGGCACGACGCGAGCTGGAGACGACGCCGGGGGCGGCGATGTCGACTCGACCGCGAATGCCGGTGAGCGGGTGACGGGCAGCGCGGCTGTGGCGCGAGCGTGGACCGCCGTGAACGTGGGCGTCGGCGCCTCCGCGGCCGACGTCCGGACCGCGCCGGCGGTCTTGCGTTCCGGCCGCCTCGGCGCCATCCTCGCCGGGCGAACGTCGTCGCTCGGACGGGCGTCCTTTGCCTCCCCGGCCAGTCGGAGCAGGCGGGCGGCGACCAGTGTGCCGATCCCGGCGAGGACCAGCACCGTGGCCGCAGCGGTGACGGTCGACGTCGCCGAGGAGACAACCGCGGCGAGGGTGGCATCGATCCCGCCGAGCCAACGGTGGGCGGCGGCGACGATCAGGCGCGGTCCGATCGCCCAGCACACACCGGCGGCGACCGCCCACCGGCCGACGCGACGCAGGGTCCGGGCGCGGTCGCCGATGAACAGTGCTGCGCCGAACAGAGTGACCGACGTCAGCGCCAGCCGAGTGGTGGCGGCGGAGGCGAACGAACGGAGACCGGCGATGAACGGGACCGAGCGCTCGGGAATCGTCAGGTCGCCGACCACGTCGGTCGGGATCAGCGCGGCGAGGCCAGGGCCGCTGGGCGCGAGATGTTCGCGGACTGCTGCGAGCAACAGCGCTCCGTCGATCGTCGCCGGCCGAGGGTCGGCCAGTCCGAACGAACGGGCGTGGGCGGACCCGATTGCGTCGATCACGTTGTCGGCGATCCGAGGATCGGCGAGCACATCGGCGACGGCCGTGCGCACGGGGACCGTGGCCGTGTCCGGGTCGAGGTCGGCCTGGCTCACGATCTGATCGGCGAGCGGCCCGGCGAGCTCGTGCCGGGCGTCGGCGTCGTCGAGCACCGCGGTCGCGACCTGCTCGGCTCGCCGGGGATCGGCGACGGTGTGAAGGTACGCCCATCCGCTCCAGGCGAGGGAGGCGCACAGCAGCGCCACGCCGATCACGATTCGGGCCAAGATGCCTCTGAGCACCGGCATGCTCCCTGGTACGTCGAGCAGACGGAGCCGAGTTCGCACCGTCACCGTCGACCATGCCGGCCGCCGCTGCGAACCGGCCTGCGTCGACGATCGGTCCGGGACGAGATCCGCAGTCGGCGGCGGTCGAGTGCGACGGACTATGGTCCGCCCGATGGGAGTCGTCCAGCGGCACAACGTGCACCTGACCGGCCGCGCCGACGGGCGGGTGATGCTCTTCGCCCATGGGTTCGGCTGCGATCAACGGATGTGGCGCCACGTCGCTCCGCGATTCGAACACGAGTTCCGAGTCGTGCTGTTCGATCATGTCGGGGCCGGCGGATCCGATCTCGGCGTGTACGACCCGGCGCGATACACCTCGCTCGACAGCTACGCCGAGGACGTTCTGGAGATCTGCGCCGAGCTCGACCTGACGGATGTGATCTTCGTCGGCCACTCCGTTTCGGCGATGATCGGTGCTCTGGCAGCGATCGCCGAGCCGACGCGGTTCAGCAAGCTGGTGATGGTCGGCCCGTCTCCGTGCTACGTCAACGACGGCGACTACCACGGGGGCTTCGAGCCCGGCGACATCCGCGAGCTGCTCGAGTCGATGGATGCCAACTATCTGGGGTGGTCCTCGTCGATGGCCCCGGCGATCATCGGTAACCCCGAGCGACCCGAACTCGGCGAGGAGCTCACCGCCAGCTTCTGTCGAACCGACCCGGCGATCGCCCGCCAGTTCGCCGAGGTCACGTTCCTCTCCGACAACCGTTCCGACCTGCATCGGATCGAGACGCCGACGTTGCTGCTGCAGTGCAACTCCGATCTGATCGCGCCGATGAGCGTCGGCGAGTTCCTCGCGACCGCGATACCCGACGCCACGCTGGTGGTGCTCGAAGCGACCGGGCACTGCCCCAACCTCAGCGCTCCGGACGCCACCGCCGAGGCCATCGCCGCGTTCGTCGGCGCCTGAGCGCGGCGAACGCCGACGCAGTGGCCGGCGTTCACTCGCTCTACGACGGGGCACCATGCGGGATCCTGGCGACTGACGCCGAGGGCACGATCCTCGGCGCCAACCAGACCTTTCTCGATCTCGTCGGCTACACGTCCGGCGCGCTGGTCGGGGTGCGAGCGGTTCACCGACCTGCTCCCGGTCGGCTCGCGGATCTACTACGAAACCCATCTCGCACCGACGCTGATGGTCCACGGCCGCCTCAGTGGCGTCGCCGTCGAGATCGTCGGTGCCGAGGGCCACCGAATCGACACGTTGATCAACGCCGCCGTCGATCGCGATCCGGCGGGAGGCGTGTCCTCGGTGCAGTACGCGGTGTTCGACGCCACCGAGCGGCGGCAGTACGAGACCGAGCTGCTCGCCGCCAAGCGTCGCGCCGAAGCATCCGAGGCGCACGCGCTGGTGCTCGCCAAGACGCTCCAGCAGACGTTGATCCCTCCCGCGGTTCCGGCGATCGACGGTCTCGAGCTCGCCGCGGTGTACCGACCTGCGGGCGCCGGGGAGGAAGTCGGTGGCGACTTCTACGACGTGTTCCAGGTCGCCACCGACGACTGGGTGGTCATCGTCGGCGATGTCTGCGGCAAGGGGGTCGACGCAGCGATCGTCACCGCCACCGCTCGCCACGTCGTGCGCGCCGCTGCGGTGATGGCGACGTCGACTGCGCAGATCCTCGACGCGCTGAACACCGTTCTGCTCGCGTCCGACACCGACCGGTTCTGCACCGTGTCGTTGCTCCGCCTCCGACGGATCGGCGGCGCTTGGACGGTGCGTTTCAGCACCGGCGGTCATCCGCTGCCGCTGCTGGTGCGGGGCGATTTCCCGCTGCGCGAGGTCGGTGCACTGGGCAAGCTCGTCGGCGCGACCCGGTCGGCGGTGTTCATCGAGCATCAGGTCGAGGTACTCCCGGGCGACACGCTGGTGCTGTACACCGATGGTACGACCGAAGGCCGCCGTGGGCGCGACTGGTTCGGGGATGAGGGTCTGCATCAGTCGATCAACGCTCACCGGGGATCGGCTGCGCAGCTCGTCGATGGCCTGCTCAGCGACGTGCTCGAGTTCCAAGACGGTCATTCGAGCGACGACATCGTGATCGTCGCCATCACGTTTCGACGACGCAGCCCCCGACGGCTTCTACGTCCGGGTGACCTCGCGACGGAGCTTGCTGTCCGGGGGCTCCCAGTCCGCCGGGCGCTGCTTGTGGTTGGCGAACTCGACCGACCACTGCCACCACTCGTGATCGGGCGCGTGACGCCACGAGGTCAGCACCCCGACCTCGCCACCGGGCAGGAGGACCGGCATCCCGATGTGCTCGCTCGGTCGGCCAGACCTCGGATCGTCGTGGCGCACCGTCGACCAACTCGACCAAGGTCGATCGGCGAGTAGTCGCCGTCGCGTTCGATGTCGCCCTTGGCGATCAGCGTGTCGTCGTCAGCGCGCGCACCTCCACCGACGCGTTCGACGGTGCCGCATGGACGAGTACACGGTTCAGATCCCCGGCGGTGAGGCTGTAGCAGAACTCCAGGCCGTTCATCCCACCGTCTCGCCCACGTATCGTCCAGAACCAGTTCACGATGTACCTCCACCTCGTCGGGTCGGCTTCGAGCGGTCCCATACCCGCGACCGCGGGAACGGATAACTGGCGCAGGCTTTCCGCGGGTAGAGGTCTCCTCCCATCAGATGAACGGAGTCGACATGATCATCGTCGCCGGACACCTCATCGTCGATCCCGATCAGTCGATCGGCGACCTTGGACTCGCGTCGGGAGGTGATCGTCGCCGCCCGGTCGGCGCCCGGCTGTCTCGAGTTCCACATCAGCGCCGATCCGATCGAGCTCGATCGGCTCAACATCTTCGAACGGTGGGACGACGTTGCATCGCTCGAGGCCTTCCGCGGCGATGGTCCGAGCGACGACGAGCAACTCGACGTCCGCGGTGCGGAGGTCTCGGCAGTACGAGATCTCCTCCGTGATCTCGCTGACCTGACGCGAGAGCTGTCGAGATCCACGAGCCGGCGGCGCCGGTACCTGGGGGACGGAGGTACGACTTCCTCCCGAGGGTTGGGGAACTGGATCTGCGGGAATCGTTCTTCTTCGAGATCTACCCCAGCCAGGGGTGAGTGAGGGAGTTCGCAGGATGCCCGACGACAGCACCCATGACGAGTCGATCGACGACGGCCGCTCGAAAGCCACGGAGGTCGCCGGAACGATCAAGAAGGCGGTCGGCTGGGCAACCGGTGATCGTGATGTCGAGGCCGAGGGCGAGGCCCAGGAGGCGCTCGGGAGCGAACCGAGCGACACCCAGGTCGCACAGGTCAAGACCGAGGTCAAGAAGCGCTACAGCGAGGCCGCCGACGCTGAGGAGGACCCGCTGCGGGAGTGATCGCACGATCCCGCACGCGTCACTCCATGCGGAGCGTGGGGCCGTACGCTGGACGCATGAGGTTGGCGTGGTCCCGGGTGGTTCTGGGGTCGCTGGTGATGCTGGTCGTGCCGCTGGCGATGCTGATGTCGGCACGGTCGACAGCGGCGCAGGACGCCGTCGACGGTCCGGTGTTCGTGATGCGGATCACCGGCACGATCGATCTCGGGCTGGCTCCCTATGTCGACCGGGTGGTGGCCGCCGCCGAGGACGACGGAGCTGTGGCGCTGATCATCGAGATCGACACGCCCGGCGGACGCCTCGACGCCGTCCTCCAGATGCGCGATGCAATCCTCGACGCCGAGGTGCGCACGATCGCACTGGTGGACGCCTCGGCCTTCTCCGCCGGGGCGCTGGTGGCGATCGCCTCCGATGAGATCTACATGACCCCCGGGGCAGTGCTCGGCGCAGCCACCCCGGTGTCGGGCGCCACCGGCGAGGTGGCCGACGAAAAGACGATCTCGGCGGTGCGCGCCACGTTCGAGTCCACCGCACAAGAGAATGGGCGGGACCCGCAGGTGGCGGCTGCGATGGTCGACACCCGGATCGAGATCGCCGGCCTCGTGACCGGCGAGGAACTGCTGACACTGACCGTCGCCGAGGCGATCGAGTTCGGCTACGCCGACGGGCAGGTCGCCGACCTCGATGCCCTGCTCGCCGAGTTGGGCCTCGCGGACAACGAACTCGTCGTCGTCGAGGTCGGGTTCGCCGAACAACTCGTGCGCTTCCTCACCAATCCGTTGGTCGCAGGGCTGCTCCTCCTCGGGGGCTTCCTGCTCATCGTCGGCGACTTCTTCAGCGGTGGTCTCGGCATCCCCGCACTCGGAGGGCTGGCGCTGCTCGGGGTGTTCTTCTGGGGACATCTTCTCGCCGGGCTCGCCGGTTGGGAGGACATCGCGCTGGTCATGGCCGGGATCGCGCTGATCGCCGTGGAAGTGTTCGTGATCCCCGGGTTCGGCGTGGCGGGGGTGCTCGGGCTGGTCGCGCTCGGTGGTGGCGCGTTCATGGCGATGCTCTACCGCGACTTCGACTTCGTCACCGGCGACGACCTCTTGCGTGCCGGCCTGACGGTCGGCACCACCCTGGTGGCAGCGGTGGTCGGACTGGTGATGCTGCTCGTGTTGGTCGCACGGCGCGGGGCGCCGAGTGGGCTCGTGCTGTCGGCCCGGCTCGGCAGCGGCGGGCCGGTCACGCAGCGAACGTCGAGCGGGTGGCTGCGGTGGTTCGACGGAGACGTTCGGCTCGAAGCCGATCGCGTCGAGCGGCCCGAGGGCGTGGTGACGAATCCAGAGCGGTCGTTGGTCGGCTCCACCGGCACGGCGGTGAGCGATCTGCGTCCTGGTGGCATCGTCGACATCGACGGCCAGCGCACCGACGCGGTGACCTCCGGGGAGTATCTCCCTGCCGGTGCGGTGATCGAGGTCATTCGCGACGATCGCTATCGCCGGGTGGTGCGCGAACTGCCCTGAGACCAGCGCACCGGCGCACGTCCGCGCTGGAGTGGGTTACGGTCGACCATGGAATCCGGCACCACCGCTCTCATCGTCATCGGCGCAGCTGCGCTACTGGTGGTGTTCCTCTTCCTCTATTTCGTCCCGCTCGGACTGTGGATCACGGCGATCTTCTCCGGCGTGAAGGTGCGCATCGGCACGCTGATCGGGATGCGGCTGCGCAAGGTGCCGCCCGGCTGCGATCGTCCGTCCGCTGATCAGCGCGACCAAGGCCGAGATCGATCTCGACATCGGTCAGATGGAGGCGCACTACCTGGCCGGCGGCAACGTCGACCGCGTCGTCAACGCGCTGATCTCGGCCGACCGGGCCAACATCGAGCTGCCGTGGAAGCGGGCCGCCGCCATCGACCTCGCCGGCCGCGACGTGCTCGAGGCGGTGCAGATGAGCGTCAACCCGAAGGTGATCGACACGCCGCGGGTCGCCGCCGTCGCCAAGGACGGCATCCAGATGGTGGCGGTGGCGCGCGTCACCGTGCGCGCCAACATCGAGCGGCTGGTCGGCGGCGCCGGCGAGGAGACGATCATCGCCCGCGTCGGCGAGGGCACCGTCTCGAGCATCGGCTCGGCCGACTCGCACAAGGGGGTGCTCGAGAACCCCGACGCGATCTCGAAGCGCGTGCTCGAACGCGGCCTCGACGCCGGCACGGCGTTCGAGATCCTGTCGATCGACATCGCCGACGTCGACGTCGGCCGCAACATCGGCGCCGAGCTGCAGACCGACCAGGCCGAGGCCGACAAGAAGATCGCCCAGGCCGAGCCGAGGAGCGCCGCGCGATGGCGGTCGCCGAGGAGCAGGAGATGCGCGCCAAGGTCGTCGCGGCCGAGGCCGAGGTGCCGCTCGCGATCGCCGAGGCGTTCCGCAGCGGCAACCTCGGCGTCATGGACTCTACCGGATGCAGAACGTCCAGGCCGACACCGAGATGCGCTCGGCGATCGCCGACGACCGCGACCCGTGAACCAGGATCCCAACCGACACAACCGACATCACCGACCCGGCCGGCCGACGCCGACGGACCCTCGGATTCGCCCGCCGAGGATCACCACCAGGAGCTCGGCGGGCTCCCCTGAGGTCCGTCTGGCGCCAGCACCACACGACCGCCTCCCCCCGCCTCCCGCGGTCCGGGCCTACGCCCAGGAGAGCGTGCCTCCAGAGCTGCCGCCGGCGGAGATCATCCGCGCCTCGCCGGACCGTGCACCGGGCGATTCCTGGTCGGACGAGCAACCCGCTCGACGCGCCCCGAGCAGCCGTGAGCGTCTGGTCAAGGCGTTGTCGACGCCAGGGGCAGTGCGCCAGGCGTTCTTGCTCAGCGAAGTCCTCGGTCCACCGGTGGCACTTCGCACCGACACCGACGACCGCCACAGCTGAACCCAGGGCGCCTGCGGCGCGTTCGACACCTGTCTTTCGATCAACGCTCGCGACCGTCGAGACGTGCGAGTGGGGGCGACGCCGAGGGATGAATCCGTCGGCGAGCCGCCCCCAGCCGGCGGTCGAGATCAGCTGCCGACTGCCTTTGCCAGTTCGTCCTTCGACATCTGTGACCGTCCTTCGATTCCGGCTTCCTTCGCCTGCTCGTACAGCTCGGCCTTGGTCGGCTCGTCCGAGCCCGCCGAGCTGCCGCCTCGACCGAGGCCGAGTTCCTTGCGGAGTTTGGGGAACGCCTCGTTCTCTTCTTCCTCGACGTGGTGGCTGATGCCGGCTTCGCACATCGCCAACGCCGCGCCGAAGCCCGGTTGACCGATCAGCTCCTCCAGTTTGGCGAGCCCGTCGCGAGTCAGACCGTGCTCGACGTCTGCTTCTTCGCCCATCTCGGGATCGAGCCGGGCGAGTTCGGGATAGACCTCGTTCTCCTCGGTCGTCATGTGCTCGGCGAGAGCGGTCGTCAGCTGGGTGACGAGCGGACGCTGCTGATCGGCCTCGTCGGCCTCCTTCAGCTGGGCGAGCAGGTCCTCCACCTCGCGGTGCTGTTGTTCGAGCGTGTCCAGCAGTGCGGAATCGATCATCGGGGATCCCTTTCTCGGGGACGCGCCTCGTTGCGCGTCGTCGGACCGACGATTTCCCGCTCCGCTCGTGCCGCAAACCCGGTTCGATCCGGGCCGACGGGTCGCCGTCACCAGCTCGGCGAAACCATCGCGGACGAGCCGCCGGGCGACGGTGAGGGCCGATTCCAGGTTCAGCCCGGGCAACTGGTCGACGCTCGTTGCCCGGACCCGGGCGAGGTGCTCGACGGCCGGCCGAGCGACCGGCGGGAGGCGAAGTGTGACGTCCGGATGGCGGAGCTCGATCCGCACGCCATCGAGCTGGGGAACGAAGGGCGGGCGAATGCGAATCGTGCTGGTCGCCTCGACGACGTCGGCCGACGGCCCGTCGAAGACGCCTCCGAGCGTTCTCCATCGCCCGCCCGCTTCGGCGGTCAGTTGGCGGGCAACGTCGGCGAGGTCGTCCGCGCCGATGTCGTCGACGGCGGCCGCCACCCGTTCGCGCAGCACGGCCACCAGATCCTCCTCGGGCAGCTCGCCGAAACCGATCGGGAGCGGCTGGTCGAGCAGCGGCCGGGCGTGTCCGTCGAGCAACCGTCGCAGCACGGTCCGCGTCGTGGTGGTGAGGATCCCGATCGTCAGGTGCGTGCTCAGTTCGTCGAGCGAGCGGGCGTGATGTCGGTGGTCGCGGTGGATGTACAGGACGTCACCCGGCGAGAGGACGACGTCACCGAGCCCGTCGACGCTCCAGCTCTTCGAGCCGCTGACCTGGACGACGAGCACGTCGTGGGTGTCGACGTGGGCAGGTAGCCCGACGGCGTGCGGAGGGGTGACGTACGCGTTGACCTGCACCCGATGACCCAGCGCCGCCCGGAGTTCGGCGGCGAGGTCGCCGAGGTGTGGCATGAACACCTCGAGGTTCTGCAGCACGAGCGTCGCCCCGGCGGTGAGGTGTCGACGAATGGAGCTGACATCCGCGATGCCGGCCACCATCTCGCCGCCGATCCGATGGCTCGTCGTGTACGCCGAATCGGCGATCTTGCCGTCGGCACGCACCAGCCGGAACGCGGGACGCCGGGCGCCGTTGGCGAGCCACGACTCGATCATCGACCGACTGAGCAGGCTGTCGACGCGCAATCCGGCGCGTCTCACGGTCGGCGTCACCCCCCAAAGGGTGGATCTGAAGTGGTCGACATCACCGACGAGCTGGTCGAGGGTCGGCGGTCCATCGGGGACACGTTTAAGAGAACTCACGGGCGGGGAGTTGCCCACCATGACTGACGACACAAACATCAACGACGACGACATGTCCACCGAGCCGACCGAGGCGGAGGACGATCGCGACACCGGCGGAGGCGGCAGCTCCGACACCGGCGACGAGCCGACCGAGGCCGAGGACGACCGCGACACCGGCGCAGGCAGCAACGCCGACACCGGCGACGAAGCCTGAGCCAACCCGGGAACGGTAGGTCGTGATGCGCATCGGCTACTTCCTGTCATCCGAGGACAACACCCCGAGCGACCTCCTGCTCCAGGCGCGCCTGGCCGAGGACGCCGGAATGGACTCGGTCTGGATCTCGGACCACTTCCACCCGTGGCTCGACGACCAGGGCGAGTCGGCGTTCGTCTGGTCGGTGATCGGAGCGGTCGCAGCGACGACCAAGCTGCGGATCACGACCGCCGTGACCTGTCCGACGATTCGGATCCACCCGGCGATCGTCGCCCACGCAGCGGCTACGTCAGCGGTGATGGCGGAGGGCCGGTTCGAGCTCGGAGTGGGCTCGGGGGAGAACTTGAACGAGCACATCCTCGGCGACCGGTGGCCGATCACCGATCGACGACTCGAGATGCTCGCCGAGGCCATCGCCGTGATCCGTGAGCTGTGGAGCGGGGAGGAGATCACCTTCCGCGGTGCCCACTACACCGTCGAGAATGCGCGGCTCTACACACTCCCCGAGCGCCCGCCACCGATCGTGATGAGTGGCTTCGGGCCGAAAGCGACGAAGCTCGCCGCCTCGATCGCCGATGGCTATGTCAACACGTCGCCGAACAAGCAACTGGTGGACACCTACCGCGGTGCCGGCGGCAGGGGAGACGCCCAAGCCGGACTCAAGGTCTGCTGGGGGCCGGACGCAGACGAGTGCGTCGAGATCGCTCATCGCTTGTGGCGATCGAGCGGTGTCCCCGGCGAGCTGAGCCAAGAACTTCGCAGCCCGGCGTTGTTCGAACAGGCCGCCGAGCTCGTCACGCTAGAGTCGATGGCAGAGCACATGCCGTGTGGACCGGATCCCGAGCCGATCGTGGAAGCCGTCCAGCAGTACGCCGACGCAGGGTTCGACCGGTTGTACATCGCTCAGATCGGACCCGACCAGGCGGGCTTCTTCGATTTCTTCGTCGAGGAACTCGAACCGGCGTTGGCCCAGATCGGCGTCACGACCGGCGCCCATGAGAAGGAGGTTGATCTCCGTGGGAACGGATGAGATGAGTGAGACCACCGAGGTGCCGACCGGATACGAACGATCGGGGGGGATCCCGCTCGGGCCCGCCGACAGCTCGCCGGCGGCCTCAGGGACGCCGGTGACGTTCCGCACCGCAGTCGACGCGAGATCGGTGCATCTCGTCGGTGAGTTCAACGACTGGTCGCACACCGCCACACCGATGGAGCGATCCGGCGACGGGTTCGAGACCACGGTGCAGTTGAAGGTCGGCAGGGAGTACCGCTACCGCTTCCTCGTCGACGGCGATCGGTGGGAGAACGACCCTGCGGCCGACGGTTTGGTCGACAACCCGTACGGTGAGCAGGACTCGGTGCGAACCGTCGATGCCGCCGGCGAGCGCTGACTGATCAGCGACGCTCGGGCGCGCCGGCAACGGCGCGCCCGGTCCAGCGTGACGGGCTTGTGGCGTTCGCCCGCAGGGGTGGTTTCCGGAATCCGCATCCGGGTAACGGGTGGCGGTGACGAGCTCTCCGCCCCGCCGTACGTTCCGACAGGTCGTCGTCGGTCTCCCCGCGCACAACGAGCAAGCGACGATCGACGCTGCGATCGCCTCGATTCTGACGAGCGCCGACCTGCTCGACGGGATCGAGGTGAGGATCGTCATCGCCTGTGACACGTGCGTCGACGACACGTTCGAGCGAGCGACGTGGTGGGTGCTCAACGATCCGCGGGTCGAGGTCATCTGCGGAGGGTGGCGCTCGGCGGGCGCTGCCCGCCGAGAGGCGATCTGCCGTGGGTTGGCCACCGTCGGCTCACCTGAGCACACCTGGGTAGCGACCACCGACGCCGACACGGTCGTCCCGATCGATTGGCTCCAGGTGCAGCTCGATCTCGCCGCCGAAGGTTGGGACGGGATCGCCGGGATCGTCGAGCTGATCGACGACGAGGAATTGACCGCCGACGTCGCCGCCCACTTCGCCTCCTCGTACCGCACCGACGGCGCGACCCACGAGCACGTCCACGGAGCGAACCTCGGCTGTTCTGCGGTGGGCTATCTGCGCGCCGGCGGGTTCGCCGAGATCGCCCTCGCCGAGGACCACGCGCTGTGGGCTGCGTTGGTCGCCTCCGGCGCCCGCTGCGTGTCGACGACGGCTCTCAGGGTCGGAACCAGCGCACGCCTGCAAGGGCGGGCAACCGGTGGGTTCGCCGACGCCCTCCGGCGGGGCGTCGGCGAACTCGAGCCAACCGGGCGAGCCTGAGGTCAGCCGACCGACGCCGGTTCGGCGACGGTCATCACCCTCGCCCAGTGGCGCAGCGAGCGGCACGATCGGATGAACGACTTGGCGTCGGAGGCCCGCTCGAGGGCGACGAATCCGTCGTCGGGGACGACCCCTGCAGCGGTGAGCAGCGGTTCGGCAGAGGCGGTGTGCCCGATGAACTTGGCGTGGGCGAAGGCGTCGGCGATGAAGTCGCGCGCCGCCGGATCGCCGGCGAGCTGGTTCGCCCCGCTGTCGGAGACGAGCAGTACGACCGAGTCGTAGAGCACCGACGGAGCCCCTGCGAGCTGCTGGTCGGCGGGCACCTTGGTCCGGCCGAGCGTCGCTCCACCGACCTTGGGCGCGATCAGCTCGACCACGGCACCTTCGGCCTCTGCGGCCTTCTGCAACGCGCTGAGCATCGCCGCCGGGGCCCCATCGGTGATCAGGATCCCGATCTTTCGTCCGGCGAAGCTCGACGGACCGTTGGCGAGGATGCTCAGCTTCGACGACGGCGGCAGATCGGTGATCGGCGGTTTCGCCGGGGTGCTCGCTGCCGGCAGAGCGAGGCCGAGCCCATCGGCGACCTGTTCGGCGAGGGTCTCGTCGACGTTGCGGAGATTGGCCACGACCCGCTCGCGGATGTCCGGCCGCTCGACCTTCGACAGCTCGAAGGTGAACGCGTCGATGATGTGGCGTTGCTCGACGGCGGTCTGGCTGATGAAGAACTGGCGTGCCTGGCTGTAGTGATCGGCGAAGCTCTCCGGGCGGATCCGTCGCTTTGGCCCGGACTCGGTGGCCTCGAAGCTGCGGTAGCCCGTGCTCGGGTCCTCCCGCGGTCCGATGCCCCAGCTGTTCGGCTCGTAGTTCGCCCTCCCCGGCGGGTTGGCCAAGGTCATGTGCCCGTCCTGCTGGAAGTTGGCGAACGGGCACTTCGGCGCGTTCACCGGCAGATGGGTGAAGTTCGGGCTACCGAGCCGCTTCAGCTGGGTGTCGAGATAGGAGAAGTTCCGGCCCTGGAGCAGCGGATCGTTGGTGAAGTCGATGCCCGGAACAACGTTCTGGGTGCAGAACGCGACTTGCTCGGTCTCGGCGAAGAAGTTGTCGACGACCCGGTCGAGCACCAGCCGGCCGACGATCCGGACGGGGACGAGCTCTTCAGGGATCAGCTTGGTCGAGTCGAGGACGTCGAACGCGAACTCGTCGGCGAAGGCGTCGTCGAACAACTGCACCCCGAGTTCCCACTCGGGGAAGTCGCCGGTCGAGATCGCGTCCCACAGGTCACGGCGATGGAAGTCCGGGTCGGCGCCGTTGATCTTGACCGCCTCGTTCCAGACCACCGACTGGAGGCCCTGCTTCGGCTTCCAGTGGAACTTGACGAACGTCGACCTGCCGTTGCTGTCGACGAATCGGAACGTGTGCACACCGAAGCCCTCGATGAACCGGAGCGAGCGGGGAATCGTCCGGTCGGACATGATCCACAACAGCATGTGGGTCGACTCGGGTAGGAGCGAGACGAAGTCCCAGAAGTTGTCGTGGGCCGTCTGCGCCTGCGGAAAACCGCGGTCGGGTGCGGGCTTGACGGAGTGGACCAGGTCGGGGAACTTGATCGCGTCCTGGATGAAGAACACCGGGATGTTGTTTCCGACGAGGTCCCAGTTGCCTTCGCGGGTGTAGAGCTTGACGGCGAAGCCGCGCACGTCGCGGGCGAGGTCGGGTGACCCCTCGCTGCCGGCGACGGTCGAGAAACGGACGAACGCAGGCGTGCGCTCCCCGGCGCGTTGGAACACGTCGGCCCTGGTGTGCTCGGCGAGCGATTCGTAGGTCTCGAAGTACCCGTGGGCGCCGTAACCGCGCGGCATGGACGACGCGCTCGGGAATCCGCTCGTGGTCGAAGTGGAACATCTTCTCGCGGAAGTGGAAGTCCTCCAGCGCCGCCGGCCCGCGATCGCCGACCCGGAGGGTGTTCTGGTCGTCGGCGACCGGAGCACCTTGCTGGGTGGTCAGCACCTGGCCCCCGTCGGCGACCAGTTGGTGCGGCTCCCCGCCCTCACCGATCTCCGTTCGAGGCCCTCCTGCCTGGGGCGCTTGGCCGTCATCGCTCTTCGTCGATCCATTGCTCGACAGCTTGGCTTCGCTCTCGAGTCTGTTCGGGTTCTTCTTGGTGGCCATGGGCTGGTCCTCTCCGGTCGTCGAACGGCGCGGACGGGTACCCCGCGATCGACTCCGTCAGACGGACCGAACGGGTGGTTCGGGCGACGCGGATCAATCGATGATCCGCCGGGTAGTCCCACGTCCGTGCCGTTCCCCAGACCTGCCCTGCTCGACGGCGGGCCCGCCGACGAGTTCGACGTTCCGACGATCGACCTTTCCCGTGCCGGTCCGAGCGTGGCCGAGTGGGACCCGGTGACCACCGCCCTGCCGCTGCTCCAGCTGCCGCCGTTGCAACGGTTGGTGGTCGTCGCTCCCCACCCCGACGACGAGACGTTCGCCGCCGGTGGACTGATCGCCCTCGTCGCGTCGACCGGCACGCCGGTCGCGGTCGTCTCGGTCAGCGACGGTGAGGCAGCGGCCCCGATCCCGGACCTGGTGGAGATCCGCCGCGACGAGTTGGTTGCCTCGCTGCGCGAGCTCGGCGGCGGGCATCCGGTCGAGATCATCCGACTCCAGCTCCCCGACGGCGCTGTCAACCCCGACGAGGTCGAGCGCGCTCTACGCGCCGTACTCGCCATCGGAGATCTCGTCGTCTGCCCGTTGTCCGACGACGGCCATCCCGACCACACGGCAACGGCGATCGGGACGATCGCCGCCGCCGGACGTCGCGTGCTCGACGTGTGGCAGGCGCCGATCTGGGCGTGGCACTCGCACCGTCCCGAACGTTCGTCGATCCGCTCGGGCGGCGTGTTGCCGCTCGACGAGCAGTCGCTCGCCCGCAAGCGCTCGGCGATCAGCTGCTTCCCCAGCCAGCTCGAGGGACACTCGCCGGTCGTGCCCGCCACGGTCCGGCGGATGTTCGAGCGACCGTTCGAGGTCTACGTCGCTGGTGCGGGTCCTCGATGAGCCGCGTCGATCTGTCGACCTTCGAGTCGCGCTATCGGCTCGACACCGACCCATGGCGGTTCGCCTCGTCGCCCTACGAGCAGGGCAAGTACGCAGCGACGGTCGACGCTCTCGAAGGACGCCACTATCGCCGATGCTTCGAACCGGCCTGTTCGATCGGAGCGTTGACCGAACGCCTGATCCAGCACTGTGATCGGGTGGACGCCTGCGACGTCTCACCGAGCGCGATCGCCGAGGCTCGCCGGCGGATGGCAGACGTCGCCGGCATCGAGTTCGTCGTCGCCACGATCCCGGATTGGTGGCCGGACGGGACGTTCGACCTCGTCGTCCTCTCGGAGCTCGGGTACTACTGGGATCGCGCCGGCTGGGGCGACGTGGTCCGCAGGGCGGTCGGCAGCCTCGAGCCCGGTGGCGATCTGCTCGCAGTGCACTGGCTCGGCCGGTCGCGCGATCACATCCTCGTTGGCGAAGAGGTCCATCTCGTGCTCGCCGAAGAACTCGGACCTCCGCAGCTGGAGCAGCACCACCCGGGGTTCGTGGTCGCACGATGGCGCCCGTGAACGGAGTCACCGACGAGCTCCGCGCCTTGCCCGCCGAGCTCCCTCCGCCCGGGTCGGGCGAGACCGTCGAACGCTTCCGATCGCTGTGGTCGATCGCATCGCGCTCGCCACTCCTCGCCCGCCTCGCCGAAGCGCACTTCGACGCGATTGCGATCCTCCACGAGGCAGGCCGGCGGCCACCCATTGGCGCGCTGCTCGGCGTCTGGGCCGCCGGCGGACCTGACCCGGCGCGCCTGATCCGTGCCGACGGAGGTTGCCGCGTCGTCGGACAGAAACACTGGTGCAGCGGCGCATCGCTGGTGACCCACGCGTTGGTCACGGTCGAGGATCCACCGACCAACGCCTTGGTGCTGCTCGAACTCGATGCGCCGGGCGTCCGGCTCGGCGCGGCCGGCTGGCAGTCGCCTGCGTTCGCTGCGCTCGACACCCGCAGCGTCGAGCTCGACTGCGAACTCGACCCGGAGGCGATCGTCGCCGGCGACGACTGGTACCTCACCCGACCCGGGTTCTGGCACGGCGCGATCGGTGTCGCTGCGTGCTGGGCGGGATGCGTCGACGGTCTGGTCGGCCGGCTGCTGGCGGACTGGCGCGACGAGCCCCATGCGCTCGCCCACCTCGGCTCGATCGACGCCTCGCTGTCGGCGATGCGCGCCGCCCTCGACGACGCCGGCCGCGCGATCGACCGCCATCCCGGCGAACCGGCCGAGGATCGCCGTCGCCGCGCCCTCCAGGTCAGGGCGATCGTCGACCTCCACGTCGGGGACATCACCGATCGGGTCGGGCGCGCCCTCGGCCCGGCACCGTTCGCCTTCCGACCTGACCTCCATCTCACTGTCGCCGAGATCGATCTGTACCGCCGGCAGTGCCACGCGGAGCGCGATCTGGAGCAGCTCGGTCGGCTCGTCGCCGGTCGAGGGCGGCCGGCCGTCGACACCGCCGGTACTGGCGGCTGAGCAGCGGGGTGGCCCGCTCGACAGCAGGTCACCCCTCGACACAAGTGTCTCAGGGCGTCATCGGTCGTCCTGGCGTACTCGTCGAACTCCGGAGAGCCGACGCCTGCGGATCGTACGCAGCGACGTCGGGCACACCAACCGGTCCGCCGGCTTTCGCCTCGAGGGGTGAGCCGCCCGCAGCTCGGCCGCGCTCCCAACCGTCACGGACAGCGCGAACGAAACGGGTGGTCAGCGCCAGGCGGTCCCACGGGTCGGTGCTGCGCGTACCACCGGAGAGGTTGATCCCGGCGAATCGGCCGCCGGCGGCCAGCTGCGCAGCCAGTTCGCCTGCTGCGCGCAGGCCCTCGCCGGGGTCGGGAGCCTCGATGATCCGCTGAAGGTAGCCGGGCGGGAGGCGCAGTCCGGGAAAGGCGGCGAGCGCGAACGCAGCGTCACGGTCGGCGACCATCGGGACCGCGGCGATCAATGGCAGGGTCGAACCGGCAGCGGCGGCAGCGTCGGCGAACGCAGTCAGCTCGGCTGCGTCGCCACCATGGTTGAGCACGCAAGCGGCCGCCCCGGCGCGCTGTTTGGCGACGAGCCGGCCGGCCCGATTCCCCGGCGCTGCCGGCGATTCGGCAACCGTCGCCGGTATCCCGAGCAGGCCGGCGACGCCGACGAGGGTGATCGACTCCGCCCGGAACGCTGCGGGTCGATCGATCCCGAGGGCTGCCGGATGATCGCCGGTGACGCAGTGGATCGCCAGCGCCCCCGCTGCGTGGAGCGCCGACATCGCCTGAGCGGCCTGGTCGAGGTCGTGCTCGCGGCCCGTGATCGTGACGATCGGCGGCACGCCCCGCTCGGCGAGGAGGGCGGTGACGCGGCGCGGATCGAGGCTGCCCGAATCGTCGAGGTGGGGGAGATTGTCGACGTGCTCGCCGAGCAACGGCACGCATCCGGCGAGCTCGTCGCCGATGCGGGCCCACAGCTCGGTCGGATCCCCGGGCCACCCGAGCGGAGCGCGGACGTCGACGACCAGCAGCGGGTCGGCGGGAGCGGTGAACCGGACCGGGTCGTGCGCCGGCGGCGGAGGAATCGGTCGACCGAGAAACGGACACGGACGGCGATCGACTTCACAGGAGCCGTCGGCGCCGACCCCGCCGCACGGTCCGTAGGTCATCGATTTCGGACAGCCATCGCCCGTCATCGAACGGCGACCACAGCCATCGGAGCGATCACCCCTCGCTCGATCGCCTCGATCACCTCCTGCTCGCTGGCGACGGGCGGGACGTCGAGCGAATCGACGGCGCAACGCCACGCACGCGGAGCCGGCATCAGCTGGGCGGCCACTTCGAGCTGCGCCCAGCCCGCGTCGAGGATCATCTGGCGCAGCGCCGACTGGGTGACGAACGTGCTCCCACCGGCTTCGACCGGGCCGTCGCCGGTGGCGCAGTAGTCGATCACCCCCAACGAACCGGCGATCCGCCGGGCCTCGGTCAGCGTGTCCGCCGGTCGGGGTACGACGGAGAGCACGCCGAATGCGAGCGCGACGTCGAACCCACCGCTGCGGAACGGCAATCCGGCTCCGTCGCAGCAGACCACCGTCGAGTCGAACAGGCGGCGTGCGGCGGCGAGCGGGGTGGTGTCCGGTTCGACGAGCACCACCTCGCAGCCGTAGCGCCGCTCGATCCACGTCGCCGGGCCGCCCAGGCCGCCGCCGAGATCGATCAGTCGGTCACCGGCCTCGACCTCCAGTGCCTCGACCACCCACGCCAAGGCCGCCGGATTGCCCGAGCCGCGGCAGGCAGCGGCAACACGCTGCGTGTCCGCCAGGCGCGGGAGCCGCCTGGCGATCTCCTCGCTCTGGTCGACGAACTCCTCGTCGCTCATCGGATGCGCTCAGGCGGGACGGGCTCGATCCGATCGCTCGGGGTCGTCGGGCTGTCCTTCCCCGTTGGCCACATCGGCCTCGGACATCGCCTCCCGGGTCCAATCGCCGCTCGGCGGTGTACCGGCGTCGGTGTCGTCCTGCGCCGTCGCCGCATCCTCGGTCTGCTTACCGTCGTCCATCGAGGTCGCTCCCTTCGATCTCGGCCGACGGGATCGCCGCGCCGATCGTCGAGTGGGTACCCGGGCCCGGCCGCCGGCAGTCGTTCAACGGTCGCGGTTGTCCTCGGGAAGCTCGACGATCATCTCGAGCTGCTCGTCGGCGGCGCCGCGGTCGTCGTGCGCCGGAGTGCGCCGTTCCCACACCTCCGGTTCCTCCCGGCTCGCCCGTTCGGCCATCGACTCATCGGTGATGTCGGCGTCGGCGAACGGCAGTCCCATCGGCTGGTCCTCGGGGAACTCGATCGGCGCCTCGTCGCTGGAAACAGCGTCGCGCCCGGTCACATCGTCGTCGAGCTGCTCCGCTCGATCCTGTGCATCGCTCATGATCCCTACATACCCGCGCCGCCGGGTGGCCAACGATGGGCGAGGGTGTCGCGCTCGTCGCCCCCGGGCTCAGCGGACGAGGGCGTTCGTCGGGCTTGGTACGTTCGCCCGATGTCACGGGAGGGGATCGTCACCGGGCGACGGTTCCGGGATCGGATGGTCGGAGCCTGGCGCGAGGAGGTCACGCCGCAGCGGTTGGTCGCCAGTGCGACCGCAGCCGTGGTGCTCTACCTGCTGGAGATGATCATCTCGCTCTCCGTCGTCGCCCTGATCTTCTCCGGCGACCTGGCTCCGCACCTCCCGAGGGTCGTCGGAGCAGTGTTGGTCGGCAACGCGCTGCTGGTCGTGATCGTCACGTTGGTCAGCTCCTACGGCGGCTCGATCGCCGTCACCCAGGACACTCCCGGGGTGATCCTCGCGGCGGCCTCGGCGTCGATCGCCGCCGCCCTCGTCACCGAGCCCGACCGGCTGCTGCCGACCGTCAGTGCGCTGTTGATCGGCTGCACGCTGGCGGTGGGAATCGTCTACCTCCTGCTCGGCGTGTTCAAGCTCGGCGGGTTCGTCCGCTTCCTCCCGTTCCCCGTGCTCGGTGGGTTCCTCGCCGGCACCGGCTGGCTGTTGCTCGCCGGTGGCGTCGCCGTCGCCAGCGCGAGCAAGGTCGACTGGGAGCTGTTCGACGCCGATCTGCTCCGCCGTTGGCTGCCGGCGATCGGGCTCGGCGCGCTGATGTTGGCGGTCGTCCGTCGCACCGGCCGCCCGGCGTTGTTGGCGGTGATGATCGCCGCCGCCTGCGCCGGCTTCTACGCCGCGATGGCGCTCACCGGTCGTTCGCCGGCGGAGCTCGGCGACGACGGCTGGCTGCTCGGACCGTTTCCGGACCACGTCGGTTGGTCGTTCCCACTGCGCAGCGACGAGTGGTCGTCGATCGACACCTCGGCGTTGCTCGCCGCGCTCCCGATCGCGATCCCGGCGGTGGTGATCAGCGTGATCGGGCTGTTGCTCAACACCAGCAGCCTCGAGTTGCTCACCCGCACCGAGATCGACCTCGACCAGGAGCTGCGCGTCGCCGGCGTCGCCAACCTCGCCTCCGGGTTCGCCGGAGGCATGATCGGCTACCACGGCATGGCGGTCTCGACGCTGAGTCACAATCTCGCCCGGGGACGACGGCTACCCGGGCTGCTGGTGTTCGTGATGACGATCGCCACCGTCGTCGCCGGGACCTCGCTGCTGTCCTACATCCCACGGCTGCTGCTCGGCGGGTTGCTCGCCTACGTCGGTCTCGCCCTCCTGATCGAGTGGCTCGTCGAATCGCGGCGCGCGTTCGGCCGCGCCGACTACGCCGTGGTCCTCGGGATCTTCGCCGTGATCGTCGTCGCCGGTTTCGTCTGGGGCGTGGCGATCGGCTCGGTGCTGACGATCGCCCTGTTCCTCGTCGACTACAGCCGGGTCGAGGTGATCCGCCATCGGCTGTCCGGGGCGACCCTGCGCAGCCGTCTCGTGCGGGGTCCGGCGGACGCCCGTGTGCTCGACGAGGAGGGCGAGACGCTGGCGACGTACGCGCTGCAGGGGTTCATCTTCTTCGGCACCGCCAACACCCTCCTCGTCGAGCTGCGCGACCGCATCGGCGACGATCGGCGACGGCCGCTGCGGTGCGTCGTGCTCGACTTTCGTCAGGTCACGGGACTCGACTCGACGGCGGTGCTCAGCTTCGCCAAGCTGCTCGACCTGACCCGCCGGGCAGGGGTCGAGCTCGTCGTCACCGAGCTCTCGGCGTCGTTCTGGAACCAACTCGGGCGCGGCGGGTTCGGCGACGACAGCGAGGGCCTGCATCGATTCGCCGACCTCGATCGGGGCCTCGAATGGTGTGAGGAGCTGATCCTCGCCGCCTGCTCGCCCTCGGCAGCGGACGGGGGTGCAACCGGGGGGTTGCTGGCGTTGATCCCGGACCCGGACGGGCTCGCTGCGCTGCTCGGCGAGCTCGACCGACTGGAGATCTCGCCCGGTGAAACGCTGATCGTCGAAGGAGGCGACGCCGACTCGTTGTTCCTGATCGAGTCGGGGACGTTCACCGCCGAGCTCGCCCGATCTGACCGGTCTGCGGTACGGCTGCAGACGACACGCGGCGCGCAGCTCCTCGGGGAACTCGGCTTCTTCCTCGGCACCGCCCGTACGGCGACCGTCCGCTGCGACAGTGCTGCGGTCGTCTACCGCCTGACGACCGACCGCTGGGCAACGATCCGAGCCGACCACCCGGAGCTCGCCCACCTCCTCGACGGTGCGGTGATCCGCCTGCTCAGTTACCGCCTCGCCCACCTGACCAGAGTCGTCGACGCCCTCCAGGGCGAGTGACGGCCGGGCTCACTGCGTCCGGCCGCGGGCCCGGCGCTTGCCTTCGTGCATCGCCGCGACGCGCGGGATCGGGATCTCGCGTCCTTCGGCGAGGAGGTCGTCAGGGAGTCGTTGTGGGGGAGGGAGGGCTGCGCTCCAGCGGTCGACGCCGGCGAGGAGATCGAGCGCGTTGTGGATCGTGAAGTCGTTCGGGCTGGCCGTCGTCGAGCTCGTCCCAGCCGATCGGATAGGACACCGGCACACCTGGGCGAGCCCGTGGGCTGTACGCCGCGACGACCGTCGCCCCACCGGTGCGGGTGGCGTCGATGAACACCTTGCCGCCGCGATCCGCCTTGAGGAACGCGGTGGTCGCCACGTCCGGATCGAGCAGCTCGGCGCGCGCGAGCGATGGCCCGGGTCGCCGCCGCAGTGTCGTCCATCGTCGACGGTCGGTTCGATCGGGACGAAGATGTGCAAGCCCTTCGTCGCCGCTGGTCTTCACCGCTGCGAGGAGACCGACGCTCGTCGAGGGCGGCCGGACCAACCGGGCCGCCCGCCCGCGGCCTCGAACCCGGCGCCCTCGGGCGGATCGATGTCGAGCACGAGATGGGTTGCCCGGTCGAGGTGCTCGACCGACGACAGCGTCACGTGGTACTCGATCGCCCGCTGATTGGCGAACCAGAGCAGCGTCGGACGGTCGTTGCACAACGCGTAGTCGACCGTTCGCTGCGACGCCTCCGCCCACAACGGCGCACTGGCGACGAACGATGGCGCGTGGTTCGGCAGGTTCTTCTGCATGAACGGTGCCTGCCCGCGGGTCACCCGGATCACCGACAGCGGGCCGATCGCGTAACCCGGGCAGGAGCAGCTCGCTCGGCGATGCCGTCGAGGTAGTCGACCAGCTCGCGCTTGGTCGCTCCCGCCCCGTCGAACAACGGCTGGTCGAGGTTCGTCAGGTCGACACCCTCACGGGTCTCGTCCGGTCGTGCTGCCATCCGACCAGCATGCGTCACCCGGACGGGGACGAACGACCACGATCGTCGATCGGGCCTTCGCGGCGTGTACGCATGACGGCGCGCACCGAGCGATGAGGAGGGGCGGATGCCCAGATCGTTGTCACACGTCGTCGTCGTCACCGATGATCTCGACACCGTCGTCCGCTTCCTGACCGAGGTGGCACGGATGACGGGCGTCGTGCCCTACGACGCTGGACCGGAGACCTTGCGCGACCTGTTCGGTTGGCCGGTCGAGCACGGCCCGGCGAGGGGCGCGTTCGTCGGCGAGGGCCCCGGATCGGTCGACGTGCTCGAGATCCCCGGTCCGCTGCGCGGCTCGGTGACCCCCGGGGTCCGGCTGTTGGCGGTGACCAGCCGCGACGCCGTCGCCGGCGGCGAGGCGGCGAGTGCGGCCGGCTTCGCCGTGCGCGGTCCGTTCCACACCGCCGCAGCCACCGGTCAGCCGATGTCGCTGGTCGAGGTCGTCGCCGGCGGGATCCCGTTCGAGCTGGTCCAGTTCGGCTGACGCCGCGCCGCAGGCGATCGATCAGGCCGCCGTCGCACGCGACCACGGCCGGTGCGGTTGCGTTCATCTTTCGATCAACGTGCTTGTGTTCGGGCGGGACCGGCCGACATGGTCCGCCGACATGGGCGATTCGGCGACGATCGAGGTCGCGGCGCGACCTGGCCGTTGGGCCCGGGTGCGCTGGCGGGCGAGGATGCCGGGCGTTCGGCGTCGCGACGTCGCGCCGTTGATCGCGCTGACGATCGTGTCCACCGTCGGCACCTGTCTCGCCCCGGTGCTCCGCTCGGAAGGTCTGCTGCTGGCGATGCTCAGCCCGCGGCTGCTGTTCCTCGGGTTCGCCGCCGACCAGGTCTCGGTGGTCCCGTTCGTGCTCCTCGCCACCTTCCGTCTGTGCCTCGCCGACCCGTGGCACTACCGCCTCGGCCGGGCCCACGGGCCAGCGCTCGTCGCCCGCCTCGGGCGGCTCGGCCGGCTGCTCGACCGCTGGGCGGGCCGGCGAACGGCCGTGCTCGGGCTCGTCGCCCTCCGCCCGATCGGGCGCCACCTGATGTGGGCGGGTACCCAACAGGTCAGCCCGGTCGCGATCGCAGCCACCGACGTCGTGTCCACTGCCCTGTTCTGCATCGCAGTGAAGACCGGCGTCGAGCTCCTCCCCCACTGAACACGCCGAGCGGCGCCGGGGGAGCGGGGGGACCCGGCGTTCGCGACGGCGACGCCCGGAGCGCGACGAAGGGTGCGGCCTCTCGGCCGCACCCTTCGTCGTCGTCAGATCGGTTGGGCGATCGGTCGGTCTGCGCCGGTCACGACGCCCGGGACATCTCCGAGGGTCCCTCGGACAACCGGCGCTCCTCACGCTTGTGGGCATCCTGGTAGGCGGTGCGCAGCCCGCGCCGGGCCCGGGCGACCAGCGCCGAGACTGCGTTCGGCGACATCCCGAACTCGAGCGCGAGCTGCGCCGGGCGACGGCCTTCGATCTCCACCGCCAGCAGTACCTGCCGCCAGCGCTCGGGGAGCTGGTCGAAGGCCTCGGTGACGAGGTCTCCGGTGTCCACCGTCGGAACGGCCTCGGCCGCTTGGACCTCGGTCGTCAATCGGATGTAGCCGTCCATCGCCCGGACGTGCGCCCGTGAGCGGCTGAAGGTGATGTTCCTCACCGCTGCGACGAGGTACGGCCGAAACGACTCGCTCGGTCCGCGTCCCTTGCGCAACGCGGCGAGGATGTTGGCGAACGCCTCTTCGATCACGTCTTCCCGCTCGCACCGCGGCACTCGCAGGGATGCAGCGGCCGCTCGCGCAGCCGGCCGGTGACGCCGGTACAGCTCCGCATATGCCTCTGTCTCGCCCTGCCGCGCTGCATCGAGCAGCTCGATGTCATCCCTGTTGTCTACGAACACCGGGTTCCCTCCCGATCTCGACACCCGGTTCCGCCGGGGCGTCGACCTGCATTGTAAGTGGTGAAGCCACCACTTTGCGAGAGGTTTGAGGGAAGATGGTCCGTTCGGACGTGATCAGCAGATCAGTCCTTGAAACCTCGACCCACTGGCCACACGCTGGGCAAACGTGACCGATCCGTCGTTCACGAAAGCGAGAACGACTCTGGAGGCCCGACCTGGCGTTTCGCCCGCAGCGATCGAAGAAACACTCAGCGTGATGACCTTCGCCACAATTCCAGCGGTGTGGCATCTCGTCGCCCCTCGAACGGGAGGGCGACCGGTTCGCCGTCGTCTCCAGCGGAGGCGTAGGCGGCGCAGATCAGCTCGAGCACACGCCGGGCGAAGCCGAGGTCCATCACCGGCCGCCGGTCCTCCGCCAGGTCGGCGACGAACGACTCGAGCTGGCCGAGGTAGCCGGCCTGCTCGAGCACGGCCGGTTCGACACCACTGCGTGAGGGCCAGCCGATCGGTTCGCCGTCACGCTCGAGCGACGGGGTCGGGAACACCTCGGCGCGCACGACGCCGATCGAGGACGACGCCTGCACGTCCCACAGCTGGTGGGTCGCCGCCCAACTCGACTCGACGCGGGCGCGCCGCCCATCGGCGAGCTCGATCGTCAGCTCGGCATGGACGTCGGTGCGATGTCCGGCGGCGGGATCGCCGCGCAGCACGCAGCTGACCGACACCGGTTCCTCGGCGAGGAGCAGCAGGGCGATCGCCACCGGATGGGCGCCGAGGTCGAACAAGGCCCCGCCGCCCCACTCGTCGGAGGTGAACTCGCCCCAGTCGGGGAGCCCTTGCAGGGCGCGAACCTCGACGTGGTCGAGCGGCCCGAGCTCGTACGCCTGGCGGAGCAGCTCACCGATCAGCGGGGCGTAGGCGAGGTTCTCGGCGTAGAGCACCCGTCGGCCGCCACGCTCGATCAGCTCGTCGGCCTCGGCGAGAGTGCGGCACAGCGGCTTTTCGACGATCACCGCCGCCCCGCCGTCGAGGGCGCGCAGCACATCTGCGGTGTGCGCCGATGGAGGGGTGGCGACGATCACGATCTCGGCTCCGGCAGGCAGCTGGTCGTAGCTGACGACGCGGGCCCCGGCGCCGGCGGCGAGCTGTTCGGCGCGCGCGACCGAGCGGGAGGCGACGGCGACCACCGACAGGCCGAGTTCGGCAGCGGCGAGGGCGTGGACGTTGGCGATCATCCCCGCGCCGCAGAGTGCGAGGGTCGGTGCCGGGACGGTCGGCTCGCCCACCTCAGCGACCTGCCAGCGACTCGACCACCGGGGCGAACTGCTCGACGTCCTGCTGGCCGACGATCACGTAGGAGAACCCCCAACGCTCGCGTCGGGCGAGCAGGTCCTCGGCCATCTGCGCCGGTGTGCCGACGAGGGCGAACGGCGTCGCCTCGACCATCGCCGGGTCGAACCCGATCGCCCCGGCGATCCCCTCCACCGCAGCGGCACGCGAGTCGGTGAAGTTGACCATGAACACGCGCACGTTGAGCTCGATGCCCTCGAACCGCTCGCCGGCCACCTGGCGGACGAGCTCGATCTTTTCGTCGACGGCGTCGGCGGTCATCGACGCCAGCACCTCCGGCCCGACCGCGCCCGGCGCCATGTTGCCGTTGATCCCGACGATGTCGGCCTCGCGAGCGGCGATCGACAGCACCCGCCTGCCCCCACCGCCGATCAGGAACGGCGGCCACGGATGCTGCAGCGGCTTGGGGAACCCCTCGTAGTCGGCGATCTGGTAGTGCTCGCCGGCGAAGGAGAACGGTCCCGAGCCGAACGCGCCCTTGATCACCGTGATCGCCTCCTCGAAGCGGTCGACGCGGACCTTCGGCGAGTCGTAGGCGATCCCCGACTGGCGGTAATCGGTCTCCATCCAGCCGGCGCCGATCCCGATCTCCAACCTGCCCTCGCTGAGCAGGTCGACGGTCGCCATCTCCTTGGCGAACACGACCGGATGCTTGTAGTCGTTGTCCCAGACCAATGCCCCGATCCGGAGCCGCTCGGTGGCGTCGGCGGCGCACTGCAAGGCGGGCAGCGGGGCGAGCTGATCGGTGAAATGGTCCGGCATCGTCAGCACGGCGTAGCCGAGGTCCTCGGCGCGCCGGGCGAGGCCGATCCAACTGGCCCGATCGGATGTCGTGGACGCCTGGATGCCGAAGCGGAACGGGCGGGTCATGGGCGTCGACCGTAGGCCACCGGGCTCCTCCCCGCCGACGTCCGCTGCGCCGCGACGGCCAGCCGATGATCCCGGGCCGCGCGATGTCCCGGATAGCCTCGCCGGTGCTGTGCGCCGACTGTCCTGGATCATCCGATTGGCACTCGTCGTCGCGGTCGCCGGGGTGGGACTGGCGGCGGTGACGATCGGGGTGGTCCCCGAGATGGTCCGCGTGCTCCACGCCCACTCCGAGACGGCAGTGGTCCTCCCCGAGTTCACCGATCTCGCCCAGCGGACCTACGTGTACGACTCGAAGGGCACCGAGATCGCCCGCTACCAGCTCGAGAACAGCCAGCCGGTGACGATCGACGACGTCCCCCAGGCGGTCCGCCAGGCGTTCATGGCGGTCGAGGACATCGAGTTCGAACGACACCACGGGGTCAACCTGCGCAGCCTCGTGCGCGCCCTGCTGTCGAACGTGCAGGGCACGTCCAGCCGGCAGGGGGCATCGACGATCACCCAGCAGGTGGTCAAACTCGAGTTCCTCTCCGGCCTCGAGCGCGACGCCCGCTACAAGCTGCTCCAGGCCCGCTACGCCGTCCTGCTCGAGCGGGAGATGAGCAAGGACGAGATCCTCGAGCGGTACCTCAACACGGTCTTCTTCGGCAACAACGCGTACGGCATCCAGGCCGCGGCGGAGGTCTACTTCGGGAAACAGGTCAAGGACCTCGACCTGCTCGAAGGGGCGTTCCTCGCCGGGTTGGTCCGGGCACCGTCGAGCTACGAACCGATCGATCACTCGGAGCGGTCCAGGGCTCGGTTCCGCCAGGTCGCCCAGCGTCTCGGCGATGTCGGACTGATCCCGCTCGAACAGGCCGAGGAGATCGGATCGAGCTGGCCGCTGCCGACCCGTCTGCTGAAGAGCACCGACGGCGTCGAACTGGTCCGGACCCACTTCACCGAAGCGGTCAAGGAGTTCCTGCTGAACGGCTCGACCCTGATCGGAGCCACCGAACAGGAGCGGTACAACGCGTTGTTCCGCGGCGGCCTGCGGATCCACACGACGATCGACCCGGCGCTGCAGCAGTTCGCCGAGGACGCCCGCACCTCGCAGCTCCCGCTGCCCAACCAGGGCAACGTCGACACCTCGGTGGTCTCGCTGGAGACATCGACCGGTGCCGTCCGGGCGATGGTCGGAGGCGCCGAGTTCGTTCCCGGGCAGAACGAGCTGAACCTCGCCCTGCGCCCGCGCCAGAGCGGGTCGAGCATCAAGATCTTCATCCTCGCCGCAGCGATCCAGGCCGGTGCGCTGCCGACCGACGTGATCGACGGAACGTTGCCGTGCCGGTTGCCAGACCCGAACGACCCGAAGACGCCGTTCGAGATCACCTCCGGGGTGACCAAGGCGCCGGCGACGTTGCAGGAGATGACCTGGAGTTCGATCAACTGCGCCTATGCCCGCCTGTCGCAGATCGTCGGGCTCCACCGGCTGGTCGACCTCACCGCCAAGATGGGGGTCAAGAGCCCGCTCCATCCGTTCGCCAGCTTCGCCACCGGTGCCAACGAGATCACCCCGCTGGACATGGCGGCCGGGGCGCAGACGATCGCCAACCAGGGGTTGCAGCACGACCCCTACTACGTCGAGCGGATCGAGGGCCCGGGCGGGCTCGTCTATCAGCACGAGGACCCGGGCACGCAGGTGCTCACCCCTGATGCGGCGAACACGACGGTGTCGATCCTGAAGGGCGTGCTCCAACGTGGCACCGCCCGCCGGGTGGGGTTCCTCTCCGAGGGCGAACGGCCGGCGGCGGGCAAGACCGGGACCCAGGACAACAACACCAACGCCTGGTTCGTCGGCTTCACCCCCCAGCTGACCACCGCGGTGTGGGTCGGCAATCCGCAGGGCTACACCGAGATGAATTCCCGCCTGATCCCCGAGTTCCGCGACGCGCTCGCCGCCCAGGGCAAGTCCACCGTCCAGGGGGCGACCTTCCCGCTGTCGATCTGGCAGGCGTACATGGAGCCGGCGCACATCTTCCAGCCGATCCTCGACTGGCCAGCGCCGGGCGAGCCCGCCCGGCCCGCAGCGCGGCTCTACCTCCCGGGCGCCGACTGCCTGGCGACCTCGGGACAAGCGGCCGGCGGACGGGCGACGTCGACGACCGCCGTCCCGGTCGAGGGTGAGGTTCCGGTGGTCACCCAACCGACGCTGCGGCCGATCGACCCGGGAACGACGATCGCCCCCAACGTGCTCGATCCGTTGGCGCCGATGCCGAGCGTGCCGCTCGCCGGGATCGTCGTCTACGACTGCGCCCGCGGTCTGCCGGTACCGTCGACGACCACGACGGTTCCGACCGACTCGAGCGCGCCGACCGACTCGACCGATTCGGGCGGCACGGGCGAATCGCCGGCGACCACCACCGGATCGGCGCCGCCGACCACCGTGGCCAACGAGAGTCCGCCTGCGAGCGGAGATGGGTGACGAGATGGGAACCGCAGCGTGAGCGAGCTCGAACGGGTCCTCGAGATCCAGGAGCTCGACTCTGCGATCGATCAGATCACTCATCGGCGCGAGCGGCTCCCCGAGCGCGCTGCGCTGAACCAGATCACCGCCACCGTGCGCGCCACCCAGTCGATACACGACTCGGCGTTGGCCGAGATCGAGCGCAGTGAGGCGCAGATCGAGCAGCTCGAGTCCGCCGGCACGGTCCGCTCGACGAAACGGGCGAGACTCGAGCAGCAGCTGCGTTCGGCGAGCTCCACCCGTGAGGCGGATGCGCTGACCCACGAGCTCGACACCCTCGCCCGCGAGCGCTCGACCTCGGACGACGAGGAGCTCGAACTGCTCGACCTGGTCGAACAGGCCACCGCCCGTCGCGAGCAGACGGCAACCGAGCTCGACGGACTGGCCGCCGACCACTCCGCCGCCGATGGCGCGCTGGCCGAGGCCGAGGCGACCCTCGAACGAGAGCGGGCGGAGCTGACCGAGCGGCGCGGCGCGGTGGCGGCCGTCGTCGCCCCGAAGATGCTCGAACGCTACGAGCAGCTCCGCCGCAGCTTCGCCGGTGTGGCGATCTCCCGCCTCGCCAACGGTCGCTGCGGGGCGTGTCATCTCGACCAGTCGCGCGCCCAGCTGGAGGCGTTGCGCACGGCCGGGCCGGACGACGTGTTCGAGTGCGAGCAGTGCGGTCGCTTGCTCGTGCAAGGCTGACCCACCGTGTTGCTGTGGTTCCTCGGAGCAGGTTTCGTCGCGGTGTGGAACGTGTTCCACGACCCGACCTTCGACCATCGCCTGCTCGCTCTCGGATTGCTCCTGCCCGATCTGATCGATGCCCCGCTCGGTGGGGCTCGGGCGCTGCACGCGCTGCCGACCAGCGTGGTCGTCCTGCTGGCGATCGTTCTCGGCACGATCGGCCGCCGGCCGCTGCGCCGTCGGCTGTTGGCGATACCGATCGGGATGTTCCTCCACCTCGTGCTCGACGGGGTGTTCAACGACACCCGGGCGTTCTGGTGGCCGCTCAGCGGCCTTCGCTTCTCCGATTCCGGATTGCCCAGCCTCGAACGCTCGCTCTGGCTCGATCTGCTGCTCGAGCTCGCCGGCGCAGCGATGCTGTGGTGGGCCTGGCGGCGGTTCGGGCTCGACCGCGGTGATGCCCGGCGGCGGCTGTGGCGCGACGGGACCCTGCCGAACGAGGCCGAACTGCGCGGTGCGACGTGCTGATCCTCGTCCGTCACGGCCGGACCGCGGCCAACCAACGCGGCCAGTTGCAGGGACGTTCGGACCTGCCGCTCGACGAGTTCGGGCTCTCGCAGGCGGCCAAGGTGCGCGGCGGCGATCCCCGACGTCGACCGGGTGATCGCCAGCCCGCTGCGGCGCGCCCAGCAGACCGCGGCGACCTTCGGTGTCCCGGTCGAGACCGACCCGCGCTGGATCGAGTACCACTACGGCGAGTTGGAGGGGACGCCCGTCGCCGAGATCCCGATGTCGATCTGGCAACGGTGGCGGACGGAACCGAACTACGCCCCTCCCGGCGGCGAATCGCACGCCGAGCTCTACACCCGGGTGTTCGGCGCGGTCGAGGAGCTCGTCGAGCAGATGCAGGACATCAACATCGTCGTCGTCAGCCACGTGTCGCCGATCAAGGCGGCGATCGCCTGGGTGCTCGGGTTGCCGCCGACCGCCGGCAACCGCTATCACCTCGACGTCGCCTCGATCTGCCGGATCTCCGCCGGGCCGACCGGTGTCGTCCTGCGCTCCTACAACGAGACCTGGCACCTGTGACCGTCGAACCCGATCTGACCCATCCGTCGGCCGACGCGGCGCCGTCCAGCTGGGACGCGCCGCCGGCGACGACCGGGCTGATCTTCGACTGCGACGGCACCCTCGCCGACACGATGCCCGCCCATTTCCACGCCTGGCAGGCGATGCTCGCCCCGCACTCGATCCCCTTTCCAGAGGAGCGTTTCTACGCCCTCGGCGGGATGCCGACCGATCGGATCATCCGCTTGCTCGCTGCCGACGCCGGGATCGAGGTCGACGACGTCGCCGCGATGGTGGTCCGCAAAGAGCAGCTGTACCTCGAGCTGATCGAGGAGATCCTCCCGATCGTGGCCGTGCGGACGATCGCCGAGCGCTACCGCGACGTGCTCCCGATGGCCGTCGCCAGCGGCGGGGAGCGCTACGTCGTCGCCCGCACGTTGGACGTGATCGGGGTCGGTGACTGGTTCGCAGCGGTCGTCGGGGCGGAGGACACCGAGCGGCACAAGCCGGAGCCCGACGTGTTCCTCGAGGCCGCCCGCCGGCTCGGGGTCGACCCAGTCGGCTGTGTCGTGTTCGAGGACACCGACTTCGGTCTGCTCGCCGCCGAGCGCGCCGGGATGCTCGGCGTCGACGTCCGCCCGTGGCGCTGACGGTCACGCTCGAGGCACCTGGCAGCGCCGCCGCGACCCAGCCCGTCGACGCAGTCCGGCCGGACCAACACGCTCCACAGTTCCTGCGAGGAGCGACCGCACCGACCGTCGGCGGCGCCAGAATCCGGATCTGTGGAGCAGCGCGCGGCGTTCAGCCGGGACCGGCGAGATCGACGATCACCGGAGCGTGGTCGGAGGCCCGAGCGACCGCCCGTGCCTGGCGGTCGACCCAGCACCTGGTCACCCGCGCCGCGGTCCGGCGATCGGCGAGGACGTGGTCGATCCGCAGCCCGCGGTTGGCCTCGAACTGCCCGGGTCGGTAGTTCCACCAGGTGAACAGCCCGTCGCCGGCATCGCCGGCGCGCAACAGGTCGACCAGCCCGAGGTCGGTCAGGGCGATCAGCGCCGCTCGCTCGGCGGGGGTCGCGTGGGTGGTCCGCCGGAAGCGTCGCGGGTCGTAGAGGTCCTGGTCGGTCGGGGCGACATTGAAATCGCCCATCGCCAGCAGTGGCAGCCCGGAGCGCAGCTCGGCCTCGAGATGGAGCCGCAGGCGGGCGAGCCAGTCGAGCTTGAACCGATAGTGCGGATCGTCGAGCGTCCGCCCGTTGGGGACGTAGATCGAGGCGACGCGCACGCCGCCGCAGGTGGCGGTGAGCAACCTCGGCTCGTCGAACGGCGCCACGACAGGGGTGGAGAACCCCTCCACGACGTGGTCGAGGCCGACCCGGCTGAGGATCGCGACGCCGTTCCAGTGATCGACGCCGTGGTGGGCGACGGCGTAGCCGAGCTCGGCGAACTCCTCCAGCAGCAGTTGCTCCCGGCGGGCCTTGGTCTCCTGCAGGGCGACGACGTCGGGGGCACGCTCGACCAGCCAGGTGAGCAGCTGGGCATGACGCGAGCGGAGTGAGTTGACGTTCCAGCTGGCGAGGCGCACGGGTCAGCCGGCCGGAACGCCGGCGAGAACGGCGGTCATCAGATCGCAGCGATCGTCGTCGGACATCCGCTCGACTCGCCGAGCGACGTCTCCGACGGCGAACGCGGACAGCGCCGGGCGGCCGACGAAGCGGGTGGCGTCGACGAACACCTCGAACGCGCCGGGCGGGTCGGCGGCGACCCAGAACGCCCGGTCGGCCGGCCACCAACGCCGGTCGAAGGTGGCGAACACCTTCGCCACCGGGCCGGCGCCGATCCGCCGGAGTGACTCGACCACCGGTCGCGGCAACGGCGGGTCGAACTCGATCCGTCCAGCCTGGAGCACCGGAACGGCGACGGTGACGACGACCGCATCGGCGCGTTCCGATCCGCCCGGCGCCTCGACCTCCCAATCTGCCGCAGCCCGGCGGATCCTGCCGACCGGCGCATCGCAGCGGATCGCCAGCCCGGCAGCAGCCAGGGCGACGGCCGCACCGAGGTCACCGGCGAGCATCACGTCGTGGCCCGCAAGGCGGAACGGCTCGGCGAGGAACCGGCGCGAGAGATCGTCGACCGGTGCGGCGTAGAGGTTCTCGAACTCGCTCCGCAGCCAGCAGCCGAGCACCTGCCGGTCGAGCGGATCGGCGAGCGCAGCCAGCTCGGCCCGTAGCGCCGGGCCGACCGCTGTGTCGGGACCGGTCTCGGCGATCGTCGCCAGCCGTTCCTCGATCTCGGACTGTCGCGCCTCGAGCCGGGTGAGCAGACCGGGTTCGAGCCATCCCAGCCCGGGCACCACCGTCTGGCGATGCTCGAATCGGGTCCGCACCGGCTCGGCGCCTGCGCGGCGGGCGAGATCGAACCAGGGGTTGTCGACCGTTCCGTGGGCCCAGGTCGCGCCGAGCGGCACCGCCCCGCCGAGCGATCGATCGACCCGCGTCCGTCCGCCGATCGTCGGCCCCGCCTCGAGCACGACCACCTCCCAGCCGTGGTCGGTGAGCCGGTGGGCGGCGGCGATCCCGGCCAACCCGGCGCCGACGACGACCGCCCGCCCGGGCAGGGAGCGCTCGGCGGCGACCAGTTCGGCCGCCCGTTGCCCGCTGAACCAGGCGCCGTGGGCGGTGCCCGGATGATCGACGGACGTCGCTTCTCCGGCGAGGACCAGTCCGTCGCCGATCCGCTCGCCGAGTGCAGCCCGGTCGGCCGGAGATCCGCCGACGCGCAGGTACGAGTAGGCGCCGCCGACGTATGGATCGCTGCACCAGCGGCTGGTGGCCGAGCGGCGGGCGACCCGCGGCGAGGGTTCGAGGACCATCACCGCCACGCGACGCTCGTTGAACGAGCGGTGCTCGACGGTCCGCCAGCCCCGCCGGCGATAGAACTCCTCCCGATCTTCGGTGAACAGGTGCAGCCGGCCGACGCCGAAGCGGTCGGCTTCGGTGACGCAATGGTCGATCAGCAGCCCGCCGACACCCGCCCTGCGGGCTGCCGGGTGGACGAACAGGCTCGCCAGCCACGGCCCGGCGTCGCGCCAGCCGTCGAGCTCGTCATCCGCGATCAGGCTGATCGAGCCGATCACCGCCGCTTGCCGTCGGTCCGATCCGCGGAACGCGACCCAGGTCGTCGGCACCACCCCGGCAACGGTCATCGCCGCCAACTCGGCGCAGGCGGCGGCCTCGTCCCAGCCGGGGTAGAGGTGGCCGAACTCGGCCGCATGCCAACGTCCGAGGAGGGGAACGACGTGCTGACAGTCAGCCAGCTCGACGATCTCGACCGGGTCGGAGGGCACCGAGGAAGTCTGCATCCGATCATCGGGTTCGATCGCGGTCCGGACGGTTCGACCAGCCGCGCCGGAGCTGCGACACGGACCTACGGTGTGTTCGATGAGTACACAGGTGGTGATCGTCGGGGGCGATGCCGGGGGGATGGCTGCTGTTTCCCAGCTCCGTCGGCTGCAACCGGAGGCGGAGGTGGTCGCCCTCGAACGGACCGGGTGGACGAGTTACTCGGCCTGCGGGATCCCGTTCTACGTCGGTGGCCAGGTCGAGGGCGAGGTCGACCGGTTGGTCGCCCGCAGCCCCGAGCAACACCGGGCGAACGGGATCGACATGCGCACCGGGCACGAGGTGACCGAACTCGACCTCGAGGCCGGCGAGGTGGTCGTCGCCGTCGCCTCCGAGCAGCGCGAGTACCGGGTGGGTTTCGATCAGCTGCTGCTCGGGGTCGGCGCCCGCCCGATCCGTCCTGATCTGCCGGGGATCGATCTGCCGTTCGTCCACGGCGTACAGACCCTCGACGACGCCCAGCGTTTGCGGGCGATCGCCGAACGCCCCGGCTGCCCGCGGGTCGTGATCGTCGGCGGCGGCTACATCGGGCTCGAGATGGCCGAGGCCTACGTCGAGACCGGCTGTCTGGCGACGGTCGTCGAGCGCGGCCCGCAGCTGCTCGGGGTGCTCGACCCCGAGCTCGCCGGGATCGTCACCGCAGCGCTCGAAAAGCGCGGGATCGAGGTCCGGCTCGGCGTCCGCGTCGTCGGCTTCGAACCCGGGGTCGTCCACACCTCCGTCGGGTCGCTGGAGGCCGACCTGGTCGTGCTCGGGCTCGGCGTCACCCCGAACAACGACCTCGCCCGCGCCGCCGGGATCGAGCTCGGCGTCGCCGGCGCGATCCGGGTCGACGACCGCCAACGGACCTCGGCGCCGGGGGTGTTCGCCGCAGGGGACTGCGCCGAGAGCCGCCATCTGGTCAGCGGGCGGCCGGTCCACGTCGCGCTCGGGACCTACGCCAACAAACAGGCGCGGGTCGCCGGGACGGTGATGGGCGGCGGCGACGCCCGCTTTCCGGGGATCCTCGCCACCGCGATCACCAAGCTCTGCGACACCGAGGCCGCGGTCACCGGACTCCGCCTGGCGGACGCGCTCGAGGCGGGGTTCGACGCCGTCACCAGCTCGATCGAGTCGACCACCCGCGCCGGCTACTTCCCGGGTGCCGCACCGATCACGATCAAGCTCGTCGCCGAACGCGGCACCGGCAGGCTCCTCGGTGGGCAGATCGTCGGTGGGACCGGCGCCGGGAAGCGGATCGACACGATCGCCACCGCGGTCACCGCCGGGCTCGACGTCGCCCAGGTGGCCGAACTCGACCTGGCCTACGCCCCGCCGTTCTCGCCGGTGTTCGACCCGGTGGCGATCGCCGCCCGGGAGATCGCCAAGCTCGTCTGACCGCCGGCCGCATCCTCGGCGGCATGCGCAGCGCTCGTGGTTCGGCCGTCGTTCGGGGCAAGCTGGAACAACGACTGGGAACAGCGAAGGGGTAGCCCGATGACGATGATCACCCACACACCCGAAGCCGTGCACATCGGCGACGGGGAGATCCCGTTCGTCGAGATCGGCGGCGGCAACAAGCTGAAGGTGATCCAGGTCCGGCCGACCGAGGGGCTCTGGATCGTCGAGAACATCTTCCAGACCGGATTCGAGGTGCAGACCCACCGTCACACCGGACCGGTGTGGGGCTACACCGTGTCCGGCGGGTGGAAGTACAAGGAGTACGACTACGTCAACCGCGCCGGCTCGTTCCTCTACGAGCCCGCCGGTTCGGTGCACACCCTGCAGTGCGTCGAGGACGACACCCAGGTCTGGTTCCACATGTACGGCGCCAACCTCAACCTCGACGCCGACGGCAACGTCGAGTCCGTCACCGACGGCGCGTCCTCGCTCGCCGGTTACTACGCCCTGTGCGAGGCGCAGGGCCTCCCTCGCCCGAACGTGCTGGTGAGCTGACAGATGACGATGACCGGCGACGTTCGCTCGATCGACATCTACGACCCGGACCTCTACGTCGACGGTCCGATCCACGAGATCTTCACCGAGCTGCGCCGCGACGACCCGGTCCACTGGCAGGACATGCCCGACGAGCCCGGGTACTGGGCCGTGCTGAAGCACGCCGACGTCACCCACATCTCGCGCCGACCCGATCTGTTCTCGGCCGAGGTCGGTGGTGTGGTGCTCGAGAACATGCCGCCGGAACAGCTCGCCAACAGCCGCAACATGCTGCTGATGATGGACCCGCCGCGGCACACGACCCACCGCCAGCCGCTGGCGGAGAGCTTCAAGGCGAAGGTCATCGCCCAGCTGGAGCCGCGCATCCGCGAGCTCTGTCGGACGATCATCGCCGCGCGCCGCCGAGCAGGGCGACGTCGAGTTCGTCCACGACGTCTCCGGCTCCTTGCCGAGCCAGGTCGTCGGCGAGCTGGTCGGCATCCCGCCGGAGGACTGGGACCAGATCCGCGACTGGGCGGAGCAGTCGACCAGTGGTCAGGACCCGGAGCTCGCCGGGGACTCGAGTTATCGCAACGCCTCGTCCGGGATGACCGACATGGCGATCTACGCGATCCAGTTCGCCCAGCGCCGCCGCCAGGAGGAGCCACGCGAGGACCTCGCTTCGCTGATCCTCGCCGGCGACTTCGGCGACGGCCCGATGACCGACGTCGAGTTCGGATCGTTCTTCGTCCAGCTGGTCACGGCCGGCAACGACACGACCAAGACGATGCTCTCCTCCGGCCTGCAGGCCCTGCTCGCCCACCCCGAGCAGCTGGCCGAGCTCCGCGCCGACCGCAGCCTGATCCCCGGTGCGGTCGAGGAGATCCTCCGCTGGGCGAACCCGCTGCACTACTTCCGGCGGACCTGTCTGGTCGACACCGAACTGCGCGGCAAGCAGATCACCGCCGGCGACAAGGTGGCGATGATCTACACCTCGGCCAACCGCGACGAGGACGTCTTCGGCCGACGCGCAGGACTTCGACATCCACCGCTCGCCGAACCCGCACCTCTCGTTCGGCATCGCCGATGCACTTCTGCCTCGGCGTCCACCTCGCCCGACTCGAAGGGCGGGTGTTCTTCGACGAGCTGCTCGACACGTTCTCGACGATCGAGCAGACCGGGCCGGCACGGCGCATTCGCTCCAACCTCAACAACGGGCTCAAGCACCTCCCGGTCCACCTCGCTCGCTGACGTCGTCCCGCCGTCGGCGGGGCGGTCCACCCGGCTGGCGCGGTCGGCTCGCTAGCGTCGGCGGGGGATGACCGCGCCGACCAGCTCAGAGCCACGCGGGAGGGTCGCGTCGCGCCGTCGGCTGGTAGACCTGCGGATCTGGGCGGCGGCGCTCGTCATCTTCGTCGGCCTTCTCGGCGCTTTCGCCTGGCCGGGGTTGCGGCTCGACTTCTACTTCGACGAGGTCTGGCGGGCCAGCTTGGTGCGCACGCCGTGGACCTTCGAGCGGTACACCAACAGCGACACCCCGCTGCCCCCCGGCTGGCTGGTGGCGATGTGGTCGATGCTCGAGCTGCTCCCGGTTCGCCGGCCGACGATCCGGATCGCTGCTCTCGTCCCCGCGCTCGTCGCACTGGTGGTGTTGACCGACATCGTCCGGCGGCTGTTCCGCCGGCGTCGGCCGTCGGCTCGGGCGTTGCCGCTGGCAGCGGCGACCGTGGCGTTGTTCTTGCTCGAACCGGGGATCGCCCATCAGGCGACCTACCTCAACAACTACTTCGCCGAGATCGCCGTCGGCGCTGCCGTGATCTGGGCGGTGGTGCTCTACGAGGACGGCTACCGGCGGGCGGTGCTCGGACTGTTCCTCGGCGCCGCCGCCCTCGGACCGTTCCTCACGCAAGGGGCGATGTTCCTCCTCCCGCTGTGCCTCGGATGGGTCTTCGGTCGGGAGGCGCTGCGGCCGGGGACGAGGGCGCGAACCTGGTTGGCCGCTTCGCTCGGCCTGGCTGCGATCACCGGCCTGTGGTGCTACCTCCAGTTCCTCCGCCCGATCTCCTCGACCAGCCGGGTCGAGGACTACTGGCGCCCGGACGGCGTCGGCGGACTCGGCGCGCTGGGCTGGTTCGATCGGTGGTGGGCGACCTTCCGTGATCTGGTCGTGCCTCGCTCCCTCGGCGATTCCGCCGCCGTGCAGCTCGCCCTGCTCGTCCTCGTCGGCCTCGGCGGACTCGTCGTCGTCCGTGTCGCCCCGTGGTGGCTCGCCGCGCTCGGCTCCGCCCAGGCGATCGCCTGGCTGGCCTCGTTCCTCGTCGGCTGGCCGGTGACCGTCGTCCGGCTCAACCTCGGGTTCGTCTGGTTGGCGATGCTCCTCGCCCCGCTCGGCCTGGTCGTCCTCGTCGACTCGCTGGCGGTCGGCCTGCGCCAGTTCCTCCCGAGCGACGCCGACCGACGGGCGACCGTCGTCGTCGCCGGCTGGATGTCGCTGGCGCTGGCGACGGCAATCGTCGCCTGGCCGCGCGACGTGCTCGACGCCGCCGGGAGCCGGGCTCCGTTCGCCCGCGGCCTGACCGACGACCTCGGGTTCATCGCCGCCGGGGCTTCCGCCGGCGACGCGGTCCTCGGCTATCACCCGATGACGTCGTGGTACGTCCACGACCGGCTGGTGCTCGAAGGTTCGGTGCCGGTCGTGGTTGTCGACGAGCTCCTCGACGGCGACGCACTGGTCGACGACCCGAGCCGTTTGATCGCCGAGCGCGCCCCGGCGGCGACGACCGTCTGGTGTGTCGTCCCCTACGAGCTGGGTCCCGATGGTTCGACCGCCGCCTGCCGGCTCGACACGCGTCGCTGGCGGGAGACCGAGATCGTCCGGCTCGAGCGTGCCGAGATCCGCCGGTGGGTGCTGCGCTGAGCGGCGATCGAGGCCTTCAGCCGACGCCGCCGGTCGACCGACGCGCCCCAGAATCGACGCCGAGGTGTCGGTCGAGCCGGAGACGGGCGATCAGGACCGAGCACTGAACTCTGGGGCGCGTCGGTGTGAGACCGCTTCGGCGGAGTCGCCTCAGCGCCGCGGATCGCGGCCGATGAACGCGAGCAGCTTGGTCTGATCGTCGGCGTCGTCGGGGACCTCGACCTTCGGGCCGTACTGGCCACTGCCCCGGAGCATCTCGTCGAGCGGCAACATGCCGGCGAGCATCGGGCCGACCTCGTCGGGATCGAGCGTCTCGTCCTGACCGGTCGCATGGGCCAGATCCCAGGTGTGGAGGAGCACGTCGCCGAGGACGAACATCCCGATCGCGTCGCCGAGGGCGTGTTCGCCCGCCTGCGGATGGGCGAACCTCCGGGAGGCGAGCGCCGGATCGTCGAGGATCGCCTGTAACGCGTCGTCGAGCACCCGCCACGCACCGAGCGGATCGTCCTCGACCGGCGGGCCTTCCGGGATCGACACCGACGCGCCGGCGTCGAGCAGGGCCGGCACCCACTCGACGAGGTGGCGGACCACATCGCGAGCGACCCATCCGTCGCACTGGGTCGGCAGCTCCCAACCGTCCTGGTCGACACCGGCGACGGTGGCGGTGAACCGATCGGCGACCTTGCGATAGCGGGCGGCGAGCTCCATCGGTCCAGCCTGCCAGATCCTCGACTGCGCCCGGCGGGTCGCCGAGCGAGCTGGTCACCGCCCGGGAACGCCGGGCAATACGGTGTGAGCGATGCATGAACTGGTGATCCGCGGCGCCACGGTGGTCGACGGTTCCGGTGCTGCGGCGCGACCAGCCGATGTGGCGGTCGACGGCGGTCGCGTCACCGCGGTCGGCGAGGACCTCGGCCGCGGGCGACGGACGATCGATGCCGGCGGGTTGCTCGTCACCCCCGGGTTCGTCGACGTGCACACCCACTACGACGCCCAGGCGTCCTGGGATCCGTATCTCACCCCGTCGTCGTGGCACGGGGTGACGACGGTGGTGATGGGCAACTGCGGCGTCGGGTTCGCCCCGGCCGCGCCCGACCGGCACGAGTGGCTGATCGAGCTGATGGAGGGGGTCGAGGACATCCCCGGAGCGGCGCATGACCGACGGGATCGACTGGCAGTGGGAGTCGTTCCCCGAGTTCCTCGACGCGCTCGACGCCCGCCGCTACGTGATCGACCTCGGCGCCCAGGTCCCGCACGGAGCGGTGCGGGCCTACGTGATGGGCGAGCGTGGCGCGGCGAACGAGGCGGCGACGACGCACGACATCGCGGCGATGGCGGCGATCGTCGCCGAGGGTCTGCGCGCCGGAGCGTTCGGGTTCTCGACCTCGCGCACCCCGCTGCATCGCTCGAAGTCCGGCGAGCTCGTGCCCGGGACGATGGTCGACGCGGACGAGCTGTACGGGATCGCCGAGGCGATGCGCGACGTCGGGCACGGGGTGTTCCAGTTCGCTCCCGAGCACGCATCGTCCCCGACCAGCGAATGGAGCTGGATGCGCGAGCTCGCCGCCCGCTCCGGCCGGACCGTCAGCGTCAACCTGTCGCAGACCGACCAGCAGCCCGGAGCTGTGGCGCGACGTGCTCGCCCGTCTCGACGAAGCCCGCGCCGAGGGCCTGCCGATCGTCGCCCAGGTCGCCGGTCGGACGGTCGGACTGTTGATGTGCCTCGAAGGCAGCTATCACCCGTTGATGTTCCATCCGGCGTACCAGCAGATCGCGGAGCTGCCGCTCGACCGAGCGCTGCGACGCGCTGCGCCACGGCCGAGGTCCGCGAGCGGCTGATCGGCGAAGTCCCCGACGACGGCGGCTTCTTCGCCAAGGTCGTCCTCGGGACGATGTCGCAAGACGTGGGCGGTCGCCGACGGCGACATCGACTACGAACCCGACCCGGCCGACTCGCTCGGCGCCGATCGCCGCGCGCAACGGCGTACCGGTGCTGCGAGCTGGTGATCGACCAGCTGCTCGCCCACGACGGCAACGGGATGCTCTACGCCCCGTTCTTCAACTACGCCTACGGCGACCTGTCGTTCAACTACGAGGCCCACCTGCACCCGTCGACCCGGATGGGCCTGGCCGACGCCGGTGCCCACTGCCGGGTGATCTGTGACGGCGGCACGCCGACGTTCATGCTCACCCACTGGACCCGCGACCGCACCCGCGGCCCGAAGCTCGCCGCTCGAGCACGTCGTCCACCGCCAGACGCGTCAGACCGCCGAGCTGTACGGGCTCGGCGACCGCGGCCTGCTCGCCCCCGGGATGCGCGCCGACATCAACGTGATCGACTACGACGCACTTGACCTTCGGCGCGCCGCGCATGGTCCGCGACCTCCCGGCGGGGGCGCCCCGGCTGGTACAGAAGGCCAGCGGCTACCGCCACATCTTCGTCGGCGGGGTCGAGACGGTCGATCGACGACGAGTTCACCGGCGAGCTCCCCGGACGGCTGGTGCGCGGCCCGCGCTGAGGTCTGGGCGAGCTGAGCCTGGGCGAACTTCGCGACACCCCCTCGGCATGATCGAGCCATGCTCACGATCAGCTGCACCACCTGCTCCCACCAGGGCAGCTCCCACTGTGACGGGTGCCTCGTCACGTTCCTCTGCGATCGACCGGCGAACGCCGCCGTCGTGCTCGATCTCGCCGAGGAACGGGCGTTCCGCCTGCTCGCCGACGCCGGGCTCGCGCCCCGGCTCGAGCACAGCCGGGTCGGTTGACGTGTCCGGGGTCGCTCGTCGACCCTGCCGCTACCGTGGCGGCGATGTCCTCCCCGCCGCGCCCCGCCCCGGTGGCGTGCACCACCGGCGAGCTGGTCGCGCTCGGCCTCCGCCACGGGCTCGATGCGGTCGGCGTCGCCCCGGCAGCGCCGATGGAACGGGCGCGCGCCGCGCTCGAGGCGCGCCGCGCAGCCGGGCTCCACGGCGGCATGGCGTTCACCTACAAGAACCCGGCCCGTTCGACCACCCCGGCATCGTCCGTGCGCAACGCAGCGTCGATCGTCGTCGGGGCGCGCAGCTATCTGCTCGACGAGCCCGAGCCGCCGACGGCGGCGAGCGGACGCGTCGCCCGCTACTCCTGGGTCGATCACTACGCGCCGCTACGCGCGGCGCTGCGGGAGATCGCCGATGAGCTGCGCCGCCGTGGATGGCGGGCCGTCGTCTTCGCCGATGACAACGCGATCGTCGACCGCGAAGCCGCCTGGCTGGCCGGGATCGGTTGGTTCGGCAAGAACGCCAACCTGCTCCTGCCCCGGGCCGGCAGCTGGTTCGTCCTCGGGTGCGTGGTCACCGACGCCCCGCTCGAGCCGTCCACCGCCCCCCAACCGGACGGTTGCGGTGGCTGCCGTCGGTGCCTCGACGGTTGCCCCACTGCGGCGATCGTCGCCCCGGGGGTGATCGACGCCAATCGCTGCCTCGCCTGGCTGCTGCAGAAACCGGGGATCTTCCCGATCGAGTATCGAGTCGCCCTCGGCGACCGTCTGTATGGCTGCGACGACTGCCAGGAGGTCTGCCCTCCGAACGTCCGCTTCGCCGCTGCTCGACCACGCCCAGCCGGTGCCGAGCCGTGGGTGCCGATCGTCGAGCTGCTCGCCACCTCCGACGAACAGCTGCTCGAACGACACGGCCGCTGGTACCTTCCCCGCCGCGAGCCGCGCTGGCTGCGGCGCAACGCGTTGGTCATCCTCGGCAACGTCGGCAGCGCTGACGATCCAGCGGTCGTCGAGACGCTGGTCCGCTACCTCGACGACACCGACCCGATGTTGCGCGCCCATGCCGTGTGGGCCGCCGGTCGGCTCGGCCGGATCGACCTGCTGCCGAGCAGCGATCCCGACGCCGATGTCACCGCCGAACTCGCCGGAGTGCTCGCCGCCCGATGAAGCACCTGCTCGTGACCAACGACTTCCCGCCGAAGGTCGGTGGGATCCAATCGCTGCTGTGGGAGTGGTGGCGACGCCTGCCGCCGGACCGCTTCGCCGTGCTCACCAGCCCCTACGCCGGCGCCGCCGAATGGGATGCAGAACAGCCGTTCCGCATCGAACGGATCCCCGAGCCGGTGCTGCTCCCGCATCCGCTGATGGTCCATCGCACCGACCGTCTCGCCCGCCGGATCGGCGCCGAACTGGTGGTCCTCGACCCCGCCGTGCCGCTGGGGATCATCGGACCCTCGCTCCAATTGCCCTACGCGGTCGTCCTCCACGGCGCCGAGGTCACCGTCCCCGGACGGCTGCCGATCTCCAAGCAGGTGCTCGGCCGGGTGCTGCGCGGGGCGACGCAGGTGATCGCCGCCGGTGGCTATCCGGCGGCTGAGGCGGAGCGTGCTGCCGGGCGGTCGCTGCCGGTGACGATCGTCCCCCCGGGCGTCGACATCGACCGCTTCCGCCCGTTGTCCGCCGTCGAGCGTCGCGCCGCCCGTCGACGACTCGGCCTCCCGGTCGACGCCCCGATCGTCCTCGCCGTCAGCCGGCTGGTGCCGCGTAAGGGATTCGACACCGCGATCCGTGCCGTCGCCGAGCTCTCCCGGACGGTCGGCGAGGTCGAGCTGGTGATCGCCGGGGCAGGACGCGACCGCGCCCGGCTGGAAGGGATCGTCGCCACCTCCGGCGCCCCGGTCCGCTTCCTCGGACGCGTCGCCCACGACGACCTTCCCGACCTGTACGCCTGCGCCGATGCGTTCGTGATGCTCTGCCGCAACCGGTGGGGTGGGCTGGAGCAGGAGGGCTTCGGCATCGTCTTCGTCGAAGCCGCCGCCTGTGGCGTGCCGCAAGTCGCCGGGCGGAGCGGCGGAGCACACGAAGCGGTCGCCGACGGTGAGACCGGGTTCGTCGTCGAACCCGACGACCTCGGGGCGATCGTCGAAGCGCTGCGGAGTCTGCTCACCGACGAGCCGCTGCGCTCGAAGATGGGCGCCGCCGCCCGCCTCCGGGCAGAGGTCGAGTTCTCCTACGAGGTGCTTGCCGAGCGCCTCGGACGTACAGTGGGGGCGCTGTGACGACCGTTCGTTGCCCGAACGCCAGGCGTGCCCCGGCCGGGCCCTCCGCCCCGGCTGCGAAGTTTGGAGGTTCGCGCGGTCGAGGACTGCGACAACCTCCAAACGTCGCGGAAGTCGCCAACCCGGCCTGGAAGTTTGGAGGTTCGTGCAGCCGAGCACTGCAACAACCTCCAAACTTCGGGGGTGGCGGTAGGGGCGAGTGCCGGTTGGCGTGCCGATGAGCGTCGTCGACACGACCGCAGCGCCGTCGGGAGAGCCGATCGCCGGGACGGCGATCGTCCGGCTCGACCTCGCCGGGACCGTCGCCTTCGTCGCCGCCGGTGCGGCCGGGGCGACGCTCGACGGCCTCGGTGTCGGCCTGATGATCGTCACCTCGCTGGTGTTGTTCGCGATCGGCACCGCGACGTTCATCTGGTCGTTCTTCGTCGCCGCAGAGCGCAGCCGGACCGACGAACTCGGTGTCGCTGCGCTCTACCTGCTGACCGGGCCGACCGCTCCGATGCCGGTCAAGCGGGTGATGGTCGTCGGGCTGTTGGTCCAGGTGGCGGCGAGCGTCGCGTTCGCCGTGATCGGGTTCTCCGGGTTGGCCGACGACGAGGTCAACCCGATGGCGTTCGGGATCCTGGTGCCGATGTTCGGGATCGGATTGAACGGCCTGTGGGCCTCCCGCCACGGGCGGTTCGGGCCGCGTATCGTGGTCCCGCCGTGTAAGGTGCCTCCGGCCGAAGGTCGCCAGGCCACATCCCGTCGTGGAGCGCCAGCGTCGGCGCCCGATCTGGAGAAGAATGCTCAACATGGCTGAATCGGCCTCGCAGAACATCGTCATCGCCGCCACCACCGAGCGCCTGTTCGAGGTGGTCACCGCGTTCGAGCGGTACCCGGAGTGGGCGAAGGACGTGAAAAAGCCGTCGTCCGTTCACGCGACGACGAAGGACGGGCGACCGAGGTCGAGTTCCGTGCCTCGGCCCTCGGGCGGAGCACCCACTACACGCTCGCCTACGACTACCGCGACGCCCCGCAGACGGTCAGCTGGTCGATGGTCAAGGGCGACATCATGCGGGCGATCGACGGCGCGTACCGGTTCACCAGCGCCCCGGGCGGTGGCACGGAGGTCCACTACGACCTGACGATCGAGCTCGTCGTGCCCCTCCCGGGGTTCGTCAAGCGTCGGGCCGAGGTACGGATCCTGAACACGATCCGCGAGCTGAAGGCGCGAGCGGAGTCGTGACCCTCGCCGCCGGCATCGACGTCGGTGGGACCAAATGCCTCGGGGTCGTCCTCGACGACTCCGGAACGGTGATCCGAGAGGAGCGGCTGCCGACCCCGAAGGGCGCGGCGAACGTGATCGACACGCTCGCAGCCCTGGCGGGCGAGCTCGGCGAGTACGACACGCTCGGCGTCGGCGTGCCGGGGCTGGTCACCCGGACCGGCGTGCTGCGCGCCGCCCCGAACCTGGTCGACATCCGCGAGTTCGCCGTCGGCCAGCTGCTCGCCACCCGGCTCGGCCATCCGGTGGCGGTCGACAACGACGCCACCTGCGCGATCGCCGCCGAGTGGCGCCTCGGTGCAGCTCGTGGCGTCGACGACGCGGTGATGGTCACGCTCGGCACCGGGATCGGTGGAGGGATCGTCGCCGGCGGGCGGCTGCAACGCGGTGCCCACGGGTTCACCGGGGAGATCGGCCACATCGTCGTCGATCCCGACGGGCCACCGTGCCCGTGCGGGCGGCGGGGGTGCTGGGAGCGGTATGCGTCGGGCAGCGGCCTCGCCCGCCTGGCGCGCGAGGCGGCGGTCGGCAAACGGCTGCGCCGGGTCGTCGAACTCGCCGGGGGAGAGGCCGATCACGTGCGCGGCGAACACGTCCAGGCCGCCGCCCTCTCCGGCGATCCCGAGGCGCTCGCAGTGATCGACCAGTTCGGCCGATGGGTGGCGATCGGACTGGTCAACCTGACCAACATCCTCGACCCGGCGCTGTTCGTCCTCGGCGGGGGATTGGCCCAGTCGCCGGCGCTCTACCTCGGTCCGATCCAACGCTGGTTCAGCGAGCTGCTCTACGCACCCGACCTACGCCCCCACCCGCGGCTGGTGTTCGCCCAGCTCGGCGAGCGGGCCGGAGCGATCGGCGCGGCGTTGCTCGCCGAGGTGCAGGCCTGAGACGACCCGCGGCAGCGCCCGTCGAGCTCAGTCGGCAGCGTGAGCGTTGAGGTAGTTGGCCTTGCCGATCTCGATCTCGCGCCAGGCGGCCTTCTTGTTCTCGAAGCCGGCGGTCGAGGCGTACTTGTCCGGCTCGAGCGCCTTGTACACGTCGAAGAAGTGCTTGATCTCCTCGAGCAGTTCCTCCGGCAGGTCCTTGAGGTCCTCGACGCCCTTCCAGCGCGGCTCCTTCGGCGGGACGCAGATCAGCTTGGCGTCGGGCCCGGCCTCGTCCTGCATCCACAGCAGCCCGACCGGGCGAGCTTCGACGTGGACACCGGGGTACACCGGATCCTCGAGCAGCACGAGGGCGTCGAGCGGGTCGCCGTCACCGCCGAGGGTGTTGGGGATGAATCCGTAGTCGGCGGGATAGGTCGTCGCCGTGAACAGTCGCCGGTCGAGGTAGACGTCGCCGGTGTCGTGATCGATCTCGTACTTGTTCCGGCTGCCACGAGGAATCTCGATCACGACGTAGATGCACCCTGGTCTCGGTTCCTTGGCCATAGTCGGGTCATGCTGGCACAGCAACGGGTGACTTCCTCGCGCAACTGTCTGAGTCGTCGGCCCTGAACTGCCTGCGTCCCGTCCTCGCCCGGCAAGTAGCGTCTGGTCCCTATGGAGTTCCGCCGGATCACGAACCTGCCGCCGTACGTCTTCACGATCATCAACAACTTGAAGATCGAGGCACGCCGGGCAGGGGCAGACGTGATCGATCTCGGCTTCGGCAACCCGGACATCCCGTCGCCGGACATCGCCGTCGAGAAGCTCGCCGAAGCGGCGCGGATCCCCCGCAATCACCGCTATTCGCTCAGCCGTGGTCTGCCCAAACTGCGCGAAGCGGTCGCTGCGCTGTACCTGCGCAACTGGGGAGTCGAGCTCGACCCCGAACTCGAGATCACCAACACGATCGGCTCCAAGGAAGGCTTCAGCCACCTGATGTGGGTGCTGCTCGAGCGCGGTGACGCGGCGATCGTCCCCAGCCCGAGCTATCCGATCCACATCTACGGCCCGCTGTTCGCCGGTGCCGACCTGCGCCAGGTACCGATGCGCGGCCTGTCCGACCCGCGCACCGCGATGACTTCACCGGCGACTTCATGTCGAGCCTGGAAGCGGCGTGGGAGATCGGTTGGCCCAAGCCGCGGGTGCTCGTCCTGTCCTTCCCGCACAACCCGACCGGTGCCTGCGTCGACCTCGAGTTCATGCAGCGGATCGTCGACTTCTGCCGCGAGCGGGAGATGATCGCCGTCCACGACTTCGCCTACGCCGATGTCGGTTTCGACGGCTACCGGCCGCCGTCGATCCTCCAGGCCGAAGGGGCCAAGGAGTGCGCGGTCGAGCTCTACTCGATGACCAAGAGCTTCTCGATGGCCGGTTGGCGGATGGCGTTCATGGTCGGCAACCGTGACGTCGTCCAGGCGTTGGTCAAGCTGAAGAGCTACCTCGACTACGGCACCTTCCAGCCGGTCCAGATCGCGGCGACGGTGACGATGAACGAGGCCCAGGACTACCCGAAGGAAGTGTGCTCGATCTATCAGGCGCGACGCGACGCGCTGATCGACGGTCTCGGCCGAATCGGGTGGGACATCCCCAAGCCACAGGGAACGATGTTCGTCTGGGCGCCGATCCCCGAGCCCTATGCCGAGCTCGAATCGGTCGAGTTCTGTTCCCAGATCGTGCGCGACTGCGACGTCGCCCTCTCCCCGGGCATCGGCTTCGGCCCCGGCGGCGAAGGATTCGTCCGCTTCGCCCTGATCGAGAACGAGAAGCGGATCGCTCAGGGGATCCGCAACCTGAAGAAGGGCCTGATCAAGCTCTGACCGCTCGATTCGAGGATCGATCTCGAATCGAGATGGCGTCATGTAATGGACATCAAGCCGTCACCCTCGACGCACAGCTGACCGATATCGTGCGCGCCGATGGAGTCCTACGTCGTGCGGGTCTGGGTGCCCGATCGTCCCGGAGCGCTCGGCCAGGTCGCCAGCCGGATCGGCGCGGTCGGCGGCGACGTGGTCGGGATCGAGATCCTGGAGCGGGGCGCCGGGATGGCGATCGACGAGCTCGTCGTCACCCTCCCGCAGACCGGTCTGGTCGAGCTCCTGATCCATGAGATCCGGCAGGTCGACGGCGCAGCGATCGAGGAGATCCGGTCGGTCGACGTCGGCCGCCCGGACTCGTCGATCATCGCCCTCCACGCAGCTGCGCGGCTGGTCGAGGTCGAGCCCGAGAAACGGCTCGAGCACTTCTGTCGGGAGGTGCTCGAACTGGTCGACGGCACCTGGGTGGCGGCGATCTCGACCCACCCGGTGGCCACCCTCGTCGAACTCGGCGAGGCGCCCGACGCCGCCTGGCTCGCCGCCTTCATCGAGGGCAGCCGCCACCTGTCTCCCGATGCACGCGATGCATCGGCCCCGCCGGACGTCGCCTGGGCCCGGCTCGACCGCCATGGGATGGCGGTTGCCGTCGGGCGCACCGGGTGGTCGTTCCGCGCCCGTGAGCGCCGTCAGCTGCAGCTGCTCGGCCAGATCGCGGCAGGGCTACTCGACCGCCCATCGGCGTGACCTCTCGACCGCCCGCAGCCAGTCGGCATGGGCGGCGTCGACCGCGGCCCGCTCGGTGACCGGGGCGAAGCTGGCGTCGAGCTGCCACCGTTCGGCGATCCCGTCGAGGTCCCACACCCCCTCGGCCAGCCCGGCGAGATAGGCGGCGCCGAGTGCGGTCGTCTCCTGGTCGACCGGGCGGCGAACCGGCACCCCGAGCTGATCGGCCTGGAGCTGGAGCAGCAGGTCCATCGCCGATGCGCCTCCGTCGACACGCAGGTCGGTCAGCGGCGTGCCGGAGGCGGCGACCATCGCCTCGACCGCGTCGCGGGTCTGCAACGCGATCGAGTCGACCACCGCCCGAGCGAGGTGGCCGGCGGAGCTGCCGCGGGTGATCCCGAGCACCGCGCCGCGGGCGTAGGGGTCCCACCACGGGCTGCCGAGCCCGGTGAACGCCGGGACGATCACCACCCCGCCGCTGTCGTCGACCGAGGCTGCGAGCGCCTCCAGCTGGTCGGACCGCTCGATCAGCTCGAGGCCGTCGCGCAGCCACTGCACCGCTGCTCCGGTGACGAAGATCGCCCCTTCGAGGGCGTAGTGGGTGGTCCCGTCGGCGAGCGTCCAGGCGACCGTGGTCAGGATCCCGTCGCTCGGCGGCGGGCACCGGGTGCCGACGTTGAGGAGCACGAAGCTGCCCGTCCCGTAGGTGTTCTTGGCCATCCCCGGACGGGTGCAGGCCTGACCGAACAGCGCTGCCTGCTGATCGCCGGCGATCCCGGAGACGGGGATCCCGGCCGGTACACCGTCGCCGCCGGCGGTGACCCCGAACCGGCCGCTCGACGGACGAACGTCGGGCAGGCGGTCGAGTGGGACGCCGAGCAGCTCACCCATCGCCGCATCCCAGGCGAGCGACTCCAGCCCGAACAGCATCGTCCGGCTGGCGTTCGACGGATCGGTGGCGAACACCGCCCCACCGGTCAGGTTCCACAGGATCCAGCTGTCGATCGTTCCCAACGCGAGGTCGTCGTCGACGGTGACCCCTCCGGGCCCGAGCAGCCAGGCGAACTTGGTCCCGGAGAAGTACGGATCGAGCACCAGCCCGGTCGTCGCCCGCACCGCCTCGAGCGCTCCGTCGGCGGCGAGCTGGTCGCAGCGGGCGGCGGTCCTGCGGTCCTGCCAGACGATCGCCCGATGACGCGGCCGGCCGCTCGAACGGTCCCAGGCGACGACCGTCTCGCGCTGGTTGGTGATCCCGATCGCGGCGAGCTCCTCGCCGTCGAGCAGCGCGACGACCTCGCCGAGCGTGCTCCTGACCGAGTCCCAGATCTCCGACGGGTCGTGCTCGACCCAGCCCGGCTGGGGGAAGTGCTGGGTGAACTCGCGGTAGGCGGCGACCGGCGCCCGCCCGTCGGTGAACACCGCCCGGGCGCGGACCCCGGTGGTGCCGGCGTCGATCGCGACCACGCAGCTCACTTGCGGCGCGACGAGCTCGTTCGCCGGGGGTGCTGGTTGCGCCCGGTGGATGTCCTGCTCGTCGGCGCCGCTTTCGGACGCGGACCGGCGGCCGGGGTGGCGCTCGGCGAGCTGCCCTTGCGCGCTGCGAGCCGCTCGGCACGGGCGCGCGCCAGTCTTCGCGCGATCGCAAGATGGGCATCGTCCAACCGAACTTGGCCAGGATCACCAGGAACGAACCGGCGACGACGACCCCGATCACCACGCTGAACAGGGCGGAGTCGATCTGGTCAGGATTGGTCAGGAGCGTGACCGCGAGCATCACCGCTGCGTACAGCCCGAGGAACATCCCCAAGCGCTTCCACGGAACGGGTCGACGAGCATCCCAGGCCATGGCGTCCGTTCTTAGCAGCTGAGCCGTTGGCTACCCTCCTCGCCATGCCCAAAGACGCGCCCGACCGCCGATGACCGGGGGACTGCGCGTCGGCGTGCTCACCGGGGGAGGGGACTGCCCCGGGCTCAACGCGGTGATCCGCGCCGTCGTCCGCAAGGGCGAGGTCCATTTCGGCGACGATGTGATCGGGTTCTACGACGCCTGGGACGGGGTGATGGAGAACCGCTTCCTCCCGCTCGATGTCCGCTCCCTGCGGGGCATGCTGCCGCGCGGCGGCACGCTGCTCGGGACGCGGCGGGGGAGCCCGTTCGACAGCGACGACGGGATCGAGCGGGTGCAGCGGACGTTCGCCGAGCAGCGTCTCGACGGGTTGATCGTGATCGGCGGGAACGGCTCGCTGAGCGTCGCCTGCAAGCTCCACAGCGAGCTCGGACTGCCGATCGTCGGAGTCCCGAAGACGATCGACAACGACATCGTCGGCACCGACGTGACCTTCGGCTTCCACACCGCGGTGCAGATCGCCACCGACGCGATCGACCGGTTGCACACGACCGCCGAGAGTCACGACCGGGTGATGATCGTCGAGGTGATGGGCCGCGACTCGGGCTGGATCGCGACCTACGCCGGGATCGCCGGCGGGGCGACCGACATCCTCGTCCCCGAGCGGCCGTTCGATCTCGACCAGGTGGCGGCGACGATCATGCGCCGCCACGATCGCGGCCGCTACGCCTCGATCGTCGTCGTCGCCGAAGGTGCCGAACCGATCCCCGGTTCGATCGAACTCCCCGACGTCGGGATCGACCCGCGCTCGGGGCACAAACGGCTCGGTGGGATCGCCGCGGTGATCGCCCCCGAGATCCAGCGCCGCACCGGCTTCGAGACCCGGGTCGTCCAGATCGGCCACGTCCAGCGCGGCGGTACCCCGAGCGCCTATGACCGCGTCCTGTCGACCCGCTACGGCCTGGCTGCGATCGATGCCGTCCACGACGGGGCGTGGGGCGAGATGGTCGTCCTGCGATCGACCAAGATCCGCCGGGCACCGATGTCGGACACCGTCGGGCGCACCCGGACGCTCGACCTCAACCTCTACGAAGACGTCGCCGAGGTGTTCTTCGGCTGACCGGCTCGGCTCACGACGCCGCCTCCGGCGACGGGGCCGCCGGATAGTCGGGCTGGCTGGTCGGGTTGCGTTCGGGGAAGTCGAACACGGTCAAGGGTGCATCGCTGAGCGAGCCGTCCCCCGTCGGCCACTCCTGATCGGCGCCCTCGACCTGCAGCCTGACACCGCGGACGTTGGTCAGCTCGGAGAGGGTGAACACGATCTGTGCCAGCGCATCGACCAGCGTCGCCCCGGTCGCCTCGAAGATCACCGCGCTCGAGGTCGAGCACGGCGATCCCTTCCCGGATCACGGGGTCGTCGACCAGCGCCAACTCGGACGGGATCGCCGTGCGCAGCCGTGCGCTCTGATCCGCGGTGGTCAGCCCGTCGAGGAGGGCGTCGAACAGCGCCCGCGGGTCGGCGTCGACATCGCGGCGCACGACCTGCAGTCGCGAGGTCTGCCCTGCGCTCTGCGGGGCGAGGAAGTAGATCTTCAACGTCGTCCCCGGCTGCGGGTCGGCGTCGCCGTCCTCATCGGCGGTCGTGTCCGGCGCGCCGTCCTCGGGGGTGATGTCGCGCGGCTCTTGATCGATGTCGATCCCACAGCCGGCGATCAGCACCAGCGTGCCGAGCGCGCCGAGCGCGCTGCGCCGGTTCACCCGGAGATCTCCTCGGCCGGGAGCTCGATGATGAATCGTGCCCCGGACTGTCCGTCGGGGCGGTCGTCGACCCAGACCCGGCCCCCGTGCATCCGGACATGCTCCTCGACCAACGCCAGGCCGAGCCCGGCACCATCGCTGACGCTTCGCCGCCCGGCGCTGCCGCCGCGGGCGAAACGTTCGAACACGAGCGAGCGTTCCTCGAGCGGGATGCCCGGGCCGTTGTCGGCGACCGAGATCCAGGCATGGCTGAGCGGTTCCGGTTCTCCCGGAGCGGCATCGACCTCGATCGTCAGGTTGCCACCACCGTGCAGTCGCCCGTTGTCGATCAGGTTGGCGAGCACCCGCGCCAGGCGGCGCTTGTCGCCGTTGATCACCAGCATCTCGCCACGATCGCTGACCGTCACCGGCGTCGCCGGCAGGCTGCTGACCGACGCAGCCTGGCGGACGAACTCGGCGAGCAGCATGTCGTCGAGGTTGAGCCGGATCGCGCCGGCGTCGAAGCGGGAGATCTCGAGCAGATCCTCGACCAGGCCCTGGAACCGGGCGACGTCGGCGACGAGCAGGTCGAGTGCCGCCCGGGCCTTCTCCGGCATGTCGTCGCGGCGGGCACGGAGCACCTCGGCCGAGGCGGCGAGGGTCATCAGCGGCGAGCGCAGCTCGTGGCTGACGTCCGAGGCGAACCGGGCGTCGCGCTCGACCCGCTGCTGCAGCGCGCCGACCATGTCGTTGAAGGCGATCGACAGCAGCGCCAGGTCCGGGTCGTCGGTCGGTTCCAACCGGGTGTCCAACCTGCCGCCGGCGATCGCCTTCGCCGCCTGCGCCGCCTCACCCAATGGCCGGACCGACCGTCGCGCCGCCAGCGAGCCGAGCAGCAGGCCGAGCCCGGTCGTGACCACCGCCGCAGCGAGCAGCGATCGGGCGACGTTGGACAGCGTCGAGTCGATCTCGGCGAGGCTGGCGAACTCGAAGTAGGCGGCGGAGGCGGAACTCAACGGAACGCCGACGGCGAGCACCTTCTCGCCCTGGACCTCGGTCGTCATCCGCGCCGCCTGGCCTTCGTCGACGACCCGTGAGCGCAACGCCTCGGGGATCGCCACCCGTCCGAACTGTGGTGCCGGCGCCGCCCACTGGCCGCGGTAGTAGGTCGCCGCACGGGTCGCCAGGCCCTCCAGGCGGGACGCGATCTGGGTCAACGACGGTGCCGACTCGAGATCCGCCTCGATGATCTCGGCGTTGCGATAGGCCTGGCGGATCGCCGAGCGGTCGCGCTGATGGAGCAGCGCGCTCTTGGTGAAGCCGTAGGTCGTCGCCGCCAGGAACGCGCTGAGGGCGAACGAACCGAGGGCGAAGGTCAACAGGATCCGCCGACGCAGCGGCAGCCGGGCCGAACGGACCCGCGCCGAGAACTCCGCGAACCGTTCGCGCCACCCCGGCCCGGCCGCCTGGCGGGGGACCTCGCCGACCAGCCCGGCGGAGTCGCTCACGAGGCGCATTCCCCGGTCACGACTGCAAGCGGTAGCCCAGCCCGCGCACGGTGACCACGTGACGCGGGTTGGCGGGGTCGGACTCGACCTTCATCCGCAACCGGCGGACGTGGACGTCGACCAACCGCCCGTCGCCGAAGTAGCCGTAGCCCCACACCTTGTCGAGCAAGGCTTCCCGGCTGAACACCCGGCCGGGGTTCTGCCCGAGCTCGCAGAGCAGCCGGAACTCGGTCTTGGTCAGGTGCAGTTCCTTGCCGGCGCGGGTCACCTTGCCCTCGTCGGGGACGATCTCGAGCTCGCCGAACACGAGGCGCGAGTGGCCCGGCTGCGTCGGGCGGACACGTCGCAGCAGCGCCCGGATCCGCGCCGAGAGCTCTTTCGGGGCGAACGGCTTGGTCAGGTAGTCGTCCGCCCCAGCCTCCAACCCGGCGACCACGTCGTGGGTGTCGGCGCGGGCGGTGACCATCACGATCGGTACCGCGCTCGAACGGCGCAGGGTGCGGCAGAGCTCGAACCCGTCGATCCCCGGGAGCATGATGTCGATCAGAACGACGTCGGCCGGCGTTCGGTGAAACGCCTCGATCGCCTCCTCGCCGCTGCCGGTCTCCTCGACGGTCCAACCCTCGTCCTCGAGGGCGAGCTTGACCGCCGTACGGATGCGCTCGTCGTCCTCGACCGTCAAGATCCTTGTGTCCACCCGACCATGATGCCCGACCGCAACCGCCGTCCCACGCCACTCGGCGGCCCAGCTCAGTTGTGGTCGCTCCGGCCGGACTGCTCGATCAGGGCGCGCAGCGCCGAATGGATCGTCGGAGCGGCGGCGAGGACGCCGTCGGGCTCGCCGTCGGCCCCGCTGAACGGGCCGACGATCGCCCCCGCTTCGCGGGCGATCAACGCCCCGGCGGCGAGGTCCCAGGGTTGGAGGTACTGCTCGTAGTAGCCGTCCAGCCGGCCGCAGGCGAGGTGGCAGAGATCGGCTGCCGCAGCGCCGAGCCGGCGGATGTCGCGCACCTCGGGGAGCAGTTCGGCCACCCGCCGTCCCTGTTGGGCGCGCGCCGCACGGTGGTACGAGAAGCCGGTGCCGATCAGCGCGGTGGCGACGTCGGCCGGCCGACCACAGCGGATCGCCACCCCGTTGGAGGTCGCCCCCCTGCCGCGTCGGGCGGCGAACAGCTCGTCCGTCGCCGGGAGGTAGACGACGCCGACCAACCCGCCGGGGGCGATCTCGCCGGGCGGGATGTCGAGGTCCTCCTCGGCGGCGATCGAGACGGCGTACCCGGACAGTCCGTAGAGGTAGTTGGTCGTTCCGTCGATCGGATCGACGACCCACCTGATCCCGCTCGTGCCGGGCCGGGACGCACCCTCCTCGCCGAGGATCGCATCGTCGGCGCGGGCGGCCCGGAGGCGCTCGACGATCAGCCGTTCGGAGGCGGTGTCGAACACGGTGACGACGTCGGTCGACGTCGACTTGGTCGCCGCGTCCGGCGAACCACCGGCTCGACCGTCGCGGATCATCGCTCCGGCCTCGCGGGCGATCGCCGACGCGAGTTCGAGCAGCTCGTCGAGCAGTTCGGCGGTCGGCACGTCGGTGGTCGTCACTGTCTGCGGTCCTGCAGCTCGCGCCATTCGCCCATCGCCCGCAGAACGAGGACGACGACGACCGCGGTCCCGGCGGCGGCGGCGAGCGCGCCGATCAGCCCACCGGCGGAGGTCGCCGTCGAGCAGTCGCCGGAGCACTGCACATCGACCAGCGCCCAGCCGATCAGCCCGCCGGCGCCGCCGGCGACGAGGATCGCCAGGACGCCGAGCGCCCGGGCGAGCCGGGAAGGGAGCGCGGAACGGAACGGGGACGGCACGAGCGGTCATCGTAGGGGTGTCCCCTACTGTGTGCCCCCGTGCGTGCCCTGGTCGTCGTGCCGACGTTCAACGAAGCCGAGAACATCGAGGGCGTGCTGCGCCGTGTGCTCGAGGCCTGTGCCGAGGTCGAGGTGCTCGTCGTCGACGACGCCAGCCCCGACGGCACCGCCGAGCTGGCGGAGAAGGTCGGCGAGGACCTCGGGCGGGTCTCGGTCCTCGCTCGGCCGGCCAAAGGTGGGCTGGCGTCGGCCTATCGCGACGGCTTCCGCTGGGGACTCGGACAGCGGCGCGCCGATTCTCGTCCAGATCGATGCCGACGGCTCGCACGACCCGCGGATGCTGCCGGCGCTGATCTCGGCGGTCGAGCACGGCGCCGATCTGGCGATGGGATCGCGCTACGTGCCCGGCGGCCGGATCACCGGGTGGAGCTGGCGGCGGCGGTGGTTGTCGCGCTGGGGGAGCCGGTACGCAGCGGGGATGCTCGGGTTGGCGATCAACGACGCGACCTCCGGCTTCCGGGCCTACCGGGCCGCCGCACTCGACCGGCTCGAGCTCGACACGCTGCAGGCCGAGGGCTACGGGTTCCAGATCGAGATGACCCAGCGGCTGGTTCGCGCCGGCGGGTCGATCGTCGAGATCCCGATCACCTTCGCCGACCGGCTGCACGGCGAGTCGAAGCTCTCGGGTGGGATCGTCGGCGAGGCGTTCGGCCTCGTCGCCCGCCTCGCCGTCCGCGATCTGCTGCGCGTCGATCGCTGGCGCCGCCCGAGCTGACCGGCGAGCGTCCAGCTCGGTCCGCCCAACCCCGCCGGGCGCCCCGGTCACGGTCGTACGGGTGTTCGCCCGGATAGCCTGACGGCGGTGTCGGTCACCAGGACGATCCTCCACGTCGACATGGACGCATTCTTCGTCTCGGTCGAACTGCGTCGCCGCCCGGAGCTGCGCGGGCTGCCGGTCGTCGTCGGCGGCACGGGTGAGCGGGGGGTGGTCGCCGCCGCCTCGTACGAGGCCCGTCGCTACGGCGTGCGTTCGGCGATGCCCTCGGTCGTCGCCCGCCGGCGGTGCCCGCAGGCGGTCTTCCTCCCCGGCGACTACGCCCACTACGGCGAGGCGTCGGCGGAGGTGTTCGGGATCTTCCGTCGCTACACCCCGCTGGTCGAAGGACTCTCGCTCGACGAGGCGTTCCTCGACGTCAGCGGAGCCTCGCGGTTGTTCGGCGAGGGCTCGACGATCGGCCGCAGGATCCGCGGCGAGGTCGCCGACGAGGTCGGACTGAGCTGCTCGGTCGGCGTCGCCTCGAACAAGTTCCTGGCCAAGCTGGCGAGCGAGGCGGCCAAGCCGAGCGCCAGCCCGGCGGGGATCACCCCCGGGCAAGGGGTGGTCGTCGTTCCTCCCGACGATCCGCTGCCGTTCCTCCATCCGCTGCCGGTGCAGGCGATGTGGGGCGTCGGCCCGGCGACGCTGGAGCGCCTCCACCGGCACGGGGTGGCGACGATCGGTGACCTCGCCCGGCTCGACCGGCGGGTGCTGATCGCCGCCCTGGGCAAGGCGTCCGGGCCCCACCTCCACCGGTTGGCCCAGGCGATCGACGATCGGCCGGTCGAGCCGAGCCGGGCGGCGAAGTCGATCGGCCACGAGGTGACCTATCAGGAGGACCTCTACGCTCCCGACGAGCTGCGGACCCAGGTCGTCCGCCTCGCCGACGCCGTCGCCTCCCGGCTGCGGGCGGCCGGCGTCGGGGCGCGCACGGTCACCCTCAAGGTTCGCTTCGCCGACTTCGACACGATCACCCGCTCGGTCACCCCAGGGTCGCGCTCGGCCGGCGAGCGAGGCGTGCTGACCACCGGTCCGGCGATCGCTGCCGCTGCGCTCCCGCTGCTGTCGGCGATCGACCCCTCGCCGGGGGTCCGCCTGCTCGGGGTCAGCGCCTCCAACCTCGCCGAACCGAGCGAACAACTCTCGCTCGACGCGCTGCTCGACCAGGCTCCGCCCGACGCCACCGATCCGGTCGAGCGGGAGCGGGCGTGGCACGAGGCGAGCTCGGCGATCGACGGTGTGCGGGCCAAGTTCGGGAGCTCGGCGATCGGCCTGACGAGCTCACTGCGGCGGGGCAGGCTCGATCCGGTGCGCAACGGAGCCCAGCAGTGGGGGCCGAATGAAACCGCTCCCGACGGGGAACGATGAATAGGTGGACGTCGAGACTCACCGCGTTGTGAACGCCGTCGTTCCGTGGGATGATTTGCAGTGGCACGTGCCGTGTGCCACCGGTCAGGAGAACGTCGATGCCGCTCTCGGAAGATGAACAGCGCATTCTTCGGCAGATCGAGGAGCAGTTCTACGAGAGCGACCCGAAGTTCGCTCAGCACGTCGGCTCGGCATCGTTGTACCGTCACGCGCTGCGCCGCGTCCGCTGGGCAGTGCTCGGGCTGATCGCCGGCCTCGGCTTCCTCGTCGCCATGCTCCAGGTGCACTACTTGCTGTCCTTCGCCGGCTTCCTGATCATGCTCGGCTGCGCCTTCATCATCGAACGCAACCTGCGCACTGTCGGCAGGATCGGGATCCAGGACCTCGCCGGCGTGATGCGTGGACGCAAGCCGCTGGAGGATTCCCGGCTGCGCGACCGCTTCCGCCGCCACTGAGCCGGATCGGTCAGGCCTGCCGCGGGTCCATCCGTCGGCGGAATCGTTCCCATCCCGTCGCCCGCCGTTCGAGCACCCGCACCAACCGACGCGAGGTGACGTCGCCCTCGTCGGCGAGCTCAGGCGACGGTTCCCGATCGCCGTACGCGGCGTTGGTCACCAGCTCGGCGATACGGCGGACCGCCGCCCGGTCGCAGCCGGTCATCTTCCACGCCCGCTCGGCGTACTCGAGCGGGGTCTCGGCCTCGCGCCGCTTGGCGCCGGCACCGGCGAGGGCGATCGACGCCCGCCGCCAGGACTCGATCAGCCGTTCCGTCGGGGAGTGGGCGGCGCGACGGCGCAGCAGGCGATAGCCGGGACGCATCGCGACGAACCACAGCGCCGCTGCGACGAGGCCGATCAGCACGAGGCGGACGATCGTCGACGCATTCGAGCTCGAGCCGCCGCCGGTCAGTGGCGGCAGCGTCGCCGCAGGAACCTCCCCGGTCGGGATCTCCCCGGGATCGAGGCCGTCCGGGAGGATCGGGTTGGTCCCCACCGATGCCACGGCAGTCGTCGCCGGAGCGCCTCCCTCACCGCTACTTCCGGCAGGGACGGCGTCGGCTTCGTCGGTCAGGACTCCACCCTCCTGGGCCGGGGCGACGCCGGTGTAGCCCTCCGCCCCGGGGGCGCCGCGTCCGGGGGTCGGCTCGAACAGCACCCAACCGATGCCGTCGAACCAGACCTCCGGCCAGGCGTGGGCGTGCTTGCCGCGCACGTGGTAGACGCCGCTGTCGTCGAGATCACCGGGGGTGAAGCCGGTGGCGACCCGGGTCGCCAGCCCGGCGGCCCGGCCGAGGGCGGCGAAGGTCCCGGCGAACTGCTCGCAGTAGCCCACCCGTTTGCGCAGGAACGTCTCCATCGCCCGCTCGCTGTGACCGCGAGGGATGTTGACGTCGTAGCGAAAGTTGTCGCGGAAGAACTGCTGCAGCGCCAGCGCCTTGTCGTACGCGCTGGTCGCGTCGGCGGTGATCTGGCTGGCGAGGGTGCGGAACTCGTCGGGGAAGTCGTCGGGGAGGCGGGTGTAGTCGTCGGTCGGAGGGTCCGACGAGGTCGAGCCGGCGAGCTCGGCGGCACTCGCCGTCGGGACCTCCGAGACCACCTCGTAGTCGAGGCCGGTGAACAGGTCGCCGTTGTTTCGGATGATCGAAGCGGACTCGGCGTTGAATCGGACCGAGGTCCCCGAGTCGAACCCGACCGGGCTGAACGCGGCCGGGAGCCAGATGCTTCCGAGCGAGGCGATCTGGAATTGCTGACGGACGCCGCCGACGTCGTCGGCTCCGGCCAGCCGGTCGGCGTCGGAGTAGTCGCGTTCCTGTCGCCACTCGGTGCCGTCGAACGATTCGAACGCAGTCAGCCGCCAGTACTGCGGCGCATCGGTCGTGACGGTGAACAACTCGACGTTGCGTCGGTCGACGAGACGAGCCTGGATCGAGACCATCGGGCTGAGCACCTCGGTGCCGTCGCCCTGACTGTGGCGCGTGTCGACCAACGCCTCCGCCTCGGCCCCGGGCAGCCCGGGACCGATCGCCAGGCCGGCGATCGTCGCCGCAACGGCCGCCCCGAGCGAGGCTCCGGCGAGCGTCGCCAAACGGCCGCCGCGAGTGGCCCCGAGCCACGGGGCGCTGCGTTCGTCGTGGGCAGCGCGCAGCCAGGCGACGGCGACGAAGGCGGCGACCAGCCACCAGGCCGTGGTCGCCAACCGGCTGCGGTCGTAGCCGACCGACGAGGCGACGACGAACAACAGCCCGCCGGGGATCACCGCCTCGATCCGGCCGTAGGCGCGGAAGGCGAACGAGTCGGCGACGAAGGCGATCACCCCGAGGGCCAGGGCGCAGGTGATCCCGAACCCGCCGGTGGCCGGAACAGGAGTGACCGTGACCCGGAACTGGCTGAACGAGTCGGCGATCGACTGCCAGGCGGCGTCCCACGTCGACCGTGTCGGCAGCACCCCGGCGCTCATCGTGTCGGGGAGATAGATCATTCCGACGAGCACGGCGATCGCCGCTGCCGAACCGGCGGCGACGGTCGCCAGGTGCCACCCGCGCACCCGGCCGATCAGGCACAGCAGATGGACGGTGAGGGCGACCACGACCATCCGGGGGAAGAAGCTCCAGTCGGGGAACACCCGGATCAGGCCCGCCGCCGCAGCCACCGTCGTCGCCGCCAGCGCAACGCTGGCGCCGAGTCCGATCGGGGTGATCGGCGGTGGGCGTCGCCGCTGCGGCGCAGCCGGTGGCGCGCTCACCGGCTGCTCGGTCTCCGGGCCGCCCAACAACATCGTGCTCACGCCGTCGCCTCCCCCAACACGATCTGGCCGCGCGGCCGGGCGGAGCGGCGTTCGACTGCGCCACCGCTGTCGGCTGCGCCGACGAGCAGATTCCAGGCGCTGACGAACGATCCGTCGGTCGTCGCGTCGACGACGAAGATCCCGCCCGGCGGGATCGGCTTCGGACCTTCGCAGGCGATCGCGACGATCGCGTCGACGCTCGCGGTGTTGCGCAGGGCGCCGAGCAGCGGCGCGCTCAGCCGTCCGCCGGCGAACACCAGCAGACCACCGGACAGGCGCGAGCCGAGCTTGCCGATCACCTGCATCGGCATCGTCCCGGCGACCGGTTGGACGATCGCCAGGTGCTCGAGCAAGCCGTCGACGCCGGCGGTGCCGGGCGACACGTCGTAACCGCCGGTGGTCATGATCCGGACGTCGCGACCGCGCTCGGCGGCGCTGACGACGATCGAGGTCGCCGCCGTCACCGCTCGTTCGAACGAGTCGACGGTGTGTGCCTCGGCGTCGAGGTCGAGCACGACGGTGAGGTTGCGCAGTCCGGCGACCTCGTTCTCGCGCACCTTCAATTCCTCCGAGCGAGCGCTCGCTTTCCAGCTGATCCGGCGCAGGTCGTCGCCGGGGGCGTAGTCGCGCAGCCCGCGGAACTCATCACCGCTGCGGCCGAGGGCGCGCATTCGCAGGTGCTGCCCGAGCGGGCCGCGATCCGCGCCGCTGCCGGGCACGCCGACGAGGTGCCAGCTCGGCAGGACGACGACGGACGTCGCCCCCGCCGCACTCACCGACCGGCTGGCCAGGCCGAGGACGTCGGAGCGGATCAGTTCGAGCGGGCCGACATTGATCTGCCCCCGACGCGATGTCGGGAGGCGGTAGACGGCGCGCGCGGCGCGCCCGGCGCCGAGCGCGGCGAGCTGCAGCCGGGCTCCCTGGGTGCTCGACACCGGATCGTGCATCCCCAATGACGGCATCCGCAGCTGGGTCCGATTGGTGACATGGAGCTCGACCCGTGCCGTCTCCCCGGCGTGGACCCGGCGGGGGGTCACCCGCCGGCTGACCCGCAGCCGGACCGGGCGGAAGCGGACGAGGAGCACGGCGATCAGCACCGACAGCACCGCCGCGGCGCCGACGACGAACAGCTCGAGCAAGCCGAACAGTCGCCCGACGACGAAGGTCGCCAGCCCGCCGACGGCGAGCAGCCACCCGGCGCGCGTCGGCATCGCCTAGCGCGCCTCGGCGACGACCGGGACCGGCACGCTGCGGAGCACCTCGTCGATCGCCACCGAGCCGCTCATCCCCTGCAGCTGCGCCTCGTGGCGGACGAGCACCCGATGGGCGAGGACCGGGCGGGCCATCGTCTTGACGTCATCGGGGGTGGCGAAGCGCCTCCCGTGTGCTGCGGCGTGGGCCCGGATCGCCCGCGCCAGCTGGAGCGTCGCTCGTGGCGACAGGCCGAGGGCGAGCGCCGGATGGCGCCGGCTGGTCTCCGCCAGGTCGACGAGGTAGCCCTTCAACGCCGGAGCGAGATGGACGCGTTTGACGGCGTCGATCATCGCCAGCACGTCCTCGGACGAGGCGACCGGGCCGATCGTCCCCAACGTCTCGTGAGCACCCATCGAATCGAGGATCGACAGCTCGGCCTCGCGCGTCGGGTAGCCGAGCGAGATCCGTAGCAGGAACCGGTCGAGCTGGCTCTCCGGCAGTCGGTAGGTGCCCTCCTGCTCGACCGGGTTCTGGGTGGCGATGACCATGAACGGCGGCGGCAGGTGGTGGGTCCGGCCGTCGGCCGACACCTGCTGTTCCTCCATCGCCTCGAGCAGCGCCGACTGGGTCTTCGGCGAGGCCCGGTTGATCTCGTCGGCGAGGACGATGTTGGCGAACAGCGGACCGGGCTGGAACTCGAACGACTCTCGCGACCGTTGCCAGATGCTGACACCGACCAGATCGCCGGGGAGCAGATCGGGGGTGAACTGGACCCGCTTCCAGCTGCACTCGATCGAGGTCGCCAGCGCCTTGGCGAGGCTCGTCTTGCCGACGCCGGGAACGTCTTCGACCAGCAGGTGACCTTCGGCGAGCATGCAGATCACGGCCAGCTCGATCGCTTCCGGCTTGCCCTGGACCACCTTCGCCACGTTGTCGGTGATCGCGCCGAACACGTCGGCGAAGTTGCGCGTAACCGGTGCATCGACAGCCCTCACGGTCGACCACCGTATCGGTACGACGCGAGGGCGATCGGTCGCCGCTCCAGCACCGGTGCTGAGCAGGGAACCGGCTCGACCCGCTGGGTAGCGTGGCGCCGATGCGACCGAGCTACGACGAGTCCGCCGAGGCGTATCGGGCGGAGGTCGTCGCGTTCCTGCGCGCCGAGTTGCCCGCCGGGTGGGGCGGCGTCGGTCAGCTCGAAGGTGAGGAGTTCGAGCAGTTCGTCGCCGACTGGCGGGCGGTGCTCCACCGGGCCGGCTATCTCGCCCCCGGCTGGCCGGCTGCCTACGGCGGTGGCGGCCGCTCGGCGCTCGAGCAGGTGATCGTCGCCGAGGAGTTCGCCCGGGCCGGGGTCCCGACCGGCGGACCGCACGACATCTTCGGCATCCAGATGCTCGGCAACACCCTGCTGCAGTGGGGCTCGGAGGAGCAGAAGCTGCGCTACCTGCCGCGGATCCTGTCCGGTGAGGACCTGTGGTGTCAGGGCTACTCCGAACCGAACGCCGGCTCGGACCTCGCCAACCTCGGGCTGCGTGCGGAACTCGACGGCGACCAGTGGGTGCTCAACGGGCAGAAGATCTGGACCTCCTCGGGGCACACCGCTGACCATGTGTTCACCCTCGCCCGCACCGACCCGGAGGCGCCGCGGCACAAGGGGATCTCGTTCCTCCTCGTCGACATGCGCCAGCCCGGGATCGAGGTCCGCCCGATCCGGATGATCTCCGGCGACAGCGAGTTCAACGAGGTCTTCTACACCGACGCGACGACCCCGCGCGACGAGGTCGTCGGCGGGCTGAACAACGGCTGGGCGGTGGCGATGACGCTGCTCGGCTACGAGCGCGGCGAGGCGGCGGCGACCTTGCCGCTGCGGTTCCAGTCCGAACTCGACCGGTTGCTCGCCCTCGCCGTCGAGCGCGGTGTGTCGACCGACCCGGTGATCCGCCAACGTCTCGCCTGGTGCCACTCGAAGGTGGCGATCATGCGTTATCTCGGGATGCGCACGCTGACCCGGTTCGTCGGCGGGCACCACCCCGGTCCCGACGGCGGGATCTTCAAGCTGTTCTTCACCGAGTACCACCAGCAGGTCACCGCGTTGGCGATGGACATCCTCGGCGCCGACGGCCTCGTCCCCACCGGCAGGCGGCCGACCAACGCCTTCCAGACCGACGACGAGGGCGCGCCGAACTCGACCAGCTCGTGGGCGACGACGTTCCTCACCGCCCGGGCGGGAACGATCTACGGCGGCTCGTCGCAGATCCAGCGCAACATCATCGGCGAGATGATCCTCGGGTTGCCGAAGGAGCCCCGGTGAGGGCGTCTCCGCCGGGGGTCGCTCCGCCGGGCGCGGCTCCGCCGGGGGTCGCTCCGCCGGGCGCGGCTCCCCTGGGCGCGGCCCCGCTGGGGGCTCTGCGCAGTGCGCTGGCGACCCTGCTCGCTGTCGGCCGGCGTCCGGCGCTGTGGCCGACCGCGATCGGCCAGGCGCGGCGGATGGCGCCGGACGGTTGGTGGCGGCGCGCGCCGTTCCTCCCCCTGCCGCCCGCCGACTACCTCCGGTTCCGGATGGAGACGCAGTACGGCGATGCCGACCACCGCCCCGAACCGTCCGACGTCGTCGCCTACCTCGCCTGGTGCCGCCACTACCGCCGCACCACCACCCCCTGACCCCACCGCTTCCCGGTGCCGCCTCGCACCAGGTGCCACCCTCTCCGGGCTGCAGCCCTCCCCGGAGTGCCAGCCCTCCCCGGAGTGCCAGCCCTCCCCGGAGTGCCAGCCCTCCCCGGAGTGCCAGCCCTCCCCGGAGTGCCAGCCCTCCCCGGGGTGCCAGCCCTCCCCGGGGTGCCAGCCCTCCCCGGAGTGGCAGCCCTCCCCGGTACGGCTGGTCGGCGGGGTGCTCTTGGCACGGAGAGCAACAGTTGGTGTCGTCTTCGGCGCCAAGAGCGTCCGGGAGTGCACGGCTCCCGAAGGATTTCGATCCGCTCGTCGGAGGGCGGATCGGTGTCATCGACGGTCGGTGAGTTCGGATCGGGCGGCGGAGTCGTGATCGTTGCGACACCCCCCGGGCATGATCGTCGGATGGATGAGCGTCGTCTCGCCATCGCGGCAGTGGCGGCCGCCAACGACGGGCTGTTCACCCGTGGAGACTGGATCTCACACGGATTGACGGCCCGCCAGCTCCAGTACGCACTGCGGGTCGGGGCGATCGAGAGGCTCGGCACGCGGTCGTTCTGTCATCCGGGTCAGCCGAGAACGTTCGAACTCCGCCTCCGCTCTGGTCTCGCCGACCTCGGCCAAGGTGCGCTGATCGGCGGCACGAGCGCAGGCCGGGTGCTCGGTCTCGACGGCTTTCGTGGACTGAACGACGTCGAGTTCAGTGTCGATCGATCGCACCGCAGTCGCCGGACCGACGCACTCGTCCGCTCCCACTCGCCACTGCTCAACGTCGATCGCTGCGAGGTGAACGGGCTGCCGTGCCTCAGCGCGACGAGGCTCGTGCTCGAGGAGTGCGGCCGGTGGACGACGTCGCAACTCGAGTCGGCGGTGGACAGCTCACTCCGGCTGGGCTGGAGCTCGGAGACGTTCCTCAGGAGCCGGCTGCGGGCTCTGAGAGGACCGGGCAAGCGGGGCGTTCGTGTGCTGGACAGCGTGTTGGACGGCGGAGGCGGCCACAGTTGGTTGGAGCGTGAGTTCCTGCAGCTACTGAGGCGGGCACGGATCGAGCCGCCGGTGACGCAGCGGACGTTCCGAACCGCTGATCGGACGATCGCTCGCGTCGACGCGGTCTGGCCCGCTCGTCGACTGATCGTCGAGGTTGCCGGTCATGCGACGCACTCGACCCGGCGGCAGCGGCAGATCGACGCTCAGCGCCAGACCGAGCTCAGCCTCCTCGGGTACGTCGTGCTGACGTTCACCTACGAAGACGTCGTCGAACGTCCGCAGTGGGTGGCAACGATGATCTCGACCGCGCTCGCGCGCGGCGCGGCGGTGCCGCGGTCGATCGCCGGCTGAGTTCTCGTCGGGCGCGCCTCCACCGACCGAGGTCACCGCGGACGGCATCCGGAGCGCCGCCGCCCGTCCCCTCTGTGCTCTTGGCACGTGATGCGACGATTGCTGTCGGATTCGGTGCCCAGAGCACGTCGTGCGCCGAACGGGCGGGGTACGGGGAGGGCGGTGGGGCTGTGGGGGTCCGTAGGCTCGGGTCGTGGGTTGGACGGTCGAGCGGTGGGAAGGCTCGGCGGCCGAGTTCCATGCCCGCGAGGTACCCGAGCAGCCCGAGCCGGCGGTGTGGTGGTTCGAGGTCGACCGCCCGGCGATCGTGCTCGGATCGAGCCAGCCGGCGAGCGACCTGGACGCCGCCGCCTGCGCCCGCACGGGTGTCGAGATCGTCCGCCGGCGAAGTGGCGGGGGAGCGGTGCTGCTCGAGCCCGGCGGCGCAGCGTGGATCGACGTCGTCCTCCCCGCCGGCCACCCGCTGTCGGACGACGACGTCGGCCGGGCGAGCTGGTGGCTGGGCGAGGCCTGGGCCGACGCCCTCGCTGCGCTCGGGTACCCGGGGGCAGCGGTCCACCGTGGCCCGATGGTGACCACCGACTGGTCGGGGCGGATCTGCTTCGCCGGCGTCGGGCCCGGCGAGGTGCTCATCGCCGGCGCCAAGGCGGTCGGCATCTCCCAGCGACGGACCCGGCGGGCGGCACGTTTCCAGTGCGCCCTGGCGCTGCGGTGGGATCCGGAGCGGCTGATCGCACTGCTTTCCCCACCGCTCCCCACCGTCGAGGCCCTGATCGGCGCCGTCTTTCCGGTCCCCACGACGCCGAATCTGGCTGCTGAGGCTCTGGTTCACGCGCTCAACGCGCGTATTTGATCTCTACTCGTCGAGTTGTCCCCCGCGTTCTCCACAATCTGTGGGAACTCCCGCGCTCCGAGTGCTAGGTCGTTCGACCTGGTTGGGGCGCGGAATGGCGCGATGTGGGGAGAAATGGTTGACGGTGGGGGGTCTGGGGGAGCACAGTGGGGCGCAGCGGGGAACGAGGCAGTGGATAACTCCACCGCGGAGAGTCCCGCTGCAGACCAACCGGTCTGAGGCAGGCAACGAAAGGACGGGTTCGGACGGTGTTCGTCGGTCGGCACGAGCGCCAACTCGACCAAAAAGGTCGATTGGCGTTGCCCTCGGCGTACCGGCCGCGATTCGAGCCGCGCTGTTACCTCGCCTTCGGACTGGACGGCTGCATCGACGTCCTGACGGCAGACGGCTTCGAGGAGGTGGCGAACGAGATGCTCGAGAAGGTCAAGCGCGGCGAGGTGTCTCGCCAGCAACAGCGAACCCTCGCCGCCAGCACGGTCGAGGTGACCCTCGACGGTCAGGGACGGATCACCCTCGACCGCGAACTCCGCCAGTTCGCCGGGCTCGAGCCCGACTCGAAGGTGATCGTCGCCGGGTCGTTCGACCGGGTCGAAGTGTGGAGTCCCGGTGCCTACGAGCGCCAGGTCAACCAGGGAGGCGCCCTGCTCCGGGGCGCCGAGAGCTAGATCGCCAGTCGGCGACGCACGTGCACGAGAGGAGGATCGAGGACACGACACACGTGGCATCCGGCAACGTTCCGCCCACCCGCAGCCTTCCGGTCAGCAAGATGGACAGCCCCTACTCCGCCCGCTTCCGTCTCGCCAGATCGGGGGAGAAATCCCGACGGCAATCGCTGGCCGGGGGGCTGCAGATGGGCGGGGCGCCCGGACCAGGTCGATGAGCGACCACCACGCCGATCCCGGCTTCGTCCATCACCCGGTGATGGCCGCCGAGATCACCGCAGCGTTCGCCGAGGTCCCTGCCGGGGTGCTCGTCGACGCGACACTCGGCGGCGGTGGGCACTCGGAGCTGTTGCTGGCCAGCCGGCCGGAGTGCAGCCTGATCGGTCTCGACCGGGACCCCGCGGCGCTCGCTGCGGCGAGCGCGCGCCTGGCGCCGTTCGGCGATCGGGTGACCCTCCGCCACACGCGTTTCGATCACCTCGCTGCCGTCATGCAAGCGCTCGACGTGTCCTCCGCCTCAGGTGTGCTGTTCGACCTCGGGGTCTCCTCCCCCCAGTTCGACCTCCCCGGGCGCGGCTTCTCCTATCGAGCCGCCGGCCCGCTCGACATGCGGATGGACCCCGACGACCAGTGGTCGGCGGCCGACATCGTCAACGGTTGGACCGCCCCCGAGATCGCCCGGATCCTGCGCGAGCACGCCGATGAGCGCTTCGCCGGGCGGATCGCAGCGGCGATCGTCGCCGCCCGCCCGATCGAGGACACGGTGATCCTCGCCGAGGTCGTCCGCAGCGCGATCCCCGCCGCCGCCCGGCGCACCGGCGGCCATCCCGCCAAGCGCACGTTCCAGGCGATCCGGATCGAGGTCAACCGCGAGTTGGAGGTGCTCCCCGACGCACTCGACCAGGCGATCGACGTGCTCGCCCCCGGCGGCCGGGTCGCCGTGCTCTCCTACCACTCCGGCGAGGACCGGATCGTCAAGGCCGCGTTCCGTCATGCGGCCACCGGCGGTTGCACCTGCCCGCCCGGACTGCCGTGCGTCTGCGGCGCGGTGCGCACGGTGCGGATCGTCCGCCCCGAGCACCGCAGCGCGAGCGCCGCCGAGCGCGCCGTCAACCGTCGGGCCGAATCGGCACGGCTGCGGATCGTCGAACGGCTGGCCGACTGATGGCACAGGCAGCGATCAAGACACAGGCGACACTGCGGGCGGTGCGTGACGGCGCCCGCTCGGAGGCCGCCGCCCGTCGCTCGCAACCGGCTCCGTTTCGCGGCCCCCGGCTCGTCATCGTCCCTCGCCGGAGGCGCACGGCACGGCTCGCCGGCGCCGTGTTCACGATCATCTTCCTGCTGATGCTCGGCGTCGTCGCGTTCCAGACCCAGCTCGCCCAGAACCAGCTCGAACTCGACCGGACCGAGCAGCAACTCGACCTCGAGCGGGCCCGGACACGTGAGCTCCGCCGGGACAACGCCTCGCTCCGTTCGCCCGACCGGGTGGCCGCCGCCGCCCAGGCGATGGGGATGGTCCCGACCAACACCCGCGAGTTCCTGGTGATCCCGGCCGAAGTCGTCAACCTCGTCAACGCCTCCGCCGGGGACGCGCTCGACGACGTCGTCACTCGCGAGACCGATGCGTTCCGCGACTACCGGGAAACGAAGGCGTTGATCAGCGGGGAGGTGCCGTGAGCGACCGTCGGCGAGCGCAGCCGGAACGAGGCAGCACACCGCCACGGGCGCGACGCGCCCCCGATGCGACGGCGTCGAGCTGTCGCCGACCCACGGCGACCCGAGTCCGTTCGCCGGCGCGCCACGCCCGGCACCGGGGGAGCGATGCACGAGCGGCGGGCGGGCAGCGTCGCCCGCCCTGCCGCTCGTCGTCGCCAGCACGAAGCGGAGGTCACCCCGCTGCGGAGGATCGACCGGCGTCCGGACGGTGCGGGCGGTCGCGCCAACCGCGCCGGCACCAACCGCACCGACCGCGCCGGCGGCCGGCCGGCGGATCGGCGGGGTCCGTCCCCGCGCCCGTCCGAGTCCCGCCAGGCCCCGCAGCCCCGACCGGCGAGGCGTCCCGCCCAGGAGCCGCTGACCCGCCGCCAGCTCCGCCGCCCGGCTGATCGCCCGGCATCGTTCTGGCGCGCCGGTCGTCCCCGCCGCCGGCTGCTCGCCGTGTTCGCCGTCGTCACCCTCGTCTTCGCCGGGTTGATCGCCCGCGTCGCCCTGCTCCAGACCGAGGACGCCAGCGCCTACGTCAGTTACGGCGAGCAGCAGCGGACGCGCAACGAGGTGCTCACCGCCGATCGCGGGATCATCTTCGACCGCAACGGCGAGGAGCTGTCGATCTCCGTTCCGGCGACCACCTTCTACGCCAACCCCTCACTGATCACCGATCCGGCGGGGACCGCCGCTGCCCTCGCCCAGATGCTCCAGCTGTCGGGGACCGAGCAGGCGAACCTGGCGACCGACCTGGCGAAGGACAAGAAGTTCGTCTACGTCGCCCGCCAGCTCGACGCCGCCACCGCCGAGGTGATCGAGGACCTCCGCCTGCCCGGCATCGGCTGGTACGAGGAGCCCAAGCGGGTCGCCCCTGCCGGCGACATCGCCCAGGGGATCGTCGGGCGGACCGACATCGACGGCCAGGGCATCGCCGGGCTGGAGAAGCAGTACGACTCGCTGCTCAACGGCTCGCCCGGGCGATATCAGCGCGAGGTCGACGAGGACGGTCGCTCGATCCCCGGGGGCAAGCGCGAGCTGGAAGCGGCGATACCCGGCGACGACCTCGTGCTCACCGTCTCCCGCCCGATCCAGTACCAGGCCGAACAGGCGCTGCTCGTCGCCGCCGCCGAGTACGGGGCGCGCGGCGCGACGGCGATCGTGATGGACCCGACGACCGGGGCGGTGTACGCGATGGCCGGCGTCCGGCTCGACGCCGAGACCGGCGAGTACGCGGTGACCTCCGCCAACCTCGCCGCCGTCGACGCCTACGAGCCGGGCTCGGTGGCGAAGGTGATCACCGTCGCCGGCGCGCTCAACGAAGGCGTGGTGACCGAGGAGACCGGCTACGAGGTTCCCTACCAGAAGCTGTTCTACGACGTGCCGTTGCACGATGCCGAGCCGCACCCGACGCAGTGGATGACCGTCGCCCGGATCCTCGCCAAGTCCTCCAACATCGGCACGATCTTCGTCTCCCAGGAGATGGGGATCGCCAAGCAGGAGGAGTACATGCGCCTGTTCGGCCTCGGCGAGGTCAGCGCGCTCGACTTCCCCGGCGAGTCGAAGGGGATCCTCCGCCCGCACGCCGAGTGGCAGGGCAACGAGAAGGTCACCGTCGCCTACGGCCAGGGTGTGGCGGCGACCGCGATCCAGTTGATCTCGGCGGTCAACACGATCGCCAACGGCGGGGTGTACGTCGCTCCCAAGCTGGTCGAAGGAACGATCGACGCCTCCGGCGACCTCAACCCGACGGCGCCGTCGGCGACCCACGAGGTGATCCGCCCGGAGATCGCGACGACGATGAACACCCTGATGCGCGACGTGGTCTGTGACGGCACCGCCTCGCGGGCGAAGATCCCCGGCTACACGATCGCCGGCAAGACCGGCACCGGCCTCAAGGCCCAGCCGAACGGGACGTACCGCAACGCGGAGGGCAACCTGACCTACTACGCCTCGTTCGTCGGCTTCCTCCCGGCGGAGAATCCGCAGGTGACGATCCTCGTCTCGATCGACGAGCCGGACGGCTCCGCTGCCCACTACGGCGGCAACACCGCCGCTCCGACGTTCGCCCAGATCGCCGAAGCGGCGGTCCACGAGCTGGCGATCAAGCCTCCGACCGCCAACGGCGGTTGCCCGGAGACGTGATGCGACTTGCCGAGCTCGTCACCCGGGTGCGACTCCCGGTGCCGGCGCTGCTCACCGGCGATCCCGCGACCGAGGTCGCCGGGATCTCGATCGACTCCCGTGAGGTGACCCCGGGCGCGCTGTTCTGCTGCGTTCGCGGGCAGTACAGCGATGGGCACCTCCATGCCGGGGCCGCCGTCGCCCAGGGCGCGGTGGCGCTCGTCGTCGATCGTCCGCTGCCGCTCGAGGTGCCCCAGCTGCGCGTCGCCGACGTCCGGGCGGCGATCGGCCCGTTCGCCGCCGCCCTCGCCGGCGACCCGAGCACGGCGATGACCGTCGTCGGGATCACCGGGACCAACGGCAAGACGACCACCTCGCAGCTGCTGGCGACGATCCTGCGCGCCGCCGGGTGGCCGACGTCGGTGTTCGGCACCCTCACCGGCAAGCTGACCACCCCGGAGGCGCCGGTCGTCCAGCAGCGCTTCGCCGAGGCCCGCGACCGCGGCGACCGGGCGGTGGTGATGGAGGTCTCCTCCCACGCGCTCGACCTCCACCGGGTCGACGGCTCCCGGTTCGCGGTGGCGGTGTTCACCAATCTCGGCCACGACCACCTCGACTTCCACAGCTCGACCGAGCGCTACTTCGCCGCCAAGGCCCGGCTGTTCACCCCGGAGTTGAGCGACCTCGCCGTCGTCAACGCCGACGACGTCCACGGCCGGCTGCTGCTCGACGTGATCTCGATCCCGGCGCTCCCGTTCCGCGAGTCCGATCTCGGCGACGTCCGCGCCGACGCCCGCAGCCACAGCTACCGCTGGCGCGAGACCGAGGTGGTCGTCCCACTCGGCGGCCGGTTCAACGTCGCCAACTCGCACGCGGCGGCGGTCACCGCCGAGGCGTTGGGGATCGATCGGGCGACGATCGCCGCCGGGCTCGCCGCCCTCGAACCGGTCCCCGGACGGTTCGAGCACATCGACGCCGGGCAACGCTTCGACGTCGTCGTCGATTACTCGCACAAGCCCGACGCGATGCGCGGCGTGCTCGAAGCCGCACGCGCCTCGGTCGGTGGCGGACGGGTGATCGTCGTGTTCGGCTGCGGTGGTGACCGAGATCACGAGAAGCGGCCGGTGATGGGCGCGATCGCCGGTGAGCTGGCCGATTCGGTGGTCGTCACCTCCGACAACCCACGCTCGGAGGACCCGCTCGAGATCATCGCATCCGTGCTCTCCGGTGTTCCCGGCGAGTACCGTCGGCGGGCAACCTCGGAGCCCGACCGTCGGGCTGCGATCGCCCTGGCGCTCGCCCAGGCGAACGATGGCGACATCGTCGTGGTTGCCGGCAAGGGTCACGAGACGACCCAGACGATTGGAACCACGGTCACGGAGTTCGACGACCGGGCCGTGGTGCGGATGTTGCTGGAGAACCTCACGTGATCGCCCTGATGATCGCCGGTGCAGTGGCGATGGCATCGTCGCTGTTCGGCACGCGTTTCCTGATCTCGTTCTTCCGCGATCGGGGCAAGGGCCAGCCGATCCTCGGCAAGGAGGACCACGGGCCGGAGCACCAGCACAAGGCGGGCACGCCGACGATGGGCGGGATCGCGATCGTCGCCTCCGCCCTGCTCGGCTGGATCGCCGCCCACGTGCGTGAAGGCCTGCCGTTCTCCAACCAGGCGTTGGTCGTGTTCGGGGCGGTGCTGGTGATGGCCGCGCTCGGGTTCCTCGACGACTACATCAAGGTCCGGATCGGCCGCAACCGAGGGATCTTCTGGAAGAAGAAGGGCTACATCACCTTCGTCATCTCGGTCCTCCTCGCCTGGCTGCTGATCACCGTCTCCGACGTCGAGACGACGATCAGCTTCACCCGCGCCGGCTCGCCGGGCTGGCACCTGCCGTGGTTCGTGTGGATCTTCTGGGCGGGGGCGATCATCTTCGCCACGACCAACGCGGTCAACGTCACCGATGGCCTCGACGGACTCGCCGGCGGCTCCGCGCTGCTCGCCTTCGTCGCCTTCACGATCATCGCCTACTGGGCCTTCCGTAACCCCGAGATCTACACCGGGGTGATCAACCCACTCGACCTGGCGGCGATCGCCGTCGCCTTCGCCGGGGGCTGCGCCGGGTTCCTGTGGTACAACGCGGCGCCGGCGCGGATCTTCATGGGTGACGTCGGCGCGCTCGGGATCGGCGCCGGGTTGGCGCTGCTCGCGCTGACCACCAACACCCAGCTGCTGCTCCCGCTGCTGTGCGGGATCAACGTGATCGAGATCGGTTCGGTGGCGATCCAGATGGGGTACTTCAAGGCCTCCGGACGGACCAAGCGACTGTTCAAGATGTCGCCGATCCATCACCACTTCGAGCTCTCCGGTTGGCCGGAGACGACCGTGATCATCCGCTTCTGGCTGCTCGCCGGGCTGTTCGTCGCCACCGGCCTGGCGATCTTCATCGCCGACTTCACCCGGATGGAGGTCGGCCTGTGACCGCGGTGGTCTACGGCCTGGGGATCGCCGGCGAGGCGACCGTGCGCGCCCTGCTCCGCCGCGGCGCGACGGTGGTCGTCGCCGACGACCGGCCGAGCGATCGCTCGACCGAGGTCGCCGCCGAGCTCGGCGTCGCCTACGTCACCGGTCCCGACGACGCCGCGATCGAGCGCCTGCTGGAGGGCTGCGAGCTGCTCGTCCCCAGTCCTGGGGTGCCCGAGACCCACCCGGTGCTCGCTGCCGCCGGCGATCGGATCCCGATCCGGAGCGAGATCGATCTGGCCTTCGAGTGGGAGCAGCAGCGACCCGGCGGGCCGCGGCCGATGCTGGCGGTGACCGGCACCGACGGCAAGACGACGACCACCCTGTTGGCGGTCGAGATGCTGCGCGCCGCCGGGCTGCGGGCGATCGATGCCGGCAACACCGACACCCCGTTGATCCAGGCGATCGACGAGGACCACGACGTGTTCGTCGTCGAGTGCACCAGCTTCCGGCTGGCGTTCACCGAGTGCTTCGCCCCGCGCGCCGCGGTCTGGCTCAATCTTGCCGAGGACCACCAGGACTGGCACGTCTCGCTCGACACCTACCGCGCCGCCAAGGCCCGGATCTGGCGGTTCCAGACCGCGGATGACGTGGCGATCGGTTTCGCCGACGACCCGATCGTGGTCGAAGAGCTCGCCGCTGCGCCTGCCCGGCAGGTGACCTTCGCCCGAACCGACGCCGACTACCGCCTCGAGGGCGGCTGGCTGCGCGGTCCCGCCGGCCCGATCGCCCCGGTCGGCGCGCTCCGCAGAGCGTTGCCCCACGACGTCACCAACGCGTTGGCGGCGAGCGCGCTGGTGCTCGAGAGCGGACTCGCCGACAGCGCGGCGATCACCGCCGCCCTCGGCAGCTTCGTCGGCCCCCCGCACCGCCTCGAACTCGTCCGTGAGCTCGACGGGATCGCCTATGTCGACGATTCGAAGGCGACCACCCCGCACGCCGCGTTGAACGGGATCAAGGCCTTCGACCACGTCGTGCTGATCGCCGGCGGCAAGAACAAGGGTCTCGACCTGCGGCCGATGGCCAGCGCCCCGGCGCACCTGCGGGCTGTGGTCGCGATCGGGGCAGCGGCATCGCTGGTCGCCGAGGTGTTCGACGGGGTCTGCCCGGTGACGACCGCCGGCTCGATGCCCGATGCAGTCGCCGTCGCCCGCAGCCTCGCCGTGAGCGGCGACACCGTGCTGCTCTCGCCCGGCTGCGCCAGCTTCGACTGGTACACGGGCTATCCGCAGCGGGGCGCGGACTTCGCCCGGCGGGTTCAGGACCTCTCATCCGATCAGGAGACTCAGCGATGACCTACGCGGCGTTCGGCGACAACGGCGAGCTCCGCCGGCGCGAGGACGGACGACGGCGGGCCAACGGCCGGCGGATCACCGGACGCACGGTCGCCCCCGAAGGCCCGCCGGTCGGGTTCTACCTGATCGGCTCGGTGGTCGTCGTGCTCACCCTGCTCGGTCTGGTGATGGTCCTGTCCGCATCGTCGGTGACCTCGTTCCACCGCGGCCTGTCGCCGTGGCGATACTTCTCCAAGCAGGTGATGTGGGCTGCCTTCGGTGGGCTCGCGCTGCTGATCACGATGCGCGTCCCCTACGAGCGTTGGCGCCGGTGGGTGATGCCGATCCTGTTCGGGGCGTTCGGCTTGATGGTCCTGCCGTTCGTTCCCGGGCTCGGCGTGTCCGTCGGCGGGGCGCGGGCATGGGTCCAGCTCGGACCGATCGGCTTCCAGCCGTCGGAGTTCCTCAAGCTCGCCGTCCTGCTCTACTGCGCCGATCTGTTGACCAAGCGGGCGCACGCGATGCACCTCGTCGCCGAGACCCTCTGGCCGTGCCTGGTGGTGCTCGGGATCTCCGGTGCTCTCCTCCTCGCCCAAGGCGATCTCGGCTCGGCGATCGTGCTCGGCTCGATCGTCCTCGCCACGGTGTTCATCGGTGGCAGCCCGATCGTCCCGCTGACCGGCGTCTCCGCCGGGATGGGCCTGCTCGCCCTCGGGTTCGTGATGAGCACCGACTACCGACGCAACCGCTGGACGGCCTTCCTCGACCTCGCCCAACACCGGACGAACGAGGGCTATCAGGTGTGGCAGTCGTTGATCGGGATCGCCGATGGCGGGCTGACCGGTGTCGGGATCGGGGCGAGCAAGGCCAAGTGGGGCTATCTCCCGCTGGCCCACTCCGACTTCATCTTCGCCATCGTCGCCGAGGAGCTCGGATTGGTCGGGGTGGTCGCCGTGCTCGGCTCGTTCCTGCTCCTCGCCTTCTTCGGCATCCAGGTCGCGTTGGCCGCCGCCGACCGGTTCGGGATGCTGCTCGCCGGCGGGATCACCGCCTGGATCGCAGTGCAGGCGATCATCAACGTCGGCGGCGTCACCGGGACGATGCCGCTGACCGGCCTGACCCTCCCGTTCGTCTCCTTCGGTGGCAGCTCACTGCTGGTCACGATGACCGCCGCAGGACTGCTGCTGAACGTCGCCCGCACCTCGAAGTGAGCCGCAGCTACGCCGTCGTCACCGGTGGTGGCACCGCCGGCCACGTGCTCCCTGCGCTGGCGATCGCCGAAGGGCTGGTCGATCGCGGCCGGCAGATCGAGGATCTGCACTACATCGGCGCCAAGCGGGGGATCGAGACCCGGCTGCTGCCGCCGACCGGGATCCCCCACACCCTGCTCGACGTCACCGGGCTGCAGCGGCGGCTGACCGCCCGCAACCTGGTGATGCCGTTCCGGCTCGCCGGAGCGGTCGTGCGCGCCTGGCGGCTGCTCGGCCGGATCCGGCCGAAGGTGGTCGTCTCCGTCGGCGGCTACGCCAGCTTGCCGGCGGTGTTCGCCGCCCGGCTGCGGCGGATCCCGATCGTCGTGGTCAGCTACGACAAGCGCCCCGGGCAGGCGAGCAAGCTCGCTGCCCGCTTCGCCACCGCCAGCGCCGTCGCCTTCGACGGGGTCGACCTGCGGCGCGCCCGACCGACCGGGGCGCCGCTGCGCCGGGCGGTGCTCCGCCTCGACCCCCGGCGCGACGGTCTCGCCGCTCGTGACCTGCTCGGCCTTCCCGGTGAGCGGGTGGTGATCAGCGTCAGTGGCGGCTCGCAAGGGTCGCGGGCGTTGAACACGGCCGTCGCCGCGTTCGTCGCGGCGAGGGCGGACCGTGGCGATCTCGCCGTGCGCCACGTCGTCGGTGAGCGATTCCTCGACGAAGCATCGCCCGCTCGCGACGGCAGAGACGGCATCCTGTATCAGGTGATCGGATACGAGGAGCGCCTCCCGTTGGTCTACGCCGCCTCCGACCTGGTGGTCGGCAGGGCGGGTGCCGGCACCGTCTGCGAGCTGGCGGCGATCGGGGTCCCTTCGGTGCTCGTCCCCTGGCCCGGAGCAGCCGAGGACCATCAGACCGACAATGCCCGGACGCTGGCCGATGCCGGCGCAGCGGTGCTCGTCGCCGAGACCCCGGACCTCTCCGAGCGGCTCGCCGCCGAACTCGACCGGCTCGTCGCCGATCCCTCCGGTCGACAGGCGATGGCCGCCGCCGCCCGCCGGGCCGGCGAACGGCATCGCAGCCCGGCGCTGCTCGAACTGATCGAGGAGGTCGCCGGTGGAAGGCGCTGAGTTCGCCGCGCTGCCGGCGCCCGCCGCTCCGCTCGACCTGACCGAGCCCGGCCGCTACCACGTCGTCGGCGCCGGTGGACCGGGGATGAGCGCGATCTCGCTCGTCCTCGCCCAGATGGGACACCAGGTCTCCGGCAGCGACCTGCGCGAGCTGCCGATCCTCGACCGGCTGCGCGCTGCCGGGGTGACGATCAACGTCGGCCACGACCGCCAGGTCGTCCACGGCGTGGACGCGGTGACGTCCTCGACGGCGATCCCCGAGCGCAACATCGAGCTCGACGAAGCCCGCTCGATCGGCGTCCCGGTGCTCCGCCGGGCGGGGATGCTCGCCTCGATCTGCGCCCGGGCCCAGGCGGTCGGCGTGGCCGGCACCCACGGCAAGACGACGACCAGCTCGATGCTGATGTTGATCCTCGCCGAGGCCGGTTGGACCCCTGGGTTCGTCATCGGCGGCGACGTCTCCGACGTCGGTACCGGGGCCGGATGGACCGGCTCGGGCTGGTTCGTGGTCGAAGCCGACGAGAGCGACCTGACCCATCTCGAGCTGCCGTTGGCGGCGACGATCCTGACCAACGTCGACGTCGACCATCTCGAGCACTACGGCAGCTTCGAGGCGATCGTCGACGGGTTCGCTCGCTACCTCCGCCAGGTCCCGGGCCCGAAGGTGCTCTGCGCCGACGACGAGCACTGCCTCGGTTTCGCCGCCGCCCTGCGCGCCGCCGGTGACACTGCCACGGTCACCTATGGCACCGACGACGGCGCCGACTACCAGGCGGTCGAGCTCGTCGCCGGGGCCGGCTCGTGGAGCTTCGATGTCCTGCGCCGGGGCGAGCTGCTCGGCGCGTTGCACCTGCCGCTGCGCGGCGTGCACAACGTGCGCAACTCCCTCGCCGCGCTGGCGATGGCGATCGAACTCGGTGTCCCGTTCGACGCCGCAGCGCGCGCCCTCGGCCGCTTCGGTGGGGTCGCCCGTCGGTTCGATTTCCGCGGTGAGCACGGCGGGGTGACCTTCGTCGACGACTACGCCCACATCCCGAACGAGATCGCCGCCGTGATCGACGCGGCGCGCACCTCCGGCGACGGCTGGCAGCGGGTCGTCGCCGTGTTCCAGCCGAACCGCTACCGGCGGATGGCGGTGCTCTCCCCGGAGTACCGCGACGCGTTCGTCGGCGCCGATGTGGTCGTGCTCACCGACATCTATCCCTCCGGCGACGCCCCGATCCCCGGGGTCACCGGCAAGTTGGTGGTCAACGTGGTACTCGATGCGCACCCCGACCAGCGGGTGGTCTGGCTGCCGAAGCGAGCGGAGCTGATCGAGTTCCTCGCCCGCGAGTTGCGCGCCGGCGACGTCTGTCTGTCGATGGGCTGCGGTGATGTCGTCTCGTTGCCCGACGAGGTCCGCGCCCTGCGGCGGAGGCTCGAACCGGTTGCAGCCCGGGAGCCCGTGGCGTGACCGACACGCCGATCGCCCGGGCGGCCGAGCTGCTCGGCGATCTCGTCCGCCGGGACGTGCCGCTCGGCCCGATGACGACCTACAAGGTCGGCGGGTGCGCGGCACTGTTCAGCGCGCCGGCAGCTACGAGGACGTCGCCTATCTCGGACAGGTCGCCGCGGCGACGAACCTGCCGGTGCTGGTGGTCGGCCGCGGCTCGAACCTGCTCGTCGCCGACAGCGGCTTCCCCGGAGTGGCGATCTCGCTGCAGGGGCTCGCCGAGCAGATCTCGATCGAAGGGACGACGGTGCGCGCCGGCGCGGCGGTCGCCCTGCCCGTGCTCGCCCGCCGGACGGCGGCGAGCGGACTGATGGGCCTCGAGTGGATGGTCGGCGTGCCCGGCTCGGTCGGCGGGGCGGTGCGGATGAACGCCGGCGGCCACGGCTCCGACGTCGCTGCCTGCCTGATCGACGTCGATCTGGTCGACCTCCGACGCGGCCGGCGGGAGGTGCTCGAACCGCACCGTCTCGGGCTGCGCTTCCGTGGCTCGGCGCTGGCCGACCATCAGGTCGTGCTGTGGGCCCGATTCGCTCTCGACCACGGCGATCCGGCGAGCTCCGAGCACGAGATCAACGAGATCGTCCGCTGGCGACGCGAGCACCAGCCGGGTGGGCAGAACGCCGGGTCGGTGTTCGTCAATCCGATCCCCGGGCAGCTCGCCGCTGCCGAGCTGATCGACGGCCTCGGTCTGCGTGGCCTGCGCCTCGGCTCGGCCCAGGTCTCGGAGAAGCACGCCAACTTCATCCAGGCCGACCCGGGCGGCTCGGCGAGCGACGTGCGCGCCCTGATCGAGTCGGTGCGCGCCCGGGTGCTCGATGCCCACGGGATCGCCCTGCGCAGTGAGGTCCGGCTGGTCGGGTTCGCCGACGATCACGACGAGCAGCCGGCGGGGATCGACTGGTGAGGCTGAGGCGTCGTCCGCGCTCGGACCAGACCCCGAACCCCGTCGAGTTGAGCGAAGCGGCCCCCGACGAGAGCGTCCGGTTGGTCCCGGTCGCCGACGTGGCGCTCGGTCCGGTCGAACCGACCGAGGATCGGCCGGCACGAGCCGGCCCGCCGAAGCCGGCGACGGCGAGCCCGGCGGGCGAGCCGCCGGCCCGCCCCGTCGCCGCTGACGAGCGCGTCCCGAAGCTGGTGATCGGCGACGACGACCTCGACGCCGCCGGCTCGTCGGCCGGCGGGGGATCGGTGGTCGCAATCGATCCGCGGCTGCGCCGGCGGAGGATCGACGTCCGCCGCGCCGCCGCGACCGGCGACGACTGATCCTGGCGATCGTCGGCGGGATCGTCCTGCTCGCCGCGATCGCCGTGCTGGTGATCGTCGCCTCGCCGTTGTTCTCGGTCGACGAGGTGCGCGTCAGCGGCGTGGTGTACACCACCGACGAGCAGCTCGCCCCGATCATCGCCGATGCGCGCGAGGGGCGATCCTGTTGCTCGACACCGACGAGATCGAGTCCCGCCTGGAACAGCTGCCATGGGTCCGCGGAGCGCGGGTGCGCGCCGACTTCCCCTCGACGCTGACGATCGAGATCGACGAACGCGTCCCGATCGCCGCCTACGCCGGCAACGACGGCAACTGGCGGGTGATCGACCGCGACGGGCGAGTCCTGGCGGTGATCCCCGACGGCGCCCAGCCGGTCGACTACCTCCCGATCGACGGCGCCGGACCCGACGCGGTCACCGGTTCGTTCGCCGGCGACGCCTACCGCGTCGCTGCCGAACTGGCGCTCTCGCTCCCCGCCGAGCTGCGCGCCGTCACCGCCGCGGTGATCCTCGAACCGTCGGGGGAGCTCGGGATGCGACTGATCAGCGATACGGTGGTCGACTTCGGCCGGCCGAGCGACCTCCGGGCCAAGCTCACGGTGCTGATCGTGCTGTTGCGTGAGGAGCCACCGGACGGACTGGCAGCGATCAACCTGTCCGATCCGAACAACCCGGGGACCACGCCCCGCTGACCCGGTCCCCCGTTTTGTTGCGTTGACGTGGAAGGATTTGTTGCACTCGTGTCCGGAGGTATCCCGATGGTCGGTTCACCGCAGAACTACCTCGCAGTCATCAAGGTCATCGGCGTCGGCGGTGGCGGCGTCAACGCCGTCAACCGCATGATCGACGCCGGGCTGAAGGGCGTCGAGTTCATCGCCGTCAACACCGACGCCCAGGCGCTGCTGATGAGCGACGCAGACGTCAAGCTCGACATCGGTCGCGACCTGACCCGCGGCCTCGGTGCCGGCAGCGATCCTGAGGTCGGCCGGCAGGCCGCCGAATCGCACCGCGACGAGATCGAGGAGATGATCAAGGGCGCCGACATGGTGTTCATCACCGCCGGCGAGGGCGGTGGCACCGGCACCGGCGCAGCACCGGTGATCGCCGAGATCGCCACGAGCATGGGCGCGCTGACGATCGGCGTCGTCACCCGACCGTTCGGGTTCGAGGGCCGCCGCCGCTCGGTGCAGGCCGAGGCCGGGATGCAGAGGCTGAAGGAGAAGGTCGACACGCTGATCGTCATCCCCAACGATCGGCTGCTCGACCGTCGCCAACGAGAAGACGAGCGTGCTCAACGCGTTCAAGATGGCCGACGAGGTGCTGCTCCAGGGCGTCTCGGGCATCACCACCCTGATCACCACGCCCGGGCTGATCAACACCGACTTCGCCGACGTGAAGATGATCCTCTCCAACGCCGGCTCGGCGTTGATGGGCATCGGCCAGGCGAGCGGCGAGAACCGGGCGGTCACCGCCGCCAAGGCGGCGATCTCCAGCCCGCTGCTCGAGGCGGCGATCGACGGCGCCCGCGGGATCCTGCTCAACATCACCGGTCCGTCGAGCATGGGCCTGTTCGAGATGAACGCCGCCGCCGAGATCATCCACGGCGTCGCCCACCAGGACGCCAACATCATCTTCGGCACCGTCATCGACGACGAGATGGGCGACGAGGTCAAGGTCACCGTGATCGCCGCCGGGTTCGACCGCTGGGACGGCGGCGGCGCAGCGGCGCCCGCCGGCCGTCCGACCGCAAGCGGACGACCAGCGCTCGCCGCACGATGAAGGACCTGTTCGCCGACGAGCAGGCGCGACGACCCGCTCGACGACGACGACGACTTCGACGTCCCGTCGTTCCTGAAGTGAGCTCGCGGCCGCGCTCGGTGCCGGTTCGGCCGGCTCGAGCGACGATCGATCACGCCGACGTCGTCGAACGTGTCGCTGCGATCGCCGTGCGCGCGGATCAGCGCGGCGGCGGGGTCGACGTCGAGCGTGCTCGCGGTCACGAAGACCTTCCGGCTCGAAGCGATCACCGCCGCTCGAAGCCGCCGGCTGCCGGGCGATCGGCGAGAACTACGCCCAGGAGCTGCGTCGCCAAGCTCGCGCGAGCTCCCGCCGAGGGCCGCCGCCGAGGTGCACTTCATCGGTCAGCTGCAGACGCAACAAGGTGCGCTCGCTGGCCGGGTCGGTCGACGTCTACGAGACCGTCGAACGGCGATCGCTGGTCGACGAACTCGCCAAGCGCGTTCCCGGGGCCGTCGTGCTGATCCAGGTCGACGCCGCCGGCGAGGCGGGCAAGGGCGGCTGCCCGTCGCCGCGCTCGACGAGCTGCGTCGACGCCGTCGGTCGGATGCCGGGCTGCGACGTCCGCGGGCTTGATGACCGTCGGTCCGACGTGGGCGGTCCGGAGGCGGCCCGGCCCGGATTCCGCGTGCGTGCGCGCGCTCGTCGACGAGCCTCGGATCTGGCGCGTGTGCTCGATGGGGATGAGCGCCGATCTCGAGGTCGCGGTCGAGGAGGGCGCCACCCAGGTGCGGGTCGGCAGCGCCCTGTTCGGTGCAACGGCGTCCGCCTCGAGCGCTCGTGCAGCTCGACGCGGTGAGCTATCTTCGACCGCAGGAGGAGCGCAGGATGGCTGTCTGGAAGACAGGCGATGGACTATCTCGGGCTCGGGCCCGACGACGCATACGACGACTACGACGTCGCCGCCGAGTCCGAGCCGGACCGTCCGTCGCAGCCGCGTCGCGCAGCGGTACGACGAGCCCGTGGCGTTCGCCCGGGCAGCGGGAACGGGTACGAGCTACGAGGCAACGAGCCGTCGGTGCGCACGATGCCAAGCCGGCCGAGCTTCCCCACCGAGACCTCGAGCCGGCTCCGGCCCGCCGCCCGGTGCCCGCGCCGGACGACTCCGAGAGTGCAGCCCCGTCCGCACGGCCCGCGCCAGGGCTCGGCGCGCGAGGTCCGTGCCGCCGCCGGCGGCCGGCGACCCGTACACCGTCCGGCCGCGCCGGTTCGACTCAGGCGCAGGAGGTCGCCGACAAGTTCAAAGAAGGCCTGCCGGTGATCATGAACCTCGAGGCCGCCGAGCGTGAGGTCTCCCGCCGGCTGATCGACTTCGCCAGCGGCCTGTGCTACGGGCTGAACGGCTCGATGGAGAAGGTGGCCACCGGCGTCTACCTGCTCAAGCCGGCCCTCGACGCGGCACGATCGCAACGATTACGACGACTGACCGTCGATGCGAGAACTGCTCTGCACGCTGCTGACCCTCTACGTCGTGGCGATCATCCTGCGCATGGTCCTGTCCTGGTTCCCGATGCAACCGGGTGGGCTCGGCGCGCAGGTCGCCGGTGGGCTGCAACGGATCACCGACCCGTTGTTGCTCCCGTTGCGGCGGGTGATCCCGCCACTCGGTGGTGCGATCGACCTCAGCCCGATGATCGCCATCCTCGGACTGCAGATCATCGTCGGGCGCCTGATCCTGCGCTGCGGAGTGCTCTGAGCGATCCCGCCCGGCGCGGATCGCCGGGAGGCGGAGCAGCGGGACGTTAAGGTCTGACCATGGCGTTGCAGTCCTCGTCCGTCGCGAGCACCACCTTCAAAGTCGTCAAGAAGGGCTACGACCCCGACGAGGTACGACGCCTACCTGAAGGAGGTCGGCGTCGCCCTGCAGACCGCGCAGAATCACGCGGCGAACGTCGAGCTCCGTGCCCGGCAGGCCGTCGCCCGAGCCCAGGAGGCGGCCCAGCAGGCCCAGGCACAGCTCCAGGCGCAGGCCGGCGCAGCCGCCGACCCGAACAAGGTCGACGACACCGAGACGATCAGCCGCACCCTGCTGCTCGCCCAGAAGACCGCCGACGAGACGATCGAGGCCGCTCAGCGCGAGGCGTTCACCACCCGTTCAGCGGCGATCGACGAAGCGAAATCGTTGGTCGACGCCGCCCGGACCGACGCCCAGCGACTCGCCGACGGCGCTCGCGAAGAGGCGCGCAAGGCGGGGGAGTCGGAACGGTCGCGAGTCGAGAGCGAACTCCAGCAGCTGCTCGCCCGGCTCGAGTTCCTGCGTGACGACGTCGGTCAGATGGAGGCCCATGCCGGGCGCCACGCGCGAGCGCCTGGCTCGAGCGTGGCCGACGCAGCTCCACGCGCTCGCCGAGCGCCCGACGGCCGGGCTCGGCGAGCTGCGCCGTCCGGTGCTCTCCGCCGCCGCCGACCTCGATGCCCAGTCGCTGACGGCAACCCAGGCGATCCCGGTGCTCGAGTCCGAACCGCTCCCCGGCGTTCGAGCCGGAGGCCGATACCGCGACCTCGGCATCGACCCAGGCGATGCCGATGATTCCCGACGGAGATGCCTCCGCAGCCGACGGCGACCTCGACATCACCGCGGAAGTGCCCGTCATCGACTGAGCACGCCCTTGTAGGCTGCTCGTCCACAGGCGTCGACGAGGCGATCACCTCCGAGCCTCCGGAAGAACAGCGGTCGCGCCTGCGGTCGTGCCCAGTAGAACCGGACGGGTCCAGCCCGTCATCGCTGGCGCAATCGAGTGGTCGACCCTGCGGTGGGCGGCAACGCAGGGTGGTACCGCGGGACTCCGGTCTCGTCCCTGCACCAACCGACATCCAGCCCGCTCGAGGAGAACCGCCGTGGCCTACCCGACCGTCGACCCACAACCGAACGTTCCCTGCGCTCGAAGCCGAGGTGCTCGCCCGGTGGGAGCAGGAGGACACGCTTCCGGACCTCGGTCGAGTCGCGCCCGGCCGGAGCCGACGGCGACAACGAGTACGTCTTCTACGACGGTCCTCCGTTCGCCAACGGCCTGCCGCACTACGGCCACCTGCTGACCGGCTACGTCAAGGACGTCGTTCCGCGCTACCAGACGATGCGCGGCCGTCGCGTCGAACGCCGCTTCGGCTGGGACTGCCACGGTCTGCCGGCGGAGGTCGAAGCGGAGAAGGAGCTCGGGCATCAGCCGGCACCGCGCGCAGATCCTCGAGTATGGGCGTCGCACGGTTCAACGACGCCTGCCGCGACGAGCGTGCTGCGCTACACCGACGAGTGGCAGCGCTACGTCACCCGCCAGGCCCGCTGGGTCGACTTCGACAACGACTACAAGACGCTCGACCTGTCCTACATGGAGAGCGTGATGTGGGCGTTCAAGACGCTGTGGGACAAGGGTCTGGTCTACGAGGGCTTCAAGGTCCTGCCGTACTGCTGGCGTTGCGAGACCCCGCTGAGCAACACCGAGACGCGGATGGACGACGTCTACCACGACCGGCAGGACCCGGCGCTGACGGTCGCGGTTCGAGCTCGAGACCGGCGAGCGGCTCGCTCGCCTGGACGACGACCCCGTGGACGCTGCCGTCGAACCTCGCCCTCGCCGTCGGCCCCGAGATCGACTACGCCGTGATGCGAGGCCCGCCCGACGGCGACCGTCGCTACATCCTCGCCGAGGCCCGGCTCGGCGCACTACGAGCAGGAGCTCGGCGAGGCGGCACGGGTCGCAACGCTGTCAGGGCGCCGAGCTGGTCGGCCGGCGCTACACCCCGTTGTTCGCCTTCTTCGCCGACACCGCCGAACGCGTTCCAGGTGCTCGCCGCCGACTTCGTCTCGACCGACGACGGCACCGGCGTCGTCCACATGGCGCCCGGCTTCGGCGAGGACGACCAGAACGTCTGCAACGCCGACGGCATCCCGACGATCTGTCCCGATGGACGAGCCACGGCCGCTTCACCGCCGAGATCCCGCCCTGGGTCGGGCTCCACGTCTTCGACGCCAACCCGCAGGTGATCCGGAGCTCAAGGCGCGGGGCGTGGTGCGTCCGCCACGACGACCTACGACCACCCGTATCCGCACTGCTGGCGCTGCGACAAGCCGCTCGTCTACCGGGCGATCTCCTCCTGGTTCGTCGCAGGTCACGCGCGTTCCGCGAGCGGATGGTCGAGCTCAACCAGCAGATCACCTGGGTGCCCGAGCACGTCAAGGACGGCAGCTTCGGCAAGTGGCTCGGCAACGCCCGCGACTGGTCGATCAGCCGCAACCGGTTCTGGGGATCGCCGATCCCGGTGTGGAGCAGCGACGACCCGCGACTATCCACGGATCGACGTCTACGGCTCGCTCGACGAGCTCGCAGCGCGACTTCGGTGTCCGTCCCGACGACCTCCACCGCCCGTCGATCGACGAACTGGTCCGCCCCAACCCCGACGACCCGACCGGCCAGTCGATGATGCGTCGCGTCGCGGAGGTGCTCGACTGCTGGTTCGAGTCGGGCTCGATGCCGTTCGCCCAGGTCCACTACCCGTTCGAGAACCAGACGTGGTTCGAGCACCACTACCCGGGCGACTTCATCGTCGAGTACATCGGCCAGACCCGCGGCTGGTTCTACACGCTGCACGTGCTCGCGACCGCGCTGTTCGACCGACCGGCGTTCACGCACCTGCGTCAGCCACGGGATCGTGCTCGGCGACGACGGCCAGAAGATGTCGAAGCGGCTGCAGCAACTATCCCGACCCGATCGATGATGTTCGACACCTACGGCGCCGACGCGATGCGTTGGTTCCTGATGTCCTCGGCGATCCTGCGCGGCGCCGACTTGTCGGTCACCGAACAGGCATCCGCGACAGCGTGCGCCAGGTGCTGCTGCCGATGTGGAACGCGTACTCGTTCTTCACCATGTACGCCAACGCCGCCGGACTACACCGCTGAGCGCGTACGGCCCCGACGCCGAGGGCCTCGACCCGCTCGACGCTACGTCCTCGGCCAGCTCCACGACCTGATCGTCGAGACCACCGAGGAGCTCGACGCGTACGACCTCTTCGATGCCTGTGCGGCGATCCGGACCTTCCTCGACGCGTTGACCAACTGGTACATCCGACGCAGCCGCGACCGCTTCTGGTCCGGCGAGCCGGCTGCGTTCGACACCCTCTACACGGTGCTGACGACGCTCTGCCGGGTGACTGGCGCCGCTGCTCCCGCTGCTCGCCGACACCGTCTACCGCGGCCTCGGCGGCTCCGGCTCGGTGCACCTCACGCAGTGGCCGTCGGCAGCCGAACTCCCGTCCGACACCCCGCTGGTGGCGGCGATGGACCGGGTGCGCGACGTGTGCTCGGCGACCTCCTCGATCCGCAAGCGCGAGGGCCGTCGGGTCCGCCTTCCGTTGACCACGCTGACGATCGCCAGCCCGGATGCCGAGTCGCTCGCCCCGTTCGTCTCGGTGATCGCCGATGAGGTCAACGTCCGCACGGTCGAACTGACCACCGACGTCTCCGCCCACGCCGCCTCCGTGCTCCAGGTCGTCCCGGCGATCGCCGGGCCGCGCATCGGCAAGGACGTCCAACGGGTGATCAAGGCCGTCCGCGCCGGTGAGTGGACGCGTGACGGCGAGACGGTCGTCGCCGGCGGGATCGCGCTCGAGGAGGGCGAGTTCAGCCTGCGGCTGGTCCCCGCCGACGAGCATGCCAGCGCCGCCCTTCCGGGAGCGGACGGGGTGGTCGTGCTCGACCTCTCGGTCAGCGCGGAGCAGGAGGACGAGGGTCTCGCCCGCGACCTGATCCGTGCCGTCCAGCAGGCCCGACGCGACGCGGGTCTGGAGATCAGCGACCGGATCCAGCTGCGGATCACCGCCGGGCGACGCTGGGAGCAGCCCGTCACCGTTCATCGGGAGCTGATCGCCGGTGAGACGCTCGCCGTCGGCGTCGAGTTCGTCGCCGACGACGCTGCGACCGAGCCGGTGGTCGCGGTCACCCGCGCCGAACAGCCGGCGGGGTGACCGGAGCGAGTTCCGGCCCGGCCCGGCTACCTGTCACCACAAGCGCGCCGCCCGGCCGCTACGATCACCCGTTCGATACGCCCTCGGGAGGACCCATGGCAACCGCCAAGAAGGCCGCTACCAGCAAGAACGCCGACGAACACGGCGACGACGCGGCGGCAGGGTCGGCAAAGAAGGCCGGGGCGTCGAAAACGATCAACGGGCCAGGGGGAAAGATCAAGACCAGCAAGGATTTCGACGCCAAGTTCCTCGAGACACAGCAGGCGCTGCTGATCGCCGAGCGCGGCTGCGCTCACCGGTCAGGCCAACCGACTCGAGGACGAGGCCAACTCATTGATCGAGGACGTCGAGATGGGTGACGTCCAGTTCGACGACGAGTCCGGCGAGGGCGACACGATGGTCGTCGAACGCGAACGCGACCTCGCCCTGTCGGCGCAGGCCCGCCAGATGGTCGCCGACATCGACGAGGCGATCGATCCGGATGGCCGAGGGCACCTACGGCTACTCGGTCGTCTCCGGAAAGCCGATCCCGCGGAGCGGCTGGAGGCGATCCCGTGGGCGACCGAGCTCGTCCAGGAGAAGGTCGGGGGAGTCGGACGCAGATGAGCGAAGCGGTCGCCCCGGTCGAGGTCGGCCGGCGCGATCAGCTGCTCCCCAGCCTGGCGATCGGCGGGCTGATCGTTGCCGCCGACCAGCTGACCAAGCACTGGGCGGTCAACCGCCTCTCCGGCGGCCGGACGATCGATCTGGTCTGGACGCTGCGGTTCAACCTGACGTTCAACAGCGGGATGGCGTTCAGCCAGGGCCGTGGGCTCGGTCCGGTGATCGGCGTGCTCGCGCTGGTGGTCGTCGTCGGGCTGCTGATCACCCTCCGGCGCAGCGGCAGCCGGCTGTCGACCGTCGCCGTCGGGCTGGTGATCGGCGGGGCGCTCGGCAACGTCATCGACCGGCTGCTGCGCGGCGATGCCTGGCTGCGCGGCGCGGTGGTCGACTTCATCGACTTCCAGTGGTTCCCGATCTTCAACGTCGCCGACATCGCCGTCAACGTCGGTGGGGCGCTGCTGGTGCTCGGCTCACTGCTGTCGGGACGGCATCAGTGATCGTCACCGAGGAGATCCCCGACGCGCTCGGCGGGCAACGTCTGGACCGGATCGTCGCCCTGCTCGGCGGGGTCAGCCGTTCGGTCGTGGTCGGGCTGCTCGACGGCGGGTTCGTCGAGCTCGACGGTCACCCGGCGACGAACGGCAAGCTCAAGCTCGCCGTCGGCCAGACGATCTCGATCGACCTCGGCGGCGTCCCCGCCCCGGTCCTGCCCCAGGCCGAAGCGGGGATCGCGTTCGCGGTCGTGCACGAGGACGACGACATCGTCGTGATCGACAAGCCGCCCGGGCTGGTCGTCCATCCGGCAGTCGGCAACGAGCACGGCACCCTCGTCAACGGGCTGCTGCAGCGCTATCCGGAGATCGCCGAGGTCGGCGAGGCCGACCGGCCGGGGATCGTCCACCGGCTCGACGCCGGCACCTCCGGGCTGCTCGTCGTCGCCCGCAGCGCCGCCGCCCATGCGACCCTGTCCCAGCGGATGGCCGCGCACGAGGTCGAACGGGTCTACGACGCCCTCGTCTGGGGACATCCGAGCGCGGCTCAGGGTGTGATCGACGCCCCGATCGGGCGCAAACCGAGCGACCCGCTGCGGATGGCGGTGGTCGTCAGTGGCAAATCGGCGCGGACCCACTTCGCCGTCGTCGGGACCTACACCGAGCCGGCGGCGGTCGCCCGTGTGCGCTGCACGCTCGAGACCGGCCGGACGCATCAGATCCGGGTCCATCTGGCGGCGATCGATCATCCGGTGGTCGGCGATCCGCTCTATGGCCAGCGCCGCAACCTGACGCTCGTCGAGCGCCCGTTCCTCCACGCCGCCCGGCTCGCCTTCGACCATCCGCTGAGTGGCGAGCCGCTCGAGTTCGAGGCGCCGCTACCCGACGACCTGACGCTGGCGCTCAGCCGTCTCCGCTAGCCAGCTCGGGCCACGCCTGCTCGCCGCGACGCCTGGGCGGCGACCGAGGCGAGGGTGTGGCTCTCGAGGTGCTTGCGCATGTGTTCACCGGCCACGTTCCACACCGCCAGCAGCACGCACTGGCCCTCGTGGTCGCAGGCACCGTCCTGGTGCGGCTGGCCGAAGTCGCCGAGTGTGATCGGCCCGTCGACCGCCGAGATGATCTCCGACAGACGGATCTGCGCCGGATCGCGGGCGAGGACGTAGCCACCCCCGACCCCCCGCTTGGAGCGGACCAACCCGGCGCCTTTCAGCGCCAGCAGGATCTGTTCCAGGTACGGCTGGGGGAGGGCGGTGCGCTCGGCGATGTCCCGGACAGAGGTCGGCACACCGTCGCCGTTGTGCAGCGTCAGCGAGAGCAGCGCCCGACAGGCATAATCCCCTCTTGTCGACACACGCACCCCGTCATCGTACGGTGCGGCTGGCGCGACCACCGGCATGGGTGCTGGACTGTCCGGCTGTGACCCCTGCGCCGGTGCTGCCGAACTACGGCGGCGCCAATCTCCGGGGGATCATCCCTGCGCTGCTCGGGCCCTCGGGGACCAAGGATCTGCCCGAGTGGTTCCCCGCCCCGGTGCGCGGCGCGAGGCGGGTGGTGGTGCTGTTGGTCGACGGCCTCGGTTGGGAGCAGCTCTCCGCCCGGAGCGAACTCGCCCCGACGCTGGCGGCGATGACCGGCGGACCGATCACCACCGTCGTCCCGTCGACGACGGCGACCGTGTTGACCTCCGTCGCCACCGGACTGACCCCCTCCGAGCACGGGATCGTCGGCTACCGGATCGACCTCGCCGGCGAGGTGCTCAACGTCCTGCGCTGGTCGACCCCCGCCGGTGACGCCCGCAAACGTCACCCACCGCACGACGTCCAGCCGTACCCGGCGTTCCTCGGGCAGGCGGTGCCGGTCGTGTCCAAGATCGAGCTCGAGCACTCCGGGTTCAGCGGCGCCCACCTCGCCGGCGCCAAACCGGCCGGATGGCGGACGATGTCGAACATCCCGGTCGAGATCGCCGCCCAGTTCGCCGCCGGTGCGCCGGTCGTCTACGCCTACTACGACGGGATCGACAAGACCGCCCACGAGCGCGGCTTCGGTGCGTACTACGACGCCGAACTGATCGCCGTCGACCGGCTCGTCGCCGACATCCTCGACCGTCTCGACGACCAGAGCGCACTGGTGATCACCGCCGACCACGGTCAGGTCGACGTCGGCGACCGGCTGGTCACCCCCGACCCGTCGGTGCTCGGGTTGTGCCGCAGCCAGTCGGGTGAGGGACGGTTCCGTTGGCTCCACGCCCGTCCCGGAGCCGCCGCCGACCTCGCCGCGGCGGCTCGCGCCGGTCACGGGGAGCAGGCCTGGGTGGTCAGCCGGGAGCAGGTGATCGACGAGGGTTGGCTCGGCGGCGGGGTGTCGACGACGATCGCCCGCCGGCTCGGCGACGTCGCCCTCGTCGCCCAGGGCAGGATCAGCTTCCACGATCCGGCGGACACCGGACCGTTCTCGTTGGTCTGCCGGCACGGCTCGCTGACCGCCGATGAGATGTACATTCCGCTGCTCGCGGCGCGTGGCCGCTGATCGTGACAAGGACGTGTGTGGATGACCGATGAACGAGACGGGGACCGGATCGAGACACCGGAGGTGCTCCCACCGGGCGCCGAGCCGGCGACCGAGGAGCAGGCGACCGAGCTGATCAGCGAACCGGCGAAGGTGATGCGGATCGGGTCGATGGTCAAGCAGCTGCTCGACGAGGTGCGCGCCGCCCCGCTCGACGACGCCAGCCGCGGCCGGCTGGCGGGGATCTACCAGCGCTCGCTCGACGAGCTGTCGAGCGCACTGTCCCCGGATCTGCAGGCCGAGCTGCTGGCGATGGCGCCGCCGTTCCCGGAGGACGAAGTGCCCAGCGACGCCGAGCTGCGGGTCGCCCAGGCCCAGCTGGTCGGCTGGCTCGAAGGGCTGTTCCACGGGATCCAGGCGACGTTGATGGCCCAGCAGTTCGCTGCCCGCCAGCAGCTCGAGCAGATGCGCCAACTGCCCCCCGGCGCGGAGATGCCCGGCGAGCCGCGCCCGGCCGGCGCGGACGGCCGCCCCGGTACCTATCTCTGAGTTTTGCCGGCCCGGTCGGGCTCGTTCTGCGTACGTGTCGCGGTGCTCGGTCACCGCGAAACGTGCACAGAGCGGAGTCAGCTGGGCAGGGCTCGGGACAGGTCGTCCCACAGATCCTCGACGTCCTCGATCCCGACGCTCATCCGCAGCAGGCCTGGGTCGACGTGGGCGTCACCGGCGTACTTCTGGCGGCGTTCGATCGTCGTCTCGACCCCGCCGAGGCTGGTCGCCGGGACGAGCACCTCGACCCGCTGACAGACCTCATCCGCAGCTACCGCCCCGCCTCGTAGGACGAAGCTGACCATCGCCCCGAACCCGGGGTAGCGCACGTCGGCAATCGCCGGGTGGAGCGAGAGCCGGTCGACCAGCTCCCGGGCGTTGGCCTGTCCCCGCTCCATCCGCAGCGGGAGGGTTCGCAGGCCGCGTAGGGCGAGGTAGCTCTCCAGTCCGCCGGGGGTGCCCCCACCGATCAGGCGGAGGTGGCGGATCCGCTCGATCAGCTGCGCGTCGGTGGCCACCGCCAGGCCGATCAGGAGGTCGCTGTGGCCGCCGATGAACTTCGTCCCGGAGTGGAGCACGACGTCGACGCCGTCGGCCAGCGGACGCTGGAAGATCGGGGTGGCGAAGGTCGAATCGACCGCCACCCGGGCCCCGACGAGGTGCGCAGCGCGGCTGATCGCCTCCAGGTCGGCGACGTGCAACTCGGGGTTGGTCGGCGTCTCCAACCAGACCAGGTCGGCGCCGTCGGCAGCAGCGATGACCGCCGCGGTGTCGCTGACGTCGACCGTGCGCAGCTCGATCGAGGCTTGCCGGGCGAGTTCACCGGCCAGCTCACGGACCCCGAGGTAGCAGGCGGCGGGAAGGACGAGGACCTTCGGGGCGATCGCCAGCAGGATCGCCGAGGCGGCTGCCAGACCGCTGGCGAAGGCGACCGCCTCGCCGCCTTCGAGCTCGCCGACGGCGGCCTCCAGCGCCCGCCAGGTGTCCGTCCCGTGGGTCCGCGAGTAGTCGCCGCCGCCACGGAAGTTGGAGGCGAGGACGAGCGGGGTGTTGAGCGGCTCGCCGTCGCCGTGCGGACGTCCGGCAGTGACCGCGACGGTGTGGATCGAGGGCATGGCGCACGGTATCCGCAGGCACGCCGTGGCGGTTCCGTCGGGCGGCCCGCCTAGCCTTGCCGGTCGTGGTACAACGCTTCTACGTCGAGACCCTGGGCTGTCCGAAGAACCAGGTCGACTCCGAGAAGCTGATCGGCACCCTGCTCGCCGACGGGATGGTCGAGAGCGTCGACCCGGAACACGCCGACCTGGTGGTGGTCAACACCTGCGCGTTCATCGACGACGCCCGGCGCGAATCGATCGACACGATCCTCGCCCTCGAGGACCGGCGCAAGTCGGGAGCGAAGCTGGTCGTCACCGGATGCATGGCGGAGCGTTACGGCGACGAGCTGGCCGAGGCACTGCCGGAGGTCGACCAGGTCGCCGGGTTCGGGGTCCCGGTCTCGCTCGGACGCAAGCCGCTCGCCCTCGGGGTCAAGCCGATCCCCAGCCTCGACCTGCTCAACCTGCCCCGACCGCGCTCGGCTGCGCCGTGGGCGTACGTCAAGATCGCCGAAGGCTGCGACCGGTCGTGCGGGTTCTGCGCGATCCCGTCGTTCCGGGGACCGCAGCGCTCACGCGACATCGACTCGATCCTCGCCGAGGTCGCCCAGACCGGGGCGCAGGAGATCGTCCTCGTCGCCCAGGACCTGGCCTCCTACGGCAAGGATCGCCCGGGCGAGCTCGGCGCCGGATCGATCGTTCCGCTGATCACGGCGGTCAGCGCACAGGTTCGCCGCACCCGGCTGCTCTACCTCTACCCGTCGGACCTGACCGACGAGCTGATCGAGGCGATGCTCGGCACCGGCGTGCCCTACTTCGACCTCTCGCTGCAGCACGTCTCCAAGCCGCTGCTTCGCCGGATGCGCCGCTGGGGCGACGGGGAGCGATTCCTCCGCCGGATCGCCGACATCCGTGCTGCGTCGCCGGATGCCGCCTTCCGCAGCAACTTCATCGTCGGCTATCCGGGTGAGACAGAGGAGGATCACGACCTCCTGCTCGACTTCGTCGAGGCCGCCCAGCTCGACTGGTGCGGGTTCTTCAGCTACTCGGCGGAGGAGGGCACCTATGCCGTCGGGCTCGACGGCGAGGTCGACCCCGGGGTGATGAACGAGCGGTTGGCCGAGCTGCGCGAGTTGCAGGACGGGATCACCGCGAGCCGCGCGCGACGATCTGATCGGCGAGACGATCGAGGTGCTCGTCGACGCCCCCGGGGTGGGGCGGAGCCACCGAGAGGCGCCGGAGATCGACGGGATCGTCCAGCTGCCGACCTCGATCGAAACGGGGACGTTCGCGACGGTTCGGGTCGTCGACGCGCTCGGCCCGGACCTGGTCGCAGAAGACTGCTGATGCCGGTCGATCCAGGCGCGATCGCCACCTGGGCGAATGCCGTCACCGTCGCCAGGGTGCTGACCTCGCCGGTGCTGTTCGCCTTGATCCCCGATCACAAGCGCGGCTCGTGGTTGGTGTTCGCGCTGTGGTTCCTGCTCTGCTCGACCGACGGGATCGACGGCTATCTCGCCCGCCGCCACGGGACCACTCGTTCGGGGGCGTTCCTCGATCCGCTGGCGGACAAGATCCTCGTCCTCGGGGCGATGTTCACCCTCGTCGACCGGCAGGTGTTCTGGTTCGTTCCGGTGGTCCTGATCGCCGCCCGCGAGCTGGGGATCTCGGTCTATCGGACGGTGGTCGGGGCGCAAGGGGTGAGCGTGCCGGCGAGCAAGCTGGGCAAGCTGAAGACGGTCAGCCAGCAGTTCGCGGTGGCCTTCGCCCTGCTGCCGTTGACCGCCCTCGACGCCCGCTGGCTGTGGCTCGGCTTGCTCTGGGTGGCGGTCGTGCTGACACTCGTCAGCGGCGCGCAGTACATGTGGAAGGCACGTAAGGGAGCGGCAGCGAATGCGGTGTGATGTCGTCGCGGTCGGGACGGAGCTGCTGTTCGGGCAGATCGTCGACACCAACTCGTCGTGGATCGGCGAGCAGTTGGCGGCGAACGGGATCGACTCGCTGGCCCAGGTGAAGGTCGGCGACAACCTTGCCCGGATCGTCGCGATGCTCCGTCGGACGTTGGCCGAGGCCGATGCGGTGATCGTCTGTGGCGGGCTCGGCCCGACCCACGACGACATCACCCGTCAAGCGATCGCCGAGGTGATGGGCGTCGGGCTGCACCACGACGAGGAGATCGCCGAGACGATCCGGGGGATGTTCGCCGGGCGCGGGCGGGTGATGTCGGCGAACAACCTGCGTCAGGCGCAGGTGCCCGACGGGGCGACGATCATCGCCAACGACCGCGGCACCGCACCGGGGTTGATCTGCCCGGTGGGCGAGAAGGTGATCTACGCCGTGCCGGGGGTGCCGCACGAGATGCGGGCGATGGTCGAACGAGGGGTACTTCCCGACCTGCGTCGGCGCGGCGGGGACACCTCGGCGATCGTCAGCCGGGTGCTGCGGTGCTGGGGTGATAGCGAGAGCGGGCTGAACGAGAAGCTCGACGGGGTGATCGAGGCGCTGGAGGGCTCGGGTGAGGCGACGCTCGCCTTCCTCGCCAGCGGGTGGGACGGACTGAAGGTCCGGCTGACCGCCAAGGCGGCGTCGGCGGTCGATGCGGCAGCGGTGCTCGACCGGTGGGATGCCGAGGTGCGGGCGATCGTCGGGCCGATCGTGTTCGGTGTCGACGAGCAGACGATGGAGTCGGTCGTGCTCGATCTGCTCCGGGCGCGGGGGTTGAGCCTCGGCCTCGCCGAATCGGTCACCGGCGGGTTGGTCGGGGCGCGGCTGACCGCGATCGCCGGGGCGAGCGACGCTTCGTCGGCTCGATCGTCTCGTATGCCAGCAGAGTCAAGGTCGAGCTGCTCGGGGTCGCCGAGGGTCCGGTGGTCTCCGAGGCTGCGGCGATGGCGATGGCCGACGGGGCCCGGCGCACGCTCGGTTGTGACGTCGCGCTCTCGTTGACCGGTGTCGCTGGCCCGGAGGAGCAGGACGGGCAGCCGGCCGGAACGCTGTGGGTCGGGCTGTCCGGGGTGGGGCCGACCCGGGCGCAGCTGCTGCGCATCATCGGCGTGCGCGAGCAGATGCGCCAGATGTCGGTGATCTCCTCGCTCGATCTGCTCCGCCGGGCGCTGCTCGCCGAGGACTGAGGGATTTCGGTGCGGCTGTTCCTCGCCGCCGCTCCGCCGCCGGCGGTGGTCGCCCGGCTCGACGCCGGCTTGGACGCGTCGGGGTTGCGTGCCTCGCCGTCGATCCGTTGGTCGCCGAGTGAGCAGTGGCACGTCACCCTCCGCTTCTGGCCCGATGCTGCGCTCGACGCCGTGCTCGATGCACTTGCGGCGCTCGACTCGCCGCCGGTGACCGCCTCGCTCGGGAATCGGCTGGAGTTGCTCGGGGGGAGCGCGTTGGTCGTCCCTGTTGCCGGTCTCGACCGGCTCGCCGCGGCGGTGGCCGAGGTGACCGGTCCGGCGGAGGAGCGTCGCCGGTTTCGCGGGCACCTCACCCTTGGCCGGCTGCGCCGGGGAGCGAGCTGCCCGCCGCTCGAGGACCCGTCGGTCTCGTCGTTCGGCGGATCGTTCGAGGTCACCGACCTACAGTTGGTGGCGAGCACCCTGACCGCCGACGGAGCGATCCACGAACGGCTCGCCCGCTACGAGTTGCGCCGCACGCCGGGCTGATCGCGGGGGACGTCGTGCGCCGCCCGGTGCTACCGGCTCCTCCGGTAGCGCGACTTCTAGACTTCCTGTCCCGCCTCCGTAGCTCAGCCGGATAGAGCAGCGGACTTCTAATCCGACGGTCGCAGGTTCGAATCCTGCCGGAGGCGCACAAGCGGATCGAGTCGGTCCACCGATCGTCCTCACACCCTAATGGGGCCCGACCGGATGGTTCGGTAACGAGCCAGACTGGTTCCGAGCCGCCGGGCGGTCAGCACTTTGCTGGCCCTGGATGTTGATTCCTAGACCTAGATCGTGCGCCGTCCGGTTGGTGAGGTTGGCCTGGATTGCTGGTGGGATGACGTGCTTCGAGCACTGAACCATTAGGTCGCTGCTGGCTGCCTCGGGCTCGACGACCCGACGTTGCAGGAGGTGCAAATGGGAAAGGTGTTCGTTGGCCATGACTGGGCCGAGGACCATCACGACGTGTTCATCGAGGACGACACCGGTCGACGACTCGCCGGCGGCCGGTTGCCCGAGGGGGTCGAGGGGATCGGCCGGTTCCACGAGCTGCTCGCCGGTCTGGTCGATGATCCGGCTGAGGTGGTGATCGCGACCGAGACCGACCGCGGCCTGTTCGTCAACGCGCTCGTCGCCGCTGGTTACACGGTGATCGCGGTGAACCCGATGTCGACCTCGCGGTATCGGGAACGGCACTCGACCTCCGGAGCGAAATCTGATCCCGGTGACGCCAAGATCCTCGCCGACCTCGCCCGCACCGACGCTCACAACCACCGTCCGATCGCCGGGGACAGCGAGCTCGGCGAGGCAATCAAGGTGCTGGCGCGGGCGCATCAGTCGATGATCTGGACCCGCAGACGCCAAACCAACCAGCTCCGCTCGACGCTGCGCGAGTTCTACCCGGGCGCCCTCGAGGCGTTCGATGAGCTCGCCGGACGAGACGCCTTGGCGATCCTGACGATCGCGTCGACCCCGACTGCCGGCCGGTTGCTGTCGATCTCGAAGATCCAAGCCACGCTGCGACGTGCCGGTCGCCAACGTCGCATCGAGCAACGCGCCATCGAGATCCAGACCGCACTGCGAGCCGAGCAGCTTGTAGCGCTTGATCTGATAGCTGACGCCATGGGCGCCACCGTCGCCGCCCTGGTCGCCGTGATCGGCGAGTTGAACACTCAGATCGACGGACTCGAAACGAAGTTGGCCGACCGTTTTGAACAGCACCCGGACGCCCAGATCATCCGTTCCCTGCCAGGACTAGGGATGACACTCGGCGCCCGGGTGCTCGGCGAGTTCGGAGACGACCCGAACCGCTACTCAGATGCCAAGTCTCGCAAGAACTACTCCGGCATGTCACCCATCACCCGAGCATCCGGGAAACACCGCGTCGTGCTCGCCCGCTACGCCCGCAATCGACGACTCGGCGACGCCTGCTACCTGTGGGCGTTTGCCACGCTCACCGCCAGCCCCGGAGCACGAGCCTTCTACGACGAACACCGCAACCGGGGCGACACCCACAACCGCGCCCTCAGAGCACTCGCCAACCGGCTCGTCGGCATCCTCCACGGCTGCCTCCGCCACGGAACCCCCTACGACGAACACACCGCATGGGGACACCGACAACAACACGCTGCTTGACACCAACGGCCCGTGGGATGTCTAGGTCTCGTAGGTCAGGAGATCGCCCGGCGTGCAGGCGAGGGCCTGACACAGCGCCGCCAGTGTGGAGAACCGGACGGCACGGGCCCTGCCGTTCTTGAGCACCGACAGGTTGACGACTGTGATGTCGACCAGGTCGGCTAGCTCGGTCAGGGTCATCCCCCGCTGCTCGAGAAGCTCGTCGAGGTGCACGGCGATCCCCGATTCGGAAGGGGAGCCCACGCTCAGACCGTGCCCTCGACGTCGGCTCGTAGGCGGGCGCCGTGTGCGAACACCTCTGCCAACACGAACACGCCGAGGCCAGCCATCGGTCCTGCGCCCGGGAGGGCGAAGGAGTCGCCCAGCTCACCGGCCGTTGAGGTCGACGCCAGCCATTGGTCGCAGGCGTGCATCGCCAAGGTTGCGACCGGTGCGCCAACGACCAGCAGGAACCCGACTGCCCGTAGCCGGCGGACGTTCGCGTCGGTGAACGGGTCGCCGTCGCGAACTGATCGCAGTAGGCGGCGCACCAACCACAGGACGGCGACGACCAAGATCACTGCGGGGAGGTCACGCCCTAGTGAGCCGAGGACCTGGTTTGGGCGGGCGTCCTTGATGTGGACAGTGACCGGAATTCTCTCGGGTCGTTCCACTGTGTGCGGAAGTGAGCTGACCTCGGCGGAGCTCACCTCCTGGCGCACGGCGATCTCGTGGCCGCCGCGGATGACGCCGTCCAGCGCCGAGCCCACGAGGAAGACACCGAAGGCGATGCCGGCGATGAGCAACAGGGTTGCCGCGTTCGTCATGAAGCTGGTCGCACGCGATGTCGGGGTGTCAGCCATGGGAGGCTCCATATCGATGATCGATGATATCGATGAACGATACTATCGAATAACGATATGTCAAGCGGGATGCGAACAGGAGCAGCGCAGGACGCTGTGTCGGTGTTCACGGAGCGTTCGCTCAGCCGGACGGAGACCAGCGGCGCCGGCAGCGGGGTGCCTACAGCGGAGTGCAGCGCACCCTTCGACACCCGGTTGCCGGCGAGCTCGTCACCGAGCTCCGCAAGAACCGACCCGCTGTGGGGACAGTAGCTGGGGTGGTTCTTGAACGCGGCGAAACCGGCAATCAACGTTCCGTCCAGCCGGAACGCCGGCACGCGAGCGGAGATTCCCTGCTCGGCCTCGGGAATGATCGAGACGATCGTCCGCCGCAGCTCCTCCAGCGTGGAGCGCTTCGGCTCATCCAGCGCCGTCAGGTAGTCATCGATCTCGTGCTGTGACACTCGCCGATCATCCTTTCGAGCTCCTTGCCTCGTCAACGCGCGCGAGTGGGGAGTGCACGATGCGACCACTGGGACACCTCCATCGCCGATCGGGCGGCGCCGCTGGGTCGGTTCTCTCCGGCGCGCGACGAAAGGAACGGGCCGACGAGTGCCCGGAGCTCGTCGGTGCGCTGCATCACCTCGGTGTGACGCGTGGCGGGCAGGACGGCGAGCCGACAATCGTGAAAGAGACCGAGCATTTCGGCCGCGTGGTCGAGGCGAACGAAATCCTGATCGCCGATCACGAGCAAGGTCGAGGCGGTGATCGAGCGGATCTCCTCGGCGGTCCAGCCAACGAACTCGTGGACCACCGGCTGCAGACGCTCGAGGAACGGTAAGAGGCCGTCCGGATCTGGTGCGACCGCGTCGTAGTCGGCTTTCCAGGTGGCGAACTCCTCCTCGGTCGGTAGGCGCGGGTCGTCCTGCTCGGGTGCCGTGATCTCGGGGTGATAGCCGTCGGGGCGGATGTTCGAGGCAGCGAGCACGAGGCGGCGGACCGTGGCCGGGTGGCGCATGGCGAGGCTCGTTGCAGTGAGCGCTCCCAGGCTGTAGCCCCACACGTCGACAGGTCCTCCGCCGGCGACCTGCTCGATCAACTCGGCGACGTCGTCGGCGAACCGCTCGATCGACATCGCGTGTCCGGTGTCGGGCGTGTGGCCGTGACCCTGGAGCTCGACGCCGATGATGCGGCGGCGCTCGCCGAGCCAGGGAAGGACGTCGTCGAAGCTGCGGTGGAACGTGAGGATGCCGCCGTGCAGGGCGACGAGCGGTGGTCCCGTCGGGTCGCCGTGCTCCTCGTACCAGATGGGGACGCCGTCGATCTCGTGGTGGGGCATGCCCGTTCCGTCGTCAGGCGTCGCCGCGCGTGCGCGACACCTCTTCGATCTCGGCGACGTGGAGTTCCTCGTTGCGGATCATCTGCCGCGAGAACTCCTCGAGCGGGATGTGGCGTCCGGCCGTGAGCTCGTGCAAGGCGTAGTAGAGCTCGATGCCGGAGCGCTCGTGAAGCAGCATCTCTCCCATCATTGCGTCGACGCTCGAGTGGTGCGTCCCCACCAACTCGCCGATGTTCAGCGACACCTTCCCTCCGAGGGTGGTGACCTCTTCGCCTGCCTGCACGGCATGGTCGAGCGATTCGGCAGCCTGCTGCCGCATCCAACCGACGATCGGGATTCGCGCATGACCGAACACCATCAGCGAGTACTGCGTATAGCGGACCACGCCGGCGAGTTCGAGTTCGACGATGGAGTTGAGCACCCCGAGGACGGCCTCTGTGTCGATGTCTCCTCGTGCAGCCGACGCTGCGGCAGCCGACGATCGGTCAGCTGTCATACCTGAATCCGATCTTCAAGGTGACCTGGTAGTGCTGCACGTCAGCCGAGTGCCCGAGATCGCCGCGAATTTCGGAAACCTCGAACCAGGCAAGGTTGCGCAGGCTCTCCGAAGCCTTCTTGATCCCATTCTTGATCGCAGCGTCGATGCTTTCGGTCGATGTCCCGACGATATGCGTAATGGCGTAGGTGTGGTCCTCCACGGCGAACTCCTCGTGCTGTTCTGCTCGCCTTTCGGCGTCAGGTCTTCCCCCGATTGCGGACCGTACCCGATCTCCACTGCGGGGGTCGCCAGACGCGCAAGCCGATGCTGCACCTGCCAGCCTGAGGTCTCACCCGGACGGTCGCCGGACGGAGGCGGTCCTTTTCGTCGAGAACACCTCTACGCTCTCCGAGTCCGCTCCCCGAGAACACTTTCACCGGAAGGGCCTGACCTCATGGCCACGAAAACCATCACCATTACCTCGTGCGACCTGTGCGGCGAAGAGCCGGCCTCGAGTGTCACCATCTCGGTCGGTTCCAAGACGGCAACTCTCGACGTCTGCGCGAATCATCGCGGCGAACTCGACGCAGCGGTCAGCCCATTCTTGAAATCGACGACGAAGTCGGCGAAGAAGGCCACCAAGCCGGCTCGTGCTGCGTCTCGAGGCGACCTCGGTGACGTTCGTGCCTGGGCCGGGGCCAACGGTTTCACGGTGTCCGAACGCGGGCGGATCGCCACCGCGATCGTCGACGCCTACGATCAGGCGATGGGCGGGGCCAAGCCGGCGCGAGCAAAGCGGTCACGCAAGAAGGCCTAAGCGGCCGGGGCGCGAGACGATGCAGATCGTCTCGCGCCGCCGGGTCAAACGTTGCGTGATCAGACTGCGAGCAGGTCGCGGACGCGGTCGCGGCTGGCATCGACGACGTCCTTGACCGGCTTGGGCAGGGTGGACTCGAGGCGGGCGGTGATCGGCTCGAAGCGATCGGTGACCATCTTGGCGTACGGCTCGACGCGGCTACGGATCTCGACCATCCGGTCGTGCCCCTTCGTCTTGGCCTGATCGACGAACTCCCCGTAGCTCATCATGCTGGTGAAGTCGCGACGGGCGATGCGCTCCTGCACGACCAGGCCGACACCGATGTACGTGTGGGCCGCATCGCGAGCGAACTTGACGGCGGTCTCGAACGCATCCTCGAAGCGCTCACTCGCACCAGAGACGGTGTCGGACACTGCCTCGGTCACGGTGTCGACCAGCGACGGCTCGGCGGCGGCCTTCTTGGTGGCCGACTTCTTGGCGGTGCGGGCAGTGTTGGCGGTGGGGGTTGCCATGTCGATCTCCTCGATCAGACGGCGCCGACGTCGGCGCTCCGTTGTGGTCGAGGATAACGGGAAACGCTAACTATTGCAAGCACTACGCTTGCTGTTCTGGGCAAGATTGAACAGCCGCGGGCGAGTTTCGTCGCAACGATCGAGGACGATGGAGGTGCCCGACAGGATCAGGCACGGTCGCGTTGTTGAAGGAACGTTGAGCGGTGGTGGATCGGGGGGTCGGCCGAGTCGGGTGCCGTCGGGGCGGTGGGTGGTCCAGCTGCCGTTGGGGTGGCGGGTGAGGCGATAGCCGTGGTTCTTGTAGCGGTTGTGGTGTGGGCAGAGCAGCCCGCCGTTGTCGGGGGCGGTCGCGCCCCCACGACGGAAATCGTCGGTGTGGTCGGCCTCGGTGAACGCAGCGCTGATGGTGCATCCGTTCCAGGCGCAGCGGTGCTCTCCGAGATGGAGAGCCTCGCGTGCTGCGCCGGTGAAGCAACGGCGGCGTCGTCCGAGGTCGGTGGTCACCCCGTTGGCGTCGATCACCCGCCGGCGGATCCACCCCACGGCCGCCATCGCCAGCATCTTCGGCGGGGTCGATCGGGATGCCGTCGGTGGTCTCGCATCGGCGGGTGGTCCACGTCGAGGGATCCGACGGTGGGGTCGTTGCGCCGGCGGCCCGGCGGACTTGGTCGTCGAAGGTGTCGGCGTCGATGTTGAGGTTGATCGTGACGTCGATCCCGCGACCGTTGCCGGCTGCGGCTTGGAAGATGTTGAACAAGGCATCGGCGCGGCGCTGGGCGGCGGTCCGAGGCAGCGGTTCGCCGGGGCCGGCGTGGGTGCGGTCGGTGGCGAACTCGGCGTTGTTGAACGCTTCGAAGATCTTGGCCAGGATCGCTCCCTGGGCGGTGCCGACGTTGGCGTTGAGCACGAACTCGTCGCCGACCTGGTCGATGCGTGCGTCGCGGCCGGCATCGGCGTCGCGGTGGCGGCGGTGGGCGCCGTCGCTGTCGGCGTTTGCTTCCCATCGGCGGAGCACGATCTGAAAGTCCTCGAACCGCATCGACGTCGCGTAGCCGACGAGCAGCTCGCTGTGCTCGGGGAGCGCAGCTCGGACCCGCGGGTTGGACCACGGTGTTGGCGATTGCCTGCGCATGGGCGACGGGCAGCTCGCCGGCTGCGAAGGCATCGGCGACCGCAGGCAGATCGCGCAGCATCCGCGCGCAGCGCAGCCGAGCGGCGGCCTCGATCGGAGTCCAGTGGGTGATCCCGATCGACCAGTGCTTGACGCTGCGGTGGCCGTCCTCCTCGTAGACGCCCGAGCGGTCGACCGCTGCGATCAGTGCGGTGATCCGATGCTCGAGCCGGCGCCGCTGCTGTTCGAGCCGCCACAGCTCCGCCTCCGCGGCACGCCCGTCGAGTCGAGCGAACTCAGTGATCGCGACGCCGGTTGCCATGAGCGAAGACTACACGCTCGAACAGGTGTTCGAGTCTAGATCTGCTCAAGGTTGGGTCAAGATTCGAGCCGGAGTGGTCGACTCAGCCCCACGGGGCTGACGACGCGACCTCGAAGATGGTTGCCTCCGGTTCGCCGGCGAGCGCGGTTTCGAACACGCTCATCGCCGCCGCGACCTCCGGGAGCGACTCCTGACGATCGAGTGCCTCCCGGTCGTCGAACACCTCGGTGGCGATGAACGCATCGGGGTCGGTGACGTCGCGCCCGATGTCGAACGAGACGACACCGGGTAGCGCCCGACTGGGGGCGACGACACGGTCGAGCGCGGCGCGCACCGCATCTGCCTCGCCTGGTCGAGCTTGCACCTTGAACCGGACGACGATCATCGTGTGCTCCTTCGTTGGGACGACACACGCGTTTCGTCGCTGCGCCGTGCTCAGATCACCGATCGTCCGGGCGCAGTTCTCGGTCTCAGCTGGCAGAGTGCAGCCGATGCGTTCATGGTTCGGGTTCGGTCGCCGGGGGGCGGCCGCGCCGCGACGCCAGGGGCCGACGTCGGCTCATCTCTGGTTCCACGATGTCCCGCAGGGACCATGGCGGGAGGTGTCGGCGACGCTCGAGGTCCTCACCGAGCCGACCGTTGCCGAGCTCTACTTCTGGGCGCTGCAGGCGTCGTTCACCGACTCGACCGGCGCGACCCTCGGTGCCGCCCACACCGGCCTGCAGTGGAACCCCCGCCACCCCGCCAGTCGAGCGGTGAACTGGGGCGGCTATCGCGCCGCCGCCGACGTCCACAGTGTCCTCGACGGGTCGCACTCGGCACTGCCCGGGATCCCCGGCGACGAGAACACCCGCAACTACCCCTGGCGCGCGGGGATCGGCTACCGGTTCACGATCGCTCGCGCCGACCGCGGGTGGCGGTCGACGGTGACCGACATCTCGACCGGTGAGCGGACGGTGATCCGTGAGCTCGACGCCGGCGGTGATCGGCTCGACGGGTTCGTCGTCTGGATGGAGATCTTCGCCCCGTGCGACGCGCCGACCACCGCCGTGCGATGGTCCGACCTCGAGCTCGCCGACGAGTCACGCCAGGCGAGGCATCGGATCCGCTCGCTGCGCACCAACTTTCCGAACGACCGGCAGAGTTGCACGAACAACGACTCCCGCCGCGACAGCGACGGTTGGCTGCAGCTGACCAACGACCGGCGGACGACCGCGACGGCCACGCTGCTCACGCTCGACTGACCGGACGGTCCGCCCGACGGGCGAGGTCCGCCCTCGTGGCGGCCCTAGCGGCGCATGAGCGAGCGACGACCAAGCTGCATCAGCTGATCGGGCCGTCGCCGACGGGCTGGCGCGAGGGCATGGCGCAGCTCGTTGCCCAACGCCCACCTCCCGGCTGATCGCCCGGCAGCGCCGGCAGGTGCCGGCTTCGACCAGATGTCAGAGGTAGCGGACGATCCCGAACATGGTCGTGTGGACGATCCGGCCGTCCTCGTCGACGTTGATGCCCGAGAACAGGGTGTTGTAGCGGGTCGACCCCGTCACCCAGTGGAACGCGGAGCTCCCCGGTCTCCCAGTCGACGCCCTCCAGCGTCCACTGCCCGTCCCGGGCCCCGACGGTGTACACGACGTCCGCCGGGACCGAGACGATCGGCACGGCGTTGGCCGACGATGCATCTCGTCGGTCACCCAGGACTCCGCGAACGATCCGCGACGCGGGGTCCCACTCGAACCTCTGGATCCCGTGGGGGGTGAACGCCGGGTCTGCCGGCCGGCGTAGCCCGCCAGCACCCGGACGGCCGGCTGCCGGGCAGGCCCGCCGGGACCGTCGCCGGGTCGTTGTTCACGACGAGGGCGCCGTAGCCGCCGACGACGACCGACTGCTCGGTCTGCACCGATCGGCCGATGTCGTCGTCGCCCATGTCGGCCCGGGCGATCCCGGCGATCCGCCGGTCACTGCCCGCGCCGGCCGGCGGCTCCCAGCCGTCCGGGCACCTCGTCGCGCCAGTACAGGACGACGTTCATCACGTCGTCGCCGTCGGTGATCGACGACGAAGCGGTCCTCGTCGCCGAAGCCCATCAGGGTCGGCGTCGCCCCGAGTCCGAGGCCCGTGCTGTTCGAGTACGGCTCCGACCACGCGCCGTCGGCCGGGTCGGTCGAGAGCCGCTCGCCGTCCCAGACGACCTTGTGCATCTCGTCGAGCGACGGGACGTAGATGCCGCCGTCCTCGTCGACCGCGGCGCTGTTGCGCACCCAGTCGCCGGTCCCCGCCCGGTAGCCCTCGGCGAGCAGGCGGGCGTTGTGAGCGGGTGCGGCCTCGGCCCCGGGGAGCTGGATCGCGTCGTACTCACGGAAGTCGCGGTCGACCACGACGACCCAGCCCTCGTTGGTGACCATCACGAGCCGACCGTCGAAGGTCAGGTTGGCGCCCGACGAAGTCGCCGCCGACCTCCGCCGGGCGGGGCCATTCGTCGCTCACCTCGATCGTCCGAGTCCGCGTCCCCGGGCTCGACGTCCCGGTAGGCGATGACCGAGTCGGCCCCGCCGACGAACAGCGTGTTGTCGGCGTCCAGGAGGTAGTAGACGCCCGCGAACCCGGCGAGGTCGCGGGCGGCGAGCGCGATCCCGGCGTCGGCCAGCTCGGAGCCCTCCAGCCGGTCGAGCTCAGCGATGTCGCCGTCGGCCTGCTCCGCCGTCAGCAGGTCCCGGCCCGGGATCGGCAGCTCGTCGATCACCTCGAGCGTGTCGTGGTCGAGCTTGCTGATCCGGTCGCCGCCGTTGCTCCAGATCACCCGCCGCCCGTCGGGGTACGGCGGCGAGATGGCGATGCCGAAGTGGGCCGGCCCGAGGTGCTGGTAGGTCAGGTCGTCGGCGGCCAGGGTGCGCGTCGGCCCGGTCGGTCCGGCGATGGTCATCGAGTCGGTCTGCGCCGCGTTGCCGTGGCCGATCGGCACCGCCGAGTCGGCCAGGAACGGGTTGACCGGCGGCGGCTGCGGGCCGACCGGCTCTGCCTCGCTGGTCGAGGTCACGGCGACCGTCGTCGGCGTCGTCGCCGCAGTGGTTGCAGGGACGGTCGTGATCGGCGCTGCGGGTGCGCTGCCGGCGGTGCTCGCTGTCTCCGTGGTGGAGGTCTCGGTGGTCGTGCTCGAGCCGCTGCTGCAGGCCGCCGGCCCAACGGCGAGGACGGCGAGCAGCGCAACTGAGGTACGGCGGGTGATCGTCATCGGTGGTCCTTGCTGAGTTCGTCGGTGAGCTGCCAGCCGCCGGTCGTCGGCCGGTTGCCGAAGCGTTCGAACGCGTCGATCAACCGGCGAACGGTCGCGGTGGTCTGTTCGATGTCGACCGTGTCGAGCGCCTTGGCGTAGCGCTCGGTGAGCTCGCCGAGGAGTTGGTCGTAGAACGCGGTCCCGGTCGCGGTCAGCGCGACCAGCCGTCCTCGGCGATCGTCGGGATCATCGAGGCGGGTGATCCGTCCGGTGTCCTCGAGTCGGCGGAGGGTGGCGGTCAGCCCGCCCGACGTCTGCACGACGTAGCGGGCGATCACCGTCGGCCGGGTCCTGCGGGGTCCGCCCGTGGCGAAGCATCGCCAACACCCGCAGCTCGGCGGGCGTGACCCCGTGTCGCTGACAGACCTCGCCGACGAACGACTCGTTGAGCCGTTCCAGTCTGCCGAGGGTCATCGCCAGGATGGTCCAGCCTGGGTCGATCATGATCGCGCCGCGCTCAGCGCCCGTCCGGCGAAGGCCACCCGGTCGGTGACCCGCCGCTCGGTGTAGTCGAAGATCGCATAGTGCTGCGCCGCCCAGTTGTCCCAGATGACGACGTCGCCCTGTTCCCAGCTGTGCCGGTAGGTGAACTCGGGGCGGGTGACGTGGCGGATCAGGAAGGGAAGCAGCGCCTCCGATTCCTCCTGCGGCAGATTGGTGATCGAGCGGGTGAAGATCCGGTTGACGAACAGCACCGGACGACCGGTGATCGGATGCTCGATCACGATCGGATGCTCCGACGCGTCGCCGGGCCCGATCTCATGTAGCGCCCGCCGACCTTCGAGCAGCCGCTTCATCCCGTTCGACAACGTCTCGTAGGCCGCGTAGCAGTTGGCGAACACCGTGTCCCCGCCGACGGCCGGCAGCACCCGCATGCACAACGCTGCGCCCATCGGCACCTCCCGTCGCCACGTGGCGTCGCTGTGCCAGTGATCGGCGCGATAGCCACCGGTGCTGTCGAACACGGTGATGTCGTTCGACTGGGGGTGCGGCTGGTTGTACGACTCGCACGGCTGCAACGGGCCGAACAGCCGGCCGAGGGCGACGTGCTGCTCCGGCGTCGGATCGAGCGCAGGAAGGACGATCACCACATGGTGATGCAGGGTGGCCGCGCAGCTCGGACTGCATCGCCTCGTCGTCCAACAACCGGTCGAGCTCGACGGCGATCCGCGCCCCGATCCGCCCTGCGAGCGGGGTGATCGCCATCGCCGCCTCTGCTTCGGCGTGCGAGCGCGGTGCGGCGAGAGCGAGGGAAGGATCCATCGCCCGAAAGTATCACGCTAGATCCCTTTCTGGCAAGCGATCAGCCGGCGACCTGTCGCAGCACCGGTGGGAGGGTCAGGCCGTCGAGCGACGACAACAGCAGGCGGACGATGCCTTCTCGGTCGCTCGGCGCGGCGACGGTCGGACGGCTCGCTGCGGTCGTCCGCTCGGCGAGCATCGCCCTCGTCGAGGCGCGCGGCTCGCTCTGCCACGGGGGCGCGTTCGCCTCGAGGTGAGCGAGCACCATCGACGCCTCCTCGTACCGCCGGCTACGGGCGAGCAGCCAGGCGGCGATGTCGGCGACCCGCCAGAAGTACAGCCAGTAGCGCAGGTCGTACATCCGCCGGAGGGCGACGAGGCAGACCCCGACGATGTCGCCGGTCCCCGAGACCGCGCATCGCCTCCAGCAGTCCCTGCATGTTCTGGCACTCGGAGAACTCGGCACCGGCCGATCGGGCGAGATCGATTCCCTGCTGGTGCAGGTCGGCGGCGATCAGCGCATCGGCCTCCTCGCCCGAATACGTCGCCGCCGAGCCTTGGTAGAACCGGGCGGAGGCGATCAGCGAGATCGCCCCGATCCCTTCGGTCAGCGCCGCGATCCGGGTCGCCCGGACACCGAACTGGGGTCCGACGGAGAACGAGAACAGCGCTCGCTGAGCGGTGTACTCGTACCACGGGTCGAGCAGTTCGAGCGTCGCCTCGAGCTGCTCGACGAGGGTCGCCGCCTCCGCCCGTTTGCCGGAGGACCACAAGGCGAAGGCCGCGACGCTGCGGCACAGGGCGGTCCCCGGATCGTCCGGCGGGCCGGGCGAGCGCAGCGCTTCGGTGGTCAGCTCGAGCGAGCGGGCGTGCTCGCCGGCGACCATCGACCACCAGCCGGCCCAGCCGAGGACGACCGGCGAGATCGGTTCGTCGGGGGTCGACAGTGCGCTCGCCGCCAGACACCAGGCGCCGTGCTCGCCGCGCATCCGGTACTGGCTGTGGCCGATCGTCGCCTCCAACAGCCGTGCGGCGCGCGGTCGGTCGTGGGTGGCGATGGCGAACGAGTGCGCCGCCCGCAGGTTGTCCCACTCGAGGTCGTAACGCGCGTCTGCCTCGAGTTGCTGCGGGCTGAACCATCGCTGGTGGGTGTGCTCGGCGACGTCGAGGTAGTGGCAGAGATGACGGAAGCTGGTCGCCGCGCTCTGTCGCCGGCGGGCGAGATGTTCCTCGCCGAACTGGCGGAGCGTCTCGAGCAGCCGGTAGCGGGTGGCCGACGATCCCCGCTCGACGACGACCATCGACTTGTCGACGAGCGCGGCGAGCAACTCGCCGACCGCGTCCGGCTCGAACGGCGGGGAGCCGCAGATCCGCTCGACCGCGACCAGATCGAACGACCCGGCGAAGACCGCCAGCCGGTCGAAGAGCAGTTGCTCCTCACTGCTGAGCAGGCGGTAGGACCACTCGACGGTGTCGCGCAGCGTCCGCTGATGGCTGAGCCCGTCGCGCGCACCACCGAGCAACCGGAACCGATGTCCGAGCCGATCGAGCAGGTCGGTCGGTGCCAGCGAGCGCGCCCGCGCTGCGGCCAGCTCGAGCGCCAACGGGATCCCGTCGAGCTGTTCACAGATCGACGCGATCGCACGCAGGTCATCGGCGCTGAACCGGAGCGAGTCGTCGGCGGCGTGAGCCCGTTCGCGGAACAACTCGACGCCGTCGGCGACGGTCAGCGGGGCGACTGCGAGGACCCGTTCACCGCGGACCCGCAGCGGCTCGCGGCTGGTCGCCAGCACGGTCACCGAGGCACTGCCGGCGACGATCGCCCGGACGAGCTCGGCGGCCGCGGCGATCACGTGCTCGCAGTTGTCGAGCACGAGCAGCAGGTGCCGGCCGCGCAGCCGATCGACGATCGACTCGCGCACCGACAGCCCGGCCTGCGTCGGGCAGCCGAGTGTCGAGGCGACGGCATCGGCGACCTGCTCCGGCTCGGCGATCGTGGCCAGTTCGGCGAGCCAGACGCCATCGGCGAACCGGTCGGCGATCGTCCGGCCGATCTCGATCGCCGGCCGCGTCTTGCCGACCCCGCCCGGTCCGATCAAGGTGACGACCCTCGCCGAGGTGATCTCCTCGGCGAGCCTGGCGAGGGTCTCACCGGCACCGATCCAACGCGTCGCCGGGATCGGCAGCTCAGCCCCGCGCCCGCGCCCGCCGCCGACGCGACCCACGACCCGATTCGCGGCGACTCCCTCGACCGGGCCGAGGTCGCCCGAGCTGCTCCCGCCGTCGAGCGCGATCCGCCGTTCGGCGGCGCGCAGCTCGGGACCGGGCTCGGTGCCGACCGCCTCGGCGAGGTAACTCCGGTACGCCTGGTAGCTGCGCAACGCCTCGGTTCGCCGTCCGGCGGCGGCGAGGGCTCGCAGCAACAGCAACCTCGGCCGATCGGCGAGCGGCCGACGGGCGATCTGGCGTTCGAGCTCGGCGATCGCCTCGGTCGGCCGGTCGGCGTCGATCAACAACCCGGCCAGTTCCTCGACCCCGGCGCTGCGCAGCTCCTCGAGCCGGGCCGACTCGCCCTGGGCCCACGGCTCGGCGGCGAACTCGTCGAGCGCCTCGCCACGCCAGGCGGCCAGCGCCCGCTCGAGTGCGTCGATCCGTTCCGGGTGACCGCGGGCCGTGCGCAATGCCTCGGCAAAGCGCTCGCTGTCGACCTCGAGGTGTCAGCGCGTAGCCGACCCGGTCGGTCCGCAACGCGTCGTCGCCGACGAGCTGACGCACTCGCGAGACCACCTTGCGAAGCGCTCCGGGGCTGACCCCGATCGTCTCGGCGAGGAACTCCGAGCGAACGGTGCGCCCGCCGTGGATCGCCAGCAGGGCGAGCAACCGGCGCTGGGCGACGCTCGGGATCCCGACCGCCTCGCCCGATGCCGTCAGCAGGTCGACCTGACCGAGCAGCCGCACCGAGACGATCCGAGCCGATCCGCTCGGCTGCGCCGTGGACGACGTCTGCGCGGGCATCTGCCTGCTGACTGGTCGTGCTGCCCGGAAGTCGTCCACTCGTCCTGTCGCTGTGCCGATCCGACCGACCCTGATTCCTGGGCCTGCTGGTGACGTTAGTGCCGCACGAACATCGCGGACGACGATCGGTCGGTCGAAGCCCTCAGCCGGTGGGACGCGGCGCGATCTGCTCGGGGATCCGCCAGACGGGGAACATCGCGACCAAGAGCAGGACCGCGACCATCACGATCCCGGCGTCGTAGCTGCCGGTCAGGTCGTGCAGCGCGCCGGTGGCCGTCGGCGCCAGCGCACCGGCCGACTGGCCGACGGTGAAGAACAGACCGGCGGCCGATCCGGTCTGACTCGGGGCGACGTCGGGCAGGTCGATCAACAGTCCGAGCAGCAGCGGCAGGGTCGCTCCGTTGACGAATCCCTGGACGAGCAACGCGACCAACGTCAGCGAGCTGTCGCCGCTGAGCACGGTCAGCACGCTGGCACTGGTCACCACGAACATCACCAGCAACATCGGGACGCGCCGCAGCGTCGGCACCCGGCTCGCCAGCCAGCCGAGTGCCGATGCTTCCCGGCAGCGCGGCGTAGCGCGCCAGGCTCGCCCACAACGAAGCCCGGGTCGGGGATGCGCCATCGGCTTCGAGAATGCTCGGCAGCCAGCTGGAGAACCCCTGTCCGACGGCGAACATCGCGATCCCGCCGAGCGCAACCGCCCACACCGAGGCCTTGCGCCACACCGGTTGGACGGCCCCGGCCGAGTCGAGCATCGCCGGCGACTCGACGGCGGCGGCCGGCGGACGGTGCAGCCGTTCGATCAGCCCGGTCGCCACCAGCCAGACGGCGGCGACCGCTCCGCCGAACAGCCCGTAGACGGCGAACACCCCTCGCCACGACCCGAACGCATCGAGCAGCAGCGGCGTGACGGTCAGCACCACCCCGCCGCCGAGCACCGGACCGGTGACGTAGATGCTGACGGCGAGCCGGCGAGTGGCCCCGCTGAACCAGGTCGAGACCAACCGGGGGAGCACCGTCGAGATCACCGGGCCGCCGACCCCGAGCAGGAGGGCGGCGAACAGCATGTGGGGAAACGAGTGGGCGGTGGCCCGCAACAGCATCGAGCCGGCCAGGACGAGCAGCCCGAGGGCGGTGAACAGGCGCACGCCGAGCCGGTCGCCCTTGGTCCCGACCCAGAACGAGAGCAGCACGTAGGCGAACGGGTAGGCGGCGAGCAGCAGTCCCGATTGGGCGCCGGACAGCCCGAGATCGTCCTGGATCCGGAGCAGGGTCGGTGCGAACGAGGCCGCCATCGCCCCGAAGTAGAAGTAGGCGAGCCAGGCGAGCACGAGCATCGGCCACGAGCCGCCGGTCGTGCCCTGCGGGGGAGCGTCACGGAGCTCGTCGCTCCGGCCAGGGGCGGTCATCCGGTCGCCGCAACGGGACAGCGGCGCTGGTCCGGTCGAGGCACCGCGCCATCCTGGCCGCTGGTCGCCGCCCCGCTCGGATCGGGACGATCGGGCGGCCGGGGAGGACCGGGCCGTATGCGGGCTTCCGTCGGGTCCGCGTCGCCTGCTCGGCGACGCTGCGATCAGGTGCCGCAGAACGTCCGGTACGGCCCGGAGCCGGGGGGCGCCGGCTGGGCGAACGGCTCGAGGCCGTCGCGCTCGACGAACGGATCGGTCACCGCCGACAGCAGGCGGTGGAACGGCTCGAGGTCGCCCTCATCGGAGGCGTGGGTCAACGCGTCCTCGACCAGCTGGTTGCGCGGGACGTAGATCGGGTTGACCGCATCCATCGCCGCCGCAGCCTCGCCGGGGCTGGTCCGTTCGACGGCCAGCCGCTCCCGCCACGCAGCCACCCAGGCGTCGGGCAGCTGCGCATCGCCGGCCCTCTTCACCGAGGGCTGGGCTCGGTCGGTGAGCAGACCGCTGAGCGAGCGGAACGAGCCGGTGTAGTCGAGCTGTTGGTGGTGCAGCGCGCCGAGCAGCTCCTCGGCCAGCTGCCGGTCGTCGTCCTGTGCCGTGCGCAGGCCGAGCTTGGCCCGCATCCCGGCGAGCCACTCCCGCTCGTAGATTTCGACGTAGTCGGCGAGCACCGCCGTCGCCCGTTCGACGGCACGGTCCGAGTCGTCGTCGATCAGCGGGAGCAACGTCTCGGCCAGCCGGGCGAGGTTCCACTGGCCGATCGCCGGCTGGTTGCGGTAGGCGTAGCGACCGCCGTGGTCGATCGAGCTGAACACCGCCGCCGGGTCGAAGCGATCGACGAAGGCACACGGGCCGTAATCGATCGACTCGCCGGAGATGGTCATGTTGTCGGTGTTCATCACCCCGTGGACGAAGCCGACCAGCATCCAGCGGGCGATCAGCTCGGCCTGGACCTGGGCGACCGACTGCAGCAGTGCGAGGTACGGCTGGGGCGCCGCTGCGGCCTGCCGATGGTGACGGGCGATGGCGTGGTCGGCGAGCCGCCGAACCAGCTCCGGTCCACCGGTGTTCGCTGCGTACTGGAACGTGCCGACCCGGAGATGGCTGGCGGCGACACGGGTGAGCACCGCCCCGGGCAGCAGCGTCTCGCGCACGACCTGCTCGCCGGTGGCGACGACGGCCAGCGCACGGGTCGTCGGGATGCCGAGGGCAGCCATCGCCTCGCTGATCAGGTACTCCCGCAGCATCGGTCCGACGGCAGCCTTGCCGTCCCCGCCGCGGGCGAACGGGGTCCGCCCCGAGCCCTTGAGGTGCAGATCGCGCCGCTGCCCGCGGTGGTCGAGCAACTCGCCGACGAGCAGCGCCCGGCCGTCGCCGAGCCGTGGCGAGTACCCGCCGAACTGGTGACCGGCATAGCCCATCGCCACCGGCGCGGCTCCCTCCGGCACGGTCGCGCCGACCAGTACGGCGACCCCCTCGGCCGTCGCCAGCCAGGTGGGGTCGAGCCCGAGCTCCTCGGCGAGGGCGGTGTTGAGCACGAGCAGGCGCGGTGCCGGCGGGGCGGCTGCAGTCCAGCTGACGACCAGCTCGGGCAGGTCGTCGACGAAGGTGTTCTCGATCACGGACGACCCCGACGCGGTGCGCATGCGCTTCCGAGGCTACTGAGGACCGCCCGCGACGGTGCGGGCGGGACCACGCCGCCGGTTACCGTCGGCGGAACTTCGGACGCTCGCAGAACGACCTGATCGACGATGACCTCCACCCGTTTCCTCGCAGTCGCCGCCGCAACGACGGTCCTCGTCGTCGCCGGCGGATCGGCTGCACGTGCCCATACCGAAGCCGACGTCGTCGCCGTGCCCACCGGGACGACGGCGACGGTGACGCTCGAGCCGACCCATGGTTGCGACGGCTCGCCGACGGTGAGCGTGCTGATCCGCGCCCCGTTCCCCGACGCCATCGCCGAAGACGTCGACGGGTGGACGGCGACGAGCACCCCGGACGGCGACGGCAACACCGTGCTCGAGTGGGCTGGCGGGACCCTGCCCGCCGACGAACACGGAGCATTCCCGGTCGAGTTCACCGTCGCCGCCGACCCCGGCACGCTGCTCACCTTCCCGGCCGTGCAGCGCTGCGAGAACGGCGAGGAGTTGGCCTGGATCAGCGGCGACCCGGCGAGCGACTTCCCCGCGCCGCGTCTGCTCGTCCTCCCCGACGGCTACGAGCTGGCTCGCACGATCGACGAGGTACCGCTCGACGCCCCGGGACGCGACCAGCTGGTGGCGATCGTCGATGTCGACAACGGCGCGACGACGACCACCGCTGCGCCGATCTCGACGACCTCGACGGCGCTGACGACAGCGCCGCCGCCGAGCCCGGCCGGCAGCGCGCGTGTCGACGTCGGCCACCGCCGACCCATCGACGACCGCGCCGGCGACGAGCACACCGATCCCGTCGACGGTGATCGAGTCCGATGATGCCGCCGCTGCCGCCGATGACGACGGCGAACAGGGCGCGGTCGGGGTGCTGATCGCCGTCGTCGTCGTCGCCGTCGTCGGCGGGATCGGCGCAGTGGTGCTCAGAGGCTTCCTCCGGCGTCCCCGCTGATCGCGCCTGCTGCGAGTTCTTCTCCCGGCAGCGGCCGCGTCGCCGGGCAAATGCGTAAAACGCGCTCCGTGGCCCCTAGCCTGGACGACCGTTCGGTCTGCCAGACCGCCGAACTCTCCGAGCGCCGCGAGGTCCGAGTTTGAAGTTCAAGAAGGGTGACACGGTCATCTATCCCCAGCACGGTGCCTGCATCGTGCAAGGGACGAAGAAGATGGTCGTCTTCGGCGAAACCGCCGAGTACCTGATCCTCAAGACGGTGATCAACGAGATGACGCTCTCGGTGCCGGTCGGCAAGGTCGAGGAGGTCGGTGTCCGCCCGCCGGTCAACGCCGACGAGCTCGAAGATCTGGTGGCGGTGCTCTCCAAGCCGGACCCGCGCGTCCCGTCGAACTGGTCGCGGCGGTTCAAGAACCACCAGGAGAAGCTGAAGTCCGGCGACGTCTACCAGGTCGCCGAAGTCGTCCGAAATCTCGCAGCGCGCAACCGCGACGCTGCGCTGTCGGCAGCGGAACGGACGATGTACGAGCGGGCCCGGATCAACCTGATCTCCGAGATCGCTCCCACGCTGAAGGTCAGCGCCGAGGAAGCGGAGCGGTACCTCGACGATGCCCTCGCCCACGGCGTGCTCAAGCCGCCGAAGGAAGCCGTTCCGAAGAAGAAGTAGTCGCTGCGCCCTCCGGCAGGGCGGACAGCGGGTGGTGGGTACCATCGCCGCCCATGGGTTCCCGCCGTCACGTCAGTGCCGATCAGCTCGCCGCAATGATCGACGAGGGGACGATCGACACCGTGTTGATGGTCTTCGCCGACCTCCAGGGTCGGCTGGTCGGCAAGCGGACGACCGGGAGGTTCTACCTCGAGCACGTCTCCGGGCCGCAGGGCACGGAGAACTGCAACTACCTGATCGCCACCGACATCGACAACAACCCCGTCCCCGGCTACCGCTTCGCCAGCTACGACCTCGGCTACGGCGACATGCGGGCGGTCGCCGACGACAGCACGATCCGGCTCGTGCCCTGGGTCGAGCGGACGGCGATGGTGCTCTGCGACCTGTTCGACACCGACACCGGCGCGCCGATCGAGGTCTCGCCGCGGCGGATCCTCCAGCGCCAGGTTCGAGCGCGCCGCCGACGCCGGATATCTGCCGATGATCGGCTCGGAGATCGAGTTCTACCTGTTCCGCGACACCTACGAGGAAGCCCATGCCAAGGGCTACCGGGGGCTGGAACCGCACTCGCCGTGGCTCGAGGACTACCACGTCCTGCAGACGACCAAGGACGAGTACCTCATCGGCCAGATCCGCCGCGGGCTGGAGGCCAGCGGGGTCCCGGTCGAGTTCTCCAAGGGCGAGGCCGGACGGGGACAGCACGAGATCAACCTCGACTACGCCGCTGCGGTCGAGATGGCCGACCGGAACACGATCTACAAGAACGCAGCGAAGGAGATCGCTGCGCTCAACGGCCGGTCGATCTCGTTCATGGCCAAGTACGCCTGGGACGACACCGGCTCGTCCTGCCACATCCATTCGAGCCTGTGGAGCCTCGACGGGACCTCAGCGGCGTTCGGCGGCAACGACCACGATGCCGGCGACGAGCACCATGGGATGCCACAGGTGTTCCGGTGGTGGCTCGGTGGGCTGCTCGCCACCGCTGCCGACTTCGCCTTGCTGTGGGCGCCGACGATCAACTCCTACAAGCGGTTCCAGCCCGGTTCGTGGGCGCCGACCGGGATCGGTTGGGGTCTCGACAACCGCACCCTCGGCTACCGCAAGGTGGGCCACGGCTCGGGCAGCCGGATCGAGTGCCGGATCCCCGGCTCCGACGCCAACAGCTACTTCGCCTTCGCCGGGACGATCGCCGGCGGGTTGTACGGGATCGAGCAGCAGATCGAACCTCCGCCCCCGTTTCTCGGCAACGGCTATGAGGCGACCGATCTGCCGCGCATCCCCTGGAACATCGCCGACGCGATCGAGCGCTGGAACAGCTCCGAGGTCGCCAAGCAGTGCTTCGGCGACGAGGTCCACCACCATCTCGGGAACATGGCGACCCAGGAATGGATCGCGTTCAACAACACCGTCACCGACTGGGAACTGCGCCGCTACTTCGAACGGATCTGAACGCCGCACCGGGCGGTAACGTGCCCGCCCGATGAGCAGCAGGCTGAGTGGCAAGGTCGCCGTGATCACCGGGGCGTCGTCCGGGTTGGGGCGGGTCGGGGCGGAGCGGTTCGCCGCCGAGGGCGCGTCGGTGGTGATCGCCGATCTGGCCGACGGTGACGAGGCGGTGGAGTCGATCGAGGCCGCCGGCGGAGAGGCCGCCTTCGTCCGCACCGACGTCACCGACGAACAGTCCGTCGCCGCCGCGATCGAGTTCGCGGTGGAGACCTTCGGCGGGCTGCACGTGCTCTACAACAACGCCGGAGTGATGCTCGCCGACGACGACGATCCCGTCTCCACCCCGCTGGCGACCTACGACCGGACGATGGAGATCAACGTCAAGGGCGTGTTGCTCGGGTGCCGGCACGCGATCCCGGCGATGCTCGCCTCCGGGGGCGGCTCGATCGTCAACGTCGCCTCGTTCGTCGCCCACATGGGAGCGGCGACCCCCCAGATCGCGTACACCGCCTCCAAGGGCGCGGTGCTGGCGATGACCCGTGAGATCGCCGTCGTCTACGCCCGTCGGGGCATCCGGGCGAATGCGCTGTGCCCCGGGCCGATCATGACCCCGATGCTGGCCAAGTTCCTCTCCGACGACGCCAAGCGCAACCGCCGGTTGATCCACATCCCGATGGGTCGCTTCGGGGAGCCGACCGAGATCGCCAACGGCGCACTGTTCCTCGCCTCCGACGAGTCGTCGTGGATGACCGGCCAGTCGTTGATCATCGACGGTGGGATCACCGCCGCCTACGTCACCCCCGAATGAACCGGACGGCCGACGCCTGTCGCCGATAGCGGCGCGCCGCTAGGAGCGGCTGAGGAGGGTGCCGGGTTCCGGAAGTTTGCGCAACGGGGCGCGCAGACCGGCGACGTCCGCTTCGACGACGCGGACGTTGTCGAGCCCGCCGATCGCCTTGAGCACACCGCGCAGCCAGTCGGCGCGAGGATGGCGCAGCTCGATGTGCATCAACTCGAGCCCGCCGGGGAGGGCGAACGACGGGTGGATGCTCCGTCCCCAGTCGATGAAGAACGGCAACGTCCCGCCCGAATCGGTGGTCAGATCGGGCAGGGTCAGCTCCCAGGTCAGCTCGACGCCGTCGGGGCGGGTGCGTGCCATCGTCACGATCTCACCGGGGTCGTAGCCCGCTGCCTCGACCCGCTCGACCACCTGGGTCAGCGGTTGGTACGGGCGGACGCACCAGGTGATCAGCTTCGGACGGTCGAGCGTGTCGATCCCGAACGGACGGGGCACGGACGGCTTCGGCTGCTCCGGATCGGGTCCGACGATCTCGAGGTAGGTCGAGCCGCCGAGCGAGACGAGCGAGTTGCGCGTACCGAATCCCGGGTGCGCGCCGCCGGGCACGGGCTTGATCCCCGTTGACTGGACGAACTCGGCGACGGTGGCGTCGAGGTCGGGAGTCGCGTACACCAGATGATCGATCATGGGTCCTGAGCGAGTGTAGAGGGGCACCCCCCGATCGTGGGGTAGCGGTCCACGGCAAACGGGTCGCAGCTCGGCAGACTTCCGCTCATGTCACAGATCGCGTTCGTCGGCCTCGGAGTGATGGGTGCTCCGATGGCACGTCACCTCGCCCAGGCCGGCCACGAAGTCACCGTCTACAACCGGACTGCAGCGAAGTCCGAGGCCTGGGTGACGGCCAACGGCGGCGGTTGGGCGGCGACACCGAGGGAAGCTGCTTCGGGCGCCGAGGCCGTGCTCGTCTGCGTCGGCAACGACGACGACGTGCGAGCGGTCGTCCTCGGCGACGACGGCGTGCTGTCCGGGCTCGCTCCCGGCGGTGTGCTCGTCGATCACACGACCGCCTCCGCCGTGCTCGCCCGTGAGTTGCAGGAGGCGGCGGCGGCGGTCGGGGTCGGGTTCCTCGACGCGCCGGTGTCCGGCGGGCAGGCGGGCGCCGAGAACGGCGCACTGACGGTGATGTGCGGAGGGGAGCGGGAGACGTTCGAACGGGCCCGGCCACTGCTCCTCGCCTACGCCCGCGCCTGCGAGCTGCTCGGCCCGGCCGGCAGCGGCCAGCTGACCAAGATGGTCAACCAGATCTGCATCGCCGGGATCGTCCAGGGTCTCGCCGAGGGGGTCGCCTTCGCCCAGGCCGCCGGACTCGACGTCGGCGCCGTCGTCGACGTGATCAGCAAGGGGGCTGCCGGATCGTGGCAGATGGAGAACCGGGCGCGGACGATGGCCGAGGACTCGTTCGACTTCGGCTTCGCCGTCGAATGGATGCGCAAGGATCTCGGCTTCTGCCTCGCCGAAGCGACGCGCAATGGGGCCCGCCTCCCGCTGACCGCGCTCGTCGACCAGTTCTACGCCGAGCTCGTTGCCCGTGGCGGCAGCCGGTGGGACACCTCGAGCTTGATCAGGCTCCTGACGACGGGCTCCGCCGATCGATAGGGTCGCAGGGGAGTCATCGCCGGACGGCGGTGCGCCCGCCATCGGACGGTAGGTTCAGCGATGGCGCTGGGTGCAGGCTGCGGGCCGCTGCCCGCCGGGAGACGTCATGATTCGTGATGGTCGCGAGATCGAGGACGGCGGACTCGTACGCGCCCAGGTGTGCATCGTCGGGAGCGGCCCGGCCGGGCTGACCGTCGCCGGCGAGCTCGCTCGTCGCGGGGCACAGGTGGTCGTCCTCGAATCGGGAGGTGAGCAGCCCGACCGGCAGATCCAGCAGCTGGCGGAAGCGACGATCGTCGGCGACCCGTTGCTCGACACCTCCGCCGTCCGCCACCGGCGGATCGGAGGCAACGCCAACGCCTGGTCGATCAAGATGGCCGACGGGCGGATCGGCGTGCGCTACGCCGCGCTGCACGCCGGCGACTTCGAACGGCGCGACTGGATTCCCGACAGCGGCTGGCCGTTCGGGCTCGCCGAGCTCACCCCCCACTATGTCCGCGCCCAACAGACCTGCGAGGCGGGCCCGTTCGCCTACGACGCTGCGGCGTGGGTGCGCGGCGGGGTCGGCCCGTGGCCGCTCGACGCGGACGTCGCCGAGCCGCGCGTATTCCAGTTCGGGCCGTCGACGGCGTTCACCGAGGCGGCCCGCGGAACCATCGAGCGCGATCCGCGCTCGATGTTGATCCACCATGCGACGGCCGTCCGGCTCGAGCTGGACGAGCCGGGGACCGCCATCGGCGCGGTCCGCTGCCGGCATTTCGACGGTCGCGAGTTCGCGATCGAAGCCGAGCTCGTCGTCGTCGCCAAGGGCGGTCTGGCCAACGCCCGGCTGCTGCTCCAGTCGAACGACCGCCGGCCGGCCGGGGTCGGCAACGGTCACGACCTCGTCGGGCGCTACCTCCAGGACCACCCGCTCGTCGCTGGCGGGGAACTGCGCCTCTCCCGTTCGCGGCTCTGGTCGCAGAGTGCGTTTTACGACATGCGCGCGATCGACGGCACGTCGGTTCTCGGCTATCACACGCTCGCGCCGGCAGCCCAGCGCGAGCATCGCCTGCCGGCGCAGAGCGTCGTCTTCTTCCCCCGCCCGAGCGGCCGCCGCTCCGCCGGGCTCGATGCGATCAAGCATCTCAACGAGGCGTGGACGAGCAACCGGATCACCGAGAGCCCCTGGCGCATCGCTGCCCGGATCGCCGCTGGGGCAGACTTCCTCCCGATCGCCGCCTACCGCAAGCTGCGATGGGGCCAGTCGCTGTATCCCGGCTTCGGCCGTGGCGGGTGGTCGACGATGCCCGACCTGGACCGCAAGTTCACCCGGTTCGAGGTCGTCCACCAGGCCGAGCAGACACCCGAGCGATCCAACCGGGTGCTGCTCGGCAGCGATCGCGACGCGCTCGGCTGTCCCAAGCTGCGGGTCGAGTGGCGGTTCTCGGCCGACGACAGCGCGGCGGCAGCGCGTGCCCGACGGGTGTTCGCCACCGAGGTCGCTCGCGCCGGGATCGGGACGATCACCCTCCCCGACGACGGCGACCTCCCAGCGCACGGCACCGCCGCCGGCACCGCCCACCACATCGGGACGACCCGGATGCACGACGATCCTCGCCGCGGCGTGACCGACCGCTACGGACGGGTGCACGAGCTGTCGAACCTGTTCGTCGCCGGCTCGTCGCTGTTCCCGACCGGCGGCTACGCCAACCCGACGTTGACGATCGTCGCCCTCGCCCATCGAGTGGCCGACCACGTTGCCGAACGCCTCGGACTGGCCGCCAGGCGCGAGACGGGCCGCCGGTCGTGACCGGCGGCCCGCAGTCGACGGTGGAACGTTGGTGAGCGCCCGTCGGGCGCCGTCAGGCTCGTCGCCGAGCCGTCAGAACGAGAAGCGGATCACAGCCCTCGAACGTTCGTCGCCTCGAGGCCCTTGCGGCCCTGGGCGACGTCGAACTCGACCGACTGGCCCTCGACGAGCTTCTTGTAGCCCGTCCCGGCGATGTTCGAGAAGTGGACGAAGAGGTCCTCTCCGCCTTCCCGCTTGATGAAGCCGTATCCCTTCTGATCGTTGAAGAACTTGACGACACCGGTTGCCACTTGCTTTCACCCCTGTGTTGAGCTGAAAGGGCCGGAGCTGGCCCTCCCAGCCGTGCAGAATAGGGCACGCCGGTGGGCGTTGGGCAGCGAGTCGAGAGGCTCAGATGACCGTGATCTCGAGCACCTGACCGCGCTCGGCGTGGCTCTGTCCGCCGCCCCCGATGTTGCAGAACAAGACGTAGTCACCGGCCGTCAGATCGACCGTGAACGAGGCCGACGCACCGCTGTCGAGGCGTCCGGTCTCGCCGAGCAGGGCCCCGGCGGCGAGCTGGGTCTCGTCGACCGTGCCGCGGCTGTCGAGGGGAAGGCTGGCGTAGCCGTCGCCGGCGACGAGCAGCAGTTCGTGGGCGAAGTCGCCGGCGTTGGTCACCTCGACCGTGAACGATCCGGCGCCGAGCTCGGCCGGCGCCTTGACCTCCCATTCGACCAGTTCGACGGCGAGCGTGCCGCCCGCTTCGGAGGCCGCTGCCGTGGTCTCCGTCGACGCCGCTGCGGTGGTCTCGGCCGGTGCCAGCGTGGTGGTCTCGGCCGGTGCTGCGGCGGTGGTCTCGGCGGGCGCCACTGTGGTGGTCGCAGCCGGCGCCGCGGTCGTCGCCGGTGCGGCTGCGGTGCTGTCAGCCGAGTCCCCGTCGCCGCTGCTGCCGCAGGCGGCGAGCAGGAGCACGCCGCTGAGCAAGGTTCCGATTGCGAGTCTGCGCATCACGAACTCCAGGTGTCTCGGCCGCCGTGTCGGATCGGGGCACGGTAGCCGCCGGTGGCGCGCCCGGCCCGCAATCGGTCGGGACTCACACCTGGTTCTAGGAATCCCCTGCCGAGCGGCGGTCCCGGGCTGGGATAGGAAGTGGTTCGACCAAGGGGGCACAGATGGAGAAGTTGTTCGACCTGCCGGCGCATCCACTGATCGTCCACGCGCCGATCGTGCTCACGCCGATCATCGTCGTGCTCTGCGTCGTCGTGCTGTTCGTCCCGGCGTTGTTGCCCCGCTGGGGATGGCCGGCGGTCGGCGCGGCAGCGCTGTCGGTGGCGCTGCTGTTCGGCGCCACCAACTCGGGTGAGGCGTTCGAGGAGTCGCTGAAGAGCGGCGCGGTCGAGCGCCACCAGGACTTCGGCGAGATGACCTGGCGGCTCTCGATCGTCTTCCTCGCCGTCGTCCTCGCCGGGGTGATCACCGCCCGCCGCGTCGAGCGGACGCGGGCGATGGTCACCGGCCGGATCGCCGGCGCGGCAGGTGTGCTGGTCGGCGCCGCGGTGATCGTCTATCTCGTGCGTACCGGGCATTCCGGCGCCGAGGCGGTGTGGGACGGTGTACTTCCGGAGTGACCGCCGCAGCCGATCTCGTTAGCGGGCGACGAAGTACTTCGCCCGTGGGTGGTGGCAGATGATCGCCGACGTCGTCTGCTCCGGTTGGTACTGCCAGCCGGTCTCCTCCGAGACCTCGATCCCCAACCGCTCGGCACCGAGCAGGGCAGCGACGGTGGCATTGTCCTCGAGGTCGGGGCAGGCCGGATAGCCCCACGAGTAGCGGCCGCCGCGGTACTGCTGACGGAACAACCCGGCCACCGACGGACCGTCCTGCTCGGCGAAGCCCCACTCCTGACGGATTCTCAGGTGCCAGTATTCCGCCAGCGCCTCGGTCAGCTCGACGGCCAGTCCGTGGAGCAAGAGGTAGTCCTGATAGCGGTTCTCGGCGAACAACTCGGCGGTGCGCTCGCTGACGGTCGATCCCATCGAGACGATGTGGAACGCCGCATGATCGTCGCCCTCGCCGATCGGGCGAAGGAAGTCGGCGATGCACAGGAACGGCGCCTCGCGCTGGCGGGGGTAGCGGAACCGGCAGGCCTCGGCGGTGCGCGATCCGTCGGTGTAGACGACCACCTCGTCGCCCTCCGCGTTCGCCGGGAAGTAGCCGTAGACCAGCTGGGGGACGAGCACGCCGGACGACTTCGCCGCAGCGAGCTGCTCGCGCAGGGTCGGACGCAGCCGGGCCTTGAACGCCTCGTCCGGCTCGCCCGACTCCGGGCGGAACTGCCACTGGTTGCGGAACAGGGCGGTCTCGTTGATGTACGGGACGAGATCGTCGAGCGGTACCCCCTTGACGATTCGCGACCCGATGAACGGCGGGACGAACAGCTCGTTGTCGAGCGCGACGTCTGGGGAACGGGTCGGCAGTTCGACGTCGAGCGCGGTTCGCTGCGACCGTCGCGGGGGGAGCACCCTGCCACTCGGCTCACGACCGAAGCTCGGGTCGACCTCGCCGCTGCGCTTCAGCTCCATCAGCCGGTCGAGCGTGTGTAGTCCCTCGAACGCGTCGCGGCCGTAGAACACCCGCCCGTCGTAGACCTCGCGCAGGTCCTTTTCGACGTAGGTCCGGGTCAGCGCAGCGCCACCGAGGAGCACCGGGATCCGATCGGCGAGCCCGAGCTGGTTGAGCTCTTGGAGGTTCTCGCGCATGATCAACGTCGATTTGACCAGCAGCCCGCTCATCCCCAACGCGTCGGCGTCGACCTCCAGCGCCTTGGTCACCATCTCGCTGATCGAGACCTTGATCCCGAGGTTGTGGACCTCGTAGCCGTTGTTGGTGCAGATGATGTCGACCAGATTCTTGCCGATGTCGTGGACATCGCCCTTGACCGTCGCCAGCACCAACCGGCCCTTCGATGTGTCGCCTCCGGAGCGCTCCATGTGCGGCTCGAGGTGGGCGACGGCGGCCTTCATCGTCTCCGCCGACTGGAGCACGAAGGGGAGCTGCATCTTGCCCGAGCCGAACAACTCGCCGACCTCGCGCATCCCCTCCAACAACACATCGTTGACGATCGTCAGCGCCGGCACACCGCCGGCGAGCGCTTCGTCGAGCTCGGCGGTCAAACCCTCCCGATCGCCGTCGATGATCCGCTGCGAGAGACGCTGCTCGACCGGCCAGCCGGTTCGGTCCTCGCGCACGGTCTTGACGCTCTTGACGTCGGCGAAGACCTCGAGCAGCTGCTTGAGCGGGTCGTAGCCGGTGGCCGGGTCGCGTCGGTCGTAGATCAGATCGGTGCAGACCTCGAGCTGCTCGGCGGCGACGCGCGAGAGCGGGACGATCTTCGCTGCGTGGACGATCGCCGAATCGAGCCCGGCCGACACCGCCTCGGCGAGGAAGACGCTGTTGAGCACGTGGCGGGCGGCGGGGGAGAGCCCGAAGCTGACGTTGGAGACCCCGAGGGTGGTGAACGCCCCGGGGATCTCGGTCTTGATCCGACGGATCGCGTCGAGCGTGTACATCGCGTCGCGGCGGAGGTCGTCGTCGCCGGTCGACAACGGGAAGGTCAACGCGTCGAAGATCAGGTCGCTCGCCTGCAGGCCGTAGCGCTCGGTGGCGATCGCATGGATCCGGTGGGCGATCTCCATCTTCCACTCGACGTCGCGAGCCTGGCCGCGCTCGTCGATCAACAGGCAGATCACCGCCGCCCCGTACTCGCGGGCGAGGCGGAAGACACGGTCGAGGCGGGAGCCCTCGTGCTCGCCGTCTTCGAGGTTGGCGGAGTTGAGCACTGCCCGGCCGCCGATGTGCTGCAACCCGGCCTCGAGCACCTGTGGTTCGGTCGAGTCGAGCACCAGCGGCACGCTCGCCTGGGTGGCGAAACGGGAGGCGATCTCGTCCATGTCGGCGGTGCCGTCCCGCCCGACGTAGTCGACGCAGACGTCGAGCACGTGGGCACCCTCGCGGATCTGCTCGGTGGCGATCTTCGAGCAGGCATCCCAGTCGCCGGCGAGCATTGCGTCACGGAACGCCTTCGACCCGTTGGCGTTGGTCCGCTCGCCGATCATCAGGAAGCTGAGATCCTGGGCGATCGGCACCGGCGAGTAGATCGAGGCCAGGCTCGGCTCGAAGCTCGGCGCGCGCCGCGCCGGGGTGAGGTCGCGGACGGCCTCGACCACCTGGCGGAGGTGCTCCGGGGTCGTTCCGCAGCAACCCCCGACGATCCCGATCCCGAGCTCGGCGACGTGGCGGCGGTGGAACTCGGCGAGTTGTTCGGGGGAGAGGTCGTAGTGGGTCCGACCGTCGACGACGCTCGGCAGCCCGGCATTGGGGAGCACGCTGATCGGGATCGGGCAGCTCTGCGACAGATAGCGGAGGTGCTCCTGCATCTCGGCCGGCCCGGTCGCGCAGTTGATCCCGAGCACGTCGGGTCGCATCGCCGCGATCGAGGCGAGTACCGCGCCGATCTCCGAGCCGACCAGCATCCGCCCGGTCGTCTCCATCGACACCTGGACCTGCAGCGGGACCTGCCTGCCGGCGGCCTGCATCGCCCGACGGCAGGCGATCATCGCCGCCTTGGCCTGGAGCAGGTCGATGCAGGTCTCGATCAGGAACAGGTCGGCACCGCCCTCGAGCAGGCCACGAGCCTGGACCTCGTAGGCGTCGCGCAGCTCGGCGAAGCCGATGTGGCCGAGGCTCGGGAGCTTGGTCCCCGGTCCGATCGACCCGGCGACGTACCGCGTTCGACCGTCGGCGGCGAAGTCGTCGGCGACCTCGCGGGCGAGGCGGGCGGCGGCGACGTTGAGCTCGTGAGTGCGCTCGGCGATGCCGTACTCGGCGAGGACGACGGAGAACGAGCCGAAGCTGGCGGTCTCGATCGCGTCGACGCCGACGCCGAGAAATGCCTCGTGCATCGCCGTGATCACGTCCGGACGGGTGGCGCAGAGCAGCTCGTTGCAGCCTTCGTAGGCGAGGCCGCCGAAATCGTCGGGGCCGAGGCGAGTCCTTGGACGAAGGTGCCGAAGGCGCCGTCGAACACGATCACCCGCTCCTGGAGCGCGTCGAGGTAAGGCTGACGGGGGGTCACCGGGCTCACGCTACTGGGCTCGCCCTGATCGAACCCGGGCACGACGGATAGCCTCGTCGGCCGTGACCATCGCCGTCGACCTCGACTCGCAGCCTGCCGCGCACCGCCGAGACGATCGGTGTTCCCGTCCCCAGCGAGGGTCCGGTCCCTCGCCAGCTCGGCTTCGGCCGGGCCGCGCTCACCGCGTACGGCTTCGACGGCAAGCTCGGCCAGACCTTCGTCGTGCCGACGACGAGCGGGCCGACGCTGATCGCCGTCGGGGTCGGCAAGGCGTCGGAGCTGACCACCGGCGCGCTGCGCACCGCTGCCGGCGCGCTCGCCCGAGCGGCGAGCAAGCGGAGCTCGATCGCCACCACCCTCGCCGACGTCGAGGCGGTCGATGCCCGCAGCGCCGCGCAGGCGGTGGTCGAGGGCTTCGTCCTCGCCACCTACCGCTACGTCGAGCTGAAGTCGGACCGGTCGACGGCGTCGAAGTTGGAGCGGGTGACCCTCGCCGTCGGTGGGAGCAAGTCGGCTGCGGCGGCCGACGGCGTCGATCGCGGCCTGGCCACGGGCGGCGCCGGGTGCCTCGCCCGCGACCTGGCGAACACGCCGCCGTCGCACCTGACCGCCCGGATGATCGCCGAGCGGGCCGAGCAGATCGCCGCCGACACGGGCTTGGCGATCGAGGTGTTCGACGAGCATCGGGCTGCCGAGCTACGGGCTCGGCGGGTTGCTCGGCGTCAACGCCGGCTGCACCGAACCACCCCGGATGATCAAGCTCACCTACACGCCGCGTTCGCCGACCGGCCACGTCGTCCTGGTCGGCAAGGGAGTCATGTACGACTCGGGCGGGATCAGCCTCAAGCCGTCGCGACCCGATCGCACGCATCGATGAAGATGGACATGACCGGCGCGGCGACGGTGCTGGCGGCGATGTCGGTGCTCAAGGCGCTGAAGGTCCGCTCGAAGGTCACCGGCTACCTGATCTGCACCGACAACATGCCGTCGGGGAGCGCGCTGAAGCTCGGCGACGTGCTGACGATGCGCAACGGCAAGACCGTCGAGATCCACAACACCGATGCCGAGGGTCGGCTGATCCTCGCCGACGGGCTCTCGCTGGCGGTCGAGGACGGTCCGGACGCGATCGTCGACATCGCCACCCTGACGGGCGCGGCGCTCGCCGCCCTCGGGCACGAAGATCGCGGCGGTGGTCGGCACCGACCACGGCTGGATCGAACAGGTCAAGGCGGCCGCCGACCGGGCCGACGAGCCGATCTGGCAGCTGCCGCTGGCCAAGGAGTACCGCAAGTTGCTCGACTCCAACGTCGCCGACATGCGCAACATCGGTGGCCCGTACGGCGGCGTGATCACTGCCTCGCTGTTCCTCAACGAGTTCACCGGCGACGTGCCCTGGGCGCACCTCGACATCGCCGGAACGATGAACGTCGACGCCGACGACGGCTGGCTCAGCCAGCGGTGCCACCGGTTTCGGCGCCCGGTTGTTGATCGAGCTGGTCAGCAACTTCAGCAAGCCGGCGCGCTGACCGTCCCGGTCGTGGCGGCCGTGTGCCGGGACCATTCGCGATGGGCGAGGCGGAGATGGTTCGGCAGCCGTTCGACCTGCCGGCTGGCGAGCGGGGGGATCCGCCGGCGCACGGCGAGTGCGTCGGCACCGTCCTCGCGCATCCTCTGGGCCATCCCGAACATCACGCACCGATCCATCGAACGGGTGAACGGGCTGTGCTTGCCGGGCACGAGCGTCAACCCGAGCGAGGCGGCGGTCTCCGACAGGTCGAGCTCGTAGCCATCGGGGTACGCCTCGAGTCCGGCGGCGAGCCGGCGCAGCAGCCAGGTCGCCGTCGGACCGAGGATGCCGAGCCAGAACAGCTCGACGTAGTGGCCGTCGGCCGGATGACCGACGGCCTCGACCACCGGATCGGCCCACGGCCGGATGATCAGATGGGTCTGGTGGGGGACCGGACGTTCGGTGGACACCGAAACCGGTTCGCTGGTGTGGAGCATCGAGGGCCTCCCGACGTCGGAGCGGACGACTGCGGGGGAAGTCACCGTTGAGCAGTGCCCGAACCGACCCGGACCGGCAAAACCCCAACGCCTCGACCCGAAGTTTGGAGGTTGTCGCAGCGGGTGACTGCACCAACCGCCAAACGTCGCGGCTTGGGGGCGGGGTCAGGCCCCGCCGACCTCGACCGTCACTTCGATCGGGGCGTAACCATCGCCGTTGATGTCGACGCCCCGTTCCTCGAGCGTCGCCAACGCTGCGGTGACGATGTCGTTGGTGAAGGCATCTGCGTCCGGCGGATCGGTGATCACCGTCGCCCCGTCGAGGTTCTTCGCCGAGAGGGCGACCTCCACCGTGCGATCCCACGCGGCCTGGTCGATCATCCCGACACCGTTCGGCGACGGCCAGATCAACTTGTTGATCTCGTTCATCATCCACAGCTGGTGGCTGGCACCGAGCTGGGTGCCCTTGGCGACGACGATGTCGCGGCACTCCTCGACGTTGTCCCGGCAGTAGGCCCAGCCCTCCAACGAGGCGGCGACGAACCGCGTCGCCATGTCGACGTACTCAGGATCGGCGAGACGTTCGCCGTTCGCCCAGATCGCGTCCTGGAGCATGCCGACACCGACCTCCTCGTAGGAGAGGTAGTTGAACTCGTCGGCCTTGTACTGCTCACCGGTCTCCGGATCGATCGCCTCGAGCACCTGGGCGGACTCGTTGTAGGTCATCGCCTCGATCGCGTCGATCGATCCGTCGAGCAGCCCGACGACGTCGAACTGCTGGGCGACGAGCTTGACGTCGCTCGCCGGGTCGAGCCCGACCTTGGACAGCGCGGCGAAGATCTCGAATTCGTTGCCGAAGCCCCAGTTGCCGATCGTCTTGCCTTCGAAGTCGGCCGGGGTGGTGATGTTGCGATCCTTGAACGAGATCTGCAGCGTGCCCGAGCGCTGGAACACCTGAGCGATGTTGACGATGTCCGCCCCGGCCTCCCTGCTGGCCAACGCCTTGGGGACCCAGGCGATCGCGAAGTCGGCCTCACCCTGGGCGAGCACCGTCTGGGGGACGATGTCGACGCCGCCCTCGAGGATCTCGACGTCGAGACAGTTCTCGCTGTAGTAGCCCTTGTCGATCGCTGCGTAGTAGCCGGCGAACTGCGACTGGGTGATCCACTGCAGCTGCAGTTTGACCTTCTCCGGAGCGGTGCAGTCCTCGGCGGATGCTGCGCCGTCGGTCACCGCCGCGCCGGTGTCGCTCGAGGCGCCGCTGGTGGTCTCGCTCGTCGATGCGTCGTCGCTGCCGCATGATGCGACGACGAGCGCAGCCGCGATGGCGCCGGTCGCGACCGTTCGGAATCGTCGGTGGTTCATCTGTGGATCTCCTCCCCCGGAACGTGCACGCCCAGGTGTGTTGGACCGAGCGCGGGCCGAGCCGCGCCGTAGGTCGTGGCCGTCGCCGTTGGCGGCGAGTCCTGCTGTCGGTGAATGGGTGCGATCAGGTGTCGAACGGCGTCAGGATGCGCATCGACCGATGGGTGATCAGCGGGCCGTAGCGGGCGGCGAAGTCGATCCACGCGGCGTCCTCCCACAGCGCGGCCCGCCGCTGCCGGCGGTCGGTTTCCGAGGTGAACTCCCAGATCTGGATCATCTCGTCCATGCTTCCGCCGAGCTCCACCGTCCACAGCCCGACCAGCGCCTGTTGCCCGAGCACCCGGCGGAGAATCGCCAGGCCCTCGTCGCGATAGGCGTCGACCAGCTCGGCCGCTTTGCCGACCCGCAGCTGGTACACCTGCTCTTCGTGGACCACCGGCGACATCAGGCGCCGCCGGTCGGGTCGAGCGCCGGTGAGCGCATCGCTGTGATCTTCGCCGTGATGTGCGCTCCGGACGTCGTCGCGCCGTACTTGGCCGGCTTGTCCGGCCCGGTGCAGGTCGGGATCACTTCGATCACCGCGTCGTAGTTCGGTTGGTGGAAGAACGTGAACGACAAGCGGTCGGACGTCGCATCGTCGATCGCCGGCGGCAGGGCGACGCGATGGACGGTCGACACCCATTCGTCGTTGGTCCACTCGGCCATCAGGTCGCCGAGGTTGATCACGAACGAGTCCTCGACGTAGGGGGCGTCGATCCAGCTGCCGTCGATCAGCACCTGCAGGCCGCCGGGTGCGGCATCGCGCTGGACGATCGTGATGCTGCCGAAGTCGGTGTGGGGGCCCCCGCGAAGCTGGCCCGGCAACGGTGGCTCGGCCAACGGTGGATAGTGGATCGCGCTCATGTTGGTGATGTGGCGGTCGACCGACCGGTCGAAGAAGTGCTCGTCGAGGCCGAGGGCGAGGGCGAAGATGCGCATCAGCTCGGTCGCCAGGCGCTCCATCTCGCGGTAGTACTCGGTCCACACCGCGGCGAGCTCGGCCGGTCGCTGCGGCCACTGGTTGGGGGCGAAGAAGGCCCCGGCCTGCGCCGGCGAGAAGTACGGGTCGTCGCTCGGAACGTCGACCGGTCCGATCGACATCGATTCCTTGAGGTCGGGAGGTGAGCTCTCCCCGTAGCTCGCAGCGAGCGACTCCGCTTCGGCCATGTAGCCGCGATACCGGTCGGGTGGCATCGCCACCAGTTGCTTGTCGTGTGCGGGGAGCTCGAAGAACTGAGCCGTGACGGTGCGCAGCCTCCGGACCAGGTCGGGATCGACGCCGTGCCCGGTGACGACGAGGAAACCGACCGAGCGACATGCCGCGCCGACCGCCTCGGCGACGGCAGCCTTGCCGGTGTCGGTCCCGGTCCGGTACGGGCCGATGTCGATGACGGGGATCGCACGCTGCGCCACGGTGATCACAGGATCGGACGTCATCCGACGACGATCGATCACGTTTCGCCGGAGGGAATCACCCTCAACGGGTGATTTCGCGCGGCGCCTGTGACGGTTCCGTTTCCGGGCGGTTAGAGCAGGCCTCGCCGGACGGCTTCGGCCAGGGCGGCACGGCGAGAGCTCACACCGAGCTTGTCGTAGACGTGGCGGGCGTGGACCTTGAGCGTGTTGGCCGAGATGTGCAACCGGGAGGCGATCTCGGCGAGGGTGTCGTGGCCTTCGAGCAGTCGGAGCACCTCGAGCTCGCGCTGCGGTCAGGTCGTCCGGTCCGCCTGCTTGCTGTACCGCCCCGTGGGCGACGATCTCGCCGAACCGGTCGCGCACCTCGGCGGCGAACGGACGAAGGCTGCGATGGGTTCGGCCGATGTCGGCAACCGTCGCGATGATCGGCGCGCCGACCTGACAGAAGGGTTGGACGATCCGTTGCGGCGCAGCGAGCGTGAGCGCCTCGAGCAGGATCGGTCTGGCCGCGCCGGGGTGCTCGAGGGCGGCGAGCGTCACCATCGCGAGGATCCGCTGGTCGAGGTATCCGTCCGCCTCGACCAGCCCACGCCGCAGCACACGGCGGGCTTCGTCCGGGCGATCCTCGGCGACGAGCAGCTCGGCGAGGGCGACGCAATGGTGCAACGACCGAGCTGCGACCTCTCCGGCGAGCAGCTCGCGGGCGCGGCGCAGCTCACCGGCCTTGACCGCATGGCGGGCGAGCTCGCCGTCGATGTAGGCGAGAAAGACGTAATCCTCCCGCTCTGCCGGCAGGCGGGCGTCGGCGAGGTCGAGCAGCGCCTTCGCCTGTGCCGCCCGCCCGGCGAGGCCGGCGACGAGCGCAGCGATCGTCGGGATGATCGCACCGACGACTGCGTCGTCGTGCCAGACCGAACGCTCCGCCCGGTCGAGGTACGCCGTGGCGATCGCCAGCTCACCGCGCAGGTAACTGATCCAGCCGAGCGCGTGCCACAACTCTGCGGCCCAGCCGGAGCCCTCCCAGCCTCGCCGGGTTGCCAACGCAGCGGCGGTCGACGCCAGGTCGGCGGCGTCGCTGACGCGATTCTGCGCCGTGAGCACACCGACGAGCTGGCTCAAGCAGCCGAGGCGGAGGTAGTCGAGCCCTTCTCGCTCGGATGCGGCGAGCGCTTCGCGCAGGTGACGCTCGGCAGCGGTACGGTCGCTCGCCCAGTACTCCGAGACCCCCAGGCTGAGCAGCACGTAGGCGCGCAGTTGGGCGCCGGCGGTGTCGCCCGCCGGCCGGTCGAGGACCGCGGCGGCGGCCCGACGGGCGACATCGGCACGCCCGGCGCGCCGCGCCGCCTCGATCGCCAACACCAACTCTGCACGCGTCGACCTCGCCGTGATCTCGGCGGACCTGGCAATCCGGGCGGTGTCGGAGCGGTCGAGCAAACCGAGCGTGCGCAGCGCACGCAAGCTCGGATCGTCGGCGACCAGCTGTGGCGGGAGATCGTCGAGCAGCCCGACCAGCCCCTCGATGTCCCCGCCGACGAACATCGGGATCCACAGATCGTCGATCAACTCGACGCAGCGCGGCCAGTCCTCGCCGGCGACCGCATGGACGAACGCCGTCGCCGGCGCACCGTGCAGCTGGTGCCAGGTCGCCGCCGCCCGATGGAGTGTCGCGCGCCGGTGCGGTCCGCTGACGCCGAGGTGGCGTTCGAGCGACTCGGCGAGCAACGGGTGGTAGTGGTACGTCCCCTGCGCAGCTCGGTCACGGGCCGTGAAGATCCCCGCCGCGGCGAGCGATCTGAGCAGCACGGCTGCGTCGTCGCGGCCCGACAGATGGCGGGCCAGGCGGGCGTCGAGGGTCGGCGAGACGCACGTCGCGAGCAGGAACGCAGCGACGTCGGCGGGCAACGAGCTGATCACCTCCTCCTCGAAGTAGCGCTCGACGTCGTGCTGTCCGGCACGGATCCCGGCGAGCACGTCGTCAACCCCGACGCCACGAGCGAGCGGCAACGCCGCCAGTCGCAGGCCCGCCGCCCAGCCGCCGGTCGCTGCGACCAGCTCATCGAGCTCCGCCGGCGAGAGCCCGCAGCCCGCATCGAGCAGCAGATCATTGGCCTCGTTCACGTCGAAGGCGAGCTCTGCCGGTCCGATCGAGATCAGCTGGCCGCTGATCCTCAGCCGCGTCAGCGGTAGCGGCAGCGAACGACCGCTGAGGATCAGGCGCCATGACGGTGGTCGGCGACGGAGCAGGTCGGCGAGGTCCGCCGCGCTCTCGCCGCCGGCGAGCAGATGGACGTCGTCGATCACGATCGCCAGCGGCGCTGCGTCGGGCGGGACCCGATCGACGATCGCCTGCACGATCTGGCGGCCGGCGACCTCGCCGTCCGGGGCGAGCTCGAGCTGCCCGAGCTCCGCACGTCCGGCCCACTCGCCGGCCGACACCGCGGCGAGGAACCGCCGCCAGAAGCGCCGGGGTGCGTCGTCGCCTGGTTCGAGGGTGATCCAGGCGGTGGCGAGGGACGGGTCGCGATGCTGCTCCCAGGAGGTCAGCAGCTCGCTCTTGCCCCACCCGGCGGGGGCGGCGATGGCCACGATCTGGCCATTCGACGCCTCGTCGACCAGTTCGATCAGCCTGCAGCGGACGATCCGGCTGCGATCTGTCGACGATCGTCGCGCTGGCGACGGTCGCGGGGCCGGAGCAGGCATCCCTGCATCATGCCCACTGCCGCCACCGCTGGGGGAACGCCGCTGCCACGATCGCAGCCCGCCACCGCCGGCCCTTCCCCCCGGGAATACGCGAAGTTTGGAGGTTCTCGCAGCGGGTGACTGCACCAACCGCCAAACTTCGCGGGGAGGAGGGGGTGGGCGGGGATCGGAGTGAGGTTGAATCCCGACTGGGAAGGTAGGCTTTCGTCATGGCCAGCTTCCGTGACCTGCTCGCCGCCGCCAAGGCCGAGATCACCGAGGTCGACACCGCCGCCGCCGAGCGGCTGATCGGCGAGCGGGGCCGAACGTGCTCGACGTGCGCGAGCCCGACGAGTACGACCAGGGCGCCCTCCCGGTGCGGTGCACATCCCGCGCGGCCACCTCGAGGCCCAGGTCGAGGGGCGGCTGATCGACCAGGACGCGCCGGTCGTCGTCTACTGCGCCGGCGGTGTCCGCTCCGCCTTCGCCGCCCGCACGCTGCAGGAGCTCGGCTACACCGACGTCGTCTCGATGGCCGGCGGCTTCGGCAAGTGGAAGGACGAGGGCCGCGGCCTGGAAGACGCCGGTCACCCTCAGCGCCGACCAGCGCAACCGCTACCAGCGCCACCTCCTGCTGCCCGAGGTCGGCGTGGAGGGCCAGGCGAGGCTGCTCGAGTCGAAGGTGCTGATGCTGGGCGCCGGCGGGCTCGGGCTCCCCCGCCGCGCTCTACCTGGCCGCCGCCGGCGTGGGCACGATCGGCATCGTCGACATGGACGAGGTCGACGCCTCCAACCTGCAGCGCCAGATCCTGCACAACCTCGACCGCATCGGCGACCGCAAGGTCGACTCGGCCAAGAAGACCCTCACCGTGCTCAACCCCGACGTCAACGTCGTCACCTACGACACCCGCCTCGACGCCGAGCAACGTGATCGACCTCCTCAGCGGCTACGACGTGATCGTCGACGGGGCCGACAACTTCCCCAGCCGCTACCTGCTCAACGACGCCGTCGGTGAAGCTCGGCATCCCGGTGGTCCACGGCTCGATCTTCCGCTTCGAGGGCATGGTCACGCGTGTTCGACCCGAAGAACGGGCCGACCTACCGCGACATGGTCCCCGAGCCGCCGCCCGGCCGAGCTCGCCCCGAGCTGCTCCGAGGCCGGCGTGCTCGGCGTGCTGCCCGGCATCATCGGCTCGCTCCAGGCGGTCGAGACGATCAAGCTGCTCCTCGGCCTCGGCGACTCGCTGTCGGGACGGATCCTCGCCGTCGACGCGATGGAGATGACCTTCCGCACCTTCAAGCTGCGCCCCGATCCGACCAACGAGGTCACCTGGGCCAACCGCGACCGGATCGAGATCGTCGAGCTCGAAGGGCTCTGCGCCCCCGGCCTCGACCACTGATCCACCGGGCGGCCGCCCGCTCAGCCGGTCGGAGATAGCCGGGCGCGTTCGGGCAGTTGTGTCGAGATGCCGACGGCTTGTGCCCGAACGCGCCGATGCGGGGCGCTGGGGTCAGTCGCGGGCTTGGAGGGCGACGGCGGTGAGCACGAGGACGATCCCGGCGTACTCGATCGGGCGGGGGAACTGGTCGAGGACGATCATCCCCATCAGCGCCGCGATCACCGGGAGGAGCGCCTGGAGCACGGCGAAGCGGCGTGCGGTGATCCGGCGCAGGACGGTCTGGTCGATCCCGTAGGGGATCGCGCTCGACAGCACCCCGACCGCCAAGCAGGCGAGCAGCAACCCGGGCGCGCCGGTCACCGCGCCGATCCCACCGTTGCGTCCGGCGGCAGCGAACGGGACCAGCGCGACCGACCCGGCGAGCATCCCGATCGCCAGTCCGTCGAGTCCTCGCTGCAACCGGGCGACCCGCCAGCCGGTGACGATGTAACCCGCCCACATCATCGAAGCGAGCAGCACGTAGGTCGTCCCGAGCGCATCGAACTCGAACTGCGACAGCAGGATCACCCCGGCGACCGCCCCGCCGAGGGCGACCGCGTTCTGCCGGCTGCGGGTCGCCAGTGCCGCCACCACGATCGGTCCGAGGAACTCGATCGCCACCGCCTTGCCCAGATCGAGCCGGTCGAAGGCGAGGTAGATCGACAGGTTCATCAGGGCCGTGGCCACCCCGAAGGCGAGCACGAGGCGCACTTCCGCGGCGGTCCATCCCCTCCACGCCCGCCGGCCGGCGACGATCAGCAGGGCGAGCGCACCGCCGAAGATCCGGAACAAGGCGACGGCCTGCGGGCTGGCCTCGTCGAACAGGTGGACGGCGATCGACGCCCCGGCGTACTGGGCGATCCCTCCGACGACGAACAGCGCCTCCGGGGAGACCGACGCCGACCGCCCGGGGACGGTCGACGCTGGCTCAGTCAAACAGTTCGGGATCCGTCCGGCAGATCTCCTGCCACAGCGGCTGGAAGCTGATCCAGCCTGACAGCGGGCTCCCGGCGTAGTCGCGGGTGTACGCCGCCGAGGAGGGCGAGATCAGCTTCGGCGTTCCGGCGGCCTCCGCCAGCAACTGGGCCTGACAGGACCGCTCCATCGTGATGAACCAGAACGCTGCGGCGTCGACGCTCTCGCCGACGGTGAACAGCCCGTGGTTCTGGTGGATCGCCGCCTTGCCCGCCCCGAACCCGGCGACGACCGATCGGGCGGCCTCGACCTCGAGCACGACCGCCCCGCCCTCGTCGGTGATCACCGTGTGGTCCTCGTAGAACACGCACGAATCCTGGGTCAGCGGGTCGAGCAACCGTCCGAGCGAGCTCCACGCCTTGCCGTACACGCTGTGCGCGTGGGCAGCCGAGACCACGTCGGGACGGGCCTGGTGGATCGCTGCGTGGAGAACGAACGCCGCCCGGTTGACCGGCTGGTTGCCGTAGACCACGTCGCCGGAGTGGTTGACCAGGATCAGGTCGCTGACCCGCAGGTGGCGGAAGCTCGTGCCGAACGGGTTGACCCAGAAGTGGTCGGGGAACTCCGGGTCGCGCACGGTGATGTGCCCGGCGACCCCCTCGCCGAAGCCGAGCCGGCCGAAGATCCGCAGCGCCCCGGCGAGCTTGCGCTTGCGTTCGAGCCGCTCGTCCTCCACCGTCGCCGCCACGCTCGGCAGCTCCATCCGCACCTCTTGGGGGACGAGGGCGACACCATCGATCGTCTTCACCGCGGTGTCCGTACCGAGCGACGTCACAGACATGGCCGCACGCTAGTCCGTCGGGCGGGTCGGTACCGTGGCTGCTGCATGGCGCGCTTCCGCCTCTTCGGGATCCCCGTCCAGATCGACCCGTGGTTCATCCTCGGGCTGTTGTTCGTCTACCAGTACTCCGGGGCGCAGCGCGTCGGGCTCTACGCCGCGATCTCGATCGGGGTGCTGACCTTGATCCACGAGCTCGGCCACGCGATCGCAGCCCGCAGGTTCGGCTGCGAGGTGTCGGTCCGGCTCAACCTGTTCGTCGGGTGGGCGTCGTACTCCTCGGAGCGGCCGCTGAGCCGCCGCCAGCAGGTGATCATCAGCCTCCTCGGACCGCTGAGCCAGCTCGGCGTGGCATTGGTGGCGATGTTCGTCGTCCACCAGCTGTTCCAGCAGGCGAGCGAACTCGGCAGTCGCGAGCAGCTGTTCGACCTGTGGCAGGGACTGAGCTGGGCAGGGGTCGTGATCGCTCTGCTCAACCTGTTGCCGCTGTGGCCGCTCGACGGCGGGCACGTCGTCCACCACCTCCTCGGCCGCTGGCTGTCCGAGCTCGCCGCGCTGCGGGTCGTGCTCTACGGCAGCATCGCCGGCCTGGTCGGATTGGTCATCCTCGGCGTCGCCGCCGGCGGCGACGGGGCACTGGCCACCGCCCGGTCGGAGGGGCCGCAGCGGGCGGCACGAGCGATCCTCGACCCGTCGGCGACGAGCGCGTTGTGGACCCAGGTCTCGAGCTTTCCCGCCCACCTGTTGCGCACCCCGTGGTTCCTGATCCTGTTCAGCGGGCTGTTGACGTTCCAGACGCTGCAGCACCTGCGGCCGGCAGGACCGACGGTCCAAGCCCCCGCCGATCCATCGTTCGCCGAGGCCTCGGTGGTCACCGCCGAGGCTCGCGGCTGGGCCGAGGATCGGCTGCCCGAGTTGCCCGAAGGTTGGAGCGCCTCGCCCTGGTTGCGGGCGCACGTCGCCCTCCGGCGAGGCGATGAGCGGGGCGTCACTGCAGCGCTGGCCCAGGTCGCCGCCGGCGGACGTCGATGGGTGTTGCCCGATCCCGGCCGGTCCGAACTGGCCGAACTCGTCGCCCGGCTCCCCCGACCGTGGCCGGTCGGCGAGCTCGGCCCGAGCCTCGTCCTCGCTCGCGTCCTCGGGGCACATGCCGCCCCTGCCGACCTGCTCGACTACACCGGCCGGCTGTACCAGCAGACGGGTTCGGTCGAGCCGTTGATCGTCGCCGCCGGGGCGCTGGCCCGCCGGGGACACCCGGACGACTCGATGCGATGGCTCGAGCGCGGCGATGTACGAAGCGCCGGATCTGCAGCGGATCTCGAGCGATCCGGCGTTCCTCCCGCTCCACCAGCGAGACGATTTCCGCCTGCTGGTCGATCGGCTCAGCGCCGCCCACTGAGCAAAATCGGGCCCGTTGCTCAAGAATCTTGAGTAGTTGCGCGCTGAGCGGCGCTCGCGCGACGCTGAGCGTCGTGACTTCACGGATCTTGGTGGGAGCGCAGCCGTCTCGTCGATCGAGCGGACGGCTGGCGGTCGTCGGTGTGCTCGGAGCTGCGATGTTGGTCGCCGGCGCGGGAGGTGCTCCGGCCACGGCCGGCGAGGTCGCCGGGGTGCAGTACGTCGCCACCGGCGCCAGCGGCGTCCGCCCCCAGATCGACTTCGCCGGGCTCGACCAGGACCAGCTGATCACCGTCACCGTTCAGATCGTCGGCGCGCCGGTCGCCGAGGTCGTCGCCGAGGCCGCGGCCGATGGGGTCGTCGTCTCCGACGCCGAGCGATCCGACGTCCGCGACGAGGTCGCCGCAGCCCAGAGCGGTGCGTCGAGCGCGATCGAAGCCGCCGGCGGCAGCGTGCTGTACGAGCTCCAGGACGCACTCAATGCAGTCGTCGCCAAGGTGCCGCGCCGGGCGCTCGCCGCGCTCGATGCCCGGCCCGATGTGGTCGCTGTCGTCCCGGCGGTGACCGTCCGCCCGACGAACTCGGCGGCCAACGCCTTGACCGGCGTCCCGTCGGTCTGGCTCGACACCGGGTTCACCGGTTCGGGGGTCAAGATCGGGGTGATCGACGACGGGATCGACTACACCCACGCCGACTTCGGCGGTTCGGGTGACCCGGCCGACTACGCAGCCAACGACCGGACGGTGATCGAGCCGGGGACGTTCCCGACGACGAAGGTCGCCGGCGGCTACGACTTCGCCGGCGACGCGTACGACGCCAGCAGCCCCGACCCGGCGCTCGCCGTGCCTCATCCGGACCCCGACCCGCTCGCCTGCGGCGAGCACGGCACCCACGTCTCGGCGACCGCCGCCGGCCAGGGCGTCAACCAGGACGGCAGTAGCTACACCGGCGCCTACGACGCCGACAGCGTCGCCGGACTGAGGATCGGCCCGGGCTCCGCGCCGGAGGCGACGCTGTACATGTACAAGGTGTTCGGCTGCGAGGGCTCGGCCGACGACGCCGTGATCCTCGCTGCGATCGACGCTGCGGTGCGCGACCGGGTCGACGTGATCAACCTCTCGCTCGGCTCTGATTACGGCAGCGGCACCAGCCTCGACGCCGTTGCGCTGAACAACGCAGCCCTCGCCGGGATCGACATCGTCGCCTCCGCCGGCAACGCCGGCCCCTCCGCCTACGTCCTCGGCGACCCGTCGGCTGCCGCTCGGGCGTTGTCGGTGGCGGCGATCGACGGTTCGTCGCCGACGTTCGACTCGGTGGCGATCTCCGGCACCGACATCGAGGGGATCAATGCCAACGGCGGCGGGCCGCTGCCGGTCAGCGGCAACCTGCGGGTCGTCGACGACGGCTCCGGTGGGATCGGGCTCGGTTGCTCCGCCGAGGAGTATGCGGAGGTCCAGCCGGGGGAGATCGTCGTCACCGTCCGCGGCACGTGCGCCCGCGTCGATCGGGCGATCCTCGGTGAGGCGGCCGGGGCCGCGGCGGTGATCATGGTCAACACCTCCGAGGCGCTCCCGCCGTTCGAGTCGACGATCCCGGGAGTGACGATCCCCTTCGTCGGTGTCCCGGAGAGCGCCGGCCCGACCCTGCTCGCCCTCGCCGGCCAGCCGGTCGAGCTCTCCGTCGGAGGACCGATCCCGAACGAGAGCTACCTCCACAGCGCCGACTTCTCCAGCGGCGGCCCACGCTCCGACGACAGTGCCCCCAAACCCGATGTCAGCGCGCCGGGGGTGAGCATCGTCTCCGCCCACGTCGGCTCCGGGTCGGGAGCGGTCGCCCTCTCCGGTACCTCGATGGCCTCGCCGCACACCGCCGGGATCGTCGCCCTCGTCCGTCAGGCGCACCCCGACTGGTCGCCGGCGAAGGTCAAGGCGGCGGTGGTCAACACCGCCGATCCGGAACGGGTACTCGACGGCACGGTCCGCGTCGCCGGCACCGGGATGGTCGACGCACTGGCGGCGACGACCACGGTGGGGACGATCACCACCGAGGACGGCCTCGGCAGCGTTGCCTTCGGCTACACCCAAGGTGACGGTGAGGCGGTGGTCATCACCCGGCCGATGACGCTCGGCAACGACGGCGCGGTGACCCTCGACTACACCCTCGCCGCCGCCTTCGACGCCGATCCGCGCGGAGCGACGGTGACGTTCACGCCGCCGACCGTGACCGTTCCCGCCGGGCAGACGGTCCAGTTCGAAGTCACCCTGACGATCTCGCCGGAGGCGGCGCAGGCGCTGCCCAGCGCAGCCGAGTCGATGGCCGGGGAACTGTTCACGATCAGCGGGCTGATCACCGCCACGCCTGCCCAGTCGGGACCGGGGATCTCTCCGCTGCGGGTCCAGTTCCTCAGCGTGCCGCGGACCACCTCGTCGATCTCCGCCAGTGGATCATGGCTGTCGCTCGACGTCACCAACTCCGGCGCCGTCGCCGGCACCGCCGACGTCTACGCGGTGCAGTTGCTGAGCAGCGAGTCCCGTGCGGCGACCGACTTCGACATCCGCGCCGTCGGCCTGCAGCAGTTCTCCGGCGACGTGCTCGGAGGAGATCCCTCCGACCACACGGTGGTCTTCGCCGTCAACACCCACGGTCGGTTCTCCAACCCCGCCCAGGGTGAGATCGACGTGCTGGTCGACATCGACCGCGACGACGAGGCCGACGTCCTCGTCGTCAGCGTCGACGAGGGTCTGCTCACCGCCGGCGCAGCGAACGGGATCGCGGCGACGTTCACGATCGACCTCGAGACCTTCACCCAGATCGGCGAGACGTTCCTCACCTATGCACCGATGAACGGTTCGATCCTGCAGCTGCCGACCTTCGCCAGCTGGCTCGGCTCGACCAAGTTCTCGTACCAGGTGGTCGCCACCGACCTGATCAGCGAGGTCGCCGACGAGACCGGTGTGGCCTCGTGGGACGTCCAGACCCCGACCGGGTGGAGCGGACAGTTCGAAGTCGTCCAGCCGGGCGAATCGGTGTCGATCCCGACCTGGGCCGACACCCTCGGCCAGCGCCAGCGGCCGATCTACGGCTGGATGGTCGTCTCGATCGACGATCGCAACGGCGCCGCCCAGGGCGATCTGGTGCCCTACGGCGACGTTCTGATCTACGACTGAACGATCAGTTGCCGATCACCTCGAGTCGAGCCGCCGGCCTGGTCGGCGGCTCGACCGAGCTGGTCGCCCAGCCGAGGTAGGTGATCGAGACGATCGTCGTCCCCGGCTCGAATCCGCACAGCTCGACGACCGCGTCGTTGGTTCCCTTCGGGCACGACCCCCAATAGCTCGCCAGGCCGAGCGCAGTCGCCGCCAGCAGCATGTTCTGATGGCCGGCGGCGACGGAGTCGCGGTTCTCCGCAGTGCGCAGTTGGCTGTCGCCGGGAGCGGCGCCGATCACGACCGCCGCCGGCGTCCGCAGGTACTTGCCACGTGCCTTGGCCACCTTCGACGGCTCGTCGCCGTGACGTTCCATCGCCTCCGAGATCGTCTCGCCGAGGCGCGCCCGGCCGTCGCCGACGAAGGCAGCGAACCGCCACGGCCAGGTCCGTTTGTGGTTCGGGGCCCACTGGGCGAGCTCGCACAGCTGGCGGATCGTCTCCAGCGGCACCTCCCGTTCGCGGTCGACGAGCATGCTCGTGCGTCGGCTGCGGATCAGGTCGGCCAGTTCGTCGAAAGCGACACCCATCCCTGCATCTTGTCCGCGCCGAGCCCGACGCTCGGTATCTGACGCTCGGTATCTGACGGATCGCTGGCCGTCGCTAGGTTGACGCGCAGCTTCGAACGGAGCGCTGACCTGGGGGGTCCTGTCCGGCATGAGGTTCGCGTTGTTCTACGAGATCCCGGTCGCCCGTCCGTGGGACGAGGAGAGCGAGTACCGGGCGTACCAGAACACGCTCACCCAGGCGATCGCCGCGGATGGCGCCGGCTGGGACGCGTTCTGGACGGTCGAGCACCACTTCCTCGAGGAGTACTCGCACTGCTCCAACCCGGAGGTGCTCTACGGGGCGATCGCCGCCCGCACGGAGAACATCCGCCTCGGCTACGGCGTTCGGCTGATGCCGGCCCCGTACAACCATCCGGTTCGCACCGCCGAGTCGGTCGCCGTGCTCGACCTGCTCTCCAACGGGCGGGTCGACTTCGGTACCGGCCGCTCGGCGACGCGGGTCGAGATGGAGGGCTTCGGGATCGACCCGTCGGACACCCGCCCGATGTGGCAGGAGGCGATCGGACACGTCGTCGGGGCGTGGACCAACGACGAGTACGAGTTCGAGGGCACCTACTGGTCGATGCCCAAGCGGCGGGTGCTGCCCAAGCCGCGCCAGAAGCCGCATCCCCCGATGTTCGGGGCGACGACCACCGACGACGGCCATGCCCAGATCGGGCGGATGGGGCTCGGGCTGTGCTCGTTCGCCGTCGGCGTCGGCCCGGAGGAGATCAAGCGCAAGATCGAGCTCTACCGCGGCGGGTTGGCCGAGTGCACCGAGCCGGTCGGCAAGTTCGTCAATCCGACCGCAGCGACGTTCACGATGACCTGTGTCGCCGAGACCCGCGAGCAGGCCGAGGCCGCCGCCCGCAAGAGCTTCGAGTGGTACCCGAAGCACGGGGCGAAGATCATCGGTGAGGTCGCCGAATGGATGGCCGAACGCAACCAGGACCTCGGCAACTACGCCTACGCCGCGCCGATGAGCGAGCACACCCGGTCAGGGGCGACCGAGGCACTGTCGCTCGAGTACCTGATCGGTTCGGGAGCGTGCGTCTGCGGCACTCCCGACGACGCGGTCGAGATGTGCCGGCGGTACGAGGAGGCCGGCGTCGACCTGCTGCTCTGCCTGGTCAACCCCTACGACGTCAGCCACGACGACGTGATGACGACGATCGAGCTGATGGGCACCCACGTCATCCCCGAGTTCCGCTGAACGTCCCGGCCAGCCGCCGCCGGCGACATCGTCGAGTCCTCCGGCGCCGATTCGCGCTCAGCCTGGCCGGACGTCGGCCCGGTGTGCAGGCTGAGCTGGGTGTTCTCGCTCGGCCAGGCTCAGGCTGAGCTCGAATCGGCGGGTCACCGCCGCAGCGCGGTCCGGCGGGTCAGTGGGCGTGGAGGGCGGCGTTGAGGCCGCCCCACGAACCGGAGCGCTGGCGGGCTTCGACGGTGCCGGTGCGACCGTTGCGGAGGAACAGCAGGTTCGACGCCCCGGAGAGCTGGCGCGCCTTGACGACGTCGCCGTCGGGCAGGGTCACCGGGGTCGCGGCGGTGAGGTAGAGGCCGGCTTCGACGACGCAGTCGTCGCCGAGGCTGATCCCGAGTCCCGAGTTGGCGCCGAGCAGGCAGCGCTCGCCGACCGAGATCGTCTCCTTGCCGCCGCCGGAGAGGGTGCCCATGATCGACGCTCCGCCGCCGACGTCCGAGCCGTCGCCGACGATCACCCCCGCCGAGATCCGCCCCTCGACCATCGAGGTCCCGAGCGTGCCGGCGTTGAAGTTGCAGAACCCCTCGTGCATCACGACCGTCCCGCTGGCGAGGTGGGCTCCGAGGCGGACCCGATCGGCATCGGCGATCCGTACGCCGCTGGGCACGACGTAGTCGAGCATCCGCGGGAACTTGTCGACGCTGCGGATCATCAGCAGGCGCCCGGCGGCGCGCTCGGCGAGCTGCACCCGGGGGACCGCCTCGACCGCGATCGGACCGAGGTTGGTCCAGGCGACGTTGTTCAGCAGACCGAACTGGCCGTCGAGGTTGACCGAGCGCGGCGGACACACCCGACCGGAGAGGAGGTGCAGCCGGAGATAGACGTCGGCGGCATCGGCGGGCGCGGCGTCGGTGTCGATCACCAGCTGCGTCGGCGTGATCGAGACCTCGCGCAACGGATCGGTCGTCGCCCCCGGCAGGGCGTCGACGGCATCGGCGTCGGCGGTCTCGCCGAGCCCGAACGCCGAGTACCAGACATCGAGGACGTTGTCCTGCCGCGTCACGGGTGGCGAGTCCGACTCCCCAGGCTGCGGGCATCGCTACATGACCTCCGGTCGAAGGGTGGGAAACAACAGCACTTCCTTGATCGATTCGGTCCCGGCGAGGAGCATCGCCACCCGGTCCATCCCGATCCCGAGGCCACCGGTCGGGGGCATGCCGTACTCGAGCGCCCGGAGGTAGTCCTCGTCGACGCTGCCCGCCTCGGCGTTGCCGGCGTCCTTCGATCGTTGCTCGTCTTCGAACCTGAGCCGCTGCTCACGCGGGTCGTTCAGCTCGGAGTAGCCGTTGGCCAGCTCGCGGCGCCCGACGAACAACTCGAACCGCTCGGTCAGCGCCGGATCGTTGCGGTCGACGCGGGCCAGCGGTGAGATCTCGACCGGATGCCCGGTGACGAACGTCGGTGCGACGAGCGCCGATTCGGCGGTCGCCTCGAACAGCTCCTCGATCAGCTTGCCGGTGCCCCAGCGCTGCTCGATCCGCACGCCGTGAGCTTCGGCCAGCGACCGGGCGCGCTCGAGCGGCATCGTCGGATGGACCTCGTCGCCGATCGCCTCTGCGACCAGGTCGATCATCCGTGCCCGCCGCCACGGTTCGGCGAGGTCGTGCGATGCACCGTCGATCGTCACCATCGTCGAGCCGGTCGCCTCCAGCGCGGCGGTCCGGATCAGGGTCTCGGTGATCCCCATCACCTCGGAGTAGTCGGCGAACGCCCAGTACAACTCCAACATCGTGAACTCGGGGTTGTGCCGGGTCGAGAGGCCCTCGTTGCGGAAGATCCGCCCGATCTCGTAGACCCGTTCCATCCCGCCGACGATCAACCGCTTGAGATGCAGCTCGAGCGCGATCCGCAGGTACAAGGTCATGTCGAGCGTGTTGTGATGGGTGACGAACGGGCGGGCGTGGGCGCCCCCCGGCTCGACGTGGAGCACCGGCGTCTCGACCTCGATGAACCCGTGGGCGTCGAGCGTGCGCCGGAAGCTGGAGATCATCGCGTGGCGAACCTCGAACGCCCGCCGGGCATCGGCGTTGACGATCAGGTCGGCATAGCGCTGGCGGTAGCGGGTGTCGGTGTCGGTCAGACCGTGCCACTTGTCCGGCAGTGGGCGGACGGTCTTGGCGAGCAGCTCGAACCGCTCGACGCGCAGTGACAGCTCGCCCTTGCGGGTCGTCATCACCGTGCCCTCGGCTCCGACCCAGTCACCGAGGTCGAGTGCGCCGAAGGCGGCGAACGCTTCGTCACCGACGACCGCCTTGGAGACGAACAGCTGCAGTTCACCGGTGCGGTCGCGCATCGTGGCGAAGATCAGCTTGCCCTGCTCGCGGATCAGCAGGACCCGGCCGGCGACGGTCGAGCGGACCTCGGTCTCGGTCCCCGGCTCGAGCTCGCCGTAGGCGGATCTCAGCTCTCCGAGGGTGTCGGTCCGGTCGAAGCGGTAGGGGTAGGGCTCGGTGCCGGCCTCGCGCAGACCGTCGATCTTGGCGAACCGCTTCGCCCGCTCGGCCTCGAGTCCGCCGCTCGCCGGTGTCGACGGGTGCTCGGTCTGCTCGGTCGCTGCGGGATCCACGAGGACCAGACCCTAGTGGTCCGCGAGGTGTCCGGAGCGGGTGTGCACTACGTTCCGCCGCGGTGCGACGACGGATCACGGTTCTGCTGGCGGGCGCGCTCGCCGTTGCCTCGCTCGCCGGGGCGTTCGGCACGCCGACGGTGGGGGAGGCAGCCGACCCGCCGGTGGCAGTCGGTGGGCCCGCCGAGGTCGCCGTCCCCGCCACCCGGGTCGCCGCTGTCGGCGACGTCGTCGTCGTCAGTGAATCGAGCAGGCTCTCGCCCTCCGTCGAACAGGCTGCGGTGCGCGCCGCCGCCCAAGCGGGAGGCGTCGCCCTACCCGGCGGCTCCGCCCAGGTCGGGATGACCCGCTGGTCGCGCGGTGGGGTCACCGTCCAGAACGCGCCCGGCCCCGGGTACCGCTTCCCGATGGGACTGACGGTGCTGTCACCGGAGGCGGCGCTGACGGTGATGGGCCCGCAGGTCTCCGCCGTGCTCGCCGGCGGTCAACTGGTCCTCGGTGCAACCTCCGCCGGGCTGCGCTCGGCCGCTGTCGGAGACATCGTCGAACTGGTCACCGCCGGGGGTGGGACGGTGTCGTTGACGATCGGACGGATCGCTCCCGACGCCGAGGTCGGCGGCGCCGAGCTGGTGATCCGCCCGGAGGAGGCCGCCCTGCTCGGCGTCGACGACGTCACCAGGGTGCTGATCTGGGCGTTCGACTCGCGCGAGGCGATCGAGGCGTCGTTGGCGGCGAACGGGCTGACCGCGCCGTCGGTGCGGATCGGACGCAGCTGGGATCCGCCGAACCCCGACTCGACGATCGGGCATCGCCCGGACCAAGGCCCTGCTCGGCGAGTTCGCCTTCCGTCCGTCGTCGACCGAGGCGGTCTCGATCCAGCCCGGCTGGTCCGAGGCGAACATCCACGAACGGATCCGATTCGACGCGATCGGGGTTCGCGCCGCCTGCCACAACGTGGTCGTCCCGGCGATCCAGGGGGCGCTGACCGAGATCGCCGCAGCCGGCCTCGCCGGCGAGATCGAGCTCGCCAGCACCAACTCGATCGGCGGGTGCTTCAACCCCCGGCTCAACCGGATCACCGGCAACCTCGGCTTCCTCTCCCGCCACAGTTGGGGGATGGCACTCGACGTCAACATCACCGCCAACCCCCAGGGCCGTGCGCCGCGGATGAACTGCGACGTGGTCCGCATCTTCCGCAGATGGGGATTCGCCTGGGGGGGCAACTTCCCGACCCCGGACGGGATGCATTTCGAGTACGTCGGCGAGCGGCGCGACGGCTGGGCCTACCCGTCGCGCTACTGCCCGAACACGACCGGCGGTTCACCCGATCGGATCGAGCAGCGCACCGAAGGTTCATCGGCCGGTGACACCGGCCGGACGATGTTGTTCGCCGCAGACGGCTGGTGACCCGCTAGCGGCCACTATGGTCGACCCACGTGCCCTTGCGATTCGTGATCATCGGTGGCGGTCCCGCGGGGAACACCGCAGCGACGCATGCTGCCCGCCTCGGCGCCCAGGTGACGATGATCGAACGCGACATCGTCGGCGGCGCCGCCCATCTGCTCGACTGCATCCCGTCGAAGACGATGATCGCCACCGGGGGAGCGATCTCGTTCTCGCGCCCGGATGTCGGGGCATGGGGCTCGAGCGCCAGCGGGCCGAGGTCGACGATCGAGGCGCTGCGCGAGCGGATCGGGCTCGATCCAGGACCGGTTGAAGAACAACGTCGTGACCCTGCTCGAGAGCCAGGACGTGCGGATGATCCACGGGATCGGCCCGGGTCACCGGCCCGAACGAGGTCGCCGTCGACCACGAGGGCCGGACCGAGTCGATCGCGGCCGACGCGATCCTGATCGCCACCGGGACCCGGCCGCGAATCCCCGACTGGTGCCTCCCCGACGGCGATCGGATCCTGACGACCCGCGACTGCTATCCGCCGACGGTTTTCCCCGAGAGCATCACCGTCGTCGGCTCCGGCGTCACCGGCGTCGAGTTCGTCCACATGTTCGCCTCGTTCGGCTCGCAGGGTGACGCTCGTCGTCAGCCGTCAGCAGGTGCTGCCGAGCAAGGACCCGGAGGTCGCCGCGGTGCTCGAGGACGACTTCCTCGAACGCGGCGTGAAGCTGCTCAAGGGGGCCCGGGCGACGGTGATCGAGCGCTACGGCGACGAGGTCGCTCGTCAGCTGCGACGACGGTCGGTCGGTGCACAGCACCCACGCGGTGCTGGCGATCGGCTCGGTGCCGAACACCGACGGTCTCGGGCTGGAGCAGATCGGGATCGAGCTCGACGGCGGCTACGTCCAGATCAACCACAACTGCCAGTCGTCCGCTGAAGCACATCTACGCCGCCGGCGACGTCTCCGGCAAGCTCCCGCTGTCGTCCGTCGCCTCGATGCAGGGCCGAAAGGTCGCCGAGCACGTGATGGGTCTGCACACCCGTCAGCACCGCCACCTCGACTACGACAAGGCGGCCTCGGCGATCTTCACCGAGCCGGAGATCGCCGACGTCGGCCTCGCCGAAGCGGAGGCGTTCGCCAGCGGACGCAAGATCCGGGTGACCAAGGTGCCGTTCTCGGCGACGCCGAAGGCGCTGATCAACAACGACCCGCGCGGGTTCGTCAAGATCATCTCCGACCCGGCCACCGGGGTCGTCCTCGGTGGGTCGATCGTCGGCCGCCACGCCGCGGAACTGATCAGCGTGATCGCCCTGGCGGTGACCGCCAACCTGAAGGTCGCCGACATCATCGAGAGCGTGCTGGTCCACCCGTCGCTGGCCGAGGCGCTCGCCGAAGCCGCCGAGTGACCCGCCGGCGACCCGGGTTCGGTCAGCCTCGCCCGGGATCGCCGACGCAGCTCGTCATTCGATGATCACGACCACGTCGCCGGCGCCGACAGTGGCTCCGGCGGCGACCTTGATCTCCTTCACCGTGCCCGACTTCTCGGCCTGGATCTGGTTCTCCATCTTCATCGCCTCGAGCACGACCACCGCCTGACCGGCTTCGACCTGCTGGCCGACCTCGACCAACACCTTGACGATCGTCCCTTGCATCGGGACGGCGACGTCGCCGCTGCCGACGCCGGCGGCGGCCGCCACCGGAGGAGGAACGGGCCGGCTTCTTCGCCCCGGCCTTGCCACCGGCGACGGCGACCAACGGCTGATCGGGAACCCACATCGTGACCGCGAACCGCTTGCCGTTGACCTCGACCGTGGTCGAGCGCTGGACCAGCGGCGACTCGTCGTCCGACGAAGGCGCCGGCGGAGCGGGAGCCTCGATCCCGGACAGGTCGAGCACCTCCTCGACCCACTTCGTCGAGTGGGTGACGTTGTGGAAGTCCGGGTGGCGGAGGATCGCCAGGTCGGCGGGAATCGTCGTCGCCACTCCCTCGACGACCATCTCCTCCAGCGCCCGGATCGTGCGGGCGATCGCCGTCGGGCGATCCTTGCCCCACACGATCAGCTTGCCGACCAGGTTGTCGTAGTACTGGCTGATCTCGTCGCCGCTCTCGTACCCGGCGTCGAAGCGGACGCCGAACCCGTCGGGGGCGCGCAGGGCGGTGATCGTTCCCGGTGACGGGAGGAACTTGCCTCCCGCCGGGTTCTCGGCATTGATCCGGACCTCGATCGCGTGCCCGTGGCGGAGCGCATCGATCTCGTCCTGGGTCATCGGCAGGCGCTCGCCGGAGGCGACCCGGATCTGCCATTCGACGAGGTCGATGCCGGTGATCACCTCGGTCACGGGGTGCTCGACCTGCAGCCGGGTGTTCATCTCGAGGAAGAAGAAGTCGCCGTCCTGATAGATGAACTCGACCGTGCCGGCGTTGTAGTACCCGACGGCCTTGGCCGCCTTCACCGCCGCCTCGCCCATCGCCCGTTCGACGCCGTCGGGCAGCGCCGGGAGCGGGGGCTTCCTCGATCAGCTTCTGGTGGCGGCGCTGGGCCGAGCAGTCGCGGAAGGAGACCCAGACGACGTCGCCGAAGGTGTCGCCGACCAGCTGGACCTCGATGTGCCGGGGCCAGGTGAGGTAGCGCTCGACGTAGACCTCGTCGCGGCCGAAGAACGCACTGCGCCTCGCGCTGGGCGGAGTCCATCGCCTCCTGCACGTCGGCCTCGTTGTGGACGACCTTCATCCCTCGTCCACCACCGCCGAAGGCAGCCTTGATCGCCACCGGCCAGCCGTTCTCCCGACCGAACTCGGCGATCTCGGCCGCGTCCTTGGCGAACTCGGTCGTCCCGGGCACGATCGGCGCACCGCCGCGCATCGCCGCCCGGCGGGACGAGACCTTGTCGCCCATCTCGACGATCGCCGCCGGAGGCGGCCCGATGAAGGCCACCCCGAGGTCGGTGATCGCCTGGGCGAACTCGGCGTTCTCGGAGAAGAAGCCATAGCCGGGATGGACGCCGTCGGCTCCGCTGTCACGGATCGCGGCGAGGATCCGTTCGGTGTTGAGGTAGCTCTCCGCTGCCGTCTGCCCGCCGAGCGCGTACGCCTCGTCGGCCAGGCGCACGTGGAGCGCGTTTCGGTCGAGTTCGGAGTACACCGCGACGGTGGCGATGCCCAGCTCTCGGGCGGCGCGGATGACCCGCACGGCGATCTCACCACGGTTGGCGATCAGGATCTTCTGCAGCACGGGTGCCATTGTTTCCCATGGAGGCACCCGACGCCACCTGGCGGTCGTCGCCAGACCCCGCCTGGGGACGCACGTGGCCGGCCGGATGGCTGGTCGAGCACGTCACCGAGACCGGCTAGACCAACGCCGACCTGGTCGAGCGGGCGCTCGCCGGGGCGCCGGCACGGACCGTGCGGGCGACCGATCATCAGACTGCGGGCCGCGGCCGGCTGGGGCGGGCCTGGGACGCTCCGCCGGCGGCGAACCTGCTCGTGTCGCTGCTGTTGCGCGCGAGTCGCTCGACCGGCCGCACCGCCTCACCCAGCGGCTCGCGGTCGCCGTCGCCCGCGCCGTCGAGCGCTCGACCTCGCTCCGGACGCAGCTCAAGTGGCCCAACGACGTGCTCGTCGGCGACGCCAAGTTGGCCGGGATCCTCGCTCAGGCGGGCGGACGGGCGGGAGCGGTCGAGTTCGTCGTCGTCGGCGTCGGCGTCAACGTCGGTTGGGCACCGCCGGAGGCCGTGCGCGCCGACGGCACCACCCCGCCTGCGCTGCTCGCCGCGGTCCTCGACGAGCTCGACCTGCTCCCGGGCGACCACCTCGGCGAGTACCGCCGCCGGTTGGGCACCCTCGGCCGGCAGGTGCGGGTCGAGCTGGCGGCGGAGACGTTCGTCGGTGAAGCCGTCGATGTCGACCCGGACGGAGCGCTGCGGGTGATCTCCGACGGTCGGTTGCGACGGGTCGCCGCCGGTGACGTCGTTCACCTGCGACTCGGCGAGGCGTGACGGGGTTCGCCACGGCCCAGCCGTTAGCTTGTGACGGATGTCGGAATCGACCGAGCGCGCCCAGCCGCGCCCGTCCGCAGGACGCGGCAGATCCGAGCGCTGGAAGAGCGCCCTGGCGCTGAGCGTGAGCCTCGGCCTCGGTGGTTCGCTGGTGCTCGTCTCCGAGAGCAACACCGAGGCGGCGAAGGTCTCCGTCGACCAACAGGTGGTCGCTGCCCTGGCCGAGGCCGACCCCGGCGCCCCGGTCGAGAACTATCTCCTCGTCGGCTCCGACTCCCGCGCCGGCGCCGATCCGAACTCGCCGGATTTCGGCGGTATCGGCGGCGAGGATGCGACCACCGGGCAGCGCTCGCGACACGATCATGATCCTCCGTCACAACCGCGAGACGGGCGAAGCGGGGCTGCTCTCGCTGCCCCGCGACCTGTGGGTCGAGATCGCCGGCACCGGTGAGAACCATCGGATCAACTCGGCGTTCGGGCACGGCACCGATGTCCTCGTGCAGACGATCACCGACAACTTCGGCATTCCGATCAACCACTATCTCGAGGTCGATTTCAACGGGTTCAAGACGCTCGTCGACGCGATCGGCGGGGTCGAGGCCTGCTTCGAGTACCCGACGCGGGACAAGAACACCGGGCTGATGGTCACCGCGCCCGGCTGCTACAACCTTCCGGGGATCGAGGGGCTGCAGTACACCCGCTCCGTCACTACGAGGAGTTCCGTGACGGCAAGTGGCGGGAGGACCCGACCAGCGACCTCGGTCGGATCGATCGGCAGCAGAAGTTCATCATCGCCGCGGTCAACAAGGCGGTCGGGGCGATCGGCGCCAACCCGTTCGTGATCGACGATCTGCTGCGCGCGCTGCGCAGCAGTCGGTGACCGTCGACCCCGGCCTCGATCTGCTGTCCGTCGCCAGCCGGTTCTCCGACCTCGTCGGCCAGAACCTGTACACGCTGCAACTGCCGGTCGACGGCGAGCTGATCAACGGCAACGATGTGCTGCTCGTCGACATGGAGGCGGGCCAGGCGGTACTGGACTACTTCCGCGGCACTGCGCCGTCGGCCCCGCCGACCACGGCCGTGTCGACCACGGCCGTGTCGACCACCATCGGATGAGCAGGCACCTAGGGTGACCGATCGCGCGAGATCGAAGATGCCCTCGCGCCCAGGGCACGAGCAGCGGAGGCACGAGTGAAGGCGTTGATCCTGGCGGGCGGGGCCGGAACTCGGTTGCGTCCGATCACGCACACCTCGGCGAAGCAGTTGGTGCCGGTGGCGAACAAGCCGATCCTGTTCTACGGGATCGAGGCGATGGTCGCTGCCGGGATCACCGAGATCGGGGTGATCGTCGGTGACACGCGGGTCGAGGTGATGTCGGCGTTGGGAGACGGGTCGCGCTTCGGGGCGCAGTTCACGTTCATCCCGCAGGATGCGCCGTTGGGGTTGGCGCACTGTGTGTTGATCGCCGCCGACTTCCTCGGCGACGACGATTTCGTGATGTACCTCGGAGACAACCTGCTCGAGCAGGACCTCGCTGCGTTCGTTGCCGCGTTCGAAGCGGCGCGGGCCGGGGCGGAGCCGCCGGCGGCGCAGATCTTGTTGAAGCAGGTCCCCGATCCGCATCGGTTCGGGATCGCCGAGCTCGACGGTGACGGTCATGTGCTGCGGTTGGTCGAGAAGCCGGCCGACCCGCCGTCGGATCTGGCGTTGGTCGGGGTGTACCTGTTCGATCGGACGATCCTCGATGCGGTGCGGGCGATCGAGCCGTCGCCGCGCGGCGAGTTGGAGATCACCGACGCGATCCAGTGGTTGGTCGATGCCGGCTGCCGGGTGCGGTGCGAGCTGCTCACCGGGTGGTGGATCGACACCGGCAAGCTGACCCCGCTGTTGGAGGCGAACCGGTTGTTGTTGGAGCGGATCGAGCTGTCGGTCGACGGCGACGTCGACGAGACGTCGGTGTTCGACGGGCGGGTGGTGGTCGCCTGCGGTGCGGTGGTCCGTCAACTCGACGATCCGCGGTCCGGTGGTGATCGGCGTCGGGGCGCAGGTGATCGATTCGTTCATCGGGCCGTTCTCGGCGATCGGCGATCGGTGTGTGATCTCCGGGACTCCGAGATCGAGCACTCGGTGATCATGGAGGGCTCGAGGGTCGACGGTGTGCCCCGGCTGGAGGATCAGCCTGATCGGTCGTGACGCGGTCGTCACCCGGTCCGGTATTCGGCCGCGGGCGTTGCGTCTGATGGTCGGCGACCATTGCATCGATCGACGTCGAGTGACGATGGCCGTGCTACGCGCCGATCGGGTCGAGCGAAGGGGAGTGAGCTGATGGCGGTGTCCGTGGTCGAGTCGACGCTGATTGCCGGGGTGTGGGTGGTGACGCCGGAGATCCATGGTGATCAACGGGGGTTGTTCATCGAGACGTATCGGCGGGAGTGGTTCCCGAACGGGCGGGAGATGTTGCAGGGCAACCGGGCGAATCGTCAGGCGGGGGCGGTGGTCGGGTTGCACTACCACTTGCATCAGGCCGATTACTGGTACGTCCCGTTCGGCACCGCCCGGGTGGTGTTGCACGATCTGCGTGCGGGTGGCCCGACGGACGGGGCGACGCAGATGATCGACATCTCCGGGGAGAATCATGTCGGGGTGTTCATTCCGCCGGGGGTGGCTCACGGGTTCGCTGCGCTGCGCGAGATGACGATCACCTATCTGGTCGACGGGTATTACAACCCGGCCGACGAGTTGGGCGTGGCGTGGGACGACCCGGTGATCGCGGCGGACTGGGGGGTCACCGATCCGATCCTGTCGGCGCGTGACCAGACCAATCCGGCGCGATCCGATCTGCCCGAGGGTCGCCGTCCGTACTGGCCGATGCGTACATGAACGGGAGTTGGGTGTGAAGCTGTTCGTGACCGGCGCTGCCGGGTTCATCGGGTCGAACTACGTCCGGCAGGTGTTGGCGAGCAGCGACGACGAGGTCACGGTGATCTTCGACAAGTTGACCTATGCCGGGAACCTGTCGACGATCGAGGATCTGATCGACGATCGCCGCTGCCGGTTCGTGCAGGGCGACATCTGCGATCAGGACGCGGTCACCGAGCATCTCCCGGGACGCGACGCGGTGGTCCACTTCGCGGCCGAGACGCATGTCGACCGGTCGATCGACGACCCGTACGCGTTCGTCCACACCAACATGTTCGGGACCAACGTGTTGTGCGACGTCGCCCGACGGGCGGAGGTCGTCGCGGTTCGTCCACATCTCGACCGACGAGACGTACGGCACGATCGACGAGGGGTCGTTCCGCGAGACCGACGTGCTGACGCCGCGCTCGCCGTACTCGGCGGCCAAGGCCGGTTCCGACCTGCTGGCGCTGAGCTACCCACCACCTACGGGCTGCCGGTGATCGTCACCCGCTGCTCGAACAACTACGGGCCGTACCAGTTCCCGGAGAAGGTGATCCCGCTGTTCACCACCAACCTGCTCGACGGGCGCACCGGTGCCGCTGATCGGCGACGGCGGCAACGTCCGCGACTGGATCCACGTCGAGGACCACAACCGGGCCGCTCAACTGTGCTCGGCTCGGCGAGATCGGCGAGATCTACAACATCGGCGCCCACAACGAGATCACCAACCACGACCTCACCATGCGGCTGCTCGCCCTGTCCGGACGCGACGAGTGCTTCATCACGCCGGTCCCCGACCGGCTCGGCCACGACCGCCGCTACTGGTCGACACCACCAAATCTCCGCCCTCGGCTGGTAGATCGACCGCGACTTCGACGCCGGCTCTCGCCACACACCGTCGACTGGTACCGCACCAACCGCGACTGGTGGGAACCGCTCAAGATCACGAGTCGGCTCGTGATGCGGGTCCTCGTCACCGGCGCCGACGGGCAGCTCGGCTGCGGACGTCGTCGCCAGCTGCGTCGGCGGCCGGCGACGACGTGATCGCCGCTCGACCGGGCCGAGCTCGACATCGTCGATCGCGACGCGGTGCTCGCTGCGATCGGCTCGTTGCGTCCGGACGTGGTCGTCAACACCGCCGCGTGGACCGCGGTCGATGCCTGCGAGAGCGATCGACCAGGCCTTCGCCGTCAACGCACTCGCCGTGCGCTGGTTGGGCGAGGCGATGCGATCGCGTCGACGCCCACCTGGTGCAGATCAGCACCGACTACGTCTTCGACGGCACCCTCGACCGCCCGTACCACGAATGGGATCTGCCGAACCCGGCGTCGGTCTACGGCGCGTCGAAGCTGGCCGGCGAGCACGAAGCCGGGCCGAGCGAGCGACGATCGTGCGGACCAGTCTGGGTCTGCGGTGAGCACGGCTCGAACATGGTCAAGACGGTGCTCCGCCTGGTCGCAGACACAACCGGCGTTCGCTTTCGTCGACGATCAGCGCGGCTGCCCGACGTTCACCGCCGACCTCGCCCCGATGGTGCGCAGGTTGGCCGTCGATCGGCGCAGCGGCATCCATCACCTCACCAACCAGGGGCCGACGAGCTGGTACGACTTCGTCCGCGAGATCCTCGTCGCCGCCGGGGAGGACCCCGAGCGGGTGCGGCCGATCACCACCGCCGAGCTCGACCCGCCGCGACCGGCGCGTCGCCCGGCGAACAGCGTGCTCGACAACGCCGTCGCCCGCCTCGCCGGTCTGCCGCCGATGCGGCCGTACGTCGAGCCGCTCTCCGAACTCGTCACCGCCCTGCTGCGCTGACCGGTCGACCCCGGCGCCGCACTCCGCGGTCCCGAGCCACGAGCGCCGTAGCCTCGACCCGATGTCCGCACCGCTGCGCGTCGGTTACACGCTCGAGCAGTGCTGGCACCGCGTCCCCGGGGGAACCGCCGTCGCCGCCCTCGAGACCCTCGCCGAACTGCGCCGCGACACCGATCTCGAACTCGTCGGACTGGCCGGGACACATCCGCGCCCGCCCGATCCGCCCTTCGCCCCGCCGATCTCGGTCGTCCCGCTCGGCCGGCCCGCCCCGGCGCTCTACGCCCGCTGGATCCTCGCCCGCCGGCCGGTCGTCGAGCGGGCGGCGGGGGCGCTCGACGTCGTCCATGCGACGTCGATCATCCCCTGCCCGAGCCGGGCGCCGTTGGTCGTCACGATCCACGATCTCGCCTTCCTCCACCAGCCGTCGCACTTCACCAGCTGGGGAGGATTCGTCTTCCGTCGCAGCCTTGCGTTGGTCCGCCGGCATGCCGCGCTGGTGCTCTGTTCCTCGCAGGCCACCGCCGACGACTGCGTCGCCGCCGGGATCGGCGCCGATCGGCTGCGGGTGGTCCCGCTCGGCGTCCGTTCGCCTGCGCCGGTGACCCCCGAGTCGCTCGCCGACGTTCGCCGGCGCTACCACCTGCCCGACGCCTACGTGTTGTTCGTCGGCACGCTCGAGCCACGCAAGAACCTGCCGCGGTTGGCCGCCGCCGTCGAGGCCAGCAGGCTCGGGCTGCCGCTGGTCGTGGTCGGCCCGGACGGGTGGGGCGAGCCACGCCCGGGCGGTGGGGAGGTCAGGTTCGTCGGTTTCGTCCCCCCTGTCGACCTTCCCGTCCTGTTCTGCGGCGCGTCGTTGTTCGCCTATCCGTCGCTGCGCGAAGGGTTCGGGCTGCCGGTCGCCGAAGCGATGAGCCACGGGGTACCGGTCGTCACCAGCGCAGCGACCTCCACCGCCGAGGTAGCCGGCTCGGCGGCCGTGCTGGTCGACCCGACGTCGATCGACGACATCGCCCGTGGCCTGGTCGAAGCGGCCGGCCGGGCCGAGCAGCTGCGCGCCGCCGGCCTCGCCCGGGCGGCCGAGCTGAGCTGGTCACGCACTGCGGCGTCGACCGCTGCGGCCTACCGCGCCGTGGCCGCCGGATGAGCGAACGGCACCCTCCCGGGGGCGTCGCCGCGCCGGATGGGCGTGCGGTGGCGGTCAATCTCACCTGGTGCCTGCCCGGGTTGGTCGGTGGATCGGAGCAGTACCTCGTGCGTCAACTGCTCGGTCTCGCCGAACAACCGGGCGGCCACGAGTTCGCCCCGGTGCTCTACGCCGCGCCCGGGTTGGCCGAGGCCCACCCGTCGTTGGCAGCGAGCTATCCGATCGTCGAGCTGCCCTTCTCCGGCCGATCGCGACCGGCTCGGGTCGCCGCCGAGCACAGCTGGCTGTGGTGGCGCAGCCGGCGGGTCGCACTCGCCCATCACGGCGGTGGGACGGTTCCTGCGGTCGGTCCGAGCCCACGTCTGCTCACCGTCCACGACCTTCAGTTCCTCGAGTTCCCGGAGTACTTCTCCCGGCTGAAGCTCGAGTACCTCCGCCGCAGGATGCCTCGAGCCTGCCGACGGGCGGAGGTGATCGCGGTGCCGTCCGCCTTCGTCGCTTCGACGATCACCGATGCCTACGCGATCGACCCGGGGCGGATCGTGGTCGTCCCCCACGGGATCGAACCGACGATCGGTGTCGGACGGACCTCCGCCGAGGAGTTGCGCGCCCGCTACCGGCTCGGCGACGGCCCGGTGCTCGTCCTCCCGGCGGCGACCTTCCCCCACAAGGGACACCACTTCCTGCTCGATCTGCTCGAGCGCCACTGGACCGACCCCGACCTGCGGTTGCTGTTCGTCGGGGGGGAGGGGGCGGCGGAGGCGTCGATCGGCGACCGGATCGAGCAGCTCGGAGCGGGTCGGCGGGTGATCCGCGCCGGCCGGGTCGGTCCCGCTGATCGTGACGGCCTGCTGGCCCTCGCCGCTGCGCTGGTGTTCCCCAGCGAGTACGAGGGGTTCGGCGCGCCGCTGATCGAGGCGATGGCACTCGGGACCCCGATCATCGCCTCCGACCGGGCGGCTGTCCCGGAGGTGCTCGGCGACGCCGGGATCTCCCGCCCGCTCGAACTCGACGCCTGGGCCGGTGCGCTCGACGAGCTCACCCGGCGGCGCGACGAGCTGGTCGCCGCCGGGCGGCGGCGGGTCGCGGAATTCTCCAACGCCGCGTCCGGGCGCGGCGCTGCTCGCCGCCTACCGTCGGGCGGTGCGGTGAAGCTCGTCGTCCTCTGCCCCCACTTCACCCCGGACACGGCGCCGACCGGTGAGGTGATGACCCGGATCGTCGGCGAGCTCGCCGCGCTCGGCCACGAGCTGCACGTCGTCACCTCGCTCCCGTGGTACCGCGACCACCGGATCGAACCCGGTTGGGGCGGGCGCCTCGCCCGTCGGGAACGAACGGCATGGGGATCGATCGTCCGGGTCCATCCGTTCCCCGGCGTCGACAAGCGGAGCATCGCCCGCCGGGCCGTGGGCTTCGCCGGGTTCAGCGTGCTGGCCGGGCTGGCCGGCCTCGTCGCCGGTCGGAGCATCCGGCGGGCCGACGGGGTGCTGGCGATGTCGCCGCCGCTGACCCTCGGCCTCACCGGTTGGGTCGTCCACCTGCTGCGCCGCGGGCCGCTGGTGTTCAACATCCAAGACGTCTTCCCCGACGCGGCGATCGAGACCGGGGCGATCACCGACCGGCGCCTGATCGCTGCCGCACGATGGCTGGAACGGGTCAGCTACCGGCGGGCGGCGGCGGTGACGGTGCTCTCCGACGACCTCGCCGACAATCTGCGGGCGAAGCTGCCGGCCGACGATCGCCACCGGGTGCGGGTGATCCCCAACTTCGTCGACCTCGTCGCGATCACCCCGATGGACCGGATGACGGCGTACCGCGCCGAGCTCGGCCTGGGTGCCGAGCCGGTGGTGATGTACGCCGGCAACGTCGGATTCTCCCAGTCGCTCGAGCTGCTGCTCGAGGCCGCCCGGCGGATGCCGGCGGTCAGCTTCGTGGTCAACGGCGGGGGCTCCGCCAGGAGCGAGCTGGAGACCGCCGCAGCCGGACTGGCCAACGTCCGTTTCGGCGATCACCAGCCTCGGGAGCGGATCTCGGAGGTGCTCGCCACCGGAGACGTCCACGTCGTCCCGTTGCGTCGCGGCCTGGCGGCGGTCAGCGTCCCGTCGAAGACCTACTCGATCCTCGCCGCCGGTCGGCCGATCCTGGCGGCGATCGACCCCGACACCGAGGTCCCTCGGCTGATCGAACGCGCCGGGTGCGGGACCAGCGTGCCCCCGGAGGATCCCGAGGCGTTCTGCACCGCGCTCGGCGGCGATGCTCGCCGAGGGCGACCGGCTCGTCGCCCGCGGTGCCGCCGGACGGCAGTGGGTCGAGGGCTGGGCCTCGCCGGCGGCGGTCGCAGCGGCCTATGCGGCGCTGTTCGGAGAGCTCGGCAGCTGAATCGAGCAGCTCGGGAGACCGCCAGCTGCGGCGCGCGACCTGTAGCCTCGAACCCTCGTGGGAAAAGCATCGTCCACCAAGAAGATCGCTCGGATGGCTCAGAAGGGCCGCGGCAGGAAGATCCGGTTCCAGGGCGGCACGCTGTTCCCGACCGTCGTCGCCGTCGTCGTCGTGCTCGGTCTCGGCCTGATCTGGTACTCGCGCGCCTCGATCAGCTCCGCCGCACCCGGGCCGCGTGCCTCGCAGCAGGACCACTGGCACCTCGCCTACGGGTTCTACGCCTGCTCGCCGACCGAGGGTGGGAGCGCCTACCTGCCGAGCCTCACCGGAGACGTCGAGACCTCCTCCGACTATCTCGCCACCGGCGTCCACTCGCACGATGACGGGGTGATCCACTGGCACCCGTTCACCGCCAAGGCCAGCGGGGCGAACGCCAAGCTGAAGGTCTTCCTCGACAACTACGGGGTGAAGCTCAGCGACGGCAAGCTGACCTTCCCCGAGGAACAGGGCGGCGCGGTCTACGAAGAGGGCGTCACGAAGTGCCTCGACGACGACGGCAAGGAGGTCGACGGCCAGCTGAAGGCGTTCGTCTGGCCACTGGCGAGCAACACGAACGACTTCCGCGTGCTCGCTGCCGACCTCGACGGTGTGCGGATCACCGACAACGGGATGGGGATCACGATCGCCTTCGTCCCGGGCGACGTCGACTCGATCCCTGCGCCCCCGACCGCTGCCAACCTCGCCGAGCTCGGCGCGGTCGACGGCGGTGACGTGCTGACGACGACCACCATCGCCGGCGAGAACCCGGTCAGCGAGACGACGGTGCCGGGCGACACGACCGTGCCGGGCGAGACGACGGTGCCGGGTGCGGCGACGGTCGTCACGTCGGCGACCGACGGCAGCGCGGCGGCCGAGACCACGTCCACCCTGTACGAGGACTGATGCGCGCCGTCGTCCTCGTCGGCGGCTTCGGCACGCGGCTTCGTCCGCTGACCCTGACGATTCCCAAGCCGATGCTCCCGGTCGTCCACCGGCCGATCATCGAGCACCTGGTCGAGAACCTCGTGCGTGGCGGAGTGACCGAGGTCGTCCTCGCCCTCGGGTTCAAGCCGGAGCCGTTCGTCGACGCGTTCCCCGACGGCACCTGTGCCGGGGCGACGCTGGTCTACGCAGTCGAGCCGGAGCCACTCGACACCGCCGGAGCGATCCGCTTCGCGGCGGAGTTCGCCGGGATCGACGAGACGTTCGTCGTCGCCAACGGCGACGTCCTCACCGATCTCGACATCGCCGCGCTCGTCGACTTCCACCGTGCCCAGGGTGCGGAGGCGACGCTGCACGTGATCCCGGTCGACGACCCGAGCGCGTTCGGGGTGGTCGAGATCGATCCCGAGCAGCGGGTGCTGCGCTTCGTCGAGAAGCCGCCGCCGGGGCAGGCCCCCTCCAACCTGATCAACGCTGGAACCTACGTGCTCGAGCCGAGCGTGCTCACCCGGATCCCGAGCGGTCGGAAGGTGTCGATCGAACGCGAGACCTTCCCGGCGGTGGCCGGCGACCGCCGGCTGTACGCGATGGCCGCCGACGTCTACTGGCTCGACACCGGGCGGCCCGAGCTGTACCTCCAGGCGAACCTCGACGTGCTCGACGGCACGAGCAAGGTGTCCTGCCCCGACCCGATCGATCCGGCTGCGGACATCGCCGCCGATGCGACGGTGGCCCGCTCGGTGGTCGCCGCCGACGCGGTGGTCGGCGACGGGGCGACGGTCGACTCCTCGGTGCTGCTCCCCGGAGCACGGGTCGGTTCCGGAGCGGTGGTCCGCTCGTCGGTCGTCGCCGGGCGGATCGGCGCCCGGGCGGAGGTCGAGCAGGTCGTGATCGGCGCCGCCGGCGAGGTCGAGCCCGATGCTCGGCTGAGCGGTGTGCGGCTCCCGCCGCCCGAATGAGACGACCGAACTGAGATGAACGTGCTGGTCGTCGGCGGGGCCGGGTTCATCGGCTCACACCTCGTCGACCGGCTGCTCGCCGAGGGCCACCGCGTCGACGTCCTCGACGATCTCTCCGGCGGTTCGCTGGCCAACCTGTCCGAGGCCCGCGGCGGAGCAGACGGACGGCTCAAGTTCCACCATCTCGACCTGCTCGCCGATGAGCTCGACGAACTCGTCGCCCGACGCGAGCCACAGGTCATCGTCCATCTCGCTGCGCTCACCGGCAGGGGTCGGCGTGCCTCGACGGCGACGGCGACGATCGGCGGCACGCTCAACCTGCTCGATGCGGCGCGCCGGGCGGGGACCGCCAAGGTGGTCGTCGGTGTGCCGGCGATCCACCTCTACGGCGAGATACCGGCGCGCGAGCTGCCGGTCAAGGAGGGCTACGTGGCCACCCCGGCGAGCGTCGAGGCGGTGCTCGCCCGGGCGCTCGTCGACCTGCTCATGGTGTACCGCAGCGAGCACGGGATGGAGTTCACCGCCCTCGCCCTGTCGACCGTCTACGGGCCGCGTCAGCGAGCGGAGTCCGGCGTCGTCGCCGCCTTCGCCGCAGCGATCGCCGCCGAGACCGCCCCCGACCTCCACGGCGACGGGCGCCAGACCCGCGACCTGCTGTACATCGACGACGCCGTCGATGCCTTCGTCCGGGCGATCGAACGCGGCTCGGGACTGGTGATCAACATCGGCACCGGGGTGCAGACGACCGTGCGCGAGGTCTACGAACTGCTCGGAGGCACGGTGCTGCCGCGCCCGCTGCCGCGCCGGGCCGACGAACCCGGCCGTTCCGCGATCTCACCGGTGCGCGCCCGGATCCATCTCTCCTGGGCCCCCTGGACGTCCGTCGCCGACGGCCTCGCCACCCTCCGGCCCTGACCGCTCCCCTCTATCGGAACAGGTCCTCGGCGGCGGGGCGGATCAGCTCCTCGACCGAAGCGTCGCGCAGCCGACTCGGGCGCTGCGCCGTGGACGATCGCCACCGGGATCCCGGACGACTTGCCCATCACCAGCTCGGCGGCGGAACCGGGAACACCATCGGAACTGCCCGACCCCTCAACGCGTGCGCCGCCCGGTCGAGGAACCCCTCGATGCGCGAGAACGCGGCCTCCGCCTCGATGAGCGCGCCGGGGTGGTAGTCCATGTTCGAGCGGTAGTGGGCGCTCGCCAGGTAGTAGCGCACGACGACCGGGCTGCGCGTCGGCGAGCAGCTCGGCGGCGTACACCGAGTTGCCGAGCGACTTCGACATCTTCTGGCCCTCGACGTTGACGAGCCCGTTGTGCACCCAGTAGGTCGCGAAGGCGTCGCCCGCGCGCGGTCGACTGCGCCAGCTCGTTCTCGTGGTGCGGAAAGCGCAGGTCGAGGCCGCCACCGTGGATGTCGAACGCGGCCCCCAGATAGCGCTTCGACATCGCCGAGCACTCGATGTGCCATCCCGGGCGACCCGCACCCCACGGCGACGCCCACGACGCCGACTCCGGCTCCCCCGCCTTCGTGCCCTTCCACAGCGCGAAGTCGCGCGGGTCGCGCTTGCCGCGCGTCGGCGGCATCCGCCGAGTCGGCCATGTCGTCGAGCTTCTGGTTGGTCAGCTCGCCGTAGGTCGGCCAGGTCTTCACGTCGAAGTACACGTCGCCGGTGCCGTCGTCGGCGGCGTAGGCGTGACCGCGCTCGATCAGGTCGGCGATGATCTCCTGCATCTGGGTGACGCTCGCCGTCGCCCGCGGCTCGTAGGTCGGCGGCAGCATGCCGAGCGTCGTTGTAGCCGGCGGTGAACTCGAGCTCGACGCGGTAGGCGAGCGCCCACCACTCCTCGCCCCTCGGCGTCGACGCCCCGGCAAGGATCTTGTCGTCGATGTCGGTGACGTTGCGCACGAAGGTGACGTCGAAGCCGCGGTAGGTCAGCCAGCGCCGCCACAGGTCGTAGGCGAGCGCGCTGCGCAGGTGGCCGATGTGCGGCGACGACTGCACCGTCGGCCCGCAGACGTACATGCCCGACCTTGCCCGGCACGAGCGGCTCGAAGTCGCGCAGAGCCTGGGTTCGGGTGTCGTAGAGGCGGACGGTCACCGCGCAAGTCTATTTGCGCCGGTCAGCTCGCGACGATCGTGGCGATGCGCGATCGCGGTCACCCCCTCGCCCCGGCCGGTGAAGCCGAGTCCGTCGGTCGTGGTCGCGGTGACGCTCACGGGAGCACCGACGAGGCCGGTCAGCAGCGTCTCGACCTCGCTGCGTCGTGGCGCGATTCGCGGCCACCGGCCGATCACCTGCACCGCGACGTTGGCGATCGCGTAACCCGACCCGGCCACGAGCGACGAGCGTCTCGCGCAGGAAGACCTCGCTCCGTGCGCCCGCGAACCGCGGATCGTCGGACCCGAAGCGGTTGCCCATGTCGCCGAGCCCGGCGGCCGACAGAAGGGCATCGCAGATGGCGTGGATGACGGCGTCGCCGTCGCTGTGCCCCGCGAGCCCCGGCTCGTCGGGCCAGTACAGCCCGCCGAGCCAGAGCGGCGCGGAGTCGTCGTAGGCGTGCACGTCGACGCCGAGGCCCGTGCGGAGGCCCGCCGTGCTGCCGAGCACGTTCTCGGCGCGACGCAGATCCCACGGAGTCGTGATCTTGAACGCGCGGGCCTCGCCCTCGACGATCGAGACCGTGCCGCCGGCATCCTGGAACAGCGCGGCGTCGTCGGTGAACTCGTCGGCCGCGGCGGCGTAGGCGTCGTCGAGCGCCCGGCGCGGGAAGCCCTGCGGCGTCTGAACGTGCACGAGATCGCGGCGGTCGACGGTCGCCGACCACCTTCTCGTCGCGATCGATGCGCTTGACGGTGTCGCTGACCGGACAGCGCCGGGACGACTCCGCCGCCGTCCGGCCCTCCGCCTCGCACCGCCGAGACGACCCGATCGAACAGCGCTCCGGGGGTCAGCGCGCGCGCCGCGTCGTGAACGAGCACGACCTCGACGTCGGGATCGAGAGCCGCGAGCCCGGCGGCGACCGATGCCTGCCGGGTGTCGCCGCCGGCGACGACCGTGAGGTAGCCGGATGCCACCCCGGCCGCTCGCTGCGCCGATCGTCGTCGCCGCCGACAGCTTCGCTCGCGGCGCGACGACGACGACCTGCGCGGCCTCGACGGCGTCGAACACTCCGCCGAGCGCGTGCTCGAGGATCGTGAGTGCCCCGGAGCTCGACGAACGCCTTGGGCTCGCTGTGCCCGAGGCGCGTGCCGACGCCCGCGGCGACGACGATGACGGCGACGGTCGGCATGTCGGCCTCGATACGCGCGTCGCGCTACTCGACCGCCGTTAGGAGGCGAGAACCTCGTCGAGAACCGTCGATGCCTTCTCTTCGTCGGTCTTCTCGGCGAGCGCGAGCTCGCTGATCAGGATCTGACGCGCCTTCGCGCAGCATGCGCTTCTCGCCGGCCGAGAGGCCGCGGTCCTGGTCGCGACGCCACAGGTCGCGAACGACCTCGGAGACCTTGATGACGTCGCCGGAGGCGAGCTTCTCGAGGTTGGCCTTGTAGCGGCGGCTCCAGTTGGTGGGCTCTTCGGTGAACGGGGCGCGGAGCACGTCGAAGACGCGGTCGAGCCCCTCTTTGCCGATGACGTCGCGCACGCCGACGAGGTCGACGTTCTCGGCCGGGCACCTCGATCGTGAGGTCGCCCTGCGTGACATTGAGTTTGAGGTACAGCTTCTCCTCGCCCTTGATGGTGCGCTTCTTCACTTCCGTGATGGTCGCAGCGCCGTGATGGGGGTAAACGACCGTTTCGCCGACCTCAAAAAGCATGGAATTGTTCCTTCCGCAGACCCGCTAGTTTATCACAGCGAACTCCGAGCGATCGGGGCGAGTCCGGGCGGCTCGGGCGCGGCTAGGCTGTTCCCGGAGTTCGCTCATCCGACAGTGGAGGGTTCTGTGAGAGCACGTGTCGCCGCATCAGCCGGCCTGATCGCATTGCTGGCCATCGCGCTGGCGGGATGCAACTTCGTCACCCCGCAGGCAACCCTCGACCCGTACGACCCGAGCGACGGTCTCAGCGTGCAGGTCGGTGACGTGCACGTCCTGAACGCCCTCGATCCTCAGCGAGGACGGCGACGACGGCAACCTCGTGTTCTCGGCCGTGAACTCCAGCGACGACGACGTCGATCTCATCGTGCAGTACGAGGCGGGCGGGTCGAAGGTCGACCTCGACCGTGACCCTCGATGCCGCGGGCCACCACCGACTTCGGATTCGGCGACGGCGGTCAACTGTTCCTGGCCGGCATCGACACCGAGCCCGGCGGTCTTGTCGCGGTCTACTTCCAGTACGGCCAGTCGCAGGGCAAGCAACTCATGGTTCCCGGTGCTCGACGGCGGCACTCGACAGTACTACCGGCCTACCTGCCGACCCCCACCCCGACGCCACGCCGAACCGGTCGACGAGACGCCGACCCCCGAACCGACCCCGACTCCGTAGCTGCGCTACGCCTCGAAGCGGTAGCCGAGCCCTCGCACGGTCACGAGTCGGGTCGGTTCCGACGGCGTGGCCTCGATCTTCGACCGGATGCGCTTGATGTGCACGTCGAGGGTCTTGGTGTCGCCGAAGTAGTCGGCGCCCCAGACCCGGTCGATCAACTGGCCGCGGGTCAGCACGCGCCCCGCGTTGCGCAGCAAGCAGCTCGAGCAACTCGAACTCCTTGAGCGGCATCGCGACCTCGCGGCCGTCGACCGTGACCGAGTGCCGCTCGACGTCCATCCGCACGGCGCCGACCTCGACCACGCCCCCGTCATCGCTCTCGAGGTCGGTGCGACGTCGCAGCACGGCCCGGATGCGCGCGAGCAGCTCCCGCGTCGAGTACGGCTTCGTGACGTAGTCGTCGGCGCCGAGTTCGAGGCCCACCACGATGTCCACCTCGGAGTCCTTCGCCGTCAGCATGATGATCGGCACGCTCGACCGCGCCCGCAACTCCCGGCACACCTCCGTGCCGGCGAGCCCGGGCAGCATCAGGTCGAGCAGCACCAGGTCGGCGCCCGACGCGGTCGAAAGCGGTGAGGGCGGCGCGGCCATCGCCCGCGATCTCGGTCTCGTACCCTTCGCGCTGCAGCAGGAACGACAGCGGGTCGGAGAGCGATGGCTCGTCCTCGACGATCAGGACTCGGGTCACGGGGTGCTCTCTTCGTGCGGTATGCCGAACGAATCGCCGTGCTCGTGGGACGCCTCGGGAAGCCGGATGGTGAACGTGGACCCGTGCCCCTGCTGCGACCAGACCCGCACATCGCCGCCGTGGTTCTGCACGATGTGCTTGACGATGCTGAGGCCGAGACCGCTGCCGCCCGTGTTGCGACTGCGGGCCGAGTCGACGCGGAAGAAGCGCTCGAACACGCGGCCGCGCTCGTCCTCCGGTATGCCGACCCCCTGATCGGTCACCGAGATCTCGACCACCCCGTCGTCCGACGTCACCCCGACGCCGACCCGAGACCCGTCGGGCGAGTACTGGATCGCGTTCGCGATGAGGTTGTGCACGGCCGTGACGAGCAACTGGCGATCGCCGAACACCTGAGCGCGGATCTTGCCCGAGGGCACGAGTGAGATGCGATGCGATTCCGCGGCCACCCGATTGCGGTCGACCGCTTGCGCGATCACGGAGTCGATGCCGACCCGCTCGGCCTCGGTCAGCGGGTCGCCCGACTGCAGCCGGCTCAACTCGATGATCTCGGCCGTGATCCCGGCCAGGCGCTCCGACTCGTGCGTCAGCCGTTTCGCGAAGCGCTTCACCTCGTCCGGCTCGTTCGACGCGCTCGCGAGCGCTTCGGCGAGCAGGCCGACCGCACCGATCGGCGTCTTCAGTTCGTGGCTGACGTTCGCGACGAAGTCGCGCCGCACGTCGTCGAGCCGATAGGACTCGGTGCGGTCGTCGGCGAGCAGCAGTACGAAGCGCGCGCCGAGTCGGGCGACGCGCACGAAGAGATGCACCTGGGCGTCGCCGAACGGCCGCGCGAGCGAGCGAGAACTCCTGTACTGACCGGAACGCCGTCGCGCCGCACCTGATCGACGAGCGTGACCAGTTCGGGATGCACGAGCGTGTGGTTGCCAGACCAGACCGAACGCGAGCGCACCCGTCGACGCCTTGACCACGTTGTTCGACGGGTCGACCACGACGCCCGCCGCGTCGAGCGAATCGATGACCTCCTTGACCCCGTCGGGCAGACCGGGGTTGACGACAGCGACGGCGTGCTGGCCGCGCCGATGAGCCGCGAACACGACGACGGTGCCCCCGGCGCCGATCGATGAGGCCGAAGGCGAGAGCCACGGGCACGAGCCAGGCCGAGTCCATGGGACTAGATTAGGGCGCAGTATCCGCCCCGGCAGCGGGGATCGGCCGTCAGCGGCCTGTAGCGCGAGACGTTCAGGCGGCGGACACCGTTCGTTAACCTGCCTCCGGCACGGTGCCAGTGTGGGGCCACCGTGCCCCGAGCAATCGAGAGGACCGTACACATGCGCGAGGTGTTTCAGCAGGAGCTTCGAGAGGTGCAGGATCGCCTCGTCGAGATCTCCGACCTCGTGGCGGGGTCGATCGACAATGCCACCCGTGCCTTCAACGAATCGAACGTGGCGCTTGCCGAGACGGTCATCGCCGACGACGACAAGATCGACGCGCTCGCGGCCGAGCTCGACGAGCTCGCCATCCAGATCCTCGCCCGCCAGCAGCCGGTCGCCCGCGACCTGCGCATCGTGGTCAGCGCGCTGCGCATCAGCGCGTCGCTCGAGCGCATGGGCGACATGGCGGAGCACATCGCTCAGCTCGCTCGCTACCGCTTCCCCGAGAAGGTGGTGCCGAAGTCGCTGCGCCCCACCTTCGCCGAGATGGGCCGACTCGACGTCGAGATCGCGCGCAAGCTCACCGAACTGCTGCGCACCGAAGACGTCGCGATCGCGGAGTACATCCGCAACGAAGACGACAAGATCGACGACCTGCACCTCAGCGTCTTCGACAAGGTGCTCGGCGAGACCTGGAAGGGCGGCGCAGAAGACACCGTGGATGCCACGCTCGCGTCGCGCTACCACGAGCGCTTCGCCGACCACGCGGTTTCGATCGCCAAGAAGGTGCAGTACCTCGCGACCGGCGACTGGATCCCCGCCGACTCCTAGGCCGGCGCTGGGCTAGTCTGCCCGGATGACCATGTACGAGGAGCTCCCGATCGTCGACCTCGACGAGCTCCTCGACGAGCAGGAATCGCCGGAACCGACGCGGGCCTTCGGCCAGATCGTCCTCATCGGTCGTGCTCGCGGTCGTGGGCCTGGCGGGCGTCGTCGTACTCGCCACGCTGCTTCTGCCCGTTGCAGCCGAGACCGTTCGCTGGATTGTGGTCACGGCGCGGCTCGCGCAGGGCACCTAGGTCACTCGACCGGCAGCATCCCGGGAGCTGACTTCTTGCCCTGGCTCGCCACCGCGGCAGCGCCGGCGGCCGCCGCGTCCGGGTCGAGATAGCGACCTGGCGCGATCGGCATGAAGTCGTCGCCGAGTTCGTAGACCAGCGGGATTCCGGTCGGGATGTTGAGTTCGGCGATCTCGTCGTCGGCGATTCCATCGAGGTGCTTGACGAGTGCACGGAGGCTGTTGCCGTGGGCGGTCACGAGAACGGTGCCCTCGCGCAGAGACGGGATGATGTCGGACTCCCAGTAGGGAAGCATCCGGTCGATGACGAGTTTCAGGCTCTCGGTGCGCGGCAGATCGGAGTCGGCGAGGTCGGCATAACGCTCGTCACCGTACTGCGACCACTCTGCACCGTCGGCCAGGGGGGGCGGGGGCACGTCGAAACTGCGGCGCCAGGTCATGAACTGCTCTTCCCCGAACTCGGCGAGAGTCTGCGCCTTGTCTTTGCCCTGCAGAGCGCCATAGTGGCGCTCGTTCAACCGCCAACTCCGCTTGACCGGGATCCAGGCGCGGTCGGCACCGAGCAGGGCGAGATCGGCGGTCTGGATCGCGCGCGTCAGACAGGCTCGTATACGAGACGAGCGGCGTTCAGGCCCGACTCGGCGAGGAGCTCACCCGCCCGCTTCGCCTCGGTGACGCCTTGTTCGCTCAAACGCACGTCCACCCATCCGGTGAACAGGTTCTTCTGGTTCCAGTCGGAGTTGCCGTGGCGAAGCAGGATGAGCGTGCTGGTCATCCCGTCAGCCTAGCCAGCGGCGAATCTAGAGCCAGACCGACAGCAGACAGAGCGCGCCGGCCGCGAAGAACACGACCCAGGCAAGATGACGCCCGCGCGTCGCGACGAGGGGGAACAGGCCGCACACGAGCAGAGTGGCGCCGATGGTCGCGACGACGGCATCCTCTCCCGAGTCCCAGCGCGACCACGAAGAGCATCGGCTGCGAATCCGACCCCGAGCACCGACGTCAGGTGCCACGCGAATCGTAGCGTCGCCGCGCTGAGGCGAACCGTGCCGAAAATCGGCGGCAGGTCGCCGCGACGTGCCAGAGGGCCGATGAGAAAACGTTCGCCGAGGATCGAGTGGGCGACCCCGAGGCCCGCCATCAGCACGGCCGCAACGAACAACACGCCGCGAACCTAGCACCGATCGGCCTCACAGCTTCGGGAGGAGCCGACGGGCATCCTCGAGGTCCATCCCGGTGCCGACCAGCAGGTCCACCGTCAGCGGGCGCAGCAGAAGCAGCACCGACGACTCCGCCACCCCCGCCTGGGGGAATCACGACGGCGGGGTCGAGCCGCCGAGCGAGGTCGCTCAGCAGCGATCGCGCGGCGCCGGCCACCTGCGGGTCGTCGAGTTCGTCGCCGATCAACCGCACCGCCGTTGCCACCTGACCGATCACGTCGCCGAGCGCCGGTCGAGCCACGCCATCCCGCACGAGATACTCGCTGCGCCGCGCAATGTGACGCAGGTGGCGCGAGGTCAGGTCGGCCGCGCGCAGACACCCGCTCGTGTCGCCGCAGTTCGGGAAGGTACGGCCGCACCCACGGCGAGATGCGGGCGACCGACAGCGCCGTGTCGAGGGTCGCCGACCAGGCGTCGATGAGGGGCTGCGTGCGGCGGAGCCGCCCGAGCGCGAGCTCCCCCGCGCCCGGATCGGCATCCGTCAGGCAATCGACGATCGACCGCAGGGATTCGTGGAACACCGAGAACAGCGTGCGCCCGTCTCGCAGCGCCGCGCGACGCGGATCCCGCGGAACGAGCGCCGTCACGAGCAGCGCGACGACACCCCCGACGAGCCCGTCGAGGCTGCGCTCGAACGGCCCGCCCTCCGGCGGCGGCAACAGCATCACGAGCGCCGACGGCACGGCCGCGGCGACCGCGAACGCCGGATTCGGCGACAGCGCGCGCCCGACGAGGAACACCACGAGCAGCACCACCACGAGCTGCCACAGTCCCGTGCCGAGCACGAGCGCGAACGCGTCGGCGAGCGCGATGCCGAGCAGGATGCCCAGCAGGCTCTCGAGCACGCGGCGCGGGCGGGCGTCGCGCGTCAGCCCGAGCGAGTTGATCGTCACGGTCACCGCGAACAGCGGCAGCGCGTGCCCGAGACCCCAGTGTGCGATCGCGTAGGCACCGGCGACTCCCACCACGATCTGAGCGATCGCCGGCAGCGACTCCGCCGCACGCCGCAGCGCGACCCGAGCGTCGAGGCGACGACGGATGCGACGCTCCAGGCGGCGAAGAGCGTCGGCGTCGGCCATGCGCTAGCGTTTGACCGAGCCGAGCCGCGGGATCTTCGGGATGTCGGCCGCAGCACCGGCATCGGGCGGAACGATGACCTCCTGGGCGGCGGCGATCGACGTCCCCTCCGCTGATACCACCGTGAGGGTGGCCGCCGGATCGGTCGAGCGTTTGACGACCGCGAGGGCGATCGGCCCGAGTTCGTGATGGCGAGCCGCGGAGGTCACCCGCCCGACGGTCTTCTCGCCGAGCGAGACCGAGTCGCCCGACTCGGGAAGCACACCCTCCGACCCATCGAGATGCAGCATGACGAGACGGCGCGGCGGGTGTCCGAGGTTGTGTACCTTCGCGACGGTCTCCTGTCCGCGGTAGCACCCCTTGGTGAGGTGGACGGCCGAACGCAACCAGTCGACCTCGTGCGGGATCGTCGTGGCATCCACCTCGGTCTGCGCGCGGGGTCGCCATGCCGCGATCCGGAGAGCTTCGAGCGCCCAGCGTGCCTGCCGCGGGCAGCGCCCGCACCTCGTCCAGCGTGCTGCGATCGACGAGCGTCTCGCTGTAATTCCAGGAGGCTGCCGGGTGGTCGACCGGCGTCGCGTACTGGTGGCCCCCCGGCGCGACAGCCCGCCACGGGTCGTGCCAGACAAGCCGCACGCCATTCGGATCGGCTGCGGGAACGTCGAGGTCGAACGAGCCGATGGTCGCGAAGTCTGCCGAGCGGTCGGCGACCTCGACGCGCAGCATGAATCGCATCCGGTCGAGGAAAGCGGCCAGCCCAGGCCCCGCACCCGCGTCGAGCAGGAGCCAGGTGACCACTCCGTCATCGAACACGCGAGCCGCGAATTCGACGCGGCCGCTCGGGTCGAGAAGAAGGGTCTCGGATGATTCCCCGGCCCCCAGCCCCGCCAGGCTCTGCGACGTGAGCGAATCGAGCCACGTGAGGCGATCCTCCCCCGACACCGTCACGACGTCGCGATCGGTGAGCTCGACGATCGCCTCACCCGCGGCGAGCGCGCGTTGCTCGCCCATCGGGTTGCCGTAGTGGAGCGGGGGGTCGCCCACGGCTCCGTCTCTACTCGACACGAGCTAGCCGCCCTGATGAGTGCGTCCGAAGGTCTTGCCCGAGCGCTGCCATGTCCCACGCCCACAGGAGGTGGTCGTCGACCAGGCCGTAGATGCGGGTCGCCGCCGCGTACTCCTTCGCCGTCGCGGTGCGCACCACGGCATCCGTCGCCACATCGATGCGGGGGCCGGTCACCTCCCCGAGGTAGACCTCGCTGACCCCGCCGGGCTGCACGATCGACACCTCGATGTCGAACGCGCCGCGAGCGTTGCGCAGAGTCTCGACCGAGTCGGCCGTCGTGAACATCGGCTCGCCCTCGGCGGGAAGCATGCCGGGACCCTGATCGCCGGAGCCGAGCGGCCGAGACAATCGCCAGTACCCAATCTCGGAGTACAGCGCCGGCGCATCCCCCTCGTCGCTGCCGATCAGCCAGCTCGAGCACGCGTATTGCACGTGCCGGGAGCCGTCGTGCGTAAAGGCGACCCGTTGCCCGAACTCGGCCTCGCGAAGGTCGTCAGCCACCCGATAGCTGAGCACGCCCGTTCCCTCCCACACGCCGAGCAACCACGAAAGCGGCACGATCTCGGCCGGAAGCCCGGCATCGAAGTCGAACATATGCGTCAGCGCTGGCCCCGAAAGAGGTTATAGAGCACGACCACCGACACGAATCCGATGGCCAGCGTCGCCAGAACCAGGAGTCCAATGAAGAACAGTTCCAGGGCGAGCATCATGAGAGCCACTCTACCGAGGCAATCAGCGGGGTCGCCGGATGCAGCACCGCGAGCACGACGGTCGCCGCCAACGTGATCACGAGCGATCCCGCGATCGACCACACCATCCGCGTCACCGTCTGCTCTTTGCGTTGAAGCGCGAGTTGGATCGCAAACGTCAGCAGCAGCGCGGCCGCCAGCACCACGGGCAACCAGGTCAGGTACGCGGACCCGGCGAACACCCCGACCGCGACCGCGCCGACGAGGGTGACGAGCCAGACGGGCATGATTGTGCGGGACACAAAGGCCATGCTACGGCTCCCGTAGACTGTGCCCCTGGCGTTTTGGAGGCCCCGTGGCGCAGTTGTTGATCCTGACCTCCGCGGTCGAGAGCGACATTCTGCCCGCCCTCGGCCTCCTGAGTCATCAGGTGCGAACCATCCCCGCCGAACCGGCATCGCTCATCACGGCCCCGACCACCGACCTCATTTTTGTCGATGCGCGCAAAGACCTGGCGAGCGCGAAATCGCTCTGCAAGATCCTCACCACGACCGGTGTCAACGTTCCGCTCGTGCTCGTCGTGACCGAGGGCGGCCTCACCGCCGTGTCCGCCGACTGGGGGGTCGACGACCTGGTGCTGGAGACCGCGGGACCGGCCGAACTCGACGCGCGCATCCGGCTCGTCATCGGGCGGATGACCCAGAACCAGGCGGGATCGAAGATCCACGCGTCGGGCGTCGTCATCGACGAGGCGAGCTACTCGGCCAAAGTGCAGGGGCGTCCACTCGACCTGACGTTCAAGGAATTCGAACTGCTGCGGTTTCTCGCCACCCATCCCTCCCGGGTGTTCACCCGCGAACAGCTTCTCAGCGAGGTCTGGGGCTACGACTACTTCGGTGGCACCCGCACCGTCGACGTGCACGTGCGGCGGCTGCGAGCCAAACTCGGTGACCTCGAGTCGCTGATCGGCACCGTCCGCAACGTCGGCTACCGCTTCAACGTCTACGAAGACGAAGAACGGCTCACTCCCGTCTCGTGAGCCGGACACCGTCCGTCAATCCGTCCCCTGGCATGATGGGTCGATGGAGAGCAACAGCCCGCTCGGCGACGCCACTCTCGCCGCCGACTTGCTCGACGACGACGAAGCAGATCCGGAGCTGATCGACGACGGAACCCTGCCCCACGACCGGTTTCTCGACCGCGAACTGAGCTGGCTCGCATTCAATCAGCGCGTCCTCGAACTCGCCGAAGACACCGCGGTGCCGATCCTCGAACGAGCCAACTACCTCGCGATCTTCGCCTCGAATCTCGACGAGTTCTTCATGGTTCGGGTCGCGGGCCTGAAGCGGCGGATCGCCACCGGTCTCGCCGTCCCGACGAACGTCGGCCGCGCCCCCCTCGACGTTCTTGCCGACATCAGCGCACGCGCTCACGAACTGCAGGCCAGGCACGCCCACGTGTTCCGGGAATCGGTGAAGCCGGCACTCGACGAGGCCGGCGTACACATCGAGGCGTGGAGCGACCTCGAGGAGGCCGACCGGGAGCGGGTCGACGAGATCTTCTCGACGCAGATTTTCCCGGTGCTCATGCCGCTCGCCGTCGACCCGGCCCACCCCTTTCCCTATATCTCGGGGCTGTCCCTCAACCTGTCGATCCGGGTGCGCAACCCGAAGACCGGCAAGGTCGAGTTCGCGCGACTGAAGATGCCGCAGAACCTTGCCCGTTTCGTCAAGCTGCCGGATGACAACAGCGGCCGCCTGCGCTTCATCCCCCTCGAAGACCTCATCTCCAACCACCTCGAAGAACTGTTCCCGGGGATGGAGATCCTCGAACACCACGAATTCCGCGTCACCCGCAACGAGGACGTCGAGATCGAGGAAGACGAAACCGAGAACATCATCCAGGCGCTCGAGAAAGAACTGCTGCGGCGGCGCTTCGGCCCGCCGATCCGGCTCGAGATCAGCGACGACATGGATGACGTCACGCTCGGCCTGCTCATGCAGGAGCTCGACATCACCGAGCAGGAGGTCTACCGCCTGCCAGCACCGCTCGACCTCGGTGGCCTGTTCGAACTGCAGCGCATCGACCGGCCCGACCTGATGTTTCCCAAGCGGGTTCCCACGACCAGCGTGAGCCTGCTGCCGAGCGAAGCGACCGAGAAACCGGACGTCTTCGCCTCGATCGATCGCGGCGACATCCTGCTGCACCACCCGTACGAATCGTTTGCGACGAGCGTTCAGGCGTTCCTGGAGCAGGCGGCCGCCGACCCGAACGTGCTCGCCATCAAGCAGACCCTCTATCGCACGAGCGGTGACAGCCCGATCATCGAGGCCCTCATCGACGCGGCCGAAGCCGGCAAGGCCGTGCTCGCGCTGGTCGAGATCAAGGCGCGATTCGACGAGCAGGCCAACATCTCGTGGGCACGCAAGCTCGAGAAGGCGGGCGTGCACGTCGTCTACGGGATGGTGGGGCTGAAGACCCACTGCAAACTGGCGCTCGTCGTGCGACAGGAGCGCGGGGGGCTGCGTCACTACAGTCACATCGGCACCGGTAACTACAACCCGAAGACCAGCCGCATCTACGAGGACCTCGGGCTGCTGACCGCCGACGATCAAGTGGGCAAAGACCTGACCCGATTGTTCAACGAGCTGTCGGGCTACGCGATCGAGAAGAAGTTCAAGCGCCTGCTGGTCGCCCCGCTCCACCTGCGCAAAGGCCTGCTGAAGCGCATCGGGGCCGAGGCGAAGAACGCCAAGGCCGGGCTGCCGAGCGGCATCCGTCTCAAGGTGAACTCGATGGTCGACGAGGTCATCATCGACGCCCTCTACAAGGCGAGCCAGGCCGGGGTGCCGATCGACATCTGGGTGCGCGGCATCTGTGCGCTGCAACCGGGGGTCGAGGGTCTCAGCGAAACGATCCGGGTGCGCAGCATCCTGGGCCGCTACCTCGAGCACTCCCGCATCTTCTCGTTCGTGAACGACGGCGACCCGCAGGTCTTCATCGGCAGCGCCGACATGATGCACCGCAACCTGGATCGGCGCGTCGAGGCACTCGTCCGACTGGTGCGGCCAGAGCACATCGAAGAGCTCGACGAGTTGTTCGACACGGCCATGTCGGAGCAGATTTCGGCCTGGTGGCTTACGAGTGACGGCACGTGGGTGCGTCACGACCGGGACGGCAAAGGACGCCCCCTCGCCGACCTACAGAGTGATCGCATGACAACGATGGGTTCACGGCGACGGGGACCGACCCGGTGACGGCACCGGTGCTCGCCGCCGGCGCGGTCTGCTGGCGAGTGACGCCGCGAGGAAAACTGAAGATCCTGGTGGTGCACCGCACCCAGCACAAAGACGTCTCGCTTCCGAAAGGGAAGGTCGATCCCGGCGAGACGCTGCCCGAGACGGCCGTGCGCGAGATCGCTGAAGAGACCGGGCTCATGATCCGGCTCGGGCCGCCGCTCGGGGTGGTCGAGTACGTTCTGCCGAACGGTCGCGACAAGGTCGTGTACTACTGGTCGGCCGAAGTGGCCCCGCTGGCGATGGCGAACTCGACCTTCCGGTCCAACGACGAGATCGAAAGCCTCACCTGGATGACGCTTTCGAAAGCGCGGGCGGCCCTCAGCTATCCCCACGACATCGACATCGTTGACCGCTTTGCGGAGCTCCACGAGCAGGGGCGCGCTCGCACGTTCGCGATCATCGCCTTGCGCCACGGCAAGGCGGTGCCCCCCGACGTCTGGGACGGTCCCGATGCGACGCGACCCCTCCTGCAACGGGGCACCGACCAGGCCGCGAGCATCGCGCACGGGATCGCCGCATACCGACCGTCGTCGCTCGTCAGCTCGACGGCCACGCGGTGCCTGAGCACGATCGCTCCCACCGCGCGTGTGACGGGACTCGAAGTCGTCGAGAAGAACGGCATCAGCCAGGACGCCTACAGCGGCAACGCCGACAAGGTCGAGCGCATCGTGCAGAAGGCCCTCGATCGCGGCGAGACGACGGTGCTCTGCAGCCACGGCCCGGTGCTGCCGCAGATCGTCGCGGCGGTCGTCGCCGCGGTCGGAGGCGACACCTCGATCAAACTGAGCCGGGCGGCGGCGCTGTCGACCGGCGAGTATGCGGTGTTCCACGTTCCGGTCGAACGCCCCGACACCGGCATCGTGGCCGTCGAGGTACATTCCCCGACGGCGTGAGCCGCGTCGTGCCCGACATCAGCGTTCCCTGCGCGTTCACCTCGTGTTTACCCGCCCCCCGAGTCTGGTCACGCGGCGTTCGTAGCGTTGCCACGGGCCCAGCCGGGCCCTGTCCTGACAACAGCATTCCCGAAGGGAAAACAGTGAACATCACGCGATCTGGCAGCATCGCCGCCATCGCCCTGGTGGGGGCCCTCGCTCTCGCCTCATGTGCCGTGAACGAACGCCGGCGGCTTCGGCGTCGCCGAGTGGCCTCTCCGGCACCCTCGTCGGGGTCGGGTTCGTCCGCTCAGGGTTCCGCCCAGGAGGCCTGGGTCGCCGCATTCCAGACGGCCAACCCCGACGTCACCATCAACTACGACCCCACCGGGTCCGGAGCGGGTCGCGAAACCTTCATCGCCGGCGGCTCCGACTGGGCAGGCTCCGACTCGGCCCTCAACGACGAGGAACTCGCCGGCACCTTCGGTTCGTGCGCCGCCGACGCGACAGCCATCGACGTGCCCGACCTACATCTCGCCGATCGCGGTCATCTTCAACGTCGCAGGGCGTCGAGGCCCTCAACCTCGACGCCGCGACGCTGGCCCTCATCTTCAAGGGCGACATCCTGAACTGGAACGACCCGCGATCGCGGCCCTCAACTCGGGCACGACCCTGCCCGACCTGGCCGATCACCGCTGTGCACCGTTCCGACGATTCGGGGACGACGAAAAACTTCACCGACTACCTGAACACGCTGGCCCCCGAGGTCTGGGACCAGAAGGCGGCCGACGCGTTCCCGTACCAGAGCGGTGAGGGCGCGCAGGGCACGTCGGGGTCGTCGACGCGGTGACCAACGGAACCGGCACGATCGGCTACGCCGACGCGTCGAAGGCCGGCAGCCTCGGCGTCGCCGCCATCAAGGTCGGCGACTCGTTCGTCGACTACACGCCGGAGGCCGCAGCGGCCGTCGTCGCCGAGTCGCCGCTCGTCGAGGGCCGCGCCGACGAACGATCTCGCGTTCGCGCTCGACCGGCCACGACCGACCCCAGCCACTACCCGCTCGTTCTCGTCTCGTACAGCATCGTCTGCTCCGAGTACGCGGACCCCGCGAAGGGCGAGCTCGTGAAGGCGTACATCGCCTACATCACGAGCGCCGAGGGCCAGCAGGTCGCCGCCGAGTCGGCTGGCGCCGCCCCGCTGTCGGAGGACCTGTCCAGCCAGGTGGCCGTCGCGCTCGCGTCCATCAAGTAAGTCAGATTCAGGGTGTCGGGCTGCGCCCCCCGTGCGGTTGCATGGGGGGTCGCGGCCCGACAGACTGAGCGCTAGCCCGCCATCCGACCCACCATCAACGTGAGCAGGACGACACCGCGCATGACCTCAACTCAGGCACGGATCCAGGCCAAGCAGCGGCCGGCCGACCGCATCTTCCGCGGCTCGGCCACCTTCGCGGGCAGCCTGATCCTCGTCATCCTGGCCGCCGTCGCCCTCTTCCTCATCGCCCAGAGCCTCCCGGCTTTCGTCGCCGATCCCGACGACATCAAAGGCGCGCCCGAGAACTTCTGGGCCTACGTCGGCCCCCTCGTATTCGGCACCGTGTGGGCGGCGGCGCTCGCCCTGCGTCATCGCCGTGCCCGTCGCGATCGGCATCGCACTGTTCATCTCGCACTACGCCCCGCGTCGCCTCGCGCAGGGTCTCGGCTACATCATCGACCTGCTCGCCGCCGTGCCGTCGGTGGTGTTCGGGCTCTGGGGCGGTCGGGTGCTCGCGCCGGCGATCCAGCCCGTCTACGACTGGCTCGTAACCAACCTGGGCTGGATCCCGCTGTTTGCCCCGCCGGTCTCGGGCACGGGTCGCACGATCCTGACCGTCGCGATCGTGCTCGCCGTCATGATCCTCCCCATCATCACGGCGCTCTGTCGCGCAGATCTTCCTCCAGACACCGAAGCTGCACGAAGAGGCGGCGCTCGCCCTCGGCGCCACCCGGTGGGAGATGATTCGCGTGGCCGTCCTGCCGTTCGGACGCTCCGGCATCGTGTCCGCTGCCATGCTCGGGCTGGGCCGCGCGCTCGGCGAAACGATGGCCGTGGCCATGGTGCTGTCGCCGGCCGCAGTCATCACCTTCGTGCTGACGAGCTCGCAGAACCCGTCGACCATCGCATCCAATATCGCCCTCAACTACCCCGAAGCACACGGCATCGGGGTCAACGTGCTCATCGGGACCGGACTCATTCTGTTCGTCATCACCTTCCTCGTGAACTCGGTTGCCCGTGGCGTCGTGAACCGCCGCAAAGACTTCTCGGGAGCGAACTGATGCGACCACCACCGCCCCCGCCGTGAACTCGCTGACCGCCGGCAAGCTGCCGAAGATCAGCGCCCTGGGCCCTGCTGGCGGCCAGTATCGCCATCTTCGTGATCGGCGCGTTCCTCCTGCAGGGCGCCGGCGTCACCGACGACCTGAACTGGATCGGCGCTGTCATCCTCGGCGTGATCTTCTTCATCCTCGCGAACTTCGTGATCGCCCTGCTCGTCGAAGGCCGTCGCCAGGCGATCGATCGTTTCGTGACCTCGCTCGTCACGGCGGCGTTCGTCGTCGCCCTGATTCCCCTCGTCTGGCTGCTCGTCACGGTGCTGCAGAACGGGCTGCGGTACGATGTTCGGCGCCACCTTCCTCACCTGGTCGATGCGCAACATCGTCGGCGAGGGCGGCGGGGCGTTGCACGCCATCGTCGGCACCCTGCTGATCACAGGCGTGGCGGCCGTCATCTCGATCCCCGTCGGGTCTCATGACCGCGATCTACCTGGTCGAGTACGGCACCGGCCGGCTCGCCCGCGGCATCACGTTCCTCGTCGATGTGATGACCGGCATCCCGTCGATCGTCGCCGGGCTCGCGACCTACGCCCTCTTCGTCATCGTCCTGGGCGAGGGCGCCAAAATGGGCTTCGCCGGATCGGTGTCGCTGTCGATCCTCATGATTCCCGTCGTCGTGCGCTCGAGCGAAGAGATCCTGAAGCTCGTGCCGAACGAGCTGCGCGAGGCGTCGTACGCGTTGGGCGTGCCGAAGTGGCTCACGATCGTGCGCATCGTGTTGCCGACATCGATCGCCGGAATCACGACCGGCATCATGCTCTCGATCGCGCGCGTCATCGGCGAAACCGCTCCCCTTCTCATCGTGGCCGGGTTCACCACGAGCATGAACTACAACCCGTTCGCCGACCGCATGATGAGCCTGCCGGTGTTCGTCTACAACCAGTACGTCAGCCCCGGAACCGAGGCCGACTTCTACATCGAGCGCGCCTGGGCCGGCGCACTCACCCTCATCCTCATCGTCGCGTTCCTGAACGTGATCGCCCGCGTCGTGTCCCACTACTTCTCGCCGAAGCTCTCCCGCTGACGCCCCACCGAATCCGAAAGCGAAACCCGTGTCCAAGCGCATCGAAATCCGCGATCTCGACGTCTACTACGGCAGCTTCCTCGCCGTCGAGGGCGTATCGCTGACCATCGAACCCCGCAGCGTCACCGCCCTGATCGGTCCGTCGGGCTGCGGCAAGTCCACCTTCATCCGCACTCTCAACCGCATGCACGAGGTGATCCCGGGCGCGCGGGTCGACGGGCGAGGTGCTGCTCGACGGCGACAACCTGTACGGTCCCGGTGTCGACCCCGTGCTCGTGCGTCGGCAGGTCGGCATGGTCTTTCAGCGGCCGAACCCGTTCCCGACCATGTCGATTCGCGAGAACGTGCTCGCGGGCGTCAAGCTCAACAACCGCAAGATCTCGAAGGGCGACAGCGACGACCTCGTCGAAAGTCGCTCAAGGGCGCCAACCTCTGGAACGAGGTCAAGGACCGGCTCGACCAGCCGGGATCCGGGCTGTCGGGCGGACAGCAGCAGCGTCTGTGCATCGCCCGAGCGATCGCGGTCGCACCCGACGTGGTCCTGATGGACGAGCCGTGCTCGGCCCTCGACCCGATCTCGACCCTCGCGATCGAAGACCTCATCGAGGAGCTCAAGCAGGACTACACGATCGTCATCGTGACCCACAACATGCAGCAGGCGTCGCGCGTCAGCGACCGCACCGCGTTCTTCAACATCGCGGGAACCGGCAAGCCGGGCAAGCTCATCGAATACGACGACACCAACACGATCTTCTCGCGGCCCAGCGTTCAGGCCACAGAAGACTACGTCTCCGGCAAGTTCGGCTAAGCCGCGGTCGCGACGACGATCACCGGATCGGTGGTCGGGGCATCCGAGCCCCCGGCGGGTTCGACCGTGACGCCGATCGTGTCGCCGGGCGATCATCGTCCCCGCCAGCACGATGCTGTGTCGACCGTCGTCGCCGACATCGAACGTGCCAGCCGGAACGGCGACCCTGCTCGTCGATGTACCAGAGCTCATAGGTGCTGCCAGACGGCAAGCCCTTCAGACCGTCGACGATGAGCGCCGACCGTTCGAGAGCGAGCGACCAGACGAGCGTCGCGGTACCGCCGCCGTCGATCGGCACTGACGCGCGCTGGTAGTCGTCCGACGCCTGAATCTCGTTGATCTGCGACGCCGTCGCGATGTCGTTCTGAGCCTGGATGCCGATGCGGGCCGTGAATCCGAGGCCGACGATGAGGGCGGCGGCCGCGGCGACCGCGCCGAGACGCGCCAGAGGACGTGCCCCATCGCGACCGTGCCTTCAACTCGGCCGGGCCAGGGGCGGGCGGGGTGCTCGACGCGCGGGGCGCGCTCGGAGTGCCCTCGGCTGCCTCCGCGGGAGCCTGAGGAGTGGTCGCCGCCGCAGACAGAATGCTCGACCGAAGTGCGGGGCCGGGATCGACCGGCTCGACCGACAGGCCCAACTCGACCGCGGTATCCATCAACTCGGTGACCTCGGAACGCAGCTGCTCCGACCCGGCCATCAGCCGCTCGAACTCCCGCTTCTCGTCACCGGTGAGGGCGTTCAACACGTAGGCACCGGCGGCGTTCTGCAACTCGTCGCGTTCCGTCACGTCGTCACCCCCAATTCGTCGCGCAACGGATCATGCCGTCGCGCAGGCGGGTCTTGACCGTGCCCATCGGCACGTGCAGCATCTCCGACACCTCGCGATGGCTGTAGCCACCGAAGTACGCGAGGGAGACGGCTTGACGCTGAAGTTCTGTCAAACGCTTCATGGCTGCCTTTACCCTTTCGCTTTCGATGCTGATTTCAACGTTCTCGGCCACCGAGTCGAACTCGGGAGCGTGGTCTCGGATGCCGATGCGCACGTCGCGGTCTCGGCTTGCTTGTGATGCCCTCACCCGATCCACCGCCCGACGGTGGGTCATCGTGAGCATCCAGGTGATCGCAGCGCCCTTGCCCGGTTCGTAGCGGGTGGCGTTCTGCCAGATCTCCAGAAAAATCTCCTGGGTGACCTCCTCTGACTGCGCGTGGTCGCGCAGCAGACGCTTCACGAGACCGAAGACTCGGGATGCCGTGCGGTCGTACAGCTCGGCGAACGCCTTCTGATCGCCCTGCGCCACCAGCCCGAGAAGTTCCTCGTTCGTGACCGTGGACGCGTTTCATCCACGTCGTCATCGAGATTGCGGGCCACAACGAGAAGCATGTCACACGGCTTTCGGATGTTAGTCACGGGTGATTCGGAACGGGGGCCGTGGCGGATTGGCGCTGGATGCGCCCGCCACGACCCCCGTCCCGGGGTGAAACGGTTACTCGATGCCCTGTCGGCGGCGATGCCACCGGACAGTGCGACAGCGGTCATCTGCATGTGCGCAGCGGCCTCCTGCACCAGCTGGTAGTAGCTCGGGTCACCGGCGATGTCGGCGTCGATCGCGGCCAGCAAGGTGCCGGCGTGCATCTCGAGCTGACCCTGCACGGCGTCGGCCGGAAGGGTCGGAACGACCGAGTTGATCAACTGACCGAAGGCCACCGCGTAGTCGCCCAGACCCGCAACGGCCTCGTCGACCATCGCCTGGTCACCCGTCACCTTGCCGAGCTCGTAGTTGACGAACAGCGGGATGTGCGAGCGCCACGAGTCGAGGAACGCCTGCTCGGCGTCGGGGTAAACCGAACCGATCAGGGCCGAAACGGCGACCGAGTTGTCGTCGAGCGCCTGCACGGCCGCCGCCGTACCGGGAGCGGTCAGGTCGCCACCATCGGCGAGGGCCTGGTGAAGGGCCGCCGCCGCCAGGTAGACGTGATCGTAGAGCGCGCCCTGAACGGCAGCGCGCAGACCCGCGCCATCGCTGTTGACGGTGTCGACGACCACCGTCTCGGTGTCGGAACCGGTGTCGTCAGTCGCGGCGGCGGAGCAACCCGTGAGGGCGAGAGCCGCCGCCAGGCCGAGGCCGGCGAAAGCAGTGAACTTGCGCATGTCTTTCTCCATCTATTCGTGTGATTGGTGCGGTCTTCCCAGGCGCACAGGTGTCGTGGGGGCCGAAGCCGGGCTACTCGACGATGATCGAGCCGTTCATTCCGAGGTGGATGTCGCAGTAATAGAGGTACGTCCCGGCGGTGTCGAACGTGAACTCGAAGGTGTCGCCGTCCTCGCCCTTCGCGGCGAGGTCCCAATCGAACGAGCCGTCCGGGGTTTGCGAGCCGCGCAGCCCGGTGGCCTCATTGACGTCGCCCCACGGTCCCGAAGTGATGGTGTGGATGATCGTCTCGCCATTCACCCAGCGCACCGTCGTGCCCACCGGAACCGTCAGCTCCTCCGGCATGAACTTCAGGCTGATCGCGACGACATCGCCGTCGGAGGCGCCGTCGGTCATATCACCCGGCGCTGCCGACTCCGTCACGTTTCCCCCGGACTGCGGCACCTGGGATGGTTGCGAACCTGCGCATCCCGTGAGCACGAGGACGAGAGCCGACAGGCCGAGCACACCCGTGAGGGTGATCGTGGAAGATCTGGTCCGGGTCATGACACTGGTTCGGGACCCCGGCGCCCGGTGGTTTGGTGACACGGCGAACGCACAGGAACGGCGCGGGGGCCGGTGCGTGCGACGGCGCCAGAGGCGACGGAACCGAGCCGCAGAAACGCCTCTCGGCGGAAGGCCGCTCGAAGCGGCGAAAAATGGAGCCCGGGGTTACTGCGGCCCGGCCCCGACAGTTTACGCGAGGTCAGTCGAGAGTGTCGTCGCGCGCCAGGCGCGCGCACGCCCGCGAGCTCGTCGGCCGTGATCGCCAGCCGCTGCGCACGCGTCGTCAGTTCGGTCGCGCGGTCGGGGCTCACCGCATCCTGATCGTCGGCGACGCTCGACCCGCCCGCGGCGGTCACGCGGCAGAACGCGGCCGCGCGTTCGAGCGCGATCGCGAAGTCACCGTCGAAGGCACCCCGCAGGATGCGGTCGGCGAGATCGGTGACCTCCTGCGGTCCCGGCGGGAAGCGGGGCGCCCGCGACGACCGGGATCGATCGTGCCGAGCACTTCGGTGCCGCGCTGGAAGAGCATCGCGACCTGGTCGGAGTCCTGGCGGATCATGAGCCGCACGAGGTAGATGCGCCACAGGGCGCCAGGCAGGCTCGGCGGGGCGGACCGCGCCCACAGCTCGGCGAGCGCGTCGATGCCGTGGTCGTCGGTGTAGTGCACGAGCCGGTCGACTACCGCGGGGTCGTCGGCGTCGCGGGCGCGCGCCAGCAACAGGCGGGCGCTCTCGTGCGCGGCACGCAGCACTGCGGCCGGATCCTCGCCCCCGGGCATCGACTCGAACGCGCCGCCACCGAACAGGGCGGGCTTGTGGAAGTCGTCAGCCATCCCCCCACGCTACGCCGACGCGAACACCCTCCGGCGGGCAGTACGCTGGAAGGACGGGCCTGTAGCTCAGTTGGCAGAGCATCGGACTTTTAATCCGCGGGTCGTGGGTTCGAGCCCCACCGGGCCCACCCTTCGCCGCCGCGCTCCCGGCTCCGCGCCCCCCGCGCCCCGCTCCCCCCCCCCCGCGCCCCCCGACGCTTTTTCCGCATCCGCGAGGGCGGATCCGCGCGGCGATTGCGGAAAATCGCGAGGTGGGGGCGAGGTGGGGGCGCGAGCGGCGGGTTAACTACCGCGGCGGGGGCGGCCCGGCGCGACCGGGCACGAACTGTGGCGTGAGCCGCGTCTTCAGGTTCGGGAGCCGAACGATCGTCATGCCTCGACCGACCGCTGCGCTGATCCTCGCGGAGGTTCGCCGCGCTGATCGAGATCTTGCGCGGCTTCGCCTTCTCGGCGATCGGCACGATCACCGAAAGCACGCCGTGCTCGTAGTTGGCCGCGATCCGCTCGACGTCGACGCCGTCACCCAGGGTGAACTGGCGCATGTAGCTGCCGTAGGGCCGCTCGTGCGACAACCACTTCACACCCTCGCCGGTCGGCGCCATGCGTTCGGCCCGGATCGTGAGCAGTTGGCCGTCCAGGTCAACGTCCACGCTTTCCGGGTCGATACCGGGAAGATCAGCGCTCAGGACGTACTGATCGCCGTCGCGGAACAGATCCACGGGCATCAGCCGCGGAGCTCGAGCAGTGTCGAAGGCGCTCGAAGCAAGGCGGTCGAGCTGGGTGAATACATCGAACGGAATGGACATCATCAATCTCCTTTCGTCTGAGAGCGAAGGGATCCGACGATCCCTGTCGTCACTCCACTTTTAGCACTCTCGGGGTGAGAGTGCCAACGGGGTGAGGCTGTGAAATCGATGAAAGATTGAGGGACGGCACGGCCCCCCGACTCAGGTGCCGCTGACCCGGTGACGAACCACGCGGTAGCCGACGCCGGCTGCCAGCACGCCAACGCCGACCGCGATCGACAGCGGCGGCAGCGTCGCGACCAGCACGAGGCACCCGATCAACGCCGACCACCTGCAACGCGCGCGGATAGCGGCGATCGGCCGGCGACTGCGTGAACGCCGCCACATTGGCGATCGAGTAATAGAGCAGCACGCCGAACGCCGAGAATCCGATCGCGCCGCGCAGGTCGACGAGCAGCACGATGACGCTGACCACCGACGGCGAGCGTCAGCTCGGCGCGATGGGGAACCCGATACTTCGGATGGACGCCGCCCAGCCATGCGGGCAGGTCGCCGATTGCGAGCCATCGCGAACGTCGTGCGGCCGACCCCGGCGACGAGTGCGAGCAGGGCTCCGAGGGATGCCAGCGTCGCACCAACCGCGACGACCGGCACCGCCCAGCCCCACGGGCTCGCCGCCACCACGTCGGCGAGCGGAGCAGCTGGAGCGGGCAAGCGCGTCGGGACCGAGAGTGAGGAGCGCGGTCACGCCGACGGCCGCGTAGACCACGAACACGATGACCAGTGCCGCGACGATCGCCCGCGGGATCGTGCGAGCCGGGTCTCACACCTCCTCGCCCATCGTGGCGATGCGGGCATAGCCCGGCGAACGCAAAGAACAGCAGTCCCGCCGACTGAAGGATGCCGTAGGGGCCCCCGACCTCGGCGCCGCCGAAGATCTCAGGCGCATGCGGCGTGCCGCTCGAGAGCGCCGACACCACGACAACCGTCAGCACCACCAGCACGATCACGACGATCACGCGGGTGAGGGCTGCCGTGCGGGTCACCCCGAACGAGTTCACGACCGCGACGCCAATGACCGCCGCGATCGCCGCGGGCTTCTGCCACTCGACCGGCACGGCGTAGGCGGCGAAGGTCAGCGCCATGGCGGCGCAGCTGGCCGTCTTGCCGATGACGAAGCTCCAGCCGGCGAGAAACCCCGGCCATTCGCCGAGTCGCTCGCGGCCATAGACATAGGTGCCGCCCGACGTCGGATACTGGGCGGCGAGCTGAGCGGACGCCGTCGCATTGCAGTACGCCACAACTCCGGCGATGACGAGGCCGATCAGGAGTCCCGCGCCCGCCGCGGCGGCCGCCGGTGCGAACGCGCGAAGATCCCGGCGCCGATCATCGACCCGAGGCCGATCATCACGGCATCCGCGAAGACCCAGCCTGCGGGCGAGAGGCGGACTGTTCGATGTCATCGCCTCGAAGCATAGAAGGAATCAGACCTCGTCAACCGACGGTGCCGCACTCCCCGCAGAACCAGGTCGGATCGTCCTGGATGGAGTGAAAGTCGAGCGGCTCGTGGCAGATGTCGCACACAGGCCAGGTGAACGCGTGGTCGGGTGCCGCATCCATCACGTGCGCGCGACTTCGTGTCTCGCGATCGTGTGTGGTTGACATGCACCGGACGGTACTCCGGGCGAGACGGGCGCGTCAGTCCCGCGTTCGGGAGCCCCGCGAGTGGGGGGCTTCTAGTCGCGCCGAGTCAGGAGCGTGACCGGGTCGACGCCCATGCGCTCGGCGAGGCGCTCGAGCGATCGCAGGGTCAGATTGCGCTCCCCTCGCTCGACACCGCCCATGTACGTGCGGTGCACCCCGAGTGCGTTCGCGAGCTCTTCTTGGCTGACTCCGCGCTCGCGGCGGTACGCCCGGATGTTGGCCCCGGCGATACGTTGCAGCTCACCCTCCACGGGTCAACGATTTCCAAATGATACTTGAAAGTCTACATACTCATGCGTATCATGTGAGCTGAGGGAACCTCGGTGGTCCGCACCCCGAGCCACCAGGTTCCCTCCCTCGCGCTCGACTCATCCTTCCCTCCTCGCTCGGAGTGGGCTATTCCCCAGCACAGCGGACGAATGTCGCCGTTCCGCCCTAACCTGCACCCACCGATCGAGGAGGCACCCGCATGACCCGCGAGCGCGCGCACCGGTGCCCATCGTGGTGCGTCGCCGACCACCGCGACGAAGACGAGAGCGCGTGCCCCCGACACCGGGGTGAGACCCTCGTCGTGCCGGGCATCGCGATTCGCCCTGGCCTCCCCGTTCGGTCGAGGGCATCGAGCTTCTGGTCGAGTTCCACGCTGACGACGGTGATCCCGTCGTCGCGGTCTACATCGGCGACGGTGGCGAACCGGTCTCGACCTCACGACCGAGACGGCGGCGCGGTTGATGCGGCGCGTTTCAGAGGTGCTGCACTCGGCCGGGTATCCGCTCGGCGTGATCAGGTGCCGAACGCGGCGCTGAACACGAGGCCCAGCACGTAGGTCACGGCGGCGGCCCCGTAGCCGATAGCCAGTTGCCGCATCGCCCGTCGAACCGGCGAAGCGCCAGAGAGAATCCCGACGACTGCTCCGGTACCGACGAGGGCCACGCCGACGGCGCCGGCCGCGATGACGACCGCGAGGAGGCCCGACGCACCGAAGAGGTAGGGCAGCACAGGGATCAGTGCCCCCGCGGCGAAGAACACGAAACTCGATACCGCGGCCGCCGACCAGGCCGAACCGACCGGGTCAGGGGTCGTCGCCGTCCATCGGAGTCGTCCGCGCTCTCGAGACTGCGGGTCGCGAGCACCTGCGTGCCCGTTCGGCCGCAGCGGCACTCGACATCCCTCGGGCGCGAAAGACCAGCGCGAGTTCATTGGCGTCGACATCGAGGTCGGCGAGCGCCGACTGCGACGCGGGGTCAGGTCGGGACGCGTCGAGCAATTCGCGCTGCGACCGCACCGACACGTATTCCCCGGCCCCCATCGACAGCGCGCCGGCGAGCAGTCCGGCAATGCCCGCGAACAGGCACGGTGAGCGGGGGGACCCCGGTCGCCCCGATCCCGAGCACGAGCGCGAGGTTGCTCACCAGCCCGTCGTTGGCACCGAAGACGGCCGCCCGAAAGCTTCCCGCGGCGCGTATGCGGCCGCGTGCGGCGAGGCCCGCGCACGACCTCCCCGTGGATGCGCTCGTCTGCCGCCATCGACTCCGTCGCGTCCGCGTCGAGACTGTAGGGCGAGCGAGCCTCGGCGCGCTGGGCGAGGGCCAGCACGAAAAGCGCTCCGAACCGGCGAGCCAGCAGCACGAGAACCCGCGTGCGGAGGTCGGTGCGTGTCGGTCCCACATCGTCACCGAGCAGAGCGAGCCAATGTGCCTCATGGCGACCCTCCGCCTCGGCGAGTCCGAGCAGAATCGCGCGCTCCTCTCCCTCCCGCCGTTCGGCGAGCTCGCGATAGACCGCCGCCTCCGCGCGCTCATCGGCGAGGTACTTCCGCCACCGGCGGAGCTGCGCTGCACGGGATGGGTCGGTCATGGCGCGGGTGTGATACCTCAGGCCCCACGAACCCTGCCAGGTCGCACCCGGGCGTCGAGCACGTGACGCCCTGCGCCGGAGTTGAGCGCGTCCGGTGGCGCGGTCATCGGCTCGACGGCGACCGCTCGGCCGTGTCCCTCCTGGCGCGGGAAGAGGTCGGTCGTGAAGACCTGCAGGTATCCCCAGTCGAGACCCTGCCACAGGGTGGTTCGCGACCCGTCGGGGGCCTCCAACCAGGCGATGTCGCCACGACCGTCGGACGGCGTTGGCATGCTCGAGCGAGCCGTAGGCGGTGTCGAGGTCGAGGTCCGCCGACGGTCGCGCCCGCCTCGAAGGTCGACCTCGGGGGTGACGGGCATCTCGGCGACCGGGTTGAGACGCTCGTCGACCACGAAGTAGGTCGCGGCCGGCGCGGTGAGGGTGAGATGCTTCGACCGGGCGTCGCCCCGATCCGGAGGAACGGATGCGTCCCGACCGCCCACGGAGCGCGAGCGCTCCGACAGGTTGCGGGCCCCGTGGGTCACGGTGAGGCCGTCCGCGTCCAGCTCGTAGCGCACCCACGTGTCGAGCGACGAACGGCCACCCGTGCTGGGGCGGGATGAGGGCGCCGAGCGTCACGGCATCCGGAGTCTGCTCGCGAATCGCGTAGTCGGTGAAGCGCAGCAGCCCGTGAAGGGCGCCGCCGCGGGCGACCTCGGTGATGTCGAGCTGGTGCTCCTCGCCCTCGAGGGTCCAGCGGGCGTCGCGCACCCGGTTGGGCCACGGTGCGAGCACGATGCCGTTGGCGAAGGCCGGGGGCTCGTTCGGCGGGCGTGCGTCTCGACGAGGTCGACGCCGTCGACGGTCAGGGATCGCAGAAGGCGGCGACCGTTCCGAGTTCTGCGCGACGCCCTGGCGCTCGAGGACGATCGGCGTGCCTGTGGCGGTGGTCACCGCCCCAGCCTAGGGCGGGGCCTCATCCGCCCGGCACCACCGCTATGTCGAGCCCGGCTTCGCGCAGCGCGTCGATGGCTCCATCCGGAGCCGGTCCCGCGGTGATCAGTCGGTCGAACTCCGCGAGCCCGCCGATGACCGCCATGTCGGTGCGTCCGAGCTTGGCGCCGTCGGCGACCAGCACGGCGCGGCGCGGCCTTCGGACGACGAGGGTCTTGATCTCGGCCTCGGGCAGGTTGACGTTGGTCACCCCGTCGCGGGGATCGATGCCGTTGCAGCCGATGAAGGCGAGGTCGAATCGCAGCGAGTCGATCATCGGCGCCGCGAACGGGTTCACGAGCGAGTGCTGGAGCGGACGCAGCGTGCCCCCGGTGACGATCACCTCGAAGCGCGGGATCGCCGGTTCGAGGGCGAGGGCGATGGTGCAGCGCGCTCGTGACCACGATGACGTCGTGCAGTTCGCGCCGATCGAGCAGCGCGTCGGCGACCGCGAGGGCCGTGCTCCCGGCATCGAGGTAGACGCAGTCGCCCGACGAGACGAGCCGGGCCGCCGCCCGCGCCGATCGCGCGCTTTGCGCGGCGTCGCGGTCTTTGCTCGACTCGACCGCCGACTCCCGATCGACCAGCGCGTCGGCCGGCATCGCGCCGCCGTGCACCCGCACCGCGCGGCCGTCGCGCGCGAGCGCGCTGAGGTCGGCGCGGATCGTCACCTCGCTGACGCCGAGTTCGAGGCTGGCGTCGACGACCCGCAGGAATCCGCGGGCGGAGAGCAGGCGCGCGAGTCCTTCGCGGCGAACCGCGGCGGGATCCGACATCCGGCTTTTCGATTCTCTTCGTATTCGAAATAGCGACTTTCGATATCGTAATCCCATGCCCGGCATCGCGATCGCACCCCACCACGCTCGCCGACGGTCGCGAGCTCATCTACTTCGACGACGCCGACACCACCCTCGGCCCCGATCGCGCGGTCGACGCCCGCGATCCTCGACCCGCGTCCCGAGACCGCGACCATGCGCCAAGACGTGCTCACCGGCGAATGGATCTCGGTCGCCGCCGCGCGCCAGAACCGCGTGTTCCTGCCGCCCGCCGACCGCGATCCGCTCGCCCCGCGACCGCCGACAACCCGTCCGAGGTGCCGTCGCTCTACGACGTCGCCGTGTTCGAGAACCGCTCCCCGTCGTTCGGCCCGGCGCTCGGCGGCGCCTCCGAACGCGCCCGCGGACTCGACGACCTCGCCGAGCTCGGGCCTCGGGCGCACCCGCACGAGCGTCGGACGCTGCGAGGTCGTCTGCTTCAGCCCGGAGCACGAGGGCTCGTTCGGCACCCAGACGCCGTCGCGGGCGCGCACGGTCATCGAGGCGTGGGCCGACCGCACGGCGGCGCTGTCGGCGCTGCCCGGCGTCGAGCAGGTGTTCCCGTTCGAGAACCGCGGCGAGGCGATCGGCGTCACGCTGCACCACCCGCACGGGCAGATCTACGCGTACCCGTACATCACGCCCAAGACGCTGCGCCACCCTGGACTCGATCGATCGCAGCGCGCCCGACCTCTTCGACCGCATCCTGGACTTCGAGCGCGCCGGTGAACGGGTCGTGCTGGCCGGCGAGCACTGGACCGCGTTCGTGCCGTTCGCCGCGCGCTGGCCGATCGAGGTGCACATGCTGCCGCACCGCCAGGTCCCCGACTTCGCCGAGACGAGCGACGACGAGCGCGACGAGCTCGCCGACCTCTACCTGCGCCTGCTGCGCGGAATCGACGCGCTCTACGACTCCCCGACCCCGTACATCGCCGCCTGGCATCAGGCGCCGGTCCACCGCGCGCGCGACACGTTCCGCCTGCACCTGCAGCTCACGTCGCCGCGCCGTGCTCGCCGACAAGCTCAAGTTATCTGGCAGGGTCGGAAGCGGCGATGGGTGCCTGGGTCGGCGACGTGCCGCCGGAGGACGCGGCCGACAACATCCGGAAGGCGATCGAGCGAGCATGACCGACCTGCGAGACGACGTGCGCGAGGCCTTCCGCGAACGCTTCGGGCACAAACCGCTCGGCATCTGGTCGGCGCCCGGTCGCGTCAACCTGATCGGCGAGCACACCGACTACAACGAGGGGTTCGTGCTGCCGCTCGCGATCAACCGGCGCACGCTCGTCGCTGCCGGACCCCGCGACGACGGGATGCTGCGCGTCGGCAGCACCTTCGCCGACGATGAACTCTTCACCGAGGTGACGATCGCCGAACTCGACGAGATGCGACGGCGCGGGGCGCTCGCGGGCGACTGGTCGCAGTATCCGCTCGGCGTCGCGTGGGCCGCTGGGCAGGCCGCGCGTCGACGGAGGCGGCGGCGCCGACCTCGCCGCGGTGCCGGGCCTCGACCTCATGATCGACTCGAACGTGCCGGTGGGCGCCGGGCTGTCGTCGTCGGCCGCGATCGAATGCGCGGTCGCCATCGCGCTGAACGAACTGTGGCGGCTCGGGCTCACGCGAGCCCGAGCTCGCCCGCGTCGGGCAACGCGCCGAGAACGACTTCGTGGGCGCCCCCACCGGGATCATGGACCAGACGGCGTCGCTGCTGGGGCAGCGCGACTCGGCCGTGTTCCTCGACTGCCGATCGCTCGACGACCGAGATCGTGCCGCTCGGCCTCGCGCGACGCCGGACTCGACCTGGTCGTCATCGACACCAAGGTGACGCACGCGCACGAGACGCGGCGGCTACGCCGAGCGCCGCGCATCCTGCGAGAAGGCCGCGCTGCTGATGGGTGTCGACTCGCTGCGCGACCTCGGCGCCGACCGACCTGAAGCGGGCGAAGAAGAAGCTCAGCGACGAGACCTTCCGGCGACTGCGGCACGTGGTCACCGAGAACCAGCGGGTGCTGGATGCCGTCGCGCGCGCTGCGCAGCGACGGGCCGACCGCCATCGGCGAACTGCTCGACGCCTCGCACCGGTCGATGCGCGACGACTTCGAAATCTCGACCCCCGAACTCGACCTCGCCGTCGAGATCGCCCGAGGCGAACGGCGCCCTCGGAGCGCGCATGACCGGCGGCGGATTCGGTGGTGCCGCGATCGCGCTCGTGCCGTCGGACGACGTGTCCGGCCTGCAGGCGGCGATCGACGGCGGATTCGCCGAGCACGGGTTCGGCATCCCGAGACGTTCACCGTCGCCGCGTCGAACGGCGCCATCCGCGACGCGTAGGCGAACCGCAGAATTCCCTCCGAATCGCGCGCCATGTTTGCGTCCGTGCCCGACATGCGGAACCGTGGCTGGTTCATCGCAACGGAAGGACATCCGCATGCTCACCCTTAGCCCCACCGCAACGGCCGTCGTCACCTCGATCGTCGGGCAGCAGTCGGCTCAGCCCACCGCCGGACTTCGAATCGGCAACGAGGGCGACCAGTACACCGTGGCCGTTGTCGAAGCTCCAGCGGCCGACGACGTCGTCATCGAGAAGGATGGCGCCCGCGTGTTCCTCGACGGCGAGGTCGCCCCGTCACTCGACGATCGCCAGCTCGAAGCGCAGGTCGACGAGGCCGGCGCCGTCAGCTTCGGACTCGCAGCGCAGACCGCCTAGCTCGCGCGCTAGGTCGCGAGCTGCCGCTCCGCGGCATCGACGACGTTCCGCAGCAGCAGCGCGCGGGTCATCGGGCCGACCCCGCCGGGGTTCGGCGACAGCCAGCCGGCGACCTCCGCGACGGCGGGGTCGACGTCGCCCGTGCAGCCGCGCGCCTCCGCCCGTCGCCGCGTGCCCACCCGGGTGACCCCGACATCCAGAACCGCGGCGCCGGGCTTGATCCACTCGGGCTTCACGAAATGCGGCACGCCGATCGCCGCGACCACGATGTCGGCCCGGCGCACCTCGTCGGCGAGGTCGACGGTGCGCGAGTGCGTCAGCGTCACCGTGGCGTCGACGCCCTTGCGCGTGAAGACGAGACCGAGCGGTCGGCCGACCGTGAGCCCGCGGCCGATGATCGTCGACGTGCTTGCCCGCGATCGGCACGTCGTGGCGGCGCAGCAACTCGACGATGCCCGCCGGGGTGCACGGCAGCGGCGAGCGCAGCTCGCCGTCGACCCCGAGCACGAGACGACCGAGGTTGATCGGGTGAAGCCCGTCCGCATCCTTGTCGGGATCGATCAGTTCGAGCATCGCGTTCTCGTCGATGCCCGCCGGGAGCGGCAACTGCACGATGTAGCCGGTGACCGACGAGTCGCTGTTGAGCCCGGCGATCGCCGACTTCACCTCCGCCTCGGACGCCGACGCCGGCAGGTCGACGCGAATCGACTCGATGCCCGACCTCCGCGGAGTCGCGGTGCTTGCCGCCCGACGTAGCTGAGCGATCCCGGGATCGTCGCCGACCAGCAGGGTGCCGAGGCCCGGGACGACGCCCTGCTCTTGCAGCGCCGCGACCCGGATCGTCAGCTCCGCCTTGATCGCGGAGGCGGTGGCGAGGCCGTCGAGGCGCTGGGCCGTCACTTCCAGCGTTCCGGGCGAGGTGAGGCCCGCGTAGAGCGGGAACTTCTTCGCCAGCGCCGACGACCCGTGCCGAGAGCGCCGCGATGTCGGCGTCGGGCATGAGCGTGTGCGCGATGATGTCGGCGACCTCGGTGAACTCGGCGTCGCCGAACCCGCGCGTGGCGAGCGCCGGGGTGCCGATGCGCACGCCCGACGTCACCATCGGCGGCCGCGGGTCGTTCGGCACCGCGTTCTTGTTGACCGTGATGCCGACCTCGTGCAGGCGGTCCTCGGCGTCCTTGCCCGTCATCTCTGACGTGCGCAGGTCGACGAGCACGAGGTGCACGTCGGTGCCGCCGGTGAGCACGTCGATGCCAGCCGCCTTCGCGTCGGACGCCGTGAGACGCTCGGCGAGGATGGCGGCGCCGCGCTTGGTGCGCTCCTGACGGTCCTTGAACTCGGGCGTCGCCGCGAGCAGGAACGCGGTCGCCTTGGCCGCGATCACGTGCATGAGCGGCCCGCCCTGCTGGCCGGGGAAGACGTTCGAGTTGATCTTCTTCGCGAGGTCGGCGTCGTTGGTCAGGATGAAGCCCGAGCGCGGGCCGCCGATCGTCTTGTGCACGGTCGAGCGAGGTGACGTGCGCGTGCGGCACCGGGCTCGGGTGCAGCCCCGCCGCGACGAGCCCGGCGAAGTGCGCCATGTCGACCCAGAGCAGCGCGCCGACCTCGTCGGCGATCTCGCGGAACCGCTTGAAGTCCAGCTCGCGCGGGTACGCCGACCAGCCGGCGATGAGCACCTGCGGCTTGACCTCGAGCGCCTTCTCGCGCACGATATCCATGTCGACCCGCGACGTCTCGGGGTCGACGCCGTAGGCGTGCGCCTCGTAGAGCTTGCCCGAGAAGTTCAGCTTCATGCCGTGCGTGAGGTGGCCGCCGTGGGCCAGCTCGAGACCCAGGATGCGGTCGCCCGGTTTCGCGATCGCGGCCAGCACGGCGGCGTTGGCGCTCGCCCCCGAGTGGGACTGCACGTTGGCGAACTCCGACCCGAACAGGCTCTTGGCGCGCTCGATCGCGAGGGTCTCGACGATGTCGACGAACTCGCAGCCGCCGTAGTAGCGGCGACCGGGGTAGCCCTCGGCGTACTTGTTGGTGAGCACCGAGCCCTGCGCTTCGAGCACGGCGCGCGGAACGAAGTTCTCGCTCGCGATCATCTCGAGGGTGTCGCGCTGGCGGGCGAGCTCCTGCTCGAGTGCGGCGGCGACCTCGGGGTCGACCTCGGAGAGCGGGGCGTTGAAGGTGTCGGTCACGGGGCGCTCCTGTTCTACGGGTGGAGGGATTCTGTGCGGCCCAGGCGTGCGACCGTGTCCCTTTAGCCGTCGCTTCCCGATGGTGTCCCATCCGAACGCCAGTTGCGACGCGGTCAGTGTAACGGCGCAGCCCGCGCGCGACACCCCGCTCGCCGTGAACCCGGCATCCCGTGCGATGCGCGTCGACGAGGGGGCGGCAGCGCTCGATCTGCTCCGCCTCGTCGACCGTCACGCAGCCGGTGATCGCGCACGACGCGACGGCCGTCGACGAGCACGTCGGCGACCGCTCGCGGCGAAGCGCCGTAGACGAGCTGTCCGGCAGGATCGTGCAGCACCCCGACCTCGACCGCATCCTGGAACAGCACGACGTCGGCGCGCATCCCCGGTTCGAGCGATGCCGATCTGGTCGGCGAGACCGAGCGCCCGTGCGCCCCGCCGATCGTCGCGAGCCGGAGCACCGCGCGCGCATCGATCACCGCCGGGTCGAGGTGGTGCACCTTCTGCAGCAGCGCCGCCCACTTGATCGCCTCGAGCATGTTCTGCGAGTCGTTGGACGCGGCGCCGTCGGTGCCGATCCCGACCGGGATGCCGGCGGCGATAGCAGCCCGCACCGGCGCGACCCCCGAGCCCAGGATCGCGTTCGCGACCGGATTGTGCGCGACCGTCACACCGCGCTCGGCGAGCAGCGCGATCTCGCGGTCGTCGACCCAGACGGCGTGCCCGGCGATGACGTCGAGCTCGAAGAGCCCGATGCGCTCGGCGTGCGTCGATCGGATGCACACCCCAGCGCTCGAGCGAGGCCGCGAGTTCTTCGCGCGTCTCGTGCAGGTGCGTGTGCACCGCCCAGCCGCGCGCGCCGAGCGTGGGCGATCCCGGCCTCGAGCAGCGCGTCGGTCTGCCCGAGCAGGGTGCCGATCGCCGTAGCGAAACGACACGAGACCGTCGGTCGCCGCGTCGACCGCGCCGCCAGGGCGTCGTGCTCGGCGAGCATGCGCTGGACGGATCCCCAGGCGCGGATCCGCCGACATCCTCCGCGCCGAACGACACCACCCCTCGCAAACCGGCGCTGACGAGCCCGGCAACGACCCCGAGGCTCGCCATCTCGTCCGGGTTGTAGTGCACGAACATGTCGTTGACGGTCGTGACGCCCGAGAGCAGCAGTTCGACCGCGCGCAACCGGGTGCCCTCGCGGGCGTCCTCCTCGGTGAGCACCGCGCCGAGCGGCCCGATGATCTCGGCACCCCAGTCCGCGAGGCGCAGCTCCGAGCCGATGCCGGTGGCGAGCGCCTCCGACAGGTGGGTGTGGGCGTTCACGAATCCGGGGGTGACGATGCCCGTTCCGTCGCCGATCACCTCGGCATCGGGATGCTGCTGCCGCAGTGCCGAGAACGAGTCGACCGCGACGATCGTGCCGCCCTCGATCGCGACCGCGGCATCCGGCAGCTCGCCCGCGGCGCCCTGGGTCAGCACCCAGGCGCCGCGGACGAGAGTCGTTGCGGTCACCGCGTTCTTCGCGAACTCGGCGACGAAGTCGTCGACCGTCGAGATCGGCTCCTTCCAGCCGAGTTCGGTGCGCAGTCGCTCGAGCTGCGGCGGCTCGACGTGCGCCTCGGCGAGTGCGTCGAGCTCGGTGAAGGCCGTGCTCGGGAGTCGCCGTCGGCGATCACCTTGCCGTCGGCCATCACGAGCACGCGGTCGAAGTTCTCGGCGCAGAAGTCCATGTCGTGGGTGATCGCCACGACCGTGCGGCCCTCGCCGTGCAGCTCGGCCACGACCTTCGCGATGAGCGCGACGCCGCGTGCATCCTGCCCGGTCGTCGGCTCGTCGAGCACGACGATCGGGGTCTCCATCGCGAGCACCGAGGCGAGGGCGACCCGCTTCCGCTCGCTGAGCGACAGGTGGTACGGGTGCGTGTCCTCCTTGCCCTCCAGACCCGTGCGCTTCAGCGACGCCGTCGATCCGCTGCATCGATCTCGTCCTTCGAGACGCCGAGGTTCTTCGGGCCGAACGCCGAGCTCATCCCGGATGTTGCGGGCGAACAGCTGCTCGTCGGGATTCTGGAACACGTACCCGACGCGGGCGGCGAGCGCGGCGATGTCCCTGCTCGACGGTGTCCCAGTCGCCGATCGTCACCGCGCCCTGCGGTGGGGTGGAAGATGCCGTTGAAGTGCCGAACGAGCGTGGTCTTGCCCGCGCCGTTCTGCCCGACGATGGCGAGCGCGCTCGCCGGACGGGATCGTCGACGGTGACGCCGTCGAGCGCCGTCACGCCCGAGGGATAGGTGAAGACCAGGTCGGTGATCGACGATGTCCATCAGCGCGCCGCCTTTCGCCGAGCACACCGAACGTCGCACCGCATCCGGCAGCGACACCGGCAGCTCGGTCGTCTTCGGGCAGCAGCCCCTTCTCGACGGCGCGCGCGCGCCGCCCGGGTGAACCGCGTCGCCCCGACGCCCCAGTCGTCGGTGCGCGGATCGGCGAGCACCTCGCGCGGGGTGCCGGAGCGGGCGATCACCCCGTCGGCGAGCACGTGCAGACGATCTGCGCGTGCTCGCGCAGCAGCTCGAGCTTGTGCTCGAACACGATGACGGCGGTGCCCTTGTCGGAGAGGCTGTCCATGATGTCGAAGACCAGCCGCGACCCGCTCGGGTCGAGCTGCGAGGTCGGCTCGTCCATCACGAGCACGCGCGGCTCCATCACCATCATCGACGCGATCGCGACCAGCTGCTGCTGGCCGCCGGAGAGCGCGTACGGCGAGCGGTCGACGAGCTCGCCGATGCCGAGCAGCTCGACCACGTCGGCGACGCGCTCGATCATCTCGTCGCGCGGCACCCCGAGGTTCTCGAGGCCGAAGGCGATCTCCTCGCGCACCGTGTACTTGGCGCCGCTGATCTGGTTGAACGGGTTCTGGGTGACCATGCCGACGCGGCTGACGACGTCGGCGAGCGTGGCGGCCGGCACCTGGATGCCGTCGACCTCGACGGTGCCCGTGAGGTCGCCGCCCTCGGCGTGCGGGATGAACCCCGAGATCGCCTTCGCGAGCGTCGTCTTGCCGACGCCCGAGGCGCCGACGACGCCGACGACCTGGCCGGCATCGACCGTGAGGTCGATGCCGCGCAGCACCTCGCTCGTCGGCGTCGGGGTAGCGGTAGTGGACTCCGGTCGAGGGTCGATCACAGCGGCCACTTCACGTCGGGAAGAGGCCGGCGAAGCCGAGCGACGAGCGCGCCGAGCGCGAGCAGCGAGCACGACCCAGCGGCGCGATCTTCTCGGCGATCGGGTCGGGCATGACCTCGAGCGCGGTGCGCTTCGCCGGTCGACCCGAACGCGCGGGCCTCCATCGCGGTGGAGCGCTCGTCGACGTCGACGAAGACGCCGAGGACGAGCGGGCTGAGCAGCGGGAGCAGCACCGCGGAACCGGCGGATCGGGTTGCCGCCGGTCTTGAGCCCGCGCGATCGCTGCGCGAGCAGGATCGAGTCGGCACGCGTGCGGAACGACGGGAGCATCTGCAGGGTCGAGCTGATGACGTACGCCATCTTCGGCGGCATCCCGTTGCTCGCTCAGCGACGCTGAGCAGCTTGCCGGGGTGGGTGGTGAAGCAGCAGCAGCATGGCCGCGGTGACGAGCACCGCGGTGCGGCCGCCGACCGCCGCGCGCGAACAGCACGCCCTCGAGCGCGAAGTCGAACGGCCCGAGCGAGAACAGGATCGTCTCGCCGCGGGTGTTGAAGAATCCCTGCCCGATGGTGAGCACGAGCAAGCAGGGGCACGAGGATCGCACCTGCCACGAGCAGGAGCCTGCCGCCCACCCTCGCGAGGAGGGCGGCAGGCACCACGATCAGCGACCAGGATCGCCAGCGGCGCCCACCAGTACGGCAGGGCGAACACCAGGATGATGATCGACACCACGCCCACCAGCTTGGTGATGGGATTCAGCCGGTGGACGGGCGACGGGCGATCCAGGTACAGGGTCGACATGCTGGTGCACGCGGCTAGGCCGCCGGCTCGCCTTCTTCTTCATGCCGGGCAGCACGTTGTACTGACGCACGAACGGGAAGCGCTGCTTGAAGCGGGTCGGCAGCGCCAGCAGGATGAGCATGACCACCGTGAAGGTGATCAGCTTGTCCAGCGGGTCGCTCAGCAGGCCCTGCAGGGTCGTCGACGCGAGCAGCGAGTTGCCGAACGCCTGGAACGCCTGCACGATCGCGCCGGTGCCGCCGCCGGTCGCTCCGCCGAAGATGAACGCCGAGATCGGCGACGACGCGAGCGCGGCGATGATGCCGACCACGATGCCCGCGATCGGCGGAGCCCAGTAGCGTGCGGAACACGCCGATGCGGGCGGCCCATCCGGCGAGCGCGCCGATGACGATCGCGACGATCGCGAACGGCAGGGCGAGCGGGCTGAGGGTGAGACCCCAGATCACGTTCGACAGACCACCGGTGACGGCGCCGGCCGCGGGACCCGCGACGACGGCGACGAGGATCGTGCCGATCGAGTCGAGGTAGAGCGGCAGGCCGAGGAACGCGGTCAGCTGGCCGACGACGATGTTGATCAGGATGGCGACCGGCACCAGCACGACGCGTCGTCGTGGGCAGGCGGTTGATCGCGCCGACGGCGATCAGCAGCGCGCCGAGCACGTAGCCGACGAGCGTGATGACGGCGGCGGTGCCGTTGAGGTCGAAGTTCTCGTCGACCACCGCCGGCTGCGCGATGATCAGGTAGAGGTACGTCGCGATGACGACCACGGTTCCGGCGATGATGAAGATGTTGTTGCGTGTGCGATTCGGGTCCTGCGGATTGTCGATGTCGGTCATCGATGTTCCCTTGATCTGTCGAGGCGTTGCGGTGTACTCATCGAGCCGACGCGGCGGGCGAGGCCGCCGACACGCTCGATGAAGTGGGTGAAGAACGCCGCCGGGTCGGTGTCGACCGCGATCGCGGCGTTGAACTCGCGGCCCCAGAGGCCGGCCCAGTCGGCGATCGTCTGTTCCGCGGCTCAGGGTGCCGCCGAGCTCGACGTCGACCGTCGCGGGCCGGTAGGTCGCGAGCTCCGGATGGATGGCGAGCGCGGCCGCGAACGGATCGTGGACGTGGGCGAGGTGGCCCTGGTCGTGCGCGAGGTGGAACTCCATGTAGAACCGGATCGCGTCGGAGACGTAGCGCACCACCGGGTTGCGACGCCTGCGACAGCGTGCCGGGCGGGTCGTCGGGCGAGATCACCTCGTCGGCGGGCTCGCTGCCGGCCGCGACGCGCCAGCTCGACGACGTGGTGCGGGTGCATCTCGATGCGCTCGGTGATGTTCAGTCCGGCGATGATCGGGAAGCGCTCCTCCGGCAGGCCGGAGAACGCGTCGAACACGAGCTTCGCGGCATCCGGGTCGACGGCGATGTTCCACTCCGAGATCGGGCGTGGTGTTGCCCTTGTAGTCGAACGTGCCGCCCATCACGACGAGCCGCTTGAGCAGCCGCGGCAGCTCGGGCTCGAGCCGCACCGCGAGCGCGAGGTTGGTGAGCGGGCCGGTGACGAGGCCGATGATCTCGCCGGGGTGCTGGCGCACGGCGTCGATCCACACCTCGGTCGCGTGCCGGGTCGAGATCGCGCGACCCGAGTCGGGCAGCTCGGCGTACCCGATGCCCTGCGGACCGTGCGTCTCCTCGGTCGTCATCAGCGGCGCGAGCAGCGGCACCTCCGAGCCGAGCGCGACCTCGATGTCGGGCGCGTCGCAGAGCGCGAGCCAGTTCAGGTTGTTGAGCGCCACCTGGCGGGCGGGCACGTTGCCCGACGTGCAGGTGATCGCGAGGATCTCGGCCTCGTCGGGGCTCGCGAGCAGGTAGAGCAGGGCGAGGGAATCGTCGATGCCGGTGTCGACATCGAACAGGATCTTCTGGGTCATGAGCGCCTCGGAGCAGGGACTCCGATGCCGCGCAGGGCGCGGACATCGGTGTCAGCGGATGGGGGCTGCTGCGCACCAGCATCGGATCAATGCTGGTGCCGTCCAGACGGCGGCATGGGCACAATCTGCCGCATCCGGGCATCGCGGGGCAAGGGCGCGTGCGGCGCGGCGTCGACCTGGATCGGCGGCTAGCCGCGGTCGGGATCTCGCGCGTGTATCCACGCGGCTGCGCGCCAACCGCGCGCGGTCGGTCGCGAGCACGAAGACCAGGCCGACGACGAGCAGGGCGACCATCGGCGAGGGCAGCACCGCGATGCCGAGCCCGTCGAGCAGCGCGCCGCCGAGCAGCGCTCCTCCGCCGATGGCGATGTTGAACGAGATCGTCAGCCAGGCCGAGGCGGTGTCGCGCAGCCGCAGGGACGCCGACTGCAGCATCCGGGCCTGGAAGAGCGACGGGCAGCCGCCGAAGAAGGTGCTCCAGCGATCAATGACCCACGACGACGGCGACCGGACGATGCCGCCCGAACAGTCGCGAGCGCGGCGACGCTGACGATGACGCCGACGAGCATCAGCGATGACCGCTGCGCGCGGGAAGCGGTCGCCGACCAGCCCCGCGAGCACGCAGGCCGATCGCGCCCGCGGCGCCGTAGACGAACAGCAGCCGCGCTGACGGCGTCGGGTGGCACCGTGCCGACCTCGATCGGCCACGGCACGATGTAGGTGTAGAAGGTGTTCTGCCCGATGATCAGGAGCGCGACGGTCGATCGCAGACGATGACGATCGCCGGGACGGTGCGGTCCTGGCGCAGCGAGGCATCGGCGATCTCGCCGGTCGCGAGCGGCACGAGGTGCTGCACCGGCGGCAGGAAGAGCACGACGAGCGCGAGGAACACGAGCACGACCCCGCCCACGACGGCGAACGCGAGCCGCCAGCCGAGCGCGTGGCCGAGCGCGGTGCCGAGCGGCACGCCCGAAGACGAACGCGGCCGTGCCGCCGGCCGCGGTGACCGAGATCGCGCGCGCCAGCTGCGCGCGCGGCACGAGGCGTGACGCATACGGACCGGTCACCGACCAGAACAGGCCGTGCGCGGCGCCGCGCCAGGATCCGCGACGCGACCAGCACCTCGTAGGTCGGGGCGACGGCCGCGAGCACCTTCGCCACCGCGAAGACGCCGAGCAGCACGATCATGAGCGACTTGCGCGAGAAGCGCGCGGTCAGCGACGTGAGCGGCGCGGTCGTGAGCACGACGGTGACGGCGAAGATCGTGACGAGCAGGCCGATGCGAGACTCCGAGACGCCGAGCTCGGCCGCCATGTCGGGCAGCAGCCCGGTCGGCAGGAACTCGCTCGTGACCGACGACGAAGATCGCGCCCGAGATGACCAGCAAGCCGGAAGCAGCGGGAACGGCGCGGCGGTCGGGGCGGCGGACATCGCGTCAACGATATCGGCGTCGCGAGGCGGACGCTGGCGGGCCGATACGCTGGTGCCGTGCCCGCCGATTCCACCCACTGGATCGTGACGCTGGTCTGCGAAGACCAGCCCGGCATCGTGCACGCCATCAGCGGCGCGATCGTCGAGGCGCGCCGGCAACATCACCGAGTCGCAGCAGTTCTCGAGCGACGACACCGGCACCTTCTTCATGCGCCTGCAGGTCGAGTCGGCGCGTCTCGCGCGACGTGTTCGAGGCGGCCCTCGCGCCGGTCACCGAGCGCTACGGCATGACGTGGCAGCTCGACGTCGTCGGCCGCCCGCTGCGCACCCTGGTGCTCGTCTCGACCGCGGCGCACTGCCTCAACGACCTGCTGTTCCGCCAGCGCGCCGGGCAGCTGCCGATCGAGATCCCGCTCGTGCTCGCCAACCACCCCGACCTCGGCGAGCTCGCCGCGTTCTACGGCGTGCCGTTCGAGGCGCACCCGGTCGCCGGGCGCCGGCGCAGAAGGCGCGTTCGAAGCAGCGCGTGCTCGCGGCCGTCGACGAGCACGACATCGAGCTGGTCGTGCTCGCGCGCTACATGCAGATCCTCTCGCCCGAGCTGTGCGACGCGCTCGCCGGGCGGATCATCAACATCCACCACTCGTTCCTGCCCGGCTTCAAGGGCGCGAACCCGTACAAGCAGGCGCACGCGCGCGGCGTGAAGATCATCGGCGCGACCGCGCACTTCGTCACGAGCGACCTCGACGAGGGGCCGATCATCGAGCAGAACATCGTGCGGGTCGACCACACCCGCACCCCCGCCGAGCTGGTCGCGATCGGGCAGGACGAGGAGTCGCGCACCCTCACCCAGGCCGTCAAGTGGTTCGCCGAAGACCGCGTGCTGCTCGACGGCGCGAGGACGATCATCTTCACATGAGCGTCGCTGCTGCACGGCAGCGCACCCGCGTCGACGAGCGCGGCGAGCTCGCCGACGCGTGGGTGCTGCTCGACGGCGACACGATCGCGGCCGACGGGGTCGGGATCGCGGCGCCCGGATGCCGACGAGACGCGTCGACCTCGGCGGAGCGATCGTCGTCCCCGGCTTCGTCGACCTGCACGGTCACGGCGGCGGGCGGCCACGCGTACGACGACGGCGGCGACGAGCTCGCGGCCGCCCTCGCCGCGCACCGCGCCCACGGCACGACCCGCGCCGTGATCAGCCTCGTCGCGAACCCGCTCGCCGAGCTGCGCGAGCGTCTCGCCGAGATCGCCGACGCTCGACGCGTCGCGACCCGCTCGTGCTCGGCTCGCACCTCGAGGGCCCGTTCCTCGCCCCGCGAGCGTCGCGGTGCCCACAACGCCGAGTTCCTGCGCGATCCCCGACGCGGCCGACATCGACGAGCTCCTCGAGGCGGCCGCCGGCACGCTGCGTCAGGTCACCCTCGCTCCCGAACTGCCCGGGCGCGCTCGACGCGATCGCACGAGCTCGTCGGAGCCGGCGTCGTGGTCGCCGTCGGGCACACCGAGGCGACCGCGAGCAGACCCGCGCCGCGTTCGACGCCGGGCGCGCGCCTGCTGACCCATGCGTTCAATGCCATGCCCGGCATCCATCACCGCGACCCCGGTCCCGTCGTGGCCGCCATCGACGACGAGCGGGTCACGCTCGAGCTCGTGCTCGACGGCCAGCACGTGCACCCGGATGTCGCGCGGCTGCTGTTCCGAGCAGGCGCCCGGCCGCGTCGCGCTCGATCACCGACTGCGATGGCGGCCGCGGGCGCGGACGACGGCGACTACCGGCTCGGCTCCCTCAACGTCAGCGTGCGCGACGGTCTCGCGCGTCCTGTCGGGCACCTCGACGATCGCCGGCAGCGACCCTGACGCAGGACGCCGCCCTGCGGCGTCGCCCTGCGAGGTCGGCATCCCGTGCCCCGCCGCGGTCGCCGCCGCTCACCGCCGATGCCCGCCCGCGCGCTCGGGCTCGGCTCCCAGCTCGGACTCCTCGAGGCGGGGTACGCTGCCGACGTCGTCGTGCTCGACGAGACGCATCACGTCACCGACGTGTGGGCCGCCGGCTCGCGACTGCCCTAAGGCAGTGTCGACCCGAGAGGCCGCATGTACGAGGTCCCGATCAGGCCGGGCGTCGCATCGTCGTCACCGGCGCCAACAGCGGCACCGGCAAGGAGGCGGCGACGCGGCTCGCGGCCGCGGGCGCCGAGGTCGTGATGGCCGTGCGCAATCTCGGCGAAGGGCGAGGCGGCTCGGGCCGAGATCGAGGCCGAGGTGCCCGGCGCGCGGCTCGAGGTGCGGCACCTCGACCTCGCCGACCTGGCGAGCGTGCGGGAGTTCGCCGCCGGGACTCGACCGACGGTCGGCCCGTCGACGCGCTCGTCAACAACGCCGGCGTCATGGCTCCCCCGACACGGTTCGAGACGGTCGACGGGTTCGAGCTGCAGTTCGGCAACGAACTTCCTCGGGCCGTTCGCGCTGACTCAGCTCGCTGCTGCCCGATGCTGCTGCGCGCCGAGGAGCCGCGGGTCGTGACGATGGCGAGCATCATGGCCAACATCGGTCGCATCCACCTCGACGACCTGAATCGGCGACCGACGGCGCTACGTTCCCGTTCCGCGCCTACGCCCAGGCGAAGCTCGCCGACCTGCTGCTCGCCGCTGCGCCTCGCCGAGATCGCGACCGAGCGCGGCTGGGCGCTGCGCTCGCATCGCCGCCCACCCCGGCTACACCCGCACCAACCTGCAGACCGCGGGAGCGAACCTCGGTCGCGAGACCGCCCGGGAGGCATCTGATCGACCGCTGTTCTACACGCAGGGTGTCGTGCCCGGGACCGAGCCGTTGCTGTTCGCGATCGCGGACCCATCCGCCGAGAACGGCGCATACTATGGGCCCCGCCGCGCTCTGACCGGGCCGACCAAGCGGATCCGGCGGCTCCCGCGGAGCGCTCGCCGCGCCGACGCCGATCGGGCTCTGGGACGCCGCCGAGCGCTGACCGAAACCTCGCTGCCGCCTCGCGACCGCGTGGTTCGCGCGCTAGCGCTCGAAGTCGAGTCGGTTGTCCCACGCGAAACGGTAGTAGTCGCGGTAGGCGAGCTGCGATCCGGCCGCCTCGTCGACGATGACCGTGACGAGCGGATGCAGTTGGATCGCCGAGCCCGGCAGCGACGACGACACCGGGCCCTCGACGGCTCCGGCGATCGCGGCGGCCTTGCTCTCGCCGAAGGCGAGCAGCACGAGGTGTCGCGCGTCGCAGGATCGTGCCGAGGCCCTGCGTGAGGCAGTGCCGCGGCACGTCATCGGGCGAGTCGAAGAATCGGGCGTTGTCGGCGCGGGTCTGCTCGGTGAGCGTCTTCACGCGGGTCCGTGACGCGAGCGACGAGCCCGGCTCGTTGAAGCCGATGTGTCCCGTGCGGCCGATCCCGAGAATCTGCAGGTCGACGCCACCGGCCGCGGCGATGTCGCGCTCGTAGCGGTCGCCGGCGCCCTCGATCGGGCCCCCGTCGTCGCCGGGCACCCGCACGAGGTCCGGATCGAGGCCGAGCGGCTCGACCACCTCGCGGGTGATGACCGCGCGGTAGCTCTCGGGATGGCCGGCGGGGAGACCGATGTACTCGTCGAGCGCGAACCCGCGCACCCGACCGAGGTCGAGCGACGAGCGGCGAGCGCGCGCCCACACCGACAGCGGGGAGGATCCGGTGGCGAGGCCCAGCACGGCATCCGGGTTTCGGCGCGACGAGGCGGCGCGATGAGCTCGGCGGCGAGCTCGCCACCCTCGGTCGCGTCGCGAACCAGGACGACCTCGGCCATCAGCTCCGTCCCTCGACCTGCCACGGGCTCGACGCCCAACAATGCGGCGCCGACCGCCGCCGCGGGCAGCCCGTCCGGAACCACCGCCACGCGATCAGGCAACTGCAGCGACGCCAAGAACTCGGAATCGGCGGCCCAGCCGCGCGAGCACGCGCTCGCACGTCGGCGAGCAGCACCTCGCCGAGTGACGAAAGACCCCCGCCGATGACGACATCGTCGACGTCCACGGTAAGCACGAGCAACCGTACCGCGGCGGCGACATTGTCGACCAACCGGGACCGCACCTCGCGGGCGAGCGCGATCTCCGGCATCCGCGGCGGCGAACAGCGCCGCGCACGGGCTTCGGGTCGTCGGTCGGCCACTGGCGCGCGACCGCGGATCCGGACGCCATCAGCTCGAGGCAGCCGCGCTGGCCACAGGGGCAGAGCGGGCCGGACGGGTCGACCGGGATGTGGCCGATCTCGCCGGCCACCCCGCGCGATCCGCGCCACAGCCGCCCACCGAGCACGAGGCCTGCGGCGAGGCCCGTGCCGAGATTGAGGTAGGCCATCGACTGCGCCTCCGTGCGGCCGAGCAAGGCGAATGCGCCGAGGGCAGCGGCGTTGACGTCGTTCTCGACCCGAACGGCACGCCCGAGGCGCTGACTCCAACTCGCGACCGAGGTCGAGGCCGCAAGAGTCCGAGATTGACGGCGTGCTCGACCCGCCCGGACTCGGTGTCGACGGTGCCGGGGACGCCGACGCCGATCGAGGCGAAGTCGTCGCGTGCCGATCCGAGCGCAGCGAGCTGGCGAACGACGTCGATCGTGCTGGCAAGCACCGCATCCGCGCCGAACCCGGTCGCGATGCGGATCTCGTGCGACGACACTGCCCGACGAATCGATGGCAACGGCATCCGTCTTGGTGCCGCCGATGTCGATGCCGATCCGGAGCGACGCCGTCACGTTCGTGCTGCCCATCAGCCGCAGAAGCGCCTGCCCGACGACCCGCGACGCCCCAAACGTCGCAACGTCGGCGTAGGCGCGATCGGCCGACGGCCACCCCATGTCGATCACGACGACGGTCGGGTCTGCCGTCGCGAACCGCATCGATCAGGGCGCGGGTCCACTCGCGGCGGTGGTTGTCTTTGCCCACCAGGATGACGCGGTCCCGCCTCCGGACGCCGGGTCGCCCTCCCGAATCGGCACCGTGGCCGCTCCGGCTGCCGCGAGCCCCCACGGGCGCGTGTCCGATGGCGATGTTCGCCTCCGACTCCAGAGTCACGATCGACGCTGCGGGATCGAACCGCACGCTCGGCGCAATGTCGAAGGCCGCGATGAGGTGATCGAGATCGACGCTCGAGCCCGCGCTCCGCCGATTCGAGGGGCAACGGCGCGGCGAGGGCGTCGACGAGTGCACGATTGCGTGCGGCCAGCATCCGCGAGCCTGCTCGCTGGCAATGATCCGTCGGACAGCGCGGCTTCGATCGCCGCCTCGATCTCGTCGAGCTGCGCGTCGGTGTTCTTGGTGCCGATGCACAGCAGGTCGCACCCAGCCGCGACCGCCCGGACCGCCGCCGCCGGGATGCCGATCTCTCCGCTCGCTCCCGACCATGTCGAGCGCATCCGACACGATGACGCCGTCGAAGCCCAGCCGATCGCGCAGCACGGCCTCGAGGATGTCGGGCGAGAACGTCGCCGGGCGCGCTCGCATCGAGCTGCGGCAGCAGCACGTGTGACGACATGATGGTTCGCGCCCCCGCGCCGATCGCTGCCTCGAACGGCACGAGCTCGCGGGCGAGCAGATCGGCGAACGAAAGGTCTACGACGGGCAGAGCGAGGTGAGAGTCCTGCGACGTGTCGCCGTGGCCCGGAAAATGCTTGGCGCTCACGGCCACGCCCTCGGCCTCGTGCGCGGCAACCCAGGCCGCCGTGTGCGCGGCCACCGTCTCGGCGTCGGCGGCGAAACTGCGCACGCCGATGACCGGGTTGTCGGGGTGCGAGTTGATGTCGGCGTCCGGCGCGAAGTTGAGGTTGACCCCGACCGCACGAAGCTCGCGGGCGACCGCACGGGCGACCGTCGGCGGTCAGGGCAACGTCGTCGATGCGGCCGAGGAGCGCGTTGCCCGGATACGGCGAGCCGGTCGCGTAGTGCAGCCGCGTGACGTCCCCACCCTCCTCGTCGATCGCGATCAGCGCGTGCGGATTGGCGGCACGGATGGCGTCGGTGAGCTCGCGCACCTGCTCGCGCGACACGATGTTCTCGCCGAACAGGCACACGCCGGCGAGCCCGTCGCGCAGCGCGATCGGCAAGCCACTCGGGCAGAGTCGTTCCGACGAAGCCGGGAAGCAGCACGGCTGCAGCGACCGTCATCCCTTGACCGCCCCGGCGGCGATCCCGGATGCCATCCGGCCCTGAACGAGGAGGAAGAAGATGATGACCGGGATCGCCATGAGCGTCGAACCCGCCATGATCGCCGCCCAGTCGGTCGCCTGCGTCGCCTGCACGAAAGCGTTCAGCCACACCGGAAGCGTGCGGGTGTCGGGCTTGTTCATGATGACGAGCGCGAACGTGAACTCGTTCCAGGCCTGGATGAACGCGAAGACGCCCGTGGCGGTGAGTCCCGGTCCGAGCAGCGGAAGGGTCGACGCGGAAGAACGCCCCCATACGCGAGCAGCCGTCGACCATCGCCGCCTCCTCCAATTCGATCGGGATGCCGCCCACGAATCCGCGGAGCGTCCAGATCGTGAACGGCAGCACCGTCGCGACGTAGACGAGCGTCAGCCCGACGATCGTGTTGACCATGGCCCAGCCATCGAGCACCCGGAAGATCGACACGATCATCGCCTCGGCCGGGATCATCTGCGCCACGAGAAGCAGCACGACGAGAGTGCGGCGGCTGCGAAACCGGAACCGAGTCAGCGCGAGCGCCGCGAAGAACGCGAACACGAGCGCGAACACCACCGTCGTCACGGTGACGATGAGCGAGGTGGTGAGCGCCGGAAGGAACTCGATGCTTCCGGACGGCTCGGTCACGACGCTGACGAAGTTGCGCAGCGTGAACTCGTCCGGCCAGAAGTGCGGAATCGAATCCTGCACGGCGCTCGTCGGCAGCAGGGCCGAGTTCACCATCCAGTAGACCGGGAAGACCGAGCACACGAACACGATCACCGCGACGACGTTGAGCAGTACGCGAACGGGGAGCGCTGTATGGTTTCTCGTGTCCATGTCGCTCACGCCTCGTTCTGACGCAGGGTGCTGCGGATGTAATAGGCCGATAGCGCCAGCATGACGAGCACGAGGATGACGGCGATCGCGCCGCCCGTGCCGAGATCGCCGCCCGCGATCGACACCGTGTAGATGTAGACCCCGATCGTGTTGGTCTGCTCGGCGATGCCGCCGATCGACTGCAGCGCCTTGATCTGAGGAAAGACGCGGATATCCCAGATGATCTGCAACAGCAGCAGAACGAGCAGCACCGGTCGGATGAACGGGAACACGACGAAACGGAAGCGCTGGAGTCCGGTCGTGCCGTCGAGCGCCGCCGCCTCGAGCACCTCGCCCGGCACCTGGGTCAGACCCGCGAAGGTCGTGAAGGCGACGAACGGCACGCCTGCCAGGTGATGATGATCCCTGCGACGAAGAAGAAGCTGAGCGGATCGATCGAGCCAGCTGTGGCCGATGAAGTCGAGTCCGAAGACGGCGCTCAGCGATGTAGTTGATGACGCCGTTGCGGGTATCGAACAGCCAGCCCCAGACGACCGTCGCCGTGATCGGCGGCATCGCCCACGCGAGCAGGAGTCCGGCCGAGACCATCACCTTGACGCCGCGTCGCAGCCGGGTCATAAGCAGGGCGATCAGCACGCCGAGGACCATCGTGGCGACGACACAGACCAGCGCGAACACGATGCTGCGGGCCAACACCTGCCAGAAGGCGGTGTCGGAGAGCACGGCGAGATAGTTCTCCAGCCCGATCCAGGTGGGCGGGGCACCGAAGATCTGCGCACGCCCGAATTCCTGCAGCGAGATCGAGGAGAAGGTTGACGAGCGGGCCAGACCGTCGAAGCGAGCGATGACGAGGCCAGCCGGTACCAGCAGCAGGTAGGGCAGCAACTCGCCGCGACGGCGGCTGCTCAGCCTCCGGCCGCGCAACGAGAGGGTCATGTGTGGTCTTCCGAGTAGAGTTCGAGCGTGCCCCAGCTTTTCCTAGGGCGACGGGCACCGGGTGGGATGGCGGTGCGACCAGACTCGCACCGCCATCCCCGTGGGGGCTAGCGGTCGGCTAGCCGTTCAGGATGTTCTCGATCTTCGTGTCGAGCTCCGTGGCGAGGGCCTTCGCGTCGCCGCCGCTGGCGAGCTGCACGAAGAAGTCCTGCAGCACACGTGCCGCTTCGACGTCCGCCCACTTCGGGCTCGCCGGGGTGAGCTTCGCGTTGGCCGCCGCGTTGGCGATGACCTCCGCCAGCTCCGGCGTCGCCGCGGCGACCTTGTCGCCGAGCGAGGTCAGGGCCGGAACGAGACCCGCCCCCGCGAGGATCGTCTGGTACTCCGGGCTCTCGATGATGGCGAGAGCCTTCGTCGCCAGGGTGGGGTGGGCGGACTTCGCCGAGACGGCGATGTTCGATCCACCGGCGAAGACCTGCGCGGCACCGCCGTCCTTGCCCGGCAACGCGAAGGTCCCGAGCGCGTCGGTCAGGGCTGTCGGCGCCTGGTCCTCGTCAGCGACGATCGACCAGTACGCCCAGCTCGGGGCCGAGATCGTGGCTGCCTTCTCCTCGCGGAACGGCACCCACAGCTCGGTCTCGTCGCCATCCTTCGGCGCGGTCGAACTGGCCATCAGCTCCTGCACCTGCTCGAGCCCCTTCAGCGATTCCGCCGACGAGAACTGGGCGTCCCAGGTTCCGTCGTCACCCTGAACGGCGATCTCGCCGCCGTTCTCCCAGATGAAGGGGAGCGCGTTGTACCAGTCCTGGCCGGGGTACCAGCACGCCCGAAACACCCGGCAACGCTGACGGCGAGCGAGCCCGGCATTGGCGACGTACTCGTCGAGTGTGGTCGGGACGTCGACGCCAGCGGCGGCGTACTGCGACGTGTTGTAGAACACGATGCGCGCCCCCGAATAGTACGGCGCGGCATAGAACTTTCCGTCGTAGCTTCCCGCTTCGACGAAGCCGGGCAGCAGGTCATCGCCGCCGAGCGCGTCGTACTGGTCGGTCAGGTCGAGGAACGCACCGGCCGACGTGAACGCGGCCGCCTGCGTGTTACCGACCTCGACGACGTCGGGCGAGTCGTTCGACGACAGGCTCGTCGTCAGCAGATCGACCAGACCCGTCCACTGCTGTTCTTCGATCGTCAGGGTCGACCCGGGGTTCTCGTCCTCGAAGGTCGTCTTCAGATAGTCGCGTGCCTCCTGCGGGGTGTCGGTGCCGACGAGCCAGACGCGGATGTCTCCGGTCGACTCCTCCGCCGGTGCCGACGGCGCGCATCCCGCGAGGACGAGCGCTGCCGCGGCGATGGCCGCGGTGAGTGCGAATTTCCTCATTGCTGTTTCCTTTCCTAGGGCGACGGTGTCGGCAGGTGCTGACACCCCGTGGTGCGTCGATGGGGTCACGAGACCCCGAGTTGCCCTGACAGGACCATGGCGGCAGCTCCCAGCGAGATGACGC
>CAVWGZ010000003.1:0-375084 GCA_963754705.1 uncultured Actinomycetes bacterium | reverse complement strand
TTTTTGTACTTGCAAAATCATAATTTGTGACAAGAGTAGCCCTAACATATATTTTACTTAACCTAATTTATTTACTAAACGCGTATTAAGGAGAATATAATTTTGCTATGGATTCACTCTGTTAATTAGTAGCAAATTTCATTTTTAAAAGTAATAATTGTATGCACTATGCATTTAACTCGCTATGATCAAAATTTCACAAAAATATAGTAGAAATAAGATTTCGATGATAGCGGTTGCAATAGTCGTTTTTATCCTCTCACTGGGTGCCAGTAGCTAATTAATATATATTTACACATAAAGTATTTTACCATGTTTTGTATGGCTCGGAAACATGGACGATACGAAAGGAAGACAATAGAAAGTTGGAAGCGTTTGAAATGTGGGTGTGGAGAAGGATGAAAAAGATCAGATGGACGGATAAAATTACTAATGAAGAGGCCCTCAGAAGAGTCAAAACAGAGAGACACTTGATAAATATGAAGACTGGGAATGCTGGATGAACTAATAACAGGGTCATATGAAGAAATGAAGCGAAGGGCTGTGGACAGAGATGCTTGGAGAGAATATGTGCCTTGGACCTGCCGCTAGGCAGTACACTGAGAGAGAGAAAGTTGTTTTATGTGGAGCCTACCAATTTATGTGTGTATTTTGTATCATGGATTACCCAGCACACTTGTTCGTTCCGCTGATATTGCTGCCAAGGAAGGAAACGCTTAATATTAACTGTTGAACTTGTCATACTCTACTCATCCTCAATAATTAATCAAGTCGATAGTAAGTTTTAGAGATTCTTACTAAATGAACTTGTTTAGAAAACTGACACTTGCAAGTTCCAAGTTGAGGTGAAGAATGTTTATTTAGAAGAATTCAATAATATCAACGACTGGCTAGCAACAACAACAACAACAAGAATTAGAGTGCTACCGTCATCCATGATGACATCGAGCACTATATGTAACCAAAGCCAATCCGATAATCCAATAAATCAAAATGTCCATAAACGGTGCCAGTCCAATATCCTGGAAATCAGTCCATGTATGCAAAACAGCGTAGGCTGGATACAAATATATCCCCGTGATGTGATACAGTTGTGCATAAATAAAATCAATAAGATCAGTATTTTGCGTCCTACTCGCCATCTGATGATGACGGACACAAACGTGTTCCCAATTGTATAATGTATATACATGTATATAATGTATATACATGTACATGAATGCTAAAACACATAATTCTGTTGATACTGATTTTGTTAAATTAAATATGTATTGTCAAATTACCTGTGTGTCTCTGACACTTGCAGACCAGTATTGTATACACATTGTTAGCACTCATTTGTGTGTGTAAATTATAATACATTGTCCAACGGCGATCAAACGCAACTTGCAGTACTTATTCAGAACTCGCGCTCAGTTATAGTTTGCTCAAGCGTGAGCACCACCGGCGATTTTATTAGTTGGTAAGATTTACAGTGGCGACATCAAACTGCAGATCGTCGCATGGATCTATTTTTGTGGCACATAATGTGAGGTTTGATTATGGATTCTTACGAAATGAATTTAAAAGATTTGACCACAGCTTTTCCATGAAACATTTTTGTACAGTAAAATTAGCTCGTCTTTTATATCCAGGTTTTGCTCGATATAACTTGGATACTATTATAGAGCGCTTTAATTTGCCATGCGAAAATAGACATAGAGCATTTGACGATGCGAAAGTATTGTGGAATTTTTATCAAAAAGCCAGTACTGAACTCTCGAATGAAGTTTTGGAAAAAGCTGTCAATCTAGCACTAAAGCGTCCATCTATTCCACTAGGATTATCAGTAGAAATATTAGATACATTACCAGAAACACCAGGTGTGTATGTCTTTTATGGGGAAAAGGGTATGCCTTTATATATCGGAAAAAGTATAAATATACGAGACCGTGTGCTTTCTCATTTCTCATCGGATCATATGTCGTCTACAGAAATGAAAATAGCCCAACAAATAACGAATATCGAAACATTTCCCACAGCAGGGGAATTGGGGGCACTTTTTTTGGAGTCCATGATGGTAAAAAAACACCAGCCATTATTTAATCGAAAACTTCGGAATGCTCGAAAGCTGACTGCATTGAAAAAAATACAGACCACAGATGGTTACAACACGATAGAAAAAATTGATGCGAATACTGTTTCTATTGATATGTTGGAAAATATTGTTGGTATTTTTACATCCCAGAGACAAATAAAAGATTTTCTGTATGAAACTTCTAAAACATATGGACTCTGTCCAAAATTGTTTGATTTAGAAAAAGGAAAAGGAGAGTGCTTTTCTTTCATTTAGAACAATGTAAAGGTGCTTGCATAGGAAAAATTTCCTCTCTCGCCTATAATTTGAAATTTGATGAGGCTTTTTATAAGTCTCAGTATTCGGCCATGGCCATTTAAAGGACCTATTCTTATTAAGGAAAAAGGAGATACCCTAGAACATTTTGTTGTTGATAAATGGTGTTTGATAGGTAGTCTAAAAAATGAATATGATGAGATCTCAAATGTACAAAGGGAATATCAGTTTGATTTCGATACCTATAAAATTTTGCGGGGGTATATTCGCGCAGAGAAAAATTTCCATAAAATTAATACCATGTCTACTTTACCCTAATATTCTTCCTCATTTCTTACGAAAACTTCATACGAAATTCACTTCAGTGGACTACTATATATAGTATATGGAAACCACATTACTCATTACAGGAAGTATCATAGGCTTTTTAGCATTTATGCGTACCCAGACACCAGGATTATAAGCTAGTTACAAAAAGGAAAGAACGAGCTTGTATTATAGGCTATTTAAAGCTACTAGGCATGAATAGGTTTGATATTATAGGATAGACCCAGCCCGTGGCTAATTAGTTCTATTTACCCCCTTGCAATAGCCTTTACTATGAGGTATAATTATGCCTCATGAAAAAAGCGCCCGAAAAGCGGACGTCCACCCGTAAAGACATTACTGAAAAAGTATCTACTGGAGCTTCAAAAACGCTCGCGTATGTTGATAGAAAGCCTATGACCAGCTTTTTTTGCTGTGTTAGGCTTTGTGGTATTACTTATTGTCTTAAGTAATTTTTTGAATAAACCGAAAGCTGTAACTCCTGAAGAAATGACTGTTGTTAAATCAGTATCTGCATATCATATAGGCTCAGCCCCTAAAATCACCGTTTCAGCCCAGACGAAAAAATCTGGAGTTATTGAAATTTTGGCATTATCAAATGGCGTGATAGATAGAATTACTGTGCAAGAAGGAATGACTGTTTCTAGTGGAGATAATTTGGTATCAATGAGCAGTAATTATAAAGGAGAAAGTACTGCAACATTCCAAAGACAAATTGCCGGTACAAAGTACCAGGGTGCACTGGCTACATATCCAAAAGAAAAAGCTACTCTTGAACAACAAAAAGAATTGGTTGAAAAAGAGGAGGATGACTCTGAGGAAATGCGCAAACTTGTTGAACAATCAATTGGAGAAACAAAAACTCTTTTATCAGCAAATGAAGAGGCATTGAGGCTTTTAGAAGAACAAATTAAAGAACTAGAGCAAAATCCGAATCTAAATCCTACTGTTGATGTGAGAAGCTTGAAGCAACAACGGGGACAATTTATTCTTGCAGTGAATCAAGCCAGAGATGCATTACGAAATAGTGAATATAATGCAGATGCCCCGATCAAGACGGCGACGACCATCATCCCGAGAAAGGTCGGCGTGAGGTGCGCCTCGAGCCCGAGGCGAGCGTCGACCTCGTCCCAGACCACCGCTTCCCCGGGGTCACCGGGAGCGATCGCCTCGGCCCACTCGGCGTGGGCTGACAGCGAGGTGTCGATACGGACGACGGTGATCGAACCCAGCCGGTCGAGGTCGACCGATTTCAGTACGCCGAGCACCCGGTTGGCGGCCTCGGAGGGGATGTCGAACACGACCAGCTCACCGGCCGGGCGAACGCTTTCGACGCCGGCGACGACCAGGTTGCAGACGGTTGGATCGTCATCGAGGAGGGCGAGCACCGCGTGCCGGCGGGAGAAGGGAACGACGAGACGGACGTGCAGCACCGGACCATCGTGGCCGACCGATCGGCGCCGGACGGGGAACTTGCTGCCCGCCGGACGGCCCGACTCGATAACATCCCGGGCTGCGCCCAGATAGCTCAGTCGGCAGAGCAACGCACTCGTAATGCGTAGGTCGAGGGTTCGACTCCCTCTCTGGGCTCCATTTGACCTGGTCAATCCCTCTTTTGGCTCACCGTCTGGGCCGGCCAACCCATGTGAAACCCATAAACCGGCCTGGGTTTCGTCGAGTTCCGTCGAGCCGCCGTCTCGCGAGGCGGACGACTCGCGTGCTCTACGGCGGTCTCGGCTCGCCGAGCCAGCGGCCTTGTGCTGCGGATCGATGTTGCTTCATCAGGTACGTAAGTACCCCGCCGGTTGAGCCCGATCCCCCATCCCGCCGGAACTTCTCGCGATGCAGCAACGGATGATCATTAGGGGGCCGCTGTCGATCCTGCTGTGCTCCATACCTCCGTAAGTGGCCCGACCGAGACGCCGATCCCAGCCCGGAGCTTCGCAGCCGACACCAGGTCTCGCCGTCGCTCCGAGCGCCTCTGGCCGTGATCTTGCGAAAGTCTGCCCGAATAGCGCAGGCGACAGGCTCGCAGGGCTCAACCGAATCCGTCCTCCGCCGAGTCTCGTGTTGAGCGTCCGGCCCACGTTTCTCACGGTCGTCATCGGCCTGTCTGCCTGACCCGGCTCCACAACCGAATGCGCCTCTGGCAGGGATCCCGCCCGCCGTGTCGAAGAACCGGGCGATGCCTTCAAAGGTGTGCTCGCGGTCCTCGGAGGTGGTGAACCACCACATCCGCCACCGCGACCAGCACAAGATCATCCCGAAACACCACAACGGCGTCGGCCAGCCCCAGCGGGCTGCCCAGTCGGACAGGTCGCAGAAGTCGAACTGGGCTTCCTCGCCTGGGTCGGTGTGGATCGGCATCGACGCTGCCTCCGCCGCCCGGAACCGAGGCCCGCGGATCACTCGCAGCTCACGGGTCACCGTCGAATAGCCGCCGCGGAACCCGTCGGCTCGGAGCTTGTTATGGACGCTGATCCCCAACAGGCGTGGGAACTTCGTGATCAGCAACGCCGTTCGTTCCTTCCAGACGGCGTTCATCACCAACGACGAATCCGGCATCAGCCGGGTGATCGGTGGCCCGTCGGCCTTCAGATACTTCGACACCGTCGACGGGTGCAGGCCCGTCTCGGCGGCGATCTCCTTGCACGTCCATCCCTGGCGATGCAGGTCGTGAATCCTCACGTAGGTCTCCTGGTCAATCATGGAGAGTGGCTCCTCTGGCGGGTCGATGCCTGGCAGCACGACACGCTGGAGGAGCCACCCCCGCGGGCGGTGGATGCCGGCCAGAAGACCCCGGCACCAACGCGGTTTTCAGTGAGCGTGATCTCAACCGGTCATCGCACAATCGGTCGGTGAGATCGGCTCTGCTGGGGCTACCCGAGAGGAGCGCCAGTGGGGTCCAAGTGGATGACGGATGGGGATCGGGCAGAGGTGTGGAGGCTGCATCGGCTCGGGTTGATCCCGACTGAGATCTCCCGGCGTGTCGGCCGGTCGTTCTCGACGGTCGCAAGCGTGCTGAAGAAGTCGGGCGGGGTGACGCCTTCCACGGCGACACGCAAGGCGCGCTCGGCGTGTCAGCTCAGTGCGGACGAGCGTGAGGAGATCTCGTTGGGGGTGCGCTCGGGAGACACCTTCACTGCGATCGCTGGGCGGATCGGCCGGGACATCTCGACGGTGTCGCGTGAGGTCGCTCGCAACGGCGGCCGGAAGAACTATCGGGCCGGGAAGGCCGACCGGACGGCGACGGATCGTGGGTGTCGACCCAAGCCGCACAAGCTCAGTGAGTCCTCCGAGTTGCGCGCCGCCGTGCTCGCCGGGCTCGAGCTGAAGTGGTCGCCACAACAGATCGCCGCCTCGCTGCGCGAGGAGCACCCCGACGATCCGGCCATGTGGATCTCGCACGAGACCATCTACATCGGCATCTACACCCAGGTCGGCGGCCTCGGCGCCGCTCATCACCGCTGCCTGCGCACCGGCCGATCACGCCGCCGGCCGCATCGACGCGGCGTCCGCGAGCGACGCGGCCAGAACCCGAACATGACCCCGATCACCGAACGCCCCGCCGAGGCCGACGACCGGCGAACCGCCGGGCATTGGGAACGCGATCTCATCTACGGACGCGGCCACAAACGGGCCATCGCCACCCTCGTCGAGCGCACCAGCCGATACCTCGTGCTGCTCGAGTTCATCGACGGCTTCGCTTCCGACCGAGTCTGTGGGGACCTCGCCGACGTGTTCGCCCGGCTCGACCCGGCGTTGCAACGCTCGTTGACCTGGGACCAGGGCAGCGAACTCGCCTCCCATGCCACGTTCACCGCCGCCAGCGGAGTGCCAGTGTTCTTCTGCGCTCCGCGTAGCCCATGGCAGCGCGGCACGAACGAGAACACCAACGGCCTCTACGCCAGTACTTCCCACGCGGCGTCGACCTCGCCGGACTGACCCAGCACGATCTGGACCACGTCGCCGCCGAGGTCAATCACCGGCCCCGAAGAGTGCTCAACTGGCGCACCCCAGCCTTCGTCCTCGACCAACATTGTGCGTCCACCGGTTGAGACCGCCTGAGCGTGAAACACGGTTCTCAGCGAGCGCTCACATGACCCGCATCTGTAGGCCACGTCGTTGTTCGATGAGGTCGTCGCGCTCTGCTGAGCGCGGCAGCTGTCCGAGCTTCGTGCAGCCGTTTCGAGAACACAGCCGACATCTAACTCATCTCGGGAGTCCACTCCCATTCGACGCCGACGAACATCGGCGACCTCGGCAGATCGAGGAATCGCCGCTCATCGGCCAGCAGCTCCGCCGCCGCAGCTCGACCCTCCGCAGACGAGGGTCGGCGGAGCGCTTCGAGGTCATCGACCCACACTTGTGCGATGCCGTCGTACGGCTCCGGTGACCCGCCGTTCCTCGCTCTTAGTCCGTCGTGCAGCCACGGTTCGTCGATCGTGCGCACTTGGACGTACTTCCTTATGCCGAGGATGGATGCGTTCCGCTGCACCAGCGGGGCGTGGACATCTCTCCAGTAGTCCGAGAACTCGGTCCAGGTCAGATGTGGGAGTCGTCGCAGACAGAACGTCATCAGAAGCACTGCCAGAGCATATGACGTCGACGTCGACATCGTCTGTGGTGGAGCCGGATGTCCACATCGAAGTCGCCGCGGCGGATCTCGTGTTTGAACGCGGTCCGCCGATCCCGATCAGGGTCCAGGCCTACACCGCACAACAGGTGCTGCTGTGCACCAGCCGGTGCCGTGCATCAGCAGGTTCACCCCGCCGGTGATCGCGACGGAACCTGTCGCATCTCGTGCTCAGAGCGCAGGAGAAGAGCTGAAGCAGCGAGTGTGTCTCTACAGCGGGGTCTGTCCAGCCGAGGTGGTCGTAGTGAAGACACCGTCCGACGAGTGGATCTGCGCATCGGTGGCGTTAGCGCGTCGAAGTCGCCCGTTTCGCCCGAGGGTCGCGAGTCGGTGCACGACCGGGCACGACGGGGGTCGTTGTGGGAAAGCGCTACACGACTTCTGCGACCCTTCGAGCTACTCTGCACCAAGGCGGGCGCAGGCGCACCGTCACCGAACGGCGAACTGCTGCAGCCGAAGACGCCAAGAAGCTGCCCTCCAGCGACCTGATCCGTTCACCGAATGTCGTCGCCGGGACGGCCACGATGTCGACGCTGGTCAGCGAGGCGGTACGTGGCGGCCTGCGTAGTCCATGCGTCACGTCTGCGCGGTCGACGTGCGCGGTCCAACGGCAGTGAAGCCGCCATCGATCGGTATGTCCGCACCGGTGATGAACGAGCTGGCATCGGAGCAGAGGAATATCACCGTTCTGGCGACCTCCTCAGCCCGCCCGAGACGGCCCAAGGGCAGATGCGTCAACGCTCCTGCGACATCCTCAGCTCGCAGCATCGGTGACTGGATCGGCCCGGGGAGCACACAGTTGACCCGTATCCCGTCACGCGCGAACTCGCCCGAAGCCACCCTCGTCAGTCCCCTGAGCGCCCACTTCGACGTCCCGTAGGCACTGCGCCCCTCCGGACCGAGAAGTCCTGCGATCGAGCCGACGTTCACGATCGAGCCGCCGCCGTTCGCCTTTAAGACGGGCCGTGTCAGTTTCAGCCCCAGGAATGCGCCGACGACGTTGACGTCGAGGACCTTCCGCAACGCATCCTCGTCCTCGTCTTCGATCCTCACCGCGCGATGAATCGCTGCGTTGTTCACGAGGAACCGCAGCGCGCCCAGGCCGGCCGCAACGTCGATGCCCGATCGCCAATCGTCGGACGATGTCACGTCGAGCCGGACAAATCGGGCGCGGTCGCCGAGCCGTTCGGCGAGGCGCGTACCAAGCTCTTCAGCCACATCGGCGATGACAACCTTCGCGCCGTGCTGAATGAACATCTCGGCTTCGACAGCACCCTGGCCTTGGGCCGCCCCGGTGACGATCGCAACCATCCCCTCAAAGTCTCCGCTCACAGTGCGACTCTCAACTCTGGTCGCCGTCTGACAACTCGATGGCGTCCGCAACCTCACGCGAGCGTGCTGCGTAGGCGACAGCGAGCTCGGACGTGTTTGCCTGTCGAGTTTCCGTCCAGCCCACCTCCATGCGCTTGCTGCCGATGAGCCACCGGCCGCCGACCTTGCGAAGTTCATCGCGATACCGCGCCACGACGACCACGACCTCGCCCGGGTTCGCTCTGCGGGTCTTGAACGATGTCATGTAGGTGATTGCGGAAGCATGCTCTGCAGCTATCTGCACGTCGTACACGTCGAGAGTGTGTTGTTGCCAGCTGAGATCGACGGTCATCACCCGGATGAACCGGATCAGGTGCTGGCGCCCCGAGATCAGCGGCGCGACCCGCGGCTCGCTCCGCCTCGGACTCGAGGTTGACGAACCGGGCTGCGAACGTCACGTCCTCTGCCAACACCTCGCCGAGCGCGTCGAGGTCGAACGCATCTAGACACAACGCATACCGGAGCAACGTGTCAGTGATCTGGTTGCGATCTGTCCCGATTGCGGGTGTGGTGTTCATCGGTCCTGTCACTGTCATGGTCAGTCGCGGCAGGTGCGACCGATTGGGTCGCCGCCTGATCTCATCATCCACTCGGCACGAGCGTGAGGCCGCCGTCGACGACCATCAGAGCGCCCGTGACGTAGCGAGCCTCGCTCGACGCCAAGAAGCACGCCATGTCGGCGATATCGGCCGGCCGACCCAGACCGCTCACGGGCACCACGCGGTCGAACAGTCCGAAGTCAAGGTGCCCTTGGGATGCCGCGTGATCGATATTCGGGGTAAGCGTCACACCGGGAGCGATCGTGTTCACGCGAATCCCGTATTGGCCCCACTCCAGGGCGGCTACCTTTGTCATCATCGCCACAGCCGCCTTCGCCGCGCAGTACGCGATCAATCCGGACTTCGGCGCGAATGATCGAATCGAGGCAATGTTGACGATGGTGCCGCGACCACGATGGATCATGACGCGGCCGGCTGCGCGGATGCCGTAGAACACGCCATCCTGCAGCGGCCCGACAGTGGCTCGCCACGCTTCGTCGGTGAACTCGTGTGTCAACGGCCCGGTCTGCGCCGAGCCGGCGTTGTTCACGAGGATGTCGAGTCGGCCCATCTCGGCGACCACTTCGTCGATGGCGCTGTCGACCTCAAGAGACCTAGAGACGTCGGCTTGGATGCCGCAGTGGCGGCCACTCGGCCCCGGCAGCTCGCCTGCCGCAGCCGCAGCTTGCGAACCGTCGAGATCGACGATCGCCACCGACGCTCCGCGTGATGCCATCGCCTCGGCGATGGCACGACCGATGCCAGTGACTCCGCCGGTGACGACCGCCACCTGCCCAGTGAAGTTCGTGGCCTCCATCATTCGCCCTGCTTGGCAGGGCGAATGATGAGAGCATCGGGTGTCACAGCCGTCACCGGAACAGAGAGTCCCATTCCTCGCCGAACGCTGCAGCCGGCTCTGGCGCAATCGCTGTCCAGTCGATCCGTCGGAGCTTGTCATTGGTGATGATGGTGCCCGGGACGTCCGGTTGGACTGAACCACTGGCAGCTTGCACGATCGCCTGACCTTCAGACGTCACCATGAAATCGGCAAGGAGCGCCGCGGCGTTCGGGTGGCTCGACGACTTGGGGATGAATCCGTAGTAGCGAGCGCCCCACGCGCCAGCTTCGGAGATGCCGTAGTCCACCGGAGCACCTGATGCGGCGAGCGCCTCGATTTGGATGGGCGCAGCGTACGCCGCAGCGACCACCTCGCCGAGGTCAATGCCTCGCCAATCGGCAGAGCGCTCGGGTAGATGCGCGGCTCCTGGGCAGCGAGCTTCTCGAGGTACTCCTCGCCGAAGTTGTCCTGGATCCAGAAGTAGTAGTCGACGATGGTCGGGCTGATCGCCGGATCGATGACTGCGATTCGTCCGCCGCCGAGCGCGGGATCGAGCAGATCGAGGTAATCGTCCACCCCGTCCGGAACCTCAGTGGTATTCCATGCGAAGGTGAGCACGGCCGCGCGCCGACCTCGAAGTAGTTGCCCTCGTGCACGAACTGCGCTGCGTCGTAGTCACCGAGACCGGCAAGCTCGGGACTCGCTGTGGGATCCACCCAGCTACCGTCCTCCGCTTGGGCCTGCACCCACAGCTCGTTGGCGCTGATGACGAGGTCGCCGCCGGGTATGTTGTTGGCCAGCTCTGTTTCGACCCGCGAACGGTGTCTGCGTCCACGCCCCGCACGACGGTGACTTCGATCCCGTACTTCTCCTTGAAGGCCGCAGCGAGTTCGTTGAGAGGGTCGAGAGCCTGGATCGAGTACAACGTCACGCTGCCCTCTTCCTTCGCTGCGGCGACGAGTAACTCGAGCGCATCGGCGTCACCTCCCGACGCAGGTGCGGTACCGCTGGCCCCGGCCGGTGTCGTCGACGCGCCACCTTCAGTCGTCGCCGGGCCGTCAGCGATGGTCGTCTGGTCAGGCTCGGTTGCCGGCGCGGTCGTCACGGTCTCTGCCGACGCTGACGTCGCTGTCGTTTGCGCGTCGTTGCTCTCGTCGTCGCCACATCCGGCGACGAGCGCGAACGAGACCAGTGTCGCCAGCGTCAGCCCCAGCACTCGCTTACTTGATCGCATCGATTTCCCCTTCGGTCATCGCGCCGGGATCGGCGTGCGGGAACCCAGCCACGGCAGTGGCGCGACGCCGTTCGCTGTGCCGACCACAACGTGACGCGAGCGCTTCCCGACCTTCGGTTCGATCGACTCGCTCGCAGGCCGGCTTGATTTGCCTCGTGATCGCTCACCGCACCGTACCTGAAGATGACGTCGACGTCAAGTCTTGAGTCGTCAGCTCCGCGGGGTACCTCGGATGTCCTCAAAGCATCTGGCAACGCGCGAGAACGACGGACCCCACACGTGGGAATCAGTCCATGCGCAGGCCACCGTCGACGTTCAACGTCTGACCGGTGATGTAGCTGGCGTCCTCGCTCAGCAGGAAGGCGACAGCGGCAGCCTGCTCTTCCTGCCGAGCCTGCCGGCGCATCGGTACGGCGCCGACCAGACGACGGAGCGCCTCGTCGGTGTCGATGCGACCGCGGGCTGCACGACGAATGACTGTGCCATCCATCATGTCAGTCTGCGTGGCGCCGGGGCAGATGCAGTTAACACGAACTCCGAAGCGCGCCCACTCGAGCGCGAGCTGCTGCGTCAAGCCGATCATCGCCCACTTGGTCGCGCAATATGCCCCGTGGTTCGGAGCGCCTTGACGGCCGCCGGTGGAGGAGATGTTGACGACGGACCCACCCCGCCCGCTGGAGCAGATCTCTGCGCCGACCCGCTTGGTGACGAGGTACAGGCCGTTCAGATTGACGTCAACGGTCGAGTACCACAGCTCGTCGTCCATATCGAGGATAGTGGCCTCGCCAGAACCGCCCGGCGTGGACGCGTTGTTGACCAAGATGTCGATGCCGCCGAGAGCATCCACGATGTCGCTGACCATTCGGTCGACGTCCGCCTTGTCCGACACGTCACCGACGACGCCGACGCTTCGGCGGCCAGGGCTCGGATCTCGTCTGCGACGGCTTCCACACCCGTCCAGCCCGCCTCCTGCTCATGCGGGGGGAACGTTGAGGGATCACGAGGATGTCCCGTGATGGCGACGTCGCAACCCTCTTCGGCGAGTCGTAGCGCGATCGCACGTCCAATCCCACGCTGGCGTGCGGCTCCCGTGACCACCGCGATCTTCCCATCGAGTCCTCGCATGCCGCAGGAGAATACAACTTTGCACTTGACTTGACAACGACGTCGATGTCACATTGTTTGGCGATGGGGAACGGATACATCGAGAGGGTGGCTCCGGAGACCGCTCTCACACCGCACGGCATCGCAGCGACGTGATCCGTCGCCAATGCCCGCCGCGCGAGACCAGAGGCGGCGTGATCGTTGTGATCGTTCAGAAACTTCTTCTCGGTGACAGGCCTGCTTCGTGACTCACGGAGGGAAGCCGTTCCGGCCCGTGGCCCGCTCGTCCAAACTGGCTGCGGTCGCCATGGTTTCGTACAGCTTCGCCGCGATGGTGGTCTTTGTCGGTGCCCTCGCCATCGTCGCCTTCTCGCCGCACTGGAGCGCCGACATTGCGTGGGGTCGACTCTCCCTGGACAACTTCCGCGAGTTGTTCGCAGCGTCGGCCATCACCGGTGCCATCTGGACGAGCGTGACGGTCTCGCTTCTGGCCGTGGCGATCGCTGCTGGTTCGGGCGCCGACGACAATGTGACTGGCACTGTCTTGTACGACTTCTACAACCTCGGTTCGTCTCCCACCGTCGCAGCCGTCGCACGATCATGACCGCCGTCACCGCAGTCAGCGTCACCATCGTCGTGTTGCTCGGCGACTCGTAGGCGCTGGAAGGGCTGTGATGGACGGTTCGAGCATCTCACTCGGTGTGAACCCGTCCACATTGGTTCGACCGATCTCGCGAAGGATCCCGCAATCCCCCAATGGCATCCGATGAAGGAGCACACATGAACCTCGACTTCGAAGTCGACCCTCAATATCAGGCCGATCTCGAATGGGCTGACGCCTTCGTGCTCGAACACGTCGAACCGGTCGACCTCCTGATCGGCCACGCCTTCGACATGAGCGACCCGCTGCGCCAGGAGCTCATTCCCCCGCTGCAAGATGAGGTCCGCCGCCGGGGATTGTGGGCGTCGCACTTGGGTCCAGACCTGGGCGGGCCGGGGCACGGCCAGGTCAAGCTGGCGTTGCTCAACGAGATCCTCGGCCGAAGCCACTCGGCCCCGATCGTGTTCGGTTGCCACGCGCCCGACTCCGGCAACGCCGAGATCCTCGCGCACTACGGCACGCCAGATCAGAAGCAGCGCTACCTCGAGCCGCTCCTGCGCAACGAGATCGTCTCGGCATTCTCGATGACCGAGCCGCAGGGCGGGTCAGACCCCACGCAGTTCATCGTGCGCGCCGAGCTCGACGGCGACGAATGGGTGATTAACGGAGAGAAGTGGTTCAGCTCCCACGCCAACTTCGCCTCCTTCCTGATCCTGTTGGCGGTCACAGATCCGGAGGCCTCGGCGCACCGCCGGATGTCGATGTTCGTGGTCCCCGCCGACACTCCAGGCATCAACATCCTCCGCAACGTTCGGATGTACGGTCACACCGGCGAGGGCACACACTCCTACGTTCGCTACGAGAATGCCCGGATCCCGCGGGACCATTTGTTGGGAGAGCGTGGCCATGGCTTCGTAGTCGCGGAGACCCGTCTTGGCGGCGGCCGTATCCACCATGCGATGCGAACGGTCGGGCTCGTCAAGCGAGCGCTCGACATGATGTGCGAGCGAGCGCTGTCCAGGTCGACGCAGGGGGAACTTCTAGCGAGGAAGCAACTGGTGCAGGCGATGATCGCCGATTCGTGGATCGACATCGAGCAGTTTCGACTGCTGGTCCTGCGGACGGCATGGCGAATCGACAAGTACAACGACTACCAGAAGGTGCGGGCGGACATCTCGGCGGTCAAGGCAGCGATGCCGAAGGTGCTTCACGACGTCGCCTCGCGGGCTCTTCAGGTGCACGGGTCCCTCGGTGCATCGGACGAGATGCCCTTCTCATCAATGGTGCTCGAGGCGTTCCAGTTGGGTCTCGCCGACGGGGCCACAGAAGTCCACAAGGTGACGCTCGCCCGACAGATCCTCAAGGACTACAGGGCCAGCGACGACCTCTTTCCAACCATGCACCTCCCGCGTCTCAGGACCGCCGCGGAGGAGAAGTACGCCGACGCTCTCGCCAAGCACGGTGGCCCGTCGAAGCGCCATTGATCTCGGTGCTGCGAACACGTGCCATCGGCGAGCTGCACACCGCCGGGCCCGCCGGTTAGCGTGGCGTCTCAGGGTCGACGCCGAGCGCATTGATCCACATCCGGGTCAGTTGCTCGGCTACGTGCTCGAAGTCGAACTGCTCGGCCTGCAAGAACCAAACGTAGGCGAATCTGCTGACCATGCCCGTCAAAGCGAAGGCCGCCACGTGCGGATCGATGCGCTCGTCGAGGTGACCGGCGTCGTGCAGTGAACGGATCGCGGCTTCTGCACGCGCGATGAACGCCGTTCGGCTCTCCTGCAACATGGCAGCGACCTGGTCGTCGAGGATCGCGACTTCTTCCCACAGCTTCATCAGCTTCGTGTTGGATTGCCACGTCGCTAGGTAGATGCGATTTGCGCGGAGCGCGACTTGCCAGACGGTCTCGGCCGGCGCACGATCCGGCGCTGCCGAACGCTCGGTGATCAGTCGCTGCTGAAGCGCAGTAATGACTGCTCGAAAGATCTCTTCCTTCGAATCAAAGTACGTGTAGAACGTCCCGTGCGCGACGCCCGCCTCCTCGGAGATGTCGGTGATTCGCGCGCTGACGAAACCGTCACGTTCGAAGATCACGCGTGCTGCGGCGATCAGTGCTGCGCGCGTCCGCTGACCGCGAGGCGTTAGAGAAGATCCGTTTGCACCTGTCACGCCGCCGAGCGAATCAGGCTTCTCACGCACGGGCGCCACGGTAGTCGCCCGGGCGCTCCGGCGCGATTGAACGTCCTGGGGCAAGGGTTTCACACGGGCCATTTCTCTCCCCACCGGTCGCTGAACGTCACGGATTCGAATGGCTTGCGGCGAGGGACTCCCCATGTGCCCATCGGATGGCCGAGAGGTATGAGGCACCAGACGGCCACTTCCGGTGGGACCCCCAACACAGCGGCCGCTTCAGTTTCGAGAATGTTGTGGATCACCGTCGGCGTCGTGCCGAGTCCGACCGAGCGCGCTCCCAGACAGAGGTTCTGGACGCTGGGCCAAACCGTCGAGGCAGCAGTCAGGAGCGGACTGTCCCATGGCGCCGAAAACGGCGAGCTGTCATCAGCAGTTCGCCGGTCACGGGTGCACGCAGCGATGATCACAGGCGATTCACCGAAGTGCTCCACGAGGTGGAGGACGGACGTCGCGATCGGATCGGGCGGATCCTGGAGGGCGAGTTTCCGGTAGGGGGCGAAGATGTCGGTCGATGCACGGCGGTAGATGTCGCCGAGTCGGCGTCGCTGCTCAGCGTCTCGAACGACGATCCAACGGACAGGTTGTGAGTTTGCTCCGCTGGGCGCATACGTCGCGGACCGGAGCACGAACTCGAGGCTGGCATTGTCCACGACACGGTCGGGATCGAGTCGACGCATCGACCGGGTGGTCGAGATGACCTCTTCGAAGCTGATGCCGTCAATCGTCACGGTGTACCTCTCCTCGAGCGATCCGCAGCGCATCGCCCATTAGACCGGGTCCGATGTTGGTGAACGGTCCCATCGGCGCGTCTGGCGTGTGCAGCACGTGGTTCGCATACTGGCCTTCCATGATGCAGGAGAGCTTGAACAAGGACAGGACCTCGTAGTACCGGATAGATGACACGTCGAGGCCCGTCGCGGCGGCGTAGCGGTCGATCAGTTCCCGTCGCGACGCGAGGCTAGTGCGATCGGCGATGTCAGATGACCCGAGCGTCGTCGAATGCTCGCCTGGTTCGTCCCACCGAGCGAGCAGGTGCCCGAAATCCATCAGCACGTCTCCGATCGTCGCAGTGTCCCAGTCGATGATCGCCCTCAGACGCGCTGGGCTCTGCCTCAGCGAACATCACGTTGAACGTGGAGTAGTCACCGTGCATGATCCCGACTGGACCTGCCACCGGAAGGTGTTCACGGAGCCACGAGACCACGGCGTGCTGCCCGACGAGTTCCCGCTGCTGATACGACTGCAGCTGCCACAACCAACGATCGACTTGTCGACCGAGGAACCCATCGGGCTTCCCGAACCCGTCCAGCCCCACCGCCCGCCAATCGACAGTGGCAAGTTCCGCGAGCGCGTCGACCAGCTCCAGCCCGATCCTGTTTCGCAGCGTCGGATCATCGGTGAAACGAGACGGCAAGGGGTCCGATGGCACGAACCCCACGATCCGTTCCATCACGAGGAAGGGCGACCCGATCAGCGCTGGATCGTCACACTGCGCGAGGAGGCGAGCGTGCCGCACGCCGGTCCCGCCGAGGGCCGCCAGGAGCCGGGCCTCACGTGCCACGCTGCCGGCACTCGCCGTCACCTTGTGCGCAGGTGGCCGGCGGAGGACCATTTCGTGCTCACCGTGCCGGAGCAACATCATGTCGTTCGCAGTGCCCTGCCCGACGCCGATGGGCTCGATCACGAGCTCGCCCTCTCCGAGGGCGTGCTCGTCGAGCCACGCTGCGAGCGCCCTGCGGTCGTCGGGGCCCAACCTCGGGGTGGAGGTCATTCGTCCGCCGTTCTGGCTCTCTCGGGCCGGCCGCGTGATGACGCCATCGTTGTCATCCCTCTCCAACGATCATGCACTGGGCTCACTCACACGCTCCACTCATCGACCGCGCCCGGCCATCGATCACCACGCCAGCCCATCATTCTCGACATCGACGTCGGGATCATCTTTGTCGATCTGGACGACTTGGTCAACTCAGAATCCGACAGTCAGCGCGAGAGCACCGTGCATGCGCTGATACCTGGTGCACCGTAAACATGGGTGAACGCGGTCTTCGGTCCGCCGGGTACCTGACGCGCGCCGGCATCGCCGCGGAACTGCAGTACGTTCTCGTACACCTGCCGCAGCCCGGACGCACCGATCGGTTCGCCATTCGCCAGGCACCCGCCGTCCGTGTTGATCGGGATCGACCCCCCGATCTCCGTATGACCTCCGAGAATCAGATCAACCTGCTCGCCGTGTTCGCACAACCCGGTTTCGGCCATGTGCATGAGCTCTGCGCCGCTTTCGGTGTCCTGGATCTGGGCGACGTCGATGTCGTCCGGTCCGATTCCCGCCTGCTCGAAGGCGGTTCGAGCGGCGAGCACCGTCGGGCCGTCTGCGCGGTCCGGCGCGATCGACGGCGCGAACACCTCGAACGTTCCGAAGCGTCGAGACCGCATCACGCACGATCGCAGCCGAATCGCAGGGCGCGAATACCGGCTTGCGACGTCGGCCCTGCACAGAATCACAGCGACGGCGCCCTCCGCTGGCGAGCAGAACATGTATTTGGTCAACGGGTCCGAGACCATCGGCGATGCCGCGATCTCCTCCGCGGAGATCGGTGTCCGGCGCCAGGCGTTGGGATTGAGGCTGCCATTCCTGAACGCCTTCTCGGAAATGGCGGCGAGCACCCTCGGATCGATTCCGTGATCATGGAGATAACGCTGGATTTTGATGGCAAAGAACTGAGTGGTCACCATCATCCCAGCCTCGCCGTACCAGTCCCCGAGGCCGTACTCCGACGGATGAGCAGCGAACGCTCCCGGCGGATGCTTGTCAAACCCGACGGCAAGTCCGATGTCGTAGGCGCCGGAGCGGATGGCTCGATCGGCCATCGCCAAGGCGCTACCACCGGTCGCGCAGCCGTTCTTGACGTTGATGAACTCGATACCCGTGAGACCGAGGTCGTTGACGAGGGCGTCCGCGTTCCCCGCAGCGTCGCTGCCCCCGAAGGCAAATTGCACGTCCCGCCAGTCGATCCCCGCGTCATCGAGGGCGCGCCGCACGGCGTGAAAGCCTTGCTCGCGCCCACTGACGCCCACATGTCGGCCAAAGGGGTGGATGCCGATACCGACGATCGCCACCTCGGTCATGCAGACGCCTCCTGCGGACTCCGACTGGCGGGTGCGAATGCGAACGTCCACACGTCACTGTCGCCACCGCTCGGTAACGGCTCGAAGACGAGCTCGAGCTCGATCCCGATCGCGAGGTCGTCCACGTCCGCCATCTGCAACCGCGACTCCACGAGGATCGTCGATCGGCGGCGGACCTCGGCGAGCACGACGTAACCGACCCCGTATGGCGCTGCGTCGAGACGGCCCGCGTTCAGGTAGGGGGCCTTGGGCACGAACCGTTGGATGGTGAATCCCCACAACCGGCCTCGCCGTTCGAGGTCGGTGCGTTCGACGTCCAGTCCGGTGCAGCGAGCGCATGTGGATTGCGCCGGGAACGCCAAGTGGTGACAACGCCTGCAGATGCTGGAACGCAGTCGTCGGGCATCCTCGCTGAACAGAGCAGGCTCGACCAGACGGGCATTGGCGGGTGGCTCGGGACGGGTCAGCATCGGTCCTCCGTGTGATGAGCGCTGGAGCCGTCGGCGACGAGTCACGACGGGGCGACAAACGCGTCGGCCCTATCGAACGCAGCATCCAGCTCCGCGATCCGAGCTTGCAGTTGTGCGCGCAGAGGCGTGGCGTTTACGACGTAGAACTGGTTGGTCCGCACCGCATCCATCGTCATCCTCGCAACGAGCGACGGGTCGATTCCATGGCGCGTCGAGTGCAGCAGCCGCTCGTCGACCTGCGTTCGTTCGTCGGCTGACAACTCGGCACGATGCCGGGCGGCGAGGTGGATCTGGGTCGGCATCCCTGTTGGGCACACGACGGTGACGCCGATGCCGTGCGGTTGCAGCTCGTATCTGAGCTGTTCGCTGAGCCCGACAACTGCGAACTTGGACGCTACGTACGCGCCGATCCCGTTGGCGACTCCGCCCAGCAAGCCGCCGAGCGATGCGACGTTCACGACATGGGAGCCGTGGTCTTGTTGGCGCATCCACGGAAGGAAGGCCTGCAGTCCGTGCACCACGCCATACAGGTTGACCCCCATCGTCCAATGCCAGTCGGACATCGTCGCCTCTGGCACCTGCGCGGTCGTGAGGACGCCTGCGTTGTTGCAGAGGAGATCGATGCGTCCGTAGGCCTCACGCGTGTGGTCGGCAAGCCGCTTGACCGACTCGAGGTCTGCGACATCGCACCTCGTCGCCGTCGCTGAGGCGCCCGCATGCTTGAGCGACTGCTCGACCGCGCGCGCCGTGGGCTCGTCGATGTCGGCGACGACCACACGCATGCCGAGGTCGCTACAAGCGAAGGCCAGAGACCGGCCGAGGCCGCTCCCACTTCCCGTGATCACTGCGACACGGTCTCTCAGGTCATGCATGGTCTCCACCCAAACTCCTCTCCCCCTCGCTCCTGTTGGTCGGTGCGGCGCTGACGCGAGCCGGGGAGGACATCGCAGTCCTCCCCGGGTCCTTCGCTCACGTCGTTGTCGTGGACTCGCTCGCGACGACTAGCTGTCCATCCACGCGTCGTCGAAGAAGACGATGTATCGATGACTCGAGATCAGGCCGTGCACCTTCTGCGAATAGGCGCGGTACTCCTCGCGGAGGGCATACACGACATACGGCACTCCCTCGTTGAACTCCTCCTGGATCTTCGCGTACGCCGCCTTTTTGTCGGCGTCGCTGTCCGCTGCCAAGGCTTCGGCTAGCGCAGCGTCCATCGCCGCGCTGGTGAATGCGCCACGGTTGCCGATGGACTTGGTCGTGAGAGCCGAGGCCAGCTGCCAGATCCCGCTGTCGTCCTGAGTCGTCGCCAGACCCCACATCGTCATCTCGAAGTCCTTCGAGCTGACCACAGCGGACTGCCACCCCTGGCCCTGACGGACATCCAGCACAACCTCGATGCCGATGCCGGCCAAGAGCGCCTGCACTGCGAGACCGACGTTGCTGGCGAACGGCGTGCTCGGCGTCAGGAACTTCAATGTGCCGTCCCATCCGTCGTCCTTCACCTCTTGTACGAGTTGCTTCGCCAGTTCGAGGTCGAGCTCAGGTCCAGGAAGTTCAGGGTTCCACTTAAACGGATCGACGAAGAGTGCGTTCGTCGGATGGCCCACTCCGCCCGTGGCTCTCTGATCGATGATCGTCGGGTCAATGGCAGCCGCGATCGCCTGCCTGAGCCTTAGGTCGGACGTTATCGGCTTGACGTCGACCGGACCGTCGGGCTTTCCGGTGCAAGAGGGGGCTGGCTCGCCCGCAGTGCAGACCAACGTTGCGCCCACGTTGAAGAGCAGCGCCTGACCGCCCTGCGTGAGCGTCGACAATCCCTCGATGCCGGCCTCTTTGGCCTCCGCGATGGCGGTTGGGTCCTGCAGGTATGCCGCGTCCACTCCACCGGACTTCAGCAGTTCGAGCGTTTGCGCCCCACCGGCGTCGCTCGCCGTGACGAACTCGATTCCGTCGAGGTGCACCGGACCGTCCCAATAGTCGGGGTTGCGGACCAACTTGAGCGGTTCACCGGCAGCCATTGGGGCAGCGACCATGAACGGTCCCGCGCCCACCGCGTACGTGTTGAATGCGCAGTCCTTGGCCGGAGCCGCCGGATCGCACTTCTTGATCGCGGTCGGGGAGGGGATCATCGCTGCTTCCAGCGACAGCGCCACCAGGAACGTCGGCCAGCTCTGACTCAGCACGAACTTCACCGTGAGATCGTCGACAACCTGGATGTCCTTGACGAGCCTCATGTAGGTGCTCGAGGCGGCATTGCTCTGGGGGCAGGCGTACAGCTCCTCGCACGGCGGCGCGTCGGGAGTTCCGGAGCGGTGCCGGTTCATCCCGAACTGGACAGCTTCGGCGTCGTAGGGTGTTCCGTCGGTGAACTTGATGCCCGGCTTCAGCTTGACCGTCCACTCGGTGTAATCGGCGTTTGACTCGACCGACTCCGCGGTGCGGTTCTCGTACGTCTGCGTGTCTGCGTCGTAGCGAACGATGGTGTCGTAGATGGCGCCTTGCTGGTTGCCGCCCGACGTGCCGAAGCCAATGGCCACGATGGGGTCGAGACCGAGAATCTCGGCGTACGCCGCAAACCGAAGTGTTCCACCGTCTTTCGCCTCCGCATCGGCCGCAGGCGCCGAAGTCGGGGACGCGTCAGTCGACGCCGGCGCCTCGGTACCTCCCGACGTCTCGGGGGCGCCGGTGTCGTCCGAGCCCGTGTCTCCGCTGGCCGAAGCCGACGGCGCAGTCGAAGCCGACGACCCCACGCTCTTGTCGTCGCTGCCACAGGCGGAGCCCAACAGACCGAGGACAAGGAGCGCGGCAGACTCCCCGCTTTATTCGCATAGCTACCCCCGAGTGGTTGCCGTCGCATCGAGGTGATGCGATCGCGAGGCGAACAGTGCCAGCATTTGACGTCGACGTCAAGTACATACCAGGCTGCTTGCTCGACGAGGTGGAACTTGACGTCGACGTCAACAACCCATACAGTCCACGTGTGCCCAGGGTCGAGTCAGCGCATCTGAACCCCGTCGGTGGATTCGGGACGCCACCGCTCCTCGAGGTCACGGACCTGGTTACTGAGTTCTCAACGACGCGGTGGAACGCTCCGTGCGGTCGACGGGGTGTCGCTTCGCGTCGACAAAGGGCAGACACTCGGAGTTGTCGGGGAGTCGGGATCCGGTAAGTCCGCACTGGCACGAAGCATCATGGATCTGCTGCCGCGATCGGCTTCGGTGCGCGGCGCGGTGCGATTCGACGGCACAGACGTGCGGGCCATGTCCCGTGCGCAGCGTCGACACTTCTGGGGTCCACAGATCGCCATGGTGTTCCAGGATCCGATGACGTGCCTCAACCCCACCAAGCGAATCGGACAGCAGATCACCGACCCGCTCCGTCATCACCTCGGGATGTCGAGATCGGAGGCTGCAGCGCGAGCGCGCGAACTGCTGGACATGGTGCGAATCCCGGAGGCGGGTCGCAGGCTTCGGCAGTACCCACACGAGTTGTCAGGCGGGATGCGGCAACGCGTCGTCATCGCGATCGCCCTGTCGTGCAACCCCAAGTTGGTCATCGCCGACGAACCCACTACCGCCCTCGACGTCACCATCCAAAAGCAGATCTTGGACCTCCTTGCGACGCTCCAGTCCGATCTTGGGATGGCCATGATCCTGATCACTCACGACCTGGGCGTCGTCGCTGGACGAACCGATCGTGTCGCCGTGATGTACGCAGGACGTCTTGCCGAAATCGGCGCGACGGCGACCCTGTTCAGCTCGAGTCATCATCCGTACACGGAAGCCCTGCTGAGGTCGATCCCACGCGTCGACCAACCCAGCCATCTGCCCCTCGATGCAATCCCCGGTCGCCCTCCAGACATGGTCCGCCCGCCTGACGGCTGTCGATTCGCACCGCGCTCGCAGCCACGCACAACAGAAGTGCTCGATGGAAACGCCGCCCCTGGCGAATCTCGATGACCTCGGACACCTCTGCGTGTGCTTCTATCCCGCTCGTGCGTCGAACCTGAGCGTCGGCCTGCCGGACACCGGAAGGGTTTGATCTTCGATGGCAGGCAGCGGCAAGGCGCACCTCCGTGCCGGCGGTACGCAGGTCATCCGCGTTGAGAACCTCGTCGTGGAGTTCCCCAGCGGTCGCGGCAAGGTCGTGCATGCGGTGTCTGACGTCTCGTTCGACGTGCTCGAGGGTGAGACGCTGGGCATCGTCGGTGAGTCCGGGTGTGGCAAGTCCACGACTGGACGTGCCGTGATGCAACTGCCACGTCCGACGTCAGGCTCCGTCGTATTCGACGGCGTCGAGATGACCACGCTGTCGGGATCCGAGCTCCGCAAGACGCGAAGCTCGCTGCAGATGATCTTCCAGGACCCGATCAGTTCGCTCAACCCGCGTCGACGTGTGCGCGACATCGTCTCCGAAGGACTGTCGATCTGGAAGACCAACGAGCACGACGCCAACGGAAAAGTCGACCAGATCCTGATGGAGGTGGGACTCGACCCGGAGGCTGTCGGAGACCGCCGACCTCATCAATTCTCAGGCGGCCAGTGCCAGAGGATCTGCATCGCACGAGCCGTGATGCTGTCTCCGAGGGTCATCATCTGTGATGAGCCGGTCTCTGCGTTGGACGTATCGGTTCAGGCGCAAATATTGAACTTGCTGCGTGACCTGAAGGCCAAGTTCGGACTCACGATGATGTTCATCGCGGACGACCTGGCCGTGGTGAAGAACATCTCAGACCGGGTCATGGTGATGTACCTCGGCAAGATCTGTGAAGTCGCCGGATCGGATGATCTCTACGCACAACCATTGCATCCGTACACCCGGATCCTGCTCGACTCGATCCCAGATCCCGATCCCTCCGTGCCGATTCCATCCACGACCATCGTGGGCGACCTCCCTTCGCCGCTGGCCCCACCATCCGGATGTCGGTTCCGAACCCGATGCCCGAACGTGACACCCATCTGCTCGAAGATCGAGCCAGAGATCCGCGAGCACTCGCCCGGCCACTTCGTGGCATGTCACAACCCCGGGCCCCTGGCGACAGCGAGTTCCGACTGATGGGCTCGGCGACTGTTCTGCTCGGGCTCACGGCGACGGCGTCGGTGGCGGCGCTCGCTGCGGTCGCCCGGGGAGTCGCGCGCGCTCCACGCACCGTTGACGCCGCGACGGCACGAGCCCGCCGAGCAGACATCCGCGCGGAGAACAAGACGATCGCCGCACAGTTGCTCTTCGGACGCTGGGGCACACCATCCGAGCGGCGCCCTGGTTCGGGCCAAGCTGTCATCGGCGAGAAGGAGCACTCGCCGCCCGCAGCAGACCCATCGAGGAGCATCTGATGCTCAAGACCGTGGCCAAGCGCGCAACGATGGCGCTCACCGTCCTGTTGCTTGTGAGCATCGGGACCTTCCTGCTGGTGGAATTGGTGCCCGGCGATCCAGCGCTTGAGGTGCTGGGTCCGAACAGTTCTGCCGAGGACTACAGCAGAGTGCGACTGGAGATGGGTCTCGACGAGCCCGTGGCGGAGCGATTCGTGACATGGCTGGGGGACGCGATCAGAGGTGATCTCGGAAAGAACCTCGTTCCACCCGTCGAGAACGTGTCCGACCGCCTCGGTCGTGCAGTTCCCGTCAACGTCGAACTCGCAGCGATCGCGATCGTGCTGGCATTGCTCATCTCGATCCCTCTCGCCATGTGGTCCGCATATCGCGCCGGCTCGCGTTTTGACCGCGTCGTCACTGCGTCGATGTTCGGGATCATCTCCGTGCCGGGATTTGTCGCTGGATTGCTGCTGCTGCTCGTCTTCGCCGTCTACTGGCGCGTGTTTCCCTTCGGGCAGTGGGCGCGTCCGACGCAGGACGGCTGGGCCGAGAACCTGAAGCACGCCTTCCTGCCAGCTTTGACCCTGTCGCTGAATGAGATCGCGGTGTTCACCAGAGTTCTCCGCGGCGACATGATCGCAACACTTCGCGAGGACTACATCTTGGCTGCGCGAGCCAAAGGCATGCCCACCGGCCACATCCTCTTGCGCGAAGCGCTCCGACCGTCGTCATTCTCTCTCGTAACACTTGCAGGCGTCAGCCTCGGCCGATTGATCGGTGGCACCGTCATCGTGGAGCAGGTATTCAGCTTGCCAGGCTTGGGGAAGACCATCGTGGACGCGGCGACGAAGGCCGACTACAAGCTGGTGCAGGGAGGGGTTCTCGTCATCGCCGTCGGTTACGTCATCATCAACCTCGGTGTGGACGTGCTGTACGGAGTGCTAGATCCAAGGATCCGTCGTGGACGTCGTTGAGCTCGTGGACCCCGTCGATCCCGGCCGCCCGACTGCGGCGCCGCAGCGGACGAGACGGTGGGGCGTCGTGCGTGGCGCGGTGCACTTCGGCATCGGCGTCCTCTTGCTCTTCGTTGCGCTCGCCGGCTTTCAAGACGTGTCCATTCTGGTCAAGCTCGTCGGATTCTGCGCGTCGATCTCACTGTGCTACGCGGGCCTTCGCACGATCGGTCGTGCGCTGTGGGGCCCTCGTGTCGATGTCGGCTTCTGGCTGAGCATGCTCTGGCTCGGGGTCCTGATTGTTGCCGCTCTCTTGGCAGACGTGTTGCCGCTCGGCGAGTACAAAGACACCGGCAAGACGATCCTCGACATCGGGAACGCCTCGCCCGACCTGCTCTCGGAACATCCACTGGGCACGAACAACTTCGCCCTCGATCTCCTTGCTCGGTCCATCTACGGGGCGCGCGTGAGCCTCCTCACCGTCGCCTTCGCGATCGCGATCAGCATCATCGTCGGCGGCACGATCGGCCTCGCCGCCGGCTACTTCCGCAGCTGGGTCGACACCACGTTCAGCGTGCTCACGGATACCGTCTTGTCGGTGCCACCCCTCGTGTTGCTGGTTGCGCTCGCGTCGGTTCTCGGCACGCCGACGGGCGTCGCCGACTCGGCGCTGAAGAACGGAGCCGCTCTGGCTGTCGTCGGTACGCCGGCGATGATCCGGCTCGCTCGCGCCAACTCGCTCGTCTACTCCCAACGCGAGTTCGTTCTCGCCAGCCGGGCCATGGGAGCCCGCCACGGACGGGTTCTCATGAGGAAGCTTTTGCCCAACGTGGTTTTGCCCGTGGTGTCGTACTCGTTCATCATCGTGGCCGTGTTGATCGTCGCGGAAGGTTCGCTGGCCTACCTGGGACTCGGCCTCCCTCAGCCGCAGCCCACCTGGGGCAACATGATCGCCGAGGCGGATCTCACGGCTCTGCGTGAACATCCACACGTGCTGCTGGTTCCGGCGTCGTTCATGTTTCTCACAGTCTTTTCGTTCAACAGGGTCGGCGAGCGCGCTCGCGAGCTGTGGGACCCCCGTGACATCAAAGCCTGACACAGCAACGTTGTTGAGCTGAGACCGTCGTAGTGGTCCAAGTGTTGTGCGACTGTGATGCCCGAGAGATTGGGCAGGAAGCAGCGCAGCACCGTGACGAACAAGCGTCGCCGGCACACGCCGGATCAGATCATCCGCAAGCTGGCCGAGGGCCACAAGCTCCTCGCCGGAGGCAAAGACCTCGACGAGGTCTGTCGACATCTGGAGATCGCCGAGTCGACCTGGCATCGCTGGCTCGCCCAGTACGGCGGGATGAAAGCGTCCGACGCCAAGCGGCTCAAGGAGCTCGAGGCCGAGAACGTGCGACTGAAGAAGCTGGTCGCCAACCAGGCGTTGGACATCGACATGCTCCGCGAGGTCGCTGGGGAAACTTCTGACCCCGAACCGCAAACGCAGCGCCGTGACGATGCTGCGTGACCGGTTCGGGGTCTCCGAACGCCGAGCCTGCACCGTCGTCAGGTTGCACCGCTCCACCCAACGCCTCCCGCCGCCGCCGATCACCGACGAGGAAGCTGAGCTGCGCCGGTTCCTGCGCGAGTTCTCCACCACGTCGGCCTCGTTGGGGGTGGCGCCGAGCGGCGAAAGCAGCCCGCAAAGCGGGCTGGGCGGTGAACGACAAGCGGATCCGCCGGCTGTGGCGCGACGAAGGCCTCCGCGTCCCGCAGAAGCGTCGCAAGAAGCGGCTCACCGGCATCGGCGTGCATGTCGGGGCGATGTGCCCGATCCGCCCGAACGTGCTGTGGGCCCTCGACTTCCAGTTCGACACCACCATCGACGGGCGCACCCTGAAGCTGTTGAACGTGATCGACGAATTCACCCGCGAATGCTCTGTCGATCACCGTCGACCGGTCGATCGACGCCGACGCGGTCGTCGCCGTGCTCGACCGGCTCGCCCTCGCACGCGATGGGGTGCCGGTCTACGTCAGGTTCGACAACGGCCCGGAATTCGTCGCGCACGCCGTGCGCCGACTGGTGCCGCTTCGGCGGCACCCAGAGCGTGTTCATCGACCCCGGTTCGCCATGGCAGAACGCCTGGATCGAGAGCTTCAACGGTCGCCTACGCGACGAGCTGCTCAACGGCTGGCACTTCGACAGCCTCCTCGAGGCCCGCGTGATCATCGAGGACTGGCGGATCGACTACAACGTTGAACCGACCCCACACCGCCCATGGCGAGCTCAGCCCAGCCGAGTTCGCCGCGAAGTGGGACCACCACCCACCCCAAAGCCGCATAACACCTGGACCACACATCGGATCCCTCTCACTTTCACAACTCGCAACTTGACGTCGACGTCGATATCATTGGCGCGTGTTCGCCGACGATGTAGTCGAGTTCCGCACCCGTGCCCGCACCTGGCTCTCGGACAACGCCGAGATGAGGCACGCTGGCGCACGCGCCGGACGAGGCGGGTCTGACTCGGTCGCCGTGTTCCACTCGGTGCCAGCCGACCAGGAGCGGAAGCTCCTCGAGGCCGAGGCCGAATGGCAGCGGCGCAAGCTAGACGCAGGATTTGGCGCCATCCGGATCTCCCGGGATCTCGGCGGTGCAGGGCTCTCGAAGGAGCACGCCGTCGCGTTCACGGCTGAGGAGTCGCTCTTCGTCACGCCTACGTCGACCGAGCTCTTCCGCGTGACGCTCGGCCTCGTCCTGCCAACCATCGTCGACTTCGGGACCTCACGACAGCTCCAGGAGTTCGTCCCGCTGCTGCTTCGTGGCGACACATGGGTCTGCCAGCTGTTCTCCGAGCCCGAAGCCGGATCCGACCTCGCGTCGTTGCGTTGCACCGCAGCGCGCGACGGTGACGACTGGTGCATCAACGGCCAGAAGGTGTGGACTTCGGGCGCTCACATTGCTCACTTCGGATTGCTGATCGCCCGGACGGACCCAGATGCAGGGCACCGAGGGCTCACCGCGTTCCTCGTGCCCATGAACTCGCCCGGAGTCCAGGTGCGCGCGGTCCGCCAGATGACAGGCGGCGCGTCTTTCAACGAGGTGTTCCTCGACGACGTACGCCTGTCCGACGGCCTTCGGGTCGGAGAGATCGGTGCGGGTTGGAAGGTGACGATGGCGGTGCTCACGTATGAGCGAGAAGTGTCCGGCGAGACGCATGCGCAGGTCGGTGGCTCGATCGAACGGCTCATCGACCTAGCTCGGCGGGGTCCGTCTCGACCTCCTCGTGCGATCGTCGACCGGCTCGTCGACGTAGCGATCCGGACTCGCGTCCTTGAATGGCACAACCAGCGAGCCGCTGACGCATGCGCCCTGCCGCCGGCCGTCATGGGTTCGATCGGCAAGCTGATGTGGACCGAGAACCTCCGTCGAACCGCCGACGTGTCGGCCCGCCTCCTCGGGCCTGCGTTGGCTGCGGACACCGGTGAGTGGGGCACGTACTGCTGGACCGAACACGTGTTGGGCGCTCCCGGGTTCCGCATCGCCGGCGGGTCGGATGAGATCCAGCGCAACATCATCGGTGAACGCGGACTCGGTCTGCCTAAGGAGCTTCGCTCATGACCGTCAATCCTCCACGCGACCTGGCGCCGGCCGAACTGTTCTCCCTGGAGGGCAAGACGGCGATCATCACCGGGGCCAGCTCAGGTCTTGGCGAGAGGTTCGCTCGGACCGTTCATCGAGCCGGGGCGAGCGTGATCATCGCTGCGCGGCGCGCCGAGCGGCTGGAGTCCCTCACTCGGGACCTGGGCGAACGGGCAACCGCCGTGACCTGTGACGTTGCCGACGAGGAGAACTGCCGAGCACTCATCGATGCGGCGGCCGGTTCGGTGGACATTCTCATCAACAATGCTGGGATCGGACGTTCCGTTGCCGCCGAGGTGGAACCGCTGGCGTCCTGGCAACAGACCATCGACGTGAATCTCACGGGCGTCTTCATGCTGTCACAGCTCGCCGGCCGATTGATGCTGGAACGTGGTCGCGGATCGATTATCAACATCGCGTCGATCCTCGGGCTGGTCGCGGGGGCACCGCTGAACCAGGCTGCGTATTGCGCATCGAAGGGAGCGGTGGTGAACCTGACTCGCGAGCTCGCGTGTCAATGGGCGGCACGGGGCGTGAGAGTCAACGCTCTGGCGCCGGGCTGGTTCCCCTCTGAGATGACGAGTGAGGGTCTCTTGGACGACGAGCGGTCACGCTCGTTTCTCGATCGAAACACGCCGATGCGTCGCCCGGGCCGCCCCGACGAGCTCGATGGCGCGATCCTGTTCCTCGCGTCCGATGCGAGTTCGTTCGTGACGGGTACGACGCTCGTAGTCGATGGCGGCTGGACGGCGCGTTGACGCTGCTGGGCGCAGGCAGCCCCCGGCTGATCTGCGGTCACGTCGAGGTGAGCGCTCCACCGTTTGGAGAGAGCACTGCGCCCGTGAAGTACGAAGCCTTGTCCGATGCCAGGTACACCACGCACTCTGCTACTTCAGCGGTGGTGCCCAGGCGGCCCATCGGCAAGGTCGCGATCGTGAGCGCTCGCTCCGCCGTGCTGCGCACCGGCGTGATCGACGTGTCGATGAAGCCCGGGGCCACAGCGTTGACGCGCACTCCTTGGTTGGCGACTTCCTTGGAGACCGATCGGGTAAAGCCGATGACCGCCGCCTTCGCTGCTGAGTAGGCCGGTGAACCGATGCAACCCATGATGCCGCACACGGAAGTGACGTTGACGATTGACCCGACCCTGCGGTGCAGCATGCCGGGCAGCACCGCTCGAGTGATGAAGAAGGTGCCGTCGACGTGGACGGCGAACATCCGTCGCCAATCGTCGTCGGTGGTTGCCACCGTGATGTCGACCGCCGACGTCGGCTGCTGCATCGTTTCGAGGAGCTCGGTTGTGTAGGCCTCCAGAAGGCGGCTTCGGCGAGTCGTCTCGGCCAGGCTGCCGGAGATGCCGGCGTTGTTCACGGCGATGTCGATCTGTCCGAACTCGTCGAGCACTTGCGCGACGGCGGTCGAAACGGACGCAGAGTCGGCGACGTCACATCCGACGGCGATGGCTCCGTCGAGACGGGCGGCGGTCGTCCTAGCCCGCGTGGAATCGATGTCGAGCACGGCCACGCGCGCGCCCTCGGCGGTGAGAAGCTGAGCGATCGCTTCTCCGATGCCGGACGCAGCGCCCGTGACAAGGGCCGTCTGACCGGCAAACGGTGGCTCGGATCGGATCACACCGTTCCTCTCTGTCGATTGACGAGGTCCGCGACAGCGTCGAACGCCTCGTCCAGGGCCCACTCACCACCGACGACGCTTCCCCAATGAATGGTGGTTTCGATGATGTCCCGTTCGATGCCGAGAAACAGGGCGAGTTCGACCGCTCGTCGCAGGTTGGACCGCCAGCGGCAGGCGACGGCGGTGTGCAGGCTCACGAGCGCAACCAGCTCGACTGGTATGTGCCGTCCCGCCAGGAGCTCGAACCGCACCCGACTCATCTTGAACGCACCTGGGTTGGTCGCCGCAGCCAGTTCCAGTGAGCGCGGCATGCCGCCGTGCACCCGCTCGTACCATGCCCGAACCTGATCGAGCTCTCCATCCATCAGCTCGTCCGTCTCGTGAGCGATTCCCGTTCGCAGAGCGTCGGAGTCGAGCGTCCATTCGGCCGGCCAAACCGTTGGTGTGTCGGAGGCCTCGTCCCACGCTCGGAGGTACGGCAAGGTCAGCTCGCCGGTGGCGTTGAGCGCAAACGGGCCACCGTAGTACCCAGCGATCCTCAACACGTCCACCACCTCAGCTTTGGTGACGCCGAGCTCTCGTGCCGCGATCACCTCGTAGATGATGCCCTTGGCGAAACCCATGACGGCGTATGTGTGTGCCCACATGAGTACGGCTGCCGAGATGGGGAGCTGCAGCACGCCGGTGTGACGTCTCAGCCTCTTGAGGCCCTGAGGATCGTACTCGACGAAGAACTCCGCGAACGGGACGAGGTCGAGGTTTCCCTCCCCGTGCACCCTGGCACACCACGCGAGGTATCGGCTCGCCTCTCCCTCCGTCAGTTCGGACGAGGAGAAATCGAACCCGGGGTCGAGGAACGCAGCCATGCCGTCCCCTCCGTGTCCGGGCTCGGCATGGTCGCCAACAACGCTGTCGCTCACGTCGTCAACCTTTCGTTTCGTCAGCGGAGTCGTCGCGCTCGAGTCCAGTAGAGAACGAGCCGGTCGATACGCGCCGGCTGATCGAGTGTCACGCTGAGCGCGAAATCGACCGTGCGCTGCCGGGAATGAGGGTGAGCCGCCGTGCCCAGTGCCACCGCCGTGGTGCCGGAAACCAGCACGTTCGAAGGTTCCATCGCCGGCAGCAGCGGTACGAGCCGCCCGGGCGCCCGCAGGTGCGCCGGGTGGTTCGGCAGCCACACGCTCGACTCGTCGACGAGGTCGACCTCGACCATCGGACCAGCGACCGTGGCGTCGCACAGTGAAGTCAACATCGCCCGCGCGTTGGGCGCCTCGTCATCCGAGCGTGTGAACGGCCTGGCGGCACCGGGCCGCCGAAAGGCGTCGTACACCGTGATGCTGCCCTCAACCGACAGCTCGATGGACGCAAGGAATGTGCCGAGGACCGCAGACGACGTCGCATCACCGATCTCCCCCTCGACCACGGTCACGTGTCCGGTCGAGATCACCTTGGACAGGTGGTGCGACCATGTGGGCGCATGCCTGGCAAGAAGCATCGTCGTGATCTCATCGCCGCTGAGCACACGCCTCGGGCCGGTCTCCTCATCTGACGGCAGCCGAACAACTGCGGCTTCGGCAAAGGTCTCGGCGGCGCCACGACCGTCGCCCCGATCGAGCGCAGCGAAGTAGTCGCCGATTGGCGTCGGAGTCGCAGCGTCAGCCACGACCGCCCCCGTGGGCGAACAGGACGTCGCCCGTGACGTAGCTCGCTGCCCGCGAACAGAGGAACAGCGCTGGCCCGACCATCTCCTCCGGCGAGCCGACTCGACCGAGGGCGGTCGCTGCTGCGATGTCTCCTTGGAGCTCCACGGGGTTGCTGCGGAAGATCTCGGTGTCGATGGGGCCCGGACAGAGGGCGTTGACTCTGATGCGATCTTTGCCGAGCGCCGCAGCGGTCGATCGTGTGAACGACAGGAGCGCCGCCTTGGCGGCGGCGTACATCGCCCAGTCGGCCGCGGCCGTGAAAGCACCAGGCGAAATGATGTTCAGGATCGATGCGTCGGCGCTCTCACGCAGATGCGGAAGGGATCGCTCGACGAGGAACACCGGACCCCGTAGGTTGACGGCCATCGACTTCTCCCACGCATCCACCGTGAGCTGACCGATCGGCTGGGCAAGGCCCGTGGCCGCGTTGTTGATCACGATGTCAAGCGATCCGAACACTTCGACGGTCCTGTCGACGAGGCGTTCGATGGAACTGACGTCTGCGAGGTGCACGGGCACGCTTGACGCTGAGCCACCTTCGGCGACCAGGTGACGCGCCACCTCCTCGCATGCGTCGGCGTGACGAGCGGCGACGACCACGTTCGCTCCGGAGCGCGCGAAATCCACGAGCCAGGGCGCGTCCGATGCCTCGGGTGGCCCCCGTGATGATCACGGTCCGGCCTGACAGATCGACCGGGAACGACTCCAACCGTTCATGTGGCTTCGCGGTCACGGCATCTTCCTACTGACCGCCGCGCCGCGGACGGCGAAACGCACCAATGGGATCGGCCTGTCCGTGGATTGCTGATACTGGTCGTATCTGCCCGACCTGATCTCATTGAGCTTGCTCCAACCCAGGTCGAATCGCTCGTCGCCGGGTCGGATCAACTCACCCGCCGTTTCCCATGAGCGTCGACCGACGCGGATGGAAACCCTTGGATCTGCCTCGATGTTGAGGAGCCACGCGGGAGGGACGTCGCTTCCGCCGTTCGATCCGGCGACGAACAACGCCTCGCCGGTCGCTGCGTACGTGAGCACCGTGTCTCGAACCTGCCCAGTCTTGCGACCTGTCGTGCTCAGAAGGAGGCAGGTGTATCCGGTCCAACGATGTCCAATCAGGCCCCGCGTCACCCGGTAGACCCGCCGATGCCAGCCGGGGAACTGGCTCGGATAGCGGCGGGCGAGAAGCGCGCCGAAATTCATCACGGTCCGAAGCGCGGCACGGAGAAACCTTGAGGGGTGTCATGCCACACCACGTGGAGTCCCATGCCGATGTGCACGTCCTCAGGGGTGCAGTTGACGACGTTCGACATGAACTTGGTTCCGTCGGTTCCGTCGAGCACCACGATCGCGACGACGTACGGCACCTGCAGCGCCAGTGCCGGCGCCGCCGGGTGCCGCACGATCGTGTAGGTGTACAACGTCGCGTCGCCAGACAGCTCGACCCAATCGATGTCCTGGGACAGGCAGCGCGGACAGAACGGAGTGGGCGGCGAACGAAATCTCCGGCATTGGCTGCACTGAGCAATGACCAGGCGATGCTCGCGGCGCCGTGCTCCAGAATGGCTCGGTCCAGCGATCTTCGAAGAGCTCGAGGCCGGTCTCCAGGTTTGGTGGCAGGGTCGTCACCAGTTCATCTCCTCAGCAGCAGGGCACCGACCGGAGCCGCAGACGGCGCTCCGGTGACGAGTGCAACATTGGCAGAGTCGACCTGGTTGATCGTGGTCCCGCGAATCTGCTCGACGGCCTCGGCCACGTGACTCATTCCGACGATGTATGCCTCCGACAGGTTGCCGCCATGGGTGTTTACAGGAATGCTGCCATGCGGCCAGCGGATGTTTCCTTCGGCAACGAACGGTCCACTCTCGCCACGCCCGCAGAAGCCGTAGTCCTCGAGTTGCAGCAGCACTGCGGGGCTGAAGTGGTCGTAAAAGAGGGCGACGTCGACGTCGGCTGGACGGATCCCTGCTCGTCCGTACAACGACTCGGCGACCTGTGCCGTGCCGGCGGAGGGAAAGATGTCGTCATCCATCCCCATCCAGCCGATACCCCCACCCCATCGACCTTCACCACCTGTCGCGACGGACATCACGTACGCAGGCCGATGCCTCAAGTCTCTGGCTCGCTCGGCTGACGTGGTGATGACGGCCACGGCGCCGTCGCATTCCATCGTGTAGTCGTACAGGCACAGCGGATCAGAGATCATGCGAGCGTCGAAGTACTCATCGATTGTCAAGGACTGCTTCTGCAAGGACTTGGGGCGCCGGATCGCATTCTCCCGTTGCGCGATGACCACTTCGGCGAAGTGCTCCCGCTTGGTGCCGAATTCGTGCATGTGCCGCTGCGCGATCATCGAGAAGTAGTGACCGGGGGCCCAGGCACCGTACTGGGTCACGAAGTCCTTCTCTGGGCTGGGTGGCAAGTACTCGACGATCGCGGCATTGAGCCGGTGTTCGGGGACCATCTGGATGGCGAACACCGAGACGACGATGTCGGCGAGCCCGGACGCGACAGCGACGGAGGCGAGCGCTGCGCATCCAGCGGATCCGTTTCCTCCATACGTCTGGATCGCGCTGAAGTTGATCTGCTTGATGCCGAGCATCTGCGCGAACAGGTTGGTGTCGAACCCCTTGGAGTAGTAGGAGAAGCCGTCGATGTCCGCTACGGCGATTCCTGCGTCGTCGGCTGCATTGATGATCGCCTGACAGGCGAGCTCATTGAGGGTCAGCGGCAGCGACTCGCCACGACGGAAGTAGTCAGTGGTGCCGACCCCAACGATGGCTGTCCGTCCGTCGATATTCATGCAGCCGAGGAGCCGGACCGGGCCGGGACCTTGAACAACTTCTCGAAGCTGCCACCGAGCAGGGCCTGGCGAACCGAGTCGTCGACGACGCCTTCAAAGATCTTGTCGACCTCCTCCTTGGTGTTCGGCCATGTTCCTTCGAGGTGTGGGTAGTCGCTTCCCCACAGCAGGGCGTCCGTCCCCGTGATGTCCAACGTGTGCAGCACTGCTTTGTCGTGCTGGAACGAAACGTGTACCTGGCGCCTGGTGATCTCGCTTGGCATCGCCGAAAGCGTTGGCCGGGCCCACCGGCCGTGCTGGATGTAACCCTCGTCCATGTGTTCCATCAGCGCAGGGAGCCAAGACGCGCCTCCCTCGACCAGCACCACATGCATGTCGGGATGGCGGTCGAGCACTCCCGAGCCGACGAGGAACGCGATCATCGCTTGGGGTGGAAGCCCGTTCACGGCGAAGTTGATCACGGCGCCGCCGAGCCCGCGAGCGATGATCGGCTCCGAACCGGTGCCCGTGTGAGCACAGAGCCGGAGTCCGGTCTCCGAGATCGCGGACCAGAGCGGCTCGTGAACGGGGTCGTTGTAGGGCCTGCCGTCAGGCGGGACGATCGGGAGGTTGACTGCTTGATACCCGAGATCGGCCACGCGGTGCAGCTCGGCAATCGACTGCTCGGTGTCCAGCACCGGGAGAATAGCCACGCCGATGAAGCGGTCGGAGTGCTTGAGGAACTGGTCGACCAGCCAGTCGTTGTACAACCTCGCGTGGGCCATGGTGAGTTCAGGATCCTGGCAGCGATAAACCCACAGGCCAAGGGAAGGAAACATCAGCTCGGCCCAGATCTCTTGCTCGTCCAGGTCGGCGAGACGGGGGTTTGGCTCGACTGTGCCCGGGCGGGCGCGGGCCCACGCCGGTCGCCGAGTCGCCCTTATCGATCCGTGCCCGTCGGGATTCGATCCCGTCGATGATCGCCACTTCCTGGAGGCCCTCCTGGACCACCTTCAGCGCTCGTTCCGTGTACTTTGCGGGCAGCTCCTTGACCCAGAGATCCTGCGGCTCCAACACGTGCGAGTCGGCCGAGTTGATGTTGTACGTGGGTACATCGCTCATTGGACAATGCCTGCCTTTCGTAGTTTATCGATGTCGGTTGCGTCGTAGCCAAGCTCGTCGAGCAAAGCGTCGGTGTGCTGGCCACAGAGGCAGCCTGGCGGCGCGAACGTCGCCGACCGGGAGAGCCGGATGGCCGGCGCCAGCCGAGGGTGTTCATCCCAGAGGGGGTGAACGACGTCAACAGTCAGACCCACGTCCGCACCTAACAAGTTGTCCATCAGGACCTGCGCAGGCGTCGCCTCCCGCGCAACGACACACGCGACTCCCCTCGCCATCAGCAGTTCCTCCCAGCTCTCCCCCGGGCCCGACCGAAGAATCGACTCAAGGATGGATTGCAGTGCCGGATCGTTCTCACTCCTGCTTGCGGCATCAGCGAAACGCAGGTCTCGCAGGCGAGAGTCGCCAAGCGCATCCACCAGAGCCGACCACTCGCGCTCTTTCGCTACAGCGAGGAACACCCAGCCGCTCGCTGTCTCGTAGAGCCGATACAAGGCTCCAGCACCGAACATGTCGACGTCCGGCTCGACCGGCCGAGTCCGCGTCTGGTCATCGACCATCTGATCGGACAGCACATGTGCCATGCTCGACAGCATCGACGTCTCCAGCCGCTGAGACCCGAGCCCACGCCCACGCGCCACAATGCCGAGCAGGATCGCCGTAGCGACTGCGTGTGCGGCAAACGCATCAGCGTGTCCGACGACGATCGTCGCGGGGAACAGTCGGGCCGCCCAGCGCTTGATCTCGTCCAGCGACAGATCCGGGCGCTCGGGCAAGGATGGGCCCACGTTGCGAAGCGCGAAGCCGGAGGCGGCCCCGATGGTCGGGGCAAAGGACGGGCGATCGCCGCACGGCCCACCAGTACCGTATCCAGGCGCGTCGACGTAGATGACCCCCGGGTTGAGGCGCATCAACGATGCGGCGTCGACACCGAGACGTTCGGCCACCCCGGCCCGGAACGACTGCAGAACCACGTCTGCGCGAGCGGCCAGATCGCGCACGATCTGACGGCCCGCCTCCGTTCCCAGGTCGACTGCGATGCTTTCCTTGCCCTGCATCGTTCGCGTGCCGCCCGCCTCCGGGAAGCCCGTGAAGCTCCTCCCGGGATCACCTTCGAACGACTCGACCTTGATGACGCGCGCACCCAGGTCGGCGAGCATCGTGGCGGCGAGCGGGCCGGCGAAGTACATGCCGAGTTCGAGGATCGTGACACCGGTCAACGGACCAACGGCGGTCTCGGCACCACGATCACGGCGCGGCCAGCTTGCTCCATCGAACCCGCCCTCGGGATCGACACGTGCGGTACTACTGGCAGCCTCTCCGGGAGTCCGATCGAGATGCACGAGAAGGCCCGGGACCTTGACCGTGCGATCGCCCGCCTCCACCGAGGCGACGCGCCGGTCGAAGACCAGCTGCGGGTGGTCGAGCAGTTCACTGCCTCGCCTATAGATCTCAGCCCAAACGTCGCGATCGGCCTCGAAGATGGCCAGCCACTCAGCCAGTGTCTTCTGTCGCGCAGCCTTCAGCATCCGCTCCCAGAACTCCAGGCGCGTCGCCACGTCCTCGAACTCCGGCGCCGTCTTCCAACGCTCATCGTCGAACATCCACTCAAGCTCGAGCGCCCGCAGCAGCGCCCGGAAGAGCCGATCGGACAGCTGCCCGAACTGCAACCATCGACCGTCCTTGGTGAGCGCTACGAGCGTGCGGAACGCCATGCCGCTGTTTGGCACACCCTCCGGAGAGATGAACGGCGCTCCTTCGAACGCATCCGGATAGCGACGCTCGAGGAAAAGGTGGGTGAAGTTGTTCAGGTCTTGGGAAGCCACCGCTTCAACAAGGCTCGTTTCGACGTGCTGGCCGGCGCCGCTGCTGCTGCGCTCCAGAAGCGCAGCGAGAATGCCGTGCAGCAACACTTGCGTGGCACTGGCCGAGCACATCAACGGCGACGCGAAGACAGGGCCCTGCCGGGGATGGATCGCCGAGTATGCGTGCATGATGCCCATCGCCGCCATCACAACGCCTTCGTATGCAGGTACGTGGGCATACCGGCCGGTCGGTCCGAATCCTGTCACCGACCCGTAGATGAGCTGCGGTGATGATGCCGAAAGCGCCTCGTAGCCCACTCCGAAGCTGTCCGCCACGCCCGGTCGGAATGTCTCGACAAGAACGTCTGCGCCCGCCGCCAGATCACGCACTTGCTGGCGGCCTCGCGGTGTGCGCAGATCGCACATTCTCGTCCGCTTGCCACGCATCCACAGAGACCATGAGGGATGGGCCCTCCACGGACTACCGCCGGGCTGTTCGACGAGGATCACGTCCGCGCCGTTGTCCGCAAGATGCTGCGTCGCCTGCAGCCCTACGACGCTCGTCGAGAGGTCGACAACCCTCAGCCCGGTGAGGCATCCGGCTCGCTCAGCCACGGCGACTCCAAAGGACCGCGCACGCCGAAACGAGCGTCATTGGAACGACTCTGAACACACCACAATTTGACATCGACGTCACTGTCAAGTCAAGTAGACTTTGAAGAAGTTGCCTCACGAGTGGACGAGCGGTGCGGGAGGGCGCTCGCACATGCAAGAGGTCCCGTACTCGAGGTAGCGACACAGCGGGGCCGTTCACACCAAGCGGGGGAAACCTTGATCCGCGACGTTGAACGCTGTACCGAGACCACCAACGACACGTCGCAGGAGGTATAGAGATCTCGAGACGAGGAAAGTTCGCCGATTCGTTGCTCGAACGTCCGAGCCCGGGCGACGCCACCGACACCGCCACCGACCTCAGCAGGTTCCCCGATGTGACCCAACCGCCCACCGACGCGAGTCCGCAGGCGTGCTGCGGGTCGGGTCGATGTGAGCGTCGCGTGTCGTCAGGTCGTTCTGTCGGCGTTCAGGTAATCCCTCACCAGTTCGGTTCTCAATCTCTGTAGGACCGCTCGTTCCGGGATTGGGGCGAGGAGAACTTGTGGCAAGGAGAACGTTCGACGTGATCGACGTAGTGGAGATCTTGGAGCACTGGCAGGCGGGACGATCGAAGATGGCGGTCGCGGCGAGTGTTGGGATGGACCGTGAAACGGTCCGCAAGAACACTGCCCCGGCCGAGGCGGCCGGCCTGTCCCCGGGCGGACCGCAGCTGTCTCGGGCGGAATGGGTCGAGTTGGTGGCGGGCTGGTTCCCGACCGTGGTCGACGCGAAGGCGCGCAGCCTCACGTAATCGGTGATCAACGAACACCGCCAGCGGATCGAGGCGATGCTGACCACGGACACGGTGACAACGGTGCATCAACGCTTGCGCGACGAGCATGGTCTGGCGGCGTCGATCGCCTCGTTCCGAAGGTGTGTGTGGCTCGAGTTCCCCGACCATGTCGATGAGAACGACGTGACCGTCCTTCGTCCCGCCGTCGCCGCCGGCTCCGAGTTGCTATGTGGACTTCTGCATAGCAACTCGTGACCCGGCTCGCCGTCGTTCGCGCGCACGGTTCGGCCCAGTCCCCGGCCCCGGCCGAGTTCCTCGGCGATGAACCGATGAACCGCTCGCTCAGCCACCTCGATCTGCTGGCGACCGAGTAGTTCGCGGATCTTCACCGCTGGGACGTCCGCATCGAGCCAGCCGATCACCTTGTCCCGATTGGCCTGCAGCAAGGCCCAGCCTTCGCCATGACCGTCGGGGCGATGCGGACGAACCGCTCCACGATCTCCCCGAGCAACATGTCGCTCAGCTGCTCCACACCCCCCATCAGCAGTGACACCAGCAGCGAGGGCCGCCTCGACGTAGCGGCGGATCGTCTTGCGGTCCACCCTCGTGAGCCGGTCGATCGACCGGAACCGCTCACCCCCCAACCACAACCGCAACACCTCTCGAACCTCGAACATCGGAACCTCCCGGAATGCCATCGCCGCCTCTCGAGCTGTCCCACGAACAGCGGCGATGCTCACCGGCGACAACACCGAACTGGCGGACCCCAAGTGGTCCCATCACTGGCGACAGGGTGGTCCCATCGCTGGCGAACAGGTGGTCCCATCACACTGCCGAAACCTCGCTCAAAGTGGCCCCATGCGGCTGGCGGGCGCAAGCTACACATCGACCTCTACGAGTTTCACGCTTGCGCCGCCGGGCGTCGATCAGTCGAGTTGTTCTCCCGTCAGTGCGAGCGGTAAGCGTCCAGCGCGAGCGAAAACGCCGATCCCGATGACCTGGCGTTCGACGTCATCGATCCGATAGATCACCCGGTAAGTGCCCCGGCGAGCGCTGTGACGGCCCTCCAATGGCGCATGCAACGGCTTGCCGACCCGATGCGGATTCTCGAGGAGCGGACCGATGATGAAGTCGTAGGCCGCGAAGGACACCGCCTCCGGCAACTGCTCGGCCAGCTGACGCCGAGCAGTCGGTGCGATGATCAGCTCGAACCCTTCCTCTGTCACGCCGTCGCTCGGCGAGCCCGCATCGCCCGCTCCAACGATGCAACGTCCTCACCCTCACCGCGAGCCAACTCAGCTTCCGCATCGACCAGCCTCCGTACCGCTGCGTGATCCGACAGCACTGCGATCGTCTCCTCCATCGACTCGATGTCGTCGACCGCCACCAACATCGCTGCCGGCCGCCCGTGGACCGTCACCGTCACCCGGTCGTGCTGTGCCCCCACTCGCGCCACCAACTCCGACAGATGTGCCTTCACTTCCGCCAACGACCGTGTGTCCGACATGGTCACAAGTATGACCAAACGACCGTTACCACGACAACCCCCGATCGGCTCATCCGCCGCGGTGTCCGTCGATTCCAACCCATAATCCAACCCATAGAATCTCGCGACAACCGGCGACACGCTGCGACAACCAGCGACACGAAGGCCTGCTCAAGCGACACTCGGCGACGACCTGCGACACTCGGCGACGGATTGACGGCCACTCGTAATGCGTAGGTCGAGGGTTCGACTCCCTCTCTGGGCTCCATCTGACCTGGTCAAACCCTATTTTGACTCGGCGTCGCCGGCGGCCAACCCACGGGAAACCCATGAATCCGTCTACGGGTTTCACTTGGGGTTCGATGCTCTCCGTCGCGGCATCGCCGTTGTCCCCCTCGCCTACTCGGCAGAACTCGGCACGGTTCTCGTGCCGAGTAGCGGAGGACACAGGATCCCTCGTACTGTAGCCAGATACAGCCCTGGAACGTATCCGGATACCTTCCGCGGTTTGTAGGCTGTTCGGATGCCGTCCAGGTCAGCGAGGCATTTGCGATGAGATACCTGCCTCGCGTCATCGATCGCGTCCTCGACGCCCGATTGGCGTCGATGGGTGCTGTGGTCATTGAGGGACCGAAGGCGTGCGGCAAGACGCGCACCGCCGAGGAGAATGCCGCGAGCGCCGTCCATCTCGACACCAACCCGGCCGCCCTCGATGCCATCGCGATCGACCCGGGGCTCATCCTCGACGGTCCGACACCCCGGCTGATCGATGAGTGGCAGCTCGCATCCACTGCGGTGTGGAACCACGTCCGCTCAGAGGTCGACCGTCGCGGCCAACCGGGTCAGTTCATCCTCACCGGCTCCTCCGTTCCCGACGACGACGTGCGACGCCACTCCGGTGCCGGCCGCTTCGCTCGGCTCACGATGCGACCAATGTCGTTGTACGAATCCGGGGACTCCACCGGAGAGATCTCCCTCGCAGCGCTGCTCGCCGGAGACCCGCAACGCGCCGCCGATCCCGGCCTGTCCGTCCGCCGCATCGCCGAGCTGATCGTGAGAGGCGGTTGGCCGCTCCAGCTCGACCTCGACAGCGCCGCCGCCCTCCAGGCCGGTGACGACTACCTCACCAACATCTGCGAGGTCGATCTGCCACGACTCGAAGGAGCCCATCCCGGACCCGGCGCGACCCGCAGAGACTCCGACGACTGCTGGTCGCGGTAGCCCGAAACGTCGCGACCGAAGCGGGCCCGTCCCGCCTCGCCGCTGACGCCGATCCCGACCAGGCACTCGCTCGCAGCACCGTCTACGACTATCTCGACGCCCTCCAACGACTCTTGATCATCGAGCCTCAGCACGCGTGGGCGACACACCTGCGCTCACGCGCCCAACTACGCACCGCCGACAAACTCCACTTCGTCGACCCGTCGCTGGCCACCGCAGCGCTCCAAGCCGGCCCGGAACGGCTGCTCGCCGATCTCAAATTTCTCGGGTTCCTGTTCGAGTCGCTCGTCGTACGCGACACCCGCGTCTTCGCCGATGCCCTCGGAGCAGCCGTGCACCACTACCGCGACTCCAACGGACTCGAAATCGACCTGGTCGTCCAAGCCACCGACGGCCGATGGGGTGCCATAGAGGTGAAGCTCGGAGCTGCCCGTGTCGACGAGGCCGCGACCGCTCTCGGCAGATTTGCGAGGACGGTCGACACGTCCCGAGTCGGCGAACCCGCCTTTCTCGCCGTCGTCACCGGAGCCGGCTACGGGTACCGCCGCCCCGATGGGATCGACGTCGTGCCTGTCGGCACTTGGGGACCGTGAACTCCCCCGCTGCGCTCACGCCGCTCGAGGACCACTCCTCCGGCCGCTGCTCTGCAATCCACTCTGCAGACTCGGCAGCGAATCGCTGCAGAGCAGTCCCGCGCGTGCGCTCCGACCGAGCGACACCTGCCGGGGGCGTCGCCCGAGAACTGCCGAGCTCAGCGACCAGCTCCGACACCCGCCACCGTCAACCCATAATTCAACCCATAGAAGCTCGCGACGGCCGGCGACACGGTGCGACAACCAGCGACACCAAGCCCTGCTCAAGCGACAGTCGGCGACGACCTGCGACACTCGGCGACGGATTCACGGCCACTCGTCATGCGTAGGTCGAGGGTTCGACTCCCTCTCTGGGCTCCATTTGACCTGGTCAAACCTCATTTCGGTTGGCGTGGCGAGTCGGCCAACCCACGGGAAACCCATAAACCGACCTGGGCTTCGATGGCGAGGTGTGACCACAGCCGGTTCTGCATCTCGGCGCATGTCGTCGAGCGGGCGACCGCTCGGCCGACGTGTGACGGGCTGGCGTTGGCGATGCGCCGGTTCGGTGTGCCGGCAGAGATCTTGACGGACAACGGCAAGGTGTTCACCGGCAGGTTCGGGCCAGGCACGGGTGAGGTGTTGTTCGACCGGATCTGCAGGGAGAACGGGATCAAGCACATCCTCACCCGTCCGCGGTCGCCGACAACGACCGGGAAGATCGAGCGTTGGCACAAGACGCTGCGGGTCGAGTTCCTAACCGGCAAGGTGTTCGCCGACATCGCTGATGCCCAGGCGCAGCTCGACATCTGGGTTGAGCATTACAACCATGTCCGGCCGCACCAGTCGTTGGGGATGGCCACGCCGTGGGACCGGTTCAAGCTCGCCCGCGACGAACCGGTCCGCCCGGCTATCGAGCCCGCCGCTGATCCCGCCGGGGGGATGCCACGATCAGCGACCCGTCGCGTTGGCAGCAACGGTTCGATCAGCTTCGCTGCCGCGCTTTACAAGGTCGGGGTCTGGTTGGCGGGTCAGAACGTCGAGGTGGTCTGCGAGGCAGGGTTGGTGCAGATCCATCACCGTGGCGTGCTCATCGCGACCCACGCCCGCCGACATGATCCGGCCAAGCAATCAGCCGGAATGTCGCGAGGTGTGCGCGGCTGCGAACCGCAGCAACGGCCGACCGTCTCGGTGGTGACCGTGACCCGCAAGGTCGATTCGTCCGGCAACGTCTGCTTCGCCGGTGCCAGCTATCGGGCCGGGAACAAGTTCCGTCGCCGTCAGGTCCAGGTCGCTGTCGTCGGTGATCAGCTCGAGATCACCATCGGTGAGCAACTGATCCGCCGCCACAAGATCAAGCACGACCGCACCCGCGAACACGGCGCCCTCGCCAACCCAGGCGGGCGCCCCCGCAGAATCAACGCAGCCTGAACCCAACCCAACCCAACCTGTCAACCAGCTACCGAAGTCAACGCGTCAAACGGGTACCGAGGCTTGACACCCGTCGGTGTTGTCTAGCCTCGCGCCGTGACCCGGGACGCTGGTGCGCTGTTCGCCCGCTGGAAGTTTCGCCCACCCGTCCTTCCGAGCAGTCTGGGACTGCTGGCGATCTCAGGCCGAATCGACGCCGCACTTGACCGTGTGCAATTCGTGTCCTTCGTCGCCCCCGCCGGCTCCGGCAAGAGCACTGCACTCGCAGCATGGTCCGCCGCTCCAGGTTCCCGGCGTCCGCTCTGGGTGCGACTCGATCCCCAGGACGACGACCCCCGGGTGCTCGCAGCCGCGCTCGCGCTCATCCTCCAGCGCGCCTCCCATCGTGCGTCGGTCCGAGTCGATCGACTGCTGGCGTCGGCAACGGCCCCCGATGTCCACCAGCTCGCCACGGCGTTCGCCCTGGACCTCGACGATCTGCAAGGAGCGGTGGTGGTGCTCGACGACCTCCACCACCTCCGCTCGGCTCGGTCGTTGCAGCTCGTCGAGTCAGTGCTCGACGAACTGGGTCCGGCGGGCAGGCTGGTCGTCGCCAGCCGCGTCGAGCCGCCGTTCCGACTCTCCCAGCGGCGGGTCCGGCGACAGGTGGTCGAGTTCGGCGCCGCCGATCTGCAGCTCGACCGGACCCAGGTGACCGGCCTGCTCGCTGAAGTCGGGGTGCACGACGACGCCCTCGCCGGCGCGATCCTCGATCGATCGGGAGGGTGGGCTGCGGCGGCGGTGCTCCTTGCGGCCAACGCCGGGATGGGCCAGGCGGCCGGTGGTCCGATCGAGCAGTCGCTGTGCTCGGGCGAGCTCGACATCGAGGAGTTCCTCCGGATGGAAGTGCTCGGGCAGATGGACGCCGAGCTGCGGGCCTTCGTGCTCGAGACCTCTCTGCTGTCGTCGCTCGACCTCGCGTTCGTGCTCGGCCGTGACCGGCGCCGCGCGGTCGCTGAGCTGCTCGAGCGGGTGCGGCGCATGGCGCTCGCCGAACGGGTGACGGCCCCGTCGGAGGGCCCGGCCGGCATGACGTTGCGCTACTACGATCGCATCGCCTCGTTTCTGCGCGAGGAGCTCGCAGCGAGCCGGACACCCGCACAGCGCCGGCAACTCCACCGACGCGCTGCGGCGGTGTCTCCGCCGATGCGCGCCATCGAACTGCTGCTCGAGGTCGGCGACGTCGACGCGGCGGGCGAGACTTTAGTCGAGCACGTTCGAGTGCTCCTCCGATCTCCTGGGGCGCGGGTGCCGCGCTCGTGGCTGTCTTCGTTCGAGCCTGACCAGCTCGCGTCCGAACCGTGGCTGGGCGTGCTGTCCGGTCTCGCGGCGTTGGAGGACGGCGACGTCGCCACCGCCATTACCCGGCTCCGATCGGCGACTGCAGCGATGCGCGAGAGCGGGGAAAGCGTCGGCTTCTTTCGTGGCGCCTACGGGTTGGCGGAGGCGCATCTTGCTCGGGGGCAGGTCGAGGAGGCCAGCACCCTCATCGACGAGCTCCTGGTGTTCGACACGTCACCCGACGACCGTGCGAAGGTGCTCATGGCGAAGCTGTCGGCTCGACTACTTCGGCGGTGCTTGGGTCGAGGTCGGCGCCGGCCTCGACGAGGCGTTCGCGCTCGCTCTCACCTCGTGCACCGAGCTCGGCCGGTGCGACGTCGCGCTCGGGCTGGGGACCGAGTTCCTCTTCGCTCCGCGAGGTGTCGGTTGGCTGACGGACCACGCCGCAGAGCTGGCCCGCCGTATCGACCGCGATGTCATGGCCCTCACGAACCTGGAGCTGATCCAGGCTGCAGCCCACCTGGTCGCTGGCCGGGTCGATCGTGCCGAGCAGATCTCGATCAGCTTGGACGAGCGTGCCCTCGAGCTCGGCAGCCTCAATTGGTTGGCGATGGCCGCTGACCGGGTGCGGCTGGGAGTGGCCCTCGCCACCGGTAATCATCGAAGCGTCGACGCCATCGTCGATGCGGCACGGCGGATCCTGAGCGGATCGGATCGCCACCGTCAAGAACGCGCGATGTACGCCTATGCGATCGCGCGATCGGGCGCGTCGGCCGATCGGCACGAGCGTGTGCGGGCTGCCCGGGTGCTGCTCGGCGAGGTCACACCCGAGGACCGCCCGGATACCGCTGTGAGCGCGGCGGTGCTCGGTGCCGAGCTGCAGCGCGCCGAAGGCGACCTGCAGGGCGCAGAGTCCACCCTGGCCGACCTCGGGGAGCTCCACCGGCGGGTGCGGTTCTGCCTCATGACCGGATTGGTCGACCTCGAACGAGCAGCGATCCAGCTCGAGTCGGGCCGGCGTGCGAGGCGATCGAGACCGCACGCCCGACGCTGGCCCAGCTCGCCCACCTCGACGGCATCGGGTTGCTCCTCATCGATGGCGCGAGCACCCATCGCCCCGTGCTCGAAGCGTGCCGACTCGACCCCGACGTCGGCGCGTTCGCCAAGCGAGCGTTGCACGAGCTCGCCGAACCCACCGCGACGCTGGGGCTGCTCGTCCCGGAGACCGGTGAACGCCTCACTACCCGCGAGCTCGCCGTCCTGGGGCTGGTTGTCGCCGGCATGTCCAACCGCGCCGTCGCCGACCGGCTCTACATCGGCGAGCGGACCGTGAAGACTCACATGACCTCGCTGATGCGCAAGCTCGCAGTCACCTCGCGCACCGCCGCCATCGCCCGCTGCCGCGAACTCGGCATCAGCTGAGCGATCGCCACGAGGCCCGGAACCGACCACGCGTTCCGACCTTGGTACGAGGCGGCGCGCGAGGTGCGGCGTCGTACAACTCGCCCATGACGATGACAACGTCCCCGCGATCCGGTCTTTCCCGCCTCGCTCTCCCGCTGGCGCTGGCCCTCTCCATCGGCCTGGCGGTCGGGTGCGGGAGCGACAAAGACGCCGGTCGCGCTGCGCCGGCGCCCACCACTGCTCACACCGAACAGGAAGACACCATGAAGCGAACTTCACTCAACCCCTGGACCTGGTCCATCGAGCTCGGCTTCGACCAGGCCGAACTCGTCGAAGGCGGCCGCGAGGTGCTGTACCTCGCCGGACAGTCGGCGATGGGCGCCGACGGCACACCCCAGCACGCCAGCGACATGGCTGCGCAGGTGACGCTCGCGCTCGACAACCTCGAAGCGGTCCTCGGCGAGGCGGGAATGGACCTTTCCAACGTCGTGCGTTTGACCACATACACCACCGACATCGACGCGATGTTCGCCAGCTACGGCCTCGTCGCTGAGCGGCTCGGCGCGGCCGGGGTCCAGCCACCCGGGTCGCTGCTGGGCGTGTCACGGCTCGCGTTTCCGAGCTCATGGTCGAGTTCGAAGCAACCGCGGTGCGCTGAGGACAGGGGAAGCAGCATGCTCGGCATCGATACCGGCATCGACAGCAGCCTCTACGAAGCAACGCTGGTCGTGCACATCCTCCTGTCCATCGCCGGCTTCGGCGCCGTGCTCCTCAACGGCGTTTACTTCGCACAGGCGAAGAAGCGTCTCGGCCCGGAGGGCCGGGCGATCTCCGAGGCGAACTTCGCTGCTTCGGCGATCGCCGAAGTCCTCATCCTCGCCGTCCCCGTCTCGGGCCTCGCACTGGTCTGGGTCTCCGGTGGCGCCTGGTCGCTCGACGACCTCTGGGTATGGGTGAGCCTCGTGCTGTTCGTCGTCGCGTTCGCGATCTCGCGAGGGGTTCTCAGGCCAGCACACCGTCGGGTCAACCGACTCCTCCGTGAGGCCCGTGCGCTGCGCACCCCGTGGCCGCGCACGACCGCGAGACGTACCCGCGGATCAGCCGACCGACGACGGTGGGGTGGAGGTTGCCCGGGCCGGTCGGCGATGACGACGTGACGCTCGGCGGCGGGCATTCGGTGGCGACCATCTGCGACTCGATCACTCCCGGACCGTCCCCGGAGCAGGATGAACAGCCCGCCCCCGAGCACCAGCGCGCCGCCGACCGCGCCGAGCGGCCGCACCCGTTCGCCGAGCACCAGCGCGCCCAGCCCGGTGGCGACGAGCGGCTCGAGATAGCTGATCACCGACGTGTGGGCGGGGTCCAGCCGGCGGGCGCCGGCGACCTGAAGGGCAGCACCAACACCGGTGAACAGGCCACCGATCAAGACCAGGATCGCGATCGCTCGCAGAGTGATCTCCCCGGACAACGCGCTGTGCACGGTGAACGGCGCCAACATCGCTGCCCCGATCGACGTCTGCCAGAGGTTCACCGTCAGCGCCGGAACGGCGGGGTCGACCGACCGGATGACGAGCAGCTGGACGGCGGCCAGCACCGATGCCCCGAGCGCGGCGAGGATGCCGAGCGCGTCGTCGCCGCGCGGTAGTGAGCCCGACCGGAGGGCGAGCAGGGCAAGGCCGACCAGACACACGGCGAGGGCGACGACGACCATCCACGGCTGCCGCTCCCGGCGTACGGCGAAGGCCAAGGCCACGTACCACAGCGGCCACGAGAACGAGAGCACGACGGCCACCCCGATATCGATCAGCTGCAGCCCGAGGAAGAACAGCGGCCACGACAACCCGAGGGCGATGCCGAGGACCACGAGGGTGCGGCGTTGTCCGGGGGCCGGACGGACGCGCCGTCCGGGCCGCAGCGCCATGATCGCCGAGATTCCGACGACCGCCATCGACAGGCGCCAGCCGGCGATGGCGATCGCCGGGAGGTCGACCCAACGGACGAAGAGCCCGACCGATCCCCAGGTCGCATACGGCACGGCCACCAGCGCGACATCCCGTCGAGCACGACCGGTCGGCGCAGCCGACGTCTGGAGACTCGCCATCCCGTGTGCTCCGATCCCCGAGTTGGCTCCCACGGCAGTCCTCCGACGCCGAGACGAACAAATGCGCGTTCGCCGACGAAGTGTAGAGTCAGGGACGGTCGGCCGGGAGAACGCAGTACGCCAGAACACGGGGGCTCAGGACATGGAAGTCGGACTCGGGGTCTTCAGCGGCGAGTGTCTGCCGAGCGAGGGCAAGAGCCATACCGAGGTGCTGGCGGATTCGATCGGCCAGATGCAACTCGCCGAAACGGTCGGGCTCGACGCGGTCTGGATCACGGAGCACCACTTCCTCCGCTCGGGCTACGTGGGCTCGGTGTTGCCCTACGCAGCGGCGGCAGCGCAGGCGACGAGTCGGATCCGGATCGGGATCTCCGTCGCTCTCGCCCCGCTCTACGACCCGGTGCGGATGGCCGAGGACGCGGCCTTCATCGACGTCCTCTCGGGTGGGCGTCACGAGTTGGGCCTCGGACTCGGCTATCGCGACATCGAGTTCCACGGCTTCGGCACCACCCGTCGCGATCGCGTCGGACGCCTCGAGGAGCTGTGTGACGTCCTCCGTCAGAGCTGGTCCGACGGCCAGGTCGACCACCAGGGCAAGCATTTCCAGTTGGAGGGTTTCGAGGTCCACCCCAAGCCGGTCCAGCCCGGCGGCGTGCCGATCCTGTTGGGTGGCTACGCGCGGGTCGCGATCGAACGAGCCGCCCGTCTCGGCGACGCGTTCATCATGGACGGTGGGACCGACTCGAAGAACTTCGGCGTCGAGGGCGAGAACCGCGACCTCTACGAACGGGTGGCCGACACCTTCGGCATCTACCGCGATGCACTCGAGGCCGCCGGCCGGCCGACCGACTCGATCCGGATGTACATGACCATCGGCGGCTTCCTCCACGCCGACGGCCCGGACGCGGCCTGGAACGTGCTGCAGGACGCGTACATGTTCACCCGCCGAACGTACGGCGACTGGTACGGCATCGACCCGGCGATCTACGAGCAGTGGTATCCGCATCTGATGTCGCCCGACGAGCACGCCCAGCGGCGTAGCGAGGTGTTGCTCGGCAGTCCCGACGACCTGATCGACGGTTTCCGCCGGCTGCGCTCGATCGTCGGTGACGGCCTCCACGTCATGTTCCGCTGCAAGTACCCCGGCGTGTCCGACGACGACACCCGCGAATCGATCCGATTGCTGGCCGAGATCCGTCGACGGTTGAACGACGACGCTCAGTAGGAGCGCGGCAGACCGAGCACCCGCTGGGCGACGAAGTTGAGCACCATCTCCTGACTCACCGGCGCGATCCGGTAGAGCCGGGCGAGACCCCAGACGTCCGACAGGCCGTACTCCTGAGCCAGCCCGTTCCCGCCGTGGACCTGGATCGCCTGATCCACGCACCTGGCCACCGCTTCCGCCGCCGCGAACTTGGCGCAGTTGGCGGCGACTGCGGCATCGAGACCGGCATCGAACCGGGCGGCCGCCTGCCGGGTCATCGTGATCGCCAACTCGAGCCCGATCGCCGCCTCGGCCAAGGGATGCGCGATGCCCTGGTGCGAGCCGATCGGCACGCCCCACACCTCCCGGGTCGTCGCGTACGCTGACGCCGATTCCAGCGCATAGCGCCCCAGCCCGCAGCAGACCGCGGCCGAGAGGATCCGTTCCGGATTGAGGCCGTGGAACACCTGCCGCAGGCCATCACCTTCCGTGCCGATCAGCGAGTCCTCGCCGAGCACGACATCGTCGAAGAAGACCGTGAACTGACGCTCCGGCGTCAGCACGTCGACCGGGATCAGCGTGCGCTCGATGCCCGGCGAATCCATCGGGACGAGGAACAGCGAGAGCCGGCCCCGTCCGGTCGCCGCATCGGTGCCGGTGCGGGCCACCACGATCGCCGCGTCGGCGATGTCGGCGCCGGAGATGTAGTGCTTGGTGCCGCGCAGCCGCCACCCACCGGGCATTTTCGTTCGCGCTGGTCGCGATGTTGTGGGCGTTGGATCCGGCGTCGGGTTCCGTCATCGCGAACGCGACGACGAGTTCGCCGGTGGCGAGGCCAGGTACCCAGGCGCGGCGTTGGGCGTCGGTCCCGAATGCTGCGAGCAGCGGCCCGGCGATAGCCGGAGACACCACGATCATCAGCAGCGGACACCCGGCGGCGCCGAGCTCCTCCTGGACGATCGCCAACTCGGTGATACCCGCTCCGCCTCCACCGAGCTCGGCCGGGAGGTTGACACCGAGAAATCCGCCGCGGCCGAGCTCGTCCCAGAGCTCCTTCGCCGAGCCCCCTGATCGGGCCGATGCCACATAGGCACGGTGGCCGTAGCTGCGGGCGATCGAGCGAACGGTCGAGCGCAACTGCTCTTGCTCGGCCGATTCCACGAGCGGGGTCACGTCGCCGGGCTCCCGATCATTGGGCCAGCCATCCACCGTCGACGACGAGCACGTGGCCATGCACGTAGTCGGCGTCGCTCGACGAGAGATACGCGACTGCGGCGGCGATGTCGGCGGGCTTCCCCGACGCGCCGCGTGGGATCTTCGTCGTCGCCCGCGCCATTTTTTCGGGGGTGTCCAGCACCGCGTAGGTCAGATCGGTACCGATCGTCCCGGGAGCGACGCCGTTGACGTTCACCCCGAACGGCGCGAGCTCGACTGCGGTCGAGATCGTCATCTGACGGATGCCGCCCTTGGTCAGGTCGTAGATCGGCTCGGGGGTGGTCGACGAGGTGAAGCCCGACGTCGACACGGTGTTGACGATCTTCCCCGATCCCCTGGCGATCATGTGCCGGGCCGCGGCCTGCGGATGCGAACAACGGCGCGCGCAGGTTGACCGCGAGCTGGAGATCCCACTCCTCGGGCGTCGCGTCGAGGAGCGAACGGGCGACGGCGACGCCCGCGTTGTTGACGAGGATGTCGAGTGCGCCTCGCCACTCGATGGCGGCCTGCACCATCGACGCCACCGCACCCAGATCGGTGAGATCGACCGTGTAGGCGATGGCGGTGCGTCCGAGAGCGCACTGTTCGGCGGCCAGAGCCTCGGCTTCGGGTGCGAGCCGGTCGGCGATACACACTGCGGCGCCTTCGGCGGCGAGGCGATCGACGATCGCAGCACCGATCCCCCGTGCGCCACCGGTGACGAGCGCGGTGCGGCCTACGAGTCGGCGGGGAAGGTCGGTCATGGTGACACCTCGGGGGACTGGAGCGGTCAGGACGGCAAGCGGGTGGCGGGCAGGCGCGACGGCGCCAACGCAGTTCGCCAACGACGGGGCGTAGGGACGGAGGTGTGGCTGTCGGTGTGCCGACGCAGCCGCCGTTCGAGGCGACCCCACGCGCCCGAGACGATCAGCACGACGAGGAAGTAGAGGATCCCGGCGACGGTGTAGAACTCGAACGGCCTGAAGTAGAACTGAGCCCACCGTTGCGTCTCACGGGTGAGTTCACTCACGCCGACGACCGACAGGATTGCCGTGTCCTTGACGATGTCGACGAGCACGTTGCCCATCGCAGGAAACGTCACGCGGATCATCTGCGGGGTCAGGACGGCACGTCGGGCCTGGGCCTGGGTGAGCCCCACCGCGAGAGCAGCCTCGGTCTGCCCGACCGGCAGGGCGCCGAAGCCGGCGCGGAACACCTCCGACAGATATGCGCTGTTGAGCAGGCTGAGCGCGACGATGCCGGTCTGCATCGCGCTGAGTTTGATTCCCGATGCCACAGCCAGACCGTTGAACAGCCAGAGGACCAAGACGTAGAGAGCGATCCCCCGCAGCACCTGGACGAGGACGAAACCGACGGCCCGGACCCAGACCGCAGCCGAGCGCCGGAGACGGGCGAGCACGAGGCCGCCGACGATCGACAGGCCGAACGAGACCACCGCCACCTGCGCCATGATCCCGAGCCCGCCGAGCAGCAGCCCGCGTTGGTCCCAGACCGGCCCGAAGTCGAGGCCCTCGGCGCCGAGCATCATCGGAACCCGCGGCGACAACCGACGTTCGAGCAGCCCCACCAAACCTGCGACGACGAGGGTCACGGCGATGATCAGCACCGCCGCCGCCGAGTACAACTCGAAGGGGCTGAACGTCTCGAACGAGATCGTACGGGCCACGTAGAACATGTCGGCGAGGCCGATGATCGACACGATCGTCGCCCCCTTGAGCAGCGCGACCAACAGGTTCACCGCCGACGGCACGACGATGCGAGCCGCCTGCGGTGCAATCACGAAGCGGAACGCCTGCCCCGGTCCGAGCCCGACAGCGGTCGCTGCGTGACGTTGGCCGGGATCGACGGACTGCAGTGCAGCCCGATAGTTCTCGGCCATATAGCCCGAGCCGGTCAGGCCGAGCGTGACCGCCCCGGATCGGAACTCGCTGAGGGTGAACCAGCCCCGGCTGGCGGCGGCGAAATAGACCCAGTAGAGGACGACGATCAGCGGGATGCCGCGCATCACGGCGATCCACAGCGAGGCCGGCCGCCAGAGCAACGGACTCGCCGACATGCGCATCATCGCCACCGGCAGGCCGACGGCAGCGGCAATCGCAAACGCCACCGCGGTGATCTGCAAGGTGAGAATCAGGCCGGTGAACAGCTCACTGCGGTTGTCGAAGATGATCTCCCATCGGAAGTCGTAGGCGAGCATCACATGAACACCCCGGCGATCGACTGGAGGAACGCACGAGTGCGCTCCTCGTGCGGTGCACGGAACTGGTTCGGCGGCCCCTGCTCCACGATCCGTCCCTCGTCCATGAACACGATCCGGTCGGCGACCTCCAGCGCGAACCGCATCTCGTGGGTCACCACGAGCATCGTCATCCCGCCATCGGCGAGGCCTCGCATCAGGTCGAGAATCCCGGCGACGAGCTCCGGATCGAGCGCCGAGGTCGCTTCGTCGAACAGCATCAACTGGGGATCGAGGGCGAGCGCGCGAGCGATCGCGACGCGTTCGTTTCTGGCCCCCGGACAACCGCTCGGGATAGGCGTTCGCCTTGTCCTGCAGACCGACCTTGGCCAGCTCCAGGCGAGCCCGCTCGAGGGCATCGGCCTTCGACAGACCGCGCGTCTTGCGCAGACCGAGAACAAGGTTCTGTTCCGCAGTCAGATGAGGGAACACGTTGAAGTGCTGGAAGACCATCCCGATCTCGGCTCGCAACTCGGTGAGACGCTGCTGCTCCGCGCGCCCGAGTATCGGCACCCACGGATGCCGCTTCGGCGCCGCATAGGTGGAGCCGGCGAACGTGACCGTGCCGGAGGTCGGCGGAGAGACGAAGTTGACGCAGCGCAACAGCGTGCTCTTGCCCGAACCGCTCGGCCCGATGATGCAGACCACCTCACCGCTGGTCACGTCGAGGTCGACACCGTGCAGAACCTCGACCGGGCCGAACGACTTCGTCACCGCACGCAGCTCGAGGAGGTGGGCAGGTGGCTGATTGGCCTCGCTCATGATCACTCCCGTACCGGCTGACGCCTGCGTTGGAATAGTAGTGCTGCACACGCTGCCGAACGATCGACCGTTCGTCGTCCCTCGATCACAGTAAGTTGTCCTTCGATCGTTGACAAACGAACGCTCGTTCACTTACCTTCTGATGAGGGAACGAAGGAGGAGCCATGCCCGCTCACGAAACGCCGCCCACCGTCGACACCGCCGCTCACAGCAGCTCGCGCCGGAGCCTGCTCACCGGCGGGATGGCCGCACTGGCCGGCACTGCGCTGCTCGCCGCCTGTTCGAACGACGACGACAGCTCGTCACCCTCGACCGCGGCGGAAGGTGACGCCGTGGTCGTCACCCAGAACGCCGGGTCGTTGCTCGACAAGATCGTCGCCGACAAGAAGGTCAAGGTGGGCGTCGACCTGGGCTTCGCCCCGCTGCAGTTCCGTGACCCCCAGACGAACGAGCCCACGGGTTACAGCATCGAGGTCACCAAGCTGATGATGGCCGAGCTCGGCGCCGAGATCGAGTGGGTCGAAATTCCGTTCTCCGAGCTCTTCGCCGCCGGCGAGGCAGGCCGTTTCGACATCTCCGGCATCCAGGCGACCAACCTCCCGGCGCGGGTTGAAGGTCGCCTTCGCAGGCGCCCCCGCCTTCCTCGAGGGCAACTACATCCTCGTCAAGGAAGGGTCGAGCATCGCCGGCGCCGCCGATCTCGACGACGCCGGCGTGACCATCGCCGTGCTCGCCGGCTCCTCGCAGGCTGCCGCCGCCAAGCTCAGCTTCCCGAGCGCCCAGCTGAAGGAACTGCAGGAGCAGCCGGCGACGGTTGAAGACGTGGTGACGGGGCGATCCGATGCGGTGTACATCGGCGAGTTCGGCGTAGCCGACGCGGTCGCCCAGGGACTGCAGTTGATCGAGGAACCCGCCACCTTTGCCTCGCACAACACGTACTTCATGCCCAAGGGCGACTTCACCCTGTGGGCATGGGTGACCCAGTTCCTGCAGTTCAAGGCGGCCGACCTGACGCTGGCCGATTTGTGGGAACAGTTCGTGGGATCTGAATTGCGACCTCTCGGCGTCGCGACATCCGGCGTCGTCGATCCGTGGTTGGGCACAGCCCGACTGAGGACCTGAGCCCACCCCCAGATGATCGATAGCCCCCGGATCGAGGGGTGAGTGCTCGGTCCGGCGGATTCGTCCGCCAGTCCACTGCGCGCCCGGAAAGCCTTGCGTTCCTTGACGAACGATCGCTCGTTCGTATCGTTTCCGGGGTATTCCCGCAGCTGATACTGTGCCGTGCTGTGCGGCGAACGAGTGCTTGTTTTTCTGCATGATCGGCCGGGATCACCCGGCCGCAGCGATCTGGGAGGAATCGTGAAAAGACGATCTGGGGTACGGCTCTCGGCCGCACTTGTCGCCGTTGTGCTCGGGGCCGCGGCCTGCGGAAGCGACGACAACAACGCGACCGACGACACCGGAGCGGGGAGTGACTCCACCGCCGTCGAGACCGAGGACTCGGTGTCGACCGGCGACAGCGTCGCCACCGACGACACCACCGAGGCACCGACCACGTCCGGCGGGGGGACACTCGTGTTCGGCGCGTCCAACGACCCGCGAATCCTGGACCCGGCGCTCGCATCGGACGGCGAGTCGTTGCGGGTGAGTGAACAGATCTTCGAAACGCTCGTGACGACGGCCGACGGCACCACCGAGGTGATCCCGGAACTGGCCACCGACTGGTCGGCGAGCGACGACGGTCTCACGTGGTCGTTCAATCTCCAGGACGGCGTGACGTTCCACGACGGTGAACCGTTCAATGCCGAAGCCGTCTGTTTCAACTTCGACCGTTGGTACAACTTCGCCGGACCGCTGCAGCTGAACTCGGGCGCGTACTACTGGCGGGTCATCTTCGGCGGCTTCGCCGAGAACGACCCCGATGGCGACGCGCCGGAGACCTCGCTCTACGCGAGCTGTGAGGCGACCGACGAGTTGACGGCCGTGATCACCTTGACCGCGCCGTCGGCCGCCTTCCTCAGCGGCCTCGTGCTGGCGCCGTTCTCGATCGCCAGCCCGAAGGCCCTCACCGAGTACGACGCTGACGCCGCCGAGCTCGACGCCGACGGCAATCCGGTGCCCCAGGGCACCTTCGGCACCGAGCACCCTGTCGGAACCGGGCCGTTCAAGTTCAACGAGTGGGTCCGCAACGACCACCTCAGCATCGTCCGCAACGATGACTACTGGGGTGAGCCGGCGCTGCTCGACGAGGTCATCTTCCGCCCGATCGCCGACAACGCCGCCCGGCTGCAGGCCCTCCAGACCGGTGAGATCGACGGCTACGACCTCGTCGATCCGCTCGACCGGGAGACGATCACGAGCGACCCCGAGCTGCAGCTGATCGAGCGCCCGTCGTTCAACGTCGGCTATGTGGCCATGACCCAGACGTTCGCACCGCTCGACAATCTCGAGGTCCGCAAGGCGATCGCGTATGCCCTCAACCGGCAGTTGGTGATCGACAACATCTACGGCGACACCGGCGAAGTGCCGCTCGAATTCATGCCGCCGAGCGTGGTCGGTTGGACCGACGACGTCACGACCTATGACTACGACCCGGACGCCGCCCGTGCTGCGCTCGAAGCCTCGGGCGTCGAGTTGCCGATCGCGATCGACTTCTACTATCCGTCGAACGTGGCCCGGCCGTACATGCCGGATCCCCGCCGGATCGCCGAGGCCTTCGCATCGGATCTCGACGCGGTCGGGTTCGACGTGAACCTGCTCAGCCTGCCGTGGACGCCGGACTACCTCGATCTGACGCTGGGTGGCGGAGCTGCGCTCCACCTGCTCGGACAGACGGGAGACTTCGGTGATCCCGAGACGTTCGTCGGGACGTTCTTCCGGACGGACAGCCCGCAGTGGGGCTTCGACAACCCGGAGCTCCGTCAAGCGCTCGAGGATGCGCTGCGCATCACCGACCTCGACGAGCGGGCTGCGGCGTACGAGGAGATCAACCGGACGATCATGGACTTCCTGCCCGGCGTTCCGTTCGCCCACTCGACGTCCAACCTGGCATTCCGGTCGAACGTGAAGGGCTTCGTCTCCAGCCCGGTGAGCACGGAATCGTTCGCGACCGTGTCCATCGAGGACTGATCGAGACCCTTCGCTCGTGATCAGGTACGCGTTCAGGCGACTCCTGCTGGCGATCCCCGTGTTGATCGGGGTGTCGCTGCTCGTGTTCGCCTGGACGCGGGCCCTACCCGGCGGCCCGGCGCAGGCGCTGCTGGGCGAACGGGCCACTCCGAGCGCGGTTGCCGCGGTCGAAAAGCAGTACGGGCTCGATCGCCCGATCCTGGTCCAGTACGGCAAGTATCTCCAACGGGTCCTCGACGGCGACCTCGGCCAGAGCATCACGTCGCAGCGCCCGGTGACCACCGAACTCAAGGACCGCTTCCCGGCCACCGTCGAGTTGACCTTGGCGGCGATGACGTTCGCGGTCGGCGCCGGGATCCCGCTCGGCTTCCTCGCCGCCAAGCGCGCCCGCAAGGCGTTCGACCACGTCAGCCTGGTCGGGTCGCTGCTCGGCATCAGCATGCCGGTGTTCTTCCTGGCCCTGATCCTGAAGTACATCTTCGCGGTCAAGCTCGGTTGGCTGCCGAGCATCGGCCGTCTCGACGTGAAGTCCGACCTCGAACGGCACACGAACTTCCTCGTCATCGACTCCCTGATCGAGCGTGATCTCGGCGCTCTCAGGGACGCGCTCGAGCACCTCGTGCTCCCCGCCGTCGCGCTCGGGACGATCCCCCTCGCGATCATCGCCCGGATCACGCGAACCGCCGTGCTCGAGGTCCTCCAGGAGGACTACGTGCGTACGGCCCGGGCCAAGGGCATCGCCCGCCGCCTGATCGACCGTCGCCACGTGCTGCCGAACGCGCTCCTGCCCGTGACCACCGTGATCGGTCTCCAGGTCGGCCTGTTGCTCTCCGGCGCCATCCTCACCGAGACCGTGTTCGCGTGGGGCGGGATGGGCACCTGGATCTACGACGCGGTGGCGAAGCGGGACTTCCCGGTCCTCCAGGGCGGGATCCTGTTCATCGTCGTCGTGTTCGTCATCGTGAACCTGCTCGTCGACATCGGCTACGCCCTGATCGACCCGCGGATCCGGCTCCGATGACGGCCATCGCCCCCGACCTCGCGACTGTCACCGGCGGCCGTCGGAGCAGCGACGTCGCCCTCCGGCTGCGCGCCAACAAGGGTGCGCTGGTCGGCGCGGTGATCGTCGGAGCGATCGTCCTGATGGCGATCTTCGCCCCTCTGATCACGCCCGAGACGCCCTCGAAGACCGCCTACCTCGACCGACTCGATGGTCGGTGTTGCGCCGGCCCGTCGAGCGCGCACTGGTTCGGCCTCGATGAACTCGGGCGCGACGTCTTCTCCCGCGTCGTCTACGGCGCCCGCGTCTCGTTGCTGGTGGCGGTGGTCTCGATCGCCATCGGTCTCACGATCGGGGTCGCCCTCGGCGCCGCTGCCGGCTACCTCGGCGGAGCCGTCGAGTCGATCCTGATGCGGCTGATCGACATCATGCTCGCCTTCCCGAGCTTCCTGTTCGCCATCGGTCTGGTCGCGTTGCTGGGCCCCGGGATGTTCCAGATCATGATCGCCATCGGGGTCAGCAACGTCCCGATCTTCGCCCGCCTGCTCCGCGGCAGCATGTTGGGCGTGCGCAACGCGCCGTACGTCGCGTCGGCACGCATCCTCGGCCTGCCGGGTCGTCGCGTGCTCTTCGTCCATGTCCTCCCGAACGCGATCTCGCCGGTCATCGTGTCGGCCACGCTGGCGATGGCGACCGCGATCATCGAGACCGCCGGGCTCGGCTTCCTCGGGCTCGGCAACGCCGATCCCAGCCAGCCCGAATGGGGCGTGATGCTGGCGAACACGACGCGCTACCTGCAGACCGCACCGCATCTCGCGTTCTTCCCGGGCTTCGCCATCGTCGTCACCGTGCTCGGCTTCAACCTCCTCGGCGACGGTCTCCGCGAGGCCATCGACCCGAAGCTGACCTGAGCGGGTTCTGTGACCCTTCTCGACATCGTCGATCTCGCTGTCCGCTTCCGGACGTTGCGCGGCCCGGTCCACGCCGTCAACGGGGTCAGTCTCACCGTCGACCAGGGCGAGACGGTCGCCCTCGTCGGCGAGTCCGGCAGCGGCAAATCGGTCACCGCGCTCGCCGTGCTCGGGCTACTGGCGCCGACTGCGACGGTTTCCAGGGGACGGATCGAGTTCGAAGGTCGCGACCTGCGCGCCCTGCCGGACTCGGGCATGCGGGCCCTGCGCGGTGGTTCGATCTCGATGGTGTTCCAAGACCCGATGACGAGCCTCAATCCGTTGATGACGGTCGGTGCCCAGGTGCGCGAGATCATCGAAGCCCACACCGGTCTCCGCCGGAAGCCCGCCCAGCACCGGGCGATCGAGTTGCTCGACCATGTCGGCATCCCCGACCCGGCCGACCGTGCCAAGCAGTTCCCCCACCAGTTCTCGGGGGGCATGCGCCAACGTGCCGTGATCGCGATCGCGATCGCCTGCAATCCGAAACTTGCTGATCGCCGACGAGCCGACCACGGCACTCGATGTGACGATGCAAGCCCAGATCCTCGCCCTGCTGCGCGATCTGATCAGCGAGTACCGGATGGGCCTGCTCCTGATCACCCACGACCTCGGCGTCGTCGCCGGCACCTGCACCACCACGAACGTGATGTACGGAGGACGGATCATCGAGACGGGCGCGACGCGTGACGCTGTTCCGAGCGCCCTCGCATCCGTACACCGCCGGCCTGCTCGCCAGCATCCCGGCGATGATCGGGGCGCGGAAGGCGTCACTCGCCGCGATCGACGGCCAGCCCCCGACCTTGCGTGCCGATCCGCACCACTGCACGTTCTCCCCCCGCTGTCCCCGCAGTTTCGAGCGATGCACCGCCGAGGTGCCCCTGCTCGAACCGACGGGTGCCGACCGTCGGGCTGCGTGCTTCGACCCGATCACGGCGCCGTGATGAGCACCGACTTCCTCACGATGACCGACATCGAGGTCACGTATCCCGTCAAGAACTCGCTCGGCGGACGGCGCGCGGCGGTGGTCCGGGCCGTCGACGGGGTGTCGTTGGCGGTCGCTCGGGGCGAGACCCTGGGCCTCGTCGGCGAGTCCGGTTGCGGCAAGAGCACCCTCGCTCAGGCACTGGTGCACCTGGTCGACTTCCGGGGCACGCTCGTCCTCGACGGCGTCGACCACACCGACCCGTCACGACAGGAGCTGCTCGCCTATCGGCGCCGGGTGCAGATGGTCTTCCAGGACCCGTACTCCAGCCTCAATCCTCGGCTCGACGTCCACCGCCTGCTCGCCGAGCCGATCCGCTTCTCCGCTCAGGCGAGCGGTGCTGCGATCGGCGAACGGGTCCACGAGCTGCTCCAACTGGTCGGCCTCCCACCCGAGGCGGCTCGTCGATACCCGCATGAGTTCTCCGGCGGCCAGCGGCAACGGATCGGTCTCGCGCGGGCCCTCTCCGTGGGGCCCGAGGTGCTGATCGCGGACGAGCCGGTGTCGGCCCTCGACGTCTCGATCCAGGCCCAGATCATCAATCTGCTCGTCGACCTGCAACGACGCCTCGGCCTCACGCTCGTGTTCATCGCCCACGATCTGGCCGTGGTTCGCCACGTCTCCGACCGGGTCGGCGTGATGTACCTCGGACGGATCGTCGAGCTCGCCGCGGCCGACGCCCTCTACGAACGTCCGCTGCACCCGTACACGGCATCACTGCTGTCGGCGGTCCCCGTGCCCGACCCCGAGGTGGAGACGCAGCGCCGGGCGATCATGCTCACCGGCGATGCGCCCTCGCCGCTGCACATCCCGCAGGGCTGCCGGTTCCACAATCGGTGCCCGATCGCTCGGCCCGAGCCGTGTGCGATCATCGAGCCCGCGCTGACCGAGGTCGAGCCGGGCCGCTGGACCGCCTGCCACTTTCCCGAGGAGGTCGCCGGCATGGCTCCGGTCCCGGTAGCCGGGTGGATCTAGACTAATGAACGTTCGTTCGCACATCATCCCTTCAGGAGGTCACCATGGGTCCGTTCAGCGCTGAGGTCTACGCAGAGCGCCGACGTCGAGTCGGCGAGCGGATGCAGGCCCAGGACGTCGACCTGATGTTCGTGCCCCCGTCGGCCGACCTGGAGTACCTCACCGGAGCACGGCGACGGCTGCCGACCTTCGGCAACATCTCCTACACCCACGGATGGGTCTGCGGGGCGTTCCTCCGCCCCGGCCAGGAACCCTTGCTGGTCCTGCCTCGGATGGTCGCGGAGTTCGACATGCCGAAGGAGTCCCGGGCGACGTCGTGGTGGTCAACGAGCTCGACGACGGAGACGCCGTGTTCGAACGGGTCGTGAAGGGATTCGGGCGGGTAGGGCGCATCGCCGTCGAACAACGCACGTGGGCCGAGGCCGTGCTCGCCCTCTCGAAGCACTCGGGCGCCGAGCTCGTCAGTGCTACCCCGCTGACCAACCCGCTCCGGAGGGTGAAGTCGGACGCCGAGATCGAACTGATGCAGCGAGCCTGCCGGGTCGCCGATCACGCGATGGGCGCGGTCACCTCCGACCTCGGAGACGGTGCGGTGGAGCGGGAGCTCGCCGAGCAGCTCGACCACCTGCTGCACGGCGACGGGTCGCGCGGCGTCTCGTTCGACACCGCGGTGTGGGGAATGGGCCGCTCGACGAACCGCGACGCGACCGACCGCGAATCGAGCAGCAACCTCCACCGGGGCACCGGCGTCTCGTTCGACTTCGGCGCGATCATCGAGGGCTACTGCTCCGACTTCGGCCGGACGATCGCCCTTGGGGAGCCCGACGCCGAGTTCGTCGAGGTGTACGAGACCGTGATCGCCGCCCAGGCGGCCGGCATCGCCGCCGTACGCCCGGGAGCGATGGCCAAGGACGTCCACAACGCGTGCCGTGACGTGATCGTCGCTGCGGGATACGGCGATCACTTCCGCCACCGCACCGGTCACTGCATCGGGCTCGACGTCCACGAGTACCCGTTCATCTCCGAAGAGGACGAGACGCCGCTCGAGCCGGGGATGACCTTCACGATCGAGCCGTCGGTGTTCTGGCCCGGCCGGGTCGGCGTACGCGTCGAAGACATCGTGGTCGTCACCGAGACCGGCAGCCAGCGACTCAATGAGTACTCGTTGAAGATGGCGGTCGTCGATGCATCGCCAGGGGCGATCTCCACGTCGGCCGACGGCGCCGGCGGTTGCGCCCACGACAACGGTTGCGCGCACGGTACGGACGTGTGATCGGCGACGACGTCATGCTCGAGGTCGCGGCTGCGATGACGACCGCATTCGAAGCCGGGGATCTTGCGGCGATCGCTGCGTTGTACGCCGACGACGTGGTCGTCTGGCACAACTTCGACCAGCTCGAACGCACACGCGAACAGGCCCTGTCGTCGGCTGCCTGGGTCGCCGAGGAACTCGAGGACTTCGAGGTCGGGGATCTGTGGGTCGCTGCCGTGCCGGGTGGCTTCGTCCAGCAGTGCGTGTTCCGCGCTCGCGAGCGCTCCACCGGAAAGATGCTGGTGACGCCCGCCATGCTCCGGGTGCACGTCCGCGACGGTCGCATCACGCGCATCGAGGAGTACACCGACCCGGCCGGCGGCAACATCCCCGATCCCGAGTGACGGCGGCCGGCGTCCGTCAGGGGCGCCGGCCGATCGGATGCATCGCCGCCCGATGGAAGTCCTCCGTCGCCACCGCACGCAGCTGCAACGAGGCGATTCGCCAACCGTCGGCGGTCCGTCGGAACGTGTCGTGGTACTGCCCCCACAGGTGACCGTCCGGCGCCCCGTTGCGGTAGCGGTGCCAGGCGTAGAGGTAGGCCACGCCCGTCGCGTGCTCCGGGTCGAGGATCGCCACCGACACGTTGCTCACGTGGTGGCTGGTGGCCGCAAAGGTGTCGCGCTGGCCGGCTGCGACGCGTTCCAGGATCGCCGAGCGTCCGACCATCGGTGCGACCTCGGGTCCGTAGTCGACCACCGCGTCGTCGGTGAAGAGATCGGCCACGGCCTCGGGCTCGTTGCGGTCGAAATGGAAGGCGTAGGCGTGGAACACGTCGGTGATCGCCAGCCGCGCCAGGATCTCCTCCAGGGGGTCGATCACGTCGATCGGGCGCCGGCTGCGCCGAGCAGCCGTTCAGCCTGGGCCTCGACATCACCGTCCCAGTCGACGTCGACGGCGATGTCGGTGATCCCCGCCGCAGCGAGCCCGGGTAAGGCGGCGACCACCTCGTCGTGCCGATTCGTCGATTCCACGATCCGCAGCACCATCCGGCGCCCGGCGAGCGAAGCGGTCATCGCCGCGATGGCGACAGGGTCGAGCGCTGCGGCCGACTGGATGCCGAGCCACCCGTCGCCGATCTCGCGCGCCCGGCGAAGCGCCGGCGCCGTCGTGCCACCGATCAGGATCGGGATCTCGCGTGCCGGCGTCGGCTGGCACATCACGCCTGCGGGGAGGTCGTAGTGCGTCCCGTGGAACTCGTCCGGGCGCCCCGTCCAGCACGAGCGCAGCAAGGTGATCCACTCCTCCATCCGCGCACCTCGGCTGGAAAACGGTGTTGCGAGGGCGTCGAACTCCTCCTCGAGCCAGCCTGCCCCGACGCCGAACACGAACCGGCCACCGGCGAGGCGGTCGAGGCTCGCGATCTGCTTCGCGAGCACGATCGGCTGACGCTGGGGGAGCACCAGCACGGCCGTCCCCAGCTCGACCCGTTCGGTCACCGCGGCAGCCATCGACAGGGCGACGAAGGCGTCGTACCACGGATCCTCCGTGGCCCAGCTCATCGCGCCGCCCGACGCGTACGGGTAGGTCGAGGTGACCGTCGCCGGCATGACCACGTGATCGCTCACCCAGATCGAGTCGAACCCGGCCGTCTCCAGACGGCGGGCCATCGCTGGGATGCCATTGGCGGTGGGCAGTGCACCCGAATTCGGGAGCTTCGCGCCGATGCGCATCAGGACCTCCAGCAATTAACGTGACGTACGCGCGGATCGTATCCGAACGAGCGCTCGTTCGTAGACGACTGTGCCCACTTCCCGCCGACCGTGCTGCGGCGGCCCACCCCTGGAGGGACCCGATGAGACTCGCCACCATCCGACTCGGCGACGGCGAGACCGCTGCGGTGGTCGTCGACGGGGATCGCCTGATCGAACTGGGTGAGCCCGACGTCGGGGGCGTGCTCGCCGACCCGGCATGGCGCAGCCGACGCCCGGCCGCAGGGGCGGCCTCCCACGCCGTCGACGAGGCGAGCTTCGCCCCGTTGGTGACTCGACCGAGCAAGGTCATCTGCGTCGGGCTGAACTATCGCTCGCACATCGTCGAGATGGGCCGTGAGCTGCCGGCCCATCCCACCCTGTTCGCGAAATTCGCCGACACCCTGCTCGGGGCGAACGACGATCTGGTGCTGCCCGGCGAGAGCACCTCGGTCGACTGGGAGGTCGAGCTCGGCATCGTGATCGGCACCGAGGTCCGCCGCATCGGCGAGTCCGAGGCACTCGCCGCGATCGCCGGCTACACGGTGATCAACGACGTCTCGATGCGTGACTGGCAGAACCGCACGATCCAGTTCCTCCAGGGCAAGGCATGGGATCGGAGCACACCGGTGGGACCGACGATGGCGACGCTCGACGAGCTCGGCGACCCCACCGACCTGCCGTTGAGCTGCTCGGTCAACGGGGTCGTGATGCAGAGCGGCCGGACGAGCGACCTGCTGTTCGGACCGGCCGAGATCGTGGCCTACATCTCGCAGTTCACCACCCTGCGCCCCGGTGACGTGATCGCTACCGGCACGCCGAGCGGGGTCGGCGCCGGACGCACGCCACCAGTGTTCCTCCAGCCGGGTGACGTGCTGACGACCACCGTCGAGGGCATCGGCACGTGCACCAACCGGTGTGTGGCCGATGCGTGAGTTGACGGTCGACCAGACCACCGGGCGGGTGCACAGCGGCAGCCCGTGGGAAGCAATGGCCGGGTACGCCCGAGCGGTCCGGCGAGGCAGCCGGATCGAGGTGAGTGGGACGACGGCCCACGATCAGGAGGGGAACCCGCTCCACCCGGGCGACGTCGGGGCGCAAACCGAGGCAGCCCTGCGCCACAGCCTGGAGGCGATCGAGGCGCTCGGCGGAACGGCCGCCGATGTGGTTCGCACCCGGGTCCTGCTCGTGCCCGGCACCGACTGGCAGCAGGCCACCGCAGCCCATGCCCGGGTGTTCGGTTCGATCCGACCGGCGAACACCCTCGTCTACGTCCATGCGCTCGTCGGTGACGGTCTGCTGGTCGAGGTGGAGGTCGAGGCGGAGCTGCTCGAGCCCACGACGTGAGCGGGGTTCCGGCACCGACGTTCAGCCTTCGGTTGAACAACGACATCGGCGTCGCCACATTCGTCGAGATGGCGGTGGTGGCCGAAGGATTCGGCTTCGACCAGATCTGGGTCTCGCACGACCTCTTCTTCCGCTCCGCGCCCGTCATCCTCGCCGCAGCCGCCGGGGCGACGAGCACGATCGGTCTGGGTACCTGCGTGTTGAACCCCTACTCGGCCCACCCGGCCGAGATCGCGATGACGGCACTGACCCTCCAGGAACTGACCGAGGGACGGTTCCTGCTCGGCCTGGCCGCCGGTGCCGAGGACTTCCTCGCCTGGGCGGGCATCGAGCGAGCAGCGCCGCTCCGGCGCACGGAGGCCGCAGTGCACGCCATCCGTGCCCTGTGTACCGGAGGGACGCCCGAGACGGCCGACCCGGATGGCCGGTGGACCTCCGACGCCGTGATGCGGATACCAGCGCTCCCGGTGCCGATCTATCTCGGTGCAATGTCGCCCCGCATGCTGGCGCTCACCGGTGCGGTGGCCGACGGTGCCCTCCCGCTGCTGTACCCGCCCGAGTCCTACTCGTCGGTCCGCCGGCTGATCGACGAGGGCGCCTGCGCCGCCGGGCGGGCACCGGCTGCGCTCGACGTGGCCGCATGCATCTGGGTGTCGGTCGACGACGATCCAGAACGAGCGCGGGCGCTGCTCGCCCGCAAGCTCGCGTACTACGGCCCGTCGTTCTCGGAGTTCGTTCTCCACCGGGCCGGGATCGACCCGGCATCGCTCGCTCCGCTCCGTCGGGCGATGGACCGGGGCGACATCGACGCTGCGGTCGCCGCCGTCGGCGACGATCTCCTCTCGCTCGGCATCGCCGGCACGCCGGCGACGATCGTCGAGCGCTGCCGCGGTCTGATCGCAGCCGGGGCCGGCCATCTCTCGTTCGGTCCCCCGCTGGGACCGGACCCGCTGCAGGCGATCACGACGCTCGGCACCGAGGTGCTCCCGGCATTGCGCGTCAGCCGCTGAAGACCTTCGGCGGGGCCATGCCGGTCAACGGATCGGCGTCGATCAGGTCGAGCTCGTCGCGTCGACCGAGCATCTCCCATCGGAGCAAGGAGAACGGGACGTTGCCGTTGAGCCACAGATAGTCGTGGATCTCGCGGATCGAGCGCCCCTCGGTGACCGCCGCGGCGACGAGCCGGAGCAACTGCACCTTGCCCGTCTCGTACGACAACGCCAGCCCGGGGTTGCTTGCGTACATCGCCGTCTCGTGGAACGCCGTCTCGCGGTCCATCGGCACCCGCTCGACGAAGAAGTCGACGCCTTCGGACAGCGACATCTCGCCGATCGCGAGCCGCACGTCGACCTCGACTCGCAAGGTCCGCAGGCGGGCGAAGTTCCAGATCACGCTCTTGCTGTGGGGAGCATCGTCGAACAGGCCCGACTGCAGCAGCCACTCCTCGTTGTAGAACGCGATGCCCTCGGCCGACCCCGAGTCGTAGTAGCGGCGCCGGATCGGGTCGGGATGGCCCTTGGCCAGCGCCAGCTGCTGGTAATGGGCGCCCTCGTGGACGATGCCACAGCGGGGGTCGCGCGCGTTGGCCGCGTAGAAGTACGGCAGGTCGTCGCGCGGCGTGGGGACGTAGGCCAGGCCGTCCTGGTCGAGACGGTGATCGTCGGTCAGGTCGTCGTTGACCCCGAGCCACGACAGCGGGGCGATGTAGTCGGGCAGTGCCTCGTTGAGGTAGTGGCGCAGGGTCGCCGGCTGGGTCAACAGGTCGACCCGCTCGTAGTGGTCCCGGACCTGCTGCTCGGCAACGGCCTCGCGGTCGACCTGCTCTGCCGCGGTCGCCGGGATGGCCGTCAGCGGAACCTCCCGTGCGCTCAGCTTGGCGACCGCCTCCCAGACCACGGCACGTTCCCAGTCCTGGCGAGCGGCGCGGCAGTAGGTCCTCGGGCGACTCCCACATCAGGGCCACATTGCGCAGGTACCAGATGAACGCATCGCGTCCGACGGCGGTCTGGTCGCTCCAGCCGTCGAGGGTGGCGAGCCAGTCCCGGAACTCCCTCGCGGCGACCGCCGCCGCCGCTCCGGCAGCGAGCAGCGGCGCCCGATGGCGTTCGGGCAGGTTCGGAGCGAGTGCTACGGCAGAGGCGGCGACGGCGGCGTCGATCTCGTCGAGGATCTCGATCGCGGCGCCGATGAGCGGCGTCGCGGCGTAGCCCTCGAGCACCGCCCGGCCGGTCGCGAACGCTGCCGGGGCGTGGCCGAGGGCGACGACGAGTGCGGCTGCGCGGGTGTCGTCGAACGGCGGTCTCGGCAACAACAGGTCGAAGTACGGCCCCAACGCCTGCTGGATGTGGAACACGGGATCTCGGCGCCAGCTCTGCATCACGTCGAGCTCCCATCGGACGCGAGCCAGGGCCGATCCGAGCAGTCGATGATCGACGGCAGCCGCCACCTCCAGCTCGGAGGGATCGAGCGACTGCAACTGCGCCTCGAATGCCGCCAAGTCGGCTCGAGCACGCTCGACGGCTGCGATCGAGAAGTCCGGAAGCCAGCCGGCGGGCCGGGGGAGACGAGGGATGTCGTCGCCGGAGTGGGGTTGCTGCATCGCTCGCCAACCCCAGAAGGCCTGGCCCAACGTCTGGACGGGATCGAGCACATCGCTGCTCATGCGGACTCCTCGGAAACTTCGTCGGCCAGCCAACAGGCGGCTGTTCGGGTCGGACTGACGGTGACCAGCACCGGTTCGTCGGTGCGGCAACGGTCGACGGCGATCGGACAACGTGGATGGAACCGACAGCCGGTCGGTGGCTTGGACGGGTCGGGGACCTCGCCGGCGAGGGCGAGTGGGAGCACGCCGGCCCCGTCGTGCGCCGGGACGGCGGCGATCAGCGCCCGGGTGTAGGGGTGGGCTGGAGCTGCCCACACCGCCTCGGTCGGGCCTTGCTCGACGACCTTGCCGAGGTACATCACCGTGACGCGATCACTGATGTGACGGACCACGCCGAGATCGTGGGAGATGAACAGCAGACCGACGTCGAGCTCGCGGGCGAGCCCGACGAGGAGATTGGCCACCTGAGCCTGGGTCGAGGCGTCGAGGGCTGACACGACCTCGTCGGCCAGGATCACGCGCGGATCGGTCGCCAGCGCGCGAGCGATCGCGATCCGTTGGCGCTGGCCGCCCGAGAACTCGTGGGGGTAGCGGCGAGCGACCGATCCCGGCAACCCGACCTGCTCGAGCAGTTCGACGACCCGGGCATCGCTGTCCCGGCCCGGTGGGCCGCCGCGCAACCCGTCAGCGATCTGGGGCCCGACGCGGCGACGGGGATTGAGGCTCGCGTACGGGTCCTGGAACACCATCTGGAAGCGACGTTCGCCAAGCGGGCGGGCTGACCGACCGAGCTCGTGCACCTCGGCGCCGTCGAGCAGGACCATCCCCGCAGCACGGGGGAGCAGACCGATCACTGCCCGGGCGAGCGTCGACTTGCCACAGCCCGACTCGCCGACCAGCCCGACGACCTCCCCGGCCCCGACCGAGAGATCGACGTCGACGACGGCGCGCACCGGTGGGCGGCGGGAGCGGCGGTACTCGACGGTCAGACCACGCACCTCGAGCGCATTCATCCGTGCGCTCCCCACGACGGGCGTCGCCAGCGGGTCGACCGGGCAGGCCGACCGCCGGCCGCCCTCCCCGAGGGTGACCAGCGGTGGGCGACCGACCAGGCACGTCGCGGCGACGAATGCACACCGCGGGGCGAAGGCGCAACCGTCCGGGCGGGCGTCGGGTGCCGGCGGCTCACCGGTGATCACGGCCAGCGGGCGGCCCGCCGTCGTCGGATCGGGAAGGCAGTCGAGCAGGCTGCGGGTGTAGGGGTGCCGCGGGGTTTGGAGCAGTTCGCGAGTCGTCCCGTGCTCGACCACCGAACCGGAGTAGAACACCAACAGCTCCCCTGCCAGCGCCGAGACCACGCCGAGGTCGTGGCTGATCAGCAGGATCGCCATCCCGGTCTCGCGGCGGAGCTGGTCGAGCAAACGCAGGATCCCGGCCTGCACCGTGACATCGAGTGCGGTGGTCGGCTCGTCGGCGACCAGCAGTCGCGGTTCACACGCCAGCGCGCCGGCGATCGCGATCCGCTGGCGCATGCCGCCGGAGAAGTGGTGCGGGAAGAGTTCCAGCGCTTGGTCCGGATCGGGGATCCTCACCCGGTCGAGCAGATCCACCGCACGAGCGCGCGCTGCCTTGCGCGACATGCCGAGGTGGACGCGGACATGTTCGGTGAGCTGCCGTCCGATCGACAGCATCGGGTGCATCGCCGTCATCGGGTCCTGGAACACCATCGCCACGTCGTTACCGCGCAGGCGCTGGAGCCGGCGCCGGTTCATCGTCAACACGTCACGCCCGTCGAACCGGACCGCACCGGTGGCGATCGCCCGATCGGGTACGAATCCCAGCGCGGCGAGGCCGGTGAGGGTCTTGCCGCTGCCGGACTCCCCCGCGACCCCGACGACGTTGCCCTCGCTCACCTCGAGGCTGACCCCGTCGACCAGGGCCACCGGCGGCGCACCGGGGAGTTCGATCCGCAGGTCCTCGATCTCGAGCAGGCTCACGCAGCCTCCGGCCCCATCGCCCGCGTCACCCGAGGGTCGAGCGCATCGCGCAGGCTGTCACCGAGGAAGTTGAACGCCATCACGACGCTGAGGATCGCGAGACCCGGCATCACACCGATCCACCAGCGGTCGAACGTCCGGGCCCCGTCGGCCACCATCGCACCCCACTCCGCCGATGGTGGGCGGGCACCGAGACCGAGGAAACTCAGCCCAGACAGCAGCAAAAGGGCGTTGCCGAGTTCGAGGGTCGCGAGCACCAGCACAGGACCGAACACATTGGGCATCACGTCGACCCGCAAGGCTCGACTTCGAGACGCTCCGAGCAGGCGCGACGCGGCGACGAAGTCGGCGTTGCGGAACGTCATCACCAGGCTGCGGACGACCCGCGCGTACGAGGGCCAGGCCACGACGACCACCGCCAACACGGCGTTGCGGAGTCCAGGCCCGAGCGCAGCGACCACTGCCATGGCGAGGATGATCCCAGGGAAGGCGAACACGAGATCCGTGAGTCGCATGATCGCGCCATCGACCAATCCGCCGAGATAGCCGGCGATCGCGCCGGCGATGCTGCCGATGACGAGCGCGAGCGTGACCAGCAGAACCGCCAGCGGGATGGTCACCCGCGCCCCGTGGAGCACGCGGGAGAACACGTCGCGGCCGAGGCCGTCGGTGCCGAACCAGTGGTCGACACTCGGGGGGGTGAGCCGCGGGAAATCCTGGGCGAGCGGATCGTGGGGAGCGATCCACGGAGCGAAGACGATCACGAACAGCCAGAAGCCGGCGATCGCGATCCCGATCAGGGCGAGGGGCCGCCGCCACGCCGCACCTCGCCGCTTGCGTGACCCGCGCCGCCGTGCCGTCAGTGCGACCTCGACCGGCGACGCCGACACCGGATCTCGGGCCGTCTGCTGGCTCATCGGGCACGGACCCGGGGGTCGATGACGCCGTACAAGACGTCGACGAGCAGGTTGAGCGCGATGTAGACCACGGCCACGAACAGGCTGACGCCCATGATCGCCGGCAGATCGAGCGAGGACGCGCTGCGGTAGGCGTAGGTACCGATCCCCGGCCAGGCGAAGATCTTCTCGATCAGCACGGTGCCGGCGAGCAGGCTGGCGAACGTGACGCCGGCGACGGTGATGATCGGGACGAGGGCGGCCCGCAGGACGTGACGGACCACGACCGTGCGGGTGGGCAGGCCCTTGGCCATCGCCGCTCGGACGTAATCGTTGTTGAGCACCTCCAGCACGGCCGACCGGGTGAACCTGGTCAGCAGACCAATCGTATAGGAGGCCAGCACCAACGCCGGCAGCAGCATGTGCATGAACGCATCCTTGGCCGTCGCCCAGTCGCCGTCGAGCACAGCGTCGATCGTGTACATCCCGGTGATGTCGGGGGGCTTGGTAGCACCCGGGGTGAGCCGACCGGTGCCCGGGAAGATGCGCCACTTGAACGTGAACAGGTACAGCGCAGTGAGCGCCAGCCAGAACAGCGGCATCGAAACACCCCCGAGCGACACCACACGTAACACGTTGTCGAGCGGACGGTCCCGGCGAAGTGCCGCCAGCGTCCCGAGGGCGACGCCGACGACGAGCGAGATGACCACGGCGGTGCCTGCCAGTTCCAGCGTCGCCGGAACGAACTCGCCGAGGTCCTCGCGCACAGGACGACGGCTCTGCTGAGAGAGCCCGAGATCGCCCTTCACCAGCTTGGAAAGGTAGGTCGTGTACTGGGTGACCACGGGCTTGTCCAGCCCGTACTTGCGATTGAACGAAGCGACCGCCTCGGGGTCCTCGATCGCTCGTTGCCCGAGATTGGCCGCAGCCGGATCGCCGGGGACCACCTGGGTCAGCGCAAAGCTGACCAAGGTGATCCCCAGCAACAGCAGGATCGAGACGAACAGGCGACGCGCGAGGAAGAGGGAGAAACCGTTCACTGACGAGTCGCCGGTCCGTGCCTCAGGCGGGCTTCAGCCCGCGGACGTCGAGCTGCAGCGTCGGGTGGTACAGCACGTTCGAAACGCTGTCCTTGACCGACGACCATCGCGATGGTCGGCTGGAACAACGGGAAGGTGGGACCGTCGACGTTGAGCATCTCCTGGAACTCCTCGTACAGCGGCTTGCGCTCGGCGTCGTCGACCGTGGTCGCCGCCGCATCGGCGACCGCCTCGATCTCCGGGGCCGCACCTTCGGCCCAGCCCGTGCGCAGTCCGACGAGATCACCGGGGCCGAACACGAGGTAGTCCTGGGGATCCGGATAGTCCGGGTTCCACAGCCACAGACCCATCTCCTCGGTGCCGGCCCGGTAGTTCTCGAGCGCAGGCCCGATCGGGCTGGGGACGAGTGAGATGTTGAGGCCGATCTCGTCGAGGTTCGCCTTGATTCGCTCGGCGATGGGTCCGAACGACAAGCCGTTGGCGGTGAAGTCGCTCGGGTACTCGAGCTTGATCTCGGTGCCTGCGCAGCCGCACGCCTCGACGGCCGCAGTCGCCTTGGCGACGTCACGGACGACTGCCTTCGACGGGTCGAGAGCACCGAGGAACGTGGTCGGGATCACTCCGGGAGCCTGAACGGAGCCTTCGCCGGTGAGTTCCAGGATGCCCGCGTAGTCGAGACCGTAGCGAACGGCTTCGCGGAACTCGGGCGTCGATGTGATCGCCGAGACCTCCGGGTTGGCGTTGGCGAACAAGAACCAGATCGCCGGCGAAGCCGACTCGACGATCTCGATCGCGTCGTTGCCACGCAGCGTCGACAGCTGGTCGCTGGCGAGATCGACGGCGATGTCGGCGTTCCCGTTCTGGATGTCGATCGCCTGGGTGGCGGCCTCGATGTTCCGGAACACGATGCGCTCGAACGCAGCCGGCTCGTCACCCCAGTAGTCGGGGTTGGCGACGATGATCGTCTCGTCGGTGACGCTGAAGCTCTCGAGCAGGTACGGACCGGAACCGGCCGACGCCGTGTTCAGCGACTCCTCGGCAGTGTCGGACGAGTCCGCACCGACATCGGCGTTCCCGCCGTTGGCGATGCACGACCTCGGAGTTGAGGATGCCGAGGGTGGGCGTCGGCAGGATCCGCGGCAGGGCCGGGTTCGGCTTCTCGCTCGTCAACTTCAACGTTGCGTCGTCGACCGCCTCGGCGGTGACGCCGTCCATCAGGAACGAGCCGTTGCCCTTGAGCTCGCGGACGCGGTTGAGGGAGAACGCAGCGTCTTGGGCCGTGACCGGCGAACCGTCGGAGAAGGTGGCATCGGCCCGCAGCGTCAAGGTGAACTCGGTTGCATCATCGTTCACCTCCCAGCTCTCGGCGAGGCTCGGCACGGGCGTGGTCACGTCGTTGTCGACGAAGGTCAGCAGCGTGTCGTAGATCGCGGGGACGATGATCGCCCCGGTCGTCTCGAACTGCCGTCCCGGGTCGAGCGTTTTCAGGTCGAAGCTCTTGCCGACGATCAGGGTGCCGCCGGTAGCGGCCGTCTCGCCCGCCGCAGCCGTGGTGTCCGATTCCTCCGCCCCAGCCGCCGCGGTGGTGTCGGAGGACTCGACGTCGGCAGCACCGCCGTCGTCGTCGCTCCCACACGCCGCAGTGAATACCGCGAGCACCGCGAGCACACCGATAGCGGTACTGCGCAGTCGTTTCCGATGACGCATTGATCCCCCTTGTTGGTCGACACCGGTGTCCGGCGTCGCTGTTCACGTCCGGGTCTTGCGAACGAACGCTCGTCCGACACTCTCCCAGACAGGAAGAGCGGGGGTCAACGTCGCCCGGCGTCGATCATCGTTCCCGGCGGATCAGCTGGAGATGCCGTGCAGCACGAAGTCGGTGTAGAAGCCCGAGATGGCCTCGAGCTGCAATCGGCCGCCTTGTTTGTACCAAGTCGACGTGCTCGTCGCGATCGCCAGTATCGCCCAGGCAGCCAACTTCGGGTCCTCGACCTTGAACGTGCCGTCGTCGACACCTTGTTCGATGATCTCGACGAAGCGCTGCTCGTACTCGTCACGCAGCTTGACCACCTTGCGCCGATGCGCCGGCGAGAGGCTTCGGAGCTCCGAGTTGCCGATGAACACCTCGCGCGACCTCGACGTGTGGAACAGCACGTGCACGTCGATCGTGGTCTTCAACCGGTCCATCGAACCCTCGACCCCGCTGAGCTTCACGTCGAGCGCAGTCAGGAAGTCGTCGATGATCTTCGACATGATCGAGAACAGCAGGTCTTCTTTGGAAGCCAGATGGTTGTAGAGGCTGCCGACCTGGATCCCGACCTCGGTGGCGACCGCTCGCAGACTTGTCGCCTCGTAACCGTGCTCGTAGAACAAATCGATGGCGGCCGTCCGGATCAGCTCGGCCGTCGACACCTTCGGTCGGGCGCCGCCGTTCGAGGACTTCGACTTCGCCGCCGCTGTTGGGTTCCTCACGGGGTGGAGCCTAGTTCTGACACACGTTTCCTGAACTGCAGCTTCACGAACTCTGCCTGCGCACCTGACGAAGGCTTCCCCCTCGGGTGAGCTTGCCGGGCAGCGGATGACCCACGATCGATTCCGCCATCCGCGCGCACTCGATCACCGCCTCCAGGTCGACCCCCGTCTCGATACCCAGCTGCTCGCAGAGGAAGACCAGCTCCTCGGTGCACACGTTGCCGGCCGCCCCGGCGTGCCCAGCGAACGGACACCCGCCGAGGCCGGCGCACGTCGAGTCGAAACGGCGCACGCCCAGGCGCAGCGCGGCGTAGGCGTTGGCGATTGCAAGCCCGCGGGTGTCGTGCAGATGCAGGCCGAGTTCGAGGTCGGGCCAACGCTCGCGGACCGCCCCGACGACCCGTTCGATGCTGCTCGGATCGGCGAAACCGACGGTGTCGGCGAGGAACACCGAGTCGAGGTCGACCTCGAACTCGGCGGCCAGATCCAGGATCTCGGCCACCCGCGCGAGGACGTCGGACACCGGCACCACCCCTTGGTAGTTGCAACCGAAGGCGGTCATCACGTAGCCCCACTTCGTGACCACGCCGGCCTCCCGGTAACGGGTGAGCCAGGCGCGTTGCTCGACATGCGTGCGCTCGAGGTCCATGCCCGTGTTGGCCACAGCGAACTGCTCCGACGCGGTGACCCGGATCGCTCCGACGATGTCGAGCGGGGTCTGCAGCGCTCGCTCGAGGCCCTTGGTGTTCAACCACAGTCCGGTGTACGTGACGCCCGGTCGTTTGGCGATACCGGTGGCGACATCGAACGCGTCGGCCATCCCCGGCACCCGCGTCGGGCTGACGAACGACACACAGTCGATCTTGGTCAGCCCGGTCTGGGCGAGCGACTCGATGAAGCGGATCTTGTCCGCCGTCGGGATCTGGCGGGGCTCGATCTGAAACCCCTCCCGCGGTCCTTCCTCCTGGATCAGGGCACTCGACGGCAGATCACTCACGACCGGATCCGCTCATTCGAGGTTCTGCCCGGACGCCGGGCCGGCGAGGAACCGGTTCGGTTTCAAGAAGAACGCGATCAACAGGCATCCGTCGGCGGACCTCACCTCGTGACGATTACCGCACGGGCGCCAGACGAAGTTGCCGGCCGTCGCCGTCCCCTCGACGTCCTCGATCGACCCTTCGAGGATGAAGCTCTGCTCGATCTCGATGTGCTCGTGGAGATCGAGGTAGGTGCCCGGCTGCCACCGGAACAACGCGGTGAGCAGCCCGGTCTCCTTGTCCTCGAGCAGGACCTTCATGTCGATGCCCGCAGCCGGGGTCGGCTTCCAGGGCAGCGACTCGACGTCGACGTATCGCGAATCGAGTGGCTGGAGGGACTCGATGCCCGCCATGTGTGGTGTCGTTGCTGCCATCATGTCCTCCATCACCGGGCCAGACGAACAAGCGATCGTTCGTGGGAACGCTACGCCTCGACCTCGGCAGCGTCAACCGCTGTCAGTCGAGGTAGATGTCGCTCCCCTCGCTGAACGCCGGTGTGTTGATCACCAGATAGGTGAAGTGTCCCTCGAATTCGTACGGCGTGCCGCGCGGGATGAAGACGACGTCCCCCGGTCCCACCGCTTCGACGTCCTCGACACCGAGTTGGAAGCTGCCGTGACCGGCGACCATCACGTAGGTCCGGTCGGCCTCGTCGGTCCGGAGACGGGCATGGCGACCGGCGATCTGGATCCAGGTCATCGAGATGCTCTCGATGTTCCGCTCCCGCCCGAGCAGACCTCGCATGACGATCGGGTTGCGATCTTCGAACCGGTCCTGCTGGTCACTCAGCCGGACGATCACGCCGACGCGCCCGGAACGACGGCTGCGACGCAGCTGATCTGCACCCGCGCCCCTTTCCAGAGGAACGCTGCGCCATAGCTCGTACGCGCCGGCTGCGGAGCCGGGAACCACTCACCGCAGATCGCGTTCATCTCGTCGAGATCAGCCTCGTCGACGAACTGCACCTCGGTGCGAATCACACGAGCGAGACTGCTCCCTGTTTCCACCAGGATTGCCTCGAGGTTGCGGATCGCCTGGTGGAACTCGGGTCCGAAGCCTCCGGTGACGAAGTCTCCCGTCGACGGGTCGCGGCCGATCTGACCGGTGACCCAGACGAGTCCGTCGTGGATTCGGGCGTGCGGGTACGGCCCGCGTGGTTCGGGGGCGTTCTGCGTCGTCAGCGTCGGCTCGGTCACCGGATCAACGTAACGAACGAGCGTTTGTCCGTCAACGTTGGGCGAGGCGCCGAACCGCCGCTGCGGCCGCCTCGTGCAGCGTCTCGGCGAGCGTCGGGTGCGGGTGCACGGTCCCGGCGACGTCCTGCGCGAGCAAGCCGCACTCGACCACGATCGCAGCTTCCGAGACGAGGTCGGAGGCCGAGGGCCCGACGATCTGGACGCCGACCACGATCCCCGTGGCGGACTCGACCACGACCTTCACCAGGCCGTCGGGCTGATCGAGCGTGAGCGCCCGGCCGTTGTTCGCGAAACGGGCCTTGCCGACCACGACCTCGATCCCGGCGGCCCTGGCCTCGTCCTCACCCGTTCCGACGGCGGCGAGCTCGGGGTCGCAGAACGCCACGAGCGGGACGAGCTGGTCAGCGGCTGACGGGAGTCCGCAGATCGCGTCGGCCGCGACCACGGCCTCGGCCGTCGCCTTGTGGGCGAGCGCCGGACCCGCCGTGACGTCGCCGATGGCGAAGATCCGGCCCGCGGCCGTCCGACACTGTCCGTCGACGGCGAGGAGACCACCGCCACCTGTCGCCAGGCCGGCGTCCTCCAACTGCAGATCGTCGGTGTTGGGGCGCCGGCCGACCGCGACGAGAACGACGTCGGCGGCGAGCCGCTCGCTGGTTCCGTTGCGCTCGACGAGGACATGGGAGCCGTCATCGCCAACGACGCGCCGAACCGGTCATCACCGCCATGCCGAGTTCGTCCATCCGGCGCCGCACCGGCGCCACGATGTCGGCGTCGAAGCCGGCGAGCAACCGGTCGGTGAGCTCGACGACCGTCACCCGGCTCCCGAGCATCGCATACGCCATGCCGAGCTCGACGCCGATGTACCCCCCGCCGACCACCGTCATCGCCGTCGGCACCTCGGTGAGGGCGAGGGCGCCGGTGGAGTCGACGATCCGATGACCGTCGACCGGGAGCGACGCAAGGGTGATCGGGCGCGAACCGGTCGCGATCACGGCGTGCTCGAAGCGGTAGTGACTGACGTGGTCGGCGGACTCGACGGCGATCCGATCGGGTCCGATGAACCGCCCCGTGCCCTCGACCACCTCGACCCGGCCGAGCAGTTGGGCGACCCCGTTGCGGAGCCGGTCGACGATCCCCTGCTTCCACAGCTGACCGGCCGCCAGGTCGACGTCGACGGCTCCCGTGAGACCGGTGGTGGATCCGATCCGGTGCTGCGCCCGGTGCAGGTCGTGACCGAGGGCGATGATCGCCTTCGACGGGATGCATCCGACGTTCAGGCACGTGCCGCCCAGCGTTGCGGCTTCGACGAGCACCACCTGCCGACCCAGCTCGGCGAGCCGGGCCGCGGCGGTGTAACCACCGGGCCCTCCGCCGAGGACGATCACCTGGACCGGTTGGGCGATCTCGCCGGCAACCACTCAGGCGTCCTCGAGCAGCAGGCCGAGCGGTGCCTCGAGCCGGCGGCGAAGAGCGACGCAGAAGGCGATGATGTCGCGACCGTCGACGACCCGATGGTCGGCGGCGGCGTTCATCACCAGGATGCGCCGGGCGACGATGCGCTCGCTGTCGTCGAACACCGGACGCTTCAGGGCGGGGCCGAAGCCGACGATGCCGACCTCCGAGCCGTGGACCAGCGAGGTCCCGAACCAGCCGCCGAAGACGCCGTGGTTGGAGACGGTGAACGTGCTCCCGCTCATCTCGGCCGGTGTCAGGCGGCGATCGCGGGCAGCGTTGCCCAGCCGGGCAAGGTCGCGGGCGATCTCGAGCACAGGCTTGGCGTCGGCATCCCGAACGACGGGCAGGACGAGGCCGTCGGGGGTGTCGACGGCAACCGCGACGTGGCGCGCCGGATGGAGCACGATCTCGCCCGCCGCCAGATCGAGACTGGCGTTGAGGATCGGATGGTCGACGAGCGCGAGCGCGGTGGCCTTGACGAAGAACGCCGTCAGGGTCAGCTCGACCTGGCGCTCGGCGGCGACCGGCTTGAGCTGGGCCCGCAGTGCGAAGAGCTCGGTGACGTCGATCTCGTGGAACGAGTCCACGTGCGGGACCGACTGCCAGGCGGCGGTCATCGTCTCGGCGGTCCGCTTGCGGATGCCGCGCAGCGGGATCCGATCCCCGGCTCCGACCGGAGTCGTCCTGCCGGCAGGGCGGGAGGTGATCGGGCGGGTGACGGGTTCGTCGACGGTGGGGGCGGGCAGCGGGGCTGCGGGGCTGTCCACCACGGCCGCCGTCACGTCGGCGTCGAGGATCCGGCCACCGGGCCCGCTGCCGCTGACGAGGGCGAGGTCGACACCCAGACGACGAGCGAGGGCCCTCGTCGCCGGGGTCGCCGCCGGGCGCCGACCCACCTCGCTCGGAGGGGCCGGTGCCGCTTGAGGGGCCTGTGCCGCCGGAGCGATCGAGGCCGTCGGCGACGCCGAGGCGGCTGCCGGCGTGCCGCTGTCGACACCGTCCTCGATCACGACCAGCACGCCGCCGACCGGGATCACGTCGCCGACGGCACCTCCCAGGCGGGTGACCGTTCCCGTGGCGGGCGAGGGCATCTCGACGACGGCCTTGTCGGTCTCGATCTCGACGAACGGCTGGTCCTCGGTGACGTGGTCGCCCACGGCGACCAGCCAGTTGACGATCTCGGCTTCGGTCAGACCTTCGCCGATGTCGGGGAGTCGGAACTCGTAGGCCATCGCTCAGAACCCCACGGTCTGCTTGATCGCGCGTCAGGACCCGGTGGACCGACGGCACGTAATGGTCCTCCACCAGCGGCATCGGATAGGGCAGGTCATAGCCCGAGACCCGCATGATCGGGGCCGCCAGGTGCAAGAAGGCGCCCTCTTGGACAACGGCGACGACCTCCGATGCGAAGCCGGCGGTCAGCGGCGCCTCCTGGAGCACGATCGCCCGCCCGGTCCGACTCACGGCCTCGCGCGATCGCCTCGACGTCGAGCGGGACCAGGCTGCGCAGGTCGAGCACCTCGACCTCGATCCCCTCCTGGCCGGGCCAGTTCCGCCGCCTCGAGCGCTACCTGGGTCATCGCGCTCCAGGTGATGACCGTGACGTCGGTGCCCGCCCGCGCCGTGCGGGCCTGCCCGAGCGGAACGACCACGTCGCCGTCGGGCACCTCGTCGCGGACCAGCCGATACCCCTTGCAGCGGCTCGAGGAACAGCACGGGGTCGGGATCGCGGATCGCCGCCAGCAACATCCCCTTGGCGTCGGCTGCGGTCGACGGCACGACCATCTTCAGCCCCGGCATCTGGGCGAAGATCGCCTCGAAACCGTCGGAGTGGAGCTCCGGGGTGCGCACCCCGCCGCCGTACGGCGCGCGGAGCGTCACCTGGGCGTGATAGCGGCCGTTGGTGCGGTATCGCCAGCGGGCGAGCTGGTGGCCGATCTGGTGGAACGCCTGAAGGCTGAAACCCAGGAACTGCAGCTCGGCCACCGGCACGAAGCCGGCGGTGGCCAGGCCGATCGACGCCCCGACGATCGCGGCCTCCGACACCGGCATGTCGACGACCCGCTCGACGCCGAACGTGTGCTGCAACCCGTCCGTTGCCCGGAACACCCCGCCCGACTTGCCGACGTCCTCGCCGAGCACCATCACTCGCTCGTCGCGCGCCATCTCGTCGGCGAGCGCCGAGCAGATCGCCTCGACCATGCTCATCTCGGCCATCAGTGGGCCCTCTTTCCCGCGTCGAGCGCCACGAACCCGAGCATCTCGCTCACGCTGGCGAGTCAACGTCAGCGGCTCGTCGGCGTAGAGGTTGTCGAACATCGTCGCGGGTCGGCAGGACCGACGGCCGCCACGCCCTGGACCGCAGCCTCGATCTGTGCCTCGCACCACCGTTCGCGTCGACGCCTCGGCGTCGTCGTCCCAGCGTCCGGTGTTCCGCATCCAGGCCCGGAAGCGGATCAAGGGATCTCGGGGCACCCAGGCCTGCTCTTCGGCTGCGTCGACGTAGCGCGTCGGATCGTCGGCCGTCGTGTGCGCGCCCGAGTCGGTACGTGACGCGCCTCGATCAGCGTCGGGCCCTCGCCCTTGACCGCGCGCGCCACGGGCATCGCGCGTCGCGGCGAACATCGCCAGCGGGTCATTGCCGTCCACACGCAGCCCGGCGATCCCGTAGCCGGCGGCCCGGTCGGCGATGACACCCGCGGTCTGGCGGTGAACCGGCGTCGAGATCGCCCACTGGTTGTTCTGACAGACGAAGATCACCGGGGCCCGTTGCGACGCCCGCGAGGTTGAGCGCCTCGTGGAAGTCGCCCTCCGAACTCGAACCGTCGCCGAAGTAAGCAGATCGCCACGGAATCCTCGCCCTTCAGCCGCATCCCCCAGGCGACGCCGACGGCGTGGGGAAGGTGGGCGGCGAGGGCCACCTGCTGCGGGAACAGGCGACCGTGGGTAGGAAGGGTCGGCGCCCACCGGGTGCCCCTGTCGCTGGAGGAAGTAGGTCGACAGATCGAGCCCCCAGGCGAGCATCGCGAGCTGCTCGCGATACTGCGGCACCACCCAGTCCCGTTCCCGCTCGAGCGCGGCAACGCTGGCGACGACGACCGCCTCCTGGCCCGACATCGGGGCGAAGGTGCCGAGCTTGCCGCGGCGCTGCAGCGAGATCGCCTTCCGGTCGATGTACCGGCCGAAGATCATCATCCGCAGCATGTCGGTCAACACGTTCTCGCCGATGCCGTCGGGCACCGGGCCGACCTCGCGGCCGGTCTCGTCCAAGATCTGGAACATCGGAACTCCCCCGGAAGTGGCGTTGATCGGCATCAGACGGGAGCGATGCCGTTGCGGCGGGCGGCGCGCACCTTGGGCTTTCGGCTGTAGACCCGGAATCGGTCTGACCAGTTCCGCACGCAGCTGGTCGCCGGGTACGACGATCTCGAACGCGTTCTCGTTGGCCAGCTGGAACACATCGATGTCGGCCTCGTACTTGGCCCGTTCGGCGTCGACGAACGCCGCCCGCTCGTCGAGATCCTCGATCGCCATCACCCGGTTGAAGTGGATCGCGTTGACGGCCGCCTCCGGCCCCATCAGCGCCGGCTTGGCGGTGGGCAGGGCGAGCACCGCGTCGGGATGGGTGGGGCTGCCCGACATCGCCAGGTAGCCGCCGCCATACGCCTTGCGCACGACGACGTCGATCCGCGGCACCGTCGCCTCGCACACCGCGTAGAGCATCTTGGCGCCGTGTCGGATGATGCCCTCGCGCTCCACTGCCGAGCCGATCATGTAGCCGGAGATGTCGGTCAGGAACAGCAGCGGGACGTTGAACGCGTTGCAGATCCAGATGAACCGGGTTGCCTTGTCCGACGAGTCGTTGAACAGCACGCCGGCCTTGTGCATCGTCTGGTTGGCGACGATGCCGACGGGCCGCCCGCCGAGGCGGGCGAGACCGGTGATCAGTTCCTGGGCGAAGAGGTCCTTGTAGGGGAAGAACGTGCCCTCGTCGACGAGCGCGTCGATCAGCTCCTGCATGTCGAACGGGATGTCCTCGCGGGCGGGCACGATGTCGACGATCGAACGGTGCTCGCCGGGTTCCCACCCGGTGGTCAACGGCGGCTGCTGTTCCCACGTCGGCGGGAAGTACGAGAGCCACACCCGGATCGCGGCGATGGCCTCCTCGTCGCTCTCGACCAGCATGTCGCCCACGCCCGGAGACGCGACAGTGCATGTCGGCACCGCCCATCTCCTCCAGCGTGACCTTCTCCCCGGTGACCATCTCGGCCAGACGCGGTGCACCCAGATACATGGTGGCGTGCTCGCGGACCATGATCGTCAGGTCGCACAGGGCGGGGACGTAGGCCGACCCCGCCGGCGACGGCCCGAACAGGGCGCACACCTGCGGCACGCGACCGGAGTACGCGACCAGGTTGAAGAAGATGTTGCCCCAGGCGTGGCGGCCGGCGTAACTGTCGAACTGCTCATCGATCCGGGCGCCGGCCGCGTCGACGAGGTACACGAGCGGGGCACCGATCTGGTCCGCCAGCTCCTGCATCCGCGTGATCTTCTCGAACGTGCGCCGACCCCACGTACCGGCCTTCACCGTGTAGTCGTTGGCGATGACGCAGGTGGTCCGACCGTCGACCTTCCCGACAGCCGTGACCACGGCGTCGCCGGGCAAACCCTCGGCTCGCCCGGGCGAGCAGGCCGTCCTCGAAGTCGGCGTTCGCCGTCGAACAACAGCGCCAGCCGATCGCGGACGAGCAGCTGTCCCTTGGCCTGGACGCGCTCGCGCGCCTTCGCTGGCCCTCCGAGTCGGGCCGCTGTCACCCGTTGGTGGAGCTCCTGATGGAGCTCTGACGATGTGTGCAACGAATCAGCCACGGTCCCTCTCCGGCTATGAACAAGCGTTCGTTAGTATAGCGAACATGGGTGGCCTACCGCCCGCTCAGCCGCCGTCGCCCGCCCGCATGGCAAGGAAGAACGAGCTGCGAAACGTCATCACGACCTCATCGCGCTGGTTGGACACCTCATAGCCGAGCACGGTCAGGCCTCGCCCCGGTTTCGACGTGGTTCGTCGCTCGAGGACTTCGATCGATGCGCGGATCGTGTCGCCGAACAAGACCGGCTTGGGCAGCCGCACTTCGTCGAGCCCGAGCCAGGCGATCACCGAATCACCGAAGATGCCGGTGCGGGTCCCGAGCCCCAACGCCAGGCCAAGGGTGAGCGGCCCGTGCGCGATCCGCTGGCCGAACACAGTGTGTGCCGCGTATTCGGCGTCGACGTGCAGCGGCACCCAATCGCCGGTCAGGCCGGCCCAGGTGACCACGTGGGTCTCGGTGACGGTGATCGCCTCCGTGGCGTGGCGATCGCCGATCTCGAAGCTCTCCCAGCAGCGGGCAGTCATGATGTCCTCCAGGGGAGACGGTTCATCCGGCGAGCCAGCCGCCGTCGACGGGCACGTAGGCGCCGGTCAGATAGCTCGATTCCGCCGAGGTCAGGAAGGCGACCAGGGCGGCGATCTCGCGCGGGTTCGGCCGGTCGGCCGATCGGGGTCCGGCACATGAGCAGGGCCCGCCGATCTGGATCGGCGAGGCTCCGCGCCGACATAGGGGTGTCGACGACACCCGGGCCGACGGTGTTGACCGTGATCCCGTGCGGCGCCCAGTCGACGGCGAGGGCTCGACCGAGCATCAGCACGCCACCCTTCGAGGCGCAGTACGCGGCCTGACCGCCAAGGGCGATCTGAGAATTGATCGAACCGATCAGAACGATCCGCCCGCCGTCCCCCTGCTCGATCATCGGCCGTGCCGCCGCGCGGGCGCAGAAGAAGCTGCCCGTCAGATTGACGGCCAGCACCTTGCTGCCAAACGTCGTCGGAAAGCTGGTCGGCGGCTCCGCCGAGCTCGATGCCGGCGCAGCAGACCAGAACGCGTCGACGCCGTCCGAGACGGGCGACGGCCGTGGCCACGGCTGCGTCGCACGACGCCGCGTCGGCCACGTCGACCCCGACCTCGGTCGCTGCGCCGCCTGCTTCAGCGGCGGTCGCGCTCGCCGCCGCGAGGTCGAGATCGGCGCAGACCACGGCGTCACCGCGTGCGGCGAGGGCCAACGCCACCGCCCGGCCGATGCCGGAGCCGGCTCCTGTGACGAGGCTGACGGTCATGACGCGATACCTCCTGGCAGCGAAGGGGGGAAGGAGATGTGGGTCATCCGGCCGGCCGCCGGGGGAAACAAGCAGCCGGCGGGATGACCCGATTGGATCGGCTCAGCCGCGGGCCCAGATGGCCGACGTTCGGATCGGAGCCGAAGACCTCGTCGTAGATCGAGTCGAGGGTCCCGTTGTTCTTGTAGTACTGCAGCCAACGGTTCATGTAGTTGAGGAACACGTCGTCACCGAGCGGGAGGGCGTAGGCCCCGAACTCGATCTGGAGCGGAGCGCCCAGGTCGACCACTTCGAGCTGGCCGGGGTTGGCCTGGATGAAGCGCTCGGCGAGGTAGCTCTCGACGACGATGGCATCAGCCCGACCCGAGGCGACCTCGAGGAACGCAGCGTCCTGCTGCGGGAACTCGGACAGCGTCGCGTCGGGGAACTGATTCGTGACCTGATCGGCTGCGGTCGATCCCTGCAGTGCCGTGATCGTCACGCCGGAGGCGTTGAACGCGCTGATGGTGGAGGCCTTGTCGGTGTCCACCGGGGCGACCAGCACCTGGTCGTACGGGCACGTAGGAGTCGGAGAAGTACATCTGGAGCAGACGGGGCGGTCGCGGCACGAGGCCGACCGAGATCAGGTCCCATTTGCCGGAGAGCAGTCCTGGGATGAGCGCGTCGAATTCCTGGTTCTCGATCTTCAGCTCGACCCCGAGGTCCTCCGCGAGCAGCTTCATCAGTTCCACGTCGTAGCCGGCGGGCTCGCCGGTACTCGTCGAGATACATCTCCGGCTCGAACTGGAGGGTCATGCCGACCCGGAGTTCTCCCCGCTCGACGATGTCGTTGAGGACCGATGTGCCGTCGGAATCGGCGGTCGAGACCTCCACTGCCGAGTCGGTCGCGACAGCGGCGGTGGTGTCGCCGCCGCCGCCGACCGTCGTCGACGCGTCGGCGTTCGTGCTGTCGGCGGAGGTGTCGTCGTCGCTGCCCGAGCAGGCACCGGCGACGAGGGCCATCGCCATGATCGCGGCGACGGCGAATGACCGCTTCCTGGTTGATTTCATGGGCGGGACTTCCTTTCCGGACGAGGCCGTCGCCGGCCCGGGTGTGCGGGGAGCTCGGGTGCCGGATCACGAAGGATCGGCAGCGGTCGTGAGGGTCGACTCGACAGGTGGCGTGGTCCTGACGCGATCGGCGAGTTGCTTGATCGCCCGGGCGCGGCGCCCGGCGATCGGGCCTCGAAGCCGTTGGCCCGGGCGGAGCAACCGTTCCCCGATGCGAACGGCGAGGTCGATCGCGAACACGATCGCGATGTAGAGCGCGGCCACCCCGGTCCAGACCTCGAACGGCAGGAACGTGTCGCTGACGAGCTTCTGGCCCGTCCGGTAGAGCTCGAAGATGCCGATCACACCGACCAGGCTGGTGTCTTTCACCATCCCGACGAAGTCGTTGCCGGCGGTCGGTATCGCCACCCGGATGGCCTGCGGCAGGGTCACGGTGGTGAAGGCGCGGGGCGATGTCATGCCGAGCGACAACGCAGCCTCACGCTGGCCCTTGTGCACCGACTGGAGACCGGACCGGAAGATCTCGGCCATGAAGGCCGTGTGGAACAACGACAACGAGATCACGCCGGCCTGGAAATTGGTGAAGTTGATGTCGAGCCAGAGCGAGACGCCGAAGTAGACGTAGAAGATCAGGACCAGCAGCGGGATGCCCCGGATGACGTTGATGTAGAGCGACGCCAGCCATGCCAACGGTTTGAAGCTCGACGTGCGCATCAGCGCCAGCAACAGACCGAACACGGTGGCGATGACCATCGAGACCGCCGCGATCCACAGCGTGTTCTTCAGCGCGGTGCGCAACAGGTCGCGGTTGTCGAACACCGCACCCCAGTCGAAGTCGTAGCGCGAGCATCACAGCACGGCCTCGAGAAGGCCCGGGTGCGCGGCTCGCTGGGCCTCGGTGAAGATCTCCGCGGCCGCCTTGCTCCGCGATCCAGCCGTCCTCCATGAAGATGTTGAGGTCCCCGATCTCGCGGGCGAAACCCATCTCGTGGGTGACCACGACCATCGTCATCCCGGTCGCGGCGACGATGCCGCATCGTGTTGCAGCACCTCACCGACCAGCTCGGGATCGAGGGCCGACGTCGGCTCGTCGAACAACATCACCTTGGGATCCATCGACGAGGGCGCGGGCGATCGCGACTCGCTGCTGCTGGCCACCCGAGAGTTCGCTCGGATACTTCCCGACATGGTCGAGCAGCCCGACGATGCTGCAGCTGTTGGGCAGCGCGCTCGCGAGCGTCGGCCTTCGACATTCCGCTTGACCCGCCGCAACGCGATAGCGACGTTGTCGAGCGCGGTCAGATGCGGGAACAGGTTGAACTGCTGGAAGACCATCCCGACCTGGCGGCGGAGGTCGACCTTGCCGCCCCGCGGCGACCCCTGGGTCTCGGGCAGGCCGGGTCCGTACTCGCTGCCGAAGACCACGACCGATCCGGCCGACGGTTGCTCGAGCAGGTTGATCGTCCGCAGCAACGTCGACTTGCCCGAGCCCGATCGGCCGAAGACCACGACGTGCTCGCCCGGCGAGACCGTGACGTCGACCCCTTTCAGCACCTCATGGTCGCCGAAGCTCTTGTGCAGCGCCGGTGATCCGGATCGCCGCCCCCGGATCGATCACCCTCCACTCCCCAGGCGCACGCCGGCGCTCCGGTCGCGGCGGCCCAGGCCACGATCCGATCGAACCCGGTGCGCAGCGACTCCTGGCTGGCGGCGAGCGAGACGCGGAGGTGATCTCCAGCGATGTCGCCGAACGCAGTGCCCGGCGCGGTGGCGACGCCGTGGTCGACGAGATCGAGCGCGGCGAGGCGCGAGTCGACGCCAGGGGCGAGCGGCACCATCTGGTAGAACGCGCCGTTGGGCCGCACGCTGGCGTATCCCGCCGTCGCGCAGCAGATCGGCGACCAGGTCTCGTCGAGACCGATATGACTCGCGCATCGTCGCCACGCAGTCCTGTGGTCCCTCGAGCGCGGCGACCGCGGCCAGCTGGCTGACCCCCGAGATGCACGACAGCAACGGCTCTTGGATGGTGCCCATCAGCCGGGCCAGCGAACGGGGACACGCCGCGTACCCGACCCGCCATCCCGTCATCGCGTAGGTCTTGGAGAAGCTGTAGACGGCGATGACGTCGATCGCGCCCGTACTGGGCGGCGTTCGCTGGTTCACCGTCGAAGATGAGCTCGTCGTAGACCTCGTCCGAGAGGATCCACACACCGCGGGCCTCGCCGAGCTCGCACGATCGATTCGACGAGGCTCGGCCGGAAACACTGCACCAGTCGGATTGCCCGGGCTGTTGACCACGATGATCCGGGTCCGCTCGGTGACGAGCGATCGGAGTTCGTCGAGATCGGGCAGGAATCCGTTGTCGGACCGCATCGAATAGCGCACCGGCCGGGCGCCGCGCAGCAGGGCCAGCATCTCGTAGTTCGGCCACGCCGGATCGGGCACGAGCACCTCGTCGCCCGGTTCGAGCATCGCGAACATGGCCGCCGAGATCACCTGCACCGCCGCCCTGGCCGACGACGATCTCGTCCGGTGCGTAGCGCAGACCACCGATTCGCTCGAGGCGGTCGCACAGATCGCCTCGCGCAGCGGCGCGATGCCGAAGCTCTGGGTGTAGCCGACACCTCGTTCGATCGCCGCCGCGGCCGCCACACGATGTGGCCAGGCGTGGCAAAATCGGGCTCGCCGATCTCGAGCCGGACGATGCCGGCATCCGGCCGGGCGAGCACGAGATTGACGATCTCCCGAATACCAGACGGCGGGACTCGCTCAGCGAGCACACTCAACTCCACCGGCCACGCCCTCCCCGAATCGGCTCGATCAACCAGCGCAGGAGGGGTCAACAGCGCGGTTGCGAACGAGCGTTTGTTCATGAAAGCCTACGTGTGGCTCGACGACGAGTCAAGCGATCCGGAGGTGAGCTCGAGCATGCGGTTCGGTGTCGGTCTGTGGACCCTGCAATCGACGGTGTCGTCACCCCGTCATCACGTACACGCGTATCGAGAACTCGTGGAGGACGCCGTCGAGGCCGAGCGACTCGGCTACGACTCGCTCTGGCTGAGCGAACACCACTTCTTCTACGACGGGTATTGCCCGGCACTGCTTCCCGCCGCGTCCGCCGCCCTCGCGGCAACCTCGCGGCTCCGTCTCGCGACCGGCATGCTGCTCGCCCCGCTCCAAGGCGCCGACCGCATCGTCGCCGCCACGCGAGCTGTCGGCAGGAGTTCAGGGGGACGGTTGGATCTCGGCGTGGGGCTCGGCTATCGCGACGTCGAATTCGACGGCAAGGGTGTGTCCCGGCGTCAACGGGTGGCACGCGAGCTGGAACTCCTCGAACGATTGGAGCGGGCGAACACCGACGGCGACTACACCGTCTGGCTCGGCGCCCAGACCGAGGTCGGTGTGCGCCGCGCCGGCCGCCACGGGCTCCCGATCCTGCTCTCGGGAGCGCTGCCGCTCTCGCTGGTGCGGACGTTGACCACGGCCCACCGCGTGGCGTGGGAGGACGCGGGTCGCCCGGGCGGGACGAAGCCGCGCGTCGCTGCGCTGCGCAATGCCTGGGTGGCGATGGACGACGCCGAGACCGAAGTCGCGATCGACTGGTTCCGTGCCAGCTACATCATCTACGCCGGCCTCGGCTGGGGTGTGGCCGCCGGCGAGGAGCACGCCGAGATGAACTTCTCCGGCAACGTCGACGATGCACTCGCCGGCGTGGTCGAGACGGTCATCGCCGGTCCACCGGACGCAATCGAGGCCGGGATGCGGGCAACAGCTGAGGCGGGTGTCGACGACGTGGTCCTGCGCATCGGTATCGAGGGAGCGACCCAGGCAACGATTCACCAGATGATGCAGCGCTTCGCTCGGCTCGTGATCCCGCGGCTGGCCGACATCGCCGAACCCTCGGCACCGCAGACGACTCGCACGGAGACGGAGGTCGCACGATGAGGTTGGGACTGGTGGCACCGGCCGGGTCGGAGACCGCCTGGGCGATAGCGGCCGAGCAACACGGTCTGTTCGCCGTGGAGATCGGTGGGGAGCGAGGCACCGAGTGCACGACGGCGGCGGCCGTTGCCACCGCGACGTCCGCGATCCGACTGGTCGTTCGGTTGCGGGTGGGCGCCGACCATCCGCTCACCCTCGCCGAGGAGATCGCCGTGGTCGACAACCTCAGCAACGGTCGGGTGGTGGTCCTGGCCGACGTGGCCGGGCTCGGCCCGGACGCGGCCCGCGAGGACGTCGACCTGGTGCGGCGAGCGCTCGGTGCACGGCCGATTCGTCACCGAGGTGCCCGCTGGACCGTACCCGCTCGCCTCGCCGAGCACGAGGCGCCCGACGCCGTGATGGTCACCCCACCTCCGGCTCAGGTCGAGGTGCCCTACTGGATCACCGGCCTGGCGCCGGCCGAGGTCTGGGACCCGCGGATCAGTGTGCTCGCCGAGCGGCGCGAAAATCTCGATCCCACCCAGTTCGTGGTCCCGGCGATCGACCAGCTGAGCGGCGACCTCGACGCCGATCGAGCGCTGGTCACGTCATGGGCCGATGCCGGCGCATCGCATCTCCTGCTGCGTCCGCCAACGGCGTGGGAGCCAGCCGATCTCCAGACCGTCTCCCGGTTCCTGACGCCGTTGGTCGCAATGGTCGCGTTCCCCAACGTGATCGTCACCGCACCACTCCCGCTCCCCTGGCCGCACCCGGTGACGAGGGAGGACTGACGAGCAGCGCCCGCCGGTCAGAAGCTCGGCGGGCGCTTCTCGAGGAACGCCGCGACGCCCTCTTCGAAATCGGGGGTCGACATGAACGAACCTCGGATCGAGCGAGCGAACGAGGTCGCGGTCTCACGCGGCAACTCGTCGACCTCGCCCATGAACCATTTACCGAGGCCGAGCGCATGGCGCCCGTAGGAGGCGATCTCGGCGGCGACCTCACGCGCCGCACCGAGGTGATCGGCCTCGGCGACGACACGGTGTACGAGGCCGAGCCGCTGGGCCTCGTCGGCGTCGATCCGCCGTCCTGTGAGCGCCAGCTCGCGAGCCCAACGGGGGCCGATCGCCTTCGCCAGGGTGGGGTAGATGACGATCGGGAACAGCCCGATCTTGATCTCCGAGGTGCCGAACGCCGTTCCTGCAGCAGCGATCACCACGTCGGCGGCGGCGACGATGCCGCAGCCGCCGGCGAGGGCATGGCCGTGCGGGGCGGCGACCACGGGAGTGCTCATCCGGGGGATGACGTTCATCAGCTCGGCCCAGCCGTGACCGCCCTCGTGGAAGCCGTAGGCCGAGGTGGTGATGCCCTGCTGGAACTCGGAGAGATCCCCGCCGGAACAGAACGACCGTCCCTCCCCGCGGACGAGGACGGCGCGGATCGAGGCGTCGGCTTCGAGCTCGCCGAGCGCAGCCAGGACCTCGAGCACGGCTGCGTAGTCCAACGCATTACGCCGGTCAGGACGGGCGAGGACCACTTCGCCAACCCGGCCGTCCCGATCGATGCGAACCGACGATGGGGTCGAGGCGCTCATCGGGCACCGTCTTCGGCGGTCGTCACCACGACCAGCAGTTGTCCGGGCGACACGGATGCGCCCACCTCGATGTGTACCTCGGCCACCGTTCCGTCGACATCGCTCATCAAGGTGTTCTCCATCTTCATTGCTTCGAGCACGGCCAGCGCGCTGCCGATCTGGACGGTGTCACCGACGCCGACGGCGACGTTGATGATCGTCCCTTGCATCGGCGCCATCAGGCGGCCCGACCCTTTGCGAACCGCTCGGACCCTGCCACCCGCGCCGCGTTCGGCGGGACCGCCTGCGGTGGCGACCGGCTCGGGGCCACCGCCACCGGCCAGGCCGTCGGGGAACCGAGGGATCCGGTACGACCGTCCGCCGACGTCCACCTCCGCCGATCGACCCGTCCCGGCCGATGTGTCGGCCGGGTCGGGACCCGAGAACAACTCGACTGCATGTTCCTCGAGCCAATGGGTCGAGTGACGCACCGCGGCGAAGTCGGGGTGGCCGAGGATCACCGCTGCCGCGGCGGCGGTCGTCGGCACGCCCTCGATCTGCAGCGCGGCGAGCGCAGCCTGGGCCCGGTGTCGGGCGGTGTCGCGGTCCGGTCCCCATACCGAGACCTTGGCGATCAGGTTGTCGTAGTGCGGGGAGATCACGTCGCCGGCGACGAAGCCGGTGTCGACCCTCACCCCGTCGCCCGTGGGCAACTCCCACCGCACCAAGGTGCCCGGCGTGGGGACGAACCGCCCACCGGTCGTGTCCTCGGCGTTGATCCGGATCTCGATCGCCGCGCCGTTGGTGACGACGGCCGTCGGATCGAACGAGAGCGGTCGCCCCTCGGCAACGAGGATCTGCTCGGCGACGAGATCGATCCCGGTGACGAGCTCGGTCACCGGGTGCTCCACCTGGATGCGGGTGTTCATCTCGAGGAAGAAGAACTCCTCGCCCTCGACGAGGTACTCGACGGTGCCCGCGCTGCGATAGCCGACGGCGCGTGCCAGCTCGACCGCGGTGTCGGCGAGCCCTCGCCGCACTGCCTCGCTGAGGGCGGGGGCCGGCGCCTCCTCGATGAGCTTCTGGTAGCGGCGCTGGATGGAACAGTCCCGCTCGCCGACTGCGGCGACCTGCCCGTGGGCATCGGCGACGATCTGGACCTCTACATGCCGAGGCCGGGTGAGGAACCGTTCCAGGTACACCTCGGCGCGCCCGAAGGCGGCCGTTGCCTCGCGCTGAGCGGCGGCGAGTGCGTCGGCAGCTTCGGCCGGGGCGTGGACCACTCGCATTCCACGTCCGCCCCCGCCGTGGGCCGCCTTCACCGCCACCGGCCAGCCGTGCTCCTCGCCGAAACGGATGATCGCCGCCGCGTCTTCGAGCTCGACCGTCGTTCCCGGCACCACCGGCACACCAGCGGCGATGGCGGCCTTGCGCGCCGCCAGTTTGTCGCCCATCGTGTCGATCACGTCCGCCGGCGGTCCGATGAAGGTCAGCCCGGCGGCGGTGACGGCTCGGGCGAAGTCGCCGCGCTCGGCGAGGAAGCCGTACCCGGGGTGGACCGCATCGCAGCCACTCTTCCGCGCAGCGGTGATCAAACCTTCGATCTCGAGATAGGTGTCGGCTGCGAGGGTCCCACCGAGTGGCCATGCCGCGTCAGCCCGCGAGACCGCCAGTGAGCCGGCGTCGGGGTCGCTGTGGGCGACGACCGCTTGCCGACCGAGCCGATGGCAGGCGTCGACGATCCGAACGGCGATCTCTCCGCGGTTGGCTACGAGCACCCGTTCGATCATCCTGTCCCCTCAGACGGTGGAGTCAAGGAGACAAACTAGCGTGCGTTCGTACGTCGAGGGACTGCTACTGTCGGTACCGACCGACGAAGGAGTGTCCATGGACCAGATCGTGCTGTTCACGCTCAACACCGACGCCCGGACCCCTACTTGACAAGAGTGTTGCCGAGTTCGGGAGTACCTGACCTCGGCGGGCGTCGAGTTCGACGACCGTAACGTCCGCCAGGACGGCGAGGCTCGCGCCGAGTTGCAGGCGCGAGCCGGTGACGTCGTCGTCCCCCGGCTCTACTACCGCGATCACGTGATCACCGGCTTCGATCCCGAGGCGCTCGATGCGGTGATCGCCGACTATCAGGCAGCGCGATGATCGAGCCGCCCGGCAACTCGCTCGACGCCGATCAGCATCGGCAGGTCGCCGACGGTGGCCCCGATCTGGCCACCGGGCTGAGCAATCTGTTGGCCCGGGTCGATGAGGAGCTCCGCTACAACGCCGCCAAGGGCACGTCGCCCTACCGGATGGGCATGCAGGACGGGTTGCACTTCGCCAGAGATGCGCTCGCCGCGCTGCTCGGCGACGGCGGTTGAGGATCACCGGTCACGGGCAACGAAGTCGCGGCGGGGCGTCACCACGTGCGTACGCCTGCAGTAGCGGGGTGAGCGCCGAGGTCTGTGTCGCCCACGCCCGGCCCCCCTCGATCCGGCTGGTCGCCCAGATCAGCCCGTCCAGCCGGCCGTCGCCTCCGATCACGGCGCCCCCGCTGTCACCAGGCACCACCGCTGCCGCCAGTTCCAGGCCTGGTCGGCTGACGTCTCCGTCGCCGTAGATGTCCGACGTGTCCACCCTGACCAGCCGGCGCACCGTCACGGAAACGACGATTGCCTCGTCGGCCGGAAAGGTGACGGTCCTCGCCCGGCCGGCGGCGGCGGCGCCGAGTTCGAGAGCGGGCAGCCCGAGGCCCGGCGCCGAGAGCACCGCCAGGTCCATCGCCGGGTCGATCGCGACCACGATTGCGGGAACGCCGGCCCCGGTCGGACCGGTCACGGTCAGATGCGGGGCGCCGGCTATCGCGTGGGCGACCGTCGCGACCAAGTCCGCTCCGATCACCACCGCAACCGCTCGCGCCGGGGTCGCAGCGCAGCCCTCGACGTCGAGGCGGACGACGGAGAGCCGCGGATCGCGAGCCTCGATCGGTGCGTCGTCGGCGCACGAGCCGAGGATGACGATCGACACCGCCGCTGCGAGCGCTGGGATCCCCGGTCGCCGTGGCACAGGTCGGTCACGCTACTCGTGGGCTCGCGACGTCGAGGCTGCGACGGTGATCGGAGCTGTTTCCCGAACGGATCGCGGCGACCGCGCCGGCAGCCCTCAGGGGTTGGGCGCGATCCGGAGGATCACTCGCTCGGACTCGATCTCGGCTGGGTCGTACGGCCGCTCGAAGTAGCGCAGAGCCAGCTCGTCGATGTGCGCCCGGGCCGGGGCACCGTGGACCATGTCGACGACCGTTCCACGGATCTCGGTGTACGCGTATGGGTTCTCGCGCTCCCAGACGCAGATCGTCACCCGGGGGTCGCGCACCACCGAGCGAAACTTGCGCCGATGCACCTCGGTGTTGATCAGGACGTGCTCGTCGTCGCAGTCGACCCACATCACCTGGGCTGCCGGCCGTCCGTCGTCGAGGAGCGTGGACATCGTGGCGAAGTTGCCACCTCGGAGGAGCTGCTTGAGCGAGTCATCGAGCATTGAACGAATCCTGTCGTTGGAGGAGATCAGCTGACCCGGACACGGGCATCGAGGAAGGCGTAGCCGACGTCGACGATGATGTTGGCGACGACGACGAAGAAGGCCGCGAGCAGAACCACGCCGATGACGACGGGTTGGTCGTTCTTGGTGACGGAATCGACGGCCAGTTTGCCGATTCCCTGCAGGCCGAAGATCTGCTCCGTGACGACCAGGCCGCCGAGCAGGATCGCGACGTCGAGGCCGAACTGGGTGACGAGGGGCGTCACTGCGCTGCGCAGGCCGTGGCGGTACACGACCCGCCGTTCGGACAGCCCCTTCGCCCGCGCGGTACGGATGTAGTCCTCACCGAGTACCTCCAGCATCTGCCCGCGGGTCAGCCGTGCATAGGTGGCGGCGGTGAGAAACGCGACCGAGATCCACGGGAGGATCATGTGCCGCGCCCATTGGAACGGGTCATCGAACAGCCCGACGTAGCCGGCCGCAGGGAACCACTCGATCCCCAACAGCGTGAGGCGGAAGAAGAGGAAGTACAGGAGCAGGAAGCCGAACACGAACGGCGGGAAGCTGAGCCCGGTGAGCACGAAGATCGTCCCCAGCCTGTCGAGGAAGCTGCCGGGGCGACGGGCCGAAGCGATCCCGATCGGGATACCGACGGCCATCCAGAGCACGGCGCCACCGACGGCGACCGACGCGGTGATCGAGACACGGGACATGATCGTGTCGAGCACCGGCCGTTGGTTGAAGTACGAATAGCCGAGATCGCCTCGCAACAGCCCGCGGGCGAACGTGCCGTATCGCTCCAGGATCGGTCGATCGAGCCCCAACCGTTGCCGGATCTGCTCGACGACCTCCAACTTGGCCTGGGGACCGGCGATCGTCCGCGCGGGGTCGTTCGGTGCGACGTAGAAGAGGACGAAGATCACCACGGAGATCACGAACAGCGTGAGGATCGCGGAGACGATCCGGCGAGCGACGAAGCGGGTCATCGGCGCTTCTCCCTCGCTCGCATCGATCCCCCGCGCGGATCGAACGCATCGCGCAGCGAGTCCCCGAGCAGGTTGAACGCCAACGTCAGGGCGAGCAGTGCGAGCGACGGAAACAGCACCAGCCACCACGCGACCCGATACAGCTTGGCGCCCTCGGCGAGCATCGTGCCCCACGTGGCCTTCGGCGGCGCGACGCCGAGTCCGAGGAACGAAAGGGTCGCCTCGAAGACGACCGCCTGGGGGATCAGCAAGGTGCCGTAGACGATGATCGGGACCACGACGTTCGGCAGGATGTCGACGACCATGATTCGCCCCCGGGTGGCGCCGAGCGAACGGGCCGCCTCGACGAACTCGCGCTCGCGTAGTGACAGAACCTGGCCCCGGATGACCCGCGCAACGGGACACCACGAAAACAGCACGATGACGCCGATGGTCACGCCGAGGCCAGGGCCGGTCAACGACACCAGCGACACCGCAAACAGCAGGAAGGGCAGGCTCAGGGTGCTGTCGATCAACCAGGACAACACTCGATCCGTCCACCCCCCGACGAAGCCGGCCGCGAGGCCGACAATGGTCCCGAGCCCGACCGCTGCCAACGTCGCAGCGGCACCGACCAGCAGTGAGATGCGCGCCCCGTAGGCGATCCGGACCATCACGTCGCGCCCGAGTTGATCGGCGCCGAGCAAGAAGCCGTTGCCCGGCCCGCGCAGGCAGCCCGGTCGGGGTCAGCCCCTGCTGGCGGTACTGCTGATTCACCGGATGATCAGCGAGGCCGGCCAGCACCGGAGCGAAGATCGCGAGGAGGACGAACGCGGCGATCATCGCCAACGAGCCCATCGCCACCCGATCGCGTCGCAGCCGAGCCGATGCCAACTGCAAGGGACTGCGGGCGACCGCATGCGTCGGTGCCGGGCCGGCGTCGAGCGGCTCACCAAGGTCGGGCGCGGCCGGGATCACCCGGGTTCTCCCAACGTCGGCGTCGAGGCCATGTCGAGTGCCGGCACCCGGTTTCGTCGGGCCGCCGACGGGTGGGCGCTCGGCACTGCGGCGAGCAGCTCCCGGGTGTAGGCGTGCTGCGGATCGGCGAACAGGGCTGCGGTGTCGGCGATCTCGACGACACGGCCGAGATACATCACTGCGACCCTGTCGGCGATGTGTTGCACCACCCCCAGGTCGTGGGCGATGACGACGAACGTCAGCTGCAACTCGGCCTGCAGGCGTTGGAGCAGATTCACGATCTGCGCCTGGATCGAGATGTCGAGTGCGGACACCGGCTCATCGCACACGATCAGCTTGGGGTTCAGTGCCAGTGCCCGAGCGATGCCGATCCGTTGCCGTTGCCCACCGGAGAACTCGTGCGGGAACCGGTTGTAGTGCTCGGGATTGAGCCCCACGCGCTCCATCAGCTCCTGCACCCGCGGTCGCACCGTGTCCGAATCGACGCCGTGGATCACGAGCGGGTCGGCGATGATCGACCCGACTCGGCGCCGCGGATTGATCGACCCGTATGGATCCTGGAAAATCATCTGGACGTCGCGGCGCAGGCTGTTCCCCGACGCACGATTCAACGTTGCGAGGTCGACCCCCTCGATCTCGACCGTGCCCGAGGTGGGGGCGATCAGTCCGATCATCAGTCGGGCGAGCGTGGACTTGCCCGAGCCCGACTCGCCCACGATGCCGACGGTGGTGCCCGGTAGCACGTCGAGATCGACGCCGTCGACGGCGCGCACGACGTGCCGAGCACCGATCAGACCGGGTCGCGATCCGACGAAATCCTTCGTCACGCCGCGCAGCTCGACGAGCGGCGACACCTGCTCCGGGGCGTCGGCACGGGACACGACGTCGATCCGTCCCCCCGTGCCTGTCGCGGGCGCGCCCGGCCGACGTCCCGCCGTCGAGCCGACGAGCACGCATTCCGAAAGGTGCTCGCGACCGATCGCCTGTTGGGGGGGCAACTCGGTCATACACGCTGCCGACGCGTGCCGGCAACGCGCCGCGAAGGCACACCCGGTGATCGCCTGCAGCATGCTCGGCGGTTGTCCAGGGATCGGGACCAACGAACGACCACGCGTCTCGGCGCCCGGCATGCACTCCAACAGGCCCAGGGTGTAGGGATGATGAGCACGGTCGAACAGTTCAGTGACCGGCGCTCGTTCGACGATGCGTCCGGCGTACATCGTCAGGACCCGGTCGGCGACCTCGGCGACGACGCCGAGGTCGTGCGTGATCAGCAGGACGGCCGTCCCGTGCTCCCGCTGCATGCCCACGATGAGATCGAGAATCTGAGCCTGGATGGTCACGTCCAAGGCGGTCGTCGGCTCATCGGCGATGAGGAGCCCGGGACGGAGCGCGAGCGCCATCGCGAGCATGACCCGCTGGCGCATACCGCCGGAGAGCTGATGCGGGAAATCCCTCGACCGCCGGGCAGCGTCAGGCAGGCCGACCTGTTCGAGCATCTCGATCGCAGCACGACGCGCGGTCGACCGGGTACAGCGCCGATGGGCACGGATCGCCTCCTCGATCTGCCACCCGATGCGGTACTGCGGGTGCAGGCTCGACAACGGATCCTGGAAGACCATGCCAATTCGCGCGCCGCGAACGGCGCGCAACTCGCGGGGCGACATCGTCAGCAGGTCACGGCCCTCGAAGATCGCCCGGCCGGCCACCTGCGCCGCAGGTACGAGCTGGACCATCGACTGCGTCGCAACCGACTTCCCCGACCCGGATTCGCCGACGATACCGACGGTCTCCCCCGCTCGGATCGAGAAGTCGACGCCCCGCACGGCCTGCACGAGACCGTCCTCGGTGAAGAAGGAGACCCTCAGGTCCTCCACCTGCAGCAGATCCACCCCGCAAATCTAGATGCTCACCCGTGGACGAGCAAGCGTTCGTTCGCAAGCGCTACTCTCGGTTCATCGTCGCTTTCGACACGCAGGAGCCATCATGACGTTTTCCATCGTTGCCTTCGACGCTGCGACGCGATCCTGGGGGGTCGCCGTCGCATCGAAGTGTCTCGCAGTCGGCTTCGCCGTTCCCTGGGGGGGCGCCGAGACCGGAGCGATCGCAACCCAGGCACTCGCCAACCTCGCCTACGGGCCGGACGGGCTCGCGCTGCTGCGCGAGGGCCTCAGACGCGGATGAGGTCGTGACCCGACTCACCGCGTCCGATCCGTTGGTCGATCAGCGCCAGCTGGGCGTGGTCGATCGCCTCGGCAACACGGCGAACCACACCGGAGCGGGTTGCCTCGATTGGAAAGGCCATCGGAGCGGCGAGCACTTCACCGCGCAAGGCAATCTGCTCGACGGACCGCACGTGATCGACGCGATGGTCGAGGCCTACGACCTCGAGGAACGGCATTTCGGGCGACGTCTGATCCGCTGCCTGCAGGCCGGGCAGGCGGCCGGCGGTGATCGCCGGGGACTGGAGTCGGCAGCGATCTCGATCTGGCAGGAGGGTGCCGCCTACGGAGGCAATCTCGACATCGGGACCGACCTGCGGGTGGACGACCACGTCGAGCCGGTCGGCGAACTCGCACGCCTGCTGGAGCTCCACTTCCTCTACTTCGAGCGTCCCGACCCGGAGACCCTGCTCGATCTCGAAGGTCCGTTGCTCGAGGAGGTGTCGGCCGCGTTGGCGACCGTCGGGTACTCGCCCGCGACCATCGGCGGCTTCGAGCCGGCGATGCGCGAATGGTCGGGTACCTGCAACTTCGAGGAGCGGACGATCCCCGGCAAGATGGACCCGCTGATCCTCGCCATCTTGCGCGAACAGGCCGCGAGCGCGTCGGCATGACCTTCTCGATCGTCGCCTTCGACGGCGAGACCCGGCAGTGGGGCGTGGCCGTTGCATCCAAGGCGATGTGCGTCGGCGCGCACGTCCCGTGGGGCAACGGTGGTGTCGGCGCCGTCGCCACTCAGGCCTTCCACGACCTGCGCTACGGCTACGAGGGCCTCGCTGCGTTGCACGACGGTCTCTCTGCCGACGAGGTCGTGACGCGACTGACCGCCGACGACCCGGAGGCGATCCATCGCCAGCTCGGTGTGGTCGACGCGCTCGGTCAGGCTGCCTCGTTCACCGGGCCCGAGTGTTTCGCCTGGGCGGGCGGGATCGCCGGCGACCAGTGGGCGGTGCAGGGCAACATCCTCGCCGGGCCGCAGGTCGTCGAGGCGATGGCCGAGGCCTATCAACTCGCCTCCGGGCGCTTTTCGGCGCGGCTCCTGGCCGCACTGCTTGCCGGCGACCGCGCTGGGGGCGACCGGCGGGGTCGGCAGTCGGCGAGCGTCAAAACCTGGATCGCGCCATCGGCGGACGCCCCGCACGCGGACGTCACGCTGTTCCTGCGCGTCGACGATGCCGTACTGCCCGTCGACGACCTGGTGGCGATGGAGGCTCGGGTCGCCGTTGACCCGAGCCTCCTCCACCCCGTCAGCCGGGACTGATCATCCGTCCACCCAGACGTTGGTGAAGTCGCCGTTTCGTGGTGGGGCGAGGACTGCGAAGCCCTTGACCCGCTCGCCGTGCAACGTCGGCGTCTTGGTGAACGTGATCGGCACCCAGGCGGCGTCGATCGTCGCCAGCCGGTCGGCCTCGGCCCAGAGTTCGTTGGCTTCCTCGGGGGTGGCCGCCGACACCGCGGCATCGATCGCCGCGTTCACCTCGTCGTTGTTGTAGGCGCCGTAGTTCGGCGATCCGCCGTTGTAGCCGCGCCCGTCGAGCATCGGGGACATGTAGGCCCGACCCGAGAGGTAGTCGGCGTACCAGGTGACCGCAGCGATGTCCCATCCACCGGCGCGGGTGACCTCGGCATTGAGCAGCCATTCGCCGTAGAACTCGTTCCGTCCGGCGAAGACGAGTTCGACGTTGAAGCCGGCCGCACCGAGATCCTGCTGCAGCACGGTGGCCAGGTTGCGACCCTCCTGCTCGTCGGAGTAGAGCAGCTTGACGTCGACGCCGTCGGGATAGCCGGCCTCGGCCAGCATCTCCTTCGCCTTCGCCGCGTCGCCGGCTGCGGGCACCTCGAGCGGGTTCGATCTCGACCGAGCCCGGCACCTGCGGAGGCAGGATGTGGAAGGCCAGATCAGCGAGCGTCGGACCACCCAGGATCTGCTGCACGGCCTCCTTGTTGACCGCGAAGTTGAGCGCCTGGCGGACGAGCACGTTCTGGAACGCGCTGTCCTCGTTCGGGCTCAAGGTGTTGATCACGACGTACGGGTTGATCGAGCCGTCACCCACGATGGAGAGCCGGTCGTCCTCTGCGGCGACGAGCGCGGGGATCTCGTTGGTCGGCACGATGGTCTCCCCGAACTGCATGTCGACCGTCCCGGCGATGATCTGCTGGAACACGGACTCGGGCTCCTGCCCGAGTGTGATCTCGATCGAATCGACGTAGGCCTTGCGCAGCGGGTCGGTCGCCGCATCCCAGGTCGGGTTCCGGTCGAGTACATACCGCTGATCCGGTACGTACTCGGTGATCATGTACGGGCCGTTGGCGATGGTGTGCTGACGCAACTCGGGGCTGTCCGGCAGATAGTCGAGGTACTCCACCGGCTGCGGGGCGGAGAAGCGGGACAAGGCGAGGATGTTCGTGAAATCGCTGGCCGGCTGGACCAACGTGAACTTCACCGTCGAGTCGTCGACCGCGGTGACCCCCTCGATCTCGTGGCCCTCGATATACGCCCGAATCGACTCGATGTCAGGGGCCACCTCTCCGAAAGCGGAGCAGTACTCGTCCAACCCGACGATGGTCGCCGTGAAGTAGTTGCGGACCGCAGAGCCCTGCACGGGGTTGCACATCCGCTTCACTCCGAGCACCACGTCGCCGGCGACGACCGGCCGTTCACCGGACGGCGCATTCCAGATCACGCCGTCGCGCAACGTGATCGTGTACGTCGTGCCATCGGCCGAGATGCCGCCGTTCTCGACGGTCGGGATCTCGGTCGCGATGTCCGCCTGCGGGGTCGTCCGCTCGACGCCGTCGTCACTCGGCATGTAGTCGAACAGACCGCGCAGGATCGAGCGCTGGATCTGGTAGTCGCCCGCGCTGTACGCGGCCGCCGGGTCGAGGTAGAGCACATCGGGACCACCGGCGACGATCAGCGTGCCCCCGGTTGTGCCCTCACCCTCGGTCCCCGTTGCCGTGGTCTCCGACGGCGTCGTGACCGAATCCTCGGTGGACGTCGGCCCCTCGTCCGAGCCGCACGCCGTCGCCAGCGTCGCCGCCGCCACGATCAGCGCGAGTCCCCGCCGACCGACGCTTCGCGCGAGTGCTCCGCCCCGTTGTTTCCTGCACCATTGGCACATGCTCCCCTCTCGTCCGTTGCCCTAACGAACGTACGCTCGTTCACTGTAGGTGCACACGTGCGCGAGGACAAGGGACGAGCGGGCGATGGCGGATCGGCTCGGACTCGACGAGCGACACCTACGACAGAGGGGTCGACTACGGCGTCAGTTTCAGGCCCCGCATCGAGCCGTCATCACGCCAGGCGCGGAAGATGTCGCGGAGCTGGACGGCGCTGTGCATGTAACAGGCCGACCGGGAGTCGCGTTCCTCGGGCATCTGCAGCTCGTTGCTGAGGTAGCCGGGCGTGCAGGTGGCGAAGTACTTGGCGTAGGCGCCGACGGTCGACATGCAGATCTGGAACCACTCCTCCTCGGCGTCGAGATCGGGCTCGACCACGGCGCCGGCGTCGAGCGCCCGGCGGATGGTGTAGGCGGTGTGCTCGGCGTTCTTGGTCGCTGCGTAGGCGATGTTGATGTGCTGACCGCCCTGGATGTGGCTGTTCATCGCCAGGTTCGGGAAGTCGTGGGTCCAGATGCCGTGGAGGGTCCACGCCCCCTTCGCCCACGCGTCGGACAGCGACACGCCGTCCTCTGCCGATCGGGTCGAATCCCAGGCGGTGCGTGTAGAAGGTGCTCGGCGAGTCGAAGCCGGTGGCGTAGACGATGCAGTCGACCGCGTACTCGGTGTCGCCGACGACGATGCCATTCTCGGTGATCGCGGTCGACGCCCAGGCCGTCGGTGTCGACCAGGGTCACGTTGTCGCGGTTGAACGCCGGCAGGTAGTCGTCGTGGTAGCAGGGCCGCTTGCAGCTGACGCCGTACCAGGGCTTGAGCGCCTCGGCCGTGGCGGGGTCCTCGACGATGTCGTCGATGCGTTGGCGCACCTTCGTCCATCAGCTGGAAGTCGAGCGCCTGCAGCGCCTCGGCCTCTTCCTCGCTCGCCGGGGTCCTTCTTGACGTCGACCGCGAACATCTCGGTCCAGCCGTCCTGCACGAGGTCGACCTCGGGGTTGCCGCCGGTGGTCATGCGCGATGAAGTTCGCCATGCGCTCCTCGTGCCAGCCCGGCTTCGAGGACATCTCGGCGAACCACTCCGGATCGGTGTCGCGCTGGTTGCGAGGGCTGACCGACGACGGCGTGCGCTGGAACACGTAGAGCTGCTTCGGCCGCCTCGGCGAGCTTCGGCACGGCCTGGACGGCGGTGGCGCCGGTGCCGATGATCGCCGACCTTCTTGTCGTGCAGCTTGTCCATCGGCACCTCGGGAGCGCCGCCGGTGTAGTCGTAGTCCCAGCGGCTGGTGTGGAACGACGTGACCCTGGAAGGTCTCGATGCCGGGGATGCCCGGCAGCTTCGCCTTGTGCAGCACGCCGCCGCAGATCACGACGAAGCGGGCCGCCAGCCGGTCGCCGCGGTCGGTGGCGACCATCCACCGCTTGGCGTCCTCGTCCCACGCCATGCCCGTGGCCTCGGTCTGGAACAGCGCGTGCGGGTACATGTCGAAGTGGCGCCCGAGCAGTCTGGGCGTACTCGAAGATCTCCTGGGCGTGCGCGTACTTCTTGGTCGGCATGTAGCCGACCTCCTCGAGCAGCGGGAGGTAGGTGTACGACTCGACGTCGCACATGCAGCCCGGGTAGCGGTTCCAGTACCAGGTGCCGCCGAAGTCCCCGGCCTTGTCGAGCATGCGGTAGTTGGTGACGCCCTGCTTGGTGAGGTACGCCGCGGTGCTCATCCCGGCCCAGCCGGTGCCGATCACGACGACGTCGGTCTCCTCGATGATCACGTCGCGCTCGATGCCGCGGCTCGATGTACGGGTCGGCGTCGAAGTCGACGTCGAGGTCGCGCAGCGAGCGGTAGCTGCGCGCACCGTCGTGAGGCGCTTGATCCGCTCCACGTCGTATCGGGCGGCGAGCTCCTCGGTGCTCAGCGGTGCCTTCTCCGTTCCAGCCACTGTCCTGGGTCCCTTTCCCGTGATCGCAGCGTTCCCGAACATCCCGTCGTGCAGCTACGGCGTTCCACCCATCGAGTACTGCTGCGGCAGCCCGGGATGCTCACACGGTGCGGGACACGACGTCGAACCGGGCGACCGGCACGTGCGCGAAAGTCATTTCGTCGTCGTGGAGCCGTTGATCGGCTCGGCAGTCCGTTCCGGCACGAGCGGCGGCTTGGCCACACAACGTCTGGCCGCTCAGGGGAAGCGGTGGGCGTCCGATCGGGCGAAGACGCCGAGCACGGTCACCCGCCGTTCGGCATCGTCGATCCGGTAGATCACCCGGTACGTACCACGACGGGCGCTGTGACGACCCTCCAACGGAGCATGCAACGGCTTGCCGACCCGGTGTCGGTTCTCGAGCAGCGGGCCGACGATGAGCTCGTAGGCCGCGAACGCCACCGCCTGCGGCAACTGCTCCGCCAACTGACGCCGAGCCATCGGCGCAACGATCAGCTCGAACGTCGCCTCCGTCACGACGTCGCTCGACGCGCCCGGATCGCTCGCTCCAACGACGCTGCGTCCTCGCCCTCATCGTGGGCCAACTCAGCCTCCGCCTCGACCAGCGCCCGAACTGCGGCCCGATCCGACAACAGCGCGATCGTCTCCTCCATCGATTCGATGTCGTCCACCGCCACCAACATCGCCGCCGGCCGACCATGCACCGTCACCGTCACCCGGTCGTGATGGCTGCCGACCCGCGCCACCAACTCCGACAGATGCGCTTTCACTTCCGCCAACGATCGAGTCTCCGACATGGTCATGAGTATGACCAAAACCATCGAGCCACGAATACCCCCCGGCCGCCCTCATCCGTTGCCGTCCCCACCCGATTCGAACCCCAAGAGACCACGGTCACGTGGAGCTCCGGCGTGAGCGGCGGCCCACCATCGGCGCTGCGCTCGGACGTGTCAACGCAGCCCGGCGAACAGATCGAGTTCCGGTGTCGGGGCGGTGGTGGTGTCGTGGTCGCGGATGAACGACTCGACGCCGAACACCTCGTCGAACAATGACTCGGGCATCTTCGTCAGCCAACTCTCGGCAAGTTGACTGGCATGCGCGCGCAGCGCGTCACGTTTGCGGCCGGCCACTCCGGTCGTGTCCACCGTCGTCGTTATCCGGGCTGCGGCGAGCTGCATCTGAGCAAGACGCTGCTCGTCGATCGGCGGTCGCGGGCCGACGTCGACGCCGAGCTCGGTCATCCGAACCCGTAGCCGTTCGAAATCACCGGCTCGCCTGGCGGTGAAGTAGAGCTTGGCCGGGATGCCGGTGCGTTCGACCGCTGCGAGTGTGATCCGGTTCGCCTGGACATGATCGGGGTGGTTGTAGCCGCCGAACTCGTCGTAGGTGATCACGACCTGCGGCCGGTGGCGCTCGATCAACGTTGCGAGCCGCCCTGCGCTCTGCGCGATCGGCACGTTCCAGAACGCTCTCGGATCGTCCTTGTACTCCCACTCGACCATGCCGGAATCGTGGTAGCCGAGCTTCTCGACGACATCGACGCCGAGGATCTCGCAGGCTGCGTCCAACTCGGCCAGACGGGTCGCGGCGACCGCCGCAGGATCATGGCCGGCCTCGCCCGGCTTGATACCGCCTGGGGCATCGCCGAGCTCACCGTTGGTGCACGTGACGACGATCGTGCGGACGCCCTGGTCGGAGTACATCGCGAGCACACCACCAGTGCTCGACGACTCGTCGTCGGGATGTGCGTGCACGGCCATCAGCGTCAGGGGGTTCGCCATGCCCCCAGCCTGTCAGGTGGTTCGCTCGCATCTGCTGGCCGGTAGGTCATACCCGGACTCGGCAATGCGGTCCCTCCGGGACAGCGTGTGTCGCCCGCTGCGAGCCTGGCGCCGGACCGGGCTGCGGCAGCCACGACCTGTTCGGCGGCGTCGAGATCTGCTCGAGCCCGACTGCTCGGGTGCTCTTGGCGCGGAGTGCGACAGTTGCTGTCGTTATCGGTGCCAAGAGCACGTCGGGCTCCGGTGGCCGACGGGCTCGGCGCCCGACGTGCGCCGCGATCGTCGGCGGGCGGCGGTCGAGCCGCGTTCGATCGTTCACCGATCATTCACTCAATCATCGTTGACTCATCGATTGGTGAGTAGATACCGTCCGAGACGTGAGTGCACGGGACGGGCAGCTGGCACGAGCGGCACGCCATGCCGCACTCGGCGAGCCGATGCGGCTGGCGATCATCGACGAACTCGTCAGTTCCGATCTCGCCCCGGTCGAGCTCCGCCGGCTGCTCAAGATCGAGTCGAACCTGCTGGCCCATCACCTCGATGTGCTCGAGAGCGTCGGGCTGGTCAGCCGCAGCCGTTCGTCGGGCGACGGTCGTCGGCGGTACGTGCATCTCGAGCGACGTTCCCTCGCCGGACTCAGCCCGGGCCATCGGTTGCCCTCCCAGCCTGCGCTCTTCGTCTGCACCCAGAACTCGGCCCGCAGCCAACTCGCTGCCGCGATCTGGCGGGCGCTGCTGGGTGCTCCGGCCGAGTCGGCGGGCACCCGTCCTGCAGCGCGGGTGCATCCGGCGGCGATCGCTGCCGCACGCAGGGCCGGGTTCGATCTCGCCGGTGCCGTGCCGCGCCAGCTCGACGACATCGAAGCGCTCCCGCCCCTCGTCGTCACCGTCTGCGACCAGGCGCACGAAAGCATCCCCCGTCACGCCGGTTGGCTGCACTGGTCGATCCCCGACCCGGTGGCGGCGGACACCGCCGCCGCGTTCGACGCCACGGTCGTCGAGTTGCGCCAGCGCATCGCCGATCTCGTCGACCGCTCCACAGCGGCGTCGTGACCGGCCTCCTTCCGTCCACCGACGACCGCCCCATTCCCCCACAAAGGACCGATCCGATGCACAGCCCCCACCTCGACGCGCTCCCGTTCGACCAACAGCAGCTCGTGCGGCGCTCCGCCGCCCGCCTCGAAGATGAGTTCGCCGGGACGATCGGGCGGGAGACGGTCGAGCGATGCATCGCCGACTCACTCGATCAGCTCGTCGCACGAGCAACCGTCACCGCATTCCTCCCGCTGCTCACCGAACGCTTCGCCCGGGAGCGTCTGCGCGCCCTCGCCAAGATCGAACAGGCGACGTCGGGAACACTCGGGGTGCTCTTCCTCTGCGTCCACAATGCCGGGCGTTCCCAGATGGCCGCCGGCTGGCTCCGCCACCTCGCCGGCGACCGGGTGATGGTCTGGTCGGGCGGATCCGAGCCCGCCGCACAGATCAATCCCGCGGCCGTCGCCGTGATGTCCGAGGTCGGGATCGACATCACTGCCGAGTTCCCCCAGCCCTGGACCGACGAGATCGTGCGCGCCGCCGATGTCGTGATCACGATGGGCTGCGGTGATGCCTGCCCGCTCTACCCCGCCACGTGCTACGACGACTGGGAGCTCGACGACCCCGCCGGTCAGGAGATCGACGCGGTGCGCCGGATCCGTGACCAGATCCGCGATCGGGTCGACACCCTGCTCGCGTCGCTCATCCCCACCGGCTGATCCCTCGCCCGATCAGCGGGCGTCGCCGGATCAGGCTGCCGACCCGCCGGGCGGCGGCACGCCGAGGGTGGCCAGCTCGTCGGCGACGAGGCGGGTGATCGCCTGCTGGGGGCCGGACCGCCACTCCCGCCACGGCAGCAGGTCGTACCACCGGCGAGCTCGGTGAAGTCGAGCTCGGCGGTGATCAGCTCCTCGCTCGGCGCCCGCTGCGGCGAGCGTCGACGGGGAACCCGGGGAACCGTGGCGCGCCGATGACGCTGCCGCCCGCCCACGTCGGGCGGGCCGTGGCTCGCCCCGACCCGGTTGGCCGACGCCGCGAACACGAGGTTCTCGTGAGCCCGCACCAGCGTGGCCTGCTCGAGGTGCTCCCTGCGCTCGTGGCAGATCGGATCGTCCCGTCGGGTTCACCAGCAGCCGGGCCCCCTTCAACGCGAGGACCCGGCACAGCTCGGGATTGTTGTAGAAGTCGTAGCAGATCGAGATCCCGATCGGGCCGAGCTCGGTGTCGAACACCGGCAGCGCGTCGCCGGGGGTGAAGCGGTCGGTCTCGAGCGGGATGCCGAGGTGCAGCTTGCGGTAGGTGCCGACGAGCCCGCCCGGCGCCGACCACGTTGGCCGAGTTGTAGATCACCGACGAATCGCGGTCGTCGGGCTCCTCGAACCCGTAGATCACGTGCATGCCGTGGCTCGCGGCCGCGTCGACGACCGCCCGGCAGGCGGGACCGTCGGCCAGCTCGGCCTGGCCGAGGTGCCAGGCGCACGGCGCGATGCTGCGTCAGCGCAGTCGTCGCAGTCTCCCCAGGTGTTCAGCGCCAGCTCCGGGAACACACCAGATCGCTCCCCGAGCCGGCGGCCTCGGCGATGACCGTCGAGCATCTTGTCGAGCGTCGCCGCCTTGTCGCGGGGGACCGCCTCGAAGTTCGCACAGCCGACCGTGATCGACGTCGGCCCGAGCGACGCGCCGATCGGGACGCATCGACCGGCGTGCACCGGGTGCGTCGGTCGCTGTTCGTTCGTCGTCCATCAGCGCGCCTCCAAGGTCACGATCGGTAGACCTGCGCGCGCCCTCCGGGCGGCCGAGACCTCACGGGCGCGCCGGTCACGCCACGACACCGTCGGCTCGGAGCGATTCGAGTCTGTCGCCGAGGCCGAGCTCGGTCAGGATCTCGGTCGGTGTGCTGCCCGAGCGTCGGCGCATCTCCGGTGAGCTCGGCGGGCGTCTCGGCGAACTGCGCCGGATGTCGTGGCATCCGGGTTCGTCCGACGACGGCGTGGTCGCGCTCGACGAACAGCCCGATTGCGACGGCGTGCGGATCGCGGGTCAGCTCGTCGGGACTGATGATCATCGAGAACGGCACACGCTGTGCCTCGAACGCTGCCGTCGCCTGCGCCGAGGTCAGGTTGGCGGCGTTGGCGTAGCACATGTCCATGATCGGGGCGAGGACGTCACGGTTCTTGACCCGCTGGCCGACGGTGGCGATGCGCGGGTCGTCGAATCCGTCGACCTCGAGCGCGCGACACATGCCGGCGAAGTCGTGGTCGGAGGTGGGCGTGACGATGCCCCAGCCGTCGATGAACTGCATCGGGCGGAACCCTGCGACGAAGCTGGAGTTCTGGGTGTGGTCGGAGTCCATCAGGACCTCGTTGGCCGCCGCATCGGTCCACAGGAACGAGACGACCGCATCGGCCATCGACAGCTCGACGTGTTGGCCGCCGCGGCCCCGGGCGCGGGCGAACAGCGCTGCGCTGATCGCTTGCGTGGCGATACAGGGCGGTGACCTTGTCGGCCGCGGTCTGCCGCAGGAACGTCGGCACACCGTCGTGCGGGTCGGCCTGGTTGGTCGCCAGCCCGGCGTAGGCCTGGATCACCGTGTCGTAGGCCGACCGATCGCGATAGGGCCCGGTCGAGCCGAAGCCGGACAACGACACGTAGACGACCTCCGGGTTGGTCGCCCGCACGTCGTCGTAGCCGAGCCCGAGCCGGTCGAGCACGCCGGGCCGATAGTTCTGGATCACCACGTCGGCGGTCGGCCGCCAGCCGGCTGACGATGTCCACGCCGGCCGGGGTCTGGAGGTCGACGGCGATCGACCGCTTGCCCCGGTTGCAGGCGACATAGAGCGCGCTCATCCCGTTGATCGTCACTCCGACGTAGCGACCGATGTCGCCGATCCCCGGGCGCTCGACCTTGATCACCTCGGCGCCTTGGTCCGCGAGCAGCGCGGCGGCGTACGGCCCGGTGAGGGCGATCGAGATCTCGAGCACCTTGATCCCGTCGAGCGGTCCACTGGTCATCTCGTCCCGCCGTTCAATCCTGGAAGACGGCGGGCCGGCCGTCTTTGCGGGCTCTGACGGCCTCCTCGAAGTTCTGGGTGGTGAGCCGCACGTACAGCTGGGTGTTGCTCTCCATCTCGATCGCGGCGCGGAGGCTGGAGATCTCGAGCCCGGCCCACATCGTGCGCTTGGTCAGCATCGTTCCCTGGGTGCTCCAGCCGTTGATCTGATCGGCGAGGTCGAGCGCCTCGGTGAGCAGGTCGGCGTCGGGGACGACGCGCGAGACCAGGCCGATGGTGGCGGCCTCGTTCGCCGAGATGTCGCGTCCGGAGAGCATGAACTCGAACGCACGCGACGATCCGATCGCCCGCGGCAGGAGGAAGCTGAGCCCGAGCTCGGTGGCGGTGAGCCCGTTGTTGATCCCCGCCGCGTGGAAGTAGGCGGACTCGCCGGCGAGGCGGATGTCCGCGCCGAGCGTGAGGCACATCCCTCCGCCGATCGCCGCGCCGTTGATCGCACAGATCACCGGCTGGGGCATGCGTTGCATCGCCGGGACCAGATCGGCGAGCACGTTCATCGCTCGGCTGGCGATGCGGGTGAGCGTGAGACCGGCGATGTTCGGAGGCGGCTCGCCACCGCCGGAGGTGTCGGCTCCCGAGCAGAACCCGCGGCCCGTGCCGGTGAGCACGACGCAGGTCGTGTCGTTGTCGGCTGCGACCTGTTCGAACGTGTGGTGGAGGGGGACCATCAGCTCGAAGGCCATCGAGTTCATCCGCTCGGGGCGGTTGAGGGTGATGACGGTCGTGTGCGGTCGGGGCTTGTCGATCAGGACGAGGTTGCTGGGCGTTTCGCTCATTGATGAGACATAATAGCACATATGTCTCATTCAGCGTGGCGGCAACGTGGCGACAGCACGGTTGCGATCGACACGATCCTCGACGCAGCGGGCCGCGTCTTCGCCGAGGTCGGCGTGCGCCGGGCGACGATGATCGACGTCGCCCGTGCGGCCGGGTGCTCGCGTGCCACGCTGTATCGCTACTTCCCCGACCAGGTCGCGCTGCACCACGCCTTCGTCCACCGGGCGACGCTGAGCATCGCTCGACGGCTGGCCGACGATCGCCGCTCCGGAGCGCCCGGGTCGCTGGCCGACCGAGTGCTCGCAGGCATCGCAGCGGTGCGCTCGGATCCGGTGCTGGCGGTGTGGTTCCGTCCGGAGAACCTGGCCGTGCCGCTCGCCGTGAGTCAGAGCTCGGAGCTGCTGCGGACGATGTCGACCGGGGTGTTCGCCGAACTCGGTGTCGATGCCCGAGACGCCGAGGAGCTCGAACGCCGGGGCGAGTGGCTGCTGCGATGCATCGTGTCGTTGCTGGCGATGCCTGCGCCCGACGCCGACGCCGAGCGATCGCTGGTCGAGTCCTTCGTCGTGCCCGCGCTCCTCGCCCCGCACGCGGAGCCGAGCGCCTGACATCGGTCGGACCACCGTCAGATGACGAAGTCGTCGTTGCTCGCCCGAACGGTGAGGTCGCTGATGCTCACGCCCCATGGTTGATCGATCGCGTACACGACCTGATCGGCCAGCAGCTCCGGGGAGAGCGCGGCGTACTCGATGCTGTCCTGGCTCGCCAGATGCGGTGGGGGGTTCTCGCCGAAGACCAGACCGAGCTTCTCGTAGAACCGGTCCTTGTTGCCGCCGAGCACCGGATGGACCGCCTCGGCGTTGATGATCCCCCGGCCGAGACCGGTGCCGGGTACACCGGTCGGTCGGATGGTCGTCACCTTGATCTTGCCCAACGACTCCTGGCGCAACGACTCGGACAACACATTGACCGCTGCTTTGGTCGCGCCGTACACCGCCGCACCGGCGACGGGATAGTTGCCGTAGACCGAGGAGATGTTGACGACATGGCCCCGGCCCTGGCTGATCATCTGATCGTGGACCGCGATGATGCCGTGGAGCACGCCCTTGAAGTTGATGTCGATGCACCGATCCCATGCGGCGGCGGCGGCGCGGTGGTCGGCGTAGAACGCCAGCGGCATCGTGCCGGCATTGTTGATCATCACGTCGACGGCGCCGAAGCGCTCGACGACCCGCTCGGCGAACGCGCACATCGCCTGCAGGTCGGTGACGTCGACGACCCCGGTCTCGATCCGCTCACCGGCGAGCTCGGACAATCCGGTGGCATCGACGTCACAGGCGCCGACGTTGGCGCCCAGCGCGGCTGTCTTCTCGGCGACGAGCCGACCGAACCCGCTGGCCGCGCCGGTGATGATGATCGTCCGGCCTTCGATGTGGTTCATGGTGTGCTGTCGAGCCTTCGTGTCGGGAGCCGGACGGTCGCCGTTCCTGGCGTCGCGACGCCGAGCCGGTCGTTCTCCAGCCAGATGTCGAGATCGACGTGGGCGACGTCGCCGTCGGGGCGGACGGCCGTGACCCGGCCCGCCGCACGGACGGTGTCACCGTTCATGTGCATCCCGCGCATCTGGAAGGCGAGCCGTTCGACCCACCCGTCGCGTCCCGCCCAATCGGTGACCAGTCGCCCGAGCAGCCCTGTCGTCCAGCCGGTGTTGTAGAAGATTCCCGGAAGGCCGCTCTCGGCGGCGAACTCGGGGTCGTGATGTTGCGCGTTCCAGTCCTGGGACCCGCTGACCTGGAGCACCATCTCGGTCGCGCCGAGCTCGAGGAGGATCGGCGGCAGTTCGTCGCCGACCGTGACGTCGTCGGCGAAGACGGTCGACTGTCCGTTGGCGGTCATCTCGCTGTCCTCATCTCGGCGCACTGCTCCTGGCATGGTCGGCGGCGATGTCGTGCGGAGCCCGGTGGACCAACACGGTGTTCCGCCAGATCGCGACGACGCGGTCGTGCTGGTTGAAGATCGACGATTCGAGAACGATCCAGACGGCTGCCGGATCGAGCGCGATCGACTTCTGGAAGACGTCGCCGATCCGGCTCTCGGCCCGCAGTCGATCACCGACCCGAATCGGTTCGAGGAACTCCCACGAGACGCTCATGTTGATGCCGCGATCGCCGGGCGTCGGCACGCCGAAGGTGAAGCCGGGCCGGGAGACGGCAGCGGCGTCCGGGTCGACAGGTCTGCGCGGCCACCAGCCGGCGGTGGCGAAGTACACCGGCAGCATCGACGGTGGCACGATCACCTCGCCGTAGGGCCCGTCGGCAGCGGCGTCCGGATCGAGGAACAAGGGGTTCGTGTCGCCGGTCATGTGACAGTGGCGGCGGATCGGGTCGTACTCGACCGGATAACGCGGAACCGCTCGAGCTGACGACCTTGCCGATCCATTCGGAGCGAACCGCGTCGAGGTCGTAGTCGTCGGGATGGATGTGATCACTCATGCAGGACGTTCGTTCCCCTCGTCGTCGTCGGCGATGGTAAGTCGACGCAGTCGCGGTTGACGAGGTCGAGCTCGTCACCTTGACCGTCGCCGGTCCGATCCGTCGGATGTGTCGTCGTCTGCGAAGCTGGCCGGGGACCCCGGCCCGTTGGATCGGCCGCCGGTGCGGGAGAGGACACCGATGCCAACCAGCGTTGCGACCTACTGCCGGTTGTGCCCCGCCTCGTGCGGTCTGATCGTCGAGGTCGACGACGGCGAGGTGGTCAAGGTCCGCGGCGATCAGGCGAACGCGCTGACCAGCGGGTTCACCTGCGTCAAGGGCCGGCATCTCGGCGATTTCCACCGGCACCCGGCGCGCCTGCGCCGGTCGCTGCGCCCGCGACCCATCGGGCGAGCAGGTCCCGATCGACGTCCGCACGGCGATCGACGAGATCGCCGCTCGTCTCGACGACATCATCGCCACCCACGGTCCCGACGCGGTGGCGGTCTACCTCGGGACCCAGGCTGCGATGGCCTCGCTGACCACCCCGTTCACGCTCGCGTTCTGGAAGACGATCGGTTCGCGCAGCAAGTACGGACCGATGAGCATCGACCAGGCGGCGAAGTGGGTCGCCGACGGTCGCCTCGGGCGGTGGGCCGCCGGTGGACAGCGGTTCGCCGATGCCGACGTCTGGATCCTGGTCGGCACCAATCCATTGGTCAGCATGCAAGGCGCGTACACCGGCTTCCCGATCCACGACGGGATGCGGCGGCTCGACGAGCGCCTGCGCGGCGGGCTGCGACTGGTCGTCGTCGATCCCCGCCGGACCGAGCTGGCTGCCCGGGCGACGCTGCATCTGCAGTTGATCCCGGGAACCGATGCGGCGCTGTTCGCCGGGCTGCTGCCGCGTCCTGCTGACCGAGGGGATGATCGACGGCGAGTTCTGTGCTCGTTGGGTGCCCGGCCTGGAGGAGCTGGCGGCAGCCGTCGCCCCGTTCACGCCCGAGTTCACCGCCCGGGCGTGTGGTCTGGCGGCGGACGATGTCGTCGCCGCCGCCCGGTTGTTCGGACGAGCCCGACGAGGGATGGCGACGAGCGGGACCGGACCGGACATGGGTCCGAACGCCAACCTCGCCGAGCACTTGCTGCAGACGATGAACGTGGTCGCCGGCCGCTTCCCGCGCGCCGGCGAGCCGCTTGCCGGTACCGCGGTGCTCGGATCGGGCAAGCGCCTTCCCGCCCAACCGATCGGGCCCGATCGCCACTGGGAAACGGGTGATCCGGGCCCGAGTGGCTACCCGGCACTCAACGGCGAGTTCCCGGTCGTCACCCTCGCCGACGACATCCTCGGCAACGGACCGGGCAAGGTGCGGGCCCTGATCGTCTCCGGCGGCAACCCGATCGGGGCGGTCCCGGGCAAGGCCCGGCTGGTCGAGGCGTTCTCGGCGCTCGAGTTGCTCGTCACCGTCGATCCGTTCCTGTCCGAGACGGCCGAACTCGCCGACTACGTGATCGCCCCCGTCGTCCACCTCGAACGTCCGGATACCACCCGCGCCTACGAGGGCATGATGGATCGTCCGTTCGCCCAGTACACGCCGGCCGTCGTCGCTGCGCCGGAGGGGGTCATCGACGATTGGGAGTTCTTCTGTCGCTTGGCCGGCGCGATGGGCAACCCGATCATCGTCGCCGGGCGCACCTACGCGCCGGGTGCACCGATCCCGACCACCGACGAGGTCCTGGCGACGTTCGCCGCTCGCGCCCGTGTGCCGCTCGATCAGGTCAAGGCTCACGAGCACGGTGTACTCGTCGAGGACCTCGAGCCCGTGCTCGCCGGAGCGCCCGAACCGGACGACTCCGCTGCGTTCGACGTGGCGCCGGCCGATGTCGTCGCCGAGGTCGCCGCGCTGATGGCAGAGATCACCACGGTCGAGCCACCCGAACCGGGCACCCTGTTGCTGATCGTGCGGCGGGCGAAGGAGGTGATCAACTCCACCGGCACCCAGCTGGCCACCTTGGTTCGCGACCCGCGCAACCCGTGCCACGCCCACCCCGACGATCTCGCCGCGCTCGGGCTGGTCGACGGCGACCGGGTGTCGTTGACCAGCGAGCACGGCAGCATCGACGCCGTCGTCCGCGGTGATCCGACGCTTCGACCGGGAAGCGCTTCGATGACGCACGGCTTCGGCGGCCGAGGATCGCACTCCGATCCGCCCGATTCCGGCTCGAGCACGAATCGATTGCTGAGCGCGCAACACAACCTCCAGCCGATCAGCGGAATGCCACACATGACCGCCGTGCGCGTCCGCGTCGGCCCTCCGAGTCGCTCTCAGTTGGCTGAGAGCCCGCTCGCAGGTCGTTGAGGCCTCGGCCCGTTGCCGGACGCACCATCCGGTGGATCGGCGCAGTGTCGCTGCGGCCCGTCCACCAGCCGAGCGAGGAGCGCGATGCCGGTGCCTGCGCCGACGACGGCTCCGGCGGCGACAGCCCACGCGGTTCCCGTGAACAGGTCGAGCTCGAAGTAGCGGCGGGCCCAGGGGACGGCGATGACGACGCCGTAGCCGGCTGCCATCGTCCCGACCAGACCGACCTTCCAGCGCTGCAAGGGCCGGCTGGCGACGGCGAGCACGACCAGCCCGATACCGAGCAGCGTGAGCGTCGACAGCGTCCGGGCTTCGGCGAGTGAGATGCCGGTGTGTCGGCGGGCCAGTTCGTAGGCGGTGGCGGTGGCGATCCCGGCGATCAGCCCTGCCGGGATCGAGAACCGCAGCACCCGTCGCAAGAAGCCGTCGCTGATCGCGTTCGACCTCGGGAGACAGGGCGAGGAAGAACCCGGGGATGCCGATGCTGAACGTGCCGATCAGGGTGAGCTGTCGAGGCAGGAACAGGAACGGGCTGCCGATCGCTCCGATCACGACGGTGAGCAACACGGCGTACACCGCTTTGGTGACGAACAAGTTGGCGACCCGTTCGACGTTGTTGATCACCTTCCGGCCTTCGTCGACGACCACCGGGAGGCTGGAGAAGGCGTCGTCGGTCAGCACCAGGTCGGCGACCGATCGTGCTGCGGCGTTCCCGATCCCATCGCGATCGCCGAGGTCGGCGTCCTTGAGAGCGAGGACGTCGTTGACCCCGTCACCGGTCATCGCCACGACATGACCGCGCGACTGCAGCGCTCGGACCATCGCCTGCTTCTGCCGCGGTGTGACGCGACCGAAGACCGTCGACCGCTCGAGCGCATCCGCCAAGCCCGTCGTTGTCGCTCGGCAGTGTCCGCGGCATCGACACCGTCGCCCGACGACCGGCATGCCGGCCCGGTGCGGCGATCGCCGACGACCGTCTCGTGGTTGTCGCCGGAGATGACCTTCAGCGTGACGTCCTGGCCGGCGAAGTAGGCGAGGATCTCGGGGGCGTCGGGACGGATCTCGTCCTCGAGTTCGACGATCGCGAGCGGCGTCGTGATCGGCGGCAGCGCATCGCCGGTCCGGGCCGCCCGGCCCCTCCGTCGCTCGACACGAGTGCGAGAAGGCGCATCCCGGCGTCGCTCCGAGCGCTGATCAGCTCGTGCCCACGGCGGTCATCGACGGCGATCAGGAAGTCCGGCGCACCGAGATAGAACCAGCCGTGGTCGACGAACGACACCGCCGACCACTTGCGTGCGCTGGAGAACGGCTCGATCGAGTCGACCTGCCAGTCCGTCGACACGACGACTTCGCTGAGGCCGGCAGACGATCGCCGCCATCGTTGCGTTGGGTGCTCTCGTCGGCAGCGGCGATCCTGGCAAGAACGCCCGGACGTCCGCGGCGCCGGCGAGTCGGGAGCGGGTGGAGATCGCGTGTAGCGGATCGCACCGGTCGTGATCGTCCCGGTCTTGTCGAGACACAGCACGTCGACGCGGGCGAGCACTTCGACCGTCGACAGTTGCTTGGCCAGCGCGTTGCGCTTGGTCAGCTGGAGGACTCCGGCGACGAACGCCAGGCTGGTGAGCAGCACCAGTCCGTCGGGCACCATCGCCACCGCCGCCGCCACCGTTCCCTGGATCGCGTCCTGCCACGCGGTCCTCGGCATCGAGCAGCGAGAGCAGAGCAACACCGAGGCGATCGGGATCACGATCGTCAGCCAGCGCAAGATGCGATCGACCGCCTGGCGGAGCTAGCGACTCGGCGTCGCTGAACGACTGTGCTTCGGTGGCCAGCGTGTTCGCGTAGCTGTCGTCGCCGACTGCAGTGGTCGACGTACCGGCCGTGTCCGGCGACGACGAAGCTGCCGGACATCACCGTCTCGCCGGACCGCTTTCGAACCGGTTCCGACTCGCCGGTCAGCATCGATTCGTCCATCTGCAGACCGGTCGCCGAGACGACGGTGCCGTCGACCGAGGCTTGCTCACCGGTGGTCAACGCCACGAGATCGTCGAGCACGATCGCGGTGGCATCGATCGTGCACGCTCGTGCCGTCGCGGATCGACGGTGGCACCGGCGGCGGTGACCACCATCGAGCTCTCGCCAGTTCGCGTCGGGCTCGAACCTCCTGGGTGATGCCGACCACCGAGTTCGACACGACCACACCGACGAACAGACCGTCCTGCCAGTGACCGGAGATCAAGACGAGCACGAACAGCACGATCATGATCGCGTTGACCGGTGTGAGCACGTTGGCGCGGACGATCCGACCGACTGAACGGCCGGGGGATCCGACGACACGTTCGTCAGACCGGCAGCGACCCGGTCGGCAACCTCAGCCCTGGAGAGCCCGGTCTGTTCGTGGCCGCCGAGCGCTTCGATCGCGGACGTCATGTCCTCACCAGCTCGAACCCACCCTGCGCGCCGACGGGCGACGTGGGACTTCGATCCGCAGGCCCCGGTAGCGGTCGTACAGGGTCGCGATCAACGTCATCAGGCGAGCAGGAACAGCGACAGCCCAAGCGGACCCCTCGCGTCGCCGCGAGATCGCACCGAACACGATCGTGGCGGCGACGACGATGTCGGCGTTGACCACCGCCATCGTCGCGAACTGGGTCGACGTGCTCCGCCAGGTGGTGCCACGGCGAACCAACCATCGCCGATCGCAGCAGTTGGCGACGATGACACGCCGACCGCAGCGACCGTCTCGCACCATCGTGGCGTCGACGTCGGGAACCAGTTGCAGGAAGATCACCGTGACAAGACCGACCAGCGCAGTCTTTTCGACGATCGGCAGATTGATCGGCGCCCACCGGCCGGTCGGCGGATCGGCCGGCTCGGCGATGACGGTCGTCGGATGAGTATCGACGGCGACACTCAGCGGCCAGTCGGCTGTCGGGGAGCGGTCTCGCCTTGACCAGATCGCTGCGGCGAGCGACCGCCACGACGCCGACGAGCGGAAGTAGCCACGGGTGCGTCGCCGATCACGTCGGTGACGTCGAGTCGGGCGATGTGGATCCACCACTCCTGCGGCAACTTGACGAACACCCAGATCGCCGCCGCGACGCCGATCACCTTCCGTGGGCCGAGTCGACTCGGTTCCCATTTCAAGCGGACCGCCTCGTAGACGATGAAGAAGTACTCGAACGTGTTGGGGAAGAGCAGCAGCAGCGCACGGACCGTCGAGTCAGTTCGAACGCGACCACACCGATCAGGCGGTAGTACCAGAGGAACTGGCCGACCGGAACGCGACGCCGTCGGTCCAGTTCCGGATGCGTGGAGACGTACGCGATCGTCAGGTAGTAGATGTCGAGCGCCTTGTCGTAGCCCTGGTAGTTGTCGGGCTCGACATCGAACGCAGCGAAGATCGTCTGATCGGCTGCATCGATGACGAGCGCGACGAGGATCGCCGGGAACGGGAATCGGGGGATGGCCAACGGCACCAGAAACCTGCTCGCGACGACGAGGGCGAAGATCACGTCACTCATCGCCGGGAGGCCCGCTCAGGGCGCGCCCGCAGGGGCGCCTGACATCGCCGGTTCTGCAGCGCTCCGCCCGGCGGGGACGGGACCGTCGTTCGTAGGTTCACGTGGCGATCTCACGCTGGTCGAGCCGGTGACATTGCCGGCGGCGAGAGCGATCATCGCGAACGCCAATCCGAGGAAGAACAGGTGGACCACTCCGGCGAGTGCATCGCCCGGGTCGAACCCTTCGAGGTCGATCAGCGCAGCCGCAGCCATCGCACCGACTGCGAACGATCCACACGCCAGCGCGAGGTTGCCGATCAGGACGACCGCCTTCGAGATCGTCACCTCGCGGCGGGTGACCGGAGCGGTGAACAGCAGATCAGCGGTCCGCGTCCGCTCTTCGCGAGCGATTGCGGGCAACGCCTCCGGAGATGGCGACGAGGATCACGATCGGCACGATCAGTCCGAACATCTCGGACAGGACGTAGTTGCTGCCGGCGCCACCCATCAGACCGGCGAACGCCTCAGGAAGGTTCTCCGTCAGGTCGGTGATCTCGTCGGTGAGTCCGGACGCGAGCGCGGTGAATGCGAACGCCGATGCCAGCAGGCCGACGCCCACCCACAACGCGAGCGGCGTCCGTTCCTTGGCGGTCCTGGCGGCGACGCTCGACAGCAGCATCGGAGACCGCCCTGCGCTCCGGCGCGCCGTCGTCATCGCGGTAGAAGGCGAGGAAGATCTCCTCGAGATCGGCCTCATGGCTCTGCAGCCCGACCACACCGAGCCGGGTCGCTTCGGTCAGGATCGCATCGAGCGAACCCTCGTACGACAGGCTCACCTGCCGGCCGACCGCAGTCACCTCGCGCACGCCGGCGATCGCCGCCAGCGGGCCGGGGTCGATCTCTGCGCCGAACTGGAAATCCAGTCGACGAATGGCCATGTTCTTCAGATCCGCCACCGAGGCGACCTCGACCAGCCGGCCGTGGCGGATGATGCCGACGCGATCGGCGACTCGTTCGACCTCCGACAAGGTGTGACTGGAGAGGAACACGGTCCGGCCCTCGTCACGCACCTCGAGGATCAGTTCGTGCAGTGTCTGCTGGACGAGCGGATCGAGACCGGTGCTCGGCTCGTCGAGGATCACCAGATCGGGCCGGTGCATGAAGGCTTGGATCAGCCCGACCTTCTGCCGATTGCCCGACGAGTACTCGCCACACCGGCGCGACAGATCGGCGTCGAGGCGTTCGGCGAGGTCGTCGATCGCCGTGGCATCGACTCCCCCACGCAAGTTCGCCAGGTACTCGATCACCTCGCGGCCGGTGAGTTTGTCGTAGAGGGCGAGGTCGCCGGGTACGTACCCGATCCGCCGGTGTACCTCGATCGCCTCGGTTCGACTGTCGAAGCCGAGCACCTCCGCCCGCCCGGACGTCGGCCGTGCCAGGTCGAGCAGGCAGCGGATCGTCGTCGACTTACCCGCCCCGTTCGGACCGAGGAAGCCGAACACCTCGCCGGCATGGACCTCGAGGTCGACGGAATCGACCGCGTGAGACCTGCGTATTCCTTCGTCAACCCGAACGTGCGAATCGCGTCGGCCATCAACGTCCTCCCTCAACGTTCGCGTCTCGTCGGTACGAGCATCGCCCGTCGAGCTGAGAACCTTCTGCGAAGTGCCTCCGAGAACTCATACAACGGACGGGCGAAGCGAGCGCGGACGGCTCGTTCCGGGGCAACGGTCGGAACTCTGGAAGTACTCGTGAACTCTATTGATCTTGACAGCTGTTTCGAAGGGGACTCGCGCATCTTGTCGAAATGGGCCACCACTCGCTTCACACCCATTCATCGACAGCGTGCCGCGAGGCGTCGAGGAGCGCTGGCGTGACAGCTGAGCCGCCGTCCGCTGGGCAACCTCGGCAACGCTTCGAATTGCGACGGATCGACGCACACGACGTCTCGCGCCGCACCGGACCGCTCGACGGCGAGGACCAGCGTTGCTCGTCCACCATGTCGACCCTCCTCCAGCGGTATCTGTTCCTGCGATCGACCTGAGTTCACTGTTGGCCACGTCGTCATCGAACTCAGACAATTCCTCAACTCGCAGAGTTGGGCGGATCATCTCGGGCGCCCCGCCACGGGAATCGCGAGCACGGCTGGGCTCGGCTGGAACGATCGTGTCACGATCCCGGCGAGAGTGCCGGCCGACGGGTCGGGTCACCCACGTCACCACCGACACCGAAGGATCGTTGAGATGAGGCCGATCGTCGCCGTCGCTGTCTCGAGCTGCGTCGCAGCATTCCTGCGGATCAGCGAACGTCTGCAACGCAGACTCGCCACCGATCGGCTCCCGGCGACCGAATCCGCTCCGCCGATCGATCGGTCCGACCGAGCAGCGCTCCCTCGATGATGCCGGGCGGGTCGGTGTGAACGAGCCGGCGTCGGCGGCGCGGTCGTGTACTCGGTGATGTCCTTCCCCGCCCGGTCGGCTTCGTTCTCGGCGGCAGCGGGAGCCTCGGCGCAGCGCAGGTCGGGATGACCCAGGCGCTCAGCGACCATGGAGTCCGTGCCGGTCTGGTCACCGGGACCTCGATCGGAGCGATCGACACCAGGCGGGCCAGATCAACAATCTGCTGTATCTGCTGTACGGCTTGCTCGGGATGTCGGTCCTCGTCGCCCTGATCGGGATCGTCAACACGATGGCGCTGTCGATCCACGAACGTACCCGTGAGCTCGGATTGCTCCGGGCCGTCGGGATGAACCGCTCACAGCTGAGGCGAACGATCCGCTATGAGTCCGCCCTCGTCGCCCTGATGGGGACGACGCTCGGTCTCTCCCTCGGGGTGCTCGCCGGCGTCCTTCCGGCACGGCGGGCTGGGCGGCTCGACGTCCTCGACGCGATCGCCAGTTCGTGACCCGGTTCAGGCTCGGCGCTACGCAGCACGCGCCGGGCGACAGCGACCGTCGGCCCCGTCACTCGCGTCCGTCATCGGGTGATGTGGTCGGTCAGGATCGTGAGCACGGCCGGAGCATCATCGGGGGTGATCATCGGTCTGATGCGACGGCCGACGTCGATCTCGAGCGCGACGCGCTTGTTCGGGCGTTGCAGATCGAGGTGGTACCAGTGCACCAGGTCACCCGATCCCCACAGCCGCCAACGTCCCGTCCAACCGGTCAACGGTCGATCGGTCACCGTTCTGATCGACGCATACGAGATCCGCTTCGCTCCCCACGGGTAGTACCACCGGATCAGGATCCCAACGTCGTCACATCTGATTCGGCCGTCGTCGTACAGCAAGTGGCGCGCTCCCTCGATCGATCTGTTCAGTTGTGTAGTCGATCGCCATCTCCGGGCAGTGCGGGAAGTGGCTCGACACGCTTGGATGACCGGCGTGGGAGTGAGTAGGTGATCCGGATCGTGTCGTGGAACATTCGCTTCGGCGAGCGGATCGAGGCCGCGACACACGCGAGCTCCAACAGATCGAGGTGCTGCGCGGCAGCGACATCTTGCTGCTGCAGGAGATGGACGAGCACGGCACTGCGGCGATCGCCGCCGCGCTCGACGCCGATTACGTGTTCCACGCTGCCGACGTCCACCCCAAGAGCGGCAGAGACTTCGGCAACGCGATCGTGTCGCGGTGGCCGATCGTCGACGCCGCCGAGATACCCCTCCCCCATCAGGCCCCGATCAGCGGCCAGCCGCGATCGGCCACCCGAGCAACCGTCAAGGTCGGCGCAACGGACGTCGTGACCTACAGCGTGCACACCGAGATCCGTACGCTTCGCGCAGCCAAGCGCGTCCGCCAGTTCGACGTGATCGCCGCCGATGCCGGCCGACGCGACGCTGGACCGGTCGTGGTCGGTGGCGACTTCAACACCGTGACCGGACGCGACGTGTTCGCCCTCCGGCGGGCGATGGAGCGCGGTGGCCTCGCCGCCGCGTCGCTCGACGCCGGACCGACCTTCAGCCGCGGCGGCCGCCGGTTCCGGTTGGATCATCTGTTCGCCCGCGGTCTCGCCTCGATCGCAGCGGGTGTCGCCCCGGGCGCGACGGCAAGTGATCATCTTCCGCTGTGGGCCGATCTCTCCACGGAATGAGGGCCGACCTCGGACGACGCCGGACGCACTCGCGTGGTCGACCGACGAACGCTCGGAGCACGACCGCCGACCACCATCAGCCCTCGGGTTTGGGCCGGTACTGAGTGGTGCGTTCGGTGCGGCCGCCGGCTACCAGGAGCAGCTGCCCGGTGATCCAGCTCGCCGCGTCGGACGCGAGGAAAACCACTGCGTCGGCGATGTCCTCGGGCGTGCCGAGACGGCCGAGCGGGATCGTTTCCGCCAAGCGGTCGAGTTGGTCCCCGACGCCGAGCACCTCGAGAAATGCCTCGGTGGCAATCGGACCGGGGGCGACGGCGTTGACCCGGATGTTCGGCGCCAGCTCCAAGGCGAGCGTCTGCGTGAGGTTGTTCATCCCTGCCTTCGCTGCGGCATAAGGGCCGGTGAACGGAGAACCACGGGTTCCCGCACCGGAGGAGATGTTGACGATCGAACCTCCCGCCGTCATCCGCTTCGCCGCCGCCTTGCATCCCTGGAACGCGCTCGTCAGATTCAGCTCGAGCTGGGACCGGAAGACCTCATCCGGGGTGTCGATCAGCGCCTTGGTCGATTTGTCATCCGAACCACCGACGTTGTTGACCCAGACGTCGAGCCGGCCGAACTCGTCGACGGCTCGCTCGGCGATCGTCTCGGACAGGTCGCGCACGTCGCCATCGACGATCAACGCTCGCCGCCCGAATGCCTCGACGGCCGCAGCGGTCTGTTCCAGATCGCCCCGCCGGCGGGCGTTGATCACCACGTCGCATCCGCACGAGGCGAGGCCGACGGCGATCGCCCGACCGATGCCCTGACCCCCGCCGGTGACGACGGCGACGCGGCCGGGCATCTGCAACCGGTCGGCCATCGTCATCGACGACCCCGTTGCGGTGCTGCTGGCACGATCGGGTCGAACTCGAGATGGAGCTCGCTCAGCGAGCGCATGGCGAACATCGGCACGTGGGTGAAGTCGTTACGACCCTCGGCGAAGCGCAGCGCAGGAAGGCGATCGAACACCGCCTCGAGCGTCAGCACCTGTTCGAGCCGGGTCAGTTCAGCTCCCGGGCAGTGGTGCTCGCCGAGCGAGAACGCCATGTGCCGGCCCGAGTTCGGTCGATCGAGATCGACCTCGGCCGGACAGGCGAAGATCCGCTCGTCGCGATTGGCGCTGGCGTAGCGGAGATGGACCGTCGAGCCCGCTGGGATCGTCACGCCGGCGACGGAGGTGTCTTCGGCGACCGCTCGCCACAGTCCTTGGGTCGGCGACTCGATCCGCAGCGCTTCCTCGACGAATGCGGGAATCCGTGACCGGTCGGCGGCGAGCCGTTCGTAGAGCCCCGGCTCACGCAGCAGGATCCACAACCCCGATGCCATCGCGAACGTCGTCGTCTCGTTGCCACCGATGAACAGGTGGTCGACGATCGTGATGATCTCCTGGTCGCTGAGCGGCCGCTCGCCGGCGAGGGTCGCAGCGACCAGCGAAGTGATGATGTCGTCCGCAGGGTTGTGGCGTTTGTCGTCGATTGCGGCCTGCAGATACTCGTAGAATTCGACCACCTGCTCGGCAACCCAGACGTCTTCGTCAGGACCGAGTTTTCGGATGTAGGGGAGGACCCAGGCCGCGCCCCATGCCCGAAGCCGCTCGATATCGGCAGAGGGCAGCCCGAGCATGCCGGTGATCACCCGGGACGGAAGCCGTGACGAGAACTGGGAGATCCACTCGACCCGACCGTCGGCTTCGAAGCCGGAGAGAAGCTCGCCGATCGACTCGACGATGAACGGCCGCCAGCGCTCGAGTGCCGCACCGCTCAGCAGCGGATCGACGATGTTGCGGTAGTGGCGGTGGATCGGCGGATTGGTCCCGAGCGGTGTCATCCGTTCCCATCCGCCTCGGTCGTACACCTGTTGGGCGGCCGGCGATCGGCGCTTGCTCGCACCCGTCGGGAAGGTCCGTTGATGGCGCAGGACGTGCATGATGTCGTCGTAACGACTGACCACGTAGTCGTCGGTACCAGGAATTCGATACACGGGCTGTTCGTCGCGCAAGTACCGGTAGGTCGGGTACCAGTCCTCCTGGGTCGACGAGCTGTACAGATCGACCTCCATTCGGTGAAACCTATCAGCGGGCTAATTTGCCGAGGATGGTCGTCGTTCTCGCCCACATCACGGTCATCGCCGGGCAGGAGGCGGCATTCGAGGCTGCCGCACGCCGGCTCTGCGCCGCCACCCTCGAGCGCGAACGCGGCATCCGCCACTACGAGTACGTCCGACGGGCCGAACCGTCGACCTATCAGGCGACGCTCGCCTTCGACGATTACGACGCGTTCCTCGAGCATCAGGCCAGTTCGCACCACCACGTGATCGCCGGAGCGATGCGCGAGCTGATCGCCGAGCTCCGCCTCGAACGGGTCGAGCCGGTCGACGGCTGCTCCCCGCTCGGTAGCCCAGTTGTCGATGCCGATGCCGATGCCGATGCCGATGCCGATGAGATCGCGATCGAGCCATCCGACGAATCGGTGCTCGCCGCTCGACGAGATCATTATCGGACCCGGTACCCGCTCGATCGGGCGCCCTGGTGGGGCGGAGTTCGATGACCGACGCCGAGTTGGCGGCGCTCGTCGGCACACGATTCGCCGGAGGTGAATACACGATCGCTCAGTGGGAAAATGCGCTGCTGACCGACTGCACCGAGCGCAGCCCGATGTCCGGCGACCTGGCCCACCCGATCGTGCTGTTCCACGTGCCGATCCAGGGGGCGAGGACATCGATCGCCGAGCTGTTCGAACTCGGCGGCAGTGACGGTCGAGCCGGATCGGTGACGTTGCTCGGCTACGACTGGGAGTATCTCCGTCCGCTGCGCCAGGAGTGCCCCTACCGAGTCGACGGCGGCGTGATCGCCGCCGACAGGACCCACGACGCAGAGGGCCGACCGTCGCACGACGACATCACCTTCGCAATCGAGCTCGTCGAGCCCGGGGCCGGGCTTGCCGCTCGGGTGACCAACCGCTGGAGGTTCATCCGGTGAACGTCGTGCCGCGGGTCGGAGATCGGATTCCTCCGTTCACGATTGCGGCGGTGGATCCACAACGGATGAAGACGATGGCGGCGATCCTGCGCGACCCCTACCCGATCCACTGGGATCGGCGAGCCACGACCGCCCTCGGTCTCGGCGGGCGCACCGTCAACCAGGGGCCGCTCAACCTCGGCTACATCGCCAACATGCTGATGGCCTGGGCGGGCGACGGCTGCATTCGTCGGTTGACCGTCGAGTTCCACGGCCGAGTCCTCGACGGCGACACCGTCGAGGCCCACGGAGTCGTGTCGTCGCTGCGGACCACCGAGACGGGGTGGGACGCGACGTGTTCGGTCTGGCTCGCTCGAGGCGCTCAGCGACTCGTGACCGGAACCGCCGAGGTTGCCGCGACGCCCGAGCCGGCGGGGTGTACATCGCTCATCGGAGCCGAGTCAGCTCCCTGAGCAGTTCGAACGCGGCGATGCGAACTGGTCGGGCGGCCGCCGAGCCCGCAGTAGGGTCGCCGGCGGTGGCTGACGACGTTGCCCGAAATCTCCGGCTGTCGTTCGAACATCGCGAGGGCCGCAACTACCTGGTCAGCGCCGTGCTCGGAGACGGTCCGCCAGTGACGTCGACGTTCACGCTCCCGTTGTCCGACGACGAACTGGAGCGGGTTCTCGACGAGCTCGGCGAGACCCGCTCGCTGCTCGAGCACGTCGAGGCCGAACCGGCGACGGCGACGACGCGGGCGGCGAGCGTCGTGCCCCGGCGGAAGCAGACCGCTGACAAGTTCGGCACGGAGCTGTTCGACCGGCTGTTCGTCGGCGAGGTCGGTGAGCTGTTCGAGAACGAACACGAAGCAGGGGTGCAACTGCGGTTCGCGCTCACCGAGCAGCAGACCGAGCTGCTCGAAAATCCCCTGGGAGTTCCTCTGTCGACGCGGGATCTTCGTCGCCGCTCAACCGAAGACGCCCGTGCTGCGCGAACTGTGGACCGGCGACAGACCGCCGGGCGCACGCGACGCACCGGACAAGATCCGGATCCTCGCCGTCAGCGCCAGCCCACCCGGCTTCGAGCAGCTCGACACCCAACGCGAGCGCGCCCAGATCCGAGCCGTGATCGACGCCCACGAGACCGCTGCAGAGCTGACCTGGATCGACGACTGCACCTACGACCTGCTCCACGAAGCGCTCGGGGAGAACCCGCAGGTGCTTCATTTCGTCGGTCACAGCTTCTGCGACGACAACGGCGACGCCGGTCTGATCCTCGCCAAGGCCGACGGATCCGTCCATCAGGTGTCGGCGCTCGCCTTCACCAATCTGCTCGACCGCGCCGACTCGTTGGACCTGATCGTGCTCAACTCGTGTGAGGGCTTCCGCGCCGTCGACGGACATCCCTATGCGAGCCTCGCCGCCAAGATCGTCCGAGCCAGTCAGGGCGCGGTGATCGCGATGCAGTTCAAGATCACCGACGACGCTGCGATCAAGTTCTCCGGAGAGCTGTACAAACGCCTGATCCGCGATCGGTACAGCATCGACCGGGCGATGTCGGAGGCGCGCACGGCGGTGATGGGGGTCAACGAGATCGAGTTCGCCACCCCGGTGCTCTACCTGCGCGATGGGCGGACCGATCTGTTCGCCGCCGTCGGCGAGGCATCCGACACCACCCTCGTCCCGAACGCGGTGACGACCAACGCAGCACCGGCGCGGACCTCGCACCTCGGCGTTCGCGTCCTGTCGCTGCAGCTGCCCAACCTGGTCGGCGACGACATCGCCGAGCTCCAGACCCGCCTGCGTCGAGTCGGAGTCGACACCGGTCCCGTCGACGGGTTGTACGGCCCGAGAACGACCCAGGCGGTCCAGGACTTCCAGAGCACCGCGGGTCTGGTCGTCGACGGCGTCTGTGGCGAGACGACGATCGAAGCGCTCGACGCGCGCCGAGCGCGCCGTCGCAGGGCAACCGGCTGTGACCGCCGTGCCCGCAGCAGTCGACCCCGGCTCCGCGCCCGGACCCGACCGGAGGGTGCCGCCGGCGACTCCGGCGCCGTCCGGCACTCCTGCGACACCTCGCCGTTCGACGACCAAGGGCGTGTTGATCGGCGCCGGCGCGGCAGTGGCGGCGTTCCTCGCGCTCGCTCTGTTCATCGGTCGCAACGCCGGCGATTCGACGTCTGCCGGGAGCTCGACGGGCGCAGCATCGACGTCCGCAGCCGGCGCCGGCGCGGTGACCACGGCAGCGCTCGTGCCCGCCACGGCATCGAGCGCAGCGGCGATCGACGCCGAGGATCTGATCGGGATCATCGTCGACCATCCCGGTCGGCCGGACCAGCCGCGCTACGTCGTGCCACTGTCGGAACCGATACCCGATTTCGACGACGACTGCGATGCGTTCGAGTGGGCCAGCGAGAACGGAGCGATGGTCAGTGAGGGAGGCCCGCGCTCGAACCGGTGACGAGCATCACGCTGCAGGCCAAGCAGCGCCTCGCCACCAGCGGTGTCGCCGTACTGGTGAAGGACATCGAGATCGACGTCGTCGATTGGCGGCCGCCGATGGAGGGCCTGCTGGTCGACTGCCCGGGTCTCCCGCTGACCGATGCCGGAGCCCCGATCGAGGCCGATGTCCGATTGCCGTCGCGGGCCGGCGATCAGGCGACGATCGCCTTTCGGGTCAACGACTCGGGGTCGGGCGCAGAAGGCACCGTCGGTGAACTGACATCGACGTTCCCGAGACAGACCCTGCTCCCGGGCGAGACGATCCTCTTCGACATCTACGTCGACGCCGCCGGATGCGAGTGCGAGTGGTTGGTGCTGCTCGAACTGGTCGTCAACGGCGAGGAGTTGACCTATGAACTCGGCACCGACGAGGGCGACCCGTTCTGGTCCTCGGGATCGAGCCGCTCGACACCGATGTTCGCGCCCCCGGCCGGCTGAGTTCCGACAGCCGCCGACCCGGACCCAGCGGTGCCCTGGTCACCGGAAGCGACAGGAGATGGGGGTTCCGGTGCCAAGAGCACGCACGGGTGCGCCAGCGGGCGGCCCGACCGGGGTCGAGGCGCGGTGTCGGCTGCGATCGAGGTGTCGGTGGAGGTGGGCGGCGAGCTCGGCGGTGTCGGCTGCGGCGCCGTTGATGTAGCTCGACCGGCGACGGCGCAGCAGACTGGCGCCGAGCACGTACATGCCGGGCGCGCCGGTGACGACGCCGCCGTCGTGGCGGATCCGGCCCTTGCGGTCGAGCACGGGGACGTCGAGCCAGCGGTAGTCGGGCCGGTAGCCGGTCGCCCAGACGATCGTGCCGATGTCGCCGGCGCGCAGATCGATCTCGAGCGTCGGGTTCGACGGCACGACGTCGGTTCGAATCGCTGCGGCGGGTCGATCTCGTCGCAGCCGGTCGAGCTGGCCCACTCGTCGAACGCGTCGAGCAGCCGGTTCAGCTTGAGGTCGGCGAGCGCGCAGACGTTGGCGAGCGCGCCGGAGAACTGCGCGATGCCGTCGGCGACGCCGGCGAGCCGTCCGACGATGCGGACGCCCTGCGTCGGCGAGCGTGTTGAGGTCGATCGATCCGCCGTTCGGGGCTGCCGATCAGTTGCGGCGACGGGAGGTGGCGGGCGCGGACGAGGTCGTCGACCTCGTCGTGGCGCTCGTCGAGGATGCCGGCGGCATCCATCCACCAGAAGATGTCGCGGCCCCGGTAGCAGCCGCGGCAGGCGCACGTGTTCGCCGACGGCGATGCGTCACCGGCCGCCCGCTGCGGTGGATCTCGTCGGCGAGCTGCACGCCGGTCGCCGACGCACCGACGACGAGCACGCCCCGTCGGTCGAGTCGGTCGGGCGACCGGTACGTCATCGGCGTGAGCATCGCGCACCGACGGCGGGCACGCGCTGCGGCGAGCGCGGGGACGTTCGCGACGTTGGCGCGCGCCGCTCGCGAGCACGACGCGTCGGGCACGTCCACGTGCCGCGGTCGGTGACGACCTCGTAGCCGCCGCTCGGTGGCGCTGCACGCGGGTGACGGTCGTGCCGGTGTGCACCGGGGCGTCGATCGTGGCTGGCGTAGTCGGTGATGAAGCGCGGCGACCTCGGGCATCGTCATGTACCCGTCGGGGTCGTCGCCGGCGTAGCGCATGCCCGGGCAGCCGGTTCTGCCAGTTCGGTGTCAGCAGCCGCAGCGAGTCCCAGCGTTCGGTTCGCCACGAGTTCGCCACCTCACCGCGCTCGAGGACCACGTGGTCGATCGAGCGCTCGGTGAGGCGGCGACTCATGGCCAGCCCGGCATGGCCGGCGCCGATGATGACCGTGGTGGTGTGCATCGCTGTCGCATCGCGCCGCGTCGCTGTCGGCGTTCAGGCGACCTCGACGGTGACGTTGGTCGGGTTGGTGATGATGTCGAAGACCGCCGACCGCTTCTGCGACTGGGCGACGATCGCCTGGATGTCGTCGGGCGAGGCGTCGGCGTCGATCGCGAAGCGCACCGTGATGTCGTTGAAGCCGTTGCGGATGTCGGGGTCGGCGCCGAGGATGCCGAGGACGTTCATGTTGCCCTCGATCGTGGCGGTCGACCGACGCTGCAGCTGGATCTGGCGGTGCTGGGCGACGGCGGCGACGCCGGCCGTGAGGCAGCTGGCGAGCGCGGCGAGCACGATCTCGACCGGCGTCGCCCCGTGGTCCTCGGACGCGAAGCACTCGGGGTGATCGGCGTCGAACGTGAACGTGCTGCGGTGGCGGTGGTCCTGGCCGAGCCCGGAGAAGCCGTCGACGGTCGTGCGGCTGTGCGTGCCGCGGACCCACGAGCAGGTCGCCCGCCAGGTGAACTCGGCGGCCTCCGGCGCGTCGCTCAGCGCGTCGCGGGCGCCGAGCAGCGCCTCGGTGTTGACGCCGTTGTCGACGGGAGTGTCGGTGATGGTCATGTCGGTGTTCCTTTCTTGATGTGGTGTGGTGTGTCAGGAGTGCGTGATCGGTCGACGGGCCGGAGGCGATCACGAACTCGCCGGGCACCCGGTAGCCGGCGCCGTCGGCGTAGGCGGCGAGCGAGGCGAGGTACGTCGGCGTGCGCACGAGCGACGGGCGTCGTCGTCGAAGCGCGAGTGCGGCGAGCGCGACGGGGCCGCCGAGGAACGCGGCGCCGAGCGCGTCGTCGTCGTCGGCGTAGCGCAGCTCGACGCTCAGCCGGATCTCCTCGACGTCGACGAAGCCGGCCGCGCTCGAGCGTCGCGGCGAGCGCGCCCGGCGCGCCGAGGGCGAAGAACATCGGGCAGACGTCGGAGCTCGACCCGGGCGTCGACGATCGGGAAGATCTCGGCCCAGCCGCAGTTGCGTCGCTCGCCCCACACCGACACCACGACCCGCCCGCCGGGACGCAGCACCCGGTGCAGCTCGCGCGACCGCGGCGGCGGGCGTCGGGGACGTACATCAGCCCGAGCGAGCACAGGGCGACGTCGAACGATCGCGCTCGGCGTCGAGGTGCTCGGCGTCGCGGCAGTCCGACGTCGACGTTGGTCAGCCCGCGCGTCGTGCGGCCCGTCGCTCGACGTCGGCGATCATCTTCGGCGAGAGGTCGGTGGCGAGCACCCGCCCGGTCGGGCGCGACGCTGCGTCGCCGCCGGCAGGGTGACCAGCCCGGTGCCGCAGGCGACGTCGATGACGTCCTCGCCCGGTCGCAGGTCGGCGGTGTCGAGCACGAGCGTCGATCGCGGGCTGCAGCTGTCGCTGCCAGTACCGCTCGTAGCAGCTCGAGGCGCGGTCCCACCCCTGTCGCTGCACCCAGCGGTGGAGCTTCGGCTTCCATGTCAGGCCACTCGCCTCGATCGGATCGACGGTCGTGCGCTCGCACCGTGGTGGCCGCGGGCGAACACGTCGAGCAGCGGGCTGAGCCGGTCGCCCTCGTCGATGATCCGGCGCACCTCGTCGACGGCGTCGCCGGGCTCTCGACCTCGACGTGGTAGCGGACCTCGCGTGAACCCGGGCGGCGCGGCCGCGTCGCACGACAGCATCCCGGCGAGTCTCGGAGTCGGTCTCGACCGTGACGCGGACCGAGGTCAGCTCGACGCCGTGCTTGGCGGCGCGCAGCCGATAGCGTCATCGCCATGCAGCTGCCGAGCGCGGCTCGCACGCAGCACGCCGGGCGTCGGCGCGGATCCGCTGCCGCCGAGCGCCGCCGGCGAGGTCGGCGTCGATCGGCCACGGCCCCTCCTCGGTCGAGCAGCGCAGCTCCGTCGGTCAACGTCGTCACCGATCGGCTGGTGCCGACGCCGAAGCCGCTGCCGCCGGGCGACGGCGGCCTCCAGTCGCTCGATGGCGGTGGCGATCGGTGCTCGTGCTCAGGTCGCTCCCGTCGGTCACGATCGTTCCTGATTCGGTCGATCGACCGAATCATGCATTCGTCGATCTCACTTGTCAAGGATCGACTGCGATCGAATCCTGCTGGCAATGCAGTACGTCAACGCCTGTCGAGCGATGCTTGACGGCCGGATCGAATGACTACTGTTCGATCGATCGACCGAATCAGGAGGATCGATGGTGACCACGACCGCGGAGACGAGGACGCAGATCCTCGCCGCCGGCAAGTCGGCCCTGCTCGAGTCCGGCTACGCCGGGCTGTCGACCCGCCGGATCGCCGAGGCCGCCGGGCGTGCCGCTGAGCCAGATCCACTACCACTTCGGATCGCGCCAGAACCTCGTGCTGGCGGTGCTCGACGAGGAGAACGCGCGGCTGCTGCGAACGCCAGGCGCGCCTCTACGGCGCCGAGATGCCGCTGTGGCGCCAGTGGGAGCAGGCGTGCGACTTCCTCGAGGACGACCTGCGGTCGGGCTACGTGCGCGTGCTGCAGGAGATGACCGCGGCGGGCTGGTCCGACGACGAGATCGCCGAGGCCGTGCGTGCAGAACCTCACCGGCTGGTTCGAGCTGCTCACCGACACCGCGTCCAAGGTCGCGCCGCGATTCGGCGATCTCGGCCCGTTCACCGCCGCACGAGATGGCGGCCCTGGTCGGCGCCGCGTTCCTGGGCATCGAGACGATGATCCTGCTCGGCTTCGACGAGGAGACGCTGCCGTGCCGATCGGCGTTGCGCAGCATCGGCTTCCTGCTGCGAACCATGGAGGAACGACGTGCGCGCTAGGTACCCCGACGTCGACGGGCCGCGTCGTCCGCGACGGCGTCACGCTCGGCTACGAGGTGTACGGCGACCCCGCCGCGACGCGACCGACCGACGATCCTGCTGCTGCCGACCTGGACGATCATCCACACCCGGTTCTGGAAGATGCAGGTGCCGTACCTCGCCCGCCACTTCCACGTCGTCGTCTACGACGGGCCCGGCAACGGCGACGTCCGACCGCAGTCACCGATCCGGCCCGCTACACGCCCCAGTCCTACGCCGCCGACGCAGCCGCGGTGCTCGACGCGTGCGGCGTCGAGCGCGCCGTCGCCGTCGGACTGTCGCGCGGTGCGTGGTACGCGGTCGAGCTCGCCGCGCTGCGACCCGACGCGATCGCCGGTCTCGTCCTGATCGGCTCGGCCCTCCCGCTCGCGCCCGCGCTGCCGCAGCGGGCCGGCATCGCCGAGCACTTCCTCGATCCGGCGCCCGCAGCACCCGCAGCGGCTGGGACCGCTACAACCTGGCCTACTGGCACGCCCACTACGACGAGTTCGCCCGATGGTTCTTCGAGCAGGTGTTCAGCGAACCGCACTCGACCAAGGGGCTCGAGGACGCCGTCGGCGTGGGCGATGGAGACCGGCGCCGAGCGTGCTCGAAGCCGAGGCGATGCAGCCGCCGTCCGCGCGACCGGTCGCCGATCTGCTCGCCGAACTCCGCTGCCCGACGCTGGTCGTCCACGGGTCGCGACGACCGGATCTCAGTCCCACGACATCGGCGTCGAGGCGGCCCGGCTGTCGAACGGCACGCTCGTGTCGTTCGACGGGTCCGGTCACATGCCCAACCTGCGCGACCCGGTCCGGTTCAACCTCGCTGCTGCGCGAGTTCGTCGAACGGGTGGCGGCGATGAGAGCCCTGTCGCCGACAGCACGGAGGGCAGCGTCGACCGCGACGGCGTCGAGATCCACTTCGAGGTCTACGGCGACGGCGCTACGACGCTGCTGCTGATCCCGCCGTCACCGATCACCCACTCGCGGATCTGGAAGGCCCAGATCCCGCACCTCGCACGTCGCCACCGGGTGGTCACCTTCGACGGTCGCGGCAACGGCCGGTCCGGCCGACCGACGGCCGTCGACGATCACACGCCGAGCCGCCAACGTCGCCGACATCGTCGCCGTGCTCGACGCGACCGCCACCGAACGAGCGGTGCTCGTCGCGCACTGCCACGCCAACTGGTGGGCGGTCGAGCTGATCGACGCGCATCCCGAGCGGGTCGACCGCGCTCGTCGCCATCGAACCCGGCGTCCCGTACCTCGGCACGCCCCAGCCGCACTGGGTCGCCGACCGCGGCGACGTGGGACGAGCGAGCTCGACGACCCGGCCGGGTGGGAGCTGTTCAACCGTCACGTGATCACCGACGAGCATCGGCGCTGGATCGAGTTCTTCTTCGACGCCCAGCTCGTCGAACCGCACTCGACCAAGCAGTTCGACGACGCCGTCGCCTGGGCGATGGAATCGACCGGTGAGATCCTCGCCGCCGGCGAGGAGGCGCAGGAGCTCGACCCGCCCGACTCGCGACCGAGTTCGAGGAGCAGTGCCGCAGGATCGCCGTGCCGACGCTCGTGCATCCACGGCGACCGCGACGTCTGCCAGCACGTCGACAAGGGCCGCGCCTTCGCCGAGCTCACCGGCGGCGAGCTGATCGTCATCGAAGGCAGCGGCCACCTACCCCTCGTCCGCGACCCGGTGCGCGTCAACCGGGCGATCACCGACTTCGTCGACCGAACATCGGGAGCACCATGACCAGCCACACCTGGACCCGCGGCGCGAGCCGCCGCAAGAAGATCCTCTACGTGTCCTCGCCGATCGGGCTCGGCCACGTCCGCCGCGACCTGGCGATCGTCGACGAGCTGCGACAGCTCCACCCCGACCTCGCAGATCGAGTGGCTCGCCCAGGACCCGGTCACCGCCGTGCTCGAGCGCGAAGGCGAGACGATCCATCCGGCGAGCAGATGGCTCGCCTCCGAGTCCGGGCACATCGCCTCGGAAGCCTGCGGTCACGACCTGCACTGCTTCCAGGCGCTGCGCAACATGGACGAGATCCTCGTCGCCAACTTCATGCTGTTCCAGGAGGTCGTCGACGACGGTCTGTACGACCTCGTGATCGGCGACGAAGCCTGGGACGTCGACCACTACTGGCACGAGAACCCCGAGCTGAAGCGCGGCTCCCACGTCTGGCTCACCGACTTCGTCGGCTACCTCCCGATGCCCGACGGCGGCGACCACGAGGCGTTCCTCACCGCCGACTACAACGCCGAGATGATCGAGCACATCGCCAACTTCCCGCGCATCCGCGATCGGTCGATCTTCGTCGGCAACGCCGACGACGTCGTGCCCGACTCGTTCGGCCCGGACCTCCCGACGATCCGCGACTGGACCGAAGCGCACTTCGACTTCTCCGGCTACATCACCGGCTTCACCCCGCCGACGCCCGATCGAGGTCGCGCGAGTGGCGTGCCGAGCTCGGCTACCGCGACGACGAACTGATCTGCATCGTCACCGTCGGCGGTTCCGGCGTCGGTCACGACCTGCTCGAGATGGCGATCGCCGCCCACCCGATCGCGCGACGAACGCGTCCCCGGCCTGCGCACGATCGCCGTCGCCGGCCCCCGCATCGACCCCGACAGCCTGCCACGTCACCCCGGCCTCGAAGTCCACGGCTACGTCGATCGGCTCTACCGTCACCTCGCCGTCTGCGATCTCGCCATCGTGCAAGGCGGGCTCACCACGACGATGGAACTGACTGCGGCCAAGCGGCCGTTCATCTACTTCCCGCTCGTCCACCACTTCGAGCAGAACTTCCACGTCCGCCACCGCCTCGACCAGTACGGCGCCGGGACGTGCATGGACTTCGCCACCACCGATCCCGACGCGCCTCGCCGACGCGATCGTCCGCACCATCGGCACGACGCGTCGACTACCGCGACGTCGAGACCGACGGCGCCCGGCGCGCGGCAGCGATGATCGCCGAACTGCTCTGACGGTGCGCTGCCGACCATCCCGGGCGGCACCGGTCGAAGCTGACGCGCCTGCGTCCTAGGGTTCGGGACGACGGACCGACGGCTCCCGCTTCGGTCGACCAGGAGGCGATCATGGCTGACGCACAGGACTGGAACGCCCAGATCATCGAGGAGTTCCGCGCCAACGGCGGCAAGGTCGGCGGACAGTTCGAAGGTGCGCCGCTGCTGCTGCTGCACAGCACCGGTGCGAAGTCCGGCCTGGAGCGGGTGAACCCGATGATGTACCAGGCCGTCGGAGACGCCTACGCCGTGTTCGCGTCGAAGGCCGGCGCGCCGACCCACCCCGACTGGTTCCACAACTTGCAGGCCCATCCCGACGCTGCGATCGAGGTTGGAAGCGAGACCCGGCCGGTGAGGGCGCGCGTCGTCGAGGGTGATGAGCGCGAGTCGATCTGGAGCACGCAGAAGGAGCGCTATCCCGGCTTCGCCGACTACGAGACCATGACCGACCGACAGATCCCAGTGGTCGTCCTCGAGCCGACCGGCTGAACCGGCGCGCATGCGGCGTCGCCCGATGGATGACGCGCTGCAGACAGCCGGGACGGGCGCCTCACGGCGCCCGTCCCGGCCGGAGTTCAGCGAATGACCAGGGTCAGGTTGCCCCCGGCCCCTCCGTACCCGCCGGCCTGGAGGTAGATCACGTCACCGGCGGCAACATCGAACGCCGCCTCTGACAGGAAGTTGCCGTTGGCGTCGTCGTTGCAGACGAGGCTGGTGACGGCGGCGGGAGTCGCACCGCCGTCAGGACCCTTGTAGACGGCGAGGGCGGTGTCGAAGTCGCTGCCGGTGGTCGCTGCCGTCAGGCGCCCGGCGGCCGCGGCGACGAACCGGAACCAGACCGTGTTGCCGATACCGGCACACGGGCGTTGCTCACCCGCTTCCAGCGTCGCCGTCCTGGTGTCGACCACGGCCGCCGTACTCGGCACCGCCAGCGCGATCGCGTTGGCGATGTTGTCCCCGGTCGGGCCGCCGGCCGGTGCCGGCGGCGCGGTCGTCGGAGCCGGAGCAGCCGTCGTCACCGCCGGAGCAGCAGTCGTCGCCGGAGCAGCAGTCGTCACCGCCGGAGCAGCCGTCGTCTGAGCGGGAGCGGCGGTCGTCGCCGGAGCCGCAGTCGTCGCCGGAGCAGCGGTGGTCGTCGGAGCAGCACCGCCGGCGCCGGTCACGGTGATCTGGGCACCGTTGGCGTCGAACCGGTCGATCCTGACCGAGATCCCCGACGCGGCGTCGGTGAAGGTCTGACCGGCAACCCACACCCCGTCGGCACTCTGGCGGTTGCCCGCCGGGTTCGACATCATCTGCGTCGTGGTGGCGAACACGTTGCCCGGCTGATCGACCCGCTCGATGACGACGCCGGGCACGGCGACGGCATAGTCCAACCGGCCGAAGTTGTTGTCCTTCAGCTGCGCGTCGTCGAATCCGACGCGAGTCCGGGCGGAGACCACGAACTTGGCCGGCCCGGCACCGATCGGGATGTCGACGACCATCGCCCCGTCGGGCCCGGGTTGGGTCAACCGGGAGAGGGTGATCTGCTGCGTCCCACCGGCGAAGGTCACCTTGCGGGCCGCCGGGATGAAGCCCATCAGGTCGCGGTTGTAGCCGTCCCAGCCCGGGGTGACGTTGTTCGTCCGCAACGGCACGCCGTTGATCGGCCGCAGCGGATTGTCTCCGTACCAGGAGGCTCCACCGAGCGGATCGTAGCCCCCGTTGGTATGGGTGCCGCCGAGGACATGACCGAGTTCGTGGAGCACCAGTCCCGGCGAGGTCAGTCCGCGATAGGTGAACGCCATCGTGTTCCACTGCGTCGGCGACGCCCGCCCGCCGAAGGCGAACGGCATCGCCCGCCCCTCGGCACCGGGGAGCTGCTCGTTGAGGAACACCGCCAGGTAGGTGTACGGACCGAAGTCGACGCCCCCGGCGCGAGCGCTGGCGAGGCAGTCGCGCACGATCGCGGAACCGTCGTCGTTGGCGTAGGTCGCCTGCGGCGACGGCAGGGCGAACCAGCCGAACGCGCGCGAGCCGGCGTGGTCGATCGTGCCGAGCGAGACCTCGCGTACGAGCAGGTCGATCGACCGGTCACCGACCCACATCCGCTCGATCTGGGCGGCGGTGATCCCGTAGGTGTTGGGCTTGTCGGCGTAGTTGCACAGCAGCGACACCGTCGGCCGGGAGCCTCCGGCCTGCTGGGCGAGGGCGGCCGGCGGCTCGACGACAGAGGTCGACAGCCCTGCTGCGACGACGAGGGCGGCGAGTGCGGCGCCGAACAGACGGGACCGACGAATCGAGCTGTGGAACATGGTTGTCCTTTCCGGGAAACGGCTCATCTCTCTCACCCCACGACCAACTCGGCGACGCTGTCATGGACGCCACCGAGGCCGTCGAAGACCCTGAAGTGCAACGTCCGGGTGCCGGCCTCACCGGCGATCAGCGACGCATTGCCGCCGGCCGTCTCGAACGTCCCGTCACCGTCGAGGTCCCATGAGCCCTGCACGGTCACCTCCAGCGACTGTGGCGGGGCGCACCCTCCGCCGGCGATCGTCGACCAGGAGTGCATCAGGTCGGAGTCGGTGGTGTCCGGGATCAACCGCACCGTGCCGTCGAGGAACAGCATCGGGGTGAGGATCGAACCGACCCCGTCGAACCCGCTCGGGGTGCCGACGGTCGGATCGACCTGCTCCAGATCGAGGTCTCCGGGAGCCGTCCAGGGCAGGGCGACGCCGCTGCCGACCGGGCCGACGGCGATCGTCATGTTGTCGGCGTCGATCACGTCGGCGAGGCGGACCCCGCCGGCGAGCGACGCTTCGGGACCTCGGAACAGCTGCTTGGCACCGGCGACCCCGGCGTAGCCACTGTCGGTCGCATCGGCACTCTGGCCGGCGCCGCGATAGACGTCGGGCATCTCCTCCAACAGCGCGCTGTTGGTTGCGTCGTCCCACGACGCCCCGAGGTCGAACCGGTCGTACAGCGCCTGCTCCCCGAGGTAGGGCAGCAGCAGGACGCGCCAGCTGAGGGTCGGGGTGCCCGCCGGGTCGAGCAGCGCCGCCGGGGGGAAGCTGCCGTTGGCATCGTGGTAGGCGCGCAGCGCGGCGCCGATCGCATCGAGGTCGTCGATCGTCTCTCGCTGATCGGTGACCGCGAAGCTGCCGGCGAGGGCGACCGTCTCACCCGGGGCGGCGGTGTACGGCCCCCCGGCGACGACCTCGACCGAGAGCGCCTCGGCCACGGCTTCGTCACTCGGCGACGACGATGTCGCCGGTGCATCCGTCGCCGTCGTCGCCGCCGGCTGCGTCGTCGCCGGTGCCGCCTCGGTGGTCGGCGCCGTCGTCGGATCGGCGTCGTCGCTCGACGAGGTACACCCCACGGTGAGCAGCGTCGATGCCGTCACGACCAACACCGGCCATTTTTTGCGCGTCCACTTTCCTCGCACGTTCATCCTTCCTCCCTGCGCGCTCGACACCTGGGTCTCGCGCCCTCGCAGCCTGACGATCGCCCGCGTCACCGACGCGTCACCGCTACCCACCGCGGTTGGCGACCACGTCGGATGGTAGAGACAGTGAGCGGCCCTGCTCCAATGAGGACGGGCGATCGCCGAGCGGTTCGTCGCCGGCGGGCGGAAGGGGATTCCCGTTGGACCGCTCAGTAGCGTCCCGGTGAAGCGTGGCGGGCCGCCGGAGACCGACATGAGGAGACCATGCAACCAGCATCGCTCGACGAGAGCGTGGTGATCATCACCGGCGGATCGAAGGGAATCGGCCGAGGCCTGGCCGCTGCGTTGATCGGCCGCGGGGCAAAGGTGACGATCACCGGGCGCCGCCAGGAGGCGCTCGACGACACCGCTGCGGCGCTGCGCGCGGCGGGCGGCGAGGTGCTCACCGTCGCCGGCAACGTCGCCGACCGGGCGAGCATCACCCAGGTCGTCGCCCGGACGATCGCCCGCTTCGGACGACTCGACGGTCTGGTCAACAACGCCCAGACGTTCCGCCCGGTGATGCCGCTCGACGCCGTCACCGAGGCCGACATCAACACGTTGTTCGACACCGGTCCGAAGGCGACGCTGTGGGCGATGCAGGCCGCCCTGCCGCACTTCCGCGCCCAGGGCTACGGCCGGATCGTCAACGTCGGCTCCGTCATCGGGATGCGCGGCAACACCGGCTACGGGCCGTACGCAGCGTCGAAGGAGGCGATACGCGGGCTGACCCGGGTGGCGGCGAGCGAGTGGGCGGCGGAGGGGATCGTCGTCAACTGCATCTGTCCGGCATCGGCGGGTCATCGCGCCCCGCCCGACGACGACCCCGACCGCCGGGCGAGCTTCGAGGCGATGTACCGCGCACACCCGATGGGCCGCGACGGGGACGCCGAGAGCGACATCGGCCCGGTGGTCTGCTTCTTGCTCTCCCCCGAGTGCCGGTACCTGACCGGCGAGACGCTGATGGTCGACGGCGGCGGGTACCTGCGGGCATGAGTACCGACGACCGCGCCGCACTGCAGGGTTGGCTCGACGTCTGCAACCGGCTGGCGGTGCTCGGCGACGAGCTGTTCGCCGAGACCGGCGCGAACAACGCCAAGGACCGGGTCGACGGGATCGCCCACCTCGCCGAGCAAGCGCTGTGCTGGATCGGTTGGTCCGTGTTCCACGCCGACCCGCGGCGCCCGTTCTTCCATCGCCAGAACGATCTGATCACCCAATGGGGCGGGCCGAACGCCGACAACATCTATCGCCACGCCCGGATCGACGCCTCGCGTCGGTACCGGATTCGCGGTCGGATGCATTCGTGCGAGGACTTCATCCTGGCGATCAGGCGCGGCTTCATGCACCAGCCCACCTGGGGCACCGTCCACGAGGCGTACGCCGAGGAGTTCGGGATCTCCGCCGGCGACGAGTTCGAACTGCTGCTCGGCGGTGAGCGGCCGGCGACGGGCAACTGGGTGCCGCTCCCGGAGGGAGCGATCATGGTCTCGCTGCGCGAGTACTACCTCGAGTGGACCGAGGACGAGCCGGCGGTGCTGACGATCGACTGCCTCGACGACGACACCGCCCTGCCAGCACCCCGCTCCACGGGCGAGGACCTCGCCTCCCGCCTGTCGGATGCGATCGCCGGGGTCGAGCATTCGCTGCGCAACTGGAACTCGTACCTCGACACCCATCGCGCAGCCGGCACCGACAACGTGCTCGCCGTTCCGATGCGAGTCGCCAACGGGCTGGACGCTGCTCGCTACGCCTTCGGCTTCTGGAATCTCGCCGACGGCGAGGCGGTGCTGATCGAGACCGACGTCCCCGCCGCCCGGTACTGGAGCTTCCAGCTCTACGAGCTCGGCACCTACGAACTGGTCGACATCGTCGAGCGGCAGAGCACGCTGAACCACCGGCAGATCTCGGTCGACGCCGACGGGAGGGTACGGATCGTGATCTCGGCCGAAGACCCCGGTATCGCCAATTGGCTCGACACCGGCGGTCTGACCGCCGGCCAGTTCACGTTCCGCTACTTCTGGTCGGACGGCGACCCGACGTTCACCAGCCGGGTGGTCGCCGTCGCCGAGCTCGAGGCCGAGTTGCCGCCCGACACCCGCCGGCTGACCGCCACAGAACGCGTCGCTGCGCTCGCCGCTCGGCGTCGCCACCTCGCCTGGCGGTACCGGACGTGAGCTGGCAGCCAGGGCCGCGCCCGGCGTGGGTCGAGGCCGTCAATGCCGGCGAGATCTGGCCGATGACCGACTCGGCGGCGCGGCCGCTGGCGATCGCCACCCTCGCCGGCGAGGCGGCGAGCCGGCTCGGGATGACCTCCGCCGAGGTCGTCGCCCGGCTCGGTGAGGACGCGATCGAGGCCCTCGGCGTGCTCCTCCCGGCGCTCGAGGACGAGGCCCGATTGACGATCCTCGGGAGATGGATCACCCACCGGATGCTCGGACGGCTGGTCGAGCAACGCCTCGCCCTCGACGACTACCTCGAGCGCGATCCGGGGACGCTCGGCGAGCAGATCGTCGAGCCGTGGTTCGTCATCGGTGCGCCGCGGACGGGGACGACGGTGCTGTACCACCTGCTGTCGCAGGACCCGCGTCACCGTGTCCCCGAGGGATGGGAGCTGCTCCGCCCGGCACCGCCTCCGGCCTCGAGCGACGACGTCGAGACGCGGATCGTGCTCGCCGACGTCGAACTGCGCACGCCGCAGATCGTCTCGTCCGGGCTGACCGCGATCCATCGGTACTCCGCTCGGATGCCGAAGGAGTGCCTGTCGGCGATGTCGTTGGCGTTCCGTTCGGAGGAGTTCGTTGCCCGCTACGACATCCCGAGCTACGAGCGGTGGCTCCACCAGGCCGAGATGCGCCCGGCCTACGACGTTCATCGGCGGGTACTGCAGGTGCTCCAGCGCGGCGCAGCCCCGTCGCGGCGGTGGGTGCTGAAGTGCCCCGTCCACCTCCAGTACCTGCCGACCCTGCTCGCCGTCTATCCCGACGCGCGCTGCTCGGCGACCCATCGGGACCTCCTGGCGGTGCTCCCGTCGGTGTCCAGCCTGCTCGCCACCCTCCGTTCAGCCCACAGCGACCGGGTCGACCCGGTGGCGATCGGCAGGTATCAGGTCGAGCTCTACGCGGCGACGCTCGACCGGTTCGTCGACCAGGTCGACGGAGGTCTGTTCCAGCCCGGCCGGCTGACCCACAGTCGCCATCTCGACTTCCTCGACGATCCGATCTTGGTCGTCGGGGAGCTCTACGACCAGCTCGGCTGGGAGCTGACCGACCACGCCGCGGCGCGGATGCGGGCGGAGCTGGCCGATGCGGACGAGAGCGGCCCGGGCGGGCACGCCTACGACCGGGCGACGTTCGGGATCGATGCCGACGAGGTCCGCTCCCGGTTCGGCCGCTACGCAGCGCGGTTCGGCGTCGACTGAACGGACCCGGCGCCGAGGCGTGGCGCCGGGCGAGCCGTCAGCGGTCGATCGAGTCGACGAAGGCGGCGGCGTTCTCGGTCTCGCTGCACCCGGCGGCGAGCGCGATCGCGATCACGTCGCTGCCGTGCTCCGTCTGGCGCAGGGCATAGACCGCGGAGCGACCGTCGGCGGTTTTTTCGTAGTGGGCCACGGCGCAGGCGGCGGTGGCGATCTCGATCGCGGTCTCGAACGCGATCGGCTCGCCGTCGGGGTAGGCGGCGTGCATCGCTGCGTCGGCTGCCGCCGGGTCGAACCGGCTGGCGACGGTGTTGTACGTGGCGGTGGTGAACGCGGCGGCAGGCACCATCCCGTCGCCGGTCGCGCCGGTGCCGGCGCATCCGCTGATGACCACCAGCGCCATCGCCCCGATCACCAGTGGCTTGCGTCCCATGTCTCGCCTTTCGAGCCCTACCCGACCGACCGTGGTGGCCGAGCACCGCACCCGGCCCATGGTGTCCGGGCGTCAGCGATCGTGGGTCGCTGACGCGACCCCGAGGTTGCCGGCCGACCCGCACAGTCGGGGTTCGCCCTGGTTGATCGAGGCTAAGGTAAGTCACCGGATCGGGCCGGGTCAGCCCATCATTCGGGTCATGTCGAGCATCGGTAACTTGACATGGACTCATCTTCGAGGGGGGACCGATGGACAGCTATGACGTGATCGTGTTGGGGACCGGTGGAGCGGGGATGGCGGCGGCGGCCCGTGCCGCCGCACGCCGGTGCCCGGGTCGGGCTGTTCGAGCGCGACAGCAAGGTCGGTGGCACGACCGCCTGGTCCGGCGGGATGGCCTGGATCCCCAACCATCCGCACATGCCCGGCATCGGCGCCCAAGACAGCAGGGACCAGGCGCTGACCTACCTGCGGGCCCTCTCCCACGGCTTGCTGATCGACGAGTTGATCGAGTCGCTCGTCGACAACGGTCCGGAGATGGTGTCGTGGTTCGAAGAGCACACCAGCGTCCGGTTCCGTGCCGTCGCCGATTGGCCGGATTACCACCCCGAGCACCCCGGTGGCCTGCCGAGCGGCGGGCGTGCCCTGGAGTGCCCACTGTTCCCGTTCGAGGAGCTCGGCCCGTGGGCCGAGCGGGTCACGCGCTGGCTATCAGATCCCGGGCGCGACGATGATGAGCGAGAGTTCGATGGCACGCAACCGCCCGACCGGAGGCGTGTCGGCCGAGGAGCTGGCCCGACGAGCCGTGCGCGACGAACGCGGCGCCGGCCAAGCGTTGGCGGGCTCGCTGCTCAAGGCGTGCCTCGAGCTCGGGGTGGAACCGATCACCGAGTGCCGGGCGTTGTCGCTGATCACCGAGGACCGTGAGGTCGTCGGCGTCCGCTTCGAACGCCCCGACGGATCGACGTTCGAGACCGGTGCCCGAGGCGGGGTGGTCATCGCCACCGGTGGCTTCGAATGGAACGAGGAACTCAAGCGCGCCTTCATCCGTGGTCCGTTGACCCGCTCGGCGTCCGTGCCGACCAACACCGGTGACGGACTGACGATGGCGATGCGGCTCGGCGCCGCCTTGGGCAACATGCGCGAGGCGTGGTGGGTGCCGACGATAGATGTCGACGTGCCCGGCTGGGGCACGGTCACCTGGCAGGTCAACGGCGAACGGTCGCGCCCGCACTGCATCATGGTCAATGACGACGGTCGCCGGTTCACCGACGAAGCCGCCAACTACAACGCATTCGGCAGCGCCTTCCACGTCGTCGACGTCGCCCGGTTCGACTACGTCAACCATCCGGCGTGGATGATCTTCGACAGCCACTACCTGCGCAGCTACGGCCTTGCGGGTCATCGGGATCCGGTCGACACACCGGGGTGGATGACGTCGGCGCCGTCGCTCGGCGACCTGGCGGCGAAGATCGGCCTGCCCGCCGGCACGCTGGAGGCGACGATCGAACGGTGGAACAGCACGGTCGCCGAGGGCCACGATCCCGACTTCTCCCGCGGGGTCAGCGCACACGACCGGTTCTGGGGCGACGCCGCGTTCGGGATGGCCCCCCAGACGACGCTCGGCCCGCTCGACACCGCCCCCTACCACGCGGTGAGGGTCCACAGCGGCTGCCTCGGCACCAAGGGTGGCCCACTGACCGACGGACACGCCCGCGTCAAGGACGTCGACGGCGAGGTCATCCCGGGGCTCTACGCAGCAGGCAACGTGATGGCGTCGCCGATGGGGATGACCTACGGCGGCCACGGCGGCACCCTCGGGCCCGTGCTGACCTTCGGCTGGCTCGCCGGCGCCGACGCCGCCCGACGGGCGACGGAGAGCGTCGCCGACCTGGCGGCGACCGTCTCGACGTCGGTCTGAGGGCGTCGACGATGACCCGACCGTTCGGTGTCGGGCTCACCCTGCCGCAGCTCGGTGAGCACGTGACGAGGGAGGCGGTGCGCAGCTTCTGCGAACGCGCCGAACAACTCGGATTCGCCAGCTTGTGGGTCGCAGGAGCACCTGTTCTTCGCGCTCGAACCGTCGGCACCGTACGCCGCCCGGCCCGGCGTGCCCGTCCCCGAGGCCTACCGCACCACCTTGTCGGCGATCGAGTTGCTGACCGCCGCGGCGGCGTGGACCGAACGGGTCGTGCTCGGCACCGGCATCCTCGTCGGCGGGTACCACCGTCCGGTCGAGCTCGCCCAACGATCTGGCGACCCTCGACCGGCTCTCCGGCGGTCGGGTCGATCGCCGGTCTCAGCGTCGGCTGGTCGAAGGACGAACACGACCAGATGGACGTCGAGTTCACCTCCGCGGCCGGCGGATGGACGAACTGGTCGACGCCCTGCTCGCCTGCTGGGGCCCTGATCCGGTCATCTTCGACGGCGAGTTCTTCCACGATCCCGCCCTCGATCGTCAGCCCGAAGCCGCTCCAGCAGCCGCACCCGCCGCTGCTCGTCGGGGATGCGATCCGCAGCCGGGCTCCGTCGCACCGCGGCGATGTTCGACATCTGGAACCCGGCGTCGGGGACGTCGACGCAGATCGCCGAGACCGCCCGCCAGATCGATCGCTGCGACCGCCCGAGCGCGGCCCGATCGAGGTGTGCAACGGATCTTCACCGAGCCGCCGTTCGTCGTCCCGGGCCTCGAGCCGATCACGATCGACCAGATGTGCCGAGCGGTCGCCACCGCCAACGGCAGCCGGGATCGCTCAGGTCGATCGTCGACACCGGCTTCACCACCGAGGTCAGCTCGCCCGAGGACTGGGCCGCGTTCCCCGATCGGCTCGCGCCGCTGCTGGACGCTGCGTCGTGACCGCGTCAGCGGCGACCCTCTGCGATCGGACGCAGCCCCTGCAGGGACGAGGAGATCGCTGATGTTGCTCGGATTCGACGAGTACCCGTTCCATCAGGTCACCGACACCTTCGCCGCCGTCGCCGGTCTCGACCCGAGTTGGAACGACGGCCACTACATCTGCGGCGCCGACCAGGCAGGCACCGTCGGCGTTCACCTCCAACGTGCGGTTGTACGCCAACACCGATGTGCTCGACGGTTTCGTCTGTCTGCGCCACCGCGGCAAGCAGTACAACGTCCGGCTCTCGCGTCGGCTCCGCCCCGAGATCGAGCACCTCGGAGTCGGTCCGCTGCGGCTCGAGATCGTCGAACCGCTGGAGACCGTGCGGCTGGTGCTCGACGCCAACGAGATCGGCATCCGACTCGATGTCACCTGCCACACGGCGAACACCCCCTACATGGGACCGATCGAGGTCCGTCGCGTCGATGGCCGCCTGCTCAGCGAGCGAGCGACCTACGAGATCATCGGACCCCTGGAGGGCTGGGTCGAGATCGCCGGAGAACGGATCGAGCTCGCCCGGACGAGCAGTTCGTTCTTCCGCAACCACTCGTGGGGCTTCCAGCCCGGGCGCGGCGGGCCGCGGTTGATATGGCGCGCCGACTCCGCCTCGGCGCCATCCGGGGCTGCGTCAGTGGGTGTTGTTCCACATGCCCGACCACGGTGGCTTCTTCTTCGAGGATCCCAGCGGCCGGGCCGCTTCCGGGCGAGGCGCGATCCTCCACTCCGATCGGATCGTCCCGGTCACCGGCGTCCGCCACGAGCTGCAGTTCTACGACGGCGATCGACGCCTGCAACGCGGCACGTTCGAGCTCACCGACGTCGAGGGCGCAGTCCGTTCCTACGAGGTCGTCGACCTGGGGTGGGTCTACTGCCAGGGCGGCGGCTACTTCGGCGGGTTCGACGACCGGCTCGGCCAGGGCGTGTACCGCGGCGAGTACCACGCCGAGGGCGAGGTGTGGGACGTCAGCCACCCGACGACGATCGTCGCCGCCGACGGTCGCCAGTTCAGCTTCGACCATGACTGGGCGGAAAACTTCACCCTCCTCCGCTGCGGAGGAGCCACCGGCCTCGCCCACTACGAGTGTGTCCGGGTCCGCCCGAACTGAGCAGCCGCGGCCGGGCTCGACGGCGCGACTCAGACGGGCGCGGGGAACTCGCCGGAGAGATCCGGAGGGCCTTGGTAGTAGCGCGTCAACCGGCGGCTGGTGAATCGCCAGCCGTCAGGCGTGCGCCGATACGTGTCGCTGTAGTGACCGGCGAGGATCGTGCGCGGCCGCCGTCGACCCGACGTTGAACTCCTGGAACTGGCACCGGCCGGTCGCCGTGTCTCCGTCGACGTCGAACGACTGGTGGCCTGGTACAGCTGGACGACGGTGTCGTACTTGGCGATCGACGCTCGCCCACATCTCGACGATCGCCTCGCGCCCGACCACATCGCGTCCGACGCCGAGGATCCAACGGGCGTCGTCGGTCCAGGTTGCTGCCCACCGTTCGGCATCCTGCGATCGAACTGCGTCGGCGTACTCGAGCGACAGCGCGATCAGCGCCGATTCGTCTGTTCGGGCCATCGTCAGGCCTCCGATCGAGACGGGCCATCTGGCGGACGTAGGTCTGGTGGAGCGACGTCCCGATCAGTGCCCATGTTCGGCGCCGGATTGATCGTCGCGAACACCCGCCGGCAGGTCAGGTTGGCGCATGCCCCCTTGAAGAAGTTGAACACGCTCCAGTACCGCAGGTCGTGTCTGGTGACGGTCACACCGGCGACTGCGACCGAACAGCGCCAACCAGTCGGCTTCGGACATCGTCCGTGAGCCGCGCATGGTGACCAGATACGCCCAGTCCTCCATCGGGTCGCCGAGGTGGGTGAACTCCCAGTCGGTGAACGCGATCGACCCGCGCTCCGTCGTGGACGAAGTTGCCCGGTCCGGGGTCGCCGTGGACGATGCCGACCCGGTCGAGCGTCGGGGCGTGATGGTGCAGCCAGGCCGCGCCCTCTTCGAGCAGTGGGATCGGGATGTCGGTCTCGGCGCGGTACACCTCGTACCAACGGTCGATCTCGACGTGGGTGGCGTCGGCCGCATCGACGTCGGCCGTCGAGGCGTGTTGCCCAATCGGTGCGATGCAGCTCGTCGAGGCGGCGCGACGAAGTCGTCGGCGAGCTGCCGGCGACATCGAGCGATCGTCGCGCCCGGTGGCTGCGCCGTCGAGGAAGTCCATGACGAAGAACGGCTGGCCGAGCGACGTCGCCGCGTCGGCTCGAACCATCGCACCGGGGCAACCGGGCAACCGAGCTGCATCGGCCGCCCGCATGAACGCGGAACTCGTCGGCGCTCGACGTGCCGAACACCCCGCCCTGTTCGACGCGGACGACGTAGCGATCGCCGTCGGACATCTCGACGTACCAGTTCGCCCGGGAGTTGCCGGTGGCGATCCGGCGGAGCACGACGATCGTCGGCGTCGTCGCCGCGACGCTCGCGCAGCCAGCGCGTCGAGCGCGTCATGCATCGCCTCAGTCGTCATCGAGCTTGCCCCGGAACGCATCGACGAGCGGCGCCGTCTCGGCCAACTCGTCGTCGAGCTGGCGAACGGCGACGGGTCGCAGACACCGCGCGGACCTCGTCGCCGGCGGCGTCGTCGCGACCGACCGCGGCGGCCAGCGTGGCACCGACGGCGGCCATCACCGAGCGCTGCGACCGGTCGCCGTCCCACGCGGCACCGACGATCTCGTTGTCGCTCAACTGCTCGAGCAGGGCAGCGAGCTCGACGACTCGCGCCTCGGTGCGGTCTGGGCTGCGGTGCGTCGCGTAGCGCACGAGGCCGACCAGTTGGACCGCAGCGGCCCGTGCCCACTCGGCCTCGTCGGGCAGCGCCGGGCAGCAGCACGTCGTGAACGGTCGCGTCGACCGAGCGGAAGATCTCGACATCGGTCAGGCGCCTGCGGTTCGAGCTCAGCCACGATCCGCCCCGCGACCGCCGCCTCGTGGTCGAAGTCCCACGACGCCTTCCACACCGGGTCGACGAGCGGACCGTCGAGACGGTCCCAGCCCTGGGACCGGAACCAGTCGATACGTGTGCTCGTGCCCGGAGCGCAGGTCGTAGCGTGGAGTCGGTAGCCGACGAGCGACGCGCCTTCTCGGTGCTGATCGTCGCGTGATGGCGAACCTTGAACAGATGTCCGTACGCCGGCGGCTGACCGCGGCGCGCTCCAGCTCCGGCCAACATCGCATCGGGCACGTAGACGATGTCCGGCTCGACACCGACGATGTCGGCGAGCGACCGCGATGTACCGGTTGACGTCGATCGAGTCGGCCGAGATGTTGAACACCTCGCCGCGGGCCGCGGGGTGGCCGGCCGATCGTGATCATCGCGTCGCACAGATCGTCGACGTGGCCGTAGCGAGCCGACGACGAGTCCACCGTGAGGCACGAGGATCGGCCGACCCTGCAGCAGCCGCAGGAACATCGGCGTCTCCATGTCGAAGATGTTGTTGTCGGGCCCGTAGATCGCGGCCGGACGCACGATCGAACCCGGGAAGCCGGTCGCGGCGTGGCGGGCGACGATCGAGGCCTCGGCCAGCGCCTTGAACCCGCCGTAGCTGGTCGGGCCGTCCGGGTTGGTCGGCTGGTCCTCGGTCCACGGGAAACACGCCGACCCACGACTGGTCGTAGGCCATGATCGAGCTCGTGTAGACGTAGCCGCCGACGTGACCGTCGAGCAGGTCGAGCAGCCCGTCGATGTCGGAGCCGCCGGCCGCCATCACGAACCCGGACACGTCGAACACCGCGTCCCAGTCGCGGCCGGCGAGGGCCGCGCGCATCTGCGCGACGTCGGTGCGATCGGCGACGAGCCGCTCGACCCCGTCGGGCAGAGCGGACGGAGTCTTGCCCCGGTTGAGCACGGCGACCTCGGCGCCGCGACCGGACGAGACCGTCGACAAGATGCTTGCCGACGAAGACCGAGCCGCCGAGCACGAGCACACGTTGGCCGTCGAGTGACGCCGCCGGAACGGTCGCCGGCGTCATGTCGCGGTGCGTTGGATCCGATGGTGGGCGACCTTCGGGCCGCCGATCCAGCCGCACAGCTGCGGGTCGGCTTCGTAGATCTCGCCCTCGATCCAGCTCCCGTCGGGTCGGAACAGGCCGGTCCGACCGTTCAGTGACACGCGCACATTGCCGTTGCCGTCCTGCTCGTACAGTGCCCGCGTGAACGGATGCTTCATCCCTAACACGTCACGTGCCCCCTCGACCTGCCGCGCCGGAGCCCGGTTGCGATCGGGCCTCGGTGTCTTCGTACAGTCGGCCACGTTACTTGAGACACGCTCTAGTGTCGACGGAGGGAACGAGATGCTCGACGGCACCGACATCGCGCTGATCCATCAGCTGCTCGGCCGCTACGGCCACACGATCGACCACGACGACTGGGAGGGTTTGGCCGAGCTGTTCATCGCCGATGCAGCGATCGATTATCAGGGCACCACCGGGCGCGTCATCCGCCACGGGAGGGAGGCGATCGTCGACTGGTTCCGTGAGGGTGCCCACCCGGCAGCCCATCACGTGACCAACATCGTCGTCGACGAGTCGGCCGAGCGCGACGGACCGACCGAGGTCCACAGCAAGTTCATCGTCCCGTTCTCGCGTGACGAACACATTCCCAAGCGGCTCTATGGCGGCGACTATCGCGACACCGTCGTGCGCACGGCATACGGCTGGAGGTTCAGTGAGAAGCAGTGCATCCCGCGCTGGAACCTCGCGCTGCAGATCGACGACGCCGCGCCGCCGAACCGGACGACCTACTGAAATCGAGCGTCGAACGGATCGGCGATCGCTCTCCGTCGTCTTCCGATCAGACGCCGATCCCGAGCGACTTGGCCCGCGCCCCCTTGTCGTGGAAATCCGCCTCGAAGCACACCCGGTCGCCGTCGAAGCGGAGATACGACATACACCGCACCGACCAGCGACGTCCGACGTACTCGGGTCCGAATGACTCGGGCCGCAGGACGACACCGCTCATCGTGTAGTGCACTGCGAGACCGTCGTCGTTCGTCCAGAACTGATCGGGGACCAGCGTCAGGTCGCTCGTCCGTGACAGACCGTTGGCGAAGAACGCACGGATCGCCGGCCAGCCTTCGAACCGGCCGCTGGCGACATCGTCGAGCACCGCGTCGGGGGTGAAGACGCGCTCGGGCGCATCCGGATCACCCGACGCTCCATGCTTGGAACAGCGTCACGGCGATCCCGATTCGGTGCTGGGCGAGCGCGTCGGTCGGCATTCGACGAAGTGTAGAGAGCACGCCAGGACGAGCTCAACGGGCTCCGCCGGCGTGAGTCCAGCTCGCCCCGAGCGCGACGATGCCTGCTCGGCCGATGTCCACGCACCGACCGGGCAGGCCCGTCTCGTCAGTCGAACGCAGCGCGTTCGACGGGAATCAGACGCCCCAGAGGGCCTTGAAGTCGTCGGCCATCGTCGGCGGCAACCAGTCGCCACCGTTGCGTCGAGGATCGCCTGCGCGGCTCGCGCGTCCTCGACGAGATAGGTCGGCAGCGAGGCTGCGGCGCGCTCCTCGGTCGAGCTCCATGCCCGAGGCTGAGCCGGGCCGCCGCGTCGACCATCAACCAACCGGCGTAGGCCTTCGGGTCGGCCGACCAGGCACCCATCGTGCCGGCGACGATCTCGTCGAGATCGAACGCCGAGAAGTCCTGGCCGTACACCGTGACCTGATCGAGCAGGCCGGCGCTGTCGAGCGCGGCGGTCACGCCGCCCGGCAGCGAACCGAACGAGTTGAACACGTAGTTGATGTCCGGGTTGGACTGCAGCTGCGACGCCATCGCCGCCGGAACCTCGCCACCCACGAGCTGCGTCGATGGTGACGTTCAGCTCGGTGTACGGTGCAGGCCGGGCAGTTCTTCGCCATCTCGGCCATGTAGGCGTCGGTCTCGGACCAGCACCGGGAAGTCCGGGATGCTGACGATCAAGACGTTCGCCGCGCCCTGCGAGTCGACGATCGCCCAGTCGGCCATCAGCGGACCGGTCTTCTCGACGAACGTCGCATCACCGCACTGGGTGTAGATGTTGGTCGTCTCCGGCTCGGGTAGCTCGGTGTCGAAGCAGCTGAGGATCTTGATCCCTGCGTCCTTGGCCGCCTGGGCCTGCTCCTCGTACAGCGCGAGCGGCTCGCCGGAGCTGGCGATGAAGTCGACGCCGGCGTCGATCGCCTGCTGGAACGCCGGGCCGGGATCGGCGCTCTTCGAGCTGATCACGATCAGCTCCCAACCGAGCGCCTCGGTCGCCGCCTTCGATCCCGACGGTGATGTACGGGCACGACTCGAGCTCGCACTCGAGCCAGGCGAACGTGTGCTTCGGCTCGGGACGCCGGTCAACGGCATCGTGACCCCGATCGGCTGGTTCGGATCGCGGTACTGCTCGACGACGGCCTCGGCCGCTGCCATCCCCGCGTCGTCGACCTGCCGCCGCCGTCCCCTCGGCCTCGGCGGCGGTGGTCGCCGCCCCCCCGGCCTCGGTCGTCGACGACTGCCTCGTCATCGCTCCCGCATCCCGCTGCGATCAGCAGACCGCTGCACGAGCATCGCGGCAGATCTTTCGTTTCGGATCACCAGTTTCCCCCTTTGGATCCCGCAGCGCGAGGTGCGTGCTCGGGATGTGATGTGAACTTTATTGACACCGGCACCAGTTTGCTAGTCTTGCGCCGGGGTAAGGGGGACGCAGTTGGCCGTAGCGCTGCGCATCGAGCATCTGTCGAAGACGTTTCCGGGGCAGGTCGCGCTGAACGACGTGCAGTCTCGATGTCGCCGCCGGCGAGGTCCACGCGCTCGTCGGACAGAACGGGTCGGGCAAGTCGACGCTGATCAAGGTGCTCGCCGGATATCACCAGCCCGATTCAGGCCCGGGGCCGTGCCTGGGTCGGCGACAAACCGCTGACGCTCGGCGAGCGGCCACGCGGCGGCCCAGGCGGGAATCCGCTTCGTCCATCAGGACCTCGGGCTGGTCGGCTCGCTGAACGCGATCGAGAACATCGCCCTGACCGCCGGCTACCAGACGAGTTACGGCAGCGCATCAAGTGGCGTGACGAGGTTCGCCGGACCCGCGAGGCGCTCGAGTCGCTCGGCATCGCCGACATCGACATCAAGGCCCCGGTCGACAGCCTGGCACCGTCGCAGCGCACGGCGATCGCCATCGCCCGCGCCCTGATCGGCTGGGAGGACGGCGCGAGCCTGCTGATCCTCGACGAACCGACCGCAACCCTGCCCGGCGACGATGTCGCCAACGTCTGTTCGAAGTGATCCACCGGCTCAAAGCCCGCGGGGTGTCGATCCTCTACGTCTCCCATCACCTCGACGAGGTGTTCGAGCTGGCCGATCAGGTCACCGGTCCTACGCGACGGCGAGCGGGTGACGACCACCCAGGTCGGGGATCTCGATCACCTCGGTCTGGTCGAGCTGATCGTCGGCCACCACATCGAGACGACGACCGCCACCGAATCGCGGGTCAGCGGCGGGGAACCGCTGCTGAGGGTCCGCAGTCTGCGCGGGGGTTCGGTCCACGGGGTCGACCTCGACGTCGCCCCGGGCGAGATCGTCGGCCTGGCCGGGATCACCGGATCGGGACGCGAGCACGTGCTCGGTCTGATCTGCCGGACAGATCCCGCGCGACGACGGTGACGTCCTCCTCGACGGCGCGCCGATCGCGAACTATCAGCCGCGGCAGGCGATCGACGCCGGGGTCGCCTTCGTTCCCGCCGAACGGGCGATTGCGCGGCACCGTCGGGCCGATGAACGTCCGCGAGAACCTCTCGATCAGCGACGTCGAGCGCCATTTCGTCGGCGGCCGCCTGCGTCGCAAGGCCGAGATCGACGAGACCAAGCACTGGATCGATCGGCTGTCGATCAAGACCTCCGGCACGGAGTCGTTGATCGGTTCGCTGAGTGGTGGCAATCAACAGAAAGTGATGTTCGGCAAGGCGCTGCGGCTCGCTCCGAAACTGCTGCTGCTCGACGAGCCGACCCAAGGGCATCGACATCGGCGCCAAGGATCAGATCCATCGGCTCGTCGACGAAGCGGCGGCCGCCGACGTGGCCGTGCTCGTCGCCTCGACCGACACCGACGAACTCGTCCGGCTCTGCCATCGAGTCGTCGTCCTCGCCAACGGGCGGGTCAAGGTCACCCTCGTCGGCGACCACATCGCGACCGAACACATCGAACACACCCAGCTCGAGAGCGCCCGGAGGGCTTCATGATCCAACGTCTGCGGTTCGACAAGTACAGCGCCCTCTACCTCTGGGCCGCTCTTCATGATCTTCTTCGGCATCACCAAGGGCGACACGTTCCTCAGCTCGACGTCGTTCAAGCTGGTCGTCGTCGAGAACGTGATCACCGGCGTGTTGGCCCTCGCGTTCCTCGTTCCGCTGGCCACCGGCACCTTCGACCTGTCGATCGGGGCCGACATGTCGATGTCGCTGGTGATCTCCGCCTACTTCGCCGCGCAACGACAAGATGCCGAACGTGCTCGCGATGCTCGTCGCCCTGTTGGCCTGCGCCGTCGCCGGATTCATCAGCGGCTTCTTCGTCGTCAAGCTGCAGGTCAACAGCTTCATCGCCACGCTCGGCATGAGCCAGGTGATCACCGCCTTCATCCTGCACACCTCACAGCAGTCGATCAACAGCCCGTTCTCCGACGGCTACCGCGACATCGGACGCCAGGAGCTGTTCGGACTGCCGCTGTTCGTCTACTACCTCGCCCTGATCGCGATCATCATCTGGTACGTCTTCGAGCACACCCCGATCGGCCGGTACATGTTCGCCACCGGCGGCAACCCGGAAGCCGCACGGCTCGCCGGCGTGCGCACCGATCGACTGATCTGGGGATCATTGGTCGCCTCGGCCGTCATCGCCGGCTTCGCCGGCGTCGTCTACTCGTGGAAGATCGGCAACTATGCCCAGTCGGTCGGCCCCGGCTATCTCTTCCCGGCGATCGCCGCGGTGTTCTTCGGCGCCTCGCAGTTGAAGGGCCGGCCGAACGTGTGGGGCGCTCTGATCGCGCTCTACGCACTTGCCTGGGGCATCAAGGGGCTCCAGCTCACCTTCATCTCCAACGTGATCTGGATCGAGCCGCTGTTCCAGGGAATGTCGCTGCTCGCCGCCGTCTCCCTCGCCAGCCGGCAGGGGATCATCAAGGTGCCCAAGCGCAAGCCGGTGGCGACGCCGCCGGACGCTCCGGTGGCATCGGTGGCGACCGCCGAGACGTCGGTCTGAGCTGCGGATCCCGGCCGAGTCGTCGGCCGGGATCCGCCACCGATCAGGTCGCCGAGGCGAACCCCGACCCGCCGATCAGACGCGCCCTGCCGAACCGGTTCCGGCGATGCCGACCATCTTCGCCTCGCTGCCGACGAATCGCGCCGAGCCGCCGTTGATGCTCCGCCCGTAGTCGACGACGAGGGTGTGGCCGCTGACGTAGGAGGCCTCGTCGCTCGCCAGATACACCGCGGCGTTGGCGACGTCGAGCGCGTCGCCCGCTCGCCCGTGACGCTCCACTCCTTGGGCAGCGACCGCGGCGAGGTTCGATGCGTCGCCCGAAACCAACTCGGCGGTCATCGGGGTCGGGATCGAACCGGGCGCGATCGCATTGCAGCGCACGCCCTTCGGCCCGAGTTCGGCGGCGACCGACTTGGTCATGCCGACGACCGCGGTCTTGGCCGTCGAATAGGCGTGCGGTCCGAGCCCGCCGATCACCCCGGCGATGCTCGTCGTGGTGATGATCGAGCCCGAGCCCTGCGGCACCATCACCCGCGCCGCGTGCTTGCAGCCATAAAACACGGAGTTGACGAGGATGTCGATCGTCCGGCGCCAAGCGGCTGAATCGACATCGCCGATCGGACCGGTCGCCCCGACGACCCCGGCATTGTTGAACATCACGTCGAGGCGGCCCCAGGTGTCCACCGCCAGACCGATCGCGGCGGCGACGGCGTCTTCGTCGGTGACGTCGCACTCGATGAAGCGTGCGGCATCGCCGAGCTCGGCGACGGCCGACCGACCGAGTTCGACCTGCACGTCGGCGACGACGACCTTGGCTCCCTCCTCGACGAAGCGGCGCGCTGCGGCTGCGCCGATCCCGCTCGCGCTGCCGGTGATGACAGCGATCTTGCCGGCAAGACGATCACCCATGACGCACTCCCCTGCTTCACCGCGGACGCAGCGACGCAGGCAAGACTAAGTCCGCGGACGAAACCGCCGAAAGCCCGATCAGCAGATGGCGCCCCGTCGCCATCGTCACCGGTGCAGCCTCGGGCAGCTGGTCGTCCGACGGGCCGGGCCGCTCGCGCAGCTACAGTCGGCGGATGCACTCGGTGGTCACCGACGTCGGCGTCGAGAGCGACGAGCCCGGCAAGCTGACGATCAGCTGGACGCTCGACGGGCCCGACGACGGCGTCGACATCGCAGTCGGGTCGCGACCCGACCGGATCGACCATGCACACCCGCTCGTCGTTCCGATCGGGCAGCGGAACGTGCAGATCGATCGACCCGGATCGCCGCAGGTCTACGTGTCGGTCTCGCCGACAGGCGGGGGCAGTGCGCTGGTCGCCGCCGAGCGGCGGATTCCGCTCGAAGGCGCGGTCAACTTCCGCGACCTCGGCGGCTACGTCACGGCCGACGGGCGACGAACCCGATGGGGATCGGTGTTCCGTTCCGACGCCTTCCACGCCCTCACCGACGACGACCGCCGGCGCTTCGCCGAGCTCGGATTGAAGATCGTCTACGACCTGCGCACCGACGGCGAGCGGGCCTCGCTTCCGAACCTGCTCCCCGACGACGACACGCTGCGCTCGATCGGCCTGGTGCTCAGCTCCGGCGAGGACGATGGCGGGGGCCTGCCGCCGTTGACCGAGCTGCTCGAGGGCGCCGGCTTCGTCCACCAGCTGTACCGCGGGCTGATCTCCAATGGTGCGCCGGTGTTCGGTTCGCTGCTCTCGGGGCTCGCCCGAGCTGACGCACTCCCGGCGGTCTTCCATTGCCTGTGGGGCAAGGACCGCACCGGTCTCGCCGCTGCTCTGCTCCTCAGCACCCTCGGCGTCCCTCAGGCCGATGTCGTCGACGACTATCTGCTGACCGAGCGATTCCGATCGGGTGACGACGTCGAACGGGCGTTGGAGCGCCTCGCTGCCGCCGGCGTCCCCCCGGAGGCGGCGGCCGGTGTGGTCGCCACCACCGGTTGGGTGATGGACGCGGTGCTGACCGAGATCTGCGAGCAGCACGGCGACATCGACGCGTTCCTCCTCGGGCCCGGCGAGATGAGTCGACAGTCGCTGGAGGAGCTCCGCCGGCTCCTCCTCACCGACTGACGCAGCGCCGCTCTCCAACGGACTTACTCGACTGCGACTAGGGTTACGTCCTCGAAGAGTCGCGTCGGTCGACAGCTCCGCTGCGTTGGTCAGAACTCGACCGGATCGCGGAATCGTTCCGCGACTCGCCTTCGGAAGGGGACCCGATCATGAGCAACCACACGTTCCGTTTCGGCGCCAAGGCGGTCAAGGCAGGCTCCGCCAAGGAGTGGACCGACACCGTGCGCCAAGCGGAGGATCTCGGCTACGCCAGCTTCCACATGGACGATCACTTCGGCAATCAGTTGGCGGTGGTCCCGGCGTTGATGGCGGCCGCCGCAGCGACGTCGTCGATCCTCGTCGGGCCGCACGTGGCCGGTGTCGACTTCCGCAACCCGGTGTTGTTCGCCAAGGAGTGTGCGACGATCGATCTGCTCAGCTCGGGCCGCTTCACCCTCGGCATCGGCGCCGGTTGGTCGGCCAAGGACTACGCGATCGCAGGCATCCACCAGGACGACGCGCGGACCCGGATCGACCGTCTGCGTGAAGCGGTGCAGGTGATCAAGGGTCTGTGGGCGGAGGGACCGTTCTCCTTCTCCGGCGAGCACTATCAGGTCGCCGAGGTCGACGCGGTGCCCAAGCCGCACTCCAGGATCCCGGTGATGATCGGCGGCGGCGGACCGAAGATCCTCGCCCTGGCGGCGACGGAGGCCGACATCGTCGGGATCAACCCGAAGATCGTCGGCCGGGCGATCAACCCCCAATCGATGGCCACCGCTGCCTCCGACGCAATGGACGAAAAGGTCGACGCCGTGCGTCAGGCCGCCGGCAGCTCGTTCGACGATCTCGAACTCCAGGTGCAGGTGTTCAAGACGGTCGTCACCGACCAGCCGCAGGACGTCGCCGAGCAACTCGCACCGGCGTTCGGTCTGCCGCCCGACGTGCTGCTCAACGCCCCGTTCTTCCAGATCGGCAGCGTCGAGCAGATCACCGAGAACATCATCGAGATGCGCGAGCGATGGGGCATCAGCTATGTCCTGTTCCAGAGCGACGGCACCCAGCCGATGGCACCGGTCGTCGCCAAGCTGACCGGCACCTGAACGGCAACGAGCGGTCAGCGAGGCGATCAGCGCCCGGCGAGGCGGGCGACGACCGGCGCGAACTCGTCGAGGTGTCGCTGGGGAACGGTGACGTAGGAAAACCCGAACTGCTCCCGACGGGCTTCGAGCGTCTCGCAGATCGACTCGACGGTGCCGAGGAACGCGTGTGGGTGTGCACCGAACTCCGTCTCGCTGACGCCGAACCGCTGCGCCATCGAGGCGATCGTCGAACGCGGATCGTCGCTGACGGCGACGAAGTAGGCACCGATCTCGAGCTCGATCGCAGCGAAGCGGTCGCCCGCGGCAGCTCGCACCCAGGCGACCTTCTGCAGCGTCTGCTCGACGCCGGAGGAGGCCACGCTCGCCGAGCCGAGCTTGCCGGCGGAGTTGTCGAAGTTGAACGAGACGATGTCGGCGAGCCGACCGGCGAGGGAGAGGATCTTCTCCCGCCCGCCGCCGATGAAGATCGGTGGGTGCGGCCGCTGGACCGGCAGCGGCAAGCCGGTGAAACCGCTGGCGTGGACGTAGGTGCCGTCGATGTCGAGCTCGCCGCCGCTCCAGAACGCCTTCAGGACGCCGACGACTTCGCCCAGACGGGCGATGCGCACGCCCGGTCGATCCATCGCCACACCCATCCCGGCGTACTCGTCGGCCACCCACCCGGCACCGAGACCGACCTCCAACCTCCCCTCCGAGATCATGTCGAGGGTGGCCATCTCCTTGGCAAGAACGACCGGCTGGTGGAGGTCGACGTTGAACACTCGGCAGCCGACGCGCAAGGTCGTCGTCGCCATCGCCGCGGCGGTCATCGCCGCGATCGGGGCGACGTCCACCGGCCGATGGCCCGAGCTGTCGGCGACCCGACCGGGACCGAAGTAGTGGTCGGTGGTGAACAACGTGCTGTAGCCGAGCCCTTCCGCTCGGCGGGCGACGTCGAGCCAGGCTGCGCTCGACGAGGCTTCGAAGGCTTGCAGCCCGAAACGGAACGGGCGCTCGGCGACGCTCGACATGTGCATCCCCCTCGGTGGGTCGGTCGAGACCGACCGGACAAAGTTACTCCACTAGGGTTCAAGTAAGGCCACGGATCGAGTGGCCCTTCGACGACGAGGGGAGTCGCGGTGACTGGGGACGGGGTCCGCTGATGGTGTTGGTCGCTGCACGGTTGGCCGTCGAACGGGCGGACGAGGTCGCGTTGCGCGACGACCGCGTCGAGCTGCGCTGGGGCGAGGTCAACGACATCCTCAACCGGATCGTCAACGGCCTCGGCGCGTTCGACCTCGGGCCGCAGCGGAGGGTCGCGGTCCTCGCCGAGAACGGTGCCGAGACCGTGCTCGCCCACCTCGGCGGTCTGCTCGCCGGAACCTCGACCGTGCCGGTCAACTTCCACCTCAACGTCGACGAGGTGACGTTCATCCTCGAGGACTCGGCGGCACGCGTCCTGTTCATCAGTCCGGAAACGGCTCCGATCGGGATCGAGGCCGCCCGCCGGGCGGGGATCGAGCACGTGATCGGCTGGCGTTCGGAGGTCGAGGGAGCCACCACCTGGGAGCAGTGGCTGGACGGCGCGTCCCCCGTGGAACCGTCACCCGACGTCGAGCCGCTGCCCAACCTGATGTACACCTCGGGCACCACCGGCCGGCCGAAAGGGGTCGACCTGCCGCCGACGATGTTCGCCGGCGGCGGGACGATGACCGAGCATGTCGCTGCCCTCGGCACGAGCGGCTTCGCCCCGTTCGGCACCCATCTCGTCGTCGGGCCGATGTACCACACCGGTCCGCTGTCAGGTGTTCGTCTGCTCGCTGCGGGCAAGCCGGTGGTCGTGCTCGGCCGCTTCGACGCCGAGGCGGTGCTGCAGGCGATCGAGCAGCACGCCACCGAGACGAGTGTGATGGTCCCGACCCACTTCGTCCGCCTGCTCGCCCTCCCCGAACAGACCCGCAGCCGCTACGACGTGAGCTCGATGAAGTTGATCGTGCACACCGGGGCGAGCTGCCCGGTCGACGTCAAGCACCGGATGATCGAATGGTTCGGGCCGATCCTCCAGGACTCCTACGGGGCGACCGAGGTCGGCACGACCTGCACCATCTCGAGCACCGAATGGCTGGCGCACCCGGGCTCGGTCGGTCGGCCGGTGCCGCCGTTCAGCGCGCTGGTCGTCGACGACGACGACGAGGAGGTCCCGGCGGGAACGGAGGGCCGGTTGTTCTTCGTCGACGCCACCGGGCGCGGTGTCGTCTATCCCGGTGATCCGGAGAAGACCGCCCAGGCTCATCTCCGGCCCGGGGTGTTCACCCTCGGCGAGATCGGCTACGTCACCGACGACGGTTTCGTCTACATCACCGACCGCTTCTCCGACATGATCGTCTCCGGAGGGGCGAACATCTATCCGGCCGAGGCGGAGCATGTCCTCGACGAGCACCCGGAGGTCGCCGACGTCGCCGTGATCGGCGTGCCCAACCGGGACATGGGCGAGGAGGTCAAGGCGCTCGTCGTCCCCCGCGACCCGGCGAACCCGCCGGACGTGGCGGAACTGATCGCCTTCTGCAAACAGCGCCTCGCCGGCTACAAGTGCCCGCGCTCGGTCGAGTTCGTCGACACCGTCGGCCGCAACGCGATGGGCAAGGTCAACAAGCGCCAGCTCGCGCGCCCCGTACTGGAAGCAGTCCTGACGTTCCTCCGGTGCCCAGCGGGCAGCTCGGTCAGCGGGCGACCTCGCGCCACGGAACGTCCTTGTCGACGCGCGGCTCGGCCGGGAGACCGAGCACGTGCTCGCCGATGATGTTCCGTTGGATCTCGTCGGAGCCGCCGGCGATCCGGTAGCCGGGCGCGCCGAGCACGTGCTCACCCCAGCCGAAGGTCCCCCACTCGCCGGTGTCGGCGACGAGCAACGGCCCGAGGATCTGCGAGATCACGTCGGAGAACATCGTCATCCGGTTGGTCCAGACCAATTTGCCGAGCGAACCCTCCGGCCCGGGGGCTGCGCCGACACGGCGGAGATCCGCCTGGCGGTGGTTGAGGTAGGCCTCGATTCGTTCGTGGATGAACGCGGCAGCCAGCTGCTGGCGGATCGACGGATCGCCGGTCACCCCCCGGCGCGCGCCGCCGCGACGAGTTGCAGCCAGCTGCCACCAACTCGCCCGCTGTTCGACTCGCCGGTGTGGTCGCGCTCGAAGTCGAGGGTGGCGAGCGCGACCCGCCAGCCGCCACCGACGTCGCCGAGACGCATCGAATCCGGGACGCGGACGTTGTCGAAGAACACCTCGTTGAACGACGAACCGCCGCTCATCTGCTTGATCGGTCGGATCTGGATCCCGGGAAGATCCATCGGGATGACGAACGCAGTCATCCCCTTGTGCTTGACGACGTTCGGATCGGAGCGGGCGATCAGCTCTCCCCAGGCGCTGAATCGGGCGCCGGAGCTCCACACCTTCTGGCCGTTGATCACCCATTCGTCGCCGTCGAGCTCGGCTCGACAGGCGAGTCCACCGAGGTCGGACCCGGCGCCCGGCTCGGAGAACAGTTGACAGCACAACTGCTCGGCGCGCAGGAACCGGTCGACGAACTGGGCGCGCTGGTCCTCGGTGCCGAACGCAAGGATCGTCGGAGCGATCAACCGGGTGGTGACGCTGTGGGTCTCGTGGCTCGCCGGATGGACGTAGCCCTCCTCCAACTCGGCGAACGCCTGGGCGTACTCCGGTGGTAGGCCGAGGCCGCCGTGTTCGATCGGCATCGAGATCGCGTGGTAGCCGCGCTCTGACTTCAGTTGCGTCCATGCGCACAGCCGGGCGATCAGCTCACGTTCCTCGTCGTCGTCCAACGCGTGGAACACGGCCACGCTGAACTCGCCGTTCTCACGACCGAACTCGGCAGGCCGTCGCGCAGCGTGCTCATCGAGCCAGACAGCTGCCTCGGACACAAAGGCTTCGATCGTCGGCGCGCCGAGCTTCATCGTCGCAGATGTTAACGCTCAGGTTCGATCGGCCAGCACTTTCTTGACATGATGTCCTGTGACGGACGGCAATCCGCCCGCAGTCGACGCCTGGAGGTCCCACGTGACCGAGCTGCTCCCCCTGAACCCTGACGAACTCCTGACCACGACCAGAGCGGTGCGCAAGCGGCTCGACCTCGCTCGACCGGTCGAGCGCGAGGTGATCGAGGAGTGCATCACGATCGGGCTGCAGGCCCCGTCGGGCTCGAATCGCCAGGCCTGGCAGTGGATTCCGGTGGACGACGCGGCGACCAAGGTCAAGCTCGCCGAGCTCTACCGCGAGGTCTTCGACGGGTATCAAGCGCGCAGCGGCGGCTACGCCGAGGACGACACCCGTACCCAGCGCCAGGATGCGATCGGCTCCTCGGCGATGTTCCTGCGCGACCATCTCCACGAGGTGCCGGTGCTGCTCGCTGTGTACCAGGAGGGCAGGCTCGAGGATCTGCCGGCCGGCTCGCATCCGGGCTTCTGGGGTTCGGTGGTCCCGGCGGTGTGGTCGACGATGCTCGCCTTGCGCGCCCGCGGGCTCGGTTCGACCTGGACGACGATGACCTGCCGGCGCGAGGCGGAGATGGCGGCGGTGCTCGGGGTCGACCATGCTGCGTTCACCCAGATCGGTTTGTTCCCGATCGCCTACACCGTCGGTACGGAGTTCAAGCCTGCGCCGAGGCTCGACCCGGCGAGTGTCATCCACTGGAACCAGTGGTGACCGCCGATCAGCGGATCAAGTAGCCGCCGTCCACCGCCAGCGCGTGGCCGATGGTGAACGAGGAGTCCTCCGAGCACAACCACAGCGCCGCCTTGGCGATCTCATCCGACGACCCGAACCGACCGAGCAGGCTGAGCCGGTCGGCGACCTCCTGCGGGTCACGTCCGCGTCGATCGATCGCCGCCCGCAGCATCGGCGTGTCGATCGCCCCGGGCAGGATCGCGTTGATCCGTATCCCGTGGGCGGCGTAGTCGATCGCCGCGTTGCGCGTCATCCCCAGCGCTCCGTACTTGCTGGCGGTGTAGGCCGACTGGTGCGGCTGGGGACGCTGGGAGTTGGTCGAGCCGATGTTGACGATCGCTCCGCCCTCCCCCTGCCGCGAGGAACTGGCGGATCTCGTGCTTCATGCAGAGGAAGATCGAGCGGAGGTTGACGGCGATGATCTTGTCGAACATCGCGTCGTCGACCTCGGCCAGCGGAACCCGCTCGAGCTCGATCGCCGCCGCGTTGACCGCGCAGTGCAGCTCGCCGAAGGCCGACACCGTGCCGGCGACGAGGCCCTCGACGTCGGCGGCATCGGAGACGTCGGCGGCGATGAAGGTCGCCTCGCCGCCCGCCTCGCGGATCAGCTCGACGGTCTCCCGGCCGCCCTCGGCAGCGACATCGGAGACGGTGACGCGGGCGCCGCAACGGGCGAAGGCGAGGGCGATCGCCCGGCCCATCCCGCCCGCCGCGCCGGTGACGAGCGCGACCTTCCCGTCGAACTGACCAGCATCCATCGTTCGCTCCGTTTCTCGAGGTCGACCCGACCACGCTATGTCCCGCGGTGGACCCGACGGACAGCGCACCGGGCCTGCGCGACTCGAACTACTATCAAGAAACCACGCGACGTCGACGGCGACGCGCGCAAGGGGGGGCATCGATGGAATTGGAAGGAAAAACTCGCGGCCATCACGGGCGGCACCCGGGGGATCGGCCGTGCCATCGCCGAGGCCTTCCTCCGCGAGGGCGCCAAGGTGGTGATCAACGGCCGCAGCGAGGAAAAGGGCGCAGCGCGCCCTCGCCGAGATGGGCGGCGGCGACAACGTCGTCTTCGTCGCCGGCGACGCCAAGGTCCGTGAGGACTGCGAACGAGTCGTCGAGACCGCGGTCGAGACCTTCGGACGGATCGACATCATGATCAACAACGCCGGCGGTGCCGACAATCACGCGCCGATCGTCGACCTCACCGACGAGGCCCTCGACGACGCACTGCGATGGATCGTGTGGTCGACGTTCTGGTGCACCCGCAGTTCGCTGCGGCACATGATCCCGCAGCAGTCCGGACGGATCATCAACATCGGTTCGTTGGAAGGCAAGTGCGGCAAGCCGGGGGTCTCGACCTATGTCACCTGCAAGCACGCGATCAACGGGATGACCAAGTCCTGCGCGCAGGAGGTCGGCACGATGGGGATCACCGTCAACGCCTTGTGCCCCGGCGGGATCGAGACCGACATCATGGCCGAAGCCGGTACGCAGGCCGCCGAGATGATGGGGATGACGTACGAGGAGTTCCTCGACTGGTTCGCCCAGGAATCGGCGATCAAGCGTCTCGTCGACGCCGAGGACGTTGCCCACGTCGCCGTCTTCCTCGCCTCCGACGCCGGTTCCGGCGTCACCGGTTCATTGATCTCGATCGACGGCGGCACTGCGCCGTACTGACTGGAGCACGACATGGGAACGCTTGATGGCAAGGTCGCCGCGATCACCGGTGGCACGCGCAGCATCGGCCGGGGGATGGCCGAGATCTTTCTCCGCGAGGGAGCCAAGGTCGTGGTCAACGGCCGCGACGCGGCGAAGGGACAGCTCTGTTTGGAGGAGATGGGTGGCGGGGACAACGTCGCCTTCTATGCCGGCGACGCGTCGAAGCAAGAGGCGGTCGAAGGCTTGGTCGACTTCACCGTCGAACACTTCGGTCAGCTCGACATCATCGCCCTCAACTCCGGTGGGGTCCTGAACACCGCCCCGGTGGTCTCGATGACCGACGAGGAGTGGAAGCTCGAGGTCGACTGGAACCTGAATCACGTCTTCTGGGGGATGCGCCGCGCGCTGCAGCACATGATCCCGCGCCAGAGCGGACGGATCCTGGTGACCTCATCGGTCGAGGGCAAGCTGGGCAAGCCGGGCATCCCCGGCTACGTCGCCTGCAAGCACGCCGTCAACGGACTGGTCAAGTCCGCCGCACACGAGGTCGGCACGCTCGGGATCACCGTCAACGCCCTCCTGCCGGGGATCATCGAAACCGACATCGTCAGGGCGACCGGTCCGGACTCGGCGGTGGCGATGGGCGTCGGCACCTACGACGACCTGATCGCGATGTTCACCAAGGAATCGGCGATCAAGCGGGCGAACACGATCGAAGAGGTCGCCGCTGCGGCGTTGATGCTCGCCCGCGACGAGGCGCGCAACATCACCGGGTGCATGTTCCCGATCGATGGCGGGACGATGCCCTACTGACAGATACCGCGGTCGTCTGCGTCCGGCGCGCCGCAGTGGAGCAGGTCCACTCGGCGACCCGGACGCGGCGCCAGCGCTGACCGCGCCGCTCGGTCGGCGTCATCAGTCGGTCGGCGGCGTCAGTCGGTCGGCGGCGTCGTCGGCGTCGGTGAGCAAGTGCTCCCGAAGGAGCGCCACGGTGTCGGCCGACAGCCCCATGTCGAGCACCCACTCGCCGAGCGAGCCGTGGATGTCGACGATCCTGCGGGTGTAGCGCTGCATGGTCTCCGCCGGCGCTGTCCATAGCTGCTCCGGTGTGCTCGCCACCGGCGGGTCGTCGACCAGTGGGCTGGCGAGCATCGTCGCCCGCCGGGCACGTGTGCCCGCGTCGGACATGGCGTACTCGGCGACGATCGACGCCGCCGGTACCCCGATCGCCGACTGGATCAGGGCGACGAGCAGCCCGGTGCGGTCCTTGCCCGCCGCGCAATGGATCAGTACCGGTCCGTCGGCGAGGTGCTCGGCGATGATCTCGGCGGCGCGCACCAGCTGGCCGCCGCCGCGTTCGACCATGTCGACGTAGAGATCGGCGAGGTCTGCGGCACCCTCGATCTGCGGCGGCGCATCGGTGTCGATCACCCGGTCGACCATCGGCACGTGGTGGACGATCGAGCGATCGGCGAAGCGGTGATCGCGATCGAACTGGCTCTGCTGGCGCATGTCGATCACCGCCGCCAGTCCGAGCGAACCGACACCGCGTCGCCCGGCGTCGGTCAGCCGGGTCGGGTCGTCGGCGCGGTACAGCCGACCGCACGCCATCAATCGGCCGTCCTCGGTCTCCCATCCCCCAGCGTCGCGGAAGTTGAAACAGCCCTCGATCTCGACCCGGCTTCCTCCGACCCGACCACTCATCGCTGCCACCGCAGGGGACCGCTCATCGGCTCGCCGGCGATCATCGGGACGCCTCGGCGAGCACGGCCCGCATCGCCGTCGCCGCCTGCTCGGCGGCGGCAGCGGCAGAGCCCGCCCACAGCTCCGTCGAACAGACCTCGAGCGAGATCGGCGCCGTCACCCCCATCTCGACGAGCGTGCGGATGAACCCGACCGCGTCCATCTCGCCGTCGCCCGGTACCACCCGGTTGGCGAGGCAATCGGCCTTGTAGTCGTCGCACGCCGGCGCCATCGTCCCGTCGCTCATCTGGATCGCGAAGATCCGCTCGGAGGGCACCGAGCGCAGCATCGCATCGTCGTCGACCCCACGACGATGGTGCCAGATGTCGGCGCACACGCCACCGTTCGGACGATCGGCGAGGGCGATGATCTCCGCCGCATCTGCCGCCGTGCGGATGTTGGTGAACGGCAGCCACTCGATACCGACGAGCAACCCGTGGGCACCGGCGCGATCGCACAACTCGGCGAAACCGCGTGCGCCATCCTCGACGCTGCCCTCGTAGGGCCCGACGGCTTGGAAGTACCGGCCGCCGATCGCGTCGACCAGCTCGTAGGCCAGCGCCTCGCGCCGGTGGCACTCCTGCGCCGGTGCTCCGCTCGACGCCCAACCGTGCACGGTCTCGACCTCCGCCAGGACCAAGCCGTGGTCGGCGAGCTGTCGTCCGATGTCGGCAGCGGTCCGACCTTCGGTGTCGCGCAGGCGTTCGTACTCGAGCACGAACATCCCGATCCCGGAGAATCCCGCCTCCGCTGCAGCTGCAACTCGTTCATCGAACCCGCCGAAGCGGGGCCGGCTGAAGTGCGACCAGACCAGCTCCGGCCAGTGCAACTCGGCAGCAGCCGACGGACCGTTGTGCATCTCAAGAAACTACCGAGCGCGGCGGGCACCGAACGGCGAGTACGTTGCGCTGGATGAGCACTGATCACCAGGAGATCCTGGACGTCGTCATCGGCTACACCTGGGCGATCGACACCAGGCGCTTCGACGCGCTGGCGACCATCTTCGCCGACGACGCCACGGCCGACCTGCGCGGTGTGCAGTGCGCCGGCGTGCAGGCGATCATCGACCGGATCGAGCGACCGGTCAGCCGGCTCGACGTCACCCAGCATCTCGTCGGCAACCACCAGATCGAAATCGACGGCGACACTGCGACACATCGCTGTCACCTACAGAGCCAGCACGTCAAGCACGGCACGCCGGGAGGCGACAATCTGCTGATCGGTGGCATCTACGAGGATCGCCTGGTGCGCACTGCGGCGGGTTGGCGGATCTCCCACCGGACGATGCGCGAGACCTGGCGAGAGGGCAACCTGCAGGTCATCGCCCACTGATCGTCGCCGTCGCCAACCGTCGTCGACCGGATCGAGTTTCTGCAGAACGCCTCGTCCACAGTGGCTACTATCTCCACCGTTTACGAGGGGCGGCACGAGCCGCACGGCCAGGGGGATGCGAATGTCCGTGGAAACCGACGCGCGAGCGCGTTTCGAAGCGTTTTTTCGCAAGCGCAGCGAGCACCCCGACTCGGTCCGGATCACAGATGTGCAGTCGATCACCGGCGGCTACAGCCGGCAGATGACCCGGGTGTGGGTCGAGGACAACGGCGAGACGCGGGGATACATCGTTCGTCAGGATCCACCCCCCGGCCAAGCGATCATCGACACCGATCGGGCGGTCGAGTGGGACGTCGTGTCCGGTCTGCACAGCAGCGGCAAGATCCCGATGCCGGCGCCGTTGTGGTTCGATCCGAACGGCGAGGAGCTGGGCAGTCCGGCGATCGTGATCGAGATGGTCGACGGTGACACGTTCATCACCGCGACACGCAAGCTCGACCCCGGCGACCTGGCACCGTGGGCGGTGCGTTTCGCCGAGGCCGCCGGCGCGATCGCCGCCTTCCCCGCCGAGGAGGCGCCGGGGAGCCTCGCTCGGCCGGCGTCGTGGGACGACTACATCGACGCCCGGATCAACTATTGGGTCGAGGGAGAGCAGCGACACTGCGATCGCGATCCGTTCATGCGGATGATCGCCGCCCATCTCAAGCGCCACCGACCCGCACCGGTGCCGCTCGGGCTGGTCCACGGAGACTTCCAGATCGGCAACGTGCTCTGCGCCTCCGGCACCGGCCCCGACCTGCTGATCGATTGGGAGCTGACCCACATCGGCGACCCGCGCGAGGACCTCGGCTGGTGCATGATGGCCTCGGTGACCCAGCCGCCCGACCTTGTCGGCGCGGACGAGGACGCCTTCTACCGGCGCTACCGCGAGCTGAGCGGCTACACCGAGGAGCAGGTCAATCCGGCGGTGATCGACTGGTTCACCCTGCTCGCCTCGGCGACGGTGTACATCAGTGTGCTCGAGCAGCTCGCCGCGCTGGCCAACGGGCAGACGACCGGGATCACCGTCGCCTACATGTCCCCGGCGGTGTCCGGGATGCAGGACGTGTTCCTGACGACGCTGAAACGGCACGCTCGCGCGGATCGGGAGGCGCGCAAGTGATCGCCAAGCCGACGACCCAGCAGCTGATCGACGCGGTGTGCGTCGAACTGGTCAACAAGATCGCTCCGGCGATCAGCGACCCGACCGCCAAGGTCCAGCTCGAGATGGCGCTCGCGGTCCTGCGGACCACCGCTGTCCGTGCGGCGAACGAGGTCGCCTGGATGAAGGAGGAGAGCGAGACGATCGAGACCGCCTCGCGAGCTCGCCGCGCAACTCTCCGACGCCTCCGACCTCACCGCCACGCTCTCCGCGCTGGAGGCCGGGAGGACCGGCGGGCTGCAGTTGGACGCAGCGGTCGCCGACTACCAACTCGCCAGCGAAGTGCTCTCGTGTGCGGTCGAGGCTGCCTATGCCTCGGGCGACGAGGCCCACATCGCCACCGTCGGCGCGCTGATCGATCAGCGCCACGGCAACCAGCAGACGGTGACCGGCCAGTTCATGGCCCTCGGGCGCGAGTAGGGGCTCGGGCGAGCGGCTCGCTCGGCGAGCCGCTCGCGCCGGTCCGACTCACATCGAGGTCTCGCCGCCGTCGACGACGATCAGCGCGCCGGTGATGAAGCTGGCGTCATCGGACATGAGGAAGCAGATCGGGGCGGCGAGCTCTGCCGGATCGGCGACGCGCTGCTGCATGTTCGCCATCCCGAACCGCTTCTCACCCTCCTCCGCAGTGGCTCCTCGCTCGCTGAACAGTGGCTCGGTCATGCCGGTGCGGACCCGACCGGGGGCGACGGTGTTGACCCGGATCTCCGGCGCCCACTCGCGGGCGAGCTGACGGGAGAAGGCGACGATCGCACCCTTGGCCGCGCCGTAGGGGGCGTTGTGCTGGTTGGCGGTGATCGCCGCCGTCGAGGCGACGTTGACGATCGAGCCGCCGCCCACCCGGCGCAGGATCGGCACGACGTGCTTGCACACCAGGAACGTGCCACCGGCGTGGACTGCCATCATCTTGCTGCCACACGTCCACCGACCATTCCTCGATCGGGCCGAACGCCGCGTGGCCGGCGGCGTTGAGCACACAGTCGATCCGACCGAAGTGCTGCTCGGCGGCAGCGACAGCGGCGATCACGGATGCCTCGTCGGACACGTCGGCGCCGAGGCCGATCGCCCCGTCGAGGTCGCTGACGCTCTGCGCAGCCTTGTCGCCGTCGAGATCGACGACGGCGACCTTGTCCCCTTCGGCAACGAATCGCCGGGCGGTCGCCGCCCCGATCCCCGACGCGCCGCCGGTGGCGAGCAACACCTTGCCCTCGAAGTTCATCAGCTACTCCAATCGTTGATGGTTGATCGGGCCGTGTGCGCCGTGTCCGCTCGCGCTCTGGGAGCAGCGTCGCGGGCTGTGGGCTACTTCGGCGCGGCGGCGCGCAGCGTGCGCTGACTGAACCGCCACACTCCCGAGCCGTCGCGACGGAAGACGTCGTCGTAGGAGAAGTAGATCACCGGTCGAGCCACGCCCTCCCGCCAGCGCAGGGCCGTGCACCAGGTCAGTCCGAGCACCTCTCCGCCGTCGCCGGTGGCCAGCAACGCCGGTCCCGGGAGATGCATCATCGGCGCCTCGGGGTCGACGTGGGCGCAGATGAGCTCGGCGATCGGTTGCGGACCGAGCGCCGTTCCGTACCCCAACTCCGTGCCGTCCCACGTTGCGTCAGCAGTGAACAGCGCAGCGATCCGATCCCTGTCGCCGGCGTCGGCGAAGCAGGCGTAGGCCTGGACGAGATTGCCGAGCACGACGGCGTCGGCGGCCGGAGGGGGGTCGGCCCACCGCTGGGCGACATCGATGGCGACCGCTGAACGAGCATGCACATCCGCAAGTTACTGGAGATTCGCCCTACTGATGTCCGGACTGCCGGGGACCGACGCGGCTACGGATCCCCGAAGCGACCGACACGGAAGCCCGCTCCACGGAGGTGGCAGGTCTCGTTGATCGTCAGCAACGTCCGCTGACCGCTGCGGGCAGCGACGACGCGATGGATCGAGGTGTAGTTGGGGTAGAAGAAGCCCGATGGGTCCTCGATCCCCAGCACGTGGCTGAGGTAGGCGTTGATCACCCCGCCGTGGCAGACGACGGCGACGACCTGCCCGCTGTGGGCGGCGACGATCTCCTCGACCGCAGCGACCACACCGCTGCGGAACTCGTAGGGATCGACGCCTGCGGCGCTGTGGACGGTGCCCGCAGCACGTCCTGGAAGCCGGGATGGTTGTCGGCACGCAACTGCTCGATCGGGATGTACTCCCCCGAGGCCTTGTCGTATTCGGCGACGCCCTCGTGGACGATGACCTCGCGCTGGTGCTGTTCGGCGAGTGGCCGGGCGGTCTGGACCGCCCGTCGCAGCGGGCTGGCGATGATCGCCTCGATCGGCTCGTCGGCGAGATATCCGGCCAGCGCCAGCGCCTGTTGGCGGCCGTTGGCCGACAGCTCAGGGTGCGGCCGAACCGACCGCCCCCTCGACCGCGCTGAGGCTCCGCGTGGCGCACGAACACGAGGTCCACGACGGCTTCCCTCCCCGAGGTCGACGCCGACGCATCCGGCCAGCCCGACCGGCGCCAACGTAGCTGCTCGAGCGCGTCTCGCGACCACCGCGTTCGGCGTCCGGTTCGCCCCCACGAACATCCGGGTTAGTGTTCGCTCGATCTAGAAACCTGCCGGGGGTGCTTGCATGGACACCGATCAGAAGATCGCGATCATCGGACACATCGACGTCGACCCGGCGGTGCGCGACGAGCTCGTCGCCTCGATCGCCGAACTCCAGCGATCGACACGCGAGTCGGAACCAGGCTGCCTCGTCTATCTCATCGCCGCCGATCCCGCTGATCCGGGCCGGATCCAGATCGTCGAGTTGTGGGACTCCGCTGCCTCGGTCGATCTCCATTTCGAGCATCCGAACTTCGTCGCCACCGGTGTCGCGCTGCGCAGCGTCGAGCACGGCGCGGCGGAGCATCACGCAAGTACCGGATCGACGCCGAGGACGAGGTCCGCGGCGAGGACGGGAAGGCGACGAGCAGCTTTCGGAACGCCACCGGCTGAGGAAAAGCGCTCCGAACGGGACCAGACTGTGCAGATCCCACCGCTGCCTGCACACCGACCATCCCGCCGGGACGAGATCCTCGATGCGGCCATCGCAGTGTTCGCCGCGCAAGGTTTCGTCGACACCTCGATCAGCGACGTCGCCGAGCAGGCGCCAAGGTCGCGGTGACCGCCGTGTACTACCACTTCGCCGGGAAGGACGAGCTGTTCGGAGCGGCGATGCGCAAGGTGCTCGACCATGTCTCGACGATCGTCGAGACCGTCCGCCCGTCGACCGGCCGGGCCGACGTCGACGGCCTGGCGGCGGTGATCGACAGCGGTCTGGGATTGGACCGACGCCAACCCGACGCACGCAGCGCTGCTCCACGCCCAACTGCCCGGCGGGACGCGACAGATGTCGACGATCCGCCAGGAGTTCCAGGATCGCCACGTCCAGCGCGCCTTCGACTACGTCGAGGACGACTGGCCGAAGCATCTGCGACCGGTGGCACGGATGGGCGTGGCCACACTCAACCTGCGGACGTTGGTCGACATGCTGGTCTCGGTCCAAGCGATGCGGATCGAAGGCGGCCCGCTGAGCAGGATGTCACCGAAGGCGCTGCGCCGTGCCGTCCACCGGGTCGCTCGGGACGTGCTCACCCCGAGCTGAGCCGTCGGGACGCCGTCCTCGCAGGCTGCGGTCGATACTGTAGGTTTGCTACAGATTGTCCGACGGGGTGAGCAGCGATGCCGCCCGAAGGAGCGCAATGGATCTCGGTCTCCACGCCCAGCGGGTCTTGGTCACCGGCGCCAGCCGGGGAATCGGTCGGGCGATCGCCCGCACCTTCGCCGAGGAGGGCGCCACGGTCGCGATGTGCGCCCGTGGCCCGGAGGGGCTCGCCGAGGTCGAACACGAGATCCGAGCGCTCGCCGTGCCGACCTTCACTGCGGCGTTCGACGTCAGCGACACCGAGGCCCTGGCCCGGTTCGTCGACGATGCCGCAGCGGCGCTGGGCGGTCTCGACGTGGTCGTCTCGAACGTCAGCGCGGGCAATTCGAAGGGCCCCGAGCAGTGGCAGAACAGCCTCGACGGCGACCTCGTCCCGTTCGTCCGCCTGGCCGAGGCGGCGGTGCCGCACCTTGCGTCCGGGGGCGGCTCGATCATCGCCATCGGCACGACCAACGCATGGGAGACCACCCGCCCCGCCGGACCGAACGCCTACTCCACGTTGAAGGCAGCGGTGCTCCATCACGCCGCCGCGCTCGCCCATTCGCTGGCACCCCAAGGAATCCGGGTCAACACCGTCTCGCCGGGACCGATCGAGTTCCCCGGCGGCGACTGGGATCGGATCCGCAGCGGCCGTCCGGAGGTCTACGCCGAGACGACGGCGAAGGTCGCCCTCGGTCGCCTCGGTACGCCAGAGGAGGTCGCCGCCGCAGTGGTCTTCCTCGCCAGCCCGCGCGCCAGCTTCTGCACCGGCTGCAATCTCGTCGTCGACGGAGGACTCGTCACCAGGGTGCAGTTCTGAGATGGGGCCGGCCGGGCGGATCGACGTCGTCTTGGTGTGCGGCGGGAGATGGCACGATTTCGACTACGCACGCCTGCGCCTGCTCGACGTCCTCGCCGGCGACGAACACGTCCGCACCCGCGTGTTCGAGGACTATTCGTGCACGGATGCACTCGGAACTGCCGACGCCCTGATCACCTACACCTGCGACGTCCGTCCGGACGATCGTCAGCAAGCTGCCCTGGTCGACTACGTCGACGGTGGCGGACGCTGGCTGGCACTGCACGGGACGAATTCGGCGATCGATCCCCCCGCCGCCGGGGCGGAGAAGGTGTTCAGCACCCCGCGTGTGCTCGGACCCGTCGCCGAGCTGCTCGGCAGCCAGTTCATCGCCCATCCGCCGATCGCACCGTGGCTGGTCGAGGTGTCGCAGCCCGACCATCCGCTGGTCGCCGGGATCGAGCCGTTCACGGTGACCGACGAGTTGTACGTCTGCGAGCTGCACGGTCCGCTCGACGTCATCCTCCACGGCGAGTTCAGCGGCTCGTGCCGAGGGTTCGCCGAAGGTGACACGACCGACGACGCACCACGACCCGTGCTGTACCTGCGGCGTCAGGGTCAGGGTGCCGTGTGCTACTTCACCCTCGGCCACTGCCGGGGACGGTTCGACATGCAGGACTCCGGCGTCGCCGACACGGGCAAGGTCGATCGCGGGCCCTGGATGCTGGCCGAGTTCTCCACGATCCTGCAGCGATGCGTCGACTGGGCCCTGCGCGGCGACACCGCTCGCTGAGCCCCGATCGTCCTACTGCTGGATCATCCCGCCGTCGACGGTGTACAGCGAAGCGGTGACGAACGAGGCCTCGTCGGAGAGCAGGAAGTTCATCACCGCGGCGACCTCCTCCGGTTCGCCGTAGCGGCCGAGCGGCGTCGCGGTGTCCATCGCCTGGCGGTACTCCTCCGGGGCACCGGAGCTGTCCTCGATCCGGCGCATCATCAGCGTGTTGATCGTTCCCGGGAGCACGGCGTTGACCCGCACCCCGAACGGCGCAGCCTCCGCAGCTGCGGTACGGGTGAGCCCGATCACGGCGTGCTTGCTCATGATGTACGGCGCGACATTCGGCGCGCCCATGATCCCGGCGAGCGAGGACGTGTTCATGATCGAACCCGAGCCCTGACGTTTCATCACCGGGAGCACCTGCTGGAGCCCGAGGAACACGCTGCGGACGTTGACCGCGTAGACCCGGTCGAGCGTCTCCACGCTCTGCTCCTCGATCGCACCGAAGGGGCATTCGATCGCCGCGTTGTTGGCGAAGTAGTCGATCGTGCCGAACTTCTCGATCGTCTGCGCCACGTAGTCGGCAACGGCGGCCGCGTCGCTGACGTCGGCCGCCACCAGCAGGGAGTTGCTCTCGTCGAGGCCGGCCTCCTTGGCGACCGACGGGAGCGCGTCGCGGTCGAGGTCGACGAGGGTCACGTTGATGCCGCGACCGGCGAGCCGCTTGACCAGGGCTGCGCCGATACCCCCTGCTGCGCCGGTGACGATCGCTGTCTTGCCCGTGTCGCTCATGACTGGTTGTCCCCCTGTTCGGCGTGAGCGGCGCTCACGCGGTCGGACACTCGCCGACCCGAGCGCTCGGTGCGCTGCCGGTCGGACGGGTGGATCACCGTTGCCGGATCAGCCCTCGACCCACCGCGTCAGCAGGTCGTGGAGCCAGCGGACCTTGGACTCCTGATAGTCGGCCAAGGTGCACCCCGCCTTGGGGGTGAACTCGAGGCCCTTCTGGACCATCGGCATGTTGAACCGGTCCTGCTCGAACACCTTGGCGAGCATCCCCAGCTCGCCGGCATCGAGGAACGGCTGATCGATGTCGAGATAGGTGACCTTCGCCGGCTTCGGCCGCTCACCGCTGAACGGGGCGAGCAGATAGATCTCCATGATCGCCGTGCGATGGTCGTTGCCGTTCGGTCGGAAGCGGTAGACGATCCGGTTGTACGCGCCCCACGGGTGGAAGTTGGGGAACAGGGTGTAGTCGATGTTGTCGATGAACTCGGCATCGGACCAGCTGTCGACCAGATCGCCGACGACCGGACGCCAGCGCTCGCGCGCCGCATGCGCAGAGGCGGCGCGGGCGGTCTGATCGGCGCCGACGGCGACGAAGCTCTCCTCGTCGACGCGGATGTCGAGCATGTACCTGAGGATGTCCTCGTCGGTCGGTTCCCAGGCCAGCAGCGGACTGGCGATCCCGCCGGGTGTGATCACGCGGGAGAAGTTCTCCCAGATGTCGACCTGACTGTTGACGTCACCGAGATAGGGGACGGCCTGCGGATGGGTGCCGGCGACGTGATACGACTCGCAGAACGCCTCCTGGGCGACCTTCCAGTTCGCCGGGACGATCTTGTGCACGTGCCCCTGGATGTAGCGCTCGTCCATCGCCCATCGATCGAAGTGCCAGGGGAAGTCGCCGAGGAAGTCCTCGAACGAGCCGGCATCGGGATCGGGGTTGATGAACACGAACCCCGCCCAGCGACCGACCTTCACCTGCGGCAAGGAGAACGCCGCGTCGTCGACGTGATCGAAGTCCCAGCGCGCCGGGACGTGCTTCAGCCCGCCGTCGATGTTCCAGGAGAAGCCGTGGAACGGGCAGCGCAGCTCGGAGCACCGTCCGTCACCGACCTTCAGCTGACGGCCGCGGTGGAGGCAGACGTTGTAGTACGCCTGGATCTCGTCCTCGCCGGTGCGCACGAGGAGGAACGACATGTGGGCGATGTCGTAGACGAGGAAGTTGCCGACCTCCGGGATCTCCTCCTCGCGGCAGGCGAACTGCCAGACCCGCTTCCACAGCCGTTCGACCTCCAGCTCGAACCATTCGCGCGAGGTGTAGCGCGAGACGGGGATGTCCTCGCTGCCGAGATAGCGCGGCGACTCGATCCGCAGCACCTCCGGCACCGGGTGGGAGTCGGTGTCGAGCAGTTGCTGGTAGGTGATGCCGGGCGAACGTGCGGTACCTGGCTCGATCGCTACCATCGTTCTCCTCCGGGATACGGGCTCATGACGTCAGCTTCTCCACCCAGCGGTGGAGGTTGTGGTTGCCGCTCTCGTTCCGCCCGAACAGGAATGTCCCGTCGCCGAAGGCGGGCAATGCCCGATTGATCCCGACGACGGTGACGAAGTCCTCGTCGCGGGTGACTGCGGCGTAGGTCACCCGGCGGCCTTCGATCTCGGCGGTCTGTTCGTCGGTGGTGATCGGCGTTCGGCTGTAGTGGTACTGGACCACGGTCGACTCCCCCACCGTCGGGCCCGGCTCCATCCGGCTGATCATCGTCGCTCGCCCCGGTTGGCCGGAGATGGAGATGTTCGGGAAGACGAAGTGGACCAGGCTCATCGCCTCGGTCAGGTCCCACTCCTCGATCGGCAGGTCGCGCATCGCGACGATCGGCTTGTTGGCGAACCCGATCCGCACGTGCGGTCCGTAGAGGTCGAAGGTGTTGCGATTGGTGATCGCCTTCGCCCCGATCGACGCGCTGTGCAGATAGCCGATGTGATAGCCGTCGAGATAGCCGTCGGCGGTGGTCTTCCAGTTCCCGCTCTGGAGCACCGCCGGCACGTCGTAGGGGTGCAGCCGGTCGAGCTCGAGCATCTCCAACGCGCCGGCCATGTCGCCGAGCCACTCATCGATGTCGAGGTGCCCGCCGGGGGTGAGGATGGTGAACACCAGCCCGGAGCGTTCGGCGGTGGGCAGCTCGACGAGCCCGTCGACGTCGATCGGACCGACGGTCTCGCGCTGCGGGACACCGACCAGGGCGCCGCGGGTGTCGTAGACCCACGAGTGGTAGGGACAGGTGAACCGGCGCTGGCGACCACGGCCGATGCAGGCGAGCTGCGCGCCGCGATGGCGGCAGAAGTTGAGGAACGAGCGGGCCACGCCGTCGTCGCCGCGCACGACCAGCACGGGCCGATTGGCGATCTCCATCGCGGCGTACGACCCTGCCTGCGGGAGGTCGACGCTGAGGGCGGTGACGAGCGGGACCTTGCGGTAGATCTCCTCCAGCTCGCGCTCCCACTGGGCGCTGTCGAGATAAGCGCTCGCCGGCACCCGCAGCTGATCGGCGGCGAGGTCCCCCGACTCCTTGTCGACATTGCGCAGCAACCGTTGCGCAACGTCGAACAGCGATGATGCCGTCATCCGATCCCCCTCTGCGTCCCCAGCAACCCGGACGTCGCAGACTTACTTGAGTCCGGCTACAGACTACCTCGGCTGCGAGCGGGCTCTCAAGCCAGAACTGGAGTCCACGCCTCCGCAGATCCGCAGGGCGAGGCTCTCGACTTCCTCGGTGAACAGCCGCCCGGCGAGGCTGCGGTGCATCGCGTCGTGGGTGAGGATCGAACACGCCGCCGTTTCGAGCAGGGACACGAGCGTGACCGCGATCACCGAAGCCTCGGCTTCGGCGATCTTCGGCCGGGCGAGGCGGACGGCATCGCGCAGCGACCCGACCAACGTGATCCTGGTCTCACGCCGAAGCGCTTCGACGTTCAGGCTGAGTCCCATCGAGCTGACGAAGTAGACGTAGGCCGGCGCCCGATCCCGCTGCACCCAGTTGAGCACGTGGGTCAGCATCTTGCCGATGCCCTCGACGTCCCCTGCAGGCGGGAGGTGGCACTCGATCTCGCACTGCAGCCGGTCGGCGAACAGCTGCATCCCCTCGATCAGCACTTGCTCCTTGGAGGCGAAGTGGTAGTAGACCGCAGCCGGGGTCATGTCGACCGCAGTGGCGATGTCGAGCACGGTGATCTCCTCGACCGGGAACACTGCGAAGAGACTCATCGCGCCCTCGATCACCGCGTTGCGTCTCGAGGGTCGATGAGCCGGACGACGAGGGCTCGCAGCGGAATCGATGGCAGCAGGCTAGCGGTGGGTTCGTCGGGACCCGATGTGCCGTGCGATTCAGAACGGCGCCGGGGAGTCGCTCGCCCAGCGCCGGGCCTTGTCGCCGGCGACCCACGAGATCGCGTTGCGCAGCAGGCGGCGGTAGCTCGCCGAACGCATCGTCGAGGCGCTGTGGCCCGGCTGGATGTACACCAACGGGCTGCGACCGGCGACCTTGGCCCAGGCGAGCAGCGCGCTTCCCTCCGCCGACGCGCGGCAGGGCAGTTCGAGGCCGTCGGTCACCGCCTCGACGGTGGAGACGAACGACTGCGGTGCGAGCGGCGTGGCCATCGCCAGCAAGGGGACGACCTCGTCGGCGAACATCGGGCAGAGGTACTGCTCGTCGTCGAGGAGGAACGGTTCGAGCCCGGCGCACACGGGATGGTCGGGATCGAGCACCACGACCTCGACCTCTCCCCAGCGGTACCCCGACGACGGCACGTCGCGCCCGCGCAGCGTTCCGGGCGCATAGTGGTACCGGCCGCCGAGCGCTGTCGCCCATCCGTCCCAGGCCGGCCACCCGGCGAGCGCATGGTGGGTGGCGACGACGCCGACCCCGGTGTCGAGCAGATCGGTGAGGGCCGTGCGGGTCGCCGGTGACGGACCGAGCGGCTCGGGCTGTTCGCCGCGGCGGAGGTGGAGTCCGGGCAGGTCGTGGAAGACGATCGCGTCGCACTCCCCCGCGCGAGCTGCGTGCAGCAGATCCTCCGGGTCCGGCTGCTCGGTCCGACACCAGCCCCACCCGAGCCCGTCGGCGACGGCAGCGATCATCTCGTCGAAGGCGTCGACGTCGATCCGATGTCCGCCGGTGACGACGAGCAGCCGACCTTCCACGGGTATCCCGCTCGGCTCAGTGGTCGCGCTGGGCCACGGCTGATCGAGCTGCGTCGACCAGTGCTTCGGCAGCCGACGGATGCCACAGCGCCAGCGCGGCGACATCGTCGACGGCGAGCTCGGACTGGATCGCCACCGCGGCGAGGCCGACGATCTCCTCCGCGCCGACGCCGACCGCCTGGGCCCCGAGCACGCCGCCGAGCTCGCGATCGACGACGATGCTGAGCACCCCGGTCCGACCCCCGGCGGCCACGGCTGCTGCCGTCGCCGAGAGATCGACGACGCCGACCACCGTGTCCCAGCCGGCCGCTGCCGCCTCCTCAGCTCCGAGGCCGACCCACGCCATCTCCGGCAGGTGCAACGCATGAGGGAAGGTCTCCGACACCGGTGGCCCCGACCGTCCGATCGCGGAGGCCCCGGCGGCGCGTCCGAGGGTGATCGCCGCCTGGGTGAGGAACGCCCCCCCGGTGACGTCTCCGGCGGCGAACACCCGCGGGTGGGCCGTCCGGCCGCGACGATCGACCGCCAGACCGCCACTGGCGGTGGGCTCGAGACCGACCGAGCCGAGTCCGAGCTCGGCCACCAAGGGAACACGCTGATCGGGTGCGACCACCAGGTCGGTGGCCGCCAGCCGATCGTCGGCAGCAGCGCTCCAACCGGTGACGACCTCGATCCCGAGCGTCTCCAGTTGTTCACGCGCCGCGGCGTCGGTCAGCTCATCGAGCCACGGCAGCAGGCGATTGCCTTCGGCACAGACCCTCACCGTCGAACCGGCGATCGCCAGGACCATCGCCGACTCCAGTGAGAACGCGGTCCGCGCCGTGCCGCCGGCGATGACCGTCACCTGGTCGGGAGGCCGGTCGAGATAGTGCACCGCGTCCGGCGTGACGACCTTCGCCGCCGGCACCCCGACGAGGGTCGGCGGCTCCCACCTCGATCCGGTGGCGACCACCAGCCGGTCCCAGCCGAGGCGTCGGTCGGCGACCTCGACGACGTCGCCGGCGACGACCGCTCTGCCGTCGACGACCTCGACCGCAGCGCTGCGCAGCGACGCGGTGATCCCGTTGTGCAGGGCGCGGACCAGCGCGCCCCGCCGGCCCTCCGCCCGTCCGAAGTGGAACGTGTCGACCGCGTCGGTGACGCCGACGATCGCCAGCTCCTGGATGTCGAGAAAGGTTCGGGCGGAGCCGGAGACGATCGCCGAGGGGATGCAGGTGGCGTGCACGCAGGCGCCGCCGAGGTGCTCCAGTTCGACGATCGCCACCCGTGCTGCGCCGGACGCCGCTTCGAGCGCGGCGGCATGCCCGGCCGGACCTCCGCCGATGACGACGACATCGAAGTGCTCCACGGCGCGCTCAGCCGACCAGGGTGAGCGGGTTGGCGAGCACGTCGGCGACGGTGGCGAGGAACTCCGCGCCGGGTGCGCCGTCGATCACCCGATGATCGATCGTCAGCGACAGGGTCATCACTCGCCGTTTCATCGGCTGGTCACCGTTCCATCCGACGCCGTCCTTGATCCGGCCGACGCCGAGGATGGCGACGTCGGGCGGATTGATCACCGGGGTGAAGGCGTCGATCCCCGCCGCTCCGAGGGCGGTGACGGTGAACGTCTGCCCGGCGTAGTCGTCGATCCCGAGCGAGCCGTCGCGCGCCCGCCGGGCGAGCGACGACGTCACCTGGGCCAGCGCCCGCAGCGGGAGCTCGTCGGCGTCGCGCACGACGGGGACGACCAGGCCACCGTCGAGTGAGACGGCCATCCCGATGTCGACCTGCTCGTGCAGGACGAGCCCGTCGGGCTGATAGGTCGCGTTCAGCCGTGGGTGTTCTCGCAAGCCGATCGCCACCGCCTTGATCACCAGATCGGTGAACGACGGGACCACCCACCCACGCTCGGACCAGCCGTTCTTGAGCTGGGCGCGGAGGGCGAACAAGGCGTCGACCTCGACCTCGCGGACGAGGGTCAGTTGAGCCATCTGCTGCAGCGATTCGTGCATCCGCGCCGCGATCGCCCGGCGCATCCCGGTGTGGGCGATCACCTCACCAGGCTTCGGACCGACCGAAGAAGGCGCCGCCGATGCCGTCGACGGAGCGGCTCGGGGTGCGGAGGTGAGGACATCGTCGAGCCGGATCCGTCCGCCCGGACCGGTTCCGGTCAACGACCCGAGGTCGAGACCGAGCTGGGCTGCGAGCCGCTCGGCGAGCGGGCTGACCGGTCCGGAACGCGCAGCCGCCGTTTCGGTCGGCGCACCGGTCGGAATCGCCGCTGCTGCGGCTGCCGCTTCGACGTCCTCGCTGACGATCCGCCCCGATGGTCCGGTGCCGCGCACGGTGCGCACGTCGACGCCGAGTTCGGCCGCCACCCGCCGGGCGTTCGGCGAGACGTACAGCCGACCGTCCCCATCCTGCAGCGTCGGGGCCGGGGCGGTGTGGACCGCTGCCGCAGCGGGCGCGGCTGCCGCCGGGGCCGCCTTCGCGTCGGGGGTGGGTGCGGCAGGCTCCGGGGCCTGTTCGCCGTCGCCGAGCAGGTAGGCGACCACCTCGCCGGGCTTCACCTTGGCGCCGAGTGGGGCGACGATGTGCAGCGTTCCCTCGTCGTCGCTCTCGATCTCGGCGTCGGTCTTGTCCGTCGTCAAGATGTAGACGATGTCACCTTTGGCGACGTGCGCCCCGTGGCCGAGCACCCAGGTCGAGACCACCCCGGTGGTCATCGTCAGCCCGAGCTTGGGCGCCGTCATCCTGATCATCGTCAGCCACCCTTGCCGAGGGTTCGCCGGCAGGCATCGGCGATCCGGCTTGCGTCCGGGAGATACAGCTGCTCGAGTTGCGGGCTGTACGGCACCGGCGAGAAGGGTGCCCCGACCCGCTCCACCGGCGCGTCGAGGTAGTCGAACGCAGCCTCGTTGATCCGCGCCGCGATCTCGGCGCCGAAGCCGGACGAGCGCACCGCCTCGTGGACGACCACCGCTCGGTTGGTCGTGCGCACCGAGTCGACGATCGAGTCCAGGTCGAGCGGCTGGAGCGTCCGCGGATCGATGATCGCGATCTCGATCCCTTCTCCGGCGAGCAGGTCGGCGGCCTCCTCCGCCTGGGCGACCATCGCCCCGTAGGCGACGACGGTGACGTCGTTGCCGGCGCGCACGACGCGGGCGGAGCCGAGCGGCACGGTGTAGAAGCCCTCCGGCACCTCGCCGGAGATCCCGAACAGACGCTTGTTGCCCATGAAGAACACCGGGTTGTCGTCGAGGATCGAGGAGATGATCATCCCCTTCGCGTCGTACGGGGTAGACGGGACGACGACCTTCAGGCCTGGGGTGTGGCAGAGCCAGGCCTCGAGCGACTGGCTGTGTTGCGCCGCCGCCTGGACCCCTGCGCCGGGCCAGGAGGTGATCGTCAGCGGGACCCGCGCCTCGCCGCCGAACATGTACTTCATCTTCGCCGCCTGGTTGGCGATCTGATCCATCGCGACGGCGATGAAGTCGCAGAACATCAGATCGACGACCGGCCGCAGGCCGGCCATCGCCGCGCCGATGCCGAGGCCGACGATCGCCTGTTCGGAGATCGGTGTGTCGACCATCCGCTTGTCGCCGAACTGGGCGTGGAGGCCGAAGAAGGTGCGCCACACGCCGCCGTACGCGCCGACGTCCTCGCCGGCGACGAACACATTCGGGTCGGCCTCCATGCAGGCCCCGATGCCATCGCGGATGGCGTTGACGAAGGTGGTCTCGGGATCGCTCATGCCACGTCCTCGGTGTAGACGTCGAGCAGCAGCTCGTCCGCACTCGGCAGGGGATCGGCCTCGGCCTGGGCGATCGCCATCGCCACGTTGGCCCGTTCGGTCTCCCACACCTCGTCGATCTTCGCCCGGCTGAGGATCTTGCGCTTGAGCAGCTTCGCCTCGTGGGCGCCGATCGCGTCACGGGCCTTCCACTCGTCGACCTCGTCGTTCGACCGGTAGGCGATCCGGCCGAGACCCTTCACCCCGTGGTGGTCGAAATAGCGGTAGGTGTTCGCCTCGAGCATCACCGGGCCGCCGCCGGAGCGGATCGTCGCCGACCAGCTCGACCGATTTCTCGTACACCTCTTCGGCGTCCATCCCGTCGACGATGTGGCCCTTGAACCCGTACGAGTCGGCTCGCACTGCGACCTGCTTGATCCTCTGATGCCGCTCCTGGGAGGTGTACTCGCCATAGCCGTTGTTCTCGCAGACGAACAGCACCGGGGCATCGAGCACGGCAGCCATGTTCAGTGCCTCGTGGAACGCACCGATGTTCGAGGCGCCGTCGCCGAAGAACGAGACCGAGACGCGATCGAGGCCGAGGTACTTGTTGGCGAACCCGGCGCCGACGGCGATCGGGATACCGGCGCCGACGATGCCGTTGGCGCCGAGGACACCCAGGTCGAGAGCGCAGATGTGCATCGATCCGCCCTTGCCCTTGCAGTACCCGGTCGACTTGCCGTACAGCTCGGCGAACATCCTCCTCAGGTCGCCACCCTTGGCGACGATGTGGCCGTGGCCGCGGTGGGTCGAGGTGATCTGGTCGTCGTTGCGCAGTGCCGTCATCACACCGGCGGCGACCGCCTCCTGCCCGACGTAGAGGTGCAAGAAGCCCGGGAGGCTGCCGTTGGCCGAGAGCCGACCCGCCTCCTCCTCGAAGAGGCGGATGCGGATCATCCGTGTATGGAGATCGCGCATCACTGCTGGCGTCGCGGTCATCAGATCTTCCCCCGATGGATGGCAGGTGAGACGGAGCGGGTCCCACACTTACTTGAGCCCCTCAACAGTTCCGACCATAGCATCGGCGGCCGGTGCGATCGACGAGCGGCCATCGGTCCCGCCCCCGCCGCGATCGGGCCCGCGCTACGCTCCGTCCGCCAACGCGACTGTTTCCGGATGGTTCCCCGGCGATCGGTACCGCCCCGGACCAGCACGTCGGATCCTTCGATGGCACAGGGGGCGTTCCATGAGCGAGCAAGGCGTCAGCGGCTGGGAAGACCTTTCGAGGTACGGGCTGGACGCATCGGACGAGCAGCAGCTGCTGGCGAGCCAGCGCGAGTGCACGTTCATCTGGACCAACAAGGACGGGCATCCGCTCGGGGCGATCGTCAACTACATCGAGCACGACGGACGGCTGTGGCTGACGGCGACGTCCAAGCGCCCGCGCGTCGCCGCCGTACGCGCCGATCCGCGAGTCAGCGTGACGATCAGCTCGAAGGGTTCGGGGATCACCTCACGGCAGTCGATCACGGTCAAGGGCACCTGCACGGTCCACGACGACGAGGCCACCAAGCAGTGGTTCTTCACCGAGTTCAGTAACGCCCTGCGACCCGGCGAGCCGCAGCGCGCTGCCGAGTTCGCCCGGCTGTTGAACTCGGAGCACCGCGTCATCCTCGAGGTCGTCCCGACCGCCACCACCAGGTTCGACGGAGCGAAGATGTGGGCGGCGGCGGCAGGTGGCGCGCCGACCGAGGGCGACGAGGGATTCACCTCTGCCCCGATCTGACCGGGCGGCAGTCCGGCGGGCGCCGTTGGCGCGAATCGGTCGCAGACGAGCTCAGCTCGAGCGGCGTCCGACGGCGGTCGAGCGATCAGCCGATCCCGACTTCACGGCCGCATTCTTTCGGGCACGACCGACCTTCTTCGCGGTCGACGACGCTGCGGCCCGGCTCGCCGACTGCTTCGTCGCCGTTCCGGCCGGCTTCGCCGCCGACTTCGCTGCCGACTTCGCTGCCGACTTGGTCGGGCGGGCGGCAGGCTCTGCGGCGGTCCCGTTCGACGACGCGACCGCGCGGGCGTGCAGCTCGGCCATCGAGTCGTGGAGTAAGTCGATCATCGTCCACAGGTCGGGGACGAGCTCCCGGTCACCGACGAAACCGAAGTCGAGCTGCCCGTTGTAGCTCTGCACCGTCAGGTTGAGCCCGATTCCGTCACTGATCGTGCTCACCGGATAGAAGTGCTTCAGCTCGGCACCGGCGGAGTACAGCGGATGGTTCGGACCGGGGACGTTGGAGATCACGACGTTCACCGGCGACCTGACCCGGTCGGCGATCCGCAGCCGGCTGAGCAGCCGCATCGCCTGTGCAGCAACGGCCGGCGGGGCGAACTGGGTGAAGTCCTGCAGCGCGTCGGCGCTGACCGGGTCGAAGCGCTGCTTGGCCTCGTTCATCCGGCGCGAGATCCGCAGCAGGCGCTTGACCGGGTCGGCCTCGTCGGTCGCCAGTTCGCAGGTCAGTCCTGAGACGCGGTTGCGGAACAAGTCGGTGTCGTTCTGATTTCGGACGCTGATCGGGACCATCGCCACCAGCGGCTCGGCGGGGAGCGCATCGTGGAGCTGGAGATAACGGCGCAGCGTCGCCGCGCACAACGCCATCACCACGTCGTTGAACGTGACGTCGAACGCTCGACGGATCTGGCGGGCATCTTCGAGCGAGAGGGTCGTGTAGACGAACCGGCGGTGCGGTCCGATCGACGAGTTCCACGGGGTCCGCGGGGCGGCGATCGAGGTCAGCCTCGGCAGCTCGTCCTCGCCGGAGCGGTCGCCGCGCAGACGGCTGCGCAACGCCTTGCCGAGCGGTCCGGGCAGTGGCTGGGCGAGCGTCTCGCCGATCATCGCCAGTCCAGGGTTTCCGGTGCTCGCCGCCACACTGCGCACCGTGTGAATGCCGAGCCGGATGAACTTCTCCGGCCGGCGGACGTACTCCAACGCAGTCAGACCGAGCATCGTGATCGCGCTGGGGAGCGCGTCGACCGGCCAGCCCTCACTGCTGACCTCGTCCGGGACGATGTCGGGGTCGCGGTCGAGCAGTGCGCCGAGGAGCAACACCCCGGCCGCTCCATCGATCGTCGCGTGGTGGATCTTGTTCAGTTGGGCGATGTAGCGACCGTTGTCGACCCCTTCGATGACGTACAGCTCCCACAGCGGACGACTCCGGTCGAGCGGGCGGGAGATGATCCGATTGACGACCTCGGCGAGCTGGCGCGGATTGCCCGGCGGCGGAACGGCGTGGTGGCGGACGTGATAGTCGATGTCGAAATCGGGATCCTCGATCCAGTACGGGATGTCGAGCCCGAACGGCACGGTGACCAGCCGACGCCGGTACGGCTCGAGCTGTTCGATGCGCGACAGGATCGCCCGTTTGGTCACCTCCAGACCGGCGCCACCGGTGCCCGGCCGAGGCTCGAAGATCGTCATCGACGACACGTGGCCGTAGATCGACGACGTCTCCATGTTGAGGAAGCTGGCATCCATACCGCCGAGCTGCTTCATCGGTCACTCCTCACTCGAACTGCACACGAAGGTAGACGCGCTCGGCGCAGCCGCTGGACAGGATCACCTCGGCCGCAGCGTCAGCGGACGTGCGAGGCGCCACCCGATGCTCCGATGACGCCGCAGTCGTTCCGCCCGATCAAGATCTCGGGCGATGGTCGATCGGACGGAAATGACGGGCAAGGTCGCACTGGTCGCCGGGGCCGGAGCCGGGATCGGCCACGCCTGTGCACTCGCCTTCGCCGAGGCCGGCGCCGATGTCGTCGTCGCCGCCCGTCGGGCGGGTCCGCTCGGCGAGCTCGCCGCCACGGTCGCGGCGAGCACCGGACGGCAGATCGCACCGGTCGTCGCCGATCTCGCCGACGTCGCCTCCTGCAGCGCCCTCGTCGATGCCGCCGTCGAGCGCTTCGGCGGCCTCGACGCGCTCGTCTGCGTGGCGACGACCGGGGGCGGGCAACGGCCGATCGACGCCACCGACTGGGACGAGTGGCGGCGGGCGTTCGAGGTCAACGTCGTCGGCACGTTCGAGGTCAGTCGCGCCGCGGCGCGTTCGATGGCCGCACGTGGCGGCGGGGCGATCGTCCACATCGGCACGTTCGGGACGCATTCGATGCCGCCGCGCCAGGCCGCCTACACGGCGACCAAACAGGCGGCGGTGACTGCGTCGATGACGCTGGCGAAAGAACTCGGTCCCTCGGGGATCCGGGTCAACATCGTCACTCCCGGCTACACCACCGGCGACAACCTCGACGCCCTGTTCCAGTCGGTCGCCGACCGCAGCGGCGAGACGATCGAGGAGGTCTCGTCGCGCTACGCCCGCACCGCCGCGCTGCGCCGCCACGTCGACCCGATCGACATCGCCGAGGCCGTGCTGTTCCTCTGCTCCGAGCGCGGCCGGTCGATCACCGGCGTCGAGCTCCCGGTGACCGCCGGCCAGCACCCGCTCTGAACGCCCCTCGTCGGGAGGGCGCGATCGGCCGAGCGCACCGTTCGGCCGCCGATCGGGACACTCGGCCCTAGCCGATCGCAGCCGTGCCGACCACCCTGGAGGTGCGCACGAAGGAGGCCGCGATGCTGATTCGAGACGTGATGACCCGCGACGTGGTGACGGCTCGTCCGGAAACGTCCGTGCCCGACCTGGTCGAGCAGATGTTCGTCAAAGGTGTCAGCGGGATCCCGGTGATCGACGAGCACCGGCGGGTGCTCGGGGTGGTCAGCGAGACGGACCTGATCGCCCGCGAAGGCGTCGGGCGGCCCCGCCGACGGTTGCTGTCGGCGGTCGACGAGCTGCTCGGGGCGCAACGCAACCGTTGGTGGGTGAAGGCCCACGGTCTCACCGCCGGCGAGCTGATGACCACCCCGGCGCACCTCGCCCGTCCCGAGGAAAAGGTCCGGCCAGTCGCCGCGCGGCTGGTCGCGCTCGGGATCAAGCGGATGCCGGTGGTCGACGGCGACGGGCGATGCGTCGGGATCGTCAGCCAGCGCGACCTGCTCCGCCTGCTCCACCGCAGCGACGAGGAGTTGAGCGGATCGATCCGGATCGTGCTCGACGATCCGCTGCGCTGCCCGGAGCGCCACGGGGTGACCGCATCGGTCGTCCAAGGGGTGGTCGCGCTCGGTGGCTGGGCCGAGACCTCGGCCGACCGCGACCTGATCCGGGCGATGGTCGGCGACGTCCCCGGGGTGCTCGAGGTCGAGAGCACGGTCGTCGTCGGGGCACCGGACCCGGTCACCGCGCCCACCTCGTCGGGCGGCCGTACGATCGGCTAGCACGGTGCCGGCAACACCGGGGTGTTCGACGCCGTCGCAGCCGCGACGATCTCGGCGCCGGTCGCGAGCCGAGGAGGAACCGTGCAAGCCGACGACCTGATCCTGATCAGCGTCGACGACCACATCGCCGAGCCGGCCGACATGTTCGACGCCCACGTGCCCGGCGAAGTACCGGGACCGCGCGCCGCGGGTCGTCGACCGACGACGACGGCATCGCAGCAGTGGTGGTACGGCGACGTCAAGGGCCGCAACCTCGGGCTCAACGCGGTCGCCGGCAAGCCGCCGGAGATGTACAACATCGACGCCAGCCGCTACGACGAGATGCGGCCCGGGTTGCTACGACGTCGCACGAGCGCGTGCGCGACATGAACGCCGGCGGCCAGCTCGCCGGGCTCAACTTCCCCAACTGGACCGGCTTCTCCGGCCAGGTGCTCAACCAGGGCCCCGACCGCGACGTCAACCTGGTCATGATCAAGGCCTACAACGACTGGCACGTCGACGAGTGGTGCGGCGCCTACCCCGGCCGGTTCATCCCCTGCGGGATCCTGCCGCTGTTCGACGTCGAGGAGGCGGCCGCGGAGGTCCGCCGCCTGGCGGCCAAGGGCTGCCACGCGGTGACGTTCTCCGAGAACCCCGAGGCGCTCGAGCATGCCGTCGATCCACTCCGGCGACTGGGATCCGCTGTTCGCCGCCTGCTGCGAGACCGAGCACGGTGCTGTGCTGCCACGTCGGCTCGTCGTCACGCGCGGCGATGAGCTCGCACCGACGCCCCGGCCGGCGTGGCGATGACGCTGTCGTCGGCCGCGACCGTGTACACGCTCGTCGACCTCGTCTGGGCCGACTTCTGGGAGCGCTTCCCCGACGCTGCAAGTTCTCGCTCACCGAGGGCGACATCGGCTGGATCCCGTACTTCCTGTGGCGCGCCGAGCACGTCCACGACCGCCACTCGGGCTGGACCCAGCACGACTTCCCGGCGACCGGCGGCCGACCGCAGATCTTCCACGACCACATCCTCGTGCTGCTTCATCAACGAGACGGTCGGCGTCCGAGCTGCTCGACCACTTCAACATCGACAACGTCTGCTGGGAGTCCGACTACCCGCACTCCGACAGCACCTGGCCGAACGCGCCCGAGGAGCTGCTCGATGACTCTCGCCGGCCTCGACCGACGACCAGATCGACAAGATCACCCACGAGAACGCGATGCGCGCACTACCAGTTCGACCCGTTCGCGCACCGGCCGAAGGAGCAGTGCACCGCCGGCGCGCTGCGCGCCGAGTCGCCCGACGTCGACGTCGTCACCCGCGTCGGCCGCGAGGCCGACGAGCGCGACCTCGACGCGTGGCGGGCGATCGTCTCGCGCAGCCGCTGACGCCGTGGCCCATCCCTACCACGACGTCGCCATCGTCGGGATCTACAACACCCGCCAAGCCCGCCGGCTTGCCGGGCGAGACGATGCGATCGTTGCTCACCGAAGCGGTCTACGGCGCCTGCGCCGACGCCGGGGTCGAGCTGACCGAGCTCGAGGCGATCGTCGGCCAGTCGCCGGCCGAGCTGATCTACGACCTCGGCCTCGGGCCGGTCACCCGGCACATGTCGAGCGTCGGGATCCCGGCGATCCGCGACGCCGCCCATCTGGTCGCCACCGGGGAGGCGTCGACCGTCGTGCTCTGCGCCGCCGGTGCCCAGCTGCTGCTCGACGACGGGGCGACCGCACCGTGGACGCGGCCGGCGAACGAGTTCGTCGTCGGCTACGGGATGTTCACCGCTGCCGAGTTCGCCCTGATGGCCCGGCGGCACATGGTCGACTTCGGCACGACCGTCGAGCAGCTGGCGACGGTGGCGGCGACGATCCGCAACAACGGCCACGCTCATCCCGGCGCGGTGTACCACGGGCGCGGTCCGTTCACCGCCGACGACATCCTCGCCTCGCCGATGATCGCCGATCCGTTCCATCTGCTCGACTGCTCGACGACCTCCGAGGGCGGCTGCGCGATGGTCTTCACCCGCGCCGACCGGGCGGCCGACCTGCGTGCCCGACCGGTCTACGTGCTCGGCTCGGCCTCCGACTCGTTCGGCCCGGCCTACAGCCAGGCGCCGTCGTTCGACCTGCGCGGCGCGACCGGCGGCGCCGACATCCCCGCCGGCTACGTCGGGCGGCGGGCGGCGCGGGTGATCTGGAAGCAGTCCGGGCTGTCTCCCGACGATGTCGACGTCTGCGAGTTCTACGACCCGTTCTCGTTCGAGATCATCCGCCAGCTCGAGGCGTTCGGGTTCTGCGCCGACGGCGAGGGCGGCGAGCTCGTCACCTCCGGGGCGATCGGTCCCGGAGGGCGGTGGCCGGTGACCACCGACGGCGGGACGATGTCGTTCAGCCACGCCGGGATCAGCGCCCAGCAGATCCAGCGGGTGATCCGCGGTGTCGAGCAGCTGCGCGGCGAGTGCGCCACGATGCAGGTCCCCGGTGCCGAGGTGGCGCTGTGTTCCAACGGCGGGTCCGGGGCGTTGTTCAACGACCTGATGTTGCTGGGGGTGGAGCGACCGTGACGATCCTCGAACCGTGCGTCGGCGCCGGCATTCCGGTGCCGGTACCGACCCCCGAGTCGGAGCCGTACTGGGAGGGATGTCGTCTCGGCGAGCTCCGCTTCCAGCGCTGCGACGACTGCGCGGCGCCCAACTTCGGTCCCGGGCTGGCCTGCCGCGCCTGCAGATCGCGCCGGCTGAGCTGGGTCGCCGGCAGCGGCCGCGGCCAGGTGTACTCGTGGACCGTCGTCTGGCGGCCGCAGACCCCGGCGTTCGAGGTCCCCTACGCCCCGGCGATCATCCGTCTCGACGACGGTTACGACTTGCTCGCCTCGCTGATCGGCCTCGACCCCGGCTCGATCGCCGCCGGGTTGCGGGTGGCGGTCGAGTTCGTCCGCCTCGACGAGCGGATCTCGCTCCCGTTCTTCCGCCCGGAGTGACCCGACCGTCCTCGCCCGTAGGCCGCCCTTGGCACCGAAGACGACAGAAGATGTCGTTCGTCGTGCCAAGAGCACGCCGCGATCGTTCCCGGGCCCCGCTCGGCCGCGGTCACAGAGCGGGCGGCGATCTGGGCACCCGGCGGAGAGATCTGCCGCGGCCCGCCGGTGAGCTGGCTCAGATCAGCGCCGGTGCCAGCCTGCGCCACTCCTCCAGCGGCTGGGTGTCGCGGGCGACCGGGAGGACCTGGACGCAGACATGGTCGGACCCGGCGTCACGGTGGGCTCTGACCCGATCGGCGATCGTCTGCTCGTCTCCCCACACGACCAGCGCGTCGACCAGCCGGTCGCTTCCGCCGCCGGCGAGGTCGTCGTCGGTGAACCCGATCCGCTTCCAGTTGTTGGTGTAGTTCGGCAGCAGCAGGTACGACGCCAGTCCTTCGCGGGCGATCGCCCGGGCGGTGGCCGGGTCACGCTCGAGGACCACTGCCTGTTCGGTCGCCAGCAGCGGGTCGGGACCGACACCAGCGCGCGCTGCGGCAGTGTGTTCCGGGGTGACGAGGTACGGGTGCGAACCGGCCGTGCGGGTCCGGGCGAGCTCGAGCATCTTCGGGCCGAGCGCGGCGAGCAGGCGCGAGCCGACCGGCACCGGGATCGGAGCGGCGTCGAGCTCGTCGAGGAACTGCCGCGTCCGCGCCAGCGGCTTGGTGTACCGCCCGGCCTCCGCCTGGTCGATCAGCAGCGAGTGGCTGACGCCGATCCCGAGCAGGAATCGATCGCCGTGGGCTTCGGTCAGCCGGGCGTGCTCGGCGGCCGTCTCCTCGGCGGTGTGCATCCACAGGTTGAGGATTCCGGTGGCGACGATCAACGAGGTGCTCGAACGGAGCAGGTGCTCGACCGCGTCGAACACCTCGCCGCCGATGTCGGGGATCCATCCGGCGGTGTAGCCGAGCGTCTCCAGCTCGGCGACCGCCTCGGCGATCTGTCCCGGATCGCCGTAGCGAAGCGACGCCGACCAGACACCGGTACCTGAAAGCCGTTCCATCGCCCGAGTCTGCCGACTGCCCGCCGCCACCGCCCGATCGAGCGTCGCCGGCCCGGTCAGGCCGGCCCGGTCAGGCCGGCTCCGGCTCCGGCTCCGGCCGAACGTTGCCGAGATCAGCCCGGAACGGTCGATCGTGCGGCGAAGCCGGCCCGACGGCAGTTCTCGGCAGCGTCGGGCCCGGCCGGCCGCCGGTTGGGTCATCCGGGAGGGACCTGGGCGAGGTGTTCGGCAAGCCGGTCGGCGGCGGCGCGGACGAGCCCGCCGAGCCGGCGCAGCTCCGAACCGGCGACCGGTTCGTCGAACCCGACCAGGTTGATCCCGAGCGCGACCTCGCCGTCGGCGTCGATCACCGGCACGCTCACCGTGCTCACCTCGTAGATCGCCCGCCGGTCGATCGCCTCCGGGAGATAGTCCTCGACGCCGACGATCGATCGACCGACGCGCTCCGCCCGGCGCAGCTGCTGACCCCGTCCGAGCAGCCGGGAGAGCTGATCGAGCAGCGGCAGCGGTGGGCGGAGCTCGACGACGAAGCCGAGGGCGCGGGCTGCGTCCAGCCGACGGAGCAGCGCCGCACGACTCGTCGCCGACGGTTGGCCGCGTTCCAGCCACTCGTCGACCTGCTCCGGTCGGCTCCAGGCGACGAACACCGACCCGATCGGAGGTTCGATCGGCAGCACATCGCCGATCCGCATCCATGGTGCCGGTCGACGGAGGTCCCAGACCGACTCGATCAGCCGGGCGTGATCTCCGTCGCGAGCGAAGGCGAACACCGGGTAGCCGAGGTCGCGGCTGAGCTCCGAGATCATCGCCCGGGTCTCCCCCAACGCCGGGAACCGTCCGGCGGCGACCTGCCCCGGAGCGATCAGCGCCGGCCCGAGGTGATACCGGCGGTCGTTCGGTTGGCGGACGACGAACCCGCCGGCGGCGAGCGCGGCGAGCACATGGACGAGCGTGCCCGGGGTCTGGCCGAGCGCGACCGACAGCTCGGAGAGGGTCGCGCCGGTCTCCGCCCGCTCGGTCAGGACGTTGACGATGGCGATCACCCGGTCGGTCTGGGGCGACGGTCGCGGCACGGCAGTGATTTTACGACCTGCAAAACATTGCCGTTGTCAGCCGCCGATCGCATGATGAGAGTTCCAGCATCCGAGGGGGACGTCCACATGTTCGATCTGATCGTCAGGAACGGCTTGATCGTCGACGGCACCGGCGCCGAGCCGTACGTCGGCGACGTCGCGATCCGCGACGGCGTGCTCGTCCAGGTCGGAGGGACCGTCGAGGGCGAGGCGACGGAGACGATCGACGCCGCCGGGCTGGTCGTGACCCCCGGTTTCGTCGACGTCCACTCCCACTACGACGGGCAGGCGACGTTCGACACCGCCCTCGCCCCGACCAGCGGCCACGGGGTGACCACGGTCGTCATCGGCAGCTGCGGGGTCGGGTTCGCCCCCGCCCGCCCGACCGACCACGAGCTGCTGATCACGACGATGGAGTCGGTCGAGGACATTCCCGGAGACGTGCTCCGTGCCGGGTTGCCGTGGAACTGGGAGTCGTTCCCCGACTACCTCGATGCACTCGAGGCCCGTCGCTACTCGATCGACCTCGCCGCCCAGATCGGGCACGTCGCGGTGCGGACCTACGTGATGGGCGCACGTGGCGTCGCCAACGAGCCGGCCACCTCTGCCGACATCGACGAGATGGCGGCGATCGTCCGCGCCGGGATCGAAGCCGGCGCGGTCGGGTTCTCCACCTCGCGCGTCCTCGGGCACACCACCGCCGCCGGCGAACCGGTCCCCGGCACCTTCGCCGAGGAAGACGAGCTGTTCGGGATTGCCGCGGGGATGCAGGGGGCCGGCCGGGCCGTGTTCCAGATCGCCGAGTCGGGGGCCGACGGCCAGGACCCGGAGGCTGCGCTGAAGGAACTCGACTGGATGCGCCGGCTGTCGATCGAGTTCGGGATGCCGGTCTCGTTCCTCCTGCTCCAGACCGCCGGCGCACCGGATCTGTATCGCGAGATCCTTGCCCGCTGCCTCGAGGCCAAGGCAGACGGCGCCGAGCTCGTCGCCCAGGTCGCCAACCGCCCGTTCGGGATGCTGCTCGGGTTGACCTCACGCCATCCCTTCGTCAAGCGGGCGACGTTCGATCGGCTGCTGCGTGAGTCCGGCTCGTTCGACGAGTTGGTCACCGCCCTGCGCACCCCCGAGGTCCGCGCCGCGATCCTCGCCGAGGACGACACCGTCTCCACCGGCGACAAGTACGAGGGGATCGGGATGCTCGTCTCCTACCGGCCGGAGATGGTCTATCCGCTGGCCGAGCGGCCGGACTACGAGCCGCTCCCGGAGCACTCGGTCAAGGCACGGGCGGAGGCGAGCGGTGTCAACCCGCTCGAGCTGTTCTACGACCTGATGCTCGCCCACGACGGCAAGGCGCTGTTCGTCGTGCCGTTCTTCGGCTACGCCGACGGCAACCACGACGCGACCTACGAGATGCTCACCCACCCCTGCTCGGTGCCCGGGCTGGCCGACGGCGGCGCCCACCTGGCGACGATCTGTGACGCGTCGATGCCGACCTACCAGCTCTCGCACTGGGTCAAGGGTCGCACCCGGGGGGCACGCCTGGCGCTCGAGGACGCGGTCAAGATGCACACCCACGACACCGCTGCGCTGTTCGGGCTCGGCGACCGAGGGGTGCTCGCCGTCGGCAAGAAGGGCGACCTGAACGTGATCGACCTCGACCGGCTCGAGATCGCGATGCCCTACGCGATCGCCGACCTGCCTGCCGGTGGCGTGCGGCTGACCCAGGACGCGATCGGCTACGTCGCCACCGTCGTGTCCGGGGTGATCACCCGCCGCAACGACGCCGACACCGGCGCCCGTCCCGGCGTGCTGGTGCGCGGCGCGCGCTGAGTTCCTGGGGCCTGGTCGATCGCGCCGTTCCCGGGCGGACGGCGCGATCGGGTCGTGTTCAGCTGCGTGGCACGTCTTTCCAGGCGAGCTGATGGTCGTTGCGCATCTCCTTCGGCAGCCCGAGGGCACGCTCGGCGAGGTTGTTGCGCTGGACCTCGTTGGTGCCGCCGCCGATCGAGATGCCGAACCGGCCGATCAGCTCGGTCTGGATCCACAGGGCGATCTCCTCGTCGCCGTGCGAGTCGCGGCCGGACCGGCGATCTCCATCGCCAGGTTGCCGGAGTCGACGCGGTTCTGGGCGACGAACAGCTTGAGGATCGACGGGTCGACCGGCGGGGTCTCGCGCCGACGCACCGCGGTCAGGATCCGCTCGCCCATGAACTCCGAGCAACCGTTCGCGGGTGTAGGCGCCGGCGAGTCTTCTGGCGGATCACCGGATCGTCGGTACGCGACCGAACTGCTCGGCCAAGCATCAGCTTGACGTGCACGCTGCCCGCGTTGCCGCCGCCGATGAACGCCGACTCGTTCGACAGCACCGTGCGCGCCGGCGCCCAGCCGTCGTCGATCTCGCCGAGCACGTTGGCGACCGGGATGCGCACGTCGCTGAGGAACACCTCGTTGAAGTGCGATGCGCCGGTGGGCTGGACCAGCGGGCGCACCTCGATGCCCGGGCTGGTCATGTCGACGAGCAGGAAGGTGATGCCCTTGTGCTTGGGCGACGTCGGGGTCGGTGCGCACCAGCAGCATGCCCCAGTTGCAGAACTGCGCGGCCGAGTTCCACACCTTCTGGCCGGTGACGACGAACTCGTCGCCGTCGCGGATCGGCCCGGCAGGCCAAGCCGGCGAGGTCGCTGCCGGCGCCCGGCTCGCTGAACAGCTGGCAGAACGAGTACTCGCCCGAGAGCAGGCGGGGCACGTAGTGCGCCTTCTGCTCGTCGGTGCCGTGGCGCATGAGCGTCGGGCCGAGCATGGCGATCGTCGACGCGATGAACCCGGAGCTCACGTCGAAGTTCGCCGCCTCCTCGCGGTAGATCGACTCGTGCCAGGGCTGCCCGCCGCGGCCGCCGAGCTCGACCGGGTAGGTCAGGCCGGCGAAGCGGTTGTCGAACATCGTCCGCTGCCAGGCGCCGCCGTTGTCGAACTCGGCGCGACCTGCGGCCTCGTCGGTGGAAGTTCAGCGCCCACGGACTCACCTCCCGCTTCGGCTGGGCGTTGGCCGCGAGGAAGGCCCGCGCCTCGGCGCGGAACTCGGCCTGTTCGGCGGTGTCGGCGTTGGTCTGCTCCGCGGCGATGGTCACCTGGCCAACGTATTCCCCGTCGTCCGCCGACCTCGGGTCGTGCCGACCGCGCCGCCGCGGCAACACTTGTCACACCGTCGACCGGCGCCACAACGGCCGTCGGTGGAAAGGACCGAAGCATGACCGCTCTCGACGATCAGGTCGATCAGCTCGGCGACAGGCCGCAACGCTGGGGGCTCGACGCCTCGAAGCCGATCAAGATCCCGGTCGAGCGCTACATCTCGCCGGAGTGGATGGCGATCGAGAACGACCAAGGTGTGGCCGAAGGCGTGGCAGATCGCCTGCTCGGTCGACCACGTGGCCGAGCCCGGTGACTTCTACGAGTACCGCGCCGGCTGGCTGTCGATCCTCGTCGTGCGCGGCGACGACGGCGTGCTGCGCGCCTTCCAGAACGCCTGCCGCCACCGCGGCAACATGATCTGCCAAGGGACCGGCAACGGGCTCGACGAGCTGCGCTGCCCGTACCACCGGTGGGCCTGGAACACCGACGGCCGCTTGCGCGAGGTGCCCGTCGCGCCGATGGTTCGGCGTGATGGACAACGACGAGTACGCCCTGATCCCGGCGCAGGTCGACACGCTGGGGCCCGATCGGTGTGGGTCAACCTCGACCTGGACGCGATGCCGCTCGACCGAGTGGCTGGAGGGCGTGCCCGAGGACATGGCGTGGGCCGGCTTCGACGACTACCGCTGCAACAGCCTGATCATCCGGCCGATGCCGGCGAACTGGAAGGTCGTCTCCGAGGGGTTCTCCGAGACGTACCACATCCAGGGCGTGCACCCGCGAGATGCTCGGCTACATCAACGACGTCGACGCCACCCAGAAGCTGTGGCACCGCCACGGCGGTCAGCTACCAGGACTACGGCGTGCCCTCGCCCCGCCTCGGACGCAACGTGCCCGACCACGTCGTGTGGGACACCTGGGTGCGAGTCGATGGGCAGCCGCCTCGGGCGTCAGCGGCCGGCGAGCCCTGCCCGGAGGTGCCGGAGGGCCAGACCGATCCAGGACGTGATCGCCCAGCGGCATGGTCGCCGACCAGGCCGCCAACGGCGTCGACATCTCCGATGTTCGACACCAAGCGGCATCACCGGTGCGAGTCGCAGTACAACTTCTTCCCCAACGCGCACGATGCTGGTCTGGTCCGACATGATCAACAGTCCTGTCGACCCGGCCCGGGCTGACGCCCGACGAGTGCCAGTTCGTGATGATGAACTTCCACCGGGTGCCGCCCGGTGCGCCGCGCTCGACGCCGATCACGCTCGGCGCCGACGGACCGGCGATCCCGCTCGGGCTGGTGATGAGCCAGGACGTCGGGATGATGAAGACCGCCCAGCGCGGTCTGCACCAGCCCGGCCTGAAGCACCTGTCGGTCTCGGCCGAGGAGTGCCGGCTGATCAACCTCCATCGCAACCTCGACGAGTGGTGCGGGACGGCCTGAACTCCGCACCTGGGCCGTCGGCCCACACCTGCGGTGCCCGCGTGACGGTGGGCACGGTGCGTCAGAACTAGAACCTAGATACAGTTTACAGTCGGCTGCGGGGTGACCCGCTGGAAAGGGACGGACACGATGACCACCGACTCGGCGAGCCGCGCCCTACACGATCATCTCGGCCGACACCCACGCCGGGGCGAACCACGAGACCGTACCGCGAGTACCTCGACCCGGCGTGGCGCGACGACTTCGACGCCTGGCGGGAGCAAGTACAAGAACCCGTGGAAGGACCTGCGCGACACCGACCTGCGGGTCCGCAACTGGGACGACGACCGCCGCGACGCCGACCAGCTCGCCGACGGCGTCGTCGGCGAGGTGATCTTCCCGAACACCGTCCCGCCGTTCTACCCGGGCTTCGTGCTCTTCGCCGGTCCGCCGAAGCCCGAGGAGTACGAGCACCGCCGCGCCGGCATCCAGGCCCACAACCGCTGGATGGTCGACTTCTGCGAGCCGCAAGCCCGAGCGCAGCGCGCCGGCATCGGCCAGATCTTCCTGAACGACATCGACGACGCGATCGAGGACGCCACGTGGATCAAGGAGCACGGCCTGCGCGGCGGCGTGCTGCTGCCGACCGATCGCGCCCGACGTCAAGCTGGGTCCGCCCGCTCTACGACCCCGACTACGACCCGCTGTGGGCCGCGCTCCAGGACCTCGACATCCCGGTGAACCTGCACGGCGGCACCGGGTCGCCCGAACTACGGCCGCTACGCCGCCGACCCCGATGATCATGATCACCGAGGTCGCCTTCTACGGGCACCGCGCCGTTCGTGCACATGATCCTGGGCGGCGTGTTCGAGCGCTTCCCGCGCCTGAAGTTCGTCATCACCGAGGCCGGCTCTGCGTCGCAGTTCCGGCCCGATGCTCGAGCAGCTCGACGGCATCATCGCCAGCGTCCGCAAGGGCGCGATCGGCGAGCTGAAGTACGCCGACGAGCAACGCGCTGCCGCGCTCGGCCACCGAGTACTTCCACCAGAACTGCTGGGTCGGCGCCAGCTTCCCCGGCCCGGCCGACGTCGAGGCCCGCGCGCCTCGATGCCGGAGGACCGGTTCATGTGGGGCAGCGACTACCCGCACGACGAGGGCACGCCGCCCGTTCACCCGCGAGCACCTGCGCCAGGTGATGATCGACGTCGCCCGAGGCCGAGCAAGCGCGAGATCCTCGGGCGAGAACGCCGCCAAGCTCTACGGCTTCGACCTCGACGCGCTCGCGCCGCTGGCCGCGGAGTACGGCCCGACGGTCGAGGAGATCGCCACCCCGCTCGGTTCGCTGCCCGACAACCCGAACAGCGCGCTGCTCCGGGCCCAGAGCCAACTCGTCGCCTGAGTTGGCCTCCGGGCTGCGCAGTTACGGCCCCGACTCCGTCCAAATCGCTCCCACGTCTCTGCACCGACCGTCATCCGTCCCGGTCGACCGTTGGTCACTCCGGGACGTGGCGGAAAATCGGACGATCGACCACTACTCGGCGAGCGCCCGCAGCTCGGTGACGGTGAGTCGCCGGTCGGGATCGCCGACGTTGTCCCCGGGACGGATCGCGCTCTCGCCGCGGAGCACCTCGAGCACGTCGCCACGATCCTCGCCGATCCAGGCGAACCAACGCCAAGGCCTGCCGTCGGCCTCGAGCATTCGGTACGCCCCCGGCAGATCCCGGTGCTCGTACATGTGGCGGCCGACCCACCCGGAACTCGTCTGCGCCAGCTCGGCGACGTCGGGGATCCCCGTCCATCGCCCCTCGGGGATCGCGACCTTCGCCCAAGGCCGGACGACGGTCGTCCCTCGGTCGGGTCATGTCCGAATTCCTCCCAGCTGTGCTCCGGCGGGGGCCGTCGGCCCTGGTCGGTCGTCGACCGAGACGAGAGTTGGGAGGATTTTGGACGGGTCGGTCGGCGGGGCAGCGGCGGGCCGTCGCCGGGGAGAACGGCGGGGGTGCCACCGCGCGGGACGGTCGAGGTCCTACGGTGGTCGCGATGGACGCTTCGTTGGTCGTCGGAGAACTGTCGTGCTGGCCGGACGCCGAGGTTCGGCGGGCCTACCGGCTGGTGACGGCGACGATCGCCACCCGTCAGATGGCCGGCACCTTCGGCCTCGACGATGACGATCGCGACCTCGCCGCCGATGCCGAGATGTACGGCATCGAACTCGTCCACCGCGACCTGATCTGAGCAGCCGGCGCGAGCGTTCGGTGAGGTGGCGGGGGACCACCTCACCGTCGCTCGTGGCGTGCACCCTGGTCAGGGCACCTGGATTTCGAAGAACACGCTCTCGCCGAAGCCGGCGATCGCCGTCTTCACCCCGAACTGGCGGTGGCTGACGAGGATCACCAGCTTGTAGACGGTGTCGGCTGCGACTGCGGGGTTCGGGAGGGTACCGGCGGCGACGTTGATCGACGTCGCGTAGTTCGTCCCGCCGTCGAGGGGGACGACCTTGGTCGGGCCGACCTGGCCCTCGAAGCCGACGCCGATCGACTCGACGAACGCCCGCACGAGCCATTCGCCGCCGAGGAACGGCAGCGCGGTACCCGAGACGGACCATGCGACGTCGATGCTGAACGGGTCACTGACGGAGATCACCGTGTTCGGGTTCGCCCCGCTGTCGAGCAGGTCGATGGTGTCGATCTGCCCGGCGAGGGTCATCGGTGAGGTCACCTGGATGGGAGTCATGTCTTTGCTCCTTCGCTGTCGGCTTCCGTCCGTGGAAGCCCGACACAACAGAGCACCGCCTCCTCGCCGGGATACGCCGCGCTGCAGCGGCTAGGTCGTACGACCTACGTCGCCACCGTTGCGTGCTCAGACCGGAGCGTCGCCCTCGATCGTCACCCGGCGCATCTTGCGATGCTGGGGGAAGTGGTCACCGAGGGCGCGGTGGTTGGTGCACCGCTCGTCCCAGATCGCCACGTCGCCGACCCGCCAGTTCCAGCGGACCTGGAGGTTGGTCTCGTCGACCTTGCGGCGGAAGTGGTCGAGCAGCCAGGCGCTCTCCTCCGGGTCCATCCCGACGATCGAGTCCATGAAGTTCCCGGCAACGAACAGCGCCCTGCGCCCGGTCACCGGATGGGTTCGGACCAGCGGGTGCTCTGCCCCGGGGAACGCCGCACGCAGCTCGGATACCTGCTCCACGCCGAGCGAGCGGGTCACCGCTGCCCAGAACTGCTCCCCCTGGGTGTGCCAGACCCGCAAGCCGTCGGCGACCGACCGCATCCCCGGCGAGAGCCGTTCGTAGGCGGTGTACAGATCGGCCCAGACGGTGTCTCCGCCGTACGGCGGGATCTCGAGCGCGGCGAGGATCGCCACCTTCGGCGGGGTTTCGATCCAGGTGATGTCGGTGTGCCACCCGTCGGCGTCGGGCGGGCTGGTCGGGGTGTCCTCGATGATGCTCAGCGACTCGGTCGAGCCCATCCGACGTCCGAGCGGATACACCGCCGGCGTGCCGAATCGAGCGGCGAGGGAGCGATGCCCCTCCTCGCTGAGGTGCTGGTCGCGCAGGAACACGACCTGGTGCTGATGGAGGGCGTCCTCCAGCTCCTTGAACCCGGCATCGCCGATCGTCTCCAACTCGAGATCCTCGACGAGGGCACCGAGCACTCCAGTGAGTCGTTGCGCTCGCATCGCCGAAGGCTACGACGTCGAGGCCCGCCGGATACCGTCGGCCGTTCGACGCACGGGCATCCTGCGGTACTGAGGCATCCTGCGGAGCTGGGGCATTCTGCGGATCTATGGTCCCAGGCGTGAGCAACGAGCTGGGACCGATGTACTCCCCGGGCGCGCGTGCCCTGCAGGACGAGTTCGACAGCCGCCGGCTCGCCGACCGTCTGGTCGGCGTCACCCTCCACGAGGAGCTGTCGGCCGACGACATCGACCTGATCAGCTCCCAGGCCTCGGTGCTGCTCGCCACTGTCGATCCCGACGGTTGGCCGGATGTCTCGTACAAGGGCGGAGACCCGGGGTTCGTCCGGATCGTCGACGGTCGGACGCTCGAGATCCCGAGCTACGACGGCAACGGAATGTTCCGCTCGTTGGGCAACATCGCCGACACCGGCCGGGTGGCGATGTTGTTCCTCGACCCGGTGCTCCGTCGACGGCTGCGTCTGCACGGAACGGCGACCGTTTCGACCGATCCCGCCGACCTCGCCCGCCACGTCGGCGCTCATGCCGTCGTGCGGGTGACGATCGGCCGGCTGTTCCCCAACTGTGGCCGCTACCTCCACGACCCGAACGGGGCGATCTCCGAGTTCGTCCCGCGAGGGACACCAGCCGCCCGAGCCGGAGTGGAAGTCGTACGACGTGTTCGCCGAGGTGCTGCCCGACTCGCCGCCGGGCTGAGTCGACCCGCGCCGCGACCGCCGGGGAGGAGTATCGGATGGCGATCGGGACGCTCTCTACCGATGGTCGCCGACGTGCCCCTCCCGGCGCGACGATCTGAGCGGAGGTGGAGAGATGGTCACGGCACCGACGACGCTCGAGCCGCTCGCCGAGCAGACGATCACCCGAGCCGGCGGCTCGGTCCACGTCAGTGTGGAGTTCGGCGACGCGCTCCAGGCCGACGGCGACGTGCTCCTGCTCAAGTACGCCCAGGCGACCTACGGCCTCGACCGGGTGGTGATCGACCTGCTCGGCCCGGCCGACCCGGCGCTGCTGCGCCGCTTGCCCCTGCCCGGCGCGACGCTCGTCGCCCCAGCCGTGCCGGCCCTGCGCGTCCGCCAGATCGTGATCGTCGGCACCCCGCCGCTCGATCGGTTCGGCTACGACGCGCTGCGAACCTGGGCGCGCGATGGCTGGTCGGTCGCCTCGCAGGCGATGCAGATGTCGTCGACCACCGGCGGCGGAGTGTTGGTGACGACCGTGCAGGGGGTGCGGACATCGAGCACCGCCTCGCTCGAACCCGGACGCGCCCTGCTGACGATGATCGAGGGTGTGTTCGATGCGCTCGCCACGGCGACGACGCTCGACGGGCTGGAGACGCTGCGGATCGTCGAACACGACCGAGAGCGCGCTCAACTCCTCGCCGACGCGCTGCTGGCGGCGGTGAACGACCCGGAGGACTCCCCCGGATCGCCCGATGCCCTCCCTGACGAACTCCTCAGCGGCACCGTTCGTTCCTCGCGCGACGAGTTGCGCACCGGACAACCGGTCACCGCGGCGATGCTCGCTGCGGCGATCCAGCGACGCCACCCGGAGTACGCCGGCGGCGCCCTCGCCGGTGTCGCCTTCGACCCCGACGGCGGGACGCGGGCCGGCGTCGACGACTGGCTGCACCGCGTCCGCCGGCTGTACCCGGTGGACCCCGTCGACGTCACCGACTGGCGGCTCACCGGCCGTCCGGTGCTCGCCGGGCTGGCGATGCTCGACCACGGGGTACGCGGCGCCCTCGAACGCGCCGAAGCGCTCGAGCCGCTACTCGCCGAGTTGAAACTCCGACCGCGCGACCCCTTCCTCCGCCACCAGGTGTCGTGGTCGCCGGACACACCCGTCGGCGCCGACGGCGACCGCCTCGGGCGAGCACTCGTCGCCCGGAGCATCGCCGGCCACCTCGAGGAGTTCGACCGCGACCATCGCGGCCATTCGTTCGTCACCTTGATCGACGGCAGGTGGGGTGCGGGCAAGAGCACCCTCCTCGCCTTCTTGATCGCCGAGCTCAACCGCACCCGCACCCCGTACCGCCGCAGCCCGAAGCTACGGCGGAACGAGCGACGGCGGAACAAGCAACCGCAGGACGCGCGACCGCAGGTGTGCGTCGTCACCTTCGACGCCTGGCGGCAGTCGCGCGCCGGGCCGGCCTGGTTGCGGTTGATGTCCGCGCTGCGCCGTCAGCTGATCGCCGACGGTCGGATCGGCTGGTGGGGCCGCCTGCGCGAGCGGAGCCGGCGGATGTCGAGTGCAACCGTGATCGGCACCGCCCTGCTCGTCGTCACCTCGAGCGCGCTCGCCGCGCTGTGGATCTCCGGGGTCTGGTCGTTCGACTCGGTCGCTGCCCGGGTGCCGACGATCATCACCTTCGCCACCACCTTGATCACGACCGCGGCGACGATCGGCACGCTCCTCGCCGCCGATTCCGAACGCCGGGCGCGGTCGTTCGTCGTCAGCTCGGCAGAGCCGATGGAACGACTGTCGGAGCACTTCACCTGGCTGCGCTGCCGCTGCGGTGGACCGCTGCTGCTGGTGATCGACGACCTCGATCGGTGCGAGCCGGCCTACGTCGTCGAGCTGCTCGACGCGGTGCAGAAACTGGTGCGCGGTGAGGGAGCACCGGGGCCGGGCCAGCCGACGCTGTTCGTCGTCGTCGCCGCCGACGGGCGGTGGTTGAGGGCGGCCTACGAGCTCAGTCATCAGGCCGTCGCCGACGCGATCGGTGAGCCCGGCAGGCCACTCGGATCGTTGTTCCTCGACAAGCTGTTCCAGGTCCGGATCCCCGTGCCGGAGCTCTCACCGCGATTGCAGCAGCAGTTCCTCGAACGTCTCCTCGGCGTCGGTGTCGGACGAACCGTGACCGAGGATCAACGCGGCGCAGCGACCGAGCGGATCGAGGCCGCCGGCACCCACCAGGAGGTGCTCGAAGTGCTCCGCTCGGTGCCGGCGTTGGAGCGGATCAAACTCGCCGAGCAGGCGCTGTTGAAGCTCAACGCGGCCGACCAGTCGAGCCGCAGCGAGGCCCATCACGCGTTGGAGCGGTTCGCTCCGCTGCTCGAACCCAACCCTCGTTCGGTGCTCCGCTTCCTGATCGCGTTCAGCGCCCTGCCGCGCCGCCCGGATCGCCGAGGGCAACCCGGTGTCGACCGAGTCGCTGGCGCTGTGGACGATCGTCACCGTCCGTTGGCCGTTGCTCGCCGAGCTGCTCAGCGACGATCCGGACGTGGTCGAGTTGTTCCTCGCCGCCCCGGCGGAACTCGCCGGGCGGGTACCGCCGAGCGTGCAGCCGATGATCGCTGCGCCGACCGCCGAACTCCGTCAGGTGTTCAACCATCCCAACGGTGGCCCGCTGCGCGCCGACGTGATCCGTCAATGCGCCGGCCTCGCCTGAGCGGTCTCAGGTCCACCGGACAGCAGACCATCGTCGGCGGTCGGAGCCGGCGGTGAGCCGGCTGGGCGTGGTACCCGCCGGCGCCAGCGGTGACGCCGCCGTGCTGTTCGGCACGCGAGCGCTGCGCGCCCTCGCCGACGGGCTGGTCAGCGTGGTGCTCACCGCCTACCTCGTGGCGATCGGCTTCAGCGACCTGCAGATCGGAATGATCGTCACCGCCACCCTGCTCGGCTCGGCGTCGCTGACGCTGATCGTCGGCCTGCGCGCCCACGCCCTCGGCCGGCGGGCGCTGCTGCGCTGGGTGTCGATGCTGATGATCGCCACCGGGATCGGCTTCGCCGCCTTCGACAGCTTCTGGCCGTTGCTCGTCGTCGGCGCGATCGGCACGCTCAACCCCTCGAGCGGGGACGTCAGCGTGTTCCTCCCGACGGAACAGGCGTTGCTCCCGGCGACCGCCGCGGACTCGCTGCGCACGACCCTCTTCGCCCACTACAGCCTGCTCGGTACGCTCGTCGCCGCGTTCGGTGCGGCACTCGCCGGCGTCCCCGAATGGATCGGCGAGCAGCTCGACGTCTCCGCCCGCAGCGCGCTGCGGGCGACGTTCGTCGTCTACGCGCTGATCGGCGTGGCGGTCCTGCTCCGTTATCGGACGTTGAGCCCGGCGGTCGAGCGGGCCGGGCCGGCGGTGGGCACGCCGCTCGGTGCCTCCCGGCGGATCGTCTACCGCCTCGCCGCGCTGTTCAGCCTCGATGCGCTCGGCGGAGGGTTCGTGATCACCGCGCTGTTGGTGCTCTGGCTCCAGCGGCGGTTCGGGCTCTCGCTGGCGGTGAGCGGAGCGGTGTTCTTCTGGTCCGGGCTGCTCTCCGCCTTCTCCGCCCTCGTCGCCGTGCGGATCGCCCGCAGGATCGGGCTGGTGCGGACGATGGTCTTCACCCATCTGCCGGCAAACGGGCTGCTGATCGCCGCCGCGCTGATGCCCGACGCCCCACTCGCCGTCGCCTGCCTGCTCGGCCGCTCAGCGCTGTCCCAGATGGACGTGCCGGCGCGCACCTCCTACGTGATGGCGGTGGTCACCCCGCAGGAGCGGCCGGCGGCGGCGAGCGTGACCAACGTGCCGCGCAGCCTCGCCGCCGCCGTTCCACCCCTGCTCGCCGGCTGGATGCTCAGCCGTTCGACGTTCGGCTGGCCGCTGATCGCCGGCGGCACGCTGAAGGCGATCTACGACCTGCTCCTGCTCCAGCAGTTCCGCGATCTCCGCCCGCCGGAGGAACGGATCGACGACGCAGCCGCCCACCGGCCGGCCTGATCGGACAGCTCAGGCGAGCAGGCGGCGAACGAAGCCGTCGGGGAGATCGGCGATGCAGTCGGCAAGGGCAGGGAAGAACCCTGCGTGCCCGCTGGTCCGCCGCCAGAACAGGGCGATCGTGCGCGACGGAGCCGGCGCGGCGAACCGGCGGAGGACGACGTGCTCCGACGCGGCAACCGGCGGGCGGACCGCCAACTCGGGGAGCAGGGTGATCCCGACCCCGGCGGCGACCATCTGACGCAGCGTCTCCATGCTCGTCGCCCGGAAACCGACGCGCTCGTTGGCCCCGGCGAGACGGCACACATCCAACGCCTGCTCGCGCAAGCAGTGGCCTTCGTCGAGCAGCAACAGTCGCTCGCCGTCGAGCACGGACAGTTCGACCGGTTCGGTGGTCGACGCCAGCGGATGGTCGGCGGGGACGGCGAGCAGGAACTCCTCCTCGAACAGCTCGGCGTGGACCAGTTCGTCGTCGTCCTCCGGGAGGGCGAGGAGTGCACAGTCGAGCTCGCCGGCGCGCAGGCGGCGGAGCAGTTCCTCGGTCTTCTCCTCGACCAACTGCAGCTCGATCGAGGCGAACCGCTGACGGAGCTGGGGCACGACGTGTGGCAACAGATACGGACCGAGCGTCGGGAACGCCCCGATCCGCAGCCGGCGCGGCTCGGGGCCGTGGAGTTGTTCGGCGATGGCGACGATGTCGTCGATCTCGCGCAACACGACCTGTGCCCGACGGACGATCTCCTGACCGGCGGCGGTGAGCATCGGTCCGCGGCTGGACCGCTCGAACAGCTCGACCCCGAGTTCGGTCTCGAGCTTCTTGATCTGGGTCGACAGCGTCGGCTGGCTGACGAAGCTGGCTTCGGCCGCTCGCCCGAAATGACGGTGCTCGGCGAGGGCGACGAGATACTGCAGATCCCGAAGGTTCACGCGGGCCAGTCTGTCCGGCCGGCGTCGCAGCGAGCGATCAGGCCGGCTGGAGGGCGGCGGCGGAGGTCCGGATCAGGTGATCGAAGGCGCTGAGGGCGGCCGTCGATCCGGCGCCGAGAGCGACGACGATCTGCTTGTACGGCACCGTCGTGCAGTCCCCGGCGGCGAACACGCCGGGGACCGAGGTCTGACCTCGAGCGTCGATCTCGACCTCGCCGCGCGGCGACAGCTCGACCGAGTCACGCAACCACTCGGTGTTCGGCAGCAGGCCGATCTGGACGAAGATCCCCTCCAGCTCGACCGTGTGCTCGGTCCCCTCGGTGCGGTCGCGGAAGACCAGAGCGGTGACCTTCTTGCCGTCGCCGAGCACCTCGGTGGTCAGCGCCGAGACGATCACGGTCACGTTGTCGAGGCTGTGCAGCTTTCGCTGGAGCACCTCATCGGCTCGCAGCCGATCGTCGAACTCGATCAGGGTGACGTGGCCGGTGATCCCGGCGAGGTCGATCGCCGCCTCGACCCCGGAGTTGCCGCCGCCGATCACCGCCACCCGCTTGCCCTTGAACAGCGGCCCGTCGCAGTGCGGGCAGTAGGCGACGCCCTTGTTGCGGTACTGGTCCTCGCCGGGGACGTTCATCTGCCGCCAACGCGCCCCGGTGGAGAGCACCACGCTGCGCGCCTGGAGGGTGGCGCCGTTGGTCAGCTCGACCGAGATCAACCCGCCCGGCTCCTCCGCCGGGACCAGTCGCTCGGCGATCTGGAGATTGATGATGTCGACGTCGTACTCGCGGACGTGCTGCTCGAGCGCAGTCGCCAGCTTCGGACCCTCGGTGTAGGGCACCGAGATCAGGTTCTCGATCCCCATCGTGTCGAGCACCTGACCACCGAAGCGCTCGGCGACGACGCCGGTACGGATTCCCTTGCGGGCGGCGTACACGGCAGCCGACGCCCCCGCCGGACCTCCGCCGACGACGAGCACGTCGAACGGCTCCTTGGCCGCGATCGCTGCCGCATCACGGGCCGAGGCGCCGGTATCGAGCTTGGCCAGGATCTGCTCGATCGTCATCCGGCCCTGGTCGAACACCTGCCCGTTGAGGAACACGGTCGGTACGGCCATCACGCCTCGGGCCTCGACCTCGTCCTGGAACAGTGCACCGTCGATCGCGGTGTGACTGATCCGTGGGTTGAGCACGGCGAGCGCGTTCAACGCCTGGACGACGTCAGGACAGTTCTGGCAGGTCAACGAAAAGAACGTCTCGAACCGCAGCTCCCCGGACAGCGAGCGGGCCTGTTCGGCGGCGGCATCGGTGATCCGCGGCGGATGGCCACCGACGTGGAGCAGGGCGAGCACGAGCGAGGTGAACTCGTGCCCGAGCGGGATCCCGGCGAAGCCGACCTCGACATCGGTGCCCAGCCGCCGGATCGTGAACGAGGGACGCCGGTCGCTCGCTGTGTCGTCTCGACGGACGCTGATCTTGTCCGAGAGCGCGGCGATCTCGTCCATCAGTTCCGCCAGCTGCACCGACTTGGCACCTGCGTCGAGCGACGGGACGAGCTCGATCGGGTGGACCACCTTCTCCAGGTGGGCGCGCAACTGGGTGACCAACGATGCATCGAGCATGACGACTCCGCGAGATCGAAACGATGTGGGGGGATGGTTCCGTGCACCGATCGGCGTGCCGGGGCACGTCGATCGATGCACGGATCAGAGCTGCACGAGGACCCGTGGGTCTCGCCCCCGGAGCCCGGGGGCACTCGCAGCGAACGAGCGTGACGTCAGAGCTTGCCGACGAGGTCCAGGCCGGGGGCGAGCGTGTCGTCGCCCTCTTCCCACTTCGCCGGGCAGACCTCGTTCGGGTGGGCGGCGACGTACTGGGCAGCCTTGATCTTGCGCAGCAGCTCGACCGCGTTGCGGCCGATCCCGCCGGCGGTGATCTCGAGCACCTGGATCTTGCCCTCCGGATCGACGACGAACGTCGCCCGATCGGCGAGGCCGGCCTCTTCGATCATCACCTCGAAGTTGCGGGTGATCGTCCCGGTCGGGTCGCCGATCATCGGGTAGGCGATCTTGCCGATCGTCTCCGAGGTGTCGTGCCACGCCTTGTGGGTGAAATGGGTATCGGTCGACACCGAGTAGACCTCGACACCCAGCCGCTGGAACTCGGCGTAGTTGTCGGCCAGGTCACCGAGCTCGGTCGGGCAGACGAAGGTGAAATCTGCGGGGTAGAAGAACACGACCGACCACTTGCCCTTCAGATCGCCCTCGGAGACCGGGACGAACGAGCCGTCGTGGTAGGCGGTGGCGGAGAACGGCTTGATCTCGGTGTTGATCAACGACATGAAAGATGACCTCTTCGTGCATCGGGGGGGAAGGTGCAAGCTACGAGCACGGGCGCGATATAGGGCATCGATTGTCCCGATCGATTCGATAGTCAACCCCTATCGCCGGTCGCCCGGGTGGGGACCTCGTTCAGCTGCGCCAGCTGGCCAGCCGGGCGGCGTCCGGATCGTCGACGATCCGCAGCTCACGATCGAGTTCGACGATCGCGCTCCCGGGCACCCACTGCGGCCAGACCCCGACCGGCTCACAGGCGGGCGAGCCGGTAGCGGCGAACGCCGCCCAGGCGGCGCGCAGCCGGGCGGAGAGCCGATCGGCGGCCGGATCGTCGACGGCCCCGGCGAACGCCCGCCACCCGTCGACATCGAGCGTCCCGAAGTGGAACGGGAGGTCGAGTGCGTGGCAGGCGCCGTGCTCCGGTGACGCCCAGGCGAAGCGGGCGCGCCACACCGGCAGCCCACGGCGTGCGTGCGACTCGGCGAGGAGCAGGGCGGGCAGGACGAGCTCGACGTCGGCGATCGCGCTGACGAGGTCACCACCGCAGGCCCGGACGCCGCGCACCAGCCCATCGTGGTCGAGCCCGAGCACCGGGGCACGCTTGGCGACGACCTTGACCGCGTACTCGGCCGGGACGGCCGGCACGCTCGAACGGAACAGCTCCATCTCCGCAGCGGTCGCCCCGAACACGACCGGGATCGCGGCGAGCGCACCGGCGGCCGCCGCCTCGAGCGGGGTGCAGCACACGACGTCCCCGTCGACCCATGGATGGAACGGCATCGCCCCGACGTCGCGCGTGGATTCGGCGACCGCCGCCTGCTGGGCGTCGAGCAGGTCGTCGACCGGGACATCGGCGAGCTCGGAGGTGCCGCCGACCCCGGCAGAGGCGAACGCCCGGCCGGCGACCAGCTCGGCGGTGGCGACGTCGAGCGTCATCGTCGGTGAGCCGCTGAGCGCGATCGCTCCGGCGACGGGCAGATCGGCCCGGGTCAGCAGGTGGATGATCGCTCCCGCACCGGCCGATTCACCCATCAGCACGATCCGTTCGGGGTCGCCGCCGAAGGCAGCTGCATTGGCTCGCAACCACTCGATCCCGGCCAGCAGATCGCGTAGCCCGAGATTCGACGGGACACCGTCGGCGGCGAGGAAGCCGAGCATCCCGAGCCGGTAGTTCAGCCCGACCACGACCACCTCGCCGTCCGCGGCGAGCCGCCGGCCGTCGTAGGTCGCCAGACCGGCGCCACCGATGCGGAAGCTCCCACCAGGGATCCAGACGATGATCGGCTTGCTCCCGGCGAGCTCGGTGGTCCACACCTCCGCCGTCAGGCACTCCTCGCTGGTCGAGGCCGGTTCCATTCCGGGCACGAGCCCGAGGCCGTCGATCCGCTGCGGCGGCGCGGCGCCCGTGCGCCGGGCGTCGAACGGTTCGCTCCAGCGGCTCACCGGTCGCGACGCAGCGAAGCGAGACGCCTCGGCGTAGGGCACGCCACCGAAGTGGACCACCGGCCGACCCGACGGGGTGTCCAGCCGGTGTCCGAGGACCGTTCCGGAGGTGGTCTCGACGCTCGGTGACTCGTTCATCGCCCCTCCGACGGTCGTCCGACGCGGCGATTCAACCAGGAGCGACGCGGCCGCCCGGCACCGGACCGGTCCCCGGCGCACTCCTCAGCTGGGAGGTCGATGCTGGGCGAGGCGATATGCGGCGGCGTAGGCGCTGCGGATCGCGGCCGGGGTGGCGGCAGGATCGGCGTCGATCGCGGCGAGGCGGAGCCCGAGGGTCGCCAGGTCGTTGGCGTCGCTGACCAGCTCGGGCGGCGAGCTGCCGCGCTGGTCGAGGAGCAGCTCGACCAGCGAGTCCGTGCCGGTCTCGTCGAACGGGTCCGACACGACGCCCGGTGCCGTCGAACGGACCTCGGCGAGGGTCGACAGCGCCGTTCGCCACGGTTCGACCTCGCCGTCGAGCGCCGCTGCGGTCGTCACCCCGTCGACGAACGAGGTCAGCGCGCTGCCGGCGATCGAGCAGTACTCGACCCACGCCTCGTCCGCCGTTTCGGGGAACGCGACCGGTTGCTGGGCGGCGAACGCGCCGGCGAGCGACGCGCCGATCGTCGCCAGGTAGTCATGGCCGTCGGCCTCGAGCCGGAGCATCTCGTCGTACTCGCCGGAACGAGCTGCGTCCAGCTGGCCGATCATCTGCTCGACGTGCCTCCCGAGCATCTCGGCCACCGCCGTCGACGGAGCGAGCCCGGCGGTGGCGGTGTCGATGAAGGAGGCGAAATCCTGCTGGTAGTCGGCGAGTCCGTCGAGCGCGGTGTCCGCCGCCTCGTCGTCGCCACGACCGACGGCGTCGGCGTAGTCGAGGAAGAACTCGGTGTGGAACGTCCACAACTGGTCGAAGGCCCGGGCGCCGGCCGGCCCGTAGACGACCCCGACCGCCCCGGACAGCTCGGCGGTGTTCCCCGCCAGGCCACCGATCCAGGCGTCGAGCGTCTGACTGCCCTGCTCGGCCTGGCGCATCATCTGCACCGTCAGCGCGCCGTGGACGCCGAGCAGCTGCTCCAGCAACAGCCGCAGCTGGCCGGCGTCGAGCTGCGCACCGCGTCCCGCGTCGACCGGGGCGACCCCGGCGCCGGCATCGCGAGCGGGGTCGATCAGCGTCGGTGGATCGGCGGCAGCTCCGGAAGCGCTGCACCCGGCGGCGAGGAGGACGATGCCGGCCAGCAACGTGCGCCCGGGGCGTGATCTACGGATGGTCATCAGACGAGCTCCGCCAACGACATCGCATTGTCCGTCAGGAACGGCTCGAGCGCCGCTGCGCTCGCCGGGCGGCAGATCCCGTAGCCCTGGAGGACGTCGCAGCCGAGTTCGTCGAGGGCGTCGGCGAGGTCCTCGTCCTCGACTCCTTCGGCGACGACGACCAGTTCGAGTGTCCGCCCGAGGTCGATCGTGAACTGGACGATCGACGCCGCCTTGGGGTCGACGAGCAGCGGAAGGACGAACTGCTGGTCGATCTTGACCGAGTTGATCGGGAACTGGGTCAGGTAGGCGACCGATGCGTAGCCCGACCCGAAATCGTCGATCGCCAGATGGACACCCATCCCGTGGATCTCGGCCAGGACCTTGGCAGCGCGTTCGGGGTTGGCGAGCACCGCGCTCTCCGTCAGTTCGAGCTCGAGGGCGCGCGCCGGCAGGCCGTGGCGGCGGAGGAGGAAGCCGACCTTCGCCGGCAAGCTCTCGTCGCCGACCGTCCGGGCGGAGAGGTTGACCGCGACCGGGATGTCCCAGCCGCGCCTGCGCCAGGCGGCGGCCTGCGCTGCCGCAGCCTCGAGCACGAAATCGGTCAGCGGCCGCATCAGCTCGGTGTGCTCGACCGCCGGGAGGAAGGCAGCGGGGGTGAGCAGCCCACGCAGCGGGTGCTGCCAGCGGACCAGTGCCTCGGCGCCGACCACCCGGCGGGTCTGGGTGTCGACCTTCGGCTGGTAGTGGAGCACGAGCTGGCCCTCGTCGATCGCCTGGCGCAGCTCGGCGGTGAGCTCGAACCGGCCGGCGGAGTAGTGATCCTGCGCAGGGTCGTAGACCTCGACGCGCGAGTGGCTCGCCTTGGCGATGTACATCGCCACGTCCGCGTGCTGCAACAGCGTGCCGACGTCCTCGCCGTGAGCAGGGCTGACGGCGACACCGACGCTGCCGCGGATGTCGAGTTCGATCCCGTTGATCGGGAACGGCTCGGCGAGCAGGCGGTGGATCTCGAGACCGACGAGCCGGGCGTCCGATGCGGACGGCACCCGTGGGAGGAGGAGGGCGAACTCGTCGCCGCCGAGGCGGGCGACCGAGTCGCTTCCCCGCAAGCGCTTCGTCAGCCGTTCGCCGACCTGCTGGAGCAGCTCGTCGCCGCGGTCGTGGCCGAGGGTGTCGTTGATCTCCTTGAACCGGTCGAGGTCGACGATCATCACCGCCACCTCGCTGCCGTCGCGGCGGGCGTAGGCCAGCGCCTGCGTCACCCGGTCGCTGAACAAGGTCCGGTTGGGCAGCCCGGTGAGGCTGTCGTGCAGCGCCTGGTGGAGGTTCTCGTCCGCCTGCCGGCGAAGGTTGCGCGAGGCGCCGACGACGAGCCGGAAGACCGCCAGGTAGAGCAGCGCGAGGCCGAGACCGAGCCCGAGCTGCAGCCGGCGGGTGTCGGCGGCGATCGTCGCCGCGATCGGCTCGTAGGGCAGGTAGATCTCGAACGCCCCGACGATCGAGCCCGACGGGTCGTTGGTGAACGCTCCTGCCGGGTCGACCCGGAGGGGGACGTAGACGGCCAGCAAGCGGCCGAATTCGCGTTCCTCCAGCTCCTCCGGGGCGCTGAGGTCGGTGACCTCCGAGACGATCCGCCCGGCGAAGGCGTCGTCGAGCAACGGGCTCGACGGGAACCACCGGCCGACGAGCCGGGCGTTGTCGGAGTACACCAGCCAGTGCTGGAGGTTCCAGACCTTGATCCGGACCACTCCGTCGGTCGAGATCGCGGTCGAGAGTTGCTCGCCGAGGTCGACCAGCCGGGCGTCGCCGAGGGGGACGAAGTCACGCCCCAGATCGGTCGGCTCGAACGCCGGGGCGACTCCGAGCTGGGCGGCGACGGTCGCCGTGCGCATCGCGTCGTCGATCGCCCGGTCACGCACCGATCGGTCGAGCAACGTGGCGAGGCAGAAGCCGATCACGGCGACCATCAGCAGGCTGACGATCCCGAATCGGGCGACCAATGACAGCCGAGGCCGACGGGCGCGCGGCGACGCCGGGCGGGGCCGCCTGGTGGGCGCGTCCATCGTTCTCCCTTCGGTCGTCGTGGTCAAGGGCAGTCGTGGAGCACGCTGGTTGAGACGCCCCTGAGCGGGTGGGATGACGCCGACTCTGCGCGGCCGATCCAGCAGAGGTCGTGAGACTCACCAGAGGGTCGGTCGATCGGGCGCGGCCATAAGCTGTCCCGACGCCGAACTGCCTGATCCGGTCAACGCTGCGGTGACGTATTTCGGCTTGCCCCCGGGGGAACGATCGGGGAATAGTCGGGGCGTCCTGAAAGTTGAGAGTTCGAGTGGTTGATCTGCTGACAACCAATTCGGGAAGTGAGCCCCTCGCAGATCCAGCGCGTCCGCCCGGATGGCCACAGCGACTGATCCGCTTCGGCGCCGAGGTGCTGTTGATGGGCGCGCTGTTCCTCGCCTACCGCCAGGCCCGCCTGCTGACCCGCACCGACCGCCGGATCGCAATCGAGAACGCCCGCCGAGTGGTCCGCTGGGAGCAGCAGCTCCACCTGTTCACCGAGCGCAGCGTGCAGCGGATGTTCAGCGGCAGTGAGCTGGTGATCGAAGCGCTCAACCGCTACTACGTCTACGTCCACTTCCCGGCGACGATCGCCTTCATCGTCTGGGCCTACGTCCGCCACATCTCTGCCTACCGGCCGATCCGGTTGCACTTCATCGCCGTCACCGTCGCAGCCCTCGGGCTGCACGTCGTGTTCCCCCTCGCTCCGCCGCGAATGCTCGGCGATCTCGGGTTCGTCGACACCCTCTACCGCTACGGCCCGCGGATCTACAGCCTGCAGACGAACCAGTCGGTGGCCAATCAGTTCGCTGCGATGCCGTCGCTGCACTTCGGCTGGGCGATGCTGGTGGCGATCTCGGTCATCGGGATCAAGCGCTCTCGCCGGAGCTTGCTGATCTTGCTCCACCCGCTGCTGACGTTGCTGGCGATCGTCGCCACCGCCAACCATTACTGGCTCGATGCGCTGGTCGCCCTCGCCCTGATCGCCCTCTTCGCCCCCACCCGGCGATACCGCCGGGCACGCCTCGGCAACGTGGCCCCGGACGTGATCGAGCGCCCCGCCATCGAGGTCGACGACGACGATCCCACCGCCGGAGCGGGGCTCGACGCGTCATCGGGTCGCCGGTGTACCGAGCCGGTGTTCAGCTGCCGGGCGGTCGAGGCCCTCGGCGCGCCTCCCGCGGGGAGCACCGCGGAGGATCACCTCGATGTCGCTCGGTTGCACCACCGCGCCGCTGGCGGTTCGTAGCTCGAGCACCACCGGTTCTCCCGTTCGCCGGTCGAACAGGGCGACCGGACCGTCGCCGTCGTTGAGGTGCTCGTCGCCCCAGGCCATCAACGAGATCATCGCCGGGAGCAGCCCGACGCCCTTGCGGGTCAGGCGGTACTCGTGTCGCTCGCGGTCGCCCGGCTGCTGATACGGCCTCGTACGGACGATCCCCAGCTCGACCAGCCGAGCCAGCCTGCTGGCGAGCACGCTGCGCGAGATGCCGATGTCACGTTGGATCTCGTTGAACCGATGCACGCCGAAGAACAACTCGCGCAGGACCAGTACCGACCACAGGTCGCCGAGGGCGTCGAGTGTGCCGGCGATCGAGCAGTTCTCGATCGCCGGCCGGCGGTCGAGGGGTTCGATGGGCGCTGCCGGGGGGGCGTCGGAAGTCACACCGAGAGGGTAGCTGGGTTCTCTTGACGTATCCAGGGGTGGAGCGTATCGTCTGAGTTCTTCACACGAACCGAGGAGGGACGCGATGCGCCACTACCCCACCGTGCTCGACGGGCCCGACCTCGAGGCCTGCCGCACCGAGCTGGCGGTGATCGCCGAGCATTACGGCGAGGTGCGCCAGCTCCGCCGCCGCCGGCTGCCCCGCTTGCTCTCCCGTACCCGCCGGGCGCGCTGAGCGCTGCGAGCAGGGGAGCCCGGACAACTCCGGCCTCTCGACTCACAGCGTCGTGCCGCCGGCGAAGGTGGTCCCGACGCTGCGCCAGTATCCGCCGATGATCTCTTGCGGGGCGAGATCGAGCAGTTCCTCGACCGGCGAGGCGAACAGTTCGAGCGTCGCCGTGCCCTCCCAGGCGGGCCCCAGTTCGACGTCGACGCCGTGCATCGTGACCAGCTCGGCCACGGTGTCGGTGCCGTCGAACTCGAGCTTCGGGAGGTAGCGGTGGTGGAGCATCGGGTGACCGTTGACGAACCCGTTGCCGTCCGACGGGCCGGTGAGGGTGACCCGCGCCTCGGCCAACCGGCGGTCGGAGGCGGCGAGGGTGGCGGCGAACCGGCCACCCGGCTCGAGCCGTGGCCCTGCCTTGCCGACGGTCACCGGGCGGGTCATCTGGATCGACCCGAGCTTCTTCGGATAGCCCTGGAGATGGCCGCGGACGAGGGCGAAGTCCTTGTCGACCCAGATGAAGACGCAGCGCGACCACAGCCGGTCGTTCCACCGACAACGGACGACGACGAACGCTTCCCGGTACTGCAGGCGGATCGGATCGTCGAGCTCGACGAAGCTGTCCGAGCACGACTGCCAGTCGGCCCAGATGAAGGCCACCGCACCCGGGTCCTCGTCGTCGCCGGCCGGCGTCAACGGCTCGGGGAGGAGGCGGGCGACCGCCGCCGGATCGGTGCGGTACTCGACGGTCAGCAGGTCGCCGGAGTAGTGCCACGGCGGCGGCGGGAGCAGCGACGCTCGTCCGGTCGCGGTCCTCGGGAACAGGAAACCCTCGGTCATCGGTTCGCCCTCCTCGGGGCTCGGGTGGTCATCCGGTCCATCCATCCGCCGGGCGGTCGAACCAGACGTGGATCTGCCCGGTGCCGATCGAGTTCTCGTAGTCGCTGAACGGCCGTCCGGGCGCCCGGCAGTCGGCGCCGCCGAGCGCACCGACCATCGTCAGATAGTGACCGAAGCGGCCTTCCGGACGGAACGGGAGATAGTCCGGCATGCCGTCGATCACCGCCGCATGGTCACCGTCGGAGAAGTCGTCGAGCACCTCCCGGTCTGCGGCGGCGGCCTCCGCCGTGCGGATGTGGGTCGGATCGCTCGCCTCGTGGGCACGTAGTTCGCGCAGCGGCCAGAACGTGTGCGTCATCCCTCCGGACGCGAGGATCACCACCCGCCGGTCGAGCCGTTCGACGGCCCGTCGGAGGCACTCGCCGACGGCGAGGAAGTCGAGCGTGTCCCCCGTCTGGCAGACGCTCAGCGGTACCCAACGCTCGCCGCCCTGGAGGAACCCGAGCAGGTTGACCGTGGCGTAGTGGATCGGCAGGTACGGATCGTCGATCGGGGTGATCCAGCACTGGTCGACGTCGTCGGCGGCCTTCGCGATCGCGCCCGCCAGTTCGGGATCGCCGTCGAAGCCATACGGCACCGACGACATGCCGCGCGGCAGCTCGTCGGAGGTGTAGAACCCGTCCCGACGGAGGTGGGCACCGACCACCGTCTCGACGGTGGTGAACCAATGGCTGTCGACGACGACGATCGTGTCCGGCCGGAGCACGTCGAGCACCTCACGGCGGAGCCGGTGGAGCCCGGGGACGAGGCTGATCTCGTTGCCCTCGTTGAGCTCCCGTCGCGTCGCTTCCGGCAGGACGATCGTCGGCACATGGGCGACGACGCCGGCGCCGATCACCTCACCCATCGTCAACGCTCCCGTCGAGGATCTGGAAGGTCTTCAGATCGCTGGAGAAGTCGAGTGCGTAGTCGCCGCCCTCGCGGCCGATCCCGCTGATCCCGCACCCGCCGAACGGTGCGGTGAGGTCGCGGACCAGGAAGCAGTTGGTCCAGATCGTCCCCGCCCGGATCGCCCGGCCGAGCCGTTCGGCGCGCTCGCCGTCGGAGGTGAACACGATCGCCGACAGCCCGTAGTCGGTCGAGTTCGCCAGCCTGATCGCCTCGCTTTCGTCGTCGAAGGTCTGACAGGTGAGCACCGGGCCGAACACCTCCCGCTGGACCACCTCGCTGTCGTTCGAGCGCGGCTCGATCAGTGTCGGCTCGTACCACAGACCCGCCCTCGCGCCAGACCCGTCCGCCGCGCACGATCCGGTCGCCGGCCGCCCGTGCCCGATCGACGAAGCCGGCGACGCGCCCGAGGTGCTCCGGATGGATCATCGGCGAGATCGTCGTCGCCGGGTCGCGGCAGTCGCCGAGCACGTGGGCGTCGGTCGCTGCGTGGAACCGGTCGAGGAACTCGACGCGCACGCTCGACTCGACCAGCAATCGGGTGCCGGCGAGGCAGACCTGGCCGGAGTCGTCGTACTCGCCGGCCGCCTTGCGCGCCGCGGCATCGAGGTCGGCGTCGGCGAAGACGACGAAGGGGCCTTTGCCGCCGAGCTCGGCGGTGAACGGGACGAGGTTGCGGGCAGCGGCGACACCGATCGGCCGGCCGGTCTCCGGCGAGCCGGTGAAGCTGATCCGCCGGACCCGCCGGTCGCCGACCAGCGCTGCGCCGACCTCTTCACCGATCCCCTGCACCACGTTGAACACCCCCGGCGGGATGCCCGCCTCGTGCGCCAGGTCGGCGAGCAACGAGCACGACAGCGGCGACCATTCCGCCGGCTTGAGGATCACCGTGTTGCCGGCGGCCAGCGCCGGCGCGCACTTCCAGGTGGAGAGCATGAACGGTGCGTTCCACGGCGTGATCACGACCGTCGGGCCGGCAGGCATCCGCAGCACCCGGTTGGCCGTGCCGTTCGACGACCAGACCCGTTCGGTCGTACTGCTCGGCGAGCTCGGCGTAGGCGCGGAAGTTGCGCGCCCCGCGACCGATCACCCGCAGCCGCAAGCTGTCGTAGCAGCATCGCCATGTCGGGGCACTCGACGGCGGCGATCCGCTCGACGTTGGCGTCGACCAGGTCGGCCCAGCGGCGCAGCAGCGGCGCCCGACCCTCCGCTCCGAGCGCCGCCCAGGCGGGAAAGGCCTCGATCGCCGCGTCGACCGCGGCGGCGGCGGTCGATGCGTCGCCGCGGGCGACGTCGGCGAGCTTCCACGACCAGTCGAGCGGCGAGCGATCCTCGAACGTCGTCGCCGATCCGACCCGCCGTCCGCCGATGTAGTGCTCGACGGAGACCTCGACACCCTCGACGACCGCTCGGGCGGGCACTGGTGTCGGCGGCGTCGGTGCTCACGATTCGAACCTCGGGCGGATCCTCGGATACGGGAGTTCGTCGCGCTCGGTTCGCCGCGGGGCGCGCTGGCCGCGCAGTGGCCAGTCGCCGCCGAGCGCGGTCGAGAGCACCTCTTCGGTCTCCGTCGGTTGTGCGCCGATCTCGTCGCTGACCGGTGCCGGTCCCTCGACGATCGTGTTGGTCAGCGCGCCGAGGCCCTCGACCTCGACCGTGACGACGTCGCCGGGTTGCACCGGGCGGGAGATCGCCGGCGTACCCGGAGAGGATCACGATCGCCCGGGCACCAGGGTGATCAGGCGGGCGATGTCGGCGACGAGGTAGTGCATGTCCCACGCCATCTCGTCGGTGCGAGCCGTCCTGGCGGACCTCGCCGTTGACCAGCGTGCGCATCGTCTTGCCGCGGAAGTCCCACCCGGTGACGAGTCCCGGACCGATCGGGCAGAGCGTGTCGGCGCCCTTCACCCGCAGCATCGATCCGGCGTCGGTGTCGCGGAAGTCGTGCAGTCCGAAGTCGTTGGCGATGGTGTAGCCGGCGATGTAGTCGCCGGCCTCGGCGTGGGTGACCATTTCGGCACGTCCGCCCGATGACGATCGCCACCTCGCCCTCGTAGTTCAGCCAATTGCAGTTCGACGGGCGCACGACCGCGCCGCGATGGGCGTTGAGCGCCGAGATCGGCTTGTGGAAGTACGTCGGCGCGGGCGGCAGCGACACGCCGAACTCGTGGACACGCGCGAGATGTGGTTGAGATGGCAGCAGATGATCTTCGTCGGCTCGACCGGCGGGAGGTGGATGGCGGCGCCTGCGTCCACCTCACGGCCGTCGGCGGCGATCAGACGCTCACCGTCGCGACGAACGACCGTCGCTGCCCCGTCGAGCAGCACGCGGCGGATCTCGATCGACATCTCCAACCCCCAGGATGATCGTTCGGCAGCAAACGATAGCTGGCGACAGGCGACCCGTCGACCTACATTTGGCGTCGATGAACGGGCGACCGAACGAGGGCGACAGCGGCGACCCGGTCCGCGCCGAACGGGACATCCGCGCCCGCCTCGGCGATCAGCCGTTCGACTTCGGGGCGATGTTCGCGATCTCCAACATCTACCGGGCGGCAACGACCGTTCGGAACCACATGGAACAGAAGGTGCTGTCCGACCACGATCTGTCGTGGGCGGCGTTCACCGTGCTGTGGGTGCTGTGGATCTGGGGCGAGCAGGAGACGCGCAAGGTCGCTTCCGAAGCCGGGATCACCAAGGGCACGCTCTCCGGCGTGCTCAACACCTTGGAGAGTCGCGGGCTGGTGTTGCGGACGCGGCATCCGGAGAACGGACGGCTGATGCTCGTGCGGCTCTCCCCCCGTGGCACCGCGGTGATCGAGGAACTGTTCCCCCGGTTCAATGTCGAGGAGTCGTTCGCCGCCTCGGCGTTGACGGCACGCGAGCGCGCCCAACTCCCCCGCCTGTTGCGCAAGATCATCCGCGTCGTCGACGAGCGCACCGACGCTCCCTGACCGCCGCACCGTCCGGGTCCGCCAACCCGACGAGGTCGACACCAGCCGGTGCCGCCGGCGGCCGTCGAGCCCGCAACGCGTTGACGCCACCCGGTCCTCCACCTATCGTTCGGGCCCGAACGTTGCTGGTGCCGTTGGGGGGCATACGGATGATCGAACGATCGAGTGTGAGCGGCGTCTACGACCGGGTGCGGGTGCTCTGGCCCGATCACCTCGGGCTCGCCCGCGGCAAGTACGTCCCGTACCGCCTCGCCAACCGCGGGGTGCGCCACTGCACCGGGCTGTGGGCACTCGGCTACGACCGGCAGATGACCTTCGGCACCCCGGGGGCGAACTTCGACGAGGGCCTGCCCGACATGGACGCCTCGTTCGAGCTGGAGGACCTGCGTCCCTCCTGGGAGCCGAACACGGCGATCGCCGTTGCCGATCTGCTCCGTCACGGTGAGCCGGTGGCGGTCTCGCCGCGCGGCGCGCTGCGCCGGGCGATCGCCGACTGGCAAGCCCTCGGCTACCAGCCGATGGTCGGGATCGAGCTCGAGGCCTACCTGCTCGAGCCCGACGGCAACGGCGGGTGGAAACCGCTCGACACCCCGGGCGCGTACGTCTACGGCACCGGACCGGCGGTCGACCCGCACGGGCTGATCAGCGAGCTGTGGGACGCCGCCGATGCGGCAGAGATCCCGCTCGAATCGGTCAACTCCGAGTACGACACGCCGCAGTTCGAGTTCACCCTCGAGTACCGAGACGCATTGCGCGCCGCCGACGACGCGTTCCTCTTCCGTCAACTGGCCCGTGAACTGGCGATGCAGCGTGGCTTGCTGTGCACCTTCCTCGGCAAGCCCCTCGGCGATCGCGGCGGGAGCGGCTTGCACCTCAATCTCAGCTTCCGCAGTGACGGCGAGACCAACGCGCTGAACGACCCCTCGGCACCCGACGGCCTGGCGCCGCTCGCCCGCCATGCGATCGCCGGGCTGCTGACCCACCACCGCGGGCTCGCCGGGCTGTCCGCGCCGAACGTCAGCGCCTACAAGCGGCTGCGGCCGGCGTCGCTCTCCGGCTATTGGGCCAACTGGGGTCACGACCACCGCGGGGCGACGGTACGCGTGCCACCCGAGCGGGGGGCGGCGACGCGGATCGAGCACCGCTTGAGCGACGGTGCAGCACCGGTCCACGTGGCGATGGCCGCCGCGTTGCAGGCCGCCCGACTGGGGTGGGAGTCGAAGCTCGAGCTGCAGCCGGCGGAGACCGGGGACGGTCTCGAGCGGGTCGACACGACGGTCTGCTGCCCGGCGAATCTCGGCGAGGCGCTCGACGAGTTGGAGGCCGACACCGACCTCGTCGCCGCCGTCGGGCCCGAGCTGGTCGCCCAGCACGTGATGGTCAAACGGACCGAGTGGCAGCGGTTCTGCGCGGCGACGACCGACTGGGAAGTGCGCGAGTACCTCCCGTTCCTGTGACCGACGAGGAGCTGCGCGAGCTGCGCGCTGCGATCGAGGCCGAACGCCGCCGGAGCGCGCACCAGGTCGAGGCGTTGACCCGAACCTTCGACGGCGTGGTCGCCGCCGCCGAACTGGTCTCGACCGACGACGAGCACGACCCGGAGGGGTCGACGATCGCCTACGAGCGCGCCCAGGTCTCGGCGCTGCTGCGCCAGGCGCGGATCGACCTGGTGGCCCTCGACGCCGCCCTCGGCCGGCTCGAGGCGGGCGACGAACTCGTCTGCGCGGTGTGCGCCGGACCGATCGCCGTCGAGCGCCTGTTGGCGATCCCCGCCACCCGACGCTGCATCGGTTGCGCCCGCGCGTAGGACGTCGGGGCCGAGGTCACCGCTCCAGCAGGCCGCGGACGTAGGCAGCCTGACCGGCGTGCTGCATGTCGTCGTCGGCGATGCTGATCAGGCGGACCCCGAGGCTGACCGGCGGGTCCCAGTTCGGGTCGACGATCCGGTTCAGGTCGGCGGTCGTGATCGAGCCGAGGAAGGTGCGGGTGCGAACGGCGACCGCCCGGTAGTACTCGAGCAGGACCAGCACGCTCTCCGGGCGGATCGCAGCCACGTCCTCGGCGGAATGGCCGTAGCCGTGGTTGGCCGGATCGCTGGGCACCCCGAACACGGCACCCCAGTCACCGGTGACCCAGACCTGGTCCTCCTCGACCAGCTCGGCGATGTGGCTGTCCTGGACCCGGGTCAGGTGCCAGATCAGCCAGCCGATCGGATTGGCGCCCTCGACCGGGGCTGCGGTCAGCAGCGCCGGATCGATCAGGTCGAGCACCTCGTGAACGTGTTCGTCGATCCGACCGAAGAGATCGGCGAGCAACTCGTTGAGCTCCATCACCCGATCGTTCCACGTCGCGACACCCGAACGAGCCAGTCGAACGAAGGATCGACGCCGCGCAGCGCCTCCGGATGCCACTGCACGGCGAGCAGCGGGGCGCCGGGCAACTCGAGCACCTCGACCGCGCCGTCGACGGCCCGGCCGGTGACCACCAGCCCATCGCCGATCCGGTCGACCAGCTGATGGTGGAGGCTGTTGACCTCGATCCGCTCGCCGTACACCGCGTGGGCTGCGCTGCCGCGTTCGAGCAGGACCCGGTGGCCGGGCTCGTCGCGTGGCTCGTCGAAGCGCGGATGACCGTCGCCGTCGTCGAGCCCGACGTGCTGGACGAGGGTCCCACCGCGATGGACGTTGAGCAGCTGCATCCCCCGACAGATCGCCAGCACCGGGCGGCCGAGTCGCAGCGCGGCGTCGAGCACCTCCAACTCCCAGGCGTCACGATCGGGCTCGGTCGGACCGAGCTGCGGCGAGGGCTCGTGGCCGTACGCCGCCGGGTCGATGTCGGCGCCGCCGGTGAGGACCAGGCCGTCGAGCCGATCGACGAGCTCCTCCACCGGAGCGTCGCGGGTCAGCTCGACCGGCAGACCGCCGGCTCCGGCGACCTTCTCCCCGTACTCGGTGAAGTGGAAGTCGAACTCGGCGTCGTGGAACGAGACCGGCAGCCGCCCGGCGACGATCGACGCCGGCCAACGCCTTCCGGTGACCCCGATCAGCGGGCGACGAGCACCGTTCATCGCCACTCGAGCTCGAGCGGCAGGCGCTTGATCCCGGCGATGAAGTTCGACCGCAACCGCTCGATCGGCCCGGCGAGCGACGCGCCCGACAGCCGGGGGAGCAGTTCCTCGAACAGCACCTGCATCTCCAGCCGGGCGAGTTGAGCCCCGAGGCAGAGATGCGGGCTGTGTCGGCCGAAGCTGACGTGGTCGTTCGGGGAACGAGCGGCGTCGAACCGATAGGGATCGACGAACTGGTCCTCGTCGAAGTTGGCGGCGACGAACCAGATCACGACCTTGTCCCCGGCGGCGATCGGCACCCCCCGCAGTTCGGTGTCGACGAGCGCGGTCCGCCGGAAGTGCATCGTCACCGTCGTCCAGCGGAGCATCTCCTCGACAGCCGTCTCGATCCGCTGCGGCTCGCGGCCGAGCAGCCCGAGCAGATCCGGCCGCTCGGTCAGGGCGAGCATCGCGCCGGCCATCGAGTAGCGGGTGGTGTCGTTCCCGGCGGCGATCATCAGGGTGAAGAAGTTCTTCAGCTCCGTGTCGCCGAGCACCTCGCCGTCGGCCATCGGGGCGAGCAGCGCACCGAGCACGTCCTGCGTCGGGCAGCTGCGGCGCTCGGCGAGCGCGCCGGCGGCGTAGTCGAACAGCTCGAGCGCGACCGGGCTGCGGAACGGCAGCAGGCGGTAGGCGTCGGTGTCGACCTGGTCGACGACGAAGTCGGTGAACTCCGGATCGGTGTTGCCGATCAGCGCATCCCCCTGGCGGACGAGCCACTCCTGGTCCTTCGCCGGCAGCCCGAGCAATTGGCCGAGCATCCGCATCGGCAGTTGGCGGGCGACGAGGTCGACGAACTCGATCTCGTGGCCCCCGTCGATCTCCTCCAGCACGTCGGTGACGATCGCCCGCAGTTGCGCCTCGTAGGCCCAGACCTCCCGCCGGCTGAACGGACGGGAGACCAGCCGGCGGTAGCGGGTGTGGCGCGGCGGATCCATCTCCATCAGCGTCCGGCGGGCCTCGCATTCCTCGGCGTCCATCTCTTCCAGCCGGATCCCCTGCGCACTGGAGAACAGCTCGGTCCGGCGGCTGACCGTCAACACGTCGTCGTAGCGGGTCACCGCCCAGAACCCCGAGCCGTCCTGCTCCGGCCACCAGCTGACCGGATCGTCGCGCCTGAGGCGGGCGAAGGTGGCGTGCGGCACGCCGCCGACGAACGTGTCGTGCGAGGTGATGTCGGCCTGCGCATCACCCAGCTCCAGTTCGATGTTCCCCATCGCGGACCTCCCCTGGTCCGAGCACGATAGCGCATCGTTCGGGACCAAACGATTGCGGCCGCGGTGCGCAGGGGTTGGCATCCCGATCCTCGCCGAACGACACTCGATCCCGAGCGCCGGGCAGCATCCGGCACGGAACGCACAGGGAGCACCAGTGAGCTCGGAATTCGACTACTCCGCCAAGCGCGTCGTCGTCACCGGCGGCACCACCGGGATCGGCGCCGCGCTGGTCGACCTGCTCAAGCAGTTGGGGAGCCCGCACATCACCGTCGTCGACCTCAAGCAACCGGAGGCCGACGTCGACGCCTACGTCGCCGCCAACCTGTCGGACGAATCGTCGGTCGACGCGGCGATCGCCGAGATCGACGGCCAGATCGACGTGCTGTTCAACAACGCCGGCGTCGCCGCCACCCAGGCGCCGCTGGTGGTGATGTCGGTCAACTGCCTCGCCCCGCGCAAGCTGATCCACGGCCTGCTGCCCCAGATCCCGGCGGGAGGGGTGGTCGTCAACACCGCCTCGATGGCCGGCAACGGCTGGCCGGCGAATCTGCCGCGGATCCTCGAGCTGCTCGCGATTCCCGGCTGGAGCGACTCGATCGCCTGGCTGGAGGCCAACAGCGACCTCCTCGGCGACGTCTACGGCTTCTCCAAGCAGGTCGCCCAGGTGCTGACGATGGACATTTCGCGGACCACGATCGCCCACGGCGTGCGGACCAACAGCTGCTGCCCCGGTCCGGTCGAGACGCCGCTGATGGTCGATTTCCGCCAGACGATGGGCGACAAGGCGATCGACTGGGCGGTCGACCAGCAAGGCGTCAGCGGAATGGCCGGCCCGGCCGACATCGCTCCCGTGCTCGCCTTCCTCGGCAGCTCCGCGTCGCGGTTCATGAACGGCTCGAACGTGCTCGCCGACGGTGGGTTCACCGCAGCAATGACCGTCGGCAAGGTCGATTTCTCCGCCCTCGCCTGATGTTCAGCTGAGATCTGCCTCGGCGACGGTCGGTCACCGGATCGTGGCCGTAGGGTCGGGGTGATGGAGCGCAGCGATGTCCTCGGCATTCCCCGGCCGGCGTGGCGCGGGGTGCTCCATGCCGGAACCTTCTTCCTCGCCCTGCCGGCGGGAGCGCTGCTGATCCTGCTCGCCGACCGTCCGATGGCCCAGGCCGCCGCGTCGGTCTACGCCGCCAGCGTCGCCGCCCTGTTCGGCACCTCCGCCGCCTATCACCGCCTGGCCCGCTCGGAGCGGACGCTGCGGGTGATGCGCCGGCTCGACCACGCGATGATCTTCGTCCTGATCGGCGGGACCTACACCCCGGTCTGCCTCGTCGCCCTCCCGCTCGCCTGGGGGATCCCGATCCTTGCCGTCGTCGGCAGCGGCTGCGTCGCCGGGTTTGTGCTCAAGCTGGCCGCGTTCGATCGTCTGCGGTGGATGTCGTACGCGCTCTACCCGATCCTCGGGTGGGGAGCGCTGGTCGCCCTCCCGGCGCTCGCCCAGCACGTCAGCGGGCTCGTGTTGGCCCTCGTCGTCGCCGGCGGGGTGTGCTACACGCTCGGGTTGCCGGTGCTCCTCCTGCGCCGACCCAACCCGTGGCCGCGACGGTTCGGGTATCACGAGATCTGGCACGCGTTCACCGTCGCCGCCGGCGCCTGCCACTTCGTTGCGATCTTCCTGCTGATTCGCTGAGCGGCGCGTCGAGGGCGTCGTGCCGACCGTCCCGATCGTGCTCGCTACGGTTCCCGTTGTGTGTGGGGATTCGATGCCAGCCGCGAGGCCGGGGCCGGCTACCGCGTCGTCGCGTCGCCGCCGACGCCGGCCGCCGTCGCACGCGGTGAGCGCAGCTGGACGATGCCTCGCCATCCGAGCATCAGCACCCCGAGGGTGATCGTCGTGACGATCACGAACGCCATCGCCGTCCCTCGATCGAACACCGTCCGGCGCAGCAGCAGCCCGAGCGTGACCGTGACGATCCACACCGGGACACCGCTCTCCCACACCGCCAGCGGCCGACGCCAGACACGCCCGACGAGCCACCCGCACCCCCCGGCGAGTGCGAACGGCGCAGCCACCGTGATCACCCCGCCGATCGCCGAGCCCTCGTCATGGCTCCGCCGGCCGATGACGACGAAGACGACCACCGCCAACAGGTCGGCGACCGCGGCGAACAGGACAGGTCGGCGGAGCATCCCCCGATCGTCGCGTACCGGCGTCTCCCACACCCGGTCCCGATCGACGTGAGCCTGGTCAGCTGGGGCGACGCCGTGCTCGGTCGGCTCGACCGACGCTGGGGGCGTCTGGTGCAGGCGGACGAGCTCGACGGCCCGCGGTTCCCCTACCGGCGCCACCTGATCACTGCTGCGGCGATCGCCGGATTCGCCGGGTTCGACGCCGCCCGGCGCAGCCTCGACCAGTCGTTGGCCAAGATCCATCCGGCGACCGAACCCGGCTTCGGCGCCAACCGGCTGCACGATGGTCCGGCTGCGGTGCGCGAAGCGATCTCCGCCTGGGAGCGCGGCTACGACGAGTTCGGCGGGTTCATCGATTGGTCCGGGCGGGAGGTCGCCGCCGCCCAGACGGCGGTCGAGTTGCTGCTCGTCCCGTTCTCCGCCCTCGCCCTGTTCGGTGTCCTCCAGTTCCTCCGCCAGCAGCTCGAGCAGGCGGTGACCGCCGGGGACGTGGCGCGCCCGGACCCTCACCGGACGGTGCTGCGGATCTCCTGTCTCGCCGTCGTCGCCTACGCCGCGCTCGGGGTGTTCGATCAGGTGGTCGAGCTGCTCCTGATCTGGCTGGCGAGCCCGACCGACGGCGTTGCCGTGCTCGCCTGGCCGTTGCGGCTCGGGTCGTTCCTCCGTCGCGCCGCACTGGCGGCGATCCTCGTCCCGATCGTCAACGAGCTGTTCCTCCTCGCCCGCAACTCCTGGCACCCGATCCGCCGGCTGCGCCTCGCCGGCTCGGCCTACCGCGTGTTGCTCACCGTCGGTGTGCTCCACGTCGCCCTGCTCCAGCTGAGCATCCCCGCCGAACAGAGCCGCGACGCGATCCGGCTCTGGCCGCAACGGCACTGGCTGGCGGTGTGGGGCATCGCCGCCACCGCCGGCTTCGCCGTCGCCCAAGCGGTGCTCGCCCTCCGTCTCGGCACCCTCCCGGCGCGCGACGGTCGGCTGCTCGGACGTCGGGGCACGCTCCGACTGATCGCCGCCGGGGGTGCGCTCGCCGCCGCCGGCGGTGCGATCGTCGCCGTCGGGCGCGGGCCGGGGCTGTTCGCCCTCGGGTTGCTCCTCGCCGGCGTCGGTGCGCTCAGCCTGCCACTGTGCTGGCGGGGGGCGACGGAGGAGACCGGCCGGCCGAGCGAGCCACCGCGCGGCGACGCCCAGGTGCTGCTGCCCGGCCTGCTGGCGATCGCTCCGATGATCGCGCTCGAGGTGGCGATCGTCCGCGCCGGGATGCCACGGCTGTTGACGATCGACACCGGCGGCGGGTTGCTCTCGGTGTCGATCCTGCCGTTCGTGCTCGCCGTCGGCGGCTACCTCGCCGTCCGCCGGTACGGGTTCTGGGCGATCGGCGACAGCGATCACGAGCCGGGCCGTCGGCGGGTGTTCGTCGGGTCGGTCGCCGTCCTCGCCGTGATCGGCTCGGTCGTCGCCGTGTGGGTGATCCTCGACCCCTGGGCGCACGCCCCGGCACTCGGCGTGCACGGGATCCTCGGCGTGTTCCTGCTGCTGGTGACGGTCCTGTTCGGTTCCGTCGGCTATGCCCTCGAGGGTCGCCGGATCCCGGCCTCGCTCGACTTCGTCGGTGTCCGCCGGGTGCCGCTGGTCACCGCCGTGATCGCCTGGGCGATGCTCGCCAACGTCTTCGCCGACGGCCTGCACTATCACAGGATGCGCGTCGTCGAAGGCGGGCCGGTGGCGACCGGACTGTCGACCGAGATCGCCTTCGACCGATGGTTGGCGGTCAACGTGCCGGCTGCCGAGCTGCTCGCCGAGGGGCGCCGCCCGAGCGGCTCGGTCCCCGCCGTCCCGCTCGTGTTCGTCACCGCCGCCGGTGGCGGGATCCGCGCCGCCGGGTTCACCGCCGCTGCGCTCGAATGCCTCTTCGCCGCCAACGACCCGAACGCCTGCAACGGCGATCCCGACGGCGAGCAGGGCGAGCGGTGGTCGGCGGTGTTCGCTGCCAGCGGCGCCTCGGGCGGCAGCGTCGGGATCGCCGCGATGACCGCCGAACAACTCGCCGGCCCGGGCCGGACGGGAGACGGTGTCGACTGGGTCCGCCGCCGGCTCGGCACCGACCTGCTCTCGCCCGAGCTCGCCTGGCAGGTGTTCGTCGAGGCTCCCAACGCGCTGCTCGGGTTCGACCCGGGGCTGGACCGCGGCGAGGTCCTCGAGCGGACCTGGGAACGGCGCTTCGACGACGGTGCGGCGGTCAACCCGGCGACCGTCCCGCTCCACTCGCTGGTCGCCGACGATGGCTGGACCACGCCGCTGGTGTTCCTCAACGGCACCAACCTGACCGACGGCTGTCGGGTGACGGTCTCGACCCACCGCTCCTCGTCGCCGTCGAGCGGCGGCGGGCCGGCGCCTGCCGGGGCGACTGCGGCGGGCGACTGTCGGCGGCGACGGATCGATCCGGCGACGGGCACCTTCGATCAGACCGTCGCCCGCGACACCAGCGACTACCTCTGCGCCGATGAGGACTTCGCGCTGTCGACCGCCGCGTTCGCCTCCGCCCGCTTCCCGGCGGTGTCGCCGACCGGGATCCTTCCCGCCTCCGATCGCTGCGAGCTGCCGGTCGACGGACCGACACTGTCGATCGGCGACAGCGGGTACCGCGACAACACCGGGGCGAGCGCGGTGATGGATCTGTGGGCGTCGCTCGAACCGTTGATCGCCGAGTTCAACCGGACCCACGACCGCTGTGTCGTCCCGCTGCTGGTCGAGATCGACAACGGCCACCGCAACCGCGGTGCGAGCGCACCGCCGAGCCCCGGAAGTCAGCTGCTCGCCCCCCTCCAGGGTGGGCTGGGGGTGTTCGCCACCCGCGACGCCGGGCCGATCGAGCAGGCTGCAGCTACCTTCGGTCGGGCCCTCGACGACGGGGTCACCGTCGTCCTCGACGGCCGGCCGACGACGCGGTTCACCCGCCTGTCGTTGTACGAGCATCCCGGAGTCCTCGCCCCGCTCGGCTGGTCGTTGTCGGAACCGTCGGTCGACGACCTCAGCCGTCAGCTCGACGGGGTGGACGAGAACCGGGCGGCGGTCGAGCTGGTCAGCTCCTGGCTCGGCGAAGGCCGGCTCGCCTGCGAGATCGCCTGATCCCTGCCAGGATCGCGCCGATGTTGCCCGCAGCCGATGCCCCCGACGCCGTCGTCGAGTTGATCGGGCCGGGGACGAACGTGATCGTCCCGTTGGCCAACGGCGAACCGGTGACGGTCCTCGACGCGATCGAGGCAGCCGCCGATCGGCTCCACGGGGTGCGCGTCCACCAGATGCACGCGCTGTACGACCGGCCGATGATGCGCGCCGACTTCGGCGATCGGCTGCGCCACGTCTCGTACTTCCTCTCTCCCGTCACCCGCCCGCACTTCGCCGCCGGCACGATCGACCTCGTCCCGGCGAACTTCAGCGAGGTGCCGGCCCTGCTCCGCCGGCTCCCCGAACCGTTGGTGGTCGTCTCCGCCTCGCCGCCCGACCGTCACGGGTTCTTCTCGTTGGGGACGAACTGCGACTACGTCGCCTCGATGCTCGGACGGGCGCCGCTGTTCCTCGAAGTCCAACGCGGCAGATGCCGCGCACCTTCGGCCGCACCCAGATCCACGTCTCCCAGGTCGCCGGTTGGTGCGAGGCCGACTATCCGCTGCATCGACCTGTCGATCGCCGAGCCGGACGTGATCGACCGGGCGATCGGCGCCACTGATCGCCGAGCGGGTCCCGAACGGGGCGACGATCCAGACCGGGATCGGAGCGATCCCCAACGCCGTCCTCGACGCAGCTGCCCGATCACCGCGACCTCGGCGTGCACACCGAGCTGTTCTCCGACGGCCTCGATGCGACCTGGTCGAGGCCGGCGTCGTCAACGGTGTCCGCAAGCAGGCCAACCGGACCAAGGCGGTGGCGACGTTCGCCCTCGGCACCGCCGCGCTGTACGACTTCCTCCACGAGAACCCGGCGGTCGAGCTGTGGCCGGTGCGTTACGTCAACGATCCGCGGGTGATCGGGATGGAGCGCAACTTCGTCTCGATCAACGCCACGCTCGAGGTCGACCTGCTCGGACAATGCGCCTCGGAATCGCTCGGTTCGCGGCTGTACTCCGGCTCGGGCGGGCAGGCCGACTTCGCCCGCGGGGCGATGTACTCCGACGGCGGGCAGGGGTTCATCGTCGTCCGCTCGACGACCCACGGTGGGACCAGCCGGATCGTCGCCCAGCTCCAGCCGGGCGCAGTGGTGACGACGAACAAGAACACCGTCGACCAGGTGGTCACCGAGCACGGTGTCGCCGAGTTGCGCGGTCAGTCGGTGCGCGAACGGGCCCGCCGATTGATCGCCATCGCCGCGCCCGAGGCGCGCGACGAACTCACCGCCGCCGCCCGCCGGCTGGGATTCCTCAGCTGAGGTCGATCCGAGCCGAGCTGCCGGCGGCCGCCGAGGACGATCAGGCGGCGGCGAGCTGGCGGGCGGGTTCCGGCCCGGGGTCGGCGTCGGAGCGGTAGTCGGCGAGCCGCTCGGCGGTGATCGCATAGCGGGCCCTGGCGCCGCCGTCGTCGACGAACCGGGCGGTACCACCGATGCCCCGGCCGCTGTTGAAGGTGCCGGTCGCCGCTGCCTGGTGGCGATCCGCCAACGTCGTGTGGGCGATGTCGGACGGGCTGCGCGCGTGCGGTCCCCGTCGCCGGCTGCGACCGAGCGAGCGGTACTCGGCCTCACCGGCGAGGGCGGACTCCTCGTCGATCGGAGCGTCGGCGGTGGGCTCGAACCCGGCCGACTCGGCGATCACCGCCAGGTCGTACACCGCACCGAGCGAGGTCGACCCACCGCCCTGCTCGAGCGCCAACCGCTGGGCGAGCTGGAGCTCGCTCCCCTCCGCCGGGTCGGCGACGATCATCGAACCGATCGTCTGCCCGGCGCGGTTGGTCACCCTCACCCGTACGGTGCCTCTCTCGGGATGCTGCTCGGCCGCCCGGTCCTCGTGTTCGCTGACCTGCCGCGGGAGCACGTCGGTGACCTTCATCGTCGCCCTGATGCGCTCGGTGGCCGGGGCGGGCGTGGTCAACGCCCACGACGGCGCGTTGCGCCCGTAGTCGGTTCCGATCCGGAACATCGCCTCACCTCCTTGGCGTGCTCCATCGTGGGCCGGAGCTGGTCCGATCAGCTCAAGACGCTGCGATGATTTCCTCATCGTGCTCGGATACGGTCGACCTACCGCGCGATCCCCCCTTGAGCCGGGCTGCGGCCGGCCGATCGGAACACCGATGACCGCCTCCCGGAACTGGCCCGACGAGACCGTCAGCGGACGCGACGTGGTCGAGATCGTCGGCGCCAGCGTCGTCGTCGGCGAGGCGAGCGCACCGTTCGAGCCGGGCGACGTCGGCGGCGCGCTGAACGCCTACCTGCTGCTCGTGCGCGAGCTGCGCCGTCAACGCCGGGAGCCGGCGATCGTGCTGCGCAGCGACGACGTCCGTGCCCTCGCCGAGGCGCTGCGCCAGACGCCGGAGCAGATCATCGAGCAGCTCGGGGCGCTGATGGGTGCGACCCGTGCCCAGCGCACGGCGATGGCGACGCTGTTCGCCACCGGGGCGATGGTGATCGGCCTGGCCGGGGCGGCCGTCGCCGTCGAGGGCGGCTCGTCGGGCTCCGGCGGTGCCGAGATCCGCACCGTCGCCTCGACCACGACCACGACGGTCGTCTCCACGACCCTGTACGACTCGCCGGGAATGGTCGTCTTCGTCGACACCCCGACCGGTTCGACGACGACCACCGTCGCTGCCCCGGGCACGACGGCGAACACGACGGCGCCGACCACGGCGACGACCTCCGGCTCCCCGTCGGCGGGGAGCTCCTCCGGCGGCGGCTCGTCCGGCGACGGCGGCACTGCTCGCGCCGTCCCGACGACCACCGTCGCGTCGTCAGGCAGCGCGTCGCCGACCACCGTCGGGGTCGCGCCGGAGACGAGCACGACGATCCTGATCGCCGGCGACCCGCCGATCCCCTCGACGACCACCGCCCCCACCACGACCACCGCCCCCACCACGACCGAGACCAGCCCGCCGGCGAGCGACGAACCGCTCGACGAGCTGCCGGAGGAGACGATCGAGGAGCCGTGGCTGGTGATCGACCCGCCGTTCATCGGCGACGCGCCGCCGGAGTCGACCCTTCCCTGACGGCGACCCGTCGGTCAGTTCAGTGGGCGACGACCGGTTCGAGCGGTCGCCCGTCGGCGGTGGTCCGCAGCCGCCAGGCGTCGCCGACGAGCAGCCGGGCGGCGACCACCAGGGCGAGCATCCCCACCGCGCACATGCTGTAGCCCCAGGTCCGCCCGTGTGATTCGTAGACCGCCGAGATCACGATCGCGACCATCCCGGCGCCGAGCGTCTGCATCCCGCCGAGCAACCCCTGGGCGCCCGCCTGGCGATCGGCGGGGGCGACCAGCCCGACCGCCACGCCGCAGGACGAGACGCTCAGCCCGTCGCTGACGGCGTGGACCATCCCGATCGCGAGCATCGATCCGCCGGTCGGCAACAGGCCGTAGCAGAACATGAACACCGATCCGACGAGGAGACCGACCGTGCCCAACCGGAACGGCCCGACGCGTTGGGCGAGCCGACCGCCGACCGATCCGAGGACGATCAGCGGCAGGGCGAAGAAGGTGATCCCGAGGCTGGAGACGAGGTCGCTGGCCTGCAGGTCGTCGAGTACCAGGCTCCACAGCGCGTCGAAGGTGGCGATCATCACGAACACGGCCATGCCGAGGGCGACCGCCGCGAGGTAGGGCTTGGAGCGGAGCAGGTCGAAGGCGAAGGTGGTCCCGGCGGTCGTCTCGTCGACGACCGTCTCGTCGACCTTGATCCGGGCGATCACCGGCAGGCAGAGCACGGTCGCCACTGCGATCGCGAGGAACGGTGCGGGGATCCCCACCGGACCGATCAGCACCGCGGAGATCGCCGGTCCGAGGGCGAACCCGCCGACATCGGCAGCGAGCAGCATCCCCAGGTTGTGACCGAGCTTCTCCGGTTCGGCGACGATCACGATCCGGCGGATCGCCGGGACGGCCATCCCGGCGCCGACGCCCATCACGAACCGGGCGAGGAGGAGGGCGAACAGCGTCTCGCCGAAGGCCATCAGCAACAGACCGACGACGTTGAACAGCATCCCGAGATAGACGAGCCGGCGGGCGTGACCACGATCGGCGAGCGGGGCGAGCACGACCTGGGCGGCGAACGAGGCGAAGAACCCGGCGGCGACGACCATCCCGAGGCTGCCCTCGCTGATCCCGTACTCGTCGCGGAACTCGTCGAGGGCGGTGAACATCACCCCGTATCCGGAGGAGAACAGCGCCGACAGCACGCCGAAGCTGACCAACAGCGGCACCCGCGGGGCGCGCGACGAGAGCGGGGAGGCACCGGACACGGCGTGGAGGGTACCGACCGCTCCGCTCTCGTTCGCTACCGATTACGCCGCGGGAGCACCGCCGCCCGCCGGCGCTACTGGCCGACGATCGTCCCGTCGGTCCGGATGATGTAGTCGCCGCCCGAGCCGCAGCCGACGGCGACGTACTCGAGCAAGCCGAACAGCTCGATCGTCTCCCGGTTGACCGACGGTTCGTCACCGTCGCCGCTGCCGGAGAAGCGCACTGCGTACGAGCTCGAGCCGACCGGGCAGGTGAAGGTCCAGGCCTCGGTGGCGGTGGTCATGTCCTGGGCGATCAGCACGTGCCCGCCGGCGGAGCTCGGCGAGTCGGCGACGGCGATCACCAGCTGGTCGTAGGTCCCGGCGAGGAACCCGGTGCCGCCGTTGAGCGCGTTGCTCCCGGCCGAGGTGACCGCGGCGTCGTTGTAGAAGTCGTGGCGCAGACTCAGCTCGGCGATCCGCAGCTGGCCCTGATAGGTCGCCAGCGTGCGGCAGCCGTCGCCCTCGAACACCGTCAGCAGCCCCGGCTGGGCGGTCGACGCCCACGAGCCGCAGATCCAGCCGAGCTGGTCACCGGTCGGAGCGGTGACCCGGACCTGGTTGGCGACCGACGTCGACGCCGCCCGGGCCTGCTCGCCGATCGTCGTCAGGCCGGGCCCGACGGCGAGCACGCCGAGCACACAGCCGAGGACGACCAGGCGACCACGCCGGATGTACGGCGGGATCAGCAGCACCGCGGCGTAGAGCACCGCCCCGAGCGCCGCGCCGTAGCCGAAGAACCACGGCGATGCGCCGTTGAACAGCTTGGCGGCGACCGAGGTCGGCGCGACCCGGGCGGTCGCCTCGAGCTCGTCGCCGAGCAGCTTGCGGCCGATCCACACCGGTCCGATGATCGACATCAGATAGATGAAGAACACCCCGGAGGCGACCCGGTCGACGACCCGAGGGACCGGCCGGGCGGTGATCGAGGTGTCGCTGTCGATGTCGGCGACGACCATTCGCCGCTGCAACCGCCAGGCGCCGGTGCACAGGGCGGCGAGCAGGCCGATCTGGATCATCAGCCCGGCAGCCGTGTCGGACAGCGGCACCTCGCTGGTCAGCAGGCTCAACGCAGCGACGGCGAGCGCCGCCGCGCCGGACGCCGCCAGGCCGAGCAAGACGAGGTACGCCCGGCCCTGGGTCAGTCGGGCGACGAGCGCCAACCCGATCGAACACCCGAGGGCGACGAGCAGGGCGACCTGGCCGGCGAACGACAGCCCGGGAACGTCGGGCCAGACGGAGCTGAAGTCGACCGCCGCGGCGGACACCGTCGGGCGGGCGAAGCGGAGGAACTCGCTGCCGGCGCGGGTCCCGGCGAGCGGCTCGGCGCGCCAGACGATCATCGCCACCGCCCACAGCAGACCGAGGACGTAGGCGGGGACCGACAGCAGGTGGAGGTGGGCCTCCGGCAGCCGGGGCGTCTGGCAGGTGCGCACGATCGGGGTCGGGCCGGTGATCGAGAGCAGCACCGTGCCCTGCATGCCACCGGTGTCGTTGACGCGTTGCTTCATCTTCGGCTCCTTCACGACTGCGCTCCGAGGGGGGTCCGTTCGACCCGGCGTCTGCCGGCGAGATGGCCGGCGCGTTCACCGGCAGGGGGGAGACGGAAGACCTGGGCGGCTTCCGCTGGGGTGAAGGCGAACCGGAGCTCGCCCGGCTGGTCGTCGGCAGGGAGGCCCCAGCCGCCGACGCAGAGGTCGTCGATCGGCTGGATCGCGACGTCGAGCTCGTGCCGGTTGATCGGCCGGACGAGCTCGGTGGCGACGGGCCGCCCACCGGCGTCGACCCCGCCGACGGCGCGGGCGACGATCGTCGCCAGCCCGGGGGCGAGCGGCACGGCGGAGGCGAGCACGACCCGGACCGACAGCGCCGACCGGCGCAGTTCGGACAGCGCCAGGCGCTGGTCGGCGAGCAACCGCCGGGTGGTCTCGTCGTGACCGTCGGCGACCTCGTCGCGGAGTTCGCGCACGATCAGGGCGATCCGCTCGAGACGGTCGTCGGTGATCATCGATCGCTCGAGATGGATGCAGCAAACGGTGTCGGCGGGCGCCCGGCCGACGACCGAGGTCAGGTCGGGCAACGAACCGGTTTCACCCCAGGAGACGATCAGTTCCGTCCCGCTGTCGGTCTCGTCGGTGACCCGGCGGAGCTCCGCGAGCTGGTCGACACCGGCGAGGTCGAGATCGAACGGGGTGAGGTGTCCGATCACGTCGTCGCGCTCGACGTGGTCGACGACGACGTCGCAAGGGAGGGTCAGCTCGACCAGGCGGGCGAGCTGGAGCGCCTCGGTCTCGGTCCGCCCGCGACCGACGAGCAGCGGATCGACCGCAGCGCCGCCGGGGCCGGGGGCGAAGCGGAGCTGGAGCGCAGCCCCGGCCGGCGCTTCGGCGGCGAACGCAGCGACGAGGGCGAAGCTCTCCGGGAGCGGTCCGGCGGCGAGGCGGGGCAGTGGTCCGGCCGGGCGGCGCAGCTCGGCGACCCAGGCGAAGCTCGAGTGGGCGAGCTGGCGGATCGGGATCGCCCGACCGCCGGTGGGGAGGGGGGCCGGCGTGCTCATCGGGCGAAGGCGTGATCGAGTTCGGCGTCGATCCCGGCGAACGGGAGCAGCGCAGCGAGCGGTTCGAGGACCAGCCCGTCGGGATCGTTGATCGACTTGAGCATCTGCCGGGCGGAGCCGTCGTCGGACGACAGCAGCAACCGCAGCCGGTCGATCCCGCCGTCCGCCGGCTGGCGCAGCAGACGGATCGTGATCGCGTTGTGGACGAAGAACAACCGGTTCATCAGGTAGTCGCAGACGACCGCGTCGAGGTCGGCCGGGTTGACCACGCAGGCGACGCTGACCAGTTCCGGTTCGACGTCGAGCGACGCCCCGATCCCGGCGCGCAACTGGCTGAAGTTCCCGCTCGCCGGTCGGGAGCTGGTGACCAGCACGGCGCAGGCGCGCTTGTCGCGCACTCCAGCGGCGATCCCGAGCAGGTCCTCGGCGGAGCCACCGGTCTGGGTCCAGGCCGCCGCCAGGCGGGCGTCGATGTTGAGCTGGGGCACCGGCCCGGCCGACTCGGGACGCGGCCCGGACTTCGGTGACGGCAACGCCATCCCGACGATCCGCGGCAGCTCCATCGTGTAGCCGGAGGTGTCGACGAACGACGGCGTGACCGCCGTCGGGCGCGGCATCGCCGTCGGTGTGCCCGCTTGCAGGATCGCCCGGACGGTCCCACCGAGTTCGGGGAAGCGGCGCATCACCGCCGGGTTGGCGACGGCGGCACGGGCGAGTTCGAACGCCCGCTGTTCGGCACCGCGACGCAGCTTGGGATCGAGCAGCCAGTCGACCGGCTGTCCGAGCGCCTCGGCGATCGGGGTCAGCGAGCGGATCTTGGCGACGAGCACCTCGGCATTGGTCGCTTCACGGACCATCGCCACCGCACCTTCGGCCTTGACCGCCGCCGTCTCCCGGGCGACGTCGTAGACCTGGACGAACTTCGGATCGAAGGTCGGGGCGATCTCGTCGATCGAATGGAGCATCAACAGGCCCTCGGCGAGGCGCTCGTCGCGGACGTCACCGAACAGCTCGGCAGCGGCGATCCCGTACAGGGCGCGATGGGAGGTCTCGCCGAGCCGCTGGCGGACCAGCCGCTCGACCGAGGACCGCAACACCGTCTCGACCCGACCGACGAAGGCATAACCGTCGCGGTTGACCGCCCGCTTGAACTCACGGAAGTTGTCGTCGCCGGCGAGCGAGAGCGTCACCCGCACCTCGACCTGCGGCATCCGGAAGCCGTCGGCGGTGGACACGTTGAGCACGTGCAGCGTTGCTTCGCGGCGACCGCTGACGACGGCGACCACCTCGACGTCGCCGAACACAGGGATCCCCAGGCCCGGTCGTCGACGCTGGCCGACCTTGACCACCTTCGTCGCCCGGCCGTTCTTGAGCACGACGTAGACGTGCCCGGGGTCAGCGCTGATCGCCCCGGTCACCGCCGTCGGGGCACTGATCAGTCCCGCCAATTCTTTGGCCATCTTCGCCTCCTGCACTCGTCGTCATGACTCGCACTCGGCCTCTCCGCGAGATCAAGGCCTACGAGAGGAATCGCGCGCTGAGCTACCGATTCAAGGGAGGAGCAGAGAAATCCTGAGATCCCGGCCGCGCTCGGCGCGAGCGACGATCAAGCCGGGTAGTCGCCGATGGCCAGGTCGGGGTCGCCGACGGCGGGAAGCCAGGTCGCCAGCCGCTGCCAGATCTGGGGCCCGGCAGTGGCCAGCAGATGACCTTCCTCCTCGAGCACGACCAGTTCGCCGGACCCCGCGATCGCCCGCACGACCTCGCTCGACTGCAGCGGGATCAGCTCGTCGCCGGTGCCGTGGAACATCAGCAGCGGGCGGCCCTGCAGCCCGGCGGCGACCTCGCAGCCGGCGGACTGGGTGGCGAAGGTGACGACCCCGGCGACGAACTCGGGGAAGGCGACGGCGACGCGCACGGCGACCGCCCCGCCGAAGCTGTGGCCGAGGGTGACGATCCGGCTCGCCCCGGCGGCGGAGGCGAGCTGGGCGGCGGCGGCGAGGTCGACGCAGCAGGCGTCGAGATCGTTCGGCCGGCGGTACCCGACCCGCAGCGTCTGCAGCCCGCGCTCGGCGAGCCGCTCGCCGAGCAGTTGGTAGAGGCCCTCCCCCGGCCCGAGCAGACCGCCCATCGCCCCACCGCCGCAGATCAGCGCCAGCGGCGAGGGTGGGACCGTCTGCGCCGGCTGGTGCCACAGCAACGTCAGCAGGCCGCGTGGGGTGAACAGTTCGAGATGGCGCAGCGCCGGGGTGAGCATCGCTTCGGAGCTGGCGAGCACGCCGAGCGACCCGAGCGGGGAGCGGCCGGAGGCGCCGGTGGAGGGGGCCGCGCCCGGCTCGCTCATCGCAACTACCCTACGACCGATGCAGGGTCGCCATCAGATCAACTTCGACGACCCCGCGCAGCAGGCGGTGGTCAATCGGGTCGGCCTCGCCTGGCGCGAGCTGCGGCGCGGCGGCGCCAGTGCGGTGCTGCGCGACCATCTGTTCCGCAGCCTGTCGGGGACGCTCGAGCCGGGCCAGGTGGACACGCTCGAGCTGATCGTCCAGCGCGATCGGTGGCGGATGAGCGAACTCGCCGATGCGCTGCGGGTCGATCCGTCGACGGCGACCCGGGCGGTGCAGCGGATGGTCGCGCTCGGCTTCGCCGAACGCCGGGCGTGCAGCGACGACGGCCGGGTGGTGATGGTCTCGGCGACCCAGTCCGGGCGCGACTGGTACGCCCAGCTGGTGACCAACCGCCAGACGATGATGCAGCGCCTGCTCGGCAGCTTCGACGACCACGAGCGGGCCGAGTTCGCCGACCTGCTCGAACGCTTCGTCGGCGAGATCGACGCTTTCGTCGCTGAGCTCGACGACTGAACGCCCCGGCGGGTGGCGACGGAGGGGACCGCTCGCAGAGCGAGTGAGTAGGTTCGGCGGCGATGGCTGACCGGGCGACGTTCTCCGAGCAGGCGATGCAGTACATGCCGCAGCTCTACGCAACTGCGGTGCGGATGACGCGCAACCAGGCGGACGCCGAGGATCTCGTGCAGGAGACCTACCTGCGCGCCTACCGGGGGTTCGGCGGGTTCACCGAGGGATCGAACCTGCGGGCCTGGCTCTACCGGATCCTGACCAACACCTTCATCAACACCTACCGGGCCAAACAGCGCCGACCGCAGGAGACCGACCTCGCCGAGGTCGAGGATCTCTACCTCTACCGCCGGATCGGTGGGCTGGAGGCGGCGATGGCCAGCCGCAGCGCCGAGGACGAGCTGATGGAGTTGTTCACCGACGACGAAGTGAAAGAGGCGATCGAAGCCCTCCCGACCAACTTCCGCCTGCCGGTGCTGCTCGCCGACGTCGACGGGTTCGCCTACAAGGAAATCGCCGAGATGTTGGAGATCCCGATCGGTACCGTGATGTCGCGGCTGCATCGGGGAAGAAAGGCGATGCACAAGCAGTTGTACGAGTTCGCCGCAGAGCGGGGACTGGTCGAGCCCACCCCGGACGACACCGCTGCAGCCGCAGGAACGGGAACGCTGAGCAATGGGTGATTGCAACGAGACGCTGCGGGAGCTGGAACAGTTCCTCGACCACGAGCTGAGCGACGACACTCGGCTGGTCATCCAGGCCCACCTCGATGGTTGTCTCGATTGCCACTCGGCGTTCGACTTCCACGCCGAGTTGAAGATCGTGATCGCCCAGAAATGCCGCTCGGAGCAGGTCCCGCCCGGGCTGCTCGACCGGATCGAGATGTGTTTCGGTGACATCGACGCCGAGGCCGGTCCCCTCGACGGCTAGGACGATCCGGCCGTGCGGCGACCGGGCGGTGCTGATCGAGACCGCCGGTACCGCCGAGGCCCTCCGCCTCGCCGCCGCGCTCGGCGGGTTCCCGGCGCCGGGGATCTCCGAGGTCGTCCCGGGAGCGAGCACCGTGTTGGTCCGCTTCGACGGTCCGCCGCCCGCACCGGGGGCACTCGACGACCTGCTCGCCGCAGCCGACGCAGCTGCGGTCGCGGCGATCGCTCCCCCCGAGGTCGTCATCGCCGTCACCTACGACGGCGAGGACCTCGCCGAGGTCGCCCGGCTCAGCAGGCTGCCGGTCGAGCAGGTGATCGCCCGCCACCGAGCGGCGGACTACACCGTCGGCTTCGTCGGATTCGCCCCCGGCTTCGCCTACCTCGTCGGCGGCGACCCGGCGCTCCACGTGCCTCGCCGGGCCGCGCCGCGCCCTGCGGTGCCGGCCGGTTCGGTCGCCCTCGCGGCGGAGTACTGCGGGATCTATCCCCGACGCTCCCCCGGCGGATGGCAGCTGATCGGTCGGACGGCGACGCCGGTGTGGGACATCGCCCGCCGACCGCCGGCGCTGCTCACACCGGGAACCCGGGTCAGGTTCGAGCAGTGCTGACCGCCGACCGACCCCGGCCGGACGTTGCCGAGAAACACCCGTCGGCCCCCGAGCGGCCGCGATCGAGGCGCGTCTCGCAGTTCTCGGCAACGCTCGGCCGGGCAGATCGACGACCGGGCCGGCAGCGATGATCGAGATCGTCGAGCCCGGGCCGTTGGCGACGATCCAGGACCAGGGCCGCGCCGGCCACGCCGATCTCGGCGTCAGCCCGTCGGGCGCCGCCGACCTCGGCGCGCTCCGCCTCGCCAACCGGCTGGTCGGCAATCCCGCCGGCGCAGCGGCGATCGAAGCGACCCTCGGCGGGCTCTCCGTGCGGGCGACCACCGACCTGCTCGTCGCCCTCACCGGCGCACCGGCGGCGCTGCGCACCGACGCCGCCCGCGGCGGGTTCGGTGTCGCCTTCACCCTCGGCGCCGGCGAGGTGTTGACCCTCGGCCCGACGCGGCGCGGGGTGCGCAGCTACCTCGCCGTGCGCGGCGGGATCGAGGTCTCGCCGACGCTCGGCTCGCGCTCGACCGACCTGCTCGGCGGGCTCGGCCCGGCCCCGCTCGCCGCCGGCGATCGACTGCCGGTCGGACCGACCTCCGAGCTCGAGCCGCCGGCGACCGAACTCGTCCCCCTCGCCGACCCCTCCGACGAGGTCGAGCTGCGGGTGATCCCCGGACCCGCGCGACGACTGGACCGAACTCACCGAGCTGTTCGCCGGCGAGTTCGAGGTCAGTCCGACCAGCGACCGGATCGGGGTCCGCCTGGCCGGGCGTCGGCTGCCTCGACGCGCCGGCGAGCTGGCCCCGGAGGGGATGGTCCGCGGCGGGATCCAACTCCCACCGGACGGCAACCCGGTGCTGCTCCTCGCCGACCATCCGGTCACCGGCGGCTATCCGGTGATCGGCGTCGTCGTCGGCGCCGACCTCGACCGGATCGGCCAGCTCCGCCCCGGCGACACCGTCCGCTTCCGGCGGCGTTGATCCGGCGACGAACCGCGCCGCAGTAGGTTCGCCACGGTGAGCAGATCGGCGAGCGCGATCGATCTCAACGCCGATCTCGGCGAGGGGTTCGGCATCTGGCAGCTCGGCGACGACGAACGGCTGCTCGAGATCGTCACCAGTGCCAACGTCGCCTGCGGGTTCCACGGCGGCGACCCGTCGATCATGCGCCGGGTCTGCCGGCGGGCGGCCGATCTCGGTGTCTCGATCGGTGCCCAGGTCGGCTACCGCGACCTCGCCGGGTTCGGCCGGCGGCGGATCGAGATCGATCCCGCCGAGCTCGAAGCCGACGTCGTCTACCAGCTCGGCGCGCTCGACGGCTTTGCCCGGTTGGCCGGCGAGCGGGTCCGCTACGTCAAGCCGCACGGCGCGCTGTACAACACGATCGTCGACGACACCGCCCAGGCCGAAGCGGTCGTCAACGCCCTCCGCGAGTACGACCCGTCGCTGCCGATCCTCGGCCTGCCCGGCTCGGAGGTGCTCCGGCTCGCCGCCGCAGCCGGCCAGCCGACCGTGATCGAGGCCTTTGCCGATCGGGCGTACACCGCCGACGGGCGGCTCGTCGCCCGCAGCCGGCCGGGGGCGGTGCTCCACGACCCGGCGGAGATCGTCTCGCGCTGCCGGACGCTGGCGACCACCGGCCGGGTCACCGCCATCGACGGCAGCGAGGTCCAGGTCGACGCCGGGTCGATCTGTGTCCACGGCGACACTCCGGGGGCGGTCGAGATCGCACGGGCGGTGCGCGCCGCGCTGGTCGACGTGGGGCTCGAGCTCCGCCCGTTCGCCACCCGCTGATCGACCGGTGACCCGTCGGAGATCCGGCCACCGCCGACCCCCGACCGCCGATTCGCGCTCCGCCGTGCCGAGCGGAGCGGAGCGGCCCAGCTCAGCGGCAGCAATCGACAGCTCGAAGGCAGAGCTGAGCGCGAATCGGCGGCGGACGCCGCCGGAGATCCGACGGTCCCCGGCGGCCGGCCTGGGAAGCTGGGGGTCGCCTGGCTACGATCGAGCCCATGCTTCTCGCCCGCCTCGAACCGTGGCACTGGTGGATCGGCGTGATCTTCAGCGTCCTGACGATCGCCACCGTGCTGGGGATGGTCGGCCAGTACCTGCAGAAGGTCGTCCGCCCGCAGTACCCGAGCCGTCGCCAGCAGCCGAGAGACTGACGATGGCGGCGAGCGACCCGGTCGACTGGGCGCTCGCGGCACGGGTCGCCGGCCGGGTCGCCGACCGCTCACCGGCATCGGCCGACTGGTCCGGGATCGTCGGTGACTTCGCCCGGCTGGTCCCGTTGGCCGAGACCTTGGTCGAGACGGAAACCGGTCTGCGGTCGTTGGCAGGTCCGGCGACGACGGTCGTCGTCGACCGCAAGCAGTGGGTCGAGGTCAACCTCGCAGCCTTCCGCGGTCTGCTCGAGCCGTTGTTCGAGCGGTTCGCCGAGCGGATCGAGCGAGGTGGACGGGTCGGTGCCGCCCAGCTGGCGGTGACCCGCAGGATGGCTGCGGTCGAGCTCGGGTTGCTGCTCGGGTGGATGAGCGGCCGCGTCCTCGGCCAGTACGACCTGCTCGTCACCGAGGAGTCCGGCGACCAGGACACCGTCTACGTCGTCGGGCCGAACCTGGCGGCGATCGAGCAGCGCTTCGGGTTCGACCCCCAGCAGTTCCGGTTGTGGGTCGCCCTCCACGAGGTCACCCATCGGGCCCAGTTCACCGGCGTGTCGTGGATGCGCGAGCACTACCTGGCGCTCGTCCGGGAAGTGCTGACGATCGCCGATCCCGACCCGGTGGCGACGCTCGCCTCGATCCGCGATGCGTTGCGCAGCCCCTCGATGGTGCGCCTGCGATTGCAAGAGGGTGGGATCGCCGCGCTGCTCGCCTCACCGGCACAACGCGAGGCGCTCGGACGGATCGCCGGGCTGATGGCCCTGCTCGAAGGGCACGGAGACGTGACGATGGACCGCGCCGGGGCGGAGCGGCTACCCGACGCCGAACGGTTCGGTCGGGTGCTGCGTGAACGCCGCCGGCAGGCCAACCCGTTCGCCCGATTGATCCAGCGGCTGGCCGGGATCGAGGCCAAGCTGCTCCAGTACGAGGCCGGTGAGCGGTTCATCGCCGCGATCGAAGCTGCCGGCGGTCGCCGCTCCGTCGATCGCTGCTGGGTCGCCGCCGACCGGTTGCCGACGATCGAGGAGATCCGCGAGCCGCAGCGCTGGCTCGATCGGCAGATCGCCGATGCCGTGGCGTGATCGACGAGCTCCTCCCCCGTTGTGCGTTCCCCGAGCCCGGCACCGCCGTCGACTGCGCCGTGTCCGGAGGCGCCGACTCGCTCGCCCTGCTCGTGCTCGCCTGTGCTGCCGGGCTGTCGGTGACCGCGGTCCACGTCGACCATCGGCTCCGCCCGGGCTCGGACGCCGAAGCCGGGCTCGTCGCCGCCGCCGCCGACCGCTACCGGGCGGGGTTCCGGGCGGTCGAGGTGTGCATCGGCGAGGGACCGAACCTCGAGGCCCGCGCCCGTCGGGCGCGCTACGACGCCCTCCCCGCGGGCGTGCTCACCGGCCACACCGCCGATGACCAGGCGGAGACGATCCTGCTCAACCTGCTGCGTGGCAGCGGGCTCGACGGGTTGGCCGGGATCGACCCGGGCGGACGTACCGGCCGGCCGCTGCTCGCCCTGCGGCGGCGCGAGACCGTCGCCCTCTGCCGCGCCGTCGGGCTCGTCGCGCTCGACGATCCGTCGAACCGGGACCCCCGCCATCGCCGCAACCGGATCCGCGCCGAGGTGCTCCCGCTGCTCGACTCGATCGCCGAGCGCGACGTCGCTGCCCTGCTCAGCCGGCAGGCGGCGGGGCTGCGAGCGGAGGCCGAACTACTCGACGAGCTGGCCGCGACGATCGACCCGACCGACGCCCGGGCGGTCGCCGCCGCTCCCGTCGCCCTCGCCCGGCGGGCGCTGCGCCGCTGGCTGACCCCGCGCTCGGCGGCTATCCGCCGCCCGCCGACGCGATCGAACGGGTGCTCGAGGTCGCCGCCGGCGCCCGCCGGGCGTGTGAGCTCCCCGGCGGGACGAGGGTCGAACGTCACGCCCAGCGGCTCTCACTCGTGGTCTCCGAGACGGTCCGGTAACCTCTGCCGGTCGTGCAGGCGCGGGACGGGTCGTCCCGTCCCCGAGGAAGGGGTCAGCGGATGCCGCCGAGGCTTCGCGGGAAGTGGGCGCTCGGGATCACACCGCGCCACTTCACTTGGATCATCAAGGACAAGCTGGCCGTCTGCGAGCGTCCCGGTGGCTATGGCGAGAACCATCGCCGGGTCCGCCGTCAAGAAGAGATCATCTGGATCCGGGAGAACAACTTCGGCTGCGTGATCTCGATCATCGCCGCGCCACACAACCTCCACAACTACGAAGAGCTCGGCGTGACCTACCGCCACCGGCCGCACTATCCGGCGGAGGAGCTGACCCCCTACCTGCTCGCGCTGTACAACGAGATCAGCCAGATGCTCGCCGCAGGGACGAAGGTGATCATCCACGCCGAAGAGGTCGGCGACCGGATCATCGGGATGATGGGCGGCTACATCCGCTGGTCGGGGCTCGTTCCCGACGGGTCGAAGGCGATCGCCCTGACCGAACGGATCGCCGGGCGGCAGCTCGATCCGGCCGCCCGCGAGCTGATCCTGTCCGCTGCCGAACTCGGCCGGTCGTCCCTGCCAAGTCGGGCTGATCCGCCCATTCCGTGAGGCCACGGCACCACTAACCTCCGGCAGATGGCGAGCACTCCAGCGAACTGGTACCCGGACCCTCTCGGCCGTTTCGAGCTGCGTTACTGGGACGGTGCTGCGTGGACCGCGCACGCCTCGACCGCCGGCCAGCAGCACAACGACCCGGTCGACGGCAGCCAGTCGGTCCCGGTCCAGTCCCACACCTCGGCGGTGAAGGTCCAACAACAGGTGAGCGACACGTCGTGGCGCGGCGCCGGGGTGACCGAGCCGACCGGCCCCGGGGGCGGGACGCTGTTCAGCGAGCCGGTGCTGGTGGTCAACCAGAAGGCCAAGCTGATCGAGCTGACCAATCAGTACGCGGTGTTCGACCAGACCGGGAGACAGATCGGCTCCGTCTCCCAGGTCGGGCAGAGCGACGGCGAAGAAGATCCTGCGTGCGGTCAGCGTCGTCGATCAGTTCATGACCCATCGGCTGCGAGGTGCGCGACGCCGCCGGCGAGCTGCGTGATGAGCCTCACCCGGCCGCGCGAAGGTGTTCAAGTCGACGGTCGATCGTCGAGCGACCCCGACGGCGGCGAGATCGGCCGGATCGTCCAGGAGAACATGATCGGCAAGATCCACTTCGGGCTCGAGGTCCGGCGGCCAGATGCTCGGTTCGATCAAGGCCGAGAACTGGCGGGCGTGGAACTTCCGGATCGAGAACGCAGCCGGCGCCGAGATCGCCCGGATCACCAAGACGTTCGAGGGTTTCGCCAAGACGTTGTTCACCACTGCCGACAACTACGTCGTGCAGATCCACCGGCAGATCGCCGCATCCGCTGCTCGCCCTCGTCGTCGCCTCCGCCCTCTCGCGTCGACACCGCCCTCAAGCAGGACTCGCGCGGCCTCGGCTGACGGCCAGGATGGGAGGGTGCCGGACCCTCGCCCCAGACGTCGGTCGATCGCTCGGTGGAGGTACGTCGCCGGGGCGACGCTGATCCTGCTGACGATCGCGGTCGTGATCCATCCCGGGCCGCTGCCCGGCGAGCTCGGCTACGTGCGCTGGCTGCAGCGCCGACCGTCGGTCGTGCGCGAGCTGGCCGGGTTCGTCAGGGCGACGACCGGGACCGAGGGTGCGCTGGTCGTGCTCGTGCCCGTCGGGTGGTGGGCGATGGTTCGTCACCGCGCTCGGGGGGCGGCGGCGGTGGGGATCGCGCTGGCGACGATGCTCGTCGCCCAACCGACGATCAAGGAGATCGTCGATCGACCCCGTCCGTCGCCGGAGCAGGTCGAGGTCCTCGCCGAGCACACCAGCAAGAGCTTCCCGTCGGGACATTCGATGAGCACGACGACGGTGTGGGGGGCGATCGCCGCCGTCGCCTGGCGGCGACGTCGGTCGGTTGCCCTCGTCGCCTCGGTGCCGATCGCGATCACGTTCGTCGCCAGCGCGGTCCAGGGGGTGCACTGGCCGACCGATGCCCTCGCCGGCACGCTGTTCGGCGCGCTGGCGGTGAGCGCGATATCGATCGTGCTCGCCGGCGGAGCCGGAGAGGTCAGGCCCCGCCGGTGACGTCGACGAGGATGTCCATCGCCGTCGACGGCGAGAGGCACAACTTGCCACCGCCGAGCCCGACGAACACCGAGGAACTCGCCGTGCGACCCGGGGTGACCGTCGCCGCCACCGTCGACGGCTGGTTCTGACCGCACGGCCAGGCGGTGATCGTGCCCTGCTGCGATGCGTTGGTGCCGGTGATCACCACTGCGCCGATGCTCGCCGACCAGGGCAGCTCGTCGTTGGCCAGCGTCAGCTGGACCACCTGCCCGGCGGCGACCGAGCTGCCGCGCGAGTCGTAGGCGCGCACCGGGGGCACGGCACGGAGCTTGTTCGATCCGCCGAGCGCCCAGGCTGCGGTGGCGTCGACGGTCACCTCGACGTTCACGTTTGACACCAGGCAGAGCGTGCCGTCGGCCGCCAACCGGGTGTTGACCCCGGTCGAGTTCGGACCGCCGCCGACGACGACCTGGGCGACTTTCGACTTCTGCTTGTCGCAGGCGTAGGCGGTCACCGTCCCGGCTCCGGCTGCGTTGGTCGAGCTGACCGTGACCGAGACACCGTTCGACGGCGGGACCCCGCCGACGCCGGAGGCCTTGATCGGCAGCGGCACCCCGGCGACGAGCGTCGTCGGTTCGAGCAGTCGCGTCGGGCGGATCGAGGTGACCCCCGCCGACCAGTCGCCGTCGTAGCCGAGCACGTCGATGATCACGTTGGTCGAGGCGCTGGTCTCGACGCAGACCTTGCCGTCGATCGGGGCGACCAGCGCCGAGGTCGCGTCGGAGAAGCCGGCGCGGAAGTTGAGCGTCGAGGCCGTCGACGGCCCGGCGTTGCACGGCAGGACCACCAGGTGGCCGCTCGACCCCGGTCCGGAGGCGTAGACGTTGAGCAGCACCAGCGTCGCCGTCGACGGCACGCCGTTGACCCCCAACACCTGATACGAGGTTCGCTGTCCGGCGCTGGCCCTGCTCCCCAACCCACCGCCGGAGTTGACCACCCGCGACGGCGGCGAGATCGACAGCAGCGCCGCCGAGGAGGGCGTGGCGGGTGACACAGTCGCCGACGCAGGCGCTGCGCTGGCCGGCGGCGCACTCGATCCGGGGGCGCTCGAGGCCGGGGCGACGGTCGTCAGCGGTGTCGCCTTGGCGGTAGCCGTCGCCGAGGTCGCAGCGACGGTGGTCGTCGGTGCGGTGCCCTGGGGGACGGTGTTCGCCGAGGGGGTCGACGGCTTCTTGCAGCCGTCGATCGCCCGCAGTGAGGCGTAACCGTTGATCGCCGCACCGCCGCCGGGATGGATCTCGAAGTGGAGGTGGTTGACGGTGCCGGCGTTGCCGGTGTGCCCGACGTAGCCGAGGACCTGCCCGGCGGAGACCTTCAGGCCGGTCGTCAGCCCGTCGACGAACGCCGAGAGGTGACCGTAGAAGAAGTAGGTGCCATCCGAGGCGGTGAGCCGGAACGAGTTCCCGCCGCGATTGGTCGGCGACTCGCGATAGATCTTGGTGATCGTCCCGGCGCGTACCGCGAAGACCTGCTGACCTTCGGCTGCCCCGATGTCGATCCCCTCGTGCGAGCGGGCGCCGCCGTCGCGGGCGGCGCCGAAGGTGTCCCAGAAGGCACACCTCGGCTGGACCGGGAAGGCATCCATCGCGATCACCGGGGCCGACGAGGTCGGTGGCGCTCCGGAGGCGCGGACGGGCGAATGGGACGCGGACCGAGGAACGCCGGACGCGACGAGCGGGAACGAGGTGATCGAGAGGGCCAGCGCGCTCAACGCGCCGATCACCCGCCGCCGACGGAAGTCTGGGCGCGGGCTAGAGCCGACCGGCTCCGCCCAACCCGGCCGCAGGGAGAATCTCCGAGCGGTCATCATGGACGGGTGACACAGTAGACCGTGGCAGCACCCGCACGCAACGCGGTGCGATTGACGATCTCCAGTCGATCGAGATGAATCGCTCGAACCTGATCGTGACGGCGAGCGTCGGCGCATGCGTTGATCAGGGTTACGGGAGGCGACGGACGGGTAGCGTGCCCGCCCGTGGGGGTTCGTTCGAGTTCGGACGGCGTCGGCACTGCGCCGACGCTGCGTCGGGTGCTGGTCACCGGTATGGGCGGAGAGCTCGGCTCGATCGTCGCCGCCGGCTTGGAGCGCGAACCCTGGGTGGGCGAGATGCGCGGGATCGACGTCGATCCGCCCCGCCGCCGGCTGCGAACGGAGGACTTCCATCTCGTCGATCCGCTCGACCGTGCGCGGATCGGGCGGTTGGTCGAGGAGTTCGATCCGCACCTCCTGGTCCATTTCGGGGTCTACGAACCCGACGCCCGAGCCTCGCCGCGCCAGGCTGCCCAGTGGACCCCGATGTTCACCGAAGCGGTGCTCGACGGAGCGCGTCGATGCCGATCGTTGGACGGGATCATCGTCCGCTCCGGGATCGAGCTCTACGGCCGCGGCGGCCACCGACCCGCCTGCCCCGACGAGCAAGCGCCGATCGCCCCGACGACGCCGTTCGGCCGACAGCTCGCCGACGTCGAGGCCCGGACTCGGCTGCTCGGCCATGAACGCCGGCTCCCCGTCGCCCTCCTCCGGCTTGCTCCGGTGCTCGGCCCGCACGTGCCCAGCCCGCTCGGCCGATTGCTCCGTCTCCCGGTGGTCCCGATCGACCTGCTCGGGATCGTCGGCCGATCGCGTTTCAGCGTGATCGACGACCGTGACGTCGCCACCGCCGCGGCGTGCGCGGGGCGGGAACTGCTCGACGGCGCGCTGAACATCGTCGCCGACGGCGATGTCGGCGTGCATCACGCCCTCCGCGAGGGTCGGCGGTTCCCGTGGCCCGTGTTCGGTCCACAGTGGCTGGTCGCCCGAATGGGGACCAAGGCGCTCGGGGCACCGGTCCCGGTGCACGTCAATGAGCTGCTCGCCAAGGGGCGCGTCGCCGACGGGAGTGCGGCCGCCGACCTGCTCGGATTCAGCTCGACCTGGACGACCGAACAGGTCGTTGCCTCGCTCTACGCCTGGCCGCAGGTGATCAAGGTGCGCAGCGTCGCCGGCAGGCTTCGTCGCCGTGGAAGGTTCCTGATGGCGTTCGTGACCACCGATGACGGCGTTCGGCTGCACTATGAGGTGTTCGGCCGACCGGGCGGCGATCCGGTGCTGATGATCCAGGGCCTCGGGGCCGACAAGAACGGGTGGGATCTGCAGCGGCTCGCCCTCGCCCCGCACTACACGACGATCGCCCTCGACAACCGCGGCGCCGGGCGGAGCGACAAGCCGACCGGGCCGTTCTCGCTCGAACAGATGGCCGACGACGCGATCGCCGTGCTCGATGCGGTCGGCGTCGAACGCGCCCACGTGATGGGTGCCTCGATGGGCGGCGCGATCGCCCAGGTGCTGGCGGTACGCCACCGCGACCGGGTGCGCTCGCTGACCCTCGCCTGTACCGCCTGCAGCAACCACCCGTGGCGTCGGCAGGCTGCTGCAGAACTGGGCCGACATCGCCCTCAGCGAGGGGATGGGCGCGCTCGCCGAGGCAGGCGGCCCGGTGGGTGATCGGTCCCCGCTCGCTCGCGGCGGATCTCCCGCTGTTCGGCTGGCTCGGCCCGCTGGCGATGAGCGCCTCGCCGGAGGCGTTCAGCGCCCAGGTGCGAGGCGATCCTCGCCGTCGACGAGACCGCGATCGACAACCTGCTGCACACGATCACCGTCCCGACGTTGGTCGTCGTCGGCAACCAGGACATCCTCACCCCGCGCGGCGACAGCGAGGAGCTCGCCGAGCGGATCCCCGACTCGGAACTGGTCGTGATCTCGGGCGCGGCGCACGGATTGATGATCGAGCACTGGCGTCCGTTCAACCGGGCGATGCTCGACTTCCTCGAACGGGTCGGCAACTCCCCCGACGCCACGCTCGCCGGGGCGGCCTCCGGCTGAGCCCGCCCGCCCCCGCCGATCGACGGCGCCGATCGGCCACGGCGTCCTGCGATGCTGGCGGCATGCAGGTCGTGATCGTCGGAGCGGGGATCGCCGGTCTGGCCGCCGCCGGCGCGCTGCGCCGGGCGGGTGCACAGGTCACCGTGCTCGACAAGGGTCGCTCACCCGGCGGTCGGCTGGCGACCCGCCGGATCGGCGGGGCACGGCTCGATCACGGGGCCCAGTTCTTCACGGTTCGCTCTGGCGAGTTCGGCCGGTTGGTCGACGCGCTGCGCACAGACGGCTTGATCCGACAGTGGTCGGACGGCTTCCAGCGGCCCGACGGCTACCCACGGTACGTGGTCGCCGGAGGGATGAATGCTCTCGCCAAGCGGTTGGCGGAGGACCTCGACGTCCGCACCGCGGCGATGGCCTTTGCCGTGCGTCCTTCCGGAGGCGGGTGGTCGGTGCAGCTCGACGACGGGAGCTCGTTCGACGCCGAGGCCGTGCTGCTGACCTGCCCGTTGCCGCAGACCTTGTCGTTGTTGGTGACCAGCGGCGCGTCGGTGCCCGAGGAACTCGCCGCCACCGACTACGACCGGACGATCGCCTGGCTGGCGGTGCTCGACCGGCCGAGCGCGGTGCCTGCGCCGGGTGGGCTCCAGGCCCCGACCGACGAGCTGCTGTTCGTCGCCGACCATCAGTCCAAACGGATCTCCGAGGTGCCGGCGTTGACGGTCCACGCCTCGGCCGGGTGGAGTCTGACCCACTGGGACGAGCCGGTCGAGGTCGCCGCCGAGGCGCTGCACCGGCTGGCCGAGCCGTGGCTCGGACAGGCACGGGTGCTCGAGTGGCAGATCAAGCGGTGGCGGTTCGCCACCCCGCAACGGCTGTGGCCCGAGCGCTGCTTCGTCACCGACGGCACAGCCCCGCTCGCCCTCGCCGGCGACGCCTTCGCCGGACCGAAGCAGTCCGGGTCGAACCTGGAAGGGGCCTATCTCTCCGGCCTGGCGGCAGCAGAGGCGCTGCTCGGCCGCTGATCAGCGGCGAGCGCGTCGCTCAGGCGGCGGAGGCGACCAACGCGAACGGAGCGAGACGAAGGGCTTCGGTGGCGGGGTTGTCCGGCAGCGTTGCGCAGGCGGCGGCGGCGCGGTCGGCGTAGGAATAGGCCGTCGCCGTTGCCTGGGCGATGCCGTCGCTGGAACGGACGATCGACAACGCCTTGTCCCGCTCGGCGGCACCGAGCGGCTTGCCGAGCAGATCGGCGAGCTCGTCGGCCGACGTCCCCCCGGCCGCCAGTAGCCGCAGCACCGGCAGGGTGTAGACGCCTTCTTCCAGGTCGTGCCCGGCGGGTTTGCCGAGCCGTGCCTCGGTGGCGGTGAGGTCGAGGATGTCGTCGACGATCTGGAAGACCATCCCGTAGGCCAGCCCGTAGGCGGTCAGGACGTCGATCCACGGGCGGGGGTGACCGGCGACGATCCCGCCGATGCGTGCCGCGGTGGCGAACAGCGCAGCGGTCTTGCCCTCGATCGACGCGAGGTAGTCGGCTTCGGTCCGCCCGGTCTGATAGGTGGTGCGGACTTCGTTGATCTGCCCGGCGCACAGTCGGCCGATCGTGTTCGCCAGCAGCCCGGCGACCTCGGTGCCGAGCGACGCAGCGATCTCCGAGGCGCGCGACAGGAGGAAGTCGCCGGCGACGATCGCCTGCAGGTTGCCCCAGCGGGCGTTGACCGTCTCCACCCCGCGACGGGTCTCGGCTTCGTCCATCACGTCGTCGTGATAGAGCGAACCGACGTGGACCAGCTCGCACGACACCCCGCCGAGGACGACCTCGTCGGCCGCCTGCGGACGCCCGTCGGCGAGCCCGGCGACGACCGCCATCACCGGGCGGAGCCGCTTCCCACCGGCGATGAGCAGGTGACTGGCGAGTTCGGTGAGATACGGATCGCCGGTGACGACCGACTCCCGCAGCGCTCGCTCGATCCGCTCGCGGTCGAGCTCGGAGCTCGGCAGATCGAGCATGGGGGACGCGGCGACCATCGCTGCAGAGGCTACGTGTTCGTCCCCTGGCTCGCGAACTGACCCGGTCCGATCGCCCCCTTGACAACCTCTTGCGACGTGCCGATTGACGAAGCATCCGTGTGGACCATCGTCTCCTCGCCCACGCGCGGTACACCCCCGGTACACTCAGGGTCAAACATCCACCGTCCACTGAAGGCGGTTTTTCGTGTTCGAACGCTTCACCGATCGTGCTCGCCGAGTCGTGGTCCTCGCGCAGGAGGAAGCACGCCTCCTCAACCACAGCTACATCGGCACCGAGCACATCCTCCTCGGGTTGATCCACGAGGGCGAAGGGGTCGCTGCCAAGGCACTCGAATCGCTCGGGATCTCGCTCGAGGCGGTGCGCAACCAGGTCCAGGACATCATCGGCCAGGGTGGCTCGTCGCCGTCCGGTCACATCCCGTTCACGCCGCGGGCGAAGAAGGTGCTCGAGCTCTCGCTGCGCGAGGCGCTCCAGCTCGGCCACAACTACATCGGCACCGAGCACATCCTGCTCGGGTTGATCCGTGAGGGCGAGGGCGTCGCCGCCCAGGTGCTGGTCAAGCTCGGCGCCGACCTGTCGCGGGTCCGCCAGCAGGTGATCCAGCTGCTCTCCGGCTACCAGGGCCCGCAGGGCAAGGCCGAGCCGTCGGCTGCCTCCGGTGCCTCCGCGTCGGGTGGCGGTCAGGCCCCTTCGGCCGAAGGCGACAAGGGCAACTCGCAGATCCTCGACCAGTTCGGTCGCAACCTCACCCAGCTCGCCCGGGAGAAGAAGCTCGATCCGGTGATCGGACGCTTCCGCGAGCTCGAGCGGGTGATGCAGGTGCTCTCCCGCCGGACCAAGAACAACCCGGTGCTGATCGGTGAACCCGGCGTCGGCAAGACCGCGATCGTCGAGGGCCTCGCCCAGAAGATCGTCTCCAACGACGTCCCCGAGACGCTCAAGGGCAAGCAGCTGTACACCCTCGACCTCGGTGCGCTCGTTGCCGGGTCGCGCTATCGCGGCGACTTCGAGGAGCGGTTGAAGAAGGTCCTCAAAGAGATCCGCACCCGCGGCGACATCGTGTTGTTCATCGACGAGATCCACACCCTCGTCGGTGCCGGCGCCGCCGAAGGAGCGATCGACGCCGCCTCGATCCTCAAGCCGATGCTCGCCCGAGGTGAGCTGCAGACGATCGGGGCGACCACCCTCGACGAGTACCGCAAGCACCTCGAGAAGGACGCCGCGCTCGAGCGCCGGTTCCAGCCGGTGAAGGTCGACGAGCCGACCCTGCCGCACACGATCGAGATCTTGAAGGGCCTGCGCGACCGGTACGAGGCCCACCACCGGGTGACGATCACCGACCAGGCGTTGGTCGCTGCGGCGAACCTCGCCGACCGCTACATCTCCGACCGGCACCTCCCGGACAAGGCGATCGACCTGATCGACGAGGCCGGATCGCGGTTGCGGATCAAGCGGATGCAGACCCCGCCGGACCTGAAGGAACTCGAGACCAAGCTGACCCAGGTCCAGGAAGCGAAGAAGAAGGCGGTCGAGGAGCAGCGCTTCGAAGAGGCCGGCCGTCTGCGCGACCAGGAGAAGTCGCTGCTCGAGGAGAAGTCGGCGAAGGAGGTCGAGATCAAGGCCTCCGGGGTCGACCTGTTCGACGAGGTCGACGAGGAAGCGATTGCCGAGGTGCTCTCGATCTGGACCGGGATCCCGGTCTACAAGCTGACCGAGGAAGAGACCCAGAAGCTGCTCAACATGGAAGGTGAGCTGCACAAGCGGATCATCGGCCAGGAGAACGCGATCAAGGCCGTCTCCCAGGCGATCCGCCGCACCCGGGCGGGTCTGAAGGACCCCAAGCGCCCGTCGGGATCGTTCATCTTCCTCGGGCCCACCGGTGTCGGCAAGACCGAGCTGGCCAAGACCCTCGCCGAGTTCCTCTTCGGCGACGACAACTCCCTGATCAGCCTCGACATGTCGGAGTACATGGAGAAGCACACCGTCAGCCGGTTGGTCGGTTCGCCTCCCGGTTACGTCGGCTACGAAGAGGGCGGCCAGCTGACCGAGGCCGTGCGGCGCAAGCCGTTCAGCGTGGTCCTGTTCGACGAGATCGAAAAGGCCCACCCGGACGTGTTCAACACGCTGCTCCAGATCCTGGAGGAAGGTCGCCTGACCGACAGCCAGGGGCGGACGGTCGACTTCCGCAACACCGTGCTGATCATGACCTCCAACCTCGGCACGCAGGACCTGCGCAAGGCCAACGTCGGCTTCACCAAGATGGATGAAGCGATGAACTACGAGCGGATGAAGGACAAGGTCAACGACGCGCTGAAGCAGCACTTCCGGCCGGAGTTCCTCAACCGCATCGACGACATCATCGTCTTCCACGAGCTGTCGCAGGACGAAGTGACGACGATGGTCGACATGATGATCAAGCGGCTGACCGGCCAGTTGGAAGGTCAGGGGCTCGGTCTCGAGCTGACCGTGGCGGCCAAGCACCTGCTCGCCAAGCGGGGCTACGACCCGCAGCTCGGCGCCCGTCCGTTGCGTCGGGCGATCCAGCGGATGGTCGAGGACGCCGTGTCCGAGCGGATCCTGTACAAGCAGTTCCACGCCGGGGAGATCATCGTCGTCGACGTCGAGGACGATCCGGACCGGCCAGACGAGCAGCGGTTGTCGTTCACCACCGTCGAAGGGTTCCAGCCGCCGGCAGCGATCGAGCTCGCCGGGACCGGCACGGGCGACCCGACGGTGGCCCCGACCCCCGAGTAACTCCCACCCGACAGCGAAGTTTGGAGGTTGTTGCAGCGCTTCGCTGCAACAACCTCCGCGCGTCGCGGGGAGGTGAGCGCGAACCGCCTCCGCCGGCCGCGCCGAGTGCAACTCCTACGATGCGCCGGTGCCCGCCCTGTTCGCTCTCGCCGGCCTGCTCGCGATCGGTGACTGGCTGACGCTCTGGCGCTCACCGAACGGTGAGCGCCGCTCACGTTGGCTGACCAAGCTCGGCCCGGTGGTGGTGCTGATCCTGATCGCCGCCCTCGACGGGCTCGACCGACCGCGCACCCCGGCTGCGGTCTGGATCGTCGTCGGGCTGGCGCTCTCGCTCGCCGGCGACGCCTCGTTGCTGTTGCCCGAGCGCTGGTTCGTCGCCGGCTTGGGGTGCTTCCTCCTCGCCCATCTCGCCTATGTCGTCGGGATGCTCCGACTCGACCTGACGCTGTGGGCGATCGTCGTCGCCACCGTCGGCGTCGTCGGGGCGATGTCGCTGATCGGACGGCGGGTCGTCGCCGGCGCGGTCGCTGTCCGAGCCGGCGATGCGGATCCCGGTCAGCGCCTATCTGATCGTCATCTCGACGATGGTCGTCGTCGCCGTCGGCACCGGCGAACCGTGGTTGATCGCCGCCGCCGCCACGTTCTACGTCTCCGACGCGATCCTCGGCTGGAACCGGTTCGTCGCCCCGGTCGGTTGGATGCCGCTGGCGGTGATGGTCACCTACCACCTCGCCCAGGCCGGGTTCGTCGCCTTCCTCGTCACCGGTTGATCCGCACGGTCGGCGTGCGAGACTCGCCGACCGATGTCCCTGCATCCCGGAACCCGGCCCCGCCGCGCCCCTCGGGCGCTGCTGGCGACCATCGTCGTCGTCCTCGCCGGGATCCTCAGCGCCTGCCGGGCGACGGTCGAGGTGCGCCTCGACGTCGCCCGCGACGGCAGTGGGTCGGTCACCGTCACCGTCACAGCCGATGCCGAGATCGTCGAGCAGGCACCGTCGCTCGCCGATGATCTGCGCACCGACGATCTCGTCGCCGCCGGCTGGACGGTCGACGGCCCGGCACCGACCGACGACGGCGGGCTGATCCTGTCGATCAGCAAGCCGTTCACCGGAGCGACCGAGGCGAACGCAGTGCTCGCCGAGCTGAGCGGCCCGAACGGCCCGTTCCAAGCGTTGGAACTGACCCAGGAGTTCGCCCCGCAGCGGATCTCGACCTCGCTGCGCGGGCAGGTCCTGATCAGCTCGCCGGACGCCTTCTCCGACGCCGGCCTGAGCGCTTCGCTCGGCGGCGCGCCGTACGAGGCGCTGCTCGACGAACGCCGGCTGAGCCTCGACGACGCCCTCGACCTGAGCCTCGTCGCCTCCCTGCCCGGCGAGATCGACGAGACCGACGGGACCGCTGCGCCGTACGACGAGACGGGTGAGCGGACCGAGATCCGCTGGGACGCGGCGCTGTCGGGGGCCGCCGCGACACCGCCGGGCCAGTCGATCCTCGCTCGCGCCGCGTTCGCCGACGAGGGGGCCGGCCGCGCCGCCCGGGTGCGTGACTTCGCCCTCTGGGCGATCCCCGCCTGGCTCACCTTCTTCGTCCTGGTGATCCTCCCGGTCGTCTACCTCCGCCGTCGCCGGCGGGCCTGAGCGCACCTCCGACCGATCGGATCCGCGAACCCTGGCACACCCCCTGCCTACGGTGCCGGAGGTGAGCAAACGACGGGTGATCCACCGCTGTTCCGAGTGCGGCGGGATCGAGACGAAGTGGAGCGGGCGGTGCGGCTCGTGCGGGGCCTGGAACACCCTCGTCGAGGAGATCGCCGAGGCGACCGCTCGTCAGAGCGGGCTGCCAGGGCTCGCCCCCAACGCGCCGCCGACGTTGATCGGCGAGGTCGACCTCGCCCTCACCCAACCGATCCCGACCCACATCCCGGAATTCGATCGGGTGCTCGGTGGCGGGCTCGTCCCCGGCTCGGTCACCCTCCTCGGCGGGGAACCGGGGATCGGCAAGTCGACCCTGCTGCTCCAGCTGCTCGCCAAGGCGACGTCCGCCCCCGGGCGGTCGGGAACCGGGGGCCGGGTGCTGTACGTCTCGGCCGAGGAGAGCGCGCAACAGGTCCGGCTGCGCGCCGAGCGGCTCGGCGCGGTCGGCGCCGCCGGCAACCAGCTCTGGCTCCACGCCGAGAACGACCTCGGCGCGATCCTCGCCGCGATCGCCGAGCTACAACCCGAACTGGTCGTCGTCGATTCGATCCAGACCGTCGCCGATGCCTCGTTGCCGTCCGCCCCCGGCTCCGTCGTCCAGGTACGCGAATGCGCCCACCGGCTGGTGCAGGAAGCCAAACGCCGGGGAGTGACGATCCTCCTCGTCGGTCACGTGACCAAAGAAGGTGGGCTCGCCGGGCCGCGGGTGCTCGAGCACGTCGTCGACACCGTGCTCGCCTTCGAGGGCGAACGGCACCACGCCCTGCGCCTGCTGCGCGCCGCCAAGCACCGCTTCGGGCCGACCAGCGAGCTCGGCGTGTTCGAGATGACCGAGACCGGCCTGCTCGGCGTCGCCGACCCGAGTGAGCTGTTCCTCGCCGACCGCCGACCGGGCATCCCCGGCTCGGTCGTCGTCCCCACCCTCGAAGGTCACCGCCCGCTGCTGGTCGAGCTGCAGGCGCTGGTCACCGAGACCGGGTTGCCCCAGCCGCGCCGCTCCGCCCAAGGCTTCGACCAGGGTCGCCTGTCGCTGTTGCTCGCCGTGCTCGATCGACGCGCCGGGCTCGCCGCCGGCAAGCTCGACGTGTTCGCCTCCGTCGTCGGCGGGGTCCGGCTGAACGATCCCGGCGCCGACCTGGCGATCTGCCTGGCAACCGCCTCGGCGATGCTCGATGTCGCCCTCCCCGCCCAGCTCGTCGCCTGTGGCGAGGTCGGACTCGGCGGCGAGCTGCGCCAGGCGGGGCAGACCGTCCGCCGGCTGAAGGAGGCGGCCCGGCTCGGGTTCACCCGCGCGATCGTCCCCCGCTCGACCCCCGCCGACCTCCCCGGCATCCGGGTCGAGCGAGCCGGCACCCTCGCCGAGGCGCTCGTCCTCGCCGGGTTGCTCCAGCGCGACGGCCGGGATCGCGGGGCTCGACGGCCGGGAGCCGATCGGATCGAACCGCCACACCGGCGAGACGACCCGTTGGGCGTCGTCGAGCTGTTCAATCGGCCGATCGAACGCCCACGGGTGCCCTGGGGCTCGCCGTAGACTCGACACATGCTGGCGCCGGATGACGAACGCCTCGACGCACTGCACCAGGCGCTGGCCGACGTCGCCCCCGGCATGCCGTTGCGCGAAGGACTCGACCGGATCGTCCGAGCGAAGATGGGAGCGTTGGTCGTCGTCGGCGACGGCAGCGACGTGCTCTCGATCTGTTCCGGTGGCTTCCTCCTCGACGCCCCGTTCAGCCCTCAGCGGCTGTCGGAGCTGGCGAAGATGGACGGGGCGATCATTCTCGCTGCCGACGCCAGCCGGATCGCCCGCGCCAACGTCCACCTCGTCCCCGACCCACGGGTGCCGACCAGCGAGACCGGCACCCGCCACCGCACCGCCGAGCGTGTCTCCCGCCATCTCGGCAACGTCCCGGTGATCTCGATCAGCGAGGAGATGAGCGTGCTGACCGTCTACGTCGGCGACGCCAAGCACGTCCTGCAGGAGATCCCCCGCCTGCTCGACAAGGCCGGCCAGGCACTGCAGACCCTCGGTCGGTACAAGGATCGGCTCGACGAGGCGTTCGCCAACCTCACCGCACTCGAAGTCGAGGACCTGGTGACCTTGCGCGACGTCGCCACCGCCGTCCAGCGGTCGGAGACCGTCAGGCGGATCTCGGACGAGATCGAGACGATGATCATCGAACTCGGTGTCGATGCCCGCCTGCTCCGGCTGCAGTTCGAGGAGCTCTACGGCGACACCGACAGCGACCTCGAGTTCGTCCTGCGCGACTACCTCGCCAGCGACTCACCGACCGCCGTGCTCGAGGTGCTGTTGAAGCTCGCCGACCTCGACGACGAGGACATCCTCGATCCGCGGATCGCCGTCCAGGCGATGAGTCTCGATGGTCCGGAGGACTTCGACCAGGCGCTCCAGCCGCGTGGCTACCGCTTGCTCAACGAGCTGCCGCGGATGAGCTCGGAGACGATCGCCGCCCTGGTCGAGCAGTTCGGTTCGCTCGCCAAGGTCCTCCGGGCGACCGCCGACGAGCTCGCCGGTGTCGCCGGGATCGATCGCGAGCGGGCGCGGATGATCAAGGACGCGCTCGGCCGGTTGGCCGAGGTCTCGATCCTCGATCAGTACAGCTGACGTCCTGCCGATCGGTCCCGCTCAGCGGGCGGCGGCGAGTTCGGCGACCTCGCCGGCGACCTCGATCGACAACTCGACGAAACGGTCGAGCGCAGCCGAGCGGGTGCGGTCGTCGCGCAGGGCGAGCGAGATCCGGCGTGGCTCGACCGGGGGGACGAGCTCGAGGAAGTCGAGGGTGACGTCCGCGCGGTCGACGGCCAACGTCGGCATCACCGCGTACCCCATCCCGGCGCGGACCATCGCCTGCACCGCGGCGTTGTCGTCGGAGACGAACACGTAGTCGGGCGAGATCCCTGCCGCGACCAGGCTGCGCCGGATCGGCAGCTGGCAGGCGGACCCCGACTGGCCGATCATCGGCACCTCGCCGACCGTGGCCAGCGCCACCGGGGACCGTTCCCGGCCGCGGGGGGCGACGAGCACGTACGGGTCGTCGAACAACGCGATGATCTCCAGTCGTTCGATCGGCTGGGTGGTCAGACAGAAGGCGACGTCGAGCTCGCCGGAGAGCACGGCATCGGTCAGCCCGTCGTCGTCGTCGATCGTCACCAGCCGGACGTCGACCTTCGGCCGCTCGGCGCGCAGTTGGCCGATGATTGCCGGGAGCAAGCGGACCGAGACGCTCTGGAACGTGCCGACGACGATCCGTCCCGACTCCCCCGCCTTCAGCCGGGCGAGATCGTCGTCGATCAGCCGGAGGCGGTCGAGCAGCGTCCGGGCGTGCTCGCAGAGCACCTGCCCGAGCGGGGTCAGCTCGACCGGTCGGGGGCCTCCCGGGCGGTCGAACACTGCGCCGCCGACGACCCGCTCGAGGGCTGCGATCTGCTGGCTGATCGCCGATTGGGTGTAGCCGAGACGGGTCGCGCCACGGCCGAACGAGCGCTCTTCGGCGACCGCCAGGAGGGCGTGCAAATGGCGCAATTCGAGGTCTCGGAGCGCTTCCATGTCGATTAGCGTAGCTGATCGACTCGATGTCCGATAACCGTTGGCACTTCTCGGTGCGTTGGCGCACACTGCACCTATGCACCTCGATGACATCGCCTACCTGATCGCAAACGACGGCATCACCGCCCACGAGTTCGCCGTCGACGAGACCGTCGCCCGCTTCGCCCGAGCCGGTCTCCGGCCTACCCTGATCGCCCTCCTGGCCGACAAGAACGCCGCTCCGGTGGCGCGCGAACGTGCCTTCGGCACGCTCGCCGTCGACTACGCCAGATCGCCGAGTACGGCGCGGGCGAGAGCGGCCTGACGAGCACCCATCCGGTCGGACCGACCGGCCGTCGCTCGGGAGCGGCAGATCATCGCCGACCGGCCTGCTGCGCCCGGCGTTCACCGAGCAACTCGGTGCGCAGGCGCACCAGCCGTGCCGACGGTTCGCCGTCGCCGAACAGGTCGGCGGCGACGATCCGGGCGTAGCTCTCCCACTCGCGCTTGACCGCGGCGAGATCGCCGTTCGCCGCGTGCGCCCGCATCCGCAAGGCGAGCAGCTCCTCGTGACCGGGGAGCACCGCCAGACCGGCCGAGGTCGCCCGGAACACACCGTCAAGGTCACCGGCCTCGAGGCACAGCTCGGCGAGCTCGCCGGCGACCGTCGTCGCCAACAGGGCGTCGTTGCTGACCAGCCCCTCGGCGTCCGGCCAGAGATAACCGGCTGCGTCGAACGGCGCGCCACCGAAGAGTTCGAGGGCGTCGCCGAGGGTGCGTCGCGCCCCGACCGAGTCCTGCCGTCGGGCGTGACGCAACCGTCGATCGAGCAGTTCGACATCGCTGACCACGCCCGGGTGGAGCAGCAGCTGCTCGGTCAGCGTCCGTCCGAGCCAGTGCTCACCGGCCGGCGCCTCGACCGCGCCGGCGAGCGATTGACGGGCGTCGGAGACGACGTTGGCGAATGTCCCGTTGGTCACCTCCGCCTCCCACAGCGCACTGCGCGCCCCGCCGCGGGTCGCCGTGCGCCGATGACGGGTCAGCCAGCAGACCAGCTCGAGCGACTTCGACCGGGCGAAGGCGACCTCCGTCCCGGCGCGATCGACGACGCGCGGCGGACCGAACGTGCGAACCAGCAGCGACCAGTCCGGTTCGAGGTACGGCTCGTCGGCCTCGCCGGCGACGGCCACGGGGGCGCTCGCCGGGCGACCGGCGTCGGCGGCGTCGTCGGCGTCGACGGCGTCGGATCGGTCGCCGACGTCGTGCTGCCGGGGCGGGTGGTCGGCGGACTCGATCAGACGAGCGAGGCGGGCACTGGTCGGTTCGGCGAGCGACAGCGGGCGAAGGCGGAGGCCGAGCGGCTCGAGCACCCAGTCGTGCTCGCCGTGGACCAGCCGCCAGCGGCAGGTCAGCTCCGGCGAATCGGAGATCACCGCCAGTCCCCGCCCGGGCTCGGCACCGAGCTCGACCACGTCCCGGGCGAGTGTGCGGCCGAGGGACCCGGCGCCGATCGCGATCACCACCGGCTCCCACGGCTCGCCGGCCGAGCTCGCCCGCAGCGCCGCCGACGTCGTTCCCGGGCGCAGCACCCCGAGCAGCTCACCGAGGTGGCCGGCGGCGAGCTCGAGCGCGGTGCCGGCGTCGTCGAGCAGCTGAGCGTCGGGGTCGGCAGCGACGACCGACGGATCGATGCCGACGGCGACCAGTCGCCGCCCCGGACCGAACGGCGACGCGGCCAGGGTGAACAGGCAGTTGGCGAGGATCCCGCGGGACTGACGCGGCGGCCCGTCGATCGCCAGCACCCCGACCGCTTCCAGATCGAGGTGCAACGCAGCCCCCTCGTGCTCGCCGAGCTGGACGAGCGCGGGGCAGGGGAACGCAGCGAAGCGCGAGCCGCTCGGGATCTCGGCGGTGGCCACCGAGGCAGGAACCGTCCAGCGATCGACCGAGGTGGCGACGAACGGCGCCGGGGCGACGGCCGGGGCGCCGTCGAGGAGCACGGTCAGCTCACCGGTCGGCTCGACCAGCACGCCGAGCAACCGACCCCCCGCCAGCCCGGCCACCGCGGCGCGAACAGCGAGCTCGACCCGGGCGACGAGCTCGCCTGCCGAGGCGTGACGAAGCGCCCGCTCGAGCTCGACCAGAGCGTCCTCGGGACGGGCGAGCAGGCCGCCGAGCGGGGCGCTGCGCAACGCCCGCCGACGCCGGGCGCCGATCACGCCGAGGCTCCCGGTGGCGAGCAGGGTCGCTGCCCCCAGTCCGAGGGTCGTCGGCATCCCGATCCCCTGTTCGGCCGACTCGAGCGCGCTCCGCGCCGGCGTGGGCAGCTCCGTCGGTTCGAACTCGGTCGGCGGCGCACTGGGGGCGACGGCGGTGACCGTCGGATCCTGGGTCATCGGCGGTGCCGGCGTGGGGCAGACGAGCTCGGGCTCGATCGAGGCCTCGACAGTCCCTGGGTCGGGAACGGCGGCGACCGTCGCCAGCGCGGCGGGCGCGACCGTGTCGGTGACCGCGACGGGCTCGACAGGCGCGACCAGGTCGACAGCGCGCGAACGGGTCGGCGGGCGCAGGGGTATCGGCGGATGCGGCATCGGCGGCTGCCGGGTCGAGCCTGAACTCGATCGGGTCGTCGGGGGCGAGCAGCTGCCAGCCCGGGAGGATCAGGTTCGGGTCGTCAAAGCTCGACGGACCGAAGCTGGCGCCTCTGTTGGCGTCCCACAGCACGGTCCAGTCGTCGCCGTCGCCGTACGTCCGCTCGGCCAACTGGCGGAGGGTGTCGCCGCGCTCGACGAGCACGGTCGTCCCCCGATCGGTCGCCGGACCAGGCGCGTCGACTCGTTCGGACGACGTCGTCGCTGCGGGGATGCGCAATACCCACCCTGGTTGGATCGCCTGGTCAGGATCGTCGAAGGTGATCCCGGGGGCGACTCGTTGGCCGAGGTTGGCATCGACGATCTCACGCCAGCGGAGCCCGTCGCCGAGGGTCTGCTCGGCGATCCGCCACAGCGAGTCGTTGCGGACGACGGTCCAGGTCCTGGTGTCGACCGATGACCCGGCCGTCAGCCGACTTCCGCCGATGCCGGCCCACGCAGCGTTGATGTTCGATGTCGATGGCCGAGTGCTGAGCCCGGCAGTGTCGGCCGCAGCGCGGCCGAGGCGACCGAGTTGGTGGTCGTGGCCGGCGACGACCGCCAACCGCAGCGGCAGGCCGTCGGCGGCACCCGCCGTGCGGGCCATCCCGAACAACGAGGAGAACAGCGTCGCCGAGGTGAGCAACGACGAGGCCAGCCGCTGGCTGGAGCCGAGCACGCGGATCGTCGGCACCGGCCGGCGGCAGACGGCGGCGACGAGTTCGACGAGCACGGCGATCGCCAGTCGGGCCCAGGCGATCCAGACGATCACCGCCAACAGCTCGATCATCGTCGATGCCGCGACGCCCGTCCGCTCGATCTCGTCGACGATCCGCCCGAGATCTGGGATGGCCTCGGGCACGGGCCAGCCGACGTGGCGGACGAGCAGCCAGGGGACGCCGGCGAGCAGCCCGGCGAGCAGCGCGACCGATGCGATGGAGTGTCCGATCCGTCGGATCACCGGTCGACCGCCACGATCGTCCGGGTCGCCGCTGAGGTGCGCGATCCGACGCCGGCGACGCCGAGCAGGACCATCTCGGTCGTCACCTGCACCGTCACCGTCACCGACTCGTCGTTCGCCCGCACGTCACCGGCGACACCGTGCTCGCCGAGGTACTGCCGGCTGCGGGCAGCGGCGCGCTCGGGGTCGAGCTGCCACTCGCCGCTGCGCAGGCCGACGATCTCCTGGGCGCCCGCCCTGGCTGCGTTCTGGGCGAGGTCGGCGGCGCGGCTGCGGGCGGCGACCAGCCGGGCGCCGTCGAACACCAGCCCGCCGCACAGCATCACGGCGAAGGCGACGACGACGACGAACGCCGTGATCGATCCACGCTCCGAGGGGTCTCGTGCCATCTCAGTCCTCCGCTCTGATCACGTCGAACACCTCTGCGCTGCGGGCCTCGACGGTTCGCATTCCGGGCGCCAACGGCGCGAGATCGCCGGCCGGGATCGTGCAGCGCACGGTCACCGAGATCGCCTCCAGCCCGGCGGTACTGGTCGACGCTGCGTCGATCGTGAGCGTGGCGCACTCGACCCCATCGGCGTCCAGCGCTGCTCGCGCCGTCGCCTCGGCGACCTGCGGGGCAGCGCTCTTGCGAGCCATCGATGCCGCCCGCGCCGCTTGGGCAGCAGCATGCTCGACGCGGGCATCGGCCTGTGACAGCCGGCCGAGGTAGACGACGAACAGCACGAGCAGCAGGACGACCGGGGCGAGCAACACCGCCTCCACCGCCGCCGAGCCACGCTCGTCGACGGCCCGGGGGTGACCGCTCACCGTTCGTCCTCCGGAACGAACCGCTCGACCGGCGCGCTCGCCGTGCGCCGCACCGAGCCCGGGCCGAACGGCAGCAGCTGGACGACCGACAGCTCGACCGTCACCGCCACCTCCGTCGCGTTGCGGGTGACCGCCGGCGCGCCGACGAGCGCGCCGCCGTTGTCGGCGACCGCCGCCGTCACCGCCGCCAGCGCGGCGGCCGTCGACGCATCGCGACCGGACCCGGCGAGTGCGCCGCGCGAGGCGGCGGACGCAGCGACGTTGGCGGTGTGGAACCACAAGCCGGCCTGCACCGACAGCAGACAGCAGACGAACATCACGGGGACCAGCACGAGGTGCTGGACCGAGGCGTCGCCACGGTCGTCCCGCCGGAGCGCAGCCGGGCGGATCATCCGAAGTCGATCGAGTTGGCCTTGGCCGTGATCTTGCCGACGAGGATCGCCGACACCGCGATCGCGGCGAGGACGAGGGCGGCGGCCCAGACCACCGTCGTCGCGTCTGATCTCGCCGCGCTCGTCGTCGGCGTGACGGCTCAACGCCATCCGCATCAGGGCGTACTGCCAGGTCTGGCTGAGCTGATCCATGGAACTGCCTTTTTTCTTCGGGGACGTACACAGGGGAAGGGGGGTCACGAACCGGCGATCTGCTGGATCGCCGGGTAGGCCAAGAGCGTGAGGAAGGCGAGGAACATCGCCACCGTCGGGAAGCCGAGTCGTTCACTCGCCGAGTTGGCATCGGCTTCGATCCGGGCCATCTGTCGGCTGCGCAGGGCCGAGGCCCGTGCGCTGAGCGACGCCCGGATCCGGGCGCCCTCCTCGCCGGCGAGCTGGATGCTGGCGGCGAGTTCGATCAGCTCATCGATGCCGAGCTGCTCGCCGAGCTCACCGAGCGCCGACCACGGCGAACGGCGCATCGTCCGAGCGCGCAGCAACGCGTCGCGCAGCTGATGGAACGCCCACCCGTCGCCGGACTGGGCGGTCGCCTCCAGTGCGGTCTCGACTCCGGCGCCACCGGCGAGGAGCACGTTGACCAGGTCGAGGTAGCTGGACAGGGCGAAGGTGAACTGCCGCCGCCGTTCGGCTGCCTGGCTGCGCACGAGCAGATCGGGCAGGACGAACCCTCCGATCCCACCGCCGAGCGCGGCGAGCAGCAGCGGCAACGGCCCGGGACCGGCGGCGGTCAGCCCGAGCAGCCAGCCTCCGGCGAGCGGGACGACGAGCAGGGAGATCGCCACCGCCAACTTGTCGACGACGTGACGTTCGACGGTGCGATCGAGGACGCGCAGGTCACGCTCGACCGTTTCCGACAGCGACGAGCCGAACCAATCGGCGGCGGGCCGCGTCCAGCGCGACCGACGCCGACCGGTCGCCGAGCGGACCGACGGATGATCGCTGTGCACCCGCCTGATCGCCACCGCCAACGCCACCGGCCGCGGCCGCACCGCACGGACGACGAGCAGCACCCCGAGTCCGATCCCACCACCGAGCACGACCAGCGCACTCATCGACTCGCCTCCCCCACCGCTCGCGCACCGATGAACCGGTCGGGCAGGGCGATCCGGCCGAGGCGGCCCATCGCCGCCAGCGAGCCGAGGAACATCGCGCTGATCACGAGCAGGACCAGCTGGCCGCCGGCGGTGTCGTACGGCGCGAGGTACTCCCGGCGGAAGCCGAGCAGCAGGCCGATCACGGTGGCGAGCACCCCGCCGATGACCCGCACCGCCGTGCGTGTCTGGGCCCTGCTGACCCACACCCGCTGCCGCAACCGTGCTTCGTCGCGCGCGCTCTCGGCGAGGTTGCCGAGCAGTGCACCGAGGTCACGCGCCTCGCGTTCGGTGGCGACGACGAGGGCGGCGACGACGAAGTCGCCGAGCGGATGGTCGAGCTCGTCGGCGAAGCGGCGCAACGACGAGGGCAACGGCTCGTAGTCGGCGCGGGCCGCCAACCGTTCGACCGCGGCAGCGATCGGCGCCGGGGCCAACCGGGCCGACGCGGCCAGGGCGTGCTCCAGCCCGTTCGCCGCGCTGAGCGTGTCGCGCAGCTGCTCGACCCAGGTGGCGATCGCCTCGATCTGGGCGAGCTCGCGCCGGTGCCGTCCGGCGGCCTCCCGCACCGACGGCCCACCGGCGCCGGCCATCGCCGCCACCGCAGCGGCGACCGGCCAGCGCGTCGCCCACCCGACGACCACCGCAGCGCCGAGCGCGAGCACGATCCGCAGCAGCAACCGGTCGACGTGCACCGGCAGACCGCCGCCCGGCGCGCCGACCAGCCGTCGGCCACGGACACCGGCGACGGCGATCAGCACACCCAACCCCAGTCCGGCGCCGAGCACGGCGACGACGACGGCGCTCACCAGCTCCACCCGTCGCTGCCGGCGATGCACACCGCCGGGTCCATTCCATGGCGCTCGAGCAGACGTGCGGTCGTGTCGCGGATCGGGGCGCCGGGTTCGGCATCACCGTCGGGACCTGCGCGGAAGACCTCGTTGGAGACGATCCGTGCGCCGTCGGCGTCGACGATCTCGCGCACGCTGGTGATTCGCCGGACGCCCTCGACGAGCTCGATCTGGAGCACCAGATGGACGGCGTTGGCGATCAGCAGGTTGGTCGTCTCGACCGGCAACCCGGTGTCGGCCATCGACACGTAGGCGGCCAGCTTGGGGAACACCGAGCGGGTCGAGTCGGCGTGCATCGTGCACATCGAGCCGTTGTTGCCCTGGCTCATCGCCAGCAGCATCGGGAACGCCTCGGCACCACGGACCTCGCCGATGATCACCCGGTCGGGGTCCATCCGCAGCGCCATCCGGGTCAGGTCGAGGAGGGTGATTTCGCCCCGACCTTCGATGTTCGCCGGTCGCGCTTGGAGCATGTCGTGGTCGGGGTGGGCCTCGGCGAAGCGGTCGATGCCGAGTTCGTAGGCGTCCTCGATCGTGACGATCCGCTCGTCCGCCGGGATCTCGTTGATCAGGGCGCGCAGCAGCGTGGTCTTGCCGGTACCGGTCCCACCGCAGACGATCATGTTGCGGCGGGCGCGCACCGCAGCGGCGAGGAAGTTGCCGAGTGCCGGGGCGAACAAGCCGCGCTCGGCGAGTTCGTCGAGCGTGGACAGCTCGAAGCGGTGGCGGCGGATGATCACCGACGGCCGAGCGGAGACCTCGATCGCGGCGAACAGTCGCGAGCCGTCGGGGAGCTGGAGGTTGAGCTCCGGGGTCGCTGCGTCGAGCCGTCGCTCGGCCCGACCGGTGCGGGCGGCGGCACGGCGGATCAGCTCGACCAACTCGTCGTCACTGGCGACGACCGGGTTGGAGCGGACCCGACGGCCGTCGCGCAGCTTGAGCCACACCGATTCGCAGCCGCGGATGTGGATGTCGGAGATGTCCGGGTCGTCGAGCAGCGGCTGGATCCGACCGAGCCCGAGCACGGCGTCGAGTACGGCATCGGCGAGCCGCCGCTCCTCGTCGTCGTCGAGTGGCTCCAACCCGCGCCCGAGGCGGTCGGCGGCGAGATCGTCGAGCTCGTCGGCGATCAGGCGGCGGGCCAACTGGCGTTCGTCGTCGACGGCGAACGGACCGCGCCCGGCAGCACCGCGCGACACCCGCTCGTCGGCCAGCCGCTCGGAGACGGCATCGGCGAGTCGGCGGTGGAGGCCGAGATCGATCGGTCGGGCGTGCATCGTCATCCCGCGACCGCCAGGCCGTCGGGCTCGACCATCGGGCGGGCGAGCGCAGCGGCGAGGTCGTCGACGCTGCGTTGCCACGCACCGCGTCGGCGTGCCGCCGCCGGATCGGCGACCACAGCGCGGTCGTCATCGGCGATGACCGCGACGTCGTCGATCCGCAGTGCCCGGCGGACCTCGGCGATCGGGTACGGCCGGGTGCCGACGAGGACCAGCTGAACGGGGGCGAGTTGCTCGTAGGCGGCGAGCCGATCGGCGACGGCCACGAGCTGTTCGAGCACCGGCCGGACGACGACGATCAACCGCTCGCAGGCGGCGGCCAACGGTTGGGCGTGCGAGCCCGGCCGGAGCCGGCCGAGATCGACGAGCACATCGCAGCCGGGGAGTTCGGCGAGCACCGGCGCGAGATGGGCGGCGGCGACCCGCAAGGCGACGTGGGTCTGTTCGGCGGACGGATGCCCGGCGATCACCGCCACCCCGGAGGGCATCGTCGTCGTGAACCGCTCGATGTCCTCGCTGCGGATCCCCGACCGGGCGGCGCCGGCGAGGGCGGTCAACCCGGGCGGTCCGGCGAGCCCGTGGCGGGCGGCGAGCGTGCCGCCATCGGCGTCGGCCTCGAGCAGCAGCGTCGCCCGCCCGGTGTGCTGCCCCAAGCGGTGAGCGAGGGCGACCGCCAGGCTGGTGGTGCCCGGTGAGCCGTGAGCGCTGGTCAGTCCGATCATCGCCATCCGCTCAGCGCTCGACCCGGACGAGCTTGACCGACGGGGCGGCGGCGATCCGGCCGGCGACCGATTCTGCGAGACGGAGGTCGACGACGATGTCGTCGCTGGTCGTGCTGGTCTCGATCGCCTCGACCACGGCCAGCAACGCGGTGCCGGTCGAGCTCGGATCGGTACCGGCAGCGGGCGCCTCGCCCTCTCCGGCGATCATCGGCTGGTCGCCGACGATGACGACGTCGACCTGATCGCCGACGGTCAACCCCGACGGGTATTCGCCCGGTTCGAGTCGTCGCCCGACCAATGCCTCACCGGCGGGCAGCGGGGTGGACACGAGCGCCACCGAGTCGGTCAGCGGGGTGGCGGCTGCGAGGTCGGTCGCTGCGATCCGGCCGACCATCCGCGCCCGATCGTCGTAGGCGACGAGCACCATCCCGGTCGCCGAGACGTCCGCTGCGGCGAAGTCGGCCTCGGTCAGCAACTGACCGCGGCTCACCGGGTGGGCGAGCACCAGCGCCTGGCGGGTGCTGACCGACGACTGGTGCCAGACGAGCACGGCGAGCGCACAACCGGCGACGAGCAGGATCCCGACGAGCAGCTCGGGGACCCGCACTTTCGTCGCCGTCGGTGGGAGCGACGCCACCGCCGCCGGCCGTCGTCCGATCGGTCGGACCGGCATCCCCCCACGGCCGGGGCGCGCACCGCCGTCGGTCGCCGGGTCCGCCAGTCGAGCGGTCGATCGGTTCGCCATCCTCACCCTCCTCGGCCCTCGGCCCGGCATCGTCCATCCGGGTCCAAGAGTGTTTTGGAAGGTAGGGACGCGGCAAAACTCGGTCCAATGAGTCGCTCGGTCCCTCGGGCCGAACCGCGATCAGATGTTCGTCTGAAACCCTACGGACCGCCCCCCAGGGTGGTTCGGCGCGTCACCGCCTTGAGCAGACCGAGAGCAACGACCGACAAATGTGCACTCGACGCACTCGACCCGGCTTCTGATCGCGCGCTGCGTCAACGTCTCCGACGCGGGCGATCGGCGAGGAGTGTTCGAGACATCCGGCCGGGCCTGACCGACCGGCGTCGGACTCGGCCGCTGCGGCCCACGGCGTTGATCTGTGCAACTCCGCCTAGCCTGGAACGCGTGACCTCGACGATCGCCCCGGCGGTCCTCCCGCACGCCAACGATCCGTGCTGGTGCGGCAGTGGCCGGAAGTACAAGCGTTGCCACAAGCAGTCCGAAGGCCGGGTGCTGCCCGGCGAGACTGAGCCCGTACCGCTCGGTCCCGGCTGAGATCGGTCGCCCGAGCTATGCCGAGTCCGGCAGACCGAGCCGCTGGTCGGAGGACCGGGTCAAGTCGCCGGAGATCATCGAACGGATGCGCCGTGCCGGGCGCGCTCGCCGCCGACGTGCTCCGCCAGGCCGGCGAGTTCGCCCGTCCGGGGATGACCACCGACGAGATCGACGCCTTCGTCCACCGTCTGACGGTCGAGGCCGGCGCCTATCCGAGCCCGTTGAACTACAACGGCTTCCCGAAGAGCGTCTGCACCTCGGTCAACGAGGTGATCTGCCACGGGATCCCCGATTCGCGGCCGCTCCAGGACGGCGACATCCTCAACATCGACGTCACCGTCTTCCTCGACGGCGTCCACGGCGACACCAACGCCACCTTCTGCATCGGCGAGGTCGACCAGCCCAGTCGGGAGCTGATCCGGGTCACCGAGGAGTGCATGTGGAAGGGGATCGAGGCCGTCCGGCCCGGTCAGCCGACCAGCGACATCGGGCGGGCGATCGAGGAACACGCCAAGCCGTACCGGCTCGGGGTCGTGCGCGGGTTCGTCGGTCATGGGATCGGTGAGCAGTTCCACACCGATGTCCAGATCCTCCACTACTACGACAGCCGCGGGGCGATCACGATGCGTCCGGGGATGACGTTCACGATCGAACCGATGATCACCCTCGGCACCCACCAGTTCCGGGTGTGGGACGACGAGTGGACCGCGGTCACCGCCGACGGCAAGCGCACCGCCCAGTTCGAGCACACCCTGCTGGTCACCGAGACCGGGGTCGACGTGCTCACCGGCGGACCGGGCGCGGCCTCGCCCACCGCCCCCTGGAACCGCTGACCCCGCGCAGCGTTCGGGCACAACTGGCGGAGAGCGCGCCACTACTGCCCAAACGCTGACCTGCCGTCGATCGGTTCGGGCAGAACCGGCGGATAGTGCGCCACTACTGCCCGAACGCGCCGAACGCGCCGGAGGTCGGGATCGGGGTCGGGGTCGGGCGGGGGGCGGTGGCGGCCCACCAGCCGGCGAGTTCGTCGAGCACCGGATCGTCGAGCGCATAGGCCTGGGCGACGAGCGCAGCGCAGCGATCGACGTCGCCGGCGCGCAGGGCATCGACCGCGTCGTCGAGCGGACCGGTCGGCCAGGGCAGCTCGGCGAGCATCGGGGCCGAGACACGCACCGTCGTGGGCCGACATTCCCGAGCCGCTCGCTCGCCCCGCCAGCCAGGCCGAGCCGACCGGTGAGGTCAACAGCGCGGCGACCGACCACAGCAGCTCGGGACGACGGGGAATGGCGACGACCACCGGCACGCACGGGAGATAGATCCCGTCGGGATCGGTGACCGCCTCGATCAGTCGCGTCTGGCTGGCGACGATCACCTTCGGCACCAGCCGATCGGCGATCCACCCGGCGATCATCGGGGCGACGCGGGCGAGGTCGACGACCGGGCGGTGGTAGCTGCTCTTGGCGAAGCGCGCCGGCCGCTCACCCCAGCGGTTCCGCCCGGGATCGATCAGCCCACTGGTGAGCAACCGAGGTCGGGCTGCGCCGTCGTCCTCGATCACCGCACCGACGAGCCCGTAGTACTCGTCGCGGAAGCCGGCGGTGCAGCTCGCCCGGTCGCCGAGCACGCCGTCGGACGACAGTTCCCCGGGCAGCGTCGGCACGCCGAGCTGATCGGCGATCAACCACGCCCAACCGCCGGCCGCCGCGGCAGGGGCGCGCCGGGCGGCGGCGGCGGCGAACCGCTTGCCCTCGGTCCGCCGGGCGTGACCGCCGAACGGGTCACCGCGGACCAGCCCGAGCGCGCAGGTGCGGATCTCGGCGTCGAACACCGGCCGGGTGGCGAACCAGCACCAGTCGATCCGGGCGACGGCGCCGGCTGCCGCCCGCACCGGTTCGGCATCGCGTGTCGCCAGGATCGACAACGGCAGGACGAGCCCGATCCGCCCACCGTCAGGGCGGGCGAGGCGGACGGCGAGGGCGAGGAACTCGGCGGCGGCATCGGCGTACGGACCGTCCCGAGCGGGCTCCGAGGCGGACGCCGACCGCCGAGTCGAGCGGGGTCAGGAACGGCGGGTTGCCGACGACGAGATCGAACCGGCGGCGACCCCACCGACGGGCGAGGGCGTCGCCGGGGAGCAGTTCGGCCTCCGCACCGAGCAGCGTGCGGGCGGCGCGCAGCGCGTTCCGGTCGAGCTCCGCGCCGACCAGCCGGGGGCGGCACCCGGCGGCGTCGATCCGTCGCCCGGCTGCGGCGAGGAACCGGCCGTCGCCGCATGCCGGGTCGAGCACGTCGACGACCTCGCCGGCGGAGCGGGTCGCCAGCAGCGGCTCGAGCACCTCGTCGAGGAGGTGTTCGACGAGACCGGCCGGGGTGTACCAGGCGCCGAGCTGCTTGCGCCGCGCCCGCTCGTCCACGTCCACGACGCTAGGTGTCGGAGGGGCGCGTTTGGGAACCCCGCCGCCGATCTGTCAGCGTTGCCCGCAGTGGAGGACCGCTACCTCACCTTCGACCGCGAGGAATGGTCTGCGCTGCGGGCGGCGACCCCGTTGACGATCCGGGAGAAGGATCTCGAGGCGTTGCGCGGGATCAACGAACGGATCGACCTCGACGAGGTCACTGCGATCTATCTCCCGTTGACCCGGCTGCTCAACCTCTACGTCTCGGCGACGCAGAACCTGCACAAGGTGTCGGCGACGTTCCTCGGGACGATCGCCCCGAAGGTCCCCTACGTGATCGGCGTCGCCGGCAGCGTGGCGGTCGGCAAGAGCACCTTCGCCCGCCTGCTCCAGGCGTTGCTCTCGCGCTGGCCGGATCACCCGAAGGTCGACCTGCTGACCACCGACGGCTTCCTCTACCCCAACCGGGTCCTGTTCGAGCGCGCAGATCATGCACCGCAAGGGGTTCCCCGAGAGCTACGACACCAAGCAGCTGCTCGGGTTCCTGCGGGCGCTGAAGAGCGGCGAGGAAGAGGTCTCCGCCCCGGTCTACTCCCACGTCGTCTACGACATCCTCGACGGCGAGCAGGCGATCGTGCGCCAACCGGACATCCTGATCCTCGAAGGTCTCAACGTGCTCCAGGTCGGGGCGGAGGCGAACGAGTTCGTCTCCGACTACTTCGACTTCTCGATCTACATCGACGCCGACGAGCGACGACATCGAGCGGTGGTACATCGCCCGGTTCCTGGCGCTGCGCGAGACCGTGTTCCAGGATCCGGCGAGCTTCTTCCGCCACTACGCCCACCTCAGCGAGGACGAGGGCGTCGCCACCGCCCGCCAGATCTGGCAGGAGATCAACGGGCTCAACCTGCGCGAGAACATCGCCCCGACCAAGGACCGGGCCTCGTTGACCCTGGTCAAAGGTCGCGATCATCGGGTGACCGAGGTCCGCCTGCGCAAGCTGTAGCGGCTGTAGCCGCTGCCGGTCGTGTCCCGCTCAGCGTTGGGCGGCGATCCAGTCGGGGAGTTCGCGGATCGAGCCGAGCTCGGGGACGTCGCCGTTGTGCTCGGCGTGTTCATGCGACCAGAGGTATTCGTAGGGGATGTGCACCGCCCGCCCGCCGATCGCCAGCACCGGCAGCACGTCGGACTTGACCGAGTTGCCGACCATCACGAAGTGCGACGGATCGACCCGGTGCTCGTGGAGCAGCCTGAGGTAGGTCTCGGGATCCTTTTCGCTGACCACCTCGATCTCCTCGAAGTGCGGCGCCAACCCGCTCTCGCGGCACCTTGCGCTCCTGGTGGAGCAGGTCGCCCTTGGTGATCAGCAACAACCGGTAGCTCGATGCCAGCCGGGGGACGACCTCGTCGACACCGTCGATCAGCTCCACCGGGCGGAGTAGCAGCTCCTTGCCGAGCCCGACGATCGAGCGGATCAGCTCGGACGGAACGGCTGCGCCGAGCGACGCCGCGGCGGTCTCGATCATCGACAACGTGAACGACTTGACGCCGTAGCCGAAGTGTCCGAGGTTGGCCCGCTCGGTCCAGTCGAGCAGCGCGGTCACCGCCGCCGGATCGGCGTCAGGGGCATACGAGACGACCAGCTCGGCATAGCGAGCTGTCACCTCGTGGAACCCGTTCTCCGAGTGCCACAGCGTGTCGTCGGCGTCGAGAGCGACGACCTCGATGGGCACCGGAGTGTTCAGCCCGATCCGCCTCCTGCGCCCGCCAGGGCGGGGGTACCGAGCAGGCCGGTCAATGCGTCGATCAGCTCGGCGCGGACGACGTCGAAGTCATCCGCACCGCGGCGGGTCGACAGCGACACCACCAGCATCAGCCACGCCAACCGGAGCCGGGACGTCGCCGCATCCGGTGGAGCACCGGCTGCTTCGACCGAGGAACGGACGCGCTCGAAGAGCGCCTGGAAGTCGTCACGATCTACCAGCAACGGTTCCCAATGGGGAGCGGTCAGCATCGCCGCCAGGAAGCCGAGGAACGCACGTTCCTCGTCCTGGTACTCGAGCAACGGGTCGATCAACGCAGCAGCCAGCGCCCCTGGCTCGCGCACACGACCGGATCGCTCGAGCTCGTCGAGCAGCGCTTCATAGCGCGCCGCAAGCGCGGGCAATCGAAAGTCGATCACCGCGCTCACGAGGAGCTCCTTGGTTCCGAAGTGGTACTGGACCACTGAGTTGTTGCGCTGGTCCGCCTCGCGCCCGACATCTCGAAGGTTGACTGCTTCGATGCCCCACTCGGCAACGAGCTTTTCCGTCGCTGACATCAGACGCCGACGCGTCTCAGCCGCTCTCGCTTGTTTTGCACCAAGGTCAACGATGCCTGGTCGCGCCGCGACACGCAACTCACCGAGTGTCAAGACAACACTGATCGACTTTTCGTCAACGAGCCGTCAACGAACGGTGGCCCAATTGTCGACGAACCGTCGCATGTTCGTCAACAAGTCTCACTCTGCGTGGAGAGTCCTACCGGTGAATGGCGTTGAGGTAGTTGTACACGGTGATCCGCGAGACCCCCATCGCGTCGGCGACGTCCTCCACCGCACGACGCAGGATGAACGCCCCCCGGTCGTCGAGCATCCGGATCGCCCGCTGCTTGTCCTCCCGCGAGAGCTCCGCCAGCCGGCTGCCGAGATCGCGTTCGACACCCTCGATCAGACGCTCGAGCGCACCGTGCAGTGGCGGGAGGCGGACCACCGCGATCGTCTCGCCGTCCCACACGATCGGCAGATCCGAGCGATGACCGGCCGACGGGTGGAACAGACTCCCGCCCATCGCCTCGACGATCGGGCGGACTGCCTCGATCACCGGATGGTCGGGCGGTCGCCCGGCCGGTCTCGACGCCGGCGAGCTCACGGGGCGAGCCGCTCCACCTGGACCGAGATCCGCTCCGCCCCGGCGAACATCGCCGCCCGCAGGAGGTCGCCGACCATCGCATCGAGTTGGTCGACGCGGGCGACGACGGACGACCCGAACGGGCCCTCCTGGAGCTCGAGACCGTGGGCTTCGACCGCCCGCCACGCGGCCCGGACGTGCTCGCCCGGGTGCCCGTCGACGAACGGCTCGATCGTGAACTCGACCATCGCCCGATCCATCGGTCCAGCGTACGGCGAGCCCACGGATCGTCCGCGTCAGGAGACGCCCATCACCACCCGCAGGTCGTCGGCCCGCCGGGTGCAGTCCTGCCCGGCGGCAGCGAAGGCGTCGTTGAGCCGGGTCAGGGCGGTGCGGAACGAGCCCTCCCATTCGGACTGGAATCGATCGTGGGCCGGACCGGTCCACGTCGTCGTCGCCAGCACGTTGGTGACGGTGGCGAGCACGCCTTGGATCGTCTCGATCTGCCGGGTGAGCGTGGTGCCGAGCGCGGCGAGCTCGTCGGGGTTGGCGCCGTAGACGGTGGCCATCGGATGTTCCTCCTCGTCGTGCGCAGATCGTCGGGCTGCCGCCCGCTGCGCACGTTCAGCAGTGCCCGGACGGACCAGGACCGGCAAACAGCTGCGGTACGAGGCGCGTCAGCATCGCCAGGCTGTCGGGGACGAACTCCGCCGCGGCGAGCAGGTCGGCGAGTTCGGCGGGGGTCACCCAACGAGCCTCGGCGATCTCACCGTCGGGGAACGAGACCGGTCCGTCGTGGACGGTGGCGTACATCCGGCAGCGGCAGCGGACCCGCTCGTCGGCGAAGGTCTCCTCGCCGAGCGGTTCGAGCGCGGTGCCGGTGACGCCGAGTTCCTCCTCCAGTTCCCGTTCGGCGGCTGCGAGGTAGTCCTCGCCGCTGCCGACGACACCGCCGACGGCGAGATCCCACAGCCCCGGCCAGACGTCTTTGTGCGCGGCCCGGCGGTGGACCAGCACCCGCCCGACGGCTGTCACCGACGAGTATCCCGACCGATCGGTGCCAGAGGTTGTCGCGCCGGATCTCGGCCCGGGTGACGATTGCGATCACCCGGTCGTCGCCGTCGATCAGATCGACCAGTTCGTCCCCCGGTTGCCGTTCATCGCCCACGGGCGACCTGCCTACCATGGCCCGATGGCCACCGATTCCGCCTTCGCCGACCTGCTCGCCGAGGCCGCCGACCTCGCCCCGGAGACGATCGCCCTGCGCCGGACCTTGCACCGCCGGCCGGAGGTCGGCCTGTCGCTCCCGGCGACGCGTGAGACGGTCTGTGAAGCGATCGATGGGCTCGGGCTGGAGATCACCGTTCACGAGCAGACCTCCGGTGTCGCTGCCGTGCTCACCGGCGGCCGGCCCGGACCGACGGTGCTGCTCCGTGGCGACATGGACGCGTTGCCGATGCCGGAGCACACCGGCCTCGAGTTCGCCAGTGAGGTCGACGGGGTGATGCATGCCTGCGGCCACGACACCCATGTGGCGATGCTCGCCGGGGCGGCGAAGCTGCTCAGCGCCCGGCGCGAGCAGATCGCCGGGCGGGTGCTGTTCATGTTCCAACCGGGCGAGGAGGGCTACCACGGGGCGAAGTTCATGCTCGACGAGGGTCTGCTCGACCTGCCCCCGCTGCCCGGCGGCGACGCCTCGCCGGTGACCGCGGCATTTGCCCTGCACACCACCTCGTCGATCCCCACCGGCTACGTCTCGACCCGCGCCGGGAGCCTGATGGCCTCGTCGGACACGATCCACATCACGGTCACCGGCCGCGGCGGGCACGCCTCCGAGCCGCACCGCGTGCTCGACCCGATCCCGGTCGCCTGCGAGATCGTCCAGGCGTTGCAGACGATGGTCACCCGCCGGGTCGACCCGTTCGATCCGACGGTGGTCACGATCGGCCGGATCTCCGCTGGGACGACCAACAACGTGATCCCCGACACGGCGGTGATCGAAGGCACGATCCGCGCCGTCAGCGAAAAGACCCGCAGCATCGTCCACGACGGGGTCAGGCGGGTCGCCGAGGGTGTCGCCGCCGCTCACGAGCTGGGGGTCGAGGTGACGATCGGTATCGGTTACCCGGTGACGGTCAACTCCACCGACATCGTCGAGCAGGCGATCACCCTCGCCGGTGAGGTGATCGGCGACGACCGGGTGATCCGTCTGCCCAATCCGGTGATGGGCGCCGAGGACTGGAGCTACGTCCTCCAGCAGGTCCCGGGGACGATGATGTTCCTCGGCGCCACTCCCCACGCCAACGACCTCGCCGCCGCCGCGCCGAACGATTCGACGAAGGTCTTCTTCGACGAGGAGTGCCTGCCGACCGGCGTTGCGCTGCACACCGCCTTCGCTCTGCGCCATCTCGGGTTGGTGTGATCGGTTTCCCCACCCAGCCGATGCGCGCCGTGCTCGGCAGCCTCCCCGGCGACGACGAGCACTGGGCCTACGAGATCAAGTTCGACGGGTATCGCACCCTCGCCTTCGTCGACGGCGGGCGGGTCCGGTTGCAGAGCTCGAACTCGATCGACGTGACCCACAAGTACCCGGAGCTGCGCGCCCTGGCGGGGTCGGTCAACAGCGACGAGGCCGTCCTCGACGGTGAACTGGTCGTCCTCGACGATGTCGGCCGTCCCCGGTTCGAGCTGATCCAGCGCCACGGGATCGGTGATCGGCAGGCCGCCTTCTATGCCTTCGACGTGCTCCAACTCAACCGGCACGAGACGATCGGGCTGCCCTACGAGCAGCGCCGGGCGCTGCTCGCAGAGCTCGTCGAACCGGGGCAGAACTGGGCGGTGCCGTCGCATCGGATCGGTGGCGGCGCCGAGCTCTACGCCTCGACGCTCGAGCGTGGGTTGGAGGGGGTGATGGCCAAACGGCTGGGGACGACCTATACCCCGGGCAAGCGCACCCCGCACTGGCGCAAGGTCAAGCACCGACGCAGGGACGTGGTCGTGATCGGCGGATGGAGCGACGGGACGGGCAGCCGATCGTCGAGCTTCGGGGCGCTGCTGGTCGGGGTGCCGACCGACGACGGGCGGCTGCGGTTCGGCGGCGGGGTCGGGACCGGGTTCGACGCCGCCCTGCTCGATCTGCTCTCGCGCCGTCTCGCCGAGCTGGCCAGCGACCACTGCCCGTTCTCCCCGGCTCCGCCGCGCGAGTACCTGCGCGGCGCGGACTGGGTCCGACCGGAGCTGCGCGCCGAGGTCGAGATGACCGAATGGACCAACGACGGCCTCGTCCGCCAGGCGAGCTTCACCCGCCTGCTCGACTGAGTTCAGCCGGCCCGGCGGTTGGTGCCGCGCGCCAGGCTGCGCTTGTGCTCGATGAAGTCGACGAGGACGTAGTCGCCGAGCGTCTCGGGGGTGGTGAAGAACGCCCGCCCGCGGTTCATCGCCGTCAGCCGCTCGATGAACGACTTCAACCCGGAGTTGGCGTCGAGCATGAAGGTGTTGATCCGGATGTTGTCCTTGGTGCAGCGCATCACTTCGCGCAGGGTCGACTCGACCGTCTCGCGCACCGGCGGATAGTTGAAGTAGACCTCGCCGCTCGGGTCGATGTGCGCGGTCGGTTCGCCGTCGGTGATCATGATGATCTGCTTGTTGCCGGTCTGCTTGGCGAGCAGCTGGCGGGCGAGGACGAACGCATGCTGCATGTTCGTGCCGTAGACGAAGTCCCACGAGACCTCCGGCAGCTGCTCCGCCTTGAGCACCCGGGCGACTTCCGAGAAGCCGACCAACCCGAGATAGTCGCGGGGGAACTGGCTCGAGATCAGCGAGTGCAGCGCCATCGCCACCTTCTTCGCCGGGAGGAAGTTGTCGCGGATCGGCATCGACAGCGACAGGTCGAGCATCAGCACCGTCGACGACTTGGTCAGGGTCTCGGTCCGCTCGATCTCGAAATCGTCGGGGGTCAGCCGGACGGGGGTGCCGGTGCCGTTGCGGCGCAACGCGTTGCGGATCGTGCGGTGCAGGTCGAGCTGGAACGGGTCGCCGTACTCGTACGGCTTCGACTCGAACGTCCGCTCGTGGCCGGTGCCGAACCGATCGAGGGTGTGCTGGCCGATCTTGTCCTTGCTCAGCTTGGAGAACAGGTCCTTCAACGCGTTCGAGCCGATCTTGCGCAGACCCTTCGGGGTCAGCTCCAGCCGGCCTTCCTTGTTCTCGATCAGGCCCGCTTCCTCGAGCATCCTGGCCAGCTCGGCGAGCCGGTCGAGCGACTTCGCCGCGTCGTCGCCGAGCAGGTCGCGGACCCGGTCGAGGTCGGCCTCGGCGAGCGCTCCGGGGTTGGTCGCACCGCGGCAGCAGGTTCTCCAGCTGATCCAGGTCGGAGAGGTCGGTCATCGCCTGCATCGCCTCGCCGAAGCCCATCGGGTCGACGCCGTCCATCTCGTAGCTCTGGTTCCACGGCAGCTGGGGGAACATCGAGCGGAGGTTGCCGGCGAGCTGCCCGGCCTGCCACTGCAGGTCCATGTCCTGCATCAGCTGCTCCGAGAGCGACTGCAGCTGGGCCCGCTGCTCCGGGCTCATCGAGTTGAGCATCGCCTGGGCGGCGGCCATCCGCCGGGCGATCGCCTCCATCAACTCCTCGAAGTTCTGCGGGTTCTCCGGGAAGAAGTCGCCGTACTGCTCCATGAACTGCTCGAAGCCGGGATCCTCGCCGCGCTCGGTGGCGCTCGATCATCTCGTTCAGCGCGGCCATCATGTCCTTCATCCGCGCCATGTCCTCGGGGGACATGTTCTGCACGCCTTCGGTCATCTGGTCGACGTAGCGCTGCATCAGCTGTTGGCGGAGCTTGTCCATCAGCTCCTCGAACCGGCGCTGGGCCTCGCCGGAGGCGAAGTCGTAGCTCTGCAGCTCCTTGACCCGTCCGGCCAGGTCGTCGGGGAGCATGTCGAGGCGGAAGTTGCGCTCCGCCGAGGTCTCGCGGGCGAGCTCGGCCCGCCGCTCGTCCCCGGACTGCTCGGCGTCGCGGGTCTGGTTGTCGATCGCGTGGCGTTCCTCGTCGACGATGTCGGCGAGTTCGTCGGCGATCTCGGAGTAGACCCCACCGAGGTCGCCGCGGTCGCGGATCTCCTCGCGCTGGCGGCGGAGCTTGTCCATCAGCTCGCGCAGCCCGGCGACGCGCTCACCGTTGCGATCCTGGAAGCCCTGCTGCATCATCCGGCGCAGGGCGTTGTTCAGATCACCGTGGTAGAGCAGGTCGTCGGTGATCTCCTCGAACACCGACTCGGCGTCGATGTCGAACCCGCGTTGGGTCCCGTCCCACCGTGAGTACGTGAACCTGGGCGGCATGAGCGAAGGCTACCGGGGTGCGCCGGGCGCCGCCGGAGCGGGGCCGGAGGGTGGGGCCGGAGGACGATTTCACACGGCGGCAACCGAGCTTTGGCCGTGTTGACGTCGCAGCGGAGCGTGCTCAGACGTACTCTGCGTGTCGACATGCGTGTACCGCGGACCTTCCTGTTCGTCGATCTCTCGGGATTCACGAACTACACCGCTGCCTTCGGCGACGACGCCGCCGGGCGGCTACTCGGCGCGTTCCGCTCGATCGTGCGCGAGATCGCCAGCGAACGCGGCGTGCGCATCGCCAAATGGCTCGGTGACGGCTGCATGTCCGTCGCCGTCGACCAGGAAGACGGAATCGCCTTCGCCCTCGACCTCGAGGCCCGGGCGACCGAGGTCTGCTCCCCGCTCGCCCTCCGGGTCGGGATCGCCACCGGCTATGCGCTGCTGTTCGAGGGCGACGACTACATCGGCTCGGCGGTCAACATGGCTTCCCGCCTGTGCGACGCCGCCGGCCCGTTCGAGGTGCTGCTGCCGACGATGCAGATCGAGCGACTCCCCGAAGGCGTCGTCGCCAACGAGCACCCGCCGCTCGAGTTGCGCGGCTTCCCCGGACCGATCGAGGTCGTCGAACTGTCCGGCATCCCGGCGAACACCCAACGCAACGACACCGGAGAGCTCTGGACCCGCCTACCGTTCAGCGGGTGACGATCGCCGACGACGCTGCCGCTCCCGCCCTCCGCCTCGGGGCCTCGCTGCCGACGGCGACGATCCTCGGCGAGCACGAGCAGAGCGATCAGCCGCCCGGCACCGGCAACGAGTTCGCCACCCGCTACCCGGAGGACCTCGCCCTGCTCGCCGAGCTCGGGGTCACCGACCTGCGCCTCGGCCTCGACTGGACCCGGCTCCAGCCGCGCCCGGGGGCGCTCGACGACGACTGGCGCGAGTGGTACCAGAGTGTGATCGCCGCCGCCGGTGCGGTCGGCATCGGCGTCTGGCCGGTGCTGCTCGAGCGCAGCGTGCCGCAGTGGTTCGACGACGACGGCGGGTTCACCGATGCGCGCAACGCCGGACGGCACTGGCCGCGCTGGGTCGAGCTCACCGCCGAGATCTTCGGCGAACAGGTCGCCGGCTGGTTCCCGCTCCACGATCCGTTCGGGGTCGCCGCCCGCAGCGCCCCCGACGGCTCGCTGCGCCACCTCGACGCGCTCCACCAGCTGCTCGTCTGCTGGCGCGACGCCTGGCGGATCCTGCGTGGCGGACCGCCGATGGCGACCTCGTTGGTCGTCGGCGAGGTTCGCCCGTCGGGCGAAGGGCCCGACGCCCGAGCGGTTTCCCGCCGCGTCGATCACCTCCGCTGGACGTTGTGGCTGCGGGCCTTGCGCGACGGCACGGTGGCGATCCCGACCCGACCCGAGCGGCAGATCGACGATCTCGCCGGTTCGCTCGACCTGCTCGGGATCTGCCTCGCCACCGATCTCGGCGACCAGGCCGAACGTCCGAGCGACAGCGGGCTCAACCGCTGGCACGACATCTCCGGCTGGATCCTCCGGCGCACCGCCGAGGACGGTCCCGATCGCCCGCTGGCGGTCACCTACCGGGCGAAGCTCCCCGATGACGACGATCGGCGGCTGGTGACCAGCGCCTTCGCCGACACGGTCCACGAGGCGCGCCGCGACGGCATCCCGATCTCGACGATCTTCTGGGAGCCGGCGCTCGACGGTCCGACGACGAAGACCGCGCCGATCGACCGCGACCGGCAACCGAAGTCGTCCGCCGAGGTCTGGCCGTCGTTGGCGATCCCCGCCCCGGCAGCCCCGATCGCCGCCGGCTGACACCCGCCGACCAGCCGGCCGGCTATCCCCGGCTGCGGTAGGTGGCGCGAGCGGCGGAGGCGTCCTTGTTCAGACGCTTGGAGAGGTGCAGGCCCTCGAGGATCAACTCGACTGCCGAGGCGACCGCAGCCGGCGACTCGTCGCCGCCGGTGAGGGCGAGCACCGGGGCACGCAGCGCCGGGAGCTGTTCGACCAGCCGCGCCTCGTCGACCGAGCTGACGTCCTCGCCGGTGTGGGCGACGACGCCTTCCTCGAACCCGGCGACGATGTCGCGCACCTGATCGGGGGTCGTGCGCGCCTTGAACACGGTGAGCACGGCGGAGCGGACCAGGTTCTCGATGATCGCCCCCTCCCGGCCCTCCTCCAGCGACTCGATCTCGACCTTGCCGGAGGTCGAGGCCGGGAGCGCCTCGAGATCGCAGATCCGGGGAACGACGTTGCGTTCGCCGGCACGCAACGCCCGCCGCACGGCGTTCGCCGCGAGCACTTCGAAGTTGGCCACCGAGAGGCGGACCGAGACTCCGGAGCGCTGGTTGACATGGCTGCTCGCCCGGGCCAGCTGGGAGAACTGGGCGACGATCTCCTCCATGTACTCCGGGACCGAGACCTTGACGTCGCCGATCGACGACGGCCGCGCCTCCTGGCGCACGATCGCGATCTCGGTCGAGGTCTCCAGCGGATAGTGGGTCCGGATCTGGCTGCCGAAGCGGTCCTTCAGCGGGGTGATGATCCGGCCGCGGTTGGTGTAGTCCTCCGGGTTCGCCGAGGCGAGCAGGAGTACGTCGAGCGGGAGCCGGATCTTGTAGCCGCGGACCTGGACGTCGCGCTCTTCGAGCACGTTGAGCAGACCGACCTGGATCCGCTCCGACAGGTCGGGGAGTTCGTTGATCGCGAAGATGCCGCGGTTGGTGCGCGGCACCAGCCCGTAGTGGAGGGTCAACTCGTCCGACAGGTAGCGCCCCTCGGCGACCTTGATCGGGTCGACCTCGCCGATCAGGTCGGCGATCGAGGTGTCCGGGGTGGCGAGCTTCTCACCGAAGCGGAGATCCCGGTGAACCCAGCCGATCTCGGTGTCGTCGCCGTGCTCGGCGACCAGATCGAGGGCGTAGCGCGAGACCGGCGCATACGGGTCGTCGTTGATCTCGCTGCCGGCGATGATCGGCATCCACTCGTCGAGCAGACCGGTCAGCGAGCGGATGATCCGCGTCTTGGCCTGCCCCCGCTCCCCGAGGAAGATCACGTCGTGGCCCGCCAGCAGTGCGTTCTCGAGCTGCGGCATGACGGTCTGCTCGTAGCCGAGCACCCCGGCGAACAGCGCCTCACCGGCGATGATCCTGGCGATCGCGTTGCGACGAATCTCTTCCTTGACCGGCACCGACTGCCAACCCGACGAGCGCAGCTCGCCGATCGTGCGCTGGGCGGGGAGGCCCGAGGGGGAATCGTGGGTCGCCATGGGTCGACCCTACCGCCACACGCTCGGCAGGGCATTTCGTGCTTGTAGCCTGCGCCACCGTGCCGATCGACGCGCCGCTCGAGCTGTCCGGCGTCTGGCGGGCGGCGATCGCCGACGACGAATTGCGCCGCGCCGCGGTCGGGCTCGACGCCAGCGACGACGGCTGGGAAGCGGTCGAGGTCCCCGGCCACTGGCGCAGCACCCCCGCGTTCGCCGACTCCGACGGTCCGATGCTCTACCGCACCCGCTTCGATCTCGACCCCCCGGTCGACGGTCAGCGCCGCTGGGTCGTCCTCGACGGGATCTTCTACCAGGGTGACCTGTGGCTCGACGGCGCCTACCTCGGCGACCCGGAGGGCTACTTCTTCCCCCACGCCTACGACATCACCGACCTCGCCCGGCTCGGCCGCGAGCACGTCCTGGCGGTCGAGGTGACCTGCTCGCCGCAGCGCGACAAGCTCGCCAAACGCAACCTCACCGGCGTGTTCCAACACAGCGAGTCGATCGACCCGAACTGGAACCCCGGCGGCCTGTGGCGACCGGTTCGGATCGAGACCAGCGGACCGGTCCGGATCGACGCCCTGCGGGTGTTGTCGCGCGACGTCAACGAGGCGCGGGCCAACGTCGTCGTGCGCGCCTCGCTCGACAGCGACGCAGCGCGCACGGTGCGGATCGCCACCCTCTGCGACGGTCAGGTCGTCAGCCGCCAGGAACGTCCGCTCGCCCGCGGCCTCAACGCGGTCGAGTGGAACGTCGACCTCGAGAATCCGAAGATCTGGTGGCCGTGGTCGCTCGGCGAGCAACCGCTGACCGAGATCGGCGTCGTCGTCGAGGTCGACCAGCAGCCGAGCGACGAACGGCGGGTGACCACCGGGCTGCGCGAGGTCGCGTTGGAGGGCTGGACCTTCGCCGTCAACGGCGAGCGGCTGTTCGTCAAGGGCGCCCTCGTCGGGCCGAGCAGCCGCGAGCTCGGTTCGGTCAGCGCCGAGTCGCTGCGCCGCGACGTCGAGCTCGCCCGTGAGGCCGGGCTCGATCTGCTCCGCCTGCAGGGGCACATCAGCCGGACCGAGCTGTACCGCGCCGCGGACGAGCTGGGGATGCTGATCTGGCAGGACTTCCCGCTGCAGTGGGGCTATGCCCGCTCGGTCCGCCGGCAGGCCGTCCGTCAGGTGGTCAAGGCGGTCGACCTGCTCGGCCACCATCCGTCGGTGGCGCTGTGGTGCGGGCACAACGAACCGTTCAACGTCGAGCGCGAGCCGCAGGTCGACTTCGACAGTCCCGGGGCACGCTGGCGCCACCTCGGCCAGCAGCAGCTCCCGACCTGGAACCGCTCGATCCTCGATCGGTGGGTCAAGCGGGCGTTCGAGAAGGCCGACGAGACCCGGCCGGTGATCGGCGGCTCGGGGTTGCTGCCGCACTTCCCCCGACTCGACGGCACCGACTCGCACCTCTCCTTCGGCTGGCACCGCGGCCGCGAGGACGAGCTCGCGCCCTACGCCGCGGCGCTGCCCAAGTTCGTCCGCTTCGTCACCGGGTTCGGCGCCCAGGCGGTCCCCGACGTCGCCGACTTCTGCCGTCCCGAGCGCTGGCCGTCGCTCGACTGGGACCACCTCGTCGAGCGGCACGGGATGGAGAAGTGGGTGTTCGACGCCCGCGTCCCACCCGGGCGCTACGCCAGCTTCGCCGAATGGGCGGGAGCGACCCAGGACTACCAGGCCAACCTGCTCCGTGCCCAGATCGAGACGCTGCGCGTGCTCAAGTACCGCCCGACCGGCGGGTTCTGCTTCGACAGCCTGCTCGACGCGCAACCGGCGATCTCGACCAGCGTCCTCGATCACCATCGCCACCCGAAGCCGGCCTACCTCGCCGTCGGTGAGGCCTGCCGGCCGGTGATCGTCGTCGCCGAGCGGATGCCGGGCTCGATCGCCGCCGGCGACGCGCTCGGGTTGGACGTCCACGTCGTCAGCGACCTCCGCCGGGAGATCGAGCGGGCGACGGTCGAGGCTCGGCTCGCCTGGGCCGGCGGCGAGCACCACTGGCGGTTCGCCGGGACGATTCCCGCCGACGACTGCGTGCGGGTCGGGATCGTCCGCTTCGTCGTTCCCGCCAGCCCGGGCGAACTGGTCCTCAGCCTCACCCTCCAGGCCGGCGACGTGGTCGCGACCAACGCCTACCGGGCGACGATCACCGCCTGAGGGCGACGGCGGGACCACAGCCGGTCGATCCCGGCTGCGGCGAGCACGACCAGGGCGAGATCGGCGGGGACGCGGATCCGCCAGTAGGCGGCGATCAGCACCCCGGCGAACGTCGCCACTGCCGGCAGGGCGAGCACCAACCGGCGCACCGGCCGGTCGACCGCCCGTGCCCCGACGACGGCGAGCGGGACGAGCACCCAGAACTGGACGACGCCGATCCACATCGCCCACTGCGGACGTCCCTCTCCCGGCCCACCGCGGACCTCGCGCACCGGGTCGAACACCAGCCACAGTCGGGCGAAGCGGGCCGCGGCGACGACCGGCAGCCGGGTCAGATGGTCCCGGGCGTAGTCGATCGCCAGCTCGCTGCGCAGCGCCGAGGCCTGCGAGGAATCCCATCCGGCGGGGATCTCGGGAGCGAGCGCACAGCCGATCGCGTAGCTCCCGATCGCCGGTCCGAAGTAGGTCTCGGGGCAGTTCGCCCCGAGCAGGGTGAACCCGTCGTTGGCCGAGATCAGCACCCGATCCTCGAATCGGGCGAGATTCCAGCCGACCCACGGGGCGACCAGCAGCGCAGCGGTCCCGAGGGCGATCGCCGTCCGGCGCAGCGCCGCAGCCCGCTCCCCGCTGCGCAGCCCGCGCAGCGTCACCGGGAGGAGGACCAGCGGGACGAGCAGCGCCATCTCCGGTCGTCCGAGGGCGACGACGCCGGCAGCGAGGCCGGCGAGCCCGGCCCGGCGCCCGCTCGGCGCGGCGGCCAAGCGGAGGGTGGCGAGCGCCAGCAGCAGGATCGCCGCGATCGCGTACGGCTCGGAGAGGATCAAGGTGTCGCCCATCCAGAACGCGGCATGGATCGCAGCGAGGGCGACGGCGATCAGGGCGATCCGCTCGCCGAGCAACCGGCGGGTGACGACGGCGAGCAGGCCGAGGTTGCCGACCCCGACCAGCACCGTGAACCAGCGTTGCCCGGCGAGGAACGGTCCGTTGCGCAGCACCCAGGTGATCGGGGTGAGGGCGGCGACGGTCAACGGGGGATGATCGGCCCCCGGCTGATGCTCGGCGAACGGCTGGACGAACCAGTGGCCGGTGGCGTTGAGGTGGGCCTGGACCGAGTAGTAGACCTGATCGCCGATCGCGCTGGCGTCGGTGACGGCGAGGACGTAGATCGCCCGGACGAGGAAGCCGGCGACGAGCACCGCCGCCAGCGAGACCGCCCAGCGAGAACGCACGCCGACGCGGCCCTCACCGCCTCAGCGGCGGGCGAGCGACTTGCGGTTGGCGAACTTGGCCTTCAGGTAGTCGTTGTGCATCAGGGCGATGAAGTCGATCGAGATCCCCTTCGGGCAGGCCGCTTCGCACTCGCCGTGGTTGGTGCACGAGCCGAAGTACTCGTCCATCGTCTCGACCATGTCCTCGACCCGTGAGTACCGCTCCGCCTGACCCTGCGGCAGCAGGTTGAGGTGGGCGACCTTGGCGGCGGTGAACAGGTTCGCCGCGCCGTTGGGGCAGGCGGCGACACAGGCACCGCAGCCGATGCACTCGGCTGCGTCCATCGCCGCATCGGCGACCGGCTTGGGCACCGGGATCAGGTTGGCGTCCGGCGCGCCGCCGGTGGGAGCGGTGATGTAGCCGCCGGCCTCGACGATCCGGTCGAACGCAGCCCGGTCGACCATCAGGTCCTTGATGATCGGGAAGGCCGTCGCCCGCCACGGCTCGATCACGATCGTGTCGTCGCTGGCGAACTTGCGCATGTGCAGCTGGCAGGTCGCGGTGCCGCGTCTGCGGGCCGTGGGCGTCGCCGTCGATCATCAGCGAGCAGGTGCCGCAGATGCCCTCACGGCAGTCGTGGTCGAACACGATCGCTTCCTTGCCGTCGTCGATCAGCCGCTCGTTGAGCACGTCGAGCATCTCGAGGAACGATGCCTCGTCGCTGATCGCCTCGATCGCGTACGTCTCGAAGCGGCCGTCGTCGTTCGGGCCGGCCTGGCGCCAGATCTTGAGGGTCAGGTTGCTTCAGGTGGCGTCACTTGTAGCTCCGCATCGGCCAGGTGCACGGCTTCGTACTCGAGCTCCTCTTGTTGCCGGATCGGACGACATCGGGTCGCCGGTCCACTCCCAGGCGGCGACGTGGGCGAAGTGCTCGTCGTCGCGCTTGGCCTCGCCGTCTTCGTCCTGGTACTCGGCGCGGAAGTGACCGCCGCAGCTCTCCTCGCGCTCGAGTGCGTCGCGACACATCAGCATCCCGAGCTCGAAGAAGTCGTCGACCCGACCGGCCTTCTCCAGCGTCTGGTTGACGCTCTCGCCGTCGCCGGTGACCCGCAGATCGGTCTTGAACTCCTCGTACAGCGCGGGCAGCTCGCCGAGCGCCTTGTTCAGCCCTTCGGCCGTGCGCTCCATCCCGCAGTAGTCCCAGATGATCCTGCCGAGCTCACGGTGGAAGTAATCCGGGCGACCGGCGACCGTTGATCGCCAGGTAGCCGGCGAACCGGCTGCGGGCGGTCTGCTCGGCTTCCTTGAACGCCGGATGATCGGTGCCCGGGATCGACTTGTTGAGCATCGGGGCGAGGTAGTTGCCGACCGTCGCCGGGAGCACGAAGTAGCCGTCGGCGAGGCCCTGCATCAGCGCCGAGGCGCCGAGGCGGTTGGCGCCGTGATCGGAGAAGTTGGCCTCACCGGCGCAGTACAGACCGGGGATCGTGGTCATCAGCTCGTAGTCGACCCACAGCCCGCCCATCGTGTAGTGCGACGGCCGGGTACATCCGCATCGGCGTCTCGTACGGGTTCTCGCCGGTGATCCGCTCGTACATCTCGAACAGGTTCCCGTAGCGCTCCTCGACCACGTCGCGCCCGAGCCGGTGGATCGCGTCGGCGAAGTCGAGGTTGACGCCGTTCTTCAGCGGCCCGACGCCGCGACCGGAGTCGACCGCCCGCTTCGCCGCCCGGGAGGCGATGTCGCGCGGGCGCCAGGTTGCCGAAGCTGGGGTACAGCCGCTCGAGGTAGTAGTCGCGATCGGCTTCCGGGATCTGCGCCGTCGGACGGCGCTCGTCGGGATCTCTGCGGTACCCACACCCGGCCGTCGTTGCGCAGCGACTCCGACATCAGGGTCAGCTTCGACTGGGTGTCGTCGGACTGCGGGATGCACGTCGGGTGGATCTGGGTGTAGCAGGGGTTGGCGAAGTATGCGCCCTTGCGGTGCGCCCGCCACGCTGCGGTGACGTTGCAGGCCATCGCGTTGGTCGAGAGGAAGAACACGTTGCCGTACCCGCCGGTGGCGAGCATCACGGCGTGGGCGGCATGCGACTCGACCTCGCCGGTGAGCAGGTCACGGGTGACGATGCCCGCTGCCCGCCCGTCGACGGTGACGACGTCGACCAGCTCGGAGCGGTTGAACAGGCGCACGCCGCCGAGCCCGATCTGGCGGGCGAGCTGCTGATAGGCGCCGAGCAGGAGCTGCTGGCCGGTCTGTCCCCGGGCGTAGAACGTGCGCTGACACCTGGGCGCCGCCGAAGCTGCGGTTGTCGAGCAGACCGCCGTACTCGCGGGCGAAGGGCACGCCCTGGGCGACCATCTGGTCGATGATGTTGACCGACGACCTCGGCGAGGCGGTGGACGTTGCCCTCACGGGCGCGGAAGTCGCCGCCCTTGATCGTGTCGTAGAACAGCCGGTGTACCGAGTCGCCGTCGCCGTGGTAGTTCTTCGCCGCGTTGATCCCGCCCTGGGCGGCGATCGAGTGCGCCCGGCGAGGCGAGTCGTGGAAGGTGAACGCGTCGACCTGGTAGCCGAGCTCGGCCAGCGTCGCCGCCGCCGAGGCCCCGGCGAGCCCGGTGCCGACGACGATCACCTTGAACTTCCGCTTGTTCTGCGGGTTGACCAACTTGGCGTCGAACTTGTAGCTGGTCCACTTGTCCTCGATCGGACCGGCAGGGACCTTGGAGTCGAGCGTGACACTCAATTGGGAACCTCCACGATGCCGGCGAGCACCGCCAGCGGGAACGAGACGTTGCCGACCACGATCAGGGTGGCGAAGCCGACGGCGAATGCCCGGCGCCACGCGTTGAACCGTGGGTTCGACCAACCGATCGACTGGAACAGGCTCCACGCCCCATGGAAGAGGTGGATCCCGAGGGCGATGTTGCCGGCGACGTAGAGCAGCGCGACGGGGATCCGCGACAGGCTGGCGTCGACGTTGCGGTACACCGCGCCGCGGACGAAGTCCGGGTTGACCCAGCCCCAGGTGAGGTCGGCGAGGTGCCAGAGGAGGAACAGGGCGACGATGATCCCCGTGTAGCGCATCGTCCGGCTGGCGAAGTTGGCCACCTGGTAGTCGCGGGCGCTCTGATACTTGACCGGGCGAGCCTTGTGGTTGAGCACGGTCAGGCTGTACGCGGCGTGGATGTGGAGGGCGAAGGCGCCGATCAGGCCGAGCCGGAGGAGCCACAGCGCGTAGGTGCGCGGCAGCAGCGGGACGAGCAGCTCTCGCAGGAACTCGCCGTAGTGGTCGATGTCCTCCGCCCCGAGGTACATCTTCAGGTTGCCGATCATGTGGAACAGGACGAAGCCCATCAACATGATCCCCGTGATCGCCATCACGTACTTCTTGCCGACCGCGGTGGAGTAGAGGTCGAGCAGGAACGGCTTGCGCTTCTTGGCCTTCGTTGCGGTGCCGGAGACGGGGCCGCGCGGCGTGATCGTCTGTGCCATCAGGTCTGAACGTACTCCCGAAGGGGCCCCGACATGGAAATCAGTGACGAGTTCCACGGATAGGCCGATGTGCCTGCTGACACCGCGGTTTCGCCGCCGGGCGTGACCATTTCCTACACTCAGCGCCCGTCCAACACCGACGCTCGACGTTCTCGCGTCACGTGACCACCGAGGGGAACCAGGTGCCAGCACTATTCGCCGCCGAAGGCGGCTACCAGGTATTCGAGCTCAAGGGCGGTGAGTGGGCAGTCCTGCTGCTGTCCGTCGCAGCCGCCCTACTGGCGATCGCCGTCGGGCTCGTACCTCGCCAAGGGTGTGATGGCCGAGGACGCCGGCTCGCCGAAGATGCAGCAGATCGCCCTCGCAGATCCAGGTCGGCGCCTCCGCCTACCTCCGGCGCCAGTTCAAGACGATCGCCGTGATCCTGATCCCGCTGGCGGCGATCGTCTTCCTCACCTCGACGGCGATCAAGAAGCCGGACGGCACCGAAGCCCTCGGCTTCGTCGAGGCCGGGGCGTTCCGCACGTTGGCGTTCATCCTCGGCTGCGTCGCCTCCGGGTTCACCGGCTACATCGGCATGACGCTGGCGACACGCGGCAACGTCCGCACCGCCGCCGCCGCCGTTGACGGCAACTCGATGCCCCGGGCGCTGTCGGTCGCGTTCCGCACCGGCGGCGTCGCCGGCATGTTCACCGTCGGCCTCGGCCTGCTCGGGGCGACGCGTGATCATCATCGTCTTCCAGAACACGTCCTCGGTGATCCTGATCGGCTTCGGGTTCGGCGGTTCGCTGCTGGCGCTGTTCCTCCGGGTCGGCGGCGGCATCTTCACCAAGGCCGCCGACGTCGGCGCCGACCTCGTCGGCAAGGTCGAAGCCGGCATCCCCGAGGACGACCCGCGCAACCCGGCCACGATCGCCGACAACGTCGGCGACAACGTCGGCGACTGCGCCGGCATGGCCGCCGACCTGTTCGAGAGCTACGAGGTCACCCTCGTCGCCTCGATCATCCTCGGCGTCGCCGCGTTCAACTCGATCGGCGCCAACCCGGCGCTCGGCCTGATCTTCCCGCTCGCCGCCCGGGCGATCGGCGTCGTCGCCTCGATCGTCGGGGTGTTCGTCGTGAAGGCCAAGGAGGGCGAGACCAACGCCGCTGCGACCCGATCAACCGCGGCTTCCTCGTCGCCGGCGTGCTCACCCTGATCGGCACCTTGATCGCTCTCGTTGACCTACGTCGGCAACGACTACGACAACGCCGGGTGGAAGTGCTTCGGCGCCGTCGCCATCGGCCTCGATCCTGGCCCAGGGCGTCAGCCGCCTGACCGAGTACTACACCGGCACCCACTACGCGCCCGGTGCAGGAGATCGCCGACGCTCGGCCGAGACCGGCCCGGCGACCGTGGTCCTCTCCGGCACCTCGTCCGGCCTCGAGTCGTCGGTGTACGCGGTGATCGCGATCGCCGATCGCGATCGGCGTCGCGCTCGGCGATCGGTGACGGCAACCTGCAGTTCTCGCTCTACCTCGTCGCCCTGTGCGGCATGGGCATGCTCGCCACCACCGGCGTGATCGTCTCCGAGGACACCTTCGGACCGGTCTGCGACAACGCCGCCGGCATCGCCGAGATGTCCGGCGAGTTCCACGGCGAGCCGGAGCGGATCATGGTCAGCCTCGACGCCGTCGGCAACACGACCAAGGCCGTGACCAAGGGCTTCGCCATCGGCTCGGCGGTCATCGCCGCGGTCGCCCTGTTCGCCAGCTTCATCGAGACCGCCGGCAACGAGATCCTCTCCGTCGACGGATCGACGAGCTGCTGACGACCTCGCGCGGCGTCTTCGACGAGATCTCGCTGCAGATCAACGTCGCCGACCCGAAGATCTTCATCGGTCTGCTGATCGGCGGCGCGGTGCCGTTCCTGTTCTCCGCGCTGGCGATCCGCGCCGTCGGCCGCACCGCCGGTGTGGTCGTCCAGGAGGTCCGCAAGCAGTTCGCCGACGGCAAGATCATGAGCGGCGAGAAGGAGCCCGACTACGGCCCGGTGATCGACATCTGCACCGCCGCCTCGCTGCGTGAGCTGGCCACCCCGGCCCTGCTCGCCGTGCTCACCCCGGTGATCATCGGGTTCGGCATCGACTGGCGTGCGCTCGGCGCGTTCCTCGCCGCGGTGATCCTCATCGGCCAGCTGATGGCCAACTACCTGTCCAACGCCGGCGGCGCGTGGGACAACGCCAAGAAGTACATCGAGGACGGCCACGAAGGCGGCAAGGGCTCCGACGCGCACAAGGCCGCCGTGATCGGCGACACCGTCGGTGACCCGTTCAAGGACACCGCCGGCCCGGCGCTCAACCCGCTGATCAAGGTGATGAACCTGGTCTCGCTGCTGATCCTGCCGGCGATCATCACGCTCCAGGACGACGACGGCCCGCGGTATCGCGATCGCCGCGGTGGCGCTGGTCGTGCTGATCGGGGCGATCGCCTTCTCCAACCGCAAGGTCGAACCGATGGTCGCCTGAGACGTTTCGAGAGCGGCACTGGCCTCCGCCCGCTTTGGCCGCTCCCGCTCGGTTCGCTGCGACTGGCGGCGCGACCGCTCGCATCATGAGATGACGTTGTTCGGAGGTCCTGTGGCACTTGCCGCAGGACCTCCGGCCGTTTCGGCCGCCTGCCGGGGCTGCGTCGACCCCAGCAGGTAGCCTCGCCGGTCGTGCTTGCGCTGTTCGACATCGAGAGCTGGCTCGACAAAGGCGGATTGATCCTTCTGTGGGGGATCGTCTTCGCCGAGTCGGGGCTGCTCGTCGGCTTCTTCCTCCCCGGCGACTCGCTGCTGTTCATCGCCGGGTTCCTGGCGTCCAGCGCCGGCGGGGAGACGCTCCCGGCGTTGCCCTGGGTCGCTGCTCGTCACCTTCTCGGCCGCGGTGATCGGCGACCAGGTCGGCTACCTGTTCGGGCGCAAGGTCGGCCCGGCGCTGTTCGACCGGCCGAAGTCGCGGCTGTTCAACCCGGCGAACGTGACCAAGGCCCACGCGTTCATCGAGAAGCACGGGCCGAAGACGATCGTCCTGGCCCGGTTCGTCCCGATCGTGCGCACCTTCGCCCCGATCGTCGCCGGCGTCGGCGAGATGAAGTACCGCACGTTCGTGATCTACAACATCGTCGGCGGCCTGCTGTGGGCCGTCGGCGTGACGACCCTCGGCTACTTCCTCGGCGAGATCGAGTTCGTCAAGAACAACATCGAGGTGGCGATCCTGGCGGTGGTGGCGATCTCGCTGCTGCCGATCGTGTTCGAGCTCGTCAAGCACCGCCGCTCGGCGAGCCATGCGCCGGCGACCGTCGACCCGGACGAGCTCTCCGTCTGATCGTCAGCCGGTCGGGTCCGTCCCGACGAAGTCGATCAGCCGCTCGACCGCTCCGACCAGCTCCGGGCGCAGGTCGGCATAGGTCTGCACCCGGTTGCGCAGCTTCGGCCAGAACCCCTCGAGGGGGACGCCGAGGGCCGCGGACAGCCCCTCCTTCCACGGTTGGCCGCGAGAACCTCCGGCCAGGCCTCCAGCCCGAGCACCTTCGGTCTGATCCCGGCCCACACGTCGACGAACGGGTGCCCGGTGATCAGCACGTTCGGGTGGTCGACGGTCGCCGCCAGGCGGGCCTCCTTCGAGCCGGAGACGAGGTGGTCGACGAGCACCCCCAGCCGGCGGATCGGCGACGGGCCGAAGTCGTCGACCGCAGCGCGCAGGTCGTCGATCCCGTGCAGCGGTTCGACGACGATCCCGAGGTCGCGGCAGGTCGGCACCCCACACGTGCTCGAGCAGTTCCGCGTCGTGACGACCCTCGACCCAGATCCGGCTGGCGCGGGCGACCCGGGCAGCGGCGGCGACGGTGGCGATCGACCCGGAGGCGGTCAGCTTCGGCCCGGCCGGCTTCGGCGGTTCCGGGCGGACGAGCGTCACCGGCCTGCCCTCGAGCAGGAATCCGCCGTCCTTCCACCGGAAGTGACGGTGCTCGTTGGTCCGGCCGCGAAGGGTCACCGCCGCGGTCGAGATCTTGACGATGTCGCCGCAGAACCCGGACGAGCGGTCTTCGACGACCATTCCCAGTTCGGCGACGACCGTCGCCGAACGTCGGCTTGCGGCGTGCCGGCGGCGGCTCGCTGAGGATGTCGCGGTCGTACATGGCGCGAGCGAGTCTGCCAGCTGACCGTCGCCGCTCCGGGGCATCCGGCGCCGTCCGGCGGCTGCGCCGACGGGCACCGGCCGGAATCCGCCCGGCCGGGTGTGGCTACCACGATTGACCACCGCGCGAGCCCGCCCGTACCTTCGGGCGATGCCGGCGATGTCGTTGCGGATCCGCACCTGGGCTCGCCACCACTGGATCCCGGCGTTGATCGTCGCAGCCGCGATCGGCGTCGTCGGCGGACTGGTGATCGGGATCGCGGCAGGGACTCGCCGGAGCGCCACCGCACCCGATCGCTACACCCGCCACGTCGGCGGCGACCCGGACGTGGTCATCACCCAGCAGTTCGGCGACCCCCTGCGGGCGATGGTCGCGGCGCTCCCGGGGGTGAGCTCGGCGAGGTCCCACACCTTCGTGCTCTCCTTCGTCGTCTCGCCGATCGACGGCGTCCCCTTGTTCGACGCGAACGCGCTCGCCGGGGACGGCGACCTGCTCGGCACGCGGATCGTCGAGGGGCGGTTCGCCGATCCCGATCAGCCCGAGGAGTTCACCGCCAATCGGGCGATGGCCGAACTGCTCGCCGAGCAGTTCGGCACCCGCCTCGGGGATCAGCTCGACGTCGTCTCGTTCGACCGATCGGCGGTGGCGGAAGGATCCGACCTCGGCGAGCCGCCGACGCTGGCGCCGATCAGGGCGACCTTCGTCGGGATCACGGAGGCGCCGTTCGACGTCGACGACCCCTATCCGACGCTGGTCTTCCCCGCCTCCTTCCTCACCGCCCATCCCGACGTGGGGATCGTCCAGACCTCGATCGTCGCCCACCTCGAGCCGCCGACGACCCCCGCCGACGTCATCGATGTGGTGCGCGCCGAGCCCACCGGAGCCGACGCCTTCCCGATCGAGACCCGGATCGTCAGCGACAGCGCCCGCCGGGCGGTGCGGTTCCAGGTGACCGCGCTCGTGGCTGGTCACCGCGGTGGCAGCGCTGGCGGCGACGGTCGTGATCGGCCTCGTCGTCCACCGCACGCTGCGCGTGCCGGCTGCCGAGCGCGACGCGTTGCTCGCCGTCGGCTGGCGGCGGCGCGACCTGATCGAAGAACGGGTCGCCGAAGGTGCGGCGATCGCCGGGGTAGCGATGATCGTCGCCGCCGTCGTCGCCGCAGCGACCACGGCGGCGTTCCCGGTCGGGATCCTGCGCACGTTCGAACCCGATCCCGGGGTGCGGGTCGAGCTGGGCGTGACCGCGATCGGCGTCGCCGTGCTCGCCCTCGTCGTCATCGGCGCAGCTGCGGCGTCGGCCGCCCGGCCGGCCTGGAGGAGGACCGCGACGGCCGACGGCACGGCCGGTTGGCTGGCCCAACGAGGCGGGATGCCGCTCTCGGTCGGGGTCCACTTCACCGGTGGCGCCGGACGTGGTCGGCGCGCCGGATGGCTACCGCTGGCGGCCGGTGTGTTCGGGGTGGCCGGCCTGCTCGCCGCCGGAGCGGTCGGCCTGTCGTTGCGGAAGATCGTCGATCGCCCCGAACGCTGGGGCGCCGGCTACGACCAGTTGTTCGGCAACCCCTACGCCCCCGCGGCGGGCGACCTCGTCAGCACGATCGGCGCCGACCCGGACGTCGCTGCGGTCGCCGGCGCATCGTTGGGCGCGGTGTCGATCGACGGGACGGACACGGCGACGATCGGGTTCGTCGACCCGGGCGAGGAGGTCGTGCCGACCGTGCTCGACGGCCGCGCCCCACGTGCCGACGACGAGTTGGCGATCGGCGCCGAGGTCGCCCGCCGGCTCGGGGTCGGGATCGGCGACCGGGTCGAGGTCGTCGGAGCGACCGCCACCGCGGAGCAGTTCGAGATCGTCGGCATCGTCGCCACCCCCGACAGTGCCGGCAACGGCGCGGCGATGATCTTCGACGCGTTCCGACGGCTGAACCCGAGTGCGACGGTCAACCTCGCCCTGGTCCGATACACCGAGGGCGCGCCGGCATCGGCGGCGGAACGAATCGCGGCGGCGAACTACACACCACCGGGAGCGTTGACCACCCCGCCGAGCATCCGTGCCCTCGAGCGGGCCGAGGACGCACCGCTGCTGCTCGTCGCCGTGTTGGCCGTGCTGCTCGCCGCCGGAGGGGTGTTCCTGCTCGCCGCGTCGGTCCGCTCCCGCCGTCGCGACCTCCAGATCCTGCGCGCCCTCGGAGCGAAGCCGATTCAGCTGCGCGCCGCGATCCAGTGGCAGGCAACGTTGGCGACCGCGCTGGTCGTCGCCATCGGGGTGCCGGTCGGGGTCGTCGGCGGGCGGCGGGTGGTGCTGTTGGTCACCGACGCATTGGGGATCGTGCCCGGCGCCGAGGTACCGATCGGCGGGCTCGCCGTCGTCGCCGGGAGCGCCCTCCTGCTCGCCAACGTCGTCGCCCTGCGCACGTCCAGGCAGGCGGTCGTCGAGGGCGCCCTGGCAGCGGATCAGGCGGCAACCACCGCATCGAACCGGTAGCCACGGCGGGGCACGGCGACGATCGCCTCGGCGCAGTCGCCGAGCCGGCGGCGCAGGCGGGCGACGGTGACCTCGACCACGTGGTCGTCCTTCAATCGGTCCCCCCAGACCTCGTGCAGCAGCTCGCGCTTGGACAGCGCCACCCCCGGGTTGGCGCACAGCGCACGCAGCAGCCCGGCCTCGCGCTCGGCGAGCTCGATCCGTTGTGCGTCGAGCTCGACGACGGTGCCGCGGATCACGATCGAGTGACCGGCGACACGGAATCGGCGGACGCGCTGGTCGAGCGCGGAGGCGAGCTCCTCGACCATCGGCCGCAGGCGGAACTTGGCCGGCATGCGGACATGGCGCAATCCACGACGCTGGGCTGCGCTGAGGCAGACCGGGCCGACGCAGACGCTGACGACCGGCCCGTCGAGCGCCTGGCGCAGCGCGCTCGCCCGGCCGTGCTCCTCGGCGATCAGGAACAGGTTGCGGATCGCCGGTGCGCTGGTGAACGTCACCGCCTGGATCGACCCGCCGATCGCCGCCTCGATCAGGCGTACCGCCGGGCGGATGTCGAGCGGCAACGTCCAACTCCCCACCGGGACGGTGAGGATCGAGACGCCGTGGTCGGCGAGGGCGGCGATCGCCGGGTCGACCCGTCCGTCGCCGAGGACGACCGCGACCCGCCGACCGTCGAGGGTGTTCGTCGCCAGCAGCTCGGCGACCACCCGCGGGCCGAACCCCGGCGGTCGGATCAGCGGACGCAACCCGGCCTCGCGCATCGCGGTCTCAGCGGCATCGTTGTTGCCGACGAGGCGCGAGGCGCCGAGGGCGAGCAGCAACGCGTCGCCGACACCCCACACGTCGGCCGCCGAGCACCAGGCTCGCACGGCCAGTCCGCTGGTGGCGACGACGAGATCGGGCGGATCCTCGACGATCGTCTGGGTCACCTGGCGGAGATCGTCGTCGTGGCTCAACGGGAGCGTGCGGATCGACGGTCCATGGAGCACGTCGGCCCCGGCGCGGATCAACAGCTCGATCTCCTCGTCCGCCCGCCGATCAGCCGTGACGCCGACGGTGAACCCGTCGAGCAACGGCACGTCCACCCCGGGCAGGGTGTGGGCGGTTGATGTCCGAGATGTTTCCGAGGGATGACGGTGTGACTGCCGTCATGCGCGGCGATCATTCCGCCAGCGTGAGGGCCAGACGACGAGCTGCACGGAACGCAGCCTCCAGTCCGGCTGTGCTGCTGACGTCGCCGATCAGGTGCGGCGTCACCCCCGACAGGGTGAGCGGTACCGGCGTCGCCCGCCGTGCGTCGATCGTCGCCGCATCGGTGCCCGCGTCTCCGCCGTCGTCTCCGCCGTCGGCCGTTCGGCGACGAGCACGGCTCCCGCCGCCTCGAGGTCGTGGACCAACCGGAAGCGGCCCGGCAGCCCGATCGCCTGCCCGAACACCCCGCTCGGCTCGACCAGGGTGACCTCGCGCCCACGGCGGACCAGCAGGTCGGCGACCGACAGCCCGGGCTTGTCGCCGCCTTCGACGACCAGCTGCTGGGGCGGACCGCCGTTGGTCGACGACTCGTCGCGGATCCACTCGGCGAGCGGATCGAGCCCCGGCCAGGCGGTCCCGGTGGCATCGACGACCTCGTCGGCACCGATCGCGGCGAGCAACTCGTCGTCGACCGGGCGGCCGAGGTGGATCTCGACCCCGGCGGCCTCGACCTCGGCGATCAACCACTCGCGCATCCGGTCGAGCACCGGGTCGCAGGCGCCGGCGATCAGCAGCCGGCCGCCGAGTTCGGGCCCCGCTTCGCACAGCGAGACGCGGTGACCCCCACCGGCGAGCAGACGGGCGATCTCCATCCCCGCCGGGCCACCGCCGGCGACGAGCACGTGGCGCGGCCGGGCGGCGAGCGGCGGACGGTCCTCGTCGCCGTGGGCGGTGGAGGCGTTGGAGACGCACTCGATCCCATCGAGGACGAAGATGTTGCCGATGCAGCGGTACTGGTAGATGCACGGGCGGACCGCCTTCGGCCGCCCCTCGGCGAGCTTGCGCGGCAGGTCCGGGTCGGCGAGCAGCTTGCGACCCATCGAGATGAAGTCGGCCGTGCCGGCGGCGAGGACCTCCTCGGCGACCTCCGGTTCGAGCCGGCCGAAGGTGATCACCGGCAGGTCGGTCGCCGGTCCGGCCTGACCGGCGACGATCGCCGCCTTCACCGCCGCGGCGAGCGGGACGAGGTTGCCGGGGACGTGGGGGGTGTGGCTGTCGGTCACCCCGACCGCGACCATCGGGTTGCCGTAGGCGCTGACGTGGGCGGCGTCGATCCCGGCGGCCGAGGCACGGGCGATCACCTCGATCGCGTCGGCGACGGTCGTGCCTCCCTCGGTGTGCGGTTCGGCGGCGTTGAGCCGCATCCACAGCGGGATGTCGCCGACCCGGGCGCGGATCGCCCGGATCACCTCGATCAGCAGCCGGCTGCGCCCCTCGGCGTCGCCGCCCCAGCGATCGTCGCGGTGGTTCTTGGCCGGGGAGAGGAACCAGTCGAGGAGGTACCCATGGCCGGCGTGGAGCTCGATCGCGTCGAACCCGGCCTCGACCACCCGCCCAGCGGCGGAGGCGAACCAGTCGATCACCTGGGCGATGTCGTCCTCGTCGGCGACGCGCAGTTCGACCTTCGCCCCCGGAGCGGTGAACGGGGCCATCATCGCCGCCCCTTCCTCGGCGGTGACCATCATCGTCAACCGGTCCGGGGCGCTGCGCCCCGGCAGCGAGGAAACGAGCAGCGGCAGGCCCTGCTCGATGTCGAAGCGGGAGTTGGCGGCGTCGTGGACCAGCTGGGCGGCGATCTTGCCGCCGTGCCCGTGGATCTCGTCGGCCAACCGGCGCAGCCCGGGGAGGTGGCGGTCGTCGCTGGCGGCGGTCTGGCGGCGGGCGTACGAGCCGGCCGGGTAGGCGATCCCGACCGAACCGACGATCACCAGCGCCGCGCCGCCGCGGGCGCGGGCGCCGTAGTAGGCGAGCTGCCGGTCGCTGACCGTGCCGTCGGTCTCGGCGATCGAGTCGCCCATCGGGCACATCAGGATCCGGTTGCGGAGTTCCATCGTGCCGATCCGGCCGGGGGCGAGCAGGTGATCGAAGGCCATCGGCGCATGTTCGTCGCTGGCCCACGCCGCTGTCGCCGTGGAGCCCCCCACCCCCCAAGGCCGGAAGTTTGGAGGTTGTTGCAGCGCTGCGCTGCAACAACCTCCACGCGTCGCGGCGACGTGTCAGCCCGGCGGGGTCCGCGTCCGCCAGCCGTCGGCGGTGAGGACGAGTTCGACCCGTGAGCCGTCGGGGAAGGCGAACGGGGCGTGGAGGCCGAGGTGGGCGAACGCCGGCGGCGGGGCCCACGGCGGGAGCGGTCCGTCGGACCAGCGGTGCGTGCGATGCGCCGAGACCTCGGCGAGCTCGATCGCCCCGCCGGTCAGCTCCACCGTCCCGTGGAGTACGCCCGGCTGTTCGTAGCCGTCGGCGATCGCGCTCGGTCCGGCGGTGGCGTACCACTCGAGGTCGGAGGCGATCGGCACCGCCTCGCCGTAGGCCCTGCCGAGGGCCTCGGCAGGGTCGTCGAGGAGCACCGCATAGGTCTCGTTGCCGAGCGTCCATTGCTCGAACGGTGCCTCGCAGGTGAACTCGGCCCACATCGCCTGCGACTTGGCGATCATCGGGTCGGCCCGGCGGGGGATGTCGAACTCGACGACGTGGAGCAGCGGCTGGCCGAAGCGGACGACGGCGAACCAGTACCAGGCACTCGCCGGGGCGACCAGCCGATAGCCGGCGACACCGCCGATCGACCCGTCCCCCGACCACCAGTCGAACGTCCACTCCTCGCACGCCGCTGCCGGGTGGATCTGGTCGTCTCCTCGATCGATCCCCCGATCATGCCCGACCCACCCGGCGCCACGAGCGCCAGCGAACAGCCCGCAGCGGCCGAACCCGACCCCGCGGGCCGACGGTTCGGCCCCCGAACCGAACGACGCCCGACCCCACCCGGCGCCACGAGCGCCAGCGAGCAGCCGGCAGCGAGCCGCACCCCGAGCCCGCGGGCCGACGGTTCGGCCCCCGGACCGAACGACACCCGACCCCACCCGGCGCCACGAGCGCCAGCGAGCAGCCGGACGCGAGCGAAGCGAGCCAAACTAGGACGGTGTTCCGCTACCTGAGTCTCGACTGGATCGACGCGTTGAGCGCCGAGGTCGCTGCGTCCGACTCCCTGCGTGCCCTCGCCGAGACCAACCCGGTGGGGATCACCCAGGTCGTCACCGGCGGCCCGGAGGGCGATGTCGTCTACCACCTGCTGCTCGACGACACCGGCGCAGGGTTCGGTCCTGGCGCGGCCTATCCGGAGGACGTTCGCTTCGACCAGGACTGGGAGACCGCGGTGGCGGTCGCCACCGGCGAGCTCAACGCCCAGGAGGCGTTCGTCACCGGCAGGATCAGGCTCAGCGGCGACCAGCAGAAGTTGATCGCCGCCACCCCCGTGTTCAAGGAGCTCGACTCGGTGTTCTCGTCGGTCCGCGAGCGCACGACGTACGCGTGAGCGCCGCCTGATGCCCGAGCTGCCCGAGGTCCAGGCCCATGCCGAACGGCTGACGGAGACGTTCCGCTCCGCCGAGCTGCGGCGGTTCGTGCCGATCACGTTCACTGCGTTGAAGACCGCTGTCCCTCCGCCGGACATCGCCTACGGCAGTGCGCTGGTCGAGGTCGGCCGGCGCGGCAAGTACCTGTTGCTGCGATTCCCTCCGGCGACGTTCGTCGTCCATCTGATGCAGGGAGGCCGCCTGCTGGTCGACGAGAAGCAGTCGGCCAAACCGCGCGGCGGGCAGGCTCGGTTCCTGTTCGCCGACGGCCGGGCGTTGCTGCTCACCGAGCAGGGCACCGAGCGACGCGCCGGGGTGTGGTGCGTCGCCGCCGATGTGGAGCAGACCGGTCTACCGCTGTCGAAGCTCGGCCCGGAGGCGGACCAGCTCGACTCGACGCAGATGGCGGCCCGGTTCCGTGAGTTCCCGATGCGCCTCCACGGGTTCTTGCGCGACCAGAAGGCGGTCGCCGGGATCGGCCGGCGACTGGCCAACGAGGTCTGTCATCGGGCGAAGCTGTCGCCCTTCGCCAACACCGGCAAGCTCGGGGCGGCGGGGGCCGAGCAGGTCGTCGCCGCGATCCGCACGGCGGTCGACGAGGGTCTCGCCTACGAGCGGACCAGGCCGGACATGAGCTCGTCGGCAGACCGCCCGGGCGGGGTCCACCATCGCTCCGGGCAACCGTGCGACGTCTGCGGCGACACGATCCGGGCCGTCTCCTACTCCTCCTACGAGGTCGACTACTGCCCGACCTGCCAGACCGGCGGCAAGGTCCTCGCCGACAACACGACCTCGAAGTTCCTCAAGTAGCCACCGACCGCACGACGGCCCCGCTCACTACGATGCCCGGCCATGCCGATCCATCTGCGCGCCGAGGCCGGCGACTACGCACCGGCCGTACTCTGCCCGGGTGATCCCCGCCGGGCGACGTACATCGCCGAAGCGTTCTTCGATCCGGGCGCGGTCTGCGTCAACACCGAGCGGGGGATGCTCGGCTACACCGGGACCTTCGACGGCAAGCCGATCAGCGTCCAGTCGACCGGGATGGGCACGCCGAGCGCCGGGATCGTCTACGAAGAGCTGGTCCAGCTCGGCGCCGAGCGGCTGGTGCGGGTCGGCACCTGCGGCGGCTTGCGCACCGGGATCCAGATGGCCGACACGGTGATCGCCGTCGCCGCCAGCTGCGACGACGTCAACCCGCTGCGATACGCCCAGATGCCCGGCTTCGCCCCCAGCGCGACGTGGTCGCTGGTCGCCGCCGCGCTCGCCGCCAGCGAGGCCAGCGGGGCGCGCACCCACGTCGGGGCGATCGTCACCAGCGGCCTGTTCTACGACCCGGATCCGGCTTCGTTCGTTCGCTGGAAGCGCCTCGGCCATCTCGGGGTCGAGATGGAGGCGGCGATGCTCTATGCGATCGCCGCGGTCAAGGGCATCGAGGCACTGGCGATCATGACCGTCAGCGATCTGCTCGGCGACGACGGCGGCACTGTGCGGATCAGCGACGAGGAACTCAAGGACGGCGTCGACGCGATGATGCGGGTCGCCTGCCAGGTCGCCGTCAGCTGACCCGCAGCCACGCCGCAGCTCAGTCTGCGTACGGATCGCGGTGCCCGGGCACCGCAATTCGTACGAAGAACGACGATCCGGGCGATCGGTGCGGCGCGTGTGAGACCGGCCGGGGCCCGACCGATCGGGTCAGCCGGCGGCGGAGGTGAGGGCCGCCGGAACGGCCGGCTCGGGACTGCGGGGGACGCCGATCCGCTGGGTGCCGGCGGCGGCGACGAAGCAGGCGAGGCCGGCGATCAGGAACGCCGGCTGGTAGCTGCCGGTCAGATCGCGCAGCATCCCCGCTCCCCAGGCGGCGATCGCCGCCCCGATCTGGTGACCGGCGAACACCCAGCCGTAGGCGACGGTCGCCCGCTCCTGGCCACAGACGTCGGCGCAGAGGCGCACGGTCGGCGGAACGGTCGCCACCCAGTCGAGCCCGTAGAAGATCATGAACACCCACAGTCCGCCACCTCCGCCGGACAGCGCCGGTTGGAGCAACAGCAGCGAGAAGCCGCGCATCGCGTAGTACCCGCCGAGCAGCTTCCGCGGGTCGTAGCGGTCGGTCAGCCAGCCGGAGAAGATCGTCCCGAGGATGTCGAACACGCCGATCAGGGCGAGCAGGCCGGCGGCGGTCGTCCGGCCGATCGCATGGTCGTGGGCGGCGGAGATGAAGTGCGTCTGGATCAGGCCGTTGGTCGACAGCCCGCAGACGAGGAAGCTGCCGAACAACAGCCAGAACCCACCGAGGCGGGCGACGAAGCCGAGCCCCTCGAACGCGCTGCGGATCGGATTGGTCGGCGGTGCCGGGGTGGCGTACCCGGGCGGGGCGCCGTAGGCGAGCAACCCGACGTCCTCCGGCTTGTCGCGCAACAACAGCAGCGCGAGCGGTACCGCGGCGAGGGCGGCGACGGTGACGATCACCGGCACCCACCGCCAACCGGAACCATCCGAGACGCGGGTCAGCAGCTGGAGGAAGATCACCTGCCCGCTGGCGCTGGCTGCGGTGAGCATCCCGGTGACCAGGCCGCGCCGCTCGAAGAACCAGCGGTTGGCGACGGTGGCGGCGAGCACCGTCGCCATGCACCCGGCGCCGATCCCGACCAGCACTCCCCAGGAGAGGATCAGCTGCCAGCGGTGCTGGACCAGCCCGGCGAATCCGGAGCCGGCAGCGACGAGCAGCAACGCCACCGGCACCACCCGGCGCAGCCCGAAGCGGACGAGCAAAGCGGCGGCGAACGGCCCCATCAAGCCGAACAGCAGGACGTTGACCGACACGGCGAGCCCGACGTCGGCCTTCGACCAACCGAACTCCTCGTTGAGCGGATCGATCAGCACCGCCGGTGAGGCGCGGAACCCGGCAGCGAGGAGCAGGACGACCAACGTCGTGCCGAACACGACCCAGGCGTAGTGCGGTCGGCGGGTCGGCGCACCGGGGCGGAACACGTCGGCAAGTCAACCCGGTCGGGCCGTCGGCGGTCGGTGTCTTTTTCCGTCGTCGGCGCGTTTCCTGCCAGCCGAGGGTGCCGACCGGCCGAACGCTGCCGAGAACGCCGGAATCCCGCCGTCCTGGCGGGATTCCGGGCGAATTCGTCGTTCTCGGCAGCGCTCGGCCGCGCCGCCCGGGGGGACCTCAGACCAGGCCGAGCTCCTTGACCGCGTCGCGCTCCTCGACCAGCTCGGCGGCGGAGGCGTCGATCTTGGACCGGGAGTAGTCGTCGATCTCGAGTCCCTGGACGATCGAGTATTTCCCGTCGGCACAGGTGCAGGGGAACGAGGAGATGATCCCTTCCGGGACGCCGTAGCTGCCGTCGGACGGGATCGCCATCGACACCCAGTCGCCGGGGGCGGTGCCGAGCGTCCAGCTGCGGATGTGGTCGATCGCCGCGTTGGCCGCCGAGGCCGCCGACGAGGCGCCGCGGGCCTCGATGATCGCCGCCCCGCGCTTGGCCACGGTCGGGATGAACGTGCCGTCGACCCAGGCGTGGTCGCCGACCGCTTCGTAGGCGTTCTTGCCGTTGACCTCGCAGTGGAACAGGTCGGGGTACTGGGTCGTCGAGTGGTTGCCCCAGATCGTCATCTGCTTGACGTCGGACACCGTCGCCCCGAGCTTGGCGGCGATCTGGCTCACCGCCCGGTTGTGGTCGAGTCGGGTCATCGCGGTGAACCGGCCCGGATCGAGGTCGGGCGCGTTGGACTGGGCGATCAGCGCGTTGGTGTTCGCCGGGTTGCCGACGACGAGGATCTTGACGTCCTTCTTGGCCGAGGCCGACAGCGCCTTGCCCTGCGGCTTGAAGATCCCCCCGTTGGCGTTGAGCAGGTCGGCCCGCTCCATCCCCGCCTTGCGCGGCATCGCCCCGACGAGGAGGGCGACATCGGCATCTCCGAAGGCGACATTCGCGTCGTCGGTGCAGACGATGTCGGCGAGCAACGGGAAGGCGCAGTCGTCGAGCTCCATCCGCACCCCGTCGAGTGCCTTCAGCGCCGGGGTGATCTCGAGCAGCTGGAGGACCACCGGGGTGTCCGGCCCGAGCATGGCGCCCGAGGCGATCCGGAACAGCAGCGAGTAACCGATCTGGCCGGCTGCGCCGGTGACCGCGACACGAACGGGAGTCGTCATGTGCCGAAGCGTATTCATCGTGACCGTCGCCGCCCCAACGCGGCCGGCCCGTCAGACCGGACCGAGGGGGATACCGGTGTAGAGCTCAGCGACGGTGAGACGGACCGGCGGGCAGTCGAGCGAGATCACGTCGTCGTCTCGATAGAACTCCGGGCGGAGTTCGGCGCCGAGGCGACGATGGAGCACGACGGTGCGTTCGCTCTGACTGATGATCGTGTAGGCGAGTATCGAGGGCACTTTGGCGTAGGCGGCGAGCTTCTCGATCTGATCGATCGCCGCGGTCGAGTCGGAGAGCACCTCGGCGACGAAACACGGAGCCGTCTCCGACAGCGCATCGTCGTCCTGGTCGCAGACGACCATCACATCGGGGTAGTAGCTCCTCGGCCGGACGTCGTCGAGCATCAGGTCGAGTCGCCGGCCTTCGACGTACGCAGCACAGCCCGACCCCTCCGCCACGTCAGCCAGCAGGCGATAGACGCGTCCGGCGAGCCGGTTGTGGCGGCCGGTGCCACCCGCCATCGCCCGGATGTAGCCGTCGACGTACTCGTTGCGCAGCGACGAGGCGCGCTCGATCCCCAGATAGTCGTCGTAGCTGTACAACCGGTGGATCGCAGCGTCGGACACGGCGAGAGCGTATCCGTCCCAGTTCGACGTATCCGGACCGCCGATCGGCACTCACTAGCGCCGGGTGGCGTGCTGGGCGCGCTCCCGCGAAGCAGGAGGCACGACGATGGGTTCTCGACACGATCACTCCCCACTCGCCCACGACCCGGCTGGGTTCTGCGCGGTGGCCCCGAGTCCTGAGCTGCGCGAGCGGCTGGAGAAGGAGGTCACCCGTGCCCGCGGGCGCAAGAACGCACCGACCGCCGACCTGCTCGATGTCAGCCGCCATCCGCGCCCGCTCGGGTTCGACGACGGGGTGATCGTCCCGCCCGACGAGTTCCCGCTCGGTACCTCCGTCGCCGAGATCCGCGCCGCCGCACTCGAACGTGCTCCGTTGCGCGGCACGGTGCGGGTGATCGTCGTCCTCGTCGACTTCAGCGACCGGGCGATGGCGGCGACCGCCGATCACTTCCAGCGACCTGTTCTTCTCCACCGGGGTGCTCCCCCACGGCAGCGTGCGGGAGTACTTCCGCGAGACCTCCGAACGGCCTGATCGATCTCACCGGCGAGGTCGTCGGCGCCTACCGGATGCCGCAGACCCTCGCCTGGTACGCCAACGGCAACTTCGGGATCGGTCGCCCGACGGGCACCGCCCACGCTCGCGACATGGCCCAGCATGCACTCAACGCCGCCGACCCGCACGTCAACTTCGCCCCCTACGACAACGACGCCAACGGCTTCGTCGACGCCTTCGTCGTCGTCCACGCCGGCCCCGGCGGCGAGGCCTCCGGCAACTCGGGCCACATCTGGTCGCACAAGTGGGTGCTCGGCTCGGCGGTGGCGACGGACGGGACGAAGGTGTTCGGCTACCTGACGATCCCGGAGGACGCCAAGATCGGCGTCACGGTCCACGAGCTCGGTCACCTGCTGTTCGGCTGGCCCGACCTGTACGACACCGACGGCACCTCCGAAGGTGTCGGCAACTGGTGTCTGATGGGCGGCGGCTCGTGGAACGGCGGCGGTGACGTCCCGGCTCACCCCTCGGCGTGGTGCAAGGTCCACCAGGGTTGGGCGTCGGTGACCAACGTGACCTCGTCCGCGACGTTGTCGCTCCCCGACGTGAAGACGTCGAGGAACGTCCACCGACTGTGGAAGGACGGCGCCAGCAGCCCCGAGTACTTCCTGATCGAGAACCGCCAGCGGACCGGGTTCGACGCCGACCTGCCCGGCGACGGATTGCTGATCTGGCACATCGACGAGAACCAGGGCGGCAACACCGACGAGAACCACTACAAGGTCGGCCTCGTCCAGGCCGACAACCTGCGCCAACTCGAGCTCAACCAGAACCGCGGCAACGGCGGTGATCCCTATCCCGGTTCGGCCGGCAACACCTCCTTCACCGACACCACCTCGCCGTCGTCCAAGTCGTTCGTCGGCCAGACGACCTGCGTCTCGATCACCGCCATCTCGCCGTCGGCGGCGACGATGACGGCCAACGTCGCGGTCAGCTGTGGCAAGGCGGTGACCAAGGACCTGAAGGACCGCAAGGACGCGCTGAAGGACACCAAGGAGGTGTTCAAGGAGCGCAAGGACGCCAAGGACCGCAAGGAGATCGTCAAGGAGTACAAGGACGGCAAGGAGCTGCAGAAGGAGGTCAAGGACCTCAAGGACCGACGCGAGGTCAAGTTCCCCGACCGCCCGCCGTTCCCGCCGATCGGTGGCGGCTTCGGTGTCGGCGGCGGCGCCGGTGGCGGCCTCGGTGGCGGCCTCGGTGGTGCCGACGGCGCCGGTTACGGCGAGGCGGAGGGCGGCGACCTGCTCGGAGTGCTGGCCGAGCTCGACGCCCGGATCAGCGCGCTTGGAGGCGGGGGCGAACGTCGTCGCCGGCTCCGGTGCACCGATGCCGTTCATCTCTGCCGAGCTCCGCCCCGACCTGATCGGGCAGCCGGGCGCGGCCGACGACCAGCGCAACGTCCGGATGCAGTCAGGCGATCCGGCGGCCAAGCGCGAGTTCGACCGCCCGGCTCACGGCCTCGGCTGAACAGCCGTGGCGATGCTGACGATCCTCGCCGAGGCCGTCGACGGAGGCGCGGGCCAACTGGCCCGCGCCGCCCGGGCGCGGGGGACGGCGGTCCGCCTGCTCACCCCGGCGGCGATCGAGCGTCAACGGTGGGTCCACCGGATCGACGCCTCCGGTCGCTGCGCACCGGCTTCGCCGGGGACGCTGGGCGGTGTCGCGGGTGTCGGCGGTGTCGGCGGTGTCGGCGGTGTCGGCGGTGTCGGCGGTGTCGGCGGTGTCGGCGGTGTCGGCGATGTCGGCGGTGTCGGCGGTGGCCCGATCCTGGTCCGCCTCGACGCCGTCGTCCCGCCGGGATTCGCCGTCGCAGCGCCGGCCGACCGTGACTACGCCCGCGCCGAGTTCGGGGCGCTGGTCGCCAGCTGGCTGCGGGCGAACTCCTCGATGCTCGTCAACCAGGTCGACGGCGCCGGGCTCGCCGGGCCCGCCTGGCAGCACGCCAGCTGGTTGCGTCGGGCCGCGGACGTCGGGCTGCCGATCGTCGAGACCGTCCTCGGCGAGGAGCCGCTCGCCGACCGGCGCAGCGCCGCGTCGATCGAGCTCGTCCTCGACGGCACGCCGCTCGTCCCCGGCCGCGAGGGCCATGCGCCCGCGCTGCGCCGGTTGGCCGGGCTGAGCGGTTGCCGGATGCTCGGCGTCGGTTGGACCGGCGGACGGGTCGGGCTGGTCACGCCGTGCCCGCCGCTGCCGTCGGCGGCGATCCCGTCGGTGGTCGAGTGGTTGATCGGGGCGGACTGGGACAGCCGGAGGCCGGCGGCATGATCCTGCTCTACGGCTGGGCCGACGACCGCCCGTTGCAACTTGTCGCGGAGCGGTTGACCGAACGCGGCGAGCCGTTCGTCTTCGTCGACCAGGCGGTGCTCGGCCACGCAACCGTCCACCTGACGCTCGACGATCGGGGGGTGCACGGCACCGTCAGGTTGCCCGGACAATGGTTCGAGATCGACGAGATCAGCGCCGTCTACAACCGACCGCTGGGACTCCCCCGGCTCGACCCGGCGACGCTCCGGCGGGCGGAACGCAATCATCTGGCACTGCTCGCCTGGCTCGACGTGACCGAGGCGAGGGTCGTCAACCGGCTCGACCCGGCGCACTCGAACAACTCCAAGCCGCTCCAGGCGCAGCTGATCGGCGAGCACGGCTTCGACGTCCCGACGACGCTCGTGACCAATGATCCGGACGAGGTCCGCCGGTTCGTCGCCGAGTGCGGCACGGTGATCTACAAGTCGACCAGCGGCGTGCGTTCGATCGTCCAGCGCCTCGGTGAACTGTCGTCGGTCGGCGAGACGCTGGAACGGGTCCGCCATCTCCCGACCCAGTTCCAGGCGCACGTGCCGGGCACCGACGTGCGCGTCCACGTCGTCGGCGAGCGGGCGTTCCCGGTGGAGATCGTCACCGACGGCGACGACTACCGCTACGCCGGCGCCCGTGGCGGGAGCTCGACGCTGTCGGCGATCGAGATCCCGCCGCGGATCGCCGCAGCCTGCGTCGAACTCGCCGCTGCCCTCGGGCTGCCGCTGGCCGGGATCGATCTGCGCCGCCGGCCCGACGGCGGATGGGTCTGCTTCGAGGTCAACCCGATGCCGGCGTTCAGCTGGTTCGAATCGGCGAGCGGGGCACCGATCAGCGCGGCGGTCGCCGAGCTGTTGCTCGCGGCGTAGCGTTGGCCGGCGTGTCGCAGATCATCGAGAACCGCACCCGCGTGGTCGGCCGGGTGATCCACGAACATGCCCATCCGGCGCGGCCCGGCTACCGCAACCTGTCGATCGCCGTGGCCGAGTCGCAACCGGTGGACGGCGTCGCCGACCTGCTCGGCGCCGGAGGTGGTCGACACCGAGATCGAGATCGCCGTGCGCGAGGGCCTGCTCGGCGCGGTGCAGGGCTCGGTGCTCGGGCGGACGATCGACTGCCAGGTGTCGCGCACCGGCCTCGGCGACCTGCTCGCCACCCCCACCCGCTCCCCGGCACCTTCCTGATCGACCCCCCCTAGACCCCACCCCGCCGCCACCCCCTGCTGCTGCGAAGTTTGGAGGTTGTTGCAGCGCACCGCTGCAACAACCTCCACGCGTCGCGGTCGACGTCGGTGAACCGGTCACACCGGGGGTGTGGTCGTCGGTAGCGACCGGTACGTTGCCGCGGGCTTCCCCCGACGCAGCCGGCGCAGCGCGCCGTGGAACGGGGAGGTCCGATGGCAACGATCACGGCAGATCTGGCGGACGTCGTCAGCCGCCAGCACGGCATCATCACCCTCGGCCAGCTCCTCGGTGGCGGACTGAGCCCGGCCGAGATCAGGGGACAGGTCGCGGCCGGTCTGCTGCTCCGGGTGCACAACGGCGTGTACCGCTACCGCACGCACGGCGAGTCACTCGAGGGACGCTCGGTCGCCGCCTGCGTGGCCAACCCGGCGCTGGTGATCACCGGTCCGACGGGCGGTGAGCTGTGGGGACTGCGCAAGATGCCCAGGCTGGCGACAGTCGCCGCGCTGATCCCGACCCCCGACTGGCCGCACCTGCGCGGGGTCACGGTGCGACGCGTCCCGTCCATCGCCGAGGAGCACATCGTCCGACGCGACGACGGGATCCGTCTCGCCAGTCCTCCCCGACTGTGGTTCGACCTCGCCGTCTGGCTCGACGACCGATCATTCGAGTCGGTCACCGAGCAGCTCCTCGATCGACACTGCGCGATCACGACGATCTGGCGGACGCTGCGGATGCTCGGCGGGCAGGGGCGCAAGGGGACCGCTCGGGCGCAGCGGGTGTTGTCGAGCCGCTCGAGCTGGCAGCGCCCAGCCGACTCGGATCTCGAACTCCGCGTCCTGCCGCGCCCTCGAACGCCGCGGGCTGGTGCTCGAGCGGCAGCGGGCGGTGACCCTTCGCAGCGGGGTGACGATCCATCTCGATGGCGCCGACCCCACCTGCCAGTGGGGTCTCGAAGTCGATCACGTCACCTGGCACGGCGGGCGACTCGAATCGCAGGCGGACAAGCGGCGTGATCGCCAGGCGCGACTGGTCGGCTGGCAGGTCGATCGGGTCACCGACGTCGAGCTCGCCGACGACTTCCAGGGGGCGATCGACGAGCTGCTCGAAGCACACGCCGTCCGTCGGTCCGAATTCGCCGCCCGCCGCCGCCGCTGACCGCGACGCGTGGAGGTTGTTGCAGCGGTGCGCTGCAACAACCTCCAAACTTCGGCGAAGGGGGGCCGGGGTCAGGTGAGGAGGGTGATGATCTCGGCGGCTTGGTCGGCGGGGGTGCCGTGGCGCGGGGTGAGCTCGAGCGCCGGGGCGACCGGCGCTTCGTAGGGGTCGTCGATCCCGGTGAACCCGGTGATCTCGCCGGCGCGCGCCTTGGCGTACAACCCCTTCGGGTCGCGTCGTTCGCACTCCTCGATCGGGGTGTTGACGAACACCTCGTGGAAGCGCGAGCCCGGCGGCCGCGTGGGCGGCGGCGATCCGCGCCCGGTCGGCCTCGTACGGGCTGATGATCGGGACGATCGCGACGAGCCCCGCCTCGGCGAACAGCTGGGCGACCGCCCCCGCCCGGCGGACGTTCTCCGCCCGATCGGCGGCGCTGAACCCGAGATCGGCGTTGAGCCCGTGGCGGAGGTTGTCACCGTCGAGCACGATGCACGGCCGCCCGGCGGCGACCAGCTGGCGTTCGACCTCGGAGGCGATCGACGACTTGCCCGAGGCCGACAGCCCGGTCAACCACAACGTCGCTCCTCGCAGGCCGAGCTGCGACCAGCGGGCGTCGCGGGTGACGCTGCCGGAGTGCCAGGTGACGTTCGGCGACGATCCCGGCACCGGCCCGGCGCCCCGGTTCGATGCGGGCAGCAGCATCCCGGCGCCGACGGTCGCGTTGGTCACCTCGTCGATCAGGATGAACGACCCGGTCATCCGGTTGCGGCGATAGTCGTCGTAGAAGATCGGGGCGACGGTGTGCAGCCGCACCCGGCCGATCTCGTTGAGGTCGAGCGCGGTCGCCGCCTCGTCGCGATGGAGGGTGTTGATGTCGAGCCGGTACTGCAGCTCGGCGACCGTCGCCCGGGTCGATGCGCGTCCCGTGCTTCAACAGGTAACGCCTGCCCGGTTCGAGCACCGCCGTCTCCGACATCCAGGCGACCGTGGCGTCGAGCTCCTGGGAGGCGACCGGCTGGTTGTTCGGCCGGCAGATCAGATCGCCGCGGGAGATGTCGAGCTCGTCGGCGAGCGTGATCGTCACCGCCATCGGCGGGTAGGCCTCGGCGACCGGCCCGTCGAAGGTGTCGATCGAGGTGATCGTCGAGGTCTTCCCCGACGGCAGCACGAGCACCTCGTCGCCGGGCTTGAACACCCCGCCGGCGACGGTCCCGGCGAAGCCGCGGTAGTCGGGGAAGTCGACCGACATCGGGCGGATCACGTACTGCACCGGGAAGCGGGCGTCGATCAGGTTGCGGTCCGAGGCGATGTGCAGCTGTTCGAGGTGCGAGAGCAACGTCGGCCCGGCGTACCACGTCATGTTCGCCGAGCGATCGACGATGTTGTCGCCGAGCAGGGCCGAGATCGGGACGAAGGTCAGATCGTGGATCTCGAGCTTGGCGGCGAACTCGCGGAACTCGTTGCGGATCTCCTCGAACCGTTGCTGCGACCAGTCGACGAGATCCATCTTGTTGACGCAGAGCACGAGGTGGGGAATGCCGAGCAGAGCGGAGAGGAAGGCGTGGCGGCGGGACTGCTCGAGCACACCCTTGCGGGCGTCGATCAGGATCAGGGCGACATCGGCGGTCGACGCACCGGTGACCATGTTGCGGGTGTACTGCAGGTGCCCGGGGGTGTCGGCGATGATGAACTTGCGCACCGGGGTGGCGAAGTAGCGGTAGGCGACGTCGATCGTGATCCCCTGCTCGCGCTCGGCGCGCAGGCCGTCGGTGAGCAGGGCGAGATTGGTGTAGTCGTCGCCGCGCTCGCGCGAGGTCCGCTCGACGGATTCGAGCTGGTCCTCGAAGATCGACTTCGAGTCGTACAACAACCGGCCGATCAGGGTCGACTTGCCATCGTCGACCGAGCCCGCGGTGGCAAACCTCAACATCTCAGTCACGTGAGCGCCTCCGTCGGATCTGCGCGCAGCATCGAGCACCGCGCTGGAAGGTTGGGCCCCCAGAGTTCGAGCCCTCTGAACGACCCGGCGAGGGAAGCGCCAGCGACGAGCCGGACGCGAGCGGAGCGAGCCACCAACACTAGAAATATCCTTCCTTCTTGCGGTCTTCCATCCCGGCTTCGGAGATCCGGTCATCGGCGCGGGTGGCGCCGCGTTCGGTGATCCGGGTGGCGGCGACCTCCTCGATCACCGCCCAGACGTCGGACGCGGGGGACTCGACCGCTCCGGTGCACGAGGCGTCGCCGACCGTCCGGAAGCGAACCGTCTGCTCGAACGGCTCCTCCCCCGGCTGGAGCGTGATGAACGGGGTGACCGCCAGCAGCATCCCGTCGCGGCGGATCACCGTCCGGCGGTGGGCGTAATAGATCGACGGGATATCGATCTGCTCGACCGCGATGTACTGCCAGATGTCGAGCTCGGTCCAGTTCGAGATCGGGAACACGCGCATGTTCTCGCCTGTGCGGTAGCCGGCCGTTGTACAGGTTCCACAATTCCGGCCGCTGGTTCTTCGGATCCCACTGGCCGTGCGAGTCACGGAAGGAGAACACCCGCTCCTTCGCTCTCGCCTTCTCCTCGTCGCGCGCGTCCGCCACCGAACACGGCGTCGTAGCGGTTCTCGGCGATCCCGCGCAGCAAGGTGGCGGTCTGCAGCCGGTTGCGCGACGCCCTCGGTCCGGTCTCCTCGACCGATCGGCCGGCGTCGATGTCGTCCTGGACGGAGGCGACGACGAGCTTGAGGTCGAGCTCGGCGACCCGCCGGTCGCGGTACTCGATCACCTCCGGCGAAGTTGTGCCCGGTGTCGACGTGCATCACCGGGAACGGGATCCGCGCCGGCCAGAAGGCCTTCTGGGCGATCCTCAGCATCACGATCGAGTCCTTGCCACCGGAGAACAGCAGCACCGGCCGTTCGAACTCGGCTGCGACCTCGCGGATGATGTGGATCGACTCGGCTTCGAGCGCTCGCAGGTGGGCGAGCTCGTAGCTGGCGGTCGTGGCGGTGGTCATCCGGCACCTCGTCGCATGGTGTGGCTGTCGCTGTGAAACGCTACTTACTCCACCAGAATAGTGGAGTAGGTGAGCGATTGTCGAGTCGGGCGATCCGCCACCGCGCTCAGCCGCGCTCAGCTGCGTTCGGTCGACTTGCGGTACTCGGCGGCCATCCGCCGCACCCCCGCCGGCAACGCCCCGCGGGCGAGTTGGTCGACGGTGACCTCGTCGAACACCGAGCGCAGGGCGGTGCGCATCGCCATCCACACGTCGACCAGTTCGTTGGCCGGAGCGGGATAGCTGAGCTCGCCGAGGCTCGTCTCGTGGACGGTGACCAGCGGGCCGTCGAGGGCACGGAGCACGTCGGCGACGGTGATCTCGGTCGCCGGGCGAGCGAGTGAGTACCCGCCGACCGAGCCGCGGTGGCTGCGGACGATGCCGTCGTTGCGCAGCTCGCGGAGGATCTCGAGCAGGAACTTGAGCGGGATGCCCTGCGCCGCGGCGATCTCTTCGGCCTTCACCGCTCGGGTGGTCCGCTCGGCTTCGCCGACCGCGGCGAGCACGGTGATCGCTCGCACGGCGTAGTCGGATCGGGCAGAGACGCGCACGCTGCAAGTGAACCAGATCGGCGACATCGCTCAACGGCGTTGTCGGTGCGCGCACAGCCAGACGCCGATGCAACAGAGATTCGCGAAAGAAACAATACGACTCGATTCGACCGAGATGAATAGGTCGAAAGCATCGCCAGTCGTCCGGCCCGGAGGATCAATACGACGATCACTTCTGGACCTGATGCGACAAATGCACCGTCAGCGACGAATCAACCGCGCACTGCCCTCGACTTGAGCGCGACACGACGAAACATTGACGGTGGGAGCGATCCGGCCCAATGGTTCCCTGGCTCTGGCGGTTGACGGAGCGAGCACGCACGGTGAGCGGGACACGACCTGCCGATCAACGCCGTTCACGCAACTACGCCGGTGTGTCGCCCTCCACGCGGATCACAGACGTTCGGCCTAGGCCATCCGAATCAAGTCTCTCGTGCTCCCGGTTGGCACGTTCTCGATGGGGTAAATCGGGGGGTGAGGTAGTCGGGAACACGGCCTCGGGCGAGCGAGTGGAGCCGATGGAAGAGCTGAACAGGGCGGAGATGTCGTTGTCGTCGCCTGGGCGCGAACAGGATGGACGAGGACGGGGTCTGCGGCTCCCGCACGGCTTCGGGTCGGTCGCCGCCACCCTGCTCGACGAACGGGTCGGACTGCTCGACGAGCGGGCCTCGCTGGCCGAGATGCGCCAGCTGTTCTCCCGCTCCGGTCAACGCGCCGGCACGCGCCCCGGCGCTGCGCCGATCGTCGCCGCAGCACCGGGTGACGGGGCCCGCCGGCAGCTCGTCACCACCGCTGCACGCGTTCGCCAGCTCGACGCCGAGATCGAGGCGCTCCAGCGCGCCGGGATGGGAACGAGGAGATGACCGCGTTCTGGAAGTACCGCGTCCGCCGCCAGGAGGCGCTGCTCGCCGCGCAGCAGCTCCAACTCGGCGAGCTGCGCAGCGAACTGCGCACCCACGCGATGCGCGGCGAGGAGTTGCTCGCACGCGCCGAGGTCGAGCTGCAGCTGGCGTTGGAGGAGAACGGCAGCCAGCTGAGCGAGCTCGGTGCGACGGCGAGCCGCCCGGAGCACGCCCCGTGGACGGTCGAGCGATGGGCCACTTGGTCGCCCGACAGCACCGCGACGGTTCCCGAACTGCGCGTCGGCACGCTGTTCGACCGCGAGACGTCGGCCACGCTGGAGCTGCCGGTGGTCGTCCCGGTCGACGGCCAGAGCGCCCCGTTGCTGCTCGTCAGCCGTTCCGCCGAGGAGCACCTCGCGGACGCGAGACCTGCTCGCCTCGTTGGCGATGCGCGCCGTCGCCTGCTTTCCACGCCAGGCCCGCCTGGCCTTGCTCGACCCGGTCCACCGGGGGGCGACATTCCCGATGTCGAAGCGGCTGGAACGGGTGCTGCTCGGGTTCGACGAGGTCCAGCGCACCCTCGACGAGGTGGTCGGCGATCTGGTCCGGATCGAGACCTCGTACCTCGATCGACACCATCGCAGCTTCGAAGAGGTGCCGTTGTCGCTGCGGTTGGCGGAGAGCCAACAGTTCGTCCTCGCCGCCTCCTATCCCCACGGCTACGACGCCCGGGCCGCACAGGCGTTGCAGGAGCTGGCCACTCGCGGGCCGGCGGCCGGTATCCACCTGATCATCCACATCGACCTGGAGACCGCCGACGGAGCGGCCCTGTGCGACTCGATCACCGAGCTCGGCGCAACGGTGATCGACCTCGGCGGCACGCCGGTCGAGCTCGAGGGCGCCGACGGTGACCTCGTTCCCGACCCTGCCCCGTCGGGGAGCGTGCTCGAGGTCGTCTTCCAGCGGATCGCCGCCAGCCCGCGACGCGACGCGGCGGTGGCATGGGACGACGTGCAGGACATCACCCCGCAGGAGTGGTGGGAGGACAGCGCGGAGGAGGTGTTCGCCGCCCCGATCGGTCGCGCCGCAGCCGACCAGGCCTACGACCTGTGGTTCGGCACCGACCCCGAGCTCGCCCGGACCTGCGCCCACGGGATCGTCATCGCCGGCAACGCCGAGGAACGTCACAACCTGTTCGACGACCTGCTCGCCGGCCTGGCGATCCGCTACTCGCCGAGCGAGCTGCGGCTGTACCTCGTCGAGGGTGAATCGTCCGCCTTCGCGCCCTGGGCGCGAGCCCCGCAGGCGGAGGTCGTCGCTCTCCGGCCGTCACCGGATCAAGCCCGCCAAGTGCTCCACGAGCTCCGCCTCGAGGCAGACCGGCGGATCACCGAGCTCGGCCGACGCGGCGTCGACCGGTGGTCGGCGCGGCCGGCCCTGAACCCGATGAGCAGCTCGGCACGGATCCTGGCGATCATCGACGACTACGAGCAATTGTTCGTCGACGACAGCGAGGAGGCCGCAACGGCAGACCTCGCCCGCCTGCTCGAGCTCGCCGATCGGGCCGGAGTCCACCTCCTGCTCGGCGGCAGCCGGTTCGACGGCGCCGGGCCGCTCCACCGGACACGCTTGTTCGAACAGTTCGATCTGCGGGTGGCGATGCAGCTCGCCGGTGGCGATTCGCTCGGGCGGGACGAGTTCGGGATCAACGGCGTGCGCCTCGTCCACCGGGTCTGCGACCGACCGCGGCGGGCCGTGGCGAACACGATGCGCGGACACGACGACGGCAACATCGCCGTCCAGGTCGCCTCGCTCCCCGCTGCCCGGCGCGACGAACTGATCGCCTCGCTCGCCCACTCCGCCCACGAGCGCGGGATCGCCACCGGCTCCAACTACGTGCTCAACGGCGCCACCCAGCCACAGCTGGTCGACAATCCGCATCTCACCCGGCTGGTGGATCGCGGCGAGCTGCGCAGCCCGGAGGCCTTGCGCGAGTTCGCCCGGACCTCGCCGCTCAACGGCGGGTTGGGGATCGACGACTGGATCGACGAGGAGCGGCCGCGGTTGTTCTTCCTCGGCCAGTCCGAGCAGCTCTACGGCCAGGCCCATCTCGTGCTCCGCCGCCGGCCGACGGAGAACGTGCTGATCGTGATGCGCGAGCGCAGCTGCGCGCCGGGGCGGTCACCGGGATGTTGACGAGCACGGTGATCGCCGGCCGTCCGAACGAGATCGAGCTGTGGCTCGCCGACCGGGGCCCGACGGCGATGGCCGGCGGCGACCTGACCGAACAACTCGTCCGACGGATGGCGCAGCTCGAGGTCCCGTGCCACTTCACCCGCAGCGGGGAAGACACGGCGCGGTTCATCAGCGCAGTCGGCGCCGAGGTCGGTCGGCGCCGGGAGCTGCCCGACGAGGAGCTCGAGCGGGCACCGACGGTGCTGCTGGTCGTGCTCGAGCCGGAGCGGGTGCCGATCCTCGGCCGGGTCCCGACGACCAACGGGGTGACCGATTCACCGGCCGGGCTCGAGCTCCGCTACGTGCTGATGCAGGGCCCGGCGGTCGGGGTCCACGTCGTCCTCGCCGCCTCGTCGATGTCGACGCTGCGGACGGTGATCGCCGATTCGGTGGTCCATCAGGAGTTCCGCCACCGGATCGTCACCCGGGTGGCGGAGGAGGACAGCTTCGCCCTCGTCCGCTCGAGTCGCGGTTCGACGCTGGTCGGCGGCAACGGACGGGCGAGCGCTGCGTTGCTGTTCGATTCGCACACCCAGGCGAGCACGACCTTCACCCCGTACACCGCAGCGAACGGTGACGACCGGCGCGGCGGGCTGGGGGCGCAGGTGACCGAACTGCTCGATCGGATGACGGAGCAGTTGCACGCATGACCGACGCAGCGAGGCATGAGGCGGTGTCCCAGGCGCTCGACGAGGCGCTGGCGCAATGGACCGTGTTCGCCCGTACCGCCGAGGCATCGGCCCGTCGTGAACAGCGGGCGACGACCCTCGATCTGCTCCATGCCGCCCGTCGGGTGGCGTTGGGTCTCGAAACCGTCGCCCGGTTGGAAGCCGAGCGGGCCTCCACCGAACGGACCTTGAGCACTGCGATCGCGGCGGCGACCGACGCGGTCGAGCGGATGTCCCGCCGACTGCACACCGTCGAGCAACTCCTCGAGGCGGCCGAACGCACGGCTGCGATCACCACCGGAGCGGATCTCGCCCTCGTCAGGCGCACGGTCGCCGTGCGCGAACGGGCGACGTCGGATCACGATCGGCTGCGCACCGCCCTGACGGCGACGAAAGAGACCGCCCGCCGGTTGCACGACGCCGCCGCTCGCCATGCAGCCGCTGGCGTGGCACTGGACGAACTGCGCAACCGGTTCGTCGCCCTCCGGGTCGACGCGGAGGGCGCGCTGGCGACGGTCACCGCCGCCGGTGCGTCACTGGAGGATTCGGTCGGGCTGTACGAGCAGGCACAACTCGGGGTGGTCGACGTCCGGCGCGATGTCCTCCCGCCGCCGACCGGCGTTCCCTTGCTGCCGCCGACCAGCAATCACCCGATCCCACTCGCCGCCGCATGAACACCGAATCGGCGGCGTGGCGCCTGGCGCAGCAGACCACACAGCTCACCAATCAGTTCGTCGATCTCGGCGTCGCCGACCCGCAGACGACGGCGACGCTCCGCTCCGCCGAGGAGCTCGTCGCCCGGCTGTCGACCCACCACGACTTGATCGTCGAGGCCGCCGACGCCGCTCGGGCGTTGACCAGCCGCGCCGCAGCGGCCTACGACTCTGCCGATGGATTGCAGCTCGACCAGGAGGCCGTCGAACGGTCGATCCATTCGGCGTTCGGTGAGCTGACCGTCGAGCGCGACGATCGACGCCACCGCCGGTTCGACGCACGCCGAACTGCTCGAGGAGCTGCAGGCCCTGCGCGACGAGCTGCGTGCCGCCTCGTCCTCACCGGCTGACGACGCGCCGTAGAGGCGTCAGCGACGCAGGCGGGAACGCACGCCCATCGCGGTCATCACGAACAACCCGACAGTCACGATCCGGGCGGTGATCAACAGCGCGAACGCATCGGTGTGCAGATCGCCGTACTCGATCGGAGCGAACACGGCGATCGAGATCCGCAGCACGAACTTGACGTAGACACCGAACCAGTGATCGGCGTCGACCCACGCGCCGCCGATCTGGCGACCGCCGCCGACGAACCGATCGGGCCAGGTGGTCATCATCGTGGCGACGAACGCGCTCCAGATCAGCCAGCTGAGGAACGGGCGCAGCGGGCGGTGGCCGTAGCCGCCGACGAGGCCGTAGCAGCGGAGCAGGGCAGCGATCACCGGCGGGCTCGTCGCTCGCCGGGCCTCGAGCTCACCGATGTGAAAGTCGGCGGCGACATCGAACAGGCGCGACCGCTCGGCTGCCCGTCGCAGACTCCGATAGGTGTGCTCGCTGCCGTCGCGCACCATCCACCGGCCGTTGGCGCGGCGAAACGAGCGGGTGCTGAAACGGAGCTGGTCGAGGCCGACGGCGTCGCCGAACCGGCAGCGGGCAACGCTGACCCCCGGTCCGAGGTGCAACGGCGCGAGGAACACCGCCCGCTCGCAGGAGACGACGGTCGCCGTCGTTCCCGGGCGGACGACGAGCGCAGTCGGTTGGCGGACGACCGCACCGGCGAGCGTCACCCGCCCTTCGACGACCCGCACATCCTTGGGCAGCACCTGGGGGGGTTGCCGAACCACCGGCGCCCGCACGGCGACGGCTCAGTCGGATCGGCGGGACGACTCGAGCGCGCTGCGCTTGGCGGCCGCCTCCGGGGTGTGCACCGCCCGGTACGTCCCGTACGCCGACTTGCGTTCTGCTCCCGACCGGTTGACGACGACACCGAGCAGGTTGGCCCGGGAGTGGGCCAGCCGCTCCGCCGCGGAGCGCATCGCACGGCGCCGTGACCGGTTGCGGGAGGTGACCATGATCGCCCCGTCGGCGACCTTGGCGAGGACGACGGCATCGGCGACGACCACCGGCGGGCAGTCGACGATGACGATGTCGGCGAGTCCGACGAGGTCCTTGATCACCATCGGCAGGCGGGGCGAGCCGAGCAGCTCGGCCGGATTGGCGACCGGCGTCCCGGCCGGCAACAGACGCAAGCCGGGAACGGACGTCTCGGAGAGGTAGTCCTCGACGTTGACGTCGACGGTCGGTCGGTCGTGCGACCGGCTGCCGCCGAGATCGCGGTGGCTCTGCTCGCGGGCGAGGATCAGGTCGGACATGCCGAGTTCGCCGGATGCGGAGAACAACGGATCGATCGATGGCCGACGGAGATCGCCGGAGACGAGCACGGTCTGGGAACCGGCGAGGGCGAAGGCGGCGGCGAGGTTGGCGGCGACCATCGACTTGCCGTCCCCCGGCGCCGGGCTGGTGATCGCGACGCAGCGGATCGGCTCGGTGACGCCGAGGAAGCGGATCGTGGTGCGCAGCGAGCGGATCGACTCGGCCAAGCTGCGGTGGGGTTCGACGACGACCGGCAGCGTCCCTTCGATCCGCTTGCCGCTCTTGGGCAGCTCGGCGATCACCTGCGAGTTGGTCGCTGCGTTGGCGTCGTCATTGCTGCGCAGCTTGTCGTCGAGGGTCTCGCGCAGCGACGCCAGACCGAGACCGATCACCAACCCGACGAAGGCGCCGATCGCGGTTCGCAGCGGCACGCTCGGCAGCGGGGGCCGCTCGGCGGGCGGAGCCGACTGGAGCAGCTCGATCACCCGCGGCTGGGTGGCGATCTGGGTCAGCAGCTGCTGATACTGGGTCGACAGCGTCGTGTACTGGTTCAGTGCGAGGTTGCGGTCGGCGGTCAGCGCACCGACGTCCTGGCCGAGCGTCTCGGCATTGATGATGTCGAGGGCGCGCTGGTCGTAGACGGTCTTGGCGTCGGCGACACCCTTTTCGAGCTCGGCCCGGCGCGCCTCCAGCGCTGTCGAGCGATCGCGGGTGGTGATCGTCGCGTAGGCGGAGCCGTAGGCATTGGCGACGGCGGTGACGACTGCGGGGTCGTCGCCCTTGGCGAACACGGTGACGCTGCCCTCGGCGACATCGATCGACAGCGACGCCATCGCCGTCACCTGCTGCGGGGACAATGCGTACTGCGGCAGGGCGGCGGCGACCTCGCCGGCGACCACTTCACCCTTGAGTACCCGTGAGGTCGCGAGGTAAAAGGTCTTGATGTCGCTGACCTGTTCCGAGCCGTCCGACGCAACGGGCTTGACGAGGAACGAGGCATTTGTCTCGTAGGGCTTCTCAGGAGTCTGCTTCGCCGTCCATCCGGCGACGAGGCCGACGATCACGACTGCTTGGAGCACCACCCACCACTGCCTCTTGGCAGCGGACAACACGCGGCGTATCGCCACTGACCTGTCCATCACACCTCGCCTGTGCTGACCCGCTCGAACGTGCGACGAAGTGTACGCCGGTCAAGACGACCACTACCCGCGCCTCGGACGTGCAACAGCGTCACGGTGTGTGCTCGTCGACGATCTGCTGCAGCCTGCGGGCGAACCCGGCTTCCGAATAGCGTCCGGCGAGTTCGCCGATCCTCGCCGGATCCCACCGTTCGGCGAGCACCCGCCGGACGGCCTCGGCGATCGCCCACGGATCGGGCTGTTCGAAGAACAGCCCGGTCTCGTGCTCGACGGTCGTGTCAAGAAATCCTCCGGCTCGGAGCAAGGCGACCGGTTTGCCGTAGAGCCCCGCTTCGACCGGGGTCAGACCGAAATCCTCCCGGCTGGCGCTGACCAGGGCCGCGCTGTTGGCGTACAACCAGCGCAGTTCGTCCTCGGCGACCCATCCGGTGAAGCTCACGTTGGACGGCGCGTCGTCCTCCAACGTCGAGCGCAACGGGCCTTCGCCGACGACGACGAGACGCTCCCCGGGCAGCAAGGAGAAGGCCTCGACGACTTCTTGCACCCCCTTGTAGCCGAGCAGTCGACCGACCACGAGGACGAACCCCGGCTCGATCCCGGCGACCGGGGTCTGGGCGGCGTGGACGTCGAGCGTCGTCGGCGGCGGGACCACCTCCGCCTCGATCCCGTACAGCGTGCGGATCCGGGCGGCGACAGCGGTCGAGTTGGCCAGGTACCGGGCGCACGATTCGGCGGCCCGCCGATCCCAGCGGACGAGCAACGGGGCGAAGGCGGCGGCGGCAAGCCGGTAGCGGCGCTTGGTCCGCCCGTAGTCGCCGCGTTGGTAGAGCCAACGCGCCGGATTGTGGCAGTACACGACCTTGATCCCGTCGGTGTGCACGCCGTGGGCCCAGCCCGACGAGGAGCAGATCACCACGTCGGCATCGAGATCGAGACGGTTGTACGCGGTCGGCAGCAGCGGCAGGGCGAGTCGGTGCTTCTCGCGCAGGGTCTTCGAGCGGTTGAGCAGCGACGGACGGATGTCGGCCGCTCGCAGTTCCGGGTAGAGGCGTTCGTCGAACACCGAGGTGTACATCGGCGACATCGGGAAGGCGCGGGTCAACGAGATCGCCACCCGCTCCGCGCCGCCGCGCTCGGAGAGGTAGTCGTGGACCAACGCGACCCGCCCGCGCGGCGTCCATGGGACCTCGGGCGCCCGAATAGCCGGTAATGCCGGAGCTACATTTCCCGCCGCCATCGTTTCCGCCTCACGCCGTCGATGAGATCTATGGACCCGACGAGCGCCCGGCCGTCGAGGCCCTGTTCATCTCTCGTTCACACATATCCGAAACCTGCGACAACGCCGCCGCGCACCGTCACAAAGCGTAGCTCTGCCAGGTCAACCGCTCTCCCCGGCGACGGGTGAAATGAGTAGGCCGATCAGCTCATCACAGCAACGCTGAGTGCGTTTGTCGGCTCACTTGCCACGATCGCGTCATCGTCCGCTTCCTCTCCGTGAACGATCGCCAGACCGACGATCAACCACGGCAGCGTTCCGGTACCAGCCCGCCAATAGATATCGGCGAGACCGGACACGACCTGAGCGATGACGACGTACCGGGCGCAGACGCCGAGGGTGTCGTTCCGCTTTCGGAGCACCCACCACGAGCCGATGATGAACCAGCTGACCCCGATCGCGCCGATCACCCCGGTCTCTCCGAGGGCGGAGATGAACAGGTTGTGCGGTTCACCTCCGGCGTAGGTACCGGTCACCGTCGGGTCGTTCCAGAAACGGATCCCGACCCCGGCGATCTCGTGCTCGCGCCACAACTCGAACGTCTCTTCGTAGGTCGCGACGCGGACGTTGACCGAGTTGAACTGGCTGGCGACCTCGTCCTCGTTCTCCTGCTCGAGCGTCGCTTGGGCCATCACCCCGAGGGCGATCACTCCGAGCAGGGGGACGAGCAGGTGGCGTTTGCGGAGGCGGACGACCGAGAGCACCAGGACGATGCCGAGCGCGGCGGCGGCGCCGCGGCTCTGGCAGGCGAGCATCCCACCGAACAGCGCGGCGAGGATCAGATTGCCGAGCGGGCGCCACAGCCCGACGTGCTCGCGGGCGACCACGAGGACGACGATCGCCATCGCGATCAGGATCCCGCCGGCGTTCTTGTTGATCTCCCACGGATGGGCAGCGACGAAACCGTCGGAGGCCAACGTCTCGCGGATCGCCTCCAGCGCGACCGCGGTCGAGGCGAGCACGTACAGCTGGAGGGCGAACTTGGACGCCCCGGCGCGAGCGACCGCTCCCCCGACGCAGATCGCGCCGAGTACGAGGAATGCCCGGTGGCCGAGCTCGAGCACAGCCCGCTCGGTCGGCACGGTCATCACCGCCAACAACAGGATCACGACATAGCCGACGAACACCAGCGCCAGCCGCTTGAGCCAGGGGTTGTTCCAGGGCACCCCGTAGATGCAGGCGCCGAAGCCGGCGACGAGTGCGGCGTCGGCGTAGGACAGGTCGAGGCCACCGACGCCGAGCCGGCGGTTGAGGTAGACGGCGGGGAACACCGCCACCCCGAGCCAGGACGGCGACCGCAGCGAAACGACGATCGCAGCGAACCCGGCGAACACGATCGCCGCCTCGCGCCGGCTGCCGTAGGCGAGGAGCCGACCGACCGCGACCTGGAAGGCGACGACGCCGACGACGATGCCGGCGATCACCAGCACCCGCCGCACCGTCGTCCGCTCCGCCACGCGAGCACGATACCCGTCGTGTCCGGAGCGACGAGGTCGGCATCGGAGCCGCCCCTACGCTGCATCCGATGCCGGAGCCGATGCGTGTCGTCCACGTCATCTGCACCGACAACTTCGCCGGCGCGGAGCGCTCGGTGCTGCTCACCGTCGAAGCCCTGCGCGAGCGCGGCCACCACCTGAGCGTGATCGGCGGCGAGCAGGCGACGATGACCGAGGCCCTCGGCCGAATCGGTGTCGGCTGGGCCCCGGGCGGGAGCGTCGCCGCCGCGGTCTTCGCCCTCGTCCGGGTCGGCGCGGTCGACGTCGTCCACGCCCACATGACCGCCGCCGAGCTCGCTGCCGTCCTCACTCGGCCGCGGCTGCGGGCGCCGATCGTCGCCACCCGTCACTTCGCCCAGCACCGCGGCAGCTCGCTGCCCGGCCGGTTGAGCGCAGCGGTGATCAACCGCGTCGACCATGCCGAGGTGTCCATCTCGGAGTTCGTCGCCGGGCGGATCGAAGGACCGTCGACCGTCGTCACCCATGGTCTACCGAGCGCGCCCGCCGTTGACCTGGACTCGACGACGGTGGTCGTGATCCAGCGGCTCGAAGCGGAGAAGGACACCGCCGTCGCCTTGCGCGCCTGGCACGCCAGCGGCCTCGGTGACGACGGATGGACGATGCAGGTCGCTGGTGACGGTGCCCTGCGCGTCGAGCTCGAACTGCTCGCTCGCTCGTTGGGCATCGAGCGCAGCGTCGAGTGGCTCGGGCGACGCAGCGACGTCGGCACGCTACGAGCGCGCGCCTCGCTCCAGCTCGCCAGCCCGGCGGGCGAGCCGTTCGGACTGTCGGTGCTCGAGGCGATGGCCGCCGGTCTCCCGGTGATCGCCGCCGACGGCGGCGCCCATCGCGAGCTGCTCGGCGACGAACCGGCGCTGTTGTTCGCTCCCGGGGACCACCGCGCCGCCGGCGCGCTGCTGCGCGCCCTCGCCGGCGATCTCGACGGGCGACGCCGGATCGGTGCCCGCCTGCGCGCCCGGCAGCAGCGCGAGTTCTCGCTCGCCGCCCACGGCGCGGCGTTGGAGCGCTGCTACCTCGACCTCCGCCGACGCTGAGCCGCTGGTACCGTCCGCTGGGTGCGGGTTGTGCGGGTCTTCCACGCGGGCGTGGTGTCGGAGTGGCGTGAGCGTGACCGACAGCTCCGCGCCCGCGGTGTGGACGTCACCCACATCGACGCGCAGCGCTGGAACGAAGGGGGCGCCGAGGTCGAGCTCGACCCAGGGACCGACGACTTCGTCATCGGCGCACGCACGATCGGCCGGCATCCCTACCGGTTCGTGATCGATCCCCGGCCGATCTGGCGGGCGCTGCGCCTCGCGCCCGTCGACGTGATCGACGTCCACGAGGAACCGGCGAGCCTCGTCGCGCTCGAGCTGCTCGTGCTCCGTCGGCTCTGCGCCCGCCGGGCACCGATCGTCTTCTACGGAGCCCAGAACCTCGAGAAGCGGTTCCCCCCACCGTTCCGGTGGATCGAACGGCTCGCCTTGCGCGCCGCCGCCGGCGCGTACTGCTGTAACCGTGAGGCGGGAGAGATCTTCCGCCGTAAGGGCCTCACCGGTGTCGTGGCGACGATCCCGCTCGGGATCGACCTCGACCGCTTCACCCCACGGGCGTTCGATGATCCGCCCGGATCACCGTTCCGTGTCGGCTATGTCGGGCGGCTCGAGCATCGTAAAGGCGTCGGCACCCTGATCGAGGCGCTCGCCCTGCTCGACGACGGCGTGCAGCTCGAGCTGTTCGGCGACGGTCCGGACGCCGCCGAACTCGTCGCCCGGGCGGAAGCAGCCGGCGTCGCCGGGCGGGTCGTCCGCCACGGCTACATCACCCACGACGAGCTCCCGGAGGCGTACCGGCAGATCGACGTGCTCGCCGTGCCGTCGCGGACGACCCCCGGATGGGTCGAGCAGTTCGGGCGGGTGGTCACCGAAGCGATGGCCTGCGCGATCCCGGTGATCGTCGCCGACAGCGGATCGCTCCCCGACGTCGCCGGCGACGCAGGGATCGTCCTGCCCGAGGACCAGCCGTCGGCGTGGGCGGCGGCGATCGACGAGTTGCGCAGCTCACCGGCGCAGTGGCGCAAGCTCGCCGAGGCGTCGCTCGACCACGCCCGACAGTTCGCCTGGACCTCGGTCGCCGCCGCCCACCATCAGCTCTACCGCCAGGTCTGCCGATGAACGTCGACGTCGTCGTCGTCACCCATCGATCGGCGGAGACGATCGCCGCCTGCCTCGCTTCGCTGCCACGTCACGCGACCCGACCGATCGTGATCGACAACGACTCGCACGACGACGGCCCGCAGATCGCCCGCCGCCTCGGTGCGACCGTCGTCGAGAACACGGTCAACATCGGCTTCGGTGCGGCAGCCAACCAGGGCGCGGCGCTCGGTGCCGCCCCGGCGGTGCTGTTCCTCAATCCGGATGCACAGCTGACCCGTGGGGCGTTGGAGTCGATGCTCCGCCGATTCGCCGATCCGCGGGTCGGGATCGTCGGCGGTTCGCTGCGCAACATCGACGGCGGCCGGCAACGGACGTTGTGGCCCTACCCGTCTGCCGGCGGGCAGTGGCGCGAGGCGCTCGGGCTGGACCGGTTGCGGTGGTGGCAACCGCAGGGCGGCTTCGTCGTCGGCGCCTGCTTCCTCGTCCGCCGGGCCGTGCTCGACGAGCTCGGCGGGTTCGATCGGGCGTACTGGTTGTACGGCGAGGAGACCGACCTCTGCGCCCGCGCCGAGCGCGCCGGATGGCGGGTCGAGCTCGCCCACGACGCGATCTGCCTCCACGTCGGCGGCGCGTCGGGCCGCGAGTCGAGCGAGCTGGTCGCCGAGCACTTCGCCGCCGGCGGCGACCGCTTCGTCCACGACCACGGCTCGCCGGCGGCGCTGCTCTCCTATCGTCTCGCCGGACTGGTCGGGTCGTCGCTGCGCTGGCCGGCGCTACGTGTGCTCCGCTCCGGTGATCCCCGTGGTTCGGTACGCGCCCGCCAGATCCGCCGCACGGCGCGGCTCCTGCTCCGTCATCCGACAACGGTCGGAACCCCTCCGCGCCCACCGTCCGAGCCGCAACGACGGCTGGTCGTGTTCTCGCTCGAGCCGTGGGACGAGATCTGGCGACGCAACCAGCTGCTCGTCGAGCAGTTGCTCCGGCTCGACCCGGCGCTCGAGGTGCTGTGGGTCGACCCGGTGCGCGATCTGCTGCACGACGCACGCCGCTTCCGCCGCTTGCCGCGCCCGGGCACGATCGCCGTCGAACCGGTCCCCGGCCTCGATCGGGTGCTGCGGTACCGACCGCGCAAGCTGCTCCCTCGGGCGGTCTGGCCGTTCGTCGACCGAGGCCTCGAACGGCGGGTGACGGCGGCGATCGAGCAGCTCGGATTCGGCTCGGCGACGCGCTGGGTCAACGACAACACCTACGCCGGGCTGGTCGCCCGGAGCGGATGCCCGGCGATCTATGACATCACCGACGACTGGCTCGACGCAGCGGGCAGTGCACGCGAGATCGAACGGCGCCGCGTCCTCGACCGGGTGATGCTCGACATCGCCGACGAAGTCGTCGTCTGCTCCGCCGAGCTCGAACGCCGCCGCGCTCCGATCCGCCCGGTGGTCCTGATCCCCAACGGGGTCGACGTCGGCCACTTCCGACGCCCGCGGCCACGCCCGGCAGACCTGCCCCTGGGGCCGTTGGCGGTCTACGTCGGGACCCTCCACGACGACCGGATCGACGTCGAGCTGGTCGTCCGCTGCGCAACCGCGCTTCCCGACGTCCGGTTCGTCCTCGTCGGCCCACAGTTGCTCGGGGCGGCGAACACCGAGCTGCTGGCGAGCTGCCCGAACGTCACCCTCGCCGGACCGCGCCCGTATGCCGACGTGCCGGGCTACCTCCAGCACGCGCAGGTGATCATCGTTCCGCACGTGGTCTCGCCGTTCACCCTCAGCCTCGATCCGATCAAGGCGTACGAGTGTGCAGCGGTCGGACGACCGACGCTGGCGACGCCGGTGAGCGGCTTCGTCGGCCTCGGCGGTGCGATCGAGACCGCCGGACCGGCGCTGTACCCCGACCGGTTGCGCGCCCTGATCGAACAGCCGCCGCCTCCGGCACCGAGCGATCCCCCGTCGTGGACGGAGCGCGCCGAGCAGTTCGCCGAGGTACTCGCCGCCGCCCGTAGCGGCGGTCGTTCGGTGTCGGCGCCGTCGACAGCGCACCGCCGACGACTGGTCATCCTCGGGCACACCGCCGTCGCCTCGGGCGCAGAGATCGCCTTGGCCCGACTGCTCCCCGGGCTGACCGAGGCCGACGTCCGGGTCGTGCTCGGCGAGGACGGCCCGATCGTCGCCCACCTCACACGGGCCGGGGCGACGGTCGAGATCCTGCCGATGGCTGCCCGGGCACGGCAGACCAACCGGAGCGAGGTCGGCGGCCGCAGGCTCCCGCTCGCCGCCCTGGTCGGCACGGTTCGATACGTCGTCGCCGTGCGCCGGCGGCTGGTCGAGCTCCAGCCCGATCTGGTCCAGACCAACTCGTTGAAGGCTGCGCTGTACGGCGGGCTCGCCGCCCGATCGGCCGGTGTGCCGGTCGTCTGGCACGTGCGTGACCGGATCGCCGAGGACTATCTCCCGCGCCCGGCGGTACGCCTCGTCCGGCTGGCCGCCCGCTTGATCCCCGATGCGATCATCGCCAACTCCGCTGCGACCCTGGCGACGCTCGGTGACGGCAGCGGTTGGCGGCGCAGTCGACACCGCGAGGTGATCCACGATCCGATCAGCGGGTTCACCGCTTCACCGCCGCGATCGGTCAGCCGGCCGGTGGTCGCGATCGTCGGTCGGCTGGCCCCATGGAAGGGTCAGGACGTCTTCCTCCGCGCCTTCGCCCAGGCGTGTGCGGGGACCGACGCGGTGGCGATGATCGTCGGTGCCGCCCTGTTCGGCGAGGACGCCTACGACGTCGAGTTGCACCATCTGGCGAAGCAGCTGGAGATCGACGAACAGGTCACCTTCACCGGGCACTGCGACGACGTCGCCGCACTGCTCGGCGAGGTCGATCTGGTCGTCCACGCCTCGGTCCTGCCGGAGCCGTTCGGTCAGGTGATCGTCGAGGCGATGGCCGCCGGCCGATGCGTGATCGCCAGCAACGCCGGCGGTCCGACCGAGATCATCGCCGACGGGGTCAACGGGGTGCTGGTCGAACCCGGCAACGTCGATGCCCTCGCGGACGCGATCGCCGAGCTCATCGCCGACCCGGAGCGGCGGGCCGAGCTCGGCGCAGCCGCCGTCGTGCGTGCTGCCGACTTCTCCGTCGAACGGATCGGGCGACGCGTCGAACGGCTCCATCGACGGGTGCTCGCCGCACGACGGAGCTGACGATCACCGTGTGGGTCGTAGAACGGTTGCCAGTGCGTCCCCCGCTTCGGCGCAACCAGTTCGCCCGGAGTGTCGGCATCGCGTTCGATGACGGCGGGCCGGGATCCTCACGACCGCGTCGAGGCGGCGGGAGCGGTGACACGACGGGCGACGACGTACTCGCCGGACTCGGCGCGCAACCAACCCTCGGTGATCGACTCGAAGCCGGTCCGCGGATCGCCGAACGGCGAGTCCGGATGCAGCTCGACGATCATCGACTCGACGCCATCGGTCCAGCCCGCCGCGCTGTGGGTGAAGATCTCCGTCTCGGCACCCTCGATGTCGAGCTTGACGAGTTGGAACGCCGGCAGCCCGCTGCTCGCAGCAAGGCTCTCGATCGTCCGCGCCGCAACGACCTCGCCTGCGCCGCGCTCGCTCACCTGCCGTGACCATTCGCGACCGTCGCGGAAGTCGTGCTCGATCCGGATCTCGCCGTCGTGCGACCAGATCGCAGCGTGCACGCAGGCGACTCGGGCGCGCTGTGCCCTGGTGTTCCGCTCGAGCATGGCGTAGTTGGCCGCGTCGGGCTCGACCGCGACGACCGCCACGTTCGGATATCTCCGCAGCAGGGCGAGAGTCGCCAAGCCGATGTTCGCGCCACCGTCGAGCGCGGTCTGCGCGTCGTCGATCAGTTCGAACGCGGCGTCGTAGTCGCCGTTGATCATCACCTGGGAGAACACATCCCAATCGGAGCTGCGCGCTCGCAGCGAGACCCGGCCGATCCCGCGGAGGAAGACCGGAACGTGACGTCCGCTCGGGGCGTAGCGGCAGGCGAACACCGCCGGGCCGCACGCCCACACGGCGCGCCACGCCCCCTCGCGCCGTGCGAGCCGGGCCATCGCCCGGGCGTCGTCGCCCGCTCGCCGGATGAGCACCAGCGCTCGTCCTACCGTCCGTCGAAGTCTCACCATTTCAACTCTCCCGCCGGTCCGCCGAGGTCCCGGTGTCGTCGGCATCGTCGCACACCTGACCGGCGACGAGTCTGCGGGCTGCTCACGCGATCCACCGCCGCCACGCCGGAAAGCCGGCGACGGAGCGATGCATCGTCACCGACGACGGGCTCTGGTCCTGCAGTGCGAGGGACGGCAGGCTGACGAAGCACCGCCCACGGAACGGCGGGCAGACCGAGTGATCGCGAATCAGCACGTCGATCGGCAGGTGGGGGGTGAGGAAATGCTCGGCGGCGTGGCGGGCGAACTCGAGCGAGACGAGATAGCAGTGGGTGCCGGAGGGGAACGGCAGAGCCATCACCCGGTCGGCACCGGGCACGAGCGGGCCGGCGACCGAGCGGGCCAGGCTCGACACCGAGCGGCGCTGCAACGGGTCGAGGTCGACCGATCCTGCCGCCCAGATCGACCAGTCGGCGGGCAAGGCGGCGAACCCGGCGGCGAAGCGGGACGGGAACCGGACCCCGAACATGATGTCGTCCTCGAGGATCAAGGCGTAGGGCAACTCGCGCTCGACGATCGTCCGATAGACGACGACGTGCGAGGCCACGGTGGCGGTATCCCCCGGGCGCATCTGCGGCGAGCTGGCCCGGATCCCGAGCGCCTCGGCTCGCGCCGGATCGCAGGCGGAGATCCGTTCGAACGAGATCCCCATCCGAGCGATCCGCGCCGACGCAGTCGCCAGCCGATCGGTGCGCTCGTCGAGATTGATCAGGAATGCGGGAAGGGACGGGTCGATCGCCATTGGTCATCGCCCACTTCGGGCAGGCCGTGCGGCGAGGACGCGGCGATAGACCTCGGCGTACTCCTCGGCGACCGCTGTCCAGTCGAGCTCGGCGGCGCGGCGTCGGCCGGCGTCGCCGAGCCGTGCGGCGAGCATCGGGTCATCGTGCAGTCGGCGGATGCCTTCGGCGAGCGCATCGACGTCACCCATCTCGACGAACAACGCCGAGATCCCGTCGGTGGCGACCTCACCGACCCCGCCCGACCGGGTCGCGAGCAGCGGGCGACCGGAGGCGAGGGCCTCGATCGCGACCAGCGGGAGCCCTTCGTCGACCCGACTCGGGAGGGCGATCAGCGCTGCGCCGCGCATCCACGCCGCGGTTGCGCCACGGTCGATCCGTCCGATCAGTTCGACCCGGTCGCCGATCCCGAGGGTCGAGGCGAGTTTGGCCAGTGCGTCGTGTTCCGGGCCGTCGCCGGCGAGGACGAGATCGAGCGGGGCGTCCCGTTCCACCCTGGCGAGGGCACGGATCAGCAGGTCGAACCCCTTCTGGGGGACGTGCCGACCGATGGCGAACACGTACGGCCGGGGGCGGACGACCGGCGCTGCCGAACCGAACAGGTCGGTGTCGGTGCCGTTGAGGATCACCGTTCCCCGCGCTCCGAACGGGGTCCCGAGGAAGGCCTCGACGTCGGCGAGCGTCTTGCCCGAGCAGGCGGTGAACGCGCTCGCCTCGGCGCCGATCCGGCGCAGGAGTTGTTGGCTGCGGAGGTCGCGCTGGAACAGCTGATCGGCGTCCATCGTCAGCTCGCCGTGAGCGGTGACGACGATCGGCAGGCCGAGCCGGTGGGCGACGCGCGAGGCGTAGAGGGCGTTGGTGCTGACGCAGTGGACGTGGACCAGATCGGCGCGGTGGTCGCCGACCAGGCGGGTCGCCTGGGCGGTCACCTGGCGGGTGGTGGCGAGATAGGTCGCCTTCGACTTGAGCGACGCGATCGGGGCGCGCAGCGCCAGACGGTGGACCGCGACGCCCTCGTGCGAGTCGTTCCGGGGAAGATCGCGCGGCCACCGGTTGGTGATCACGATCGTCTCGTGACCGAGGGCGTGATGGGCGCGGGCGAGACGGTGGACGACCTCCTCCACCCCGCCGAGATGCGGATGGTACGAACTGGCGAACACCGCGATGCGCACGCTCAGCGCCTCCCCGGGCGGAGGGCGAGCTGCTCGAGCAGTCCGAGTGTCCGGCGGTCGATCTGTCGCCGATCGAAGCGCGATGCGACCAGTTCCGACCCGCGGCGCGCCACGGCGGCACGGAGCGGCGGGTCGTCGAGCAGCGCCACCAGTCGATCGACGATCGCCGGCACGTCGTCACCGACGAGCAGACCGTCTCCGTCGGCGACGGCGACCCCCGTCGCGCTCGCCGGGGAGCAGACCACCGGGCAGCCGGCGGACCAGGCCTGGAGGATCGTCGTCTTCACCCCGGTCGAGCGGAACGACGGGATCAGGGCGACCGCTGCCCGCCGGTACTCGTCGTACACGGTGCCCCGCTCGGGCCCGGTGTCGACCCAGTCGAGGGCGACGAATCGCTCGAGCATCGGATGGATCCCGGCCCCGGTGACCAGCCGGATCCGCACCCGCTCGGTCAGGCTGCGGCGTTCGACTTCCTCCAGCACGGCGGCGAGTCCCTCGGCGTTGCGCGCCTCGCGTAGCACCCCGACGACGACGACTCCCTCGCCCGGTGAGGCGTCGTCGGCGAGAGGCCACTCGGCGACATCGAGGGTCAGCGGAAGCACCTCTGCCCGCCCGCGACGAGCGAAGCGGGCGGCGTTGGCCTGCTCAGCCGGGCCGATCGCCACCGTCAGGCGCGGCTGCCAGCGGCGTCGGGCGAGCGCGGCCCCGGTCACCGTGCGCAGGAGGCGGGCCTGCGGCGATTGGGGGGCGAGCTCGGCCATCTGCTGGAGGTCTTCTTCGAGGAAGTGGATCGCCGGCCCGGCGCGGTGGAGCGAACGGAACTCGCGCCCGAGCCATGGTCCGAGGGTGACGACGACCTCGGGATCGATCCGCTCGGCGTGGGCGTCGAGTCGTCGCTCCCAGTCGGCGAGCGGCGGTTCGCGCAGTGCGGCGCGGGTCGCCAGCAACCGGTCGAGCCGGCTGTCGGGGAGGCGAGGAACGGCGATCCGTTGGCAGGAGGCGACCCCGAGCGGGTCGAGTTCGACGTGCGGCTCGCCGTCTCGGTCGAGGATCAGCAGGTGGACCTCGTGGTGCCGACAGAGCAGCTCGAGCAGTGCCCGTTGGCGAAGGGCGAACCCGTCGAACGGGGCACCGGAGAGCTCCTTCGCCCGGCCGGCGACCAGCACCCGGCGCTTGGTTCCGAGCGGGACGTCGCTGCCGTCGGCTCGGTCGTAGGCGGCGAGCAGGTCGCGATGGAGCGAGTCGATCGCGAACTGCTCGGCGTGGAGATTTCGTGCTGCTCGCCGGCGGCTCGGGCGGTCGCCGGCGGTGACGAGATCCTCGACCGCGGTGACGACCGCGTGCGGCTGGTCCGCCCGACGCACGGCCGCACCGTCGAGGCGGGGATCGAGCCAGGGGCAGGTGCTGACGACCAGCGACACTCCCCGTTGCAACGCTTCCAGCAGGGTCAGTGGGACGCCACAATCGAGCTCGGTCGGCAACACCAGCACGTCGAGACGAGGGAGCACATCGTCCAGCAGTCGGTCATGGGCGAGTTCGCCGTGGCGTTCGAGCCGGTCGAGCGCGATCGTCCGGTCCGGGTCGGTGACGACGACGAACTCCCACTCGGGGTGGCGGCGGGCGAGCTCGGCGAAGGCGGCGACGGCGACCGGGCCGCCCTTTCGGAGGAAGTCGCGACCGACGAACCCGATCCGTACCGGTGCGTCGTCCCCGGCGTCGCAGTCGCGCCGCACCGGCGACGCTCCGCCGGCGAGGGCGGTGCCGGCGACGAGCACCCGCTCGGCAGTCATCCCGCGGGAGATCTGATGCTGGCGGTAGTGCTCGGTGTAGACGGTCTGGACGCCGGAGGCGAGGCAGTGCTGGTCGGGATCGTGGATCCGCAGCACGCGGTCCCAGCTGCGCTCGAGCGCGTCGGCGAGGGCGAGGTGACGCGGCGACCAGCGCTCGCGCACGGCGTAGAGCAGCGACAGCGGATTGCCGTAGCTGGAGACGATCGGCAGTTGCACCGGGCCCATCTGGCGGACGGCGAACAGGTGGGCGTGGATCAGATCGAACGCGCCCGGCTCGGTCGAGACGAACCAGCTCGGCTCGCGATACATCATCCCCGAGCGGCGGGCGATCGATTCGAGCGTGCGCACGGGCAGCAGCCAGCGGTCGGTCAGTGTCCGCCGGCCGTGCTTGGCCCGTCGGCCGCGGATCGTCAATCGGCCGTCCGCGAGCGCGTCCGGATAGGCGACGTACTCGACGCCGGGCGGTGGCTCGGCGAGCAGCGCAGCGGTGTAGCTCGTGTCGCCGGAGAGATGGTCCCGTCCGGCGACCGGTCCGAGCAGCAGCACCCGACGCGGCCGTTCGGGCAGTTCGCTCATCCGGCGGCAGGCGTCGCCGGTCGTGGCAGCACCGCCGGCGGTCTCGGCCAGTTCGGGAGATGGGCGCTCCAGGCATCGAGCATCGCCCGCCCGGTGGCCTCGATCGACCACCGCTCGGCGATCTCCAACGGGATCTTGTCCGACGGCGGCCGGGCCAGCGCGGCGTGGACGGCGCCGCGCACGCCGGGAGCGTCGGCCGGGTCGAAGTACGTCGCCCACTCGCCGAGGCAGGAGCGGGTATAGCCGCGGCTCGAGCTGACCGCCGCCGCTCCGGTCAGTGCCGCCTCGAGACTGACCAGCCCGGTGGTCTCGAACCAGCTGCCGAGCAGATGGACCCGGCTGCGTTGGGTGACCTCGACCAGTTCGGCGAGCGAGGCGCCGACCAGGATCCTCCAGTGCGACGGAGCTTCGGACCGGCACTGCTCGAGGTAGTCGGGATGGTCGGGATGGGCGTGGCCGACGAAGGTCACCGTCACCGGCTCGTCGCGCAACGCCCGGATCATCCCGAGCTGGTTCTTGTGCGGCTCGAACCGGCCGATCGAGACGATGCCGGACCGCTCGCTCCACGGCAGCGGGCTGATCGGGAACAGCGCCGGATCGACACCGGCGGGGACGGCGACGGAGGGAGTCGAGATCCCGACGTCGGCGTGCATCGCCTCCGCCTCGCCGGTCGAGTTCGGCAGGAGCAGGTCGACCGACTCGTAGGTCCGCATCCGCTCGAGGTCGGTGGCCAGCAGCCGGTAGCTCGCGCCGAGGGTGTCGTCGCGCAGCGCAGCTCTGCTGAACACGGCTGCGTCACGCAGGCGGTCCTTCCAGCTGCGAGGGAAGCCGCCGTCGGGGAGCATGTTGAGGTTGTAGGCCGCCGGCCAGTACAGCGGGCTGAGGGTCACCGCCACCCCCGCCCGACGGACGGTGCGGATCTGTTCTGCCGACGGCCCGAGGAAGTGGACGAGATCGACGTCGTCGAGGTCGATCTCGGCGGTCTCCAGCAGTTCGGCGTCGACGTCGACGAGTCGCAACCCGGCGACGATGTTGCGGGCGAGGTTCGGCATCCCGCCGCGCACGACCTGACCCCAGGGGGACCAGACGACGACTCGCGGTCGGCGATCGAGCGCGTTCACCACCGCGACCGCTTGATCGACCTGGCGGCCGTGCCGACCGTCGGCGGCGGCAACGACTCCGGTGTTCCGTTCGTGCCGTGGACCGGGGTGCCGTGACCGGGGTGCCGTAACCGGGGTGCCGTACGCCGGGGTGCCGTTGGTCGGCGTGCCGTTCACGCCGTGGGTCGGTGCGGTGAGGGTCCTCGTGCCCGTACAGCGTGTGGCGGTCGTCGGCGCGGCAGGGGCCGACGCTACGGGAGCAGGCCAGCGGGAGGCCTCGACCTCGATCTCCGTCAGGCGGAGGTAGCCGTGGTGGTGTGGATGCGTGCGGCGGTCACTGACCGAATCGCCCGGGGTCGCTTGGAGGTCGAGAGCAAAGGCGTCGGCCACTTCGTCGTGCTTCTCCCAATGTTCGGCGGTGGCCCACGCCCCGCAGTTGAGCTCGGCGGTGTATCGCCCGGCGGCGAGCCGGTCGAGCGGCAGGCGGAGCACGACCGTGCCGCGCTGGCGTTCGAAACACTCACGCTCGACCACCGACACTCCGGTCGCCACCGGCACACCGGCGTCGGAGGAGAGGATCACACCGAACGCGACGTATCGCGCCGCCGGATCGCGCAGCTCGGCGGTCACCCGCACCCGCACCGTTCGGTCGAGGCGACCGGCCTCCTGATCGAGCAGCGAGACGTCGAGCAACGAGATCGGGGCGCTCGGATCGATCACCCGCCGGGCACTGTCGCTGGTCGTGCGCAACTCGGCGTAGCGATGCAACCCGTCGGCGGTCGAGTGGACCGAGAGCGAACCCTGATGGACCAACGCAACCCGGGAGGCGATCGATTCGATCACCGGCAGGTTGTGGCTGACGAGCAGCACCGTCCGCCCGGAACGGGTCGCCGAGCGCATCTGACCGATGCACTTCTCCTGGAACTCGGCGTCACCGACGGCGAGGACCTCGTCGACCACCAGGATCTCGGTCTCGAGATGGGCGGCGACGGCGAACGCGAGGCGGACGTACATCCCGCTCGAGTAGCGCTTGACCGGCGTGTCGAGGAACCGTTCGACGCCGGCGAAGGCGACGATCTCGTCGAACTGGCGGTCGATCTCCGGCTTGCGCATCCCGAGGATCGAGCCGTTGAGGTAGACGTTCTCGCGCCCGGTCAGCTCGGGGTGGAAGCCGGTGCCGACCTCCAGCAGGCTGCCGACCCGCCCGTACAGCTCGATCCGCCCGGTGGTCGGCGGGGTGATCCGCGAGAGCACCTTGAGCAGCGTCGCACTTGCCCGCCCCGTTGCGTCCGATGATCCCGAGCACCTCGCCGCGGGCGACTTCGAGCTCGACGTCGCGCAGCGCCCAGAACTGCTCGGCAGCGGCGCGCCGCAGCGGGTGGCGCAGGCGATGGAGGACCTGCTCGGTCAGCGTGATCTGCTGCTCCTGATGCCGCGATCCGGTACGACTTGCCGACCCCAGAGGCACGGATGACGACGTCAGATGACATCGGCGAACCTCCGCTCACCGCGCGAGAACACGGTCGCACCGCCGACCAAGGCGATCACCGCGACACCGACCGACCAGCCGATCGAACCGGTCGACGGCATCGGGGTGTCGAGCACCGCCCAGCGATAGCCCTCGATCAAGCCGGTCAACGGATTGGCGACGACGATCGCCCGTGCGCTGTCGGGAACCGCCGCCAGGGCGTAGCCGATCGGTGAGCCGTAGAGCAGTAGCTGGGTCGCCACCGGCAGCATGTAGACGACGTCGCGATACGGCACCATCCACGCTGCAGCGGCGAGGCCGACGCCGGTGGCCATCGCCATCGCCAGCAGCAGCCACAACGGCAGGGTGAGGATCGCCCAACCGGGAGCGACGCCGGCCAGGGCGAGGACCACCACTCCGATCGCAGCGGCGACCCCGAAATCGATCAGCGTCGATCCGACCGTCGACAGCGGGAGCACGAGGCGAGGGAAGAAGATCTTCGAGATCAGCTGCGAGTTGGCGACGAGCGACCCGGCGATCTTGGTCAAGGTCTGTGAGAACAGGGTCCACAACGTCATCGAGACGTAGGCGAAGGCGAAGTAGGGGACGCCGGCAGAGTCGAGCTTGGCGATCCGACCGAAGACGAAGCTGAACACACCGGCGGCGAGCAGCGGTTGGAGCACGACCCAGATCACGCCGAGCGCGGTCTGCTTGTAGCGCAGCTTGAGGTCGCGGATCGCGAATCGTTTGAGCAGATCGCGGAACTCCCACACCTCGCGCGCGTTGATCGGTACCCACCTCGAGGGGGGCCGGATCACCGTCTGAGGAGAGGGCTGTTGCATCTGGCTCGTCTCGCCGCCGTCACACACCAAGGAACACATCGGGTCCGCGCGCCACAACGCGGGCGCCGACCGTGCTGCCACGCTAGACCTCCGGTTGAGCGACGTCGCCTAGGTCAGTCGCCTCAACGCTGCGCGGCGGACCGGTCGCGCTGCGAAGTCGAAACCGCCCAAGGCGGCGATTTCAGACAGACGGATGAACGGGGGGCTACGGCTGCGTGCCGACCGTCGATCAACGCGGTGCGCGGGTGGCCGGCTTCGGAGCGCGGGGTGATCGCTGAGCAATCCGACCCAACCCGGCGCCGCTTCACCCCACGCTGCCGCGCGAGCGGGATAGACGTATCGGACCCTGTCTTGAGAAACCGTGATCGAGGTGAATCAGCCGATGTCAGTCGAAGATGATCAGTTGACGCTGTCCGCCGGGTCAGCGCAGCTCCCGGGGGCGCTGCGCGAGACGGTGTTACCGCTGCTGCTCGACCGCCGTCGGATCGCCGAGCAGCGCGGGCAGATCGAGCGGCTGATCCAAGAGCTCGGCCGCATGTCGGAGCGGATCGGCAGCAGGGGAGCGACGACCGACGTCGCCGAACCGGCAGCGACGGGACTCGCCGGCATCGACGAGTGCCTCACCGTCAGCCGGCGGCTCGACCACCAGATCGAAGTGCTCCGCCGAGAGAGCTACGAGCGACGCCGATGATGATGCCGTGGCACCGGCGGGCGGAGCGGCTGCGGGAGGACGCGGTCCTCCGGCTCGCCCAACAGATCAGCGACATCCGCGCCGAGATCCGCGGGCACGTCGTCCAGGGGAACCGACTCGCCACCGCAGAGCTGGCCCGGATCGAGGCGGAGCTGGCCGACAACGCCCGAGCGATCGCCGCCGGCCCGGCCGAGGTGGCGACCGAACACGCAGCCTGGGAACCGGGACGCTGGACGGGCTACTCGCCGCAGAGCGGTCGAGCACTGTGCGACGTCCGTGTCGGATCGCTGATCGACACCGCCAGCGGTATCGACCTCCATCTGCCGATGACCGTGCCGTTCGGCGACGATCGCGTCGGACCGGTGGTCCTCGCCGGGCACACCGACGAGGAGTTGGCGGAGGCCGCCGGTCTGCTCCACAGCATCACGCTGCGAATGGTGACCAGTTTCCCCGGCCAGCTGCGCGTCGTCCTGCTCGACCCGGTCAAGCGCGGCGGGACATTTTCCTACGCCGGAAAGCTCGACCGCCCGTTGCTCGGCTTCGACGACGTCAAGCCGGTGCTGGCGGAGGTGATCGGCGACATCGACCGGATCGAGGCCCACGTCCTGCGACACGACGGCGACCGGCTCAGCGAGCTGCCCGCCACCGCACGCCTGGCGGAACGTCATCAGCTGCTGGTCGTCCCCGACTTCCCCAGCGCGTACCAACTCGACGAGATCGACATCATCGTCGAGATCGCCCGGCGTGGCCCACGCTGTGGAGTCGTCAGCCTGATCCAGTTGACCGATGATCCCGAGGGGTTCGGGTTCGATTCGCTCGAACCGACCGGGCCGACCGTGCTCGAGATCGGCGAGGACGACGAGGAGCTGTCCGAGCTCGGTGTGCGCCTCGCCTACGACCAGCCACCGACGTGGGCGATCCGCCAGCAACTGCTCCGCCGGCTCGCCGCGCTGGTCGTTCGCGACACGCCGATCGACTGGTCGAGCATCGCTCCCCCGGCAGCTGTTCGGTGGTCCCCCGCCACCCCGGAGACGATCGCCGCAACGGTCGGGCTCGGCGCTGCAGCCGAGGACGGCGTGGTCGCGTTCGGTGATCCGAACGACGATCGGTCCGGCAACGCGATCGTCGTCGGTGGAACGGAGACTTCCCGCCGTCAGCTCTACGACGGGCTGCTCGCCGGGCTGGGAAGCCGCTACTCGCCCACCGAGCTGACGGTCGAGCTGATCCAGCTCGGTAGCCAGCCGATGTTCGACGGGTGGTCGAGGCTCCCCCACCTGACGCTCTTCGCTCGCCAGGCAACGATCGTCCAACTCCGCAGCGCGCTCGAGCAGACGATCGCCGAGATCTCCCGCCGGGAAGACGAACGAGCCGGCACGTCACCTCGCCGAGTGGTGATGATCGACGGGGTCGAGTCGCTCCTCGGTGCGGCGGCGACCGAGTTCGCCGGGTCGATCGAACCGGCGCTGCGGCGCGGCCCGGCGGTCGGCGTGCACCTCGTCGTCGGTTCGACCCGCCACGATCGGTTGCCACTGGAAGAGTCCGCGCTCGACCACCTGCACCTGCGGATCGGGCTGACGCCCGCCGGCGACGACGCCGTTGCCGGCGACCTGTTCGGGGTCGACGGCACCGCGCTGCTCGTCGCCGCGGTCGACCGGCCGACTCGCGCCCTGCTCCGCCAACGGATCGGTCGAACCGACCGGTCAGCCCCGATACAGCTCGCCGAGCTCGACTCGCCGGCGCGCGAGGCGTTGCTCCACGAGCTCAACGAACGAGCGGGGACGCTCGATCATCGGCCTCGACTGCGGACGATCAACGGCACCGACGCCCCGCAGGTCGGCGATGATCCGCGATTGGCCCGGATGATCGACGAGGAGGCCTGGGGCGACGCCGCGACCCTCGCCGAGGTCGCCCGCAGCATCGAACCGGACAGCACCTGGTCGCCCGACGAGCAGGCCCGGCTGATCGTCGTCGGTGAACCCGACGATCTCGCCGGCAGGTCGCACTTCGCCCTCCGCCGCCGGCCGACGGAGAACGTCGTCGCCGTCCTCGCCCGACGCGAGCAACGCGTCGGTGTGCTCACCGGGATCCTCGTCAGCGCGGTGCTCTGCGACCACCCGACGACGCTCGAGGTCTGGCTCGCCGACCGTGGCCCGTCCGACGATCCGGTGACGCGGGGCTTCGACGCCACCTTGCGCCAGCTGGCGTCGCTCGGGGTGCGGGTCTCGGCGACGCGCAAGCCGGCCGAAGCTGCGTCGTTCATCGAGCAGCTCAGCGCCGAGGTGCTCCGACGCCATGAGTTGACCGAGGAGGAGGTCGCGACCCTGCCGACCGCGCTGCTCGTGCTCGCCGAACCCGATCGGCTGCGGGCGTTGCACCGCACGGCGACGACACCCGGATCGATCGATTCCCCGCTCGGGTTGGAGCTGCGCTACGTGCTGATGCAGGGCCCGTCGGTCGGGGTGCACGTGGTGTTGACCACCTCGACCCCAGCAGCGCTCCGCTCGGTGCTGACCGATGCAGTCGTCCACCGCGACTTCCGCCACCGGCTGGTGAGCGCGCTGAGCGAGGAGGACAGCTTCGCCTTCGTCCGCTCGGGCAAGGCCGCCGGTCTGCCCAAGCGCGGTCCGACGGCGACCCGGGCGGTGCTGTTCGACGGCGACGACCAGTCCTCGGCGACGATGCGTCCGTACTCGGCGGGAACGACGGAGACGACCCAGACCGAGCGGGTCGACGTCGTCGCCTTGTTGGAACGCCTCGGCGATCTGCTCGACGGTTGATCGTCGGCACGCCGCCGGCTGTCGGTACGGCTCACGGAGCAGCTCGACGTGGGCTGATCGACTCAGCGTGGGCAGCAACCGCAGCCGGCGAGGCCACCGCCGATGGAACGAGAACTAGGCTGCTCAGAGATGGTGGACAGGCTTGATCACGGCGCGCAGCGACCACCGAACGGGGCGAGCGCCCGACGAGAGATGAGCGGCACGGTCGACTGATGGCCTTCCTTCGACGCAAACTCGTCCCAGCGGTCAGACCGGTGCCGCCGCAGGTGTCGCTGGCGGCGCGGCGTTCGTACGAGGTGTACTCCGCTCCGCATGCAGGCGAGCCGCTGCGCGTGCTCGTCGTCTGCACCGCCAACGTCTGCCGTTCTCCGCTCGCCGCCGCGCTGCTCTCCAGCGCGTTCGCGGCTCGCGATGTCGCCGCCCACGTGACCTCCGCCGGTGTCGCCGCCGCTGCGCTGCCGGTCGACCCACGCTCGGTTCGATTCGCCGAACGCCACAACTACGACATCTCGGCCCATCGCTCACGGCAGGTGACGCCGGAGATCATCGCCCGCGACGGGCGCGATCTGATCGTCGGGATGACCAGGGAGCACGTCCGCGAGCTGATCCTGCTCGAACGCAGCGCAGCCCGGCGGACCTACACGATCCCCGAGCTCACCCGGCGAGCAGCCGAGCTGCCGCCGACCGGCGACGAGGAGCTGCTCGAGTGGATCGACCGGATCGGCGCGAACCGTCGGGCCACCGACCTGCTCGGCGACGGCGGCGAGGACGAGATCATCGACCCGTACGGCAGATCCGACGCGCTGTTCGCCTCGGTCGCAGAGGACCTCGAGCGCTGGTGCAAGGAGCTGACGAGAATGGTGGAGCCGGCGTGAACGGACAGCGAAACCGAAACAGTTCGTCACCGGGCGCGAAGGCACGCCCGCGACGATCGGCCCCTACAGTTCTCGACGTCGGGCGGATCGAAGTGAGTGACCGAATGGATCGAGCGACGGTGTACGAGGAGTCCGAGGCGCTCGACCTGCACTACTACGCGGGCCTCGCACGTCGCTACCTCGCGCTGCTGCTCGCCATCCCGCTGGTCTTCGTCCTCGCCGGCTATCTCAACGCAGACCGCCAGACCAGGATGTACAGCGCGACCGCCCAGGTCCTGCTCCGGCCGAACGACCCGAACGAACGGCTCGGCTCGGCGACCCAGTCAGCCAGCGTCGTGTCGAACATCGAGCAATACGTTCGCTCGCAGGGCAACCTCGCACGGGGCCCGGAAGTGCGCACCGCAGCCGCGACCTCGCTGGCGCTCGAACCGGAAGATCTCGAGGACGAGGTCAAGGTTTCCGCCCTGGTCGACTCGAACACGCTCGAGGTGACCGCGACCACCGAAGACCCGGAGCTCTCGGCGCAGATGGCCGACGCCGTCGCAGCGGCCTACATCGACAACCGCAAGGAATACGCCCGGGCCGGGCTCGAGCGGGCGATCGCCGACATGACCGAGAAGCTGGACATGCTCGAGAGCGAGCTGCCGCTCACCGGGCTCGAGGCCCCGAACGCCGCCCAGGAAGCGGCGATGGCCCAGTACCAGGAGCTGGCGGCGAAGATCAACGAGCTCGAGATCGACCTCAACCTGAAGAACGGTGAGGCCGAGCTGATCGCCGACGCGGAGGTGCCTGCGGCACCGGTCAGCCCCAAGCCGGCTCGCTCGGCGATCCTCGCCGGGATGCTCGGCGCGTTGCTCGCCGTCGGCTTCGTCCTGCTGCGCGACCGGTTCGACAACCGCCTGCGCAGCCGGGAAGAGGCCGAGGCGCTGACCGGGATGACCGCCCTCGGCGAGATCCCGTTCGACAAGCAGACCGAGCGCCGCCTCACCGGCGTCGCCGTGATGCGTCAACCCGACGGCCCGCTGGCCGAAGCGGTGCGCTCGCTGCGCGTCTCGCTCCGGTTCATCTCGCTCGAAGATCCGCTGCAGGTGATCCTCGTGACCTCGGCGATGCCGGGCGACGGCAAGAGCACGACCTCGCTCAACCTCGCCGGATCGGCGGCGAAGTCCGGGCTGAAGACCTTGCTCGTCTCCGGTGACCTCCGCCGGCCCACCGCCGAGAAGCTGGTCGGGTCGATGCCCGGTCCGGGATTGGTCGAGCTGGTCACCGAACTCGCTGTCCGCCGGGAGGAGAGCTCGGCGAAGCCGACCGCAGTTCGCCGTCGGGCCGGTGCTGCGTCGGCCACCCGCGCCGCGACGGTGGCGACGGTCGCCAAGCCGGCCGTGCCCACACCACTGTTCATCTCCGAGTGGTGCCACGCCGACGAGGAGAACCTGTGGGTGCTCCCCGCCGGCGAGCCGGTCGCCAATCCGGTCGAGCTCCTCGGCTCGGTCGCCACCCGTGACTTCTTCGACCTCGCCCGTCAACAGTTCGACATGATCATCGTCGACACGCCGCCGGTCGTCGCCGTCGCCGACCCGGTGGTCCTCAGCCCCCACGTCGACGGCGTGCTGCTGGTCTGCTCGTTGCGAAAGACCTCGCGCCATGCGTTGCAGCGCGCTGCGGAGTTGATGGCAGCCGGACATGGTCGGATGCTCGGCCTGGTGATCAACCTGACGCCGCAGAAGAAGCAGTACAGCGGCTACTACTACACCAGTCCGAACTCGAAGATCGGCTGATCAGGCCCAGTCCGGGTGACGTCAGCCCGGCGGGATCGGCGGAGCGATCGAGCCGGAGGGCGGCTCGGGGATGTCGCCCTGGGACGGCGGTGCGATCGACGGGATATCGGTCACCGCCGGCAACGTGGTCGACGCGCCTCCGCCGGCTCCGGTGGTCGGTTCCGGCGTCGACATGCCCGGGGGAAGCGGACTGACCGACCCCACCGGGACGGTCTCCGGCGGAGAGGGAACCGGCGGCAGGACCGCGGTCACCGCCGGCGAGCCCGCCGGGGCCACGGACGTCGCCGACCCGGCAGCCGAGCTACTGCTCGCTGCGCTGGTGGTCGTCGACCGTGGGGTCGACCCGTCCGCGTTGCCCGAGGTCGACCCGGACGTCGCACCATCGCCTGCGGGCGTCGCCGACGTGGAGCTGCCCGCCTCACGGTCGGTCGTCACCGCGCCCACAGCGGGCACCGTCGACTCCTCCGAGTCAGCCGCATCGCTGGTGCACCCCGTGATCGACACGATCACGATCGACGCAGACACGACCGCCAACACCTTGCGCCTGGCCCTCATCGCCGCCTCCGCCTTCCACCGCTCGACCGCCGATTCCGTCGCTGCGATCAGCGTCAACGCTACCTGTTGGGACTGCCGACGCACCGCGGCCATCCGATCCGGTCGAGTGGTATATCCCCAGCTCATCCGTGGGCCCGCTGACCCATTTGGACGACCTCCGAGCCGAATTGACGGGAGCTTGTCGATTCGCCAGGAGCGTCATTCGTACGATGCCGAGGAGTCCTAACAGGCGGAGTGCGGCGACGAGCGGTGACGAGAGCCGCTGAGCAGACGGGCTGAGAGCGGATCGGTGGGCACACGTTGAGTATCGCCGAGCTGCCGGATGGCGGCAGACTGCGAACCGAACAGGTGGCTGGCACTGACCCGTCCGCGTCGCGGCCCACCGGGCGGCCCGCGCGGCTGCAACTCGTCCCCAACGAGCCACGCCGAGCGCTGCGCGTCCTCCACCTCACCCAAGCCTCGGCGCCGGGCGGCATCCAGCGGCTGTTCCGCGAACTGGTGCCGCTCCAGGTCGAGCGCGGGCTGATAGTCGGCGTGGCCTGCCCGGCGACCAATGGGCTCGACCCGGTCGTCCGTCGCGCCGGAGCTGCCGGCTACGAGTGGCCGGCAACGCGGGCGATCAGCCCGACCTCGTTCCGTCGTGAGTTCCGCCGGGTCCGTCGGGTGATCGCCGACTTCCAGCCCGACGTCGTCCACATGCACTCGTCGAAGGCAGGCCTGATCGGCCGGTTGGCGTATCGCGGCCCGGCGATCTTCCAGCCTCAGGCCTGGTCGTTCCACCACGTCCCTGCGCTCGCCCGGCCACTGATCGAAGGCTGGGAACGACTCGGCCAACGGCTCGTCACGACCACGGTCTGTTCCTCCTACGACGAGCAGGTGGAAGGCGCCGAACACGGCGTCACCCAGGTGTCGGCGGTGATCGAGAACGGCATCAGCCTCGACGACTTCCCGGTTCAGACCTGCCTCGATCGTCGCGCTGCACGCGCCGCGCTGGGGCTCGACCCGAACGCTCCGATCGCTGCTTGCATCGGTCGGCTGTGCCGCCAGAAGGGCCAGGATCTGTTGTTCGACGCCTGGCCGGACGTGCTCCGCCGCGCGCCGGACGCCCGCTTGCTGCTCGTCGGTTCAGGCCCGGACGAGGAGCGCCTGCGCGCCCGCCAGCCCGACTCGGTCGCCTGGATCGGTTGGCAGACCGACGTGCGCCCCTATCTCGCCGCCGCCGACCTGATCGTCATGCCATCGCGCTGGGAGGGGATGAGCTTCGGACTGATCGAAGCGCTCGCCAGCGGACGCTCGATCGTCGCCACCAACGCCACCGGGATGCGCGAGAACATCGAGCCGTTCGATGCCGGCGCGATCGTCGAGCTCGGGCCGTCGGCTGCCGAGCAACTCGCCGAGCAGATCACCGTCCGGTTCGCCGATCCGCAGCTCGCCGCTCGTGAGGGCGTCAACGGGCGGGCCCGGGCCGAAGAACTGAGCATCGAGCGGATGGAACATCGTCTGTACGACGCGTACTGCGATATCGCTCGGGTCGGCCTACCGGGTGGCGGCAGCGCAGGCGGAAAGACCCGCCGCTAGTGCTCGGCCGCGAGGCACGCCGAGTCGCCCGCGCCCTCGGAGCCTGGCCGGACGATGCGTTTCCGGTCGTCTACCTGGCGAGCGGCCTGGTCGCCGACGGGCGCGGCGACGTCGGTCATGATCCGGTGCTCCGTGTCCTGCGACGAGCGGACCGCCGGACGGTGATCCACGAGTTCGAGCCGGCACCCGGCGTCGATCTGTGCGGCGATCTGCTCGACCCGGACACGTGGGCGGAGATCGCCGCCACCGGGATTCGCTCGGCGGTGTGTACCAACCTCCTCGAGCACCTCGCCGACCGTCAACGCTTCGTCGAGTTGGTCAGCAGCACTCTTCCGCCGGGCGGCCGGCTACTCGTCACCGTCCCCGGCCGCTATCCGTATCATCCCGACCCGATCGACACGATGTATCGACCGTCGCCCGATCAGCTGTCGCGCACGTTCGGATCGTTCGAGGTCCTCTCCGCCGATTCGGTGGTCGGCCTTCCCGCCGGCCTGCGACTGTTCCGCCGCCCGCGTGATCTTCTCGCCAAGCTCGGCAAAGCGCTGCGGTCCCGGGCATCGGACGGGCCGGTCATCGGACCGGTTCGACCGTCGTCAGCCCCGTTGGCTGCCCCGTCGTCAGCTCTGTCGGCTGCGCCGTCGCTGCGCGTCGACGTGCTCAGCGCAGTGCTCCCGTCGCGGGTGTCGTTCGCCGAGCTGGTCAGGTCGGGGCGCGATGGATGAGCGCGCCAGCCTGGTCGGCGTGGCGATTCCCCTCTACCGCCCGGACCCGACCCATCTCGCCGAGCTGCTCGAGCAGTTGGTGGAGAGCAGCCTGATCGGGTCGCTGGTCTTCACCGACGACGACCCGAAGTACTCCGTCGACGCCGGGATCGAGGCGTTGATCGATACCTGCCCGGTGCCGGCCGTCTATCTCGCCAACGACGAGCCGTTGGGCATGGTCGGCAACTGGAACGCAGCCGTCAGCCACTGCCGTGCCCGATTCGTCGTTCTCCACTGCCAGGACGACCGGGTGATGCCGGAGGCGTTCGACGAGCTGATCGAGGCGATGATCTGCGAGGAGCTCGACGTCGCCGTCGGCGCCTATCGAAGCTTCGCGCCTTACGGCTGGCTGCCGACCCGACTACGCTTCGGCGACGGCTCGGCGGAGCGGCACACGGAGGACTTCCGCACGGTCGTCCACCAGTCGTTGCTCCACGGCAACGTCTACGGCTATCCGTCGTCGACGGTGTTCCGCAAGCGCGTCTGGGAAGAGGTCGGCGGCTATCGGGAGCGATACGAGCACATGGCAGATCTCGACTTCCTGATCCGGGCGACGGCCCACGCGGGCGAACTGCTCGTCGAGCCGCGCCCGGTCTCGGCGCGACGGGTGCACCGGACGAACCTGACGCAGAGCCATGTCGCCTCGGGGGCGACGACTCGTGATCGGCAACGGCTGTGGGACGACTTCGCCGGTCAGCTGACCACTCCCCGGGCGCGTCGCCGGGCCCAGGCGATGATGTCGGCGCACGCGACCTACGACGCATGTCGCCACCTGCGGGCGCGCCGTGGCTCGCTCGCCGGCGGCGCAGCGCGAGCCGCGGTCAGCTCTGGACTGCGTGGGTTCGGCCAGTGGCCGTGGGCGGCGGGCGCGCTGCTCGCCGATCGGCGCGGGGCTGCACGCTGAGATGACCGTCGCCGTCTGCACGGCGCTGCTGGTGATCGGCTGGTTCACCGTTCGCCGGATCCCTTCCGCTCCGACTCGCTATGTGCTCTGGGCCGCTTCGATGTCGATGTACGCCGGATGGGTCGGCTACCTGATCCTGCGGACGAGTTCCGGCGGCGGACGTCGCGGGCTGGTCCAGCACTCGATGTTGATGGCGGCGTTCGGGGTCGGCGCGCTGCTGGCCTCGACCCAGTCGCGCCGGCGCCGAGGATCGAAGCGGAACGCCCCGCAGATCGACGTTTCGCCACGATCGGGGATCATCGTCCTCGGCGGGCTGACGATGCTCGCCGCGTTCCACTTCGCCCGGATCGGGATCCCGATCCTCTCGCCGGAGGTCGACATCCTCCGCTGGAATTTCCGCGGGTCGGGGCTCGGAGGCCTGCCCGGCAGGGCCTACTCGCTCGGCCTCCCGCTGTTCATGATCTACGCGATCGTCGCCGCCAATCGCTGCCGGCCGAAGCATCGCGTCGGTTGGCGGCAGCTCCGTCTGGCGTCGATCGCGATCGTCGTCGTCACCCGGGTCATCGGCGGGTTCAAGGGCGATCTGCTCGAGACGGTGATCATGATCGTGCTCGCCGGCCTGCTCAGTGGAGCCGACGTGCCCAAGCTGCCGGCTGCCCTGCGGCGGCGGATCTCGGTCGGGATCGTCCTCGCCCTCGCCGCGGCGATCGCGATCAGCACGCAGTACTACGCGACGCAATATCACCGCCAGAACTCGGGGATGAGCATCGGCGAGCAGTTCGTCGAGCGGGTCACGGTCAAGGTCGTCGACTCCGGCTCGGCCCTGATCGGTTACGCCGACGCCGGCGATCGACCGATCGACGGGCTCGCCGTGCTCAACGACTTCGACGTCTACCTCGGCGGCTCGTTCGGACTGTGGGACGTCTCGGACCAATACCTGACGAGTCAGCACCTCTCGGGGCGGATGAATCAGCGCGACATCACCTTCGGCAAGGAGCTGAGCTTCCAGTACTTCGTCGTCCCGGTCACCCCCGGTGTGGCTGCGATCGCCTACTTCGACTTCGGCTGGCTCGGCGTGGTGGTCGTCGGCGTGCTGCTCGGGGCACTTTGCGGGCTGCTCGCCCGCCGCGCCTTGACGAGCCCGGCGACGTTGCCGACCTTCTGGGGAGTGGTCGCCGTCGACGGCTTGCGCCAGTACGTCCAGAAGGGCGACCTGGCGTACGCCGTGACCAACTACACGCTGGTCGCCGGCGGACTCGTCGTCGGTCTGTTGGTGCTCGACGGGATCATCCGTCCACGGCTGCTCGCCCACCACCGGGTCACACCGGCGTTCCAGGCCAATCCCGGCGCGCTCGCCGCACTCGATGCGATCCTCGCCCGCGCCGTCCCGGCACCCCGGCCCAAGCCGGCGGTCCTGACGGTCGTCCGCGGACGCCGTTCACCCGCTGCGACCACCGCTCCGGGACGGCGAGGCAAGCTGCTCGTCGCCGACGGTCGTCACCGCCCGAACCGCAAGGAGATAGCCCGCCGCGAACGGCAGGAGCGCAAGCGCCATCGCTCCGGCAAGCGGGCGAAGGCCGGCACGTCCAAGTCCGAGCGTGGCGACGACGAGCAGACCGCGTCGCCGATCCACGACGCCCGTCGGGCCAGGCCTGGCTGTCGAACCGCGCGAAGGATCGCCTTGCACGCAACCGACAGCGCCACCAGAACGTTGAACCCGGCAAGCGCCGGGAGCACCGTCCAGACCATCGCTCCCGCCGCCCCGAACGCCCGTGAGAGGTTCTCCTCACCGCCGGCGGTGACGACCGCCGCCCACCCGGCGGTGACGCCGGCGGAGAGCGCGACCAACCGCCAGCCGTCGCGCCGCTCGACCGACCGGTGGTCGAGGTAGCGCCAGGTCCAGGCGTTGGTCCAGGCGCCGACGAGGGTCAACGGCACGGCGAACAGTGTTCGTCCGGCGGCCAGCGCAGCGGTGCTCTCGCCGCGCCCGAGAAAGGCGGGGAGGGCGAAACAGGTGTTGACGACGATCAGGTCGATCGTCCCGCCGAGCGTCGCCCCGACGGCGAAGCTACGGCTGCGTCGCCACCACCCGCCGACCTGCCACATCGCCGGCTCGGCGAGGCGGACCATCGCCGGCACAGCGACACAGCCGGCGAGGAAGATCGCCGCCCAGATGACCAACACGCCGAGCAGGCTGCGATCGGCGGCGGACCCGCTGAGGACGAGGGCGACGACCACGCCGAGGCAGATCGTGGCGTCGCTCAACAGGGCCGCGCTCACCCGCCCGGCGGCGACGGCGAACGAGCGGAGCGAGTCCTGGAGGATCGCCAGGGCAACGATCAGCGGGCAGAGCAGGCCCCAGCTCGTCGTCACCAGTCCGACCAGCGCGACCAGCGCAGCCGCCGCTGTCGCGCTGATGACCAGCCGCAGCCCACCGGCGACGATCGTGCCGTGGACCTGATCGCGCAGCAGGACCAGCGGTTCGGCGACGAAGGAGCGGGCGACAGCGACCGAGGTGATCGCCGCCAGGTAGAGCACGGCGAACGATGCCGCCTCGCCGTCGCCGAGCGAACGGTTGGCCCAGACCAACAGCAGCAACGACCAGCCGGCGTAGAGCAGCTGGTCGAGCACGCCGATCGCCCGGCTGCCGACGACCCGATCGCCGGCCGGTCGACCACGGGACGGTCTGACTATCGGACCGCTGACCCCCGGACCGCTGACTCCCGGACGGCTGACGGCCGGACGGCTGACCGATCGGCTGATCGTCCACCGTCAGGTCCCGGCGGGTCGACGGAACATCGCCACCAGCGTCGTCGGAGCGGCGGTCGACGACGCCGCCGAGGCGGACGACGGCACCTGCCGGCTGCGCCGCCGACGAGTCCGGCCGAGGACGGCGACGACGATCGCGTTGACCCGCACGTAGACCCGCGGCATCCGGCGGAGCACGGCACCGACGCGAGCGTTGAACGGCACCCGTCGCAACGGACCGAAATCGGCGGCGAGGATCGGTTCGCCGGTGTGGTCATTGCCGAACGCCTTCGAGGCCGTGCCCGCCCGGGGTCGGACGGCGACGAACGAGGCCTCCATCCCGGCCCGCTCGGCGAGGGCGGACAGCCCGGCGCGGGTCAACCAGAACAGGTGGACCGGTGGAGCGTCGGTGTCCCATTGCGCCCCAGGCACGCCCGCAGGCTTGTGCGGCGTGGTGATCAGCAGCCGGCCAGTCGGCGTGAGAAAGCGCAGCGCGTCGTCGACGAATGCAGCCGGGTCGTCGACGTGTTCGATGACCTCGGTGGCGACGACGAGGTCGAACCGGCCGAGCCAGTCCGCCGGCGGCTGGTCCGGATCGATCAGCCGGAAGTGCGGCCCGTAGCGCTGCGTCGCGGCGGCGACCGCCGTTTCGGAGATGTCGGCGCCGACCACGTCGAGGCCGCGCTTGCGCAACGAAGCGGTCGTGTACCCCAATCCGCAACCGAGTTCGAGCACCTTCCAGGTCGACGCCTGCGGCTCGGCGGCGACCGACGTCAGCGCCTCGTAGACCTCGTCGAGCTCGGCGAGGGCGGCGAGCGGGTCGTCGACACTGTCGACGAGGCTGGCGTAATACGAGTAGCGGCGGTAGCCGGGCAGGGTTGCTGCGTGGCGGTAGATCGCCTCGTACAGATCCGGCCAGATCGTCCGGTCGACGGCATAGGCGCTGCCGCAGGCGGTGCACTGGTGGAGCTGCCGGCGGGGGCGACCGTCGACGTAGTCCGGCACCGAGCCGGCGTCGACCGTCTCGGCAGCTGCGCAGATCGGGCATGCCGGAGCATCGCCCCCGTCCGGGAGTTCGGATGGTACGACTGGAGAGTCGGTCACCGCGGCGGTGCCCACCACAGGTAGGCCTGCGAATTGCCGTACCAGGTGCGGGTCGGCAGTGGTCCGAAGGCGACGGTCTGCGTCGTCCAGCCCTGGGCCTCGGCGAACCGACACACCTGGCGGAAGTCGAACCCGTTGTGGGTCCCCTTGATGTTCGCCGAGCGGCCCGAGGTGCGCCCGAACAGCCCGGCACGGAGCAGGGCGCCAGGGGTGTGCTCGAACGGCTCGCGCAGGACCATCTTGCGGTTGAGCTCTTTGAGGAACACCGCCGGACCGATCATCACCGGGCAGCTGAGCAGTACGCCGCCGGCGGGGCGGAGCAGGCGGCGGGCTTCGGTGAGGAACCCCAGCTGCTCGTCGGTAGAGAGGTGCTCGATCGTCTCGAACAGGGTGATCAGGGCGAACGGGCCGGACGTCCGGACGGCGTCGAGATCGGTGAAGATCGGCAAGCCGTCCTCGGCCCGCTCCTCCATGATCGGCTCATAGCCGACCACCGGCGCCGAGTGGATTCGACCCATCTCGGCGACGAACGCTCCGGTGCCGCAGCCGTAGTCGAGCACCGGGCCGCCGTCGGCCTTGGCGACGGCGAGCTCGACCGAGCGGCGGACGCGATTGCGATGCGCCAACCGGACCACCGGATTGATCGCGTCGACCGTCTGCCGGGCATACGAGGGGGGCACCGCTTCCTCCAGGGTCGGACGAGTCCGCCAGGACACGACCTGCTCGCCGTCTGCGACGATTTTCGCCGGTTCGACTGTACCTGTCGGGTCGCGGCGGGCCCGGGCAGGCGATTCGACCCATTCACAGCCCGCTCGACCCGCACGGTCACGGCACCCGACAAGGTCGTAAGCATGGCGGATGGCGTGATCACGGTGCCTCGACGCACCGGCAGAGAGGACCTGCTGCGGGTCGAGCAGGTCCTCTCGGCATGGACCTTCCGATTGGTGCACGCCGACCGAGGCGGTGCACTGGTGGTTGGTCGCCGACGACGAACAGACCGGTGAACCGAGTGCGGCCCTCGATCGCTCATCGCGCCGTCGCTCGACGAGCTCGCTGCGCCGCAAGAGCACATCCGGACGAGTGCACGTCCGCTGGGAACTCGTCGCCGACCTGCGCGGCGAACCGAACGTGCTGGTCGTCATCGACGGGATGGTCACCAACCGGCGGTTCGGCCGAAGCCGGCTCGAGCTCGACGCAACCGAGACGGAGCTCGGCGCTGCGCTCGAGCGGGCGGTGCGTTGGTCGTTGGCCAGCAGACGGCGGATGGCTCGGACGCTCGCCGGGCGGATCCCGGTCGGCCTGCTCGTCGGCCTGCCCGTGATGACCTTCGCTGCGTCGGCCGACGGGGGAAGCGAGCTCGCCGGGGTGTTCAGCTCGATCGCCGGCTGATCGTCGGCAGATCGTCGGCAGATCGTCGGCATCCTCCGAACCGATGTGCGACGGTCCTTCGGCAGACGTCGATCTGTCGGCTCGGAGGAGCACGGACGCCAGCAACTGGTCGACCTCCTCCCAGCCCGACGCGTCGAACCGGTCGCGGACCACGAGCTTCGACGGCGGCGACCGGGTCCCCGAGCCGCCCGGGTCCTCGGTCTCGGGGCCACGGGGCCAGCGGGTCAGCGGGTCAGCGGGCCAGGGAGTCCTCGAGTGGCCGAGTCCTCGAGTCGGCGGGCCTCCAGGCCGGCGGGTCGCGGGCCAGCGGGCCGGCGGCCGTCGAGCGGGCCAGCGGGCCAGCGGGCCAGCGGGCCGGCGGGTCGGCGGGTCGGCGGGTCGGCGGGTCGGCGGGTCGGCGGGTCGGCGGGTCGGCGGGTCGGCGGGCGGGAAGCACCATCGGTGGCAAGTCAGGCGACCCGGGCAGGTCGTCGTGTCCTGCCCGGGGTCGGATCGCCGCCTGCCCCGACCGGGGTCGGGGGCGGGCGCTCGGGTTGGGTTGTCAAGGAGCTCGGTTGCCCCGCTCGTGTCGGCGGGGTCCGTCGATCATCAGGCTGCGACGGGTGGTCGCTGCTGGTGCCGGTCGGGGGGTCTCGATCGTCGATCGGGGCGGGGGTGCTTCCCCAGCGGGTGGTGACCAGAACACGGTTCGCCAGTGGGCGCCGTCGGGTCGGTAGAGGTTGACCGTCCGTTGCGCATCGATCATCAACCGCCATCCGCCCTCGTGGACGAGGTGGTGGTGACGAGCACAGATCGGGAGCAAGTTCGCCAGGTCGGTCGGACCGAGATGCTCCCACCAATCGACGTGATGGATCTCGCAGTCATCGAAGCGGACGTCGCAGTCGGGATGAGCGCAGCTCTGGTACAGCTTGCGCAACGCACGGCGTTGGGCCCGGTTCGCCAGCCGTGATTCGTAGCCGACGTCGAGTGGTTGACCGTCGCCGCCGAGGACCATCGGGATGATCGCTGCGTCGCAGCACAACCGGCGCACCGTCGACACCGGTAGATGGCTGCCGTTCGACAGGTACGACACGCCCGTTGTCGTGGGCGCCGTGGAGCAACGATTCCCAGTCGATGTAGACGACGACTTCGGTCCGCCCTGGATGCTTGGTCCGCCCAGCGTTGAGCACGTAGTCGGTCAACGCGTCCGCAGCAGCCTGCTCGCGGGAGAGGGTGGAGTCGCCGTCGAGCAGCCGATCGGTCTGCGCCTGCAACAGGGCGAACAGGCGAGAAGCGGTCTCCGGGTCGAACACCCCGGACAGGTAGCCCATCTGATCGCAGCGGCGATACCCCCACGCGCAGGGCACGGTCGTTGCGTTGCTGGGTGTGGACGTGTTCACCGTCGTCGTCACGCAACCCACGCGCAACCGCAGCGACTGCCCGGGCGAACTGCTCCGGACGCTTCGACCCCGCGGCATCGACCAACTCCGCCGCACACGCCCCAAGCCGTCTGCGCTGCTCCTCCGACAAGGTCTGCTCGACCCGCCGGTAGGCGGCGACATGATCGACACCGATCCGCCGATCGTCGAGCGCCACACCCAACGCCGGCACCGCCGCAGTCGTCTGCGCAACACGTTCGATCTCGGCGGCACGCCCGGTCGAGATCGAACCGATCTCACGCAACCGGTCGATCACCGGCTGATCGAGCTCCGCCAGCCGACCGGCGATCCGGACCTCGTAGGCGTCGACGAACCGGCGCAACTCGCGCAGATCGAGCGCAACCAACGCGACCCCACCGGCCTCCAAGGCGGCGAGGTCGAGCGCTTCGAGACGCTGCACGACCGGCACAACTGACATACCGACACGACTACACCGTCGATCGAACAGGTGTTCGATCAATGGCGGTTCTTGAGCAACTCTTGACCAGCATCACCAGGGGCGGCCGGTGTGCGACGAAGCGAGTCGACGCTTGGGTAAGCCGCACCGAACCCCGAGACACGCCCGCCGTGAGTCCGACGGCTTGATCTGGTCCCGGGCCCCAGGGCGACACCGACGAAGTGGCCAGATCGGACTGTCGCTCTCACCGCCGATCGTTCGAAGGCGAACGTGCGCAGCGTCGGCACAGATGACCGAGCTACTCTACGGGCCGGCGGCGTCCACGACGAGCACGGCGATCGTCCACTCGCTCGCGCCGAGCAGGTTCCTCGACCGCACGAGATAGGCGAACGTACCGGCGGTAACGCCGCGATCGGTGAAGGTCGTGACGTTCGCGCCGGCACCGAACGACGTCCAGTTGGTCCAGACATCGGGCGACGCGTGCGGCGGAGGCGCCTGACCGGCGCTCCCGCCGGTGCCGACGGCGCCCCAGCTCGCGCCGGCCACCCGGGCCGGCCGCCCTGTCAGCTCCTCGGCCAGCCGAATCCCAGTTGGCCTGGGTAGGCACCTGCGCCCGCCCAGTCAGGCTTCGACAGACCGCGTTGCCACTGCGTGATCGACGAGAACCCGTTCGAACCGTTCGACAACAACACCGTCACCCCGTTGTTGTTCCACGACTCATACCACGCCAGATCATCCCGCCCGTCATTGTTGAAATCACCAACCCCCGCCCAATCCGGCTTCGACAACCCGCGCTGCCACTGCGTGACCGACGAGAACCCGTTCGAACCGTTCGACAACAACACCGTCACCCCGTTGTTGTTCCACGACTCATACCACGCCAGATCATCCCGCCCGTCATTGTTGAAATCACCAACACCCGCCCAATCCGGCTTCGACAACCCGCGTTGCCACTGCGTGACCGACGAGAACCCGTTCGAACCGTTCGACAACAACACCGTCACCCCGTTGTTGTTCCACGACTCAAACCACGCCAGATCATCCCGCCCGTCATTGTTGAAATCACCAACACCCGCCCAATCCGGCTTCGACAACCCACGCTGCCACTGCGTGACCGACGAGAACCCGTTCGAACCGTTCGACAACAACACCGTCACCCCGTTGTTGTTCCACGACTCATACCACGCCAGATCATCCCGCCCGTCATTGTTGAAATCACCAACACCCGCCCAGTCCGGCTTCGACAGACCCGCGCTGCCACTGCGTGACCGACGAGAACCCGTTCGAACCGTTCGACAACAACACCGTCACCCCGTTGTTGTTCCACGACTCATACCACGCCAGATCATCCCGCCCGTCATTGTTGAAGTCGCCGATACCCGCCCAATCCGGCTTCGACAGACCGCGCTGCCATTGGGTGATCGACGAGAACCCGTTCGAACCGTTCGACAACAACACCGTCACCGCGTTGTTGTTCCACGACTCATACCACGCCAGATCATCCCGCCCGTCGTTGTTGAAGTCCGAATGGTCCCCACTGCCGACGGGGGGTGGCGAGGTGAAGAAGGACTTGAAGTACACGTACTTCGTGAATCCTCGTGTCGATGGCTTGCCCGTCCACGTGCGGCCATTGCCCGCCACGCCCACGTTGTATTCGCTGACCGTTATGGTTCCGTCGCCGTGCACCGCCTCGACGAAGGCCACATGCCCATATTTCCCTGTGGTTGAGACTGCAACTGCCCCTACTGCAGCCGTCGATCCGGTTGGAATGCCCCTCTTCTTGGCATTGTCGAACCAAAACTTAGCGTTTCCAAGCCCTTTGATCTTCTCCGGCGGTACTCCTAGAGTGGAGAGCTTCCACGCTACGTAGGACGTACAGTTGCGGAAGTAATAGCCCCATTCATCGTACTGTCCGTAGGTGACGCCGTTCTTCGTGAACGTCCGATCCTTGCAGTTTGGAGCGGTGTTCGGACAGTTGGCGTAGCCCCAGTCGTAGTTGGCTGCATCCAGCTCGGTCGCCGACACGTACGGGTAGCCAAGATCGCTGTAGACGGTCGCTGCGTCCGTGGGGACCGCAATCAGAAGACTGCTCAGCATGGTCAATGCCACCGAAGCACAGATCAATCGAACCCATCGCGGAACCGGGAGCCGACGGGATCGGCGTGTGTGTGGGGCATTCATCTCGTTCACCTCGTGTCGTCTGGGGTGCCGCTGCCGGCTTCAACTCACCCAGCCACAGCGGCAAACACGAGGCACCTGGGCGGGGAGATGAAGCCGAATCACGTACGGCGTGTGATCAACGACGAGTATGAACGCCCGCTCGGGGGCGGTGGAGAGCTCCGGACAAGGCCGGACAGCCATGGCTGTCCGGAGCAACACCTCTGCACCGCGCGATCACTTGATCGCGGCCAAGGTCGTCACACTCGACGACGTCCATCGGGTGTCCGACCTCGGACGACGCCGTTCGACGGCGAGAATTGTGGCCTCTCGAGTTCCTGCGAGAACGGCGTCGGTGGTCCAGGCACCACCACCGAGACTGGCGGACCCCGAGGTCAGGTCGAAACGCTGGTTTGGATGATCGTCCAGGCCGAGGTGCCCGAGCGGGTTGACGCCACGGATCAGGTAGGCGTACTGCGCCCGGACCTGGCGGCGTGTCGACGAACGCCACCGCGTCGTGGTCGAGCACGAACGTCGTCCAGTTCGTCCACTGACCCCTCCGACGAACTGCGCCCGCTGCACGTCGTAAGACAGCTCCCGACCGAATCGGTCCACCCGAGCGAGACCACCGACCCGTCGACCGATGCAGTCAGATCAGCAGGCGCGGAGGGCGACTCGGCTCCGGAGAACACCGTGATCTGCTCGATCACCCACGCCGACACACCGAGCGCGTTTCGCGCCCGCACCAGATAGGCATACTGCCCGTCCGCAACGCCCACGTCGGTCGCCATGTCGAGTTGCGATCGGCCGGAAACCCGGTCCACTCCGTCCACACCCCGGCGGCGTACCTCGCTCGCTCGACCTCGAAGGTCGTCTCGTCGCTCGAGGTGTCGGTCCACCCGACGACCACATCGCCTCCGGATCGAGCAACGTCAAACCGACGGCGCCGACGGTGGCCCGGTCGCGGTCGAGACCGTCACCACCGTGACCGCCCACGACGAAGCCCCGACACCGTTGCGGGCCCGGACCAGGTAGGCGTACAGCCCATCGGTCAGACGCACGGTCCGTCATCGAGGTGGCATTGATGTCGGCGACGAACGAGGTCCACTCGCTCCACACCCCATTGACGTTGCGTGTCCGCTGCACATCGAAGCCGAGTTCGTTCGACGAGGTGTCCAACCACGACAACCCGCACCTCACCACCCGTGGCCACCGCCGTCAGCCCCGCCGGGGCAGCCGGTACCGACGTCGACGAGCTCCGGACGATCGTCGCAACCACCCACTCCGACACCCCGAGCTCGCTCCGACTCCGCACCAGGTACGCGTACTGGCCGTCCGGCACCGCCGGATCGGTGAACTCCACCGAGTTGGCCGGCACCGTCCAACCCGTCCACTCCGACCACACCCCGGCGACGTACCGCGCACGCTGGATCTCGAACTCCGTCTCGTCGAACGACTTGTCCACCCATCGCACGGTCAGGTCGGCGCCCGTCGTCCAGATCGTCACGTTCGTCGGCGCCGCCGGAAGCACGGCGCCAGCGACACTCGTACCTGGCCGGAGTTCAGGACGACCACCTCGATCATCGAGTGGTCGACGAGGTTCGGAATCTGGATCGGAATCTGCAGGACGTCCGAGGTCAACAGCAGACCCGTGACCACCCCGAAGTTCGCCGGGAGGATGATCTGATCGTCGTTGCCGAGCAGGATCATGCCGCTCACTCGTTTCCGTCCGATCGACTCACCGCCCGCGCCAATGACCGGTTACGTGTCGTCGATGAGCAGCAGGCGGGCCGACACTGCGATTCCCTGCTCGTCGCGAGCGTCGAAGTCGCGTAGACGCCGATTTGTCGAGCGTCGAACGTGCCTCCGGCGATGAACTGTTGGTCGTCGAGCCACACCGACGTCGCCACCCACCGAACCCACCGGGTCGCCCTGGTAGGTGCAGAAGGTCTGGAGTTGGCCGTCGACACCTTCCACGGAACTTTCGGTCGAACCGCGATTCAGCTGCACCGGCGTCGCCGGCTCGCCTGGGAGGTTGGTGGCGGCGATCGATCCGAAGTCCAGCCCGACCGGGGTTCCATCGATGATCCATCCCAGCTGCCAGGTCATCGAGACGGAGCGGGGCAGGGTGATGGTCATCGCCAACGGACCGGTGAGGTTGGGAAGTGTGAACGGAACGCTGGAGCCCGGAGCGGAGGAGCACTCTGCCGGTGATTTCGCCGAAGCCGACCGGCACGCCGATCGGCGGTGCCTGGCCGGCCGAGTTGGTGAACCCTCTCTCGCCACCTTCGTAAGTGCGCTCGCCGATCACCGCACCGTCGTCGTCGAGGAGATCGATCGTGGCCGGATCGAGGACCACCTGCGCGTTGTTCACCGGTTGACCAGCGGCATCGACGACGGTCAGCTGCACCGTTGCGAGGTCAATCGTCTCGTCGTAGGGCGTCGTCGACTCCGCGACGAATTCGCCGACGGTGGAGCGAAGGGTGCTCACCCGGGTGCCTCCCGAGTTCCTCGGGGTAACGAAGGACGTCACCGCATAGGTCGCCCCGTCGATCACGGGCAGGTTGCGGGTCGCTGCGGTGCCTCGCAACATCACCGACGGCGTCGACGGGTCGAGTCCGTCCAGCTCGAGCTGCGTATCGAGACCGAGCGGAACTCCGTCGAGGCGTAGGCCGGAGGTCCAGCTCAACAGCGACGTCGGCGCCGACGGCACGACGATCGTGATCGCTGTGGTCGTCTGATCGACCGCCGGGACCACGACGGGCAGTTGCACGCCGGTGGCCAACGTGACGACGCCATCGAACGGTCCGACGTCGGGAACCAGCATCAAAGGGTTCCAGAACTGACCGCTGCTGTTCACGGTGCCTCCGCCGACGAGGTGGAGACGTCCCTCGCCGAGATCGCCGGTGGGCACCGTGTACGGCACCTCACCCTCGTACCGCAGGTGCAGATCGGCCATTGGTGAACCGGCGGAATCGACGAACGTGGTGGTCACCACCACGCCTGGCAACAGCAGTTCCACCGTCTGCCCATCGTCGAACGCCACCGACGGAAAGGTCAGTGTCGTTTCGGGAAAGCCGTAGTTCCCGGCGGCGACGGGATATCCGACGACGAACTCCGCCGAATACGGGGCGCCGTCGACGACCGGCAACGATCCCTCGCTCTGCGTCGGCAGTCCCATGAACCGCTGCGGGAACGTGCTGCGGGGAAGCGAAGAGTCGTCAGGAGTGAGCTTGACCGCGGTCGAGTATTGGCCCGGCCAGTACTCGCCGTCGATCACCCACCCCGACCGCCAATCGATCGAACCGAGTTGCCCCGGTACCGCTCGTGCCGTCGGTGCCGCGGCAACGACCGTGATCGTCCCGATCAGCACCGCCGCGATGACGTGCGCCGCTGCGCGAACCCCTGCCCGCATGTCCCACCCCGCGTTCCGCTCGTTGCGAGTGAAGCTAGCTCAGCCTGGACGCTGAATAGCACTCAGCGCGAGCACGCCACTGAGCATGTACCCGAACGGTTGTCACGGTGCGCCGTGGTCGGTATAGCCGCCAGACAAATCAGCTGACGGTACTAGTTTGCCGGGCATGCCACCTCTGCCGCCCCCGCCTCCTGATTCGCGGCCTGTCGGCTCGGAGGCAACGACACCAACGGGACGGCGTTCCGCCGCGAGTCTGTGGATCACGATCGGCGTGCTCGGCGCCACCTGCTTGGCTCTGGTCGCGGTGCTCGTCGTCAGCGGAAGCGGCGACTCCGCGCAGCCACCTCCGCCCTCCGTACCCGTCATCGCCACGGCGGCCCCGGCTTTGCCGACCACGGCGACGTCCGCCAGCGCAACCACGACCACCATCGAGCCTCCGACGACGATGGCGACGACGACCACGATGGCCACGACCACCACGATGGCCACGACGACCACCGCGCCGCCACCGCCGACAGCAGACGAACTCAGTCGCTCGGTCGTCCAGATCGTCACCGCCGGTGTCGACGGCGAGCTCTGCGCCGGCGGGAGCGGGACCGTGGTCGACGCTGCCGGGCTGGTCGTGACCAACTATCACGTCGTCCAGGGAGCGATCGATCCGAGCGAGGGCTACTGCGACGACGAGAGCGTGATTCGGATCGGCATCGTCTCCGACCCGAGCCGGCCGCCGGTGGCGACCTATCTCGCTCGTCCGGTCCAGTGGGACCCAGAGCTCGACCTCGCCGTTCTGCGGATCGATCGCGACCTCGCCGGTAACCCGACCACACCGGCAGTGCGCGCAGCGCAGGTCGGCGACTCGGACATGATCCGGCTCAACCAAAGCCTGCAGGCGTACGGCTTCCCGAACATCGGCAGCGATGCGGAGACCGGAGAAACGACGATCACGGTGACCAACGGGACGGTGTCGGGCTTTCTCGACGGCGGGAACTGGATCAAGGTCGACGCCCAGATCTCGCACGGCAACAGCGGCGGCGCGTTGTTCGACGCGGCCGGGACGCTGGTCGGTATCCCAACCCGCCGCGGCCCTTCCGACGAGGCCGGGACGATCGCCCAGGCACGACCGATCAACCTCGCCCGCGAGATGATCGAGGGCGCCCGCGCTGCGCCGACGACCGACCCGGCGGCGACGACCGCCGTCCCGACGTCGGTCTCACCGACAGTGCCTGCGGACTTCGACCCGACACAGGTCACCGCACGCAGGATCGTGATCTCGCCCGGCAAGGACCGCGGCGCCCCGGTGGACGGCGCCGTGCCGGCCTCGCCCACCCCGACGTTCTCCGCGGCGACCACAACCCAGGTGTGCGTCTTCTGGGACGCTGCGGGAATGGTCCCCGGCGCCCACCAAGGCGTCAACTGGACGATCAACGGCACCGCCGTCGAGCGCTACGCGGGCACCGGCGAGTGGATCTTCGGCGACGCCGAACGAGTCAACTGGTGCGTCCCGGGATACGGCGCCGATCCGATCTCGGCCGGCTCGCATCGGCTGGACTACGTCGTCGAGGGCCACACGGTCTTCACCGTCGTCTGGACGATCACCTGACTGCGCTTGCCGAGGAGATGCGGACTGACTTCGACATCGTCACGAGCTTTTCCTGCGCCGACTCGGCGACGAGCTCGACGGAGATGTTCGGGACCATGATGGAGAATCTCCGCGTCTCTCGTTGCCGATCTCGTTCTGCGGCTTGCGAGCTTCTTAGGAGGCTTCCACCGGGTATCGGGTCGGTGCCGCCGAGCTCCCTAGTGCGAACTTGTCCGATCCGGAGGTTTCGATACTCCGCCCGGGTGTCCCTCGCGTGCTGCCGCCCGACATGTACCTTGGGGCATTACGGATGAAGAGGCTCAAGCTAGGGTCGAGGTGTGGGTTTACAGATCAGTGGATGCGGAACGAAACAGTATTCGAAAACTCTTCAAAAAGGCGAGTTCGATTGCGAACGATGCGCCAAGGCAGGCCGACCCGTTAGGCAGGGGTACAAGCTCGAAAGTCTGGAAGACCTGGGTCACGTTGATCTGGATTCCGGTGATCCCTTTATCGGGTTTTCCAGATGGTGACTTGCAAGAAGTGCGGCGGTCAATACCCGCCGAACATCGTCGACGCATGACACGCCGGTCCCCCGGAGTGGCCCTAAATACCATCGAGCACCCGCTTCACTTGTTCATCGTGGGTCGCAATGTCAATTAGGCCGGTTTCGAACAGTTGCTTCAGTTCTCGAATTCGGTCCTCTGTCGATCTCGACTCGGCGGACGGCACCGATTCCCCAGGCGGAGGCGTTGCGTCTGCCAGCGTCCCTAGACGAGTGCGAAGGCTGGCGACAAGCGCTCTCAGCTCCACAAGTCCGATTCTCTCGACAGCAAACATCCACGGGCCAGACTCATCTACCACGGTCAGGTAGACGACAGATCGCTTCTTCTTAGCCAGGGCGGCAAATCCCCCGAATAGTAGGAGACGCGCGGCCGTGACTCGCTCGACGATTCGTTCATAGTCCTCGACCAATAGATCCACGACCGCTGACCACGGCCATAGTCGGTTGATCGGTCGATTATTCCGGTAGAGAGAGATACCTCGATCAAACACGAAGATGTCAACCTTACCATATGGCATCGGATCGCTAGGGTTACTACCGAGATAGGATACGTCGTACAAGACCTGCAGGAGTCCGTGAAATTTGGTCGTCCAGCCATCACCGACTGGGCTCGCTACAACGCAACCTTGGTCGGACGCTTGGGAAGTCCATCGACGCCCATCAAAGAATCGATAGTCGTGGCGACCCCACGGATCCCAAGACCAATGTGGCTCGAACTCTTTCACCAGCTCCCCCGATCCGGCTCTGAAGTGCTCGTCAACGTACATGAAGCCGGCACTATCGTAGCCAGCAGAAACGCCGTGTCTCGGCCTTCTTTAGCTCGACAGCGCGAGTTCTCTGCAAGACTCGGATTAGTCCACGACCGATTCGAGGCTAGCCTCCAACGGACAGCGGGGCGGGTGACGAATGGTTTGTCTGCGTAGCACGGCGGCATTGTTTGCGGGTGTCGTCATCGTGACGTCCTGCTCTGTCTCCAGGCCACCCGCGGCGGAATTCGATGGTGGTCAGCAGCCGCTGGTCGTCGTTGGGAACGACGCCATCATCGGTGTCGGTGAGGTCTCCTTCGCGACGACCGGCAACCTGGTCGCAACACCGGTCTCGGCTCCGCTCAAGGATGATTGGCCGGACGGCGTATTGAGCATGGGTGACGGTGTCGACGTGGTTCTGTCCGGCCAGCCTGTCGGGTCGTTTCCTGTGACGCTACGACTGCCCGCTCGACCGCCCGACGATGCGATTCCCGCCGTGGTGCACGTTGTGAACGGCGGTGACATGAAGATCGACGTGCTTCAAGGAGTGGTCGACGAGGACGAGTCGACGATCACGGTCCGGGCGACTGAGTTCTCTAGGTTGTTTCCTGTCTGGCTGAACCCCGTGAACTGGATCGCCGGAGTGATCGACGGCATTTCCGATTACATCAGCGGTCGAACCGATCCTCCTCGCTGCAAGTTTGATCCTCCGGGCTGGGCTCGCACTGACGCAGCACTTGGGGCGACGCACACGTGCTTGCAGGGGAACACTGCAGAGGACAGCAGCGAGCGCGCCGAACTCTCCGCTCAAGTCGAATCGTCGCGGATTCCTGGCGGTAACTGTTCCCACAGGCGCCGACTACGTCTGGGTCGAGGGCCAGTCCGATTGGGTGCAGCACCTTCTCGCTCACGTCACCGGGAACGATGCGAAGACCAACGTGCTGCTACCGGGCGGCCAGCAGATTTCATTCGGATTTCGGCAGCCAGAGATCAGCAGAGAGATCGAAGTGGCGGTGTACAGCTCGTGGGGCACCATCCTGCTCGACGGAGCGTTCAGTCTGCTGGGGATCGCGGCTTCCGATGGGCCGTCGGTGGTCGTTACTGCTGCGACGATGCTGGTCTGCTTCGGCGGATTCGCCGACTTCGACCCAGTCGGCGCCGACATCTCGATCGGACATCCCGAGTTCAGGGACCTCCTCGTCGACGTGATCGAGTGCATGTTGGCGACAACCGCCGAACTCGCTGACGACCAGGAGGGAGGAAAGGCGCTCGGTGTCGTCAACGACCTCGTCGACCTCGGCGTACTGGCGCTTCCTGCCGAAGGCGCCGGCGTGGTCGTCGACGAGCTCGTCGAGGGCGCGAAGACGATCGGATCGGTTGCCAAGCGGATCACCCAGTACCTCCAGCTAGCCGGAGCCGGGGTCGATCTGTTCGACAAGATCTATGACAACTCTGTTCGTGACTTCACTACGTCGCTTCGGCTCCGGGGGCGTCGTTCCTCCGATCCGCAGCCCGGCGACTATGCGATCGATCTGAGCGGCGTTGCTTTGGGCGAGGGGGCTGCCCCCGTGTTGGTCGTGTTGGACACGTCCAGGTCGATGAAGGACACAGCTGAAGATGGTGTGAAGATCGAGACTGCGAAGCAGGCGCTACTGAACTTCCTGCGGACCGTGGAGACTGACGCTCCCGTCGGGTTGTGGACCTACCCGGTTTCAGGCGGCCCGAGCTGCGGAGCCGGTCAGCTGCGCATTCCGATCCAGCCACGTGACCCGACCCAGATGGAGGCAGTGATCCGTGAGCTGACTGCCGATGGCGACACCCCCACAGCGGAAGCGCTGCTCGCAGCCGTCGAGCAGTACCAGACCGCCGGCTACGACCGGGGAACTGTGCTCCTGATCTCCGATGGCGAGGTCGACGCGCGACGACCCTCTGCGAGATCGGCGAGGAAGCGGCGACGTCATTCGAGTCGGGGTTCGAGCTCACCGTCGACTGCGGCGTCGGCTTCCAAGGAGACGCCAGCCACCTGTCGCCGAACTCGAGTCGACTCTCCAACGCCACCAACGGCGCCGCAATCAATGCAGCCGATGAGGAAGCAATCCGCTGATGCCGTTGAAGGTGCATCTCGGCCGCTGCTCCGTATCGATCTCGCGCATCCTTCACGCGTTGTCGCCGACGTCGGCTCAGGTCAGGGGACCGTCGAGATCACTGCGACGATCACGAATACGAGCCAGGCCGACGCACGCAACGTCATCGCCCGAATTCGGGCCACCGGGAACAGCCCCGGCTTCGCTGGCGCCGTTCGTGCGCTCGGCAACCTCTCACCGGCTGAGACGACCAGCGTTACGTGGAGATTCGGCGCCGGCCTACTCTTGGCTGGGAAGACCGTTGCGCTTCCCGACGTCATCGCCGTCGCCGACAACCTTGTCGAGCCTGAATGTGCGGTCCGGCACCGTCGAGATCGTCGATGCCGCCGGTCGTGCCGACGCCGGAGACGTCCTTGGCATCGACAACCTCGTCATCATGGGAGATTCGTACTCCTCGGCGAGGGCGCCGACGGGTACATCGCTGGCACCGACACCGACGCCAACCCGTGCCATCGCAGCCTGCACACCTACCTTGCTGACGCCTTTGGGCTTCGCGCCGATCAGCTTCTCGGCGTGCTCCGGCGTGCTGATCTCCGATCTCGACCGGCCGCAGCTCGGGCGGACCGTGAGCAGCCAGCTCGATCAACTGCGTGCCTACAGCAACGGCCCTACGGGGCCGCCTGAGGCGATCGTGATGACCCTCGGGGGGAACGATGCCGGCTTCAAGTTGCTCGCCCTCGATTGCATCCTGTCCCCATCACCCTGCGATCAGAACATCTTCCACGACTGAGAGCCGTGCGGAGTTCTTCGCCAACCGTTTCGGCACGGGTCAACGGGGTTCAGAAGTGGCGCTGGCGGGCCGCCTGGTCGGCGCCTACCGTAGGGTGAACGCGGTCCTCAACGGGGTGGAAGTGATCGCCAAGCGTGGCAGCGTCGCACCGATCTTGATCCCTGCGTATCCGCTCCCAGTACCGACCGTGGATCGACGCTGTCTGGGATTGATAGGGGTCGATCAGGCCGAGCTGACCACGATCACCGAGTTCGTCGCAGAGTTGAACGGGCTGATCGAAGGAGCAACGATTGCGGCGCGCGTCGGCGGCGTTCCTGTGTGGTTCGTTCCGACAACCGAGGACGCGGTCTTCCGAACCAAACCACACAGTGTGCGACCGAGAGCCGTGGGCTCGGGGCACTGACTCGTTCAACGGTGCTGGCATCGACCTCTCGATAGGTGCAACCGCGCTCGCAGGCTTGACGGGCGCCATCACCTCGATCGGCTACGAATCGGTGAAGCGTGGTATCAACGAACGTCCTGCACCCCAACAGCGACGGGTACGCGGCGATGTCCCGTGCGATCATCCGCTGGTCCCGATCGGATGACGCCGAAGCCGCGGCCGCGATGCTCCCACTGATGGGGACTGCAGACGCTGACATCGCCGTCAACTGGCACGAGAGCAACACGGTGATACAGCTTCCCGACGGCAGCGTGGAGGTTCGACCGGGCACGATCTATGTGTTGCGAGTTTCGGGTTTCTCACCCGGAACCCCGGTCGAGATACGAGCCGAGTCGACACCGCGGATCTTGGCGGTCGTGGAGGCAGACGTGATGGGGAGCGCCGACGTGTCGGTCGCCGTGCCCAGCGATATCGGAATCGGCGCCCACGAGTTGGCAGTGAGCGGCTTCAGCCCGGATCTGCGACCAACGACTAGACGCGATCAGCTCCTCACAGGTCCGAGAGCCCGGGCCTGCGGTGCCGGGACTCCTGATAGCCGGGTGTGCGCTGATGCTGCGGCTGGGAGCGGGAGTGTTTGGACTGCATGCCCGACGCAAGGAAAGCAACGGAGCATGACCGTAGATGGCCTGAACGGGCCCGAACGAACGGGCGAACGACCACGGGCTGGTCGTCGATCGCGAGCTCGCCGTCTAGGCCGATTGTTCGCAGCACTGGCGCTGATGGCGACCGGTGCGACTGGTGGTTGGTGGCTGCGAGACGTGCTTGACGACGACCAGGCGGTCGTTGAACCGGTTGCGATTGCGGTCGTTCGTCCCGTCGCCGTGCTCGACGACGGTCAGAACACGAAGACACTGCGCACGCCTAGCGTGGAGGGGCTATCAGTTGACGAGGCGACCGCCGCATTCGTCGACGCTGGTGCCGACACCACGAAGATCACGGTCACCGAAGTGCCTGCTGCCGGCGAACCCGGCATCGTCGTCGACCAGCAGCCGGACCCGGCCACCGCACTCGAGGGTGTGTCGTCTGGTTGTTCGTCTCGGCTGCGGCGGCGATGCCGGACGTGTCCCGACAGGATGTGGCTGCGGCTCGCGGAACCCTGGCAGAGTTGGGGGCACGCACGGTTGTCCGCACCGAGTATGAGGACGGCGCAGCCGAAGGAGTGGTGTTTCGCACCGAGCCTCCTGCCGGCGAGCCGGTCCCCTACGAGGTGGCGGTGTACGTCGCCGAGCCGCCATCGAGCGTCGTGCTCACCGACCTTCGCTCGGTCGGGGCCACCTGCTCCATACGCCGCGAGGTCGTCGTCAACGGCGCGTCACTGGACGCCTCACTCCAATGTGGACCAAACCGGGACGAGGTCGAATACCTCGAGTACGCCCTCAATCGTGACGTGTCGCGGTTCGAGGCCGTGATCGGTCAGGACGACCGGGGCGTGACCACCGCGACCATCCACTTCCGGGTGCTGCTCGACGACGTTCTCGCCGGTGAATGGTCGCTGCCGTTCGGTGCAAGCGAGCAGATCAGCGTCGACGTCAAGGGGCATCTGCGGATTCGGTTGGAAACCTTTCGAGACAACCTGACCGAGGAAAGCCTCGACACGAGGGCGGTGTGGGGTGAGCCACGTTTCGTCGGCTCCACAGACGCCATCGACCGTCTCGTCGAGAACTCGTGATCGGGTCGAAGCCAACGCTCCGCGCCATGACGCCTGCCTCCGGACAGTTTCCGCCTTGCGCCGGGTACACAGCTGAGATCTCGGCGAGAACCGGAGCAGCGACGAGGAGCACACCGTGGGCCGCCGACGGTCGTCGAAACCGATGGGTCGACGAAGTCGGCGGCTCAACAGTCCACCGCTGCTCGAAGCGCCTCGCAGGCACCGAGCATGAGCGCCGAATCGAGTAGGCACAGCCGTTCGGTGAGGTACGCCTTGGGCACGACGCGGAGGTTGTCGAAGCTCGCTGCACACTCGGTCGGTAGTCCGTCGTCGGGCCCGAGGCCGAGCTCTGTCGGAATGCCCCGGACGGTTCGGCTGATCGGTGCGACGACCACGCTGTGCAGAACCGGGATCGCCGCCGATCTCGTCATCACGAGGAACGGCCGGCGCCCCACACCATCGATCTCACCCCACCAGACCTCGCCCCGCTCGGGATCGCTCACCAGGGTTCCTCGGCGATCGCGTCGCGCAGAGAGGCAAGGGCGACGTCGTGCTCCCGCTCGGTTGGTGGGACGCGGCGGTAGCCGTCGACGATCGCCGCGTCCGTCAGCCGTCGGCGTTCAGCTGCGACCAGCGCCTCAACCCCGGCTCGAACTGCCGCGCGCGACCGTCGTAGCGACCACTCGCAACGAGCCCGTCGAGTTCGGCGAGCAGGTCGAGCGGCATTCGGACAGCGATCTGCTCGGTCTGCATACCACGAAGACTACCGAGGCGGTATGAACCGTGCAGCCGCCCACGCACTGTCGGCCGCAGGCCTCCGGATACTCACCCTCGACCGGGTCGACACCCCTGCGATGATCGACGAGGGCTTCGACCACATCTTCGTCGCAGCCTGCGTGAAGGGCTGACCTATGGAATGGCGCGACGCCGCGTCGGTACTCGCAGCACTGCTGTCACTGGTGTGCGTGGTGCCGTACCTGCGCGACGTGCTCGCCGGGCGAACCACGCCGCACCGGATGTCGTGGCTCGTGTTCGCCTCGCTGTCCACCGCCGGAGCGTGCGCCCAGTTCGCCGGTGACGGCTGGACCTCGGGGGTCGCCCTCGCCGGTGGAGCGGCGTTGGGCTTCACCACCGTCTTCATCCTCGCCATTCCCCGAGGCGTCGGAGGCAGCAGCACGAGTGACGTCGTCTCGATCGTCGCCCTCTGCCTCACCCTCATCATCTGGAGCCAGACGAGCAACGACCGACTCGTGCTCGCCCTCGTCATCGCCGTCGAGATCCCCGCTGTCGTCGCCACCGCGCGCGAAAGCCGCGATCGAACCGATGTCGGAGACGGTGTCGACCTGGATCCTCGACGCGCTCGCAGGATTCGTCGCCCTCGTCGCCGTGCCCACACTTCACCTGGCCACCGTCGCGTACCCCTTGCACCACACCCTCGCCAATCTCAGCGTCGTCGGCGCGTTGGTCTACGGCAAGCGAACCTCGAGCACATCGACCGCTGCCACCACGGACTCACGTCCCGACCCGTCCACAGCCCACCGGAGACCGGTCCCGTCCGGAGACCAGCCCGCCGAACCGTCGGATGATCGGAGGCCGAGCACGTCGGTGGTCAGACGACCTCGAGCGTGACGATCTGCCAGTCCGAGACCCCCACCGGGTTGGCGCCCGCACCAGGTACGCGTACGTCCCCGCCGGGACATCGACGTCGACGTACTGCTCGCCGTCGATGTCGACCAACGCCCCGGTCCAACCGGTCCACTCGCCATTGACCAACTCGGCGCGTTGCACCCCGCTGATAGCCGAGAGTTGACTCGATGAGCAAGCCGGGGCGGACGGTCTGCTCAGCCGGACGGAGAATGTAGGAGAGGCGCGCCTCGGCGCAATCGATGCGCGTCGTCGCACTCGCAGCACTCACGGGCGCGACCCCGGCGTGGGGCCAGACGAGACGCCCACCGTCGTCGACTGATCCGACGGTGTGTCGCGAGCTGTCGCTCCCGCCGGACGGGACGACGTTGGCGATGCCATTCCCTCCACCGCTGCCAGCGTCCGTCGGTCGGACAAAGCTCACAGCCGACAACGGCACGATTGATAGTTCGACCATTCGGCGGCTCGCGGCTCGGCCGTCGTCGAACTCGTCCGGACGACCGTCCGTTTCGAGCCGGCAACAGCCACCCCGACGGGGCGGTGTAAACGACCACCGTCTTCGACACGAATTCGGGGCCGGCTCCAGGCGTGCGAGACACCGTGTGCCTGATCGCCGGAACTGTCTCGTCCTTCGGCGGCACGTACCCGAACCTGTTCGTCGGCGCAGCTGGTTTGGCCTGCACGGCCGGAGCCATCGGCTTGCCGACATTGCCCGGGAGCGCTGCTCGAGCCTCGGCCCGAGTCACCGGCCACGCTTGCTCGAGCCGGTGCCCGATCGGGGCGTTCAGCGTCTTGAACACCGTCGACGGGTGAACGAGCGGAGAGATCATCAAGGCACCATCTGCATCTACACCAACAGCGACGCACTCGTCGACATCGTCGGACACTTCTGACCCGATCGGTGGATCGGACCCAGGACGGACCGTGTGAAGTCGAGCGCACCGATATCGCAGATGACAACGACTGTCCCGCCGCCCGGCCGAACGCTCGGCCCGTTGGTAACCTCCGGCGCCTCAAGGCCGCGGGAAGTGGAGGACAGCAGCGGGTGTCGTACGTGAACGGTGTCCCGCATCGGGCGACCTCGCCGTCGGCTAATCAGGTGACCGT
>CAVWGZ010000002.1:0-219807 GCA_963754705.1 uncultured Actinomycetes bacterium | reverse complement strand
TCCACCAGGCCTTCATGAGCACCAAGCCCCTGGACAACGCGGCCGTCGACCGCATCCTCAAGCAGCACAGCTACGATCCTAAGGCGGCCGAGACCGGCGCGCTGAAGGCCGAGGCCGACAAGCAACTGCTCGACATCCAAAAGCTGGCCGCCGACCTGCGCATCGACGGCACGCCGGGGTTCGTCATCGGCGACGTGCTGGTGCCCGGCGCGGACATGAACGCGGTCAAGGCCGCGATCGCCCAGGCCGCGCGCGCGCCGCTAGGCCTTCAGATCAGGCCGCCAAGCGGGCTGGACGGATCGGCGTAGAGCTTGCGGCCCATGCGGCCGGCCAGGTAGGCCTCGCGACCCGCGATCACGGCGTGCTTCATGGCCGTGGCCATGCGGATCGGGTCGCGCGCCTCGGCGATGGCGGTGTTCATCAGGATGCCGTCGCAGCCCAGCTCCATGCCGACGGTGGCGTCCGACGCCGTGCCGACGCCGGCGTCGACCAGCACCGGGACCGAGGCCTGCTCGACGATGAGGCGGATGTTGACCCGGTTCTGGATGCCCAGGCCCGAGCCGATCGGAGCGCCAAGCGGCATGATGGCCGCGGCGCCGGCGTCCTCCAGCTTGCGCGCATAGACCGGGTCGTCCGAGCAATAGACCATCACGTCGAAGCCCTCGGCGACCAGCAGCTTCAGCGACTGCAGCGTCTCCTCCATGTCCGGGTAGAGGGTCTTGGGGTCGGACAGCACCTCGAGCTTCACCAGGTCCCAGCCGCCCGCCTCGCGCGCCAGCCGCAGGGTGCGCACCGCGTCCTCGCCGGTGAAGCAGCCGGCGGTGTTGGGCAGGTAGGTGAAGCGCTCGGGCGAGAGAAAGTCGACCAGCATCGGCTGGCTCTTGTCGGTCAGGTTCACCCGCCGCACGGCCACGGTGACGATCTCGGCCCCCGCGGCCTCGGCGGCGGCGGCGTTGGTGGCGTAGTCGTCGTGCTCATAGCTCGTACCCTAACTCCAGCGTCAATGGTTGAATGAGTCGCGGTCCCTCGAACAGCAGTCGCAGACGTTCCCAGCCGTCCCAGTCGGCACCCGACGGTTCTGCCTCAAGGAGTAGAACAGCGTGCGCATCTCGCTGCGTCTCGGTCTCGTCAACGGGGCGGATGACGTCGTAGCCGTAGCTCCGAAGCAGTCCGACGTTCGAATAGCAGAGCTTCTCGCCTCGAACTGGCATACGTGCAAAGACCTGCTCGGGCGTCCCAGGGCCAGCACCTACACAGATGCCGGTAGCTCCGCTCGGGGGACACGTGTCGACGGTGCCGAGCCGCGCACGCTCAAGCTGTTGGTGTGTAGTGCTGCGCGCCCGCGCATCTGACCGCTGCGCACAACGGTCGCGCTGTCCGGTAGCGGTCGGTCCCAGAGCAGCTTGAACTGGTAGTCGCGCACGAACAGTGAGATTAGGCCGAGGCGGGCGAACAGAGCGTGCGAACCTCAGGGTGAGGTGTGTCCTCCCTGTGTCCTCGCCGTGTCCTGAGAGGTGCTCTAGACTACGTTTGACCTGGTCAGAGGTTCGGTGGCAGCATCCTCGACTGACGTTCTCGAACCAGAAGTAGAGCAGGACGACGAACGGGGCGGCGATCGCGATCGGGCCGAACCAGCGGCGGGTGCGTCGGCCGATCCACTTGCCGAGGAGCCAGATCACCAGCAGGGCTGCCCCCCAGGCGGCGACGTGCGGCCAGGCCTTCGGGTCGGAGAACCAGCCGCTGGAGAAGGCGTCCTGGGTCTCGGCCGCCGGGGTGCTGGCCTCGGTCGACGGCGGCACGCCGTCGGTGGTCGAGCTCCCGCCGGTGGCAGCGGCCGTCGTCGAGGACGACTCGCCGACGGTCGGCTCCTCCTCGCCGACGATCGTCGCCTCGGTCGGCTGCTCCTCCTGGGTCGCGGCGTCCACCGCAGCCGGGTCGTAGTCGAGCACGACCCCCCCGGCGATCGTCGAGCGCTCGGGGACCAGCTCGGCCCTGACCACCAGCCGCTGCTTCTGCGAGTACCGCGGATGGCAGGTGGTCAGCGTCAGCGTGCTCTGCTCCGGATCGCTGGCGAGGACGGTGAAGTCGGTCGGGGGAACGATCTTCGACCCGGTCACCGAGTAGACGAAGATCCCCTGCAGCGTCTGGACGGTGATCTCGTCGCCGGCGGCGAGCTCGTCGAGGTTGAAGAACGGCTGACCATGCGTGGTCCGGTGGCCGGCGATCGCGGTGTTGCCGACGTTGCCCGGCAGCGGGGTGTACGGATAGTGGCCGACGCCTTCGTCGAGGTCCGACGCCCGCACTCCGGCAACGATCATCTCGTCGACCCCGATCTTGTCGATCCGGATGATCCCGAGCACGTCGCCGAGGGTCAGCTGGGGGACGTCGACCAGCGCGAGGGGTCGTCGACGGCTGGGCCGCGGTCGTCGGGGGAGCGGTCGTCGGGGGAGCGGTCGTCGTGCCGACTGCGGCGGCGTCGGTCGTGGCCGGCGCGACCTGGGCCAGCGTCGTCGGCGGCTGAGGAGCAGCCGAGGTGACCACCGAATCGAGCGGAACCTCGTCGAGCGCAGCGAGCTGCTCGGCGAACTCGTTCTCCAACCGGTCCTGGGCGCGCGGCGTACTGGATCCCCGTTCCCCACAACTGGTAGGCGACGAAGGCGAAGATCAGCAGACCGAGCGTGATCAGGAACTTGCCGAGCCCGCGCACGGCCCATCGCCAATCGTGCGGCTCGGCGTACCCGTGCCGCCGGCCACCGCCGCTGGTGCCCGGAATCGCATGTCCGGGATGATCGGCGGTCACGACCAGCTCCCCGGCGGGCGGGGCGTCCCAGCTCGTCGGACGATCGGAGGTCGGCGCGGACACGACCGAGCACGATACGACCGTTCCCAGAACGGCGTTGGTCACCTCCCCGCCCGCTCGGTACCGTCGCGCCTGCATGGAACCGACGTCCGAGCCGATCGTCGAGCTCGTCGACGTGGTCGCCCTACTCGGCCGGTTCCCCGCCCTGGCCGGCGCCACCCTCCGGGTCGACGTCGGTGAGATCGTCCTCCTCGAAGGGCCCAACGGAGCGGGCAAGACGACCCTCCTGCGGCTGTGCGCCGGGCTGCTCCCGGTCGCTCGCGGCCGCGCCCACGTCTGCGGCCACGACCTCGCCGACGACCGGCGCGCCCTGGGTGCCGCGGTCGGCCTGCTCGGCCACGTCAACGGCCTCTACGCCGAGCTGACCGTCGCCGAGAACGTCCGCTTCTGGGGCCGGACGGTGCACGCCAGCGACGCCGAGATCGACGCCGGGCTCAGCCGGATGCGGCTCGCCGACCGCCTCGCCGACGTCCCCGTCGCCAAGCTCTCCGCCGGGCAGCGCCGGCGCACCGCGCTCGCCTGCCTGATCGCTCGCCGGGCACAACTGTGGCTGCTCGACGAACCGCATGCCGGTCTCGACGCAGCCAGCCGGGACGAGCTCGACGACGTGCTCAAGGAGGCTGCAGCGGCCGGCGCGACCGTCGTCGTCGCCTCCCACGAGCACGAGCGGGCCGGTCGGCTGGCCCGCCGGATCGTCACCGTCACCGGTGGCCGGGTGACCGAGGAACGAGCGTGCTGAACGTCGCCCGACTGATCGCGGCGAAGGACCTGCGGATCGAACGGCGGGCGAAGATCCTGGCCTACCAGGTGCTCCCCTTCGCCGGGCTGGTGCTGGTGCTGTTCGCCTTCGCCCTCGACAACGGCGGGCAGGTCGACCAGGGCGGCCGCAGCCAGGCGATCACCACCTTCGTCGCCCCCGGGCTGCTGTGGCTGGCGGTGTTGTTCAGCGTCCTGCTCGTCGTCCAGCGGACGTTCGCGATCGAGACCGCCGACGGCGCGCTCGATGCGTTGCGGGTCGCCGGGGTCGACCCTGCGGCGATCTTCCTCGGCAAGGCCGCCGCCCTCCTCGTCCAGCTGCTGGTGCTCGAAGCGGGCCTCGTGTTCGGGATCGTGGTCCTCTACGACACCGACATCCGTCCAGGTGGGGCGGTGTTGCTCGCCGTGACACTGGTCGTCGGCACCGCCGGACTGGCCTTCGTCGGTACGCTCTACGGCGGCCTCACCGCCGGGGCCAAGGGTCGCGAGACACTGCTCCCGCTGCTCGTGTTCCCGGTCGTGGCGCCCGTCCTGCTCGGAGCAGCTCGCGCCACGGAAGCGGCGCTCGGCACCGGTGGGGCGGCGGTCTCCGAGGGTTGGCCGTGGATCGGTCTGCTCACGGTGTTCGCAGCAGCGTTCGGTGCCGCCGGCACCGTGGCCTTCGGGCCGCTCCTGGAGGATTGAGATCATGAGCGCGACGGCGAGCGAATCGAGCACACGGACCCCTCCGGTCGCGTCCGCCGTGGCGGCGGCAGAGCGCGACCGCGACCCCGTTCACCCGCTGGCTGGGGATCGCGACCATCGCCGGGATGATCTGGCTGGTCGGATTCGGCCTGTTCGTCTCGCCGAAGGACCAGGTCCAGCGCGACGCCGTGCGCCTGATGTACATGCACGTCCCGACCGTCTACCTCGCCTACCTCGCGTTCATCGTCACCGCCGTCGCCTCCGCCGCCTTCCTCTGGCGCCGGACGACATCGATGACCTGGGACCGGATCGCCGGGGCGAGCGCCGAGATCGGCGTGTTCTTCATGGCGATCGCCCTCGTCACCGGGGCGGTGTGGGGTTCGATCACGTGGGGCACCTACTGGGTCTGGGACGCGCGACTGACCTCCACCGCGTTCCTCTTCGTCACCTACATCGGCTATCTCGCCGTACGCCGGCTCGGCGGCAGCCTCCGGGCCCGCGGCCGCCGCTCGGGGATCCTCGCCCTGTTCGCCGTGCTCGAGGTCCCGTTGGTCCACTACTCCGTCGACTGGTGGCGACCGCTGCACCAGACCCAGACGGTCGCCGAGCGCGACATCGATGGTCTGATGGCGTTCAGCCTGTTCATCGGCATCGTCACCTTCACCTTGCTCTACGCCTGGCTGTTGCTCCACCGCCAACGTGTGCTCTATCTCGAGGACGCGGTCGAGACCGGCGGTCTCGACGCCGCCCTCGCCGAGCGCCAGCGGGAGGTCTCGTGATCCTCGCGATGCAATACGCCTCGAAGATCTACGGCTGCTACGCGCTGACCATCGCCGGGGTCCTCGCCTACGCGCTGCGCACCGTCCGGCGCGGCCGGCAACTGGCACGCGAGCTGCCCGACGAGGACCGCCCGTGGACCTGAGCCCGCGGGAGGCGACACCGCTCGCCACGCGCAACGGACGCAGGCGCCGGTGGGGTCCGATCATCGTCCTCGTCCTCGTCCTGATCGGCGGGGGAGTGGTGATCACCCAGTTCCTCACCTCGGCGATCGACTACTACTGCAACGCGGACGAGGTCGGGGTGACCGACAGCTGCACCGGCGACCGCCGGATGCGGGTCCAGGGGACCGTCGACCAGGCCTCGATGACCGAGGGCGCCGACGGCGGGATCGACCGGTTCGAGATCAGCTTCAACGGAGCGACGGTGCCGGTCGACTACTCCGACGGTGCCGCCCTCCCCGACCTGTTCCAAGCGTGCATCCCGGTGGTCGTCGAAGGTCGCCTGCTCGATGGTGTGCTCGTCGGCACCAACGTCGAGGTCAAGCACTCGGCGACCTACGAGGAAGAGAATCCGGACCGGCTCGACGGCGCGGAGAGCGCGGCATGTTCGCAGCAAGCCTGAACGGCGTCGCCGGGACCGGGGCGCTGTTCGTCGGCGTCGTCGCCTGCACGTTCGCGATCGTCCAGTCGATCATCGGTATCCGCCAACGCGACCCGAAGATGATCTCCGCCGGCAGCCGCTACGCCTACGTCGTGTTCGCCGCCGCGGTGCTCGCCTTCGCGGCGATGGAGCGGGCGCTGATCACCCGTGACTTCTCCCTCGCCTACGTCCAACAGGTCGGCTCGACCAAGACCCCGACGCTGTACAACGTGACCGCGCTGTGGACTGCGCTCGAAGGCTCGATCCTGCTGTGGGTGCTGATCCTCGCCGGGTACATCGCCGCCGTCGCCTACCGCTTCCGCTCGCGGCGCAGCGACGCGCTGGTCGGTTGGGCGATGGTCGTGTTGTTCGCCATCGCCGCCTTCTTCTTCGGGCTCAGCCTGCTCGCCTCCAACCCCTTCGCCCCGGCGTCGGTGGCGGCGACCGAGGGCAGCGGTCCGAACGCGTTGCTCCAGAACCACGTGCTGGTGCTGTTCCACCCGCCGGCGTTGTACCTCGGCTACGTCGGGATGAGCGTCCCGTTCGCCTTCGCCATCGCCGCCCTGGTCACCGGCCGGGTCGGTGAGGGCTGGCTGCTCGAGACGCGCAGGTGGACGCTGTTCGCCTGGGGGTTCCTCACCCTCGGGATCATCCTCGGTGGCTGGTGGAGCTACGAGGTGCTCGGCTGGGGCGGGGTGTGGGCCTGGGACCCGGTGGAGAACGTCAGCTTCTTGCCCTGGCTGACCGGCACCGCCTACCTCCACTCGGTGCTCGTCCAGGAGCGCCGCGGGATGCTCCGGGTGTGGAACCTGTCGCTGCTGATCGCCACCTTCAGCCTGACGATCCTCGGCACCTTCCTCACCCGCTCGGGGGTGATCACCAGCGTCCACGCCTTCAGCGAGAGCGACATCGGACCGATCCTGCTGACCTTCTTCGGGGTGATCGTCGCCGTCTCGCTCGGGCTGATCGCCTGGCGTGGCGACCGTCTGCGGGCACCCGGGGTGATCGACTCGCCGGTGTCGCGCGAAGGGCGCGTTCCTGGCGAACAACGTCATGTTCGCCCTGTTCGCCTTCGTCGTCCTGCTCGGGACGGTCTTCCCCCTGTTCGTCGAGGCGTTCGAGAGTCGCGACATCAAGTCGGCGCGCCGTTCTTCGACCGGCTGGGGATCCCGATCGGGATCACCCTGCTGTTCCTGATGGCCGTCGCTCCGGTGCTCCCGTGGCGCAAGGCGTCGACCGAGGTACTGCGCGACCGGTTGTTCTGGCCTGCCTGGTGCGGGGCGGGGGCGATCGCCGTCGCGGTCGCCGTCGGTGCCGACGGTTTCGCTCCGCTGATCGCGTTCGGGCTCGCCGGGTTCGCCGCCGGGGCAGCGGGCCGTCAGCTCGTGCTCGCCACCCGCCGCCAGGGGTGGCGGGGCCTCGTCGGCCGTGCCAACGGCGGGATGATCGTCCACCTCGGGGTGATCCTGATCGCAGTCGGGCTGACTGCCTCGAACTCCTACACCCGGACCCAGTCGTTCAAGATCTCTCCCGGCGAAACGGTGACCTTCGCCGGTCATGACTTCACCTACGAGCGCTTCGAGGAGTTCGACACCAGGGCCACGTTCGGGACCAAGGCGATCGTCGCCATCGACGGTGGCAAGGCGTACGCCCCTGCCCGGACCACCTACAAGAGCCAGGGGGTGCCGGTCTCGACCCCTTCGGTGTCGACCGGGATGACCCGCGACATCTACCTGACGATCGAGGGCAACGTGCCGACCGAGGCCAGCCCGGCGGCGACGATCAAGGTCTCGGTCAAGCCGTTGATCCTCTGGCTGTGGATCGGCGGAGCGCTGATGGGACTCGGCACGCTGCTCTCGGCGTTCCCCGGCAACCGCCGCCGGCCGACGATGCCGACCTCGGCGTTGCCCGCCGCCGACGAGCCGGACGCGCCGGGCGAGCCCGGTGACCCGGCGGAGCTGGTCGGCAGCCGTGGCTGAGACGTCGATCCCGGTCGAATCCGAGGCACCGGCGCCGCGGCGGGTCGCCCCGTTCGTCGTCCTCGCCGTCACGGTCGTGATCGGCGTGCTGTTCGTCGTCCTCGCCGGCTCCGACTCAGGGCAGCAGAGCGAGACGGCCGACACCCCGCTGCTCGGCAAGGCCGCGCCCCAGATCGAGGGTGACACGATCGACGGCTCGGCGTTCCAGCTGAGCACGCTGCGCGGCCAGTGGGTGGTGCTCAACTTCTTCCAGTCGACCTGCGTCCCGTGCGTCCAGGAGCACCCCGAGCTGGTCGAGTTCGACCGCCAACAGGCTCAGCTGGCCGATGGTGCGCGCCTGGTCACCGTCGTCTGGAACGACGACCCGGCACCGGTGCGCGAGTTCTTCGCCGACAACGGCGGCGGTTGGCCGATCGTCCTCGACGACAGCGGCACGACCGCCTTCGACTACGGCGTGGCGAAGGTCCCCGAGACCTGGGTCATCGATCCCAACGGCCGGGTGCAGGTCCACTTCATCAGCAAGGTCACCGCCGCCGACCTGGCGGCGCGGGTCCAGACGCTGCGCGTCCTCGCCGGAGCGGGAGGCTGAGCTCGGTGGCCGCCGTTCCCGCCCGGGACCGTTACAAGCGCTGGCCCGGATGGTTGGCGTTGGCGATGGTCGTCGCCGCGCTGCTCGCCGTCGGCGTCGCCCGCGGGCGAGATCCGCAGACGGCCGACCAGCGGGTCCGTTCGATCGCCGAGCGCGTCGCCTGCCCGGTGTGCAACGGCGAGAGCGTGGCCGAATCGCAGGCCCCCGTCTCCCAGGACATCGTCCAGAACATCGAGCAGCTGGTCGCCGACGGACAGCTCGACGACGGTCAGATCATCGCCGAGATCGACGCCCGCTACGAGGGCGACCAGCGGCTGGTGCCCGGCGGGCGGGGGATCGAGGGGCTGATCTGGGCGTTGCCCGCCCTCGCCGCGGTCGGCGGGGTGGCCGGCCTGTTCGCCGCGTTCAACCGCTGGCGCCGGCGGGTCCCGCCCGCCGCGCTGACCGCCGATGATCGGGCACTCGTCGACGCTGCGCTGGGCGGATCGGGCAACGGCGAGCCGTCGGAGGAACCGCAGGGGTGAACCCCGACCGGCTCGCCGAGCTGGAAGAGGAACGCGACTTCCTCCTCCGCTCGATCACCGACCTCGACCGTGAGCTCGCCGCCGGCGACGTCACCACCGAGGACCACCGGACCCTGCGCGACGACTACACCGCCCGCGCCGCCGCAGTGCTGAAGTCGATCGAGGCCGGCCGCGCTGCACTCCCGGCACGCCGGCGGCGCGATCCGCGCCGGCTGGGGGCGGCGATCGGGGCGACGCTCGTCGCGATCGTGGCGGTCGTCTGGCTGCTGACCTCGGCGGCGGAAGACGACAGCCCGGCCTCCGAGGTCGCTGCATCGCCCTGCCCCTCGACCGAGACCGACCCGAACGTGTTGATCGTCGAGGCCCGCTCGGTGCTCGGCTCCGACCCGTCCTGCGCGATCGAACTGTTCCGGGCGGTGCTCGAACAGGAGCCCGACAACGTCGAGGCGCGGACCTACACCGGCTGGACGATCGCCCTCTACAGCACCCAGGCGGCGACGACCGAGGAGGAGTTCGCCGACTACGGCCGTCAGGCACTGCTGCTGATCGATGCCGTGCGCGAGCAGGACCCGAGCTATGTCGACGCCCAGTGCTTCGCCGCGATCATCCGCTTCAACTGGCTCGGCGATGCCGCCGCCGCAGCCGGTCCGCTCGCCGCCTGCCAGGAGGGCGATCTGCCGGCATCGGTGGCCCCGCTGGTCGGCCAGCTCGCCGAACGGATCGACGCTGCGCTGGCCTCGACCACCGTTGCGCCGGCGACGAGCACACCCTGAGCGCGATCCCCGGCCCGCCCCGCCCCGATCGTTACGCTGCGACGATGTCAGTGCCCCTGCAGCCGCATCGCCGAGGTCCGAGATGAGCAGTGTTCCGCCGCCCCCGCCGCCGCCCGGAGGGAACCAGCCCTCTCCGTCGTACGGTTCGCCGCCGCCGGCGTACGGGGCCCCGCCGCCGCCCGGCTCGCCGCCGCCGGGATCGCCGCCGCCGGGCTACGGGATCCCCGGGGGAGGCTCACTTCCGCCGTCGCCTCCCGGGTACACGCCGTATGGCGGCGGAGGACCGTCGACGCCGCCGAAGAACAACGGGATGGGCATCGCCAGCCTCGTGCTCAGCCTCGTCGGGCTGATCCCGTGTTTCTGGATCTTCCAGATCCCGGCGCTGCTCGGTCTGATCTTCGGCTTCGTCGCCAAGCGTCAGATCAAGAGGTCGAACGGCGCCCAGAAGGGCGGCGGGATGGCGACGGCAGGGCTGATCATCGGAGCGATCCTGGTGGTCCTGGCGATCGTTCTGATCATCCTCGTCGCCACCGACGAAGACGGTTGTTTCGAGTTCGGCACCAGCAACGTCTGCTAGATCGCCGGCGGCGGGTTGGGCGTGACGGAGACGATCCGTCCGCCCTCCCGCACCAGCTCCCAGCGCGACGCCTTCTGCCAGTTCGGCTCACCGTCGATCGACGCCCCTCGGCGGACGAGGGCGTCGATCAGCTCCGGGATCACGTCGCCGTGGCTGCACAGCACCGACCCCTCGGGCAGTTGCTCGAGCAGCGTCAGCAGCGGTGGGAATCCGCTCGCTTCCGCCAGCAGCGGTTCGCGCTCGACGGTCCGGCCGAGCCGGACGGCGAGCGGTTCGAGCGTCTGCACGCAGCGCAGGAACGGGCTCGAGCGGAGCTCGCTCGCCCCGCCTGCGAGGACCTCCGCGAGCGCTCTGGCCTGGGCCCATCCGTTGTCGGTCAACGGGCGACGGCGATCGTCACCGATCCACCTCGATCTGCTGCCGGCCTTGGCGTGGCGGACGACGTGGAGCACCATCAGCGGCCGATGAGCACCTGCTGGCGAGCCGTCAGTCTCCGGACGAGGACGATGAACGCCAACCCGGACGCGATCTGGACGACCGTCGAAGCCATGATCAAGGCGATGCTGTCGTCGTAGAACTCGGCGACGTCGTCGACCCCGCCGCCGAGGCTGATGCTGGTGAACTGGACCGCAGCGACGGCGATCCCGCCGATGCCGTAGATCACCCACCAGATGTGGACGATCGGACCGATCGGCGTCCGCTTCCAGTTCGGGTCGTCGCGTTGCAGGCCGGGCGCCGATCCGCGCCACAGCTCGCCGAACATCAGCCACGGGATGACGAACAGCACCGGTGGGAGGAACCAGCCGAACACCCCCCACAGGGGGGCCCAGGTCGAGCCGGGACGACCGAACAGGCGGTGGTTGACCGCGAGGCGATACATCCAGATCATCGTCAACACCACCGCGGCGAGCGTCGCCAGGCTGCCGATCGCCCCGGCGCCGCTGATCGCGTTGATCGCGTCGCGGGCCTCGGCGCGGCTGACCCCGTCACCGTTGACGAAGTCGACCAGCGTGTTGCGTTGACCGAGGGTGACGACGATCCCGAGGATGTTGCCGAGGATGGCGACGACCATCACGATCTGCAGCGCCTTGGCCAGCCCGCCGATCCCCTTGGCGAAACCGGCGACCGGGTTGGTGTTGTAAGCGGCGAACCCCGGCGGCGCGCCGCTGTAGGTCGGCGGCGGTGGTGGCGGCGTCCCCCCGGACGACGGCGGAGGTGGTGGCGGCGGCATGTCGCTCATCCGGCGGAGCGTAATCGAGGGCCCTTCTCGATAAGACTGGTCGCCGTGGGATTCTTCGACCGCAACCGCAAGGCGTTGGCCGAGCAGGGCATCGATCCGGCACGGCTGCCGCCCGGGCAGTACCTCACCGAGCGATTCCCCGTGCTCCACGTCGGCGACGTCCCGAGCTACGCCCCGGGGGAGTGGAACCTGACGATCACCGGCCTCGTCGACCGGCCGTTCACGATCGGCCTCGACGAACTGCAGACGATGCCGTCGGTCGAGTTGACCGTCGACATCCACTGCGTCACGAAGTGGTCGAAGTTCGACACCCACTGGACCGGGGTGCGGGTGCGCGACCTGCTCGAGCGGGCCGGGGTCAAGCCGGAGGCGACCCACGTGCTCGAGCACGCCGAGTACGGCTACACCACCAACCTGCCGTTGGCCGACATCACCACCGACGAGGCGATCGTCGCCTACGCCTTCGGCGGTGAGCCGATCGAGGAGATCCACGGCGGTCCGGTGCGAATCGTCGTTCCCCACCTCTACTTCTGGAAGTCGGCGAAGTGGGTCAGGACGCTCGAGTTGAAGGACGCCGATCAGGCCGGCTTCTGGGAGCGCAACGGCTACCACATGTACGGCGACCCGTTCCGCGAACAGCGGTTCTGGGGCAACGAGTAGCGAGCAGCGCCCGGAACCAGACGAGGTCAGGTACTGCGGGTCCGCTGACGGGCTCGGAGCAGCGCCTCGATGTGGGCGATGCGGGTGCGCTCCGAGGGATGCGACGCCGTCAGCCGTTCTCGCCAACCGAGCGGGGCGCCGCCCTCGCCGGAAGCGACGAATCGGCGGAGCGCAGCGGCGAGTTCGCGACCGAAGCCGACCTCCACCACCCTCCGGTCCGCCTGCAGCTCGGCCGCTTTGCCGACGACGTTGCCGATCGCGCTCGACAGCACCAACGCCAGTTGGAACACCCAGGCGATCAACGTCAGTACCGCCGAGACGATCCGGCCGATCGCCGTCAGCGCTGCCGAGCCGCTGGCGAAGGTGTCGGTCGCTGCCCGGGCGACGTGTTCGAGCAGGAACCCGACCCGGGCGAGGACGACGATCGGCAACGAGATCCACTGGCCGACGGTCACGGCCACGGTGTGCAGCCCGAGGTGGTGGCTCAGCTCGTGCGCGAGCACACCGGTCAGCTCACGCTCCGGGAGGACCTCGATCGCATAGTTGGTGACGACCACCAGATGACCGCCGCAGGCGAACGCGTTGACCTCTTCGGCGTCGAGCACGGCGAGGACGAACCGCCGAGGCGGGACGCGCGCTGCCTGGGCGACGGTCTGCCACGGACGGTTGAGCAGCCCCGCCTCCTGCCGCGTCGGACGGCGGGCGCCGAGCAGGCGGGTGAGTACCAGCCGTTGCACCGGCCGCCAGAAGAACAACACCACCCCGGCGAGGTAGGCGGCGGCGAACAACCAGTACGGCACGTTCCACACGGCGCGAACCGGGAGCCAGAACACGGCGAGGGCGAGCAGGGCGACGGGAACGAGGGCGAGGACAGGGAGCGCAGCGGTGACCGCGCTCGCCTCAACGTGTCGACCCGACGTCTGGCGGGAGGGCATTCGATCCTCAATCGTCTGCTCGGTGCACCGGCCGATCGCCACCCTAGGGGTTGGCAGGGCCGATTCGTGGCGGAGGATCGTCAGTGTCCGCCGAGGGCGCGCACGACCCATTCCCCGACGAAGTCGCCGAGCTGCTCGACCGGCAGGTCGATCCGGCCGATGCGGTGGAAGTGGGTGAAGTGGGAGACCGACCCGAGCACGCCGAGGGCGAGCAACTCGACGTCGTCGTCGGGAATCAGCCCATCGGCGATCGCCTCGCGGATCAGCCGGGTGGCATCGGCGACGTACAGCGCGCTCGATTCGTGCAGCGCTTCGACGATCGCCTCGCCGCCGCGTTCGACCTCGAGCAGGGCGAAGAACGAGCGGTGCTCGGCCATGAACCGCACGCTCGCCGCCGTCGCCAACCGTGCTCGGGTCAAGGCGTCGGTGTCCGGATCCATCACCGCTGCCTGGGCCCGGCGGAGTTGCTGGCGCATCGAGCGGACGAGCTCGGCGAACACGCTCTCTTTGTTCTCGAAGTACCAGTAGAACAGGCCCTTGGCGACGCCGGCTGCGTCGCAGATGTCGGCGATCCGGGTCTGGGCGTAGCCCCGCTCGGCGAACAGGGCGGCGGCCGAGTCGAGGATCTGCTGTTTACGTTCCTTGCCCTGTTCGGTCAGCTGTCGCTCGGTCGCAGCCATCGCCCGCATTCTTGACCGCCGGGTCAAGCGGCGTACAGTCGGGGTCGATGGCCCGTGCGGAGCGGCTCGCGACGCGGACCCGCCATCCGCACTGGCGCAACCCGCCGCTGCGGATCGAGATCCTCGAGTGCATCAACTGCGACAAGTGCATTCCGGCGTGCCCGGAGGAATTCGGCGCGATCGTCCAGGTCGGCTTCGACGTCGTGATCATCCCCGAGCTCTGCTCGGGCTGCGACAAGTGCCTGCCGGTGTGCCCGGTCGACTGCATCTACCCGGCGCCGGAGTGGGAGCGCCGGGCGACACCGGACGAGTGGTGGGCGCAGACGGTAGACAGTGCGCCATGAGTGTGGCGATCATCCCTGGTGCCGAAGCCTGGTCGCACGACGGTGACGGCCCGCTCGGCGTCCTCTGTCTGCACGGGTTCACCGGGAACCCCTCGACGATGCGCCCGCTGGCCGATGCCTTCGCCGCCGCCGGCCACTCCGTCGAACTGCCCCGCCTCCCCGGCCACGGCACGACGATCGAGGAGATGCAGACGACCGGGTTCGACGACTGGGCTGCCGAGGCGGAAGCCGCCTATCAGCGGCTGGCGGCACGTACCGAACGTGTGGTCCTCGCCGGGCTGTCGATGGGCGGCACGCTGTGCTTGTGGTTGGCGGTCCGCCACCCGGAGATCGCCGCGCTGGTCTGCATCAACCCGCTGACCCAGCCTGCCGAGGCGGAGATCGTCGAGATGGCCCGGGGGATGTTCGAGGAGGGCACGACCGTGATCCCCGGCGCCGGCTCGGACATCGCCAAACCCGACGCGTCGGAGACCGCCTACTCCGGCACCCCGCTCGGACCACTGCTCAGCCTGGTCGACGACGGTCTCCACCCGCTGACCGGCCGATTCGACGAGATCACCGCGCCGATGCTGCTGATGACCTCGCCGCAGGACCATGTCGTCGATCCGTCCAACTCCGACCATCTGGCGGCGACCACCGGCGGCCCGGTCGAACGGGTCAGCCTCGATCGCAGCTATCACGTCGCCACCCTCGACCACGACGGCCCGTTGATCGTCGAGCGTGCTCTCGAGTTCGTCGGCCGGGTGTCGGTCGGGTGAGCTCGCTCGCCGTCGTCCTCGGCTCGATCCCCAGCCCCGGGGAGAGCTCGATCCACCTCGGACCGCTGCAGCTGCGCGCCTACGGGCTGATGATCGCCCTCGGTGTCGTCGCCGCCGTCTGGCTGTTCGGCCGGCGGATGGAGCAACGGGGGATCGGGACCCGGGACGACGCCTCGGCGATCTCGCTGTGGGCGGTGATCGCCGGGGTGCTCGGCGCCCGCGCCTATCACGTGATCACCAGCTGGGAGAGCGAGTTCACCAACCCGCTCAACTGGTTCAAGATCTGGGAAGGCGGTCTGGGGATCCCCGGTGGTCTCGCCGCTGGGATCGTCGTCGGGGTCGAGCGGGTTCGCCGGCGGGGGATCCCGGTGGCGATGGCGGTGACCGCAGCGACCCCGGCGCTGCCGCTCGCCCAGGCGATCGGGCGGTGGGGCAACTGGTGGAACCAGGAGCTGTTCGGCCGGCCGACCGATCTGCCGTGGGCGTTGGAGATCTCCGATGCCAAGACACTCGACGCCGGCTATCCGGCGGGAACGACATTCCATCCGACCTTCCTCTACGAGTCGCTCGGCAACTTCGCCCTGTGCGGTCTGCTGCTCCTGATCGACCGCCGTGTCCGGTTGCGTCCGGGGGCGTTGATGGCGGTCTACCTCGCCGGCTACGCCCTGCTCAGGCTGGGGGTCGAGAGCCTGCGGATCGATCCGGCGAACGAGATCCTCGGGTTGCGGATCAACATCTGGATGTCGCTGATCGTCTTCGTCGCCGCTGCCGGCTACCTGGTGGTCACCGCTCGCCGTCCGTTCCCGGCGGTGTCGTCCGACGGGCCGGATCCGCGAGACGTCGAGCCGACCTCGAGCCGGACCTCGCCGACGAGCCGGATCTCGCCGACGAGCCCGACGGCGGCGACGAGGAGCCAACTGCAAGGTCCGCTCGAGACGACCTGCCGTAGAATCGTCGATCGTGTCCGAACGCATCTCCGAGGCCGACGTGCTCAAGGTCGCCCAGCTCGCCCGGCTCCGGCTGACCGCTGCTGAGCTGGACCGCTACACCCATCAGCTCGCCGACATGCTCGAGCATTTCGCCGACATCGACGCGCTCGACCTGACGGCGATCGAACCGATGACCCAACCCTTGCCGCTGCGCAACGTCGTGCGTGACGACGTCGTGCGCGAATCGCTCGACCGGGACGAGGTCCTCGCCGCCGCACCGGCGACGGAGGGCGGACGGTTCCGGGTCCCGCCGATGCTCGGAGACGGATCGTGAGCGAGCTGCCGACCGCGATCTCGATCGCCGCCGATGTGCGCGCCGGGAGGACCTCGGCGCGCGCCGTGCTCGACGCCCACCTCGCCCGGATCGACGCTCGCGAGGGCGAGGTCCACGCGTTCAACCTCGTCACCCGTGCAGCGGCGATCGCCGCCGCCGAAGCCGTCGACGCCCGGGTTGCCGCCGGCGAGGACCCGGGTCCGCTCGCCGGCGTGCCGGTGGCGTTGAAGGACAATCTGTGCACCCGTGGGATCGAGACGACCTGCTCGTCGAAGATCCTCGAGGGATGGAAGCCGCCGTACACGGCGACGGTCGTCGAACGGCTCGCCGCCGCCGGGGCGGTGGCGGTCGGCAAGACCAATCTCGACGAGTTCGCGATGGGATCGTCGACCGAGAACTCCGCCTTCGGCCCGACCCGCAACCCGCTCGACACCAGCAGGGTCCCGGGCGGCTCGAGCGGAGGGAGCGCGGCGGCGGTCGCCGCCGGGTTCAGCGCGGTCTCGCTCGGCTCCGACACCGGAGGATCGATCCGCCAGCCCGCCGCGCTGTGCGGTGTGGTCGGGGTCAAGCCGACCTACGGCGCGGTCTCCCGCTACGGCGTGATCGCCTTCGCCTCCAGCCTCGACCAGGTCGGTCCGTTCGGTCACACCGTCGCCGACGCAGCGTTGGTGCTCGAGGTGATCGGGGGCCACGACCCGCTCGACTCGACCTCGATCCCCCAGCCGGCGCCGTCGCTGCTCGAGGTGCTCGACCAGGGTGTCGACGGGCTGCGTGTCGGGCGGATCACCGACCTGCCGGCCGGCGCCGACCCCGACGTCGTCGAACGGCTCGAGGAGGCGTTCGACGCCCTGCAAGCGGCGGGAGCGACGATCGTCGACGTCACCGTCCCCGCCTTCGGCTACGGCCTCACCGCCTACTACCTGGTCGCCCCGGCCGAGGCGTCGAGCAACCTGTCGCGCTACGACGGGGTCCGCTTCGGTCCCCGGGTCGAGGGGGTGACGACCGAGGAGATGATGATCGCCACCCGTTCCGCCGGATTCGGCGACGAGGTCAAGCGGCGGATCATGCTCGGCACCTACGCCCTCTCCGCCGGCTACTACGACGCCTACTACGGCAAGTCGCTGAAGGTGCGGCGGATGATCGCCGACGACTTCAACCGGGCCTACGCCGATGCCGACGTACTGCTCACCCCGACCTCGCCGACGGTCGCGTTCAAGGTCGGCGACAAGGGCGACAACCCGCTGGCGATGTACCTCTGCGACACCTACACGATCCCCAGCCCGCTCGCCGGGCATCCGGCGATGAGCGTCCCGTTCGGCACCGGCGCCGATCGGTTGCCGGTGGGGGTGCAGGTGCTCGCCCCGGCCCTCGGTGAGCCGGTGATGTTCCGCACTGCGGCAGCGTTGGAGAGGGCACGGCGATGACCGACACCACCTACGGCAACGACGCGGTGTTCCACATCGACGACTACCAACTGGTCGTCGGGCTCGAGGTCCACGTCGAGCTGGCGACGGCGACGAAGCTGTTCTCGGCGAGCGCCAACCGCTTCGGCGACGAGCCGAACACCCACATCGACCCGGTCACCCTCGGTCTGCCCGGAGCCTTGCCGGTGCTCAATCGGCACGCGGTCGAGCTGGCGATGCGGATCGGGTTGGCGTTGAACTGCTCCGTGCGCCCGAGTGTGTTCCATCGCAAGAACTACTTCTATCCCGACCTGCCCAAGGCGTACCAGATCTCCCAGTACGACCAGCCGCTCAACGTCGACGGCTGGCTCGCCCTGCCCGACGGGACCCGGATCGGGATCGAGCGCGCCCACATGGAAGAGGACACCGGCAAGTCGACCCATGTCGGCGGAGCGGGCGGGCGGATCCACGGCAGCGAACACTCGTTGATCGACTTCAACCGCGCCGGGGTGCCGCTGGTCGAGATCGTCTCCCGGCCCGACATCCGGACCCCCGAGCAGGCTCGCCAGTACGTCACCGAGCTGCGCCACATCCTCGTCGCCGTCGGTGCCTCCGACGCCAAGATGGAGGAGGGGTCGATGCGCGTCGATGCCAACGTCTCGGTCCGCCTGCCGGGCGAGCCGTTCGGCACCCGCTGCGAGATCAAGAACGTCAACTCGGTCCGTTCGCTCGGGCGGGCGATCGAGTACGAGGCGCGCCGTCAGGTCGACCTGATCACCAGCGGCGAGCGGGTCCGCCAGCAGACCAGGCACTGGAGCGAGGTCGACGGGCGGACGCACACGTTGCGGACCAAAGAGGACGCCGACGACTACCGCTACTTCCCCGAACCCGACCTGGTCCCGCTCGATCCGGACGAGGCGTGGATCGAGTCGGTGCGCGCTGCGCTGCCGGTCCTGCCCGCCGCCCGTCGGGCTCGGCTCGCCGAGCTGACCGGCTCGCCGCCCGACACCGAGCCGGTGATGCTCGTCGTCGAGCGCGGTCATGACGACTATGTCCTCGCCGTGATCCATCTCGGCGGTGATCCCGCCCGTGCGTTGATCCACACCCAGCAGAACCTCGCCGACGACGCGTCGGTCGAACGGGTGCCGGCTGCCGACCTCGCCGCGCTGACCAAGCTCGAGGTGACCGGGGCGATCAGCGCCGGGCAGGCCCGCCAACTGGTCGCCGACCTGGTCGAGGCCGCAGGAGGCGATCCGGCGGCGATGGCCGCAGCCCGCGGGTTCGAAGCGATGGACACCTCGGCGGTGGAGACCGCCGTCGACGAGGCGATCGCTGCCGACCCGTCTGCCTGGGCGAAGTACCTCGCCGGTGAGGAGAAAGCCGTCGGGGCGATCGTCGGCAGGGTGATGAAGGCGACCAAGGGCAAGGCGGACGGCAAGGCTGTCAGCGCGATCCTCCAGGCCCGTCGCCTGGCCGGCTGATCGCGTGCTGCCGAGACGCGCTGCGCTCGGCGGGATCGTCGGACCTGTCGCGTTCATCGGCGCGTGGGCCGTCGGCCCGACCGTGATCGGGCGCGAGTACTCCTCGGTCGACGAGGCGATCAGCCGGCTGGCGGCGATCGGCGCCGGCAGCCGGCCGCTGATGACCGGCGGCTTGGTCGTGTTCGGGGCGGCGCTGCCGGCGTTCGCCGTCGCCCTGCGGGCGACGGTCCGGGGTCCGGCGTGGATCTCCGCTGCGGCGACCGGGCTCGCCACCCTCGGGGTCGCGGTGACGCCGCTCGACCGGTCGGCCGCGGTCGACCGCTGGCACGGGGTGTTCGCCGGGATCGGCTACGTCACCCTCGCCCTCACACCGCTGTTGGCCGCACGACCGTTGCTCGCTGCCGGCCATCGCCGGCTCGCGGTGCTCGGGATCGCCGGCGGCGCCGTGTCGTCGGTCGCGCTGGCGCTGACGACCACCGGCGCGCCGCGCGGGCTCTGCCAACGGCTCGGGTTGACGGCCACCGATCTGTGGATCATCGCCACCGCAGCGGCGATCGCCGGCGGTCGGCTGTCGTCGGCGGACCGACGACTGCTCGTCAGAACCGGCGGTCGTTCGCCTTCTTCTTCGGCGGGGCGGTGAACGGTGCCGAGATCAGCGACTCGAACTGGGCGTCGTCGGGCTGCTTCGGTTCGTTCAGTCGCTGCAGGTAGGTCTTCAACGCAGCGCGACCTTGGATCACATGGTCGCCCTTCATCCCGACCGACCGGGCGAGGGCGTCTTTCGCCTTCGCCACCCGCTCCTTGCGAACGGCCTTCTCCTCCTCGGAGATCTCGCGCTTGGGCTTGCCTGCGGTGTTGTCCGGCGACGCCTTGCGGCGTGCCTCGATCTCGTCCAGCGTGGTCAGCTTGGCTCGAATGGCCATGCCAGTCCTCCAGGTCCAGGGGTGATTCGACGATACAACCCCAGGGATCCAGCCGTGCTCGCGCTGCGCAAACCTAGGATGCCGGGGTGACCCTGCGGGTGCTCGTGGCCGAAGACAATGCGCTGCTCCGCGACGGCCTGGGGCGGCTGATCGAAGCGACCGCCGACTTCGAGCTGGCGGGCGCGTGCGGCGACCTACGACGAGCTGATCGCGCTCGTCGCCGAGACCGACCCCGACGTGGTGGTCACCGACATCCGCATGCCACCGACGGGCACCGACGAGGGCATCCGGGCCGCCGCCGCCCTGCGCGCTCAGCCATCCCGAGATCGGCGTGGTCGTGCTCAGCCAGTTCGTCTCGCCGGCCTACGCCCTCGCGCTGCTCGGCGGACGGCTCCGAACGCCGCGCCTACCTGCTGAAGGACCGGGTCGCCGACGTCGACGACCTGGTCGACGCCATCCGGGTCGTCGCCGGCGGCGGAGCGGTGATCGACCCGAAGGTCGTCGAGCAGCTCGTCGGCGGCTCGGTCCGGCGCACCACGCTCGCCGCTCGAGCACCTGACCGCGCGCGAGCGCGAGATCCTCGGCGAGATGGCCCAGGGCAAGTCGAACGCGGCGATCGCGGCGACGCTGGTCCTCTCCGAGCGGGCCGTCGAGAAGCACATCAACTCGATCTTCTCCAAGCTGCACCTCAGCGAGGAGCGCGACGTCAACCGGCGGGTCGCGGCGGTCGCTGCATGTACCTCGACCGAAGGTGATGCTGGCCACACCCACGGTGACGTAGCAGCACGGTTCCCCAGCGGCGCTGACCGGGCACCATGACGTGCATCATGGAGGTCGCTGATGAGCAGCTGCACGAGCCGACGACTCGAGCCGCGAGCTCGTGCGCGTGCTGGTCGTCGACGACCAGGCGCCGTTCCGCGCCGCGGCGCGGGCGGTGATCGCCCGGGTCGCCGGGCTTCGAGCTGGTCGCCGAGGCGACCTCGGGCGAGGAGGCCGTCGAGATGGTCGACGAGCTCCAACCCGACGCTCGTGCTGATGGACATCAACATGGGCGCGATGGACGGGCTCGAGGCGACCCGCCAGATCATCGCCGACGCATCCCGACGACGATGGTCGTCCTGGTGTCGACCTACACCTCGAGCCGACATGCCGCCGGCGGCGCGCACGTGCGGCGCCGCCGCCTACGTCAACAAGGACGAGCTGTCGCCGACGGGTCGTGCGTCGGCTGTGGGAAGCCGGCGGCGATCCGGACTGGGCGACCGACCGACCGCCGCTGAGCCCGCAGCCTCGCGACGGCCGCCCTGCGCATGCCGCTGCGCAGTCGCAGCGGGCACGTCGGCCGCGGATCGGTGGTGCCGTGCGCCGGGCGCGCTGATCGACCTCGATCGTGCCGCCGAACGCGCCCATGCGGTCGCGCATGTTGACGAAGCCGTGGCCGTCGCCGGCGCCGCCGTCGGTGTCGAAGCCGGGGCCGTCGTCGGTGACCTCCCAGTGCAGCGCGCTCGTCGTCCTCGCCACACCCGGACCGTCGCCGCAGGCGTCGCTCGCCGGCGTGCTTGCCGGCGTTCTGCAGCGCCTCCATGCAGCAGAAGTAGACCGCCGCCTCGATCTCCTGGCCGTGGCGGCCGACGCGCGATGTCGGTCGTCGTCGGCAGCGCCGCCCGCGCCGGCAGCGGCCGGCAGCGCCTCGGCCAGGCCGCCCGACGATCGAGCAGCGGCGGGAAGATGCCGTGGGCCAGCGCGCGCAGCTCGGCGATCGCCGTCCTGCAGGTCGCCGCGGATCTCGTCGATCATCGCCTCGGCGTCGGCCGGGTCGTCGTCGACCGCGTCCTTCGCCAGCCGCAGCTTGACCGCCAGCGCCACGAGGTGCTGCTGCGCGCCGTCGTGCAGGTTGCGCTCGAGCTTGCGGCGCTCGGCGTCGCCGGCGGCGACGATGCGCGAACCGCGACGCGCGCAGCTCGTCGTTGGTGTGCGCAGCTCGTCGAGCGACGCCTGCAGCGCGGTGTCGAGCTGCACGTTGTGCAGCGCGAGCGCCGACCTGGCGGGCGAGCTCGGTGAGCACCCGGTCGTCCTCCTCGGTGAACGCTGCGCCGTCGGCGTGCCGTTCGCACACGATCAAGCCGAGCAGCTCGCCGCCGTGCGCGATCGGCGCCACGCGGGTCGACGTCGCTCGGCGCCGGGACCGACGAGCCCGGGCAGCCAGATGTCGAGCCACGTGCCGCCCGAGACACCGGCGCGGCTGACGACCGCCCGTTCCTTGCTCGCCGACGACGTAGCGGCGCCGCGCTGCGGTGGGGCACCATGGCGGCGACCTCGTAGTGCCCGTCGGTGCCGGTCCAGATCTGGGCGCTGCGCAGCTGCATCGACTTGCGCAGCGTCTCGGCGAGCTGCAGCAGCAGCTCGTCGAGCGGGATCGCGCGGGTGAGCCGTGAGCCCCAGGTGCGCAGCGCCTCGTCGGGCGACACGCGCTCGCCGTAGACGAGCCGGTTGGCCCGATCGGTCAGCCAGGCTCGTGCGGGCTGGTAGGCCAGCGCGGCGCCGGCGGCGGCCAGCATCGACAGCAGCAGCAGCGTCCGCTCGCTGTCGGTCGGCTTGACGGCCGAAGGCGGCCAGCGCGACGCAGGTAGGCGACGACGATCAGCGCGGTCAGACCGGTCAGCGAGACGGTGTGGGTCAGCAGCCGGTCGACGCGGGCGACGAGCCGGGCGACGGTGCCGGCGGCGAGCGCCAGCGGGATCAGCGCCGGTCGCGGCGAGGGCGATCTCGCCGGTGTGGTGCGGCCAGTCGGCGACGCAGCGACAGCGCGACCGCCACCAGCACGACCTCGGCGGCGACGACGATCGCCCATCCGATCCACTGCATCCGGCGCTGGTCGACGACGCCGCAGGCGCGGTAGTTCGCGTGGGCGATCGGGCAGCCCGGCGGCGGATCGCAGCAGCCACAGCAGCGACGACCGGCCAGGCGACGGACGTCGGTCGCGCGTCGGCGAGCAGGCGCGAGTCGCGACGATGCGCCGACGGTCGCGTAGCCGGCCGACGATCAGCCGCCGGTGCGACGGGCGTGCCAGCCGGCGACGTCGGCCGTCGGGCAGCGTCAGCAGCAGGTGGAGGACGCCAGCGCGGCGGCGACGCAGGCAGCGACAGCGCAGCTGGCCGAGCGTCGGCGACGAGCGGTCGCTCCGACGGCGCGAGCTCGGCCAGCGCCGCCGTCGAGCAGCGCACCAGGCGACGCCGATCGGCAGCGCCGACGTGCGACGCCGCGCCGGCCATCGACGCCGGGCAGCGACGACCACCGTGCCACGCCGGCGCAGCGCCCGTGCGACGGACGCAGGCGCGCACGACAGCGCGGCGCGGCCGGCGCCAGCCGGCGAGGTGGCGACACGCAGCGATCGCACAACATCCCAGCGCGGCCGCTGCCCCGCTGAGCGCGAGGCTCGTCGGGCTCGCTCGTCAGTCAGTCGCCGGCGGCTGACGGCCGTCGTCGACGACGCGGCCGTCCGCATGCGCACGATGCGCTGGGCGGCGTCGGCGACCGGCTGGTCGTGGGTGACGAGCAGGATCGTCTGGCCGCCGGCGTGCAGACGGCGGAACAGCTCGAGCACCTCCTCGCCGCCCTCGGAGTCGAGCGCGCCGGTCGGCTCGTCGGCGAGCAGCAGCGTCGGCTCGTTGGCCAGCGCCCGGGCGATCGCCAGCCGCTGGCGCTGGCCGCCGGACAGCGCGGCCGGGGCCTGCTTCGCCTTGTCGCCGATGCCCAGCAGGTCGAGCAGGTCGCGGGCGCGGGTCTCGGCCGGGCGTGCGCTTGCGGCCGGCGATCAGCGCCGGCATCACCACGTTCTCGAGCACGGTCATGCCCTCGAGCAGGTTGAAGAACTGGAAGACGATGCCGATGTGCTTGCGGCGCATCAGCGCCAGCTCGCTCTCGGTCTTGCCGACCAGCGACTCGCCGGCGACGGAGACCTCGCCCTCGTCGGGCACGTCGAGGCCGGCGATCGATGTTGAGCAGCGTCGACTTGCCGCAGCCGACGGGCCCATCACGGCGACGAACTCGCCGCGGCTGATCGTCGAGGTCGGCGCCGCGCAGCGCGCGCACCGGAGCCGTGTCCTGTTCGAAGGTGCGGTAACACCTGCTGGACCTCGACGACGAGTCGTCGCTGCCGCTCGACGCGCTGCGGCATCGAGATCGGTCTCGCTGATCGGTCATGAGTGCTCGCTGGCATCCTGTCGGCGATCGATCGCGGCGATCTTGCGACGGCCGGACGGGTGTCGTCGCGTCCCTTGACGAGGTGTGGCGCCGAGGTCTTCGGCTGTCGCGGCTTGACGGTGAGCTGCGTCCCACGTGGCGTCGCTGAGCGACGATCTCGCCGTCGGCGGCGAACTGCTGCAAGCCGCTGGCACAGGTTCACGGCGTCGCCGACGACGGTGTACTCGACCCGCTCCTCGGAGCCGAGCAGCGCGGCGGCGACGTCGCCGGTCGACAGCCCGATGCCGAGCGGGAACGGCGCGAGGCCCTCGGCTGACCCACTCGTCGTTGACCGCGTCGCTGCGCGGCGTGCATCGCGATGCGCGGCGGCGAGCGCGCGGTCGGCGTGGTCGGTCGTACGGTTCGGGGGCGCCGAACACGGCCATCACCGCGTCGCCGACGTACTGCATCACGGTGCCGCCGGCGTCGAGGATCGCCCGGTTCATCTCGGCCCGGTGGCGGTTGAGCTGCTGCGCGAGCGTGCGACGGGTCGGCGTGCTCGGCGATCGTCGAGTAGCCGCGGATGTCGGTCATCAGCACGGTGACGTTCGAGCCGCTCGGTCTCGCCGATCGTCGCGCCCGCGCGCGCGCAGCTGCTCGGCGACGCCGGTCGGCAGCAGCCGCGACAGCGACTCGCCCTGCTCCTCGCGCGTCGACGATCGCCTCGTGCAGCATCCGCAGCCGGTCGAGCGCGCCGGCGGTCCCGGCGGTGACGCCTTCGGCGAGGTCGCAGAACAGCCGCTCGACGTCGGCCTCGACCGCGGCCGGCGTCGGTTGCGTCGACGGCGCGATCGCCTTGATCGGCTTGCCCTCGGCGACCATCGCGAGCAGCGCCTCGTCGTCGGCGATCGAGCCCGCCGGTGCGGCGCACCGGGCTGCAGCAGCGCGTCGACGATCGACGGGTCGAGCATCGAGCCGCCGGTGGCGACCTCGCGGATCGCCCGGGCCAGCTGGTCGCCCTCGGCGATGCGATCCTTCAGCAGGTAGGCGTAGCCGGCCGCGCCCTCGGACGAGCAGGGCGATCGCGTAGTCGGGATCGTCGAACTGGCTGAGGATCACGATGCCGGTGCCGGGGTGGCGCTTGCGGATCTCCTTGCAGGCCTCGATGCCCTCGCGATGGAAGTTCGGCGGCATGCGGATGTCGGTGACGACCACGTTCGGGGCGGCCGCCTCGGCGCCGGCGACGAGCCCGTCGTAGTCCTCGGCGACGCCGACGATCTCGAGGTCGGCCTGGCGCGACAGCATCGCCCGCACGCCTTCGCGGATGAAGACGCTGTCGTCGGCGAGGAACACGGTGATCGCTGCCACGTCGCCAATTGAACAGCATTCGGCGGCTCGGAGGCGAGGGCGTCGAGCCTGTGTCGCGGCGGTGGTGCCAGCCACACCGCGCGACGACCGGCCAGTCGCCCTGGCCGGCTCCGCCGACCGATGCGCCGCACGATGGTCGCGACCGCTCGCAACGAGGAGGTCCCATGCGCATCGAACGCAGCATCACCACGGTGTCGTGGATTCCATCCGACCTGCTGGAAGGGATGGGCAAGATGGCCACCCGCGATGAAGCTGGCCCACCACGACCCGCCGCCGCCCGATCGACTCGGCGTCGACATCGCCGCCGCCACTCGAGCGAGCTGCGCGACCGATGACCGGTTCCGCTTCGCCAACCACCTGCGCGCCTTCGTCGAGGTCGACGACGCCGGGCGCGATCACCGACTCCGGCTACTCCGGGCGGGGGTATGATCGGTGCGACGACGGTCGGCCTCGGCGTCGGCTCGATCACGATCCCGGCCGTGCAAGCTGCCGACCGCGTCAGGCGAGCCCGAGCGTCGACCGACGGAGCGGTCCGCTTCACCCAGACGGTCGGCGGCCGCACCGGTGCGCCGATGCCGCGGCCGTCAAGCACCCACCGTTCGTCCAGTACGCGGCGCCGATCGTGTGGACGACGCTGGCAGCTGACGATCCACGCCGACGGCAGCGCACGAGGGCGCGTGACCGGCGCCTCCGGCTTCCCGCGCCACTGGGTGTTCGACGACGCCGGCGCGCTGGTCGGCGAAGAGCAGCGTCGCCGAGTACAAGGCAGTGGATGGCCGAGTCGTTCGGCCGCCGCACGCCGTGGGGCGACGAGGACTCGCCGGCGCTCGTCAGCGAGGTCGAGACCGCTGCTCGAGCGCGAGCTGCACGGCGTACATCATGCGTGGCGCAACCGAGCCCGACATCCGCAAGCGTGCAAGCAGGGCAACACGCTCGTCGAGCAGGGCGACGCCGAGCGACGAGCTCTTCCTGCTGCTCAACGGGCGTGCTGATGGTCGAAGTCGACGGCGAGCCAGCTGGCCGAGCTCGGGCCGGGCGCGGTGCTCGGCGAGCGTGCTGCGCTCGAGGGCGGCACGCGCACGGCGACGCTGCGCGCCGTCACCGACTGCAAGGTCGCCGCCGCACCGGTCGAGGCGGTCGACCTCGACCGGCTCGGGGCGCTCGCCGAAGGGCATCACCGGGAGGACGCGCGCTGACCGCCGAGCGGCTGACCGGCGGCGAGCGCTGCCGGTCAGCTGCGCAGCGGGCCGCGCAGCGCAGCCTGCGCCGCGTGGTAGCCGTTCATCCCGTGCACGCCGCCGCCGGGTGGGGTCGAGGCGGAGCAGAGCAGCACCCGGGGATCGGGCGTCTGGTAAGGATCGAGCCCGACCGTCGGACGGAAGACCAGTTGCAGCCCGCTGTGCGACGCCGCCGGCGATGTCGCCTCCGACGTAGTTCGCGTTGTACGCCTCGAACCAGTCCGGCGCGGCGACGTGGCGGGCGAGCGACCCGCTTCGCGGAATCCCGGGGCGAACCGCTCGATCTGCGCTTCGATCGACGTCGGTCATGTCGACCGTCGAGCCGTTCGGCACGTGGCAGTAGGTCCACAAGGTGTGCTTGCCGGCCGGTGCTCGGCTGGGGTCGACCAGCGACTGCTGCGCGACGAGCACGAACGGCCGGTCGGGGTGCCGGCCGGCGGCGACCGTGCCTCGGCCGCGGCGATCTCGGCGAGCGTCCCGCCGACGTGGACGGTGCCGGCGCGACGGCAGGCATCGTTCGTCCACGGCACCGGCCCGTCGAGGGCGTAGTCGATCTTGAACGCGCCGGGCCGTGCCGGAAGCGCTCGAGGCGCCGGCGGTAGCGCGCTGGGAGCCGGTCGCCCGCACGGCCGCGAGGCGGCGGCGGGGGAGGCGTCGAGGAGCACCGCCGCTGCGTCGGGGAGCTGGCCGAGTGAGCTCACCCGCCGGCCCGTCTCGATCCGTCCACCGCGGGCGGTGCAGTTCGGCGGCGAGCGCGTCGATGATCGATTGCGACCCACCGGCGGCGACCGGCCAGCCGACGGCGTGGGCGCTCGGCCAGCAGGACCAGGGCGAAGCTGGAGGTCAGCGGCCGGCCGAGGGGGAGGAAGGCGTGGGCGGCGCATCCGGCGAACAGTCCCCTGCGCCTCGTCGGTCTCGAACCAGTGGCGGCCGAGTACGGTCGGCAGGGCCAGCGCCGGGATCCCGAACCGGGCGAGGGCGATCAGGTGGCGCGGCAGCCGGACCAGCGGCCCGAGCAGCACGGCGCGCAGCTGCGGCCAGCGGCGGACGATCCCGCCGACGTGGCGGTCCCCACGCGGCACCGTCGGCGCCGAGGGCGGCGATCGTGCGCCCAGATCGGGCCAGACCGCTCCGGCTCGGCCGCCGTCGAGCGGGTGCGGCGACGGCGACCTCCGGCTGGATCCAGCGCAACCCGTGCCGTTCCAACCCGAGCGCGGCGAACAGCGGCGAACCGGCGCCGAGCGGATGGATCGCGGAGCAGACGTCGTGGACGAAGCCGGGGAGGGTCAGCTCCGCCGACCGGGCGCCTCCGCCGAGCTGCTGCGCCGCCTCGACCAGCAGCACCGATCGTCCGGCGCCGGCGAGGGTCACCGCCGCGGCGAGGCCGTTCGGGCCACCGCCGACGATCACTGCGTCGTACTCGTGTCCCCGGCCGGGCGGTGTCGATCGTCCATCACCGACATCCACTCACGGCCCGGGGGTGCCGGCCACCGTGCAGCCACGACGATCGCCGCTGGTGTCACCCTGCCACGACCGGCCCGTTCACCACGCATACGCCTCGGGCGCGGCCCCACCAGGCCCGGGGAAGATATCGTCGAGCTCCTTCAGCACCGCCGCGTCGAGCGTCAGCTCCAGCGCGCGCATCGCGGAGTCCAGCTGCTCGGCCGTGCGTGGACCGATGATCGGCGCGGTCACCACCGGGTTGGCCAGCACCCACGCGAGCGCCACCTCGCCAGGCGGCTGGCCGATCCGCTCGCACATCGCCTCGTAGCGCTCGAGCTTGGGGCGGTGCTTCTCGATCGCCTGAGCCTGCGAGTCCGCCGCGCGGCGTCCCTCGGACGCCTTCTTCAGCGCGCCGCCGAGCACGCCGCCCTTGAGCGGGCTCCACGGGATCAGGCCGAGACCATAGCCCTCGCACGCGGGGATGCACCTCCAGCTCGATCGTCCGCGATCGATCAGGTTGTACAGGCTCTGCTCCGCGACCAGCCCGAGCGAATGGCGCCGGCGCGCCTGCTCGTTCGCCCGCGCGATGTGCCAGCCGGCGAAGTTGCTCGAGCCGACGTAGATGACCTTGCCCTGCGCCACGAGCGTGTCCATGGCCTGCCAGATCTCCTCCCACGGCGAGTCGCGATCGACGTGGTGCATCTGGAACAGATCGATGCGGTCGGTCTTGAGCCTGCGCAACGAGTCCTCGCACGCGCGCACGATGTGCAGCGCCGATAGCCGCCGACTGATTCGGCCAGTCCCCCATCGGGCCGTACACCTTGGTCGCGATCACGGTCTTGTCGCGGCGCCCGCCGCCGAGCTCGAACCAGCGACCGACGATCTGCTCGGTCACGCCCTCGCCGCGCTTCCAGCCGTACACGTTCGCGGTGTCGAAGAAGTTGATCCCCAGCTCGAGTCCGCGATCCATGATCGCGTGCGACGTCTGCCTCGCTGGCCTGGGGACCGAAGTTCATCGTCCCCAGGCACAGCCGGCTCACCTTGAGGCCCGATCGTCCGAGTGTGCAGTAGTGCATCCGATCGACCGTAGCCCTGTCGTGCGGGATCCGGGGATGACCAGCGATCCGGGCGCCTCCCGGTGGTCGACCGGCGCACCCCCCCGGCGACGGTGCCGTCCGGAGGTCGTGTGCCAGGCTGCTCGACGTTCGTCGGGTCGGATGGCCGTTGAGGAGTGTTGATGCGCAGCAGGATCGTTGCAGGGTTCGCCGCTGGAGTGTTGTTGCTGGTCCCCGCCTGCAGCAGCGACGACGGGGAGGCCTCGACGGCCGACACCGCCAGCTTGAGCACGACCGAGGAATCCGCCGACGACCCGGCGACCGACCCGGGCGAGGACGATCAGTCCGAGACCACCGCAGCGGCACCGGCGAGCACCTCGTTCAGCGGAGCCGGGAGCGAGGCGTTCTGCGGGATGGCGACCGAGCTGGAGGACAGCGACGCCGCCGACGCGTTGTTCTCGGCAACCGATCCGGCCGACGTCGAAGCTGCCTGGGTCCCGTTCCACGACCTGGTGAACACGGTCGTCGCCACCGCTCCGGCGGAGATCAAGCCCGACTTCGAGACGATCGCCGAGGTCTACGACACCCTCGGCGAGGTGCTCGAGGCCAACGGCTGGGTGATCGACGATGCCTTCGAAGCGCCGGCGGTGGTCCAGATCACCGGAACCGTCGAGGCGTCGGGGGCGACCGAACGGATCGACGCCTATCTCAGCGAAGTCTGCGGGCTCTCCAACTCCTGAACTCCCCAGGGCTGGGCCGCGCCGCCATTGCTACCGTGGCCGGCATGGCCAACGACGGCACTCCGCTCAACCTCAAGCCCCGCTCCCGCGACGTCACCGACGGGATCCAGAAGGCCGCCGGCACGGTCGATGCTGCGAGCGGTCGGGCTCACCGACGACGACTGGGACAAGCCCCAGATCGGCATCGCCTCGTCCTGGAACGAGATCACGCCGTGCAACATGTCGATCCGAACGCTCGCCGAGCGCTGCCAAGGAAGGTGTGCGCACGCGCCGGCGGTGTCCCGCTCGAGTTCGGCACGATCACCGTCTCCGACGGGATCTCGATGGGCCACGAGGGCATGCGCGCCTCGCTCGTGTCGCGCGAGATCATCGCCGACTCGGTCGAGTCGCGTGATGCACGGTGAACGGCTCGACGGACTCGTCGCCCTCGCCGGCTGTGACAAGTCGATCCCGGCGATGATGATGGCCGACCGCCCGCCTCGACCTGCCGAGCGTGTTCGTCTACAACGGCTCGATCCTGCCCGGACTAGCTCAACGGGGTCGGCGCTCGACATCACCAGCGTGTTCGAGGCGATCGGAGCCTGTGCCGCTGGGCAAGATCACCGAGGAGGAGCTGCGCGAGATCGAACGCAGGGCCTGCCCCGGCGAAGGCGCCTGTGGTGGGATGTTCACCGCCAACACGATGTCGCTCGATCGGCGAGGCGATCGGGATGACGCTGCCCGGATCGGCGTCGCCGCCGGCCGTCGATCGCCGCCGGGAGGATGACGCCCGCGATGCAGGCGCAGCGGTGGTCAACCTGCTCCGGCTCGGGATCGCCCCACGGATGATCATGACCAAGCAGGCGTTCGAGAACGCGATCGCGGTCACCACCGCCCTCGGCGGCTCGACCAACGCCGTGCTCCACCTGCTGGCGATCGCCAACGAGGCCGGGGTCGCGCTCGAGCTCGACGACTTCAACCGGATCGCGGCGAAGGTGCCGCACATCGCCGACATGAAGCCGGGCGGCAAGTTCCACATGACCGACCTCGACCGGATCGGCGGCGTGCCGGTCGTGCTCAAGCTGCTGCTCGATGCCGGGCTGCTCCACGGCGACGTGCCTCACCGTCACCGGCAAGACGATGGCCGAGAACCTGGCTGCGATCGATCCGCCGGGAGCCGACGGGGTCGTCGTTCACCCGCTCGACGCCCCGATCCATGCCGAGGGCGGGATCGTCGTCCTGCGCGGCACGCTCGCCCCGAACGGAGCGGTGGTCAAGGTCGCCGGGCTGAGCGAGGAGCAGATGCGCGTTCGAGGGCGTCGCTCGCGTGTTCGACGGCGAGGACGGGGCGATGGCGGCGATCCTCGCCGGCGAGATCGAGCCGGGGACCGTGATCGTGATCCGCTACGAGGGTCCCAAGGGCGGCCCGGGGATGCGCGAGATGCTGGCGATCACCGGAGCGCTCAAGGGCGCCGGTCGTGGCGCCGACTGCGCGCTGGTCACCGACGGTCGGTTCTCCGGCGGCACGTGGGGGTTCTGCATCGGTCACGTCGCCCCGGAGGCGACCGACGGCGGACCGATCGCCTTCGTCGCCGACGGCGACGTGATCCGGATCGACGTCCACGCCAAGACGATCGATGCGCTCGTCGACGACGCGACGCTCGCCGCCCGGCGCCAGGGCTGGGTGCCGAACCCGGCCCGCTACACCTCGGGCGTGCTCGGCAAGTACGCCAAGTTGGTCCAAGGCGCCGAGACCGGCGCGATCACCAACATCCTCTAGCCCTGGGCGCCCGATCACACCTGATGAATGCGGGCGACGGCCGCCATGCGAATCGGCCGCCATCGCCGATTCGCGCTCAGCTTTCGTCGTGCCGACCCGCTGACCGAGCAGATCGGCTGTTCCGGCGAAGAGCAGAGCGCGAATCGGCGCTCGGGGACGGGATCGGCAGACCGGCGTCAGAGGGTGGTGGTGGCGGTGATCTCGTCGGCGATCGCCGCGTTGTAGGCCATCGCCGTCTTCGTCGCCTTGGTCACCGTCGCGGTGGTCACGGTTCCGGCCAGCGCGGTCGGTCCCTTGACCGTGGCGATCCCGTCGGCGTCGGTCTTGCCACTCCCGCTCGACTTCTTCGTCCCCGCCATCCAGGTCACGCTGACGTTCGCCCCGGCCACCGGTTCGCCGTCGGCATCGACGATCGTGACCGTCGCCGAGGCTTTGTACTTGCCGCCGGTTGCCGCCTCCTTGGCGATCTCGACCGACTCGGTGGTCACCGCCGGGACCGTCTTGACCTTCAGCGTCTTGGTCGCCGTACCACCGGAGTTGTCGGTGACGACCATCGTCACCGTGAAGCTCCCGGCGGTGGTGAAGGTGTGGGCGACCGACTTCCCCGCCGCATCAGCGGTGCCGTCGCCGAAGTTCCAGCTGGCCGAGTCGATCATCCCGTCGGCGTCGGTCGAGGCGAAGCTGTCGAACGTCGCCGGGCCGGGGAACCCGATCGTCGTCGCCGCGGTGGTGATCTTCGCCGCCGGGAGGATGTTCGTCAGGCCGGCGCCCGACGTCCCGGTGATCGTGATCTCGTAGACCCCGACGCTGCCGTAATCGCTGTAGCCGGCGGTCTTCGATCCGTTGCCGACCCCGGAGACCTTCAGGAAATGGGTGCCGGCGGTCACCGTTGCCGTCACCGACGCGCCCATCCCGGTGGACACCTCCGATCCGCTCATTCCCGAGGCGGGGGCATCCTTGGCGAGCGCCTTGCCCTTGGAGTTGAGCAGTTCGATCGCCACGTCGAGGTTCGGTTGGTTCGGTGCCGGTTCGACGGTCACCGTCGCCGAGCCGGCCCCGAGGTTGAACTTGAAGAAGTCGACATCCGCGGCGGTGGTGATCATCCGGGTCTTGCTGATCGGGTAGGTCGCCCCGAGGAACTCGGCGCTCGCCGTCTTGTCACCGGCGTCGTCGGCGATCAGGGCCAGCCCGTTGGTCTGGATCACGGCGAAGTCGTCCTGCTTGTTGCTCGCCTTGGAGTACTCGCCCTTCGACCACTGGCTGACCGGCCGGGAGTAACCGACGCCCATGATCGGGGCCCAGTTGGCGTGGCCCGAGTAGTACCCGGCGCCGCCGGCGACGCCGTCGTGCGACAGCCCGAGGTTGTGCCCGACCTCGTGCGAACCGGCCTCGGCGATGAACTTCGCCGAGTGGTTGTCCTTGGAGAAGACGAACGCCGGCTGATATCCGGAGTGCAGCGCTGGTCGCGCCGAACACGCTGAGGTAGGCGATCCCGCCGCAGCCGCAGACGGAGTAGATCGTCGGGGTGTCGGTGATCAACAGCCGGGTGCCGTACTCGGTGTCGGCCGAGTTCGCCCGGGTGATCGCATCGGCGCCCGGATCCTCGGTGGTCACGTCGACGTCGAACACGGCGAAGTCCTCGGCGATCCGCTGCCAGACCGACTGGATCACGTCGCGCTCCGCATCGGAGTACGTGGTCGGGTCGCCGTCGATCGAGAACGGTGCGGCGTCGAAGCTCGAGCCGCCGGTGTAGGAGGTGTTCCACGCCGTGCCGTTGACGGTGTGACCGGTGAAGTCGAGGTAGATCACCTTCGTCGCCGTCGGGCGCGAGTGCAGCTCGAAGGTGTCCTCGTAGGGGAACGGCGCCGCCGGCTCGGGATCCGCGCTCTCCGGCGGCGGGGCGGTCTCGACGTAGAACAGCTTGCCGCCGGTGTCGACCCACAGGTTGTCGTCGTCGCGCAGCTCGGCGCGCAGCTCGGCGACGTCCATCCCGGCCGCTTCGGCGACGACCGCCAGCTGCGGCCCGAGCTGGTCGAGCGCGTCGTCACCACCGACCGGCGCAGCGAGCTCGACGACCGGCGCCGGCGCTTCTCCCTCCGCTGACGCCGGTGCTCCGGAGGCGGTGGCGAGCGAGAGGGCGAGCAACACGCTCGCGCTCACGACCCCGAGTCGTCGTGTCGGTCGAGTGCTCATCCGCCCGTGTCTCCATCCGTGGTCCGCCGCGCCCGCTCCGAGCGGCTCAGTCGGGTTCACGCAGTGGAGTGGGGGTCTCGACGCCCGGTCGACGATCTTGAGGAGGTTCTGAACGGACCTCGTGGTCACGGTGTCGCACGGCGCGACCCGAAGTGGTGGTTTGAATCGCGCCTGACGAGCTGGCAGACTGCTCGGCGATGTCGACGAACCTGCGACTCGTACTCATCTCCTAGACGCACCAGCTGCTCTCGCTGCGTGCGTCTGTCCGACCTCCCATCCGGGAGGTCGATTGCTTTTTCGGGGTCGGTCGAACCGCCGCCTCCGGTCGAAACACCCCCCGCCGTCCGGTGGGGGGCCAGGGTTACGGAGCACCACGATGAAAATGACCGGGGCACAGGCCCTCATCAAGAGCCTCGAGATGGAGCGGACGGAGGTCATCTTCGGGTTGCCCGGCGGGTGCATCCTGCCGGCCTACGACCCGCTGCTCGACTCCTCGATCCGCCACGTGCTCGTGCGTCACGAGCAGGGCGCCGGGCACATGGCGGAGGGCTACGCCCACGTCACCGGCCGCCCCGGAGTGGCGATGGTGACCAGCGGTCCGGCGGCGACGAACATGGTCACCCCGCTGTGCGACGCGTACATGGACTCGATCCCGATGGTCTGCATCACCGGCCAGGTCTCGACCGGCGCGATCGGTACCGACGCGTTCCAGGAGTGCGACACGGTCGGGATCACCCGCAGCGTGACCAAGCACAACGAACTGGTGATGTCGGCCGACGACCTGCCGATGGTCGTCCGTCAGGCGTTCCACCTGGCGACCACCGGCCGTCCCGGCCCGGTGCTGATCGACGTCCCGAAGGACGTGCTGCAGAACTCGATGGAGTGGTACTGGCCGACCGACGCCGAGGTCGCCGAGTCGCTCCCCGGCTACCGTCCGACGGTCAAGGGCCACCCGCGGATGATCCGTGAGGCGGCCAAGCTGATCCTCGCCTCCGAGCGACCGATCCTCTACGTGGGCGGCGGGGTGCTCAAGGCCCGCGCCGCCGAGGCGCTGCGCGAGCTCGCCGAGCTGACCCAGATCCACGTCGTCACCACCCTGATGGCGCGCGGTGCGTTCCCCGACTCGCATCCGCTGTGCCTCGGGATGCCGGGGATGCACGGCAACGCGACGGCGATCACCGCCCTGCAGAAGGCCGATCTGCTGATCACCCTCGGCGCTCGGTTCGACGACCGGATCACCGGCAGGGTCTCGACCTTCGCTCCCGAGGCGAAGATCATCCACGTCGACATCGACCCGGCCGAGCAGGGCAAGGTCCGCCGCCCCGACGTCCCGATCGTCGGCGATTGCCGGCAGGTGATCACCGAGATCGTCCGCGAGATCCGCGAGCTGCTCGGCTCAGGTGGGTCGCAGGCCGACACCAGCACCTGGCGGAGCCGGATCTCCGGCTGGCGGGAGCAGTTCCCGCTGAGCTACGAGCCGTCCGAACCGGGCGACGCGCTCAAGCCGCAGTTCTGCCTCGAGCAGCTGCGCGACGCTGCCCCGCCGGACACGATCCTCGTCTCCGGCGTCGGTCAGCACCAGATGTGGTCGAGCCAGTACTGGACGTTCGATCATCCCTACACCTGGGTCAACTCCGGTGGGCTGGGGACGATGGGCTTCTCCGTGCCGGCGGCGATCGGGGCCAAGGCCGGCCGGCCGGACGCGACCGTGTGGGCGATCGACGGTGACGGCTGCTTCCAGATGACCGCCCAGGAGCTCGTCACCGCCTCGGTCGAGCGGATCCCGATCAAGGTCGCGATCCTCAACAACTCCTACCTCGGGATGGTCCGCCAGTGGCAGGAGATGTTCTACGACGAGCGCTACTCGGAGGTCTACCTCTCGCCGCAGCTCCCCGACTTCGTCAAGTGGGCCGAGGCGATGGGCTGCGTCGGGATCCGCGTCGACTCGCCGGAGGAGGTCGCCCCGGCGATCGAGAAGGCGAACTCGATCGACGACCGGTCGGTGGTCATCGACTTCCGCGTCGACGCTCGCGAGAAGGTCTTCCCGATGGTCCCCGCCGGAGCGTCGAACGACGACCTCGTCCTGCCCCCCAGCCAGCAGTCGCACCGCGGCTCGCTGCGTTGATCGGAGACCGCAGATGACCGCAGTCCCCGCCGGTGGCCGTCACACCCACCACATCCTGTCCGTGCTCGTCGAGAACCGCGCCGGGGTGCTCGCCCGGGTCGCGTCGTTGTTCGCCCGGCGCGGCTTCAACATCTTCTCGCTCGCCGTCGCCCCGACCGAGGACGAGCGCTTCAGCCGGATCACGATCGTCGTCGACATCGAGTCGACCCCGCTCGAGCAGATCACCAAGCAGCTGTTCAAGCTGATCGACGTGGTCAAGATCTCCGAGCTCGATCCCCGGCTGTCGGTCGAGCGCGAGCTGTTGCTGGCCACCGTGCGGACCCCGCCCGACCAGCGCGGCCAGATCGTCGAGCTGGCCCAGATCTTCGAGGGCAAGATCCTCGCCGTCGGCGCCGAGGCGTTGACGATCTCGCTCGAAGGTCACCCGGCGAAGCTCGACGACTTTGAAGAGCTGCTGCGTAGCTATGGCATCGTGGAACTCCAGCGCACGGGCCGCGTCGCGCTCCCCAGGTTGGAACGAGAAGGAGGGCGCGCCGTGCGCCCCTTGAGAGGAAGGGCCAGCTGACATGGCTGCCAAGGTCTATTACGAAGCGGATGCCGACATCTCGATCATCCAAGGTCGCAAGGTGGCGATCATCGGCTACGGCTCGCAGGGCCACGCCCATGCGCTCAACCTGAAGGAATCCGGGGTGCCGGTGGTCGTCGGGCTGCGCGAGGAGTCGTCGTCGGCAGCCAAGGCCCAGGCCGCAGGGCTGGAGGTCAAGTCGATCGCCGACGCGGCCAAGTGGGCCGACGTGATCATGCTGACGATGCCCGACACCGAGCAGAAGGCGACCTACGACGAGCACATCAAGCGCTTCTTGAAGAAGGGCAAGGCGATCGCCTTCGCCCACGGATTCAACATCCGCTTCAAGCGGATCCGCCCGCCGGCCGGCGTCGACGTGATCATGATCGCCCCCAAGGGCCCGGGTCACCTCGTGCGCCGGACCTACACCGAAGGCGGCGGGGTGCCGGCGTTGATCGCCGTCCACCAGGACGCCACCGGCGGCGCCCAGGCGCTCGCCCTGTCGTACGCCGACGCGATCGGCGGGACCCGCGCCGGGGTGATCGAGACGACCTTCACCGAGGAGACCGAGACCGATCTGTTCGGCGAGCAGGTGGTCCTCTGTGGCGGGCTCACCGCCTTGATCCAGGCCGGCTTCGAGACCCTCGTCGAGGCCGGGTACCAGCCCGAGATGGCGTACTTCGAGTGCCTCCACGAGGTCAAGCTGATCGTCGACCTGATCTACGAAGAGGGCATCGCCGGGATGCGCTACTCGATTTCCGACACCGCCGAGTACGGCGACGTGTCGCCGCGGCCCGCGGATCGTCACCGATCGGACCAAGGCGGAGATGCGCAAGATCCTGAAGGAGATCACCTCCGGCAAGTTCGCCAAGGAGTGGATCGCCGAGTCGGAGAGCGGTCGGGCGAAGTTCAACGAGTTGCGGGCGCAGGGCGCCTCGCATCCGATCGAGTCGGTCGGCAAGGAGCTGCGCGGGATGATGCCGTGGATCTCGGCCGGCAAGACCAAGGTCGCCGACGCCTCCGGCGGCTGACCCGGCCGGAGAGATGAGAACGGCGCCTCCGTCGGAGGCGCCGTTCTTCGACCAATCCAGGAACCCGGTTGGGATGCTGCGATCGGTCCAGGCCCGCCCCTGGACCGATCCACAGCAGTGGTCCCGCCACTGCGACGATTGTGGCCGAGGGCCTCGCGAGCGACCATGGGCCGAGCGGCTCATCGATTCCTCAGGTCGTTCACGGCCGGTGTTCGAGCCAGACGAAGCGTCGCCGTCCGGGGCGCCGAATCGGGTCCGGGGCCGGCGGCGGGAAAATCCGAGTTGTTGAGTCGGAAATCGTCGACGTAGGGTCCTCGCTCGTTGTCGTACGACCGTCGAGGGGACCGTCCATGAGCGAGCAGTGGGGCTTCGAAACCCGCCAGATCCACGCTGGAGCTGTGCCCGATCCGACGACCGGGGCGCACGCGGTGCCGATCTACCAGACGACGAGCTATCAGTTCCGCGACTCGGAGCACGCCGCCAACCTGTTCGCCCTGGCGGAGGTCGGCAACATCTACACCCGGATCATGAACCCGACCCAGCTCGTGCTGGAGAGCCGGATCAACTCGCTCGAGGGCGGGGTGACGACCGCCATCGGACTTCCCGGAACGCTCGTCGTCGCCTCCGGCCAGTCGGCCGAGACGCTGGCGATCCTGACCCTCGCCGAGGCCGGCAGCCACCTCGTCGCCTCCCCGTCGCTCTACGGCGGGACCTACAACCTGCTCCACTACACGATGCCGAAGCTGGGGATCGAGGTCACCTTCGTCGACGACCCGCACGACCTCGAACAGTGGCGGGCGGCGGTCCGTCCGAACACCAAGGCGTTCTTCGGCGAGACCCTCGCCAATCCGAAGAACGACATCTTCGACATCGAGGGGGTCTCGAAGGTCGGCCACGACCACGGGATCCCGCTGCTGATCGACAACACCATCCCGACCCCGTACCTGATCCGGCCGATCGAGTGGGGTGCCGACGTCGTGATCCACTCGCTGACCAAGTTCCTCGGCGGTCACGGCAACTCGATCGGCGGATCGATCACCGACTCCGGCACGTTCGACTTCGCCGCCAGCGGCCGGTTCGCCAACTTCACCGAGCCCGACCCCTCCTACCACGGGCTCGCCTATTGGCCGGCGCTCGGTGCCGGGTCGTACATCCTCAAGGCCCGTGTCCAGCTGCTGCGTGACCTCGGAATGGCGATCTCGCCGTTCAACGCATTCCAGATCATCCAGGGGATCGAAACGCTCAGCCTGCGGATGGAGCGCCACTTCGCCAATGCCGACAAGGTCGCCGCGTTCCTCACCGCCCGCCCGGAGGTCGAATCGGTCGCCTTCGCCGGGCTCGAATCGAGCCCGTGGCACGAGCGGGCCAAGCGCTACGGCGGTGGCCGTGGGTACGGCTCGATCGTCTCGTTCATCCTCGCCGGTGGGCGCGACGCGGGGAGCAAGTTCGCCGACGCACTCCAACTGCACAGCCATGTCGCCAACATCGGCGACGTCCGCAGCCTGGTGATCCACCCGGCCTCGACAACACACAGCCAGCTCAACGAGCAGGAGCAGGTCTCCACCGGGGTGCATCCCGGGCTGGTGCGGCTGTCCGTCGGTCTCGAGACGATCGACGACATCCTCGCCGACCTCGAGCTCGGCTTCGCCGCGATCTGACCCGACTCAGTCGTCGTCGCGCTGCTCGCGCAGGAACTCCTCGAACGCGGCGCCGAGGTCGTCTGCCGAGGGCAGCGACTCGGCGGTGCGCCGGTCGAAGTCCTGCTCGAGGATCCTGACGAACGCGCTCGCCTGGGCGTCACCGGCGACCGCCCGGTCGTGCAGTCGCTGCCAGTGTTCGATCTCCTCGGCGAGTGCGCCGTGGCCGGTGGGGAAGCCGAGCACGTGCTCGAGGTGGCGGAGCAGGGCGGCGACCGACTTCGGATGCTCGGCGTTGCCGAGATAGTGCGGCACGCCGACGCGCAAGGCGATCGCCGGTACCTCGGCGCGCTCGGCGAGATCGTGGATCACCCCGACCACCCCCGTCGGCCCCTGATAACGCGGTGTCGACAGGCCCAACCTGCTGGCCAGCCCGAGCGTCGTCGTCGAGCCGAACACCTGCGGGGTGCGGGTGTGCGGGATCGGTTCGGGGAACGCGCCGACGGTGACGATCGTCTCGCAGTGCAAGGCGCTGACCACGTCGATCACTGCGTTGGCGAACGATCGCCAGCGGACGTCCGGTTCGACGCCGCACAGCACGACCAGGTCGCGCGTCGCCCCCGAGGCGCGCAGCGTGAGGAAGTCGTTGGTCGGCCAGTGCAGCCGGCGCTCACCGCTGTCGTCGATCGACACCGTCGGGCGGTGTTGGGAGAAGTCGTAGAAGCCGTCGGGGTCGATCACTGCCACCGTCTCGACGACGCGGTCGTTCGTCAGCCGGCGGACTGCTTCGGTCGACACGCCGGCGGCGTCGAACAGGCCGGAGAAGGCGACGACGAGCACCGGACGGTGGAGGATCGGCGGTGGGGTGCTCGCCCAGACGAGGTCGTCGCTCACGGCGTGCAGTCTGCCCCGGCCCGGCCGCAGGCCGGCACGGGAGGCTCCACGGGCCCGACCGCTACCCTGGAGAGATGCCGCAGGAGGGTCAGCGTGTCGTCGACAAAGGCTCCGACGCGCCGGGCACCACCTCCGACCGCGTCCTCGATCGATTCGGCGAGCGACGCGCCGAGCTGGCTGCCGCCGCACTGAAGACGCTCGCCGAACTCGGCTACTGCCGCACGAGCATGCGCGAGATCGCCCAGAACTCGTCGTTCTCGCATGGCGTGCTGCACTACTACTTCGACGACAAGGTCGAGTTGATCGGCTTCTGCGTGCGCCAGTTCAGCGAGGAGTGCGTCGGGCGCTACGACCAGATCGTCGCCGAATCGACGACCGCCGAGGAACTGCGCGAGGCCTACATCGAGACCCTCAGCCGGCTCCTGGTCGACGACGCGCCGATGAACCGGCTGTGGTACGACCTGCGCACCCAGTCGATGTTCGACCCTGGGTTCCAGGACGACGTGCGCCAGATCGAGGAGAGCTTCGAGCAGACCACCTGGCGGCTGGTCGCCCGCTACGCCGAACTCGTCGGACGGGCGCCGGTGGTCGACTCGGCAGTCGCCTACGCCACCCTCGACGGCCTGTTCCAGCATGCACTGGTCAAGCACTTCAACGGCGACACCGGCGCAGCAGCTGCGCTCGGCGAGGCAGGCGCGCGGACGCTCCGCCTGCTCGTCCCCGACGTCTGACGCGCCCGGGGACCGACCCCAGCAGACGGTTCCGGCCGCCCGGCTCAGCCGAGCCGGTCGACGACGTAGTCGATCGAGGCGGTCAGCGCTTCGACATCGCTCGGGGGGACGGCGGGGAACATCCCGATCCGCAGCTGATTACGGCCGAGCTTGCGGTACGAGTCGGTGTCGACGATCCCGTTCGCCCGGAGCACGGCGTTGACCGCGTTCGCCTCGACCCGGTCGAGGTCGACGGTGGCGACCACCGACGAGCGCTTCGCCGGATCGGCGACGAACGGCGACGCCCACGGACGGGCCTCGGCCCAGCCATAGAGGGTCGCAGCCGAGGTCGCGCAGCGATCGGCGCACCAGGCCAGCCCGCCGTTGTCGAGCATCCAGCGCAGCTGCCGGTCGAGGAGGAACAAGGTGGCGATCGCCGGGGTGTTGTAGGTCTGGTCGAGCCTGCTGTTGTCGAGCGCGATCTTGAGATCGAGCGAGGCCGGGATCCATCGCCCGGAGGCGGCGATCCGTTCGATCCGCTCGATCGCCGCCGGGGAGCAGGCTGCGAGCCACAGCCCGCCGTCGGAGGCGAAGCACTTCTGTGGTGCGAAGTAGTAGACGTCGACCTCGCTCGGCGCCCAGGTCAGGCCGCCGGCGGCGGAGGTCGCGTCGACGGCGACGAGCGCCTCCGGGTCGATCCCCTCGGGACGGGTGAGCTGCATCGCCACTCCGGTCGAGGTCTCGTTGTGGGTCAAGGCGTAGAGGTCGATCCCCGACTCGGCGACCGGCGCCGGATGGTCACCCGGCTCGCTGCGGACCACGGTCGGCGAACCCAGGTGCGGCGCCGCCGCCGAGGCCTCGGCGAACTTGGAGGAGAACTCGCCGAACACGAGGTGTTCGCTGCGCGACTCGATCAGCCCGAAGGTGGCGACGTCCCAGAACACCGTCGAGCCGCCGTTGCCGAGGAGCACCTCCCAGCCGTCGGGAAGGCCGAACAGTTCGCCGAGCTGGGCGCGGACCGATCCGACCAGGCACCTGACCGGCGCTTGGCGGTGGGAGGTGCCGAGCAACGCCGCTCCGTCGGCGGCGAGGGCTGCCAATGCGTCGGGCGAGACCCGTGACGGGCCACAGCCGAAACGGCCGTCGGCGGGGAGCAGGTCGGCAGGGATCCGGATGTCAGCTGTGGCGGCGGCGGTCACTGTGCCAGCATGGGCGGACGTGAGCCGCATCTCCAAGCGCATTGGCGCGATCGCCGAATCCCAGACCCTCGCTGTCGACGCCAAGGCGAAGGCGCTCAAGGCCTCCGGGGAGGACGTGATCGGCTTCGGCGCCGGCGAGCCCGATTTCCCCACTCCGGAGCACATCGTCGAGGCCGCCGTCGCTGCTGCCGCGCGATCCGAAGAACCATCGCTACACCCCGGCCGGGGGGCTTCCCGAGCTGCGCGAGGCGATCGCCGTCAAGACGTTGCGCGACTCGTCGGTCGAGACCTCGGCCGGCAACGTGATCGTCACCAACGGTGGCAAGCACGCGGTGTTCACCGCCTTCGCCGTGCTCTGCGATCCGGGTGACGAGGTGATCGTCCCGGCGCCGTACTGGACCACCTACCCGGAGGCGATCGCCCTCGCCGGGGGTATCCCGAAGGTGATCGACACCGACGAGGAGACCGGTTTCCGGGTCACCGTCGATCAGCTCGAAGCGGCGCGCACCGAGCGGACGAAGGCGGTGCTGTTCGTCTCCCCGGACAACCCGACCGGGGCGGTGTACCCGCCGGAGGAGATCGTCGCGATCGGCGAGTGGGCGCTGCGCCACGGGATCTGGGTCGTCACCGACGAGATCTACGAACACCTGACCTATGGCCCGCACGCGTTCGCCTCGATGCCGGCACTGGTCCCCGACCTCGTCGATCAGTGCCTGATCCTCAACGGGGTGGCCAAGACCTATGCGATGACCGGCTGGCGGGTCGGCTGGATGATCGGTCCGACGGACGTGATCAAGGCGGCGAACAACTTCCAGAGCCACACCACCTCCAACGTCTGCAACGTTGCCCAGCGAGCTGCGCTCGCTGCCGTCTCCGGTGACCTCGCCGCGGTGGCGATGATGCGCGACGCGTTCGAACGCCGTGGCCGGACGATGCACACGATGCTGTCGCAGATCGAGGGGGTCACCTGCCTCGAGCCGCAGGGGGCGTTCTACTGCTATCCGTCGGTGAAGGGCCTGCTCGGTCGGGAGATCGGCGGGACGGTGGTCGACGACACGATGGCGTTCGCCGCCGCCGTGCTCGACGTCGCCAAGGTCGCCGTCGTCCCCGGCGAGGCGTTCGGGTCGCCCGGTTATGTCCGGCTGAGCTTCGCCCTCTCCGACGACGACCTGGTCAAGGGCGTCGGCCGGCTCCAGGATCTGTTCGCCTGACCCACCCCCACCTGCGAAGTTTGGAGGTTGTTGCAGCGCTTCGCTGCAACAACCTCCACGCGTCGCGCCGGCCAGGGTCGCGGTGGCCGGAATCGCTCGTGAGATGGCGGGCGGTCAGGCGTACCGTGTCGCCGCTGTCCGACGACGAGGGGCGTATCGATGACCGCAACCGCAGCGACGCCGACCGCACATGCCGAGCCGTTCACCCGCGAGGGCTGGCAGCTGTTCGCCCTGATGGGCGTGATCTGGGGCGTCCCGTACCTGTTCATCAAGGTCGCGGTGGAACACCTCTCGCCGCCGGTGGTCGTGTTCGGCCGGACGGCGATCGCCTGCCTGCCCTTGCTCTGGCTCGGTGGGCGCGCCGGTGCGATTCGGCCGGCGCTGCGGCGCTGGCGTCCGGTGCTGACCTTCGCCGGGCTGGAGATGGCCCTGCCCTGGCTGTTGCTCACCGACGCCGAGCAGGACCTGCCCTCCGGGCTCACCGGACTGCTCATCGCCTGCGTGCCGATCGTCGGGGCAGTCGCCGCCTTCGTCCTCGGTGATCGCTCGGCGCTGCACCCGCTGCGACTCGCCGGGATCGGCGCGGGACTGGCCGGGGTGGCGTTGCTGGTCGCCACCGATCTGCGTGGCGGCGACAACGGGCCGGCGCCGTGGTGGAGCATCGTCGAGGTGTTGATCGTCTGCGTCTGTTACGCCACGGCCCCGTTCATCCTCACCCGCAAGCTCGCCGATGTCCCCGACCTGGGAATCGTCGCCGTCGCCCTGACGGCGGTGGCCGTGCTGTACATCCCGTTCGCGCTGCTCGCCCGTCCCGACGTGGTTCCCCCGCTGAAGGTCTGGGGTGCCGTCGCCGGGTTGGGTGTGCTGTGCACCGCCGTCGCCTTCATCTTCTTCTTCCGCCTGATCGCCTCGGTCGGTCCGGCGCGGGCGACGCTGATCACCTTCGTCAACCCGGCCGTGGCGGTGATCGTCGGTGCGCTCGTGCTCGACGAGCGGATCACGGTGACGACCCTCGCCGGGTTCACCCTCGTCATCGCCGGCTGCACCCTCGCCACCCGCACCCGCCGGGCCAGGATCCTCTGACGCTTCGCGTTCCGGCCCCGCCGGTCGTCCTGATCCACGGGGACGGGGTCGGGGACGGGGACGCTCATTCGTGATCCGGTGCACCCTGGTCACCCGAAACGACACGACCTGTCGCTTCGGGTGCCAAGAGCACCGGATGGGACTCCTCGGGCGCGTCGGGCACCGGTGGCGTACCCGAGACGCGGGTCGGTGGCGGGTGAGCCGCGATGATGTGAGCTCGAACTGCCTACCGGAGGCGGTCGGTCGACAGATCGTGGAGTTCGTCGTTGAAGCCACTGCACCGTCTCCGCTGGGCGACGATCGCCTTGGTCGCGGTGGTCGTCCTCGGTAGTGCCGGCTATGTCCTGCTCGGCTTCGGTCCGCTCGAGGCGTTGTACCAGACGATCACGACGATCACCACCGTCGGGTTCAGCGAGGTCAAACCGCTGTCCGACGTCGGCCGGGTGTACACGATGGTGCTGATCCTCGCCGGCGTCGGGACCACCCTCTACGCCCTCGGGGTGGCTGCCGAGGCGATGATCGCCGGTGAGTTGACCGATGCACGAAAGACGAGACGGATGCAACGCAAGATCGACCGACTCCACGATCACGTGATCGTCTGCGGTTGGGGGCGGGTCGGTAAGGCGATCGCCGCCAACGTCGCCCACTCCGGACAGCAGGTCGTCATCGTCGATCACTCCGCCGAGCGGCTCGCCGACGTCGACCATCTGTCGGTGGTCGGCGACGCGACCCATGACGACATCCTCCTCCAGGCCGGGATCGAGCGGGCGAAGGCGTTGGTGGCGGCGATCGACACCGATGCCGAGAACCTCTACGTGACCCTCAGCGGTCGGTCGTTGTGCCCGGATCTGTTCATCATCGCCCGTGCTCGCGACGAGGCCTCCGACGCCAAGTTGCTCCGCGCCGGGGCCAACCGGGTGGTCAACCCGCAGGCGATCGGCGGGGCGCGGATGGCGGCGTTCGTCTCCCAGCCGCACGTCGCCGAGTTCCTCGACGTGGTGATGCACGAGCGTCAAGTCGAGTTCCGATTGGAGGAGATCGCCGTCGGCGAACGGTCCCCGCTCGCCGGGACGACGATCGGTAGTGCGGCGATCCGCGAGCGGACCGGCGCGCTGGTCCTCGCCCTACGTCACGCCAACGGCGACTTCGTCTCCAACCCGCCGACCAGCGCCACGCTCGTGCCCGGCCAGATCCTGATCGCGATCGGGACACCGGCCGAGCTCGCCGCGCTCGGCACACTCAGCGCCGGGGGCTGACCGGGGACCTTGCGCCAGCCGGTCAGCGTGCGTCGTCAACCGGGCGGCGAGCGGCGACGAGTTCGACCGGCCCGTCCCAACGGCGCCGGACGGCCTGCGCCTGTTCGAGCCCATGGCCGTCGAACAGCTCGATCAGCTCGTGGTCGCGCCACGGCCGACCACCCGATCGGACGGTTCGGAGGTCGGTGAGCACACGCGCCAGGCGACCGTCAGGGGAGGCGAACACCCCGCCGACCAGCCAGCCGCCGGGGCGCAGGGCCGACCGGCAACGTTCGATTGCGGCCAGCACGACCGGCTCGGGGAGGAACGGCAAGGCCAGCCAGACCATGTCGAACGCGGCGTCGTCGCCGAGCTCGAGCACGTCCTGGCGGCGCAGCTCGATCCGCTCGCCGAGCCCGGCGTCGGCGACGTTCGCCGCGGCCAGTTCGAGCGCCGGCTCGAACACGTCGATCCCGACCACCCGGACGTGCGGAAAGCGTCGGGCACAGGCGATCGCCAACCAGCCGGTGCCGGTGCCGACGTCGAGGATCGCCCCGGTGCCGCTCGCCAACCGCTGGGCGAGGCCATCGAGTTCGTCAGCGGCGACCGCGAACGCATCGACGATCGACATCGAGAGCTTGCCGATGCCTTGCAGCATCGACGGGTCGACGAGCTCCCAGCCGCCTCGCCGACCGGGATGGTCGATCAGTTCGATCGCCTGACGGAGCAGCGACCGGGCCATCCCGATCACCGCTTCGGCGTGGTCGTCCGGCGGCGAGGACTGCTCGCCGAGCAGTTCGCCGGCGATCTCGGCGAGCAGCGCGCTGATCGCCGGATCGGCATCGACGTGCTCCGTTCCCAAGCGGAGATGGGCGGCCAGGGCAGCGAGCGCCTCGGCCGAGGCCGCCAGCGTCAGCGCCGTCGGCAGCAACGGTTGGTTCGACATCGCGCTGATCCTCGCCTCGTGATTGGTCGCGGACGTTAGACGGTCGACGGCGACCGTGACCGGAGGATCAGTCCTCTGGGTCGATCCAGCGGTCGCCGTCGTCGAGGATCGAATCGGCCTCGGCCGGCCCCCAGCTACCGGGCGCGTAGGGGAACACCGGACCGGGGTCGTCGAGCGAGGGCTGGATCACCCGCCAGGTCTGTTCGACGATGTCCTGGCGGGCGAAACGCCCCGGCTTGCCGGCGAGCGCGTCGTCGAGCAATCGCTCGTAGGCGTCACGCCGATCGCCGAGTGCGGCGGCGAAGTCGACCGAGACGTCGACGTTCTGGCTGTCGAGGTGTTGCCCGGGAGTCTTCGCCTGGAGGGTGAAGGTGACCCCGTCGTTCTTCCCCAGCCGGAAGCGGACCAGATTGCGGGCCGGCGCCGGGCCGCCGGCCTCGTCGAACAGCAGCCGCGGCGGCTCGTGGAACTCGACCACCGCTTCGGTCGCCGTCTCGCTCAGCGCCTTGCCGGTGCGGACGTAGAACGGCACACCGGCCCAGCGCCACGAGTCGATCTGGAGGCGCACGGCGACGAACGTCTCGACCGTCGATCCCTCGGCGACGCCGTCCTCGTCGAGGTAGCCGTCGTACTGGCCGCGGACCATTTCGTCGCAGCAGATCGGGCGCATCGCGGCGAACACCTTGGCCTTCTCGTCCTGGAGATAACGCGACTCCGGTCCCACCGGCGGCTCCATCGCCAGTAGGGCGACGACCTGCAGCAGATGGTTCTGGACGACATCGCGCAGCGCGCCGACCGAGTCGTAGAACGCTCCGCGACCTTCGACGGCGAACGCCTCCGACATCGTCACCTGCACGCTGCGGACGTAGTTGCGGTTCCACACCGGCTCGAGCAGGGCGTTGGAGAAGCGGAAGACCATCAGGTCTTCGACGCTCTCCTTGCCGAGGTAGTGGTCGATGCGGAAGATGTGGTCCTCGGGGAACACGCTGTGGAGGGTGGCGTTGAGCTCGACTGCCGAGGCGAGGTCGCGGCCGAAGGGCTTCTCGACCACGATCCGGCCGCGCCGGTTGAGCCCGACCGAGGCGAGCGCATCGGCGACCACCGGGAACGCAGAAGGTGGGATCGCCATATAGAACACGGCATCGGTCGAACCGTGACCTTCGAGCGTCTCGGCAAGGCTCGACCAGGTCGCTGCGTCGGCATAGTCGCCCTGGATCAGGTCGAGGCGTTCGCACACCCGGTCGAGCACCTCGCTCGACGCGTCGGGGACCGTCGCCAGTGCCGATTCCCGGGCCCGGTCGCGGAAGTCCTGATCGGTCCAGTCGCTGCGGGCGACGCCGATCACCGGGACGTTCAACCGTCCGTGGCGCTCGAGGTGGTAGAGGGCCGGGAACAGCTTCTTCTTCGCCAGGTCGCCGGTGGCACCGAACAGGACGAGGGCATCAGCGTCTCCGAGGCTCACTTCTCCTCCTCCTTGCGCTCGACGTGGCCGCCGAATCCGGCGCGCATCGCCGACAGCACCTTGTGCGCCAGCTCTGCTCGCCCGCGCGACTCGAACCGTGAGAACAGCGCGGCGCTGAGCACCGGAACCGGCACGCTCTCGTCGATCGCCGCCTGGAGCGTCCAACGACCCTCGCCGGAGTCGCTGACGCGCCCGGCATAGGCATCGAGCTGGGGGTCGGCGGCGAACGCGGCAGCGGTCAGGTCGAGCAGCCAGGAGGTGACGACGCTGCCGCGCCGCCAGACCTCGGTCACCGCCGCCAGATCGATGTCGTACTGGTAGTACTGCGGATGGGTCAGCGGGGCGGTCTCGGCGTCCTTGCTCCGCGGCCGGTGGCCGATCCCTGCCTCGGAGAGCACGTTCAGTCCCTCGGCGAAGGCGGCCATCATCCCGTACTCGATCCCGTTGTGGACCATCTTGACGAAGTGTCCGGCACCGCTCGGTCCGCAGTGCAGCCACCCGCGCTCCTCCGGGGCGGGGTCGCCGGTGCGGCCCGGAGTCCGCCCGATCTCGCCGATCCCGGGGGCGAGGGTGTCGAAGATCGGGATCATCCGTGCGACGACCTCGTCGTCACCACCGACCATCAGGCAGTAGCCGCGCTCGAGCCCGAACACGCCGCCGGAAGTGCCGACGTCGAGGTAGTGGATCCCCCGCTCGGCGAGCGGACCGGCCCGGTCGACGTCGTCGCGATACCAGGAGTTGCCGCCGTCGATGATCGTGTCGCCGGGCGAGAGCAGCTCGGCGAGCTGATCGACGGTCGCGCCGACGAAGGCAGCGGGAACCATGATCCAGATGTGGCGCGGCTGAGCCATCGCCTCGACCATCTCGGCGAGCGAGCCGGCGCCGGTGGAACCCTCGGCGGCGAGCACGGCGACGTTGACCGGGTTGACGTCGTAGGCCACACAGTCGTGCCCGCCGGCCTCCAGCCGCCTGACCATGTTCGCGCCCATTCGGCCGAGGCCGACCATCGCAATCTGCATGGGTGCCAGGTTGCCACGGGATACCGTCGATACGTGCTGATCTCACGTGAACTGCAGTCGGATCTCGAGCAGTGCGCGGCCAGCCACCGACAGCTGTTCGACGCGCTCGACGGGTGGGCTGCGAGCGGGGATCCGACGGTGCCGAGCCGCCTTCCGGGGTGGACGATCGGGCACGTCCTCGCCCACCTGGCGAACAACGCCCGGGCGCTGACCGGGATCCTGCGCGGCGCGGCGGCAGGTGAGGTGGCCGAGATGTACGCGGGTGGCGCGGAAGGGCGCGACGCGGCGATCGAAGTCGGCTCGCGGCGCGCCGCCGACGAGCTCGTCGCCGATGTCCGCGCGAGCGCCGAGGAGCTCGAGCGGACCTGGCCGGCAGAGGACTGGAGCGGTGCCGGGCGACATCCGACCGGTCGGCTGATCGAGGTCGCCGGGACGCCGATCCTGCGGGTGCGCGAGGTCGAGGTCCATCGGGTCGACCTCGGCATCGGCTACGAGCCGCGCGACTGGCCGGCGTACTACGTCAGGCGTGATCTCCGGTTGCAGGAGATGACCGCCAAGAGCCGGTTGCCGATGGGCGGTACCGGCTGGCCGGCCGCCGTGCTCGAGCTCGATCCGCCGACCCGGCTGGCGTGGCTGCTCGGCCGTCATCGCGGCGAGGGTCTGCCGGAGCTCGGCAACTGATCCCGATCACCGTCGCCGGTCGTCCGCAGCCGTGGTCGTCCCGGCTCGGTCTCAGCCCTGCGCCCAATGGTCGCCTTCGCGCAGCGAGGTGCCGACGCCGAACCACAGCGTCCGCGCCTCGTGCCGGAGGTCGGCGGGGAGGGTGTCGATCCACTCGTCGATCGCTGCGTTGAACCGCCGTGTCCCCGCGTCCGGACGGTCGCGGTCGCGCCCGCGATCGTCGCCGCCGGGCGCCACCGGCGGGGGAACCCCGGCGGCGACGGCGAACGAGCTCAACGCGATCGAGGTGGCGGCGACCGCTGCCCGCTCCTCGTCGGCACTCGCGCCGGCGTGTACCTCCTGTTCGTCGGGGGCGTAGGCCTCGATCAAGGCGCCGGCCGCGAGCGAGACGGCGAGGCCGACCGGGGTGCTCACCGCCGTGCCGATCAGGGCCTCGGCTGCGGTCACCCCGAGTTCGGTGCGATCGTTGGCAGCCAGTTCGTCGCCGGTCCGCCATCGCCGCTCGATCCCCCCGATCGCCCCGAAGGCGTAGGCCGCGGCGCAGATCCGTTCGAGGTCGCCGGTGTCGATCGCTGCCCGGTAGTCGGCGGCGACCTGCTCCGACAGGGTCCGCATCGCCGCCGGATCGGAGGTCAGCAGGATCACGAACTCGCTCAGCGACGTCTCGCCTTCGGCGAGCACGTCCCACTTGCCGTCGGCGGTCGTCGGGGTGAGCAGACAGCGGATCCAGGGGGCGAGGACCGTCGCCAGCCCGGTCGGGAGGGTGGCGGTGGTCCCTTCCAGTTCCTTGGCGTGATCGTCGATCGCCCAGATCGGGAACACGCCGGCGGCGGTGATCGACTCGATGATCCGGGGGACGAGCGCGGCGGCGGTGGTTGCGTCGAGCGACGGGGGGAGCGCGGCGAGCAGCAGCGTCCCGACCGCGTCCGGGTCGACCCACAGCAGCAGGTCGCCGAGCGCGCCGTCGGACAGCTCGTCGAGCAGGCCGTAGGCGGTCGACTGATCGGCCGAGGCAGCGGCGAGCAGGGCGTTGACGGTGAGGTACTCGCGCTGCGTCCATCCCTCCGACCGTCCCGGCGGCCACAACCCGTCGAGCATCGATCGCAGCTCGGCATCGCCGAGTGCTCCCGCTGCAGCGGCGATCACGCTCGCCGCCCCGAGCGGGTCGGCGTCGCCGAGCCGATCGAGCCATCGGCCCCGGTCGAACTGCGCGCACTCCAGCGCACGGCCGAAGACCGCCCCCAACGACGCCAGCATCGACATCGCCTGTGCCGCCCGCGGGTCACCACCGGCAGGTTCGTCGCCCGCCGCCGTCGCGTAGCGGTCGAGCAATTCGACGAAGGCGTCGGCGCCGAGCGCCTCGAGCAAGCCGGCGGCGGCGTCCGGTGACCCGAGCACCCGGTCGAGGGCGGCGAGCAGCTCGTCGTCGCTCAGCGCAGCCGGTGAGCGGTCGCTCCCGAGCAGCTGCGCCGCGACGAGCTCGCCGTACAGCCGCTGCTCGGGCGCGCTCGGCGCACCCGGGCCGGCGGAGGGCCGGATGTTCCAGCCGGCGGGGGCACCTGCCCGCCACGAGAACAGCTCGGTCAACGCTGCGCAGTCGATGATCCGCCGCAGACGGGTGTCCCAGCCGTCGAGGGCGCTCACAGCGGCGCGGAGCTCTCGCCGTGCCTCGGCGGCGGCGATGTCGCCGAGCGCCCAGCTACCGCAGTCGTCGAGCGCGTCGCGCACGGCGACGCGGAGCATCGTCAGCGCGTCACGGTCGAACCCGACATAGCCGCCGCTCACGACGGTCCACCGAGGGCGGCGCGTCCTGCAGCCTCGAGCGAGTCCGCCTCTCGGTCCAACCGTCGGGCGGCAGCACGCAGCTCGTCGTAGGCGTTGCGCAGGTGTGCCTCGGCGATCGCCAGGTCGTCGAGGAACTCTCCGGCCGCCGGACCGACCCAGACGTCGTCGCCGGCCCGGCGGCGCAACGCCCACAGCTCCGCCAGCTCGACCTGGAATGCGCTGCGCCGGAGGGTGCCGGCCCGCCGGCGGAGCTGCTCGACATCGGTCGTCGCGATCGACATGACCTCAGCAGTGCCCGGGCGGCACCGGTCCGGCAAACGCCGCCACCCGCCGCCGTCCGGCGGCGGTCAGAGGTGACGGACGACGAGATGGTGGGGGAGCGTGGTCGGTCCGTCGACGAAGCCGTCGCCGAGGACCTCGAACCCGGCCCGCTGGTAGAAGCCGAGCACTGCGTCGCGCGCCGTCGCCCAGATCAGCTCGGCGCCGATCCCGACCGACCAGCCGACCCCGCCGGCGACGAGCAACGCGCCGATGCCGCTGCGCTGCAGCGTCGTGTCGACGGCCATCCCGCGCAGGCGGACCGCCGGGGCGTCCGGCCGTCCGTCCCAGGCGTCGCGTGCCCAACTGGACACGCCGAGCAGACCCCCGGAACGGTCCCGCCATCCGAGATGGATCGTTCCCGGCAGTCCGTCCTGTGGATAGTCGACGTCCTGGCTCGGCGTCCCGGCGCGCAGCACGAGTCGGCGCAGCGGATGGGTCTCGGCGGCGGTGAGGGCGACGATCATCGACCGCTGGCGGCGATCCAGCCCGTGGCGAAGATCCCGTTGTCCGTCACTCCGCCGACCGTAGCCGCCCGTCGGCGAGGGCCACCGAGCGATCGGCGATCACCCCCGCCTCGTCGGGATCGTGGGTGACGAGCAGCGCGGTGGTCGCCGTCGCCAGCAGGATCCGGCGGACCTCGCCGGTAAGGCGGTGGTGGAGCTCGCGATCCAACCCGGTGAGCGGTTCGTCGAGCAGCAGCACGCTCGGTCCGGGAGCCAGCGATCGGGCGAGGGCGACGCGTTTGGCCTCGCCGCCGGAGAGGGCGGTCACCGACCGGGCGTCGAACCCCGTGAGTCCGACCAGTTCGAGCAGCTCGCCGACCCGCCGGCGGACGTCGGCACGTGACCGGCCGGCCATCCGCAGGCCGAAGCCGATGTTGCCGGCGACGTCGAGGTGGGGGAACAGTTGCTCGTCCTGGAAGACCATCCCCACCCGGCGGAGGTGGGTCGGGAGGTCGGTGACGTCGGCCCCGTCGGTCCACACCGTGCCCTGGTCGGGACGCTGCAACCCGGCGATCACCCGCAGCAGGGTCGACTTGCCCGAACCGCTCGGCCCGAGGACGGCGACGACCTCACCGGTGTCGACCGTCAGCTCGAGACCGTCGAGCACCGCCCGTCCGCCGAAGGCGACGGCGATCCGGTCGAGGCGCAGACTCACCAGCTGCCGCGCTCGGGCCTGAGCCGATCGACGGCGAGGACGACTGCTCCGGTGAGCACGAGCAGGAGCGTCGCCAACGCCATACCCCGGGCGAGCGAGAGCTCGCCCGGTCGGGACAGCGCCCGGGTGAGCTCCATCGGCAGGGTCACCCGTCCTCTGCGGGAGAGGAACGAGGTCGCCCCGAACTCGCCGAGCGAAACGGCGAAGGCGAAGCCGGCACCGCCGGCGAGGGCGCGGGCGGACAACCGGACGTCGACCGCCCACCACGCCCGGGTCGGGCTCGCCCCGAGCGTCGCTGCTGCCTCGCGCAGCCTCGGCTCGACGGCGCGTAGCACCGGCAGCATCGAGCGGACGACGAACGGGATCCCGATCAGGCCGTGGGCGATCGGGATGATCACGACCGAGGCGCGCAGGTCCAGCGGAGCGGTGTCGAAGGTGATCAACAGGCCGAACCCGAGGGTCACCGCCGAGGTGCCGAGGGGCAGCATCAACCCGGCATCGAGCAGCCGTCCGAGACGGCCGCCACCGGCGATCGAGTACGCCGCGGCGGCACCGACGACGACCGCGATCGCCGCCGCGGCGAGGGCGAAGCGGAGCGAGGTGACGAGTGCCGCCCATCCGTCGCCACCGATCGCCTGCCACCCGGCGAGTGTCCACCGGCCGCGGTTGCGCAGCGAGCGCAGGACGAGCACACCGAGCGGCGCGCTGACGGCGAGCGTCGTCAGCAGCGACCCGACGGCGACCAGCCAGCGTTGCCGCCCGACCGGTCGCCGGCGGAGGTCGGCGCGCAGCGTCAGCGGTCGGCTGTGGCGCGCCTCGGCTCGCGCTCCACCAGGCGAGCAGCAGCCCGACGCCGAGCAGCTGCACGAGGGCGATCACGGAGGCCAACGGGAGGTCCCCGAGCAACACCGCCTGGCGGTACAACTCGACTTCGAGTGTGACGTGCCGGGGTCCGCCGAGGACGACGATCACGCCGTAGGAGGTGAACGTGAACAGGAACACGATCGACCCGGCAGCGACGAACGCCGGGCGGAGCAACGGCCAGGTGATCCACCGGGCAACCTGCCACGTGCTCGCCCCGAGCGTCCGGGCCGCCTGCTCCAGGCCGGGGTCGAGCTGGGCCCAGAGGCCGCCGACGGTGCGGACCACGACCGCCACGTTGAACAGGACGTGGGCGGCGAGGATCGCCGCCACCGACTGCTGCCAGCGATCCGGCAGCAGAGCGATGAAGGCGGCACCGACGACGACGGTCGGCAGGACGAACGGGAGGGTCACGAGCGCGAGCAGCGCGCTCCGCCCGACGAACCGGAAACGGGCGATGATGTAGGCCGGGAGCAGACCGGCGACGAGCGTCAGGACGGTGCTGAGCGCCGCCTGCCAGCAGGTGAACCAGGCAACACGGCGCAGCCCACTGCTGCCGAAGGCGTCGGCGGTCGCCCGGCCGTCGACACCGCGGGCGATGATCGTCGCCAGCGGCCAGGCGAACCAGACCGCCAGGAACGCGCCGGCGAGGAGCGCCGCAGCGAACCGCCAACGCCGCGGCACGTCAGCGCAGGACCGTCTCGGTGAACGATTCGATCCACGCCTGGCGCTGCTCGGCGACCGTCGCCGGGTCGAGCCGGAGGGCGTCGTCGGTGCGCGGGGCGAACTCACTGAACAGCGCCGGGAGGGTGACGTCGGTGCGCGCCGGATAGACGAAGTTCGTCTCCGGAAGTTCCGCCTGGAGCTCGCTGGAAACGAGGAAATCGACCAGCTCGCCGGCGGCCTGGGGATGGTCGGTGCCGCGCAGCACCCCGGCGTACTCGGCGATCCGGTAGCAGGTCGCCGGCAGGCTGGCGGTGGTCGGTTCGCTCGGCTTGGGATCCTCGGCGAAGATGATCGTCGCCGGCGGGCTCGTCGCGTAACTGACGACGATCGGTCGGTCGCCGCCTCCACCACCGGCGGTGAACGAGCCGTAGTAGGCGGCATCCCAGTCGTCGACGACGAGCACACCGTTGTCGCGCAGCGCCGTCCAGTAGGCGGGCGCGCCGTCTTCGCCGAAGGCGGCGACGCCTGCCAGCAGGAACGCCAGACCGGGCGAGGAACTCGCCGGGTTCTCGATCACCAGCAGGTCGCGGTAGCGCTCGTCGGTGAGGTCGTCGAGGGTCGCCGGTGGCTCGAGCGCGGCGTCCTCGAACCAGCCGACGTCGACGTTGACGCACACGTCGCCGACGTCCACCGGTGTCAGCGTCGGGGCGTAGCCGGTCAACGCCGGGTCGAGCGCGTCGAGCGTCTCGGCGGGCACGGCGTGATCGTCGAACACCTCTGCGTCGAGGACACGGGCGACGGACGGGTCGTCGACCCCCCACAGCACGTCGCCCTCCGGGTTGCCGGCGGTGAGCACGGCCTTGGAGACCATCGTTCCGGTGTCACCGGCATCGAGCACCTCGACCGTGATCCCGGTCCGCTCGGTGAACGCGTCGAGCGCAGCGGGGCGGGCGAACGCCGAGTAGGCGACGAGGGTGAGGGTCTGCGGGCGCTCGCCGGAGGTCTCGCTCGCCTCGTCGCCTGAACAGGCGGTGGCGGCGAGGGCGAGCGGTGTGAGCAGGGCGAGGGCGGCGAGATGGCGGCGGCGGTTCAACGGATCGGCTCCAGCGCGTCGGGGGAGATCACCAGCACGGTGCCGTGCTGGAGGCGGACGGTGACCGGCGCATCGGCCGATTCGGCGAGGTTGGACACGCCGAGGCTGACCCCGGCGGGCAGCTCGGCGTCGTGCAGCGGGTAGCGGGCGCCGGCGATCGACACACCGGTCGCCCCGCCGTGGACCGGGAGCAGCGAGAACACGCCGTCGCCGCCGAGCAGCGGGTGGAGCGAGTCGTCGCCGTGGAGCACCTCGATCGCGGTCGTGCCCCACCACATCGTCACCCGTTCGGCACGTCCGGCGACCGCGGCGAGGGCGAACAGTGCCCCGAGCAGATGATCGAGGCGGTCGCCGCCACCGGCGACGAGGACGAGGTGGGTGGCGCCGGCCTCGAGCGCACGCTCGATCGCCAACTCGGTGTCGGTCGCGTCCTTCGCCGGTGGATGCCGGTCGATCGGGATCGCCTCGTACTCCGCCTCGGCGAGCCCGGCGGGCGAGATCGAGTCGAGGTCGCCGACGAGCAGATCGACGCGCAGCCCGAGCCGGCGGGCGTGGTCGTAGCCGCTGTCGGCGGCGATCACGATCGCCTCGATCGGCAACACCCGGCAGATGCCCGCGGGAGGTGGATCTCCACCGATGACGATCACCGCGCTGTTCACCGTGCTCCCTCCGCTGGCATTATCCAGATCAGGTTCTCGGGTCGGTGGCGGCGCTCACCCTCTCAGCCCGGCGTTCCTCCGAGCTCCCCGTGTTGGTCGTGTGGCTGTTCGGCCGGAAGCCTAACCCCGAGCAGCCGCAACCAGCTCGAGGAACCGGTCGACCATCACCGGGCAGGCGGCCGGCGCATAGGGTCGCCCGGTCGCGCCGCGCACGAACGGAGGTCGGTGATGGGGGAACTGGATGGCCGGATCGCGTTGGTCACCGGCGGTGGTCGGGGCGTCGGACGGGCGATCTCGCAGCGGCTCGCCGCCGGCGGGGCGACGGTCGCGGTCAACTATCGGCGTGACGCAGATGCAGCGATGGCGACCGTCGAGTCGATCGTCGCCGACGGCGGTCGCGCTGCTGCGTTCGCCGCCTCGGTCGACCGGACAGATGAGTGCGAGCGGCTGGCGGAGGAGGTCATCGCCCGCTTCGGTGCGATCGACCTGCTGGTCTGCAACGCCGGCGTCGCCTCGCGGGGGCTGGCGGTCGCCGACACCGAGTGGGCCGAGCTGCAACGGTTGATGGACGTCCACGCCTTCGGGCCGCATCAGCTGTGCCGCGCCGTGCTGCCCTCGATGCGCACCGCCGAGCGAGGCGACATCGTGTTCGTCTCCTCCGTCGCGACCAACCGTCATCCGGCCAACGGTGCGCCGTACAACATGGCCAAAGCGGCGATGGAGTCGCTCGCCCGGACGCTCGCCGGCGAGGAACGGCGCCACGGCGTTCGGGTCAACATCGTCGCCCCAGGGCTGGTCGAGACCGAGATGGGGGTGCGCCTCGCCCGGGCGATGGTCGGTGACCGATCATTGGCCGATCTCCGCTCACTCGATGCCGGCTCACCGTTCGGTCGGGTGTGTCAGCCCGAGGACGTCGCCGCGACCGTGTGCTCCCTGGTCGGCCCGGCCGGCTCGTACGTCACCGGGCAACGGATCGTCGTCGACGGTGGCGCCGGCTGAGCAGCGCAGGCTCAGCGGGGGGTCAGGTACCGCCGACCGCCAACCAGGCCGCCGCCGCTGCGGGATCGCCGACGATCTCGACCTCGCCGAACGGGTCGGTCGGTCGGCCCCACAGCTTCATCAGCAGCGCGCCGGCCGGGCCGCGTAGCGCCGCGTCGCCCTTGGCGTGCTCGCGGACGACGACATAGCCGCCGTCCTCGGCGCGAATCAACCATTCACCGTGGGTGTCGGTGCAGTGGACGTGGAGCGAGACCGAGGGGAGGGCCGTCCGCTCGCGCCGGACGAGGCGGGGGATGATCAGCCCGAAGTACTCGTCGACCCCGTCGGAGGCGAAGGCTGGGTCGACCGGCGTCGGTGTACCGATCGCTCGTTCGGCGTCGATCCGGTGGACGAGCGTCTCGTGTGCCTGCCGTCGGCGCCAGACGCCGGTGGTCATCGGGGCGTCGAACAGGTGCCAGGTCGGCGTGTCCAGCCCGGCAGGGCGGAGGGCAGCGGTCAGCTCGGCGATGCCGGCGCGCAACCAGCCGGCGAGCTCCGCCGGCTCGGTCACCGCCGGCGGGTCGACGAACCCCGACGGTTGGGCGGCGGTGGTCACCGCCTCGGTCGCCCACCGATGGACCTGCCCGAGGTGGACCGCCAACTGACGTAGCGTCCCAGCCGGGACAGCCGCTGATCGGCGCGTCGAGCGGTCCCCGTTCGACCGCGACGGCGAACCGTTCGCCATCGGCGGCGAGGTGCTCGAGGTAGTCCGGATCGCTGCTCCGCTCGGGGTCGGTCACCTCGCCGACCCTACTGCCCACTGCCGGCGATGCCCGGATAGCGTGACCTGCGTGAGTCCGCTGCAAGCCCCCGCCGTCAGCGAGCCCGTGATCGAGCTCACCCCTGCCGCCCGCTCCAAGTTGCTCGAACTGCGCGACGAAGAACCCGAGCAGGACAAGCTCGGGCTGCGCCTCGAGATCGTCAGCGCACCGGGCGAGGAGTTCCGCTACGACCTCTCGTTCGACGTCGTCACCAAGGCTGCGTTCACCGACGAGGTCCGCAACCATGACGGCCTGCGGGTGATCATCCCGTCGAAGGATCTGGAGCACGTACGCGGCGCGGTGCTCGACTACGACGATCAGGGCGGCCTGGTGCTGCGCAACCCGAACAAGGCGGCCCCGCTGCGCCCGGAGGGGCTGATCCACGACGACGAGCTCTCCGCCCAGATCGACGGTCTGGTCGCAGCCGAGGTCAACCCCGCCCTCGCCGCGCACGGCGGATTCGTCACCTACGTCGGCCACGACGGCGACGGCACTGCCTATCTGACGATGGGTGGGGGCTGCCACGGCTGCGCGATGAGCAAGATGACGATGCTCGAAGGCGTCCAGACGATGCTCGTCGAGCAGATCCCCGAACTCCACCGGGTGCTCGACATCACCGATCACACCACCGGTGAGAACCCGTTCTATTCGTAGCGGCTCGCCGACGCGTCACGGCGAGGGCACGCAGGTTCAGACGATGAGCACGGCATGGGTCTCGCCGAAGCCGTTCGGTTCGAACGCGTCCGCGTCGGGATCGTCGAAGCAGTTGCCCGAGGCGTCGGCGTAGCGGAACCGCACCGGGTTGCCCCCGCCCGGCAGGGCGACGACGACCGAGCGGGTTCCGTTGGTCCGCTTGCGCAGCGGATGAGCCGTCGAGTTCCAGTCGTTGAAGTCGGCGATCACCGAAACCGGCGTACCGGCATCGGGCAAGGCAAAGGTGACCTTCACCGAGCCGTCGGACAGTTGCTGACGTCGGATCATCTCGGCAGTCTCGGCGGCGGAGATGAACCGGTCGCGTCGGCCGGGTTGCGCTCTGGTAAAGACTGCGCACGACCAGCGGTGGGACCGCCGCGCGACAACACAGGGAGCGTCGACGATGCGCCGGATCTATCTCGACGGCAACTCGCTCGGCCCGCCCCAACCCGGCGTCGGGGCGGCACTGCAGCGGCTGGTCGACGAGCAATGGGGCGCCGACCTGATCGGCGGCTGGAACACTCACGGGTGGTGGGACGCGCCGGTGGTCGTCGGCGAACGGATCGCCCGATTGCTCGGCGCAGCGCCGGGGCAGGTCGTCGTCGGCGACTCGACCAGCGTGCTGTGGTACAAGCTGCTCGTCGCCGCTCGCCGGCTGCGTCCCGACCGCGCCCGGGTCGTCACCGAGTCGACCAACTTCCCGTCCGACCGCCACGTGCTCGACGCCGTCGCCGCCCAGTTCGGGGTCGAGGTCGTCGCCGGCGCAGCCGATGAGCTCGCCGGGCTGATCGACGAGCGGACAGCGATGCTCGCCGTGACCCACGTCAACTACCGAACCGGCGCGCGCCTCGATCTCGCCGAGCTGACCGGCATCGCCCACGATCGGGGGGCGGTGGCGGTGTGGGACCTGTCCCACTCGGTCGGGGCGATGGAGCTCGAGCTCGATCGTGCCGGCGCCGACCTGGCCGTCGGGTGCACCTACAAGTACCTCAACGGCGGACCGGGCGCACCCGCATTCGCCTACGTCGCCGCCCGCCACCTGGCGGTGCTCGATCAGCCGATCCCCGGGTGGGTCGGCCACGCTGAGCCGTTCTCGATGGACGAGCGCTACGTCCCCGCCGGCACCATCCGCCGGCTGCTCAGCGGCACACCGCCGGTGCTGTCGTTGGCCGCACTCGACGCTGCCCTCGACGCCTGGGAGGGCGTCGACCCGGCCGCGCTGCGCGAGACGTCGCTGGCGCTGACCGACCGATTCATCTCGCTCGCCGACGCCCGACTCGCCGACCACGGGTTCGAGGTCGTCACCCCCCGCGACCGAGCGCGGCGGGGCAGCCAGGTCTCGCTCGCCCACGACCACGCCTGGGAGATCATCCAGGCGTTGATCGAGCACGGCGTCGTCGGCGACTTCCGCCGACCGAGCATCTGCCGATTCGGCTTCGCCCCGCTCTACGTCACCATCGACGACGTCGAGGAGGCGATCGGGCGGATCGTCGAGGTGATGACCTCCGGCGCCTGGCGGCCGTTCGCCGACGCCCCCCGCCCGACGGTCACCTGACCGGCGACCCCGGTCCGGCGACCCACCGGACCGGGTGTCGGAGCCTGGTCAGTTGACGTAGGCGACGACGTCGGCGACGAGGTGGACGTCGCCGCGGGCGTTGTACAGCTGGACCGTCCCGCCGGGCCCGATCGGGACCAGCACCAGGTTCGAACGGGCCGTTCCACCGAACCAGTTGAGGTTCGAGGTATCCGGGCGCGCTGCGCCGTTCCACACCGTCAGATAGCTCGAGGTCGTTCCGAACGAGGCGGTCACGCTGAGGTAGACGGCGGTGGCGTTGGCGGGGACCCCACCTCGACCGGTGACCTGCAGGCCACGGGTCTCGTCGTTGCCGAACGCGCTGCGAGGCCCACCGAGGCCGGCCTGGGTGTCGAGCAGGGTGGCCGCCTTGAGCGGGGTCACCCGGCCACCGCTGCCGGTGCGGAAGTAGCCGGTGGCGTCGACGAGGACGTCGTGCGATCCGTAGGCGTTGAAGATCGACCAGCTCGACCCGCTGCCGGTACCGACGGTGACCAGGTTCGGACGCACGTCTCCGGCGCCGAGGTTGAGCACCGACGTCTCGCTGCGCGGCGTGCCCTTCGGCCACACCGTCAGGTAGGTCCCGGTCGAGGGGGTCACACCGGTGACCGTCGAGACCACTGCGCTCGCATCCGCAGGGATCGAACCGGTCCCGGCGACCTTCAGATCACGCGACTGCCCGGCGGTGAACGGGGCGACCGGTCCGCCGATCCCGTTGCGGGTGTCGAGCAGCCGTTGAGGGGTGATCGCAGTCAGTCCGCTGCCGACCTGACCCGGCTGGCCTTCGTCGAACCAGCCGACCACATCGGCGATCAGGTTGACCGATCCGGCGGAGAAGTTCTCCACCCGGATCCGGCCGCCGACGCCGACGGGGACGAGCACGAGGTTGGCGATGTCCTCACCCGCACCCCAGACCAGCAACGGTCCGGCGGGATTGACCGCGGGGAACGAGGACTGATCGTCGTACCACGCGGTGTTCGCCGGCTTCGGGAACAGCTTGGCGACGCCACCGATCGGAGAGCCGGCGGCGGTCACATTGAGCAGCACCGCCCCGACGCCGGTGGCCGGCACGCCGCCGACTCCGGCGACCTGGAACTCGTGGTTGAGCCGGGAAGCGAGCCGCTTGATGTTGTTCGGGTCGCCGTTGCGGCCGTCGCCGGGGGAGAGCGCGGTCGAGATCCCGAGCCCGATCCGGGTGTCGAGGATCCGGTTCGGGCCGACCGGGTGGTAGCCGCCGGGAACGGCGGAGACGGAGCCCTCGAACTGGCAGTTGTCGATCCCGAAGCAGGGGACGTCGAGGTCGAAGTCGAACGTCGTCTCGCCGTTGATCTGGATCATCCCGGTGGCCTTGTTCCCGGTCGCCTGGTCGGTGACGAAGGCGATGTACTCACCGTTCCACAGCGGGCCGGTCTGATAGTTGGTGCCGAGACTCTCGCCGGAGGAAAAGGCGTCGAGCTCGTAGCCGGTCGAGGTCGAGCGGAAGCCGCTGACCTGGAAGATGTCGATCTTCAACCGCTCGTTGCCGACCGCGTCGTGCGCGAGGACCTTGCCGCTGAGCTTGCCCGTGCCCGCCTCGCCGAGTCGTGGGACGGTGATCGCCCCGAGGTTGTTGGCGCTGGTCGTGCCTGGGATCCGGACCGCCACCGCTCCGTCGCCGAGCTCGGGGTCGTAGGTCCGAAAGCCGCTCTCCCACGGCATCGGGCCGGTCGGGAACGAGTAGATCTCGAGCCGCAGTTCGCTCATCGCGAAGCCGGCGTTGAACGAGACGGACGAGGGCAGCTGCGGGTTGTCGGCGTTGGTCGAACGACCCGCCGTGCCCCACTCGTAGTACGCCTCGTACCCTCCGGGACTCGAGCCGCTGGTGTTCAGCGCATCGAAGCCGATGCCGTAGCGACGGTCGCCGGGGAGCGACCATCCGCTGAGGGTCATCGAGCCGACCGCCGCCGAAGCATCGGTGGCGGGACCGGCGACGACCGCTCCGGCGATCGTGGTGAGTCCGAGCAATGCCGCGCAGGCGCGACCGAACCGTCGTACAGACACCGTCTGAAGCTCCTTTGTGCCGCCCGCTTCTGGTGAACAAAACCTATCGACTGTCCGTGGTGGACAGCTCGCGCTGAATGGTCAAGCTTGCGACAACCGGCGAATCACCTCCCGATGGAGCAGGCCGTTGGAGGAGACGGCGGAGCGGGTGTCGATGCTGCGGACGCCGGCGATGTCGGTGAACGCACCGCCCGCCGCCTCGACCACGGCGAACACCGCGGCGAGGTCATAGCCCTGGACGCCGATCGCGTCGACGGCGATGTCCGCCGCCCCCTCGGCGACGAGCATGTGCTGCCAGAAGTCGCCGAAGCCGCGCGCCCGCCAGGCGTCCTGCTGGAGCCGGACGAGCGCGCCGGTGAGGCCGATCTCGTCCCACCCGCTGTTGAACGTGACGCACACCTGGGACTCGGCGATCGTCTCGACCGTCGAGACGTGGATCGGGGTGCCGTTGACGAAGGCGCCGAGTCCGACGCCTCCCCACCACCGGCGGCCCATCGCCGGGGCGGAGACGACACCGAGCAGCGGGCCGTCGACGACATGGGTGAGGGCGACCAGCGACGCCCACACGGGGATCCCGCGAACGAAGTTGGAGGTGCCGTCGATCGGATCGACGATCCAACGCCAGACCGCATCCTCGGGGCCGAGCAGGCCCTCCTCCTCGCCGAGCATCGCATGGTCGGGGCGGGCGCAGGCGAGGCGGGTCCTGATCGCCGCTTCCGCCGTGCGGTCGGCCTCGGTGACCTCCGAGCGATCGGCCTTGTGGTCGACGGTGTACGCCCGCCGCTCGAAGCGTTCGAGCGTCTCGGCGTCGGCGAGGTCGGCGAGCTCGAGGGCGAGGGCGAGCTCGGCGGTGAGATCGATCCCGTCGAGCGTCGTCACCGCTCGATCAGCTCCTCGACGGTCTGGGCGATGCTCTCCGGATCGAGGCCGAGGAGGGCGAACAGGCGCTCCGGCTTGCCGTGGGGGATGAACTTGGTCGGGAGGCCGAGCACCTCGACCTGGGGGGCGACGCTCGTGCCGCAACGTTCGTGGATCGCGTCGGCGATCGCCATCCCGATCCCTCCGGCGCGGATCCCGTCTTCGAGGGTGACGACGAAGCGGTGGGCCGCTGCCTCGGCGATCATCGCCGGGTCGAGCGGCGCGCAGCAGCGGACGTCCCAGATCGTGGCGTCGATCCCGCGAGCGGCGAGCAGCTCCGCCGCCCGCAGCGAGTTGCCGACCAGCTTGCCGACGGCCAGCAGACAGACGGTGCCGTCGCCGGGTCGCAGGCGGCGGGCGGCGAGGCCCTCGCCGACGTCCTGCTCGTCGACCTGGCGGGCTGCGCCGCGCGGGTAGCGGATGACCACCGGTCCGTCGTCGGCCAAGGCGATCGAGTCGTGCAGCATCTGGTGCAGCTCTTGCGCCGAGGAGGGGGCGAGGACACGCATCCCGGGCACCTTCGACAGCAGCGCGAGGTCGTACATCCCGTGATGGCTCGGCCCGTCGTCGCCGGTGATCCCTGCCCGGTCGAGGCAGAACACGACCGGCAGGCGGTGGAGGGCGACGTCGTAGACCACCTGGTCCCAGGCGCGGGAGAGAAACGTCGAATAGATCGCGACGACCGGTCGGAGGCCGCCCATCGCCATCCCGGCGGCGCCGGTGACGGCGTGCTGCTCGGCGATCCCGACGTCGAAGAACCGATCGGGGAAGCGGACCTGGAACGGGATCAGTCCGGTCGGGCCGGGCATCGCGGCGGTGATCGCGACGATCCGCTGATCGGCGTCGGCTTCTTTGATGATCGCGTCGGCGAAGGCCTGGGTGTAGCCGGTCGGCACCGCCTTCGGTGGTCCGATCGCGGGGTCGAACACCGGCGCGTCGTGAAGGTGCTTCTCGTCGTCGTCTTCCGCCGGCGGGTAGCCGCGACCCTTCTGGGTCAGGACGTGGACGACGATCGGTCCTTCGGCGGAGAGCTCGATCGCGTTGCTCATCGCCTGTTCGAGCGCCTCGATGTCGTGGCCGTCGACCGGCCCGACGTATCGGACGCCGAGCGCCTCGAAGAACGAGGTCGGCTGGAGGAACTCGCGCACCGCCGCCTTGAACGCTTCCAGGCCGCGCTCGGCCGGCGCGCCGACGACCGGGATGTCGTGGATGAACCGCTCCAGCTTGCGCTGGCGGCGGACGTAGACCGGGTTGAGCCGGATCGCCGCCAGACCGTGCTGGAGCTTCTCCCCGAGCCGCTCGGTGACCGCAGGGCGGGCCTCGCCGTGACCGGGCTGGTCGGTCAGGTTGGAGATCGTCGGGGCGTACGACCGGCCGTTGTCGTTGAGCACGATGATCACCCGGCGCTTGGAGTGGCCGAGGTTGTTCAGCGCCTCGTAGGCCATCCCGCCGGTCATCGATCCGTCGCCGATCACGGCGACGATGTGGCGGCGGTGGTCGACCCCCTGGTCGCGGGCGACGGCGAGGCCGTAGGCGTAGGAGAGGATCGTCGAGGCGTGGCTGTTCTCGACCAGATCGTGCTCGCTCTCCTCCCTGCTCGGATAGCCGGAGATCCCGCCTGCCTGGCGGAGCTGCTCGAACCCGGCCTGGCGGCCGGTGACCATCTTGTGCACGTAGGCCTGGTGCCCGGTGTCCCACAGCACGGCGTCCAGCGGTGAGTCGAACACGCGGTGGAGCGCCAGTGTCAGCTCGACCACACCCAGGTTGGAGCCGAGGTGGCCGGCGTTCTCGGAGACGGATCGGACGATGAAGTCGCGGATCTCCCCGGCGAGCTCTTCCAGTTCGGAGGTGCTCAGCGGGCGGAGATCGCTCGGTTGGCGGATCGAATCCAGCACCCGGCCGAGGCTAACGGTCAGTCGGCCTGGCCGCCCGCCGCGCTCCTCAGCTCGGCCCGGGTCCAGGTCGCTGCCGGGACCTTGATCCCGCGGTAGATCAGCTCCGGGCTGGGGAGATCGATCTCGAGGTCGATGGTGCCGTCGCTGTCGACCTCCTGCAACCACGGTGCGTGCCCCTCGCCCCAGGCGATCACCGTCGCCCCGTCGGGCTGCCGGCGGACCGATCCGAGCGTTGCCCCACCCGCGTTCGGGCTGGTGAACTGCCAGATCAGGGTGGCCGTGCCGGCGGCTGCGTCGACTTCGAACTCGCTCGCCCGGGCGACCCCGCCGAGATGGTTGTCGTGGACGGTGATCGTCCCGGTCGGGCTGATCCGGGCGTCGTGGGGGGCTGCCGGGCGCTGCCCGGCGGTCGCCGGCGTGCCGCTCGGACCGCGCACGTCGAGCAGCGTGCCGGTCAGCGGAGCGCTGCCCCCCAGCTTCCAGACGATGTCGCCCGACGCCCGGTCGATCCGCTCGATCGAGTTGAAGTGCCGCGCCCCGATCAGGTAGTCGCCGTCGTCGAGCCGCTCGACGGAGTTGACGTGCATGTAGTCGAGCGCCCAGCTGGAGGCGAGGTTCGGGTTGGCGGCGATCTGGAAGCAGATCGGGATCTGCATCTCGCTCAGATCGGTGTGGGTCGAGCTGGACCATCTCCAGACCTCGGTCCCGGTGGCGTCGAGCTCGACCAGGTCGGAGTCGACGATGTTGTCGACGACGTTGGTCAGGGTGCCGCCGGTCGACTTGGTGCAGCTGGCGTTGAGGCTCGGGTCGTTGCGGAGCGGATAGGTGACGACGAGGTGCCCACCGCCGGGGAGTTCGAGCAGTTCGTGCCAGTCGAGTGGCTCGGTGCCGCCGACCGGATCGATCGTGTCGAGCAGGTTGCCCTCGAGGTCGTGGATCTCGAAGCCGAGCGGTGGGATCTCAGGTGAGCCGTTGCCGCCGGGGAACCCTCCGCCGCTCCACCGGCGCCAGGCCAGCGTCCCGTCGGCCAGTGGCCAGACGCCGATCATCGGCACCGCCGTGCGCTGGTACCAGACCGGGACGCCGTACTCGTCGAGGATGAACGCGAACCCGGCGGTGCCGAGCGAGGTGCCGACGTACCAGCCGGGGGTGTCCGACTTGCCGGTGGGGATGAAACGGGGGAAGTCGTTGGGCAGGCAACGGATCAGGTGCTGCTCGTCGCGCAGCGTGCCGACGACCCGGATCGTGATCGTCCCGTCCGGCTGGAGCGTGCGGATCACCGACTGGACGCCGGGCAACGCCGGCCCGCCGTCGACCGAGGCGGTCATCCCGGGGGCCGCCTGGATCGAGAACCTGACGTTGCCGCCGGCCGGGCAGTGGAGGGTGTGGTCGAGCTGGCCGTCGAGCAGGTCGGCCTGGTCGAGCGCAGGTGCCGCCTTCAACGCGTGCAGGGCTCCCGGTCGGCCGAAGCCGGCGAACAGGTCGACGACGAACGTCGTCTGGGCGGACGAGACGAGGCAGACCCGCCCGTTGTCGCCGAGCGGAACGGTGACCAGGGCGGTCTCCACCGCCGCACGCCGGTAGTTGAGGGCGGAGGTCGCCGCCGGGGTCGTCCCGCACGGATACGCGCTGAGGAAGCCGTTCGCCGAAGGGTTGACGACGAGCAGGTTGAGCTGGACCGAGGTCGTCCCGACGGGGACGCTGCCGAGCACGTCGATCGCTCGTTCGATGTTGGGCAGCAGCGGGTCGGCCGCCCGTCCGGGGTTGGCCCTGGTGTCGACCAGCCGGGTGGTGGCGAGATGGGCCAACGGCGAGCCCGGTTTCGCGTCGAGCTGAGCGCTGTCGTCGCCGAACCATCCGCTGACGTCGACGATCAGATGGGCGCGAGCGGAGACGAACACACACAGGTTGCCGTCGGAGGCGAGGCCGACGAGCGCGGCGGTGCCGCGATCGCTGCCGGCGAGGGTGTTCGTCGTCGAGGTCATCGGCGGTGCCGTGCCGCAGGGGAAGGCGGTGGCGTAGGCCGGCGCCCCTGCCTGGGTGAGGGTGACCGTCGCTGCGATCGCGGTCGATCCGGCGGGGACGTGCGTGCCGCCGATCGGGACGACGACGACCGCCCCGGCGGCCACCGGGGCACCGGCGTTGGCCCGTGTGTCGAGCGCCCGGACCGGGGCGATCTCGTGCAGCCGGTCACCGGTCGGGGTGAACCATCCGGTGATGTCGACCAGCAGGTCGGTGCGGTGGTCGGAGTAGAAGCAGAGCTGGCGGGTCGCGTCGAGGGCGACGACGAGCAGGTTCGGGGTCGGGTCGTTCGGGCGCGGGTTGAGCACCGACGTCCGCGGCCGTGGGGAGCCGCAGCCGTAGGCGGTGACGTACCCGGCTTGCGCCGCCCGGTCGCTGGTGACGGTCACCGCCACCGCCGTCGCCCCGGCCGGAACGGTGACCCCGGTCAGTTGGACCGCCAGCACGCAGCCGTCGTCGATCGGCGCCGTCGGCACGCCGATCCCGTTGCGCGTGTCGGCGATCCGCACCGGTGTGACCGGGACGAACCCCGATTCGCTGACCGACATCAACGGCGTGTCGACCGCCGTCGAGGGCGACGCACGCGGCCAGCGCCGGCCCGGCCCCGGGACCGGCGGCGACGAAACCTCCGGTCAGCAGCAGTGCGACGGTAGCGATCCGCCATCGGCTCATTCGTCCTCCCATCGGCCGGCCAACGCCCGGAGCGCCGCCGACACTACTGGTGAGGGTCGACCACCGAACGTCAACCTCCGGTGGCGACCAGTTCCTCGGCGGGTTCCTCGGCGCGCAGACGTTGGTCGTTCCAGCGGTCGAGGCCGAATCCGAGGATGATCCCGAGGCCGAGAGCGATCAGCCCGCCGACCCCGTCGAGCCAGTAGTGGTTGGCGGTGACGACGATGCAGAACAGGGTGGCGAGCGGATAGAGGACGAACAGGGCTCGCGCCCAGCGCCGGCCGGTCAGGCGCCACATCACCAGCGCGCACCACGTCGACCAGGCGATGTGCAGGCTGGGCATCGCGGCGAACTGGTTGGAGACCTTCTGCATCGTCCCGGAGTCGAACGACCATGGGCCGCCGTACTCGGCGAGGGTGTCGACGAACCCGAAGTCGGCGTACCCGTTGCCGGCAGCGAGCCGTTCCCCGCCGTAGAACCCGCCGACGTCGAGCAGGCGCGGTGGCATCAGCGGGAACAGCGAGAAGCCGACGATCGCCAGCGCAGTCGTGAACGCCAATGCGTTGCGCCAACGGGGGAACTCCGACGGCTTGCGTCGGAACATCCAGACGAACGCCCCGATCGTGACGAGGAAGTGGGCGGTGCCGTAGAAGGTGTTCCAGAACTGGATGAACCAGCGGTACGGGAGGAACCAGTCCTGGATCGTCTCCTCGTGGAACAGCCCGATCGCCCGCTCCCAGCGGATCACCCGTACCGCGTTGTTGAACGCCTGGGCGGGCTCCCCGCCGAGGACCAGCCGGGCCGAGCCGAACTGGTTGCGGGCGAGGCTGTAGAGGCCGTAGAAGACGACGATGATCAGCGTCTCCTTCCACCAGTAGAGCCGGCGTTCGACCGGCGCCCGTTCCGCTGCTGGCATGGTCGTCGAGGTTACGCTCCGCCCGTCGGGAATCGGGCGGCCTGCCCGGACGACGCCGATGGGGGCTGAGGTGTCCGAGATCGTCAACGGCCACGCGGGGGAGCAGGCGGTCGCCGCTCTCGCCCGTTTCGGAGTGGACACGATGTTCACGCTCAACGGAGGTCACGTCTGGCCGCTGTACGAAGCCGCCCGGAATCAGCGGATCCGGGTCGTCGACACCCGCCACGAGCAGACTGCGACATTCGCCGCCGAGGGCTACGCCAAGCTGACCCGTACCCCCGGGTTGGCGGTGCTGACCGCCGGGCCGGGGATCACCAACGGGATCTCGGCGGTGACCACCGCCCACTTCAACGGTTCCCCGTTGGTCGTCCTCGGCGGTCGGGCGCCGGAGGCGCGCTGGGGGTCCGGGTCACTGCAGGAGCTCGATCACGTCCCGATCCTCGCCTCGATCACCAAGCGGGCCGAGACGATCAAGGATCCGGGGTCGGCCGGGGCGGCGATCCATGCCGCGGCGACGCTCGCCGCCACCCCGCACCGGGGGCCGGTGTTCTGCGACTTCCCGCTCGACGTCTTCGGACCCTCGAGTGGCGAGCTCCCCGAGATGACCGCGCTCGCCGGCGCCGAGCCCGATCCGGCCGCGATCGAACGGATCGCAGCGATGCTCGACCGGGCCGAGCGCCCGGCGTTGCTCGTCGGCAGTGACGTGTACTGGGCGGGGGCATGGGACGAGCTGCCGCGCCGTCGCCGAGGCCTACGAGGTGCCCTGCTTCTTCAACGGGCTCGGCCGGGGCACGCTGCCGGCCGACCACCGGCTCGCCTTCCTCCGCACTCGCGGGCGGCTGAAGGCCGAGGCTGACCTCGTCGTCGTCGTCGGCACCCCGCTCGACTTCCGCCTCGGATTCGGTCGGTTCGGATCGGCCGAGGTCGCCCATCTCATCGATGCCGAGTCGCAGATCGCCGGCCACGCCGACGCGCCCTGTGCGGCCGGAGACCTGCGCCGCGCACTCGCCCAGATCGCCTCGCTGGCCGGGTCGAGGGCGGGTGCCGCGGTCGATCGAAGCGGATGGGTGGCGTCGCTGCGCTCGGCCGAGTCCGCCGCCGCATCGGTCGATCGGGTGTTGCTCGAGGCGACAGCGGCGCCGATCAAGCCGTCGCGGGTGTACGGCGAGCTGACCCGCCGGCTGGCGAGCGCGATGCGGTCGTCGTCTGCGACGGCGGGGATTTCGCCTCCTACGCCGGCAAGTTCGTCGAGGTGTTCGAGCCCGGCTGCTGGCTCGACACCGGGCCCTACGGGTGCCTCGGCAACGGTCCCGGCTACGCCATCGCCGCCCGACTCGCCCGTCCGTCGAGCCAGGTCGTGCTCCTCCTCGGCGACGGTGCGGCAGGGTTCAGCCTGATGGATGTCGACACGATGGTCCGCCACGGCTTGCCGGTGGTGATGATCGTCGGCAACAACGGGATGTGGGGCCTGGAGAAGCACCCGATGCAGATGATCTACGGCTGGGATCTCGCCTGTGACCTCCGCCCCGGAACGCGCTACGACGAGGTCGTGTGCGCCCTCGGCGGCGGCGGTGAACTGGTCACCGAGCCGGACGAGATCGGACCGGCGCTCGATCGGGCGTTCGCTGCCGGAGTGCCGTATCTCGTCAACGTGGTCACCGACCCGGCTGACGTCTATCCCCGCTCGTCGAACCTCGGCTGATCACCCGATCCGCCGCAAGGCGCGCTGTCGGCCCGCTGCGTCACTCGTCGACGCTGGCGCAGGCCTTTTCCAGGAACCGGTCGCGGTCGACGATCACCCGGGTCACCCGCCCGGTGGCGACGAGGCCGGCGGGGTCGCTGGCAGAGACGTGGAACGTCAACCGTCGTCCCTCGACCTTTTCCAACACCGCCTCGGCGACGACCTCCACGCCGACCCTGGTCGGCTGCATGTGGTCGAGCTGGACCCGCATCCCGACCGTCGTCACCTTGTCGTCGAGCACGCCGCTGAGCGCGGCGACGCTGGCCTGCTCACAGAGCGCGATCACCCGCGGGGTACCGAGCACCTCGACGTCTCCCGAGCCGAACGCGCTCGCCGTGTCGGCTTCGCCGACGATCAGCCGTGCCTCGCCGCGTGCCCCGGTCTCGACTCCCACGCCGTTCACGTTACGACCGGGGCGGCGGGTTGGACGAAACACGGCCCGGCCGGAGCCCACCCGGGGGCGTCGCCGACCCTCGGTAGCATTCATCGGATGATCGATCAGGACGTGCTCGAACAGGTCCTCGCCGAAGGTCTGCGGACGGGTGGCGAGTTCGCCGAGGTCTACGCCGAGGATCGTCGCACCACCTCCGCCGGACTCGACGACCGCAAGATCGAGCAGGTCAATTCGGGTCGCGACCGCGGCGTCGGGATCCGTGTGATCAAGGGTGAGACCACCGGCTTCGCCCACACCGCCGATCTCAGCCGGGCCGGCCTGCTCGCCGCCGCCCGGGCCGCCGCAGCCGCCGCCTCGGCCGGAGGTGGAGGGGTGCGCACGGTCGCCCTCGACCGCCGCTCGGTGCCACCGGTCAACGAGGTGTTGATCGACCCGGACACGATCGCCAAGTCGGTCAAGGTCGAGCTGCTCCAGCGCGCCGATGAGGCCGCCCGCTCCGCCGGCTCGGCGATCGTCCAGGTCTCAGCCGGATACGGCGACTCCCGTCGCCGGCTGCTGATCGCCAACTCCGACGGTCTGCTGGTCACCGACGAGCAGGTCCGCACCTCGCTGCGGGTCAGCTGCGTCGCCAGCGGTGACGCAGGGATGCAGACCGGCTACGACTCGCTCGGAGCGACGATCGGATTCGAGCTGTTCGACCGCCACAGCGTCGACGAACTGGCCCGGCGCGCAGCCACCCAGGCGTTGACCAAATTGCGTGCCCGCCCGGCACCGTCGGGGTCGATGCCGGTGGTGATCAAGGCCGGCAGCGGCGGCGTGCTGTTCCACGAAGCGTGCGGCCACGGGCTCGAAGCGGACCTCGTCGCCAAGGGCGCTTCGGTGTTCCGCGGACGGGTCGGGGAGCAGGTCGCCGCCCCGATGGTCACCCTCGTCGACGACGGGACGATGGCCGAGGAGTGGGGGGCGATCACCGTCGACGACGAGGGCCACCCCGCCCAGCGCAACGTGCTGATCGAGAACGGGGTGCTGACCGACTACATGTGGGACTTCCTCCGGTCGCGCAAAGAGGGTCGGCCACAGAGCGGCAACGGCCGGCGGCAGAGCTACATGCACCTGCCGATGGTGCGGATGACGAACACCTTCGTCCTCGACGGGGACACCGACCCGGCCGACATCATCCGTGACACCGACCACGGCGTCTACGTCGCTCACCTCGGGGGAGGCAGCGTGAACACCGCCACCGGCGACTTCGTGTTCGGGATGACCGAGGCCTACCTGATCGAGCACGGCGAGATCACCGAGCCGCTGCGCGAGGGCAATCTGATCGGCAACGGACCGCAGGTGCTCCGCGACATCGACGTCCTCGGCAACGACTTCGCGATGGGCAACCCGGGCACCTGCGGCAAGGACGGGCAGGGCGTGCCGGTCGGCGACGGCCAACCGACGCTGCGGGTCAGCGCGTTGACCGTCGGCGGGACGGCGTCGTGAGCACCGCCACGTCCGACGCCGCGATCGGTCGCGAGGGCGGCGCAGAGGAGCTGCTGCGGATCGCCGAGGCAATGGTCGAGCGGGCCGAGCGCGGCGAGCAGATCGAGGCCTACGTCCGGCGGAACCTGTCGACCGATGTGCGCGTGTACCAGGGAGAGGTGGAGAACTTCACCAGCGCCCAGACGCAGGGGATCGGAATCCGCGTGATCCACGACGGGCGCACCGGGTTCGCCTACGCCGGGACGCTCGAGTCGGCCGAGGAGGTGCTCGCCGAAGCGCGCGACAACGTCGCCTTCGGCACCCCCGACGAATGGGCCGGGCTGGCCGAACCCGACGGCGTCGCCGTGCAGCCGATCGTGCTCTGGGACGACGCCCTCGCCCAGCTGCCGACGGCGCGCAAGATCGAGCTGGCCAAGGAACTCGAGCAGCTCGCCGCCGCTGCCGATCGGCGGGTCCGGGTCGACGAGTCCGACTACTCCGACGCGTTCAGCGAGACCGCGGTGGCGACGAGTACCGGCATCCGGGTGGCCGGACGCGACAACGGCTGCTACCTGTCGGTCTCGACCCTCGCCGACGACGGCGACGAGACCCAGACCGGCTACGGCTACACCGTCAGCCGCGACCCGGCGCAGCTCGATCTGTCGAAGGCTTCGGCCGACGCCGTCGAACGGGCGACCCGCCTGCTCGGCGCGGTCAAGCCGGCGAGTCGCAAACTCACCGTCGTCCTCGACCAGATGGTCACCGCCCAGTTCCTCTCGATCATCGGTGGCACGCTCAACGGCGAGTCGGTGCTCAAGGGCCGGTCGCTGTTCGCCAACCGCGTCGGTGAGCTCGTCGCCGCCCCGTTCTTCACCTTCGTCGACGACCCGACCAATCCGCTCGCCTACAGCGCGACCGACGTCGACGGCGAGGGCCTCGCCGCCCGCCGCAACGTGTTGATCGCCGACGGCGTGCTGCAGGGCTTCGTCCACTCGAGCTACAGCGCCCGTCGCAGCGGCACCCGCTCGACCGGGAACGGGGTGCGCGGCGGGTTCCGTGGCACGCCGGGATGTGGCTGCATCGCGATCCAGGTCGCGCCCGGCGAGCGCAGCCAGGCGGAGCTGATCTCGTCGATCGACGAGGGCGTGCTGATCCAGTCGGTGCAAGGCCTGCACTCCGGGGTCAACTCGGTCTCGGGCGACTTCTCGACCGGCGCTTCCGGCCTGATGATCCGCGGCGGGGCACTCGCCGAACCGGTGCGCGAGTTCACGATCGCCTCGACGCTGCAGCGGATGCTGCTCGACCTGTCCGAGCTCGGCAACGACCTCGAGTATCTGCCCAGCCGCTCGGTCGGGATCTCGGCGGTCGTCGGCGACGTGATGCTCAGCGGCTCCTGAACGGTCCGTCGGGCACCGCCCGGGCGGTCAGCCCGAGCGATCCGGCACGAGACGAATCGAGCACCACCCGGCCCGGGCGGCGCCCTGCCAGCCCGGCCTCGGCGAGGCTCGTCGGCACCAGCGCCGCCGGATCGAGATCGGTCGATCGGGCGATCCGCTCGGCGAGCTGGTAGCGGGTCAACGCCTCGGGTCCGGCGACGTGCAGCGCACCGGCGACGCCGTCGAGCTCGCCGGCCAAGCGGACGACGGCGACCGCCAGATCGTCGGCGAACAGCGGTGAACGGACCTCGTCGGTGAAGAACCTGAACCCGGACCGGTCGCGCAGCGTGCCGAACACGTCCCGCTCCGGCTGCCCCGGGTCGCCAGGATCGCCGAGCAGGAGCGAGGTGCGCACGAGCACCGCCGTCGGACAGACCCGGGCGACCACCAGTTCGGCCTCGGCCTTTGCCGCTCCGTAGCCCTCGACCGGGTCGGGGAGCGCCTGCTCGAGGTAGGGCTCGGGCCGTCCGCCGAACACGACGTCGGTCGAGAGGTGGACCAACCTCGCCCCGAACGAGGAGGCGCGGCGGCGACCTGGGCGCTGCCGTCGACGATCGTGTCGCGTTCGGTGCGCCGGTAGGCGAGGTGGGCCACCGCCCGCAACCGGTTGGCGGCGAACAGCTCGTCGAGCGCCGTCGCATCGCGCACGTCGAGCTCGCTGCTGGTCGGGGCGAGGACCTCCCAACCGTTTCGCTCCGCCTCGCGAACGACCCGGCGGCCGAGGAAGCCGTGGCCGCCGGTGACCAACAGGGTCGAGACCATCACGGCGAAGTTACCCTCGGGTCGTGCCTGCACCTCGGCCGGCGGCGATCGACCGCCATCCACACCTCGCCGTGCCGTGCCGGACGGGCTGGGTCCGTGTCGACCTGCACAGTCACACGATGTGGAGCGGGGACTCGACGACGACGCCCGACGAGCTCGAACAGGCGGTGCTCGACAGCGGCCTCGACGTGATCTGCATCACCGATCACAACGCGATCGCCGGGGCGGTCGAGCTCGCCGGGAAGCTGCCCTGCCGGGTCGTCGTCGGCGAGGAGCTGCGCACCCACGCCGGCGAGCTGATCGGGCTGTTCCTCACCGAACGGGTGCCGATGGGTATCGCTCCGGCGCAGGCCGCGGCGGCGATCCGCGCCCAGGGCGGCGTCGTCTACGTCCCCCATCCGTTCGACCCGATGCGCCGCAACCTCCAGCCGAGCGTGCTCGACGAACTCGTCGACGACGGGTTGGTCGACGCGATCGAGGTGCGCAACGCCAAGACCTCGCTCGAATCGCTCAACCGCAGGGCCGCCGACTACGCCGACGCCCACGGCCTGCTCGCCGGTGCCGGCAGCGATGCCCACGTCCCCGATGCGCTCGGCGCGGCGTTCGTCGAGATGCCCGAGTTCGACGGGCCTGCGTCGTTCCTCGCCTCGCTCGCCGAGGCGGTCGTCGTCGGCCACCACTGGGACAAGGCCCGCCCGTGGCGGGCGCGGATCGTCCCGTCGGTCTGAGGCGCTCAGAGCTTCGTCGTCGTCGCCATCAGCACGACGAGGACGATCCCCGCGGCGATCCGGTACCAGCCGAACACGCTCAGGTCGCGGCGGTTGAGGTAGCTGACGAACGAGCGCACGGCGACGAATGCCGAGAGGCCGGCGGCGACGATCCCGAGCAGGGGGGTGGCGATGCCGTAGTGGTCGAGGATCGTCCCGCCGTCTTTGACCACGCTCAACGCGGTTGCCGCCGACAAGGTCAGGAGCCCGAGGAGGAAGCTGAACTCGACCGCTGCGGCGATCGACAGGCCGACCGCCAGCCCGCCGAGGATCGTCACCAGTGAGCGGCTGGTGCCGGGCCAGAGGGCGAGCGACTGGGCGAGGCCGATCAGCAGCGCCGAGCGAACGGTGAGCAGCTCGAGCGCCTTGCCGTGCGGTGCCCGCCTGCGGAACCAGGGGGTGAGGACGAGGATCGCGATCCCGCCGACGATCAACGCCCCAGCGACTGGTCCCGGCTCGAGCAGGTGTGAGTCGATCGTGTCGCCGAAGGCGAGCCCGAGAATCGCCGCCGGGACGAACGCGGCGAGCAGGTTGACGGCGAGGGACCGGCCGTCGACGTCGTCGCCGAAGACACCACGCCAGACCGAGGCCACCCGATGCCGGCTGATCGCCAGGATCGCCAGGATCGCGCCGAACTGGATGATCACGGTGTAGGCGTCGAGCGCGTCGCGGTCCTGGTCGCCGGAGGTGCCGAGGTCGAGCAACCGCTCGGTGACGACGAGGTGACCGGTCGAGCTCACCGGCAGGTACTCGGTCACCCCTTCGACCACGCCGAGGACGACTGCGTGGATGGCGCTGAGCCCCTCGATCTCGGACTCGGCGGCGTCCTGGGCGGTCGCCCCGCGAGCGATGCCGAACACCGCCAGGACCACTGCCGCGAGGACGGCGAGCAGGGCGAACGCAACACGCTTGGCTCGGGGCACGAGCGGCGAACCTAGCCCGGCTCAGCCGGCCGGCAACGGCGGCACCCGGCGGAGGAGCAACGTCGCCCGACCGCTGGCCGCCGCCTCGGAGACCGCCGCAGCCTGGCCGTCCGCCTCGGGGACGGCGAGCAGGACGGCGCCGTCGAGCACGGCGACGACGAGCGCGCCTGCGGTCAGCTCTCCAGCTGCGGCGGCGGCGGGATCGAGCCCGAGTTCGTCGGCGGCGCGGCGCACGATCAGGGTGTCGCCGAGCGCAGGCTGCCACCCGGGCGTGCTCAGCGGCACCGCAACCCCGACGGTGCCCACCGGCAGCAGCGCCGCCGGCGCCGTCCCGGCGCTGGTGTGGTGGGCGAGGAGCACCTCGCCAACGCCGATCTGGTCGACGGCGACGAGCTCACCTGGCAGCTCGGTGAACGCCGTCGGCGGGACGATCGCGGCGGGCAGATCGACGGCGCGGACCAGCGAGGCGGTGATCGGCTCGCCCGGGTGCAGTTGACGGACGGCGACCAACACCGGTGAGCCGGAGGACCAGGCGGCGCGAGCCCGCTCGGCTGCCTCGATCCGGGCGTCGACTCCCCATGCCGCCCCCGCAGCGAGGACGACGACGGTGAGCCGGATGATCGACGGGTGGCGGACGAGGACCCGGCGCAGCGTCGCCAGCTGCCAGCCGCCGGTGCCCGGACGGACGAGGATGCGCGCCATCGGCGCTCCTTCCCACGACGAAACGGATTCGGACGGGGGAAGTCGCCGGATCGTACCGGCGGATCAGGCGGAGGTGCTCGCCCCGGTGGTGCTCGCCGCAGCCGACGACGTCGAGCTGGCCGGAGACGGCGTGCTCGACGAGCCGGAGCTCGAGCTCGATTCGCTCGACGTACTCGTCGAGCTGCTCGAACTCGACTCGGTCGAGGTCGTCGAGGTGCTGGCGGGGGTGCCCGAACCGGAGCTGCCCGACCCGTTTCGTGAGTCGGTCTTGTAGAAGCCGTTACCCTTGAAGGTGACACCGACGGGCTGGAAGACCTTCTTCACCGGTCGGACGGTCCCGTCCGGATGGGCGTGTTCGGTCAGCGAATCGTCGGTGAATGCCTGGTTGACCTCGATGGTCTCACCGGTTTCGACGAACTTGTAGACATACGTCGGCACTGTTCTGCACCTACCGCTAAGGCGTTAGCACTCGATGGGATCGAGTGCCAGCGTAGCGGCATGTCCCCGTCCCGACGCGTGTCGTAACCGTTGTTGGAGGAATGGGTAAATGGGTCATATGCCGTCGAGCCAACGAGAGACCGCGTTCCTACACTCCCCACCTGTGCGGATTCGTAAGGCGGTAGTACCGGCGGCAGGCCTCGGCACGAGGTTCCTCCCGCTGACCAAGGTGGCTCCGAAAGAGCTGCTCCCGATGGTCGACGTCCCGGCGCTCCAGCTGGTCGTCGAGGAAGCGGTGGGCGCCGGGATCGAGACGGTGATCATCGTCAACCATCCCTCCAAACGGGCCGTGGAGGAGTTCTTCGAACCCTCCCCGGACCTGCTCGCGGTGCTCGACAAGGCCGGCAAGAACGAGCTCGCCGAACGCCTCGAGCACCTCGACCGGCTCGACGTCCGGTTCGTTCACCAGCCCGAAGCGCTCGGCCTCGGTCATGCGGTCGGGATGGCCGCCGAGCTGGTCGACGGCGAGCCGTTCGCAGTGCTGCTCCCCGACGAGCTGATGGGCTCCTCGGCGCTGCTGTCGTCGATGCTCGACGCAGCGTCGGCCACCGGCGGTTCTGTGGTCGGTCTCAAGCGGGTACCCCGCTGCGAGGTCAGCCGCTACGGCGTGATCGACCCGGTCGGCGAAGTCGGCGCCAACGGCGTCGTCGGCGTCGCCGGCCTGGTCGAGAAGCCGTCGGTCGAGTCCGCCCCGAGCGATCTGATCATCATCGGTCGGTACGTCTGCACCGCCGAGGTGATGGCCGAGATCGGGCGGCTCGAACCCGGCGCCGGCGGTGAGCTGCAACTCACCGACGCGCTTCGCGGCGTGGCCGCCTATCAGCCGTTCCACGGCCTCGTCGGCGAATACCTCCCCGGCGGGCTCGACCGGTTCGACACCGGCAACCCGGTCGGCTGGTGGGAGGCGAACATCGAGCTCGGCCTGCGCCATCCGACGCTGGGGGCCGAGCTGCGCGTGTTGCTCTCGGCAATCGCCCGCCGCGAAGGGCTCTAGCCCGCCCTGCGGAACTCGCCCTCGAGGTCGAGGGCGAGCCCGAACTCGTCGACCTCCCACTCGATCGCGGTGCCGGAGGTGACCGTCTCGCGTCGCCAGCGTCGGTCGGCCACGCGGGTGTAGCGCTCGTGCAGCGGCAGGACGAGGAGCATCTCGGTGTCGATCACGGCGGTGTGCACCTCGGCAGAATCGCCGATGTGCAGCGGCAGCCGACGGATCGGGAGCGTCGGGCTGAACGCCGATCCGTTGATCGCCAGGTCGCTGCAGCCGTCGAGGTCGGTGCGGTGGGCACCGTTCATCTCACCCCATCGACCGTGCCCGTCGGTCGCCAACCACAGGTCCGGCTCCTCGGCATCGCGGAACAACAGCAGCTGACGGATCTGCCAGGTCGCCGAACAGCGCACCGCGTACTGCACGTCGAGCGATTCGCTGGCGCCCTCGATCGTCCAGCCGTCGTTCTCGAAGCGGGCCGTGACACCTTCGTCATCGGCCCCCTCCCAGCGGTGCCAGCGAGCGCCGAACGAGGTGGTCACCCCGTCAGGCTACGAGCACCCCACCCGGCGTTACCCTGCCGGGATGATCCCGATCAGCGAGGCGCGGGCGTTCGTGCTCGACGCGGTCGAACCGCTCCCGGCGCGCACCGTCGAGGTCACCGAGGCGCTCGGCTGCGTCCTCGCCGAAGACGTCACCGCCGCCGAGGACGTCCCGCCGTTCGCCAACTCGGCGGTCGACGGCTACGCCGTCATCGCAGCCGATCTCCGCGGTGCTGCCGACCGGCCGGTCGAGTTGCCGGTCGTCGACGAGGTTCCCGCCGGCCACGCCACCAGCCGGGTGCTCGCCGCCGGCGAGGCGATCAGGATCATGACCGGCGCGCCGATCCCGGCAGGCGCCGATGCGGTGGTGATGGTCGAGGACACCGTCCGACTCGACGACGGTGCCGCCGTCAGGATCTCGGCGACCGTCACCGCCGGCGACGCGATCCGTGCTGCCGGCTCAGACATCGTCGACGGCACGCTCGTCTTTCCCGGCGGGACCGAGGTTCGGCCGGCGACGGTCGGTGTGCTCGCGAGCGTCAACCGGCGGCGGATCTCGGTCGTTCCCCGGCCGCGCGTGGCGGTGTTGTCGACCGGGGACGAACTGGTCGACGACGGCGGGCCGTTGCTCCCCGGCCAGATCCGCGAGAGCAACCGGGTGATGCTCGTCGCCGCCCTCGCCGCCTCGGGGTGCGAGCCGATCGAGCTCGGCACCGTGCCGGACGACGAGCAGCAACTCGCCGACGTCCTCCATCGCGCCGTCGAGGACTGCGATGCGGTGGTCACCAGCGGTGGGGTGAGCATGGGTGACTACGACGTGGTCAAGGCGGTGCTCGACAAGATCGCAGCGATGCGCTGGATGCAGATCGCGATCCGTCCGGCGAAACCGTTCGCATTCGGCACGATCGTCGCCACCGGTGGTCGACGGGTGCCGATCTTCGGGCTGCCCGGCAACCCGGTCTCGTCGCTGGTCAGCTTCGAGCTGCTCGCCCGCCCGGCGCTGCGCAAGATGGCCGGCCACGACCAGCTCGACCGCCCGACGATCGCTGCGATCACCGACGAACCGCTGCGGCGCCGGACCGACGCCAAGACCCACTATGTCCGCGCCCGCGCGGCGCGTTCGCCGCCGACGGCCGGTTCCACCTGCGGGTCAGCGGCGACCAGGGATCGCATCAGCTCGCCGCCACCGCTGCCGCCAATGCGATCGTGGTCCTGCCCGACGGGCCCGGCGTCGACGCCGGGAGCGAGGTCGAGACGCTCCTGCTCCATCTGCCAGGGAGCTGAGCTCCCGTCGATCGCCTCGGGGGTACTCGTCGGTAGGGTGACGAGATGGACCTGGTAGATCCGTTCGGGCGCTCGATCCGCGACCTGCGGATCTCGATCACGGATCGCTGCAACTTCCGCTGCACGTACTGCATGCCGACGGAGGAGATGCAGTGGTTGCCGCGGGCCGAGGTGCTCAGCTTCGAGGAGATCGAGCGGCTGGCCCGGATCTTCGTCGAGCGCTATGAAGTCGACGGGATCCGCCTCACCGGCGGCGAGCCGACGGTTCGCGCCCACCTCGCCGTGCTGGTCGACAAACTCTCCCGGCTGAGGGTCCCCGACGGTTCGCCGTCGCCGCGCGCCGGTCGGGCCCCGGACCTGTCGATGACCACCAACGGAGCGACGCTCCGCCTCGTCGCCCACGAGCTGCGCCAGTCGGGCCTGGAACGGGTCAACATCAGCCTCGACACGCTGCGCGCCGACCGGTTCGTGGCGATGACCCGACGCGACGAACTGCACCGGGTGCTCGACGGGATCGAAGCGGCGAAGGAGGCCGGGTTCGCCCCGGTCAAGATCAACGCCGTCGTCCAACGTGGGATCAACGACGACGAGATCGTCGATCTCGCCCGTTTCGGCCGGGAGCACGACGTCGAACTCCGTTTCATCGAGTTCATGCCGCTCAACGGCGACGGTGGCTGGGGCCGGGGCGAGGTCGTCGGCCAGGACGAGATCGTCGCTGCGATCGACGCCGTGTTCCCGCTCGAGTCGATCGCGGCGCGCGGTGCCGCACCGGCGGATCGCTGGCGGTACCTCGACGGGGCAGGCACCGTCGGCGTGATCCCGACGGTGACCAAGCCCTTCTGCGGCGACTGCGACCGGGTGCGATTGACCGCCGACGGCCAGTTCCGCACCTGCCTGTTCGAAACCCGCGAGTTCGACCTGCGCGCCCTGCTGCGCAACGGGGCGAGCGACGACCAACTCGCCGCCGAGATCGAGCGGGCGGTCGGCACCAAGTGGGCCGGGCACCAGATCAACCAGGTCAACTTCATCCGGCCGCGACGCACGATGAGCCAGATCGGCGGGTGATCTCGCCGCCGGTGACGCGGCTGGCGGTGTGGGCGGCGGTGGTCGCTGCAGCGTCGGCGATGCTCACCGGGGTGCCGCTCGGCGCAGCCCCCGCCCCGCTCGTCGGCACGATCGCCGGCGGGGCATCGGCCAACGCCCCGGCGGTCCGGCTTCGGCCACCGAGCGGATCGGCGACGCTCGCCGGCTGCCCGGTGTTCCCCGCCGACAACGCCTGGAACACCAGGATCGACACCTTGCCGCTGCACCCGTCGTCGGCGGCGATCATCGCTCGGATCCAGGCCGACGGGGCAGACGACCTCCACCCCGACTTCGGGGAGTTCGACGGGTACGGCATCCCGTACGTCGTCGTCCCGGCGGACCAGCCGCTGGTGCCGATGAGCTACCTCGACTATCCCGACGAGAGTGACCCCGGACCGTTCCCGATCCCGCCGGACGCCCCGATCGAGGGCGGCAGCGACCGCCACCTGATCGTCGTCCAGCAGGGGACCTGCCGGCTGCACGAGTTCTGGCAGGCCGAGCTCGGTGCATCCGGTTGGCGGTCCTCCAACGGAGCGACCTTCGACCTCCGCTCGAACGCGCTCCGCCCCGCGGGATGGACCTCGGCCGACGCAGCCGGGCTCCCGATCCTGCCCGGGCTGGTCCGCTGCGACGAGGTCACCGCTGGGACGATCCCCCACGCGATCAGGGTCACCTTCGCCCGCACCCGTGCTGCGCTACATCTCGCCGGCGAGGCACGCCGCGTCGAACTCGAACGATCCCGAGCTGCCGCCGATGGGTCTGCGGCTGCGGCTGCGGGCCGACTTCGACCTCGGCCCCTACGCCGGCCAGGCGCGGGTGATCCTCCAGGCGATGGCGACCTACGGGCTGATCGTCGCCGACAACGGATCGAACTGGTACTTCCAGGGGGCACCCGGGGACTGCTGGGACGACGATCAGCTGGGGCAGCTCAAGGGTGTTCCCGGCACCGCCTTCGAGGTCGTCGACACCGGACCGGCGATCGCCGTCCGGTGAAGTCCGACGCGCCATGCGTGGTCGGCCGTGAGGAGCGGATTACGATCTTGGCGGTGTCCGACCAGTCCTTCACCCACCTCGATCCACTCGGCCGGGCGAGGATGGTCGATGTCACGCCGAAAGAGCCGAGCCACCGCCGGGCGGTCGCCGGGTGCAAGGTGTTCATGAAACCGGAGACCACCGCCGCCGTCGCCAACCGCGAGGTGAAGAAGGGCGACGTCCTCGCCGTCGCCCGGATCGCTGCGATCCAGGCCGCCAAGCGGACCTCCGACATGATCCCGCTGTGCCATCCGCTGCTCGTCGGATCGGTGTATGTCAACTTCGAGATCGGCGACGATTTCATCTCGATCGAGGCACAGGTCGACACCGTCGACCGCACCGGGGTCGAGATGGAAGCGCTCCACGCCTGCTCGGTCGCGGCGCTGACGATCTACGACATGTGCAAGTCGGCTGACCGCTCGATGGTCGTCGGTGATCTCACACTGTGGGAAAAACGGGCGGTCGGTCCGGCGTCTATCGCCGACCTGAACACGATAACGTTGCCAAGAGCGTCACGAACGTAGTAGAACCGTAACAACGTCGGCTCGCGAACAGAGCCGTGTGACCCTTGCTCCCCCGAGCGAGACGATCAAAGGGTGCGTGAACAACACCGTGTCGAACACTGCTGAGTTGCCCCAGTCGAGGGAAGCCCTGCAATGAGCAAACTGATTCTGCTCGTGGTAGCCGCAGCTTGGGCCGGAGTGCTCTTGCCGCCGCTGCTCCGCTCGCGTCTCGACAGCCGGCCCGGAACGTCGATCTCCAGCTTCCGCCGGCAGCTCTCGTCCCTGCAGCGCACGTCTCCCGGTGGCATGCCGATGCGTTCGATGGCCCGCCCGTTGGCCGGCCCGACCCGTCACGGCTATGCGCCCGGCTACGGCGCCCCGCAGCAGCTCCGTCGCTCCTCGACCGTGGTCTCGATCGATCGTTCCGCGGGCTACGACCGGGGATACGGCTACGACCGCTCGGTGCCGCTCGAGCGCCGCTCGGCGCGTGTCCAGCCGGTCGCCACCCGCAATCGGGCGCTGGTCAAGCAACGCCGCCAGAACGTGCTGATGATCCTGGTGATGTCGAGTGTCGCGTTCGGCTTCCTCAGCTTCGTCACCACCGCCCAGTTCGCCCGCTACGGGCTGGTGCTGTCGGTCTGCCTGCTCGGCGGGTACGTCTACGCGCTGGTCCAGATGCGGCGGACCGAGCTCGACCGCTCTCGCGAGTACTGGCCGCACGCAGCCTGAGCCGCCTCCTCCGGGCGCCGCTGCGGCGCTTCGGGAAACGCTCGAGCAGCGGCTAGCATGACCGCCGCCCTGCGGGGGTGTAGCTCAGTTGGTAGAGCGCAACAATCGCACTGTTGAGGCCCGGGGTTCGATTCCCCGCACCTCCACCCCGCACTTCGAACGTCCCGGTCAGCTCGCTGCCGGGACGTTCGCCGTTTCAGGCGGCGAGCAGCAGACTGCGGGCGGCCTCGAGCAGGTCGGTGCCGGGCGGGAGCACCTCCGGTCCGGCGAGCAGCGCAGCGCCGAGCGCCATCACCGTCTCGTTCGTGCCGAGCATCGGCAGCGCACGCAACCGTCGCTCCGCGTCGCCTTCGCCGAACGAGCACATCAGCTCGGCCATCGTCTGCGACGCCGAGCGCTGCTTGGCATGCCGATCGAAGCGGGCGGTGGCATAGGCGGAGAAGTCGGCCGTGGCCGGTGAACCGGCGAGGATCGCCGCCGAGACGTCGCGCACGTCGGCCATCGTCAGCGACAGCCCCTGGCCGATGATCGGGTCGTTGTAGCCCGCTGCGTCACCGACGAGCACGACGCCGGGTGCAGCCGGCACGTCGGTCCAGGTGTCGACCGAGGGATGGGTGGCGAGCGCGCTGCAGCGGCCGGCCGTCGGCCAGCGCGGCGACGTCGGGCGAGGCGCACTGGCGGAGATCGGCGAGGAACCGGGCGGTGCCCTCGGTGCCGCTGTAGCGGTGCACGTCGAAGTGGGCGAGGTACACCCGCGAGCAGGCAGGGCCCTGCGGGAAGCTGTACCAGTTGACGTCGGTGCCGCTGCCGTAACTGTCGATCTCGGCCGAGAGCGGTCGATCGGCCTCGATCAGCAGACCGCTGATGTACTGCCGGACCGGCGCACTGTGCAGTTCGATCCCGGCGGCCCGCCGCACCCGCGAGGCCCGTCCGTCGGCGCCGGCGACGAGGTCGGCGACGATCGTCCCCGTCTCGCCGTCCTCGTCGCGCCAGCGCACCGTCGGTCGTGCCCGGTCGAGATCGACCTCGGCGTCGAGCACGCCGCGCCGCACCGTCGCGCCGCAGGCGATCGCATGGTGGAGCAGCGCGCTCGAGGCGACGGGGTGGGTGATGTTGAGGATCCCGGGAACACCTGGAACGATCGTCGAGACGTCGAGACCGAGCTCCTCGGCGACCTCCGGCGGGATCATCGCGTCGTAGAACGTCCAGCGGGTGGTGAACCGTGCTCCGGCGTCGAGCAGCGGATCGAGCAGACCGAGACCGCTGGTGATCGCCACACCCCACGGGGTCCACATCTCGCCGCGAACCCGGTCGGGGAAAGCCGTCGTGCGTTCGAGCACGGTCACCCGCGCTCCGGCTCGGGCGAGGACGGCGGCGAGGCCCGACCCCCCGATTCCTCCGCCGACGATGACGACGTCCTGTTCGATCTGTTCCATTGCGAGGCTCCTCCTGTGCTGACCTGTGCGACGTTCGTCGTCGCCTGCAGCTGCGGATCACCGGACAGCGCACGCCGGGAGCCCGCTCGCGCCACGGACGCGGACGGCCGGCCGGGCGACCAACGGTTGACAGGATCGGCTGGGCTCGACACAGTCGGGTTGATGTCGACACCCGGTGACGCCCCCCCGTCAGCGCCGCCGCTGCGTTTGCGGATCCCCGAGCCGGCGATCCGTTGCGGCGAACCGCTGACCTCCGCTGCGCTGCACATCAGCCGGGCGGGGGAGGTACGCCGCCCGGACCTCGACGAGGAGTTCCACAGCCTCGCCCCGCTCTGCGAGCAGATGATCCGGGTCCTCGACGACGACGGCAAGGCGGTCGGTCCGTGGGTCGGGACCGCTCAGCGCGGACGAGACGTTGCGCCGGCCTGCGCGACATGATGATCGTGCGCAGCTTCGACGCCCGGATGCTGCGCGCCCACCGGCAGGGCAAGATCTCGTTCTACATGCAGTCGCTCGGCGAGGAGGCGATCGCCTGCGCCCAGCAGCGGGCGCTGCGGCCGCGGCGACATGCACTTCCCGACCTACCGCCAGCAGGGGCTGCTGATCGCCGGCGGGTATCCGCTCGTCGACATGATGAACCAGATCCTCTCGAACGAGTCACGACCCGCTGAAGGGCCGCCAGCTGCCGGTGATGTACTCGTCGAAGGCGCACGGCTTCTTCTCGATCTCGGGCAACCTCGCCACGCAGTACATCCAGGCCGTCGGCTGGGCGATGGCGTCGGCGCTGCGCGGCGGCACCGCGATCGCCTCGGCGTGGATCGGCGACGGGCGCGACCGCCGAGTCCGACTTCCACGCCGCGCTGGTGTTCGCCTCGACGTACCAGGCGCCGGTGATCCTCAACATCGTCAACAACCACTGGGCGATCTCGACGCCGGAGGACTTCGCCCGCGGCGCGTCGGCGACGTTCGCCGACCGCGGCTACGGCTTCAGCATCCCGGCGCTGCGCGTCGACGGCAACGACTACCTCGCGGTGCACGCGGCGTCGCAGTGGGCGGCCGAGCGGGCCCGGACCAACCTCGGCCCGACGCTGATCGAGTGGGTCACGCTGCCGCGTCGGTGCGCACTCGACGTCCGACGACCCGTCGGTGTACCGGCCCGACGACGAGGCCGAGGCGTTCCCGCTCGGCGACCCGATCGAGCGGCTCCGCGCAGCACCTCGATCGTCGCCGGCGAGTGGGACGACGACCGCCACGACGCGCTCGCAGCACGAGGTCGACGCAGAGGTCGGCGCCGCGTTCGCCGAGGCCGACTCGCACGGCTCGATGAAGAGCGGCGACGATCGCCGAGCCCGGCGACGATGTTCGACGACGTGTACGCCGAGCTGCCGCCGCACCTCGCGCGAGCAGCGCGACGCAGGCGAGGGTGTCGTGACGATGCCGGCGATGACGATGATCGAGGCGATCCGCGACGCGCACGTCGTGGCGATGGAGCGCGACGACCGCGTCGTCGTGTTCGGCGAGGACGTCGGCTACTTCGGCGGCGTGTTCCGGTGCACCCAGGGGCTGCAGGAGCGCTTCGGCGACGATCGCTGCTTCGACGCGCCGATCAGCGAGGCGGGCATCGTCGGTGCCGCGATCGGGATGGCCGCCTACGGGCTGCGGCCGTGCGTCGAGATCCAGTTCGCCGACTACATGTATCCGGCGTACGACCAGATCGTGTCCGAGGCGGCCCGGCTGCGGCACCGCTCGGCCGGCGACTTCACCGCGCCGCTCGTCGATCCGGATGCCGACCGGCGGCGGCATCTTCGGCGGCCAGACCCACTCGCAGAGCCCGGAGGCGCTGTTCACCCACGTCGCCGGCCTGAAGACCGTCGTCGTCGTCGAACCCGTACGACGCCAAGGGCCTGCTGATCGCGGCGATCGAGGACGACGACCCGGTGATCTTCCTCGAGCCGAAGCGGGTCTACAACGGTCCGTTCGACGGCCACCACGACCGCCCGATCGTGCCGTGGTCGAAGCACCCGCTCGGCGAGGTGCCCGAGGGGCACTACACGATCGACGCTCGGCACGGCCCGCATCCACCGCGCGGGCGACGACCTGACCGTGCTCGCCTACGGCACGCTCGTCCACGTCGCCGCAGGCGGCCGCCGAGGAGCAGCGGCATCGACGCCGAGATCATCGACCTGCGCACGCTCGTGCCGCTCGACGTCGACACGATCGTCGCGTCGGTGCGACAAGACCGGCCGCTGCCTGGTCGTCCACGAGGCGACGCTGACGTCCGGCTTCGGCGCCGAGCTGTGCGCGACCGTCCAGGAGCGGTGCTTCTACCACCTCGAGGCGCCGATCACGCGGGTGTGCGGCTGGGACACGCCCGTACCCGCACGCCCACGAGTGGGTCGTACTTCCCCGGGCCCCGACCGCGTCGGCCGCGGCGATGCGCGAGGTGGTCGACGGCGATGAGCGTGCTTCCGGATGAGGCTGCCCGACGTCGGCGAGGGCGTCGCCGAGGCCGAGCTCGTCGAGTGGCTGCGTCGCGGTCGGCGACCAGGTCACGCCCGACATCGGTGCTCGCCGAGGTGCTGACCGACAAGGCGACGGTCGAGGTCTCGTCGCCGGTCGCCGGCGTCGTCGCCGTCCTGCACGGCGAACCGGGCGACGTGCTCGCGGTCGGCAGCGACCTCGTCGGCATCGAGATCGACCGCGACGGCCGAGCCCGACGCCGAGCCGACACCGCCAGCCGCCGACCCGACGACGATCGGCCGCCGACTACCGCCGGCCGAAGCGGCGCGCCGGCGCCGACGCCGACGGCGGACCGCCCGGCCGACGACGGCACCGGCTCCAGCCGCAGGCGACGACCGACGGCCGCGCAGGCTGCGGCAGCGCCGGCCCGATCGCGGCGGTCGGTCCGGTCGCGGCGCCGGCGGTGCGGGCGCGGGCGCGGACGCTCGGCATCGACCTCGCCGCGATCGCCGGCAGCGGGCCCGACGGTCGGGTCGTCCACGCCGACCTCGATCGCGTCATCGCTCGGCTCGGCGGCCGCGCGACCGCACCGGCGCGTCGGCCGCCGACTCCGACGTCGGACGAGCCCAGGCGGAGCCGGTGCGCGGCGCTGCGCCGGCGGATCGCCGAGCGGCTGACCGCGTCGTGGACCGAGATCCCGCACATCACCTACGTCGACGACGTCGACGTGACCGAGCTCGAAGCGCTGCGCGGCGAGCTCAACGCGAGCGCCGACCCGAGCGACGCCCGGCTGACGATCCTGCCGTTCCTCGTCCGCGCGATCGTGATCGCCTGTCGGCGAGCAGCCGCGAGCTCAACGCCCACTACGACCACGCGGCACGAGACGCTGTCGATCGTTCGACGCCGGTCCACATCGGCATCGCCACCCAGACCGCCGACGGCCTGATCGTGCCCGTCGTCCGCGACGCCGAGGCCCGTGGGCTCGCGGGACCTCGCGGCGGAGATCGGCCGGGTCGCCGGCGCCGCCCGCGACGGTCGGGCGACCCGCGACGAGCTCGGCGGGCTCGACGATCACGATCACCTCGCTCGGCGCGCTCGGTGGGCTGGTGACGACGCCGATCATCAACCAGCCCGAGGTGGCGATCATCGGCGTCAACAAGATGGAGACCCGTCCGGTCTGGCGCGAACGGCGCGTTCGTGCCGCGACAGATGTTGAACCTGTCGTCGAGCTTCGACCACCGGATCGTCGACGGCTGGGACGCGGCGACGTTCGTCCAGCGGATCAAGACGCTGCTCGAGACGCCGGCGCTGCTGTTCGTCGACCCCTGAGCGCAGTCCATCGGTCGCCCCGATCGCGCCGGCCGGCACCCGATCGTGTGATCGTGTGTGCTCTGCTGTGCCGATGCGCGCGACGACGCCACTCGTTGCTGCGACGATCGATGGACGGGTCGTCGCCGCCACCTTCGCCGATGGGCGCAGGACCGTGTTCCACCACCGATGGCTGCTCGACAACTGCCCGCAGCTGCGCCACCCGGCGACCGGGCATCGGGTGCTGGAGACCTCGACGATCCCCGCCGACGTCACGCCGTCGACGGTCGCCGTGACCGCCGCCGGCGAATTGCAGCTCTGCTGGGCGGACGGGCACGTCAGCACCTTCGATCCCGGCTGGCTGGCGGCTCACGACTACGCCGGCGGGACCCGGCTGGGGGAGCCCTCACCGGTGTTGTGGGACTCGTCGCTCGGCGACGCGTTGGCGCGGGCGAGCTACCCGTTGGTGCGCGACGACCCGTCCGTCCGCCGGACGTTCCTGCGCGGCTTTCGCGACCTCGGCGTCGCTGTGCTCGCCGACGTGCCGACGGTTCCGGGCACCGTGCTCGAGGTCGGCGCCCTGTTCGGCGAGGTCCGCTCGACGAGCTGGGGAACGCTGTTCGACGTCTACACCCGCGCCGAGGCGAACTCCGTCGCCTACACCAACCTCGCCCTCGTCGCCCACACCGACGAGGCCTACCGCGACCCGGCGCCGACGATCCAGTTGCAGCACTTCCTGGTCAGTGATCCGAGCGGTGGGCTGTCGACCTTCGTCGACGGGTTCCGCATCGCGGAGGACCTCCGTCGACAGGCGCCGGCGCACTTCGAGGCGCTCGCCCGGACCCGGCTGCACTTCCACTTCCGTGACGCCGAGGCGATCCACGAGCACCGCGGGCCGGTGATCGAGCTCGACGGCAGCGGCACGCTGCGCGCCGTCCGCTTCTCCAACCACTCGGTGCGGCCGTTCCTCCTCCCCGCCGAGGAGATGGACTCGTTCTACGAGGCGTACACCGACTTCGGTCGTCGGCGGGAGGACCCGGACTACCAGCTCCGCCTGGCGATGCAGCCGGGTGAGCTGTACCTCGTCGACAACCGCCGTGTCCTCCACGGCCGCACCGCGTTCGCCGCCGGTGGTGCACGTCACCTGCAGAGCTGCTACATCGAACGCGACGAGCTGCTCAGCCGGCTCGCCGTACTCGAACGTGAGGGGCAGCGATGCGTGGATTGAGCGGCAAGGTGTTGATGGTCGTAGCCGGGGGGACGAACCCCGAGCGACCGAGCATCGGCGGTGAGACGGCCCGCCGGTTGGCCGCCGAAGGCGCGACGGTGGTCGTCGCCGACCTCGACCTGGCTGCCGCCGAGCGCACCGTCGAGCTGATCGGACGCGACGGTGGCGACGCGTCCGCCCATGCCTGCGACGTTTCCGACCCGGCGCAGGTCGCCGCCCTGTTCGCCGGCGTCGACGTCGCCCATGGTCGGCTCGACGGGGTCCACTCGAACGCGATGGACATGTCGTCGGCCACCCTCGGCGTCGATTCCGAGCACGACATCTCGAACCTCCCGCTCGACGTCTGGCAGCGCAGCCTCGATGTCGGTCTCACCGGCTTCTTCCTCGTCGCCCAGCAGGCGATCCCCCGCCTGATCGCCGCCGGCGGCGGTGGGCTGGTCGGAACCGCCTCCGGCGCGGTCTACGCCGGCGAACCGGTGCGCGTCGGCTACGCCACCGCCAAGACGGGGATGACGGCGATCGTCCGCCACGTCGCTGCCCGCTTCGGCCAGCAGGGGGTGCGGGCCAACGCCGTCGCTCCCGGGCTGGTCCTGGGTCAGTCGACGTTGCAACTGATGGGCGAGGATGCCGCCGAGAAGTACCTCAAGTTCGGTCGCTCGGGTCGCCACGGCTCGGCCGGCGACATCGCCGCGGCGGTGGCCTTCCTGCTCTCCGACGACGGTTCGTGGGTCAACGGTCAGATCTGGAGCGTCGACGGCGGAGCGATCCTCGGCCGCTGAACGTTCGGATCCGGCGTTCGGCGAGGGCAGCGGACTGCGAGCGCGGATCTGCGCCGAGGTATACAGCGAACGCTCGGACATCGAACGCTTCGCCGATGCAGTCTGCGCCCGCCGCCGACGGGGCTGAGGGTGGCAGACGCCGGAGGAGTTCAGAGGTCGCGGAACTCTGGCGCGGTCGTCGGCATCGATCGGGCGAACCACCACGAGGGAGCGCCTGCGATGTCCATCCACCCGAACCACAACGTCCGAATCACCGGTGACCAGCTCGCCGAGCAGCCGGGAACGATCGTCGGGCCGGTCGAGCGGACGCTGCTCGCCACCATCGGCCTACGGATCCGCGTCGCAACGATCACCGCCGTGGTCTCGGGCGCCGCCGCCGTCGCCGGATGCGTGGCGATCTTCGGCACCGTCGAGGAGGGCGGCAGCAGCGCTCCGGCGATCGCACTGACGGCGGCGATGATGCTTTCGATCGCGGCAGCGACGTACGCAACCAACCGGCGAGGCATCCTGCGTGTGCTCAACGGCGCGACCTGGCGGCGAGCCGAACACCATGCGGCCAGTGTCGGGTCTGGCAACAATCGCCGGGTCGAGCTGATCATGGTCGAAACCGGCACTCGCTATCGCCCGACGAACAACGTCTTCGATGCCACCGGCCTGCTCGACCGCACCGAGCTCGAGTGGGCCGGCGACCACCGCAGCAAGATCGTCGTCCGAGCCGCAGGGAGCACGCGGATGTCGCTCTACCGGCCGTTCGGCAGCGGAGCCTGGTGGCAGCAGAGCACAGACGAGTGGCTCGTCAGCTGAGGACCGGCGGGGAAGGATCGCCGAGTTCTGGTTCTACGCTGCGGCTCGATGGCCGCAGACCTCGCCGAGCTGTTCGTCACCCCACCGGCAGCGTTCGTCGGCGCCCGCAACGCGCTGGTCAAGGCGCTGAAGGCGGCCAAGCGCAAGGACGAGGCAGCAGCGGTGGCCGGGCTGCGCCGTCCGACCGTGCAGGACTGGGCACTGAACACGGTCGCCGCCATTCGCCCGAAGGTCGTCGCCGAGGCCGTCGCTGCGTTCGAGCGGGTCGGCACGGCGCAGGGTGCGGCGATGAGCGACGGCGGCGGAGGCGACCTTCGCCAGGCGATGGGCGAGCTTCGTGCCGCTGCAACTGCACTGCGTACCGCCGCCGAGCAGATCCTGCGTGACGCCGGTCGGCCGGCGACCGACCATGCGCCGCTCGCCGGACGGGTCAACGAGTTGCTCGCCAATCGTCAGCTGGTCGACCAGCTCGCCGCCGGACGGCTCGGTTCCGCCGCCGTCGACGAGGCCGACCCGTTCGCCGGTCTACCCGATCTGCCCGGCGATCGCCGCCCGACCCGTCCGCCGACCACGCCGGCACCTGCGCTGCGCAGCGTGCCGGTCGGGACCGACGGCATCCCGGCCGGCGACGGGCCGACCGATGGCGAGCCGGCCGACGACCCTGCTGGGGCGGCGGAGGATGGTCCAGCCGCACCATCGGCGCCAGCGGCCGTGGTGCCCGATCGGGTGGCGATCGCTCGGGCAGAGCGCGCTGAACGCGAGCGAAAGCGGGCGGCGGAGGCACGGGATCGGGAACGGCGGCGGGCGGAGCGGGCGGTCGAACAGGCCGAGACGGAGGTGACGCTCGCCGCCCGCAGGTTCCGCCTGGCGACCGCCGCGCTTGAAGCCGCCGAGCGGGAGGAGGCGGAGGCGCATCGACTGTTGGGCGAGGCTGAACGCGAACGCGACGCAGCTGTCGAGGCGCTGGCAGCACTCGACGGACCAGACGTCTGACGTCGGCGCTCCGAGGGCGGTGTCCGCCGCAGCTGGTCCGAGAGCTGGTCGAGCAGGTCTTTCAGCCCGCCGTCAGACGCCGGTGTAGGTGATGTCGCTCCGGTCTCGCGCGCCGACGGTGAAGTCCGGTTCGAAGGCGAACTGCGCCTCAGGGTCGAACGGGACCTTGTAGGTCCAGTCGAACGCGCAGACCCGCTTGGCGATCAGCCACCGACCGTCACGGCGCTCGAAGCGGTCGACGTAGCGCAGCCCGAGGATCATGTCCTGTTGGCGACCGTCGGTGCCGCGGCGTTCGATGTGGTGGGCGACGCAGTAGGTGTCGACGTCGGCGACGTCTCCGTCGAGCCGGATGTACGGCGACCCGATGAAGTGCATCGTCGCTGCGAAGTGGGGGAGCACCTGGCAGACCCAGGCGGCGAACTCGGTCCCCGACCCGCGGAAGCTGTTGTGATCGTCGAAACCGTCGGGGTGATAGCACGAGGCCATCAGCTGCTCGTCGAGCCGGTCGGTGCCACGGGCGAGACGCTTGATCACATCGCCGATCTCCTCGCGCGCCTGCAGCGCCTCGAGCGAGTAGTCGCCGGGATGCCCCGCCGGCATCAGCGGGCGCCGCGGATCAGGCGACCGGGACGGGCGCCGGTCTCCTCGCCCTCGGCCATCGTCTGGGTCGCCGGAGACGAAGGTGGCGACGTAGCCGTCGGCGCGCTGGATCAGCCGTCGGGCGCCGCCGGGAAGATCGAAGACGAGCTCGGGGAGCTCGAGGTCGAGCCGGTCGTAGTCGATCAGGTTGAGGTCGGCCCTGTAGCCGGGGGCGAGCACGCCGCGGTCGCCGAGGCCGTACAGCCGGGCGGTGTCGCGGGTCATCTTCTGGACCACCAGCTCGAGCGGGAGCCGCTCGCCACGGCTGCGGTCGCGGGTCCAGTGGGTGAGCATGAACGTCGGGATGCTGGCGTCGCAGATCACCCCGCAGTGGGCACCGCCGTCGGACAGGCCGAGGGCGGTGTTCGGGTGCAGGATCATCTCGCGCATGTCGTCGAGGTTGCCGTAGCTGTAGCCGAGCAGCGCGAACATCAGCAGCTCGCGACCGTCGTGGCGCAGCATCACGTCGTACAGCACCTCGTCTGGCCGATCGGCCCTCGCGGGCAGCGATCGGCCGCGATCGACTGGTCGGGGTCGGGCTCGTAGTCGGGCGGCTCGCCCATCGGGAAGATGCGGTCGAGGCTGGCGTTGACGTACGCCGACATCGGGTTCGGCGGGGCGGTCTCCGCCAGGATCGCGCTGCGCGTACCTCGGGCTGGCGCAGCTGGGCGACGCGCTCGGCCAGGGGCAGGTCGGCGATCGCCTCGTAGCGTCGGCCGGCCCTTGAACGGGTGGAACGTCTGGCAGCCGACGAGCATGTTCAGCGGTCGGCCGCCGACCTGGGCGCGCAGATCGGCGCCCTCGGCGATGGCCTCGGCGGAGAGCCGGAGCATGTCGCGCCACTGGTCGGGAGCGACGTTGTGCTGGGAGAGGGCGAAGCTCACCGGGCGGCCGATCGGCGGCCGACAGCCGGCGCATCCAGGCGACCTCCCGTTCGGGAGCGGAGAGGTCCTCGCCCATCACCCCGGCCGGGGCGAGCTCGAACACGCCGGTGCCGAGCTCGCCGAGCACCCGGCCGATGCCGAACAGCTCGTCCTCGGCGGCGAACGTGCCGGGCACCGGCTCGCCGTCGACCGCCCGGTGGGCGATCGTGCGTGAGGTCGAGAAGCCCGAGCGCGCCGGCGGCGATGCCGTCGCGCGACGATCGTCGGCCATCGCCTCGATGTCCTCGGGCGTCGCCGGCTCGTTGCGCGCACCGCGCTCGCCCATCACGTAGCCGCGCACCGCGCCGTGGGGCACCTGGGTGCCGATGTCGATCGCCCGCGGCATCGTCGTCGAGCGCGTCGAGGTACTCGCGGGAAGCTCTCCCAGCCCCAGGTGATGCCCTCGGCGAGGGCGGTGCCGGGGATGTCCTCGACGCCCTCCATCAGCTGGATCAGCCAGTCCTCCGAGCCGGGTCGGACCGGAGCGAAACCGACGCCGCAGTTGCCCATCACGACCGTCGTCACCCCGTGCCAGCACGACGGGGTGAGCAGCGGGTCCCACGTGGCCTGGCCGTCGTAGTGGGTGTGGATGTCGACGAAGCCGGGGGTGACGACGCAGTCCGTCGGCGTCGATCGTGCGCGTCGCCTGGACGCCGCCGAGGTCGCCGACCTCGCTGATCACGCCGTCGTCGATGGCGATGTCGGCCGTCCGGGGCGTCGCCCCGCTGCCGTCGACGACCGTGCCCCCGCGAACCACCAGCTGATGCATCGGATGTCCCCTTTGGCCGAGTTGGGAGCACCCTACAAACGCCGCCCCGCCTCCCTCCGACGGAGCGAGTCGTGCGTCGGCGGTACCCGTTCGGGCAGTTGTGGCTGCCATGTCGCCACTACTGCCCGAACGCCGCGGTTGCGCGCCCCCGCTGCCCGTCCGCGGCGATCGCCGACCCGGTCGACCCGCTCGGCCGCTGTCCAGAATTCGCCCAGGTCTGGCGTCCGGCGAGCACCGACCAGGCCCGACGCGCCTCGGAAGGGAAGTCCTGGGAGACATTGGACCCGCCGAGCGTCCCCGGCGATCGGCAACCTGCCGGCAGCGGCCCGCTCCGTCGGCCGTGTCAGCGGATTGACAGCAACTTGAGAGTCGGCGGTCGCATGGTCCGGGTCATCACCCCGCACCACCGGAGGCGACGATGACCATCAGCAGGCGCTCGGTACGACTGAGGGCGGCACTCGCAGCCGTGTTGGTGGGCGGCGGGTGCGCCGGCGACAACGAGACGCCGACCCGGGCGGCGCTGGCGGTGACCACGCTTGCCGCGAACCCAGCGGCGACTGTCTCGGAGGTCCCGGCTGCCCCGGCGCCGTCCGCCACAGCGCCCCCGACGGAGCCGATGACATCGATCCTGCCGGCGGGCACCGACGAGACCATCGCCTGGTCGGCGATGTTGAGCGTCGACGACATCGGCGCACCGGCGTTCGCCGTCGTGCCGCAGGAGTTTCCGATGGCGGTCCCGTTGCTCGGCGCTGCGCCCAGCTGCGTCCGGTTCGTGCAGTCCGTCTTCGTCGCCGCCGGCGAGGCGGCGAGTGCGTCGATCGACTTCCTCGGCACGTCGCTGCGTCAGCGGGTGCTGGTCTTTGCCGATGCGTCAACCGGCGAGGCCTTCGTCGATGCGATCACCGCAGGGCAGTTCGCCGAGTGTCACTCGGCGTGGATCGAGGCCGGTCTGCTGGCCGAGTCGGCACTGCTCGGCGCGGAGATCACACCGGCGTCCGGGCCACAGATCGACAGCAGCGCCGAACAGTCCGTCGTTCGCTGGGTCGACGCGACAATGGTTGCCGCCGGCGGCGAGGTCGCCGCCGAGCGCCGGGGCAATGTCTTCCTCCGTGTCGGTCGGGTGGTCACGATCCTGTTCCCCTCCGGACCGTCGACCGGGATGCCCGACAGCGAACTCGAACGGATCACCGAACTGGCCGGCGCTCGCCTCCGGGCCGCGGTCGAAGGTCTCGAGATCGCCCGCCTGGCTAGCGCCGGAACGTGACGCTCCTGGCCGATGAGCAGGGATGAGAGGATATTGACAGGTGCGCATCGAACACTCGTGACAGGTCTTGTCCGGCCCGGCCCGGGCAGGCCGGAAGGCTGCGGAGATGACGCTCGAGATCGCCGTCCTCGGCACGATCGAAGCACGTCGCGCGGGCGATCGGCTCGACCTGCGCGGCGCTCGCCAGCGTCGACTGCTCGCCTTCCTCGCGCTCGGTGCAGGTCGGATCCGACGAACCGACGCGGTGATCGATGCGCTGTGGCCCGACGGCGGGCATCCCGCTGACCCGCGCCAAACGGTTCACACCTACATCTGGCGGCTGCGCGCCGTGCTCGGCAGCGAACTGATCGTGGCCCGCGACGGTGGGTACGAGCTCGTCGTCGACCCTCGATCGATCGACGCCACCCGATTCGAGCAACTCCTCGTCGCGACCTCGACGCCGTGGTGCACGCCGGAACGGCGGGCGTCGATGCTCGCCGACGCGCTCGCGCTGTGGCGCGGGCCGGCGTTGGAGGAGTTCTCCGGCGAGGACTGGTGTCGAGGCCACGCCGTCCGACTCGACGAGCTCCGGGCGACGGCAGCAGACGATCACGCCGAGACGTTGATCGAACTCGGTCGAGCGGCGGAAGCGCTCGCCGACCTGGAGGCGACCGCAGCTGGTGCCCTACTGCATGAGCGAACCCATTCGCTACTGATGCTGGCACTCGACCGGACCGGACGGCAGGGCGACGCGCTGCGTGCGTTTCAGACCTACCGTCGGCGGCTCGGCACCGACCTCGGCCTGGAGCCCAGCGCAGAGATCGTCGAGCTCGAACGTCGGATCGCCTCCGGGCGGCCGCCGTCGCTCGTTCCGCCAACGCTCCGTGGGTATGTGCTCGCCGAGCGGATCGGCGAGGGCACTTCGGCTGTCGTCCATCGCGGCATCCAACCGTCGGTTCGACGCGACGTCGCGATCAAGCTGATCCGCGCCGAGCTGGCCGACCGGCCGGCGTTCATCCGGCGGTTCGAGGCGGAGGCCGAGCTCGTCGCCCGCTTCCAGCATCCGTTCGTCGTTCCGCTGTACGACTTCTGGCGCGAACCAGGGACCGCGGTGCTGGTGATGCGGTTATTCTCCGGCGGCTCGCTCGAACAGCGGCTGTCGTCGGGCCCGCTGACACTCGACGAGGTGTCCCGCCTGCTCGAACAGGTTGGTTCGGCACTCACTGCCGCGCACCGGGTCGGCATCGTCCACCGCGACGTCAAACCTGCCAACGTCCTGCTCGACGGCGATGGGAACTATTTCCTCGGCGACTTCGGCATCGCCGTCGACCTCGCCAAGTCCGGCGGGATCCCGGCGGGCTCGCTGTCCTATTCGCCACCAGAAGTGTTGCGCGACGAACCGGCGGGTCCGCCCGCCGACGTCTACGGCCTGGCGATGACGATCTACACCTGCCTCACCGGCCACGAACCATTCAGCGAGGCGCCCTCGCTCGGAGCACCTCGCGACGACCAGCAGCAGGAGGGGCTGCCAGCGGTTGGCCGCTCGTACCCCGAGCTGCCGGCGGCGATCGACGAGGTGTTGGCCCGGGCGACGGCCAAGGCCCCGCACGAGCGGTGGCCGACGGTCGAAGTGTTCCTCGGGGAGTGCCGGCGGGCGTTGACCGGCACCGCTGTGACTGCCGAGCCGGCCGCACCCCCGAGGCTGCCGTACAAGGGTCTTCGCGCCTTCGACCAGGGCGATGTCGACGACTTCTGCGGGTCGCGGTCGGCTGGTCGAGGTCCTGCTCGATCGGATGCGCGGCGATGGGCCCGAGGCACGGATCGTCGCCGTCGTCGGACCGTCCGGATCGGGCAAGTCGTCGGTCGTCCGGGCGGGTCTGCTGCCGGCCCTCGTCGCCGGTCGGCGGCTCGGATCCGAGCGCTGGTTCCTGGCGACGATGGTCCCCGGCGCCGATCCCTTCGAGGGCTTCGAACGAGCGCTGACGCGGATCGCGCCATCGACCGCCACCGGTTGGCGGGGCGTCGCCGGGGCCGCCACGGACGGGCTCGGTCGCGCCGTGGCGCAGGCACTGCCGAAGGACGGCGAGCTCGCGCTCGTCATCGACCAGTTCGAAGAGCTGTTCACGCTCTGCACCGACGAAGAGCTGCGTCGGCGATTCGTCGCCGGACTGGTCGCCGCCGCGCTCGACCCCGACAGTCGGCTGCGTCTCGTGCTCACCCTGCGCGCCGACTTCTTCGACCGCCCGCTACGACATGCCGAGCTGGCACCGTTCTTCGGCGGCGGATGCGTCACCGTCCCACCGCTGCGACCGGAGGAGCTCGAACAGGCGATCGTCGAACCGGCACGGCAGGTCGGCGTCGGTTTCGAGGCCGGCCTGATCGATCGCATCGTCGGCGACGTCGTGGACCAGCCCGGGGCTCTGCCGCTGCTCCAGTACACGCTGACAGAACTCTTCGGTCTGCAGGTCGACGGGCTGATGACGAACGACGCCTACGGGGCGATCGGCGGGTTGAGTGGAGCCCTCGCCCGGCGGGCGGAGGAGATCGTGACAGCGATGCCCGAGCCGCAACGCCAGGTGGCCCGGCGGGTGTTCACCCGGCTCGTCAGCCTCGGAGAAGGCACCGACGACACCCGCCGGCGGGTGCGGATCACCGAGCTCGGCGGGACACCGGCGACGAGCGCGGCGATCGCCGCCTTCTCCGAGGCACGGCTGTTGACCTTCGACCGCGATCCCGAGACGCGCGAACCGACCGTCGAGGTCGCCCACGAGGCGCTGCTGCGGGTGTGGACCCGCCTTCGCCATTGGCTCGACGACGATCGCGACGGACTCCGGCTGCACCGTCACCTGACTGCAGCGGCGACGGCGTGGGCGACACGCAGCGGTGATCTCGGTGAGCTCTACCGCGGTGGCCGGCTGGAGGGCGCCGAGTCGTGGGCGGACGCCCATCCGGACGAGCTCAACGCAGCGGAATGGTCGTTCCTGGAAGCGTCGGTGGCCGAACGGGACAGGTTGATCGCTGTCGAGGTTCGATCGCATCGACGCCTGCGCCGTTCACTGGTCGGGGTCGCTCTCGTTGCCGTTCTGGCGTTGATCGCCGGCGGTGCTGCGTGGGAACAGAGCCGCAACGCCCGCACCGCGCAACGACAGGCGGTCGCTGAGCGGGCCACGGCGACGGAGGCTGCGGCGGCCAGCGCGGGCGGCGACAGCTGTTGCCGACAACGAGCGGATCGCCGCCTTCGCCCCCGATCTGGCGGCGAGCAACACTGCTGCGGCGCTCCTGCTCGCTGCGGAGATCATCCAGCGCGATGGGTCGACGACGTCGCTCGGAGCGATGCACGATGTGCTCGTCGGAGCTGACAACCGACTCGGCTTCTACGACGCCGGCGAGCGGATTCGTGAGCTTCGCTTCGACGACGCGGCCGCCCGGCTGGTCGGGCTCGGCGACACGTCCGTCCACGTCTGGGATCAGCAGACCCACGAGCTGCTGGCGAGCTATCCGCTGGGCACAGAGCTGGCGGAGTATGCAGCGTCGTTCAACCAGTCGACGACGGCGATCCTCGGCCGCTGGGTCGGGTGGACCGACGCAGCGGGGATCGTCGGCGTGCTCGATCTCGCCGAGGGCGGTCGGGTGCACACGCTCGGATCCGGGGCCGACCTCGCCTTCACAGCCGATGGTTCGGCGGTCGCCGTGTCCGGCACCGGTGGGCAGATCGACGTCTACGACCTTCCCGACTTCACCCCCCGGTGGAGCTCGCCCGGAGATGGCTTCACCACGCTCGGCGAGCAGCTCGCAGCCCACGGCCTGCCGTCGCTCGACGCCTTCGACAGCCGGCTGTTGCCGGCGAGCCTGGCCTTCTCGAACGACGCTGCGGTCCTCTACCTCGGCCGAGACCACACCCTGACGGCGTTCGACGCGAGGTCGGGCACCCTCCTCGCGACGTCGATCGTGGTCGGTCCGGAGGAGGATTCGTACCCTGACATCGTCGCCAACCACCTGACTCCGCTCGACGACGGCTCCGACCGACTGCTGATCGGTGGCGGGGTCTTCGCCCAGGTGATCGAGGGACGAAGCCTCGTCCGGGCGCGCGAGGTCATGCCGGAGGGCGACCAGCTGACCGACTTCGTCCAGAGCTGGCTGCCGCTTCCGTCCGACCAGCTGGCGTTCTTGCGGTCGTCCGGAACGCTGGTGATCGCCGATTCGGTGACGGGTGCGCGGATCGGAGAGGCGATCGACGCCCAGGTGGGCCAGTCGAGCACGATCGCCGTCTCCGACGACGGCCGCCGGTTGGCGGTCGGGGGAGCTTGGTGCGGCGATCGTTGCGCTCGACGGTTCCGGGCCGATACGCGTCGCCGTTCCGAGCGAGCCGACCGATGGGTTCGTCTCCGGCGGACGTGACCGAAGGTGGCTGGCGATCGAGTCCGCGTGGGCGTGGTACGGGCCCGACCGACCGGCTGGTCGCATCTATCGGTGCTCGCCGCGCTGTGAGCCGAGCGTCGAACCCGCAGCTCCGTCGCCCGATCAACTTGTCGTCGTCGGCGTGGGAACTGCCGACTCGATCGTCGTGGCCGATCTGCCCGAGCCGACCGGACGGTTCTTCGACTCCGTGACCGGCGAACTGCTCGGCAGCACACCGGACGGGCCCTACATCACGGCCCTGCTCGCTGCGGACGCAGGATGGCATGTCGGCGTCACCTATCCCCCGTTCGACTTGGAGGTCGTCGACCTGAGGACGACGGAGGTGATCTATTCGATCTCGGTCTCGGAGCCGCTTCGATTCGCATCGCCGCCGGCTGGCGACCATCTGCTCGCCTTCGGGGTATCGACCGGGGAGTCGATCCGGTTCGACACGGCCACCTGGGAGCAGTCGGCGTCGGGGATTCCCGCAGGGGAGGCGGTGCTCGGGGAATTCAGTCAGGACGGTCGATGGTTGGTGACCGTCGACCGCAGCGGGTCGATGGCGGTCCACGATGCGGCGACGCTGGAGATCATTCATCGGCTGGCCGACACCGGGGTCGGGAACTTCCCGCAACCACTCGCCTTCTCCGACGACGGTCGCTATCTGGTGAGTGCGCTCGACGAGTCGCTGAGGCTCTGGGACGTCGAGCTCGGCGTGCAGATCGGTGCCGAGATCCCCTCGCGGGCGCGAGCCGCTCCGGGGCGATCCGAGGCGCCACGGTCGGTGGAGCGACGATCTCCGACGAGTTCGTCGAGCTGTGGACGTTCGACGTCGACAGCTGGTCGGAGCTCGCCTGCAGACTGGCGGGCCGCAACCTGACGCTCGCCGAATGGGAGCAGTACGGCCCACGCTCCGAGCCCTATCACGCGACGTGCCAGCAGTGGCCTGACCCCTCGACGGCCGATGCGTGACCTCGCTCGTGGTCCTCTTGCTGAGTCGTCGGCACCGAGCCGATCGTGCGCCGGAGTTCGACGATGAGCAGGCGAGGAGGGACGGGACGGTGCAGTTCGAGCCCGTCAGCTGGCGTGAAAGGATGTTGAAAGCTCCCCGTGACAGCGTCAGCCGGTGTCGGCATGCGACGTGGAGGAGGTCCCGGTGGCACTCGAGATCAGTGTGCTCGGTCCGCTCGACGTTCGGCAGCGACGGAGAAGTGGTCGACGTCCGCAGCGCCCAGCTGAGGAGACTGCTCGGCCTGCTGCTCACCGCCCAGGGCCGGCCACGCCCGGCGAGCTCGCTCGTCGACGAGTTGTGGCCCGACAGTCAGATGCCCACCGATCCACGGGCGACCGTGCAGACCTACGTCTCCCGGCTTCGATCGACGCTCGGCAGCGAGGTGATCACGAGCACCGGCGGGGGCTACTCGCTGCGGGTCGAGCCGGAGGTGGTCGATGCACGGCACTTCGAACGTCTGCTGCGTGAGGCCGGGCGCCCGTTGCCCGCCTCGGAACGGGAGGAACTGCTCGGTGAGGCACTGGCCCTGTGGCGGGGCGAGGCGTTCGGCGAGTTGGCAGGCGAGCCGTGGTGCCGGGCCGAGGCGGCCCGACTCGACGAGCTGCACGCCGCGGCCGTCGACGGGCACGCGACGACGTTGCTCGAACTTGGACTCGCCACCGAAGCGGTCGCCGAGCTGACCGCTGCTGCGCTTCGTCACCCGCTTCGTGAACGGACCCACCTGCTGCTGATGCGCTCCCTGTTCGCCGAGGGAAGGCAGGCAGACGCGCTGCGGGTGTCCCACGGGTATCGGCGGCGGTTGGCGACCGACCTCGGGCTCGAGCCCGGGGAGGCGATCGCCGCGCTCGAGAGCGAGCTCGCCTCCGGCACCAGCGAGACAGTGCCGACCCCGACGCTGCCCGGCTACGACCTGCTCGAGCAGATCGGCGACGGCGCGCAGGCGATCGTCTACCGCGCCCTCCAGCGGGCGGTCGGTCGTGAGGTGGCGGTCAAGGTGATCCGCCCGGAGCTCGCCGACCAACCCGGGTTCATCGGACGGTTCGAGCGTGAAGCACAGCTCGTGGCGCGGCTCGAGCACCCGTCGATCGTCCCCCTGATCGACTTCTGGCGACGTCCCGGGGCAGCGGTGCTGATCACCCGATTGCTCCGCGGCGGCACCTTCCGCGACCGGTTGGAGCGGGCGCCGTTGTCGCTCGGCGAGGCGACCCGGCTCGTCCGCCAGATCGGAGGGGCGCTGATCGCTGCCCATCAGGCCGGGATCGTCCATCTCGACGTCAACCCGTCGAACGTGTTCCTCGACGAAACGGCGAACTACTTCCTCGGCGACTTCGGGATCGCCCACCACCGCAACGCCGAGTCGGAGGAGTTCGATCGGCTGGCGCAGGGCTCGCCGTCGTACGCCGCCCCGGAGCAGCTCCGCGGCGAGCCGTGCGGAGAGCGCGCCGACGTCTACGGGCTGGCGGCAACGGTCCACGCGGCGTTGACCGGCAACCGCCCCTACGCCGGCTGCGGATCGGCGGAGGAGCTGTTCGGCAGGCAACAACACGAACCGATCGGGTCGATCGCCACCGCCCGTCCGGAGGTCCCCGCTGCGGTCGACCGGGTGCTCGCCCGGGGGACCGCCAAGGTCGTCGCCGATCGTCATCACTCGGTCGCCGAACTGGTGACCACGCTCGTCGCCGCGCTCGGCGGCGGCGATCGACACGACGGTTCCGCCCGCGACGACCAGAGCGCACTCGTGCCGGTGCGCAATCCGTACAAGGGGCTGCACGCGTTCGACGAAGCCGACTCGATCGACTTCCACGGCCGGGCGACGGCGCTCGCCGTGGTCCTCGACCAGATCCGTCGCCCGGAGCTGGCGGTGGTCACGCTCGTCGGGCCGTCGGGATGCGGAAAGTCCTCGCTCGCCCGTGCCGGGCTGCTGCCGGCGATCCTCAGCGGTGCGCTCGGCGACCGACGCCGCTGGCTCGTCGCCGCGATGACGCCGGCGCGGCGCCGGCTGCTGCGTTCACCGAAGCGCTGACCGGTATCGCCACGGCCGAGACCGGCGCTGTCGACTCGGCGGGTTTGTCGGCGGTGGTCAGAGCCGCGCTGCCCCGTCCCGACGGCGGACTGCTGGTGCTGATCGACCAGTTCGAGGAGCTGTACACCGTCTGCGACGAGCAGACCCGCCGCTCGTTCGTCGGCGACCTCGGCGCCGCGCTCGTCGCGGCCACGGGCGGTTCAAGCTGGTCATCGCGATCCGCGCCGACTGGTTCGACCGACCGCTCGCCGACCCCGAGCTCGCGCCGCTGATCGCAGCCGGCGCGGTGGCGCTGACCCCGCTCGCGCCGGGCGAGCTGGAACAGGCGATCGAAGAGCCGGCGCGGCGGGCCGGGGTGACGATCGAGCAGGGCCTGACCGCCCGACTGATCGCCGACGTCGCCGATGCTCCCGGTGGGCTGCCGCTGCTGCAGTACACGCTCGCCGAGCTGTTCGACCGGCGGGGCTCGTCGACGATCACCTCCGCCGACTACGACGCGATCGGTGCCCTCGGCGCCGTGCTCGGGCGCGAGCAGACGCACTGCTCGGCGAACTCGAAGCCGACGGGTCAGGTGACGCCGTGCGGCGGCTGTTCACCCGCCTGGTCGCGTTCGGCGGGGAGATCGTCACCCGTCGCAGGGCGCTGCGCAGCGAGCTCGTCGACGACCCGCAGACGTTGGTCGTCGCCGACCGGTTCGTCGCCGCTCGCCTGCTCACCGTCGATCGAGACCCGGCGACGCGCGAGCCGACGATCGAGCTCGCTCACGAGGTCCTGCTCCGCTCGTGGCCGACGCTGCGGCACTGGCTCGACGACGACAGCGAGGCGTTCCGCGCCCATCGGCGGATGAGCGACGCAGCGGCGGTGTGGGAGTCCGAGGGCGCGACGAGTCCGACGTGCTCCACGGCGGCCGATTGGTCGACGCGACGGAGGCGTCGACGCGGCTCGGTGCACCGAGGTTGAGCACATCGGAGCGCGACTTCCTCGCCGCCTCGATCGCCGTCCGCGACCGAGACCGCGCCGCCGGCGCGCCGCTCGCTGCGCCGACTGCGCAGCGCCGATGGTCGCGGCGGTACTCGTCGCCGTCGTCGCCCTCGTCGCCGGCACGCTCGCCTGGCAGCAGCAGCGGTCGTCGCAACGGGCGACGGCGCTCGCCGAGGGTGCCACGTCGGAGGCCGAACAGCAGCGGGCGGCGGCGACGGCTGCGGCCGAAGCGGCGACCCGCACCCTGTATGCGTCGGAAACCCAACGGCTGATCGGTCTCGCCCCCACGTTGGCCAACAGCGATCTGCCGGTGGCGCTGCTGCTCGCGGCCGAGGCGGCCGGGCGTGACGACAATGGCCCAGGCGGCCTCGGCGCGTTGCTCGACGTGTTCGTCGGCGCCGACTCCCACCTCGGGTACCTACCCGACTCCGCCGGCATGCTCGACGTCGAGATCGACGAGGAGTCCAACCGAGTGATCGGGGTCAGCCGGACCGAGGTGCCGCGAATGGGACCTGACGCTGCGCACCGAGCTGCGCTCGCGTCCGCTACGAGTGCCCGTCGACGAGCGCGAGTTCACCTGGTCGGGAATGATCTCGATCGGCTCGCAGTGGGTCGGCTGGCGAGGCGAGGACCGCCACCTCTACCTCCTCGATCTCGACAGCGACGCCGAGGCGATCGACCTCGGCGAGGGGTTGACACTGCTCGTCGACGAGGATCATCAGCTGCTCGCCACGCTGGCGGTCGACGGCGCGGTCGAGGTGTTCGCCCTCCCGTCGCTCGAGCTGGTCCAGCACTGGAACGGTGACGGCATGCGTTCGTTGGCGGACGTGGTTGCGGTCGGGCACACCGTCCCGATCCCCGGCGGCGACATGAGCGAGGAGTTGCTCAGCGCCTTGGCGATCTCGGCCGACGGCACGGTGCTGTACCACGGCAGGCAGGTGTTCCTGACCTCGTTCGACATCGCCAGTGGGGCGACGATCGCCTCCGTCTCCGTCCCCGAGCCCGGGACCTTCGAGGAGACCGACACCGTCGCCGCCAACCTGGTGCCGTTCGCCGATGGCTCTGGCAGGTTGATCTCCGGTGGCGCTGCGTTCGCAGTGCTGTTCGACGGTCCGTCACTGCGTCGGGTCGCCCCGGTGGCCGTCCCGCCGTTCCCGACCGCCGGCGCGATCGCCGGCTACGAGCTCCTCGCCGACGGGAGCCTCGCCACGCTGTTGCGTTCGGGGGCGCTGAAGGTGATCGACCCGCTGTCCGGCGAGGACCGCCATCCGGAGCTGGCGACGATGAGCGGCAGGGGCAAAGCGATCGGCCTGTCCGGCGATGGCAGCCTCGCTGCCGTCGCCGGCCCCGGAGCGGTCTCACTGCTCGCCGCGATCGGCGACGGGCCGGTCCGTCAAGCTGTCGCCCGTGCGCCGGACGAATGGTTGCTCGGTCTCGGTCGCGATGCCGGCTGGTTGGTCGTCGACGGGCCGTGGGACTACGACCCGGCCTCGATCGATCGGCGAACCGGCGGTCGACGATTCCGCTGTGACCCGCGTTGTGACGCAGCGTCTGCGGAACGTTCCGATCCGCGACTGTTGCACCTATTCGACCGGTGACGGCGGCCTGCTTCGCGCAGGTGGAGCTGCGGACCTCGGTCACCCAGCTCTACGACGGGCAGACCGATCGGCCGATCGGCGAATCGTTCGACCAGGTCGCGTCATGGACCTACATCTACGTCGCCCCGAGCGGACGATGGGCGGTCGGCTCGCGCGCGCCCGGCAGGTCTCGAGGTCGTCGACACGGCGAGCGGACAGCTGCTGTTCTCTTTGCCGGCCAACGAACCGGTCACCGCTGCTCTGTCAACGGACGAACGTCGATTGCTCGTGTTCGACGGCAACGGCGACAGTCGAGCGAGGAGTCGGTACCACGACCTGGCAGGTCAGCCACACGTCGTCGCCGGTCGAGCGCGGCGATCGGCCGGCTGGTTCGGCCAGGAGCGGCGGATGGCTGTTGACCGTCTCGCCCGACCGAGCGCTCACGACCTGCGCCGAGGCGACGACGTACGACGAGGTCCACCAACTGGCGCCGGACAGCACCGTCACCGGACTCGCCGGATTCGGGGCCGCCTTCTCGAACGACGGTCGGTACCTGGTGACTTCGCACGCCGCCGGGGTCCAGCTGTCGGACACGACCACCGGCGAGCCGATCGGTCACCAGATCGTTCCACCGGTCACCGACAGTCTGACGACGGCGCCGGGGGCGGTCGTCTCGGCGGCGACGTTGGACCAGGCATCGATCCTGGTCTGGCGGTTCGACGTCGACAGCTGGGTCGGCCTCGCCTGCCGGATGGCAGGCCGCACCTGACCGCCGAGGAATGGCAGCGGCACGGACCGGCCGGCGAGCCCTACCACCAGACCTGCTCGCAGTGGCCGGGCGCGGAGACCTGATGACAGCGCGGTGACAGCGCAGCTCGCGCGTTGACGAGGGGATGACAGCGCCTCGGCGGACGATCTCGGCATCCGAATCGATCGCCCAGGAGGCACCGATGAGCCGCTCCATCCGCCGCATGTCCACGATCTCCGCCGCCGCCCTGCTCACGCTCGGCGCAGGATGCGCCGGCAACTCCGCCGGCTCGGCCTCGAATCCGCCTGAGCCGGCGGCTGCGTCACCGACCGACCGACCGCCGGCCGCCCCGCGCCCACCCGCAACCACCGCACTCGTCGCGACCGCGCCGACCGACGCCGACATCGCTGCGGCCGCACTGCTGACGGTCGCCCAGGTCGGGCCGACGGCGATCGGGCCGGTCGAACTCGACTGGCCGATGGACGCCTGGCTCGTTCGCCACGATCCGGCCTGTGCCGAGTTCCTCGACCCGGTGTTCAACGCCGACGGTCATCCCTCGTCGTCTGCCGGAGCGCTGTTCCCGCCCTACGGCTTCGTCCACCGCGTGATCGTCTTCCCGACCGAAGCGCTCGCCTCGGCGATGGTCGACGCTGCCGGATCGCCGAAGTTCGGCGCCTGCACTGCGAGTTGGTACGCACGAGCGCTCGACAGCCTGGCGTCGACCGAGGTCGAATCGGTCGTCCAGGCCGATGGCGAGCCGATCGTCGAGCGGGCCGACCGGACGGCGAGCTGGTGGGTCGACGTCGATTACACCCAATCCGGGGTGCACGTGGTCGACCGTCAGGCGGTCGTGTTCCAGCGCGTCGGACAGCGCCGTGTCGGTGATGCTCCCGCCGGGTGAGGCCACCGCAATCAGCGTCGACAAGCTCCAACACCTGGCCGTCGTCGCCGCCGACAACCTCCGCGCCGCGCTCGACCCCTGAGCGAGCCGACGGCGCCCGAGCAGCGCAGATCCGACGCGTTCGGGCAGTTGTGCCTGCCATTTCGCCACTACTGCCCGAACGCCCTCGGGCGGGAGAAGGTCAGCCGGCGCGGAGTGACTCGGCGATCAGCGAGAGGTGGTCGAGGTCGGACAGGTCGAGCAGCTGGAGGTAGATCCGCTGGGCGCCGGCGTCGTGCCAGCGGGCGATCGTCGCCGACAGCTCGGCCGGCGTGCCGGCCGCACCGTTCTCGCGCAGCTCCGCAGGCTGACGGCCGATTGCCGCCGCCCTGCGGCGAACTCGTCCTCGTCCGCCCCGACGCAGGCGACCAACGCGGCGGAGGTGACGATCTCGGCAGGATCGCGGCCGATCGACTCCGCCGCCGAGCGGACCCGCGCCGTCTGTGTCCGGAACCCTTCGATCGAGCCGAACGGGAGGTTGAACTCGTCGCCGAACCGGGCGGCCAACGACGGCGTCCGCTTCGCCCCGTGGCCGCCGATCACGACCGGGGGCCGGGGCCGTTGCACCGGCTTGGGCAGCGCCGGTGAATCGGCGACCGAGTAGTGCGTGCCACCGAACGAGAACAGTTCGCCGTCCGGCGTCGCCCACAGCCCGGTGACGATCGCCAACTGTTCCTCGAGCCGGTCGAACCGCTCCTTCAGCGACGGGAACGGGATCGCGTAGGCGTCGTGTTCCTGCTCGTACCAGCCGGCCCCGAGGCCGAGCTCGACCCGTCCGCCGCTCATCTGGTCGACCTGGGCAACCGCGATCGCCAACGGCCCGGGGTAGCGGAACGTCGCCGAGCTGACCAGCGTGCCGAGGCGGATCGTGGAGGTCTCGCGGGCCAACCCGGCGAGGGTGATCCAGGCGTCGGTCGGGCCGGGATACCCCGAGACGTCACCCATCTTGAGGTAGTGGTCACTGCGGAAGAACGCCCCGAAGCCGAGCGACTCGGCCGCTTTGGCAACGGCCAGCAGCGTGTCGTAGCTGGCGCCCTGCTGGGGCTCGACGAAGATCCGGACGTCGGAGAGTTGCATGGGACCCGACCCTACGGGCACGGCCCGATTGCGGCACCACGACCCGCAGCCTGCATCATGAAGACCGCCCCGAGTGGATCTCGGGCCGGAGGGAAGGGAGTCCACCGATGACCGAGGCATGGATCATCGACGGGGTGCGTTCGCCGCGCGGCAAGGGCAAGTCGAACGGTTCGCTGCACCACGTCCATCCCCAGGAACTGCTCGGCCAGGTGCTCAACGCCCTCGCCGAACGGGTCGGCTTCGATCCGGCCGACGTCGACGACGTCGTCGTCGGCAACGGCATCCAGACCGGCGACCACGGTGCCTGCGTCGGGCGGATGGCGGTGCTCGCCGCCGGTTGGCCGGTGGAGATCCCGGGGATGACGCTCAACCGCTTCTGCGGGTCCGGGCAACAAGCGGTGACCTTCGCCGCGATGGGTGTACTCGCCGGGCACCAGCGCGCCGTGATCGGTGGCGGGGTGGAATCGATGTCGCGTTGGCCGAGCGACGGCACGCTCGACTTCACCGCCGGCAACCCGGCGCTGCGGGCCCGCTATCCGCTCGTGCCCCAGGGGATCTCCGCCGACCTGATCGCGACGATCGAGGGTTTCAGCCGGGAGGAGGTCGACGCGTTCGCCCTCCAGAGCCAGCAACGAGCGGCGGCGGCGATCGCCGAGGGTCGCTTCGAGCGCAGCGTCGTCCCGATCCACCATCTCGACGGCTCGCCGGCCCTCGCCGTCGACGAGTACCCACGGCCCTCGACCACGGCCGAGGGCCTCGCCAAGCTCGAGCCGTCCTTCGCCCGGATGGGGTCGAAGGTGTTCGACGGCTTCGACAGCTCGTTCGACGAGATGGCCCGCCAGGCCTATCCCGACGTCACCGAGGTCGATCACGTCCACCACGCCGGTAACTCCTCCGGCGTCGTCGACGGCGCTTCGGCGATGCTGGTCACCTCGCCCGAATTCGCCGAGGCCCACGGGCTGACACCCCGGGCGCGGGTGCGGATGTCGGCGACCGCCGGGGCCGAGCCGGTGATCATGCTCACCGCTCCGGGACCGGCGTCGAAGCTGTGCCTCGAGCGCGCCGGGATGACCGTCGACGACATCGACCTGTGGGAGATCAACGAGGCATTCGCCGCGATCCCGATGAAGGCGATCCGCGACCTCGGGATCGATCCGGAGAAGGTCAACGTCAACGGTGGGGCGATCGCCCTCGGCCACCCGATCGGCGCGACCGGTCCGATGCTGATCCAGACCGCGCTCGACGAGCTCGAACGGCGCGGCTTGGCCACCGCCCTGATCACGATGTGCACCGGTGGCGGGATGGGCACGGCGACGATCATCGAGCGAATCTGAGATGAGCACCGATCAGCGCGGCCCCGCCGGGCGTTTCCTCCACGTCTGCTACAGCTGCGCCGATGCCGAGCAGGTCGCCGACTGCTATGTCGACGCGTTCGGGATGCGCCCGACGATGGCGACGCCGATGGAACCTTCCGACGGCGCGCTGCTCGGGCTCGAGGGCGAGATCGTCGCCAACGCGGTGTTCGTCTACGACCATCGCGGCGGGCGGGTCAGCCCGGCGATCGAGATCCAGGGCTGGGCCCGACCCGCGGTCACCGGTACCCCGGTCAACGACGCGACCCTCGCCGGGATGCAAGCGGTCGGGTTCGCCGTCGCCGACCTGGCGATCAACGTCGATCGGCTGATCGGCCGCGGATTCCGGCAGGTCGCCGGCGGCGAGACGAACGTCTACGGGGCACCGAGCGCCACCCTGCTCGACCCGTTCGGCGCCCTCGTCGATTTGGTCGAGGACACCGCTCAACAGCCCGACGCAGCCCGCCTGCGTCACCTGCGGATCGGCTGTCGTTCGATCGCCGACTCGATCGCCTGGTACCAGGGGCTCGGGTTCGACACGGTCGGGGCCGTCGCGCCGGTCGCCGATCCGGCCGCATTCGGGCTGGCGGAGGTGTCGACCGGGACCTTCGCCCGGCTCGCCCTTCCCGAGGAACCGTTCGAGGTCGTCCTCGTCCAATGGGGATGGCCGGAGATCCACGGCCGCCACGTCGAGGTCGCCAACCATGCCGGCTGGTACCGCACTGCACTGCGGGTCGACGACACCCGTGCCGCCTACGACGAGATGTCGGCCGCCGGGTGGAGCTTCGCCCGCCCGCCGCAGCTGATCGAACTCCACGGCACACCGGTGCCGGAGATGTGGATCTGCTTCCTCGACGATCCCGACGGCGTCCCGTTCGAGTTCGTCCAGCGAGCGGCGAGCGCGTTCAAGCGCTGAGCCGTCGGCGACGCCGGAGGACCGAGATGCAGATCGAGCGGATCACTGCCTGGGCGTTGCACCTGCCGTTCGTCGAGGGGCCGTACCGGATGTCCGGCGATCGGGTCACGACCGGTCAGGACACGGTGATCGTCCGGCTCGAGGCCAGCGACGGCACCGCCGGGATCGGCGAGTCGGGAACGGTCGGGGTGACCTACGACGCCGCCTTCCCAGGTGGGCAGCGGGCCGCCCTCGACCTGCTCGCGCCGGCGGTGCTCGGGGCGGACCCGCGCCGCCCGCAGGCGGTCGCCCGGGCGATGCACGCTGCGCTCACCGGCCATCCGTACACCAAGGCCGGGATCGACCTCGCCTGCTGGGACCTCGCCGCACGCCTCGCCGGGATCCCGCTGTGGCAGCTGCTCGGCGGCGACGGACCCGAGCCGACCCCGCTGTACCGCCCGGTACAGGGCCCGACCGCAGCGGCGAGCGTGGCCAAGGCCCACCAGCGGATCGCCCAGGGGTACGGCCGGCTGCAGGTCAAGGTCGGCGACGACCCGCTGCTCGACGCGGCGCGGGTGCTCGCCGTGCGCGATGCGGTCGGGCCGGATGTGCCGATCTACGCCGACGCCAACTGCGGGTTCCTGATCGGCTCGGCCCGGAGCTTCGTCCGCGCCCTCGGCGCCGGCGGCGCTGGAGTGGTGCTCGAGCAGCCGTCCGCGACGCTCGAGGACTGCGTCGCCCTGCGCAGCTCGTGGGACGGACCGATCGTCCTCGACGAGAGCATCGTCTCGCTCGCCGCCCTCCTCGCCGGACACCGCGGCGGCGTCGCCGACGGGATCACGATCAAGCTCACCAGGGTCGGTGGGGTGACCCCGGCCAAGCTGCTGCGCGACGTCGCCGTCGAGCTGGGGATCGCGGTGACGATCGAGGACTCCTCCGGCGGCGATCTGGTGACGATGGCCTTCGCCCACCTCAACGCCTCCACCCCTCGACGCCATCGTGCGCACACCGTCGACTTCGGCAACTGGGTGACCGTCTCGGCCGTCGACGGACCGGCCTCGCGCCACGGCTCGGCGTTGCTGCCCCCGGCCGATCTGCCCGGGCTCGGGGTCGACCTCGCCCAGGAGCGACTCGGCGAACCCTTCCTCGATCGGCGCTACGACGGCTGAACCCGGCCGGCTCGCGGCGACGGCCGGTGGCAGTGCTGGATACGGTGCCCGAATGAACCACTGGACGATCATCTGTGGGTCGAGCACCGTCGACGGCGGGGACGGCGAGGCACCGGCCGTCGCCGCCTCCGATCTCGTCGCCCTCACCGGTTGGTCGTCGAAGCCGCAGGGATGGTGTCGTGGCGCCGAGTGCATCCCGGCGTCGCTGCTCGGCTCGCTGGCGACCGCCGCATCGCTGCCGCTCGACCGGCTCGGCGATGCGCTCGGGGTGCCGTCGGCGACCGATGCCGACCATCGCCTGGCGGTGATCGGCGAACGGCTGGACGTCGGCTCGTCGCTCGCCGGCGGCGTCGCCCCCGACCTCGAGCTGCTCGGCCTCGACGGTCGGCGCCACCGGCTGTTCGAGCAGTCGGCGGACAAGACCGTCGTCGTCGCCTTCTCCAGCTGGTGCGGGTGCCGCTACGACCTGCCCGACTGGCAGGCGTTGGGTGACGAACTCGGCCCCGGGCTGCAGATCGTGGCGGTGGCGATCGACGACGCGGTCGAACCGGTCGCCCCGTGGGCCGAGACCGTCGACTTCCCCGTGCTCGTCGACACCGACCGCACGTTCGCCGATGCCTACGGTCTGGTCAACGTGCCGACGGTGATCTGGGTCGACGGCGAAGGGCAGGTCGTCCGCCCGCCCTCGCCGGCGTTCGCCAACGACGCCTTCGTCTCCGTCCACGGGATCGAATCCGGCCCGCACCACGACGCGCTGCGTGCCTGGGTCCGAGACGGTCAGCTCCCCGGGGAGCCGCCTGAGCTGCCGGGCTCGTCGAGCGGACTCGACGACGACCAACGTCGTGCCCGGGCGGAGTTCCGCCTGGCGCTCGAACTCATCCGTCGCGGCCACCCCGACGCCGCCGCCACCCATCTCGCCACCGCCGACGAGCTCGCCCCCGACGACCTCTCGATCTGGCGGGCGGCGATGCCACTGACCGGCGCGGATCCGTTCGGCGACGAGTTCTTCCAGCGCTACACCGACTGGCAGCAACGCCATGGCGGTCCACTGCAGCGTCCCGTCGGCGGCTGACGTCCCCGCCCGGCCGGGGTGCCGCTGGCAGACTTGAGCGATGGAGACTCAGGCGGTCCAGTCCCTGCTCGCCACTCAGGCGATCGAACGCGTCGTGTACCGCTACTGCCGCGGCGTCGACCGGCTCGATCGGGAACTGGTCCGCTCCTGCTTCTGGCCGGAGGCGTGCGACGAGCACGGGAGCTTCAGCGGTACCCGCGACGAGATGGTCAGCTGGCTGTTCGACCGGATGCTGTTGCGCTACGACTGGACCTTTCACTTCATCGGCAACCTGCTCGTCGACCTCGGGCCGCTGCCGGGGATCGCCCGCAGCGAGGCCTACGGGATCGCCAAGCACCGCGCCCGCAGCGAGCGCCGCGAGCACAACCTGACCACCGGCTTCCGCTACGTCGACGACTGGGAGGAACGTGCCGGGGAATGGCGGATCCTCCGCCGCCGATCGGTGCTCGAGTGGAGCCAGGCGGACGACCCGGCGAGCTGGTGGGAGGCCCCGCCGAGCCATCAGCGCGGCCGCCGGGACTTCTCCGACCCGGTCTACTCGCCGATTCAACTGCGGTAGCGGCGGCGCCGTTCGGGCGCGGCGTGGACCCTTCTGGAACGTGCCAAGCTTCGCCAGTCCCGTCAACGACGACGGGGCGTCGGGGTCGGTGCTTCGGTGCCGAGGGAGGTCCGGACGATGGGTCCGTTGGTCGTGCTCGTTCTGTTCGCAGTGGTGACGATGTTCGTCGCTGCCGAGGTCAGTGCACGCACCGGTACCGAGCTCCGGCCGGTGCTGCTCGATGCGTTGCGACGATGGTCGATGCGTCCCTCCGCCCGCCGCTCGGAACGAGCGGTGCGCCTGCTCGCCGGCGAGCTCGACGCTCAGGCCGAGCTGCTCACCGTCGCCCACCTCCAACGCCAGCTCTACAGCGGCCGGCTGGTGGCGGTGGTCAGCGCCGGGGACACGATCGGCGGCCCGGTGCTCAGCGTCGATCTCGGCGACACCGTCGTCGAGCTCCGGTTGTACAGCATCGGCGAGCTGTCCGAGCTCGCCGCCGAGCACCACGGCGAGCCGGGAGCGCTCACCGACCTGCACTACCAGGGTGGTCGGGGATGGTGCGCGCGTGTGCTGGTCGGCAACCGTTCGTTCTCCTGCCTCGGATGGTTGCTGCGCGTTCGGCGGTGTTCGACGACCTGAGGCTCCGCTGCCGGTGAGTCCGTCGAGCGCGACGCTTCGAGCACGATCGCGTCGGCCCACCAGTAGGGGACGAGCGGGGCGACCTCGACCGTCGTGAACCCGGCGGCGGTCAGTTGGTCGACCCAGCGCCCGGCCGACTGCTCGAAGGTGTGGCGGACGTGCGCCGGATCGAACTGGCCGACGAGGACGGGCAGGAGGAAGCCGTGGGTGACGAGCTCGTCGCCGGCGTACTCGCGCAGGCCGAGCTCGTACCGCAGGGCGGCGTAGGTCGCGTGTTCGACGGTGCGGTCGCCGAACTCGGGGACGTCGAACTCGGCGATCATCAGCCGACCGGTGCGCTGGGCGATCGCGGCGAGTATCGAAGCCCGTTCGCCCGACGGCATCGTGTGCATCGCGAACGTCGACTGGACGACGTCCCATCGTGGGACCGGACCCAGCTGGGCGAGGAACACCTCGGCCGACTCGGCATAGCCGCGCACCGCTTTGCCCGACCCGGCGAAGGCCTCGAGCGCGATCGCCAACAGCGCCTCGGACGGCTCGATCAGCTCGACCCGTTCGACGCTGTCCACGGCTGCGGCGAGCGCCATCCGTCCGTCGCCGCATCCGACGTCGAGCAACGATCTCGGACGGAACCGTTCGTTGCCGGCGCGCAACGCCTCGTGCAACGCGCCTGTACATCGAGGGGTTGGAGCCGCCGTCGATGAAGCGGGTGAGGGCCTCGGGGGAGTCGTACACGTCGCCGCAGGTTCCGCTGCGCAGGTGGCGGAGCAACGCTCCCGGCAGCAGTGCCTGCGGCTCATCGCCTGCGGCTGACTCGGCGGCATCGATCGCCCCAGCGACGTCGCAACGGGCGATCGCCAACAGCGCGTCGACCACCGTCATCTGTCGTCCCCTCCACGTGACCGACCGGAACAGGTGCCCGGACGATAGCTGTCCGCTCACGCCGACGGCGGCTGGGTAACCTCGGCCGATGGGCGCCTGGACCGGTCGGCTCGAGATCCTCCACCAGCGCTACGCCGCCGCCCGACCGCGCAGCGCCGAGCTGTACGAACAGGCGACCCGGGTGATGCCCGGCGGGTCGACGCGCTCGGTGCTCGACGTCCGCCCGTTCCCGTTCCGGGTCGAGCGGGCAGAGGGTGCCCGGCTGTTCGATGTCGACGGGCACAGCTACCTCGATCTCCTCGGCGACTACTCCGCCGGGCTGGCCGGACATCGCCCGGAGGCGATCCGGGCTGCACTCGAGGCCGCCCTCGGCCGGGGGTGGAGCTTCGGCGCGACCCATCTCGACGAGATCCGCCTCGCCGAGCTGATCACGGCTCGGTTCCCGGCGGTCGAACAGGTCAGGTTCACCAACTCCGGCACCGAGGCGAACCTGATGGCGATCCAGCTCGCCCGCCACTCCACCGGGCGGGACCGGGTGCTCGTGTTCGACGGCGGCTATCACGGCGGGCTGCTCTACTTCGGACACGGCGGGGAGCCGCTGCTCGCTCCGTTCGCCTTCCTCCGAGCGAGCTACAACGACCTCGCCTCGGTCGAGGCGCTGTTCGCCGCCCACGGCGAGACGATCGCTGCCGTGCTGGTCGAGCCGATGCTCGGTGGCGGAGGGTGCATCCCCGGCACCCCGGCGTTCCTCGGTGGACTGCGGTCGATCACCGAGCGATACGGAGCGCTGCTGATCTTCGACGAGGTGATGACCTCGCGGATGAGCGCCGGCGGAGCCCAGCAACGGCTCGGCGTCTTGCCCGACCTGGCGGCGTTCGGCAAGTACCTCGCCGGTGGGATGACCTTCGGGGCGTTCGGCGGCCGGGCGGATCTGATGGGTGCGTTCGATCCGGCGCGCGGCGGTGAGCTGTCCCACGGGGGGACCTACAACAACAACGTGATGTCGATGGCCGGCGGTGTCGCCGCGCTGAGCGAGGTGATCACCGGGACCGCGCTCGACCGGCTGTTCGGACTCGGCGAGGAGCTGCGCACGAGGGTTGCGGCCGTGCTCGACGATGCCCCGCTGCCGTGGACGGTCACCGGGTGGGGTTCGATGATGGCGATCCATCCCGTCGCCGGCCCGGTCGACCGTCCGGCCGACCATGCCGACTCAGATCCGGAGCTGCGCGAGGTGCTGTTCCACGAGCTCGTCGCCCGCGGGATCTATGTTGCGCCGCGGCTGATGCTGGCCCTCAACCTCGCCGTCACCGCCGAGGATGCCGACATGTTCGTCGCCGCCCTCACCGACGCGATCGCTTCGCTCGGCTAGCCGGACGGACCGCCGGCGACGACGCAGCGGCCACGGCGCAGCGGCGCCCGCAGCAGCCGACGACGGGTCAGGCCTGCGGCGCGTTGATGGTCTCCGACGACTCGATCCGGGCGCGGAACTCGGCCAGCGGCCAGTAGGTCATCGCGCTCGGTCCGGTGAAGGTGCGCACGCTCCCGGACTCGGCGAGGTCGAACGAGACCAGCTCGCCGACCGCTCCGTAGCCGACGCCGGCTGTGATCCGTAGCGTCACCCGCTCGGAACTCGACAGGTCGACCGGGGCGAGGTCGGTCGTCGGGGCGGCGACCGGATCGGGCAGCGACGGGTTGATCAGCTGCAGCCGCGCCCGAGCTGGGCGACGTCGAGCACCGACCAGAGGTTGGCGTAGCGGCCGGCCAGTCGCGAGCCGAGCGACGGCGGGACCGACCCGCTCGGATCGGTCAGGGCGAGATCGACCAGCTTGACGATCCCGTGGAGCAACTCCGCCGCCGCTCCGTCGATCGAGTTGGTCAGCACCGACACGGCCAGCCCGCTGTGCGGATCGACGGCGGTGGCGGTGATGTGCCCGGGGTAGCCCCCGCCGTGACCGATCATCGTCCGTTGGCCGATCTTCATCACCGCCACCCCGAGGCCGTAGTGCTCGTTGCGTCCGACGACCTCCCACACCGGGAGCTGCATCGTTCGCTTGGAGGCGTCGGTGAGCAGCCGGTGGTCGCCGAGGCAGTGGGCGCTGATGTACCGGCAGAGATCCTCGGCGGTCGCGTAGCAGCCGGTCGCCGCGGCGAGAGCGCCGGTGTCGACGTGTTCGATCGGGCGCCGGACCGCCGAGTAGGCGAGCGCGCTGTAGCCGGCGGCGTACTCGCCGGCGCGCCCCGGATCGAACTCGGTACCGATGTTCGCCAGCCCGAGCCGCCCGATGATCTCGGTGCCGACGTAGTCGTGGTACGACCGACCGCTCGCCGCTTCGACGATCAGGCCGAGCAGCCCGTAGCCGATGTTCGAGTACTTGAACGCGACGTTGGCCGGTTGGATCGCCGCTCGTCCGACGGCGACTCGCGCGCAGTCTGGCGGTGTTCGGGAACGGCGCCTCGAGCTGCCAGAAGTTGCCGTCGTCGGAATCGCGCACGATCCCGCCCGAGTGACCGAGCAGCTCGCGCACGGTCAGCTGCCCGACGCCGTCGCTCGCCGAGGCGACGTCGTCCAACCACTGCCCGACGGTGTCGTCGAGCCGGAGCTTGCCGGCCTCGACCAGCTGGAACACGGCCGTGGCGGTGAACGTCTTGGAGTGCGAGGCGATCCGGAACAGGTGGGTCGAGGTCATCGCCGTGCCGGCCTCGACATCCGCCTCGCCGATCGCGAACGAGCCGAGCACCTCGCCGCCGAGCGACACCGCCGCCTGCAGGCCGGGCAACTGGAGCGCGAGCCGGCGGAACTCGAGCCACCGTCCGACATAGACCATCGCCTCGCTCACCCGCTCGGCAGGGATCGGAGCGGATGCCGGTGGTCCGGGGAACGGTGGCGTGGTCACCGGTGCATCTTGGCCGATGATCCCTGCGTCCCGGTCTCAACCGACCGTCGGAGATCAACGACCGTCGGCGATCAACCGACCGTCGCCGACCGACCGGCCGTCGGCGACCGACCCGACGCCGTCAGGCGGTGGCGGCGCGGAACGCGTCGACCGACGGGGCTCAACGCGTCGATACCCGCCTCGACCCCGGCCGGGATCGGGACGAACAGGCGGCAATCGGTGACGCCGACGGCGATCAGGCTCGGTACGGGAGCCATCGTCGCCTCCGGATCGAGCTCGCCGTCGCCGTTGCGCACGGCGGCGATCGTCGCCACCACGTCGAACGCTCCCGACCCGCCGGCAGCGACCACCGCCTCACGCATCTGCGGGATCGTCTCCGGCAACCGCTGGGCGTCCGCGCCCCACGGGATCCAGGCGCTGCCGAAGCGGGCCAGCCGGCGGGCGGTGGCGGTGTTGACGGTGCCGCTGACCCAGATCGGCACACCGCCGTCCTGCACCGGCTTGGGCATCATGTGGATCCGCTCGAAGCGCAGGTCGCCGTCGTCGAAGGTGGCGACCTGTTCGCGCCAGAGCAACTGGCAGACCTCGAGCGTGCGGTCGAGCAGCTTGCCCCGTTGGGAGAAGTCGAGTCCGCAGGCCTCGTACTCCTCGCGCTGCCAGCCGACCCCGACCCCGAGATCGATCCTGCCGCCGCTGAGCACGTCGAGCGTCGCCATCGTCTTGGCCAACACCGCAGGTGTGCGCAGCGCAGCGAGGAGGATGTTGGTCCCCAACCGGATCCGGCTGGTCTGCCCGGCGACGACCGAGAGCACGGTCAACGGTTCGAGCCAATGTCCGTCCGGTCCGGTCGGCTGCTTGCCGCCGACGGTGCCGCCGAGTCGCCGGATCGCCGTACGCCTCGAGGTTCTCGCCGTAGACGACATGATCGGAGACGACCATCCGGTCGACACCGGCCCGGTCGGCGGCGATCGCCTGGTCGCTCAGCGACTGCCACGAACCGGGGTCCTCGGCGGCGAAGGTGCGCAGCGGCATCGACAGCTGCACCCTCGGGATCGGCGTTCGGGCGGTCGACATCCGGTCGCTGTGCTCGCTCATCGGGTGAACACCAATCCGCCGTCGGCGACGATGCATTGCCCGGTGACGAACGCCGAGGCGTCGGAGGCGAGGAACAGCGCCGGGCCGACCATGTCCTCGGGCGGAGCGATCCGCTTCTGCAACGATGCCTGTTCCATCCGTCCCATCGCTTCCACTCCGGTGTTGCGGGTCATGTCGGTATCCACTGCGCCGGGGGCCAGCGCGTTGACGCGGATCCCGACCGGTGCGAACTCTGCTGCCATCGAACGGGTGAACGACACCAGCGCCGCTTTTGCTGCGGCGTACATCGCCACGCCCGGCGAGGCGAGGAACGCCCCGGCACTGACGACGTGGATCACCGATGCTGCCGGGCTCGCCTTGAGCGCGTCGAGCGCCGCCTGGACGAGGAACACCGGACCGCGCAGGTCGACGTCGTAGACCTTCTCCCATGCCCCCGGGGTGAACCTGCCGAGCGGTTCGGCGAGCGCGGTCGCCGCATTGTTGACGATCACGTCGATCCGCCCGAACCGCTCGAGCGTCGCCTCGACCAGCCGTTGGAGGTCGTCGAGCTCACCGACGTGGGTGGCGACGCCGAGCGCTTCGCCGCCGCGGGCGGTCAGCGCGGCGACGGCCTCGTCGACCGCCGCCTGCTTCCGGCTGGCGACGACGACCTTGGCGCCGGCGTCGACGTAGCCTTCGGCGATCGCCCGGCCGATACCGCGCGATCCGCCGGTGACGATCGCCACCCGACCGTCGAGGCTGAACATCCCTGCGATCCGTGCCTGGTCCATCAGCTGACCTTTCCATCGTGGACGCTGCGCCCGTCGAGCGTCATCGCCGGTCGACCGAGCTCCTCGAGCAGGTCGAGGCTGGTGTACACCTTGCCGGTCCGCTCGACTTCGCACTCGCAGAGCACGATGACCCCCTCGACCATCGTCTCCATCGGTTCCATCAGATCGCTGGTGACGTGATCGCCGACGAGGACCATCGCGCCCTCACTGGCGACCATCGCCCGCGGTCCGATCGTGTTGATCCGCACCCCGCTGCCCCACAGCTCGACGGCGTAGCCGTTGGTGATCCGGTCGAGTGCAGCCTTCGACGAGCCGTAGACGGCGATCGTCGTCGACACCCCGCTCATGTCGTACGGCGGTCCCGGCGCATGGGTCGCCGAGGCGCTGGTCAGGTTGACGATCCAGCCCTCGCCGCGCTCGATCATCTGCGGCACCGCTGCCTGGGCGAGATCGATCGGTGCGTGCACGTTGACCTCGTAGATGATCCGCCGCCGCTTCAGCGGGAACGTCGACAGCGGGGCGTACATCGCCGCGGCGGCGTTGTTGACGAGGATGTCGAGCCGCCCGTCGAACAGCTCGAGGGCGCGCGGGACGATCGTTGCCCGGTCGTCGCCGTCGGCCAGATCGGCGGCGATCGCCTCGACCCGCGTTCCGTAGCGACGGCAGCGGGCGAGGGTCTCGTTCAGCGATCCCGGGAGGTGGTCGTGGGCATCGACCGTGCGGGCGACGACGACCACGTCGGCGCCCTCGGCGGCGAGGCGCTCGGCGATCGCCGCGCCGATCCCACGGCTGGCGCCGGTGACCAGCGCAGTGCGTCCTTCGAACCTGCCCATCAGCAGCCTCCCGTCGACTCGGTGCCGTCGTCCAGCCCGAGTGCGAACACCCGGTTGGCGTTGTGGCGGAGGAACTTCGGCCAGACCTCGTCCTTCAGCGGCACGTTCGGCAGTTCGCCGAAGATCCGCTCCAGCGTCAGCCCGGCCGGGTAGTACCCGGCGTACATGATCTTGTCGCTGCCACGGCTGTTGGCGTAGTCGATGATCGCCTTCGGATAGTGCTTCGGGGCGAATGCGCTGGTCATGTAGTGCAGACCGGGCCACTTCAGCATCAGCTTGACCGCCAGCGCCTCCCACGGTTCCGCGCCGTGGCGCATCACCAGGGTGAGTTCGGGAAAGTCGTAGCAGACCTGGTCGAAGTGCTTGACGTGCTGGCACTCGAACGGCACCCGCGGGCCGGGGATGCCGGCGTTGGCGATCATCGGCAGGCCGAGATCGATGCACGTCTGGTAGATCGGGTAGTACTTGCGATCGCTGACCGGGACCTGCGGGACACAGCCGGCGGGGAACGTGCTGACGGCCGTCAGGCCGTGCTCCTGCATGCGTCGCACGGATCTTGCGGACGGCCCCGGTGACATCGTTCGGATCGATGTCGATCACCAGGAACACCCGTCCCGGATGGCGCCTGCGGGCCTCGAGTGCGTTGTCGGAGAAGCCGAACAGGCCTGCCCGGATCCCGAGCGCATCCATCTTGGCGAAGGTGATCGCCACCGGGTCGTCGTCGTCGGTCACGTCCGGCGGGACCGCTCTGAACATGTACTCGGCCGGCATCGCGAAGTCCTTCGACGCCGCGTCCTTGATCCCGGGCTGGAGATACTCGAACACCGCCTTGTGGTCGCGATACGGGAACCCGATCATCAGATCGACCACCCCGACGTCGTTCGGATACCCCATCGATGCCCCTTGCCCGGCTGGTTCACCGCGATTGGTTGACCGGGGCAAGTTAGTCAGGGGTGCCGGCCGATGATCAGCCGGAGCTGAGCAACGGGCCGCCCTGGCGATCGTCGGTCCGCGATGCCGCGCGGGTTGGGCCCGTAGACGAACAGCATCCTGGCGTGCTCGGGGGCGGCGTACAGCGCCTGCTGGCCGGCGGGGACGAGGATCGTCGCGCCGGGGGCGACGACGTGGGTCCGCCCGGCGGTGGTGACGTGCAGTTCGCCGTCGAGCACATGGTTGAGCTCGTCGTGCGGGTGGGTGTCGGCGAACCAGCCGGCGCGCAGCTCCCATTCGCCGACGACGATCCCGTCCCATGCCGGACCGTGTTCCCGCACGATCCGCCGGGAGGCGATCCATTCCGTGCCGGGCAGGGCGGCAGCGCCGACGACGATCGAGCCGTCGAGGCCGAGTCGCCCCGCCAGCCGGGCGACGGATTGCTCGAGCAGCTCCAGGTCGCCGTCGTTGACCAGCAGATGATCGGCGATCGCCCGGCGTGCGTCGTCGGTCGGCTGGGCTGCGATCCGCGCCCGGGCGTCGTCGACGCTCATCTCGCGCCCGCTCGTCAGCCGCTCGATCCGCACAGCTTCGGCCGCCTCGACGACGACGACCTCGCCGTAGCCGCGCCCGGAGGGCAGGTCTCGACCGAGTTTCGAGCCGACCAGCACGGCCTGGTCGAAGACCACCACCGCGGTCGGTGCGACCGCCGCGATCCGGTCGAGTCGCTCGTCGAGTTCGGCGTTGATCGCCGGATGGCTGATCGCCTCCAGCGCGGCGAGCTCGGCGGGATCGGCGAACACCCGCCGGGCGAGCGCAGTCCGGTCGATGCTGCCGGCCGGGTCGGCGACCTCCGGGCCGAACCGGTCGAGCACCGCTCGCTCGCCCCGGCCGCCGGGGGCGATCACCGCTCGCCCGAGGGAGTCGACGTCGACCACGTGCGCGCCACGGCGGGCGAGCATCGCTGCCGCGGTCGACTTCCCCGCTCCGATCCCCCCGGTCAGGCCGACGATCTGCATAGCCGTCGATCTTCCCACGCTTCGAGCGCACGCCCGACTGGCGAGGGGGGCGCAACCGCGTCGCATGATGGCGGGCGTGAAGTTCTCCTGCACGTTGCCGGTCCTCTACGCCGCGGGGGAGCGCGACCCGTATCGGGAGAGCTTCGAGCTCGCCCGGATCGCCGAGGCGGCCGGCTTCGACACGGTCACCGTCGGGCACCATCACTTCCTCCCCGGGTACCTCGCCGACCCGCTGACCTTCCTCGCCGCCGTCGCCGCCCGGACCGACACGATCCGGATCGGCACCGGGATCTTCCAGCTACCGATCCATCACCCGGTGCGCGTCGCCGAGCAGGTGGCGACGATCGACCAGATCTCCGGCGGTCGGATCTCGCTCGGCGTCGGGCTCGGCTGGTGGGACCTCGAGTACCAGGTCCACGGCTCGGATCTGCACACCCGCGGGGCGCGGATGGCGGAGGCGTTGGAGATCCTCCGCCTCGTGTGGAGCGAGGAGAAGGTCGCCTTCGACGGGCGGTTCCACTCGTTCCCCGAGCTCACCGTCCACCCCCGACCGGTGCAGCGACCGCACCCACCGCTGTGGGTCGCCGGCGTCGCCGATCCGGCCGTCGACCGCGCCGCCCGCTTCGGCGACGCCTGGCTGTGCGGCCCGGTCCAATCGCTGACCAAGGCCCAGGCCTGCCTCGAGCGATATCGCGCCGCCCGCGCCGCGCTCGGCAGGCCGGCCGACTGGATCCTGCGCCGCTACGCCTGGGTCGCCGCCGACCGGCGGGAGGTCGAGGAGGTCGTCCTCCCGCACTACGTCGGCGGGTTGGTCGAGCACTGGCGGGCCTCGGTCGAGGAGGACGAGGAGCGCGAGCTGTTCGCCCGGATGGATGCCGGGGAGGACATCACCGCCGCCGACATCGCCGCCGACCGCCTGCTGTGGGGTACCCCGGAGATGGTGATCGAGCAGGTGGAGCGCTACCGCCGGTTGACCGGGTGCGATCATGTCCATGCCGCCTTCGGCGCCGGCCTCCCGGGAGACCTCGGTCGGGCGAGCATCGGCAGTTTCGATCAGCTGGCGGCGATGCTCCGACTCGTCGGCGACGAGGTCATCCCCGCCTTCGCCTGACCGGCTGCGAGCCGGCTCCGCTCGACGCTGCTCGGCGCGCCGGATGTCAGCCGAGGTGACCGGCGCCGCCGTCGACGGTGATCGAGATCCCCGTCAGGTAGCCGGCGGCGTCGCTGGCGAGGAACACGGCGACCGCCCCGATGTCCTTGACGGGGTCGCCGTAGCGGCGCATCGGGATCTCCGACAGGACCCGCTCGTAGACCGCCGGCTCGTCGTGCTGGAGCCGTTCGAGCGCCGGCGAGGTCGACAGCGGGAGCAGGGCGTAGACCCTGATCCCGTCGGTCGCCCACTCGACCGCGGCGCCGCGCGAGAGCGTACGCGTCGCCTCCTTGATCGCCCCGTAGGCGGCGGCTCCGACGGCGAGCGGCTTGATCCCCGCCCGGCTCCCGAGGTTGATGATCACCCCGCCGTCGACGAGGTGCGGATGGCAGGCACGCATGAACCGCAGCGTCGCCAACGGCCCGGAGGCCCAGCCGGCGGTGAACTGGTCGTCGGTGACCTCGAGCAGCAGCCCGCGCGGGACTTCCTGGGCGTTGTTGACGAGGACGTCGACCGTGCCGAAGCGCTCGACCGTCGCCGCCACGCAGGCATCGATCTCGTCTGCCGACTTGACGTCACAGGCGACGGCGATCGCCTCGCCGCCGGCGGCGATGATCTCCTCCGCGACTGCGGCGCACTTCGACACCGTCCGCCCGGCGATCACCAGCCGGGCTCCCGCCTCGGCGAAGGCCAGCGAGATCCCCCGCCCGACGCCTTGGCCCGCTCCGGTGACGATCGCGACCTTGCCCTCGAGTGTGCCCATCGGCCGGAACCTACGGCGACGCTGGCCCCGCGATCGAGTCGCGCCGCCGCGGCATCCGGCAGAGGGGATCTCGGGAGACGGTCAGGGGGTGAGCAGGGTCGGGTCCTCGCGCAGTTCCTTGCGGACCATCGCTTCCCAGAACCCGATGAACCGCTCGCCGTCGCTCTGACGCATCCGGTCCGCCCACCAGTCGGGCAGCGGCGACTCGAGCGTCCCGCCGGCGGCGCGCACGTGCCACGCCCGCTGGCAGCGCTGCTCGAGCGCGACGGCGCGCTGATGCACCGCCCGCGCCGAGCCGCCGAGGACGAACACGCCGTGACCGGCGAGGAGGGAGAGGTCGGCGTCGCCGATCAGGGCGACGGCGTTCTTCGCCGCCTGGAGATTGTCGACCCCGCCCTCGTACTCGTCGACGAGCACCAGTTCACCGCCGCCGAGCGCCGAGCTCTGATCCATCGCCGGAGGCACCTCGCCGAGGTCACCCCAGACGGTGCCGTACAGCGGGTGGTTGTGCATCGCCCACTGCACCCCCGGACGGGCTTCGTGCAGTGCGAGGTGGAGCGGGATGCCGAGCGGGACCGGCCAGTCGCCCTCGACCAGCGAGCCGTCGAGGGCGATCCGGATCACCTGCTCCGGGCGGAGCTCGTCCCAGGTGATCAGCCACGGATTGCACAACAGGGTGCCGTCGCCGAGGTTGCAGGTGATGTGGCCGGCGAGATGGTCGTTGTATCCCTCGCGCCACAGGCAGCGGGCGAGGAGGACGAGCTCCTCGCGCTGGCTCAGTTCGGGGATCAATCGCTCGGGGCTGGGCACGAACATGGTCACGCTCCGGTGCGTCGGGGGCCGGTTCGAGCGTAGGTCGGCGCAGCTGTCGGGGACGAGGGGTGACGCCTCCGCCGGCGGTCGGGTGATCCGGCCGATCGACGCCGACTCACCTGCCGGACGTCCGCACGGTCAGCTCGCGGGTCAGGACCTTGCCGACCTCGTTGCGGGGCAGGGCGTCGATCGGGCTCGAACCGGACCGGCACCTTGTACGGCGCGAGGTGCTCGCGGCAGAGCGCGACGAGGCCTCGGCGGTCGCAGCGGCGGCGCCGCGGCGTCGGCGACGACGAACGCCCACGGGACCTCGCCGAGGCGGTCGTCGGGCGACCCCGACGACGGCGACGTCGGCGACCGCCGGGTGCGAGGCGCAGCACCTCCTCGACCTCGTCCGGGAAGCACCTTCAGCCCGCCGCGGTTGATCATCGCCGACACCCGGCCCTCGATCCAGACGAAGCCCTCGGCGTCGACCCGGCCGACGTCGCCGGTGCGGAACCAGCCGTCGGCGCTGAGCCGGTCGGCGAGGTCGCCGCCGTCGGCGTAGCCGGCGCTCAGCGCCGGCGTCAGCACCCACAGCTCGCCGAGCTCGCCGGCCGACGTCGGTGCCGTCCTCGCCGACGGCCGGAGTCGACGCCGGCGTGCGGCCGGCCGACCGCGCCGAGCTTGTCGTCGCCGTGCTCCCGCGAGTCGGCCGCGCTCCAGCCGACGATCTCGCCGCCGATCTCGGTCTGGCCGTAGCTGTTGAGCACGGCGATGCCGAAGCGGTCGCTGGAACCGGCGGGCCTGGAGCGGCGACAGCGGCGCGGTGATGCTGCGGACGTACCGCAGCGGGCGCGAGCGTCGTCGATCGGCGTCGTCGTCGGCGAGCATCGTCATGGCCGCCGGCGGCAGGACGGTGGAGCGGATGCCGAAGCGCGGCGACCGAGGTCGGCGAAGTCCGGCGGGTCGAAGCCGTCCAGGACGACCACCGCGGCGCCGACCCGGAGGGCGAAGAGCACCTGGTAGATCCCGGCCCACAGCGACAGCGACACCGGGATGAGGTTCGGCATCGGGGCTTCGGCGTGGCGGTGCCGATCGCGGCGCGGCTGGCCGCGCGCCGGCCGGAGCTGGTGATGACGCCGTCGAGCAGCGTGAGCACGCCGCGAGTGGAGCAGCAGGACCGGCTTGGGCCGCCCGGTGGTGCCGGAGGTGAACTGGACGAGGGCGACGTCGGGGTCGTGGCGGCGATCGGTGCGCCGACGCCGTTGCGGGCGACGACGCGTCGTCGGTCCGCGACGACGACCGGACGCGACCGGTCGGCGCGGTCGCGTGGTGACGATGCGACGGCTCGACCGATCGAGACGTGGTCGACCTCGCCGTCGGTGAGCCGCGGGTTGAGCGGCACGTAGACCGCCGCCGGCCTGCCACACGCCGAACAGCGCGGCGATCGACGTCGACGCCGTTCGGGCAGCATGACGCCACCGGCGGCGCCGGGCGCGACGCCGGCGCGCCGCAGCGCCGCCGCGAGTCCGCGGCGACGGCGCGCGACCTCGCGCTCGGTCCAGGTCGCGCCCGCCGGCGTGCACCAGGTCGTCGTCGAGCGACCGCTCGTCGGCGAGCAGCAGGTCGGCGAGGCTCACGAGGTCGCCGAGCCGGCGGCCGCTCACGGTCGATCGGTGCCGGCTCGGCCCAGTTCGGCTCGCGCTTCTCGGCGAAGGCGAGCGGGCCCTCGGCCTGGTCGGGGTGGCCCCACATCGACACCAGCTCCGTCGCCCCGGCCCGGCAGGCGTCGGTGAGGCCGAGCTCGAGCGCGCCCCACAGCGCCTGCTTCGTCGCGCGCCATCGCGGCCGGTGAGTTCTTGGCGATCTTCTCGGCCAGCGCCTGGGCCTCCTCGCGGAGCTGCTCGGGCGGGTCGACGATCTGGCTGATCATCCCGAGCTCGTAGGCCCGCTGGGCGGTCATGCGCTCGTAGCGGCCGACGAACGCCATGCGCATCACCGCCTCGACCGGCATCTTGCGCATCAGCCCGATGGCCTCGATCGACGACGACCTGGCCGACCGACACGTGGGGGTCGAAGAACTGGGCGTCGGAGGCGGCGATGCACGATGTCGGCGTCGGCGACCCAGTGGAACGCCGCCGCCGGCGCAGATGCCGTTGACCGCGGTGATCACCGGCTTCCACACCTGCTGGTGCCACGACGGTGAAGTGGAGGTCCCAGCTGCTCGACCGACTCGCGGTAGCGCTCCATGCCGACGCCGTCGCTGGCGATCTCGGCGACGTCGACGCCGGTCTGGAACGCCCGCCCCTCGCCGGTGTGGACGATCACCCGCACCTCGGGGTCGGCGTCGAGCTCGTTCCAGGCGTCGGCGAACTCGTCGCGCATGCGCGCTGTTCATGGCGTTGAGCTGGTCGGGCCGGTTGTTGATCAGCCAGCCCGACCGGGCCGTGGCGCTCGACGATCAGGCGTGAACGTCGGTAGGCGTCGCTCGTCAGGGTCGCGGGCTGCCAGTGCGGCGTCGCGCTTCTCGGCGAAGGCCAGCGGGCCCTCGGTCTGGTCGGGGTGGCCCCACATGGCGACGAGCTCGTGCGCGCCGGCCGCGGCACGCGTCGGTGAGGCCGAGCTCGAGCGCGCCCCACAGCGCCTGCTTGGTGCGCGGCCATCGCGGCCGGCGAGTTCTGGGCGATCTTCTCGGCCAGCTCCTGGGCCGCGTCGCGCAGCGCGTCGGGCGGGTCGACGACCTCGCTGAGCATGCCCGAGCTGCGCAGGCCCGCGTCGGCGGTGATGCGCTCGTGGCGGCCGACGAGCGCCATGCGCAGGATCGCCTCCATCGGCACTTCCGCACGAGGCCGATCGCCTCGTACGCGGTCGACCTGGCCGATCGACACGTGGGGGTCGACGAACGTCGCGTTCGACGCGGCGATCACGATGTCGGCGTCGGCCACGAAGTGCAGGCCGCCGCCGGCGCACGACGCCGTTGACCGCGGCGATCACCGGCTTCCACACCTGGTTGTGCCAGGCGGTGAGCTCGCAGCTCGGCGTCGCGTGGTGCGGCGGCGACTGCTCGCGCAGCGCCTCCGGGTCGCGGCTGAGCTGCACGACGTCGAGGCCGGTCTGGAACGCCTGCGCCGTTGCCGGTGTTGACGATGACCCGCACCTCGGGGTCGGCGTCGAGCTCGCGCCAGGCCTGCTCGAGCTCGGCGAGCATCGTCGCGTCCATGGCGTTGCCCGCCGTCGGGCCGGTCGAAGATCAGCCAGCCGACGCGCACCGTGGCGCTCGACGACCAGCGTGCGGTAGTCGGTGCCCATCGCCGACCATGATTGCACCGGAATGAACGAGCGTTCGATCTGCGCCCGGCTCGGCAACACCCGCACTCCGGAGGTGGGCCGAGCGCTGGGTACGCGCCCGGCCCGCCGTCCGTGGCAGCATCGGCGGTCGACTCGAAGGAGCGATCGATGCCGCGACTGACGATTCCCGTCGACCAGGACCCGATGGCCTACGTCTGGGGGACGAAGGCCTCCCATGTAGCCCACAAGGCAGCTGCCTTCTCCGGCGCGGTCTACGCCTCGGAGACGTTCAGCCTGCGCGAGCTGGAAGCGGCGCGGATCACCATCGCCGAGGTCAACGGCTGCGTCGTGTGCCTCGGCTGGCGCTCCGGCACCGACGTCGCCGGCCGTGCCGGGCAGGCCGAGCAGGCCCCGGAGGAGTTCTACGAGGCGGTGCTCGCCGGCAGGTTGGAGGGGCTCGCCCCGCGCAAGCGCCTCGCCGCCGACTTCGCCCGCAAGTTCGCCGTCGATCACCATGCGATCGACGACGCGATGTGGGACGAGTTGCACGCTTGCTTCAGCGACGACGAGATCGTCGAGCTGACCCTCGCCGTCGGCGCCTGGATCGCCTTCGGGCGGCTCAACCAGGTGCTCGACATCGACGGCGGCTGCCGGGTCGGCGCTCTGCCCGGTTAGATCCGCCCCTCCCGGCGCAACCGGCTCATCGGCCGGTGAACGCCGGTGGACGCTTGGCGACGAACGCCTGCAGCCCCTCGCGGAAGTCCTCGCTGCGCGAGGACAGCTCCATCGCCAGCGCTTCGGCCCGCAGTTGGGGTTCGAGCGCCTGCGTGCCGCCGGTGTGCAGCAGCCACTTGGTCAGCCCGAGCGTCACCGTCGGCCCGGCGGCGAGTCGGTCGAGCAGGGCGTCGGCCGCCGGCTCGAGCGCTGCGTCGTCGACCGCAGCGTGGACCATCCCCCACGACTCGGCCTCGGCCCCGCTCAGCTTGCGCCCGAGCAGTAGCAGCTCACGGGCGCGCAGCTCACCGACGCGACGGGGGAGCATCCAGGTCGCCCCGGTGTCGGGGGTGAAGCCGCGCTCGGCGAACGGCTCCCAGATCCGCGCCTCGCGGCTGACCACGGCGAAATCGGCGGCGAGCAGGAGGTGCAACCCGATCCCGGCGATCCAGCCGCGGGCGGCGACGACGACCGGGGTCTGGGTGGTCAGCAGCAGCTCGATCAACCGGTTGCCCTGCGCCGGCAGCCGGCGCTGGATGCTGCCGACCGTGGGCGCGGCGCACCGGCGGAGGTGTCGTTGCGCCCGACGATGTCGAACCCGGAGCAGAAGTCGTCGCCGGTGGCGTCGATCAGCACCGCCCGCACCGATTCGTCGGTGCCGGCGGCGACGAGCTCGTCGATCAGGTGGGCGACGATCGGATCGGTCAGCGCGTTGCGCTTCGATGGCCGGTCGAGCGTCAACCGGAGGACGCCGCGCCCGTCCCGTTCGATCCGAAGTCCACTCTCCGGCATCCGTCCCCCTCGCTGAACCTCGGTTCGTCGGAGTGTAAGCAGCTCCGACCTCGTTCAGCGGACGTCGGACGTCCGCTCAGCAGGACGGCATCGGCGCGCTGGCGAGGTTGCCGTAGCGATGGGCGGTGATGCTGATCGACTGCTCGCGCAGCCAGTGGAGCAGCTCGATCCGGCCGTCGGCGACGAGCGGAGCGTCGTCGACGACGACCGCTGCGTCGAGGGCGGCGAGGCGCAACCGCTCGCTCGCCGAGGCGCGGAGGCGGAGCCGGGCGATCCCCCCGTCGGCGAGGCGGCGGGCGAGCGCGTCGTCGGCACTCGACGATCGCCTCGGGCAGCGTCGGATCGGCCTCGGCGACACTCAGCTCGAGCGGCGTTCCGGTCGTCTCGCTCGCCAGCCGGGCGAGGGCGACGTCGTCGGCCGTCGCCGACCGGTCGAGGCGGAGCACGACCCGTTCCAGCGGGCGGTAGCGGAGCAGATTCCGTTCCGCCCGGAGCTCGCCGAGCTCGGTCGTCCGACCGAACCGATCCCGCCACCACGACCGGTACGAGCTGCCGGCGAGCTGCACCAGGTCCGGCCCCTCGGGCGTGATCCGCCGCCAGTGCTGGAGGGTGGTGAGGTAGTTCGGTCCGCCGGCCTTGGCCACCGGGCCGACCGCGCTGCGTTTCCATCCCCCGAACGGCTGGCGACCGACCACCGCCCCGGTGATCGGACGGTTGACGTAGAGGTTGCCGGCATGTGCACGTTCGACGAAGCGGGTGCACTCGTCCGGGTCGAGCGAGTGGATCCCGGCGGTCAAGCCGTACTCGGTGTCGTCGAGCCAGTCCAGCGCGGTGTCCAGGTCGGGGGCGCGCAGCACGCCGAGCACTGGGCCGAACGCACTCCGTGCGGTGGGTCCACGAGCCGGGTCGGACGCCGAGACGGACCCCCGGCGACCAGAGGTCCGGCGCGCTCGACAGCCGGACCGGCTCGACCAGCCACTCCTCGCCGGGCTCGAGCGTGCTCAACGCCCGCTGCAAGGTCTCCCCGGCCGGACGGATCAGTGGGGGCACCGACGTCCCCGGCGCGGTCGAGGCCCCGACGTGGAGGCTGCGCACGGCGTCGGCGAGTTGCCGGCGGAAGGCCGGCGCGTCGTGCACCGACGCCTCGACGATCGCCAGGCTCGCCGCCGAGCACTTCTGCCCGGCGTGCCCGAACGCCGAGCGGACCAGGTCTCGCACCGCTGCGTCGAGGTCGGCGGCAGCGGTGATCACGATCGCGTTCTTGCCGCTGGTCTCGGCCAGCAGCCGCAGCTCGGGGCGCCAGCCGGCGAAGGTCCGGGCGGTCGAGTAGGCGCCGGTGAGGATCACCGCTCGCGATCTCCGGATGGGCGATCAGGTGGCGTCCGACGTCGCCGTCGGGGCACGGCAGGAACTGGACCACGTCGGACGGGATGCCGGCGCGATGGAGCTGCTCGACGAGGGCGCGCGAGACCTCGACGGCTTCCGGGGCGGGCTTGAGGATCACCGCGTTGCCGGCGGCGAGCCCGGCGATCACTCCGCCGGTCGGGATCGCGTAGGGGAAGTTCCACGGTGGGGCGACGACGACCACGCCGACCGGTGAGCCGTCGACGGAGCGGACCTCGTCCGCCAGCCGCTGTGCCGACTCCGCGTAGTAGCGGACGAAATCGATCGCCTCCGACACCTCGATGTCAGCCTCGGCGGGGGTCTTGGCGCAACTGCGGGCGATCAGGGCGACCGTCCGGTGGCGTTCTGCGGCGAGCAGATCGGCCGCCCGCCGGAGCACCTCGCCGCGGTCTGCCGGGGACCGTGCTCCCCACCGGCGTTGCCCGCCGGCGGCGAGGGCGACAGCCAGATCGACGGCCGCCTCGTCGATCCCCCGATCGATCCCGGACCTCTCTGCCGGCTCGTCGCCCTCGCCCGCCGAGGCCTCGTCGGCGCCGAGGGCGGCGAGCACCGCCCGGCGCTGCTCGGGGACGACGACATCGGTGTCGGGCTCGTTGACGAAGCCGAGCCGAACGTCGGGGGCGATCGGTCGCCGCCGGCGCACGGTCGAGACCCGGTGGCGGTCGTCGACCGCGGTGGCGAACGCCTCGGCCTGGGCGGCGAAGGCAGCCGAGTTCGGGTCGAGATCGAACGCCTCGCGCAGGAAGTTGCCGGCGGTCGTGTTCTCCTCCAGGCGGCGCACGAGGTAGGCGATCGCTGCGCTGCGGTGCTCGGCGCGGGTGATCGGGGTGTACAACCGCACCGCTCCGACCCGCCGCCGCAGCGCCTCCGCCTCGGCGCCGGCCATTCCCTCGAGCATCTCGAACTCGACGTCGCCGAGCACGCCGCGCTCCTCGGCGAGCAGCACCGCCCAGGCGATGTCGAACAGGTTGTGGCTCCCGACCCCGATCCGCACGCGCCGGTCGACTCGCTGCGCGAGCGGCGCGCTCGACGAGCCGCTTGTAGCTGGCATCGACCTCCGCCTTCGACGGGTAGGGCGCCGGGGTCCACCCGTGGAGCTCGGCCTCGACCTGCTCCATCGCCAGGTTCGCCCCCTTGACGAGCCGTACCTTGATCGCGCCGCCGCCGCGCGCCGACCGCGCAGTGGCCCACCCGGCGAGCCGCTCGAACGCGTCGTGGGCGTCGGGCAGGTAGGCCTGGAGCACGATCCCGGCCTCCAGCCGCTCGAACGTCGGGCTCGTCGAGCACGGTGGTGAAGGCGGCGATCGTCAGCTCCAGGTCGCGGTACTCCTCCATGTCGAGGTTGACGAACTTCGCCGGCTCGAACTCGGCGGCGACCCGCAGCACCTCGCGCAGGCGCTCGACGATCCGCCCGACGCTGTCGTCGAAGGCGAGCGGATCGAGCTGCGTCGCCAGCGCCGAGACCTTGACCGAGACGTAGTCGACGTCCGGCCGGCGGAGGAGGGCGATCAGCTCGTCGAGCCGGCGTCGGGCCTCGGCCTCGCCGAGGATCGCCTCACCGAGCACGTTGACGTTGAGCTCGAAGCCCTCTCCGGCCCGTCGGGCGAGGTGGCGGCGCAGCGGTCGCTCCTCGGCGGGGAGGACCGCTCCGCCGGCCTCGTGGCGGATCCGCCGGCGCACGAGCGGCATCACCATCGACGGGACGATCGTCGCCAGCGGCGCCGACAGCGCCAGCGCGACACGGTCGAACCAGCGCAGGCCGCCCGGGATCCCGGTGCGCCGCACGGTCGAGCGGTAGAGCCGGGCGGCCCGGCGGCGGTCCTCGATCCGGGCGACCGAGTCCGCCAGCAGCATCGCCAGGACCACCGCCCGATGCTCGGTGATGATCCCCGCCAGCCGTCGGCGGCGAGCGAGGTCGGCCGAGCTCGCCCGGGCCGAACCGGCGAGCGAGGCAGCGAGGGCGATCGCCGCCTCGACGCGCCTGCGCTCCTGCGCGGCGGTGGTCCCGTGCTCGGCCGAAGCTGTCATTCCACCAGTATTCCTGGGCCGGCGGAGGCCCGCCGCCGGGTGTCTGACGATGGCCTGGGGGTGATCGCCGTGCGGCGGGAGTCGTCATAGGGTGCTGATCGATCTCATCGCACGAGGAGCGCACGATGACCGACCACGACGGCTCCACCCACGCCCCCTCCGCCGAGGAGCTGACCCGTTTCGTCCACCGCTCGATGCCGCTGTGCGCCCAGCTCGGGATCCGCTGCACGGCGAGCACCGCGGCCGAGGTCGTCCTCGAGCTCGACTGGGCGGCGGAGCTGTGCACGATCGGCGGGGCGCTCCACGGCGGGGCATTGATCGCCCTCGCGGATTCCGGTGGGGCGCTGTGTGCCTTCGGCAATCTGCCGCAGGGCGCGATCGGGACGACGACGATCGAGTCGAAGACCAACTTCCTCGCCGGTGTCACCTCGGGCACGGTGGTCGCCCGCTCCACCCCGCTGCATGCCGGTTCGACCACGATCGTGGTCGAGACCGAGGTCCGCCGCGGCGACGGCCGGTTGGTGATCAAGACCACCCAGACCCAAGCGGTGCTCCGCCCACGCTGACTCGACGCCGTCGGCTCGGGCGGGTCTGGCCGGCCACACCCGCCCGGTGTCGGTTCGGTCGGCAGCGCTCAGCGCTGGCGGAATCGGTCGAGTCGGCGACGGTCGCGCTTGGTCGGCCGACCGGTCGAGCGATCGCGCACGAACGGTCCCGGCGGGAGGTCCTCAGGTGGTGGCGGGCTGTGGTCGACGAGGCACGTCGCGGCGACCGGTGCGCCGACCCGTTTGTCGATCACGCGGACGACTTCGAGGATCCGGTCGCGGTGGTGCAGCCGGGTGGCGACCCGGTCGCCGACGTGCACCGGCGAGGAGGGCTTGGCCGGGCGGTCGTTGATCGAGACGTGACCGCCGTGGCACGCGTCGGTCGCTGCCGAGCGGGTCGGGTAGATCCGGACCGCCCACAGCCATTTGTCGACACGGGTCGAATCCATCCGGTGATCGTCGCAGGCCCAGCGCCTGTCCTCGGGCGCCGGGGCCGGGCTCAGGCGTGACCGGGAGGCCCGATCACGGTTCGCTCGAAGACGTAGGCGACGGCGCGGATCAGGTCGTCGCGCTCGACGCCGAGCCAGGTGACCGTGTGGTGCATCATCCCCATCCGCTCGACGAGCATCATCAGCGTCGTCGCCAGCGCCGTCGGCGAGATCGCCGGGTCCACCCGTCCGGCCTGCTGGGCCAGTTCGATCTGGCGGGTGAGGGCACTGACGAGCGGTTCGAGCGATCGGTTGCGGATCTCCCGGAACCGGGGGTCACCGTCCTGGGCGGCGACGTTACGGACCCACAGCACCGGCCGGTTGTCGTCCCAATAGGCGGCGAACTGGCTGACGAACGCATTCGCCAGCTCCTCACCGGAGGCGGTGTCCCAGGGCAGCTCGAGGCTCGCCCGGACGTCGCTGAGGTGCTCGCCGATCTGCTCCGCCAACGCCAGCAGGGCCTCGTCGAGGTCCTTGAAATACTGGTAGAAGGCCGGCGGTGACACCCCGACCTCGCGGGTGACCTCCGACAGCTTGAGCTCTCGAACCCCGCGCGACTCGATCATCGTGGCGATCGTGTCGAGAATTCGTTGGCGTGTCTCGGCCCCTCGGCGACCCAATGCCCGCCCGGATGCCGACATCGGTTCAGCTGCCGACATGGGCCCGCAAGGTAGCAGCGCCGCGCCGCTGGCTCCCGGTGGTCGCGTCCGGCTGCTCGCTGGCGCTCCCGACGCCGGGTCGTGGCGGGTGCTCGACCGGCAGGGGCCGAACCTTCCAGCGCCGCGTCCGCTGGCTCCCGGTGGTCGCCGCTGTCAGAACGACGGCGAGGTCGGCGTCGGCGTCGGGCTCGCCGTGGCCGACCGGCGGTACGGCCGTCAACCCGTGACCCTCGACGTCGAGGTTGGGCAGCAGCCGGTCGAGCCAACCGGGGAGCCACCAGTTGCGATCGCCGAGCAGCTTCATCGTCGCCGGCACGAGCACGATCCGAACGATCGTCGCATCGACCGCCACGGCCACCGCCAGCCCGAGTCCGAACATCTTGACGGAGATGTCCTCGCCGAGCACGAAGGCGGCGAACACGCTGATCATGATCAGCGCGGCGGAGCTGATCACCCTCGCGGTGGAGGCGATCCCCTCGACCACTGCGGTGTCGTTGTCGTGGCCGAGGAGGTACTCCTCGCGGATCCGGGAGAGGAGGAACACCTCGTAGTCCATCGACAAGCCGAAGAGGATGGCGAACATCATCATCGGCAGGAACGAGACGATCGGCACGGTCTGCTGCACCCCGACGAGGTCCTTCATCCAACCCCACTGGAAGATCGCCACGACCACGCCGTAGGAAGCACCGATCGACAGCAGGTTCATCACCGCCGCCTTCAACGGCACGGCGACCGAGCGGAACACGGCCATCAGCAGCAGGATCGACAATCCGACGACGGCGGCGATGAACCACGGCAGGCGGGCGGTGATCTTGTCGGTCAGGTCGATGAACGACGCGGTCTGCCCGCCGACGAAGACCTCGACCCCGTCGGCGGACGCAGCCGGGATGATCTCGCCGCGCAAGCGGTGGATCAGCTCGGAGGTGTCCTGGTCCTGCGGTGAGGTGGTCGGGACGACCTGGATCACGGCGGTCGTGCCGGCCGGATTGAGGTTCGCCGGAGACACCTGGGCGACGCCGGGATCAGCGCCGATCGCCGCTCTCAGCGGGTCGAGATCGCCGGGCGTAGCGCCGTCGGTGAGGGTCACGGTGAGCAGCAGCGGGCCGTTGACACCGTCGCCGAACCCTTCGGCGACCAGGTCGTAGGCCCGGCGGATGGTCAACGAGTCGGGGCTGGTGCCGTTGTCGGTCATCCCCAACCGGAGGCTGAACAGCGGGACGGCGAGCGTGCCGAGCACGAGCAGGGCAGCGCCGAGGTAGGTCCACGGACGGGCTGCGACCTGGCGGCCCCAGCGATGCCAGATCGTCTCCCGGCCGGCGAGGGATGCCCGACGGGCAGCCGCGGCGGCCGGCGCGCAGCCCGTTGACCCTGTGCCCGGCGAAGCCGAGCAGGGCGGGAAGGAGGGTCAGCGAGACGACGACCATCACCGCCACGGTCAGCGAGCAGGCAATCGCCATCGCGGTGACCATCGGGATCCCGGCGATCGCCAGGCCGAGAATCGCGATCATCACCGTGATCCCGGCGAACAGCACCGCCGAGCCCGACGTCGCCAACGCCCGTCCGGCGGCCTCGTCGACCTCCATCCCCTGGTCGAGGTGCTCGCGGTGGCGGGTGACGATGAACAGGGCGTAGTCGATGCCGACGCCGAGGCCGATCATCGAGGCCAGCGTCGGGGCGACGGTCGGGATGTCGAACAGCGAGCCGAGCGCGGTGATCAGAGCGAACCCGGTCGCCAGACCGATCAGGGCGGTGCCGATCGGCAGGCCCATCGCGACCACCGATCCGAAGGCGACGAGGAGGACGATCACGGCGGCGACGAGGCCGAAGATCTCCTGACCCTCCGGCGGCGCGCTGGAGGCCTCGGTCGGCAGATCCCCGCCGAGCTCGAGTTGGACACCGGCTGCGGCCGTCCGTACGGCGGTCGCCTCGAGCTCGGCGAATGCCTCGTCGCGGATCTCCTCCGACGGCTTCGTGTACTGCACGTCGGCGACGCCGATCCGGCCGTCGGGCGAGGTGCGCAGTTCGCCGACGAACGCGACGTCGGCGTACCCGGCGACCTCGGCGAGGGCGGTGTCGACGGTGGCCGTCGCCCGCGGGTCGGCGAGCGAGCCCTCGTCGAGCGCGAACACGAGCTGGGCGGTGGTTCCGGCAGCGGTGGGGAACTGCTCGGCGAGCAGGTCGTAGGCGGCCTGCGACTCCGTCCCCGGGACGGTGAAGGAGTCGCTCAAGGTGCCCCCGGACAGCTGGGCAACGGCGACCGCTCCGAACACGGTCAGCACCCAGATCCCGAGAACCCGCCGACGGCGGCGCACGCTCGCCCGTCCGAGTCGATAGAGGAAGTCAGCCACCCGTCGATAGTGACATACTCTGACATTTGACATCAGGAGACTGATGTCACGCACAGCGGCGCGTGTCGCACAATAAGGGTGGCGGTGGCGGGCCGCCATACAGTTTGGCCCTGTGACCGGCTTGCGTGAGCGCAAGAAGCATCGGACGCGCGAGGCGATCATCGATTCTGCGCTGGATCTGTTCGAGCGTCAGGGGTACGACTCGACGACGGTCGAGGAGATCGCCGCGGCTGCCGAGATCTCGCCGCGCACCTTCTTCCGCTACTTCGAGTCCAAGCTCGACGTGGTCACCGCCACCAAGCGCGAGGAGGTGCCGTTCGACGTCCTGCTCGCCGGGCGACCGGCGCACGAGCCGCTGCTGGAGGCGACCCGCCACCTCGTGCGCGACGTGTTCGCCGAGTTGTTGGCCGACGACGGCTCGGTCCTCGCCCGCCAGTATCGGCTGGTGATGAGCAGCCCCGAGCTGCAGATGATGACGCTCGAGCACTTCCACCGGCACAACGACGAACTCACCGTTGCCTACGCCGCCCGGCTGGGGGTCGACACCGACGACTTCCTCCCCCAGGCGATGGCTGCGGCCGTCACCGGGGTGTTGCGGGCGACGATCGGGGTGTGGGTCGAATCGGGTGGCGGCGTCGCCGATCTGTTCGAGCTCACCGACCGCGCCTTCGCCGTGCTCGCCAACGGATTCGAACCGGGCCCCACGGCGGACGCCGCGATCCGATGAGTGCGCAGATCACCGACGAGGGGGTCGCGGCCCTCCGGCGGCGGATCGGGATCGTCCAGCCGCACCCGCAGCCGCCCCGCTACCGCCGTCCCAACGAGGACGCCTTCCGTCATGTCGCCGAGTCCTTCGGCGACGACAATCCGCTGTGGTGCGAGCCGTCCTACGCGGCGACGAGCCGGTGGGGATCGGTGATCGCCACCCCCAACCTGGTCGGCGGCGACACCTTGATCGGGGACAACGAGGTCGACTCGTGGGACGAGGCGACCGCTGCGCTGATGAAGGGCGACCCGCTGCGCGGTGTCCACGCGTTCTACTCCGGAAGCTCGCGCGAATGGTGGCACCCGCTGTATCCGTCGACAGAGGTGACGCGGCGCAACGCGCTGGTCGGCGTCAGCGACAAGGCCTCCAGCTTCGCCAAGCGGGCGATCCACGAATGGACCGCCGAGGTCTTCGCTGCCGTCGGCGGTCCGGTGCTCGGCGCCCAGTACCGGCTGATGATCCGCACCGAACGCGAGCAGTTGGCCAAGGCCGAGCGCAACGACTCGATCGCGATCGAGCCGTACACCGACGAGCAGCTGGCGGCGATCGACGCCGTCTACGCCACCGAGCGCGACCGCCGTCGCGGTGCCGAGCCGCGCTGGTGGGAGGACGTCGCCGAGGGCGACGAGCTCGGGCCGATGGTCAAGGGCCCGTTGCGGGTGACCGACATCGTCTGCTGGCACACCGGGATGGGGATGGGGCTGTACGGCGTCAAGGCGCTGCGGCTCGGCTACGACCAGCGCCGGAAGGTGCCGCGATTCTTCCGCCCCGACGATCTCAACGTCCCCGACGTCCACCAGCGGGTCCACTGGGACGCCGAGTGGGCGCGGCGCGCCGGCAACCCGGCGATCTACGACTACGGCCGGATGCGCGAGGCCTGGCTGGTCCATCTGTGCACCGAGTGGATGGGCGACGACGCCTGGCTGTGGAAGCTCGCCTGCGAGTTCCGCAGGTTCAACTACGTCGGTGACACGCACTGGCTGCGGGGGACCGTCATCCGCCGGTACCTCGCCGACGGTGACCGGCCGGCGGTCGACGTCGCCCTCACCGCGACCAATCAACGCGACGAGCTGACGACCCCGGGGACGGCGACGATCCTCCTGCCCAGCCGTGAGCACGGTCCGGTCCGTCTCCCCGATCCGCCTGGTGGGGCGACGTCGAACGCAGCAGCGCTGGAGGCATTGATCGACCGGTTCGCCACCGAGGCCGACGGAGCGCAAGGCTCGCGATCATGACCGTGCTCGACCCGGAACTCTTCCTCCCCGAGCCCGCTCCCCGGAGCGTGCGCCGGACGATCATCTCGGTCGACGACCACGTCGTCGAACCCGGCCATCTGTTCGACCGCTATCTCCCGGCCGGGTTGCGTGAACGCGGGCCGCAGCTGGTCGAGAACGAGCGCGGCCATCAGATCTGGCAGTTCGAGGGACAGACCTTCTCCCAGGTCGGGATGAACGCCGTCGCCGGCCGCCGGCCCGAGACGGTGCGGCTCGAACCCTTCCGGTTCGAGCAGATGCGTCCCGGTTGCTACGACCCGGCGGCACGCGTCGCCGACATGGACCTCGGCGGGATCTGGGCGAGCCTCAACTTCCCCAGCCAGATCACCGGATTCTGCGGTCGGGTGTTCTTCAACTCCGCCGACCGCGAGATCGGGATCGCCTCCATCGACGCCTGGAACGACTGGTTCTTCCACGAGTGGTACGAGCCGTACCCGCAGCGGTTCATCCCCTGCGGTATCGCCTACCTCAGCGACCCGACCGTCGCCGCCGCCCAGATCCGGAGCAATGCCGAGCGGGGCTTCCGCTCGATCTCGATGCCGGAGCGACCCCACGCGATCGGCTTGCCGAGCCTGTGGGACCGCGAGCACTGGGAGCCGATCCTGCGAGCCTGTGCCGAGACCGAGACCGTGGTCTCGCTCCACGTCGGGTCGAGCGGCATGCATCCCACGCCGCCGGGAGCGCCGTCGTTGCAGCTGGGAGCGACGATGTTCGGCCAGTTGTCGCTCGGAGCGTGCGCGGAGTGGGTCTGGTCGGGCTTCCCGAAGGACATTCCCGAACTCAAGATCGCGATGAGCGAGGGCGGGATCGGCTGGGTGGCGATGCTGATCGACCGCCTGGAGAACATCATCGATCGATCCGGCTACGGGCTCGGCTGGGACATCCGCCCGGCGGACGTGCTCCGCCGCAACTTCTGGTTCTGCACCCTCGACGACCCCTCGACGATCTCCACCCGCCACGCGATCGGCATCGACAAGATCATGCTGGAGACCGACTACCCCCACGGCGACGGCACCTGGCCCGATACCCAGGCGCTGGTCGACAAGGTCTGGTCCGACGTCCCCGAAGCCGAACTCGAGCTGATCTGCTCGGTCAACGCGGCGAAGCTGTTCCGCCACCCGCTGCCTCCGAGCTGACGGGAACGGCGCGCCCCGCTCGCCGGTGGTCAGGCGGCGAGGAACGTGAAGATCTCGGGGAAGGCGCGCCGATCCTGGGCGAAGAAGGCGTGGCCGCCGTCGTACTCGCGGAACTCGGCGCCGGGGATCCGCTCGGCGATCGCCCGACCGTTGACGGCGGGGGAGATCCCGTCGAAGGTGCCCGAGGCGACGAGCGTCGGGCAGCTGACCCGGTGGAGGCGATCGAGCACGTCGAGTCCCTTGCGGGCGGCGAGCTGCTCTGCTTCGCCGCGGCGCTGTTCGTCGGTCTTGTCCCGCGCGTTGTGGATCGTCACCTGGTCGGCGAACGCCCGGTCCGCCGGGTGCGCGTCGAGCCACTCGTCGGTGAACCGGGTGTCGATCAACAACCGCCCTCGGGCGGCACGTTCTGCCGGTGGCAGCTGGGCCAGCTCGTCGAGCGGGAACGCAGCCTTCGACCCTCCGGGGGAGGTGCACACCAGCGCCAGCCGATCGATCCGGCCCGGCGCGGTCACCGCCAGCTCCTGGGCGACCATCCCCCCGAAGCTGACGCCGATCACCCGGCAGGTCTCCCAGCCGACGTGGTCGAGCAGGGCGATCGCGTCGGCGGCGTAGTCGGCCATCGAGTACGGCCCCGGCGGGATCTCGGTCAGCCCCAGCCCGCGCTGGTCGTGGACCAACACCTCGAACCGGCTCGCCAGTGCGTCGATCAGCGCACCGGACGTGGCGATCGTCGCCCCCGAGCCGTTGCAGAACAGCAGTCTCGGACCGCTGCCGCGGCGTTCGAAGGAGATCTCGATCCCGTTCAACCGTGCGCTCGGCATCGTCGCCCCGAATCTCAGCCGACGGGCAGACCGAGCGCGGCGCGCAGCCGGGCGGCGGCCTCGAGCTGGGCCGCACGTCCCTGGGCGAGCACGGCCGCCATCCCGTAGAAGCCGTGGATCATCCCGTCGTAGCGCGTGACGGTGACCGGCACGCCGGCTGCCTCGAGACGGGCGGCGTAGGCCTCGCCCTCGTCGCGCAACGGGTCGAACTCGGCGGTGATCACGTGTGCCGGGGGGAGACCGGCGAGGTCCGACGCCCGGCCCGGGGCGAAGTGTGGATGGTCGCGCGCCGCTCGATCCTCGCCGAGGTAGTGATCGGTGAACCAGACCATCGCGGCCGCGGTCAGCATGTAGCCCTCTGCGTTCTCCGTGTACGACCCGGTGCCGTCCCAGGGCGTCCCGGTCACCGGATAGATCAACAGCTGGAAGGCGATCGACGGGCCGGCCTCGTCGCGGGCCTTGAGGGTGATCGCCGCAGCGAGGTTCCCGCCTGCCGAATCGCCGCCGACGACGAGCTGATCGGCGTCGCCGCCGAGCGAGCCGATCTCCGCCGCCGCCCACAGCGTCGCTGCGTAGCAGTCGTCGACCGCTGCCGGGAAGCGGTGTTCGGGCGCCAACCGGTACTCGACCGAGACGACCACCGAGTCGCTGTCGGCGGCGAGCGTCCGGCAGCTGTTGTCGTGGCTGTCGAGGTCACCGATCACCCAGCCGCCGCCGTGGAAGTAGACGATCGTCGGCCGGGTCCCCTCCAGGCTCGGGCGGTAGACCCGGGCCGGGATCGGGCCGTCCGGCCCGGGAATCGTGATCTCCTCGATCGCCGCCAGCTGGACCGGGTCGGCCTGCGGGATCGCCCCCTCCTTCATCGCCGCGCGGACCTCCGCCGGCGTGCCGGCGGTGAGATCGAAACCAGCCTCCGCCATCGCGGACAGGAGCATCGAAGCAACAGGGTCGAGCGGCACGTCAGGTCCCCCAAGAAAGCGCGTCAGGTCGTCGCTCCGCACCGTAGACGGGGCAGACCGACGAGGCTCAGCTGGGCCGGACGGTCGGCCAGACCTGGTCGATGAACCGCTGGAACATGTCCCACGAGGCATCGATCGGCATCCCGCCGCACATCGGGTGGAGGATCGCCGACCGGTCGGCGCGGATCGTCTCGATCGCCTGCGAGGGCGTGACGAACTGGTACATCCCCTCGGCGCGCAGTTCTTCGATCGACGTCGCATGGCTGTGCGCCGCGGAGGAGATGTCCGAGGTCTGCCACCCGGCGTAGGTCGACGCCTCGTGCCAGACGTGCTCGCCGTAGGCCGCCCAGGCCGCGTCGGGATCGTCGACGACGAACAGGTGATGGGTCATCCCCGGAGGCATCACGGCGAAGCCCTGCACGCCGAGGCGGGCGCACTCCTCGTAGTAGAGCTTCTCGACTTCGGGCACCGGCGCGGCGGTGTACATCGGCAGGCCGAACCGAGCGGCGCGACGGGCGGTCGCCTTGCTCGTCCCGCCGATCATCAGGATCGGGTGGGGCTTGGTCAGCGGCACCGGGGTGACCTGGACCATCTCGCCGTGGTACTCGAACGGCTCGCCGGTCCACGCCTTGAGCACGGTGTCGACGCAGTGGTCCATCAACTTGCCGCGCCCGGCCCAGTCCTTGCGCATCAGGTGGTACTCCTCGGGCCGGTAGCCGAGTCCGACGGTCGTCGTCACCCTGCCGCCGCTGACGAGGTCGAGCACGGCGAGGTCCTCGGCGACGCGGATCGGGTCGTGGAGGGGGAGCAGCAGCGCGCCGAAGTTGACGCCGATCTTCTTCGTCTGGGAGACGACCATCCCGGCCATCAGCATCGGCGAGGGGCTCCACCCGTTGAACGCACCGTGGTGCTCCTCGAGGTTGACGATCGACAGGCCCTGCTCGTCGCCGATCTTGGCCATCTCGACGAACGCCTGGTAGCGCGCCGACATCTCCTTCGGCTCGAGGCCGGGCTGGATGCAGTTGAAACGCAGGACCGCCATCGTCATCGCGGGCCTCCTCTTCGGTCGTGCCGGATGCGAACGGCTGGGGACCCTAACGTCAGCGGCGGCTACGGCTCGGACCGAAGGCCGGCCGCCCGCGATGTCTAGCGTTCGGGCGTGATCGACACCGCCGACCGACTGCTGATCCACGAGCTCATCGCCGACTACGGGCACCTGATCGACGGGCGCGAGTTCTCACGGTTGAGCGACAACATGACCGACGACGTCGTCTACGACATGAGCGACTTCGGGATGGGCGTCGCCCGCGGGCTGGAGGAGGTGGTCGAGATGTGGACCGGTCCACTCGCCGACCATCCGCTCGCCCACCACGCGACCAACATCGTCGTGCGCGAAGATCCCGACGGCACCGTCAGGGCGGTCTCCAAGGGTCTCGGGGTCGGCGTCGGCGGGCGGGTCGGCAGCGTCACGTACCACGACGTGGTCCGGCGCACCGACCGTGGCTGGCGGATCGCCGAGCGCCGCGGGGTGCTCCGCCGGCCGGAGACGATCCCACCGATCGGCTGACCCCGCAACATCGACCCACCCCACCGCGAGGTTTGGAGGTTCGTGCAGCCGACGGCTGCAACAACCTCCAAACTTCGCAGTCGGGGTCGGTGTGGGGGTGGGGGTTGGGGGGTCAGACGGCGACGGCGGTGGCGGCGAGGGCGGCGACGGCGACCAACGCCCAGCTCGCCAACCCGAGCACGAGCGGGCGGCCACCGACCCGGCGCAACCGGCCGAGGTCGACCGCGCTGCCGAGCCCGACCAACCCGGCGCCGAGCAGCAGCGTCTCCACCAGTTGGAGGCGCTCGAGCGAGGCGGTCGAGAGCCACCCGGAGGAACGGACGCCGACGGCGACGAGGAATCCGACGAGGAACGCCGGGAGCAACGGGACCCGGGCCCTGCCGGCGGCCGCCGTGCCCGGGCGTCGGCGACGGCGGAGGGCGACGAGGGTGAGCAACGGGGCGAGGAGGGCGACGCGGGTCAGCTTGACGACGACCGCCGCGTGCAGCGCCGCATCGTTGCGGGTCGAGGCCGCGGCGACCACCTGGCCGATGTCATGGACGGCGGCCCCGACCCAGCTGCCGAAGCCGGCGTCGCCGAGGCCGAGCAGGTGGCCGAGGACGGGCAGCACACCGATCGACAGCGTTCCGCAGAGGGTGACCAGCGCGACCGAGTAGGCGACCTCCTCCTCGGTGGAGTCGGCGAGCGGCTCGACCGCAGCGATCGCCGAGGCGCCGCAGATCGAGTAGCCGGTGGCGACGAGCAGTCCGAGCGACGGGCTGAGCCCGAGCCGGCGGGCGAGCCACCGCGTCCCGAGGAAGGTCGCAGCGACCACGGCGACGACGGCGGCGAGCGACCGAGGGCCGAGCTCGGCGATCTCGCCGAGCGACAACCGCAGGCCGACGAGGACGATCCCGGCGCGCAGCACGTGCCGCCCGGCGAAGCGCAGACCGGGGCGATGCGTCGCTCCCAGCACGCCGGTGTTGGCCAACGAGATGCCGACGGCGACGGCGACGACGTGGGCCGACAGCGGATCGATCGCCCGATGGGCGAGCAGCCCGACCGACGCGGCGAGGACGGCGACGGCGAGCCCGGGGACGAGCTGGCGATGAGCACGCCTCGGTTCGCCGGTCGCGCCGGAGTCATCGGTGCAGCACAGATCGGGAGCGGGAGGGACGCGGTCGATGAGGGCACGGTGCGCCCCGGCGGCGGCGCCGTCCAGACGGCAGATCCCGCGCAGTCATAGGATCTGCCTATGGCACAGCGTCCGACCTTGCTGGTCGAGGAGCTCGCCGGGCTCGAGCTCTACCTCGACGTGCTCCGCCTCGGGAGCATCTCTGCCGCAGCGCGTGACCACGGGATCACCCAGCCCTCGGCGACCGAGCGGTTGCGAACGCTGGAGCGTCGGATGGGGGTGACGCTGCTGCGCCGCGGCCCGAGCGGCTCGGCCCCGACCCCTCAGGGCGAGGCGTTCGCTGCATGGGCCCGGACGGTGCTCGGATCGGTCGAGCAGCTCGCCATCGGTGTCGCTGCGCTGCGCTCGGCCGGAGCGCACGATCCGCTGCGGCTGATGGCCAGCCTGACCGTCGCCGACTACGTCCTGCCTGGCTGGCTCCACGCCTACCGCAGTGCCGGAGGTCGACCGGTCGAGCTGCGCGTCGGCAACTCGGTCGCCGTCGCTGCGGCGGTCGCCGGCGGCCAGGTCGAGTTGGGCTTCGTCGAGAGTCCCCGCCGGTTCCCCGGCCTGCGATCGGTCGCCGTCGACGGCGACGAGCTGGCCGTCGTCGTCGCTCCCGGACACCCCTGGGCCCGGCGACGGACACCGCTCGATCCGGCGGTGCTCGCCGCCACCCCGCTGCTCGCCCGCGAGCCGGGTTCGGGAACGAGGGAGGCGTTCGAGGCCGCGCTCGCCGCCGTCGGGCTGGTCGCCGCCGAACCGATGGCGGTCCTCGCCTCGACCACCGCGTTGAAGGCGGCGGCTGCGGCGGGGGAGGCGCCGTGCGTGCTCAGCCGGCTCGCCGTCGGCGCCGAGCTGGCCGGCGGGGTCCTCGTCGCCGTTCCGGTCGCCGGGCTCGATCTGGGCCGCGAGTTCCGCGCCGTGTGGCGTCCCGGTGGTGACGGTCCGGAGATACGCCGGTTCCTCCGCCGGGCGCGCCGCAGCGGCTGAGCGACCGCGCCCGGGTGACGATCGGCGAAGATGGTTGACTAGGTTCAGTAACGGCCGGGCGGATGTGCGCGGCTGCAGAACGAGGGGGTCCGTCGTGCACACCGATCTGTGCGATCTGTTCGGAATCGAGTACCCGATCTTCGCCTTCAGCCACTGTCGCGACGTCGTCGCCGCGGTGAGCAAGGCCGGGGGGATGGGAGTGCTCGGCGCGGTCGGCTTCAGCCCGGAGCAGCTCGACGTCGAGCTCAGCTGGATCGACGAGCACGTCGACGGCAAGCCCTACGGTGCCGACACGGTGATGCCGGCGAAGGCGACCGACGCCGTCGGGACCGACCCGGCGGAGGTCGCCGCCTACATCCGCTCGCTGATCCCCGAGGAGCACGCCCGGTTCGTCGAGGAGCTGATGGACCGTTTCGGGCTCGAGCCGCTGCCCGACGGCGAGGCCCCCCAGGGCGTCACCGGCTGGGCCGAGGGCGTGGCGATGGGGCACGTCGACGTCGCCCTCGCCCATCCGATCGTGCTCCTCGCCAATGCCCTCGGCTCCCCACCGAAGGACGTGATCGACCGGTCGCACGCCCAAGGGGTGAAGATCGCCGCCCTCGCCGGCAAGGCGCAACACGCCGAGCGGCACGTCAACAACGGCGTCGACATCGTCATCGCCCAGGGGTACGAGGCGGGCGGGCACACCGGCGAGGTGGCGACGATGGTGCTCGTCCCCGAAGTCGTCGACGCCGTCGCGCCGGTCCCGGTGCTCGCCGCAGGAGGGATCGGCAGCGGCCGGCAGATCGCCGCCTCCCTCGCCCTCGGTGCCCAGGGCGTGTGGACCGGGTCGCTGTGGCTGGCGACCGCCGAGAGCTCCTCCGGGCCGGAACTGATCGAGCGCTACCTCGAGGCGACCTCGTCCGACACCGTCCGCTCGCGCTCCTACACCGGCAAGCCGGCGCGCATGCTCCGCTCGGCGTGGACCGACGCCTGGGAGGATCCGAACGGCCCCGGTCCGCTGGGAATGCCGTTGCAGAACATCCTCACCGCCGAGGCCAACGCGCGGATCGCCCGCTCCCACCGCAAGGACATCGCCTTCGCCCCCGTCGGCCAGATCGTCGGGTCGATCAAGTCGGTCCGTCCGGTGCGCGACGTGATGTTCGACCTCGTCGACCAGTACATCGACACCGTCAAGAAGCTCGACGCCGCGCTCGAGGGCTAAGAACCGGGCGGGTCGGGGGGTGAAGTGGCCCGGCCCGCCGAATCGTCGCACGTATGGGTCGGACGACCGAGCCTCTGGTCATCCCACCCTTCGTTACACTTTGTGCGCTTCGAGTGTTTGCTGCACCGAAGTGCTCGACCGGCGGGCGGCGCCGGTCGAGGTTCAGTGCAGACAGGGGCAACGTTGGTAACGGACGTGAGCGAGGTCCACCAGCTCGACGACGCGGTGTGGCAGGCATTGACGACGGTCCATCAGCACCTCGCCGAGGGACTCGGCAAGGCGCGGCGATATCCGCCGGAGGTGACCGTCTTCGCCGCGATCGAGGACGACAGCGAGCAGGCCTGGTCGGACCTGGCACAGCTCTACGGCGGTCCCGGCAAGATGGTCGTGCTGCTCCGCAAACTGATCACCGATCCTCCGCCGAACTGGCAGCTGGCCCAGCGCTCCGCCGCTCATCAGATGGTGCTCGCCCGCCGATTGCCGAAGGACCGCCGCCCGATCGGGATGCGCAGGCTGCGTGACGCCGACCTGCCCGAGATGCTCGCCCTCGCCGAGCTGACCAAGCCGGGACCGTTCCACCGGCGGACGTCCGAGCTCGGCGGCTACGTCGGGGTGTTCGACCGTGGTCGTCTGGTGGCGATGGCCGGGCAGCGGTTCCGGACGGTCGGCTACACCGAGATCTCGGCGGTCTGCGTCCATCCCGACGTGCGCAACCGGGGGATGGGCACGGCGGTGTCGCTCGAGGTCGCCCGCAGCGTCATCGGACGCGGCGAGACGCCGATGCTCCACGTCGCTGCGGACAACGAGATCGCCCGCCGGTTGTACGAGAAGCTGGGCTTCGCGATCCGCACGACGGTCACCTTCGAGTCGCTGCTGACGCCGCGCTGATCGCCGAGTCCGCACCGCCCCCGTCGGCGGCCGGCCGCAGAGTTCCGCCGGGTGGCGCCGGCAACCTAGCGTCGCGCCGATGGAACGAACGCTCTACGACGAGGACCATCAACTGTTCCGTGCGAGCGTGCGCCAGTTCCTCGAGCGATCGGTCGTCCCCCATCGCGAGGCGTGGGACGCGGCGGGGGTGGTCGATCGGTCGGTGTTCGCCGAAGCCGGCGCCGCCGGGTTCCTCGGCATCGACGTGCCCGAGGCCTACGGCGGCGGCGGGGTGCGCGACTTCCGCTACCAGGCCGTGATCGCCGAGGAGATCCAGCACGCCGGCGCGAACGCGATCGGGCTCGGCCTCACCCTGCACAACGACATCTGCGTGCCGTACTTCCTCCACCAGACCAACGACGAGCAGAAGCAGCGCTGGCTGCCGGGGATCTGCTCGGGCGAGCTGATCACCGCGGTGGCGATGACCGAGCCGGGGATCGGCTCCGACCTCGCCTCGATGACCACGACCGCGATCCGCGACGGTGACCACTACGTCGTCAACGGTTCGAAGACGTTCATCACCAACGGGATCAACGCCGACCTGGTCATCACCGCGGTCAAGACCGACCCGACCCAGCGCCACGCCGGGATGTCGCTGCTCGATCCTCGAGCGGGGCATGGAGGGCTTCGAGCGCGGCCGCAACCTCGACAAGATCGGGATGCACGCCCAGGACACCGCCGAGCTGTTCTTCACCGACGTGCGCGTTCCGGTCGCCAACCGGCTCGGCGAGGAGGGCCAGGGTTTCGCTCACCTCGCCGCCAACCTCGCCCAGGAGCGGCTGTCGATCGCCGTCGCCGCGGTCGCCGCCGCCCGCGGCGCGCTCGACTGGACGCTCGACGTACGTCAAGGAGCGCACCGCCTTCGGCCAGCCGATCGGCTCGTTCCAGAACAGCCGGTTCCGGCTGGCCGAGATGGCCACCGAGATCGACGTCGGCCAGGCGTTCATCGACCAGTGCGTGCTCGACGCTCAACGCCGGGACGCTCGACCGCCGAGGACGCGGCGATGGCCAAGTGGTGGGCGACCGAGCTCCAGGGGAGGGTCGATCGACGCGCTGCCTCCAGCTCCACGGCGGCTACGGCTACATGACCGAGTACCCGATCGCCCGGGCCTATGCCGATGCCCGGATCACCCGCATCTACGGCGGCACGACCGAGATCATGAAGGAGATCATCGGTCGCTCGCTCGGCGTCTGACGCCGCCGCTACCAGCGCGAGACGAGGCAGCGGTCGGCGAGCGATCCGGGAGCCCAGCGACCCCAGCTGCCGCCGGCGGTGGTCCGGGTGAGCTCCACCCAGGCGAGCGCACGGGGTTGCTCGGTCCGGCGCACGACCTGGACGATCCCCCGTTCGTAGAGCTCGTAGCCGGCCCACACGCCGGGGAAGTCCTTCGGCGAGCCGACCTCGGTGATCGTCAGACCGCCGCGTCGCCGGGCACGGTTGCGATGGGTGTGGCCGCTCGAGATCCAGGCGTTCGGGGCGACCTGGGCGAGCGCGTTCAAGAACGCCTCGGCCTCGCCGTGGGGAACGCCGTGGGGGTAGTAGAGCGGTATCCGGGTCGACATCAACTGATGGTGGAGGAGGACCAACACCGGCCCGCCGGCGTTGGCTGCTGCGGCGCAGATCTCGGCCGCGCCCGCTGGGCTGATGCTGCCGTCGTGGTGCCCCTCGACGCGGGTGTCGCCGGTGATCACCCGCGCCCCGCCGGCGAACTCATCGACCTGGACCGGTCCGCCGGCACGGATCCCGGGGGCGGCCATCTCGCTGGTGAAGTCGCTGTGGCGGAGGTTGCCGCCGTCGTGGTTGCCGCCGATCGCCAGCACCGGCACCCCGAGCCGCTGGAGCTCGGCGTTGGCCACCGCGTACTCGGCCGGGAGGTTGTGATGAGCGATGTCGCCCTTGGCGACGAGCAGGTCCGGACTCCAGGCGGCGATCTCGTCGATCGCCGCGGCGAGGCACCACACCGGGTGCGCCCGGCGCCAGTCGGCCCGCGATCTGACCGAGCGCAGCCGAGGCAAGGCACCGGTGGCGGTCTCACCGATGTGGAGGTCGGAGAGGGTGGCGATCTTCGCCAGCAGCCGGCCCTCGGGACGATCGAGGGTGCGTGCCCTGCCCGCCCGCGATCCGTCGAGACGGATCGTGTAGGTCGTCGACGGGGTCAGACCGCCGACGGTGACGGCTCCGAGGGACACCGTCGGGTCGAGCTCGACCGAGCCCGGTCCGAGCTCGAGCAGCGACGGACGCGACGATCCGCCGCGCCAGATCAGCTGGACCGAATCGGTTCCGGTGGCGAAGACCTCGATCCGCCGGCTCACCGGCCGGTCAGCGCCTCGGCCAATGCATCGCCGTCACGCTCGCGGCAGGGCGACGTTGACCCGTTGGCGCTCGAGCACCTGCTCCAGCGTCTTGGTCGCCTGGGGGATCCCGTGCTCGGCGAAGAAGCCCTGCACGTCGGCGGCGACAGCTGCGGTGTTGAGCGTCTTCACCGAATCGACCATCCGGACGATCGTATTGCTCGGGAAGCGCTCATTGGCCTCCTGCCACCGCTGACGGAGCATCTCCCAGGCGATCGCCCCGTGGCGCCGATTGGCGATGCATCGCCCGATCAGGAACGGTGCGTTCTGCGTCCGCACCTCGCCGGAGAAGGCGAACTCGACCGTCCGCCGGACCAACGCAGCGTCGTCGAACTCGGCCAGCGCGTAGAGGAAGCGGAGCTGCTCCTGCGGCGTTGCTGCAGCCCGGAAGGAGTCGACGAACCGATCGAAGTCGGCCGTGTCACCCGTCGAGGCGACGACGCTCGTCGCCGCCGCGACGAGTTCCGGATCGACCGAACTCGGGTCGCTCGCCGCCTGATCGAACAGGGCCCGCGGCTCGTCGCCGTCTGCTGGTCGGCGCCGAGGACGGCGACGAGACCGATCAGCAGGCCGCGCAGCTTGCCGGTCAGCTCGGCCTCGCCCTCGGCGGGGGTCCACCCGAGCCGATCCAGCGCCGGACCGGCGAGCCGGCGGACCTGGGCGCGGAACGCCTCCAGTGCGTCGCCGTCGACCAGCCGGGCACAGGCGCGCAGCGCGTTGCCCAGCGCCTGCCACACGGCGAGATCGGTCTCCGCCCCGAACCCGGCGGCGAACTCGACGAACTCGGCCGCCGCCAGCTGGCCGGCGACCACCGACGCCCAGGCGTCGTCGACCAGGTTGTAGCGCTCGACCGTCGACAGTTCGGCCAGCGCCGGCCCGCTCAGCCGGCTGCGCAGCACCTCGTCGTAGGCGACGCGGAAGAACCCGTGGCCGCCGGCGTTGACGACGACCACCGGCGCGTCCCCGAGCAGGTCGAGGCGGACCTCGTCGTCCTCGAGGAGGACCTTGCGTTCCTGCTGCGCTCCGGCCGAGGACTGACGGACATGGACCGGCACCACCCACCGGGTCGGGTCGTCGGTCACTTCCTCGGTGAACCCGAACCGCTGCTGGCGCAGGATCAGCTCGGAGCCGCTGATCGTCGCCGTGATCAGCGGGTAGCCGGCCTGCCAGATCCACGAGTCCATCATCCGCCGGGCGGGATCGCCGGTCGACTCCTCCAGCGCGTCCCACAGGTCGCCGGTCTCGGTGTTGCCGTAGGCGTGCTTGGCGAGGTAGTGGCTGACCCCGGTGCGGAACCGCTCCTCGCCGAGGTACTGCTGCAGCATTCGCAGCAGCGCGCCGCCCTTTTGGTAGGTGAGGACGTCGAACATCCCCTCGCAGTCCTGCGGTGAGCGGACCTCGAACTCGACCGTGCGGGTCGAGGCGAGCGAGTCGGTCTCGAACGCAGCCGTGCGCTCGAGCCCGAAGCTGACCCACCGCTGCCAGTCCGGGCGGTAGGCGTCGCAGGCCATGATCTCCATGAACGTGGCGAACGCCTCGTTCAACCAGATGCCGTTCCACCAGCCCATCGTCACCAGGTCGCCGAACCACATGTGGGCGAGCTCGTGGGCGATCACGTCGGCGACGGTCTCGACCTCGGCCTGGGTCGCCGCCGCCGGATCGACGAGCAGCAGGTTCTCGCGGAAGGTGATGCAGCCGAGGTTCTCCATCGCCCCGGCGGCGAAGTCGGGGAGGGCGACGAGGTCGACCTTCTCGCCCGGATAGGGGATGCCGTAGTAGCGCTCGAACCAGTCGAGGGCGAACCGGCCGCAATCGAGCCCGAACCCGCTGAGATGGGCCTTGCCGGGCAGGTGGACGAGGCGCAGCGGCGTGCCGTTGACGTCGATCGGTTCGGTCGTCTCCAGTGGGCCGACGACGAAGGCGACGAGGTAGCTCGACATCACCATCGTGTCGCCGAAACGGATCGTCAGCTTCCCCGCCGCCTCGCTCCGCTCCGCTTCGGGGCTGTTGGAGATCGCCAGCAGGTCGCCGTCGACGACGAGGGTGATCCCGAACACCGCCTTGAAGTCCGGTTCGTCCCAGCAGGGGAAGCTGCGACGGCAGTCGGTCGCCTGCATCTGGGTGGTGGCGATCACCCGCTGGATGCCCTCGTCGTCGGTGAACGTCGATCGGTAGAAGCCGCGCAACTTGTCGTTGAGCACGCCGGCGAAGGCGATCGTCAGCACCGCCGGTCCGGGCTCCAGCGTCCGACCGACGTCGACGGTCAATCGTTCGGTCTCGCTGTCGGAGCGCCAGGCGGCGGCGACCCCGTCGACCTCGACCGAGTCGATCGTCAGCTCCGCTGCGTTGAGCACCAGCGTCGTGCTCGGTTCGACCAACTCGAGCTCGATCCGCACCCGGCCGGTGAAGCTCGCTGCCGCCAGGTCGGGGACGAGGGTCACGTCGTAGCGGCGGGGGAGCGCGTGTCGTGGCAGGCGGAAGGGGTTGTCGGCGTCGGTCACGTCGGCCGAGCGTACCGGTCGGACCGGGCGGCGAACCCCGGGTCCGCCGCCCCGTTTCGCTCGAACCACCTGCACAGCGGGCTCGCAGCGGGTAGCGTCGGACCACGTGCCGGACCCGAGTGAACCGACCGCGCCCACGTTCGACGTCGTCGGGATCGGCAACGCGCTGGTCGACGTGATCGCCCACGCCGATGATCCGTTCCTCGACGCCCACGAACTGGTCAAGGGCGCGATGACCCTGATCGATACCGAGCGGGCCGTCTCGCTGTACGGCGTGCTACCGACCGCGGTCGAGATGAGCGGCGGATCGGCGGCGAACACGATGTGTGGCGTCGCCAGCTTCGGCGGCCGCGCCGCCTATCTCGGCAAGGTCTCCGACGACGATCTCGGCCGGGTGTTCGGCCACGACCTGCGCGCCGTCGGCGTCCAGTTCCGCGCCGGGCAACCCGACCCGCAGACGCCCACCGGCCGCTGCCTGATCGTCGTCACCCCCGACGCCCAGCGGACGATGAACACCTATCTCGGAGTGTCGTCGCTGTACTCCCCGGCGGACCTCGACCTGGCGACGATCGCCGACGCCCAAGTGCTGTACATGGAGGGCTACCTGTTCGACCGGGACGCGGCGAAGGTCGCCTTCCGCACCGCCGCCTCGATCGCCCACCAGGCCGGCCGGCAGGTGTCGCTGACCCTCTCCGACTCGTTCTGCGTCGACCGTCATCGGGCCGACTTCCGCCGCCTCGTCGCCGAGGACGTCGACATCCTGTTCGGCAACGACGACGAGTTGCGCGCCCTGTACGAGGTCGACGACCTCGACCGGGCGGTGGCCTCGCTCCGCCGTGACGGCACGCTCGCCGCGATCACCTGTGGCAAGGCTGGGTCGTTGATCGTCACCACCGACGAGGTGATCGAGGTCCCCGCCGAGCCGGTCGAGCACGTCGTCGACACCACCGGCGCCGGCGACCTCTACGCCGCCGGCTTCCTCTACGGCCTGACCCACGGCGAGCTGCTCCCGGAGTGCGGACGGCTCGGCTCGATCGCCGCCGCCGAAGTGATCTCGCACGTCGGGCCGCGCCCGCTGGTCGAACTCCGCCGCCTCGTCAAATGAGCGTCGCCGACGAGCTCGCGGCCGCGGTCGAGGCCTGGCTCGCGGTCGATCCCGATCCGGCGACCCGGGCCGAACTCGAGGCGCTGGTCGCCGCCGACGACGACGACGCGCTCGCCGAACGGTTCTCCGGCACGCTCCAGTTCGGCACCGCCGGATTGCGCGGCGCGCTCGGCGCGGGGCCGATGCGGATGAACCGGGTCGTCGTCCGACGCGCCGCATGGGGGCTGGTCTGCCACGTGCTCGCCACCGACCCGACAGCAGCGGGGCGTGGCCTGCTGATCGGCTGCGACGCACGGACCAACAGCGATGTGTTCGCCCGCGACACCGCTCGCGTCGCAGCTGCGCTCGGGATGCGCGCCCGTCTGCTCCCCGATCGGGTGCCGACCCCGCTGCTGGCGAGCTCGATCACCAGCTATGGCGCAGCCGCCGGGGTGATGGTCACCGCTTCGCACAACCCGCCGCAGGACAACGGCTACAAGGTCTACCTCGACTCCGGGGCGCAGATCGTCGCCCCCGTCGACCAGGCGATCGCCGGGTGGATCGAGCGCGCCCCGGCTGCGGTCCCGCTGGCCGAACCGGACGATCCGCTGATCGAGCAGCTCACCGCCGAACCGGTCGAGCGATACCTCGCCGGGCTCCCCGTCGGTGCACCGATCGAGGACCTTCGCATCGCCTACTCGCCGTTGCACGGCGTCGCCGGGCAGATGCTGGTGGAGGCGTTCGAGCGCACCGGTCTGCCGTCGCCGACCGTCGTCGCCGAGCAGTTCGAGCCGGATCCGGGGTTTCCGACGATCGCCTTCCCCAACCCCGAAGAGCCGGGGACGATGGACCTCCTGCTCGCCCTCGCCGAGCGGATCGACGCCCATCTGGCGATCGCCAACGACCCCGACGGCGATCGGGTCGGGGCGGCGATCCCGACCGCCGCCGGTGGCTGGCGGCTGCTCACCGGCGACGAGCTCGGCTGCCTGCTCGCCGATCACGTGCTGGCGACGACGACGGGCGACGACCGGCTGGTGGTCACCACCCGTGTGTCGTCGACCCTGCTGTCGAAGCTGGCTGCGGCCGCGGGGGTGCACTACGCCGAGACCAACACCGGGTTCAAGTGGATCGCCCGCGCCGTGCTCGATCATCCCCAGTGGCGGTTCGTGTTCGGCTACGAGCAGGCGCTCGGTTACCTCGTCGCCCCCCGCCCGCTCGACAAGGACGGCATCTCGGCGGCGGTGATGCTCGCCCGGCTCACCGCCGAGACGGTCGCCGCCGGCGGCACGATCGAACGGCGGCTGGACGAGATCGCCGCCCGGTTCGGCCGCCACGTGACCGTCGAGCGATCGGTCCGCCTCGCCCCGGCCGACGGCGTGCGGGCCGTCGCCGCGCTGCGCGCCGACCCGCCGGCCGAGCTCGCCGGGGTCGCCGTCAGCGCAGCGGTCTGGTTCGAGGATGCCGGCCTGCTGCGACTCGAGTGCGGTCCGACGATGCGGGTCCAGGTCCGGCCGAGCGGCACCGAACCGAAGGTCAAGATCTACGGCGAGGCGATCGACGGATCGCCGTCGGCGGCGGTCGACGCGCTCGCCGAGCTCCTCGCCGGGCGAGCCTGATCCGCACTGCCGGTCGACGGCGTCAATTCCCGACTCAGCCGGTAAGGTTTGCCCCCATGGCAGTGACGATCCGCATCCCGACGACGCTCCGCCCGCTCTCCGGTGGCGCATCGAGCGTCCAGGTCGAGGGTGCCACCCTCGCCGAGGTGCTCGAACGCCTCGACGAGGCCCACCCCGGGTTCAAGGACCGGTTGCTCGACGAGAACGGCGCCCTGCGCCGGTTCGTCAACCTGTTCGTGGCCGACGACGACGTCCGCTACCTCGACGGCTTGGAGACCAAGGTGCCCGACGGCGAGACCGTCTCGATCATCCCGGCGGTCGCCGGAGGCTGACCTCGCTCGGGGCGGCGGTTGACGCTTCGATCGGGCGGGCGGATGATCGGGGCCGAGGAGGCTGCCATGGCTCGTCTGTTGTCACGCCGGAAGGTGATCGCCGGAGGGGGAGTGGCGGCGTTGACCCCGGCGCTCGCCTTCGCCCCCGGGCGGGCGAACGCGATCGGGCCGTTCACCGGCCCGCTGTACACGCTCGCCGAACCGATCCGGCTGCTCGACAGTCGGTTGGCCAGCTCCGAGCTGCGCGGCCAACGGCTGGTCAGCGGAGCGGGGGTGATCGCCACCGTCGGGGTCTCGGCTGACAACAGCTTCCTCCTCGCCGCGTTCTTGAACATCACCATCACCCAGACCGTCGGTTCCGGCTACCTCGTCGTCAGCGCCTCCGACTCGTCCGGCGAACGGCCCTTGCCGAAGACGTCGAACATCAACTGGAGCAGCACGAATCAGACGCTGGCCAACCTCGTGCTGACCGCGGTGGGGAGCGAGAACGGGGTCGCGATCCACTGTGCCGGTGGCGGCTCGACCCACGTCATCGTCGACGCCCAGGCCTACATCCCGTTCGTCGGCTGAGCCGCGCGGTCAGCCGGCGAGGGCCAGCGGTGCCGCCGGCTCGGCGGGGAGCGGGTCACCGGGCAGCGCGAAGGGTCGGCTCGACGAACCGCCGGCGGGCCTCGTCGGAGGCGAGCGTCGCCGGGTCCCACCAGGCGAGCTCGGCGCCGTCGAACGACAGCGGGTGCCAGCAGACTCGGGTGATCGAGGCGCCGGAGGCGAGCAGCCGGTCGGTCGACCAGACGACGAAGACGAGGATCGTCCGGTGGTCGCCAGAGGTGCCGGCGAGGGCGGTCCGGAGGATCGACAACGTGCTCGCCGGGCCGTGCCTGCGGATCAGCGCAGCGGCAGCGAGGACCAGCTCGCGGCGGGTGAGCGGCGCCGTCGGCGCCTGTCCGAGCTCGAGCCGGTCGGCCAGTTCGGTGGCGAGGAGTTCGACGTTCGATGCCATCCGGACAGTGTGATGCCGCGCTCGGTGCGGAAGCCGCCGAGTTGCGCGGCTTGTTACCCTCTTGTCTTGTGGAATCAGCAGCATTGGATCGAATTGACCGAGAGATCCTCAGGATCTTGGTCGATGACGCTCGAATTCCCTGGTCGACGTTGGGGGATCGGGTCCATCTCTCCGCCAACGCCGTCGCCGAACGCTTCCGCCGCCTCCGCCAGCGTGGCGTGATCCGCCGGTTCTCCGTCGATGTCGACCAGGCGGCGCTCGGGCGGGACCTGGAGGCGGTGATCGACGTCAACCTCGGCTCGGTCGATCCGGCCGAGTTCAGCGCTCGGGCGTTGCAGCGCGACGAGGTCACCTGGCTCGGGTACATCACCGGGCGGGTCGACTTCAGGATGAACGTCTCGTGCGCCGGCACCCGCGGACTCGACGAGTTGCTCGCCTACTGCAAGGAGATCGGAGCGCGGGAAACGAACACCACCGTCGTCCTGCGCCGCCTGCGCTGAGGCGGGCGAACCGCCGCTGTCGGTTGATCGTTAGCACTCGTGCCTCTAGAGTGCTAGCACTCGCCACACCCGAGTGCGAACGCGGAAGTTGTCAACGGAGGACAGCAAGATGCCGAAGATCATCGCCTTTGACGAGCAGGCTCGTCGTGGTCTCGAGGCCGGGATGAACAAGCTCGCCGACGCCGTACGCGTCACGCTCGGCCCGAAGGGCCGCAACGTCGTGCTGGAAAAGAAGTGGGGCGCTCCCACGATCACCAACGACGGCGTCTCGATCGCCAAAGAGATCGAGCTCGAGGATCCGTACGAGAAGATCGGCGCGGAACTCGTCAAGGAAGTCGCCAAGAAGACCGACGACGTCGCCGGTGACGGCACGACGACGGCGACCGTGCTCGCCTGGGCGTTGGTCCGCGAAGGGCTGCGCAACGTCGCCGCCGGGGCCAACCCGACCGGCCTCAAGCGCGGTATCGAAGCTGCCGTCGAGGCCGCCGTGGGGAGCATCAAGGAGCTCGCCAAGGAAGTCGACTCGAAGGACCAGATCTCGCAGGTGGCGGCGATCTCCGCCGCCGATCCGGAGATCGGTCAGCTGATCTCGGAGGCGATCGACAAGGTCGGCAAGGACGGCGTGATCACCGTCGAGGAGAGCCAGACCTTCGGGATGGAGCTCGACCTGGTCGAGGGGATGCGGTTCGACAAGGGCTACATCTCGCCCTACTTCGCCACCGACACCGAGCGGATGGAAGCCGTCCTCGACGACGCCTACGTCCTGCTCGTCTCGTCGAAGATCTCCTCGGTCCGCGATCTGCTGCCGGTGCTCGAAAAGGTGATGCAGTCGGCCCGTCCGCTGGTGATCATCGCCGAGGACGTCGAGGGCGAGGCGCTCGCCACGCTCGTCGTCAACAAGATCCGCGGCACGTTCAAGTCGGCTGCGGTCAAGGCCCCCGGCTTCGGCGAGCGGCGCAAGGCGATCCTCCAGGACATCGCCATTCTCACCGGCGGCCAGGTGATCTCCGAGGAGGTCGGCCTCAAGCTCGACGGTGCGACGCTCGACCTGCTCGGTAAGGCGAAGAAGGTGATCATCACCAAGGACGAGACGACGATCGTCGAAGGTGGCGGTGACGAGAACGATCTCAAGGGTCGGATCAGCCAGATCAAGACCGAGATCGAGAACACCGACTCCGACTACGACCGGGAGAAGCTGCAGGAGCGGCTGGCCAAGCTCTCCGGTGGTGTCGCCGTGCTCAAGGTCGGCGCGGCCACCGAGGTCGAGCTGAAGGAGAAGAAGCACCGGATCGAGGACGCGGTCTCGACGACCAAGGCTGCGATCGAAGAGGGTGTGGTCCCCGGCGGGGGCGTCGCCCTGCTCCGTGCCCAGACCGCGGCATATGCCGCGGCCGACGGGCTCAGCGGTGACGAGGCGACGGGCGCACGGATCGTCGCCAAGTCGCTCGAGGCCCCGCTGAAGCAGATCGCCGAGAACGCCGGGCTCGAGGGTGGCGTCGTGGTCGAGCGGGTGCGCAACCTGACCGGCAACGAAGGGCTCAACGCCGCCACCGGCGAGTACGAGGATCTCGTCAAGCTCGGCGTGATCGACGCCGCCAAGGTGACCCGCTCTGCGCTGCAGAACGCAGCCTCGATCGCTGCGCTGTTCCTGACGACCGAGGCCGTCGTCGCCGACAAGCCGGAGAAGGACGCCCCGGCGATGCCCGGCGGAGGCATGGAAGACTTCTGATCGCCGGGCGACCGAGTCGCCCTCACGATCCGATCCGAACGATGGCCGGCCCCCCGAGGGCCGGCCATCGCCGCGTCCGCGGCGAGGTCAGCTGAAGCTGGCAGCGCCGAGGTCGGCGAGCTCGGTGATCGCCCCGGTGTTCAGATCGACCAGCAGCGCCGGCAGCTCGAATCGGTTGAGCAGCACCCAGTGGCCGCTGAGGCGGAGATCGCGGTAGTAGTCCGGCGGGACCGGGACATTGTTGAGCTGCGCTGCCGAGGCTCGATCGACGACGATCAACCGTCCATTGTCGACCCAGGCAAGGCGTCCGCCGAGCGCGTCGGTGCCGAACGCCAGCGGGCAGTCGTTGCAGTCGAAGTACTCGCTGTCGAGCGAGTACTTCGCCGGGTCCGAACGGTCGACGCCGGCGTGGTCGTAGAGCAGCAGCCCATGGCTGGCCTCGGCGCTCCACGTGCCGACGACGATGTCGGCGGCGAGGGTCAACCGGCTCGTGCCGTACTCCCAACCACCGATCTCGCCGAGAACGGTCGAGCTGGCCGTGGTCACGTCGTAGAGGTAGAGCTGCTCGCTCTCCGGATCGTCGTTGCCCTCGGCGGGCGGGCCGTAGCCGCGCCAGATGCTGTAGAGCAGCTTCGGATGGCCGTCGGCGGCGATCGCCCCGTCGTGGAGCACGAGCGACTCGCCTTGGGCCGGGGTGAGCAGCGTCTTCACCCCGCTCGGATCGATCCAGTGGATCGCGGTGTCCGGACCGTCTCCCTCGGGGGAGACTCGAGCGCTGGAAGTCTGGAAATAGACCGTCCCGTCGAGCTCGACGGCGACCGAGGCGCGGTCGCCGGCGAGCACGGTGCGCTGGCCGCCGGTGATCTCGACGATCCCCGTCTCCCCGGCGACGAGCACGGAGACCGGCCGCTCGGCGACCGTCGTCGAGGTCGTCTCGGCGACCGTCGTCTCCGCTGCGGTGGTCGGCGGAACCGTCGACGGTGCCGTGGTCGGCGCCTCGGTGGTCGGTGCGGCGGTCGTCGGTGCAGTGGTCGTGGCGACGGTGGTGGCGACGGAGAAGGCGGGGACCGAGTCGGTCGTCCCGGTGGTCACCGAGGTGTCGTCGTCACCGCCGGCGAGGGCGAGGACGAGCACGATCACCACGATCAGCGCGGCGGCGATGCCGCCACCGATCCACCACCAGCGGCGGTCGGGCGGCGGGGGGATCAGCGGTGACGGAGGAGGCGGTTGCGGGATGTCCACCCCCGCATCGTTGCACCCGGCGTCTGACGCAGCAGGTCAGCGCCCATCCTCGAGCGATTCGATCTCCTCGACGACCTCGTCGACGACGTTCTCGGCGATGTCCCTGGCCTGGGCCAGACCGGGCTCGAACAGCAGGGTGCTCTCCAGCGTCGCGTCATCGACGGCGAGCCAGAGGAACACGCCGATCACCCCGCCGACCAACGGGACGAGGACGAACAGCCACAGCTGGCCGAGCGCGTCGCCGCCGGCGAAGATCGCGCTCGGCGATCGAGCGGACCGGGTTGATCCCGGTGTTGTCGATCGGGAGGGTGACGAGGTGGGCGAGCGTCACCGTCAGCCCGACGGCGAGCACTGCCGTCCCGGCGGAGACCTGACGATGTTCGGTGGACAGCACGGCCAGCACCCACAGGGCGGTGAACAGCAACTCGACGACGATCACCGCGCCGATCCCGTAGCCGCCGGGACTGAAGTCACCCCATCCGTTCTGACGGAAGTTGTTGGTCGCGTCGAACCCGTCGATCCCCGAGGCGATGCCCCACACCGCCAACCCACCGAGAACGGCGCCGAGCAGCTGGCCGATGAGGTAGAAGGGGAGGGCCTTCGGCCGGGTCCTGCCGGCGAGGACCATCGCCACCGAGACGGCCGGATTGACGTGCGCACCGGAGGCGTGGCCGACGGCGACGACGGCGACGATCAAGGCCAGCCCGAAGGCGATGGCGATGCCGAGCGAGCCGATCCCGTCGCCGAGCACCCCGGCGCCGAGCCCGCCGACGACGAGGATCGCGGTGCCGATCGTCTCCGCTGCGAGGATCCGCGCATCGGTCGGCTGGCCTGGTGCAAGGACGGTTGCCACGGGCAGCACCGTAGCTGCGAGCAGCGCTCGCGGGCGCGTCCCGCGAGCGCCGGTAGCGTGACGCCGATGGGCAAGCGTCGGTCCGAGCGGCTGCTCGTCACCCGCGTCGAGGGCGAGATCCATCGTCGGTCACCCGACGAGCTGGCGGTCGAGGAACCGATGGAGATCCAGCTCGACGCCACGCTGGTCTCGACGACGATGCGCACCCCCGGTCACGATTTCGAGCTCGCCGTCGGCTTCTGCCACGGCGAGGGTCTGTTCGGCGGGGCCACGGTTCGCGGCGTGCGCTACTGCGCCACCGGATCGGCGCTCGACAGCGAGTTCAACGTCGTCACCGTCGACACCGGTGGCCTGGCTCCGCCGCCGGTGCCCCGGTTGGGGACGACCTCGTCCAGCTGCGGGTTGTGCGGTTCGACCGCGATCGCCGAGCTGACCGATCGGCTGACGCCGTTCGAGCCGACCGTCCTCGCCAGGATCCCCTGGCCGGTGATCGCCACGATCCCCGAGCGGGCCCTCGACGGCCAAGCGCTGTTCGACTCGACCGGAGCGGTCCACGCCGCCGCTGCGTTCGGGCCCGACGGGACGATCGAGCTCGTCCGCGAGGACGTCGGTCGGCACAACGCGGTCGACAAGGTCGTCGGGCGGCTGCTCCTCGACGGGCGCCTGCCGGCACACGATCTCGGGCTGTTCGTCTCCGGCAGGGCGAGCTTCGAGATGGTCCAGAAGGCGTGGGCGGCGGGGTTCGGCACCGTCGTCGCGGTCAGCGCCCCGACCTCGCTGGCGGTGGCCACCGCCCGCAGCGCCGGGATGACCCTCGCCGGTTTCGTCCGCCCCGGCCGATTCAACCTCTACGCCCCGGAGCGTCCCTCACCGGAGCCCGGCTGACCCCCGGCACTAGCCTGAGGGGATGAGCGAACCGGTCAGTCCGTCCGTCGGGTGGTGCGTCCTCCACCTGTTCTGCAAGCCGACCGCCCGGCTCGACCGCGAGGCGGTCTCCGCGGCGGTGAAGTCCACGGTCGACGCCGAGCACCAGGTGATCACCGCCTCGATCCTCGGTCACAAGTGCGATGCGGCGTTCGTCGCCCTCGGTCCCGATTGGCGGGTGCTGCGCCGGCTGCAGAGCGCGCTGCAGGCCGCCGGGTACGAGGTGGTCGACTCCTACGTGTCGCTGACGGAGGTCTCCGAGTACGCCCAGGGGATGCCGGAGGAGATGCTCCGACCGCGGCTCTATCCGCAGCTCCCGCCGGAGGGCAAGCCGGCGTTCTGCTTCTACCCGATGTCGAAGCGACGCGGTGACGGATCGAACTGGTTCACCTTGCCGTTCGAGGAGCGCAAGGCGCTGATGCACGAGCACGGCACGAGCGGGCGCCGGTTCGCCGGCCGGGTCGTGCAGTTGATCACCGGCTCGACCGGGATCGACGACTTCGAGTGGGGGGTGACGCTCTTCGCCCAGCGCCCCGACGACCTGAAGGAGGTCGTCTACACGATGCGCTTCGATCAGGCATCGGCGGTCTACGCCGAGTTCGGGCCGTTCTACGCCGGGTTCGTCACCACCCTCGACGAGCTCCACGCCTGACCGATCACGAGAGCCGGGCGGAGCCAGGGGCGAGCTAGGGGACGGCGATGCGCCCGTCGTCGATCGGGTTCGACCGCCCGTCGAAGGTGAACGTGCGGTACTCGCTGGTGAGCACGTCGCCGGCGTTGTCGAGGTCGAGTTCGCCGCTGGCCCCGAACAGGTTGATGTTGCGGCCGGCCTCGAGTCCGCCGACACACTCGACATAGGAGTCGCAGAGGTCGCCACTGGTGCTGATCCCGGTCAGCTGCTGGGTGAACCGGGCGGGGACGTCAGAGTCGGCGGCGGCCGCGGCGAGGGCGATCAGATTGACGCAGTCGTAGGCGTAGGCGGCGTAGTTGTCGGCCACGCCCGGGCTGGCGGCGGCGAGGCGGGCCTCGAACTGCTCCGATCCGGACGCGCTCAGCGGCGCGGTGCCGCGCACGCCCGCGAGCTGGCTCGAGGCCGTGTCGCCGAGAGCGGCGATCACCGACGGTGAGCGCATCGCGTCGTTGACCAGAATCGCCTCCCCGTCGACCTCCGCGTTGCGCAGGGCGCCGAGCATCGCCGCCCCACCGTCGCCGGTTCCGACGAGGGCGAAGTTCTCCGCGCCGCTGCCGGCGGCGATGGCGGCGATCTCGCCGAGGTCGTCGTTGACCGAGTCGTACCGCCAGAAGCCGCTGACCGTCAGACCGCGGGCGATCAGGGCGCGACTGAGTCGGTCGGCGAACTGCTCGCCGAAGTCGTCGTCGGGGGCGAGCACCGCCGCGCTGACCGCGCCGGTCCGCTCGATCGCCGCCGCCATCGCCACCGCCTGCAGCGCATCCGACGGGATCGTCCGGAAGTAGAGGCCGTCGTCGGGGAACGAGGTCAGCCCGATCGCGGTGTTGGTCGGCGAACAGACCGCGAGTCGGGCGCTGACCGCCCGTCCGAGGATCTCCAACGCGATCCGCGACGACGCCGGCCCGACGACCGCGTCGACCCGGTTCTCGATCAGCTCGTCGAGCGATCCCGCCGCGGTGGCCGACGTCGCCCCCTCGTCGCGGATGAGGATCATCAGCCCGCGACCGTTGACGCCGTCGGCGGCATTGATCTGGTCGGCGGCGAGTTGGGCGCCGGCGATCAGCGACGCGCCGAGCGACGCACCCGGTCCTGTCTGGGGGAGCAGCAGACCGATCCGGAGCACGCCGTCGGGCGGGCTGGTGGTGGTCGGGGCGGGGGTGTTGACGGTGACCGCGACGTCCGGGGTGTCGTCGCCGGAACAGGCGACGAGTGCGAGCAGCGCCGCCGCCACCCCAGCACCGACCGTCCGCCTCATGCGCTGCCAGCATACGGCGGCAGGACGATCCGCTCAGGCCGGCAGCGAAGCGGCCGCCGAAGGGGAGCAGAATGGAGTCGATGGCCGAACTGCTCTATCTGCGCGACGCATACCTGACGACGTTCAGCGCGACCGTGGTCGCCGTCGACGGGCAGCGGGTCGCGCTCGATCGCACCGCCTTCTCCCCGACCGGCGGCGGTCAACCGCACGACACCGGCCGCCTCGGCGAGGCGGCGGTGATCGACGTGCGCAAGGACGGCGACGAGGTCTGGCACACGCTCGACGGGCCGGTGCCCGACCTCGGAGCAGCGGTCGACGGGGCCGTCGACTGGGACCGGCGCCACGCCCTGATGCGCACCCACACCGCCCTCCACGTGCTCTGTGGCGTGATCTGGAACGAATGGCGGGTGCCGGTCACCGGCGGGAACATGGAGCCGCTCAACGCCCGGATGGACTTCGAGTTCGATCCGCTGCCGGAGGGGTTCGGTTCGTTGGTGGAGACGCTGGTCAACGCCGAGCTCGCCGCTGACCGCCCGATCGAGGTCGGCTTCCTCCCGCGCGACACGGCGGTCGTCGACGAGGACCTGATCCGGACCAAGGTGAGCATGATCCCCGAGTCGGTCAGCGAGATCCGGGTCGTCGACATCGTCGGCCTCGACAAGCAGGCCGACGGCGGGACCCACGTCCGCAGCACCGGCGAGGTCGGCCGGATCCGGGTGCTCAAGACGGAGAACAAGGGCAAGGGCAACAAGCGGATCCGGCTGACGATCGTCGATGGATGAGCTGAGGGCAGACCCGGTGAATCCCTACGCCGACGCGCTGGCCGCCGCGGTCGACGCAGCGGTCGCCCCGTGGGTCGCCCGCCGGGTGTTCCAGCTCACCGCCGCGGCCGGGTTGGAGCTCGACGACCACCGCCGGCGGCGGGTGGAACAGGTCGCCGAGACCACCCGTGGGTGGGTCAGCGGCGAACTCGCGCGGTTCCTGGCGATCGACGTCGATCGGCAACGGAGCAATCCGCTCGCCGTGCTGCGCGCCGCGGTCCGCTTCCCGACCGCGCTGCTCGCCGAGCTCGGGGTGCCGGCCGTGCGGCGCGATCCGTTCGAGGAGCAGGCCTTCCCCGACGACGTCTACGGCCTCGGTCCGGCGACCTGGCGCGACATCGACGAGTCGGTCCACGAACCGGGGATCGTCTGGGGGGCGTGGAAGGCCAAGACCGTGCTCGACCGCCGCCGGGCGGAAGGCCGCCGATGAGCGCCGGTCACACGGCACAACGGCGGACGATGATCGAGTCCTCGCCGCTCGGCGGGCTCGAGTTCTGTCGGGCGCTGAGCGACACCACCGACCAATGGCTGGCGACGATCTTCGCCGAGGCGACCGAAGGGATGCGCCAGAAGGATCTCGACGGGCTCGCCCTCGTCGCCACCGGCGGGTACGGCACCGGGCAGCTCGCTCCGTTCAGCGACCTCGACGTCCTCCTCCTCCACGAGCCGCGCCGGCAGGTCGACGAACTCGCCCCCCGGCTGTGGTATCCGCTGTGGGACGGTGGGGTGAAGCTCGGCCACGGCGTGTTCACCGTCAAAGAGGCGTTGCGCCTGGCGTCGAGCGAACTCGACGTGGCCACCTCGCAGTTGAGCACGCGGTTGATCGCCGGCGACCCGGCCACCGCCGAACAGCTCACCCGCGGGGCGCTGGACAGCTGGCGCAAGAACTCCGACCGGTGGCTCGCCGAGCTCGCCGCCCGCAGGGACCGGCCGGTGCTCCCGGCGCACGCCCAGCTCCCCGACGGGGACGTCGCCTTCGCCCTCGAACCGGACCTGAAAGAAGGCCCGGGAGGGCTGCGCGACGTCCAGGCCCTCGGCTGGGGCAGGCTCGCCGGGCTCGAGCTCGACGGCCCCGACCAGGACGCGCTGGCCGCGGTCCAGCTGGTCCTGCTGCGGGTGCGCGTCGCCCTCCACCGCGCCGCCGGACGGCCCGGCGACGTGCTCCGCCTCGAGGACCAGGACGCCGTCGCCGCCGGAGCGGCCTACGACAGCGCGACCGAGATGATGCAGGCGATCTCGCGCTGCGGCAGATCGGTCGGGTGGATCGCGGGGGAGACCTGGTCGGGAGTGCGTCGCTCGAACGGCCGGCTGCGGCGGGTCGCCGACCGTCCGATCGCGCCCGGGGTCGAGCTGCGCAGCGGCGAGATCCAGCTGTCGGCCACCGCCGAACCCGCCTCCGATCCGGTGCTCGTCTGCCGGGTGGCGACAGCCGCTGCTCGCCACGGCGCGCCGATCGGACGCGAGACACTCGACCGGCTCGTCGCCCACCTCCCCCGGTTCACCGAGACCTGGCCGGTCGGTGCCCTCGGCGAGTTCGTCGCCCTGCTCCTCGAGGGCCATTCGGCGATCGCCCCGATCGAGGCGCTCGACCAGCGCGGCCTGCTCGTGCGCCTCTTGCCGGAGTGGGGGCTGGTCCGCAATCTGCCGCAACGCAACGCGTATCACCGGTTCACCGTCGATCGACACCTGCTCGAGGCGGTGGCCAACGCCGCCGATCTCGCCGAGCGGGTCTCGCGCCCCGACCTGCTCGTCCTCGGCGCCCTGTTCCACGACCTCGGCAAGGGCCAGCCCGGCGACCACACCGACGCCGGAGTGCTCCTCGCCGGCTCGATCTGCCCGCGCCTCGGGCTCGGCCCGGTCGACTCGGCGATCGTCGTCGACCTCGTCCGCCACCACCTGCTGCTCCCCGACGTGGCGACGCGCCGAGATCTCGCCGACGACACCACGATCTCGGCCGTCGCCGAGGCGGTCCGTTCGCCGCTCGTGCTCGAACTGCTCCACGCCCTGACCGAGGCCGACTCGCTCGCCACCGGTCCCTCGGCGTGGGGATCGTGGAAGGCCGAGCTCGTCGGCCGGCTCGTCGAGCGGGTCGGCCATGTGCTCGGCGGCGGTGACGTCAGCGAGGTCACCTGGCGGCTGTTCCCCGGCGCGCACGTGCTGACCTTGATGGCTCGCGGTGGCATCCACGTGCTCGTCGACGGCGACCGGCTGGTGACGGTCGCTCCCGACCGGCCCGGGCTGTTCTCCGGCGTCGCCGGGGTGCTCAGCCTGCACGGGCTCGGGGTCCTCGCCGCCGAGGCCTACTCCGACGAACACGGCATGGCGGCCAACGAGCTGCGTGTCTACCGCCCGCCGAACGCGGTCGAGTGGACGGTGGTGATCGCCGATCTCGAGCGCGCCCTGGTCGGCCGATTGGCGATCGAGGCCCGCCTCGCCGAGCGTCGCCGGGTCTATCGACGGCGACGCCGCACGGCGGCGGTCGTCGCCCCGGCGACGGTCCGGCTGGACAACGACGGCTCCGCCGATGCGACGGTGATCGAGGTCCGCGCCCCCGATTCGATCGGGGTGCTCTACCGGATCACCAAGGCGCTCTCCGAGCTCGCCCTCGACATCCGCCACGCCAAGGTCCAGACCCTCGGTGACGAGGTCGTCGACACCTTCTACGTCCGCTGCGACGGGAACAAGGTCGAGGACGCGACCTACCTGGCCGAGATCGAGCGGGCGCTGTTCCACGCCGTCGGTTAGGTTCGCCGTCGATGGCTGGCGACGATCCCGGTGAGTTGATCGACGGCGCTGGGTCCTCGATCGGCCCCTCCGACTTCACCCGCGACCTCGTGCGTTGGAGCGAGACGTTGGCGGCGATCGCCCGGACCGGGATGGGATTCACCGAGAGCCTCTACGAGCGCGAGCGCTACGAGGAGGTGCTCAAGGTCGCCGCCGACATCAAGGTCGCCGCCGACGACGCGTTGGAGGTGGTCCGTGCCCACGACCACTACGCCCAGGAGACGTTCCTGATCGAGTGGATGGAGTCGATCGGCGAAGGCGTGCCCGGCTACGTCACCCCGAAGGTTGCCGTCGGCGCGATCTGCGGTAACGACGCCGGCGAGATCCTCCTCGTCCAACGGGCCGACTCCGGGATCTGGCTGTATCCGACCGGGTGGGCAGACGTCGGGTACTCCGCTTCGGAGGTGGCGATCAAGGAGGTCGAGGAGGAGACCGGGATCGTCGCCGAGCCGGTCCAGTTGCTCGGCGTGATCGACGGCCAGCGGATGGGCTTCAGCCGGTTCGCGATGTACATGATCCTGTTCCACTGCCGGGCGATCGGCGGGACGTTGCAGCCCCATCCGCTGGAGACCGCCGGTGCTGCGTGGTTCGCCGCCGACGCTCTTCCGGAGCGCACCGCCGGTGCCGCTTGGTGGGCGCCGATGGCCTTCGCCGCGATCGCCGGCAAGGCGATGACCGCCAGCTTCGATCTCCCCCGCACCCCGTTGTGGCGCGGCGAGACCCACTGACGGCCGGATCGCGTCCCCCGGTCGTCATCGAACTGCAATGCTCTCTGCTCATGAATGGTGAGCAGCAGGACAACCCAACCACGCATGAGTCGACCGGCTTGAGCCGGCGCCAGATCTTCGGCATCGGTGCAGGCCTCGGCGTGCTCGGTGCAGCCGCCTGGGAGGGAGGGCATGCATCGGCGGCGGACGGACACCTCGGTGCCGATGGCTCGGGGCGGGCGAACGGGGCCGGCGTGCCCAACGTCGTCCCGCCGGTCACCCCCGGGGTGAAGTACGTCGTCGTCGGGATCTTCGACTTCTTCACCAACAACAACGTCGCTCGCGAGTTCGTCGGTGGCGTGTACCCGACGACCACCGCCTACCTCGTCTCGTCCGGGCTCAAGCTGCCGGTCGGGGCGGTGATCACCGAGTTCTCGGTGTGGGCCAAGAACACCGCCGCCGGCGCGCTGCCGGTCGAGCTGCGCAGCTACCGGATCGACGGCGCCGGCGGCACCGACGTGGCGACGGCGACGATTCCCGCCGGTACTCCCGATGCTCCGAGCGGGACCGGCGGAGCGGTCACCTCCGGGGTGATCATCGGCACCGAGGCGACCGTCCTCGCCGACCGCCAGTACAGCGTCGAGGCCAATGTCGAAGGCACCGGGGCGACCCAGAAGCTGTACGGGGTGCGGATCGGCTACACCGGTGGACCGTCGGTGTTCACCCCGATCAGCCCGGTGCGGGCCTACGACAGCCGGATGACGGCGTACCCGGTCAACGGCGTGCTGGCACGCAACTCGAGCCGGGTGATCTCGATCAAGGACGGACACGACGCGATCGGTGCGGTCAACCTCGTCGACGCCGTACCCGCCGGGGCGACGGCGGTGACCTACAACCTCACCGCCACCGGCACGACCGGTCCGAACTTCCTCGCCGTCACCCCCGGCGACGCGACCACCTTCACCGCCTCGGCGATCAACTTCGGCACCGGCGAGAGCGTCGCCAACGGTGGCGTGATCAAGCTCGACGCCAGCCGTCAGGTGAAGGTCTGGTGTGGCGACCAGACCGGCTCGACCCACGTGATCATCGACATCACCGGCTACTACCTCTGACCTGGTCGCCGCCGGCCCGCGCCCGATCTCAGACGAGGGCGCGGGCGGCGGCGGTCGCGGCGGCGGCGACGAGGACGACGACGACGAAGCTCGCCCGTCGCCAGAGGGCCACCGCCGCGGCGACGACACCGACGACGCGGGCATCGACCTCGAGCGACGCGCCGTCGGCGAAGGTGGCGGTGGCGACGAGCGCGGCGAGCAGCGCCGCCGGCAGGAGCGTGGTCGACCGCAGCACCCACAGCGGCAGGCGGCGTCGGCCGAGCAGCAGGGGACCGGCCGCTTTCAGCGCGTAGACCCCGACGAACAGCCCGAGGATCACCGTCCAGGCGGTGCTCATCGCCGTCGCCACCCGAGCATTGCCGCCCCACCGGCGGCGACGATCGGGATCCCGGCGGGGGCGATCGGGACCAGCGCCAGCGAGATCACCGCCCCGCCGAGGACCACCGGACGTTGGGCGGGGTCGCGCAGCCGAGGCCAGACGAGGGCGAGGAAGGCGGCAGGGATCGTCGCGTCGACCCCCCACCGTTCGACCAGGTCGCCCGCCCCCGAGGCCAGCACGCCGACGACCGTCGAGGCGTTCCAGGCGATGAACAACACCACCCCGGTGAACACGTAGCCGTAGCGTTGCGCGTCGCGCTCGGTCTGCGCCGAACCGACGGCCATCGTCTCGTCGATCATCAGCTGCGACGCCAACGCCCGCCACCACCGTGGTCGTTCGCCGAGCGCCGGTGCCATCACCACGCCATAGGCGAGCGAACGGATCGAGAGCAGCCATCCAGCGGTCAACGCGGCGAGCGCGCCGCCGCCGTCGGTCAGCACCTTCACCGCCGCGAACTGGGTGCCGCCGGTGAACACCAGGGCGGAGAAGCCGGTCGCCTCCGCCACCCCGAGCCCCGCTCGGGCACAGGACACACCGAAGGCGACCCCGAACGGGATCACCGCCAGCGCGATCGAGATCGACTGCCGGCGGATCGACCGCCGGAGCTCCGGGGTCACCGGTTCACGCTCAGCCCGGCGAGTGCTCGGCGAGGAACGCCGGGATCAACACCCCGAGATCGCGCGCCGCCTTGTCGGCATCCGCCGGGCGGACCCGACCGACCGCTTTGACCAGGCGGGTGAACTCCCGGTCGAGGTTGCGGAAGGTCGCCGGATCGGTGTCCTCGACCTGCTCACCGATCGCCGCCCACAGCGCTTGGATCCGGGCGAGGGTGAGATCGTCGGCGGAGCCGCCCTCGACGATCCGGTCGCCGAGATCGAGGGTGAGGGCGAGCAACTCCTCGAGTGTCGCCGTGACCCCTTCGGGAGCGGGGGCGGTGGTCGTCGTCTCCCCGCCAGACGCCACCGGCGCCGATTCGTCGAGCGTCGTCGAGGCGCAACCCGTCGACAGCAGCACTGCGACGGCGAGCACGACGGCGAGACGGGGCATGGGTGGCGGAGCGTATCCACCGGATCCGCCCGACACCCGGCCGATTACCGTTGTCGCGATGGGTCCGAGACCGCAGGTGGTCGTGATCGGCGCCGGTTTCGGCGGGCTGGCTGCGGCTCGCGCGCTGCGCGCTGGCGCGGTCGATGTCACGATCGTCGACGCCAACAACTTCCACACCTTCCAACCGCTGCTCTACCAGGTCGCCACCGCCGGGCTCGGCGCCGACGACATCGCCCACGCGGTGCGCGGGATCTTCCGTCGCCAACCCAACGTCACGTTCAGGATGGCGAGGGTCGGCTCGATCGACCTCGAACGGCGGCTGGTGCACACCGACCGGGGCGAGCCGCTCGGCTACGACCAGCTGGTGATCGCCGCCGGGGCGGTCTCGTCGACGTTCGGTGTCCCCGGCGTGGCCGAGCACGCGATCGGGCTGAAGAACCTCGACGACGCACTCGAGATCCGGGCCACCGTGCTCGACCGGTTCGAGCGGGCCGTCGCCGCCGGCGGCAACCCGCCGGAGGGGTTGCTGACGATCGCGATCTGCGGCGGCGGTCCGACCGGGGTCGAGCTCGCCGGCGGGTTGATCGAGTTGTTCACGATGGTCCTCGCCCGCGATGCAGGCGATCTCGCCGTCGGGCAGGCGCGGGTGGTGCTGATCGAGGCGGCCGAGCGGCTGTTGTCCCCGTTCCATCCGGTCTCCTCCGATCGGGCGAGGGCGACGCTGACCCGCCGTGGGGTGGAGGTGATCACCGGCGCCGGGGTCGAGCGGATCGAACCGGGCGTCGTCGTCCTCGCCGATGGCCGGCGGATCGAGGCGTCGACGATCGTCTGGGCCGCCGGGGTCGAGGCCAGCCCGCTCGCCCAGGCGCTCCCCGTCGAGCGGGTCGGTGGCGGACGGCTGGTCGTCGAACCGGATCTGTCGATCCCGGGGCATCCGGAGGTCTTCGCCGTCGGTGACATCGCCGCCAGTCGTGGCGGGGACGACGCCGGCCGGGTGCTGCCGCAGGTCGCCCAACCGGCGATCCAGGGCGGGAAGCACGCGGCGGCGCAGATCCTCCGGCGCCTCGCCGGATTGCCGACGGAGGCGTTCCGCTACCACGACAAGGGATCGATGGCGACGATCGGGCGGCACGAGGCGATCGCCGAGTTCCCCAACGGCTGGCGGCTGCACGGTCCGCTCGGCTGGTTCGCCTGGCTCGGGCTGCACCTGCTGTACCTGATCGGGTTCCGCAACCGGGCCACCGTGGTCGTCAACTGGGCGTGGAACTACCTCACCTACGACCGCGGCTCACGGATCCTCGGCGAGGCCGAACGCAACCGGCGGACCCACGACTCGGCATAGCGCAACCGGCGCTCCAACTGATCGGTGGTCGCCGTCGCCACCTTCGTCACCCCGGCGAGACGGTTCATCTCGGCGTTGACCTTGGCATGGTTCCAGCCGGTGAGATCGACCAGCCGGAGGGCGACGACGGCGTTGCGCGCCCGCAGGTCGTCTTTCTGCTCGACGACGCTCAGCGCCCCGCCGCGGACGTGGCCGGCTTCGGTCGGCACATCGGGGAGGTCGACGGCGAGGGCAGCGAGTTCGTCGTCGTCGAAGATCGGCTCGGGGATGTCCGGCTCATCGTCGAACACCGACATCCCCTGCTCGGTGAAGGCGTGGACCTTGATCCCGGTGGCCACCGACGAGACCACCGAGAACAACGACAGCTGCTCGTCGGTGAGCTGGTCGAACTCGCCGGCGGCGGCTTCCTGATCGGGTTCCCGGCGGAACTGCTCGTCGAGATCCTCGCTCGCCCGGCGCAGCACGTGGCGGCGGGCATCGGCGATCTGGAACGCGTGCGAGCGCAACCGGGGGTCGTCGGGAAGGTAGACGTAGGCCTTCTGGCGAGAGGTCCCCGAGGTCCAGCGGACGAACCGGCCGACCGCCTGACGGAAGAACAGTTCGGTGCTCGTCGTCGTCGCGTACACGCCGACCCGCAGGCGGGGGATGTCGACCCCCTCGGAGACCATTCGAACGGCGACCAGCCACGGCCGGGTGTCGCCGGCGAACTCGGCGATCCGGGCCGACGCCGTCGGGTCGTCGGAGGTGACGACGGTCGCCGGTGAGTCGAACCGGTCGCGCAGCAGCCGGGCGATCCCCTTGGCGTGGTCGAGGTCGGTGGCGATCGCCAGACCGCCGGCGTCGGGCTGTTCGCGGCGGATCCATCCGAGCCGCTCGTGGGCCTGTCCGACGACGTGGGCGAGCCAGTCGCCGTCGAGGCTGAGCGCGGTGCGCAGCCGCTGGGAGGCCCGGGCGGCGTCGAGCGGATCGTCGAAGGTGGCCGACTCGAGCGAGCCGTCCGGGGCCGTCCATTCCATCAGTCCGTCGATCCGGGGGAAGTACACCGGGCGGACGACTCCGCCGTCGCGCAGCGTGTCGGCGTAGCCGTACTCGAAGTCCGGAACCGCTTCTTCGGCTCGGTAGCGGACGAACGGGATCGCCGCCGTGTCGCTGCGGAACGGGGTCCCGGAGAGCGACAGGCGGCGGGCGCTGAGCTCGAACGCCTGGCGGATCCCGGTTCCCCAGGCGCGTTCGTCGCCGGCGTGGTGGACCTCGTCGAGGATCACGAACGCGTCGGCGGCGAGGCCGCGCAGCTTGCCCGCGGCGTCACCGGTGGCGAGCTGTTGGTAGGTCGTGACCAGCCCGTGGACGTCGCGGGCGAGCCCGGTCGCCGGCGACCAGTTGGGGTCGAGTTCGAGACCAAGACGATGCGCTGCCGCCGCCCACTGCAGCTTGAGGTGGGACGTCGGGGCGACGACCACGAGCCGGCATCGCCGCCCGGCGAGCACCCATCGGGCGCAGGCCAGGGCAAAGGTCGTCTTTCCTGCGCCGGGGGTGGCGACAGCGAGGAAATCGGCGTCAGGTGAGGCCTGGAACCGGTCGAAGGCCGCGCGCTGCCAGGGACGGAGGCGGAGGGTCGTGCTCATGGGGGACGTTCGAGTCTGCCCGCCCCGAATTGCCGGAGCAACGCGCCGCGGCCTCTGGCACACTGATCGGCGTGTGACCCGCTGGTGAACCCCGTCCTGTCCGTCGTCGCGGCCCTCGCCGCACCGACCCGACCGTTGAGGGAGCTCCCCTGGCCGCATCACTCCATGTCACCGACCTGACCGTCTACCGCGGTCCTCGGCTCGTCCTCGACGCGATCGAGATGACCGTCGCGCCGCGCCGGCGGATCGGCCTGATCGGCCCCAACGGGGTCGGCAAGTCGACCCTCCTCGCCGCACTCGCCGGCGACGTCCGGCTCGAACGGGGCAAGGTCACCCTCAGCCCACGCTCGGCGACGATCGGGTTGCTGCCCCAGGAACCCGAGCGGTCGGAGGAGACGGCGGCGGCGTTCCTCGCCCGGCGGACCGGGATCGGTGCCGCCGATGTCGAGCTCGACGCGGCCACCTCCGCCCTCGCCGGCGGGGCCGACGGAGCGGACGAGCGCTACTCCGACGCGCTCGAACGCTGGTTGGCGCTCGGCGCGGCGGATTTCGAGACCCGCGTCGGTGAGGTCCTCGCCGAACTCGGCCTGACCGAGCGTCTGCTCGCCCAGCCGATGGCCACCCTCTCGGGAGGTGAGGCCGCCCGCCTCGGGCTCGCCGCCCTGCTGCTCAGCCGGTATGACCTGTACCTGCTCGACGAACCGACCAACGACCTCGACCTCGACGGGCTCGCCCGGTTGGAGCGGTGGATCGACGGGCTCGAGGCCGGGGTGGTGCTCGTCAGCCACGACCGCCGGTTCCTCGACCATGTCGTCACCGACGTCGTCGAGCTCGACGAGTTCACCCATCGGGCGACGCTGTTCTCGGGGGGTTGGGCGGCGTACCGGGTCGAGCGGCGGCTCGCCCGCGAGCACGCCTGGGAACGGTTCGAGGACTACGACACGAAGCGCAAGTCGCTCGCCGGGCGGGCGCAGCGTGAGCGCGAGTGGGCCTCGCAAGGATTGTCGCGGGCGAAGAACAAGCCGGTCGACAACGACAAGTTCGTCCGCAACTGGAAGATCGACCAGACCGAGCAGCTCGCCGGTCGCGCCGCCCGGACGGAGAAGGCGATCGAGCGGTTGGAGGCCGTCGACAAGCCGCGCGAGCCGTGGCAGCTGCGGCTGACGGTCGGCTCGCCCGGTCGTAGCGGAGATGTCGTCGCCCGGTTGAGCGAGGCCCAGGTCGGGCGGGGTTCGTTCACCCTCGGACCGATCGAGTTGGAGATCGGCTACGGCGAGCGGGTGGCGATCGTCGGGCCGAACGGGTCGGGCAAGTCGACCCTGATCGATCTGTTGCTCGGCAGGCGTGCGCCGTCGAGCGGGTCGCGATGGTTCGGACCGGGGGTGGTCGTCGGGGAGATCGAACAGGCCCGGATGCAGCTCGACGCGGATCGGCCGCTGGTCCGGGTGTTCCACGATGCGACCGGTCTCGACCTGCCCGACGCCCGCACCCTGCTCGCCAAGTTCGGGCTGGTCGGCGACCACGTCGAACGGTCGGCGGCAACCCTCTCGCCGGGGGAGCGGACGAGGGCGACGATGGCCCTGTTGATGGCCAACGGCGCCAACTGCCTGGTGCTCGACGAACCGACCAACCACCTCGACCTCCCGGCGATCGAGCAGCTCGAGGTCGCGCTGGAGGAGTTCGAGGGGACGGTGCTGCTCGTCACCCACGACCGGGCCCTGCTCGACCACGTCCGGCTCACCCGTACCCTCCGGCTCGACGCCGGCCGGATCACCGCCGACTCCCCGGTGTGACCCCGGAGCAGCGACACACCCCCTCGGTAGGTTGACGAGGATGGCCGACCACCCGGTGCTCGAAGGGTTCTCTCCGGCGGTGCGGGAATGGTTCGCGACCAACTTCCCCGAGCCGACCGCCGCCCAACAGCAGGGCTGGCCGGCGATCACCAGCGGTCAACACACCTTGATCTGCGCCCCGACCGGGTCCGGCAAGACGCTGACGGCCTTCCTCTCGGCGATCGACAGGCTGGTCACCACCCCGCTCCCGCCGAAAGAGCAACGGACGCGGGTGCTGTACCTCTCTCCGCTGCGCGCCCTCGCCTTCGACGTCGAGAAGAACCTGCGCGCCCCGTTGCAGGGGATCAAGCTCGCCGCCGAACGGCTCGGCGTGCCCCACGTCGAACCGGTGATCGGGTTGCGCACCGGCGACACCAGCGCCAAGGAACGTCAGCAGCTGATCCGCCGGCCGCCGGATCTGTTGATCACCACCCCGGAGAGCCTCTACCTGATGCTCACCTCGAACGCGGCGACGACCCTCGCCGGGATCGAGACGGTGATCGTCGACGAGATCCACGCCCTGGCCCCGACCAAGCGCGGCGCGCATCTGATGCTCTCGATGGAGCGGTTGGAGGAGCTCTGCGCCGACCTCGCCGCAGCGGATCGGGCTCTCCGCCACCCAGCGGCCGTTGGCAGAGATCGCCCGCTTCCTCGGCGGCTTCGCCGCCCCGGGACAGCCGCGCCCGGTGACGATCGTCGACGCCGGGATCCGCAAGCCGCTGGAGATCGAGGTCGTCGTCCCGGTCGAGGACATGGGCGACCTCGCCCGCAACGCAGAGGCCGGACCACAGGGCCGGCCGGCGGAGCCGGTGGCGGGGTGATGTCCCCGCAGCGCACGAGCATCTGGCCGAGCATCTACCCCAAGATCCTCGAACTCGTCCTCGCCCACCGTTCGACGATCATCTTCTGCAACGCCCGGCGTGGCGCCGAACGGCTCGCCGCCCGGCTCAACGAACAGGCGGAGAACGACGGATCGACACCGCGGCGATCGATGGCGGTGCAGGGGAGTTGGTCAAAGCCCATCACGGCTCGCTCGCCCGCGAACAGCGGGTGATCATCGAGGACCAGCTCAAGCAGGGCAAGTTGCGCGCCTTCGTGGCCACGTCCCGCCTCGAGCTGGGCATCGACATGGGGGCGGTCGATCTGGTGATCCAGGTCGAGTCACCCGGGGCGGTGAGCCGCGGGCTGCAGCGGATCGGCCGAGCCGGCCACTCCGTCGGCGAACCGAGCCGGGGCAAGATCTTCCCCAAGCACCGTGGCGATCTCCTCGAGGCGGCGGTGGTCACCCGGCGGATGCACGACGGGGAGATCGAGAGCACCCGCTACCTGCGCAATCCGCTCGACGTCCTCGCCCAGCAGATCGTCGCCCACGTCGCCGCCGGTGAACGCAGCGTGGAGGAGGTCAGCGCCCTCGTCCGGCGCAGCGCCGGCTTCGCCGAGCTGTCCGACGAGCTGCTCGTCAACGTGCTCGACCTGCTCTCCGGGCGCTATCCGAGCGAGGAGTTCGCCGAGCTGCGACCGCGGATCGTCTGGGACCGCGTCAACGCAGCGCTGCGCGCCCGCGACGGTTCGAAGCGGTTGGCGGTGACCAACGGCGGGCACGATCCCCGATCGAGGGCTGTTCGGTGTGTTCCTGCCCGGACGGCACGCGCGTCGGCGAGCTCGACGAGGAGATGGTCTACGAGAGCCGCCCGGGCGAGACGTTCGTGCTCGGCGCATCGACCTGGCGGATCGAGGACATCACCGTTCGAGCGGGTCACCGTCACGCCCGGCGCCGGGCGAGCCGGGCAAGATGCCGTTCTGGCACGGCGACCGGCCCGGCCGCCCGCTCGAGCTCGGCCGGGCGCTCGGCGCCTTCCGTGCGCGAGATCCGCGCGCTTGCGCCGAGGCCGCCGCCGCCGAGCGGCTGCGCGGCCACTACGCGCTCGACGAGCTGGCCGGCCACCAACGTCGTGCTCGTACCTGGCGCGAGCAGGCGGCAGGCGACCGGTGTCGTGCCCGACGACCGCACGATCGTCGTCGAGCGTTTCCGCGACGAGATCGGCGACTGGCGGGTGTGCCTGCTGAGCCCGTTCGGCACGCCGGTCCACGCGCCGTGGGCGATGGCGATCGAGCAGCGCCTCATGGAGCGCCACGACCTGCCGGTCGAGACGATGTGGAGCGACGACGGCATCGTCATCCGCCTGCCGGAGGCGGCCGACGAGCTGCCGCTCGAGACCTTGCTGATCGACCCCGACGAGATCGACGAGATCGTCGTGTCGGCGCTGCCGCAGACCGTCGCTGTTCTCCGCCCGCTTCCGCGAGTGCGCCGGCGCGGGCGCTGCTGCTGCCCCGTCGCCGGCCCGATCAGCGCACGCCGCTGTGGCAGCAACGCCAGCGGGCCGCCGACCTGCTCACGGTCGCCGTCGAAGTACCCGACCTTCCCGATCCTGCTCGAGACCAGTCCGCGAGTGCCTGCAGGACGTGTTCGACGTCCCGGCCCTGCGCGAGGTGCTCGACCGAGCTGCGCTCGCCGGCAGGTCCGGATGGTCCACGTCGAGACCGCGAAGCGTCGCCGATCGCATCGAGCCTGCTGTTCAACTGGATCGCCGCCTACATGTACGAAGGCGACGCCCCGCTGGCCGAGCGCCGGGCCGCGGCGCTCGCTCTCGACCGCGATCTGCTGCGCGAGCTGCTCGGCGCCGAGGAGCTGCGCGAGCTGCTCGACCCAGGCGTCGCTGGCCGATCTCGAGCTCGAGCTGCAATGCCTGACCGACGGTCGCCGGGCGCGCACCGCCGACGAGCTCCACGACGTGCTCCGCAGGGTCGGCGACCTCGTCGCCGACCGAGCTCGAGCTGCGCTGCGAGGGCGAGCCGAGCCGACGGGTGGCTCGGCCGCAGTTGGTCGCCGAGCGGCGGGCGATCGCGCTCGGGATCGCCGGCGAGCAGCGGATCGTCGCCGCCGAGGACGCCGCGCGCGTATCGCGACGCGCTGGGATGCGCGCATCCCGATCGGCCTGCCGGCGGCGTTCACCGACCCGGTGCCGCGACCGCTGGAGGAGCTCGATCGCCCGCTACGCCCGCACCCACGGCCCGTTCCTGCGCCGACGTGTCGCCGCGGTTCGGTGTCGCCGCGGTCGAGCGGCATCGCCGGCGCTCGGCGCGCTCGAGGACGCCGATCGGGTCGTCGCGGGCGAGTTCCGGCCCGACGGGCGTCGGAGCGGGAATGGTGCGACGTCGACGTCCTGCGCCAGTTGCGCCGCCGCTCGCTGGCGGCGCTGCGGCGGGAGATCGAGCCGGTCGAGCAGGCTGCGCTGGCGCGCTTCCTCCCGGCGTGGCACGGCATCGGCGGCCAGCGGCGCGGGCTCGACGCCCTGGTCGAGACGATCGGCGTCGCTGCAGGGCGCGGCGATCGTCGGCCTCGACGCTCGAACGCGACGTGCTCCCCGCCCGGATCGACGGCTACCGGCTCCGCTGATCTCGACGAGCTGTGCACCACCGGCGACGTGGTCTGGGTCGGTGCCGGTCCGATCGGCAGCGGTGACGGCCGGATCCGGCTCTGCTTCCGCGACCAGGTGGCGCTGCTCGCCCCCGGCAGCGAGCGTACCGGACCCGCCCGCCGGAGAGCTGCACGAGGCGATCCGCACCCAGCTCGCCGAGCGGGGGGCCGTCGTTCTGGCAGCAGCTGCGGGTGGCCGACGCGTCGGCTCGACCGACGCCGAGGTGCTCGCCGCCCTGTGGGATCTGGTGTGGGCCGGCGAGGTCACCAACGACTCGCTCGCCCCGCTGCGCGTCGGTGCTCAGCGGCAAGCCGTCGCGGACGTCGGGCGGCGGCGGCTCCCGCCCTCGCGGACCGGGCCGCCCCCGACTCGGTCGGCTCAGCCGCGATCGGGCCGCCGGCCGGCTGCCGGGCGGTGGTCCCTGGTCGCGCCACTGCTCGACCCGGTCCCGACCCCGACCGAGGTCGCTCACGCCCCGGCGATGCAGCTGCTCGAGCGCCACGGCGTGGTGACCCGCGAGGCAGTGCTCGCCGAAGGCGTCGTCGGTGGGTTCGCCGGCGTCTACGGCGTGCTCAAGGTGCTCGAGGAGCGCGGCCAGGTCCGTCGCGGGTACTTCGTCGACGGGCTCGGCGCCGCCCAGTTCGCCCTTCCCGGCGCCGTCGATCGTCTTCGCTCGGTGCGCGAAGCTGCCGATCCGTTCGCCGAGACCCTGCCGCCGGCGGTGCTCTGCCGCCACCGACCCCGCCCAGCCCTACGGCGCAGCGCTCGCCTGGCCGGACACGCCGGGGCGGCCGGCGCGCAGCGCAGGCGCGCTCGTCGCCCTCACCGACGGCATCGCCCAGGTCTGGTTCGACACTCGCAGTCACCACCTCGTCACGTTCCCCGGCGCTGCCGAGGACGACCGTTGGGCGGTCGCCCTCGCCCAACTCGTGCGCAGCGGACGGCGTCGGGCGGTGGAGGTCCGCAAACTCAATGGCACCCCGCTCGAACCCGGCCCGGTGCGCGACGCGTTGCTCCGCTGCGGTTTCTCCGACGGCTACCGTGGGCTGGTGCTTCGCGACACGCTGAGCCGTTCGAGGCCGAGCGAAACACGGTCTTCACACTGCGAGGACGGAGAGCGCAGCGCTCACGCCGTAGTGTCGCGGGGCGATGGGGCAACCGCGAAGTGAGGCTGACCGCGGGCCGTTCGGCCGGCTGAGCGGCAAGCGGGTGGTGATCACCGGCGCAGCGCGGGGGATCGGCGTGCAGATCGCCCGGACCTACGCCGCCGAAGGCGCCCAACTCGCCCTGCTCGATCTGCTCGACGACGAGCTCGGCAAGGTCGCCGCCGGGCTCGGGTGCTGGTCGGGTCGGGTCGACCTCGCCGATCCGGCGGATGCAGTGAGGGCGACGACCGCTGCGATCGACTCCCTCGGCGGGATCGATGTGCTCGTCAACAACGCCGGCATCCTCCGGTTCAGCCCGCTGCTGGAGATCTCCGTCGACGAGTGGGATCAGACGTTCGACATCAACGCCCGGGCGATGTTGCTGACGATCCAGGTGGCGGCGAAGGCGATGATCGCCGCCGGCTCTGGAGGCACGATCGTCAACATGGCGAGCATGGGTGGCAAGGTCGGCTCGCCGTTGCAGGCGCACTATGCCGCATCGAAGGCGGCGGTGATCTCGCTCACCCGAGTGGCGGCGATGGAACTCGGCGAACACGGGATCACCGTCAACTGCATCTGCCCCGGTTACGTCCTGACCGAGATGGGAGCAGCGACGCGTACCCCGGACAAGGTCGCGGCATGGGCTGCCAAGTCGCCGCTCGGTCGCCTCGCCGAGACCACCGACGTCGCCAACGTCGCGTTGTTCCTCGCCTCCGACGAATCCGACTACTGCACCGGTCAAGCGTTGAACGTGACCGGCGGCATGATCATGCACTGAACGAGATGAAGGGCAGCATCTGATGATGACGACCCCAGCAAGCTCCGACTCGCCCGCCGATCTGCGCGCACCGGCGCTGTCGTTCGAGGGTGTGTCGATGACCTTTCCCGACGGCACCCACGCCCGTCGACGACGAGCTTCGACGTCGCGTCCCGGCGAGTTCGTCACCGTCGTCGGACCGTCCGGCTGCGGCAAGTCGACGCTGCTGCGCGATCGCCTCCGGGCTCGACCGACCGCCGACCGGCTCGGTCACCGTCGACCGCGGCCAGCCTCGGCTACGTCTTCCAGGACGCGACGCTGCTGCCGTGGCGCACCGTCCAGCAGAACGTCGAGCTGCTCGCCGAGCTGCACGGGGATGCCCAAGGCCGAGCGCGACCGCGGGTCGCCGAGGCCATCGAGCTGGTCGGCCTCGACGGGCTTCGAGGACAAGTACCCGAAGCAGCTCTCCGGCGGCATGAAGATGCGTGCCTCGCTGGCCCGCTCGCTCATCCTCGAACCCGAGCGTGTTCCTGTTCGACGAGCCCTTCGGCGCGCTCGACGAGATCACCCGCGAGCGCCTCAACGACGAGCTGCTCGAGCTGTTCGTCGCGCGAGCAGTTCGCCGGCGCTGTTCATCACCCACTCGATCTACGAGGCGGTGTTCCTCTCGACCCGGGTGCTGGTGATGTCCGTCGCGGCCGGGCCGGATCGTCGGCGACTTCGCGGTGCCCGTTCGCCTACCCGCGCTCGCCCGAGCTGCGGTTCGACCCCGCGTTCGCCGAGCTCTCGGGCGAGGTCTCCCACGCCCTGCGAGGAGGCGCACGCATGAGCACCACCGACAGCCGCGCGCCGGAAGTCGCGACGGCAACATCAGCCAGGCCGGTGCGATGGCCAGCGGTACCGCGCCGCTCGCGCGGTCGACGACGGCGCGACGCGTCGACGTGCTCGGCGTCGTCGGCCCGATCGTCGTGCTTCGGCGCTGTTCATCGGCCTCTGGTACTTCATGTCCTACGGCCTGCGACCTGTTCGACAAGCCCGCGCTTCCTGGTGCCCGCCGCCGCACGAGGTCGTCGACGAGAGCGTTCCTCGACGGAGATCCGTGCCGAGCATGCTCAAGGGCCTGGCTGGACACGCCAGGTCGCCGCTCGTCGGCCTGCTCATCGCGATCGTGCTCGGGCATGGGCCTGGCCGATCGCTGATGAGCCAGGCCCGCTGGCTCGAGCGGTCGCTGTTCCCCTACGCCGTCGCCCTGCAGACGATCCCGATCCTGGCCCTCGTCCCGCTGATCGGCTCGATCTTCGGCTTCGAACTTCCCGGCCGCGGGTGATCGTCTGCGTGATGATCGCGCTCTTCCCGATCATCACCAACACGCTGTTCGGCCTGCTGTCGGCCGAGCGCGGCCAGCACGACCTGTTCACGCTCCACGGCGCCGCGTCGGCTCACCCGGCTGCGCAAGCTGCAGCTCCCGGCGGCGATGCCGGCGATCTTCACCGGGTTCCGGATCGCCGCCGGCCTGTCGGTGATCGGCGCGGTCGTCGGCGACCTCTTCTTCACGCCAGGGCGACACGGGCATCGGCGATCCTGCATCGACGCTACCGGCTCGCGCACCGGCTACCCGGAGATGTACGGCGCGCGTGATCCTCGCCGCCCTGCTCGGCATCGCCGTGTTCTCGTTCTTCGGGTGGCTGGCCAACGTCGTCGTCGGCCGCTGGCACGAGACCACCCGCAAGACCGGCTGACGTCCGCCGCGACTGAGCCACCCAGCGCCCGAACCCTGAGACCCAAGGAGTACAGATGCGTAAGCGACCCCGCCGATGCGCCTGTTGGCACTCGCCGGTGGCGAGCATGCTCGTCATCGGCGCGCCTGCGGCAGCGACGACGAGTCCGACGAGCGGCTGCGCACCGACGACCACGGCCGCCGGAGACCGAGACGACGGCCGCAGCCGGTGGCGACGGAGGCAGGCCGGAGCGTCGTCGATCTCTGCCGGGCGTCTGCCCGGACACGGTCGTCGATCCAGACCGACTGGAACCCGGAGGCCGAGCACGGCGTCCTCTACCAGATGCTCGGCGGACGACGCCGAGATCGACGCCGACAAGAGGTCGGTCAGCGGCCCGCTGATGGCCGGCGGGGACGACACCGGCGTCGAGCTCGAGGTCCGCGCCGGCGGTCCGGCGATCGGCTTCCAGACCGTCACCTCGCAGATGTACCAGGACGACGACATCACTCCTCGGCTACGTCTACACCGACGAGGCGATCCAGAACTCGGCCGAGATTCCCGACGGTGGCGATCGTGGCCCCGCTTCGAGATGAACCCGCAGATGATCATGTGGGACCCGGCCACCTACCCGGACGTCGAGACGATCGCCGACCTCGGCGAGGAAGGCGTGCATCGTCCGCTACTTCGAGGCGCGGCCTACATGGAGTACCTCGCTCGGCGACGGGCATCCTCGACCAAGGATCAGGTCGACGGCTCCTACGACGGCACCCCGGCGCTGTTCGTCGCCGACGAGGGCAAGGTCGCCCAGCAGGGCTTCGGCTCGGCCGAGCCGTACATCTACGAGAACGAGGTCGCCGACTGGGGCAAGGCCGGTCGCCTACGCAGCTACATCAACGACGAGGGCTGGAACAACTACGCCGAGGCGATCGCGACCAAGCCGGAGAACATCGACCGCCGAGGCCGACTGCCTCGCCGAGCTGGTCCCGATCATCCAGCAGGCGACGGTCGACTACATGGCCGATCCGGCAGCGACCAACGCCCTGATCATCAAGGCCGTCGAGACCTTCGACAACGGCTGGGTGTACGGCGCGGGCGTTGCCGACTACGGCGTGGAGACGATGCTCGCCGACGGCCTGATCGCCAACGGCCCCGATGACACGCTCGGCAACTTCGACATGGACCGGATCAACGAGCTGATCGAAAAGGCGATCCCGATCTACACCGCTCTCGGCACGCCGCCGAAGGACGGCCTGACCGCCGAGGACCTCGCCACCAACGAGTTCGTCGACATGTCGATCGGCCTGCCCTGATCCTCAGCTGACCAGCAGCGCGATGCGGCCGACCCCGGAAATCGGGGTCGGCCGCTGCCGTTTTCCCGCAGCTCGTCAGGTCGTCGAGATCGCCTCGAGCACGTTCATCCGTGACGCCTTCGCCGCCGGATAGAAGGCGGCGATGACACCGGCGACGGCGGCGATGACCAGATAGACGAGGATCTGGCCGAACGGGATGACGGTGGTGTCGACGACGGTCGCCGGCACCGCGTTGGACAATGCGACACCGATCAATGAGCCGAGGACGACGCCGACGACGCCCCCGAAGACGGTGACGATCACCGACTCCCAGCGGACCATCCGCCGGGTCTGCTTGCGGGTCATCCCGACCGCGCGCATCAGGCCGATCTCCCTCGTGCGTTCGTAGACCGACAGTGCGAGGGTGATCGCGATCCCGAGCACGGCGATGATCAGGGAGAAGAACAACAGCACCGAGATGATCACCAGCAGCTGATCGATCTGACCCTCCTGCTCGGCGCGGAACTCGGCGTTGTCCTGGATCTTCATCTCCGGGTAGCGGTCGGCGAGGGCGTCGAGCGCAGCGCGACCGGAATCGGGGGTCGCGTCCGCAGCGAGCCGAGCGACGACGAACAGGTCGCGTGTCGCCGCGTCGGAGACGGCGTCGAAGCCCTCGATCGACATCAGCCAGTTGCCGACGATCGAGGCGTCGCCGAAGATCCCGGCAACCCGCAGTTCTTTCGTCACCCCGTTCTGGAAGGTCACCGACAGCATGTCGCCGACGGCGAGATCGAGGTCCTTCGCCGGATCCTTCTGGACCATCAGACCGTCGTCGCCGAGGTCCTCGACCGCTCCGGCGGTGACGTCGATGTTGACCAGCTTCGGCAGCGCGATCGGGTCGACCACCCCGACGGCCTTCTGATCGCCATCGATCTCGACCGAGGCGTTGCGCACCGGGGTGACCGCGTCGAACTCCGGGAGCTCCCCGATCGAGGCACCGATCTCCGGGCTGAGCCCCTGGAAGGACTCGTCGGTGATGATGTAGTCGGCGGTGATCGCCCGCTCCATCACGTCGACGAACGTCTTCTTCAACGAGGCGGCGAACACCGCTGCGGCCGAGACGAGGGCGACACCGATCATCAGCGCCGAAGCCGTCGAGGCGGTGCGCCGCGGCGAGCGGGCCGAGTTCTCCCGAGCGAGCTGCCCGGGGGTGCCGAGCAGCTTGGCGATCGGCAACCCGAGGGCTCGGGCGACCGGTCGGGCGAACGTCGTCGACAGGCTGGCGACGCCGAGGAACAGCAGCAGGCCGCCGACCGCACCGAAGAAGACCAGGCCCGACGTGCCGCCGGGGGAGGCGAAGATGCCGACGCAGAACATCACCGCGCCGAGCACGGCAACGGCAGCGCCGATCACGATCCGCCGCCGCGCTGGTCAGCGCGGCGAAGCCGAGCTCGGGACGCATCGCTGCGACCGGCGGGATCTTCGCCGCCCGGCGGGCGGGGACGACCACCGAGGCGAGGGCGACACCGATGCCGACGATCAGGGCGAAGATCACCGTCCGCGGCTCGATCACCAGGCTGGTCTTGGGGAACCCGGCGCCGGCGGCGTCGAACAGGGCGACGATCAGGCGGGCGACGCCCAACCCGCCGAAGATCCCGATCACGGTGGCGATCGCCGAGATGATCATCGCCTCGACGACGATCAGCCGGCGGACCTGTTTGCCGGAGGCACCGACGGCACGCATCAGGGCGAGGTCGCGCAGCCGCTGCCCGATCGTGATCGCGAACACGTTGTTGATGATGAACGCACTGACGAACAGGGTGATGAAGGCGAAGGTCAGCAGACCGTTCTGGAAGAACCCGAGGATCTCGTTGATCGAGTCCTTGGTCTCGGCGGCGAGCTCCTCGCCGGTGATCACTTCGGTCCGCGCCGGGAGCAGTTGGGCGATCGCCGCCTGCGCCTGGTCCCGGTCGGCACCCTCGGCGAGGGCGATGTCGATGAAGTCGACGTCCTCGCCGGTGGCGTACAGCTGTTGGGTCGTCGGCAGGTCCCAGGCGGCGATCGTCGCCCCACCCGGGCCCTCGGCGTCACCGAAGCCGATCAGCCCGACGAGGGTGAAGGTCCGCCGGCCGTCGGCGACGGACGACCTCGACCTGGTCGCCGACGGCGAAGTCCTCCCGATCTGCGGTCGCCTTGTCGATCGCCATCTGGTCGATGCCGCGAGGGGCCTCACCGACGAGGATCTTCGCCCCGCCGATCAGGTTGTCGGCGTCCCACGACAGACCGAACGTCGGCGCGCCCTGCGTTCTGACCGCCTCGCCATCGGCGTCGATGATCGTCGCCGACCGGGAGATGCCGGGCGAGACGATCTCCACGCCGGGCACGGCGCCGATCTCCTCCGGCGAGGGCGAGCGGGATCGGGTCGCGTTGCGAGCCCTGATCCTCGCCGAAGGCGAGCGACGACCGAACCTCGAGGTCGAGTCCCTCGGTGAGGTCGTCGAAGAGGGTGTCGAACGTACGCTTGAGACTGTCGGCGAGGATGAACGACGCCGAGACGAAGGACACGCCGAGGACGATCGCCAGACCGATGAAGATCGAGCGGCCCTTGTGCGCGCCGAGGCTGCGCCTGGTGAGTTTGCCAATCATCGTGGTCCTCAGTCCCCGAAGCTGTGCATCCGGTCGAGGACCTTCGCCGCGGTCGGGTCGGCCATCTCGTCGACGATCTTGCCGTCGCCGAGGAAGACCACCCGGTCGGCGTAGCTCGCCGCGTTGGGGTCGTGGGTGACCATCACGATCGTCTGGCCGAACTGCTTGACCGCGACCCGCATGAAGTCGAGGATCTCGGCGCCGGTCTTCGAGTCGAGGTTGCCGGTCGGTTCGTCGGCGAAGATGATCTTCGGCCGGCAGGCGAGGGCGCGCGCGCGACGGCGACCCGTTGCTGCTGCCCGCCGGAGAGCTCCGACGGGCGGTGCTCGAGCCGGTCCGTCAGCCCGACGGTGTCGACCACCTGTTTGATCCACGCCGGGTCGCCCTTGGACCCACCGAGCGAGAGCGGGAGGGTGATGTTCTCCTCCGCGGTCAACGTCGGGACCAGGTTGTAGGCCTGGAAGACGAACCCGACGTCGGTTCGGCGAAGCTCGGTGAGCTGCTTGTCGTTGAGCGATGCGAGATAGGTCTCGCCGATGAACACGGCGCCGGTGGTCAGCGTGTCGAGCCCGGCGAGGCAGTGCAGCAGCGTCGATTTCCCGGAGCCCGACGGCCCCATGATCGCGGTGAACTTGCCGGTTTCGAACGTGACCGACACACCGTCGAGGGCACGCACCTCGGAATCACCGAGGCCGTAGATCTTCACCGCGTCGATCGCGCCGGCGGCTGCCAGCGCTGTCGCCGGCTGGGGGGCAGAGATGGACATGGGGTCTGTTCTAGCCTGCGGGTGCGTCACCCCGGATCAGCTTTGCGGGGGATCGAGGTCCACTCGGAGGAGGAGCGCGGTCATGCGCCGGGCGTGATCAGGCCCGACTCGTAGGCGACGACCACCGCTTGGACCCTGTCGCGCAGACCGAGCTTGGTCAAGATCCGCCCGACGTGGGTCTTCACCGTCGCCTCGCCGAGATAGAGCTCGGTGGCGACCTCGGCGTTCGACAGGCCGCGGGCGACGAGCTTGAGCACGTCGGTTTCCCGCTCGGTCAGCTGGTCCAGCCCGGGGAACACCGTGTCACCCGGGTGGGGTCGGCGGGCGAGATCGGCGATCAGCCGGCGGGTCACCGACGGGGCGAGCAGCGCATCGCCGCCGGCGATCACCCGGATCGCCTCGACCAACTGTTCCGGTGGGGCATCTTTGAGCAGGAACCCGCTGGCGCCGGCACGCAGCGCGGCATAGACGTAGTCGTCGAGATCGAAGGTGGTCAGCATCAGCACCCGCGGGCGCTGCCTGGCGGCATCGGCGAGGATCCTCGCCGTCGCCGCGATGCCGTCGAGCTTCGGCATCCGGATGTCCATCAGGATCACGTCTGCTGTTGCGCGTCGGGCGAGCTCGACCGCCTCCAGCCCGTCGGGTGCCTCGCCGACCACCGTCAGGTCGGGTTCGGCTTCGAGGATCATCCGGAATCCGGCGCGGACCATCGCCTGGTCGTCGACGATCGCGACCCTGATCGAGGTCATCGGGGGAACCCGTCGGTCCCGAGCGGGAACCGGGCGCGGACCCGCCAACCACCGCCGACGGCGGGGCCGACACGCAACTCGCCGCCGCAGGCGGCGACCCGTTCGCGCATCCCGACCAACCCGAGACCGAGGTCGTCGTGCTGTGGGGCGGCGGCGCCCGTGCCCGTCGTCGAGGACCTCGACCTCCAGCGACGTCGGAGGCGTAGCGCATCGCCACCTGCACCGCTGCGCATCGCCCGGCGTGCTTGCGGACATTGGTCAGCGCTTCCTGCACCACCCGGTAGGCGGAGAGCTCGACACCGGGCGGCACGGCGACCGGGGTGCCCTCGACGACCAGCGCCGTCGGCAACGTCGGGTCCGAGGCGAGCAGCCCGTCGATCCCCTCCAGCGACGGCTGCGGCGCGAGTTCGAGGCCATCGCTGCTGCCCTCGTTGCTGTCGCGCAGCACGCCGAGGATCCGGCGCATCTCCTGCATCGCCTGACGGCCGGTGAGCTCGATCGTCGACAGTGCGTCGGCAGCACGGTCGACGTCGAGGTTCAATTGGCGCCGCGCCGCCCCGGCCTGGATGACCATCACGCTGACCGAATGGGCGACGACGTCGTGGAGTTCGCGGGCGATCCGGTTGCGTTCCTCGCCGACCCGTTCGCGGGCGAGCAGCTCGCGCTCGCGCTCGGCCCGCTCGGCGCGGGCGGCGAGCTCGGCGACCCGCTCGCGCCGCCGGCGGATGTTGTCGCCGAGGAGGAACACACCAGGGAAGATCACCGCCGTGCCGATCGCGTCACCCCAGGCGAGCTCGTCGACGAGCAGGCCGCCGCCGAGGAAGGCGACGACGATCACACCGGTGACGATCAGCACCGTCGCCCGCCGTCCCCCGGGCTGGACGTACGCCCCGACGGTGTACAGCGTGATCATCGCCCCGAGCCCGGTGCCGGAGTAGTCGGCGATGCCGACCAGCAGCTCGACCGCCACCGCCCCGATCAAGGCGCCGATCGGGGACGCTCGGCGGACGGCGATCGGTAGGCAGGAGACGAACACGAGCAGCGCGCCGAGCGAGTCGGCGTCGCGATAGCCGCCCTGGTCGGTCGTCAGATGGACGACGACCGACAGCGCCCCGACGACCAGGGCGAGCACGGTGTCGGTGGCACGCGGGTGGCCTCGGAGCCAGACGAGCGGGCGCGGCCGGGTGGTCACCTCGTGAGGCTAGGTCCCGGTTCGGTGGCGTCCCGTCAGCCTGGCGGTGGATTGTCCTACGCTTGGCGGCTGATGCAGTGCTCGTCGTGCACCGCTGAACTGCCGCCCGCAGCCCGCTTCTGCCCCTCGTGCGGGCAGCCGGTCGGCGCGCCACGCAGCGAGGAGCGGCGGGTGGTCACCGTGCTGTTCGCCGACGTCGTCGGATTCACCGGCCTGGCCGAGCACCGCGACCCGGAGCAGGTCAAACGTCTGATCGACCGCTGCATGAACCGCTTGGTGGGGGACATCACCGCCTTTGGGGGGACGGTCGACAAGATCCTCGGCGACGGCGTCCTGGCGCTGTTCGGTGCGCCGGTCGCCCACGAGGACGACGCCGAGCGGGCGGTGCGCGCCGCACTGCGGATGCAGGCGGCGATCGGCGGCACCACGCGGCCTCGACGGTCCCGAGCTCAGCCTGCGGATCGGGATCAACACCGGTGAGGTCGTCGTCGGCGCGTTGGGGCACGCGGCGACTACACGGCGATGGGTGACGTGGTCAACACCGCCTCGCGGTTGCAGGCGCTCGCCCCACCCGGGCGGGTGCTCGTCGGCGAGGCGACCCGCCACCTGACGGCAGCGGCCATCTCGTATGAGTCCTACGGCGAGGTCGTCGCCCGCGGCCGGGAACAGACCGTGACCGCCTGGCTGGCCGTCGCCGCCACCGCTCCGCCCGGTGGCCATCGGCACCGGCCGGAACTCCCGCTGGTCGGTCGCGACGACGAGCTCGGTTTGCTCCTCGGCGGGATGCGCTTCGCCGTCGCCCGCAACCGGGCGTTCCTCGCCGCGATCGAAGGAGAGGGCGGCGTCGGCAAGAGCAGGATCGTCGCCGAGATCGTCGAACGGATGCACTGCGAGGTCGACCTGCCGGTGCTCGAGGGCGGTTGCGTGCCCTACGGCGAACCGAACGCGTGGTGGCCGTTGGCGAGCGCGATGGTCGACTACCTCGAGATCGACCCGAACGCCGAGCCGGAACGGATCCGCTCGGCAGCGGCGGCGCGGGGTGGGTCGCTGGTCGGGCTCGAGCCGGGCGACCCGGAGCTCACCCGACTGCAGGACGCGCTGCTGCATCTCCTCGGCCTGCCGTCGGCGCTCGACGAGCTCGAGCCGGCACGGGCGCGCCAGGAGCTCAGCCGGGCGGTGATCGCCGTGCTCCAGGCGCGCACCCGGCGCGGGCCGGTGCTGCTGACGATCACCGACGTCCACTGGGCCGACCCGTCGGTGACCGCACTGCTCGAACAGGTGATGAACGCCCTCGCCGATCTGCCGTTCGTCCTGATCACCACCTCGAGACCGGGCTCGGAGGTGGCCTGGCCGCCTGCCGGCGGGAGTTACTCCGCACTGCGGCTGCGGCTCGAGCCGCTCGACCGGGTGGCGGCGGCCGAGCTCGTGCGCGGGATCCTCGGCCACGCCGCCGACGAGGCGACGGTCAACCGGCTCTACGAGCGCAGCGGCGGCAACCCGCTGTTCCTCGAAGAGCTGACCTCGCTCGTCGCCGCCCACCCCGGCAGGTCGGAGCTGCCCGACTCGCTGCGTGCCCTCGTGTCTGCCCGCCTCGATCAGCTCCCGGCCGACGAACGGCTGGTGCTCGACAATGCCGCGGTGCTCGGCGGGTCGGGTTCGATCTCCGCCCTCGTCCACTTCGGCACGGCGATGGGCGTGGCCGACACCGAGCGGCTCGCCGCCCATCTGGTCGAGGCCGGGCTGCTGGCGATCGAGTCGCAACGCTGGCGGTTCCGCTCCGAGTCGGTGCGCGACGTCGCCTACCTGACGTTGACCAAGACCGCCCGCGCCCAACGCCACGCCGGGATCGCCCGCGAGATGGCCTCGGGGCCGACCACGATCCGCGCCGAGGAGATCGCCCATCACTACGCCACTGCGGCAGAGCTCGTCGGTGAGCTCGGTCCGATTCGCGGCGTGAGCCACGACGTCGGCGAGCTCGCCGTGCGTTGGCTGGAGCAGGCTGCGGACTGGGCCGCCGATCAGATGTACCCGCGCAGCGCGGTCCGCCTCGCCGGCCGCGGCCTCGACATCGTCGAGCCGGACGGGTCGCCGTCGGGGCGGGCGGCACGCCGGCGGTTGCTGCTGATCCGCGCCGACGCCCTCGCCGACCTCCGCCAGCTGGTCCGGGCGCGCGCCGACGTCGCGTCGGTGATGGCCTCCGCGGTCGCCGACGACGACCGGGGAGCGGAGGCGTCCGCTCGCCGCCAACTCGGTGAGATCGAGCGGTTCGACGGCAACTTCCCCGACGCCCGAGCGTCCCTCGACGCGGCGATCGCCCTGTGCCGAGAGCTCGGCGACGAGCCTCAGCTCGCCCGGGCGTTGCGCAGCCGAGGATTCCTCGAGGTGTTCGGTGGGGCACCGATCGACGCCGCTGTCTTCCTCGACGAGGCCGACGAGTTGTACCTCCGGCTCGGCGATCGCAGCGGACACGCCTGGGTCGAGCAGAACCGGGCCTGGATGGCCTTCCTCGCCGGTCAGATCTCCGCCGCCGACGAACGGCTCCATCGCGCCGCAGCGGTGATGGAGGATCTCGGCGACCAGGGCGGGATCGGCTGGGCGTTCGGCTTGCTCGCCTACGTCCGGTTCTACGCCGGCAACCGGGAGGAGGCCGCCCAGATCGCCGAGACCGTCAAACGCAACGCCGCCGAGCGCGGCGACGAGTGGGCGGTGGGGATGATGCAGGCGCTGCAGGCCAACCTCCAGCTGTGGGAGGGGCACGTCGGCGAGGCGCTGCGGCTGGCCGACGAGGCACGGCACGCGTCTGCGCAAGCTCGGCGACGGCTACGGCCAGATCCAGGCGATCGCCCCGGCGGTCCGCGCCCTCGTCGCGCTCGGTCGGTTCGCCGATGCCGCGCACGAGCCTCGACGAACTCGCCGCCCTCGCCCCTCGTTACGGGATGGAGGGTCTCGGCGCGCTGGTCACCCTCGGCGCAGCGGTGCACGCCGGAGCGACCGAACGGGCCCTCGAGGCAGCGAGTTCGGCGATCGCGATCGACCGCACCCACGGCGGGATGGGCACGACCGACGTCCGGCTCGGCAGGACGCTCGCGCTGGCGATGAACGGCGAGGTCGCCGAGGCGGTGATCTCGCTCGGGGACACGGCGATCGACGACCACACCCAGCCCTATCCGCAGGCGGTGGCTGCGCTCGTCGCCCTCCTCGACGGCCGGTTGGACGATGCCCGGGCAGCGGCGGCGGCAACGCTCGACCAGCCCGGTGCGACCTACCTCGATCGCACGTACGCGCTCGTCGCCCGCGCCGGTGTCGACCATCGTCGGGGCGAACACGAGCGCGCCCTGGTCGCGTTGGAAGAGGCGTGGTTGACCGTCTGCTCGACCGAGGACCTGGTCGCCTGCGAGATCGTCAGCAAGGCTCGCGCCCAACTCGGCGACTCGGCAACGACCGAACCGACGTTCCCGCTCCCCGGCTGGCAACGGCTGGTCCGCGCCGCGTTCGATCCGGAGACCGAACAGCGCTCGGGAGAGGGCGCCGTCGGTCGGGCTGCGCCGAGATGACCGACGGGCTGATCGTCGGCCGGTTCTGCCCGCCGCACCTCGGGCACAGCTTCATGATCGACTGGGCGGCCGCAGCGCTGCGACCGGTTGGTCGTGTTCGTCAACAGCCGGGACGGCGAAGCTCGTCCCCGGCGAACTGCGCGCCGCCTGGCTCGCCGAGCTGCACCCGCGAGTCGACCGTCGTCGAGGTCCGCCACGAACTGGAGACGAACTTCGCCGACGAGGCGCTGTGGGCCCGCTGGATGGAGCTGTTCCGCAGTTGCTGGCCGTATCCAGGACGGCCCCGACATCGTGTTCTCGAGCGACCCGTACGTCGACGAGCTCGCCCGCCGGTTCGGTGCCGAGGCGGTGATCGTCGACGCCGAGCGGGCGACCGTCCCGATCAGCGCGACGATGATCAGAGAGGCGCCCGCCGATCATCTCGATCGACTGGCGCCTCTCGTGCAGGCCTGGGTCGAGCAGACCTGGCTCGGCTGAGCGGTCTGGCTCGACGGCAGGCCGGCTGCAGCCGACCGGTCAGCTCACTTGTTCGGCTGGGGCAGGGTCCGCAGGTACGGCTTGACCGTCGTCCAGCCCTTCGGGAACAGCTCCTTGGCGTCCTCGTCGGTGACCGCCGGGACGATGATCACGTCGTCGCCGTCCTTCCAGTTGACCGGCGTGGCGACCTTGTAGCTTGGCGGTGAGCTGCAGCGAGTCGATGACCCGCAGGATCTCGTCGAAGTTGCGGCCGGTCGACGCCGGGTAGGTGATGCGTCAGCTTCACCTTCTTGTCGGGGCCGATGACGAACACCGAGCGCACGGTCAGCGTGTCGTTGGCGTTCGGGTGGATCATGTCGTAGAGGTCGGCGACCTTGCGGTCGGGGTCGCCGATCATCGGGAAGTTGACCGGCGTGCCCTGGGTCTCCTCGATGTCGCTCTCCCACTGCTCGTGCGACGTCGACCGGGTCGACCGAGAGGCCGATCACCTTGACGTTGCGCTTGTCGAACTCGGGCTTGAGCTTGGCGACGTAGCCGAGCTCGGTGGTGCACACCGGCGTGAAGTCCTTCGGGTGGGAGAACAGCACGCCCCAGCTGTCGCCCTGCCAGTCGTGGAAGTTGATCGTGCCCTCCGTGGTGTCGGCGGTGAAGTCGGGTGCGATGTCGCCGAGTCGGATGGCCATGGTCTCTCCTTCGACGAAGCGCGGCGGGGGGCGGAAGCCCCGCGGTAGGTCTATCGCGGCGGAGGGTTCATTCCGACCGACCTCGTCGTTCACGTTGACAGGTGACCATATGGTCACGTATTGTCGCCGTCGTGGACGACGACGCAGTGTTCCGGGCACTGGCGGATCCGGGTCGCCGGCTGCTGCTCGACAGCGTTGCGCGAACGCGACGGCCAGAACCTCGGCGAGCTGTGCGAGGTGCTGGCGACGATGACCCGGTTCGGTGTCTCCAAGCACCTCGCAGTGCTCGCCGACGCCCACCTGGTGACGACCCGCCGTCGAGGGCGGGAGAAGCTGCACTATCTCAACCCGGTGCCGATCCGGCTGGTCTACGAACGCTGGGTGTCGCGCTACGCCGAGCCGTTCGTCGCCGGTCTCAGCCGGTTGACCAACGACCTGGAGCAGGCGGGCTGACGCCGCCGCCCGTACAGCCGCCCGACACAGCCACCCGACACAGCGAGGACGATCCGATGCCGAAGCCACGTCATGTCCACGAGACCTACATCCGCACGACGCCCGATCGTCTGTGGGCGGCACTGACCGAACCGGGCGAGGTCCGCAGCTACTACTACGGCTGCGACTACGACGGCCCGTTGGTCCCCGGCCAGCCGTACAAGATGAGCGGCGAGTACGGACCGGCGATCGACGGGACCGTCGTCGCCGTCGATCCGCCGCACCGGCTGGCGGTGACCTTCCACGTGCTGTTCGATCCCGAAGCGGCGACGGAGGAGCCGACCAATGTCACCTGGGAGATCACCCCGGTCAGCGACCAGGTCTGCCGGCTGACCCTCGTCCACGAGGACTTCGGTGGGCTGTCGAAGACCTGGGCGATCACGCTGACGGGGTGGAAGGTGGTGCTCGACGGTCTCAAGACCTGGGTCGAGACCGGAACGGCGATCGGCGAGATCACCGACGATCGAAGCGGCGCCGTCGTCGCCGTCGACCTCACCGCCGAGGAGCATCGCGAGCGGGGGATCGAGATCTACAACGACACCTGGCGCTACATCGGGATCGAGGAGCGGACCGCCGAACAGGACGAGGAGATGATCCGCAGCGCGTACGCGTCGGCCTACCACTGGTCGCACGCAGCGCGCCGGACGGCCGCCAACGACGCTCGCGGCGAATGGCCGCTGTCACGAGTCCACGTCCTCGCCGAACGACCGGACACGGCGCTGCACCACGCTCGCCGGTGCGCAACTGCCTGCCGCGTCGGGCGGTCTGGTCGACTTCGATCTCGCCTACGCCCACGAGGCGCTCGCCCGCTCGCTCGCCGCGCTCGGACGGCGGGACGAGGCACAGGCCGAACTGGCCGCTGCGCAAGCCGTTCCGATCGCCGATCCGGAGGACCGCAAGATCTTCGACGGCGATCTCGAGATCGGCCCCTGGTTCGGGCTGCACAGCGACGACTGACTGCTCACGGGGTGTGGCACACGCTCACGGCGGGTATCGGTCCGGGTGAGGAGTCGGCGCGAGCCACCTCGATCTGGAGGCTTCCATGCAACTGATTCGACATCGTCACGACGACACCGTCGATTCCCGACCGCTGACCGATCCACCGGATCCCGACACCTATTCCGAAGCGCCGGTGGTCGTCGACGACCGCAGCGAGTTGCCGACGACGACGATCGACACCCGCACCACCCAGACGCCGGTGATCGTCGAACGTCCCGCTGTCGATGCGGACGTCGACCAGGTACGCACGGTGCACACCGGCCAGATCGTGCCGGCAGCGATCGTCGGCGGGATGGTCGCCATCGCCCTGCTGATCTTCGGCGGGATCACCGCCGCCCGTGCCGGACTGAGCAGCCCGCTGGCCGCTCCGGTGGTCGAGGTCGCCGGATACACCGCCACCGGCTGGCTGGCGGTGATCGAGCTCGGGCTCGGTGCCGCGCTGCTGATCGTCGCCCTCGCCCGGCTGGTCTCGGCGATCCGCTTCCTGGCGATCGTCGGTCTCGTCGCTTCCGTCGTCGCCGTGTTCGAGCCGACGCTTGCCGACAACCGGATGGCGTTGGAGCGCGACTTCGCCCTCGGCACCGCGATCGCGATGGGCGTGTTGCTGCTCGCCAGCTTCCTGCCGACCACGCATCGCCGGTCGAGCCGGATCGAACGCAGCTGAACGCTCCCGACTCGATCCGGATGACGAACGTCGACGGCGCTGCCTCGGGGGTCCGGCCGGCCCGACAGCTCGCGGATGACCCCCGGGTCGAGCGGGTCGCCCAGGTCGGTTGGATCGCCCGCGGTGTGATCTACGTGATCGCTGGGATACTCGCCTCGACGATCGCCACCGCCTCGTTCGGGGGCGGTTCCTCCAGCGGGGAAGACGCCAGTCCGAGCGGTGCGCTGGAGGAGATCAGGCAACACACCGGCGGCGCAGTGGTCCTCGTCGTGCTCACCGTCGGACTGCTGCTGTTCGCCGCCTGGCAACTACTCACCGCGCTGCTCCCGGGCGACGACGGGGCGAGCGGGCTGGCCAAGCGCGCCGGGCGGGTCGGCACTGCGCTGGTGTACGTCGGGCTGAGCGTGCTCGCCTTCCGCCTGATCACCCAACCGAGTTCCTCGGACAGCGACCGGTCGGCGAAGTCGTTGAGCGGACGCTTGCTCGAGCACACCGGTGGGCGCTGGCTGCTCGCCGCGATCGGGCTGGCGATCCTCGCCGTCGGCATCTTTCGGGCCACCGGCGGCACGGTTCGGCGTGGCTCCGACGACCTCGACGAATCGGCGATGGGCGACGGCGAAGCGCGCATCGCCCGGACGCTCGGGGTGATCGGCGAGGTGGGACGGGGCATCGCCCTGTCGGCGGTCGGCATCTTCGTCGTCCAGGCGGCGATCGGTTTCGACCCCGACGAGGCCGCCGGCCTCGACGAGGCGCTCCGGCGGGTTGCCGAGCACGGTTGGGGTCGTCTGCTCGTCGGCATCGTCGCCATCGGATTCCTCGCCTACGGCGTCTACTGCTTGGCGACGTTCCGCCATCGTCGGTTGACCGGCCCGGAGTAGTCCGGAGAGCAGCCGACGGCGTTCGGCTCCGGCCCGCGCCCCGTCGGGGCGTACGTTGCGGCGATGCGCGCGCAACGGATCGTCGCCTCCCAGCAACCTGCCGAACTCCGGGACGTCGAGGTCCCGGAGCCCGGCCCGGGGGAGGTACTGGTCAAGGTCGGTGGTGCCGGGTTGTGCCACTCCGACCTGCACCTGATGCACTTCCCCTCGCCGAACCTGCAGCCGTTCACGCTCGGGCACGAAACCGCCGGTTGGGTCGAGTCGTTCGGTCCCGGCGTGCGCGGTGTCGAGCAGGGCGAAGCGGTCCTCGTCCACGGCGCCTGGGGGTGCGGTCGCTGCCGGCGTTGCCAGGCCGACCTCGAGCAGTACTGCGAGCAGGTCGCGGCGACCGGCGCGCCCGGCGGATCGGGTCTCGGCCGGGATGGTGGGATGGCCGAGTATCTGCTCGTGCCCGCAGCACGACATCTGGTGCCATTGGGCGACCTCGATCCGCGGATCTGGGCGCCGCTCGACGACGCGGCACTCACGCCCTACCATGCGATCAAGCGCCACCTGCCGCTGTGCACCGCCGACAACTGGGTGCTGGTGATCGGTATCGGCGGGCTCGGGCACGCCGCGGTCCAGTTGGTCCGCGCCCTCAGCGGGGCACGGGTGGTCGCCGTCGACGTCGCCGACGACAAGCTCGTCCAGGCTGTCGCGCTCGGCGCGGATGCGACGGTCCGCGGTGACGACCCCGATGCGGCTGCCCAGGTCCGAGCGGCGACCGGCGGGCAGGGCGTCGCCCTCGTGCTCGACTGCGTCGGCAACGATGCGACGATCGCGCTCGCCGCCGCCAGTGTGCATCCGGTGAGCCAGATCGTCGTGATCGGGGTCGGACTCGGCACGCTGGCATTCAACTTCCTCGCTGTGCCGTACGAGGCGTCGATCTCGACCACCTTCTGGGGATCGGTCGGCGAGCTGCGCGAGGTCGTCGCACTGGCGGCCGCGGGGCGATTCGAGCTACACGTCGAACAGATCGGGTTGGAACAGGTCGGCGAGGCCTACCGCCGGCTGGAGGCCGGCCAGGTGACCGGTCGAGTGGTCGCCCTGCCACACGGCTGACCGACACCGTGGTCGGTCACGCACAGCTCCGACGCGAGCTACGTTGCGCGGATGGACCCGACCGACTTCGGCGACGACCGATGAGCATCCCCGTGCAGCTCGGCGAACTCGGCGAGGCCGTCGGCCGGTTCGGCTTCGCCTATCTGTTGACCGTCTCCGACGACGGTCGGCCGCACTCGGTCGCCGTCGATCCGACGACCGACGGCACCGAATTCGCGATCGACGCGGGAAGGCGCACCCGGGCCAACGCCCAGGCGCGATCGAACGTCTCACTGTTGTTCCCGCCGGTCGAGCCCGGCGGCTACAGCCTGATCGTCGACGCCACGGCCACCGTCGACGGCGAGTCGATCCGCCTCGCCCCGAGCGGTGCCGTGCTCCATCGTCCGGCATCGATCGGATTCGTCCCGGACAATCCGGCGTGCACCGCCGACTGCGTCCCGCTGGCGGTCGACAGCGACAGCTGACAGCCCACGGGCGCCGGCGACGGCCCGACTCGGCGGGACGAGCGGGCGCCGGTCACGATGCAGCCATGCGAGCTGTCCGTTGTATCGACCGTCAGGTTGCCCTCGTCGACGTGGAGGAGCCGAGCGGCGACGGGGTCCGGGTGACCGTCGCCAGCGCCGGGGTCTGCGGGTCAGATCTGCACCTCGTCGACCGCTGGCCGATCGCGGCGACCCTCGGCCACGAGTTCGCCGGCACGCTCGACGACGGCAGGGTGGTCGCCGTCGAACCGATCGGCGCCTGCGGCACGTGTCGCGAGTGCCTCGAGGGCCGGCGGTCGCACTGTGAGTCGGTCCGGCTCTACGGCGTCGCCGAGAACGGCGGGATGGCGGATCGGTGCATCGTGCCGGAGTCCTCGCTGGTCCTGCTCCCCTCCGGGCTCGCACCGGCCGACGCCTCGTTGGTCGAACCGTTGGCCGTCGCCGTTCACGCCGTGCGCCGGCTGGGATCGGTTGCCGGTGAGGAAGTGGCGGTGATCGGCGGTGGAGCGATCGGTCTGTGCGCGGTCGCTGCGCTGTACGCCGCCGGTGCCGGGCACGTCGCCCTGGTCGCCCGACACGATGCACAGCGCTCCGCCGGCGAGCGGCTCGGGGCGCAACTCGCAGAACTCGAGCCGAGCCGTTGGACAGCGGTCATCGATGCCGCCGGTACCGCCGAGTCGCTCGCCGAGTCGGTGCGCAGCTGCCGGCCCACCGGGCGGGTCGGGATGGTCGGGACCTACTGGGAGATGACGATCCCGATGCCGGCGATGGAACTGTGCACGAAGGAGGTGTCGTTGGTCCCAGCCGCGATGTACGGCAGCTCCGGCGGCTCGCGCGACGTCGAAGTCGCTGCTGCGCTGCTCGCCCGCCGGCCGGAGATCGCGGCGACGCTGATCACCCACCGCTTCCCACTCGATGCCGCGGTGGAGGCGTTCGCCGTAGCTCGCGATCGTGCCGCAGGAGCGATCAAGGTCGTGCTCGAACCCTGACCGATCGTCGGCGGGCGGTCAGCTCGGCGGGACGTAGTACGGGTCGTTGACCGTTGCGTCGGGCTCGAAGTACGAGCGCACCGCGATCACCCGCCCGTCGTCGCCGACCCGCCAGATCTCGATCGAGTCGATCTGCACCGAGCGACCCTCGACCGTTCCGAGATCGACCAGATCGACCGCGAGCTCGTTGCCGCACTCGACGACCCGCGTGGGCCACAGTCGCCAGCTACGCCCGTCGCGGTGCGATCGGTCCCAGCTCGTCTCGATCGCCGCCCGGCCGTGTTTGGTCGGCGCACCGACCGGGTCGTCGAAGGTGACATCGTCGGCGAAGCAGCGCCAGCCATCCGTCGCGATCGCCGCCGTTCCACGTCCGGCAACGAGCGGCGAACGCTTCCGATGCAGCTCCCACTGGCCCTCCTCGATCGGCGAGGCGCTCACCCTCGCGTCGCCGGTGCGATCACCTCACCGGTCTGGTCGATACCGTCCGCTGCGATGCCCGAGCTGCTGCCGAACTATCCGCCCGAGCGGCACTTCCTGCGCGTACTCCTGCGGGTGACGACCGAACACCTCGACACGCACCGTTCGGTGGCGACCGCTCCGGTCGACGAGGCGGTGCGCATCGCCTGCCGGCGGGGCTTCGCTCGGGTTCATCTCGGCGGTCGTCGACGTCGCCGCCGCAGGCACCAGCCTGATCGCCGTCCACCCCGACTGGACGGCGACGGCGGACCTCGCCTTGGTCTCTCGGCGCCAACTGATCGACGGTCCGATGACCGTCCACGCCCGGCTGGAGCGGATCGGGAGCAAGCTGATCGTGCTCCGGGCGGAGGTGTTCGACGGGGGTTCGGAGCACGTCGCCAGCGGGCTGCTCTCGTTCGCCCGGCTGCCTCGCGCGGCGACGGCAGCGTCGCCTGATTTCGTCGCCGGGTCGCTGATCGGTGAGCGCCGGACGATGGCGCTGATCCATCCGACGCCGCCTGGCACGCTCGCCGACCGTCTCGGGGTGGTCGTCGTCGACACCGCCGACGGGGTCGTCGAACTCGCCCGCGCCGCGTACATCGCCAACAGCTTCGGGACGATCAACGGCGGCGTGCTCGGGGTGGTGTTCCAGATGGCATCCGAGGCGATGGTGCCGACGATGGTCGCCGTCGATCTCCAGATCCACTATCTCCGACAAGCCGGTGCTGGTCCGTTGCGAACCCGCGGCGTGGTCCTGCGCCGAGCAGCCGATCACGCAGTGTGCACCCTCGAAGCCGTCGACGCCGGCAACGACGACGCCGTGCTGGCGTTGGCGACGGTCACCCTGCAGCAGAGCTGGGCCCACCCAGGTGGGTGAAATAGCCGGTCATCTCGTGCGATCGATGACTCCGAACGGGGGGAGACGGGAATACTGAAGATGTGTCCGATTCCGACCATCACGCGCTGAACCATCGTTGCGAGCCCTCCGGCCCGGTACGCCTCGCTCTGGTCGATGACTACGAGGTGGTCGTCGCCGGGCTGGCGCACATGTTCGACCACTACCGCGGTCGGGTCGAGATCCTCCAGCTCGCGCCCGACGAGCCGGTGACCGTCGACGTCGACGTTGCCCTGTTCGACACCTTCGCCCAGGGCGAAGCAGACACCGGCGACCTCGACGTGTTGCTGCGCAATCCACACGCCCGGCGAGTGGCGATCTACACCTGGACCTTCGAGCCGTCGATGATCGAACTCGCCCTCGAAAAGGGCGCATGCGGGTACCTGGCGAAGACCCTGCCGGCGGCCCAGTTGGTCGATGCGCTGGAGCGGATCAACGCAGGCGAGATCGTCGTCAGCGACCCGCCGCAGACCCGGGTCCCGGTCGGCCGTGACTGGCCCGGCCGCGAGGAGGGACTGAGTGAGCGTGAGTCGGAGATCGTCGCCCTGATCTGTCAGGGCCGGAGCAATGCCGACATCGCTCGGCTGACCTTCCTGAGCATCAACTCGATCAAGACCTACATCCGCTCGGCGTACTCGAAGATGAGCGTCGAGAGCCGGACGCAGGCCGTGCTCTGGGGCATCGCCCACGGGTTCCAGCCGCACTCGGTCCGACGGATCGAGACGTGGCGCACCCCCGGCTGAGCAAACCCCGGCGTCTGCCCAAGGGCTGAGCCGGGTACCTCCGTGGAGCGGGCCACGCGAGGAGGAAGCGATGAGCATCGTCTGGAACCACCGTTCGGAGTTCGCGAGCGACAAGTTCGATCTGACCGGCTACGACGCCGAGGCGAGCGACGGGCACATCGGCAAGATCGACGAGGCGAGCAACGCCACCGACGACGCCCATATCGTCGTCGACACCGGGTTCTGGATCTTCGGCAAGAAGCGGCTGGTGCCGGCCGGGGCGATCGAGCGGATCGACGAGGGCGCCAACACCGTCTATCTGTCGATGACCAAGGACCAGATCAAGGACTCGCCCGACTGGCGCGAGGACTGGCGTGAGACGCACGACTTCCGCACCGGGCTCGAGGCGTACTACGGGCCGTACATTCCGCCGCGCTGACCGCCGGGGCTGGATCCGCCGCTCGGCTGCGTCCGAGCGGGGAGCGGCCGACCGAGGTACGACCAGCGGCCGCCCCGCCGTTCGCTGCCCAACCCATCGCCGTATGCTCGACGGCTGGTCGCGCGGTACCTCCGCTCGCCCAGCTCCCGTAGCTCAGGGGATAGAGCGTCGGTTTCCTAAACCGTGCGTCGCAGGTTCGAATCCTGCCGGGGGCACAAAAAATTCGGCCATGAACTGAAGGTTTGACTTCTGCCTTGCGCAAGGTTCGCGACCGGTCGGCCTGACCGGTCGCACCTTGCTGGAGATGATGTCCATCGACACGCGGCGAACGACCTCGAGGGTGGTCAACGGGCAGCGACGCAAGTCGCGCGCGATGGTCGTTCGGTCAGACCAGGTTGGAAGCCCCTCGCTATCGGCCGAGAAGACCTGCTTCGAACGGATATGTCGAAAGCGGCACTGCTTCGTGTTCCGTGAGGAGGTACATCTGCTCGAGCTTGACGCCTGGGCCGCCGTTCTCCGAACCGGTGAAACTTTCGACGGATACGACCATGCCTGCGTCGAGTGTCCCGTTGTAGCCGTGCGCCTCCCAGTCTTGTGTGTAGTAGATGCGTGGCCATTCGTCGCTCATGCCGACACCGTGAGCGAGGCATGCGTAGCGGTTCGCGATGAACTCGTCGGGCTGCCGGTAGGCGTTGTCGGACAACTCGCGGTAGGTCAGTCCGGGCCGGAGGAGGGCAGCGTTGTGTTCGATCTCGGCGTGTGCTCGTGCGTACAGGTTGCGCTGGGTCGAGGTTGGATCGTTGTCGCCGATGAGCCACGTTCGGGAGATGTCTGCGCAGTAACCGTTTGGGCCGATCATGTCGGTGTCGAAGGCGAGAAGGTCTCCACCGTCCAGCTTGCGCGTGCCGGCCTCTTGATACCAGGGGTTGGTGCGGGGACCGCTGCACAGCATTCGACCATCGATCCATTCGCCGTCGTTGGCGATGTTGACCTGATGGAGCACGGCCATGAGCTCGTTCTCACTGGCGCCCGGGAGGGCGATGTCGCGCATCGTCGCGATTGCTGTTTCGGCGACGGCGATTGCGTGGCGGATGCAGGTGAGCTCTTCGTCGTTCTTGATCGCTCGTGCTTGTTCGACGAGCGGTTCGGCGTCGACGACCTCGATGCCTCGTGCGGCCAACGCGTTGACGCAGCTTGGGTTGACGCGCTCGACGCCGATGCGGGTCCCCGTGCCAGTGATGTTGACGATGTCGACAGCGAAGGCTGTGGCAGTGGCGAGGTTGTCGAGTCCGCTGTCGAACACGTTGGGGTGGTGAGCGACTCTGAACTCGTGGATGGTTGCGTGTTGTTGGCGGTATGCGCCGAAGAGCGTGAGCCGGGCGTCGGCGGTGACGACGAGGTAGTACGTCGGGATGTGGGATTGGAAAAGCGCGTACTCGCGCCAGTCTGCTGCGTACCTGAGGCTGACGGGGTTGGTCAGGACCAGACCATCGACGTGATGACTGGTCATCTGTGCACACAGCCGGCCCACGCGATGTGAGCGAAGAGCGCCGTGATCGACTGTGGGCGGCTGCACGATGGGCGGGTTCATACCGGCATCGGGAACCGTCGGGCCAGCTCCGGATCGAATGTGAAGCCGGTTCCTGGACGGTCGGGAATGACGATGCGTCCGTCGATCAGTTCGATGTTTTCGACGAACAGCGGCGCGAACCAGTCGATGTGCTCGACTGACAGGCAGTTCGGTAGTGAGCCGGCGAGGGCGAGGCTGTATTCGGTGAAGAAGTGGCTGGACACCGGGACGTGGTTCGCGTCAGCGCTTGCGGCGGACCGCCGGAAGTCGGTGTAGCCGCCGATGCGCTGCAGGTCGGGCATCAAGATGTCGGCGGATCGGGCGTCGATCATGGCCTGGATCCCGAACCGGGTGTATTCGGTTTCGCCGGACGCGATTGGCGTGTCGAGGGCAGCGCGAACCTCGGCGTGGCCACGCAGGTCGTTGGCGGCGACCGGTTCCTCGATCCAGCCGAGCGAGAACTCCTCGAGCCGGCGGCCGAGTCGGATGGCTTCTTTCGGGGTGAACTTCTGGTTGGCGTCGACGAGCAGTCCGATGTCATCGCCGATCGTTTCGCGTACGGCACGCACCCGGGCGACGTCGTCTTCGAGCCTGGCGCTGCCGATGCGGAGCTTGAGCGTGTGGAAACCGTCGGCGACGAACGCGGCGGCTTCGGCGATGAGTTCGTCGATGGTGGCGGTGAGCCACAGGCCCGAGCTCGCGTAAGTGTCGACCTGTGTCCGGCAGGTGCCGAACAGGTGAGCGAGCGGGACATCGAGTGTGCGAGCGAACGCGTCCCAGCACGCGATGTCGATCGCTGAGAGTGCTGCGATCGTGACTCCCTTGTGGCCGGTCGCGTTGATCTCCGACCAGATCGACTCCCAGATGCCAGCGGTCGCGTGAACGCCGCGTCCGACAGCGAACGGTGCCAGGCCGCGGATCATTTCGTCGAACGCGGCCAGGCGATTGGCGTTGATGGTGAACACGAAAGACTGTCCGACGATGCCGTCGGCTGTGCGAATGTCGACGAGGACGCAGCCGACGGAGTCGATGGCGTGGATGGCGGTGCCGACCGGCTTGCGCAGGGGCAGCTTGACCATCGTTGTGCTCACGCTCTCGATCAGCACGACGGGTTATCGGCGGTAGCTGGAATCGGTCTGGTCGAGCAGACGCAGTAGTGCTGGCCATTCGTACAACCCCAGGGGGAAGTTGTCGTACTGCCGTTTCGACAGTCCCCAGATGTCGGTTGGTCCTGGGTCGATCTCGAGGCCGCTGCCATGGGCGCGCAGCAGTGTGCGGCAGCCGCGGATGAGGTAGTGCATGACCATGAATGCCTCGCCGGGTGTCTCGCCGACGGTGAGGAAGCCGTGGTTGCGCATGATCAGTGCCCGGTTGCCTTCCATGTTCTTGGCCAGGCGTTCGCGCTCTTCGAGCGTGAGTGACAGGCCTTCCCAGTCGTGGTAGCCGATCTCGCCGTAGAGCATGGACGTGTCCTGGACGAGGTGTTGGAAGCCGTCCTTGAGTGCGGTCACCGCCAGCGCATCAGGGACGTGGGCGTGGAAGACGACCTTCCATTTGGGGAAGTCGTTGTGGATCGCCGAGTGGATCACGAAGCCCGCGGTGTTCACGTCGGCTGGGCCTTCGAGCACGTTGCCGTCGCTGTCGACCTTGATCAGGTTAGACGCGGTGACCTCGTTGTAGAGCAGCCCGAACTTGTTGAGGAAGAAATCGTGGTCCGACCCGGGGACGCGCATGCTGATGTGGTTCCAGACAAGGTCGTCGTAGCCGAAGTGTGCGGCCAGCCGGTACATCGCTGCGAGGTCGACTCGGGCCGCCCATTCGTCGCCCATGAAGCTGCCGGCGTTCGCCGCATGAAAGTCGTCGGCCATCACTTCGCGGTTGCCAGTCGTGGAGTCGGTCATGGTCATGCCTCTTTCGTGATCGAGGTGTCGTGGGCTTCGTGGAGAACGAGTTGGTTGAGGTCCTCGATGCGTCTCATCGCCATCAGGTGCGGGGCTGTTGGACCGAACTCGGCCTCGGCGGCGGCGTAGAACTCGGTCACCTCCGCGGTGAACGTGAGTGTGGCACCCACGGCCGAAGCCAACTCCATGGCGAGGCGGAGATCCTTGGCGGCGAGGGTGAGGTCGAAGGTGTCGTCGTAGCCGCCGTTGAGGATCTCCGGGCCGTACCGATCCGCGACGTAACTCCGGCCGGTGCTGTGACGGATGATGTCGAGCATCTTGTCGGGCGCGACACCGCCCTTGACCCCGAGCATCAGGGCCTCGGTGAGGCACACCGAGTTCAGGTAGCACAGCATCACTTGAGCGATCTTGGCGACGTACCCGGCGCCGTGCGGACCGAGCAGTTCGTGGCGGGCTCCGATCGTTTCGAACAACGGCAGGCAACGGGCATGCGTGTCGGTGTCGCCTCCGATCAGCACGGAGAGGTTGCCGGCGCGGGCACCTTCGATCCCGCCGCTGACGGGGGCGTCCATCACACTGACGTGCCGGTCGGCGGCGAGCGCGGCGACGTAGTGGGCTGTGTCGAGGTCGTTGGTGCTGAGGTCGATCCAGATCGAGCCGGGCTCCATGATCGGCAGGATTTGGTCGGCGATGGCGCGCACCTGTTTCGGTCCCGGGAGCGACGTGAGTACGACATCTGCACCGACGACTGCCGAGGCTGCGTCGGCGGCAGCTGTCGCGCCGGCGGCGACGACGCTCGTGACCTTGGCTTGGTCGAGGTCGGCGACGACGGTGTCGAAGCCGGCGGCGATGATGTTCGTTGCCATCGGGCCGCCCATGTTGCCGAGGCCGATGAATGCGACGCGCATCAGTCGACGAGCCCGTCGACCAAGACCAGTTCGCGTGCCCGGTGTTGCTCGGTCGCTCGTCCGTACAGGGTCTCGGAATGGAACGAGCGGTTCATCCGGAACGGATCGTGCACGTACGACGGAAGCCCGATGTAACGCGGGATCGTGCCAGTGACGGGCGTGACGCGATGCAACGAGAAACGGCCGGCGAACAACTGAAGGTCACCGGGCAACAGATCGAGTTGCCGCACACCGTCACGACCGCCTGACAGCACATGGGCGACGTGCTCGTAGTTCTCGACATCGGGCCGGCGAATGTTCGGCACGTACTCGAACACGCCACCACCTTCGGCCTTCTGCGCAAGGATGCTGACGGTGAACTCGTTGCCATCGAAATGCCACGGCAACCACTGACCCGGGTCAGTCACGCCGTACGGGTTCCGTGCCAACGGGTCGGCCCACCGGTAGATCGGCTTCGACGTGCCGAGACATTCCCAGATGAAATGCAACAACACGTCCGAGTCATACAACTGTCGCAACACCGAATCGGGGACGAGCACGTCAGAGTTGATGAACCCAGTCTCCCGATGCTGCAACGTACGCCGCGGATGACCAGGAGGAAACGACTCGTCGACAGCAGAGAAGTACGGGTTGTGATCCTGCACCGACCAAAAGGTTTTGACGTGCAGCGAGGTCGCCTCCAACCGCATCCGCTCGACAGCCGCCGGGCGAACGAAGCCGGACATTCGACAACATCCGTCTGCCGCCATCTGCTGACGGGCTTCAGCGACGAACGCAGCCCGTGTCGGGCTCGTCAGATCGTGGACCGGATAGACGTCGAGGTCGATGATCGCATCGAGATCGATCTCCGACGCCGAAAACGCTGACGGCATGACGTCCTCCTGACGTGAGACAACGACCCGGATCCCTGGACGTTCGTTCAGGCGGCCAACTGTACGTCGGAACTGGACGTTCGTCCAGTCTTGGGCTAGACCATCATTATGGAGTTGAGCGCGACACAGGAACAGATCCTGGACGCAGCTATGTCGTGCATCGCAAGAGACGGGATCGACGCCGCGAGCATGCGCAACGTCGCTCGCGAAGCCGACGTCTCGTTGGGGTTGCTGAGCTACCACTTCGACGACAAGCGCTCACTGATCGTTGCCGCCTTTGCGCTCTCGACATCGAGACTGTTCAACGCATCCGTCGCATCCCTGCTCGATGTCGCAGGCCCCGAAGAACGGGTGCGCACCTACATCCGGCAATCGTTCCGCGGCGAGTTCCTCGACCCGCAGTACCTCGCGCTCCGTCTCGCGCTCTGGGCCATCTCGCGAACCGACCCCGAGATCGAAGTCGTCGAGCGAAGCCTGTACGAACGCTACGCCGAGCAATTGGAGAGGCTCATCGGCGCAGCACGACCACGCCTCTCGCGTCGTGATGCCCGTGATCGGACCACCGACGTGATCGTGACCCAGAACGGACTCTGGCTGAACTGGGCGCGATACGCGAACCAGAAGGACCTGGAGCGTGGACTCCAACGCTGCGACGTCATCGCCCTCGGCGACCGTTGATGCGCCCCATGAAATGCCGACCCGAGCCTCGTTTGCCAGCGAGCTTCCTGCCACGAAGAATCGGTCCATGAGCGAACAAGTCGGATACGTCGGACTCGGCAACCTCGGGTCTCATCTGGCGATGAGCCTCCTACGGGCAGGCCATGACGTCACCGTCACCGATCTGCATCGACCCCTCGCGGATCGGCTGATCGCAGCCGGCGCGGTGTGGGCAGATTCCGCTGCAGAGGTCGCCGCACGGTCAACGGTGGTGTTCACCTGCTTGCCCTCGCCTGCGGTCATCGACTCTGTGGTGTGCGGCCCGACGGGTATCCTCGAGAGCCTCCCACCCGGCGGCACGTGGATCGACAACAGCACCAACGATCGCAGCGAGACACTGAGGCTGGCGACTCTGTGCGCGGCTACCGGTATCAACGTGCTGGAGTGCCCCGTCACGGGCGGAGTCCACAAGGCAGCAGAAGGCGACATCACCGTGCTGGTCGGCGGTGACCAGCAGGTATTCGAGCAGCACCGCCATCTGCTGAATTCCTTGGGCAACCCGATCATCTACATGGGGCCACTCGGCAACGCGGCCATCATCAAGGTCATCACCAACATGCTCGCCTTCGTCCATCTGGTTGCCGTAGGCGAAGCGCTGATGCTTGCCAAACGCGGAGGCCTCGATCTGGCCAGGTCGTACGAGGCGATCCTCAACAGCTCGGGCAACAGCTTCGTCCACGAGACCGAAAGCCAGGTGATCCTGAACGGCAGCTACAACATCGGGTTCACGATGGACCTCGCGCTCAAGGACCTCGGCTTCGCCTTGCAGATGGGCCGTGACTTCGGCGTGCCATTGGAGCTCGCCGGATTGGTCGAACAGACCTTCATACGGTCCAAGGCCCAGTACGGCGGCGACGCGTGGTCGACGCAGGTCGTCAAAATGTTGGAGGACGCTGTCGGCGTCGACCTTCGCGCCGAAGGCTTTCCCGAAGCGCTGCAGTGAGCGGTGCCAACCGCACGCAGGAGCGGTGGTCTGTCGGCGGCGGCGGTCTGGCCCAACGCGCGCCGGCGTACGCTCCCGGTCGCCCATCAGCAACTGCCCAGGATCTCTCACGTTCCACGATCGCCCGGTCCTCGACCTGAGGCCGAAGAGACCATCGACATCGGGGAGTTTCAGTGCGTCGCACTGGCCGACCAACGGGCTGGAGTGGTGCGCCGACTTCATGACTATTCAGCCGGCGCTGTACTATTCCGACGTGGCTGTGTCGCTCGAAGATCTGGATCTCGAGGTTCTGGCCCGGATCGGCGTCGCCCTGGCCGACGACTCCCGGCGGCGAATCCTGGTTGCGCTCCTCGACAACTCGGGCTATCCGGCCGAGCTCGCAGACGCGCTGGGCCTCACACGGGCGAACGTGTCCAACCATCTCTCCTGTCTGCGAGGGTGCGGTTTGGTGGTCGCCGAACAGGAAGGCCGTCGCGTCCGCTACGAACTTGCCGACGCCGGATTCGGCTCGGCGCTTCGCCAGTTGATGTCGCTCGTGCTGACACCCAACCCCTCGGTGTGTCCGGCATCTGACGACGGGTGCTGCTGATGAGCAGCGACAAGCGATCTCTTCGGATTCCGGTCGTCGCCGCGAGCGGGTGCGTCGACGAGTGCTGTGCACCAGTGCCAGCCGTTGGGGCATCGAACACCGCCGATCGTCGGGCGGTGTTGCAGCGGCGCGTCCGGCTGCTTGTCGCTGCGACCATCTCCTACAACGTGATCGAGGGCATCGTCGCCATCACCGCCGGCACGATCGCCGGCTCCACCGCATTGATCGGGTTCGGGCTGGACTCGGCGATCGAGGTCTCGTCCGCCTCGATCGTCGCATGGCAATTCGCTGCCACCGATCCACAGCAACGCGAGCGCGTTGCGCTCCGGGTCATCGCGTATTCGTTCTTCGCGCTCGCCGTCTACGTGACCATCGAGTCCGCACGTGTGCTGCTCGGATCGACACATGCGGAAACGTCGACCGTCGGCATCGTGCTTGCTGCCCTGTCGTTGGCGATCATGCCAGGCCTGTCCTACGCACAACGCAAGACCGGACGCGAACTGGGTTCGGCGAGTGCCGTTGCCGACTCGAAGCAGACGCTCCTGTGCACGTACCTGTCGGCTGTCCTGCTCGCCGGCCTGCTCGTCAACTCTCTGTTCGGCTGGTCCTGGGCCGACCCCATCGCCGGACTAGTCATCGCCGCCATCGCCGCCAAGGAAGGCCGGCAGGTGTGGAAAGGTGACGCCTGCTGCGGACCGATCGCTCGCTGAACCCGTCAGCGGATGCCGTCGACGATGCGGATCTCGCCGACCGACACACGAAGATGATCGCCGCACCAAGGCCGCAACGTTCGAGCGATCGGCGGCGAGGCCTTGAGGCTCGGCGACGGCGTGCCGATAGCTACTCGTGCGCTTCATCCCCGTCGTTCGTCGCCCACGGCTCATTCGTTGGGTGCTGACGTGGTGCACGTTGGTCGGGGTCCAGATAATCGCCGCTGTGCTTCCCGGAGAGACGCCATGGTGGTCGAGCCCGATCTCCCTCTTCGTGATCGTGGTAGTCGCTGCGTCCAGCTGCGTGGTCACTGCCGCCGCCGTGCTGGTCGTGGCACAACGGGACGACCTGGCGGAACTGGGTCTGATCGGAGCGTTCACGATGACGGTCTCTTTGCTGCCGCTCGTGCACGGCTTGACCACGCCCGGCGTGTGGTTCGGACCGAATCAAGCCACCTTCTCGTCGGTCTTCTGGGCGCTGCCGCTCGCGAGCGTCATCGTGCTGCCACTCGTCGCCCCCACCTCGCGGTGGTCAAGATGGTCGACACGCCGATGGAGACCGTTCGTTCTGGCCCATCTTTGTCTCGTCACGGCAGTGTCGATCGGGTTGCTGCTTCGGCCGAGTCTGTTGCCCGTTCCCGAGATGAGCAGTGGCGCGGCGGTGCTGGCTGCAGCAGCCTCGCTGTCGGTCTGCTGTGCGCTGTCGCTGCGGCAGCTGCGGCTGTCGTGGATCGGCGGAACGGTGCAGCCGTTCGTGGTCTCTGTCGGGTTCGCCTTCGTCGGGGCCTCCAGCCTCGTGTGGGTGGCCCGGGCCCCGTTCACGCCGGGCTTCTGGCTGGCACACGCCTTCGACATCGCCGGCGTCCTTCTGGTGTCCATCGGCGCGGCTGTGGCGTTCCGGCAGCGGTCGGACCTGGCGCAGATCATTCGTCCGCTGACGGCGCACACGCCGTTGGCTGCGCTCGAACTAGGCCTCGATCCGCTGGTGCACCGGTTCGTCGCTTCGCTCGACGCCAAGGACCCGGTCACGCGCGACCATGTAGTGCGCTCTGCGCAGCTCGCGATGGTCGTGGGCACACAGCTCGGTGTCTCTGCAGGCGACCTTCACGTACTCGGCTTGGGTGCCCTCCTGCACGACATCGGCAAGTTGGCCGTGCCCACCGAGATCATCAACAAGCCGGGCCGCCTCGACGAGGCGGAGTTCGCAGTGATGCGCGGGCACGCCGCGGCTGGGGAGGAGTTGGTCCGCCGATCGACGGTCTTGGCCCCGATCGGACCGATCGTGCGGGGTCACCATGAGCGCATCGATGGACGGGGGTATCCGGACGGCCTAGCCGGCGATCGCATTCCCGAACTGGCTCGCATCGTGAGCGTGTGCGATGCGTTCGATGCGATGTCCAACACCCGGCAGTACCGGGAGGGCATGGGAGTGGATCGTGCGATTGCCATCCTTCGCGAGCACTCCGGTTCTCAGTGGGACCCGACGGTGGTTGAGGCGCTTGCCGTCACGGTGCGGCGACTACCACGCTTGGAACTCGCGTTGTCAGAGGTCGGGAGATCGTCGGCGACGCAGGTTTCAGCGTGGGAGGCGTGCGGTTGCTTCGACGTCTTCCCCGAGGACGCCGATCGCCTCGCTCGCCTCCTCGAACCGAAAGGTCTCGCCGGGCAGGAATAGGTCGATCTCGGCGGGTCTCCTCGGGTGGTGTCGTTCAACGTCGCCGATCAGGGCATCGATATCGATCAGGTTGTCGGCGAGACGATCGAGGTGCCGGTCACCATCGGCGATGGGCCGCTCGTGTACATCTGCAAGTTCCACCGGTCCTGCGGCATGGCCGGAAGCGATGGCGACTGGGGAATGCGGCAGCTCGTGCTGCGGGTTTCCTGCCCATGACCAACCTCTCCGGCACTTCCGTTTCACGCTCCGTGTTCCTTGCGGCGGCCGCTGGGCTCGTGCTCGCAGCCTGTGGCGGAGGCAGCGAATCCGCCACCGGGTCGACCGCCGGGTCCACGGCGACCGATGCCACCTCGTCCGGCGCTCTCCCGACGTCGCCCTCATCGACACCGGCGACAGCAGCGCAGCCCGCCGAGCCTGGCGCGGCGTCGGTGATTCCGGCTGCGCTGATCGGTGCGACCACCATCAACGGTGACCCGTTCGACGCAAGCATCCTGGCTGGCCGCCCCACCGTGGCCTGGTTCTGGGCGCCGTGGTGTGTCATCTGCCGCGGCGAGGCGCCAGACGTCGCGGACATCGCAGCTCGCTACGCAGACAAGGTCAACTTCGTCGGCATCGCCGGTCGAGGCGAGGCCGCCGAAATGCGAGATTTCGTGTCCGACACGGGGACAGAGGGCATCACCCATCTCGACGACAGCAGCGGCGACATCTGGGCGTCGTATGAGATCTACGCCCAGCCCGCGTACGCGTTCATCACCGACGACGGCCGACTCGAGACGTATGTCGGTTCGTTGGGTGGCGACGGGCTCGCCGACATCATCGACGAGCTGATCGTCGCCTGACGCCCGGCTGGTTCACGAGCGGTGCGAGTCAGGCACCGGCACGAGTGTCGTCGAGATGTGGACGGTTCCTTCGAGGGTCCGATGCACGGGGCACTTGTCGGCGATGCGCAAGCAGGGCGGCGCGTTGGTCGTCGTCGAGGTCGCCGGCGACGACGATGCGTCGTTGGAAGTGGTCGACGAGCGGGCCGGCTCCTTCCACGCAGGCGTCGCAGTCCTGGGCGTGGGTCTTGGCGTGGCTGACCTCCACCGTGACGCGGTCGAGCGGAAGTCCCTTGCGGTCGGCGTAGAGCCTGAGCGTCATCGACGTGCAAGCTCCGAGTGCCGCGCCGAGGAGGTCGTACGGCGACGGGCCGGCGTCGAAGCCGCCGACGTCGACCGGCTCGTCGGCGAGGAAGCGGTGATCGCCGACCACGACGTGGTTCAGGAACGTGCCCTGTCCGGTCTCGGCGACCACCACCGGCGCGCTCGCTCTCGGCGACGGTGCGGCGGGGTGCTCGTCGACGAGGAACCGCTCCGACCAGCACGCGATCATTCGCGCCGCGTAGATGGCGTCGGCTGGTCCGGTCAGGAGGTGGTCGGCGCCGTCGAGGGCGAGGAAGCTCTTCGGGTGTCGCGCGGCGGCGTAGATGCGTGCTGCGTTGTCGATGCCGACGACGTTGTCGGCGGGGGCGTGCGCGACGAGGAGCGCCGCGTCGGAGTCGACCGGCGCGTTCCTCGATCGAGTGTGTCGACAGGTCGTCGAGCATCTCGCGCCGGATGGTGAAGCAGCGCCCGCCGATGTCGACCGTGCGCGGCCCTGCTGCTCGATCACGGGAAGCTGCGGGCCGAACAGCCGGGTGATGTGGGCGACATCGGCGGGCGCGCCGAGCGTGGCGACTGCCGCGGACCTCGGGGAGATCGGCGGCGACGGCGATCACTGCGGCACCGCCGAGGCTGTGGCCGATGAGCAGTTGCGGCGCGGCGTGGTGCTCGCGCAGCCACGCCGGCGGCGAGCCTGAGGTCGTCGAGGTTGGAGGAGAAGTCGGTGTTGGCGAAGTCGCCCTCGCTCGAGCCGAGGCCGGTGAAGTCGAACCGGAGGACGCCGATGCCGTGCCCGTTGAGCTCGGCCGCGATGCGCCCGGCGGCGACGACGTCCTTGGAACAGGTGAAGCAGTGGGCGAACAGTGCGAAGGCACGGGGCGGACCGGCGGGAAGGTCGAGCCTGCCGGCGAGCGGCGGTGCCGAGGCTGCCGGTGAAGGTCACTCGTCGGGGTGTTCGGGTCATGTCGTCAGATCCGTTCGTCGCGAGCCCACACGCATTGAAACTCGCTCCGCTCGCTGGAACTTCCCTGCTCATGCGCGGTCGCCCGTCTCAGGTCGATTCGCCCGTCGACGACTGCGTTGATGTCGGAACGCACGCGGAGGTATCGGTTGGCGCGAGCACGAACATCATGCCGCGGAATACCGGGCAGTACTGGCGGAGTTCCGGGGAGGGCGGCAATCGTGGTCGCCGATCGATGTTCAGGATGCGAGCACACATGAGCGAACTGCCGATTGCCGACTACGGGCTGATCTCGGACTGCCATGGCTCCGCCCTCGTCAGCCGCCTCGGGTCGGTGGACTGGCTCTGTCTGCCTCGCTTCGATTCGCCCTCGCTGTTCGGTCGGATTCTCGACAGCACGGCCGGGCATTGGTCCATCCGTCCCGTCGGCGAAGTGGCCTGCGAACGTCGGTACCTTCCGGGCACGATGGTGCTTGAAACGACGTTCACCACGTCGACAGGAACAGCTCGACTGATCGACGCGATGGCGGTTGGAAGCAACGATCGCGGCCATGACCTCGGTGCAGGCGCGCCATCGGCACTGTTGCGGACGCTCGTCGGCGTCTCCGGTGAGGTCGCATTTGACATCGAATTCGCACCACGCCCCGAGTACGGCCTGGTCGCGCCGGTCTTGGAGCGGATCGATGGTGGCGTGGTCGCCCGCGGTGGAGCCTCACGGCTGGCCCTGTCCTGTCCGCTGTCGATGGAAGTCGACGAGTTCACGGCGCGCGCGTGCGCACGCGTCATCAAGGGCGAGACCGTCGGCTTCGCCGTGCACCACCGATCGACGTCGCAGGAGCGGGCGTCGATCTGGGACCAGGCCGAGATCGCGGTGAGGTTGGAGGGAACGATCGCCGCCTGGCGGAGTTGGTCGACTATGCACCAGTCGTACGACGGCCCATGGCGGGAACTCGTCCACCACAGCGGCCGCACGCTCTACGCGGTCACGTACTTCCCGACCGGCGCCCTGGTCGCCGCGCCGACGACCTCGTTGCCGGAGACGCCTGGTGGCACACGAAACTGGGACTACCGCTACACCTGGGTCAGGGACGCCAGTTTCACGATGCAGGCGCTCTGGGTGGCCGCCTGCCCCGATGAGGCGCACAAATTCTTCGACTACATGGCAGACGCCGCCGCGCCCCAAGTCCAACAGGGGCAGGACCTCCAGATCATGTTCGGTGTGGGTGGCGAGCACGACCTGACAGAGCGTGCGCTGCCCCACCTTCGCGGCTGGCGCGGCAGCGCACCCGTGCGCGTCGGCAACGGAGCCTGGAACCAACGCCAGATCGATGTGTACGGCGAACTACTGGACGCCGCCTCTCTCCTTCGGAGCCAGCTCGGCCAGCTCAGACCCGCCACCCGTCGATTCCTTGCCGATCTTGCAGACACCGCCGCGGCCCGCTGGCACGAGCAGGACCAGGGAATCTGGGAGGTCCGTGGCGAACCACGGCACTTCGTGTATTCCAAGCTCATGTGCTGGGTCGCCCTCGACCGCGCCGCGGCACTCGCCGACGAGCTCGACGCACACGAGCGAGTCGCTGGCTGGCTAGCCACTCGCGACGAGATCGCCGACGCCATCTTGCGGCAGGGTTGGAGCGACCGGGCGCAAGCGTTCACGCAGTCGTTCGGTTCCGACGAGCTCGATGCCTCCAACCTCATGATGGGCATCGTCGGATTCCTACCGGCGGACGATCCCCGAATCCTCGCCACGATCGATGCAACGGTCCAGCACCTCATGGACCAGCGTGGACTCGTCTACAGATATCGGTCGGACGACGGCTTGGGCGGCAGCGAGGGCACGTTCCTGCTGTGCACGTTTTGGCTTGCGCACGCCCAGGCGCTCGCCGGACGACCAACAGAAGCCACGGCCACGTTCGAAATTGCGATCGCCTTCGCGAACGACCTCGGCCTCCTCTCCGAGGAGGTCGACAGCGACAATGGCGAGCTGCTCGGGAACTTCCCCCAGGCATTCAGCCACATCGGCCTTATCAATGCAGCCTGGGCCATCGCCGGAGCCGGAGCCGGGCACCCGAAGGTCGTCGACGGCGATCCGTGGCCCGGATGATCCGAGCTGAGCTGACGATGAGATCGGTCTCGATCGTGCTGTCGACACCGGCTCGTTCGATGCTCAGGCGGTAGCGGTATGCCCGACCCGACTGTCGGTGTGTCGCCGAGCCAGTCGGGCTCGTGAGGCTCAGAGGGGGCCATCGAGGCGGATGGGGGGTCCCGAGGCGGAGTCGCTCTCGGTAGCGGCACGTCGTCGTCGGACGAGAGCGGCCACGGTGGCGACCGTGGCGAGGCTGACGACAGCGGCAAGAGCCACCTGGCGCAGGGTTCTCAGGGACGATGTGGTTGGTGAGCCAGCTCTGGATGCGGATCGCTCGGTCGACGATCGGGTCGTCGGTGTCGCCGTTGAAGACCCTGATCTCGTACCAGCCGTAGTACGCGACGTAGAGACCGGCGATCACGATGAGGCCGCCGGCGATCCTGTTGATCTTGGGCAGCGCGTTGCGGAAGCGTTGGACGACGGTGACCTTGGCGAGGGAGAGGGCGACGGTGAGGATGCCGATGACGATGCCCATGCCGAGTGCGTAAGCGAGGAACACGGCGCTGCCGGCGACGAAGCTGGACGACCGGAACGTGGTCGTGGTGATCGCGAGGAACGGACCGATGGTGCACGACAGTGAAGCGGTCGCGTACGAGATGCCGAACAGGAACATCGAGGGCAGGGTGCCGTCGCTGCCGCCGCGCTGCAGCTTCGGGATCTTGAGCGTGGGCTGGCGCCCGGCGAGGAGCGCGATGCCGAGCGCGACGAGGCCGATGCCGATGACGACGGTGACCCACGGGAGTTTGTCCTCGACCGAGAGCGCGAGTGGGGTGACGATCAGCCCGAACGTGCCGAACACGACGACGAAGCCGGCCGTGAGCGCGCCAGACACGGCCAGCGCGCGGGCGACGGCGTTGGCGCCGCCGGCGCGGTGCTCGCTGCCCAAGAACGCGGAGAGGTAGGCGGGAAGGAGCGCGAAGCCGCACGGGTTCACCGTGGCGGCCATGCCGGCGGCGATGGCGAGGGCGTATGGGCCGTCGAACATGTTTCAGGACTCCAATGCGGTGCTCGGTCGGTCGTATGGGCGGACACCATCGGCGGGGTCCGTGTGTTGGCCGTGCGCCTCGGGGGCTACCGGTTGGGCACGCACAGGGTGGGAACCCGGTGAGGTGCACCCGCATTCCGGGGACGTGTGCAGCCGGGAAGTCGCTGGCGCGCTTGGCGCGCCGATCAGCACGGTGGAAGGTGACGCGTCTGGTCCTGCGGTGTCGGTGCCCGGAGAGGTGGTCGTCGAACAGGCCGTGGAATCGAAGGTCGAAGACACGCCGTCGGGTCTGCCGGCCGCTCGTGGTGGGGACGTGGCTGGCGCGATGCGCACCCGGACGGTCTGGTGCTCAGTCGTGACACCGGCTTCGACCGCGACTACGGATCGAACCCCTACCCGGGCTACGACGACATCACGAGTCAGCCATTTCTGTTCGAGGGCGAGGTCGACGGTCGGTTCACCGCGATGACACGAGTGGTCGGCATCGAACTCGAGGAGTCTGCCTTGGCGGTACCTCTTGTGTTACTTCGCGAGCGGGGCGTCGTACCAATGACCGTCGCGGGCCAGGATCTGACCGTGTGGTGGTTGCCGGGCACAGTGTCCGCGTTGGACGAAGGCGCCATCGTCGACGGCGACGACATCGGCGCCACCGGTGTGTTCGTTCCCATCGTCGATGGGAACGCATTGACGTTCACACCGTTGGGCGATGGCTTCACGGATGAGCAGACCGGCTCGACCTGGAACCTTCTCGGGATGGCGACGGCCGGACCGCTGGCCGGTCGGCAGCTGGAGACGGTGGAGCACGTGGACACCTTCTGGTTCGCATGGTCTGCGTTCCGGCCCGACACCGCTGTCGCAGCATGGCCAAGTTGACACCAGCCTGAGCCGCCCTCATGATCATCCGATGCCGACCGAGTCATTGCCACGCTTGCCGTCGCGTGTCCGTCGCTCAGACGCACAGGGCGCCGGGCCCCGATGATCGAGATGACGGTCAGGTCGGATCTCGTCGCCGCGCAGGAGGCAGCGTTGCGTCACGTCTCGTCGCCTGGCGCATCGTGGTCGGGTTCGCAGCGATCAGCGATCGCCGAATTGGCAATCGCTGCCCTCGACGATCCAGATCCGCTGCCGCCGTGGACGACACCGACGGCTGCGGGGCGCGAGACCCCAGCCGATCAGATCTTGGCCTGAAGTCGTGGTCGACGCTGTCTACCGGATTGCACGCCATGCTTCGACGCTGACCGACGGCTGGTACCAAGCCCAACTCGACCGCGGTCTCAGTCCGGTTGCGTACGTGGAGATGGTCGGCGTCGTGGTCGCCGTCGGCAGCAGTCGACGGCTTCTATCGGGCCGCCGGGCTGCCGCGACCACCGCTGCCCGCAGCAGTGGTCGGCGAGCCCACCCGCCAACACCCACCCGTCGAAACGGCCACTCTGAACTGGGTGCCAGTCGCAGTCCCTGCCGATCGGACGGCGGCAGTTGTCCAGGGCCTCAGTGCAGCGCCTCGGGAGTGGGACAACGTGGCCCGTTTGCACGCGGCGCAGTACATCCCCGTCGAGGAGATGGGTGAGCTCGGCTGGACGCGCGGCACACTCGACCGAGGCGACATGGAACTTGTCGCCGCTCGTTTGTCAGCAGTCCGTGAATGCTTCTA
>CAVWGZ010000001.1:0-831442 GCA_963754705.1 uncultured Actinomycetes bacterium | reverse complement strand
CTCAGGACTACGAAGCAGCGACTGCGGCAGATCAGCCAATTGCTCATCACTCAAGTCACCGTTCCTTCGTGCGAGAAGTTCATCGTGAACACCACGGGCAGGATTCACCTAAGTTCGCAGTTGACAGCGAGGTGAAAAAGTTCATGGAACGCCTGATGGAGGAATTAAAACTGCAATGGAAGCCAGGGCAGCCTAGAAGTCAATCGTCCGGATATGGTAACGCTGACAAGGGAAGGTATAAGGCTGGCTGTTGGACATGTGGGGCAACAGACCACTACCGTCAACAATGTCCACAGGCCAGGAATACGGCGTTGGACTCTCCAGCCCGCGCTGATCGCCAAACTTCGGGAAACTGGGGAAGTAAGGCCAGCCTTGTGGGGCAAAGCCTGGCTACTCAGTTTTCTAATGCCCTACCTAATAAAGTTAGAGTTGTGCAGCCGAGGGGCGGAGCAGCTGCAGTGGATCGGTGGCCGGCGCTCCCCCTCGAACGCACTGGACCAGCGCAGCGAACGGCGTCGCGTCGCCGACGAGCACGGCGCCGACGACCCGACCGGCCGGATCGACGACGACCTTCTGGTACAGCCCGGCCGATTCGTCGGCGAGGACGATCGGATTCGCCGGCGGCGTGCGGGTCGCCGACGCTGGCGACGTGGACCCCAGCAGCTTGAGCTACGTCGACATATCCGCGCCGCGGAACTGCCGCGACCGGCCGGCGATGCGGGCGGCGACGGTCTCGGCCATCCGATAGCCGGGACCGACCAGGCCGTAGACCCGACCGTGATGGCAGGCCACCTCACCGATCGCCGAGACGCCGACGGCAGAGGTGGCGCAGCTGTCGTCGACGACGATCCCGCCGCGCTCGCCGATCGTCAGCCCGGCGTCGCGCCGAGCCGGTCCCCCGGACGGATCCCGGCGGCGAACACGACCAGGTCGGCGTCGAGCTCGGGGCCGTCGGCGAACGACAGTCCGATCACATCACCGCGACCGTTGGTCCGCACCGCCGAGGCCGCTGCGCCGGTGCGCACGGCGAATCCGAGCTGCTCGACGTGGTGGCGCAACGCCGCGCCACCACCGTCGTCGAGCTGGACGGCCATCAACCGGGGGGCGAACTCGACGACCGTCGTCGAGCCCGAGCAGGCGCAGCGCGTTGGCGGCCTCGAGCCCGAGCAACCCACCGCCGACGACCGCGCCGTGCGGCAACCGGCCGCCCAGTCGCGGATCCGGTCGAGGTCGTCGAGCGTGCGGTACACGAAGCATCCCGCAGCGTCCGCTGCCCGGGATCGGAGGGACGAACGGGTACGAGCCGGTGGCGAGCACGCAGTGCCCGTAGCGGATCTCCCGCCCTGCGGCGGTCGCCGCCCGCCGGCTCGCCGGGTCGAGGGTGACGACCCGATCGCCGAGGAGCAGCTCGACGCCGTCGTCGAGACATCGGTCGTCGCCGAGCGTCAACGAGTCGGCGTCGCGCGCCGTCGAACACCGTCGACAGGTGGACCCGGTCGTAGGCCCGACGTGTCTCGTCGCCGACGACGACGATCCCGTTCAGGGCGTGCTCGACGGCGGCCTCGACGAAGCGATGGCCGACCATCCCGTTGCCGACGACCAGAATCGGACGACTCGATCGTGCGACATCGCGCTCACACCCCGACCAGCCGGCCGTGACGACGGACGGAGGTAGACGGCCCACGTGACCAGCAGGCAGACGACGTAGAAGCCGATGAACACGGCGTAGGCGGTGTCGCCGGTGCCGGTGTCGAGGAACGACTGGCGCAGCGCGAGGTTGACCCCGACACCGCCGAACGCGCCGATCGCCCCGGCAATCCCGATCAGCGCTCGCGACATCCGCCGGGCGTCGACGCATCGCCGCCGGCTCGGTGATCGCCCCCGGCCACCGCCAGGTCGCGGCCTTGGCCGGAAGATCGCCGGGATCATCTTGTAGGCGGACCCGTTGCCGATGCCGGTGAGCACGAACAGGGTGATGAACCCGACGAGGAACAGCGGCAACGACTCCGCCGAGAGGCGATCAGGACGAGCGCCGCCGCCGACGGTCATCGCCACGAAGCACCGCAGCGTCACCCGCGCCCCGCCGAGGCGATCGGCGAGCCGTGCCGCCGACCGGGCGGACAGCGAGCCGAGCAGTGGTCCGAGGAACGTCAGGTCGGCGACCTTGCATCGGCGTGTCGAACGTGTCGGCGAACTGCACCTGGAGCACCTGACCGAAGGCGAAGCCGAACCCGATGAACGAGCCGAACGTCCCGATGTAGAGGAACGACGATGATCCAGGCGTGCGCGTCTCGCGGACGACGTCGCGCATCGCCCGCTGCTCGTTGCGGACGTGGGTCAGGTTGTCCATGAAGCAGCGCCGCGCCGAGCGTGGCGACGCACGATCAGCGGGACGTAGACCGCGAGGATCACCCGCGGGTGCTGCGGCGCCGGCGGTCGGCCAGCACGGCCAGCCCGACGAGCTGCACGGCAGCGACGCCGATGTTGCCGCCGCCGGCGTTGAGCCCGAGCGCCCACCCCTTCAGCCGCTGGGGGTAGAACGCGTCGATGTTGGCCATCGACGACGAGAAGTTGCCGCCGCCGACGCCGGCGAGCGGCGGCGACGAGCGACCAGCGTCGCCGAACGACACGCCGGGCTCGAGCACGATCGCCGTCGCCAGGACCGCAGGCACGAGCAGCAGGGCGGCGCTGACGATCGTCCAGTTGCGGCCGCCGAACGGGCGACGGCGAACGTGTACGGGATGCCGCAGGACCGCGCCGACCGCCGTCGGGCACGGTGGTCAGCAGGAACTTCTGCGACGGGTCGAAGCCGTACTCGGGGCCGAGGAAGAGCACGAACACCGACCACATGCTCCAGATGCAGAAGCCGATGTGCTCGGAGAGGATCGACAAGACGAGGTTGCGGCGGGCGACCTGCGCGCCGCCGCCGGCCCAGAACGTCGTGGTCCTCGGGCGCCAGTCGTCGATCCAGCGGCCGCCGTCACGGGCGATGGTCGGCGACGTCGTGCTCGCCACGATGGCGTCGGTCGAGAGTGCGATAGCTCCGTCTCCTCGTTCGGGGTACGAGCGACGGTCAGGAACGGGCTGTTACCCCCCGGTTGCGGGGGATCGACGACTCTGCGTCGTTCGGCTCACCGCAGCAATCGGCGGCTGAGAGGTTTGGGGATCGGTCAGTCGACCCGGCTCAGTCGACCCGGCGCAGGACGCGCAGTGATCCCGTGGCGGAGAGCAGCTTGAACCGGCCGCTGTTCAACGCCGGGAGGAAGATCTGCTCGTACGGCGGGCGGCCGCCGTCGGCCGGGTCGGGGAACACGTCGTGGATCGCCAGCGTCCCACCGACGACGACATGGCGGGCCCATCCCTCGAAGTCCTGCCGTGCCGGATCCTCCCCGTGTCCGCCGTCGATGAAGCAGAACGCCAACGGCGTGCGCCACCAGCGGGCGACGTCCGGGGAGTGACCGACAACGGCGATCACCTCCCGCTCCAGCCCGGCGTCGTGGATCGCTCGGCGGAACAGCGGGAGGGTGTCGATCTTGCCGACCGCGGGATCGACCAGTTCCGGCTCGTGCCACTCCCACCCCGGCTGGTTCTCCTCCGAGCCACGGTGGTGATCGACGGCGAACACGACCGTTCCCGTCGCCCGCGCCGCCGCGCCGAGCCAGACCGTCGAACGCCCGCAGTAGGAGCCGAGTTCGAGCAGCGGATCTCCCGGGCAGGCCGACGCCGCCTCCACCGCCGCGGCATACAGCGCGTCGCCCTCCTCGGCGGGCATGAACCCCTTCGTCGCCAGCGCCGCGGCGCGCAGCTGCGGGTCGATCGCGGCGGTCACCAGCCGTCCCAGTGGATCACGGTGTCGGGGGCGGGGCGCTTGGCCGGCTTGAACTCGGTGCCGATCGTGTACGCCAGCGGCGTCAGGCAACACTGCTGGACGGTGTCGAACGGGATCCCGAGCAGCTCGGCAGCTTCCCGCTCCTTCATCAGATGGATCGTCGTCCAGGCCGTGCCCAGCAGGCGGGCGCGCGCCGCGAGCATGAAGCTCCACGTCGCCGGGAGGATGTTGGCCATCATCGCCGCCGAGGCGACGCCAGGAAGTCCGTCGCTGCGCGTCCCTTCGTTGCAGGCGATGACCAACGCCGGGACCTCCCCGAGGTGCTCGGCGAGGTACTCCGCCGAGCTCCTCACCCGCGCCTGCTGGGCGTTGCCCTCCGCGCTGCCCTGGTCGACCGCGCCGACGAACTGGGGCAGCGTGGTGTAGAGCTCCCACGCCGACGCGTACAGCTCGCCGAGCGCACGACGCTTCGCCGGATCACGGACGACGACGAACCGCATCGTGATGTTGTTCGAACCCGACGGGGCCTGCAGTGCGGCGGCGACACAGTCGAGGATCAGCTCGTCGGGGACCTCGCGGGTGAGGTCCAACCGTTTGCGCACGGCGCGGGTGGTGAACAACAGCTCGTCGGGGGTGATCGGGAGCGAAGGCACGCCGGGCACCATAATCAAGGCCCGTGGACCAGCCGACGGACGTGCGTTCCCGGCAGGACCGGCTGCTCGAAGCGCTCCCTGGGCTGTGCGCCGTCGGCGCGGTGGTGATGCTCTGCCTCGCCAACCAGCACAGCGGCCACGACTGGGGCGACGACTTCGCCCTCTATCTGCGCCAGGCGACGGCGATCGTCGACGGCAACGTCGACCACGTGCTCGACGCCAACCGGTTCACCGTCACCCACTCCTCGTGGCACACGTTCAGCCCGGCGGCCTACCCGTGGGGCTGGCCGATCCTGATCGCCCCGATCTACGCCATCTGGGGCCTCGACTACGGCGTGCTCAAGCTCGTCGAAGCGCTGCTGTTCGGCGGGTTCCTGCTCTGCTTCCTCTCGGTCACCACCCGCCGAGTCGGCCAGATCGCCGGTTTCCTGCTCGTCGGCGTCATCGGCTTCGGGGTCGTCTACGTCGGCTGGACCGACACGGTGCTCTCCGAGTTTCCGTACCTGTGCTTCCTCGGGCTGACCTTCTGGTGGCACGACCGCTGCCGCCGGCGCGACTCGTTCGTCACCGGCAGCTGGTGGCCGTTGATCGTCCTCGGGCTGTTCGCCGCCTACACCTACAGCATCCGCCGCGAGGGCCTCGCACTCGTCGCCGGGCTCGGGTTGTACGACCTGACGACCGTGCTGTCGGCTCGGCGCAGTCACCCGACGTTGCCGGCGACGCTCCGCGCTGCGCCGTGGTTGCGCCTCGCCGTTCCCTACGCCGTCGCCATCGCCTTCGTCGGCCTGTTGCAGCTGTTGCTGCCCTCGGTGCTGTTCCAGCGCTATCCGCTGGCCGGGCTCGGTCAGCTCGAGCCGAACGTGATCTGGTTCCGCGACATCCTCGCCGAGCAGCTCGGGTTGAAGGACCAGGGCGTCGCCGAGTTCGAGCTGATCGGATCGGCGGTGCTGGCCAAGACCGTCCTCGGGGTGTTCGTCGGCTGCGCGGTGATCGGACTGGTCGCCCGCTGTCTCACCGCCTTACGCGACGACGCGTTGCTGATCGGCTACGGGATCAGCGTCTGTCTGATCATCGGGGTCCAACCGTTCCACGAGGGCAGGTACCTGTTCTCGATCACCCCGCTGCTCGCCTACTTCGCCTATCACGGCGCAGCGACCCTCGCCCGACCGCTGCTCGGGGCGCATGCGACGAACGTTGCCGCGGTGTTCCTCGCCGTGTTCGTCGTCGCCAACGCCACCGACCTCTACCGTCGGACGGTGCAGCGGATGGACTACGGCAACTACGTCATCTGGGGACCGGCCGATCCGGCGGCGGTGGAGATGTTCGCCGCGGTGCGCGAGCTGAGCGACGAGGACGACGTGATCAGCTTCTTCCGGGCGAGGGCGATGAACCTCTACGCCGATCGTCCGTCGGTGCAGCTGACGACCACCTACGAGCTCGAGGCCTTCGCCGACCTCTACGTGATGGAACGCGAGAGCACCTACTCGCAGGTGCTGTTGACCGAGGCCGAGGCCGCCGAGCTCGGCTTCATCCCGGTCTGGGAAAACGGGCGCTACGTGATCTGGCAGCAGCGATGAGCGAGGTACCCGTCGACCCGACGATCACCGATCAGCTCGAGCTGACGATTCTGATGCCCTGCCTGAACGAGGCGGAGACCGTCGCCAACTGCGTCCGGACCGCCCGCCGATTCCTCGACGAGCACGGCGTCGAGGGCGAGGTGGTCGTCGCCGACAACGGCTCCACCGACGGCTCGCAACAGCTCGCCGAGGCGGCCGGAGCGCGGGTCGTGCCGATCGCCCGTCGCGGCTACGGCGCAGCGCTGCTCGGCGGGATCGAGGCGGCACGCGGCCGGTACGTGATCATCGGCGACGCGGATGAGAGCTACGACTTCTCCGCCCTGTCGCCGTTCCTCGAGCAGCTGCGCGGCGGCGCGGAGCTGGTGATGGGCAACCGCTTCGCCGGAGGGATCGAACCGGGCGCGATGCCGTGGCTCCACCGCCGGCTCGGCAACCCGGTGTTGTCGGCGATCGGTCGGCTGTTCTTCGGCCTACGGGCGGGCGACTTCCACTGCGGGCTGCGCGGCTTCCGCCGCGACGCGATCGAACGCCTCGGGCTGGTGACGACCGGGATGGAGTTCGCCAGCGAGATGGTCGTCAAGGCCGGTCTGCGCGGGTTGGACATCCGCGAAGTGCCGACCACGCTGCGGCCCGACGGGCGCAGCCGACCCCCACACCTGCGGACGTGGCCCGACGGCTGGCGGCACCTGCGGTTCCTGCTGCTCTACAGCCCGCGCTGGTTGTTCCTCGTTCCCGGTGCGGCGCTGTTCGTCGCCGGTCTGCTGCTGACCTGCGTGCTGCTCCCCGGGCCGCTCCACCTCGGCACCGTCACCTTCGACGTCGCCGCCCTCGTCTACAGCGCAGCGGCGACGATCGTCGGTTTCCAGGCGGTCAGCTTCGCCCTGTTCACCAAGATCTACGCCGTCTCGAAGGGCTTCCTGCCTCCCGACGACCGGATCGACCGGCTCGGCACAAGGTTCCGGCTGGAGCGCGGTCTGCTGGTCGGGGTGGCGATCCTCCTCGCCGGAGCGGTCGGCGTCGGCGTGTCGCTGTGGCGCTGGCGGGACGAGGGCTTCGGCGACCTCGACCCGGGCGATCAACTGCGGGTCGTGGTCCCCGCAGCACTGGCGTTGGTGATCGGGTCGTCGACGATCCTCGGCAGCTTCTTCCTCTCGATCCTCGGGATGGACAAGAAGATCGACCTGTCCTGAGCCCGGGCAGCTCCTCGCCAGGAGCCTCAGATCGTGCAGCGAATCCCCGACTTCTCGATGTCGGCGCAGATCGTCGAACGAGTGATCTTCCACACGCCGTCGATCAGACGGGCCCGACCGTACTGCCACCACCACTGCTGTGGCTCGACGTCCCCCTCCGTCGCTTCGGGGACGAGGTCGACCACCGGCCGGTAGACGAACGACGCCTCGACCGGTGAGAAGAAACCGACCTCGAGCACCTCGACCGTCATCTCTTCGAACGCACCACCCGGCCACCGGGCGAACACCTCGTCGATCAGGAAGTCGAGCCCGCTGGGATCGTCGACCAGGCCGAGCAGCACGTCGTCGTGCTCGAGCCCGGTGTAGAGCCGTTCCATCGCGGCGCGGATCGACGCCTCCGCTGCTGCCGGATCGAGCGGCAGCTCGGCATCGACCGAGGGGACCGTCGGCGGCGGGAGGGTTTCGGGCGGACCGGTGTCGATCGGCTGATCGAAGGCGTCGATGCACTCCGGGTCGTTCCACAGCGCCAGTCCGCTGAACAACGCGTCCCCGCTGATCCGCTCGCTCGTCCCGTCCGCGGCGAGCAGCTCGAACGAGACCCCGGCGAGATCGACCCCCATCGGGAATCGGTCGAACTCGAACGGCTCGTCCACCGCCTCGCCGGCGGGGAGCTCGATCGCCAGCGCGACGACGCCGTCGACCGGTTCCATCGAGTCGCTCTGACCGCCGGCACTCGCCAGCCGGGCGAGCGTGACCTGATCGTCGACCTGGGCGACGGCGACGATCAGCGACGGCTGGCCGCCACCGAACACCATCCCGCCGGGAGCGACGCTGAGCGACCCACGCGGCGACGGCGCCTCGGTCAGGGGGAGCTGATTCTGGGCGACCGACGACGGTGAGACGGCCGCCACCGAGACCACCGTGTTGGTCGTCCGACACCAGCCCGGGGCGTCGTCGCCGACCGGCGGCCCACCGAACCAGCCGTCGGGGGCGACGGCCGAATCGACCCGGATCTCGATCGCATCGGCGGTCGTACGCGTGAACAGGCGGTTCGCTGCGTTGACGAGCGGCTCGACCTCGATCCCGTCGGCGACCGTGACGGGGGCGGCCTCCTGCTCGGCATCGGTCCCGAGCCAGCGCTGCCCGGCGACGGCGACACCGATCGCGACGGCGACGACCGCGACGGTGACCAACAGGATCAACGAGGTCCGCGGCCCGCGCAGCTCGTCGGTGTCGTCGTCCAGGCGGTGGTTCAACGCGCGCCTCCCCCAACCAGTGTGACCCACCGGCGAGCCGGTCGGATGCTTCGTCGTCCCTCTGACGTGCGAAGCTCACCGACGGTTCCCCCTGTTCGACGGGAACCGGGCAGGGTTCGCGGACGTCAGATGCTCCGGGGATGTGGAACGGGGATGAGTCGGTTGCGCAGGTTCGGGACGCTGGCAGTGATCGCGTGTGCGGCGCTGGTCCCGACGCGAACCGATGCCGCCGACAACCCGCCGACCACTGTCGCCACCGATACCACCGTCCGCGCCGCTCCTGGCGGGGAAGCGCTGCTGTCCGTCGAGCCGGCTGTGACGAGCAGCTTCGACCCTGGTGACCAGCTGCTGGTGAGAGTCCGGGTCGACGCCCCGGAGTTGCTCGAGGGACGGATCGAGATCCGGCGGGCGGGGAACTCGCTGATCGTCGCCGAGCAGATCACGGTCACCGCGGGGTCGACCGTCGAGCTGGTGATGGCTGCTCCTGCCGCGTCGGATGGGAGCACGACCGTGACCACCACCGTCGCCCTGATCGTCGACGGGGACGAACTCGACACCGACACCGTCAGGTTCAGCCATTCGGCCGACATCGACGCCGTCGGCGTGCTGCCGAGGTTGGCGATGCTCGCCGGCGATCCGCCGGCGCGAGTCACGCTCGCCGGCGAGGTTCGCCGAGTCGAGCTGCACGTCGTCGACCCCGCCGTGCTCGAGCTCGGCCTCGCCGGCTTCTCCCAGCTGGAAACGGTCGCAGCCACCTCTGCCGATCTCGCAGGGTTGAGTCCGACGGCACGCGACGGACTGCTCGTCTGGCTCGATCACGGCGGAACCCTCGTGCTCGACGACGCCGCCGAGCTCGGCGCCCTGCCCGCCGAGTGGCGACCCGGCCCGTCGGGCTATGCGTTCGCCGGAGCGGGCGAGGTGCGGGTGGTCGACGGCCTGCTCAGCGCCGGGGCGTGGTCGCTGGCGATCCCGCCGACGGCGCTCAGCGGATTCGAATCGCCGCGCGGTTTCGGAGCGGAAGTGATCATCGATCCGCGACTGACCCTTGCCGAGCGGGCCGGGGTGGCGTTACCGAACCTGACGACGATCCTCGTCGTCCTCGTCGCCTACGTCGTCGTCGTCGGGCCGTTGCTGTTCGTCGTCCTCCGCCGGATCCGTCGCCTGACCACCGCCTGGCTGGTGATCCCGGCGGTGGCCGCCCTCCTCGCCGGCGGGATCCTGGTCACCGGGTCGAGCTGGCGCAGCGGTGGGCGCCCGACCTCGTCGACGACGCTCGAGGTCGGGCCCGCCGGCGGGTACGCCTATGTCGACGCGCTCGTCTACCGCCGCAGTGGGGGCACCGCCCGGCTCGAGCTCCCCGACGGCTGGCAGTACAGCGAGAGTTCATCAGGGTGGTTCTGGTTCAGCCAGGGTGACTCGAGCGTGCGGCGGCTGGAGCTCGGCGGTGGCGCGCCGCGTCTCGAAACCGACCTCGAGCCGGGGCAGATCACGGTCATGGGTGTCGAGGGACCGACCATCGGCGCGCCGCTGAAGGTGGTCGCCCACGCCGCAGCAGGAGGTCGGATCAGCGGCACGGTCACCAACGCCGGCAGCTTCCTGCTCCGTTCGGTGGCGGTGTTCGCCGTCGGTGACGGCGTGTTGGTCGGCGATCTGGCGCCCGGCGCCACGGCCGAGTTCACACTCGAGGACCGTCTCCAGCCGTTCGAGTTCGGTTCCAGCGTGGTGACGGAGGTGTGGCCGGACGAACGGTTCGCCGTCGGCTTCCGCAGCTCGCCGGCGGGATCGGACCTCGGGATCTGGTCGTCGTACGCGATGCGACGCGGCGACGGGCTGTTCCCGTCCGGCACCGTGCGCGCCGGCGGATGGCTCGCCGACCAGCCGAGTGCGCTCGGCGCCGAGCTGGCCAACGCCACGCTGGTGACCTCCCTCGGACCGATCGGGGCCGGTGAGGGACCGCTGTCGCCGTCCGCCGTCCGGCGGGCGACGATCGCCGGACCGTGGGATCCGCAGAACGGGCAGCAGCAGGACGCCGTCACCCGTTTCGTCGTACCGCCGGGAACCGATCAGGCGCTGGTGCTCGAGCTGTCGGACGGGATCACCGACGCACAGGCGCTCGACCCCGACGGGAAATGGGTCGAGCTCGAACCGGTCGGCGGGTCCGACCGCCTGCGCACCCTGCCCCCGGAACTCGTCGAGCGCGGTGCGGTGACGGTCAGCTACGCCGTCGACATCACCCGGCCGGTCGACGTCAGCCTGCTCGCGCCGACGTTGCGCGGAGCCGAAGGATGACGCTGGAAGGGGCGGCGACCGAGGCCGTCGAAGCACCGCTCGATGCGATCGTCGAGGCGGTGCGCACGAACGGACTGACCAAGCGCTACGGACCGTTGGTGGCGGTCGACGATCTCGACCTGGTGGTCCCCGACGGCTCGATCTTCGGGCTGATCGGGCCGAACGGTGCGGGCAAGTCGACGACGTTCGCGATGCTCGCCGGCCTGCTCACCCCGACCTCGGGGACGATGCAGGTGATGGGTGTCGACCCGGTGCGCGAGGGGGTGAGCCTGCGCCGACGGCTCGGCTACATGCCCGACACGCTCGGCGTCTACGACAACCTCCGGGTCGAGGAGTACCTCGAGTTCTTCGCCGCCAGCTACCGGATCAATCGGCGGGAGTGGCCGGGCCTGATCGATGGACTGCTCGAACTCGTCGAGCTGACGGTCAAGAAGGACGCGATGGTCAATTCGCTGTCGCGGGGGATGAAGCAGCGGCTGAGCCTGGCGCGCTCGCTGGTCCACGACCCGGAGCTGCTGATCCTCGACGAACCGGCGAGCGGGCTCGACCCGCGCGCCAGGGTCGAGCTGCGCGACCTGCTGCGCGGGCTGAACGCGATGGGCAAGACGATCATCATCTCCTCGCACATCCTCTCCGAGCTGGAGGAGGTCTGCAGCGACGTGGCGATCATGGAAGCGGGCCGCCTGCTCGCCAGCGGGCCGCCACGACGGATCCTCGCCGAGCTCGGTGGAGCGCGCATCCTCAAGGTCCGCTTCGCCGACGGCACCGACGAGATCCATCACGCCCAGGACGACGCCGAGCAATCCGCGCTGCTGCGACGGCTGATCGTCGACGAGCAGCGCGAGGTGGTCGAGTTCGTCGAGCAGGGCGGCGGGCTGGAGCAGCTGTTCCTGGCGATCACCGAGGGGGTCGTCCAATGAGCGGGGTCGTCCGATGATGATCAACCCGGTCCTCGCCCGCGAGCTGAAGGAGCGGATGCGCGGACTGCGCGCGTTCGTCGCCGTGATGTTCTTCCTCGGCCTGCTGACCCTCACCGTCTGGCTCGTCTACCAGGCCAACCAGTCGGTCGACCGGTTCACCTTCGACCTCGAACGTCAGACCCGGATCGGGCGAGAGCTGTTCGAGTGGGTGTTGTCGATCATGCTCCTGCTGGTCTGCTTCCTCGTGCCCGGCTTGACGGCCGGGGCGATCGCCGGCGAGCGCGAACGCCAGACGCTGTTGCCGCTGCAGATCACCCTGCTGCGCCCGCACCAGATCCTGTGGGGCAAGGTGATGGCCGCGCTCGCCTTCCTCGTCCTGCTGGTCGTCGCCGCGTTGCCGATCATGGCGATCGCCTACCAACTCGGCGGGGTCTCGGTGGTCGATCTCGGACGGGGGATGGTTGCGGTGATCGTCGTCGGGGTGTTGCTGGCGACGATGGTCGTCGGGATCTCGGCGTTCGCCCTGCGGGTCCAGACCGCGACGTTGATGGCCTATGGATTCACGTTGCTGCTCCTCGCCGGATCGTTCGTGCTCACCGCGGCGGCGGCGATCGTCGACGCCAGCCGGGGCGAGGATCCGACCGATCCGCCGGCGCTGCTGCTCACCCCCAACCCGTTGATCTTCGTCGCCGATGCGACCGCCGGGAAGAACGTCCAGATCGGGAGTACCCCGCTGCGACCGCTCGCGCGAGATCGTCGTCGATCTCTACGACGAGCGCGGCGGGTGGATCGGTAGCAGTGGCGTCGATCGACTCGCTGCCGATCAGGGGTTCGGCGCTCAGTTCGGCGAGGTCCGCGAGCGACGCGGCTTCCCCGCCTGGGCGATCTCTCTCGCCTGGATGGTCGGCCTCGCGTCGGTGCTGTTCCTGCTCGGCTGCCGACGGCTGCGAACGCCGACCGAGGTGGAACGATGAGCGAACGGACGCTGCTCCTGCTCGAGGGCGTGCGCCGTCGGCTGCGGATCGCCTGGGCGGGCGAGACGCTGCAGCTGCTGGCACCGCTGCTCGCTCTCGGCGCGCTCGCGCTCGTCCTGCTCGGTCGGTGGCGGCCGTGGGCGTGGACCGAACCGACTGCGCTGGTCGCGTCGCTGGCTGTCGTCGCCGCGGTGACCGTCGCCGCTGCACTCGTGCGGATCCCCCAACCGGTCGTCGCTCGCGCCGCCGACCGCGGGCTGGGCACGCATGACGCGTTCGGCGCTGCGGTCGAGTTCGCCGGCACGCCGGGCAGCGGGTCGGTCGGCGACCTGTTCGGCGAGCGGATCGCTTCGCGCGCCGATCATCTCGCCGCCTCCGCCCGGCCCGCCGACGCAGTACCGCTGCGCTGGCATCCCCGGCGGTCGGCGATCACCGCGACGGCCGCAGCTGCAGCGGTGGTCCTCGCCCTGATCGCCAACCCGCAGGACGACCGGCGCGCCGAGCGCGCTCGCCAAGCGGCGTCGATCGTCGAGCTCGCCGCCGAGCTCGACGCCGAGTCGAGTCGTCTGGCGGCGAACGGCGAAGCGTCGGCGGCCGCCGCCGAGCGGCTGGCCCGATTGGCCGAGGAGCTCGGCCGCTCGGACTCGCTCCAACAAGCCGGTGAGCTCGCCCGCAGCGCCGCCGACGAGCTCGGCCGATCGGTCGAGCCCGATCTCCTCGCCCAGAAGGCGGCGACCCAGGGGCTCGAGCAGAGCCTGGCGGCGGAGCCGCTCGCCGGTCCACCGAACGCCGGCGTCGCCGAGCAGCTCGCCTCCGCCGCAGCTGCGCTCGAGGCGATGACGGCCGACGAGCAGGCGGCGCTCGGCGATCGGCTCGCCGAGCTCGCAGCCACTCAGCAGGCAGGCGACCCGGCGACCGCGGCAGCGCTGGAGCAGGCCGCAGCGGCAGCTCGCTCGGGGGACGTCGCCGGCGCCAAGGCGGCGCTCGGCGAAGCGTCTGCGGCGCACGCCAGCGCCGGCGACTCGGTCCTCGGCCAGCAATCGGCGAGCGATGCCGCCGCCGCGGCCCAGCGCGCTGCGCAGCGCGCCGAAGATGCCCAGCGCAGCAAGGGCTCCGGTCAAGGCGCCGGACAAGGCTCCGGCCAGGGCCACCGGCCAAGGCACCGGCCAGGGTTCCGGTCAAGGCACCGGACAGGGTGCCGGCCAAGGCCAAGGGTCCGGCCAAGGCGGCGGCGGCGGTGGCAGTCCGAGCGGATCGGTCGGCGGCGGCGGGGGCAGCGGCACCCCCCAACCGGGCAGCGGTGGCCAGGGCACCGGGACCGGCCACTCCGACGGGCCGGCCGGGCAGACCCCCGAGACGGCGACGATCACCGAACCGATCACCACCGGGACTCCCGGCGACACGGGCGCGGTCGGCGGTGGCACCGACGGCGAGACCGAGACCGTCGGCAAGGAGAACGGAGCCAGCGGTTCGGGGACGCGCACGGTTGCGTTGGCCGAAGCCCTCCCCCGCTACGCCGACGAGGCGACCCGTGCGCTCGATGCCACGAGCGTTGCGCCGTCGGTGCGGGCGCTCGTGCTCGCCTACTTCGACGCCCTGCAGGGACGCACCGTCAACGAGGAGACCCCGTGAGTGACGAGACCGAGGCCGTAGCCGAGCCGGTCGGCCCCGAGCGGTACGCCGAGCTCGCCGAGGCGATCGAGGCCGAGGTGGCGACGGTGATCGTCGGTCAGCACGAACTGGTCCGCTCCGTGATCACCTGTCTGCTCGCCGAGGGCCACGCGCTGCTCGAGGGAGTGCCGGGGCTCGGCAAGACGATGCTGCTGAAGACCCTGTCGCGAGGTCGTCGAGCTGCCGTTCTCGCGGATGCAGTTCACCCCCGACCTGATGCCGGCCGACATCGTCGGCACCCAGGTGCTGGAGGAGGACGACGGGCGGCCGTCGGGCGTTCCGCTTCCGGCCGGGCCCGGTGTTCGCCAGCTTCGTCCTCGCCGACGAGGTCAACCGGGCGACACCGAAGACCCAGTCGGCGTTGCTCGAAGCGATGCAGGAGCGGTCGGTCACCGCCGGCGGGGCGACCCGCCTCCTCCCCCGCCCGTTCCTGGTGATGGCGACGCAGAACCCGCTGGAGATGGAGGGCACCTATCCGCTGCCGGAGGCCCAGCTCGACCGCTTCCTGCTCAAGGCCCACGTCCCGTTCCCGTCGGCGGACGAGCTGGTCACCGTCCTCGAGCGGACGACCGGGACGACACGCAGCCCAGCTGCGGACGGTCGTCGACGCGGCCGACGCTGCTGGCGCATGATCGAGCTGACCCGCGAGGTGCCGGTCGCCGACCTCACGTCCTGCGCCATGCGGTCGACCTGGTCGTCGCCACCCACCCCGATCAGCCCGACGCTCCGAAGTCGGTCAGCACGCTACGTCCGGTTCGGAGCCTCTCCTCGCGGGGCCCAGGCGCTGGTGCTCGCCGGCAAGGTGCGCGCCCTGCTCGACGGGCGACCGAACGTCTCCGCCGACGACGTCCGCGCCGTCGCCCCCGCTGCGCTGCGCCACCGGCTGGTCCTCGGCTACGAGGCGAGTGCCGACGGGGTCGACGCCGACCAGATCGTCGCCGACCTGCTCGACGCCGTCCCGCCGCCGTCCGCAGGTCTGCGCGGCGCGACCGTGAGCTCGCGAGCTGCTCTCGCCGACACTGCTGACGCGGCTGGAACGGCTGCAGCTGGGAACCCGCCGGCGGCTGGCAGGGCGATTCGGCGGCGAGCACCGCTCGGTTCGCCACGGCAGCTCGCTCGACTTCGCCGACTTCCGTGAGTACCACCCCGGCGACGACTTCCGCCGGATCGACTACTCGCTCTACGCCCGCACCGATCAGCTGTTCATCCGCCTGTTCGAGGCCGAGGACGACCTCGTCGTCCGCGCTGATCGTCGATCGATCGGCATCGATGAGGTTTCACGACAAGCTGCCGATGGCCACCCGGCTCGCCGCCGCGCTCGGGTTCGTCGCCCTCGTCCGCCGTGACGCCGTCAGCGTGCGCGTGTTCCCCGACGGCGGCCCGCCGCAGCGGTTCGCCGGCCGCCACGCGACGGCCGCCCTGTTCGGTCTGCTCGGCGCACTCCGGCCGGCCGGAGCTGGCGACCTCGACGATGCAGCAGCCGACGCCGTCGCCCGTGGCGGGCCGCGCGGCCTGACCGTGATCATCTCCGATCTGCTCGACCCGAGTTGGGAGGCGGCGATCGACCGGCTGCCCGGACGCGGCGATTCGATCGCCGTGATCCACGTCCTCGGCCGCGAGGAGCTCCGCTCGCCGTTGATCGGTGACCTCGAACTGGAGGATGCCGAAACCGCCGAGCAGCTCTCGGTCAGCCTGTCTCCGGCGAGTGCCGAGCGATACGCGAGTGCGACCGCCGCCTGGCTCGAGCGGGTTGCCGGGCGGTGCCACCGACGCGGCATCGCCTACAGCCGGGTGATCGCCGACGACGACCTCGAGGCGGTCGTCCTGCGCGGCTGGCGTCGAGGAGGGCGTGCTGCGATGAGCTTCGCCTCGCCGTGGGGGCTGGCGTTCGCCGCGCTGACGATCCCGGTGTTGGTGCTCCACATTCTCCGCCCGCGCCGCCAGGCGGTGCAGGTCAGCTCGATCTTCCTCTGGCACGGGGTCGAGCGACCGGTCTCCTCGGCGGTTCCCTGGCAGCGGCTCCGTTCGAGCTGGCTGCTGGTGTTCCAGCTGCTCGCCGTGCTGCTCGGCGCGCTCGCCCTGGCGAACCCTGTCCGGCTGACCGATGCCCGGCTGGCCGAGCACACCGTGTTCATCCTCGACACCAGCGCATCGATGGCGGCGATCGACGGAACGCCCGACCGGCTGGCCGCGGCGAAAGCCGAAGCGGAACGGCTGCGCGACGAACTCCCGCCGGGCGGAGTGGCGAGCATCGTCGTCGCCGGTGTCGCGCCCACGGGTCGTGCTCACCGCCAGCGACGATCGCGAGGCGTTCACCGACGCGCTCGGTCTCGTCGAGCTGACCGCCGGGCGCGCCGACTTCGCCGGGGCCTTCGCCCTCGCCGAGAGCCTCGAGACCGCCTCGGCCGAGATCGGGTACGTCCTGCTCACCGACGGCGGGCTGACCGAGGCGGAGCAGCGGCTACAGCCGCCGGGGACGGTCTACCGCAGGATCGGAGCACGCGACCTCAACCGGGCGATCACGGCGATGACCGTCGAGCAGCGGGGGAGCGAGCTGCACGCTCGAGGTGACGGCGAAGAACACCGGTGGGCCGACGGCGTCGCCGGAGCTGCGGCTCGATGTCGACGGCATCACCGTCGCGGCCGACAGGTCGAGCTCAAGCCGGGAGTGGCCGTCGACGCTGCCTTCGACGTGCCGCTCGGCGATCGGGTCGAGGCGTTCCTCGACGGCGCCGACCTGCTCGCCGCCGACGACCACGCCGTCGCCGTCGCCGGCCGCCGCCCTGAGCTCGACGTGCTGCTCGTCGGTGAGCCGCTGTTCGTCGGCGAGCTGCTCGCCGCGATCCCGGGCGTGACGGTCGACGATCAGCGACGAGCCCGCGAGCGACCGGCGACGGCTACGACGTCGTCGTCTACCACGGGGTCCGCCGTCCCCGCCGATGTCGATGCGCCGTTCCTGGCGATCGCCCCGCCCGGCGGCGCGCCGGGGGTGACGTCGACCGGCACGCTCGACCGGCCGGCGGTGACCCTGCTGCGCAGCCGGCATCCACTGCTCGACGGGCTCGACCTGACGACGGTGGCGATCGCCACCGCCCAGCGGGTCGAGGCGCCCGCTCGCCGACCGCTCGTCGCCGCCGTCGGCGGACCGCTGCTGCTCACCGGGACGACGCCGACGCCCGACGGCGCGAGCCTGCGCTTCGTCTACCTGACGTTCGCCCTGAGCGACTCGAACCTCCCGGTCCAGCTCGTGTTCCCGTTGCTCGGCGACCGGGTGCTGACCGAACTGGCGGGCACCGGGGTGCCGGCGAGCTCGCTCGAGGTCGGCGCCGACACTCCCCGTCGGGCGGGACGCGGCACGAACGACGGTCACCGCCCCCGACGGCAGCGAGCGAACCCTCGACCCAGCAGCGGGGGCACCGGTCGCCGATCGGCCGGGATTCTGGTCGATCCGCACCGGCGACGGCCCGGCACGGCTGGTTGCGGTCAACCCGGCGTCGAGCGAATCGCTGCTCGCTCCCGCCGACGAGCTGATCGCCCCGCCGGCGCCGATCACCGGTGATGCCCAGCCGGCGCGCGGCCAGCGCAGTTTGGTCGGTTGGGTGATCGTCGCCCTGCTCGCCGTCCTGCTCGCCGAAGCGCTCCTCGCCCGCCGCTCGGTCGGCGTCGGCCGGCAGCAGTGGCGAGCGGCGGTCGCCGCCCGCGGCCTCGTCGCCGCCCTGCTCGTCGCCGCGCTGTTCGCGCCGGTGATCCGCCGGCCGGCCGAGCGGGTGGCGACGGTGTTCGTCCTCGACGCCTCCGACTCGCTCGGCACCGGCGGCCGCGGCGGCGGCGATCGACTGGATCGGCGATGCGATGACGGCGCGCGCCGACGACGATCTGGCCGCCGTCGTCGCGTTCGGCGGCGATGCCCGGCTCGACCGCCTGCTCGAGCCGTCCTCCACGCTTCGACGGCGCCGCGGGTGCTCGTCGACGCCTCGGCGACCAACCTCGAAGCCGCCCTCCGACTCGCTGATGCCGTCCTGCCGAGCGACGCCCGGCGGCGGGTCGTGCTCGTCTCCGACGGGCGGGCGACGATCGGTGACACGATCGCCGAGGCGGAGGAGCTCGCCGGGCGCGGCACCCAGATCGACGTCCACCTGATCGAGTCGGCCGGCGGGACCGACGCCGCCCTCGGCGAGCTCGACGCACCCTCGCTCGCCCGGATCGGCGAGTCGGTCGAGATCACTGCGACGGTCGAGGCGAACGACGGCGGCCCGGCGGTCGTCGTTCTCCGCCGCGACGGGGTCGAACTCGCCCGCGAACAGCTCGAGCTGATCGCCGGACCGAATCAGGTGAGCTTCACCGACCAGCCGACGGCCGAGGCCGGCGCGGTGCTGCGCTATCAGGTCACCGTCGAACAGGGCGGCGACGTCCGCCAGGAGAACGACGCGGCTTCGTCGCGGTTCCGGTCGACGGCCCGGCGCGGGTGCTGGTCGTCGAGGGCTCCCCCGGCGAGGGCGACACCCTCGTCGACGCGTTGAACGCCGGCGGGGTCGCCACCGAGACCGTCGACGTCGAGGAGATCCCCGACGTGCAGCAACTGGTGACCTACTCCTCGATCGTGCTCGTCGACGTCGACGCCCGCTCGCTCAGCGGCGACCGGATCGACGGCGTTGACCACGGCGGTGCGCGATCTCGGTCGCGGGCTGGTGACCATCGGCGGGCGAACGCAGCTACGGCGTCGGCGGCTACCGCGAGTACCCCGCTGGAGGAACTGCTGCCGGTGACAGCGAGATCCTCGACCCGAAGCGGCGCAAGACCGTCGCCGAGGTGCTGTCGATCGACATCAGCGGTTCGATGGCCAACTGCCACTGCGACGAAGGCGAGCATCGCCGCCGGCCGCGTCGACGGTGGCGTGAACAAGACCGACATCTCACGCGCCGCCGCCGAGCGCACGATCGAGGCGCTCTCGGCCTCGGACGAGATCGGCGTCCTGGCCTGGAACCGATCGTCGAAGTGGGTCATCGACCTGCAGCAGCTCGCCGCCGACGACGTCGTCGAGGAAGGGTTGCGCCAGCTCGTCCCCGCCGGTTCGACGAACCTCGCCGACTCGCTCGACGAAGCCGCCGATGCGCTGCGCAGTCGAAGGCAGAGCTGAAGCACATCATCCTGTTCTCCGACGGGTTCACCGCCGTCGAGGCTGATCGAGGCGGTCGCCGATCAGGCCGGGCGAGCTGTACGAACGAGCACGGCATCACCGTCGTCGGTGCTCGCCACCGGCGAGGGCGCCGCACCGTCGCTGGAGGACATCGCGATCGCAGGGACACGGTCGCTTCTACCCCGGCACCGATCTGCAGCAGGTGCCGCAGATCATGGCCGAGGAAGCGGTGATCGCCAGCCGCGACTTCATCACCGAGGGCGAGTTCCTCCCCGAGATCACCGCCGACGACCGTCGTCACCGAACGGCTCGACAGTCGCCCCGGCGTTGCTCGGCTACGTCGCCACGACGGCGAAGGGCACGTCGACCACGCTGCTGCGGATCGGACCGGATCGCGATCCGCTGCTGGCCACCTGGCAGGCCGGACTCGGACGCGTGTCGAGCTGGACGAGCGACGCCTCCGCCGCCTGGTCGCAGCACTGGGCGACCTGGGACGGCTACGTCGACTTCTGGACCGACGTGGTCAAGGACACCTTCCCGGCCGGCGACACCGCCGGCGCGGTGCGAGCCTCGGTCAGCAACGGACGGTTGTCGATCGTGCTCGACAGTGGCACCGAGCTTCCCGATGGGGCGACTGCGACCGCGGTCGTCGCCGGGCCCGACGGGCAGCGGACGGAGATCGCGTTGGAGCGGACCGGCGAGGGCGAGCTGACTGCCGAGGTCGCCGCGACGCGACCGGGATCGTACGCGGTCGGGGTCTCGGTCACCGGCCGGCGGCGAGACGCTGCTCTCGTCGACCAGCCTGGCGAGCGAGAGCTACCCGCAGGAGTACCGGCCGGGCGCTGCCGACCGGGCCCTGCTCGAACGGATCTCGGCGCTCACCGGAGGCCGGGGCGAGATCAGCGCCGGCGAGGCGTTCGACGTCGCCGAGCTCCCCGCCGGCACCTCGCGGCTCGCCCTGCGGTTCACCTTGCTGCTGATCGCCGCGCTGGTCTGGCCGATCGCCGTGCTGCTCTCCCGCCTGTCGCTGCGCGGCGCCTCGGTCGCCGGGGCGGTCTCGGGTGTGCGCGATCGCGGCCGCCGGATCCGCGAGTCGCTGCCGTCGATCGCGCCGAAGGATCCGATCAATCGGGGTGCTCCGCCGACCCCACCGGCGCGGGCACCGGCCGCCGAGACCGATCGCCCGGCGGCACCGCCGGACCAGCGACCGGCTCGACTGCCTGACCGACAGCCGGACCGGCAGCCGGATCGGGCGACGTCGGTCGACGAGCTGCTCGCCCGAAAGCGCGCCCGCCGGTCGGGCGCCGACCCACCGCCCGAGTAGCGCCCCCAGCTCGGGCTGCTCGGGGCGGACGGACGCCGAGCAGCGCACCGGCGACGATCAGCAGCGCGCCGACCCAGATCAGCTGGACGAGCGGCTTGGTCCTGACCTCGACCAGCACCCGTCCGGCGTCGTCCGCACGCACGAGAGCGACCTGGATGTCGCGCCACGGACGGGAGACCATCGCCGTCTCGGCGAGCACGCCGCCGCGGTCGGGATGGGCGACGAGCGCCGGCGCCACCCGGTGACCGTCGAGCTCGAGCCGGGCGACGACCGCGGTGCTGCCCGGTCGCCCACCCGGCTCGACATCGACGCCGAGGTTGCGCACTTCGACCCCGGCGATCCGCACGGCGGAGGCGAGGTCGATCGTCGCGCTCGCCGAGCGATCGAAGGTCGACCCGAGGACTCCGAGGAGGAGCACGACGACTCCGCCGTGGGCGATCCAGGCCGCCGATCGGACACGCCGTCGCTGACGGATGGCGAGCACGACCAGCCCGGCGACGAGCGCCACCGCGAACGGCGCCAGCAGCCGGGCGAACCAGGTCCCGGCGATGCGCGGTTGGCGTCCATCGCCGACTGCATCGACGGCGAGGGGACCGAGGGTCAACAGCCCGATCTCGACCAGCACGCCACCGGCGAGGAGCGCCGGCAGGACCCGCCACTGCGTCGCCGGCCGTTCGCGCTGCGGTCGGGCGCGGCGCGACGACGGTCTCGCCGAGCAGCAAGGTCCCGAGCGCAGCGGCGACGAGGCCGAGCGCGATCCCGATCGTGCCGGCCTCGGCGAAGGCGTGGACGGACGGGACGGCACCCGAGCGAGACACCGCCGCACCGGCGAGGGCGACGACGAACGGCAGCCGGGCGGGCCAACCAGCTCGTCCCGGTCCGGCGTGGAGCGCGACGATCAACGCCAGCCAGGGGGCGAACGAGCCGTTCTCGACCGGGTCCCACGCCCAGTAGCCACCCCAGCCCTGTTCGGCATAGCTCCACCATCCGCCGAGGGCCATCGCCAGGGTGAGCAGGGCGAGGGCGACCAGCAGCCAGCGCCGCGTCGTCGCCACGCCGAGGAACGGTGGGAGGGTCGCCGCCAGGCCGAGGTAGAGCAGCGGCGGGTGGATCGTCATCGCCCAGTGCTCGAGGATCGGGGTCAGCCCGAACCCGTCGACCGCAGGGACGTCGAGCCGTTCGAACGGCCAGGCGAGGCCGAGCGCGATCGCCAGTACGGCGGCTGCGATCGCGCCGGCGAGCCAGACCCGGTGCGGATCGCCCAGGCGCCGAGCGGCGATCGCCGCGACGGTGGCGACGATCACGGCGAACAGCAGCAGCGAGCCCTCCATCCCGCCCCACACCCCGGCGAGCCGATACCACCACGGTGCGCTCCGCCGGCTGTGCTCGGCGACGTAGCGGTAGGTCAGATCACTGCCGAGGAACCCCCACCCCAACCGGGCGAGGCACCCCCACCCGACCATCGCGACCACCGCCACCAACCGGGCGTCCCGCAGGGGATGAGCAGACGGGAGGCGATCGCCGGCGCAGCGAGCCACTAGTACGACTTGGGCAGACCGAGGGAGTGTTGGGCGACGAAGTTGAGGATCATCTCCCGACTGACCGGGGCGATCCGCAACAGACGGGCCATCCCCCACATCGTCGCCAGGCCGTACTCGGTCGCCATCCCGTTGCCTCCGTGGGTCTGGATCGCCTGATCGAGGGCCAAGCCCCGGAATCGGCGGCTGCAAATTTGGCCATGTTCGTCGTCTCGCCGGCGTCGAGACCTCGTCGTACTCCCAGCAGGCCTTGGCCGTCAGCAGCCGGGCGGCTTCGACCGCCACCTTCGCCGCCGCCAACGGATGGGCGATCCCCTGGTGGGTACCGATCGGTGTCCCCCACACCGGGCGTTCGTTGGCGTAGATCGACGCCCGCTCGAGTGCGTACCGGCAGATGCCGTTGAACAGCGCGGCGGAGAGGATCCGCTCGGGGTTGAGCCCGGCGAACAACGCCCGCAGCCCCGGCCCTCGCCGCCGACGAATCGATCGGGGGAGACGTCGACCGAGTCGAAGAACACGGTGAACTGCTTTTCCGGTTCGACGATCTCGACCTCGATCGGCTCGCCGTCACCCCGGGGCGTCGGTGTCGACGACGAACAGTGAGAGCTCTGCCCGCCCGGTCTGCCGGTCCTGGCCGGTGCGGGTGACGACCAACATCGACGTAGCCTCGTCGACACCGGAGATGTAGTACTTCTGGCCGCTGATCACGTAGTGGTCGCCGCGGCGCTCGGCGACGGTGGAGATCCGGTGGCTGTTCGAACCGGCGTCTGGTTCGGTGATCGCGAACGCCATCTTCGACGTCCCGGCGCAGAGTCCGGGAAGCCAGCGGTCCTGCTGCTCGGTGCTGCCGAAGCGGGCGAGGATCGAGCCGCAGATCGCCGGCGAGACGAGCAGCAGTAGCAGTGGGCAACCGGCTGCGGCGACCTCCTCGCAGACCGCAGCGAGCTCGGTCATCCCGTGCCCGCCGCCGCCGTGCGACTCCGGGAGGTTGACCCCGAGGAAACCGGCTGCGGCGAGCTCGCCCCACAACTCGTCGGACTTGCCCCCGGAACGGGACTGGGCGACGAAGTACTCGTGGCCGTAGCGGCGGGCGATGCCGGCGACCGCCTCGCGCAGCATTCCCAACTCCTCGGACTCACGGAACTCCATCACCACTCCTCAGCTCGCCAGGCGAGCGCTCAACCATCCGAAGAGGTGCTCGATCCACCTCGTCGTCAGCGTGCACGGGACCATCATGAACCCGTGCGGCAAGTCCGGTCCGACGAACAACTCGACCTCGACGCCGGCGGCGACCGCGCGATGGGCGGTGATCAAGGTGTCGTCGAGCAGATGGTCGGAGGTACCGACGCTGAAGAACAACGGGGGCAGCCGGCTGAGGTCGGCGAAGGCAGGGGAGATCTCCGGGGCGCGACGCTGCTCGTCGGTCAGACCGGGGAGGTAGCACTCGGCGAACATCTCGATCCCCGCCGGGTCGAGCATGTCCGGACCTTCACTCGGACGCAGTCCACGCTGGCTCGGCGAGCGACCCCAATCGAACACCCCGAACACGAGGTTGGCGCCGGCGATCCGGTCGATCGCGCCCAGCTCGTCGCGGATCCGGAGCAGCACCGCGAGGGCGAGGTAACCGCCGGCGGACTCGCCGCCGATCAGGATCTTGTCCGTGCCGTACTGCGCTGCGCCCTCGTCGAGCACCCAGCGGGAGACCGCCAGACAATCGTCGACCCCGGCCGGGTAGGGGTGTTCCGGGGCGAGCCGGTAGTCGACCGAGATCACGACCATCGACAACGCCTCGGCAAGCTGGGCGTTGCCACCGTCGTTCATCTCCGGCCGGCCGAGGATCATCCCCCCGCCGTGGAAGTGGAGGAAGATCGCCACCGGATCGCCGCTGCTCGGGGTGAACACCCGACAGCGGATCCCGGCGATCTGCTCGTCACGTCCGGCGGGAGAGACGGCGATCTGCGCCTCGAACATCTCCCGCCCGGCGGCGACCCGTTCGGCCTGGGTGGCGTCGGGAGGCAGCGACTGACGGGCCGGCATCACCGCCTCGACCGCGGCGCGCGCCTCGGCCCGCATCGATTCGAACTCGGCCGGCCACAGCCGGAGCACCTCTGAAGTCCCCATCGTCCCAGCTTGCCCTGCCGGCGGCCCGAGCGTCTCACCGCCCGCGGAACGGTCGACGGGGAGGCGAATCGCCAAAAGGCTTAGGGTAAAGTGCCACGGGTCGTTGGGGACGACCAGGAGGAGGACCGATGCCCGGGGTGCTCAGCGGACTGCGCGTGCTCGATCTGTCGTCAGGCGTGGCCGGCCCGATCGCCGGGATGCTGCTCGCCGACCATGGCGCCGGCGTGACCAAGATCGAGCCGCCCGGTGGCGATCCCTGCCGACGATCGCCCGGCTACCGGACCTGGCTGCGTGGTCGACGCAGTGCGGTGCTCGACCTCACCGAGCCCGCCGACCGGGCGACCTTCGACGGCCTCGTCGGCTCCGCCGACGTCCTGCTCGAGGGCTACCCGACCGATGTCGCCGCTCGCCTCGGGCTCGAGCCGTCACGCCTCGCCGGGCTCAATCCGAGGTTGATCCATTGTTCGATCACCGGCTACGGCGACACCTCCCACGCCGACCGTCCGGCTTACGACGCGCTCGTCGCCGCCCGCACCGGACTGCAGTGGGAACAGCGCGGCTTCCCCGGCGGTCCGGTCGCCCGGATGAACGGGCGGACGCCGATGTTCCCCGATCTCGACGTTCCCGACGGTTGCGGCGAAGGCCCGGCTCGACCCGGTCCGCTGTTCTCCCACTCGACCTGGCCGAGCCTCGCCGCCGCCTACCTGGCCACGACCGGGATCAGTGCCGCGTTGCGCGCCCGTGAGATCACCGGTCTCGGGCAGCACGTCGCCACCTCGCTGCTGCAGGGGACGCTGGCGGTCACGCTCGGCGGCTGGCAACGCTGCGAGCGACCCGACGCCGACTTCTACGACATGTGGATGATCGACCCGCGCGGTACGAAGGGTGCGTTCCAGTGCGCCGACGGACGTTGGGTGCAGCACTGGGTGCCCAACCCGGCGTTCGTCCTCGGGGTTTCCGAGGGCGACACGCTCGACCCCGCCGGGATCAACGCGCCCCGTCAGGACCCGACCCGGATCGGGCCGAACAGCGAGGAGCTGGTCGTGCTCCACCACTACTACCCCCAGCTCGCCGCCGCGTTCGCCAAGTTCCCGGCCGACGAGTGGGTCCGCGCCGGCGCCGAGGTCGGCGTCGCGCTGCAACCGGTTCGCTCCCCGGAGGAGGCCTTCGCCGACCCCGCCCTGCTCGAGGACGGCTGCGTCGTGCGCGTCGAGCATCCCGAGCTCGGACCGGTCCGCCAGGTCGGGATGGTGTACCAGCTCCACGGCGTTCCGGGTTCCGTCGCCGGACCGCCGCCGGCACTCGGCGCACACACCGACGAGGTCCGCGCCGAGGCGGCGCTCGCCCCCGCCGGTGGCCGGGCCGGCCAGCGGCGATCGTTGAGCTCGCCGCTCGCCGGGATCCGCGTCCTCGACCTCGGGCTCGCCGTCGCCGGCCCGTTCGGCACCCAGGTGCTCGGCGACCTCGGGGCCGACGTGATCAAGGTCAACACGCTGTGGGACCAGTTCTGGCACTCGACCCACATCGCCTTCACCTGCAACCGGGGCAAGCGCAGCATCGCCGTCAACCTCAAGGACGGAGGGGATCGAACTGCTGCGCGGCGTTGGTCCGGACCGTCGACGTCGTCCAGCACAACATGCGCTACGAAGCGGCGATCCGCCTCGGGCTCGATGCCGACGAGTCCTGCGGGCGATCAACCCTCGCCTGATCTACTGCCACACCCGCGGTCACGACCGCGGTCCGCGGGCGGCGATGGCGGGCAACGACCAGACCGGCGCGGCCCTCGCCGGCGTGTCGTACGAGGACGGTGCGGTGCACGCAGGGGGCAAGCCGATCTGGTCGCTCACGTCGATGGGCGACACCGGCAACGGGTTCCTCGCCGCGATCGGGATCATCCAGGCGCTGTACCACCGTGACCGCACCGGCGAGGGCCAGTTCGTCGACACCTCGATCGTCAATGCCTGCCTGCTCAACGCCTCGACGACGACGATCCGCGAGACCGGCGAGCCGTTCCCCCGCGCCCAGCTCGACGCCGACCTGTTCGGCCTCGCCGCCGGCTACCGGCTGTACGAGACGGCGGACGGCTGGCTGTGCCTCGCGGCGCTGACCGACGCCCACTGGGCCGCGCTCGCCGACGTGCTCGACGAACCCGCCCTGCTCGTCGCCGACCGGGAGAAGGCCGACGGTGACCTCGTCGATCTGCTCGTCGCCCGCTTCGCCACCCGCAGCGCAGCCGAGTGGTTCGCCGTGCTCGACGCAGCGGGCGTCCCCTGCGAGATCTCCGATCCCGACTTCGGGTTGGGCGTGTTCGACGATCCGGAACTGATCGAGCGTGGCTGGGTCACCAGCTACGAACAACGGCGGGTCGGCAAGATGGAGCAGCTCGGCCAGTTGATCGACTTCAGCGCAACGCCCGGACGGATCGCCGGGCCGCCGTTGACGGTCGGCGACTCGACCAGGGAGATCCTGCTCGAGCTGGGGATGACCGACGCCGATATCGACCGGCTGGTCGCCGAGCGGGTGATCCTCGACGACCCGTGGGTCCGCGACTGAGACCGCCTCCGGCGCAGCCTGCGGCCGAAGGCAGCTGACCGGGTCGTCCCGATCGGTTACCTTCCGACGGACGCGATCTCGCGCCGTTGAGGAGCAGCAAGCCGGGAGGGAACGGCCGACGCGCAGCGCAGGCCGGTCCGGAACATCGAAGGGGAGACATGCCGGTTCTCGGTTCGACGGTCGACGTCCACTCGGAGACCTACCTCGCCAATCGGGCAGGGCTGCTCGAGCTGCTCGAGACGCACGAGCAGCAGGTCGCGCTCGGCCTGCGCCGGCGGTGGCGAGCGCTACGTCGCCCGCCACCGGGCACGCGGCAAGCTGCTCGCCCGCGAACGGATCGAGCTGCTGCTCGATCGCGACTCGCCGTTCCTCGAGCTCTCCCCGGCCGCAGCCTGGGGCAGCCAGTTCCAGGTCGGGGCGTCGATCGTCACCGGGCATCGGCGTCGTCAGTCGGGCGTCGAGTGCGTGATCATCGCCCACGATCCGACGGTGCGCGGCGGGACGATGAATCCGTACACGCTGAAGAAGAACCTGCGCGCACTCGAGATCGCCCGCGTCAACCGGCTGCCGCTGATCAACCTGGTCGAGTCGGGCGGTGCCGACCTGCCGACCCAGGCCGAGCTGTTCATCCCCGCCGGGCAGATCTTCCACGACCTGACCGCAGCTGTCGGCGATGCGGATCCCGACGATCGCCCTCGTGTTCGGCAACTCGACCGCCGGCGGCGCGTACGTCCCGGGCATGTGCGACTACGCCGTGCTCGTCGACGGCCAGGCGCAAGGTGTTCCTCGGCGGACCGCCGCTGGTGAAGATGGCGACCGGCGAGGAGTCCGACGACGAGGAGCTCGGCGGCGCCGCGATGCACTCGCGGATCTCCGGGTCTGTCCGACTACTTCGCCGTCGACGAGCTCGACTGCATCCGCATCGGGCGCGAGATCGTCGCCGATCTCAACTGGCGCAAGCTCGGCCCGGCGCCGAGCAGCCGGTCGTCGAACCGGTGCACGATCCGGAGGAGCTGCTCGGCATCGCCTCGGTCGACCTGCGCGTCCCGTTCGACCCGCGCGACGTGATCGCCCGCGTCGTCGACGGCTCGCGCTTCGACGAGTACAAGTCGCAGTACGGCACCAGCCTGGTCACCGGCTGGGCACGGCTGCACGGCTACCCGATCGGGATCCTCGCCAACGCCCGCGGGCGTGCTGTTCATGGAGGAGGCGAAGAAGGCGACCGAGTTCATCCTCCTCGCCAACCAGACCGACACCCCGCTGCTGTTCCTGCAGAACACCACCGGCTACATGGTCGGCAAGGACTACGAGCAGGCCGGGATCATCAAGGACGGCGCGAAGATGATCAACGCCGTGACCAACTGCACGCGTGCCGCACCTGACGGTGATCATCGGCGCCTCCTACGGTGCCGGCAACTACGGCATGTGCGGCCGGGCCTACGGGCCGCGATTCCTGTTCTCCTGGCCGAACACCAAGATCGCCGTGATGGGCCCGACCGCAGCTCGCCGGGGTGATGTCGATCGTCGCCCGGCACGGCGACGATCGCCGCCGGACGAGAGTTCGACGAGGAGGCCGACGCAGCCCAGCGCAAGGCGGTCGAGGACCAGATCGAGCGGGAGTCGCACGCCTTCTTCATCACCGGCAAGCTCTACGACGACGGGATCATCGATCCGCGCGACACCCGCACCGTGCTCGGCATCGCGCTGTCGGCGGTCCACTCCAACGTCGTCGAGGGCCGCCCGGGCTTCGGCGTCTTCCGGATGTGACGGCGATGATCCCGAGACCGATCAGGACGCTGCTCGTCGCCAACCGGGCGGAGATCGCCGTGCGGATCATGCGCACGGCGCGCGAGATGGGCATCTCGCACCGTCGCCGTCTACTCCGATCGCCGATGCCGGCGCCCCGCTCGTGATCGCGAGCCGACGACGCCGTCCGGCTGCCGGGTTCGACGCCGGGCGAGACCTACCTCGACATCGCCGCGGTGATCGACGCGGCGCCGACGAACGCGACGCCGACGCGATCCATCCCGGGTACGGCTTCCTCTCCGAGAACGCCGCCTTCGCCCGGCGCCTGCGCCGAGGCCGGGATCACCGTTCGTCGGTCCGTCGCCGGAGGCGATCGAGGCGATGGGTTCGAAGATCGCGGCGAAGCGACTGATGGCGGCCGCCGGCGTGCCGGTGCTGCCCGGGGCGACCGTCGCACGACGTGACGACGATCGCCGCACTCGGCGAGCAGGTCGGCTTCCCGATGCTCGTCAAGGCCGCGTTCGGCGGTGGTGGGCGAGGCATGCGGGTGGTCACCGATCGGGCCGAGCTGGTCGAGGCGGTGGCCTCGGCGCAACGCGAGGCGGCCTCGGCGTTCGGCGACGGCACCGTGTTCCTCGAACGATTCGTCGACGCGATCCACGACACGTCGAGGTCCAGATCTTCGGCGACGCCCACGGCAACGTCGTCCACCTGTTCGAGCGCGAGTGCTCGATCCAACGCCGCCACCAGAAGATCGTCGAGGAAGCGCCCTCACCGGCCGTCGACGACACGCTGCGGGCCGCGCTCGGTGACGGCAGCGGTCGCGGCGGCGAGGGCGCTCGACTACGTCGGTGCCGGCACCGTCGAGTTCGTCCTCGCGCCGACGGGAGCTTCTTCTTCCTCGAGGTCAACACCCGGCTGCAGGTCGAGCACCCGGTGACCGAGATGATCACCGGGCTCGACCTCGTCCGGCTGCAGCTCGACCGTCGCCGAGGGCAGGCCGCTGCCGGCCGAGGCGCTGCAGGCCGCGATCGACGGCCACGCGATCGAGGCCCGGCTGTACGCCGAGGACGTCGCCGCCGGGTACCTCCCGGTCAGCGGACCGGTCGCTCGTCTGCGGATCGATGCCCCTGGGCGTCCGTGTCGACGCCGGCTACGCCGACGGGTCGACCGTCTCGACCTTCTACGACGCGATGCTGGCGAAGGTGATCGCCTGGGCACCGACCCGCGACGAAGCCGCCCGGCGGCTCGCCGACGCGCTCGCCACGCAGCCGGATCCACGGGGTGACGACCAACCGCGACCTGCTCGTCGGCATCCTCACCGACGCCGAGTTCCTCGCCGGAGCGACCGACACCGGATTCCTCGAACGCAACGATCCGGCGGTCCTCGCCGCTCGGCGACGGCCGGCACTGTCCGTGTTCGCCCTCGCCGCTGCGCTCGCCGGTGCAGCCGAACGCGCGGCGTCGCAGCCCGCTCGGCGCGATCCGTCCAGGCTGGCGAAATGTCGGCGCCGCCGCCCAGCACGCCCGATTCGCCGTCGGCGGAGGTACGGCGGAGGTCACCTATCGCTTCGCTCGTGACCGGTTGGAGGCAACCGTCGACGGGAAGCCGATCGACGACGTCGAGCAGCTCTCGGCCACGCCCGAGCTCGTCGTCCTGCGGATCGGGGGGATCACCGCCCGGTTCGAGATCGATCGCCGTGGTCACGTCGTCGATGTCGACGGGTCCGCCGGCAGTGTGACCTTGACCGAGCTCGAGCGGTTCCCGATCCCGGTGCCACAGCTCCCCCCGGGCTCGTTGCAGGCTCCGATGCCGGGCACCGTGGTCCGCCTGTTGCCGCGCCGTCGGCGACCGGGTCGCGGCGCGCGAGCCGGTGGTCGTGATCGAGGCGATGAAGATGGAACACCAGATCCGCGCCGCCCACGACGGCACGGTGGCGAGCGTCGCCGTCGCCGTCGGCGACCAGGTCGACACCGGCACCGTCCTCGCCATCGTCGACGAAGACGCCGACGGATGACGTCGTCGACCCACCGTGTGACCGGACAGTGGAGAGGGGATCGGGATGGCAGTTGATCTCGCAACGTTGTGCGCCGACCTGCAGGCAGAGTCGGCGGTGCTCGAGGCAGTGCTCGAACCGCTCGACGAGTCCGGTTGGCACACCCCGACGCCGGCCGACGGTTGGGACGTGCTCGACCAGATCACCCATCTCGCCTACTTCGACGCCAGAGCGGCGTTGGCGGCGACCGATCCGGAGGCGTTCCGCGCCGAGCGGGCGGCGGCACTGGCCGACGTCGGGAGCATGGTCGAGCGGATCACCGCCGAGTTCCGGGCGATGACCGGCGCCGAGGCGCTGGCCTGGCTGCGCCGCGAGCGTGGCGCGCTGGTCGCCGCCGTGCTGCCGATCGATCCCTCGACCCGGGTTCCGTGGTACGGCCCGGAGATGACGATCGCCTCATCGATCACCGCCCGGATCATGGAGACCTGGGCCCACGGTGTCGACGTCCACGACGCGCTCGGCGCACCGATCGTCCCGAGCGAGCGGTTGCGCCACGTCGCCTTTCTCGGCGTGCGGGCGTTCGCCAACAGCTTCGTCACCCGCGCTCTGGCGGTTCCGGACGTCGCCGTGCGGGTCGAGTTGGCCGCGCCCGGCGGCGGCGAGTGGTCGTTCGGACCGCCCGAGGCGGGCGAGCGGGTCACCGGTTCGGCGCTCGATTTCTGCCTCGTCGCCACCCAGCGCCGTCATCGCGACGACACCGACCTGCGCACCGAGGGACCGGTCGCCGAGCAGTGGATCTCGATCGCCCAAGCCTTCGCCGGCGGGGCCGGCAGCGGGCGTGAGCCGCTCGGGCGATGACCGCCGGGGGCCGACGGGCGATCCGGATCGCCAACTGCTCCGGGTTCTACGGCGACCGGCTCGCCGCTCCGGTGGAGCTGCTCGACGGACCCGACCCGATCGACGTCCTCACCGGCGACTACCTCGCCGAGCTGACGATGCTGATCCTGTGGAAGGCGCGCCAGCGGCATCCCTCGGCCGGCTACGCAACGACCTTCCTCCGCCAGATGGAGACCTCGCTCGGCACCTGCCTCGAGCGCGGGGTGAAGGTCGTCGTCAACGCCGGCGGGCTCGATCCCGCAGGACTTGCCGGCGCGCTGCGCGAGCTCGGCGATCGGCTCGGCGTGTCGCCGAACGTCGCCCATGTCGAGGGCGACGACCTGCTCGGTCGGATCGCCGAGCTGACCGCCGCGGGCGAACCGTTGACCCATCTCGACACCGGCCAGACCCTCGCCGCGGCGGCGATCACCCCGGTCACCGCCAACGCCTATCTCGGCGGGTGGGGGATCTGCGCTGCGCTCGGCGAAGGCGCAGACATCGTCGTCACCGGACGGGTGACCGACGCTGCGCTGGTCGTCGGACCGGCGGCGTGGTGGCACGGCTGGCAGGTCGACGAGTGGGATCGGCTCGCCGGCGCGGTCGTCGCCGGCCACGTGATCGAGTGCGGTCCGCAGTGCACCGGCGGGAACTACTCCTTCGACGACGAGCTACCCGACACCCGCGCTCCCGGGTTCCCGATCGCCGAGGTCGCCGCCGACGGCTCGTCGGTGATCACCAAGCAGCCGGGCACGCGGCGGGCGGGTCATCGATCGGGACCGTCACCGCCCAACTGCTGTACGAGATCGCCGAGCCGGCCTACGTCAACCCCGACGTCGTCGCCCGGTTCGACACGATCGAGCTGACCGAGGTCGGCCCGGACCGGGTTCGGATCGGTGGTGTCGCGCGGCGACGCCGCCGCCGGACCGGCTGAAGGTCGCGATCAACTACGCCGGCGGCTTCCGCAACTCGATGACGATGGTGTTCACCGGGCTGGCGATCGCCGAGCGGGCGGCGCGCGCCGAGACGATGCTGTGGGCGTTGCTCGGCGGGCGCGACTCGTTCGCCGCCAGCGACGTCCGACTGAGCTCCGTCGACCCGCTGACGGCGACGGCCGAGCTCCGGGTGACGGTCAAGGACCCGGACCGGGCGAAGGTCGGGCGCCGGTTCTCGAACGCGATCACCGAGCTCGCCCTCGCCAGCTACGCCGGCTTCCACACGACCACGCCGCCGACCACCGAGTCGGAGTACGGCGTCTACTGGCCGACGCTGGTCCCGGCAGCGGCGGTCGACCACCGCGTCGTCCTCGCCGATGGGCGCACGCTCAGCATCGCCCCGGCGCCGCAGGGCGGAGCTGTTGCGCCACCCGTCCCCGCCGCCCCGGCTGCTCCGGTCGCCCCGGTCGCCCCGGTCGCTCCGGTCGCTCCGGTCGCTCCGGTCGGAGGACCGAGCAGTCGTCCCGTTGGGGACGATCTGTGGGGCGCGATCCGGGGACAAGGGCGGCAACGCCAACATCGGCGTGTGGACGACGACCGGCGAGCACTACGCCTGGCTGCTCGGATTCCTCGACGAGCGACGGGTGCGCGACCTGCTCCCGGAGGCGGTCGACCTGCCGATCCGCCGCTTCGTCCTGCCCAACCTACGGGCGATCAACCTGGTGATCGTCGGTCTGCTCGGCGAGGGAGTCGCCTCCTCCACCCGACCCGACCCGCAGGCCAAGGGGCTCGGGGAGTTCCTCCGCTCCCGACTGGTCGAGATCCCGACCTCCGTCCTCGAGTCCTGATCCGCTCCGCCGCCGTTCGCTGCTACAAGCGAGCCGCAAGCCGCCGTCAAGCGGGCGATGGCCTACTCGGTGACACCGGATCGAACATCGGTCCCCACACCCAGGAGTACTCAGATGGACCTTGGACTCGCCCTTCCCCAAGCCGGCCACCTCGCCGACCTCGACAGCCTGCGGACGGTGGCGATCGCCGCTGAAAACGCCGGCTACGCCTCGCTGTGGGCGCTCGACCGGGTCCTCGCCCCGGTCGAGCCGCGCACGCCCTACCCCGGCACCGCCGACGGCCGGCTCCCGATCGAGCAGTACGTCACGCTCGATCCGGTCGTCGCCCTCGCCACCGCGGCGGCGGTGACCGACCGGATCCGGATCGGGACCAACGTTCTGATCGCCCCGTTCTACGCACCGGTGTTGCTCGCCCGCACGGCCGCCAGCCTCGACCGGCTCTCCAACGGCCGATTCACCCTCGGGCTCGGACTCGGCTGGTCGGCCGACGAGTACGCGGCTGCAGGCGTCGAACAATCCGGGCTGCAGCTGCGGATCGAGGAGATCCTCGAGGTCCTGGCGATCGCCTGGCGCGAGGACGTCGTCGAGATCGAGACCACCCACGAGCTGATCGCACCATCGACGATCGGGCTCAAGCCGACGGCACGCAAGGTCCCGTTGCTGCTCGCTGCGTACACCCAACGCGGCCTCGAGCGGGTCGCCCGCCGGGCCGACGGCTGGACCCCGGCCGGCGTCCCCTGCGCCGCGCTCGGTTCGATGTGGGCCGGCGTCCTCGCCCTCGCCGAGCGCTATGGGCGTGACCCGGAGACGCTCCGCTTGGTCGTGCGGGCCAACGTCAAGCTGACCGAGGAGGCGCTCGGCAGCGACCGTCCCGACTTCATCGGTTCGATCGCCCAGGTGCGCGACGACGTCGAGCGGACCCGCTCGCTCGGCGCCCACGAGCTGATCCTCGATCTCCACGGCGCGGCGAGCGGGTCCGACCACCTGCTCGACCTCGCCGGAGAGCTGACCGAGCCGGTTCCGGTGTTGCGCTGAGCCGGGCGCCCGGGCCGAGCTCGCGCCGAGCTCGCGCCGAGTCGGCGCTGTGCACCCGTGGCGAGCGAGATCGCCGGCGAGGGCGGTCTCAGCTCCGGGTGAAGTTCGGGGTGCGCTTCTCGGCGAAGGCGCGTGGCCCTTCCTTCGAGTCGTTGGTCCGGAACACCGCCTGGCCGTACTCGAACTCGTAGGCGAGCGCCTCGGCCTCGGTCATGCCGTCGGTCTCGTGCAGCGTCTTGAGCACGGCCTCGACCGCGATCGGGCCGCAGGTCGCAGATCGTCGCCGCGATCTCCTTCGCCTTCGCCAGCGCCTGACCGTCGGGGACGACGTGGCCGATCAAGCCGTAGTGCAGCGCCTCGGCGGCGGTGATGTGTTTGCCGGTGAGGAGGATCTCGGCGGCGATCGTGTACGGGATCTGGCGGCGGAGGCGAACCGCCGAGCCGGCCATCGGGTACAGCGACCAGCGCACCTCGCGACACGCCGAAGCGGGCCGACTCGCCGGCGACGCGGATGTCGGTCCCCTGGAGGATCTCGGTCCCGCCGGCGATCGCCACGCCCTCGACGGCGGCGATCAGCGGCTTGGTCGGCCGGTAGTGGCGGAGCAGGCCCTTCCACGACAAGTCGGGATCGTGCTGCATGCGCGCCGCGACGTCGATCTCCGGGTCTGCGTCGCCGGCGTCGCCGGCCATCGCCTTGAGGTCCGCACCGGAGGTGAAGTCGCCGCCGGCGCCGGTGAGGATGATGCAGCGGATGTCGTCGTCGTTCGACGCCTCGACCATCGCGTCGTACATCCGGATCAGCATCGAACCGCTCAGCGCGTTCTTCCGGTGTGGGCGGTTCATCGTGATCACCATCGTCTGGCCATCACGTTCGACGAGTGCGTCGGGCACAGGCTTCCCCCAGATCAGTCAGGTCGTGCAGAGCATGGCCAGCCTGCCCGAGCCCGCTCGGGCTCCCCGAGTCGGACGCCTCACGCGACGCCTGCGCCCCGCTCGCCGGCCATGCCCCCGGCCGTCGTCACCCTCCCCGGCGATCGTCCCGCTCGCAGCGAGCGGTGCTCTGGGCACCGAAAACGACGATCCCTGTCGCACTTCGTGCCCAGAACACTGGTGGGTCAGCGCGGCCAGTGGCCGCCGGAGAGGGCGGTACCGAACAGGGCGATCGCCTGGTCGAAGGTCTCGTCGTGTTCGGCCTCCGCCGTGTGCTCGTCGCTGTTGACCGCCAACGTCAGTCCGCGCACGGTCGCCGAGAACACCCGGTGGGCGACGTGGACCTGCGCGTCGTCGAGGCCGAACGAGCGCAGCGTCGCCTGCACCGGTTCCGCCAGTCGGGCCGCCTTTGCCGAGTACACCGGGTCGCGGCGGTAGTCGACACTGAGGATCGCCGCCGCCCGACCGGGGTGGTCGAGCGAGAACGCGCGGTAGACCGCAGCGATCGCCCGCAGCGCGTCTTCCCTGGTCCTCGCGAGCACTGCCTGCCAGACGACCTCGGCGAGCTCGTCGGTGGCGAGCAGGGCGACCTCCCGCCGGAGCGCAGCGAGGCTGTCGACGTGGGCGTAGAGCGAGGTGACGTGACGATCGACGTGCTTGGCGACGGCGGAGAGGGTGAGCTTCGACCAGCCGATCTCGTCGGCGAGATCGGCGGCGACGCGGATCAGGGTCACCCGGTCGAGATAGTCGGCGGCGAGCACCGCACGCGACCTGCCACCCGCAGCCGTGGCCGGCGCCGCCTTCTTCGTCGCAGCCATCGCCGGCGACCCTACCGTCGGCCGGTCGGCAGGCCGAGGCTCCCGATCCAGCGGACGATCCGGTCCCACAGCACCGCCCGGGTGGGTGCGACGTTGGCGTTGTGACCGGCGCCGAGGCAGGAGATGGAAGGTGATGTCGCCGGTGCCGGTGAACGTCCCCGGCAGCGTGTGCGGAGGGCCGGCGATGTCGAACTCGGCGAGCGCGCAGAACACGGGGACGTCGATCGCGGCGAGCGACGAGGCGTGCGAACCGGGGATCATCGACGCCAGCCCGCAGCAGGCGAGCAGCGGGGCAGCGGCGGTGTCGAGTGCGGCGCGCGCCTCGGGTTCGACCTCGACGCCGAGGACGAACTCGCTGGCGGTGGTCGTCGAGCCGATCAGTGGGCGCCGGAACCGGCGGGCGGCGAGCTCGCCGAGTGTCGTCGAGAGCGTCGATTCTCGCCCGGCGTGATCGAGCTCGTCGGGGGTCAGCACCTCCGGCAACCCGCGCCCGGAGTACCCGAGCAGCGCCAGCGCATCGAAGCTGCGGTGGTCGGCCTGCTGGACGACGGTGAGCATCGCCCCCATCGAATGTCCCAATCCGATCAGCGGGCGTCGATCGAGCGGGAGCCGGGCGACGACCGCCGCGTTGATCCGGGCGACGACCGACGGCACCAGCTCGTAACCGTCGACCGCGGCGTTGCCCGGCTCGGTTCCGGGTGGCTCGAGGAGCACGACGCCGAGACCGGCACCGGCGAGGTGTTCGAGCATGCTGTAGCCCGCCAACGGAAGATCGAAGTACCGGCTCGACATCCCGCCGCCGGGGGTGCAGACGACGATCGGCGCGCCCGGGTCGCCGCGCACGACGGTCGCTGCGACCTCGTCGACGCCGCGCGGGGCGACGTCGCCGACCTCGATCTGCAGGCGTTCCCGTGCGATTGCACCCATGACATTGGACATGCTACAAAACCCTTAGGGTCACGTTGTGGGGGGACCGGATGGGGAGTACCCCGGTGAGCGCACCGGTCGATTCACAGGTCGACGCCTTCTTCTGGGAGGGCGCTCGGCGCGGTGAGTTGCTGATCCAACGGTGCAGCAGCTGCGGCGAGCTGCGCCACCCGCCGGCACCGATGTGCCCCGACTGCCATTCGCTCGAGTGGGACACGGTTCGCTCGGCCGGCACCGGCTCGGTGTACTCGTGGATCGTCTCCCACCACCCGAGCCGTCCCGACGACTCCCCTCGGCTGGTCGTCCTGATCGACCTCGACGAAGGCACCCGGATCGTCTCCAACCTGGTCGGGATCGAGGTCGAGGCGGTCACGATCGGGATGCGGGTCGAGGTCGCCTTCGCCGATCAGGGAAGCTTCACCCTCCCCCAGTTCGCACCGGCCGGAGTCGGTTCGTGAGCACACCGACGGCGGTGATCGCCGGCATCGGCCAGACCGAGTTCTCGAAGAACTCGGGACGCAGCGAGCTCCAGCTCGCCGCCGAGGCCTCGATCGCGGCGATCCGCGACGCCGGGCTCACGCCGGCCGACATCGACGGCGTGGTCACCTTCACCGCTCGACGCCAACGACGAGCTCGCTGCTCGATGCGCAGCCTCGGCATCCCCGAGATGCGCTTCACCGGTCGCGCACCCGCGGCGGCGGGGCTGGCGCCTGCGCCACCGTCCAGCTCGCCGCCGCCGCGGTGACACGCCGGGCACGCCGAGGCGGTGCTCGTCTACCGGGCGTTCAACGAGCGGTCGGGGCGCCGCTTCGGCCAACCGACCGAGCGTCCGACGCCGACCCGGCTGGAACTGGTACCTGCCCTTCGGGCTCGACACCCCGGCGAAGATCTACGCGCTGGCCTTCCAGCGCTACATGCACGAGCTACGGGCTCACCAACGAGGACTTCGGCCGCTACACGGTCGTCGCCCGCGACTAGGCGGCCACCAACCCGAACGCCTGGTTCTACGAGCGGCCGATCACGCTCGAGGACCACCAGGCCTCGCGCTGGATCGTCGAGCCGATCCTGCGCCTGCTCGACTGCTGCCAGGAGAGCGACGGCGGCGTCGCGCTCGTCGTCACGACCGCCGAGCGGGCCGCCGACCTGACCGACCGGCCGGTGCGCGATCCTCGCCGCCGCGGCCGAGCCCACCTCGCGCGACGGCAACGAGATGTTCAACTACTACCACGACGGACCTCGGCGAGTTCCACGCGAGGCGGTCGCGCTCGGCGCGAGCTCTACGCGCAGGCCGGGCTGGACGCCGGACGACATCGACGTGGCGATGATCTACGAGAACTTCAGCCCGATCGTGTTCCTGCAGCTCGAGGCGCTCGGGCTTCTGCGGGCCGGGCGAGGCGAACGACTTCATCGCCGACGGGCCACATCGGCCGCGGCGGCATCGCTGCCGGTGAACACCAACGGCGGGCTGCTCGGCGAGGCCTACATCCACGGCGTGAACAACATCCTCGAGGCGGTCCGCCAGGTCCGCGGCACCGCGGTCAACCAGATCGACGGAGCGTCGAGCACGTGCTCGTCAGCGCCGGCCGCAGCGGACTCATCCTCGGCAACTGACCAGGAGGTTCCGAATGGCCAACCGATCGCTGATCTCGGCCGACTCGCACGTGGCGATCAGCCACGAACAGGTGCTCGCCAACCTCGAGCAGCGCTACCACGAGCCGTACGTCGAGGCGTTGCAGGCGTTCGCCGCACGGATGTCGGCGGGAGCGGGCCGGGCGAACACCGACTCGATGACCCGCAACCCGCACGCCGCGTTCACCCGGGCCGGGTATCGCGACGGGGCCGAACGGCTGAAGGACATGGACACCGACGGCGTCGACGTCGAGGTGATCTACTCCGAGGTCTGCGCCTTCCGCTACATCGGCGACATGCGCGACGGCGTCGGGCCGAGCACCCGCGCGTTCAACGACGTGCTCGGCGAGTTCGCCGCCAACGACCCGAAGCGCCTGGTGGTCAGCTACCAGATCCCGATCGTCGACATCGACGACGCAGTGGCCGAGGTCCACCGCGTCGCCGCCACTGGGCGGCGAAGTCGCTGCAGCTGCCGGTGTTCCCGACCGAGATCGGGATGCCCGACTACTTCGACGAGCCGCTACGACCCGCTGTGGGCGGTGATCCAGGAGACCGGGCTGCCGATCTGCTGCCACATCGGCGCTGAACACCAACCTCGACGACCTCACCCGTCGCGACCCGACGCCGCAGAAGGGCGTGATGGTCGCCGATGGCCGCGCTCATCGACCGCCGAGGCGTTCGGGCATGTGGCTGCTCACCGGTGTCCTCGTGCGCTTCCCCGAGCTGAAGCTGGTCTTCGTCGAGCCGGGTCTCGGATGGATCGCCTGGTACCTCCACATCGTCGACGATCTGGTCAAGCGCCAGGGCTACGTGTTCGACGAGATCACCGAGCTGCCGAGCTACTACTTCCACCGCAACATCAACGTCACCTTCATCGACGAGCCCGATGCGCTCGGGCTGCTCCGCCACCAGATCGGCGTCGAGAACATCATCTGGTCGACCGACTTCCCCCATCCGGTGACCAGTTGGCCGGACTCGCAGGAGCTGATCGACCACGCCTTCGACGGGATCCCCGACGTCGAGCGTGACCTGATCCTGTGCGGCAACGCCGAACGGATCTGGAACCTGTGACCGTCACCCGGAGCACCTGGGGTCGGTGGGCACGGTAGGACGATCGCTCCACAGATCGGTGCGCTCCGGCTGAGAACCCCTGGTCGCGATCTCCGGCGCAGGGATCTGTGGAGTGTCCCGCACGTCAGGCGGTCGCCGAGAGCCGGGCGTCCGAGTCACTCCGGGAGGATCCGGGTCTCCCCATCGGGGAGGGTCGACCACCAGTCGCGCGTACCGTCGGTAGACCGGTGGTCGGTCGGCGAGGAGGGCGAGCAGGCTGCGCGCTTCGCCGGCGAGCGCGTCCCACACCTCGTCGGGCAGCGGGTGGAACGAACGTGCTTCGATCCCGCCGTCGACCGGGCGCCACACCCCGCCGACCGCACCGTCGACGAGCAGCGTCGGGAGCACGTCGCCGTTGCGGCGGATCACCAGCGGCCGATACTCGGCGGGGATGATCCGAGCCCGCTCGGCGTAGGCGAGCAGCACGCTGTCCCACATCGCCAGCAGTCGCGGCGGGGCCGGCGTCTCCTCGTCGGGGATCGCGCCGCCGTGCACGTCGTGGAGCGACACCCCGTCCGGGCCGGAGCGAGTCGTCAACGTGCCCGCCATCGCCGCCAACGCCTCGCGCACCGGTGGACGGCGCTGGAGGAGGAACTGGCAGATGTCGGCCTCCGAGGCGGGACCGAAGCCCTCGAGGTAGCGGTGGATCAACCGCTGGAGGGCGAGCGCCGGTTCCGGCCGCGGCGGCGTGCCAGGTCCGGCGCGGAACGAGGTCCGGGGTCCGAACGACCATCCTTGCCCGGTCGGGGCATGGACCAACGGGGCGAACGTCCGCATCGCCCACCACAGCCGCGCCGGCGGCACGTCGCCCAGCCGATCGGCGAACATCGCCTCGAACTCGGACGGGGTGCGCGGCTCGGCGGCGAGCTCGACGACGTGGGGTACCAGCGCGTCGGCGTCGGCCGCCGTCAGACCGGTCGACGTGTAGCGCCGATCGTGCAGGCGTGAGGCGCGCAGATTGGCGACCATCGCCTGGTGGAACGACGGATAGTCCTCGGCGGTGACCGCATGCAGCGTGATCCGCAGCAATGACGCCTTGACCACGGTGTGGTCGGCGAACGCAGAATCGAGCCGAGCCGGATCGAACCGCTCGATCCGATTCCACAGCGCGATGTACGGCGACGGCGGCTCCTGCGCCTGGAGGGCGACGACCCGGCGAACCGCTTCGACCACCGACACCGGCTCGCGCCGGAGCAGCAGCTGCCGGGCGAGCGTGGCTCGGTTGAGCGCTCGGGGGGTCAGTCCGATGCGGTCACGGTCGACGCGCCCCGCGCACCGGAGGGGCCGGGGCCCGAGCCTGGTCGGTGTGCCACGATGGGCGGTCCATGAGCACCGAGTTCCACCCGCTCGACCTGGTCGTCAAGCTGCTCGACCTCGAGCCGATCGAGGTCAACCTGTTCCGTGGGGTCTCCCCCCAGGAGAACCGCCAGCGGGTGTTCGGCGGCCAGGTGGCAGGTCAGGCGCTCGTCGCCGCAGCTCGCACCGTCGATCCGCAGCGGATGGTCCACTCCTTGCACGCCTACTTCCTGCGACCCGGGGACCCATCGATCCCGATCCTGTACGAGGTCGACCGGATCCGTGACGGGCGCAGCTTCACCACTCGCCGGGTGGTCGCGATCCAGCACGGCCAGGCGATCTTCAACCTCCAGGCCAGCTTCCACGTCCCGGAGAACGGTCTCGACCACCAACTGCCGATGCCCGAGGTTCCCGACCCGGAGGAGCTCCCCGACTTCCGCGCCCGGATGGCCCCCTTCAAGGACAAGCTCGGCGAGTACTACGACCGGCCGCGTCCGATCGACCTGCGCTACGTCGACTCCGCCCCGTTCGAGCGCCACGGCCGGTCCGACACCGGTCAGCGGGTCTGGTTGCGCGGCGACGGGGTACTCCCTGACGACCCGACCTTGCACGCCTGCATCGTCACCTATGCCTCGGACATGACCTTGCTCGACACGACCGTGCTCCCCCATGGCATCTCATGGGACGACGAGCACATCCAGATGGCCAGCCTCGACCACGCGATGTGGTTCCACCGACCGTTCCGCGCCGACGATTGGCTGCTGTACATCCAGGACACGCCGTCCGGGTCGAACGCCCGCGGCCTCGCCTACGGTTCGATCTACACCCGCGACGGCGCACTCGCCGTGTCCGTGGTCCAGGAGGGCCTGATCAGGGTGGTGCAGTGAGGAAGGGCATGGCCACCGTTGCGGTGGCCGCAACAATATTGGTCGCGGCGTGCTCGAGCGATCCGACCGAGCAGAGCGAGCAGACCGAGCAGACCGACCCGGGGACCTCGCCGACGACGACCATCGCCGCCGACCCGGCGACGAGCCCGGCCGAACAGTCGACCGTCACCCCGGAGCGACGACGGCGAGCAGCGCGCCCCCGACCGACCCGGCGACCACCCCGCCGGCGCCGGTCGTCGCCCTCACCGGCGACGAGGTCGAGATCACCGAGTTCGCCGCGATCGCCGCGCCGATCGCCCTCACCTGGCGGGACACCGAACCGGAGGCGATCTACCTCGCCGAGCAGACCGGTCGGATCCACCGGCTCGATCGGGCCACCGGCGAGGGCGAGGTGGTCCTCGACATCGACGACGACACCAGCGGCAGCGGCGAGCGCGGCCTGCTCGGGATCGCCTTCGATCCGGACGGGGAGCAGCTCTACGTCAGCTACACGAACAACAGCGGTGACACCCGGATCGACACCTTCGGGGTGGTCGAGGACGGCACCGTCGACACCGAGTCGCGCCGCGAGGTGTTCGCCCAGGACCAGCCGTACGGCAATCACAACGGCGGCAACATCGTCTTCGGACCCGACGGCTACCTCTATCTCGGCCTCGGCGACGGCGGCGCCGGGGGTGACCCGGAGCGGCGTTCGCTGGACATGTCGACGCTGCTCGGCAAGCTGGTGCGGATCGACCCGAGCACGCCGTCCGGCGACCTCGGGTACTCCGTCCCGGCCGACAACCCGTTCGTCGGCGACGGCGATGCCCGGCCGGAGATCTGGTCCTCCGGGTTGCGCAATCCGTGGCGGTTCTCGTTCGACCGGGCGACCGGCGACCTGTGGATCGGTGACGTCGGCCAGGGCACGGTGGAGGAGGTCGACCTCGCCACCGCGGCCGACGGCGCCGGGCGTGGTGTCAGCTTCGGCTGGAGCGCGTTCGAGGGCTCGGACCGCTACAACGACGATCAGCCGGCTGAGGGCCACCAGGGACCACTGACGGAGTACACCCACGGCGGTGGCGAGTGCTCGGTCACCGGTGGGTTCGTCTATCGCGGCACGGAGATCCCGGCGCTCGCCGGCGCCTACGTCTACGGCGACTACTGCTCGGGTGAGATCTGGGCGTTGCAGCGGCTCGACGACGGGACGCTGCACCAGGTCACCCTCGCAACCGTCGTGAGCCTCTCGTCGTTCGGCGAGGACGCCCAGGGCGAGTTGTACGCGATGTCGCTCGGCGGTGCGCTCTACCGGTTCAACCCGGCGGGCTGACCAAGGTCCGGCGGACCCGCCCGAGCGAACACTGATCGACGAGCCAGAGGTCGAGCTGCTCAGCGGCGACCGGCCGGCTCCAGTAGTAGCCCTGCCCCATCGAGCAGCCCGCCTCGCCGAGGTCGGCACACGTCTGGGCGTCGCTCGACCCCCTCGGCGACGATGCGCATCGAGGCCGAGGTTGCGGCCAGGTCGATGGTGGAGCGGATGATCGCCACCGCCGCTGGTCGTCGTCGGCGGCAGTCGGCGACGAACGCCCGGTCGAGCTTGAGCTCGTTGACCGGAGGGTCCCGCGAGATAGGCAGAGCGACGAGAAGCCGATCCCGAAGTCGTCGACCGACAGGCTCGACGCCCAGGGCGTGCGAGCCGGTCAGCACTGTCGAGGCTCTGCCGGGCGTCGACCATGAGGCTGTCCTCGGTGACCTCGAGCTCGACACTTGCCGGGGTCGACGCCCTGCGGTCGATGACACTCGGCCACCTTCTCGGCGACTCCGCGTCGACAGGTCGCGGCCGACAGGTTCACCGCCACCGGCTACCACATCGAGGTCGCTGCGGGCCAGAGGCGGACTGCTGGTTCATCGCCTGCGCGAGCACGTCAGGCAGGTCAGCGGATCCATCAGCGAGCTCTGCTCGACGAGATCGAGATGAACCGGTCCGGGGGTGAGCATGCCCCGCTCCGGGTGCTGCCAGCGCACGAGCGCCTCGACGCCGGTGAGCGCCTCGGCGGGCAGACCGTGCTTCGGTTGATAGTGGAGCGACCAGTTCGCCGTCGCTGATCGCCCGCCGCAGTCCGGCCAGGAGCTCCGAGCGGCTCCGGCGAATGACGGTCGGAGCTCGCCTGGTACATCGCCAGCCCGACGTGCGAGTTCCCTTGGCGACGTACATCGCGACGTCGGCCCGCTGGAGCAAGTTCGTCGCCGTTGAGGGCGTGGTCGGGGGCGACGGCGACACCGATGCTCGCGTCCAGGTCGAAGGTCAGCTCGCCGGTGCTGAACGGCTGCTGGATCGCCTCGGTCACATCGCGACCCGCATCGCCGCATCTGGCCCGGTGAGTCGTCGCGGCAATATCAACAGGCGAACTCGTCGCCGCCGAGCCGGGCGACGGTGTCGGAGCCGTCGAGCGACGACGGCAGGCGAGGGCCGATCTCGCGCAGCACCTCGATCGCCGACGTGGTGGCCGAGCGTGTCGTTGATCTCCTTGAACCGGTCGAGGTCGATCATCAGCACCGCGGTCGAGGTGCCCGTGCGGGTGGCGATCGCCAGCGCCTGGTTGGTCCGCTCGTGGAGCAGGCGACGGTTCGGCAGGCCGGTCAACGCGTCGTGCAACGCCTGGTACTCGATCCGGCTGCGGTAGGCGCGGATCCGCAGGACGAACCAGAGCATGGCCGCGATGCTCAGCGCGAGCACGATCGGTGTCGCGGTGTAGAACCGCTCGTCGGTCGCCCCGAGACGCTCGACGGTGTCGGAGAACGCGGTGCGTTGCTTGGAGGCCAGCCGGTCGAGCCGAGCGGTCAGCTGGCCGTTGGCGGCGCGGAACTCCCGCCCGGCGCCCGCCTCCTGTTCCGGACCAGCGGCGAACACCGCGGCGGCTGCGACGCGTACCTCGGCGTGCCGTTCGCGAGCGTCGTCGAGTCGGAGCCTGAGCTCGTCGTCGGCCTCGCTGATCGCCGTTCGGAGGCTGTTCTCCAGCGCACCGGCGATCCGCTCGAACCGCTCGGCGCTGTCGCCGACCTCGGCGTCGTTGTCCTGCGCGGCGACGACGGCCTCGTACAGCGAGGCGATCTGCGCCTGCTGGATCGCCGAGGCGATCCGATGGTGCTCGGTGACCGAGGAGGCCATCGAATGCGCCGAGTAGCCGGCAGCGACGAGGTAGGAGCCGAGCACGGCGATCGCCCCGATCAGGCCGATCGTCGCTGCCTGGGTCCCGAGCCGGTCGAGCCGACGTCGACGCGCCCGCGGGTTCGGCCGAACCCACCTCGCCCACGACAGTCCGAGCACGAGCCATACAGGCTCTATCGGACGTCCGGCCGGGAACTCAAGCTGCCGACGTTTTCTGACGATCGGCTGCCGGCCCGTGGTGGATCGTTCAGACCGGCCCGTCGGCGAGCTCGAACTGCACCCGGCGAACCGCCGGATCGGCGGTCAGCAGGCGGAGCGCGAGCCGCTCGCCGGGTTCGGCGTCGCTCCGATCGAGCCGGGCGATCACCGCCGGGTCGTCGAGCAGGATCCGCACCCGCGCGGATCGCGGTCGATCACGGTCGCGCCGAAGCGCTCCCCGACCCGCGGGCGAGGGCCACGGCCTCGGTCAGGTCGACCGCCGCCCGCTCGACCTTCGCCGCCTGTGCCCCGGCGCTGGCCATCACCGCCGGCAGCCGGTCGTAGGCCTCGGTCACCCAACCGGGCACGGGCTTCCCGCCGGCGGCGGCGATCACGGCCTCGAGCACGTACCGGTCCGCCAGCCGCCGCAGCGGTGCGGTGGCGTGGACGTAGGGGGCGGCGATCGCTGCGTGCCACGGCGTCGCACCCTCGGCGTACGGTGCGTATCCGGCGCCGCCGCTGGCGCGGCGGACGGCCAGCAGGAATGCCGCCGGGCGGGGACCGTGCGGCAGCGTGCGCAGCAGGTGTCCGAGCGGCTGACGCGGCGGCCACTCGATCCCCAACGCGGCGGCGACCCGGCGGAGCACCTCGACCTCGCGCTCATCGGGGTCGTCCATCGTCCGGAACAGCCCGGTGCGGGCGGCGACCAGGACGTTGGCGACGGCGAGGTTGGCGGCGAGCGACATCGCCGCGTTGTGGTCCTCGGTCGCCGACCGCTCGCGCAGCTCGAGCCGGAATGCGCCCTCCCGATCGGGGTCGGCACGGACCTCCTGTTCGGGGAACTCGACCCGGCTGGCCCCGCGCCGCTCCTCGTCGAGCGCGGCGCGGCGGGCGAACTCGCTCAGCAACGGCGGCAGCTCGTGCTCGGCGACGGTCTCGTAGGCGAGCTTCGCCCGACTGCGGATCACCGCTCGGCGCGCTGCGCGCAGGGTCGCCGTGCCCTCGCCGTCGAGTGCCACCTCGAGCACGATCGCCGGACGCGACCCATCGGGCAGCAGGCTCGCTGCCGACTCGGCGAGCACCGGCGGGTAGAGCGGCGTCTTGTGATCGGGGAGGTAGATCGTCAGGCCGCGTCGCCAGGCCTCGGCGTCGACTGCGCCGCCTGGCCGGACGAACCATCCGACATCGGCGATCGCGTAGTGGAGCAGCAGCGTCGGGCCGTCGGTGGTGAGGGCGAACGCCTGGTCGAGGTCGGTCGCCCCGAGCGGGTCGAGCGTGACCATCGGCAGCTCGGTGAGATCGAGCCGGTCGGCGTCGAGCGGGAGGCCGGCGGCGGTGTCGGCCTCGGCGAGGGCAGCGGCGGGAAACGTCGCCGGGACGGAGAACTCCCGTCGGATCGCGGCGAATCCCTCGTGCAGCTGGTCGACGATCGTTATTTCCGAGCTCCCATGAACATCGACTTCAACGCGTCGTAGTGCTCGATGCAGTGCCCGGCTCCGAGCACCACCGCCTCCAGCGGCATCGGCGACATGTGCACCGGGACCTCGGTCTCGCGCTCGATCCGCTGGGCCAGACCGCGCAACATCCCGCCGCCGCCGCAGAGGTACATGCCGCGGATCAGGAAGTCCTGGGCGAGCTCCGGGGGCGCCTTCGACAAGCAGCGGATCACCGACTGGACGATCGAGGCGACGACGTCCTCGATCGCCCCGCGGATCTCTTCCGGGGTGAGCACGATCGTCTTCGGCAGCCCGGACATCAGGTCGCGTCCGTGGACCTCGGCGTGGTTCTCCTCCTCCGTCGGGTCGGCGGAGCCGATCGCCATCTTGATCTCCTCGGCGGTCCGCTCGCCGATCGCGATCCCGTGCTCGCGCCGGATGTAGTTCTGGATCGCGGTGTCGATGTCGAAGCTGCCGACGCGCACCGCCTCGAGCGCGACGATCCCGCCGAGCGAGATCACCGCCGTCTCGCTCGTCCCGCCACCGATGTCGATCACCATGTTCCCGATCGGTTCGTCGATCGGGAGATCGGCGCCGATCGCCGCCGCCATCGGCTGCTCGATCAACTGGGCGTCGGCCGCACCGGCGCGTCGGGCGGCGTCGGTGACCGCCCGCCGTTCGACCTCGGTGATCGCCGAGGGCACGCAGATCACCACCTTCGGGCGATTGAACCGGGTGACCCCGACGCGCTGCAGCAGCAGCCGGATCATCCGTTCGGTGATGTCGAAGTCGGTGATCGCGCCGCCGCGCAGCGGGCGGACGGCGACGATGTAGCCGGGGGTCCGGCCGATCATCTGCCACGCTTCACGCCCGGTCGCCAGCACCTCGCCGGTCTGCCGGTTGAGGGCGATCACGGAGGGCTCGTTGAGCACGATCCCGCGGCCCTTCATGTACACCAGCGTGTTCGCCGTGCCGAGGTCGATCGCCAGGTCGCGGGCCACCTACTGCTCCCTGTCGCCGCGGCGGGCGTCGCGCACCCGGTCGATCACGTCCCGGCGGGCGTCGGAGGACAGCGCGTCCATGTGCCTGCGGAATCGGTCGACCCCGTCGAGTTGTGTCGAGCTCGGTCGGCGGCGGCGCACGACGACCATCGTCGCACCGATCAGGACCACGACAGCGACCACCACCAGGACGACGGACGACATCAGCGGTCTGATTCCACCGTCACCGCCGGCACGAGCGACGGATCGACGAGGTGCTGCGCGCCGAGCGCCCAGTCCTCGCCGCCGTTCCACACCTCGTGCTTCCAGATCGGCACGCTCGCCTTCAGCGTGTCGATCCCGAACCGGGCGGCGACGAACGCCTCCGGCCGGTGGGGAGCGGAGACCACCACGAGCACCGACGACTCTTCGAGCCCGAGCCGGCCGAGCCGGTGGAGGAGCACCACCCGGCCGACCGTCGGCCAGCGGCGGCGGAGCTCGGCGTCGATCGCCTCCAGCTTGGTCAGCGCCGGACCCTCGTAGGCCTCGTAGGTCAACTCGCTCACGTCCGGTCGTCCGTCGGCGTGGTCGCGCACCGTCCCGGAGAACAGCACCACCGCCCCGCAGTCCGGCCGGACCGCCCAGTCGTACGCCGCCCCGACGGACAGCGGTTCGTCGGTCAGACCGATCCAGGTATCGCCGTCGACCGGTGGATGCACGTGGGCATGGTATCCGGGTAGGCCGCTCGCGGCGCCGGACCTGGGCCGAGCGATCGGTGCTGGGTCACCCGCGACCACCGGTGAGAGCGCTATCGATAGGGTCGCGGGCCGATGGAGCGACCGGAGTGGGACGAACCGCCGGAGGGCGACGCTCCAGCTTCGTATCCGCCTGCACCGCTGCCGCTGCACGAACGTAGCTGGAGACATCCTTCCGAGCTGGACCGGACCGAGCTGTTCGTCATTCCCGTCGAGCGGCCGACCAACCGCCACCTGCTGCTGTTCGCCGGACTCGCCGGACTGGCCTGCGCCACCGGCCTGATCCTGCTGCTGCTGCCGACCGGGTCGGGCAACGAGGCTGCCGGAGGGCGGGCGATGACGGCGACCTCGCTCACGGTGGTGCCGGCGTTGTCGCTGACGAGCGATCCTGCGCCGGCCGCGGTCGTCACCGCCGACGCTGCCGGCGGCGACCCCGCCTGGCTCGGTGTCCGGGCGAGCAACATGGCGGACTCTGCCGGGGTGCGGATCGACTGGATGGCGGCCGGATCCCCGGCGGACGAGGCCGGCGTCCACGTCGGCGACCGGATCGTCAAGGTCGACGACGACGAACTGGCCGACACCGCTGAGCTCGGCGCCTGCCTCGCCCGGCGCAGCCCAGGGACCCGGATCCTGCTCACCCTCGAGCGCGACGGGGAACAGCGCGAGATCGAGGTCGTGCTCGACTCAGCCCCCTGAGCGACGGCGCGACGCCCCACGGAGGGCGGCGGTGAGCCCACCGGCCAGCGCAGCGGCGACGACCCCCATCGCCCCGAGGGACAGCTCCTGCTTGCGTTTCGGGGTGAGCATCGTCCACCACTTGGACTCGGTGCCCTCGACGTAGGCCTGTTCGTTGTTCACCGTCGGCTGCCAGCCGGCGTCGCGCAGCCGGTCGTTGGCGACCAGCCAGCCGAAGGTTGCGTACGGGCGGAGCCCGGGCGGGATCGGGCCGCGCTGGAACCGCCAGCGGATCGCCGCCACCGGCTCGACCAACCAGCTCGGCAGGCGCACCCGCGGCGGTGTGCCGGCGAGGGCGCGGACCGTCTCGCCGGCGATCCAACCGTCGGGGGCGACGTTGAACACCCCGTCGAGCTGCTCGTCGTGAGCGAGGACGACGGCGGCGACGAGATCGTCGACGTGGAGGAACTGGGCCGGGGGGTCGTCGTCGTCGAGTCGCTCGCCCATCCCGGCGGCGAGGGCGCGGACGATCGACGGGGTTCCCTCGGCGGCGAGGGTCAGCACCGGGCGGAGCACGGACACGGTCCGGCCGGGCTTGGCCGTGCGCCACGAGTCGGCGAGCTGCTCGACCTGCGCCAGCTGCTCGGCGAAGGCGAACTCACCCGGCCGCAACGGCGCGTCCTCGGTCAACGGCACCGGGTTGTTCGGCCATGCCCCGTAGACCATCGCCGAGGACAGCACGACGACGTGTTCGACGCCGCTGGCGGTCGCGTCGGCCAACGCCTCCTCGGTCAACCGGACGGCGTTCGCCCGTCGTCCGGCCAGCCGGTCATGGTCCCCGGCGGAGAGGTGGACCAGCGTCCGCGCCGGGCCGAGCGCCTCGGCGCTGGTCGGCAGCTCGATCACGCTGCCGTCGTCGCCGGCGCCGTCCTGTCCGAGGTGCTGAACGACCCGTCGGCCGAGGGCGGTCGCGGCTCCGGTCACCAGCGTCGTCACCAGCGGAACTGTACGGCAGGCCCGGTCCGTATCCTTTCGCCATGAGCGACGACGAACAGCCCGAGCCGTTCAACCCGTTCGGGGGACTCCCGTTGTTCGGCGACATCGCCCGCATGCTCGGGTCGCAGGGTCCGTTGAACTGGGACGTCGCCCGTCAGGTCGCCCAGGCGGTCGCCACCGGTGGCCAGCCGGAGCGGAACGTCGATCCGAACGCCCGGATTGCGATCGAGCAACTGGCGAAGATCGCCATCCTCCACGTCGAGAACGTCACCGGGCTGTCGACGACGATCGCCGGTCGGTCCCCGGAACCGGTCTGTGTCACCCCTGGGGCCTGGGCGGACCGGACGCTCACCGCCTACCGGCCGTTGATGCAGTCGCTGGCCGCCTCGCTCGGCCGCAGACCGGACGGGTCGAGCGATCCCGACGAGTCGGGCGATCCGATGATGGCGATGATGGCCGGGTTGTCGCAGATGCTCGGCCCGTCGATGCTGGCGATGGCGCTCGGCTCGATGGTCGGTCACCTCGCCACCCGCGCCTTCGGGCAGTACGACCTGCCGATCCCGCGGGCATCGACCCACGAGTTCCTCGTCGTCCCCGCGGCGATCGACGCCTTTGCCGCCGAGTGGAGCTTGCCGGTCGACGAGCTGCGGCTGTGGGTCTGCCTGCAGGAGCTGACCGCCCACGCGCTGCTCGGCGTGCCCCACCTGCGCGACGAGCTGACCGGGCTGGTCAGCCGCCACGTCGCCGGCTTCCGGCCCGATCCGCAGACGATCGCCGACAAGCTCGGCGACATCGACCTCGCCGGCGGCGACGACCCGATGCGCGCCCTCCAGCAGACCCTCGGCGACCCCGAGGTGCTGCTCGGCGCGGTCCAGACGGCGGAGCAGCGAGCAGAGCTCCCCCGCCTCGACGCGCTGGTGGCGGTGATCGTCGGCTACGTCGACCACGCCGTCGACCGGGCAGCGAGCGCACTGATCGGGTCGGCCGGGCAGCTCGCCGAAGCGGTCCGCCGCCGCCGGGTGGAGGCCTCGACACACGACGTGTTCGTCGAGCGCCTGTTCGGACTGACGATCACCCGCCGGCAGGTCGAACGCGGCCGGGCGTTCGTCGAAGGGGTGGTCGAGCGCGGCGGCGCAGCGGGACTCGACCAGCTGTTCACCAGCGCATCGGCGCTGCCGACACCGGCGGAGGTCGATGCCCCGGGGCTGTGGCTCGCCCGGCTCGAGTTCGACCGCCCCGACTGAGACCGACGGCCGGGCGGTCACCCCGGGCCACCATGGTGATCGATCGATGGGACATCGGTCGCTCCTGCTCGTCGGCGCGCTGTTGGGCACCGCCGGCTGCGCCGGTGCGGCCACGGCAGGCGAGCGCACCGAGACAGCCCCGACCGCATCGATCACCGCCCCGGCGACGACCGCCGCCGCTGCCACTGCCGAACGGGAGTACTGCCGTTCCGCCGAGGCCTTCGTCGACCTCCCGATCGAGTTCGACCAGGCCGCCGTCGACCCGGTGGGCCACGAACGAGCGCTCGACGCGTTGGCCGCCGGCTACGCCGCCCTGCGCGCCGGCTCACCGGACGCCCTCGCCGCCGACTGGGAGCTGGTCGGCCAGGCCTACGCCGAGTTCTTCGCCGCCTTCGCCGCGGTCGACTACCAGGTGTTCGGACTGGTCGCCGACCCGGCGGCGGCAGCGATGCTCGAGCGGCTCGGGGCGCAGGACGTGCTCGCCGCGTCAGCTCGGATCGAGACGGCGACGCTGGCGGCGTGCGGCGTCGCCCTCGGACTCGGCGACGCCGCAGATGCCTCCGCCGACAGCGGCGGGGGTCCCGTCGAGCGTGGCCCGGCGAGCACGTTCGACGACGCCGGGCTGACCCAGCTCGGCGCCGACCTGCTGGCGGGGTTCGGCGTCGTGGCGAGCCCCGAGCAACAGCTCTGCCTCGGCCGGGCGGTCAGCGACCCGTCGTTCGACCCGGCGGCGGCAACCGGTGACGGCCCGCTCGCCGCCTATCGACTGCTCGCCGATGGCTGCGGGATCGCGATGTTGTTCCCCTCCTGAGGCGGTTGCCCGCCGCCGTTTCGGGGCGCCGTTGATCTGCATCGAGCTTCGCCCGACGCCGGCCGACTGGCGCGACGCGACCGTCGGCTGCAAGCTCTTGCGATGCCTGCGACCAGATCCGACCGGCCTGAGCGGTCCAGCCGACGTCTCGTCGGCCTGCGCCGACGGCTCGCTGTGGTCGGTGCGACGGTGCTCGCCGCCACTGCCGGGGCGACCGTCGGCGGCGCACGCCCCGGCTCGGCGGAGCTGGCAGCGACGATCGCGCTGACCGACGGAGCAGCGGCGACGGCGACCGCGGTGCGGGTCGGTACGGCCGGGCAGATCATGTTCCCACTCAGTCCGGTGCCGCGCTGCGACGTCCTCGACAGCTTCGGCGACGTCCGCTCCGGCGGGAGGAGCCACGAGGGCGTCGACATCCTCGCCACCCTCGGTCAGGAGGTCTACGCAGTCGCCGACGGACGGCTGATCACCCGCTGGGTCGCGGAGGGCCCGCAGGCCTCGCTCTCCGGCAACGCCTGGCGGCTGGCCGGCGACGACGGCGACCTGTACTTCTACGCTCATCTCTCCGGCTTCGCCGCCGGGCTCGAGCTCGGCAGCCGGGTGACCAAGGGTCAGCTGATCGGCTATGTCGGGGACACCGGCAACCCCGGTGCCGGCAACTACCACCTGCACTTCGAGTACCAGCCCGACGGGGGCAGACCGGTCGACGCGCTGCCGTTGCTGACGATCCCTCTCGGCTGCCGGGTGTACTGACCCTCCGGGCGCGAGACGCGGAGTCAGCGACGGCCGAGATCGGGGTGCGTCGGCGGCCCCGGGCGTTCGTTGCGCACGGGAGGTTCGCGCGGCGGTGGCGGCAGATCGTCGATCCACCGTCGAGGCCGTTCCGGCTCGGCGAGTGGTGGACGTTGCCGCTGGACGATCCGCTGCTGCACCTGCCGTTTGGCCCGAGCGCTGATCGGTTCCGGCAGCGGACGTCCGATCCGCACCCGGCGCATGCTGATGAGGTAGGTCGCCATCGCGAACGCAGCGAGCCCGCCGACGATGGCGAAGCCGAGCCATCCCGGGATCGTGACGATCACCGGCACCAGCCCGGCGGTGACCCAGGCGAGCTGGAACTTGGTCTCGAATTGGGCGAACGCTCTGCCCTGGTTGGCGTCGGGGGCGGAGCGCTGGACGATCGCGTCGAAGCCCAGCCGGCCGACGGCCGCGCCGAGATTGACCGCGGCCATCAGCCCGAGCGCGGCGCCGATCGACTCGACGAGGGTGGCGACCAGCCCGGCGACGGCGACGAAGGCCAACGCCCCGATCAGCATCAGCTCCTCCCGTGCCGCCCGCCGCAGCGCCGGTCCGACCGAGTTGCCGATCATCGTGCCGATTGCGGCGAAGGCGACCCCGGCGGCGAACCAGGCGGTCCCGGCGCTCTGGCCGCGCAACCAGAACGCGAGATGGAAGAACAGGAAGCCGACCGAGGCCCGCAGCAGGCCCATCGCCGAGGCAGCGAGCAGGATCGCCGCCGAGCGCAGCTCGTGCAGCTCGGCGGAACCGGCAGGGCGGGCGGCGACGACCTCGCGCGGCAGTTGGGTGGCCGAGAGTGCGGCGAGGGCGAAGATCAACGAGTCGAACACCAGCGTCGCCGGGTCACTGACGAGGTGGAGCAGGCCGGCGGGGATCGCGGCGAGGAACCCGACCACCCCGGAGATCACCCCGAGCTTGGAGTTCGCCTCGACCAGTTCGGAGTGGGAGTGGACGACGGTCGGGACCAGCGCCGACTTCGACACCGTGTAGGTCTTCTGCAACACCATCCCGGCGAAGGCGAGCGGGAACAGCAGGACGTTGTCGAGGTTCGCCGCCATCAGCAGCGCGACGACGATCCTGGCGACGGCGACGAGCTGGACGACGAGCCGCCGGCCGCCGGCCATCCGGTCGATCACCGGGCCGATCAGCGGGGCGACGATCGCGAACGGGGCGACGCTGATCGCCAGGAACAGCAACACCTTGCCGCGCGCCGCCTGCGGGCTGATGTCGAGGAACAACGAACCGGCGAGGGCGACGGCCATCACCGCGTCGCCGGCCGCCATCAACGCGTGGGTCCGCGCCAGGCGCTGATACGGCGTCATCCCGGGCCGACCCCGCGACGCGTCGCCGCGGCGGGCACCGGAGGCGTGGTCGGACACCGGCCCATGCTAGGCGCCGAGGACTGCTCCGACGGGGTGTGGCCGGCCGCCCGGCAGCCGTTCGATCCGGCCCTCGGGTGACCGCCGCCGAGCGGCTGCGGGCACGGTCACTCCGGGACCAGGCGCAGGATCCCATCCTCCAGCGAGGTCAACAGCAACTCGTCGTCGGGCGTCTCGACGAAGCTGGTGATCACCCCGCTGCCGCGTGCTTCGAGCCGGACGGCCCCGTCGGCGCCGAGGGCGAAGATCGGCCCGGTCATGTCGGCGAAGACGTAGGCGCCACGTAGCTCGGGGATCGCCGTGCCACGGTAGATCTGCCCGCCGATCACCGCCGGGCCGACGGAGTGCTGGTACTCGTGGACCGGTGGGACGACAACGAGTCCGTCGGGCTGCCCACCGATGCCGCGATGCTTGCTCCCCTCGTACCAGTACCAGCCGAAGTTCTGGCCGCTGGTGCCGGCGGGGATCACGTCGATCTCTTCGATCGAGGACTCCCCGACGTCGCCGATGTACAGGTCGCCGCTGGTCTCGTCGAGGTGGAACTGCCACGGATTGCGCAGCCCCGACGCCCAGATCTCGGGGCGCATCGCCTCGACCCCGACGAAGGGGTTGTCCGCCGGGACGTCGTAGCCGTCGCCGTCGAGGCGGGGCACGATCCGCAGGATCTTGCCGAGCAGCTTCGACCCGTCCTGAGCGTCGCGCCCCTGCTGCCGCCGCCGTCGCCGAGAGCGACGAACAGCGCGCCGGAGGCATCGAACTGGAGGTCGCCGCCCTTGTGACCGAGCCCGGGCTGCTCGACGAACAGCACCAACCGCCGCGTCGCCGGATCCGGACGGCCACCGTCCATCGCCATCGAGATCAACGTGGTGTCGTCCGCCGAGTCGGTCAGGTAGAGGAACATCCGTCCGTCGTGCGGATCGAAGGCGATGCCGAGCAGCCCGCGTTCGGAGCCGGCCGCCAACTCCGAGGTCTCGCCGCTCAGATCGGCGACGACCTCGACGGTGGTCAGCTCCCGATCGATGCGGGCGACGGTGCCGCCCTGGGAGATGGCGTAGTAGGCACCGGCCCGTTCGTTCCAGACCATCCCGGTCGGCGTCCGTCGAAGGCGAGCGCTCGGACCGTTCGCAGGGCGATCGACCCGAGCTCGGCGGTCGTCGGCATCGCGATCGTTTCGGCGGTCCGCGGCGGTGTGGTCGTCGGTGGCGGCTCGGGCGCCCCGCTCGTCGAGGGCTGCTCGGTCACACCGGTCGCCGACGGGAGGGTCGCCGAGGAGGCGGTCGTGGTCGGCGGGTCGGCAGCGGCCGGCGTCTCCGCAGGACCACTCGTCGGCGTCGGCGCGGCCGAACTCGGTTGCCCGACCGGGGTCACCGTGGTCGCGATCGACGACGGCGAGCCGATCGGGATCGGGTCGCCGCCACACCCGCCGACGATCAGCCCGGCCAACACCGCCGAGACGGCGACCGCCACCGAGCGCTGTGCCCTAGCCATCGCCGAACAGTACGCCGCGCCGGGTTCCGCCCTGGGCCCGGTCGACCGCGCCCGCCGCAGGATCGTCGTCAGGCGGCGTGTTCGTGGGAGCGTTCGTAGCGGTAGCCGACGCCGCGGATGGTGACGATCCGCGTCGGGGTCGCCGGGTCGGGCTCGATCTTCGCCCGCAACCGCTTGATGTGGACGTCGAGCGTCTTGGTGTCGCCGAAGTAGTCGCTGCCCCACACCCGGTCGATCAGGGTGTCGCGGGTGAGCACCCGGCCGGCGTTGGCGAGCAGCAGGTGGAGCAGCTCGAACTCCTTCAACGGCAGCGACGATCTCCGCACCGCGCGATCCACACCCGGTGCTCGTCCGGGTCGAGGGCGACGTCGCCGACCGGTCAGGGTCGCCTTCGGCGAGCTCCGTCGATCTCGGGGGGCCGTCGGGGATCCGGCGCAGCACCGCTCGCATCCGGGCGACCAGCTCGCGAATTCGGTACGGCTTGGTGACGTAGTCGTCGGCACCGACCTCGAGCCCGACGACGGTGTCGATCTCGGCCGCCTTGGCGGTGACCATGATGATCGGCACCGTGCTCTTCGTGCGGAGCTGGCGGCAGACGTCGATTCCGGAGATGCGCGGCAGCATCACGTCGAGCAGCACCAGATCGGGCCGAACGGCGTCGAACCGCTCGAGTGCCTCGGCGCCGTCGGTGGCGACCTCGACCCGGAACCCTTCGCGCTTCAGCCCGACCTGGAGCGCTTCGACGAAGCGACTCCTCGTCCTCGACCAGCAGCACCGTGGGCATCGAGCTCATGACGACTCCTCGCTCGGCGCGTCGCGCGTCGGGGACGGTTGCGGCGGATGCGCAGACGGAACGTCGAGCCTTCCCCCTCGACGGACTGACGGTCACCTCGCCCGCCGTGATTGGTCGCCACGTGGCGGACGATCGACAGTCCGAGGCCGGTGCCACCGGTCTCGCGGCTGCGCGCCCGGTCGACCCGATAGAAGCGTTCGAACACGCGGTCGAGGTCGCGCTCGGGGATGCCGATCGCCCTGGTCGCTCGACGCTGAGCTCGATCCACGCCGTCGATCAGCGTCGGCGCGGACCTGGACCGTGCCACCGGGCTCGCTGTACTTGACCGCATTCTCGACCAGGTTGCCGAGGGCCGAGACGAGCTGTCGGCGGTCGCCGGCGACCCGGCAGATGTCGCTCGGCGGCGCGGACGCGGACCTCGATCCGGTGACGTTCGGCGAGTGGGCGGACCCGCTCGGCGGCGTCGTGGAGGACGTCGGCGACGACCACCGGGTCGCGCGACCAGCTCGCCGCCGAGCTCGATCCGCGACAGCTCGAGCAGGTCGTCGATCGTGCGCGACGAGCCGGTCGGCCTCGAGCACGACCTTGCGTCGCCGAGCCGGCGGACGTCGGCGGGATCCTCGGCGTCCTCGATCGTCTCGGCGAGCACCGTCAACGCTCCGACCGGTGTCTTCAGCTCGTGGGTGATGTTGGCGACGAAGTCGGTCCGCACGGCTCGATCCGGTGTCCGCTCGGTGATGTCCTCGATCACGACGACACCGCCGGCGGCGCCCCCGCCAACGGGCAGGGCGCGGCAGCGAGACGACCCGGCGGGGCGGGCCGAACAGCTCGAGCACCCGCTCGGCGTGGCGGCCGGCGAGCGCCTCGGCGAGCAGCACCGTCGGCGGCCTCGTCGACGAGCACACCGCCCTGCCGGGAACCGACGGCGTGGCTGGCGAGCTTGTTGCGGACGATCACGGTGCCGGAGACGTCGGCGAGGACGACGCCGATCGGGAGCGCATCGAACGCAGCGCGCAGCCGGGCGACCTCGTCGTCCGGTTCGGCCGGCAGCGGCGCGGCCGGCGGTCGGCGGGGTCGGCGTGCATCGTCGGTTCGAGCCCGGCGGAGCGAGAAGATGGTGATCACCGACCCGCCGGCCAGGGCAACGAGCAGTTCGCCCAGCAGGGACACGTCAGTCGGTGGCACCGGAGGTCGCAGTGATCGACACGCCACGCGGCGGCGTATCGCTGCGAGCGTGGAACCTGGCGGCGCCGGAGTGCTCCGGCAGCCAACCGTTGACGATGTAGCGAACCGTTCGCCGAGACGTTCACCGCGTGGTCGCCGATCCGCTCGTAGAACCGGGCGACGACGGCGAGTTGGACCGCGACCTGGAGGTCGATCGACCCCGCCGCATGGCTCTCGAAGATCTGCCTGGATGAACTGCCGGTGCAGATCGTCGAGGTAGTCGTCCATGTCGACGATCGCCGCCGCCCGGACGGCGTCGCTGGCGACGTACGCCTCGATCGCCTCGGTGAACAACTGCTGCGCCTGCTCGCCCATCTTTGAGATCAGACCGCGCAGCTGGGGGTCGAGCTCATGGCCGTAGATCCGGCGGGCGGCCTTGCAGATGTTGACCGCGAGGTCGGCCGAACGCTCGATCTCGGCGATCATCTTCACCGCCGCGACGATCGCCCGCAGGTCGCCGGCGACCGGCGCCTGGAGCGCGAGCAGTTGATAGCAGCGCTCCTCGAGATCGATGCAGCGCGACGTCGACCTCGTCGTCGCCGCGGATCACGTACTCGGCGCCCTCGAGATCCTGGTCGAGCAGGATCTGCGGTCGCTCGCGGGACCGCCTCGATCACCGAGGCGCCGATCCGGACGAGCTCGTTGCGGACGTCGTCGAGTTCGTGGTGGAACGACTTGCCGCAGCTCGGTCATCAGCCGAACCTCCCGGTCACGTACTGCTCGGTGCGCTCGTCGGTCGGGGTTGGAGAAGATCTTCGTCGGTGCGGGTCGTACTCGACCAGCACGCCGGTGCGACGGTCCGACTCGGGGTTGACCTCGGTGGTGAAGAACGCGGTGCGATCGCTGACCCGGGCGGCTTGCTGCATGTTGTGGGTGACGATCACGATCGTGTACTGTCGACTTGATCTCCTGCATCAGGTCCTCGATCCGGGCGGTGGCGATCGGATCGAGCGCCGAGCACGGCTCGTCCATCAGGATCACCTCCGGTTCGACGGCGATCGCCCGGGCGATGCACAGCCGCTGCTGCTGACCGCCGGACAGTCCGAGCCCGGAGGCTTTCGAGCGGTCCTTGACCTCGTCCCACAGTGCTGCGCCACGCAGCGACCGTTCGACGATCTCGTCGAGCTCGACCCTTCTTCGCTCCGATCGAGCCGCGGGCCGTAGGCGACGTTGTCGTAGATGCGACTTGGGGAACGGGTTCGGCTTCTGGAACACCATCCCGATCCGGCGGCGGACCTCGGTGGCGTTGACCTGCGGGGCGTACAGGTCGACCCCGTGGTAGAGGACCTCGCCCTCGACCGTGGCCGAGTCGATGAAGTCGTTCATCCGGTTGAGGCAACGCAGGACGGTCGTCTTGCCGCAGCCGGACGGTCCGATGAACGCGGTGATCTCGTGCTTGCGGATCTGCAGGTTGACCTCCCGCACGGCCCGGAAACCACCGTAGAGCACGCTCAGGTCGCGGACGTCGAAGACCACGCTCGGGTCGATGACGGCGGCGTTCGCCGCCGCTCCGCGACGTCGCCGTCGGGCTCTGGTCGATGCTCGGCGGTGTGGTCACGGTCCTCAGCTCTCCCACGGTCAGCGATCCTGTCCTCTTGCGTTCGTAGCGGGTTCGGGTGACAACTGCAATGATGTTGAAGACCAGGACGAGGACCAAGCAGTACGACGCCCGTCGCCGCCGCGACATCTGGTCCAGTCGAGGTCGGTGCCCGTCCGGCGGCCGCCCGGACCAGTTGTAGATCAACATCGGCAGCGCCGAGAACTTGCCGGTGAGCGACGTCCGCGGCAGCAGACCGGTGATCGCCCCGAGCAGGATCAGCGGTGCGGCCTCGCCGAGGGCGCGGGCCAGCGAGAGCACCGTGCCGGTCAGGATCCCCGGAGCGGCGTACGGCAGGACGTGGTCACGGGTGACCTCCCAGCGGTTGCCGCCGAGGCCGTAGCCGGCTTCACGCAGCGCCTGCGGGACCGCCCGGATCGCTTCGGCGGAGGTGATGATCACCACCGGGAGGACCAGCACCGCCAGCGTGGCCGCAGCCGCGAGTGCCGACTTCCCGCCGGTCAGCCGCGTCGAACCACTGGGCGAAGATGATCAACCCGAGCACGCCGTAGATCACCGCCGGGACGCCGGCGAGGTTGCGGATGTTGACCATCACCAGCGCATTGAGGCGGGTCGGCTGTGGCGTACTCCTCGAGGTAGATCGCCGCCGCGACCCCGACCGGGATGGCGAACACGAGCACCCCGACGGCGATCAGGAACGAGCCGTACAGCCCCGGCCAGACCCCGACCTTCTCCGGGCTCGACCCGATCGTGTCGGTGAGGAAGTCGAAGCCGCGTTCGGCGAGACACGATCAGCGACGGCCCGACCAGCCGGATCAACAAGGTGAACAACACCGCCAGGGTGAACAGGGCGGCGAGCGCCAGCAGCGGCGCTGAACAGCAATCCGCCGATGTTCCGGTCGCTGCGGGTCAGCGCGCGCTCGCACCTCTGAACGGGTGGCGGCGATCGTTGCTGCAGAGGTGGCCATGCGTCTCGCTCCTCAGTACTTCTGGCGGACTCGGCGGACGAAGCGATCGCCGACGAGGTTGAGTCCGAGGGTGAGCAGGAACAGCACCAGGCCGACGAAGAACAACACGTCGAACGAGGCCTTGTCGACGACGTTGTCGGTGCCGCCGGCTGCGTTGGTCATCGCCGCCGTCATCGTCAGCCCGGGGTCGGTCGGCTGCCAGGCGAACGGTCCGGATCCGTCGAGTCCGCCGGCCATGGTGGCGACCATCGTCTCGCCGATCGCCCGCGAGACGGCGATGATGAACGCCGCGACGAGCCCGGACACGGCGGCCGGAATGACGACCCTGATCACCGTCGTGGACCTTCGCGCCCCGACGCCGTAGCTGGCCTCGCGCAGCGCGTCGGGGACCGAGCGCAGGGCGTCTTCGGAGATCGAGGCCATGATCGGGATCACCAGGATCCCGATCCCGACGCCGGCGGCGAGCATGTTGCGCGGCGAGGTCGGATCGAGCAGCGGCTCGAGCGATCTCGGGAGCGACGAACTTGAGGACGAAGAAGCCGACGACCACCGACGGGATCCCGGCGAGGACCTCGACGATCGGCTTGACGATGTTGCGCGCCCGCCGGCCGGCGTACTCCGAGAGGTAGACCGCGGTGCCGAGACCGAAGGGCACGGCGACGACCATCGCGATCGTCCCCATCACGATCGAGCCGACGATGATCGTCGACAGGTCGAAGCGTTGACGGCGGGGGAACCAGCCGGTGTCCTTCAGCGTCGCCCATCCCAGTCGATGTCCGCTGAGGAAGTCGATACGCGCCGCGCACGAGGACGAACACGATCAGCAGGCTGATCAGGATCGACAGCAGCGCCGCGCCGCGCAGGGCGAACTGGACGACCGTCTCCTTGCGGACGCGTCGGGTGTCGCCGCGGAAGTCGTCGAGCGAGAGCTGCGCCGGGTTGACGGCCACGAGTGAGCCTTTCCGATGGGTTCGACGGGCGGATGGTGAGCGAATCGTCGGCGGCCGGTCCGGCTCGAGCCGAGGGTGAGGCTCCGCTCGGCCGAGCACCGGGCGGAGACAGGAGGTCAGCCCATCGCCGTCCAGGCGTCGGCGCTGGCCTGCATCTCCTCGGCCGGCAGGGTCACGTAGCCGGCCTTGGCCGCCTGGGCGAAGCCGTCGTCCGAGACGTAGAGATCGACGTAGGCCTGCACCGCCGGGTTCTCGGCAGCGTTGGCGTTGTTGACGTAGATGTACGAGCGTGCGGCTGAACGGGTAGCTGCCGTCGGCAATCGTCTCGCTCGGTCGGGGCGACACAGCAGCCTCGCCGTCGTCGATCGCGATCGCCTTCATCTCGTCGCCCTGGCTGGCGTAGTAGGCGTAGCCGACCCAGCCGAGGCTGTGTCCGATCCTTCGATCCCCTCGACGATCACGTTGTCGTTCGGGCTGGCGGCGTAGTCGGCGCGGAGCGCAGTCGTCGCTCGCCGCGATCCTCGGCGAGCTCGGCGATGGCGAACTCGACGAACGTGTCGTAGGTGCCGGATCTCCTCGCCGGGGCCGAAGATCACCAGATCGGTGCGTCGGGCAGCACGTCGGCGTACGCGAGCCGAGCTCGGCCGCCAGCTCGGCGGCGTCGCTCCAGCTGTCGAGACCTTCGGACTCCGGTCCGAGCAGGGCGTAGAGCGCCGGGATGTCGAGGCACTCGACCGCGGTGTTGGTCGGGCTGGTCACCACGGTCAGACCGTCGATCGCCACCTGCGATCTCGGTGAACTCGATCCCGTTCGTCGGCGCAGGTCGCGGCTTCCTCGTCCTTGATCGGGCGCGAGGCATCGGAGATGTCGGCTCTCGCCGGCGCAGAACAACTTGAAGCCGTCGCCGGTGCCGGGGCCGTCGACGGTGACTGCGACGGCGCCGTCGGTTCGCTCGCTGATCAGCTCACCGACCCGGATCGAGATCGGCTCGACGGTCGAGGAGCCGGAAACGATCACGTCGCCGGCGACATCGGTCATCGCACCTCCGTCCCCTTCGGTCGTCGCCTCCCCGGCGCCGCCTGTTGCGGCGGTCGTGTCGGCGGCGTCGTCGTCGCCGTCGCTCGCCGCACCCGGCGGCGACGAGCGAGAGCGGCGACGATGCCGGTGAGCATCGTCGCGGCGGTACTTGGGTGTTCACGCTGTGGTTCTCCCTCGGGTGCGTGGCGAATCGCCAACGACGAGGGTGAAGCTAGGAAAGTCAGGTGTCGCACGGAGCCGTCCGGATCGTGAACGGGAGGTGAACGAGACCCGCGAAGGTGCCTGGGTGTCGTCGTCGACAGGCGTTACAGCGATCGCTCTCCCACGGTTAGCCGGCGACCCGGCGCTGACGCCGTCGATGAGGTCGGTCACCCTCGGCGCGTCGCCACAGAACCGTCGGGCTCGAGCTCCCAGGCGACACCTCTCGGCTGAGCAACGTCTCGAACACCTGGTCGAGCCGGCGGAGGTGCTCGAGGTGCGTCGATCGGGACGAGCACCTCGACCCGACCGTCGAGGTTCCGCTGCATCAGATCGGCCGAGCCGAGCAGCACCAACGGCTGGCCGGGCCCGTTGCCGTGGGCGAAGCGGTAGATCCGCGTGTGCTCGAGGTAGCGGCCGAGGATCGAGCGGACCCTGATCCGTTCGGAGAGGCCCGGCACGCCCGGGCGGAGGCAGCAGATCCCGCGCACGACGAGGTCGATCTCGACCCCGGCGGCGTCGGCGGCATACAACGCCTCGATCATCGGCGGGATCGACGATCCAGTTCACTTCGCCGTGATCCCTCCCGTCGGTTCCGCAGCGGCGCCTCGTTGGTCGATCAGGTCGATCAGCTGCGAGCGCAGCTCGTAGGGGGCGACGAGCAGCTTGCGGTAGCTCGCCGCTCCGGCTGTAGCCGGTGAGGTGGTTGAACAACTCGCGCGACGTCGGCGCCGACGCGCCTCGTCGGCGGTGAGCAAGCCGATGTCCTCGTACAGCCGGGCGGTCCGCGAGTTGTAGTTGCCGGTGCCGATGTGGCAGTACCGGCGCAGACCGTCGTCGTCGTCGCGCACGACGAGGATGCACTTGGCGTGGGTCTTCAACCCGACCAGGCCGTAGACCACGTGGACGCCGGCGCGCTCGAGGGCGCTGGCCCAGGCGACGTTGGTCGGCCTCGTCGAAGCGTGCCTTGAGCTCGACCACCACCGCCACCTGCACCCCCCGCTCGGCGGCACGGATCAGGCTCTCGGCGATCGGGCTGTCCCCGCCGGTGCGGTACAGCGTCATCTTGATCGACTGCACCTTGGGATCGTCGGCGGCGCCTGCTCGATGAACGCCTCGACGCTAGTCGGCGAACTCTCGTACGGGTGGTGGACGAGCGCGTCGCGTTGGCGCATGACGGCGAAAGATCGGCCGAGCCCGTTGCCTCGGCGGTGGCGAACGCGGCCGGGCGGTGACCGAGCGGCCAGGGCGTCGTCCTTGCAGCTCCGGCCGATCGGCGCCATGGAGGTCGAACAGACCGCTGCAGGTCGAGCAACGCCGGTGGGTGGTCAACTCGTCGGCGTCGAGGTCGAGCTCGTCGAGCAGCAACGAGATCATCCCCGCCGACATCCGGTGGCTGACCTCGAGCCGGACCGCCTTGCCGAACCGGCGGCGGCGGAGTTCGACCTCGACCGCTGCGAGCAGATCGTCGGCGTCGTCGTCGTCGAGCGAGAGGTCGGCGTTGCGGGTGACCCGGAACGCCGAGGTCTCGGTGATCGCCATCCCCGGGAACAGCCGGTGAGGTGCGCCCCGATCACCTCCTCGGCGGCGATGAACCGCAACCCGTCCGGCAGCCCGAAGAACCTCGGCAGGAACGAGGGGACCTTGACCCGGGCGAAGCGTCGCTCGTCGGTGTCGGGATCGGCGACGATCACCCCCAGGTTGAGCGAGAGGTTGGAGATGTACGGGAACGGATGGCCGGGGTCGAACGCCAACGGCGTGAGCACGGGATGCACCCGTCGCTCGTAGATCTCGGTGAGCACCTTGCGGTCGTCGCACGTCGAGGTCCGCCCAGTCGACGATCGAGACGCCCTCGTCGGCGAGCGACGGCAGCAGCCTGCCGAGCAACACCGCCTCCTGGGCCTCGACCAGCTCGCGCACCCGGGTCGAGCACATCGGCGAGCTGCTGGCCGGGCGTGTAGCCGTCAGGCGAGCGCTGGGCGACCCCGGCGGCGATCTGGTCCTTCAGCGCCGCGACGCGGACCTGGAAGAACTCGTCGAGGTTGCTCGAGCAGATCGCGATGAACTTGACCTGTTCGAGCAAGGGCACCGCCGGCTCGGAGGCGAGGGCGAGGACGCGCTCGTTGAAGTCCAGCCACGACAGCTCTCGATTGAGCAACATGTTCTGGTCGATGCGTCGTCATAGTACGCGGCTCCGGCGGCGCCGGGCGCTCCGTGGGCGTCCGCCATGCCACCCAGCGTCGCTGATCGTGACCGTCGCTGATCCGCCGCAGATCAGACCAGCAGCGTGATCTCTGCGATCAGTACTCGACGCCCTCCGGCAGCCCGAGATCCCACTCGATCGTGATCCGTTCGCGCTCGGCGTCACGCATCACCCGTTCACGGTTGCGCCGGAACTGCGGGTCGTCGCGGGGGAGGAGCACCAAGCGGGCGAGGACCCGGGCACGGAACTCGTCGAGCACGGTGCGCTCGCCGTAGTCGCCGTACAGCTCCCAGTGCGGCGAGACCGGGCCGAGGTAGACGATGCGGGCGTGCGCCCGGGGTGGTTCGTTGGTCGCGAGGTCGGTCATCGTGGCACTCCTTACGAGGACGTCGGAGCCTACCGGGCTCTCGACAGCGTCGACCGGCGAGCACGCTCGGCGCGACGCGGGTCCGCAGCGTGAGACGTCGCTGATCCGCAAGAATCACCACACGATGTGGTCGCGTCCGCACGATAGGTCGCAGGTCCCATTGAAGCTCAATAGATGCTCTGTTTCACTGCCTTCCAGAACGGGAACCGAAACGACGCACCGGTCGTCAGTACCAGATGGTGAGTCGCTGAGGTTTCCGGTGTCGGGCGGAACCGGCGTGGAAGAACAGGAGTTGCCCCCATGCATGACGACACCGAGACCAGCTGGATGGCGTCGGGAAATTGTCGGAGTTACGCCCCGACGATGTTTTTCCCGAGCGACGGCGTCGGCGTTGATCGGGCCCGGCGGATTTGCGCAACGTGCCCAGTGAGCGAGCCGTGCCTCGAGTACGCACTCGAGAACCGGATCGATCACGGCGTCTGGGGTGGCACCTCGGAACGCGAGCGCCGCCGGATCCTCAAGCGCCGCCGACTCACCCTGATCACGACCTGATCACAGCCACTCCTGCCCCAACAGCGCACTGACCCGGCACGGCCCCCCGAGTGCCGGGTCGCTGCGCGTCCGGGCCGAACGCGAGATGCGTCCGTGAGAGCAACAGGCGGGCGAACCCTGCTCAGCTGGTGGCTGAATCGTCCTTCTGGGCGTCGTCGAGGCCCTTCTTGAACTCTTTCTGCGCCTGACCCAGGTTTCGAGCAAGCTTCGGAATCTGCGCGCCGCCAAACAGGACCAGGACCACCACGAGGATGATGATGATCTCGGGGGCACCGAGGTCGAATGCGAACATGCGTTGCACGGTACCACTGGGTCCCTCGAATGGGTACCCGGCCAGGGCGTGGCGGCGACACCGGAGGCGGGGTCAGGCAGAGATCGAACGGCGCGCGGCCTGCGCCCGCTGACGGCGCAGTCGCCGGCGCTCCCGCTCCGACAACCCGCCCCAGATGCCGAACTTCTCACCGTTGACCAACGCGAACTCGAGGCACTCGAGCCGCACGACGCACCCCCGGCAGACCTCCTTGGCCTCGCGCGTCGAGGCACCCCGCTCGGGGAAGAACAGATCCGGATCGACCCCGAGGCAGTTCGCCTGGTCCTGCCAGGTGCGCTCGGGGATCTCCGGCTGTGCGGTGTGCTGGATCATCGTCGTTCGGCCTCCCTGCGTGCAGTGCGCCTAGCGCCTGCTCGGCCTCGTGTTCAGTGGTCGCCCCCCGCCCCGTACCCACTGCGGGCCGGTGCGAGTCGCGTGGCTGTAATTACAACGATGTGATTGTCCCTTATCACATCACGTTTGCGCAAGGGCGGATTCGTGAGGAGTGACAGACCCGCCACACTTGGTGCGTTCGACCTACCGCGCTGGGTCTCTAGGGGCGGCGTTCGCCGGCCTCGGCGGCGACGACCTCAGGCGGACCGACGATCAGCTCGTCACGGCGACCGAGGACCTCGAGGTCCCGGTCCGGGTAGTCGATGCTGTGCGAGGACGAACCGCATCGCCTCGAGCCGGCCGCGCTTCTTGTCGTTGCTGCGCACCACCGTCCACGGGGCGAGGTCGATGTGGGTGCGCCGGAACATCGCTTCCTTGGCCGTCGGTGTAGTCGTCCCACCGGTCGAGCGAGGCGAGGTCGATCGGGCTCAGCTTCCACTGCCGCACCGGGTCGATGCGGCGGATCGTGAATCGGGTGATCTGCTCCCGACGGGACACCGAGAACCACAGCTTGACCAACCGGATCCCCGAGCGCACGAGCATCCGCTCGAACTCGGGGACCTCGCGCATGAACTCCTCGTACTCGTCGTCGGTGCAGAACCCCATCACCCGCTCGACGACGGCCCGGTTGTACCAGGACCGGTCGAACAGGACGATCTCGCCCTTGGAGGGCAGGTGCTGCGACGTAGCGCTGGAAGTACCACTGGCCCCGCTCGCGCTGGCGACGGACTGGTCGAGCGCGACGACCGTCGCCCCGCGTGGGTTGAGGTGCTCCATGAACCGCTTGATCGTCCCGCCCTTGCCGGCGGCGTCGCGGCCCTCGAACAACACGACCAGCCGCTGGTCGGTCTCCTTGATCCACGTCTGGGCCTTGAGCAGCTCGATCTGGAGCAGGCGCTTGGTCCGGTCGTACTCCTCGCGGGTCATCCGCTCGGTGTACGGATAGCCCTCCCGCCAGGTCTCGACCGGCAGTCCGTCCTGGCCGAGCAGCACCGGGTCGTCGACCTCGTCGAAGGTCCCCTCGACGGCGAACCCCTTGGCGGCGAGTTCCTCGTCGGACAGCTCGCGCAACGAGGTGATGATGTCCGACAACCCGAGTTCACCCATCGGCGCCGAAGTTACGTCGACGGAACGGACCACGCGGACCGCAGCGGGTCGGCCCGACCGCGAGCGCCGGATCGTTCACCGGCCGTTCGCCGCCGCGTCGCCGGCCGGCCACCTCGCCGGCGCGGTGAACGGGCGAGCGTCAACGGCCGCTGTGGCCGAACCCGCCACCGCGATCGACGTCGTCGAGCGCGGCAACCTCGCGCCAGGCGATCGGCGTCACCGGCAGCACGACCAGCTGGGCGATCCGGTCGCCCCGCTCGACGATGTACTCCTGCGACGGATCGGTGTTGACCAGCAGCACGTGGACCTCGTCGCGGAACCCTGCGTCGATCAACCCCGGAGCATTGGTCACGGTCACCCCGTGTCGGGCGGCCAACCCGGATCGGGGGAGGACGAACCCGCCGTGGCCGGGAGGGATGGCGACAGCGAATCCGGTCGGGACCATCGCCCGTCCGCCACCGGGGGCGAGCACCGCCCTCCGGCGGGCGACGAGATCGATCCCGGCGTCGCCGGGCCGGGCATACGACGGCAGCGGCAGCTCCGGGTCGAGCCGGACGACGTCGACCGACAACCCCAGCCCAGTGGCCGGCAACTCGTTCGGCATGGGTGGCGAACCTACCGGCGGAGCGCCGCGTAGCCTGACGCCGTGCTCGTCTGGATGGATCTGGAGATGACCGGCCTCGAACCGGCGAAGGACGTGATCGTCGAGATCGCCACCCTGATCACCGACGACGAGCTGCAGATCCTCGCCGAGGGGCCCGATCTGGTGATCCATCAGCCCGACGAGGTGCTGGCGGTGATGGACCCGTTCGTCGTCGACATGCACACCCGCTCGGGGCTGCTGGAGGCGATCAAGGCCTCGACCCTCGACCTCGAGCAGGCCGGCCGGGTCACGCTCGAGTTCATCAAGTCCTACGTCCCCACCGAACGGACCGTGCCGTTGTGCGGTAACTCGATCGGCACCGATCGCCGCTTCCTCGCCGCCTACCTGCCGGAGATCGAGAACTGGTTGCACTACCGCTCGGTCGACGTCTCCAGCGTCAAGGAGCTCGCCCGTCGCTGGTACCCGCAGGTCGTCAGCGCACGGCAGCACAAGAGCGGCAGCCATCGCGCCCTCGACGACATCCGCGAGAGCGTCGCCGAGCTGCGCTACTACCGCGAGCGCGTGTTCGTCCCGGTGGTCGCGCCCGCCCCCGGCTGAGCAGGGCTCGTTCGACCCGGCCTCGAAGGTGGTTGCGTCACCCAGTATCCTTGGGTGATGAGCGAAGCGAGCACGGCGCCGACTCCGAAGTACACCAAGCAGGAGCAGGAGCCCGCCACCGACGAGATCGTCGAGGTCGCCCCCGGGGTCGTCCGCACCCAACTGCCGATCCGGATGCCCGGGCTCGGGCACGTCAACTGCTACCTGTTGGAGGACGAGCGCGGCTTCGCCGTCGTCGACCCCGGATTGCCGGGACCGAAGCCGTGGAAGGACCTCACCGCCCGGATGGCTCAGGCGGGTGTGCCGCTCAAGCGGATCCACACCGTCATCGTCACCCACAGCCATCCCGATCACTTCGGCGGTGCGGTCAGGCTGCGCGAACATTCGGGGGCCGAGATCATGTCGCACCGGGCGTTCGGCACGCGTCTGGGACCCCGCTCCGTCCGACGACGCCGACGGCGCGCCGCTGCGCAAGGCGCGGCGCGGCCAACCGAGCTGGAACCGCCAGACGCCGTGGGGTGGCCAGTCGCCACGCCCACCACGGATGAAGCGGGTGCAGTACCGCCTGGCAGGGTTCACCAGCCGTCGACCGTTCGTCCCCCGCCCCACGATCCGCGTCGACGATGCCCAGACGGTCCGTCTCGCCGGGCGCGACTGGGTCGCCGTGCACACCCCCGGACACACCTCCGATCACCTCTGTCTGTTCGATCCGACCAACGGCGCATTCCTCTCCGGCGACCATGTGCTGCCGACGATCACCCCGCACATCGGCGCCCTCGACGACCACGACGACTCGTTGGCGACCTTCTTCGCCTCGCTCGACAAAGTCGCTGCGCTGGGCAAGGCGACCTCGGTCGTGCTTCCCGCCCATGGGCATCCGTTCGCCGACCTCGCCCCCCGGGCAGAGGCGATCAAGGAGCACCACCTCGGTCGCCTGGAACGGCTGCGTGTCGCCTCGAGCGAGCTCGGCCGACCGGCGACCGTCGGCGAGATGTCGACCTACCTGTTCAAGCCGCGTTCGCTCGGGCCGATGGCCGACAGTGAGACCTACGCCCACCTCGAGCATCTCCGCCTCGCCGGTGAGGCCGAGTCCCAACGCGTGGCGACCGGGCTGCTGGAGTACGTGATCCGCTGATCGCCGGCCGTCAGCCGATGATCGTCGCCGGATCGGCGTTCGATCCGCAGACGGCGACGACGACCCGTTCGCCGGCGGCGGGGACATACGCACGGCTACGGATCGCGGCGAAGGCGGCCGCGCCGCCGGGTTCGACGATCAGCCGGAGGTCGTCCCACAGGGCTCGTTGGGCGGCGCGGATCTGATCGTCGTCGACCACGACCGCCTCGTCGACGTAGCGCCGGACGACCTCCCACGGGACGGCACCGACCTGCCGGGCACCGAGCGAATCGGCGGCGACACCGCTGACCCCGACCTCGACCGGGCGCCCGGCGGCGAGCGCGCTGCGCACGCACTGCGACGTCTCCGGCTCGACGCAGACGACCCGCACCCGGTCGGTCAGCCAGGCTGCCTGACCGGCGAGGAACCCGCCGCCGCCGGCCGCGAGAACGATCGTGTCGAACGAGCCGGCACCGAGTTGCTGCTCCACCTCGCGGGCCATCGTGCCCTGCCCGGCGACCGTCGCCGGATGGTCGAAGGGGTGGACCATCATCGCCGCCGTGCACGCCTGGCGGGTGTTCGCCGCCGTCTGGGCATCGTCGTAATAGCCCTCGACGACGACCGCCGTCGCCCCGAACCGCTCGATGTTGGCCCGCTTGATCGGCGGGCTGGTGGCCGGGACGAAGATCTCGGCCGGCACGCCGAGCTGACCGGCGACGTACGCCAGGGCGGCACCGTGGTTCCCCCCGCTGGCCGTGATCAGCCCGCTCGGTGGCAGCTCCGGCTCGATCAGGACTCTGTTGAACGCGCCCCTGGTCTTGAACGATCCGGCGTGTTGGAGCAGTTCGAGCTTGAGCACGAGCCCGGCGTGCTCGATCAGCGGCGTCCGCCGGATCCGATCGGTGATCCTCGAAGCGGCGCGTTCGATGTCGTCGGGGGTCACCAGCTCGGCCATCCCATCGATCGTTGCACGCCGCCGGCGGGCGCAGCCGGTGGTGGCACGAACCTGACGCCAGACCGTCCGTTAAATGCCTTGACTGATCCGACCGGATCGTGGTTTCCTCGAACCCGGCGCGAGATCCGCTCGCGTTCGATCAACCCGCAGAGGACCTGTCCGATGAAGTGCACGACGCTCGCTCCCAACCTGGTCGCCACGGCCAGCGCGGCGCGCCCGTGCGCAGCGTCCGGTCATGGCGTCCGGGGGTTCGTTCCGGTGATGTCCGACGTCTCGCGCATTTGGGCGAAGCGCCAGGAGACCACCGCTTACCCCGCCCGACGGCTCGAACGGCAACCGACGTAACCATGCGTCGGAAGTGCCACGAGGCCGTCGGGATCCCAAGATCCCGGCGGCCTTTCAGGTTTTCCGCCGCAGTTCCCATCCGTCACACAGCACCAACACACTCGAGGACGACTTCCGATGATGACCATCCAACTGATCGACGAGATCGAGCTCGCCGAGACCGACGACGCGGTCAACTGGTCCGCCGCCCGCTGCCGCGATGGCAACGGCACGCTCACCCACATCTTCTTCAGCGATGACCTGATGACCATCGCCCGGGCAAAGGTGATCTGCTCGAAGTGCACCCTGCGGGCCGCATGCATCGAGGGCGCGTTGGATCGCCAGGAGCCGTGGGGAGTGTGGGGAGGCGAACTGATCGAGAACGGTCGGATCGTGGTCCACAAACGCCCACGCGGGCGTCCACCGAAACTTCCGCGCCCCGAGCTGATCGTCGACGAGGTGCCCTACTTCGTCGCCTAGCTCCGGCGCTGCCGCCCGAGCCCTTGAAATCACGTCGGGCGTGCCGATCCTCCACCCTCGGAGCTCGGCACGCCCGAACTGACATCGCCTGTCCGGGGTGACGCCTCACGGAACCACAGCGCCCGTCGCCAGCGGCCGCTCCGTGTGCGAGCGAGCCTCGGGCTGCACCCCGAGCCATCGACGGTCGGCTTCCGGACCCCCCGGATAGCCTGCCGTCGATGGCCCGCGTCCGCCCCCGTACCGTCGTCGCGATCCTCGCTGCGACGCTCGCCGTCAGCGCCGGCATCGGGTTCGTGGTCAGCCGCTCGAACGACGAGGGTTCGGCGTCGGACGACTCGGTGGTGATCGACGCGCCCGGTGAGTTCCCCGAGCCGGGTTCGATCGGCACCGCCCCCGAGCTCGACGGCGAGGCGCTCCCGATGGCGACGCTGGAGGATCTCCAGGGCAACGAGATCTCCACCGGCGACCTGATCGGCGCGCCGATGGTGCTCAACTTCTGGTTCAAGGACTGCGTGCCCTGCGCGCTCGAGCTGCCCGCCTTCGCCGAGGTTCATGCCGAGCTCGGCGACGAGATCCGCTTCGTCGGGATCGACCCGAAGGACGCAGCGCAGACGGCGGCTGCGTTCGCCGCCGAAAAGGGAGTCGAGTACGAGCTGTATCTCGACCGCGGTTTCGCCCTGACCACCGAGCTGCAGCTGCCGAACTTTCCGGCGACGCTGTTCGTCGCCGCCGACGGGCGGGTCGTCGAGCTCCATCTCGGCGCGTTCGATGCCGACGGCCTGCGCGCGCGATCGACGAGTACCTGACGTGATCGCCGCCGGCGGGGTCGAGTTCGGCTACCCGTTCCTGCTCGGCGTGATGGCGACGGTCAACCCGTGCGGCTTCGTCCTCCTGCCCACCTACCTGCTGACCTTCCTCGGGATCGAGGCCGATCGCCCGACCACCCAGCGAGCTGCGCTGTCGCGAGCGCTGGCCGTCGCCGGATCGGTCGCAGCGGGATTCTTGGCCGTGTTCCTCGTCGTCGGGTTGATCACCACCGCCGGCGCGACCTGGTTCCTCGACCAGTCGACCTGGTTCGGGATGATCACCGGTGCGCTGCTGGCGCTCGTCGGCCTGGCGATGATCTTCGGCTACCACCTCCCGATCGGGGTACCACGGGTCGCCCTCGGCGGCAGCGATGCGACGGTCGGCTCGATGTTCCTCTACGGGATCTCCTACGCCGTCGCCTCGCTCGGGTGCACCCTGCCGCTGTTCACCGGCGTGGTCCTCCAGGGGGCCGGACGCGGCGACGGTTGGTGGGCGCGGTCGTCGACCACGGCCGCCTACGCGGTCGGGATGACCGTCACGCTCGGTGCGTTGACCGTCGCCCTGGCGAGTGCCCGGCAGGGATTGCTGGGAGTGCTGCGGACGTTGATGCGTCACCTCGATCGGATCGCCGGGAGCTGTCTGCTGCTCGCCGGGGTCTACCTCGTGACCTACTGGTGGGGTGCCGAGCAGGGCACGACCAGCGGCGTCACCGCCCGGGTCGAGCGGTGGCAGTCGGAGCTGGCCGGCTGGGTCCAGGCACGGGGCTGGCAGACGCTGGCGATCGTCCTCGGGGGGATCTGCGCGGTGGCGATCGCGGTGGTCGTCGTCCGACGCGAACAGGCGCCCGCGCCGCCGAGCACGTGAGTCGGTTCGCGGCTGCGCTGAGCCGGGACGGAACCACCGAGCACTGCCAGTTGCGCAGCACGTTCGGCTTCCTCGCCTTCCACGGTGGGGCACTGGAGGCGACGACCGACGTGATCGCCTCGAGCGCGGCACAGCTCGCCGGCGCCTCGTACTACGGGATCGTCCATCCCGGGGACCAGCCGCACTTTCCCTCGATCGAGGTCGACCCACAGCACTCGGCGCTGCTCGCCGGCTTCCTCGGACACGTCGAGGTCGTCGTCGCGATCCACGGCTTCGGCCGCCAGGGGTACTTCACCTCGCTGCTCCTCGGCGGGCGCAACCGCCCGCTGGCAGAGCACATCGCCGGCCACCTGCGCACGGCGCTTCCCGCCTACGACGCGATCACCGAACTCGAGCGGATCCCGCGCGGGCTGCGCGGCCTGCACGAACGCAATCCGGTGAACCTGCCGCCGTGCGCCGGCGTGCAGATCGAGCTGCCTCCACGGGTGCGCGGCTCGAGCCCGTTGTGGTGGGACTGGGAAGGCCCCGGCCCGACCCCGCACACCGCCCGGCTGATCGAGGCGCTGGCCGCCGCCAGCATCAGTTGGCCGCTGTGAAGGTCCGGTCGAGGGTGTCAAGTCGCTCGACTACAGTCCGCGGTCTCGATTCGAGCAGGAGCGACGATGGCGTTTCGACCCCTACCTCTACTTCGGCGGCAACTGCCGGGAGGCGTTCGAGCGATACCAGCAGATCCTCGGCGGCGAGCTGACCGTGCTCACCGGTGCAGACGCCCCTCCCGACTCGGTTCCCCGGACAAGTCGCATCTGGTGATGCACGCAGCGTTGGTCCTCGGCGACGACCTGCTGATGGCGTCCGACACCTATGACGACGAGTTCCCGTCGGTGCACGGCATGTACGTGCACTACTCCACGACCGAGATCGAGGACGCCGAGCGCGTCTTCGACGCGCTCGCCGAGGGCGGGACGGTGGAGATGCCCGGCGGTGAGGTGTTCTGGTCGCCGTACTTCGGCGTCTGCCGGGACCGCTTCGGCACCCCCTGGCAAGTCAGCGCGAGCCCGCCCTCTCCGACACTCGAAGGTTCGGCCCCCGAAGCACGCCGACCCCACCACGACCCGGCGTCGGGAGCGCCAGCGAGCAGCCGGACGCGAGCCAGCGAGCCAGCCTCGCGACCACCTCGAAGGTTCGGCCCCAAAGCTCGCCGACCCCACCACGACCCGGCGTCGGGAGCGCCAGCGAGCAGCCGGACGCGAGCGCAGCGAGCCAGCCTCACGGCGCGAGGCGGGCGATCTCCCACGGGTTGACGTCGTGCGGGTCGGTCTGGCGGGTGTAGCGGAGTCGATCGTGCAACCGGGAGGGGCGTCCCTGCCAGAACTCGACGACCTCGGGGACCAACCGCCAACCGCCCCAGTGATCGGGGCGGGGCACGTCGACGCCCTCGTATCGGCGATCGGCCTCGGCGACGAGCGCCTCGAGCGTGGCGCGGTCGGGGATCACCTCCGATTGCGGTGACGCCCACGCCCCCAGCTGGCTGCCACGCGGCCGACTGGCGAAGTACTCGTCGCTGACGAGGCCCTCGATCCGGACCACCCGGCCGCGGACGCGGACCTGGCGATGCAGCTCGAGCCAGGAAAAGACCAGCGCGCGCGCGTGGGTCGGCCTCGAGCTGCTCGCTCTTCGCCGAGCGGTAGTTGGTGTAGAACCCGAACCCGTCCTCGCCGACGTCGCGCACGAGCACGACCCGGGCGTCGGGCATCCCGGCGTGGTCGACGGTCGCCAGGGTCATCGCATTCGGCTCGACGCAGCCGGCCTCGACCGCCTGGTCGTACCACCGCCACCACTGGGCGATCGGGTCGCCGGCGAGGTCGCCGAGGTCGAGCCCGGTGCTCTCGTACTCGCTGCGCCGCTCCACCGCACCCATCGTCAACGGGCCGTGATGCTGGTGGCGCCGCGCAGGTACGGCAGCAGCACTTCGGGTACGAGCACCGACCCATCGGGCTGGCGGTAGGTCTCCCAGATCGCAGCGAGGACACGCGGCACGGCGAGCGCCGAGCCGTTCAGGGTGTGGGCGATCACGGTCCCCTTCTGACCGGTCGGCCGGAAGCGGAGGTTGCCTCGCCGGGCCTGGTAGTCGCTGAACCAGCTCATCGAGGAGACCTCCAACCAGCGGTCGCAACCGGGCGCGTAGACCTCGACGTCGAAGCTTCGGTGATGGCTCTGGCCGAGGTCGCCGGTGCAGATCTCGATCACGCGGTACATCAATCCGAGCCCGCCGATCAGCGCCTCGGCCCGCTCGCGCAGCTCGTCGAGCATCGCCGGCGCCTGCTCGGCGGTGGCGTAGGCGAGGATCTCGACCTTGTCGAACTCGTGGCTGCGGAGCAGGCCACGGGTGTCCTTCCCGGCCGAGCCGGCCTCGCGCCGATAGCACGGCGTGTAGGCCATCATCCGCACCGGCAGGTCCGCCTCGTCGAGGATCTCGTCACGGGCGATCGAGGTCAACGGGACCTCGGCGGTCGGGATGCACCACAGGTCGTCGCGTTCGATCGCATAGGCGTCGTCGGCGAACTTGGGCAGCTGACCGGTGGCGGTGAGGGTCGCCGTGGTCACCAGCGTCGGCGGGCGGATCTCCTCGAACGCATCGGCATTGCGATCGAGCGCGTACTGGCACAGCGCCCGGCTCATCGTCGCCCCCAGGCCACGGAGCATGGTGAACATCGATCCGGAGATCTTCGCCGCCCGTTCGTTGTCGAGAATCCCGAGCGCGGCGCCGATCTCCCAGTGCGGGACACGCTGATGCTCCGCCCATTCCTCCGGTTGCCGGTGGGGGCCGCTGACGATCGGGTTGTCGGCGTCGCTCGTTCCGTCGGGCGCCGACGGGTGCGGGAGGTTGGGCAGGCGGAGGAGAACCTCGCGCAACTCGGCCTCGGCCTGGTCGGCGGCCGACGCCAGTTCGGACTCCTGGCCGCCGAGGACGCGTGACTCGGCCATCACCCCCTCGGCCTGCTCGACCTGCCCGGAGCGGCGGAGTTGGCCGACGGCGTTGGAGAGGTCCTTGATCCGGCGACGGAGGTCGTCGCGCTCGGCGGCGATCTGGCGCAGACGGCTGTCGATCGAGGCTGCCTCGGTCAGTTGGTCGAGCAGCTCGGGGTTGCCCCGTCGGGCCATCGCGGCGCGGACGCCCTCAGGGTCGGTGCGCAGCAGTCGAACGTCGATCACGGAGGCGCGAGCGTAGTGCCCTGTCCCGGATCAGCACCCCCGGGTTTGGCGACGACCGTTGCTCAGGAGATCCGCAGCTCGATCCGGCGGTCGGTCGGACGGAGGACCGGAACGTTCCGGCGGCGGATCTGGACCCGTGTCTCGACCCGGCGGACACCGCGGTACTCGAGGTAGGCGACGAGCGTGGCCGTCCGCTGACGGACGAGCTCGGCGGCCTGCGCGTCGAACTGGAGCGAGTCGCCCTCGCCCTCGGCCCAGGCGAGCACCTCGTCGAACTGCCAGCGGACGCCGGCGAGGAAGTCGAGCGAGGCCGCCCCTTCGGGGAGCAGCGTCGGCGAGTTCGAGCCGAAGCGGATCGGCGTGCCGAGCATCAGCACCGAGTGACCGGCGCCGACCCCCGGCTCGCAGCTCGCCTCGACCGCCACTCGCCGGTTGCCGGCGAGGCGCACCGCCCGTGCCCGCAGCTGTTCGAAGTCGTCGATGTCCTCGCACCGTCCTCCGACGGTGACCGACTCTTCGCCGATGACCGTCCAGTTCGTCGCCTCCGGCGGAGCAGCGGTCGGCGAACGGTCGAGCGCAACGGTGAGGTGTGACGGCATGGTCCCACCGTACGAACCCCCCGCCGCCCGTACGGTCAAGGCTTCGGCCATCTTCTCCGTGCGGCGACGGGACAGCGGTCCGCCGAACGCGCGGGGTGAGTGACCATGGTCGTCCACCGACGCGGGCTTTACGCTCCTCCCGGTGCATCCGTCCCCCCAGCAGACCGTCGTCGTCGAAGCCGCGGTGATCCGCTACGGCTCGCTGACCGCAGTCGACGGGCTGAGCTTCCACGCCGCGGCCGGCGCAGTGACGGCGGTGCTCGGTCCCAACGGGGCCGGGAAGACCTCGATCATCGAGGCCTGCGAGGGATACCGCCGGCTCGACGAGGGCTCGGTGCGGGTGCTCGGCCTCGACCCGATCGCACAACACGGCGAGCTGGTCGGATCGCTGGGGGTGATGCTCCAGCAGGGCGGGATCTATCCGGGGATCAAGGTCAGCGAGGCGATCGCGCTGTTCTGCGCCTTCTACGGCGGCCGGGTCCGCCCGCAGCAGCTGCTCGACGAACTCGATCTGGGTTCCCGCAGCGGGCACACCTGGCGCCAACTGTCCGGTGGTGAGCAGCAGCGGTTGTCCCTCGCCCTCGCCCTCGCCGGGAAGCCGGAGGTGTTGTTCCTCGACGAGCCGACGGCGTCGGTCGACGTCGCCGGCCGGCAACGGGTCCGGGCCTTGATCCGACGGCTGGCCGACGAGGGCGCGTGTGTCGTGCTCACCACCCACGAACTGGAGGAGGCGGAGCGGCTCGCGGATCGGGTGGTGATCGTCGACCACGGCCGGATCGTCGCCGCCGGCACGCCTGGGGAGCTGACCCGCAGCCTGCGCAGCGACGAGATCCGCTTCGGCGCTGCTCCCGGCCTCGACGTCGCCGGGCTGGGAGCGACGATCGGGGCGATCGTCTCCCAACCGACCCCGGGCGAGTACCTCGTCGCCGCCCCACCGACCCCGGCCACGGTCGCCGCGATCACCGCCTGGCTCGCCGAGCGCGACCTTCCGCTCGCCGATCTGCGTGCCGGACGCAAGCGGCTGGAGGACGTCTACCTGGCACTGACCAACGAGACCTCGGCTGCGTCGAGCGCCCGGCTCACCCGACGCCAGCGCCGCCGGCAGCGGGCCGCCTCGTGAAGGTCCTGCTCGCCCAACTGACGACAGAGGTCCGCCTGACGCTGCGCCGTGGCGAGTCGCTGTTGTTGATCCTCGGGCTGCCACTGCTGTTCCTCGTCTTCTTCGCCAGCGTCGACGTCCTGCCGACCGGCGACGGCGAACCGATCGACTTCCTCGCACCCGGGATCCTCTCGCTGGCGGTGATGTCGGCGGCGATGGTCAGCCTGAGCATCTCGACCGGGTTCGAGCGGTCATATGGCGTGCTCAAACGGCTCGGGGCGACACCGCTCGGACGGCCGCGGCTGATCGCGGCGAAGACGCTCGCAGTCGTCGCCGTCGAGTTGGTCCAGTTCGCCGTGCTGGTCCCTGTCGCCGTTGCCCTCGGCTGGGACCCGCAGGCCGAGTGGCTCGCTGCGCTCGGCGGGGTCGTGCTCGGCACCGCCGCCTTCGCCGGGCTCGGGCTGGTGCTCGCCGGACGGCTGCGGGCGGAGCTCAACCTCGCCGCCTCGAACGGCCTCTACCTCGTGCTGCTGATGCTCAGCGGGATGATGTTCTCGCTCGACGAACTCCCCGGTCCGCTGCGCGCCGTCGCCCGCGCCCTGCCCTCGGGCGCGCTGACCGAGGTGCTGCGCGGCACACTCTCGTCGGCGGCGACCCCGGGACGGGCCTGGCTCGTCCTCTCCGCCTGGGCGATCGCCGCCCCGCTGCTCGCGTCCCGCCTGTTCCGCTGGCACTGACCGTTCGGGCAGTAGTGGCGGCTATGTCGCCAGTTCTGCCCGAACGCTCCCAGCCCGGCACCGGTTCGGTCAGGAGTGGCGGGCATTTCGCCACAAGTGCCCGAACGCCTGGGGCGCGCGGCGGGGGCGGCCGAGGGTCAGCGGCGGGCGTCGGGGGCCGGAGGGACGGTCTCGAACGCCCGGGTGACGTCGTCGTAGGTCAGCGCATCGAACTCGTTGCCGACGATCTCGGCGTCGGGCATCGACCCACCTCGGCGGTAGCTGTTGTCCTCACCGAAGCGGGAGGCGAACCGCTTGAAGAAGATCACGATCACGATCGTCCACAGGAACACCCCGCCGCCGAGCTTCATGATCGCCCCGGCGAGCTGTTGATCGTGGGTCGCCGACAGCCCCCAGACGCGCACCGGGATGTCGTAGTGCCGATAGACGACGCCCTCGGCGAAGGTCAACCATCCGGCGGGCACGGTCGGCACGACCGACTGGAGGAAGAGATAGATCATCATCCCCCCGGTGCCGATCCGCAGCTCGGGGAACGGACCGCAGACCGGCATCCACATCACCAGTGCTGCCGTCACCACCAGGGTGTGCAGCCCGTAGTGGAGCAGCGCACTCTCGGTCGAGGCGTTGACCACCCCGGGGATGTGGGTGATCATCACCACTGCGTTGAACACGACCCCGGCGGCGACCGGCTTGGTCATGAACCGCAGGCCTCGGTACACCCGACCGTCGCCGATCAACAGGCGGAAGAACCACTGCGGCATCGCCAGCAGCATCAGCGGCGGCATGAAGTAGCTGAGCGCCATGTGCTGGAACATGTGGACCGAGTAGAGGTACTCCTCGCCGATGTCGTGGATCGGCCAGTCCGAGGCGAACCACAACAAGGCGACGCCGCCGACGAAGCACCACAGGTTGCGCCGGCTGATCGCCGGACGGTCCGGCCCGACCGCCTTCGGACCGACCACACGAACGGTGTAGGTGTAGATCGCGACGATCGACCCGACGAGCAGCCACACCTCGGGGTGCGGCTGGAAACGCCAGGGATCGACCATCGGTCAGGACACGAAGAACTTGAAGGTCGACAAGGCGATCACGTAGACGAAGATCGCCAGGCCGAGCCCGGTCCAGAACGCCATGTTGAACCAGCGGCCGTCGAACCTCAGGTGCATGAAGAACAGCACGACCATCGCGAACTTGATGAACATCAAGATGAACAGTGCCGGCAGGAACAGTGCGCCGACATCCGCGTAGCTGAGGGCGACCTCGATCGCCGTCAGCACGGCGAGGATGATCGCGATCTTGACGTAATAGCTGTCCGGGCGGTGGGCGTGCTCGAACCCCTCGTAGTCGTGTTCCGGCTGCCCGGGGTGCTCGATGTGGGTCTCGGTCATCTCGGCCTCACGCAGGGATCAGGTAGACGAGGGTGAAGATCACGATCCAGACGATGTCGACGAAGTGCCAGTAGAGCCCGATCAGCTCGACCACCTCCGACTTCTCACCGGTGACCTTGTTGCGGGCGATGATCCCCCGCACGGCCATCAGCATGATGATCCCGACCGTGACGTGGACGCCGTGGAACCCGGTGAGGGTGTAGAAGCTCGAGCCGAACAGGCTGGTGGTGAACCCGAGACCTTCGTGGTAGAAGGCGGTGAACTCGTACACCTGGCCGCCGACGAAGGTCGCCCCGAGGAGTGCGGTGACGGTCAGCCAGAGCTTGGTGTTGCGGTCGTCGCGCCGGGCGGCGGAGCTGACCGCGAGGACCATCGTCAGCGAGCTCATCAGCAGCACGAACGAGCTGACCGAGGTGAACGGGATGTCGTAGATCTGGTCCGGGCCGGGTCCGGTGGAGACCCGGCCGCGATACAGCATGTAGGTCGAGATCAACCCGCCGAACAACAGGCACTCGGAGCCGAGGAACAGCCACATGCCGAGCTTGTTGTTCGACAGCCCGAGCGAGCTGTGATGGCCATGTCCGCCGCCGTGGGCGTCGTGACCGTCGTGGGCGGCGTGTCCGGCGTCGTGGGCCGGGGCGGCGTCGCTGGGAACGGCGAGATCAGCCAATGGTCGCGAGCTCCTTCGTGGTCCCACCGTCGGCGGGTGGGTCGTAGTCGCTGTCGTCGGCGAAGGACGGCTCGAGCGCCCAGCCGAACATCGCCAGCAGGACGATCGCCGCACCGACGGCGATGCCGATGTGGTTGTAGATCGCACCGAAGGCGATCACCGGCAGCCCGAAGGCGAGGATGATCGGCCAGTACGACGGCGCCGGGAGGGCGATGTGCTTGTCTCCGTTGGCTTCCATCTCGGCGAGGATCGTCTCCGCGTCGCTGACCCGCTCGAGCTCACCGTGCTCGTTCTCGGCGTACTTGCGGTGGAAGAACTCGTCGAGCGCGTGGACGGTCGGCAGCTGGTCGAAGTTGTGTTCCTTCGGAGGGCTGGCGGTCATCCACTCCAGCGAGCGGGCGTCCCACGGATCGAGCGGGGCGTTGGCCGGCTGCCGGGCGGTCTTGATCACGTTGATGATGAAGAACAGCACCCCGAGGGCGAGGAGCAACGATCCGATCGTCGACACCAGGTTCCAGAACGTCAGGTTGAAGAAGCCCTCGCCGACCCGGTCGGGGTCGTAGCGGTACATCCGCCGCGGCTGTCCCTGGAGACCGAGGATGTGCATCGGCCCGAAGGTCAGGTTCATCCCGAGGACCATGAACCAGAAGTTGGCCTTGCCCCATCGCTCGTCGAGCAGGCGGCCGAAGATCTTCGGCCACCAGTAGTAGAAGCCGGAGAAGATTCCGAAGATCGCCCCGCCGAACAGCACGTAGTGGAAGTGGGCGACGATGTAGTACGTATCGGTCTGCTGGGTGTCGGACGGCGAGACCGAGTGGGTGACGCCGGAGAGCCCGCCGATCGTGAACTCGACGATCAGACCGATGGCGAACAGCATCGCGGTGGTGAAGTGGAGCTTGCCGCCCCACATCGTCATCACCCAGTTGATGATCTTCACCCCGGTCGGGATCGCGATCAACATCGTCGACAGCGAGAACACGGCCACCGAGATCGGGCCGAGGCCGGAGGCGAACATGTGGTGGGCCCACACGCCCCAACCGACGAACCCGATCGCCGCGCCGGAGAAGACCACCAGCGGATAGCCGAACAGCGGCTTGCGGGAGAAGACCGGGAGCACCTCGGAGACGATTCCGAAGCTCGGCAGGACCAGGATGTAGACCTCGGGGTGACCGAAGATCCAGAACAGGTGCTGCCACAGCAGCGGGTCGGCACCGGCGGCGGTGTCGAAGAACGTGGCCCCGAACTGCCGCTGGAAGCCGAGCAGGAACAGCGCAACGGTGATCACCGGCACGGCGAACAGCAGGAGGAACTGGACCACCAACTGGAGCCAGGTGAAGATCGGCATCCTCATCAGCGTCATTCCGGGGGCCCGCAGGTTGAGCACGGTGACGATCAGGTTGATCGAGCCGCTGAGCGAGGCGATGCCGGTGATCTGCAGGCCGAGCAGCCAGAAGTCGATGCCGTGGCTCGGCGAGAACAGCACGCTCGAGTTCGGCGCGTACATGAACCAACCGCCGTCGGCGGCTCCGCCGAGAACCCAGGCGGAGTTGAGGAACAGCCCGCCGAACAAGAAACACCAGAAGCCGAAGGCGTTGATCCGGGGGAAGGCGACGTCGCGGGCGCCGACCTGCAGCGGGAGGAAGTAGTTGGCGAAGGCGGAGGCCATCGGCATCACGAAGAGGAACACCATCGTCGTGGCGTGCATCGTGAACATCTGGTTGTAGACGTCGGCGGAGAGGATCTTGCCGTTCGGCTGGGCCAGCTGGAGGCGGATCATCAGCGCTTCGACGCCGCCGACGATGAAGAAGAAGAAGGCGGCGACCCCGTACATGATGCCGAGCTTCTTGTGGTCGACGGTGAAGACCCAGCTGCGCCAGCCGGTCGTCTGCACGGGGCGTCGGAAGACACCCAACGAGCTCGACGGGGTCACGCCGCGCAGGCTGGCGCCTGCCGGGACCAGTCCGCCTGAGGGTTGTTCGATGATCGCCATCAGTCCTCCCCCGTCACTTCAGCGTGATCAGGTAGTCGACGATTTCGTCGATCTGGTCTTCGGTCAACGCCAGGTACGGCATCCCACGGCGCAGGCCGTCGTCGTCCGGCGTGGGGTACATCGCCTTCTTCTCCGGGGCGTTGCGGATCCACTCCTCGAGCTCGATCCGGTTGAGGCATTCCTCGGACGTCCCGGCGAGGTACATCGCCCCGAACTCTGCCTCGCTCGCCGTCAGCAGGTCCTCCCGGCACTGCTCGGTGAGCATCGAGTAGGTGCCGCCGGCGAAGGTGATCCGGCTCATCAGGTGGGTCAGGTTCGGCGCTGCGCCGGACACCAGGTTGGTGTCGGCCTGGGCGATCAGCGGGTTGCCCTCGGGGTCGGCCAGTCCGTCGATCTGGTGGCAGGTGGTGCAATACGAGATGAAGCTGCCCTGCCCGGCGCCTGCCGGCTGGTCGGCGGCGATGTTCGGCGCCGTCGCCGTCTGCTGGGCGACCCAGGTGGCGAAGTCCTCCGAGGTGAGGGCGATCGCGTTCATCTTCATGTTGGCGTGCGACAGCCCGCAGAACTCGGTGCACTGACCGAGGTAGACGCCCGGCTGATCGGCTTCGAGCCGCAGCGTGTGGACACGGTTGGGCACCGCGTCGCGCTTGCCGTTGAGCTTCGGGATCCAGAACGAGTGGATCACGTCACGGCTGGTGATCCGCAACAGCACGCACTCGCCCTCGGGGAAGACGATGTCGCCGGAGGTGACGATCGGGGTCTCGATCCCGCCCTGCACCGGATAGGCGTACTCCCACCACCACTGCTGACCGGTGACGTTGATCGTCATCGTGCAATCGTCGGTCTCGGCCAGGTCGAAGATCGTCGAGAACGTCGGCACGGCGATCACCGCCAGGATCACCGCGGAGAAGGCGATGCCACCGATCTCGATCACCGAGTTGCCGTGGCCCTGGTGGGGGATCGCCTGACCGCGGTCGCGATATTTCCAGACGGTGACGCCGACGAGCACGATCACCAGCACGCCGACGACCCCTGCCATCGGGAACACGAGCTTGTTGAGCGTGTTGATCTTCTTCGCCGGATCGCCCTTCGGCTGGAGGTAGTCCTGGGGCGCATCCTTGGCGCAGCCGGCGAGCAGCACCAGCCCGAGTGCGGGCAGGATCGCGCGGCGGAGCTGGGCGAGGCGTTGCGTCATCCGATGTCCTGTCATCTCGTCCTGATCTGCGCTCACGGAACCACGATCTCCACCCGGGCGTCCTCGTCGCCGGGAACGAAGGCGGCGTAGGGCTCCTCCGAGGCGATCGATGGCTTGGCGATCTTGAAGGTCAGCAGGCTGCTGTGTCCTTCGCCGATGGTACGGGTGCAGAACAGATGATCCTCGACCACTTCGATCCCGTTGAGCTCCTCCACCGTCGTCCCGGCGAAGATCGTCAGACGGCGCTCGGCATCGCTCTCGTTGACGAAGATCACGCTGACGACGGTGCCCCGATCGATCGTGATCATGCCCGACGGCCTGCCGGCGATCTCGGTCGCGGTCAACGAGGAGCCGTCGTAGACGAAGGTCGCCCACGGGTTCGACTTCGCCGCCACCGAACCGCCGGCGTCCTCGTCGGCCTCGGTCGGTTCGGCCGATTCACACTCGCGATGATGCGCGCCGAAGTGGTCCTCCTCCGAGGCCTCGTCGAGCTCGGCACGTTGCCCGGTGGCCGCACCGGCGATCCCCCCGGCGACGACCAGCACCGCGCCGACGGTGCAGATCGCAGCGACGATCGTCGACCGCAGTTCGGGCCGGTAGGAAAAGAGCACACCGAAGACCGTGATCAGCGCTGCAGCGACGACGAAGATCGCCGGACCGGCGGTCTTGGAGACGGCGAGCATCACGCGCGAGAAGCCGTAGATGATCACCGCCAGCCCGAGTGCTCCGGCGATCGGCAGCTCCAGCGGATAGAGCATCCGGGCGCGTACCGAGCGGTTGAAGCCGGCATCGGCCGAGGCCCGCTCCGCCCAGCCCTGCACCGTCCACTCGACGGCGGCGATCATCACCAACGCCAGCCCGCCGACGAAGTAGCGCTTGTCGGTGACCGTGCCGACGGCCAGCAGACCGGCGCCGAGCGCCCCGACCAACGGCCACAGGCTGGCACCGACCGGAGCGGCGGTCGCCGGCGCGGTGTCGGCCGCAGCGTCGTCCATCGCCGACACGTCGCCGTCGCGAATGGCGATGGTCAGCGCGGCGATGCCGCCGAAGGCGATCGCAGCCGAGAGCAGGCCGATCCCGCCGAGCGCGCCGAAGTCCTGGGTGACGCCGTAGATCACGACCGCCACCAACGCAGCGGCACTCAACCCGCAGAACAACTTGGATCCGGTGGAGAACATCGACCCCTACTTCGTGACGTAGACGATGAACCACACGGCGGAGAAGATCGCCGTGCTGACGTACCAGGACAGCGCGAGGCTGGTGATCAGCTCACGATCCGCCGTCCGCCCGCCGAGGTAGCGCAGCGCGGACAGGAAGGTGAAGGTGATCAGCGCGATCATCAACACGACGAACGATCCGGTGATCGCGTAGAACATCGAGTTGTAGACGCCTTCGGCGATCGGCAGCTCCATCTGGCTGTACTCGAACGCCTGGGCGTTGATCGTCGCCAGTCCGAGCAGGATCGCCAGCCCGAGGCCGAGCCCGACGTTGACCCGGTCGCCGCGCTTGGCGGCGTACACCGCCAGCTGGGCCATCGCGCAGGCGCTGATCATGCTCATCAGCATCAAGTTGGCCGAGACGTCGTGGATCTTGATCCCGTCCGGCACCCAGTCGGCGACCAGCTTGCCGTCGCTCGATTCCTTCAACGGCGCAGCGTTGCGGAACCGCATCCAGACGGCCAACATCCCGCCGAAGAACATCGTCGCTACGACGCCGAGCATCACCGTGCCGGCGATCAGCTGACGTCGCGGCGCGGGGCGGGCGCGGGGGCAGGGCGAGCATCAGGCGTCACTCCCGGCGGGCTTGAGGTCGAGCAGGGGATTGCCGGACGAGATCCTCGGGATCTCGACGAAGTTGTCCGTCGGCGGCGGGGAGGAGGTCGCCCATTCGAGGGTGACACCGTCCCACGGGTCGTCGCCGGCGAGCGGGCCCTTGCGGAACCCCATCACGGCGAGGAGGACGACGGCGACGACGCACAGCAGCAGCAGGCCGTGGCCGACGAGGACGAGGACGTTGAGCACCTCGGGGGCGAGCTCGTAGTCGAACCCTCCGGCGGCCATCGCCGGCTGCCCCTGGAACCCGGCGATGAGCAGCGCCGCACCGGCGACCGTCACCCCGAGCGCACCGAGCAGGGCGAGCGGGAGCAGCCCGCCGTTGGACAGCGTCCGCCCCCACAGCTTGGGACCCCAGTGGACCAGACCACCGAGGCCGGCGAGCACCGCGCCGCCGAGGACGAGGACGACCACGCCCTCTTCGTAGGTCGTGCCGAGCAGCTGGAGGTCGACGACCCCGGTGAGCGCATGAGCAGCGACGCCGAGGGTGAGGAGCTCGACGCCGCTGAAGGCGAACACCAGCGCTGCCGGGAGGTGACGGGGCTTGGCCGCGGCGAGGGTGGCGGCGACCGCGCCGCCGACCGCCAGCGGTCCGAGGATCGGCAGCAGGTTGAACAGGGCGTACGGGATCAGGTCGTTCAGCTTGCCGCCGAAGTCGTCGCCGAAGCTCCCCGGCCAGGGGAGGGTGTGGACCTTCTGGGTCACCGCCGAGAGCACCGCAGCGGCGGTCAGCCCGATTCCGGTGAGCAACACCGGGCGGACCGACAGGCGGCGACGGGAGGTGGTGTGGGCGATGTCGGCGAGGATGCCGAGCGCCGGGATCGCCAAGACGTAGATCGCCGGCGAGGTCAGCGCCCAGGAGAACCAGCCGAGCATCGCGCTGTTCGCCCCGAACTCGGCTGAGCGGGACGAGCGATGGTCGACGGTGAGTAGGACGAGGTCGCCGAGCAGGACCGGAACGGTGACGATCGTCGCCGCCGAGCCGACCAGCGCCGCCCAGGCGAACAGCGGAACCCGGCGCAGCGTCATCCCCGGCGCGCGGGCGGTCAGCACGCTGACGACGAGCGTCATCGCAGCGACGAGCAGACCGAGCAGCGACAACCCGAAGCCGGCGAGGAACAATTCGACCATCTGCGGGTCCCCGCCACCGGGGCCGCCGTTGCCGAGGTAGGCGGCGACGACCAGCCCGGCGCCGAACAGCCACGACCAGAAGCCGAGCGCAGCCGCCCGCCCGAAGGCGAGGGCGCGGGCGCCGAGCTGGAGCGGGACGATCGCGATCGCGAGTCCGAACAACAGCGGGCCGACGACCAGGTACGGCAGCCCGATCCGGTACAGCGAGAACAGCTGGCCGATCGAGTCCGCCTCGAGGGTGACCGACTCGGCGTCGAGCCGCTCGAAACCGAGCAGGCCGCCGATCACCAGCAGCCCGGTGAGGAACAGGACCGAGCTACCGACGAACAACCGGCCGATCTGCTTGTGATCGGTGGTGGTCAGCCAGCTCGTCGCGCCTGCCAGTGTGCGCCCGGGAGCGCCGGCGCCGGTCGCGCTCGCGCCAGGAAGATCGTGCGCGTGGCCGGTGTCGATGGTGGTCATGGGCATCCTCTCGCCCGCGATGGCGCGTAGCACCCGCCCGGGCGGCGATTCGGGTCCGTTGTCAGCGCTCGACAGTACCAATGAAGGGTTCCGGCGATCGAAATCATCGCCTCACGCCCGGTCGCGCAACACAGGCGAGGGGCCACCGACGGTGGCCGCACGGTCGTCGGCGTCATAGGCCGTGACGGACCAGCACGTCGGCCGTGAGCGCACCGAAGACGAGCGTGACGTAGGTGATCGAGAACCCGAACAGGCGCATCGCCCCGGCGGCGGACGGGTGCCGGGCGAGATGGATCGCACCGCCGAGGAAGCCGGCACCGGCGACGAAGGCGACGACCCCGTAGATCCACCCCAGATCGGTGACCGGCAACAGCAGCGCACTGGTGACGATCATCGCCACGGTGTAGGTGACCATCTTGCGGGTGGCGACCTCGACCGGGACGACGGCGGGGAGCATCGGCACCCCGGCGCTGCGGTAGTCCTCGGCGTAGCGGATCGCCAGCGCCCAGAAGTGCGGTGGTGTCCAGAAGAAGATCACGGCGAACAGGATCACCGGTGGCCAGGCCAACGAGCCGGTCACCGCCGCCCAACCGACCAGCGCCGGGACCGCCCCCGCAGCCCCACCGATGACGATGTTGTGCGTGCTCGTCCGCTTCAGCCAGAGGGTGTAGACGAAGATGTAGAACGCCGTCCCGCTGAGCGCCAGCGCAGCGGAGAGCAGGTTGGCGAAGTACCACAGCACCGCCCCGGCGATCAGCTCGAGGGTGAGGGCGAAGACCAGCGCAGCGCGGGGAGTGAGCAACCCGGTGACGAGCGGCCGGTTCTGGGTGCGCGGCATCAGCCGATCGATGTCGCGGTCGATCACCATGTTGATCGCGTTCGCCCCACCGGCCGCGAGCGTGCCGCCGATCACGGTCCACAGCACGAGCCAGCTCGACGGCCAACCGCTCTCGGCGAGGACCATCGCCGGCACGGTGGTGATCAGCAGCAGCTCGATGATCCGCGGTTTGGTGAGGGCGACGTAGGCCCCGATCGTCGTCGTCGGCGTACGCCTGACCCCGTGACCGACGCCACCCGGCGCGAGCCGCGAGGGAACGAGTGGACGGGCGCCGACGGCCATAGCGAGTCGATCGTACGGCCACGCGGCTGTTCCACCCAACGCAGCCCCTCCGGAGGCCTGCGGCCAGGCACAATGGTCGGCGATGCCGGCGCCGAGCCCCGTGGAGATCGAACAACCGACGAGCGACGTCGGCGTGGTTCCCGATTCGCCCTGGGTCGTGATCGTCTGGAACGACCCGATCAATCTGATGTCGTACGTCGCCTGGGTGCTCCAGAAGTTGTTCGGCTACTCCAAGGACAAGGCCAATCGGCTGATGCTCGACGTGCACCACAAGGGACGGGCGGTCGTCTCCAACGGCACGCGAGAAAAGGCCGAGCTGGACGTGTTCCGACTCCACGAGCACGGGCTGTGGGCGACGATGCAGCGCGACGGGTCGGACCGGGGCGATCGCTCGTGATCCGCCGGCGGCGGATCAAGCGGACCGGACCTGACCGGTTCCGTTTCGGGCTCCCGGACGAGGAGCGCGGTCTGCTCGCCGATCTGCTCCCGCAGCTGCGCAGCCTGCTCGGGGCGACCGAGGACGAGCTCGGTACCGAGCGCACGCGGCGGCTGTTCCCGACCGCCTACCCCGACGACCCCGAGCACGACGCCGAGTATCAGCGCTTCATGCGCGAGGAGTTGGTCGCCTCGCATCTCGGGGCGATCGAGCGGGTCGAACAGTCGTTGGCCTCGACCGAGCTGACCGAACTCGAGTTGCTCGGCTGGGTGCAGAGCATCAACGCCCTGCGGCTCGTGCTCGGGACGATGCTCGACGTCAGCGAGGACGGGGGCTCGGACAACCCCGACGAACCCGGCTACGCCCTCTACCACTACCTCAGTGCGCTGCTCGACGAGGCGGTCGAGGCGCTCGCCTAGCGCTCGCCTAGCGCCACTCAGGCTGCAGGCGAGCGGAACCAGTGGGCGGTGGTCGTTCCCGGGCCGTGGTGGGCGCCGCTCGGACCGAGCCGGAACCGGACGACCTCGTCCACCGCCGGGTTGCCGGAGAGGACGGCGACGAGTTCGTCGGCGAGCTCGGTCCCGGCCCGGTCGGCGGTGCCGATCCCCACCCGGAGTCCGGCGCCGCCGGCGACCACCCGGCCGACCATCCACTCGACCGCCTCGCACCGGTCACCGGCAGCGGCCGACGGCGTCATCCGCCCGTCGCGGGAGGCGATCAGTGGCACCCGCTCCCCTGCCGGCAGTCCGGCGAGCAACTCGAACGAGGCGACGGTGAACACCTGCGCCGCATCGGCCGACGCCCGTTCGGCGGCCTGGGCGGCCTGCTCCGCCGTCGCTCCGGCTGCCAGCGCCTCACCAGCGGCCCAGACGCCGCAACCGATCCCGAACGCCTCTGCGCCGGTGTCGACCACCCGGACCGGGACCGAGGCGCCGCGGGTCGCCAGCCGGGCAGAGGTCAGCATCCCCGGATGGCGCCGCCCGCTGTGGATCGAGAGTACGGCACGGCAACCTCGGTCGACCAGCTCTTCGTAGGCGACGGCGAACTGGCCGGGACTCGGTTGGGTGATCGTCACCACCGGGCGACGGCCGGCACCGAAGCTGGCATAGAACCGATCGGCGTCGAGCCCTGCGCCGTCGAGGTGTTCGTCACCGTCGAGTTCGACGGTGAGCGGAACGACGACGAGGCCGTACCGCTGCACCAGCTCGTCGGGGACGAGCGCGCTCGAGTCGGTACAGAGACCGATCATCGACCTTCACCCGTCGTGACGAACCCCTGGGCGATCGCCGCCGCGAGGAACATCAGCCCAGCGTAGGGTAGGTGTCCTGACCTTCTACGGCGGGCTGGGACAACGTCATCGAGCCGACATGCGGGCAGCGACATGGACCACCGGCGGAAATCGGAGGACCTGCTGGTAGATTGTCGCCCGCTCTCAGCGAGAAACGTCCGAGCCCCCATCGTCTAGTGGCCTAGGACACCACCCTTTCAAGGTGGCGGCACGGGTTCGAATCCCGTTGGGGGTGCTCAGATCAGGTTTTCCCTGGTCCCGTGGTGAAGTTGGAGTTCACGCCGGCCTGTCAAGCCGGAGGTCGCGGGTTCGAGTCCCGTCGGGACCGCTCATCGGGTGCGCCAGCACCCGATGGCAAGGTCGAGTAGCTCAGTCGGCAGAGCACGCGCCTGAAAAGCGTGGGGTCACCGGATCGACGCCGGTCTCGACCACATCAAGCACGGCGAGAGCCGGCTCCCTCGGTCGGAGGGGGCCGGCTCTCAGTTGTTTGTGCGTCCCGTATCGGGACGTGGTGATGGGGCTCAGGAAGCGTGCTTCAAGGCGCGGACGTAGTCGTGTGCTGCCTGCACCGACGCCAGCTGGCGGGCGACGACCGGGCGGAACTCCGCCGAGATGTCGGCTTCGAGCGCGTCTCGGTACTGCTCGAGTGCGTGGTCCTCGCCCTCCTCGGCGGCGGCGATCACGGCGTCGCCGCTGCTGCCGGTGAGGGCGTCCTTGACCGCGATCCAACCGCGATGGAGCGCGCCGGTCGCCGTGCCGCGCTGCTCGATGTCGTCGCCGTAGGCGCCGGCGATCGACTTGAGCTCGTCGGACATCGCCCCACGGTTCTGAGCGAACTCGCGGAACTTGGCGGCGACGTCGGGCCGGTCGTCGTTCAACTTCTCCGCCGCTGCGTCGAACCCCTGCCTGCCGTTTTCGAGGGTGCGGATCAGGTCGGTTGCGATGGACTCGTCTGTTGACATAGCTGGCTCCAGTCGGACGTGATGGCTCGATTGGGGGTCGAACTCAGCCCGTGTGCTACCCCTTGGGACGAGTCGCAACACCTGCGGCGTCGACAGACGTCCCCGGGAGCGGCCCGTCCCGTCGGTTCCGCGTCGGGCAGTCCCGCTCCCAGCGGGCAAGCTGACCTAGCGTGCGTCAGCGATGTCAGGGCTCAGCGACGTCCAGCTCGGCGTGATCGCCGTCGTCGCGCTGCTGCTCGTCGCCTCGGTGATCGGCGGGAAACCGGGGGGCAAGGAGGTGCGCGAAGAGGCGCACAAGAAGCTCGTCGGAAAGCTCGCCGAGGACAAGGCGACCGCCGACTACAACTCGATCAAGAACGGATCGGGCAAGGTGCTCCTGATCGCCCTGCTCGTCGGCGCGGTCGGTTACCTCGTGGTGTCCAACATGCCGGCGGAAAGCGAGACCCCGGCGACGACCGTCCCGGACACGACGACCACGATCTCGCCGTAGGCATCCGACACCTCGCCTACGCTGCGGCGACCGCAGCAGGGTCGAGGGGGAGTCTGACGATGGCACGCGAGATCGAGGCGTTGGTCGCCGAGCTGACGGTCGAAGAACGCGCTGCGCTGACCGCCGGGGCGACCGCCTGGACGACCAAGCCGGTCGAGCGACTGGGGATTCCGGCAGTGGTGATGACCGACGGACCGGCCGGCGCCCGCGGTCCGTTCTTTGCCGGCGTCGGCGCCCAGGTGCCGGCGCTGAACATCCCCTGCGGATCCGCGCTCGGTGCCACCTGGAACGTCGACCTGGTCGAGCGGCTCGGCGAGGCCCTCGGCCGCGAGGCGCTGACCAAGACGGCCAGGGTGCTGCTCGCCCCGACGGTCAACATCCACCGTTCACCGCTCGCCGGGCGCAACTTCGAGTGCTACTCGGAGGATCCGCTGCTCTCCGGCAAGCTCGCGGCCGGCTACATCCGCGGCGTGCAATCGCAGGGTGTGGCGACGACGGTCAAGCACTTCGCCGGAAACGACGCAGAGTTCGAGCGCTTCACGATCGACTCGGTGATCGACGAGCGGACCCTGCGCGAGATCACCCTGCTGCCGTTCGAGCTGGCGGTGATCGAGGGCGGCACGCTCGGGGTGATGACCTCCTACAACCGGCTCAACGGACGGTATTGCGCCGAGAACCCGGAGTTGCTCGGCGGGATCCTGCGCGGCGAGTGGGGGTTCGACGGGTTCGTCGTCACCGACTGGTATGCCGGAGGGAGTACCGCTGGTTGCGCCGCTGCCGGGCTCGACCTGCAGATGCCGGCGCCGGACAGGTTCTACGGCGCCGCGCTCGCCGCAGCGGTGCGCGACGGCACCGTTCCCGAGGCCGAACTCGATGCGATCGTCACCCGCCTGCTGCGCGTGTTCGACCGTCTCGGCGCGCTCGACGACGAACCACGCCCGCCGACCTCGGTCGATCTGCCCGCCGATCGCGCCCTCGTCCATCAGGCGGCGACGGAGGCGATCGTCCTGCTCCGCAACCAGCGTGGCGTGCTGCCATTGGATCCCGCCGACCTGCGCTCGGTAGCGGTGATCGGGCCGAACGCGCAGAACGGGCGGACGATGGGCGGCGGTTCGGCCGAGGTCGAGCCGCACTACTCGATCAGTCCGCTGGACGCCGTGCGAACACGGCTCGGCGACGGCGTGACCGTGATCCACGAGCGAGGGTGTGAGATCGAGCACCGGATCCCGCCGGTGCCGCGCCCGAGACTGGCCCACGCCGACGGCGGAGGATTCGTCGCCGAAGTGTTCGCCGGCGAGGAGTTCGCCGGCGAACCGGTCCTGCGCACCCTCCGCCCCGACGGCAGGTGCATCGTGGTCTTCGGCCAGGACGCCGGCGTACCCCACCCGCCGTTCTCGATCCGTTCCGTCGCGACCTACACCCCCGACGTCAGCGGGCCGCACGAACTGTCGATGGTCCAGATCAGCCCGTCGCGGGTGCTGCTCGACGGCGTGCCGTTGATCGACGGGATCGCCGATCCACCGGGGATCGGCGGATCGTTCTTCGGGATCGGCAGCGCCGAGGTCGTCGCCACCGTCGAGCTCGTCGCCGGGCGGCAGTACCGGCTGGAGGCCGAGAGCGTCTGCACCGAGCGCAGCTGGGCGCACGGGGCACAGGTCGGCTGCCGGCCGGTGCCCACCGACGACCTGTTCGAGCGGGCCGTCGACGCGGCGGCGGACGCCGACGTCGCGCTGGTCGTCGTCGGCACGACCAACGAGTGGGAATCCGAGGGTCACGATCGCACCTCGCTCGACCTGCCCGGCCGGCAGGCCGAGTTGATCGCCGCGGTCGCGGCGGTCAACCCGCGCACGATCGTGATCGTCAACACCGGCGCGCCGGTGACGATGGACTGGATCGAGCAGGTCCCCGCCGCGCTGCAGGTCTGGTTCGGTGGCCAGGAGATGGCCAACGCGGTCGCCGACGTGCTGTTCGGCGACGCCGAACCGGGCGGCCGGTTGCCGACCACCTTCCCGGTCCGCCTGGAGGACAACCCGAGCTTCGGGAACTTCCCCGGAGAGCACGGCCAGGTCCGCTACGGCGAGGGCATCTTCGTCGGCTACCGCTGGTACGAGGCGCGACGGATCAGGCCGCGGTTCGCCTTCGGCCACGGTCTGTCGTACACCCGGTTCGAGATCGGCGCGCCGACCCTGTCGAGCGCGACCTTCACCCCGGGGCAACGCCTGCTGGTCACGGTCCCGGTGGCGAACGTCGGTGGGCGAGCGGGTTCGGAGGTCGTCCAGTGCTACGTCGGTTCGCCAGAGTCGACCGCCAGCCGGCCGCCGAAGGAGCTCAAGGCGTTCGCCAAGGTCCACCTCGACGCCGGAGCGTCGACCGACGTCCACCTCGAGCTCGACGACCGCAGCTTCGCCTACTGGCATCCCGGCTCCAGCTACCAGCCGGCCGTCGGGGCCTCGCTGATCGGCGAGATGGTCGCGATCGAACCCGAGCCGGGAGGCTGGCGGATCGAACCCGGCCGCTACCAACTCCACCTCGGTCGATCGTCGGACGACATCGCCCATGTCGTCGAGATCGCGGTCGAGCCCGCCGGCTGACTCGCCGTTCGCCGATCGCCGACCGCGTCCGGCTCAGCTCAGCCCGAGCACAGCGGGCAGGTCGGCGTAGTCGGCGAGGACATGGTCGCCTTCCGGTCCGTCACCGAGGTCGTCGTTGACCCCGCAGTAGCGGATCGCGGTGATCCCCATCGCCCGTGCTCCGGCGATGTCGGTCCGTCGCAGGTCACCGATGTGGACCGTCTCCGCCGGGGACGCGCCGAGATACTCGCCGGCGTGGCGGAAGATCTCCGGCGCCGGTTTGTACCAGCCGACCTCGTCGGAGAACGACCAGCCGGTGAAGGCATCGAGCAGCTGATGGTGCTCGAGCAGTTCTCGCAGGCGCAGCGACGGGGTGAATCCGACGTCGCAGATGATCCCGAGACGGATGCCGGCATCGCGCAGCGCGCCGATCGCCTCGTCGACTCCCGGGCAGAGCTGGAAGTCGTCGGGCTGCCCGGCGGCGCAGAACACCTCGACCAGCTCGTCGATCTGGGCCGCAGCGAGCGGGAACCCCAGCCGAGCAGCGCCCGAACGGGCGGCGCGGACGCCGGTGTACTGCTCGTTGCGTTGCCAGGCAGCGTCGTGTTCCGTCCATTCGGCATCGAACACCGCCGCCAGCAGGCCCTCGGATGGTTGATGACCCCAGCCGGTGAGCAACGACTCCCACGCCCCGATCCGCCACACCGACGGATCCGCGCGGGTCCGCACGATCGTGTTCCAGTAGTCGAAGGTGACCGCTGCCGGCCTCATGTGCCGTACTCGAAGCCGAGGTCGGGAGCCGTCAAGAGGGGGTGATAGGCGATTCCTCGTTCCGCTGCCATTGCCGCGCAGGTTCCGCCACGGTCGACGATCACGAGGATCGCCACCGGCACCGCGCCGAAGGCGATCACGGCGTCGACCGCCTCGATGATCGAGGTCCCGCGGGTGACCGTGTCCTCGGTGATCACCACCCGGTCGCCGGGCCGCAACGCGCCGGCGATCCGGCCGGTCACGCCGTGATCCTTGACCTCTTTGCGCACGCTGAAGCTGCGCAGGCTCCGGCCGCGGGTAGCGGCGACGGCGGCGATGCCGAACGCGACCGGATCGGCGCCCATCGTCAGCCCGCCGATCGCCTCGGCATCCTCGGGGAGCACCTGCAGCGCCGCGTCGGCGACGGCGATGATCCCCTCCGGGTCGCAGGCGGTCTGCTTGGTGTCCAAGAACCAGCTGCTCGTGGCTCCCGACTTGAGGGTGAAATGACCACGCTTGACCGATTGTCGCAAGACGAGTTGGAGCAGCGTATCGGTGACCGGATCCATGGTCAGCGAACCTATCGGGGTCGCGTTCGACGACGAGAGTGGTAATGATCGGCGCTCCGGCGGAACCGGATCATCAATCGATGTATGCGGGTTCGTTCAAATGAGTATTACCATGGATCCAAACCTCGGCGGTGCAGACCCGAGTCCACCAACTACCTGATCAGAAACGTGGGGCGCACGATGGCGAACAAGCGGGGTCCGAAGGGACCGATGACCGATGAACACAAGGCAGCCCTCGCTGTCGGGCGCACGGAGAGTCGTGTGGTGCGTGAGTATCTCGACGCTCTGCGCGCAAACAAGCCGAAGCGTGGTCGGAAACGGACGAAGGACTCGATCAAGACCCGTCTGGCGCAGATCGACGACGAGATGATCGACGCCGACCCGCTCACCGAGGTGAAACTCATCCAGGAGCGAATGAACCTGATGATCGAACTCGATTCGAAAGACACCGGTGTCGACGTCGATTCGCTCGAGTCCGAGTTCGTCAAGGTGGCGAAGAATTACAGCGAACGGCAGGGCATCTCGTACGCAGCGTGGCGCGCCGTCGGACTCGAACCGTCGGTGCTCCAGAAGGCCGGGATCTCGCGTTAGGAGACCTGGTCGAGGGCGGTGAACACCGCCCCGACATTGCGCAGCGAACGGCCGAGGTCGAACGCCTCCTCGAGCACAGCCGGGTCCACCGTGACCCGGCTGTCTTGCTCCAGCAGTGAGCGGAAGCCGACCGATTCCCTCCACGCCCGCATCGCGTTGTCCTGAACGATCCGGTAGGCGTCGTCGCGTGTCATTCCACCCTGGACCAGCGCGAGCAACACCGGCTGAGAGAACACCAGCCCGTGACTGGCATTGAGATTGCCGATCATTCGTTCACGAAAGATCTGCAACCCCGACAACAGGCGCGTCAGCCGCCGCATGACGTAGTACGCCAGCAGTGAAGAGTCAGGAAGGATGACCCGTTCCACGCTCGAATGTGAGATGTCACGCTCATGCCAGAGGGCGACGTCCTGCATGCCTGCTTGGAGATTCCCGCGCAGGACACGAGAAAGTCCTGAGATCGTTTCCGCCGAGATCGGGTTCCGCTTGTGCGGCATCGCGGAGGAACCCTTCTGGCCGGCTTTGAATCCCTCCTCGACTTCGCGCACCTCGGTCCGCTGAAGATGTCGGAGCTCGACTGCGATGAGTTCGGCGGTAGTACCCACCGCCGCGCACGCCCAGAGATATTCGGCGTGGCGATCGCGGGCGATCACCTGCGTCGCCGGCACTGGGGCCAGAGCGAGCCGCTCGGCCACTCGTCGCTCGACCAGCGGGTCGATGTTGGAATAGGTACCCACCGCCCCGGAGAGCTTGCACACCGAGATCGCCTCCCGGGCGGCACGCAACCGTTGACGATCACGATCCGCCTGCAGGCACCACAACGCGACCTTCGCCCCGAAGGTCGTCGGCTCTGCGTGGATCCCGTGGGTACGACCGATCATCACCGTCTCGCGCTCTGCCAGGGCGAGCCGCTTGAGCTCGGCGACCAGGCCGTCGGAGGCCTCGATCAGGAGGTCGGCGGCGTCGCGCAGCATCCAGCACCAGGCGGTGTCGACGACGTCGGAGGAGGTCAACCCATAGTGGATCCACGGTCCGGCCGTGCCGCCGATCGCCTCCTGGACGACGTCGACGAACGCGGCGACGTCGTGGTCGGTGATCTGCTCGCGAGCCGACACGGCGAGGACGAAGTCGCCGTCGATCTGCGGTGCGCGGGCGCGACAGGCGGCCGCTTCGTCGGCCGGGACGACGCCGAGCTCGGCCCAGGCCTCGGTCGCCAGCAGCTCGATCTCCAACCAGCGGGAGAACCGGGCGACATCGTCGAACACCCCCGACATCTCCGGCAGCGAGTAGCGCGGGATCATCGCAGCTCCCCGATCACGGGCGGAACTGGATCACGTCGTCGCGGTCCGGGCCGACACCGACGAAGCGCACCGGAACCCCGACCTCGCGCTCGACCAACTCGACCACCGCCCGGGCGGCACCCGGGAGGTCACCGGCGTCTCGGCAGGCGCGCAGCTCGCTCCGCCAGCCGGGCAGCTCCTCGTACACCGGAGTGACCTCGGCCAGCTCGGCGAGACGATCCGGATAGCCGTCGACCCGCTTGCCGTTGTGCTCGTAGCCGACGCAGACCTTGACCGAGGCAAAGGTGTCGAGCACGTCGAGCTTGGTCAGGGCGATCTCCGACATGCTGTTGATCCGCACCGCGTGACGGAGCATCACCGTGTCGAGCCAGCCGGTGCGCCGGCGGCGGCCGGTGACCGTGCCGAACTCGTGGCCGATCTCGGCCATCGCCTCCCCCTCCGGCCCGAGGTCCTCGGACGGGAACGGTCCTGCGCCGACCCTGGTGCAGTAGCCCTTGGTGATCCCGACCACGCGATCGATCAGCCGGGGTCCGATCCCCGTCCCGGTGCACGCCCCTCCGGCGGTCGGGTTGGAGGACGTGACGTACGGATACGTGCCGTGGTCGAGGTCGAGGAAGGTCGCCTGGGCGCCCTCGAGCAACAGCTGCTGGCCGCGTTCGAGCGCCTCGTGGAGCAGCTCGACGGTATTGGCGACGTACGGGGCGAGCTGCGACGCCAGGTCTCCGGCGTAGCGATCGGCGAGCGGGCCGATGTCCAACGGTTCCCCACCGAGGGCGACCAGTGCCGCCGACTCGTGAGTGGCGAGGGCGACGAACTGGGCGCGGAACGCCACCGGATCGAGCAGGTCACCGACCCGCAGTCCGTTGCGTCGGGCCTTGTCGGCGTAGGCCGGGCCGATCCCCTTGAGCGTCGTGCCGATCTTGGCGTCGCCACGGGCGGCCTCGGCGAGGGCGTCGTGCGCCTGGTGCCAGGGAAAGATCAGGTGCGCCTGGCTCGAGATCCGCAGCCGGGCGCAGGAGATGCCACGCTGTTCGAGCCGGTCGATCTCGCCGACCAGGTGGTCGGGGTCGACGACCACGCCGTTGGCGATCACCGGGGTGACATGGTCGTAGAACACCCCCGACGGGATCAGCTGGAGGGCGAAGCGCTCCCCGTTGACGACCACCGTGTGGCCGGCGTTGTGCCCACCCTGGTAGCGGACGACGAGATCATGCTCCTTGGCGAGCTGATCGGTGATCTTCGCCTTCCCCTCGTCTCCCCACTGGCTTCCGACGACGACGGTGACAGGCACGTGCGGTGAGACTAGCGATCGGCGGCGCCCCCGCCGGTGCCCGTGCGGGCGAGGCGCCAGGCGATCGGGGTCAGGGCACCGGCGATCAGCACCTTGAGCAGGTCGCCGATCAGGAACGGGGTCAGCCCGAGGCTGATCCCGGTGGCGCCACCGAGGATCGCCGGATCGGAGTTGGCGACCGACACGCCGAGGTCGTGGGAGAGCCAGGCGACGCCGAAGACGTAGATCAGCGCGCTGCCGGCGAGCATCGCCGGGATCGAGGCGACCAGGCTGCGGTCGTGGCGGCGCTCGGCGAGCGCACCGACGAGGGCAGCGGCGGCGACGAAGCCGACGAAGTAGCCGAACGTGACCCCGGTGCCGTCGCTCCAGCCGCCGGCGCCGCCGGCGTAGAACGGCAGCCCGATCAAGCCGAGCAGCCAGTACAGGGCCTGGCTGGCAGCGCCGTCGCGGACCCCCAGGGTCGCCCCGGCGAGGACCACCCCGAGTGTCTGGCCGGTGATCGGCACCGGGGTGAACCCGAGCGTCAGGCGGATCTGGGCGAGGGCGGCGGTGAACAGGGCGAAGCCGAGGACCAACACGGCTCGGCGTACCAGCGGCCGCTCCCCGGCGATCGGCAGGGGGATCAGATCGGCAAGGGTGCGCGGCGGGATCGCAGCGGTCATCGGAGAACTCCTGGGGGGTGGGACACGGACAGCGGGGTGGGTCGCTCGACCCACCCCCCCGTTGTTAGCAACTGGGCGTCGTCCGGGCCCAAACGACATACGGTTCGAGCCGGTCAGTCAGCGATCGGGAATCGCAGCCTCAACGGCAGTTCGACGATCGGCTGCGAGCCGACGATCGCCGCCCGCCGACGGATGTGCTCGTTGACGCCGTCGTCGTCGCTGAAGTGGATCGGGACGTCGGGATAGTGCTCGCGCACCTTGCGCATCGCGTCCTCGTCGGGGTGCTTGAACTTCGACCCGTCGGTGCAGACCAATACGGCGCCCGGTTCGATCAGGTCGAGCAGCTCGTCGGTCATGTTCTGCCGGCTGCCGTGGTGCGACAACTTGAACAGGTCGACCCGCAGCTTCGCCTCGCCGCGTGCGGTCAGCAGCTGACGGATCGAGGCAGCGAGGTCGCCGGCGAAGGCGTCGCCGGTGAGCAGCAGGGCGACGCCGGATACCTCGAGCAGGAAGGCGATGCTCGAGCCGTTGGCCGCGCTGGAGTCCTCGCCGAACTCGCCTTCGCCGCGCGTTCCGGGATCCTCGAATGCGGCGAGCAACGCCTCGGTGGCGTCGGTCGGGACCTCGTCGGGGGGCTCGGGCCACCGCCGCAACAAGCGCTCCAGCCGTGCCTTGACCGGGGCGAGGAGGGTGACCGTCGCGCCGGCGACCTGATGACTCGTCGGCCCGCTGTCGGGTACGTGGATCGCCCGATGGTCGGCGATCCGGTTCCGCTTCTCTGCCGGGATCAGACGGCTCAGCTCATCCCCTTGGCGGACCCCACGACCGCCGGCGTCGACCAGCGCGTCGATCTCATCACGTCCGTTGAACCAGATCTCGTCGGCGTCGAGGTGGTCGTCGGCGAGCGCCCGGATCATCCCGTCGATGTGGTCGCGGTCGACGTGGGTGACCACCGCCAGGTCGCATCGCGCCGGCGCGCCGGCTCCGGCGAGGAACGATCCGAGCCCCGTCTCGTACACCGACGACAGCCCACCGTCGATCAACAACCGCCGGCGGGCGGTGGCCGGGCCGTACTCGATCACCAGGCAGTCGCCGCACGCCGCCGGCAGCACGGTCAGTTGGACGGTGTCGGTCGACGTCCGACGCCCGTTCATCGGACGCCGGCGATCCGCTCGAAGTGCGCCCGCGGCGGTGGCGTATGCGTCGCCCCGTTGCCGAACACGACGTGCAGGTTGGCGGCGGCGAGGAAGTAGCCGTGCTCCAGCAGGTCGGCGCAGACCGTCGCCCCCAACGGCTTGAGCGTGGTCGCAACGGCAGCGGACTGCGCTGCCCGCTCGGCCCACGCCGCTTCGCTCGTGCCGTGCGCATCGAGGAACGCACGCGCCTCGAGCGCCCGTCTCGAGGCTGCGTCGGGGGTCCGGCCGGCGGCCGGCTCGAACAGCGACAGCAGCCGGTACGGGCTGTCGCGGATCTGGACGAAGACGCCCTCGGTGTCGTCCTCCTCGGCGGTCCTGCTGGCGGCGATGAAGCCGGCCATCAACGCCTGGCGGCGGTGGGCGGTCGAGACGTCGTACTGCACGCCCTGAGAGCGCAGCAGGCCGGCGATCTCCAGCCGGATCCCGGAGGTCGGCGCCGGCATCAGCTCATCCCACCCCTTCGAGGCGTTGACGATCATCACCCGGCGCGCAGCCGTTGGTTGAGCCGCAGCGAGCGCCGGCCAGCTCCGCAGCCGGCGGGAGAAGCCGTACTCCCAGCCGTCGGCCATGTTGTCGTAGACGCCGCCGTCTTCGAGCACGAGATCGTCGATCGCGCCCGGCCGGCCCGCCGACGAACCCTGCACCGCGGCCGAGGGCAGGCCGAGCGAGGCGAGCGGCACCACCCGCGCCCGGAACGCGCCGGGCACACACGCGGAGGCCTGGACGGGGACGGCGAGCGGGATGTCGGCCGCGGTCGTCGTGCCACCGAACTGCCAGCCGTACGACAACCGGTTGCCGAAGTAGAAGGTCACCCCCGACTGCAGCTCGGTGGTGCACAGCACGTGGTTGACGCTGAGCTGGCGCGCCGCCTGATCGGCGAGCGTCGTCCGCCGTCCACCGAGCAGCTCGGCGTCGATCGCCCGCTCGGTCATCTCCGAGCGCCTGCCGAACAGCCACCAGGCGAGTCCGGCGGCGACCAGCGTCACCAGCGCGGCGATGGCGAACAACAACGGCTCACCGATCACCGCGAACACGAGCGCGGCGACGACACCGATCGCAGTGACCACCGCTGAGGCGATCAGCTGGCGGAGATACCACGACGTCGCCGGCGCGCCGCCCTGGAGCACGCCGCGCTCGGCGATCGCCTGCACCACCGTGGCGAAGTGCTGCTCGAGCTCGCCAGGCTCGGCGGTCCCGAAGTCGGGGCCGACCATCACCGCCCCGTTGGCGATCGATCCTCCGGAGACCGAGCTGATCGACAGCGTGCGGCGATGGAGACCGGCGTCGACGACCGCCAGCAGGGCACCGAGCCCGAATACGGTCGCCCGGTGACCACCGCCGGAAAGGGCGATGCCGACGTCGCGCCCGGAGTCCCCTGGGGTCTCGTCCGGTCGATCGCTCATGTCGCCGGTACCTCCGCGAGCAACTCGACGAGGTCGAGGTCGTCGAGGTCGAGGTCGTCGAGGTCGACATCGTCGAACGTCGGCTCGGGCACCTCGTCGATCTCCTCGCCGCGAGCGGAGACGGCGATCTTCGACGCATTGGCGACGAGCCAGCTGCAATCATCGATGTTCTTGTTGTTGGTCGGCTCGCCGCGCAGGTCGGCTGCCAGACCGATCTCGTGCATCGAGTTGCCCGGCCTCGCCGCAGGTGAGCCGACGAGCGTGTACCGCTGACCGTTGTACTCGACCTTGCCGTCGGGGTCGGGGCGGTGGCGGGACAGGAACAACCGGAGCTGTTCCTGGGAGGTGCGCACGCCATACCCCCACCCGGCACGGCCGCCGGACGCCTCGAGCAGCCCCCTGACCCGCTGCTGCATCGTCGGATGCATCCCGGCGAAGTTGTTCGCGCCCAGGATCACCTCGATCGGAACCTGGCTGGTGTAGGTCCGGTAGAGCGTTGCCATCGTGTCCCCCAAGTCATGTGATGCCGCCGTGACCGGCGACGCAGTCCCGATCAGCCGATACCGGTGGCGCGCAGCGTGAACGCGAGCGTGATCGCGGACGAGTCCGGACCGGGAGGCGGCCCGACGACCGATGCGGCCCGGGTGGACGGCGCCGGTGCGTCGCCGAGCGCGTCCGGAACCGGTTCGGCGGCAGCTGCGGCCGCCGTCACCGGCAGCAGCGAGAACGCTGCGGCGCGGAAGTCGAACTCGCTGACGATGAACTTGAACCAGTCGCGTGACGTCGTCCCGGCGGCCGGCGCGGTGAACGAGAACTGTTGATCCCATTGCTCGGCGAGCAACCCCGTCGTCTCCAGCAACGGCTGGCAGGAGAGCTGGTCGTCGAGGTCGAGCAGCGCGAGGAACAGATCGCTGCGCGCCGTTCGCTTGGCGACCCGCACCCAGATGTAGAGCGTCGTCCCCGGTTCGCCCTCGAGCACGTACTCACCGGTGAAGGCGAGCGGCAGACGGTCCGGCGGGATCTCGTCCTCGCTCGGCCCGAGGCCGGGGAACACGTTGATCGTCACCTCGTCGGCCAGCGCCGAGCGGTGGTTGCCGAGCTCGCGGATCCGCTCCCAGCGGGCGACGTGCTCGAGCTGGCCGACGACCACCGCTGCGGCGCGGCTCGCATCCTCGGCGGGAACGGCGGCCACCGATGGCGGGACTGCGGCGGTGCCGTCGGCGCGTTCGACGCGCAGGCTCGGTCCGATCGGGTCGTAGCGAACGCGCAGGGCGGGGCCGGTCGGCCCGGCGCCGCCGACGGCCTCGCGTACGAACAGCGAGGGCGACCCGTCCGGCCCGCTCGACCCGAGCCGTTCGCTGACGGCTCGGTAGGCCTCGGCGCCGGCCGGGTCGTCGACCGGGACGAAGGCGACGGTCGCCAGCGGGCGGGGCGCCTTGACGATCACCGCCCGGTAGACCGGCTGGTCCGGTTGCCAGTCGACCGGTTCGACCGTCGCCGTCGCCGGCTGCACGCTGGTCACCTTGACCTCGCCGCTGAGCACCCCGTCGGTCGTCGAACAGGCGAGCCGAAACTCCTTGCCGTCGACCGGACCGCTCAGTCCGTGCATCGAGCCGCCATCGAGCGTCCAGCCGCTGCCCGACCGGGTCATCAGCAGCGACGGCGGCGCGAGCTGGAGCGTGCCGTCGAGGAAGCGGCTGTCGCCGGCACCGCCGAGATCCTCCGGGAACAGGTCGGGGCGTTGACTGGGGAAGTCACGCTCGACCCGGTCGCGCACCGCAGCGAGGACGTCGCGGTACGTCGCAGTGCTCCCGACGGTGGTCAGCACCTCGAGCAGTGCGGCGGAGAACACCCCACGCTGCTCACCGCCGACGACATCTTCCTTGGCGAGCTCCTTCGACTGGCAGGCGTACAGCGCGACGTGGGCCAGCGCGCCCTGCGCCGCCGTCCCGCCGATCGCACCGTCGAGGAACGCGCCGATCTCGCGTGGTCCTTTCAGCGTTTCGATCATCGCCCGCGAGGCGTCGTCCTCGCCGATCGCGTCGGTCGGCAGCCATTGGCGGGTGGCCCCGGCCACGTCGCGGGTTGCGTCGCCCGAGTGGCAGCAATCGAGGATCGCGACCGTGTGCGCACCCGTCGCGGCGACCGTCTCGAGCAACAGCCGCAGCTCCTTGTCGGCCAGCGGCCACCTCAGTTCGCCGTCGACGACCCGCCCGGCATCGTGCAACATCAGGGTCTGGAGCCGGCCCGACGCCTCCGAGACGGCGAGTTCATCGGGTGGACGCTCCTGGCTGCCGTGACCGCTGTAGGCGAAGACCGCCACGTCCCCGGCGCCGGCGCGTGCGAGATGAGTACGAAACCCGTCGACGACGGCGGCGCGGGTGGCCGCCGCGTCGACGAGCGTCAGGATCTCCGCCGAGTCGCCGAGGCGGATCCGGAGGTACTCCTCCAAGTGGCGGACGTCGTTGCGACAGCCGTGCAGGCTCGACACCGGTTCCTCGTAGGCGTCGATGCCGACAAGCAGGGCGTACGCCTTCTTGGCCACCTCGCCAGTGTGGCACGTGTGCGCCGGGCCGGCGTGTGGTGGTTCAGCTGACGGTGAGCTGGTGGTCGGCCGCGTCGACGGTGATCGTGCCGTCCTCGACGACCTTGCCCTCGAGGATCAGCACCGCCGCACGGTCGCCGATCTCACGCTGGATCACGCGCTTCAGCGGTCGGGCGCCGAACGCCGGGTCGAACCCCTCCTGGGCGAGCAGGGCGGCCGCCGCCGGGGTGACGTCGAGTTCGATCCGCCGGTCGGCCAACCGCCGGCGGAGGTGCGCCAGCTGGATCTCGACGATCCGGGTCAGATCGGCCTCGCTCAGGGCGCGGAAGCGGATGATCTCGTCGACCCGGTTGATGAACTCCGGCTTGAAGAAGCCCATCGGATCGCCGGGAAGGTTGCTGGTCATGATCAGCACGGCGTTGGTGAAGTCGACCGTGCGGCCCTGGCCGTCGGTCAACCGTCCGTCGTCGAGCACCTGCAGCAGCACGTTGAACACGTCCGGGTGGGCCTTCTCGATCTCGTCGAGGAGGATCACCGCGTACGGCCGGCGACGGACCGCCTCGGTCAGCTGTCCACCCTCGTCGTAGCCGACATAGCCGGGAGGCGCTCCGATCAGGCGGGACACGGAGTGCTTCTCCATGTACTCGCCCATGTCGATCCGGACCATCGCCCGTTCGTCGTCGAACAGGAACTCGGCCAGTGCCCGGGCGAGCTCTGTCTTACCGACGCCGGTCGGCCCGAGGAACATGAACGAGCCGATCGGCCGGTTCGGATCGCTCAGCCCGGCACGAGAGCGGCGGATCGCGTTGGCCACCGCGGTGACCGCGTCCTCCTGCCCGATCACGCGCTGGTGGAGCAGCTCTTCGAGGTGGACGAGCTTCTGCAGCTCACCTTCCATCAGTCGGCTGACCGGGACCCCGGTCCATTTCGAGACGACCTCGGCGATGTCCTCGGCGTCGACCTCCTCTTTCAACATCCGCTTCGAGGCCTGCAGCTCGTCGAGATGGTGGGTGGCGTCGTCGATCCGTCGCTCGAGTTCGGGAATCCGCCCGTAGCGGATCTCGGCGGCGACGTTGAGGTCGGCTTCACGCTCGAGCTGGGTGCGGAGCTGCTCGAGCTCCTCTTTCAGCGTGCGGATCGCCCCGATCGCCTGCCGTTCCTGCTCCCAGTGCTCCTTCATCTCGGCCGAGGTCGCCCGCAGTCCGGCGAGCTCCTCGTTGAGTGTGTCGAGCCGCTCGGTCGAGCGGGCATCGGTCTCCTTCGACAGGGCGACCTGTTCGATCTCGAGCTGGAGGATGCGGCGATCGACGACGTCGATCTCGGTCGGCAGCGAGTCGATCTCGATCCGCAGCTTCGACGCCGACTCGTCGACGAGGTCGATCGCCTTGTCGGGGAGGAAGCGGTTGGTCAGATACCGGTTGGAGAGCACCGCAGCCGAGACCAGCGCCGAGTCCTGGATCCGCACACCGTGGTGGACCTCGTAGCGCTCCTTCAACCCGCGCAGGATCGCGATCGTGTCCTCGACGGAGGGCTCGCCGACATAGACCTGCTGGAAGCGGCGCTCGAGCGCAGGATCCTTCTCGACGTACTTGCGGTACTCGTCGAGCGTCGTCGCTCCGATCATCCGCAGCTCACCGCGAGCGAGCATCGGCTTGATCATGTTCCCGGCGTCCATCGCCCCCTCGGCGCCGCCGGCACCGACGATCGTGTGGATCTCGTCGACGAAGGTGATCACCTCACCGGCGGCGTCGGTGATCTCCTTCAGCACGGCCTTCAACCGCTCCTCGAACTCGCCGCGGTACTTCGCCCCGGCGAGCATCGAGGCGATGTCGAGCGAGATCAGACGTTTGTTCTTCAGTCCCTCGGGAACGTCGCCGTCGGCGATCCGACGGGCGAGTCCCTCGACGATCGCCGTCTTGCCGACGCCGGGTTCACCGATCAGCACCGGGTTGTTCTTCGTCCGCCGGGAGAGCACCTGGATCACCCGCCGGATCTCGTCGTCGCGACCGATGACCGGATCGATCTTGCCGTCACGAGCGTGCTGGGTGAGGTCCTGTCCGTACTTCTCCAGCGCCTGGAACTGATCCTCCGGATTGGGCGACGTCACCCGATGCGAGCCGCGCACCGCCTGCAGTGCCTGCAGCAGTTCCTCGCTGCCGATCCCCAGCCGCTGGTTCATCGCCAGCACGAGATGCTCGACGGAGAGGTAGTCGTCCTTCAGGTTCTTGCGCGCCGACTCGGCGTTGTCGAACACGTTGTTCAGCTCGCGGTTCATCCGCGGCTCGCTGCCCCCGTACGCCTTCGGCAGCTTGGCGACCGCCTCGGTCGCCTTGTCGTGGACCATCCGCGGGGCGAGCCCGAGCTTCTCCAACAGCGACGGGACGATCGTCGCGTCCTGGGCGGTGATCGCCGCCAACAGGTGATCAGGGGTCAGCTCCGGGTTGTTGTTCGACCGGGCGGCATCGACGGCGGCAGCCACCGCCTCTTGCGTCTTGACGGTCCACTTCTTCGGATCCAGCGCCATCTCACACCTCACCTGACAGGAAAGTTGCTACGTAGCATATCAACTTTGCAGTTCACGCACTCGTCGTCGAGCGAGATTCCGACGGTCGAGCGGCATCCGGAGCAGCGACCCGCAACCACGCGAGCAGGGGCGCGGTGAGTCCGCTGGTGCCCTTGTAGGCGGCGACGTCGGCCGGAAGACCGCCGACCGCGTCCGCCAGCCGAGCCAGGTCGGCGGGGCGGGCGAGCAGTTCGTCGACCCGCGCCAGGTGGGTGCGGATCGTGAACAGCACCGCCCCGGTCTGTGGGAACCGGCGCAGCGTCTCACGCTCGACCCGAACCCAGATCCGTTCGCCGGCGACCTCCGCCGAGAGGGATCGGGCCGCGCGGCGGGGCGGTGCCGTCGAGCGGTTGGTACAGCTCGTCGGTCTCGATCAACCCCCACCCCAATCGCCAGTAGCTCTTCGCCGGGCTCAGGCGGTCGAAGAAGGCGTCGATCGGAGCCGCCAGTTGCTCGTTGAGCTGGGCCACCGGCGTGTGCACCGCCCGCAACGGGTGACCGATCTTGGAAGCGAGGTCCCAGCGGTTGGGGAAGCAGACCACACCGGCACCGAACACCAGCCGGCCGTCGTGCTCGATCAGCACCGCCAGATCCTCGGGCACCAGCCGGGCGGCACCGACCAGCGGATGATCTCCGGCGACCGGGGCGGTGAGCCGCTCGGGGTGGTGCGCGACGAGATGCTCGCGCACGGCGGCGAGGACCTCCTCGCAGGCGGCGGTGGCGTGCGGCATCGAGCGTTCGACCGTCGCCCGATGCTGGTCGAGCAGGCGACCCTTCTCGGCGAGCATCGCATCGCTGTGCTCGTCGAACTCGAACCAGTCGGCGATGTCGAGCGGGCGGAGGTTCAACCGCCAACGGAACGGGCCTCCGACCCACGGCTGGTAGGTCGCCGCCGAACTCACAACGAGAAGGTCCCGTACATCTCGCCGAGCGGGTCGGCGATGATCTCGATCCGGGCGCCGTCGGGATCGCGGAAGTAGAGCGAGGTGTCGATGTTCATCGTCTCGACGCCTGCTGTCGCCAGCCGTTCGCGGGCTGCGGCCCAGGCGTCGGGTTCCATCGAGATCGCCAGATGGTGCAGGCCCCCGAGCACCTCGGCATACTCGCCGAGGTCGAGGCCCGGCAGGTCGAAATAGGCGAGCGCGTTGCCGTGGCCGATGTCGAAGAAGAAGTGGGTCGAACCGGGGTAGTCACGGTTCTCGAACAGCTCGGTCAGCGGGAAGCCGAGCAGCTCGGTGAAGAACCGGATCGTTCGCTCGACGTCGCTCGACAACAGCGCGACGTGGTGCACGCCGCGGGCCGACGACGTCGGTCGCTCGGACTTCGGGTGGAGGTAACGGAGGCGGAGGTCGTCCCACTCGGCGGTGCGGTCCATCGGACCAGCGTAGGCCCGCTGGTCAGCGGTCGAAGATGCTCGGCAGCTTGCCGAACAAGGCGACGCTCTGGCGCAGCGGGACGATCTCCCGACGGGGTTCGCGACGCTCGGCCTCGGCCGTCGCCTCGGCGGCGAGGACGCGCAGCTCATCGTTCTCCCGGCGGAGCCGGGCGTTGTCGAGTTCGAGCTCCATCACCCGGCGGATGCCGGACAGGTTCATCCCTTCGGCGGCGAGCTCGGCGATCCGCTGCAACCGGGCGATGTCCGCCTCGGAGTAGCGGCGGCTGCCACCGGGCGTGCGCGACGGCTCGAGCAGACCCTTGCGCTCGTAGATCCGCAACGTCTGGGGATGCATCCCGGCGAGTTCGGCGGCAACCGAGATCACGTAGACGGCTCTGGTCGCTGACATGTTCATCTCCTCGCCCCCAGTCTCGCGCCGTTCACGTTTCCGCCGAGACCGGCGCCGCAGCACGCATCGCCTCGGCGAGTTGCTCGACCGCGCTGCGCTGCGCCGGTGTCAGGTCCTTCGGGACGACGACGTCGGTGGTGACGATCAGGTCACCGGTCGACCTGCTGGTGACGATCCCGCGACCCTTGACCCGGTGACGGGAGCCGGGCTGGGTACCGGCGCGGAGGCGGAGCTTGACCGTTGCGCCTTCGAGCGTCGGCACGTCGATCTCGCCGCCGAGCACGGCGTCGGGGAACGAAACCGGCACGCGCACCGTCAGGTTGTCACCGTCACGACCGAACAGGCTGTGCGCGGCGACACGGCACTCGACCAGCAGGTCGCCCGGAGGACCACCGTTGCGGCCGGGCCCACCGCGACCCTTGAGCTTGATCCGCTGACCGTCGTCGACACCGGCGGGGATCCGCACCTTGACCTCGCGCGGCCGGCGCTCGACACCCGAGCCACGGCAGGTACCGCAGGGGAACTCGATCACCCTTCCGTTGCCGCCGCAGTTGCGGCACGGCGAGGAGAACGAGAACAGGCCCTGGTTGTCGTCGGTGACTCCCCTGCCCTGGCACACCGGGCAGACCTTCGGCTGGGTGCCGGGCCGGGCGCCAGACCCGGAACAGGTCGAGCACTGGGCATCGGTGGTGAGGTGGAGCACGGTCTCCAGACCGTGCGCCGCGTCTTCGAAGCTGAGCGTCAGCGAGGCCTCGACGTCTGCGCCGCGCTGCGGCGTCGAGCCGGCACCCGCGCCGCCCCCGCCGCGGCGACGGCCGCCGCCGAACAGGTTGCCGAGCAGATCGCCGAGGCCGGCCTCGCCGGCGTTGAAGCTGAAGCCACCCGGGCCGAACCCGCCGGGGGCGCCGTTGCCGCCGATCGGGCCCATCTTGCGGACCTCGTCGTACTCCGTCCGCTTGGCCTCGTCACCGAGGACGTCGTAGGCCGCCGAGATCTCCTTGAACCGCTCCTCGGCGGCGTGGTTGTCGGGGTTGGCGTCGGGATGGAACTCACGGGCGAGCTTGCGGTACGCCTTGGTGATCTCCTTCGCCGATGCGGCCTCGGCGACGCCGAGCACCTTGTAGTAGTCCTTCTCGAACCATTCACGCTGGGGCGACATCGCCGATCACCTCCTCCTAGCCCTTGACCTTGACCATCGCCGGCGCGCAGCACCTTGCCCTTCCAGGTGTAGCCGGTGCGGAGCACCTCGCTCACCGTCGGATGACCGGCGTCGCCGGGCTCGTGCAGCACGGCCTCGGCGGTGGCCGGGTCGAACGGCTCGTCCTGGAGGTTCATCGCCTCCAGGCCGAGCTTGCGCAGCTCGCCGAGGAGGAGGTTGAACACCGGCTCGATCTCGGCCGGGTGCTGGACGAATGCGGCCTCGCAGGCGTCGAGCACGGGCAGCAGCGACTCTGCCATCCGTCCGGTCGCCCGGTCGACGTCCTGGGAGTGTTGGGTTGCGGTGCGCCGGCGGAAGTTCTCGAAGTCCGCCTGCAGCCGCAACGACTTGTCGCGCAACTGCTCGGTCTCCTGGCGGAGGGCGGTGAGCTCGTCGTCGATCTCGTCGCCGTCCGACTCGCCTTCGACGCGCGGGATCGAGCTGGTGATGTCCTCGATCTCGCTCGCCCGCTCGAACTCGAACTCCTCGAGCTCGGTTTCGGCCTCGCCGGCGCCGTTCGATTCGTTGTCCATCGTCTCGTGCTCCCGGGCGGTCACTTGTCGTCGACGATCTCGGCGTCGACGATCTCGTCGTCGTTCACCGAGCCGGCGCCGCTCTGGCCGGACGCCGAGCTGCCGGCAGCGTTGGCGTCGCGGGCCGCAGCCTCGTACAGCTTCTGGCTGAACGCCTGGCTGGCGCTCATCAGCGCGTCGCTGGCGGTCTTGATCGCCTCGGTGTCGCTGCCGCCGAGGGCGCTCTTCAACGTCGCCAAGCGGCTGTCTCGACGGCCTCGCGCTCCTCGGCGGTGACCTTGTCGCCCTGCTCGCGCAGCACCTTCTCGGTCGAGTAGACGAGCGTGTCGGCGTTGTTGCGAACCTCGGCCTCCTCGCGACGCTTGCGGTCCTCCTCGGCGTGTGCCTCGGCGTCCTTGACCATCTGGTCGATGTCGTCCTTGTTCAGCGACGACTGACCGGTGATCGTCATCGACTGCTCCTTCGACGTCGCCCGGTCCTTGGCCGAGACGTGGACGATGCCGTTGGCGTCGATGTCGAAGGTGACCTCGATCTGGGGCACGCCGCGGGGTGCCGGCGGCAGGTCGACGAGCTGGAACTTGCCGAGCGTCTTGTTGTAGCTGGCCATCTCCCGCTCGCCCTGGAGGACGTGGATCTCGACCGACGGCTGCATGTCCTCGGCGGTGGTGAACACCTCGGTGCGCTTGGTCGGGATCGTCGTGTTGCGCTCGATCAGCTTGGTCATCACGCCGCCCTTGGTCTCGATCCCGAGGCTGACGCGGGGTGACGTCGAGCAACAGCACGTCCTTGACCTCGCCGCGCAGCACGCCGGCCTGGACCGCAGCACCGATGGCGACGACCTCGTCGGGGTTGACCGACTTGTTCGGCTCCTTGCTGGTCATCGCCAGCACGAGCTCCTGCACGGCAGGCATCCGGGTGGAGCCGCCGACGAGGATCACGTGGTCGAGCTGGCCCTTGGCTCAGCCCGGCGTCCTTGATCGCCTGCTCGAACGGGATCCGGCACCGCTCCAGCAGATCGGCCGTCATCTCCTGGAACTTGGCCCGGGAGAGCGACTCGTCGAGGTGCAACGGGCCCTCGGCGGTGGCGGTGATGAACGGCAGGTTGATCTGCGTCTGCTGCACCTGGGAGAGCTCGATCTTGGCCTTCTCGGCGGCTTCCTTGAGCCGCTGGGTGGCCATCCGGTCGGCGGCGAGGTCGACGCCATGCGCCGACTTGAACTGCTGCACGAGCCAGTCGATGATCCGCTGGTCCCAGTCGTCGCCGCCGAGGCTGGTGTCGCCGTGGGTGGACTTGACCTCGAACACGCCCTCGCCGATCTCGAGCACCGACACGTCGAACGTGCCGCCGCCGAGGTCGAACACGAGCACGGTCTCGTCCTCGGCGCCCTTGTCGAGGCCGTAGGCGAGCGCTGCTGCCGTCGGCTCGTTGATGATCCGGAGGACCTCGAGGCCGGCGATCTGCCCGGCTTCCTTGGTCGCCGTGCGCTCGGCGTCGTTGAAGTACGCCGGGACGGTGATCACGGCCTGGGTGACGGTGTCGCCGAGGTACGACTCCGCGTCGCGCTTGAGCTTCATCAGCGTGCGGGCGCTGATCTCCTGCGGGGTGTAGCGCTTGCCGTCGACGTCGGGCTCTTCCAGTCGGTGCCCATCTGGCGCTTGATCGAACGGAAGGTGCGATCGGGGTTGGTGATCGCCTGCCGCTTGGCGACCTCGCCGACGAGGACCTCGCCGGCCTTGGAGAAGGCGACGACCGAGGGGGTGGTCCGGCTGCCCTCGGCGTTGGGGATCACGACGGGATCGCCGGCCTCGAGGAACGAGACGACGGAGTTGGTGGTACCGAGATCGATACCGACGGCCTTGGGCATTGATGGGCCTCCTGGTGGGCCTGCACGGGGGGCGCAGGCGGCAACGGACGTTTGATGACGGCGTCCAGGTTACGCCGCCCCCCTCGGCATTAGCAACGCGGGGGCAGGAAAGTTGAGTCGAACCGACTCAGGTTGTCGTCGGGCCGACGATCGTCACCTCGGAGATCGCGACGAAGTCGCGCGTGCCCGGCGCGCTCGCCCCGGTGATCTCCACGCGAATCGCCGAGCAGCCGACGAAACCGCTGGTCAGCACGTTCTGCACGGCGCGCGAGTCCTCCAGCGACTGGGTCTGGGAGGCGACGACGACGTCGCCCTGGCCGACGCAGACCCAGTTCGCCGAGGACACCCGTCGGTTCTGGGTGAACCGGTCGTCGCCGTTGCTGGCGTCGATCGCGTCGAACCCGGGGATCATCCCGACCACCGTGACGTCGGACGGGGCCGGCAGCGCGTAGGTCAGGCTGACTCCCGCCCCGTCGCCGGCGCAGCGCCAGGCGGTCGCCGGCACGGCGTCGAGGGTGTTCTCCGGCTTGAAGTCGATCGGGTTGCCGGCCGAGTCGGTCGAGCCGCGGGCGGTGCAGGTGGCGGTGACCACCAGCCCGGCGATCGACGGACCGGGGTTGGCCAGATCGATCGGTACGGCTGCCGAGGTTTCGCTGGTGATCGGGGCGACCGTCGTCGCCACTGCGGTCGTCGTCGTGTCGATCGCCACCGAACCGGCTGCGTCGAGCTCACCTTCGACCGGCAGTACCCACGGCGACACGGCGACGAAGATCACCGCCAGGGCGGCGAGCACACCGGCGAGCTTGAACACCGTCGGCCAGCGCGAGGAGGCGCCGTCGTAGGTGAACCGGACCGGCTGCGAACCCACCGGCGGCGGGGGCAGCGGGGCGGCATCGCACGCACCGCAGCGGACCGCCTGGTCCGGCAGCTGGGTCCCACAACGACTGCAATACACCTGCGGCCTACCTCCTCAGCCGCTGGTCGGCCCGAGCAGTTCGACCTCCGCCAGAGCGGTGAAGTCGCGTCCGCCGGAGCTCGTCGAGCCGAGGATCTCGAAGGCCACCTCGGCGCAACCGACGAACCCGGTGACCTCGGTCGCCTGCGATCGAGGGGCATCCTGGAAGCTCTGATCGGCGGAGGCGATCTCGGCCCCGTTGCCGTCGAGGCAGCGCCAACGGGCGCTGCTGACCCGCCGGTTCTGGGTGAACCGATCGGTGCCGAGGAACGGGTCGGTACCCGCCCAACCCGGGATCGCCGAGACGAAGGTGACGTCGCCGGGCGTGGCCAGGGTGTAGAGCAGGGCGACGTTGGCGGCGTTGCCCTCGCAGCGCCAGGCCGTCTCCGGGTCCCCGTCGACGGTCTTGGCCGCCTCGAAGGTGATCGGGTTGCCACGCGAGTCGGTCGAGGCGGACGCGACGCAGGTCGCCTCCGCCGAGGCGACCGCCAGCCGGCTCGGCAGCGGTCCGGCAGCGGTGGTCGTCGGGGTCGCCGACGTCGTCGGTGCTGCACTCGAACTGGTCGACGGAGCGATGGAGGTCGAGGTCGGCGCTGCGGTCGTCGGCGCCGCCGACGACGGGGCGGCGGTGGTCGGAGCTGCGCTGGTGGCGACGGTGCCGGTGGTGGCCGGAGCGGCGGTCGTCGTTGCCGCGGTCGTCGCCGGGAGCGTGCCGGCGGTGGTTTCGGTGACCGTGTCAGCGGTGGTGGTGGAGACTGCGGTGTCGTCGGTGGCGACGGGGTTCTCGTCGCCGTCGAGCAGCGGGAGCAGGGCGACGGCGATCACCACCAGGGCTGCGACGATCCCGATGATGCTGAGCACGAGCGGCCAGCGGGGAGTCGAGTGGCTCTGGACGAACGGGGTCGGCTCGACCCCCGGCGCGGGAGGAGCGAGGATCCCGGTGCCGCACTCAGGGCACGTCGTGGCGTCGGGTTCGAGAGGATGTGAGCAGATCGGACACCGCATTGACTGGCTGCTTTCGGATCCGGGTGGTTTGCGGCATGGTAGGGCGCGAACGAACCCCACCCCGGGCAATCGACGCGCAGTGCTCAGCCGGTTACTTCGTCGATCCTCGCCAGCACATCGGTGGTGAGCAGCGGGAGCACGCCGATCGCGTCGAGGTTCTCGCCGACCTGGCTCGCCCGACTGGCGCCGGTGATCACCGTCGAGACGTGCGGATTGTGCGCGCACCAGGCGATCGCCAACTGGGCGAGGCTGCAGCCGAGGCCGTCGGCGACATCCTTCAACGCCCGGATCTTGGCGGCGTTGGCCTCGTCGGTCAGCGAGGATCGCAACCACTCGTAGCCGGGGAGCGCAGCGCGGCTGTCGGCCGGCACTCCGTCGAGGTACTTGCCGGTCAGCGCGCCGGAGGCGAGCGGGCTCCAGGTCGTCAGGCCGAGCCCGATGTCCTCGTACAGCCGGGCGTACTCGTGCTCGACCTTCTGTCGATCGAGCAGGTTGTACTGCGGTTGCTCCATTACCGGCTTGTGCAGGTGGTGGCGTTCGGCGATCTCGTACGCCGCCCGGATGTCCCCAGCCGGCCATTCGGAGGTGCCCCAGTACAACGCCTTGCCGCGAGCGACGATGTCGTGCATCGCCCACACCGTCTCCTCGATCGGCGTGTTCGGATCGTGGCGATGGCAGTACACGAGGTCGACGTAGTCGAGCCCGAAGCGTCCAAGCGAACCGTCCATCGCCGAGAGCAGATACTTGCGGTTGAGCGTGTTGGTGTGGTTGACGCCCGGCCGGATCCCCCAGAACAACTTGGTCGACACGACGTAGTCGTCGCGGTGCAAGCCCATCCGGCGGATCGCCTCGCCCATCTGCGTCTCGGCCTTGCCGCCGGCGTACGACTCGGCGTTGTCGAAGAAGTTGACGCCCCGTTCGTAGGCAGCGGTCATGCAGTCGAACGCGAGGTCGTCGTCGAGCTGGGTGGCGAACGTCACCCACGACCCGAAGGACAGCACGCTGACCTGCAGGCCGGAGCGTCCGAGGCGGCGATACGGCATTTCCATCGCTGCGACGGTACCGCCACCCGGGCCGACGTCGGACGCGGCGGTCGACGGCCGCGCCGTCGGTAGCGAGCCGCCGCTCGCTACCGTGGGGGAGATGTCGCCCCGAAACGCGTCGAGTTGGCGCGCCACCGCGGCGGCCGTCGCGACGATGGCCCTGCTCGCCGCCTGCCAGAGCGCTGACGGTTCGCAGCTGGCCGACCCCTCGAACGAGTCGACGGGCTCGGGTGTCGCCACCACGCTCGCCCCGATGACCGCGCCGACGACAGCGACGACGATCGCGACGACGACCACCGCCGCCCCGACGACGACCGTCGCCGAGACGACCACCACCGTCGCCGAGACGACGACGACCGTGGCCGAGACGACGACGATCCCGGAGACGACGACGACCGTTCCGGCGACGACGACGGTCCCGACCCTGCCCCAGGTCGACCCCGCATTCCGGGCGATCGGCAACTCCGACGGCGAGGAGGCCGCCCGGATCCAGCAACGCCTGCTCGACCTCGGCTTCTGGCACTCCGGCGTCGACGGCGACTATGGCTCGACGACCAAGCAGGCCGTGCTCGCCTTCCAGAAGTACTACGGGCTGGAGCGCACCGGCTCGGTCGACGGTTACACCGCAGCCCTGCTCGCTTCGCCGTTGGCCCGCGTCCAGGCGCAGGCGACGGAGGGCACGCTGGTCGAGGTCGACAAGGACCGGCAGGTGCTGCTGGTCGTCTCCAGCGGGATCACCCTCTGGGCCCTGAACGCGTCGAGCGGGAACGGCCAGTACTACCTCGAGGAGAATCAGAAGAAGCCGGGTACCTGGGAATCCGGGCGCTCGGTCACCCCGTCGGGGACCTTCGCCGTCAACCGCGAACGACCGGACGGCTGGTGGGACGGCGACCTCGGCAAGATCTACCGTCCGAAGTACTTCAACGGCGGGATCGCGATCCACGGTTCGGGGAGCATCCCCGCCTACCCCGCCTCGCACGGGTGCGTCCGGGTGAGCACGGCGGCGATGGACATGATCTGGGACTCAGGGCTGGTGCCGAAGGGGACCACCGTCGTCGTCCTCGGCAACGATGTCGAGCCGACCGGGCCGAAGCCGACCCTCCCTCCGCCGACGACCGCCCCGCCGACGACGCTCCCGCCGGAGACCACCGTGCCGCCGCAGACGACCCTTCCGCCGGAGACGACCGTCGCGCCGCCGCCGACGGAGACCTCGGCCGGCGCGCCGGTCGACACCACCGCGGTAGCTGCCACCGAGACCAGCGCTCCGCCCGCCGGTTGAACGTCCCCCCGGCGTCGCCCGTCAGCGGGTGAACGCCTGGGCGAGCCAGGAGTGGGCGTCGGCGACGAGCGCGCCGACATCGACCGCGCCGATCCGTGCGGCGGGGATCACCGGCGGCACGAGCTCGGGCGGCTCGGGGGAATCGGTCGACAGCTCCTCGCCGAGGAAGGCGACGACCTCGGCCGACAGCGGCGGCGGCTCGACCGGACCGCCACCGGAGTGGACGACGCGCAGGTGCCGTGCCGGTGCCGCTGCGCTCGGCGGCGGGCGTCGCTCCACCGGCGCGACCGGTTCGGGACGCGATCCTTCCCGTCCGGTGCGCAGCCGGACCAGTTCGTCGGGGGCGACGCGCAGCCGCTCGCCGAAGGCGAGGGCGACGGCGACCGCGTGCTTGCACGGGGACTCCCAGTCCGGGCAGGTGCAGCGGTAGCGGACGTCGGTGGCCGCCGGCGTCAGGCGGACGGCGGTGAGGTCGGCGGCACCGGGCAGCTGCGGCACGGCGATGACCACCTCGTAGGCCGACGCCCGGCTGCCCTGGACCTCGCCGATCAGCTGCCCGGGGAGCACGTCGAGCTCGACCACCGCGTTGTCCCGCAGATACTGGCGCCCGCGGCGGAACCGGGCCGGCTCGGCGCTGGCCGTGACCATCGCCGACCAGGCGGCTGACGCGAGGATCGCGCTGCGCTCGTCGCTCACGAGACCCCGCTCGGGTCGAGCGTGACCAGGTCGCGCAGCGTCGTCGGTCGACAGCTCGCTGACACCAGGCCTCGCCGCCGCCGCCGACCACCGCGTCGGCGAGCTTGCGCTTGTCGTCGATCAGCTGGGCGATCCGTTCCTCGACGGTGCCCTGGCAGACCAGCTTGTGGACGAACACCGACTGCGGTCTGGCCGATCCGCCAGGCCCGGTCGGTGGCCTGGTCCTCGACCGCCGGGTTCCACCACCGGTCGTAGTGGACCACCCGGCTGGCGGCGGTGAGGTTGAGCCCGGTGCCGCCGGCCTTGAGCGAGACGAGCAGCAGCGGCGAGCCCTCGCCCTGCTGGAACTGGTCGACCATCCGGTCGCGGCCGCCTTGCGAGACGCCGCCGTGGAGGAACGGCGCGAGTGGAGCCCGAACGGCCTCGACGAGGTGACGTTGCGAGCAGCTCGCCCATCGTCCGGAACTGGGTGAACACCAGCGCCTGCTCGCCGGCGTCGAGCAGGTCGGTGACCAGCTCGTCGAACCGGGTCAGCTTGCCCGAGCGACCGGCGAGGCGCGACCCGTCGCCGAGCGCGTGCGCCGGGTGGTTGCAGATCTGCTTGAGCCGGGTGAGCGCGGCGAGCACCAGCCCACGGCGGCGCATCCCGTCGGCCTGCTCGGCGTCGACCAGCAGCTGATCGACGACCGCCTGGTACATCGCCGCCTGCTCGCGGGTGAGCGGCGCCCAGGCGACCTGTTCGACCTTGTCCGGGAGGTCGGGGACGAGCGATCTTGTCGGCCTTCGTGCGCCGCAGCACGAACGGCGACGTCAGCCGGCGCAGCTGCTGCGGCTGTCTGCGTCGTCGCGGTCGCGCTCGATCGGCGTCGCGAAGTGCTCGCGGAACGATGCTCGGCTGCCGAGCAGCCCGGGCGTCGACGGCGTCGAGGATCGACCACAGCTCGCCGAGGCGGTTCTCGACCGGCGTGCCGGTGAGCGCGAGCTTCTGGCCGGCCGGGAGCTGGCGCACGGCCGCGGCGGCCTTGGTGTGGGGGTTCTTGACCGCCTGCGCTTCGTCGAGCACCACCGTCGTCCACTCGATCGTGCCGAGATGCTCGATGTCGCGAGCGGCGACGCCGTAGGTGGTGATCGACGATGTCGGCGTCGGCGACAGTTCGTCGGCGAGCGCCTCGCCGCGTGGCCGGCCGGTCGCCGTGGTGGACCATGGACGCGCGAGTCCGGGCGCGAACCGGGCCGCTTCGTTCTCCCAGTTGCGCACCACCGACAGCGGGCACACCACCAGGTGCGGACCGCTGGCCGCCCGACGAGGTGGGCGAGCGTGGTGGGGGTCTTGCCGAGACCCATGTCGTCGGCGAGGCACCCGCCGAGGCCGAGCCGGGCGAGGAACTGCAGCCAGCCGAGCCCACGGCGCTGGTACGGGCGGAGCTCGGCGACGAATCCGTCGGGGACGATCCCCTCCTCGAGCGCAGCGTCGGGCAGACCGGCGAGCAGGTCGCGCACCCAGTCGTCGCCCGGCGAGTCGTCCTCGTCGAGGTCGAGCGCGCCGAATCCGCTCTGCTCGCCGATCGCTGCCGCTTCGGCGGCGAGGCGGAGCAGCTCGGCCGGATCGACCAGCTCGTGGTGGGCGCGATGCTTGGACAGCTCCGCCAGCGCCTTGCGCGCCGCGGCCTGGTCGAGCTGGACCCATCGACCGTCGACGTTGAGCAGCGATGAACCGGCGGCCACCGCTCGCTCCAGCGTCGCTGCGCTGACCTGGCGTCCGTCGACGACCATCGACCAGCTGACGAGCGCCTTGGTCCCCAACCGCCCGCCGCTCGCAGCCGGCGGGGCGGGCTTCGCCGCGCCGCGGACGCGGGCGGTCGCCGGGAGCAGCTGGCCGGGGACGTGGACCGGTAGTCCGGCATCGGTCAGCGGACCGATCTGTTCGAGCACCGTCGACGCGCCGACCAGATCGAGCTCGGCGATGGCCGGCTGCGACGCGTCGAAGGCGTCGGCGACGGCGCGGGTCGCCGGTTCGGCGGCGAGCCGGCGGCGGGCGTCGAGCAGTGCTGCGCTGAGCACCGTCAGATGGCGTTCGTCGCCGGCGAGGTCGACCGCCAGCGGCGTCGCTTCCCAGACGTCACCGGCGGTGCACCAGCGGCTGGCGTCGAGCCGATCGACGAGTTCGAAGCCGAGCGGCCACGGTTCCTCGGCGGCGCCGGCCGGCAGCGCGAGGCGGAGTCGGACGTCGACCACCGGCTCGCCCGCCAGCCGGGCCTGCAGCGTTCGCAGCGCGCCGGCGAGCTGGGGGACCGACCGCTCGGCCTCGTCGCGGCAGGGTGGCGAGGCGGGCATCGGAGCGGGTCAACGAGCCGGCCAGGGCTCGAGCGGCGGTGGCCTCCGGGCCGCGCAGACCCTTCAACGGCGGGCTCCAGCGCATCTGACGGAGGCCGCTACGGGCGAGGGAGTCGACCAGCCAGGCGACCATCGCCCGGGTCGATTCGTGCTGGTCGCCGACCTGTCGACGCCCACCGAGGGCGGCGACGGCGCGCACCACCGGCGGCTGGCGGAGCGCGAGATCGGCGATCGCGGCGTCGATCTCCTCGCCGGCCAGCGCGACCCACCGCGCCTCCCACGGCCCACGGTTGGTCTCGCTGCGCAGCTCGGGAACGGCGTTCCCACTGCCGACGATCCGCCCTGCCAGGCGCACCGCGTCGGCGCACCAGCGCATCGAGACGCTCGGCCGCCGCAGCGCAGCCCGACGCTGCGCCGGCCAGCTGATCGGCGGAAGCGCGATCGCCGGCACCGTCGCCGTGCCGAGCGGCAACTCCACCTCGATCCGCAGCGCTGCCGCCCCGGGTGGCATCCATCCCCACTGATTGACCAGCTCGCTGTACAGCCGGGTGCCGTCGTTGCCGCGGCTGAGCACCGCCCGCCCGTCCCACCACCAGCCGACCAGCTCCGCACCGGTCCAGCCGAGCTGGAGCGGCGAGACGGATCCGGTCATCACGCCGACGGTATCGCCGAGGTGTGCCAGTCGAACCCTGGCGGAGTTGCCGGTTCGGCCGATCACCGATCGGCTGCGCCCGGACCCAGCCCGCCCCAAGCCGCCTCAGGCGGCCTCAGCCCGCCTCGGCCCGCCCGATGGTCTCGGCGAGGTCGGCACGGGCGCGGGCGACCCGCGAACGGATCGTGCCGATCGGGCAGCCGAGCGTCTGGGCCGCCTCCTCGTAGGACAGGCCGACCACTCGGGTGAGGACGAACGCGTCGCGCCGATCAGGATCGAGGCGGGCGAGCAGATCGTCGATCGGTTCGGCGAGCGGTTCGCTCGGCTCGGCCCGCAGCCGGCCCAGACGAACGAGCAACCGCCGATCTCGCTGTGCCCGGCGGACCCGGTCGGCGCAGACCCGGCGAGCGATCGAGAGCAGCCACGGTGTCACCGGCGCGTCCACCGCGATACTGCGCCAACGCGGTGCTGGCACGGATGAACGTCTCCTGGACCAGGTCCTCGGCGTCCTCCGCCGAGCCGAGGGCCCGGCACAGCGACCACACGACCGGCTGCGTCCGGCGGACCAGTTCGGCCAACGCCCGGTCGTCACCTTCCCGGGCCGCCGCGGCGAGCGCGGCGAGCGGGTCGGTGGTGGACACGTCCGCCAGTCTCGGTCGCCCGGCCGGCGCCGACAACATGGGCAGTACATTGCCAGTCGTGGGAGGTGCGCCGTGGCCGATCGAATGACGGTCGAGGGCTGCGAGCGCTGGCGCGAGGCGATCTCGGCATTGAGCGACGGCGAGCAGGGCGGACTCGACCCCCGGCTGGTCGAGGCCCACGTCGCCCGATGCCCGGGCTGCGCTGCGTTCCGTGCCGACGTCGATCGGCTCGGCGGGATCGCCCCGGTGCGCAGCGATGCCGGGGTCCCGGACCTGGGCCGGCGGGTCGCCCGCCAGGCAGCTGCGGACGACCGACGGTCGCGCAGCCCGCTGTTGCGATTCGTCCTCGCCGCCGTCGCCGTCGAGGTGATCGTGCTCTCCCTGCCGGAGCTGGTGCTCGGCGAGGACCCGTCGACGGCCGGCCATGCTTCGCGCCACCTCGGGGCGTTCAGCGTCGCCTACGCCGTCGCCCTGCTGATGGTCGTCCGGCGCCCGGCAAGGGCGCGCACGATCCTCCCGGTGGCGGCCGTGCTCGGCGGAGCACTGCTGATCACCGCCGTCGTCGACGTCGCCGAGGGCAGGATCCCGCTCGTCGAGGAAACCCTCCACCTACCCGAGCTGCTCAGCGTGTTGCTCGTCTGGCGGCTCGCCGTACCGGCACCGAGCCTGCGGTCGGACCGCCCGCTCGGCCGCAGCGGGAGCGACTGATGGAGGTCCCGCCCGGCGAGGAAGCAGACGTCCGCCGGTGGGAGGTCGACGTCGTCGTCGCCGATGGCGGCACGATCCATGTCCGCCCGATCCGGACCACCGACCTCGATGGTCTGCGCGTGTTCCATCGCAGCCTGTCCCCGGAGGCGATCTACTTCCGCTTCTTCACCCCGATGCCGCAGCTCTCCGACGAGCTCGTCGCCCGGCTGGTGAACGTCGACTATCACGATCGGATGGCGCTCGTCGCCGAGGTCGGCGAACAGATCGTCGGGGTCGCCCGTTACGAGCGGCTCGACCCCGAGCGAGCGGAGGTGGCCTTCGTCATCAGCGACGCGCACCAGGGGCGCGGCCTGGGCACACTGCTGCTCGAGCACCTCGCGGTGATCGCCCGGAGCAACGGCTTCGTCCGCTTCGAGGCCCAGACACTGGCCGACAACGTCGCCATGCTGCGGGTGTTCCGCAACGCCGGCTACGAGGTCGCCCGGAGGTTCGACGGCGGTGTGGTCGAGGTCGCGTTCGCGATCGAACCGACCCAGCGGACGATCGACCTGGTCGACGAACGGGACCGTCATGCGGTCGCCGCCTCGGTGCACCGGCTGACCCATCCGGCATCGATCGCGGTGTTCGGTGCGCATGGCGGGTGTGGTCGCACGGTGCTGCGCAACCTGCTCGCCGGCGGGTTCCACGGCTCGGTGTTCCCGGTCGATCCGGCCGGCGGCAACGTCGACGGCGTGCACGTCTACGCCGAGCTCGGCGCGGTGCCGATCCGGGTCGACCTCGCAGTGGTGGCGGTCCCGGTCGACGAGCTGCCGGCGGTCGTCGAGCATTGCGCGGCGGGTGGCGTCGGTTCGCTGCTGATCGTCGGCGACGGTGACGCAGCGGCGATCGACCTCGCCCGACGCAATGGGATGCGGGTGATCGGCCCGTCCTCGGTCGGGGTGGTCAACACCGCCGACGTGGTCCGGCTCCGGGCGACGGTCACCGCCGGCGCGCCCGCCGCCGGACGGTTCGGGTTCATGTCCCAGTCCGGGGCGCTGAGCGAAGTGGTGTTCGACGAGACCCACGCGGCGGCGTCGGGTTGTCCTGCTTCGTCGACGCCGGCGACAAGCTCGACGTGTCCGGCAACGACGTGCTGCAGTACTTCGAGGTCGACCCGTCGACCGAGGTGATCGGGCTCTACCTCGAGTCGTTCGGTAACCCTCGACGGTTCACCCGCATCGCCCGCCGCGTCGCACGGGTCAAGCCGCTGGTCGTCGTCAAGGCCGGACGGCGCGCCGGAGTGCGACGCGACGAGTCCTACGCAGCTGCGCTGGCGCCGCCGGCGGTGGTCGCCGACGCGGTGCTGCGGAGCACGGGAGTGACCCGGGTCGACTCGCTCGACCAGTTGTTCGATGTCGCCACCGTGTTCGCCTCCCAGCCGTTGCCGAACGGGCGGCGGGTGGCGATCGTCGGCACCTTGCGCGGCCCGGCGACGCTCGCCGCCGACGCCGCCGATGCCGCCGGGCTGGAGGTCGTCGCCTTCGTCGACGTTCCGGTCGACGCCGACGCCGCCGCACTCGCCCGGTCGGTCCGCTCGACGGCGACCGACGACTCGGTGGACGCCGTGCTCGTCATCCATCCGGCGACGGCCTGCTCGGTCGACCAGCTGCTCGACGGGCTCGACGCAGCGGCCGAGGCAGCCGCCAAACCGATCCTCGCCAGCCTGCTCGGGCCACGCGGCCGGGGCACGATGGCTCGCGGCGCGGTGCCGATCTACCGCGCCCCGGAGGCAGCGGCGCGGGCGTTGGCGGCGCTCGCCGACCGGGCCGACTGGTTGCGTGAACCGCCCGGGACGTGGCGCGCCGACGATCCGGCCGACATCGACCGGGTGAAGACGATCGTCGAGGCGTTCCTCGGCTCGACGCCGGCAGGCGGCTGGCTGCCGCCGGCCCAGGCGGTCGAGTTCGCCCGTGCCGCCGGGCTGCCGGTGCTCGACGGTCGGTTGGTCGACGATCCCGCCGGGGCGCGAGCCGCAGCAGAAGCGCTCGGGTACCCGGTGGTGGTCAAGTCGGCGTCCCCGGCGATCACCGACCGGATGGCCGTCGGCGGGATCGCCCTCGCCCTCGCCGACGGCGCCGCGGTCGAGCGAGCAGCGACGGAGATCCTCGGCCGGCTCGGCGAACGCTGCCGGCGGGCTGTTGGTCCAGCCGATGCTCCCCCCGGGACTCGACCTGATCGCCGGGATCACGACCGACGAGGCGTTCGGACCGCTGGTCGTGTTCGGGCTCGGCGGGATCCGCGCCGAATTGCTCCTCGACCGCACGGTGCATCCGGTGCCGGTGACCGACGAGGACGCCGCCCGGATGCTGCGCGGGCTGCGTACCTCGCCGTTGCTGTTCGGCTTCCGCGGCGCGCCACAGCCCGACCCGGATGCCCTCGGAGCGTTGCTCGAACGGCTCGGCCGGCTCGCCGAGGAGGTCCCCGAGCTCACCGAGCTCGACCTCAACCCGATCGTCGCCGCCCCGGCACAGACCCTCGCCGTCGACTTCCGCGTCCGGATCGAGCCGTACCTCGCCCATCCCGAACACAGCCTGCGCTCGCTGACGATGCGCTGAGCGGGTCCACCCCGCCGAGAATCACTGATGCGCGGCGTCGTGGCGCGGCGGCGCACAATGCAGGGATGAAGATCGACATCGGCAGGATCGGGATCTGGACCGGCGCGTTCGACGGGCACCCGCTCGCCGAATGCTGCCGGGCGGCAGGGGAGATCGAGTCGCTCGGTTACTCCACGCTGTGGCTCCCCGAGACCGTCGGGCGCGACCCGTTCGTCCTCGCCGGAGCGTTGCTCGGGGCGACCGGCACGCTCCGCCTGGCGACCGGGATCGCCAACATCTACGCCCGTGATCCGATGACCACCGCAGCGTGCCAGAAGACCCTCGCCGAGGGGTACGACGGGCGCTTCCTGCTCGGGCTCGGGGTCAGCCACCATCATCTGGTCGAGCGGTTGCGCAAGCACACCTACTCCAAGCCGCTGGCCCACATGCGCGAGTACCTCGACGAGATGGACGCGGCGATGTACGTCTCGGTCGCGCCGGCCGAGCCGCCGTCGCGGGTGCTCGCCGCGCTGGGGCCGAAGATGCTGGAGACGGCGGCGACCCGCGCCCAGGGAGCCCATCCGTACCTCACCGTTCCGGAGCACACCGCCTTCGCCCGCTCGGTGATCGGCGAGGAGGCGTTGCTCGCGCCGGAGCAGATGGTCGTGCTCTCGACCGATCCGTCCGAGGCCCGGGCGATCGCTCGCGGCCACCTGACCGCTTACCTGCGAGCGCCGAACTACCAGAACAACCTCGTCCGGATGGGCCTCGATCCGGACGACTGGGCCGATCCGAAGAACCCGGCCGACCGGCTGGTCGATGCCCTCGTTGCCTGGGGTACACCGGAGCAGATCGCCGACCGGGTGACCTCCCACCTCGATGCCGGAGCCGACCACGTCTGCATCCAGGCACTGCGCGGCGACACGGCGATCCCGCTCGAGGACTGGCGCACCCTCGCCGACATCCTGCTCTGACCGCCACCGCTGCGGCGCGCGCCGTCAGTTGACGTTGCGCGTGCGGCCTTCCCAGTAGGGAGCGCGGAGGTCTTTCTTGAGCACCTTGCCGGTCGGGTTGCGCGGCAGGGCGTCGACCCAGTCGACGCTCGTCGGGCACTTGAACTTGGCCAGTCGTTCGCGGCAGTACTCGATCAGCTCCTCGGTGCCGACCTCGCTCGCCGCAGCCCGGACGACGACTGCTTTGACCGTTTCACCCCAACGCTCCGACGGCACCCCGATCACCGCCGCGTCACCGACGCCGGGATGACCCATCAGGACGTTCTCGATCTCCGCCGGATAGATGTTCTCCCCACCGGAGACGATCATGTCCTTCACCCGGTCGTGGATGTAGAGGTAGCCATCTGCGTCGAGATAGCCGGCGTCGCCGGTGCGGAACCATCCGTCGACGATCGCCTTCGCCGTCTCCCCCGGTTGATGCCAGTAGCCGAGCATCACCTGCGGGGAACGGACCCAGATCTCACCCACCGCGCCTTGCGGGACGTCTTCGTGGGTCGCGGCGTCGACGATCCTCAGCTCGACCCCCGGCCCGGGCAGACCGCACGAGCGCAGCCGATGACGGTTCGGGCCGTCGAGCTGGTGGTCGGCGGGCGGGAGGTTGACGATCGCTCCGGTCGTCTCGGTCAGCCCGTAGGCCTGCCAGAACTTGCACCCGAAGGTCGTCAGCGACTTGGCGAGGACGTCCTCGGAGATCGGCGAGGCCCCGTAGACGAGCACCTCCAGGCTGGAGAAGTCGCCCTCCGACAGGTTCGGTGCCATCAGGGTGAACTGGAGCACGGCGGGCACGACGAACCCGTGGGTGATCCGCTCCTCACCGATCAGGCGGACCAGTGCCGACGGGTCGAAGTCGCGGATGACCACCGAGGTCGCCCCCTCGTACATCCCGGCCAGCGCCCACCCGCCGCCACCGATGTGGAACAGCGGCATCGCCACCATGTTCACCGCCGTCGGGGTGAGCTCCCAGATGTCCTTGGCCAACGGCAGCAGACCGAAGAAGTTGTCGTTCGACAACATCACGCCTTTCGGGCGACCGGTCGTTCCCGACGAGTACAGCTGGAACGCGACGTCGGTCGGCTCGGAGGTGATCTGCGGATCGATCGGTTCGGCCGAGGCGACCCACTCCTCGTAATCGGTGTGCTTCGGGTGACCGCCGATCACGACCGTCGTCGTCACCGTCGCCAGCCCACCGTCGATCGCGTCGAGCACGGGGACGAAGTCGGGGCCGACGACGAGCACCTTCGCCTCGGCGTCGTCGACGATGTAGCCGACCTCCGGCGGAGCCAGCCGCCAGTTGATGTCGACGCAGACGGCGTTGAGCAGCGCAGCGCCGAAGAACACCTCGAAGTGTTCGATCCCGTTCTTGTCGAGAAAGGCGACGCGGTCCTGCGGGCCGATGCCGGCGGCGCGCGAGCGCAGCGGCGACGCGGCACGACCGCTCGTACAACTCGGCCCAGCTGACCCGCCGGTCACCCGAGATCAAGGCCGTCAGATCGGCGCGCTCCGCCCGGTGGACGCGGACGATGTCCGCAACAGTGCTGATCCCCATGGCGACGACACGCTAGTCGGGGTGGCGCCGCGCTGCGGACGGGCCGGCGGCGCGCAGCTCAGCCGAACAGGCGTTGTTGCGGCGGGGCGTAGGTCGGATCGACCCCATCGAACAGGCTGCTGACGGATTCGCCGACGTGGCTGCGGTAGATCGCCTCGGCGAACAGCGCGGCGACGGAGCGGACCCGCAGCTCCGGCCAGGCAGCGGTCGGCGGCGGCACGGTGTCGGTGGTGACGAGCTCGTCGATCGCCGGATGGCCACGCAGACGCTCGACCGCGGAGCCGGAGAACAATCCGTGGGTACAGGCGACCGAGATCTGCGGGCATCCTTCGGCGCTGCAGCTTGTCGATCAGCTCGATGATCGATCCGCCGGTGGCGATCTCGTCGTCGAGCACGATCGCCCGCCGGCCGGTGACGTCGCCGACGATCGCGTCGATCACGACCCGGTCGTCGGCCAACCGCTGCTTGCTCCCGGCGGCGACCGGTACGCCGAGCAACCGGGCGAACTGGGTGGCGGTCTTGGCGTTGCCGAGATCGGGCGAGACGACCACCGCGTTCGACAGGTCGCTGCCGCGGAAGTGGTCGGCGAGTTCGCCGATCGCGGTCAGGTGGTCGACCGGTACCCCGAAGAACCCGTGGACCTGCGGGGCGTGCAGCGCCATCGTGATCACCCGCTTGGCTCCGGCGGTGATCAGCAGGTCGGCGACGAGGCGACCGCCGAGCGAGATCCGCGAGCGCGTCCTTCTTGTCCGAGCGGGCATAGGCGAAGTGTGGGATCACCGCCGTGATCTGCGCCGCCGAGGCACCGCGCGGCGTCGAGCATCAACAGCAGCTCCATCAGGTGCTCCTGGGTCGGCGGGACGAGCGGCTGGATGAGATAGACGTCGCGTTGGCGGCAGTTGGTCTGCAGCTGGACCTGGAGGCAGTCGTTGCTGAACCGGTCGATCGACGTCGGTGACAACGGAACTTCGAGCCGCTCGCAGATCCGCTGTGCGAGCTGCGGATGGGCGCTCCCGCTGAACACGACGATCTCTCGCACTGGCCGTACCCTAGGCGACCCTCGCCGGGCGACCAGCGCCGCCGGTTCGCCGGGCGGGCGTCGTGGCCTGCCCGATAGCGTCGATCGGGTGAGTTCCGACGGTCGCGCCTCCGACGTGCTCCGCGAAGCGGCGCGCCGCCGATCGTTCGCGATCATCAGCCATCCGGATGCGGGCAAGACCACGCTGACCGAGAAGTTGCTGCTGTACGCCGGGGTGGTCCAGTCGGCCGGGGCCGTGAAGGCTCGCGGCGGGCGCGCCGGGGCCCGCTCGGACTGGATGGAGATGGAACGCGAGCGCGGCATCTCGGTCTCGTCGACGGTGCTCCAGTTCCCCTACGGCGACTGCGTCCTCAACCTGCTCGACACGCCCGGCCACCGCGACTTCTCGGAGGACACCTATCGCGTCCTGACTGCGGTCGACGCGGCGGTGATGGTCCTCGACTCGGCGAAGGGGATCGAACCGCAGACCAGGAAGCTGTTCGAGGTCTGCCGTTCGCGCAACACGCCGATCCTGACCTTCCTCAACAAGCAGGACCGTCCCGGATTGACCCCGCTCGAGCTCGCCGACGACATCGCCCAGACGCTGCAGTTGCAGGTCGCCCCGATGGTCTGGCCGGTCGGCCAGGCGGGGGAGTTGATCGGCTTGCTCGACGTCGCCACCCGCGAGCTGATCCGCTCCGACCGCACCGCCCGCGGCGCACTGATCGGCGCCGAGGAGCGGTTCAAGGGCGACGACGCCGCAGCGCTCGGTGGGAAGTGGTGGGAGCAGGCCTACGAGGAGTGCGAGCTGCTCGGTGCGACCGACGGCGGTTGGGACCGGGCGATGTTCGCCGGGGGCCACCTCTCCGCCGTCTACGCCGGCTCGGCGTTGACCAACGTCGGCGTCCGCCAGCTGCTCGAGGCGCTGGTGACGATCGCTCCCTCGCCGACACCGCGGGAGGACAACGCCGGCAACGAACGGCCGCTCGACGCACCGTTCGCCGGGATCGTGTTCAAGATCCAGGCCAACGTCGACCCCTCCCATCGCGATCAGATGGCGTTCATCCGGGTCTGCTCCGGCCGGTTCGAACGCGGCGAGCCGCTGACCCAGTCGTCGAACGGCAGGGTGGTCACGACCAAGCACGCAGCCTCCGTCCTCGGCCAGGAGCGGGACACGGTCGACGAGGCCTTTCCCGGGGACGTCGTCGCCCTCGTCAACGCCCGCAATCTGCGGATCGGGGAAACGGTGTTCACCGGCAAGGCGGTCGAGTTCCCGCCGTTGCCGCGCTTCGAGCCGGAGGTGTTCGCCACCGCCCGCCCGCTCGACGTGTCGAAGTCGAAGCAGTTCCGCACCGGTGTCGAGCAGCTCGACGCCGAGGGCGTGATCCAAGCGTTGCTCGAGGACCAGAACAGTTCCCGGCCGATCGTCGCCACCGTCGGCCAACTGCAGATGGACGTGTTCACCCACCGGATGCGGGCCGAGTACGGGGTCGACGTCGAGCTGACCACGAACGGGATCCAGGTCGCCCGGCGGACCGACCAGGCGTCGCTGCAGAAGCTGCGCGAGATCGGCGGGATCCGGCTCGTCGAGCGTGCCGACGGCACCCTGCTGGCGTTGTTCGAGAACCGCTACCGGCTCGAGCGGTTGCAGCGCGACCATCCGCAGCTGACCCTCCGTCCGATCGTCGAGGTCTGACCGACCTCGGCCGAACGCCCGATGAGCGGTGCGTCGGATCGCACCGCGGTGGTTCGACGGCTGGAGGACCCCCGGGTGAGCCGGGCGAGCCGGCGCGGTCTACGGTCATCCGAGCCGGAACGGCGACGGGAGGACAACGACGATGGGCACGAACCAACGGGCGCAGATCACGATGACGGATGACGAGATCGCCCGGTTCATCGTCGAGAGCCGGACGGCGACGATGGCGACCAACGGCCCGACCGGCCGTCCGCACCTGGTGGCGATGTGGTACGCCGTGATCGACGGGGTGATCTGGTTCGAGACCAAGGCGGCGGCCCAGAAGGTCGTCAACCTTCGCCGCGATCCGAACATCGCCTGCATGATCGAAGCCGGCGACACCTACGACCAGTTGCGCGGCGTCTCGCTCGAGGGAACGGCGACGATCAGCGAGGATCCGGACGAGATCTGGGCGGTCGGTGTCAGCGTCTGGGAGCGCTACACCGGCGAGTACACCGAGGAGATGCGCCCGTTCGTCGAAGGGATGCTGCGCAAGCGGGTCGCCGTCCGCGTCGACGTCGAGCGGATCCGTTCGTGGGACCACCGCAAGCTCGGGATGGCATCGATGCCGGTGGGCGGGAGCACCGCTGCCTCACTGGGGTGAGGGCCGGACGAACGATTCGTTCGCGGCCCCTTCGCACGAAAGTCGCCGATAGCTAACATCCGATCCACAACGTAAACCGTGGGGCTGGTGCGCGATGAATGTGGTGGCGATAGTCGGCGAAGTGCTCGAACGACCCTTTCGTCCGGGAAACGGGGCCCGGACCGTGGTCAAGATCAAGGTCCACGACGACGTCAGCGGGCGGTTCGACCGGGTCGAGTTCGACGCCTTCGGTCAGCCCGGTGAGTTCGGCTCGCGCCTGTTCATCGGCGACCGGATCGCGATCCGCGGCCGGCTCGAGGACCGCACCTTCCACGAGGACGGCGAAGAGGTCCACGAGCTCCGGATCGTCGCCAACCACATCGAACTGATCATGCGGGCCAACGATCGCAAGCCCACCTCGCAGCCGGCGGTGGTCGGTCAGACCCCGGTGCACGCCGGGGCGATCGCCGGCGGGGCCGGCGGCATCGACGACTGATCGCTCGCCCCCGCGTCAGTCGGGGGCGCCGAGCTCGTCGAAGTCCTCGCGCGACACGGCCCGCTCGACCTGCGAGCCGTCGGGCAGCGGGATCTGGATCGGCTCCCCGGCGATCGTCAGACGGAGTTGACCGATTCCCGGATAACCGGTCAGGGTCAACACCATCTGACCGATCGCCAGCATCTGATCGATCGCCACCGTCTCGGAGAAGCCCGGGTCGAGATCGACCGTCGCCACCCCACCGCTGAGCGCGACGCCGAGCACCGTCTCCGGTGTCAGCGCACTGCGCCAGGAATGGTCCTCGATCTCTTCCGCGGTCGGTCCGGCGGCCAACTCCCCGAGGACATCGGTGTAGCTCGAGGCGAGCTCGAGCCAGCGGGTAGCCCGATCCAGCCCCTCTCCGGCGATGAACCAGACCGAGTACGGCGTCGACGACGATCCCGGCCCCGGCGTGGTGCTGGTCGTCGAGCCGCCGGGCGCGCTGCTCACCGGCGGAGCGGCGAGCAGCGGCGGCAGTTTGGAGACGTCGACAGGGCGTGCCTCGTCGTCGACCGGCAGGGAGCACCCGGCGAGGACGAGCAACACCCCGGCGAGGGCGGCGGCGAGCCGGCCGCCGAGCGATCGGGCGGTCACGGCGTCCTCCGCGGCAGCTCGACGACGAACCGGGCTCCTCCGCAGGCCGAGTCCTCGACCCGGATCTGGCCGCCGTGGAATCGGACGTGCTCCTCGACCAACGCCAGGCCGAGCCCGGTGCCGCTCGGCCGGTCGGGCACATTCGCCGCCCGACCGCGGTGGAACCGACCGAAGATCGCCTCCCGCTCGTCGGGGGCGACGCCCGGTCCGCAGTCCTCGACGACGAGCTCGATCGACTCGCCGGCGACCCGCGCGGCGACGAGGGTCGGGCCGTCGGCATAGTTGGTCGCGTTGACGATCAGGTTGGTCAGCACCCGTTCGACGCGCCGGCGGTCGAGCAGCACCAGCGTGCTCGCCGGCAGTTCGCAACGGATCACCTCGGCCGGGAGCTGATGGTGGTCGGCGACCTCGTCGAGCAGCATCCTGAGGTCGGTCGGCTGGAGATCGAGCTCGGTCGCGCCGGCGTCGAAGCGGGAGATCTCGAGCAGGTCGAGGACCAACCGGCGGAGGTGATCGACGCGTGAATCGACCATTCCGAGGGCCATCTTCATCCGCTCCGGATCATCGGTCCGCTGCGCCAGGTTGACCGCCGCGGTGATCGCCGTCAGCGGGTTGCGCAGCTCGTGGCTGACGTCGGAGGTGAACCTCGTCTCTCGTTCGATGCGGTGCTGGAGCGCTTCGGCCATGTCGTTGAACGCCGAGGTCAACGGCGTCAGTTCGCGGTCGGTCGTCGGCAGCCGGGTGTTGAGGTCTCCCTGGCTGATCGAACGCGCCGCACCGGCGACATCGCCGAGCGGGCGGATCACCCGTCCGCTCGCCCACCAGCCGGTCGCGGCCGCCGCCAGGCTGGTGATCGCCGCTGCCGCGGCGAGGGTGTAGGTCAGGGCGAGCATCGTCCGGTCGAGCTCGTTGAGCGAGGCGAGCTCGTAGTAGCGGGCGTCGACCGCCGGTACCGAGATCCCGGTGACGATGTAGTTGGTCGACGAGCGGCGGATTCGTTGGACGCCGGCCGGTGACTCGTCGAGCAGCTCGGCGAGCGACTCGGGAACGTCGTCGCGTCCGATCTCGACCGTCGCTGCGTACCAGTCCTCGCCGATCTGGAGCAGCGGGCGGGCCGGCGTCGACGCGTCGAGCGAGACGAGCACCTGGCGCAGGTCGGTCCCCGGGTCGGTGAGCACCGAGCGGACGACGGTGGCGTTGGCGATCGCCTGGCGGATCGCCGATTCCTGGCGTTGGCTGAGCAGCACCCGCCGGGCGACCTGGATCGTGAGCACGGCGAGGACGAGCGAGAGCAGCAATCCGAGCAAGGCATACGCCATCGCCGTTCGCGCCCGCAGCCCGGGTCGGCGGCGGTTCAGGGTCGCACCAGCTTGTACCCCAGGCCGCGGACCGTCTGGACGATCTGCGGCCGCGCCGGCTCGGTTTCGACCTTGGTCCGCAACCGGCGGATGTGCGCGTCGACCAACCGTCCGTCACCGCTGTGGTCGTAGCCCCAGACCTGCTCGAGCAGGCGCTCGCGGGTGAGCAGGATGTTGGCGTTGTCGGCCAGGTAGCGGAGCAGGTGGTACTCGGTGCGGGTGAGATTCACCGGCGCGCCTCGCTTGAGCACCGCTCCCTCGGCCGGGCGGATCTCGAGATCGTCGATCACGATCGAGGGATCACCCTTGGTCCCGCGGGTCGAACGGCGCAGCTGGGCGCGGATCCGGGCGAGCAGCTCCTTGTCGACGAACGGCTTGGTGACGTAGTCGTCGGCACCCGCTTCGAGCCCGGCGACGACGTCATGGCTGTCGTCCTGGGCGGTGAGCATCACGATCGGAGCGTCGGTGGTCGCCCGCAGGGTGCGACAGACGTCGAACCCGTTGAGCTCCGGCAGGCGGACGTCGAGCAGCACCAGCTGAGCCGGTTCGAGCGCGAACCGGTCGACCGCCCGGCGGCCGTCGCTCGCCTCGATCACCTGGTAGCCCTCGTCCTCGAGCAACAGGCGGAGCAGCAGACGAACCGCGTCGTCGTCCTCCACGACGAGCACCTTGATTGCCATCTCACCAGCTTGGCGCATGAACGAGAAGATCCGACGACGATGTGCCGGATCGATGACGAGCTCGGGTGGATCATGTGACTCATCGGTCCGCCGTCATCAGACCGTCACACAGAAAACGCCGACTTAGCGCGGCCGGCCCCCGACCATGCGACGGTGCAACCCCCCTCCCCGATCGGCGTACTCGCCGAGCCCCTCCCCCGTCGTGTCCGTTCGGCGTGGTGGGTGGGAAGTGGCCGGGAGCGGCAACTGATCCTCGCCCATGCGCTCCACTCCGCCGGCACGTCCTCGGTTGCGATCTGCATCGTCGGCGGTGTCGTCAGCGGACGAACCGGGAGCGACGGCGCCGCCGGTCTGACCCGCTACCTGCTGCTGGCGATGATCCCGTTCGCGATCGCCGCTCCTGCGCTCGGCTGGCTGTTCGGACGCGGCCGGCGCTGCCCGTCGACGGTCCTCTCAGCGTGCTTCGTCGCCCGCGTCGGCCTGGTCGGCCTGCTCGCCGCGACCCTCGGCACGCCGGTGCATTACGCGGTGGTGTTCGCCCTCCTCGCCTGCCAGAAGGCGCACACGGTGGCGATGTTCTCGCGGATGGCCTCCGTCGTCCGCTCGACGAACGAACGATTGGAGGCGAACGCCCGCCTCAACCGGGCGTCGATCATCGCCGGGGGCCTCGCCAGCGTGCTCACCGCCGGGCTGGTCGTCGTGCTTCCCCTCCGAGCGTGCCTGCTCGTCGCAGCCGGGCTGTTCATCGTCGCCGTTCGACTGGTCCGACCGAGCGGGCCGGCCGTGGTGCCGGTCGACTCGCTGCCGGGGCGGGACCTGTTCCCCTCCCGGTTCGCCCGCCGCGCCAGCGGCTGGGCGGCGGTCGCCAGCCGTGCCGCCACCGGTGTCGTCGTCGGCCTGATCGCGGTCGGGTCGAGCGACGCCGGTGGCGGCGGGATCGGATCGTTGCTCGCGCTCGGTGCCTGCCTCAGCCTCGGCAGCGGGCTCGGCACGGTTGCCGGACCGCGGACGCTCCGCCGGATCGGCGTCGGCAGCAGCACGTGTGCGCTGGCCGTGGCGGTGACGACGGTGTGCGCTGCGATCGCCGCCGGCTGGCCCCGTCTCCCGGCCCTGGCCGTCGCCGCAGTGGCGATCGGGCTCACCGGCAACCTCTGCAAACAGGTCCGCGATCAGAGCGTGCAGTCGATCCCGGACGAGCGTGGACGCCAGCTGTCGATGCTCGGCTACGACGGCGCCGGCCAGATCACGTGGGCCGCTGCTGCCGGTTCGGTGGCGCTGCTCCAGCCGAGCGTGGGCACCGCGCTGGTGCTGATCGCCGTCGGCGGCGCCGTCGGACTGCTCACCCTCGTCGGAGCCGAGCTGACCCTCAACGACGGACGCGCCCGGTCGACGGCGCTGGGCACCACCCTCCGCTTCGGCAGACTCCGCCTCGACGAGGCCGCCTGAACGACGGCCACCGTTGGCAGGCGGCTACGTCGTCGCCAGCCGGAGCAACTGTTCGACTGCCCCGGCGGCGAGGGCCCTGACCGCGTCGTCGTCGATTCCACCGAGCGGGTGGGGGACGGCGCAGATCCGTGCGGAAGGAAGGCCGAGCGTCGCTGCCACCTGGGCCGAGAGCCCGGCGAAGGCGGTGGTCGTGATCCCGATCGCCAGCGTCCCGGCACGTTCGAGCTGGTCGACGTCGTAGATGCTCCACGAGGTGCACGACCCGCAGTCGGCGGAGCCGGTGAGCACCAGATCGGCGCCGGCGAGCACGGCCTCGAGCGTCGGCTGCTCGCAGGGCTCGGCAGCCGTCCGCTTGGCGATCGCCGTGCCGAGCGTGGCGCCGGTGCGCTCGGCGAGCAGGCGGGCCATCTCGTTGAGCAACAGCCAGGCGTTCGTCTTGCCGTTGTCGAGCACCCCGATCCGCTTGCCGGCGAGGGTCGGGAACGGAGCGCTGGCGGTGCGGCCGACGGTGCCGGTCTCGCCGCAGGGATCGATGATCCGGATGGTCATGACTTCTCCTCGATCGGGACGGTGACGCTGCGGGTGACACCCCAGCTGGGGACGAGACAGGACTGCTTGCCGGCGCCGCCGACGACGACCACCTTGAAGTGGGACGGGTCCTCGACCAACGGCATCGGCTCGTCGTCGCCGAGGGCGAGCTGCCACGGCCGCCACAGGTTCGACTCGAAGTGGCGACGGAGCAGGCCCATCGGCAGCCGGGCCCGTTCGTAGAGATAGTGGCTGATGTCGGTGCGCGACCAGCCGGCGGCGGCGATCGTGTGAGCGTGTTCCGGCCCGAGGATGACGAAGAACTCGGCTTCGCTGACCGGCCCGTTGTTCGAGCCGAGGGTCGCGGCGACGGACGCCGCCTTGTCGAGGATCAGCGTCGGCTCCTCGGCCTCCATGTCGTGGACGTTGTGCGGACCCTCGCCGCAGTGGATCGTCACCGCGCTGTCGGCGTCGACCCCGACGCTGTGGTGGTAGGCCTCCCACGGGCTGCGGGCGATGTTCTCGGCAACGCAGTAGGCGTACTTCGCCGGTTGTCCTTGGGAGGAAGCGTCGCCGATCCCGGGGGTCGCCCCGGCGATGTGGAGCAACAGCAACCGCACGGCGCGGCCGACCGTGGCGTTCGCCCGGTTGCCCGGTCCGAACGCGCCGATCCCGGCGTTGAACCCGGCGTGCTCGGCGATCGGTCCGTGGACGATCAGCAGGGGAGCGACCGGATGGGTGGTGGCGTTGATCCCGCGCAGGTTCAGCTGCGGGGACGCCAGCGCCTTGGTTGCCGCCACGAGCACCGGCATCGATGACGGGAGGCACCCGGCCATCACCGCGTTCGCCGCCACCGCTCGGCGCGTCGCCAAACCGGAGCGGGGCGGGAGCACCCCGAGCACCTCGTCGGGATCTCCTCCACAGCCGTCGAGCATCGCCGCCACCCGGTCCTCGGTGGGAGCGATCAGCGGGAGCCCGTCGCCCCAGCCGTGCTCGGCGGCGAGGGACCACATCGCCTCCGCGGAATCATCCGCCAGCTCGACCGCAGCCGCGCTCATCGGCCTGCCGCCGACGCCGTCGGGTAGTCGACGCTGACCGTCCACCGACCGCCGAACTCCGCCGACAGCCGATCAGCGCAGATCGACTCGAACAACGTCGGAGGCACGAGGCAATCGGCGCAGGCGTCGGGTCCGGCCGAGACCACGAGGTGGGCGGAGCGGTCGGCGCGCGGCTCGGCGACGAGGTCGTAGCCGTCGGCGCGGAGCGCATCGACGAGCGGGGTGAGCGCCGTCTCCAGCTCGGCTCGGCTTTGACAATTCGAAGTCATGTTTCTAATATTCGACGAAATGTGTGGCGTTGGCAAGCCGGACGGGCGCGCTCTCGCAGCGCCGCCGCCGGAGGGGGAGGTGACCGGGTGTTGCAGATCGATCTGACCGGAAGGGTTGCCCTGGTCACCGGGGCCGGCGGAGGGATCGGCGCCGAGCTCGCAGCCGGTCTGGTCGACGCCGGGGCCGACGTGGCGGTGGTCGACATCGATGGCGAGCGAGCGGCGGCGACGGTCGCCCGGCTCGGACGGTCGGCCTGGCCGCTGGCCGCCGACGTGCGCGATCCCGAGGCGGTGGCGGCGATGGTCGAGGCGGTGGTCGCCCGTCGCGGACGGCTCGACATCGCGGTCAACAACGTCGGGATGATGGGCGGCCGGCGGGCTGCGGCGCTGCTCGACACGGCGGCTGTCGATCTCGCCGCCGTCGTCGAGCGGAACCTGCTGGCGACGATCCTGTGCTGCCAGGCCGAAGCCCGGGCGATGGTCGCGGCCGGCGGCGGGGCGATCCTCAACATCACGTCCGGCGAAGCATCCCGACCGGCACCGACGCTCGCCGCCTACGGCGCGGCGAAGGCCGGGATCGACCACCTCACCCGCACGCTGGCGGTCGAGCTCGGTGCGTTCGCGATCCGGGTCAACGCCCTCGCACCGGGCACGACCTACACGCCCGAGGTCGCCGCGGTGATCCCGCCCGACCGGTTCGCCGAGCTCGCCGCGCGGATCCCGCTCGGGCGGACCTGCACCGTCGACGAGCTCGTGCCGATGGCGACCTTCCTCGTCTCCGATCTCGCCAGGGCGATCACCGGCGAGGTGATCAGCGCCGACAACGGAGCGCGACTCGGCAGCCTGCCGACCGGCGCCCGACCGACCTCAACGATGGAGTTTCGATGAACCGGACCGTCGCCCTCGTCGCTTTCGCCGGGCTCTACCCGACGATCGACCACGACGAGTTCACCCGCCGCTTCCCTGCGGTCGAGCTGGTGCTCGAGCCCTACGAGGTGCCGCACGAGGTGCTCGTCGAGCGCACCGAACGCCCGCAGCAGGCCGCCGCCGGGAGCGAGACCCTGACCGAGGCCCAGCGAGCCGCCTTCGCCCGGGCGACGGCGGTGCTCAGCCTCAACCTGCCGCTCGGGCTGACCACCGTCGCCCCCGAACTCGACTGGGTCCAGGGGATCGGCTCCGGAGTCGGACACTTCGTCGCCTCCGGGGTCGAGGGGGTGACCGTGACCAACGCCGCCGGGGTCGCCGCACCACCGATCGCCGAGTGGGTCGTCGCCCAGCTGCTGTCGATCTACAAGCGTCTCCCGGTCCACCAGGACCAGCAGCGCCAACGGATCTGGCGCTCGGCCACCGGCTCGCTCGTCGCCGGCCGCACCGTCGCCGTGGTCGGGCTCGGCGCGATCGGGGCCGAGATCGCCTGGCGACTCGCCGGGCTCGGGCTGCGCGTGATCGGCGTGCGACGGACTCCGGCCGACGCCGCCGCGATCCCGCCCGGCGTCGCCGAGCTCCGCCACCCCGACGACTTGCTCGCCGTCGCCGCCGGCTGCGACGCGCTGGTCGCTGCCGTCCCCGGGACCCCGGCCAACGCCGACCTGTTCGGCGCGGCGGTGTTCGCCGCGCTGCCGAAGGGCGCGGTGTTCGTCAACGTCGGGCGCGGTTCGTCGGTCGACGAAGAGGCACTCCTCGCTGCGCTCGTGTCCGGTCAGCTCCGTGGGGCGGCGATCGACGTCGCCAAACACGAGCCGCTCGATGCCGACGATCCGCTGTGGACCGCCCCCAATCTGCAGATCTCGCCGCACTCCTCCGCCTCGCTCGAGGGCTACATGGAGGGGGTCTGGGAGCTGTTCTGCGACAACCTCGAGCGACGGCTGGCGGGCCGGCCGATGCGCAACGTGGTGGATGTCGCCGACGTCTACGGCGTCGTCGAGCGGTGAGCGCCCGCTCCCCGTCGCCGCCGACGGAGCGGGTGCTCGACATCGTCGGGCTGCTCGCCGCCCGACCCGAGGAGCCTCTGACGTTGACCGAGATCGCCGGCGAGCTCGGGCTCAGCTTGGCGACCTGCCATGCGATCACCAGCGTGCTCGTCGCCCGAGGTGCCCTGCTGCGCTCGCCGACCGGCAAGACGTTCACCCTCGGCCCGGGACTGGTGGTGATCGGTGAGGCAGCGGCGCAGGCGATGCCCGACGCCGTGCAGGCCCGATCGCGGATCGCTGCGCTCGGCGCGACCCACGAGGCGGAGGCGGTCGCCTCGACGGTCGCCGATGGAGCGATCACCGTCGTCGACTGGAGCGCGCCGCCCAGCGGCGAGGCGAGCGCTCATCTCGGCCAACGGATCCCGTTCAGCCCGCCGTTCGGCGCGATCCACGCCGCCTGGGCGGCGCCGTCGGTGGTCGAGGGCTGGATCGGTCGAGCGCCGGCGGCCACCCGCGACGAACTCCACCGGTTGCTGGCGACGATCCGCCGGCGAGGGTACGACGTCCACCGCGACGATCAGACGTCGGCAGGGTTCCGCGCCGCGCTCGGCGCGCTGGAACAGGACGCGTTGTCGGCCGCCGGCCGCGACGCGCTCGAGTTGCTGCTCGGCGAGCTGGCAGCCGGGCAGCGGTTGCCGGAGACCTTCGAGCCCCGTCGGCACTACCGGGTGAACACGATCTCGGCGGCGGTGCGCGACATCCACGGTGCGCCGGTGCTGACCTTGTCGTTGTTGTTCCACCGACCGCTGACGGGTGCCCAGATCGCACGGGCGGGAGCGGACCTCGTCGACGCCTGCAGTGGTCGCCCGATCGCTGCCGCTAGTTGACGACCTCGTCGCCCGACGCCTCGCCGGGAGCGGAGTTGCCCGGCAGTTCGCTGTCGTCGCGATGGTCGCGCAAGGCGGTCAGCACCGCTGCCTCCTCGCTCGTCGCCATCGGGCCGTACCCGAGCAGGGCGGTGCCTCGCGACTGGCAGTTCGGGCAGGTGATGGCGACGATCGCCAGCATGTCGGCGGGATCGGACTCGCCCTCCATCCGTCGCAGCGAGCTCATCCGGATCCGCTCCGGCTCGATCGTCGCTCGGCAGGCCAAGCACTCGACCGCCGCCTCGTCGGTGATCGAGAACGATCCGGAGAAGCCGGCGGCGCCGTACGCGTCGAGCACCTCGGTGATCGTCGTGCCCTCGCTGCCACTCAGATCGGTGGTCGGTTCGTCCTGCATCGATGCTCCTCCCGGTCGAACTGTCGACAGGGTTCCCCAACCAGGAGGCGAGTAGTCCCGCCGAACGGGTGACGCAGCGGCGCGGCCCCCGGCGACAGGCCGTACAGGCGCCAAATCCTCTGGTCCAAAGACGTGGAGTGACGCTCGTCACACCGTGGGCGGCCGCCAGGGCTTGCCACCCCAGCGCCAGGTCTGACAAGGTCGGGTCGCCTCCTGATTCGACGTTCGTCAATAGGTCAGGTGATTCGTTCGTGCATGTCGATCTTCACCGAAACAGTCGCATCCTGGCGCGAGGCGCGGCAGCTTTCGTCGGCCTGTTCCTCCTCGGCGCGCTGGTGATGGTCCCGTGGGTCGAAGACGACCTCACCGAGCGGGCCGAACGGGCTGCGGCGACCGCCGGGTACGGGCGGGTCACCGCCTCGTTCTCCGGACAGGACGGGATTCTGCGGTGCATCTTCCCGGTCGCCGATCCAGCCGGATTGGAGCGAACCGTGCGCGAGATCTGGGGCGTGCGCGACATCGCCCTGCACGCCTGCGGTCCAGCTCCCGGACCGGCGGCAGGCGGTTCAGCGACCTCCGAACCTCTGGCGGACGGCTAACGCCGCTCCGCCCTCGCCCGCCGGAGAACCCTCGACCGGCACGTCCGAAAGGACCGCACGACGATGTCCTACACCCTCGCCAAGTTCTTCATCTGGGCGCTCGGCTTCGCCCTCCTCGGCGGCGTCGTCGGATGGATGCTGCGCAACGTGCGCTGCCAGCGGGATCACACCACGGCGATCGCCAACGAGGCGGAGGGAATGGTCCTCGCCGGCCGACTGCGGGAGATGACCGAAGAACGCGACGAACTGCTCGGGCGAGTCGCTGCGCTCGAAACGGTGCAGGCAGAGCGCTCGGCCCCCGCCTCCCGAGCACAGGTCGCCGGCTTCGCCGGTCTCGCCTCTCGTCGTCGGTCCCGATCTGACGGGTGCTGCTGCGGCGTTCGGCAAACGGATCGAGCAGGACGACCTGACGGTCGTCGAAGGGATCGGTCCAGCGCTCGCACGCGTGCTCCATGCAGCGGGGATCACCTCCTGGGCCTCGCTCGGAGCCTCGCCCGCGGAGTCGCTGGCCGAGATCCTGACCCGGGCCGACAGCCGCAACCGGATGCACGACACGAGCAGCTGGCCGCGTCAGGCACGGTTGGCGGCGATCGGCGAATGGGACGCGCTGAAGCAGCTCCAGGTCCGGCTCACCGCCGGCCGTTCCGCTTGACCGATCCGCTCGGCGGCGCGAGGACGTAGCTCGCCAGGTGCTCGCCGGTCAGCGTCGAGCCGGCGGCGACGAGCTCGGAGGGCGTCCCTTCGAACACGACCCGCCCTCCGTCGTGTCCCGCCCCCGGCCCGAGATCGACGATCCAGTCGGCGTGGGCCATCACCGCCTGGTGGTGCTCGATCACGATCACCGACTTGCCCGAATCGACCAACCGGTCGAGCAGCCCGAGCAGATGCTCGACGTCCGCCAGGTGAAGTCCGCTGGTCGGCTCGTCGAGGACGTACACCTCGCCCTTGTCGGCCATCTGGGTGGCGAGTTTGAGCCGTTGGCGCTCCCCGCCGGAGAGGGTGGTCAGCGGTTGACCGAGGCTGAGGTAGCCGAGGCCGACGTCGGCCAGCCGGCCGAGGATCGCGTGCGCTGCGGGCGTGCGTGCTTCACCGGCGGCGAAGAACGGTTCGGCGTCGGTCACCGACATCGCCAACACCTCGGCGATGTTCCGTCCGCCGAGCCGGTACTCGAGCACCGCCGCCTGGAACCGGCGGCCCTCGCAGTCCTCGCAGGTGGTGGCGACGCCGGCCATCATCGCCAGATCGGTGTAGATCACCCCGGCGCCGTTGCAGGTCGGGCAGGCCCCCTCGGAGTTGGCGCTGAACAGCGCCGGCTTGACGCCGTTGGCCTTGGCGAACGCTTTGCGGATCGGTTCGAGCAACCCGGTGTAGGTCGCCGGATTGCTCCGTCGCGAGCCGCGGATCGAGGTCTGGTCGACGGTGACGACGCCGTCGCGACCGGAGACCGAGCCATGGATCAACGAGCTCTTGCCCGACCCGGCGACGCCGGTGACGACCACCAGCACACCGAGCGGGATGTCGACGTCGACGTCGCGCAGGTTGTGGGCAGAGGCACCGCGGACCTCGAGCACCCCCGACGGCGGGCGCGTCGACGGCTTCAACGACGCCCGGTCGTCGAGGTGTCGCCCGGTGATCGTGTCGCTCGCCCGCAGCCCGTCGATCGTTCCCTCGAACACGACCTGACCGCCGGCGCCACCGGCGCCCGGACCGAGGTCGACGGCGTGGTCGGCGATCGCGATCACCTCCGGCTTGTGCTCGACGACGAGCACCGTGTTGCCCTTGTCGCGCAACGCCAGCAGCAGTTCGTTCATCCGCTGGATGTCGTGCGGATGCAGCCCGATCGACGGTTCGTCGAAGACGTAGGTGACGTCGGTCAGCGACGAACCGAGATGGCGGATCATCTTCGTCCGCTGAGCCTCGCCGCCCGACAGTGTCCCCGAGGACCGGTCGAGGCTGAGATATCCGAGGCCGATCTCGACGAACGAATCGAGCGTGTGGCGCAACGTCGTCAGCAGCGGGGCGACGGAGGGTTCGTCGAGATCGCGCGCCCAGTCGGCGAGATCGCTGATCTGCATCGCACAGGCCTCGGCGATGTTGATCCCGGCGACGGTGGACGACCTGGCGGCGGCGTTGAGTCGCGTCCCGTCGCAGTCGGGGCAGGTGGTGAAGGTGATCGCCCGCTCGACGAAGGCACGGATGTGCGGCTGCATCGCGTCGACGTCCTTCGACAGGAACGACTTCTGGATCTGCGGGATCAGGCCGGCGTAGGTCAGGTTGGTCCCGTCGACCTTGATCTTCGTCGGTTCCCTGTGGAGCAGGTCGTCGAGCTGCTTCTTGGTGAACTTGCTGATCGGCTTGTCCGGATCGAAGTAGCCGCAACCCCGGTAGATCCGGCCGTACCAGCCGTCCATGCTGTAGCCGGGGATGGTGATCGCACCCTCGTTGAGCGACTTGCTGTCGTCGTACAGCTGGGTCAGGTCGAAGTCGGTGACCGAGCCCATCCCCTCGCAGCGCGGGCACATCCCTCCGGCGCGGGAGAACTCGCGCTTCTCGGTCTTCTTCCCGCCGGCCTTCTCGATCGTGATCGCCCCGGCGCCGCGCACCGAGGCGACGTTGAACGAGTAGGCGTTCGGCGGTCCGATGTGCGGGGTCCCGAGACGGCTGAACAGGATCCGGAGCATCGCATTGGCGTCGGTGGCGGTGCCGACGGTCGAGCGGACGTTGGCGCCCATCCGCTCCTGATCGACGATGATCGCCGTCGTCAGCCCGTCGAGCACGTCGACGTCGGGGCGGGCGAGAGTGGGCATGAAGCCCTGGACGAACGCGCTGTACGTCTCGTTGATCATCCGCTGCGACTCGGCGGCGATGGTGCCGAACACGAGCGAACTCTTCCCCGAACCGGACACACCGGTGAACACCGTCAGCCGGCGCTTCGGGAGCTCGACGTCGATGTCCTTCAAGTTGTTCTCCCGCGCCCCGTGGACACGGATCCGGTCGTGGCTGTCGGCGAGGTGCCGCTCCGCCGACGGATCGGCGCGCTTCGCGGTCTGCTTCGTCGTCATCGACGCGTAAGGTAGCCGTCGCAGCAGCGGGCAGGGCGGGCCGATCCGGAGGGTCAGGGAGACGTGACGTCGATCGGGTCGAGTTCGACGTACTTGCCGTCGCGGACCTGTTGCAGATTGAACGTCTTCTGGCACGACAGCGGCTCCAGATACCGGGTCGGGTCCGGGTTGTCGAGCAGGGAACAGTCCTGTTCACCGGTGATCATGGCCGGCCCCTTGAAGTCGAGCAGGGCTTGGCGGAGCGCGTCCGGGTCGCTGCGTCCGGCCCGCCGAGAGAGTTGATGATCTTTGCGGCGGTGAGGATGTCGGCGAAGTTGTACGGGTCGTCGCCGAAGCCCCCCTGCGGGTCGCTCGGTGTCACCCCGTATTGGGCGAGCTTGGCGACTGCCGTCGCTGCGCCGGTCTCGTAGGCCGGATCGTCGAGGTTGTACGAGAGACCGACGTAGTACCAGTCCTCGACCGGGCTCTGGCAGAGGTTGGTGACCACCACCGGCGTGACGTTCAACTGTTCGAGCGCACCCTCGAGAACGTTGCAGGCGTCTTCGAGCCCGACGAGCATGACGGCGTCGGCGTCGGCTGCGTCGGCAGCGTTCAATGCTGCCGACGACACCGTCGACGTCGAGTCCGATCCAGTTGATCGAGACCATTTCCAACCCGTCGAGCCACGGTTCGAACAGGGCGTCCATTCCGCCGAAGCTGAACAGGACGACCTTCGTCGCGTCCGATCCGGCCTGCGCCCGGGCCACCTTGGCAAGGGTGACGACGCTCGAAATGCCCGGCCGCAGGCCGTAGGAGATGATGCCTTGCTGGTCCTGGACAACGCCGCCGAAACGCGGCTTGGTCGTACCGAGCGCAGTCAGGAAGTCCGGGTTGAGCCCGGAGATGACGAGGGCGATCGTCGGGTCGGCGGCGAACCGGGTTCCACAGGCCGCTGCCTCAGCCACCGGATCGGTCCACTCGCAGACGTCCAGTTCGACCGGCCGGCCGCCGATCCCGCCCAACTCGGCGTTGAGATAGGCCACCGACGCCCGAATCGGCGCTAACGGCAGATCGGCGACGCCGATTCGTACCGGTTGTCCGCTCGCCGCGCCGGGGGTGCCGCCGGTGTAGTCGAGGGCCCATTGATTGAGTCGATCATCCAGGCTCATCGTCGTCGGAGCTGCGGTCGTGGTCGGTTCTGCGGTCGTCGTCGGTACTGCCGTCGTGGTCAGCGCTGCCGTCGTGGGGCTCGCTGGTGCTGACGGGTTCGACGCGGCCGAGGCAACCGTCGATCCCGACGCCGGCAGGGTCGGCGACGACGAGAGCGTCTGCGTCTCGGAGCTGTCGTCGCGCCGGTTGACGAACGCGAACAGCCCGATCGTCAGCACACCAGCCCCGGCCAGCGCGGCGAAGGTCCGCCGCCGCCTGATCTGGGTGCCCCTCGTCATCACCCGGTCGGCACCACCGTCAGGGGCGGCGCGGCGAAGCGATGCCCCGGCCCGATGGGCGAGATCGTCGACTGCTGCCTCGACGCGTTCTGGATCGCTCGACGGATGATCAGGCGGAGTGGTCATGGCTGATCCCCAATTCTTTGGCGAGCGCGATGCGCGCCCGACTCGAGTCGGATCTCACCGTCCCCTCGGGGACGCCGAGGATGGATGCCACTTCCGCTGTCGTCTGATCTGCTGCGTAGAACAGCGCCACCACCGTGCCAGGGCGGCTCGGCAGTCGCCGAACCGCTGCCCAGAAGGCGACGAACTCCACCGACGGTTCGGCGACGAGTTCGTTCCTTCGCTGGCTGTGGCGGTACGCGTCCTCGATGCGGCGTCTGCGCCACCAGCCGTGGCAGGCATTCGTCAACACCCGTTGGCACCAGGCCCCCGGGCGCCCGAAACGCTGCAACCACGACCAACGCAAGAACGCCTTGACCATCGTGTCCTGAACGAGATCCTCGCCCGCTGCGAGGTCACCGGTCAGCGCCGTCGCAACTGCGACGAGGCTCGGGTACTCGCGGCGGTAGAGATCCTCGAAGGTCAGCCCCACGGAGACGTACTGCGGGGCACTGTCGTCCGGCATCACCCACACTCCGGCGGGAAGCTTGGCATCCATCACTTGACACACGCGCCAGGACATCGAAAAGCTGCAGCAATCGCGAGAACCTTGACCGGATTGCTCGCACAGCCTTCCGCCGTCGACGAGATCAGTGAGGCGAGCACGCTCTGCGCCCGCTGCCCGAACCTCCTCGAAGCGTCGCGGAAAGTGGGCGACAGATCGCAGCCCACGTGAGAGGACCACAGCGAAGCGTGCGGCCGTTCCCGGCACGATCGTCGGCGCCGCAACTAGTCTCGGGCCGGTGGACGCATCCGGCGGCGCCGTGCTTGGTGATGCCCTGTTACAACGAGCGGCACCGCATCCGCGCGGAGGCGTTGGTCTTCCTCGCCGAGCGATTCGGCTTCGCCGTCGTCGCGGTCGACGACGGTTCGACCGACGGGACGGCGATCGCCTTGTCGGAGCTCGCCTCGCGCCACCCGCTCGTCTCGGTCCTCACGCTCGACCGCAATGTCGGCAAAGGGGAGGCGGTTCGCCATGGTCTGTTGCACGGGCGAGCACTCGGCTTCGGTTGGGTCGGCTACTTCGATGTCGACTTGTCCACGCCGCCGGAGGAACTCGCCCGGCTGCTCGAACTCGGTCGAGGCAATCCCCGGCTGGACGTGGTGCTCGGCTCACGGGTCGCACTGCTCGGACGCACCGTCGTGCGTTCGCCGTTCCGCCACGCCTCCGGCCGTGTCTTCGCCACCTGCGCCAGCAGGGTCCTCGGCCTGGCGGTGTACGACACGCAGTGCGGCGCAAAGATGCTGCGGGCCACGCCCGAGTTGGATCGAGCGATCGCTCGGCCGTTCCGGAGCAGGTGGGCCTTCGACGTCGAACTGCTCGGTCGACTCGCCCGGCTCGGCGTGTCGCCGGCTGCGTTCTGGGAAGAGCCGCTGCGTTCCTGGTGCGACGCTCCGGGATCACGACGGTCGTTGCTCGGTTCGATCCGGGCCACGCTCGAGCTCGTCCCGATCTGGCGCGACCTACGACGGTCGCCGTGAGGGCCACGCTCGACAGCACGGGGCTCGACGGGCTCGATCGACCGCCCGACGTCCGTAGGGCGCGACTGACGTCGGAGCTCCGTCGACTCCGCCGATGGCGGCCGCGTCCGATCAGCGTGGCGGTGGTGCTCTGCTCCGCCGTGCTCCACCTCGTCGACCTCGGACGTCGCCCGCTCGCCCACGACGAGGCGATCGACGCCTGGTTCTCGTGGCAGGCCCACACGACCGGACCGATCGAGTACGACCCGGTGTACCACGGCCCGCTCCGATTCCTGCTGGAGGGATTCGTGCTCGGTCACTTCGGCACGACTCCCGCCTGGACGCGTGTGGTCGCCGCCGCCGCCGGCATCGCGGCGACGATCCTGCTCGTCAGCCAACGGCGGCTGCTCGGCCGTCATGGCTCGGTGATCGCTGCGGTGTTGTTCACCATCTCACCGACGATGCTCACGGTCACCCGAACGGGACGGGAGGACTCGCTCACCGGGCTCGTCTCGTTGGCCTTGCTGGTCGTCATCGCCGACGCGCTGCTCGGGCCACGCCCACGCCACATCGTCGGCGCCGCCGCCCTCCTCGCGGTCAGCTTCACCCTCAAGGAGACCACCTTCATCGTCGGATTCGCCGGCGCCTGTTGGTTCGCCGGGTTGGCGGTCATCGCAGTGGCCCGGCCGCACGGTTCGTCGCGACGGTTCTTCGCGACCCTTCGCGCCCTCGGATCCCCACCCTGGATGTGGGCGACGGTCGTGTTCGTCGCGATCACCGCACTCGTGTTCACCGGAGGGTTCCGCTACGACGCCGGATTCGCCTCCGGGATGATCGACGGCATCAGGTATTGGCTGGGCCAGCACGACGTTCGCCGGGGGAGCCAACGATGGTTCTTCTACGCCACGATCTATGCGGGCTACGAGTGGCTGCTCCTGCTCGCCGCTGCGATCGGCTCGATCGTGGCCGTGCGGCGTCGATCGATCGTCGGGTGGTGGTGGCTGGTGATGGCATTGATCCAGCTCGCTGTCTACTCGTGGGCCGGCGAGAAGTTCGCCTGGCTCGCGATGCACCCGCTGATCCCCGTTGTCCTGCTCGCCGGCGTCGGCGGTCAGGCGGTCGTCGAGAGGTGTCGGTGCGCGGTGCGGCGACGACCGGTGCGGGTCGGCGCGGTGGCGGTGACCGGGGCGGTCCTCACCGCTGCGACCCTCTACGTCGCCGTCCCGCCGGCGATCACCGATGGTGCCGACACGCGCGAGTTGCTGGTGACGGTGCAGACGTCGGAGCGGGTCGCCGAACTCACCGACGAGTTCGCAGCAGCCCGTCGCCGGGGCACGCTCGGCCGGATCCTCGTCGACGGACGAGACTCGGGCTCCTGGCCGTGGGCCTGGTACCTACATCCGTTCGACGACGTCGCATGGATCGATCTCCAACCAGACCAACCCCTGCCGGACGGGTTCGACGCCTACATCGTCAGCGCCACCGGTCCTGCACCGCCGATCCCGGCGGGTTACGCCGTGGAACGCTTCCCGCTCAGGGGTTGGTGGTTGCCCGATTACGACCGCGCGTCGATCGGAGATCTGGCGCGCTGGTTCCTGTGGCGCGAGACGTGGAACGACCGGGCGAGTTCGGATCAGTACCTGATCGTCAAGACGACGGTGGGGGTGCGGTTGGCAGAGGTCGACGGTCCATGACGCAGGGTCGGTCGACTTCGGCGACGAAGTAGGCCTGCGGATCGGCCGCCTCCCCCGTCGTGCGGCCGGTCTCGTGCATCACCGAGAGGCACTCGAACCGACGAAGCGCATCGGCGTTCTCGTCCGAGGCGATCAGATCCTCCTGCGTCCCGTACACGACGTAGGCGATCGAGTAACGGGCCAACACGCGGGCGATCTCGCGTTCGTCGGTCGTGGTGTACAGCGCGGTCATGTCGGCGACCCGGGTCTCGATCGACGCTCCATACGGCCGCCGTTGCTGGGTCTCGTGATACGGCCAGCCGATCGGCGTCGGCAGGCCCGTCGACCACGAGATCCGGCTCGTCCAGCGGTAGTCGACCCCCGGAGCTTCGGCGACCGGGCGGATGCCGCTCACGTTGGCCCGGAGCCAGTCGATCAGCGGCAGATCGTCGCCCGGGGCGAAGTTCGTGTCGTCGCTGCCGACGAGCAAGCCCGTTCGGAGGTAGGCCTCCCCGTCGAGCGAGGTGCCTCGCCCGGAGATGCGGTCGTCCTGACGGACCGGTGTGGCGACCGCCCAGAAGCCGACGGTCGTCACCACCGCGATCGCCGTCGCCACGACTGCTGTTCGGCGCAGCCCACGCCTGCTGACGAGCTCGCCGGTGAGCACGATCGCGCAGCCGACGGCGAGAACGATCCACGACTGGTACCAGAACTTGAACACGGTGTTCATCCGTCCGCCGTCGTTGCGCACCGTCTGCATCTCCACCCCCGCCTGGATCAACCATCCGAGAGCGAGCAGCGCCGGGCCGGCAGCCGGCGACCAGGCGCGGCCGACCTTGCGACGCCACGCCAGCCAGCCACACCCGATCGCCAGCGACGCAGTGATCTGGAACACACCGAAGTCCGGTCGCGCCGCCGGTGTAGGCGAGGGAGAGCACCGACAACGCCACGACCACGAGATGGCTGCTGGTCACGCGCCGGCCGGATCGTTGTGAGGCGATCACCGTCGCGCTGATCTGAGCGAGCACCACCGCTGCGCTCACCGCGGCGAAGAACCCGAACTGCTTCGCCCAACTCGCCAACGGCGTGCGCAGGTATGCCGGATCGAACCCGCCGTCGAAGACCTCGCCGCGATCGACATACGGCGCGAAGGCGACGAGCAAGACGAGCGCAGCGGTGACCATGCTCGTCACCACGGTTCGCCACCGAGCGCCGTGCCACAGCGCCAACCCACCGGCGCAACCGACCAGGCCAGCGGCGAGGGGAACGTCCCAGGTGTTCGTCATCCGGACCATTCCGATCCCGAGTCCGAGCAGCCCGCCGAGGACGATCGCGTGATCTGTTCGGCCGGCGACGAGCGCATCGTAGGAGCCGATGCACAGACCGCCGACGGTGAGCAGGACGGCGATCCCCATCACGTGAGGGTGGACGTCACCGAACAGCAGCGACCATGCCGGGAACTCTGTGACCGCGACCGAGGCGGGGATCACCCGGCTCATCGCCCACCAGTCGACCGGGCCGCTCGGGCCCGAGCCGGTGACGCGCTGCCAGATCCAGACGAGCACCGTGGCGTTCGCCAGGAACAGCACGAGGCCGACGGCGAGCGTCCCGCCGAGCATCGCGATCCGCGGACTGGGTGAACGCCGCCGCCACCGGGTCCGGCGACCGGCCGACAGTGCCGCGCCGGTGGAGAATGCGGAACCCGCCGAACACATCGAGAACACCGCCAGCGCCAGGTTCATCACGAGCGTCGGCGACGTCCGTAGCAGACGAGCTGGCACCGACAGCAGGAACCAGCCTCCGTAGTAGTAGTTCAACGCCCCGCCGGCGAACCACGGGTCGTAGACCGGCAACGTCCGCGTCCGCAGCACTGCCGTCAACAACGCCAGCTCGAACGGCTTCTCGCCGCCTCGCGACGGGTGCCAGAGATCGGGATTGCGGGCACGTAGCCCGACGAACAGCCAGAAGCATGCTGCGCCGATGATCTCGCCGGTGATCAGGACGCGACGCCGATCGTCCCAGATCGATCGGAGCAGGGCGCGCGACTGCCACCCCCGCCGGCCGCCGACGACGAGCAGGCCGAGGGTCAGCCACACCACCAGCGCCCGATCGAGGGTCAGGTGGAACCAGCTGACGGCGACGAACACCGCCGACGCGAGCACGATCAGGGCCAACGCCTTGCCGAGCCCGAGCCCTGCGTCGGGCAACCTCCGGAACAGCGGGAGGAACGTCAGGAAGGCGGCGGCTCCGAGCACTTCGAGGACGACGAACCAGCCGATCACATGAAACGCTGCGACCCCTCGGGTGGCGAACGCCTCGTCGTAGGTCGGTCCGTCGACGTTTCGCGGCGATCTCTCGATCGAACAAGCTCAGGCCGTTCGCTGCGCCGTTGCTCGGCAGGACCGGAACGGCTGTCGCCGCCGCGTCCGGAGCGAGGTTGCGGATGATCGTCGCCCGGTCGACGTTGCGGACCCGCTGCCAGATCCTGACCTCCGGATGGTCGTAGACGCTGAAGGCTTCCTCGGCGTTGGTCTCGAGCAGATGCCAGCGACCGATCCGAATGCCGCCGGTGAACGTCGCCACCCGTTCGAAGCCGAAGGCTCCGGAATCGAGACCCTCGAAGAACTTGATCGTCGATGGGAAACGCGCCGGCATCCGGACCACCGAACCCCAGATCCTCGGCGAGGATTCGACCACATAGTCGAGTTCGGCGAGTTGCTCGGCGAGGATCGCCACCTTCGCCTCGTCGTCCGGCCCGACCAGGTTCAACTCGCGATAGCCGAACTCGGCACGGTCGATGCCCGGTAGCGACAGCGGCAGGCCGTCATCCCAGGCCTCGGAGGACAGCTGGCTCCCCGGCGGCACGTTCGCCTCGATCCACCGGCTGGCCTGGATCCGGGTGTGCGCCGGACCATAGACCCCGGTCACGAATCCGATCCCCCACAGCGCGGCCGTGGCGAGCGCCAGTACGGGGACGACGAGCGCGGCGCGCCGGCGCGCCCCGCGTCGGTGCCCCGCCGCCCGGAGTCCTGCAGCGACTCCGAGTCCGGCTAGCGCGAACAGTGCCGGCAAGGCCGGATAGAAGTACCGGGCGGTCGGCAACGCAGTGAGCGCCACGTACATGAACGGGAGCACGACCCCGCCGAGGAGGACGAGCACCGTCCAACCTCCGACGTCGGTCATCAGCTCCGTGCTGCGACCCAGCGGTCGCCCCGCAGCCCGGGCCCACGGCCGGCGGCGAGCCTCCAGCCATCCGACGAGTGCCGCGCCGCGATACCTGAGGGTGATCACGGCGACCCCGGCGGACGCGGCGAGGATCACCCCAGGACCGAGGCTGAAGGTGGTCAGCCAGACGAGTGGCTGGACGATCGGGACTCGCCCGACCCATTGGAACGACGGTGGGGCGGAGGATTCGCCCAGCGCTCGGGCCCGCTCGAGGTCGGCCCGGAACGCTGCCGACGGCCACAGACCGAGGCCGCCGAACGCGCCCGGATTGAGCACCCGATAGGACACGAACGCGCCGAGTCCGAGTGATGCCAGCCGGACGGCATCGCTGGAGCGCCGGGAGCGGATGAGCAGGGCGACGCACCCGATCGCAGGCACGGCGACCAGTCCGATCGCAGTCGACTTGGCGGCCATCGCCAGGCCGGCAGCAAGCCCGGCGACCAGCCCGGTGCGGGCCGATCGCCGCCAATCCGCGCCGCGGTCGATGCGCAGCGTGGCGAGGAGGGTCACCGCGCAGCCCAGTCCGAGCAGCGGCTCGGCTCCGAGGAAGTGCGAGAGCTGGATCGCCAGCACACACGACGCGTAGCAGCGCGGCGGCGGCGATACCGGCCAGCTCCCCTCCGAGTCGACGGCCCAGCAGCCCGACGACGACGAGCGTGATCGTGTCGAGGATCGCGCCGACCAGCCGGCCGATCAGGTCGACCCCGTAGCCGTCGTCGAAGCGCGCTGCGCCCTGGTCGTCGATCAGCGGCACGCCGATCGCCTGCACGGCATGGGCCACGGCGTTCGCCGGTTGAGCCCCGTTGGTCACGCCGTCGTGCAGCCAACCGGCGGTCGTTCTGGCCAGCGTTAACGTGACCGGGCCGTAGAGGAACGACTCGGTCACCCGGTACGGGCTCGCCGGGCTGCGACTGCCATCGAGCCAGTCGAGCACTGGGCCGAGGACCGTTCCGTGGGCAGCGGGCGCCGGGGCCCGATCGAGGGCGTCGGAGGTGATCGACCAGAAGCGCTCGTCGGGGTGGAGATGCTGACGTTGGTCGAAGTCGAGATTCCACAGGCGACCGGTCAGACCGAGCAGCGCGGTCGCCGCCAGCAGCCAGCGGAACCGGCGGCTCACGGGCCGTCCTTCTCGCACCGGAGGAAGAGGTACGCGCCGACCGGCTGGCGCACCGGTTCCTCGTAGTACCTCCGTAGCCACCTCTCGTACGGACGGGCGAGCAGCGGGTGTGGCACCCACCTGCCGGTCAGCTTGCGCGAGATCAGGTGGGGAACACCGAGGTAGTGCGAGGCGTCGAATGCACGATGGGCTCTCGCCGAGAAGTAGTAGCTGGAGTCGACCAGGCGCAGACCGTGAGCAGCGAGTCGCTGCTCCCAGATGTCCGGGCCGTGCACGTGATGGTGCAACGAGATCCGATTGAAGAACGCCCCGTAGCGGGCCGCCAGCCGCGTCGCGCCGACCCTGCGCAGCACCGTCGATCCGAGCAACATCGCGGCGAAGTGTTCGCTCGGGACCGTGGTCGCGAAGGTCCCGCCGCGGCGAAGGACGCGCGAGCACCTCGCGCAACACGGCTTCGTTGGCGGGGATGTGCTCGATCGCACAGTTGCTGAGGACGACGGCGATCGATCCGTCGCCGAACGGCAACTCGGTTGCGCTCGCCAGCGCGGCACTGCGATACACGCCGGCACCGCGGGCAACGGCCTCGCGCAGTTCGTCCCCCCGGACGTCGATCCCGATGTCGAGCGGTCGGTCGTAGGCCACAGAGGCGAAGTGTCCGTCCCCGCAACCGATGTCGAGCGTCGGCCCGTCGGTCGGTGCGGTCGCTCGGACCTCGGCCATCAGTCGTCCCTCGACGGCGCGTAGGAGGGCGCGATGCGGCGCCATCGTCGCCAGCTGACGGGTCAGCTGGTCGGTCATCGGGCGTTGGTGCGCTCGCCGGGCCGGCCGTCAGCGAGCGAGTGGAACATCTCGACGTAGGACGTCACGGTCGAGGCCAGATCGAACCGTGCGGCGATCTCCTCGCGTGGCCGGAGGTACCGCTCCCGCCGATCGAGCACCTCGACGATCCCGTCGGCGAGTGCCCGCCCGTCGGCCGCCCGGACGACGACGCCCATCCCCGTCATCGTCACCGGCTGGCGAACGCCCGGCAGATCTGTGGCGACGACAGGCACGCCGCACAGCATTGCCTCCACTTGGACCAGGCCGAACGACTCCGTGCTGTTGACGCTGCTGACCACCAGCACGTCGAGTGCTCCGTAGAACGCCGGCATCTGCGTCGCGTCGAGCAGGCCGGCGAACACCCACCGTCGCCCCAAGGCCTCGATCCGCGGGCGGAGCCGCTCCCAATAGGCAGCCTCACCGTCGACGCCGATGTACGGGCCGGCGAACACGACCTGCACCGCAGGGAACCTCTGCTCGAGCTCGTCGATCGCGTCGAGGAGGTGCTCGATCCCCTTCTCGGTGGCGAAGCGGGCAGCCAGGCCGACGGTCGGGCCTGGACCGAGCGAATGGACCTCTCGCATCCGGGCGACGTCATCGGCTGCCGGCGGTGCCATCACCACCGGTGGAGGGATCACGCGCAGCTTGCCGGGAAATCGACGCAGCAACGGCGAGTGGTCGGCATAGTCCTGCGTGTAGGCGATCACACGGTGCGAGGCGCGCAGGGTCAGATAGTTGATCGCGAACACGACGGCATCGGCGAGGCGGTTGATCACGCCGGACGGCAGGCGGAGGTCGCAGTGGTAGGTGGACACGGTCGGGCGCCGCCAGAGTCGCCCCCACCAGGCCACGCCGGCGCCGTCGACGTTGGGGAGGTGGATGCTGACCACGTCATGGCGGCGCACTTCGCCAACCGACCAGAGCACCATCGGCGTCAGCGCCCCCTTGCTCACCCGCCCGAGGACCGGCACGCGAACGATGCGCACGCCCTCCACCGTCTCGGTGCGTGCAAGATCGCGGCGATGTCGAGAGGTCAGCACGGTCACCGAGTGGCCGTCTGCCACCAACTGGCGCGCGAGACGCTCGACGTAGATCGTCAGGCCGCTGACGTGCGGCCGGAAGTAGGTCAGGACGATCAACACCCGCATCGGGCCACGGTGTGTCGACGACGTCATCGCTCAGCCTTCGGCGCCGACGTCGTGGAACCACTCCAGCGTCCGGCGAAGCCCGTCCTCGATCCCGACGAGCGGTGTCCATCCGAGTTCGCGCTGCGCCTTCGACGTGTCGGCGTAGAACACCCGCTGGTCGCCCGATCGCCACGGACCGAACGTCGGCCGATCGAGCGGCCGTCCGAGCAGGTCGGCGAGCACCGGCGCGAGCTGGCACCACACCGACGATCGATGCTGCGGACCGCCGCCGACGTTGTAGACCCGGCCGCGAGCGGCGTCGATCGCTCTCACCGCTGCCTCGTAACACTCGAACAGGTCGTCGACGAAGAGCAGATCGCGGACCTGCTTGCCGTCGCCGAAGATGGTCAGCGGCCGACCGGTGAGCGAGGCGTGGAGGAACCAGGCGATCCAGCCTTGTTCTTCGGCGCCGAGTTGATGCGGTGCCGTAGATGCACGATTGTCGGAAGGCCACCGACGGCACACCGAAGGTCTGGCAATAGTCCAACACGTACTGCTCGGCGGCGCCCTTCGAGCACGCGTACGGCGTCACGAGGTGCACCGGTTCGGCTTCGGAGATGCCGGCCGGCCGGTCGGCGAAGTCGTAGCTCTCGGCGTGCTCGACGATCTGCAGCGCTTCGAGGTCGCCATAGACCTTGTTGGTCGAGGCGTACAGCACCGTCGGTGGCTCTGGGCGCCGCCGCGCCGCCTCGAGGACGTTCAGCGTCCCGCCGACATTGTCGAGGAAGTCGCCGACCGGGTCATCGATCGATCGGGTCACCGCCGTCTGCCCTGCGAGGTGGACCACTGCGCCGGCGCCGTCGATCGCGTCGCGCACGTCGCTCTCGTTGCGGACGTCACCGCAGATCAGTCGGACGCCGTCGCCGAGTTCGGACGCCAGCCGCCGGGCGTTGGCCCGGGAGTAGGCGCGACTCAGGTTGTCGAGCACGACCACCTCGACGCCCCGTTCGGCGAGTCGGCGCGCGACATTGCAGCCGATGAAGCCCGCTCCGCCGGTGATCAGGACTCGGTCGGGCCATGGACTGGATGGGCGAGGCATCGTGGGCATCTGCGACGTTCAGCTCGGACGGAAGGGGGGGATCGGCCTGCGGGCGAACAGCATGGTTTCACGCGTGCATCGCGCGACCGCTCGTCCGAGACGACGGACGTCGAGCGTCGATCGACCGTGGCGGCGAGCGAGGTGGGTGGTGTCGATCTCGCACACGCGGGCTCCGCTTCGCAGGGCACCGAGGACGAGCAGGATCGACGGGGCGAAGCTCGACGCCGGGGTGAACGGTCGGAGGTGTTCGAAGAGCTCGCGGCGGACGAGCTTGAACGGCACGTTGGCGTCGGGCACCCTCCGACGGGCGAGGACGGAGACGAAGATCCTGGTCACCCAGGTGAGCACCAACCGGTGCCGGGGGTCGTGGCGTTTGCGGCGGGTGCCGAGTACCAGATCGTGATCACAGCGGCGTGGCCACAGCTGCTCGAACTCGGCGACGTCGACCTGGCCGTCGCTGTCGAGGTGGAAGATCCACGCGCCGACGGAGGCATCGATCGCCCGCCGAACCGAGGGACCGTGTCCTTCGTTCTCGGCGTTGACGATCAGTCGGATGCGCGGGTCGTTCCGGCTGTACCTGCGCAGGATGGACACCGAGTCGTCGGTCGAATGATCGTCGACGACGACGAGTTCGCTGCCGGGGACTCGATCGAGGATGTGGGTGAGGATCTCGTCGATGACCGTGGCGACGCCGGCCGCTTCGTTGTAGACGGGCAGGACGACCGACAGCGAGACGGCAGGCGGGTCGGTGTCGGCACCATCGGCGGATGGGTCGGCGGTCGGGTCGGCGGTCACAGGCTCCACGCCTCTTCGCCTTCGCCGGTGACGATCCAGCGGGCGGCGTCGACACCCATCTTCACCGCGTGGTCCATGTTCCCCAGCTCGTAGCGCCAGGCGCCGAACCGGCCGCGAGCGAGCACGCCCCGGTCCATCAACCACGGTTGGATGACCTGCAGTGCCTCGTCGCGGCCGACGGTGGGCACCGGGTAGCCGTAGGGCAGGTGTTCGATGTGCACGCTGGCGACGGCAGCATCCGGCGGCACGAGCCCGACCCGCCTCAGGGCAGCGTCGACGCGAGCCCGAGCTCCCGCTCGTCGAGCGGCTTCCACGGCGAACTGGCGATTTCCGTCATCCAGCTGGAGTACCGGCCGACGTCGCCGTCGGGCACGTTGTTGCGGGAGTACTTGGCGAAGTTCGTGGCCCGATAGAAGGGGACGTCGGGCTCCGGGAAATACGAGCCACGACCGTTCGTCGGCGAGTGGCGTCTCGTATCCGACGCCGACGACGGTGACGCTGTTGTGGACCAGTTGGCCGGCGGCCTCACTCAGCTGTTCGCCGGCGGCAGCACCCAGCAGCTCGATCAGTCGATCGAGTGGTCCGGTCCAGAGGAGTTGGTCGAACTCGACTCGGCTCCCGGAGCTGAGCCCGAGGGTGCGAGCGTCGAGGTCGACCGCCACCACCTCGGCTCCGAACTCGATCCGGTCGGCGAGTCGGCCGCGACTCGGCGGTAGATCTCTCCGGTCCCGCCGCGGCTCGGGAAGGCGAACAGGTTGTTCGGACCCCAGGCCACGTCGTCGACCTGACGGACGACGGAGCGCAGCGCTTGGCGCCAGTCGATCGTGCTGACGCGCTCGGCGATCCATCTCGACGACATCTGGTCGGCCGGGTGAGCCCAGACCTTGTCGTTGTACGGCTGCATGAACAGCTCGACCAGCCCGACCCCGAACATCGATCGCATCCAGGTGGCGAAGTCGACGCTCGTCGATTCGGGCGACCGCGGTTGGTGGTGGGCGTCGACGAGCCCGATCAGCGCCGCCTCCGCGAGCGCCGGGGGCAGACGATGGAGGTTGTTCTGCAGCGGGTACGGCACCCAGGTGCCGCCGATGTGGACGAACGACGAGCGTTCGTGGTGCTCCACCTCCTCGCCCATCACTTCGGCGAGCAGCCGGTCGAACTCGCCGAAGTGGGAGAACACGACGTGGCCGCCACGGTCCCAGGTGAACCCGGCGCAATCGACGACCGACGACGCAAGGCCGCCGGCGGTTGCGGCTGACTCGAGGATCACGAACCGCTCGTGGCCCCTGCGTCGCAGCTCGCGACCACACGCCAAACCGCACGGTCCGCCGCCGACGATCACCGCCCGTCCGCCTGGCACGAAACGGGATGGTACTCAGCGCATACACATCCACTTCGGGGGGTGTAGGTTGACCGTGGATATTCATCTCTCGGCAGAGGCGGCCCGGTGAACCAGAAGATCACCCACCTCGCATTCGCATGCGCGCTGGTGGTGGCGTTTTCCTCGGTCGCCAGTTATTCGCAGCGCTCCGCGGGCGCCGATGGCGGCACGTTGGACACGTCAACCGCCACGGCCACTCCGACTCCGACGAACACGCCGCCGCCAGGCCCGACTGCGACCCCGACCAACACCCCGACGCCTGGCCCGACCAACACTCCGACCAACACTCCGACCAACACCCCCACCGCCACCCCGACAGCGACCCCGAGCAACACCCCCACCGCCACCCCGACGGCAACCCCGACGAACACGCCGACCAACACCCCAACCGCCACCCCGACAGCGACCCCGAGCAACACCCCCACCGCCACCCCGACGGCAACCCCGACGAACACGCCGACCAACACCCCCACCCCCACCCCCACCGCCACCCCGACAGCGACCCCGACGAACACGCCCACCCCGATCCCGACGACCACGATCGAACTGGTCGCCGACCCGTACTCGCCGGGGAAGTTCGCGCTGCTGATCACCGGTACTCCGGGCAAGGACAAGATCCACGTCAAGGACGGTCATGGAAAGACCGTGGTCGTCTACGTCGACGGGGTCAAGAAGGGCACCTTCGCCCCGACCGGACTGATCATCGTCCTCGGACTCGGCGGCGACGACGTGATCGAGGTCGACGACGACATCTACAACCGCCAGCTGCTGTTCGGCGGTGAGGGCAACGACACGATCGAGAGCGGCGAGGAAGGCGCGGCGGTGCTCCACGGCGGTGGCGGGAACGACAAGCTCCGACCGGGCGACAATCGCGACGTGCTCGTCGGCGGAGCCGGTGCCGACGACATGAAGGGCGACGACGGCGACGATGCGTTGATCGCCGGGACGACCAGCTTCGACGACCCGACCTCGGCCAATCAAGCGGTGTGGGCTTCGATCCTCGACGAATGGGCCCGGAGCGACGCCAAGTACGACACCAGGGTGAGCCATCTCACCGGTGCTTCGTCCGGTGGGCTGAACGGCTCCAACACCCTTCGGCCGGGAGTGACGGCGTTCGACGACAGCAGCGTCGATTCGCTCAGGGGCGAGGGCGGCACCGACTGGTTCGTGATCAACCGGGTCTCCCCGGGCCCGAGCATCGACACCTACGACCGCAAGAGCAAGGAAACGGTCACCGAGCTCTGACGCCCGCGCCGGTCGATCGGGTTCGGGCTACGGACCGGCCACCCGGTACAGGCGGTACTCGCCCTGCTCGAACACCAGGTCGCCATGGGTCGACCAGTAGTCGTCGGACGCAGCATCCTCGCGGCGTTCTGACGGCCCAATCGCGACGAAGTCGACGCCGTACCGCTCGATCGCTTCGCCGACCCCCGGCGAACCGCTGAGGACGAGGCGGGAATCCGACCACCGTGCGGCCCAGTCGGGTAGGCCGAGGTCATAGGTCCAGCCGGTGTACCCGCTGACCACCCTCCGGCCGCTGAGCGCGGCGACCGCGGAATAGTTCGTCATCCCGTACACGACCACGTCGTCCGGCCGGGAGTGGGTACGCAGCCACGAGGCAGCGGCAAGGTCGTCCCGCTCCACCCAGGGGATCGCCGTCGAGCGCTGCATCGCCCGAACCGTGTCGAGCCCCCCGGCGGCGACCATCGCCAGAATGCAGACAGCGACGGCGGCGCGGACGGCAACCTGCGGGATCCGCCTTGTTCCACCGCCTCTCCACGCTCGGGTCAACCAGGAGGCGATCAGCAGCGAGCCGCCGAACTGCCAGAAGAGGAAGAACTTGGTGTTGTTCCACTCCGACGGGTGGAAGGCAACGAGGTTCGGCACGACGAACCACAGCCACAGTGGCGAGGTGAGCCGGCGCAGCCGCGGCAGACCACCGCCGACGAGCGAGAGTACGGCGAACAGCGGGAACAGCAGCCCGACGTTGCGAACCCAGAACCACCCCCAGACCTGGCCGGATTGGGGTGCCATCCAGCCGATCATCCATCTCATCGAGTTGGTTTCCGGAGAGATCGCCCATGTCAGCGGAAGTCCGATGACTGCGGCGGGGAGGAGGAAGGCCAACCACGCTCGGCGGCGGTCGGCGAGCATTGCCAATCCGCCGAGAGCCAGCGCCGTGAGCAGCATGTGAGCATGGCCGATCCCGAGCACACCGATCATCGCACCGGCGGCGAACAGCCCCGCTAGCGACCATCGTGGCCGGGCTGCGAGCACGAGGATCAGCGCAGCGGCGCCGACGCTGAGCCCGAGCAAGGTGCTGCGCTGGGCGTACAGCGACGCCGAGATCGTGTTGTCGACCCAGAGATGTTGATCGGGGATCCGGGCGTACGTCTGTGGCAGCGAGCGGAGGATCTGCCACCCCTCCCGTCGCACGTCGCGGAAGAAGTAGAAGGTGCCGAGTCCGCCGCTGAGGACGAACAGGGTGGTGGTGATCATCGCCGTCGACCGCGACTTGGCCAGTCGCATCACCGCGCACCAGATCAGCATCGGCAGCGCCGCCGCCAGCATCCATGCCGAGAGGGCCATCGACTGGGGCAGTGTCGCACCGCTGACGGTGAAGATCGCGCCGAAGAAGTCGGCGAGGAAGTGGTAGCGAAACGGTGTGCCCGTCGCGATCCGGGAGATCGAGTGCTCGGTTGTCGCCGAACGCGAACGACCCTGCGTAGGCGAGGTGGGCCGACCAATCGCCCCAGATCGCCAGGCTGCCGGCGCTCACCCCGCTCGAGGTGCTCTGGTAGGACAGGGCGAGGATCCTGGTGGTCACCACCAGCGACGCCACGCTGAACAGGGCGAACGGACGGATGCTGGTCGCAGTTCGCCAGGGCGTCCGAAGCCGTCGCCATGCCCAGGCCAGCTCGCGTCGAATCCCCGCCCGCCGTCGGACGAGTAGCCATCCGGCAGGCATCCCGGGAACCGCCAGCCCGACCGAGACGGCGGACCAGCCCATGCCGCGGAGTTCGAACGCAGCGAAGGCAGCGACGTTGAACGCCAGGATGCCGACCACGATGCCGATCGCCAGCCGCTCCTCGAACAGCAACCGGCGAGCGATCGGCAAGGTCAGCCCGAAGCCGATGACGGCGATCAGTCCTGCCACCGCCCCGCTCAACAGCACCGACGCAGTATCGCTCGCCGGTGCATCGGGCGACGGCGCGGCCTGCGTGCTAGCGGCTACGAACGATGCGGCGCGAACCGCCTCGGCACGGTCAGGCCTGGGCGATCCGGACGAGGTTGCCCGAAGGGTCACGGAAGGCGCAGTCGCGCGCTCCCCACGGCTGGGACACCGGTTCCTGGAGCACCTCGGCGCCCGACGCGCGCACCTTTTCGAAGGTGGCGTCGAGGTCGTCGGCGCGGAAGATCGCCGCCTGCATCGACCCCTGGGTGACGAGCGAGAGCAGCGCGTCGCCCTCGGCCTGCGACCGTCCGCCGTGCGGTTGGGAGAGGACGACGTCGACGTCCTGTCCCGGGGCGCCGACCGTCACCCAACGGAAGCCGTCGGCGGCGACGTCGTTGCGGACCTCGAGCCCGAGCGCATCGCGGTAGAAGCCGAGCGCTGCGTCCGGATCGTGGACGGGGATGAACATCGTGGACACGGAAACGGTCATGGCCCGACAGTACGGGCGTCTCGTCGTCGGGTGCTTCTCCGATCCTGCTCGGTCGATCGGCGATCCCGGACGGCGAGCCGAGTGCGTTGCGGTCGTGTCGACTGCTTGGTGACGCACGAGGGGACCGCCTCGAGGTCACTGTGGTCACGGTCGCGGTACTGCGATGGCGTCATCCCGACGATCTCGGTGAAGCGAGTGCTGAACGAGCCGAGCGAGGTACAGCCGACTGCGACACAGGTGTCGGTGACCGATCTCCCCTGGCGGAGCAATGCCTTGGCCCGCTCGATCCGTCGCGTCATCAGGTACGAATACGGGGTCTCGCCGTAGGCGGCGCGGAACTTGCGGGAGAAGTGCGCCGGCGACATCAGCGCGGTTCGTGCCATCGCCGGTACGTCGAGCGGTCGGGCGTAGTCCCGGTCGATGAGATCGCGCGCCCGCCTGAGGTGGGCGAGGTCGGCGAGTTCCTCCGGCGTCATCCCGGCGAAGGTATCCCAGCGACAGCCGCCGGACCACCGCGGATCAGCGCTTCTTCTTCGACTCGTTGAGCGTCGCGCCGGCGCGGATCAGTGCCTTGAACGCCTCCTCGTCGAACGGTTCGCCCTCGCGGATATCGATCGCTCGGCGGGTGTTGCCCTCCAGGCTGGAGTTGAACAGGCGGCTCGGATCGTCGAGCGCGGCGCCCTTGGCGAAGGTGACCTTGACGTAGTGCTGGTAGGTCTCGCCGGTGCAGATCATCCCGTGGTGCTCCCACGTCGGGACGCCCCGCCACTTCCACTGCTCGACGACATCGGGCACGGCGTCGTGGATCAGGGCGCGCAACCGGGCGAGCATCTCGCCACGCCAGTCGCCGAGCTGCTCGATCCGCTCGTCGATCAGTTCTGCCGGGGACGTGCCCTCGTTCGACTCGCTCGTCGCCATGTCGATCCCTTCTCGTGCCGTGACCCACCCTAAGCAGACCCGGCTTCACCGACGAGCGCTCGAGGCAGCACGTCGGGTCGGACGGGCGCCTCTCTTAGAGTCGCGAGATGGACATCGTGCTCATCGCCGGCCTGTGGCTGCCGGCGTCGGTGTGGGACGGGGTGGCACGCGAACTCGACGCACTCGGTCATCGCGCCCTGCCCGTTTCGCTCCCCGGGGTCGACGACGCAGACCCATCGGCGACGCTCGACGATCAGCTGGCGGCGGTGCTCGCCGTCGTCGACGCCTCGGCGAGCCCGCTGGTCGTCGGGCATTCGGCGGCGTCGACGCTGGCGTGGCTGGTCGCCGACCGTCGCCCGGCGGCGATCGCCGGCGTCGTGATGGTCGGGGGATTCCCGGCAGGCGACGGCTCGACCTATGCAGCCCTGTTCGACGTCGTCGACGGAGCGATGGCCTTTCCCGGGTGGGAGCCGTTCGAGGGCCCCGACAGCGACGATCTCGACGCCGACGCCCGCGCCCGGCTCGAAACCAGCGCAGTTGCGGTGCCGGCGGGTGTCGCCGAGGCCACCGTCGCACTCACCGACGACCGACGGTTCGGTGTCCCGGTGGTGCTCGTCTGCCCCGAGTACTCGCCCGACCAGGCTCGCCAGTGGCTCGACGGCGGACAGATCCCGGAACTGGAACGTGCCGAGCTTCTCTCGTTCGTCGACATCGATTCCGGCCACTGGCCGATGGTCACCCGCCCGGGCGAACTGGCCCGACTCCTCGACGACATCTCGCGAGGGCAGTGACCCGCAGGGGTCTCAGGGGACCAGGCGAAACGAGCCGGCGGCGGGCGGCCCGACGGCGGCGTGGCGTCGTCCGTGGCCGCTGCGTTGTCGCACAGACCGTATACTGTCGCGTATGACGACTCCCGTGCCGACCCGCTTCACCGATGAGGAACTAGCCCTCATCGACGATCTGGTCGCCGACGGGATCGCGGAGAACCGCTCGGCTGTGATCCGGCGAGGTGTCCACCTCCTCGCCGACTCCATACGCCGCCAGCGGGTCGGCGCCGCCATCGCCGCGTCCTACCGACAGCAGCCCCAGACGCGCGAGGACGACGAACTCGCGATGGCCAGCGCCATCGCCATGACCGAGGCCGAATCGTGGTAACGCAAGGCGATATCTGGCTGATGGAAACGCCGAACCAGAAGCGCCGCCCTGTACTCATCGTCTCTCGCGACGAGGTCATTCCCGTACTCAACAACGTCGTGGTTGCTCCCCTGACGAGCACCCTGCGTCACATCCCGACCTGCATTCGCGTCGGACCCGACGAGGGCGTCGATCACGACAGCGTCGCCAGCTTCGACAATCTCGCAGCCATCCCGAAGTCAGTGCTCACCACCCGGCTCGGCCAACTCGGACCGGCCGGCCGACGACAGATCTGCGACGCCCTCGACGCCCTCGCCAACTGCTGATCATCGATCTGCACGGGACCCGCGTGTCGGGGTGCCAAACACCGACCGGCCGCGGCGACCGCGCGGGGGACCGGTCGTTGCGCAGCGGCGGAGGCGTCGCCGTCGCGCATCTCGCCGGTGATCGCTTGTCGGGCGAAACCGTCGATCTCAGCGACGAGGTCGGCGTCTAGCAACGTTGCTACATTGGGGGTGGAGGTGCGACGTGACGACCCGAATGACGAGCAGAGAGTTCAACCAGGACACGGGCGGAGCCAAGCGCGCCGCCGAGACCGGGCCCGTCTACATCACCGACCGAGGCCGCCCCTCACACGTACTGATGACCTTCGAGGACTACCGCCGCCTAGCAGGCGAGCAGCCGCGTATCACCGAGCTGCTGTCACAACCAGCCGGCGTCGAGGACATCGAGTTCGAACTCCCGGTGGACCGTGAGCCGGCCGAGCCGGCCCGATTCGACTGATGTACCTGCTCGACACCAACGTCGTCTCCGAACTCCGCAAGGCCGCGACCGGCAAGGCGGACCGCGGTGTCACCGAGTGGGCCGATGGCGTCCCGGCGGCGCTGATGTTCGTGTCGGTCATCACGATCCACGAGCTCGAACACGGCGTCTTGCTCGCCGAGCGAAGCGACCCGTCGAAAGGAGCCGTGTTGCGGGCCTGGCTCGACGCCAGCGTCGTGCCAGCCTTCGCCGATCGGATGATCGACGTCGATCTGCACGTCGTGCGCTGCGCGGCTGGCCTCCACGTTCCCGACCCCGCCCCGTTCCGGGACACGTTGATCGGTGCCTCGGCGCTCGTTCACGGCATGGTGCTCGTCACCCGCAACGTCCGTGACTTCGAGCGGTTCGACGGCCTTGACGTCCTGGATCCCTGGACCGACCGTCGAGCTCACCGCTGATCCATGGGGCGAAAACGGCCGAGGACCCCACCGCATCGGTGAGGTCCTCGGGGTCGTATCAGCGCTGGTCATGAACCAGATCTGCTCAGCGCGCTCGGAGAGAGTCGAACTCCCAACCTTTTGATCCGTAGTCAAATGCTCTATCCATTGAGCTACGAGCGCACGGTTGTCGGCTGGGAAGTCTAGGCCGATCGCCGGCCGGTTCCCCAACGGGTCGTCACCCGGCTCAGCCGCCCCACGGTCCCCACCCGCCGGCACGGAGATACACCGCGAGAGCGACCTCGGCGTTCAGTCGCGGCTCGTAGAGCTGTTCGGCGCTGGTGATCCCGAGATCGTCGAGCCAGCTCTTGTGGGCGTTCCAGTGGATCTGGAACAGCCCGTAGCAGCAGGAGTTGCGTACTCCCGGCCGGTAGGTGCTCTCTCGCCAGGCAACCTTCAGCGCGTACTCCTCGAGCTCGTCGGGGAACACGTCGCGGATGATCTGCTCGATCTCGTCGTGGCTGTAGGACCGGGGAGCGGTTGTCGCCGGGGCGGCGGTGGTCTGCGGTGGGGAGGTGGTCGTCGCCTTCGGGGCGGTCGCTCGTCGGCTTCGGGGCGGTGCTCGTCGGCTTCGGCGCAGTCGTCGTCGTCGCCACCCGCTCGGCTCCGGCGGGCAGGCAGATCTGGTCCCCGGGGTACAGCGCGGTCTGGATCGTTGCCGAGTTGAGGTCGAGCACCGTTCGCAGGCCGATGCCGAACGATGCGGCGATCCCGCTCCACGAGTCGCCGCCCTCGACCTCGTAGCGCTGCGGACATCCGACGGTCGTCACCGGCGCCTGAGTGGTCGCCGGGGCGATGGTCGTCGTCGGCGCCGGCGTCGTCGGCGGGAGGGTCGTGGTCGACGCCGGGGCGACGGCCACCCGGGCCGGATCGACCGAGGCCGTCGGCGCCACCGTGCTCGCCACCGATTCGGCGACGCCTGCAGCAGGCACCGCACTGAACGCCGGAACGGTCGAGGCGACGGTGGACGAGGAGCTGTCGGCGGGGCTCGGTGCGGTCGAGCTGAGGCCGGCTGCCGGCTGGATCACGGCGACGGCACCGGGCAGGCCACTCGTTTCCACCCGCCGCTGATCCTCGCCCGTCGGGCGGAGGATGATCACCAACGGCATCAACAGCGCCAAGCCCGCGACGAGCAGCCAGATCCGAGTGAAGAACGGATCGCGGTGCTTCTTGAGGACCGGACGGTCCCAGTCGGAGCTCGAGGAGTACGGCATGGCGGAGGGGTCGGACCGGACCCACCGGACCGGAACGTGTCGAACTGTTTACACGGACTGTCATCGAAATGCAACAGAGCCCGATTCGCCTGACGTCGCAGACAGCGACGGTGCGGGACACTTCGAGTGCCCCGCGCCGTCCGTGCGGAGAGGGTGGGATTTGAACCCACGGACCATCTCACCGACGGTCAACGCCTTAGCAGGGCGCCCCATTCGGCCGCTCTGGCACCTCTCCGGAACTGAGAGAGCATAGGGCCCCGGAGCGGTCCGTACCACGGCGGCCGTCGGCTCGAGCGGCGGTGCCGCTGACCTCTTCGACGGTCAAGGGAGTACCCTCGTCGTGGGCGATTGGACGCAACTGGTGACGTTGCGACCGTGACCGATCGTCGGCACGAACGTTCGCAGGCCGACGACGTTCGACCAGCTCCGACGCCGAGAGGGTGCAACGCGGGAAGATGACGGCGGAACCGACCCAGACCAACCAAACGGCGAACCGTCGCAGCGACGGTCGCCGGGGCGTGTCGGACGCACGGATCACGCTCGGCCGAGCAGCGCGCCCGTCGTCGCGGATGACCGCAGCGGTGCTGATCGCCGCGATCACGATCGCAGCGATGATCGTCTCGACTCGCAACGACGGCTACGCCCAGCGCACCGTCCGGGTCGTCCCCGGCACCCACTGGCTGGTCGACCGGACACTCGGCACCGTCGTCCTCGCCGACGCCGCCAGCGGCAAGGCCACGGTACGGATCGACACCCGCCGCGTCGATCACCTGCTCGACTCGGTGCAAGGGCCTGCCGGAGCGTTCCTCGTCGACCGTTCGACGAGCCAGGTGCTGACGATCGATCAACGCTCGGTCAAGCTCGCCGACGCCCGCTCGGTGCCCGCGCTCGACGACCAGCGCAGCTGGACCTACGGCGCCGGCGCCGACGTTGCGATCGCCGCTGCCTCCGACGGCACCGCAGTCACCATTCCCGAGCAGGGGGCGGTCGACGAGTTCGATCTCGCCCCCACCCGCTCCCGGCGGGCGATCGGGGTCGACGGGAGCGTGTGGACGCTGCGCGAGGACGAGCTGATCGAGCGGATCACCGACGGCCGGGGGACGACGATCAGGGTCGACGGCCCGACCAGCGACGCGATGCTCAGTGCCCTCGGCGAGCGGGGCCTGTTGCTCGATCGGATCGACCGTCGGATCGTCTGGCTCCCCGACGGCGAGCCGGTCGCTCTCCCGCTGACCCTCGCTCTCGCCGACGCGATCGTCCAGCAGCCCGGGCCCGAGGCGCCCTGCGTCTGGATCGCCGCCGCCGACCAGCTGGCCTGTGTCTCGGCGACCGGAATCGACACCACCGTCCGGTTCGCGGCCTGGTCGTCGAACGAACCGATCGGCTGCTCGCCGCGAGCGGCGTCCTCGCCGTCGTCCACGCCTCCGGAACGGTCGTCCGCCTCGACCCGTCGACCGGAGCGACGACCGCGCTCGACCATCTCGACTGGGCCGATCCGGCCTCCCTCGCCCTGTCCGCCGACGAGGTCGCGATCTGGATCGACGACGTCGAGGGACCGACAGCGCTCGCCTTGACCGAACGGGCCAGCCGGGTGATCGACAAGCGCGACGCCTCGGCCCCCCGACTCAACGCCGACGGCGAACCGTCGACCAGCCCCGGGCTGGCAACGGCCGAGGCTCCCGGCGCGACCCAGCCGGGCGGTGGCGACGGGACGGGTGGGCCGATCCACGAGCCGGACAACAACGGCATCGACGACCCGCCGGTGGCCGTCGACGACGAGGTCTCCGCCCTGCAGGACCGCACCGTCACCATCCGCGCGACATCCAACGACTACGACCCGGACGGCGGTCCGGTGGCGATCACCGAGGTCGGCCGGGCGGCCCACGGACAGGTCCGGATCCTCGACGGGGGAACGATCGTCTACCAGCCCGATCCCGGACACGTCGGCGTCGATCGGTTCGAGTACACGATCGTCGACTCCGGCGGAGCGCACGACACCGGCGCAGTGTTCGTCGAGCTGCTCGCTGCCGACGCCGACAACCAACCACCGCGGACCAAGCCGGACGTCGCCGAAACCACGATCGGGCGCCCGCCGGTGACGATCGACGTCCTCGCCAACGACGTCGACCCGGAACAGGGTGCGTTGCGGATCGAATCGGTCACGCAGCCGGCGGCGGCGGAGGGCACGGTCGAGATCGTCGAGCTCCCCGGCGGCCGGCCGAGCCTGCGATACACGCCTGCCGATCGGTTCACCGGCGGTGAGGTGACGATGACCTACCGGGCGCAGGACGAAGCCGGCGGATCGAGCGCCGCCACCACCGTCACCGTCACCGTCGGCGACGGCCGAGCGGGCAACCGGCCGCCGATCGCCGTCGGCGACTCGGCGAAAGTGTCGGCGACCAACTCGGTGACGATCCCGGTGCTTGCCAACGACCGCGATCCGGACAACGACAACCTGGGCATCGACACCGTCTCGATCGACAGTCGGATCGGCGTCGCCCAGATCGTCGATACCGGTGTGCGCTTCACGCCTGCGCCGAGCAGCTCGGGACCGGTCAGCTTCGAGTACACGATCAGCGATCCCGAAGGGGCGACGGCGACGGCAACCGTGCTCGTCACCGTCCTTCCTGCAGATCAGGCGAACGGTGCCCCGGTCGCCCGCCCGGACGTGGCCACCGCCACCGACGAGCCGATCGATCTGTTCCCGTTGACCAACGACATCGATCCCGACGGCGACCCCCTGGCGCTCGTCGATGCAGTGATGACCGGGAGCGGTGGACGGGTGCAGCTGCTCGACGGCGGCCGTTTGCGATTCACTCCCGTGCCCGGTTCGACCGGCACGGTCCAGATCTCCTACACCGTCTCCGACGGCCGCGGTGGTTCGGCCAGTTCGACCGTGACCGTGACCGTCGTCGGCGTCCGCCAGGCGAGCGGTCCGACCGCAGCGGCCGATCGATACAACGTCGTGCTCGGCACGCCTCGGCTGCTGCCGGTGGTCAGCAACGACAGCGATCCGAACGGCGGTGCGCTCAGTCTCGACATGCACACGTCGTGCACCCCCGGAGAGTGTTCGATCGAGGGCAACTCGATCCTGTTCGTGCCGCCGCTGACCCTTCCCAGCTCGCCGATCGCGTTCACCTACAACGTGCGCAACGGCGCGGGCCAGACCGCCACCGGATCGGTGCTGGTGACGATCCTCGCCGCCGACGGGACCAACCGCCGGCCCGTCGCCGCCGACGACAAGGACTTCAGCATCGAGCGGGGGCGGACGATCACGCTCCTCGTCCTCGACAACGACAGCGACGAGGACGGCCCGCACTCCGAACTGCGGATCACCCGCTGGGACACGCCGGCCGGGGTCCAGCTCGTCGCCACCGACGACGACCGGCGCTCGCTCAGACTCACCGTCCCAGCCGACTTCGCCGGGGAAACGATCGTGTTCGGTTACACCATCGCCGACGCAGCCGGGGCGACGTCGACCGCCCAAGTGATCGTCCGCGTCATCCGTCCGGACCAGAACGGCAGACCGGTCGCGACCAACGACCGACAGACGGTGACCGCCGGGGAGCCGTTCAACATCGACGTCGTCGCCAACGACGAGGATCTCGGCGGCGACAAGGAGCAACTGACGATCAAGGGTGACCCGCAGCCGACCGCCGGGCGGAACCTGCTGGAGTCGATCTCGGTCGGCGGCGGCGGGCGAACGATCACCGGCCGAACGCGGGCCGGAGCGGCGGGGACCGTCACCATCCCCTACACGATCGTCGACAGCCAAGGTCTCGACGCCAGCGCCACCCTGACGATCGATGTCGTCCTGCGGCGCAACGAACCACCGATCGCCGGAGACGACGAGCGCACGACCGCCGCCGGAGTCCCGATCGACGTCGACGTGCTGACCAACGACAGCGATCCCGAGAGCGGCGCGCTCGAGATCGTGCTCCGGCGCGCTCCCGACCCGGCGGCCGGCACGGTCGAGATCGTCGGGCAAGCACTCCGATTCACCCCCGCCGGCGGCTACGTCGGCACGGCGACGTTCACCTACCGGATCGTCGACGAGATGGGCGAGGCGAGCAACACGGCGACCGTCACCGTCCAGGTCACCGGATGTCTCGAACCACTTCCGGCGACCCCCGATCGACCGAGCGAGTTCACGCCCTATCTGACACCGCTCCCGCTCGACCTGCTCGGAGGCACCAGCGCTCGGCTGGAACTCGGACCCTCGACCGGCGGAACCGTCGCTCCCGGAGCCCGTCCCGGCGTGGCGGTGTTCACTCCCGACGCCGGGAACAACGGCGTCGGCAGCTTCACCTATCGAGCGGTCAACGGCTGCGGCGGATCGAACACCGGAGTGGTGACGATCGACGTCAACCGCGCCCCGGCCATCGTCGGGAACGGGCTGACGGTGGTCACCGGGACGAGCACTGCGATCCCCGTCGCTGCGTTCGCGATCGACGACGAGCCGCTCTCCGTCGCCGCCGTGTCCGCCGGCGCCGGTGTGGCGACGATCGGTACCGACGGCCGCTCGGTGGTCTTCGTCGCCCCGCTGACCGCCGGCGACGTGGTGCTGAGCGTCACCGTCGCCGATCCGGGCGGGCTGACCGCCAGTGGGACGATCGCCGTGCGGGTGGTCGAGGCCACCAACCGGGCACCGGTCACGGCTCCCGACTCGTACATGATCCCGCCGGGAGCGGCGACGACGCTTGCACCGCTGGCCAACGACAGCGACCCTGACGGCAGCGCCGCCCGGTTGTCGATCGAGCTGCTCAGCGGCAGCGTGACGATCGGCGGCGCACCGGTCACGCTCACGGTCGCCCCCGACGGCCAGCGGGTGATCGCCGACGTCCCGCCGGAGACCCACGGCATCGCCAGCTTCAGCTACCGGGCCGTCGACGACCGCGGGGCGGCGAGCAGCCCGACGACGGTGACCCTGATCGTCAACCGCGACCCGGCGTCGGTCGCGTTCGAGGTCTCGGTGCCCGCCGGTTCGACGGTGACGACATCGATCTACGGGAGCTCCGAGCGGCCCGATGTCGACGGTGACGACATCGTCTCCGACGTCATCTCGAGCACCGACGGGCGGATCATCGTCTGGTTCCGTCCGGGTCTGCTGGCCGAGATCATCGTTCCCGGCGAGGTTCCTCCCGGCGACGTGCGGATCACCTACGAGATCGACGACGGCTTCGGCGGCCGGGGGATCGGCACGATCATCGTCCACGTCCTCGGCAGTGGCTCGGCACCGTCCGGCTCGGTCGGCCCGACGTCGAACACGACCGTCACCTCCTCCAGCTGAGACGTCTCCCCGCAGGCCGAGGGCCGGCCGACTGTCGGCCGTCGGCGACTCGGCTCAGTTCGCCGGTGATCGCGTCGAGCGGCGCAGCGAGCGGGTCGAACACCCGATCCGCCAACGGGTCGTGCGGCGCTGACCCTCCGCCGTCACCTGCTCGACCCGCCCGAGCAGACGGACGGCGTGGGCGGCGACGATCGGATCGGACCGCCTGGCCCCGTGTGCAGCCTCGTTCGCCAGTCCGGCGAGGGTTCGCAACGGCTCGATGCAGTCGCCGTCGAGGTGTTCGGCACCGATGCCGACGATCTCGGCATTCGTCTGGTGCGGGGACAGCGACGCCCCGAGGTCGACCAGCCGATCGGTCGCCTCCGCCCATGCCCCGAGGACCTGTTGATACGGCTCGCCCTGGCGGAGCCGGCGGAGCCGCCGGCGGCGCTTGGCGCCGAGCACGGTCGCTGCGCCGGTGACGAGCACGACCAGGACGATGAGCACTGCGCCGCCGACGAGCAGGGCGACCGTCGCCGCCAGCGGGCGGTCGCGGTCCCCGGCGACCAGCTCCGGTGGGCGTTCATCGGTCACCGGTGGCGGCTGCGGCGCCGCTTCGACCGACTCGTTGGCCCGGTCGACGCCAACCGGCAATTGCCCGGTGACGACGCTGGCGGCGACCTCCACCGGTACCGGGTCGTAGGCGACCCAGCCGACGTCGTCGAACCAGACCTCCGGCCACGCCCGGGCGTCGGCCGAGGTCACCTGATCGGTCCCGCTCTGCACCGCGTAGCCGATCGAGATCCGCGCCGAGGCGCCGAGGGTTCGGGCCATCAACACGAAGCCGGCGACGAACTGCTCGCCGGTGCCCTGGCGGGTGCGCTGCAGGGCGTGCTCGAGCAAGCCGACGTTGGAGCTGGTCGAGGTCGTCGGCAGCAGTTCGTAGTCCTCGCGCAACGATCGTTCGAGCTGATCGAGTCGACCGACCAGCGAATCGGCGTCGCCGGCGAGTGCAGCGGCGAGGGCGGCGAGCGGGGCGGCCTGCTGGTCGAGTTGTCGCTTGCTGGTCGCGTCGGGGGGGAGGTCGCCGCGGTCGGGGCCTTCGAGGTACCCGATCTCGATCGACTCTCCGGTGGGCACCGGAACGTCGAGGGCGAGGGCGCTGCGATCGGCGTCGCTACCGACCGGCCGGTCGACCGAGACCGGGATCCCGGCGAGCGGGACCCATCGCAGCGGTGGCCCGCTGACGGTGATCGTCTGGTAGTCGACGGTGCCGTCGTGGTCGACGATCTGTTCCGGGCTGACCGGCCGGACCGACAGATCGCTGCCCCACGACACGCCGTCGAAGTTGTCGACGATCCGGGTCCTCCAGCGTTGCGCCGGGGTCCCGGCGACCTCGAAACGCGGCTCGGGCGGATCGAGCGCCCGCTCGGCGGCGACCTGCGCCAACGGATTGAGTTCGCTCGACTCGACCAACGGATTGACCGCTGCAGCACGCGGGTCGGCCCGGTCGCGCTCACCGATCGCGGAGACGATCACCGCGCCGACCACCGCCAGGGCGACGATCGTCAGCACCGCTCGCCCGCCGCCGCGCAGTTCTTCGCGCATCCCGGCGTGCGGCGCGCCGCCCTCGGCGAGGGCGAAGACGGTCGCTGCCAGCAACACCCACGCGGAGAGCAGCCACGGCGGGGGTGGGCCGGCGGGGGCGGCGAGCGCGCTGAACAGCGTGCCGAGCATCAGCGCAGGCAGGATGCACAGCGCCCGCCATCGCCGGCTGCGGGCGATCTCCGCACCGAGCGCCACGCCGAGCGAGACGTTGCAGCTGGCGAACGCCGCCAGTTCCGGGCGGAGCGGGCTCGGCCAGTCGGTCGACACGGCGAAGCTCCAGCCGCGCCACACCCCGTCGAGGAGATCGCCGGGGAGCTGGCCACCGGCGACGACGACGGCGACCCCCGCACCGACGATGGCGGTGATCAGGTGCCCGGCGAGCCGCACGACCCCCGACACCCAGCTCGACAGGGCGAGCACGAGGTGGGGCACGGCGACGAGCAGCACCAGCGCGAGCACCGGGCGCTGGAACGGGCGGGTCACCGCCGCTGCGCTGAGCAGGCCGAGGGCGGTGGCCGCAGCGATCCGACCGCGTTGGCGGGCGGTGAGCAACGCCGTCGGATACCGCCGCCCGCTCATCCGCCCCCCGTCCAGGCTCGACGGAAGCCGAGCGCGTCGTGAGCGGCGATCAGCCCTGCCCGCTGCCCCTGCTCGTCGACGCCGATCCGGACGAACGTCAACCGGTCGGTGAGCGACGGGAGCCGGGGCAGCTCGCCGTTCGGACCGGTGACGATCAGCACCGCCTCGAGCATCCCGAGGTCGACCAGCGGGGAGAACGGGATCGTGTCGTCACCGGAGGTCGGCACCAGCCGGGCGAGCAGATCGAGCATCGGGATCCGATCGGCGAGCGGCTCGTCGGTGCCGGACGCCCACCGATCGTTGCTCCGCAGGACGACCTCCAGCCCGGAGGTCATCGCGTGGGCGCAGAGCGATGCGGCGACGTCGATCGCCTCTTCGAACCCGCTCTCGGTGTGCGCTGCCGCAGCGGTGTCGACGACCACGGTCAGCCGCGGGCGGCGGGCGTCGACGAACTCGCGGACCATCAGCTGGCCGAGGCGGGCAGTGCTCGGCCAGTGGATCGTGCGCGTGTCGTCGCCGCGTTGGTAGACCCGCAGCGATTGGAACCCGGCCATCGGATCGGAGGTCGTCCGGCGGAGCTGGCTCTCGGCATCCGCGATCCGATCGATGCCGCGCGAGCCGGTCAGGTCGTAGACGCGCGGATGGACGATCAACTCGTCGACCTGCCCGACGTGGTGCTCGAACGAGACCAGCCCGAACAGATCCTGACGGCGCAGCAGCAGCGGACCGACGGGATGCACACCGCGGCGGGCGGCGTCGAGGGTGTAGTCGAGGTTGCGCTCCTCCCCGCCCTCGAGACCGGCGACGAGCACGTCGACGGGTGTGTCGAGCAGCCGGTCGACGAGGACCACCGGCGGCAGGACACGCGACCCGCGGTTGGCGACGCGCAGCCGGCAGGCGACCTGGACCCCGCGTCCGACGCGTCGGGGCATCACCCGCGAGCGGACGTCGAGCCCGATCGGGCGATGGACTGCGAGCCAGGCGGTGCCGACCGCCAGCAGGCCGATCATCGCCAGCACGAACAGTTCGACATAGCGCCAGCGCAGCCCGAGGGCAGCGACGACGATCGAGCCGGCGACCACCCAGATCCCGCTGCGGGTGAGGTTCATCCGCCGTCGTCGCTCCGCCGGCGGGGGACATCGACCGTTTCGAGCACCTCCACCAACAGCTGCTCGATCGCCATCCCGCGCATCACCGCGTCGGCCGTCAACGAGATCCGGTGGCACATCACCGACGGGACCAGTGCCTTGACGTCCTCCGGGCTGACGAACGATCGTCCGTCGGTCGCCGCGTAGGCCTTGGAGACGCGCTGGAGGGAGAGCAAGCCACGGGTCGAGATCCCCAACCGCACATCGGGGTGCTGCCTGATCGCCTGGCCGAGGGCGACCATGTACCCGCCGACCGCCGGGGCGACGTGGACGTCGTCGACCACGCTCATCATCACTTCGACATCGGTCAGCGAGACCGCCGCCGGCGGCTCGGGGGTGTTCCGCCGGACGACGTCGGTGCGCAGGATCTCGTGTTCGGTGTCCGGGTCGGCGTAGCCGATCGAGATCCGCATCGCGAACCGGTCGAGCTGCACATCGGGCAGCGGGAAGGTGCCGTGGAAGTCGTGCGGGTTCTGGGTGGCGATGACGAAGAACGGTCGGGGGACCCGCCGGCTGACCCCGTCGGAGGTGACCTGGCGTTCCTCCATCACCTCGAGCAGCGCCGACTGCGTCTTCGGGCTCGCCCGGTTGATCTCGTCGCCGATCACGATGTTGGAGAACACCGGACCCTCACGGAACGAGAACCGGGTCGTCGCCGGGTCGAACACCATCACCCCGGTGATGTCGGTCGGCAGCAGGTCGGGGGTGAACTGGATCCGTCGCCACGCCCCGGCGATCGACGTTGGCGATCGCCTTCGCCAGCGAGGTCTTGCCGGTGCCGGGTACGTCCTCGACGAGCAGATGTCCCTCGGTCAACAGGCAGCACAGCGCGAGGCGGATCGCCTCCGGTTTGCCGCGCACGACCCGCTCCACGCTCTGGCGGAGCAGGTCGTAGGTCTCGGCGAACTGCATCAAGACAGCGTCTTCTCCTGCCACCCGTCCCGTCGACGCAGCACGCTATCGCTGTGAAGCGCGCTCGCTTCACCGCGTTTGGTGGTTCCAGCAGACGAAGTCTGGAGGTTCAGCTCCAGACGCCGACGAGATCGATCACGACGTGCGTCGCGCTGTACCCCCAGGTACACAGCTCGCCTCCGGCGGCGAGCAGCCCGACGGCCGCGTTCGCCGTGGTCTGGCCGGCCCCGAAGTTGACCGTGGAGGTGTCCGGCAGCCCTCCGCCGCAGGGGTAGAGCGAGAGATAGCCGCCGTCGCCGGGTTGGGTGACGGTGACGTTGACCATCGCCGCCACACCAGAGGGGGCGCCGCGTGTCCCGACCGCCCGCACCTGCACCCCGTTGCTCGCCGCCACCCGCTGGCCGGCGCTGCCGGCGTTCAGCCGGGTGTCGGTCGAGCGGGTATCGGTCAGACGGATCGGTGCCAGCGGGGTGTAGCGGGTGGCCGCCTGCGGGGTGAGCTCACCGGAGACGTCGACGAGCAGGTCGGTGGAGGTCTCGGCGATCGTCAGACAGATCTCCCCGCTCGCCGACACGGGCACGATCACCAGGTTGGGACGGTCGGCACCGGGGCTCAGGTTCAGGTTGGAGACGACCGGCGCATCGGCGGCACACGGGTGAGCGGTGACATAGCCGACACCCCCCGGTTGGACCGCGGTGACGTTGAGCACCACCGCCGTCGCCTGCTGGCTGACCCCGCCCCGGCCGCGCACCTTGACCCGCAGGGTGCTCCCCGCGCTCTGGCGTCCGTTGCCGTCGGTTCGGGTATCGGCGAGCCGGGCGGGGGTCAGCGGGCGATAGCCCGAGCCCCCGTTCGGGCTCAGTGCGCCGAACACATCGACGAGGACGTGGGCGTCGGTCGGCGAGACGACGCAGAAGCCACCGGTCGCGTCGAGCGGGACCATTGCTGCGTTGGGAACGGTCTGCCCGGCGTCGAAGTTGACCGTCGAGACATCGGGCGCGGTCGCCGAGCAGGGGTAGGTGGTCAGGTACCCGCCGGTCGAGCTGCCGGTGGCGGTGACGTTGACGGCGACGGCGGTGGCGTTGGCCGGCACGCCGGCGGTGCCGGTGACCTGCAACCGCACCGGGACGCCGGGGCTCAGCCGGCCGGGGAGCCCGAGGCCCTGGCGGCTGTCGGCGAGGCGAGTCGGGGTCAGCGGATCGAACCGGGAGCTGCTCGCCGTCGCTTGCGTGTCGGGCAGCGCAGCGGGTGCTGCGTTGCGCAGCGACGGATCGATCCCGAACGTCCACTCGACGGTGCGTGCGGCGGTGGTGACCTTCGCCCGGTAACCGCCGGTGGCCAGCGGCTGGCGGGGGATGACGATCACCGCGTCGTCGCCGTCGAGCAGTGCCCGCTCGACCCCGGAGGTGTTCGCCGCCGACAGCACGCAGGTCTCGACCGGCCCGTTGGGACCGGTGAGTGTCGCGCCGACCGCCACTGCGTCCTCGGGCAGCATGACGAGGAGGGGAAGTCCGACCGTCTGTCCGCCCCACCCGCAGGAGACCCGCGGGTCGGGTGACTCGGCGATGAACCGATCGAGTGCGATCGTCGAGCCGCTGCCGGGGAACACGATCGGCGAGGACAGCCGACGCGGGCTGTAGCCCGACAGGATGTCGAGTACCGCGGCGGCCTTGTACGGCGATTTCGACGGGTCGTCGGCAGCGCCCATAGGCCATCGTCGACACGCCCGGGCGGAGGATCCCGAGGGCGTGGTACGGCGCGGTCATGAACAGCTCGACGAAGCCGCGGTCGGGGGTAGCACCACCGGACAGGGCGACGTTCGAGTGGTTCCCGGCCCAGTCACCTTCGGCGGTCCAGTGCGGGCTGGAGTCGATCTCGTCGTGGGTGAGCGTCTGGGTCGCCAGCATGTAGCGGGCATGGGCGGCGGTCCCGCCGGCTCGCGACGGATCCTCGGTGATCGGGTCGAGCCCCGACTCGGTGCGGTAGAAGTTGACGGTCGCCAGCCAGGACGCGTCGCCGTAGAGCACCTGTCCGGCTGCGGCCGCGTCCGGTGCCGACGGCGGGGCGACGATCGCCACCCCGCCGACCAGCAGGGACGTCAACGCCACCACCAAGCTTCGTGCTCGTCCGACCAATGGAAACCCGGCCCTTCCGCCCGTCGTGGGCGGCTCGTCAACCAACACGGACTGAGACGTGGAGGTCGGAGGCCGCTGACGGAGGGGGCGGTTCAGGTTCGGTTCGGACTCACTAAAGCCCGGGCACGATCCGGGCGGTGACGGGTCAAGAATTGGGCAGGCCGGGCACCGGCGACGGTCCCCACCAGGATCTGTTTCGCCGGTGTTGCGTCTTGGCTCGACGGTGGAGGTCGGGCGGACCGGCCGCTTACGCTGCGGGCCGTGCAACTCAGCCCGAGTGACGTCGACAAGCTGCTGCTGTCCATGGCCGGGATGGTCGCCCGCGATCGACGGTCGCGCGGCGTCAAGCTCAACTATCCCGAGGCGTGGCCCTGCTCTCGCAGCGTACGTGCTCGAGGGCGCCCGCGACGGCCGCACCGTCGCCGAGCTGATGGCAGTCGGGGCGAACGGTGCTCGCTCGCGACGAGGTGATGGACGGGATCCCCGAGCTGCTCGGCGAGGTCCAGGTGGAAGCCACGTTCCCCGACGGCACCAAGCTGGTCACGTTGCACCAGCCGATCCCGTGAGCGGACGGCCGGCGGCCACCGACGAGTGCAGCCCCGGCGAGGTGATCGTCGCCGAGGGGGCGGATCGAGCTGAACCCGGGCGGGAGCGGCGCACGATCGTCGTCGAGAACACCGGTGACCGACCCATCCAGGTCGGGCAGCCACTTCCACTTCGCCGACGCCAACGCTGCGCTGGCGTTCGACCGGCAGCGCCGCCGACGGGTTCCGCCTCGACGTACCTGCGGGTACGGGCGTGCGGTTCGAGCCCGGGATCGTCCGCGAGGTGACGTTGGTCGCCCTGCGGTGGGAGCCGCACCGTGCCCGGCCTGCAGCGAGGGGACGCCGATGAGGATCAGCGCGCGAGCGCTACGCCTCGCTCTACGGGCCGACGGTCGGCGACCGGGTCCGGCTCGGCGACACCAACCTGTTCGATCTCGCCCACCGAGGACCGCACCGCCGCCGCGCGGCTCCGGGCGACGAGGCGGTGTTCGGTGGCGGCAAGGTCATCCGCGAGTCGATGGGTCAGGCCACCCGCTCGACCGTCGACCTCGTGATCACCAACGTCCTCGTGCTCGACCAGTGGGGCGTGGTCAAGGCCGACGTCGGCGTGCGCGACGGTCGGATCGTCGCGCTCGGCAAGGCCGGCAACCCCGACATCACCGACGGCGTCCACCCCGACCTGGTGATCGGCCCGTCGACCGAGATCCTCGCCGGTGAGGGCCGGATCCTCACCGCCGGGGCGGTCGACTGCCACGTCCACCTGATCTGCCCCCAGATCATCGACGAGGCGCCTCGCCGCCGGGATCACCACCATCGTCGGCGGCGGCACCGGCCCGGCCGAGGGCACCAAGGCGACCACGGTCACCCCCGGCCCGTGGTACCTCGGCCGCATGCTCGAGGCGCTCGACGACTGGCCGGTCAACGTGGCCCTGCTGGCCAAGGGCAACACCGTCTCCGCCGCGGAGCTCGAGCTCGCCGCCCGCTCAACGGTGCTGCCGGCTACAAGCTGCACGAGGACTGGGGTACGACCCCGGCGGCCATCGACGCCTGCCTGCGGGCCTGCGACCGTTGGGGTCTGCAGGCGGCGCTCCACACCGACACGCTCAACGAGGCCGGGTACGTCGCCGACACGCTCGCCGCCATCGGCGGACGGTGGATCCACAGCTACCACACCGAGGGCGCCGGCGGCGGCCACGCCCCCGACATCATCACCGTCGCCTCCTATCCCAACGTCCTCCCGTCGTCGACCAACCCGACCCGGCCCCACACGATCAACACCATCGCCGAGCACCTCGACATGCTCATGGTCTGCCACCACCTCAACCCGCAGCGTCGCCCGAGGACCTCGCCTTCGCCGAGAGTCGCATCCGGCCCTCGACGATCGCCGCCGAGGACTGGTTGCACGACTGGGGGCCATCTCGATCATCGGTTCCGACTCCCAGGCGATGGGCCGGGTCGGGGAGGTCATCACCCGCACGTTCCAGACCGCCCACGTGATGAAGGCACCGGCGCGGCGCGCTCGACGGCGAGCCGGTGGCCGGGGCCGACAACCTCCGCGCCCAGCGGCTACATCGCCAAGGTCACCATCGCCCGGCGCATGGCCCACGGGCTCGACGGCGAGGTCGGCTCGGTCGAGGTCGGGCAAGCTGGCCGACCTCTGCCTGTGGGACCCGGCGTTCTTCGGCGTTCGCCCGTCGGTCGTGGTCAAGGGCGGGGTGATCGCCTGGGCCCAGATGGGCGATGCCAACGCCTCGATCCCCACACCCCAACCGATGATGGCCCGACCGATGTTCGGCGCCGTCGATCGGCGCCCGTCGGTCGGTGGCTGGGTCGCGCCGGCCGCGCTCGAGGACGGCCTCGCCGACCGGCTGGCGCTCGGCCGCGACGCTGGTGCCGGTGCGCAACACCCGCGGCCTGTCCAAGGCCGACCTCGCGCAGAACGACGGCGATGCCGACGATCGAGGTCGACCCACGCACCTTCGAGGTCCGCATCGACGGGCGTGCTCGTGACCGAGGACCCGGTCGCCGTCTTGCCCCTCGCCCAGCGCTACTCGCTGTTCTGATGGTCGGTTGTGAGCCAACGTGCCGATGACGGCAACGTCCGACGCCGGCGGTGCGCGGCCATGCTGAGCTCCTGCTGGCCGACGGTCGCTTCCCCGGCGGTGGGTTCGCCCACTCCGGCGGGTTCGAGGCGGCCGTCGCCGACGGCGCGGTGCGCGACGCGGCCGTCGCTCGCCGTCTTCCTCGAGGGTCGACTGGCACACCGTCGGGCGACTCGACGCCTGGCTGGCCGCCACCGCCTGCGCCGGCTGGTCCGGCGACCACCGTCGCCGCGCGCTGCTCGACTGCGAGGCGGAGGCCGCCGCGCGCACCAGCCGTCGCCAGCGCTGCGCGCGCCGCGCGCGCGCCCAGGGACGCGGGCTGCGGCGGCGTCGCCGCCCATGCTGCTGGCCCGCGGGTCGCCGACTGCCCGGCGGAGCGTGCAGCCCGTCGTCCTCGGCGCGGTCGCCGGTGCCGCCGGGCTCGATCCGCTCGGTGCCGCCCGGCTCGCCGTCCACGGCGCACTGTCGGTGACCGCTGCCGGCGCAGCCGCCAAGCTGTTCGCGATCGACACGGCCGACGAGCTGCGCCGATCGCTGGCCGGCTCGCCCCGCTCGCCGATCGTCTCGCCCTCGACGCCGAACGCCGCCGGCTCGACGACGGATCCGCCGGCCTGGTCGGCCCCGTTGCTCGAACTGCGTGCCGAGGCGCACGCCCGCTGGGAGGTGCGACTCTTTGCATCCTGACGACCGCCACCAACACGGCCACGAACATCACGACGACCACGACCACGACCACGACCACGACGCACGACGCACGGCCACGACCACGACGACGGCGACGAACACGGGTACAGCCATTCCCACCCCCATCTCGATCCCGACACGATCCCTGCCCGCCGGCGGGAGAGCGGCCGACCGCTGCGGGTCGGGATCGGCGGACCGGTCGGGTCGGGCAAGACCGCGCTCGTCGTCGCCCTGTGCCAGGCGCTGCAACCGCGCCGGTCGGTGGTCGTCGTCACCAACGACATCTACACCGAGGAAGACGCCGCGATCGTGCCGCCGTTCGGGGTGATCGCCGACGATCGGATCGTCGCGGTCGCAGACCGGCTGCTGCCCGCATACCGCGATCCGCGACGACATCGCCGCCAACCTCGACGCCATCGAACTGCTCGTGGACCGCTTCACCCCGACTCGACGTCGTGCTGGTCGAGTCCGGCGGCGACAACCTCACCGCCACCTTCAGTCCCCGGCCTGGTCGACGTGCAGCTGTTCGTGATCGACGTCGCCGGCGGCGACAAGGTGCCGCGCAAGGGCGGGCCGGGCATCACCCGATCGGACCTGCTCGTGATCAACAAGACCGACCTCGCCCCGCTGGTCGGAGCCGATCTGGCGGTGATGGCCCGCGACGCCGGACGCCAGCGCGGCGAGCTGCCGACGGTGTTCCTCTCGCTCGTCGACGATCCGCTCGCCACCCCGATCGCCGAGTTCGTCGAACAACGCCTGTGACCGAGGCCGAGGTACGCCGAACCGGCCGGGACGGCGACCGGTGAAGGCCGAGCTGCGCGTCGTCGTGCGCGACGGGCGGCTGGTCGAGCTCTCCGGCCAACCGCCACTGACCGCCAAGCTGCTCCCCGGCGGCGTGCTCCAGCTCGTCTCCTCGGCCGCCTCGATGCTCGAGGGAGATCAGCTGCGGGTCGAGATCGATCTCGGACCGGGCTGTGCACTGGCCGTTCGCTCGGTCGCCGCCCAACTCGCCTTTCCCTGCCTCGGAGAGGGCACGACCCGCTGGTGCGTCAACGCCCGCCTCGGCAGCGGCGCACGACTCGACTGGGCGCCCGAACCGCTCGTCGCCTGCGGCCGGTCCCGTCACCGATCGACCGTCTCGATCGACCTCGCCGAGGATGCCGCCCTGCTGTGGCGCGACGAACTGCTCCTCGGCCGCTTCGGCGAACCGGTCGAGTCGGTCGGTGTGCGCAGCGAGCTGCGCATTCGGCGCAGCGGGCGGCCGGTGCTCCACGACGGGTTGGCCACCGATCTTCCCGGGTCGCTCGGACCGGCCGTGCTCGGCGGGGCGCGCTACCTCGGCACGATCGTCGACCTCGGCGCCGATGCGCTCAGCGCCGACGGTGACCCGCCGGCGATGCAGATCGCCGGCGGCGGGACGATGCTCCGCCTCGTCGGGGCCGACGCGATCAGCCGCACCCAGCTCGACCGGAGACTCCTCGACGCGACGGTGTCCGCCTGAGCGACCTCGCCCGGCGGTCGTTCAGAACGGGGCGCGCACGTTGAGCAACTTCTCCGTCCGCTCGCAGCGCGGCGCGTCGGGCGGAGCCGACGGATGGGCGGAGAAGTGGTCGACCGCGACCCGCACCGCCCGTCCCCCGGCGGGGATGCACCACAGCTCGTAGCGCCCGTCGTGGTGGAACGGCGCCGAGGCGACCCGGGCGACGATCAGGCCGTTGTCGGCGTTGATGTGCGCATGGTCGTCCATCTCGCCGACATCGCCGTACTCCGGCAGGCCGGCGTGGTACAGCGGTTCGAGATCGGTCAACCGCAACCACATCGCGCTCGACATCTTCAGCGGCCCCCTCGGCTCCGGTCGGATCGCGGCGGACGTTACCGCGCCGTCTGCGGTCGGTGACCGCACCCCGGCGGGTCGGCGCCCGTAACCTGAGACTCGTCCTCTACCGATGAAGGTCTCCGTGTCCGTCGGCAACTCACATCGCACGCTGCGGGAGGTCGTCGCCGACGAGCTCCGCCAGATGATCATGACCGGGGCGCTGCAACCCGGCGAGCGATTGTTCGAGGATCGGCTGGCCGAGCAGCTCGGGGTCTCGCGCAACCCGGTGCGCGAAGCGATCAGGGCACTGGAGGGCACCGGGCTGGTCGAGGTCGTGCCGCGTGTCGCGGCGCCTACGTCTCCGACTTCGAGCCGGAGCAGATCCGCCAGTTGCTCGAGCTGCGTGGGGTGATCGAGGCCTACGCCGCCGAGCTCGCCGCCCGGCACCGTTCCGAGGACGACCTCGCCCGGCTTCGCCGGTGCATCGACGAGGGGCGCGCCGCGTCGGCCGAGAACGACGTCGTACGCGCCGCCAGCCTGCATCGCGACTTCCATGTCGGGGTCGAGACCGCGGCGGGCAACCCCTACCTGGCGATCGCCGTCGGGCCGTTGCGGCACCAGACCGAGCTCGTGTTCACCGTGCTCCAGGACTCCCGGGCGCTGCTCAGTTGGGACGAGCACGAGGCGATCTGGCAGGCGATCGAGGCGTCCGATCCGGCGTTGGCCCGCAAGCGAACCTTCGCCCACATGGATTCGGTCTCGCGCGACCTGCGCAGCCACCGCCGACGTTCGCCGGCGTGAGCGTCCGGACAGCCGACGTCGCGGTGATCGGTGCCGGCATCGCCGGCGCCGCCGCTGCGCATGCCCTCGCCGAGCGCGGCGTGTCGACGGTGTTGCTCGAGACCGAACCGCAGCCCGGCCACCACGCCACCGGTCGATCGGCGGCGATCCTCTCCGAGACCTCCGGTCATCCGGTCGTGTGTGCGTTGACGACCGCCAGCCGTCCGTTCCTCGAGCGCGCCGCCGACGGGTTCACCGAGCATCCGGTGCTCACCGCCCGCGGACTGCTGTGGATCGGCCGGGAGGGCGACGACGCCGAGCTCGACGCGCTGGCCGGGCGCGGTCGCGCCCTGCGCTCGTCGGTCCGGCGGTTGTCCGCCGATGAAGCGCGCACGATCGTTGCCGCGCTCCGCCCGGAGGCGGTCGGCGCCGGGGCGGTCCACGAGCCGGACGCGATGACGATCGACGTCGCCGAACTGCTCGGTGGATTCCTCCGCCACGCCCGCCGCCGCGGAGCGGTGGTCCGCACCTCCGCCGAGGCGCTGACCTTCGATCGCGCCGACGGGTGCTGGCTGATCGGCACCGCCGACGGGCAGCTGTCGGTGGCGACGGTGGTCAACGCTGCCGGCGCCTGGGGTGACGTCGTCGCCGCACGCGCCGGCCTCCGGCCGCTCGGGCTGCGGCCGTTGCGACGCACCGCCTGCATCGTCCCTGCCCCGGACACGGTCGCCCACTGGCCGATGGTGATGGACATCGCCAGCCGCCTGTACTTCGAACCCGAGCCGGGCGGGTTGCTGCTCTCCCCCGCAGACGAGCAGCCGAGCGACCCGTGCGACGCCCGCCCCGAGGAGCTCGACGTTGCGCTGGCGATCGACCAGCTCGAGCAGGCGACCGGGATCGCCGTCCGCACGGTGCGCCGGACCTGGGCCGGGCTGCGCACCTTCACCCCCGACCGGGCGCCGGCGATCGGGACCGACCCCGACGAGCCGTCGTTCGTCTGGCTCGTCGGTCAGGGGGGTGCCGGGATCAAGACCTCCCCGGCAGCTGCGCGTGTCGCCGCTGCAGCGGTGCTCGGCGAACCGCTTCCCGCCGACCTCGCCGGGCTCGGACTGACCCGCGACGCGATCTCCCCCGCCCGCTTCCGCTGACCACCCATCCGAATCCGTCGCGCAGACGTCGAGCAGCCGCCGTCGGCAGCGACGCCGGGAGGCGGATCAGAACCAGGTCCGCACCGCGTAGACGACGGCGATGGTGAAGCCGATCACGACCACGATCGCCCGCAGCTTGGCCGGTTGCACCCGACCGGCGAGCCGGCCGCCGGCGTTCCCTCCGGCAAGGCTGGCGACCGCCATCACGGCGGCGAGCGACCAGTTGACCTTGCCGGAGAAGACGAAGAACAGCGCTGCGGCCATGTTGATCACGAACGCCAGCACCTGCTTCAACGCGTTGAGCCGGTTGAGCGGTTCATGGAGCACGATCCCGAGCACGGCGAGGAGCATGATCCCGAGCCCGGCGCCGAAGTAGCCGCCGTAGACCGAGACCAACCCGATCGGGGCGAGCAACCAGGCCGGATCGTGGACTGCGGGAGCCCCGTCCGCGATCTGCGCGCCCCCGCCGGCGGGGACGCCGATGCGCAACAGCTTGCGCAACCGGTCCTGGGTGGCGAGCAGCAGCGTCGCCAGGAACAGCAGTGCCGGGATCAGCACCCGGAACGCGTCGTCGCTGGTCAGTACGAGCAGGATCGAGCCGAGCAGACCGCCACCGGCGGCGATCACGCTCAACCGCCGGACCCGCGCCGACTGCTTGCGGATCGCCTCGCGCTGGGCGATCACCCCTCCGAGATAGCCGGGGCTGAGGGCGACGGTGTTGGTCACGTTCGCCGACACCGGTGGCACCCCGAGGGCGACGAGCACCGGGAACGAGATCAGCGTCCCTCCGCCGGCGAGCGAGTTGACGCCGCCGGCGGCGAACGCGGCGGCGCCGGCGAGGACATGGTCGAAGACGTTCACGAAGTCATCGCAAGAAGCAGGCGGCCCAGTGACCGGGCGCCTTCTCCTCCAGCGGCGGCGTCTCGACGCGGCAGCGCTCCTCGACCAGCGGACAGCGCGTCTGGGAAGCGGCAGCCCGGCGGTGGGTCGATCGGGTTCGGGATCTCGCCGTCGAGCACGATCCGCCGCCGCGCGCGCTGCATCGGCGGGTCGGGGATCGGCACGCTCGACAGCAGCGCCTCGGTGTACGGGTGGAGCGGCGCGCTCGTAGATCGTCGCGGTCGGCCGATCTCGACCAGCTGGCCGGCGTAGAGGATCGCGATCCGGTGCGAGATGTGGCGCACGACGGACAGGTCGTGGGCGATGAACAGGTACGTCAGCCCGAGCTCGTGCTGCAGGTCCTGCAGCAGGTTGACGACCTGGGCCCGGACCGACACGTCGAGCGCCGACACCGGCTCGTCGGCGACGATGAAGTCGGGTCGCAGCGCGAGCGCGCGGGCGATGCCGATGCGCTGGCGCTGGCCGCCGGAGAACGCGTGCGGGTAGCGGTCGACGGCGTCCGTCGGCAGCCCGCAGCGGTCGAGCAGCTCGCCGACACGGCTCGCGGGCCTCGTCGACGTTCTTCGCGAGCCCGTGCACGATCAGCGGCTCGGCGACGATCTCGAGCACGGTCATCCGCGGGTTGAGGCTGGCGTACGGGTCCTGGAAGACGAGCTGCATGTGGCGGCGCAGCTGGCGCAGCTCCTCGCCGGCGACGTCGGTGATGTCCTCGCCGTGGAACGTGATCGTGCCGCGCGGTCGGGCGTGATCCGGCGCAGCACGGCGCGGCCGGTCGTCGTCTTGCCCGAGCCGCTCTCGCCGACCAGGCCGAGCGTCTCGCCCGTGGCGGATCGAGAACGCGACGTCGTCGACGGCGTGGACGTACTTGACCTGGTTCGCCCCAGAAGCCGGCGCGCCCGACGGGGAAGCGGATCGACGAGGTGGTCGACCTCGACCAGCGGCGCCGGCGACGGCGTCGGCGAGGTGCGGTCGTAGGCTCACGTCGGCATGGCCTCGGACGGTCGCCAGCAGCGCAACGTTGCGACCGCTCGGCGAGCGTCGCGCAGCTCGGGCGATCTCCTCGAGGCACGCGGTCGATCGCCAGCGGGCACGCGGTGGCGAACGGGCAGCCGGCCGGCGGGGCGACGCAGGTCGGGCGGCGCGCCGTCGATCGACGACCAGTCGCGGCATCGATCGACGTCGAGCCGCGGCGTCGAGCGGAGCAGGCCCTGCGGTGTAGGGATGCGCCGGGCTGGGCGAACAGCTCCTCGGCCGTGGCCGATCTCGACGATCTGCCCGGCGTACATCACCGCCACCCGGTCGCAGAGGCCGGCGACGACGCCGAGGTCGTGGGTGATCAGCAGCACCGACAGACCCGAGCCGCTGCTGCAGCTCGGCGATCAGCTCGAGGATCTGCGCCTGGATCGTGACGTCGAGCGCGGTGGTCGGCTCGTCGGCGATCAGCAGCTCGCGGCTCGCAGGCGAGCGCCATCGCGATCAGCACCCGCTGGCGCATGCCGCCGGACAGCTCGTGCGGGTACTGCTTGACGCGCCGCGCGGGGTTGGCGATGCCGACCAGGTCGAGCAGCTCGACGGCGCACGCTCGTGCGCCTCGCTTGCGGTCATGCCCGAGGTGGCGGCGCAGCACCTCGGCGATCTGCGTGCCGACGCGTGAACAGCGGGTTGAGCGAGGTCATCGGGTCCTGGAAGACCATCGCGATCTCGTTGCCGCGGATGCGCTCGCGAGCGTCGCCTCGGCGTCGCCGTGGACGAGCGACTCGCCCTTCCAGCGGATGTCGCCGCCGGTGATCCTGCCGGGCAGCTCGATCAGCCCGATCAACGGCCTGGGCGGTGACGCTCTTGCCCGAGCCGGACTCGCCGACGAGGCCGAGCGTCTCGCCGCGGGCGATCGAGAAGCTGACGTCGCGCACCGCCTGGACGATGCCGCGGCGGGTGAAGAACGTCGACCGTCGAGGTGGTCGACCTCGAGCAGCGGTCGCGTCGAGGCCGGCGACGTGCAGCCGCTGCGTGTCGTGCGGTGCGACCGGTCATGCGCGCTCCCTTGCCGATGCCGAGCCGATCGCCGTGCGCGGCGAAGCGCTTCTCGCGCTCCTGCGGGTCGAGGGTCGACCCGCAGCCAGCTGGCGACGAGGTTGACCGACGAGCACGGTGAGGCTGAGCAGCAGATGCCGGGGATAGATGATCAGCCACCAGGTGCCGAACAGTCGTAGTCCTGGCCGCGTGGCGACGTCGAGGCCCCAGCGAGACGCCGGGGACTGGATGCCGAGGCCGAGGAAGCGACAGCGCCGCCTCGGCGAGCACGATGCGGGCGAACTCGAGCACGGCGAGCGTCGAGCAGCGGCGAGACGCAGGTTCGGCAGGATGTGGCGGAAGATCACCCGCCTGGGCTGGCAGCCGATCATCTCGGCGGCCTCGACGTAGGGCCGCTCCTTGACCGACAGCACGACGCCGCGGGTCATGCGGGCGTAGACCATCCAGCCGTTGATGGCGAGCACGAGCGATCACCGGTCGACGCTGCCGCCGATGAGCGCGATCAGGAGCATCGCGAGCAGCAGGCCGGGGAACGCGACCTGGATGTCGACCCAGCCCATCAGCCAGCGGTCGGTGCGCCCGCCCTCGTAGCCGGCGAGCAGGCCGACCAGCACGCCGAACGCGCCGGCGACGAGCACCACGAGCAGACGCCGACGATGAGCGAGGTGCGCGCGCCGTAGATCAGCCGCGACGAGCACGTCGTAGCCCTGCCAGTCGGTGCCGAGCGGATGGCTCCACGTGCCGCCGCCCTGCCACACCGGCGGGATGCATCGGCGCTCGAGCAGCGTCCCCTGGTTCGGGTCGTGCGGCGCGATCCACGGGGCGAAGATCGCGGCGAGCCGACGAGGACCACGAGGAAGACCAGCGACGAGCGAACCCGGCTTGTCGCGCACGAGGCTCGCGGAACAGTCCGCCGCTGCGTACGGCTGCGGATCTCGAACGGGCGACCGTGGAGGCTGCTCCTCGGCCTGCCGCTCGTGCGCGGTCTCGTCGTCGTGCGAGCTGGGCACTGTGCTCGTCGGGATCGTGTACGTCATCGGGCCCGACGATCGAGCTCCAGCGGATCCACGCAGCCAGCGTGCACCGCGGGATCGAGCGACACTTGTAGACGAGTCGATCGACGATGTTGATGACCACGACCATCACCGCGACGACGAAGACGATCGCCTGGATCAGGAAGAAGTCCTGCTCGTTGATCGCCGTCGTTCGCCATGAAGCCGAGCCCGGGCCAGGTGAACACCGTCTCGACGACGACGGTGTAGCCGGCCAGCGCGCGGATGATCTCCCAGCCGAGCAGCGTGACGTACGGGATCGCCGGCGTTGCGCAGGGCGTGCACGCCGACGATGCGCCGGGTGCGACATCCCCTTGGCCTTCGCGGCCTTCACGTACTGGGTGTTGAGCTCGTCGATCATCGACGAGCGGACGACCATCGCCAGCCGGCCGATCGCCGGCAGGGCGAGGCACGATCGCCGGGCAGGATCGAGGTGGTGCGTCCACGGGCCCGGCCCGGTCTCGAACCATCTGCAGCTTGACGGTGAAGTACGATGCAGCAGCACGCTAGCCGAGGAAGAACTGCGGCATCGACAGGCCGACCGAGGCTGAGCGTGATCGAGCAGCCGGTCGAGTGGCCCGCCCGGGCGCGGCGCGGCGAGCAGCCGAGCGGCAGGCGAGCACGACCGCGAGCAGCATGCCGAGCGCGACCAGCTGGAGCGTGTCGGGGCAGGTAGTCGAAGCACGACGACGAGTCGCCGGCTGCCGCGGACGTAGGTGCTCTCGCCGAAGTCGAGCCGGACCAGGTCGCCGAGGAAAGTCGACGAACTGGCGCGAGGATGCGAGTCGGTCGAAGCCGAGCGTCGCGTCCGCAGCCGGCGCGCTGCTCCTCGGTGTGCCGAGAGCGGCAGCATGAACTTCGACCGGGTCGCCGATGAGGCGGGTGATGACGAAGACGAACACGGTGACCCCGAAGATGACGACGAGCCCCTGGAGGAGCCGATCGCGGCGATGTAGCGACCCATCGATCCTGCTCCGCTTCCGACCGACGATCGCCGGCGTCAGCCGGTGACCGTCATCTCCTTGACGAGCAGCTTGGAGTCGACCCGCGGGGTCCACTGCATCCGCTCGCGACAGGCCGTAGAGGTCCTGGTTGTTGACGAGCCAGACGAAGTAGGCGCCGTCGTAGGCGATCTTCACCGCCTCCTCGTAGGTCGCCGCGCGGGCGTCGGCGTCGAGCTCGGCGCGGCCCTCGTCGATCAGCGCCGACAGCTCCGCGTCGCTGTTCGACGAGCCGATGCCGCCGGCCTGGTAGTAGGTCGAGAGCTGGCGGTCGGCGTCGAGGATGTCGTTCGAGCTGCGACACGAAGATGGCGTCGGCGCGGTTCTCGCGGTCGAACAGCACGTCGAGGTAGGCGCCGAACTCGAGGATCTCGAGCTGCGACGTCGAGCCCGGCATCGGTCCAGTAGCCGGCGACCGCCTCGACCAGCTCGCGGTCGTTCAGCCAGCGGCCGGCGACTCGCCGACGAGCTTGATCGGTCTCGCCCGGCGACGCCGGCCTTCGGCGATCAGGTCGCTTGGCCTTGTCGGGGTCGTAGGGGTACGGCTCGAGCGTGTCGTTGTAGCCGAGGATCGACGGGCTGAACAGCTGGCCGGCGTCGATCGCGGCGTAGCCGCCGAAGATCTGTCGGCGATCGCCTGCTTGTCGATCGGCGAGGTTGAGCGCCTTGCGCACGTTCGGCGTCGGCGGTGATCCCCTCGTCGGCGTCGAGGATCAGGATCGGGTGCTCCTGGCCCTGGACCGCGGCGTACTGCGGCGCCTGGTCGACGTCCTGCGGGGCGAGGTTGGTGATCAGGTCGTACTTGCCCGACTTCAGGCCGGCGAGACGGGTGCCGGCCTCGCCGACGAACTCGTAGGTCACCTTGGCGATCGACGGTGCGCCGCCCCAGTAGTCGGCGTTGGCCTCGAGCACGATGTCGACACCGACGGCTGCGGCTGACGAACGTGTACGGGCCGGTGCCGACCGAGTGCGTCCGACAGGTCGTCGCTGGTCTCGGCGCTCGCCGGGATCATCTTCAGCCAGTACATGCGCGCCGGCAGCACGCCGTCGGGTCCGGCGGTCGTGATCTGGACGGTGGTAGTCGTCGACCTTCGTCGCCCCGGTGATGCTCGAGTAGAAGCCGTCGTTGTCGGTCTTCGCCGTCGGCGACCAGCTTCACCATCCGGTTGACGCTGGCGACGACCGAGTCGGCGTTGAACGGCGAGCCGTCGTGGAAGGTGACGCCCTCGCGGAGCGTGAACTCCCACGTGGTGTCGTCGACCTGGGTCGGCAGCGCGGTGGCCAGCCCGGGCTCGAGTTCGCCGTCGGCGTCGCGGGTCAACAGCGTCTCGTAGATGTTGTCGTTGATCGCCCGCTCGCCACCGTCGTCGACGATGTGCGGGTCGAGGCTGGTCGGCTCGGAGCCGAGGGCGATGGTGATCTCTGCACCTTCGCCCGCCTCGCCCGCGGTGGTCTCGCTGCCGCCGCCCGTCTCGGCCGTCGCCGTGTCGCTGGTGGATGTGTCACTGCTGCCGGTGTCATCGTCACTCCCGCAGGCTGCGGCCGTCAGGCCGAGCGCCACGAGCGCACCGAGGAGGCGGTATCGCTTACGCACGTTGGTTCCCCCGTGGTGTGAGTTCAGGCCTTGCTGGGCCGAACGCATACTTTATACAATCTACGAACCACGGGGTCAACGGACGATGTCGATCACGTGAACGGAGCGTCGGCGCTGGAAACTGCGAACGGGGGGTGACGGGACCGATGAAGACAGACTGCAGCACCGACAGGGCGGGCGGCGGCGATCGGCGCCAGCCACCAGCCGTTGCGCCGGGCGGTGCAGGACGAGCTGCGACGCGAGATCATCGCCGGTCGGTTCCAGCCCGGCGAGCGCCTGTTCGAGGACCAGCTCGCCCAGGAACTCGACGTCTCGCGCAATCCGGTGCGGGAGGCACTCCAGGCGCTCGCCGCCGAGGGCTTCGTCGAGCTCGAACCACGGCGAGGGGCGCGCGTCGCCGACGTCTCCCGCCGACGCGCCGAGGAGCTGTTCGAGGTGCGCGAGGCGCTCGAGGGCCTCGTCGCTCGGCTCGCCGCCCGCCGGCGGACCGCCGAACAGCTCGCTCGGCTGGAAGCACTCACCGCCAGCGGCTTGGCCGCGGTCGCCGAGGGCGACATCGATCGGCTTCCCCAACTGAACACGGCATTTCACGAGGCACTGACCATCGCCGCCGCCAACGAGCTGCTCGCCGGGCAGCTCGACCGGCTGTCCCACCTCGTCCAGTGGGTGTACTCGGCCCGGATCAAGCTCCGCTCGGGAGACTCGTGGGTCGAGCACGCTGCGATCGTCGCCGCGATCGCGGCCAACGACGAGGAGCTCGCCTTCCGCTGCGCCAGCGAGCACATCGCCGCCGCCCGAGCCGCGTTCCTCACCAGCGCCTGAGACTCCGGGTGAACCGACCCGCCGGCGGGTACGCCCCGACCGTGATCGATCCACACGACGGGCGGAACCAACTCGGGGTGCCGATGCTCGGCGAAACGCCGGCCCCCGCTCGCCGTCCGTGGGCGGCCGTTCCCTGGCGCACGATCATCGCCTCGGTGTTCGTCGTGCTGGCGACGGTGATCGCCGTGCGGATCGCCGTGCTCACCTATCGAGTGCTGCTGTGGACGGTGGTCGGCGGGTTCTTCGCCGTCGTCCTCGCCCCGGCGGTCCGACGTGTCCAATCGGTGGTCGGTGGGCGACGCGGTGTCGCCAGCGGGATCGTCGTGTTCGCCTCGTTGGGGGTGGTGTTCGGCACGTTGACGATGTTCCTGATGCCCGTCCGCCGCCAGCTGGTCCAGATCCTCACCGACCTCCCCGGCACGGTGAACGATGCCGCCGACGGCCGTGGAACGGTCGGGAGGCTGGTCACCCGGCTCGGGTTGACGAGGTACGTGCGCGAGAACGAGTTCGAGTTGCAGCGAGCCGCCGACGACCTCAGCAGCAAGTCGTTCGACGTCGTCTCGACCGCGTTCAACGTCTTGCTCGCCTTCGTCACGATCACCGTGATCGCATTCCTGTTCCTCACCCAGGCCGAGGCGATCGGGCGCGCTGCGCTCGGGTTGGTCCCCCACCGCCGCCGCGAGTCGGTGCGAGCGACGGCGAAGGACGCCGCAGCAGCAGTCAGCGGCTACATGATCGGCAATCTGCTGATCAGCCTGATCGCCGGGGTCACGTCGTTCGTCTGTCTGTTCCTGCTCGACGTGCCGAACGCGTTCGTGCTCTCGCTGTGGGTCGCCTTCGCCGACCTGATCCCGCTGATCGGCGCGACGCTCGGTGCTGCGGTCGCCTCGCTCGCCGCCTTCTTCGAAGGGACCACCGCCGGGATCATCGCCGTGTCGTTCTACATCGCCTACCAGCAGATCGAGAACTACCTGATCTATCCGTCGGTGATGTCCCGTCGGGTCAACGTCAACCCGTTGATCGTCCTGCTCAGCGTCCTCGTCGGGGTCGAGCTGTTCGGGATCATCGGCGCACTGCTCGCCGTGCCGGTCTCCGGAGCGCTGCAGGTGATCGCCAAGTCGATCCAGCGCGCCCGCCTCGACGAGCGTCTCGTGCTCCCCGAAGGGATCGAGACGAGCGGTTGAACGTTCGGATCAGAAACCGCGGACCGAGCCGCCGTCGACCCGGATCGTGGTCCCGGTGACGAAGCTGGCGCGTGCGCTGCAGAGGAAGACGACGACGTCGGCGAGCTCCTCGGCGGTGCCGACCCTGCCCATCGGGATCCCCGCCAGGTGCTCGGCGCGGACCTGCTCTGGCGTCTTGCCCTCGTGCTTCGCTCGCGCCGCTTCGAACCGACCGAGGGCCGGCGTGTCGAACTGGCCGGTGACGACGACGTTGACCGTCGCCGCCGGGGCCAGCTCGATCGCCAGCGAGCGCGCTGCGGCGGCGACGCCGCTGCGGAACACCGAGCTGAGCGACAGCTCCGGGGTGGCCTCGACCACCGAGCGGGCGGTGAGGTAGACGAGCCTGCCGCTCCCGTCGCCGGAGGCGCAGACATGTGGCGCGACGGCGCGGCTGAGCTCCAGTACGGGTCGCAGCATCGCGGCGTAGGCCGCGTCGTCGGCCCCGTCGGTGGCGAGGATCGGCCCGGGCGTTCCCCCGCCGGTGTTGACCACACAGATGTCGATCCCGCCGAGCACGGCGACGGCGGCATCCACCAACCGGGCGGCCTCGCCGGCGACGGTGAGGTCGACGGCGAGCCCGGCCGCCGCTCCGAGCTCGGCGGCCACCGCCGCAGCCTTGACCGCGTCGCGGCTGGTGACCGCGACTGCGGCGCCCTCGCCGACGAGACCGGCAGCGACGGCCCGGCCGAGGCCGGAGGACGATCCGAGCACGAGTGCGCGGCGGCCGCTCAGGGCGAGATCCATCAGTTCCTCCGTCGGATAACCGCGAACCGGGGAGGTTGTTGCAGCGCAGCGCTGCAACAACCTCCAAACGTCGCGGAGGGTGGGTAGGAGCGAGGGTGGGTTGGCATCAGCTGCCGAGCCAGACCGTGCGCATCACCGTGTAGAAGTCCATCACGGTCGGCCCGAGCTGTTCTTTGTGGGTAGCGGTCCCGGACTGCTTGATCCCGCCGAACGGGGCGTTGAACGCGGCGCCGACGGTCGGCCGGTTGATCCGGACCATTCCTGCCTGCGACTCGGCGGCGAACCGCTGGGCGGCGCGCAGGTCGCGGGTGCAGATCGCCGAGGAGAGCCCGTAGGCGACGGCGTTGGCCGAGGCGATCGCCTCGTCGAGCCCGCCCTCGAACCGCTCGAACCCGATCACCGGGCCGAACACCTCCTCACGGGCGAGCGGGCTGCCGGGACGGACCTCGGTGAGCACCGTCGGTGGAAAGAACCACCCGTGCTCGAGGTCCTCGCCGGCAGCCCGCGCCCCACCGCAGCGGAGGGCTGCACCAGTGCCCTCCGCCGCAGCGACCACGTCCGCCATCGTCCGCATCGCTTGTTCGTCGATCAGCGGGCCCATCGTCACGCCCGCTCGATCCCCAGGGCCGAGGACGTAGGCCGCAGCCTTGGCGAGCACCCGCTCGACCAGCTCGTCGTGGACCGCCGCGTCGACCAGGATCCGCCCCGCGCCGGTGCACGCCTGGCCGCTGAGGCTGAAGCTCGAGCGGGCGACGATCTCCGCCGCTGCGTCCAAGTCGGCGTCGGCGAGGACGACGACCGGGTTCTTGCCACCGAGCTCGAGCTGCACCCGACGGCCGAGGCCGACGGCGCGGTGGATCTTGACCCCGGTCGCGTTCGAACCGGTGAAGGTGATCGCCCCGACCCGCTCGTCGGCGACGAGGTGGGCGCCGGCCGCGTGGCCGTGGACGACGTTGACGACGCCCGGGGGGACGCCTGCGTCGATCGAATGCGGCGGCGAGCCGATCGCCGATCAGCGGCGTCATCGGCGACGGCTTGAACACGACGGTGTTGCCCGCCGCCAACGCCGGGCCGATCTTGCGGCTGGCCAGGTTCAGCGGGAAGTTCCACGGGGTGATGACCCCGACCACGCCGACCGGATCGAGCACGGAGTAGACGAGCGGGGTGTCGTCGCTCGGGAAGGTCGCCCCGCTGAGGCGGTACGCCTCGCCGGCGTAGAGCTCGAGGTTCTTCGGGGTCCGTCCGGCCTCGATGCGGGCGTCGGCGAGCGGCTTGCCCTCCTCGGCGATCATCTCCCGGGCGATTGTCCTCCGCCCGGGCGGCGAGGATCCGTGCCGCAGCGTTGAGCAGCTCGGCGCGTCGGGTCGGCGTCGTCGCCTTCCAACCGGCGGCGGCGTCGAGCGCGGCATCGACCGCGGCGGCGACGTCGGGGACGCCGGATTCCGGGGCGCTGGAGACCACCACCCTGGCGTCGGCCGGGTTGCAGCGCTCGAAGCGGGCGCCGTCGACGGCCTCGACGAGCTTCCCGCCGACACGGTTGCGGACTCGCGATCGTCAGCTGTCGGCGGCTGCCAGTTGTCCCACTTGGAGAAGTCGACCGGCTTGCCGAGCTGCTCGAGGAACGCCGTCGATCCCGGCCTTGCAGCAGGCGATGTCTTCCTTGGTGTGTCCACCGGAGACGCCGATGCCGCCGACGACCTCGCCGTCGACCTCGATCGGCCAGCCGCCGACGAAGATCGCGAACCGCCCGCCGTGCATGTTCATGATCCCGAACGCCTCCTGCCCCGGCTGGGCGTTGGTGTACGTGTGCGTCGGGCGCTTGTGGCAGGCGGCGGTGAACGCCTTGTTGATCGCGATCTCGACGCTGGTCGGCTTGCCGTTGTCCGGTCGCTTGATCACGAGCGGCCAGCCGGCGGCGTCGCAGACGCAGACCACCGAGCCGACCTTCAGCTCGGCGGCCTTCGCCAGGGCGGCGTCGACCATCAGCTCTGCCTCGCGCATCGTGAGGCGATTGAGCTGGATCACGAGTCGTCTCCTTCGATTGACCGTCGGTGACGGCACTGCCAGTCCGGTGCGCTCCAGGCGAGCCCGGCGGCAGCGACGTCCTGCAAGCGCGACGCCCTGCGTCTCGAACAGCACCGGAGCGGAGCCGGCGCGGGGCACCTCGACCGTCCCGGCGCACACTGCGTGGAGTTCGATCGCGCTCGACCAGTCGAACACCTCCGCCCGCGGCGGCGTGGATCAGATCGCCGCACTCGACCGGCTGCCGACGACGTCGTCGCAGACCACCGCAGCACAGCGGGCGACGACGTCGGCGCCGATCTCGCAGCGGTCGTACTTCGTCGCCCCGACCGCACAGATCAACGCCTGCGGTCGGCGACGACCGAGGCCGGGAACAGCGCACTGGTCGCTCTGCGTGACGGTGACGATCACGTCGGCGCCGTCGACCGCTGCCGCCGGCGACGCCGACGGCGACCGCCGGGATGCCGGCCGCACGCGGCGCGCTCGGCCATCGCCACCGCGGCCTCCGGGCGGAGGTCGTTGATCCGCACCTCGGTCGAGCCCGGGGAGCTCGGCGGCGAGCATCTCGAGGTGGTACCAGCCCTGCCGGCCGGCGCCGACGAGCGCAGCGGTGCGCGACGTCGGGCGCAGCCAGCGAGCGGATCGCCAGGGCACAGGCAGCAGGGGTGCGGAAGCGGGTCAACGCGTCGCCGTCGAGGGTGCACAGGCAGCGGCCCTCGATGTCGAACAGGACGTTGACGAAGGTGAACACGCCGTTGCGTGGTGGCGTAGACCTTGCCGCCGCTGAACGGGGGGACGACGGCGGCCATCGCGCTGGCCATCGCACCGCCGGCCGACGAGCGGACCCGCTGGGTCGTGTCCGCCTCGCCACGGCCCCACGCCGCGAACGCCTCGCCGACGACGTCGGTGACGGCCGGCCAGATCGAGCAGGCAAGCGATCGTCTCGTCGTCGAGGTGCTGCATGAAGGATCCTGGCGTCAGCGATCGACCCGACGGTCGAGGTGGTTGCATACAGTATCCGAGATGAGCGCAGCCGGTGAACCGACCGACGACATCGCCCCGTCGTCGGCCGAGCAGCGCCCGCAGTGGGCTGCGTTCGCCCTCGTCTGCACCGCCTACCTGGCGGTCACGGTCGGCGAGCAGGCGCTCTCGCCGGTGTTCCCGACCGCCCGCGAAGACCTCGGGCTGAGCGAGTCCCAGGGTGGCCTCGCGTTCGGCCTGCTCGCCGGCGTCGATCGCGATCGTCAACCTGATCGGTGGTGCGCTCGTCAGGCGGCTCGGCGCGGGGCGGGTGATCCGCATCGCCGCTGCGCTGACCGTCGCCGGCAGCGTGGTCGCCGCGCTCGCTCCCGGGTTCGGCGTGCTCATCGCCGCCCAGCTCCTGCTCGGCGCCGGCGCCGGGGTCTTCTTCCCGGCCGGGCTGCAGGCCGTCGCCGCTTTCGCCGGGCCGAACCGCAAGGGGTTCGCGATGGGGATCTACGGCGTCGCCTTCTGCGGCGGACTGACCGCCGCCGCGCTGCTCGGCACGCTCGGGGCGACCGCCGGTTGGCGCGTCCGTTCTGGGTCGCCGCCGGGCTCGCTGCAGCCGCCTTCGTCGCCGGGTTGCGCCTGAGGGTCCCGGCGCCGGTCCGCCGTGCCGACGATCGTCGGGTCCCGCTACGAACGGTCCTCGGGTTGCCGACGACGGTCGGTTCGGTCGGCGCCGTCTGCCAGTACGGGGCGATCCCGTTCCTGACGATCTTCGCCGTCGACGAGTGGGGCCTGTCGAAAGCCTCCGCCGCCGGGCTGCTGGCGGTCGGGCGGGTGATCTCGATCCTCGCCAAGCTCGTCTCCGGGCAGAGCGCCGATCGGATCGGGCCGCGGGCGAGCGCGCGCGGCGACGGGCCTGGTGCTCGCCGCCACCGGTGCCGGCTGGGTGCTCCTCCCGGAGGGATGGCCGACCTACGCGCTGGCGGCGGTGTTCGCCGGAACGGTCTCGTCGCTGTTCCCCGTCGCCAACCTGCTCGCGCGTCGAACGCTTCGGGCACAGCGGGACGGCGATCGGGATCTACCGCTCGGCCCAGATCGGGATCGGCGCCGCCGCCGGGCTGACGATCGGATTCGTCGGTGAGCAGGTCGGGCTGCGGCCGGTGCTGATCGTCGCCGTGGTCAGCCCGCTGACGTTGCTGTGGTGGTGTCGGGAGGCGGCTGGAGCAACACCGCCCGAACCTCGACCGCACCCTGTCGCAGCGGACTGATCTCGGCGTACGCCGGACTCGCCCAGAACGCTCTCGCCGCCTCGGCGGAGGGGAACCGGAGCACGTGCCAACGAAGGTCGGTCAGCGACTCGCGCTCGCCCTCGAGGGCCTCACCGAACGCGGCGCGGATCAGGTAGGTCCCGCCGTAGCGGTCGACGAGCGGCGCGACCGCACGCCTTGTACCGGGCGTAGTTCTCGAGCGCCTCCGCCGATGCGTCCGGCAACAGCCGAACCTCGAACAGGGCGATCACCTCGCAGTCATCCGGCATGGCACGTCCTGTCGTCGATGGAAGTGGCGGCGAGCGTCTCGTCAGACGCCGAGCGCGAGCGCCGACGGTGCGCGGGTCGGCGGCGGAGGTGTAGGCCTCGCCGGGGCGGGCGACGGCGACGACCTGTTGAGCCGACTTGCAGCCCCAACGCGGCACGCCGCTGATCCGCGGCGCGGCGGCGCGCAACGAGTCGAGCGTCTCGTCCGAGAAGCCACCTTCGACGCGCAGCCCGTCGTCCTCGGGGAGCCACTCCCACAGCGGCGAGGTGACCAGCTCCCCCGGCGACCGCACCCGTCGACGATCCGGCCGAGGCTCTGGGCGTTCCACGGCATCTGGTTCGCCCCGCCGGGTGTCGCCCCGAGCAGCCGCGGTCGACCGGCGCATCGGCCACCGCCCACGCGTGCAGCGTCGTCGCCGGTCGTCGTCCGGCGAGCCGGGAAGTTCGGATGGCCCGGGTGTCGGGGTGAATCCGCGTCCGGCGCGGTTGGCGAGCACGAGGTCGTACTCGGGGACGACGATCCCGCTGCCGAAGCGGGGGAACGAGTTGGAGTGGACGACGACGACGACGTTGCCCTCGATGTCGGCAGCGCTGACCATCGAGGTGCCGCTCGGATCGGCGAGCAGCTCCCGCCGGCGGGCGATCGCCGCGAGCACGGCGTGGTAGCGGACCCCCGCCGGCTCACCCGGTTCGCGAGCGCGGCGACGGCGTCGAGCAGCGACGGTCCGTGGGTCGGTGCCGGGGTCGCCCACGCCGTAGCGGCCCGGCGACCGCCGGGCGCGCACGGCTGCCCACTCGGCTCGGGCTCCGGCGAGATCGGTCGTCGGTCGAGGTTCCCGCCGCGAGTCGACGACGGTGCGCACGATCGCTTCGCCGACCGGGCCGTCGAGGAACTCGGCGCCGAGCTCGACGCACGACTCGAGCGCCTCGGCCAGACGAGGGAGACGGACGATCGTCGCCGGCTCGATCGGCCGTCCACCGGGGAAGTACGTCGTGCCGTCCGGGTTCATCGCCGCGACGAGCGGCCGCTGCCTCGGACACTCAGCCGGGTGCACACCTCGGCCCACGGGAAGCCGTTCCGGCCGCGAGGGCGAGCGACGGCGCGGCGAGCCGGGCGAGCGGCAGCCGGCCGTGATCGGCGAGCGCCGCGTAGCCGGCGGCGGCGGCCGGGCGGACCGACCGAATTCGGTCCGACGTCCGCGCCACGCGCCCGCGACGAGCGACCGCCGCCAGCCCCGCCGGCGGCACCGCCGATCGCGAGCAGCGCCTCGGGTTCGGCGTGCGCCGGCGGCGAGCCGGATCGCGATCAGGTCGCCGCCGAGGCCGCACTTCGGCGGCAGCAGGACGCGTCTCGGCGAGGCGCCGTCGCGACCACGCGCGTCGAAGGCGTTGCCACCCTCGACGCAGCGCCGCCGCACCGGCCTGGGCGGCGAGCGGCGCAGCAGCGGCGACCACGCCGTTGCGCGCCGCGTGCGGTGCACTGCTCGGCCATCACCGCAGCTCGCCGGCGGTCGACATCACGCTCGGTCCGTTCGCCGGATCGCCCGTGGCCGTAGCTGCGGTCGGCGATCCCGCGAGCGAGGGAGAAGTGGGTGTGCACCCCGACCCAGTCGGTCCTCGGGCGATGCTCGGCGGAGCACGACCGTGGCCCGTCCCGGGCGGTCGAACGCGTTCGCCGTCGGGACCGAACCCGGTCGATCCCCATCCGGTGACGATCACCGCCGTGCAGCCGATCGGGGGAGACGATCACGTCGGCCTGCGTCGCTGTGGAACCGGAAGTCGTCGATCGCCGGCCAGACCTGCGCTCCACTGCTCCGCCTCGACCTGGTCGTCGAGCCCGGTGACGACGTCGGCGTGGGTGCCGAACGCCACACGTCCGGCGAGAACCGCTGCCGGCCGGCGGCGATGTCTGCACGCCGGCGACCTCGTCGCCCACCCGCAACCAGTCGGCGAGCCGCATCGCATCGTCGGCCTGCGGCCGTGCTGCTCCACGGTCGATGCTGCCGTCGCGCGTGGCGCTCGTGCGTGCCATCGTTCGGTCCAGCGCGTCTTGTCGCAGTCCATACGCGGTGATGGTATACAATACGTACCGCGTCACGCCGCGCGACGAAGTCATTCTGACGCCAAGGAAGGTGACCCGCATGGCCGAACTGCTGTCGCACCGACGAATTCCGCGACCGCCCTGGAAGATGCGATCAAGGGCCGCGAGGCGAAGAACGCCTCGTTCTCGCTCGCCTGGGCCAACGGCGAGCTGAGCGTGACCACTTCGCCCGCTGGGCGGAGAACCACTACCACTACGTCGGTCCGTTCGCCGACTACCTCGGCTACATCTACGCCAACACCCCGGACACGGCGACCGACGCGAAGGACTTCCTCCTCCAGAACATGTACGAGGAGGAGCTGTGCGACGTCCGCCACACCGACCTGCTGATCCGCTTCGCCGAGGCCTGCGGCACCACCCGCGAGCGGGTGATGGACATCGACAACGCCACCGCCGTCACCCGCGGCCTGCAGGGCTGGTGCTACGCGATCGCGATGCGCGAGCACTTCGCCGTCGCCACCGCGGCGCTCGTCGTCGGGCTCGAGTCGCAGGTGCCGTCGATCTACCGCCGCCAGTACCCGGCGCTGCTCGACAAGTACGGCTTCACCGAGGAAGAGGTCGAGTTCTTCGACCTCCACATCACCTCCGACGAGATCCACGGCGAGCGCGGCTACCAGATCGTGCTCGAGCACGCCAACACCCCCGAGCTCCAGCAGCGCTGCCTCCAGCTCGTCCGCCACGGCGCCGAGGCCCGGTTCTCGCTACACCAAGGCGCTGTACGACACCTACGTCGCGCCCGAGTGCCGGTCGCGAAGCCAGGCCAGCGCTGGCCACCGCCTGAGCCGGCGACCGCTCGCCCGCGCCAGGTCGTGCGGACCCATGCCCACGATCCGCTTCTCACCACCGGCCGCGAGGTCGACCTTTCCCGACGGCGACGAGGTCAACCTGCTGCCGGGTCGCGATCCGCAACGAGTGCCGGCATCCCGTTCAAGTGCGCCAGCGGCAACTGCGGCACCGATCGGGTGCGCGTCGATCGACGGTGCGCGAGCACTGCGTGCCGGCGCGCCGGCGTGAGCGCGAGCGGCTCGGCGATCTCGTCGATCGAGGGGCTACCGGCTGGCCTGCCAGACCTACGTGAGCGGCGACGTGAGCGTGTCGTGGGATCCGGAACAGACCGCGCTCGACGGCAAGGCCGCCGAGCGGTTGAAGCAGAAGTGGCTCGAGGGCACCGCCGGCCAACCGGAGGAGACGACTGACCGATGTGGCTCGAGGTCGGCACGATGGCGGAACTGACCAAACGCAAGCGGATCGTCGTCGAACACGACGAACGACAGATCCTCGTCGGCGTGCACGACGGACAGCTGTTCGCGTTCGACAACCTCTGCATCCACCGCGAGCGCGAGCTGTCGAAGGGGATGATCCTGCGCGGCCGGCTGGTCTGCCCCGGTCACCAGTGGGCGTTCGACCTGGGCTCCGGCTGGGAGGCGGTCAAGGGTGAGTGTCAGCCGACCTATGCCGTCGAACAACGCGGCGACACGGTGTTCGTCGACGCCGACTCGCGGCGCACGGTCGACGGTCCCCCGGACAGCCCTGCACTGAGCACCGCCGACTGATCGGCGTTCCGTCCCCGGTACCGTCGCCGCCGACCGCCGCCGCCGAAGCGGCTCGGCGTCGAGGGGGCAGCGATGGCAGTGGGCAGTGGTACGACGGTGGTGATCACCGGCGGCAATGCCGGGATCGGGCTCGCCAGCGCGATCGGGATCGCCCGCACCGGCGCAACGGTGATCCTCGCCGTGCGCTCGGCGGACAAGGGCGAGCGGGCGGCCGACGAGGTCCGTGCCGAGGTGGCGGGCGCGCCGGTGGAGGTGATGTCGCTCGACCTCGCCTCGCTCGCCTCGATCCGTGGCTTCGCCGATCAGCTCGGTTCACGGCTCGAGCGCCTCGACGTGCTCCTCGCCAATGCGGGGGTGACGATGAAGGACCGGACCACCACCACCGACGGGTTCGAGACCACGTTCGGCGTCAACCATCTCGGGCATTTCCTGCTCGCCAACCTGCTCCGCCCGATGCTCGCCGCGGCCGACGACGGCCGTCTGGTCGTCGTCGCCTCCGATGCTCACAAGTTCGCCCGGGGCGGGCTCGACTTCGACGATCTGCAGGGCGAGCGGCGCTACCGGTTCATGCGCGCCTACGGGGCGTCGAAGCTGGCCAACATCCTCTTCGCCGCCGAGGCGGCGCGACGCTGGGCAGACGACGGGACCTCGGTCAACAGCCTCCACCCTGGCTTCGTCGCCACCCGTCTCGGGCGCGACGGCGACGGCGGCAGGATCGGCGACCTGCTCGCTCCGCTGCTCAAGCCGTTCGCCCGGACGCCCGAGCGCGGCGCGTCGACCTCGATCCACCTCGCCACCTCCCCGGACGTGCGGTCGATCACCGGGGCCTACTTCTCCGACTGCGTGGCGGTCTCGCCGTCCGCTGCGGCTCGCGACGAGGTCACCGCCGGGCGGTTGTGGGACCTGAGCACCGAACTCGTCGGGCTTCCCCGCTGAGCCCCCGAGCCGCTGACCGCCGGCTCAGCGGTTGCGCAACAGCGCCTCCCCGGCTTCGCACGACTTCGGGCCCCACTCGCCGTCGATCCGCTTGAGGTAGAGCCCTCGGGCGGCGAGGTCGGTCTGGGCGGCGCGGACGGCGGCGTCCGTGCGCGGACCGAACACGCCGTCGCTGCGGGTGAAGGTGGCGTAGCCGGTGACCCGGAGGAAGTCCTGCAGCCGGGCGACCGCTGCCCCGACCGACCCTGCCGGCTGGGACATCGGGCCGCGCGGCAAGGGCCGATCCTCGTTGTCGCCGCTCGCCGCGTGGTGGACGGTCGGTGCGCTCGGCTCGTTCCCGGCGAGCAGCTCGTCGATCGGTGTCGGATCGTTGGCCGGGTCCCAGCTGCGCTCGATGTGCAACCACTGACTCCACGGCTGCCCGAAACCGGTCTCGACGCTGGCCTTCGCCTTCCGCCAGCCGGCGCCGCGCTTCCAGTAGCGACACTCGACATAGTCGTGAACGGCCTGGACCCCGAGCGCCTGGTGTTCACCGGTCGCCCACTCGATCACCGACTCGGCCGCGGCCCGCCCGGGTCCCGGTCCTGCCCAGCGCCAGTCCCAGGCGATCCCCCAGTTGTGCAGACTCGCCTGCCCGCCACCGCGACCTCTCGCGGCGGCCGGGAGAGGGTCCCGAGGTCGGTACCCCCGAACCGGCGAACGACGTACCGTCGCAGCTCCTGCATTCCCGCCGGGGTCGCCGTCGGGTAGGCGACTCCCCGCCCGGTGAGCGTCGCTGCGGTGTCGTTGACCGGCCCACGGGCGGCGACGTCGGCGTCCTGCGGGGGCACGAAGTCGTCGTCGAAGGCGACGCCTCCGGGATCGTCGATCACTTGGTCGACCTGTTCGGTCAGTTCCTCAGCCATCGCTGTCTCCTCACCCGCCGGCACCTACCGTGACACGGCGTTCCGTTGTGGCGTCTGCGCCGGTGCTGCGCCAGGGCTCCCAGCTGCGCAGCTCGTCGAGCAACTCGTCGATCAGGCGGCCGCGCCGGTCGGTCGACCGGACCAGGGAGCGTAGATCGCGCAGGTTCGACAGCGTTCCGTCGCGCTCGGCGACCGACGACCTGATCGTGAACGCCGCCCGGTAGGCGGCGATCGCCTCGCGCTGACAGTGCGCCGCCTCGTCCGGATCGGCGAGCAGCAGCCGGGTCAGCCAGCGATCGCCGCGCCCGGCGAGCTCTCCGTAGTCGGCGGTCTGCGGGCGTTCGTCGTAGTACCGCGGCTTGGTCCGCCTCGTTCGTGGCGGCGGGACTTTCGGCAGCTCCGGCGCGGCGATCCCGGCGAGGCAGCCGAGCTGATAGGAGCGCTCGAGCCACAGCGGATCCCCGGGGTCGAGGTCGGCGGCGGCGAGGTAGCAGTCGATCGCCCGGGCGAGCCGTTCGCGTCGTTTGGCCGACGAGCTGGTCCCCGTCGCCCAGCGACGCGGCGCCACGCCGCCGTATGCCGTAGCGGACGACGTTGGCCCCGAGGTGGAGGGCAGTCGTGATGTACGACTCGGCCTCCTGGAACAACCGCTCGACGTCGGCCTCGGTGTGCTCGCCCCCGACGGCGTCCGGTCCGGCAAGCTCTTCGGGGAAGTCGGGATGGAGCTGCTGGGCGAAGCGTGCCTGGACATCCGCGAGTCGTTCGAAGTCCGTCGGCCGGGATTCCTGCGGACAGGCGATCACCCGCTGGTACGCCTCCGTCGCTGCGCCGAACCATCCGATGCTGGCGGCGAGCTCGGCGAGGCGGCGGTGGACATCGATGTCACCGGCAAGCTCCGGTCGGCGGTGGACCAACTTGTCGAACTCGCCGAAGCTGCGGCGCAGCTCGTCGATCCGCTGCCACAGTGCGGCAGGCTCGCTGCGTCCGGCGTCCGACGATTGCACTGCCAGCGCATCCAACTGACGGCGGAGCTCGAACACGCTGACCGGGTTCGGCCGGAAGGCACGAACCTGGCCGACGGTCCGCTCGAGCCGGTAGCTCGATTCGCCGTAGCACTGGTACGCAGCCCAGGTCGTGTCCCCGCCGACCGTCGCCGCCACGTTGCCGCGCCCTCGAGCACGGCTGCGGCGAACCGGTCGCCTTCGACCATCGCCGTCCAGAACGTCTCGGCGAAGCTCAGCGCGGCGTCGTCGCCGATGTTCCATCCGGCGGCGACCACTGCCCTGACCCCGATCGCCAGCAGCTCGCGCGAACAGGCTGGCGGCGATCCGCTGCGCGCCGATCCCGGCCAACTGGCAGCAGTTGAGGAAGACGATCTCGGGCACCGTCCGCAGGTCGGAGACGAGGTCGGCGGTGAGCTGGAGCCGCTCGCCGAGCAGCGCAGCGGCGGTGTTCGAACGAGGATCGAAGTGGCCGTGCCCGGCGACGTGGATCGCCCGGTGTTCGCCGAACAGGGCGTTGACGAAATCGGCTGCGTCGAGCGGTTCGTGTTCGTCGGAGAGCAGCTCGACGCCGGCGAATCCCGGGTGGGTGGCGAGGATCCGAGCGACGCTGGCCGCTTCGGCGGTGACCCCGGGCAGCTCCTTGCCCGGCAGCCGACCGGCGCCGATCACCAGCGCTTGCGGGCGCATCGAGCGAAGGATCGTCTGCCGGCTGGCGCCGTCCTCGGCGAAGCGGCGGACGATCCCGCCGAGGTTGGCGAGCGTGCCCCGATCGACCCCGGCGCGCGGCACGCTGAGCAGCTCCCACGGGAGATTGGCGGTCGCTGCGTCGACGATCAGCTGGATCGGTGCCCCGAAGCTGAACCGCTGCTCCAGCTCGGCGGGCACCAGCAGGTTGAACAGGCTCGCCGCGCTCGTCGATCCGGGCGCGTCGTCGGGCAGTTCGGAGGCCAGCGCGGCGACGAGTGCTGTCGGCACGACGTGGTCGACGCGGTCGACCCGGGCGAGTCCACCGCTGACGGAGATCGTCACCGGCAGTTGACCGTCGACCCGCTGTTCGCCGGCGACGACCTCGATCCGCAGCTCCCGATCGGTCGCCTCGTCGACGCTGACGTCGGCCGGCAGGCCACCGCGGCTGACGTCGGTCCGCAAACGGACCTCGTGGTAACTGCCGGCGGCGCCGATCCCCAGCCGCTCGGGGATCTGGCGCACGGCTCGCACCGCTCGTTCGGCTCGATCGGCGTAGCGCTCGATCAGCTCGAGCGCGGCGACGCGCACCTCGACCGGCTCGCGCAGCCGGGCGGTGTACCCGGCCAGCGCGGCGTTCGCCCGGCGGATCCCGTCGACGATCCCGAGCACCGCCGCGTCGACGGTCAGCCCGGCGCCGTGGAAGCTGCCGAGCAGCAGGCTCGACAGTCCGATGAGGATCGGGCGATCGGTCCGCTTGGCTGCGTCGCAGAGCGGAAGACACCGCTGGAGCAGCGCCTGGCGGACGGTGTAGGCGAGGCGGTCCTGATCGAGCCCGTCTGGGTCACCGAGGCCGACGACGTAGACCCCGGGCGGGTAGCCGTGCTCGTCGTTCGAGCGGAGGAAACACGATTCGCCGAGACGGCCGGGATACAGCTCCGCCTCTGCGCGGGCGGACAGCCGGCCGCCGAGGCGGGCGTCGAGCAAGGTCTGGGTGCCGACCAGACCAGATCGCTCGAAGTTGCCGACGAGCACCGGGAACCGGGCGTACTCCAGCCCGGCGTGCACGACCGTGATCTCGAGTGGCGGATCGGCCATCGCGTCCCTCCTCTCGCCAGCACGCAACGACGTGCCACTGAGCCGCGAAGACCCCCAAGGCATACACCCGATCAGGTATGCCCGTCGACCGCCAGCGGGACGGTGACGACGAACGTCGCCCCGCCGCCCGACGTCGGTTCGACCGTGATCACCCCGGAGTGACGTTCGACGATCTGGCTCGCGATCGCGAGACCGAGCCCGGCCCCGCCGCCGCCGTCGCGTTCGCGGGCGCTCTCGGAGCGGTAGAAGGGGAGGAAGATCTTGTCGACCTCGCCCGGTTCGACGCCTCGACCGCGGTCGATCACCTCGACCACGAGGTGGGTGTCGGTCGAGCTGACGACGACGTCCACCGGTGTTCCCGGCGCCGTGTGTCGGCAGGCGTTCGATCCGAGGTTGAGCATCGCCTGGTGGAAGCGAGCGGGTTGGCCGGTGATCGTGGTGCGCGCGTCGGGCCTGACGTCGAGGCGGATGTCGGTCGACGAGTGTGCGGCGCGCAGGTCGGCGACGACCACCTCGACCACCTCGACGCCGTCGAACGATTCGGTCCGTTCGCTCGACGGCGTGTCACGGGCCAGTTGGAGCATGTCGGTGACCAGCCCGTTGAGGCGCTCACTCTCGTCGCCGATGCGGGACATCGCCCGGTCGAGCGCGCCCGGCTCGTCGAGCATCCCGCCTGCGTAGAGGTCGCTGTACCCCTTCAGAGCGGTGAGCGGTGTGCGGAGCTCGTGCGACACGTCGGCCAGGAAGCGCCGCATCGCATCTCGCGCCTGCGCCGGCGGACTGTGCCGCCCGTTCGGTGTCATCGATCGTGGTCCGCAGGCGCGTCAGCATCCGGTCGAGCGCCTCGGCGAGGTCTGCGGTCTCGCGCGAGCCGCCGGGTGCGTCGACACCGATCTGCAGCTCGCCCTCGGCGATCCGCGTCGCCGTCGTCGCCATCCGGGTGACGGGCCTCACCGAGCGTGCGGTGAGCAGCCAGAGCACTCCGGCGACGAGCACGAGGATGACCAACCCGCCGGCGACCAAGGTCCGTCGGAAGTCGTCGAGCGACTCGTCGAAGAGATCGAGCGGCAGCGCGGTGACGAACAAGGTGCCGTCCCCCGCCGGTGTCACGAGTACCCGGTAGCGGGGATCGTCGACGGTGGACATCCCGCTGCCGACCGCCAGGGCTCGCAGGGTGTCGTCGGTGAACGGGCTGGCGTCGCTCGCCGGGAGGACGACGCCGGCGGCCGAGAGGTGGAGTTGCACCGGGGGTGCCACGTCGTCCGCCGGATCCGTGGCCGCCAGATCGGCAGCGGCCGCAGCGGCGGTGGCGGTGGCGTCCGTCGGAGCGCGACCGGTGTCGCCCGGTGCGCGTGGCTCGGCACCACGAGCCGCCCGGACGAGTTCGTCATCGATGTCGGCGAGCCGGTTCGCTCGCTCGACGTCGTCGATGTACAGGGCGAACGCGCCGAAACCGAGGGTGACGGTCACCAGCGTCGGCAGCAGCATCAGCCAGCTCAGCGGTGGCCGTCTCACTCGCCGGCCTCGGCACGTAGGAGGTAGCCGATGCCGCGACGCGTCTGGATCAGCGGTCGGCGGCCGTCGTCGATCTTGCGTCGCAGGTACCCGATGTACAGCTCGACGACGTTCTCGCTGCCGTCGAAGTCGTGGTCCCACGCGTTCACCAGGATCTGCGCCTTGGACACGACCGTGCCGGCGTTGACCATCAGGTAGTGCAGCAGGCGGAACTCGGTCGGCGACAGCTCGATCGGTGCACCGCCGCGGCGGACCTCGTGGGCCGACGGGTCGAGCACCAGATCGGCGACCGCCAGCCGGTCCTGCGGAGCTTCCCTCCCGGTCCGGCGAAGGATCGCGGACACTCGCAGGACCAGCTCCTCGACCCTGAACGGTTTGGTCAGATAGTCGTCGCCGCCGGTGACGAAGCCCGCGATGCGGTCGTCGGGAGCGTCGCGTGCGGTCAGGAACAGCACCGGCGTGGGCGAGCCCGCGGCGCGGAGTTCTCGACAGATCGCGTAGCCGTCGAGGCCCGGCAACATCACGTCGAGCACGATCAGATCGAACTCCTCGGCCAGTGCCAGGTCGCGACCCCGCCGCCCGTGCTCGGCCGTGGTGATCGTGTGGCCGTGGTGGCGGAGCGCCGTCGAGACGACGTCGCTGATCGCCGGCTCGTCCTCGACGACGAGGATGCGACTCGGTGATGCGCCCGGGATCATGCCGACCATTCAAGTCCGCCGGCCGAACCAGAGGAGCCGTGGGGCTCGCTCATCCCCCGCCGGGCGGCGGGCCGTCGGGACGTGCGCCTGCGCCGCCCGCGCCCGTGCCCGCGTCCGCCCGGCGACGGTCTGGCCGATCAGGCACTCGACGACCTGATTCTCTGCTGCGTTGTTGGCGTGGTAGTGGTAACCGTCGGCGGCGGTGGTGTGGCCGTTGCACTCGTCGAGGTCGAAGGCCTCGGGATCGTCGAGCGGGCTGTGGATCGGATAGCCGTCCATCGCGTAGCCGAACATCGCCGTCTCACCCTCCGCCACCTCCTCGTCGAGTTCGGAGCACCCCACCGCACCGTGCAGGTGGTAGCCGTCGAAGGGGTTGAAATGAGCCCCGCAGTCGTCGAACGAGGCGATCGTGTAGGCGCCGAGGATCGCCTCGACCGGGGCCGATGCCGCGATCACGACGCCGTCGAGGGTCACTCCCTGGTTGCCCTGCGGCGCCGAAGCAGCGTCGGCGGCCACCGGTACGACCGGGATCAGCACCGTCGTCGTGATCGGCTCACCGCTGTCCAACCATTCGAGCGCTCCTTCGACGCAGTGGTTCTGCAGCGACGGGTCGACGTCGGGACGAGCCGCCGCCTCGAACTCCTCGGCGGTCTCGGTGACGTAGATGTTGCCGTCCTCGTCGTACATCTGCCAGTTGTCGTCGCCGTAGAGCGTCGGCAGGTCGACGAAGAACTGGCCGTCGAGGTCGTACAGGCCTTCACCGTCGAACCAGATGCCGCCCGCGTCGGCGCCGTCGGTGATCGTCTCCGGGCAGAACGGGCCGACGTCGTGGCTCGTCGGATAGCCGGCGACGGTGATCCGGTAGCACGTCGTCTCGGCGCCACCGCTCAAGGTGCAGTCCTCCGTCGTCACTTCCTCGGCGAGCGCACCGTCGAAGAACAGCCCGGCGTCGAGGCCGGTCGCCGCTGCGCCGGCCTCGGTCGTCGACGCGGCGTCCTCGACGGACTCCTCGGTCGTGATGTCGGAACTCGACGATCCGACGGTCGTGGTGTCGGAACTCGACGACCCAACGGTCGTGGTTGCGGTGTTGTCGTCGGCGGACGAGCCGCATGCCGAGAGCAGCAATGCGACGACGACCGAACCGACGAGTGCGCTGCGCCGGGTTGGCGACGACAGGACAGTGGTCTGGGGGCTCATGTGCACGGAACGTAGGGAAGGAACCTGTGAGACCACTGTGGCGCCGTCGAGGTGAAGCGCTCGATCGACGGGGGAGACGACGGCGGTCGCATACAGTCGGGTCGTGCGGAGATCGAGGCGGATGCCGGTCATCACGGCGATCGTCGTGCCGCTCGCGCTGATCGTCTTCGGCGCCGGCTGTGGCAGCAGCGAGGGCGGCGCCGGGGGTTCCGCGCCTAACGATTCGCCGAACGATTCGACGAGCGACTCGCTGGACGACTCGCCGGATGCGGGCGGCTCCGCAGCGCCCAGCGAAGCCGCACAGGACACCGCCACCGCAACCCAGGACGCCGCATCTGCGACCGATGCCACCGGTCCCGCGCGGGGAGTCCGGTCGCCGTGTTGCCGCCGCTGCCCGATCCGGCGCCGGCGCTGGCGTGCGACGGGTCGACGGTGCTGTGCGTCGACTCCACCGCCGACGAGGGCGCGCCGGACGGCACCGCGACCCAGCCGTTCAGCATCGATCGGCGACGCGCTCGGCGCGGCCAGTGCCGGCGCCACGATCCAGGTCGCAGCGGGCACCTACGCCGAGCCGGTCGTGCTCGCCGGCGTCGACGGGCTCCGCCTGATCGGCGGCTTCGCCGCCGGTGGCGACTTCTCCACCCGCGACTCGCAGGCCAACGAGACCGTGCTGCAGGGCACCGAGCGAGACCTCGGTCGTCTCGATCACCTCGTCGCACGACATCCATGTCGAGGGCTTCCGCCTCACCGGCGGCGGCGGCACGACCGACACGTACAACTGGTTCGGCGGCGGCGTGCACATCGACTACGACTCCACCGACGTGACCATCGTCGGCAACCGCATCGACTCGAACGCGGTCGATCACGGCGACGATCCCGGAGCGACCGTCGGCGGCGGCATCGCCAACTACGGCAACGACGTCTCGATCGTCGGCAACGTCGATCGAGAACAACCGCGCCGGTCGCGGTTCGGGCATCGCCTCGACCGGGACGGCGACGATCCAGGGCAACACCGTGAACGGCAACGTGTCGGTCGGCGATCACGGCGGCGGGCTCTACCTGTACGGCGAGGTCAGCGTCCTCGGCAACCACATCGAGGGCAACCGCGTCGGCGAAGTCCTCGGCTACGGCTGGGGCGGCGGCATCATCGTCTACGGCGACGAGCACGATCGCCACGCTCCAGGGCAACGTGATCACCGGCAACTTCGCCGTCGCCGCCGGCTCGGCGTGTTCATCGACGACGGCGCCGACGCGACGTTGACCGACGAGCTCTACTACGCGAACGAGTGCAGCCTCGACGGCGGCGCCGGGGTGCTGGTCGACTCCGGTGGACAGACCCCGACCGAGGCTCGGCTCGTCAACGTCACCATCGCCGACCACGACTGCCCGAACTCGGGCAACGGCGGAGCGCTGCTGGTCGAGATCTCCGAGGCCACCGATCCGCCGTGCGAGGTCACCGTGACGACGTCGATCTTGTGGGGCAACGGCGCCGACGACGTGAAGTCGCTCGGCTGCAACCTGACGGTCACCAACTCCGACACCGAACAGGCCATCGACGGTGACGGCAACATCAGCGTCGACCCGATGTTCGTCGATCCGGCGAGCGGTGACTTCTCGCTCGACCCGGCCAGCCCGGCCGCCGGTCTGGGCGCAACCGAAAGGTCACGGACATGACCCGCAACGATCCGCACGCCGACGCCGACGCGACCGCGGCGTTGCTCGTCGCAGCTGGTCGCGATGCTCGGCATCGGTCTCGCACCCCAGTCCGTCGGCGCCGCTCCCGAGCTCGTCGCGTTCCCAGGTGCCGAGGGCTTCGGCGCCGGCGCCACCGGCGGTCGTGGCGGCGACGTCATGATCGTCGACACGCTCGAGCCGTTCGGTCCCGGGTCGCTCGGCGATGCGATGTCGCCGGAGGACTGCCGCCCGCGGACCGTGGTCTTCGCCGTCAGCGGCGTCATCGAGGTGCCGGGCCCAAGTACGACATGGAGCTGCGCTGCGGCGATCTGACCATCGCCGGCCAGACGGCACCGGGCGCCGGGATCACGATCCACGGCCGTGTCGACGGCTACGGCGCCGGCGGGAACATCATCATCCGCCACGTCCGCTTCCGGCCGCCGCCGATCACCGACGAAGAGGGTGCCGTCGACGATCTGGCGGCGCAGTACGACGCGCTGCAGCTGTCCGGCAACCCGAACACGATCCTCGACCACCTCTCGCTGTCGTGGGGCAGCGACGAGACGCTCGACATGTACGAGCTCTCGCCGGACTCGACGGTGCAGTGGACGACGATCGAGCAGTCGAACCCGGAGGGCGTCGAGCCGTCGCACAACGACGGGCTGATCGCCGGACCCGACAGCCCGCGCTTCACGGTGCACCACGTGCTGTTCGCCCATCACGAGGCGCGCTGCCCGGCGCTCGCCAGCGGTCCGATCGAGCTGATCAACAGCGTCATGTACGACTGCCAGGACGCGATGGTCCATCACAACCCGGCGTCGGGCGAGTTCCACATCGCCGGCAACACCTTCATCCACGGCCCGAGCCACGAAGAGTTCACGCCGATGTACTTCGACGACGAGGAGCCCGGCGGCACGACGTACTGGCTCTACCAGAACCAGATCACCGCGCCGGGCCAGTTCGAGGGCATCGTCGACGACATCTCGACCACGCCGCTCGCCGAGGCGGCGTTCTCCGCCGGCGACCGACCCGAGCCAGATCATCGCCGAGCCGATCGGACTTCAGCGCCGAGGTGGCGACGTACCAGCCGGTCACGATGCAGACGCCCGGGCGACGCGTACGAGTCGGTGCTCGCCTCGGCGGGCGCGTTCCCTCGCGACGCGATGACCAACGAGACCGTCGACGACGTGCGCACCGGCGGCGGCGACTGGACGCCGGACCCGCCGGCGAACCTGATCGCCGGGCTGACCCCCGGCGAGGCGCCGGCCGATGCCGACGCCGACGGGATGGCCGACGCGTGGGAGTCCGAGAACGGCCTCGACCCGACCGAACGGCGACGACCACGCCACCGTGATGGCGTCCGGGTACACGGCGATCGAGGAGTACGTGAACGGCCTGTCCGACGAGCTGGTCGGGGCTGCCCCCGTGGTCGCGGTCGAACGACTCCGGCGGCAGGAGAGGCGTCGGCCTCGACCGACGGTGACCGATGGTGGCAGTCGCGTCCGGGTCCGCCGAGACGACGGTGACCCCGGCGTCGGCCGACAACGGCGACGGCGACGGCACCACCAGCGCACCCGCAGCACCGCGCAGCGGCGACGACAGGACACGACACGTTCGCCGTGATCGCACTGGTCACCGCCGCCGTCGCCCTGGTCGTCGCCGGCTTCGCCCTCGCCCTTGCGGTCGCAGCGCTCCGAGCCGCGAACGGGCGCCGGACCCCGCCGATCGAGACACCGCCAGCCGCCGGTGGATCGGGCGCTCTCGTCGCCGCCGGGGCGCTGAACGGCGCCGGTTCATGCGACACGAGCGGTCCCCCGGCCTGGTGCCCGCCGAGCGGCGCGGTCGCCGATCCGTGGTGCCGGGAGGCGACGGCGTCTGGCACCATTCGGTGATGCACAGGTGGGGCGGTCGAACGCTGGTGGTTGTCGTGGTCGCGCTCACGATCGGGGCGTGCGGCAGCTCGAGTCCCGATCGAACGGCGGTCTCGGCGAGCGACGCCGCGGTTCCGGCGACGGACTCGACCTCGGCCGAGACCGAGACGCCGAGACCGAGACCGAGACCGAGCCGGGGCGTCCGCCCCGACCGAGCTCGGAGCGGGACCTGTCACCGTGATCGCCCTCGGCGACAGCCTGACCGCCGGCGATGGCGACGAGTCCGGGTCGGGCTACGTCGGACGGCTGACCGAGTCGATCGGCGCGATGCCCGGTCGGTCGGGGTCGTCGCTCGTCAACCTCGGAGCGTCGGGCTGGGACAGCACGATGATGGTCGACGGCCAGGAGGGCACGCCGAGCGAGCTGGGCGCTGCGCTCGCCGAGGTCGAGGCAGCCGTCGCCGAGGGGAGGGCGGTGTTGGCCACCGTGCTGATCGGGTCGAACGACATGTGGTACCTCTACGAGTACGGGCCGGCCGAGGGAACGCCGGCGGCCGACGAGGATGCCGCGGCGGAGACCTATCGCGACAACCTCGATCGCACCGTGAGCGAGCTCAGCGCAGGCCGGAGCGGTGGTGGTCGTCGGGCTTCCCGACGACCAGTCCGTCCGACCCGGCGTGGCCGACATCGATCAGCTGCACAACTACCTGCCCGAGGTCACCGTCGAGGAGGTCCGGCCAGATGTCGGCGATGGCCGAACGCCTGGGGCGGGTCGACCGAAGAGGTCGCCGCCGCCCACGGCGTGCGGACCGTCGACACGAACGCCCCGTTCTGGTCCGACGTGACGAAGATGGCCGACGACGGGATCCACCCCAACGGCGACGGGTACGCCGACCTCGCCGCGCTCTGGTTGGCGGCGATCCACGACCTGCTCTGACCGAGGCGACCATCGCGATCACCGGTCCGCTCGACCCGCCGGGCGACTCGTGTGCGCTAGACGATGTTGAGCGTGTCGAGGAAGCGCTGCGCGAGCTCGGTGTCGCCCTCCACGGTGGCGAGGTCTCGCCAATCGGCTCGCTTGGTGCCCCACAGCACGAAGTCGTGTGCTTCGGAGGTGATCGTTGCGGCTGGAGCCGAGTCGTCGGCCGGCTCGACATCGACGTGGCCGTCGCCGGTGCCCCGAATCGTCCAGCGGCCTCCGCCCGGTCCCGTCAGTCGCAGAACCAACGGTCGATCGACGAACGGGAACGCATCTCCCTGCATCTGGGGCAGCCCTGCCAGCATCCAGCCGACGGCGGGTCCCAGCCGCGCGTCGTCGGCTGGCGGCACCTGGCGTTCGATCGGACCCAGCGGGGCGAGGATGTCGACACGCAGGTGGCAGTACAGGTCGAATGCGTACGCGTCGGCCAGTTGGTGCATCGGGTAGGTCCCGAGATCGGACATCGTCATCGGCGTCGAGGCAAGGGGTTCGTCCTGCAGCGCGGTCAGCGCCTCGAGCAGGCGCGGGCCGTACGTCTGCAGTTCCTCGACGACTTGCGCCGGGCTCCAATCCAGGCGAGGGGCAAGGAGGAGATCCATCATTCGTTCCGCCGACATCGCCGGAGCAGGCTCGTCAGGAGGAGGCGGTGGCTCGGCGACGGCCCTGAAGTTCGAGCCGGCGTGGGCGGCAACGTCCTGCACCCGCCACCCGGCACAGCCGCTGGGTCTCGCCCATTCCTCGTCGGTCAGCGTTTCGAAAACGGACATCGAATCGCTGATGCCGAGTTGTACTGCCGCGAGAGCTTCGACAGACACGGGTCCCCTCCCCATCGTCGCAGCGTGCCCCGACGATGGGAGCGGCGACCGGAGACGAGCCTGGCAAAGGGATCCGGTGTCCGTCAACACGGTCCTGATCGATGCCTTCAGATGGAGCGGGTGACGAGAATCGAACTCGCGTTCTCAGCTTGGGAAGCTGATGTTCTGCCTCTGAACTACACCCGCGTGGGAGGCCAGCAGGATACCAATGCCGACCGGTCAGCCGCACCCCCGATCGAACCCGCCTACGGTGCGGCCCGGTGAGCGAGCGATTCGATGCCTCGTACTACGCCGAGTTCTACGGTCGCCGACCGGTCCACACCCGCGCCCGGATCGCCAAGCTCGCCGCCGGCGTGTTCGGGATCTGCGGCTGGCTCGACCTCCCGGTCCGCTCGGTGCTCGACGTCGGGGCCGGTCCGGGGTACTGGGGCGACTACATCGCCGCATCCAACCCGAAGGTCCGCTATCGCGGTATCGACGTCAGCGCCTTCGCCTGTCGCCGGTACGGCCACGAACAACGCGACATCACCGCCTGGCGACCGAGCCGGCCGGTCGATCTCTGCGTCTGCCAGGGCGTGCTGCAGTACCTCGACGACGAGGGGGTCGCTGCGGCGGTCGGCAATCTCGCGACGGCGACCCGCGCTGCGCTCTACCTCGAGGTGCCGACGAGCTACGACCGGGTAGCGACGATCGACCCCGACCACACCGATCTCGACGTCCACTGGCGGTCCGGCGGGTGGTACGCGAACCTGCTCGAACCGCACTTCGAGCGGCTCGGCGCCGGGCTGTGGATCGCCCGCTCCAGCCGCCTCCCGCTGTACGAGTTGGAGCGTGCCGAGCCCCTCGACGAGGCGGCCGGACCGGACGATCGCAGCTAGCGTCCGGCGGGTGATCCTGTCCGACCGGACCCTCCGCGAACAGCTCGCCGCGGGACGCATCGTGATCGACCCGCTCGACGAGTCCTGCATCCAGCCGTCGTCGATCGACGTCAAGGTCTCGACACCTGTTCCGCGTGTTCCGCAACCACACCGCCGGGATCATCGACGTCAAGGACGACACCACCGGGACCTGACCGAGCTGGTCGAGATCGACGACGACGGCGTGTTCATGCTCCACCCCGGCGAGTTCGTGCTCGGCTCGACCCTCGAGCGGGTCGGCGTGCCCGACGACCTCGTCGCCCGCGTCGAGGGCAAGTCGAGCCTCGGCCGACTCGGGTCTGCTGATCCACTCCACCGCCGGCTTCGTCGACGCCGGGTTCGACGGCCACATCACCCTCGAGCTGGCCAACGTCGCCAGCCTGCCGATCACGCTCTACCCGGGGATGAAGATCGGCCAGGTCAGCTTCATCCAGATGACCACCCCGGCCGACCACCCCTACGGCAGCGGGGCGACCGGCTCGAAGTACCAGGGCCAGCGCGGCCCGACCCCGAGCCGCTACTTCGAGAACTTCCCGCGCTGAGTCGCTCGCTGCGCTCGCGTCTGGCTGCTCGCTGGCGCTCCGACGCCAGGCCGTGTCGACCCACAGCGGTTCGGGGGTCAACCCGCCGAGCGCCACGCCGAGCCGGCGCGCCAGCGGCTGTTCGGTTCGGCGATGCACGCTCCCAGCGACACCTTTCGCCGCACCAGCCGTGCATCGCCCGTGCGCACCCCCCGATGCACGCTCCCAGCGACACTTCTTCGCCGCACCCGGCGTGCATTGGCGCGTGGCGAGGCGGGGCGAGGCCGGGCGAGGGGTTACTCGCCGGCGACGGGGGTGCTGAGGGGGGCGGTCGGCCGTGCCGAGACCGCGCTCGCCGGCTTCGATCGCGTCGAGCAGGTGGATGGCGATGTCGGCGACCTTGACCGTGTCCTCGTCGGCCCCGGCGGCCTTCACCCCGTCGTCGAGCATGATGTAGCAGAACGGGCAGGCCGTGGCGATCGCGGGTGGCCCCGGTCGAGAGCGCCTCTCGGGCGCGCTCGTCGTTGACCTTGGTGCCGATCGACTCCTCCATCCACATCCGCGCGCCGCCGGCGCCACAGCACATGCCCTTGGTCCCGTTGCGCGGCATCTCGACGATGTCGATCCCCTTCAACGAGCCGATCACCTTGCGTGGAGCGAGGTAGACGTCGTTGTGGCGACCGAGGTAGCACGAGTCGTGGTAGGTCGACCCGCTCCTCCAGCGTCGCCGAGGAAACGTCGAGCTTGCCGGACTCGATCAGCTGCTCGAGCAGCTGGGAGTGGTGGACGACCTCGTAGTTCCCGCCGAGCTGGGGGTACTCGTTCTTCAGCGTGTTGAAGCAGTGCGGGCACTGGGTGATGATCTTGCGCACCCCCATGCCGTCGAGCATCTCGATGTTCGGCATCGCCAGCATCTGGAACAGGTACTCGTTGCCCGAGCGGCGGGCGGGGTCGCCGGTGCACATCTCCGACGGCCCGAGGATCGCCACGTCCAGCCCGGCGCGGCGGAGCAGCTTGGCCATCGCCTGGGTGACCTTCTTGTTCTTGTCGTCGAACGACCCGGCGCAGCCGACCCAGTAGAGGTACTCGTGGGTCGAACGCCTCACCCGGGTCGACGACGGTGACGTCGAGGCCCTTGGCCCAGTCGGCCCGATCTCCCTGGTTCATGCCCCACGGGTTGCCCTGGTTCTCCATCGAGCGGTAGGCGTTGCCCAGCTCGGCGGGGAAGTTCGACTCCATCAGCGACAGGTAGCGGCGCATGTCGAGGATCTTGTCGAGGATCTCGATGTTCACCGGGCAGACCTCGTCGCAGGCCTTGCAGCTCGTGCACGCCCAGATCTCCTCGGGGGTGATCCGCTCGAACAGCGAGTTGGCCCCGATCGTGATCTCCGAATCGACGCCGATCGGCGGGGAGACGTGCCCGTGGGCAGCGGTGGCAGCCATCACCTCGCCGGTCTTGAGCACGATCTCGCGGGGGTCGAGCGGCTTGCCGGTGGCGTGCGCCGGGCAGACGGCCGTGCACCGTCCGCACATCGTGCAGGCGTCGGTGTCGAGCAGCTGCTTCCAGGTGAAGTCCTCGACGACGCTGGCGCCGAACGACTCGAGGCTGGTCTCGGTCAGGTTCGGCATCGGCTTCATCGCACCCTTCGGACGTTCCTTGTCCTTCAGGTACATGTTCAGCGGAGAGGTGAACACGTGGCGGAGCATCGTCACCGGCAGCAATGCGAGGAAGACGAGGAAGCCGACGACGTGGACCAGCCACCACACCTGGTGCCAGGTGTCGAGCGTCGTCGCCGAGGCGCCGTCGAACCACTGCGACATCGGATAGCCGACGATCGACCACTGCTCGAAGCCCATGTCCTGTCCGGCGGAGGTCTGCTCGGCGATCCGCAGCGCCTCGGCGACGAATCCGGACACCCCGATCAGGAGGAACGTGCCGAGGATCACGGCGTGCTCCGGCTTGGTCTTGATCCGGATCCGGTACGGGCGTTGGACGTAGCGACGAACGATCGCCCAGATGATCCCGGCGAGGAAGACGATCCCGCCGACGTCGCCGACGAGGGCGTAGCCCTGGTACGTCCTGCCGTGGAGGAACTTGAGGTCCTCCGGCATCTGGTGATCGATCTCGGAGACGGTGGTCACCGCCAGCAGCACGAGGAAGCCGAAGTAGATCAGCGAGTGCATCAGCCCGGCGGCCGAGTCGCGCAGCAAGGTCTGCATGTAGACGCCGGCGCGGAAGTCGGCGAGGCGCTTCTTGGCGTTCTTCGCCGTCGTCTTGCGGCGGTCGGGGGCACCGCGTTCCCAGTTGCGCATCCGCAACGAGAACGCCCACGCACCCCAGATCAGCATCACCGGCACGACGGTGTAGAACGCCGCCTGGATCGGTCCGGGGACGCTGGTGAACACCGCCCGCTGGATCGGGGAGTCGTCGTGCCACTCCGTGATCAGCGGGATGATGCCGGAGATCAGGGTGAACAGGCCCATGAAGATGCCGAAGCCGAGCGCCAACTGGTGGGGCTTGACGCGCTTCGGACCCGCCGGTGCCTGCGGAATGGAGTCATGCGTGCTCATGGCACGGGTCAACCTAGTTGGTGGCCCTCAGCCGGACCATCTCACGGTGGACGCCCAGCCGGACGCGAGCGCAGCGAGCCACTATCCGTAGTAGGCGCGGTCGAACTCGCGGATCTTGCCGGCGAGGCTGGCCAGCAGCTTGTGGGACAACGCCGGGACGTCGTCGAGCACGCCGAGGAACTGGCGCTGGCCGATGACCAGCAGCATGCAGTCGCTGTCGCAGATCACCGAGGCGGTGCGCGGTCCGTGATCGAGCAGGGAGAGCTCGCCGACCACGCTGCCCTCGCCGAGGGATGCCACCTTCTTGCCGTTGCGCTTGACGATCGCCGAGCCCTTGAGGATGACGAACGCCTCGCGGCCCGTCTGCCCCTGGTCGACGATCATCGTGCCCGCCGGCATCGAGATCTCGTCACCGGCGCGGGCGATCCTGTCGAGATCCTTCTTCGAGCACGCCGAGAACAGCGACACGTTCTTGAGGTGCTCCAGGGCCTGCTTCGATGCCATGGCCCGGATCATATGTCCAGGTGACAGGGGTCACGGACCGATCGTCGGGACCTGCCCGGCGGCGATCGGTCAGGCGGCGCGGTTGACCTGGCTGACCGGCTGCGCCGGGGCCTCGATCGCCGGTTTGCGCCGCATCGTCCGCAGCGCCTTGGCGATCACCTGCTCGACGGTGGCGATCAGGATCACGAAGTCGAGCGAGATCGACCAGTTGTCGACATAGAACAGGTCGAGACGGCGATAGGCGGAGAAGTTCGGGTTGTCCCGCGCCTCGACCTGCCACAGGCCGGTGACACCCGGCGGAACCTTCGTCCGGTCGAGCAGCCGCTGGTCGAACTGGGCGACCTCCGCCGGCAGCGCGGGGCGCGGCCCGACCAGGCTCATCTGTCCCTTGACCACGTTGAACAGCTGCGGCAGCTCGTCCAGGCTGGTCTCCCGCAGGAAATGGCCGACCCGGGTCACCCGCGGGTCGCGTTCCATCTTGAACAGCGGACCCTTGCGTTCGTTGGTCGCCTGCAGGTCACGCAACCTGGCCTCGGCATCGACGACCATCGTTCGGAACTTGATGCAGCGGAACAGCTCGCCGTCCTGCCCGACGCGTGTCTGCTTGAAGAACACCGGACCGCCGTCGTTGAGCTTGACCGCGATCGCGATCGCGGCGATCAACGGCGAGGCGATGATCAGTCCGAATATCGAACCGACGAGGTCGAGCGCACGCTTGGCCATCACCTGACGCTTCTGCAGCGTGACCTGCTCGACGTAGAACAACGGCTCGTCCGCGATCGGCACCGCCCGCAATCGCCGGTAGTTGATCCCCCGCACGCCGTTGGACAGGTGGATGTGGACCTTGCGGGCCTGCAGTTCGCGCACGAGATCGTTGAGCTCGGCGGTCTCCAATGCACCGACGACGACGATCACGCCGTTGATGTTGGAACCGCGGATGACCGCCGGTGCGTCCTCCGGGATCCCCAGCCAGAGATGGTTGAGGTTGTTCGCCAACGCCTCCATCCGGCTGCCGACGACGCCGGCGACGCGATAACCGGTCTCCGGGTGGTCGGCGATCAACTCGACGAACTCGGCGGCCTCGTGGTTCGAGCCGATCAGCAACACGTCGCGCACGAACCGGCCCTGGCGACGCTGGGCGTCGAGATAGGCGCGGTAGATGCTCCGGCCGATCAGCAAGAACAACATGCTCAGCACCGAGCCGAGCAGCACGTCACGCAGCTCGGTACCGCCGGTGTTGTACAGGCGGAGGGCGATCAGCATCCCGCCGAGGACGACGGCGACGGAGCGGACCAGGCGGGAGAGCTCGACGCTGCGGACCGCGCTGACCCGGGCGAGGTAGAGCTCGTTCGCCGAGAGCTGCCACATCGACAGCAGCATCGCCAACAGCGTGAGCATGATCGTCTCGAACGGGGCGCGCTTTTCGAAGGTGTGGACGACGAGCGCGAGGCTCCAACCGACGGTGACAGCGGCGAAATCAAGAGCGACGAGGCGGGCACGGAGGTTGACCGGCGGATCGGGCACCCTCTGCAGCTGTGTCGGCCCAGCCGGCGCCTCGAGCTGATGCATCGGTGATCCACTGCCCCTTGGTTCCGTGCAGGTCGATGTCGCCTGCCCGAGAAATCACCTTAAAGGTCACTCTGAGCAGCGGCTACCGGCCGATTGGACCATTCAAACTCCGCACGTGGCAAGGGTCTTGATACTCGTAGCGGTCAGAATTTACCTGGGAGCTGCGGAGGGCGCTCAGGCGGTTCCTGCCTGTGCTGCAACTTGAGCAGCAGCGGCTGCGACGGCAGCCGGATCGCCGAGGTACTCGGCGTCGACGACGGTCAGCTGATCGTCGAAGCGGTACTGGCGCGGCGCACCGGTGGGGATGTTGAGCTCGGCGATCGCCTCCTCGCCGATCCCCTCGAGGTGCTTGACCAACGCCCGCAGCGAGTTCCCGTGGGCGACGACGAGCACGTTCAACCCGGCGCGCAGCTGGGGCACGATCGAGTCGTGCCAGTACGGCAGGACTCGGGCGACGACGTCGGCGAGGCACTCGGTCGCCGGCAGGACGTCGGGGGGGAGCAGCCGGTAGCGGGCGTCGCTCGCCGGGTGTTCCGGATCTCCCAACTCCACCGGCGGCGGGGGGATGTCATAGGAGCGCCGCCAGAGCTTGGTCTGCTCGGCGCCGTGGCGCTCGGTCGTCTCCTTCTTGTCCAGCCCCTGCAGTGCGCCGTAGTGCCGCTCGTTCAGTCGCCAGTTGCGGGCGATCGGCAGCCACGGCTGACCCGCCGAGGCGAGCGCCAGATTGGCGGTGTGCACGGCGCGGGTGAGCAGTGAGGTGTGGCCGGTGTCGAACCAGACCCCGGCCTCGCGGATGGTCACCCCGGCGGCCGCAGCCTCGGCCTCGCCCTTGGTGCTCAGCGGCACGTCGTGCCAGCCGGTGAACAGGTTCTGCTGGTTCCACGTGCTCTCGCCGTGGCGAACGATGACGAGCGTGCCGGTCATGGGCGCAGAGGATAGGAGGACGGCGGGCGGCGGACCCCCGCCGCCGGCCGGGGATGGGTCAGCAACTCGAGGCGATCGCCTGGTGGGCGGCGTACTGGGCGAGCCAGCGCTGCTGGTACTGACGGACCGTCAGCCGGTTGCCGGCGGACGGGAGGGGGACGATGTCGAGGTCCTCCGGGTGGCTCAGCGCCCTCGGCCAATACCAGGCGACCGGGATGTCGGCGACGCTCCCGCCGCCGGCGAGCAGACGCTCGACGTCGGCCATCGCCCGTGCGTCCTGGACCGGGGGCGGGGCGAGGAAGGCCGACGAATAGCCGCCGTAGCCGTTCCAGGTGCTGTCGAGGTACTGGTAGGCGCCCGACGCGGTCGCCTTCGCGGCGCGGGCGGTGTAGTCGCCACCCGACTCCATCTGGCGGATCGTCGCCAGGATCGCCCCGACGTCGGTGCAGGTCCCGAGCCCGGCGATCGCCCCCGCCGTGGTGCAGCTGAACCCGCTGAAGGCGTGCTGCGGGTCGCCGACCGTCGTTGCATCGCCGCTCGGCACGTAGGCGCCGTCGACACCGACGAGGAACGCACCCTCGCCGGTGATCGTGGCGATCTCCTGGCCGGCACTGAGCGGGGTGCGGACCGGGAACGCGGCGTTGGCGTACGGATCGCCGACCGCGGTGCAGCGGTCGATCAGCTCGGCGGTGCGCAGGCTGGCGTGGGGATTGACCGGCGTGCCGTCGGGCCGGTGGATCTCGAAGTGGAGGTGGGGCACGCTCGTCTCGGAGTTGCCGCTGTCGCCCATGAAGGCGATCACCTGACCGGCCTTGACCGGGGCTCCGAGGCTGATCCCGGCAGGGAACCGCCAGGTCCCCGGATCGGCACCGTCGTCGGTGCCCGGGGTGTCGTTGTTGACGTGGTAGTAGCGGTAGTCCCAGCCCTCGGCGTCGGTGACCACGATCCCCCAACCGGCCGTCGGATGGTCCTCGACGACGTGGGTGATCGTTCCGTCGACGGCGGCCAGCAACGGCTGCAGACGGGTGCCGACGAGATCGTTGCCGATGTGCTGACGGGCGCAGCCGTCGCGGCAATCGCCCCAGTCGTCGCCGTAGCTCACCGGTCCGGCGACCGGGAAGCGGATGATCCGCAGCGGCCAGCCGCCCGCCGGCGGGCTCGGCAGGTCGGCGACATCGGTGTCGTCGCCGGGAACCGCACCAGAGGCGTCAGGGGTGGTCGGGGCAATCGTGCCGCCGTCGTTCGGGCTCCCCGCCGGCGCATCGGCGGGTGCTCCGCCCGATCCGTCAGCCGGCCCGGCGGGGACCGTGGTCTCGCCGACGACGGTGGTGGTGGGCTCCGCGGGAACGGTGGTCGAGCCGCCGTCGGCGGCGGGTGCGGTGGTGTCGACGGGGGCCGACGACTCCGGCGCGCCGGTCGTCTCCGGGGCAGTGGCGACCGGCGCGGTCTCCGCCGGCGTACCGCCGTCGGCGCCTCCGGCGTCGGCTGCGCTCGCTGCGATCAGCAGCAGCAGCCCGGCAGACAGGAGCACCGCCGGGCGCCAGCGGCCTCCCACGCCGCGGCGCGAGGCGACATCGAGCCGCCGGCGGGCGCGCACTCCCACCGGCGCAGGGTTGGCCAGTTCGAGATCACGGTCCGCTCGCATGACCGTTCACGACGCCCGAGTCGCGCCGATGTGACGCGCCGAGCACGAGAAGTGTCCGATCCAGACCGAATCTTGTGCCGTGCAGGAGCACGATCCGCGCGAGTTCTGCTCAGACCGTGACCGCCACTTGAGCTGGGATCACCCCCGCCGGCGGGGAGACGACGCTGTCGGCCACGGAACGCAGCGGGCATGATCAACGTCACCGACGGTTCGACGCGCTGTCAGTCACCGGTTCGCTCGGCGAGCGTTACCGGGATCGTCAGCGTCTCGCCGCCGCGGACCACGTCGAGCGCGAGCGTCGCTCCCGGTCCGGCGTCACGAACCGCCGCCGCCAGCCCCGCCGCACTGCCGATCGGTGCCCCGTCGACGGCGACCACGAGGTCGTCGGCGACGAGGCCGGCGACCTCCGCGGGGGTGCCGGCGGCGACACCGATGATCACCGCGCCGGTTCCACCGTCGCGCCGGTTGCCGAGGTCGACGCCGAGGAAGCCCGCCGCCGGCGCGCTGCCGTCGATCCCGTCCCCGCCACGTAGCTGGTCGATCACCGGCATCGCCTCGGCGATCGAGATCGCGAACCCGATGCCGTTCGCCGACACCTCCGGACCGGAACGGGCGACCGCGGTGTTGATCCCGATCACCTCGCCGCGGGCGTTGACCAGCGGACCGCCGGAGTTGCCGGAGCTGATCGCAGCGTCGGTCTGGATCAACCCGTCGAGCGGGCCCGTGTCGGTGCTGAGGGTCCGCTCGAGGGCGGAGACGATCCCACGGGTCACCGACGGTGCGCCGTCGAGGCGGAGTGCGTAGCCGATCGCGACCACGTCGTCGCCGACGAGCACGTCGTTGGGATCGGCGAAGGTCGCCGGCGTCAGCGCCGGTGGCTGATCGAGGCGGATCACCGCCAGGTCGTTGTTCGGGTCGAGGGCGACGACCGCAGCGGTGCGCGGCTCGAACTCGCCGGTGAGCAGCACCGAGACGGTGGTGAAGCCGTCGACGACGTGCGCGTTGGTGACGATCTCGCCGGCTTCGGAGAGCACCACGCCGGTGCCGACGGCGAGGTTCTGCGTCCCGTCCCCGCCGGAGGCGTTGACGGTGACCACGCTCGGGGCGACGAGTTCGACGATCGTGGCCACGTCGAGGCGGTCGCCCGGGATCGTCAGTGGTTCGCGCGGGACCTCGGCGACGGTCGATCCGGTGGTGGCGGTCGGAGCGGCCGGGTCGTCGGCGAGCCCGGCACCGAGGAGCCCGCCGATCAGCGCGGCGAACAGCGCCGTGACGCCGAGTGCCACCGGCCACCGCCAGTCGATCGTCCGGCGGGCGGTCGAACCGTAGGGGTCGGCCTCCGGGTCGGGGGGCGGCCAGGGGGGAGCGACGGACGGCGGCGGAGCGGGCAACCTCACGTCGCAGCCGGGACGCGTCAGACCGGGACGTTGGCCAGCAGGCGGGCGACGAAGGTGTCGGTGTGTTCTTCGAGCTTCGCCCGGTTGAGGGCCAACCCTCCGATCACCTGACCGCCGCGACGTTCGAGCACCGCCGCCATCTTGTCGAGGCTCTTCGCCGGGTTGAGGGCGAAGGTGCAATACGTGGCGACGAGCTTGTCGGTGATCACCGGCAGCTGGGCGATCGCCCCCAGACCCCACGGTGCCTGCCCGACGACGAACAGCCCGTGGACCCAGGTGCCGACGATCACCAGGTCGGCGTCCTGGATCGCCCCGTGATCGGGGTGGCGCAGCGGGCAGACCTCGGTGATCCCGACGCCCTCGGTCTGCAGCTTCTCGCCGATCATCTCGCCGGCCTTGCGGGTGTTGCCGGTCAGGCTCTCGTACAGGACCACGGCCTTCATGGCGACGATGATGGCACGTCCGCGCTCAGATCTTCTCGACAGGTGACCAGGCGAGGACGAAGCTCTTCTCCCCGATCTCGGGGAACCGGATCCTGGCTTCGGCCGACTCACCCGCCCCGCGCAGCTCGACGATCACTCCCTCGCCGTACTTTGCGTGGCGGACGTCGTCGCCGATGCGCAGGCCGATCTGCTCGGCGTGCGTGGGCGAGACCGCGTTGCGTTTGCCCGCCGCCAGTGCGGCATCGACGACCCGTTCGCGGTGGGCGTTGGTCGCCTCGTCGGGCTCGTCACGCCACCGGCGGCGTGCCGGGCCGGTGCCCCAACCGCCGCTCCCGCTGTCGTTGCTCCTGGCCGACGAGCCCCAGTCGTCGCGTGAGCGGTAGCTCGATCGACCGCCGGTTCGCAGCCCGCCGCCGATCGAGTTGATCAGGTCGGCGGGGATCTCGTCGAGGAATCGCGACGGCGGGTTGTAGTTGGTCGTCCCGAACAGGCTCCGGCTCCAGGCGTGCGAGACGTGCAGCCGTTGCCGGGCGCGGGTGATCCCGACGTAGGCCAGGCGCCGCTCCTCCTCGAGCTCGTCGGGTTCGGTGAGGGCGCGGACGTGGGGGAAGACCGCTTCCTCCATCCCGACCAGGAACACGACCGGGAACTCGAGTCCCTTGGCCGAGTGGAGCGTCATCAGCACCACTTTCGAATCGTCCGGATCGAGCTGATCGGTGTCGGCGACGAGTGCGACCTGCTCGAGGAACGCCTCCAACGTCTCGAACTCGCGGGCGGAACCGATCAGCTCGCCGAGGTTCTCCAACCGACCGGCGGACTCGACGGTGTTCTCCGCTTCGAGCTCGGCGAGGTAGCCGCTGCGTTCGAGGGCGGCGTGGATCAGGTCGCCGGGACCGAGCTCGGACACTGCGGTCAACTCGTCGACGAGGGCGAGGAAACTGCCGATCCCACGCCGTGCCGGTCCGCTGACCGCCGCGTCGTCGGCCCGGCGGAGCGCCTCGATGAACGGGATCCCGGTGGCGTTGGCGTAGCCGTCGAGCCGGGCGACGGTGGTCTCACCGATGCCGCGCTTGGGTTCGTTGAGCACGCGCTTGATCGAGATCTCGTCGGCGGGGTTGACGATCGCCCGCAGATAGGCGAGCGCGTCGCGGATCTCCTTGCGATCGTAGAAGCGGGTGCCACCGACGACTTTGTAGGGGATGCCGGTGCGCATCATCGCCTCTTCGAGGATCCGACTCTGGGCGTTGGTCCGGTAGAACACCGCCATCTCGCTCCACCGCATGCCGTCGGAGTCGTGCAGCTCGGTCATCGTCCGCCCGACCCACCGGGCTTCGTCGCTCTCGTCCTCGGCCTGGTAGCGGACGATCTTGTCCCCCGGCCCGGCGTCGGTCCACAGCTCCTTCGGCTTGCGCGCGAGGTTGTTGCCGATCACCGCATTGGCGGCGTCGAGGATCGTCTGGGTCGACCGATAGTTCTGGTCGAGGACGACGGTCGTGACGTCGGGGAAGGCCTGCTCGAACTGCAGGATGTTCTTCAGATCAGCGCCGCGGAAACGGTAGATCGATTGGTCCGAATCGCCGACGACGGTGACGTTGCGGCGCTCTGCGCCGAGCAGCAGGACGAGCTCGTTCTGGGCGGTGTTGGTGTCCTGGTACTCGTCGACGAGGATGTGTTCGAATCGCTCCTGGTAGGTGTGGAGCACATCGGGACACTCGCGCAGCAACCTGACCGTGACCGTCAGCAGATCGTCGAAGTCCATCGCCCCGGCCTTCGCCAGACGGGCCTGGTAGTCGTAATAGACGTCGGCGATCTTGCGCTCGAAGATGTTCGCTGCTCGAGCCCGTGCGTCGTCGGCGGAGACGAGGTCGTTCTTGTAGGCGCTGATCTGGGCATGCACGCCGCGGGAGGTGAACCGCTTGGGGTCGAGCCCGAGGTCGCGGATCACGTAGCCGGTGAGCCGTTGTGCGTCCGACTGGTCGTAGATCGAGAAGGTCCGCGGATAGCCGAGCCGATCGGCGTCCCGGCGGAGGATGCGGACGCAGGCCGAGTGGAACGTCGACACCCACATCTTCTTGGCGACGTCGCCGACCAGCTCTCCGACCCGCTGACGCATCTCGTCGGCCGCTTTGTTGGTGAAGGTGATCGCCAGGATCCGCATCGGATGGACGCCCTCGTCGGCGATCAGATGGGCGATCCGGTGGGTCAGCACCCTGGTCTTGCCCGACCCCGCCCCGGCGACGACGAGCAGCGGGCCGCCCGAGTGGACGACGGCGTCGAGCTGGTCGGGGTTGAGTCCGCTGGCGGCGTCGATCGGCATCAGGAGCCCATCCTACGAAGGGGGTGCTCCACCAGGCCCGGACCGCCTCCGCGGTAGCGTCCCGTCGGTGCGCCACGCCCTCTACGTCGCCCCGTTCGAGCAGCTCGCCGAACCCCGCACGCTGGTCGAGTTGGCCGTCGCCGCCGAGGATCGGGGGTGGGACGGGATCTTCCTCTGGGACCACGTCCTGCGTCCGGTCGAGCAGACCGAGCTGATCGGCGACGCCTGGATCAGCCTGGCGGCGATCGCCACCGCCACACGACGGATCGCCCTCGGCCCGATGGTCACCCCGATCACCCGAAGGCGCCCGCAGCGCCTGGCGCGCGAGACGGTCGCCGTCGACCGCCTCTCCGGCGGCCGGCTGATCGTCGGCCTCGGGCTCGGCGTCGACAGCGGTGGCGAACTCAGTCGGTTCGGCGAGGTGCTCGACCCGGTGGAGCGCGGCGAACGGCTCGACGAAGGCGCCCGGCTACTGCTCGCGTTGTGGTCCGGCGAGCAGGTCGACTTCGCCGGCAAACACTTCCGCGCCGACGACCTCCGCTTCCTGCCGACCTCCGTCCGTCGTCCACATCCGCCGTTGTGGTTCGCCGCCCGCAACACGGCGCTCCGTCCGGTCCGCCGCGCCGCCCGGTTGGGCGACGGCCTGCATGCGATCGAGATCGATGCCGGCGGGCTGCGGCGAATGCTCGACACGGTGCTCGAGGTCCGCGGCTCGCTCGACGGGTTCGAGGTCGCCGTCAACTGCGAGCCGGGCGGAGACGGCGGCGAGTGGGCGGACTGCCCGATCGACTGGCTGCTGCAGGCCTTCGGCCCGACCGCCACCGCCGACGAGGTGCTCGCCGTGATCGAAGCCGGACCACCCGCCTGACGTGCCGAAGCGGCCGATCGGTGCCGGGGGGGTGCACCGATCGACCGCCGCAGCGGTCCGCGAGACGGAGGCGGGTCAGGCGGAGAGACCGCGCCCGTGTCCGGGCGACGTGCTCGCCCGGACATTCGCAGCGTCGGCCGGCGCGGATTCAGCTGGCGTCGGAAATCTCGCGGACATCGCCCTCGAGTTCGATCGCGCCGGTCGCGACGTCGGACCCACCGGCCGGTTCGAGCGTCACCGCCAGGGCGATGACGTCGTCCAGCGGACCCTCCAACGCGCTGTCGACGGTCCCGTCGTCGTGCGGCGAGAAGACCCCGGCAGAGCGGACCTCCTCGTCCTCGTCGAGGAACCACAACTGGTAGGACTGATCCTCGGAGATCGTCGGCACGCCCGAACCGGTGAGCTCGAGCCGCCCGCCGTCGTACATCGCGACTTGGATCGATGCGCCTTGCGGTCCGAGGAGCACCGCCTCGGCGACCAGCTGGTCACCGGAGGAGCCGCCACTGACGTTGATCACGGCGAGCACGACCGCAGCTGCGGCGGCGAGGCCGGCGAGGCCGACGCCGAGCGAGCGGCGCCGGGAGGGGCGGGCGAACGGCACGACCACCTGCGGCGGTTCGAGGTCGGGGGTCGCCGGTTGCGCCGGCTGTTCGGCGAGGGCAGCGGCGATGACCCGCTGCTTCAGCTCGGGCGGCGGTTCGACCGCTGCCGTGCGAGCGAGGGAGGCGAGCGCCCTACGGTGCTCCTCCAACCGGGCGGCGACCTCCGCCGATCCGGCAACCGCTGTTTCGATCAGGGTCACATCGTCCTCCGGGAGCGCGTTGAGCGCATAGAGGGCGAGCATCGAGTCGAGTTCTCGTCGAATCATCGAAGGTCCTCCACGCGGTCCCGCAGGCGCGCCAGACCTTGGCGGATGCGGGTCTTCACCGTCCCCAGCGGCACGCCGAGCTGGGCGGCGACCTCCGGATAGGTGTGGCCCCCGAAGTAGGCGAGGACGAGTGCCTCGCGTTGGGGCCGCGGGAGGGTGTCGAGGGCCTGCTCGAGAGCGCGTCGCGCCTCGCCGAGCACCGCCCCGTCTCCCGGATCCGGTTGCGCCTGCTGCACCGCCAGCACCCGCTCACGCTCCTGGCGATCTGCGAACGCCCGCTCCCGCCGGATCCTGTCGACGGTCCGGCGGTGGGCAACGGTCAGCACCCAGGTCATCACCGTGCCGCGGCTGGCGTCGAAACGTGATGCGGTTCGCCAGGTCTCGACCAGCACTTCCTGCACCACCTCCTCCGCCATCCCCCGGTCACTCAACATCCTGCTCGCCAGCCCGAACACCGCGGGAGCAACCCGGTCGTAAAGGATCGCGAACGAGTCCGCATCACCCCGAGCGACGCGTCCCAGCAGGTACGCAAGCTCCCGATCCGACTCGTCGCCCATCACCGCGTCATTCGTCATCGGGGGTCGAGCGGATTGCACGTCGCTCCGAGCGCTGCCGGCGGGGCCGGATCTGAGGCCAGACTGTTGCTATGACGCTGGCGCTCCGCGCTCTCACGTTCGATGCCCGAGATCCCGAGCGTTTGGCCGAGTTCTGGGCTCGAGCGCTCGGATGGATCGTGGAGAACGTACGCGGCGAAGTAGCTGTCGAGCCCTCGGCCGAGGAACCGTGGGACGTGCATCTGGTCTTCCTTCCCGTTCCGGAGGGAAAACAGTCGAAGAACAGGTGTCATCCCGATCTGCACACCGACGACCTCGAGCGAGAGATCGGTCGGTTGACGGCGCTGGGAGCCCGGTTGATCAGCCGTCACCGCCAGGCGAGTACCTGGGCGGTGATGCACGATCCGGAGGGCAACGAGTTCTGCGTCGTCCAGCCGGGCCCGCGGGCGTCGCACACCGCCACCCCGGCGGCCGGCGATCACGGGGTCGACTGATTCAGGCGAGCCGGCGAACTGCCTCGAGCGCCGAGTCGGCGAGGTACTCGACCGACCGCTTGGCGTTCTCCAGATCGGTCGTCTGATCGCCCATCGCTCCGTGGAGGTACCGGGCGTAGACGCCCTCGGTGATCACCGCCAGGCGCCAACAGGAGAACGCGACGTAGTAGTCGATCTCGCTGACGTCCCGTCCGGTGCGTGCCGCGTAGCGATCGACCAATTCACCGTAGGTCGGAAACCCGTCTGCGCCGCTGGGGTCGCTGCTGACCAACACCGATTCACGCTTGCCCCAGTACACCCCGAGGTAGCCGAGGTCCGCCAGCGGGTCGCCGAGGGTGCACAGCTCCCAGTCGAGCACTGCGAGGATCCGACCGCTGCCTGCGTCGACGATGCAGTTGCCGAAGCGGTAGTCACCGTGAGCGACGACGGAACCCTGCTGTTCGGGCACCCGGGCCCGCAGCGCAGCGCCGACCTCGTCGATCTGCGTCAACTCACGGGTCTTCGACTGCTGCCACTGGGTCGTCCACCGTTTCAGCTGCCGCTCGACGTAGCCCTCCCGACGGGCGAGTTCGCCGAGCCCGATCTCGTCGATGTCGGCGGCGTGGAGATCGGCGAGCACGTCGATCAGGTGCTCGGCGGCGACTCGACGTAGGCCCTCGGGGAGCAGCGACGCCTTCGCCGGGGAATCGAGCACCTCACCGGCGACGTACGACATCACGTAGAACGGGGCGCCGTTGACCGACGTGTCGCTGCACAGCCCGAGCGTGCGCGGTACCGGGACCTCGGTCTTGCCGACCGCCGAGATGATCCGGTACTCGCGGGCCATGTCGTGGGCGGTGGCGAGCACGTGCCCGGTCGGTGGGCGACGCAGGACGACCTGCGTGCCGGCAGCGTCCGTCACCCGGAAGGTGAGGTTGGAACGACCACCGGCGATCAGCTCGTAGCGGAACGGTCCGACGGCACCGTCGATGTTGTCGGCGAGCCACGCTCCGACCGGCTGCTCCTCGATCCCCTGCATCGCTCAGCGACCGTAGTGGTTGAGCGCTTCCCGGCACCGCCTCCGATACGGCCAGGCGAGCGGGTCCGGGACGTGCAGTCGTCAGCCGGGCCGGCCGACGCCGACGACCTTGCCCCAGTTGATCGCCGTCTGGCGCACCCCGGTGGCGTGGTTCGCTGCGTCGACCATCATCCCGTTGCCGATGTAGATGCCGACGTGACTGATCGGGTTGTAGAAGAAGATCAGGTCGCCCGGTTGGGCGTCGGCCGGCGAGACGCGTGTCGTCGAGGCGTACTGGGAGCGCGACTGGTGCGGGAGGGAGACCCCGGCCTGTTCCCAAGCCCAGGCGGTCAGACCGGAGCAGTCGAATGCCTCTCCGGGGGAGGAGGCGGCGTAGCGGTAGGAGACACCGATCTGGCTGATCGCCGCGTTGACCGCGCCGGACGCGCCGGGCGAGGGGTCGGGGACGAACTTCCCGGCACCACCCGACGAGCTGGACGAGGACGATCCGGATGACGGTGACCCGGACGAGGTCGACCCGGACGAGGTGCCCGACGAGCTGCTGCCGCCCTCTCGGGTTCCACCGCCGCCGTTGTTCGACGCCGACTGGGCGGCGACGCGAGCTGCCGCAGCCGCCTGGGCGGCGGCTTGTTCGGCGAGCAGCGCTTCCTGGCGCCGCTTCTCGGCATCGACCAACGCCTGGCCGAGTTCGTCCTGAGCCCGCTCGGCGTACTGCTGGGCTTCGGTCTCGGCGGCGTCGCGCGCCTCCTGCTTGTCAGCGATGGCGGCGACCAGGTGCTCGGCTTGCGACTGCCGATCTTCGAGCAGGTCGCGCTCGGCTTCGAGGTCGGAGATCACCGCGTCGAGCTCGTCGGTGGTCGTCTGGCCCTCGGACATCGCCAGGCGGGCGTACTCCTCGCGCTCGACGATCTCGGTCACACTGCTGGTGCCGGTCAGCAGGCTGCCCGACGCGGACGCCTGATCTCCGGAGATGAACGTCTGCAGCGCCAGCTCGCCCAGGTCGCCCTGGATCTCACCCAGCTTCGTTTCCAGCTCACCGATCCGGAGTTGCGATTCGGCGACCGCAGCCTGCGCCTCGCCGAGCTGTTCCTCGGCCTCGCGCATGTCCTCTTCGAGGATCGACACCCGTTCCTGGAGGTACTCGATGTACTCCTGCGCCTTGTCCGCGTTCTTGCGCGCGTCCTCGACGTTGTCGGCGCGCGCCGAGGGAGGAAGAGCGGTAGCGGACACGGCGAGCACACAGACCAGCGCCAGGATCCGCCGCCGGAGGCCGGAGGGTCGAACAGACATGACTGGGCGAAAGGCTACCAACCATTACGAACACGTTGCGAGCCGCGACGAGATCGCAACGAAAGGCTCATTCCCACTCGATCGTGCCCGGCGGCTTGGAGGTGATGTCGTACGCCACCCGGTTGATCCCCGGAACCTCGCCGATGATCCTGCTCGACATCCGCTCGAGCAGGTCATAGGGGAGCCGGGCCCAGTCCGCTGTCATCGCGTCCTCGCTGGTCACGGCACGGATGATGATCGGGTGTCCGTAGGTCCGTTCGTCCCCCATCACCCCGACCGAACGGATGTCGGGGAGCACGGCGAAGGCCTGCCAGATCTCGCGGTCGAGTCCCGGCGTCGTGGATCTCCTCGCGCACGATCGCGTCGGCATCCTGGAGCAGCGCGACCTTGTCCGGGGTGACCTCGCCGATGATCCGTACACCCAGGCCGGGGCCGGGGAACGGTTGGCGCCAGACGATCTCGTCCGGCAGCCCGAGCTCGGTGCCGACCTTGCGGACCTCATCCTTGAACAGGTCGCGCAGCGGTTCGACGAGGACGAGGGTCATGTCCTCCGGCAGCCCGCCGACGTTGTGGTGGCTCTTGATCACGTCCGCCGTGCCGTCCTTGCCGCCGCTCTCGATCACGTCCGGGTAGAGCGTCCCCTGGACGAGGAACTCGGCGTCGGTCACCCCGCCGGTGTTCTCCTCGAAGATCCGGACGAACAGCTCGCCGATCGCTTTGCGCTTCGCCTCCGGTTCGGTGATCCCGGCGAGTCGCTCGAAGTAGCGGCTGCCGGCGTCGACATGGATCAGTTCGATCCCCATGTTCCGTCGGAAGGTCTCGACGACCTGCTCGCTCTCGTTCTTGCGCATCAGCCCGGTGTCGACGTAGACGCAGGTCAGCTGGTGGCCGATGGCACGGTGGACGAGCGCGGCGGCGACAGCCGAGTCGACCCCCCCGCTGAGCGCACAGATCACCCGCCCGCCGCCGACTTTCGCCCGCACGGCGGCGACCTGGTCGTCGATCACCGAGCTCATCGTCCAGTCGCCGCGCGCCCCGGCGAGGGAGACGAACCGCTCGATCACCGCCTGTCCGTGCGGTGTGTGGGCGACCTCCGGGTGGTACTGGACCCCGTAGATCCGCCGCTGCGGATCCTCGAACGCAGCCGCAGGCGTCGACTCCGTACGGGCGGTGGCGACGAACCCGGGGGGAGGCGTGGCGACAGCGTCGAAATGACTCATCCACACCGTCTGCTCGACCGGCAGGCCGTCGAGCAGCGCGCTCGGCGCTTCCGAGCGGACCAGCTCGGTGCGGCCGTACTCGCCGCGGTCGTAGCGGGCGACCTCGCCCTCGAGCTGTTGGGCGATCAACTGTGCCCCGTAACAGATGCCGAGGATCGGGATGCCCAGCGCGTAGACGCCGGGATCGATCCGCGGGGCACGATCGGCGCGCACGCTCTTCGGCCCCCCGCTGAAGATGATCCCGGTCGGCCGCCGCTCGGCGATCTCGGCGGCGGTGATCGACCACGGGACGATCTCGGAGTGGACCCGCGCCTCGCGCACCCGGCGAGCGATCAGCTGGGCGTACTGCGCGCCGAAATCGACGACGAGGACCGTCTCGTGCGAGCTCGGCGGCGGCGACGAGGGGGCGGCATCGACCATCCGTGCGACTGTAACGAGTGGTCCCGTCGATCTCCCCGCTGCGCGCGGGGTCCGAGTTCGCTCTTCGCGATCCTCCGGTGGGTCTGCGACGATGCATGAGTGCGTCGCTGGTTGCTGGCTCTCCTTGCCGTCCTCGCCCTCGGGACGTCGATCCCGACGACGGTGTCGGCGACCGCGCCGACCACGCCCCCGACCGAGCCGCAGATCACCCTCGCCGGCGGCAAGTCGCTGACCGAGTGCATCTCGGCCAACCCGAAGCCGGGCTGCACCACGCGCCGGGAGACCGACGGCCACCAGGTCGCCGTGCTCGCCGTGCTCGCTGCCGGGATCACCTTCGTCGGCTGGCGGATCTCGCGCGGCGTACGCCGCAACCGTCGCCAGGTCGACGAGCGGGGCGAGCCGACCAACGTCTGACACGGTTCGCCGCCCTGCACGCCGACCGAGTGCCGGAACGCGGGACGGCTCCGGTCCCGTTTCGGGATCCGGAGCCGTCAACCGGGGCTGTCGAACGGCGGCAACGATGCGCCTGCCGTTGCGGAATCGCAGACTTCCAACTCGCTCAGTGCCGGGCCACAGACCCGATCGTGGTGGGAGCGCCCGGAGTCAGCTTGCCGTACGTGTCAGATACCACTGCTCCGGTCCGTCGGACCGTCCAGTAGGCATCGTCACCGTCGTCAGCCCGGTGGAACTTCCTGTGCCTCACTCGTCGCCATCGTCCTCCCGATCCTCCATCCGGACTGCCTGCCGTGTGGCACCGGATGAATAGAGGTAGCTCTTGGTGTCTTCGACGATGCTCCTTCTGCACGCCGAGTTCAAGTCTTGATCTTCAAAGTTGCTCGCGCGCGGTAAGCAGACCGCTGCTGAACGCGACCGTTCCACGAGCTGTCGATGGTTCCGTCCACCGAACGCGTGGGCGGAGGGGCCTACTGTCGGCGAGCGATGACGCCTGAGGAGTTCCGCCGCCACGGCCACGCGATGATCGACTGGATCGCCGGCTACCTCGAGGGGGTCGAGTCGTTCAGGGTCCAGCCGACCGTCACCCCCGGCGAGATCCGCGCCGGCCTGCCCACCCGGCCACCGACCGCGCCGGAGCCGTTCGAGCAGGTCTTCGCCGACTTCGAGCGTTCGATCCTCCCCGGTGTGACCCACTGGCAGCACCCCGGGTTCTTCGCGTTCTTCCCCTCCAACTCCTCGTACCCGTCGATCTTGGGTGAACTCCTCTCCGCCGGCCTCGGGGTCAACGCGATGAGCTGGGTGACGAGCCCGGCGGCGACCGAGCTGGAGACCCATGTGGTCGAGTGGATGGCCGGCCTGCTCGACCTGCCATCGACGATGCGCGACGGCGGTCAGGGCGGCGGGGTGATCCAGGCGACGGCGAGCGAGGCGACGCTGACCTCGATCCTCGCCGCCCGCTGGCGGGCGACGAACGGAGCGGTCAACCGTGCCGGCGGCAGGTCGATCGAGGGGCTCGTCGCCTACGCCACCGCCGAAGCCCATTCCTCGATCGAGAAGGGGTTGCGGATCGCCGGGATCGGCAGCGAGCAGCTGCGGGTGATCGAGACCGACGAGGCGTTCGCGATGCGACCGTCAGCGCTGGCGGCGGCGATCGAGCGCGATCTCGCTGCCGGGCTGCGGCCGTTCTGGGTCTGCGGGTCGACCGGGACGACGAGCTCGACCGCATTCGACCCGCTGCGCCCGATCGGTGAACTCACCCGCCGCCACGGCCTGTGGTTCCACGTCGACGGGGCGATGAGCGGGATCGCCGCCCTCGCCCCCGAACTGCGTTGGATCAACGACGGGCTCGAACTGGCCGACAGCTACTGCACCAACCCGCACAAGTGGATGGGGGTCAACTTCGACTGCGATCTGTTCTGGACGGCCGACCGCGCCGCCCTGCTCGGCGCACTGTCGATCCTCCCCGAGTACCTCCGCTCGTCCGCGGCGGAGGCCGGTGCGGCGATCGACTACCGCGACTGGGGGATACCGCTCGGCCGGCGGTTCCGCGCCCTCAAGTTGTGGTTCGTGCTCCGCTGCACCGGGATCGAGGAGATCCGCACGATGCTCCGCCGCCACGTCGCGCTGACCGAGCAGCTCGCCGGTTGGGTCGCTGCCGACGAGCGGTTCGAGATCGTCGCCCCCCACCCGCTGAGCCTGCTCTGTCTCCGGTTGGGTGGCGACGACGGCGACGCTCGCACCGGCGCCCTGATCGATGCGGCCAATGCCACCGGCGAGGTGTTGTTCACCCGGACCGTGCTCGGCGGACAGGTTGCGCTGCGGTTCTCGATCGGCGCCCGGCTGACCGAGGAACGTCACGTGCGCGCCGGCTGGGAGTTGCTCCGGCGATTGGCGACGACGGCGTAGCGATCCGGCACGAGCGACGGTAGTCGTGGTGCCTTCGACGAGATGGGGGTACCCCGGATGGCCCGTTGGGCAGCACTCGTCGTCGCGGCCACGACGTTCCTGGCCGTCCCTTCGGTAGCCGACGCCACGTCGGAGACCCAGCTGTTCCGCCGCCTCGCCTACGAGGCATCGATCGGCGAGTTCCTCGCCTTCCGGGCGTTCCGTTGGCCGTTGTCGTTCGACTGGTCGAGCGACGGCTGCTCGACGCCGTTCCCCGCCGGCCTCGGCGACACCGGGCGGAGCTTCGACTTCCGTGCAGCGTGTGTGCGCCACGACTTCGGATATCGCAACGCCAAACGGTTGGGGGTGTGGAGTTCCGTCGAGCGCCGGCGGATCGACGATCGGCTGTTGGTCGAGATGCGCGCCGATTGCGACCCTCGGCCATGGACGCAACGGTCCGCCTGCCTCGGCTGGGCCCGGCTCTACTACGAGGCGGTGCGCAGCTTCGGCGGAATCTGAGCGCCGTTCAGGCGCGGGCGAGGACCATCACCGACAAGCCGAACGGCAGCCGGGTGCGGCGCAGCAGCGCCCGCTCGGCTGCCGCGGCGCGGCTGAGCACACCGCTCAGCCCGTCCTGGTGCCGATCGAGGTCGCTCGACGAGCGTCCTCGTTCGACCAGCGACTTCGCCGCCGCCGCCGGGATCAGGTACGAGTGCGCCCCGGTCGACCGCTCGACGCGCAGACCGGCAGCGGTGGCGACCGCCTCGAGGTCCCCGAGGGAGAACCTCCGGGCTGAATGGGTCACCCGGTCGTGCGCCCGGCGGAGGCGTCGAACCCCCGGTTCCCACAGGCAGACGATCCCTCCGGGACGGGTGACCCGGGCGAGCTCGGCGACGGCGACGACCGGATCGGGGATCGACCGGTGGCAGAGCACGGTGACGCAGACGCTGGCATCGAAGGAGTCGGCGGCGAACGGCAGGGCTTGCACGTCGGCGGCAGCGAAACCCGAGGTCGACGCGTGCAGCGAGCGGTTCATCGCCAGCGCCTCGGGCTCGAAGTCGGCGGCGATCAGCGTCCCGCGTTCGGCCATCCAGGCCGCCGTCGCACCGGTGCCACCACCGGCGTCGAGGTAGCGCCCGCCGGGTGCGATCCGTTCCGACAGCTCGGCGGTCAGCAACGCTCGGGTCGCCGCGTACCACCAGTGCGTCGCTTCGACCTCGGCCATCCGGCGGTACTCGTCACGCTCCATCGTCGGCTCCCGGGTCGAGGTCGTACCAGGCGTAGCGGTTGTTCGAGCCGACGGCGACGATGCTCAGCCCGGCGGCGGCGAGCCGGGCTTCGAGCTCGACAGCGCTGTCGGCGTAGCCGTGGCGATCGACGAGCACGGCGCGGAAACCCGAGGCGCGAGCTGCGTCGACGATCGCCTCTCCCGGGCCGTCGACGAGCCCGGGGGGCAGTCCACTGTGCCGACCGGTGACCCCACCGAAGCTCCAATCCAGCGATGGCGCATGGACGTAGCCGCGCCCCTCGTCATACGGCGCGATCCGGCCGACCCCGGTGTTCTCCGGGAAGCTGATCTCCGGCAGTTGGAGCACGGCGGCGCCGTCGGGGAGCGCTGCATCGAGCCCGGCGAAGAACTCCCGGTCGAGCTCCCAGGTCAACCGACCGCTGGAGACGTAGGTGGCGTCGCGCGGCGAGGTCTGGTCGTACCACCCGACGAACGCGGCGAGCACCGCCCCGACGGCGAGCACCGTACGCGCCCGCCCGGTCGATCGCCGCTCGATCCGTTCGAGAGCGACGGTCGCCACGACGCCGACGGCGACGAGGGCGCAGAACCCGATCAGCACCGAGAGCCGGTTGTAGGCGCGGATCTGGCGCAGCCCGAAGCGGTTGACGAAGTAGCCGAACCCGCTGCCGACCCCGATCAGCAGCGCGGCGAGGGTGATCACCGCCAGCCGGTCGAGCAGCGTCCAGCGCCGATCGTCACCGCTGCGCCGGCCGGCGAGGCGGACGAAGCAGACCACGAGCAGGACGAGGAACCCGACCGCGCCGATGATCCCGAGGTATTGCGTTCCCTCGCTCTCGACCGGCCCGCGCAGGGCGTCGAGCCCGAGCCGGGAGAGCAGTCCGTTGCGATGATCCCAGCGTGGCATCAGCAGCTGCTGGATGCGGATCCCGAGTGCCTCGGTCTCTTGCTCCGTGCGTTGGATCACCTGCGAGTTGCGTCCGTTGCGCGCCCAGTACCAGAGGTTGGGGACGAGTGCGGCGACGGCGACGGCGGCGACCACGGCGACCATCTGCAGTGCGCCGAGCACCGGCGACCACACCCGCCGGCGAATCGCCGCCAGCACTCCGGCGATCGGCCACAGCAACAGGGCGAACGTGGCGTAATAGGGCCCGGTGAGGGCGACCCCGACGCAGGCGGCGAAAGCGCACCGGCCGGCGGCGCGGCGGACGTCGATCGACGGGGTCCGGTCACCGAGCAGCGCCACCGCGTACCAGACGACGACCGGGACCAGGGCGTAGGAGCCGAGGAACAGGTGCGACCCACGACGCATCAGGTGGTACGGGAGGAAGGCGTACAACAGGGCGAGGACCCCGGCGATCACCGGGTGCAGGCCGAACTTGCGCAGCACGGCGTGGGCAGCGCCGCCGACGAGGGCGAAGGTCGCCAGGATGAACACATTGACCGCCTCGACTGCGCCGGTGACCAGGGTCAACAGGCGGAGCACGGCGATGTTGGCGAGGTCGAGGTTCTCCGGGACGTCGTACAGCACCTGTCCGGCGGGGAACCCGAGGTCGGGGTTGGTCAGGAACGAGCCGTGCTGCTTCAGTCCTTGGGCGAGCATCAGGTAGTAGGGGCCGTCGCCGTCGTAGTTGAACGGAGAGCCGATGCCCTGGCGCCAGAGCTGGAACACGCCCACCGCACCGAGCAGGGCGAGCCCGCCGACGACGACCGACTCGATCCACAGCACGCGGCGACGAAGGCCCTCGAGGTCGTCGCCGAGCATCGGCGCCGATGATACGAGGCAGGTTCCGCGGAGCGGGTGACGCTCGGTACAGTCACCGAAGATGCTCAGCTCGTACGCAGCGGAGCTCACCGGACTCGCAGGGGCGAAGTGCGTGGTCACGGGGGGCCTCGGCTTCATCGGATCCAACCTCGTCCACGCACTCGTGCACGCCGGAGCGTCGGTGCACGTCGTCGACGCGCTCGTCCCCCACCACGGCGGAGACCCTCGCAACCTGGACGGGGTGACACCCGACGAGCTGCTCATCGCCCCGCTCGACGACGACGGTGTTGCCGGCCTGGTCGAGCGGGCCGACGTCGTGTTCAACGTCGCCGGGCAGGTCAGCCACCACGCGAGCATGACCGACCCGCTGACCGACCTCGAGCTCAACGTCCGCAGCCAGGTGGCGTTCCTCGAGACGCTGCGCCGGACCGCCCCGGGTTGCCGGATCGTGCTCACCTCCACCCGTCAGGTCTACGGCCGGCCGGTGCGGCTCCCCGTCGACGAGGACCACCCGACCAACCCGGTCGACGTCAACGGCATCGACAAGCTCGCCTGCGAGCAGTACCACCTGCTCTACGGCACGATCCACGGATTGCGGCCGACCGTCCTGCGATTGACCAACGTCTACGGGCCGCGCCAGAACCTGTCGAAGGACGGGCTCGGGGCGCTGCCGGTGTTCCTCCGACGGGCTCTCACCGACCAACCGATCCAGCTGTTCGGCACCGGCGAACAGTTGCGCGACTGCCTCCACGTCGACGACGTGGTCGGGGCGATCGTCACCGCCACCACCGATCGCAGCGTCGGCGCGATCGTCAACCTCGGCCACGAGCACAGCTGGTCGCTGCGCGAGATCGTCGGCGAGATCCTCGAGCTGAGTCGTTCGTCGAGCGATCTGAGCTACGTCCCGTGGCCACCGGACCTCGAGCGGATCGACATCGGCGACTTCCAGGGTGACTGGACCCGCGCCGCCGAACTGCTCGGCTGGAAACCGACGATCGGCCTCGTCGACGGTCTGCGCTCGACGATCGACTTCTACCGAAAGCACCCGTGGTACCTGTCGTCGACCTGAGCCGACGTCTCGTCCCCCTCCTCCCCGCCTTCCACTCAGCCACCGAGCGCGTCCTGCGCTCGGGCAACGTGCTGTTGGGACCGGAGCTGGAGGCGTTCGAAGACGAGTTCGCCGGTTTCGCCGGCCATCGCCAGGCGGTGGCGGTGAGCTCCGGAGCGACCGCGATCCAGCTCGCCCTCGCTGCGATCGGCGCCGGCCCGGGCGACGAGGTGCTCGTCCCCGCGTTCACCGCCGTTCCGACCGCCGCTGCGGTCTGTGCCGTCGGGGCGACGCCGGTGTTCGTCGACGTCGACGAACACACCGCGACGGTTCCCGCCGGGGCCTGGGACGCGCAGCGCACGGCGCGCACGGTGGCGGTGATCGTGGTCCATCTCTACGGCCGCCCGGCGGACGACCCCGACACCGACCTGGCCGTGATCCACGACGCCGCCCAGGCCCACGGGGCGGTGCCCGCCCGCCGTGGGGCAGCGACCGCCTACTCGTTCTATCCGACCAAGAACCTCGGTGGAATCGGCGACGGCGGGGCGTTGACCACCGACGACGAGCAGCTGGCGGCGCGGGTCCGCCGTCTGCGGGTCCACGGGATGTCGGCCCAGTACGTCCACGTCGAGCGCTCGCAGAACTTCCGCCTGTCGGAGATCGAGGCCGCCTGGCTGCGCCTCGCCCTTCCCGAGCTGGAGGCGGGCAACCGTCGCCGGCGGGAGATCGCAGCCCGCTACCGGGCTGCCGCACCGCAGCTGCGCTGGCACGCCGACCATCCGCAGCACGTCCATCATCTGTCGGTGTTCCGAACCTCGCGCCGCGACGAGGTGCGCGCCGAGCTCTCCGCACGCGAGGTGGCCAGCGCAGTGCACTATCCGTTGGCCCTCGGACAGCAACCGGCCTACCGATCGCTGGCCACGGTCCCCTGCCCGCAGGCGGAGGGGTGGGCGGCGTCCTGCGTCACCCTTCCCTGTTTCCCGGAGCTGACCGACGGCGAGGTCGACCTCGTGGCGACGGCGTTGAGCGAGGTCGACGGAGATGGCTGATCCGCTCCCGAGCCTGACCGTCTCGGCCTTCTTCCCCTGCTACAACGACGCAGCGACGATCGCCGAGCTGGTGCTGGCGGTGGACGAGGTCCTCGCCGCGTCGCCACTCGTCGCCGACCACGAGGTGATCGTCGTCGACGACGGCTCGCGCGACGACTCGGCTCGGGTGTTGGCCGAGATGGCCGAGCGCTGCCCGCGGTTGCGGGTGATCACCCACGAGGTCAACCGCGGCTACGGCGGTGCGCTGATCTCGGGATTCGGGGCGGCGACCAACGACTGGATCTTCTACACCGACGGCGACGCCCAGTACGACCCGCGCGAGGTGGCCGAACTCCTCGCTGTCGTCGGCGACGACGTCGACGTCGTCCAGGGCTGGAAGCTCGGGCGCGGCGACAGCTGGTACCGCAAGGTGATCGGGCGGATGTACCACCATCTGGTCAAGCGCCTGTTCAACCTCCGCGTCCGGGACACCGACTGCGACTTCCGGTTGTTCCGCCGGCGACTGATCGTCGAACAGCCGCTGAGCGCCACCAGCGGGGTGATCTGCGTCGAGATGATGCGCCGCTTCCAACGCTGCGGGGCCCGCTTCGTCGAGGTCCCGGTGCACCACTACTTCCGCCCGTCGGGCCGCTCGCAGTTCTTCCGCCTCCCGGCGATCGCCCGTTCCGCACGCCAGCTGCTCGCGCTGTGGTGGCGCCTCGTCGTCCGCCGCGGCTGACCTCGGCTGACCATCGGGCGACGACCCCAGCCGGTCAGGACAGATGGACGAGGGTCAACAGCTGGGCGAGGATCCGGGCGGTGGCGCCCCAGATCGTCTCGTCGTCGAGCTCGAAGAACTGGATCGGCCACGACTCCTCCCCCCACCCCCAGCGCTCCTCGCGATGGGTGTCGATCCGGGTCAGTTCGGCGAGCGGGACGTAGAGGATCCGCTCGACCTCGCTCGTCCCCGGGCGCAGATCCGGCCGGGCCGCCAGCCGACCGACGATCGGGACGATGTAGCTCGCACCGCGGATCGTCGACAGGTGATCGAGCTCGCCGTGAATCTCCACCTGCGCCGGTGGGAGGCAGACCTCCTCCCACGCCTCGCGTAGCGCGGCCTCGACCGAGGTCTCGCCGGGATCGACCCGTCCGCCGGGAAAGCTGACCTCACCCTGGTGGGTGGACAGGTGCCAGCCCCGCCGGGTGAGCACGACCTCGGCCCCGGCCGGCCCGTCGAACAAGGCGATCAGCACGGCCGCCGGCCGGGCTCCGGCGGGCGCCAGCGACGGGCGCGGCTCGAGGTGCGGGCGCAGCAGGTGGAGCACCTCGGCGGTGCTCAGCGGCCGGTCGACGCCGGTGCGGTCGCGCCACGGCGAGGGCGGTCCCGGTTCCCACCGGTCCGGGCGGGGGATGATCTGCTTGCCACCCGGACGACGCGGCAGCTGCTCAGCCAGCTGGCGTCCAGCCCGACTCGGCGAGCTCGGCGAGCAACTCGGCCATTCCATGGGTCTTCATGTTCGCCAACACCCGGCCGGGTGACTCCTCGCCGCGCTCCCACATCTCCCAGTCGGCGCGGAGCTGGGCGAGGTCGGGGGCCGGCGGCTGGAACGACATCCCCCCAGCCTACGAGCGAGCCCGCCGCGCGGATCACTCCGCGGATCACTGGCGCGAGCACCTCGGCCAGCTGCAGACGGGCAACCCGCCGACCGGGAAGGACGGCGAGCAGGTTGACGAGCAACAACGCAACCGGAACGACGAGCAGCAGCGGTGAGAGCGACCACGGCGCAACCACGTCGAGCGGGACTTCGCGGGCGATCGCCCGCCAGGCGGCTCGCCCGGTCACCACCCCGATCGGCAATCCGAACAACAGCCCGACGGCGGCGATCGTCATCGCCTGGCTCGCCAGCGCGAGCCGCGTCCCCCGGCCGCTCAGCCCCAGCGAGCGGAGCACGGCGAAGTCCTTGCCCCGCCGGCGCGACGACGTCGCCAGCACGTGAGCGAGCGAGACGATCGCCAGCAGCCCGAGGAAGATCGTCAGCACCATCGGCAGGTCGCGGCAGGTTGCTCAGGTTCGACAGCTCGGGCGGGATCTCCCCCAACCCCGCCCCGTCGAATCCGGTCGCTCCCGGCGTCTCGCTCAGCAGCCCGAGCATCTCCTCGACGTCGGTGCCGGGCGGGAAGCGCATCGCCAACCCGGCACTGGACGGGTTCGCCGGAGCGATCCGCTCGAACTGCTCCGAGCCGACCCATACCCCCTCGTCGAACTCGACATGGACGTCGTGGGGGAACAGCCCGATGCCGACGACGACGACCGTCTCCGCCGGCTCGCCGAGCGAGACGCTGTCGCCGATCGCCAAGCCCCGATCGGCTGCGGTCTTCGGGCCGAGCACCGCCTCCCCGAGCGCCCCCGGCGGCCTGCCCTTGATCAAGGTGAATCCGGGTGGATCGCCGTCCTGCCGGTCGAGACCGGTGAGGGCGAAGGTCTGCACCCCGCTCGCCCCGGCGGCGAGCACGGCACGGTCGACCTGCCACAGCGTCGTTCCGGCCGGAACGACCGCACGCACGGTGTCGGCCCACGCCTGCTCGGCTGCCGGGTCCTCCTCGACCAGCGGCGAACTGGCGATCGCGTCCCAGACGACGCCGGCACGCTCGGGGTGCGCCAGCGCGTCGTCGATCGACAGGTTGATCGTCATCGTCGCCGCCACCCCGGCGATCCCGACAACTGCGGAGATCAACGCCGGCCGCGACGGCAAGCGGCGTGCGCCCCGCCCGCTGTCGAGGGCGAGCGAGGTGCCCAGTCCGACGGCGACCGGCGATTGCCGGCGGATGAAGCGAGCGAGTCGAGATCCGCGATCGACCGGCGGACTGAGGCGATCGGTGCTCTGCCGCCAGGCGATCGTCGCGATCGCGGCCAACAGCGCCAGCCCACCGGCGAGGGCGAGTGGGACGACGATCCAGTCGAGTCGCGTCCCGACGTCGGGATCGATCTGGCGCGCCTGGCCGACCGGAAACCGAGACGACGCCGCAGTCGCCAACAGCACCGTGCTGACGACGCCGACCACTGCGGCGAGCACGTGCGGCAGGACCACCAGCGCGGTCAGCTGCGGTCGGGTCATCCCCAGCGCGGCGAGGGTCGAGGTCTCCGCGCGTTGGCCGCCGGCGGATCGGATCAGCGCCTGGACCACCAGCAGCCCGCCGGCGACGAGGACGATCAGGGCCAGCAGCCGAAGCGCGGTCCGCTCGACGTCGATCGTCGTGTCGACCCGGCGGGTGACCTCATGCAGGTCGAACACGGGGACGTCGGCGCCGAACGCCTGCGCCGTGCTCGCCACCAGCTGCTCCGTACGCCCGTCGGCGACGAGCCCGACATCGGCGTTCTGGACGAGCAGCATCTCGTCGCGGTACGCCTCCGTGTACCCGGGTGAGAGGAACACCTGACCGCCGGTGAACAGCGAGTCGTTGACCGTCCTCACCCCTCCGACGACGGTCATCGTCTGGGTCGGGCCGGTGGGGAACTCCTCGCCGATCGCCGTCTGCTCGGCGCCGAAGGTGGTGAAGTCGAAGGTCGTCCCGACCGGCAGGAACGGAAGCACCGTCTCGGAGACGACGACCTCCCCGGGCGTGTCGGGGTCCCACATCCGCCCGCTGGTCACCACCGGACGGTTGAGCTGCTGCAGCCAGACGTCGTCGTCGGGGCCGAACAGGACGAACAACTCCGAGATCTCCGGCGAGAAGCCGAACACCAGGTTCCACGGTCCGACCTGCTCGACCTCGGGGGCGGCGCGCAACGTGTCCCAGTCGCCGGCGAACAGCTCGACCTGGCTGGGGAAGACGATCGCATCAGGGGCATCGGTCGCCTCGCGCAACCGCTCGAGGGCCGACCCGCTGCGCTGCGAGCCGATCACCGCCGCAGTTCCGAGCCCGACGGTGGCACCAGCGAGTACTCCGAGGACGACCAACGCGAGCCATCTCCGGCGCAGGTCGGTGCGAACCCACGCCGCGATCGCTCCCCGCTGGCCGTCCATCGCTCGACCATAGAACGAACGCAGCCCGCTCGACAGTGGGCCACCTTGCGGGCTCCGGTGGGGTCAGCACCCTGGCGCGGTCCGCCCGGGAAACCCCCGCTCAGGACCGGCGACGCCTCCGGGCTGCGTTGACCGCCACGCCGGTCGCCCGGCCGGCCAGCCGGCCGATCTCGGTGCTCCGGCCACCGTCGGCCGAGATCGGCTGCCGCTTCACCGGCGGGGCGTAGTTGGTGCGCAGCACGACCACCCCGTAGACCACCGCTGCGCCGATCAGGACGAAGCGGACCGTGCTCGTGATCGCGTCACCGGCGAACAGCACGGCGAGGACGATCAGGGCGAGGAGCACGACGTCGACCACCCGATGCACGTGGCGGTGGAGCTTGGGAAATGCCCCCAGCGGGCCCTTGGCGACCGCTGCGTTGACCAGCACGGCGACGCCGAGCACGGTCGGGATCATCGGCTCCGAGGACTGGAACCCCTGGCTGATCAGCAACGCCCCGATCAGATATTCGACGAGCTGATGCATCCAGAACGGCCGCTTCACCGCCCCCAGGCTAGGACGCGAACGAGCCCCGGGCGTCGTGCCCGGGGCTCGTCGGATGTCTTGTCGTGTGTCAGCCGGGGCGGCTGGTCACATCATTCCGCCCATGCCACCCATGCCGCCCATGCCACCGGGCATGCCGCCGCCGCCGGCGGAAGCCTTCTCCGGCTTGTCGGCGATCAGGCACTCCGTGGTCAGCACCAGGGCAGCGATCGACGCCGCGTTCTGGAGTGCCGCACGGGTGACCTTCGCCGGGTCGATGATCCCTCGGGCGAAGAGGTCCTCGATCACGCCGGTAGCGGCGTTGAGCCCGATCGGACCTTCGGCGGCGAGCACCTGCTGGACCGTGATCGCGCCCTCGAGACCGGCATTGTCGGCGATCAGCCGAGCCGGGGCGTCGAGCGCGTCGAGCACCGTGCGGGCGCCGGTCGCCTCGTCACCTTCGAGGCTCTCGAGCACCTTGGCGACCGCCGGGCGAGCCCGCAGGAGGGCGGTGCCGCCACCGGCGACGACGCCTTCTTCGATCGCCGCCCGGGTCGCCGAGACGGCGTCCTCGATCCGGTGCTTCTTCTCCTTCAGCTCGACCTCGGTGGCCGCGCCGACCTTGATCACCGCAACACCGCCGGCGAGCTTGGCGAGACGCTCCTGGAGCTTCTCCCGATCCCAGTCCGAGTCGGTGTTCTCGATCTCGGCCTTGATCTGGTTGATCCGGCCCTCGACGTCGGCCTTGTCGCCGTCACCGTCGACGATCGTGGTGTTGTCCTTGGTGATGATCACCCGCTTGGCGCGGCCGAACAGGTCGAGGGTGACGTTCTCGAGCTTGAGACCGACCTCCTCGGAGATCACCTGACCGCCGGTCAGCACGGCGATGTCCTGGAGGGTCGCCTTGCGGCGGTCGCCGAAGCCCGGCGCCTTGACCGCGACCGAGTTGAACGTGCCCCGGATCTTGTTGACGACGAGGGTGGCGAGGGCCTCGCCCTCGACGTCCTCGGCGATGATGACCAGCGGGCGAGCGCTCTTCATCACCGATTCGAGTGCCGGCAGCAGCGCCTGGACGGACGAGATCTTGCCCGAGTTGAGCAGGATGTAGGCGTCCTCGAGGACGGCTTCCTGGCGCTCCGCATCGGTGACGAAGTACGGCGACAGGTAGCCCTTGTCGAACTGCATCCCCTCGGTGAACTCGAGCTCGATACCGAAGGTGTTCGACTCCTCGACGGTGACGACACCGTCCTTGCCGACCTTGTCGATCGCGTCGGCGATGACCCGCCCGATCGCCGGGTCGGCGGCGGAGATCGTCGCCACATTGGCGATGTCTTCCTTGTCGTCGACTTCCTTCGACTGCGACTTGATCGACTCGACCGCCGCAGCGACGGCCTTCTCGATCCCGCGCTTGAGACCGAGCGGGTTGGCCCCGGCGGTCACGTTGCGCAGCCCGTGGCGGACGAGCGCCTGGGCGAGGACAGTGGCGGTGGTGGTCCCGTCACCGGCGACGTCGTTGGTCTTCGTCGCGACTTCCTTGACCAACTGGGCGCCCATGTTCTCGAACGCGTCGTCGAGCTCGATCTCCTTGGCGATCGAGACGCCGTCGTTGGTGATCGTCGGAGCACCGAACTTCTTGTCGAGAACGACGTTGCGGCCCTTCGGCCCGAGGGTCACCTTGACCGCGTCGGCGAGCTTGTTGACGCCCGCCTCGAGCGCGCGGCGCGCCTCTTCATCGAACTTCAGCAGTTTGGACATCGGTGGTCAGCGCCTCACTTGTCGACGACGGCGAGGACGTCACGGCTGGCGAGGATGAGCAGGTCCTCACCTTCGACCGTGACCTCGGTGCCCCCGTACTTGGAATACAGGACGGTCTGGCCGACCTCGACACCCACCGGGATCAGCTCACCGGAGGACTCGGCACGCTTGCCGGGTCCTACTGCGAGAACGGTCCCCTGTTGGGCTTTTCCTTGGCGGTGTCGGGAATGACCAGGCCGGACGCGGTCCGCTCCTCTGCCTGGCCAGGCTTGACGACGATGCGGTCTTCGAGCGGCTTGAGAGCCATCTTCGTGCCTCCATGAAGCATTAGCACTCGGACAATGCGAGTGCTAATGCTAGGACACGACGCACACCGTTAGCAACCGCGAGTCGCGAGTGCTAACCGCAGTGCGGCCAGCCACCCCGGAGATCCGCAGGCGAGCACCCTTCCGTCGTCGTCGGCGATGGTGTCGACTGCGATCGGGGCGGAGCCCCGCCGATCAGGGAGGCTGCGCCGATGCGCACGACAGGGGTGTACGGCGCCAACGCAGCGCCGGCGCGCCTGCTGGCGGCGAGCCTCCGGCGGCGGCACCGACGGGCGACCGTCTCCGCTGCCCTGCTCGTCGGTATCGCCGCAGGCCTGGCGATGGGTGTGTGGGGCTGGTCGAGGCTGGCAGGCGGGGCGCTCGACAGGTGGCTCGAGGTCACCCAGCCGGAGACGATGACGCTCGACGGCTGCCCACCCGAGATCGATCCGGCGACCGGCCGATGCTTCAGCCCGGAGATCTCTCGCGCCCTGTACGAGGCGGTCGACACCGACCCGACGGTCGGCGGTGTCGGTTACACCGAGGTGCTGCCGGTCGGACTGTCGGCCAACCAGCGGCACGTCGACGCGACCGCAGCCAGCGTGATCGCCGAGGCCGGGATGATCAACGTCCCGGTCGTCGTCGCCGGGCGGCTCCCGGCGGCAGGCGCCTCCGACGAGCTGATGCTCGCCAGCGGGCTCGCCGACGCGCTGGCGGTCGGCGTCGGCGACGAGGTCGAGGTCGAGGTCTGCGGCTGGGGGTTCTCGGAGGATCCGTGTACCCGCAACGGGAAGCTGCTGGTCGTCGGCATCGAGTCGACGCTCGGCGACATCGCCCCCGGTCGACGGCCCGCTCCGGGTCTCGATGTCCGCCATCCGGACCGCAGCGCACGCGTCGGCACGGCGACCTGGCGGGTGCTCGCCGCCGATCACTTCCCCTACGCCCAGACGGACGCCCGAGCGGCGGCCGACACCGACCGGGACGGAGTCGCCGATGCTCTCGCGCGCGCCCTCCCGGACTGGGCGACGTCGACGTCGCCGGCGGAGACCTTCGACATCCAGCAGGCGATGGCCGACTCGGTCGGGTCGCAGTCCGCTGGGCTGGCCCTGCTCGCCGGCGTCGTAGCCATCGCCGCAACGATGTTCGGTCTCCTCGTCGTCAGCCGCCAGCTGCGGCGCGAGCTCGCCGGCGCCTCCTCGCTGCGCGCCCTCGGCGCCCAGCCCGCCCTGCCGGCGCTGGCAGCCGTGCTCCGCATCGCGCCGCTCGTAGGACTCGCCGCGCCGACGGCAGTGGTCACCCAGATCATCGTCGCCCGGATCGGTCCCGGCGGCCCGGCCGAGGCGCTCGCGGCTGCCGGCGACCAGCGAGTGGATCTGCTGGTCGCCGCCGTCGGAATCACCGTCACCGCGGCGGTGGTCGCGGCCGCCGCGGTGCTCGGGGCGACCTCGGTTCGCCGGCCGACGACCCGGCGTAGCGGACGGCTCGCCGGTCGAGCGGCGAGGGTCTCCCCGGTGGTCCGCGCCGCGTGGTCGCTGACCGGTGACGGTCGGCGGCAGTACGTCTGGCCGGCGACACTCGCCGTGTTCCTCGCCGCCGTCGGCGTCGTCGGCGCGGCCGGCCTGCAGCGCAGCTTCGACCGTGCCATCCGCAGCCCGGCGGCGTACGGCGCCTGGTGGGACTACGGCGTGGCGAGCACGCAGTCCGGGTCGATCACCACCGACGAAGACGCGGACACCCTCGGCCAGTCGGCGATCGACGAGCCGATCGTCACCGAGGCGGCACTGATCGGAACCTCGGCGGTGGAACTCGACAGCGGTTACACGCTCGACCTGCTCACGTTCGTCTCGCTCAAGGGCGAGCCGGAGCCGGTGATCGTCGCCGGCCGGATGCCGATCGCCGCCGACGAGATCGCGCTCGCCCCGCGAACGATGGACGATCTCGGCGTCGCCGTCGGTGACCGCCTCGAGGCCACGACAGCGCGGACCTTCGACTTTGCGATCGGCGCGCGGTACGAGATCGAGTTCGGCCCGTTCGAGGTCGTCGGCTCGGTGCTGACCAACGACGACCAGCTGCGGATCGGGCCGGGCGACGGTGCATACGTGGTGCCGGGGCTGTTCGAGCCGGCAGAAGGACTACTCGTCGTGCGCACAGACCACGAGCGTGCCCCTGCCGACGAGGTGGCCCTCCTCGCCGAGCGTTTCGGCCCGTACGTCACGGTCCCCTCGGCGCAGCACGACCTCGGTGACCTCGAGCTGGTGCGCGGCGTGCCGGCGGCGATCGCCGCATCCCTCGCCGTGCTCGCCGCTGCCGCCTTCGTCCACGCCCTGATCAACTGTGCCCAGCTCGGGCGTCGCCAGCTCGCCACCTTGCGAGCCCTCGGCTTCCGCCGGCGCGACGCCGTGTCGTCGGTGATCGTGCTCGGTTGGTCGATCGTCGTTCCGGCGACCGTGATCGGCGGCGCGGTCGGCGTGATCGCAGCGCAGTGGGGATGGTCGCTGATCGCCGGGCGGATCGGGATGGTGATCCGCACGAGCGTGCCGATCACGCCGCTGATCGTGCTGATCGGCGCGGTGGTGCTGGCGACACCCCTGCTCGTCTGGCAACCGAGCTGGAGCGTGTCGCGCCGGCGATTGGCCGACGACCTGCGCCGCGAATGACCGCCGTCAGCGGACGAGCTCGACCCCGGCGGCGCGGAGCAGCTCGGCGAGCTCGACCAGCGGGAGGCCGACGACGCCGCTGACGCTGCCCTCGACCCCGGCGACGAACCTCCCGCCGATCCCCTGCAGCGCGTACGCGCCGGCCTTGTCGAACGGCTCGCCGCTGAGGAGGTACTCCTCGATCGCCGCCGCCCCGATCGGGCACAGCCGGACGGCAGTGGTGCTGACCGTCGAGTCGACCCGATCGCCACACTGGACGGCGACAGCGGTGTGGACCTGGTGCACGCGGCCGCCGAGGGCCATCAGCATCCGCCGGGCGTCGGGCGGGTCGAGCGGCTTGCCGAAGATCGTCCCGTCGAGCTCGACCGTCGTGTCGGCGCCGATCACGACCGTCCCCGCCGGCTCGTCAGCGGCGATCGCAGCCGCCTTCGCCCGCGCCAGCCGCTCGACGTAGGCGACCGGGTCCTCGCCCTCGAGCGGGGTCTCGTCGAGCTCGGCGGCGCGGTGGGTGAACGGCACCCCGAGGGTCTCGAGCAACGCGACCCGTCGGGGCGACGCCGAGCCGAGGACGATCCGCGACGGGCTCATCCGCCGGAGAGGGCGACGACGTCGGCGTCGTCCGGGGCGTCGAGGTCGTCGAGCCGGTCGAGGTAACCGTCGGGGAGGGTGACGCGGATCGGACCGTTGGAGTGGCCGCGGACGATCCGCTGCCCGCCGGGTGGCAGGGCGGTCGCCGGGTCGAGCTGGGCGAGCAGGTCGTCGAGCTCGTCGAGACTGCCGACCTGGGCCAGCCGGCGGCGCATCTCGGCCCCGACCGGATAGCCGGTGACGTACCAGTTGGCGTGTTTGCGGAATTCGCGGATCCCGTGCTGCCCGGCGTGGGCGACGAGCAACCGGGCGTGCTCGGCGATCACCGCGGCGACCTCACCGAGCAGCGGCGGTCCACCGACCGGGCGACCGGCGAAGGCGTCGACCAGGTCACCGAACAGCCACGGCCGGCCGAGGCAGCCGCGTCCGATCACGACCCCGTCGCAGCCCGTCTCGGCGACCATCGCCACGGCGTCGGACGCCTCCCAGATGTCGCCGTTGCCGAGCACCGGGATGGTCGTCACTGCTGCTTTCAGCTCGCCGATCGCCGCCCACCTGGCGGCGCCGGCGTAGTGCTGGGCGGCGGTCCGGGCATGGAGGGCGATCGCCGCCACCCCCTCGGCCTCGGCGATCCGTCCGGTGTCGAGGAAGGTCACCAACCCGTCGTCGATCCCGATCCGGAACTTGCAGGTGACCGGCACCCCGGCCGGTTCGGCGGCCCGCACCGCGGCGCGCAGGATCGCCTGGAGCAGGTTGCGCTTGAGCGGCACCGCCGCCCCGCCGCCGCGACGGGTGACCTTCGCCGCCGGGCAGCCGAAGTTGAGATCGATGTGGTCGACCCGGTCGGCGTCGACCAGCCGGCGGACCGCTTCGCCGACGAACCCGGGGTCGCTGCCGTAGAGCTGCAGGCTGCGCGGGAACTCACCGTCGGCGAAGGTGACCATCGCTTCGGTCTTGGCGTTGCGATGGAGCAGCGCGGCGGCCATCACCATCTCGTTGACGTACAGCAAGCCCGGTCCGTAGCGACGGCAGAGGGCGCGGAACGGCGCGTTGGTCACCCCCGCCATCGGGGCGAGGACGACGGGCGCGTCGAGTTCGAGCGGACCTATCCGGAGTGGGCTCATCGCCCGATCGAGGCTATCGATGGACCGGCACGCGACCGAGCGCGGCCGCCGCTCGCAGGATCGACTCCGTCGAGTCGTGGATCGCCAGGTACCCGAGGTTGGCGAGGGTCGGGGCGAGCATCGTCAGCTGCCCGGCGCCGTGCAGGTGGAGGGCGTGGGCCGGTCTGATCCAGCAGCTGGCGACGGTCTCGCCGTCGTCGTGCAGGGGCACCTGATCGTCGGGCGCGCGGGCGACGAAGAAGCGGGTGTCGAATCGGCGCGGCTCGCCGAGCGGGGTGATCCAGTGGCTGACGTAGCGGACGTCGCCGAGATCGAGCAGCAGTCGCTCGGTCTCGCACAGCTCGGCCAACGAGCGCGTCCCGTCGTAGATCGCGTGGCGATGGGCGCTGAACGCGTCGGCCTGGTCGCGGTCGACGAACCGCAGCGCGGTGCCGTCGGCGCGCCGGGCGAGGAGCACGCCCGCCTCCTCGAAGCACTCCCGGATCGCCGCCACCCAGAACGCGAGCCCGCCGCTCGGCAGCTCGAGCCGGGCGCTGGCTGCGACGTCGTCGAGCCCGTCGCAGTGGGCGGCGAGGACCGCCGAGGCGTCGGCCGGGTCGACCCGTCCGCCTGGAAAGACGAACGCCCCGGCGGCGAACACCGCGCTGGTCGTGCGGCGCAGGAGGAACACCTCCGGGCCCTCGGCGGTGTCGCGCAGCAGCATCACCGTCGCCGCCGGGCGGATCGGGACCTGGTCGGCCGGCGCAGCGCCGTCCGTCATCGTCCGAGTTCGCCGCGCTGGTCGTCGGGCCGGCCGGGCGACTCCCTGCCGTCGACGTCGAGGACGTCTCCGATCCGGCCGTGGGTCCCCGGGCCGTAGCGGATCACCACCGGGCTCGTCGACATCCGCGGCAGCAGCGTCCGGCGGACGATCGCCCGGATCGGTGGGAGCAGGAGCAGCACCCCGAACACGTCGGTGACGAACCCCGGGGCGAGCAGCAGGGCTCCGGCGAGGAGCAGGCAGACCCCGTCGGCGATCTCCTTCGACGGGACCTTGCCCTGAGCGACCTGCTGGTTGAACCGGGCCCAGGTCCGCAGACCCTGGCGCTTGGCCAACCACGCACCGGCGATCGAGATCACCAGCATCACTGCCAGCGCCTCGAGCACGCCGATCGCGCCGGCGACCTGGACGAGCACGTACAGCTCGAGGATCGGCATTCCGACGAGCAGGACGAGGAGGACGAGCACTGCCACCGACGCTACTCATCCCGGCCGGCTGCGGATGCGCCGGGGAACCTCGTCAGCTGGTCGTCCGGCGTTCGCGGTAGTCCCGCGCCCCGCCGCCGACCGGTTCGACCTCGAGCGTGATCCCGTCGATGGCGACGACCTTGACCTCGTCACCGGCGGCGATCGGGGTCGCCCGGTTGGTCCGTGCCCGCCACGTCGCCCCGTGGACCTCGACCACCCCGTCGGGGGAGATGTCGGCGATCGCTGCGCCGGTCGCGCCGACCATCCAGTCGCGCCCGATCGTCGGGGTGGCGAAACGTGTCCGGACCATCGACGGCATCCCGACGACGAAGGCCAGCGCCATCCCGCCGATCCCGGCGGCGAGGGTCACCCAGGACAGACCGATCCCGTCGCGGTAGAGCCAGACCGATGCGCCGGTGAAGGCGAGCAGACCGACCCCCGTCCAGAACCGGGGGACGCCGACCTGGACATCGATCGCCAGCGCGGCGATCGCCGCGACCAGCAGGCCGAGCGCCCAGCCGCGTATCGGCAGGACACCGAACCCGTAGCAGCCGAAGACGAGGCAGAACACGCCGATCACCCCGGCGACGCCGACACCGGCGGTGAAGAACTCGAACACCAGCAGGGCGGCACCGATGACGAACAGCAGATAGGCGACCGGCGGGCTGGCGACGGTGTGGAAGAAGCGGGGAACGAGTCCGAGCTTGAAGAACCGGGGGGTGGTCGAGGTGCTCTCGACGGTGTTGTCGCTGCCGACCAGCTCGACGATCGTGTCGAGGGTCGTGCCGCGGTACTCCACGCCGTCGAGGGCGCGGATCATGTCGCGGCAGGACGAACGCGTCGGCGGCGTCGTCGGGAAGGCTGATCGCACCCTCGGCGCGGGCCTCGGTGTAGCCGAGCGTGCCGGTGATCAGCTCGTCGCTCGCTGCACCGAAGCTCAGCGGCTCGCCGTCGACCACCAGCGGTGCGCCGAACTCGCCGATCCTCGAACCGGGGGCGACACCGGAGACCGCTGCGACGCCGATCAGCTGGCCGGGGAGCCCGTAGGCGCGCGCCCGGAGGGCCCGACCCAGATCGCCACCGGCACCTCCGAGTTGCGGATCCGGGTGGCGAGCTCGCTCATCCGCTGCTCGGAGATCACCGCCTGCTTCGAGTTGAGCTGGAGGATCAGCGCCTGCGCCCCGTCGGTCGCCGCCCGATCGATCGCCTTGCCGATCTCGTCGGCGACGATCCCATCGAGCAACCCGGAGACCTCGAACACGTCGACCGGGGCGAGGTCGGCGGCGAGCCCGCTCGAGGGCGAGCCGACGCCGCTCGGCGGCGGCGAATCGGTGGTCGCCGGCTCGGCGCCCGCTCCACGTGCACCCGACCCGAGGCCGAGCACGGCCCCGGCAGCGATCAGGGCGATGGCTAGTCTGCGCACGTACTGCCTCCGGGAGAAGCGTGGACCCACTCAAGTTCTTCGCCGTGTCTCGGCTCGTCATCGTCGCCGGGAAGGGCGGGGTCGGCAAGACAACGGTAACGGCTGTCCTGGCTCGCGCCGCAGCCCGTTCCGGGTTGCGCGTGCTGGTGATCGACGTCGAGGGTCGCCCCGGGCTGGGCGAGCTGTGCGGTGCCGAGCCGGGCTCGGTGATCGGCTACGAGGAGCAGACGTTGCTCGCCGCCGGCGTCGACGACGGTGCTGTCGGGGGCGAGATCTGCGGACGGACGATCACCGCCGGGCGGGCCTTGGGTGACTATCTCGACGGCCACGGGTTCGGTCGGATCACCCGCCGTCTGGCCCGCGGTGGAGTGTTCGACGTCGTCGCCACCGCCGCCCCGGGGATCGAGGACATCCTCGTGCTCGGCAAGGTCAAGCAGCTCGAACGTGCCGCCGAACACGACCTGATCATCCTCGACGGCCCCGCCGCGGGCCACGCGATCCCGTTCCTCCAAGCCGCCGCGGCCTTGCTCGAGACCGTCGACGGCGGCCCGATCCGGACCCAGGCGGCAGACGTCGCCGAACTCCTCGCCGACCCCCGCCGGTGTCAGGTGCTGCTCGTCGCGCTCGCCGAGGAGACCCCGGTCAACGAGCTGATCGACACCTCCTTCGCCCTCGAGGACCGGGTCGGGGTGGCCCTCACGCCGGTCGTCGTCAACGCCGTGCTGCCCCCGATCGAGGGGCTCGCCGAGCACCTCGACCGCCTCCCGGCCGGAGCGCTGGCAGACGCCGCTGCCTTCCGCCTCCACCGCTGCCGGGCGGAGCACGAGCAACTCGATCGTCTCGCCGCCGCCCTCCCGCTCCCCCAGTTGATCGTTCCCTTCGCCCCCGCCGGCGAGCTCACCGGGGCGACGATCGACGCGCTCGTCGACGCGTTCGTCGAGCAGATCGAGTCGTCTGCCGTGAGCGGGTTGGCTGAGCTGGTCGAACGGGCGGCGGTGATCGTCTGCGCCGGGCCCGGCGGGGTCGGCAAGACGACCACCTCGGCAGCGATCGCGCTCGAGGCCGCCCGCCGCGGCCGACGGGTGGTGGTCGTCACCGTCGACCCGGCGAAGCGGCTGGCAGACGCGCTCGGCCTGACCGAGGGGTTGTCGAACGATCCGGCGCAGATCGAGCTCCCGCCGAGCGACCGGGCGAGTGGACCGGGCGAGATGTGGGCGGCGATGCTCGACACCCGCGACACCTTCGACGCCGTCGTCCGTCGCCATGCGCCGAGCGCCGAGCAGGCGGAACGGATCGTCGCCAACCGCTTCTACCGCAACATCGCCGGCGCCCTGCCCGGCACACAGGAGTACATGGCAGCGGAGAAGCTCTACGAACTGCACGGCGACGACCGCTTCGACCTGGTCGTCGTCGACACCCCACCGACACGCCAGGCGCTCGACTTCCTCGACGCCTCCGAGCGGCTCACCCGGTTCCTCGACCATCGCCTGTACCAGGCCCTGACGCTGCCGACGAAAATCGGCCTGCGGGTGGTCAACGTCGCCGCCCAGGCGTTCGTCCGCACCGTGTCGAAGGTCGTCGGCGGGGCGGTGATCGCCGAGGCGATCGAGTTCTTCCAGGTCTTCGACGGGATGGAGGCGGGCTTCCGCGAGCGGTCGCGGGCGGTGACCGGTCTGTTGCGGACCGACGCCACCCGGTACGTGCTGGTCACCACCGCCCGCCGGGAGGCGGTCGCCGAGGCCGGCTGGTTCGCCGGCAAGCTGGTCGAGCACGGCACGTCGGTCGCCGCCGTGATCGTCAACCGCCGCCAACCCACCTTCGGAGCCACGCCGGTGGAGGAGCTGCGCGACCGCGCCGCCGGCAGCGTCGCCGCCGGGGAGCCGGAGGCGGGGGCCTGGGTCAACCTCGCCGAACTGGCGGGGATCGCGGCTGCTGAGGCCGAGGCCCTGCGCCCGTTGCTCGAGCTCACCGGTGGCGAGGCCGGCGCCGCACCGGTGGAGGTGCCCCTGCTCGTCACCGACGTCCACGACCTCGACGGGCTCGCCGTGATCGCCGGCCACCTCTTCGCCGGCCGGCCTGCCGGCGGATAACGTCGCTGCGTGCACATCCTGGTGGCAACCGACGCGGACTGGGTCATCGACGAACTGCGCGCCGCGCTGGAGGAGCCGGGAACGACGTTCGTCTGGTGCGACAACGGTCGGATGGTCTGCGACGCGGTCGCTGCCCGGACCCCGGACCTGGTCGTGCTCGACCTGCAGAGCGGGTCGATGGGCGGGATCGCGGTGACGATGGCGCTGCGGCTCGACGAATCGTCGGGACGACTGCCGCGGGTGCCGGTGATCGTCCTCCTCGACCGGATCGCGGATGTCCACCTCGCCCGCCGCAGTGGCGCCGACGGCTGGCTGATCAAGCCGCTCGACGCGCTCCGCCTGCGACGGGCGGCGAGAGCCGTGAGCGGCGGCGGGACCTACATCGAAGGGGTCCCGGTGGCTCCCGCCGAACCGGTCGTCGTCGACGAATCCGGGGAAACGCCTGCGAGTGAAACGGTCTCGACCGGATAGAGTTCTGCCGCCCAATCGGGGTGTAGCGCAGCTTGGTTAGCGCGCCACGTTCGGGACGTGGAGGCCGGGAGTTCAAATCTCCCCACCCCGACCATTGCAGCCCTGCAGGTGATCCGGTTCTCGTCGAGGAGCGGATCTCCGGCAGGGCTGCTGCGCGTCCGAGCGACGGCCGGGGCGCGGGACGGCTGGGTCAGATCGCGTCGGAGCCGCGTTGGCCGGTGCGGATCCGGACGACGTCCTCGACGTTGGTCAGCCAGATCTTGCCGTCGCCGATCTTGCCGGTCGCTGCAGCGGCCGAGATGGCCTCGATCGCCTGGTCGACCATCGCTTCGTCGACGACGACGTCGATTCGGATCTTCGGCAGGAACTGCAGCTGGTATTCGACGCCGCGGTACATCTCCGAATGGCCGCCTTGCCGGCCGAAACCGCGGACCTCGGAGACGGTCATCCCCACGACCCCGGCGCCCGACAGCGCCGCTTGGATGTCATCAGCCTTGTGTGGGCGAACGACCGCTGTGATCAGCTTCATGCGTCTTCCTTTCGGTCGGTTCAGACGTTCGAGTGGTAGGCGGTTTCGCTGTGCTCGGCGAAGTCGAGGCCGCTGACCTCGGTCTCCTCACTGACCCGGACGCCGATCGTCGAGCGGAGGGCGACCATGATCCCGAAGGTGACGGCGAACGACCAGACGATCGCAGCGAAGTTGGCCAGGAGCTGCTCGCCGAGCAGCCCGAGCCCGCCGCCGTAGAACAGGCCCTCCTTGAACTCGCCACCGAAGAAGTCGGGGTTGGAGAAGAAGCCGATCGTCAGCGAGCCGACCAGCCCACCGACGAAGTGGACGCCGACGACGTCGAGTGCGTCGTCGTATCCCACCCGGACCTTGAGCTTCACCGCGTAGCAGCAGACGACGCCGGCGAGGATGCCGATCAACACCGGGGCGATGCCCGAGACGAACCCGGCAGCAGGGGTGATCGCGACCAGTCCGGCGACGATCCCGGAGGCCGCTCCGAGGTTGGTCGGGTGGCCGTCACGCAGCCATTCGACGACGACCCAGGCGAGCCCGGCGGCGGCAGCGGCGAGGAACGTGTTCATGAACGCCTGGGCCGCCTGGCCGTTGGCGCCGAGGGCCGACCCGGCGTTGAACCCGAACCAGCCGAACCACAGGATCCCGGTGCCGAGCATCACCAACGGCATCGAGTGCGGCGGATGGCCTTCCGTCGGCCAGCCCCTGCGCTTGCCGAGGACCATCACCGCTGCAAGGGCGGCGATCCCGGCGTTGACGTGGATCGCCGTGCCCCCGGCGAAGTCGAGCGAGCCCCGGTCGCCGAGCCAGCCGCCGTAGACCCACTTGAACACGGGGACGAACACCAGCAGCAGCCACGCCGGAACGAAGATCGCCCACGCCGAGAACTTCATCCGGTCGGCGACGGCACCGGAGATCAACGCCGGCGTGATCGCTGCGAACATCCCCAAGAACGCGACGGTGACGATCTGCCCACCGCCATCGTCGAGGATCCCGATGTCCTTCAGGAACAAATAGTCGAAGTTCCCGATGAAATTACCGGTGCCCCCCTGAGCGAGGGTGTATCCGAGAATCATCCACACCACAGGCACGATGAGAACGCAGTAGAAGTTCATCATCAACATGTTGAGGACATTTCGGGTCCGGTCCATACCGCCGTAGAAGAAGGCAAGTCCGGGGGTCATGAAGAGTACGAGTGCGGAAGAAATCAGCACCCATGCGAGGTCCCCTGAATCCACGCAGATCTCCGATCGTCGAGGTGGTCGAAGTCGGCAGACTGGCGGTCATTTGTTGCCGTTTTGTTTCCAAACTGCCGCCGCCCGGTGAACAAACAGTGCCCGCCGTGCTGACATCTCGGCGATCTCCCAGCTGAGAGGCCAGATCACCGGCCGCTCGTGCACCCTCGCCACCGGTACTCGGTCGACCCCCCGAGTGCGCAGCAGTCCCGTCGGTGGGCCTCAGCGCGCCGGTGCGCCCCACGGTCGGTCGCCGGCCGCCAGACCGGTGGCGGCATCGGCGACGCGCCGGTCGAGCCAGCGGACGAACTCGTCGCCGGGCAGCGGCGGACTGAACCAGTAGCCCTGGGCGTAGTCGCAGCCGAGGGCGACGAGCCGCTCGAGCACCTCCGCACTCTCGACCCCTTCGGCGACGACCTCGAGCCCGAGCCCGTGGGCGAGCTCGATCGTCGAGCGGACGATCACCTCGTCCTCCTTGTCGCCGGTGGCGAGGCCACCGACGAAGCTGCGGTCGATCTTGATCTGGCGGACCGGCATGCTGCGGAGGTACGCGAGCGACGAGTAGCCGGTGCCGAAGTCGTCGATCGAGAGCCGGACACCGAGTTGCTGGAGGCTGTCGAGCACCTCGATCGCCCGGTCGGGGTCGGTCATCATCGCGCTCTCGGTGACCTCCAACAGCAGCGCGCTCGGCGGCAACCGGGCGGCGCGCAGCATCGAGTCGACCGATCGCGCCAGGTCACGGTCGAGCAGGTCGCGCGCTGCGAGGTTGACCGCGATGCTCATCGGATGGCCGCGCCCGGCGAGGACGTTGACCTGCAGCAAGGCCTCGGCGATGACGTGGTTGCTGAGCTCGCGCGACGAGGTGATCGCGCTCGGCGAGCTCGACGATCTCGTGCGCCGGTACCGGTCCGTGATCCGCGCCGTTCCACCGGACCAGCGCCTCGGCGCCGACGACGTCCCCGGTGGCGAGGTCGATCTCCGGCTGGTACCAGACGTCGAGATCACCGGTCTGCAGCGCCGGACGGAGAGCTGAGGCGAGCACCAACCGGCGGACCCGGCGGTCGTCGCCGACGACGCCCTCCGCCGACCACGGGCGGACCTCCCGACGCGCTCCGGATGCTGCAGCCGCGCTTCGTCGAATCAGCTCGAGCAGGGGCGCCGGCTCGCTGATCGGTCCGGCGACACCGAGAAGGGGGGTGATCCCGATCGTCATCTCGCCGATCACGAACGGCTCGTGGAGGGCGTCGAGGACGCGGGTGACCCAGTCGACCGGTACGCCACGGCGGCCCTCGGCGAGAACGACGACGAACTCGCTGCCGCCGAGCCGGGCGATCAGCGCCGAGTCGGGCGCGACCGAGCGCAGCCGGGCGGCGACGGTCGCCAGCACGTCGTCGAGCCGGCCAGGTCCGAGCGTCTCGGTGACCTCCTTGTGGTCCTCGAGCACGATCACGGCGACGATCGAACCCGCATCGAGCTCGCCCCCGGGGAAGCGGTGCTCCAACCCGGCGAGGGTGTACAACCCGGTGACGGGATCGCGCCGGTGCCGTCCGGCGACCTGGCGGGCGAGGAGCGAGCCCTTCAACACCGCGGCGAGGTGGTTGACCAGCGCAGAACCGGAGGCGACGTCGCGGGCGGTGAAGCCGCCGCTGGTCCCCAGTCGGTTGGCGGCGAGCACCACCCCACGCACGTCGTCGTTGGTCAGCGGGAGTGCGAGGGCGTTGTGCACGGGCTCGCCGAACTGCCCGAACACCGGGGCCAGCTCGGTTCGCCCGACGAACGTGCGCGGCTCGGTGAGTTCGAACTGGGCGGCCGGAGCGCCCGGCGGGAGCTGATCGAACTCGATCCCGAGGCCGCTGCGATCGTCGAGGCGGAGCACGGTCGCCGAGCGCCTCTCGGTCGCGGCGAACCGGGCCTCGACCCATTCGACGTTCATCAGCCGCTGGATCTCGGTCAGGGCGACCTCGAGCATCTCCCGCTCGTCGCAGGCGGCGACGGTGCGGGTGAACTGGTAGAGCGAGTCGAGCTGCTGGTGGCGTTGGCTCAGCTGGGCGACCGAGCGGGCCCAGGCGAGCAGGCCGACGAGCGGGACGATGCCGAAGATCACCAGCCAGTCGCCTCGGCTCATCGCCGCGATGATCACGATCCCGAGGCTGCCGTTGATCACGTAGTGCAGCGCAGAACGGCCGGCGAGACGGGCGACGCGGGTCGGCGAGGCGGGCTCGTTGAGCGAGAGGATCAATGAGATCGCAGCGGTGTTGACCACCCCGACGGCGAGGATCGCCAGTCCGATGACGAGGAACGAACGGGTGCTGTCGTCGGCTCCGGCGTAGCGGTCGACGATCGCCGTGGCGATCGCCGTCTCGATCGCGAACAGACCGAGGTTGAAGGCGATCTTCAGCGGCGGCAGCCGCCGGACGCACTCCCCGATCAGCGCGCCGACCAGGCGGGCGACCAGCAGTTGGCCCGGGGTGAGCACAGCGAGCCCGACGACGAACGGGAGCTCGTTGACCGAGACGGTGTAGGTCTCGCGGCGGATCTGGTAGTTGACGACGATCCACTCGCTGGCGAGGAAGCCGCCGATCACCGCGACCACCGTCCAGCTGCTCGGTCGACGTTCGTCGGAGCCGAGGAGGAGGATCAGGGTGGCGGCGACGAGGCCGAGCGCGCCGACCAGGGCGACGGCCGCCCGGGTCCGGCGCTCCACCCGTGCGGCGTGTTGGTCGGCCTGCGGAGGTGGTTCGTTCACGTCCAGCCGGCGCCGGACCAGCTGCCGCCGGACCAGCTGCCCCCGGACCACGAACCACCCGACCACGACCCGCCCGACCAACTCCCGCCCGACCACGACCCGCCCGACCAACTCCCGCCCGACCACGAGCCGCCCGACCAACTCCCGCCGGACCACGACCCGCCCGACCAACTCCCGCCGGACCACGAGCCACCCGACCACGACCCACCCGACCACGACCCACCGGACCAGGTCGCGCCGGACCGGCCGAGGGCGACCCACAGCGCCGGATCGAACGTCGTGCCGAGCACCGTCAACTCCCCGGTGAGCAGCTTGCCCCCGATCGCCACCTGGTCGAGCCCACGCGACAGCTGGAGCAGCCCGAGCCCGGTCGACGGCAGGTGCGGCTGCCAGGTCGCCAGGCCGGAGGGGGTGCGCGCCCGGCGGGCCTCCGCCAGATCGAGCAATCCGCTGCCCTGCTTCGTCGCCGGCACGCCCGGCAGGCGATCGGCGGTCGAGGTCAGCAAGCGCTTGACCTGATCGGGAGTCAACGACGGACGTTGCTGGAGGAGGAGGGCGACCGCGCCGCTGACGACTGCCGTCGCCTGCGACGACCCGCTGCCGCGGAACAGCGTCGGGCTGACGTAGCCGGACGGATGTTCGACGTCGATCCTCGACCCGGGGACGCGAAGGCTGGCGATCGACCGGCCGGGGGCGACGAGATCCGGGTTGCGAACGCCGTTGCCGTTGGAGGCGAACGACGGCGAGGCCCAGCCCGTGGCCGTCCGCTCGACGGCGCCGACGGTGATCACGAACGGATCGGTCGCCGGGGTCGCCAGCCCGGTCGCCGCCCGGCCGTCGTTGCCGGCGGCGACGACGACGACGATCCCCGCGGACCAGGCCCGCTCGACCGCCTTCGCCAACGGGTCGAGGAGATAGGGCTGGACCCCGTCGGTGCCGAACGAGAGGTTGATCACCCGGATGTCGAGGCCCTGGTCTCGGCGATGCTCGACGATCCAGTCGAGCCCGGCGATCACCTGCGAGACGTCGACCGCCCCGGTGTTGTCGCCGACCTTGACATTGACCAGCCGGGCGTCGGGAGCGACGCCGAGGAAGCGGTCGGGCGCTGCCCTCGACGACACCCGGCCGTCGCCCGACCGCCCGGCGATGATCCCCGCCATGTGCGTGCCGTGACCGAACCCGTCGAGGTGCTCGAGTTCGGCGATCCCCAGATCGAAGGAGAGGTCAGGCCCGTCGACGAGCTTGCCCCGGCCGGACAGCGCTGACACCGGCGCGATCCCGGTGTCGACGACGGCGACGTCGATCCCGGCACCGGTGATCCCGTCGTCCCACAGCGCCGGTGCGCCCACCGCCGCCGTCACCGACCACATCGACCCCTGGTCCCGGCGCGCATCGAAGCCACGGGCGGTGGCGAGCGCAGCGGGCATCACCGCCGACTGCAGCGTCGCGACGGCGACGACCGTCGAGCACAGGATCGGCCGCGCGCCGACTCCTCTCCAGGTTCGTCCGCTCGACCGATGCATGGATTGAGTTAAGTGCGATCACGGCCGGTCGACAAGCGGGTGCTGTGTGCGCTGATTCGTCTGGCCCACCCGGCGCGCTCGCTTCCTCCCGGAGGGTGAGCAATGGGACGCAGAGTGGGCCGGTACCCTCGCAAGATGACGCTCGGTGAGCTGCAACGGCTGATGGACGCGACCTACGGCCGGCGTGACCGTGACCGCGGCGTGCCCGCCGCCGTGGCCTGGTTGGCGGAGGAGTTCGGCGAGTTGGCCCAGGCCGTACGCAAGGGGTCGACCGAGGCGCAGCGGCACGAGTTCGCCGATGTCCTCGCCTGGGTGGCGACGCTCGCCAACCTGGTCGAGATCGACCTCGACCAGGCGTTGGAGCGGTACGCCGGAGGTTGCCCGAAGTGTGGCGAGTTGCCCTGCGCCTGCCCGGCCGCCTGACGGCAACGCGAGCAGGCGCAGGACGCAGCCGATCAGGCGAGCGTGCCGGCGACGTCGACGATCGCGTCGGTCGTCCCCGAGACGAAGATGCAGATCTCCCGGTTGGTACCGACCCCGGCGGCGACGGTGTTGGCGATCGTCTGGCCGACGGTGAAGTTGACGTTGGACGAGTTCGGCAGCGGCGCCCCGCAAGGGAACACGGTGGCGTAGCCCGACTGCTTCGGTGACGGCACGGCGATGGTGATCAGCACCGCGTTGGCCGTCGGCGACAAGCCGCCTCGGCCGCCGATCTTGACCCGATACGTCGTACCCGCCTCGAGCGTGCCCACCCCGGACTGGAGTCCGTCGATCGTCGGCGTGGCCCCGAGGCGGGTCTCGAGCAACCGCGTCGGGTTGGCCAGCGGCGAGTAGGAGACCGAGGTCGCGAAGTAGCCGACCGCGTCGACGAGCAGATCGATCGTCTGGTCGGTGAACAGGCAGACCGTGCCGGTCGACGACAGCTTGGCGACGACCAGCGCCGGGATCGTCTGGCCGGCGACGAAGTTGACGTTCGACGCGTTCGGCTGCGGCTGACCGCACGGGTAGACGGTGAGGTAGCCACCGGCGCGGGCATCGACGACGGTGACGTTGAGCACTGCGCTGGTCAGCCCGGCGGCGCCCGGCAGACCACCTCGCCCGGCGATCGAGAGCTCATAGGTCGAGCCTGCCTGGCGGGCACCGATGTTCGACGCGCCACCGTCGACGGTCGGCGTCGCACCCGGACGGGTCTCCATCAACCGCACCGGGTTGGCCAGCGGGGTCAGCGAGGTCGCGGTCGGGAAGAAGCCCGAGCTGTCGACGATCAGGTGGGTCGTCGTCGAGACGAAGATGCACACCTGGAAATTGGTCCCGACCTTCGCGACCACCGCGTTGGCGATGTTCGCCCCCTGGGCGAAGTTGACGCTCGATGCGTTCGGACGGTTCTGGCCGCAGGGATAGACGCTGAGGTAGCCGCCACCGGTCGGATCGACGGCGGTGACGTTGAGGAACACCGTCGCGGCGGTCGTCGGGGTCGTACCCCGGCCGGCCACGGTCAGCTTGAACTCGCTGCCGCCGGCGATCGCCCCACCGGCGTAGAACGCGCCGTCGACGGTCGGGGTCGCCCCGGGTCGGGTCTCGAGCAGCCGCTCCGGGGCGGCGAGCGAGTTGTACGGCAGGTCGAGCTGCGGCGTGCTCGGCTCGGGCAGCGGGTCGACCGGGTCGGGCGAGGTCTTGATCGCGATCAGGCCGGCGATGACCTTCGGCGTCGAGCTGTCGGTCGGCGCGAGGCCGTCGGCGACCTGGCCGTAGTTGTTGTCGCCCCAGCAGGCGACGGTCTGGTTGAGCTTGACGACGCAGGTGTGCTGATACCCGGGGGCGATCGCCGCGGCGTCGGCCAACCCGCTGACCGCCACCGGGACGTTGGCGACGGTGGTCGTCCCGTTGCCGAGCTGCCCGTTCTCGTTCGCCCCCCAGCAGACGGCCTCACCGGAGGACTTGACCGCACAGGTGTGGTAGTAGCCGGCGACCAGGCCGGTCACCCCGCTGGTCAGTCCGACGACCGGACGGGCGGAGCTCCCCGGCGCGCCGCCGGCGTCGCCGAGCTGGCCGAAGTTGTTCGCCCCCCAGCAGAACACCGCGCCGCTGGTCTTGCGTGCACAGGCATGGCCGAAGCCGACGGTGATCGTCGTCACCCGGTCGAGGCCCTCGACCACCACCGGAACACCGCTGCTCGTGGCCTCGCCCTCGGGCACCGAGGAGTTGCCGAGCAGGCCGATCCCGTTGGCGCCCCAGCAGCGGACCGTGCCGTCAGCGAGCAGCGCACAGTTGGCGAAGGCGCCGGCATCGATCGCCACCGCGTTGGCGATTCCGTCGATCTTCGCCGGGTTCTCGACCCGCGGGAGCGTGACGTCGACCCCCGGTGCGGTCGGGAGTTGGACGACCCGGCTACCGGTCGGCGTCGCCTGACCGATCTGCTGCGAGGCGTGCAGGCCCCAGCACCAGACGGTGCCGTCCGACTTCAGCGCACAGGAGTGGAACGAACCGCTGCTGACGGCGACCACCCCGGACAACCCGGGCACCGCCGTCGGCGTCGCGTCGGACTCGAATGCGGTTCGACCGAGCTGACCGTCGCGGTTGCGACCCCAGCACCAGACCGTCCCGTCGACCTTCAGCGCGCAGGTGTGCTCGTCGCCGGAGCTGACCGACGAGACGTTGGTCAACGACGTCACCGCCACCGGCGTCGGATTGAACTTGTCCTCTTCCGTCGCCCCGACGTTGTCGCCCTGCGGGCCGACCTGGCCGCCCTGGTTGTGGCCCCAGCACTTCAGCGTCTGGTCCTCGAGCAACACGCAGGAGTGATGGAAGCCGGAGACCACCGTCGCCCCCAGGCCCGTGTCCGTCGCCCCCACCTCTGCGCTGCTCGCCGGCACGAACGGCGTGACCACGCTGATCGCACCGATCGCGATGGCGACGATCCGCCGCCACATGTTCCCGCTCGACATTCCCGCTCTCCCGTTGTCGTTGTCCGCCGACTCGCCGCCCGAATCGGATGGCGATGTGCGACGGGGGCCCGGCGACTCTGCTGCCGGGCCCCCGTCGTCGATTACTCGCTCTCGCCGATCAGGCCAGCCGGCCGGCGACGTCGACGATCACGTCGGTCGTGCCGGAGACGAAGATGCACACCTTGCGGCCCGCACCGACACCGGCCGGAACCGTGTTGGCGATCGTCTTGCCCGCCTCGTAGTTGAGGTTGGAGGCGTTCGGTGCCGGTGACCCGCAGGGATACACCGAGAGGTAGCCGCTCTGCTGCGGCCCGGCGACGGTGACGTTGAGCAGCACTGCGCTCGCCGACTGGGCGATCCCGTTGCGACCGCCGACCAGCAGCTGGTACTCGGTGCCGCCCGGTCGTGCACCCTCACCGTAGGCGCCGCCGTCGGGCGGGGCGATCGCTCCGTTGCGGGTCTCCATGAACCGCACCGGGGCCGCCAGCGGGGTGTAGGACACCGTCGTCGCGAAGTAGCCCGCAGCGTCGACCAGCAGGTCGGTGGTCTGATCGGTGAACACACAGACGGTGCCCGCCGCCGACAGCTTGGCGACGACCAGGCCGGGGATCGTCTGACCGGCCTGGAAGTTGACGTTCGACGCGTTCGGCTGCGCCTGGTCGCAGGGGTACACCGTGATGTAGCCACCGCTCGCCGGGGCGTCGACGGTGACGTTGAGCACCGCGCTGGCGAGCGAACCGGCCCCCGGGAGCCCGCCGCGGCCGGCGACCTGGAGGGTGTAGACCTGGCCACCGGGACGGGGTCCGATGCCGGCGGCCTGGCCGTCGATCGTCGAGCCACCGGTACGACTGTCGAGCAGCCGGACCGGGTTGGCCAGCGGGGTGAACGACGTCGTCGTCGGGAAGTAGCCGGCGGTGTCGACGATCAGCTGGGTCGCAGCGGAGGTGAAGATGCACACCTTGCCGCCGGTGCCGATCTTCGAGATCACTGCGTTGGGCACGTTCTGGCCGGCGGCGAAGTTGACGTTGGAGGCGTTCGGCTGGGTCTGCCCACAGGGGTAGACGGTCAGGTAACCCGCTCCAGCAGGGTCGACCGCGGTGACGTTGAGGAACGTCGAGGCGGCGGTCCCCGGGGTCGCGCCGCGTCCGGCGACGGTCAACTCGAGGATCGAGTTGGCAGCGCGCACGCCGGTCCCGGCGAACTGGCTGTCGATCGTCGCCGCACCGCTGCGGGTGTCGGCCAACCGCTGCGGCTGGGCGAGGGTCGTGTACGGCTGGTCGGTGACCACCGGGTTGGGGGTGACACCACCGCCGCCGGGACCTCCACCGCCGCCCGCGGCGGCGTGACCACCGGAGCGGTGGCGATCGCCGTCAGGCCGGGGACGTCCTTCGGCGTCGCCGAGTCGGTCGGCGCGTTGCCGTCGGCGACGGCGCCGAACATGTTGTCGCCCCAGCAGGCGACCGCCTGGTTGGAGCGGACGACACAGGTGTGCCCGGCGCCGGGAGCGATCGCCGACGCATTCGACACGCCGCTGACGGCGGTCGGGGTCGAGGTGTTGGTCGTCGAGCCGTTGCCCAGCTGTCCTTCGTCGTTCTTGCCCCAGCACAGCGCGCCGCCAACGGCTGTCAGGGCGCAGGTGTGGTAGTAGCCGGCGACGACGGAGGAGACCCCGGCGAGGTTGAGCACCTGCTGGGCTGCGTTGGTCGGTCCGCCGCCGTGGCCGGACTGGCCGAAGTCGTTGGCCCCCCAGCAGTACACCAGGCCACCGGTGGTCCGGGCGCAGGCGTGGGCGAACCCGGCGGTGATCCCGGCGACGCGGTCGATGCCGGTGACGTCCACCGGGATGGCGGAGACGGTCGGGTTGCCCGGCGGCGTGCCGGCATTGCCGAGCTCACCGACGGCGTTGGCGCCCCAGCACTGCACCGTTCCGGCGGCGAGCAGGGCGCAGGTGAAGAAGGCCCCGGCGTCGACGGTCAGTGCCGTGGTGATCTGGGGGATCACGGTCGGCACGTCGACGTAGTACACGTCGTACGGCGCGGGCGGGACGCAGGCCGGATCGACCGTCGTGTCGCAGGTCGGGGTGAACGTCCGGAACTTCGTCGCCGTCGTGCTGCCGACCTGCTTGGCGACGTCGTGCTGGCCCCAGCAGCGCACCGAACCGTCGGACTTGACCGCACAGGTGTGGAACGAGCCGGTGGTCAGCGAGATCGTGTTGGTCACCCCGGGCACCTGGGTCGGAGTTGGGGTGTCGATGTTGACTGTCGCGGTCGAGATCCCGAGCTGGCCGTAGAAGTTGCTCCCCCAACACCACACGGTGCCGTCGGTCTTCAACGCGCAGCTGTGCTCGTCACCGGCGCTGACCGAGGAGACGTTCGGCAGCGACGGCACGCTGACCGGGGTCGCCTGGAACTGGGTCGCCGCGTCCCCGGTGACCAGCCCGTTCGGGCCGACCTGGCGGGCCTGGTTGCGGCCCCAACAGGCGACGCTGGAGTCGGCCTGGAGCACGCAGGAATGGTGGAAGCCAGAGACGACCGTCGTCCCCACTCCGGTCTCGGCCGCCGAGGCCGGTGTTGGTGCCATCACCGGCACCACCCCGCCGATGGCGGCGATCGCCAACGCGAACAAGCGCCGACGTAGTCCACGACTGGACATTGGTCTCCCTCGAGTCACTCGGGACGTCACCTCGGTCGCCGCACCGCCGGCGGTGACGCCCGCCTACGTATCAGCTCGGCACGCTATCCGAGCGGCTCGCCGCCGGTCAGCGCTCCCCCGAAACGAGGGGTCGGGGGGAGGGCGATTGAGTCAGCCGAACCACCAACCGTCGATATTCGGCCCGGAGGTTGCCACGGTACGTGGCGAGATGGCCGCTGTCGCCGACCGCTCAGACGCTGCGACGTGCGAGCAACGCCTCCGCCAGCTGGATCGTGTTCAGCGCCGCACCCTTGCGCAGGTTGTCGTTGCTGACGAACAGGGCGAGGCCGTCGTCGCCGTCCTGGCGGATCCGACCGACGTAGCTCGGATCCTGTCCTGCGGCCTGGAGTGGCGTCGGGATCTCGGACAGCTCGACCCCGGGCGCGGCGGCGAGCAGCTCCGAGGCCCGTTCGACCGAGATCGGGCGGGCAAAGGTGGCGTGGATCGACAGCGAGTGACCGGTGAACACCGGCACCCGGACGCACGTCCCGCTCACCCGCAGATCGGGGATGCCGAGGATCTTGCGGCTCTCGTTGCGCAGCTTCTGCTCCTCGTCGGTCTCGAGCGAGCCGTCGTCGACCAGCTTGCCGGCGAGCGGGACGACGTTGAAGGCGATCGGGCGGGCGAACTTCTGCGGCGGGGGGAAGTCGACCGCATCGCCGCGATGGGTCAGGCCGGCGGCGGCGTCGGCGACCTTGCGGGCCTGTTCGTCGAGTTCGTTCACCCCGGCCAGACCGCCGCCGCTGACCGCCTGGTACGACGAGGCGATCAGCCGGACCAACCCGGCTTCGTCGTGGAGCACCTTGAGCACCGGCATCGCCGCCATCGTCGTGCAGTTCGGGTTGGCGACGATCCCCTTCGGCAGGTGGTCGAGCGCCTCGGGGTTGACCTCGCTGACGACCAGCGGCACGTCGGGGTCCATCCGCCAGGCGGAGGAGTTGTCGATCACGATCGCCCCGGCGGCGGCGAAGCGGGGGGCGAGGGCCTTCGACGAGGTCGCCCCGGAGGAGAACAGGGCGATCTCGATCCCGCTCGGATCTGCGGTTTCGGCGTCCTCGATCACGATCTCCCGATCGCCGAAGCGAAGCGTCCGGCCGGCCGACCGGGACGAGGCGAACAGCCTCAGCGAGGCGATCGGGAAGTTCCGCTCGGCCAGCAGCCCGAGCATCACCCCACCGACCTGACCGGTCGCGCCGACGACCGCGAGATGTACCGGACGGGAGGACGCTGCAGCACTCACGTCCCGAAACGCTATCCAGCCGCCTGCTACGGCGTCGGCCGGAATATGCGTTCCCGGAGGGAGCTCAACGGGTCGCGACCAGCCAGTAGTGCGAGGGGTGGATCCCGGGCAGCCGCTCGACGGTGACCGTCGCGTCGAGCTTGGCGTGACGCTTGTCGGACTGGAAGATCAGCAACGAAGCGTGATCGGGGGCACTGCGGTAGACCTGGTCGATCGCGTCCTGCGGCTTGAGCCGGTTGGCCTGCCAGCCGAAGCGGGTGACGGTGCGCGGCGCCCGCGCCAGGCTCGGCACGATCCGCCAGATCGTCCGGACGAGCTTGCCGACCGGGAACAGGACCACGTCGGGGGTCGTCCAGGTGCGGAAGTTGAGCGCGATCCGTGCTCCTGGGCGGGCGACCCGGAACGCCTCGGCGACGAGCGCGAGCGCATCGTCGCGGTCGCAGTGCTGGAGGGTGATGTAGGAGAACACCACGTCGGCGGAGGCGTCGGGGACATCGAGGGTGTGGCCGTCGGCGACGTGCACCGTCTGCAGCCGGCTGACGTCGCCGAACTCGGCGACGGTGTCGCGGCACCGCTCGAGGAACGCACCGTCGAGATCACCGGCGACCACCGTCGAGTAGTTGTTGGTCAGCGCAGCGGTCATCCGCCCGATCCCACACCCGATCTCGACGAAGGTCTTGCCGACGGCGTGTTCGCCCCAGTGCAGCCCGAGGTGATGGCAGTAGTAGCCGACCTCCTCGGTTCCGGTGGCGACGAACTCGGCGAGGGTGATGTGCTCGCCCGTTTCGTTGTTGAACACCCAGCCCGTCTCGCGTACGACGTCGTCGGCGGACCCCTGGGCCTCGGTGATCCGACCGGCGTTTCGCCAGGGAGCGAGCTGCGGCCGGCGCTTGGCCACCGTCACTTCCGATCCGGCAGGGGGGCGGAGTAGGCCTGCCCGCTGTCGAGACCGAAGGCGGTGTGCAGCGCACGACACGCCCGTTCCATGTCGGTGCCGGCGACGACGACCGAGATCCGGATGGTCGAGGTCGAGATCATCTCGATGTTGATCGCCTCGTCGGCGAGCACACGGAACATCCGAGCGGCGATCCCCGGGCTCGACTTCATCCCGGCGCCGACGATCGAGACCTTGGCGATGTTGTTCTGGTGGGTCACCCCGGCGGCGCCGATGTCGTCGGCGATCTTGCCGACGATCGACTCGGCGACGCCCATGTCCGCTTTCGGGACGGTGAAGGAGATGTCGGTGTGGCCGAGGGTGGAGGTGTTCTGGACGATCATGTCGACGATCACGTTGGCCTCTGCCAGCGGCTCGAACAGCGCGGCGGAGATCCCCGGACGATCGGGCACACCCCGGACGGTGACCTTCGAGTCGCCGGCGTCGTGGACGACGCCGGAGATGACGGGCTCTTCCATCGAAGGCTCCTCTGCGGTGACCCACGTGCCCTGCTCCCAGGTGAAGCTGGAGCGGACGTGGAGCGGGACGTTGTGGTTACGGGCGAACTCGACCGAGCGGAGGGCGAGCACCTTCGACCCGGCGCCGGCCATCTCGAGCATCTCGTCGAAGTTGATCCGGGCGAGCTTGCGCGCCTGCGGAACGATCCGCGGATCGGCGGAGAACACGCCGGTGACGTCGGTGTAGATCTCGCAGGCATCGGCGCCGAGGGCCTGGGCGAGGGCGGAGGCGGTGAGATCGGAGGCACCCCGACCCATCGTCGTGATCTCCCGCTCGGTGCTCACCCCCTGGAACCCGGCGACGACGCAGACCTTGCCGGCGGCCAGCGACTGGCGGACGCGATCCCCTTTGACCTCGAGGATCTTGGCCTTGCGATGAACCGTGTCGGTGATGATCCCGACCTGGCTGCCGGTGAAGCTGATCGCCTCGATCCCGAGATCGGCGAGGGCCATCGTCACCAGCGCGGCGGAGACCCGCTCGCCGGTGGTCAACAACATGTCCATCTCCCGCCCGGGCTGGGCGCGGAGACGCTCGCCGGCCAGCGCGATCAGGTTGTCGGTGGCCTTGCCCATCGCCGAGACGACCACGACGACGTCGTTGCCGTGGTTACGGGTGAAGGCCACGTGGTCGGCGACGGCGCGGATTCGGTCGGGGTCGGCGACCGAGGTGCCGCCGTACTTCTGGACGATCAGGGCCACGGGGCCCGCAGCCTACCGGTCCCGCCCGCCGCTCATCGACCGCTCGCCGGGCGGTCTGCCACGGCATTCGGTAGCCTCGCCCACTCGTGGGTACCGACAAGCGCGAACGTCAGAAGGCCAACCGCCAGCAGCGGCTGGAGGAGCTCGCCAAGGAGCAACAGAAGGCGAAGACCAGGCGGCGTGTCCTGCAGATCGGCGGGTTGGTGCTGGCGGTCGTCGTCGTCGCCCTCCTGCTGTCGATCTTCGGCGGTGGTGACGACGACGAGACGGTGACGAACTCGACCATCGCCACCTCCGACAGCGCAGTCGACTCGTCGAGCACGGTCGTCACGCCGAGCACCGATGCACCCGAGCCGACGGTGCCCGGGGTGGCGATCACCGGCGAGACGCCCTGCCCCGAGGCCGATGCACCGAGGACGATCAGCTTCGAGCAGGCCCCGCCGATGTGCATCGACCCGGAGGTGGCCTACTCGGCGATCGTCGAGACCAACCGTGGCGAGTTCACGATCGAGCTCGACGCCGAGGCCGCCCCACAGACGGTCAACAACTTCGTCGTCCTCGCCCGCTACCACTACTTCGACAACACCGTCTGCCACCGAGCGGTCCCCGACTTCGTCGTCCAGTGCGGCGATCCGGACGCCACCGGCAGCGGCGGACCGGGCTACACCTTCGGCGACGAGCTCCCGGCCTCGCTCGACGAGTACATCCTCGGTGCGGTGGCGATGGCCAACAGCGGCGCCGACACCAACGGCAGCCAGTTCTTCGTGATCACCGACGAGACGGGCGGGCAGAAGCTCCCCGGCCCGGACTTCTCGTTGTTCGGTCGGGTCACCGACGACAAGAGCCTGGGGGTCGTGGAGCAGCTGGCCTCCTACGCCCAGCCGAGTCAGGTGCCGTCGAACCTGCTCCAGATCACCTCGGTGACGATCGTGGAGTCGGACCCCGCTGCCGGCGCGGCGACCACCGAGGTGCCCGTCACGGAGGGCTGAGCGGGAGGTCGCCGTGGACGGCGACCGCCCCGATCACGTCCCAGTCGCCGCCCTCGAGGACCACCGCGCCACCCGAGGAGGCCTCGACCACGGTGCTGCCACGCGACAGCTCGCGGATCCGGCGGAGCCAGTCGGCACCGAGCGTCTCTGCCCGGTGGACGAAGGTCAGGCCGCGGATCACGCCGAGCCCGAGGGTCACCCCGCCACCGCGCGAGTCGAGCATCGGGTCGCAGAGACACGATCCGGAGGGCCCGGCGCCGGCGATCACCGCTCCCGCCGACCAGGCGGCGATCAACGCCTCCAGCGCCGGGGTGCCCTTGAGCACGGAGCGGAGGTGCAGTTGGGAGTCGCCGGCGAGATAGATGAAGCGGGCGGCGCCGAGCTGTTCGACGATCCCGGGGTCGAGCGCGTCGGTGCGTGTCAACAGCCGCAGGCCGCTGGCCTTGGCCCCCAACCCGGCGAACCATTCCTCCGCCTGATCGACCAGCCGCCAGGGATGCTCGAACGCATCGGCGGTGGGGACGACCAGCACCTCCTCGGCACCCGAGGTCTCGAGCAGGCGGCGATCGAGGGCGTCGTTGGCGGCGGTGAACTCGCCACCGCCGATGAGAGCGAGCGGTCCGGGCATCGGGCCAGCTTCGCGCGGCCGGTCGGACGACGACGGGGGCGACGGCTTGGCGCCATCTAGCTACCGGTCAGTAACATCCCGACATGGACGGCAGCAGCATCACCAGGGTGGGGATCGTCGGCTCGGGGATCATGGGTGCCGGGCTGGCGGAGGTGGCAGCCCGGGCGGGATTCGAGGTCGTGGTCAGGTCGCGCACCCAGGGCAGCGCCGATGCGATGCGCGAGGCGGTGGCCAAGGGACTGGCGAAGCAGGTCGAGCGAGGAAAGCTCGACGCCGATCAGCGCGAGGCGATCGTCGGTCGGATCGAAGCCACCGACGATCTCGGCGCGCTGGCGGAGAGCGATCTGGTGATCGAGTCGGTGGTCGAGGACCTGACGGTGAAGAAGTCGCTGTTCGCCGAGCTGTGCGCCCGGGTCAAGCCGGAGGCGATCCTGGCGACCAACACCTCGACCCTGCCGGTGGTCGAACTGGCGATGGCGACCCAACGCCCGGCGCAGGTCTGTGGGATCCACTTCTTCAATCCGGCACCGGCGATGAAGTTGGTCGAGATCATCCGACCGCTGACGGCCGACCGCACGACGATCGCTGCCGCGCTGGACTTCGCCACCCGCTGCGGGAAGGACGCGGTCGAGGTCGGCGATCGCGCCGGGTTCATCGTCAATGCACTGCTGTTCCCCTACCTGAACAACGCAGTGCGCCTGCACGAGCAGGGCACGGCGACGATCGAGGCGATCGACACGGCGATGAAGGGTGGGTGCAACTTCCCGATGGGACCGTTCGCTCTGCTCGACCTCGTCGGGCTCGACACCTCGCTGAGCATCCTCGACGCGCTCTACGACGAGTTCCGCGATACGAACTACGCCGCGGTCCCGACCCTGCGGCGGATGGTCGCCGCCGGCCGGCTCGGCCGCAAGACCAAGCACGGCTTCTTCACGTACTAGCTGGCTCGCTGCGCTCGCGTCCGGACTCGTCGCTGGCGCTTCCCTCGCCGGGTCGTGGCGACCACAGCGCGGCCCGGGGGCCAAAGCGGCAGGTCGCCGGCTCGCTGCGCTCGCGTCCGGACTCGTCGCTGGCGCTTCCCTCGCCGGGTCGTGGCAACCACAGCGCGGCCCGGGGGCCAAAGCCTCGGTATCGCGGCTCGCTGCGCTCGCGTCCGGACTCGTCGCTGGCGCTTCCCTCGCCGGGTCGTGGCGACCACAGCGCGGCCCGGGGGCCAAAGCGGCAGGTCGCCGGCTCGCTGCGCTCGCGTCCGGACTCGTCGCTGGCGCTTCCCTCGCCGGGTCGTGGCGACCACAGCGCGGCCCGGGGGCCAAAGCGGCAGGTCGCCGGCTCGCTGCGCTCGCGTCCGGACACGGCGTTCCAGCCGGCGACCTTCGCGTCGCCAACGGCGGCGTGGTGACGCGCGCCATGATGGCGACATGCGTTGGGAGGACGAGCCGATCGAGCCGCCGGGGACGCCATGGGCGTTTCCTCCGGTCGACGGTGCCGACGACGCGGGCCTGGTCGCGGTCGGTGCCGACCTCGAGCCGGGGACTCTGCTCGCCGCCTATCGCCGCGGCCTGTTCCCGATGCCCGTCGGTCGCCGCCGGTTGGGCTGGTGGTCGCCCGAGCCTCGGGGCATCCTTCCGCTCGATGGCCTGAAGGTCAGCCGCTCGATGCGCCGCAGCCGTGCCCGCTACGACGTGCGAACGGACACCTCGTTCCGCGAGGTGATGGAGCACTGCGGCGACCCTCGGCGACCGCACGGGTGGATCAACCGCAGCTTCGTCGACGCCTACGAACGACTCCATCAGCTCGGCTGGGCGCACAGCGTCGAGGTCTACGACGAGCACGGCTCGCTCGCCGGCGGCCTGTACGGGGTGCGGATCGCCGGGCTGTTCGCCGGCGAATCGATGTTCCATCTCCAACGCGACGCGTCGAAGGTCGCCCTGATCGAGCTGGTCGACCTGCTCGTCGCCCGCAACACGATCCTGCTCGACGTGCAGTGGACCACGCCCCACCTCGTCTCGCTCGGCGCCGTCGACATCAGCCGTGCCGACTACCTCGAGCGTCTGGCGGCGGCTCTCTCGGCAACTCCGCCGTCGCCGCGATCCGCCACCGCCGCCAATCGCCCGTGAGGTGATCTCTTCCCGCCGGTTGAGCGTGGTCGAGCTGTCAGATCCAGCGCACGCCGCGGCGTGTTCCGGAGTGATGTTGATGCTTCATGGCCGGGACCGTGCGCGGTCGTGACCAGGGGCGGACCGGCGTGGACGACCCATCGGGGTGAATGGGTCGATCGGCAGAGAACCGTTCGGATCAGCTTGCCGATCCTGCGTCATGACCTGCGGTGAAGCCTTTGGACGTCCAACGACGATCGGAGCACACTGCAGCGATGGACCAACCGTGGATGATGCGGACCTACTCCGGGCACTCCTCGGCGAAGGCCTCGAACGAGCTCTACCGGACCAACCTGGCGAAGGGCCAGACCGGCCTCTCGATCGCCTTCGACCTCCCGACCCAGACGGGGTACGACCCGGACCATCCGCTCGCTCGTGGCGAGGTCGGCAAGGTCGGCGTTCCGGTTCCCCACCTCGGCCAGATGCGGATCCTGCTCGACGGGATCCCCCCGGGGAAGATGAACACCTCGATGACGATCAACGCCACCGCGGCGTGGCTGCTCGGTCTGTACGTCGCCAACGCCGAGGAACAAGGCGCGGCGACCACCGAGTTGCGCGGGACGACGCAGAACGACATCGTCAAGGAGTACCTCAGCCGCGGCACGTACATCTTCCCCCCGGAGCCCAGCCGCCGGCTGATCGTCGACATGATCGCCTGGTGCGCCGAGCACGCCCCGCTGTGGAATCCGATGAACGTCTGCTCGTACCACCTCCAGGAGGCGGGGGCGACGCCGGTACAGGAGCTGGCCTACTCGCTGGCGACGGCGATCGGCGTGCTCGACGCGGTGCGCGACTCCGGCCAGGTCGCCCCGGAGCGCTTCGCCCAGGTGTTCGGCTCGATCTCGTTCTTCGTCAACGCCGGGATCCGGTTCGTCGAGGAGATCTGCAAGCTGCGCGCCTTCGGCGAACTGTGGGAGCGGATCGGTCGTGAGCGATACGGCGTCACCGACGAGCGCGCCCTTCGCTTCCGCTACGGGGTGCAGGTCAACTCGCTCGGGCTGACCGAGGCTCAGCCGGAGAACAACGTCCAGCGGATCGTGCTCGAGATGCTGGCGGTGACCTTGTCGAAGCGGGCCCGAGCCCGCTCGATCCAGCTCCCCGCATGGAACGAGGCGCTCGGGCTACCCCGCCCGTGGGATCAGCAGTGGTCGTTGCGAATGCAACAAGTGCTCGCCTACGAGACCGATCTGCTCGAGCACGACGACCTCTTCGACGGCTCGCACGTGATCGAAGCCCGCACCGCCGCGCTGGTCGACGAGGCCTGGGCGGAGCTGAGCGACGTGCTCGCGCTCGGCGGTGCGTTCGGCGCGGTGGAGGAGCTGAAGGGTCGACTGGTCGGTTCGATGGCCGACCGGACGCGGCGGATCGAGGCAGGAGATCAGGTCGTCGTCGGGGTCAACCGGTTCACCGAGACCACCGACTCGCCGCTCGGCGGCGACGGCGCGATCCTCCGTGTCGATCCGGCGATCGAGGTGGAGATGGCCGACGAGGTCGCTGTCTGGCGTGCCGGGCGCGACCAGACGGCGGTCGACGAGTGCCTCGCCGCGCTGCGCGCCGCCGCCGAGGACGGGTCGAACGTGATGCCGGCGACGATCGCCCTCGCCCGCGCCGGTGGGACCACCGGGGAGTGGGCAGCGGCCCTGCGCTCGGTGTTCGGGGAGTACCGCGCCCCGACCGGCGTCGGCGCCGCGGTCGGCCGGCGAGGCGTCGAGATCGCCGAGGTCGCCGCCCGGGTCCGGCTGATGGACGGCGGTCCGCCGAAGTTCCTCGTCGCCAAGCCCGGCCTCGACGGCCATTCGAACGGCGCCGAACAGATCGCTGTCGCCGCCCGCGATGCCGGGATGGAGGTCGTCTACTCCGGGATCCGGCTGACCCCGGAGCAGATCGCCGCCTCCGCTCGCGACGAGGACCCGGACGTGGTCGGGTTGTCGATCCTCTCCGGCAGTCACCTCGCGCTGGTCCCGGACGTGCTCGCCCGGCTGCGCGAGGCGGGCGTCGACGCCCCGGTGATCGTCGGCGGGATCATTCCCGACGACGATGCCGCATCCTTGCGCGCCCTCGGCGTCGCCGCCGTCTACACCCCGAAGGACTACGCCCTCGGGCGGATCATGAGCGAGATCGTCGACCTCGCCGCGGCTCGACGGTCGGGCTGACGTCGCCCTGCCGGGCCGCCGCCGATCCCCGCCGGGCGGCGCGCAGCGCCCTTCGCCGAGATCGACCGGCGGCGCGAGCGGTGAGCAGGATCCGCACGTCGAGCCGACGGGTGGCCGAACGAGCCGCGACCCAGAGCATCTCCTCGACAGTGACCGGAGCCTCCTCGAACGATCGGGAGGCGAACAGCAGCGCGTGGAGCACCTCGAGCTGCATCCCCGCCAAGGCGACCGGGGTCGAGCGCGGCGGATGGCTGAACAGCATCTCGTTCGGGAGCCCTGCCGCCCGGCATCGTGCCCACAGGGTCAGGTCGCGGGTCCCCGGCCGGTGGGTCAAGGCGGCGACCCGCATCGCGAACGTCAGCGCATCGGCGTGACCGAGTCCGGCGCGGCGGGCGGTGAGGTAGTCACCGACACGGGTGACCGGCAGGTCGTGCACCGGAGGCGGACCGTCGGCGGCGAGCGACCGCCAGTAGGCGTCGACCGACGCCCGATGACTGGCTCTGACCTCGGCCAGCTCCGCGTCGGTGACGCCGAGCCGGCCGGCTTCGAGGTGGGTCGGTGAGTTCGGCGCTCCGGCTTCGTCGAGGGCTCGGCGGTGGGGATGTTCGGAGCGGAACAGGGCGTAGGTGGTCAAATCGGTGCCGAGGACGAATGCCTCCATCACCTCGGCGTGGGTCGCCCCGATCCGCCTGACGACTGCGTACCGGTGCGGATCGAGGCCGACGATCTCGACCTCACCCCGCTCTTCCTCAGGAAACGCAGCCAACTCGCTCATTCCGGTGCGACCCACCTCTCATCCGCCCGACGAGGTGTGAGCAGTCTCGCGCAGAGTGCGAAGGTTGGGAAACTCAGCTTGAGGAATGGGGCGGAAGAATCACACCCTGCCGCGGTGATTTGAGCGCTCAGTGAGAAAGCCCAGACAGCAGGCTTGAACCGGCCTATTTCGGCGGGATCAGCAGCTGATCCCCGGCCGTGATCGAGTCAGGATCGGTGATCTCGTTGATCGCGATCAGGTCGTCGATGCTCACGTCGAACTTGGCGGCGATCCCCGAGAGCGTGTCGCCGTCGACGATCACGTAGAACGACCCGAGCGTGGTCGCGGTCTGCTCGGCCGCCGTGACCGTCGCCGGGCTCGGCGCGGCGGTCGTGATCGGTGGCAGCGAATTGATCGGGACCGCTCCCGGCTTGCTCTCGCAGCCGGTGACGAACAAGCCGGCGACCGAGACTCCGACGATGATGAGCCGTCGCATCCGCACTCCTGACGCCGAGGACCCTCTGCGCGGAGAGTAGCGGGTTGCCGGTCGCGACCGGCGGATTCGTAGTGTCGGCAGCGTGCAGGAAACGAGCGTGGAGAACGCCGCCGCATTTCCGGGGGCAGATCGGCCCGACCGCTCGTACCGGGTCGACGCCAACGGGGTCGGGATCATGGTCCACGAGTGGGGCGACGCCGACGGTCCTCCGCTGTTCCTCCTCCACGGCGGGTTCGACTTCGCCGGCACCTTCGACGTCTTCGCCCCCAAGCTCAGCGTCGGCGGCTGGCGGGTCGTCTCCTGGGACCAGCGCGGCCACGGCGACAGCGATCACGCCGCGCTCTACTCCTGGGAGGCCGACGTGCGCGACGCGTCGCCGTCGTCGGCGGAGCGAGACGACGACCGAGCTCCGCTGCCGATCGTCGGTCACTCCAAGGGCGGCGGTCTGATGCCTCCAGGTCGCCAGCTCGTTCCCGGCGCGTTTCTCCCACCTCGTCAACCTCGACGGGATGCCGTCGGGATCCCGATGCCGGACGTCGCCGAGCACGAGCGCAGCGGATGGTCGGCTCGGAGATGAGCGACTGGCTCGACTACCGCCGGACCGTGGCGACGCGCCGCCGGAGCCCGGGCACCCTCGACGAGCTGGCGAACCGTCGGGGCCGGATGAACCCTCGGCTCGGACGCCGAGTGGCTGCGCTACCTGGTGACCGTCGGTGCCCGCCACGACCCCGACGGCTGGCGGTGGAAGCTCGACCCGACGATGCGCATGGGCGGGTTCGGTCCGTGGCGACCGGAGTGGACCCTGCTGCGCCTGCCGGGCTGACGCGTCCCGGTGCTCGGGGTGCTCGGCCTCCGAGCTCGAGCCGTTGGGCTGGGGCACGCGACCGGCCGACGTGATCCCGTACCTGCCGCCCGGCGCACGGCTCGAGGTGCTCGACGGCGTCGGGCACTTCGTCCACATCGAGCGACCGGACGAGGTCGCCGAGCTCGTGCTGGAGTTCCTCCGATGACGCCGCTGGTCCACAACCAGGTCCGCCTCGCGCTGCACACCCTGCGCCCCGGCGACGACCGCCCGTTGCTGATCCTCCATGGCCTCGGAGAGGCGACGCCGGCGACGGTCCCCGCTTGGCTGGAGGACTGGCCCGGGTCGGTCCACGGGCTCGACTTCACCGGACACGGTTCGTCCGACGTCCCGCTCGGCGGTGGCTACACCGCCGAGCTGCTGCTCGGCGACGCCGACGCCGCGCTGGCCGCGCTCGGCCCGGCGACGGTCTATGGGCGTGGCCTGGGCGGCTACGTCGGGCTGCTGCTCGCTGCCGGCCGGCCCGATCTCGTTCGCGGGACGATGATCGACGACGGTCCCGGGCTCGCCGGCGGCTCGGCGACCGTCGGCTCGCCGCTGGTCGCCGCTGCGCTCGGCGCCGGGGCCGGGGCGACGCCCGATCCGTGGGCCGTGCTCGAGCTCAGCCGCGACGTCCGCCCGCCGGAATATGCGCTGACGATGCTCCGTCTGGCGGTGCTGCGCAGCCGGTTCGGCGATCCGGTGACGGTCGTCGCCCGCCGCCGACCGCCGTGGCTGGCGGCGGTCGCCGACGATCCTGCAGCGTTGGTCGGCGAGCTCGCCGAGGCACTGCAAACCTACGCCCGGCTGTGAAACCACCGTCGCCGGTGCGGGTCCCTCAGATCTCGCGGAAGGCGACCTGAGCGGCGAGCTCGATCAGCGCATCGCGCGCCCCGCTGCTGATCGGAGCAACGGCGATCCCGTCGACCGCGGTGCGGGTCAGCCGGGCGATCCGGTCCTCGAGCGCGGCGAGGGCGCCGGTGTCGACCAGCACCTGCTGGACCCGCTCAACCCCCGCTCGGTCGTCGGCCAGCTGCGGGGTACCGACCGCGTCGAGCACCGACCGCTGGGCGGGGGTCGCCGCCGCGTGGGCGAGGGCGAGCAGCGGTGTCGGCTTGCCCTCGCGGAGGTCGTCGCCGACCGGCTTGCCGGTCAACCGCTCGTCGCCGAACGCACCGAGGACGTCGTCGCGCAGTTGGAACGCGTCGCCGAGCGGCAGCCCGTAGCAGGACAACGCCCGCAGCAGCGCGTCGCCCGCTCGGGTGCGGCGAGCATCGCACCGAGGTGGAGCGGTCGCTCGATCGTGTACTTCCCGCTCTTGTACCGGGCGATCATCGAGGTCCGCGCTTCGCCCCGCTCGCGTCGGGCGGTGCCGATGACGTCGAGGTACTGGCCGATGTTGAGCTCGATCCGCAGCTCGTTCCAGATCGCCCAGGCGGGACCCGACGCCCCGCCGAGCAGCTGGTCGGCGTAGACGAAGGCGAGATCGCCGACCAGGATCGCCACGCCCTCGCCGAATCGGCGCGCCTCGCCGATCCAGCTGTTGTCGGCGTGACGCTCGATGAACGACAGGTGGGTCGTGCGGTCGCCGCGGCGAACCGGGGAGCCGTCCATCACGTCGTCGTGGAGCAGGGCGAAGGCGTGGAGCAGCTCGAACGCGGCCCCGGCATCGACGATCCGGGGATCGTCCGGATCGCCGCCGGCACCGACGAAACCCCAGTAGCAGAACAGCGGGCGGAGCCGCTTTCCCCCGGCGAGGAGCAGGCGCCGGAGCGAGCCGAGCGGTGCCGCCAGCTCGGGGTCGAGCGCCGACCAGCGGTCGCTCTCGGCGGAGAGCAGCTGCTCCAGCCGTCGTTCGACCCGGTCGGTGATCAACGGTCGTTCGGACGCGACGGACACGCACGCAGGCTAGGCACGCAGCTCGCCGCCCGAGCGCGACCGATCAGGCCCGCCGACGGCTCAGGCGACACCGATCACGCTGATCGCGCTCGGTCCGTCGATCGGGAGGTCGTAGGTCTGACCGGTCGCCGACTCGACCGCCCGCAGCCCCCCTCCCGCGCCGACGAAGAACCAGGCACCGTCGGGTGACCAACCGGAGAGCACCCCACCCCAGATCACCGACTCGTTGACCTCGGCGACCGTCGTCGACTGCCCCGTGCGCAGGTCGTAGATCGTCAGCCCGGTGACGCTCCCCGAACTCGGCGACCACTCGACCACCGCCGCATGGGTTCCCGCCGGTGAGAACGCTGTGCTCCCGGCGTAGCCGAGCGCCACCGGGAGCTCGAGCGTTCCGGCTGCGCCGTGGAGGAACGTGGCGCACTGCCCGTTCTCCATGCATCGCTGCTCGGCGAACTGCCCCATGCTGACCAGGTAGGTGGAGAAGTCGCCGAACCGGGAGAGCGACCCGTCGGAATGGGCGACATACGGGCGGCTGTCGGGGAGCAGCAGCACCGGCTCGCCCGTCGCAGTGGTCCCGATCAACTGCACGGACCATCCGAGCGACTCGTCGATCAGCACGATCTCGCCGATCGTCACCGCGTTCACCCCCGCCCCACGGTGGATCAGCGATCGTCCTTCGAGCACCCACCTCGAACCGTCGGCCAGGTACGAGACCTGACCGGAGTTGTCCCAGCGCGCCATCAGCGGGCCGTCGAGGGTGGAGTAGACGGCGAACACGTTGCGTTCACCGGAGAGCCGTTCGATCTCGCCGGTCGTCGGATCGAACGCCTGCAGCAGACCGTTGTTGTAATCGATGACGTAGACGTCCCAGCCCGGGTCGGTGGCGAACGGCGCGATCGGGACGTAGGCCATGGTGACGGCGGTCGTCGTCGAACGCCTCGGTCGGGCCTGGGTGGTGCTCGGGGCCGGGGTCGTCGTCGTTCGGGCGACGGTGGTCGAGGTCTGCGGCGCGGCGGATTCCTCGTCGCCGCCGAGCGACAACGCCACGATCACCAACAGCAGCCCGGCGACGGCGGCGGCGCCGACGAGCAGCCGGTGACGCGTCGGTCCGGGGGTGCGCCGACCGAAGCTGACGTCCTCGCCGCCGTCGCCCGAGTCGTCGAGCAACTCGATGAACAGCGGCTGGTCGCCGTCCCCGATCGTCGGCCGGCCGACCATCAGGCCACCCCGATGACGACGTACTCGTCGCCGAGCCCGGTGAGCTCGAGCGTCCGGCCGCTCGCCGGTTCGAAGGCGACGAGACCGGTGCTGACCGAGGCGAAGTAGTACCGCCCGTCCGGGCTCCAGCCGCGCAAGGCGCTGATCACGCTGACGTTGTAGGCGTCGTCGACGACACCGATCTGCCGTTGTTCGACCAGGTCATAGAAGGCGATCGAGGGCACTGCACCCCGGCCGAGCGAGGAGAGCTGGGCGAAGAAAGCGACATACCGGCCGGTCGGATCGAACGCTGCTGCGCCATACACCCCACCGAGCTCGGTGACCGTCGAGGTGCCACTCGCGCCATGGAAGGTGAGCGCGCAGACACCCGTCGGGTCGCAGCCGTTCTCGGCGAACTGGCCGCCCTCGACCCGGGCGACGATCCCCTCGGCCAGGCGCGACAGACCGCCGTCGAGGCCGACGACGTAGGCACGGGCGTCGGGCAAGAGGATCACCGGTCGGCCCTCCCCTGTGGTTCCGATCAACCCACCGTACGCCGCCAGCAGCTGGGCAGTGAGCGGACCGAACCGTTCGAGCTCGGCGGCTCCCGACGGCGAGCCGTCGCGCCGGACGAGCCCGTCCTGTTCGAGGGTCCAGACGCTGCCGTCGGCGACCACCGCGGTCGATCTGCTCGCTCCGCCGTCGATGAACCGCTGCCCGCCGGCGGTGCTGATCACCGCTGCGGTCGAGGCGTCGGCACGCCGGTCGGAGGACAGCTCGCCGCTCGTCGGGTCGAGCGCCAGCGGTGCCCGACCGGCTTCGATCGGGCGGAGGTACACCCGCCACCCCGGATCGGTGGCGAACGCCGGCAACGGATCCCAGGCGGGCGTCGCGGCGACGGTGTTGGGAAGGATCTCGGCCGGATCGCGTTGGGTCGTGGGCGTACGCTCGTCGGGCGGCCGGTCCGTCGTCGGGGCGGCGACGTTCGCCGTCGTGGTCGGCGTCGGCGTCCGCCCGCCGGCCCCCTCTTCGTCGTCGCGCCGGACGACGGCGACGACCAAGGCGGCGGCGAGCACGGCGGCTCCGGCGAGCAGCCAGCCACGTCGTGACGGCTGCGGCCGGCCGCCGAAGCTGACCTCACCGGCCGGATCGGAGCTCTCCCCGTCGAGCTCGATCAGGAGCGGTTCGCCGAGGTCGCGGCGACCGCGGCGAGGGGGCATCAGTGGTCGAGCTCGGCGACGACCCGCTCGATCTGGACCTGGGCAGCGGAGATCCGCGAGCGGCAGAGGGCGATCAGCGTCGCCGCCCGCTGGACCCGCTCGGCGAGATGGTCGACGTCGACGTTGTCCCGCTCCAACTCGGCGAGGATGCCCTCGAGCTCGGTCACCGCGGTGGCGTAGTCGATCGTCTCGGCGGCGCTCATCGGCTCTCTCCTTGCTGCATCGTCAACACCTCGCTGATGATCTCGCCCCGATGGACGAGGGTCGACAGCCGTTCACCGGGACGGACATCGTCCACCGAGCGTACGAGCGATCCATCGGCGCGCCGCGTCAGACTCCACCCGCGGGCGAGCGCCGCCGCCGGGTCGAGCAAGCGGACACGCCCGTCGAGTCCGTCGAGGAGCAGCTCTGCGGTGCGCACGTGACGGCGGGCGTCGGCCCCGAGCCGTCCGGCATGTCGTTCGATCCGGCGTTGCTGATCGTTGAGCGCGCCGCGGACCGCCAAGGGGAGCCGGCGGGCGTCGCGATCGAGCCGTTCGCCGGCGAGGGCGACCGCCCCTCGGGTCCGACCGGCGATCCGGTGGCTGACCTCGTCGAGCCGCCGCAGACGCCGCTCGACGAGCCGCGGCGTGGCGGCGGCGATCCCTGCCCAGGCGACCTCGCACCGTTCGCGGTAGGCGACGACGGCGTCGATCAGCTCGCCGGCGCAGGCGGTCGGTGTCTTCAACGCCCGGTGGGCGACCTCGTCGGCGACCGATCGGTCGATCTCGTGGCCGAGTCCGGTGATCACCGGCACCGGGCTGCGGGTGATCGCCCGGGCGACCTGCTCCGCGTCGAACGTCGCCAGGTCGCCACGCGAGCCACCACCGCGGACGACGACGATCACGTCCGGGCGGACACGGGCGAGCGTGCGGATCGCCGCGGCGACCATCTCCACCGCTCCCTCGCCCTGCACCCGTACGTCGCAGACCTGGAGCGCGAAGCCGACGCCGGAGGCGACGATCTCCTGGTGGAAGTCGTGCCAGGCGGCGCTGCCGACGCTGCTGACGACCCCGACGCGGAGCGGCACGAGCGGCCAACGCAAGCGACGCTGGGCGTCGAACGAGCCGTCGGCGACCAACCGTCGGATGAGTTCGTCGCGAGCGAGGGCGAGCTCGCCGAGCGTGTAGCGCGGATCGATCCCGCTCATCTTCAGCCCGAGTCTGCCGCTCGGGGCGTAGAAGTCGGGGAACCCGTGCAGCCGGACCTTCATCCCGTCGCCGAGCCGGAGCCGGTGCTTGGCGAGCAGCGGCCGCAGGCGCATCCTGCTGTTGGCGAAGAACGACACCGCGATCGTCGCCTTGACCCCGTCGGTGTCGTCGACCAGGTTGAAGTAGGCGTGACCGTTCGGACCCTCCCGCCAGCCCTGGATCTCACCGCGGATCCAGGCTCCTTCGTAGAACCCTCGGCGGAGGGCGACGTTGAGCGCGTCGGCGAACTCACCAACGGTGAAGGTCGGGTTGCCGCCGTCGTCGAAGTCGAGGTCGAACGAGGCCTGGCTCACCGGGCCAGTCTTGCTCAGCCGGTCGGACCGGCGTTGGTCGTCAGCGGCGGACCGAGGTGGACGCCGGTGTCGGCGTCGCGCCGCTCACCGAGACGACGGCGCACGACGGTCGCCAGAGCCGAGACGAAGGCGATTGCCCAGACGACGAGCATCACCGTCACCGACCAGTGGAGCGCGGTCTCGATCGGGTTCATCGGCCGACCGTCGCTGTGTCCGTGGCGTGGTCGGCCTCGCCGGAGAACTGCTCGGGGGCGGGGCCGCCGCGGTAGCGATGGAGCAGGGCGTCGAGCGTGCGTTCGACCGCCCGCCCGTCGCCGTAAGGGTTGATCGCCGTCGCCATCGCCGCGTACTCGAGCTCGTCGCGCAGCAGCCGGCGTGCGTGGCTGAGGATCTGTGCCCGTTCGGTACCGACGAGCAGCACCGTCCCGGCCACGACCGCCTCCGGACGTTCGGTCGTGTCGCGCAGCACGAGCACCGGCTTGCCGAGGCTCGGCGCCTCCTCCTGGACGCCGCCGGAGTCGGTGATGATCAGCTCGCTGCGGGCCATCACCCGGCAGAAGTCGCCGTAGGCGAGCGGTTCGATCACGCGCACGTTGTCGAGCCCGGCGAGCTCGGGGAGGACCACCTCACGCACAACCGGGTTGCGGTGGATCGGGAACACGACCACCAGATCGCGCTCGGTACGGGCGAGCTCGGCGATCGCGCTCGCCGCCTGCCGCATCGGCTCGCCCCACGACTCGCGCCGATGGGCGGTGACGAGCAGCACTCGCTGCTCCGGCCGGAGATCGGCGATCACCTCCGGCTCGTGGCGATAGCGCTCCAACGACAGCTCGAGGGCATCGATCACGCTGTTGCCGGTGATCACGATCCGCTCGTCGTCGATGCCCTCGCGGCGCAGGTTGGCGGCCGAGGTAGGGGTCGGCGGGAGGTGGAGATCGGTGATCGCCGAGACCAGCTTGCGGTTCGCCTCTTCCGGGAACGGGCTGGTCATGTCGCCGGTGCGCAGCCCGGCCTCGACATGGACGACGGGCACCTGCTGGTAGAAGGCGGCCAACGCGCCGACGAAGGTCGAGGTCGTGTCGCCCTGGACGAGGACCACGTCGGGTCGGTGGGCGGCGATCACCGCACTCAGCTCGGTGATCATCCGGGCGGTCAGCTCGGGCAGCGTCTGCCCGGCGCGGCAGACGTCGAGATCGACGTCGGGCGTGATCCCGAACAGCTCGACCACCTGGTCGAGCATCTCGCGATGCTGGGCGGTGACGACGGTGATCGCCTCGAACCGGTCGTCGGCGATCAGCCCGTTGACGATCGGGGCCATCTTCACCGCTTCCGGGCGGGTGCCGAAGATGGACATCACTCGCAAGGTCACGTTCGATCGACTTCCTGTCGCAGAGCGCCGGCAGCCGCAACTGCGGCATCCGGTCAAGAGTAGGGGCGGCGAAGCGCAGCCGATCGGCGCGCCGGGTGGTCGTGCACCTCGAACGGTAGACGGGCAGTGGTCGCGAGGGGGGTAACACTGCGGCTGATCTTGCTCAACGGGTCGATCCCCGCAGAGCACGCGAACACGCAGCGTGGCGAGCATCACCAACTCTGCGACACCCCCTGACCATCATCGCGGCATGACTCTCGTCCTGTTGCTCGTCGCGCTGCTCGCCGTCGCCGCGCTCGCCGCCGGCGGGGCAGGGCTGGTGGCGGCGCGGATGATCGCCCGCGAGCGATCGGCCGATCGCGCCGACACCGACGATGTGCTCCGCCGGGCGCTGGAGCACGCCGCCCTGCTCTCGCGCGAACAACTCGGCGCCGGACTGTCCGGGCAGCGGCGGGAGGTCGACCAGGTGCGCGAGGACGTCCGCGGCGAGCTCGGCCGGTTGACCCAGCTCGTCGCCCAGCTCGGGCAGCGTTCCGCCGAGCAACTCGGCCGGGTCGAGCAGAACCTGCGCGCCCACGGCGAGGTCACCGCCTCGCTGGCCAACTCGACCCAGGCCTTGCGCGAGGCGTTGGCCAGCTCGAAGACCCGCGGCCAGTGGGGCGAGCGGCTGGCCGAGGATGTGCTGCGCGCCGCCGGGTTCATCGAGCACGTCAACTACACCAAGCAGACGGCGATCGACGGCGCTCGCGGCCTGCCCGACTTCACCTTCACCCTGCCGAAGGGGCACGTGCTCTACATGGACGTGAAGTTCCCGCTCCCGGCCTACCTGCGCTGCCTCGAGGCCACCACCGAGACCGATCGGGTTGCGCATCGGGAGACGTTCCTGCGAGACGTGCGGATGCGGGTCAAGGAGCTCGCCGATCGCGACTATCCGGCGCAGTCGTCGCGACCGGCGGTCGACTACGTCTTGCTGTTCCTCCCCAACGAGACGATCAGCGCGTTCATCCACGAGCACGACCCCGGCCTGGTCGACCTCGCGCTGCGGCGCAAAGTGGTGGTCTGCTCGCCGTTGACCCTGTTCGCCTTCCTCGGGGTGATCCGCCAGGCGTTCGACAACTTCATGATCGAACAGACCTCGGACGAGATCCTCCAGCTGCTCGGCACCTTCGGCACCCAGTGGTCGAAGTTCTCCGGCAGCCTCGACACCGTTCAGCGGCGGATGGAGTCGGTCCAGCGCGAGTTCGAGCAACTCAACGGCCCGCGCCGCCGCCAACTGGAAAAGCCGCTGCAACAGCTCGATGCGCTCCGCCAGGCGCGCGGCCTCGGGGCGGACGGCGAGCTGTTCGACGCCGAGGTCTACGAACTCGGCGCCTGACCCGACCCGGCCAGGCCGCCGATCGGCGCTCTTGGCGCCGGATGCGACATCACGCGTCGGTTCCGGTGCCGAGAGCACGCCGGCGACCACCTGGCGAGCGGAGTGTGCGAGTGACGTGGTCAGTCGTCGAGCGCGGACCAGCCCTCGGCGCGGATCCGGTCGCCGTCGGCGTCGAGCGGCCGGCCGGGCCAACGCAGCTCGCCGGGCGTCGCCGACAGCTTGGCGATCACCCCTTGCATCGGGACGTCGCCGACGGCGACGATCGCCTGGCGGGCGACGAAGTGCGGGTCGATGGCGATGTCGGCCATCTCGAGCACCGGTCCGACCGCAGCCTCGATCTCGTCGAAGGCGGCGACCACCTCGTCGCGGGTGCGCTGGGCGCACCAGCCGACCATCACTGCTTCGAGTTCCTCGCGATGCTCCATCCGGGCGGCGAAGGTGGCGAACCGATCGTCACCGACGAGCCCGAGCAGGGTGAGGACGCGGTTGGCGACCGAGTCGGCCGAGGTCGAGATCCCGACCCAGTGCCCATCGGAGCATCGGTAGGTGCCGCGCGGCACCGAGTACGGCAGCCCCGCTCCGAGCCGCTGCTGTTGCTCGCCGGTGAGGGCGTAGAGCGAGGCGAGCGGCCCCATGATCTGGAACAACGACTCGAGCAAGCTGACGTCGACCACCTGACCGATCCCGGAGCGCACCGCGACGAGGGTGGCGAAGGCCGCCGCGAGCCCGGTGACCTCGTCGGTGAGGGCGATCGGGGGAAGCAACGGCTGACCGTCGGGGACACCGTTGATCGCGGCGAAGCCGCTCATCGACTCGGCGATCGAGGCGAACCCGGCGCGACGGGCGTACGGCCCGGTCTGGCCGAAGCCGGTGACCCTGGTGATCACCAGCGACGGACGGCGGGCGAGCAGCGCCGACGGGTCGAGCCCGAGCCGCTCGATCGTCCCCGGACGGAAGTTCTCGACGAGCACGTCGGCCTCGTCGATCAGGTCGAGCAGCACCGCCCGGTCTGCCGGGTCCTTGAGGTCGAGGGCGATCGTCGCCTTGTTCCGGTTGACCAGCTTCCACCACAACCCCTCGCCGTCGCGCGGGTCGCGCCAGGCCATCTTGCGCAGCGAGTCGCCGGTGTCCGGATGCTCGACCTTGATCACCGAGGCGCCGAAGTCGGCGAGGTAGCGGGCGCAGTTGGGCCCGGCGATCACCGTCGAGATGTCGATCACGCGCAGCCCGCCGAGAGCGCCGCGGCGCACCCTGTCCCCCTGCGGTGGATCCACCCGCTCAGCGTAAGCCGCGATCGTCAGCTGTTCGCCGGTCTGCTCACCAGCGGATCTCGAAACACCGATCGTCGAGCCGGCCGAGCGCGTAGGTGGCGTAGTCGATCCCGAAGTCGCGATAGAGGTGGCGGCAGCGTTCGCTCCACTCGAGCGCTTCAGGGGTGGCGATCCGATGGACGAGGTGGAGCAGGCCGCCTTCGTAGACGCGGTGTTCGGCCCAGCTGCCGGGGAAGTCCTTGACACAGCCGACCTCGATCGAGGGCACGCCGCGGGCGGTACGTCGCACCCGATGGCGGTGGGTGTGACCGGCGGAGTAGGCGACGATGTTGGACCGCCGCCCGATGACGGCGGCGAGCGCATCGCTCGAGTCGGGATCGAGCCCGAAGTAGTCCGGCGAGCGCTCACCGTCGATCCACTGCTGGTGATGACCCATCACGAACACCGGGCGGTTCGCGTCGGCGGCGGCGACCGCGTCGAGCCAGTCGAGCTGCCCGTGCTCGAGCCGTCCGCTGGTGTGTTCGGGCCAGACGGTGTCGAGCAGTGCGACCGCCAGCCCGGGGAGTTCGATCAGCTGATCGCCGGCGTAGAGGTGCTGACCGCGATAGGCGTCGTGGTTGCCGCGCACGACGTGCAGCCGCAGCCCGAACACATCGCGGTAGCAACGGTCGAAGGCGGCGAGCTCGTCGAGCTGGCCGTCGAGGGTCAGGTCGCCCTTGACGATCACCGCCGAGGGGTCGATCGCCGCGATCTCGCTCGCCGCAGCCTGATTCATCATCTCCGGGTAGGGCGGCTCGCCCGGCGCGGCGCGCTGGATCGGGCCGCGCGGGTCGTCGTCGATCCGACCGCACTCGAGCTCGCCGAAGTGGACGTCGTTGACCGTGGCGAAGCGGGTGAGCAGCGCCCCGGGTGGACGGCCCAAGGTGCGAAAGGAGATGCCGTCGTGCTCGTAGTCGGTCTCCGGACGGAGGTCGTCGAGCCGCTCGACAGACGTGCCGTCGAAGAACACGGCCTCACCGTCGGACACGGTCATCAGCTCCACGCGCGCACCGTAGCTCCCCGCGTCCGACCCGCTCGGTCGTCGGCGCCGCCGGATTCGGTACCGTTCGTCGGATGGCCGTGACGATCTTCCACAACCCGAACTGCAACTCCTCCGTCAATGCGGTGAAGATCGCCGAGGAGCTCGGCGTCGACGCCGAGATCGTCGTCTACCAGAAGACGCCGCCCGATCGTGCTGCGCTGGAATCGATCATCGCCAAGCTCGAGGATCCGGTGACCGACCTCGTCCGTCGCGACGCGCAGTGGGCCAAGCTCGGCCTCACCGACGCCGACGCCGAATCCTCCGAGCAGGTGATCGAGTTGATCCTCGCCCACAAGATGTTGATGCAGCGCCCGTTGGTCGTCACCGACGAGGTGGCGATCATCGGCCGGCCGAAGGACCGCGTCCGCAGCCTGCTCGGAGGGTGAAGCGCCTCGATCAGGCGCCGATCTCGCCGGACGGCTCGACGGGCGCGATCCGGGTCTGACGGCCGACCAGACGGGCGGCGGTGCGCGGCTGTGGGGCGTGCTCGCCTGCGTCGATCACGACCGTGCGCAGCAACCAGTCGTGCGGCGCCCGTCGACGGGGGAGCACGGCGGCGACGAGCAGCGGGGCGATCCGGCACAGCCCCACCCAGCCGAGCACCTGGACCGCGGCGGCGAGGTCGTCCTCGGCCAGCAACCGATCGATGATCGGTTCGGTGAGGGCCAGGGCGAGCAGGAACTGGGCGTCGCGCACGATCACCCGCATCACCGCCCGGACGGGGCCGACACCGCAGTAGGTGTGGGCGTCGACGGTTCGCACGCCGATCGTCCGGCGCAGCGGATTGCGGTCGAAACTCGACAGCGAGGCTGCGAGCACGACGTAGCCGACCGCCAGCGCCGCCGCTGCGAGCTGCGCCCGCCAGAGCACGATGTCGTCCGACATCCCCTGCGCGACCAGCCCGTCGAGGCCGGTCGAGCTGAACCCGACGCCCGCGATCACCGCCAGCGGACCGAGCTCTCCGGCGGCGACCCCCATCCGAGCGACGATCCCCGCCGGACGCACTCGGGATCTGTTGTCGAACGACGACTCGGCATGCATCGAAGCCAGCATGGAATACCGCGACCGCCGCGCACCGTGACTCGATCGGCCCATCCGTCACCGTCGGTGGTCAAGGTCGATCGGTACCGGTCGCCGGCTGAACGCCTTGCGGACTCGGCGGGACCTGCGCCAGACGATCGTCAGAAGCGCCGGGTCACCAGCACCGCGGGGTCACCAGCGCGGGGTCACCAGCGCGGGGTCAGTACCACGGCCGGTCGCGACGGGCTGCGACCGGGCGGGCCCACCAGCGACCGGAGAACCGCCACGTCGCCTTGCGCCCGGCGGCCTCGTCGGTGACGACGACGGGTCGCGGCCACAACGCTTCCATCGCCGCGATGATCGCCACCGCCTCCTCCGCCGAGGGCGAGGGATGGGCCTCCAGCCCGTGCAGCAGCGCTGGTGCCGGACGCGGGATCTGGCCGGTGGGTGCCTCCCAGCTCACAGCGGCATGTTGCCGTGCTTGCGGCGGGGCAGCTCCTCGCGCTTGGTGCGCAGCATCGCCAGTCCGGCGACGATCTTGCGGCGGGTCTCGGCCGGGTCGATCACGTCGTCGATGATCCCTCGCTCGGCCGCGGCGTAGGGGTTGGCGTACCGCTCGGTGTACTCGGCGACGAGCTCGGCGCGGCGGGCGACCGGGTCGGCGGCCTGCTGCAGCTCGCGCCGGTAGACGATCTCGACCGCGCCCTGCGGGCCCATCACGGCCAGCTCGGCGGTCGGCCAGGCGTAGGACAGGTCGGAGCCGATCGACTTCGAGTCCATCACCACGTAGGCGCCGCCGTAGGCCTTGCGGGTGATGATCTGGATGCGCGGCACCGTCGCCTCGCAGTAGGCGTAGAGCAGCTTGGCGCCGTGGCGGATGATGCCGCCGTACTCCTGGTCGACGCCGGGCAGGAAGCCGGGAACGTCGACGAAGGTGATCAACGGGACGTTGAACGCATCGCAGGTGCGGACGAACCGGGCCGCCTTCTCCGAGGACTCGATGTCGAGCACCCCGGCGAGGACCATCGGCTGGTTGCCGACGATGCCGACCGGCTTGCCGTCGACCCGGGCGTAACCCGCACACGATCGACTTCGCCCAGTGGGGGAAGTACTCGAAGAACTCGCCGTCGTCGACGACCGCCTTGATGACCTTCTTCATGTCGTACGGCTGGTTCGGCGACGGTGGGATGATGTCGAGCAGCGCTGCGCACAGCCGCTCGGGGTCGTCGCCCGGTCGCCGATCGGTGGCTCCTCGAGGTTGTTCGAGGGCAGGAACGACAGCAGGAACCGGACGTCGTCGAGGCACGGCCTTCTCGTCCGCGGCGACGAAGGTGGCGACGCCCGACTTCGAGGCGTGCGACATCGCCCCGCCGAGCTCCTCGAGCGTGACCTCCTCGCCGGTGACCGTCTTGACCACGTCCGGGCCGGTGATGAACATGTGGCTCGACTCGCGGACCATGAAGATGAAGTCGGTCATGGCCGGGCGGTAGACGGCGCCTCCGGCGCACGGTCCGAGGATCACCGAGATCTGCGGGATCACCCCGGAGGACAGCACGTTGCGATAGAAGATCCCGCCGTAGCTGGCGAGCGACGACGACGCCTTCCTGGATGCGGGCGCCGGCGCCGTCGTTGAGCCCGACGACCGGCGCGCCGACCTTGAGCGCCATGTCCATCAGCTTGTGGATCTTCTCGGCGAAGACCTCACCGAGCGCGCCGCCGAAGACGGTGAAGTCCTGGGAGAACACGAACACCTTGCGACCCTCGATCGTGCCCCAGCCGGTGATCACACCGTCGGTGTACGGACGCTCGTCGAGCCCGGCGGCATCGGCCCGGTGACGGGCGAGCATGTCGAGCTCGTGGAAGCGAGCCCGGGTCGAGCAGGTAGTCGATCCGCTCCCGGGCCAGCAGCTTGCCCTTGGCGTGCTGCCGCTCGACCGAACGGGGGGAACCGGCGTTGAACGCCTGCTCACGACGCTGTTGGAGGTCTTCGAGCTTGTCGTGCATCGAATTGCTGCTCACCTGGCCGAACTCAGCTGCGCGGCCGGTACCGGCCCGCATGGAGGCGACGGCGGCTGGTCGGCGGTCTCAGCCGGTGATCCAGCTGCCGATCGTCCCGCCCCAGCACAGGGCGACCCAGCCGCCGGCGGCGAGCGCCGGGCCGAGCGGCACGGTCAGCAGGTGAGGGGGCTTGCCGGCGATCTCCCGCCGCACCGCGTGCTCGCGCAGCACCCAGACCAACGGACCGGCGAGCAGGGCGCCGGCGCCGAGTCCGAGGGCGAGCGCGAGCCCGACCCGAGGCAGACCGAACCAGCCGAGGGTCGAGCCGATCAGGGCGGCATAGGTGACGTCCCCGAACCCGAGGCCGGTCGGCGAGATCAGATGGAGGACGAACATCGCGCCGAAGGCGACCAGTCCTCCGAGCGCAGCGCTGCCCAGCCGGTCGACACCGCCGGCGACGAGCACCACCGCGGCATCGGCGGCGAGCACCACGGCGATCGCCGGGAGCACGATCCGATGGGGCAACCGTCGCTCGCGTAGATCGACATGGACGGCGGCGACGGAGGCGACGACGAACACGATCGCTGCCGGGAGCACCCCGTCGTCACCGAGGGCGAGCACCGTCGAGGCCACCAGGCCGAGCATCACCGCCGTTCGCACGCGCACCGTCGCCATTCTCCTGATGCCCCGGCGGCACGCGCCGGGACGCGAGGCCCATCCGCGCCGGTGCGGACCACGACGTGCCGTTCGGCCCACTGCCCCGTTCGGTCGGCGAGTACCGGCGGCTACGCACCCGCTCGTCGGTCGGCGAGCGACAGCGGCGGCCGCCGGGCGTCGGCGGATCGGTCGGCGGGCGACGGGGGAAGCGGGTCGCGTGGCTCGCCGACCGGCCCCGGACGCAGCGCCGGTCGGTCGCTCGCGACCGGCTCATGCGGCGGTCAGGCTGCGCTGCGCGCGCGGTGTCGGCGGGGGCGCGGTTCGGGGACGGCGGTGAGCATCGGTTGACCCGGCGGGTGGGCCGGATTGCCGGTTCGGGTGGGTTCGAGCACTGCTGAGTGGTGCCCGACGTCATCCTGTCGCCGGGCTCGATGCTCGGTACGAAGGACGGAGTCGTATGCGTCGGACAGCGTTGCTGCTGTGCTTGCTGTGCTCGGGCACGGCCCTTGCGGGTTGCGCCGGAGGCGCGACGACCGTCCCTGCGGCCGCTGCGCCGGTCGTCGCCGGCGCGCCGGTGACGGCTGGCACCACCGCGATCACGACCGCGCCGCCACCGACGACGGCACTGCCGGTGCCGACGACGAGTGCGACGGCAGCGTCGGCGGCAGGTGCGACGGAAGCGACAGCTCCGCCGACGCCGATCGTCGCCGCCCCCGATCCCGACCGGGTGGCCGCCGCCTACGTCGAGATCGCTGCGGCACTCGAGGTCTGTCTGACCACGCCGACCACGTGCGATCCGACGACGTTCTCCGCGCCGGGCAGTCCGGACCTCGAACGCACCCGGGCACTGCTCGACTTCTACCTGCGCAACGGCTACGAGCTCCGTCTCAGCCCCGAAGCGGGGCCGACCGTCGAGGCGATCGATCTCGCTCCCGACGGCCGATCGGCGACGATCGTCAGCTGCTATGTCGACGCCAGCACGCTCGTGCTCCCGGCTGCGCTGAGCGGCACCGGGATCGACATGGCGGTCAACGACCTGGTCTGGTCGATCCGCGTCCGGGTCGACCTCCGGCTGACGGAGATCGGCTGGCGGGTGTGGGAGCTGACCAAGCTCGGCCGCTGGGAATGGGAGCGCTCGTGTCCGGCGTGATCCGTCGGGTCGCCGTCGCCTGGGGCCTGTGCTCGGCGCTTGTCGTCCCGGTTGCCCACGCCGGCGGTGGGCCGTCCGAGTCGCCGACGGGCGCGAGCGGTGGGTCGGATCCGGTGGCGGCGTCGATCTGGGTCACGGCCTACACCTACGCCGGGCCGTACAACGGACGACGAACGTCGTGTACCTTCGTCCGCTTCGACGGCGACCGCGCGACGAACGGGTCTACCGCGACGGACGTTGGTACACGGCGTACACCAAGACCTGTCCGGGCGAAGCGGGCTATGGCATCTGGGTCGGCACGCCGACCCCGCCCGCACCGGGGCACCCCGCGCTGAGCAACCTGGCCGACCGGCTCCATCCGCCGCCCGCCGGCCTCGCTCCGCCGGCCGGCCAGGTGTACGTCGGTGTCGGCACCTGGTTCTGGACCGACCCGGCGGCGTGGCGCCCGGTCTCGGTCACCGCCTGGGTGCCCACCGGTGCCGGCGACACGACGCTCTGGGCGACCGTCACCGCCACCCCCACCGTGCTGTCGTTCGATCCCGGCGACGGGTCGGAGCCGGTCGCCTGCGACGGACCGGGTGACCGGTGGACGGAGGAGGACGGCGACGAGGCCGTGTCCGAGTGCATGTACGCCTATGCCCACTCGTCGCGCACCGCACCGGACGGCACGGCGTTCGACGCCGCACTGTCGATCGTCTGGACCGTGATCTACATCGACTCGAGCGGTGGTACCGGCGGGCTGGCCCCGATCACGACCACCACCGATCTGCCGGTCACGGTCGGCGAGATCCAGGCGATCGCCCTCGATTGACCCCGCAGTCCGTGAACTGCGGTGGTTCGTGCAGTCCACCGCTGCAACAACCTCCAAACTTCCGGGGGGAGGGAGGGGTCGGGCGGGGCCGGGCATGATGACGGGGATGGACCTGAGCTCGATCGCACCGATGCTGTGCAAGTCCGCCGAGAAGATCCCGGTCGGAGACGGGTGGCTGTACGAGCCGAAGTGGGACGGATTCCGTTGCATCGTCGTGCGCGACGGCGACCTGCTCGAGCTGACCAGCCGCAACGACCGGCCGTTCACCCGCTACTTCCCCGAGCTGCTCGAGCCCTTGCGCGGCGCGCTCCCCGACCGGTGCGTCGTCGACGGCGAGATCGTCCTGCCCGGCGACACCGGGCTCGACTTCGACGCACTGCTGCAGCGGATCCATCCGGCCGAGTCGCGGATCCGTCGGCTGGCCGGCGAGACGCCCGCCTCGTTCGTCGCCTTCGACCTGCTCGCGCTCGACGGCGTCGAGCTGCTCGAGGCGCCGATGGGCGACCGGCGGGCACGGCTCGAGTCGCTCCTCGCCGACGCCCGACCGCCGGTCTACCTCACGCCCGCTTCGACCGACCCGGCGGTGGCGGAGAGCTGGTTCGGCCGCTTCGAGGGCGCCGGGCTCGACGGTGTGATCGCCAAACGGCTCGACGGTCCCTACACCCCGGACAAGCGGACGATGGTCAAGGTCAAGCACGAACGCAGCGCCGACTGCGTCGTCGCCGGCTACCGGATCCACAAGGACGGCAAGGGGGTCGGCTCGCTGCTGCTCGGCCTGTTCGACGACGAGGGCAGCCTCCACCATGTCGGCGTCGCCGCTGCGTTCACGGTCAAGCGCCGCACCGAACTGCTCGACGAGCTCGAACCACTGACCCACGACGCGGTCGAGGGCCACCCGTGGCAGGGCTGGATCGAAGCGATGGCCGAGGCCGCCCGCCAGCAGGCGGACAAGCAGGTGCGGATGCCCGGCGGGCACAGCCGGTGGAACGCCGGCAAGGACCTCTCCTGGGTCCCGATCCGCCCCGAGCGGGTCGCCGAGGTGACCTTCGGTCAGCTGCAGGGCGGCAGGTTCCGCCACGGCGTCCGGCTGATCCGCTGGCGCCCTGATCGGACCCCGGAGAGCTGCACCTACGACCAGCTCGACGTCGCCGAGCCGGTCGCCTTCGCCTCGCTGTTCAGCCCGTCGAGCTGACCGGAGCCGCCGCCGGCACGGTCGTCGAGACCACCGTCCCCGGCGCCGCACCGACGGTGAACACGGCTTGCGTCCCGCCGAGCTGACCGGAGATCGACTGGGCCGTCGCCGTCACCCGCCACTGCCCTGCGGAGTTCAGCGGAACGTCGTGGACGACCAGCTGACCGCGCCCCTGCAGCTCGTCGGTGACCGAGATCACCACGCTCTCGACGTAGGCGTCGACCGGATCGAAGCGGAGCTTCATCTCGACCAGGCCGCTCGCCGGCGAGTTGACGTTGATCTCGATGTCGTTGAGCCCGACGGTCGCCGGGCCGAGACCGACCTCGACGTCGTAGTCGTCGTTGTCGAGCCGCACGCTCAGGGTCGGGCGGGTGTAGTCGCCGGTGATCGCCGAGGCCCCGAGCCCTTCCGGAACGCTGCCGACCATCCATCCGGTCAGCCCGAGGACGAGCACCCCGGCGAGCATCTCGCTGCCGATCGCCCGGCGGAATCGGTACGCCGTCCGTCCCGGCATCGAGTCGTGTCCGCCGATCCTCGCCGCCACCGTCTGTCGGTTGACCACCCCGGCATAGGCCATCCCGGCGACGAGCAGGGCCTTGAGCAACAGCAACCGGCCGTAGCCGGTGTCGAACAGCGCGCCGAGCCCTCCGAGCAGCCTCATCGTCAGCAGCACCCCGCTGGCGAGGACAGCGAGCATCGAGACGTTCGCCAGCCGGCCGAAGCCGCGCATCGCGTCGACCAGGTCGCGGCCGCCGGAGCCGGCGAGGACCACTCGCCAGAGCAGCACCAGCCCGCCGAACCAGACCGCGAAGCCGACGACGTGGAGCACCCCGGCGGGGACCAGGACGAGGTCGATCCCGTCCGTCGCCCGGGTGAAGCCGAACGTCGCCACCGCCAACGCCGGGCCGAGCAGCGCCGGGATCTGGGTCGCCTCGTCGACCACACGCTCCGGCCCGAACGCCACCCAGGCCGAACCGACCACCAGCACCAGGCGGGCGAGCAGCGCCAACCCGGCAGTGGTGTCGGTCAGGTCGCTCCATCCGGAGGGGCTGACCGACGAGGCGAGGGACTCGCCGGTGACCACCGCCCGGGTGCAGATCACGTTGAGCACGGTCGCCGCCAAGGCGACCGCCCAGACCAGCCGGAAGTGACGAACGGTGAGGACGTACTCGACCCCGTCGGGCCAGGCGGCGGCGATCAACGCCAGCCCGCCGAGCAACGCGCCGAGGCTGAGGTAGGCCAGCCAGCGGGCGACGACGTTGACCGCTTTCGGCGTCTGTGCGCTGGACGAGCCGGAGCTGCCGGTCGCCGGCGCGCCCGCAGCCGTGGTCGATCCACCGGCGTCGTCGCCCGCCGATCCGTCGGACGCTCCGTCGATCGGCGTGCCGATCGAGAACACGAACGAGCCGGCCGCCTCGACTCCCGCTTTCCAGCTCACCTTGTACGACCCGTTCGCCAGGGTGGCGGTGATCGGTAGGAACCAGGTCCGGGCGTCGTTGCCGGCGACGACGGCGCCGACGGTGGCCACTGCGTTGCCCTCCGAATCCTGGAGCACGACCCCCGGCGGCTGGGTCAGCTCGACGGTGAAGACCAGCGACAACTGGGCCGGGGAGACGGCGAGCGTCTGGCCGTCGGATGGCTCGGAGAGATCGGAGAGGGTGGTGCCGATCGACGTCGACGCACCGGCCGATGGCATCCCCGACGAGAGGAGCATCGCACCGAGGACGGCGACCACGAAGGTGAAGGCGCGACGGACCGACATGTCCTTCACGACGGTAGTGGCGGCACCTGTCGCGGTGGGGGAGGGTCGAGACGACCCGCTGGTCACCGAGCGCCGCCGACCGCTCCCGCCACACCCCCTCGCTAGGCTCGCCGACGATGGCCACCCAGTCGCTGTACCGCCGCTACCGACCTCGTCGGTTCAGCGAGATCAAGGGTCAGGACCACGTCGTGCTGGCCTTGCGCAACGCGGTGGTCAATCATCGCGAAGGACAGGCGTACCTGTTCTCGGGCCCGCGTGGTACCGGCAAGACCACCTCCGCCCGGATCCTCGCCAAGGTGCTCAACTGCGAGAACCCGACCGGCGGTGAACCGTGCTGCGAGTGCCCCTCGTGCCTCGCGGTCGAGGTCGGCACCAGCTACGACGTGCACGAGCTCGACGCGGCATCGAACAACGGGGTCGACGCGATGCGCGACTTGATCGACAAGGCGATGCTCGGCACCCCCGGCCGACACAAGGTGTACATCCTCGACGAGGTCCACATGCTGTCCAAGGCAGCGGAGGCGGCGTTGCTCAAGACGTTGGAGGAGCCCCCGCCGCACGTCGTGTTCGTCCTCGCCACCACCGACCCGCAGAAGGTCTCCGAGACGATCCGCTCGCGCACGCAGCACCTCCAGTTCCGGCTGCTGCCGATGGACGTGCTCGAGGCACACGTCAAGTGGCTGATCGACGATGCCGGGTTGGAGGTCGACACGACCGCGATCCCCGCAGTGCTCCGTCGCGGCGGCGGCTCGGCGCGCGACACCCTCTCGGCACTCGAGCTGGTCGCCTCCTCGGGTGGCATCTCGCCGGAGGAGACACCGCTCGACGAGTTCGTCGAGTCGCTGATCGAGAAGGATCCCGGTCGCGTCCTCGCTGCCGTCGCCGCGTCGATCAGCCAGGGTCGAGATGCGCGGGTGTTGGCCGAATCGCTGGTCGCCCACCTGCGCGACTGTTTCCTGTGCCTGATGGCCCCCGAGCTCGTCCAGCTCCCGGCGGACCGCGCCGAGCAGGTCGGTGAGCTCGCCGAACGGCTCGGCCCGGCTCCGACCGTGCGGGCGATCGAAACCCTCGGCACGATCCTGGTCGAGATGCGCCACTCGCCCGATCCGCGGCGTGCTGCTCGAGGTCGCCCTGGTGAAGCTGACCAACGTCCACGCCGACGCGGGCATCGGCGCGCTCGTCGCCCGGATCGAGAAGCTCGAGCAACAACTTGCCAAGGGCGTTGCCGCCGCGCCCGCAGCACCGGCGGCGGCTCCGCCGCGCGATCCGTCGACCGGCCGGGCGGTGCTCGGCGGGCGGGCCCGACGCGACCCCCCGCCCAGCGCGCCACCGAGCGAGTCGAGCCTCCATCCGAGCGTCGTCGAGCCCGCCGACCCGACCCCCCGACGCGCCCTGCGGCCGGTCGCCGAGGCGCCGGCACCGCCGGGCGACGCGCAGGCACCGACTCCGCCAGCACCTACCGACCCGACGCCGCGGCGCGAGCCGTCGCCACCGGCGGAGCCCTCGCCACCGGCCCGCTCGCCGGCCGCCGAACGCCCGGCAGCAAGCGGAGACCAGGCCCGGATCGAACGCCCGACGGCGGGCAACCCGCCGACGGCGGCGAGCGAGGCGTCGCTGCGGCCCGACCAACTCGCCGAGGCCCACAGTGCGGCGGCGGCGGCCTGCCGCCCGGTGGCCAAGGCCGTGCTCGGCGCCGGCACGTTCATCGAGGTGCGCGACGGCAAGGTCGTCTTCGCCCTCCCCTCGGAGATGATGCGGCGCAAGGGGGAGGACCAGCGGGCCGAGATCGAACGCGCCCTCAGCGCCCACTACGGACGCCCGATCAGCCTCGAGGTGGTGGTCGACGCCCGGGCGGCGGCGATCGCCGACGAGCGCGACGCGCCGCTGTCGAACGTGCGCCCGATCAACCGCCCGACACCGCAGACCGACGAACCGGAAGAGGCGATCGACATCGCCGAGCTGGTCGACGCGCCGAAGGATGCGGGAGTGCACGGCATCGACCGGCTCGCCGCCGCCTTCCCCGGCGCCGAACTCGTCGACGAGGAGCTCTGAGTGGCCGCAACCTACGCAGCGCCGGTCCAGGCGCTGATCGACGAGCTCGGCCGGCTCCCGGGGATCGGGCCGAAGTCGGCCCAGCGGATCGCCTTCCATCTGCTCAAGATGCCGGTCGACGACGCCACCCGGTTGGCGCTGGCGATCAGCGACGCGAAGGCCAAGGTCCGCTTCTGCGCTCGGTGCTTCAACGTCAGCGAGGGCGAGCTGTGCGGGATCTGCCTCGACGACCGCCGCGACACGACGCTGTTGTGCGTGGTCGAGGAAGCCCGCGACATCATCGCGGTCGAGAAGACGGGCGAGTACCGGGGGCAGTACCACGTGCTCCTCGGTGCGATCAGCCCGATCGAGGGGATCGGCCCGGAACAGCTCAAGGTGCGTGAGCTGCTCGGCCGGTTGGACGGGATCGAAGAGGTGATCCTGTGCACCAACCCGAACATCGAGGGCGAGGCGACTGCGCTCTACCTCGCCCGACTGCTCAAGCCGATCGGGATCTCGGTCACCCGCATCGCCAGCGGGCTACCGGTCGGCGGCGATCTCGAGTACGCCGACGAGCTGACCCTCGGCCGGGCGCTGGAAGGCCGCCGCGCGGTCGACTGAGGACCGACCGGTCCCGACAACGCCGAACGGGCCGGCCCCGAAGGGCCGGCCCGTGATCGATCCGAGGGGTCGAAGGATCAGACGTTGACGCCGTCGTCCGGGTCGAACGTGCAGGCATCGGTGACACCGGCCACCGGGTCCACGTCCCCGCTCGCTGCTGCCCCGCCGACCGGCGACACGACCGTGTACTTGGTCGACGCGGTCCGCAGGAACTTGTCGGTGACCAGGACCGTCTGGTTGACCGGGTAGACGCCGTTCTGAGCGTTGTAGCTCTCGACAGCGGTCGCAAGAGCGTTGTAGTCCGCCTTGCACGACGACTTCTTGCCTTTGTCGGTGATTCCGCCGACCGACAGGACCACGACCGTCGACAGCACGCCGAGGATCACGATCACGATCAGCAGCTCGATCAGGGTGAAACCCTTGTCGCTCTTCTGGGGCTGCGGACGAACGTCCTCGCCAACTTCGATGTCCACTGGGGACCTCCCGCCTAGGAAATGGTCAGTGCTTGTGCCTTGCGCACCGGGGGGTGCGTGGGCGTCCGCCGCCCACACGCACAGTAGCATATCCATTACTCTGTGTGTTTAAGACACCGGCAAGCTTTGAGGTTCCTGTGACCACCGTGCGTCAAACGAGCAGAGGAACGCTGAAATTGTTGCCGTAACACTTGACATGTCGACGCAATGTTCGTAATCTAACCGCAACAACTGATCGCCCCGAACGGCACGTCGAACGCCGAAGCCGCTCGGGACACCCCATCTGGGGCACTGCACCTCGAGTTGGCTTGTCCGCCCGCTACCAACTGGATGTGTGGTGCCCCAGTCATGTTGTCGACCGGCGCCCGAACCTCAGGAGAGGACGCGGTTCACCGTCGTGTACGGCGCGTTGTCCGGTCGATCGTCGTCGGGGTCGTAGTAGCAGCTCGATCCCTGGCGGGGATCGACATCTCCCGGACGATCGGGCGACAGCCCGTACTTCGACGACGGGGAGCGCAGGATCCCGTCGGCCACCATCTGCGATTGATCGATCGGGTACTCCCCGGTCCGGGCGTAGTGGGTCTCGACCGCGTTGGCGGTCGTCTCGTAGTCCGCCTGACAGGCCGAACGCTTGCCCCGGTCCGTGATCCCGGCGACGCCGAGCACGACCACCGTCGACAGCACGCCGAGGACGACGATCACCACCAGCAACTCGATCATGCTGAATCCGTGCTCGTTGCGGCGCTTCATCTGACGAACTCCATCCGCAGGCCGAGGTCGGTCCACTCCGGGTCGGACGGGACGCGGGAGAGCACCCGACCGGAGATCCTCCGGGCGGTCCACAACAGCCCGGAGAGCTCGACCAGGTGGCGGAACCCGACGCCGCGCAAGCGAGCGGTGTTCGCCGTCATCGTGATCCCCGGCATCCGTTCTTCGACCAGCGCCAGCCGTTCGCGCTGACCCTCGACGGTGTGGCGCGAGGTCCGTAGCGGCTGCTCGGCGTTGAGCATCTGGAACGTCAGCTCGGCCGAGCAGGCGAACACCTTGCGCTGGTGGTAGAGCTGGATCTCCTGCTCCACCTCGCGGTACCAGCGGAACCGACGGTAGGCGAGACGGGTCAGCCACGGCTCGAGCTCCCTCGCCGCTTCGAAGCTCGGGGCGAGCACCGCCGCCCGCGAGGGCACCGGTTCGAGCGCGAGCCGGCGCGGCCAGCCGAGCCCGCCGCCGGCCTCGAGCTCGGCGGCGCGGTTGCCGCCGACGGGACCGTCGGGAAACGCCAACGGCGCGCCGACGGCGAGGGCCTCGAACGCCGGTCGGTTGTCGAGCACCTCGGCGAAGGTCCGCACCGAACGCGGCTCCTCGGCGAGCACGGTCGCGCCGAGCAACCGACCGGGGAGCAGCGCCCAGCCCGCCGGGCAGGGAACGGCCGCGCCGATCGTGACGTAGGGGAGCTCGCGTCTGGTCGCCACGGGTCGGCGGCCGTGATCAGCGCTTGCCGGCGTGGGCCGGCGGCGGCAACGGCTTACCGAAGCCGTTCTGCAGCGGCTGACCCGATTCGATCGCGGCGAGCAGCTGCGGATTGGGTCCGCGGGCGACGATCTCCTTCGGGTAGGTGGCGATGTTCATCGCCGTGTCGTAGGAGATCTTGCCCGCGGCGACGAGCCGGTTGAGGTCGTGCTCGAGGGTCTGCATCCCCTCGATCCGGTTGGTCGTGATCACGTTGCGGATCTGGCGGGTCTTGCCCTCGCGGATCAGGTTGCGGATCGCGTCGTTGGCGACGAGCACCTCGTAGGCCGCCGTCCGACCACCGCCGACGGCGTGGAGCAACCGCTGGGAGATGATCCCCATCAGCGATCCGGCGAGCTGGATCTGGATCTGGTCGCTGACGCTCGGCCGGGAACACGTCGATCATGCGGTCGAGCGCCTGGGAGGCGTCGTTGGTGTGCAGCGTGGCGAACACCAGGTGGCCGGTCTCGGCGAGGCTGAGGGTGATCCCGATCGACTCGAGATCGCGCATCTCGCCGACGAGGATCACGTCGGGGTCCTCGCGCAGCGCAGCACGCAGCCCCTCGGAGAACGACGGCGTGTCCTCGCCGACCTCGCGCTGATTGACGAGCGACCGCTTGTGGCGATGGAGGTACTCGATCGGATCCTCGATCGTCAGGATGTGGCAGGCCCGCGACTCGTTGATCCAGTCGACCATCGCGGCGAGCGTGGTCGACTTGCCCGAGCCGGTCGGCCCGACGCAGAGGACCAACCCGTAGGGCTGGTTGAGGAGGTGGTGGACGCCCTTCGGGGCGTTGAGTTCCTCGAGCGTGCGGATCGAGAACGGGATGCCGCGCAGGGCGAGCGCAGGTGCACCGCGCTGCTGATAGGCGTTGCCGCGGAACCGGCCGGTGCCCTGCCAGGAGAACGAGAAGTCGAGCTGCTTGTTCTGCAGGTAGTTGCGCCAGTGGTCCTCGGTGAACAACGAGCGGATCATCCGGGCGACGTCGGGGGGGAGCAGCTTCGGCTCGCCCTCGATCGGCATCAGCATTCCGTCGACGCGCACGACCGGCGGGTAGCCGGCAGTGAGGTGCAGGTCGGACGCGCCACGATCCCACACCAGTTGCAGATATCGACCGAGGGTCGAATCGATCGAGGTGAGCATCGCCATGTCATGTCCCTTTCTCAGAACCACCAGAGAGCTTCGACAAATGCCGGGCCGGCGGCGATCGTGGCCAGCGCGCCGGCGGCGAGGAACGGCCCGAAGGGCAGAGCTGTCCGCCGCGAAGCGCTACCACTGACCATGAGGGCCAGCCCGACGAAAGAGCCGAGAACGAATCCGAGGAAGATCCCGATCGGCACATACGACATCCCCAGCCAGCCGAGGTAGCCGCCGAGGAGGGCGCCGAGGCGGACGTCGCCGTAGCCGAACCCGCCGCGGGCGGCGGCGTGGAGGGCACGAAACGCGACGTAGACCGCGACGGCCCCGATCGCCGCCCAGCGCAGCCGGTGCCAGGTGTCGTCGACCAGTGAGGCGATGCCGAGCAGCACCGCTCCGCTCGCGGCGCAGCCGTAGATCAGCCGGCGAGGCAGGGTGGTCGTGTCGATGTCGATCATCGACAACACCACCAGGAAGCCGGCGAGGACGAGGTAGGCGGGAAGCGCAGCGTTCAGCCCGATCCGCCAGCCGACGAGGACGAACAAGGTGGCGGTCAATCCTTCGACCAGCGGGTAGCGGGCGGAGATCGATGCCTCGCAGTACCGGCACCTGCCGCCGAGGAGTATCCAGGAGACGATCGGGACGAGGTCGCCCGGCGCCAGATGGGTGTCGCACGTCGGGCAGTGCGACGGCGGGAGCACGATCGATTCCTTCGCCGGAACGCGGTGGATGACGACGTTGAGGAACGACCCGGAGATCGCCCCGACCCCGGCGAGGGGGACCGAGAGCAGCGGCTCGAGGCTCACGCCTTCACCGTCCAGTAGTTGATCGCGTACGACTTGTCCTGGTGGATCTCGAGCGCCGCGCGAATTCGACCGTGTGTCCACCGACCAGTGCGGTGGCGACCAGCAGGACCTTGCGCTGGAGCACCTCGGTCTGCATCCCGACGTGCCACTTCGAGGCGGTCGCCGGGGCGTTGGCGACGTCGATCGTCACGCCCGAACCGACGATCCCGCCGTTCAGTCGCAACCCATAGTTGGTCACGCCGGTCGCCGCCGAGACGGCGACCTTGGCGTGGGGGGTGAAGATGTAGCCGTCGATCAGCACGTCGGAGTTGGACGCGAGCGTGATCTGCAGAGCCGTGTTCGACGGGGTCAGGGTCGAGGCGTTGTACCTTGCCGTCTCGCCCGCCGAGCCGATCGAGATCTGATGGGCGGCGGCGTCCTGGGTGCTCCCGTCGGCCAGCTTGACCCGGTCGGAGGGGATCTCGACGGTGGAGTTGGCGACACCGAACGAGACGGTGTGGATCGCCTGGCCTTCGGTGCCCCGGCTCGATGCGCTCGACACCCGCCGGTTGATCGTCAGCTTGGCACCGCCGGCGACGGTGATCGTCGCCGCCTTGCCGAGCAGGATCGTCCCGCCCTTGCCGGTGATCTCGTGGCTCTTCGGCGCGCTCGGGGCGAAGGCGGCGTCGGTGTCGTAGACGCAACCCTTGTACTTGCCTTCGCCGAACACGACCGTCGCCCCGGCGGCGATCGAGATCGGCTGCTCGAAGTAGTAGACGCCGGAGGCGAAGTAGTTGACGCCGCTGAGGCTGAGGGTGCCGGTGCCGACGTACCGCCCGGGGTAGAAGATCTTGCAGCTGTTGATCGTCGCCAGCGACCCGTCACGGACGTAGGTCGGGACCTGTGACAGCAGCGGGTACTCGCGACTGCCGTCGACCATGTCGCCGGCACGGGTCCACCACGGATCGGCGGTGCACGACAAGGTGTGCGTCCCCGGCGACGTGGCGAACCCGTCGCTGGCGACGATCTGTGGATCGGTGCATCCCGCCGGAGTCGCCGTCGAGGTGACGCGGTAGCGCGCCGCGGGCGAGTTGACCGAGGTGTAGCTCGAGGTCTCGATCGAGGTGTTGTACGGATTGAGGTCGGCGGTCGTGCCGTTCAGCAGACCGGCGTTGAGGTACAGCTTGCCGGTGAGCGCCTTGAGGAACGTCGAGCCGCCGGTCTTCCCGCTGAGGCTGGCGACGTTGTTCGTCGCTGCCGTCGTGACCACCCCGTAGCGGTCGTTGCCGGTGGCGTAGGAGTCGAGCGTGGCGCACGAGACGGTCACCGGCAGGCCGTTGATCGTCCACGAGGAGATGTCGTCGAAGCACCCCGACGGACCGAGGTCGCGTTGCAGCGTCATCGCCATCCGGGTCGCCGACTTGACCGCCTCGATCCTCGTCGTGCGGCTCTTCGCCGTCGGCAGGGCGCGCAGCGAGGCGACCGCGAACGTGCTCAGCCCGCCGACGATCAGCGAGCCGACGAGCACCAGGATCACCGTCATCAGCAGCACGGCGCCCTCGTCGTCGCCCCGGCGTCGGCGGCGACCGCGCAACCACCGGAGGAGGGGACGGCGGTTGCGGCTCATGCCGGCCTGCCGATGAACGTGCACGAGACCGCTTCGTTGGGGGTGATCGTCACGACCACGCCCGGTTGACCGTTGGGGGCGGGACTGATCCGGTTCGCCGGCAGCGTCGCTCCCCCGCTGGTGCATTCGACACGGTGGTAGCTGAACCCGGCGCTGGGCGTCTCGGTGATCTGGACCGCCTTCTCGCCGACACCGGTGGGGAAGGAGAAATCGAAGGTGATCGCCGCTTCCTCGTCCGGATCGAGGGTGCGGCTCCCCGTCTCGGTGGTGTAGGTCCAGGTCTGGGTCGGATCCTCGAGCACCGCACCGACCTCGATCCGCTTCTGGACGGTGACCGTTCCACCGCACTCGCCGGCGACGACCGCGCGCAACACTTCGCCGAGCCGGGAGAAGTTGCCGCCGGGGGCGACGAAGAAGTCGGCGGTTGCCGCGTTGCCGACGACGACCTGTCCGGAGCCGTTGACCGATCCGTCCCACTGGGTGGCGCCGACGACCTGCTTCAGCCGTCCGATCGAGGCCGAGCTGTTGGCCCCGGCGCCGACGATGATCCCGATCACCCGCGCACCGTGTGCCCGGGCGAAGTTCGCCGCGTCGACCGCTTTCGCCGTCGCCGTGGTCGCGTTGGCCGAGGAGGACGGGCGGATGTACGTCGGGTCGCCGTCGGTGACGAACACGAGCAGTTCCGGCTGCACGGCGAGCGGGTTGCCGCTGTTGTCGCGCGCCGCCCGGTACAGCCCGTCCTCCCAGTTGGTGTTGCCGCTGAAGGCCATCGCGTCGATTCCGCTCTTGGCCGAGGTGATCGCTGAGTTCCCGGCGGTGAGGACCGAGAAGTACGTGCCGAACGTCGACGGATAGATCGTCGAGGCGGTCGTCGAGAACTGGGTCACGCTCATGTCGGTCGGGGTGCCGGTGAAGGCGTCGATGAACCCCTTCGCCGCGTCGCGCACCTGCGCCGGGCCGGCGCCCACGAACTTGATCGAGCCCGAGTTGTCGAGCACGAGCGTCACCCGCCCGCCGCACCTGCTGCGCAGGGCGACCGGATCGTTGCCACCGCCGGAGTAGTCCGACGGCAGCGATCCGCCTGCGGCGAGTGCCGTCCCGCTGGTGGTGAAGACGTTGCCGGAGGCGAACACGACCTGCATGTCGTCGCCGAGCAGCCCATCTGCGCTCGCCTGGGCGGTGATCGCCACGGCATGGGCGGGCGCCTGGTTCGCCGTCCAGCCGGGAGGCGGGGCGGCGAGCTCGTGGCCGACGATCGTGTCGCCGAGGACACCCGGGCGGCTCGGATTGCCCCATTCGTAGCGGATCAGCTGCCAGTCGGCGGCGACGTTGACGTACCGGTAGGAGACGGTCATCGTCGTCGTCCCCGACGGCCCGTAGACGTGGCGGATCAAGCTCAGCACGTTCGTCCCCGGGAGCGTCTTGCCGGCGATCGGCTGATCGGTCGGTTCGGTGCTGCGCGAGACCACCGCCGAGTAGTCGACCGGGAGATAGGTCTGGAGGAAGGCGACGTCAGTGGCTTCGGTGATCCTCGAAGCAGTCGGCTTCTCGGCGCGGAGGATGACGATCATCGACATCGAGATCGCCCCGAGGACGAACCCGGCGATGGTGATACCGAGCACCATCTCGACCAGGGACATCCCCGCGTCGCTCGCCCGCCGGCGCGATCCTGCGCGGATCTCAGTCGGTGCCGGTCGCGACATTGTTCTTCACCACCTCGAGTTGTCGGAAGTAGGAACCCGACGGGGTGCCGACGCGGACGACGACCTTCTGCAGCGTGCGCGGCGAGGTCGACGACAGCGTCGGATTGCACCCGCCGGAGGACGAGTTGGAGGAGGTCCACGGGTTCGAACCGCCGGCCGTCGGATCGAAGTAGGTCATCCCGACGATCGAGACCGTCGACGGTGGCCATCCGACCAGGCCGGCTGCGCTCTGGACGACCTCGAGGTAGCTCCCCGACCCACTCGACGGCGGGCAGGCGATGTAGCCCCACTCGTTCAACCGCTCCGCCGCGTTCGACAGCACCGCCTCGACCCGCGCCTGTTCGAAGTTGACCCGCGAGCTCCGCACGACGGCGAACAGACCACCGATGATCAGCACCCCGGACAGGCCGAGGAGCATCACCGCGACCGAGATCTCGAGCAGGGAGAACCCCCCGTCGGCGCGGCTCGACGAGTCGACCTCGGGCGGTTCCGCCGTGGCCGTCGCGGTCATTGGACGCCGCCGAGCACGCCGTACATCGCCTGCACCAAGGCGATCGCGACGAAGCCGACCATCCCACCGACGAAGAGGATCATCGCCGGCTCGAACAACCCGACGAACCGCTTGACGCGCACGTCGAGCTCGCGATCGAAGTAGATCGCGGCGATCTCCAGCTGGGCGTCGAGCGTGCCGGTCTCCTCGCCGACGCGGAACATCTGCTTCGCCGCGCCGGGGAACAGATCGGTCTCGGCGAGCGGCTCGGAGAATCCGCCGCCCTGCATCATCGCGTTGCGCGATTCCTCCAACCGGGTGGCGAAGACGATGTTGCTGGTCGACTCGGTGGTCACCCGCATCGCCTCTGGCAGGGGCACACCCGCTTCGAGCATCGCCGACAGGACCCGGCAGAACCGCTCGAGGATCGAGTAGTGGACGATCCCCTTGATGATCGGCACCTTCAACGCCAACCGGTCGCGCGTCGGCTTGCCCCGCTTCGACATCAGGAACACGACCACCGCGATCGTCACCAGTACCCCTGTTGCCGGGACGTACCACAGGTCGGTGAACAGGCTGGCGAAAGCCAGCAGCATCTTCGTCGCGATCGGCAGATCGGCGTCGAGCTCGGCGAACAGGTCCTTGAACTTCGGCAGGACGAATCCGGCGAGGATCGCCACCGTGCCGAGCGAGAGGGCGACGACGACCATCGGGTACATCAACGCGGCGGTGATCCGCGACCGCGCCTGCAAGTCGCGGTCGATGTAGCTCGCCAGCTTGTCGAGGGTGTCGTCGAGGTTTCCGGTCAGCTCGGCGGACTCGAGCACGCCGAGATACCAGATCGGGAACGCCTCGGGGTGCTCGCGCGCCGCAGCGGAGAAGGTCGATCCCTGGCGGAGCTGGTCGGTCATCGAGATGATCACCTTGCGCATCACCCGGTCCTGCGCTTCCTCGGCGATCGTGTCGAGCGCGTCGAGGATCGGGATGCCGGCGTGGATGAACACCGCCAGCTGCCGGCTGAAGTGCATCAGCTCCTTGCGCTTGAGCTTCTCGGCGGTGACCTCGAGGTCGAGCCGGCCGCGACGCTCCTCGATCCGGATCGGGACGAGGTCCTTCTGCTTCAGCAGGGTGCGGACCGAACCGATCGTCTCGCCCTTGGCGACGCCTTCGACGGTCGCGCCGATCGAGTCGATTGCCGCGTACTTGAACCTGGGCATCGTGTCCTCAGCTTCCGAACAAGGTTCGGACGACCTCGTCGATCGTCGTGATGTCGTTGTCGACCATCGCCAGCGCTTCCATCGCCAGCGTCCGCATCCCCTGAGCGACGGCGAGCTTGCGCAGCTCGTCCTGGGTCGCCCAGCCGACGATCAGTCGGCGCAGCTCGGGGGTGATCCGGAGCAGCTCGTAGATGCCCTGCCGGTCGCGGTAGCCGGTTCCGGCGCAGCGCTCGCAGCCCGCACCGCGGAAGAACTGCGTCTTGTGGAAGCCGCCGTGGCGTTCGTAGAAGGAGAGCTCCTCGGGGAGGGGGAGTACGGCGACTTGCAGTCGATGCAGATCTTGCGCAGCAAACGCTGGCCGACGACCCCGATCACCGCCGAGGCGATCAGGAACGACTCGATCCCCATGTCGAGGAAGCGGTGGAGGGCGGCGACCGCATCGGTGCCGTGGACGGAGGAGAGGACGAAGTGACCGGTGAGCGCCGACTGGATCGCGATCCGAGCGGTGTCGATGTCGCGGATCTCGCCGACGAGCATCACGTCGGGGTCCTGGCGGAGCATCGCCCGCAGGCCGGTGGCGAACGAGACGCCGGCGCCGTCGTTCGTCTGCACCTGGTTGATCCCGGGGAAGATGTACTCCACCGGGTCCTCGATGGTCACGATGTTCTTCCCCGCCGAGTTGATCTCGAGCAGGGTGGCGTAGAGCGTCGTCGTCTTGCCGGCGCCGGTCGGCCCGGCGCAGAGGACCATCCCGAACGGCGAGTGGACCATCGCCGAGAAGTCCTCGTAGGTGTCGCGAGGGAAGCCGAGCTGCGAGAGCCCGATCAGCGACCTGCTCTTGTCGAGCAGCCGGAGGACGACCTTCTCCCCGAAGACGGTGGCGACGCTGGCGACGCGGACGTCGACCGGTTTGCCGTCGACCGTCGTCGAGAACTGTCCGTCCTGCGGACGGCGCCGTTCGACGATGTTCATCCCGGCCATGATCTTCAGTCGGCTGACCAGCGCGAGGTGGATCGCGATCGGCAGCGAGAACTTCTCGACCAGGGTGCCGTCGATCCGGAACCGGACCCGCACCCGATCGTCCATCGGCTCGACGTGGATGTCCGACGTTCGGTCGCGGATCGCCTGGGCGACGAGCGTGTTGACGACCATCACCACCGGCGTGTTCTCGGCGATCGTCTCGTCCTGCGCGCTCAGCGCAGCTGCGGCAGCGATCTTCTGCTCGTTCGACGATTCGAACTGCTTGATCAGCCCGTCGAGCGAGCCCGCCCCTGCGGGAGCGTCGGGGGCGGCGTCACGCGCCGACGCATTGGCCGGCTTGGCGGCGGGGCCACCGTCGGACGGGCCACCGGCGGACCGGCTGGGGAGCCCGGGGAGCGTCGGCGCGCCGGGGCCGGCGGGGGTGGCGAGCAGCGGCGGGGGCACCGCACCCGCCGGGGCGACGGGTTGGGCGGAGGCCGGAGGCGCCAGGCCCGGGCCGGCTGCGGGCGGCGCGAACGGCGCGCCTGCCGGCGGCGCCGGCGCAGCCGGCTTGGTCGGGGCGGCCGGCTTCGCCGGTGTCGGCTCGGCGGTCTGCTTGGGTCGGAAGAGTGCCATTCGAATACCTCGTGCTCAGCTCTCGCGCCGCTCGCCGTCGAGGCGGGTGCGCAGGGCGTCGAACTCGGAGCGGCTGGCGAAACGCTCGGGATCGAGCTCCACCAGTCCCCGTTCCATTTCTTCGATCCGGTCGAGGAGCAACTGACGGTCGACACCGGCCTCGTCGCCGAGCACCTGCTCGAGCTCGACCAACCGGGCCTCGACCTGCGCCTCGCGCCGATCGCCTTCTGCCTGCAGGTGGGTGAGGTGGGTTCGCGTCTGCTCGCCGGCGGAGCCGATCTGCTCGGTCAACTCACGCAGACCGTCGAGCTCACCGAGCTGCTGACGGATCTCGCCGAGCTCGCCGCTGACTCGCTGATCGACGCCGGTGAGCGTGGCGTGCAGCTCGTCGACGGCGCCGGAGGTGCGACGAGCGAGCTCGACCGCGTCCTCGACCGCCGGGAACCGGGCGGCGAGTTCGTCGACCTGACGGCGGAGCCCGGCGAGCTGTTCGTCGAGCCTGCCCCTCGAGGCCGGCGACGCGGTGCTCGATCGCCGGCAAGGTGGCGAGCCGCTGATGGAGCTCGGCGTCGAGCGCGTCGATCCGGGCGCTGGTCTCGGCGAGCCGACCGTCGAGGTCGTCGCCGTGCCGTCGATGGGCGTCGGCGAGCAGCCGCTGCCCTTCGGCGAGTTGGATCTGTTGATCGACGAGCGCCCGGAGCTCGGCGTCGCGCCGTGCCTGCTCGCCGTCGAGCCGCTCGACCCGGGCCTGCAGGCCCTGATGGGCCTCGGCGAGGTCGTCCTGGCGGCTGCCCAGTTGCTCGTGCTGGTCGAGCAGGAAGGTGGTGACGGCGGCCGCCGCCGGATCGTTCGACTCGTCCGCCCGGGGCTCCGGCTCGGCGACCGGCGCAGCGGGCTCCGGGCGCTGCTCGAGCAGCTCGAGCCGCTGGACGAGCTGCATGAAGCTGGCGTAGACGCGGTCCTCGAAGTCCTTCGGGATCCCCCGATCGGCCTGGTGGACCTCGTCGGCGAGGCGCGAGTCGAGGTTGGCGATCTGGGTCGCGTACCGCTCGTGGAGGGTGGTGAGGAGTTCCTCGGTGTCGGTCTGCTGCCGGGCGACGTGGGCCTCGAGCAGGGCGACGGCGTCGGCGACCAGTCCGCTGACCGACGGCGGGTCCTCGCCGGTGCGCGCCCGAGCTCCCGAGCGGTTGCGGCGGGAGCCGTTCGCCGGGGCACGACGAGGGGTCCGCTCGACTGCGTCGGAGTCGAGGACGAACACCGCCTCGGCGAGCGTGGCGCTGTCGGCGGCCGGCTTGCGCGTCGGCGCCGAGGAGGCCGGGGCCGAGCTGTCACCTTGCGGGCGATCGAGGATCGGCAGGCGAGGGGCGCTCGACCGTCCGCCGGGCGCGTCGGCCGGCTGGTCGACAGCGCCCGTGGTGAGCACCGGTACGACATCGGTGATCGGGCCGTCGGTTGCCGGAGAGCCCGGGGACTCGGCGGTCGGAGCCGGATCGACCGGGGCGACGACGACGAGCATCGAGCCACCGAACGTGGGCATCTTCGGCGCCTTGCCGTCCGCCGACCGTTCCCCGTCGGAGTCGGCGTCGGCGTCGGCAGGAAGGTCGCGCCAGGACCGCCAGGCATCCTCGCCGTTGATCGACAGGCGCGACGAGGGCGACTTGCGTCCCTTGCTCGCCCGTTCTTCGTTGTTGCCGGTCACCGCCTGGGTCCTCCGTTGCGCGGATCTGGCGTTGCGCTACGGGACCATGCAGGGCGACCAGCACGAACGGACCGTCAGTGGGTCAAGCTAGAACCTTCCGACCTACTCCCGCCGGCCACAACCGCGCCCGGTGGGGGCTGCGCGTCGTCCGTCAGCCCGGGACGCGACGACGCCGGCGAACCGCTCAGGTCGCCGGCAGTCGCGGGCCGGCGTCGGCAGCCGTCGTGACGACCCTCAGAGGGTGCGCAGGAGCAGGGCGTCGCCCTGGCCCCCGCCGCCGCACAGGGCGGCAGCGCCGACCCCGCCGCCGCGCCGACGCAGTTCGTGGAGGATCGTCAGTGCCAGCCGGTTGCCGCTCATCCCGATCGGGTGACCGAGGGCGATCGCCCCGCCGTTGACGTTGGTGATCTCGTCGGTGATCCCCAGCTCGCGGCATCGAGGCGATCCCGACCGCGGCGAACGCCTCGTTGAGCTCGAACAGGTCGACGTCGCCGACCTTCATCCCAACCCGGTCGAGCGCCTTGAAGATCGACCGGCTCGGCTGGTGGAGCAGCGAGGCGTTGTCCGGACCGGCGACCATCCCGTAGCCGACCACCTCGCCGAGCGGGGTCACGCCGCGCGCCTCGGCGGCCGCCTTCGACATCACGATCAGGGCCGACCCGCCGTCGGAGATCTGCGACGCGTTGGCGGCGGTGATCGTGCCGGCCTTGTCGAACGCCGGCTTGAGCCCGGCGAGCGACTCCATCGTGGTGTTGGCCCGCACGCCCTCGTCGTGCTCGACGATGATCGGCTCGCCCTTGCGCTGGGGGATCGTGACCTTGACGATCTCCTCGGCGAGTTTGCCCGCCTCGATCGCCGCCGCAGCGCGACGGTTCGACTTCATCGCCGCATCATCCTGCTCGTCGCGGGAGATGTCGCCGGCGGTGTAGCGCTCGGTGCCGAGACCCATCAGGCAGGCGTCGAACGCGCACCACAGCCCGTCGGCGATGATCGCATCGGCGAGCTCGGTGTTGCCGTAGCGGAACCCGCTGCGGGCGCCGGCGGCGATGTACGGGGCGTTGGTCATCGACTCCATCCCCCCGGCGACGACGATGTCGGCCTCGCCGGCGGCGATCATCTGATCGGCGAGATAGATCGAGTTCAGCCCGGACAGGCAGACCTTGTTGACGTTGACCGACGGGACGCTGAGCGGGATCCCGGCCTTCACCGCCGCCTGGCGGGCGGGGACCTGACCCTGGCCGGCCATCAGCACCTGACCCATGATCACGTGGTCGACCTCGTCGGGAGCGACCCCGGCGCGAGCGAGTGCCTCGGCGATGGCGATCCCGCCGAGATCGGCGGCACTGAACGAGGCGAGCGCACCGCTCATCTTGCCGATCGGCGTGCGTGCTCCGGCGACGATGTACGAACCAGCCATGACGTCTCCTCTTCGATGGTCGGCAGCGGGCCTGACCCGCGCCCTTCGTCCTCGCTCCTGGTGATCGACGGTAGTCGCGCTTTGGGCCGTCTACCTACCCGTCGGTAACGTCCGCCCATGGAGCAGATCCTCGAAGCGATCCAGGCGGGAGCGGGCGGAGCGGAGCTGGCGGCGCTGCCACTGCCGGAGAGCTACCGGGCGGCATTCGTCCGTCGCGACGAGGTGGCGATCTTCGACGGCGTCGAATCCGCCGCCAAGGACCCTCGTCAGAGCCTGCACGTCGATCAGGTGGCCACACCGGAGCTCGCCCCGGACGAGGTCTACCTGGCGGTGATGGCCTCGTCGATCAACTTCAACACCGTCTGGACCTCGATCTTCGAGCCGTTGCCGACCTTCGGCTTCCTCGACCGGCTGGGCAAGGAGAGCACGTGGGGCGGCCGCCATGCGCTGCCCTACCACATCGTCGGCTCGGACGCCTCCGGGGTCGTGCTGCGGGTTGGCTCGGCGGTGCGCAACTGGAAGCCCGGCGACCGGGTGACGGTCCACTGCAACCATGTCGACGACCAGGATCCGTCGGCCCACGACGACTCGATGCTCGCCGCCAACCAGCGGATCTGGGGGTTCGAGACCAACTTCGGTGGGCTCGCCGAGCTGTCGATCGTCAAGGCCAACCAGCTGATGCCGAAGCCGACCCATCTCACCTGGGAAGAGGCCGCGGTCAACGCCCTGTGCAACTCGACCAGCTACCGGATGCTGGTCTCGGACAACGGGGCGCGGATGAAGCAGGGCGACAACGTCCTCGTCTGGGGCGCAACCGGCGGGATCGGCGGGTACGCGATCCAGTACGTGCTCAACGGCGGAGCCACCCCGGTCGGGATCGTGTCCTCACCGGAGAAGGCCGCCCTGCTCAACGAGCTCGGCTGCGAGGCGGTGATCGACCGCCGGGCGGAGGGCTATCGCTTCTGGTCCGACGAGCACACCCAGGACGAGGGTGAATGGCGCCGGCTGGGCAAGAAGGTCCGATCGCTCGTCGGCGACGACGCCGACATCGTCTTCGAGCACGTCGGTCGCCAGACGATGGGCGCCTCGATCTTCGCCTGCAAGCGCGGCGGGACGGTGGTCACCTGTGCTGCGACCTCCGGGTTCATGGTCGAGTTCGACAACCGCCACTTCTGGATGAAGCTGAAGACGCTGAAGTCGTCCCACTTCGCCAACTACGCCGAGGCCTGGGCGGCCAACCGACTGATCGACCAGGGCAAGATCCAGCCGTTGCTGTCGGGGGTGTATCCGCTGTCGGAGGTCGGGGCGGCGGCGCTCAAGATCCACCGCAACGAGCACGAAGGCAAGCTCGGCATCCTCTGCCTCGCGCCGGAAGAGGGGTTGGGGATCGACGATCCCGAGAAGCGGGAGCGGATCGGCGAGGACAAGATCACCCTGTTCCGCCGCCACGGCGGCTGACCCTCCCCCACCCCTCCCCCCACCCCTTCCCCCCCACCCCCGAAGTTTGGAGGTTGTTGCAGCGTCCCGCTGCAACTTCCACCACGCGTCGCGTCTGCTGGCACGATGAGGGGATGCTGCTGACCGAGATCGACCACGTCGCCATCGCCGTCCGCGACCTCGAGGCGGCGATCGCCTATTACGCCCAGGCCTTCGGGGCGGAGGTCCACCACCGCGAGATCGTCGACAGCGACGGGGTCGAGGAGGCGCTGGTCAAGGTGGCCGACAGCTACATCCAGCTGACCGCCGCGACCCGCCCCGATTCGCCGATCGCCAAGTCGATCGAGAAGCGGGGCGAGGGCTTGCACCACATCGGCTACCGGGTCGACGACTGTGCCGCAGCGCTGGCGGCGATGGTCGCAGCCGGCGCCACCCCGATCGACAAGGCACCCCGGCCGGGCAGCCGGGGCACGACGGTCGCCTTCGTCCATCCGAAAGGCTCGTTCGGCACGTTGATCGAACTCGTCCAGGAGAACCCCGGCGCCGACCACTGACCCGGCCCGGAGTCGTCTCGGCCGTACCAGCTGGCGGAATGTGGAGAAGTGTGCGCAGCGGTGGCGCACACTTCTCCACAGATCGGGCCCGACCGATCCCCCCGGACCGCGAGTCCGGGCGGAAGCGATCCACGCTGATCGCCGATTACGGCTCGGCCGGCATCGACCAGTCGATCGCCAGCGGGGTGCTGATCGGCAGGCCGACGAAGCTCACGGTGCGCTCGAACGGTGCGCAGACCGCAGCCTGCTCCGGCGTCAGGGTCGCCAGCGGGACGGCGCTGCGATGCTCGTCGACGATCAACACGCCGGAGGCGACGTCGTAGGTGCGGAGCATGACGGTGTGGGTCGTCTCGTAGGCGTCGGCGGAGACGAACGAGCGATCGACGTCGCTGAGGCAGCCTTCGTCGTAGATCGTCGTCCCGGTGTAGCCCGACACCGGATCACCGCTGAGCAGCCAGTCGATCGACGCTTTCACCACGCCACCGTCGGGCAGCATGCGGTCGAACGTCTGGCGCAGGACGAAGTCGCAGGCGCCGTCGGCAGGCGTGCACCGTCGAATCCCGCGCTCGACCGAGGGGACGTCCGCTTCGCCGCCGAACACCGCCTCGATCGGCTCGATCACTGGCGCCGTCGCCGCATCGAACATCCAGGCATCGGCGACGTACCCGGTCGACTCGGCCTGACACTCGGCCGAACCGGGATTCTCGTACCGTTGGACGAACACCCCTTCGAACACGGGCACGCCGGTCCCGATGTCGGTGGCGGTCATCTCGATGTTCAACGCGTCGCCGGTGAGCTCCGGACCGGTCGCCTCTCCGGTCGTCGGATCGAGGCAGGGAACGACTCTCGCGTCCGTTCCCGAGAGGGTGGTGCCGTCGAAGCCGACCTGAAACGGCTCGGCCTCGTCACCGGACAGCGAACTCGAGCCGAGGGTCACGCTCGAACAGGCGACGTCGTCGCAGGTGAACTCGTAGATCCGGGCCTCGATCACAGGGTCGTTGCCCTCCGGCGTCAAGAAGATCCCGTCGTCCTCGGTGATCCGGCGGACGAGCACCATCGGATGATCGAGCGCGAGGAGCGCAGCGATCGCCGGATTTTCGGCAGTCGCCGGTGTTGCGGTCGTCGGTGGTTCGGTCGTCGGTGATGCGGTCGTCGACGGCGCCGTCGTCGTCGTCGGAGCGTCGGTCGGGTCGGTCTGGTCGACCTCCGCCTCCGTGGACTCGACCAGATCCTCGTCGTCTGCTGACGACGAGGACGACGAGCTACCGCAGGCTGCGCCGAGGAGGCCGACGAGCGCGCAGGTGAGGGCGAGTCGACGCGGCGATCGGGACCGGAAACGGAACTGGGTCATGACTGCTCCTGAAAAAGCTGGATGGGCGGGTGGTCAGCGTCTGGCCGGGATCCGGCCGACGAGATGGGCGAGGAAGGCGGCGAGTTGGTGGCGAGGGATGGACTCGATCTGCAGCGGGCCGCCGAGCGCCGACTCGACCCTCAGCCCGTTGGCGACGACGACCAACTCGCGGATCTCGGAGATCGGCTGCACTCGCACGACCGGCTCACCAGGTGACGCGCTCGAGCACCGCCAGCCGATCGGCGTCGGCGACGAGCAACAGCGCTCGGCGCTCGCCGAGGCCGACGCACCACGAGGCCGGATCGGGAAACCCGTCGGCGAGGTCGACCAGCCGATGAACGAGCGGACCGGCACCGCCGACGCGGAGACCGAGGTCCATCTCGGCGATGAATCGCTCGGCGTCGGTCGGCGTCCATCGCACGACCACACGGTGCGCAGCCGGTGTCCCGTGCCGCATCCGTGAAACCCCGTGCAACGTCGCGCGCCGCGGGCCGACGGGCCGGACGGATCGGTAAGGTTCCAACGGTGCTAGGCGGCAGGCACACAGAACTGGCGGAACTGCGCGAGGTCATCGACGCGGCGCGGACCGGGCGCGGTGCAGCGCTGCTGATCGAGGGGGTGGCCGGGATCGGCAAGACCGCCCTTGTCGATGCTCTGCTGGCCGAGCTCGACCCGATCGACGAGTACCGCATCGTCCGCGCCGCAGGTGCCGAGGCCGAACGGACGATGACACTCGCCGGGGTCACCCAGCTCTGCGCGCCACTGCTCGCCCACACCGCCGAGTTGCCACCGCATCAGGCGTCGCTGGTGCGCGGCGCGCTCGGTCTCGAACGACCCGACGATGGCGAGGGCGTGGGCGGCGCCGACGTGATGGCGCTCGGGCTGGCGCTGCTGTCGTTGCTCGCCGAGGCCGCACGACATCGGCCGCTGGTCGTCGTGCTCGACGACGCCCACTGGCTCGACCCGTCCTCACAGCAGGTGTTCGCCTTCGTCGGTCGGCGGCTCGCCGGAACCTCGGTGGCGTTGATCGCCAGCCAACGCCGGCAGGACGAGGGGCTGCGGTTGCCGCGGACGATCGAGCTCCGCCCCCTCCCCGACAGCGACGCGATCGCGGTGCTCGTCGACGCCGGGCTCGACCCGCACGTCGCCGGCGCAGTCAGCGCCCACGCCCAGGGCCATCCGCTGTTGCTGACCCGGATCGTCGCCGGACTGAGCGACGCCCAGCGAACCGGTATCGCACCACTGCCGGATCCGCTGCCGACCGGGACCGAGCTCGAGGCCGGGTTCGCCGCGATCGCCGGGCAGCTGCCGACCGAGGCGGCCACGGCGGTGCTGGTCCTCGCCGCGCTCGGCGTGCAGCACGAGCTCGACCACGTGGACCCTCTGCTCGCCAAGCAACTGCTCGCCGCCGAAGAGCTCGGCCTGGTCGAACTCGGTGGGCGCAGCTTCCGCTTCGTCCACCCGTTGGCCCGCTCGGCGGTGTACTGGGCGGCACCGCCAGGGGCGCGCCGGGCGGTGCACGCTCGGATCGCCGAGGCGCTCGACGCCGACCAGCCGGCGCAGATCTGGCACCGCGCTGCGGCGACGACCGGGCCGGACCGGCAGCTCGCCGACGACCTGATCGCCGCTGCGCACGAGAGCCGCCGGCGTGGGGCGGGGGCGAGCGCCGTCGTCGGCTTCCAACGTGTGGTCGAGCTCGCCGTCGACGATCGGCAGCGGGTCGAGGCGCTGCTCGCTGCCGCTCATGCGGCGCTGGAGAGCGGTTCCGGGCGCACCGCCGAGCTGCTGACCAGCCAGGCCGGCGATCTCGGCGCGCCAGAAGACGACCTGCTCGAGCTGCAGGCCGAGATCGCCTTGCTCGCCGGGAAGCTGAGCAAGGCCCGTTCGCTGACGGCGAGGCTGTCGGAGCGGCTGCGCGGAGTCGATCCCGACCGGGCAGACGCTGCCGCCGTCGCCGGATCCGCGCTCGTGCTGCGGATGTCCGACGTCGCCGAGGCAGAGCGGCTGCTCGCCACCGTCTGCCGACCGCGAGCGGCGGCGGGTGATCCGGTAGAACGCCATGCCCGGGTGCTGCGCACGGTCCTCGCCGCTCGCCGCCACGATCCGGCGGCAGCCGATCGGTTGCCGGAGGAGATCGCCGCGATCCGCAGCGGGCGGCCGACGACCGCCGACCTGCGCTTCCTCGCGGAGACGGTCGCCTTCTCGCTCGGCTGGCTCGGCCATCGCGGCGCGTCTGCTCGAACTGGCCGACGACCTCCATCGCCGGTTCGGCGGAAGGCTCCCCTCGATCGTCCCCTCCCTCCTCGTTGCCCGGGCAACCTGTCTCAGCCGGATAGACCTCGCCGGGACGGCCGCGGCAGCGAGGCAGGCCGTCGAGCTCGCCGACGAGCTCGGCCTCGCCGGCCTGCGGCATCTGGCGATCCCCTGGCTGGCGACCGCCCAGGCAGGGCTCGGCGACGAGGCGGTGCTGACGACCGCAGTCGAGGTCGCCGCTGGTGGCACCGAGGCGACGATGGTCAGCTCGCAGATGGCGCTCGGCTACTACGCGCTGAGCCGCGAGCGGTTCGAGGACGCTTTCGACGTGTTGTTCCCGCTGCACGAGTGGTCTGCGGGCGGGCTGCGATCGGCGCTGTTCTGGCAGGCCGATCTGGCCGAAGCTGCACTGCGCACGGGACGGCGTGACGTCGCCGAGGCGCAGGCCGAGATGCTCGACCGCTTCGCCCGGACGACGAAGTCGACCTGGCTGAGCGCAGCCCACGCCCGTGTCGCCGCCCAGCTCGCCACCGACCTCGACCAGGCCGTCGGATGGTTCGAACGATCGACCGAGCTGTTCACCGAGTCGGACTATCCGATCGCCCGCGCTCGAGCACTACTGATGTGGGGCGAGCGGCTTCGTCGTGGCCGGCGACGGAGCGCAGCGCGCGAGCGATTGCTGGAGGCACGTGCCGGGTTCGACGGCGCGGGAATGTCGGTCTGGGTCGAGCGTTGCGAGCGGGAGCTCGCCGCCGCCGGTGCGCAGCCGGCCAACTCCGCACGACGGGCGCATGCCGTGCTCACCCCGCAGGAGTTACAGGTCGCTCGCTGGATCGTCGCCGGCGAATCGAATCGGGAGGTTGCGACGAGGATGTTCCTCAGTCCGCGCACCGTCGAGGCGCACCTGTCGACGATCTATCGCAAGCTCGCCGTGCGCGGCCGGAGCGAGCTCGCTGCCCTCGCCCACGACGACGCTTCGCTGAGCCCCGGATGGGTCGACGCCCGACGGGCGTCCGCGGCGAGCTGACCGAGCGTGTGCTAGCCAGTCGAGATGTTGCGGGTGGTCTTGGTCGCGCCGGAGATCGCCAGCAACACCGGCGCGGTGATCCGGCTGTGTGCCAACAGCGGCGCAGCCTTGCACCTCGTCGAGCCGCTCGGGTTCAGCCTCGACGAACGTCGGCTCCGGCGTGCGGGGCTCGACTATCACGAGCTCGCCGAGGTCCATCTCCATCCGGATCTCGACAGTTGCCTGGCCCGGCTCGGAGGCGACGTCACGCGACGGTTCGTCCTCTCCGGACGCGGCACGATCCGGTATGACTCGGTCCGGTTCACGCCGGGTGACGTCGTCATGTTCGGCTCGGAGCGGTCAGGACTGAGCGAGGGCGATCTCGCTCGCGTGCCCGCCGAGCAGCGCCTGGCGATCCCGATGCGCCCGGAAAACCGAAGCCTGAACCTGGCCAATGCCGTCGCCATCGTCGTCTATGAGGCGTGGCGGCAGCACGACTTCGCCGGTGCCCCACCGCCGGGTCGGGGTTCGGGCACGATCGCCGAGACGACCGTCGATCGATCACCACCAGCCGGCCCGGCCTGATCGCGCGCCGTTGGAGGAGACACTCGCCCCGGCGACCTGCACCCGGCCCAATCGATTCGATCGCCCGGCAGGCGTCCCGGCTCGGCCGCTACGGTCCGAGAGGATGGCTCGGAACGGGAGAGCGATGCGATCGCACCAGCGCGCGCTGCTGGCCGGCTCGGCGATCGTCGCCGCACTGCTCGGCGGCTCCGGCCGGGCGGCGACGGCGGTCGAGCCCTCGATCGAGGGTCGGCTGACGATCGACGCGACCGAGATCCGGATCCTCGACACGACGATCGTCGCCGGTACCGACGAGGCGGTCGCCAGCGATGCCTACGTGGTCGTGACCGTGCTCGGAGCAACCGCCGACGGCACCGCCGACCTGTTCCCCTGCGGCGGTGCGCCGAGCGGCGATCCGGTGTTCCGCATCGTCGCCGGCCAGTCCGTCGCCCGATCGACCTACGCCGAGGGGGCGACGTGTCTCCGCTCGACCGTGCCGGTGCGGGTGACGGTCGACCGGCGCGGTTCGATCGATGCCGTCGCCCAGGCGGGAGCTCTGCAGTACCACCCGCTCGGAGCATGGGAGGACGTCCTCGTCGGGGCGGGGACGACGACCGCAGCCCAGTTCGCCCGCGGGGCGACGTTTCCGGCCGGCGACGTCGCCGGGACGTACGCGATCGCCGGCGAGGGCATCGGCGAAGCCGGTGTGCGGCTCTACGGCTGCGACGGTCCCACGCCGATCGGGTACGACCTGCTCAGCGCCGGCTCGTTCGCCGAGGCGCTGACGACGATCGCGCTCGAGCCCGGCGAGCAGGTCTGCGCCGAGTCGTTCGGTCAGATCAGGTACGCGGTGCGGCTGATCGGCACGGCCGGTCCGGCCGGGTCGACTCCCGACGCACTGCCGCCGACGTTGACCAGCACGTTTGCCGGAGACGTGGCTCCCGGGCTGGTGCCGGTCGTGCCGCGGCGGGTGGTCGACACGCGCAACAGCAGCCCGATCGAGCCCGGCCAGAGCCTGGTGATCGACCTCGGTCCGCAGCTTCCCGCGGCAGTGTGGAAGGCAACCGCAGCGGCGCTGAATGTAACCGTCACCCGGCCGGCGGCGTCGGGGTTCCTGACGGTCGAGCCGTGCCCTTTGCACAACTCGACCTCGAGCATCAACTTCGTCGCCGGGAGCGACATCGCCAACCTGGTGACCGTCCGGCTCGGCGCGTACGCGCCGCTGGTCTGCATCGGGTCGAGCGTGCGCACCGACGTCCTCGTCGATCTCGCCGGGGTCTACGGGTCGGGCTCGGGCGTACCCGGCACGCCGGTTGCGCCGGCACGGATCCTCGATACCCGGGTCGGGACCGGTGCCCCGGTCGGACGGATACTGGCGGAGGGCCGGGTGGAGTTGCAGGTCGCCGGACTCGCCGGTATTCCGCCGAGCGGGGTCGAGGCAGTGACGATGAACGTCACCGCCACCAACCCGGCGGCGGCTGGGTACATCACCGCCTGGCCGTGCGACCAACCCCAGCCGGAGGCCTCGAACCTCAACGTTCGAGCAGGGTCCGACGTCCCCAACCTGGTCACCGTCAAGCTGTCGGCGGCCGGGACGGTGTGCCTGTTCTCCTCGATCGCCACCCATCTGCTGGCGGACGTGGCGGCGTGGCACGGAACCGCAGGGGCGGTCGGCTACGGCGACCTGGTGCCGGTGCGGGTGCTCGACACCCGCTCCGGAATCGGGGCGGCGGCGGGTCGGGTCGTCGGCGGTTCACCGACCCCGCTGCGGTTGCCGCTCGCCGGAATCGCCGGTGTGCCGACGAGCGGTGCGGCGGCGGTGACGATGAACGTGACGGTGACGAACACCGACGGGAGCGGGTACCTGACCGCCTGGCCGTGCGACGAGCCGCGCCCGGAGGCGTCGAACCTCAACTTCGTCGCCGGGCGGGATGTCGCCAACCTCGTCACCGTCAAGCTGGCGGCGGATGGCGCGCTGTGCCTGTTCAGTTCGGCGACGACCGACGTGCTCGCCGACGTCAGCGGCTACTGGGCGACGCACACCGCGCCCTACTGGCGAGCTTCGCTGGTGTCGTAGCGGATCGGCCCGGGCCCTCCGCTGCCCTCGGCGCTAACCTCGGACCCGGAACGGTGGCAGAGCGGACGAATGCACCCGCCTTGAAAGCGGACGCCTCACAAGGGCCCCGGGTTCGAATCCCGGCCGTTCCGCTCCTGATCAGAGGCTGTTTCCGGCTCCCATGAGCGAGCCGCTCACGATGCCTCATCCCGCGAGAATCCGGCGGACGGTTTCAGCGTGAGCACCTGCGCCGCTTCTTCGGCTGCGCAGCGGCGGCGAGCTCGTCGAGCCGATCGGCAAACGGCTCGTCCTTGCCCGTGCCTACGACTGGAGCTAGTCGCGCCGCCGAAGCTCTCATCTCGACGACTCATGCACGGAGTCCCTGCGAGCCAACCGGGTTTCAGCGAGCTCGTCAATCGTCATCGGCCGACGAGCGCAGTCGTAGCGACAGGCGTCGTTGTGATTCTGATTGGCGGAGCGATCGGCTGGCTCGGGCGATTGCTTCTCATCGGCTGGGCGTTGATTTGGCTTGTCCTTGACGCCGGTTCGTGGGAGCAGCGGAGCCGAGCGCAAGTAGGCGAAGCGCAGGCGGAAACAAAGCGAGAACGCGACGTGAGCGCTCGGCTGATTCGACAGATCGACGCCTCGAGCGGGTGCAGACGGCTCACTCAAGGCTTTGCGGGCCGAGCTCGCCGCGTGCCGATCCGAGAACGCCGAGGGCGGTCCGAGGACCTGAATGGCTGCAGCAACGAGTCCGTGATGGCGCGTGATCGTTCCGCACGACCTACGGCGGCTGCTTCGATCGAGTCGAGCGCGGGCTGACCGGGGATGCACTCGTCGTGGCGATCGCTGAGTCGGCGTGCAGCGCCGGACCCCGGGCGGCGTTGCACCTGCCGATGAAGTGTCTGGGCGGATGGCTCGTGCACTTGACAAGGTTTCAGAACGCTGGAGCGATGCGAATGAGGATTGGAAGTATGCCTACAGTCGAGTCATCAGACGCGTGCTTCATCGTGCCCCTTCGCGACGAGCCCGCGACCTCGCCTTCGAAACCGCGACCGGCGCTCGGCGAGTCGGTGTACGGCGGAGCGCACGCGATGCCACGGCGTCGTCGTGCACGCAGCGATGTCGATCAACGGGTGGGCGTTCTCGGTGGCCGGCGAGGTCGCCGAGTGGGGACTCCTCGCTCCGACGACATTGGGCGGATCGGCGACGTTGACAACCCTCGAGGTCGACGATGCACGAGCCCTCGCTGACCGACTGGTCGACAACGGCGGAGAGGTGCTGGTGCCGCCAACGTCCCGGAGGCGGCAGATCGCTCGGCGGAGGTATGCTGGCATACATGCGACGCACGACGGTGAAACTTCCCGACGAGCTGGACGCCCGGTTTCGCCACGAAGCGCAGCGGCGCGGCGTGACGGTTTCGGAGCTCACGCGTGAAGCGATCGAGACACTGCTCGAAGCACCACCCGGCCGCCGCAGATTGCTCGCCGCAGGCGCTGGTGGGAGCGGTCACCATGACATCTCCGAGCGGATCGATGAGATCATCGCCGGCGAGGTGGCGCAATCGCACTGATCGTCGACGCCGGCCCGCTGTACGCCTACGTCGACCGCGACGACCGCCACCACACCGAGTGCCTCGAACTGCTCGAGACGAGCCCTGGCCCGCTGATCGTGCCGACCCTCGTGATCACCGAAGTCGTGTATCTCGTGGCCACCCGCCTCGGCAGTGATGCCGAGATCCGATTCCTGGGTGACCTGGCGGCCGGCAACCTCATCGCCGAGCCCGTCGCTGCGGCCGACTGGATGCGCATTGCCGAGCTGGTCGGCCGGTATCGCAACCTCCCGCTCGGCACGGTCGACGCGTCCGTGATCAGTGCCGCCGAGCGACTGGGGAGCACCGAGATCGCCACGCTCGACAGACGACATTTCACCGTCGTGAGGTCCGAACTCGGCCCACTCACTCTCCTCCCCTGACCGACGAGTCGCTCCTCCGCCACGTGATGGTCGCGGCGCATCGCCCTGAAGTGCCGGTCCAGGGCAGCCGACATCGGTGCCGGCTGGCTCTCCTCCGAGCTGGAGCAGGCTGCGCCACAGAACGACCAGTGCAGTGCACGGTGATCCCGGTACGACAGGCCTGACCCGGGCAGGCGTCACGTTCTGGCCGCATCGAGCCCGGCGACGGTGCGGCTACGGTCAACCGCCATGTCCATCGAGGCGCTGAGCGGCGTGGACTTCTCCGCCGCAGACCAGCCGGAGATGAATGTCGATCTTCGTGAGTACCTCGAACGCTGGTTTCGCTATCAACGCCATGAGTTCGTCCGAAAGCTGCGTGATCTCTCGCCCGAGAATTTGGTCGCCTGGTCTGTTCCTCCGGTAGAGCTCTCCGTGTTGGGGCTCGTGCGTCACATGACACAGATGGAACATGCCTACGTCAGCTGGGGCCTGGGCGGAGGCGAACGACTGTCGGTCTACGGTGACGACGATTACGCCGGGGGGTCGGTCGAGACCGTTGACGACGACCTGCGCGCGTACTTCGCCGAGGTCGAGAAGTCCGACCGTGCCATTGCTGACTGCGCATCACTCGACACCGAGGGAGCGGGCCACGGCCGACCGCTGACGGCGGTGTTGGTCAAGATGATCGACGAATATGCGCTCCACGCCGGACAGGCGCACATGCTTCGATTCGCCGCCCTCGGCACGATGCTCCGCTGATCTGCGCGTCTGCCCGCCTCTGGCGCGCTGAGATCGCCGTCGGCGAACGGCACACGAACCGGATGTCGTGGCTCGTCGGCGCCACGCGCCGCGCGGCCACCGGTCGCCTCGCAGCCGAAGGTAGGGGGGTCTCGCCGGCGTTGCGACACGCGCTCGGTTCGGAGGACGACTGCATGTGGTTCCCCGGCGAGCGCTGGGGCGTTCTCGGGAACTGCCCAGACCACTGTCCGGAGGAACTCTCGGAATGCGAGCGCGGCCTCGTCGGTGTCGAACTCGAGATCGACCACGACGAAGCACGGGTCGTCCACCGGTCTCATCACACGATGGGCTCGCACGCCTGCATCGCGGCGGGCGTCGCCGAATCGGTCGAAGGCGGTCGCCCAGGTCTCGAAGTCGGTGATCGGGTGCTCGATGTGAAGGATGGACATGATCGGAACGCTACGACCGGCCCTCCTGCAGCGGTATCCCAAGAAGTTGGGGTTTCCGCGCGTCGTCAGGGCGTAGCGTTCGCGCATGTCGGTATCGGACCTGTGCGAACACATCGACGACGCACGGACGCTCCGACTCTCGCTCCTCGATGAGCTTCGTCGGCTCGTCCCGTTCGAGTCCTTCGCCTGGTTGCTCACGGACCCGACCAGCGAGGTCGGCGTCGCTCCGATCGCGGATGTTCCGTGCCTTGCCGACCTCCCGCGGCTCATCCGTCTCAAGTACGCGACGGAGATCAACCGTTGGACCACACAGCAAGAACCTGTGGCTCGTCTCCACGCGGGCACCGGCGGCCGGCTCGAGCAGAGTCTCGTGTGGCGGGAGCTCCTCGCTGACCATGGCGTGAGCGATGTCGCGTCAATGGTGTTCCGAGACCGTTTCGGGTGCTGGGCGTTCCTCGATCTGTGGCGTTTCGACGGCGTGTTCACCGACGCGCAAGCCCGTGCCCTGGCAGATCACGTCGACACCATCACCGCGGCCCTGCGGCGGTGCACCCTGCGCACCTTCTCCCGACCGACCGACACGCGTGGCCGACACCCGTGGCCGGGTCCGATCGTGCTCGTCCTGTCGGATCAACTCGAGGTCCGCGGACAGACCCCCGAGACCGAGCGGTATCTCCGAGCCTTGGTCCCGCCCGATGGTGACCGTCCGCCGGTTCCCGCCGGCGCCTTCAACGTCGCCGCTCAACTCCTCGCGATCGAAGCCGGCATCGACGATCACCAACCCGCGGCGCGGGTGCGTCTCGACGACGGAGAATGGTTGACGTTCCGAGCCGCTCGGATCGGTGCTGACATCGCTGTGTCCATCGAGCGCGCGTCACCGGCGGAGCGGCTCGACCTGTTCCGACGATCCGCCGGGCTCACCGCTCGGGAGGGAGAGCTGCTCGACGTGCTGGCGACCGGGGCCGACACTCGTGCCATCGCGAAGCAGATGTTCGTCTCGGAGCACACCGTCCAAGATCACCTCAAAGCGATCTTCGCCAAGACCGGCGCAACGAGCCGACGAGACCTCCTCGCCCGAGCCGTCGCTCCATGACCAGCACGGCCCCGATGGTGCTGTCGCCCACCCGCCGGCCCGAGTGATCCATCTGCTCATCCGCATCGGTCGGTCTCCTCGGCGCCCGACAGCGCAGGGCGCACCGGCCGAGGAATCACCCTCCGGGGTAGGTGTATCTGCAACTACTCTCCACCGGACGCTTGGCCGGAGACCTCGGCCCGTCCGGAGATGAGCCGAGGGAAGCGATGGCAATCAAGTGGGGTCGACCCAGTCCTCGAGCGCCGCTCCCGGACGGTCCGAGGGATCTCGGCTCGACGCTGACCAGCCGCGCCTCCGCCCTGATCCGCCGCCAACGCCGCCGGCTGCTGGCGCGGTGTGCCTGGCGGCGGTGATCTCCGGTCCCGAGTTGGACCGAACGGGCGCTGCTCTCGTGCCGGTGAGCCGACGAGCCGACGACGACTCGCGACAGCTGCGTTCCTCCCCCCTGGGGAGATACACGGTGATCCCTCGTGCCGTTCGCGTTCCGAACGGGCGCATGATGGAACCTCGGCGAATGGCGGAGGGCGATCTGATGAAGGCGATGCTCAACGACTGGGCGGCCGACAAGGGGCTGACCGTTTCGCAGCTGCTGGCGGAAGTGCAGGTGCTTCCGGATGGTCGGCGTGTGCCGCTGGGGGAGATGTCGGTCGACGAGCTGCGGTCGGTGACGGATGCGTTGCGTCGCCAGGCCGGTCTGATCGAACTCGAGGTGTCCAGGCTGTCGGCCTTGCTCGAGTGGATCGAGGTCGTCGACAGAATCGAGCAGAACTAGACCAAGGCGCCGTCACCAGGTCTGTCGGCTCCACCGCACTCTGATCTCGGCATCGTCGTTGACGATCGGCAGCGCTGCCGCCTCGGCCTCGATCGCGTCGCGTTGCCGGGTCGTCAGGCGGTGCCATCCAGTGAGATCGACGTCGACCCCCGACCGGCGCCAGGTGCCGACGATCTCGCCGTCGACCAGCAGCGCTCCGGGCCAGACCCGCGAGGTCCACAGTTCGTCGCGATCCTGTGCGTCGGGCACGAGCAGGTCGCGATCGGCGCCCCACCGGAGGTAGTAGGCGTCGCCGCTGGGCAGCAGCCTCGCCGGTCCGTCCTGGTCGGATGGCGATTGCCGCGCTGCGGTGACGTCCTCGGCCAGCATCCAGGCCGGCCCGACCGGCGTCTCGACGCCGACCAGCCGATCGCCCAGCGCCTCGAAGGTGGCCGCAGCCGAGCGCGGCTTGACGCCTGCCCAGTGAGCGAACCCTGCGGCCGTGGCGGGCCCGAGGACGTGGAGGTACCGCCGGGCGAGGTCGAGTCGGGCCTCCCGCTCGGGGACCTCGGGTGGATCGACGGTCCACACCACCGGCTGACCGGCGCCCTCCCAGCGCAGCAGCACCCGTCCTGTGGTTGCGGCGTAACGCAGGCTGTTCGGATGGACGCCGAGTCCTTCACCGGCAGCTCGGTAGGTCATTCGGCGTCCGGCGAGGAACTGTTCCAGACGGTCGGCTGTCGTCTCCGCCCGCCGCCTCGCGGCGCCGTCGGCCGGGAGTCGCCCCAAGGTGAACGCAGCGACGTCGTCGGCTGGGACGACGAACGCACTGAACCTCGGGCCCCACACCTGAACCAGCGCTGGGTGGGCCCAGTCGTCCACCTCGGTGTCCTCGACCCGGGCGTGCAGCGACAGCACGGCGGAGCGGGGCACGCTGTCCTGCAACCCGGCCGAGGCAGCGCGCCGGATCGATCCCGGCCCGGACGGTAGGCGCCGGTCGAGCGCGCCGATGCGCCGCCGGTGGGCGAGGACCTGCAGCCTGGTGAGCACGACGTGGCGACGACCGGTCATCGTCGCCCAGTGTGCGATCGGGGCACGGCCGACGCAACGGGCGACGTCACGGCCAGACCGTGCTGACCCGACCGGGCGACGCCGGGACCACCCAGCCCGGCGCGTCGGCGGGAGGCGAACTCGTCGGAGGGCACCAGGTCGGGGTCGGGAACCCCGCCCCCGACCCCGCGCCCGATGCTGCACAAAGGTTGCCGTCACCCCGAAGCAGCCACCCCCGTGCCCTGCGTCTCCAGCACATCACACCGCCGACCGCACGCACATGGGCCGGTGGACCAGTACCACGGGACCTAGGACCCTCGACACCACGCGGCGCACCAACCCTGGGCAGCTACCGTCGAGCCGTGATCCCGCTCTGGGCCGGCACCGCCATCCTCCTCGCGCTCGCCGCCTTGGCCATCGTCAGCTATCGCCGCGACGGTCGCAACGACCGCGACTGAACCGCACGCCGCGCCCGCCGGCTGATCGGCCACGCTGCGCGCCTCGCGCGTATGTTCGATCGAGGAGGCGCGCCTCGCTAGTCTCTGTCGACGATGGAGGACCGATGACGGAGCGCCGGCGGACGACCACCTCCAACTTCGGTGTCGGCGCCCGCGAGAGTCACGACTCGACGCCGTTCTACGACCGCTTTCGCCCACCTGAGCTGTCCGACGACGACCGCGTCGTGCCGCCCGCACCGGTCGACGAGCCGTTCGTCCACGGCGACGCGCGACGGATGGACGCGGTCGCCGACGGCTCGGTCGCCCTCGTCGTCACCTCGCCGCCCTACTTCGCCGGCAAGCAGTACGAGGAGGAGCTCGAACGCGAGGGCGTGCCCGTCGTCGTACCTCGAGTACCTCGCAGATGCTCACCGACGTGTTCGCCGAGTGCGTCCGCAAGCTCGAACCGGGCGGACGCATCGCCGTCAACGTCGCCAACCTCGGCCGCAAGCCGTACCGCAGCCTCTCGGCCGACGTCATCCGCATCCTCGAGCACGACCTCGGCCTGCTGCTGCGCGGCGAGCTGATCTGGCAGAAGGGCGAGGGTGCCAGCGGCTCGTGCGCGTGGGGTTCGTTCCGCAGCGCCGCCAACCCGGTGCTGCGCGACATCAGCGAGCGGGTGATCGTCGCCAGCAAGGGTCGCTTCGACCGGGCCCGCATCGGTCAAGCAGCGCGCCGCCGAAGGCCTGCCGCACGAGAGCACGCGTGCTGACCGAGGACTTCATGGCGCTGACGCTCGACGTCTGGTCGATCCCGCCGGAGAGCGCTCGGCGGGTCGGCCATCCGGCGCCGTTCCCGGTCGAGCTGCCCGAGCAGCTGATCCGCCTGTACACCTTCGACGACGACCTCGTCCTCGACCCGTTCATGGGCAGCGGCTCGGCGCTCGTCGCCGCGGCCCGCCTCGGCCGCCGCTACGTCGGCTACGACCTCGACCCGCACTACGTCGAGATCGCCCGCCGCCGGGTCGCCGAGGTGCTCGCCGCCGAGCAGATCGAGGCGAGACGAAGTCGCACGGCGGACCTCGGCCGACGGGAAGGCCGCCGCAGAAGCTCGCCGAGCACCTGCTCGAGGAGTCCGGGTTCACGATCGTCCAGCGCGACAAGCGGATCCGGTCGGCTGCGGTGACGATCGACTTCGTCGCCACCGATGCGTCCGGGGCGACGTGGTACTTCGACGTTGCCGGGGCGTTCACCAGCTACCGCGGCGGGCTGCTCCGCTCGGACACGGTGTGGCGGTCGCTCGGTCGCGCCGCTGCGCTGAGGGGCGGGCGGGGCGACGTCCCGCTCGTGTTCCTCACCAGTCATCTCCCCCGCAGGCCGAGCGAGGGTGACACCGCCCTGCGCGCAGCCGGCCTTGAGGTGTTCTTCGATGCGATCGAACTGCGCTCGCAGGACGGCCTCGACCGGCTCCAGCGGTACGCCAAGGGCGGCTTCACCGCCGATCCCCAACCCGGCTTCTGGACGGCCGCCGATCTCAGCCGGTCGACCCCCTGACCCACCGCCGCCCCGCCCCGCTCCACCCGGCGCCGCGGCGCGACGCGTGGAGGTTGTTGCAGCGGAGCGCTGCAACAACCTCCAAACTTCGGGGATGGTGATCGACGATGGGGAGCTGTCGCTCGACGCGCTGACCGCGGGGGTGTCGGTCTACCAACGTCGCCGGGGCCACCGCTTCTCCTCCGACGACACCGTCACCGCCTTCGTCGCACTGCAGGTCTGCCCGGACCCGGAGACGATCCTCGATCTCGGCTGCGGCCTCGGCTCGGTGCTCCTCCACCTCGCCTGGTCGGCACCGCGGGCGCGCCTGGTCGGGGTCGAGGCGCAGGCGATCTCGTTCGAACTGTTGCAGCGCAACGTCGCCCACAACCGCCTCACCGACCGGGTGCGGATCCACCACGGCGACCTCCGCCACCCGGCGACGATCGACGCCCTCGGCGGTCCGTTCGAATTGATCACCGGCACCCCGCCGTACTTCCCGGTGAGCACCGCCAGCGAGGCACTCGACCCCCAGCGGGCGTATGCCCGGATCGAGTTCCGTGGCGGGATCGAGGCCTACATGACCACCGCCGCCCGCCTCCTCGCCCCCGCTGGATGGTTCGTCGTCTGCGCCGACGCAGATGCCGCCGACCGCCTCGACCGCGCCGCGGCCGTCGCCGGGCTGGCGGTCGTACGCCACGATGTCGTCCTGCCCCACCGCGGAGCGCCCGCCACTGTTCGCCGTCTGGTCGCTCCGCCACCCGGGACACGCAACGCCGACTCGCGTCGAGCGAACGCTCACCCTGCGCGACGAGTCCGGCGAACGGACCGAGCACGCCAAGGACCTGCGCGCCTTCTCCGGCTTCCCCGAGAAGCCTCGCCGGTAGCAAGTGCTGTCAGTGCGTTGCAAGTGGCCACCAAGCGCCCGGGCGCACCGTGGCGGACATGGACACCACCACCATCCCCACCAAGACCCTGCTCCGCCCGACCGAGATCGCTCGCGACACGTTCCTGATCCACGACCATGCCGGCGAAGGCCGCGAGCCGGTGCTGGTACCGCTCAACTCGATGGTCATCCGCTCCGCCGAACCGGTCGTGATCGACACCGGGGTTGCCGAGAACCGCGACCAGTACCTCGCCGACGTGTTCTCGCTGGTCGATCCCGAGGACATCCGCTGGGTGTTCATCAGCCATGACGATGTCGACCACACCGGCAACGTCAACGCGCTGATGGCCGCCGCACCGAACGCGACCCTGATCATCAACTGGTTCATGCAGGAGCGGATGGGTTCGTCGCTCGAGGTCTCGCCCCTGCGTCAGCGCTGGGTCGGCGACAGCGAGCGGATCGATGTCGGCGACCGCACCCTGGTCACCGTCCGCCCGCCGATCTACGACTCGCCGACGACCCGCGGCCTGTACGACCCGACCACCGGCGTCTACTGGGCGTCGGACAGTTTCGCCACGCCGATGCTGCACCCGGTCCGCAACGTCACCGAGCTCGACCGGGAGATGTGGCACGGCGGGATGGCGACGTTCAACCGGTGGGTCTCGCCGTGGATCGCGATCGCCGATGACGGCAAGTTCCAGGCCAGCGTCGACCGGGTCGAGGCGCTCGGGGCGACGATCATCGCCGGGTGCCACACACCGGTGATCACCGGAGGGTCGGTCGACGAGGCGATCCTCGCCACCCGCCGCTCGCCCACCGCCGAGGTCGGCCCCCAGCCGGACCAGTCGGTTCTCGACCAGATCCAGCTGACCCTCCTCGCCCACTGATGCCCGTCGTTCGCCACCGAGTCGGTCACCCGTTCGACGCGGGTGACTGACTTCGGCGAAAGCCGGGCATCTTCCGGCGCACGGAGGTGGACCCCAGTGAGCGACACAATCGCCGAGGTCAGGTTCGGCAGCGACCAGGAGCCGGGAATCCGGCGCACCGGCACCAAACGGTTCAGCTATCTCGACGACGTGACCGGCAAGCAGCCGGGGCGAATCCAGCTCGAACGGATCCGGGCGCTGGCCATTCCGCCGGCGTGGACCGACGTGTGGATCAGCCGTGACCCGCTGAGTCACGTCCAGGCGACCGGGCGAGATGCTCGCGGCCGCAAGCAGTACCGCTACCACCCACAGTTCACCGCCGAGACCGCCGAGCAGAAGTTCGCCGACCTGCTCGCCTTCGCCGAGGTCCTCGGGCCGCTGCGCCGGCGGGTCGACCGCGACCTGCGACGCGCCGACCTCGGCCACGACCAGATCGTGGCGACGATCGTCCGCCTGCTCGACGCCACCGCACTGCGTGTCGGCAACGAGCAGTACGCCCGGTCGAACGGCTCGTTCGGACTGACGACGCTCCGCAACCGCCATGCGACCGTTCGCGGCTCGACCGTCCGGCTCGCCTTTCGCGGCAAGTCCGCCCACCGCTTCGACGTCACCGTCGACAGCCCTCGCCTCGCCCGCATCGTCCGCCGCACCCAGCACCTGCCCGGCCAGGCGCTGTTCGAGTACCGCACCCCCGACGGCGACGTCCGGCCGATCGGCTCGGCCGACGTCAACCGATACCTCGCCGAGCACGGGCACCCGGGGGTGACGGCGCGCGACGTTCCGCACCTGGAACGCCACCGTCCTCGCCGCCGACGGTTTCGCCGAGGCCGCCCGGGCGGGAGCGACACCGACCGCACGGCTGGTCAACGAGGTGATCGACGGCGTCGCCGACCGGCTCGGCAACACCCGCACCGTCTGCCGCACGAGCTACATCCATCCGACGGTCGTCGAGTCGTTCCTCGAGCAGTCGTTGCTCCCCGGATGGGACCGCCCGGTCGGGGCACGTCCGAGCGGGCTGACCACCGTCGAACGGCGCACGACCCGCCTGCTCCGCCGCCGGCAGGCCAAGCGGGCCGCCTGACGCCCGGGGGCCGGCCGGGAGGCCCGAGGATTTCGCGTCCCGTGCTCGGTCGCTAGCCTCGCCGCGTGCTGACGGTGCAGCTGCTCGGGCCGATCGAGGTGCGGATCGGGGACCGCCCGGTCGAGCTCGGCGGACCCCAGCAGCGAGCCCTGATCGCCCACCTCGCGCTCGAGCCGGGTCGGCTGGTCTCCGTCGAGCGGCTGATCGACCTGCTGTGGGGCGACGAGCCGCCGCGGGTCCCACTCGGCACGCTGCAGAGTTACGTCTCCCGCCTCCGCCGGGCGCTCGAACCCGACCGGGCCGCCGGCGCCCAGTCGGAGGTGCTCGTCACCGACGCCCCCGGCTACGTCCTGCGGATCGAACCGGAACAGGTCGATCTGCATCGCTTCCGCCGGCTGATCGGCGATGCCCGCTCGGCGGCGCACGATCCGCGAGCGGTCCTCGCCCGTCTCGACGAGGCCCTTGCGCTGTGGCGTGGCCCGGCCCTGGCGGGAATCGGCCCGGCGGAGCAGACCGGTCCGATCTCGATCCGGCTGGAGGAGGAGCGTGAGGCCGCCGTCGACGATCGGTTCGAGGCGCTGCTCGCCCTCGGTCGGCACGTCGAGGCCGTCCCTCTGCTCCAGCGCGGGATCGACGAGTTGCCGCTGCGCGAGCGGCGCTGGGCGTTACTCGCCCTCGCCCTGTATCGATCGAGCCGGCAGGCCGATGCGTTACGGGCGATGTCGCGGGCGCGCTCGGTGCTCGCCGAGGAGCTCGGCCTGGAACCCGGACCCGAGCTGCGCGCCCTCGAACGGCGGATCTTCGACCACGACCCGACCCTGCTGCTCGCCCGCCAGGAGCAACCGGCGGCCGGGCGCGACCCGGTGGCGGTCGCCGAACCGGCGATCGCGGTCGGCGCCGAGCTGGTCGGGCGGACCGACGAGTGGCGCCAGCTGCTCGACGCACTCGACGCCGCCTCGGCCGGCGCCGCCCAGTTCGTCCTGATCGAGGGCGAGCCGGGAATCGGCAAGTCGACGGTGATCGAGGCGCTGCTCGCCCACGCCGGCGCCGCCGGCTGGTCGAGCGCAGTCGGGCGCTGCGTCGAGCCCGGGCTCGCACCGTCGCTGTGGCCGTGCCTCGAGGTCGTGCGCGAGATGCTCGCCGTCGCCGCCGCAGCAGCAGCGCAGGACGACCATCACGAGACCGGCGGATCGGGCGGCGCGAACCCGTTGCGCGCCCTCGCCTCGCCGGGCACCGCGACCGTCGGCGCGACCTCAGCCGTCGAGCTCGCCGAGCACTTCCTCGCGTTGATCGACGAGCTCGGCAGCCGGCGGTGGCTGATCGTCCTCGACGACCTGCAGTGGGCCGATCAGGCGACCCTCGACGTCGTCCGCCTCGCCCTCGAACGGCTCGGCCACCGCCGGGTGGTCGTCGTCGCCGCCCACCGACCCCCCGAGCTCGTGCCCGGCAGCCTGCTGCGCGACGCGCTCGGCGCCCTCCATCGCTCGACCGTCGCCACCCGTCGGCTGCAGCTCTCGCCGCTCGACCTCGCCGGCGTCGCCCGGCTGGTCGAGCTGACCAGCGGCGTGACCCCGAGCGAGGAGGTGATCGATCAGATCCGCCGCCGCGCCGCCGGGAACCCGCTGTTCGTCTCCGAGCTCGCCCGCCTCGCCGGCTCGCGCGGCTTGAACGACTCGAGTGAGGTTCCCCAGGCGATCCGCGACGTGGTCCGTGGCCGGTTGGCCTCCCTCCCGGAGCGGGCGAGGGCGGAGCTCGAGGTCGCCGCCGTGCTCGGCGAACGGTTCGAGTTGCGCACCTCCGTCGCCGCCTCCGACCGCGATGCCGGTGACTGCCTCGACGCGCTCGACGCCGCGATCGTCACCCGGATCCTGGTCCCGGCCGACGGTGGCTACCGCTTCGCCCACGCCCTGGTCCGCGACGCGGTCCTCGCCGAGATCTCCGACCTGCGTCGCACCCGGCTCCACCACCGCGCCGCCGAAGCGATCCTCGCCGTCCACGGCGACGGACCCGATCACGCCGAGCCGGTCGCCTACCACCGCCTCGCCTCCGCCTCGTTCGCCGATCCGTTGACGGTTGCCAAGGCGGCGATACGGGCCTCCGACGTCGCTCGCTGGCGTACCGCGTTGGACACCGCCGAACGGCTCGCCGAGAGCGCCCTCGACGTGATCGCCGGGGCCTCGCGCAGCCCGACGGTCGACGCGGTCGAGGTCGAGGCGCTGGAGGCGCTGGTCTGCGTCGCCGTCCGTCGCCGGGACATGAACGCCGAGCTCGCCGTCGCCGAACGGGCCTCTGCGATCGCCGAGCGGACCGGCAGCGACGCCGCCGCCGCGCTGGCGCTGTTCCTCCGTTGGGGCGACGTCGACCAGACCGACGACCTCTCCCGCTTGGCCCCGGCGGTCCAGCCCGCCCTCGCCCTGTTCGAACGCACCGCGGATCCCTACGCCCGGCTGACCACCGCGTTCATCGTCGCCTCGTTCGACTTCCTCTGCGGGCGGATCGACGACGCCGCCGCGCGAGCCGACGAGGCATTGCTCGCCTCCGGCGCGCCGAACCCCTCGGATCGTCCCGATCACGTCCCGGTCGTCGTCCTCCCGGTGATCGTCGGGATCATCCGCGCGTTGCTCGGCGACGTCGACCGAGCGCGACGCGAGGTCCACCTGCGAGCCCGTTCGTGGCTCTCGCAGCGTCGCGAGGTCGACCCGACGGCGGCCGACGCGCTCGCCTTCGCCAGCGGGCTGGTCGAGGCGTTGCTCGCCAATCCCGACGAGGTCCTCGGCCACCTGCGGTTCGCCGGGCGCAACGACGAAGCCGGCTTCGTCAGCGCCCAGGCGGCGAACTGCGACGTCCTGACCGCCTGGGCGATGACCAAACTCGGCGATCCGAGCGGGCTGGAGCGCGCCCATCAGGCAATGGCCGAGATCGAAGCCGGCCCCGACCGGGTGCTTCGTTCCTGCGTCCGTTCGCTGCTCGGAGAGGCCTGCCTCGAGGCCGGTGACCAGCGAGCGCTCGAGGTCCTCGCCGAGGCCCGCAGCGAGGGCGAGCGGCGCGGTGAGGTGTGGTGGCTGGCGGAGACGATCCGGCTGCAGGCGCTCGCCGATCTCCATCTCGGCGACGGCAGCCGTGCGATCGCCCTGCTCGACGAGGCAGCCGAGCTCGCCGAGCGTCAGGGGGTCCGCCTGATCTCCGCTCGGATCGAGGCGACCCGCACGGCGCTCGACGTCGAGCGACCGGCATCGGCGCTCCGCCGTCCGGGCGGTTGACCTGTTTCCCTCGACGTCGCCGACGTGACCGTCAGCCGTTCGGTTCGAACGGGCTGTGGAGCACGACGACGTAACCGTCGGCGTCGCTCAACGTCGCTTCGTGGTGATGGGCGAGCGGGTTCCAGTGCGGCTCCTCGACGACGCGGCGCCCGCGCCTCGGGCGTGCTCGACCCGGGCCTCGAACGCAGCGCGGTCGGTGCACTCGAACCACAGCGAGACCCCGACCCCGCGAGCCGACTCGTCTGCCGGTCGGAGCACACCGTGCTCGTGGGCATCGAGGCGATGGAGCTGGAGGACGAACTGGTCGCCGTCGAACAGCATCTCGAACTCGTCGCCACCGTGCCCGGAGCTGAGCCCGAGCGACTGCTGGTACCAGCGGCTGGCCGCAGCGACGTCGGCTACCTGGAGCATCGGGCGGAGCTTCATCGACGCAACGTACCCCGCTGCGCCGGCGGGCCCGCGCAGCTCCGATGACCGCGCAAGGACAGGATCGGGCAGGATGCCGGGATGACTGTCGAACGGATGGAAGTGCAACGGCTGATCCCGGCACCGGCGTCGGAGATCTTCGATGTCGTTCGCGACCCGAACGGGCACGTCGCGATCGACGCCTCGGGGATGCTGATGTCGGCGACCGGCGAACCGGCCGAGGCGGTGGGCGACACGTTCGTGATCCACATGGATCGTGAAGCGCTCAACGACTTTCCGCTCGGCAAGTACGACGTGACCGTCGAGATCACCGCCTTCGAGCGGGACACCGAGATCGCCTGGACGATCGCCGGCCAGATCAAGCCGCAGATCGGTCACGTCTACGGCTACCGGCTGGAGCCGGCAGACGGCGGCACGCTGGTCACCTCGTACTACGACTGGTCGCAGATCGACGAGGTCTGGCGCGAGCGGGCGATCTTCCCGGTGATCCCCGAGTCCGCCCTGCGGGCGACGCTCGGGATCCTCGCTCGCACCGTGGTCCGTGGCGGCGTGCAACCCGCCGCCTGAGCGGCCCGGCCCGACACGCCGGCCGCCGGGGCCACACCGGTAGGGTCCGGCGTTGGGCCGAGGGGAGCTGAGTGATGGGGTATCGCGTCGTCGTCTGGGGCACGGGGAACGTCGGCAAACCGGCGATCCGTGCTGTCCTCGCCTCCAGTGAGCTCGAACTCGCCGGGGTGATCGTCTCCGCCGCGGAGAAGGTCGGGGTCGACGCCGGCACCCTCGCCGGCGTCGCCGAGACCGGCGTGCTGGCGACCGACGACGCAGCCGCGGTACTCGCCGCCGCGCCGGACGCCGTCGCCTACTGCGCCTCGGGCGACTTCCGCCCGCAGGAGGCGATCGCCGACATCGAGCAGCTGCCTGCGCGCCGGAGCCAACGTCGTCACCCCGGCCGTCTACGACCTGCTCCATCCCCCGACCGCGCCGGCCGAGCTGCGCGCCCGGATCGACGCCGCCTGCGCCGAGGGGAACTCGTCGGTGTTCGTCACCGGGATCGATCCGGGGTGGGCACTCGATCTGCTGCCGCTGGTCCTGTCCGGGGTCTCCGGGCGGATCGACGAGATCCGCGCCCAGGAGATCTTCTGTTACGAGACCTACCACGCGCCCGACGCGGTGCGGTACCTGATCGGGTTCGGTCAGCCGATGGACCAGCTGCCGGTGATGCTCGATCCGAACGTGCTGATCGGGATCTGGGGCGGGATGATCCGGGTCGTCGCCGACGGGTTGGGGGTGACGGTCGACGAGATCACCACCCACGTCGAGCGGTTCGCCTTGGCCGAGACCGTCGAGGTCCCCGGGATGGGCACGTTCGAGGCAGGGACCCAGGGCGCGTTCCGGTTCGAGGTCAGCGGGATCGTCGGCGGGACCGCTCGGATCGTGATGGAACACGTCACCCGGATCGTCCCGGGGACCGCACCGCAGCTGCCGAGCGCACCCGACGGGCGGCTCGGCTGTCACCGGGTGATCGTCTCCGGCCGGCCGTCGCTGACGGTGACGATCGAGGCCGACGACGGCACCGGCAACCCCGCCGAGGGCGGCAACGCCACCGCTGCCGGACGGATGGTCCACGCGATCCCGGCTGTCGTCGCGGCCAAGCCCGGACCGATCCACCCGCTCGACCTCCCGCTCGTCGTCGGACGCACGCTGCGTACCTGAGGTGCGCCCGGCCGAGGGTTCCGCGATGCCGGAGGTGACCGTCGAGCGGGTCAGATTGGTCCGGGTCGAGGTGCCGATGGTCGCCCCGTTCCGATCGTCGGCCGACTCGACCGCCAGCCGCGACGTCGTCCTGCTCGAACTGCTCACCGACGGAGCGAGCGGCTGGGCGGAGAACGTGGCGATCCGCGCCCCGACCTACACCCATGAGTTCGTCGAGGCCTCGTTGCTCGCCTTGCGCAGCCATCTGCTGCCACGCGTGCTCGGACGGCGGATCCGGCCCGGAGATGTCGCCCGGCTGCTCGCCCCGGTGCGCGGTTGGGAGATGGCGACGGCGGCGATCGAGACCGCCGTGCTCGACGCCGCCTGCCGCACCGCCGGGATCTCGTTGGCCGAGGCGCTCGGGGCCACCCGGCGACGGATCGCCCCGGGTGTCGCGGTCGGGCTGCAGCCGACGATCGACGACACCGTCGCCGAGGTCGCCGGCTACGTCGCCGCCGGCTACCGCCGGGTCAAGCTCAAGATCGAGCCGGGCAACGACGTCGAGTTGGTCGGTGCCGTTCGCGCTGCGTTCGGCGACGAGCTGATGATCCAGGTCGACGCCAACGCTTCGTACACGCTCGGCGATGCCGACCATCTCGAACGCCTCGACCGGTTCGGGCTGATCCTGATCGAACAGCCCTTCGCCGAGGACGATCTGCTCGACCACGCCGCCCTCGCCCGTCGGCTGCAGACGCCGATCTGTCTCGACGAAGGGATCACTTCGCTCCGTCGGGCGCGCGACGCGCTCGAGCTCGGGGCGTGTTCGGTCGTCAACGTCAAGCCCGGCCGGGTCGGCGGGCTGCTCGAGGCCGCCCGGATCCACGATCTCTGCCTCGAACGCGGCGCCGCCGCCTGGTGCGGTGGAATGCTCGAGACGGGCGTCGGTCGCGCCGCCGCACTCGCCCTCGCCGCACTGCCCGGGTTCACCCTCCCGCCGGACCTGTCGGCCAGCGACCGCTACGTCGCCGACGACCTGACCGACCCGTTCGTCCTCGTCGAGGGGGAGCTGGCCGTTCCCGACGGTCCGGGGCTCGGGGTGGTCCCTCGGCCCGAGCGGCTCGCCGAGCTCGGTGCGACAACGTTCGAGCTCAACCCCGCCTGAACCGCTCCGTCCCGTCGAGAACGACGGCGCTCGCCGCTTCGTTGGCGAGCTCGTCGAGATCGGCGAGCTGATTGCCGAGCTCCTCGTGCGTCCGCCGGACGAGCTGGATCCGTCGCCGGAACCGGTCGTCGTCGGCCGAGAACGGATCGGCTCGCTCGACCTCGGTCCGCAGCACGGCGAGTGCCTCGTCCTTCGATTCGACCAGTCGGCCGAGCACGTCGAGTTCCTCTTCGAGGGCGACGATCACCCGGTCCTTCGCGCGCGCTGGCCTCGAGCACCTGGTTGAGCTGGGCGACGAGCGCAGCCCGGGCCTCGGCCGCACGGCGCGTCGGGCGGCCGTCGGCCATTCGCCGGTGGCGGCGGACGCGGAGCTGCTGGAGGGCGGCGGCGACGACGAAGCCGAGCGCGCCGGCGGCGATCATCCAGCCGACGATCTCGGCTGCGGGAAGGAGATCGTTCATCCGCCGGCACCGCTCAGATCGACGGCGTTGGCGACGCTCAATCCGTCGGCGCTCGCCTGCTCGAGCGCAGCGCGCAGCCAGTCGCCGCTGGTCGCGTCGTCGACCGAACCGGTCACCGCCAGCGCCCCACCGTCGACGACCAGCCGCTCCATCCGGAACCCGCCGGCGAGGAGATAGAGCACCCGCACGGCGTTGGCGACCATCGCGTCCGTCGCCGGTCCGTCACCGGCGATGACGACCAGTCCGCCGGCGTCGACCGCGCCCGTCCCGGCGACGTGCTCGGCGGCGGTGATCAACGCCAGCCGTTGGACCTCGGAGGCCACCTGTCCGAGGAGCAACAGGCCACCCGACTCGGTGACGGTCGCCTCGAAGCTCGGTGACGGCGCGGCGGCCGCCGTGGTCGGAGCGACCGTGGTCGTGGCGACGGTCGTCGTGGTCGTCGTCTCGACCGGGGGTTGGCTCGGCGGCGGGGCGACGAGGGTGGTCGAACTCGGTGGCGACGTGGTCGCAACCGGCAGCGGAGCGATCGTCGGAATCGTCGGGACGGCAGCCGACGAGGTCGACCCGGGTGCTCGGGCGCTCGTCTCGGTGATCGCTGCTGCGTCGATCCTCATCCCCTCGTTGACGGCACCGGCGCAGAGAACGCCGAAGCCGGTGATGCCCATCAGGACAATCGTCCGCGCCTTCATCGAGTCCTTCCGCCTCCGTCGTTCCGCTGGGACGCGGTGCGCCTCATCGTCTCGTGAAGGACCGACGACGACAAGTGGTCGCACGGCTCATCGGACGACGAACAACCAGCTCAGCGCCCTGATCGAGGATTGAGCGGGGCTTGAATCGAGGATCACCGGCGGTGGCCGCGGCGGTCGACGAGCTCTCGATTCGAACAAACCGGTGGACGGCTCGGCGGCGGGGCCGGGAGGCCATCGGGGCCGTGGGAGAGTATCGCCTCGATGGAACCCGCCGCCCTCTTGCTCGGCCCCGACGGACTCGGCCTCGACGACGTCGTCACCGTCGCCCGTCGCGCCCGACCGGTCGAGATCGACGAACGGGCGCGTGCTGCGATCGAGGCCAGCGCAGCGGTGATCGAACGGCTGGTCGAGCGATCCGAGCCGACCTACGGCGTGTCGACCGGTTTCGGTTCGCTGGCGACCACCGCGATCCCGGCAGAGCGCCGGGCGGAGCTGCAGCGCGCCCTCGTGCGCTCCCACGCCGCCGGGATGGGACCGCCGGTCGAGGACGAGGTCGTCCGGGCGATGGTCCTGCTGCGCGCCCGGACGCTGGCGATGGGGTTCTCCGGGGTGCGCCCGGTGGTCGTCGAGACGATGCTGGCGATGCTCAACGCCGGGATCACGCCGCGTGTCCACGAACACGGTTCGCTCGGGGCGAGCGGCGACCTCGCCCCGCTCGCCCATGTCGCCCTGGCCCTGATCGGCGAAGGCGAGTCCGCCGCGGACCTCGCCGCCGCCGGGATCGCCCCGATCGAGCTGCAGGCCAAGGAAGGCCTGGCGTTGATCAACGGCACCGACGGGATGCTCGGGATGCTCTGCCTGGCGGTCGACGACCTCGATCGGCTGCTGGCGACGTTGGACGTGACCGCCGCGATGTCGGTCGAGGCCCTGCTCGGCACCGACCGCGCCTATGCCGAGGAGTTGATGGCGCTCCGCCCACATCCGGGGCAGACGACGAGCGGGGCCAACCTCCGGCGGCTGCTCGCCGGCAGCGAGATCGTCGCCAGCCACCGCACCGGTGATCCCCGGGTGCAGGATGCGTACTCGTTGCGCTGCGCCCCGCAGGTTCACGGCGCAGCGCGCGACACCGTCGCCTACGCCCGGCGGGTCGCCGAGATCGAGCTCCGCTCGGCGATCGACAATCCGACCGTGCTCCCCGACGGACGGGTCGAATCGTGCGGCCACTTCCACGGTGCGCCGGTCGGCTACGCCTGCGACTTCCTCGCGATCGCCGTCGCCGACGTCGGAGCGATCGCCGAGCGGCGCACCGACCGGCTGCTCGACGCCCACCGCAGCCACGGTCTGCCGCCGTTCCTCGCCCCCGATGCGGGGGTCAACTCGGGAATGATGATCGCCCACTACACCCAGGCGGCGATGGTCGCCGAGAACCGCCGACTGGCGGTCCCGGCCGGTGTCGATACCCTGCCGACCTCGGCGATGCAGGAGGACCACGTCTCGCTCGGCTGGAGCGCGGCGCGCAAGGCCCGCCAGGCGATCGCCAACCTGACCCGGATCGTCGCCGTCGAACTCGTCTGCGCGGCGGCGCGCGGCCTGGAGTTGCGCGCTCCGCTCGCGCCTGCCCCGGCCACCGCTAGCTGCACTCGAGGCGTTGCGCGCCGCGGGCGTCGCCGGCCCCGGACCCGACCGCTGGCTCGCCCCCGAACTGGCGATCGCCGAACGACTCGTCGCCGACGGCACGATCCTCGCCGCCGTCGAAGCACAGATCGGAGCACTCGGATGAACCCTCCACCGTCGGGTCCGCGACCGGTACGCGCACCGCGCGGCACGGAGTTGTCGTGCCGTGGCTGGCAGCAGGAAGCGGCGCTGCGGATGTTGATGAACAATCTCGACCCGGATGTCGCCGAACGTCCCGACGACCTCGTCGTCTACGGCGGCACCGGACGGGCGGCGCGCAGCTGGGAAGCATTCGACGCGATCGTCGCCACCTTGCGCGATCTCGCCGACGACGAGACCTTGCTGGTCCAGTCCGGCAAACCGGTCGGTGTGTTCCGCACCCACGAGTGGTCGCCACGGGTCCTGATCGCCAACTCCAACCTCGTCCCGGAGTGGGGCACATGGGACGAGTTCCGCCGGCTCGAGTCGCTCGGGCTGACGATGTACGGGCAGATGACCGCCGGCTCGTGGATCTACATCGGCTCGCAGGGAATCGTCCAGGGAACCTACGAGTGCTTCGCCGAGATCGCCCGGCGGCGGTTCGGCGGATCGCTTGCCGGAACGATCACGCTCACCGCCGGACTCGGCGGGATGGGTGGGGCGCAGCCGTTGGCGATCACGATGAACGGCGGCGTCGCGTTCTGCGTCGACGTCGACCGGAGCAGGATCGAACGCCGGCTCGAGACCCGCTACCTCGACGAGCTGGCCGACTCGCTCGACGACGCGATCGACCGCTGCCGCCGGGCGCAGGCCGAAGGGCGGGCGCTCAGCGTCGGTCTGGTCGGCAACGCGGCGACCGTGCTCCCCCAGCTGGTCGAGCTCGGCTTCCCCGCCGACATCGTCACCGACCAGACCAGCGCCCACGACCCGCTCGCCTACGTCCCCGACGACCTCACCCCCCGAGCGGCGGTCGAACTCGGGCGGAGCGCGCCGCAGGAGCTGATCCGCCGGGCGCGAGCGTCGATGGCCAAGCACTGCGAGGCGATGGTCGCCTTCATGGACCGGGGCAGCGAGGTCTTCGACTACGGCAACAGCTTGCGCACGGAGGCGAAGCTCGGCGGGTTCGAGCGGGCGTTCGACTATCCCGGGTTCCTCCCCGCCTACATCCGCCCGCTGTTCTGCGAGGGCAAGGGACCGTTCCGCTGGGTCGCGCTCAGCGGCGATCCCGACGACATCGCCGTCACCGACCGAGCGGTGCTGGAGGCCTTCGGCGACGACCCGGCACTCGCCCGCTGGATGGCGCTGGCCCGCGAGCGGATCGCCTTCCAAGGACTGCCGGCACGGATCTGCTGGCTCGGCTACGGGCAGCGCGCCCAGCTCGGGCTGGTGTTCAACGAATTGGTGCGGTCCGGCAAGGTGTCCGCCCCGATCGTCATCGGGCGCGACCACCTCGACTCCGGCTCGGTCGCCTCGCCCTACCGGGAGACCGAAGCGATGGCCGACGGCTCGGACGCGATCGCCGACTGGCCGTTGCTCAACGCGCTGGTCAACACCGCCGCCGGCGCGAGCTGGGTCAGCATCCACCACGGCGGCGGGGTCGGGATCGGTCGGTCGATCCACGCCGGGATGGTCTGCGTCGCCGATGGGACCGAGCTCGCCGATCAGCGCCTGTCGCGGGTGCTGACCAGCGACCCGGGGATGGGGGTGATCCGCCACGCCGACGCCGGCTACGAGATCGCCCGGCGGACCGCCGCTGAACGTGGGGTTCGGATCCCGATGGGCTGAACTCCGTCGCGCTGTGATGCGTCGCTCCACCCACGGGCGGAGCGATCGCTCCACCCACCGACCGAGGGCGGGGGCGACGAGCCGTCGTAGCCTCGCGCCGGTGGAGTCGTCCTCGAATCACTCGCTGGATCGTGACGAGATCAGCTTCCTCGCGCCGGTAGCTGCGCTGATCGTCGTGATGGCCCAGGTGAGCGACCCGGGGTCCGCCGGTGACGTCGCCGTGCTGACGTTCAGCGCGCTCTGCTTCGTGCTCCAGGGACGGCTCCGCCGGCTGCCCCCGGAGGTCTTCGCTGCGCTGGTGATCGGCCCGATCCTGGTCGTGATGGGTCGGTGGGGCGAGCTCGAACCGGCGATGTTCCTCGGCGTGATGACGGTGCTCTACATCGCCGGCGATCTCCGCCAGACGTGGCGAGCAGCGCTGATCGCCGTCGCTGCCGCGCTGTCGCCCTGGTTGGTCTCGCTGCAGCTTCCCGACGGCTACGACATCGCCTGGTTGCCGTGGGCGATGGCCAACGGTTTCACCTTCTCGATGGGCCGGTTGTTGTACCGCCAGCGCGAACTGATCCGCGACCTCGACTCCGCCCGGCGGGCCCTCGCCGCGCAGGCGGTCGCCGACGAGCGTCGACGGATCGCCCGCGAGCTGCACGACCTCGCCGGGCACACCCTGGCGGCGATGCTGCTCCACGTGACCGGTGCCCGCCACGTCCTGCATCGCGACCTCGACGAAGCCGAGCGCGCCCTCTGCGACGCCGAGAGCATCGGTCGCGACAGCCTCGATCAGATCAGGGCGACGGTCGCTGCGCTGCGGACCGACGAGCGCGGCACCGACCCGTCGATCGCCGGCGTCGCCGACCTCGACGGCCTGTTCGACGAGTACCGACGCGCCGGCCTGGCGGTCGCCACGGGCGTCGCCGGGACGTTGTCGGACGTGCCGGCGGCGGTCGGCACCGCCGTCCACCGGATCGTCCGCGAGGCGCTCGCCAACGTCGCCCGCCACGCACCGACCAACCGGGTCGAGGTCGAGATCGTCGTCGACCCCGCAGCCGTCTGCCTGCTGATCGCCGACCACGGGCGACGCGCCCCGGGCGCAGCGCCCGGTGCGGGACATTTCGGACTGGTCGGGATGGGCGAGCGGGCGCGGGCGCTCGGCGGCACGATGGAGGCCGGTCCGTCCGCCGACGGTTGGCGGGTCAGCGCCCGCCTGCCGTTCACCCGGCTCGGAGATCGGCCGGGACGACCGTGATCAGGATCGTGATCGTCGACGACCAGCCGATCGTCCGTCACGGCGTCGCCCGGATCCTCTCCGCCGAGGACGGGTTCGAACTCGTCGGCGAGTGCGACGACGGCGACGAGGTCGTCGGGTCCGTCGAGCGGCTGCGACCCGACCTGGTCCTGATGGACGTTCGGATGCGCCGGATGGACGGTCTCAGCGCGATCCGTGCGCTGGTCGACGCCGGCGACCCACCGCCGGTGTTGGTGCTGACGACCTTCGACGACGACGACGTGCTGTGGGGCGCGCTCGACGCCGGAGCTGCCGGCTTCGTGCTCAAGGACGCCTCCGCCGAGCGGCTGATCGCCGCTGCCCGGGCGGTGGCCGGCGGCGCGGCATGGCTCGACCCGAAGGTCGCCCCACGGATCCTCGGCTCGCTGCGCGCCAACGGTCCTCGGCGTGGTGCCGGCTCGGCGCGGGTCGAGGAGCTGACCGAACGCGAACACGACGTCCTCCGACTGATCGCGACCGGCGCGACCAACGGCGAGATCGCCGCCGCGCTGTACGTCGGAGAGGCGACCGTCAAGACGCACGTCGGCTCGATCTTCGCCAAGCTCGGCGTGCGCGACCGGGCGGCGGCGATCGTCTTCGCTTTCGACCACGGCTTGGTCGATCCACAGCGCGGCGGATCCTGAAGCGCCGATCCGCTCCGGCTCCACCCGTGGACGGAGGCGACGTCCATGCCGTGGCCCGATGCGTCGGCGGGCGGATTCGACGCACGATCGACCGATGCCGATCACTGACAGTCCACCGTCCCCGGCACCGGCCGCCCGAGCGGCGACCGGCGTTCCGTTCGCCGAGTCGATCGTCGAGGTCGAGGGGCTGACCAAGCGCTACGGCGAACGGCTGGCGGTCGATGGGATCTCGTTCGAGATCCACCGCGGTGAGCTGTTCGGTCTGCTCGGGACGAACGGCGCCGGCAAGACGACGACGGTCGAGATCCTCCAAGGGCTGCGCCACGCCAGCGCCGGAGTGGTCCGCGTGCTCGGCCTCGACCCGGCGACCGACGGCGACCGGCTCCGACGCAGGATCGGTGCCCAGCTGCAGGCGTCAGCGCTTCCCGAGAAGCTGCGGGTCGGCGAAGCGTTGGCGCTGTTCGCCTCGTTGCACGCCCGGCCCCGCCCGCTCGACGAGCTGGCCGACGAGTGGAACCTCCACCAACTGCGCAAGCGAACGTTCGGCGCGCTCTCCGGTGGCGAGCGGCAGCGCCTGTTCGTCGCCCTCGCCCTCGTCGGCCGGCCGGAGCTGGTCATCCTCGACGAGCTGACCCAGAACCTCGACCCGCTCGCCCGCCGACGGACCTGGGATGTGATCCGCCAGATTCGCGACCAGGGGACAACGGTGGTGCTCGTGACCCACGACGTCGAAGAGGCCGAGCGACTCTGCGACCGGATCGTTGTGATCGACGGCGGGCGGGTCGTCGCCGCCGGTTCCCCGGCCAAGATCGTCGAGGACCTCGGCGCAGTGACCACCGTCCGGTTCACCGACGCCGAACTCGACGTGCGAACCCTGCGGACGATCCCCGGGGTGCGGTCGATCGACCGTCACGGAGCGGAGATCCGCGTCGCCGGCGACGGGCCGCTGCTCGCCCATCTCGGCGCCCATCTCGTCGCCGCCGGGCGCCCGCCGCTCGATCTGCGCGTCCATCGGCCGACGCTCGAGGACCAGTTCGTCACGCTCACGTCGGAGCCGCGGCGATGACCTCCACCACCACCGTCGCAGCCGGTGACCGTGCGATCGCTCGGGGGCCGCGCCTGGGGAGCACGATCGTTCGCCTGACTGTGGTCGAGCTGCGGCTGCTGTACCGCGAGGCGGGATTGCTCGTCGGCCTGCTCGCCTTCCCGGCGGTCACGGTGCTGATCATCGCCGGGGTGTTCGGGTCGACCCCGGACGACGACTTCGGCGGCGGGATCCCGAGCGACCACTACGTGGTCGGCTACGTCGGGGTCACCCTCGCCGCCCTCGGGTTGACGACGCTGCCCTCGCTGATCGCGTCGCGCCGCGAGCTCGGAGTGCTCCGTCGGTATCGCGCCGCCGGAATCGACAGCCGAGCGATCCTCGGCAGCTACCTCCTGCTCGGCGTGGTCGTGGGTGTCGTCTCCGGCGGGCTCGTGCTCGCCGTCGGCGGAGCCGTCTACGGCGTCCCGGTCCCCGACGATCCGCTGCGCACCGGCGCCTGGTTCGCCGCCGGCCTGCTCTGCTTCATCGCCATCGGAGGTGCGTTGGGCGTCGTGCTCCCCACCGGGCGGGCGGCGAGCGCGATCGGCAATCTGCTGTTCGTCCCGATGTTCCTCCTCGGTGGCGGCGGTCCGCCGCGACAGGTGATGAGCGGGGCGATGCGGACGATCTCCGACCTGATGCCGCTGAGCCACCTCGTCGGCGGTCTGCGTCTCGCCTGGCTCGGCTCGACCGACGATCCGCATGCGCTGTGGTGGCCGGCGGCGCTCGCCGCCGTGTCCGTCGTCGTCGCCGTCCGCTCGCTGCGCCGCCAGCTGCTCTGAGTCCGTTCGGGTGAGGCCGTCGATCACGGCGCGCCGCCGGCGATCGGCGATACGTTTCGGCGTGTGATCGAGGTCGAGGGCGACTACTGGCGCGACGGGGCGGTCTGCGTGCGCGGCGCGTTCTCCCCCAGCGACGTCGCCCTCGCCGCCGAGGCGATCGAGGCCAACCTCGCCTCGCTCTCGCCGCGGGCGAAGCGGGCCAGCCCGGGCAGCGACGGCGCCTTCGTCGAGGACTTCTGCAACTGGCAGCGGATCGAGCCGATGGAACGGTTCATCCGCACCTCACCGGCGGCGGCGATCGCCGCCGGGTTGCTCGGCGTCGAGCGTGTTCGTCTCTACCACGACCATGTGCTGGTCAAGGAGCCCGGAACCCGCCAGCGAACGCCGTGGCACCAGGACCTGCCGTACTACAACGTCGAGGGGCGGCAGAACGTCAGCATGTGGTTCCCGGTCGACCCGGTCAGCCGGGCGGCGACGCTCGAGTTCGTCGCCGGATCGCACCTCGGCCCCTGGTACATGCCGCGCACCTTCCTCGACGGCCAGGCGCGTTGGTTCCCGGAGGGCACGCTCGCCGAACTGCCCGACATCGACGGCGACCGGCACCGGTTCCCGGTGATCGGGTGGGCGCTCGAGCCAGGCGATGCCGTGTTCTTCCACATGCTCACGCTGCACACCGCCGGAGGGGTCGACGGCCCCGACCGGCGGCGGGTGCTCTCGGTCCGCTTCCTCGGCGACGACATGGTTCATGCCCCTCGGCAGTGGGCGACCTCGCCTGTGTTCCCCGGGCTCGAGGACGAGCTCGCCGCCGGCGCGGCGCTCGACCATCCGCTGTTCCCGATGCTCGGACCATCCGTCGAGGAACGTCCGATGAGGAACGCTCGATGACCGTCCGCCCGATCGTCACCGTCGGCGACCCCGTGCTGCGCCGGCGGGCGGACGAGCTCACCGTCGACGAGCTCGCCGCACCTGACGCGCAGCAGCTGATCGAGGATCTGATCGACACGATGCGGGCCGCCAACGGCGCAGGCTTGGCAGCCAACCAGATCGGCGTCCCCCGCCGGATCGCGGTGATCGAGGTCAACGACAACCCGCGCTATCCGTACAAACCGCGGATCCCGCTGACCGTCGTCGTCAACCCGGTGATCACCCCGCTCGACGACGAGACGGTCGAGATCAACGAGGGCTGCCTCTCGGTCCCCAACCTGCGCGGCGAGGTCACCCGGATGGTCAACATCCGCGTCGACTATCTCGACCGCCACGGCGTCGCCCATCGCGAGGTACGGCGCGGACTGACCGCCGGCACCTTCCAGCACGAGTGCGATCACCTCGACGGACAGCTGTTCCTCGACCGGGTGGCCCGGCCGGAGACGCTGACCACCTGGGACAACTTCGAGCGCTACCACCGCGCCGCGTTCATCGAGCGGATCACCGCCTTCGTCGACCGGGTCGGCTCGTGATCGGGCGGCGATGACCGATCCGAGCGTGTACTTCTGCGAGTACGCCTGGCTCGGCGGTGCCGCCGCGCCGGTCGAACCGGGGGTGGTGATCGAGGTCGACGGAAGTCGGGTCAGCCGGATCGAGACCGATGTCGCCTTCCCCCCGGCGGGCGCCGAATGGCTCACCGGGTTGACCATCCCGGGGATGGCCAATGCCCACAGCCACGTGTTCCATCGCGCCCTGCGCGGGCGCACCCACCAGGCCGGCGCCGGATCGTTCTGGAGCTGGCGGGAGCAGATGTACGCGTTGGCGGCGACGGTCGATCCCGACCAGCAGTACGCCCTCGCCCGGGCGACGTTCGCCGAGATGCTGCTCGCCGGGATCACCTGCGTCGGTGAGTTCCATTACCTCCACCACGCCCCCGGAGGCCGGCACTATCCGGCGCCGAACGCGATGGGCGAGGCGACGGTGGTCGCCGCCCACGACGCCGGGATCAGGCTGACCCTGATCGACACCTGCTATCTCCACGGTGGGATCGGCGTCGACGGCCGCTACCTGCCGCCCGATCCGGTGCAGGAGCGGTTCTCCGACCGGACGGTGGAGAACTGGGCGGCGCGCCTCGACCTGCTCGACGTCGCGCTCGGCGACTGGCCGCTCGCCCGCCTCGCCGCCGGGGCGCACTCGGTCCGTGCGCTCGACCGCGGCGCGTTGGCGGCGGTCGCCGGCTGGGCGCGCCGGCACCGTGCGCCCTGTCACCTCCATCTCTCCGAGCAACCGGCGGAGAACGCCGCCTGCCTCGCCGCTCATCGGCTGACCCCGACCGGGCTGTGCGATGCGGCCGGCGTGCTCGGTCCGTCGACGACCGCCGTCCACGGCACCCACCTGACGCTCGACGACGTGACCAAGCTCGCCGCCAGCGGCACCACCGTCTGCTTCTGTCCGACGACCGAACGCGAGCTCGCCGACGGGATCGGACCGTCGGCGACGTTGGCCGGCCGCAACGTCCCGCTCGCCCTCGGCAGCGACTCCAACGCACTGATCGACCTGTTCGAGGAAGCCCGAGCGGTCGAGCTCGACGAGCGGTTGGCGACGCTCCGGCGAGGCACCCACGCCGCCGTCGACCTCGCCCGGATGGCGACCGAGCACGGCTACCGCAGCCTCGGCTGGACCGACGGTGGGCGGATCCGCCCCGGTGGGCTCGCCGATCTGACGACCGTCTCGCTCGACTCCACTCGTCTCGCCGGCAGCGACCCGCAGGACGCGCTCGCCGCCGTGCTGTTCGCCGGCGCCGCAGCCGACGTCGCCCACGTCGTCGTCGACGGCCGGGTGGTCGTGGACGATCACCGTCACCGCAAGCTCAGCGTCGAACGGGAGCTGGACGCAGCGATCCGTGACGTCTGGAGCGTCGGGTGACGGCGACGGTGATCGAGCGGATCGGTCGGCTGGTGACCAACGATCCTCGCCTCGGTGACGGGCTGCTCGGTGAGTTGCGCGACGCCCACCTCGTCCACGAGCACGGTCGGATCGTCGCCGTCGGCAGCGGTCCGCCGCCTCCGGCCGATCACCGCCTCGACGCCGCCGGCCGCTGCCTGCTCCCCGGCTTCGTCGACAGCCACACCCACCTGGTCTTCGCCGGCGATCGGTCGGCCGAGTTCGCCGCCCGGATGGCCGGCGAGCCGTACGCCGCGGGAGGGATCCGGGTCTCGACCGCAGCGACCCGCGCCGCCACCGACGCCGAGCTCGACGCCCTCGCCCGCGCCCGGGCGGCCGAGGCCGGGCGCGGCGGGACGACGACGCTCGAGATCAAGTCGGGGTACGGGCTGACCGCCACCGACGAAGCCCGCTGCCTGCGGGTGGCGGCGGCCCTGACCGCGGAGACCACCTTCCTCGGCGCCCACGTCGTCCCGGAGGAGTACGCCGACCGGCGCGACGACTACGTCGCCCTCGTCTGCGGCGAGATGCTGTCGGCCTGCGCGCCGCACGCCCGCTGGGTCGACGCGTTCTGTGAGACCGGTGCGTTCGACGCCGACGAATGCCGGGCGGTGCTCACCGCCGGCCGGGCTGCGGGGCTCGGACTGCGGTTGCACGCCAACCAGCTCGGCCCCGGGCCCGGGGTCCGTCTCGGCGTCGAGCTCGGCTGCGCCTCGGTCGACCACTGCACCTACCTCGACGCCGGCGACATCGACGCCCTCGCCGGATCGGCGACCGTTGCGACGCTGCTCCCGGCGACCGAGTTCTCCACCCGCCAGCCGTATCCCGACGCCCGCCGGCTGTGGGACGCAGGGGTGACGGTGGCGGTGGCGAGCAACTGCAATCCGGGGTCGAGCAACACCACCTCGATCGCCTTCTGCCTCGCGCTGGCGGTACGTGAGATGCGGCTGACGATCGAGCAGGCGGTGTGGGCGGCGACGCTCGGAGGAGCGCGAGCGCTGCGCCGTGACGACGTCGGCCACCTCTCCCCCGGCGCCCGCGCCGACGTCGCCGTGCTCTCCACCGGCTCCTACGCCGACCTCGTCTATCGTCCCGGTGTTCCGGCCGTCGACGCCACCCTGGTCGCCGGCGAGGTGCGCTTCGGCGAGCTCGCCGAGTCCTGAGCGGACCGCGCCGGCGCTAGCCGATCAGCGTCGCGCTGGTGCTCCAGGCGTCCCGGGTGGCGGGCATCCCGCTGGCGCCGCTGCGGGCGGGGACGACCCCGAGGACCTGATGGACGTTGATCCCGCCGTCGGTGAAGCCGACGACCGATCCGGCCATGTACAGGCGCCAGACGCGCGTCCGCTCGGCCCCGGCGAGTTCCGTCGCCCGTTGCCAGTTGGCCTCGAGGTTGGCGATCCACCGTCGGAGCGTCGCTGCGTAGTGCTCGCGAAGCGACTCGGCGTCGCGCAGCTCGAATCCCGCTCGTTCCATCGCCAGCACGACCTCGCCGACGTCGATCAGTTCGCCGTCGGGAAAGACGTAGCGATGGATGAACGAACGTCCCTGCATCTTCGATCCGCCGACGGAGGAGATCGCATGGTTGAGCAACCGCCCCTCGGGGCGCAGCAGCCCGCGCAGGATCGAGAAGTACTCGGCGGTGCGAACTGCCCCGACGTGCTCGAACATACCGATCGAGGAGATCGCGTCGAAGGTCTCACCGCTCAGGTCGCGGTAGTCGGTCAGCCGGATCTCGATCCGATCGGAGAGGCTCTCCTCAGCGATGCGCCGGCGGGCGAGCGCCGCCTGCTCCTCGGAGATCGTCACCCCGACGACCTCGGCGCCGTGCTCGCGCGCCGCGTGGATCGCCATCGACCCCCAGCCGCAACCGACATCGAGCAGTCGCATCCCGTGGCGTCGGTGCAGCCCGAGCTTGCGGCAGACCAGCTCATGCTTCGACCACTGGGCCTGCTCGAGGGTCGACTCGGGCTGCTCGAAGCGGGCGCAGGAGTACGTCATCGAGGGGCCGAGCATCAGCCGGTAGAAGTCGTTGCCGACGTCGTAGTGGTGTCGGACGGCGACTCGGTCGCGCCCGCGCGAGTGTCGCCGTCCGTGCGGTCGGATCTCGACCGAGGGCGGTGGCAACGGACGACCGAGCGCGCCGAGCGACAGCGCAGCGCGCAGTGCCGGGGTGATCGTCCGCAGGGCGAAGCGGAGGTCGCGTTCGCCGACGACGCGCAGCGCCTCGATCGCGTCGACGGCGTCGCCGCGCAGGTCGAGATCGCCGGCGACGTAGGCGCGGGCGAGCCCCAACTCGTCGGGCGACCAGACCAGCCGGCGCAGCGCATCGGGAGTCTCGAGCACGAGCGTGCTCGTCGCCGCCGGCGGACCGACCGTGCTCTCGTCCCACAGCGCGATCCGAACCGGCAGTGGGTCACCGAGCAGGCTCGTCAACAACGGACCGATCTGCTCGGCGACGGTCGAACGGGTCGAGGCCATCGGCACCTCCGAACGCAATCAACGTCGCAGTCGATCCCATGTTGTCGGCTCGCACCGGCGCGCGCAACATTCGTCCGACGGCGGTCAGTCGGCGAGGACCACCGCTCGCTCGGGGCAGTTGGCCTCCGCCAGCCGGGCCCGCTCGACGAGCTCGGGCGGCACCTCGCCGTCGCCGATCGCGCTGGCGGTGCCGTAGTCGTCGACCTCGAACAACTCCGGGGCGAGGGCGAAGCAACGGTTGTGACCTTGGCACCGTTCGGCATCGACGCGCACCCTCATCGGATCACGACCGGGATGGTGCGCGGGCCACGGACCTGACCACCGGCCCAGGTGACCTCGCCGCCGGGGGCGAGCTCGAACGACGGGATCCGGGCGAGCCACTCCTCGAGCGCGACGCGCAGCTCCATCCGGGCGAGGTTCGAGCCGGCGCAGCGGTGGATCCCGACGCCGAAGGCGAGGTGGCGGTTGACCTCACGGTCGATGACGACCTCGTCGGCACGCTCGAACGCAGCCGGATCGCGATTGGCGGCGGGGAAGTTGAGCAGCACCCGGTCACCGCGGCGCATCGGGCATCCTTCGAAGCTGAGATCTTCGGTCACCAGCCGGGCCATCGTCACCGGCGAGTAGGCCCGGAGCAGTTCCTCGACCGCGACCGGGAGCAGCGCCGGTTCGTCGACCAACCGGCGACGGTCGTCGGGATGGGTGGCGAGGTGCCACAGCGAGGAACCGATCGCCGACCAGGTGGTGTCGATCCCGGCGATCAGGGTCAGCGCGGCCATCCCCAGGATCACGTGATCGGGAACCGAGCCTCCGTCGAGATCGGTGCGCAGCAACTCGCTGATCAGATCGTTGCCGGGGGCACCGGCGGCGCGCCGCTCGTTCATCTCCCGCACGAGATAGCCGCCGATCGCCTCCCGGCCGGCTCGCCGGCGACGATCGTCGTGGGCGAACTCGAGGATGTCGCGCACCCAGCCGGTGAACACGTCCGACTGGTCCTCGGGGACGCCGAGCACCTGGGCGATCACCCGCACCGGGATCTGCTGGGCGTAGCCGGCGGCGGCGTCGCCCGCACCGGCGTCGACGATCCCGTCGAGCAGGGAACGGCAGAGCTCGCGGGTGAACGGTTCGTACAGCTCCTCGACCCGGCGGTGGGAGAACCACGGGAGCAGAAGCCGGCGGGTCCAGGTGTGTACCGGCGGGTCGACGGCGATCGGGGCCAAGGTCATCGGCTCGACGTCCATCTCCTCGTCGAGCGGCGGAGGGACGACGGCGATCGAGCGCGAGCTGAAGTGGGCGATGTCGTGGGCGATCGCGGCGACGTCCTTGTAGGTCGTCGGCAACCACGAGCCGCCCCAACGGTCGGTGTGGGCGACCGGGCAGCCGGCGCGCAGGTCGTCCCAGATCGGATAGGGATCGTTGACGTAGTCGTGGTCGAACACGTCGTAATCGGTCGTCCAGTCCACCACCGGCTCGCTCACTGCGTCCCCTTCGCGCTTGCGTGCAGATCGCCGCCAGTCTGGCTCAACTCCGCCGCGACCGTCGCCCGGGTGGGTGACCAGCCGACGCCGGTAGCTTCGCCGGCATGACCAAGATCGGTGTCCAGCTCCATCCGCAGGCGACCACGATCGGCGAGATCCGCGACGCGTGGAAGGCCGCCGACGCACTCGGCGTCGACAGCATCTGGGTCTGGGACCACTTCTACCCGCTGTACGGCGACCCCGACGCCGCCCATTTCGAGGCCTACACCTTGCTCGCAGCGATGGCCGCCGACACCAGCCACGCCGAGATCGGCGCGTTGGTCACCTGCTACAGCTACCGCAACGCCCATCTGCTCGCCGACATGTCACGGACGATCGATCACCTCTCCGGTGGTCGGTTCGTGCTCGGCCTCGGCTCGGGTTGGTTCGAGCGTGACTACTCGGAGTACGGCTACGAATTCGGCACCGCCGTCGGCCGGCTGAAGCAGCTCGAGGCCGGATTGCCGGTGATTCGCGAACGGCTCGCCAAGCTCACCCCGGGGCCGGTCAACGGCCACCTCCCGATCATGATCGGCGGAGGCGGGGAGAAGCTCACCCTCCGCCTGGTCGCCGAGTACGCCGACGTCTACAACACCTTCGGCCCGCCGGAGAACTTCGCCCACAAGTGCGCCGTGCTCGACGACTGGTGCGCCAAGGTCGGCCGCGACCCGAAGGAGATCGAGCGCACCGTCGCCGTCTCAGGCGACGAGTTGCTCAGCGGTCTCGATGCCTACGTCGACGCCGGTGCCGACCACCTGATCGCGATGATCGGCAATCCCTACGACCTGACCGCCGTCGAGCAGGCGCTCGCCGCTCGGGGCTGAACGGACGACGCCGCGCAGCAGTCCGAGACCGGCGAGACCGGGAAGGGAATCGATCTTCGCTTCCAGCCGGTCGACGTAACCGGCGCCGAGCGTGTCGGCGAACAACAGCCGGATGACGAAGTCGGTTTCCTCACGGGCGACGTCACCGCTGCCGACCGGACCCCAGAAGTGACGGAGGAACCAGCGCACGATCCGTTGCGCCTTGCGGTCGTCGTCCAACAACGCCCGGGCATGCGAGGCGTAGAGCCCTGCGTGGCGGCCTTCCTGGCGTTGGATCCGGGTCAGCAACTCCTGCAACACCGGATGATCGGCGATCCCGGCCAGCCGGTGATATCCGGCCTGCGTCGTCCACTCGTTGATCGCCCCCCAGGTCATGTGCAGCGCTGGGAAGGTGGTCGTCGCCGCCGAGAGCGCCCACATCACTGCCGGACCGCTCGGCCGCTTGCGCCTCCCGAGACGGGTGCGCATCTCGGCCAGGCGCGGCGTGTGCCGCGTCGCGTCCGTGATGTTCGAGCACCCGGCCGAGCGCCTCGCCGTGCCAGTACTCCTCGTAGTTCCACAACGTCAGGAAGCCGGTCATCTCCGGGTCGCGCCAGGCACGGGTGACGAGCAGGTCGCGGGTGTAGCAGACCGTGTGGTACTCGATGTCGTGCATGTACTCGAGGCAGCGGAGTACCTCCGGTGACAACGGGTGTCGTTCGAACTCGGTGAAGTCGAGATCGTCGGTGCGCAGCCGGCCTCCGTGTTCCTGGAACTTCTTCAACGTGACGGGCATCGCTCGCTCCTTTCATCCCGACGTTCGGAGCACGAGGCGATCCGGTTCAGTGGCGATCGTCGCGCCGGCCGCTCGCTGGCCAGGCCGGCGCCCGCGTGAGAGCGTTGACCGGTGCCGTTCCACCACATCCACGTCGACCGACCGACGCCGCGCCTCGACGACGTCGCCGCCGAGACCGACCGCTCGCTGGCCGCCTGCGGCGTCGAGCTTCCCGTCCGGGGAGAGGTGGCGATCGCGCTCGGTTCGCGCGGGATCGGTTCGCTGGTGACCGTCGTCGGACGGGTGATCGAGTGGATCCGCGCAGCTGGAGCGACGCCGGTGATCATCCCGGCGATGGGTTCGCACGGCGGTGCGACTGCCGAGGGACAGCGCGAGGTGCTCGAGGCCTACGGACTCGGCGCACTCGGCGTCGAGATCAGATCGTCGATGGAGGTCGTCGCGCTCCCGGGCGGTGACTCGGCGATACCGGTCGTCACCGACGCCACGGCCGCCGGCTGCGCGGCGACGGTGCTCGTCAACCGGGTCAAGCCGCACACCGACTTCCACGGCCGGTACGAGAGCGGGCTGTTCAAGATGGCGGCGATCGGCCTCGGCAACCAGGTCCAGGCCGAGGCGCTGCACGCCTACGGGACGTACGGCCTGCGCGAGCTGATGCCGGAGGTGGGCCGGGCGGTGCTCGTCGGCTCGAACATCGTCGCCGGCGTGGCGATCGTCGAGAACTCACGCGACGAACCGCTGCGGATCGAGGCGATCGCTGCGGCAGCGATCGCCCGGCGCGAACCGGAGCTGCTCGAGCTGGCCCGCGCCCATCTCCCCCGGCTGCCGGTGGATGAGCTCGACGTGTTGCTCGTCGACCGGATGGGCAAGGACATCTCCGGGGTGGGGATCGACACCAACGTGATCGGCAGGATCATGATCAACGGAGAGCCCGATCCGCCGGCTCCGCGGATCTCGATGATCGGCTGTCATCGACTCACCGCCGCCTCGCACGGCAACGCCTGCGGGATGGGTCTCGCCGACGTGATCCCGCAGTCGTTCGCCGACGCGATCGACCAGCAGGTGACGGCGACGAACATCGTCACCTCCGGCTTCCTGCTGCGCGGCAAGACACCGCTGGTCGCCCCCGACGACCGCCGGGTGTGGGAATGGTGCTGTCGTGGGGCGGGCGTGCGCGACATCGCCTCGGTGCGTGCGGCGCGGATCGTCGACACGCTGCACTGCGACGAACTGTGGGTCAGCGACGCGGTCCTCGCCCAACTCGTCGACGACCCGACGGTCACCGTCGTCGCCTCCGACGTCGATCTCCACGACGACTCGGGCTCACTCCGCCCGTTCCACTGACCCTCTCCCCACCCCGCCCCTTCCCCCTGCCCCAGTCAGCGAAGTTTGGAGGTTGTTGCAGCGCTGCGCTGCAACAACCTCCACAGTTCGCGCCCCGGGCCATGGCAGCCTGCAGACGTGCTGCTGGTGATCGCCGACGACCGAACCGGGGCGTTGGAGACGGCCGGCGCATGCGCCGAGTCGGGCTGGTCGACGGTCGCCGTCACCGACGTCCGGGACGCGGTGACGGCCGAGGTCGTGGTCGTCGACATCGCCAGTCGACATCTCTCGCCGGAGCGCGCCGCAGTGCGGGCGGTCGCTGCCGATCGGCGGCTCGGCGTTCGCCGGGCGCACAAGATCGACTCGACCCTGCGCGGCAACTGGGCTGCCGAACTCGCCGCCCTGCAGCGCGCCGGGGGCGGCCCGACGCTGCTCGTCCCAGCCTTCCCGGCTGCGGGGCGGACGTGTCGAGACGGGGTGGTGGAAGCAGACGGGGTCCCGGTCGCCGAGGGACCGGCCGGCCGAGACCCACTCACCCCCGTTCGCTCGAGCCGACCGGCCGAGCTGCTCGCCGACGCCGGGGCGACCGATGTCGTCGAGTGCCCCGACCCTCGAGCGGCGCGCCGCTGGCGGACGATGACGACCGGCGGGATCGCCGTCTGCGACGCGTCGAGCGACGACGAGCTCGCCGCCTACGCCGCGTGGTGGGCAGCTGACCCGGCCCTCCGCCTGGCCGGGACGGCGGCGATGATCGGCGCCGGCGCCCGAGCGTTGGCCCCCGACCTCCGCAGGATGCCGCTCCGCCCGGCGATCGAAACCCCGGTGCTGGTCGTCTGTGCCAGCCTTCACCCCGCCGCTCGTGCCCAGTTGGATGCGCTCGAACGGCGCGGCTGGACGTCGATCGATGTCGGCCGGCCGAGCCCGCCGATCCGGCTCGACGGCTCGTCGCCGGGGGTCGTCCTGCGCACCTCACCCGAGCGGTCGCGCAGGGGCGGGACGGCGGCTGCGGAGGCGTTGGGCGTCGCCGCACGCCGCCTGCTCGACGATGCCGACATCCGCACACTGGTCGTCGTCGGGGGCGACACGGCGACCGCCGTGCTCGGCGATCGAGCGCTGCCGGTCGGCGGGTTGCTCGCGCCCGGGGTCGCCTGGTGTCGTCGCAGTGACGGCCCGCTGACGATCACCAAGCCCGGCGGGTTCGGTGGCCCGGAGCTGCTCGCCGACCTGCTCGACGGCTCGATCTGGCGCTGAACAGGGGGAATCGTGGACCTCCGCGTGTCGGGCGGAGGCTGACGATCGCGCCCCGGAATCGAGGCCGAGTCTCCTGAGAGGGTCCAGCGGCCGCCGGCAGGCGGCGACGCGAACGTCTGGGGCGCGTTGGTGACGGACGGTGCGCCCTCGACATCGGCGACGGGCGCCGCCGACAGGCGAAGATGGCACGGTGAACACTGCGCGACCACCGATGGCGATCACGATCGGCGACCCGTCCGGGGTGGGACCGGAGATCGTCCTGCGGGCTGCTGCCGACGGCCGCCTCGCCGACGGGGTCGTCGCCTACGGCGACGTGGCGATCCTCCGCCACGGAGCTGCACTGCTCGACCTCGATCTCGAGCTGCGGACGATCGCCGAGCCCGGGGCGGCCCGGTCCGGCGCGTTGAACGTCGTCGACCTCGCGCTGCTCACTGCCGCCGACCACCGTCCCGGCGAACTCGACCGGGCCTCCGGCGCGGCAGCACGCGCCTACGTCGCCCGGGCGACCGACGACGCGCTCGCCGGCACGATCAGCGGGATCGTGACGATGCCGATGAACAAGGAGGCGACGCAGCTCGGCGACCCGCGATTCGTCGGCCACACCGAGTTCATCGCCGAGCGCTGCGGGGTGGTCAAGGTGACGATGATGCTCACCGCCGGCGAGCTCGCCGTGACCCACGTCTCGACCCACTGCTCGCTCGCCGAGGCGATCCAGCGGGTCACCCCGCAGCGGGTGCTCGACGTGATCGAGTTGACCGATGCGACCTTGCGTCGCTTCCTCGACCGACCGCGCATCGCCGTCTGCGGACTCAATCCGCACGCCGGCGAGCACGGCCTGTTCGGCCGGGAGGACATCGAACAGATCACCCCGGCGATCGAGCAGGCCCGAGCGGCCGGGATCGACGCGTCCGGACCGCACCCGGCCGACACCGTCTTCTTCCAGGCGGTGCACCGCCACGCCTACGACGCAATCGTCTGCATGTACCACGATCAGGGTCATGGCCCGATGAAGCTGCTGGCGTTCGAGAACGGGGTCAACGTCACCCTCGGCCTGCCGATCATCCGCACCTCGGTCGACCACGGCACTGCGTTCGACATCGCCTGGCAGGGCATCGCCTTCACCGAATCGCTCGACCACGCCCTCGCCTACGCCCGCAAGCTCGCCGGGGCCTGACCACTACGCTTCGCCGGATGGGGGAGTTCGAGGGGACCTTCGCCTCGCTCGCGCGACGGGCCCTGCCGGCGTGGTTCGGCGAAGCCTGGGCACGCGACGGGACTGCGTCGGTGAACTCGCCACAGCGGTTCGGGCTGCGGGGATGCGCTACGGGGTCTACTACTCCGGCGGGCTCGACTGGACCTTCGGTGGGCTGCCGATGGACGACCTGACGACCATGCTGGCAGCGATCCCGCACTCGCCGGAGTACTGCGCCTACGCCGACGCCCACTGGCGTGAGTTGATCGAGCGGGTCGCACCCGACGTCCTCTGGAACGACATCCACTACGCCCACCAGGCGCGCCCCGAGCAGCTCGTCGCCGACTTCTACAGCCGCGGGCTCGGGAGGAGCTTCGGGTACAACGCCTGGGAGACCGAGGCCGACATGCTCCCGGCGGAGCAGCTGATCCGGATGTTCATCGGGATCGTCGCCGACGGCGGGAACCTGTTGCTCAACGTCGGGCCGACCGCCACCGGCGAGATCCCGGCGGCGCAGGCCGCACGGCTCGACGCCCTCGGCCGTTGGCTGCGTTCCAACGGCGAGGCGATCTACGCCACCCGACCGGCGGTGCGCCACACCGGGACGACGTCGAGCGGGCAGACCGTGCGCTACACCGAGCGCGGGCGGGTCACCTATCCGATCGTGCTCGACCCACCGACGGCGCGCGAGGTCGAACTCGACCTGCGTCGGGCGCACGGCGCCACGATCCGCCGCCTCGGAGCCCGTGGCGAGCTGCCCTGGTCGTTCTCCGACCACGGCTGTCGGATCGAACTGCCGGCTGCGCCACCTCGGGAAGCGGCGATCGCCTTCGCCGTCGACGCCGGCTGAGCCGGATCCGGCAGGACACGTCCGGAGCGGGTCGCTCGGCAACGCCCGCGCGGCTCGCCGCTCAGTCCGGCGCGAGACCCTCGATGATCGCCGTGCGCAACTCGTCGAGCCCGAGGTTCTTCGCTGCGCTGACCCAGACGACGTCCGACTTGTCGACGCCGAGCGCAGCGCTCAGATCGGCCTTGCGTTTCGGCCGTTTCGACGATCCGACCTTGTCGATCTTGGTCGCCACGAACAGCATCGGCAGCTCGAGATGGCGGAGCCAGTCGACGGTCTGCAGATCGAGGGGGGTCGGTCCGATCTCGCCGTCGATCAGCAGCAGCACCCCGCCGAGTTGCTCTCGGCCGGTGAGGTAGCCCTCGATCATCGACTGCCAACGCTTGCGCTCGGAGTGGGGGACCCGGGCGAAGCCGTAGCCCGGGAGGTCGATCAGCCACTGGCCCGACCCGGGAGGGTCGAGCTCGAAGACGTTGATCAGCTTGGTCGCCCCAGGGGTCTTGGAGGTCTTGGCCAGCTCGCGACGGTTGGCCAGGGCGTTGAGCAGCGACGACTTGCCGACGTTGGAGCGCCCGACGAGGGCGAGTTCGGTCAGCGACTCCGGCAACTGCTCGAGCTGCGCGGCGGAGCGGAGGAAGCGCAGCTGCAGCGGTCCGGGCATCGGTGACGAGCGTAATTCGCCGTCCCTCGGAACGCGGCGGTGCCCTCCCCATCGGGGAGGGCACCGTCATCTGCTACGGATGGTCCGGCGAGCGCCGGAGGCGTCGCTGATCAGGGGGTGACGAGCACCGTCGGGTTGGCCGAGATGGTGAACGTCGAGGAGTTGACGAGGATCGTCTTGTCGTCGTTGCTCGTGATCCGGATCTTGTAGTCGGTCCCGGCGGCCTGCTTGGCCGGCACGACGAAGGCGAAGCTGCCGGCGCCGCCGACGGTGACTTCCTTGGCGTCGAGCTTGGTCTCCTTGTCGCCCTTGACGAGGCCGACGGAGACGCTGCCGTCAGCGTCCGAGGTCCAGCCGATGACCAGCGTCTGGCCGGCGACGAGGCCACCGGAGAGGGCGGTCGCCGTCGAGCCACCGAGGGCGATCGCCGGGTAGGCCGAGACGACCACATCGCCGCTGGTCGAGCTGACGACCGGCTTGGTCCCGATCACCGTGGCGATCACCGAGTAGGTGTCGGCAGCGATCTTCGACGACACCTTGTACTCGACGACGTCGCCGCCGGCGGCCGACTTCGAGATCACTGCGAGCGACTTGGTCGTGCCCTTCTTGACCAGGTCGAGCTTGACCGGGCCACTGGTCGAGGTGACCGTGATCTCGATCGTCTGACCCCGGGTCGGGGTGGCATCGTCGAACGCGACCGACGGAGCGGCGGCAGCGACGGCTTCCACGGCGGCCGAATCACCGGCGGCGGCGGCCTTGTTCGACGGGGTGACCCGGATCTTGTAACCCGTCGCCGCAGCCGTCTTCAACGGGAGCACGATCGACTCGGACTCGTCGTTGTCGAGGCCCTTGGCGATCACCGTCGCCTTGCCGGCCGGCGAGACGACGGAGATGTCGACCTCGTCGCCGGTCTGGCCCTTGTTGTCCCAGGTGATCGTCTTGGCCGAGCCGACGGCCCAGGTCGTCGGCGAACCGGTGATCGCCACCGTGTCGACCGCGGACGACTGGATGGCGAAGGCCGAGGTCTCGATCGCGTCGAAGGTCGCGCCGGTGCCGGGGACGACCTTGATCTTGAAGCCGGTGTCGACCAGTGCGGCGACGCCCGTCGGGATCGTCCAGTTGAACGTCGTCCCGAGCGCGGTGATGTCCGAGCCGGAGCCGAGGTCGGCGACCTTGGCGGTCTTCCACAGCTCGATCTTGTAGGCGCCGGTCTCGTCGCCGTCGACGAAGGTCACCGTTTCGGTGTTGCCCGTGTACAGCGGTCCCGTGACGGCAGCTGTCCCGGCAGCAGCGCTGGCGGGTGAGATGCCGTAGAGCGGCAGCGCCACAAGGGCGACAACCACCGTGCCGGCGATGTGTCGGGTACGAATCATTGAGTCCACTCCCTGGAGAAGCACCGCGCACGGCGCACCACTTACTTGTTGGTGACGTGGACATCGGCACGAACAGCCCTGATTCAAGGTTGTCGGCCCAGAAGCTTCTGCTTGCGGTTCTACCGACGCAGATTGTGGTTGTCTCTGCTCGGGGTGCCGTCGGCGGCGAGGCTGCGCACCGGTCTCCGGCGGGGTCGCGGACGGAGCAACCAGACCGCAGCCCCGGCGGCGACGAACAAACCGCCGACGACCAACAGGGTGGTCATCTCCCGGTCGAGCGGATCGGTGAACAGCTCGATCAGGTCGGCGGCGGCCCGCTTGGTTCCCTCGGCATCGATCCGGCCTTGGATCGTTCGACGGAAGGCCCACGCCCCGCCTGCCACGATCAACGACGACAGCGCCAGCAGGACACCGACGATGATCAGCAACGCCCAACGAGCGGGGCCGATCACCAACCCGAGGGCGATCAGCAACACCCCGAACACCACCAGGCTGACAGCGACGCGATGGAAGCGCTCGACGGCCTTCCAGATCAGGGGGAGCTCGCTGCGCTGGACGAAGACGTAGTCGAGCATGCCGTCGAGCGGCGGGAGCTGGGCGGCGAGTGCCGGGTCGACCGCCTCGAACTCCGCTCGGACGAAGGGGATCACTCCGGCGAGGGAGAACACGATCCGCTCGCCGCTACCTCCGACGAGCGTTCGGTGGGTCGACCGCACCGCCTCGTCGAGCACGGCGGCGAACCGCGGGTCGTCGAGCACGGCGACGACCACCGGATCGACGAGCGGGACGAACTCGGCCTGGACCATCGGCTCGATCCTCTGGTCGAGCTGGACCCGCAACAGCTCGCGGACGCTGTCGAGCTCCAGCATCTCGGCGGCCGTGTCGGCGACCTGCCCGGTGTCGAACAGCTGCTCGTCGACGAACCTGGCGACGACCCCGAGCACGAGGCACACCGTTCCGAACAGACAGCAGGCGAGCGAGCCCACTCGACGCATCGAGGTCACGGGAACTGGCCGTCCTCGGCCAGTCGAGTGATCCGTCGCCGGGCCTCGTCCCAGAGGGCGGTCGATCCGTCCCCGATCGGTGCGTTGCGGGCGAGCACCCGCTCGAGCGTGATCCCATGGTCTCGCCACGGCCCACCGCCCCGGGCGGAGTTGAGCAGCACCGGCTGGAGCCGGTCGATCGCCCGGGCGAAGCGACCCTCGGGCGTGTCGCCGTCCTCGAACTCCTCCCATGCAGCGCGCAGCATCGCCCCCTGCTCGGCCGGCAGCAGGCCGTAGAGCCGGTCTGCCGCCGCCTGCTCGCGGGCGACCTTGCTCTCGTAGCCAGAGTCGTCGTAGGCGAAGGTGTCGCCGGCATCGATCTCGACCAGGTCGTGGACGACGACGAGGGTGATCACCCGCAGCAGGTCGACGGGCTCGTCGGCGTGCTGATGGAGGACGAGGGCGAGGAGCGCGAGATGCCAGGAGTGCTCGGCGGTGTTCTCCCGGCGCGAGCCGTCGATCAGGGTGGTCATCCGTTCGATCGACTTCAGCCGGTCGGCCTCGAGCAGGAACTCGAGCTGGGCCGACAGTTCGGGGTGCGGTTCGGTCATCGGGCTCGACCCGCTCAGCCCTTGACCAGCGAGGCGAACGCCCAGACGAAGGCGATCAACCCGACGACCGCCATCCCGACGCTGCGTGCCACCGGCGCACGCGACAGTTCTCCCTCGCGGGTCTGCTCCGGTGGTCGGACGATGGCGAGGAGGTTGCCGACCGCCAGCGCGCCGCCGAGAGCGAGGATCAGGTAGGCGAGGAGGTTGTCACCGAGGAACACGCCGATCGATCGTACGGCGTCGACCTCGGTGGAGCCCCGATGTCCGCCCGATCAGACGCCCCGGGCGGCGTTCTCGAAGCGGGTGTAGGCGCCGAGGTAGACGAGCCGGCGGGTGCCGATCGGTCCGTTCCTGTGCTTGGCGACGATGATCTCGGCCGATCCACGGTCGGGCGACTCGGCGTTGTAGACCTCGTCGCGGTAGACGAACATGACGACGTCGGCGTCCTGTTCGATCGAGCCGGATTCGCGCAGGTCGGCGAGCATCGGCCGCTTGTCCGCCCGGCTCTCCAGATTTCTCGACAGCTGGGAGAGGGCGACCACCGGAACCTTCAGCTCACGGGCGAGGATCTTCAGCCCTCGGCTGATCTCGCTGATCTCCAACTGGCGGTTCTCCGCTCCGCTGACCGACATCAGCTGGAGGTAGTCGATCACGATCATCCCCAGCCCGCCGAGCTTCTGCATCGTCCGGCGGGCCTTGGTCCTGATCTCCATCACGGTGACGTTCGGGTTCTCGTCGATCAGCAACGGAACCTCGAGCCGGCCGATCGCCTTGCCGATCTTCGACCAGTCGCTCTGGTCGAGGCGGCCGGTGCGCAGCTTCTGCGAATCGACGCGCGCCTCGGAGGCGAGGATTCGTTGGGCGAGCTCTTTGTGGCCCATCTCGAGCGAGAAGAACAGCACCGGCAGGTTGTTGAGCATCGCCACGTTGGTCGCCAAGCCCAACGCGAGGGCGGTCTTGCCCATGCTCGGGCGGGCTCCGACGACGATCAGCTGCGACGGGTGGAAGCCGGTGAGCAACTCGTCGAGATCGGTGTAGCCGGTCGTCACCCCGGTGACCGCCTCGCCGCGGGTGTAGATGTCCTCGAGGTCTTCGATCACCTTCGAGAGGACCTCGTTGATCTCGGCGGTGGAGTCGGTGATCCGCCGCTCGGCGATGTCGAACACACGCTTCTCGGCTTCGTCGATCGCCTTGCGGGCGTCGTCCGGTTCGCCGTAGGCGAGCTCGGCGATGTCGCCGGCGACGCCGATCAACTTGCGCAGGAGGGCGGTGTCCTGGACGATCGAGCAGTACCGGGAGGCGTTGGAGATCGCCGGGGTGGCGTTCTGCAGTTCGAGCAGGGTGGTCGACCCACCGATCTCCTCGAGCAGCCCGGCGCGACGCAGCTCGTTGGCGACGGTCACCGGGTCGACTGGTTCGCCGGCCGCGGCGAGCACCCGGATCGCTTCGTAGATGTGCTGGTGCGCCGGCTTGTAGAAGTCGTTCGCGCCGAGACCGAGTTCGGCGGCCGTGCCGACGACGTCGCGCGACAACAGCAGAGCTCCGAGCAGGGACTCCTCAGCCTCGAGATTGTGCGGTGGGACGCGCTGCGCGTTGCGCAGCCGCCGAGGTTCCCGTCCGTTGTCATTCATCCTGGACACACCCTGCCCTGAAGGTCCTGTGGGCAGCTAGAGGGCTAACTCTGTGGACAACCTTGTGGATTGCACCCTCTATCTGGGGATGACGGCGCGACGAACGACACCCTCCGCGGTGGACGGCCCCTCCGCGTGAGAGTGACGTTCAGTCACGCCGATCGACGGCGCGCTACTTCGGCTTGACGTCGAGCGAGATCGGGAACTCGACGTCGGTGTGGAGCTTGATCGCCACACTGTGCGCGCCGACGGTCTTGATCGGCTCGAGACGCACCTGGCGCTTCTCCAACGCGACGCCGGTCTGCGCTTCGACTGCCTCGACCACGTCGGCGGCGGTCACCGAGCCGAACAGCCGGCCTTCCTTGCCCGCCTTGGCGGAAATGTTGATCGTCCGGGCAACGAGGGCGCGGGCGATTTCCTGGGCCGCCTCGCGGTCCTGCGCGTCGCGCAGATCGCGGCCCCGGCGCATCGAGCCGGCCTGATCGACTGCCCCGGGGGTGGCGACGATCGCCAGGCTGCGCGGGAGGAGGAAGTTGCGGCTGTAGCCGTCGGCGACCTCGACGATGTCGCCACGCTTGCCGAGGCCCTTGATGTCGGCTCGGAGGATCACCTTCGTCGACATCAGGATGCCGCCTCCTCGACCTCGGCCTCGGGGGCCTCGGCCGGCGGAGCTGCCGGGGCGGGGGCGCGGTCGGCACCCGAGTCGGCGTCCTTCGGCGGGCGGGCGGTGCGGGTGGTCGCGACTCGCTTGGCGTACGGCAACAACGCCATCTCGCGTGCGTTCTTGATCGCCGTGGCGACCTCGCGCTGCGACTGGGTCGAGTTACCGCTCACCCGGCGGGAACGGATCTTCGAGCGGTCCGACATGAACCGCTGGAGCAGGTTGACGTCTTTGTAGTCGACGTACTCGACCTTCTCCTGAACGAGGACCGAGACCTTCTTCTTGCCCGGCTTCTTCGGATTGTCCTTGGAGCGAGGCGTACGGGGACTCTTGCCCGCGTTCTTCTTGCTGCTGCTGTTGTTCGGCACGTTGTTCTCCTGAACTCAGAACGGTTCTTCGTCGCCGTAGCCGCCGCCGTACTCATCACGGCGTGCAGCTCCACCGCCACCGGATGACGGCTGGCTCGGGCTCTGGTTCCCACGGTCCTGGGAACCACCACCACCACCTCCACCGCCACCACTTTCGGCAGACGTCCGGCTGGTCTTTTCGATCTGGGCGGTGGCCCAGCGCAAGCTCGGTCCGAGTTCGTCGGCGACGACCTCGACGATGTTGCGCTGTTCACCGTCACGGTTTTCGTACTGGCGCTGCTCGAGGCGACCGGTGACGATCGCCCGGCTGCCCTTCGCCAGGGTCTGCGCAGCGTTCTCGCCGAGCTGGCCCCAGGCCACGATGTTGAAGAAGGAGGTCTGCTCCTGCCATTCACCGGCCACCTGGTATCGGCGGCTGACGGCCATCCCGAACGAGGCGACGGCCCGCCCACCGTTGGTGAAGCGAATCTCGGGGTCGCGGGTCAGGTTGCCGACGAGGGTGATGGAGTTCTCGGCCATGGTGGTGCCTCCTACGCACCGCACCCCGCAGGGTGCGCGACGTTGGTCAGGCTGCCGGGACGGCGAGCCCGCGGCGAGCGGCCTCGGTGTCGGGCAGACGGATGAGCTTGTGGCGGACGACGTCATCCGCGATCCGGAACGAACGCTCGACCTCGTCGAGAGCGCCGCCCTCGGCCAGGAGGTTGAAGACGACGTAGTAGCCCTCCGCCTTCTTCTTCAGCGGATGCGAGAAGCGCCGCTTCCCCCACCAATCCGGCTTGCCGTGCACGGAGCCACCTGCCGAGGCGATGGCGTTGGTGATGGTCTTGATCCATCCTTGGGCGACCGGTTCTTCCAGGTCGCCGTCGAGGATCACCATGAGTTCGTAGGCCCGCATGGCGAGCTGTACCTCCCTTCGGACCCGGAGCGCAGCAAGCAGCACCGGGGCCCCCGCGGTGGGGGCAGGGTCAATATGACCTTGCGAGTGTAGCGGTGCGCCCTCGGATCCACGGCATGAGCATGAGCTATGGGTGTGTCATCGTTTGCCGGTGGACCTGCGGACCTGGATCACCGACGAGCTGCACTCGACCGACGCCCGACTGCGGTCCTCGGTGCTCGGCCAGGTGCCGCGCGAGTTCTGGCGTACTGCGCTGAGCTCCCCGGTCGAGGGAGCGCCCTCGACCTCGACGATCGCCGGGCTGCTGTTCCACACCACCTACCACCACGATCTGGCGATCTCCACCGCGGTGCTCGACCGCCCACCGCAGCTGGCGGACTGGCGCAGCCGGCTCGGGCTCGACGGGTTCGAACCGGAGGCCGGGCTGAGCGAGCGCGAGGACGACCGGATCGTCCACGCGCTCGACCTCGACGCGCTGCTCGCCTACCTCGAGGCGGTCAACACCCTGACCGAAGGCTGGGCGGCAAAGCTGTCGACCTACGCGCTCGACTCGATCGCGCCGAACTGCCGTCGCCTCGAACAGCGCGCCGGTGTACGCGCCGAACAGGTCCCCTGGCTGCACTCGATGTGGGACGGCAAGCCGGTCGCCTGGCTGGTCCGGTGGGAGGCGCTCGGCCATCCGCTGAACCATCTCGGCGAGCTCGTCGCGTTGCGCAACCTGCTCGGCCTCAGCCCGTTCTGAGCGTCGCCGGAGCGGGGTCGCACGGTCGGTCGAGCAGCTCGAGTGCGGCAGTGACGGTGAACCCGAGCTCGTCGAGCGAACCCTGGGCGACTTCGATCGCGATCGAGAACGGCGTGCCCGGGGCGAACGACGGACAGTTCGCCGTCGTGCACGGATCCATCTCCGCCCGATCGAGCAACGCCCCGGCTGCGTCGTAGAAGCCGATCGACAACGGGAGCACGGTGTCGCGCATCCAGAACGACGTCGACGTCGGCGCGTCGTAGCGGAAGGCCATCCCGTCGTAACCGCCGAGCGAGGTCACCCCCATCAGCCCCCTGCGGCGCTGCTCGACGGTCTCGGCGAGCAGCAGGCACCGTTCGCAGACCTGACCGCCGGGTTCGGTCAGCCGCACGGCCACCGAACCGAAGCCGTTCGGCGCGCCGGCGATCGACGGCAGTGCAGTCGATGCCGCAGCGGTGGTCGATGCCGGGCCGGCCGATGCCGGTGCTCCCGACGACGTCATCGGCGCCTCCCGGGCCGCCGGCGACGAGCAACCGACGGCGATCAGCAGCGCCGCTCCGATCGGCAGCGCTCGGCCGGGCACCGCCGGCCTCAATCGCCCACGGATGCTGCCCGTCGACGTTTCGGGCCACCGACAGGCAGCACCCGCAACAGGTGGTGCCAGCGGCACTCAGGGCAGACCTCGACGATGTAGGCAGCGAGATCGTCGGTCCGCCGGTTGAGCTCGGCGAGCTGCTTCTTGGTCGTCACGCAGCGTCCGTGCGCCGGCAATCGCGGTCCGAAGACGTAGGTGACGAGGACGAGCTTGCGCTCCTCGCAGATCGGGCAGGTGATCCGCGTCTCCTCGCCGACGTTGCTCGCTGCCCGGATCAGCTCGGGGTGCGCGTCGCAGACCTGATCTCGCCGCAACCGACCGCGGCGGTACTCGTTGATCAGGGCGCGACGGACCAACCGATGATCGACGATGCCGCCCCGACCGGGTCCAGCACCTCGGATTGCGCCGGTCCCGAAGGTCACGCCCGACAGGCTACCCAGCTCCACGGCTCCTCGCCCGAGCGGCCGATCCACGCCCGGTGGAGTGGGCTCGGGCACACTGGGTCGCGTGGCGCTGCATCTCTCCTACGGACCGAACGTCCCCCACGACGGCGAGCTTCGGCTGTGCGGGGACGTCGCCGCCAAACGGGTGATAGAGCTCGGCATCGCGGCGGAGGTCAATGCGATCGCGCTCGCCCGCAACGGGGCGAAGGCGATCGCCGTCGACCCCGACGCCGGGCGGATCGCAGCGGGCCGGCGGGCCGCCGAGGACGAGGGCGTGCGGGTCGAGTTCCACCACGCCGAGTTCGGCGACCTCGGCTTCGCCACCTCCGCGTCGATCGACCTCGTCGTCGCCGCCGGTTCGCTGCACGAGATCGACGACCTCTCCCGTGTCCTGCGCCAGGTGCATCGGGTGCTCCGCCCGGAAGCGCCGTTCGTCGTCACCCTCCCCCACCCGATCGCGGCGATGATCGACGAGCCGGACCGGCTGGCCCGACCCTACGGGCAGTCGCCGAGCCGCTCGGTCGGCGACCTGTTCACCTCGTTGAGCCGCTCCAACTTCCGCGTCGACGTGATCCAGGAACTGTTCGCCGCGGACCAGCGCGAGCCGTTGGTCCCGGCGCTACTGATCCTTCGGGCCCGCAAGCTCGGGGTGTGATGCCCACCACTGGTCGAGCCGGCGGCGGACCTCGGCATCGCCGAGCAGACCCTCCTCGAGCCGGATCTCGAGCAGGAAGTCGAGCGCCTGGCCGATCGCCGCGCCCCGGCGTCAGCCCGAGGTGGTCCATCACCGCTCGCCCGTCGAGCTCGGGGCGGATCGCGTCGAGCTCCTCGCGCCTCGGCGAGCTCGGCGATCCGCGCCTCCAGCTCGTCCATCCGCCGCGACAGCTCGCGCGCCTTGCGCTCGTTGCGGGTGGTGCAGTCGCAGCGGGTGAGCACGTTCAGCTCGGCGAGCAGCTGGCCGGCATCGCGCACGTAGCGGCGCACCGCCGAGTCGGTCCAGCCCATCTTGTAGGTGTGGAACCGGAGGTGGAGATCGACCAGTTCGGCGACGTCGTGCGATGTCGTCGGTCGAGTACCGCAGCGCGGTCATCCGCTCCTTGGTCATGCGCGCGCCGACCACGTCGTGGTGGTGGAAGGTGACCCCGTTGCCCTTGCGGTAGCCGCGGGTCCTCGGCTTGCCGACGTCGTGGAACAACGCGGCGAGGCGGGTGAGGCGGAAGTCGAACTCGCCGGGGGCGTCGTCGCCGGACGTTCTCGACCACCGCGATCGTGTGCGCCAGCACGTCCTTGTGGCGGTGGATCGGGTCCTGCTCGAGGCGCATCGCCGGGAGCTCGGGGAGGAACTCGTCGGCGAGTCCGGTGTCGACCAGGAACCACAGCCCGGCTGCCGGGCCGGTCGAGCACGATCAGCTTGTCGAACTCGTCGCGGATCCGTTCGGCCGACACGATCTGCAACCGCCCGTGCAATCGACGCGACGGCGTCGACCAGCTCGGAGTCGGGCTCGAGCCCGTAGCCCGGCGATGAACCGGGCGGCACGCAGCATCCGCAACGGATCGTCGGTGAACGACACCTCCGGGACGAGCGGCGTGCGCAGCCGCCGGGCGAGCAGGTCGGCGGCCCCGTCGAACGGGTCGACCAGCTCGGGGGTCGGCGCGGTCAGCTCGAGCGCCATCGCGTTGACCGTGAAGTCGCGGCGCGACAGATCGGCGTCGATCGCCGTCGGCGAAGGTCACCTCCGGCTTGCGCGAGTCGGGCAGGTACGACTCCGCCCGGTGGGTGGTGATCTCGTAGATCCGCTCGCCGCGGCGGGCGCCGATCGTCCCGAACCGCTCGCCCTGGGTCCAGACCGAGTCGGCCCAGCCGTCGAGACAGCGTCTTGATCTGCTTCGGTGGGGCGTCGGTGGTCGTCGAGGTCGAAGTCCGTCGACCTGCGAACGACCGAGCAGCAGATCGCGGACCGTCCCGCCGACGAGGTAGAGCCGGTGACCGGCCGCGCCGAACCGCTCGGCGAGCGGGGCCAGTTCGGCCAGCACCGGGGCGAAGCGCTCGGGGATCACGGGCGTCGAGGCTACGGCCGTGATCGCACGCCCGCCGTGGGGTTACAACAGAACCGTTCGCGTACCAGTGGTTGCGGACGTGCTCGAGCGAGCTCCGTCCGGGGCCACCATCGGTCGGCGGCTCGGGGAGCAGCTGACGATCGAGCAATGCAGCGAAGGTCGCTGCGCTCGAGTTGCGCAGCGCGTCGAGGTCGTAGCCACCCTCGAGCACCACCAGCCGCCGCCCCGGCGGCGCGAACTCGAGCAGGCGGCGAGTGATCAGGGCGTAGTCGCCGGCGCTGAGCCCGAGGTCGGTGATCGGATCGGCGGCGTGGGCGTCGAACCCGGCGGAGATGATCAACCAGGTGGGGGCGAACTTGGCGACCACCGGACCGACCAGTTCGTCGATCGACGCCAGGTAGACGTCGCCGGTGGCGCCGGGCGGGAGCGGGACGTTGAGCGTGGTCCCGAGCCCGGCGCCCTCGCCGACCTCGTCGTAACGGCCGGTGCCGGGATACAGCGGCCACTGATGGAGCGAGACGTACAACACCCGCCCGTCGCGGTAGAAGCAGTCCTGGGTGCCGTTGCCGTGGTGGGCGTCGATGTCGACGATCACGACCCGTTCGCCGCGGGCAGCGAGCTCGGCGGCGACGACGGCGACGTTCGACAGGATGCAGAACCCCATCGCCTCGGCCGGGGTCGCATGGTGGCCGGGCGGGCGGACCGCGCAGAACGCGGCAGAGGCACCCTGCTCCCCGGCGAGGAGGGCGTCGATCGCGGTCAGCCCGGCACCGGCGGCGAGTTGGGCGGCGCGCCACGAACCGTTCGACATCGTCGTGTCCGGATCGAGCCGACCGCCGCCGGCACGGTCGGTGGCGACCAACCGATCGAGGTAGGCGAGGTCGTGGACGCGCGCCAGCGCGTCGTGAGGAGCGGGCTCGGGGACGAGCGGAATCAGCGCCTCACCGACACCGGCCTGGGTGATCCCGTCGATCACCGCGCCGAGGCGCTCCGGCCGCTCCGGGTGGCGACGACCGTTCGAGTGCTCGAGGTAGGCCTCGTGGGTGACGAAGAGCACCGACACGTCGCGAACGCTACCGTCGAGCCCGGTGAGCAGCCTCACGCGTCGATCCGACCCGGGACCCGTTCCACCGACGCGTCTGCTCCACGGAGGCGGCCACGTCGCCCGCCTGCCGCGCCTGGCCGGGTGATCCGAGAATCGCCCAGCTGTTGACGATCGACAGCCAGAACCCGCCGCCGGTGGCAGTGCTCCGCTCCTGGCTGGAGCGGATCCGGGCCGACGGCTACGGCTTCGTCCGCACCGGGGCGATCTCTGCGCTGCGCACCTCGCCGTACGACGCGCTCGGGTTCAGCGCCGTGCAACAGCTGACCCTGCTCCACCTCGATCTGCACGGACGGTCGCACCAGCTGCCCGACGCACCGGGGGTGCAGCTGCGCAAGGCATCCGGCGACGAGCTCGGATCGCTGGCGTCACTCGACGCCGCCGCCTTCCCCGCCGGCTGGAACCTCGATCCGACGGCGATCCGCGACGCCGCAGCGGCAACCCCCCGGTCGCGGATCCGGGTCGCCACCCGCTTCGAACGCTCCCGTCCGGTCGGCTATGCGGTCAGCGGACGCGCCGGACGGGCAGCGTTCCTCCAGCGCCTCGCCGTCGACCCCGACGAACAGGGCCGCGGGATCGGCGCCGCGCTGGTCGCCGACGGCATCTCGTGGGCCCGCCGGTGGCGCTGCCTGACGATGGCGGTCAACACCCAGGACGACAACGCCACCGCCCGCCGGCTGTACGAACGGGCCGGGTTCGTCGCACGGACGACCGGACTGGTGGTGCTCCAACTCGAGTTCGAGCTCCGCCCGTGAGCGGCATCGCGTCGGCGGGCCGGCGGCTCTCCGGCGGGCTCGCCCGGCTGGCGGTCGGCGCACTGCTCGGCGCACTGATCGTCGCCGTGCCTGGCGGCGCCGGGGCGCAGCGCAGGGCACAGGCCGACCCGGTGACGATCCGGCTCGTGTCCCAGGCGTTGCGGATCGCCCCGTCGGGAGACCTCGAGTTCGTCGTCGCCGTCACCGGCGATCTGCCCGCCGCCGGCGGGGCGCTGCTGGCGGTCACCGCCTACGCCCAGGCCGAGACCCGCGGCGAGGTCCGCGACGCCCGCGACCGGCGACCGTCGGGCCGGGTGATCGACCTCGACTACTTCGATCCGGCCGATCCGACCCAGGTGACCACCGACGCCTCGGGCAACCTCGTGCTGCGGGTCGGGACACGGGTCAGCTCGGCCGAGCCGCCGGAGCGGTTCCTGCTCGCCAACGCCGGGCTCTATCCGATCTCACTCGACGTGTTCGTCGACGATCGGTCGGTCGCCTCGCTGACGACGTTCGTCGAACGGACCGACGAGAGCGAGCTGAGCTCACCGGTACGAACCGTCGTCGCCGCCCGGATCGACTCCGCGCCGACCCTCACGCCGAGCAGCACGACCTCGATCTCGGCGACCAGCAGGACCGCCCTCGACCGGCTCGGCGAGACGCTCGGCGCCCACCCCGACGTTCCGCTGACCGTCGCCGTCCGACCTGAACTGACCGAGGGTCTGGCCCGTTCCACCGATCCCGCCGATGCCACCCGGTTGGACGAGTTGCGCGCCGCATTCGACGTCGACTCACCGAACGAGTTGCTCGCCCAGACCTACGTCGCGCTCGATCCGGCGACCTCGGTCGCCGGTGGTCTCGGGCTCGAGTTCGGCGACCAGCTGCTCCACGGCGTCGACGTGCTCGGCGAGATGCTCGGCACCACCCCGGGGCGTGACCTCTGGCTGCTCGACGAGCCGATCGACGAAGCCAGCCTGGCCACCTTGCGCTACCTCGGCGTCTCCCGCCTGCTGGTCGACTCGACCCTGCGGGCCGAACTCCCCGGGCGCGACGGCGCGCTGGGCACGCCCGCCGGCTCGAACGATCCGCCGGTGCCGAGCCTGTTCAGCGATCTGGTGATCCAGGAGCGGCTGCTCAGCCCGGCCACCGACCCGGTGCTGCGGGCCTATCAGATCGTCGCCGACCTGATGGCGATGAGCATCGAGGCAGAACGCTCGGGCGAGGCCGAGTCGGACGATCCGCCGGTCCCGCTCGGACTGGTGATCGACGTCGGCGACCTCGCGTCGGTCGACCCGACGTTGCTCGACACCCTCCTCGGCCTGCTGGCCGACAATCCGCGGATCCTGCTCGGGACCGGCTCCGACCTGATCGACGAGCTCAACCGGGAGACCGACGACGCCGATCTCGACGAGTTCACGACCATCGCTCCCGATCCGTTGGAGAGCGCGATCGAGATCGCCGCCGAGCTCTCCCGGCTGCGCGCCGCGATCAGCTCGACGGCCTCGATGCTCGACCCGGCCGACCCTCGACCGGATCGATGGGCGGCGCTGGCCGAGGTGTATCCGGCGATCAATCTGGCGGAGACCACCCGCGAGCGCTATGCCGACCAGCTCGACGGCGAGCTCGGGGAACTTCGCAGCTGCGTCAGCGTCGCCACCTCCGGACGGATCTCGCTCGGCGGTCGCGAGAGCGAGATCCCGATCGCCCTCGTCAACCAGTGCGAGACGCCGCTGTCGGTCAGTGTCGTGCTCTCCAGCCCGAAGCTCGAGCTGCGTGAGCCGGCCAGGGTCGTCCTCGTCGACGGGCGGATCACGTTCGACATCCCGGTCGTCGCCAAGACCAACGGCGTGTTCGTCGTCACCGTCGAGCTGCGCACCCCCGGCGGGCAGCCGGCGGCGAGCCTCGGACGACCGTCGACGTTCACCGTCCGCTCGACCGCTCTGACCGGTCTCGGCCAGGTGATCAGCGCGGCGTTGCTGCTGGTACTCGTCACCTGGTGGATCCAGCACGCCCGGGCACGGCGCCGCCGGCGCCGGGCGGAGGCCGCCGCTGCGCACGTCAACGGGCACCCGGCCGCCGGGGCCGACCCTCCGCAGGCGGTCGCCGTCGGTTCGGTGATCACCGAGACCGGCGTGCCGCCCGAAACGCTCGACGAGTGATCTGCTCCAGCTAACGTGCACCGCTCGTGAGCATCCGCATCGTCACCGACTGCTCCTGCGACCTGCCCGAGGAGATCGTCGCCGAGCTCGGCATCGAGGATCGTGCCGCTCTCGATCCGGTTCGGTGACGAGGAGTTCATCGATCGCGAGCGAGCTCCGACCGCCGAGTTCTGGGCAGCGCTGCGCGCGCACCAGCACGCTCCCCGAGACCGCCGCGCCGGCGCCCGGTCAGTTCGAGCAGGCGTACCGCGAGCTCGCCGCCGACGGCGCCACCGGCATCGTCGTGGTCTCGCTCTCGGGCGCCCTCTCGGCGACCATGCAGAGCGCCGAGCTCGCCGCCCGGTCGGTCGCCGACGAGTATCCCGGTCCGCGTCGTCGACAGCCGCAGCGTCACGCTCGGTCTCGGCACGATCGCGCTCGCCTGCTGCCGAGCGCGCCGCCGGCCGGCGGCGACGCTCGACGAGGTCGAGGCGCTGGCGCGACCGACCTGGCCGTCGCGCACCAAGGTGTTCGGTGCGCTCGACACGCTCGACAACCTCAAGAAGGGCGGCCGGATCGGCAACGCCAAGGCGCTGCTCGCCACGGCGCTGGCGATCAAGCCGATCATCGAGGTCGTCGACGGCGACGTCGAGCGAGGGCGGCAAGCAGCGCACCCGATCCAAGGCGCTCAAGTTCCTCGTCGACAAGGTGCGCGAGTACGAGGGCCGGATCGAGAGCCTCGCCGTGCTCCACGCCGACTGCAGCGACGTCGACCAGTTCGTCGAGCATGCTCCGGCCGCACTACGACGGTGAGATCGTGGTCGGCGAGATCGGGCCCGTCATCGGCACGCCACGCCGGGCGCGGCACGATCGGCGTCGCCTTCCACGGTCGTCGCTGACCTGAACCGCCCCGGTCGCGCGCAGTGGTCGCGATCGCCCGTTGTCACAATGACGGTATCGCGGGTGCTCAGCCCAACTAGCGTGACGGCGCGGTCATGCCTCCTAGTGCCCGACGCCTCCCCACGCGCCCGCCGGTGAACTGCTCGCGGACCGCTATCAGCTCGAACGCCGCATCGGCCAGGGCGGCATGGCCGAGGTCTGGGTCGCGACCGACACCGACCTCGACCGCAAGGTCGCGGTCAAGTGGCTCGAAGCCGAACCTCGCCACCGACCCGGTCGTCGCCGAACGCTTCCGTCGTGAGGCGATCGCGGTCGCCCGGCTGACCCACCCGAACATCGTCGCCGTCCACGACGTGTTCGTGCACGACGGGCCGCCAGGCCGTCGTCATGCAGCTCGTCGACGGCAAGAGCCTGCGCCAGCTGCTCGACACGCCAGACGCGGCTCGGCCCGGAGCTGACGATCCACATCGGCGCCGGCGATCGCCGGCGCCCTCGACGAGGCCCACCGCGCCGGGCTTCGTCCATCGCGACGTCAAGCCCGGCAACATCCTCGTCACCTCCGACGGTCGGGTGCTGCTCACCGACTTCGGCATCGCCAAGGGCGCTCGGTCGGCGACGACGACCTGACCAGCGACAACGTGATGATGGGCACCGCCAAGTACCTCTCGCCCGAACAGGTGCGTGGCCGCCGGCTCGACGGCCGTGCCGACCTCTACTCGCTCGGTCTCGTGCTCTACGAATGCCTCGCCGGTCGCGTCCCGTTCCTCGGCGAGACCGACGCCGACACCGCGCTCGCCCGCCTCCAGCGCGATCCGACCGACCTCCGGCTCTGCGTCCGACCCTCCCGATCGGGCTCGTCGACCTGATCCATCGCCTGCTCGCTCGCAACCCCGACGAGCGACCGGCGACCGGGGCCACGGTGCACACGACGATCGAGCGGATCAGAACGGCGCCCGACGACCCGACCAGTCCGACGCCGGTGCCCGGAGCCCTGAGCCGCACCGTCGGCAACGGGCGCGTCGGCGCCGATCAGCGCTCGGGCGGGATCGGGCGGGCGGCGACACCGCGCAGCGGCGGGAGTGCCCGACCGCCGTCAGCCGGTCCGGCGAGCGGCAGCACCCGCCAGCCGACGCCACCGCGCCCTCGCCCGCGACCGCTGCCCGACCCGACGCCGTCGGCGGGACTGCGGATCACCGGTCGTCCCGCCCGCCAGTTCCAGCAACGCTGGACGCCCTCGCTGGTCGTCGTCGGCGGGCTGCTGGTCGCCGGGTTGATCCTCACCGTGGTCCTCCTGTCGACCCTCGGTGGGCAAGACGAGGGGTCATCGCCTCCGGCTGCGGCCGCCACCGAGCAGTCGGTGGTCACCGAGCAACCCGTCGACGTCGACGAGGGTCCGGCAGCGATCATCGGGGCGCGCGCCTATGACCCGAACGGCGACGGCACGGAGTTCGACAGCGAAGTACCCAACCTGACCGACGGCTCGGACACCACGTCGTGGCGGACCGAGTGTTACGGCGACCGCTACATGGGCGGTCAGCAGGGGGTCGGGGTGGTGCTCGAGCTCTCCCGGGCGACCACCGGGCGGCTCGACGTCACCTTCGGCGCCACCCCTTGGGCGGCGAAGATCTACGCCGCCGACGAGATCCCGACGACGATGGCCCAGTGGGGTGGTGAGGTCGACGGCGGCTACACGACCGAGGACGTGACCTCGGTGTCGTTCGACGTCGGACCGACACCGCACCGCTACGTGCTCGTCTGGCTGACCCAGCTCGCCAGCGACACCGGATGCAGCGGCGATCATCCGTTCCGGGGGAAGATCTCCGAGATCAGCCTCGTCCCCGCCTAGTCGAACCGTCCGCCGATGTCACCGATCGCCACCCGCCACGACGGCGTGCCCGACCGCGAGCTGGTCCAGGCCGCCCAGTCCGGTGATCGCGCCGCGCTCGAGGCGCTGCTCCGCCGCCACCACGACCGGATCCGGGCCGTCGCGTACCGGATCACCGGCAATCCGACCGATGCCGCCGACGCGACCCAGGAGGCGCTGCTCGCCGTCGTTCGCGGCCTGCCCCGCTTCGACGGCCGGTCGAGCTTCACCACCTGGCTGTACCGGGTGACGACCAACGCCTGCCTCGACGAGCTCCGCCGCCGGCGACGGCGCCCGGTGCCGACCGACGACAGCTCGATTCCCGAGCCGGCGACGCACAGCGGAGAGTCGGTGATCGACACCCGGCTGATCACCGACGCCGCGGTCGCCGCCCTCCCCGAGGACTACCGCCTGCCGGTCGTCCTGCGCGACCTCGCCGATCTCGACTACGCCGAGATCGCCGAGGTGCTCGGCGTCCCGCTCGGCACCGTCAAGTCGCGCATCGCCCGCGGCCGTGCCCAGCTCGCCGCCGCGCTCGGGAACCCCGAGGCTCCCGGCGAGCGTCCAAACCGTGACCCCCTCACCTGATCCGATGAACGACCACGCCTCCGACCCCACCGACGAGCTGCTCGGCGCGTACCTCGACGACATCGCCACCGCCGATGAGCGGGCGATCGTCGACGCCGATCCCCAGCTCCTCGCCCGCCTCGGCGAGCTGCGCGCCGTCGCTCGGGCGGTCGCCGACGTCTCCCCGGTCGAGTCGTGGGAACGAGAGTCCTCGATCCTCGCTGCGCTGCACGCGTTCGACGAGCTCGCCGTCGGCATCGCCCGGCCGGGCCAACCGGCGGAGGAGCTCGCCGACACGCTCGTGGTCCCGATGTCGATGCACTCGACGTCCGAGATCCGGCGTCCACGGCGGCACCGGGCGTGGGCCACCGGACGGTGGATGGGGGCCGCTGCCGCCCTGCTCCTGATCGTTGCCGGGATCGGCGTGCTCGCCGATGACGACGGCGGCGGGGATGACGCCGGCGTGTTCAGCGCAGCGACGGAGACCACCGTCGGCGGCGGGCTGGCCGAGAGCAACGCCGCCTTGCCCGACGCCGCCGCCGAGCAGGACGCCTCGGCGGCCTCGGACACGATCGCCGCCGCCGAGGCCGCCGATCAGGCCACGACGCTGACCGAGATCACCGGCGGAGCAGCGGTCGAGCCGAAGGACGAGGGCGACGGGACCTCGACCGCCGCGGAAGCGGTCCCCGGCTCCCTGCTCCCGGAACTGGACAACGACGCCGATCTGCTCAACTTCGTCAGCTCCCTGCCGACCGGGCGGGTCGCCGTCCCGGCCGAGCGCGGCGTTCCGGCGTGCGCAGGCGCCGGCCTGGGCGGCGACGACGTCGGGGAGGTCCTGTGGCAGGGCACCCCGGCGCACGTGATCCTCCAACCCGACGCGAGCACGCCGACCGAGGCGCTCGTCGTCGACGTCGAGTGCGTACTCCTGGTCGGCCTGCTGCTCGACTGAACTCGCAGGTCCGGCCGTTCGCGACCGGTTCGATAGGCTCGGCGTATGGGACTCAACCCGATCGGCAACCCCGACTGGCCGAAGCAGACCGCTGATCTGCTCGAGTCGGTGACGACCAAGATCCGCGAGAGCACCACCGCGCGAATCGTGACGGTCGCCCGGATGCTGGTCTTCGGCCTGCTCGCAGCCGTGCTCGGGCTGGTCGCTCTCGTGCTCGTCCTGATCACCGCGACCAAGGCGCTGCAGCTGTTGCTCGCCTGGCCGCTCGACCACGACACCAGCGTGTGGATCTCGTACCTCGGCATCGGGGGATTGTTCTGCCTCGTCGGGGCGTTGCTGATGGCGAAGCGCCACACGCCGGCCGGCGACTGACGCTCCTCCCCCACTAGCCGAAGGCAACCGTTCGATGTCCAACCGTCACGTCATCATCATCGGCTCCGGTCCTGCAGGACTGACCGCGGCGATCTATACCGCTCGGGCCAACCTCGCCCCGCTGGTCATCGAGGGCGAGCCGTCGTCGACCAGCGATCAGCCGGGTGGTCAGCTGATGCTGACCACCGAGGTCGAGAACTTCCCCGGGTTCCCCGACGGGTATCACCGGTCCCGAGCTGATGACCAACTTCCGGGCGCAGGCCGCCCGCTTCGGTGCGGAGTTCCTCACCGAGAAGGTGACCGGCGGTCGACTTCTGCCGAGCGCCCGTTCCAGGTCTGGGTTCGCGACGAGCGCCGACTACACCGGCCGACTCGATCATCGTCTCCACCGGCGCCCAGTCGCTGATGCTCGGCCTCGACAACGAGAGCCGGCTGATCGGCCACGGCCTGTCGACCTGCGCGACCTGCGACGGATTCTTCTTCCGCGGTCAGGAGATCGCAGTGGTCGGCGGCGGCGACTCGGCCGTCGAAGAAGCGACGTTCCTCACCAAGTTCGCCTACGAAGGTGACCGTGATCCATCGTCGCGACTCGCTGCGCGCCTCGAAGATCATGCAGGAGCGGGCGTTCGCCAACCCCAAGATCGAGTTCGCTCTGGAACTCGACCGTGGTCGAGCTGCTCGGCGACGAGCGGCTCGAGGGAGCGGTCGTCGAGAACGTCCACTCCGGCGAGCGGACCACGCTGCCCGTGGGCGGGTTGTTCGTCGCCATCGGCCACCGCCCGAACACCGACTTGTTCAAGGGCGTGCTCGCAGATGGAGGACACCGGCTACCTCGTCACCCAGCCGGGCTCGACCTACACCAACATCACGGGAGTGTTCGCCTGCGGCGACGTCCAGGACCACACCTACCGGCAGGCGATCACCGCTGCCGGATCGGGATGCATGGCGGCGATCGACTGCGAGCGTTGGCTCGAGGCTGCGGACCACGCCTGACGGGAATGGAAACCGGTGCGTGCCGGTTCCACCACCGTACGCTGAGACATCGTTCGAAAGGATCCTTCCGATGGCCGAAGGAATCGTCACCCTCACCGCATCCACGTTCGACGAGACGGTCCAGTCGTCGTCGACGCCGATCGTCGTCGACTTCTGGGCCGAGTGGTGCGGTCCCTGCAAGCAGATCGCCCCGATCCTCGGAGAGATCGCCTCGCAGACCGAGGGCGAATTGACGATCGCCAAGCTCAACGTCGACGAGCACCCGGGGATCGCCCAGAAGTTCAACGTGATGAGCATCCCGACGCTGCTCGTCTTTCAAGACGGTGAGCTGAAGAAGCGGCTGGTCGGCGCCAAGTCGAAGGGTGCGCTGCTCCAGGAGTTCCAGGAATTTCTACCGGCCTCCCGCTGATCCCCGGTCAGGTCGGCGACGCCGTCCGAGACCTGCAACGCCGCCTCGGCACCGCCGGCTACTCGCCCACCGGTGCCGAGGCGGGGCGTTTTGCTCCTCAACCGCCGACGCGCTGCGCCAGTTCCAGCGCAGCCGAGGGTTGCCGTCCGCGGCGATCGTCGATGACACCTGCTGGGCGGCGCTCGTCGAGGCCTCCTGGAAACTCGGTGACCGGCTGCTGTTCCACACCTCGCCCCACCAGCGGGGAGACGATGTCGGCCTGCTCCAGGCCCGGCTCGCCCACCTCGGTTTCGATTGCGGCAAGGTCGACGGGATCTTCGGTCCCCTCGCCGCCCGAGCGCTCGAGCACTTCCAACGCAGCTGCGGGCTGCGCGCGGACGGCGTCTGCGGACCGGAGACCGTCACCCTGATCGAGCGGATCACCCGCCAGTCGGGCTCCGGGCCGGGGGTCGCGGTGCTGCGCGAGCAGGAGCTGTGGCGCGGCGGCGAACGCCGGCTGGGCTCGATCAAGGCGGTCGTCGGTCACGACGGCGGTCTCGGGGCGATCACTCGCAGCGTCGCACGCCATCTCCGCTCGGCCGGGGCATCGGTGGTGCCGCTCGACGACCCCGACCTGGCCGTCCAGGCACGAACGGCCAACCAGTTCGGCGCCGAGGTCTACATCGGGCTCCATGGCAGCGAGGAGCCGGGTGCGCGCGCCGTCTACTACGCCGTCCCGGCGTTCGAGTCGATTCCGGGACGGTCGTTGGCCGAGCACCTCGCAGCAGCGCTGGTCGCACGAGGCGTGGTCGAGCACGTCGACGTTGTCGGTGAACGGCTCCCGGTGCTGCGTGAGACGAAGATGCCGGCTGTGTGGTGCGACCTCGGACCGGTCGGAACGATCGTCGAACGGGCCGTCGCCGTCGCCGATGCCTGCGGCGACGCACTGCGCGGATGGGTCGTTCGGCCCAGTGGATAACGCCTCGAACTTGAGAGTTTGTCCACAGTTATCCACACACCTTGTGGGCAAACCTCAGGGTGAGGCATCCGGCTCATTCTCAGTCTCGATCAGTGCTCGAAGGTTCTGTCATTCTCCGGTAGATCCGCTCGAGATCTTCAAGATCTGCGAAATCGATGGTGATCCGGCCGCGCTTGGCGGTCAGGGCGACGCCGACTCGTGTGTCGAGATGTTCAGCGAGCAGCTCTTCGAGTTCGAGTAGTCCCGGCGGGCGGAGCGCCACGCCGTGCCCGATCGACCGACCTCGCTCCCCCGCCCGGGGCTCGTCGGCCGTCGGCTCGCCGATGACGAGCGGTTCGACCGGACGCTCCCGTTCGCGCACCGCTTCCTCCACCGACCTGACCGACCAACCCTCTTCGGTCGCTCGACGGGCGATGTGCTCCATGAAGGCACGATCACTCGTACCGAGCAACGCTCGGGCGTGGCCTGCGCTGAGCCGTCCATCGGCGAGCAGGTGCTGGATCGTCGGAGGGAGCTGCATCAACCGCAGCGTGTTGGTCACCGCCACCCGACTCTTGCCCACCCGCTTGGCGACCTGCTCATGCGTGAGGCCGAAGTCCTCGATCAGCTGTTGGTAGGCGGCGGCCTCCTCCAGCGCGGTGAGGTCCGCTCGATGGAGGTTCTCGACCAACGCCTGCTCGACGACGGCGAGATCGTCGGTGAGTCGAACGATCGCCGGAATCGTCGGCAGCTCGGCTCGCTGCGCCGCTCTCCACCGCCGCTCGCCGGCGATCAGCTGATAGCTGCCGTCGCCGAGCGGTCGGACCAGGATCGGCTGGAGCACGCCGACCTCGCGCACGGAGGCAGCGAGATCACCGAGGCTGTCTTCGTCGAAGTGGACACGCGGTTGGTGAGGGTTCGGCGTGATCGATCGGACCGGCAGCTCGCGCAGTCCGAGAGCGCCCTCTCCCTCCCCGGTGAGCCCGGACTCGTTCGGGATCAGGGCGTCGAGTCCCCTACCGAGCCCGCCGAGACGCGCCATTCGACACCTCCTTCGCCAGTTCCTTGTAGGCGATCGCTCCACGTGATCGCGGATCGAAGATGATGATCGGCTGACCGAACGAAGGAGCTTCGGAGAGCCGGACCGACCTGGGCACGACGGTCTTGCACACCTTGTCCCCGAAATGCTCGCGTACCTCGGCGACGACCTGATCGGCGAGCTTCGTTCGGGCGTCGTACATCACACAGATGATCGTGCTGATCTCGAGCGTCGGGTTGAGGCTCCGGCGGACCAGATCGACATTGCGCAACAGCTGACCGAGACCCTCGAGGGCGTAGTACTCGCACTGGATCGGGACCAACACCTCGCCCGCTGCTGCCAGCCCGTTGACCGTCAGCAACCCCAGCGACGGGGGGCAGTCGATCAGGACGAAATCGTACTCATCGACCGCAGCCTCGATCGCCCGGCGGAGCCGCAACTCCCTGCTGAACGCGGGGACCAGCTCGATCTCTGCTCCGGCGAGTTCGAGGCTGGCGGGGGCGACGAACAGGCCCTTGACCGCCGCCGCCTCGACGCAGTCTTCGAGCGGCGTCTCGCGCATGATCACGTCGTACATCGACGAGGTCAGCTGACGGGTGTCGACTCCCAGACCCGTCGAGGTGTTGCCCTGTGGATCGAGGTCGACCACCAAGGTGCGGTAGCCGAGGTCGGCGAGACATGCCCCGAGATTGATCGTCGTGGTCGTCTTGCCGACGCCACCCTTCTGGTTGGCTACTGCCAGGACCGCGAGGTAGCGGACGGACGTCGTCCACAGCTACCTGCTCGTCCGGCGCAAGCACGGACTCACTCATCGGATCCTCCTGGACGAAGACCCGGGCCGGGCTGCGGCGGCGCCCAGATCGGATCGTGGGTCTCAGGCTAGCGGTGGGGACTGGACCGAGCCGGGATGCTGCGCTGTTTCACGTGCAACATTCGTGCACGCGGCGCTCCCTTCTGCGGAACACCTTGGCGCGCTTGTTCCACGTGGAACACGGTGTGTGGAGCCGGTCAGGTCACCACGCCGTACCAGCGTGGACGTCACCACAGCGGCGGACGCCGGACGCGGCGGGGGAGCGACGGCGGACACTCGCCCACCGTCTCGAGCACGGCGACCTGGGAACCCCCGACCGCAGCCCAGCGCAGTGCAGCACGATGGAGACCGACGTCTGGCCATCGCTGATGGCGGTCGTACGTCGGATCGACCGGAGGTTCGGTGACCAACAGCCGTCCGCCGGGCACGACGAACCCACGGCACAGCTCGGCAGTTTCTGGAGGCGGCCCGAGTCCCCGGGCGAACGCAGCATCGAAACACCCCCGGTAGCGGGGGTCACGGGCGAACACCGCCGCGTCACCATTGACCACCTCCACCCGGTCGGCGAGCCCGAGACGACGGACGGCACGAACGAGGAAGTCGGTACGGCGGGAACGCCGATCGAGCAGCGTCAGCTGCAACCCAGGGAGACGACGGGCGACGACCAGACCAGGCAGACCACCGCCGGCGCCGACATCGATGCATCGAGCGGCCGACTCCGGCAACTCGGCGAGCAGGGGAGCGACTCGTTCGATCGCCAGCTCGATCGGTGCTGCGCCCAAAAAGCCGAGACGCTGGGCATCGCCCAGCGTCTCGAACAACTCTCGGTCCACGGTCGGACCCTAGCGATCAGTCCTCGGTCGAGGGGACGATCACGACCCGGCGGAACGGATCTTCACCCTCGGAGCGGCTCGACACGCCATCGATTCCGGCAACCGTGTCGTGGATCACCTTGCGGTCGGCCGAGGGCATCGGCTCGAGGGCCCGCGCCTGACCGCTGCTCAGGACCGCTTCCGCCTGTTGTTCGGTGAAACGTGTCAGCGCAGCTCGCCGGCGTTCGCGGTAGCCGCCGATGTCGATCCGCAGCCGTGTCTCATGGTCGCCGAGCCGCCGCTGGCTGACAACCCGGGTGAGGTCCTGAACGGCGAGCAGCGTCGAGCCGCGGGGACCGATCAGCAGGCCGAGCTCGTCACCCTCGACCAGCACCTCGATCTCGTCGCCTTCGCGGCGCACGGACGACGTGCCGGACAGACCGAACGCCTCGACCAGCCCGTCGAGGAACCGAGCCGCTTCCTCGCCCACCTGCTCTGCTGACACGTCTGGTCCCCCTTGATCGATGGTCATCACTGCCGCAGCGTCGGGCTGATCCTCGGTGATCGGCGCCTCGTTCGGCTCACCTACATCCGCTGCGGGTCGAGCCGGTCGTGGCGTCGGAGACCGCCGTGCAGGGGCCGCCTCGCCCTCGCGGCTCGCCTTCGTTCGGCTGCGGGGGCGATCCCCGGCCGCCTTGCTCGCTGGCTTCGAGCCGGTGGTCTCCTCCGGCTCGGCCGTCTGCTCGGTGTCGGTCGGCGACTCTGCGCCGGCTGCAGCCTTCTTCGGACGGCGCTCGCGGCGCTCTGCTTTCGCCCGCGGTGTGGTCGGTCGCACCCGCGCTCGGACACGTGCTCGTCCGCGAACCCGGCCGAACAGGCCCGGTCGCGGTTCCTCGAGCACGTCGAACTCGGCATCGTCGGCGGAGACGCCGAGCTGGTCGAGTGCCAGTTCCTTCGCTTCGTCGACCGTTCGGCCGGTGGTCTCAACCCATTCCATGCGATTCCCCGCTCACTTCTTCTTCGGCTTCGGATGCCGGGACCCGGACGAGCCGCCCTTGGCCACCGGGCGCGCCGGGCGCCCACCACTCGGTGCCGGCTTGTTGCTGGAGGGAGTGACCCGCCCGGACGGCTTCGCCCGCTGGTTCGCTCCACCTGATGGTTTCGGGCCCGGCCGTCCGGCGGCACCGGGACGGGCCTGTTTCGTCTTCGTCGACGACGCGCTGCCGTTGCCGTCTTCTTTGTGTTGCTTGGCCAGCTCGCGGGCCTCGTGGCCGGCTCGCTGCGCCTGGCGCCCGAGCGAATGCTCCCCGCCGTAGAAGCGCTTGGTGATGTACGCCTGCTGGCCGATGCGGAGCACCGTCTGGGTCAGGTAGTAGACGACCAGACCGGTGGGGAAGAACAGCTGAAAGACGGCGAACACGACCGGCAGGTACTGCATCAGCTTCTGCTGCGCCGGGCTCATCGTCGGGCTCACCGTGCGGCTGGCGATCTGCCGTTGCTGGACCCAGTAGAGCAGCGCCAGCAGGATGACGAGGGAGAAGTAGATCATCCCCGTGCCGAAGCTGTTGGCCAGCATCTCTTTCGGGGTCTTCGACAGATCGAGCCAGAGCGACTTCATCTCGGTCTTGCCGACCAGCGACTTGTACAGCTCGGTCGAGGAGCTGACGTGGTCGGGGGCGAAGGTGCCGGGGTCGATCCCGAGATTCGCCGCACGTTCGGGCGAGGCCGACCGGGTCAACCCGTGGAGCACCCGATACATGATGAAGAACACCGGCATCTGGGCGGCGAGCGGCAGACAGCTGGCGATCGGGTTGACCTTGTGCTCTTGATAGAGCTTCATCATCTCTTCGTTGAGCTTCTGCCGGTCGTTGCGGTGCTGCTGCTGCAGCCGGCGCATCTCGGGCTGCAACCGCTGCATCTCGAGCATGCCCTTGGTGCTCTTCAGCGTCAGCGGCGTGATCAGGGCCATGACGACGACCGTGATCAGCGCGATCGCCGCGGCATAGCTGTGGGTGAAGCTGTAGAAGGCCGCGAGCAGGGAGGCCGGAACGCTAAACACCTTCGGTCATCCTTCGGGGGGAGGAGGGGCGAGCGGCCTGATGCCGAGCTGGCGGGACGGGATCGAAGCCCGAAGGACCGAGCGGTCGACAACGAACAAGTCTACGCACAGTGAGCAAAAGACCGCGAGATGTGCCGTGGAGGTGGAGGGCCTCCTCGGCGTACGAGGAACACGACGGGTAGAAACGGCACGGCGAGGGGCGGCCTTCGACAGCGCGCTGGTAGGCGGTGATCGACCAGAGCAGGCCGCGCCGAATCATCTCGGCGCCTGTTCGATCCGGTTGAGAACTCGTTGCAGCATCTCGCTGAGCTCCTCGTACGAGCGGTGAGCGGCGCCGGGGCGGACGCCGATCAGGTACCAACCCGGCGCCCAGCGCTCCGCACTCGATGCGACCAGGTGACGAAGCCGCCGACGCACCCGGTTGCGGACCACTGCGGGGCCGACGGACCGGGTGATCGTGTACGCCACATGGGCGCCATCGAGGGTCGGATCGGCGATCACCGAGCACCACAGGTCGCCGGCGGACTGCCGTCGACCCTCGGTCCGAAACCGATCGAACGCTCGACGTCCATGGATGCGGGCGATCAGGCCGACAGGCGGGCGCGCCCCTTGTCGCGGCGGGCCTTGAGAATTGCCCGGCCGGCTCGCGTGCTGATCCGATGGCGGAAGCCGTGCTTCATCTTCCGGCGGCGATTGTTGGGCTGAAAGGTGCGCTTCACCCATACCTCCTCGGCCTCCCGTCAGCGATTGCGGGGGCTTGGTCGTCGATCATTGGGATGACGCAACGACACCACAGGCGCGCAACATCCGCGTCGGCAGGCTACGAGCAGGGAAGTCCCGCTCACAACTGCAACAGTGCGTGCGATTTTCGCACAGAAAGTGTTTGAACGACTGCGCCGAGCACTTCTTTGGCCACGAAGCGGCCGATCAGGGTGGTGGTAGGGTGCCTGACCCCATCGGTACACCGTTGTCCACACCTGTGGACCAGCGTGTGGATGACGTGCCATCGAAGGGTCCGGAGGCGCTGGTGAATGATCACGAACAGCTGTGGACGGCAGCGTCTCAGCTCCTCCGTGCGCAGGTCTCGGAGGCGGTCTGGTTCTCGACGTTCCAGGATGCCACGGCGGTTCACAGCGATGAGGGATCCCTCCAGCTGGCCGTCCCGAGCACCAATGTGCGAGACAAGATCCTCCACCGTTACCTGCCGCTCGTACGCGACGCGCTGGAAGAGATCGGCGCTGGTCATCGGGTGCTGCTGGTCGACGTGACGGCCGATCCGGACCCGGTGATCGACACCCCGACGTTGTTCGACAGCACGGTCGGCGCCGATGGAACCCCGGCCAAGATCGGGCACGGCAACGGAACCGGAGCGACGTCGCACGCGGAGGGGATGAACCCTCGCTACACGTTCGAGACCTTCGTCAAGGGGGCGTCGAACCAGTTCGCCCTCGCCGCCGCGCTGCGCGTCGCCGAGACGCCGGCCCGTTCGTACAACCCGTTGTTCATCTACGGCGCAGCGGGGCTCGGCAAGACCCACCTGCTCCACGCCATCGGCCACTACGTCACCAGAACTACGCCCACTACGAGGTTCGCTACGTCTCCACCGAGACGTTCCTCAACGAGTTCGTCGACGCGATCCGCGACCAACTCGACCGCCGGGTTCAAGCGCCGCTACCGCGACATCGACGTCCTGCTGATCGACGACATCCAGTTCATGGAGGGCAAGGAAGGGCTCCAGGAGGAGTTCTTCCACACCTTCAACTCGCTCCACGGGGCGAACAAGCAGATCGTGATCTCCTCCGACCGGCAGCCGGACGCCATCCCGACGCTCGAGGAACGGCTGCGCGGCCGGTTCAAGTGGGGGCTGATCACCGACATCCAGCCGCCCGACCTCGAGACCCGCCTGGCGATCCTGCGGAAGAAGGCCGAGCGCGAGCACACGATGCTCCCCTCCGACGTGCTCGAGTTCATCGCCACCCACATCACGACCAACATCCGCGAGCTCGAGGGCGCGCCTTGATCCGGGTCAGCGCCTTCGCCAGCCTGAACCGCGTCCCGATCGACGTCGGGCTCGCCCAGCAGTTGCTCAGCGATCTGTTGACCGACACCCAGCCGCGGCTGCGGACCGGTCCGGAGCTCCTCGCCGAGTGCCGCCAACCTGTTCGGCTACTCGGTCGAGTAGCTGCAGGGCAAGAGCCGTCAGCGACCGTTGGTCACGGCTCGCCAGATCGCGCATGTACGTCTTTCGCGACCTCACCGACCTGTCCTATCCGGCGATCGCCCGCGAGTTCGGCGGCCGGGACCACACCACCGTCATCCACGCGGTCGACAAGGTCCAGCGGCTGATGAAGGAACGCAAGCAGGTGTACGACCAGGTGACCGACCTGACCCAGCGGTTGAAGCAGGGATGACGGGCGGTGGACAACCGTGTGGGCGCGGTGTGGACGGATGGTGCGCAAGGCCTAGGTCATCCACCGTCGTCCACCGCGGGCACGTCCGGCGGGGGCTGGCCTGTGCGAACCTGTGGACGGTGGCGCGCGCCCTGATCGCGCAGGTGAGCTGGGACGACACTCCGTCGTCCACAATCCACAGCCCTTATTACCGTCATCATTCGAATCACACACCCACCGAGAAGAGAGCACGATCGTGAAGTTCCGATGCGAACGAGACGCGCTGGCCGAGGCCCTGGCCACCGCAGGGCGGGCGGCCACCGGTCGCACCGGCACGCTCCCGGTGCTGTCAGGCGTTCGACTCGAGCTCATCGGCGATCGGCTGACGGTGACCGGCACCGACCTGGAGCTGACGATCCAGCTCGAGCTGACCGTCGGCGGTGAGACCGACGGGGTGACCGTCATCCCGGCGCGGTTGTCGAGCGACATCGTCCGTTCGCTCGGCGACCCGAAGGTCGAGATCTCCGCCGGTCCCGACGAGGTCGGGATCTCCGCCGGCCGGAGCCAGTTCTCCGTCCGGCCGCTGGCCGCCGACGACTACCCCCGCCTCCCGGCTCCCTCGCCGAGCGCGGTGACGCTCCCCGCTGCGGCGTTCGGTGAGGCGCTGCGGCAGGTCGTACGCGCTGCCAGCACCGACGAGGCCCGACCGATCCTCACCGGCGTGCTGCTCGCCGCCGAGGGCGACGGTCTGCGGCTCGTCGCCACCGACTCGTACCGCCTGGCGGTGCGCGACCTCGCCGGTGCCTCGGTGCTGGCCACCGACCAGAAGGTGCTCGTCCCCTCGCGCGCCCTGCAGGAGCTGCAGCGGCTGCTGTCGTCCAACGACGAGGTGACGCTCCGGCTCGGCGAGCGCGAGGCGACGTTCGAGGTCGGTACCAGCAGGCTGACGACGAAACTGATCGAGGGCGAGTTCCCGAACTACCGCCAGCTGATCCCGGCCTCGTACCCGAACAAGCTGACCGTCTCGCGCGACGCGCTCCAGGAGGCGATCCGGCGGGTGAAGATCCTCGCCAAGGACGCCACCCCTGTACGCCTCGCGCTGCGCAACGACGGGTTGACCCTGACGGCGATCACCCAGGACGTCGGCAACGCCGCCGACGACCTCGATGCCAGTCTCGACGGCACGGAGATGACGGTGGCGTTCAACCCCGATTATCTCGCTGCCGGCGTCGACGCCTCGAGCTCCGACGAGGTCACGATCGAGACCCTCGATGCGCTCAAGCCGGCGGTGGTCCGCGGGGTCGGCAAAGACGACTTCCTCTACCTGCTGATGCCCGTCCGAGTGCCGTGAGTGCAGCTGCGATGCCGGCTCGCGTCGGGCCCTTCGTCGGCGCCTGCCTCGCCGGGTGGTGACGGGCACACGACAGCTGCGGGCCGAACCTTGCGGTGGCGCGCAGCGCAGGTGCTGCGGGACGCGAGCGTGATCGTCCAGTCGCTCGAGTTGGTCGAGTTCCGCAACTACGAACGGGCGTCGTTCGAGCTGACCGGGGGGACGACGGCGATCGTCGGCGACAACGGCCAGGGAAAGACCAACGTCGCCGAGGCGCTCGGCTACCTGGCGACGCTGTCGAGCTTCCGCCGCGTGCCGGTCGACGCGTTGATCCGGATCGGGGCGGCGCAGGCGGTGGTCAGGGCCACGGTCCGCCATGCCGACGGGCGTGAGCTGCTGATCGAGGCCGAGATCAACCGCACCGGCCGAAATCGGATCCTGGTCAACCGTCAGCGGCTGGCCCGAGCTCGTGACCTTCTCGGCGTGCTGCGGGTGACGGTGTTCTCGCCCGACGACCTGACCCTGGTCAAGGGCGGCCCGGGGGAGCGGCGCGATCTGCTCGACGATCTGCTGGTCTCGCTCCATCCGCGCAACGATCAGATCCGCAGCGATCTCGAACGGATCCTCAAACAGCGCAACATGCTCCTCAAACAGGTCGGTGGACGCAGCGGCGGGGGAGCGCGGCTGAGCGAGGAGGTCGCCCTCACCCTCGATGTCTGGGACGCCAAGCTGGCGACCACCGGCGAGGCGCTCGGGCGGGCCCGGGCTGCGCTGGTCGACGCCCTGACCCCGTTCGTCGCCGGCGCCTACGCCGACCTTGCGGGGCGACCGACGCCGATCAGGATCGGCTACGACCCGGCCTGGCGCCGGACCGGACTGGCCGAGGCGCTCGCCGCCGGACGCGACGACGACCTCCGCCGGCAACTCAGCCTGATCGGTCCGCACCGCGACGAACTCGAGCTCAGCGTCAACGAGCTCCCCGCCCGGACGCATGCGTCGCAAGGCGAACAGCGAACGCTCGCCCTCGCCCTCCGGCTCGCCGGCCACCGCCTCGTCGCCGAGCGGGTCGGCAACCCACCGGTGCTCGTCCTCGACGACGTGCTCTCCGAGCTCGATCCGGCGCGCAGCGATGCCCTGCTCGCCCACCTGCCTCCCGGTCAGGTGCTGTTGACGACCGCCGGGACCCTGCCCGAGCGGGCCCGTCCCCAGCGGATCCTGCGGATCGCGGCGGGTACTCTCGTCGGATGAGCGGGCAGCGGAGCCAACGGCGTGAGCGGGGCCAGCCGGTCCCGCTGAGCTCCGGGCTGGAGGCGGTCGTGCGGTCGTTGTCGGACACCGATGCGACCACCGTCCGCAACGTCTTCGACGGGTGGGACGAAGCCGTCGGACCGGCGATCGCAGCCCACGCCCGGCCGGTCAAGCTCGACGGCACGACGCTGATCGTCGACGTCGACGAACCCGGTTGGGCGACTCAGCTGCGTTACTTACAAAGCGAGTTGATCGAGCGGCTGAGTCAGCGGGCGACGAGTCGGATCGAACGCGTCGAAGTGCGCGTCGCGGGTGGTCGCGGGCGTCGTAGATCGGGAGCATCAGCGCCGTCGGACACCCCTCGGCGGTAGGCTTGAGGCCTATCGCGGTCAGGGGCGGCGACGCTGCTGGAGCCTCGCGACCGACCTGCACCAACCCCTCCGTCGAGAGGCTCGCGTTTACGTGGCGACTGACGATCAGAACCAGCCATCCGCCGATTACGGCGCCAAGGACATCCAGGTGCTCGAGGGCCTCGACCCCGTCCGCAAGCGCCCCGGGATGTACATCGGCTCGACCGGGCTGAGCGGTCTCCATCACCTCATCTGGGAAGTCGTCGACAACTCGGTCGACGAGGCGATGGCGGGGTTCTGCAGCACGATCGTCGTCACCCTCCTCGCCGACGGTGGTTGCCAGGTCGCCGACGACGGTCGCGGCGTCCCGGTCGACCCGTATCCGTCCGGACCTCACCAGGGCAAGAGTGCGGCGGAGGTCGTGCTGACCGTGCTCCACGCCGGCGGCAAGTTCGGCGGCGAGGGCTACAAGGTCTCCGGCGGGCTGCACGGCGTCGGCGTCTCGGTCGTCAACGCACTGTCCGAGCGGCTGCTGATCGAGATCGACAAGAACGGCAAGCGCTACTCGCAGGAGTACGCCAAGGGCGGCAAACCGCAGGGTGCGCTGGTCGAGGTCGGGCCGACCCCGCCGGACGGGCGGACCAGCGGCACGACCGTCACCTTCTGGCCGGATCCGATGATCTTCGTCGCCGAGGGGATCGAGTTCCACGCCCGCACCGTGCTCGAGCGTCTCCAGACGATGGCGTTCCTCAACCGCGGGCTGATCATCGAGTTCCGCGACGAGCGCGAGGGCAAGGAACAGCAGGTCGTCTACGAGTACGCCGGGGGCGTGACCGACTTCGTCCGTCACCTCAACGCGGCGAAGGAAGCGCTGTTCGCCAAGGTCGTCAACTACGAGGAGATCGACGGCGACACGGGCCAGACGCTCGACATCGCGATGCAGTGGAACACCGGCTACTACGAGGGCATCCACGGCTATGCCAACGGGATCTCGACCACCGAGGGCGGGATGCACGTCGAAGGCTTCCGCGCCCGTTGACCGCCGTCGTCAACAAGTACGCCCGGGCCAAGAACCTGCTGAAGGAAAAAGACGAGAACTTCCTCGGCGAGGACATCCGCGAGGGCCTGACCGCGATCGTCGCCGTCAAGCTGCGCGAGCCGCAGTTCGAAGGGCAGACCAAGGCGAAGCTGGGCAACGTCCCGATGCGCTCGTTCGTCCAGAAGGCGACCAACGACAAGCTCGCCGAATGGCTCGAGGAGAACCCGACCGAGGCGACCAAGATCGTCAAGAAGGCGCAGGCCGCAGCGCAGGCGCGGATGGCGGCGAAGAGCGCCCGTAATGCCGTCCGGCGCAAGACTGCGCTGTCCGGCGCCGGCATGCCGGACAAGCTCAAGGACTGCTCGACGCGCAATCCGGACGAGGCCGAGATCTTCATCGTCGAGGGCGACTCCGCCGGCGGCACCGCCGTCGATGCCCGCGACCCACGGACCCAGGCGATCCTCCCGATCCGCGGCAAGATCCTCAACGTCGAGCGCGCCCGGCTGGACCGGATGCTGAAGAACAACGAGGTCCAGGCGCTGATCACGGCGATCGGGGGCAGGCGTCGGAGAAGAGTTCGACCTCGCCAAGGCTCGCTATCACAAGGTGATCGTGCTCGCCGACGCCGATGTCGACGGCAGCCACATCCGGACCTTGCTGCTGACCTTCTTCTTCCGGCAGATGAAGCCGTTGGTCGAGGCCGGCTACGTCTACATCGCCCAGCCGCCGCTGTACTCGACCGAGATCGGCAAGGAGAAGATCTACCTCAAGGACGACGCCGCCAAGGCTGCGTTCCTCCTCCAGCGCCCGAACCACAAGCGGGACTTCCAACGGTTGAAGGGCCTCGGGGAGATGGACTGGCAGGAGCTGAAGGGCACGACGATGAGCTCGACGACGCGCACCCTGCTGCAGGTCTCGGTCGACGAGGCCGCGCTCGCCGACGATGTCGTCAGCCGATTGATGGGCGACGAGGTCGAGCTGCGCAAGCAGTTCATCCAGCAGAACGCCAACGACGTCCGGTTCCTGGACATCTGATGAGCACAGCGACGGGCCGAGCGGCCGAGAGCGGTACGAGATGAGCGACACCCCCGACACCCCCCCGATCCCCGTCGGCGGCGAGCCTGCCGACGACGGCACGATCGTCGGCATCCAGCCGATCGAGCTGCAAGAGGAGATGGAGCGCTCCTTCCTCGAGTACGCGATGTCGGTGATCATGGCCCGCGCCCTGCCGGACGTGCGCGACGGGCTCAAGCCCGTCCATCGTCGGATCATCTGGGACATGGAGGAGCAGGGCTTCCGCCCCGACCGCCCGTTCGTCAAGTCGGCCCGCGTCTCGGGCGACACGATGGCCAAGTACCACCCGCACGGCGACGGCGCGATCTACGACGCGCTCGTGCGGATGGCCCAGCCGTTCTCCCTCCGCCATCCACTGATCGACTTTCACGGCAACTACGGGTCGCCCGACTTCGGGCCGGCAGCGAGCCGCTACACGGAATGCCGCCTGCATCCGCTGGCGATGCAGATGCTCGCCGACATCGACGAGAACACCGTCGACATGACCACGACCTATGACGGCAGCCGGGAAGAGCCGATCGTGCTCCCGGCGCGGTTCCCCAACCTGTTGGTCAACGGCTCGCAGGGGATCGCGGTCGGGATGGCGACGAACATCCCGCCGCACAATCTCGGCGAGGTGATCGACGCGACGATCCACCTGATCGATCACCCGGAGGCGACGTCGGACGATCTGATGGCATTCGTCAAGGGACCCGACTTCCCCACCGGCGGTTCGATCCTCGGGCGCGCCGGGATCCTCGATGCCTACCGCACCGGCCGGGGCAGCGTGAAGATGCGGGCCAAGGCCTCGATCGAGGAGACCCGCCGCGGCGGCTACGAGATCGTCGTCACCGAGATGCCGTACCAGACGAGCGTGTCGGCGGTCGCCAGCCGGATCCAGGAGTTGGTCGACGGCGGCGACCTCGACGGGATCGCCGACATCAACGACAACTCCTCCGGCGGCAAGACCGACTTCGTGATCACCCTCAAGCGCGACGCCAATGCCAACGTGGTGCTCAACAACCTGTTCAAGATGACCCAGCTGCAGACCAGCTTCGGGATCAACATGGTCGCCCTCGTCGACGGCGTGCCGCGCACGCTCAACCTCACCCAGGCGTTGGCGGGTTACATCGCCCACCAGATCGAAGTGCTCACCCGGCGCACCGAGTACCGGCGCAAGCGGGCCGAGGATCGGGCGCACATCGTCGAGGGCCTCGTCCGGGCACTCAACGTGATCGATCAGATCATCGCCACGATCCGCGCCTCGGACGACAAGGCCGACGCCCGTGCCCGGCTGATCTCCGAGCCGTTCTCGTTCAGCGAGGTGCAGGCCGAGTACATCTTGGACATGCCGCTGTCGCGGCTCACCCGCTTGGCCCGGATCGATCTCGAGACCGAGCTCGGTCAACTGCGCGAGACGATCACCGAGCTCAGTTCGATCCTCGCCGATCCGGCGAAGCTGCGCGGCGTGATCAAGTCCGAGATGCTGGCGATCCGCGACGAGTTCGCCACCCCCAGGGTGTGCCAGCTGACGATCGACACCGGCGAGATGTCGATCGAGGACCTCGTCGACGACAAGGAACTCGTCGTCGTGATGACCGAGGCCGGCTACGTCAAGACCGTCGAGGCCAACGCGTTCAAGACCCAGGCCCGCGGCGGGCGCGGCGTCAGCGGGGCGAAGCTCAAGGCGGAAGATCTCGTCAGCCACGTGATCTTCACCACCGCCCACGCCTATCTGCTGTTCTTCTCCAACCGCGGCCGGGTGTACCGCCTGCGCGCCCACGAGATCCCCGAGCGCGAGCGGACCGCCAAGGGCACCCCGATCGTCAACCTGCTGCCGCTGCAGGCGAACGAGTCGATCGAGGCGATCATCGACACCCGCACCTTTGCCGGCGAGCGGTTCCTGTTCTTCGCCACCCGGATGGGTCAGGTGAAGAAGACCGAGTTCACCGAGTACGACAACGGACGGCGCGACGGGCTGATCGCGCTCAACCTGCGCGAGGGCGACGAGCTCGTGCGGGTGATCGAGACCTCCGGTAGCGACGACATCTTCATCGTCACCCGACGGGGGATGACGATCCGGTTCAACGAGGACGAGGTCCGTCCGATGGGCCGCGCCGCAGCCGGGGTGCGGGGGATGAAGCTGCGCGCCGACGATGTCGTCGTCTCCTGCGATGTCGCCCGTGACGACGTGTCGATCTTGATGGTCACCGAGGCCGGCTACGGCAAGCGGACCCAGCTCGATCGGTTCAACGTCCAGGGTCGCGGCGGCCAGGGCGTGATCGGGATCCGGATGAATGACCGCAAGGGCGAGGTCGTCGCCGCGTTCATGGTCGGCGCCGACGACGACATCGTCGCCGTCTCCTCCGGCGGGGTGACGATCCGGATGTCGGCGAACCACATCTCTTCCCAGGGGCGAGACGCCACCGGCGTACGGGTGATGAACCTCGACAACGGGCAGTCGGTCGCCTCCGTCGCTCCGATCCTCGCTTCCACCGAGGCCGAGGCCGACATCGAGGTCGGGACCGACATCGACGTCGAGACCGACACCGAGGGCTGATCCCTCGCCCCTCCGGGCCCGATCGGGAGCTCGCTCCCCGCCGAGTGGAACTGCGAGGAGGGTGCGAATGGCGTCGCGACTACCGTCGCGTGAACGCGATCGTGGGCAGGCGCTGCCGCTGGTCATCGGCGTCATCGCCGTGCTGGCGGTGCTGCTCCTCGCCGTCGGATGGTTCGGTCGGTCGATGGTCGACGCCGCCCGGGCGTGCACCGCAGCCGACGCAGCAGCGCTGGCCGGGGCCGCCGAGGGAGCCGCTGCGGCGCGCTCAGCGGCGGCCGACAACGGAGGAGAGCTGGTCGTCTTCGAACAGCTCGGGGCAGATGTGCGGGTGACCGTGCGCGTCGGTCGGGCGACCGCCGTCGCCCGGGCGACGGCAGGGTCCGCCGCCGTGTCGCCGGTCGTGCTGCCTACACTGATCGGTCATGGCAGCGTTCGACCGCCCGGGTGACGCGCCCGACGGCACGCCCGGGTCGACGAAGCGTCCTCGGATCACTCGTTCGGTCGCCGAGCTCGATGCTCCGTCGGGCGGTGGGACCTCGCCCGGCAAGGCACGCACCCGGGCACAGCTGCTGCGCGGCCGAGCGCAGGCCCGTCACGATCTCGCCCCCGAGCTCGACGAGCCGGGCGACGACGCCGACGCCCCGCTCGACGACTCCGGACCGATCACCTTCGCCGGGACCACCTCGCCACTGCTCGACGCCTGGACTGCCGGTGCGATCGGGAGCGCAGGAGGGACGAGCTCACCTCGGTCGGCGAACGGCAACGGCTCGGGCGACCACGCCGGCTCGGCTGCGTTCTACGACGAGGACCGGGCGGTGCCCGACATCGCCCGCGCAGTGGCCACTACCGGACCGGTGACGACCCTGCCGCACGACGAACGGGATCAACCGACCGCGGCGATGCCGTCGGTTCTCGACGTTCCCGATGCGCGCACGATCGAGGTGACCAACCCGACGCCGCCGTCGACGCCGATCCCTCTCGTGGTCCGCCCGGCGGAGGTGCCGCCGCCACCGTTGCCGCAAACGAAGCAGCAGCGGCAGCGGACCACCACCGTCCTGCGGCGCAAGCCGAAGGCGCGTGTCCGTCGCGTCCGTTGCGTCGTCCGCTCGATCGACGCCTGGTCCGTGTTCAAGCTGTCGGTGCTGTTCTATCTCGTGCTCTACGCCGTGCTCCTCGTCGCCGGGGTGCTGCTGTGGAACCTTGCCTATGCGACGGGCACGATCGACAACCTCGAGCGGTTCTTCGAGAGCTTCGGGTGGGAGACGTTCGAGTTCCACGGGGGCGAGATCTTCCACTCGATGTGGATCGCCGGGCTGTTCCTCGTCGCCGCCGGCACCGGGCTCAACGTCGTCCTCGCCACCGTCTTCAACCTGATCGCCGACCTCGTCGGCGGGGTCGGGGTGACGGTCCTCGAGGAAGAGGTGCGGGTCGTTCCCGACGTCCTCGTCGGCGGACGAAGAGGGCGCGACGGCCTCGACGTCGATGATTGACGCGTGTCCGACGCGAGCCGGTAGCCTGGCTCCTCGCCTCGGGGCTATAGCTCAGTCGGTTAGAGCGCCACACTGATAATGTGGAGGTCACAAGTTCGATTCTTGTTAGCCCCACCCCGAGACAGTGCGAAGCACGTCCGCACAGGTTGTCTGTCGAAGACGTGGTTCCGGTCGCGACAGAGCACCCGGCCCCGCGGCCGGGTGCTCTGCGTTTTGGGGGCGTGATCGGTGGTGAGGACGACGGACACCATCTCGACCGCCGGTGGAACGCTGGTGTAAAACAGCATTAGGCGATGTCGGAAAACGGCATCGAGGGGTGCTGGAGGTCGACATCAGTGATCTATCTGCCCCGGTTGATCGATGCGGTGCTCGACGAGCTGATCGCCGCCGTCCCCGCCGTCATGCTGGTCGGGCCCCGAGCGTCGGGGAAGACCACCTCGGGTCGCCACCGGGCGGCAACGGTGCTCCAGCTCGATCGTCCCGAGATCGCCGCGGTCGTCCGTGCCGATCCCGATGGAGCGCTGCTCGAGCCCGGCGAGCCGATCCTGATCGACGAGTGGCAGTTCGTCCCGGAGGTACTCGGCGCGGTCAAGCGGACCGTCGACGAGCAACCCACGCCGTCCCGGTTCCTCCTCACCGGCTCCGCGTCGGCGGACCTCGGTCCAGCAGGCTGGGCAATGACCGGTCGGGTGCTCAAACTGCAGATGTGGGGCCTGTCAGAGCGCGAACTCGCCGGAAGCTCGACCTCGTCCTCGATCGTCGATCATCTGTTCAGCGGGGATCTCACCGGCATCGAGCTCCCGGTCGAGGTGCCCGACCTGCGCAGCTACGTCCGATTGGCACTGCGAGGGATGCTCCCGGAAACAGCGCTCGAGGCGAGTGAGCGGATCAGGGCGCGCCGGCACGCGGCATACATCGATCAGCTGCTCGTGCGTGATGTCGCACTGCTCGGCGACCGCCGAGATCCACGCATGCTCCGGCGCTACCTCCAGGCGATCGGGTTGAACACCGCCGGCACTCCCGAGCACAAGCTGCTCTACGACAGCGCCGGGATCGATCGCAGAACGGCGTTGGTCTACGACTCGGTGCTCCAGGGGCTGTTCGTCACCGAATCGATTCCGGCCTGGACGTCCAACCGCCTCAGCCGATTGACGCAGCTCGCCAAGCGCTACCTGACCGACCCGGCACATCTCGGCGTGCTCGCCGGCGTCGACGATCGCGCCGCGTTGCGCAACGCCGATCTGCTCGGTCGACTGATCGACACGTTCGTCCTCGCTCAGCTGCGCCCGGAACTCGAGGTCTGCCTCCCGGGGGTGACGATCCATCATCTGCGCCAGGAGAACGGGCGCCGGGAGGTGGACCTGTTGCTGGAGGCTCCTGACGGACGCGTGGTCGGGATCGAGGTCAAGGCAGGGGCAGCGCCAGATCGCAACGATGCCCGCCACCTCGTCTGGCTGCGCGAGCAGCTCGGCGCCGACTTTGCCGCCGGTGTCGTGTTCCACACCGGCGCCCGCCCGTTCGTCCTCGACGATCGAATCTGGGCGCTGCCGATCGCCTCCATCTGGGGAACGCACCCCTCGGCCAACGCCTGATCGTCGCCGTCGAGGGAAAGCATCGGGCAGGTGCACCGCGATGACGTGCTCTGGGCACCAGAAGCGACACGATCTGTCGCAATCGGTGCCAAGAGCGCCGTCCGGGCTCTGGAGCGACCTCCGCCGGTGACCGGCGCGACACCCCTCGGCTAGCATCGAACACATGTTCTCTCGGCCGGTCGGTCCGCAGCGGCAGGCGTCGCGCTGATGCCGGCCGAGCGCACGACCGTCTACGTCGACGGATTCAACCTCTACTACCTCGCCCTGCGCGGCACCCCGTTCCGCTGGCTCGATCTCGGCGCCCTCGCCGACCGGGTGCTCGGCGCTCGCCACCAGGTCCACGCGATCCGCTACTTCACCGCCCGGATCCAGCCCAGCCGGACCGATCCGAGCGGTCCCCAACGGCAGCAGGCCTACCTGCGGGCGATCACCTCCGACCCGCGGGTGTCGATCCATCTCGGCCAGTTCCGGCGGCGGTCCAAGCGCGGGGCGATCGAGCTCCCTGCCCGGCTGGCCGGCCGGCCGGCGACGATCTCGACCTTCGAGGAGAAGGGCTCCGACGTCAACCTCGCCAGTTGGGCGCTGGTCGATGCCTACGAGCAGCGGACCGAGACCGTCGTCCTGCTGACCAACGACAGCGATCTGGCCGAGCCGTCGCGTCTGCTCCGCCTGCGCGGCACGCCGGTCGGTGTCATCTCGCCCTGCGAAGGCCGGCGGAGCAAGTCGTTCACCAGCGACTTCGTCAAGACCATCCGTCCGGCGGATCTCGCCGCCAGCCAGCTGCCGTCGAGCGTGACCGACAGCGATGGTCGGGAGGTGCACAAGCCCGACCGATGGTGAGCGGCGGCAGGAAAAGAGCGAACGCCCGCCTCGTCGGCGGGCGTTGCGGCGCGTTGCCGAAGCAACGCGGGGAGACACCCAACAGCGTACCGGGGTCGGCCCGGCACGGTGGGGGATCCCCCCTCCCGCCGAGACGGTAGGTTGCTGGCCGTGAAGATCCTTCGTCGGGCGCTGGTCGCGCTGAGCTTCGCCGGTGCGATCGCCGCAGTGCTGCGGGTACGCGGCAAAGGCGGCGTGCCCCCGCAGCAGGGCGGCTGGCGGGAGCTCTCGACGCAGTGAATCCGCCGCAGGTTGCGGTCGTCGGCTGCGGAGCCGTCGGCCGGCGGATCATCCGCTACCTCGTCGCCGCAGGGGTGACCGACCTCGGCGTCGCCGACGTCCAGTTCTCGGTCGCTCGCCGGGCCGCGCTCAACGTCGGACCGGGAGTGCGCCCGATCGCCGTCGGCGATGCCATCGACGCCGAGCTGGTCGTCCTCGCCCATCCCGGAGAGCACTCGGCGTCGGCCCGTTCGGTGCTCGAACGCGGCCGTCCGGTGATCTCCGTCGCCGATCAGCTCGAGGAAGTCCGCCGGCTCGCCGACCTCGGTGCGCTCGCCGATCACCACGGGACGTCGATCGTCGTCGGGGCAGGGATGTCGCCAGGTCTCTCCGGGCTGCTCGCCAGGGTGCTCGCCGACCGTCTGGAGACGATCGACGAGATTCACGTCGCGGTGCACGGCACCGGAGGCCCCGCCTGCGCCCGCCAGCACCACCACTCGCTCGGCGGCACCTCGCTCGACTGGCACGACAACGAATGGCTCAGTCGCCCCGCCTCGAGCGGACGAGAACTGTGCTGGTTCCCGGACCCGGCCGGGCCGCACGACTGCTACCGGGCCGAGCTCGCCGATCCGTTGCTGCTCCACGAGTGCTTCCCGACCGCCGGCCGGCTCAGCGCCCGACGCAGTGCGACGCGCCGCGACCGCCTCACCTCCCGGCTCCCGATGCTGAGCCCGCCGCACCGCGACGGTGGGGTGGGTGGCGTGCGGGTCGAGGTCAGGGGCACGGTCGGGATCGCCCGCCGGACGCTCGTCGCCGGGATCGCCGACCGCCCGTCGATCGCTGCCGCGCTGCTCGCCGGTGTCGCCACCATCGCCGTGATCGACGGACTGCTGCCGAGCGGACGGGTGTTGTTCGGTGACGCTGCGCTGCCGACCACGTTGCTCGTCGATCGGTTGCGCGCCGCCGGTGTGGCGTTCTACGAGTTCGCCGGCGCCGCCGGCTTCGACGAGGACTGATCCACCTGTTCGGGTGCGCAGGCGCTCGGTAGGCTCGCCCGATGCGAGTGCCCTGGTTGCCCGCCGGTACGACCGCCGTCCTGCCGGATCGCGGCGAGGTGTTCTACCGCCATCATCGCCATCCGAGTTCGACCGCGCCGACCCTGTTGCTGCTCCACGGTTGGACCGCCGATGCCGATTCGCAGTTCTTCACCGCGTATCCCACGCTCGCCGCCCACCACTCGTTCGTCGCCCTCGACCATCGCGGTCACGGACGCGGGTTGCGCTGCGAGTTCAGCCTCGAAGCTGCCGCCGACGACGCCGCCGAGCTGGTCCGTCAACTCGGCCTCGGGCCGGTGATCCTCGTCGGGTACTCGATGGGTGGACCGATCTCGATGCTCTTCGCCCATCGCCATCCCGAGCTGGTCGCCGGGATCGTCGTCCAGGCGACCGCGCTCGAATGGCGCGAGTCCCGACTCGACCGGGCCCAGTGGTGGGCGCTCGGGCTGCTCGGCTTCGGGCTGCGCTCTCGCTGGTTCCCCTCGCTCGTGCGCGGCGCGCTGCGCCGGCTCGATCGGCGCAGCGACGCGCTGGCCGACCTCGTCCCTTGGCTCGAGGGCGAGATGCGGCGCAACGATCCGCACAGCCTGCTCGAGGCCGGCAGAGCACTGGCCGTGTTCGACGCCCGTGAGTGGGCCTCGTCGTTGCGCATCCCGGCGGCGCAGCTGGTGACGACACAGGACCAGCTGGTCAAGGTGCGCAAGCAGCGGGCGCTCGCCGCCGCCTTGCGATCGACCGTGCGAGAACTCGACGCCGACCACTACTGCACCCTGACCCATCCGGCGGCCTACGCTGCGGTGACCCTCGAGCTGGTCGGAGAGATCGCGCGGCAGATCGGCGAGACCTCGCCGACCGGCGACGAACCTCGCGCGCCAGCGCCAGCGCCCGCCAGCGCCTGACGCCGGAGGCCCCGGGCCACCGAGGGCCTCGGTCGCCGCCGTGCCTAGCCGGCGACGCGGCGCGAGTCGGGGTCGCCGTCGGGATCGTCGAGCCGATCAGCGAGTCGCTCCACTGCGCCGGTCAGCTTCTCGAGGTAGTCGCGCAGGTCTTCGGTGGTGACCACGTCGCCCATCGCCAGGCGGACACCGGCGATCTCACGGGCGAGGAACTCGGTGTCGGCCTGGGTCCGCGAGTTGAGCTGCCGATCGAACTCCTGCTGCGATCGGTCACGCTCCTCTTGCCGGTTCTGGGCGAGGAGGATCAGCGGGGCGGCGTAGGCGGCCTGCAGCGACAACGCCAGGGTGAGCACACCGAACGGGTTCGGGTCGAACCGCCACTGCCGCGGGGCGAGGTTGTTCCAGGCCAGCCAGACTGCGGCGACGACCGTCTGGAGGACGAGGAAGCGGGCGGTGCCGAGGTATCGGGCGACCCCTTCGGAGAACTTGCCGAAGGCGTCGGGGTCGTAGTGCACGCCCAGGCGCCGCGACTGGCGGGGCGTCGACAGGTCTTGGCGGCGCATCGTTCACCTCCGGCCCTGCTCAGTCCGTCGTCCCGGTGACGGCCACCGGCGAGCGGGTCGAGTGTGCCCGGCGCTGACGCCAACCGGTCGGCAGGACGCGATCGAGCACGTCGTCGACGGTGATCGCCCCGAGCAGGTGGCCGGCCTCGTCGCAGACCGCGACGGCGAGCAGGTTGTAGGTCGCCAGCCGCTCGGCGACCTGGAACTCGGGCAACGTCGGCGGGATCGCAGCCTCCTGCTCGACGCACCGTCCGATCTCGGCCGACGGTGGCTCGCGCAGCAGCCGCTGGAAGTAGACGACGCCGAGGTACTGACCGGTCGGCGGCTTGTACGGCGGCTGGCAGACGAAGATCTGAGCGGCGATCGAGACCAGCCAGTCCGGGTTGCGGATCTCGGCGAGGGCCTCGGCGACGGTCGCCGTCGGACCGAGGATGACCAGGTCCGGGGTCATCAGCGAGCCGGCGGTGCCCTCTGCGTAGGACAGCAGTTGGCGGATCACCAACGCCTCGTCGGCGTCCATCGCCTCGAGGATCTTCGCCCGCTGCTCCCCGGGCATCTCTCCGAGCAGGTCGACGAGGTCGTCGTACTCCATCTCGTCGAGGACGCTGAGCAGTCGCTCCGGGTCGAGCCCCTCGATGATCCGCAGCTGCTCCGATTCCGGCAGCTCCTCGAGCAGATCGGCGAGCCGTTCGTCGTCGAGCATCTCGGCCAGTTGGCGGCGCTGGGCCAGCGGCAGGGCGCGCACCGCTGCGGCGACGTCGCTCGGGTGCATCTCGCGCAACCGGGCGGCCTCGGCGGCCATCTCGGTGGTCGCGAACAGCGGCATCACGATCGACTCGTCCCAGTCGACGAGGCGGAACGACGGCCGTCGGCGGAGCGCCGAGCGCCGGGCGAGCCGGATCTTGGCGACCTCGTAGGTGGTCGTGTTGCGCGTCGTCATCACCGGCCGGAGGGCGACGTCGCTGACCGTCTCGTCGCCGACCCGCCGGTCGATCACGTCCTTGCCGATCAGGATCTCGCCGGTCTTGCTCTTGAACGGGTTGACGTCGACGTCCCACGAACGCAGCCGCGCCCCGTCGGTGTCGATCGAGACCCGGCCGACGTTGACGAAGATCCGCCGCCGCTGACTGGACGCGACGAAGCCGACGACTCTCGGCGCATCCTCCGTCCGCCCTGGCACGACGACGATGTCCTCCAGGCGACCGATGGTCACGCCGTCGGCGTCGAGCAGGGGCAGGCGCATGACGCGGAAGGCGTAGACCAACTCGCCAGCCACACCGTCAGGCTAGTTCGGCGGCCGACGGACGCCTCGACAACCACTCGCGGTCGATCGGGGACGTTTCGCGTTGCTACTTGACTGAGTCAAATGTCTCAGAATAACGCTCTTTGTGACGACACGGTTACACATAGTTGACCTCTGCGGAGGAACCATCGACAATGACCGCTTCCCCGCAGCCGGGGGCCCAAGGTGCGACGGGTCAGGCAGGTCCGCAAGCGATGCAACTCGACATCCTCATCCGCGGGGGCACCGTCGTCGACGGCACCGGAGCGCCGCGCCCGTCGCGCCGACGTCGGCGTCGTCGGCGACCGGGTGGTCGCCGTCGAGCCGAACCTCGACGGGCACGCGCAACCGCGAGATCGACGCCGAGGGGCGGCTCGTCACCCCCGGGCTTCGTCGACATCCACACCCACCTCGACGCCCAGCTCGCCTGGGACCCGATCGGCAGTTCGAGCTGCTGGCCACGGGATCACCAGCGTCGTGATGGGCAACTGCGGTGTCACCTTCGCGCCGTGCAAGCCCGAGCGACCGGCGAGTACCTGGCCGAGCTGATGGAGAGCGTCGAGGACATCCCGCGCGACGCCATCCTGGGCGGCCTGCCGTGGGACTGGGTGACCTACGGCGAGTACCTCGCGATCGGTCGACCGGCATGCCCGAAGGGGCCGAACGTCGGTGGCATGGTCGGCCACTGCGCGCTGCGCCACGTACGCGATGGGCGAGCGTTCGCATGTCGAACGAGACGCCGGCCGACGGCGGACGACATCGGGCGGTCGATGGCGACCTGGTCGACGAGGCGATGCGGCCGGGGCGCTCGGCTTCTCAGCACCAGCCGGACGCTACCTGCACAAGGTGCCCGACGGCCGGCCGGTGCCCGGCACCTACGCGGATCCGCGAGGAGCTGCTACGCCTTCGCCGACGTGCTCGGTCGCCACGGCGCGGGCGTGTTCGAGATCGCCAGCCGGCTCGGCGAGGGCGACGGTGACGACCTGCGTCCAACGACCCGCGCCGAGCTGGCCTGGATGGGCGAGGTCGCCCGCCGCTCGCGGTCGTCCGGTGAGCTTCGGTCTCGCCCACTCGGACACGGCCCGAGCTGTTCCGGCGGGTGATCGAGTTCGCCAAGGAGGAGAACGCGACGCGGCGGCCTGCTCCGGCCGCAGACCACCGCTCGCGGGGTCGGCGATCCTGTTCGGGATCGACACCCGCACCCCGTTCGACCGCTCGGCGGCCTGGCGTGAGCTGCGCGCGGTGCGCAACGGCGGCAAGTTGCTCGCCCTCCGCGACCAGGCCCGCCGTTGCCAGTTGATCGACGAGGCCGAGCAGCACCCGTCGGTGATCCCGCTCGAGCAGATCTGGGTCCTCGCCGCCGAACGGGCCCGCTCGCTACGACTGCCGTCCGGAGGACACCCTCGCCGCACACGCCGAGCGGCGTGGCGTCGTCGCCTGCCGCCGCCTACATCGAACTGCTGTTGGAGACCGACGGCGCAGCTGGTCTGCAACTACCCGTTCCTCAACCAGGATCTGGCGGCGGTGGAGGAGATGCTCGACGATCCGCTGGTCACCCTCGGCCTGGCCGACTGCCGGGGCGCACGTCGGGCAGATCATGGACGCCAGCCAGCCGACGTTCTTCCTGCTCAGCTACTGGGTGCGCGAGCGGGAGCGCTGGACAGTGGAGGAGGCCGTCCGCCGGCTGACCTCCGACACCGCCGAGCTGTTCGGGATCGCCGGGCGGGGCTCGCTGTGCGTCGGTGCTCACGCCGATCGTCAACGTGATCGATCTCGACGGGCTCGAGCTGCCGACCAGCCGGAGTTCGTCTTCGACCTTCCCGCACGGCGCCGGGCGCTACGTCCAGCGCGCCAGCGGCTACGACTACACCCTGGTCAACGGCGAGGTCTTCATGGACCACGGCGAGCACACCGGCGCCCTTCCGGGCACCCTGCTCAGACCCGCTTAGTCGCTCGCCGGGGGGCGGCGGGAGGCCTTGCGTTGGGCGGTGCGCTTCTTGTCGTCGAGCCGGGCGCGTACCGCGCCGCGCGACGGGCGGGTGGCGTCGCGCGGGCGCGGCGGGCGGGCCGCCAGGTCGAGCCGCTCGGCGGCGCGTTCCCAGGCCAGCTCGCGGTTGCGCAGCTGTGAACGGCTGTCGACGGCACGGACGGTGAGCCGCGGACCGAGCGCAGCCGAGAGCCGTTCGAGGAGATAGGCCGGGAGGTCGGCCTCGGCCAGCTCGACGGTCAGCTCGACAGCGGTGTCGGAGGTGTTGGCATGTTGTCCGCCGGGGCCGCCCGAGCGCGTCGCGGTCCACCGCACCGCCCGCCGGTCGAGCCGCAGCCCGCCGGGAGTGACCAGCTCACCTGCCATCGCACCGACAGGATGCCGGGATCAGTCGTCCTTCAGAGCGACGGCGTTGGGCGTGACGTTCATCTTCGGCACGTACTCGGCTGCCTCGACCACCCGGGCCTGGCCGAGGTAGCGCAGGCGGAGCTCGTCGCGGCAGGCCTCGCACGGTCCGTAGAACCTGGCGGAGGCGGCGCGATGGCAGCGGGGACAATCGAAGGTGAGCGGATCGTGGTCCACCTGAGCGATTCTTGCCGAAACGCATCATGGACGACGGCACTACTCAGGGCGTACAAATGACCACGGAAAGTCCATCGAATGTCGACGGCTTCCTGCCCTGCGAGTGTGCCGGTGTTCCCGCCGCCGACGCACTCGTCCGTCACCGATCCGGGCCGCCCACCCCGCCGGGCGGCCCGGATCGCGTGTCCCCCGATCCGGGCGGCCGGGTCGCCGTCGCCTCCGGCGGTCTCGGCGAGGCTCCGCCCGCGTCCTACGATGCACGCCCATGAGCACGCCCGTCGGTCCCTACACCCCAGTCGTTCGAGCCGGCGATTGGATCATCACGTCCGGCCAGCTCGGCCTGTCCGGCGGCGAGGTCGTCGAAGGCGGGATCGCGGCGGAGACCGCCCAGGTGATCAAGAACATCGAAGGCCTCCTCGCCGAGCACGGGGCGGCGTTGACCGACGTCGTCAAGACGCTCTGTTTCCTCAAGGACCTCGGCGACTTCGCCGCCTTCAACGAGGCCTACATCGCCGGGTTCGGCGACCACCGCCCGGCGCGCTCGACGGTCGGGGCGGTCGATCTCGCCCGCGAGACGCTGGTCGAGATCGAGGCCTGGGCCTACAAGCCGGGCTGAGCGGGGCGTCGGACCGGTGACGACGACCGCCGCCAACCGCTGCGGATGGGCCGGCTCGATGCCGGCGATGATCGAGTACCACGACCAGGTGTGGGGCGTCCCTCAGCGCGACCCGACGACGTTGTTCGAGTTCCTCGTCCTCGAAGGCGCCCAGGCCGGGCTGTCGTGGTCGACGATCCTCAACAAGCGCGAGGGATACCGGCGGGCCTTCGCCGGCTTCGACCCGGCCGTCGTCGCCGGCTTCGGCGAGGAGGATCGCAACCGCCTGCTCGCCGACCCGGGGATCGTCCGCAACCGGTTGAAGATCGATTCGACGATCAGCAACGCCCGCGCCTGGCTCGAGCTCGACGACCCGGTCGAACTGCTCTGGTCGTTCGTCGGTGGGACGACGATCGTCCACCGGTTCACCTCGATGGCCGAACTGCCGGACCGGACCGTCGAGGCCGAGGCGATGAGCAAGGGGCTCAAACGGCTCGGCTTCCGCTTCGTCGGCCCGACGATCTGCTACGCCCTGATGCAGGCCTGCGGGATGGTCAACGACCATCTCGTCGACTGCTTCCGCCACGACCAGGTGCTCGGCTGAGGATCTCGCCGGCTGTCCGCAGCCGATCGCCGGTGGCTACGATCGTCGCCGTGCCCGGAGCCATCGCGATCGTGATCGTCCTGCTGGTGCTGCCGATCCTGGTGGTCATGTCGGGGGCGGTGGCCGCGGCGATCATCGGCCACTTCCTCGTCACCGATGCCGAGGCCCGCCACGAGGGCAGCGAGCTGGTCGACCTCAACACCTGAGGCGGTCGTTCGCGCGCCGCCGTTCGGCGGCGGGCCGTCCCGCCGCATGCGTCGTGGGAGGCTGAGCGCGTGCATGCGCGCGACCTGACGACGGAGATCCTCAGCGATGCGATCGTGAGGTACGCAGTCGATCGCACCCTGCTCGATCCGCCCCCGCTCGACCAGCCGCGCACCCCGGCCGAGCTGCGCGCTGCGGTCGGAGCGACGATCACCGCCGGCGGCCTCGGCGGTCCGGAGGCACTGCGGGTGTTCGCCGAGGAGCTCGCTCCCGCCTGCATCTCGACCGATCATCCGCGGTTCCTGTCGTTCGTCCCCGGTGCACCGACGGAGGCCTCGATCCTGTTCGACCTCGTCGTCGGCGCCTCGTCGATCTATGCCGGCTCGTGGCTCGAGGGCGCCGGCGCGGTCTTCGCCGAGAACCAGGCGCTGGCCTGGATCGCCGAGCTCGTCGGGTTGCCCCGTGGCGCCGGCGGGGTGTTCGTCGGAGGTGGGACCGCCGGCAACCTCTCGGCGTTGGTCGTCGCCCGCGCGCGCTGGCGCGCCGGCGACGCGCAGCGCGCCGGTCGTCGTGCGGCGATCCTCTGCTCTGCCGGAGCGCACTCGTCGATCGTCGCCGCGGCGCGGGTGATGGACGCCGACGTCGTGCTCGTGCCCGGTGACGAGCGGGGCCGGCTGATCGGCGCGGCGATCGAGGCCCGGATCGAGGAGCTCGACGGGTCCACACGGGAGCGGATCTCCGCGATCGTCGCCACCGGCGGGACGACCAACCTCGGGGTGGTCGACGACCTCGCCGGAGCGGCCGCTGCTGCCCGCCGGCTCGGTGTCTGGTTCCACGTCGACGGTGCCTACGGCGGCGCCGCCCTCGCCGCGCCGAGCCGGCGTGCGCTGTTCGCGGGGATCGAACACGCCGACAGCTTCATCGTCGACCCACACAAGTGGCTGTTCGCCCCCTACGACTGTTGCGCCCTGCTCTACCGCGATCCGGCGGAGGCCCGCCTGGCGCACACCCAACACGCCGAGTACCTCGAGGTGCTCCATGGCGACGGCGAGACGATCGGCGGGATCCCCGCCGACGAACCGTGGAATCCGAGCGACTTCGCCCACCATCTCTCCCGACGCGGCTCGCGGCCTACCGCTGTGGTTCTCCCTCGCGGTCCACGGCACCGACGCCTACACCGACGCGGTCGAGGCCTGTCTCCGGCTGACCGAACGGACCGCCGAGCTGATCGACGATCTCGACCACGTCGAGCTCGCCGTCGCACCGGAGCTGTCGGTGGTCGTGTTCCGCAGGCTCGGCTGGAGCGCGGCGGACTACCAGGCGTGGAGTGATCGTGCGCTGGTCGAGCAGCTCGGCTTCGTCGTCCCCAGCTCGTGGCGGGGAGAGACGGTGTTCCGGTTCTGCTTCGTCAACCCGCGCACGACGATCGAGGACGTCGTCGAGCTGCTCGACGCGATGCGATGAGCGTTCGATCGGCGGCCGGCCGGGTGCGGCTGCAATGGTGGTGGCGATGATGTCAGGACGGAGTGGAGACGGGTTCGTCCGCTGCAGCGACGGACACGTCCGCTGGGGACGGTTCGGGGCTGCCGGAGTGTTGTTCGTCACCCGCAGCGACACCGGGCCGTTGGTCATGCTCCAGCTGCGCTCGGGCCTCGCTCACGAAGGCGGTACCTGGTCGGTCAGCGGCGGAGCGCTCGACGAAGGCGAGACGGCCTTCGAAGGCGCCCTGCGCGAGGCCTCCGAGGAGGTCGGCCGGCCGCCGTCCTCGCTGCGCCCGCTCGGGCACTACGTCTTCGCCCCGGCCACCGACTGGAGCTACACGACCGTCGTCGTCGAGGTCGACGAACCGTTCGGGGCGTCGATCAACTTCGAGACCGAGGCCGTTGCCTGGGTGCCGCCATCGGCGGTCGAGGACGCCGCGCTGCACCCCGGATTCGCCGCCGCCTGGCCGCACCTGCGCGCCGTGCTCGCCGCCGCCGGGTTCGACCCGGAAGCGGCGAGCGACGACCACGAGCGCTGACCGCCGCAGCGGCCGACCGCTCAGCAGCGGGTCGAGCCCGGCAGCAGCGGTCGCAGCAGCGGGGCGTAGATCGTGCCGCCGGCGTCGTAGAAGGTGAGCTGGTTCGCTCCGGCGAAGGCGGTGGCGACGACATCGCCGGCGAGCTCGACACAGGTGTCGGCGGCCGGCACCTCGCCGAGCGCATCGGGCCAGGGGAGCACCGTCGGTTCGACGTCGGAGCTGTAGTCGGCGAGCTCCACCGGGAGCACGGCGAACGCCCAGGCGTCGGGTGCGTAGATCGTGCCGGTCGGCTCGGCGCCGAGCAGCCCGGGGAGATCGGTGGTCAGCCGTTCGACGAATGCCGCCAGTCGCGCACGGGCCTCGCCGACCTCGGTGCCCGACGATCCCTGCTCCATCCCGAGGGCGAACGCGCTGTGGGTGTAGCTCGCTCCTCCGGCGGAGATGCGCACGACCGTCGAGCCGACGTCGGTCACCGGTGGCCGCTCGGCGTCGTAGTCCGGCGGCTCGGCGAGCAGGCCGGCGTCCTGGGCGGCGCGCAGGACGGTCTGCAGCTGGTCCTCGGTGAGGGTCGCCGACTCGAGCGCGGGAAGCAGCGGCTGAGGGAAGATCTCGATCTGGGCTCCCTGGCGGACGGTCGTGCCGTCGCCGGCGATGACGATCACCGGCAGCTCGGCGAAATTGGCTTCGCGGGTGACGAACCCGCCGACCGCCCAGTCGACGCGCAGGACGAGCTCGTCGGCTCCGGTCGGGTGATCGATCGCCTCGCCGTCGGAGGGTTCGGAGGGGAGCGACCCTCCGTCGGCGGTGCCACCGTTGGTGCCGGGGACGCCGGCGTTGTCGGCGTTGTCGGCCGAACCGCAGGCGGCGAGCACGGCGGCGAGCAACGGGCTGGCGGCGATGAGGCTGAGCAGTTGACGGCGATGCATCGATGTTCCTTCGGGGCATTGGCTCGAGCAGGGTGTCGAACCTGGACGAGAGCTTGGACGAAGCGGGCAACGCCGTCGGTTCCACGGTGTGACGCATGGCCCCTGGCATGGTCGTTCACAGAGCGTTCATCGACGAGCAACTGGTCGGAAACTGCCCCACGGCAAGTTCTTGGCCGCCCCTTCACCGTTTCAGAGAGGACCATCCGTGGCCTATCAAGCTGAGTACATCTGGCTCGACGGCACGTCGCCCACGCCGTTGCTGAGGAGCAAGACCAAGATCCTCGCGGATGGCAAGCAGCCGCCGATGTGGGGCTTCGACGGTTCGTCGACCAACCAGGCCGCCGGCGACGCCTCGGACTGCGCGCTGACCCCGGTGTTCCAGTGCCCGGATCCGATTCGGGGGGGCGACAACATCCTCGTGCTGTGCGAGGTGCTCAACGCCAAGGACCTCAAGCCGCACCCGACCAACACCCGCGCCGGGTTGGTCAAGACCTACAAGAAGTTCGCCAAGCAGGAGATGATCTTCGGCCTCGAGCAGGAGTACACGATGCTCCGCATCGACGGCTCGCCCTACGGCTTCCCCGTCGGCGGCTTCCCCGGGGTGCAGGGCCCGTACTACTGCGGCGTCGGCCCCGACCGGGTCGTCGGCCGGGGCGTGATCGAGCAGCACACGCAAGCCTGCATGGACGCCGGTCTGATGATCGAGGGGACCAACGCCGAGGTCATGCCCGGCCAGTGGGAGTTCCAGATCGGCGCCGCCGATCCGGTCACCGTCTCCGATCAGCTGATCGTCGCCCGTTGGCTGCTGGAGCGGATCGCCGAGGACTTCGGGATCGTGATCAGCTTCGCCGCCAAGCCCGTCAAGGGCGACTGGAACGGCGCCGGCTGCCACACCAACTTCTCGACCAAGGCGATGCGCGAGAGCTACGAGGCGGTGATCGCAGCCTGTGAAGCGATCGGCAAGAAGATCGACCTCCACGTCAAGGGCTACGGCCACGACATCGAGAGCCGCCTCACCGGCAAGCACGAGACCGCCCCGTACAACAAGTTCAGCTACGGCGTGTCCGACCGCGGCGCCTCGATCCGGATCCCGTGGCAGGTGGAGCGCGACGGCAAGGGCTACGCCGAGGACCGCCGTCCGAACGCCAATGCTGACCCCTACACGGTGACCCGTCTGATCACCGACACGGTCTGCAGCGCCGCTTCCTGAGCCCCGCCTGACCGATCCGACGACGGGGGGCCCGGCGGCCCCCCGTTTCGTGTCTTCATTCCCACCAATCAGAATGGACGAGTGAGCGTGCTCGAACAGCAGAAGGCCTACGTCCTGCGGATGGTCGAAGAGCGCGGTGTCCGCCTCGTGCGACTCTGGTTCACCGACGTGCTCGGCAACCTCAAGAGCTTCGCGATCAGCCCTGCAGAGCTCGACAACGCGCTCGAGGACGGGATGACGTTCGACGGTTCCTCGATCGACGGGTTCTCCCGGATCCAGGAGAGCGACGTCCTCGCCGTGCCCGATGCGAACACCTTCGAGGTGCTCCCCTGGAGCGATCCGAAAGGTACCGAGGCGCGGGTGTTCTGCGACATCCACCACCTCGACGGCTCGCCGTTCAACGGCGATCCGCGCCAGGTGCTGCGGCGCAACCTGGAGCGCGCCCACGAACTCGGCTACCAGTTCTTCGTCGCTCCCGACATGGAGTTCTTCTACTTCGCACCGCCCGAGCCGGGACTGCCTCCGCAGCCGCTCGACGAAGCCAGCTTCTTCGATCTGACGACGACCGACGTCGCCGGCTCGCTGCGCAAGCAGACGATCCGCACGCTCGAGACGATGAGCATCCCGGTCGAGTACTCGTTCCACGAGGACGCGCCGAGCCAGCACGAGATCGATCTGCGCCACACCGATGCGCTGTCGATGGCCGACTCGATCATGACCTTCCGATTGGTGGTCAAGGAGGTCGCCGCCTCGCAGGGCGTCCACGCGACGTTCATGCCCAAACCACTCGAAGGCGTGCAGGGCTCGGGGATGCACGTCCACCTCTCGCTGTTCGCCGGCGAGGACAACGCGTTCTACGACGCCGAGGACCCCTACAACTTGTCGGTGACGGCGAAGCAGTTCATGGCCGGCCTGCTCCGCCACGCAGCCGAGATCACGGCGGTGACCAATCAGACCGTCAACAGCTACAAGCGGTTGGTGCCGGGGTTCGAGGCGCCGGTCCACATCTCGTGGGCACGCAACAACCGCAGCGGACTGATCCGGGTGCCGATCGCCAAGCGGGGCAACGCCGGTGCGACCCGGATCGAGTACCGCTCGCCCGACCCGGCGTGCAATCCGTACCTCGCGTTCTCCGTCCTCCTCGCCGCCGGGTTGAAGGGGATCTCGGAGGGCTACGAACTGCCTGCGGAAGCGGACGCCAACTTGTTCGAACTGCACGAGGGCGATCTGTTCAAGCTCGGGATCGAACAGTTGCCGCAATCGCTGTCGGAGGCGCTGCGGGCGATGGAGCGTTCCGAGCTGGTGCTCGACGCGCTCGGCGAGCACATCTTCGAGTGGTTCCTGCGCAACAAGCGATCGGAGTGGCGCGGCTACAAGACCCACGTCAGTCAGTTCGAACGCGACCGGTACCTCCGGGCGCTGTAGGGCCGGCCGTGGATCTCTTCGCCGTCTTCCCCGACCCGCCGCCGCCGGACCTGGCGCGCACCCTCGACCTCTCCGGGCACAAGTGGAAAGGCGTCGCCTCCGCCGACGACGTCACCCGCCACGAGCCGGCCGACGGGTGGGCGGGAGCGATCATCGCCACCGAGAGCGACCCGGAGACGGCGTGGGCCGTCGCCCGCACGTTGCGCAAGCGCGACCCGGTCGTGTCCCCGCTGCTCGTCCTCGTCAGCGGCGGACAACTCCCCGACCTCCAGCTGCGCGACGACCTGTTCGACGACTTCTGCCTCAGCCCGTTCCATCCGGTCGAACTCGAGGCCCGCCTGCGTCACCTGATCTGGCGACGCGGCGGCGGCACCCGACCGGAGCTGGTCGAGTACTCCGGGCTCGTGCTCAACCTCGAGACCTACCAGGCATCGATCGACAACTCCCCGCTCGACCTGACCTACATGGAGTACGAGCTGCTCAAGTTCCTCGCCCAGAATCCGGGCAAGGTGTTCACCCGCGAGATGCTGTTGTCGCGGGTGTGGGGATACGAGTACTACGGCGGGGCGCGGACGGTCGACGTCCACATCCGCCGCCTGCGGGCCAAGCTCGGCGAAGAGCACGCCAACCTGATCCAGACCGTCCGCTCGGTTGGTTATCGCTTCGGTCAGTCGCCGCGCTGGGGCCAGTAGGCGACGTCTGAGGGGCCGACCCTCCGGGTAGGTTCGGCGCTCACGCGGGCCGAACGAAGGGGAGTCGGACGAATGTTCCGATCTGCACGTACGGCGGGCGCGGCAGCGCTGCTCGCCGTCTCGATCGTCGCCACCGCAGCCGGCGGCGCCCCGGGCACTGCCGCTGCGGCTGCGGTGCTGCCCGCCGATTTTTCCGACTCGGCGGTGGCGACGGTGTCGGCTCCGACCGCGGTCGAATCGCTCGGCGACGGGCGGGTGGTGATCCTCGCCCAGAGCGGCACGGTGCGGATCGTGTCCGGCGGCACGCTGTTGGCGACGCCCGCGCTGAGCCTCGCCCTCGGTGGTTGCGGGGGCGGCGAGATGGGCCTGCTCGGGTTCGCGCCCGGCGCCGACTTCGCCACCACCGGAGCGGTGTTCGTGTTCTACACCCGACCGTTCAACGGCAAGTGCGTCAACACCGTCTCGAAGTTCACGATGTCCGGCAACACGATCGATCCGGCGAGCGAGGTAGTCCTGCTCGACCTGCCGGGAACGGTGACCGACTCGGCGGCGAACCACAATGGCGGCGACCTCGACATCGGTAAGGACGGGTACCTCTACGTCACGATCGGCGACTCCGGCGCCGATCCGCGCCAGGACCCGGGCCACGCCGCGCAGGACCTCGGACTGCTCGCCGGGAAGGTGCTGCGGATCACCACCGATGGCCAGATCCCGCCGGACAACCCGTTCACCGGGCCCGGCACCGCCCGCTGCCAGTTCGACGCGACCGACAACAACGGCGCGATCGACAACCCGTCGACGACCACCTGTCAGGAGATCTTCGCCTACGGCCTGCGCAACCCGTACCGGTTCGCCTTCGACCCGAACAACGCCTCCACCCGGTTCGTGATCAACGACGTCGGCCAGTCGACCCGCGAGGAGGTCGACGAGGGGATCGCCGGGGCGAACTACGGCTGGAACCAGCGCGAGGGACAGTGCCCGACCGGGCAGAGCCCGCCGTGCGCCGGGCCGAGCGGCGGACTGGTCGACCCGATCACCGACTATCCGCGCTCGGTCGGTACCTACATCACCGGCGGTGCGTTCGTCCCCACCGGCGCATGGGGCGGCAGCTACGACGGTGGGTATCTGTTCGCCGACGGCGGCACCGGCAAGATCTTCCTCCGCACCGCAGCAGGGACGGTCGACTACGCCAACCCCTTCGCCAACGAGCTGGGTGAGATCGCCGATCTCGCCTTCGTCGCCGAAGGCGGCGGGTACGCGCTCTACTACACCCAGAACTCGGCGAACTCGGTGCGCAAGATCAGCTACACCGGCGCCCCGCCGGCTGACCCGGTCAGCGGTCTGCGGCTGGAGCCGATCATCCCGAAGCGGGTCTACGACACGCGCAACGCGATCGGCGGTCCGAGCGGGTTGGTCGCCGCCGGTTCGACGAGGACGATCGACGTCCAACGACCGAACGGCGAGGTCAAGGCGGTCCTCGCCAACCTCACCCTCGCCGAGGCGCAGGGCGCAGGCTTCGCCCAGGCCTGGTCGACCGGGACCGCCCGGCCGTCGACGTCGGTGATCAACTCGACTGCAGCAGGCGAGACCGTCGCCAACTCGGTGATCCTGCCGATCGGTGCCGACGGGACGATCAGCGTCGGCACTTCGGTCACCGCCCATCTCCTGCTCGACGTGCTCGGCTACTTCACCGCCGCCGCCGGCAACGGCGGGGAGTACCGCCCGCTCGCTCCTCGCCGGCTGGTCGACACCCGCCAACCGGCGGGCAACGACGCGACGTTCGGCTCCGGCTCGGGCAACCCGTACGAAACGGTCGGCGATCACCTCGAGCTCCAGGTCGGCGGCAAGCTCGGCGTTCCCGGCGACACCAGCGCCGGGGCGGTCGCCCTGATCCTGACCGCGATCGGCGACGCCAGCGGCCGGTCGGGATACGCCACCGCCTATCCCGCCGGTGTGCCCCGCCCGGAGGCGTCGAACGTCAACACCACCGGCGCGCTCGACACCCGGGCCAATCTCGTCGTCGTGCCGCTCGGGGCCAACGGCAAGGTGTCGCTGTTCGGGTTCGCCACCGAGGACCTGATCGTCGACGTCGCCGGTTGGTTCAGCGCCGCCAGCGTGCCGTCGGGCGGGACCGGACGGTTGACCGTGATCGGCTCGACCCGGGTCGCCGATTCGCGGCAGTCCCCGCCGACCGGCTTCGCCCGTCTCGGCGCCGGCACCGGCGCCTCGCTCGACGTCACCCCGCCGCTGCCCGCCGGTGCCTCGGCGGTGATCCACAATCTGACGATCCCCTCCGCCTCCGGCTGGGGCTTCGTCACCGCCGCACCCGACGGCTCGGCGGTTCCGACCGTGAGCAACCTCAACGTCACCGCCGCCGGGCAGAACCGGGCGGCGCTGGCCCTGACCGCCCTCCCCACCTCGGGGGTCGTCAGGTACCAGACCTACGCCGGCACCGATCTGATCGTCGACGTCTACGGCTACTTCAGCTGACGGCTGACGGCGAGGATCGACACGCAGCACACGGCGAGCACCGTGCCGAGGGCGATCGGCACGGCGAAGCCGTGGTCGTCGTACAGCCGGGTGGCGATCACGGCGATCGCCGCCCGGCCGAGCGTGCCGGCGCCGACCATCAGCCCGATCCCGCTCCCCGGCCGTCCGGGGATCAGGTTCGAGGCCAGCGACAGCGCGCTGACGACGGCGAACTCGAAGCCGATCACGTAGAGCGCGAGCAGCGGGAGGCCGAGCGTCAGACGGCCCTCGCCGACCGCGGCGAGCGCCGCTCCGGCGGGGATCATCATCGCTGCTCCGAGGATCACGGCGCGCCGTTTGCCGAGCCGGTCGGTGAACCGCACCGTGCTCGCCGAAGCGAGCAGCTCGCCGACGCCGAGAGCGAACGCGACGGCGGAGAGCGCACCGGCGTTGAAGCCGTGGTCGTCCTCCAACCACGAGCCGAAGGTGACGAACGCCGCCTGCACCGCGCCCATCAGGCAGAACATCGCCCCGATCGCAGCGGCGATCGTCGGCCGCCGTCCTGCGCCGATCGGCGTCGAGGACCTGGAGCCCGTCGACGAGGCTGGGGGTCATCGCCGTCGCTCCGTCGAGCGTGCGGGCGAGGACGATGATGATCCCCCCGACCGCGGTGCCGACCACGACGTAGGCGGCGCGCCAGTCGACCAGGGCGGTGACGAGCCCGAGCACCGGCACGCCGATCAGCAGTCCTCCGGCCCACGACAGCTCGAGGATCCCGATCACCCGTCCTCGGCGGAGGTAGTCGACATGGTCCGAGACCCAGGCGTTGAGGGCGAAGTCGAAGATCATCTTCGACAGCGCGAGACCGAGCAGGCCGATCGCGAACACGGCGATCCCCGGGGCGGCGGCGGTGACGATCGCCGAGCCGGCGACCCCCGCCCCACCGGCGAGGATCGTCGCCCGTCGCGGCCAGCCGTCGATCGCACGCCCGATCAGCGGCGCGATCAACCCACCGAGCTCGGTGATCGACAGCGCCACCCCGATCGTCGACAGCGACACCCCGAGCCCAGCGGCGATCGTCGCCAGGAACGGCGAGGAGTAGCGGTAGGCGGAGTTGGCCAAGGTGCGGGTGGCGGTCAGCAGCGTGACCCGTTCGCGCACCGTCGGCGGGAAGCTGTCGTCGAGCAGCCGCCCGAGCATCGTCACTCGCAATCGCCGGATCGGGCGATCAGATACCCGATCGCCCGCTCTGCACGCGGGTAGCGGGCGACGAGCGCGTCGAAGTCCGGACCGTGTCCGGCGATCCGCAGGTGGGCCAGCTCATGGACGATCACGTAGTCGATCACCCAGTCGGGGAAGGCGGCGAGGCGAGTCGAGAGACGAACGGTGCGGGTGGCAGGGGTGCACGATCCCCAGCGGGTGGTCATGTCGTCCGCCCAACGGATCTCGTCGGGTCGCTCGAGGCCGTGAGCTCTCGCCAACCGTCGGGCGCGTCCGGGGAGGTCGATCCGTTCCGTCGACCGCATCCGGGTGAACCGGGCGGTCATCCGCTCGACCCACTCGGTCTCCTCCGCCGAGGACATCCACGACGGCACGGTGATCCGCAGCACCCCGTCGCGCAGCTGCGCCCCGACCGTCCGCTTGCGCTTGGTCGAACGGATCAGTTCGACCGTCAGCGGCTCGGGCTCCGCCAGCTGGTCGGACGCCGCCGGCGGCTCGGGCAGGGCGACCGCCTCGGGCGCCTCGAGCGGGCCGGAGGAGGCCACCGCCCCGGGCACCGGCGCCGCTGTGACCTCACCGAACAGGGGGAGCTGACTCACAGCCGCTCGTGATCGCGGCCGTCGTCGGCGGGCTGCGGCGCGAGTCCGTTGTCGGCGTGGGTCAGGAGGTGGACCGGTTCACCGGCGACGATCCGCGGCGTCGGCTGCTCGCTGACCTCGAGCCAACAGCCGGCGAGGTTGGGGATCGCCACGTCGGACACGTCGAGCAGACGACGCAGGACCCTGATCACTCCGCCGTGGGTCACCGCCAGCACCTCGCCGTCGCCGACGGCGCGGCCGATCTCGATCAGTGCGGCGAGGGCACGGATCTGGACCTCCTCCGCCGGCTCGAACCCGGGCGGGCGGCGATGTTGCTCGACGTACCCCGGCCAGGAGCAGTCGATCTCCTCCCGGGTCAACCCCTGCCATTCCCCGGCGTGGTTCTCGCGCAATCGCTGGTCGAGCTGCACCGGGCCGATCCCCAGTTGAGCGGCGATCAGCTCGGCGGTGCGCCGGGCGCGCTCGAGATCGCTGGCGATCACCAGATCGAAGGTTCCCAGCAGCTTGGCCGCCTCGACCGCCTGGGCCTGGCCGAGTCCGCTCAACGGCGGGTCGGCTTGGCCCTGCCACCGTCGCTCGGCGTTCCAGGTCGACTGGCCGTGACGGAGCAGCAGGACGCGTGTCGGCACGTCGTGCGACGTTATCGCCGCCGCTGCAGCGGCTCCCGTCGACATACTGAACGGATGGCCACCCTGCGATTGTTCGCCGGCGCCCGCCAGGCCGCCGGAACGGCGAGCGACACGTTCGTCGAGGGCACCGTCGGCGAGATCCTCGCCGCCGCCGTCGACCGCTACGGGGCACGTTTTGCCGAGATCCTCCCCAACTGTCGGGTGTGGCTCAACGGCGACGAGACCGAGCCGGGGGCGAGCGCGGGCGAGGGCGACGAACTCGCCGTTCTCCCGCCGGTTTCCGGCGGCTGACACCGACACCTCTCCGGTGGTCGTAGCCTGGGCCGATGGGGAGCGATGTGGGCAGCTTCATCCGCCAGCAGCGGGAGATCGCGAGCATGTCGGTGCGTCGCCTGGCGGAGCTGGCGGAGGTCTCCAACCCCTACCTGTCGCAGATCGAGCGTGGCCTGCGCAAGCCCTCCGCCGACATCCTCCAACAGATCGCCAAGGCGCTGCGGATCTCCGCCGAGCAGCTCTACGTCCGCGCCGGGATGCTCGATCCGGACGAGACCATCGAGCTCAGCGTGCCCGACGCGATCCACCGCGATCCGAAGCTGACCGCCGAGCAGAAGCGCAGCATGCTGACCGTGTACGAGAGCTTCGTCGGCGGAATGTGATCCCCCTCCCCTAGGTTGTTCGCCATCGTGCAACGCCTGGCGATGCTTTCCTTCCATACCTCCCCGCTGCTCCAGCCCGGTCAAGGCGACGCCGGTGGGATGAACGTCTACGTCCGCGAGTTGGTCTCCGCCCTCGCCCAGGGTGGCGTCGACTGCGTCACCTACACCCGTAGGGCCAGCGCGGATGCCCCTGACGAGGTGGTGGTCGAGCCCGGCCACACCGTCGTCCACGTCGATGCCGGTCCGTTGAAGCTCGACAAGGAAGAGCTCGGCAGCTACGTCGGGGCGTTCGCCGACGGGGTCAGCGCGCACCTCACGTCGAGCGGCGGCGCCGATGTGCTCCACGCCAACTATTGGCTCTCGGGGATCGCCGGCCATCGTCTCAAACACGAGCTCGATCTGCCGCTGGTGACCACCTTCCACACCCTCGCCCGGGTCAAGGCCGAAGGCGGCGACCACGAGCCGGCCGGTCGGGATCGGGCGGAGCTGGAGGTGATCGGCTGCGCCGATGCGATCTGCGTCAGCTGCACCGAAGAGGAGCGCCAGTTCCGCCGGCTGTACGGCGATCCGCGCGGGCGGATCGAGATCGTCGCCCCCGGCGTCGAACACGCCTTGTTCGCTCCGGGCGATCGCCGCGGCGCCCGGCGGGCGGTCGGCCTCGGCGACCATCCGGTGCTGCTGTTCGTCGGCCGGCTGCAGCCGTTGAAGGGTGCCGAAGTGGCGATCGAGGCGCTCGCCGCCCTCGGACGCGAGGACGCCGTGCTGCTGATCGTCGGCGGGGCCAGCGGTCGCGACGGCGACCACGAGGTCGAGCGGATCCACGGCCTGGTCGACCGGCTCGGCCTCCACGACCGGGTCCGCTTCGTGCCCCCGCAGCAGCACCACATCTTGTCGACCTACTACCGCGCCGCCGACGTCGTCCTCGTCCCCAGCCGCTCGGAGAGCTTTGGTTTGGTCGCCCTCGAGGCCGCCGCCTGTGGCACGCCGGTCGTCGCCAGCGCCGTCGGCGGCCTGCTGACGATCGTCGACGACGGCTCCACCGGGTTCCTCGTCGCCGATCGCTCACCCGAGCAGTTCGCCGGCTATACCGCCAAGCTGCTCGACGACCCGGGGCTCGCCGCCGGGTTCGCCGAGCGCGCCGCGCGCAAGGGCCGCCAGTACACCTGGAGTCTCGCCGCAGCTCGGCTCCGCCGGGTGTATGCCGACCTCAGCGTCGGGGCGCTCGTCGAGTGCGTGGCGTAGGCGGTCTCGGGCGATGACCTTGTGGCATGACGAGCAGCGGGTCGCCGGGTTCGAGGCGGCGATCGACGGCTGGCTGCACGAGTTCCGGGCGACCAACCCGGCGATCGAGGCGATCGACCGCAACGAACCCGGTGATCCGGCGATCCGCTGGTACGTCCGGATGCGCGGCGAGGACAAGGATTTCACCACGATCTGGCTGACCCTCGGCCAGCGCACCCTGCGCTACGAGACCTACGTGATGCCCGCTCCGGAGGAGCAGCACGCCGAGTTCTACGAGCACCTCCTGCGGCGCAACGAGACGATCGTCGGCGCGCACTTCTCGGTCGGAGCGGAGGACGCGGTGTTCCTGCGCGGCGAACTGCCGCTCGCCGTGCTCGACGCCGACGAGCTCGACCGCGTCATCGGGACCATCTGGGCGACGGTCGAGCAGTGCTTCAGGGCGTTGCTGCGGATCGGTTTCGCCACTCGTTTTGCCGCTCTGGAGGGTCCCGCGCACTCCTGAGTGATGCCGGGGGTGATCGGACGAACGGGGGCTTGGGGAAGTTGCCCACTCGCCCCACCCCCGGCGCCTGATCGGTGCGCCGCCCTGACCCGACCGCTACGGTCCGGCGACATGGGCAGGTGTCGGCTGGTGATCGTCGGGGGCGGGAACATGGGCGAGGCCCTCCTCGCCGGGCTGCTCGATGCGGCCTGGGCGACGGCCGGCGAACTGGCGGTGGTCGAGCTGTTGGAACCACGACGCCTGGTCCTCGCCGAGCGGTACCCGGGGGTGACGGTGACCGACGCGATGCCGCCGGCGGACGCTGCGCTGCTCGCCGTCAAGCCGCACGACATCCCCGACGCAGCTGCCCAGGCGGTCGCCGCGGGCGCGACCCGGCTGCTGTCGATCGCCGCCGGGGTGACCTTGTCGACGCTCGAGGGTGCCGCCGGCCCTGGCGTCGCCGTCGTCCGGGCGATGCCGAACACCCCGGCGATGGTCCGCGCCGGGGCGGCAGGGATCGCCCCCGGGACGGCGGCGACGGACGACGACCTCGACTGGGCGGCGAGCATCCTCGAGGCGGTCGGCACCGTCGTGCGTGTTCCGGAGCATCTGCTCGACGCGGTCACCGGCCTCGCCGGCTCCGGACCGGCGTACCTGATGCTCGTCGCCGAAGCCCTGATCGACGCCGGTGTGCTGGTCGGGTTACCGCGGGCGACGGCCCGGGCATTGACCACCCAACTGCTGGTCGGCTCCGCCCGTCTGCTCGCCGAGACCGGCGAACTGCCCGAAGTGCTGCGGGCGAACGTGACCTCGCCGGGGGGCACCACCGCCGCCGGGCTGCGGGCGCTGGAGGATCGGGCTGTGCGCGCCGCGTTTCAAGCCGCCGTCAAGGATGCCACGGAACGGGGCCACGAACTTTCCCATCCGCACTGACAGCGGTGAAATTGGCCAGAACGGGGGATCAGTTCATGTTTCCGCAAAAATTCCGCTGCGTGACTCTTTTCTCATCGATGTCATTTGGCCTACGCTGAGGCACAGGTCACTTCGACCGACCGGCCCGCACGGCCGGTGGACGCGCCGAAAGGCTGCGCCGACAGAGCCGGTGCCATCGGGGGGTTGGCACCGGCTCCGTCGCGTCGGGGGCCGGGTCGTCCGCAGCGGCCGTTAGCGTCGCCGTGTGGGCCGCCGCTACGACACCGTCACCCTGCTCACCGATCTCGGCAGTGCAGATGAGTCCGCCGGTGTGCTGCACGCCGTGCTGCGCGACCTCGCGCCCCATGCCCGGGCCGTCGACCTGACCCACGAGGTGCCCCCGTTCGACGTCCGCGCCGGCGCGTTGGCGCTGGTCCGGAGCATCGCCTATGTCCCGGCGGGGATCGTCGTCGCCAGCGTCGACCCCGAGGTCGGCACGTCGAGGAAAGCGATCGCGGTCGAGGTCGCCGGTGGCGACGGGGTGCTCGTCGGCCCGGACAACGGGCTGCTCGCCCCGGCGATCGCCCTCGCCGGTGGGGCCGAGCGAGCGGTGGTCCTCGACGATCCGGCCCATCACCTCGACGGCCCGGGGGCGACCAACGCCACGCGCGACATCTTCGTCCCGGTCGCCGCCCAGTTGTGCAACGGGGTCGACTTCGAGCAGTTGGGCAGCCCGATCGACCCGGCGTTGCTGCTCCCCTCCGTGATCCCGCTGCCACGCCAGGAGGGCGAGGCGCTGATCGCCGAGGTGTTGTGGGTCGACCGGTTCGGCAACGCTCAGCTCAATCTCGGCCCCGACGAGTTGGCCGGAGCCTGGGGCGAGCCGATGACCACCGCCGGAGAAGCCCGCGTGCGGGTCCTCGTCGGCGACGAGGTCCGGGCCGCGATCGTCGTGCGCACGTTCGCCGACCTGCCGACCGGTGCGCTCGGGCTCGTCCTCGATTCATTCGGGATGTACGCGCTGACGATGCAGCGGTCGTCGGCGGCGACCGACCTGCGCGTCGATGTGACCGATCAGATCCGGCTCGAACCGCTCGGCGTCGAACGATCGACGACGATCACCGGCGGCTCGCAGGTCACCCCCGTCAGCCTCCGTCCCGGAGGACGGGACGGCTGACGCCGCTCGGCGCTCGTTAACCTGTCGTCGTGCGCCCGGCGACCACCCTCACGATTGCGCTGTTGATCGGCTGCATCCTCGCCGCCGGCATCGTCAGTCTGTTGCAGTCGCGCTGATTACCGCGCGGTAGCCTCACGCCCACGTCGGGGGACGTTGGGGAAGGACGAGTTGGTGAACGTTGCGCACCTGATCGACGAGCACCCGGACGAGCGCGTCGCGCTGGTCAGCCAGGGGAGGCCGATCGACTACGGCACCTTGCGCGCCGAGGTGGCCAGGCTGCGCGGCGGGCTGGCCACGCTCGGGATCGCCCGCGGCGACCGGGTGGTCGTGCTCTGCGGCAACGGTCCGAGCTTCGTCAGCGCCTACCTCGCCGTCGTCGGTCTGGGTGCGGTGGCGGTGCCGCTCAACCCTGCCGCGCCGGCGCGCGAGCTCGCCCGGGAGGTGACCGCGATCGACGCCACGGTCGCTCTCGTCGGTCCGCTGGCCGCGTCGGCCTGGCGTTCGATCACCGACGAGGAGGTTCCGGCGCTCCGCCACGTGATCGCCCTCGACGGCGCCAAGATCGATGGTGCGCTCGACGGACGGACGTTGAGCGGCCCCCCTCCGGCGGTGGTCGACGTCACCGAGGACGAGCTGGCGGTGATGATCTTCACCAGCGGGACCGCCGGTGCGCCGCAGGCGGCGATGCTGACCCACGCCAACTTGTTGGCCAACATCGCCCAGGCGCAACGGACGAGCGATTGGATCAGCTGCGACGACGTCGTGTTCGGCGTGCTCCCGCTGCATCACATCTTCGGGCTCAACGTGATCCTCGGGATCTGCCTCTCGACCGGCGCCAGCCTGGTGCTCGTCCAGCGATTCGACCCGGCCACCGCGCTGCAGACGATCCGCGACCGGGGGGTCACGGTCGTGCCCGGCGCCCCGCCGATGTGGGTCGCCTGGGCAGGGTTCGCCAGCGCCCGGCGCGAAGACTTCGCCGGTGTCCGGCTCGCCCTCAGCGGCGCGGCGAAGCTGCCCGAGGACGTGTTCAACGCGATGCAGGAACGGTTCGGGGTGACGATCTGCGAGGGCTACGGCCTGACCGAGGCCGGACCGACGGTGACCACCTCGACCGGTGGTCCGGTGCGCCCCGGGTCGATCGGCAAGGTCCTCGCCGGGATCGAGGTCCGGCTCGTCGACGAGCAGGGCGAGGACGCGCCCGACGGGGACCCGGGCGAGATCTGGGTCCGCGGGCCGAACGTCTTCGTCGGGTACTGGGGCAACGAGCGGGCGACGGCGTCGACGTTGACCAGCGACGGCTGGCTGCGGACCGGGGACGTGGCGATCACCGACGCCGACGGGTATCTCTACATCGTCGACCGGGCGAAGGATCTGATCATCGTCTCCGGTTTCAACGTCTACCCGGCGGAGGTGGAAGAGGCGCTCGCCGAGCATCCCGGAGTGGCCGAGGTGGCGGTGATCGGGGTGCCCCACCCGCACACCGGTGAGGCGGTCCGGGCCTACGTCGTGGCCCGCGACGGCGAGCGGCTCGACGAGGACGAGCTGATCGAGTTCTGCCTCGATCATCTCGCCCGCTACAAGTGCCCGTCGAAGGTGCTCTTCGTCGACCGGCTGCCGCGGGGCATGACCGGCAAGCTGCTGCGCCGGGCGCTCGCCGCAGAGGCGCTCTAGGCGGCGCGGACCAACCTGATCCTGGGCTGCTTGGTCCGCCCGTTGGAGACCAGGAAGCCGCTGAACAGCACGACGACCCCGGCGAGGAGGGTGACGACGAAGGCGCGGTCGGCGCCGAGCCGGCCGGCGAGCGTCCCGCTCGCCGAGAGCACCAGCGTCCCGGCGGCGATCAACACGTTGCCGACGACCCGGTGCCGCGGTGCGCTCCGCTGGCGGACGAACCGCCACGTCGTCCAGATCGCGCCGCCGAGGATCACCGTCGCCGCCACCCCCGATCCGACGGCGGCGAGCACCCGTGGCCAGACACCGAACAGCTCACTGCCCTCGGGCAGCTCGCCGGCGGGGACCGGTCCGTCGATCGGGGCGACGACCAACACCCCGACGGCGAGCCCGGAGGCGAACAGCAGCGCGCTGCGCACCCGGTCGCCGATCAGCGTTCCCCACAGCAGGTAGACGGTGCCGAGCGCCAACCACGGAACGTTGAGGATCGCCCCGGCGAGGTAGAACACGCGAAAGCTCGGTTCGCTCCAGCCGTGGGCGAAGCCCCACCACAGCGATCCGGAGCCGAGGGCGAACAGGAGCAGCGAGACGGTCCAGGCGAGTTCTTGGGCTCGTCGCCGGCGCAGCCAGGAGTCGAGCGTGGAGAGGCAGAACGCCGTCGCCACCAGCGTCGCCGCTGCGGCGAGTGCGACATCGACCGACGGAGCCATCACTGTGCAGTGTGTCACGAACGCCGTCCGTAGTCGAATCGGCCGCTTTCTCTCGAAATGATGAGTGATGACGCCCTGAGCGTTCAGAGACTCACAGCAGACCGGCCAGGGCCGATCGGCAGCTCGGTCCTGACCTCTGCCAAGTTCGTGAACACGTGCACGAGTGCGTAGCCTTGGCGGTGATGGTCGAATCCCGTCCCACCCCGGCTCGTGCAGCGGCTGCGCGTGCGGGCGACCGGGGTCGCCGACGGATCCCGGAGGCGACGGTCGCCCGGCTGCCGATCTACCTCCGGCTCCTCGTCGAGCTCGGCGAGGACGACGTCGACCACGTCTCGTCCGACCGGCTCGCCGAGCTGGCCGGGGTCAACGCCGCCAAGGTGCGCAAGGACCTCTCCTACCTCGGCTCGTACGGCACCCGTGGGGTCGGCTACGAGGTCGGCTACCTCGTCTACCAGATCCGGCGCGAGCTCGGCCTGACCCACGACTGGCCGGTCGTGATCGTCGGCGCCGGCAACCTCGGCCAAGCGCTCGCCGGCTACGGCGGGTTCGGTGACCGCGGCTTCCCCGTCGCCGGTGTCGTCGACGTCGACCCGAGCAAGGTCGGATCGGTGATCGGCGGGACCCGCGTCCGGCACATCGAGGAGTTGAACCAGATCGTCCAGAGCCGAAAGGTGTCGATCGGCGTGATCGCCACGCCGGGACACGCCGCCCAGGACGCGGCGGACGTGCTCGTGCGCGCCGGGATCACCTCGATCCTCAATTTCGCCCCTACGGTGCTGTCCGTGCCGCACTCGATCAGCGTGCGCAAGGTCGACCTCGCCGTCGAGTTGCAGATCCTCAGTTACTACGAGCAGCGGCGCCTCGGTGCCGGGCTCTCTGTCGTGCCGAACGCCGCCGGCGGCTCGGCGAGCGCGTAGGAGCCGAGCGATGTCGATCGTCGTCATCGGGGTCAACCACCGAACCAGCCCGCTGGAAGTGCTCGAGCGGGTCTCGCTCAACGCCGACTCGGTGCCGAAGGTGATCCAGTCGCTCCACTCGCGCGAGAACATCCGCGAGGTCGTCGTCCTGTCGACGTGCAACCGGACCGAGGTCTATGCCGTCGCCGAGCGGTTCCACCCGGCCTACGGCGACATCCGCGACTTCTTCTGCGAACTCGGCGGCCTGCATCCCGACGACCTCCATCCCCACCTCTACAGCCAGCACGACGATGCCGCCGTGGCCCACCTGTTCGAGGTCGCTGCCGGGCTCGATTCGGCCGTGCTCGGAGAGCACGAGATCCTCGGCCAGGTGCGCAACGCATGGGTGCTCGCCCAGCACGAGGGCGGCGCCGGTTCGACGCTCAACCTGCTCCTGCGCCACGCGCTCGAGGTCGGTAAGCGGGCGCGGACCGAAACGGCGATCTCGCGGGCGACCGCCTCGATCTCGCATGCTGCGGTGGAGATGGCCGAGGAGCGGCTCGGCGGGTTGACCGACCGCCGCGTGCTGGTGATCGGTGCGGGGGAGATGAGCGAGCAGATGGCCGTCGCCCTCGGCCGTCGGGGCGTCGCCGAGATCGCGGTGACGAACCGCACCCTGGACCGGGCCGCCGCGCTCGCCGCCCGGGTCAACGGACGTGTCGCCCCCTTCGCCGACCTCGGGGCGGCGATCGCCGAGGCCGACCTGGTGCTCACCTCCACCGGCGCCGGGACGACGCTGATCGAGCACGACACCGTCGCCGCAGCGATCGCCGCCCGACCCGGGCGTCCGCTGATGTTCGTCGACATCGCCGTGCCGCGCGACGTCGACCCGTCGGTCGACGATCTCGCCGGGGTCACCCGGCTCGATCTCGACGACCTGCGCACGTGGGCGGCGCGCGGGATCGAACAGCGCGCCGGCGAAGCCGCCAAGGTCCGCACGATCGTCGCCGAGGAGGTCGAGCGGTTCCTGTTCGAGGTGACCTCTCGCCAAGCGGCACCGCTCGTCGCCCAGCTGCGTGAGCGGGCCGAGGAGCTGCGCCTCGCCGAACTCGACCGCCACGCCCGCAAGCTCGCCAAACTCGACCCGGACCAGCGCGCCGCGGTCGAAGCGCTGACCCGCGGACTGGTCGCCAAGCTGCTCCACGAGCCCTCGGTGCGGCTGCGCGGCGATGCCGGCACCCCGCGCGGGGAGCGCAACGCCGCGGCGATGCGCGACCTGTTCGACCTCGGCTGACGATGGGCCTGCTGCGGATCGCGACGCGCGGCAGCGACCAGGCGCGGACCCAGTCGGAGGTCGTCGCCGCCGCGCTGCGCGCCGCCGTCGACACCGAGGTCGAGCTGGTACTGATCGAGACCACCGGCGACCTGCGCCGCGACGTGCCGCTGCACCAGCTCGGCGGACAGGGAGTGTTCGTCCGCGAGGTCCAGCGGGCCGTGCTCGACGGCCGGGCGGACCTCGCCGTCCACTCCGCCAAGGATCTTCCGTCGACGAGCGCCGATGGGCTCTGCCTCGCCGCCGTCACCGCCCGCCGCGACCCGCGCGACGCGCTCGTCGGACGGCGGCTCGATCAGTTGGCGATCGGGGCGACGGTGGCCACCGGCTCGGTCCGGCGCAAGGCCCAGCTGGCTGCGGTCCGTCCCGACCTGCGCTTCGTCGAGCTGCGCGGCAACATTCCGACGAGATTGACCAAGGTCCCCGACGAGGGCGCGATCGTCGTCGCCGTCGCTGCCCTGCAGGTCCTCGGGCTGACCGCCCGGATCGCCGAGATCCTCGACCCGGCGGTGATGCTCCCCCAGGTCGGCCAGGGCGCGGTGGCGATCGAATGCCGCACCGACGATGCCGTCGCCCGTGCCGCGTCCGCGGCGATCGAGCACCGCGGGTCGCGCGCCGACGTCGAGATCGAGCGGGCGTTCCTCGCCGAGCTCGGGGGAGGCTGCACCCTGCCGGTCGCCGCCCACGTGCTCACCGACCCGGCGACGGGCAGCCGCACCCTCGGGTTGTTCCTCGGTCTCGGCGAGACGCCGCGTCAGTGGTACGAGCCGCTCGACGGGCTGACCCCGGCCGAGCAGCAGGAGATCGCCCGCCGGGCGGCGGCTCCGTTCTCCGTTCGCTGAGCACGGTGAGCGGTGCCCTGTCCGGCCGGACGGTCGCCGTCACCCGAGCGACCGAGCAGGCCGGAACGCTCGCCGAGTTGCTCCGGGCGCAGGGCGCAACCGTGCTCGAACTGCCGTTGATCACCACCACCGACCCGGCCGACGGCGGCGCCGCGCTCGCCGCCGAGGTCGCCCGCCGGTCGACGTTCGACTGGCTGATCGTCACCTCCCCGAACGGTGCCCGGCGGGTCCGGTCGCTGCTCGGGCCGCCCCGCCCCGACGACCCGGCGTTCGCCGTGATCGGCACGGCGACCGAACGGGCGCTCGGCCGCCCCGTCGAGCTCCGCCCGGCCCGCCAGGTCGCCGAGGGGCTGCTCGCCGAGTTCCCCGCCGGCGCCGGACGGGTCCTGCTCGCCCAGGGCGACCGTGCCCGACCGGCGCTGGCCGAAGGGCTCACCGCGCTCGGCTGGAACGTGGTGCGGGTCGTCGCCTACCGGACGATCGGGCTGCAGCCGAGCGACGACCAGCGCGCCGCCCTGCGCGCCGCCGACGCGCTGACCTTCGCCTCCGGATCAGCGGTGAGGGCCTACGTCGATGCCTTCGGGACCGCCGGAGCGCCAACGGTGATCTCGATCGGTCCGCAGACCACCGCCGCAGCGAGCAGCGCCGGGCTGACCGTCGCCCGCGAGGCGGGCGAGCACGACCTGCCCGGGCTGGTGGCGGCGGTCGTCGCCGCGCTCGGCTGAGGATCGTTCGTCGCTGGACATGGGCCATCGGGCGGCGGGTGGGCACGGTAACGTCAGGCCCGTCATCAGCCGTCCGTCCGATCCTGTCCGGCGCACCGCCGCTCTCGCGGCCGTCGTCGTCACGTCCCTGGTGGCGTTCGGCGCGCCCGGCGTCGCCGACAGCGCCGGTGCACTGCCGGTCGGCAGTTCGCTGGGAACGATCGTCGCCCCGGTCGTCGGACGAGATCCGGGGGTCTCCGGCGACGGCCGGCGGATCGTCTACGTCGCCGCCTCTGGCGCGCTCGACCCGGTCACCGGCGTCGTCCGTGCCGACCCGTTGGACAGCGTCTGGCTGCTCGACCGCTCGGACGACTCGCAGATCGAGCTGAGCCTGCCGACGCCGGGGACCCGCCCCGGACGCAGCGTCCATCCGGCGATCTCCGCCGACGGGTGCACTGTCGCGATCGTCAGCGAGGTCGCCTTCGACCTGTTCCGCGACGACGACAACGGAGCCCGCTGGGACGTCTACCGGACGATCCTCCCCGGGTGCGCCGGGGCGTTCGACGCCGGCGAATGGGAACTGGTTTCGACCTCCGGCGGCCCCGCAGCCGGCGTCGGCACCGCTGTCTCGGCGGCCAGCGATTCGGTGGTCGCCGATGAGCCGCCGGCGCTGAGCAGCAGTGGCAGCGTCATCGCCTACGCCAGGTGGACGACGCCGGTCGCCGGCAGCTCGACCCGCTGGTCGACGATCGACGTGGTCGACCTGACCGTGGCGATCGACGCCGCCGGACGTCGCACGGCCGTCCCCGGCCTGCCGACCGTCGCCCCGGCGAGCGCGGCGGGCCACCTCGGCCAACGTCAGCCGGCGCTGTCCGGCGACGGGCGATTCCTCGCCTACACCACCGATGCGGTACCGACGGTGACGGTTGTCGAGCCGACCACCGCCGACGCCGCCGCCGGCGCGCTGTCGACGGTTGCGATCAGTGGGACCTGGACCGATCGGGTCGTCGAGGGAAAGGCGGTGACCCAGGTGCTCCGCTGGGACCGCCTGCCGAGCGACGACGACGACGGCGTGCTGCTGACCACGGTCTCGACGACCACCGCCGGCTCGCCGTCGGCCGGATCGGCGAGCCGAGCCGGCGATCGATGCCCGGGGCGAGGTGATCGCCTTTCAGTCGGCGGCGAGCGATCTCGTCGTGCGCGCCGCCGACGCCGCCGCCCTCCCCGCCGGCGTGACCCAGATCTACCGTCGCGACCTCGGCGCGACCCCTGGGCCGACGACGACCCTGATCAGCCAGCGCGACGGCGTCCCCGGCGACGCCCCGAGCACGTGCCCGGCAGTCGATGCAGCCGGCCGGTTGATCACCTTCGAGACCCGCGCCGGGGCGCTGGTGTTGCCGGCGGCGGCGGCGCTCGCCGAGCCGACCGGCACCGACGTCCTCCTCGCCGATGCCGAGCTCGGCACGCTCCGTCGGGTGACCACCCGTCCCGACGGCCAGCCCGCCGCGATGGGTGCCCGCGGTCCGCAGCTGTCGGCCACCGGTCGGCTGGTGGTGTTCGAGACGATCGCCGCCACCGAACTGCTCTCCGACCCTGCCACCGCGCCTGCCCAGACGCCGGGAGCGTGGATGCTCGGAATCGCCGAGTACCCCGCCGAGCTCTCCTCCAGCTCGCTCGACCTGGGCACGACCGCCGTCGGTGCAACGTCGCAGGAGTGGTACACGACGATCGTCAACGACGGCGAGGGAGCGTTCGTCCCTGCGTCGATCGCGAGCACCGACCCGGCGTTCACGATCACCGGCGGGACCTGTGTGGCGGCGGTGCCGATCCTCCCCGGCGAGTCGTGCACCGTCGAGGTGACCTTCCTCCCCAGCATCGCCGGACCGGCACAGACCGAGATCGTGCTCGCCGAACGAGGATTCGGCGCGGTCGAGGTCAGTGTCGGCGTCGCCGCCAACGCCGGGGTTCCGACGCTCACCGCCACCCCCTCGGCGAATCAGCTCGGCGACGCGGTCGTCGGGACCGACGGCGGCTTCACGATCGTCGAGTTCGCCAATGCCGGCGAGGTGGCGGCGACGATCGACACGGTCGCCGTCGGTGGTTCGCACCCGGCCGACTTCCCCGTCCTCGACGATCGCTGCACCGGCACGGTGCTCGAGCCGGGCAGCGGATGCCTCGTGCTGACCTACCTCCATCCATCGGAGTACGGCCCGCGCAGCGCGACCCTCACCGCGACCGCGGTCGACGGCGCGACGGCGAGCGCAGTGGTGGTCGGCAGCGGTCGCTACGAGCCGCTCGCCGGGATGGTCGCCTCGAGCGTGACGATCGGCGGCAGAGCGACCGTCGTCGGGCTCGGCTTCCCGGCGAACAGCTACCTCTCGGTCAGCTGGGACGGCGTCGACGAGTCGGTGATCGTGCTCAGCGATGGTGAGGGTGTGATCAGTGCGACGCTGCGCGCCGTCGGCTCGCTCGGTGCCGGGCACCGGGTGGCGACGATCGTCGATCCGCTGGGCCGGTTCGCACCGGTGTCGACCGGCGCGACCCGGATCGACCGCCGCCCGACCGCAGGGGCGAGCTCGCCGGCCCACCGCGGCGGCTGAGTTGGCGTTCTGGCGGCGGCGACGTCGCGCCCTGCCCGACGGTGTCGATGCGCTGTTCGCCGCCCACCTCGAGGACTGGCCGGTGTTCACCCTCGCCGAGCGCGAACGGCTGCTCGCCGACGTCGAGGTGCTGCTGGAGACCAAGAGCTGGGAAGCGGCGCGCGGCTTCGAGCTGACCGACGAGCAGTGCTCGGTGATCGCCGCTCAGGCCGCGCTGGTCGTCAACGGCCTCGAGATCGAACTGTTCCGACAGGTCAAGGCGATCGTCGTCCACCCGTCGACCGTCGTCGTCAACGGCCCGCACGCCGGCCCGATGGAGGGGCTGATGGACGACAGCCCGATGTACCTCGCCGGCGAGGCGCACGGCCGGCAGGGCCCGCTGCTGCTCGCCTGGGACGTCGTCCGGCGCGAAACCCGCCGGTGGGGCACCGGTCGCAACGTCGTCGTCCACGAGTTCGCCCACAAGCTCGACATGCTCGACGGGATCATCGACGGCACCCCGCCGATCTCCGATCCGGACGCGCACCGGCGGTGGGTCGAGGTCTGCAGCCGCGAGTACGAGGAGCTGCGCGACGGAGCACCGACGCCCGGCGCCGTGCTCCGGACCTACGCCGGCAGCGACCCCGGCGAGTTCTTCGCCGTCGCCGCCGAGGTCTTCTTCGATCGCCCGACCGTCCTCGCCGAGGCCAAGCCCGAGCTGTACGCCGTCCTGCGCGACTACTTCCGTCAGGACCCCGCCGCCCGCCGCCGCCCGCCGGCCTGACGGCGGCCCGCCTTCACTGCTCGGGCGATGCACGCCGGCTGGGCCCGATACCGACCGCCACACCGTGCACCGCCGTCCGGAGCACGCCGTTGCACGGCGCCGGCGACGACATCCGTCGCCTGGTCCGTGCACCGGTCGGCGACCACGACCCACCGGCTACCTTCCGGTCGTGAGCCGGTACATCGCATTCCTGAGGGCGATCAACGTCGGCGGACGGGCGGTGAAGATGGACCGCCTCGCCGGCCTGTTCGGTTCGATCGGGTTGGAGCGGGTCGTGACCTTCATCGCCAGCGGCAACGTGCTGTTCGATGCGCCCGACGACAGCGACACCGCTGCGCTCGAGCAACGGATCGAGGACCTCCTCGCCGCCGAGCTCGGATTCGCCGTGGAGACCTTCGTCCGCACCCCACAAGAGCTGGCGACGATCGTCGCCATCGAGCCGTTCGTCGCCGGCGATGGGGAGAAGATCCAGATCGGGATGCTCCGTGAACCACCGCCGGGGGAGGTCGTCGCCGCCGTCGAGGCGCTGTCGAACGACTATGACGAGCTGCGCCTGATCGGCCGCGAGCTGCACTGGTTGACCCACGGGGGGATCAGCGGATCGAGGATCAAGCCCGCTGCGCTCGACCGGGCGCTGGGGAGGCCTTCGACGATGCGCAACCGGACGACGATCGTGACCCTCGCCGAACGCACGGCTCCGAATCCGGAACGCCCCACGTCCTGAACGACGCGGCCGGTCCGGTCAGGCGTCGACCAGCCGGCCGGTGAGGGTGACCGCAGCGGCGCAGCCGCCGACGTTGGGATCGCCGATCGCCGAGCACGACAGTTGGACGTTGACGGTCTCGCCGGCGTCGAACACGTACGGGTTGACCAGTGCGTTGGCGTAGTCGGTGAAGTTCTCCATCGCGATCCGGTAGAGCGACGACGAGTTGCGCAACAGCTCCAGCCGTCCGCCGTCGCCGTTCGGGTTCTGCCACAGCACGTCGGTGATCTCCAGCTGCTTGCCGGCGGGAACGGTGTAGTGCTGCACCGCCTGGGCGCCGAGCGGGGCCTCGACCGCGAGCCGGGTGTCGAACGGTTCGCCGGCCCGGCTCGCCGGTCCGCCCGAACCGGCGACGGTCGCCGTTTGATCGGGCACCGTGCTCGTCGCCGCCAGATCCGCTGCGGCGCGATCGGCGGCGCGATCGATCTCCGGCCTCACCAGCCCGAACCAGGCGACGACGAGCACCCCGCCGAGCGCGAACGAGCGCAGCGAAGCGGGCCAGCGAGCTGCCGTTGATCACCGGCGTCTGCAGCAGCGTGCCGCTCGCCGAGGCGCCTGGGTGCCCCTCCTGCACCGCGTGGACCTCGAACGGCAGGATCCGCGACCCTCGCCGCCAGCGGCGACGCTTGGAACGCAGCTCGAGCCGGGTGACCGCGCTCTCCCCCGGATCGACGCCGAGCGACGGTGGGGTGAACCCTCCGGCGAGACGCATCGCCGGATCGGCGAGGGCGACCCGGCACGACGCACGGGCGTTGCCGAGGTTCTCGAGCACGACGTCGAACTCGGCCCGCCGCTTGGCCCGCAGCACGCTCTGGGCGAGCGTCAGCCGGCGCTGGTCGAAGGCGAGCACCGTGACGGTGCCCTCGACGATCGCGACCTCGTCGGCGACGTCGTGGCTGACGATCCGGACCGTCAGCGGCGAGGCCCCGGCGGGGACCGACCAGTGCCGCGGCGGGCGGAGCGAAACCGTGGCGCGTCTCGCTCCCCACCGGGAGGGAGGGTGACCATCGGCGGGTCGATGATCGTCCACCCCTGGACGAAGCCGCTGGCGACGAGCGAGAAACTCGCCGGCTGGGCGCCGACGTTGCGCACCGTCAGCTCGACGACCTCGTCATCGCCGGGGGAGACGACCACGTCGATGAGCGACAACTGACCGACCGCGGGCACGCCGGTACGGTAGCGGTCGATGACCGCCTCCTTCCCTGCTCATCGTCCGCGCCGGCTCCGCCGGAACACGGCGATGCGTGAACTCGTCGCCGAGACCCATCTGCGGACCAGCGACCTGATCGCTCCCCTGTTCGTCCGTGAGGGGATCGACGAGCCGCAACCGATCGCCTCGCTCCCGGGTGTCGTCCAGCACACCCGCGAGAGCTTGCGCAAGGAGGTCTCCGAGCTCGCCGGGCTGGGGGTGAGGGCGGTGATCCTGTTCGGTGTCCCGGCGACCAAGGACGCGATCGGCTCCGGCGCCTTCGACCCCGACGGGATCGTCCAGGTCGCCCTGCGCGACCTGCGCGACGACCTCGGCGACGAGCTCGTGCTGATGAGCGACCTGTGCGTCGACGAGTACACCGACCACGGTCACTGCGGGGTGCTGACCGCCGGGGGAACCGTCGACAACGACGCGACGATCGAGATCTACTGCCGGGCCGCTCTCGCCCAAGCTGCGGCCGGCGCCCAGGTCGTCGCCCCCTCGGGGATGATGGACGGACAGGTCGGGGCGATCCGGACGGCGCTCGACGGCGCCGGCCGGCAGGAGACCGCGATCATGGCCTACTCGGCGAAGTACGCCTCGGCGCTGTACGGACCGTTCCGCGACGCGGTCGACGTCCAGATCGTCGGCGGCGGGGACCGCAAGGGGTACCAGCAGGACTGGCGCAACGCCCGCGAAGCGCTGACCGAGGTCGCCGCCGACCTCGAGCAGGGGGCCGACCTGGTGATGGTCAAGCCGGCGCTGGCCTACCTCGACGTGATCGCCGCCGTCCGCGCCAGGGTCGACGTGCCACTCGCCGCCTACCACGTCTCCGGCGAGTACGCGATGGTCAAGGCGGCTGCGGCCAACGGCTGGATCGACCACGACGGTGTCGCCCTCGAACACCTCGGGGCGATCAAGCGCGCCGGGGCCGACCTGATCCTGACCTACTTCGCCCGCTGGTTCGCCGAGAGGGCGGGATGAGGTGATCCCCCTCTGTGATCCCGCCGCCTGCCTCGCCGCCGGCTGCGACCCGGTGGTCTGCACCGGGGCGGGGGTACCGAGCAACCCGACCCTGTTCGCCCGGTCGACCGAGGCGATCCCCGGCGGGGTGAACTCCTCGATCCGGGCGTTCAAGGCGGTCGGCGGAACCCCCTACGTCGTCGCCCGTGCCGAGGGTCCCTACGTCTGGGACGCCGAGGGCACGCGTTACATCGACCTCGTCCAGAGCTACGGCGCGATCATCCTCGGCCACGCCCATCCGCGGATCGTCGAGGCGGTCCGTGCGGCCGCCGCCGGCGGCACCAGCTACGGCGCACCGACGCCGCGGGAGATGAAGCTCGCCGAAGCGATCCGCGAACGGGTTCCGAGCTGCGAACGGGTCCGGCTGATGAGCTCGGGGACGGAAGCGACGATGACCGCCGTCCGCCTCGCCCGCGGGGTCACCGGGCGGAGTCGGCTGGTCAAGTTCTCCGGCAACTATCACGGGGCGGCCGACGTGCTCCTCGCCGCCGCCGGCAGCGGGGTGGCGACGCTCGGCCTGCCCGGCACCGCCGGCGTCCCGGCCGGAGCGGTCGCCGACACGATCGTCGTCCCCTACAACGTCGTGCCCGCGCTCGACGAGCAGGTGGCGGCAGTGATCGTCGAGCCGGTGGCGGCGAACATGGGCCTCGTCGCCCCCGAGCGCGGCTTTCTCGAGGGCCTGCGCGCCGAGTGCGACCGGGTCGGTGCGATGTTGATCTTCGACGAGGTGATCACCGGGTTCCGGCTCGGGCTCGGCGGTGCCCAGGCGCGCTTCGACGTCATCCCCGACATCACCTGCTTCGGCAAGGTGATCGGCGGGGGATTGCCGATCGGCGCGATCGGCGGCAGCCAGGTGGTGATGGAGCATCTCTCGCCGCTCGGTCCGATCTTCCACGCCGGCACGCTCTCGGGCAATCCGCTGGCGACCGCCGCCGGCCTCGCCGCGCTCGACGTGCTCAGCGACGACCACTACGTCGAGCTGTTCGCCCGCGCCCGTCACCTCGCCGCAGGATTGACCGAGGCGTTCGCCGCCGCCGGGATCGTCGCCCAGGTGCCGGTGCTCGGGACGCTGATCGGGATTCGTTTCGCGCCGGCCCCGGCGCACGACTTCGCCACCGCCGAGGAAACGGACGAGGCGACCTACGCCCGCCTGTTCCATGCCCTGCTGGGCCGCGGCGTCGCCCTCGCCCCCGGTGCCTACGAAGTGCTGTTCCCCGGCTGGGCGCACACCGACGCCGTGATCGACGAACTCGTCGAGCGGGTCTTCGAAGGCGCCGCCGAGATCGTCGGCTGATGCTCGCCGTCGCTGCGCTCGATCTGTGGAAGCGGTTCGGTGAGAAGGTCGCCGTCGGCGGGATCGCCCTCCAGGTCCCGACCGGGTCGTTCTACGGCGTGGTCGGGCCGAACGGAGCCGGCAAGACCACCACCTTGCGGATGCTCGTCGGGCTGCTCCGCCCCGACGCCGGTCACGTCACCGTCGCCGGAATCCCGGTCTGGCCCGACCCGCGGGCGGCGAAGGCGACGATCGGTGTGCTGCCTGACGACCTCCGGCTGTTCGAACGTTTGAGCGGTGCCGAACTGCTGACCTACCTCGGGCTGTTGCGCGGGTTCGAGCGGGGGGAGGTCGATCGACGCCGCGGCGAGCTGCTCGAGGTGCTCGGCCTCGCCGACGACGCGGCGGTGCTCGTTGCCGACTACTCGACCGGGATGCGCAAGAAGGTCGCCCTCGCCGCCGCTCTCCTCCACGGGCCGAAGGTGGTCTTCCTCGACGAACCGTTCGAATCGGTCGATCCGCTGTCGGCGCGCACGATCGTCGAGGTGCTGACCGGCTTCCGTCGGGCGGGTGGGACGATCGTCTTCTCCAGCCACGTGATGGAGACGGTCGAGCGGCTCTGCGACCACGTCGCGATCCTTGCCTCCGGGCTGGTCGTCCGCGCCGGGACGGTCGACGAAGTGCGCTGCGGCCAGACCCTCGAGGATGCCTTCGTCGAAGCGGTCGGTGCTCGCCCGATGCAGCCGTCGGCTGCGCTCGACTGGCTCGGCGGCAGCTCGGCGTGACCGGTGTCTTCCCGCCGCCGACGGGTGTCCACACGGCTGCGCCGTTCGCGTCGCTGCAGCCGCCGACGCTCGGCGTCGGGCGAGCGGTCCGGCTCGGTGCGGCGCTGCGCTGGCGGTTGACCGTCAATCGCCTGCGCAAGGGCGGGACGACCTTGTTCGTCCTGCTGATGGTCGGCTGCGTCCTGCTCGCTGCCTCCGGCTTCCTCGGCTTCGCCGCGGGTCGAGCGCTCGACCGCGACGGCCGCCAGGCGCTGTTCGCCGTCGGGTTCGGCGTCCTCGTCGTCGGCTGGACGCTGGTCCCGTTGGTCGGGGGTGGCGCGGACGAGACGGTCGACCCGACCCGCCTGGCCCTGCTCCCACTCGATCGCCGCCGGCTGCTGGCGGTGCTCGGGGGCGCAGCGTGCAGCGGACCGGCGACGATCGCAGTCTTCTTCGCCCTCTGCGGAGTGGCCCTCGGTGTGCCGGCGAGCGGCATCGGCGGGTGGATCGTGACCGTCTTCGCCGTCCCGGTGGTCTTCCTCCTCGGGCTCGGTACCGCTCGGCTCGGCGCAGCGCTGCTCGTGCGTGCGCAGCGCAGCCGGCGAGGGAGGGACGTCGCCGTGCTCGTCTCCGGCGTTGCCGGGGTCTCGGTCTGGCTCGCCAGCCAGGCGATCGGACCGCTGTTGAGCGAGAGCGAAGGCCGAGCCGGAGACGGGATCGTGAGCGTCTTCAGCTGGTTCCCACCGGGTTGGGTCGGGCGGGCCCTGCTCGCCGCCGAAGACGGCCGGCCGCTGGTCGGAGCCGGCTGGATCGCAGCTGCCGCGGCGTTCGCCGCGATCACCCTCGCCGGCTGGGCGGCGATGACCGATCGGCTGTTGCAGTCCTCCGAGCGCGCCGCCGGCCCCCAGCTCGAACGGCGCGGCGCGCCGCTCGGCGGCGCCCGCACGCCGATCCAGGCGGCGTTGGCGAAGGAGCTCCGTTACCTGCTCCGTTCCCCGAGCAGGCGGGTACAGGCGATGCTCGGCCTGCTGATGGGGATCGGGTTCTCGATCATCCAGGTGATGGCCCAGACCGACGACGCGCCGACGCTGGTGTTGTTCGGGCTGTGGGGGATGATCATCGTCCTCAGCGCACCGTTCAACCTGCTCGGGTTCGACAGCGGGTCGCTGTGGCTCGAACTGGTCGGCGGCGGGCCAGGTCGTCTGCAACTGTTCGCCCGTTCCGCCAGTCAGCTCCCGGGGCTGATCCTCCCGCCGGTGATCTCGATCGTGGCGATCGCCGTCTGGCGCGCCGGATGGACGCTGGTGCCGCTTGCGCTGCTGTTGGCGCTGACCCTCGCCCTCTGCGCGCTCGGCGCCGGTGCCGTCGTCTCGGTGCTCGCCCCAGTCCCGCAGACCGACGGCGACAACCCGTTCGCCTGGCGCCAGGGGGGCTCCGGCAAAGGCTGTTCGACCGCGCTGACGACCTTCGTCGGGATGGCCGCGGTGGTCGTCCTCGCCGGCCCGGTGGTGGTCCCCGTGCTGATCTACGACGACGCCGGCTGGGCGCCGCTGCTCGCCGTCGGCGGTGTCGGATGGAGCGCGCTGGTCTGGTACTTCGGGATCCGTTGGGGGGCGCGTCGACTGAACGGCAACGAACCGGAACTGCTCGCCGAGCTCAGCCCGCGGGCGGTCACCTGAACCGTCGGACTGTCGGTCAGGCGTTGGGGGCGAGCCTGACGAGGGTCGCGGCGGCCTTGTAGGCAGCTTCGGCCGGGCCGATCTCGTCCGGACGCAGGAGATTGGCCATGATCCGCAGCACCCACTCCATCAGCGTGCGCGAATGCATCCCGGCGCGGGTCAGCTCGCGGATCAACACCGGTCGCCCGATCACTCGGGCGAACAACCGGGCGACCTTGAAGTACTGGCCGTACTCGTCGTCGAGCAGTTGCGGATAGCGCTGCAGGGCCAGCGGGTCGTTGGTCACGAGCGCCTCGTGGAGCACCTCGGCCGCCATCCGGGCGGTCTCGTAGGCGTAGTCGATCCCCTCCCCGTTGAACGGGTTGACCGAGCCGGAGGCATCGCCGATCACCAGGTAGGTCGGCCCGACCTTGGGGCCGACCGAGCCGCCCATCGGGATCCGCCCGGCGGTCGCCTTCGCCGTCGGCGCATCCGGGTCGATCTCCCACCGATCTCGAACTTGGTGGGCGTAGGCATCGAGCAGGTGGGTGGTGTTGACGCTCTTGAAGTCGCGGAACGTCGACAGCAGCCCGACGCCGATGTTCACCGTGCCGTCGCCGACCGGGAAGATCCAGCCGTAGCCCGGCAGCGGATTGCCGTTGCGATCCTTGACGTCGAGCGCTGACTCGATCCACGGATCGGCGTGCCGCGGCGTTTCCCAGTACGTCCTGATCGCCGTCCCGTAGGGCCACTCACGCTTGCGGAACGTGCCCAACGCCCGGCCGAACCGGCTGTTCGCCCCGTCGGCGACGACGACGTAGCGAGCGCGCAACTCGGTCGTCTCGCCGGTCTGCTTGTCCTTGACCAACGCCCCGCGGACGAAGCCACGCTCGACCACCGGTTCGATCGCCTCGTGACCCTGGAGCAACGTCGCCCCGGCCTGCTCGGCGTTGCTGGCGACCGCCCAGTCGAGGTCTCGGCGGCGCACGACGTACCCATGGCTGGGATAGATCGGGTGCCGCGGCCATTCCAGCTCGAGCTCACGGCCCATCCCGGTCGCCCGCAACCCGGAGTAGCGGTGGTACTTGGTCAACTCCTCGCCGAGTCCCATGTCCTCGAGCTGCTTGACCGCTCGCGGGGTCAGCCCGTCACCGCAGGTCTTCTCCCGCGGGAACTGCTTGCGCTCGAGGATCGTGACGTCGTGCCCGTGGCGGGCGAGCCAATAGCCGGCGGCCGCCCCGGCGGGGCCACCGCCGACGACGAGGACCTCGGTCGAGTCGTGCTGCACGGATCGAGTCTGACGGGCGGAGGTGCGTTCGCCACCCTCGCCGGGCAGCTGGTGGTCAGCCTTGCGCGGGAGCGGACGGACGCGGCTCGGTGCCGACGCCCTCGATCGTGTCGAAGGTCAACGACCCGTCCTCGAGCCCGAGCCAGAACTCGGACTCCTCGGTGCACCACGTCTCGTACTCCTCGAGGTAGTCCTCGGAGGTCGGGTCGGCACCGCCGATGCCGTACCGCTCCTCGCAGACCACGCCGAGGATCTGGGCGTCGGTGAGCACGCCGCCCTGCGCCGGCATGTAGGCACCCTTGCCCCAGCCAGGCACGTGTCCGCCGCCTTCGCGGTTCGGATCGCCATAGAACGGCAGGTTGGCGAGGGCGTAGGCCTGGCTCCCGGTGTAGACCATGTTGAGCTGGTCTTCGATCTGGGGGAAGGTCTTGAGCACCTCACCGTTGGCCAGCGGGCGACCGGCGCCGCCACCACCGGCGACACCGTGGCACGTGGCACAGACCGCGACGTACTCCTCGGCGCCGACACCCATCGGTCCTTCGACGACGACCTCTTCCGGGGTCAGCCCACGGACGTAGAGGAATCCCCACAGCGGGAGCAGGCCGAGCGCGGTCATCGCCCAGTAGGGCATCTTGCGTCGGTTCTTCGCTGCGGCGACGTACGGCGGGTCGGGCTTGGGCGGCGGAGGAGCCGCCGGCGCCGCCGGTGCGGCCTTCGCCGGGGTGGGGGCGGCGGCCTTGACCGGCGCCGGGCTGGCGGCGGACGGGGTCGAAGGGGTGTCGGCCGCAGGCTCACCGTCGGAGGGCAGCCCCATCGCCTGGCGCCGCTCCCGGGAGCGCTTGAGCAGGTGCTCGGGGATCTCGGTCACGGGCCGACACACTAGAGGCCCTCCCCCGCCGCCAGGCAATCACACAACGCGCTGCATCGCCCAGCTCGCCGCGGGGCACCCACGCGAGCGAAGCCCGCGTCGGGCCGGAGGGTTCGGCCCCCGGGTCGGGTGCCGCTCGTCACGACCCGGCGTCGGGAGCGCCAGCGACCAGCCGGACGCGAGCGAAGCTCGCAACTGGAGGGTTGGGCCCCCGGTCGGGTCGCCGTCACGACCCGGCGTCGGGAGCGCCAGCGACCAGCCGGACGCGAGCAACGGCGTGCGATCTCCCGTCGCGACCGCTCGCCGCCAGCGAAGCTCGCGCTAGCAGAGGTGGTAGACACGCAATCGGTGTCGGAACTTCATCCCTGCCGGAGCGGACTGGTTCGATTCGGGGGACTCCCGGCTAAGGTTCGTGCGTGGATTCACAACCGGTCACGAGCTAGCTCAGGGCCGATGCCGAACCCCGCTTGCGTACCATCGTCGGATCAGAAAGGGACTCTCGCATGCAGGCTTTTGTCGTCTCACTGATCGCCACGACGTTGCTCGCCCTGGCCGTCGTCCCGTACGGCAAACGGCGCAAGCCCGGCGCATCGCTCGCCTGGGGCGAAGCGATGGCTGCATCCACGTACGCCTTCGGCGTGATGTTCCTCGCCTTCGGTGTCGTTCCCCATCAGTGGCTCACCTGGGTCCAGAACGAACTCGGTTGGCGGGCGGACAAGACCCTCTACGGCGTCGGCGACATCTTCAAGTCGCAAGCCCGCGGCGGGTGGTTCCCGTTCGACATCAACTGGCTGCAGATCGGCGACATCCTCGTCCTCGGGATCTACGGCTTCTACCTCGGGCTGATGATGTACCTCTGGTCCTGGTGGCAAAAGCGCGGCAAGCAGGCGCCGTCGACCGAGGTCGAGACCTCGGCGTTCGGACGCCCGTTGGTGCGGAAGGCCTGACGATGGCGAAAACCGATGCCAATCCGCCGATGCCGGAATGGTCCGTCGACTACCAACTGGTCGAGGTCGACGCCGACTACCTGACCAAGGCGGTCAAGCCGAAGCAGTTCATCCACATCGATCAGTCCGAGTGCATCATGTGCGAGGGCTGCGTCGACATCTGCCCGTGGAAGTGCATCCACATGGTCACCCCCGATGCGGTGGCCGAGGCGGACAACACCGAGCAACCCGGCGAGGATCCCTCCGATCACGTGATCTTCGTGATCGACGACGACGTCTGCACCCGCTGTGCACTGTGCGTCGACCGCTGCCCGACGGGTGTGATCATCCTCGGCAAGGTCGGTGCCCCGGCGGTCACCGGCGACGGGCACCAGCGAACCAACAACCACGGCTATGCCTACGGCATGAGGCTCTGAGGATCGACGACTCGTGGCAAAGATCATCGACGACAAACCACGCCCCACCGCCAAGGAGCGGATGGCCAAGCTGCAGAGCTCGGTCCAGGGCAGCCAGGCCTGGAGCTCGATCTTCCGGCCCGGTTCGATCTTCCGCAAGGGCTACACCGACAGCCCGAGGAACCGGTCCTACGTGATCATGAACTCGGTGCTCTATCACCTCCACCCGGTGAAGGTGAAGCGCCACGCGGTGAAGGTCAGCTACACCCTCTGCCTCGGTGGGTTGAGCTTCTTCCTGTTCATCCTGCTGACCGTCACCGGCATCTTCTTGATGTTCTTCTACCGACCGACCACGGCCCAGGCCTGGCAGGACATCAACAACCTGCAGACCTCGGTGACGTTCGGTCTGCTGGTGCGGAACATGCATCGCTGGGGTGCCCACCTGATGGTCATCTCGGTGTTCCTCCACATGGCCCGCGTCTTCTACCACGGGGCGTACAAACCGCCCCGCGAGTTCAACTGGGTGATCGGCGTCGTGTTGCTGATGCTCACCCTGCTGCTGTCGTTCACCGGCTACCTGCTCCCCTGGGACCAGCTGGCGCTGTGGGCGGTCACCGTCGGGACGAACATGATGGGCTACTCGCCGGTCGTCGGCAGCCAGGTCCGCTTCGTCCTCCTCGGCGGCGTGGAGATCGGTTCGGAGACTCTTCTCCGGTGGTATGTGTTGCACGTCTTGATGCTCCCGTTCGTGATCGTCATCTTCATGGCGATCCACTTCTGGCGGGTGCGCAAGGACGGCGGCATCTCGGGTCCGCTGTGAGCGCGACGGGAGCGATGCGATGACGGAGATCCCCGAACACCTGCGCAAGCGAGCCGAAGCGGCGCGGGCCAAGGCCGCCGCCGAATCGGGCGCACCGACAGAAGCGAGCGGCAGCGCCGCCGACAGCAGCACCTGCTGCCGACCCGCGCATCCCGGCGCATCTGCTCGAGCGCTCGAAGGCGGCGAAGGCGAAAGCCTCCGGCGCAGCCGACGAGCCGAGCGGTGGTGGTGGCGTCGCCGTCGCCGAGAAGGTCTCCTCGGTCGTCACCGCCGCACCCGCGGCCGGTGTCCCGATCGGCGCCGGGCCCGGCGGCCACACCCAGCGGCTGCTGACCGTGGTCAAGTCCGGTTCGATCCAGGACGTCAAGGCCTCCCCGATCGACAAGGTCCACACCTGGCCGCACCTGCTCGCCGTCGAGTTCGTCGCCGCGTTGGTGATGACCGCCTTCGTCACCCTGTTCTCGATCTTCGTCAATGCGCCGCTGCTCCAGCTGGCGAACATCAACCGCACCCCGAACCCGTCGAAGGCCCCGTGGTACTTCCTCGGTCTGCAGGAGCTGTTGACGATGTTCCACCCGATGGTCGCCGGTGTGACCATCCCCGGCATCGGTCTGTTCGTGCTGATCCTCGCGCCGTACATCGACCGCAATCCGTCGAACAAGCCCGAGGATCGCAAGTTCGCGATCTCGATCATGACCGTTCATCTGATGTTCTGGGCCGTGCTGGTGATCATCGGCACGTTCTTCCGAGGCCCCGGGTTCAACTTCACGCTGCCCTGGCGTGACGGCCTCTTCATGGATCTGTGAGGTGACGAGTTGAGTTCAGCAGGGATCATCGCCATCGGTGTGGCAGTCGTCGTCGTCCTCGCCGGCGTGTTGTTCATCACCCAGACACGCCGTGCGGACGTTCGCGGTGCAGGTGCGCTCAGCCGGGAGACGCGCGAACGCGACACCCCGATCCAACCGGCGGTGTCGAGCACCACCGGCAAGGAGGTCGAGGCCGCCGCCGCCGAGCAGCGCTCGACCGCGCTGGCCAAGCCCTCGGCCCTTCCGCCGGCACCCTGGGTGCCGCTCGACCCGGAGGTCGTCGGCGTCAGCCGCCGGCAGTTCTTCAACCGCACCCTGACGACGCTGATGTCTGTCGGCCTGGGCACGTTCGGCCTGGCCTGCATCGCCTTCCTCTATCCACGCCAGGGTGGCGGGTTCGGCTCGAAGGTCAACGCCGGCAAGCTCGACGACATCATTCAGGGGATCCGGACCAGCGACGGCTTCTTCTACCTGCCCGAAGCGCGCACCTGGGTCACCGAGTACCCGACCGATTCGTTGGCCAAGGCAGCTGCGGTCTACTCCGGACCCGAGCTCAGCGGGATGGAATCCGGGATCGTCGCTCTCTACCAGAAGTGCCCCCACCTCGGTTGCCGCGTCCCGGAGTGCAAGAGCTCGCAGTGGTTCGAGTGCCCCTGCCACGGCTCGCAGTACAACCGGGTCGGGGAGAAGAAGGGTGGCCCGGCGCCGCGCGGGATGGACCGCTTCGGGGTCGAGGTGACCAACGGCAACGTCGTGATCGACACCCAGATCGTCATCCAAGGCCCGGCGATCGGCGTCAACACCACCGGTCAGGAAGCGGAAGGCCCGCACTGCATCGGCTCGGGTGAAGGGCACTGAGATGTTGGCACTCGCCACCACCACGTTCGCCTGGATCATCTTCGTCGTCCTGACGGCCGGCTGGCTGGTCTACGCGGTCTTCAACGTCCGCAGTGGACGAGCGGAGGTCGGGTCCGAGATCGAGCTCGCCGCCAACCGCAAGCAGTACTACGACGACGAGACGTTGGAGGGCCCGAAGCTCGAGCGGACCCAGCTGCTCGCCGTGCTGTTCCTCGGGGTGATCACGCTGTCGCTGCCGATCTACTGGTTGTTCGAGCCGCAGCGGCAGGCCAATGCCGCAGATGGGTTCGACAAGCGCTACGCCCAGTGGGGTTCGAACGACTTCGACACCACCGCCAACGGCGGATTCAACTGCGCCGGTTGCCACGGCGGAATGAACGGCCTCGGCGGCGTGGCCGACTACGCGATCACCGACCCGAACACCGGTGAGGTCGTCGCCGTGCAGTGGAAGGCACCGGCGCTGAACACGATCTTCTACCGCTTCAGCGTCGACGAAGTGACCTTCATCCTCAACTATGGTCGCCCGTTCTCGCCGATGTCGCCGTGGGGCCTCGTCGGTGGTGGCCCGATGAACGAACAGCAGATCTCGAACTTGATCGAGTACCTCAAGAGCATCCAGATCCCGCCGGTCGGCTGTCTCACCGAGGAGCCGTTCTCCGACACCGCCGACCCAGCGGTGTGCGACGGCGGGACGCTCCCACTCGACATCCAGCAAGACATCGGCAGCTACGCCCAGTCGCTGGTCGACAACGGGACCTACGCCTCGATCGGTGAGGCGCTGTTCAGCTCCGACCTCGATTCCGGTGCCTACTCCTGCGCCCGCTGCCACACCAGCGGCTGGTCGTACGGCGACCCCGGCGTCATCGGTCAGGGCGCAATGGGCCCGAACCTGACCGCCGGCTCGGTCAACACCCGCTTCCCCGACGTCGCCGACATGATCGACTTCATCAACGTCGGTTCGCAGTACGGCAAGCGTTACGGCAACCAGGCCCAGGGCAGCGGTCGGATGCCCGGCTTCGGCCACATGTTGACACCCGAGATGATCACCGAGATCGTCGACTACGTCCGGAGCCTGTAGACACCGATGTCGCTCGCCACCATCCTCGCCCTCAGCTGGAAGCCGGAGCTGCGCGGCGTCATCGTCGTCCTGATCGGCTTCGTCGTCCTCTGCGGCAGCGTCTACCTGATCGTCGGGACCAACATCGGCGCCCGTCTCGGCTTCCTGGTCGCGATGAGCGGTCTGTTCGGCTGGATGTTCCTGATGGGGGTCATCTGGTGGATCTACGGCATCGGGCTCGTCGGCCGCACCCCCACCTGGGAACCCGCCCAACCGGTGACGATCGTCAGGGACGGCGATCTCGTCCGAGCGGGCATTCTCAACACCGGTGATCCGCTGCAGGAGGGCTGGATCCAGCTCGCCGATGAGGACCCCAAGCGCGGCCAGGCGGTCGCCTCCGCGGATGAGATCCTGCAGGAGACCGACACCTTCGCCGCCGGCGAGTACGCCGCGATCGCGGTCTACGACAAGGGAGGCGAGCGGTCGCCGAAGATCAACGACACGTTCGACTTCATCGCCTTCCGCCACGCCCCGCGCTACGCCCTGGTCGAGGTCCAAGCGGTGCTCCCGGTGCAGAGCGAACCCGGCCGGGCCCCGCTGAGCCCGGAGGTCGACGAGAGCCAGGAACCGACCTACGTGCTGATGATCCGCGACCTCGGGTCCCGCCGTCAGCCGGCGATCGTGCTGACCTTCGGTTCGCTGATCATCCTCGTCGTGCTCTGCTGGCTGATGAACCGACGTGATCGGCTGGCCGAGGCCAACCGCTCCGGCGGCTCACTGGTCAAGGCCTCCGGCGGAGCCTGACCGAGATGGCCCAGTACCTCCCGGTCCTGGCACTGCTGGTGATGGCGTTGGCGTTCGGCGTCCTCAGCCTGGTCGCTTCCCGGCTGCTCGCTCCTCGTCGTCCGTCGACCGCCAAGGAGGCTCCGTACGAGTGCGGGATCGTTCCCTCACCGCGAAACGCCGGAGCGCTTCCCCGTCGGGTTCTACATCGTCGCGATGCTGTTCATCATGTTCGACATCGAGATCATCTTCCTCTACCCGTATGCGGTCAGCAGGGCTGAGCTCGGTGGTTATGCGTTCTGGGAGATGATCGCCTTCAGCGTCGTCTTCTTCGCTGCCTTCGTCTACGTCGTCGCCCGCGGTGCACTCGAGTGGGGTCCGTTGCACCTGTCCCGTCGGCTCGACACCGAGCCGGGGATCGTCTCTGCCGAGCGGACCACCAGCTCGACCATCCGTCGCGTCGGCCTCGAAGGCCGCCTCGAGGAGGAGGCAGCCTGATGGGCTTCGTCGACGATCTGATGGACAAGGGTCTCGGGGCGGTCCCCGACAACGTCGTCACCGGCCGGATCGAGGACCTCGTCAACTGGGCCCGGGCCCGCTCCTCGTGGCCTGCGACGTTCGGCCTCGCCTGCTGCGCGATCGAGATGATGGCGGCCGGCGGGGCGCACTACGACATCTCCCGGTTCGGGATGGAGGTGTTCCGCGCCTCGCCGCGCCACGCCGACATCATGATCGTCGCCGGGCGCGTCTCGCAGAAGATGGCTCCGGTGCTCCGACAGGTCTACGACCAGATGATGGAACCGAAGTGGGTGATCTCGATGGGCGTCTGCGCATCGAGCGGCGGCATGTTCAACAACTACGCGATCGTCCAAGGGGTCGACCAGGTCGTTCCGGTCGACGTCTATGCCCCGGGCTGCCCGCCGACCCCGGAGACCTTGATCCATGCGATCGAGCAGCTCCACACCCAGATCGAGAACGGCGAGCTGCTCAAGCGTCGCCGCGAGACGGGTGGCGGCGCGGGAGTCGAGCTGGCGGCGATCGAGGCCCGTCCCGTTCCCGTCGCACTCGGGCTCCGCTGAGCGATGGACGAGCTCCACGGGTGTGCCATGGGAGAGTCGCGCGGTCAAGCCGTCGTCTTCCCGACCCTCGACCAGTATCTGCCGCTGATGCGCAAGCTGCTCGACGACGGATTCGAGACCTGCGCCGATCTGTGCGGTGTCGACTACCTCACCGCCCCCCCTCGACTGCTGCCCGAGGGCATCGTCGGTGAGCGGTTCGAGATCGTCGTCAACCTGCTCTCGATCGCCCGCCGTGAACGGGTCCGGGTGCGCGTCCAACTCCCCGCCGAGGACCCGATCCTTCCCAGCCTGTTCGACCTGTGGCCGGGCAGCGAAGCGATGGAACGCGAGGCCTACGACATGTTCGGGATCCGCTTCGACGGCCACCCGGACCTGACCCGGATCCTGATGCCGGAGGACTGGCTCGGCCACCCGCTGCGCAAGGACTACGACGTCGGCTCGATCCCGGTCCAGTTCAAAGGAGCGCGCGGATGAGCATCGTGACCCGACGCGACGCAACGATCAGCGGTTCGAGCGACATCGTCGCCACCATCGAAGCCGGCAACGAGCCGGCCCAAGGGCTCAAGCCGCGCAGCGAGCTGACCGCCCGCGAGTTGCTGCGCGAGGTCGGCGCCGTGCTCCGGATGAGCGAGGCGGAAGCTGCCACGCTCGCCGATCGGAGCCTCGAGGCGCCCGACGAGGAACAGACGATGATCATCAACATGGGGCCGCAGCACCCGAGCACGCACGGCGTGCTCCGGTTGATGCTCGAGCTCCAGGGTGAGACGGTGCTGCGCTGCAAGCCGATCATCGGGTACCTGCACACCGGGATGGAGAAGACCGGCGAGCAGCTGACCTATCTCCAGGGTGGGACCAACGTCACCCGGATGGACTACGCCAGCCCGCTGAACAACGAGCTGGTGTTCTCGATGGCCGTCGAGCAGCTGCTCGGGATCGACGGTGACATCCCCGAGCGCGCGGTGTGGATGCGGATGCTCCTCTCCGAGCTCAACCGGATGTCGAGCCACCTGTTGTTCATGGCGACCAACGGGATGGACATCGGCGCGGTGTCGATGATGATCTACGGCTGGCGCGAGCGCGAAGAGGTGCTCCGCTTCTTCCAGAAGGTCACCGGCCTACGGATGAACCACAACTTCATCCGCCCCGGCGGCCTGGCCGCCGACCTGCCACCCGGATGGCGCGACGACGTGCTCCGGCTGCTCGAGCTGATCCCGCCGCGGCTCGACGAGTACGACATCTTGATGACCGAGCAGCCGATCTGGCGCGAGCGGCTGCAGGGCGTCGGAGTGATCACCGCCTCCGAAGCGCTCGCCCTCGGGGCGACCGGGCCGATCCTGCGTTCGACCGGTGTCGACTGGGACCTCCGCCGCTCGATGCCGTACCTGCACTACGACGAGCTCGACTTCGACGTGATCGTCGGGTCGTACGGCGACTCGTTCGACCGCTACGCGATCCGGCTGAACGAGATCCGAGAGTCGATGAAGCTCGTCCGCCAGATCCTCGACCGGATGCCGTCGGGCGATTACCGGATCCAGGACAAGAAGATCACCCCGCCACCGCGGGCTCGGATCGACGAGTCGATGGAGGCGTTGATCCACCACTTCAAGATCTTCACCGAGGGGTTCAAGGTCCCCGAGGGCGAGGTCTATGTGGCGATCGAGAGCCCACGCGGCGAGATCGGCTGCTACATCGTCTCCGACGGTTCGCCGACGCCCTACCGGATCCACGTCCGCGCCCCGTCGTTCGTCAACATCCAGTGTCTCCCGCACATGATGCGCGGCGGCCTGGTCGCCGACGCGGTGGCCGTGATCTCCTCCGTCGATCCCGTGCTCGGGGAGGTAGACAGGTAATGGCTCGGTTGACCGACGCGAACGTCGCGCTGGCGAAGGAGATCATCGGGCGCTACCCGCGGCCGAAGTCGGCGTTGATCCCGCTGCTCCATCTCGCTCAGGAGCAGGACGGCTACATCACCAACGACGCGATGCGTCACCTCGCCGAGCTCGTCGGGATCACCCCCGCCGAGGTCCTCGGCACCTGCACCTTCTACGAGATGTTCAAGATGGAGCCGGTCGGCAAGTACCTGGTCAACATCTGCGGCACCCTGTCATCCGCGTTGATGGGCGCCGACGAGCTGATGCACCACGCCGAACACAAGCTCGGGATCAAAGCCGGTGGGACCACCGCGGATGGCATGTTCACCCTCGAGCACGCCGAGTGCCAAGCGGCATGCACCGAGGCCCCGTGCCTCCAGGTCAACTACCGCTTCCGGTATCGGGTGACCCCCGATCAGCTCGACGGCCTGATCGACGATCTCGCCGCCGGGAAGCTGAGCGACGAGATCCCGCCGCACGGGACGGTCGCCCGGGTCCGCCAGCACATCCCGGCCGATCGGTGGGTCAGCCCGCTCGACCCCGACGACGTCGCCGAACCGCCGGTGTGGATCTCCAACGCAACCAAGGCTGCGGAGGCGAACGGATGAACGGCGAGACCTACCCCTTCACGCCGGGCTTCTATGCCGGTGATCGCCCGCGAATCGTCACCTCCCGGTTCGAGTACGAGGACTCCTACACCCTCGAGCGCTACCTGGCGACCGACGGCTACGAGGGTTTGCGCGCTGCGCTGGCGAAGACGCCGAGCGCGATGCACGAGGAGGTCCGCTCGGCGACCGTGCTCGGTCGAGGCGGAGCCGGGTTCCCCGCCGGGGTCAAGTGGGGACTCACCCCCCAAGGCGTTTGGCCGCGCTACCTCGTCGTCAACGGCGACGAGTCGGAACCGGGGACCTACAAGGACCGGCTGCTGATGGAGCGCGATCCGCACCAGTTGATCGAGGGCTGCCTGATCGCCTGCTATGCCGCCGGGCTGTCGCAGTGCTTCCTCTACATCCGCGGCGAGATGGCCGTGGCCCAGGAGCGGGTCGCCACTGCGTTGAACGAGGCCTACGCCGCCGGTTACGTCGGGACCAACATCCTCGGCAGCGACTTCTCCGTCGACATCGTCCTCCACTGGGGTGCCGGTGCCTACGTCGTCGGCGAGGAGACCGCCCTGATCGAGAGTCTCGAAGGCAATCGCGGCATGCCGCGGCTGAAGCCTCCGTACTTCCCGGCGGCGATTGGCCTGTACGGCCGGCCGACGATCGTCAACAACGTCGAGACCCTCGCCAATCTCCCCTGGCTGGCGCGCAACGGTTCGGCCGCGTACACCACGATCGGCACCGAGAGCTCTCCGGGGACGCGGATGGTGGCGGTCTCCGGTCACGTCAAGCGCCCCGGTGTGTACGAGATCGTCAACGGCACGACGACCTTCCGCGACCTGATCTACGGCGAGGACTTCTGCGGCGGGATCCGCGACGACAACGAACTCAAGGCGTTCGTTCCCGGCGGTGGCTCTGCGCCGTGGTTCACCCCCGAACAGCTCGACCTGCCGTTCGAGGGCCGGCTGGTCGGTGCAGCCGGGTCGATGCTCGGCTCGGGGGCGATCATGGTGATGGACTCGACGACCGACATCCCCGCCGCCGCGCTGACCCTCACCCGGTTCTACGCCCACGAGTCGTGCGGGAAGTGCACGCCGTGCCGAGAAGGTGGCACCTGGCTCGAGCGGATCCTCAGCCGAGTCGTCGCCGGGAAGGGAACGGACCGCGATCTCGAGCAGCTGATCGAGGTCGGCATGACGATCTGCCCGGGGGACTTCCCCCACGCCTCGTCGTCCGAGCTCGGGCTCGAGGCGGTGCCGTTCCCCTACAAGATGACCACGATCTGCTTCGTCGGCCCGTCGGCCTACGCACCGGTCCACTCGGCGATCACGCTGTTCCGCAGCGAGTTCGAGGCGCGGGTGACCAAGCGGACGATGATCCCCGTCTCCGCCGCGGCGGGGGGAGCCTGAGATGACGTCGACCGAGACCCCACCCGACGCGGCCCCCGAGCCGGTGCCCGACCCGAACGCGGTCAACCTGACGATCGACGGCGTGCCGGTCGTCGCCCGTAAGGGCGAGCTGGTGATCAAGGCCGCCCAGGACAACGGCGTCTACGTCCCGCGGTTCTGCTACCACGAGCGGATGAGCCCGGTCGGGATGTGCCGGCAGTGCCTGGTCGAGGTCGAGGGACCGCGCGGCCGACAGCTGGTCGTGTCGTGCATGACCCCGGTCGCCGAGGGCCAGATCGTGCTCACCGACACCGAGCAGGTGAAGCAGTCGCAGGAGGGGATCATCGAGCTCCTCCTCGCCAACCATCCGCTCGACTGCCCGGTCTGCGACAAGGGCGGCGAGTGCCCGCTGCAGGACAACACGATGGCCCACGGCCCGGGCGAGAGCCGGTTTCTGGAGGAGAAGCGGCACTACCCCAAGCCGATCCCGATCAGCGATTTGGTCTACCTCGACCGCGAGCGGTGCATCCTCTGCGATCGCTGCACCCGCTTCGCCGACGAGGTCGCCGGCGATCCGCTGATCCACTTCACCCACCGGGGGAACAACACCCAGGTGCTGACGTTCCCCGACGAACCGTTCAGCTCCTACTTCTCCGGCAACACGGTCCAGATCTGCCCGGTCGGCGCGCTGACCGCAGTGCCCTACCGGTTCAAGGCCCGACCGTGGGACCTGTCGCAGTCGGAGAGCACGTGCACCAGCTGTGCGGTCGGATGCCGGGTGGCGCTGCAGTCGACCCAGGACGGCATCGTCCGCAAGCTCGGGGTCGATTCGGAAGCGGTCAACTGGGGCTGGCTGTGCGACCGCGGCAGGTTCGACTTCGAGGCCGGCAATCATCCGGCGAGGCTCGCCGCGCCGGCCGTGCGCGTCGGCGACGGGCTGGTCGAGTCGACCTGGTCGGCAGCGCTGGCCAAGGCCGCAGCGCTGATCGGCGATGCGCTCGCCAGCGACGGTCCGAACGGCATCGCCGTGATCGGCGGCGCACGGGGAACGAACGAGGACGCCTACGCCTGGGCCCGGCTCGCCCGTGACGTGATCGGCACCGGCAACGTCGACGCCCAGCTCGGCGACGGGCTGCCGGCCGAGCTGCTCGGCTTGCCGCGAGCGACGATCGCCGAGGCGTGCGCCGCGCCGACGGTGATCCTGCTCGGTCCCGATCTCAAAGAAGAGCTGCCCGTGCTCTATCTCCGGCTGAAGGATGCGGTCGACCAGCGGCGGACGCGGCTGATCGAGTTCGCCGCAGCGGACAGCGGACTGACCCGCTACGCCTGGCGATCCGTGCGCCATCTGCCGGGCGAGCAGGCGACCACGGTCGCCGAGGTGCTCGCCGACGAAACGGTCGCCGCCCAACTGGCCCGCGGGCCGGTGGTCGTCGTCGCCGGTCGGTCGAACCTCGCCGAGGACGGCCGCCACCAGCTCGACGCGTTGGCGGCACTGCTCGCCGCCGTCCCGGGGGCGACGGTGCTCCCTGCCTATCGCCGCGGCAATGTCGTCGGTGCGCTCGAACTCGGACTGAGCCCCGTCTCCGGCGGCCAGTCGACCGCCGAGACGCTCGAGGCGGCCGCCGCCGGCAAGCTCGCCTGCCTGATCCTCCTCGGCGCCGATCCGATCAGCGACTTCCCCGACGTCGGGCTCGCCCGCCGGGCGCTCGCCGGCGCCCGCTCGGTGATCGCCGTCGACACCTTCGTCACCGCCTCCTCGCAGCACGCCGATGTGATCCTCGCCGCCGCCGCCTACGGCGAGAAGGCGGGAACGGTGACCAACCTCGAGGGGCGGGTCACCGACGTGTCCCGCCAGGTCACCGTGCGTGGCACGAGCCGGCCCGACTGGATGATCGCGGTCGAGCTCGCCGATCTCCTCGGCGGCGACCTCGGGTTCTCCTCGCTCGCCGAGATCACCGCCGCGATCGCCGCCGACGTCCCGGCCTACAGCGGGATCACCGCCGCGGCGGCGGCCCTACCGGACGGGATCCTGATCGACCGTCCGGGCACCGGGCGTCTCGCCGCCGGTGGCGAGCCCGCTCGCCGGGCGAACGGGTACGCCCATCGGCTCGTCGTCAGCCGCAAGCTCTACGACGGCGCGGTCGGCACCCAGTTGTCGCCGTCGCTCGCCCCGCTCGCCGGGGGAGCCGAGGTCCACCTCCATCCGCTCGACCTCGACCGTCTCGGCGGCGCAGCCGGCACGCAACTACGTGTCTCGAGTCCGACCGGAGCGCTCGTCCTCGCCGCCGCGCCCGATGCCTCCGTGCCTCGCGGCACCGCCTGGGTGCCGTTCAACCAGCCGAACGTCAACGTCGCCGAGCTCCTCGCCGGCGGCACCGGGGTGGTCGACGTGGCGATCGAGTCGATCGGCACCAGCGACGGAGGCCAGGCGTGATCTTCGGGTTCGATCCGCTCCTCGTCGGCGACATCACGCTCGGCGACGTCGTCTTCGTCATCGTCAAGATGCTGATCATCTTCGTCATCGGCCTGGTCGGGACGATGTTCATGGTCTGGTTCGAGCGCAAGGTGATCGCCGGGATGCAGAACCGGGTCGGCCCGAACAAGGCCGGACCGTGGGGACTGCTGCAGACCCTCGCCGACGGGATCAAGTTGTTCTTCAAGGAGGACCTGATCCCCGACCGCTCCGACCGGTTCGTGTTCAGGCTCGCCCCCTATCTCGCCTTCGTCCCCGCCTTCCTCGTCTGGACGGTGATCCCGCTCGGCGGCGATTTCCGCGACGGCAAGGGCGGGGTGGTCGAGATCCTCGGGCACAAGACCCTCGTCCAGCTCGGCGATCCGCCGATCGGGATCCTGTTCGTGTTGGCGATGAGCTCGATCGCGGTCTACGGGATCATGCTCGCCGGTTGGTCGAGCGGCTCGAAGTACCCGCTGCTCGGCTCGGTCCGGGCGTCGGCCCAGATGGTCAGCTACGAAGCGGCGCTCGGCCTGTCGGTCGCCACCGTGCTGCTGATCTCGGGAACCCTCTCGACCAACGGCATCGTCGCCAGCCAGGACACGATCACGCGTTGGCACCTCGTCGTCACCGGGGTGGTCCCGTTCGTCGTCTTCGTCATCGCCGCCACCGCCGAACTCAACCGGCCGCCGTTCGACCTCGTCGAGGCCGAGCAGGAGCTGGTCGGCGGATTCAACACCGAGTACTCCTCGATCCGTTTCGCCCTCTTCTACCTCGCCGAGTTCATGAACACGATCACGATGTCGGCGATCATCGTCACCCTCTTCCTCGGCGGTCCTCAGCCGGTGGCGATCGGTGACACCGTGCTCGACATCCCGCTGATCCCGAACGGGATCGAGGGCACCGTCTGGTTCCTGCTCAAGCTGTTCATCTTCCTCTACATGTACGTCTGGTTCCGGGCGACGCTGCCCCGGTTCCGCTACGACCGCCTGATGGACCTCGGGTGGAAGGTGCTGATCCCGATCTCGCTCGGCTGGTTCATGCTCCTCGCCGCCCTCAGGGTCGCCCAGGACGAGGGATGGAATCGGGTCGTCGTCGCGCTCGTCGCGGCGGTGGTCCTCGTCGCCTGCTTCGGCCTGTTGACCGCCGCCACACGGGTCAGCGCGAAGCAACGGGCCAAGGAAGGGGCGATGTTCTGATGGGCTATCTCGGAGGCTTTCTCGTCACCGCCCGCCAGCACGGCCGGAAGAACAAGGTCACCACCGAATACTCCGGTGGCCGCGGCAACGCCAAGGGCAAGACCGTCCACGACGTCAAGATCCCCAAGCCGGAGCGGTTGCACGGGCGTCACGTGCTCAACCGCTACGAGGACGGGATGGAGAAGTGCATCGGCTGCGAGCTCTGTGCCGGGGTCTGCCCGGCGAAGTGCATCTACGTCCGCGGCGCCGACAACCCGATCGACGATCCGGTCTCGCCGGGCGAGCGCTACGGCTACGTCTACGAGATCAACTTCCTCCGCTGCATCCACTGCGACCTGTGCGTCGAGGCCTGCCCGACGGAGGCGATCACCGAGTCGAAGATGTTCGAGTTCTCCTTCACCAACCGGCGGGATGCGATCTACACCAAGGCCGAACTGGTCGTCGACGACGAGGGCAAGCCGCGTCAGCTGCCGTGGGAGGACTGGCGCGAGGGAGACGAGCTGCTCACCTCCGGCTGGATGCGGGCGACCTCACCCTCCGGTGACGCCTCGTTCGAGGGCGCGACGACCTGGTCGGGTGAGCTGGGCAACGGTGTGCGCGCCGCGGAGCCGAACCAGGCGGTACGCGACGGAGGCGGCGCGTGACGGAACTGATCGTGTTCGTCGTCGCCTCGGCGATGGTCCTGGTCGGCGCGCTGGGGGTGATCCTCCGGCACAACCCGGTCCACGCTGCGTTGTCGCTGGTGTTGACCCTGTTCGGCGTCGCCGTCCACTTCGTCGCCCTCCAGGCCCACTTCCTCGCTGCGGTGCAGGTGATCGTCTACGCCGGGGCGATCGTCGTGCTGTTCCTGTTCGTGATCATGCTCCTCGGTGTCGACCAGTCGGAGGACCTCAGCGTCGAACCGTTGCAAGTGCAACGGACGGTCGGCCCGCTGGTCGGCGTCGGCGTCGCCGCGCTCGTCGGCACCTCGGTGATCATCAGCCGAGCCGTGTTCGCCCGACCGGACGTGGCCGAGATCGACCCTGAGCAGAACATCAAGGAGCTCGCTCGATCGGTCTTCTCCGACGGCGTGTTCGCCTTCGAGCTGACCTCCGTGCTGCTCGTCGTCGCCGTCGTCGGCGCAGTGCTGCTCGCCCGCCGGCTGCCCAAGCAGGAGGCGCAGTAGTGCTCGCCGCACTCGAACCCACGCCGACCTGGTATCTGCTCGTCAGCGCCGTCCTGTTCGGGATCGGCACCACCGGCGTGCTCGTGCGCCGCAACCCGCTGGTGATGTTCATGTGCGTCGAGTTGATGCTCAACGCGGTCAACCTCTCGTTCGTCGCCTTCTCCCGCTCGTTCGGTGACATCGACGGCCAGACGGCGGTGTTCTTCGTCCTCGTCGTCGCCGCCGCCGAGGTCGTCGTCGGCCTCGGGATCATCGTGGCGATCTTCCGTAAGCGACCCGGCGCCAACGCCGACGACATCGCGTTGATGAAGGGCTGATCGAATGCTCGATGTCGTCTGGCTGATCCCTGCGCTCCCACTCGCCGGGTTCCTCCTGATCTTGCTGTTCGGGCGGCGGCTCGGCGAGCCGCTCGCCGGATACCTCGCCACCACCGCGGTCGGCGCAGCCTTCCTCGTCACCGTCGGGGTGTTCTTCGACCTGCTCTCGATGGACGCCGAAGAACGGGCGAACCACGCCGCGACGGTGATCTTCTCCTGGGTCCCGGCAGGCTCGCTGCAGATCGACCTCGGCTTCATGGCCGATCCGCTGAGCATCACGATGGCGCTGTTCGTCACCGGGATCGGGACCTTGATCCACCTCTACGCGGTCGGCTACATGCACGGCGACCCGAAGTTCTCCAAGTTCTTCCTCTACCTCAACCTGTTCGCCTTCTCGATGCTGATCCTCGTGCTCGGCTCGAACATGCTCGTCACCTTCCTCGGCTGGGAGGGCGTCGGGACCTGCTCCTACTTCCTGATCTCGTTCTGGCACACGCGTGACTCGGCGGCGACCGCCGGAAAGAAGGCGTTCGTCACCAACCGGGTCGGCGACTGGGGCTTCATGATGGCGATGTTCCTCGCCTTCCAGGCGGTGGGAACACTCGACTACGGCCCGATCAACGCCGCTGCCGCCGACGGCGCGTTGGCCCGGTCGACGGCCACCGCGATCGCGATGATGTTGTTCGTCGGCGCCTGCGGGAAGAGCGCACAGCTCCCGTTGTACCTCTGGCTGCCCGACGCGATGGAAGGCCCGACCCCGGTCTCGGCGCTGATCCACGCGGCGACGATGGTCACCGCCGGCGTCTACCTGATGACCCGTACCGCCCCGCTGCTGGCGATCGCCTCCTACGACTGGGCGCCGTGGGTCGTCGCCGGCATCGGTGCGGCCACGGCCCTGTTCGCGGCGACGGTCGCCGTCGCCCAGAACGACATCAAGAAGGTCCTCGCTTACTCGACGGTCAGCCAGCTCGGCTACATGTTCCTCGCCGTCGGCTCGGGGGCGTACGTGGCGGCGATCTTCCACATGGTCACCCACGCCTTCTTCAAGGCGCTGCTGTTCCTCGGCTCCGGCTCGGTGATCCACGGGATGCACCACGAGCAGGACATGCGCAAGATGGGCTTGCTGCGCAAGCTGATGCCGATCACCGCGGTGACGTTCATCATCGGCTGGCTGGCGATCGCCGGTGTCCCACCGTTCGCCGGGTTCTGGTCGAAGGACGAGATCCTGCTGTTCGCCTGGGACAAGAGCCCGATCCTGTGGGCGGTCGGCCTGGTCACCGCCCTGCTCACCGCCTACTACATGACCCGTCAGGTGATCATGGTCTTCTTCAGCGACGCCCGCTGGGAGTCGCATGCCGAGGACCACGGTGCACACGGCGACTTCAAGCCGCACGAGTCGCCGGCGATCATGCTCGTCCCGCTGGTCGTCCTCGCCGGACTGTCGATCGTCGGCGGCGGGCTGCAACTGCCGTTCAACTCCTCGACCAAGCGGCTCGAGCACTGGCTCGAACCGGTGGTCCACGGCGCCGAGCACCACATCTCCGCAGGCGCCGACGACATCAAGTGGCTGCTCGCCGGGATCGCCGTGATCGGCGCCCTGGCCGGGATCTTCCTCGCCTACACGGTGTACCAGCGCAAGCGGCTGCCGGCGATCGAGCCGAAACTGCTCGCCAACGCCTGGTACTACGACGCCGGGGTATCGGCGTTGATGGGCGGGCCGGGACGGGTCGCCTTCGAGGACGCCGCCTGGGTCGACGCCAACGTCGTCGACGGCGCGGTCAACGGCACCGCCTTCGGCGTCCGCTCGATCGGCGGAGTGGTCCGCAAGCTGCAGACCGGATTCGTCCGCAACTACGCCCTCGGCATCGGAGTCGGTGTGATCGCCTTGCTCGCCTGGTTCTTGATCCGGGGGGTGGCGTGATGCACGACGCGACCGCCTCGTTCCCGATCCTGACGGCGATGATCCTCGTCCCGGCGGTCGGCGCCCTGCTGGTGGCGATCCTCTCCAATCGCCGCCCCGAGTACGTCAAGCTCGTCGGCCTCACCGTCACCATCGCCGTCGCTGCGATGTCGGTCTGGCTGCTGGCGAGCTTCGAGACCGGCGAGGCGGGATACCAGTTCACCTCCCAACACCGCTGGATCGATCAGTGGGGGATCGGTTGGCACCTCGGCGTCGACGGGATCTCGCTGTTCCTGCTCGCGCTCACCGGGATCCTGTTCCCGATCGCGCTCCTCGGCGCCGATCCGCACCACGACGAGAAGCCGTACACGGCCTGGATCCTGCTGCTCGAGGCCGGCGTGATCGGGTCGTTCGTCAGCCTCGATCTGTTCCTGTTCTTCGTCTTCTTCGAGATCGTGCTCGTGCCGATGTACTTCCTGATCGGCGGGTGGGGGTACGACCAGCGGGTCTATGCCGCGTTGAAGTTCTTCATCTACACGATGCTCGGCTCGGCACTGATGCTGGTCGGGATCGTCGCCACCGCCTTCCTCGCTCGCGACTCGGTCGGGCGGATCACCTTCGACCTCGTCGAGCTGCAGGAACACGCCGAGTTCGCCACCTCGACCGGTCGTTGGCTGTTCCTCGCCTTCGGGCTGGCGTTCGCCGTCAAGGTGCCGATCTTCCCGCTGCACACCTGGCTGCCCGACGCGCACACCCAGGCACCGACCGCCGGCTCGGTGATCCTCGCCGGGGTGATGCTCAAGCTCGGGACCTACGGGTTCCTCCGCTTCGGATTCACCCTCTACCCGGAGGCGGCGCGCTGGTTCCGGCCGTTGTTCCTCACCCTGGCGGTGGTCGGGATCATCTACGGGGCGATCGTCGCCACGATGCAGACGGACCTCAAACGGCTGGTCGCCTACTCCTCGGTCGCCCACCTCGGCTTCATCATCCTCGGCTCGTTCGCCTTCACCTCCCAGTCGGTCACCGGCGGCGTGCTGCAGATGATCAACCACGGCGTGTCCACCGGCGCGTTGTTCCTCCTCGTCGGGATGATCTACGAGCGGCGCCACACCCGCCAGATCTCCGAACTGCGCGGGCTCCAACAGGTCGCGCCGATCTTCGCCGCGACGTTCACGCTGGTGATGCTGTCGTCGATCGGCGTGCCCGGCCTGAACGGATTCGTCGGCGAGTTCCTCGTCCTGATCGGCTCGTTCCTCACCGCCCGGTGGTGGACCGTCGTCGCTGCCACCGGTGTGATCATCGCTGCGCTGTATCTGCTGTGGGCCTATCAGCGGGTGTTCCACGGGGAGCCGGACGAAGAGAACACGATCGTTCCGCGAGCTGTCGCTGCGTGAGGGTTTGGTGCTCGCCCCGATGCTCGGACTGATCGTGTTCTGCGGGGTCTATCCCAAGCCGATGCTCGACCGGATCCAACCGAGCGTCGATGCCCTGATCGTCCACATCGAGGACCGCACCGGCTACGTCCAGCCACAGCCGGTGCTGTTCGAGGGCGGCGGCGAACACGCCGACGAACCGGCCGAGGACCACGAGGAGGAGGGGGAATGATGTTCGCTCAGACTGCGGAGTTCGTCGGTCCCTCGATCGACTGGTGGGCCCTCTCACCGCTGCTGACCCTGCTCGTCGGTGGTCTGGTGCTGCTCGTCGCCGCTGCGCTGACCCCACGTTGGCCGGCGAGTCTGTACGCGATCACCACCTCGGCGATCGCTGCTGGGTCCGCGGTCCTCGCCGGGTTCGTCTGGGACGACATCAGCGACGGATCGGAGATCTATCTCGTCGGCGGCGCGCTGCGCTTCGACCGGTTCGCGACCTTCATCACGATCGTGATCTGCATCGCCGTGCTCGGCGCCTCGTTGCTCTCCGACGACTTCCTCCGCCGCGAGGGATACGACGGTCCGGAGGTCTACGCGCTGTTCCTGATGTCGGCGATCGGCGGGATCGTGATGGGCGCAGCGAACGACCTGATCGTGCTGTTCCTCGGGCTCGAGACGTTGTCGATCGCGCTCTACGTGTTGGCTGCGTCGAACCGTCGCCGGCTCGAGTCGCAGGAGGCCGGGCTCAAGTACTTCGTCCTCGGCGGGTTCTCCTCGGCCTTCTTCCTCTATGGCATCGCCCTGCTCTACGGAGCCACCGGGACCACCCGGTTGACCTCGGCGTTCGCCGGCGACGACTCGATCTTCGCCTTCCTCGACGGCAACGTGGTCCTCGGTGAGAAGAAGGCATTGCTCCTCGCCGGGGTCGCCCTGCTGATCGTCGGGCTCGGGTTCAAGGTCGCCGCCGTGCCGTTCCACAGCTGGACCCCGGACGTCTATCAAGGCGCCCCGTCGCCGGTGACCGCGTTCATGGCCTCCGCGGCCAAGGTCGCCGCGTTCGCCGCCCTGCTGCGCGTGCTGACCTACGGGCTGGCGGCGAGGGCCGACGACTGGCGGCCGGTCCTGTGGGTGCTGGCGATCCTCACCCTGGTCGTCGGCTCGATCCTCGCCGTCGTCCAGACCAATGTGAAGCGGATGCTCGCCTACTCCTCGATCAGCCACGCCGGCTTCATCCTCGTCGGGGTCGAGGCCGCCTCCGACAAGGGCACCCAGAGCGCGCTGTTCTATCTCCTCGCTTATGCCGTGCTCGTCCTCGGCACCTTCGGGGTGGTGACGATGGTCGGGCGCAACGGCGACGCCGCGCACGAACTCGACGACTATCGCGGCCTGGGCAAGCAGCGCCCGGTGCTCGCCTTTGCCCTCACCGTCTTCCTCCTCTCCCAGGCGGGGGTGCCGCTGACGTCGGGCTTCGTCGCCAAGTTCGGGGTGATCTTCGCCGCCGTCGACCGCGACAGCTACGCGCTCGGCGATCGTGGCGATGCTCTCGGCGGTCATCGCTGCCTTCCTCTACCTGCGGATCATCGTCTCGATGTTCCTCGCCGACGCCGCCGACACCGCCGGCGAGCCGGTGCGGATCCCCTGGGCCGCCGGCCTGACCGTCAGCGCTGCGCTGGCGTTCACCCTCTTCGTCGGCTTCCTCCCCGGTTGGCTCGTCAGCCTGACCCGCGACGCCGTGCCGCAGCTCGGTATCGGGCGCTGACCGCCACCCGGCGGGGGCGGCACATCAGCCGGCGCTCGCCCGGGCGGCGTAGTAGCGAGCGATCTTCGCCTGGAGGTACTCGCCCGCGGCGATCGGTTCGTCCGCCGCTCCGTCACCGCAGCCGGGTAGCCGTTCGATCACCGCATCGGCGTTCGGGCTGTGGAAGTAGGCGAGGCTGGTCCGCTCCGGATAGGGCGGGCCGCCGGTGGGGGTGACCACCCGGTGCCAGGTCGAGCGCCACCGGCCGCCGGTCCAGTGGGCGAGCATGTCGCCGGCGTTGACGTGGAACGACCCGGGCACCGGTGGAGCGGGCTGCCAGCTCCCGTCGCCGCCGAGCAGTTCGAGCCCGGGGACGCCGTCGGTCGCCAGCAAGGTGATGCTCCCGTAGTCGGTGTGCGCCCCGCCGCGGAACTGTCCCGGCAACGGCTCACGGTCGAGCGCCGGATAGTGGTTGGCGGTGATCGAGGCCATCGGCCGGTCGATGATCGGGTCGAACCGGTGCTCGTCGAGTCCGAGGGCGATCGCCATCAGGCGCATCAGCCGGTTGGCGAGGTCCTCCAACGCACCGAGGTAGGCGCTCCACACCTGCGGCAGCTCGGGCAGCTCGGCAGGCCAGACGTTCGGCGGGAAGATCGCTGCGAACCGGCGGTAGTACTCGCTCGCCGGGTCGGGGTCCGGTCCGGCATTGAACGTCTCGGCGAGGTCGGAGACGTCGGTGTCGGTGTGCGCGTTCGATTGCGCAGTGGCGCCGACATAGGAGTAGCCGCGAGCGCTCGACGGGTCGGGCGGGGCGGCGCGCAGCTTCGCCTCGAGCGGTAGCGCGAACAACTCGGCGACGGCGGCGAACATCGCCTCGACCAGCGATCGATCGACACCATGGCCGGTGACGGCGAAGAAGCCGACCTCGTGCAATGCACGATCGATCTGGGTGGCGACGACCGCCTGGCCGTTCGGGGTGGCGGCCGCCGACAGGTCGATCACGGGGATGGTGATGGGCATCGGAACGCGCTCCTCGACGGTGTTCGGCTTCAGCTTGATAGTCCTGATGTATCTGCGGTGTGAACAGTTCAGCAGACGTCGCAGAACCGGCGTAGCCGAAGATCACCCGAACGTATCGTCGCCGACGTGGACGTGACCCCGATCGGGCTCGGCGCAGGCGCCCCGATCAACGCCGGGATCGGCGCAGCGCTGCGCGCCCGCCGACTGGCCGCCGGCCTGTCGATGCGGGCCCTGGCGACGCAGGCCGGGATGTCCCAGCCGTACCTGTCCAATCTGGAGAACTCGCGGGCGACACCGTCGATCGCCACCCTCTACCGGATCGCGGCCGCGCTCGGGGTCAGCCCGCGCGAGTTCCTCCCCGACCCGCTCGACGCGTCCGTCTCATTGGTCCGCTCCGGGCAAGGGACCTCCGCCCCGATCAGCGACGACTCGAACTCGGCGATTTCCGAACTGCTCGCCGGGGCTCTGGCACCTGTCGACGACCCCCCACCGCTGGACGGCGGCAGGCGATGGACACGCCCGGCTGCTGCTGATCACTGCGCGCCCGGCCGCATCCCAGGCGATCCACGGCACCGGCCCGGCGAACGCCGGGCGATAGCCCGAGAGCAATCGCAGGCCAGCGAGTCGACTCGATCGGCGACGGCTGTCGCCGACGCTGCCCCAGCGTTCACGCCGGGGACACAGAGTGGAAACCGGAAGTTGCTACGGTCCCCGACCGATGCTGATACCCATGAGAAATCGCTCGGTCGGTCGCCGACCCCGCCGCCATGCTGCCCGGCTCTCGGCAGCCGTCATCTCGCTGGCGCTGATCGCCGCCGCCTGCGGCAGCGACGACGACGAGAGCTCGGCGACGCGAGACGACCGCCGACCGGAGCACCCGCCGACACCGCAGCGAGCGCCGAGACGACCGCCGATCCGGTGCCGCGCCGGACGGCGACGCCCCGAAGCTCGCCGTCGTCTACAGCGCCGACTGGCAGGACGGGTCGTGGGGCGAGTTCGCCTACGACGGTGCCAACGCCTGCTGGAGGCCGACGGGCACGTCAGCGAGGTCTCGCTGCAGGACAACGTGCAGCCCGGCGCCGACGCCCAGAACGCGCTGCGTGCGCTCGCCGACGACGGGTTCAACCCGATCATCGCCCACTCGTTCAACTACGGCGACGACGTCAAGGCCGTCGCCGCCGACTACCCGGACACGATCTTCATCTACGCCGGCGGCTTCGGTGACGTCGCCGGCAACGTCGGCGACTACTCGCAGCCGTTCTGGGAGCCCGCCTACCTCGAGGGGATCCTCGCCGCCGGCGCCGTCGAGGGCAACGTCGCCGGTGCCGGTGGCTTCGACATCCCCGTCTGCCGGGCGATGAAGAACGCCTTCCTCGCCGGCGCCCAGGAGATCGACCCGGACACGACCGGTGACTTCGTGGCCGTCGGCGACTGGTACGACGTGCAGCTCGCCAAGGAAGCCGCCGTCGCCCAGGGCGATGCCGGCGCCGCCATGTACATCGGCTGCGGCCAGGGTCCGACGTTCGGCCAGATCGAGGCCGCCAACGAGAACGGCGGCGTGTCGATGGGCTACGTCGGCGACATGTCCGAGGTCGGCCCGTCGGTGCTCGCCTCGTTCACCTGGAACCTCGAAGCCGTGTTCGAGCTGATGGTCGACGACGTCGTCGCCGGCAAGACCGAGGCCCAGTACTACGAGGTGCTGCTGAAGGACGGCGGCATGGAGGTCGTCATCAGCCCCGACTGGGCCGACAAGATCTCGCGCCGAGGCGATGGCGCATGTACGAGGCAGCAGCTGGCCGCGATCAAGGACGGCTCCTTCGAGGTGCCCGTACGACGACCAGAGCTGATCGATGCCGATGACCGGCGATGCCGGGACGCGGGCGGCCGAGGCCGTCCGCGTCTCGGGCGTGTCGAAGCACTTCGGTGCGCGTCGCCGCCGCTGAGCGACGTCGACCTCGTCCTGCGGCCGGGTGAGATCCACGCCCTGCTCGGCGAGAACGGCGCCGGCAAGACGACGCTGGTGCGGATCCTCGCCGGGCTCGAGCATCCCGACGACGGCTCGCTCGAGCTGTGGGGCGACCGCGCCGACCGATCTCGATGCCCGGTCGGCCCGCCGGCGGGGCGTGGCCCTGGTGCAGCAGCACTTCACGCTGGTCCCGACGCTGACCGCGTCGCAGAACCTCGTCCTCGCCCGCCCGACGGGAGCGCTCGTGCCGCCGGCCCAGGTCGCCCGGCCAGCGGCTGGCCGACGCTCGTCGAGCGCTTCGGGCTCGACGTCCGCGACGGCGTCGCCGCGTCGGCCCAGCTCGCCGTCGGCGAGCAGCAGCGACTGGAGATCCTCCGCGCGCTCGACGCCGACGCGCAGGTGCTGCTGCTCGACGAGCCGACGGCGGTGCTGACCGGCGCCGGAGGCGACGGCGCTGCTGGACGTGTGCCGCCGCCTCGCCGAGGAGGGCCGGGCGGTCGTGATCATCACCCACCGTCTCGGCGAGGTCGTCGAGGGCTGCGACCGGGTGACCGTGCTGCGCGACGGCGCGGTCGTCCTCGCCGACGCCGCCGTCGGCGACCACACCGTCTCGACCGCTCGCCGACGCGATGGTCGGCCGGGCGAGGTCGACCGCCGGCGTCCACCGGAGCCGCCGGTGCGCTGGTCGACCGCCGATGCACCCGGTCGCGCGCTCGGACGTCGACCGCGTGTCGCCCGGGGCGCTGCGCGACGTCAGCTTCGAGGTCGCGCGCCGGCGAGGTGCTCGGCGTCGCCGGTGTCGACGGCAACGGCCAGGCCGAGCTGGAGGCGGTGCTCGCCGGCGTCGAAGCGCCCGACGTCGGGCATCGATCGTCGCTCGACGGTGAGCCGTGCTCCCGCACGGCGCGCCGCGTGACCGGATCGACCGGCGCATCGCCTACATCCCGTCCGACCGCTACCGCACGGCGCTGGTCCGCCCGATGAGCCTCGCCGACAACGTCGAGCTCGGCCGCGGCGACTGGTGGCGCGTCGCGTCGCCGTGCCCGCCAGCGGGCCGATCGCCGACCGGCTGGCCGCGTGGAACGTGCGCGCCGCCGGTCCCGGCGCGCCCGTGCGCAGCCTGTCGGGCGGCAACGCCCAGAAGCTCGTGCTCGCCCGCGAGCTGGACGAGACGCCCGATGTCGTGATCACGTGCCACCCGACCCGCGGCCTCGACCCGGGCGCGGCGGTGACCGTCGCCGAGCGGCTGCTCGACGCCGCCGACGAAGGTGCGGCGGTGGTGTGGATGGGCGCCGAGCTGGAAGAGGTGCTGGCCGTCTCCCACCGTGTGATCGTGCTGTCGCGCGGCCGGATCACCGGGCGAGTTCAGCCGCCCGTTCGACCGCTCGGCGATCGGTCTCGCGATGGGCGGCGGCACGATCGACATCGCCGACGGCGAGTCGACCGGTGAGCACGCTGGCCGTCGAGCTCGACCCGTCCGAACCCGGTCGTCGCCGACGTCGGGGGCGGCGACGGCTGCGCCGGCCGCGGTCGTCGTCGGCGTGCCGCGTCGTCGCCGTGCTCGGTGCGCTGGTGATCGGCGGCGGTGCTGATCGCCAGCGAGGGCGTCGAACCCGCTCGCCGTCTACGGCCGACGTGCTCGCGCGGCGTGTTCGTCGCCAAGCGCGGCCTGCAGCAACACCGCGGTCGTCGGCGACGCCACTGCTCCTGATGGGCCTCGGTCTCGCCGTCGCCTACCGGGCCCGCCTGTTCACGATCGGGGCCGAGGGCCAGTTCGTGCTCGGCGCGGTCGCCGCGATCGCGTTCGCCACCGCCGGCGGCATCCGCGACCTGCCCGGGCTGGCTGCTGATCCCGCCGTGCATCGTCGATCGCCGCGGTCGCCGGGGCGCGTGTGGAGCGGCATCTCGGCCGTCCTCAGCAACCGCTTCAACACGAGCATCGTGATCTCCAGCCTGCTGCTCACGTACGTCGCGGCGGCGATCATGCAGTGGGTGATCCGCGTCGGCATCAAGGACCCCGACTCGTTCGTCGCCGGCGAGCCGGGTGATCGGCGACGCCGCGCCTGCCGACGGTGCCCGGGCTCGAACGTCCACCTCGGCTTCGTGCTCGCCGTCGCCGCTCGTGCCGGTCGTCTGCGGTCGTGATCGAGCCGCACCCGGTTCGGGTACCGCGTCGACGTGATCGGCCACAACCCGATCGCGCTGCGGGCGAACGAGGTGTCGACCGGCCGGATGCTCGTTCGCCGTGCTGGCGATCGTCGGAGCGCTGTCGGGCATCGCCGGCTACATCCAGGTGGCCGGCGTGACGAACCGGATCAACGCCGAGTTCAGCGTCGGCTACGGGTTCACGGCGATCATCGTCGCCCTGCTCGGCCGGCTGCATCCCGATCGGCGTGCTCGTCGCCGCGCTCGGCGCTGTCCGGGCTGGACATCGGGTTCGACGTGGCCGAGCGCGAGCACCAGCTGCCGTCGACGCTGGTCGGCGTGGTCCAGGCGCTGATCATCATCTTCGTGGTCGTCGGTGACGCCGTCGTCGCCCGGTTGGCGCCCGGCGGAGGAGCGCAGCCTGATGGACGTCGTGCTGTCGATCGCGACGCTCAGCGCCGGCCTCCGCCTCGCCCTGCCCGTCGCCCTCGCCGCCCTCGGCGCGCTCGATCAGCGAGCGCGCCGGCGTGCTCAACCTCGGGCTCGAGGGGCTGATGATCAGCGGCGCGCTCGCCGGCTACCTCGTCACCGACCACACCGGCTCGCCGTGGCTCGGGCTGCTCGCCGGCGCTGGTCACCGGCGCGGTCTGCGGCGCTGATCATCGCCGCGCATCGTCGTGGGCCTCGGCGCCAACCAGATCGTCACCGGGCTGGCGTTCACGATCCTGGCCGGCGTCGGCGACGAGTTTCATCTTCCAACGGTCGTTCGGCATCGGCCAGAACCCGCCGCGGATCGAGCGGATCGGGATGCCGCCGCTGATCGTCGCTCACGATCGTGGTGCTGGTCCTCGTGATCGTCGTGCTGCGCGGCGACGATCGCCGGCCTCGTCGTCTCCGCCGTCGGCGAGTCGCCGGTGGCCGCCGACGCGCTCGGCTACGACGTGCGACGCACGCGCGTCCTGGCGACCGATCGCCGGTTCGTCGCTCGCCGCGCTCGGCGGAGCGGTGCTGGTCTGCGGACCGCTCGGGCTGTTCATCCAGAACGTCACCGCCGGGCGCGGCTGGGTGGCGCTGGCGCTCGTCGTCTTCGCCGGCTGGCGACCGCTGCCCGTGCGTCGCTCGGCGCGTTCCTGTTCGGGCTCTGCGACGCGGTCCAGCTGCGCCTCCAGGGCACGAGCACGGGCATCCCCTACGAGGTGTTCCTCGCCCTGCCGTACGTCGGTGACGCTGGTCGCGCTGGTGGTGCGCGGGCGCAACAGCCGGACCCCGTCGGCGCTCGGCGTGCCGTTCGACCGCCGGTTGGCCTGAGCGGTCGCCCGACGGCGGATCGAGCGGGCGGCGCGCCGTTCAGCCGGGTCGGCCGGCGGCGACCAACGCGTCGAAGATCGACTGTTGCACCGGGTCCGTCGCCGCGGTGTCCTCCGGATGCCACTGCACGCCGACGACGAACCGGGCGTCGGGGAGTTCGACCGCTTCGACGGTGCCGTCGTCGGCCCAACCGACGACGCGCAGCGCCGGGGCGACCAGCTTGAGGCTCTGGTGGTGGACCGAGTGGCACCGTTGCGGTCGTTCCGTGCCGAGCGCCTTGGCCACCGTCGAGCCCGGCTCGACGTTCAGCGCGTGGTGCTGGTGCCAGTGGTCCTCGTTGCCGATGTCCTGGTTGAGCGATCCACCGAGGGCGACGTTGAGCAGCTGGATCCCGCGGCAGATCGCGAGCACCGGCAGGTCGAGCTCGATCGCCGCGGCGACGAGCCGGAACTCGAGCTCGTCGTGTTCCGCGACGATGCCGTAGAGCTGCTCGGCGGCCGGCCGTTCGCCGTAACGGGCCGGGTCGACGTCGCCACCGCCGTGGAGCACCAGCGCGTCGAAACGGGCGAGGCCCTCGGCCAGCCGGTCGAAGCTCTCGACCACCGGGGGAACGATCACCGGTTGGGCGCCGGCGCGGGCAACGGCCCGGCTGTAGCGCTGTCCGGCGGCGAAGGCCTCGCCGCGGATGTTCTCGGCGACGGGCGCGACCCGACCGGTCACGGCCACCAGCGGATATCGGGAGCGATCGGCCACGCCACCAGTCTGGCCGGACGCTCGCTCGCTAGCGTGCGCGGCGATGAGCTCGTCGCTGACCCTCGACCTGATCAACCCGGCGACCGAGGTGCTCGTCGCCCGCCAGCGGTTGGCGACCGCAGCCGAGGCCGATGCGGCTGTCGACGCCGCTCGCGCCGCCCTGCCCGCCTGGCGGGCGCTCGCCCCGACCGAGCGGTCGCGCACCCTCCGCCGGTTCGCCGATGCCGTCGCCGCCCACGCCGAGGAGCTCGCCCAGTTGGAGACGGCGAACATGGGGATGCCGATCGGCAACAGCCGATGGTGTGCGGCGACGGCCGCCGACGTCCTCCACTACTACGCCGGCGCGGTCGACAAGCACGGCGGGGCGACGATCCCGGTCGCCGGCGGCGTGGCGATGACGTTCAACGAGCCGATCGGCGTGGTCGGGTTGATCACGCCGTGGAACTTCCCGATGTTGATCGCTTCGTGGAAGCTCGGTCCCGCCCTCGCCTGTGGCAACACGGTCGTGATCAAGCCGTCGGAGATCACCCCGTTGACGACCGTCCGCCTCGGTCAGCTGGCGCTCGAATCGGGGATGCCCGACGGTGTGCTCAACGTCGTCGTCGGCACGGGGGCGGAGGTCGGATGGCGCCTGGTCGAGCATCCCGACGTGCGCAAGATCGGCTTCACCGGTTCGACCGCGGTCGGCAAGCGGATCATGGGCGGCTGCGCCGAGCAGGTCAAACGGGTCAGCCTCGAGCTCGGCGGGAAGAGTGCCAACGTCGTGTTCGCCGACGCAGACCTCGCCGCCGCCGCCGCTGCCGTGCCCGGATCGGTGTTCGACAACACCGGGCAGGACTGCTGCGCGCGGGAGCCGGATCCTCGTCCAACGCTCGGTCGCCGAGCGGTTCACCGAGATGGTGATCGACGCCGCAGCGTCGTTCGTCGTCGGCGATCCGCTCGACCCGGCGACCGCGATGGGGCCGCTGGTCACCTCCGCCCACCGGGCCAAAGTGCGCGGTTTCCTCGACGGGATCGACGTCGCCTGGCAGGGCGACGTCCCGGGCGGGCCGGGCTACTGGTTCCCGGCGACGGTGGTCACCGGTGTCGCCCCCGACGCAACGCTGTGTCGCGAGGAGATCTTCGGCCCGGTCGTCGCCGTCGTCCCGTTCGACGACGAGGCCGAGGCGATCGCCCTCGCCAACGACAGCGCCTACGGGCTGTCCGCTTCGGTGTGGACCGGAGATCCGGGACGGGCGATCCGCCTCGGGCGGGAGATCGAGGCCGGTGTCGTCTCGATCAATTCCAACTCCTCGGTCCGCTTCGCGACCCCGTTCGGCGGGTTCAAGCAGTCAGGGCTCGGACGCGAGCTGTCGATGGCGGCGATGGAGCACTACAGCGAGACCAAGACGCTGTTCGTCTCCTCCACGCCGTAACCGGCGGCGCGCGCCGCGTTGGCCACCGCCGCGGCATGATCCCGGCCGCGAACCTCGAGCACGACCCGCACCCCGGTTTCGCGCACCTGCAGCTCGACGCCCTCGCGGACGTGCTCGACCTCGATCAGGTTGGCGCCCTCGGCGGCGAACAGGGTGAGCAGCTGGGCCAGTCCGCCGGGGCGGTCGGGGATCCTGGCGAACAGGATCGAGCGCCGCCCGGCGCGCGTCTCGTGCCGGCGGATCAGCCCGGGGACGACGCCGAGGTCGACGTTGCCGCCGGAGAGCACGACACAGGTCTCCCCCGAGCGGTCCGGTGCGATCCGCCGGGAGAGGAGCGCAGCAACGCCGACCGCACCGGCGCCCTCGACGTACAGCTTGGCGCGCTCGAGCAGGAACATCATCGCCTCGGCGACCGCTTCCTCGTCGACGGTGACGACGTCGTCGAGCCAGTGGTCGACCAGCGGGCGGGTCAACCGGCCGGGTTGCTTGACCGCGATTCCGTCGGCGAGGGTCGCGATCGGACCGACCGGGGGGATCCCGTTGGCATACGGGGCGCACGCCGTGACCTGCACGCCGATCACCTTGATCGCCGGGTTGTGGCGCTTGAGCGCGATCGCCGCTCCGGCAGCGAGGCCTCCGCCGCCGAGCGGGATCACCACTCGCCTCACGTCGGGGACGTCGTCGATCAGCTCCAGCCCGAGCGTCGCCTGCCCGGCGATGACCGCCGGATCGTCGTAGGGATGGCAGAAGGCGAGGCCTGCTTCCTCCGCCCGGGCGCGGGCGGCGACGACTGCGTCGTCGAGCGATGCGCCGCCGACGACGACCGTCGCCCCGTAGGCGCGGCAGGCTTCGGTCTTGGCGATCGACGCCCCGGCGGGGACGAAGATCTCGCACGTCACGCCGTAGTGGCGGGCGGCGAAGGCCAACGCCTGGGCATGGTTGCCGGCGCTGCCGGCGGTCACTCCCCGGCTCGCCCCCGCGCCGAGGTCGGCGAGCTTGCTCAGCGCCCCGCGGAGCTTGAACGAGCCGGTCCGCTGGAGGTTCTCGGCCTTGAGCACGATCGTCCCGCCGACCCGTTCCGACAGCGTCACCGACGAGGTCACCGGGGTGCGCTTGACCACGCCGGCGACGGCATCCGACGCCGCGGCGATCCGTGCCTCGTCGATCACCGGCACGTCGGATGCGCTCACCGCTCGTACCGTAGTGGTGGTGCGCACGCTCCTCGTCTGCAACTCCGCCGATGCCGACCCCGGGTTCGTCGGTGACCGATTGGTGGATCATGGGTTCGTCCTCGAGCGCTTCCACCGCGACGCGGTGGGGGAACCCCCGTCGCTCGACGGGATCGAGCTGGTGGTGCTCCTCGGCTCGGACTGGTCGGTGTTCTGGGAGCACCTCGCCGAGCCCGTCCGGCGCGAGGTCGACCTCGTGCTCGATGCGATCCGACGCGACCTTCCCGTGTTCGGGATCTGCTTCGGCGCGCAGCTGATCGCCCACGCCCTCGGCGGTTCGGTCCGCCGCAGCGAGATCCCCGAGGTCGGCTGGTACACGATCGAGTCCGACGTGCCGGAGATCGCCACTGGGCCGTGGATGGAGTGGCACAGCGACGTGTTCACCGTTCCGCCGGGCGCGGTCGAACTGGCCCGCAGCCCGATCGGGCCGCAGGCCTTCACCATCGGGCGGACGCTCGCCGTCCAATTCCATCCGGAGGCCGGCGAGCGGATCCTGCGCAGCTGGTCGGACGCCGGCGGGGAGGCCGAGCTGGTCGGTCTGGGAATCGATCCGGAGAGCCTGTTCGCCGCTGCGGCGCGTGCCTCGGCCGACAGCGAACCCGCCTGCCATCAGCTTGTCGACTGGTTTTTGTCGCAAATGGGGGTGCGTTCCGGGGCGGAGCGACCGCTCCTCGCGGGATCGGAGACAGCTGCCGTGGTTCGTCGGAATCATCGGGAGTCGCAGGGGTTTACACCCGACTGACGTTCGCTGTTCGCTCTTCGGTGCGTCTCGGAATCGCGGGCGCCCGAGGCGGGAGGTGGAGCGGTGGTGGCCGAGCTCCGGATGGACGTTCACGACGACGAGACGACACGCAACTACTTCTTGCTCGACACGTCATCACCCGACGCCGTCGGGAGGGCCAGCTTCCCGTTGGTCCGCCGCGGCTTCGACCCGATCGAGGTCCAGGGCTTCGCCCGTGCCGTCTCGGCCGAGCTCGACCGGCTGCACAGCGAGCTCGCCGAGCTGCGCACGTCGCTCGCCGATGCCGAGCAGCGGGCTGCGGTCGGGATCGACGACGACGTCGTCCTCCAGTACCTCGGCGAGGAATCGGCGCGGCTGATCGCCACCGCTCGTTCGACTGCGCAACAGGCCAGGGCGAAGGCCGACGACCAGGCGGCCCGGTTGCTCGCCGAGGCGGAGTCGGCTGCGCACTCCACCCGCGCCGAGGCCCAGACCCATGCTGCGGACGTGCGCAAGGCCGCCGAGCAGCGGGCGAAGGAGACCGTCGGCGAGGGCGAGCGCAACGCTCGCTCGTTGGTCACCTCGGCCAAGGCCGAGTCGGACGAGATGATCCGGAGGGCCGAGGCCCATGCCGAACGGTTGATCGCCGAGGCCGAGGACGAGCGTGCCCAGATCATCGAGGACCTCGCCCGGCGCCGCGACGCGCTCAACCGTCAGGTCGAGCGACTGGCCGGCAGCCGGCAGGCGTTGCGGGCGCTGATCGGCAACGTGCGGCTGCTCGCCGACGATTCGTTGGAGCAGATCGACGCGATCCCGGTCGGCGGCGAGCCGGTGGTCGAGGCCACCGATCCGGGCGCGCAGGTCACCGTCGTCGTCGGCGGCTGAACGCAGCCCGGCGGCCGCCGGCGCCCACCCTCGACGACCCGACCGCAGCGGCGGTCGGGTCGTTGTCGCGCCCGGTGGCGAAGCGCCCGATCGATCCGTGTGGCCTGATCGCGCCCGGTCCTCGGCCGCCCTCGTGGCCCGCCGGTCGAACGGCAATCCGACGCACTCGATCATCGGTAGTCAACCGCACACCGTGACATTCCTGGCCATTTACGGAGGAATCCACCACGCTTCGTGGCCCCAATGGGTCGACAACCCTATAGTGACCGCAGATCTGCGACCAGAGGATGGGCTGCATGTACGGCAGCGACTCGCTCATCGATCCGACCACGTCGTCGGCGGTTGCCGGGGCGTCGTTCCAGCTCGTCCGCCGTGGCTACGACCCGATGGAGGTCCAGGCATTCGCACGGGCGGTCAGCTCCGAACTCCAGCGCCTCAGCGTCGAGAACCAGGAGCTTCGGGCCAAGGTCCGCACCGGTGAGAACCTCGGCGACCTCGACGACACCTCGATCGCCCAGTTCCTCGGGTCGGAGACGACCCGGCTGCTGGAAGCGGCGCGGGAGACCGCCGGGGGGATCATCCGCCGGGCAGAGGAGCGGGCCGCCGAGCTGATCGCCCTCGCCGAGGAGGACGGCCAGCAGATCCGTGAGAACGCGGTCGACGAGGTTTCCCATGAGCGGCGGGCAGCCGAGGACGAGGCCCGTCGGCTGATCGCCGAGGCGAACGAGCAGCGTCGGATGGCGCTCGGCGAGTTCGCCCGCCGCCGCGACCTGGCGAGCACCCAGCTGCGCGAGCTGCTGCGCGGTCGCGATGTGCTCGTCCAGGCGCTGGCCAACGTCGCCAGCTCGTCGAACGCGATGCTCCAACGGCTCGAGTCGATCACGACGATCCCGGACGACTTCGTCAACCTCGACCCCACCGCCGACGACGACGATCCCGGTATGGACGTCGGTGCGGTGCTGCGGGTCGAGTTCGCCCCGCCGGCACCAGGCTCGGTCCGCGTCACCCGTCCCGGCCCGCCGGCGACGACCGTCGCTGATCTCGGCCGGTTGCCGGACGACGGCGACACCCCGGTCTATGTCCTCGAGGGATGACACCCTTCCGCCCCCGGGACGCTCGACGTCCCCGACACGCTGAGGCAGGATTTCGTTGATGGACGATCCGACGCAGCCCACGCAGCCGATCCCGACCTTCGACGGGCCGCCGACCGCCCAGTTCCCGGCGCAGGCTCCGCCGCCCCCGCCGATTGCCCACGAGCCGCTGCCGCACACCGCTGCGCCGTCGGAACCGGCTGGACCACCGGCTCGCGGGCGCGGCTGGAGCGGCTCGGCGATCGCCGTCGTCGTCCTGCTGGCGGCGACGACCGTCGGCGGTGTGGGCTACGCGCTGTACGAGCGGTCGCAGGCCTCCGATGTCGACGCAGAGCTCGACGCAGCGCGCAACGACGCCGATGATCTCCGGGACGAGCTCGACGGCGTGCAGGAATCGCTCGACGACTTGCAGCAGTCGTTCGACGAACAGGCGGCGACGCTGCAGACCACCACCGACGACCTGGCCGCTGCTCAGACCTCGGCCACCGAGTTGCAGGCCTCGCTCGAGGCGACCAACGCCGATCTGACCGAGATCGCCCTGCGCTACGAGAACCTCGCAGCCCTGTTCCCGATCAACGTCGACTCGCTGGCCAACGCCGAGCTCGCCGGGTCCTATGCGTTGAGCAACACGCCGATCCCGGACGCGTGCGTCGGGTTCAGCGATCCGGCGGCGTCGTGCGTGGCGGAGAACTTCCCGACCGACCTGACCATCGAGGGCTCGCCGTCGGGCGGGATGTCGGTGTCCAGCTCCTGGTTCGCCGCGATCCCGCTGTCGGTCGGTGAGTCCGGGCTGTGGACCGCCAGCGGTGGGCTGTTCCCCGAGCTGAACAACACCTGCAACGGGGTCGACAACCCGACGACGGTGACGATCGAACTCGGCGCCGGCGGCGTTCTCCCCGACGAGGTCAACGGGGGACTGTTCGCCTCCGAGCTGTTCGGCTCGGTCACCCTCTCCAGCCCGGAGACGAGCGACTGTGTCGGCGCCAGCAGGGCGGCCGATTTCGTCACCGCCGTCGGCTGATGTTCGGATCGGACGACCTGTCCGTCCGGCTGGACTGACGACTGACGACAAGGTACCTTAACGTCTTGTGATCGTGTGCTCCTGCCACTTCGTCAGCGATCGTGCCGTGCGCGAGGCCGTCGCCGACGGAGCCGAGACCGTCGGTGAGGTATCGATGGCCTGCCGCGCCGGCAGCGGCTGCGGCTCGTGCCACGCAACGATCGAGTCGCTGCTCGACCGTGGCGCTCTGCGCGATCGGGTCTCGTTGCGATGCGAGGCGCTCGCCAGCTGACGCCGGTTACGCTCGCCGCCATGCGTGGAGATCCGGGTGTGGTCGAGTTGCTCAATGAGGTATTGACCGGCGAGCTGACTGCGATCAACCAGTACTTCGTCCACGCCAAGATGTGCGACAACTGGGGGTACCGGGTCCTCGCCGAGAAGGTCCGCGACGAGTCGATCGACGAGATGCGCCATGCCGAACAGCTCGTCGACCGGATCCTGTTCCTCGACGGCATCCCCAACCTCCAGCGGCTCGGCGCGCTGCGGATCGGGGAGACGGTCAAGGAGCAGTTCGAGAGCGACCTGACACTCGAAGACGACGCGATCAAGCGGCTCAACGCCGGGATCGCCACCTGCGTCGCCGCCGGCGACAACGGATCTCGCCACTTGCTGGAGGCGATCCTCGTCAGCGAGGAAGAGCACACCGACTGGCTGGAGACCCAGCTGACCGCCATCGGACAGCTCGGTGAGACCGCCTACCTCGCCGAGCAACTGCGTTCCTGATGGCCGCCGCGAGCCGCTGTGCAGTTTGTGAGCGGATTCACGGGGCGTAGTAGCGTCGCCCCCCGATGTCCGACTTCCTGCGGAGCTATCTGACGGTCGCGTTCTTCGGGGCGGCGGGCGTACTCCTCGCCGCCCTGCTGCTCGGCATCAGCGCGCTCATCCGGCCGTCGCGACCGACCCCGCAGAAGATGTTGACCTACGAAAGCGGCGTCGATCCGACCGGCGGTGGATGGTCACAGAGTCAGATCCGTTACTACGTCTTCGCCTTGCTCTTCGTCGTCTTCGATGTCGAGGCGGTGTTCCTCTTCCCGTGGGCCACGCAGCTCGAGCGGTACGGTGTCTTCGGGCTGGTCGAGATGGGCATCTTCGTCCTCGTGCTATTGCTCGGGCTGGTCTACGCCTGGCGCAAGGGAGTCCTCCGATGGGTCTGAGTCGTCCCGAGTCATCCGGATCGGGTCGCTGATGGGGATCGTCGACAAGGGCCGCCTGCCCAAGCCGCTCACCCAGCTGTTCAACCTCGGTCGCTCCTATTCGATGTGGGTCTACCAATGGGGTCTGGCCTGCTGCGCGATCGAGATGGGTGCGGCGTTCGGCTCGCCGCGTTACGACGTGATGCGCCTCGGGGTGATCCCGCTGCCGGCCAGCCCTCGCCAGGCCGATCTCGTCGTCATCTCGGGCACCGTCACCGACAAGATGGCGCCGGCAATCCTGCGCCTCTACGAGCAGATGCCGGAGCCGAAGTACGTGATCTCGATGGGCTCGTGCGCCAACTGCGGCGGTCCGTACTGGGACAGCTACTCGGTGACCAAGGGCGTCGACCAGATCATCCCGGTCGACATCTACGTCCCCGGCTGCCCGCCGCGTCCCGAGGCACTGCTCGAGGCCGTGGTCCTGCTCCAACAGCGGATCAAGAACGAGGACATGGGCGCCCGCTGGCGCGGCGAGGGGACCAAACCCCTGGTCGTCGAACCGGCGCCTGAACCGATCGCCACCGGAGGGCGGGCATGACCGACGCACCGATCGCCGAGATCCCCGGCGACCTGTTGCGCGAGGGTGTGCTCGATCGGCTGCGCAACGACCTCGGCGACGGGGTGGTCGACTCCCACCTGCGCCCCGGCGACGATCTCTGGGCGCGCATCGCCCCCGAGGCCTGGCGTCGCGCCGCGCTGGCGCTGAAGGGCGCCGGGTTCGAGTACTTCTGCTACCTGTCGGCGATCGACTGGATGCCGTCGCCGTTCGGCAAGGGCGAGGACGACCCGACGGCTCCGCCGGTCGAACGCTCGACCGCGATCGTCCAGGGCGTGGCCGGTGGCGAGACCCGCTTCCAGCTGCTCGCCCGGGTGTACTCGATCCGTCAACGGGTCGGGATCCACCTCAAGGCCGACGTGCCCGAGGAACTGGTGATGGAGAGTTGGGTGCCGGCCTACGCCGGAGCGAACTGGCACGAGCGGGAGACCCACGAGATGTTCGGGATCTCCTTCGCCGGTCACCCCGACCTGCGCAACATCTACCTCCCCACCGGGTTCGAGGGATATCCGTTGCGCAAGGACTTCCCGCTGCTCGCTCGGATCGTCAAGCCCTGGCCGGGAATCGTCGACGTCGAGCCGCTGCCGGGAGTGGACGAGGAAGCCGGTGACGAATCATGACGATGATCGGAGACCGCCAACAGCTGGCCTACATCGCCAGCCAGGCTGCCGATGCCCGGCTCAACGTCGAGCTGGAGACGGAGGGGATGACCCTCAACATCGGTCCCCAGCACCCCGCGACCCACGGCACGCTGCGGATCATCGCCCGTCTCGACGGCGAGCAGGTGATCTGGGCCGAGCCCGGCGCCGGCTACATGCACCGCGGCTACGAGAAGTTGACCGAGGTCCGCACCTTCCCCCAGGTGACGACGCTGATCAACCGGATCGACTGGCTCGGCAGCTTCGCCAACGAGGTCCCGTTCATCCTCGCCGCCGAGAAGCTGATGGAGATCGAGGCGCCGCCGCGGGCCCAGCACATCCGGACGATCCTGTTCGAGCTCTCGCGGATCGCCAACGTCTCGCTGTTCCTCGGCGACCTCGGCGTCCAGCTCGGCGCGGTGACGCCGGTGTTCATGGCCTTCCGCGACCGGGAGTACGTGCTCAACCTGATCGAAGGTGCGACCGGCGGCCGGTTCCACCCCAACTTCGATCGGATCGGCGGCCTCAAGGACGATCTGCCGAAGGGGTGGATCGAAGAGACCAAGACGGTGATGCGCAAGCTGCGCAACTTCTGCGACGAGATGGACGATCTGTTGTTCGGCAACGAGATCTTCCAGTCGCGAACCCGCGGCATCGGCGTGATCCCGAAGGACGTCGCCCTCTCCTACGGTCTGTCCGGGGCCAACCTGCGCGCCAGCGGGGTCGACTGGGACCTGCGGCGCGACCAGACGCTGCCGATGGCGTGGGACAAGGCCGATTGGAAGGTCTGGACCCATCCCGACGGCGACAGCTTCGCCCGCTGCTGGATCCGGTTGATGGAGGTCCGTGAGTCGACCAAGATCGTCGACCAGCTGATCGACACGATCCCGGCCGGCCCGATCATGGCCAAGGTCCCGCGGATCATCAAGGTGCCCGAGGGCGAGGCGTGGGTCTCGACCGAGAACCCGCTCGGTGAGATGGGTTACTACGTCGTTTCCAAGGGTGACACCGGGCCGTTCCGGGTGAAGATCCGTTCGGCGAGCTTCAACAACGTCTCGATCGCGTCGTGGGTGCTGAAGGGCGTGTTCGTGCCCGACATCATCACGATCCTGGCCTCGCTCTACTTCATCCTCGGAGACATCGACCGATGACCTTGGCCGCCCTGCTCGCCGAGTCGGTTCCGTACTGGGGGAAGTCGCTGCTGCGCGTCCTCGGTGGGATCGTCGCCGTGCTGCTCCCCGCCGGCACGGTCGTCTACGTCTTCCTGTTCAAGATGATGTCGTTCATGCAGAGCCGGCTCGGTCCGATGGAAGCCGGCCCGTACGGTTCGATGCAGTTGTTCGCCGAGGTCGGCAAGTGGCTGCAGAAGGAAGACCTGGCGCCGAACGGTGCCGACAAGCGGATCTTCAAGATGGCGCCGCTGGTCGTGCTGTCGAGCACCTTCTTGTTGATCGCGGTCGTCCCGTTCGGACCCGACGCCTGGTTCACCGATTTCGAGGCGGGTGTGTTCTACGCCTTGGCGGTGTCGTCGATCAGCGTCCTCGGGATCCTGATGGCCGGCTGGTCGAGCGCCAACAAGTACTCGTTGCTCGGCGGCCTGCGCGCCGCCGGCCAGCTGATCGCCTACGAGCTGCCGATGGTCCTGGCGGTGGTCGGGGTGGTCATCCAGGCCGGTTCGATGAACCTCAACACGATCGTCGTCAAGCAGAACTCCGACGCGATGTTCGGGATCGACTGGCTCGGCAACCCCTACGTGATCACCCAGTTCGTCGGGTTCGTGATCTTCATGGTCGCCGTCCAGGCGGAACTGACCCAGGCCCCGTTCGACATGCCGATCGCCGAGTCCGAGCTCGTCACCGGCTACCTGACCGAATACTCCGGATTCCGCTTCCTGATCTTCTTCATCGCCGAGTTCGCCACCGCCGGCGTGTTCTCGCTCGTCGCCGCCGTGCTCTTCCTCGGCGGCTGGGGTGTGCCGTTCGCCTGGTTCGGCTGGGAGAACATCGACGACGTCGCCGATTGGATGAACATCGTCGGACCGCTGATCATGTTCGGCAAGATGATGGTCGTCTCGTTCCTGATCATGTGGGCCCGGTTCAGCTATCCCCGGTTCCGTGAGGACCAGCTGCAGCGGTTCGCCTGGAAGATCCTGATCCCCCTCTCGCTGGCCAACATCATGGTCACCGCGATCCTCAAGGTGGCGTTGTAGATGCCGGCCAAGCCGAAGATGCCGGGCCTGCTCAAGGGCCTCGGCGTCACCCTCAACACGATGATCAACACCTTCACCGAAGGTGCTGCGACGGTGCAGTACCCGCGTGAGAAGGAGACCCCTCCGCTGCGCGCCCGGGGCGTGATCGCCCTGCGCGAGGACAACTGCACCTCGTGCATGCTCTGCGCCCGTTCCTGCCCGGACTGGTGCATCTACATCGAGGGCCACAAGGAGCTCGCCCCGCCGCGGCGGGCCGGCGGCAAGCCGCGCTCGGTGAACAAGCTCGACCGGTTCGACATCGACTACGCGCTGTGCATGTACTGCGGGATCTGCGTCGAGGTCTGCCCGTTCGACGCCTTGTTCTGGAGCCCGGAGTACGAGTACTCCGAGCCGCGCATCGCCGACCTGCTGCACGACAAGACCAAGCTCGGCGAATGGATGGAGACGGTCCCCGAGGCGCCCGAGCTGGAGGCCGGCGCCGCCAAGGTGGGGAAGAAGTGATGCTCCTCGGAGCACTCGTCGCCCAGAACATCGGGTTCGGGATCATCGCCGCGGTGATGATCGTCGGTGCGCTGCGGGTCGTCACCACCAACAACGTCGTCCACGCCGCGCTGTGGCTGGTGCTCGTCCTCGCCGGTGCCGCCGCCCAGTACGTGTTGCTCGCCGCCGAGTTCGTCGCCGTCACCCAGGTGCTCGTCTACGTCGGGGCGGTGATGGTCCTGTTCCTCTTCGGCACCATGCTCACCCGCGCGCTGATCGGTCACGAGAAGGACCTCAACAACAAGAACTGGGGGTTGGGGATCCCTGTCGCCCTGCTCCTGCTCGGCACCCTCGCCTACGTCCTGATCGACACCTTCGGAGACGAGGAGTTGCCGACCGAGGTCACCCGCGTCACGACCCAGTCGGTCAGCGACGCGATCTTCGATCCGTACCTCCTACCCTTCTGGGCCCTGTCGTTCGTCCTCCTCGCCGCTGCGATCGGCGCGATCGTTCTCGCCCGGAAGGACTGAGATGCTGCTCAACCAGTTCCTCCTCCTCGGCGCGGTGTTGTTCTGCATCGGCGTGTACGGGGTCATCGCCCGCCGCAACGCCGTGCTCGTGCTGATGTCGATCGAACTGATCCTCAACTCGGTCAACATCAACTTGCTGGTGTTCTCGCTGCGTCACGGCGGCGACCCCGCCGGGCACGCCTTCGCCCTCTACATCATCGCCGTCGCCGCTGCCGAGGTCGGCGTGGGACTGGCGCTGGTGCTCCTGATCTATCGCAACCGTCGCTCGATCGCCCTCGACGAGCTCTCCGAGATGAAGGGCTGACGATGCTGGCTCGCTGTGCCGCACGCGGCCGCACGGGTAACTGATCATGTGGTTCCTCGAACATGCCTACCTGATCCCGATCATCCCGGCGATCGCCTTCGCCGGGATCATCGTCTTCGGCAAGAAGCTGCCGATGCAGGGCAGCGAGCTCGGCGTCGCTTCGATGGTCGCCTCGCTGGTGCTCTCCGTCGGCGCCGCCTATCAATCGATCCAGCGCGTCCACGACGCCGGTGAGGAGTACGCCGAGCCGGTGATCCGCTCGGTCACCTGGTGGAGATCCGGAGGCGTCGAGTTCGGCTACGGCCAGCAGGTCGACGGCCTGGCGATCACCTTGCTGGTGGTCGTCGCCTTCATCTCGACCCTGGTCCAGATCTATTCGCTCGAGTACCTCCGCGGCGACCGGCGCTACACCCACTTCTTCGCCTCCCTCACGCTGTTCTCCGCCGGGATGCTGACGATGGTCTCCGCCGAGAACATGCTCCAGGTGATCCTCGGCTGGGAGATCATGGGTCTCTGCTCGTTCATGCTGATCGGGCACTGGTGGGAGGAAGAGGCGAACAGCCGAGCGGCGCTGAAGGCGTTCTTCACCGTTCGCGTCGGCGACGTCGGGCTGCTCGTCGGGACCTCGATCCTGTTCTTCGCCTCCAACTCCTGGACCCAGGAGAACCTCGGCGTCAGCGGGTTCAGCATCGAGGGACTGTCCGCCTGGGCACTGTCCGGAACCGGCAGCTCGACCGCGATCACGGTCGCCGCGATCGCCCTGTTCATCGCCTGCATCGGCAAGAGCGGTCAGTTCCCGCTGCACACCTGGCTGCCCGACGCGATGGCCGGCCCGACGCCGGTGTCGTCGCTGCTGCATTCCTCGACGATGGTCGTCGCCGGCGTGTTCCTCGTCGCCCGCCTCTACCCGGTGTTCTTCGAGGGGCTCGACATCCTCGACACCAACGTCAACCTGATCGCGGTGATCGGCGGGATCACGATCCTGATCGCCGCCGCGCTCGCCTTCGTCCAGGACGACATCAAGAAGGTGCTGGCCTATTCGACGGTGAGCCAGCTCGGCTACATGATGATGGGCCTCGGGGTCGGTGCCTGGACCCCGGCCGTGTTCCACATCTTCACCCACGCCTTCTTCAAGGCCTGCCTGTTCCTCTGCGCCGGCTCGGTGTCGCACTCCGGTTCGCACCACTCCTTCGACATGAAGCGCGACATGGGTGGCTTGGCGCGCAAGATGCCGTGGACCGCGGCGTGCTGGATCATCTCGACCGCCGCCCTCGCCGGCGTGCCGTTCCTCTCCGGGTTCTTCTCCAAGGACGAGATCATCGACAACGCCGATCACAACGGCTACCGAGTGTTCTTCGTCATCGGCCTGATCGGCGCGTTCATGACCGTCGCCTACATGACCCGGGCGACCTACCTGACCTTCTTCGGCAGCCCTCGCGGCGCTGCTGCGGGTGAGCACCACGACGAGCACGACGACGCCCACGCCGAGGAGCACGAGCTCGAGACCGCAGGAGCCGGCCACGCCGACGACGTTCACGCCCTGGCGATGGCCGGCGCGGTCGGTGGCCATGGCACCGGTGCCGGCCACGACACCGGCGACGGGCACGACGATCACGGCGCGCACGGACCACACGAATCGCCGTGGTTGATCCGCGGTCCGCTGGTCGCCCTGGCGACGCTGGCGGTCGTCGCCGGTTACCTCAACGCGGCGCCGTTCAACATCGAGAAGTTCACCGAGTGGGTCGAGCCGTCGTACGAAGCGGTGCTGATCGACGAGGTCGCCGCCGGCCCGGGCGAGGCGATCGTGATCGCCGCCTCCGAGGGCGGCGACCACTCCGAGGAGGGCACCGGCGGAGAAGGCACCGGCGGGGAAGGCACCGGCGATGAAGGCACCCACGGCGAAGAGGGCGCCGGCCACGAGGAGGAGGAAGGTCACGGAGCCGCCCACGAGGGCTGTGGGTTCGAGACCCCCGAAGCGGGCACCGCGTGCGTCTTCCCCCACGTCAGCCACGCCGAGTTCTCCTGGGGCAAGGCGGCGCCGTCGATCCTGCTGGTCGCCGCCGGCTTCCTCGTCAGCCTGTTCCTCAGCCGGGCCTCTACGGCGACCGCCCGTTCGCCCTGCGCGGGCCTGACCCGGCGGAACAAGGTGGCCAACGCCGGCTACCAGTTCCTGTGGAACAAGTACTACCTCGACGTGCTCTACGAGCGCGGCTTCGTCCGGCTTCGTCGCCGGCCCGGCGGCGAAGGCCGCCTACTGGTTCAACCAGCGTGGTCTCGACGGCGTCGTCAACGGCGCCGGACTGGTCTCCAAGACCGTCGGGCGATGGGTGTACCGCAACATCGACCAGCGGGTGGTCGACGGCGCGGTCAACGGATCCGGATCGGCGGCGCGCGGCAGCGGTGGCGCGCTGCGGCCGGTGCAGTCCGGCAAGGTCAACCAGTACGGGGCGCTGCTGTTCAGCGCAGCCGCGATCGGCGCCCTCGTCCTCGTCATCGTGAACAGCTGAGGGAGCAAGCCAGATGCTTACCGACCAGAACTGGGTGCTGATCGTCGGCACCTTCCTGCCCCTCGCCGGGGTGTTGGCGATGTTCTTCATCCCCTCCTCCGACGAGGAGACGGTCAAGGGCGTCGGGATCATCACCGCCGCCGCGACGCTCGGCGTCGGGATCTACACCCTCGCCGTGTTCGACTACGGCCAGGCGGAGAAGCTCCAGTTCCACGTCAACGAGACGTGGATCCCGGTGATCAACAGCCGGTTCATCCTCGGCCTCGACGGGCTCAGCCTGCCGCTGTACGCCCTGTCGATGGTGATCACCCTGCTGGTGATGATCTACTCCTGGAACCACATCCCGGCACCGGGGAACCCGAAGGCGTTCTTCATGCTGATGCTGGTCCTCCAGACCGGGATGGCCGGCACCTTCGTCGCCCAGGACCTGATCCTGTTCTTCGTCTTCTTCGAGGTCGTGCTGCTCCCGATGTACTTCATGATCGGTGTGTGGGGCGGTGAGCAGCGCCAGTACGCCTCGCTCAAGTTCTTCCTCTACACGATGTTCGGCTCGGCGCTGATGCTCGTCGCCTTCCTCGCCCTGTTCGTCCAGACCGACGGCGACCAGGTCAGCAACGGGTTCGAGATCGTCCGCCTGATCGAGGTCGGCCCGTCGATCGACAAGACGATCGCGATCTGGATCTTCGCCGGGATGTTCGTCGGGTTCGCCGTCAAGGTCCCGATGTTCCCGTTCCACACCTGGCTGCCCGACGCCCACACCCAGGCCCCGACCCAGGGCTCGGTGATCCTCGCCGCCGTCCTGCTGAAGCTCGGGACCTACGGATTCGTCCGGATCGCGATTCCGATCCTCCCCCAGGCGGCCGCGAATGGGCTCCGTGGATCGGCCTGCTCGCCGTGATCGGGATCATCTACGGCGCGTTCGGGTGCCTCGCCCAGACCGACTTCAAGCGCCTGATCGCCTTCTCCTCCGTCGCCCACATGGGCTTCGTGATGCTCGGGATCTCGACCTTGACGCCGTTCGGGGTCAACGCGGCGATGTTCGGGATGGTCGCTCACGGACTGATCACCGGGATGCTGTTCTTCGTCGCCGGCTCGGTCAAGGACCGCTACCACACGCTCGAGATCAAGCGTCTCTCCGGCTTGCTCCAGCAGGTGCCCCGCCTCGGCTGGATCCTCGGGTTCTGCGCGATGGCCTCGCTCGGCTTGCCCGGGTTGGCGGGATTCTGGGGCGAGTTCCCGGCGATCCTCTCCGCCTACCAACCGGCCGACGGTCTACCGGTCGAGACCTTCCGGACGTTCATGGTCGTCGCCGCGATCGGCACCGTGTTCGCCGCCGCGTACCTGCTCTGGTTGTACCAGCGGACCGCCTTCGGTGAGCCGACCGACGAGTTCGCCGGGCTCGGCGCGGACGGCCACGACGGCCACGACAGCCACGACAGTCACGGTCACGGTCATGCGCCGGCCGTGGCCAAGAGCGTCTCGGCGGCTGCCAACGAGGACCACGAACACGAGCAGATCCACGATGTGGGGATCTACGAGTGGATCGCCTGGACGCCGATGCTCGCCGGGATCCTCCTCTTCGGTGTCTGGCCCGACCTGATGTTCCGGGTGTTCGACCCGGCGGTCAACGTCGCCCTGCAGGCGTTCAAGTGATCGGGACCCTCTTCGCCCAGGCGGCGGAGTTCGACGCACCGACGATCGACTACCACACGCTGGCCCCGGAGATCATCCTCGCCGTCGTCATCTGCGGGGTGATCGTCGCCGACCTGTTCCTCGAGGAGTCGAAGAAGTTCTTCACCGCGACCCTTGCCGGGTTGGGTCTGCTGGCGACATTGATCCCGATCTTCACCCTCGCCGTCGACGACGGTCCGGCGCGATCGATGTTCGCCGGCAGCTACATCGTCGATGACTTCTCGCTCGTGCTCAAGGCCCTGTTCCTGATCGCCGGGTACGTCGTCGTCCTGCTCTCGCAGCAGTACGTCGACGACGGTGACTACTGGGAGGGCGAGTACTACGTCTTGCTCCTGACGTCGTTGCTGGGGATGGTGATGATGGCCTCGAGCCGTGATCTCATCTCGATCTTCGTCGCCCTCGAGTTCCTCTCGATCCCCGCCTACATGCTCGCCGCCTGGCGCAAGCGCGATCCGAAGAGCAACGAGGCCGGAATCAAGTACTTCCTCCTCGGAGTGTTCTCCTCGGCGCTGATGCTCTACGGCATGTCGTTGCTCTACGGCGAGGCCGGGACGACCCAACTGACCGGGATCTCCGACCATCTCGGGACCGCCGGGGTGTCGTCGGCGGCTGCACTGGCGATCGTCTTCGTCCTCGTCGGCTTCGCCTTCAAGGTCTCGGCGGTGCCGTTCCACTCGTGGGCCCCCGACACCTACGAAGGTGCCCCGACGCCGATCACCGCGTTCTTGTCGGTCGCCTCCAAGGCTGCCGGCTTCGTCGCCCTGCTGACCCTGATCTACGTCGGCTTCCCCGCCGGCGGGGACATCTGGCAGCCGTTCATCGGTGTGCTCGCCGCGCTGACGATGACCGTCGGCAACGTCCTCGCCCTGCGTCAGACGAACATCGTCCGGATGCTCGCCTACTCGTCGATCAGCCAGGGTGGGTTCATCCTGATGCCGCTGGCGGTGGCGGCGATGGCAGGTGCCGGAACACAGCCGATCACCGCCGTGGTCACCTATCTGCTCGTCTACGCGGCGACCAACCTCGGGGCGTTCGCGGTCGTCATCGCCGTCGCCCGCCGGACCCGTTCGGGTGAGATCTCGAGCTACGGCGGCTTGCTCTCGTACGCACCCGGCCTGGCCGTGCTGATGACCGTGTTCGTCGCCTCGCTCGCCGGGATCCCACCGCTCGGCGGCTGGATCGGGAAGTTCGCTGCGTTCAAGGCGGTGCTCAGCGTCGGCACCGGCTGGGCCAACATCCTCGCCGTGATCGCTGCGGTCAACTCGGCGATCGCCTTCGGCTACTACGGCACCATCTTCGCGCGAGATCTGGATGAAGCCGGTGCCCGACGATGTCGCGCTCGGTCCGATCAAGAGCCCTCCGTCGCTCAACGCCGCGCTCGGGATCTGCGGGCTGGCGACGCTCGTGCTCGGTGTGCTGCCGGGGATCGTCCTGCGCTTCGGCGACCTCTCGACCATCGCCGGCGCGCTCGGCAAGTGACCCGGCCGCACCGCCGGCCCTCGATCGGTTGACCGGTGCGCTTCGACGAGTTCGTCGAAGCGGCGCTGTACGGCCCGGACGGGTTCTACTCCGGTTCCGGTCGTGCGGGCCGGCGTGGTGACTTCCTCACCTCACCGGAGGTCGGTCCGTTGTTCGGCGCCGTCCTCGCCCGGGCGATCGACGACTGTTGGATCGGCCTCGGCAGCCCGGATCGGTTCCAGCTGGTCGAAGTCGGTGCCGGCCCCGGCACCCTCGCCCGGACGATCCGCGCCGCCCGTCCGGAGGTGTTGACCAGCGGCGCGCTCGAGCACATCACGGTCGAACGTTCCGCAGCTCAACGCGGGTCGCACCCCGACGGCGTCGATGCCCGTGAGACGTTCCCCGACGGGCCGATCACCGGGATGATCCTCGCCAACGAGTTGCTCGACAACCTTGCCTTCCGACTGCTGGTGTTCGACGGTCGCTGGTGCGAGGCGCACGTCGCCCGCGACGGCGATCGGCTGGTCGAGCGACTCGTCCCGTGGACCGGCCCACTGCCCGGGTTCCTCCCCGGCCGCGTCGCCCACGGGGCGCGGGTACCGCTCCAACAGCAGGCGGGCGACTGGCTGCGCGACGCCCTCGGCCGGCTCGCCGCCGGCCGGGTCGTGCTGTTCGACTACGTCACCCCGCGCACCGCCGAGCTCGCCGTGCGACCCTGGCGGGACTGGCTGCGGACCTACCGCGGCCACCAGCGCGGCGGGCACTACCTCACCGACCCCGGTGAACAGGACATCACCACCCAGGTCTGCCTCGACCAGTTGATCGCCGCCGCCGGTGAGCCCGACTCGTACCGGAGCCAAGCCCAGTACCTGCAGCGGTGGGGGATCGACGAGTTGGTCGCAGACGGCCGCCGGCGATGGGAGGCCGACGCCGCCCGTCCGGGGCTGGCGGCGATCGCCGGACGGAGCCGGACCGTCGAGGCCGAGGCGCTGCTCGACCGCGATGGCCTCGGTTCGTTCAGCGCCCTCGAATGGGTGCGGTGACGCTCGCCCGGCGGGGTCAGCGGTAGAGGCCGTCGATCACCAGCTCCACCCGACGGTCGAGGTTCCGACCTCCCGGCGAGCTGATCCCGCCGAGTGGCTCGCCGGAGCCGAGCGGGATCAGACGGATCCGGCTCGCCTCGACCCCGCGGGCGACGAGGATCTCCTGCAGCGAGGTCGCCTGGGCGGCGGTCTGTTGCTGCATCGCCGCCGGATCGCCGTGGGCGTCGGTGTGGACGTAGATCTCGATCGTCGTCGCCGGCCGGTCGAGCAGCGCATCGGCGAGCTGGACGATCTGCGGTGAGAAGTCGATCCGGAGCACGGCGGCGTCACCGTCCCAGACCACGTCGGCCGGGATCTCGAACAGGGCGACCGGAGCGGCTGCGCTCGGGTCGATCGTCAACTGGTCGTCGAGCGTGCCGGACAGCGCCGCTGCGGCGCGCTCGGCGACGAGGTCGGCGGTCGCCTGGTCGGGAACCGACCCGACGAGCGTGATCGTTCCCGCCTCGAAGGTGACGTAGCTGTCGACGCCCTCCGATACCCGGCTGTGCGGCGGCTCCGACGGGGCGACGGTGGTCGATGGGGCGACGGTGGTCGATGGGGCGACGGTGGTCGACGGACCGACCGTCGTCGCCGGCGCCTCGGTCGACGGCGGGGCGGTCGAGGGTCCGCTCGTCGACGGCTCGACGGTGGTCGCCGGGACCACGCTCGACACCGCCGGGACGGTCACCAACGGCTCGGTCGACGGCGTGCTGCCGGGCGCGCCGGAGTCGGTGACGTCCCCTGTCGACAGGTCCCCGGCGAGCAACACCTGCGGCGGGTCACCCTGCTCGGCGGTGACCAGCTCGGTCGCTCGGGTCCAGATCACCAGACCGATCAGGACCAGCACCCCGGCGGTGATCCCGAGCGTCAGGCGGCGGTAGTCGGGCGTCGTCGACGGTCGCCGTGCCCCACGTCCACGTCCCTGCTTGGTCGCGATGACGTCCGCCGCGGCGATGATCGCGGCGACGCGCTCGCGCGACTCCTCGTCGGTCAGACGTTCGTAGCTCATCGATCCTCCCGCCAGCTGCAGCCCGGTTGTGGCATGCAGTCCCCGGCGTCGGACACCGACGATGTGGGCCGAGACCACCGATCGGCCCGTCGCTGGACGAACGATCGCCCAGGTCAGCGGGTGGCGCGGCGTCGTTCCCGGCGTGTCGCCAGCGGCGGACCCTCGGCGACCACCCGCTCGGCGAGGGCGATCAACATCGCCGCACCGGCCAGCGGATCGGCCTCGGCGTCATCGGTACGCTCAGCTCCCACGGCTGCATAGTAGGCGGTCGCGTGGTACAACCGCAGCGGTGAGCTGGACCCCGTCGCCGCCCGGTGAGGCGCCGAACCCGATGATGCCGATCGGTCCGCCGGTCCGGCGCGGGACGAACGGGCTGGCGGTCGCCGGCTTCGTCCTCTCGCTGCTCTGGCTGTGCGGGTTCGGCTCGCTGCTGGCGGTGATCTTCACCCTCGTCGCCCTCGGTCAGATCAAGCGACTCGGCGGCGGCGGCCACGGGCTGGCCGTCGCCGGGCTGGTGCTCGGCGTCGTCGGGCTGGTCGTCACCGTCAGCGGCACGCTGCTGATCGTGTTCACCGCCGACGAGGTGATCGACTCGCTCGAGGACGAGCGCAACGATGTCGACGTCACCGGCTGCCGGGCCGGCGACGGTGGCGCGGTGCTCGTTGCCGTGTCGATCACCAACGACAGCTCCAAGCCTTCCGACTACCGGATCACGGTCCTGGTCAGCGGCGCCGACACCGGGATCGGGGAGGCATCCCAGGTGGAGCTGACCACCGAAGCACTCGACCCGGGGGACACGACCGAGCTCTCTGCGCGCACCGGCGGGGCGACCCGATTCGACGATCCGCGCTGCGAACTCGGCTTCGTCGACCGCAGGGCGAGCGGCGGCTGAGCGTCCTTGCCCGCGATGGCGGGCAGCGCGTTACGGTCGGCCCCGACGCTTTCGCCGAAGGGGGACGACCGATGTCCGACCAACACACCGGGATCGACGCGCTGCTCGACGAGCAGCGCACGTTCCCGCCCTCGGAGTCGTTCAAGCGCGACGCGCTGGTCGTCGGCACCTTCCTCTACGACGAGGCGGAGGAGGACTACCTCGGGTTCTGGGCTCGGCAGGCCGGGGAGTTGCTCGACTGGACGACGGACTGGACGCAGATCTGCGACTGGCAGCTGCCCTACTCCAAGTGGTTCATCGGCGGTCAGCTCAATGTCGCCGCCAACTGTCTCGACCGCCACGTCGACGCCGGCAGGGGTGACAAGGTGGCGATCCACTTCGAGGGCGAGCCGGGCGACACGCGCACGATCACCTATGCCGAGCTGCGCGACGAGGTCGCCCAGTTCGCCAACGTGCTCAAGGGCCTCGGCGTCGAGCGCGGCGACCGGGTCAACATCTACCTGCCGATGATCCCCGAGGCGGTCGTGGCGATGCTCGCCTGCGCCCGGATCGGTGCCGCCCACAGCGTCGTGTTCGGAGGGTTCTCGTCGCAATCGCTCGCCGACCGGATCAACGACGCCGAGGCGAAGGTGCTCGTCACCGCCGACGGTGGATGGCGGCGGGGGAGCGTGTTCCCGCTCAAGCCGGCAGCCGACGAGGCGCTGGCGAGCACCCCGACGATCGAACACGTCGTCGTCGTCCGCCGGGGGAACAACGAGGTGTCGATGACCGAGGGTCGCGACCAGTGGTACCACGAGCTGCTCGCGGGAGCCTCGACCGAGTGCCCGGCCGAGCCGATGGACGCCGAGCAGTTGCTGTTCCTGCTCTACACCTCGGGCACGACCGGCAAGCCGAAGGGGATCATGCACACTTCCGGTGGCTACCTGACGCAGGTCGCGTTCACCCACCGCTACGTCTTCGACCTCCACCCGGAGACCGACGTCTACTGGTGCACGGCGGACGTCGGCTGGGTCACCGGCCACAGCTACATCGTCTACGGGCCACTCGCCAACGGGGCCACGCAGGTGATCTACGAAGGGGTTCCCAACCATCCGGGGAACGACCGGATCTGGGAGATCGTCGAGCGCTACGGCGTGACGATCTTCTACACCGCACCGACCGCGATCCGGACCTACATGAAGTGGGGCACGGAGGAACCGGCGAAGCACGACCTGTCGTCGCTGCGGTTGCTCGGTTCGGTCGGCGAGCCGATCAACCCCGAGGCGTGGATGTGGTACCACGAGTTCATCGGCGGGGGGCGTTGCCCGATCGTCGACACCTGGTGGCAGACCGAGACCGGCGCGATCATGATCAGCCCGCTGCCCGGGGCGACGACGCTCAAGCCCGGCTCGGCAACCTTTCCGCTGCCCGGGATCGGCGCCGAGGTGATCGACGACGACGCCCGCCACGTCGAACGCGGCGGCGGCTACCTGACCCTCACCCGCCCGTGGCCGGCGATGCTGCGCGGCATCTGGGGCGACCCGCAGCGCTATCAGGACACGTACTGGTCGCGCTTCGAGGGCCGCTACTTCGCCGGCGACGGCGCCAAGCTCGACGACGACGGCTACCTCTGGCTGCTCGGGCGGGTCGACGACGTGATGAACGTCTCCGGTCACCGGATCTCGACGACCGAGGTCGAGTCCGCGCTCGTCTCCCACCCGGCGGTCGCCGAGGCGGCGGTCGTCGGGGCGAACGACGCGACCACCGGTCAGGCGATCATCGCCTACGTCACCTTGCGCGGCGGGCAGGAGGCGACCGAGGCGACGCTGCGCGACCACGTCGCCCATGAGATCGGGGCGATCGCCAAGCCGAAGGCGATCTTCTTCACGCCCGACCTGCCCAAGACCCGCAGCGGCAAGATCATGCGCCGCCTGCTGCGCGACGTCGCCGAGGGACGCAACCTCGGCGACACGACCACGCTCGCCGACGCGTCGGTCGTCACCGAGCTCCAGCGGCGCGCCGCCGAGACGCCGGCCGAGGACTGACCGCTCGCCCGAGCGCCTCCGCACGGAGGCCGTTCACCAGCTCTTCATCCCCGCCCCGTCGGCGCGCACCACAATGGTCGGGTGATCGCGTCGAGCAACCCACCAGACCCCGACGCCGCGGTCGGCGACGACATCCGCCTGCTCGGGCGCGTCCTCGGCGACGTGATCCGCGAGCAGGCCGGGGTGAGGATCTTCGAGCTGGTCGAACAGGTGCGCCAGCTCGCCGTGGCGGTGCACAAGGGCGAGGCCCGCGACGAGCTCGAGGCGCTGCTCGACGGGCTCGAGGTGAGCGACGCGCTGCACGTGATCCGCGCCTTCAGCTACTTCGCCCTGCTCGCCAACGTCGCCGAGGACGTCCATTCCAATCGCCGGCGGGAGTACCACCGGCTGCACGGCTCGCCGCCGCAACTGGGCAGCATCGCGGCCGCGGTCGAGCGGCTCGCCGGCGCCGGGCTGGGGGTCGAGGAGGTCGAGGGGTTGCGGCGGCGGCTCGAGGTTGCCCCGGTGCTCACCGCTCACCCGACCGAGGTCCGCCGCAAGACCGTGCTCGAGCTCCAGCGGCAGGTCGCTGCGCTGCTCGACCGACGCGACGAGATCTCGCCGGTCGACCCGGTGATCGCCGCCCGCCGGGCGGAGGAGAACGGCGCCGAGCTCCACTTCGTGGTCACCGCCCTGTGGCAGACGGCGCTGATCCGGCTCTCCAAACTGCGCGTCCTCGACGAGATCAACGAGTCGATCCGGTACTACCCGCTGGCGCTGTTCGAGGCCGCCGGCGAGGTCCACGCCGAACTCGACCGGGCGCTCGGCGAGCACTGGCCGTCGCTCGCCGGGCGGCGCTTCGCCCCCGCGCTGCGGATGGGGTCGTGGATCGGCGGCGACCGCGACGGCAACCCGTTCGTCGGGGCGATCGAGCTGCGTGCTGCGCTCGATCGCCAGGCGGCTGCCGCACTCGGCCATCATCGGCGCGGCGTCGCCCGCCTGGCGGTCGAGCTGTCGATGTCGTCGAGGCTGGTGACGCCGACGACGGAACTGCTCGAGCTCGCCTCGAACGCGGGTGACGCCTCGCCGTTCCGTGGTGACGAGCCCTACCGCCAGGCGCTGCGCGGGATTCATTCCCGGCTGGTGGCGACGATCGAACTCCGGCTCGGGGGCGCAGCGGTGACCACCACCGCCGTCGGCGACGAGCTCGCCGTGCTGGCCGGCGGCGAGCCGTACCTCGAGCCGGACGAGCTCGTCGCCGACCTCGAGGTCGTCGACGCCTCGCTGCGCTCCCACGGCGCTGCCCTGCTCGCCGACCGGCTGGTCGTCCCGGTCCGCCGTGCCGTCGAAGGCTTCGGCTTCCACCTCGCCACCCTCGACCTGCGCCAGCATGCCAGCGTCCACGAGCAGACGGTGGCCGACCTGCTCGCCGGCGCGGGAATGTGCGTCGACTACAGCAGCTTGGACGAGGCAGCCAAGATCGAGCTGCTCTGCGCCGAGCTGTCCTCGCCGCGCCTTGCCCGGACGCCGTTCGCCACCTACGAGGCGCGCACCAACGACGAGTTGGCGATCTTCGCCGCCGCCGCCGAAGGCGTCGCCCGTCACGGTCGCGCCGCGATCCGTCAGGCGATCATCTCCACCTGCCGCGAGGCCAGCGACGTGCTCGAGCTCGCGCTGCTGCTGAAGGAGGTCGGCTTGGAACTCGACCTCGTACCGCTGTTCGAGACGATCCCCGACCTGGCCAACGCAGCGGAGGTGATCGGCGCACTGTTCGCCCTGCCGTGGTACGCCGCCTGGTTGGAGCGGCGCGGCGGGGTGCAGGAAGTGATGATCGGCTACTCCGACTCGACCAAGGACGGGGGCTACCTCACCGCCAGCTGGGCGCTGTACCAGGCCGAAGCCGCGCTCGCTACGCTCGCCGCCGAGGCCGGTGTGCGGCTGCGGCTGTTCCACGGCCGCGGCGGCACGGTCGGCCGCGGCGGCGGGCCGGCCTACGAGGCGATCCTCGCCCAACCGCCGGGGACCGTCGACGGGGCGCTGCGGGTCACCGAGCAGGGCGAGATGGTCGCCGCCAAGTTCGGCGACCGGCAGCTCGCCCAACGGAACCTGGAGACGCTCGTCGCCGGGACCCTCGCCGCCAGCACGCCGGCGGGCAGGGTCGATCGGATCGATCCGGCGTACGTCACGGCGATGGCCGAGCTCTCCGAGATCTCCCGCGAGAGCTATCGCGCCCTCGTCTACGAGACGCCCGGGTTCGTCGAGTTCTTCCGCACCGTCACCCCGATCGCCGAGATCTCCCGGCTGAACATCGGCAGCCGCCCGGCGGCGCGCTCTGCGTCGAACCGGATCGAGGACTTGCGGGCGATCCCGTGGGTGTTCTCCTGGAGCCAGATCCGGCTGATGATCCCCGGTTGGTACGGCACCGGTACGGCGATCGAGCGCTGGGTCGGGGACTCCGCCGAGCGGCTCGCGCTGCTCCGCCGGATGCTCGCCGACTGGCCCTACCTGCAGGCGACGCTCGGCAACCTGGAGATGGTGCTGGCCAAGGCCGACCTCGGGATCGCGGCGCGCTACGCAGCGCTGGTCGACGACCGGTCGATGCGCGCCGAGGTGTTCGACCGGATCGCCGATGAGCACGCTCGTACCCGCCGCTGGCTCGCCGAGCTGACCGGCAGTACCGAGCTGCTGCGCGACAACCGGCCGTTGGCCCGTTCGATCGCCAACCGGTTCCCGTACCTCGAGCCGCTCCACCTGCTGCAGATCTCCCTGCTGCGCCGCTGGCGCAGCGGGAACGAGGACGAACTCGTCCAGCGCGGCATCCTGCTGACCCTCAACGGCGTCGCCACCGCCCTGCGCAACTCGGGCTGATCGCAGGGCGAGTGCCATCGCGACGATCGGGCCGGTACGGTCCGCGTCTGTGACTGTCACCGAGGCGCGCGAGGAGGTCTGCCCGAGCTGTGGGCAGACGGGCCACGCCCGCCACGCGCCGAGCCTGCCGGGCATGCGCCTGCCGCGCTGGGTGTTCCTCTGCGGCGGGCTGATCCTCGGCGCCCTCGGCGGGGTCGTCGCCAACCAATGGGGGGCGGAGCAACCGATCGGCCCGAACGGCGGGCCACCGGCGATGGTGGCGACCACGGTCCCGTCGTTCGACTCGCTCCCCCCGCTCGACTCGATCGAGCCGACGAGCACGACAGCCGTGCCACCGGGCAGCACGACCATCGCCCCGGCGAGCACCGTGCCGGTGATCACCACCCCGACGACCACCGATCCGGTGATCGGCCCGCCGACGACCCTTCCGTCGGCTGCGCCGGTCGGCCCGCCGACGACCCCCGCCGGAGCGAACGCGGCGGTGACCATCCCGACGACGACGACGACCACGACCACCGTCGCTCCGTCGGCGGCCACCGGTTCGTCGACCACCCGGCCCTGACCGCAACGTCGGGACCGCCGGAAGTCAGTCGCGGAAGTTCTCGAACTGCAGCGGGACCCCGAGATCGGCGCCCTTCAGCAGGGTGATCACCGCCTGCAGGTCGTCGCGCTTCTTGCCGGTGACCCTGACCTGCTCGCCCTGGGTCTGACTGGAGATGCCCTTCGGGCCCTTGTCCTTGATCAGCCGGTTGATCTCACGCGCCTTGTCGGAGGAGATCCCGACCTTGATCGTGACCACCTGGCGGACGGTGTTCTGGGTCGCTTCCTCGACCGTGCCGTAGTCGATCCCCTTGAGCGAGACGCCGCGCTTGACCAGCCGCTCTTCGATCACCTGGCGCAAGGCCGTGAGGCGATCCTCGCTGACCGTCCGCAGCGTGATCAGCAGCTCGTTCTGCTCGATCGAGGAGTTGGTGTTCTTGAAGTCGAAGCGGGTGGTGATCTCCCGCTGGGCCTGGTCGATCGCGTTGCGTACTTCCTGGCGATCGACTTCCGAGACGACGTCGAAAGAGGGCATGGACGCCAACGTATCGCCTGGTGCCCCGACAGGATCGGGCGCTATCGTGGTTCGCCCTGGGTCGGTGCCCGAGTGGCCAAAGGGAGTTGACTGTAAATCAACCGGCACTGCCTACGGAGGTTCAAATCCTTCCCGGCCCACAACGAGCGACCCGTCTGCCGGCTGCAGACGGGTCGCTCGTCTTCGTGCCCTCCGAGCCCGGCGCGTCGCCGTCGCTAGCCTCTCCGGCCGTGTCGCGGCAACGCCTTGCAGGAGCCGATCGGCCGTGAGCGTGTGGGCGATCGTTCCCGCCGGCGGGTCCGGCACCCGCTTCGGCGGGGCAAAGCAGTACCGCCTGCTGGCCGGGCGGAGTCTGCTCCTGCGGGCGATCGAGGCCGTCGCCGATCAGGTCGACGGCGTGGTCGTCGCCCTTCCCGCCGGCGATCAGGTCGAGCTCCCCGACGGGGTCGTCCGGGTCGACGGCGGCGCAACCCGGCTGGCCTCGGTGCGCGCCGCACTGGCGGCGGTACCCCCCTCGGCAGAGGTGATCGTCGTCCACGGACCGTCGCACCCGCTCGCCACCGCGGAGCTGGCGGCGGCGGTGATCGCTGCCGTCGCCGGAGGCGCCGACGCCGCCGCTCCCGGGCTCGCCGTGCTCGACGCGCTCAAGCGGGTCGGTCCGGACGGCTCGGTCCTCGGATCGATCGACAAGACCGACGTGTTCCTCGTCCAGACCCCGCAGGCGTTCCGGGCCGCCGCGCTGCGCGCCGTGCACGCGACCGAGCCGGAGGCCGCCGAGGACACCGAGCTGATCTCGGCCGCAGGTGGCCGGGTGGCGATCGTCGCCGGCGATCCGGCCAACCTCCACGTCGCGACCTCGGCCGATCTGGCGATCGCGGCGCTGCTCGCCGAGCCGTGACGATCGTTCGCACCCCGGCCCCGCCGACGTTGGCGTCGGCCGGGACGCGGGCCAGCCTGTGCGGATGCCGATCTGCCTCGACGCCGAGCGTGTCTCGATGTCGCGGCCCGACCGCCCGCTGTTCACCGAACTGTCGCTGACCGTCGCCTCCGGCGACCGGATCGGTGTGGTCGGGATCAACGGCACCGGTAAGTCGACCCTGCTGCGCGTCCTCGCCGGCGATGTCCTCCCGGCGAGCGGCACGGTACGGCGCGGTCGAGGCGTGCGGGTCGGCTTCCTCGCCCAGGATCCGGTGCTCCCGGCCGGCAGCGTGCGCGACGCGGCAGGCGGTGGGTGGCAGGCGGAGGCGGTGCTCCAGCGACTCGGGATGGGCGAGCTGCTCGACGCCGCCACCGACCGGCTCAGCGGTGGACAGGCCAAGCGCGTCGCCCTCGCCGGGCTGCTCAGCCGCGAGCACGAGGTGCTGATCCTCGACGAGCCGACCAACCACCTCGATCTCGACGCGATCGCCTTCCTCGAGCAGCGCCTCGCCGAGTATCCGGGCGGGCTGGTGCTCGTCACCCACGACCGCCACGTGCTCGACCGGGTGACGACCAAGGTGCTCGAGCTCGACCGCGGGATCGGCTACCTCCACGTCCCGGCATCGGCACACGCCGGCTCGGGCTACGCCGCCTACCTCGACGGCCGCGCCGCGCGCGTCGAGCAGGCGGCCGCTGCCGAACAGACCCGCCAGGTGCTCGCCCGTCGAGAGCTCGCCTGGCTCCGGCGCGGCGCTCCGGCGCGGTCGCGCAAGCCGAAGGCGCGGATCGCCTCGGCGACGGCGATCGTCGAGGGCCGCGCCCAGGCCGACGCCCGTTCCGGTCCGCTCGAGCTGTCGATGGGGACCACCCGGCTCGGTTCGAAGGCGATCGAGCTCCACGGCGTCGGATTCGGCTGGCCGGGGGGCGCCGAGGTGCTCACGCCGTTCGACCGGATGCTCGAGCCCGGCGACCGGGTCGGGATCGTCGGGCCGAACGGGTCGGGCAAGTCGACGCTGCTCGACCTCCTCGCCGGGCGGCTGGAGCCGACGGTCGGACGGATCGAGCGGGGGCGGACGGTCAAGCTCGGCTACTACGACCAACTCGGGCGCGAACTCGACCAGGGCCAGCGGGTGCGAGACGCCGTCGCCGGCCCACATCAAGCGGCGCCGTCGGTCGAGGACGTCGTGCTGATGCAGCGGTTCTGGTTCGACGGCGACGCCCAGTGGGCACCGATCGGAACCCTCTCCGGCGGTGAGCGCCGCCGGTTGCAGCTGCTGCTGACCCTCGCCGAGCAGCCCAACGTCCTGCTCCTCGACGAACCGACCAACGACCTCGATCTCGACACCCTGCGCGCCCTGGAGGAGTTCTGCGATGCCTGGCCGGGAGCGCTGGTCGTCGTCAGCCACGACCGGGCCTTCCTCGACCGAACGGTGGAGGAGGTGCTGGCGATCGGTTCGGACGGGACGGTGCGCGAGGTTCGCGGCGGCGTCGCCGGCTGGCTGGCGGAACGGGCCGAGGCGGCAGCGAGACCGGACCGTCCGGCGGCGCCGACGCGCACCGCGTCTCCGGCGCCACGGGCGCAACGGGCGGCCGCCGGTACGAGCCGAAGTCCGAGCACGCTTCGCCGGCTGATCGGCCAGGCCGAGCGCGCCCTCCAGCAGGCCTCCGACCGCCGCGACGTGCTCGTCGGCGAGCTCGGCGGGGTCGGCGCCGATCACGTCCTGTTGGCCAAGATCGGCGACCAACTCGCAGACGCAGAGCACGAACTCGCCGCCGCCGAGGAGCACTGGATGGCGCTCGCCGAGGAAGCAGCTGCTGCCGGGCTCGAGATCTGACGGGCACCGGGCCGCTGGCCGGCGGCGACCCGCACGGCCACCGGTCCGACGAATCGGAGACGGACGACGCGGGCAGCACCCCCACTCGTCGGTCGGCTGCCCAGAGGTGTTCCGATCGACATGTCGCCCGGGTCGTTGGCGAGCGCCGCCGATCGGTGCATCGTGTCCGAACACAGCGACGCACCGTCGCTGGGCAGACAACGCGGCGGGTGGCGCGCAGCGGCCACGAACGCACCATCGGGGTTGCGGCGCCACCCGCTCGTTGATCCGCCGCTCGCAGCCGGCCCGGTGGGCGTTCCCTCCGCCTGCCCGATGCGCTCGGCTGCCCGAAGCGGCGGGTCGGCTGTCCGGGGATGTCCGGACTTGCCCCGTTCGGTTGTCGACCAGCCCCGGACCGGCTGAGCTGACGTCCAACGCAGTCGGGGGACACGCATGGCGGATGCCGGCGACGATCTGCGGTCGGAGGTGCGACGTGGTGTTCGACCTGGTGATCGTCGACGCTGCTGCGGCGATCAACGAGTTGTTCGCCGAACTGCTCGCCACCCGGCTGGAGATCGATGTGGTGGCGGTGGCGACCGTTGGTGAGCTCGAGCAACGGTTGTCCTGCGGTGAGCGCTACCGGTGCGCGCTGGTCGAGCTGTCCTTCCCCGAGGAGCGCCGCAACGGTCTCGACGCGCTGTTCGCCCTGCGCCAAACCGATCCGAGCACCACCCTGGCGATCCTCAGCCAGCACGACCCCCATCTGACCGACCTCCTGCGCGACGCCTGGGAGACGATGCCGATCGCGACGGTGGTCGCCAAGACGGCACCGATCATGTTCCAGCTCGCCCAGATCGCCGAGCTGCTCCGCACCGGCAGCGCGCCGGTCGACCCGGCGGTGGCGACGCTGCTCCCGCCCCGCCCGGCGCATCGGCGACCGGACCAGTTCGCCCGCCTCGTCGCCCACGCCGGGCACGCCAAGCTGTGGGCGGCGCTGTTCGAGGCGAACGGCCGTCTCGACTATCAGGAGCTGGCGGCTGCGACCGGCTTGCGGATCAACACGATCAAGAACTACCGCGCCCAACTGCTCCCCGAGCTCGCCAACCACGGTCTCGACAACCCGTCGCTGATCGAGATGACCGCCTTCGCCCGCCGGTGCCGGCCGCTGCTCGCCCCCTTCGTCGACGCCTCGCTCGCCCGCCGGACGCTGTCGAGGCACGCGCCGGTGCCGTCGTAAGCTGTCTGGCGTAACACCGTCGTCGATCGATCTTCAACGGAGGGCGAAGCGTGCGAACTCGGAGAGGCACCCTCGGCGGTGTGCGCTGGTCCTCGATCACCGTCTGCGCTGCAGCCGGCGCGCTCCTCCTCGGCTGCACCTCGGACTCGTCATCCTCCGCTTCGACGTCGACCGCACCGGCGGTGACGAGTTCGCCCGGCGGTGCCGACGCCACGGCGTCGGACTCGGCACAGACGCTCGAGCTGGGTGCGCTCACCGTCAAGACGACGCCGACGGGTTTCTCGGCAGCGGCGGAGGACGCCGAGCGCTGCGGCAGCTCGCAGTGGCGGCTGTCCGGGCCGGTGGACTACGAGCAGGCGTCGCCGGTGCCGGAGCAGTGCTTCGCCGGCGCCCATGCCTTCGACACCAGTTGGTACAGCCTGTCGCTGCCGCCTGGCGAGTACTCGATCAGCCTCGACGTCCGGCGAGGTTCGGCGACGGGAACGACTTCGGCGACGTTCTCGATCCCTGGCGGCTGACCGGCTCGGTCAGGGCGTCCGTCCGGTCGTCGACGGCAGCGCGAGGTCGTTGACGCGTCCCGACATGCAGTGCGAGCTCGCCTCCGGGATGTCGAGCAGCCGGACCATCTCCGCCTCCGGCAGGACCGAGCGCAGCGATGCACACGCTGCGGATGCCGCCCAGCTGCGGCTGCGGACCGTGTAGCCGTTGGCGTGGGAGGCGATCACCATCGTCCCGTCGGGCATCCAGTGCAGGGCGGTCACGGCGGAGCCGGTGGTGGTCGCCGTACCGATCGGCTCGAGCCCCGTCGTACTGAACAGCCAAGTTGCGCCGGTCCCCGTCCCGACCGCGAGGAGATCGTCGGCCGGGCTCCACGCGATCCGGGTCGGGCTCACCGGCAGTGTGTAGGTCGCCTCGGTTGCACTTCCGGACGCGCTGACGATCCGGATCGTCCCGTCGTCGTTGACCGTCGCCAGCTTTCGTCCATCGGTGCTCCAGGCGACGTTGGTGGCTTCCTTCGAGCCGGTCACGATCGGGTCGCCGCGCTGGCCGAGGTCGTCGAGCGCGAGCAGCCGCACGGTGCCGTCCGCCGCGCTGACGGCGAGGACATCGGCGCCGGGGTCGAGCGCCCCGCCCGCCACGGCGACGCCGAGGTCGACCTCGCGCAGCAGTTCGGAGGTCTCCGCGTCACGGACCGCGACCCGCCCACCGGCGCTCGCCGTGGCCACCGCCGATCCGTCGCCGGTCCAGCCGATCCAGCTCACCGGATCGTCGGAACCTTCGTCGACGAGCCGCCTCGAGCTCGGATCGGAACGGTCGAAGGTCGACACCTCTCCGGAGGTGGATCCGACGGCGATCCGCTCGCCGTCGGGACTCCAGGCGATCGCAGAGAGGTCGGTCCCACCGGCGGGGACGAGATCACCGATCGGCTCGAGCGCAGCCGTGTCGTACATCCGGATCGTGTCGTCGAAGTTGGTCGTCACGAGCGTCGTGCCGTCGGGGCTGAGCGCCGCACGTGCGCCGTAGATCGTCGACCGCTCGACGGGTCGGGGAACCTCGAAGAAGCGGATGTTGCCGTCTTCGTTGGCGGTGACGATCAGGTCGTCGGACGGGCTCCAGGCGATCGCGCTGGTCCCGCCGGTCCCGGTCAGCACGGGGTCACCGGTCGGCAGATGATCGACGGCGGTGAACACCCGCAACTTGCCGTCCTGGTTGCTGCCGGCGAGCCGCGACCCGTCCGGGCTCCAGATCACGTTCAGCGCGTAGCTCGATCCGGTCGACACCGGTGGGCCGAGTTGCTCGAGTGCGGACGGCTCGAAGTACCGCACCATCCCATCCGAACTGGTCACGGCGACGACCGTGCCGTCGGGATTCCACGCCAGGCCGTTGGCGACCACTCCGCCGGCGAGGAGCACCGAACGGACCGGTGCTCCACGCGAGGGTCGACCATCGTCAGCTCGCCGAGGAAGTTCGTCGTCGCGATCATCGTTCCGTCGGGATGCCAGGCAGACGCGCTGCGCAGCCCCGCTGCCGGTGCTGATCGGCTCGCCGCGGGGTTCGAGCGAGTCGGCGTCGAGCAGCACCAACGAGCCTTCGTTGTTGGTCACCGCGATCGTCGAGCCGTCCGGGCTGAAGGTGACGTCGTTGGCCGTCGTCGTCGCCACGTCGGTCGTCGCCGGGGCGTCGGCCAGCGTCTCGGCCGAGAACACGCTGATCGTGCCATCGGCTCGGGAGGTGACGATCCGGTCGCCGTCGGGGCTCCAGGCCAGTGCGGTTCCGATCGGTGTCGGCTCCGACGATGCCACCGACTCGCGTGAGATCGGGTCGATCAGCCGGATCGCGCCGTCGCGACCGAGTGCTGCGAGCAACTTCCCGTCGGGACTGAAGGCCAGATCGGCGGCGGCGAACTCGAGATCGAACCCCGATCGGAACAGCGACAGGCGGCCGATCCGCTGCGCCGATCGGAGCCACGCCGATCGGGCGACGGTCAGCGGTGAGTCGGTCCACTGGGTCGCCTCGAGCGCGTAGAAGGCAGCGACGTACGGATCGGCGACGGTGCTCGCGCGGTTCGACAGGTCGCGGACCTCCGCCTCGATCCGGGCGTCCTGCGCCTCGCGGCGGCTGTTCGAGGCGTCGATGGTGGCGATGCCGGCGATCAGCGCCGCTGCGGAGGTGGCCGCGGCAAGAGCGACCAGCCGGCGGAACCGCCGCCGATCCTGCGCCGCACGTCGGCGTGCTCGTTCTTCGCTGGCCTCGATCAGGCGGCGCTCGTCCGGCCCGGCGAGGCGTGACCCGACCGGTGAGGCGAGCCAGGTGCGTGCCCGCTCGAGCCGTCCACCGGCGAGCAGGCCGCCCTCGTCGTCGCCGCTCTCCGACCATCCACCGGCGACCGCCGCCAACTCTCGATGAAGGCGGATGTCGTCTCGTTCGTCGGAGACCCACGACCGGAGTCGGGACCAGGCGCGCAGCAGCACCTCGTGGCTGAGGGTGATGGTGGTCGCCTCGACGGTGAGCAGGCGGGCCTCGACGAAGTGCCACATCACCGAGGTCAGCAGACCGTCACCGCCGTCGGCCTCGGCGATCTCGTCGAGCCCGGCGTGACGGCGGGTGATCAGCCCGTCGGCGTCGATGTTGACCAACCGGCGGAACAGGTCGCGGGCGGCCTCTGCGCCGAGCGGATCGAGCTTGCCGTAGGCGAGCTCGGCAGTCTTCTCGATCGCTCCGTTGAGGCCGCCGAGCGCGACATAGTCGGCGACCTGGAGCTGCCGTCCGCTGCCCCTGCTCCAGGTCTCCAGCAGGGCATGCGAGAGCAGTGGGAGCACACCGATGTTCGGCCGGTCGTCGAGCGAGGTCGCCGGCGCGACGTCGTTGAGCATCATCTCGACCAAGCCCGGCTCGATGTCGACACCGGCGCGCCGAGCCGGCTCGACGATCGCCCGGCGCATGCTCTCGTGATCCATCGGGGAGAGCACGAGCTGGTGCGACACGAGCGAGGCGGTGAACGCCGGGAGCTCGATCAGACGCGGGTAGAAGTCGGAGCGGACGGCGGCGAGGACCGTCGGGCCGCCGTCGGCGGCGCTCGCCGAGACGATCGAGGTGAGCAGGTCGGTGCGTGCGGAGCTGAACACCTCCTCGAATTGGTCGACGATCACGACCTGGTCGGCCCCGGCACCGTCGAGCACGGTCCCCTCGTCGAAGGTCGGGGAGATGACGCTCACCGTCGTCTCCGGGAGCGCGGCGAGGGCGACGGCGACGCCGGCTCGGACGATCGAGGACTTGCCCTCGCCGGAGGCGCCGACGAGGAACACCACCCGATGCTCGACGGCCGGATCGTGTCGCACCGCCTGTACCTGGTCGACGACTGCAGCGACGACGTCCTCACGCCCGAAGAACCGATCGGCGTCGGTCTCGGCGAACGGCTCGAGACCGAGGTACGGGGCGCTGCGGGTCCGGTCCGGACCACGCTGACCCGGCGAACGGCGGACCCGAAGCGCAGCCTCGGTCCATGCCGTCTGCTGGCCGTCGGCCAGCCCGACTGCGGCGAGCAGACGGCGGAGTTGGTCGATCTGGTTCGGGTTCGGCACGTGCTGACCGGTGGTCCAGCTGCTGATCGTCGAGCGCGGCACCCCGGACTTCTCGGCGAGGCCCCGCACCTGGCGCCGGGTCAGCGCGGCCAACGACGCAGCGAACTCCGTCGCCGTCAGGATCGTCGAGGGATCGATCTCCGCCCGAGTCGGTGGCTCGGAACGTGTCTGGGTCGAGGGCTGGTCGGCGGCACCCGGGCTCGGCACGGTGAGGACAGTAGCTGAACCTCGATCAGTCGATGCACTGAATCAGTGCTGTCCGGCACTTCGCCCGGCCGGGTCCGCCTCACAGCACCTCGTCACTCCTCGACGATCAGGGCGGTGACCATCCCGAACATGCCCGTCGGTCCTTCGGCGTGGTTGAGGATGTGGCAGTGCCAGGCCCACACGCCCGGCGTCCTCGGCCTTGTACAGCACCGTGTAGCGCTCGCCGGGGGCGATCGTTGATCGTGTCGCCGGGCATCGGGACCTCGAGCGGGATCCCGTCCTTGGCGATGATCCAGCCGATCGGCTGGTGCAGGTGCATCGGGTGCGCCATCAGCCCCTCGTTGAAGTAGTTGACCAGCATCACGTCGCCGACCTGCATCGATGTACGCCTCGGTGGCGGGGAAGCTCTTGCCGTTGAGCGACAGCCCGATCGTGCCGGCGTCGTTGAGGACCATGTTGACCTGCTGGTCGACGTTGGTCGTAGCCCTCGTCGACGAGCTCCTGCGGGCATCGGCATCTCGCCGATCAGGAACGCTCCGAACAGCCCGTTGGGGACCTGGATCTGGGCGTCGTGGTGCGAGTGGTACATGCCGACCGCCGGCTCGATCGGCGGTGAACTCGTAGGTGAACGTCTCCCCGGGCTTGATCGGGTCCTGCGTGTACGGGTCGACGCCGTCCATCGCGTTCGGCACCCGGACGCCGTGGAAGTGGATCGACGGTCGACTCGGGCAGCTGGTTGTGTCAGCACCACCTGCGACCTTGTCGCCGACGTCGACGTGGATCTCGGGGCCGGGCACGACGCCGTTGTAGGTCCAGGCCTTGACGATCTTGCCCGGCTCGACCTCCCAGTCGACGATCTCGGCGGTCAGTTCGAAACGCTTGGTGCCGTCGGCGAGGATCGTCGGCTCGAGCGGCTCGCCGCCGTGGCCGGCGGTCTCCGCCGGGAACCGGAGGGCGACCTCCTCCATCATCCGGTCCATCTCCTCCGGATCCATCACCGGCTGGCCGCCGTCCTGGGCTGCCGTGGTCATCCCGCCGCCCATCCCGACGTGGACCATTGCCTTCATCCCCGAGTCCGCGTGCCCGGGGATCGTGCAGATCACGTCGTACATCCCGACCTCGCCGCCGTCGACGGTGACGGTCGTGCTCGCGCCCGGGTTGAGGTCGCCGGTGTCGATCCCGAGCTGGGGAACGGCGAAGTTGTGGACCATCGAGCCGGTGTTCGTCACCCGCAGCCGGGCTCCCTCGGCCGGTATGTCGAGCGATGACGGGGTGATCGAGAACTCGCCGAGCTCGACGTCGATCGACGCCGGGGCGGGTCCCGCGCTGGCGTCGCCGCCGCCGTCGCGGACGAGGAAGATCGCGACCACCGCGAGGGATATGGCGCCGACGGCAACCGCAAAGGCGCCGAGGCTGAAGACCGTACGTTCGTCACTGTTCATCGTCGTCGAGGGTCGTCGCCGGCGTCAGCCGGCCATAGGGCAGGCGGGCCCGACGCTCCGGGACCAAAGTCCCGAACGGCACGACGATCAGTCGATCGGCACCGACCAGCGGATGATCGTGCCTCCGCCGTCCGCCGATTCGGCGGTACAGCGACCGCCGCGCACCGTCGCCCGCGCCGTGATCGCCGCCAGCCCGCTGCCCGCTCGGCGCGATCCGGTCCCGATCCCGATCCCGTCGTCGCGGACCGAGAGCTCGAGCTCGGCCGGGCCGGCGGCGAGCTCGACCCGGATCGACGAGGCACGCGAGTGGCGGGCGGCATTGCTCAGCGACTCGCGCACGGCGGCGAGGACGTCGCTGCGCACGTCGTCGTCGAAGCGGTCATCGAGCACCCCGTCCATCCGCACCGACGGACGGAAGCCGAGCACCTCCGTCGTCTGGTCGACGATCTCGAACACCGCCAGGCGCAGGCTCCGTTCGCCGCCCCTCGACCCGGAGAGGGCGAGGATCGTGGTCCGGATCTGCCGGATCGCGTCGTCATGGTCGTCGAGCACTGCCTGCAACCGGAGGCGGACGTCGTCGTCGACCCGACCGAGGATCGACTGGATGCTCAGCCCGTCGGCGAACAATCGCTGGATCACGTGGTCGTGGAGGTCGCGAGCGATCCGCTCGCGGTCCTCGGCCAACGACGAGCGCAGCCGTGCCTGTTGCAGCTCTGCTTGGAGTGCGAAACGGGCGCCGACGTCGCGGACGACCGAGATCACCAACTCGCCGATGGTGGTCTCGACCGGCGAGAGCGAGATCTCGACCGGGAAGCGGCTTCCGTCGCGCCGCTGCCCGCAGAGGTCGATCACCTCGCCCATCGGCCGCACCCGGCGATTTCCGACGTATCCGAGCCGGTCGTCGAGGTGCTGCGGGCGAGCCTCGGTCGGGACCAGGATGTCGATCGACCGACCCACGAGCTCGCTCCGCTCGTAGCCGAACAGCTCGAGCATCCGCTGGTTGACCAGCATGATCCGACCGTCCAGATCGGAGATCGCGATGCCGTCCGGTGACGACTCGAGCACGACCCCGGCGACGTTGTCCGGCACGACCAGCATTCCACTACCTCCGCCGACCAACGTCGCCGATCGGCTTCGGCGTTCACCAGGGACGAAGGTCCCTGGCGGGAACGCCGGACGGCTGGTTCACTGCGAACCATGACCGATGTCCGCGCGATCGACGTCTTCCTCCTCGACGATCACGAGGTCGTCCGGCGCGGCGTCGCCGACCTGCTCACCGCTGACGGTGGGATCACGATCGTCGGCGAGGCGTCGACGGCGGCGGAGGCGATCGCCCGCGTTCCGGCCACCCGCCCCGACGTCGCCGTGCTCGACGTCAGGCTCCCCGACGGCAACGGGGTCGAGGTCTGTCGCGAGCTGCGCAGCAGGATGCCGGAGCTGCGCTGTCTGATGCTGACCTCCTACAGCGACGACGAGGCCTTGTTCGAGTCGATCATGGCCGGTGCGTCGGGCTACGTGCTCAAACAGATCCGGGGCAACGAACTCGTCTCGGCCGTCCGCAAGGTGGCGGCGGGCGAATCGCTGCTCGACCCGGCGATCACCGAACGCGTCCTCAGTCGGCTGCGCGATCCCGCCCCGGAGGACAAGCGGCTGTCCTCGCTCAGCCCGCAGGAGCGGAGGATCCTCGATCTGATCGCCCTCGGCTACACCAACCGCCAGATCGCCAACGAGATCCTGCTCGCCGAGAAGACGGTCAAGAACTACGTCTCCAACCTGCTCTCCAAGCTGGGGATGGAGCGTCGCACGGAAGCCGCCGTGTTCGCCGCCCGGCTCGAGATGGAACGCGACCGCCAGCACTGAGCGGGCTCGTTGTCGGCCCCGCCGTTCAGCGTTCGCCGAGCAGGCACTGCATCACCGCCACCGACAGCCAGCGATTGAACTTCCGCCCGACTTCGCGTTCGATCCCGACCAGCTCGAAGCCGCAGGCCTGGTGCAGCGCCCTGCTGGCGGTCCCGCCGGCCTCGATCCGCCCGATGATCGCATGGAACCCCGACGCCCGGGCGACGCCGACCAGATGGGACAGCAGCAACCGCCCGACCCCCCGCCCGTGCTCCTCGGCGCGGACGTAGATCGAGTCCTCGACCGTCGTGCGGTAGGCGGGGCGCTCCTTGTACGGCGAGAGCGAGGCGAAGCCGACGACCTCGCCGCCGTCGACGGCGACGATCGCGGCGAACACGCCTTGGCGGGCGAGCAGCCACTCCCGCTGGTCCTCGACCGTGCGCGGCACCAGGTCGAACGTCGCCGTCGAGTGGATCACGTAGTGGTTGTAGATCTCCCGCATCTGCTCGGCGTCGTCGAGCACTGCGGTCCGCAAGGACAGCTCTCCCATCGAGCCGGCGACGTTACTCGGCGGACCCATCCGCGCCGGCTGGCGAAACGCGGGCCACAATCGGTCGGCCCGGCGGGCGTGGCGAGCCGCGTCCCCGTCGTCGATCTGCCTGGCCGCCGAAGCGCTCGCCACGCTATGCTTGCTCCCCGGTCCGCGGCCCTGCCGCGCCCGCCCTCTTAGCTCAGTCGGCAGAGCACAGCCATGGTAAGGCTGGTGTCGTGGGTTCGATTCCCACAGAGGGCTCGACCAGCCCTCCCGGGTCCACCGGGTGGTCGGCAAGGCCCTGGCGGCGTAGCTCAGTTGGTCAGAGCATCCGGCTCATAATCGGAAGGTCATCGGTTCGATCCCGATCGCCGCTACCAGTCAACGTCAGTGCACCCCGGTTCAAAGAGAGCGTCTGCAACATGAGCAAGGCAAAGTTCGAGCGCACCAAGCCGCACGTCAACATTGGCACGATGGGTCACATCGACCATGGTAAGACGACGTTGACGGCTGCTATTTCGAAGACGTTGGCTGATCGGGGTTTGGCGTCGTACACGCCGTTCGATCAGATCGACAAGGCGCCGGAGGAGAAGGCTCGGGGGATCACGATCTCGATCGCCCACATCGAGTACGAGACCGCGAACCGGCACTATGCGCATGTCGACATGCCGGGTCATGCCGATTACATCAAGAACATGATCACTGGTGCGGCGCAGGTCGATGGTGCGATCTTGGTGGTTGCGGCGACTGATGGTCCGATGCCTCAGACGCGTGAGCATGTGTTGCTCGCTCGTCAGGTCGGGGTTCCGTACATCGTGGTCGCGTTGAACAAGGCGGACATGGTTGATGATGAGGAGTTGTTGGAGTTGGTCGAGCTCGAGGTGCGCGAGTTGCTCACCGAGCAGGAGTTCGATGGCGACAACTGTCCGGTGGTGCGTGTGTCGGCGTTGAAGGCGTTGGAGGGTGACGCGTCGTGGCAGGAAAAGATCATGGAGTTGATGACGGCGTGTGATGAGTCGGTTCCTGAGCCGGTGCGTGAGTTGGACAAGCCGTTCTTGATGCCGATCGAGGATGTGTTCACGATCACTGGTCGTGGCACGGTGGTCACCGGCAAAGTGGAGCAGGGCAAGGTGCACACCGGTGACGAAGTTGAGATCGTCGGGTTGCGTAACACGCAGAAGACGACGTGTACGGGTGTGGAGATGTTCCGCAAGTTGCTCGATGAGGGTCAGGCGGGTGACAACATCGGGGCGTTGCTGCGTGGGACGAAGAAGGAAGATGTTGAGCGTGGGCAGGTGTTGTGCAAGCCGGGGAGCATTACGCCGCACACCAACTTCGAGGGTCAGGTCTACGTTCTGAACAAGGACGAGGGTGGGCGGCACAAGCCGTTCTTCAACAACTATCGGCCGCAGTTCTTCTTCCGGACGACTGACGTCACGGGGACGGTGCAGTTGCCGGAGGGGACGGAGATGGTGATGCCGGGTGACAACGTGGCGATGACGGTGGAGTTGGGTAAGCCGATCGCGATGGACGAGGGGTTGCGTTTCGCCATTCGTGAGGGTGGTCGTACCGTCGGCGCCGGTCGCGTCACCAAGATCCTCAAGTGAGGGAATGAGCCATGCCGAAGAACGACAAGCGGGTGAAGATCACCCTCGAGTGCACCGAATGCAAGCGGCGCAACTACATCACGATGAAGTCGAAGATCAACGATCGCGAGCGACTCGAGATGAAGAAGTACTGCTCCAACGACCGCAAACACACGGTCCACAAGGAAACGCGCTGATCGCCACGCCGGGTGGGCCGTAGGTCCGCCCGGCGGTGGCCGCTGGTAGCGTGGCAGCGCCCCCAGAGGGCAGTAGCTCAGTTGGTAGAGCATCGGTCTCCAAAACCGACGGTCGGGGGTTCGAGTCCCTCCTGCCCTGCCCTTAGACGATCGATGAACCACGAGTAGACGATGTCCACCGACCTCAATCGCGAGCAGAAGCGTCAGCTTCGCAAGATGGGTGCCCTCAACGAGCAGGGCGCGCCGACGCGCGCCGCCCGTCAGAACGCCCCCCGCCGGCAGGACGACGAGCGGACGTCGTTGTTCCAGTACTTCCGCGAGGCCCGAGCCGAGCTGCGCAAAGTCGCCTGGCCGACCTGGCCGGAGGTACGCAAGTACTCCATCGTCGTGCTCGTCACGGTGCTGGTGTTCGTCGCCTATGTCGGCGGCCTCGACGCGTTGTTCGGCATCTTCTCCAGCTGGCTGTACCGGAGCTGACGATGACAGACGAAACGATGTCCGACACGATCGACGAGACCGTCGACGAGACCGACGAAACGGTCACCGACGAGTCCTCGGCGACCGACGCCGAGACGCCGACGGAGCCCGATGCGACCTTCGACCTGCGCGAGGACGCCGAGTCCGACGACGACGAAGAGGCCGAGGAGCAGCCGGTCGACTCGCCCTGGCTGCGTGCCGGCCAGTGGTACGTCATCCACAGCCAGTCCGGCTACGAGAAGAAGGTCAAGGCCAACCTCGAGGCCCGGATCCAGTCGATGAACATGGAGGAGATGATCTTCGAGGTCGTCATCCCCATGGAAGAGGTCGTCGAGTTCAAGAACGGCCGCAAGCAGACCGTCCAGAAGAAGGTCTTCCCCGGCTATCTGCTCGTCCGCTGCGAGATGGACGACTCCTCCTGGTATTGCATCCGCAACACCCCGGGCGTCACCGGCTTCGTCGGTCAGGCCCGTTTCGACAAGAAGCCGACCCCGCTCTCGCGGCGTGAGGTCGACACCTTCCTCTCCGCCAAGGGGGACGGCCAGGAGGCCACCCCGCGGCGCAAGCCCAAGCTCGAGTACGAGGTGGGCGAGAGCGTCCGGGTCAAGGAAGGCCCGTTCGCCGATTTCTCCGGCCAGGTCGCCGAGATCAACCCGGATCACATGAAGCTCAAGGTGCTGGTGAACATCTTCGGACGAGAGACCCTCGTCGAGATGGACTTCGCCCAGGTCTCGAAGCTCTAACCACCACCACCGTTCGAAGCTGTAGCAAGGAGTAACCCCGATGGCGAAGAAGAAGGTCGCGGCCGTCGTCAAGATCCAGATCCCGGCGGGCAAGGCCACGCCGGCACCCCCGGTCGGCACCGCGCTCGGTCCGCACGGCGTGCCGATCATGGAATTCGTCAAGCAGTACAACGCGGCCACCGAGGCCCAGGTCGGGACGATCATCCCGGTCGAGATCACCGTGTTCGAGGATCGCTCGTTCACCTTCGTGCTCAAGACCCCGCCGACCCCGGTGCTGCTCCGCCAGAAGGCGGGAATCCCGTCGGGTTCGAAGAACCCCGGCAAAGAGGTCGCCGGTCGGGTCAGCGAGTCCGACATCGAAGAGGTCGCCAAGATCAAGATGCCGGACCTCAACGCCAACGACCTCGAGGCCGCCAAGCAGCAGGTCCGGGGCACGGCCCGCTCGATGGGCCTCAGGGTCGGCTGAGCACCGTCGAGACCGGCACGGTCCGGGTCCTCGCTTCCGACCAGTTCGATATCGTCAATCACCGCCTCGACCGGAACACCTCGCCGGCCGGGCACGACACCGAGGGAGCCACCATGGCGCAATCCAAGAAGCAGGCTGACGCGCTCAAGCGTTTCGACCGCGACCAGCAGTTCACCCCGACCGAGGCGCTGGAACTGGTCAAGTCCGTCGCCAGCGCGAAGTTCGACGAGACCGTCGAAGCCGCCGTCCGCCTCGGCGTCGATCCGCGCAAGGCCGACCAGATGGTCCGCGGCACCGTCGGGCTGCCGTCGGGCACCGGTAAGGACGTCCGGGTGGCGGTGTTCGCCAACGGCGAGGCCGCCCAGGCCGCCCGCGACGCCGGCGCCGACCTGGTCGGTTCGGACGACCTCGCAGCCGAGATCGAAAAGGGCAACTTCAACTTCGACGTGGCGATCGCCACCCCGGATCTGATGCCGCTCGTCGGTCGGCTGGGCCGAGCGCTCGGCCCCCGCGGCCTGATGCCGAACCCGAAGACCGGCACCGTGACCACCGACGTCGCCCGCGCCGTGACCGAGTTCAAGGGCGGCAAGGTCGAGTACCGCACCGACCGCTACGGCAACATCCACGTGCCGATCGGCAAGGTGAGCTTCACCGTCGACGCGCTCGAGTCGAACTTCCGGGCACTGCTCGACGAGCTCCAGCGGGCCAAGCCGGCCTCCGCCAAGGGCCGTTACCTGCGCAAGATCGCGTTCTCCTCGACCCAGGGTCCGGGGATCAAGGTCGACACCAACCGTCTCCGCCCGGACACGGTCTGATCTCGCCGGGCGCCGACCGCATCGCCGGTCGGTAACCTGCACCACAACCGAAAACCGGTCGCTCGCCAGAGACCGTTGGTCCACCGAGAGGTGGGTAATGGACCGAGAGGTCCGCCAGCCGAGGTGGATCCCATGGGTTGCCTTCGCTCCTCGTGGTGTTCGCATGCATTGCGAGCACCCCGAGTCGTAGCAGAGGAGGTGAACATGGAGAACCCCAGACCAGGCAAGGTTGCTGTCGTCACCGAGGTGACGCGAGAAGATCCAGGCGTCGGAGGCCGTGCTCTTGACCGAGTACCGCGGCCTCAGCGTCGGGCAGCTGGCCCAGTTGCGAACGGCACTGCGTCCCGCAGGGGCGGAGTACAAGGTGTACAAGAACACCCTCGTGCGCCGTGCAGCACAGGACGCCGGCATCGTGGCCTCGACGATCTGCTCGTCGGTCCGACCGCTGTCGCCTTCGTCGACGGAGACGTCGCCGCTGCCGCCAAGGCACTGCGCGACTTCGCCCGGACCAACCCGTTGCTCGTCGTCAAAGGCGGCGCCCTCGGCGGCAAGATGCTGTCGGCCACCGACGTCCAGGCACTCGCCGACCTGCCGTCGCGCGATGTCCTGCTGGCTCGAACTCGCCGGCGCCTTCCAGGCCCCGATGACGAAGATGGCAGGCCTGCTGCAGGCCCTGCCGCGCAACTTCGCCTACGGGCTCAAGGCACTCATCGATCAGCGCGAAGCGGCCTGAGCCGCGCTGCGCTCCCCGGCGGACGAGCCGTCCGCCACCCCGGTACTGAACAACCCTCGCATTGCTAAGGAGCAATCCACCATGGCTCTCACCAAGGACGACATCCTCGACGCCATTTCTTCCATGACCGTGCTCGAGCTCTCCGAGCTGCTCTCCTCGTTCGAGGAGAAGTTCGGCGTGACCGCAGCCGCCCCGGTCGCCGTCGCTGCCGCCGCCGGTGGCGGCGCTGCCGCCGCTCCGGTCGAGGAGGAGAAGGACGAATTCGACGTCGTGCTCTCCTCCGCCGGCGCCCAGAAGATCCAGGTCATCAAGGTCGTGCGCGAGCTGACCAGCCTGGGCCTGAAGGAGGCCAAGGACCTCGTCGACGCCGCCCCCAAGGCCGTCCTCGAGAAGGTCAACAAGGACGACGCCGAGAAGGCCAAGGCCAAGCTCGAAGAGGCCGGCGCGGCCGTCGAAGTCAAGTGACCGAGGCGGTCGTCCGCTTTGCGGACGACCGTCGCGATCGGCAGGACCCGGCGCGAGCAGCGCCGGGTCCTTCGCGTTTTCGACACGACAGGCGGTTCTCCAACCGCTCAGCGTCTCGATTGGGTCAAACGGTCCGGCCGTAGGTGCTTGACGAACACGTGCGCGTCCTTTACCGTGCGGCGCAATTCGTTGTTGCGTCCCGCCCGTGTGTCCGGGCTGGTTGACGTTGTGCGTGTGCACGGCATAGGATCTTCGGTTGCCGTGCGTCGCCCTGTTGTCGTTCATTCCCTGGCGTTGACCTGTCGCGCCCGGGGTTGTTCGCTGTCCGCTCCGGAGGAGTAAGCCTTGGCCACTCGATCCACCCATCGCGAGCGGTACTCGTTCGCCAACCTCTCCGAGCCGCTCGAGCTCCCCGATCTGATTGCGATTCAGCGGGCCAGCTTCGAGTGGTTCCTGCACGAGGGGCTTGCCGAGACCTTCCGCGACATCTCGCCGATCAAGGACTTCAGCGAGGCGCTCCAGCTGGAGCTGGAGTTCGATCCGGACGACGAGGATCTCCGGCCGCCGCCGAAGTTCTCGGTGGAAGAGTGCAAGGAGAAGGACATGACCTTCTCCGCCCCGATCTTCGTCCGTGCCCGGTTCATGAACCGCAACACCGGCGAGATCAAGGAGCAGACGGTCTTCATGGGCGACTTCCCGATGATGACCGACAAGGGCACCTTCATCATCAACGGCACCGAGCGCGTCGTCGTGTCGCAGCTCGTGCGGTCCCCGGGCGTGATCTTCGAGCCGGGCGAGCGGTTCCGCCTCCGCAACCTGTCGAAGCACCAGCTCGTCAAGGGCACGATCCACCCGTACCGCGGTGAATGGCTCGAGTTCGACGTCGAGCAGAAGCCGGGTAAGGACGTCACCGCCGGCACCCGTGTCGCCCGCAAGCGCCGGATGAGCATCTTCACCATCCTGCGCGCCCTCGGCTACGACGAGGAGCACGCGCCGGGCTTCCTCGAGCGGTTCGTCGGCTACTTCGACTTCCTCGAGGGTCAGTGGGAGAAGGACCGCCACGTCGCTCCGACCCAGGACGAGTCGCTGGTCGAGATCTACAAGCGCGCCCGCCCCGGCGAGCCGCCGACCGTCGAGTCGGCACGCGCCTACTTCCGCAATGCGTTCTTCGAGAACCGCCGCTACGACCTCAGCCGGGTCGGCCGGTACAAGCTCAACCGCAAGCTCGGCAAGGAAGTCGAACGCCTCGCTGAACTGTTCGGCCTGTCCGGCGAACTGTTCGACAAGCCCGAGCCGGATTCCGACGTCCTCAGCCGGATCGAGGTGATGGCGACCATCACCTACATGCTCCACCTCGTCAAGCAGGAGCCGGGCTACCGACTCGACGACCAGGACCACTTCGCCAACCGCCGGATCCGTTCGGTCGGCGAGCTGATCCAGAACCAGGTCCGGATCGGCCTGTCGCGGATGGAGCGCGTCGTCCGTGAGCGGATGACGACCCAGGACGTCGAGGCGATCACGCCTCAGTCGCTGATCAACATCCGTCCGGTCGTCGCCGCGATCAAGGAGTTCTTCGGAACCTCCCAGCTGTCGCAGTTCATGGACCAGGTCAACCCGTTGTCGGGCCTGACCCACCGCCGGCGCCTCTCCGCGCTCGGCCCGGGCGGTCTGTCGCGCGAGCGGGCCGGCTTCGAAGTCCGAGACGTGCACTTCTCCCACTACGGCCGGATGTGCCCGATCGAGACCCCGGAAGGCCCGAACATCGGTCTGATCGGCGCGTTGGCGACCTACGCACGGGTCAACGAGTTCGGCTTCATCGAGACGCCGTACCGCAAGGTGATCAACGGCAAGGTGACCGACGAGGTCGTCTACATGGCGGCCGACGAGGAGGAGCAGTACGTCGTCGCCCAGGCGAACACGCCGCTCAACCCGGACGGCACGTTCCGCCAGGACCGCGTCCTCGTCCGCCGCTCCCCGCAGGCGGCGAACCTCGAGCAGCTCAAGCAGATGCTCGAAGCGGAGAGCTTCTTCGGCGCCACCACCGACATCGGCTACGTCCGTCCGGACGAGGTCGACATCATGGACGTCTCGCCGAAGCAGATCGTCTCCGTCGGCGCCGCGCTGATCCCCTTCCTCGAGCACGACGATGCCAACCGCGCCCTGATGGGGGCGAACATGCAGAAGCAGGCCGTCCCGCTGGTGCGCGCCGAGGCGCCGTACATCGGTACCGGCATCGAGGCCCGCGCCGCGCGTGACGCCGCCGACCTGATCTTCGCCCCCGAAGCGGGCGAGGTGCTCGAGGTCTCCGGTGACTCGATCACCGTGCAGTACGCCACCCAGGGCCGCAAGGTGTACCGCCTGGCCAAGTTCCGCCGGTCCAACCAGGACACCTGCATCAACCAGGTGCCGCGGGTGACCGAGGGCCAGAAGCTGGCCAAGGGCGAGATCATCGCCGACGGTCCCTCGACCGACATGGGCGAGCTCGCCCTGGGCAAGAACCTGCTCGTCGCCCTGATGCCGTGGGAGGGCTACAACTTCGAGGACGCGATCATCCTCTCCGAGCGGCTGGTCAAGGACGACGTGCTGACGTCGATCCACATCCACGAGCACGAAGTCGATGCTCGCGACACCAAGCTCGGTCCGGAAGAGATCACCCGTGACATCCCCAACCTGTCCGAGGACATCCTCCGCGACCTCGACGACCGCGGCATCATCCGCGTCGGCGCCGAGGTCGGTCCGGGCGATGTGCTCGTCGGCAAGGTGACCCCGAAGGGCGAGACCGAGCTGACCCCGGAAGAGCGCCTGCTGCGGGCGATCTTCGGCGAGAAGGCCCGCGAGGTTCGAGACACCAGCCTCAAGGTCCCCCACGGGGAGAACGGCAAGGTGATCGACGTCAAGGTGTTCACCCGCGAGGACGGCCATGAGCTGCCCCCCGGCGTGAACCAGTTGGTCCGGGTCTACGTCGCCCAGAAGCGCAAGATCTCGGTCGGCGACAAGCTCGCCGGGCGTCACGGCAACAAGGGCGTCATCTCCAAGATCCTCCCGATCGAGGACATGCCGTACCTCGCCGACGGCACCTCCGTCGACATCATCCTCAACCCGCTCGGCGTTCCGTCCCGGATGAACGTCGGTCAGGTGCTCGAAGCCCACCTCGGCTACGCCGCCCGCTGGGGCTGGGACGTCGACGGCCATCCGGTCGGCGATACGCCGATCCGCGGTACCGAGAACAAGACCCGCCCGTCCACCCAGCCGTCGACGTTCATCGCCACCCCGGTGTTCGACGGCGCCCACTGGGACGAAGAGGAGCAGGCCGGGCGTCACCCGACGATCCAGACGATCTTCCAGAATCTCAACCCGGAGAGCGCCGATGGCGTTCGTCTGATCCGCGACAACGGCAAGACCCCGCTGTACAACGGCCGCACCGGCGACGTCTACGACCAGCCGGTGACGGTCGGCTACATGTACATCTTGAAGCTCGCTCACCTGGTCGACGACAAGATCCATGCCCGCTCGACCGGCCCGTACTCGATGATCACCCAGCAGCCGCTCGGCGGTAAGGCCCAGTTCGGCGGCCAGCGCTTCGGTGAGATGGAAGTGTGGGCGCTCGAGGCCTACGGAGCGGCGTACTGCTTGCAGGAGCTGCTGACGATCAAGTCCGACGACGTGCTCGGCCGGGTGAAGGTCTACGAGGCGATCGTCAAGGGCGAGAACATCCCGGAGCCGGGCATCCCCGAATCCTTCAAGGTGTTGATGAAGGAGATGCAGGCGCTGTGCCTCAACGTCGAGGTGCTCGCCGAGGACGGAGCCGAGATCGAGATGCGTGAGCTCGACGAGGACGTCTTCCGCACCGCCGAGGAACTCGGCATCGACATCAGCCGGCCGGAGCGTGGCTCCGACGACGACGACCGTGAGCGCCGCCGCGAGCGTGCGTACTGATGGTCACATCCCCCCACACGACACATCTGACGACCAACGGCGACGAGGCAGGCAGGGGAAGCAATGCTTGACGTGAACATGTTCGACCAACTGCGGATCGGTCTGGCGACGGCCGACCACATCCGCCTGTGGTCACACGGTGAAGTGAAGAAGCCCGAGACGATCAACTACCGGACGCTGCGTCCGGAGAAGGACGGGCTGTTCTGCGAGAAGATCTTCGGGCCGACCCGCGACTGGGAGTGCTACTGCGGTAAGTACAAGCGCGTCCGGTTCAAGGGGATCATCTGTGAGCGCTGCGGCGTCGAGGTGACCCGTTCGAAGGTCCGCCGCGAGCGGATGGGCCACATCGAGCTCGCCGCGCCGGTCGTCCACATCTGGTACCTGCGCGGCACCCGTTCGTGGCTCGCCTATCTCCTCGCCGGGATCGAGCCGAAGGAAGAGCTCAAGGCCAAGCAGCTGGAGAAGGTCATCTACTTCGCCGCCAACCTGGTCACCTGGGTCGACGCCGACAAGCGCCACGAGGATCAGCAGAACCTCGAGAACGAACTGCTCGAGGAGCTCGACGCGGTCCGCAAGGAAGTCGAGCTGGCGATCGATCGCCGGTTCAAGGACGCCGAGGCCGAGGTCGGCCGGCTCGAGGCCGACGGCGCCAAGGACTCCGACGTCAAGGCCCGCCAGCGCGCCGCCGAGCGCGACGCACAGTCGATCCGTGAGCGCGGTGACGCCGAGATCGAGTTGCTCAAGCGGACGTGGGACGAGTTCAAGGACCTCCACGCACGCAAGATCATCGACGACGAACTGCTGTGGCGCGAGCTGCGCGACCGCTACGGCGACTACTTCGAAGGTGGGATGGGCGCTGACGCGATCAAGTCGCTGATCGACCGGATCGACTTCGACGTCGAAGAGGAGCGCCTGCGCGGCGCGATCGACCCGCAGGAAGGCCGCAAGCCGCTCAGCGCCCAGCGCAAGCAGAAGGCGATCAAGCGGCTGAAGATCGTCACCGCCTTCAACCGCCGTGACGAGCACGGCCGGCGTTCGAACGATCCGAAGGCGATGATCCTCGAGGTCGTCCCGGTGATCCCGCCGGAGCTGCGCCCGATGGTCCAGCTCGACGGTGGCCGGTTCGCCACCTCCGACCTCAACGACCTCTACCGCCGGGTGATCAACCGCAACAACCGGCTCAAGCGCCTGCTCGATCTCGGTGCTCCCGAGATCATCGTCAACAACGAAAAGCGGATGCTGCAGGAGGCCGTCGACGCACTGTTCGACAACGGCCGTCGCGGCCGGCCGGTCACCGGTCCGGGCAACCGCCCGCTGAAGTCGCTGTCGGACATGCTCAAGGGCAAGCAGGGACGGTTCCGTCAGAACCTGCTCGGCAAGCGCGTCGACTACTCCGGTCGTTCCGTGATCGTCGCCGGGCCGACGCTGCGGCTGCACCAGTGCGGTCTGCCGAAGCTGATGGCGCTCGAGCTGTTCAAGCCGTTCGTGATGAAGCGGCTCGTCGACCTCGAACTGGCGCAGAACATCAAGTCCGCCAAGCGGATGGTCGAGCGTCGCCGCCCGCAGGTGTGGGACGTGCTCGAAGACGTGATCAAGGAGCATCCGGTGATGCTCAACCGGGCCCCGACCCTCCACCGTCTGGGCATCCAGGCGTTCGAGCCGGTGCTCGTCGAGGGCAAGGCGATCCAGATCCATCCGCTGGTCTGCACCGCCTTCAACGCCGACTTCGACGGCGACCAGATGGCCGTCCACCTCCCGCTGTCGGCCGAGGCCCAGGCCGAGGCACGGGTGCTGATGTTGTCGTCGAACAACATCCTCTCGCCGGCGTCCGGTCGCCCGATCGTCACCCCCAGCCAGGACATGATCATCGGCGCCTACTACCTCACCGCCGAGGTCGACGGCGTGAAGGGCGAAGGCAAGGTCTACCGCGAGCAGTGGGAGGTGATGCGTGCCCTCGACGACGGGATCATCCATCTCCACGCCAAGGTCCGCCTCCTCGGCCGGCGCGATGCCGAGGGCAACCGCACGGAGCGGATCACCACCGCCGGGCGGATGAAGTTCGAGGCCGCCCTGCCGGCGTCGTACCCGGAGCTGTTCGGGCACGTCGAGACGCCACTGAAGAAGAAGGAGATGGGCACGATCGTCGAGCGCCTCTCCGACAACTACCGCAAGTCGGAAGTGGCCGCCTCCCTCGACGCGATCAAGAACGTCTGCTACCGCTACGCGGCGCAGTCCGGACTGACGATCTCGATCGACGACGTCAAGACCCCGGCGGAGAAGAAGGGTCTGCTCGACAAGTACGAAAAGGAAGCGGAGAAGGTCGAGAGCCAGTTCCGTCGAGGGATCATCACCGACGGCGAGCGGCGCCAGCAGGAGGTCCGGATCTGGACCGATGCCACCGAGGACGTCAAGAACGCGATGGAAGCCGCGTTCAAGCGCGACAAGTTCAACCCGATCGATGTGATGGTCGGCTCCGGCGCCCGCGGCAACATGATGCAGGTCCGCCAGATCGCCGGGATGCGCGGCCTCGTCGCCAACCCGCGCGGTGACATGATCCCCCGCCCGATCAAGTCGAACTTCCGTGAAGGGCTCGAGATGCTCGAGTACTTCATCGCCACCCCCGGCGCCCGCAAGGGTCTGGTCGACACCGCCCTGCGGACGGCCGACTCCGGGTACCTCACCCGCCGTCTGGTCGACGTCGCCCAGGAGCTGATCGTCCGCCAGCCGGACTGCGGCACCAACCTCGGCGTGTGGATCGACGAGATCGAGCCGGACACCGCCAACAAGCGGCACTACCTCGAGACCAAGCTGTTCGGCCGCACGGTGCTGGTCGACACCGAACTGTCCGACGGCACGGTGATCCCGCGCAACACGATCATCGGTGACGAGCAGCTCGAAGCGCTGCGCGACGATCCGAAGGTCAACCGGGTCCGGGTTCGCTCCGTGCTCACCTGCGATGCCGAGCTCGGCATCTGCGCCCTCTGCTACGGCCGCTCGTTGGCCACCGGCAAGGAGATCGAGCTCGGTGAGGCCGTCGGCGTCATCGCCGCTCAGTCGATCGGTGAGCCCGGCACCCAGCTGACGATGCGTACCTTCCACACCGGTGGTGTGGCGGGCAAGGACATCGCCGGTGGTCTCCCCCGAGTCGTCGAGCTGTTCGAGTCGCGCACGCCGCGCGGCGCAGCCCGGCTCGCCCGCTCGACGGGAGTGCTGCGGATCGGCGAGGACGAGGGCCGTGGTGTCCCGATCACGATCATCGCCGACGACGGCACGGAGGAGACGATCATCCTCCCGGCGCAGAGTCGGCTGCTGATCACCGATGGCCAGGACATCAAGGCCGGCGACCCGATCACCGACGGTCCCTTCGATCCGAAGGAACTGATGGAGATCAAGGGCCCGCGTGAAACCCAGGTGTACCTCGTCGAAGAGGTCCAGAAGGTCTACCGCGACCAGGGTGTGTCGATCCACGACAAGCACATCGAGCTGATCGTGCGCCAGATGACCCGCCGGATCGGCGTGCAGGAGCCCGGCGAGACCGGCTTCCTCCCCGGCGAGCGGGCCGACGCCAAGGTGTTCCGTGACACCAACCGGCGGACCGTCGAAGCCGGCGGCAAGCCGGCCGAGGGACGCCCGGAGATCATGGGGATCACCAAGGCGTCGCTGGCGACCGAGTCGTGGCTGTCGGCGGCCTCCTTCCAGGAGACCACCCGGGTGCTCACCGAGGCGGCGATCGACGGCCGCGGCGACGGCCTGATCGGACTCAAGGAGAACATCATCATCGGCAAGCTGATCCCAGCGGGCTCGGGGATGACGAAGTACCGCGAGTTCGACGTCGCCGCCCCGGACTACACCCCGATGTCCTACTACTCCTCGGAGATGGAGGACCCGGCCGCCTACCTGGCGAGCCTGCAGGGTTCGTACTCGACCGACCCGGTCCCGACCCCCGAGCCGCTCGAAGCCTGAGCGTCGCTGCGTTCGTCGGGGACGTCCTCAACTGACGGTGCCCGGGCCTGATGGCCCGGGCACCGTCGCGTCCGGCGAGACGAGCCTGGGCGTCGAGGCGACCGCCTCGGCTCAGGTCGGCCAGGCGACCTCGACGTCGTAGGCGGCCAGGTGTCGGTCCCGGCTGATCAGCCGCAGGCCGCGATCGGCGGCTTGGGCGACGAGCAGCCGGTCGAACGGATCTCGGTGGTGCATCGGCAGCTGTTGGACAGCGCCGAGCTGGTGAGGTTCGATCGTCAACAGGTCGAACTCGGCGGCCCGCATCGCCTCGGAGAACCAGCGGTAGACGTCCGGTGTGCCGACCATCGGGCGAGCCGTGCCCTCCTTGAGCACCAGCTCCCACAGCGAGACGAGGCTGACATGGACGTCGCCGTGGATGATCGTCTCGACGGTCTTGATCGGGAGATGTTCCGAGCCGGTCGCCCACCAGACGAATGCGTGGGTGTCGAGCAGCAACCCGCTCACGTCGCCGTGCCGAACATGTCGGCGACCTCGGCGTCACCGGCGACGACTTCGGCCCAGGTGAGGTCGTCGACGGTGCCGCGTCCGGCCATCGCTCCGAACCCGCGGCGCATCTCGTCGAGCGTGATCCGCACGAGACGGACAACGGGTCGGCCGCGCCGCATGATCACGACGTCGCCTCCCGCTTCGACCTCTTGGACCAGTTCGGAGAGCCGCGTCTTCGCTTCGTGCATCCCGACCGAAGTCATCCGGCCAGGCTAGCGGATCTAGTCCTGTCGATCTAGCTAGATCGGTTGGCGCTGCAACGAGACCAGCTCGCCGTGCTTCCACACCTGGGCGATGCGCGAGCGGAGGTCGCCGAAGTCGAGTGGATCGCCGTCGACGACGACCAGGTCGGCGAGCTTGCCCGCCTCGATCGTGCCCAGTCGTTCGTCGACGCCGCACAGCCGGGCCGCCTCCTGGGTCGAGGATCGGAGCACCTCGGCCGGCGTCATCCCCGCCTGGAGCATCAGACCGAACTCGCGCAGGTTGTCGCCGTGGGGGCCGACACCGGCGTCGGTGCCCATCGCCACCCGGACCCCGGCGGCGACCGCCCGGGCTACCGACTCCCGGTGGATCTCGGCGACGTCGCGCGCCTTGCGCAGCGAGGCGTCCGAGATCTGCGCCCCGGCGTCGACCGACTCGAGCACCCACTGGACGGCGATCAGGGTCGGCACGAGCCAGGTGCCGCGTTCGATCATCATCTCGATCGCCTCGTCGTCGAGGAAGATCCCGTGCTCGATCGAGCGGATCCCGGCGCGCACGGCGTTCTTGATCCCGTCCGTCGCCTGGGCGTGGGCCATCACGAACCGGCCCGCCGCGGTCGCCTCCTCGACCAGCACGTCGAGCTCGGCAGGGCGGAAGTGCGCCCGACGCGGATCGCTGCCGACGCTGAGCACGCCGCCGCTGGTGGCCACCTTGATCACATCCGCTCCGGCGCGGATGTACTCGCGCACCGTCCGTCGCATCTCGTCGGGCCCGTCGACGATGTTGTCCGGCTTGCCCGGATAGGGCGCGCTGAGCAGGGGGATCGTGTGCCCGCAGGGGAACAGCTCGTCGCCGTGTCCGCCGGTCTGGCTGAGCATGTCGATCGAGATCTGCATCCGCGGGCCGGGGATCAGCCCGCGCTCGACCGCCAGCCGGACGCCGGCGTCGGCCCCGCCGGCGTCGCGCACGCTGGTGATCCCGGTCCCGATCGTCTTGCGCAAGTTCTCGGCAGCGAGGAAGAAACGGTAGGAGAACGGCGTCTGGAGGTCGCGGACGAGATCGATCCCGGAGAACATCACGTGCACGTGACAGTCGAACAGACCGGGGAGCAGCGTCTTGCCGGTCAGGTCGACCGACTCGTCGCCGTCGGCCGGCCCGGTGCCGCCGACGTGGACGATCCGTGCGCCCTCGATCACGACGTCGCCGGGCGCCGGCGCAGCCCCCGTCCCGTCGAACACCGACCCTCCGGAGAACAGCACACGCGTCATCCGCCGATGGTACGAGACCGCACTCGTCCCGCCAGGTCCGACAACGGGCCGGGCCCGGCCGGGCTAAGCTGGTGCAATGGTCGTGAACGTCCACGAGGCGAAGTCGAACCTGTCCAAGCTGCTCGACCGCGCCGCTGCCGGCGAGGAGATCGTGATCGGGCGTGCCGGCCGCCCGGTCGCCCGCCTGGTCGCGCTCGAGCCGCCGCGTCGGGCGCGCCAGTTCGGCCAGCTCGCCGGGCGGATCCAGGTCGCCTCGGATTTCGACGATACGCCCGAGTGGCTGATCGACGCGTTCGACGGAGAGTGATGCGGATCCTGCTCGACTCGCACGTGCTGCTGTGGCTCCTCGCCGACGACCCGATCAGCCCCGAGGCGCGAGCAGCGGTCGAGTCGCTCGACAACGAGGTCTGGGTCAGTGTCGCTTCGATCTGGGAGCTCGAGATCAAGCGGCGGATCGGCAAGCTGACCTTCGACGGAGACGTCGTCGAGGCGACCCTTGCCGCTGGGCTCGACCTGCTCGACATCCATGCCGACCACGCGGTCCGCGCCGGTCGGCTGCCGCTTCACCACCGAGATCCGTTCGACCGAATGCTGATCGCCCAGGCGATCGGTGAAGGGTGTGCGCTGGCGACCAGGGATCCGGCGATTCGCGCCTACCGGGTGACGCTGCTCGAGGTCTGAGCGATCCGTGCCGCCGGCCGCGACGCGGCGGAATGCCGCGAGGTGCCGGCCACGGCGCGCTACGTTCGGGAGACGGCCGGGTGGAGTTCCGCCGGACGTCGGCGTGCACCGGGTTGCTGGATCCCTGGTCGCGGCCCTAACCTTGTCCGGTTCGTTGACGCCGGTTCCCGGCGCTCCGGGATGTGCCGTAGACGAGGCGAAGGTAGACGCGTGCCCACCATTCAGCAGCTGGTCCGACAGGGCCGAACGACCAAGGTCGAAAAGACCAAGACCCCTGCGTTGAAGGGTTCACCCCAGCGCCGCGGGGTGTGCACCCGAGTGTTCACCACCACCCCGAAGAAGCCGAACTCGGCGCTCCGCAAGGTCGCCCGCGTCCGGCTGACCAGCGGGGTCGAGGTCACCGCCTACATCCCGGGCGAGGGCCACAACCTGCAGGAGCACTCGATCGTGCTCGTCCGTGGCGGCCGGGTCCGCGACCTGCCGGGCGTCCGCTACAAGATCATCCGTGGGGCGCTCGACGCCGCCGGCGTCAAGAACCGCAAGCAATCCCGCAGCCGCTACGGCGCCAAGCGGGCGAAGTGATCTCGAAGGACCGTGATCTGAATGCCGCGTAAGGGCCCCGCTCCCCGTCGGGAACTCACCCCCGATCCCGTCTACCGCTCGCTGCTGGTGACCCAGATCGTCAACAAGATCCTGCTCTCGGGCAAGCGGTCGGTGGCCGAGAAGATCGTCTACGACGCGCTGAAGATCGTCGAGGAGAAGACCGGCGCCGAGCCGATCGCCACCCTCAAGCGGGCGATCGACAACGTCAAGCCGCCGCTCGAGGTCCGCAGCCGCCGCGTCGGTGGCGCGACGTACCAGGTGCCGGTCGAGGTCCGCCCGCGACGGGCGAACACGCTGGCGATCCGCTGGGTGATCAGCTTCTCCCGCGCCCGACGCGAAAAGGCGATGGCCCAGCGCCTGGCGAACGAGCTGATGGACGCTGCCAACGGCCTCGGCGCCTCGATCAAGCGTCGCGACGACCTGCAGAAGATGGCCGAGTCGAACAAGGCGTTCGCCCACTACCGCTGGTGACCCGCCCGGCCCACGGCCTGGCCACGCCATCCCGAACGACCCGACGACCCGCCGCACGGCGGGTCGTCGCCGTGTTACGGGCGGCCCGGCGGGCGCAGCCGATGCTCGCCTGGCAGATCGACCGCAGCGGGTGGGCCCTGCGTCACGTGTGCTGGGAAATCGGCCCGAGAGGCCGCTAGAATCGAACGCCGTGCCGCAGGCGGACCGGGCGTTTCGTGCCCGGCCTTTGGTGTGTCCCTCGAACTGCGTGAACCGGAAGTGAATGACGATGGCCAAGCGTGAATATCCCCTCCAGCGCACCCGCAACATCGGGATCATGGCGCACATCGACGCGGGCAAGACCACGACGACGGAACGGATCCTCTACTACACGGGCAAGACCTACAAGATCGGTGAGGTCCACGAGGGTGCTGCGGTGATGGACCACATGGTCCAGGAGCAAGAGCGCGGGATCACGATCACCTCGGCGGCGACGACCTGCATCTGGAACGACCACCGGATCAACATCATCGACACCCCCGGCCACGTCGACTTCACGATCGAGGTCGAGCGTTCGCTGCGCGTCCTCGACGGCGCCGTCGCGGTGTTCGACTCGGTCGCCGGTGTCGAACCGCAGACCGAGACCGTCTGGCGTCAGGCGAACAAGTACAAGGTCCCCCGGATGTGCTTCATCAACAAGATGGACCGCATCGGGGCGAACTTCTTCCGCACCGTCGAGATGATCGAGAGCCGGCTGCAGTCGGTCCCCGCTGTGATCCAGCTGCCGATCGGCGCCGAGTCGAACTACAAGGGCCTGATCGACCTCGTCACGATGAAGGCGCTCGTCTGGGACGAGAACAAGGACAAGGGCGAGCACTACGACGTCGTCGACATCCCCGCCGAGTACGAGACCCAGGCGAACGAGTGGCGGGCGAAGCTGCTCGACATCATCGCCACCGAGGACGAGGAGTTGATGGAGAAGTACCTCAACGACGAGGAACTCTCGATCGACGAGATCAAGCGCGCCCTGCGCCACGGGACGCTGGCGTTCAGCTTCGTCCCCGTGCTCTGTGGCTCGGCGTTCAAGAACAAGGGCGTCCAGCCGATGCTCGACGCGGTGATCGACTTCATGCCGAGCCCGCTCGACATCCCCTCGACCGAGGGGACGAACCTCAAGGGCGACGAGACCGTCGAGCGTCACCCCGACGAGAGCGGCCCGTTCGCCGCGCTGGCGTTCAAGATCGTCGCCGACCCGTTCGGCAAACTGACCTACTTCCGGGTCTACTCGGGCACGATCAACAAGGGCGACGAGGTCTTCAACTCGACCAAGGAAAAGCGCGAGCGGCTCGGCCGGATCCTGCTGATGCACGCCAACCAGCGTGAGGACCTCGACGTGGCGATGGCCGGCGACATCGTCGCCGGGCTCGGATTCAAGGACACCACCACCGGCGACACGCTCTGCGATCGCACCAACCCGGTGATCCTCGAGCGGATGGAGTTCCCCGAACCGGTCATCCACGTCGCGATCGAGCCGAAGACGAAGTCCGACCAGGAGAAGCTCGGTCGGGCGCTGAAGTCGCTGTCCGACGAGGACCCGACCTTCCGCATCCGCACCGACCACGAGACCGGTCAGACCGTGATCTCCGGGATGGGCGAACTCCACCTCGAGGTGCTCGTCGACCGGATGCAGCGCGAGTTCAACGTCGAGGCGACCGTCGGCAAGCCGCAGGTGGCCTATCGCGAGACGATCACCAAGACGGTCGAGTCGGTCGAGTACCGCCACATCAAGCAGACCGGTGGCACCGGTCAGTTCGCCGTGGTCAAGATCACCCTCGAGCCGTCCGGACCCGGTGGCGGCTACCAGTTCAAGGACAAGATCTCCGGCGGGCGCGTCCCGCGCGAGTACATCCCGGCCGTCGACCAGGGCATCCAGGCAGCGCTGGAGAACGGTGTGCTCGCCGGGTACCCGACGGTCGACGTCACCGCCAGCCTGATGGACGGCCAGTACCACGACGTCGACTCGTCCGAGATGGCGTTCAAGATCGCCGGTCAGATGGCGTTCAAGAAGGCCGCCGAGATGGCCAAGCCCGTCCTGCTCGAGCCGATCATGGCGGTCGAGGTCGTGACCCCCGACGAGTACATGGGCGACGTGATGGGTGACCTCTCCAGCCGCCGTGGGCGGATCGAGGGGATGGAGGCCGTCGGCAACGTCCAGAACGTCCGGGCCCAGGTTCCCCTGTCGGAGATGTTCGGATACAGTACCGACCTCCGCTCGCGCACCCAAGGGCGCGGCGACGTACACGATGCAGTTCCACTCCTACCAGGAAGTGCCGACGAGCATCGCGACCGAGATCATCAAGCGGGTTCGCGGCGAGTAATCGCCGTCGGCCTCACCCACCGAGATCCTTGACAACCCCGATTCGCAGGAGCTGAAAGAAGCGTATTGCCATGAGCAAGGCAAAGTTCGAGCGCACCAAGCCGCACGTCAACATTGGCACGATGGGTCACATCGACCATGGTAAGACGACGTTGACGGCTGCTATTTCGAAGACGTTGGCTGATCGGGGTTTGGCGTCGTACACGCCGTTCGATCAGATCGACAAGGCGCCGGAGGAGAAGGCTCGGGGGATCACGATCTCGATCGCCCACATCGAGTACGAGACCGCGAACCGGCATTATGCGCATGTCGACATGCCGGGTCATGCCGATTACATCAAGAACATGATCACTGGTGCGGCGCAGGTCGATGGTGCGATCTTGGTGGTTGCGGCGACTGATGGTCCGATGCCTCAGACGCGTGAGCATGTGTTGCTCGCTCGTCAGGTCGGGGTTCCGTACATCGTGGTCGCGTTGAACAAGGCGGACATGGTTGATGATGAGGAGTTGTTGGAGTTGGTCGAGCTCGAGGTGCGCGAGTTGCTCACCGAGCAGGAGTTCGATGGCGACAACTGTCCGGTGGTGCGTGTGTCGGCGTTGAAGGCGTTGGAGGGTGACGCGTCGTGGCAGGAAAAGATCATGGAGTTGATGACGGCGTGTGATGAGTCGGTTCCTGAGCCGGTGCGTGAGTTGGACAAGCCGTTCTTGATGCCGATCGAGGATGTGTTCACGATCACTGGTCGTGGCACGGTGGTCACCGGCAAAGTGGAGCAGGGCAAGGTGCACACCGGTGACGAAGTTGAGATCGTCGGGTTGCGTAACACGCAGAAGACGACGTGTACGGGTGTGGAGATGTTCCGCAAGTTGCTCGATGAGGGTCAGGCGGGTGACAACATCGGGGCGTTGCTGCGTGGGACGAAGAAGGAAGATGTTGAGCGTGGGCAGGTGTTGTGCAAGCCGGGGAGCATTACGCCGCACACCAACTTCGAGGGTCAGGTCTACGTTCTGAACAAGGACGAGGGTGGGCGGCACAAGCCGTTCTTCAACAACTATCGGCCGCAGTTCTTCTTCCGGACGACTGACGTCACGGGGACGGTGCAGTTGCCGGAGGGGACGGAGATGGTGATGCCGGGTGACAACGTGGCGATGACGGTGGAGTTGGGTAAGCCGATCGCGATGGACGAGGGGTTGCGTTTCGCCATTCGTGAGGGTGGTCGTACCGTCGGCGCCGGTCGCGTCACCAAGATTCTCAAGTGAGGCGCTGAACACCATGGCCCAGAGCATCCGCATCCGCCTCAAGGCGTTCGATCACGAGATCATCGACACCTCGACCAAGAAGATCGTCGAGACCGTCACCCGCACCAACGCCACGATCCGCGGCCCGATCCCGCTGCCGACCGACAAGCATCGCTACACGGTGATCCGGTCCCCGCACAAGGACAAGGACTCCCGCGAGCACTTCGAGATGCGGGTCCACAAGCGCCTGATCGACATCGTCGATCCCAATGCCAAGACGATCGACAGCCTGCAGCGGATCGAGCTGCCGGCCGGCGTCGACATCGAGATCAAGATCCAGTCCGCCTGATCTCGGGCAACAGAACCGACTGACGAGGCCCGGCCGTTCGGCCGGGCCTCGCCGCTGTCCGGAGGCGAAACGCCTCCTCCCTCCAAACGTCCGCCTTGACCGTGTCTTGACCCTGCCCGCAACGCAGCGCGCGAGTTCTCTCAGGAGCCGGTCAGAAATCCACCCGCTCCGTCAGAACCTCCCTCGGTGCTCGTGCAGTCACGTACGGCGATGAGGACCTCGCCGGCACGACGGCCGCCCAGCAGCGGCCCCGAGGCGTTCCGGCGGAGTAGGCATGACGGGTCACCAACGACGGTCGCAGCGCCGACCGGTCGCAGCTGCCGTTGCGGTGGCGGCGCTCGCCGGTGGTCTCGGCGTCGGCCCGCACACGGCCGGCGAGGCGGACAGCGGCCCGCAGGTCGCCACCGCCGGCTCGATCCCCGGAGCGACCGCCCTCAGCGCAGACGGCCGATGGACCGACGCCGACGGGATGCTGCTCTACGCCGACACGCACTTCGACGACGAGCTGAGCACAGCGGCGACCGGGGACGGGTCGGGGTTGTCCAACGCCCACAACCCGGCCCGGCCGGCGAGCTTGCCCTACGACCAGACGTTCACCCTGCACAGCCTGCCCGGCGCAGCGAAGGTCGCCTATCTCGACTTCGACGGCGAGACCATCGCCGGCTCCGCCTGGAACGACTCGTTCTCCGGCGGCGCGCCGATGACGATCGGCGGCTACGACATCGACGGCAACCCGGCGAACTTCTCCGCCGCCGAGCTCGACGCGATCCAGGACGTCTGGCAACGGGTCGCCGAGGACTTCGCCGCGTTCGAGATCGATGTCACCACCGCCGCCCCGCCCGCCGACGATCTGCTCCGTTCGAGCACCTCCGACACCCGCTTCGGGACGCGGGTGGTGATCACCGGGACGACGACGATCTACTCCAGCTGTCAGTGCGGCGGGGTGTCCTACGTCGGGGCGTTCAACTACGTCAACGCCGGCGATCCGTCGAGGAGCCACGCCTACTATCAGCCCGGATTCGTCTTCCAGAACGGTGTCGGCACCGCCCCGAAGACGATCGCCGAAGCGGCGACCCACGAGATCGGCCACTCGTTGGGCCTCAGCCACGACTCGACCAGCGGGGGCGGAGGGTACGCCGGCCAGGGCGCCTGGGCGCCGATCATGGGCACCGGCTACTCCAAGCCGGTCACGCAGTGGAGCAAGGGTGAGTTCGCCGGCGCGACCAACGCCGAAGACGATCTGGCGGTGATCACCGCCCACGGCGTGCCGGCGGTGACCGACGACGCCGGCGACACCGTCGCCCGGGCGTCCTGGCTGGGAACGTCGGTCGGCTCGGCCGAGGGCGTGATCGGCTCGGCCGCCGACCGTGACGTGTGGGCGTTCGACACCGAGGGCGGCACGCTCGTCGCCACCGTCAGCCCCAACGTCGTCAGCCCGGACCTGGACGCCCGGCTCGAGCTGCTCGACGGCTCCGGCACCGTCCTCGCCGCATCCGACCCGCCGGCCGCGCAGCTGTCCGACGACGCCGCCGACGGGCTCGGTGCGACGATCCGGACCACCGCTCCGGCCGGTCGCTACTACCTCCGGATCGACGGCGTCGGCAGCGGTGACCCGGCCAGCAGCGGTTACTCCGACTACGCCAGCATCGGCCGCTACCGGGTCTCGGTCGCCGCCGGGATCGCCTCCAACCTCGCGCCCGGTGCTGCCGCGTACGCCTCGGCGATCCGCGGCCGTGGCCCCTACACCGTCACCTTCTCCAGCGCCGGGTCGAGCGATGGTGACGGTTCGATCGTCGGCTACCGCTGGGACTTCGGCGACGGCAACGACTCGATCGAACCGAACCCGACCTACACCTACGCCGCCGCGGCCACCTACCCGGTGACCCTCACCGTCACCGACGACCAGGGAGCGAGCTCCTCGAGCCGGCTCGAGGTGGTCGTCGCCGCCAGCGGGAACAAGGTCGGCAGTCTCGAGCTCGGTCTGCTCGCCCGGTCGACGACGAAGAGCTACGGCCGGGCGAGCGTCGTCGCCGTCTCCTCCGCCGGTGCACCGTTGCCCCGGTCGTTGGTGCTCGGGGCCTGGGGTGGGGCGGATCGGCGATGGGTGCTGGGGATCACCGACGACGACGGGACGGTCCACTTCGAGTCGGTCAGCACCCGCCACGCACGCGCCGAGTACGACTTCACCGTGATCTGGGTCGGGTATCTCGACTCGCCCTACGACTGGGACCCGGCGGCGATGAGTACCGCCTCGGTGTGGACCGGTGGACCGCGCTACTGGGCCACCGCCAGCTCCTGACAGGCGCGGCCGGTCAAGCTCCGTGGCCGGCGATCACCTCGGCGGTGCACGCCCGGAGCGCGTCGGCCGTGGTGACCAGCGGGCGAGCCGTTCGGTGACGAGCTACTCGGCCAGGGTGCACTCGGGGTCGTCGATCGCGGTCTCGACGCCGATCACGAAGTCCGACTGGAGGACCTGCTCGGGGGATCGCAGGCTCGATCAGGCCCCCGTGATGCTCGGCCGACGCGTCCGCGGACGCGTCGTCGGTCGGGGCTCGCCTTCTCTGACAGCACCCCTTTCGTATGCTCGGTCGAGCGGAGCTCGACCAGCCCTTCGCCCCGGAAGTCAGGGAAAGCCAACGGCGCGGTGGTCCTCGCAACGGCAGTTCGTGTCCGGAGGTCCGCCATGTCACAGGTCGCTCAGGTTCCGCTTCTCTCCCGGCTGCGCACGGTCGCCGCTGCCTGGTCCCGTCACCAGTACGAGTTGGTGACCTTGGCTGCCGATCTCGCCGATGGGTGCGAGTGGGTGCTCGACGGGTCACCGACGGCTGCCCACTGGCTGGCCGCGGTCGCCGATGTCGAGGCCTGCACGGCGCGGGAGTGGATCCGCATCGGCCGCTTGTTGCGGTCGCTGCCCGCGTCCGCGGACGCGTTCGCCACCGGGCGGATCTCGTATTCGAAGGTCCGCACCCTGACCCGGATCGTCACCCCGGCGAACGAAGCGGAGTTGCTCCCGATCGCCGAGCGAACCCCTGCCGGCGAGCTCGCCCGGGAGCTCGCCCGCTGGTTGCACGGCACCCAGCCGGCGGAGGTGGTCGCCGAGCACCAGCACCGCAGGCGTTGTGTGCGCTGGCGGTGCGACCCAGACGGCACGGTGGCGTTCTCGATCCGGTTGGAACCTTTGGTCGCCGGGCGGTTGATCGCCGCGCTCTCGACCCGGGTGATGCGCACCCGCCGCACCGACGCCGTCCCCGATCGGTGGCCGACACTGGCCCAGCAGTACGCCGACGCGTTGGATGACCTGATCGGCAACGGGTCGGATCGGATGCTGACCGAGCTGGTGCTCCACGTCCGTGGAGACGGGGCGACGCTCGATGACGGCACGCCGATCCCGGGTTCGGTGGTCGAACGCCTCGCCCCGCAGTCGTTCCTGCGGGCCCTGATCCACGACGCCGAACGCCGCCCGATCAACGCCTCGGGTCGCCATCGCCACCCGACCGCTCGCCAGCAGCGCGTCGTCAAAGAACGCGACCGTTGCTGCGTCGACTGCGGCCGTGCCGAACTCCTCCAGTACGACCACGTCCCCGACTTCGACCGCAGCCACCGAACCCTCATCGACGAGCTCGAAATCCGCTGCGCACCCTGCCACCACCGACGCCACACGCCGCCGTCAGCGGCGTGAACGACCGGGTCAGCCGACCCAGATGCCTCCGGTCGGTGCACCGGTGTTCTCGGTGACGACCCATTGTCCATGCGAACGTGTGCGCGCGCGTGGGCCGACCACGGACGCTGGCCACCGAACGGACCGACGCCGGCCGCCCGTGGGCAGATCTCGTCGGCCGCTGACACGAGGGTGATTGCGGCGACGCGTCCGAAGGCGTCAGTCGCCTTGCTTCCATCGGCCGACCGCCCCTGAGCCGAACCGGAGCGCCACCCCAATGGAGCGGGTCGCTGCGTCTGGGCGGCCAAGATGGGCTGATGCACGGCGGAAGCACATCTGACCGGCCGACCGCTCCCCGCCCGGGGCGGGGCGGGTGAGGATCTGGCATCTCGACGCCGGAGCCGACCCGGACGCGGTCGACGGGGTCAGCAACATCCTCTGGCGGTTGGCCCCGGCGCAGGCTCGTGCCGGGCACGACGTCACCCTCTGCTGCCGTTCCACCCCGACCGAGCGGGGGCGCGCGGTTGCCGCCGAGAGCGGGCTGCGGTTGGTCGAGATCCGCCGCTCGCTGCGGTCCCATCCGCCGCAGCGGGTGCTCGGCCAAGCGGACCGGCCGCCCGATCTCGTCCATCTCCACTCCGCCTGGTACCCCTACCACGGGGCGTTCGCCGCCTGGTGCCGGCTGACCGGCCAGCCGTTCGCCTCTGCCCCGCACGGTGGTCACACCCCGGTGCTGATGGCGACCAGTGCCGTCCGACGACGGCTCTACCTGCGCGGCGTCGAACGGCCGACGACGTTCGCCGCCCGGGCTGCGATCTACGCCTCCGCGGAGGAGGCCGAGGAGGCGGCTGCACTGTTCGGCTGCGCCGTCCCCGGGGCGCGGATCGCCGCCTTCCCGGCGCCGGTCGAAGACGTCGCGCCGAGCTGGTCACCGGGCGTCGAGCGCCGCCCGATCGTCTACCTCGGTCGCTTCGACGTGTTCCAGAAGGGGATCGACGGCTTCTGCGAGCTCGCCCGCCACGCCCCCGAGCTCGAGTTCCGGCTCTACGGCGAACCCCCCGATCGTCCCGATGCACGACGGGCGTTCGATGCCGTCGCCGCCGGCGCCCCGGCGAACCTCCGCTTCGAACCGGCGGTCGGCGGGGCGGCGAAGCGAGCGACGCTCGCAGGTGCCGGCGCCTACCTCCAGTACTCGCGCTACGAGGGGTTCGCCCTCGCCGTGCTCGAAGCGTTGGCCAGTGGGGTACCGGTGTTCTGTGCCGACCGACTGCCGTTCGCCCGCGAGGCTGCCGAGCGAGGCGCGATCGCCCTGCTGTCGAGCGAGCCGGTCGTCGCCGCGAGGCAACTGCAGGCGACACTCGCCGATCCCCGGGCGACCGCCGAACTCGCTGCGGCCGGGGCCGCTTGGGTCGCCCCGCGTACCGACATCGATGCCCTCGCCGCCGCCCACCTGGCGATCTACGCCGAGGCGATCAGCGGTAGCGGTAGTCCTCGTCGAGCACTCCGGCGTCGATCAGCTCGGCGATCCGCCTGACCCGCTGCGTCGCCGGCCCGGTCAACTGCTCGGTCGTCAACCCGACCCGGGTGAACTCGGCTGCGAGCTGTTCGACCCCGGCGCGTACCGTCCAGCGCTGCTCGAAGCCGAGCCGCTCGACGATCTTGGTGCAGTCGACCCGGTAGTTGCGCAGGTCGGGCCCGGCGGACTCGGCGAGTCGGATGCGCGATCCGTCGACGACCTCCTCGACGATCCGGGCGACGTCGCGGACCTGATAGTTCTCGGCGTTGCCGCCGACGTTGAAGGCCTCGGCATGGACCAGCTCGCGCGGCGCCTCGACCGCCAAGACCATCGCCTGGGCGATGTCCTCGGCGTGGATCAGCGGCCGCCACGGTGTGCCGTCGCTCTTCATCAGCACCTCGCCGGTGGTCACCGCGTAGCCGGTGAGGTTGTTGACGACGAGGTCGCCGCGCAGCCGGGTGGCGTAGCCGTAGGCGGTGGCGTTGCGCAGGAACACCGGGCTGAAGCTGTCCGAGGCGAGGGCGAGGAGACCGTGCTCGGCCTCGACCTTCGAGCGACCGTAGGGCGTCACCGGGAGGAACTCGGCCGATTCGTCGATCATCTCGTCGCCCTGCGCGCCGTACAGGCTGCAGGTCGAGGAGTGGACGAATCGGGTGACGCCCGCCTCGCGCGCAGCACGCCCGGCGATCACCGCGCCGGCCCCGTTGATCCGCTGGGTCGTCTCCGGGCGGAAGTCGCCGAGCGGGTCGTTCGACAGGGCGGCGTAGTGGATCACCGCGTCGAATCCGTCGAACACCTCGGCGGTCAGGTCGCGGGCGTCGATCCGCAACTCGGTGATCGCCGGCGCCGGACGCTCGCCGATCCAGCACTCGGCGAAGAACGCTGCGTCGACACCGGTCACGTCGTGGCCGCGGGCGAGCAGCTGATCGACGAGCGCGGGCCCGAGGTAGCCGGCGTGGCCGGTCACTGCGATCTTCATCTGGTCACCTCGCGCTCTGCGCCGATCGATCCGGTTCGTCGGGTTCTGCGGCGCCGCCGTCACCCCAGCCGGCTCCGGCGAGCTCGACCCCGCCGTTGGCGGCGAGGACGAAGGCCAACCCGAACTGGGTCAGGCCGTCGGGCATCGCACCGCCGGCGAGGTCGCGGCGCACGTCGTCGAGATGTCGCCAGGCGATCACCGAGGCCTCGTTCGCTTCCGTCGGCGGGCCGACCTCGGTCGCTCCCTCGCCGAGGAACAGGTGGAAGCGTTGTTCGCTCCAACCGCTCGACGGCCGGAAGCTGGTCAGCGGGCGCAGCGCGCCGGGACGCCAGCCGGTCTCCTCTTCGACCTCGCGTGCGGCTGCGACGATCGGCTGCTCGTCGGCCTCGATCATCCCCCCGGGCAGCTCCCATCCCCAGGCGTCGTTGAGGAAGCGATGGCGGAAGATCATCAGCACGTGCCGGTCGCGCACGACCGCGGTCATCGCCCCGGGGCGCGGCATGCGAACGATCTCGTGGTCGAAGGCCCGGCCGTCGGGGAGGACGACCGGCACGATGTCGAACTCGACCCAGTGGCTGCGGTACAGCTGACGGCGCTCGCCGACCTGCCACCTCACGCCGTCGACCCGACCAGCTCGCGTCGACGGTCGGGGTCGGTCTCCGATCGGAGTCGAGCGGCGTCCCGTCGGAGTACGTCGGCGGAGGTCGCCCAGCCGAGCAGCGCCATCAGGTACCACAGCGACGCGACGCCGGTGACGAGGTTCTCCGAGATCAGCTGGGCGCCGACGGTGATCGCCGCCGCCGCCGTCCCGACCGCCAGCGAACGCGGCAAGCCGGCGTCGGAGTCGGCCAGGCGGCGTCGGAGCACGCCGATCGTCGAGATCCCGAGCCCGGCAGCGGCGACGGCGCCGAGCAGGCCGAGCTCGACGTAGACCTGGAGCAAGGAGTTGTGTGGCTCGAGCTCCTCGTCCATCACCAGCTGGACGCTGTCGAGGCCGAGCCCGATCACCGGCCGTCCGTGCGCTGCGTCGAGCACCTCCGCCCAGTACCCGAGGCGCCATTCGAACGAGTTCGCCGGGACGCCGCGGGGGACGTCCTGCTCGCCGAGATCCTGCAGTCGGGCGATGAACGACGGGACGAAGGCGACGATCGCGACCATCGCCACGGCGAACACCAGCAGCAACCGGCGCTCGTGGACCGCACCGATGAACACCACCGCCAGCGCCATCCCGATCCATGCGGCGCGGGCGTAGGAGAAGAACAGCAACACCAGCGCCAAGGCGCTGGCGACGTAGCACAGCCGGCGGAGTGCTCCGGAGAGATCGCGCCGGACCGCCAGCCCGATCGCGGCGACGATCGCTGCGTAGGTCGCCAGTGCATTCGGATGGACGAACGACGCGTTGACCCGACCGACGGCGATGTTGGCGTCGACGAAGCGGGTCCCGGTGATCTGGCCCACCGCGTAGCACGCCGGGAGCAGTACCGAGCCGAACACGGCGGCGAGGATCCAGCGGATCCGCTGCGGCCGCTCGGCGAGCAGCTGTTCGCAGACGAGGAGCATCGTGACGATCACGATCACCTTCAACGACGACGCCAGCGACGTGCCCCGCCCGACCGACAACGGCACACTGGCGAAGGCGGCGATGGCGAAGGCGATCGCCCAGCGCGAGACGGACGACAGCGGTCGGAGCTGGCCGGTCAACGCGTTCCCGCCGAGCCAGAGCAATCCGGTGCCGAGGAACAGCACGCCGACCGCCTCGGAGGTGCTCAGCGCCCCGACCGAGGCGTCGGGGAGCACGCCGTCGACCACCGCCCGGAGCAGCAGCATGGCGACGACGAAGCCGAAGAAGTGGGTCGCGGCGAGCAACCCGAACGCGATCGAGCCGACGGTGACGAGCAGGATCAGCGACACCGTCCCATCGCTGCCGGCGAGCGTCCGCCACAACCCGCCGATCACCAGGCCGCTGCCGAGGGCGGCGATGGCTGCCGCCCCGAGATGCAGCGGCGAGCGGGTCATCCGCCCAGATCCGCCGCGAAGTAGCCCATCCCGTTGCTCCCGATGATGATCCGGCCCGGCCGCTCGGGGTCGAACGTAGCGGACTGGAATCGGGTCATCGGCAACCCCTCGTTGATCGCCGACCAGCTGCTGCCGCCGTCGAGCGAGCAGTACACCCCGGTCGATCGCATCTGGTCGTGGTACGGGTCGTCGTTGGTCACGACCACGATCCGCCCGGGCGTCGTCGGGTCGACCGCCGCCGAGTAGCTCTGGCGTGCTGCCGGCTGTTGCGGCTCGACGAACAGCGCCACCCACCCATCGCCCTCCCGCCAGCGCCACAGGCCGGCGAACGATCGGTCGGTGCTCGTCGCGTAGATCGTGTCCGGTGCACTCGGATCGACCGCCAGGTGACGGACACCCGGCGGTGAGCCGTCGAGCGTGGTCCAGCTCGTCGTTCCGTCGCGGCTGACGTAGACGCCGTCGCTCCCGGCGGCCCAGATCGGGGCGCCCGCCGCCGGCAGCGAAGCGACCGCCCGGAGATTGCTCAACCCGTCGGCCTGCCAGCTCAGCCCGTCGTCGGTCGAGCGGTACAGCTCGCCGCCGATCACGGCGACGAACCCGTCTGCCGTCGGGCTGACCGAGCGGGCGGTGACGTCGAGCGTCCCGATCGGTGGGAGCCCGCGATCCTCGGCGAGCACCTCCCAGGAACCCGGCGCGGTCGACCGGGCGAGGCCGACGAAGCCGATGTAGCGCTGCTGGTTGAGCTGGCCGAGGGCGACGATCGTGGTCGTCCCGCCGGCGTGATCGCGCACGGCGACGGAGGTCGAACCGGTGTAACGCTGCTCGTCGCGGAGCGGACGACTCCAACTGGCTCCGTCATCGGTCGACTCGATCAGGTTGCCGGCGTCGAGTCCGGTGAGCACGATCCGCCCGTCGCCGACGAATCCGACGTCGGTGGTCACCAGCCCGGAGATACCGGTGCCGGTGTAGGCCTGGTCGCCGATCTTGGTCGCGCTGAGGTCGGTCCAGCTCGTACCGCCGTCCGACGAACCGAGGATCGCCTCGTTGGCGGAGACGACGACGTGCTCACCGGTGCTCCCGACGTCGATCGCATGGACCAGCCCGGTGGTCGCGTAGAAGTGGTCGGGGAAGGTCGACAACGCTGTCGTCCAGCTGTCGCCGCCATCGGTGCTGCGGTACAGCACCTGCACCCCGAAGGCGTTGTCGGCGGCGAACACGACCTGCGGATCGTTCGGCGCGATCCGCACGGCGCGCACGTTGCCCGAGGCGAGCAGCTCGGAGGTGGCGGTGAACCCGAGCCCGGGGACGGCCGAGAAGCTGGCCCCGCCGTCGAACGAGCGGAACACCCCACCGGCGACGTTGGTCGTCGAGTCGGTCCCCTGCGGGCCGAGCCCGGCGACGACCAGGCTGCCGTCGCCCGACGCGTCGAGGTCGCGGACGTTGCCCTGCGGTAGCCCGGCCCCGGCCTGCTGCCAGCTGCGCCCGCCGTCGGACGAGGCGAACACGCCGATCTCGTCGACGGCGGCGAGAAAGCGGTTGCCGCCGAGCGCGATCGCGTCGGTGATCGGGGACGACCCGAGCACGGTGCCGAGCTGCCCCCAGGTGACACCGCCGTCGACCGACTCCCACACCGCGCCGTAGGCCGCCGAGGCGAAGTTGACGACACCGCCGCTCGCTTCGGAGTGCCGGACGGTCCCGCTGAAGGCGAGCAGGCGTGCGTCGTCGGCGGGGTCGAACACGATCGCCGACACCGGCGCGCTGTACTGCTCGGCGGCGAGCTCGGGGAACCCGGTGCGGGCCAGCTCCCACGTCGCCCCACCGTCGTGCGAGACGTGCGGCCCGCTGAGCGTCGCCGCCCACGCCTCGTCCGGGTCGGTCGGGTTCCACGTGATCCGCTCGACCTCGAGGCTGGCCAGGCCGCTCGCCGGGAGCCAGCTGGCACCGCCGTCGGTCGTCCGGTGGATCCCGAACACGTCGCCGCCGGAGAGGATCAACCGGTCGTCGAACGGGGAGATCGCGATCGCCGTCCCCCAGCCCCCCGTACCCGGCTCGCCGAGTGGCGCCCACCGTCGGGCGTTCGGCTCGGCGCACGACGTCCGGGTGGCGACCGTCGTCGGGATCGCCGTCGTCGGCGCGCTCGCAGCGGTGTTCGACGCCGCGGTCCCCGGCCCGGGAGTGGTCGGCGGGGCCGTGCTGACCGTCGTCGGTTCGGTCGCGTCGCTCCCACCGGTGCACGCGCCGAGCAGCAGCAGGGCGGCGCTGACGGCGATGATCAGCGTCCGTCGGGTCACGGGCCCGTCGGTGTGGCCGAACGCCGGCCGAGAGGGTTCCGATCGGGGGTGCCGCGCCAAACCTTCACGAGGTGCTCAGTCTAGACGAGGGGTTTCCCACCACTCCCAGCGGCTAACGTGCGCGCTAGGCGGTCGACGCGCCGAAGGATCGAGCTCACCGAAAGAGGCGAGCGTTGGAAATCTCGAAAGTCCTACAGCTGACGCGCCGGCAGTACCTCGTCGTCGCGCTGGCCGCGATCGCCGCTGCGCTGATCGCCGGCTCGGTCGCCGGTGGCGGCACCAGCCGCTACGAGACCACCGCCACCGTGTTCGTCAGTCAGGCGCTGCCGACCAACGCCTCGACCGACGATCTCGGCACCTTCGCCGGTGATTTCGAGTCGGCGGTCGAACTCGATCAGGTGCAGGACGTCGCCGGGGCTGCAGCCGGGGTCGATCCCGCCGACTTCGAGGTCGAGGTCGACCGCTCGATCGAGTCGAGCACCGTCGCTGTGACCGTCAGCGGCACCGGTGTCGAGTCGGTCCGCGCGGTACACCAACGAGTTGGCGATCGCGGCGGTCGCGCTGCAGGCCGACCAGCGCGTCGATCAGGCCCGCACCGCGGAGGCGTCGGCCCAGTCGACCGCCGACGCAGCGACCCAGGCGCTGCTCGATTTCACCGCCGCCAACCAGTCGGTCGACCCCGGCAACGAGCTGTTGACGCTGACCACCACCTTGTTCGACCTGCGCGTCCAGGCCGGGGTCGATGACCTCACCCCGGCCGCCCAGGCCGCGATCGCAGAGCGGATCACGCTCACCGAGTCGGAGATCGCTCGACTCCGGCCACTCGTCGCCGAGTTCGCCACCCTCCAGCGCAATGTCGACCAGAACCGTGCCGTGCTCGACGCCGTCACCGCCCGGCGGGTCACGGCCGACACCTTCCGGGCGACCGCGCTGTCGCAGAGCCTCGTCGCCGTCGCCCCGCCGACGGAGGTCTCCAAGCTGCCGGTGATGGCCCAGGCGGGTGTCGTCGCCGCCCTCCTCTGTGCGCTGCTGGCGATCGTCCTGATCCGCCTGCTCGAGCGCCGCCCGCAGCGTCCGGCCACGGCCGGCTCGACGGTTGCGCCGGCCGGATCGTTCGACGACGGATCGGGGGACGACGAGTCCGACCGGCCGGCCGGACCGATCGGCGAGGCGGCGGCGCAGCCCGAGCTGCGGGTCGAGCCCGCCGTCGAGCCGGAGCAGCAGCCGGAGCCGCAGCAGCAGCCGGACTCGCAGCGCGAGGCGGTCCACGCTGCCGCACCACCAGCGATCACCGCCGACGGGATCGACGAGCAGACCGCCGGCGGAGCGCTCGACGGCATGCCAGGAGCTGACGCCGACGATCGACGACCGAGCGGCCGCCCCGCCTCGGCATCGAACCGCCGGGGCAAGAAGGGTGCCCGGTCGGCGGCCCAACCGCGCACCAGATCCGCCGAACCGGCGCCGGCCGCCACCGGCAACGGCGATCATCCTGCCTCGGTCGAATTCGACGCCGTCGACGACGGTGTCGGCTGAGTCGTCGGCCGGGCAGCGGGACGCCACGACTGGTGCCGTGCGTGCTCGGCGGCTGACCGGCAGCGCGCTCGCCGCAGCGCTGCTCGGCGTCGTCGGCTGCTCGAGCTCCACTGCGGAGCGGAGCCTCGTTCCGGCGACGACGACGACCGTGGCGCTGCGCGACCAGATCGACGTCGCCGAGCCTGCGCTGGTCGCCGGGGACGCCTCGATCACCGTCGGAGGGGCGGCGGTGATGTATCGCTTCGACGGCGGCGCGACGCTGCCGGTACCGGACCGCTCCGGCGAGCCGGAGGCGACCCCGCTCGTCGCTGCCGATCCGGAGCTGGTCGAATGGGTCGACGACGGTCTGGCGTCGCTGCTCGTGCTGCCCGGCGGCAGCCTCGGCGCCGCGCTCACCGCCCGCCTCGGTGAGGACTTCGACGGTGAGGCGTCGCTCGAACTGTGGATCGACCCGACCGACCGGCCGGGCGTCGTCGGCACCGTCGCGACCTCCGACGGGACCCTGATCCGGGTCGCGATCGACGAGCAGCTCACACTGCGGGCGGAGATCGCCGGGCTGGAGTTGGATCCGTCGGCCGACGGGTCACCGCCGATCGTGGAGCGTTTCGAAGCCCCGTTGGGTGCCTCACCGGGCCTGACCCAGGTCGTGGTCGCCGTCACCCGACAGGCGAGCTGGCTGTTCGTCGACGGGCTCGAGGTCGGCACCGGCCGCGGCGCCGGGGTCGAGTTCGCCCCGACCGAGGTCCGGATCGGCGAGGTGGGCGGCGGGTGGTCGGGGTCGATCTCCTACCTCGGCCTGTATCGCCGGGCGATCGTCGGGGCGGAGGTGGCCGACCACCATGCGATCGGTCCCCGCGGACTCGTCTCCGACGGACCGGTGATCGTGGCGATGCCCGACTCGATCGTGCGCGCCGACGACCAGGTCCGGCTCGACACGCTCTACTACGACCCGACCGGTGACCCGGTGACGTTCGAGGTGATCTCCGACATGATCGGGTTGAGCTCGGAGACCGACGAGGACACCTTCTCGCTGCTGATCGATCCGACGGAGGACGACGTCGGCGAACACCTCGTGATCGTCGAGGCCTCCGCCGGCGGCAAGCAGGTGGCGACGACCGTGCTCGTCACCGTCGTTCCCGGTCGAGGCAGCGTCGAGCAGCTGCTGACCGCCGAGTCGGTGGCCCAGGACGGCACCTCGCTGAACGATCCGTTGTCGATCGACGCCTACGGCGAGAGCCTGCTGATCGCCGACGCCGACGGCAACCGGATCTACGAGTACGGCGACGGCGTGCTGCGGACCGTCGCCGGGTCGGGCGTCGCCGGGTTCGCCGGTGACGGCGGGGCGGCGACCGAGGCGTTGATCTTCGAACCGTCCGGCGTGGCCGCCCTGCCCGGGGGCGGGTTCGTGTTCACCGATCGACGGAACCACCGGATCCGGATGGTCGATCCCGCCGGGATCATCTCGACGATCGGCGGGATCGGCGTCCCCGGCTCCGGCGGTGACGGCGGCCCGGCGATCGACGCCGCGCTGTTCGAGCCGTCCGGCGTCGTCGTCTCGCCGGCCGGCGAGATCTACGTCGCCGATGTCGGCAACCATCGCATCCGGCGGATCAACCCGGACGGGACGATCGAGACCTACGCCGGCTCCGGCGTCGTCGGCGTACCGATCGATGGGCAACACCGCACGCTCGTCGACCTCGACGATCCGACCCGTTTCGCCCTCGCCCCCGACGGCACCTTGTACGTCAGCGACGCGGTCCGTCACTACATCTGGCGGATCGACCCGGAGGGTTTCGTCTGGAGGGTCGTCGGCACCGGCGTCCCCGCCTTCTCCGGCGACGGAGGACCCGCCATCGACGCCGGTGTGTTCCGTCCGCGCGGCATCGTCGTCGCCGCCGACGGCACGCTCTACTTCGCCGACGCCGAGAACCACCGGATCCGCCGGATCCGGCCCGACGGTACGATCTCGACCGTGGCGGGCAACGGCAGCGACCGCTGGACGCCCGGCTCGGCGTCGGCGCTCGGCACCGGGATGACGCCGAACACGCTCGTTCTGCTGCCCAACGGTGATCTGCTGTTCTGCGACCGGTTCGCGGTGGTGCTGGCGGTGCTCACCGGCCTGTCAGCGTGATCGGCACGATCCGCCAGAAGCTGAGCGGAGGAAGCCTCGCCGGCGACGCAGTGCTGACCACCGCCGTCGGGTTCGGCGTGTTCTTCCTCTCGGCGGTGACCGGCCCGCTGCTCGCCCGCTCGTTGGGGGCGACGTCGCGCGGTGATCTCGCCGCAGTGCTCGTCCCGACCCAGCTGATCGGCACGGTCCTCCTCCTCGGGATCCCGTTCTCCAGCGCGTACTACGCCCACGATCTGCCGCGCCACACCCTGACGATGACCGCCTGGGTGACGATGGCCGGCCTGTTCGTCCCCGTCGTCCTGCTCGGGATGGTGATCGTCCCGCACTACCTCGCCGACCACGACCCGATCACCCGCGGCTGGTTCGTCGCCTTCCTCGCCCTCTGGCTGTGCTTCCTCCCGGCGGCGGCGACGCTGGAGACCTTCCGTGGCGCCGGACAGGTCAAGCGGTTCAACGCGCTGCGGGCGCTGCCGTTCGTCATCAACTTCTTCGGGATCGTCGGGTTGGCGGCGTTCGACCGGCTGACGCTGCGGAGCGCGCTCGGCTGTGCCTTCGTCTCACAGGCGCTGGGATGGACGGCGACGTTCACGGTCGGCCGCACCTGGCCGGGACGCGGGTTCCGTCGCGGCGCGGCGCGCAAGCAGTTCCACTACGGGTTGCGCGCCGCGATCGGGACACTGGCGATGACGGTGGTGACCAAGATCGATCAGTTCGTCCTCGTCCCGCTGGTCGAGCCGCGGGTGCTCGGTCTCTATGTCGTCGCCGCCACCGGGGCGAGCATCACGACCCCGCTCGGGCAAGGGATCTCGATGGCGCTGTTCCCCCACATCCGATCGACCGACCGTGCCGAATCCGACCGCCGGACGCGCCAGGCGTTGCTGTGGACCGGGTTCTCGTCGAGCTCGGTCGCGCTCGTCGTCGGCCTGTCCGCCTCGCTCGTCATCCCGGGCCTGTTCGGCGAGGAGTTCCGCGGGGCGGTCGCGCCGCTGCTGTTGCTCCTCCCCGGTCAGGTGTTCGGCGATCTCGGCAACGTCCAGGCGTCGCGGCTGGAAGCCGACAACCGACCCGGATCGGCGTCGATCGCGCTGAGCATCGCCGCGCTGGTGACCGTCGTCGGGTTGCTGATCGCGGTCGAGCCGTTCGGGATCAAGGGTGCAGCGACGGTCACCTCGATCGCTCAACTGTCCTATCTCGCTGCCGGAGCGATCCTGCTCAGGCGGGGACCTCGGAATCGTCTCGCCGGCGACGAGCCTGACGGGAGCGCCGGGGCCCAGCCGGCGTCCGCTCCGTGAGCGTCACCGGTGGTTCGAACACGACCCGCCCGTAGCGCCTGCGAAGTGCATCGGCGTAGACCTCCAGCGTCTCCAACGTCATCCGCGTCCACGAGTACGTCGCCAGCACGTGGTCGCGCAACGCCCGACCGCCGGCGGCCTCGGTCTCCGGGTCGGCGATCATCGCCTCCATCGCCTCCCGCAGCGCCGGACGATCGCCGACCGGGAACACGCGATGCCCCGGCTCGCCGACCAGCGGTCCGAGGATGTCGAGGTGGACCGGCAGATCGGAGCAGGCGACGGGGAGCGCGTGGCTCGCTGCCTCCAACAGGGTCAGCGGCATCCCTTCGAGGTGGGAGGCGGTGACGAACCCTTGGGCGCCGGCGAGGAACTCGACCAGCTCCTCGCCGTAGACGCGACCGAGAAGGTGGATCCGCCGGTCCGGGGCGGCGAGCTCGGCGAGCCGCTCGGCATGGTCGTCGGTATGGCTCGAGCCGCCGACGATCGCCAGGTCGAGATCGTGGTCGAGCTCGCGGAACGCAGCGATCAGATCGTCGAACGCCTTCTCCGGGACGAGCCGGCCGAGGGCGAGGAGGTACGGACGCGGTTCGTCCTGGAAACTCGGGTGGCTGGTGCGCAGCTGGGCCGGTGGGGCGGCCGCACCGTTGGGCACGTGGCGCGTCTCCCGCCCGAACTGCCGGCGGTACTCGTCCTGCAGCTGACGGCTGACGACGATCACCTCGTCGGGGACCTTGGCCGAGGTGACCGCCGCGCGGGAGAGCAGCACACGGGCGCCCCTACCCCACTTCGCCCGTTGGTCGTCGCGGCCATGGATGGTGGCGACGATCGCCATCCGCCGACGAAGGCGCAGCAGCGGACTGAAGATGCACGGCCCCATCGCGTGGTAGTGGACGACGTCGTAGCGACCGAACAGCACGATCACCGTGCTGACCAACGACAGGGTCAGGTTGCCGGTCCGCTTGCCGGCGGTCGACGGCACCCATCGCAGCTGGATCCCGCGGTACTCCCGCTGGTGCGGCTTCGGGCCGCGCAACGAGTTGAACATCACCACCCGGTGTCCGGTCTCGGCGAGCCGAGCGCCGAGCTCCTCGCAGACCCGCTCGACCCCGCCATGTCGTGCCGGGATCCCCTGCTGGCCGATCATCGCGATCCGCAACGGTCGATCCTGCGCCGGACGTTGTCTCCATCGGTTCATCTGCGTTCCTCGCTCCGCTGGACGGCGGCCTCGTATGCCGCCTCGATCTGCCCGAGGTGGTCCTCGGGGCCGTATCGCTCGACGACCAACTCCCGGCCCCGCCGGCCCAAGCGGGCCGCCAGTTCCGGGTCGCCGTCGAGACGTCGAACGGCTTCCGCCAGCGCTTCGACATCATCTGGTTTCACGAGGAGCCCGTTCTCCTCGTGGTGGATGACCTCCGGCGAACCCCCGAGGTCAGGGGTGATCACCGCCCGAGCGGTGGCCATCGCTTCGAGAAAGGCGAGCGGCAGGTTCTCCGGCACGACGCTCGGCAGCACGCACGCCCGCGCCCGCCGGTACTCGTCGAACACCTGCGCCGGAGGGATCGCGCCGCGGAACTCGACCTGGCCGGGAGCGACGTGTTCGGCGAGCCGTTCGAGTTCGACCAGGTCGGGCCCGGAACCGAACAACCGCAGCTTCGCCCCCGGCACCCGCCCGAAGGCCTCGATCACGTTGTGCAGGCCCTTGTTCTTGGTGATCCGTCCGGCGTAGACGAACCCGTCTCCGGCGCCCACCGCCGGGGCGATCGGGGCATGGTCGACGAAGTTCGGGATGTGGACCACCCGATCGGGGAACACGCCGCCCTCGCGCAGCTTGTCCGCCAGCCACCGGCTGGGACAGATGAACAGGTCGACCGCGCCGTAGGCGCGCGTCGCCCGGTGGAGGGTCGACTCGACGGCGAGCGCGCGCTCGACGCGGCGAGCGATCCGCCGCGGCAGCGGTGCTGAACGGCGCGGACGAACGTCGCCTTGCCGACGCACGCCTCGCACACCGAGTGGCCGTCGTGGAGGGTGTACGCCGCGCAGACCAGCTTCGGGTCGTGGACGGTCATCACCACCGGTAGCCGCGCCCGCCGGGCGGCCCACAACACCGACGGGCTGAGCTGGTGGTAGACGTTGTGGGCGTGGACGAGCTCGGGGCGGAAGTCCTCGATCACGCGCTCGATCCCGCGCCGGGCCGAGCGCGACCAGATCATCCGCCCGACGACCTTGACCCGCTCGGTCTGCTTGGTCGGGAACGGGAACAAGGTCACGTTCGAGGGGAACTCGGCGGCGTACTCCGACGGTCGGTTGCGCTCGTCGGCCATCGAGAAGAACTCGACCTCGTAGCCGTTGGCCCGCTGGAGCTCGGCGAGGTTGAGCAGGTACACCGGCGCACCACCCTGTGGATGGAGGAATTTGTCCATCTGCAGGACGCGGCGCGGGGATCGACCCATTCGGTGGTGCAGCCCGTCGCTATCGACTGCCCCAGCCGAACAGGTTCCACGGACCGGGGAGCAGCATCAGCCGCCACTTGCCCGGTTCGAGCAGCTTGCGGCCGAGCTCGGCCTGGCAACGCAGTCGTTCGTAGGCGGAGAGTTCCGCACCGCGAATCGCCAGCAGATAGCCGCGGCTCATGTCGATCGGATAGAAGGTGCCGCCACCGCTCCACGCCCGTTTCTGGGCCTGGTCGGCGTTGCGGGTCGAGGTGTTCTCGTGGCAGCGGCGGAGGAACAGCCGCTCGTCGACGAAGCCGAACGGTCCTTGGAGGGCGAGCTCGCCGAGCAGCACCTTGTCGGTGCCGTAATACGGCTGGTGGAGATGGCTGCGCTCGAGCGCATCGCGGCGGTAGACGCCGAAGATCGCCAGGGCGAAGACGATGTTGCGAAGCACGCCACCGAATCGGACCCAGGACCGCTCGTCGGCCAACCGGTCCCAGAACTCGTGCCCTTCCGGAAGAGCTTCGATGAACCCGTTGCTGTCGAGCGCTCCGAACGCGAGGCGCTGCAGCGGTTCACCACCGGCGTCGATCAGCTCGGTGTCGCTGTGGGCGAGGACCATCGTCGGGTTGCGTTCGAGCAACTCGACGCAGCGCTCGAGATAGGTCGGGGCGAGCAGGTCGTCGTGCGCCGCCCATTTGAAGTACCGGCCGCGGCTGTGGGCGAACACCCGGTTGTAGTTCGGGTTGGCGCCGCGGTTGACCTCCAGCGGCAGGTAACGGACGCGCTGGTCGAGCTGGGCGATCTTGCGGCAGATCTCCGGTGTCTCGTCGGTCGAGGCGTTGTCGCTGATGATCAGCTCGAAGTCGGTGAAGGTCTGGGCGAGGATCGATTCCAGTGCCGGGAGCAGGAAGTTCGCTCCGTTGTAGACCGGCAGACCGATCGACACGGTCGGACGTTCACTCACAGCGCATCCACCTCGCAGTCGACACCCAGCGCACGCAGCTGGGTCGAGATCTCCTCGACGTAGATCGGGTTCATCACGATCACCAGACCGGGATCGAGCTCGACCAGCGCCTCGGGGGCAACGATCCGGTGGCCGGAGCCGACCATGAACTTGCCCCACTTGTGCGGATTGATGTCGACCGCAGCGGCGATCTCCTCGCCGAGCTGGAGGTTGGAGAGGAACGACACCCCCTTCGACCCGCTGCCCCAGATCACCACCGGCCGGCCGCGGTCGCGCTGGTCCGCGATCCGCCGCCGCCAGTGCTCGCAGAGCGCGACGTACCCGTCGACGAAGGCGTCGACGCCCTTGCGCAGCTCGACCAGGTCGTCCTCGTCGGCGAGCGGGTTCCCGGCGGCGGGCACGGTCGACGGGCGGGCCTCGATCAGCAGGTACTGGTCGTCGTACTCGCGCGAGAGGGCGAGCACCTCGAACCCCGTCGCCCGGAACAGCCGGGCCAGCGAGCCGATCGAGAAGTAGGAGCAGTGCTCGTAGTAGATGTCCCAGAACGCCACCTCGTCGAGGATCCGCTGCACGTCGGGAAGCTCGAACAGCACGATCGTGTCCGGCCGGTCGCCGATCGCCCGGCGGATCATCGAACAGAACGCAGCGACGTCGGGGATGTGCTCGAGCGTGTGCCGACAGACCACCGCGTCCACCTGGAGGTGGCCGTACGCCTCGCTGTAGAAGTCGACGATCCACTCCAGCCGGTCGGCGGCGGTCGACTCGACCCGCTCGGGGTGCATCCCGGGATCGATCCCGATGCAGTGTCCGGCACCGGCCTCAGCGATCATCGTCAGGAACTCACCCTTACCGCAGCCGATCTCGAGCACGGTCTTGTCGACCAGCGCGTACTGGGTGACCCACCGCTCGGCGAGCTCGCGGGCGAAGCCGAGGAACCGGGCGGAGAAGCCCTGGGTCTCCTCGTAGCGCTGGGAGTACTCGGCGTCGCCCGGCCGGAAGGCGCTGTTGGTGACGAAGCCGCAGGCGTCGCAGACAGCGATCCGCAAGGTGCCGACCGGGAACCCGCGGGCCTCCTCGGCGGAGTCCATCAGCAGACACGAGTTGCGCGGCACCGGATCCTCGGAGAAGAAGCCGAACAGCTCGATCGCGCCGCAGGCGGGACAGGCGTCGTCGAGCAGTTCCTTGCTCGAGGTGTGCGCCGGGCGGTCGCTCATCCGAGGAACACCGGCGACGGGACCGGATGGAGCAGACGTCCCCCGGTGGCGAGGTACTCGGCCTGCTGGCGGCGGATCTCGTCGGCGAAGTTCCAGGCGAGGAGCAGGACCACGTCGGGTCGGTGTTCGAGCAGGGCGGAAGGATCGAGGATCGGCTGGTGGGTGCCGGGCATCAGCAGGCCGTGTTTGTGATGGTTGCGGTCGACCACGAACGAGACCAGATCGGTGCCGAGGCCGACGGTGTTGAGCATCGTCGCTCCCTTCGCCGCGGCGCCGTAGGCGGCGACGGTCGCGCCGTCGGCGACGAGTCCCTCGATCACCGCCCGCAGCTCGTCGCGCAGCCGGTCGACGCGCTGCCCGAAGCCGGCGTAGAACTCGAACCGGTCCAGCCCGGCGGCGCGCTCGGCGGCGAGTCGTTCGGCGAGGCGGGCGGTCGGCGCCGACTGCTTGCCGATGTGCCAACGATTCGTCCCTCCGTGGAGCTCGGGGAACAGCTCGACGTCGTTGAGGTACAACCCGTTGCGCCGCATCAGGTGATCGACGGAGAGGCACGAGTAGTAGAAGAAGTGCTCGTGGTAGACGGTGTCGAACGCGCACCGTTCGACGAGGTCCCACACGCTCGGGTTCTCGACCGTGATCACGCCGTCGTCGGCGAGCAGCAGGCGCATCCCGGAGACGAAGTCGTTGATGTCGTCGACGTGGGCCATCACGTTGTTGGCGATGATCACGTCTGCCGCGCCGCCCCTCGGCGACCAGCCGTTCGGCGAGCTCGACGCCGAAGAACTCCTCCAGCGTCGGCACCCCGATCCGGCGGGCGGCCGCCGCCTGCTCGGGGGCCGGGTCGATCCCGAGCACGGCGACGCCGTGCTCGGCGAAGTTGCGCAACAGGTAGCCGTCGTTGCTCGCCAGCTCGACCACCAACGATCCGCCGTCGAGCTGCCGATCGGCGATCAACCCGAGGGCGTGGCGGCGGCTGTGCTCGAGCAGCTGGGGGGAGAAGGAGGAGAAGTAGAGGTAGTTGTCGACGAACAGCTTCTTCGGCGGGACCTCGTGGACGATCTGGACGAGCGAACTCTCCGGGCAGAAGGCGATGTCGAGTCGGAACCGCTCCTCGCCGGTGAGATCGTCGCCCGGCCGCACCAGCGCATCGGCCAGCGGCAGGTCGCCGAGATCGAGGAAGGTCCGCAGATCGCTGCTCCCGCTGACCCGACAGGCGCTGATCGCCCGGCTCCCCGAATCGGTGACCGTCATCAGTCGACCTTCCACGGCGCCTTGCCGGTGTCCCACAACTTCTCCAGCATCACCTTGTCGCGCAGCGTGTCCATGCACGCCCAGAAGTCGTGGTGGCGATAGGCCATCAGCTGACCATCGGCGGCGAGACGTTCGAGCGGTTCGTGCTCGAACTGGGTGGTGTCGCCCTCGATGTACTCGAACACCTCCGGTTCGAGCACGAAGTAGGCGCCGTTGATCCATCCCTCGCGGGCCTGCGGCTTTTCCGAGAACTCGGTGATCTGGTCGCCGTCGAGCTCGAGATGGCCGTAGCGGGCCAGCGGACGAACGGCGGTGAGGGTGGCCAGCTTGCCGTGCGAGCGATGGAACTCGACGAGCGCGTCGAGATCGACGTTCGACACCCCGTCACCCCAGGTGAGCAGACAGGTCTCCTGCCCGAGGTAGGGGGCGAGGCGCTTGATCCGCCCGCCGGTGTTGGTCGACAGGCCGGTGTCGATCAGATCGACCCGCCAGTCCTTCGGCGTCGTCGAGTGCGGCACGACCTCGCCGGTCCCGGTGCGAATGGTCAGGTCCGACTCGAGCGACGCGTAGTCGACGAACCACCGCTTGATGTACTCGCCGCGGTAGCCGAGGGCGATGGCGAAGTCGGTGTGGCCGTACCACGCGTAGTGGTTCATGATGTGCCAGAGCATCGGCTTGCGCCCGATCTCGACCATCGGCTTGGGTCGGACGGACGTCTCTTCCGCCAGGCGGGTGCCCATACCGCCAGCCAAGATGCCGACTTTCACAACCGTGCCACCCGCTCCTCCGCTGTCGCCCGAACTCCGCGACGTGTCGATCCGACCGCACGAACGTCAGCGCAATGCTCGCGCTGAGCGTTCGACGGCGACGCAGAGCAGCATGGCCAGTTCCTCTGCTGGCTGTCAAACATTTCAGATGTCAGCTCCGCGGCGAGTGGCGCGACGACCTCGCGGGGCGCGAGGGCCGGTGGCGAGGGAGCTTCGCGGCGGCGGAGCGCGCTGTTAGCGTGCGTCAACGGTTCGGGACGGGCCGTGTTTCGTGGGAGGTAGAGCGTGGAACCGTCGTGGCAACCTGATCCAGCGGGCCGGCACCACTATCGCTGGTGGGACGGTGCGCAGTGGTCCGATCAGGTCAGCGACGACGGCGTCGTCAGCACCGATCCGCTCCCGCCGAGCAGCGCAGCGCCTGTGCTCCCGGAGCCGGTCGTGCCGACCCCGATGCCGACGCCGCTGCCCGAACCGACGACGTCGTTCGCCGCACCGGCACCCGATGCGCCGACGACCGCGTACGGTGGTCCGCCACCGCCCGATGAGACGACGTTCCCGTCGCCCGATCCGTACGCCGGCGCCGGGTCGAGCGGTGGTGGCGGCCGCAGCCGCACCGGCCTCTACATCGGTATCGCGGCCGCTGCCGCGGTCGTCGTCGTCGGTGGTGCGCTGTTGCTCGGCGGCGGTGACGGCGGATCGGGCGGCACCGGCGTGTTCGAGTTCGAGCTCGCCGAGGACGAATCGTTCCACACCCAGACGCTGCGCCTCGAGCAGGGCGAGGCGGTCAGGATCCGGGTCGAACCGAGCCGCCGGTTGGACGCCGTCGTCACCCTCCTGATCGACGAGGACACCGCTCGCAACGAGTCGACGGTGATCGCCGAGGAGCTGGAGGACGTGTTCAGCGACGACGACCCTGACAACATCTTCGACCAGTACTACTCGGACGCCCGCTCGGTGTTCACCGATGGCGACGCCCGGCGCGAGTTCCGCGACATGATCGTCTCGTACCGCTTCGACAGCGGTTTCGAGGGCGAGCCAGACAGCAACGCGTTCGTCTCGTTCGTCGACGCCGAGTACACGATCGTCGTCACCTCGGTCGGCAGCGCCTCGAACGGCGACGTGCGGATGGTGATCGAGAAATTCGACGAGCGGTACGAGATCGGCGACGACCTCGACAACTTCTTCGATCAGAGGTACTTCCGTGACCGAGACTTCTTCACCGACGACGCTCCGTTCACGCCCGATGGCTGACGGACGCGAGTATCGGATCGGGGGTCGTCGGGTAACAGGCGGCCCGTGGACACCATCGTGATGGAGGGACGAGTGCGCGACCAGGTCGAGACGGTGAGCTTGGAGCTCGCCCTTGAGTACTCGCACGTGCGCATCGCTCGGCTCGTCGCCAGCGGGGTGGGAAACGCAGCCGGGTTCGACATCGACGAACTCGAAGACCTCCGGATCGCGGTCGACGAGGCCTGTGGGCTGGTCATCGAAGGCGGTGCCCAAGGCCGCCTGCAGCTCTCGTTCGAGACGTCCTCGACGGACGTGACGGTCTCGATCTCGGCCAGGTCGGATCCTCAGAACAACGTCCCGGTGGCGCGACTGGCACCCGGGGCCGGCCTGTCCAGCGAGATCCTCTCGGCGGTCGTGGACAACTGGGAGGAGTTGCGTGACGACGGTCGGCACCAGGTGGTGCTGCGCAAACGGAGAACGGCCGGCGTATCGCAGTGAGCGACTCCGAAGAGCTGCTGGCCTCGTTCCGGCGCTATCGGGAGACGGGCGACCGGGCGCTGCGAAACGAGCTGATCGTCGCCCACCAGTGGGTGGCGAGCCATTGCGCGCGCCGCTTCGCCCATCGCGGCGAGCCGATCGCCGACCTCATCCAGGTGGCCCAGGTCGGCGTGCTGAAAGCGGTCGAACGCTTCGATCCGGAGATGGGCGTCAGCTTCACCTCGTTCGCGATGCCGACGGTGCTCGGCGAGCTTCGTCGTCATTTCCGTGACAAGACCTGGATGCTGCGCGTCCCCCGCCGTCCGAAGGACCTCTACCTCGAGGTCAACGCCGCCTCCGAGGCCCTCTACCAGCGACTGCAGCGCACCCCGACGGTCGACGACATCGCCCGCGAGCTGCGGATCTCGGCCAACGAGGTGCTCGAGGCGATCGAGGTCGGCGACGCCTACCGAGCCGAATCGCTCGACCGTCCGGCCCAGCCGGATGGGCCGCCGATGGTTCCGCCGAGCGTCGACGCCGGGGACGCTGCGGTCGACGACAAGCTGACGATCGATGCCTTCCTCGATACGCTCGCCCCGCGGGAGCGAAAGATCGTCTACCTCCGCTACTTCGAGGGCTGGACCCAGCACGAGATCGGCGAGCACATCGGGATCAGCCAGGTGCACGTCTCTCGGTTGCTGAACATCTCGCTGCGCAAGATGCGCGCCCTGCGGATCCCGATCGGCGACGAGTCCTCCGATGACGTCCCGACCGATGGGCGAACCGAACCTGCCTCCACGACCTGAGTTGACCTAGGAGCACGCGATGACCGATGAGACCGGCACGTTCAAGATCGAGCAGGGCGAGCTCGCCGAGACGCCCGAGCTCACCGTCCTCGCGCTGCACGGCGAGATCGACGGGCACACCGCCGGGAGGGTCGAAGCCGCCGGCGTCGTCGCTCTCTCCGGCGGCAAGTCGCTCGTGCTCGAGCTCGGCGAGGTGACCTTCATCGACTCCGCCGGGCTGCGGACGATGGTCGCCCTCCAGCGCCTCGCCGACGACAACGGGACCGAACTGCGGTTGCGGCGTCCGAGTCGGGCGGTCGCCCGGTTGCTCGAACTGACTGCCCTCGACGGGTACTTCAGAGTGGAGAACTGAGCGTCCTCGCTCGGCCGGTGTTCGCCAGGGCGGTGATGAATCCCGCCGCCCAGTCCTGGACCGTCGCTCCGCTCACCCGATCTCGCAGTCGCGCCATCGCCCATCGACGCGATCCGGGGTCGAGCCGGATCGCATCGAGGATCGCCTGTTGCAGCGCCCGGTGGTCGTGGGGGTTGACGAGGATCGCCGCGTCGAGTTCTGCCGCTGCTCCGGCGAACTCGCTGAGCACGAGCGCACCGCCGTGGTCGACGCGAGCGGCGACGAACTCCTTGGCGACGAGGTTCATCCCGTCGCGCAGAGGGGTCACGACCATCACATCGCAGAGCCGGTAGAGCGCAGCGAGATCGACCGGGCTGACGCCGCGGTGGAGGTAGTGGACGATCGGTGCGCCGACCGTGGCGAAGCAGCCGTTGACCTCGCTGACCAACCGCTCGACCTCGTTGCGCAGTTCGCCGTACCCCGGTGAGTCGCCTCGGGTCGGCACGGCGATCTGGACCACGGCGATCTCCGCCGGATCGAGCCGGCCGTCCTCCAGCAGCCCGCGCACGGCGCCGATCCGCAGGTCGACACCCTTGGTGTAGTCGAGCCGGTCGACCCCGAGCAGGATCCGCCGATCGGGGCCGATCGCCGCCCGCATCTCCTCCGCCCGGGCGACGACCTCCGGACTCCGGGCGAGCTCGTCCCAGGCGTCGTAGTCGATCGAGATCGGGAAGGCGTCGATCCGGACCGTCCGTCCGCTGTGGCGGAGCTCCCCGGGTTCGGTCTGCCGGGCGCCGAGGTGACGGTTGGCGCTGCGGACGAAGTTGTCGACGTCGTTGCGCGTCTGGAACCCGATCACGTCGGCGCCGAGCAGCCCCTCGAGCACCTCGGAGCGCCACGGCAGCTGGCTGAACAGCTCTGGCGGGGGGAACGGGATGTGATGGAAGTACCCGATCCGCACGTCCGGGCGACGTCGGCGGAGCAACCGTGGCACGAGCTGCAGTTGGTAGTCGTGGATCCACACCAGGCTTCCCGGCCCGGCGATCTCGGCGACTCGGGCGGCGAAGCGTCGGTTGACCGCTCGGTACGCCCGCCACCAGTCGTGCTCGAAACGGGCCGAGCGAACCGAGTCGTGGTACAGCGGCCAGAGGGTGGTGTTCGAGAACCCGTCGTAGAACGCCTCGGCTTCCGACAGATCGAGTTCGACCGACGACATCCCGAACGGATCGGCCGGCAGGTCGTCGGTCGGACCGGTCGCGCCGCTCCAGCCGACCCAGCTGGTCGACCGGTCGACGACCGACCCGAGCGCGGCGACCAGCCCGCCCGAACTGGGCACCCAGCCGCCGTCCTCCCAACCGAACCGGGAGCCGGTTGGAGACGACGACGAGACCGTCGGTGACCGGAACGATCGCCGGTCGGTCGTCAACCGTCGACGAACGCCTCATCGCCGTCAGCCGGCGTCGTCGACCGGTCGATCGGATCGCTCCGGTCCGACGACCAGCACCGGGCACGGTGCTTCGTGCACCAGGTCGTCGGCGACCGAACCGTGGATCAGGCGGGACAGCAAGCCGCGATGGTGCGACCCGACGACGATCAGCGAGACCCGGTGATCGATCGCCGCCTGACGGATTGCCTCGACCGGGTCGCCGACCTCGGCGAGCTGGAGATCGGCCTCGACCCCGCTCGACTCGAGCGTCTCGCGAGCCGCGTTCTCGAGTTCCTCGTCCAGTTCCGGTATGGCCGGCGCCAGGTACGGGTAGGTCGCTCCGAACGTCACATCGGCTGCGATCCAGGGGGTGGGCCGTGGGGCAACACTGATGGCCAACACCTCGCACGGCGCGTCGCCGAACATCTCGTGTGCGAACTCCGCCGCCCGCAACGATGCCGGGCTGTCGTCGAGTGCCACCAGGATCCTGCGGGTCATGGGCCCTTCTTACCCTGCCGGACCTCCACCGAAACGCATCGGATGGGTCATGTGGAGCGTTCCGGGCGCAGCGGGAATGGTTTGAGCGCCGATGGGGAACCAGCGGTGGACGCACTGCCGGGGTGCGACGTCGACGCCAGGAGTGGAGGAGGAAGGAGGATGGTCGAGCTGCACGAGCGGGTTTCAGCGAGCACGTCGATGCTCGGCCGGGGACGCCAGTCGCTGCGTCAGTGGTGTGTCGCGCACGATCTCACGGCGGAGGAGACCGAGGACGTCGTGTTGGCGACGTCGGAGGCACTGGCAAACGCGATCGAGCACGGTGCCGCCAGCAGCGACTGGCCGTTCGTCGATCTGCGTGCCGAACGCGAGCCGTTCGAGGTCCTGATCACGGTCGTCGACCGCGGTTCCTGGCGCCCTCCTCCGGCGGTCACCGACCGCGGCCGAGGGTTGTCGATCATCCGCGCCCTGATGGACGAGCTGACGATCAGTTCGGGCGAGTCCGGAACCACGGTGGTGATGCGCAAGCGGGTCGTGGCACCCGCCAACGAGGCACCCGCGCCGTTCCCCGCGCAGGACGGTGCGGCCGACGGGCCGGCGTGAGTCGGATGGCCGAGGGCGACACCGACCTCGGGCGGGAGCCCGCTACGCCCGTCGGGCCCGAGCCCACGTCGGACCACGCGGCGGCTCCGGAGGCTGATTCCCCGTCAGGGAACGGCCGCGCCACCGGCGATCTCGATCTCCGCATCGAGCAACTCGCCGGCGTCCACCGCCTGCTCGTTGCCGGCGGCTTCGACGGCACCCTGGCCCCGTTGGTCGACGATCCCCGCCGGGCCCGCCCACACCCGGTGTCGTACGCCGCCCTTCGGCGCCTCGCCCGGCTGCCGTACACCGATGTCGCGGTGATCTCCGGACGGTCGCTGCGCGAGTTGCAGACGGTCGAGCGCGTCCCGCGGGGTGAAGGCGATCGGCAGCCACGGCGCAGAGCACGACGGGCACGCCGGGCTGATCCTCACCGGGACGCAGCGGGAGTTGCGCGCCGAGCTCGTCCGGGCGGCGATGGCGATCGTGCGCGAGGCCCCTGGCGTGCGCTGGGAGCTCAAACCCGGATCGGTCGCCGTGCACGTCCGCCGCGCCGATCCGGCGGTCGGTCGAGCGGCACTCGCCGCAGTGCGGACGGGTCCGGCGACGTGGCCGGGGGTGCACGTCCAGACCGGCAGGGACGTGATCGAGCTGAGCGTGGTGCCGATGTCGAAGGGAGATGCGCTGCGCCGCCTGATCGAGCGCCATGAGATCGGCGCGACCCTGTTCGTCGGCGACGACGCCACCGACGAAGCGGCGTTCGCCGTGCTCGGTCCGAGCGACCTCGGGATCAAGGTCGGGCCCGAGCGAACCGTCGCCTCCCACCGGGTGACCGACACCGACGAGGTCGCCGCAGCGCTCGCCGCCTTGGCGGTCGCCCGCAGCCTGCACTTCAACGAGTGAGGCGGTCGATCCATCCGAACAGGGTGGACTCGTCGGTCAGCGCCCCGGTCCAGCTCGGAGCGAGCAGCGCGGCACCGACGAGGCAGATCGCGGCGCAGCCCACCGCCGCGATCTGCCGCCGGCGGCCGTCGAGCCGACCGATCACGGCGCAGATCGCCAACGCCAACGGCGGAACGACGACCACCGCGTAGAACGAGTAGCCGTCTCGTCCGCCGACGACCCACGGCACCCACATCGCCGCGGCCCAGATCGACGGGATCGCCAACAGCGCCTCGCGGCGGCGGGCGGCGAGGAGGCCGCAGCCGAGGAGAGCGAGGGTGCCGGCGACCCAGATCAGCGGGTTGCCGACGGCGACGATCCGCCGCACGCCACGCTCGCCGGGACCGCAGACCGGATCGCGGGCGTCGTCGGGGTCCGCCGCGCACTCGCTCAGCAGTAGCCCGGCGGGATGTGCCTGGATCACCCATGTCGCCGCCGAGGCGGCGAACCGGTTGGTCGGTCGCAGCGAACCGTGGAAACGCGCCACCCGCCAGTGGTCGGCGGCTATCCCTTCGACCCTGGCGAGCAGCGAATCGTCGCAGGACTCGCGCTCGGCGCAGACCTCACGGCGCACCCCGCTGTGGCCGTAGGCGAGGATCGTCGGCACGTAGCAGAGCGTGTAGACGGCCAGCGGGACGAGGCCGAGGGCGACGACCAGCCGGGCGACCTCGGCTCGCCGCCGGGCGCCGGCGGGCCAGATCCGCCGGACGAGCCCGAGGAACACCGCCGCGCTGACCACCAGCAGCGGAGCCGCCGACCACTTGACGGCCAGCGCAGCTCCGAGCAGCAGCCCGCAGCCGACGCTCGCCCGGCGCAGCAGCGGGAGGTCGAGCGGTCGGGCGACGGAGACGAGCAGCACCGTCAACGCCCCGGTGGTGAACACCGCCAGCAGACCGTCGAGCAGAGCCAGGCGACCGTCGACGACGGCGATCCCGTCGGTGGCGACGATCGTTCCGGCGAGCACGGCGAGCCCGTCGCTGCCGGTCAGTCGGCGCGCCGCGAGCACGGTCAAGCCGACGACGACCGCCCCGGCGAGGAGCGGAACGATCCGCCAGCCGAAGGGGGTGAAGCCGAACAGTCGGATCCCGACCGCCAGCAACCACTTGCCCAGCGGCGGATGGACGGTGTGGCCGCGTTCGACCCCCCAGATCGTGATCTCCCGCGCCTGCTCCGCGTAGTAGATCTCGTCGAAGACGAACACGTCGGGGCGACCGAGCCCGGGCAGCCGAGAACAGGCGGTGAGCAGTGCAGCCGCCAGCGCGACCGCATGACTCCGGCCCGGCAGACGCCGCCCGCCCGCTGGACGGGCGAGCGGGGGCGGGGTGATCACCCCTCGAACGGCGACCGACGGGCCTCGATCCGGTCCCACGCAACGCAGGCGATCAGCACGTAGACCCAGCCGAGGAGGATGTCGAAGACGTAGTGCTCAGCGCTGGCGACGAGCGTGAACAGCATCAGCAGCGGATAGACGACGAGGATCGGGCGAACCGATCGCGGCGCGCTCTGCCAGAAGAACACCGTCGTCAGGGCGGCGAACGCGCCGTGGAGCGACGGCAGGGCGGCGACGGTGTTGTACACCGCGCTGCCCTGGTTCCAGACACGATCGGCGAACTGCACGCCGAGCCCACGCCAGCCACGGTTGGCGGTCCGCTCCAGTGGGGGCAACGCGCCGTTCTTGCTCGCCATCCACGGTGGCACCGACGGGAGCAGGATGTAGGTCGTCAGACCGGCGGCGACGACGGTGAAGAACCGGTTGCGCCACTGGCGGAAGCGCTGCCGGTTGCTCACCCAGAGGACCATCGGGATCACGAACGGGACGACGAAGTGGGTCGCGTAGGTCCAGGCGACGGGCAACTCCCACCAACGGATGTCGTCGGTGTACGGGCCGAGCCAGCGCTGGAGCTCGACGTTCGGGACCTTGCCGAGGAACAGCGCCTTGTCGACGTTGATCAGGAACCCCTGTTGCAGCGGCATCCCGAGCCCGTCGGCGGCCCCGCGGGAGAAGTCGTAGGCGGTCATCGCCAAGCCGTACGGAAGCCAGTCCTTGAGCACGGTCAGCCCACCGCCGCGGCGGCCGACGGTGGCGATGAACGCTCCACCCATCAACCAGGCGAGGATCAACGGCCGCTCGTTGAGCGGCCAGCCGTTCTTCAGACCGATGACGACGAACACCCCGAGGTACAGACCGCCGAGCAGGGCACGCAGCGCCGGGCTCGGTTCGATGCGGATCTGGCTGAACCGCGACGGCGAAGCGGTGCCGACGTGGGCCGGCTCGGCGAGCTCGTCGTCGGTGGTCACCGCCTCGGTCATCCGTCACCCTTCGGGTTTGCGGAGCGGCCGGCACCGGTCGGACGGGGGTCGTCGGGACGGCTGCGCTCCGGGACCGCCGCCTCGCAGGCCTCGACGAAGGCGGTGATCGTCGACAACCGGCCGGCTCCGGCGAAGGCCCGCTCGCGGATACGGGCGAAGGCGGCAGGACCCAGCAGTCGCAGGTCGGCGTCGGCCAACGAGCCCTGGCGGGCGAGGATCGATCGGCAGGTGCGGACGACCACCGCGGCCTCGGTGGTCGGTCGGGGCGCGGCGGCGCAACCGGCGACGATCGCGCTGCTCGCCATTGCGAGCACGGCCAGGCGGGATGTGGTCGTGGCGATCTCGCGACGTTACCTCTCGTTCACCTGATCATTCCTGGCACGAACCGCCGGATCGGTCGACGCCGCACTTGGTGATCGGGATCCGCCCCGATAGAGTCACCTACTCGTGCGTTTCGGACCAGCTGCGCCATCGTTGCCGGTCAACCAAACGAATCGCTGAAACCGACGTCTGTGTGCGCCTCCGGCTCGCCGGAGGGACCCCACGGCAACAACCGAACCTGGTGCTCCGCCGGCTGCATGCCTGCGGAGCATTTGCGTGACAGGACTGCACTCGGGCTTCGGCCCGAGCCGACCAACAGAGGCAGCCGTTATGGCGACGAAAGCGATCGTCGGCGAAAAAGTAGGAATGACTCAGGTCTGGGGTGAGGGAAACCGCATCATCCCGGTCACCGTCCTGCGCGTCGAGCCGGCCCGGATCGTCCAGGTCAAGACCACCGAGCGCGACGGGTACTCCGCCGTGCAGGTGACCTATGGCCAGAAGGACCCGAAGAAGCTGACCAAGCCGGAAGCCGGCCACTTCGCCGCTGCCGGCGTCGCCGCCGGCAAGCGACTGGTCGAGCTGCGGCTCGACTCGGTCGACGGGCTGGAGGTCGGCCAGGAGATCTCGGTCTCCTCGCTCGGCGCCGGAGAGCGGGTCGACGTGACCGCCGTCAGCCGTGGCAAGGGCTTCGCCGGCACGATGAAGCGGCACAACTTCTCCGGTCAGGGCGCGAGCCACGGCAACCACAAGCACCACCGTGCGCCGGGCTCGATCGGTTCCTGCTCGTTCCCGGGCCGTGTGTTCAAGGGCCTCAAGATGTCCGGCCACATGGGCCACGAGCAGGTGACCACGCTCAACCTCGAGGTCGTCCAGGCCGACGAGGAGCGCAACCTGCTGCTCGTCAAGGGTTCGATCCCGGGCCCGAACGGCGGCGTCGTGATCGTCCGCAACGCGGTGAAGGGGCGAGTCAAGTGACCAGCGTCTCCGTCCAGACTTCCGCCGGCGCTTCGGCCGGTGACGTCGAGCTCTCCGAGAACGTCTTCGGCATCCAGCCGAACGTTCCGGTGATGCACCAGGTCGTCACCGCCCAGCTGGCCCGCCGTCGCGCCGGCACCCAGAGCACGAAGACCCGCGCCGAGGTTTCCGGCGGCGGCAAGAAGCCGTACAAGCAGAAGGGCACCGGTAACGCCCGGCAGGGCTCGACCCGTGCCCCGCACTATTCCGGCGGTGGCATCGCCCTCGGCCCGAAGCCGCGCAAGTACGGCCAGAAGACGCCGAAGAAGATGATCGCCCTCGCCCTCCGCTCGGCGCTGTCCGATCGCGCCGCAGAGGGCAAGGTGCTCGTCGTCGACGAGTGGGGATGGACCGAGCCGAGCACCAAGGGCGCCGTCGCTGCACTCGCCGCGATCGGCGCCGAGGGCAAGGTGTTGGTCGTCCTCGGACGCAACGAGCTGGCCGCGATCAAGTCGTTCCGCAACCTGCCGACCGTCCAGATCATCGAGGTCGGCGAACTCAACGCCTACGACATCCTCGTCAACGACGTGATCGTGTTCACCCGGGCGACGCTGCCCGGCACCCCCAGCGAGAGCGAGGCCTGAGATGAAGGATCCGCGCGACATCATCCTCGAGCCGGTCGTTTCCGAGAAGAGCTACGCCTTGATCGAGCAGAACGTCTACACGTTCAAGGTCGATCCCCGGGCGAGCAAGCCGGAGATCCACGACGCGGTCGAGGCGATCTGGGGCGTCGACGTGATCAAGGTCAACACGCTCACCCGCAAGGGCAAGGTCACCCGTGCCCGACGGAGCAACCGGACCGGCCGTAAGGCCGACTCGAAGCGAGCGATCGTCACGCTCGCTCCGGGCAACGAGATCCCCCTGTTCGAGAGCTGAGAGTCGAACCATGCCGCTTCGCAAGCGCAAGCCAACCAGCGCCGGTCGCCGCTTCCAGACGGTGTCGGACTTCTCCGAGGTCACCAAGACCACCCCGGAGCGCACCCTCGTCGTTCCGCTGCCGCACAAGGCCGGACGCAACACCCATGGCCGGATCACCTCCCGCCACCAGGGTGGCGGCCACAAGCGCCAGTACCGCCTGATCGACTTCAAGCGGGTCAAGGACGGCGTGATGGCGACCGTCGCCGCGATCGAGTACGACCCGAACCGCACCTGCCGGATCGCCCTGCTGCACTACGCCGATGGCGCCAAGGCGTACATCCTCGCCGCCAAGGGCCTGAAGGTCGGCGACAAGGTCTCGAGCGGCCAGGGCGCGGACATCAAGCCCGGCTGCGCGATGCCGCTGCGCTTCATCCCGGTCGGTACGACCGTCCACAACGTCGAACTGCGCCCCGGCCAGGGCGGCAAGATCGCCCGCTCGGCAGGGATGAGCGTTCAGCTCGTCGCCAAGGAGGGCCCCTACGCCACCCTCCGGATGCCGTCGACCGAGATGCGCCGAGTGCCGATCGATTGCCGCGGCACCGTCGGTGAGGTCGGCAACAGCGAGCACGAACTGATCAAGATCGGCAAGGCCGGTCGCGCCCGCTGGAAGGGCGTTCGGCCCCAGAGCCGAGGCGTCGTGATGAACCCGGTCGACCACCCCCACGGCGGTGGCGAAGGCCGGACCTCGGGTGGCCGTCACCCTGTGTCCCCCTGGGGCAAGAAGGAAGGCCGCACGCGGAGCAAGAAGAAGCCGTCCCAGCAGCTCATCATCCGCCGGCGCCGCTCCGGCAAGGGCCGGAGGTAACCCCGATGTCGCGCAGTCTCAAAAAGGGCCCGTTCGTCGACGACCATCTGTTGAAGAAGGTCGATGCGATGAACGCCGCCGGCGAGCGCAAGGTGATCAAGACCTGGTCGCGTCGCTCGACGATCATCCCCGACATGGTCGGGCACACGATTGCCGTGCACGACGGCCGCAAGCACGTCCCGGTGTACGTCACCGAGTCGATGGTCGGCCACAAGCTCGGCGAGTTCTCCCCGACGCGGACGTTCAAGTACCACGCCGGCCAGGAGAAGAACACGAAGGGTCGCCGCTGATGACCGGTCCCAAGCTCAACGAGGGCTCGTGGGTCGCCGGGGAGCGCTCCGGCACCAAGGCCAGCGCCCGCTACGTCCGCTCCTCGGCCTACAAGGCTCGCGAGGTGCTCGACCACATCCGTGGGATGGACGTCCGCGCCGCTGACGAGTTCCTCCAGCTGACCGAGCGCGACATCGCCCGCGACATCCGCAAGGTGCTCGCTTCCGCCGTCGCCAACGCGAACACAACGACGAGCTCGACCCCGACGACCTGTACGTCAAGGCCTGCTTCGCCGACGAGGGCCCGACGCTCAAGCGGTTCCGCCCCCGTGCCCGTGGTCGGGCGTCTCGGATCCGCAAGCGGACCAGCCACATCACCGTCCTCGTCGCCCCGTTGACCGACGAGATGCTCACCCGGCGCAACGCCAAGGAAGCGTCGCGTCCGACCGCCGGCCGACGTGCCCCGTCGAACGCCGCCGCCGCCCGCCGGGCCCGGGTCGAGCGCAGCCGTGCCGCTGCCGCCGCTCGCGCTGTCGACGGTGAGGCAACCGAACCGACGACCGAGGACACGACCGACGAGACGGCTGCGCCGCAAGGCTTCGCCGCCGTGTCGAGCGGCGAGGCTCCGTACGGCGAAGGCAGCCATGCTGCGCTCGAGGACGGCAGCGAGCCGGCCGGGTTCCCGATCAAGGGCAACGCCGACTCGATGCTCTACCACGTTCCGGACAGCGCCTTCTACGACCGCACGGTCGCCGAGGTGTGGTTCGCCACCGAAGAAGACGCAGAGGCTGCCGGCTTCGCCAAGCCGCCGTCCCAGCGAGACGATGCAGAAGAGGGAGAGTCCTGATGGGGCAGAAGGTCAACCCCTACGGGTTCCGCCTCGGTGTGACCACCGAGTGGAAGAGCCGCTGGTTCAGCGATCGCCAGTACAAGGAGTACCTCACCGAGGACTGGAAGATCCGCGCCTACATCATGAACCTGCTCCCGGACGCAGCGATCTCGCGGATCGAGATCGAGCGGACCCGTGACAAGCTGCGCGTCGACGTCCACACCGCCCGCCCGGGGATCGTCATCGGTCGCCGCGGGGCGAAGGCCGACGAGCTTCGTGCCGGGTTGACGAAGATCACCGGGAACAACAAGGTCCAGCTGAACATCGTCGAGATCAAGCAGCCCGAGCTCGACGCCGCGCTGATCGCCCAGGGCGTCGCCGACCAGCTGGCCAACCGGATCGCCTTCCGGCGAGCGATGAAGCGTGCGGTCCAGAACGCCCAGAAGGCGGGTGCACTCGGCATCCGGGTGCAGTGCTCGGGTCGCCTCGGCGGCGCCGAGATGAGCCGCACCGAGTGGTACCGCGAGGGTCGCGTCCCGCTGCACACGCTGCGCGCCGACATCGATTACGGCTTCAGAGAGGCCCGTACCTCCTCCGGACGTGTGGGTGTCAAGGTGTGGATCTACAAGGGTGAGATCCTCCCCTACAAGCCGCAGAACGACGAGAAGGTGTTGCGCGAGGCGGCGATGGCCGTCGGCGAGACCGCCGGCCCCGCCGGTCAGCCGCGCCGGGTCGTCTCGGCCGGACGGCGCAAGACCGAAGAGGCCGAGGTCGAGGCTGCTCCGTTGGTGAAGGAGGCCGATCCCGAGATCGAGCGCCTGCTCGCCGAGGAAGAAGAGATCGAGCGCCGCATCCACGAGAGCCACGAGACTCCCCACTTCCGTGGGAACGAGGACTGAGTCGTCATGTTGATGCCCCGTCGGGTCAAGCACCGCAAGGTGAACCGAGGCCGTACCCGCGGCCTGTCCAAGGGTGGGAACGACATCGCCTTCGGCGAGTTCGGGATCCAGGCGCTCGAGCCGGGTTGGATCACCGCCCGTCAGATCGAGGCCGCTCGTATCGCGATGACCCGCCACATCAAGCGTGGCGGCAAGGTCTGGATCAACGTCTTCCCGGACAAGCCGGTGACGAAGAAGCCGGCCGAGACCCGGATGGGTTCCGGCAAGGGCAACCCCGAGTTCTGGGTCGCCGTGGTCAAGCCCGGGCGCGTGCTGTTCGAGCTCTCCTACCCGAATCCCGAGATCGCTCGGGAGGCGCTCGAGCGCGCAGTGCAGAAGCTGCCGATCAAGGCCCGCGTGATCACCAAGGCCGAGGAGTCTGAGATGGCCAAGTCCACCGCAGAGCTGAACGAGCTCGACCTCGGCGGCCTGGTCGACGAGCTGCGCGACACCAAGCAGGAGGCGCTCAACCTGCGCTTCCGCAATGCCACCGGTCAGCTCGACAACGTCGCCGCGATCCGCGCCACCCGGCGCCAGATCGCTCGCATCAACACCCTCATCCGGGCGAAGGAAATCGCTGCGGCCGAGGGCATCGGAAGTGGGAAGTGATGGCTGAGGAAACTGTTTCCCCGGAATCGGGCGCCGAGACCGAGAAGCGGTCGAACCGCAAGGTCCGCGAGGGCGTGGTCGTGTCCGACAAGATGGACAAGACCGCCGTCGTCGCCGTGATCGAGCGCGTCCGCCATCCGAAGTACGCCAAGTTCGTGATGCGGACCAAGAAGCTCTACGCCCACGACGAGACCAACGACGTCAACATCGGCGACCGGGTCCGCGTGATGGAAACCCGCCCGATGTCGAAGCAGAAGCGCTGGCGCGTCGTCGAAGTGCTGGAGCGTGCCAAGTGATCGAGCTCGACCAGCGAAAGAAGGTGACACGGTGATCCAGCAGGAATCGCGACTCCGCGTCGCCGACAACAGCGGCGCCAAGGAAGTGCTCTGCATCAAGGTGCTCGGTGGCACGCGCCGTCGGTACGCCTCGATCGGGGACATCTTCATCGCCACCGTCAAGGACGCGATCCCCGGCGCAGCGGTGAAGAAGGGTGACGTCGTCAAGTGCGTCGTCGTTCGTACCAAGAAAGAGAAGCGCCGTCCCGACGGCAGCTACATCCGCTTCGACGAGAACGCTGCGGTACTGATCAAGGACGACCAGTCGCCGCGCGGCACGCGCATCTTCGGCCCGGTCGGGCGCGAGTTGCGCGACAAGAAGTTCATGCGGATCATCTCCCTCGCACCGGAGGTGTTGTGATGAAGCTTCGCAAGGGTGACCCGGTGATCGTGATCACCGGCAAGGACAAGGGTCGTGAGGGCCAGGTCTCCTCGGTCTTCCCGAAGCAGAACAAGGTGATCGTCCACGGGGTGAACACCGCCAAGAAGCACGCCAAGGCGCGCAAGGCGAACACCCAGGGCGGGATCATCGACAAAGACATGCCGATCGATGCCTCGAACGTCGCCTACGTCCACAAGGGCAAGCCGACCCGGCTCGGTTACCGCATCGAGAGCGACGGCACCAAGGTCGCGCGTCGCCCGCTCCACCGGGGACGTGATCCGATGAGCACCGCTACCACCACCGTGCCGCGGCTGAAGCAGAAGTACAACGACGAGATCCGTGACGCGCTGCAAGAGCAGCTCGGCCTGGGCAACGTGATGCAGGTACCGAAGCTCGACAAGATCGTGATCAACATGGGCGTCGGCCGGGCCACTCAGCAGCCGTCGCTGCTCGAGGGTGCGGTCGAGGACCTCACGGCGATCGCCGGCCAGAAGCCGATCGTGACCAAGGCCCGAATCTCGATCGCAGCGTTCAAGCTGCGTGAGGGGCAGTCGATCGGTACCAAGGTCACCCTCCGCGGCGATCGGATGTGGGAGTTCCTCGACCGGCTGATCGCCGTCGCCATTCCTCGCATCCGTGACTTCCGCGGCCTGCCCGCCCATTCGTGGGACGGGCGGGGCAACTACACGTTCGGGGTCAACGAGCAGACGATCTTCCCGGAGATCGACTACGACCGGATCGACACGACTCGTGGGATGGACATCACCATCGTCACCACTGCGGTCGACGATGCCGGCGGCAAGGCGTTGCTCGACGCCTACGGCTTCCCCTTCAAGAAGGGCGCCGATGATGCCGCCGCAGTCCAGCCGAAGAAGCGCCGAGGCCCGGCACGTGGCGGCCCCAAGGGCAAGCCGTCGGGCAAGGCAGCCGCCGCCGGCGGCAGAAGAAGAAGTGATCGAGAAGGGGCTGTAGAAGATGGCCAAGAAGGCGCTGATCAACAAAGCGCAGGCGAAGCCCAAGTACAAGGTGCGTGCTTACACCCGCTGTCGGCGGTGCGGCCGTTCCCGCTCGGTCTTCCGCAAGTTCGGGCTGTGCCGCATCTGCTTGCGCGAGCTCGTACACGCCGGCGAAGTGCCCGGCGTGACCAAGGCGAGCTGGTGAGGAGTTCGACATGATGACCGACCCGATCGCCGACATGCTGACCCGCATCCGCAACGGCAACGTGGCGATGCACGACGAGGTCTCGATGCCCTCGTCGCAGCAGAAGCTCGCCCTCGCCGAGATCCTCCAACAGGAGGGCTACATCACCGGGTACTCGGTGGCACCGTCCACCAAGGGTCCCGGTGACGTGCTCACCGTCAAGATGAAGTACTCGCCCGAGCGGGCCCGCACCATCGCCGGCCTGCGCCGCGTCTCGACCCCAGGCCTGCGCGTGTACCGCAACGCCAAGGCCGTACCGCGTGTGCTCGGCGGCCTCGGCGTCGCCGTCCTGTCCACCAGCGACGGACTGATGACCGACCGCGAGGCGCGCAAGCGCAACGTCGGCGGCGAAGTCCTCTGCTACGTCTGGTGACGAGGGAGAACCGCCATGTCCCGAATCGGTAAGAACCCGATCACCGTTCCCGGCGGGGTCGACGTCTCGCTCGTCGACCGGCTGGTCACGGTCAAGGGCCCGAACGGCACGCTCGCGCGCCAGATCCCCGGCGAGATCACCGTCCGCCAGGACGGCGATCAGCTGCTCGTCGAGCGTCCCAACGACGAGCGGGAGAACCGCTCGCTCCACGGCCTGACCCGCACGCTCGTCGCCAACATGGTCCAGGCGTCACCGGTGGCTTCACCAAGGAGCTCGAGATCGTCGGTGTCGGCTATCGGGCCGAGGCCCAGGGCCCGGACAAGCTCCGGCTCGCCCTCGGCTTCAGCCATCCGGTGATCGTCGAGGCCCCGGCCGGTGTCACCTTCGAGGTTCCCCAGGCGACCCGAGTGATCGTCAAGGGCATCGACAAGGAGAGCGTCGGCCAGGTCGCCGCCAACATCCGCTCGATCCGCAAGCCCGAGCCGTACAAGGGCAAGGGCGTCCGTTACGTCGGCGAGAAAGTCCTCCGCAAGGCCGGCAAGGCGGGAAGAAGTAGGAGCGCATGAGCTCGATGTCGCAGGTTCGCCGGGAGGCTCGCATCCGGCGTCACGGCCGTGTCCGCAAGCGGATCCACGGCACCGCCGAGCGGCCCCGCCTGGCGGTGTTCCGTTCGAACAAGCACCTCACGTTGCAGGTCATCGACGACGACGCCGGCCGGACGATCGCCGCCGTCTCGACGGTCGAGGCCGACATGCGTTCCGCCGGCGGAACCGGGGCGATCGCCGGTGCGACCCGCGTCGGGACGCTCGTCGCCGAGCGGGCCAAGGCTGCCGGGATCACCAAGGTCGTGTTCGACCGTGGCGGGTTCCTCTATCACGGCCGGGTCGCAGCTGTCGGCCGAGGCCGCTCGCCAAGCCGGTCTGGAGTTCTGATGCCGATTGACACCAACAACGCTCGCGCGAGTCACGACGTGTCATCACGATCAACCGTGTCGCCAAGGTCGTCAAGGGTGGGCGGCGGTTCTCGTTCACCGCCCTGGTCGTCGTCGGCGACGGCAACGGTCACGTCGGGCTCGGCTACGGCAAGGCGAAAGAGGTGCCGCTGGCGATCCAGAAGGGCACCGAGGAGGCGAAGAAGAACCTCTTCGCCGTCGCCCTCGCCGGATCGACGATCACCCACCCGGTGACCGGGATCCTCGGCGCCGGCCGCGTCCTGCTGAAGCCCGCTGCTCCCGGTACCGGCGTGATCGCCGGCGGCGCGGCGCGGGCGATCCTCGAAGAAGCCGGGATCCACGACGTGCTCGCGCAAGTCGCTCGGCTCGTCCAACGCGATCAACGTCGCCCGGGCGACGATCGCAGGGCTCGAAGTCGCTGCAGCGTCCCGACGAGGTCGCCAAGCGACGCGGGCTGCCGGCCGACACCTTCGTTCCGAAGGGCATGCTGCGCGCCTACAACGAGCGCGCAGAAGCAGATCGCCGCCGGGGAGACCCACTGATGGCTGCGATCAAGGTGACCCAGATCCGTTCGCAGATCGGCGACCAAGCCGAAGACGCGCGGCACGCTGCGCGCCCTCGGTCTGCGCAAGATCGGCGACACCAACACCCTGCCCGACCGCCCCGAGATCCGCGGGATGATCGCTCGGGTGCCCCATCTCATCGACGTCGAGGAACTCGACGGCGATTCCTCGGAGGCCTGACATGCGCGTCGACGAACTCGCCCCTGCACCTGGCTCGACCAAGCGCGCCAAGCGCGTCGGTCGTGGCATCGGCGGCAAGGGCGGCAAGACCGCCGGCCGCGGCACCAAGGGCCAGTACGCCCGTAACACCGTCGCCCGTGGCTTCGAAGGCGGCCAGATGCCGCTCAAGCAGCGCGTCCCGAAGCTGAAGGGGTTCAACAACCCGTTCCGCGTCGAGTACCAGGCGATCAACCTCGACACCCTCGAGGCGCTGGAACTGGCCGAGGTCAGCCCGGAGATCCTCCAGGGCGCGCGGCGTGGTCCACAAGGGCGCGCTGGTCAAGGTCCTCGGTCGCGGCGAGATCACCCGCGCCGTCGCCGTCACCGCCCACGCGGTGTCGAAGTCGGCCGAGGCGGCGATCACCGCCGCCGGCGGTACTGTCACGGTCCTGCCGTCGCCGTTCCGGGTCCGCCCGGCGGCGAAGGGCAACCAGTTCGCCAATCGTTGATCTCCTGCTGGTTTGCTCGGTCCCGTCGGGGCCGGGCAGCTAGCGTCCGGGCTCGCCCCGGCGCAGTCGTCGCACAGAGCCCAAGGAGCATGTCGTGTTGGCCAACCTGAAGAACATCTTCAAGGTCCCCGACCTGCGCAACAAGATCTTCTTCACCCTGATGTGCGTGGCGATCTACCGCGTCGGCGTCGCCGTGCGAGTCCCCGGGCGTCGACAACGAAGCGGTCGAACAGCTCCGCTCGATCGCCCGCAGCCAGGGAGCGATCGGCTTCCTCAACCTGTTCTCCGGCGGCGCGTTCGAGAGCTTCGCGATCTTCGCCCTCGGGATCATGCCGTACATCACGGCCTCGATCATCATGCAGGTCCTCGGGGTCGTGATCCCCAAGCTCGAGGAATGGCAGCAGCAGGGTGCGGTCGGTCAGCGCAAGATCACCCAGTGGACCCGCTACCTGGCGATCGCCATCGCCACGATCGCAGGCCACGGCGCTGACCTTCGTCTTCGGCCAGGGTCGCGGCCGCGCCTTCTTCGGCGCCGCCGGCAACGTCCCCGACGTCGTCGCTGCTCCCCAACTTCATGCCACGGGCCCTGCTCGTGATCCCCACGCTCGTCGCCGGCACGGCGGTGTTGATGTGGCTCGGCGAGATGATCAGCCAGCGGGGGATCGGCAACGGCATGTCGATCGTGATCTTCGCCTCGGTCGTCAGCGGGCTGCCGTACGGCTACTACTCGATCCTCGGCAGCAAGAAGTGGTTCGTCTTCGCCATCCTGCTGATCTTCTCGCTGTTGATCCTGGTCGCGATCGTGTTCGGATCGAACTCGGTCAACGACGGATCCCGGTGCAGTTCGCCAAGCGCGTCGTCGGGCGACGGATGTACGGCGGGCAGAACACCTACATCCCGCTGAAGGTCAACCAGGCCGGCGATCGATCCCGATCATCTTCGCCAGCTCGATCCTGTTGCTGCCGGTGCTGTTCGTCGAACATCGTCGGCGCCGGCAAGGATCCCGACAAGGGCATGCCGTTCGGCGATCACCCGCTTCATCAGCAACAACATCATCAACTCGCCAGAACGTGGTCTACGTCGCCGTGTTCGCGATCATGATCATCGCCTTCGCCTACTTCTACAACGCGATCGCCTTCGACCCGATCAAGCAGGCCGACCAGCTCCGCAAACAGGGTGGGTTCATCCCCGGGATCCGGCCCGGCCCGCAGACCGAGCGCTACCTGGCGAAGACGGTCAACCGGATCACGCTGCCCGGGGCGTTGTTCATCGCTGCGATCGCGATCATCCCGTACATCATCGTGTGGGTCGGGCGACGTCAACAACTTCCCCTTCGCCGGCACGACCGTGCTGATCGCAGTCGGCGTGGCGCTCGAGCTGATGCGCCAGATCGACAGCCAGCTGATGCTGCGCAACTACGAGGGCTTCCTGCAGTGATCGCGTTCCGCCGGCAGCGGAGGCGGAGCGCACGTCGATGATTCCCGGGGCACGACTTGTCATCCTCGGCCGACAGGGAGCCGGCAAGGGCACCCAGTGCAGCCGGCTCTCGCGCCACTACGTGGTGCCGCACATCTCGACCGGCGACATGCTGCGTGCCGCCGTGCGGGAAGAGACCGAGCTCGGCAGGACCGCCAAGGAGATCATGGACGCCGGGGGTCTCGTCGGCGACGAGATCATGATCGGGATCGTCGAGGAGCGCCTCGCCCACGACGACGCCCGGACAGCGCGGCTACATCCTCGACGGATTCCCCCGCACCGTCGGCCAGGCCGAGGCGCTGCGCCGGATCACCGAGGGCCACGGCAAGCCGATCCATCTCGTGATCGACCTCGACGTGCCGCGCGAGCTCGTCCTCGAACGGATCTCGGCTCGTCGGGTGTGTCGCGACTGCGGGACCAACTACACCGCCACCGCGTCGTATCAGCGACCGTGGATCTGCGACGTCTGCGGCGGCGACGTCGTGCAGCGCGACGACGACACGCCGGACGCGGTCAACCAGCGGCTCGACCTGTACGAGACGCAGACCAGCCGTTGATCGACTATTACGGCGAGCGCGGTGAGCTCTCCGTCGTCAACGGCGTCGGTCGGCCGGACGACGTCTTCAACCGCTTGGTCGAGGTCATCGACAAGCGCCGCCGGGCGACCGGCTGATCGCTCCGAATGGTCCCGAAAGAGCACGCCGGCGAGTGCTACGGTGCCCCTCGCGAGATCTGCGGCGGCGGATCTTACGCTGCGCTTGGCGCGTGTCGCTTCGCCGATAGCATTGCACCTCGGCCCTGCAGCACTTGGCGCGTTCTTCGTGCTGGTCGGGTTGATCCCTGTCCGATCGCCGAAGGAGCGAGCCCTGCCCAAGCCCAAGGAAGACGCCATCGTGCTCGAAGGAACGATCGTCGAGTCCCTGCCGAACGCCATGTTCCGGGTCGAACTGGAGAACGGCCACAAGGTGCTGGCCCACATCTCCGGGAAGATGCGCATGCACTACATCCGCATCCTCCCCGGCGACAAGGTGCAGGTCGAGCTCACCCCCTACGACCTCACCCGAGGTCGTATCACCTACCGCTACAAGTGAGCCGCAGCCGATGAAGGTCCGACCGAGCGTCAAAAAGATCTGCGAGAAGTGCAAGGTGATCCGCCGGCACGGCCGCGTCCAGGTCATCTGCGAGAACCCGCGTCACAAGCAGCGCCAGGGCTGAGCGGGAGACAAGGAACCCTGATCTGATGGCACGTATCTCCGGCGTCGACATCCCCCGCGAGAAGCGGTTGGAGATCTCGCTCACCTACATCTTCGGGATCGGCAAGCCGACCGCGCAGAGGATCTGCGCGCGACCTCGGACTCGACACCGACACCCGGGTCCGCGACCTCACCGAGGACGAGGTCAACCGCATCCGTGTGTAGGTCGACCAGACACCTCACCGTCGAAGGTGACCTGCGCCGCGAATGTCCAGCAGGACATCAAGCGCAAGATCGAGATCGGCTGCCTCCAGGGCATCCGCCATCGCAAGGGTCTCCCGGTCCGCGGTCAGCGCACCCACACCAACGCCCGGACCCGCAAGGGTCCGAAGAAGACCGTCGCCAACAAGAAGAAGGCCGTGAGGAAGTAAGCGATGGCCAAGCCGAAGCCGGGAGGACGTCGTCCCCGCAAGCGCGAACGCAAGAACGTCACGTACGGGGTCGTGCACATCAAGAGCTCGTTCAACAACACGATCGTGATCGATCACCGACGCCGAGCGGCAACGTCATCTCCTGGGCCTCGGCCGGCAACGTCGGGTTCAAGGGCTCGCGCAAGTCGCACCCCGTTCGCCGCGCAGCTCGCTGCCGAGAAGGCCTGCCGCGGCTGCGATGGAGCACGGTGTGCGCCGCGTCGAGGTCCAGGTCAAGGGCCCGGGCTCGGGTCGCGAGACGGCGATCCGCTCGATCCAGAACACGGGCATCGAGGTCACCTCGATCAAGGACGTCACCCCGGTGCCGCACAACGGTTGCCGCCAGCCCAAGCGGCGCCGGGTCTGAGGAAGTAGCCATGGCTCGTTACACCGGTCCCAAGGTCAAGCTGTCGCGCCGCCTGAGCACCAACATCTTCGAGAACGAAAGGGCGCAAGGCGCTCGAGCGCCGCCCCTTCCCGCCCGGCGAGCACGGTCGCACCCGTCGCCGCAACAACGGCAGCGAGTACCTCGCCCAGCTGCAGGAGAAGCAGAAGGCGAAGTACATCTACGGCGTTCTCGAGCGGCAGTTCCGCAACACCTACGAAGAGGCGATCCGTCTCGCCGGCCCGACCGGCGAGAACCTGCTGCGCCTGCTCGAGCAGCGTCTCGACAACGTCGTCTACCGCGCCGGCTGGGCCGCCACCCGGCCGCAGGCCCGGCAGTTCGTCAACCACGGCCTGATCCACGTCAACGGCAAGCGGGTCGACATCGCCAGCTACCGGGTGCGCAAGGGCGACGTCGATCAGCCTCTCGCCGAAGGCCGAGGCGATGATCGTCATCCGCACAACATCGACACGCTCGGCCGTTCGATCGTCGGTTGGCTCGAGACCGGCGACGGTGGCCAGCAGGTCACCGTCCGCGACCTGCCCCAGCGCGAGCACATCGACGTGCCGGTGCGCGAGTCGCTCATCGTCGAGCTCTACTCCAAGTAATCCAGTCGAGCGCGGAAGCAACGAGGAACACCACCATGCTCGTCATCCAGCGACCCACCGTCGAAGCGCTCGGCGACGAGGACGCGAACCGTCAGCGGTTCGCCATCGGTCCGCTCGAGCCCGGCTTCGGCCACACGATCGGCAACTCGCTGCGGCGCACCCTGCTCTCGTCGATCCCCGGCGCCGCGATCACGACCGTCCGCTTCGACGATGCGCTCCACGAGTTCGACACCATCGCCGGTGTCACCGAGGACGTCACCGACGTCATCCTCAACCTCAAGGACATCGTGCTCACCTCCGTCTCGCGACGAGGCCGTCACGCTGCGCCTCGACGTGCGCGGCCCGGCCGAGGTCACCGCCGGCGACATCAAGTGCCCGTCCGACGTCGAGATCCTCAACCACGACCTGCACATCGCCACGCTCAACGGCAAGGGCCGCCTCGCCGATCGACCTCACCGTCGAGCACGGTCGGGGCTACCTGTCGAGCCGACCGTGACATCCAGAACCGGACGATCGGCGTGATCCCGATCGACTCGATCTTCTCGCCCGGTCCGCCGGGTCGAGCTTCGACGTCGAGCCGACCCGCGTCGAGCAGTCGACCAACTACGACCGCCTCGATCCTCGACATCGAGACCGACGGTTCGATCACGCCGCGCGAGGCGCTCGCCTCGGCCGGCGCGACGCTGCGCTCGCTGGTCGAGCTCGTCGCCGGCGATGAGCGACGAGCCGCAGGGCCTCGAGCTCGGCGAGGTGGTCGGCGCCAACGCCGGCTCGCCCGATCTCGACCTGCCGATCGAGGACCTCGACCTGTCCGAGCGGCCGCGCAACTGCCTCAAGCGGGCGCAGATCAACACGATCGGCGAGCTGCTCACCAAGACCGAGGACGACCTGCTGAACATCACCAACTTCGGCCAGAAGTCGCTCGACGAGGTCAAGGCGAAGCTCGACGAGCGCGGCCTGTCGCTGCGCGGCGGACTGAGGAGAGACCTGACCATGCCCGCCACCCCCCGCAGAGCCCGCCGTTCGGCGGCGACTCCCACCACCAGCGGCTGATGATGGCCAACCTCGCTGCGTCGCTGTTCGCCGCCGAGGCCATCGTCACCACCGAGGCCAAGGCCAAGGCGCTGCGCCCGATCGCCGAGAAGCTGATCACCAAGGCCAAGAAGGCCCAGGACGTGGACCCGATCCGCGTCCACCGGATCCGCCAGATCCAGGGGTACCTCGGTGATCGAGAGATGACCCACAAGCTGGTCAACGAGGTCGCTCCCCGCTACGCCGAGCGCCCGGGTGGATACCCGCGGATCCTGCAAGCTCGGCCCGCGCCACGGGCGACAACGCCCCGATGGCCCGCATCGAACTCGTCTGACCCCGGCTCCGCGGTCCACCAGACCTCCGACAATGCCCCGGCGGCTGCCGGGGCATCGTCGCGTCCCGGCGGCTGCCGGGCATCGTCGCGTCCCGGCGACGGCCGTGGATACCGTGCAGGAATGGCTCGCGTCGGCTGCTGGTCGCCTACGACGGCGCCGAGTTCCACGGGTTCGCCGCAGAACGAGGGCGTCGACGACCGTCGCCGGGCGGCTGCGGGCGCACGATCGACAGGTCGCCCGCCAGCCGGTCGAGCTCGCCGGCGCGGGCGCACCGACGCCGGGGTGCACGCCTGGGGTCAGGTGGTCACGCTCGACGCTGCCCGCGGACGACGGACCTCGGCGATCTCCGCCACCGCGCTCAACCGGATCCTGCGGACCGGCGATCGGGGTCCGCGAGGCGAGCTGGGCCGACGACGGCTTCGACGCCCGGTTCTCGGCCCGCTGGCGGCGCTACCGCTACACCTGATCACCGGCGACGCCCCCAACCCGTTCCTCGCCGACACCGCCTGGCACGTCGGCCGGCCGTTGGACCTCGATGCGATGCAGCTCGCCTGCGACGCGCTGGTCGGTGAGCACGACTTCTCCTCGTTCTGCCGCCGGCCCAAGCCGGTCCCCGAGCGAGCCGCCGGCGTCGCTGCGTGCGCCGGGTGCTGCTCACCCGCTGGAGCGAACCGGACGACCGGATGCTGCTCCGGTTCGAGATCCGGGCGACGGCGTTCTGCCACCAGATGGTGCGCTCGATCGTCGGCACGCTGGTCGACGTCGGGCTGCGACAGCGATCGCGCGGGCGAGACGCTGGCCATCCTCGCGGGCGAAGGACCGCGCTGCGGCCGGGCCGGTCGCCCCGCCCCACGGGCTGGTCCTGTGGGAGGTCGGCTACTGACACCTCGACGTCGGCGAGCCGGGATGCGTGTCGACGTCTGCCGCCGTGAGCTGTTCGGCTCGTTGCGGGTGTCGCTACGGCCCCTATCCTTGTCTGGGTTCCCCGGAGGCTGCCCGCCGGAGCGACCGCCGACGAAGGAAGTCTCGTGATGCGCACGTACTCCCCGAAAGCCAGCGAGATCACCCGCGCCTGGCACGTCGTCGACGCCGAGGGCCTCGTCCTCGGCCGCCTGTGCACCGAGGTCGCTCGCGTCCTGCGCGGCAAGCACAAGCCGATCTTCGCGCCGCACATCGACACCGGTGACCACGTCGATCATCATCAACGCCGACAAGGTCGTGCTCACCGCGAACAAGGCCGAGGACGAAGAAGGTCTACCGCCACTCCGGCTACCCGGGCGGCCTCAAGACCGAGACCTACGCGGAGCCTGCTCGCCCGCAAGCCGGACGATGCCGTGCGCCGCACCGTCCGCGGCATGCTGCCGAAGAACCGGCTCGGCCGTCAGCATGCTCACGAAGCTCAAGGTGTACGCCGGTCCGAGCATCCGCACGGCGCCCAGCAGCCCACCGCCGCTCGACATCGCCGGCGCCAAGGCTCGCTGAGGCAACGGAAGAAGGATCCGCCATGTCCAAGCCGCTCGTCCAGTCCACCGGTCGCCGCAAGGAAGCCGTCGCCCGCGTCCGCCTCCGTCCCGGGCACCGGCAACGATCACCGATCAACGGTCGCGCCGTTCGAGAACTACTTCCCGACCGAGACGCACCGCATGGTCCTCACCGAGCCGCTCAGGCTGACCTCGACCGAGGAGACCTACGACATCGACGCGACGATCCACGGTGGCGGCATCACCGGGCAGGCCGGCGCGCTGCGCATGGCATCGCCCGTGCGCTGATCGAGCTCGACGACGAGCTCCGCCCGGCGCTGAAGAAGGCCGGTCTGCCTCACCCGTGACGCCCGCGAGAAGGAGTCGAAGAAGTACGGCCTCAAGAAGGCCCGCAAGGCGCCGCAGTACTCCAAGCGCTGATCGACCGGCGCTGAACTGCGCCGCCGTCGGGGACGGCGGCGACAGGTGGCGATGCGTTTCGGCACCGATGGAGTGCGTGGTCTGGCGACGCCGAACTGACTCCTGACTACGTGCTCGACCTCGGGCGCGCCGCGGCGCGGGTGCTCGGCGATCGACCGGATCGTCCGTCGGGCGCGACACCCGCCGTTCCGGGACGCTGCTCGAAGCGGCGCTGTCGGCGGGCTTCGCTGCCGAGGGCGTCGACGTCGAGCTCGCTCGGCGTGCTGCCGACGCCGGCGGTCGCCGCCCTCGCCGCCGAGCGGCGGCGTCGCTGCTGCGATGATCTCGGCCTCGCACAACTCCTACGAGGACAACGGGATCAAGCTGTTCGCCCCCGGCGGGCGGAAGCTGACCGACGAGATCGAGGAGCAGCATCGAGCGCGAGATCGGTCGACGCTCGGCGATGCCGGCTGTCGAGCGGCTCGGCGGTCGGCACGATCCGCCGGATCCCGACCAGCGGCGTGCACTACGTCGATCAGCTGGCTCGAGGGATTCGCCGGCCGATGCGCTCGACGGCCTGCGGTCGTGCTCGACTGCGCCAACGGTGCGATGAGCGCGATCGGCGCCCGGCGGCCTTCCGGCGGCTCGGTGCCGACGTCGATCGTGATCCACGCCGAGCCCGACGGGTGAACATCAACGACGGGTGCGGGTCGACCGCATCCCGGCTCGCTGTCGAGGCGGTGCGTCGCCGAGGGCGCCGACGTCGGGCTCGCGTTCGACGGTGACGCCGACCGGGTGCTCGCCGTCGACCACACCGGCCGGCTCGTCGACGGCGACCAGATCATCGCCATCTGCGCCGTCGACCTGCACGAGCGCGGTCGGCTGGCCGACGACACCGTCGTCGTCACCGTGATGAGCAACCTCGGCTTCCATCGGGCGATGGCCGCCGCCGGGCATCACGGTGGTCGACACCGCAGTCGGCGACCGCTACGTGCTCGAGGCGCTCGACGCCGGCGGCTATTCGCTCGGCGGCGAGCAGTGCGGCCACCTGATCTTCCGCGACCTGGCCACCACCGGCGACGGGCTGCTCGCCGGGCTGCTGCTCGCTCGACGTCGTCCGCCGCTCGGGCGGCCGCTGGCCGAGCTCGCCGTCGAGGCGATGACCGTCTGCCGCAGGTGCTGCGCAACGTGCGCGTCGCCGGCGCGGTGCCCGACGTCGCCGTGCTGATCGCCGACGAGATCGCCGCGGTCGAGGCCGAACTCGGCGACGACGGGCGGGTGCTCGTGCGGCCGAGCGGGACCGAGCCGCTGGTGCGGGTGATGGTCGAGGCCCTCGATCCGGACGTCGCCGCCGACGCCGCCGCACGGCTGATCGCCGCCGCCGAACGCGTCTGCGGCTGACCGCCGCGTCCGGAGGGCCGGACGACTCGTGATCCGCGGGATCCTGCCAGCCGCGGAATCCCCAGATCAGGCCAGGGATAGCCTCCGAACCCATGTGTGGGATCATCGCCATCGTCAGCCGGCCATCGACCCGGCCGGTGCCGGCTCCGAGCGAAGTGCTCGACGGGCTCGACGCCGCACTGCGGCAGCGACGGAACTCGGCGATCGACGACGATCGCGGCGCGCATCGAGCTGGTCGACGCCTTGCTCCACGGGGTGCCGGGCGTGCAGGCGCTCGTCGGCCGGCCGCGAGCTCGTCGTTGGCGATCGAGGCTCGCCTCGACGGGTTGGACGATCGTCGCGCTCGAGCGAGGAACGCCGGACTCGACGAGGTTGGCAGGAAGCGCCGAGCGACGAGCTGGAGCTGGCCAACGCCGCTCTGATCCGGTTGCAGGACGCGCTGTGGGCGGTGCGCAAGGATCGGCTGCGCACGGCGCGTGAGGTCGAGGCGCTGGCCGATGGCGAGACCGGGATCGGTTCGTTGCGCGGTTACACCTCGATCCAGCAGGCGCTGTCGGCGATCGACCGGCTCGAGGTCCGTGGCCGTGACTCGGCGGGCATCCATCTGTTCGTCTGGGACCACGGGATCGACCTCGACGACCCCGGGATCGCCGCCGCGATCGCCGACCCGCAGCGCCGATCCGCTGTTCGGTTCGGGCTCGGTGCGCGTTGCCGACGGAGTGCTCAGCTTCGTCTACAAGGCGGCAGCGGAGATCGGTGAGCTCGGCGACAACACCGCGCCCTGCGCGCCGCGATCCAGCGCGACGACCTGCTGCGGCATCGCGCTGCGCAACCCCGACGGCGCGCCTGTCGCTGCTCGGCCACACCCGCTGGGCGAGCGTCGGCATCATCTCCGAGCCGAACGCCCATCCGCTCAACCAGCGACGAGGAAGGCCTCGCCGCGCTCGGGCCCTACGTCGTCGGCGCACTCAACGGCGACGTCGACAACCATGCCGACCTGAAGGCCGCCCACGGGTTGCAGATCGCCGGCCCGATCACCACCGACGCCAAGGTGATCCCGGCGTTGACCTCGCGCCACGCCGCCGCCGCCGGCGACCTGGTCGAGGGCTTCCGGCGGACGGTCGCCACCTTCGACGGCTCGGTGGCGATCGGGGCCTCCTCGGCCGCCGACCCGGGGACGATGCTGCTCGCCCTGCGCGGCAGCGGCCAGGCGCTGTACGTCGGTCTGGCGGAGGACTGCTTCATCGTCGCCAGCGAGCCGTACGGGGTGGTCGAGGAGACCAACCGCTACGTCCGGATGGACGGCGAGCTCGCCGCCGTCGCCGGCAACACGAACAGCCGCGGCCAGATCTATCGCGCTCGACGTCGAGCGCGCCGGCGAGCTCGCCGGGATCCGCCGGCTGGCCTACGACGGAACTGCCCTGCCGTGGCGCGAGGAGGAGGTCGTCACCGCCGAGGTGACCACTCGTGACATCGACCGCGGCAACGCACCGCACTTCTTGCTGAAAGAGATCCACGAGGCTCCCGACAGCTTCCGCAAGACGCTGCGCGGCAAGATCGTCGAGCGCGACGGCCTGCGCCGGGTGTTCCTCGGCGGGCGGACCTTCTCGCCGAAGGTGATCGATCGGCTCCGATCAGGAACGCTGCGGCGGGTGCTGGTGATCGGCCAGGGCACGGCGGCGGTCGCCGGGCAGAGCGCAGCAGCGGTGCTCGGCGAGCTCGCCGGCGCCGATCTGGCGGTGGAGGCGATCACCGCCACCGAGCTGTCCGGTTTCGCCCTGCGCGTCGACATGAGCGACACCCTGATCATCGCCGTCAGCCAGAGCGGGACGACGACCGACACCAACCGCACCGTCGACCTCGCTCGCGGGCGCGGGGCGGTCGTCGTCGGGATCGTCAACCGGCGCAACAGCGATCTGACCGACAAGGCCGACGGTGTGCTGTACACCTCCGACGGACGCGACGTGGAGATGAGCGTGGCCTCGACCAAGGCGTTCTACGCCCAGGTCGCCGCCGGAGTGCTGCTCGCCTGCGGGATCACCGAGATCGCCGGGCTCGGCGACGGACGGCGTCGCCACGAGCTGCTCGGCGCACTGCGCGAGCTGCCCTCTGCGATGCGCGAAGTCATCGCCCGCCGGCCGAACATCGCCGAGGCCGCCCAACGCTTCGCCCCGCACAAGCGCTACTGGGCGGTGGTCGGCAACGGACCGAACAAGATCGCCGCCGAGGAAGTGCGGATCAAGCTCTCCGAGCTCTGCTACAAGTCGATCGCCTGCGACGTGACCGAGGACAAGAAGCACATCGACCTGTCCTCCGAACCGCTGATCCTCGTCTGCGCCGCCGGTCTGGTCGGCGGTACCGCCGACGACGTGGCGAAGGAGGTGGCGATCTACAAGGCGCACAAGGCGGTACCGATCGTCATCGCCAGCGACGGCGAGGATCGCTTCGGTGCGGCCGCCCACCTGATCGAGGTCCCGCCGGTCGATCCGGCGCTCGCCTTCGTCCTGTCGGCGATGGTCGGCCACCTGTTCGGCTACGAGGCGGCGCTGGCGATCGATGCCCTCGCCCGCCCGTTGCGCGAGGCCCGCGAGGCGATCGAACACGCCGCGGCGGTGGCGCCGACAGGGGAGGCGGCGGTGCGCGAGATCCGCGCCTCGCTCGCACCGCACGGGCAACAGTTCCTCGACACGATGCGGACCAACGCCTACGACGGCCACCTCGACGCCTCGACCGCGGTCCGATTGGTCTCGTTGCTGCGCGACCTGGCGAGCGACTCGCCGCTCGAGGCCTTCCAGGCCTCGACCGGCAAGGTCGGCACGCCGGAGGCGTTGATCGACGACCTGACCACCGCCCTCACCCGGGCGATCGAGGAACTGACCCGCCCGGTCGACGCGATCAAGCACCAGGCGAAGACGGTCACCGTCGGGATCTCGCGCAGCGACGAAGGTGTGCTCGACCGGCCGTTGGTCCGCCAGGTGCTCGCCGCCGGCGCGAGCCGCGACCGGCTGCCGTACCGTGCCCTCAAGATCCTCGCCGATCTCGATCCGGCGGTCGAGGCCGTCGTCGGCTTCACCCGCTACCAGATCGAGGGAGACCCGGCGTCGGGCGCAGCGACGATCGAGATCGTCGACCGCGGTGGTCTCGGGCGCGAGGTCCCCTCGCGGGTCGAGTCGAACAACCGCCTGCTGGGCACCAAGCGGCGGGTGGCGACGGAACGCGAGGTGCTCGTCGCCCGCGGTCGGCGCGACGGCCGGACGGTGATCCTGATCCCGGAGTCGAAGGCCAACCGGACGACGGGGCTGACCCTCGTCCACGTCCGCTTCCGCGACAAGCTCCCGGCGGAGACGATGCGCGGCGTGCTGCAGGGCTACGACCGTCGCTACGACCGCCTCGTCGACTGGGTCACGGAGACCGAGGGCACCTTCCGCGACGCCCTGCTGGCGGACGTGCCGGTCGTCGACGCGTTGATCACCCCGATCTCCGAGATCGCCGACCGTTGGCGCTCGTGATGGCCGCGGCGACGGTCCCGGTCCGGGCTGTGCATCGGCCCTCGCGTCGGGTCGATGCACGCTGCCGGCGACAGGTTCGGTCGGTGTGGCCGTGCGTCGGCGGTCGTGTCGGGTGTCGTGTCGGGTTGTTGCACGGTGATGGCGACGGTGTGGGTCGGTGTGGCCGTGCGTCGGCGGTCGTGTCGGGTTGTTGCACGGTGATGGCGACGGTGTGGGTTGGTTGGGCCGTGCGTCGGCGCCCCGTCGCTGCGGCGAAGCGTCGGTGATCGCCGATGGCTCGAATGGCGATCGGCGTCGATTCGGTGGACATCGAGCGGTTCCGCCTCTCGTTGGCGCGCACGCCGACGATGCGTGAGCGACTGTTCGTCCCCGTCGAACTCGACTACGTCGCGCCCAAGGCCGACCCGGTGCCGTCGCTTGCCGCCCGCTTCGCTGCCCGCGAGGCGTTGATGAAGGCGCTCGGCGTCGGCCTCGGCGCGTTCGGGTTCCACGACGCTTGGGTCGAGCGTGCCGAGAGCGGCGTCCCGTCGTTGGTGATCACCGGCCGTGCCGCCGAACTCACCGCCGCCACCGGACTGACCGAGTGGCAGGTCACCCTGACCCATACCGCGCTCGTCGCCACCGCGGTGGTCCTCGGCACGTGACGCCCTCTTGGCACCGTTGGCGACAGGATCTGTCGCCTTCGGTGCACAGAGCATCGGTCGGACATCGGCGGGTCAGCCGGCCGCGCTCGGTCGGTGGGGCGGTGGGCAATCGGCGGTGGTGGAGCGTCGGTGGGGCGGCCGTTCTCCGGACGTGACACCGCTCTGGGCACGGTTGACGACAGGATCCGTCGCCTTTGGTGCCCAGAGCGTCGGCGGGAGAGGGGTGGGGTGGTCGCCGGGCGCGGCGGTGGGGAGGTGGGTTGGGCGGATCGGGGTGGGTCGGGCGGATCGGGGCAGAGCGGATCGCCGGGCGGGGCCGGGGGCGGTCGTTTACGCTCGGCGGCGTGCTGCCGATCGTCACCCCGGAAGAGATGCGGGCGATCGACGCGGCGGCGACCGAACCGGTCGAGCAGCTGATCGAGCGCGCCGGGGCCGCCGTCGCCCGCAGTGCCCTGCGGATGCTCGGAGGCGCCTACGGACGGCACGTGCTGGTCATCGCCGGGAAGGGCAACAACGGCGCCGACGGCCGGGTCGCCGCTGCCCGGCTGGCCGAGCGCGGCGTGCGGGTCCAGCTGCTCGACCCGCTCGCGTGCCCGGCGGTGCTCCCGCCGTGCGATCTGGTGATCGACGCTGCCTACGGCACCGGCTTTCGCGGTCGGTGGGACGGCCCCGACCCGAACGGCGCGCCAGTGCTCGCCGTCGACATCCCCAGCGGCGTCGACGGCCTCACCGGTCAAGTCGGTCGCGGCGTGATCCCCGCCGACCGGACGGTGACCTTCGCCGCGCTCAAACCAGGGCTGCTCTATCCACCAGGCAGCGAGTACGCCGGTGATGTCGAGCTCGCCGACATCGGGCTGGACACGTCACGCGCAACCGCCCACCTCGTCCAGCACGGCGACGTCGCCCGTTGGGTGCTGCCGCGCACCGCCGACGCGCACAAGTGGCGGGCGGCGATCTGGGTCATCGCCGGATCGACCGGGATGCTCGGCGCCGCCCACCTCGCCGCCGCCGCCGCCCAGCGCGCCGGCGCGGGAATGGTGCGCCTGTCGACGCCGGGCGTCGCCGCCGATCCGATCGCCCCGACCGAGGTCGTCGCCAAGCCGCTCAGCGCTCAGGGATGGGCGCACGAGGTGCTCGGCGACATCGACCGGTTCCACTCGATGGTGATCGGGCCCGGCCTCGGTCGTTCCGACGCGACGACGATGGCGGTGCGCGACGTCGTCGCCCGCAGCCCGCTACCGATCGTCGTCGACGGCGACGGCTTGTTCGCCCTTGCCTGGAGCGGGGAGGGTGCGCGGATGGTGCTCCGCGCCCGCACCGCCCCGACGGTGCTGACCCCCCACGACGGCGAGTTCGCTCTCCTCCTCGGGACCCGCGTGGGTCAACAACGGATCTCGGCTGCGCGCGCCCTCGCCGCCGACACCGGTGCGGTAGTCGTGCTCAAGGGACCGGCGACGACGATCGCCGAACCGTCCGGCAGGGTCTTGGTCACGACCACCGGCGACGAGCGGTTGGCGACCGCCGGCACCGGCGACGTGCTCGCCGGGGTCGTCGGCGCCCTTCTCGCCCGCGGCCTGCCGGCGTTCGAAGCCGCGGCTGCGGCCGCATGGATCCACGGCCAGGCCGGGCGGCTCGGCCCCGCTCAGGGGCTGATCGCCAGCGACCTCCCCGGCCTCCTCCCCGCCGTGTTCGAGTCGCTCGGGTGAGTCCGGACGCGGCGCCGTCCGGGCGCTGGGCGTGGGCCGAGATCGATCGGCAGGCGATCAGCGACAACGTCGCCGAGCTCACCCGGCGCGTCTCGCCGTCGTCGGTGTGCGCGGTGGTCAAGGCCGAGGGGTACGGGCACGGCGCGATGGTCGCCGCGTCCGCCGCCCTCGACGGTGGCGCATCGATGCTCGCCGTCGCCCTCGCCGGTGAGGGCATCGCCCTGCGCCGTGCCGGGATCGATCCGAAGGTCCCGATCCTGGTGCTCTCCCAGCAGCCGCCTGCACTGTTCCCGGCGATGGTCGCAGCGCGGCTGATCCCGACGTTGTACGCCTCGCCGGCGATCGCCGAGTTCGCCGCCGCAGTCCGCGCCGCCGGCGTCGACGGATATGGGGTGCAGCTCAAGTTCGACACCGGGATGCACCGCGTCGGCGCCCGCCCGGCGGACGCGCCAACGCTCGCCGCGGCCGTCGTCGCCGAGGCGCCCGTGCTCCGCCTCGACGGCGTGTTCACCCATCTCGCCGTTGCCGACGAACCCGACGACCGGTACACCGGCGAACAGCTCGACCGGTTCGACGAGTTGCTCGCCGCACTGCGTCGCGCCGGAGTCGATCCGGGTCTGATCCACGCCGCCAACTCGGCGGGGGCGATCGCTCATCCGCGCTCGCGTTACGCGATGGTCCGAACCGGGATCGCCATCTATGGCATCGCGCCGGGTCCCCGGTTGGCCGAGGCGATCGCCGGGCTGCGTCCGGCGATGCGGCTCGTCGCCCGGGTCGGCTGGGTCAAACGGGTCGCCGCCGGCGACCGGATGTCCTACGGGTTGCGGTACACCGCCGAGCGGCCGACGACGATCGCCACCGTCCCACTCGGCTACGCCGACGGGGTCCCGCGCCGATTGTCGTCGACCGGCGGCGAGGTGTTGCTCGGCGGTCGGCGCTGCCCGATCGCCGGGGTGGTGACGATGGACCAGCTGCTCGTCGACTGCGGCGACGACCCGGTCGCCGTCGGCGACGAGGTCGTCCTCCTCGGTGCGCAAGGTGGCCAACGGATCGGTCCCGAGGAATGGGCCGACCGGTTGGGAACGATCGCCTACGAGATCGTCTGCGGCATCGCTGGGCGAATCGAGCGGACCACGCAGCGTCGATAGGATCACGAATTGTGCTCACGCTGGTCTCGCCGTCGCCCGGGGCCACCCACGAGATCGCCGCGGCGATCGCCGGGTTGGCTCGCAGCGGAGACCTGATCGTCCTCGCCGGGGAGATGGGCAGCGGCAAGACCGCCTTCGCCCAGGGCGTCGGCGCTGCGCTCGGTGTCGACGAGCCGATCACCAGCCCGACGTTCACCCTCGTTCACAGCTACGCGCTGCCCTCCACGTGGGGAAAGACCGCCCTTCACCACGCCGATCTGTACCGCCTCGACCGCCTCTCGGAGCTCGCCGATCTCGCCCTCGGCGAGCTGCTCGAATCGGATGGGATCGTCCTCGTCGAATGGGGCGACGTCGTCGGCTCATCGCTCGGCGACCATCTCGAGGTCCGTCTGACCGCCGACGATCCGCAGGCTGCCGATCATCGTCAGATCGACATCCGCGCGATCGGTCGCAGCTGGGCCAGCCGCTGGCGCGCCCTCGAGACCGCCGTCGCCGACTGGCGAAGCGGCGGCGGACGGGTGGCGGCGTGCTGATCCTCGGGATCGAGACCGCCACCGAGCGGGTCAGCGTGGCGATCGGTGGGCACGAGGGCGTGCTCGGCCTGATCGAGATCACCCGCGGCCGGCGCCACGCCGAGACGCTCGCCCCGGCGATCGAGTTCGTCTGCCGCCAGGCCGACGTGACCCTCGACGAGCTCGGCTGCATCGCCGTCGACGTCGGACCGGGATTGTTCACCGGGATGCGGGTCGGGATCGCCACCGCCAAGTCGCTCGCCCATGCGCTGCGGCTGTCGATGATCGGCGTCTCCAGCCTCGACCTGCTGGCGTTCCCCCTGCGGCACACCGACCGGACGATCGCCGCAGTCGTCGACGCCCGCCGCGGCGAGGTGTTCTACGCCTTCTACCGCCAGGTCCCTGGAGGGGTGCAGCGGGTCACCGAGCCCTGCGTCGGGCGTGTCGACGATCTCACCGCCGACCTCATCGCCCGCGAGGAGGACGCCGTCTGCGTCGGGGACGGAGCGCTGCGCTACAGCGCCGAGATCTCCGATGCGGTTCGGGTCGAGTTCGCCGAGCAATGGCTCTCGCTGCCCTCGGCGGCACCGCTGGTCCAGCTCGCCCACGCCCGCGCCCTGCGCGAGGACTGGGTCAACTCGTGGGACCTCCAGCCGATGTACCTCCGCCGACCCGACGCCCAGATCAACTGGACCCAACGCGAAGCGGCCCGATGATCAGCCGTTCGGCGGACGTTCGATGAGCATCGTCTCCCGCTTCCTCGAGCGCCGCCCCAGCCCGCGCCTCGACGGCCTGACGATCGAGCCGATGCGCCGCAAGCACCTGCGCACCGTGATGGCGATCGAGCACCAGGTCTACCCACGGCCGTGGAGCGTCGGGGTGTTCCACAGCGAGATCGACGGCGTCGCCGCCGGCGAACGGTATTACGTGGTCGTCAAGGTCGACGGTGAGCTCGCCGGGTACGCCGGAATGCTCTACGCGCTCGACGAGGCGCACGTGACGAACATCGCTGTCGATCCCCTCCGGCACCGCCAGGGCATCGGGCGGCGGCTGCTCGGTGAGCTCGCCTGGGCGGCGCGCGAGCACGGCTCGAAGCACCTCTCGCTGGAGGTGCGGGTGAGCAACCACGGCGCCCAGGAGCTGTACCGCCAATTCGGGTTCGCCCCCGCCGGGATCCGCCCGAAGTACTACGAGAACACCGAGGACGCGATCGTGATGTGGCGCCACGACATCGACACCCCCGAGTTCGCCGCCGAGCTCCGCAGGTTGGGCTCGTGAGCTGGCCGCCGGTCGACGACGCAACCGTCGTACTGGGGATCGAGACCAGCTGCGACGAGACCGCCGCGGCGCTGGTGATGGGCGGCAACGACGTGCTCTCCTCGGTCGTGTCGACCCAGGTCGACCTGCATTCCGCCTACGGCGGGGTGGTCCCCGAGATCGCCAGCAGGGCACATCTCGAGCTGCTCAACCCGGTCGTCGCCCGGGCGATCGTCGAAGCAGGGGTCGACGCCGCGCGTGTCGACGCCGTCGCCGCCACCGTCGGCCCGGGCCTGATCGGTGCGCTGCTGGTCGGGGTCTCGGCGGCGAAGGCGTTGTCGCTGGCCTGGAACGTCCCGTTCATCGGCGTCAACCACCACGAGGCGCATCTCTACGCCGCCTTTCTCGAGGACCCGACGCTGGAGTTCCCGCTCGTCGTCCTGCTCGTCTCCGGCGGACACACGATGCTGATCGAGATGCGCGGGCACGGCGACTACCGCCTGCTCGGGCGGACGATCGACGACGCCGCCGGCGAAGCGTTCGACAAGGTCGCCCGGTTCCTCGGGCTCGGGTATCCCGGCGGGCCGGCGATCGACCGGATCGCGTCGTCCGGTGACCGCCAGGCGATCGCCTTTCCGCGGGCGATGCTCGAACGACGGTCTCGACCTCTCCTTCAGCGGTCTGAAGACGTCGGTCGTCAACCACGTCCGGGCCAACCCCGGCGTCTCGACCGCCGATGTCGCCGCCTCGTTCCAGGAAGCGGTCGTCGATGTGCTCGTCAGCAAGGCCCGGCGGGCTGCCCGTCAGGTCGGGCGCGCGCCCTGGTGCTCGCCGGCGGGGTGGCGGCGAACTCGTCGCTGCGCGAACGGTTCGCCGCTGCCGCGAGCGACGACGGGCTGCGGGCGATGCTTCCGAGCAGCGCGATGTGCACCGACAATGCGGCGATGATCGCCTCGGCAGGGTGGTACCGGCTCCGCTCCGACGGCCCGTCGCCGCTCGATCTCGGCGCTTCGCCGAACCTGCGATTGCAGTTCAGCGAGTGAGCTCCGCCCGTCTCGACGCCTTTGCCGTCTGCGCTCCCGGTCTGGAGCGGATCGTCGCCGGGGAGATCGAACGCCTCGGGGTGCGCGCTCCCCGAGCGCGCCGCGGTGGTGTCGAGGCCTCGGTCACCGTTGCCCAGTTGTGGTCGCTGAACCTCCGCCTGCGCTGCGCCACGCGGGTGATCGTGCGCGTCGGGCGGATCCCGGCGGCGAGTGGATTCGCCGAGCTGCAGGCGGGCCTTCGACGTCTCGACTGGTCGGCCTGGTTGCCGAGCGGGACGGAGGTGGCGGTGAAGGTCGCCTCGAGCGGTTCGAAGCTGTTCCACACCGACGCGATCGCCGAGCGCGCTGCCGAGGTGCTCGTCGCCGCCGGCTATCCGGTCGTCGCCCCCGGCGCGGCCGGCGCTGCGGGGACCGGCGGTACGCCGGTCGCCGAGTTGCAGGTCGTCCATCTCCGACTGGTCGACGACGTCGCCCTCGTCAGCCTCGATGCCAGCGGCGCGCCGCTGTACCGCCGTGGCTGGCGGTTGGAGACGGCCCGTGCCCCGATGCGCGAGACGCTCGCCGCGGCCCTCGTGATCCACAGCGGGTGGGATCGCCGGGCACCGCTGATCGACCCGTTCTGCGGGAGCGGGACGATCGCGATCGAGGCCGCCCTCGCCGCCCGGCGGATCGCCGCCGGTCGCGGGCGCGACTTCGCGTTCCGCCGCTGGGCGAACTTCGACCCGGCTGGTTGGCAGCGGCTGCTCGCCGGGGCTGACGCCGACGTCGTCGGATCCAAGGCCCCGATCATCGGTGCCGACCGCGATCCGGGCGCGATCGCCGCCGCCCGGGCCAACGCCGAGCGGGCTGGCGTCGGCGACGCGATCGAGTGGCGCGAGGCGAGCATCTCGGCGCTCGAGCTGCCGGCCCGCCCGGGTTGGATCGTGACCAACCCGCCCTACGGCCAGCGGGTCGATGGCGGTGACCTGCGCAATCTGTACGACCGGTTGGCAACGGTGCTCGGCGAACGGGCGACCGGCTGGCACCTCGGGCTGATCGCAGCCGAGGACACCCCGGCGAACCGCCTCCCGATCGGTGGCGGCGAACGCCTGCGAACGACCAACGGCGGTATCGCGATCGAGCTCGTCGCCGCCGACGTCGCCGCCCCGCCCGCCGCCTGATCGAGATCCGCGAGCCGGTCGGAACTGCCCCGGCCGGTCCGACTCGGACGCGTCCCGGCTACCGTCGGCGACGGAGGATCGATGTTCGCTGAGACCGCCGCTTCGGCCGCAGACCTCGTCGCCGCTCGCCAGCAGATGGCGTTGTCGCTCGGCTGGCACATCGTCCTCGCCTGCCTCGGCGTCGGCTTCCCGGTGCTGCTGTTGATCGCCGAGGGACGCGCCCTGCGGACCGGTGACGAGCGCTATCGAGCGCTCGCCAAACGCTGGTCGAAAGCGTTCGCCGTGCTGTTCGCCGTCGGCGCCGTGTCCGGGACGATCCTCAGCCTCGAGCTCGGCGTGCTCTGGCCCGGATTGATGGAGCAGTACGGCGACGTGATCGGCCTGCCGTTCGCGATGGAGGGGATCGCCTTCTTCCTCGAGGCGATCTTCGTCGGGATCTACCTCTACGGCTGGGATCGGTTGCCGCCGAAGCTGCACTGGTGGAGCGGGGTGCCGATCGCCCTCTCGGGGATCGCCTCGGCGGTGTTCGTCGTCAGCGCCAACGCCTGGATGAACCAGCCGCGCGGGTTCACGATCGCTCCCGACGGATCGATCACCGATGTCGACCCGGTCGCAGCGATGCTCAACCCGGCGTTCTTCCCCGAGGCGTTCCACCTCGTCCTCGCCGCGTTGATGGTCACCGGCTTCCTCGTCGCCACGATCCACGCCTGGCGGCTGCTGCGCCGTCGGGCGACCGAGTACGACCGGCTGGCCTTCCGGATCGCCTTCGCCTTGGGCGCAGTGGTCGCTCCGGTGCAGATCTTCGCCGGCGACATCGCGGCGAGGTTCATCGCCGAGAACCAACCGCTCAAGCTCGCCGCACTGGAGGGGTTGGAAGAGACGCAGGCGAACGCTCCGTTCTCCGTCGCCGGGGTGATCGAGATCCCCAGCCTGCTCTCGCTGCTCGCCCACCACGACCCCGACGCAGTGGTCATCGGGCTCGACTCCGCCCCGCCCGACGAACGTCCGCCGCTGATCCCGTTGCTGCGGATCAGCTTTCAGCTGATGGTCGCGATCGGCACCGGCTTGACCGCCCTCGCCGGCTGGTACGGCTGGTCGTGGTGGCGCAAGCGGCGACCACCGAGCTCGGCCTGGTTCTGGCGGGCGGCGGTGATCGCCGGTCCCGCGTCGGTGGTCGCCCTCGAGGCCGGATGGATCGTGACCGAGGTCGGGCGCCAGCCGTGGATCGTCTATGGGATCCTGCGAACCACGGACGCGGTGACCCAGGCGAACAACATCCGCTACGGCTACTACGGGTTGATCGTCGTCTACATCGGTTTGACCGCGGCGACCGTGTTCGCCCTCCGCCGGCTGGTGCCGCCGACCCCCGACGCCGAGTTGCTCGGTCCGCAGGACGAACGATGAGCCCCTGGCGATGAACCTCGAGCAGGTCGCCCTCGCCGTGCTGTGGATCGGGGTCACGCTCTACGCCCTGCTCGGTGGGGCCGACTTCGGCGGCGGCTTCTGGGACCTGGTCGCCGGGGGCGCGCGAGCGCGGTCGGCGACCACGGGCGCTGATCGAGCACACGATCGGTCCGGTGTGGGAGGCCAACCACGTCTGGTTGATCTTCGTCCTGGTGATGCTGTGGACTGCGTTCCCGCCGGTGTACTCGGCGGTCGCCTCCTCGCTCTACCAACCGCTGACGCTCGCTGCAGTCGGGATCATCCTGCGTGGCGCAGGGTTCGCGATCCGCAAGAGCATCACCGGCGTCGGCGAGCGGCGGGTGTTCGGCGCCGCCTTCGCCCTGTCCTCGGTGTTCACCCCCTACGCGTTCGGGGCGGTCGCCGGTGGGGTCGCCTCCGGGCGGGTGCCACCGGGCAACGCCGAGGCCGATCCGGTGACGTCCTGGGTCAATCCGACGAGCGTGCTCGGCGGGTTGCTCGCGGTCGGCGTCTGCGCCTACCTGGCGGCGGTGTTCCTCTGTCGCGACGCCGAGCGTGACGACGACACCGGCGTCCTCCCCCGCTACTTCCGTCGGCGGGCGGAGATCGCTGCGTTGGCGGTGGGTGCGCTCGCCCTGGTCGGGATCGTCGTCCTCCGCCAGGACGCTCCCTCGCTGTATCACGGGCTGACCCACCGCGGCCTGCCGCTGGTCGCCCTCTCCGCCGTCGGCGGGCTGGGCTCGCTGTGGTTGATCCGCCGGGGGCGGTTCGTCCTCGCCCGCGGGGCCGCTGCGCTCGCCGTCGCCGCGGTGATCTGGGGCTGGGGGGCGGCCCAGTATCCCTACATGCTCGAGGACCGATTGACGTACCTCGAGGCGGCAGGGGCGCGGGCGACGATCGTCGGCACCCTGATCGCGCTCGGGATCGGCGCGGTCCTGCTGGTCCCCTCGCTGTACGCGCTCTACCGCTTCAGCTCCACGGCCGAACCCGAGGGCTCCCCGCCGACCTCTCCCGCCGCCTGACCCTCGACCTGTCCTGCGGCCGGACCCTCACCGGCCCCAGCCGGATCCTCCGCGGCCCGGCCACTCGGCTGCAGCCGTGCTCTTGGCACCGAATGCGCCAACCCTTGTCGGTTCCGGTGCCAAGAGCACGTCCGACGACACCGGGGGGCCCGGTCGGATCGGGTGGCCGCGACGGGCCGGGTGGGGAATGGCTCGGAGGAAGGTCGGCGCGGACGAACGACGGGCGCTACGTCTTCGGGCCGAGCGCGATCTCGATCGCGTCGATCAGCCGTGCGGAGCAGCCGGCCATGTTCACCGGCGGAACGGTCTCGGTGACGATCTTCGCTGCGATCGCCCGGAACGACTCGGCCGCAGCGCCCGTGCCGACGAGCGAGACCGGCTCGCCATTGTCGCCGCCGGCGGCAACCGAGGGCTCCAGCGGCACTTGCCCGAGCAGCTCGGCGCCGATCTCGTCGGCCAACGCCTGCCCGCCGCCCTCGCCGAACAGGGCGTAGGTCGTCCCGTGCTCACAGGTGAACGCGCTCATGTTCTCGATCACCCCGGCGATCCGGAGGAAGCTGCGCCGGGCCATGTCGGCAGCACGGATGGCGACCTTCTGGGCGGAGACGGCGGGCGTGGTGACGATCACCAGATCGGTCCGCGGCAGCATCCGGGCCAGCCCCATCTGGACGTCTCCGGTGCCCGGCGGCATGTCGATCAGGAGGTAGTCGAGCTCGCCCCAGCGGACGTCGCGGAGGAACTGCTCGACTGCCTTGGTCAGCATCAGGCCACGCCACATCAGTGCGGTGCCCTCGTCGGCGACGAGGAAACCGGTCGAGACGACCTTCAACAGCCCGAGCCCGACCCGACGCTCGTTGGGAACGATCAGCGGTCGCTCAGTTCCGGCGACCTGTTCGGCCTCGAGCCGGTCGCCCATCCCGAGCATCCGTGGCACGGAGAATCCCCAGATGTCGGCGTCGAGCACGCCGACGGTGAACCCCTGGGCGGCGATCGCCGCAGCGAGGTTGACCGTCACCGAGGACTTGCCGACCCCGCCCTTGCCGGAGGCGATCGCCAGGATCCTGGTGGTCGCCGGGATCTGGGTGTCGGGGGCGTTCTCGCGAGCATTCCAGCGGGCCTTCGACATCACCTCGCTGCGTTCCTCGGGCGACATCTCACCCCACTCGATCGTCACCTTCGACACGCCGGGATGGGTTGCCACCCGGGTCTCGATGTCGCGCTTGATCTGCGCTCGCAGCGGACACCCGCGAATCGTCAGCTTGATCCCGATCCGGACGTCGCCATCGTCGGTGATCGCCACCCCGTCGACCATCCCGAGGGTGACGATGTCGGCGGCCAGTTCGGGATCGATCACTCCGCGCAACAACCCGGTGACGACGTCGCCGGACGGCGGAGCGAATTCCCTGATGGGCACGGGGACATTTTAACGGAAGATGCCGTGTAATCTCACCATGTGACCGACGAACGGGTGAGCCAGCCTGGGCAGAGCCCAGTCGCCGAGCTGCCGCGCCTGGAGGTGCTCAAGGCCCTCGGTGACAACACCCGCTATGCGATCTATCTCGAGCTCGCCCGTTCGCCGCGCCCGCTGGCGACGGCGGAGATCGCCGAGACGCTCGCCCTGCATCCGAACACGGTCCGGCCCCACCTCGAGCGGATGCGCGATGTCGGGCTGCTCCACGTCGAGGTCGACGCCCGCGGCGAGATCGGCCGACCGCAGCACCGATACAGCCTCTCTGCCGACGCCCCCGGGCTGGGTCTCGAGCCGCCGACGATGCCGTTGCTGGCCGCACTGATGACCCGTGTCGCTGCCGCTGCCGGGGCCGGTCAAGCGGAGGCGGCCGAGGTCGGGAGATCGACCGGCGTGACCCGGGCGGCGCGCTACGCGGATGCCCCGTCGTGCCTCGAAGCGCTGGTCGACGAGCTCGACCGTCTCGGGTTCGATCCACTCGTGGGTGAGGAGGCCGACCACGAGAGCGCGGTCGTCGCCTTTGCCAACTGTCCCTACCGGGAACTCGCCGAACTTCACCCGGAATTGGTCTGTGCGCTCCATCGGGGCGTGATCGAGGGCTTCGTCGACACGATGGGCGACGCCTCCGTGACCGAATTCTGCACTCTCGCCGATCGCACGCCCTGCCAGGTCACCATCACACCCCGATAAGTTTTCCCCAGACGACGATCCCAGGAGGACTGCCGTGATCACCCTCACCGATACCGCTGCCGTCAAGGTCAAGGAACTGCTCGACGCTGAAGGCGAGCCCGAACTCGCCCTGCGCGTCGCCGTCCGCCCGGGCGGCTGTTCCGGCTTCTCCTACGAGATGTTCTTCGACGCCGAGTTCGACGCCGAAGACAACCTCACCGACTTCGGCGGCGTGCGCGTCGTCGTCGACCCTGCCAGCGCGCAGATGCTCACCGGGGCGACGCTCGACTACAAGGACGGCCTCCAGCAGGCGGGGTTCTCGATCAACAACCCCAACGCGACGAAGTCCTGCGGCTGCGGCCAGAGCTTCAGCTGATCGGCCCGACGGCTGCGGCGCCGGGCTGGCTCAGCCGGCGACCGCAGCGATCGCGTCGCGCATCTCTGCCTGGTCGAACGCGGCGTCGAGCCGGGTGGTGATCGTCCCCCCCGCGTCGGCGACGTAGAGCAGCGGCTCGAAGTCGAGCTGGTAGGCGGTGATCGCTGGAGCGGGGGTCGAGATCGTGTCGTCGGTGTAGACCTCGGCGTGGACGAACTCCACCCGGTCGGCGAACTCCTCGCGCAGGTCGAGCAACAGGTCGAGGATCGGCCCGCAGAACGCTGTCTGGCAGTGGGCAGGGGTCCCGATCAGGTAGGCGACCGGCTTGCCCGTCGCCAGTGCGTCGGTCAGCGTGATTTCGTGCAGCGGGCACGGGGGAGTGGCGGTGCAGATCGGGTCGACCCCGCCCGGCGCCTCGACGGTCGGCGTGTCGAACGGCGGCAGCGCCTCGCCGACTTTGGGGATCCGGACCTCGGCGTCGTCGAACACCTGGAACGCCTGGCCCTGCTCGCTGGCCCCGTCGACGAGCAACTGATAGATCCCGGGCGCAGTGATCGTCGCTGCGAACGGCCAGTAGGCGTTGGGGATACCGGCGTTGTGCTTCGTCGCCCGCAGGTCGGCGGCCACGACGGTCCCGGATGAGTCGACGATCGTTCCGGAGACCTCGGACGGACCGTCGGTGAAGAACACCCCGTCCTTGCCGAAGGCGGCCGGCAGTCGCAGTGCGCCGGGGACGAGCACGTAGGTGTTCCACCGGCCGACCACGTCGGCGCCCTCGAGCTCATCGCCGCCGCCTCCTCCGCCACCGCCGCCTCCGCCGCAGGCGCTGAGCAGGACGGGCCCGCCGAGGGCGACCCCTCCGGTGGCGGCGAGGAACGATCGGCGGGAGATCCGGCGCACCCGGTCACGCTAGCGGTGCCTGTCCTGGCTGCCCCCGGCGCTGCCCGTCGCCCGGTCGCGGGACCGCCGTTCCCACCCCGCTCTTACCCGTGAGCTCTCGCCGCCCTTCCCCCGGCCACCCTGAGCCGCTCGTTGCACGGCGTCGGCGACCACCTCCGCCGCCTCGCCCGTGCGTCAACCCTGGGGGTCGGCCGTTGCACGGGCCTGGGCGACGGTTCTCGTCGCCTCGCCCGTGCGTCAACCTTGGGGTGGGCCCGTTGCACGGCCTGGGCGACGCTTTGCGTCGCTGGGTGCGTGCATCAGGGGCAGGGGTGGGGTGTTGCACGGGGTGGGCGACGCTTTGCGTCGCTGGGTGCGTGCATCAGGGGCAGGGGTGGGGTGTTGCACGGGGTGGGCGGCGGTTCTTGTCGCTGGAGGCGTGCAACGCGAGGGTGGGGGTCGGGGTGGGCGGGGTGGTCGGTGCGTCGGATGTCTAGCCTCGGGCAGCGATGCCGGAGATCAGCTTCACCCTCGACGGATCGCCGGTCACGGTCGACGACGACGGGGCATCGCTGCTCGAAGTCCTGCGCGACCGGCTGGGAGTGCGCACTGCCAAGGACGGCTGCAGCCCGCAGGGCCAGTGCGGCTGCTGCACGGTGCTCGTCGACGGTTCGCCGCGTGTCGCCTGCGTCACGCCGGCGGCGCGGATCCGCGGCCGGGCGGTGACCACCGTCGGCGGACTGGCGGAGGCCAGCCGCGAGCGATGGTCGGCAGCGCTCTGCGCCACCGGAGGTACCCAGTGCGGGTTCTGCACCCCCGGGATCGTCGTCCGGCTCGCCGCGCTGGAGGACGCCGGGCGGCTCGACCGACGGAACGTCGGCCAGGCGCTGCTCGCCCATCTCTGCCGCTGCACGGGGTGGCAGACGATCGTCGAAGCGGCACTCGCTCCGCCCTCGCCCGCCGGCGGGTCGCCGGCCCGGGACCTGGCGGCGGCGGGCCTGCGGGCGACGATCGAGGGTCGATCGAAGCAGCGCGTCGATCCCCACGTAGCGCTCGGCGCGGCCGGCTTCGCCGACGACATAGCACCGCCCGACGCGCTCGTCGCGATCCGAGACGCAGCCGGCGAGTGGCACGTCGGAGAGACCTTGAGCGAGGCCCGCTCGCTCGCTGGGCGGGTCCAGGGGCGGCGGACCACCGTCGCCGTGCGATGGCCGATCGATGTCCCCGACGGCGAGTGGGCGAGAACGCTGCAGACGACCTGGGTCGAGCCCGGCTACCTCGAGCCCGACGCCGCCTGGTGCGCGCCGGGCGGCCGACCGGTGTCCCCGCTGGCCAACGGCGGCGCATTCGGCGCCAAGGTCGGCTCGCCGGTTGGAGAGGTCGCTCGCCGGCTCGCCGACCGCCACGGTCGCGCAGTGCGCGCCCTGTTCACTCGTGAGGACGTCGTCAGGCTCGGTCCCAAACGTCCACCGCTCGCCGCCGGGATCCGCCCCGACGGCAGCGGCCACGTCCGCGTCGCCCGCTGCCCCGGGATCACCGAGGCGATCACAGCCGTCGCCCCCCGGCTGGTGGTCGAAGAGGTCGATCTGCCCGGCCCTCCGGTCAGCGCACAGCTCCGCGCCGCCGGCTGGGCGGAGGTCGCCGCCGTGTTGGCGTCGCTCGGACCGGCACCGGATCGAGTGGTCACTCCCGCCGGCGCCCGGGCGGAGGCGAGCATCGAGACCGATGGATCGGTCCACGTCCGGCTCTCCGCCGGGGAACCGCTCGACGAGATCGTGCTCCGCAGCTACGCGATCGGCGCAGCTCACGCAGCGCTCGGCTGGGTCCGTTCGGAGGGGATCGCCGTCGACGAGGACGGCGATCCGCAGGATCTGACGATCCGTTCGTTCGGGATCCTCCGCGCCGTCGACACCCCATCGATCTCGATCGAGCTCGAGCCGTCCGATGCGCCCCCGGTCAACGGCTCGGACGCGGTGTTCGCCGCCGTCGCCGCAGCCGCCTGGCGCGCCCTCGGTCATCCACCACGCTGGCCGGCCCAGCGCTGACGCTCGCCCGCCACCGGCCGGAGGGCGGCTCCTCTCGCCGGAATCTGGAGAACTGTGCGCACCGGCTGCGCACACTCCTCCAGAGATCGACGGCGAGGGGCGAGAGATCGAAACTCCGATGACACGAACGCGTCGAAGGAGTACATTTCTGCCATGCGCCATGGTCGCAAGATCGCCGTCGTCATCTTCGACGATCCGTCGGTGTTCGAGTTCTCCGTGCCGTGCGAGGTGTGGGGGATCGATCGGACGTCGATGGGCGTGCCGCCGTCCGAGGTCCGCGTCTGCACCCCCGACGCCGTGCCGTTGCGGACCAACGTCGGGCTGACCGTCTCCCCCGAGCAGGGCATCGCGGCGATGCGCTGGGCGGACACGATCATCGTCCCGATGGCGCCCCGTCCCCATCCTCGGCCGACGCCGCCGACGGTGCTCGCCGAGCTCCGCCGGGCCCACGGGCGCGGGGTGCGGATCGCGTCGGTCTGCTCCGGGGCGTTCGTCCTCGCCGAGGCCGGACTGCTCGACGGCAAGCGGGCGACGACCCACTGGATGTACGACCAGCTGTTCCGCGACCGGTTCCCCCAGGTCGAGGTCGACACGTCGGTGCTCTACACCGGCGACGGGCAGGTGTTCACCTCCGCCGGTACCGCCGCCGGGATCGACCTCTGCCTCCACTTCGTACGCCTCGACCACGGCGCCGAGGTGGTCAACACCGTCGCCCGGCGGATGGTCGTCCCCCCGCACCGCGACGGGGGCCAATCGCAGTTCGTCCTCGCCCCGGTGCCGAACGAGTCGAGCGACGACGACCTGCGGGCGACGCTCGCCTGGGCGGCCAACCACCTCGAGCGCGACCTCTCGGTCGAGTCGCTCGCCCGCCGGGCGGCGATGACCCCGCGGACGTTCGCCCGTCGGTTCAAAGCGGCGACGGGGACGACGCCGCTGCAATGGGTGCTCCACCAGCGGGTCGCGCGCGCGCCCAGCACCTGCTGGAGGTGACCGACGTCGGGATGGAGGACGTCGCCCAACGCTGTGGCTTCGGTGCCGCGGCGACGCTTCGCCAGCACTTCCAGCGGGTCGTCGGCACGAGCCCCGGCAGCTACCGTTCGATGTTCCGGGCGAGCGACGGTCTGCGAACCGAGCAAGCGTCCTAGCTGCGGCACCGCTATCCTGGGCAGGCCACTCGGGGACGTAGCTCAGTTGGCTAGAGCATCTGGTTTGCATCCAGAAGGCCGTGGGTTCGAGTCCCATCGTCTCCACCACGAGTTCCAGGCACGCCACGGTCGGGTCCGAGCGTCTCGAGCGGTTGCTGGCGAGCCAGTCACCGACCTGCTGGCGGCTGTGGTGCCGGCCAGCTGCCACCCGACTGGGTGCTCGCCGCAGGAACCGGCACGGCTTCGATCATCCTCGGCGGGGAGATCACGGTGCCGACCAGCCGTCCGGTGACCCCATCGACCTCCGGCAGCGGAGGGAGCTCCTCGAGCCCACGGGCGCGATAGCTGAGCACCGCCCGGTGGTACTGCTCGAGTCGTTCGTCGACGCCCGGTCGGTAGTAGCCGGCGCCGTCGATGAACGGTCCTGCAGTCCCGTCGACGATCGCGGCGACGTCGTCGCCGGTGATCGTCAGGTGCGTCTCGAGCGCGTGGGCGACCGCCAGCACCTGCAGCCGGTTGGTCGACAACAGCTCGCTGACGTCGGCGAACAGCTCCGCCAGACGGGTCTCGATCTGCTCGCCGAGCCCGCCGGCGAGCAGCTTGTGCTCCCGATCGTCGCCCTCTCCCTCGCCACCGCGCGGTCCGCGGCCGGCCATGATCCCGAACTCGCGCTGCACCGCGTGGCTGGCGAGGGTGTTGCCCATCCCCCAGTAGCCGGTCATCATCGTCGCCAACTGGGTCGCCGAACGCAGGTCGCCACCGACGCCGCTCGAGTTGTCGCCCTCGAACAGCAACCGCTCACCGGCGAGCGAGGCGAGCGAGACCTGGATGTCGGTCTCGTACTCGCTGCGCCAGTGGGTGAAGCGATCCTCCGGCGGGATCGAGGCGACGAACCCGCCGATCGTCCCCCGCCGTTCGATCGTGGCGACGTCGATCACCATGTGCTCGCGCAGCCGATAGGCGGCCACCGCGTGGCATGCCTCGTGGATCGCCAAGGCATGACGTTCGTGCTCGACGTACTTGAAATCGTCGGCGAGGCCGTGCTGCTTGAGCTGCTTGGCCTTGACGATGTCGGCCCAGTTGATCACCTCCCGCCCGTCGCGGATCGCATTGATCAGGGCCTCGTTGACGGTGTCCTTGATCATCGCCCCCGTCGCGTACGGGGTGATCACCGCCAACTTGTCGACGTCGGCATCGGTCAGCGAGTGCTGGACCTTGTCCAGGTACCCCTGATACGTGCGGATCCGGCCTTCCTTGGTCGGATAGCCGACCTTGTAGATCCGGTCGATCCGACCGGGCCGGAGCATCGCCTCGTCGAGCGCCTCGGGCAGGTTGGAGGCCATCATCACCAGGATCCGGTACCGGGGTGGCGGCTTGGGCCGCATCCCGAGTGCCTTGCGCACCGTGCGGTTGAAGAACCCGCCGCGGCTTCTTCAATCCCGACAGCTCGGCGAGCAGGGCCTGCAGCGTCCCGCCTCCGGCGCCTCCGCCACCCATCATCATCACGCTGTCGCGATGGATCCCTCGCCGCGGCGCCGGCTCGGTCGTCGGCGAAGCACCGAGCGCCTCTCGCCACAACAGCTGCTGGGTCGACTCGTGGAGATAGGGGATCGCCGAGCCGGTCTCGGTCGAGTCCCGCAGGAACTGCGACACCGGCGTCGAGCGGAACGGGCCGTCGCCCTGGGCGAGTGCGCCGCGGCTGCCCAACGAGTCGGCTTCGTCGAAGAACACGACCACGCCGTCGTAGCGCAGGGCGAGCTTGCGCAGCTTGCGGAACAACGCCTTGACCTTGATGATCCCGACGCCCATGAACATGTTGATGAACGCGCCGGGATCGACGAACACGAACGGCTTGCCGGTCTCACCGGCGGCAGCCTCGGCGAGCAACGTCTTGCCGGTGCCCGGTGGCCCCCACAGCAAGATCCCACCCGGGGTGTAGCCGCCGCGGGACTCGATCGAGTCGGGGTTCTCGAGGAAGATCAGGTTCTCGCGGATCTTGTCCCTCACCGGATCCTGGCCCCACACGTCTTCGAACCGGGTGTCGATGTCGTCGGGGAAATAGGTCTCGATCCCACCGCGGGAGAGGAACCAGAACAGGAAGGCGAACTGGCTGACCATCAGCAGCGGATAGATGATCAGCCGTCCGGCGAGCGGCAGGGCATCGTTCATCCGCCCCGGGAGCGAGATCAGCGCTTCGATCGGGGTCTGGTCGTAGAGCTGGCCGACGACAACGGCGATGACCACCAGCCAGAACATCACCCGCCCGAGCCGCGCCAAGCGGTAACGCGTCCAGGCGTCCAGTCGGCTGCTGCGATGCTCCGCCCGGCCGAACACGCCCTGCTTCCAGAACCGGTGGTAGCCGGCGGAGCGCTCGGCGACCAGGTGGTGGATCTGACGGACGAACTCGGCGACGAACAGCACGAGGATCCAGGTCTGACCCTCGACGGTGTCCCAGAACGCGTCGGCGGTGCTCTTGATCGGGTTGTCGTCGATCTTCTGCCACCAGAAGAAGACGAACAGCCCAGCGAGCAGGAGCAGGTACTTCGAGCGGTCCCACAGCGTCAACGGTCGCCGGGTCGGGCGGTCTGCCTCGCGCGGTCGTGATCGGATCGCGGCGAGGTCGATCGGGCCCGACGAGGCTGCGGGGGTGGAGCGACGGAACCGGCCCATCACCGCTCCACCGTGAAGGTGCGCATCATCTCGTCGATCACGTCCTGATTGTCCTCCACGCAGGCGGTGCTGCAGCCGACCTGGACCACATAGACCACGCTCGTCCCGTCATCGGTGAGAACCAGCCGCTGGATCAGCAGCTGGCCCGCACCGCTGCCGGCGGTGTAACTCATCCGCAGTCCGCGCAGCTCGCCGGAGCGCACGTCGAGCTGTTCGATCAACTCGAACTCATCCGCTGTGTCGTTCGGGTCGAACGGCAGCAAGGCGGCGAGGTCGATCGAGTCGCGTAGCCGGGCGTCGACGGGTTGGGCGGTCATGTACCCCGAGGGTTGGTCGAGCACGACCTCGCCGTCCGGGTCGTCGGTGAACTCGGCCCGCCACGGGAGGGTGTCGTCGCCCGGCAGGAACGAGAAGTCGGTGGCATCGGGCGGGATCAGCGTCGGGTTGACGATCCCGTCGGCGGTGATCGTCCAGCTCTCGGGAAGCTTGGCGAAGACGTGGGCGTCCTCGCTCTCGATGTACTGGTAGCCGGACCGTCCGCACCCGGCGAGCGCGAGCACACCGAGCGAGACGGCCACGAGGCTGCCCGACATCCGGGCGATCGATCGCATCGCCCCATTTCATCACCGGATCGGGCGTACGACCATCCCGGATCGCGACAATCGTGGGTCCAGTGGGTGTCCCGTCAGGGGCACCGTCGCCCGGCCGGGGGCCGGGGATGATGCTCCTCCTCCGCCGCATGTTCCCGCTGCCCGCATCGTCGGGCACGTGGACGGGTTGGCAGGATCTCGGCGATGACCGCAGCCGAGCCGACGCAGACCCGTGGTGCCTTCGAGCGCGACGGAGACGTGCTGATCCCCCACCCCTCGATCGAGAGCGGTTGGGCGCCGAACACGCTGATGGGTCGGTACCTCGCCGGTCTGATCGCCTGGGGTGTGGAGCGTGACGGGAGCCCTGGACTCCAACCGGCCCGGCTGACCGTCGACATGTTCCGCCCGCCGACGATGGGCCGGACCACGGTCGAGACGCGGGTGGTCCGTACCGGGCGGCGGATCGAGGTGATCGACGCCGAGGTGTTCGTCGACGGCTCGCTCGTCTGTCGCGGGTCGGTCGTCCAGCTGCACCGTTCGAACGAACCGGAGGGCGAGCGATGGATGCCTGCCGAGTGGCAACCTCCTCGCCCTCATACCCTCGAGCGGATGGCCGGTCGCGCCGGTGCCCCGCTGCCGTGGGACCAACGTGCTCACGGCAGCTGGGGTGAGATCGGCAGCAGGCGGGCGATCTGGTTGCGCGACGTCGAGCCGTTCGTCACCGGCGAGATCCCCTCGCCGTTCCTCCGTGCCGCCCTCGCCGCCGACAACGCCAACGGAGCGCTCAACGCCGGACCGCTCGGCCTGGCGTTCATCAACGCCGACGTGACGATGACCCTCGCCCGGCTGCCGATCGGGGAATGGATCGGGCTCGATCCCGTCTCGCGCGCCGAGTCGGACGGGGTCTCCACCGGAGCCGCCGATCTGTACGACGAACAGGGCCGGATCGGTCAGGTGGCGATGATCGCCCTCGCCGACGGGCGCAACGTCGGACGAGCCAGATGAGCAGATCCGCTCATCGCCGGCTCAATCCGCACCGTCGGTGCCTGGCGGCGGTCACAAGCTGACGAGCTCTTGTCGATCCTTTGCCCCACCTCCCGCCGGTCGTCAGGCACGATCACAGCGGATCTTCAGGAGGAGGTGGCGAAGTGCGCATCGGAGCGACGCATGCGAGCTATGGCCGCTGGTCCGCGTCTGCGACTGCGGCGACGGGTTCGTCGAGTTCGACGACAGCCGCCGACCGGCGCCGGGCGGCCGGGCGCGTCGCGGACGCCGCCTCCCAACTGCGGGCGCTCGACCAGGTCGTCGCCAAGGCGCTGCGCACGGTCGAACAGTACGCACCGGTGCAACGCCGCTCGGTCGCCCTCGTCGGTCAACGGCTGACCCTCGACCCCGGTACCCCGTTCATCCCCGGCACCCCGTTCATCCCGGGGACTCCGTTCGTCCCCGGCACCCCGTTCGTCCCCGGCACCCCGTTCGTTCCCGGTACCCCGTTCGTCCCGGGAACGGCGGCGTCGAAGACGTCGAGCGCCGAGATCAACCTCGCCACCACCTCCTACAGCACGGCCGGTCCCGAGTGGGACGGTTCGTCGAGCTCGGCGGCAGTGATCAACGGCGTGTTCACCGGCACGAGCGACAACACCTGGACCTTCGAGGTGACCCAAGTGCCGTTCCTCGGCCTCGGCTCCTACCGGGTCGAGGTGACCAACGCGGCCAACCAGGTACTGACGACGCTGACGATGTCGGCCGGTAGCGGTGCGGCAGGGACCTTCGCCGTCGCCAACGGGCTGAGCGTGACCTTCGGTGGCGGCAGCCTGTACTCCGGTGACTCGTTCACCCTCGACGTCTTCGCCAACACCCCGACGACGTTCGATCCGGACAAGCGGTTCAACGGGACCGGCGCCAACCGTCCGTGGTTCCCGGCGGGGACGACGATCACCAACGGCTCGTTCCAACTCAACGGAACCACGATCGCGGTCCAGGCCAACGACACGCTCAGCGATGTCCTCGACCGGATCAACGCCTCCGCCGCCGGGGTGACGGCGACGTTCGACAGCGCCACCGACCGGGTGCGGCTGGAGACCGACGAGATCGGCGCCGACCAGACGATCACCATCGCCGGCGACACCAGTGGATTGATCGCCGCGCTCAAGCTGCACACCGCCGCGCTCGTCGCCGGCACCGACGACATCGAGGAAGTCGAGGACCAGCCGGAGGTCCCCGACCAGCCGGAGGTCCCCGATCAACCGGAGGTCCCCGATCAGCCGGAGGTTCCGGACACCCCGGCGACCGCCGCCGAGATCACCCGCGCCCTCGCCGGCATCGCCGCGTTCGCCGGCGCTTCCAGCGGAACGATCCGGATCAACGGCGTCGACGTGGCGATCGACGTCGACAACGACACGATCGGCGATGTCGTTGCCCGGCTGACCTCGGCCACCGGGGCGACTGCGAGCTTCAACGCCGCCGCCGGGGTGTTCGTCCTCACCGCCGATTCCCGCGGCACCTCGTTGGAGGTCTCCGACGACACCGGCGTGCTCGCCGCGTTCGGCGTCTCGACCGGGTCGTACGCGCCGCGACGAGCGCAGCCCGGGTTCACCGACGAGGCGACGAAGGTGCTCTCCTCCGCGGTCGCCGAGATCAACCGGGTGCTCGGGTCGGTGCTTTCGGAGGACGACGGCTACCGCTCGACGGCGCTCGCCGGGCTCGGTGGTGGCTACCGGACGCTGACCGGCGACTTCGGGACGCGCGGCTACACGACGATCCTCGACCGTCTGGCGCTCGCGCCGGCAGCAGCAGCGAATGTGCCGACGCTGACCGGGGTGGGGGCGACGGCGATCAGGAGGGAAGTGCTCCGCGCTCCGTCGGAGCAGCTCGCGTCGCTCCTCGGTGGGACTCGCGGTGCCGTTCGCGACGGGTTCCTCGAGCAGTTCCGTTCGCTGCTGGCGACGAGCGCGCAGAGCCTCGAGGCGGAGAGCGATCGGTTGCTGGCGGTCGTCTGAGCGGGCTCCGCGGTCGACCGGGCGAGGCCTAACGTGAGCGGATGGCCGCCGGCGAGCTGATCCCGCCCGATGTCGACGAACACGACGCTGCGCTGCTCCGCCGCGCCTACACCCTCACCTCGCGCGAGGAGGGCGACGCGCTCTACCGCGAGTGGGCCGAGTCCTACGACCGGACGATGCTCGACGGTCTCGGCTACCTCGCCCCGCGTCGGTTGAGCGAACTGTTCGCCCGCCACGCCCGCGGCGGCGACCGGCCGGTGCTCGATCTCGGCTGCGGCACCGGACTGGTCGGCGTCGAACTCGCCGGCCTCGGTTTCACCACGATCGACGGGCTCGACCTGTCGGCCGAGATGATCGCCGTTGCCGAGCGCCGACATCTCTATCGCTCCTTCGTCGTCGCCGATCTCGAACGGCCGCTGCCGATCCCCGACGCCGCCTACGACGCGGCGATCTGCAACGGCACCTTCACCGAGGGTCATGTCGGGGCCGGCTGCCTCGACGAGATCGCCCGGGTCGTCGCCGTCGGGGGGATCTTCGCCTGTGCCGTGCGCGACTCGATCTGGGAGACGTTCGGGTTCGCTGCCGCCTTCGACCGTCTCGCCGCCGACGGCACGTTCGAGCCGGTCGAGATCGTCGCCAGCGCCTACTACGCCACCTCGTCGGCCACCGACGGCCGGCTCTGCGTGTTGCGTCGCTGCTGAACGAACCACGCCGAGCTGCGCCATCGCAGCGCGAGCGGAACCGCCCGGGCGATCATGAACACCCCCAGCGCCGCCCACAGCCAGCCGATCCCCCAGCCGCGGAGGGCGACCAGGGTGGCGGCACCGGCGAACGCCAGTGCGGCGCCGACCATCGCCCGGGCGAGGTAGGCGTGGTCGCCGGCGCCGATCAACAAGCCGTCGAGGACGAAGGCGATCGAGTTCACCGGCTGGAGCGCGGCGACGTGCCAGAGGATGAACCCGGTGAGGGCGACCACCGCCGGGTCGTCGGTGAACAGGTGCGGCAGGACGCCGCGACCGGCGAGGAGCAGCACCGCTCCGGCGAGACCGGCGAGCAGACCGAGCTGCAGCATCCGCCGACCGGCGGCGCGGGCCGACTCGAGGTCGCCGGCGCCGACCAACCGCCCGACCAGCGCCTGCCCGGCGATCGCCAACGCGTCGAGCGCCAGCGCCAGCGCACTCCACAGCTCGAACGCGATCTGATGGGCCCCGAGAGCCGTCGCCCCTCGCCGGGCGGCGAGCGCGGTGGCGATGATCAACACCGCCCGGAGCGCAGCCGTCCGGGCGACCAGCGCGCCGCCGACGGCGAGCAGCCGCCCGACCGATCGGATGCTCGGCAGCAGCGAGACCCCGGTGGCCCGCGCCGACCGGCGGATCACCGCCAGGTAGGTCAGCGCAGCCGACCACTGGGCGACCACCGTCGCTGTGGCCGATGCGCCGAGACCGAGTCCGAAGCCGTAGATCGCGATCACCTCGAGCACGAGGTTGATCAGCGCCGAGCCGATCGCGACGAGCAGCGGGGTGCGGGTGTCCTGCAGGCCGCGCAGGTAGCCGGTGCCGGCGAGGACGATCAGCAGCGCCGGGATCCCGGGAAGCGAGAGGCGGAGATAGATCGTCGCCTGGGCGGCGATCTGCGGGTCGTCGGCGAGGGCGCCGACGAGCGGTCGGGCGAGTGGCCAGCCTGCGGCGGCGAGGAGCAGTCCGAGCGCGGTCGCCAGCCACAGACCCTGCACCGCCTCGTGGGCCGCCGCCCGGTCGGATCCGGCACCGAGCAGTCGGGCGACCGACGAGGTGGTCCCGTAGGCGAGGAAGACGCACAGCGAGTTGATCGTCAGCAGCACCGTCGCCGCAACCGCCAGGCCGCCGAGTTCGGTGGTGCCGAGATGGCCGACGATCGCCGTGTCGGTCAGGACGTAGAGCGGTTCGGCGATCAGCGCCCCGAAGGCGGGCACCGCCAGTCGGGCGATCTGCCGATCCCACCGGCTCCGCCGCCACGACGTCACGGCGTGTTGCCGGCGAGGAACCGTTTGATCGTTGCGTCGGTCTCGCCGAGCACCTCGTCGTCCTTCCATCGTTCGACGAAGGTCACGTTCGGGAGCAGCCCGGCGAGCTCACGTGACGTCGCCTGCGGGTGGTACTGGTCGTCGCCCATCGCCAGCAGGATCGGGACCTCGCACGCGGCGAGCTGCTCGCGCTCGGCGGTGAGGACGAACTCGCCGTTCCACAGGTTGTCGCCGAAGCTCGACCAGTCGGCCGGGGTCGCCTCCGGATGCTCAGGGGCGAGGTCCGTCGCCCAACCGTCGAACATCTCGCGCAGCACAGCGCGGTTGTCGGTGATCCCGACCGGTTGGAGGATCACTGCGGAGGCGAACCGATGCGGGGCGGCGGTCAGCAACCCGAACAGATACGGGCCGCCGATGCACATCCCGAGCAGGTGGCACCGTTCGATCCCGAGATGGTCGAGCAACGCCAGCTGATCATCGCGATAGGTCGTCCAGTCATCGGCGGCACTCACCGGCGCGCTCGAGCGTCCGGCGTTGCGCTGGTCCATCCCGATCACCCGATACTGCTCGACGAGGGCCCGGCGGGGGTTCCACGGCGCCCGCTCCCAGAGTGCGTTGGCCGAACGCATCCCGCCCGGCGCGATCGTCAGGATCGGATAGCCGTCACCCTCCACGTCGTAGTGCAGCCGGGCGGAACCGTGTTCGAAGATCGGCATCGCGCCTGATTAGCAGCCGGACGGTCGGGCGTCGAGCGCGTCGGCCGCCCCCGTTCCCGGCCAACGCCCGCTGGGGTGTGACGGGAACGGGGAGCACTGCCGGCGCTCAGCGGATGGTCAGTTCGGTGGCCCTCCCGTCGCCGATCTCGACGAGCAGGCCATCGTTGCCGTCGCCGTCGACGATCGCCCAGGTTCCGGCGCTGAGCTCGGGGAAGACGGCGACGACCGTTTCCCGCTCGCCCAACCGGCGCCGCCAGACGCCGGTGTGGATCGTCGGGCCTTCGGTCCCGGGCACCCTGACGTGCAGCTCGCTTCCGTAGCGGTCGTCGGGGAGGTGGACGAGCAGCGCACCGATCCCGTCACCGATGTCGAGCACGACCGGCCCGCCGTCGGGCGGCCGCTCGCCGGCCTCCCACCCGTGGGTGTGCGGGTGTTCGTGATCGGACGCGTGGGGATGGTCGTGGGCGTCGACCTGCCTGGCGGAATCGGAGGTGAGCAGCGTCATGCCGACGCCGACGTGTCGACCGGTGGAGCGACGTCGTAGCCGCTGACCGGATGCCCGAGGTACGGGAACCGGTCGAGCAGACCCGGCGGGAGGCTGGTCCCGTCGGCGATCAGCGACGCTGCACCGTCGGGCGTGTAGGTCGGGTCGACCAACGGGTAGGTCGCCCCGGCGACCGCCCGCAGTTCGATCGTGACCACGTCGTCGGTGATCCGCCGCCCGTTGGGGAACCCGGCCGGGTCACCGCCGATCAGACCGAGCGGGTTCGGATCGGCCGACGGCGGGATGGCGATGTTCAGCCGGAGGAAGTCCGCCGGGGTCGGCCCGGTGTAGTTCTGGAAGCCGGGGACGATTCCCTCCGGGATCCCGGTGAGGAGCACGGCGACGAGGTCGGCGCGCGGCGCGTCGAGCGCGGCGAGGTTGGGGAACACACCCGGATAGAGCACCGGGAGCAGCCCGGCGAGCTCGGGATGCTCGACGTAACCGACGAACTCGGCGTCGTCGATCGGGTCGAGCCGGTTCCATCGGTCCTTCGCCGACATCGGCACGATCACCTCGTTGAACAATGGGTTGCCGAGCCGGGAGACCTGCACGTGCGGCCCGGCGCCGATCACTCGATCGCCGTCGCGCACCGTCGACTTGCTCCGGGTCGCCGAGGCCCAGATCCCGAGGGTGGACAACGGAGACATCGGATCGGTCGGCACCGGCCCGTCCTCGACCAGCGAGGACTTCGGGATCTGCATCGCGATCGTGTGGACGTTGAACGCCTGCAGCCCGTTCACACCGACCGCGGCGGCGGAGGGAATCAGGTGGAGATTCTGGAACGGCCGCAGCGTGCCGAGGTCGAAGATCGAGCCCAGGTCGACGAAGAAGGCGTCGAGTCGCTGCCCGGCGAAGACCTTGCCGCCGTCGTACAGGTCGTAGACGGCAGCGTCGGCGAGCGCCGCATAGTCCGGCGTGGAGCGCGGACCGATGTTGCAGGGCGGGCAGACCAGACCGCGCTCGAGCAGGGCCGTGTCGCCGTACTCGTTGACGAGCGTGACGTTGTAGGTCTGGCGGCGATTCCAGTTCGCAGAGTCGAGGTCGCCGATCGGCCCGGTGTTGTACAGGAAGGTGTCCGGGTTGCGGATCTCGGTGGTGAACTCGAACTCGAAGTAGATGTCGCCGAGACGATCGGGCTCGGTCCCGCGCGGATGGCTCGAGATGTGGATCCGATAGCGGACGTCGTCGCCGAACTCGAAGAAGTTCGGGCCTGCGGCAGGGAACTGGAGCGGGATGAAGTTGGCGATGATCGTCACCGTGTCGGGACGATCTGGGCTGACGAACGCGTAGACGTCGGTGTTGTCGGCGACGGGATCCTTCGAGATCTCCGGTGCTTCGCGGTGGGAGGACATCGCCGTCAGCCCTTCGTGTTCGTCGCTCGGGCAAGGGCGGCGACGAGCGCCGGGTCGGTGACCTCGACCTCCTGCTCCCCGTGCATGATCAGCACCCCGCCGGTCGCGGCGTCGCGGACGTAGATCACCGCCCCGTCGACGTGCCCGGTGTCGACCGGTGACGCGTCGGCGGCTGCGGCGGATTGTCCGGCCCCGGCCGATCCGGGCGTGGCGAGCACTGCGGCGCCTGCCGCTGCTCCCGCCGAGCTGGCCAAGAAGGAACGTCTCGTGAACCCTGACATCGTGTCTCCTTGCTCTGCTGCGCCACAGGACGCAGTTCCCCCGACGTCATTCGCCACGGATCAGCAATCAGATTGGTCTCTTACCGGGAAATGTTGCAGGCGCCGGTGAGCGTCGTGCTCGTGCGCTGCGGGTAGGTTCGCCGGCCGTGCCGCCGTCGCCTCGTCCCGCTGTCGAACGTCTGCCCGCCTATCGCCCGGGCAAGGGCGCCGCCCAGGCCGAGGCAGAGCACGGGATCACCGATGCGATCAAGCTCGCCTCGAACGAGAACCCCGATCCGCCGATCGATCCGATCCTGGCTGCGGTGGCCGCTGCGGCGGCAGGTGCGAATCGTTACGCCGACCATCGGGCGACGGCGCTGCGCACTCGGATCGGTGAGTGGATCGGCGTCGACCCCGAACGGGTGACCGTCGGCGCCGGCTCGGTCGGCCTGCTCCAACAGTTGTTCCTGACCTACGTCGACCCCGGCGACGAGGTCGTCTACCCGTGGCGCTCGTTCGAGGTCTATCCCGTCTACACCCGGCTGATGGGAGGACGGGAGACGACGACGCCGCTCACCGCCGGGCAGTCGTTCGACCTCGATGCACTCGCCGACGCGATCAGCCCGACGACGCGGATGGTGGTGCTCGCCACCCCGAACAACCCGACCGGTACCGCGGTCGCCACCTCCGAGCTTCGCCGGCTGCTCGCCGGGGTCGACCCGCGCACGGTGGTCGTGATCGACGAGGCCTATCGCGAGTTCCTCGACCCGTCGTTCGGTGACCCGGTCGGCGACCTGCTCGACGACCACCCGAACGTCGTCGTCACCCGCACGTTCTCCAAGGCCCACGGGCTGGCCGGGATCCGCGTCGGCTACGCGATCGGCGACCCGGCGGTGATCACGGCGATCGACAAGACGCTGTTCCCGTTCGCCGTCAATGCCCTCGCCCAGGCGGCGGCGATCGCCGCGATCGACCACGAACCGGCGATCGCCGAGCGGGTCGCCGGGCTCCTCGCCGAGCGCGCCCGGGTCGTCGGCTCGTTGATCGCCGAGGGGTGGTCGATCCCCGACGCCCAGGCGAACTTCGTCTACCTCCCGCTCGGGGAGCGCACCGATCGGCTCTACCTCGAGCTCGAGCGGCGCGGGGTGGTCACCCGACCGTTCGCCGGAGAGGGCATTCGGGTGACGATCGGCAGCCCGGCGGAGAACGACCGGTTCCTCGACACCTTCGCCGAGGTCGCCTCACCCGACGACTGATCCACCGGTGGCGCGGGTGGCGAACACCTGCACGGGAGCCGGGAGGGGCCCGCTCCCCGCGACACGGAGGATCGATCGTGATGAGCATCGTGATGCGGATGCGGTGGGCGGGTATCTCGCCCGAGCAGTACGACGAGCTGCGCGAGTACGTCGACTGGGAACGGAATCAGCCGGAGGGCGGCTACCTGCACGTCGCCTGGTGCGAGGACGACTGCTTGAAGGTGTGGGACGTGTGGGAGTCCGCCGAGCACTTCCAGCGCTTCTCCGACTCCCGTCTCGCCGCCGGGGTGGCAGCAGTCGGGATCACCGAGCAGCCCGAGGTCGAGATCTCCGCCTGTCATGCGTTCCAGCGCGAGTTGATCATCGGTGGGCGCCTGCTGGTCGAGCAGGGTGTCCTCAGCGCCGATGGCTACGACGCGCTCAAGGCCAAGGTCGATTGGCAGAGCGATGCGCCGGCAGGTGCGATCTGCCACGTCGCCGCCGAGGCCGGCGACGGGATGCTCGAGCTCCTCTCTGTCTGGCGATCGCCGCAGGCGGCGATGAACTTCGCGATGAACCGGGTGCGGCCGGTCGCCGAAGAACTCGGGGTCCCGACCGAGATCGACGGTGAGCCATCGCCGGCTCACGTGGCCCACGCGGTGTACGCGCCGGCCGGTGCGCCGCGTTCTGGCTGATCGAGGGCCGGCAACGCTCGGCGGTGGTCGTCCGTCGGTCGGCTCGGCTCCTCTGGCCCGGCCGGCGGACGGTCCGCCCGGCTCCTGTCAACCGACGCCCGGCACCGGCCAGTAGCCGTTGATGTCGGCGATGAGGTGGGTGCCGGCGTTGGTGTAGATGCAGATGGTGCCGTTGGTGCCGATCTTGGAGATGACGGCGTTGGGGGTGGTGGTGCCGGTGGTGAGGTTGAGGTTGCTGGCGGTGGGCATCGGGGTGCCGCAGGGCCAGATGGTGAGGTAGCCGTTGTTGGTGGGTTCGGTGCCGGTGATGTTGAGCACGACGGCGGTGGCGTTGTCGGGGAGTTGGCTGGTGCTGCGGCGGGTGACGTCGACGGTGATGGTCTGTCCGGGGGCGGGTTTGGTGCCGGTGCGGGTGTCGAGGACGCGGTCGGGGATGACGCCGGTGTAGGTCGAGGTGGCGGGCATGTAGCCGTTGATGTCGGCGATGAGGTGGGTGCCGGCGTTGGTGTAGATGCAGATGGTGCCGTTGGTGCCGATCTTGGAGATGACGGCGTTGGGGGTGGTGGTGCCGGTGGTGAGGTTGAGGTTGCTGGCGGTGGGCATCGGGGTGCCGCAGGGCCAGATGGTGAGGTAGCCGTTGTTGGTGGGTTCGGTGCCGGTGATGTTGAGGACGACGGCGGTGGCGTTGTCGGGGAGTTGGCTGGTGCTGCGGCGGGTGACGTCGACGGTGATGGTGTGTCCGGGGGCGGGTTTGGTGCCGGTGCGGGTGTCGAGGACGCGGTCGGGGATGACGCCGGTGTAGGTCGAGGTGGCGGGCATGTAGCCGTTGATGTCGGCGATGAGGTGGGTGCCGGCGTTGGTGTAGATGCAGATGGTGCCGTTGGTGCCGATCTTGGAGATGACGGCGTTGGGGGTGGTGGTGCCGGTGGTGAGGTTGAGGTTGCTGGCGGTGGGCATCGGGGTGCCGCAGGGCCAGATGGTGAGGTAGCCGTTGTTGGTGGGTTCGGTGCCGGTGATGTTGAGGACGACGGCGGTGGCGTTGTCGGGGAGTTGGCTGGTGCTGCGGCGGGTGACGTCGACGGTGACGGTGTGTCCGGGCGCGGGTTTGGTGCCGGTGCGGGTGTCGAGGACGCGGTCGGGAACGACAGCGACGTACTCCGCAGGGTCGCCTGCCGACCCTCCCCCCGGTGGCACCGTCGGATCGACGACCGGCGTCGGCACCGACCGAGTGGTGGTCGGCACCGTGGTCGGCGGCGACGCAGGCACAGTGGTCCCGATCCCGACGATCACCGAGTGCGACGGGACACCGCCGCCGTCGATCACCGTCAACAGGTAGAAGCCGGGCGGCGCGACGTTGGCGCTGCCGGGTGCGCCGAACGACACCCGCTCACCGCTTTGGGTGAAGGGGACCGTCATCCGCCGTTGGCCCATGTTCAGCGCATGGGTGGTCGAGCTCAGTCCGATCAGCGAGACCTCGCTGATCGTCCGGTCGTCATCCAGGGCGAGCTCGATCGGCTGGCCGTGGGCGACCTGTTCGGCCGAGATCCGGTCGATCACCGGCCGGTCCGCGAGCACGGAGCCGCCGCCGGTCTTCGGCACGAACAGCGCCGGGGGGTAGAACACCTGCCGCGTTGCGTTGCGGAACTCCGATCGGGGCGCCCGGCGTACTCGGCTGGCCGACCGGAGCGCCGCCACCTGAGCTGAGCACGGCGCCGTTCGGCAGCAGGACCGCGCTCGAGTGATAGAGCCGCTCGATCGACTCGGCCGCCATCGTCGTCCACGCCCCGGTCTGCGGATCCCACAGCTCGGCCGGCTTGACCGCCCGATCGGTGGCATTGGCAAACCGGGTCCCGCCGTTGACGAGCACCTCGCCGGTCGGGAGCACGGTCGAGTTCGCCCACTGGCGGGCGGCACGCATCGACCGCGTCTCGCGCAGCACGGGAGCGCCGCCGGTGATGTCGATCACGGTCGCTCGGGCGCTGGAGTTCGACGGGTAGTCGTTGTAGTAGCCGTTCCCGCCGACCTGAAGGATCTTGCCGGTGTCGAACATCACCGCGGTCGAGGTCGGGCCGACGTTGGGCGCAGTGCCGTCCGCTGGGGCGCCGACCACCGCCGGCGTCTTGAAGTTGCCGACGACGGAGATCGATCCGTCTCCGGCCGGGTCGAGGTACCACATCTTGTCGCTGCTGATCCCGAACACCCGCCCGTTGGGTGCGACCCACTGGCGCGGGTACCACCACCGGTTGTAGTCGGGCCCGAACGCATCGCGGCTCGTCGCACCGCCGAGCAGGCGCCAGTTGCCGGCGGCGTCGAGCACTTCCGGGGTGATGAACACGTTGTCGTTGAGCGACGCGTCGAGCTGCCAATCGAGGTCATCGGAGAAATCGGGGTAGGCGGGATCGTCGCGCTTGTCCCCGGCGGCGTAGGGCACGCCGCCGCCGGTGACCAGTGGACGGCCGTCGGGGAGGATCGTCATCGTCGCGTACCAACGGTCGCTGTTGAGCGGGCTCGAGGGGCGGGCGGTCCGACGGGAGGAGTCGTAGACCGTCACCGCCCGCGCCGTGTTCCCGCTGGCGACGACCAACTCGCCGGTCGGCAGCAGGGCGGCGAGCGAACAGAAGCTGTCGTACCCGGCGACATTGGGGACGTCGGTGTGCGACGCCGGCCCGGCGCCGAGCTCTGGGACCCAGACGTCGAACACGTTGCCGTTCTGACCGTCGACGCCGAGCGGCGAGCCGTAGGAGACGACCGTCCCGTCGGGCATCACCGCGTTGTGGATCGCCAGCAGTGGCCAGCTCATTGCCTCCGACCAGACGCCTCTGGTCGCTGCGTCGGCGGGGAGACCGGCGGCGACCAGGCCGTCGAGGATCGGATCGGTGATCGGCTCGACCTCGATCGGCAGCTGCCCGGTGGCACCGGCCGTTCTCCCCTCGATCCCGATGATCACCGATGGACCGACCAACCCCACCGCGAGGAGGAGGGCGGCGATGCGCCTTCGAGACATCAGATGCTCCACTACATGTGCAGGAATTCGGCGCACGGTACGGAGCCGTATTGTCGATGTCGAGGGTGACCGATACCTCGCCGGTCAGTTGGTTCGATGGGTCCATGGCCAGCGTATGGCCCTGCTGCGGTCAGCGGTCGGCAGTGTCCCGACGGAAAACAACGGGACCTTCTCCTGACGTCTTGCAGTCGGTGATGACGGGCGGAGCGGGGCTGAATTGTGGAGAAAGAACCGGACAAGCGCACCGCTCGAGCGGCGCGGAGCTGCCACGCAGGGTGGTGTGGCGAACGGATACCGGACAGCGATGTTCGCCGCCGAGGGCGCGTTCGGCCCTTCGGGGCCGTAGGGTGCCATCGCCTGTCACAAGGACGGGCGATGCAGAGACGAGACAATTGTGGCTACAGGTACCGTGAAGTTCTTCAACGCTGAGAAGGGCTTCGGCTTCATCTCCCGCGAGCAGGGTGACGACGTGTTCGTCCACTTCTCGAACATCCAGGGCGAGGGCTACAAGTCCCTCACCGAAGGGCAGCAGGTCAGCTTCGATGTGGCCCCTGGCCGCAAGGGCGAAGAGGCTCAGAACGTCCGGGTCCTCTGATCCGGCCAACAACGCCTTGAAGCGGACCGTCGGCCCTCGTGGTCGGCGGTCCGTTTCGCGTCCGGATACTGATGGAATGAGGATGATCGATGGCCAACGCGCGTAGCTCGAAACGACAGCTGGAGAAGGCTCGTCAGGAGAAGGCAGCGCTCAAGCGCGACCGCCGTCAGGGCAAGGCCCCCGACGAAGCCGGTGGCGACGAGGAACAGACCGACGCTCCCGCCGGGCCGCGCCCGAGCCAGGAGCAGGTGCTCGCCCGCCTCGCCAAGCTCCACCAGCTGTTCGGCGACGAGCAGATCTCGTTCGAGGAGTTCGAGGAGCAGAAGGCCGAGCTGACCCTGCAGCTGCAGGTCGACTGACCGTCCCACGGTCCGCAGCATCGGCCGGGTGGGCTGTACCTTCGCACGGATGGACGCCCCGACCCTCGACCTGCTCGACGGACAGTTCTACGTCGACGACCCGTACTCGGCCTACGCCCGGCTACGCCGCGAACAGCCGGTGGCCTGGGACGCGGTGAACGAGCTGTGGGGCGTGTTCCGCTACGACGACATCGTCGAGATCGAGCGTCGCAAGGACGTGTTCATCTCGTCCGACCAGACCAAGGGCGGGTACCGCCCGAACCTGCCGGCCGACAACGCGATCATCGGCCTCGACGATCCGCACCACCACCTCCGCCGCAATCTCGTCGCCCGCCGGTTCACCCCCCGGGCCGTCGGCGAGAAGGAGCCGCACATCCGCGAGATCGTCAGCGGGCTGATCGACGGCGCGCTGGCCAAGCAGGACGTCGAGATCATCGCCGATCTCGCCTCGCCGCTGCCGGCGATGATGATCGGCTGGCTGCTCGGCTACCCCGACGAGGCGTGGCCGAAGCTGCGCGACTGGTCCGAGCGCACGATCGCCCTCGGCGGCGGGCCGCGCTACATGGAGCAGGACGGCCTCGACGCGTTCGGCGAGTTCGTCACCGAGACGATGGCGCTGTTCGAGGAGAAGAAGACCTGCCCGGCGCACGACATCCTCTCGCTGTACACCACCGCCGAGATCCCCGGGCACAGCTTCGGGATCGACGAAGCGCTGTCCGACGCGTTGTTGCTGCTCGACGGCGGCGCCGAGACCACTCGCACGGTGATCGCCCGCACCCTGCTCAACCTCGCCGCCCATCCCGAGCAGTGGGCGGCGCTCAAGGCCGGGGCCGATCTGACCGTCGCGACCGAGGAGTTCATCCGCTACGTCACCCCGATCCACAACATGTGCCGGGTCGCCAACCAGGACTACGAGATCGGCGGGGTGACGATCCGCGCCGGTCAGCAGGTGGTGATGATGTACGCCTCGGCCAACCGCGACGAGACGCACTTCGAGGATCCCGAGCGGTTCGACGTCGCCCGCACGCCGAACCAGCACATCGCCTTCGGCTTCGGACCGCACTTCTGCCTCGGCGCAGCCCTCGCCCGGCTCGAGATCCGGCTGTTCTTCGAAGAGTTCATCCGCCGGGTGGAGTCGTTCGAGATCATCGAGGACTCGGTCGTCGAGATGCCCAACGCGTTCGTCTTCGGGATCCGCTCCGCCGGGATCAGGTTGGTCCCGGCGGGCTGACCCCGAAGACGAAGCGTCGACCGTTGTCGCTGCGCTGCGTCAGCCGGCCATGTTGGGGTAGGTCGCCGGGGCGTAGTAGCCGGTGACGTCGATGATCACGTGGGCCGAGCCGGCCTGGTCACCGCCCCACAGCTTGATCGTCCGGTCGGGGGCGATCGTCACCGTCGCCGCGTTGGCGACGTCGCTGGTCCCGTTGAAGTTGATCGCCGAGGCGGTGAACGACGTTGCCGTACCGGAGGTGACGGAGACGAAGTTCGGGCCGGTCGGGCTGGCGATCGTGATGTTGTAGGTGATCGCCGTGGCCGTCGCCGGGACGACGTTGGGGGTGATCACCGTGCCCGCCGCGTTGTGCGCTGCGCTGATGTCGATCACCCGCGAGGTGTTCGGGGCGAGCACGCCGTTCGGGGTGTAGGCGGCTTGACGCGAGTCGTAGGCACGGATCGGCTCGATCGGGGTGAACACGCTGCCCGTACCGGTGGCCGACACCGGGATCTGGTAGCGCACCTCGACCCCGCAGAGCACGTGGTTCGCCAGGGCGGCCGTCGTCAGCTGGACCCGCACGCCGTAGAACCGATGCGTCGTGCTGCCGACCACACCGGGGGCGGAGGTGCCGCTGACCTCGTTGAGGTTGTCGGCGCTGGCGACGGTGGCGATACCGGTCACGCCGGCGGTGGTGAACGAGGTCACCGTCGTGTCCGCTCGGGTCGGCGCGCCGACCGCGGAGGGGACGTCGAATTCGCCGCGGTACAGGGCGACGTCGATGTCGGTTGCGTCGTTGTCCTCGCCGTAGAACACGACCTGCTTGATCCGCGCCCCGTCGGGGAGCTCGACCGAGGCGAGCAGGTCGATCTCGGTATCGGTCGAGCCGACATTCGGTTGCACGCAGGTGTCGCCGTTCGGGTCGATCAAGTTGGAGGTCGCAGCCGGCCCCTGGTCGGGGACGAAGCTCCGGCCGGCGATGTACTTGGTCAGCACCGTCGAGTCGTAGGTGCTGCTGTCGGTCGTCACCGCATCGGTCCGAGCCGTTCCGCTGCTGTCACCGAGGCCGGCGAATGCGCTGCCGCCGAATCCCAGCACCGCCAGCGCTCCGACGCCGGCAACCGTCCGCTTGATCGAGATCGCGTGGCGGAGTTGTCGCTTGGTCATCTGTTCCCCTTCGCTGTGTCCAGGGACCCAGCGCCGGCACCCGCCCGCGTACCGACCGCCGAGTCCGGTTCGCCCGCGGCGGAAGTGTTCCCGCTACCGCCGCCTCCTACTCGCGCGACCCGACGATCGGTCGCCGGCCTGGGGTGATCAGGTCGGGTCGAAGCTTTGGAACATCGAGCGCATCGCACCGGAGCCGCCGAGGGTCTCGAGCCGCATCCCCTCCTCCGTGCCGAGCACGGCGTCCCAGTGGTCGAGCACATTCTCAGGGGTCGCCGGCCGATGATGGTGACCGTCGTGGACCGAGATCCCGACCCGGCTGACCGTTCCCCCGCCGACGGTGAACCACTCACCCGACGCAGGGCAGGCCTGGTGGGCGAGGAGGGTGGCGAGCGGGGCGACCTGGGCAGGTGAGAGGTACTCGGCGAGCTCGGGCGACCAGGCGATCGGCCCGAAGTCGTTGCCCCGGACCGAGGCGTACGGGGCGAGCACGTTGACCTTGATCCCGTGCGCTTCACCCTCCAACGCCTGCGACCGGGTGAGGCCGACGACTGCCATCTTCACCGCCGAGTAGACCGACATCCCGGCGATCCCGAACGCCGAGCCGGACGAGACGTTGACGATCCGCCCGTAGCCCTGGGCCTTCATCGCTCGCCAAGCGGGCCGGGTGACGTTCATCGCCCCGAGCACGTGGGTGTCGAGCATGTCGCGGCAGAACTGGTCGGTGTAGTCCTCGACAGGTGCCTGGCGCACCACCCCGGCGTTGTTGATCAGCGCATGGATTCCCCCGAAGTGCTCGATCGCAGCGGCGACGATCGCTTCGCCTCCGCTCGGGGTGGCGATCGAGTCGAGGTTGGCGACGGCCGCTCCACCGGCGGCGCGGATCTCCTCGACGACGGCGTGGGCCGGGTTCTCCGATGGCGCATCGGCGACGCCGTCGGTGTCGGAGATGCCGACACCGAGATCGTTGACGACGACCTTCGCCCCCCGCTCGGCGAGCAGCAGGGCGTAGGCCCTCCCGAGGTTTCGGCCCGCTCCGGTGACCACCACGACCTGCCCGTCGAATCGAAGTTCGCTCATCGGCGCACCGTAGCCAGACACGCGAACGACGGCGGCCCCGGTGGGGCCGCCGTCGTGGTCGGGGGGTTCGGTTGTGGGTGGTTGGTTCAGTGGTAGCACCAGTAGCTGTTGCCGAACGGGACCCATTCGCCGCCGTACTCGTAGGAGTAGCCGTTCCACTCGGCGTACTGGACGTAGGCGGCTTCGTACAGGCCGGCGGCCTGGCTGCTGCCGGAGGCGACGATGGCGCTGCCGTTGGCCATCGCGGTCCAACCGCTCCAGCCACTCCAGCCGTAGCCGTAGGTGTAGGTGATCGTGCGGACGTAGTCCATCCCGTTGTTCGACTGGTGGAGGGCGATCCCGCCGGCGGTGCAGGCGCCGACGATGTTCGCTGCGGCGCCGGTCGAGGCGTAGGTGGTGGCGTTGGCCGGGGCGGCGGCGACGGCGACGGCGCTGGTGGAGAGGGCGGCGGTGGCGATGGCGGTGGTGAGGATCTTGCGAAGGTTCATGGCTGGCTCCTGTGCTTCGGTGGAGCTCGTTGCTCCTTGTGGACCCATCGTCTGACGGATCGGCTCGGCGTTCTTCCGGCAACCCCGCCAACCCCTCCGGCCGCCGCCGACGCCGCAGCTCCGGGCTCGCGTCGGAACGCGGGAACGGCGGCCCCCTCGGGGGCCGCCGTTCGTGGTCGGGGGGTTCGGGTTGTGGGTGGTTGGTTCAGTGGTAGCACCAGTAGCTGTTGCCGAACGGGACCCATTCGCCGCCGTACTCGTAGGAGTAGCCGTTCCACTCGGCGTACTGGACGTAGGCGGCTTCGTACAGGCCGGCGGCCTGGCTGCTGCCGGAGGCGACGGTGACGCTGCCGTTGCCGATCTGGGTCCAGCCGCTCCAGCCGCTCCAGCCGTAGCCGTAGGTGTAGGTGATCGTGCGGGCGTAGTCCATCCCGTTGTTCGACAGGTTGAGGGCGATCCCGCCGGCGGTGCAGGCGCCGACGATGTTCGCTGCGGCGCCGGTCGAGGCGTAGGTGGTGGCGTTGGCCGGGGCGGCGGCGACGGCGACGGCGCTGGTCGAGAGGGCGGCGGTGGCGATGGCGGTGGTGAGGATCTTGCGAAGGTTCATGGCTGGCTCCTGTGCTTCGGTGGAGCTCGTTGCTCCTTGTGGACCCATCGTCTGACGGATCGGCTCGGCGTTCTTCCGGCAACCCCGCCAACCCCTCCGGCCGCCGCCGCGGTTCAGCTCCAGATGGCCGACGGGGCAGGTCGGCGACCGGCGGTGACGAGGCCGGACCGGCGCGGATCGAACCAGACCAACCGCTGACGCCCGAGCGCCCAAGAGAGCCGTTCGGCCCGCTCGCCGAGTGCGCAGGAGCGGTACCTTTGGCGACCGGCGGGAGGGTTCGCGATGGGTGGGACGGTGCTGGTCGCCGAGCAGGGCGGGGGTCTGACGACCGCGCTGCGGGCGCGGGCCGGCGCGGCGGGGATGACTGCACACTGCGGGGTGGCGTTGACCACCCGCCTCCCGATCGAGCATCCGGCGCTGGTCGACGCGATCCGCCGACCGCTTCCCACCGATCGTCGGGAGATCCTCGCCGCGGTGGCCGATGTCGTCGGCACCGACCTGCTGGTGATCGACGAGGGCGAACTGCTCGAGCAACCGACGGTCGAGCTGCTGATCGAGCTCGCCGAGACGATCGAGGTGGTCGTCGGGGTCCACCGCGGGATCGCCTCGGCGGCGACGGTGTGTGCCGCGTTGACCGGCGCCGGGTTCGAATCGGTCGAGCTCGGGTTGATCGACGCACCGGCCGAGATCGACGAACCGGCTGCGATCGGCGGGCGCCGGATCCGTCGACTCGACGCCCGCCTCGAGTCGCTCGGATCCGATGCCGAGGCATGGCTCGCCCGGGTCGGGGTCCTCGGCGGGCCGGCGACGACAGCGGTCGTCGGAGCTCCGCCGAAGGTGCTCGTCGACCAACGTCTCGCCCACCTCGACGGTGGAACCTGGGCCGCTCCGACGTCGCTGATCGAGCGAGCCGTCCACCGCCTGGCCGCTGCCGACCTCGACGCCGAACGACGGGCCCTCGCCGAGGTGGTCGACGACGGCCTGACCGCCGCTCGGCTGTTGAGCGAGGCCGGCGACCGGGTGGCGGCAGCCTGCGCGGCGCGAGCCGGGTTGGGCGAAGCGCGCTCGGCCGACGAGCGGGCGAGCTTGCTCGCCTTCGTCGCTGCCGGAGGGAGCGATGTCGACGGAGCTGCCGCCGTCGCAGCCTTGCTCCGTCGGGAGCGGCCGCGCGAGGCGTCCAGCCTGCTCGTCGCCGCCGGCAGTCGCTCGCTGCTGTACGGCGAGCAGCTCGCCCTCGGTCGTCAGCTCGGTGACGACGCGGCGCGGCGCGCTGCGTTGGAGCAGGCAGGGACAGCGGAGCGCGAGGTGCTCCGAGCCCGCTGGTGGCTGGAGTACCGACCGCCGGCCACTCCGCCGGTCGACCCGATGCTGGCCGACGTCCTCAGCTGGTGGACGGCCGGGGCGATGCTCCCCGGCGAGCGTTGGCACCGCTCGGCGGCTCCGACCGACGACCTCGACCTGTCGCGCTGGCAGTGGTCGATCGAGCTGCTCGCCCTCGGCCTCGACCGTGGTCCCGACGATCCTCGGCTGTGCGAAGCCCTCGCCGAGCTCGACCGCCAGGCCCGGTCGATCGGCCGTCAGAGCTGGTCGGCGTTCGCCGCCGGAGCGGCGGCGATCGCCGCCGTGCACCGCGCCGATGCCCTCCCCGACGCGATCGATGCGCTCCCGCCCGTCGCCGAAGCCGATCTCGCCCCGCACCTGCCGCGCTCGTTCGTCCTCGCCCATCGGGCGGTGGCTCTCGCCGACCTCGGACGTACCCAGGACGCCTTCGCCGCCCTCGATCCGCTCGCAGACGAGGTCTCTGCCGCCGCCCGTTCGTTGCGTGCCTGGGCCACCGCCGAGGTCGAACTCGCCGCCGGGCATCCCGTGCGCGCAGCGCGCGTCGGTGAACACCACCCCGGCGGATCGTCGCCGGGCGACGTGCTGCTCGCTGTCGCCAGCAGCTGGGGCGCGTTCGAGGCCGGGTTGCCGTTCACCCCGGCGCGCCCCCCGAACGGGCGTGGACCGCGCTGAGCGCGGTACCGATCGAACTCGACGCGCTCGTCGTCTGGGGCCGGTCGCCCGACGAGCCCACCCTTGCGGAACGGTTCGATCTCGCCGCCGAAACCTGGGGCGCGACCCGCCGCGCCGCGCTGCGTTGCCGATGGGCGAGCGGCGAGGTGCTGCGACGGCAGGAGCGGATCACCGAGGCACGCGATGTGCTCGTCGCGGTCGAGGCCGAAGCGGTCGAGCGCGGCCTGCTGCCGCTCGTCGCCAAGGCTCGCCAATCGCTGCGCCGTGCGGGCGTGCGGGCAACGGTCATCCGGGGGGCGACCGACGGCCCGTTGTCCGCCCGTGAGCGCGACGTCTTGTTGCTCGTCGGCAAGGGGATGACCGCCCGCGGGATCGCCCAGCAGCTCGGGGTGGCGGTGTCGACCGTCGAGACACAGATCACCTCGGCGATGAACAAGCTCGGCGTCACCTCTCGCCTGCAGGCGGCCGTCCTCGTCCAGGAGCGCCGGCGGTGACGCCCACGACCACCCAAACCACCCGCACGGCCCGCACCGTCACGCTGGTCGAGCGTGACCAACTCGCAGCCGAGTTGACCATCGCCCGCGAGCGGGCGGTCGCCCAGACCGGCTTCGCCCTCCCCGCCGAACCGTGGGATGTGAGCGAGTTGCCGCTCGTCTGCGTCGGCGAGGTGACGACCGACGACGAGGCGGTCGCCGCCCTCGTCGCCGGGGTGCGCGGGGCGCGACTGGTGATCGCGCTCGCAGCCGACCACGCCGGACGGGAACAGGTGCTCGACGACCTCCTCCGCCTCGGCGAGCTGACCGCTCCCGCCGCCCCGATCGCTGCTGCGGAGCTCAGCTTGTCGGCCGATCAACGTGCGCTGCTCGAGGGACTGGCGAACGGCGCGTCGATCGGACAGGTTGCCGGAGAGCTGTTCATCTCCCTGCGAACCGCCGAACGGCGTGTGGCTGCGGCGCGGCGGCTGCTCGGCGCCCGGACGACGGCCGAGGCGATCCTCCGCCTGCGAGGTGGCCGATGAGCACGATCGGATGGCGGGATCTGGGGATCACCGGAGCGCTCGACGTTCGTACGGTGCGACCTCAGCTGAGGAGCACGCGATGACCGATCCCGACCACGACCCGTCGGCCGAGCACGAGCCCGAGGACCCGACCGACATCTTCGTCCCCGACGACACGGACCCCGGTGCCGGCGCGGCGGGCGACGACGAGCTCGCCTCGATCGTCGTCGATGACGAGGAACTCGACCTCGACGCCGACGGCGACGCCGACCTCGACGAGTTCGACGTGCTCGATCCCGGCGACGGCGCAGCGGACGACGACGAGCTGGCGTTCGACGACCTCACCGACGTCGACCTCACCGAAACCGACACCGACCTCACCGACCTCGCCGACGACGACGCCGACGCGATCGAGCTCGACGATCCGGACGACGGCGACGGCATCCCCGAGCGGGTGGAGGACACCGCCGCGCAGGTCGCCGCCGACTGGCCGGACGCCCACCTCGGGGTCGTCGATCAGCGGGTCGTGTTCGAGCTCGCCGATGCGAGCGGGGTCGGCCCGGACGAACTCCTCGCCGCAGCCCGTGCGATCGGACTCGACGACCTCGACGACCTCGACGGCCGCCAGACGGTGCGCCTGCTCGACGAGGTCGGCGTGGAAGCGACCGTCGCCCATGGCGGCGTCGACGACCTCGTCGAGGTGCTCGCCGGCGGAGGCTCGATTCGATTCGGTGGTCCGCGCGGGATGTACGAGCTCACTGCGATCGACGACCGCGCCGACAGCGCACAGATCACCGACGTCACCGACGGCTCGATCCACGACGTGCCGCTGGACGCAGTCGAAGAGGCCTGGGCTGCCTCGGCGTACGAACTGATCGTCGCCACCGCCGACCCTGTCGAGGGGGGCGATCGGTGGTCGCTGGTCGTGCTCCCGTTCGATCTGCCGGCGCGCTCCGACGGCGACGACGACCACCGATGACCCGACCGATGGCGGGATCTGGGGAAGCGACCTTCGCCCCCGCCGCCGAGGATCGATCCATTCCCGACGACGAAAGGACCTACCGATGAACGAGGAACTGCAACTCCCTGGACTTCCCGGCTTCCCCGGACTCCCCGACGGTGTCGGGCCCGCCCCGGCCGACGAGATCGCGGAGATCGACGAGCCCGCAGACGTGGCGGTCGACGACGGCGTCGAGTTCGACCAGCCCGACGACGTCGCGATCGATGATCCGGCCGAGGACGAACTGATCGACGACGTCGACCTTGGCGACGAGCTCGACCCGCCGGTCGACCTCGACGACCCCGCCGATGACGGGATCGACGAGGTCGCCGAGCTGCCCGGCGACGACGCGGTCGTGCTCGACGATCCGCTGCTGGACCCCGCCGACGACGGAGCTCCCGCCCCGCTCGCCGGAGATGTCGACGGCGACGGCGACGTCGATCTCGACGACCTCTTCGCTGCCCACGACCTCGATCGGGACGAGCTGGCCGCAGCCGTCGGCCGCTCGACCGACGATGCCGTCGCCTACCTCGCCGAGCACGGCGTGCCGGCCGAGGTGATCGACCTCACCGTCGACGATCTGGTCGCCGCTGTCGAGAACGGCACACTGCTGATCGTCGTCGGCGAGCCGGTCGACGCCGATCCCGCCGCTCCGGCCGCTCCGGCGGATCCTGTCGCTCCGGCCGAGCCGGTGACGGGGGCCGATGGCACCCCGGCGATCGATGCGCCGGCTCCCGCTGCTGCACCCGGTACGGACCCGGCCGGGTCCGACCCGTCGGCGACGCCGCCGCCGATCCCGACCGACCCCGCCGGCCTGCCCGGCGACCCGGCAGCACCGCTCGATCCGGGCACACCCGGCACGGTCGAAGCGGCCGTGCCGCCGGCACCGGCGCCGATCGGCGTCGACACCGCCGACAGCGCCGGCGTCCCCGACGCTGTCCCGAGCGCGCCTGGCGGCGCTCCCGGCGGCCTGCCCGGTGCTCCCGGAGCACCCGCCGACGGACCGTCGGCTCCCGCCGATGCACTTCCCTCCCCGGCGGACGACGAGCTCGCCCCGACCGCCGCTGACGCGGCCCCGGCGCCCGGTGGCGCTCCCGGCCTGCCCGGCGATGGTCCGTTCCCCGGCGGTGGGCCGGACGCGGCAACGGAGGCTCCGGACGCGAGCGGCACGATGCAGCCCGGGATGGTCACCGTCGACGAGATCGACACCGACGCCGACACGATCATCGTCCGCCACGGCGACGTCTGTGCAGAGGTCTCGATCGACGAGTTGCTCGCCGCTGCCGGCGGGCGAGGCGTCCAGTTCGAGGCGAGCAGCGGTGGGCTCGATTCGTTCGGCGACGTCGCACTCGTCGCCAGCGCGGTGATGTTGCTCCCGGTCGCCGCCCGCTCCTTGCGCACCCGGCGCACGACCCCGGTCGACGCCGCCTCCGGTACCCGGCGAGCGGACTGATCGATGGCTGCGACCCGCACCGCGACGGCCAGCGAACGGGCCAGCGCGCTGGCCAACGACGTTCGCCGCCTCGCCCGGCGTCGCAGTCGGGACGACATCGCCGAACGGATCGGCAGCGAGGCGTCGCGCTGGGCCGAGCCGGGGGCGACACTCGTCGTCGTCGGCGAAGCCGCAGCCGGCAAGACCCGTCTGGTCGCCGCCCTGACCGGGCGACCCGACGTGTTCGAGGCCGCCCACACGCCGGCGGTGACCCGGATCCGGGGCGTGTCGGCGGCGGCCGACGAACGGGTCGTCACCCATCGTGACGGGATCTCCCGGACGATGGACGTCGAGGGGTACCTCGCCCTCGGCGCCGGATCGAGCGGTGATCACGGCGGCGTGCCGGAGCTGATCGAGCTCGAGCTGGTCGCCCCCCGTCTGATCGACCACCTGACGATCGTCGACACGCCGGCGCTCGCCGACCTCGGCGCACCGTCGACCCGAGCGACCACTGCGGCCAGTTCGATCGCCGACGCCCTGATCGTCGTCGCCGACGGATCTGCCCCGCTGTCGGCGGTCACCGGTCAGGCGGTCGCCGCGCTCTCCAGCCGATTCGCCGAGCTGACCTTCGTGGTCACCGGCACCGACCGATCGCGCGGGTGGCGTCAGCTGCTCGGCGACGGCACCTCGGTGCTCGAACGGCTTCCGGTCGCTCCCAAGGTCACCGCCTTCGGTGTCTCGGCCAAACTCGCCGAGATCGCCTTCGTCGGAGCACTCGACGACGACGAACGCGACGATCTGCTGCTCGAGAGCGGGCTCCCCGAGCTCCAGGATCACCTCGCGCTGGTCGTCCGCCAGGTCCGCACGGTTCGGCTGCTCAACCTGTTGCGGGTGATCGGGCGGGCAGTCGACGACCTCGACGACGAGTGCCGGACGGCGATCGCCGCTGCCGGCGACGGAGCCCACGACGAGGTCGGTCAGCGTCTCGACGCCACCCGCCGGCTGCTGGTCGAGCTGCGCGACGAAGGGGCGAGCTGGCTGACCGGACTGTCCGACGCAATGGCCCAGTTGCGCGAGGAGGCGATCGGCGACCTGCAGCGTCGACTGGTCGACTTCGCCGCCCGCAGCGAGCAGACGATCGCATCGGCCCGACTCGATCCCGAGGCGTTCGCCGAGGACGTCCGGCGCGACCTGGCGCTGGTCGCCGACGAGCTGACCCAGGTCGTCGCCGACCGCCTCGCCGAGCTGATCGCCGAGCTCCAGCGACGCAGCGAACTCGCCGAACTGGGAGTCGAGGTCCGACCGCTCGAGCTCGCCGATCTGGTCGAGCGCAGCGCGCCGAGACCGTCGGGGACCGCCGATGGCGGGCGGCTGAAGGTCGCCGGCTCGGTCGTCTCCGCTGCGACCAGCTCCTCGATGCTGGTCCAGATGCTCGGCGGAGGCGGCGCGCTCGACGGCGGCGCCCTGATCCGGATCGGCGCCCTCGGCGCAGCGGCGATGTTCAGCACGGTCGTCGCCGGATTGACCGTTCGTTCCGGTCGGACCAACCGCACCAGGGACCGCCTGCGAGGCGAGATGAAGGCGGCGATCGACGCGCTGCGCAGCGACGGGCCGCCCAAGCTGCGCGCTCACCTGCTCTCGGTCCAACGTTCGATCGAGCAGCAGATCAAGCGTCAGCTGCGCGAGCGCAGCGCGGTGGTCGAGCGCCAGATCAGCGAACTCCAAGCCGGTGCCCGGGCCGACGCCGTCGACCGCCGGCGCAACGCCGCCCGAGCCGAGGAGGAACGTCAACAGCTGGCCCACACACGGACGCAACTCGAGCTGCTCGTCACCTCGTTGACCAACGGAGACGGCCGATGAACGCCGACCGACCCGAAGCCCGGACGAGCGCGCTCGGTCCCTGCTCCGCTCGCGTCGCCGAGGTCCTCGACCGCGCTGCGTCGACCGTCCCCGAACCGGTCCGTGCCTCGCTCGAGTCGTTGATCACCGGGCTCGGCGAGCCGCTGCGGGTGGCGATCACCGGGCGGGTCAGCTCGGGCAAGTCGACGATCGTCAACGCCCTGCTCCGCCAGCGGATCGCTCCCACCGACGTCAGCGAATGCACCCGCTACGTCACCGCGTTCTCCTTCGGCGTCCCGGAGCGGGTCGAGGTCGTCGCCCGCTCGGGTGTCCGGCTGAGGGTCCGACTCGACGAACACGGCCGGCTGCCGGTCCGCCTGCCGGATCTCGGCGGCGAGGTCGTCGACCACCTCGAGGTCTTCCTCTCCAACGACAGCCTGCGCTCGATGACGCTGATCGACACCCCCGGGTTGTCGTCGACCAACGACGACATCAGCTCGCTGACCACCGAACTGCTGGCGATCGACCGTGCCTCACGCCAGGCGATCTCCGGAGCGGATGCGCTCGTGCTCGTCCTCGGCGGAGAGTTCCGCGCCGATGACGCCGAGTTCCTCGACGCCTACCACCGGCTGTTCGGCGGGATCGGGGCATCTGCGGTGAACACCGTGGCGATCGTCAACAAGGTCGATCTGTTCGCCGACGAACGGCTCGACCCGGTCGCCGACGCCCAGTCGCGCTGCCGCGACCTGTCGACCCGACTGACCGCCAGCGTCGCCGGCGTGCTCCCGCTGATCGGGCTGCTCGCCGAGACCGCCGAGGCGGCGACGCTGACCAACCGTGAGCTCGACGTGCTCCAACGTGCCGCCCGGGCCGACGAACGGACCCGCTCGCTCGGTCTGTTGAGCGTCGACCGGGCGCTGCGCTCGTCGTTGTTCGGCGAGGATCCCGAACAGCGCGCCGAGCTGCTCGACAAGCTCGACCTGGTCGGGGCACGGCTGCTGCTGACCGAGCTCGCCGACTCGCCGCTGGGCGACGGCGAGGCGATCGAGCTGCTCCGCCGACGTTCCGGACTCCCGGCGCTGCGCCAGTTGCTCGACCAAGAGCTGGGGACCAACGCCGACGCGTTGAAGGCCGCCTGGGCGTTGACCAACCTCGAACGCCTGGCCTACCGGCTCGACCCGGCGACGAGGTTGTCGCTGGTCGATCTGCTCGATTCGTTGCAGGTCGATCCGGTGCTCCACCGGGTGCGCGAGCTCGGTGCGTTGCAGCGGCTCGTCGCCGAAGGTGCCCGGCTGAGCTTCCGGCCGGCGGTCGTCGCCGAGCTCGCCTCGCTGCTGCGAGTGCGGCGCGAGGACCAGCAGGCGACGGCGGTCACCGCCGAACAGGCCGCCGCCGGGGCGGCGCGGTGGAAGTCGATCGCCAACGACCCGGCGAGTGGGGCGACCGAACGGATGATCAGCGAAACGGCGGCGCGCGCCTACGAGCTGCGGTGGATGGAGCTGATGACGTCATGAACACCAACGGATCGCAGACGAGGATCACACCGGGAGTGGATCGAGATGGCTGAGTGGCGGCTGGCGATCGACTACGGGACCACCTACACCACCGCCGCCGCGGAACGCGACGGGACGATCACGCTGCTCGCCTTCGACGGCTCGCCACGGCTGCCGTCGTTGGTCGCGGTCGACGAGGCCGGCGCGTTGCTCGTCGGGATCGCCGCCGAGCGGGAGATGGCCCGCGCTCCCGAGCGCGCCGAGCGGACACCCAAGCGTCGTCTCGGCGATCCGGTGATCCTGATCGGCTCGGTGCCGGTCAGCCCGGTCGACGCAGTTGCCGCGGTGCTCGCCGCCGTCGGCGACGAGGCTCGCCGGCAGCACGGTGGCACGCCACCGAGCGCGCTGGTGCTGACCCATCCGGCACGCTGGGGTGCTGTCCGGCTCGGGATGCTCGCCGAGGCCGCTGCCCACGCCGGGCTGCCCGAGCCTCGGTTCGTCGCCGAACCGGTCGCCGCCGCGGCCGCCTCCAACCCGATCGACGGCGGCGGTGCCGCCGCCGTGTTCGACCTCGGTGGAGGAACGTTCGACACCGCGGTCGTCGACTGGACCGACGCCGGGTCTGGCGCTCGCCGGTCCGCCCGGGGGCAGCGAGCGGCTCGGTGGCGAGGTGTTCGACGGTCGGCTGTTCGCCCTCCTCGGCGAGCAGCTCGCCCGCCGCCAGCCCGACGCCTGGGAACAGCTCCGCTTCGCCGAGGACCGCACCTGGCGGCGTGCGTCGTTCGACTTCCGCACGCAGGTCCGAGCCGCCAAGGAGGCGCTGTCGACCCGCGCCGAGGACGTGATCTACCTCGGGGCGCCGGTCGACACCGAACTGCGCCTGACCCGCGACGAGCTCGAAGGTGCCCTCCTCCCCGACGTGCGCGCCGCCGTCGCCGAGCTGGCGGCCACCGCCGAGCGCGCCGGTCGATCGCCGGCCGAGCTCGACCGGGTGCTGCTCGTCGGCGGCTCGTCGCGGATCCCGATCGTCGCCCGGCTGGTCGGCGAGTGGTTCGGACGGGTCCCGACCACCTGGGGTGACCCGAAGTCGGCGGTCGTCCTCGGTGCCCTCGCCGTCGACCGGGACTCGACCCGCGAGCTCAGCGGGGTCGCTCCGACCGGCCCTGTGCTCGTCGCCGCCGTCGCCTCGGCGGCCGCGCCGAACGGCGGATCGGCTGCGGCTGAGACCGTGCCGATCGCCGTCACCGCACCGGTCCCCACCGCCGCCGCCGGCGGCGTGCGGGCGGATCGGGCCCGCCCTCGCCGGACGCCGCTGGTCGCAGCTGCCGCGGTGGCGATCGCCCTCGTCGCCGGAGGGATCGCACTCGCCGGCGGAGGAGGCGACGGCGACGCGGCAGCACCGCTGACCACCGAGTCGGCGACGACCTCGCCGGCTGCCTCGACCAGCTCGAGCGCGAGCTCGACCACCTCGACGACCTCGACCACGCCGACGACGGTCGCTCCCAGCAGCTCAGCGTCGACCGTCGGCTCCACCATCACCGCCCCCGTGGCGATCGAGACCAGCGCCGTCTCGCCCCCGGTCACCGGCGCCACCGCCGCGCCACGTCCGACGTCGGCTCCGGTGGTGACGCAGGCCCCGGCGGCGACCGTCGCGACGACCACCGTCGCCGTGGTCGAGACACCGGCGCCGACGACGGCCGCTCCCGAGACTGCGCCTCCGACCAACCCGCCGCCGTCGACGGCGTCGATCAAGAACCTCGTCGGTTCCGACTATTCCGCCGCCCGCAACTACCTGATCAACCTCGGCTTCGGCGTCAACACCGTGTTCGCCACCGACGGGACCCCCGACCAGTCGAGCCTGGTCAAGTCGCAGTCGCACGCCGGCGAGACGCCGAAGGGGACCACCGTCACCCTCACCGTCTACCAGTGACCGTCCGCATCACCATCCACCCACCACGAGGAACGACGATGACCACCGACCCGACCACCACCGGCTCTGCCGACGAGCTCGCCGCCCTGCGCGCCGAGGTCGCCGACCTCCGCCGCGCCCTCGAGACGTTGACGACCGCGCCGCCCTCAGCGGACCGCCGGCGGGCGCCGAACCCGGCGATCGTCGAGCGCCCCAGCTCCCGCCGCCAGCTGCTCCGCCGCGCCGGTCTCGCCGGCTCGGCAGCGGTCGCCGGAGGTCTGGTGCTCCACGCCCGGCCGGCCGCAGCCGGCAGCGCGGCAAACGGGCAGAACCTGACCGCCGGCGAGGTGAACAACGCGACCCAGACGACCGAGATCCGGACCAACCCCGCCACCATCCCACGCAGCCACGTGTTCGTCGCCCACGATGGCGTCTGGGGTGCGCAGAGCCCGGCGGGCAACGACTCGACGACCGCGGCGGTCGGCGGTTTCGCCGGTGCCACCGTCCGCCACGGCGGCTACTTCCAGACCAACGGCTTCCTCGGCGCTGGGGTGCGGGCGTTTGCGAACAAGGAGAACTCGATCGGCGGCTGGTTCCGCGGGCCGCGGGCTGCGATCCTGCTCGAGCCGCCGGGCGAGGACCTGCCGTCGCCGCCGGATCGTTCCGGCCCGGTCGAGCACAGCATCGGCGAGCTCGCCGTCGACGACTCCGGCGATCTGTGGTTCTGCATCGCCGGCGGGGCACCGGGCGGCTGGCGCAAGCTCGCCGGTCCGTCGACTGCGGGCTCGCTGCACCTGCTCGCCTCCCCCCAGCGGGTCTACGACTCGCGGGTCGGCACCGAAGCCGCGACAGTCGGCCCGAAGATCCCGCTCGCCGGGGGCACGCCACGCACGATCGACGTCACCAGTGGTGCCGCCGAGGTCCGTGCCGACGCCACCGGGGTGCTGCTGACGGTCACGGCGACGTCGACCACCGCCGGTGGCTACCTCACCGTCTGGCGGGCGGAGACACCATGGCCGGGCACCTCCAGCCTGAACTGGACCGGGCCGCAGCAGACGGTGGCGACGACCACCGTCTCGGCGGCGACCAACGGACGGATCCAACTGCTCGCCGAGACCTCGACCGACGTCATCGTCGACGTCATCGGGTACTACCGCTGAGCCGCTCGACCGGCCGGCGGCGCGCGCCACCGGCCGGTGGGCCGTCGTTCAGAGCTTGCCGAGCACCGTCGAGCAGGCGCTGAGATCGATCCCCGAGGTGTCGACGTCGAGGCTGGTGACCACCCCGTCCTCGATGATCGCCGCGTAACGCTTCGAACGGGTCCCGAGTCCGAATGCCGCCCCGTCCATCACCAGGCCCATCGCCTTGGTGAACTCACCGCTGCCGTCGGCGAGGAGCAGGATCTTGTCGCCCACGTCCTGCGACCGGCCCCACGCATCCATCACCCACGCATCGTTGACGGCGACGCAGGCGATCTTCGACACGCCCTTGGCGAGCAGTTCGTCGGCCTGGGCGACGTAGCCCGGGAGGTGGACCTTCGAGCACCCGGGGGTGAACGCGCCGGGGACGGCGAACAGGACCACCTTGCCGCTGCCGAGCGCCTCACCGGTGCTGATCGTCACCGGGCCACCCTCGCTGCCCATCGTCTTGATCTCGACGTCCGGGATCCGGTCACCCACGCTGATGCTCATCGTTCCTCCAACGGTTCTGCGACCCCCGGGGCGGGGTCGGTCCGTCGTCGGAGCGTACGCGCCGACGGCGACGGGTCACGCTCCGAGACGGCGGAGGATCTCGTCGAGGGCGGCGAGGTCGGTGGCCCGCAGCCGGCCGGTGAACCGTCGGTCGATGTCGCGGAGATGGACCGCTGCTGCCCGGCGGAACAGACCCCGTCCGGCGGGGGTGAGGGCGACGATCTTGACCCTCCCGTCCTCGGGGAGCGCCCTCTTCGACACCCAACCCCGCTCGGTCAACGTCGCCACCACCCGCGTGCACGAGCTCGGCGCGATCAGCAGCGCCTCGGCCAGCGCCGTCGCCCGCATCCCGTCGGGCCGCCGGGAGAGCTGGTAGAGCACGTCGTACTCGTCGATCGAGACGCCGTGGGTCCGACGCAGCTCGTCGTCGAATGCGCTCGTCGTCCGGCGGTGGTAGCTCAGCAGCCGCTGCCACAGCTCCACCGGATCCGGCCTGGTCGATCCGGATGCCATCGACCGCCGATGATACTTCCATCTGGAATTATTTGTGGCGTGCCCCGGTTGGATCGGTCGACGTCTCAGGAGGCTCAGATGACCACTGCCCACGGAACCATCGATGTCCGCCGGGCCGCCGATCGCCCGGCGACGCGGATCGACTGGCTCGATTCCAAGCACTCGTTCAGCTTCGGCCCGCACCACGACCCGAGCAACGTCGGGCACGGCCTGCTGTTGGTCAACAACGACGACAGGGTCCGAGCCGGAGCCGGCTTCGGCACCCATCCCCATCGCGACATGGAGATCGTCACCTGGGTGCTGTCCGGCCGAACTCGAACACCGCGACTCGGAAGGCAACCACGGTCTGCTCTATCCCGGCCTGGCACAGCGGATGTCGGCCGGCACCGGCATCGCCCATTCGGAGCGCAACCCGTCGGCCACGGAAGACGTTCACTTCGTCCAGATGTGGGTGCTCCCCGACACCGCAGGCGTGCAACCGTCGTACGAGCAGCTCGACGTCAACGAGGCGCTGGCCGGTGGGGGGCTGATCCCGATCGCCTCCGGCCAGGGGCACCCGGGGGCGATCGGCCTCCACCAGCGCGACGCCGTGTTGTGGGGTGGCCGGTTGGCCGCCGGAACGACCGTCGAGCTGCCGGTGGCGGCGCACGTCCACCTGTTCGTCGCCGTCGGGCGGGCGACGCTCGACGACGGTCCGGCACTCGACACGGGTGACGCCGTGCGACTGGTCTCTGCCGAGGGCCATTCGTTGACGGCCGGTGAGGGCGGCGCCGAAGTGCTCGTCTGGGCGACCGCCTGAAACGGCGTCGGTCCTCCGTCGAAACCCCGGAGCGTTTGTATACAATTCGCTCGGTGAAGGTGTCGTCGGATGCCGTGACCGTCGACACCAGCACCGACGGGGTCGTCTCGCGGCTGATGGCTGCGTCGTTGACGACGACGATCGCCGCCAACCTGCCGGTGTTCCTCGTCGGCGGCCTGGCGGTGCAGATGCGCGCCGAGATCGGCTACGGCGAGACCGCCCTCGGGCTCGCCGTCGGGGTGTTCTACCTCGCCGGGGCGCTGAGCTCGTTCGCCACCGGACGCTTGGTCGAGCGGGTCGGCGCCGAGCGCTCGCTGCGGGTGGCGGCGACGACCAGCGCTGTCGTCCAACTGGCGATCGCCGGGTTGGCCCACTCGATCGTCACCATCCTCGCCCTGCTGGCGGTGGCCGGACTGGTCAACGCCTGGGCCCAGCCGGCGGCCAACGTGTTGCTCACCCGCACCGTCGCCGCCGACCGGCTGGGGTTCGCCCTCGGCCTGCAGAAGTCGGCGATCCCGGCCGGCGCGCTGCTCGGGGGGCTGGCCGTGCCGCTGATCGCGCTCACCGTCGGGTGGCGCTGGGCGTTCGTCGCCGGGGCCGTGTTCGGCCTCGCCGCCGCCGTCCATCTCCCCCCCGGCGAACCGCTGATCCGCCGCGCCGTCGGCCGCCACGGCGGGGTCACCGATGTCTCCTCCCGGCGGTTGCTGTTCCTCGCCCTCGGTGTCGGCTTCGGCTCGGCGGCGTCGAACGCGATGAGCTCGTTCCTCGTCTCTTCCGGGGTCGAGGCCGGGCTCGGGGCGGCGCTCGCCGGGGTCCTGCTCACCGTCGGGAGCATCGCCGGGATCGGCGTGCGGCTGCTGATCGGCGCTCGCGCCGACCGTTATCCGGGGCGCTCGCTGATCGTCATCGCCTCGATGTTCCTCGTCGCCAGCTCGGCGTTCTTGTTGTTGGCGACCGAGTCGCGCCGGCTGTTCCTGCTCGGCACGCCGCTCGCCTTTGCCACCGCCTACGCCTGGCCCGGGCTGTTCCACCTGGCGGTGGTCCGTTCCAACCCGTCCGCCCCGGCGGCGGCGACGGGGCTGGCGATGACCGGCACGCTCACCGGTGCGGTCGGCGGCCCGGTGCTGTTCGGGGCGATCGCCGACGGCGTCTCGTACCGTGCGGCCTGGCTCACCGGGTCCGGGGTGCTCGTCCTCGCAGCCGTGATCGTCGCCATCTCCAGCCGGCTGATCCACGAGCCTTCAACCCACCGCTGAACCCTGATACACCCCCTCGTCATGCTCACCACATGACCTCGACCACCCTCCGTTCAGAGCTGCTGCTCCAGCTCTCCCGTTCGATCGTCCGCCACGGTTTCGCGCTCGTCCCGGTCGGCTTCGGGGAGTGCATCGTGCCCGGGTGCGACTGCGCGCCGGACGAGGACCCGTGGATCTACACGATCGGGATGGCCGAGGCCGGCCATCCCGAACTGATCGTGCTCGGGCTCGCCCCTGCCCACGCCGGCGCGCTCACCTCGTGGGTGTTCGAACGCCACCGTCAGGGTCGGTCGCTGCCGATCGGCCGGCCGGACGAGTTCGATGGGGTCCCGGTCAAGCTCGTCCGTGTTCCGTCGCAGTGGCTCGCCCACGACCCGTCGCGGATGGCGATGTGGCTCGCCCACTACGGTCCCGGCCGCTCGACGGTGCCGGCACCGCCTGTCGCCCAGCTGCTCTGGGGCGACGCCGAAGGTCGCTTCCCCGACGATCCGGCGTGCGACCCGCAGGTCAGCGTCGGCCAGCCGATCCTCGCCGCCGATCCGACCGGCTACCCCCGGCGGGCACCGCAACCGGTTCGGCGATCGGGCCGCCGCCGGTCCCGCGCCGCCTGACCGTCGGCAGTCCGCCGCCGGTCCCGGCCGGGCCCGACCGGGCTCAGCCGGCGCGGTGGCGGGCGGCGGCGACGACCAACTCGACACGCGTGCGCACACCGAGCTTGACCAGCATCGAGGAGATGTGCGACTCGACGGTGCGCTTGGAGAGCACGAGCTGTTCGGCGATCTCCGCATTGCGCTTGGCGTCGGCGACCATCTCGAGCACGGCCAGCTCGGCAGGCGTCAGTGCGTCCCAGCCGAACTTCGGTCGAGCGGGTCGAGCAGCGGCGCGCCGGCCGCCGGCGCTGCCGGCGGTGATCGACACGACCCGCTGCACCGCCGGCATCGCCCCGAGCTGCTCGTAGCCCGCTCGGGCCTCGGCGAGGATCGCCCGCCCGGCTTCGCTCGCCCCCCGCCGCCAGCAGACCAGCCCGGCGAGCTCCAGCCCGGCGCTGCGGGTGAGCAGCTGCGGTGAGCGGCGCAGCGCGCCGAGCGCCCCGACGATCGTCGGCAGGTCGTCGGCGATCGCTGCCGCAGTGATCGCGGCGATCGCCGCCGGACCGTCGCGTCCGGTTCTCGCCGCGTCGTCGGTCAGCCCGTCGAGCAGGCCGTCGACGATGTCCGGCGAGACGGCGGTCCCGGTGACGATCAACCGGGCGGCGTCGAGCACGAACCAGCTGCGGATCGCCGGCGCCAGCGACCGGGCGACGGCAGCGGTGTCGGCGAGCAGCGCCAGTGCCTCCGTCGGCGATCCGTTGCGCTCGAGCTCGAGCGCCTGCAGATGGAGCAGGAACGGCACGGCGTAGGCCTCCTGCGCACCGGTGATCGAGGTCGCTTCGCTCAGCGCGGCCCGGGCGGCGCCGACGTCGCCGCGGTAGTGGGCGATCAACCCGCGGATCACCGGGGCGACGAGCTGGCCGACCGCGCTGCCGGTGTCGCTGCAGACACTGCTGATCGCCGAGGCCTCGGCGAGCGCGTCGTCCCAGCGGCCGGCGAGGTACTGGGCGATGACCAGCGCGGTGGCCGGGCGGCCGGCGAGCAGGGGGTCGCCGAGCCGCTCGATCCGCAGCCGGTCGAGTTGGAGCACGTCGATCGCGCCGGCGAGGTCGTCGGCGAGCATCCGGGCGAGGCCTTCGGTGAACGCCGGTGACGGGATCACCACGTCGTGGGCGAGCAGCCGTCCGCGGGCGCTGGCCTGGGCGGCGAGTTCGACGCCGCGCTGCACGTCACCGGCGAACGCAGCCATCGTCGCCTGGGCGGCGATCGCCTGCACCGCCGGCGCGACCGCGCCGCTGGCATCGGCGATCTCGATCGCCCGGTCGGCCTCTGCCCACGGGTGGGCGCCGCGCATCGACCAGAACCGATAGGTCGCCACGTCCGCCCAGGCAGCGGCCTCCGCCGCGGGGGAGAGCGCACCCGACCGAGCGAGCTGTTCGAACTCGTCGGCGGCGCTGGTCAGATCGCCGAGGAGATGCGAGCACCGCGCCAGTGCCGCCCGGACCTCGGCGATCCGTGCCCGGTCGTGCTCGATCAGCAGTGCCGCCTGGAGCACGTCGATCGCTTCGGTCACCCGTTTGAGGGTGCACAGCGCCGTCGCTCGTCGGAGGGCGAGCTCACTGTGTCGCCCGCAGCGGCGGCCGCAGAGGGCAGCGGCGTGATCGAGGTACCCGAGGGCGAGCAGCGGTTCGTGGATCGAGACCTCCTCCGCCGCCCGGCAGAGCGCGTCGATCGCCGCCACGTCGTCGGGCATCGACGCCGCCATCACGTGGTGGGCGATCGTCGTCGCGCCCAACTGGAGCTCGCCGGCATGGTGGACGATCGACCGATGGATCGTCGACTGCAGCGCAGCCGGCACCTCCGAGACCAGCTGCTCGGCGACCAGGGCGTGGCTGAAGGCGAAGGTCGAGCCGCGCGAGACGAGCAACCCGGCGCGGGTCGCCCCGTAGAGCACGTCGAACACCTCGAACGGGGCGCGGTCGCCGAGCACGGCCAACGTCTCGGGGGTGAACTCGACCCCGAGCACGGCGGCGATCGCCAACAACCCGGTCGCCTCCTCGCCGAGCCGGTGGACGCGGGAGAGCACCGAGGCACGCACGCCCTCGAGCGGGCCGGCGCTGTGCTCGTCGTAGCCGCGAGCGAGGGCGACGACGCTGAAGGCGTTGCCCCCGGCTCGTTCGAGCTCCTCCACCAGATCCGCCGGCGGGGTCCGTCCGAGGACGTCGGCGGCGACCTCGCTCACCACCGCCGCCGTCAGCGGGCCGAGCCGGAGCGTCTCGAGATCCTCGTGCCAGCGGTGGAAGAGCATCTCCAACTCGGCGGGCCGCGGGTCGGGCCGGGCGGCGAGGACGAGCCCGATCGGACGGTTGCCCCGCCGCCGGATCAATGCCCCGAGGGTCGAGGCCGTCGCCCCGTCGAGCCACTGCGAGTCGTCGATCACCAGCAGCAACGGACGGGAGTCGGCCTCCTCCAGCAGCAACTCGACCAGCTCGTCCTGGACCCCGTAGCGGGCCCCCAGCTCCAGCTGGCCGGTCGTCGACGGCGACGGCGGAACGCCACTCGGACGAGCCAGCGACGAGCTGCGCTGGGCGATCGCCCGTCGCCGCGGGTCGCTCGAGGTCCGGTCGCAGTGCAACGCCTCGAGCAGCGGCCCGAACGGACGGTCGTGGGCGATCGAGTCGCACCCGGCACCGGCGAGCTGGACCGAATGCTCGCGGGCCAGCGCCGGCAGCTCTGCCAGCAGCCGGGTCTTGCCGATCCCGGCATCACCTTCGACGACGACGATCCACAGTTCGTGCTCGGCGACCCCGGCGCAACAGTCGCGCAGCACTGCCAGTTCCCTCGCTCGGCCGCGCAACGGTGCGCGGCTGCGCCTGCGGACGACGTCGCGCCCGCCGGGGCGAAGACCGTCCTCTCCGTCGCCGCCGATGCTCAGGGGCTCGAGTGCAACCACGATTTACAGAGTAGCACTCGGTATACTGGGAGACGTCATGCCGAGGCGAACGCTCGAAGATGCGGCCAAGACCCGCGCTGCGCTGGTCGACGCCGCCCGGCGGTTGTTCGCCGAACGTGGCTTCGCTGCGACCACGACGACCGCCGTCGCCGAGCTCGCCGGATGTTCCCAGAGCGCCTTGTTCCACCACTTCGCCGACAAGGCCGCACTGTTCGGCGAGGTCGTCACCTCCCTCGTCACCGCCTTCGATCACGAGGTCCGGCGAGCGGCGTTGGCCGAGCGCAGCCCGATGGCGATGGTCCTCGCCGGTTGCCGGCGGAGCATCGAACTCGCCGCCGACCCGACGTGGTCGCGGCTCGTCGCCGTCGAAGCCCGGGCCGTGCTCGGCGAGCCGACGCTGCGCACGCTCGACGCATCGCTCGGGCTGTCGACGACCCGCCTCGGGCTGACTGGGCTGGTGCGAAGCGCCGACCTCCGACCCGACACCGATGTCGACGCGTTGGCGACGGTGATCTACGGCGCGCTGACCGAGGCTGCGTTCGCCATCGGACGAGCCGAGCCCGCTCCGAGCGCCGAGCGGGTGATGGCGGTGATCGAGCAGCTGCTCGCCGCCTATCGCCCGGTCACCTGACGCCGCGGCCGATCCCGCGCGCTCCGCCTCAGTGCGCTCGGCTTCAGTGCGCTCCGTCCGGCCCGAGCGCGGCGACGGTGCGCAGGTGGCGCCCGTCGAGCGGTTCGCCACATGCGCTGCAGTGCAGCTCGGCGGTGATCGAGTGCCCGCAGGAGGTGTGCAGCAGGGCGGCGTTGCGGCCGGGGCGGTCGGCGTCGAGCCAACGGTCGCCCCACTGGCGCAGCGTGACCAGCACCGGCCACAGCTCTCGGCCCATCTCCGTCAACAGGTAGTCCGCCCGATCACGGCCCTCGTCGTAGATCCGTCGGCGCATGATCCCGGCTTCGACGAGATGATCGAGGCGGGTGGCGAGGACGTTGCGGGCGATCCCGAGATTGGCCTGGAACTCCTCGAATCGCTTCGCCCCGAGGGTCGCGTCGCGGATGATCAACAACGTCCACCATTCGCCGACGAGCTCGAGCGTCTGGGCGATCGAGCAGTCCATCTCGGCGAACGAGCTCCGGCGCACGGCGGCATCCTACGAAGCTGAGTTGCATCGAACAACGGATCCCGAACCAGCCCGGTCATGGCTCGGGGTGGACTCGCAGCGCAGCGCGCTCAGGCGCGTCGCGCACCGAACGTCGCCAGCGCGATCGCCGCGGCGTGGCCGACGTTGAGCGAATCGACGCCGGCACGCATCGGGATCCGCAGCCGAACGTCGGCGAGATCGAACGCAGCAGTGCTCAGCCCCGGTCCCTCGGCGCCGAGCAGTACCGCCACCCGGTTGCACGGTTGCCAGTCGAACAACGACGTCGCTTCGGCGGCAGGGGTCATCGCCACCAGGCAGAAGCCGTGGTCGCGGAGCACGTCGAGCGCGTCGGGCCAGGGGTCGAGTCGGGCGCAGGGGAGGAACACGATCTCGCCCATCGAGACGCGCACGGTCCGGCGGGCGAACGGATCGGCACAGCGTGGATCGACCAGCAGCGCCTCGGCCCCGAGGGCGCGCCCGGTGCGGGCGATCGCCCCCAGGTTCTCCGGGTCGTTGAGGCCCTCGGCGACGATGACGGTGCGCGCTCGGGCGAGGAGTTCGTCGAGCGGCGGGGCGATCGGCCGGTCGGCGGCGGCGACCACCCCACGGTGGAGGTCGAAGCCGGCGACGGCGGTCATCACCTCCCGCTCGGCGAGATAGATCGGGACGTCGAGCGGGTCGAGCAGCGGCCGGAGGCGCGCGTAGCGGTTGGGCAGGAGGAGCACCGAGCGCAGCCGGACCCCGCCGGCGACGAGCCGCTCGAGGACGGTGATCCCTTCGCCGATGAACAGTCCCTCGTCCTCCTCGCGTCGCCGGCGCTGCTCTGGATCGCGCAGTCCGACGTACTCCCCGAGCCGCCCGTCGGCCGGATCGTCGAGTTCGATCGCCGTCCCCATCGACCCAGTCTGACGCGTCCTCGCAGCCTGGCGGACGGGCGCGCGCAGCACGGCCGGCAGCCGTTCGGCGGAGGTTGACGGATCGGCCGGCAAGCGGCAGACTCGAACGAGTGTTCGAGAGTTTCCAGCCGTCGCTGTTCGCCGCGGCGACCGCCGAGCGGTGGACCGCCGCCGACCTGGACTTCTCCTCCGTCCGGCGGGTCGAGCTCGGCGACGGCTCGTGGATCGACCACGCGATCGGCTGGCTGCCCGGAGCCGACGAGGTGTTCGACGACCTCCGACGTGAGCTGCCGTGGCGCCAACGCGAGGTGACGATGTACGACCGGCGTCTCGCCGAGCCGCGCCTGACCTGGTGGTGGGACGCCGCCGAGGGCACCCCGGAGCCGCTCCCGGCGCTGGCCGAGGTCCGCACGGCGCTGATCGGTCACTACCGCCTGGCGTTCGACGCGATCGGCTGCAACTGGTATCGCGACGGGCAGGATTCGGTCGCCTGGCACCGCGACCGCGAACGCCGCCTCGCCCAGCCGGTCGTCGCGATCGTCTCCACCGGTTCCCGGCGGACCTTCCTGCTCCGTCCGTTCGGCGGCGGTAAGTCGCTGGCGTTCCCCGTCGAGCACGGCGACCTGCTGGTGATGGGCGGCCGTTGCCAGCACGACTGGGAGCACTGCGTGCCGAAGACCGCGCACGCCGGCCCGCGGATCTCGATCACCGTCCGCCATCACTCCGACGACCCGGTCTGATGCGATGATCGCAGGATGACTGCCGTCGACACCTCCCGCTTCCATTTCGTCCCCGGCGGATCGGGCCCGCTGGTCGTCGGTGGCGCCGGCAGCTACCTCCACACCGCCGACGGACGCAAGATCCTCGACGCCGCCGGCGGGGCGATCGTCGCCAACATCGGCCACGGCCGGACCGAGGTCGCCGACGCCGTCGCCGCTGCGATGCGCGAGCTCGGCTACGTCATTCCGCTGTGGCCGACGCCGAACCGGCTGGCGCTGGTCGATCGCCTGCGCGACCGCTGGCTCCCCGACGGCTTCGAGCACATCTTCTTCACCAGCGGCGGCAGCGAGTCGGCCGACTCCTCGCTGCGCCTGGCCCGCGCCTATCAACTCGCCAAGGGCCGACCGGAGCGATGGAAGATCGTCGGACGCCATCCGAGCTATCACGGGATCACCGTCGGGGCGATCTCGGCGGCGAGCCATTCGACCCGTCGCGCCGGGTTCGAGCCGCTCCTGCTCGACTTCCCGAAGGTGCCGTGGGACGACCCGGAGGCGGTCGTCAAGGTGATCGAACAGGAGGATCCGGCGACGATCGCCGGGTTCCTGTTCGAACCGATCACCGGTGCCGCCGGCGGCTGCCTGGTCGCCTCCGAGGAGTACTGGCGGACGGTCGCCGCGGTCTGTCGCGAGCACGACATCCTGTTGATCGCGGATGAGGTGATGACCGGCTTCGGACGGACCGGGACGACCTGGGGGCACGAGCACTGCGGACTCGTCCCGGACGTGATCTACGGCGGCAAGGGGCTCGGCGGGGGCTATGTCCCGATGGGGATGGTCGCCACCACCGCCGCGGTCGCCGAGCCGCTCAACGCCGTCGGTGGGTTCATGTTCTTCACCTTCACCGGCGGCGATGCGATGTGCGCCGGAGCGGCGAAGGTGCTCGAGATCCTCGAACGCGAGCAGCTCGTCGAACGCTCGGCGACGGTCGGCGCGTTGCTCCGCGACCGGCTGATCGAGGCGCTCGGGGACCATCCGAACGTCGCCGAGATCCGCGGCCGGGGCCTGTTCCTCGCGCTCGAACTGGTCGCCGACCGGGCCGACGGTGGGACCCCGTTCCCGGTCGAGACAAAGTTCACCCAGCAGCTCGTCGGGGCGTGCCTCGAGCGCGACCTGTGGATCTATCCGGCAGGCTCGGGCCCGGTGCGCGACGCAGTGATGTTCGGACCGCCGCTGACGGTCTCGGAGGACGAGATCGAGCGGTTGGTGACCACCGTCGTCGCCGCTCTGGCGGAGGTCACCGGGCGCGTGAGCACGGCGCCGGGTCAGATCCGGCGATCGGCGGCCCAGCGGGAGAGCTCGTGGCGGTTCGACAACTGCAGCTTGCGGAGCACCGCCGAGACGTGGGTCTCGATCGTCTTCACGCTGAGCACGAGCTCGGTGGCGACCTCTTTGTAGGTGTAGCCACGGGCGATCAACCGGAGCACGTCGCGCTCGCGCGGTGAGAGCTGGTCGAGCTCGGGATCGCTCGCCGCCGCCCGCCCGGCACCGGCGAAGGCGTCGAGGACGAATCCGGCGAGCCGGGGCGAGAACACCGCGTCGCCGTTGGCGACACGGACGATCGCGTCGGACAGCTCGGTCCCGCTGATCGACTTGGTGACGTACCCGCGCGCGCCGGCGCGGATCACCGCGATCACGTCGTCGGGCGCGTCGGAGACCGACAGAGCGAGGAATCGGAGCTGCGGATGCTCGGCGAGCAGACGACCGGCGACCTCGACCCCACCGCCACCGGGGAGGTGGACGTCGAGCAGGACGACATCCGGCATCGCCGGCGGGATCGCCGCGATCGCAGCGGCGACGTCACCGGCTTCGCCGACGATCTCGTGGTCCTGCTCCAGCTCGGCGCGCACCCCGCTGCGGAACAGGGCATGGTCGTCGACCAAGAACACCCGCACCCGTACCGGCACCCGCTCGCCCATCACCCACCCCCCGAAGTTTGGAGGTTGTTGCAGCGCGAGCGTGCAACAACCTCCACGCGTCGGCGATGGCGGGCATCGGTGGGCCGGTTCATCCGGATCTCCGGGGGAGTCGCAAGCGGACCTCGGCGCCTTCGCCGGGGCGGGAACGGATCGTCGCCTCACCGCCGACCCGGCGCATCCGCCCGATGATGCTCTCGGTCACTCCGCGGCGATCGGCGCCGATCGCCGCGGGGTCGAACCCGACGCCGCGATCGCGGACGAACGCCTCGATCGACTCGTCGTCGACCTCGACGTAGACGTCGACCTGACCGACCCCGGCGTGGCGGGCGGCGTTCGCCGTTGCCTCGCGCGCTGCGGCGACCAGGGCGCGCACTGCTGCGTCGGCACCTGCGTCGCCGACGCAGACCAACTCGACGCGCACCCCGAGGTCGTCCTCGACAGCGGCGAACTCGGTGCGCAGCAGCCCGGCGAGCGTGGCTTCACCCGGCGCCTCGCCGTGCAGCCAGTCGCGCAGCTCGCGCTCCTGGCGGCGGGCGAGGGCGACGACCTCCTTCGCGTCGTCCGCCCGGCGCTGGATCAGGGCGAGCGTCTGGAGCACCCCGTCGTGGAGATGGGCGGCGATCTCCGCCCGTTCCTCGACCCTGATCCGGGCCCGGCGTTCGTCGCCGAGCTCGGCCGCGAGGCGGGCGATGTTCGGGCCGAGCAGCAGCGCCACGCCGAGCCCGGCGAGCACGGCGGACACGAGTGTCCGCGAGATCGAGGCCAGGTCACCGGAGAGGACGACGAGGGTCGTCAACCCCAAGCCGATCAGCGCCAGCCCGACCGCGACGCGCAGCGCCCGCGCTTCGCCGAGCTCCTCGGTGCCCCGGGCCCCGCCCCAGACGAGGGTGACCCCGACCGCCGCCAGCGCACCGACCAAGCCGACGGAGTCGGAGAACCACAGCCCCGTCGCCCGCAGCACCAGCGTCGCCCCGAGAGCGACGAGGATCACCGCCACCCGTTCGACCCGGTCGATCGGCGGAGCGGTGTCGACGTCGTCCCCCTCGTCGAGCGGGAGTACCGACCAGGCGACCCCGTAGAGGATCACCCCTGCGCCGCCGGCGAACGCGGTCAGCAGGATCGCGAAACGGAGCACGCTGACGTCGAGGCGCCAACGGTGCGCGGCACCGGCGCAGACGCCGGCGACGAGCCGGCCCTGGCGGCGGCGGGTGATCCCTCCGAACGTGGTCGCGGTGGTCATCGCCAACGATTGAACCACGCCACGCATCCGGGCCCATCGGGGGCGGTCCCGGAGCCGACCCTGGGATCGGTGGCGAGCGTTCAGGGTTCGTTCAGGGTCGGTCCCTGATGTGCCCGTCGTCGGCGATCGTCAACATGATCACGTGAACGCTGCTCCCTCTCCGACCACCGGCAAGCCGCTGCCCCCTCCGCGACCGTGGCGCCCGCTGCCGCGCCGAGGACGGCAAGATCGCCGGAGTCTGCGCCGGGCTGTCACGGGCGAGCGGCGTCGATCTCACCCTCGTCCGGCTCGTCGCCGTCGCCGCCGGACTCGCCGAATTCGGGGTCGTCGCCTACCTCGTCCTCGCCGTCGTCGTTCCCAAAGAAGCGCCCGGCTCGGGCGAGAGCCACGTCCCGGCCCCGCCGGCGACGGCGAAATGGCTCCGGATCGGGCTGGTGGCCGTCGCCGCCATCTCGCTGCTCGGGTTGATCGACCGCAGGCCGCTGTTCTGGGGCGACCCCTCCGACCGACTCTGCTTCGCCCTCGGCGTCTCGCTGCTGGCGTTCGGCGGCCTGCTGCTGTGGAACCGACGCAACGGCCGGCCGGCTCTGGCCTCGCCGCTGCGCCGTACGGACGGCGGTGGGCACGAGTGGGTCGCCCCCACCGGCTCGTCCTGGGCACCTCCCACGCCGACGACCTCCGACACGGCCGCCGACGGCGAGCCGACCGCGGTCCTCGACCGGCACATGCCGGCGCCGCCACCGCCGATGTCTTCCGATGCACGGTTCGGCGCGGCACCGCCGCGACGGTCCTCGATCGGCGGTGCGGACGCCGCCCCCCGGCGCCCGCGTCTGCGCAGCTCGGCGGTGATCGCCCGCGTCGTCGCCTGGCTCGGGGTGCTGGCGGCGATCCCGATCGCGATCGCCGTCGGCGCCGCCGTCGACGTCGCTGCGCTCTCGTTGCCGATGCCGGGGCTGTTCTTCGCCCTCGCCGTGGCGGCGATCATCAACCTCGTCGTCTGGGCCTCCGTCGCCCGCCACGCGGTGCCGGTGGTGGTCGGCGTGCTGCTCGTGGTCGTCCTCGGCGGAGCGACGGCGCTCGCCGCCAGCTGGAACGGTGGCGTCGGGCGACCGGTTCTCGTCGCCGACCAGCCGGGCACAGCTCGAGCAGAGCTATCGGTTGGCGGTCGGCCGGCAGACGATCGACCTCAGCGGACTGGTCGTCAGCGGCGATCCGCTGACCCTCCACGCCGATCACCGGATCGGTCTGCTCGAGATCGTCGTCCCCGACGACGCCACGGTCGACGTCACGGCCGAGGTCCGCGGCGGCGACATCCGCCTGTTCGGCGCCAGCCGCGACGGGTACACCGTCGACTGGTCGACGGTCGACGGCGACGATCCGACGTCGCGCTACGTCCTCGATCTCGAGGTCGGCTACGGCAAGATCGAGGTCTGCCGAGCGAGCCAGGCGGTGTCGCGCAGCGGCGGGTTGGCCTGCACCTCATGATCACCGCTGCAGGACTGCTCGTGGCGTTGATCGCGCTGCTCGTGCTGATCGCAGTCGAGGAGCCGGCAGGCGGTGAACCACCGTCGGCGCGATCGCGCAGAACCGTCACCGACGCGTCAACCGTGGCGCACATCAGCGAGGAACACTCGATCTCGGACACGGGCGGCGCGAACCGAGGAGGCTCCTGATGGGTCTGATCCTGAACATCGCCACCGCTGTCGGCCTGCTGCTGATGATCGGCCTGTTGCTGGCCTCATTGGTCACCGTCGACGAGCTTCCCTGAACGCAGGCTGGCGGAGTTCAGCGGAACTCACCGGCGATCACGGTCGTCACGTCGCCGCCGATCCACACCTGTCCGTGCACGTCACGCTCGACGTGGACCTCACCCTGGCGACCCAACCGGGTGCCCTGGGACGCGAGATAGCGCTCGGGAAGGGCACCGCTGGGGATCAGCCATTGGGCCAGGGCGGCGTGGAGCGAGCCGGTCACCGGATCCTCGGCGATCCCCAGCGCGGCGAGCAGGGCGCGCACCTCGACGTCGGGTCCGTCCCCGCCGGAGGCGGAGCCGAGCGGGTACCGGCCGACGATCCCCACCTCCCACCCGGTGGCGGCGAGCGCGCCGTGGTCCGGCTCGATCGCCAGTACCCGCTCGGCCGAGTCGAGCACGAGCGAGAGGAAGGTCGGTCCGCAGGTCAGCACCGCCGACTGCTCGATCGCCAACTCGTCGATCCCGAGCGCATCGGCGACAGCCGTCACCGCCTCCGGTGGGGCGAGGTGGATCGCCGCCGGCGGCGCGCCGAAGGCGAGCCGGCGACCGTCGCGCAGGCGGATCAGCCCGGCCCCGCACTGCTGGATCAATTCGTCGCCCTGTGGTTGCCCGCCGGCCTCCAGCCAGGCGTGGGCGGAGCCGATCGTCGGATGACCGGCGAACGGCAGCTCGGCGGTGGGGGTGAAGATCCGGACGCGGTAGTCCGCAGCCGGATCGGTCGGCGCCAGCAGGAACGTCGTCTCCGACAGATTCGTCCAGCCGGCGAAGGTCTGCATCTCCTCGCTCGAGAGGCCTTCGCCGTCGAGCACGACCGCCAGTGCGTTACCGCCGAAGCGGCGGGAGCTGAACACATCGACCTGGGCGAACCGTCTCGTCATGGGCGGCCACGGTAGGCGAGCGCACCGGCGGGGTCCGGGGGTCGGCCGGGCCGGTGGCGACGCGTTGGAGCGCGACGACCCGTCTGCGGCAGGCTCTGACGATGGGCGAACTCGAACAGCTGGTGATCGTCGGTGCCTCCCTCGCCGGGCTGCGCGCGGCGGAGACGCTGCGCAACGAGGGCTACGCCGGCCGGCTGACCCTCATCGGGGCCGAGCAGCACCTGCCCTACGACCGCCCGCCACTGTCGAAGAAGGTGCTCGCCGGCGAGTGGGAAGCGGAACGGATCGCGTTGCGCAAGCCGGAGGCGATCGAGCAACTCGACCTCGACCTGCGCCTCGGGACCCTCGCCAGCGCACTCGACACCACCGCCCAGCGGATCTCGCTCGACGACGGCGAGCAACTGTCGTACGACGGTCTGATCATCGCCACCGGGGCGGCCCCGCGGCGCCTCCCCGGACAACCCGAGCTCGACGGGATCTTCGTCCTGCGGACCCTCGACGACTCGCTCGAGCTCAGCCGGCGACTCGGCGACGGCGTCCGCCTGGTCGTCATCGGGGCCGGATTCATCGGGCTCGAGGTCGCCGCCACCGCCCGCCAGCGCGGCGCCGAGGTGACGGTGCTCGAAGGGGCGTCGGCGCCGCTGATCCGCGGCCTCGGGGCGGAGATGGGCGAGCTCGTCGCCGGGGTCCACCAACGCAACGGAGTCCCGATCCGATGTTCGGTGCAGGTCGCCGCGATCGAGGGCGCGGACGGTGCCGTCACCGGTGTCCGCCTCGGCGACGGCGAGCTGGTCCCCGCCGAGCTGGTCGTGGTCGGGATCGGCGTCGCCCCGGCGATCGCCTGGCTGGAGGGCAGCGGGTTGGAGCTCGGCGACGGGATCGTCTGCGACGCCGGACTGCACGCCGGTGCCTCCGGCGTCTACGCCGCCGGCGACTGCGTCCGCTGGCCGAACCCGCTGTTCGGCGAGACCGCCCGGATCGAGCACTGGACCAACGCCGCCGAGCAAGGGGCGCACGCCGCCCGCAACCTGCTCACCCATCCCGACGGCGGCGGTACGCCGTACGCACCGGTGCCGTTCTTCTGGAGCGACCAGTACGACGCACGGATCCAGTTCCTCGGTCGCAGCGCCGCCGACGACGAGGTCCGGATCGTCCACGGCGACCCCGCCGAGGGCAAGTTCGTCGCCCTCTACGGGCGCGATGGGCGACTCCACGGGGCGCTCGGCGTCTCGCTGCCGCGGCTGGTGATGCCCTATCGCGCCCTGCTCGCCCGACAGGCGAGCTGGGACGAAGCGCTCGCCCACGCCGAGGCGCAGGCGACCTGAGGCGAACGCGCAGGGCGGCGCCCGCGGCCCGTCAGGCCCTCGCGCAGGGTAATTGATACCCAGCGACTCAACTTTCATGTTGGTTCTGACGCAGGCATCGTTACCCTTCCCTCATGACCCCTACCGACACCCTCCTGACGCTCCCGGTGCTCGAAGTTCCGGGCGTGATCTTCCCGGGCACGGTGGCCACCATCGCCTTCGAATCCGACGAGAGCCTGGTGGCCGTGCGCGCTGCCCGCGCCGCTGACGGCCGCCTGTTGCTCGTTCCCCGGCTCGACGGTCGCACCCCCACCGTCGGCGTGATCGCCCGTGTTCCCACCGCCGGCGAGCTGCCGACCGGCGGCGCAGCGGCGATCATCCAAGGTGAAGCGCGCGGCCGGATCATCGACGAGCAGACCGGCGAACGCTCCGGCCGGTGGGTCTCGGTCGAGCCGCTGCCGCGACGCTCGCACCTCGCCGCGGATCGACGGCGTGTCCCGCGAGCTGCGGGTGGTCCTCGAGGAGATCGCCAAGCTGCGCAACTCGCGCCGTCTGCCCGAGGTGCTGCGGACCGTCGGTGACCCGGGCGGGCTCGCCGATGCGGCGACGGCATGGAGCGACGCTCCGCTCGATCACAAGATCGACGTGCTCGAGGCGGTCGAGATCGGCGCGCGGGTCGAGCTGGTGCTCGACTGGGCGCGCACGTTGCTCGCCGAGACCCAGGTGACCGAGCAGATCCGCAGCGACGTCACCGAGGGGATGGAGAAGACGCAGCGCGAGTTCCTCCTCCGCCAGCAACTCGCTGCGATCCGCAAGGAGCTCGGCGAGGGCGACGACGACGTCGCCGGTGAGTACCGCGCCCGGCTCGCCGAGCGTCAGTTGCCCGATGCGGTGCACAACGCGGTCGACAAGGAGATCGATCGGCTGGAGCGGATGAGCAACCAGTCGCCCGAGCACTCCTGGATCCGAACCTGGCTCGATCGGGTGCTCGACCTCCCCTGGGGTCGGCGGACCGAGGACAACCTCGATCTCGCCGCCGCCCGGCGCGTCCTCGACGACGACCACTACGGCCTCGACGACGTCAAGCAACGGATCGTCGAGTTCCTCGCCGTCCGCAAACTCCACCACGCCCGCCGACCCGCCGACGCCACGCCCGCCACGGCGGACACCAGCTCGACCCCGCCGCCCGACGCTTCGGCCCCCGGACCGGGACAGACCCCGCCACGACCCGGCGTCGCGAGCGCCAGCGAGCAGCCGGACGCGAGCGCAGCGAGCCAGCCATACGGCCACGATCATCACCCTCGTCGGGCCTCCCGGGGTGGGTAAGACCAGCCTCGGTGAGTCGATCGCCGAGGCGATGGGTCGGACCTTCGTCCGTGTCGCCCTCGGCGGCGTGCGCGACGAGGCCGAGATCCGCGGCCACCGGCGCACCTACGTCGGCAGTCAGCCCGGGCGGATCGCCCGGGCGATGACCGAGGCCGGGGTGATGAACCCGGTGATCCTGCTCGATGAGGTCGACAAGCTCTCGGCCGGCGGCTGGAGCGGCGACCCGACCGCAGCGCTGCTCGAGGTGCTCGACCCGGCGCAGAACCACACCTTCCGCGACCACTACCTCGAGGTCGAGCTCGACCTGTCGGATGTGGTGTTCATCGCCACCGCCAACGTCGCCGACACGATCCCGGCACCGCTGCTCGACCGGATGGAGTTCGTCCGCCTCGACGGCTACACCGAGGACGAGAAGCTGTTCATCGCCCGCAACCACCTCCTCGCCCGCCAGCTCGAACGCAACGCACTGCGCGCCGATGAGGTCGAGGTGACCGACGCAGGGCTGCGCCGGATCATCGTCGACTACACCCGTGAAGCCGGGGTGCGCAGCCTCGAGCGCGAGCTCGGCAAGGCCCTGCGCAAGCTGGCAGCGACGATCGGTGGCGCGACCGGCGCCGAGACGCCGATCGTGCTCGACGAGGCGCGGGTGCGCGAGCTGCTCGGACGGGCCAAGTTCGTCGACGAGGTGGCCGAACGGACGACGGTCGCCGGTGTCGCCACCGGGCTGGCCGTCACCGGTGTCGGTGGGGACGTGCTGTTCATCGAGACCACCGCCTCTCCCGGCGAACCCGGGCTGACCCTCACCGGACAGCTCGGCGAGGTGATGCAGGAGTCGGCCCAGATCGCGCTCTCCTACGTCCGTTCACACGCCGAGGAGCTCGGCGTCGACCCCTCGACGCTGGCCAAGCGGTTCCACGTCCATGTCCCCGCCGGTGCGGTGCCGAAGGACGGTCCCTCGGCCGGGATCACGATGACCACCGCCCTCGTCTCGTTGTTGACCGGCCTGCCGGTGCGCCCGACGGTGGGGATGACCGGCGAGATCTCCTTGCAGGGCAAGGTCCTGCCGATCGGCGGGGTCAAGCAGAAGGTGCTCGCCGCCCATCGGGCGGGGTTGACCGAGGTCGTCCTGCCGAAGCGCAACGGCCCCGACCTGGAGGACGTGCCGGAGGCGGTCCGGGCAGAGATGACCTTCCATCTCGCCGACACCTACGCCGATGTCCTCGCCGCTGCCTTCGAACGATCGACGGTGGCGACCGGCTGAACCGTTCGGGCACGCATCGATCAGGCAGGATCGGTGCGTGCCCAGACCGATGTGGATCGACACCGACACCGCCAGCGACGATGCGGTCGCGCTCGTCATCGCCCTCACCCACCCGGAGGTCGAGGTGGTCGGGATCACCGTCGTCGCCGGCAACGTGCCGCTCGAACTCGGGGTCCAGAACGCGCTGTGGGTCGTCGAACAATGCGGTTCGACCGTTCCGGTCCACGCCGGGGCAGCGGTTCCGCTCGTCGTACCGTTGGAGACCGGGCAGTACGTCCACGGCCAGGACGGCATGGGCGACATCGGGCTTCCGCTCAACGGGCGTACCCCGGCCGGTGACGACGCCGTCGGCGCCCTGCTCGACGCCTCCCACCGTTACCCGGGAACGCTCGAGCTGGTCACCCTCGGTCCGCTGACCAACCTCGCCCTCGCCCTGCGAACGGACCCGACCCTGCCCGAACGGATCAGCCGCTGCGTGGTGATGGGCGCGGTCGCCGACCACGTCGGCAACCAGACGCCGGTCGCCGAGTTCAACATGTGGGTCGATCCGCACGCAGTCGACGAGGTGCTCCGCTCCGGGCTCGCGCTCGAGTTCGTCGGCTGGGACATCTCCCGCCGGTTCGCCGTGTTCGACCCGGAGGCTGCCGCCGATCTGGGCGCGATCGGCACGGTCAACGCCCGCTGGACGGTCGAGATCCAGCGATGCCTGATCGAGTTCTGCCACACCCAGACCGGGCTGCCCGGCTTCGATCTCCCCGACCCGATCGCGATCGCCTACGCGATCGACGGCCGGGTCGCCACCGAGACCCGCCGGCTCGCCTGCTGGTGCGAGACCGAGAGCGAGCTGACCCGCGGGATGGTCGTGATCGATCTGCTCGGCTTGACCACGGCCGAACCGAACGCGCTGTTCGTGCTCGAAGCGGACCGCGACCACTTCGTCGGGATGCTGCGTGCTGCCCTCGCCGCCGATCCGCGCCCGGCCGGGCCCGACGCCGGATCGTGACGATCGCCCCCCGACCTAGCATGCGGCGATGAGCTCGCACCTCGCGCCGGTCTGGTTTCAGGTCACCGATCTGCAGGTGACCCACGGCAAGGGATCGTGGATCTACACCACCGACGGCGAGGAGTACCTCGACTTCACCGCCGGGATCGCGGTCGTCTCCACCGGTCACTCCCACCCGCGGGTCGTCGCCGCGATCCAGCGTCAGGCCGAGCGGTTCATCCACGCTCAGGTCAACTGCTACCGCCACGACCTGCTCGAGCCGCTCGGTGCCGCGCTCACCGCGCTGGCCCCGGTCGGGATCGACACGTTCTTCTATGCCAACTCGGGTGCGGAGATCACCGAAGCCGCGGTCAAGCTCGCCAAGCAGGCGACCAAGCGACCGCACGTGATCGTCTTCAGCGGCAGCTTCCACGGCAGGACCCACCTGGCGATGGCGATGACGACGTCGAAGACCGGCTACCGGGCCGGGCACGCTCCGCTGCCCTCCGGGGTGTTCGTCGCCCCGTTCCCCGATCTGCTCGCCGACGATCTCGAAGCGGAGATCGACGACGCCCTGTTCGGCTTCACCCACCTGCTCGCCTCGCAGACCGCGCCGGAAGAGACCGCAGCGGTGATCATCGAGCCGGTGCTCGGCGAGGGCGGCTACCTTCCCGCCCCGGCCAGGTTCATCGAGAGCCTCGCTGCGATCTGCCACCGTCACGGGATCCTGTTCATCGCCGATGAGGTCCAGTCCGGGTTCGGTCGGACCGGCAAGATGTTCGCCGTCGAGCACTACGACTTCACCCCCGACATCATCTGCATGGCCAAGGGGATCGCCTCCGGCTTCCCGTTCGCCGCGCTCGGCGCCTCTGCCGAGTTGATGTCGCGCTGGCCGACCGGCTCCCACGGCGGCACCTATGGAGGGAACTCGATCGGTTGCGCAGCGGCGCTGGCGACGATCGAGGTGCTCACCGCGGACGGTTTCCTCGACGCCGTCAACGACCGCGGCGACCAGCTGCGCGGCGGCCTGGCGGCGATCGCCGCCGAGGACGACGGGATCGTCGACGTGCGCGGCATCGGGTTGATGAACGCCGTCCAGTTCGCCGATCCGGCTCGGGTCCCGTCGGTCATCCGCCACTGCCTCGTCGAGCATCACCTGGTGCTGATGAACGCCGGGACCTACGGCACCACCGTGCGATTGATGCCGCCGCTGGTCGTCACCGAAGCGGAGGTCGATCTCGCCCTCGACGCGATCGCCGACGCGGTGAAGGCGACCCGCTGACCGATGGCCCGTCCTGACCCGGAACGGCTCGCTGCGCTGGCCGCCTCCCGCCGAGCGCACGCGGTCGTCGAGCGCCGGCTCGAGGTCGCCCTGTCGGAGGAGCACGATCTCCCGCTGACCTGGTTCGACGTGCTCGCCACCCTCCAGGAGCGGGGAGGCAAGACGCGGGTCCACGACCTCGCCGAGCAGGTGATGGTCAACAAGTCGAGCCTCAGCCGGCAGCTCGACCGGCTGGAGGACGAGGGTTACGTTCGACGCGATCGCTCCGACGAGGACGGCCGGGGGATCGTCGTCGTGCTCACCGCGGAGGGCCGGGCACGCTGGCGGCAGGCGCTGCCGACCTACCGCAAGGTCGCCCACCAGGCGTTCTGCGTCCACCTCACCGACACCGATCTCGTCGCCGTCGCCCGGGTCACCTCGAAGGTGCTGCTGGGCGAGTAGACCCGTTCGATGCGCACGAGAGGATCGACGCCGGCCGCACGCCGAGCCGTCGTCGCCACGCTCGCCGGGGCACTCGTCGTCCTCGTCGTGCTCGTCCGCTTCGCCGGGCGGGAGGTGACGCTGGACGGCGACGAGGCGATCCTGGCGATGCAGGTCCATGACGCCGCGACCGGCGGGTTCCCGACCGTCGGGCTGTACAGCCGCTACGGCTGGAACCATCCCGGTCCGATCGCCTTCTATCTCCTCGCCCCCTTCGGCGTGTTCGGCCGGACCTGGGGTGTGCTGATCGGGGCGGCGGCGTGGAACGTGGCGGCGCTCGCGATCGCCGTCGGCCTCGCTGCCCGGCGCGGTGGGACAGGGGTCATCGCCTTGGTCGTCGCCGCCCAGTGCGCAGCCTGGCTCTCGCTCGGGGGGGCGGCGGTGCTCGACCCGTGGACCCCGTTGCTCGCCGCTGCGCTCGTCGTTCCGCTGCTCGTCGCCGCCTGGAGCGCGGCACTCGGGGACAACGCCGGGACCGCCGCCTTGTTGGTCCTCGGTTCGATCCTGCCCCAAGTCCACATCGGCTACGCGTTGTTCGTCGGGGCGCTCGCCCTCGGCGTGATCGGGCTGAGGATCGACCGACGGCGAACGACGGCGTCGACGTCGAGCCCGCCCGATGACCCCCGTCGATCGATCGCCCGGCCGGTGCTCGCCTCGGCGGCGATCGCCGTGCTGCTCTGGGTGCCGGTGGCGTACGACGCAGCCACCGGTCGGACGGGCAACGTCTCGGCAGTGTGGCGCTACTTCCGCGACGACGGCTCACCGACGGCCGGGTGGTCGGCCGGGGCGCAGTTGCTCGCCGCCGAGGTCGGCGGTTGGCCGACCTGGCTCGGCGGGCCGCGTCGGCTGTTGTTCTTCGGTGAGTCGCTGCAGCGCTCGGCGTGGTGGACGCTGGCGGTGATCGCTGCGCTCGTCGCCTGCTGCTGGCGCGCCCGGCGGGTCGGGGATCGACGCGCCTTCGGGGCGGCAGCGGTCGGTTTGCTCGCCGTCGGAGCCGGGTGGCTCGCTGCCTCCCAATTGCGCGGCCCGCGCTTCGCCTACCTCCTCGCCTGGCGTGGTCCGGTGCTCGCCTTCGCTGCGCTCGCCGTGGCGCTGACCGCCGCCGGGATGGTCCGTCACCCGGTGGTCGCCGATCGGTTGCGGATCGCCGCGGCGGCGGTCGCGGCAACTGCCGTGGTCGCCGCTGCCGCCGCAGGGGTCACCGCCGGGCAGATCACCCGCCACGGCGACGAAGTCGACGGGCTCCTCGATCAGCTGGCCATTCCGTCCGGTGAGTCGATCCTCGTCCGGCTCGGCGACACCGGTTTCGTCGGTGTCGGCCCGGGGGTGCTGATCCGGCTCGAGGCAGCGGGTGTCGACGCCGGCGTCGACCCGGCGCTCGACTGGGTGTTCGGCGACCGCACGTTGCCGATCGAGCGCGCTGACGAGGTCTGGTATGCAGCCGACACCGGCTGGGCGATGACCTTGCTGTCGGCGATGCCGGGGGCCCGGCTCCTCGCCCGCTCGACCCCGTTCGGCGAGGCGGAGGAACGTCGTGCCGGCGAGCTCCAACGGATGCTCGCCGACCAGCTGCTCGCGCTCGGGGACGCCAGCGCACTCGGAACGCTCGACAGCCCGCTGGTCGGTCTCGCCCTCGCCGGGCGGAGCGGGGTTGACGCCGAACAGGTCGAAGAGCTGGCCAAACTCAACGAGCAGGTCCGTCCCGGGCTGCGGATCGGGATCGTCGCTTTCGACCCGGCCGACGCCCCGAAGGACGTGCCCTGGCCGCTCGAGGGCCTCTGACGTTGTTCACTGGTTCGCCGGTTACCGGCCGGTAGGGGCATGATCGGGCGATGCCGAACGCTGTCATCGTCGATGCGATCCGGACGCCGTTGGGGAAGCGCAACGGACGGCTGAAGGACTGGCATCCGGTCGATCTCGCAGCAGAGGTGCTCGGCGCGCTGGCGCAGCGCAACGACCTCGATCCGGCCCTCGTCGACGACGTCGTGATGGGTTGTGTGATGCAGGTCGGCGAGCAGGCGGCGAACATCGGGCGCAACGCGGTGCTCGCCGCCGGCTGGCCGGAGTCGGTGCCGGGGACGACGGTCGACCGTCAGTGCGGCTCGTCCCAGCAGGCCGCCCATTTCGCCGCCCAAGGGGTGATCGCCGGGGCCTACGACGTGGTCGTCGCCGCCGGGGTCGAGGTGATGACGCGGGTGCCGATGGGGGCGACGATGCTCGACGGCAGGTACGGGTTCCCGTTCGGACCGAAACTCGGGGCGCGCTACGCCGCCCAGGGTGGGCTCGTCCCCCAGGGGATCTCGGCCGAGCTGATCGCCGAACAGTGGGAGATCGGCCGCGAGGCGATGGACGCGCTCGCCTCCGAATCGCACGCCCGGGCGGCGCGGGCGACCGCCGAAGGCCGATTCGAGGGACAGATCCTCGCCGTGCGCGATGCCGCCGGCTCGATGATGGACGTCGACGAGGGAATCCGGCCGACGACCGTCGAGCAGCTCGCCGGACTCCAACCGGTGTTCGTCGACGGCGGCCGGGTCACCGCCGGCAACAGCTCGCAGATCACCGACGGCGCGGCGGCGCTGCTGATCATGAGCGAGCCTCGCGCCGCCGAGCTGGGGCTCACGCCGCGAGCCCGGTTCGTCGAGTTCGCCCTCGCGGCGGCCGACCCGCGAGTGATGCTCACCGCCCCGATCCCGGCGACGGAGAAAGTGCTCCGACGCGCCGGGCTGACCCTCGACCAGATCGACGTCGTCGAGATCAACGAGGCGTTCGCCTCCGTCGTGCTCGCCTGGGCGGCGGAGAACCCGGGTGTCGACCTGGGGAAGGTCAATCCGAACGGCGGAGCGATCGCCATCGGCCACCCGCTCGGATGTTCCGGCGCCCGGCTGATGACGACGCTGCTCGCCGAGTTGGAGCGAACCGGTGGTCGTTTCGGCTTACAGGTGATGGGTGAGGGCGGAGGGATGGCCAACGCCACGATCATCGAACGGCTCTGAACGCGGCCGTCGGTACAGTGGATGGGTGCCGGCGTTCGGAACCGTGGTCTGGGCTCTCGCCGGACTGCTGATGCTGATGGTGATCTGGAAGGTCGGGATCGGGATGACCCGCAGCCTGACGACCTCGCTGCCGGAGCCGCCCCCGGAGGGCGAGATGCGCCGGGTGAGCGTCCGCTACCGCTGCAGCATCTGTGGACTCGAGCTGCGGATGACGCTCGCCGCCGAGGAGGATCCACCCCCTCCGAGGCACTGCATGGAGGACATGGACCTCGTCGCCCCGGTGGAGTAATCCACACAGGCTGTGGATAACTCAGGGGACAACTACACGCGTGTAACTCCGTTGTAACCGTAGCGACCGACCCCGGCTACCAGGTGTTCTTCAATCCGGTAGACCCTCAGTAGGTCAGATGGCACATCTAGTGGTATTTGGTGGCTGTCCACAGGCCACCGAGAATGGCGGAGAGACCCACCAGCAGGTACCACTGGCTCCTACCACCCGGCACGGCGCCCAGGTAGTAGAGGATGATGACCAGCGCGCCGACGCCCCACAGGGCGAACATCAGGATCGGCACCCAGCGGGGGCTCTCCTTGGCGTACTTCGGGATCGGCGGGGTGTAACGAGCCGAGGCCTCGGAGGCGTGGTACGGGTCGTTCGCGCCCGGTCCACGGCCGATCACCGGTCGCCCGGCGGACGGCACGGTGCTCTGTCCTGGACGGGTCCCCTTCGGGGTCACCCGCCCACCGGCTTTGCGCTTCGGAGGAGCCACGAGGGAGCGAGTGTAGGGGGTCGAGGGCAATCGTCCTCGACAGGTCGGCCACCTTCCCGCCAGGCTGTGCAGATGCCGCGGGTACTCGTGATCGACAACTACGACTCGTTCGTCTACAACCTGGTCCAGTACCTGGGCGAGCTCGGTGCCGAGCCGGTGATCCATCGCAACGACGAACTGACCGTCGCCGAGGCGCTCGCCCTCGGACCGGACGCGGTCCTGCTCTCGCCCGGGCCGGGGCGACCGGAGGACTCCGGGATCCTCTGCGAGGCGATCCCGGCCTTCGCCGAGCAGGGCGTGCCGCTGTTCGGCGTCTGTCTCGGGTTGCAGGCGATCGGCCACGTCTACGGCGGCGACGTCGGTGCGCGCCCCGGAGCTGATGCACGGCAAGACCTCGTGGGTCACCCATCGCGGCCTCGGGGTGTTCGAAGGGCTCCCCTCACCGCTGGAGGCGACCCGTTACCACTCGCTGGTCGTCGACCCGGCGACGCTGCCCGACTGCCTCGAGGTCACCGCCGAATCCGCCGACGGCACGATCATGGGGCTGCGTCACCGCCGGTTGCCGATCGAAGGCGTGCAGTTCCACCCCGAATCGATCCTCACCAGCCACGGTCACGACATGCTCCGCCGCTTCCTCGAGCGCTGTACCCCGGCAGCGGTGTAGGCCGCGCCGCCGGAGATCGCTGTCAGGGGAGGGTGACCGACGTCGGGGTGTCGGCCCCACCGGAGGTCGTCGTCGGCGCCGGGTTGGTCGTCGGTGGCGCGGTGGTCGTCGGTGCGGCCGTGGTCGTCGTCTGCGGCGCCTGGGTCGTGGTCGGGGCGGCGGTCGTCGTCGTGGTCGTCGAGGCAGCCGGAGCCGCCTTGGCGACGATGATCTGGACCGTCGAGTTCTTCGCCACCTTCGTCCCCTTGATCGGGTTCTGGGAGGTGACCTTGCCGGCGCGCGAGTCGCCGGCGGGGACGGTCTGGTCGATCGGCGAGGCCTTCAGGTCGGCGTTGGTCAGCGTCACCAACGCCTGGCTGAGTTCCATCCCGGTGACGTCGGGCACCTCCACCTGGGCTGCGCCGGTGGAGACGAAGATCTTGATCGTCGCCCCCTTCGGCAGCGCGGTGTTCGCCGGCGGATCGGAGCCGATCACCTTCCCGGCGGCGAACGCGTCCGAGACCGCCTCTTCGCGGGTGACGACGAACCCCTGGCCCTCGAGCGAGGCGCGGGCGGCCGCCTCGTCCTGCCCGACGACGTTGCCGACGACCACCTCGCTCGCCCCGAGCGAGACGAACAGCGTGATCGGGTCGCCCTGGCGGCGCCTCGGCGTCCTTCACCGGGTCCTGGCCGATGACCATCCCGCTGGCGCGTCCTTGCGGGTCCTCCTGATCGACCCGGGTGACGAGCAGTCCGAGCTGGGTCAGCTCGATGTTCGCCTCGTCGAAGGTCTTGCCGGTGACGTCGGGGATGACCACCGGATCCGGCGACGGGACGTACTTGATCGTCACCGCCTGATCGGTGGTGACGAGCACGCCGGGGACAGGATCCTGGTCCCAGACGACGTTCTCGGGGATCCCCTCGCGCGCCTCGGCGACGGGGGTGACCTCCAGCCCGAGCGCGTCGAGTTCGGCGGTGGCGTCCTCCAGCGACTTGGTCCGCACGTCGGGCATCGCCAGCGAGGTGTCGGTGCCGCCGTCGTCGGAGAACAGCTGGAACAGCACCAGCCCACCGGCGATCAGGGCGGCGATGGCGAGGAAGGCGGCGAGGACGTACAGCCCGGTGCGGCGCGGCGAGTCGTAGTAGTCGGGGGTCGGCGACTGTCCGCCGCCCGAGCGCGGTGCAGCCGGCATCGCCGTCGTCCGCGACATCGCTGTCGTCGCGCCGTAGCCGGTGGCCGCCGTCGCCGGCATCGCCGTCGTCCGCCCGGCGGCGGTCGGCACCGCCGTCGTCGGCGCTGCCCCGGGGGCACCGGCGATCCCGGCGAGGGCTTGCACCGGCTGACCCTCACGGAACCGGCGGAGGTCGTCGCGCAGCAGCTCGGCGGTCGCGTAACGGACCCCAGGGGTCTTGGCCAGCAGCTTGGCGACGATCGCCTCGAACCCGCGGGGGATGTCGGGGGCGAGCTGGTTGAGCGGCTGCGGCTGATCGTGGACCTGCTTGTAGGCGATCCCGACCGGGTTCTCCCCGCTGAACGGCGGCTTCCCGCCGGTCATCTCGTAGAGCACGATCCCCAACGAGTACAGGTCGCTGCGCGGATCGGGCTGGCCACCCTGGGCCTGCTCCGGGGAGAAGTAGGTGGCGGTGCCCATCACCGCACCGGCCTGGGTCAGGTCGTGCTCGGCAGCCGAGTTGAGGGCGCGGGCGATGCCGAAGTCGGCGACCTTCACCCGACCGTCGTTGGCGATCAGGATGTTCGCCGGCTTGACGTCGCGGTGGACCACGCCGTTCTTGTGGGCGAAGCCGAGCGCGGCGGCGACCTCGATCCCGATCTCCGATGCCTGGTGCGGATGGAGCTTGCCGTTGGCCTTGAGGATGTCGGCGAGCGTCCGCCCCGGCACGTACTCCATCGCCATGAAGTAGGTCGGCCCCTGCCGACCCCAGTCGTAGACACCGACGATGTTCGGATGGTTCAGATTCGCCGCCGATTGCGCCTCACGACGGAACCGTTCGACGAAGTTCGGATCGGTGGCGAACTCGGGGAACAACACCTTGATCGCGACAGGCCGATCGAGCAGCCGGTCGCGGGCGAGGAACACGTCGGCCATGCCGCCGCGTCCGATGCGCTGCTGGATCTCGTAGCGATCGTTGAAAACGGGTCGTTCGGTGTTGGTCATGACAGCTCCCCAAAGCTACCGACGAGTAGCTCCCAACCGCCGTCACAACGAGTTCCGTGAGCGTCCGCCGGTTGGGCCCCCGGACGGAGCGCGCCGGTCGCGACCCGGCGAGGGAAGCGCCAACGGCGAGTCCGGACGCGAGCGAAGCGGGCCATCAGCCGGGCACGACCTGGAGTCCGATGTCGAGCATCTCCTTGGCGATCGGGCCGGCGAGGGTCCCGCCGGTACCGGCGGAGATCTCGTCGGTGACGCCCTTCAACATCACCGCGACGGCGAGGCGTGGGGCCTCCGCCGGTGCGAAAGCCATGATCCAGGCGTGTGACCGTTCCGGCTGACCGGTCGCGTTGAGCTGAGCGGTGCCGGTCTTGGCCGCCGCCTGGATCCCGTTGGCGAGCTGCATCGTCGATCGGGCGGTGCCGACCTGGACCACGCCGGTCATCAGCTGGGTCAGCGTCGCGGCGGTGTCGGGCCGCATCGGGACTTTCCACACCTTCGGCTCGGTTCGCTCGATCAGCTGGTTGTCGTGGTCGTAGGTGCCCTCGACGACGTACGGCGCCATCATCTGGCCGCCGTTGGCGACGGTCGAGGCGATCATCGCCATCTGCAACGGAGTGAGCGCCACGTCGTTCTGACCGAAGCCGCGGATCGCCAGCAACGGGATGTTGTCGACGAAGTCGTCGACCGAGCCGAAGTTCGACGCCGCCGGGCGGGGGAGGTCGAACGGCGGCGCCTCGTTGAGCCCGAACGCGTCGGCGCCGCTGACCATCGTCTCCGCCCCGATCTCGACCGCCAGGCGGGCGAAGGGGGTGTTGCAGCTGCGGGCGAAGACGGTGGTGAACACCCCGCCGCACGTCCCCCCGCCGTAGTTCTGGATCGGGTCGGTGGTCTGTGGCGGGGTGTACTCGGACTCGTCGGGGAAGAACTCGTCGGTGGTCACCGCGCCGCTCTCGAGCGCGATCGTCGTCGTCACCACCTTGAACGTCGAGCCCGGCATGTACCGCTCCTGGTAGGCGTTGGCGAGCAGCGGCTTGTTCGGTTGGGCGTTGAGGAAGGTCAGCCAGTCCTCGGCGTCGCGGGTGTTGTGGACGGCGATCAGGTTCGGGTCGTAGGTCGGCGTGCTGAACATCGCCAGCACCGCCCCGGTGCGCGGATCCATCATCACCACCGAGCCCTCCCGGCCGGCGAGCAGGCCGGCGGCGAGCAGCTGGAGGTCGGAGCGCATCGTCAGGCGGACCGAGCCGCTGTTGTCGCTGTCCCCACCGAAGATGTCGGGGAGATCGCCGATGATCGACGGGCGGAGGTCGGTGCCGTTGAGGATCCCGTTCTGGGTCCGTTCGAGCTGGGTCGCGCCGAAGGCGTAGGAGTAGTAGCCGGTGACGTTGGCGAACAGCTCGCCGGTCGGGTACTCGCGTTGGAAGGCGAAGCCGTCGTCGGAGGGGGTCGATTCGGCGAGGACCACGCCGTCGGCGGCGAGGATCGGGCCGCGCGGCAAGTTGAACTCCTTCTCCGCCTCGCGGGTGTTGCGCGGGTCCTCCGCCAACTCCTCCCGCTGCTGCCCGGCCTGGAGCAGGTTGAGCTGGACGAACAGCACGAGGTAGCAGACGAGCAGGCCGGCGGCGAGGCGCCGGATCTGCTTGTTCACGAGGCCGTCCAGTCGTCGTCGGCGATCACCGTCGCGTCCGCTCCCGCAGCGGCCGTCGCCTTCGCCCACCGCTTCGCCGCCCGCCGTTCCTGCAGCGAGACCTGCTCGGGCAGCTCACCGATCCGTCGTGCGGTCGAGTCGGAGATCCTCATCAGCAGCGCCAGCAGGAGATAGTTGGCGACCAGCGACGAACCGCCGTAGCTGACGAACGGGAGGGTGACGCCGGTCAACGGCAAGACCCGGATCACCCCGGCGATGATGATGAACGCCTGCACGCCGAGGATCGTGGTCAAGCCGGTGGCGAGCAGCTTCTCGAACGGGCGGTCGGCGCGTACCGCGGTGCGGAACCCGGCGCCGATCATCAGCACGAACGCGATCAGGATCGCCGTCGCCCCGAACAGCCCGAGCTCCTCGCCGACCGCGGCGAAGATGAAGTCGTTCTTGACCTCGGGGATCTTGGTCGGGGTGCCGAGCCCGAGCCCGGAGCCGCTCAGCCCGCCCGACGCGAGGGCGAACATCGACTGGGCGATCTGGTAGCCCTTGCCCTCGTAGTCGGCCCACGGGTCGAGCCAGATCGAGACCCGGTCCTGGACGTGACCGAAGGTCTGGTAGGCGACGGTCACCGCGCCGGCGAACAACAGCGTGCCGAGGACGAGGAAGCTCGCCTTCTCGGTCGCGACCCACAGCAGGATGACGAACAGGGTGAAGAACAGCAGCGACGAGCCGAGGTCGCGCTGACCGATCATCACGACCACGCTGACGCTCCAGGCGGCGAGGATCGGGAACAGGTGGCGCGGTTCGGGGAGGCTCACCGGGCCGACCCGCCAGGTGCCGGCGGCGATCAGTTCGCGCCGTTCGGTGAGGTAGCCGGCGAAGAAGATCGCCAGGCAGATCTTCGCCATCTCGCCCGGCTGGAAGCCGATCGGACCGAGCCTGACCCAGATCCGGGCGCCGTTGATGTTCCGCCCGACACCGGGGACGAACGGGAGCAGCAGCAGCCCGGCGCCGATCAGGAAGAACGTCCACTGGTAGCGGCGGAGGTCGTTGACCCGGCGCACTGCGATCAGGGCGGCGATGTACACGCCGATCCCGATCAGGGTCCACGTCGCCTGCAGCCCGGCGAGCTGCTTGGCGTCGATCCGGGCGATCATCACGTAGCCGATCCCGTTGAGCAGCGCGGCGAGCGGGAGCAGCACGCCATCGGCACCGCGGGCGAGGCGGCGGGTGGCGACATGGGCGGCGACGAGCAGCCCGAAGAGAACGACGAGGAACACGCCGAGGTTGGCCGGGATGTTCGAGTCGCGGCCGAGGGCGGAGAGCGTGTACGCCGCACCGGTGATGAACACGCCCATCACGATCAGGCCGAGCTCGGTGTTGCGCCGCGCCAGGGCGACGTACGAACTTGGGACGCTCACCCGCCGGCCACCGTGGTCGGAGTCTCGACCGCCCCGGGGACAGTCGTCGCTGCGCTGGTGGTCGGCGCGGCGGTGGTGGTCGTCGATGTCGTCGCTGCCGGGCCGAGCGAGCCGAGACCGTTGATGTACTCGGCAGCCGCGCTGATCGAGGAGAACTCGGTCTTGTTCTCGACGGCATGGACGGCCGCGTCGGAGAGGCTGTCGCGGGTGGTGGTGGTGCGCCGTTCGATCGTCGCGTCGAACCACAGCACCGGCTCGGTCTTGCCCTTGAACACGACCACGTCGTCGCCGTCGAAGCCGACGAAGTAGCCGCTGCGGGCGTAGACGGCGGTCATCGTGAACCCGGCGACGAACACCGCGCCGACGGCGAACCCGAACACCAGCGTCCGCCAGGTGAACCGCGGTGGCCGCCGCTGGGTGCGAGCAGGTGCGGGAGTCGGTGCGGTCGCTGTGGCTCTCGGCGCGCCGGACGAGGAGCCCGACCCAGACGAGCCGTCGGTCGCCGGCAGGACGCGGGTGGCCGGCGGGGTGTCGTCGATCCGGTGGTCGTCGCGCCAGGCGCGGATCTCACCCTCACCGTCGTCCGGCACCGGTTCGGGGGTGACGTCGAGCGGATGGTCGGACGGTGCGGCGCCGTCGAGCACGTCGACGATCACGACGGTGACGTTGTCGCGCCCGCCGTGGCGATTGGCGGTGGCGACGAGCTCCTCGGCGGCCTTCTGCGGATCGTTGACGCCGCGCAGCGTCTCGTTGATCGTGTCGTCGCTGACCTCGTCGACGAGGCCGTCGGAGCAGAGCAGGAAGCGGTCGCCGCGCACCAGCGGCAAGGTCCAGGCGTCGATCCCGACCTCGGCCTCGATCCCGAGGGCGCGGGTGACGATGTTCCGGTTGGGGTGGAAGCGGGCTTCCTCGGCGGAGATCTGCCCGGTGGCGACGAGCTCGTGGACGTAGCTGTGGTCGACGCTGAGCTGCTGCAGCCGTCCGCCGCGCAGGACGTAGGCGCGCGAGTCGCCGACGTTGGCGAGGACGAGCCGCTCCGGTCCGTTGTCGGCGGCCGGGGCGAGCACGGCGAGGGCGGTGAGGGTGGTGCCCATCCCGCGCTGCTCGACCGCTTCGTGGGAGGCGGTGAAGATCGCCAGGTTGGCGCTGCGGACGGCGGCGACGAGCTCATCGGCGGAGGAGATCGGTCTCGTCCCGGCGAGCATCGCCCGGAGGGTGTCGACCGCCATCGCGCTGGCGACCTCGCCGGCGAGGTGGCCGCCCATCCCGTCGGCGACGGCATAGACCGGTGGAGCGACGACCAGCGCGTCCTCGTTCTCGCTGCGGACCTGACCGGTGTCGGTGCTCGAGCCGATCTTCAGCTTGGCCTTCACCTTGCGGTCCTCACGGTGCGGTCCTCACTGTGCGGTCCTCACTCTGCCTCGAGCACGGTGTTGCCGATCTGGAGCCGGTCGCCCTTGCTCACACTGGCGGCGCGGGTGAGCCGTTGGCCGTTGAGGAAGCTGCCGTTGGTCGAGCCGAGGTCCTCGACGAAGACGTCGCCGTCCTGGGCGAAGACCCGGGCGTGGAGCTGGGAGATGAACCCGTCGTCGGTGATCGAGATCGTGCAGCCGGGGGCGCGGCCGATCGTCAGCTCGCTGCCGACGGCGAACACCGTGCCGCGCCGGGCGCGGGGTTCGATCACCGTCATCCGTCCGACCTGACCGCCACGGCCCTTGGCCGGCTTGGGGCCGACGGCGGCTGCGGGTCGGCTCGGTGGGCCGTCGAGGGTCGGGTCGAGGGCCTGGCCACGCATGTCGGTGGCCCGGATCTTGACCGGGCGGACCTCGCTCCACACCGCCCACAGGACGCGGGCGAAGAAGAGATAGAGCAGTGCCAGCAGGCAGAACTTGAAGATGCCGAGCAGCTCGTCGCTCATCGCCGTGCTCCGCCGGGCTCTTGTCCGGTCCGCCTGCCGCTCGAGGGTGCGGTGCGGTCGGGTCGTGTCGATTCGCTCCACAGATCCCCAGACGCCGAGGGTCTGGTGCTGGTCAGCGGCGTGCCGAGGGCCGCTCCGCCGCATCTGTGGAGCACCTGGCCGCCTCCGGCGGTGCCGGGCGAACGAGAGCACATGTCAGGACGCTTCGAACTTGATGTGAACCGTGCCGAGGCTGATCACGTCGCCGTCGCGGAGCAGTCGTTCGCCGTCGATCCGGATGCCGTTGAGCTTGACGCCGTTGGTCGAGCCGAGGTCGGCGACCACCCAGCCGGTGCCGAGCGGGCGGACCTCGGCGTGGCGGCGGCTGACGTTGGTGTCGGTGAGCATGACGGTGCACTCGGGGAGGCGGCCGATGGTGGCGACGGTGTCGGTGAGCGGGATCCGCTCGGCGGAGGGGAGGACGAGGGCGCCGGCGCGCAGGCCGCCACCGGCTTCTTTCATGAGGGAGGAGATGCCGAACCGACCGGGTTTGAGCTTGTTGTCGACGGCGAGCTCGACGGTGACCGGGCCCATGAAGTGGTAGCCCTCGTCCCGGGCGTACTCGCGGGCGGCTTCGCAGAGCTCGGCGACCAGGGCTTCGTCGATGTCGGCGAAGGCGGCGTGGTCGTGGGGGGAGAGCCAGAAGGAGAACTGGTTGGGGACGATCCGGCGGCCTTTGACGTCGACCGAGCGGTGCTCGTCCATCTCCCTGACCAGCCGCCGGCCGAGTTCGATCGGGCGCACGCTCGACTTGAAGGCGCGGGAGAACACGCCCTCGACCATACGCTCTACGCCGTGCTCAAACGATTGCAGGCCCATGTAGGGCTAGCACGCTAGTAGGCGGCCGGTCGACAGCGGCTGCGACCCGGTGTGAATCGTGTTGGGGCGGGTGCAGCGGGTGGCTAGGCTCGCTCGCTGTCGCTCGGGCGAGTGGCGGAATGGCAGACGCGCTGGCTTCAGGTGCCAGTGAGGGCAACCTCGTGGGGGTTCAAGTCCCCCCTCGCCCACGGTTATCAACGTCTCACGTCCGTCGTGAGGGTTATCGAAGCGAGAGCCCTCACCTGGTGAATGTTGTTTGCGTGCCGCACAGGCGCCCGATGGTCAGCGCAACAGTTCGAGTAGCTCGATCACGGTTCGGGACGCTGACTCGATCGAGTAGCCGTCTGGCCAGTCGGCGACGAGGGCGTCGAGGTCCGTAGTGAACGAGCGGTCGGTCAGTTTGGCGTCGAGGTTCTCGAGGCTGCGGTCGACGGTCCAGCCGTCGGGCCGGTAGGGCTCGAAGCAACCGGCGATCTCCTCGACAGATGCGCCGTCGCGGTGGACGGCAAGCCACAGATGAAGAGATCCTGGCCCTTCCTGCGGCTCACGACGATGACGATCGCCGCGCTTGCCGAACGGGGCTACGACGTCGACGACGTTGCGGCTGTACCCGGACGAGAGCATCGAGGAAGCCATCGATCTCGAACGGTCTCTCGGAACACTCGATCGCGCCGTCTGGTGGGTAGGCCGATCTTCCTTCGATGGTCGGCTCGCGTCTCCCTACCTTCCGATGACGTGCTCATCGATTTCGGCGCGCCGTTCGGCGATCGCCGCAGCGTGCTCCGAATCACGAAGGGCCGCGTCGAGGAGCGCCTCGGCGTGGGCCGTTCCGTCGAAGCCCTCCGTGGTGCTGATCTCGGGGAGCTGTCCCGTGAGATGTTCGCGCTTCATCGTGGTCGCCTCAGTGTCGCTCGTGCCGGTCGAATCTTTGCTCGGTCGCCGCCGAATAGGCGCGGGGTTTTCAGTAGACGTTTGCAGTAGCGGCGCGCCGCCGTCACGATGCGGCTTTCTGTCCTGAACGCCATCGCCGTCGTACGCAGTGGAGTTGCCAGTAGGGGTCCTCGGTCCTTCGTGGGCCTTCGTGCTGAGGTCGATGTCGGTGGGCCGGCCGCGACACGCGTACTCCTCAAGCTGACTGTCATCTACGTAGCAAAGGTATCGCGATCTGATACTTTCGTGATAGCTGCGACAGTGAGAGGAGGCGATCAATGGCGCGATCGATAGCACCGAGCATCGCCCCGTTGATCGAGGCGTTGGAACTCGACGCCCCGACGGTCGTCACGACTCTCGAGCTCATGCAGATGGTGGGGGATCTCGGCTTGACGACCCCGCCGAGGGTGGCGATCCAGCGCCTCGCCGCCCAAGGGTGGCTGCTCCCGACTGGTGTGCAAGGTGTATGGGAGTGGGCGCCGGGAGCCCACGCTGGGCCCTACGGTCACGGCGACCCGTTCATCACACTGCGCGCCCAGCTCGCAGTACGCCCTGACCTTCAGGCCGCTGTCGGCCTCGAATCGGCTGCCTGGCTTCACGGTGCTGCAGACCGGGCTCCGGAACAACACCGCGTCGTGGTGCGTCCCGGAGAACGCACCCCCGTTGCCCTTCGACGCACCTACGACACCGCAACCCACGAGTGGCGACAGTCCGCCGTGACGATCGGTGACGTCCCCGTGATCCCACCGGCGGGTGTCCTGGTGCATTTCGCCGACGCGCCGACCGCGGTGCGGAACTGGGGCCTCGGACTCGAGGCGGTACCGGCGCTCCTCGATCGTTGTGGACACGACGATCTCGCCGCCGAACTCGTCGGTCGGCCGCACGCCACCCTGGTCCGCTTCGCCTACCTCGTCGAACCGTTCGATCCGGAGTTCATCGCCGGCCTCGGTATCGAGGCCAGCGGCACGGTCTGGTTCGGACCCCGGCGGGCGGCACGTCGATGGGACCGCCGATGGAACGTCGCCGACACTGTGCTCCCGTTCGCTCCGACCGGACTCGAGGACCGATGAACTTCGAGCACCGGCTGACCATCGGCCACGTGGCCCGCCACACGCCGCCGAACTCGACGATCTCCCGATCCGTTGCCCTGCTCGACATCGCCCAGGACTTCCTGCTCTCGTACCTGCACGCCAACGACGCGTTCGAGCTCGTCGTGTTCAAGGGCGGGACCGCGCTTCGCAAGTTCGTCGCTGGACCAGCCGGTCGGTTCAGCACCGATCTCGACTTCGCCATCGCTTCGGTCACGGACGACCGGTCGACGGTCGCCGACGTCATCGCCGGTCTGCTCGACGAGGCAACCGTCGGACCGTTCCGCTTCGCGACGATGCAACGGCGCGGCAGGTGGGAGGTCTCGGTCACCACCGAACTCGGTGACATCCCGATGCCGATGAAGCTCGACGTCGGGCCACCGTGCTGGCTGACACCGGTGTCTCTGCCGTTCGTTCCGACGCCGATCCACCGCACCTACCAGTTCGACCTGCCACACGTGCCGACGGTTCGTCTCGGAGAGAACCTCGCCGAGAAGATCGCCCGCCTCAACCGTGTCTCGGCCGCACGCGACGCCTCGGACTTGGTGTGGGCGGCGACCACATCCCCGCACTCGCAATTCGACTGGGCACAGCAGCGGCGCCTCGCGATGTTGAAGGTGTGGGCCGACGTCAACGGTCTCGACGGTCACTGGCAGAGCGCTCCCGCCGCTCGCCCGTTCGACGCCGACCGATGGCTGAGCGTCGGCCGTGACTGGGACGACGAGTCGATCGGCCTGCTTGCCCATCCGCCTCCGCCGGTCCGTCAGCTCGAGGCCGACCTGGTCCGCCTCTACGGGCATCTCCGGGAGCTGCTCCCGGAGGAGGTGGCGTTCGCCGCCGCGCTCGAGGTGGATCGAGCGCACGTCGTCACTGCGATCGCCGAGCTGCCGGATTCCCAGTTGACCGCCGAGGTGCTCTGGTCCAAGTGAGCGCTGCAGCCGATCGACGTCGTCGTCTCACAACTTGTGAGACGACGACCCACAACTTGAGAGCCTGCTTGTAAGACGAGCCTCGACCCTGCTCGGCGCGGTAGTCGGTGTGGAGAACGCTCAGTCGAGGGAGGCTTGGCGGAGGGCGTCGACATTGTCCTTGAACTCGCTCGGGTCGAAGCTCTCGGGATCCAGCCGACCGCCGCCCCACTCGCCCGCCCACTGGACCCGCTCGTCGTGTTCGGGGTGAGACGGGTCGCCGATGATCTCGAGGAACTCTTCGTACCCCCATGGTCCGCCGCAGTCCTCGGGCGGGCAGGCTCGCCGGCCGTCGGTACAGGCCGGCACGGTCATTCCCGGTGCGAACGGGATCGCCTTCTCGACGGTGACCTTGTGTTCCCACCCGTCACCGAAGTCGTAGCGTGTATTTGAACGAGTCGCCGACGTCCACGACGTTGTTGAGCACGGTTCGGTGGGCGTTCTTCACCGGCGGTCCGAAATCCCAGTCGGGGTCGGGGATCCCGTAGCTCTTGCGGCCGATCTCGAACTCGTACAGGTGATAGTTCCACCAGCCGAACGCGGCCTGGATGTGCTCGTGCAGCCGGTCGAGCGGCGTCGACGCGTACACCACGATCCGGCGCCACACCGGTGGCTTGATGCCGAGCAGCGTCACCTTCAGCTGGAACAGCGTTCCCCTGATTCCCGGCGAGCCGCACGGCCGGCGCAGCCGCGAGCACCGGGAGCTCGCACCACGTTCGACGGTCCGGTTCGCAGAAGGGCAGCGAGCTCGCGATCCGGTGACCCGTTCTCGTGCAGCGGCCCGAGGATCAGCGACGACAACCGAAAGCTGAGCGCCTCGAGATCCGTCAGACCCTCCTGGAAGTGCAGCTCGCCGTGGAATGCGAACTCGTTCATCACACCGAGCGTGCTGCGATCGTTCGTCGTCGCGATCCGGATGTCGCTCATCGCCGCGAGCTCAGCGGCGATGAACTCGTCGCTCACACCTTGATGGCGCAGCGCGGTGGCGATCGCCTCCGGTACGCGAGTGACGAGCGTCGACGTCGGCGCGAGCGGCACGAACACGGGGAGCAGGGTCCGTCGGTTCACGAGCAGCGCGACCTGTGGCTTCCAGAACAGGGCCGTGGCGAACCAATCGCCGAGCGCCGTCGACGAGGTGTCGTCGGCCTTCGCCGCGGGTCCCTTGAGTCGGTCGCGCAGCTTCTTCGTCCCTCGCAACACCAACATGCGCCGAGTCTCGCACGGGGCCTCGACGGCGCCGGTGGAACGGCGGCCGCCGGACCGGTTCCGCGACGATGCTGCAGACACTTCAACGACCCCTGCCCGGATGGTCGTCGTCCGGCGTGTTCGAGCCCCCAGGTGGTCGGCCCGGCGGCTGCCTACCTACGGGTGACGTGCTCGTCGATTCCGGCGCGCCGTTCGGCGATGGCCGCAGCGTGCTCCGGATCACGAAGGGCCGCGTCGATGAGTGCCTCGGTGCGGGCCGTTCCGTCGAGGCCCTCGGTGGTGCTGATCTCGGGGAGCTGTCCCGTGAGATGGTCGTGCTTCATCAGGGTCGCCGACCGACCCGACCGCAACTTATATTTTCGGACAAGAAACTCTAAGTGGAGGGCGAGGTTCGACGGTGGCGTTTGCGTTTGTCGGTCCGAGCCGATGGAGCAGCAGATCCAGCGGGCGCTCGATCGGATCGCCGCGGGCGAGGCGCCCTCTGCACTCGAAGGGCTTCAGGTCGACTGCAAGGAGGAGCCTGGCCGCCGCGGGGGTCGGCCGGGAAGATTCTTCCCGGTGCCGCCGAGAACAGAACGCTGCTGCGTACCTCTGGTCTGCGATGGCATGTCTCGCAAACACGCCGGGCGGTGGGGCGATCATCCTCGGGGTCGCGGACGACGGTCAAAGGATCGGTACAGAGCTCGATGGGGAGTGGCTGCGTCACCGGATCTACGAGCTCAGCGAGCGCCGGCTCACGGTCGACGTCCGAGCTGGCCACCTCGACGGCGTCCGGATTCTCATACTGAAGTGCAGCCAGGCGATCGAACCGCTGAGGGTCAAGGGAAGAATCACGTGGAGGGTCGATGATCATTGCGTCGAAGTCGACGCCGCCACCTGGTTCTCGCACCAGTTCCAACGCATCGGGGTCGACTGGTCTGCGCTTCCCTCTGGGCACCACCTCGCCGACGTGAGTCCGGCGGCCATCGAGGTCGCCCGGGACTTCCTTGGACAAGCGGCATCGACGGGGGATCCGGCGGCGCAGAGTCTGCTGCAGGCGACCGACGCCGATCTGCTGCGGCGTCTGAATCTCGTCGACGGCGACGATGTCCTCACCAACGCCGGAGCGCTCCTGTTCGTCGGGACGGAGGAGGACGGCATCGACTACATCCGGCGAGACGTGGCGGCCGGCGACTCCACCAACCGAGTCCGAAGTACTCGCCCGCTGATCCAACAGGTGTACGAGGTCGATCAAGCGATCAACGCCGCGAATCGGGTGATCCACTCCGGCGCCGGCCTCGCACGGGGGCAGGCGCGGCGATCCCGGCTGGGGCTGCCCGCGAAGCGGTCGTGAACGGTGTCGTCCACCGAAATTGGATCTCGCGATCGCCGACAACGGTCGAGCACGTCGGAGACACGTTGACCGTGACGTCACCGGGCGGGTTTCCCGGCGGAGTGCGTGCCGACAACATCGTCACCCACCCATCGGCGCCGAGGTACAAGAGCCTCGCCGAGGCGATGTCGTCACTGCGTCTCGCGGAGCGTGAAGGTGTCGGCGTCGACCGGATGGTGCGCGACATGCTCGCGGTCGGACTCGCCGGTCCGGGGATCAGCGAGATGGAGGGCCCGTGGGTCCGCGTGTCGTTGAGCGGCGGCAACCCAGACCCCGAGATCGTCCAGTTCCTGAGCAGCTTGGACCCAGCGGCAGCCGCCGAGGACCTCAACGTCGTCCTGCTCCTCGACCACCTCTGTCGCCACGGCTTCGTCGACGTCGAGACCGCGCAACCCGTGCTCCAGCGATCGGCGGACGAGACCGCAGCCGCCGTCCGAAGCGCCGCCCAGATCAAGGTCGACGAGTCGGCCGTGTTCGACCTCGTGACCGGGGTGCCCGACGGATTGCCGCCGGCGTGGCGGCTGTCCAACGCGGCGATAGCGAGGCTGCCTCGGCGCCGCGCTGCGCTCACCTCGGCAGCAGCGCGCGAGCGGATGATCCTCGAGTGGGCCAACCTTCGTGGGCGGGTGTCCTCGACGGAGGTGGCGAGCCTGACGGGACTCAGCCAAGTGAGAACCGGTCAGATCCTCACCGACCTCGAGAACGAAGGCCGACTGGCGCCAAGCCGCAGGTCGAAGGCTGGGCGGGGGTTCTTCTACGTCCCTGTTCCCAGCTGATCGACCGGCGCGACGAACAACTGGGGGATGTATCTCATTGGATACGTCCTCGGCGATCGAGGAAGTCGCAGAGCTGACGGCCGGCTGGGCGATTGGCGAGGGGCGTGGCCGACCCGGAATCTCTCGCGCACCCCCTGCGTACGGTGTAGCGCATGTCTGCACACCCGAATCGTCGATTGCAGATCGTGCGCAAGCACCTCGCCCCATCCACCCAGCTCGATGCGTCCAGCCCGATCGCCGCACGCGTGTGCAGTGACACCTGGGCCGGCGACGAGCTCCGACGGCTCGCCGACACTGTCGGCGGACCCGACAACCTCGCAGATCTCGACGCCGAGCCCTACGCCGACGAACCGTTCGACTGGTCGGTGGTCGCGCCGCAGGACCGTGACCGGATCACTCGGATCGTCGAGTCGATCGAATCCGTCTGCTCCGCACACCTCGACGTCGAGACGACGACGATCGCCCGCCGCCTGCTCGCGCTCGTGTTGGCCAACGATCCGGGGCCGATCCACCGCTGCGCCAGGGATGAACGAGTTCGCGGCAGCGATCGTCCTCGCCGTGCTCGACGGCAACTCGGCGATCGGTGGCAGCCAGCGGGTTGCGATCGGCGGTTGGCGGACGTTGTACGCGAAGACCGTCTACGGGTGGTTCGGCGCCTCCCCCGTCACCGATCTCGCCCGCAGCCTCGTCCTCGCCGCAGGTATCACCCCGAGCACGGAGCCGCGCCCGTGGGGTGACCGTCGCCGTGTCGAACTCGATCGCCCGTCCCTGTTGCACTCGAAGCAGCGTCGGCGCCTCCTGGGGACTCGGGCGACATTGGTCGAGGCGGTCGTCGACGCCGAGCAGGCGCTCGCTCGCGATCGGCTGATGACGCCGACGACCGACGGCCGGGTGAAGATCCGCGCCCAGCCGGCCGATGTCGTCTTCGCCCAACAAGGGACCAGGCTCGACGGTCGCCAGCAGCTGCTCGTGATGTTGGCGATCGACGGTCGGGAGGACGACAGCCGAATGTTCGCCTTCTCCATCCCGGAAGGGCGTGAGCTGCACCGCCTGATCGGCCAGGCGCTCGACGGTCCGCACTACTTCGGGCGCGGGAGCTGACACAGCATCTAGCCGACGTCACGTCCAGCGCCGGGCGGAGGCCGACGGGCAACCTCGCTGGGTCCGCCGAGTCCTGGAAGTGACTCCTGGCAGACCCCACCAGTTTGCAGTAGGGGTTTGCAGTAGCGACGAAAAGACCCTCTTGCTGGGGATTTACCACGTCGAATGACAGCGCTGTCGTTTGCTGTGGAGTTCCAGTAGATCCTGGGGCCGAACTGCGGACCGGCCTCATCCAACTCCGAGAGCGATCGCGTGCACCGCTGATTCGATCAGGCAGTAGTGGGTGAGCTCCTGCTCGAGTCGCAGGTTGGCTCGGATGCGGTTGTCGCGCAGGTCGTCGTAGAGGTCACGCTCCGGACGGGTCAGATCGAGCCAGGTCGCGTCGGACCTGGCTCTCTTCGGTTGCCCCAGTGCGCTTCGTGGGCGTGGAGCGTGGCGTGGTCCATCAGCAGCGAGCGCACCTGTGGGAGCTGGGCTCGGAGCCGGTCGAGGATCGCCGAAGCCATGGGTGTCGATGTCGCCCCAGTAGTAGACGGGCACCTCCGCAACCCAACGGGCGGTGGCGATCTTGGCGACGTCGTAGCCCTCCCCGAACACGACCAGCGACCCGGGTGCGGCGGGGAAGGCGAGGAAGTTGACGTAGTTCTCGGTGACGAACAGTCGCTCCAAGCCGGTCAGCCGGGCGAAGTCGTCGAGCGTCATCACGACCGGCTGGTCGTCACCGCCGGCGAGCGATACCAGCGCCGGGTCGAGGGCGCGTACGTGCACGGTCCGCGGCACGCTGCGGAACCCGTAACGGCGCTCGAACCTGGTCTCGCCGTCGGCGATCGCCGAAGGCGGCAGGACGGCGTCGAGCAAGGAGGCAAGCACGCGTGCGTGGCGGCCGACGAACTTGGTGTCGATCCCCGGGAGGTCGACCTGGCGGAGGTAGATCCCCGGCCGGGGATCAGCTGCGACCCACTCGACCGCCAGCAGTAGACGTTCCCAGTCGTCGGCCACCGCCAGCGCGTCGAGCGAGCGCTCGGCCAGCCAGCCGGTCAACCGCGCCTGCCGCTGCTCGGTGACTTCGACCAGTCGCGCGAAGCGTTCGACAGCCCGTGTCTCGCCGAGCAGCGCTGCAGCGGTAGCGAGGTCGTCGATCCAGACCTGGTGCGGGAGCTGGTTGGCGCCGATCGAACGCGTCCCACGCACCGCCGACACGACGCGCGCTCCGGCGAGGCCGTGCAGGTCGCGCGCCCAGGTGCGCACGTCGTCGTAGCGGGCGGACAGGTCTGCTGTCGTCGGGCGCGACAGCCGCGCCCGAAACGGGAAGATCGACGGGCCGCCGGCGAGCTCTGCCAACACTGTGCCACGGTCCCAGCGTCGGCGGAGCTGGGCACGAACGTCTGCCGGCGTCGTCCACCCGCCGGTGGTCATTCGTCCGCACCGCGCTCGGCGCCGCGCCGTTTGCGGTATTCCTCGATCGTCAGGTTGGTGATCTGCGAGCGGTCGTCGCGCACGCCAACGAAACCCACCCGCTGCACGTAGGGCTCGATGATCGAGATCCGCTGCAACGGGGTGACGACCTCGACTCGGTGCGCTGATTCGCCGAGGCACCGCACCACCTGCTCGAGGGTCGAGTCACCTCGACTGGATCGAGGACGACAGCCCACCATCAATCGAACAGGGTGGGTTGCTCTCGGGCGGGGCTCGTTCCGTACACCGCTTCGAAGATCCGGGCCGCAAAGTAGAAGCGATTGCGCTTGCGGCCGGTGGTCTCGGTGAGGTCGCCTCGGCGGACGAGGGTGTTGATGGCCGACTGCGCCGTCGGGAAGGTGACGCCGAGCGTCTCGGCAAGCCAGGTCACCGAGACGTACGGCGTGCTGAAGAGCGACTCGGCAGCACGAACGACGGTCGTCGAGACCTTCTCTCCGAGGAGCTCATTCCGCATCGCCGCCTGGAGTTCGACCAGCCGAACGGTGCGGTTCTCTGCGTCGGCCGCTTGGACGGCGACGCCGCGGAGGAAGAACTTGATCCACGGGTCGAGGTCTCCGGTTCGGCTCGTGCTCATGAGCAGGTCGTAGTAGTAGCTGCGGTGCTGTTCGAAGTACACCGACAGATACAGCAGCGGCTGCGGGAGCACCTTTCGCTCAGCGAGCACCAGTGGGATGAGGAGTCGGCCGAGTCGCCCGTTGCCGTCGAGAAAGGGATGGATCACTTCGAACTGGTAGTGAGCGATGGCGAGTTGGACGAGCAGGGGCAGCGATCGGTCGTGCAGGAACTGCTCGAGATCGTCCATCGCGGCGGTCATCGCCTCGACCGGTGGAGGTACGAACGCTGCGTCGGACGGCGAGGTGCCGCCGATCCAGTTCTGGCTTCGGCGGAACTCTCCGGGCGTCGCGTAGCCGCCCCGGACATCGGCCATCAAGCGCTCGTGCGCTTCGCGCAGCAGCCGGAGGCTGAGCGGGAAGCCTTCGTCGAGGCGCGCAATCCCGTGGTCGAGCGCAGTGATGTAGTTGTGGACCTCCCGGACGTCGTCGTGGAGTTCGCCGATGCTCTCGTCGTCGCCGGTCTCGTAGCGAAGGAGGTCGATGACGTCGGACTGGGTGCCTTCGATCCGGGAGCTGAGTACTGCCTCCAACCGCGCGTACGGCGCGATCAGCAGGCGCGGATTCGGCAGCATGCGACCCACGCCACTGAGCCGATGCAGCGCGCCGCTTGCTTCTTCGATCAACCGGACCGTCTCGTCGGTGTACTCGATGTGGCGTGCGTGCTGGGGCAGGAAAGTACGCCCAGTAGCCACCTCGGGGGACGAGGCGCACCTCTCCTCGGTCGGTTGACGGGAAGTCCTCGGGCCGCATCGCTTGCAGTATCGGGGTATCGTCGGGCCAGTGTCAAAGAGATTGGCGTGTTTCTTTAACAAGTCCGGCAGGTGGCAAAGGGCGCTTCAATGACCCAGAGCACTGTTAAAGGAGACGGCCTCGCTCTTTGATAGGCTGCTGCATTGTCAAAGATGACTTGAACAGCCTCGCTGGTCGAGCGCCGGGGGTCGAGGCGACTCGAGCCCGCCCAGCAGCGAGTCTCTGCGAGAACGTCCGCCGTGTCGAGGCGTTGGCGGGGTCGATCGCTTTCGAGTCGAACCGCGAGCCCAAGGCGTCGATCAGAAGCCCGTCATTGCAGGCGAGGTGAAGGCGGACGACGTTCGGGCTGTCCTGCAGTCGGCTGATCTCCTAGCTGCAACATGGCGATTCGCGAAGCCCAGCTCAGGCGGCACAGGCTGGACGCATCCGTAGCCCACGCTCCCGGGGAGACACGTGCGGACGTGCGTCGGAACCGCCGCTGACGGGCTACCGGTGCGCCGTGGCGGTCACGATCAGCGCCTTGGCACCGAGATGGACGACACCGTCGCGTTCGAACGGTCGGAGCGCACCGACGATCGCGTCGCGGGCCTCGGAGCGCTTCGCCGGGCTACGTCGCAGAGCTGCGACGAGGAGCGGGTTGAACTCGAGCGAGACATCGGCCACGGCTTCGGCGTCGCCGGCGGGGTGTGGGGGATCCAGCGCGAGTTCGTTGATCGCGATCGGTGACCACCCGGCGCCGGTCAACACCCGCTCGATCGTCTCCCGGCTCGACAGAGAGAACGGCCCGGGCTCACCAGGGCCGGCCAGCTGCGGCGGGCCGAGCACCGGGGCGCTCGCCATCACCGGCAAGGTGATCACCGGATTGTCGAACGGCGGGCCCCAGCAGCAGAACCCGAGCCGGGCCGTGTCGGTGGCGAGGGCGCGGAGATGGGTGAACCCGGCGACCGGGTCGTCGAAGAACATCACGCCGAAGCGGGAGTAGACCACGTCGAACGGCTCGGACGACTCGAACTCGGTGACGTCACCGAGCTCGAACCGCACCCGCTCGGCTGCGGTGGCGCGGGCGGCGGCGATCATCGGCGCGCTGAGGTCGACGCCGGTCACCTCGGCTGCGCCTCGTGCGATCAGCTGGTTGCTCGTCGCGCCGGTGCCGCATCCGACATCGAGCACCCGGCAGCCGTTCAGGTCGCCGAGCGCATCGAGCGCGGCGCGTCCGAACGGCTCGGCCTGTTCGGTCGTGGATCAGCGCGTACTTGACCCAGGCGTCGCCGACGAGGTCGTTCCAGATCCCGCGTTGCGACACCCTCGCACGGTCCTCACTCGTCTCCATTGCCAGCTCCCTTCGTCACACTGGGCGAGTATTCACTACCCATTACAAGAATTGGATATATGAGTACAGTAACCAACTGATGAAGGATGTCAAGCGCTCGCGCTCGTACAACTCCCCGCGACGCGAGCAGCAGGCGGCGGCGACACGCCGCGAGATCGTGCTGGCGGCGAAGCGGTTGTTCGAAGCGCAGGGCTACGCAGCGACGACAGTGAACGCCATCGCCGATGAGGCCGGTGTCGCGCTCAAGACCGTCTATCTCGCATTCGAGACCAAGGCCGGCTTGCTGCGCGGCGTGTGGGATCTCGCGCTCAAGGGCGACGAGTCCGATGCTCCGGTCGCTGCACGACCTTGGTACATCGAGGTCCTCGAGGAGTCGGATCCCGAGCGCAAGATCCGGCTGCTGGCGGCGGCATCGTGCGCGGTGAAGGTGCGCATCGCCGCCTTGCTCGGCGTGATCAGGGACGCGGCGCCCAGCGATCAGGAAATCGGCGAACTCTGGGCGCTGATCCAGACCGACTTCCACGCCAACCAGGGCGCGATCGTCACCACGCTCGACAACGCGGGCGCGCTCGCCGCCGGCCTCGACGTCGCCCGCGCCACCGACATCCTGTGGACGCTCAACCACCCCGACGTCTGGCTCCTGCTCGTCGGACAGCGCGGCTGGACGGCCGAACAGTTCGAGCAGTGGCTCGGCGACACCGCGATTGCCCAGCTCCTCGGACCAGGTTCGGCGCCCCGCCTCCCCGAGCGGCGAACTGCCCGTCGCCGTCGTTCCTGACCGACGCTCGATCGACAGCCGGCTGCACGGTGGAACATCCGACGGTCGGCGACGGCGCTGCGCTCATCTCGACGGCTGCTGCGCATGCTCCGACTCCGGTTGCTCATTGGCGTCGACGCGCCCGAGTTCGTCTCGATCGCCGCCGACCAGGCGTCCCCAGACGCTCACGGCGTAGCCGACCGTCACGGTTGCGGTGATCGTGAACAGGCTGATCTGTGCGGCGGCGCCGTAGGAATCGTCGTTGGCGACGAGAACGATCGACATCGACAAGACCGCGACGGTGACCAGCACGAACCATCCGACGGCGACGTAGAACCCCCGCAACGCCCAAGCCGTCCCCCTCCGCAACGCCGCCGCAGTGGCGGCGACGGCGGGCACGAAGATGCCGAGGTCCATCAACAGGATCGACCAGTACATCGCCGGATCGCCCACGCTCTCCGCCGGGATCGGATCGCCGGCGAACGACGCAGGGATCGCCGGGAGGTAGCGGAACACGACGAAACCGGCGAGGCCGACGAGCACCCAGGAGTGCCGGACGCGACTCGTCTGGGGCATCTCGGGGAGCTCGGCCGCAGTTGTCGCTCTCCACCCGCCGACGGCGACCATCCAGCCGAGCGTGAACAAGCCGAGTTGCAGGGCGAGGGAGCCGGGATAGTGCGAGTAATCGGGACCGACCACGAACTGCAGGTACATGTATGCGGTGTAGCTCCCGACGACCACCGCCAGCAGCGGACCGACACAGTGCTGTCGCCGAACCAGCCACCCGGCGACCACCGACACCGGCGACACCACCAACAGCGTCGCCGCGTCGAGGCCGATGGTCTGGTTGCGGAGCGTCTCGGTCAGCGGATAGTCGACGAGATCGAGCACGAGCGGCCCGACGATCGAGTTCACGGCCAAGCCGGCGGCCAGCGCGAACAGCGATGCGGCGAGCAGGTCGCCCGGTCTTCTCCCTGAGATCGGCGTTGGGTGGGGACGGGCGAGCGATGTGGTCATGCCGTGCTCTCTCTGTCTCAGTCGTCAGAACAGATCGTCCCGGCGAGCGTCTCCACAGACCAGGGACCAAAGACCCGACTGGTGGGACGAACTGCGGGCGCGACGGGCCCTGGCGTCGTCCAGGCGAGACGAGCAGAATGTGAGCAGCTCCCCGTGCCATCGAAGGAGGCGACATGTCGGAAGATCGACAGGTCGAGGTGCCGGCCACCCCCGTGCCATTCCGGTTCGACCCGGCGGCCACCGCCGTCGTGGTGGTCGACATGCAGAACGACTTTGCCTCACCGGGAGGGATGTTCGATCGGGCGGGAATCGACGTGTCCGGAATTCGGGCGATCGTGCCGAAGGTTCGTGAGGTGCTCGACGCGGCTCGTCGGGCGGGGTTACCCGTCGTCTATCTGAAGATGGGGTTCGACCCCGATCTGGTCGATGCCGGTCATCCGACCGCCCCGACCTGGTTGAAACACGAGCCATTGCACGTCGGCGAGCCGGTGACGGCTCCGAACGGCGAGCCGTCCCGCATCCTCGTGCGCGACTGCTGGAACACCGACGTGATCGACGAGCTGCTCCCCGAGCACGGAGACGTGGTGCTGTACAAGACGCGCTACAGCGGCTTCTTCGAGACGGGACTGGACGATGTGCTCCGGGGCAGGAACGTCGAGCGTCTGATCGTGGTCGGGGCGACGACCAGCGTCTGCGTCGACTCCACCGTCCGGGACGCGATGTTTCGTGACTACCACTGTCTCGTGTTGCGCGACGCGACCGCCGAGCCGATCGCGGCGGAAGCATCACGATCGAATCACGAGGCCTCGCTGCTCACCCTCGAACTGCTCTTCGCCCAGATCGGCACCACGCCCGACCTCGTCGCTGCGCTGTCGGCCGCAACAGCTTCAGTCTGATCGACGTGTCTGCCGGGGTGCGCCGCAGGCCCGATCTGGCCGCTCCACAGCTGACCTACAGTTGCACCATGCTGCTCGACGGCGTCAATCACGTGGCGGTGCTGACCCACGACACGGATCGGCTGTCGACGTTCTACTCGGAGATCTTCGACGCTCCGCCGGCTCGAACGATCGAGCAGCAGATCGGCTTCAAGCTGTCGAGGATCGACATCGGTGAGGGTCGCGAGCTGAACGTCTTCGAAGTCGACGGCAACGCCGAGGCGGACCGCCAGACGCCGATGTTCGGGCGCGGACGTCTGGACCACATCGGGCTCCAGGCGGCGTCGCTGGAGGCCTTCGAGGAGATCAGACGTCGGCTGATCTCCTGTGGCGCTGCCGACGACTTCGTCACCGACTTCGGTCCGGTCCTGTCGATGTTCTTCGTCGACCCCGACGGACTCGAGGGCGAGGTCCTCGTCGAGAATCCCGACGCCGAACCCGGCGTCTTCCATCCCCCCGGCACACCAGCGCTCCGCTTCACCCGGTCGTCTTGAGGTCAACCCCCGCCCGGCCTGCACGACGACGACGGGATCGGCTGCGAGTAGGAGAGACGTCGTTCGTCCGAGCCTTCGTCGCCGGTCGACCAATCGGACGGTCAGCCGCTTTGCCCGAACGTCGGCACGGTCAGGTTGCCGGCGTCGTCGATCGTGAAGCCCGGGTTGAACGCGACCTCCCACACGTGGCCGTCGGGGTCGCGGAAATAGCCGGCGTAGCCGCCGTAGAACGTGTCGGCCGGATGGCGAGTGACCAGGGCTCCGGCCCCCGACGCCCGCTGGATGATCCCGTCGACCTCGTCGCGTGAGTGGACGTTGTGTGCCAGCGCGATCCCGCCGAAGGAGCACTGACCGTCGTCGTCGATGCCGGCATCAGCGGCGAGTTCCTCGCGCCCCCAGAGGACGACGACCTGCCCACCGGCTTGGAAGAAGACCGTGTGCTCGACCTCTTGACCCGTCCAGCCGAGCTGCTCGTAGAAGCTTCGGGCCCTGGCGAGATCGCCGACGCCCAACGTGATCAGACTGACTCGTTGCTCCATGTGTCGGACCCTATGGCGGCGGCACCGCCAGCGATTCGCCTCACCGATTGGTCGGGGCGTCCTTCGTCGACACTTCCCGAGAAGAATCGTCGTCGGGATGTCGAGAATGGGGGGTCGGCTCCGTCCCAGATGCATCCCGGCCCCGACAGCGCCGGCGTCACACGAGGAGAGAACACGATGGCCAAGTACCTGCTGCTCAAGCACTACCGAGGCGGGCCGGCGGGCCTCAACGACGTGCCGATGGACCAGTGGACCCCGGACGAGGTCGAGGCACACATCCAGTACATGCGCGACTTCGCCGCCCGGCTCGAGAGCACCGGCGAGTTCATCGACGGCCAAGCGCTCTCCCCCGACGGTGTCTGGGTCCGCTCCGACGGCGAGGGCCGGCCGCCGGTGACCGACGGGCCGTTCGCCGAGACCAAGGACCTGATCGCCGGCTGGATGGTGATCGACGTCGACAGCTACGAACGGGCGGTCGAACTCGCCGGAGAACTGTCAGCGGCCCCTGGCGCCGGCGGTCAACCGATCCACGAATGGCTCGAGCTCCGCCCGTTCCTGACCGAGCCGCCGACCGTCAGCGAGTGACCATCGCCGAGGTCGAGTTCCGCCGGCTCGTCCCCCGAGCGTTGAGCGTCCTCGTCGGTCGTGGGGCAGATCTCGCGACCGCCGAGGACGCCGTGCAGGAGGCGCTGATCCGGGCGGTCTCGGCGTGGGACAACGACCCGCCGGCCGACCCCACCGGCTGGCTGATCACCGTCGCCTGGCGAGTCTTCGTCGACATGACCCGCGCCGACTCGGCGCGCCGCGACCGGGAGGTTCGCATCGATGCCGAACCACCGCCCGGTGCGACCCCGAGCACGGACGACACGTTGCGCCTCTACTTCCTCTGCGCCCACCCCGACCTGACCTCGTCGTCCGCAGTGGCCTTGACCCTCCGGGCCGTCGGTGGCCTGACCACCCGCCAGATCGCCGAGGCCTACCTCGTGCCCGAGGCGACGATGGCCCAACGGATCAGCCGGGCCAAACGCACCGTCGGCCAGGCCGGCGTCGATCGGCCCGGCGACGTCACGACGGTGATGCGCGTGCTCTACCTCGTGTTCAACGAGGGCTACTCCGGTGACGTCGACCTCGCTGCCGAAGCGATCCGGCTCACCCGGCAACTCGCGGGAATGGTCGACGACCCGGAGGTCGACGGACTGCTCGCGCTGATGCTCCTCCATCACGCCCGCCGCCCCAGCCGCACCCGGGCCGATGGCAGCATCGTCACCCTCGCCGATCAGGACCGAAGCCGATGGGACGCCGATCTGATCGCCGAGGGGATCGACATCGTCCAGGCCGCGCTCGCCCGCGACCGACTCGGTGAGTACCAGGCGCAGGCGGCGATCGCCGCGCTCCACGCCGACGCTCCACGCGTCGAGGAGACCGACTGGGTCCAGATCGTCGAGTGGTACGACGAGCTGCTCCGGTTCGCCGACACACCGATCGTCCGGCTCAACCGAGCCGTCGCGATCGGCGAGGCCGACGGGGCACCGGCGGGATTGGCGGCGCTGACCGAGATCGACGACCGCGTCCCCCGGCGCGTCGGCGGTCGCTGCGTACCTCCGCGAGAAGAACGGCGACCTCGAACTCGCCGCCCGGCTGTACGCCGACGCCGCCCGCAACGCACCCAACCTCGCAGAACGCGACCACCAGACCCGCCAGGCAGCTCGACTCAACCAGCTGCTGCACCACGAGCCCGGCACGTGAGCTCCTCGGGCGCGTGGCCGACCTCCCTCCGCCGGGGCCGATGTCGCCGAGCGCAGATGATCGTCCGAAGCGACGCCCCTCAGGTGAGAGCTATATCTTTCACATGATGGGCCAGCGGCGCTGAGGAGAGACCATGCGTGCACAGGCAGCCGTGATGCGGACCAAGCAGCAACTGTTGTCGATCGAGACGATCGACGTCGACCAACCCGGCGCGGGCGAGGTCCTGATCCGGATGGCTGCCGTCGGCATCTGCGGCTCGGACCGCCACGTGATCGACGGCCACTATCCGGCGCCCGTCCCGTCCGTCTGCGGTCACGAGGGCGCCGGCATCGTCGAGGCGGTCGGACCGGGCGTGGAGACGATCGCGGTCGGCGACCATGTCCTGCAGACCTTCGTCGGCCCGTGCGGATCCTGCCAAGCGTGCCGCAAGGGCAAGCGGACGTTCTGCACCGTCGGCCCCCATCCGGACGGCACCCTGCTCGACGGCACGTACAGGATGCACGACGCCAACGGCGCCGGCATCGGCACGACGCTCGGGCTGGGGAGCTTCAGCTCCTACACGGTCAGTCCCGCCCGCAACTGCGTCGTGATCCCCTCCGATGTCGACCTCGACTGCGCGGCGCTGATCGCCTGCGGCGTGTCGACCGGCGTCGGTGCCGTACTCAACGTCGCCCGGGTGCAGCCGGGCGACAACGTCGCCGTCATCGGCATCGGCGGAGTCGGCGCAGCGGCGGTGATGGGCGCCGTCATCGGCGGCGCGGCGCAGATCATCGCCGTCGACGTCCACGAGCACAAGGGCAGCGCGGCGATCGGCTTCGGTGCGACCGAGTTCGTCAACGCAGCCGAACACGACGTCGCCCACCGCATCCGTGAGCTGACCGACGGCTGGGGTGTCGATCGTGTGCTCCTCACCGTCGACCGGACGCTCGAGGAGCACTACCGGGCGGCGATGGCATGTCTCGCTCCGGGCGGCGTCGCCGTGCTCGTCGGCTCATCGATGGCAGGGCTCGACCACCTCCCGGTCCGACCGGCGATGTTCACCTCCAAGCAGCTCTCGTTCACCGGCACCGTCTACGGCGGGATGGATCCGGCGCGTGACGCGCTGCGTTACATCGACCTCTACCGCAGCGGACGGCTGCCGATCGACGCCTTGATCACCCGCCGCTACCCGCTCGACGGGATCAACGACGCGTTCGACGACCTCGCCGCCGGCCGCAACATCCGCGGCGTCGTCTGCTTCGATCGCTGAGCGCCGCTCACTCCCCGGCCGCCCGGCGGCGGGCGCTCTCGGCATCGGCGTAGGTCGGCGAGTGGGCCAGCGCACCGCCGTCGACCGAGATCACCTGCCCGGTGATGAACGACGCCTCGTCGGAGAGCAGGAAGGCGACCAGCGAGGCGACGTCGTCCGGCTCTCCCAGCCGGCGGGTCAGGCAGTGGCGTTCGAACATGTCGAGCGCTTCGGCGGACAGGTTGCGCCGCGCCGCCGGGGTGAGGATCAGCCCGGGGGCGACGGCGTTGCAGCGGATGTTCAGGCGTCCGTAGGTCGTCGCCGTGTACTGGGTGAAGACGTTGATCCCGCCCTTCGATGCGCCGTAGGCGGAGCGGATCGCATGGCCGGTGAGCGATGAACCCGAGCTCGTGTTGACGATCGACCCTCGCCCTGCGTCGATCATCACCGGCACGACGTGCTTGGTGCACAGCATCACGCCGCGCAGGTTGACGGCCATCGTCTTGTCCCAGATCTCGACGTCGAGGTCGCGGATGTCGAGATCGTTCCCGATCGTCTCCAGCTCGACCGCCCCGGCGTTGTTGTGCAGCGCGTCGATCGTGCCGAACCGCTCGACCGTCGCCGCGACCAGCGCTCGCACCGCCGATTCGGAGGCGACGTCGACCTCGACCGCCAACGACTCACCGCCGGCCCGGCGAATGCCGTCGGCGGCCGACTCCGCCGAGGCGCGGTCGAGGTCGGCGAGCACGACGCGCATCCCCTCGGCGGCGAGTCGCGTCGCGGTGCTCAGACCGATCCCCGAGCCGGCCCCGGTGACGACCGCCACCCGGCCGGCGAGCCCCCGCCGTTCGACGGCGGCGCGCCCTGCGTGGTCGAGAGTGGTCATCGAGTTCCTCCGGGATGTTGTTCAGGGTCTGCCCAGCGGACGGGGAGACGTTCGAGTCCACGCACCACCAGAGAGTCCCGCCAGCGCACTGCTTCGCCGGTCGGCTCGAGCCGCCGTGGCTCGCTGATCAAGCTGCGCAGCGCAGTGACCGCCTCCATCCGGGCGAGGACGGCGCCGAGGCAATAGTGCAGGCCACTGCCGAAGGCGATGTGCTCACCGGCGTTGGCCCGGGTGATGTCGAATCGATGCGGGTCGGGAAAGCGGTCGGGGTCGCGGTTCGCCGCGCCCTGCGAAGGGATCACGATGTCACCCTGCGGGATCACGGTGCCGCCGACCTCGATGTCGGCGGTGGCGAAGCGGGGGAGCGGTCCGGTCGAGCTGAACCGCAGCACTTCGTCGATCGCGTTCTCCGACCACGACGGGTCGGCGCGGATCAGGGCGTGCTGCTCCGGGTCGTCGAGCAGGTGGTACATCACGTTGGTGATCCGGTTGGCGGTCGTCTCATGACCGGCGACGTGGAGCATCATGCACATCCCGATGATCTCGTCGCGAGTCACCCGCTCGTCGCGCTCGCACTCGAGCAGCAGCGAGACGATGTCGGCCCCCGGTCGGCGGCGCTTGGTGGTGATCAGCTGATCGAAGAACTCCACGCACTCGGCGAGCAACCGCTCGGCGGCCGCGATCGCCTCGGCACTCGCCCCCGGCTCTTGCATCGTGATCAACGCCGCCGACCACTGGACGAACTCGTCGAAGCGTTGCGTCGGCATGCCGATCATCTCGCAGATGACCGTTGCCGACAGCCGATTGGCGTAGTCGTGGCGGATGTCGAACTCCTCCCGTCGGCGCAGCTCGACGAGCAGCTCGTCGACGAGTTCGTCGATCCGCGGCTGCCAACCGGCGATCGCCCTCGGGGTGAACGCCTTGTTCACCAGACGGCGCAGCCGCGAGTGCTCCGGCGGGTCGGTGTACAGCATCCAGGTGGCGAAGATCGCCGTCGCCGGCGACGGGGGTGCGTCGCTGTGCTGCAGATGGGCGTTGTGCGCCCGCGAGACGTCCCGGCTCCAGCGGGCGTCGCGAAGCACGGCGAGCACGTCGTCGAAGCGGGTGACGATCCACGGTCCGAGCGTGCTCTTGTAGACCGGAGCCCGCTCACGGATCCGATCGAACAGCGTGTAGGGGTCGGCGACCAGCTCACCCCGCTCGGGGTGCCCGGGTGTCAGCCACCGTTCGACGTCTCGCTCGAGCAGATCGACGCCCGGGCCGTCTCCACTCCCGCCATCGCCCACGCTGTTCATCATTTACATCATAGAGATGATGAACTGCCCTGGCGATCCGGGAGGTTCGAGCGTCGCCCGGTCAGATGCCTTCCGCAGCCTTGACTCCAGCGGCGTCGAGTTTCACCTTGCGGTCGATCGTGGTGACGAGCGCCGGCGGCTCGCGCCACGGATCGGGAAGGGTGTTCGACTCCGCCGCCTGGATCGCCCGCCAGACCCGCTCGGACGTACACGGCAGGTCGATGTGGCGCACGCCGAGGTGGGCGAGTGCGTCGATCACCGCGTTCTGCACCGCTGGGGTCGCGCCGATCGTCGACGCTTCGCCGATGCCCTTCGCCCCCAACGGGTTGAGCGGACTGGGGGTCTCGGTCGAGTGGACCTCGAACGACGGGAACTCCGCCGCAGAGGGGATTGCGTACTCGGCGAAGGTCGAGGTCAGCGGGTTGCCGACCTCGTCGTAGACGACCTCCTCGAACAGGGCCTGGGAGATGCCGGCGGCGACGCCGCCGTGCTGCTGACCCTCGACCAGCAGCGGGTTGAGCACGGTGCCGCAGTCGTCGACGGCGACGTGGCGCAACAGCTCGACCCGTCCCGTCTCCCGATCCACCTCGACCACCGCGATGTGCGCCCCGAACGGGAACGTCGCGCCGCTCTGGTCGAAGTCGAACGCCGATTCCAGGCCGATCTCGGAGTCTCCGGTGTCGACCGAGTGTTGGGCGACCTCTGCCCAGGTCAGCGAGCGCGCCGGAACCCCGGCGACACCGAGCGTGCCGCGTTCGATGTCGACGACGATGTCGGCGACGTCGGCTTCGAGCAGCTGGGCAGCGATCGCCCGGGCGTTCTCGACCAGCAGGGCGGTCGCTCCGTCGACGGCCGATCCGCCGACCTGCAGTGAGCGCGAGCCCCCTGTGCCCGACCCGGTCGGGACCCGATCGGTGTCGCCGTCGACGAGGGTGATCCTGTCGATCGGGATGCCGGTGCGTGCGCTGACGAGCATCGCGAACGAGGTCTGGTGACCCTGTCCGTGCGCCGACGTCCCGGCGAAGACGGTGACCGACCCGTCCGCAGCGAGCTCGACTCGTCCGTACTCGCTGGTGCTCCCGCCGGCGGTGATCTCGACGTAGGCAGCGACGCCGATGCCGAGCAGCCGGTTGCTGTCGCTCGCCCTGCGGGCGACCTGCTCCGCCCGCAACGCGTCGTAGCCGATCGCAGTGGCAGCGGTGTGCAGCGGGAGCCGGTAGTCGCCCGAGTCGTAGACGTTGCCGGTGAGCGACGTGAACGGGAAGACGTCGTTGCCGAGGAAGTTCTGTTCGCGCAGCACGACCGGGTCGATGCCGAGCTCGTGCGCCGCCTGGTCGACGACGCGCTCGAGCAGCGCGGTCGACTCCGGCCGCCCGGCACCTCGATAGGCACCCATCGGTGTGGTGTTGGTCGCGGTGACGGCGAGGTCGAACTGGATCACCGGGAAGTCGTACGTGCCGTGCGACATCCGCCGCGTGCCCGCCGGCAGGAACGCCCCGACCCCCGGGTAGGCACCGGCGTCTCCGACGAGCCGGACGCGCAGGCCGGTGAACGTACCGTCGCGTCGGCAGCCGAGCTCGACGTACTGGACCTGACCGCGGCTGTGGGGCAGGGACTTCATGTCGTCGCTGCGCGACGGCACCCAGGCGACCGGGCGCTGCAGGCGGAGCGCGGCAGCGGCGACGACGGTGTACTCGGCGCAGATCCCGGCCTTGCCGCCGAACCCGCCGCCCACCCGAGGGGTGATCACGTGGATCGCCTCCTTCGCCATCCCGAGCGCGTCGGCGAGCTGGCCGTGGAGGCTGTGCGGCATCTGGGTCGAGGCCCAGATGGCGAGCCGACCGTCCGGTTCGAGCGCCGCTGCGCAACAGTTCGGCTCCATCGGGGCGACGGCCATCCGCTGGTTGACGTAGCGGCCGCGCACGACCACGTCGCTGATCGCATCGAGGTCGACCGGCTCGTCGCTGCTCGAGATCGCCACATTGGTGCCGTGGTCGGGGAACAGCAACGGTGCATCCTCGTCGCAGGCGTGTTCGGGGTCGATCACCGCCGGCAGTTCGTCGATCTCGGCCCAGATCGTCGCGCGCCGCGTCTTCCCCCTGCGCCTGCGTCTCGGCGATCACGACCGCGTAGGGCTCGCCGACGAACCGGACCCGATCGTCGGCCAGCGGCGGTCGGGCGAAATCAGGGTGGACGGTGAACATCCCTTGGTGCGGTGCCACCCCGAGCTCGGCGGCGGTCCACACCGCGACGACGCCGGGCGCGCCGACCGCTTCGTCGACGTGCACCGCTCGCACCGTGCCGTGGGCGATGTCCGAGCGGGCGAAGACGGCGTACAGGCGGCCTTCGAGGGGAAGATCGGCGACGTACACCCCTGTCCCCAGCAGCAACTCGCGGTCCTCCGTGCGGACCACGCGTGTTCCGAGGATCGAACCCCGGATCGATCCACGCGTGTCGTTCGAACCCTGATCGATCGACATCGAGATGCACTCCTTGCTGGTGGACGACGACAGCTCCGCCCGTCGCGACTCTACGGAGGGCCGGCCGGTAGACGCGACTTCGGCGAGGAGTCTGCGGCGGGGGCATGGCACGATGGCGGCTCACGAGTGAGCCGTGCACTCTCGACCGGCGACGAGGATCCCGCGTGAACGATGCCCGAGCAGCCGCCGCGTCCGCGTCGGACCAGCCCGACGAAACCCGTCGACCGTGGCTCGACGTTGACACGGCGTGGACGAGAGTCGCCGAGGCCCACACAGCCGTGCTGACCACCCTGCGTCGCGATGGCTACCCGGTGGCGCTGCCACTGTGGTTCACCGTGATCGATCGCCGGCTGTACTTCCGCTCCCCGGCGTCGAGCAAGAAGATCGCTCGTATCCGACATGATCCGCGGGCGAGCGTGCTGGTCGAGTCGGGCCGTTGGTGGCGAGAGCTCGCCGCGGTCCATCTCACCGGGCGCGCTCACATCGTCGAGCGTGGGGCGCCGATCATCGACGAGGTGTTCGACGCCATCGATGCCAAATACCGAGCGTTCAGCTCTGCTCCGGAGTCGCTGCCGGACGCGACCCGGGCGTACTACAGCCAGCACTTCGAGGTGATCTGCTTCGAGCCCGAGCAGCGCATCGTCAGCTGGGACAACAGCCGCCTGGTCGAGCCGACGTAGGTTCGCTCAGCCGGGCAGCGTCAGCCCGTACAGCTCGACCGCGTTGTCCTGCAGGACGCGCCGGCGAACGTAGGGGTCGAGGTCGCCGACGACGTCGGCGATGCGCTCACGGGTGTTCGGGTAGAGGCACGTCGGGTGAGGCAGGTCGGTCTCGATCAGCACGTTCTTCACCCCGATCTTCTCGATGATCGTGCGCGGCGCGAGCTGCTCGAACCAGAACATCACCGAGATGTGATCCTGGAAGTACTCCGTCGGGCGGCGCTGCTGGAGGGCCAGCTCGGCGGGATCGGTGACCATCTCGTTGAGCTGGTACTCCAACGATTCGAGGATGAACGGCACCCAGCCGATCCCACTCTCGGCCGAGACGATCTTGAGCTTCGGATACCGGTCGAACAGATCGCTCATGCACAGGTTGGCGACGATCCGGACGTTGCTCATGTACATCTGTGTCGCGTGGACCGCCAGCCGGCGCTGGTCGCCGAAGCTGCGCCAGGCAGGCTCGGCGACGGTCGGTGCCGGCGAACGTGCTCCGCCCGGATCCGCTTCCTTCGCCTGGTACCGAGCCGCTCGCGCCGCTTCGACGTCTTCCTTGCGCGACCCGGCGCCGATGTGGAAGTTGACGACCGCGCCGGAGTCGTTGAGCAGATCCCACATCGGTGCGAAGTATCGGTGGGGGAGCTCCGGCAGGCCGAGCAGCTCGGGCTTGTCCGAGAGGGTGAAGCCTCGGATGCCCTGGTCGAGCATCCGCTGCAGTTCGGTCATCGTCAGGTCGATGTCCCAGATCGGGAGCATCGCCTGCGGGATCAGTCGGTTGCCGGACTCGTTCTGCACGTCGACGTAGAAGTCGTTGTACATCCGCAAGATGGCGATGCGCTGCTGTTCGTCGGGGATCGCGAACATGTGGTTCGAGGCGAAACCGACCCCGTTCGGATAGACGATCTGGGTCCAGATCCCCATGTGGTCCATCAGCGCGAGGCGCTCGATCACCGACCAGGCGGAGGCGTCGATCTCGGAGAACGGCTGGACGACGTGCTCACCGAAGACCTTCTCCCCTCCGGTGCGGATGGTGTTGCCGCCGGTCGAGGCCCACACCTCGCCGTCGAGGTACCAGGCGGTGCGGCCGTCGACCGTCCGCTGGACCGGCACACGGTCCTTCCACGACGCCGGGGCACGCGACGACCAGAGGTCTGCCGGCTCGGTGAAGTGCGCGTCGCAGTCGACGATGGAGAGGCCCTCCAGCGGATCGGCGGCACTCTGCTGTGCGGTGGTGATGGTCATCGGTACTCCTCCGAGCCGGTCGAGCGGCGGTCCACCCGGCAGCACTTACATCTATATCTTAACACCAATACGTCAGGGGCCGTCGAGGTCGGCGGTGGCAGCGATCCCGGACAGGGCGGCCCGGTCGACCTTCTGCATCGCCGTCACCGGCAGCGTCTCGAGCAGCACGAGTGCCTCCGGCAACTTGTAGTGGGCGAGCCGGTCCCGGGCGAACTCGCGCAGCGATCGGAGGGTGACCGGCTCGCTGTCGGGGCGACCGACGACGACCGCCACGCCGACCTCGCCCATCACCTCGTCGGAGCGATGGACGACGACGATCGAGGCGACGCCGGGGTGGGCGTTGAGCACCGCCTCGACCTCCTGTGGGTAGACGTTGTACCCACCGCGGATGTACATCTCCTTGCTCCGCCCGGCCAGACGGAGCAGGCCGTCGTCGCCCATCCGGCCGAGGTCGCCGGTGTGCAGCCAGCCGTCGACGACAGTTGCGGACGTCGCCTCGGGGTCGTTCCAGTAGCCCGTCATCACCGACGGTCCACGGAGGCAGATCTCCCCGACATCTCCCGGGTGGATCGCCTCGCCGTCGCGCCCGATCCTCAGCTCGATCCCCCACGCGGGCGACCGGTCGTGTGGTAGCGCTCGTCGGCGGTGGCATCGAGGGCGATCGCCGTGCCCATCCCACCGGACTCGGTCAACGAGTAGCGGCTGGTGTACGGGGCGCCGAACCGACGCATCGCCTCGTCGATCAACCCCGGTGTCGACGGCCCGCCGCCGGTCACGATCCGGGACACCGAACCGAAGTCCATCCGGTCCACGCCGGGTACCTGCAACATCAGCGCGATCTGTGACGGCACGCCGTTGATCACCGGCATCCGGTGTCGCTGGACGAGCTCGAGCGCGTCGGTCGCCCGCCAGCGCTCCATCATGCACAGGGTCGTGCCGAGATCGAGGTAGGTGTGCAGCCGGAGCATGAACCCGACGTGGGCGAACTGGGTCCCGGAGATGATGTGGTGTCCGGCAGCCCACGGGTCGCCACGCTCGGCGTCGAGCGCGGCGACGAACTGGCGCTCGCCGAAGGTGGCGCCCTTCGGCAACCCGGTGGTCCCGGAGGTGAACACGATCGCGATCGGGCGGTCGGGATCGGGGCCGAGTTGGGGCGGCACCTCGCCACCGGCGACGTGACCGACCATGACCTGCTCCGGCGAGGCAGCACTGCCGACCTCGATCACGTCGAGGTCGCCGGCAGCGTTCACCAGCGCGGGATCATCGGCGCTGGTGACGACGACTCGCCGTGCTCCCGACAAGCCGAGCAGCGCGGCGCGCTCGGCCACCGACAGCATCGGATTGACACCGGCGGTGATCGCCCCGAGCTTGGCGAGGGCGAGATAGGACACCAGGTACTCGGCGCCCGAGGGTGCGAGGATCGTGACGACGTCGCCCTCGGCGATGCCGCGCCTCGCCCAGCCGCAGGCCACGGCGTCGGACAACCGATCGAGCTCGACGAACGAGAGCGACCAGCCCGCAGCGGTGAGCAACGCCGGCCGCCGGCCGTGACGTTCGGCAGCACTGCCGACGATCGCTGCGATCAGGCTCACCGCAGCCACCCGGGCGTCGACACGAGGATCTTCGTGCAGGCTGTGACCGGTATCGGGGTGATCGTCACGTCGGTGCTGTCCGGATCAGAGATCGGGGATCGAGAAGGTCAGCGCCGGTTGCTGGATCCCGCCGGTGACGTCGAGCACTGCTCCGGTGACGTAGGACGCAGCGGAGCTGCAGAGGTAGAGCACCGCTGCGGCGATGTCGTCCGGCAGCCCGAGTCGGCGCATCGGAATCGCGTCGAGCACGTCGTCGTCGCAGCCGTTGCGGGCGATGAAGGCGCGCAATGCGTCGGTCGAGATCGCGCCCGGAGCGACGGCGTTGACCCTGATCCGCGGCGAGAGGTCGGCGGCGAGCAGGCGGGTGGCGTGCTCGAGCGCAGCCTTGACCGTCCCGTAGGTGACGAACCCACGGGCGACCTGGTGTGCCATCGCGGTCGAGATGTTGACCACCGACCCGCCGCCGGCGGCGAGCATGTGCGGCACCGCTGCGCGGCAGAGCTGGATCGGGGTGGCGACGTTGAAGTCGAACGCGTTGCGCAGCACGTCGTCGTCGGTGGCCATGAACGGTCCCGACGCCGCACCGCCGACGACGTTGACGAGCGTCGTCAGTCGACCGAACTCGGCCGCCGCCCGGTCCAGGGCGCGGATCGCGTCGCCCGGTTCGTCGGTCGCCTCGAAGGTCGCCACCCGATGCCCATGGACTCGGAGCGAGGCGGCGGTGGCTTCGATCTCGACCGGGTTCTTCGCTCGGATGGCGACATCCGCGCCGGCCTCGGCCAGCGCGAGGGCGCACGCGGCACCGATCCCGCGTCCGCCGCCGTTGACGAACGCAGCGTGACCATCGAGGCGAAACCGGTCGAGGATGCTCATCCGCCCGTCATCGCCTCGCGATTGTCGGCGTACGACGGTGCGTGGGCGAGCACGCCGCCGTCGACGTTGATCACCTGGCCGGTGATGAACCCGGCGAGGTCCGAGGCGAGGAAGGCGACCATCGCCGCGATGTCGTCGGGAACGCCCGCCCGGGAGATCAGGCGGTTGCGTGAGAACCGGTGCATCTGCGCCGGATCGAGGTTCTTGATCGCGATCGGGCTCATGATCAGCCCGGGGGCAACCGCGTTGGCGCGGACGTTGGCATGGCCGTACATCGTCGCCACGTACTTGGTGAACATCGCCACCCCGGCTTTGGCCGAGCCGTAGGCGGAGCGGGTGAGGTCGCCGGCCTGACCGGCCGTCGAGGTCGTGTTGATGATCGAGCCGCCACCGCGTTCGACGAGATGAGCCACGGCGTGCTTGCACCCGAGCATCACCCCGCGCAGCGTGATCGCTTGGGTGGTGTCCCACAGTTCGACCGTCATCTCCTCCAACGACAGATCCCGGCCGAGCACGTCGTCGCCGAGCGCAGCTGCATTGTTGTGCAGCACGTCCAGCCCGCCGAAGTGGTCGATCGCCACTCGGACCATCGCCTCGACCTGTTCCTCGTCCGAGACGTCGACGACAGCGGTGACGGCCGATCCTCCCGTGCCGGTGATCGTCTCGACCACCCGTTGGGCACCATCGGCGTTGATGTCGGCGACGACGACGTTCGCACCGAGCCGGGCGAACAAGATCGAGGTGGCCTCGCCGACCCCCGATGCTGCGCCGGTGATGATCGCGGTCTTGCCGGTCAAGTCGATCATGACTGCTCCTGGGGTGATGCCGCTCTGGTGAGCCGGAAGTCGGGAAGGTGCCGGCCGTCGGCCAGCGGCCGCCAGCTCAACTCGAGCGGTTGGTCGACATCGATGCCCTCGAAGGTGCCGACCAGTTCGGCGAGGACCCGCAGACCCTCGTCGATCTCGACCAGGGCGACCATCCGCGGCGGGGAGTCGCCGACGGCACGGTGCAACGCCCAGGAGTAGAGCCGGTAGTCGGCGGGTGGTTGCCGCCACGACAGCGCGGTCCCGAAACAGCGCGGGCAGCGCGGCCGTGGGTAGTGCACCCAGGCCGAGCAGCTGTCGCACCACTGGAAGATCAACTGCTTGCGGCGGGTCCCCTCCCAGTACTCCTCGCTGGTCGAGGTGATCGGCGGATCGAGCTCGCTCACAAGGTCTCCTCGGTGCCGAGCACGACCGTGCCGGTCGACGAGAGCACACCGCCGCACCCGTGGGCGACGGCGATCGTGGCGTCGGGAACGACCACGCCGCTGCTCTGCCCGCGGAGCTGGCGGGCCGCCTCGACGAGGAGGAACAGGCCGAACATGCCGGGGTGGGTGTAGGACAACCCGCCGCCGGAGGTGTTCGTCGGGATCGCTCCCGACGGACCGAGTCCGGCTTCGACGACGAACGGGCCGCCCTCGCCCTTTTTGCAGAAGCCGAGATCCTCCAGCGCGAGCAGCACCGTGATCGTGAACGAGTCGTAGGTCTGGAGCACGTCGACGTCGTCGACCGTGATCCCCGCTTGGGCGAACGCCGCCGGCCCCGATGCCGTGCCCGGGGTGACGGTCAGCTCCGGCATCCCGGAGATCAGCAGGTGCGACTGCGCTCCCGCAGCCCCGAGCACGTAGGCCGCGTCGCGCCGGAGCTCGGCGGCGCGATCCGCACGGGTCATCACCGAGCGCGGCGGCGCCGTCGGTGATCAGGCAGCAGTCGAGGCTGCGCAGCGGACCGCAGATCGTCGGCGTGGCGAGCACGTCGTCGACCGTCAACCGCTGGCGTTGGCGCGCTCGTTCGTTGTGGCTGGCGTACTCGCGAGTCGTCACAGCGATCTGGGCGAGATGCTCGGGCCGGGTGCCGAACACCGACATGTGCCGTTGGGCGGCGAGCGCGTAGGCGCCGAGTGGCATCGAGATCCCTGCGGTCGCCTCGAAGGCGAAGTGCTCCGCTCCGTAGGGCGAGGCGTCGCCGCGGAGGATGCCGTGGCGTTTGCGATCGCCCTTCGGTGTGTTGGCGTAGAGGACGACGACGACGTTGCACAGCCCGAGTGCCAACGCGGCCGCTGCGTGCTGGACGTGCAGCTCGAAGCTGGAGCCGCCGACGTGGGTGGAGTCGATCCAGGTCGGTTGCAGGCCGAGGCGTTGGGCGGTGAGCAACGGGCTCATCGGTCCGCCGGCGATCGCCAGCCCGTCGACCTCGCCCGGATGGATCCCTGCGTCCTGCAGCGCCTCGGCGACGATCCGCATCTCCAGGTCGAGACCGAAGTCGGCCAGTTCGCCGGAAGGTGCGGATGCATCGGCGACGCCGACGATCGCCACCCGGCCGCGGATCGAGAGGTGCTCGTCGATCAGGTCGGTCACCGAGGCACCTCGCTCCACGGGCGGTCGCGATCGGCCTTCGGTTCGGGGGGCAACCCGAGCACCCGTTCCCCGATCGTGTTGCGCTGGATCTCGGTCGTCCCACCGCCGATCGTGTTCGAACGTGCGTTGAGGAACGCCTTGACGACGTCGATCACTTCGGTCCCGTCACCCATTCGGTCCTCGGCCATGATCTCGGGCTGGTGGAACTCGTAGTTCGAGATCAGCATCCCCTCGGCGCCCTTGATCCCGACGCAGAAGTCCATGATCCGCTGGGGGAGGATGCCGATCGCCAACTTCAGCACCGAGCCCTCCGGGCCGGGAACGCCGGCCTTGCGGGTCGTGTCGGCGCGTAGTGCGGTCAGCCTGATCACCTCCGCCTCCGACCACAACCGGGCCAGCAGGTCGCGCTTGACCGGGTCGCTCGAGCCGGACTCCTTCCAGGCTCGCACCGCGTGGGCGATCGGGCCGAACCCCTTCGGCTTCTTCGCCGAGTCGCCGTTGTGGGCGCGCTCGTTCATCAGCGTCCCGATCGTCACCCGCCAACCGCTGCCGGGGGTGCCGACCCGCATCGAGTCGGGCACCCGGCAGTCGGTGAAGAAGACCTCGTTGAACTCCGCCTCGCCGCTGATCTGGCGCAGCGGGCGGACCTCGATCCCGGGCAGGTGCATGTCGACCAGGAAGTAGGTGAGCCCTTGGTGCTTGGCCACGTCCGGGTCGGTGCGGGCGACGAGGATCCCCCATCGGGCGACGTGTCCCATCGTCGTCCAGACCTTGTGGCCGTTGACCACCCACTCGTCACCGTCGCGCACCGCCGAGGTCGAGACGTTGGCGAGGTCCGACCCTGCACCGGGTTCACTGAACAGCTGGCACCAGACCTCCTCGCAGGTGAACAGCGGGCGCAGCAGCCGCTGCTTCTGCTCCTCGGTGCCGTACGCCTCGATCGTCGGTGCGGCCGTGCCGACCCCGACGAAGTTGTGCAGGTAGTTGCTCGTCACGCCCGCTGCGGTCAGCCGATTGTTGACCCGCTCCTGGAGCATCGGATGAACGCCGAGGCCGCCGAGGCCCTCCGGGAAGGAGACCCAGGCGAGGCCGAGGTCGTACTGTGCGCCCCAGATCACCTCGCGGGGGGTGGACGCCGGGTCGTGGGCGGCGAGCAGCTCGGCGGTGCGCTGGTCGACGAGGCCGATCTCGGCGGCGGTCGCCGCTGCGACGGCGGCGTCCGATCGACCGGTGACGGGGCTGCGGCTCGCAGTGGAAGCGCTCATGGAGTCGTCCTGTGTCTCGGTCTGATTCGGTTCAGGTTCGTACCGGGTCGACGCCGCCGACCGCACCGTCGTCGACGAGCGAGGCGATCGCGGCGTCATCGAAGCCGAGCTCGGCGAGGATCCGGTGGGTGTGTTCGCCGACGCTGCAGACCGGTCGGCTGGGCGCGGCGCATCGAGCGAAGTCGACCTTGCGGGCCGCTTGGTAGAAGGGCGGGAAGTCGGGGTGTTCGGCGGGTGTGAGCAGATCGTGCTGTTCGAGCCAACGGTCGAACGGCTCGGGGCTGGCGATCGCATGTGGCACGGACCGTTCGCTCAGCTCGGCAGCGAGCTCGGCGACGGCGAACTCGCGCAGGCGCGGTTCCAGTGCAGCTGCAAGGGCGGCGTCGTCGGCCGCCGACGTCCCGACACCGGGGGACTGCCCGCTGCCCGCCACCGGCTCGCAGCGCGCCGCCTCGAGCAGGCCACGGACGTGGTCGTCGGTCAGCGCAGCGATGAACATCCAGCCGTCGGTGCACTGGTAGAGGCGGTAGGTGGCCGAGATGCCGAGCTGCTCGTGGTCGGCGATCAACGCCGTCCGCGGTACCGTCGGCGACGACGGTGTTGTTCGACATCACGTAGCCGGCGCTGGTCAGCATCGTCGTCTCCAGCGAGCTGCCGCGCCCGCCGACGCGCTGGGCGTAGAGGCCGATCAGCAGCGCCGTCGCTGCGCCGAGTCCTGCGGCGGGATCGGGGAACGAATCGTCGACCGGCTTGTTGCCCCGGCCGGCCTGGGCGATCCCGGCGCCACTGAGCGCCGTCGGAGTCGAGTGGAACGCGATCCGGCCGGCCTGCGGGCCACGAGATCCGTACGAGGCGGCGTTGAGGTAGACGATCTCGGGCTGCAGCGAGCGGGCTGTCGCCTCGTCCATCCCCAGTCGCTCGGCGACACCGGCGCGAAAGCTGTGGACGATCGCGTCGCTCTGCCGGATCAGGTGATGCAGGACGGAGCGTCCCGACGGATGCTTGAGGTCGAGGGCGATGCTCTGCTTACCGCCGAGGAACTTGGTCGACTGCAGCCCGGTGCGTCGGTAGGGGTCGCCGTCGAGCGGTTCGACCTTGATCACCCTCGCACCCATCTCGGCGAGCAAGGTCGTCGCCAACGGACCGGCGACGAAGTAGGCGACCTCGAGGATCGTCACACCCTCGAGCGGCAACGGCCGGTCGCCCGAACCGGCGACCCGCTGCCGGTCGCTCGTCGCCGGCGGCGCTGGACGAGCAGACCGGCCGACGACCTCGGACCGCAGCTCGTCGCCGTGCTGGTCGAGCGTCGGGGCCGGAGGCATCGTCGTACGGGTGGCCCCGTCGATCTCGACGAGCATGCCCAGCTCGGTGACCGGGCCGAGCTGCGGATCGTCGAGCGATGCCACGCGTCCGTTCGCCACCATCTGCGGATGGGCGAGGAACTCCTCCGGGGTGAGGAACGGATCCGCGCCGACGTCGAACTCGGTGGTGAACAGTTCCATCCACTCGGCCTGCGATCGTGTCCGCATCCGGGCCCGCAACGTCAGCTCCAGTTCGGCGACGTCGTCCAAGGTGCTGATCCGCATCGGTGCGCCGGCGAAGCGTTGCTCGTCGAGGAGATGTTCCAGGTCGAGAGCTCGCAGCCACAGGCGGAAGTGATGATCCTGCCGGGCGCACATCTGCACGAAGCGCCCGTCGCTGCACTCGGCGGTGAGGAAGCAGAGCTCGATCCCACGAGTCATCACGTCGTCCCCGCTGTGCGCCGCGACCGGCACCGGGCGTGCCAGATCCTGTCGCATCAGGAATGCCATCGCCCCCTGGAGCAGACTCGTGCGGACCTGCCCTCCCGGCGAGCAGTCGCCGCCGGCGGCACGTCCGGCGCAATCGATCAGGGCGGCGAGGATGCCTTGCACCGCCAGCATCGCCGCCCCGTAACTCGCCGTCGGCGGCAGGGTGAACGTCGGGTCGGGACGACTCGGATCGACGATCTGGCCGCTGAGCACACCGAGGCCGGTCATCTGCCCGGTGGCGGCCGCCAGCTGCGCCTCGTACACCGGAGCATCGTCATCCCCTGCTCCTGCCCACGTCCCGATGTGGCAGTGCAGCAGCTGCGGGTGTTCGTCGGCCAACGTCTCGGGATCGATCCCGAACCGACTGGCGACCGAGGGACGGGCGTCGGTGACGACGACGTCGGCCCACTCCAGCAGCCCGCTCAACTGGCCACGCTGCGCCGGGTCCGCAAGGTCGACGACGATCGACTGCTTGCCGCGATTCCACATGTGGAACCCGCGCAACCTGCTCCTGGCCCAGTCCCCGCCAGGCGGCTCGACCTTGACCACCTGCGCCCCGTAGTCGGCGAGGATCATCGTCGCCATCGGCCCGGACATGCCCTGGGTCAGGTCGACGACCTTCAGCCCGGCGCACGCTGCAGGGCGGGCGTCGGAGATCGTCGGAACACCGTCGGAACCGCTCGAACCGCGATCGTCTGTCATCGTGCTCCTCCGTCGGCCGGCCGATTCGCCGCAAGGCCGGTGGTCACCGGCGCGCCTGCGCTCCGTCCGATCGTCGCCCGATGGTCGGCGAGCACTCGGCGAGCCGTCTCGAGCATCGCCGAGTCGATCATCCGCCCGTCGTGGCGGACCGCACCATCGCCGCTCGCCTGGGCGACTTCCAAGGCGCTGATCACCGCCTCTGCAGCAGCGACCGCCGGCGCGTCCGGGGAGAAGATCGCGTTCGCCGCCGTCACCTGGTTCGGGTGGATCACCATCATTCCGTCGTAGCCGAGCGTGCGCGACTGCCGCGCGAACCGCTCGAATCCGTCCGGGTCGTCGACCGCGGTGAACATGCCGGTGATCGGGTTGGGCACGCCGGCGGCGCGAGCAGCGATCAGCACCTGGCTGCGGAGGAACAGCGTCTCCAGGCCTTCGGCGGTGACCTCGAATCCGAGCGCGCCCGCCAGGTCCCCACCCGGGGCAGTGGCGCCGCCGAGATAGGCGATCCGCGGGCTGGAGGTGGCGATCCGCTCGACCACCATCGCCGCGTGCGCGGTCTCGATCAGCGGCCAGATGCGGACCGATCCGAGTGGCAGACCACATCGTCCCTCGTGCCAGGCGAGCGCATCGGACAGCGCGGCGATCTCCGCCAACGACGTCACTTTCGGCAGCAGCACGGCGACCAGCGCAGGGCAGACGATCGCCTGCAGATCGTCGTCGAGTTGTCCTAGCGACAAACCGTTGATCCTGGCGAACGCCGCCGGACCGACGCCTGGGGTCCGTCCGGCGAGCCATGTCGTCACGTTGGCGCGGGCCTGCTCGCGCGAGCCGTCGACCACGCTGTCCTCGAGGTCGAGGATCACGGCGTCTGCCCCCGTCGATCGACGCCGTCGAGGAACCGCGTCTGGCTCGTCGGCACGAACAGCGCACTGCGAACCCGGGGGGGTGGGGTGAGCGGACTCATCGTGACTCGTCGAACAGATCCGGATCGCTCGACCGCAGACGGCGGAGGTTGGCTTCCCACATCTGCGGGAGGTAGTACGCCCGGTACTGGCCCTTGAGGCGCTCGGCCTCGGCGGCGGGCATCTCCTCGCCACCGGTGGCCCGGCACTCGATGTCGTACTGGGCGGCCTTCTCCAGCACGATCGCCTGCACGGTCGCCTGCGCGAGCGTGTCACCGACGACGAGCGCGCCATGGTTGCGCATCAGCAGCACGCTGCGGTCGCCGAGACAGTCGGCCATCCGTTCACCGTCGACCGAACGCTGTCTCCCGTCGTCGACGTAGTGCGCCTGTTCGTCGTGGAGGAGTGCGGCGACGACGTTGTACATGCCGACGGTCCGTGCCGTGCTGACGAGGATCGAGACGTAGTGCGAGTGGATGTGGACGATCGCGCCGACATCCGGACGTCGGCGATAGATCGAGGAATGGAACGCGGCGGCCGGTGAGCTCGCCGGCGCGTCGGGGTCTGCGATCGGGACCAGGTCCCAGCCGAGGTGGGTCGCCGAGGCGGGAACCGTCTCGTCGAAGTACTCGAACGGCGTCATCCAGAAGCCGGAGCCCTCGGCGCGGGCGGTCACATGACCGGCGACGGCGCTGTCGCAACCGCTGCGGAACAGCATCCGACGGGAGGCGGCCAAGGCGAAGCGGATGTCGCTCACGCTCTCTCCTCTCGTCCCAGCGATCACATCGTCCCGATAAACGTCTGTATCTTATACATGATTGCCATCTTGGGACAAGTCGTTCGGCGTCGACTGCGGCTCTGCCTGCGCCGCGGCCCACATCTGGCGCAGGTCGGGCTTTCGGACCTTGCCGCTGGCGGTCACCGGGAGATCGTCGACGACCCGCCAATGCGCCGGCACCTTGAACGGCGCGAGGGCGGCGCCGACCCACCGGGCGAGATCCTCGATCGACGGTTCGAGCCCGGCGACCGGTCGGACGAACGCAGCGATCGACTCGCCGAGGCGGGCGTCCGGCACGCCGATGACTGCGGCGTCGGCGACCTGCGGATGGGCGGCGAGACGCTCCTCGATCTCGCGCGGGGAGATGTTCTCGCCGCCGCGGACGATCATGTCCTTCAGCCGCCCGACCACCGAGAGCAACCCCCGGTGATCCATCGTGCAGATGTCGCCGGTATGCAGGAAGCCGTCGGCGTCGAGCGCCGCAGCGGTGCCCACCGGATCGTCGAGGTAGCCCTGCATGATCAACGGACTGCGGGTGAGCACCTCGCCGGCGACGCCGATCGCCACCCGCTCACCCGTCGACGGATCCGTGATCTTGACCTCGACGTTCGGCAGTGGCCTGCCGACGGTCTCGGCCTTGTCCACCGCGCTGTCGTCGGGTCGGGTCTGGGAGATGTGACCATGGCATTCGGTCTGGCCGAAAGCGACGACGAAGCGGACGTCGAGTGCCGATTCGATCCGGCGGACGAGTTGGGGTGAGACCGTCGACCCGCCGGACATCACGACCCGCAGCGACGACAGGTCGCGCCGCGCCAGGTCCGGGTGCTCCAGCATCGCCAGCAGCATCGTCGGGACACTGCCCATGATCGTGACCCGCTCGGCCTCGATCAGCCGGAACGCGCCGGCGGCCGTGAATCGGTCGGCCAGCACCTGCGTCCCGAGCGCGGCGAGGGGCCCGATCGTGCTCAGTCCGCAACCACCGATGTGGTAGAGCGGCATCACGTTGAGCCACACCGGTGCCGGTCCGAGCTCCATCAATTGGACCGCCATCGTCGGCATCCCGGTCAGTCCGAGGTGGTGCAGCAGCACCCCCTTGGGGGTGCCGGTGGTCCCGGAGGTGAACTGGATCTGCACCGTGTCCGCCGGAGAGACGGCCGGCAACCGGCCGGGATCAGCCTCCGGCGCGCCGGAGGCGAGCAGTGCGACCGTGTCGAGGTCGATCACCTCGCGCACGAACCCGAGCTCGTCGGCGAGTGACCGCGTCAGCGCGCCGATGTCCGCGTCGCGGTGGATGCCGCCGTGGACGATCGCCGCCGGGCGAGCGGCGCGCAGTACGTGCTCGGCCTCGGCCCGTCGGTAGGCCGGGTTCATCGGCACGACCACCAGACCGGCGATGCTCGCCGCGAGGTTGACGTGCAACCACTCGGCGCTGTTCGGTGCCCAGATCGCCAGCCGATCACCGCGGGCGCAGTCGTTCGAGGAGGGCGATCGCCAGCGGCTCGACGACCGCGAGCAGCTCGGCGTACGTCCAGCGTCGGCGGTCGCCGTCGGACACCTCGCCGCAGCCGTCGACGAGCGCGACGCGGTCGGGAACCTCGTCGGCGGCGCGACGCAGCAGGTCGCCGACGGTCGACCGGGGCAGTTCGAGCTCGTCGGACGGCGACCAATGCGCCAGTCCGGTCGATGAGGCGGGCATCGACACCAATATAGTAATGATTAAGTCTACAGAGCGATGTGGCCGAGATGGGGGCGACGAGATGAGCGAGACCACAGCGGCGCGATCGGCCGAAGGCGACCCAGCGACCGCCGAGCAGGCAGGCTCGACCGAGCCGATCCTGTTCAGGGTCGTCGATCGGGTCGCCTGGATCACGATCAACCGGCCGGACGTTCGCAACGCCATCTCGCCCGACCATCGCGACACGATCATCGACCATCTCGACGAGGCCGCCGAGCGGCTCGACATCGGTGCGGTCGTGATCACCGCCACCGGGAACTCGTTCTGTACGGGGTCCGACCTGCGTTCGCTGCGGCCGCCCCGCCCCCGCCCGTCCGATGCTCCGGCTCGCGTTGCCGGTGAGGTCGCCCGCGGCATTCGGACCAACGCCCAGCGCTTGATCACCAGCGTGATGGACTGCGACAAGCCGGTGATCGCAGCGGTCAACGGCGTCGCCGCCGGGATGGGCGCACATCTCGCCTTCGCCTGCGATCTGGTGATCGCCGCCGACGACGCGTCGTTCATCGAGGTGTTCGTCCGCCGCGGTCTGGTGCCCGACGCCGGTGGCGCCTACCTGTTGACCCGGATGCTCGGACCGCACAAGGCCAAGGAGTTGTTCTTCTTCGGCGAGAGGGTCGATGCGGCGACGGCGGCGACGATCGGTCTGGTGAACCGAGTGGTCCCCGCCGCCGAACTCGCAGCGGTCGCCGGGGAGTGGGCGCAGCGCCTCGCCGACGGGCCGTCACGGGCGATCTCGCTGTCGAAGTCGCTCGTCAACCGATCGCTCGACCTCGGTCGAACGGAGTCGCTCGACGCCGAGGCGATCGCCCAGGATCTCAACATGACCACGGTCGACGCGCAGGAGGGTGTGCTCAGCTTCGTCGAGCGGCGCCAACCGAAGTGGGTCGGTTGGTGATGCGCCAGCCATCTATCGTATATATGATGCAGATGATGAGTGCGAGGACGAGGGGGCCGGCGTGAAGCTCGAGGACATCGAAAAGGCGGGCTTCACCGTCGGAGGCCGGACCGGCGGAACGATCACCTTCCTGCCCGAGCCGGAGCGTCGCGAGCGCAAGTTCGCCTTCATCTCGGTCGACGACCACATCGTCGAACCCGCCCACATGTTCGAGGGTCGGATCCCGAAGAAGTTCGCCGACCGCGGGCCTCGGGTCGATCACCGACGACAGCGGCAGCGAGCGCTGGGTGTTCGACGGCAAGCTGCATCCCAACGTCGGCTTCAACGCCGTCGTCGGCCGGCCGGTGTCGGAGTACAGCATCGAGCCGACCCGGTTCGAGGACATGCGCCGCGGCGCGTGGGACATCCACGAGCGGATCAAGGACATGGACCTCAACGGCGTCTACGCCTCGGTGAACTTCCCGTCGTCGCTGGTCGGCTTCGGCGGCCAGCGGCTGGCCACCTACACCGACGATCCCGAGCTCGGACTGGCGATGGTCCGGGCCTGGAACGACTGGCACATCGAGGAGTGGGCCGGCTCGTATCCCGATCGGATCATCCCGCTGCAGATCCCCTGGATGTACGACCCGATCGTCGGCGCCGAGGAGATCCGCCACAACGCCGCCCGTGGCTTCAAGGCGGTCACCTTCTGCGAAGCGCCGGACAAGCCGGCTTCCCGTCGCTGCACACCGGCTACTGGGATCCGATGATGCAGGCCTGCGACGAGACCGACACGGTCGTGTGCCTCCACGTCGGCTCGTCGGGCACCCTCCCCGGGCATCGGACGACGCGCCGACCGACGCGGTCGGCGTGCTGTTCTTCGCCTCGGCGATGTTCATCGCCGTCGACTGGCTGTACTCGAAGATCCCGGTGCGGTTCCCGAACCTGAAGATCTGCCTGTCCGAAGGTGGCATCGGTTGGGTCGCCGGCCTGCTCGACCGCCTCGACCACGTCGCTCACTACCAGGACATGTACGGCACGTGGAACGACGAGCACGAGTCCCCGGCCGAGGTGTTCCAGCGCAACTTCTGGCACTGCGCGATCGACGACACGAGTTCGTTCGCCCTGCGCGATCGGATCGGGATCGACAACATCCTGCTCGAGTCCGACTATCCGCACTGCGACACGACCTGGCCGGACACCCAGGAGCGGCTGTGGAAGCAGATCAGCATGTGCACCCCGGCGGAGATCGAGAAGATGACCTGGCGAACGGCGTCGGAGCTGTTCCGTCATCCGGTGCCGCTGAGCGTGCAGACGCGACCCGAACTCGTTCTGACGCGGCCCGTCGGGCCGCTCGCACCCCGACACTCATCGGTACGAACAACACGGAGGAACAATGGGTCTGCTCGACGGAAAGGTCGCGATCGTGACCGGAGCCGCGCACGGCATCGGTCGCGGTCACGCGCTCGAGCTGGCGAGCCAGGGCGCCAAGGTCATCGTCAACGACCTCGGCTGCACGGTGAACGGCGAGAGCAAGGGCATGGATGCTGACCTGACGGTCGCCCTGATCGCCGAGCGCGGTGGTGAGGCGGTCGCCAACTACGAGGACGTGGCCGACTTCGCCGGCGCCGGCCGGATGGTCCAGCAGGCGATCGACACCTACGGCAAGCTCGACATCCTCGTCAACAACGCCGGCATCGCCCGTGACTCGATGATCTTCAACATGACCGAGGAGGCCTGGGATGCGGTCATCCGGGTCCATCTCAAGGGCACGTTCGCCCCGACCCACCACGCCGCGGTCTACTGGCGCGCCGAGAGCAAGGCCGGTCGTCCGGTCGCCGGTCGGGTGATCAACACGACGTCGAGCGCGGCGGTGTACGGCAACGCCGGGCAGAGCAACTACACCGCGGCCAAGGGCGGGCTGATCGCCTTCACCCAGACCGTCAGCGTCGAGCTGCGGCGTCTCGGGGTCACGGTCAACTGCGTCTCGCCGACAGGGACGACCCGGATTGCAGCGACGATCCCGACCGCCGGTATTCCGATCAAGGAACCGGACGAGTACACCGAGTTCGACCTGATGGATCCGTCGTCGAGCGCTCCGGTGGTCGCCTATCTCGCCAGCGATCAGGCTGGGCACATCACCGGCCAGGTGATCCGGGCGTACGGTGATCGGCTGGCCCGGGTGATGCCGCTGAGCTTCGGCCCGGAGGTCAACAACAACGACAAGCGTTGGACCGCCGAGTCTGCCGGGGCGAGGATCAACCAGGATCTCTACGGCATCGTCGCCCCCGGGCTGCGCTACTGACGTGTCAGCTGCGACCGGCACCGAGGACGTCGACGCGTTTCCCGCTGCTGCGGCAGCGACGGCGCAGGCGTTGAGCAACATCGGTGCCGCGTTCATGTCCGATCCGGGGATGCGGGCGCGCGGCCACGAGCTCGGCTTCGAAGGGATCGACTTCTACTTCAGCGGACGCGCCGGGGTGCTCGGCGAGATCGACGCCTCGGTCGCCACCGCTGCGCTGGTGTTCTTCGATCCCGACGTCGTCGCCGAGGCGTGGGCGCGCAGCGAGGGCGTGATGCCGCGCCGAGCCGCAGCGGTCGAGTTCGCTGCGTTCGCCGCCCGATGGGCCGAGGCGCACCTGGGAGACATCGACGATGCGGGCAACGCGGTCGACTGGGATCAGCTGCTGGCGCTGACCGAACGAATCGTCGACGCTGCGCCGGTCGCACTCTCACCGATCTTCGCCGGGTGGATGACGCTGCCGAAGCCGGACGGGACGAAGCGGCGGACGACGCATGCGATGAACGCACTGCGCGAGTACCGGATGTCTCGCCACGCTGCTGCGCTGTTGGCCCACGGGGTCGGCATCGAGGACGCGGTCCGCCATCGTCAGCCGACGATGACCTCGATGTTCGGGTGGCGCGCCGGCCCTCCGGCCGAGGTCGTCGTCGATCGCTGGGAGGCCGCCGAGGCCCTCACCGATCGGCTCGTCGGCCAGGCGTACGCAGTGCTCGACGAGCGCGAGCTGCAGTCGTTCGTCGCCCTCGCCACCTCCGCCGCCCGATCCATCCGACGATGAGCGAGCGGCGCGGCGGCGCCGTCGGCGCAAGCCCGGCTCAGCGCGGTGGGGCGAAGAGGTCGGGGTCGGTCGACCGCAGGCGCCGGACGTTGGCCGCCCAGGTCTGCCGCACGTAGGTCCGGTCGTGGGCCTTGAACATCGCCCGCAGGTGCTCGACCGGCATCTCGGTCCCGCCACGAGCGGTCGCTTCGAGGTGGAGATGGGCCTGCTCCTCGACGACGCAGGCGAGCACGGTCGCCTCCTCCAACGAGCGTCCGGCGACGACGAGCCCGTGGTTGCGCATCAACAGGATGGTCGACTCGCCGAGGGCGGCGGCGATGCGCTCGCCGCGTGGCATCGGATCGAACAGCTCGTCGGCCCAGGCGACCTGTCGATCGTGCAACAGGCTCGCCGTCGTGTTGAACATGCCGATGGTGGACCCCGTCGCGCAGAGCACCATCGTCCAGAACGAGTGTGTGTGCACGACCGCCGTCACGTCCGGGCGCCGGCGGTAGACCTCGACGTAGTCCGGGGCGTACTCCAGCGGCGGATCGGTGTCGTCGCCGCCTTCGACCAGACGCTTGGCGAAGTCGAACTTGGCCACGGAGCCGGGGGTCGTCATGTCGCCGTGCTCGAGTGCGGTCACCCAGAACGCGTCCTCGCCGTCGCAGCGTTCGCTGACGTGTTGGGCGATGCCGGTGTCGCAGCCGTTGCGGTACAACATCCGCCGAGCCATCGCCACCCGCAGCCGTCGATCGGCGATGTCGAACGTCGGGACAGCACGGTCGGGCCTGGTCCCTCCGGCCGGAGGTACGTCGCTGCCGCTCATCTGACCGACTCCGGCGCGACGTCGAACCGGGGCGGGTCGATCCGCTCACCGTGGTGCTCGTCCCACGCGCTGGCCAGCCGAGGACGGTCGTCGAGGTCGAGCAGGTGGCACGCTGCCTCGCCGCCGCCATCGACGGGCTGGGCGAGCGGCGCCTCGACTCGACACCGATCCATCGCGTACGGGCAGCGCGGGTGGAACGCGCAGCCATCGGGTTGCAGGCTCGGATCGGGCGGGTCACCGACGAGGGTGATCCGTGTCCTCGAGCGCTGCACGCTCGGCAGCGGAACTGGGATCGCGGACAGCAGCGCCTCGGTGTAGGGGTGCGCCGGCCGGGCGAAGACCCGCTCGGTCGGACCGATCTCCACGATTCGTCCGAGGTACATCACTGCCACCCGGTGGGCGATGTGGCGCACGACGGAGAGATCGTGGGCGATGAACAGATAGGAGGTGCCCAACGACTCCTGGATGTCCTCGAGCAGGTTGATCACCTGGTTCTGGGTCGAGACGTCGAGGGCGCTGACGGACTCGTCGCAGACGACCAGCTTCGGGCGCAGCGCGATCGCCCGGGCGATCGCCACCCGCTGGCGCTGGCCGCCCGACAACTCGTCCGGATAGCGATCGGCGAAATCGGCGCCGAGTCCGACCCGGTCGAGCAGTTCGGCTGCGGCGTCGCGACGCTGCGCTCGAGAACGCCCGCCGTGGACCTCCATCGGCTCCTCGATCGCCTCCCCGACCGTCATCGATGGATCGAGCGACGAGTACGGATCCTGGAACACCATCTGCAGCGCCGAACGCTGGCGTCGCAACGCGCCGCCTCGCAGCTCGTCGAGCGAGACGCCATCGAGTTCGATCGATCCGGAATCGGCGTCGATCAGGCGCATCACGGCGCGGGCGGTGGTGCTCTTGCCCGATCCGGACTCTCCGACGACCCCGAGCGTCTCGCCCCGCGCCAGATCGAACGACACGCCGCTCACCGCTCGGACAACCTTGGTCCGCTGGCCGAACAGGCCGCGAGCGGCGAACGAGACCGACAGGTTCTCGACGACGAGCAGCGGGCGCGGGCTCGACTGCTCGCCCGGCGTCTCCGTGCTCATGTCGCCGACGCCGCAGTCGCCGGGGCGGACCGGTCAGGTCGCCGGCCGCCGGGCCCGACGTGGATGCACCGGGCGGCGCGGCCGTCGCCCGTGCTCGTCAGCGTCACCGGTGCCTGCGCGCACTGCTGCTCGCTCTCGGCGCACCTCTCGGTGAAGCGGCATCCTTCGGGCATCGATCCCGGACGTGGAGCGCTCCCGGGGATCACCGGCAGTCGACCCCGGCGAGCCCCGACCTGCGGCATCGACTCCAACAGGGCGCTGGTGTAGGGGTGCTCGGGCGCCTCGAACAACGGGTCGACCCCCGCTTGTTCGACGACCTGACCGGCGTACATCACCACCACCCGGTCGCACAGATCGGCGACGACACCGAGGTCATGGGTGACGAACAGCACTGCGGTGTCGAACGCCCGGCACATCTCGCGCACGACGTCGAGCACCTGCGCCTGCACCGTCACGTCCAGCGCAGTCGTCGGCTCGTCGGCGATCAGCAATCGCGGCTCACAGCACAGCGCCATCGCGATCATCACCCGCTGACGCATCCCACCCGACAGCTCGTGCGGGTAGCAGCGGGCGCGCTGGCGGGCGCCGGGAATGCCGACCGCGTCCAACATCTCGACCGCCCGGTCGGTGGCGGCGGTGCGCGATGAACCGCGGTGGCGACGGACGACCTCGGCGATCTGTTCACCGACCCGGAACGCAGGATTGAGGCTGGTCATCGGCTCCTGGAAGATCATCCCGACGTCGCGACCGCGCACATCCTCGAGCTCGCGCCGGCTGAGCGTGGTCAGCTCGCGGTCACCGAGCAGGATCGTCCCGCCACTGACGCGCGACACCCTCGCCGGGAGCAGCTGGGTGATCGAGAGGCAGGTCACCGTCTTGCCCGAACCGGACTCGCCGACCAGTCCGACGATCTCCCCCGAACGCACGTCGAACGAGACATCGTCGACGACACGCAGCCATCCGCCGTCGCCGAGGAAGTCGACGCACAGCTGATCGATCGCCAACGTCGGGGGAGCGTCCGGTCGAGGTGCCGGCACGGGGGTCATGCCCGACGCTCCACACGCCTGCCGATCGACGAACGGAGCCCCTCGCCGATCGAGTTGAACGCCAGCACCACCAGCACCAGCACCAACCCCGGGTAGACGGCTTGCCACGGTTGACGTGAGACGTGGCGGTACGCGGAACCCATCATCGAACCCCAACTCGGCTCGGGCGGCTGAACGCCGAGGCCGAGGAAGCTGAGGCTCGCCTCGGACAGCATCGCCAGACCGATCGTCAACATCACCTGGATCAGCAACGGCGAGATCACGTTCGGCAAGATGTGCTTGCGCACGATCATCCGGTGTCGACAACCGATGCTGCGGGCCGCCTCGACGTAGGTCTCCTCGCGTACGGCGAGCACGCTGCCGCGTACCAGGCGGAAGAACCGTGGGGCGAAGACGACACCGATCGCGAGCATCGCGTTGGTGATCCCCTTGCCGAGCACCCCGACGATCGCGATCGCCAACAGCAGCGGCGGGAAGCTGAGGATCGCCTCCGCGATCCGGCTGAGGATCGAATCGATCCAGCGTCCGAAGTAGCCGGCGATCAGTCCTGACGGCACCCCGATCAGCACGCCCACGCCGACCGCCTCGACCCCGGCGACGAGCGAGACGCGGGCACCGAAGATCAGTCGGCTGAGGACGTCTCGGCCGAGTTCGTCGGTGCCCAGCCAGTGCTCCGCGGACGGTCCCTTGAGCGCCAGGCGAAGGTTCTGCTCGCCGGGCGGGAACGGGGCGATGTGCGGCGCCAAGGCGGCAACCAGTGCGATGGCGATGACGAAGGCGACGCCGACGACCGCGGCGCGTCGAGCACGGAACCGACGGACGAAGCCGTGCCGGTGCTCTGCACGAGCGGATCCCGTCGCGGTGGCGAGGGTCGTCGATGCGGTTGCCATCAGGCACGAACCTTGGGGTTGAGCAGGCCGTAGGCGATGTCGACGAGCAGATTGACGAGCACCGAGACGACCACCGCGACGATCACGATGCCCTGGATCAGGGGGATGTCGCGGCTGAGCACGGCGTCGATCGCCAGCGAACCGAGCCCTGGGATGTTGAACATCCGCTCGACGATCGCCGAGCCTCCGAGGAGGAAGGTGACCTGCAGGCCGAGAACGGTGAGCACCGGGCTCGCCGCGTTCTTCATCGCATGCTTGAGCATCACCGATCGTTGGCGCATGCCTTTCGCCCGGGCGGTGCGCACGTAGTCGGTGCGCATCACATCGACGATCGCGCCGCGCAGTTGCCTCGTCGTTTCTGCGGCAGCCACTGCGCCGAGGGCGATCGCCGGGAGCAGGATGTGGCGCAACCACTCCAACGGGCTTTCGCTCAGCCCGACGTAGCCGACCGGCGGGAGCAACTTGAACTTGATCGTGAACACGATGATCAGGACGAGCCCGACCCAGAAACTCGGAAGGGCCACCCCGACCGACGAACCGAGCGAGGTCAGCCGGTCGACGATCCCGCGCGGGTTGCGGGCGGCGAGCACGCCGGCCGGAACGGCGACGATCAGGGCGAAGGCGAGCGCAGCGAAGGTCAACGAGAGCGTCGCCGGCAGCCGCGCCGTCACCGAGGAGGTCACCGACTGGGTGCTGTACAGCGAGGTGCCGAGGTCGCCCTGGATCGCGTTGCCGAGCCACCGGCCGTACTGCACCAGGATCGGATCGTCGAGTCCGAGCCGTTGACGGGTCGCATCGATCTGCTCCTGGGTCGGGTTGTCCCCGGCCAAGGTCGTCGCCGGATCGCCGGGGACGATCAGCAGCAGCGAGTACACGATGAACGAGACGACGAACAGCAGCGGCACCAGAGCCACCAGTCGTTTGGCGATCGTCCTGAGCATCGTGTACTCGCGCTCTCTGGCGGATCGGCTACTTCGTCATCCCGACACCGCGCAGCTCGATCACGTTGCGCCAGTTGTCGAGACCGACCACCTTCTTGCTGTGGCCGTACGGGTTCTGCGGGTGGAAGATCACCAGGGCGAAGGCCTGGTCGACCAGCGTCTTGCCGAGCTCGGAGAGCACTGCGTTGCGCTCGTCCTCGCTCAGCGTCTGGTCCAGGCTCTGGTTGTACAGCTCCTCGACCTCCGGCGACGATGCCCCGCCCGGGTTGGTGAACGCTCCCGGGGTGAACTGCAGCGCAGTCTGGCTGGCGTCGGCGCGTGCAGCGCCGATCACGGCCGTGCCTTCGCCGTTGGCGTCGACGTAGACGACCTTGCCGTAGTCGGCCAAGGCAACCTGGTTGATCGTCACGGTGACGCCGACCTCGCCGAGCTGGGCCTGGATCGCCTCGGCGTACGCGATCACGAAATCGAGGGCGGCGACGTTGACCTCCATCGCGAATCCGTCGGCGTGTCCGGCCTCGGCCAGCAGCGACTTGGCCATTTCGGGATCGTAGGCATAGGTGTCGGCAGCGACGTCGTCGGAGTACCCGGGCAGACCCTCGGTGTAGATCTGCACGCTCGGCGTGCCGAGGCCGAAGAACAGACCTTCGACGATCGCCTCGCGGTCGATCGCGTAGTTCAATGCCTGGCGGACCTTGACGTCGTCGAGCGGTGCCTTCGCCCGGTTCATCGAGAGCATGCCGATCTCGATCGAGTCCTGCAGCAACACGCCGAGGCCGGCGCTGGTGGCATCGGCGACCTGTGACGGCTCGAGCCGGGCGGCGTCGAGTTCTCCGCTGCGAAGCGCGTTGAGCCGCGCCGAAAAGTCGGGGATGATCGAGACCTCGAGGCCTCCGAGCAGCTGCGATTCCGGATCCCAGTACCCGTCCCACCGCTCGAGTGTCAGCTTGACACCGGGCTCGTAGCTCGTCGCCCGGTACATCCCGGCGCCGACCGGGTTCTGGTCGAGCGCAGGATCGGCGAGCGCATCCGGGCTGATCATCATCCCGGCCTGGTTCGACAAGATCGTCGGCAGCGACGCCGCCGGGCCACCGAGCATCAGCTGCACGGTCGAGGGATCGACCACGACGACGCTGGTGATGATCGCCAGGTCACCCTTGACCGTGGAGCCCTCGAGCGTCTGACCGCGCTCGATGTTCGCCTTGACCACGTCGGCGGAGAACGCCGCGCCGTCCTGGAACGTCACACCGCTGCGCAGCTTGAGCTCGAGGTAGCTGCCGTCGTCGGCGAACGACCACGACTCGGCGAGACCCGGGGCGAGCTCGACGTCCGGCGTCTGGTGGATGAGCCGGTCGTAGAACGTGGTCAACACGTAGAGGTCCGCAGAGATCGACGACTTGTGCGGATCGAGGCTGGTCGGGGCGACCCACGCATAGCGGAGCACGGCGGTCGGATCGAGATCCCCTGTCGCTGCGGCAGCCGTCGTCCCCGCCGCTGCGGCGGTCGTTTCGGAGGCCGACCCGGCGGTCGTCTCGGGCGTGTCGGTCGCCGAACCGGTGCTGCTCCCGCTGGTGGTTTCGGAGGTCGAGTCGCTGTCGCTGCCGCACGCTGCAGCAGCGAGTGTGACCAGCGCGAGCGAGCAGAACTCGCGTCGTGAAATCCCCATGGTGGTGTTCTTCCTTTGGTCGTGCCCGGGCCCCCCGGACATTGCTGTGACGGCTTCGCCGGTCAGGTCGCTGGCGCCCCTGCGGCGAGCCGGTATGCGTCGCGGAACTTGCGCTTGTAGAGCTTCCCGCTCGGATCTCGCGGCAGCGCCTCGGTGAACGTCAGCTCTCTCGGTACCTTGAACCGGGCCAGCGTCGAGGCGCAGTGGGCGAGCAACTCGTCACGTAGCTGGTCGTCACCGATGACGCCACGACCGGTCTCGACCACGGCGACGACGCGCTCTCCGAGATCGGCGTCGGGTGCACCGAAGACGGCGACGTCGCCGACCGACGGATGCTCGAGCAACGCGTTCTCGATCTCGACCGGATAGATGTTCACGCCGCCGGCGATGATCAGGTCGGCCGAGCGGTCCTTGAGGAAGAGGTATCCGTCCTCGTCGAGCAGCCCGATGTCGCCGACGGTGAAGTAGTCGCCGATTCGCGCTGCGGCGGTCTTGCCCTCGTCCTTGTAGTACTCGAAGCTGGCGTCACCGAGCAGGATGTACACCGTGCCCTCGGTCCCGGCGGGAACCGGTTGGCCGGCGTGATCGAGGATCTTGATGTCGGCGCCCTGCCACGGTCGCCCGACGGTTCCGGGCCGCTGCAGCCACTCCGACGACGTCACGTACGTGCCGCCGCCTTCGGTGGTGCCGTAGTACTCGTAGACGACCGGACCCCACCACTCGATGATCCGCCGCTTGACCTCGGGCGGGCAGGGAGCGGCGCCGTGGATGACGTAGCGCAAGGACGACACATCCGCGTCGGCGCGCTCCTCGTCGCTCAGCGACAGCAGGCGGTGGAACTGGGTCGGCACCATGTGCGAGTTCGTCACCCGGTAGCGCTCGATCAGGTCCAACATCGCCGCCGGGGTGAACTTGTCCATCAGGATCACGGTCTGCGAGGTGTGCAGCGCGGACGCGGCAAAGGCGAGCACGGCCGTGTGATAGAGCGGCGATCCGCACAGGTGGACGTCGTCCGGGTCGGATTCGATACCGAGCAACCCGAGCATGTCGGCGAACGGGACGGTCGCGTCCTCGGGATGGGTTGCCGGCAGCGGTCGGCGCACGCCCTTCGGCCGGCCGGTCGTGCCGGACGTGTAGTACATCACGGTCCCTGCGTCGAGGTCGTCCGGCTTCGTCGTCGGAGCACCGCGCAGCAGCTCGCTCAGCGGTTCGAATCCGTCGATCTCGCCGATCGAGTACCGGCGCAGGCCCGTGCCGCCGAGCAGCTCGATCGCGTCGGCCACCGTGTCGGCGAAGCGGTCGTGGGCGATCAGCGCCTTCGCCTCGCAGTCGCCGAGGATGTGGGCGATCTCGTGCCCGACGAGGTGGTGGTTGATCGGCGTCAGATACCAGCCGGCCTGCATCGCAGCGAGGTAGGCGACGACCATCTCGGCCCCGTTCGGCAGCACCACAGCCAACCCGTCACCGGAACGGAAGCCGATCGACCGCAGCTGATGGACCATCGCATTCGACGCATCGAGCAGCTCGCCGGCGCTCCATTCGATGCCGCGCGGGTCGACGAGCGCGATCCGTCCAGGATCGCGTTCAGCGCTGCTCCAGAACCGAATCGGAATCACCCCCATGTCTCGCGGGAGCGCCAGGCCCCGCTACCATTCTCGCTCCGACATCTCTATGATGTCAATAGTATAAATGATAGCTCTCAAGGCCGCCAGTCTGCATCGGTGGGACGCGAGCGGTGAAGGGGGAAACGAGATGACGCTCGAGGATTTCTGGTTCGCCGATGCGGATTCACATCTCTACGAGTCGCGCGATGCGTTCACCCGGTACATGCCGGCCGAGGCACGCCATCTGGCGATCCGGGTCGAGCGCACGGACGATGGCGGCGACCGGGTCATGGTCGGCGATCGGGACTTCACCTTCTTGGCGCCGCTCTACGACACCGTGCCCGTCCCAGGGAGCCTGCGCGAGGTGTTGCGCAGCCTCAGGTCGGGAACGATCACCGAGCAGCGGCTGCAGGAGCCGATCCGTCCGGAGTACACCAACCCGGAGGCACGGTTGGCGTGGATGGACGCCCATGCCGTCGAGTTGGCGGTCGTCGTGCCGAGCCTCGGGGGCGTCGTCGAGACCTACATGGACCACGACGCCGAGCAGACGATGTTGAACCTGCGGGCGTTCAACCGATGGCTCGACGACGAGTGGGGCTTCGTCCACCGCGACCGGATCTTCACCACCCCGATGATCAGCCTGCTCGACCCGGTGCTCGCCCTCGAGGAGATCGAGTGGCTCGCCGCTCGCGGCGCCCGCTTCGTCCACCTCCGTCCGGGACCGGCCGGCAACCGCTCACCGGCTGATCCGGTCTTCGATCCGTTCTGGCGCTGCGTCAGCAGCGCCGGGATCCGCGTCGTGCTGCACATCTCCGAGAGCGGCTACAACCGATCGGCGTCGGCGCGCTGGAGCGAGGATCCGCACCCCAACGCGTGGAGCATCTCGGCGTTCCAGTGGACGACCTCGTATGGCGACCGCCCGATCATGGACACGATCGCTGCATTCGTCCTCCACAACCTGTTCGGACGGTTCCCCGATCTGCAGGTGCTCAGCTTGGAGAACGGATCGCTGTGGGTCCCCTACCTCGCCGCAGCGATGGACAAGATGAGCGGGATGGGCCGCAACAGCCCGTGGATCGGCGGTCGGGTGCTCGATCGGCCGAGCGACATCCTGCGTCACCACCTCTCGGTGTCCCCGTTCCACGAGGAGGACCATCGCCCGGTCGTCGAAGTGCTCGGCGTCGATCGGGTCTTGTTCGGCACCGACTTCCCCCATCCGGAGGGCGTCGCCGATCCTCACGACTACCTCGATGTTCTCGACGGCTTCGGCGAGGCGGAGGTCCGCCGGATCATGCGCGAGAACCTCGTCGAGCTCCTCGCCGGATGACGACCCGGCCACCTCGATCAGACGCCGCGCTCGGCGACGTCGCACTGGGACGCAGCGGCCCGCGGCGCCGATCTCGAACCGCTGCTGCACCAGACCGTCGGTCAGGTGCTGCGCGACGCAGCGACGGCTGCGCCCGATCGGACCGCGCTCGTCGCCGGTGTGCCCGACCCCGCGCTGCGCCGACGGTGGACGTTCGCCGAGCTGCTCGACGATTCGATCCGATGCGCGCAGTGGCTGCTCGATCGGGTCGATCCCGGTGAGCGCATCGCGATCTGGGCGGCCAACGAGCCGGAGTGGGTCGTCGCCCTGTTCGGCGCTGCGCTCGCCGGCGTCGTGATCGTTCCGATGAACCCGGCGTTTCGTCCGCGGGAGGCTGCGCAGGTCCTCGGACCGTCCGGGGCGGTACTCGTGCTCCACGCCGAGGAGCACCGCGGTAACCGGATCGACGAGCACGTCACCGAGCTGCAGGACCGCTTCGCCCACCTGCGTTCGGCAGTGCGCATCGCCGAGCTGTTCGACGAGATCGCCTCCGTCCCGAACGCTGGTCCGCTCCCGGTGGTCGACCCGTTCGACCTGGCCCAGATCCAGTTCACCTCCGGCACGACCGGCTTCCCCAAGGGCGCTCGTCTCCACCACTTCGGGGTGACCAACAACGCCCGGCTGATGCACCGCCGGTTGGGGATGCGCGCCGGCGACGTCTACGTCAACCCCAACCCGATGTTCCACCTCGGCGGATGCGGCCTGGGGACGCTCGGACCGCCGCAACTGTCGGCGACGCATGTGCTCGTCCATCACTTCGAGCCGGGCCTGTTCCTCGACCTGCTCGAGACGGAAGCCGCGACCATCACCGGCGCGGTGCCGACGATGCTCATCGCGTTGATGGAGCACCCCGACTTCGCCCGGCGCGACCTCTCCCGCCTGCGAACCGTCTCGTCGGGTGGGTCGATCGTGCCGGCCGAGCTGGTCCGTCGGATCGAGTCCGGACTCGGTGTGCGCTACTCGACGATGTTCGGTCAGACCGAGGCCTCGCCCGGCATCACCCAGACCCACCTCGACGACTCGCCCGAGGACAAGGGCTCCACGGTCGGCCAACCGCTCGACCACATGTCCGTGCGGATCGTCGACCCCAGCGGGAACGACGTCGCGACCGGCCGGCCCGGGGAGCTGCTGGCGCGCAGCCCGGTCGTGATGCACGGCTACTGGCAGCTGCCGGACGAGACCGACGCAACGCTCGACGCCGACGGATGGTTGCACACCGGCGATCTGTGCGTGATGGACGAGCGTGGATACTGCCGCGTGATCGGCCGGCTGAAGGACATGATCAGTCGCGGCGGCGAGAACATCTACCCGCGTGAGATCGAGGACGTCCTCACCTCTCATCCGGACGTCGCCGAGGTAGCCGTGATCGGTGTGCCCGATGACCGGTTCGGGGAACAGGTGGCAGCGTTCATCCGCCCCCGCCCGGGCGCAACGATCGATGTCGACGCGTTGCGCGCCATCGTTCGGGCCAACCTCGCGCCACACAAGGTGCCGCTGACGTGGACCGTTGTCGAGTCGTTCCCGCAGACTGCGTCGGGCAAGGTGCGCAAGCACGTCCTGCTCGATGCCTGGATCTCGGCCCATCGGCCACCGGGATGACCCTCGTCTGCCGGCCGCAGATCGACCTCCCGCGTCGGGGGGTGCGGTATGGTTCAGTCGTCTCGGTGCGCCATGTCGGGAGAGCTGCGATGCGGGCCCCTGTTGCTTCCTCCAGAGGTGGATCCTTGTGAGTTCGTCCCCGTCGCCGGTCACCAAGATGCAGCTGCGCCAACCCCGGTTGGCGGAGATGGTCGCCGACGTCCTGCGCGGCAGGATCCTGTCCGGCGAGCTGGCAGACGGCAGCCTGCTCTCCAAGCAGGAGGAGCTGATCGAGGAGTTCAGCGTCTCCAAACCGTCGATCCGCGAAGCGTTGCGGATCCTCGAGACCGAGGGTCTGATCACCGTCCAGCGAGGCAACATCGGTGGCGCCGTGGTCCACGTGCCCCAGACGTCGAGCGCGGCGTACATGCTCGGCCTCGTGCTCCAGTCCAAGCGGGTCACACTGCGCGATGTCGGCGCAGCGTTGAAGCACATCGAACCGGTCTGCGCGGCGTTGTGCGCCGAGCGCGATGACCGGGCGACCACCGTCGTTCCCCGCCTGCGCGACGTGCACCAGGCTGCGCTCGACTGCGGCCCGGACGAACAGCTCAAGCTGACGGCCCTGACACGCGAGTTCCACGAGGAGCTCGTCGCCCTCTGCGGCAACCAGACGATGATCCAACTCGTCGGAGCGCTGGAGAAGATCTGGTCGGCGCACGAGCAGGAATGGGCGCAGCGCAAGAAGGAAGAGGGCGAGTTCCCCGATCCGATCGTGCGCAAGAACTCGTTGAAGGTCCACGAGCGCCTGATCGCGTTGATCGACGCGGGGGACGCCGAAGGTGTCGCTCGGGCGGCGCGTAAACACCTCGAAGGCTCGATCTTCTACGCCTCGGGTGACGGCGGGATGACGATCCGGGCGGATTCGTTGCGCTGACGGCCCCGAGCCGCCACTGGACATGCTCGGCCTGACGCTCCCGCTCGAGGGGTACTCGTTGCCTGCCCATCGGTCCGCGCTGCGCGAGCTGGTCGACGTCGGCTACACCCACGTCTGGGCGGGTGAAGCGGACGGGCTCGACGCTGTCGTCCCGCTCGCCGCTGCCGTCGCCTGGGAGCCGTCGCTGCACGTCGGCACGGCGATCGTCCCGAGCTTCACCCGCGGTCCCGGCGTGCTGGCGATGACCGCAGCCGGCCTGGCGGAGCTGGCACCCGGCCGTTGCACGTTCGGCATCGGGGCGTCGGCACCGACGATCGTCCAACAGTGGAACGGCATCCCCTTCGAGCGGCCGTTCGAGCGGACCCGCGATGTCGTCCGCTTCCTGCGCAGCGCGCTCGCAGGTGAACGAATCGATGCTCGGTTCGACACCTTCGAGGCGCACGGCTTCCGGCTCTCCCGACCTCCTGCAGTCGCGCCTCAGCTCCTGCTCGCCGCCCTGCGACCGCAGATGCTGCGCCTCGCCGCGACGGAAGCCGACGGGGCGATCACCACCTGGCTCGGAGCGGAGGACCTCGACCAGGTCGCGCACGCGCTCCGATCGGCCGCGCCACCGGGAACCAACCCCCGCCTGGTCGCGTGGGTGACGGTGTGCGTCGACGCCGACGCCGACGCGGTCCGCGCGGGCCCGACCGGCGATCGCCGCGTATCTCAACGTGCCGTCGTACGAACAGTTCCACCGCTGGCTCGGCAACGAAGCAGTGCTCTCGCCGGTGTGGGACGCGTGGCAGGCGGGCGATCGGCGGGCTGCGGTCGCCGCCGTCAGCGACGCGCTGGTCGATCGGTTGATCATCCACGGCACGGCGGAGCGTTGCCGCGCACGGTTGTCGGAGTACCTCGACGGTGTCGGCGACATCGCCCTCTGCGTCCAGTCCGGCGGCCCCGACCCGATGAGCACCCTCCGCGCCCTCGCCCCGCGCTGAACGCTGTCAGCGACGCGTGGAGGTTGTTGCAGCCTCGCGCTGCAACAACCTCCAAACTTCCCGGGGGAGGGGGTCGGGGGGTCAGGGCTCGACATCGACAGCGGGCACTACGCGAGCCTGGGCGGTCCCGTTCCGAGCGCTGAGAGGCAAGATGGACGCAACCGAGTCGACCGGCACGACCACTCGGACCCGGATCGTGGTGATCGGTGCCGGTCCCGGAGGGATCATCACCGGCCACCGGCTGAAGCAGCTGGGGATCGACGACTTCGTCATCGTCGAACAGGCCGACGGGGTCGGCGGCACCTGGTGGCGCAACCGATATCCGGGACTCGAGTGCGACATCCCGTCGCACCTCTACTCGTTCTCGTTCCGGCTGAAGACCGACTGGTCGAAGCCGTACGCGCGCCAGCCGGAGATCCTCGAGTACCTCCAGACGTGCGTCGAGGAGTTCGGCCTGTGGCCGCACATCCGGCTGAACACGCCGGTCGACTCCGCGACGTGGGACGAGGCGTCGTCCCACTGGCAGATCGTCACCGCGTCCGGTGATCGGCTGATCGCGCAGGCCGTGATCAGCAGCGTCGGAATGTTCGGCGAGGCGCGCTGGCCGCAGATCGAGGGACGGGACTCGTTCGCCGGGACCTCGTTCCACACCTCCGCCTGGCGCACCGACCACTCCCTCGCCGGCGAGCGGGTGGCGGTGATCGGCAGCGCGGCGAGCGCGGTGCAGTTGATCCCGGAGGTCGCCGAACAGGCCGCGCAGTTGTTCGTCTTCCAACGGTCGGCGAACTGGGTGCTGCCGAAGGAGGACACCCCGTTCACCGCTGAGCAGCTCGATCACTTCGCCGCCGACCCCAGCGTCGTCGAGGCGACGCGCGCCGAGATCCTCGACCGGATGGGTCCGCCGAAGCCGTACTCCAACGACGAGATGCGCCAGATGTGCGAGCTCGCCGGCCTGGCGAACATCGCCGTCGTCGACGATCCGGCCGTACGGCAGCGGTTGACCCCGACGGTGCCGTGGGGCTGTCAGCGACCACTGTTCTCCAACGACTACTACCCGACGTTCAACCGGGCGGATGTCGAGCTGGTGACCGACCCGATCGGCCGGATCACCCCGACCGGCGTCGTCACCGCCGATGGCTGTGAGCGAACCGTCGACACGATCGTCTACGCCACCGGTTACGAGACCACCAGCTATGCCTCGCGGATCGCGATCACCGGTCGGGGCGGTCGATCACTCGCCGAGGCGTGGGCCGACGGCGCTCAGGCCTACCTCGGCATCGCCGCCTCGGGGTTCCCCAACCTGTTCATGCTCTACGGCCCGAACACCAACCACGGATCGTTGATCTTCATGATCGAGTGCCAGGTCGAGTACGTCGCCCGGATGCTGCAGCGGATGGACCGAGAGGGGCTCGCCTGGGTCGACATCCGCCCGGAGGTGATGGCCGGCTACAACGAGCAGCTCCAGCGCGACCTCGACGAGGTGACCGTCTGGGACGCCGGCTGTTCCCACTACTACCGGGGACCGTCGGGCCGGATCGTGACCCAATGGCCGCACTCGATGTTCGCCTATCGCGAGCGGACCGAGGCCCCCGATCCGGAGGAGGCTTACGAGGTCGGGGTGTGACCGATGGCCTATTCGACCGCTGTTCGCGGTCTTCGTCGACCACGGCCTTGAACAACGCCAGAGCCGGCCGATCTAGCGGATGTTCAGCTCGCCCGAGGTGGGGAGGTCCGGCGATGGTGTTGACAAAGCAACTGGCCTGCGGTGACGCGGTCGTCTGTGGGTGTGAGGCGCGATTCCTCGGAGCCACCGACGACGAGATCATCGAGCGAATCTCGCGCCATGCACTACATGTGCATCATCTGGCGGAGATCAATGACGAACTGCTCACCCAGGTGCGGTTACACATCCGCCGCCGGGTGATGCCCGAGATCCGCTGACCACGGCGCACCCTGCGCGGGGACGCCGGTCAGGCCGGCGTGTCCGCCTCGGCTGTGCTCGCCGTGTCGCGTAGGCCGACGTCGATCGCCAGGTCGACGAAGATCTCGGCCATCTCCGAGCGGTAACGCAACTGCACCGGCTGAACGCCGGAGCGTGCTGCGCCGAGCACGTCGGGGACCAGCGCTCCGGCCGAGCGGGAGAGCACGACACGCATCGCTGCGCCGTCGAACAAGTCCTCGACGTCCGGCCTCGCTGCGGCCAACTCTGCGATCGAGGCGAGCACCGCCGACTCGGCGATCGTGCCGGTCACGTCGCCACCATCGGTGGTCGCCAGACCAATCGAGCGCGGCTGTGTCCATCACGTTCATCGGGTTCTCCTACCTGTTGTGAGGAAGTTGATGCCTCACAGAGATGCAACAGGCCTTGCCCATCTTCTATTGCGTGACCCTGATCACGTCTGGACGGGTTGATCTTCCCGACAACTGGGAACTGAATCCCGATGGCGTTGCGCGAGTACCTCCTCGGCGAGATCGCCAGTGACTGCGCCGAGGGGTACCTGACCCGGCGCGAGGCCCTGCGCCGCTTCGGGTTGCTCGGGCTGACGGCGACCGCCGGTGCGACCCTGCTCGCCGGGTGCGGGAGCGACGACGACGCGTCCGACACGCCTCCGACCGATGTCACGTCGGCCCCCGACGCCGGCGGCTCGTCGGTACCCGGGTCGGCGACCACCCCTGCGGCTGCGGCGACGACGACGCTGGCTGCGCCACCAGCCGAGACGGCCCTGCCGACCACCGCCGCTGCGGTGGCCGTCGAGACCGAGGAGGTCACCTTCAGCGGGCCGAACGGCGAGCTGATCGGGGTCCTCGCCGCTGCGCCCGACCCGCGCGGGGCAGTGCTCGTGATCCACGAGAACCGAGGGCTCACCGCCCACATCCGGACGATTCCCGGGCGGCTGGCGACCGACGGCTACACCGCCCTGGCGATCGACCTGCTCTCCGCCGAGGGCGGTACCGCTGCGCTCCCGACAGAAGGCGACGCCACCGCAGCGCTCGGCAACGCCTCTGCGGAGCGACTGCTCGCCGACCTGCGGGCAGGCCTCGACGAACTCGAGCGGCGCGCTCCGGGAGCGGGGCTGGCTGCGATCGGCTTCTGCTTCGGCGGCGGGATGACCTGGCAGCTGCTCGCTGCGGGTGAACCGCGACTGGCCGCCGCCGTTGCGTTCTACGGCCCGGCTCCGGCCGACGCCGACTTCAGCGGTTCACCGAATGCAGCGGTGCTCGGGGTGTACGCCGGACTCGACGACAGGGTCAACGCCTCGCGGGAGGGGGCCGAGGCAGGGCTCGCCGCGGCAGGGCTGACCCACGAGCTGCTCACCTTCGACGGTGTCGACCATGCCTTCTTCAACGACACCGGCCCCCGATACGACGCCGGTGCCGCCTCGCAGGCGTACGACGCGATGCTCGCCTGGTTCGACGAGCACCTCGCTGCATGACGTCGAGCTCCAGATGAATGCCGCCGAGCTGCTCTGCTGTTGTCCTGCGGTGGAGCGGCTCGTGCGCGCCTGTGTCGCCGCCAACCGGACCTTGGCGGTGGCCGAGTCGTTGACCGGAGGCCTGTTGGCGGCGGCGATCGTCGGCGTTCCCGATTCGGGCGTGGTGTTCCTCGGGGGCATCGTCGCCTACCACCCGGACACCAAGTCGAGGCTGCTCGGGGTCGAGGGTCCGGTGGTCACCGCATCGGCGGCGGAGCAGATGGCGACCGGGGCGCTGGACCGCTTCGGATCCGACCTCGCCCTGTCGACGACCGGCGTCGCCGGACCGGCGGAGGAGGAGGGAGTCGCCGTCGGCACCGTCTTCCTCGGGTTCGCCCGTCGCGGCGCGGCGAGCTACTCGTCCCGACTCCAGCTCCACGGCCGGCCGGAGGAGGTTCGCCTCGAAGTGATGCGCGCCGCTGCCGAACTCGGTCGTCGAGGGTTGAACGCCGATCTGACGGCGCCGTGGCCGACGGGTCTCGGTGATTGAGAGGAAATGAGCGGGCCACGATCAGACGAAGGTGACACCTCAGGTATTGGGGTGCCAGGTTGACTGCGTTCACGCGATCTAGGTTGTGTCCCACGGGCAGCGGGCGCGGTCGAGCGGGATAACGAGGGAATGGAACCTTCACAATCAGATCCGGCGCACAGAGCGGATCGGGCGGATGGTCTCGACGCGATGGTCAAGATCCTCGACGCGCTCGAGCAGGGGGTGATCGTCGTCGGTCCCGACGAGCGGATCAGCCTGATGAACTCGGCTGCCACGCGCATCCTCGGGTACAGCGCCGAAGACCTCGACCAGCGGTGGACCAGCGCCGACTGGCTGACGGTCGACGAGCACGGTGGGCAGTTACCGCTCGAGCAACGACCGGCGAGGCGGGCGCTCGACACTGGGCTGCCGGTCACCGGACAGATCGTCGGTTGGCGGCGGAACGACGACCGTCTTGCGCTGCTGCGCGTGTCGTGTCTTCCCGACGTCGACGGTGCAGATAGTTTGTTGATCGCCTTCGTCGACATCACCGAGGACCATCTCGCCAAACGGTTGCTCGACGTGACCTTCGAGACGGCACCGGTCGGACTTGCCGTGATCGGTCGTGATCGGCGGATCCAGCGGTGCAATTCGACCTTCGCCACTCAGGCCGGACGGCTCGCCGAGGAGTTGATCGGTATCGATGCGATCGATCTGATCGATGCCGCCGACGCGGAGGAGATCCGGCGTCTGATCGCCGTGTTCACCGCCGGCGAGATCGACGATTGCGAGATCGAGCACCGCGTCGCCCGGGACGACGGCGCCGAGGTGTCGGTCAATTCGCGCATCGCTTCGATCCCCAGCGTCGGTGGCCGATGGGCAGCGGTGGCCGCTGTGTTCGACGTGACCGCTCGCCGCCAGATGATGCTCGAGCTCTCCCGCTACCGGCACCTGTTCACCAACGCGTCGGACATCGTCGTCGTGCTCGACGCGGACGCCAGGGTGCAGCTCGTCAGCCCGTCGACGGAGCGGATCCTCGGGTACCCGGTCGGCTACCGCCACGCCGGCGGAGTGTTCGGTCTCGTCCATCCGCAGGACCGTTCGATCGCAATCGACGCCCTCCGCCAGCTGATCGACGAGGGTTCCTGGCGCGGCGAATCGGTGACCGTCCGGGTCGCCGACGCCGCCGGTGAGTGGCGGTTCGTCGAGTGCGTCGGAGCGAACCTGCTCGACGTGGCCGAGGTACACCGGCCTCGTGCTGACGATCCGCGACACCACCGCCCGCGAGCGGATCGCCCAGCAGCTCTCCCACCAGGCGAACCATGATGCGTTGACCGATCTCGCCAACCGCAACTTCCTCGACGTCGTGCTCTCCACCGCGCTGGCCGAGTGCGAGCTCACTGGTCACCGACTGGCGGTCTGTTACATCGACCTCGACGGCTTCAAGGCCGTCAACGACACCTATGGCCACGGCCGTGGCGACGAGGTGCTGATCAAGGTCGCCAGCTGCCTGCGACACACGATCCGCGACGGCGATCTCGCCGCCCGGGTCGGCGGCGACGAATTCGTCGTGCTCCTCGACCCGGTCGTCGATGTCGAGCAAGCGGTGGCGATCGCCAACCGGATCCAACAGGTGATCGGATCCTCCGGCGACGTCGGGGCGAGACATCGGGATCGCCGTCAGCGAGCCCGGCGACCGTCGGCTCGACCTGCTCCGCCGAGCCGACGACGCGCTGTATCGGGCGAAGGCGCGCAAGGACTCGTCGATCGTCACCGAGCAGATGGAGCGCTCCGATCGGCGCTGACCCTGCTCGTCGCTGTCCGGCCGGCAGCCACCGTTCGGCCGTGAACCGCGGATCCCGGGGGTGGGCGGCGGTGGAGCCGGGTACGGAAGGGCGATGACCACCGAGATCCGCAACAACCGCGACGCCGGGCGATATGAACTGCTCGCCGACAACACGGTCGCCTCGATCGCCGACTACTACCTCGACAGCGCCGGCCGGATCGTCTTCCCGCACACCGAGACCGTTCCGGCGTTCCGCGGCCGCGGCTACGCCGCCCAGCTCGTCCGTGCCGCCCTCGACGAGGCCCGACGCGAGGGACGATCGGTGGTCGCGGCGTGCTGGTTCGTCGCCGAGTTCATCGACGAACACGCCGAATACGGCGATCTGGTCGGCTCCCGTTGAACCGGTCTCCCGAGGATCGGTCGAACTGGTGAGCGCTCAGAAGTAGGAGGAGAGCAGCCCGGCGGCAACGATCATCGCTGCCAGGACGAGGGCGGCGAGGATCCCACTGTTCGAATTGTCCACCAGCCGGGAGGCGATCAGGTCGCGTCGGGTCGGGTCGGCCGCTTCGAACTCGTCGGCGAAATCGAACTCGGGGTGCTCGGCGGGCGCCTCGGGGGTGGAGATCACCAGCGTGCGCACCGCGTTGTCGATCGACTCGCCGTCGGGTGGCCCGTCGCCGTCGGAGGTCGCCTGGCGGAGTTCGGCGACGAGTCCGAGCAGGCGCGTGCGGATCGTCCCGGCGATCGCGTCGAGCTGCTCGACGGGCACCGTCCAGTACAGCTGGTCGACGCGACATGCGGACCGACCGTTGGCCACAAGGTGGGCGTTGATCCGCTCCGCGGAGTTCTTCGCCCCGCGCAGGTGGATGCTGAGCAGTCCGTCCTCGGCGAGCTCGGCGATGTCGCCGAGCTCGGTCACCGGCTGGAGGATCGACAGCGGGCGGGCGGCAACGGGGCGCACCCCGTCGGGGATCCACTCCTCGGCGAGGCGGTGTCGGTGCACGGAGCCGTGCTCGGCGACGCCGTCGAAGGTCAGATCGGCGTGCAGATGGCGGTAATCGGGCAGCTCGACGTCGTCGTGGTCGTAGCCGTAGAGCTCCTTCGACGCCCATCGCCGCAGCTCCCGGCTGTCGAGCTTGCGGGCGAGGACGGTGCACAGACGCAACACGGTCGGCAGCGAGGCCTGCTCGTCGCGGCAGGCCGTGTCGATCTGGGCGAGGAGCTCATGGCCGATCGTTCGGACCGAGGCAGGCGCGGAGCACATTCCGTCGATGTTGCTACGGATGTGCCCGGCGTCGTCCGCGGCTCGGCCGGAAATTGATGGGTCCGGCGGACCCGTTAGCGCTCGAGATCGGCAAAGAACGCGCGGACGTCGTCGACGAACAATCCGGGCTCCTCCATCGCGGCGAAGTGTCCGCCACGAGGCATCTCGGTCCACCGGCGAACGTCGTAGCGTCGCTCGACCCATGCCCTCGGCGGGAGGAAGCCGTCGTGGGGAAAGCGGGCGTAACCCATCGGGACGGTCACCGGCCGGTCGGGAAGCGAGCCTTCGGGACCCGCTCGACTGGTCTCCCGGTAGAGCCGGATCGACGAGTTGATCGTGCCCGTCACCCAGTACAGGGTGATGTTGGCGAGCAGCTGGTCGGGGGTGTAGGTCAGCGCCAACGATCGGTGTCCGTCGGCGTCGATGCATCCCGACCAGGCCCGGAACTTCTCGACGATCCAGGCGGCGAGGCCTGCCGGCGAGTCGTTCAGGCCGTAGGCCAGCGTCTGCGGACGGGTGCTCTGGATCGCTCGGTAGCCCATCTCCTCCCGCCCGGCGGCGTGCATCCGGTCGAGCGCGTCACGCTCGTCGGGAGTGAGGGTGGCGAGATCGAACCCGGCCGGCTTGGGGGCGATGACCATGTTGAGGTGGATGCCGAAGAGCCGCTCGGGGACCTGCAGGGCGAGCTGGGTGACCACGGTCGATCCCCAGTCACCACCCTGCGCACCGAACCGCTCGTACCCCAACCGGGTCATCAGCTCGGCGAACGCAGCAGCGATCCGCCGCGGCGTCCACCCGCTGGTGGTCGTCGGCCCGGAGAAGCCGTAGCCGGGCAGTGCGGGCACGACGAGATGGAAGGCGTCGGCTGCCTGTCCGCCGTGGGCGACGGGGTCGACCAGTGGGCCGAGCACGTCGAGGAACTCGAACACCGAACCGGGCCACCCGTGGCAGAGCAGCAACGGCCGCGCCGTCGGTTCGGGTGAGCGCAGATGGAGGACGTGGATCCGCTGCCCGTCGATCTCGGTCAGGTACTGCGGATGGGCGTTGAGCCGGGCCTCGGCCGCCCGCCAGTCGAACCGGTGGCGCCAGTGGTCGCAGAGCCGGCGGAGCTCGTCGAGGTCGGTGCCGTCCTCCCACGCAGCCGCCGGCGACGGGTCCGGCCAGCGGGTCCGGTCGAGCCGGAGGTGGAGCTCCGCGATGACCTCGTCGGGCACCGCGGAGCGGAACGGGATCAACGCTGCAGGATCGGGCATCGGAGCCGCCTCAGTGCTCGGTGCTCAACCGGAGCACACCATCATCGTCGACGTCGAGTTCGGCGATGAACGTCAGGCTGCCGGTGCCGGTGCTCGTCCCGTCGAGCCCCCGCTGGACGACGGAGACCGGCTGGATCCGGTGCACAGGGCGGTCCGTCGTCCCGTCGGGCAGCCCGACGTCGGCGGGATGGGAGACGTCCCACACCTCGTGCTCGAGGTGGCTGACGCCGCGATACACGCCCAGCCCGAGGCCGTCGTCGTATCCGCCGTACCCGAGGCCGGGCATCGCCACCGCCGGCCCGGAGGCGGTCGCCTCGAGCGTCGTCGACGCGCCGTGGTCGTCGGTGACCTCGAACGTCACCCGCTCGAATCGGCGAGGTCGCCTGCTGTCGACGAACGAGGCGACCATCTCGATCCTCGTACCCAGCGCGTGCCGTCCCGATCGACGGTCGATCAGCTCGGCGGTGAGATGGCCGGTCCCGCTGCGGCGGCTGGCCTGGACGTGGCCGCCGTGGGTGGCGGTGGTGAAGAACAGGAAGGCGAACATCGACGCCCCCGGCGCCGGCGTCTCGCCGGTGTACGGCTCGGGGATCCCGACCCGTTCGCGCACACCCCAGGAGTGGTCACGGCACGCCCACCAGTCGTCGAGTTCGATCCGACGGCCGTCGACGACGACGTGGCCGGAGACCGTGCCGGTCTGGTCGTAGCGGCTGTAGTCCTCGAGCACCCGACCCCACGAGCGGGCGTAGTGCGGTCGTTCCTCCTGCGCCGGCATCGTCGCCGTCCAGATCAGGTCGCCGGTGATCCCGCTCTCGTTCGGGGCGATCTGCAACCGGATCCGCTGCATCGGTTCGATCACGTCGAACCGCAGCGGTCCGCAGGCGGTGTCGTAGGTGGGACGAAGCTGGCGAGAGACGCGCAGGTTGTGCTGACGGCCGTCGACGATGATCACGAACCCGCCGTCGACGACGTTCATGTTCTGGTAGACGCCGATCGTGAACTGCAGCGCGCCGCCGCCGTGCGGGTCGGAGGCGGCGAACCACAACCGGTCGAAGAAGCGGACGTCGCTGGTGAACACGTGGTCGAACGTCGAAGGCGTCTGGTGCCACGGCGAGTCGTCGAGGGGAGTGAGCATGGGCTACCTCCGCGGAGCGAGTTGTTGGAACGGGAACCGTTCGATCCGCCGGCGGAACAACTCGACGATCGCCGCGTCCGTCGCGGGGTCGGCGAGGGCGGCGGGGATCGACGCTTCGAGCATCGCGGCGGACGGTCGAATGGTGCGCGTCGAGCGCGACGAGATCGAGTGGGTCGTCAGGCGGTGGTGGGGCGTCGATCCCGAGCCGGGCGAGGACGACGGCGGTTTCCTGCGCATCCCAGCGGAGATAGGCGGGGAGCTCGGTCCACGAACGGGCGATGGTCCCGAGCGCAGCGATGACTCCGTCGAGCACGTCGAGCGGGTACGGATCCTCGCAACTGGGGGCGGATCGCATCGGTGAGCACGCCGGCGATCCCGGCGAGCTGCTCGGAGATCGACGGGTGCATCAGGCACCGACCTGGTCGAGGAGCATCGCGTAGAGCCTCACCGGCGAGTGGTACATCCGGTCGAGCCGGCCGTCGACGAAGGCGTGCAACCCGCGCAGGACGATCACCGACAGCTTGAGGTTGGCGAGCACCTGCCACCAGTGGACGGCGTCGAGGTCGACCGGCCAGCCGGTGGTCGCGCTCCACCGCTCGAGCAGGTCGCTCGGCTCCCACGCTCCGGCGATCCGGTGCTCGCCGGCGCGCAGCGGGTTGGTCACCCATCCGAGGTCCTCGTGCGGGTCACCGAGATGGGCCGTCTCCCAATCGAGCACGGCGGTGACCGTCTCACCGTCGAGGAGCACGTTGCCGGGCTTGAAGTCACCGTGGACGACGACCGAGCGCTCGCTGGTCGGGGCGTTCGCCCGCAGCCAGGCGATCACGTAGGTCAGCTCCGGCTCGGGGTCGAGCTGCACCTCGCGCAGCTGCCCGGTCCACGAGTCGAGCGCAGCCAGCGCCGCTTGGTCACCCGGATCGTCGAGCACCTCGGTCAACCCCAGCGCTCGCCAGTCGAGCAGGTGGATGTGGGCGAGGTGGTCGTAGATCGCCGTCGCGATCCGCACCCTGGCGTCGAGCGGGAGCGTGCCGTTGAGGACGAAGCCGTCGCATCCCCCCGGGACGACGTCCATGATCAGCGACGGACGGCCGAGCCTGCTGCCGTCGAGGTCGACCCAGCGCAGCGCGGGAACGGGGACCTCGGTCGACGCCATCGCCGCCAGAACGGTCGTCTCGATCAGCCGGTCGGTGTCGAGCACGCTGCCGACCGGGTCGCGGCGGGCGATCAGCCGATGGGCGACACCGTCCCACTCGGCGTCGAACAGCCAGTTCTCGCGCGAGAACCCGGCCGACGTCCGCTGGACCCGGCCGAGTTCGACCGGCGTGTCGAGCTCCTCGCCGAGCCAGGCGCGCAGACCGGCGACGATCCGTTCCTGCTCGATGTCGTGCAACCGGCGACCTCCTCGTGCGGTGCTAGAAGGTCGTCTTCGACACGCCGCCGTCGACGACGAACTCGGCCGAGGTGATGTACGACGCGTCGTCGGAGAGCAGGAATCGGGCGACCTTGCCGATCTCCTCCGGCTGCCCGAGCCGCCCGAGCGGGATCCTCTGCTCGTAGGCGGTCTGGGTCCCCGGCATGGCCATCGCCGGCGCGAGCATCGGGGTCTCGATGAAGCCCGGGCAGATCGCGTTGACCCGCACGCCGCGGGTGGCCAGGTGGGCGCCGGCCGAGCGGGCCAGGCCGAGCAGCCCGGCCTTTGCCGAGCAGTAGGCCGGGATCGCGCCGTGGGAGACGATCCCCTCGATCGAGGAGATCAGCACCGCTGCCGACCCCGGGTTGGCGACGAAGTCGGGGGTCAACTCGCGCAACAGCACCGCCGCCGCGGTGAGGTGGATCGCCAGCGTCGCTTCCCAGGTGGCGGTCTCGAACTGGTCGATCGGTCCGACGCCGGTGACGCCTGCGGCATGGATCAGCCCACCGATCGGGCCGATCGCCTCGCGGCTGGCGTGGATCGCGGCGGCGAAGCGGTCGTGCTCGCGCACGTCGAGCCCGAACCCGAACGCGGCGACGCCGTAGGCGACGGTGATCTCCGCGGCGACCGACGTCGCCTTGGCCTCGTCGAGATCCCACAGGGCGACGGGCCGGCCGGCGGCGGCGAGCGCCTCGGCGCTCGCCCGTCCGATCCCCGAAGCACCCCCGGTCACGATCACTCCGGTCGTCGGCATCGCGCTACCTCCTCGAACTCCACGTCGCCGGGATCATTCCGTCCGCTGTCGGGCTGCGACGAATCGGACCGCACACATCCACCGATGGTCGATCAGCGTTTGGGTGCGGTCAGCTCGAGTACCAACCCGTCGGGATCGCGCAGGCGGAGGTTGTGGCTGGCGATCTCCTCGAAGATCTCTCCGACCGCCACCTCGCGCTCGAGCAGTTCGGCGTGCCGCTGCTGCAGCGCCGGCAGGTCGGCGACGCGGAACGAGAGGTGCTCGATCGCGCTCGAGCCGAGGCCGACCCGTTCGTCCTCCGTCGCCGTCTGCAAGCCGACGATGAACTTCGCCTGTGGGTGACGCAGGCCGACGTACGGTCCCGAGTCGATCAGGCCCTCGACGAACGGCTCCAGTCCGAGCACGTCGCAGTACCAGGCTGCGCTGCGGGCGACGTCGCGGACGACGAGTTGGACGTGCGAGAAGCCGAGGATCACGGGTCGGATCGTACGGCTGCGGCGGGGCAGCGCCCGAGCCGCGGTTGACGAGGGGGTGCCGGCGGGTAGTCCCGGGCATGGAGCAATCGCCGACCCCAGCGCCGCCGACCCCCACACCGATGCCACCGGGGCCGCCGCCGACCAAGCCGATCCCGGACATCCCCGACGAACCGAGTCCGATCCCGTTGCCGACCGATCCGCCGATTCCGAGCTAGTCCGCCGGGGCTGCGGACGGAACCAGCTCAATGTCTGGCGCGTGCCGCTCGCGGGTACCGAACACCGGATGAGCACTTCGCTGAAAGCCGCCGCTGAAACGACCGCGCACGCCTTGTCCGATCTGGTCGACGAGGCTCATGGCCGACTCGAGGATCTGTCGCTGCCGCATCTGCCGAGCTTGGACAAGCTGCATCTGCCGAGCCAGTTGTCGTCGTTGCCGAACCATCTGGCGCAGCTCCCGGTGTTGTCGGCGCTGACCGAGATCGTCCCCCACCGTCGGCGCCGTCGGCTGCCGTCGTGGAAGATGATCGCGATCGGCGGCGGTGCTGCGATCGTCGTCGCTGTCGTCGTGCGTTCCGCGCGGCGCAGGGCAGCGATCAAGCAGGAGTCATTCGCTTCTGCGGCGTGAACGTCACCGGCATCGCCTCTGGGCCGGTGATGAAATTCGAGTTGCGGTAGGGCAGCTCGGCACCCTCGGCGAGGCGGATGTCGGGGAGGCGGTCGAGCAGGCGGGAGAACATCGTCTTCAGCTCGAGCCGGGCGAGCGAGGCCCCGAGGCAGAAGTGGGGACCGAATCCGAACGCGATGTGCGGGTTCGGCTGACGGCGAACGTCGAGGCGCTGCGGGTCGTCGAACACCGATTCGTCGCGGTTCGCTGACGGATAGAGCAGGATCACCTGATCGCCGGTGCGGAGCAGCTCTCCGGCGACCTCGACGTCGGCGGTGACGGTGCGCGACATGTTGAGGATCGGCGAAACGTAGCGGAGCAGCTCTTCGACGCCGAGTTCGATCGCGGCGGGGTCGTCGATCAGGATCTGCCGTTGATCGGGGAACTCGAGCAGGGCGAGCATCCCGCGCGAGATCACGTGGCGGGTCGTCTCGTCACCGCCGATCAGGATCAGCAACGTCTCGTTGACGATCGACTCGTCGTCGAGCCGCTCGCCGTCGATCTCGGCGTGGCAGAGGATGCTGACCAGGTCGTCCTGCGGCTCGCGGGCCCGACGATCGGCGATGATCCGCAGCTGGAACTCGCGGTACTCGATCCCGGCCATCATCGCCTTCGTCGCCGCCTCCTGGTCGCTCGTCGCCGAGGTCCCGCGGATCATGTCGTCGGACCAGCGCAACAGGTCGTCGTAGTCCGCCGGATCGAACCCGAGCATCTCGCCGATCACCAGCAGCGGCAACGGAGCGGCGATGTCCCAGACGAAATCGCACTCGCCGCGCTCGGCGACGCGGTCGATGATCGCGTCGCACATCGTCAGCAGCTTCGATTCGTGGTCGCGCACCCGCTTCGGGGTGAACCCGCGGGCGACGAGGTTGCGCCGACGGAAGTGCTGCGGGTCGTCCATCGAGATCATCATCGGCAACCCCTCGCCGTGCGGTCGCGGAGCGCGCACGCTGGAGAAGGTCTTCGGGTCGCGCTCGATCCGGACCACGTCGGCATAGCGGGAGATCGCCCACACGTCGCTCTTGGCGTCGTAGTAGGCGGGCGCATGCTCCCGCATCCAGCTGTAGGTCTCGTGCGGCAGGCCGGCGTACCAGGTGCCGTCGAGCAGGTCGATCTCATCACGCAGCGGATGGCTGGCCATGGGCGGCTGTCCCCCTCGAACACGGCGCGCCGGGCGGCGTCACACGGACGGGCAACGTATCGATCGCCGTCCGGTCGTGTCACCGCGGAGCACCCTCGACAGGCGAGCTTCAGCCGCCGAGATGGGTAGCGAACCAGTCGAGCGTGCGACGCCAGGCGTCGGCGGCACTGTCGGGATGGTGGTCCGAGCGTCGGTCGCAGTGGAAGCCGTGGCCGGCCTGGGGGTAGCGGACGACTTCCGTCGGCTGGGTCGAGCTCGCCGCTGCGACCCGTAGGCGTTCGACGTCCTCGACGGGGATTCCCCGGTCGAGATCGCCGAACAGCCCGAGCCACGGGGCGAGCAGACCGGGCGCTTCGTCGATCAACGGTCTGAACCCGAACCGGCCCTCGGCGACCCCTCCGCCGTAGAAGGTCACCGCTGCGCCGATCTGGCGATGCGCCGCAGTGACCAGCGCGACGGTGCCGCCCATGCAGAACCCGACGATCCCGATCTGCCGCGCTCCGATCCCCTCCTGCTCCAGCGCGGCGATCGCCGCGTCGATGTCGGTCAGTACCTCGTCGGCAGCGAGCGCCTGCATGTGCGGGATCACCGGGGTGATGTCGTCGTAGCCGAACGCCGGGTCACCGGTGCGGTGGAACAAGTGGGGGACGACCGCGAGGTATCCGGCGGTGGCGAACCGTTTGCCGATGTCCTCGATGTGTTCGTTGACCCCGAACGCCTCCTGGACGACGATCACCCCGCCCGACGGTTCGTTGCTCGGCCGGTGGAACGACAGCGGTGTCTCGGTGGGCATCGGCTCATCCTTCCGCCGGATGGATCGCCGCGCCCAGCCGGGGGTACCGCGGAGCACGGACAGGGAGGTGCGGTGATGCCCCAGCAAGCATGGAGCGCCAAGCGCGAACGTCAGTACGAACACATCAAGCAAGGCGTGCTCGAACGCGGCGAAGACGAGGATGTCGCCGAGGAGATCGCGGCGCGGACGGTGAACAAGGAACGCGCCCGGGCAGGGGAGGCGAAACAGTCGAGCCGGACATCGACGGACGACATCTCCTCCGGCCGTCGCGGTGGGCTGCGTTCGCACAGCGGCCCGGGAGGACGGACCCGTGACCAGTTGTACAACGAAGCTCGCCAGCGTGGGATCAAGGGCCGATCGAAGATGAACAAGGCCCAGCTCGAACGCGCCGTCGGTCGCTGACCGTCATCTCTTCGAAGGGCCGACGGACCGCCCCGACGTCACGGTCGGCGTCAATACCGGTCGATCGCCGCCGTTGCTGCAGCGACGTAGCCCCCGCCGAACTTGATCGCATGGACGACCAACGGAGCGATCTGGTGCAGTGCGATCCGCTCCTCCCAACCCACCGCCAACGGGTACCGCTCGTGGTAGGCGCGCGAAGGCCCCGGCCCCGAACCCGCCGAACAGGCGCATCATCGCCAGGTCGTACTCGCGGTGTCCGCCGTGCGCCGCCGGATCGATCAGCCAGCTCCGCCCGGCGCGATCGATCAAGCGGTTGCCGCCCCACAGATCACCGTGCAGCCGCGAGGGCGGCTCGCCGTCATCGAACCGATCGAGCCCGACGGCGAGCCGCTCGAGCCGCTCGATCGTCGCCGGTGACAGTGCTCCGCCATCGCGGGCGAGCCGGGCGAGCGGCAACAATCGATTGCTCGCGTAGAACGCCGACCATGATGGTTGCGGTTCGTTGGGCAGTCCCCGGCTGCCCGTCGTGCGCCGATCCTCGCGGCCGAACGACGGAGCACCCGCGGCGTGCAACCGGGCCAGCGCATCGCCGAACGCGTCGTCACCGTCGACACCCTGGCGGCCCTCGTCGATCCATTCGAGGACCAGCATCGCCGGTTCACGTTCGTCGCCGTCGGCGACATGGAGCACCTCCGGGACGGGGAGCGTGCCCGCCTCGCGCAGCCAGCTCAGTCCGTTGGCTTCGGTGGTGAAGAAGTTCGCCGGGGGGTGAGGGTGGGTCTTGGCGAACACCCGCGAACCATCCGCCAGCTCGACCCGGTAGGCGGCGGCGACGTCCCCGCCGCGGACCACCGCCATCGCCGACACCGCTTGCCCCATCGCCCGCTCGACCGCAGCCCGCAGCGCAGGTTCGAGTGCAGCGGGCATCGCCGCGAGACTACGGCGATGGAGCGTGACGGGCCGGACGAGCGACCGAGCGCGTGACCGATCCGGACGTCACCGACTCCTCCAGGCGGTCAGAGGTGATCGCCGTCTCCGATCCGGAGGTGGTCGTCGCCGGTTGCCGGGCGCGCGGCGTCGGGCGCGGCGACCCGCTCGGCGTCGCTCTCGCCCCAGGGATCGGGGTCGGGCTGGCCGTCGGCTCGGAGGCATTCGCCGTCGGCGGCGACCCGATCGAGATCGTGGCACGGCTCGAGTCCGAGCTCCGCCCGCGTTGGGTCTGGTGGTCGAACGACACCGCCGCGCAGCTCCTCGCCGGAGGGGTGCGGATCGGTACCTGTTGGGATCTGGCTGCGGTACACCGGCTGTTGTTCGGCGGATGGCAGTCCGATCCGGCGACGGTCTGGGCAGCGCTCGGCGGTCTCGACCCGGCGACGATCCCGGCGATGGGTCAGCTCGGACTGCTCGACGACCACGGTGACGACGGCACCGATCTCGACCAACCGGTACGGCCCGACGGTCACCTCCGCCCGGAATGGACCTCGGGTGGCTGGGCCGGCGATCCGGCGCGGCTCGCCCGCTGGGCAGCAACCGCCGGGCGCGCCGCCGCCCGCCAGCTCGATCGGCTCGACGGCGAACGAGCCCGATCGACCGCCCGGTCGGAATCGGCCGCCGAGTTGCTCTGTGTCGAGCTCGCCGCCACCGGCCTGCCGATCGACGTGGCTGCGGCCGAGGCGATCATCGAATCGTTCGTCGGTCCGCGGCCGGAGGACGAGGCGGACGAACGGGCCCGCCGCGTCGCGCGCGACGCCGTCGTGCTCGACCTCGCCGGTGCCGGGCGGAGCACCGACCTGCGCAATCCGGCCGATGTCAAAGCGCTGCTGCGCAGGGTCGGGATCGACCTGCCCGACACTCGCGCCTGGCGGCTGGAGTCGCTGCGCAGCGCTGAGCCGCTGGTCGACGCCCTGCTCACCTGGCGCAAGGCCGAACGGGTGGCGACGACCTACGGATTCACCTGGCTCGACACGCATGTCGGCGGCGACGGTCGGCTGCGTGGCGGCTGGACCGGCTCCGACGGTGCGGCGGGGCGGATGACCGCCCAGGCCGGGCTGCACAACCTGCCGGGGGACTTGCGCAGCGCGGTCGCCGCCGAGCCGGGACGCGTACTCGTTCGCGCCGACCTCGGTCAGATCGAGCCGCGGGTCCTCGCTGCGGTCTCCGGCGACCCGGCGCTGACCCAGGCGGCCGGAGCCGATGACCTCTACGCCCCGATCGCACGCCGGTTGGGTGTCGAGCGTTCGGTCGCCAAGATCGCCGTGCTCGCTGCGATGTACGGGCAGACCTCGGGCAACGCCGGGCAGGCGCTGCGCGGGTTGGAGGCTGCCTATCCGGTGGCGATGGGGTACCTCCGTGCCGCCGACGAACGGGGCCAGGACGGACTCGACGTGATCACCTACGGCGGCCGTCGGGTGCGGATGTGGCCGACGCCACCGACCGCCGACGACCGCCAGGCGCGCGCCGTCGCCGCCGCTCGCGGTCGATTCGCCCGCAACGCCGTCGTCCAAGGAGCGGCCGCCGAGCTGTTCAAGCGATGGGCGGTGACCGTTCGCGCTCGCCTCGTCGACACCGGCGCGGCGATCGTCCTCTGCCTCCACGACGAGCTGCTCGTCGACGCCCCGGCCGAACGCGGCGGCGAGGTCGCCGAGCTGCTCGTCGAGTGTCTCGAACGGTCCGCTGCCGGGTGGGCACCCGCCAGCGGGGTCCGGTTCGTCGCCGACGTCTCGGTCGTCCGTCGCTGGTCCGACGCCAAGTCGTGACTGGGGGTCAGGAGCGGGCGGCGGTGCGCAGCGGTTCGAGCTTCTCGGCCTCGCCCGGTCGCTCGAGACGGGTGAGGACCGACTCGGTGACCCGCTCACAGACGGCCGGCATCTTCGCCGGATCGAGCGAGCCGCCGCGCATCAGCTCGAGCTCCCCGTTCCCGGGTTGAAAGGCGACGACCGAGATCCCGCGGCCGCGGCAGGCCGGCGGCCTCGCGGGCGACCTGCAGCGCGACGGCTCGACGGAAGGCGCCGTCGACCCCGACCCGACTCCCCCGGGCGACCGACATCGGGGCGCTGATCAGGACCAGCGTCGGACGATCGCCGTCGGGCAGCCGCTTGGCCAGATCGCCGTTGGTCGTCGAGTGCACCCCGCCGTCGACGAATCGGCGTCCGCCGATCGACATCGGTTCGAAGAACGCCGGGATCGCACACGAGGCGGCGACCGCCGAGGGAACGTCGGTGGGCGGCGCTCCGGCGGCGCCGAACGCGATCCGATCGCCGCGATCGAGGTCGACCGCCACCGCCCAGAACGGATCGGGGTCCAGTCGGTGCCGAACAGCGAGCGGAACGGGGCGGCGATCGGCTCCAGCGGTGCCGTACCGGTGGGCAGCAGCGCCGCGGCGAGCGAGCCGGGACGGACGTTCCACGGAGCCCTCCAGGCGCGGGCGATGCGCTCGACCGAGGCGATCCGCCGGGCTCCCCCTGGCGCCGGTGCGAGCGGGGTCGGCGGGCCGAGCCCGATCCGAGCGGCGATCGCTGCGCCGTTCGGCGTCAACGGTCGGCCACGGGCGCGGGCGGCGAGATCCTCGACGGAGAACCCGGCGCGCAGCATCGCCCCGGTGATCGACCCGGCGGAGGTGCCGACGATCAGCGGCGCGCATCGTGCGTCCCAACCGACCGCTTGACGCAACGCGTCGAGCACACCGGCATGGAAGGCGACACCGACCTGCCCGCCGGCGCCGAGCACGAGCACCACCCTCGGTCGATCGTCCGCCATCGGCCCAGTCTGTCCCGCTCCGGCCGGTTCCCTCGTGCAGCGCCCGGATCCGTCGCGTTCGCTAGGCGGGAAGCATGCCGTAGGCGGAGGCGACCGTGAGATGGACGACGGCTCGCCCTTCGGCGACCATCGCCCGGCGATAGTCGTCCCAGTCGGGGTGTTCACCGGCGAGGTCGCGGTACAACGCGATCAGCTCCTCGGCGGTCGCGTCGTGCGGGTCGGCGGCGGGCGGACTGACCACCGCCTCGCCGTCGAGCACGACATAGGCCCAGAAGTCCTCCTGGGTGACGTACAGCGACGCCGCCGGATTGCGCAGCAGGTTGTGGTATTTCGCCCGTCCGGAGGTGACCGAGATCAGCACCTCGTCGCCGCGCACGGCGTAGATGATGTTCGACAGCTGCGGCCGCCCGTTGGCTCGGGCGGTGACCAGCACGCCGTTGCGATGGGCGGCGGCGAATGCCAGTCCGGCGGACACGGTGATGCTCATCGGGCCTCCTCGTTGCTCGCGCCCGCCAGGGCGACCGGCGCCAGATCGAACGCCTCGGCGATCAACTCGTACGAGCGGATCCGATCGGCGGGACGGTGGACCATCGTCGTCAACATCAGTTCCTGGACCCCGGTCCGGTCGGCGAGCGCGACCAGTTCGCGCCGGACCGTCTCCGGGCTGCCGACGATCTGGTTGCCGATTCGTTCGTCGACCAGTGCCTGTTCGAGCGGGGTGAACACGTGCTCGTCGGCCTCGTCCTGGGAGGGCAGCGCGGTCGGGCGCCCCTGGCGGAGCCGGACGAACGAGACCAGGCCGGGCTTGGCCAATCGGCGAGCCTGCTCGTCGGTCTCGGCGCAGATCACGGCGACACCCAACATCGCGTACGGTTCGGCGAGCTCGGCCGACGGTTCGAACGCCTGGCGGTAGACGGCGAGCGCCGGCATCGTGTTCGCGGCCATGAAGTGGTGGGCGAACGAGAACGGCAGCCCGAGCACGCCGGCGGCGTAGGCGCTGTAATCGCTCGAGCCGAGCAGCCACAGCTCCGGTTCGTCGCCGCGCCCGGGCACGGCGGTCACCCGGTGGAACGGATGGGTCGGAGGTAGTTGGCCGCTGAAGTAGCCGCGCAGTTCGGTCAACTGCTCGGGGAAGTCGTCGGCGGCGAGGCGGTTGGTCCGACGCAACGCCTGGGCGGTGAGCTGATCGGTGCCCGGTGCCCGACCGATCCCGAGATCGATCCGTCCGGGATGGAGTGCCTCGAGCATGCCGAACTGCTCGGCGACGACGAGCGGAGAATGGTTGGGCAGCATCACCCCGCCCGAGCCGAGGCGGATCGTCGAGGTCGCCGAGGCGAGGTGGGCGAGCAGCACCGCCGGCGCCGAGCTGGCGATCCCCGGCATGTTGTGGTGTTCGGCGACCCACAGCCGGTGGTAGCCGAGCTGCTCGGCTCGGGCGGCGAGCTCGATCGAGGCGCGCAGTGCCTCGCCGACCGTCGAACCGCTGCTCACCGGGGCGAGGTCGAGCACTGACAGGGCGAACGAGCGGTGTGGCACGACTGGTGCAACGCCGCGCCGGTGTCGCCTTGTTCCCGGCGTCACCCGGCGGTGGTCTGGTTGGCGAGGATCGCGAACGTCGAGGAATCGTCGGTGATCGCCTTGTTGGCGTTGTCGGTGACCCGGATCGAGTAGTCGCTGCCGGGGACGAGCTTGGCGCCGACGAGCCAGACGAACAGCCCGCCGCCGTTGACGGTCAGTGCCTTGGCGTCGAGCTTGGCGACGACCTTGGTCCCCTTGAGCAGGCTGACGGTGGTCGTCTGGTCGACGCCGGTCCCGGCGGTCCACTGCAACCGGACGGTCTGGCCGACCGTCACCCCACCGGACATCGGCGTCTCCGACACGGCCATCGTCGGGGCGACGAGGGCGACCGCCGAGGACGAGGCGGTGGCTGCCGACTTCGGTCCGATCGGCGTCGCCTTGACGACGTAGCCGGTGCCGGCGGCGAGCTTGGCGGGAACGGCCCAGACCAGGCTGCCTTCGCCGGGGGAGGCGGTCGGGGCCGACTTGCTGATCGTCGCCGCTGCCTTCGTCGCTCCGTCGACGAACAGCTCGAGTTTGACCGGCAGGCGCGAGTCGTCGGCGTAGTCCCACTCGACCGTCAGATCCCCACCAAGGGCGACGGTCGAGCTCGCCGTGACGGTCACCGACGGCGCGGTGACGGTCAGGGCTTCGTTGGCGGTGAGGGCGGTCTTCGACGTGCCGAACTTGTCGACGGTGGTCACGGTCAGCGCGTAGCTGCCGGCAGCGGTCCCGGCCGGGACCGTCACCGAGGTCGTGTTGCCCGGTGCGACGAGCTTCTTGGCGACGACGATCGCCTTGCCGCCGCTGGGGACGAGGCTGATGTCGACCGGCAGTTCGGCGTCGTCGGTGACGTTCCAGCTGAGTTCGACGACCTCACCTGGTTCGGCGGAGCTGTTCGACAGGTCGTCGGTGGTCAGCGCGCTGGGAGCGGCGATCGTGATCGACTGATCGGAGGTCACCGTCGAGCCGGTGGCGTTGACCTTCAGCGTGTAGGTCCCCGGTGCGATCGACGCAGCCGGCCGCCAGATGGCCTCTCCGTAGGTGAACTGCCGCTCGAACTCGAACTCTTCCGGCTCGTCCCACGCCCCCGAGTAGGCGGTGTACAGCTTGGTCACCTTGCCGGTGGAGGCGACGAGCGAGACGTCGACCGGGAGGTAGCTGTCGTTGGCCGTCTCGTCCGACGGTCCGTCGAAGAAGTCCCACGAGATCGTGATCGGCTGGCCGATCGTCGCCGTCGCATCGGATGGTGCCGATTGGCGGACGACCTGGGCCGGCGGGGCGACGGCGACCAGCGTCGCCGTGCCCTTCAGCTTCGAGGTCAGGTTGGTCGCCGTGATCGTGTACGTCCCCGCTGCCGGCGGACGCCACTCGAACTCCGGCCCGATGCCGTAGCCGCCGGTGTAGATCGGGATCACCTTGCCGCCCGAGGCCTTGGCTTCGACCTTGAACGTCACTCCGCCGAGCTCCTCACGCCACGGCGAACCCCACGACAGCCCGACCCCCTCCCCGGCGGTGTAGGTCGGCTCCTCCTCCGGGATGAACGGCTCGCCGACGTGGACCGAGGTGCTGTTGGCGATGACGGCGAACGAGAGGCTGGTCGCCGAGGGGCCACCGGCGAGCGGGGTCACCCGCCACTGGTAGGTCATTGCCTCGCCGGTGTCCGGCTTGGTCTTCGCCGGGATGATCAAGGTCTCGACGCCGTCGTCGTAGAGCGACTTGGCGACGACCGTCGCCGTCGTCTTGCCGTCGATCGTGCGGATCAGCTCGACCTTGACCGGCCCGCCGAGGTCGCCGGAGCGGGTCCACAACACGAACTGGCTCAGTCCCGCCTCGAGCCGGCGGATCGGCACCCCGCCGTCGAGGCAGAACACGTGGGAATGCTGGTGGATGAACTGGGTCGGGCAGGAGTAGACACCGTGGACGACCGATCGCCGGAGATCGAACGACGCCGAGCTCACCGCGCTGCCGGCGGCGGGGACGAGCTTGACCGTCACGTCCTCGGCGATCAACGTCTCGATCGTGCGCGGGATCGTCCAGCGATGGGTCCCGGCGGTGATGTCGGTTCCCGAGCCGATCGTCGCGATCCTCGCCGACGCGCCCCACAGCTCGAGGGTGTACGCCCCGGTCTCGGAGGCGACCGTCCAGGTGATCGTCTTCGTCTCGCCCGTGTACCAGACGGCGTTCTCTGCCGGGGCGGTCACGGCGAAGGTGTCCACGGCGTGCGCCGGCGTCACCCCCGCGAGCGGGGTGGCGAGCAGTGCGCACGCCAACGCGACGATCGATCGAACGAGGACTCGCCGCACAGATACTCCTCCAACGCAGTTCACAACGACGGAGTACTGATCGAACCGACGACGAGCGGTTCAAGGGACCCGGCCGGCGGGCACCCCCGCCCTCCGCCCGTTCCGGGTGCGCTCGGGGCGTGGCGATGTCGCTTGTTCTTCGGACGACGGCCAGGTCAACCGGCGAACTCGGGCGCGGCCGAGGTCGCCGCCGCGACTCGGCGGCGGGACTCGACATCTTCGTGGTTGACATAGCCACCGCACATCCGGCGCACGCCGCTGTACGCGGCTCGACCGTGGAGCACCCGCCAGTTGTCGAACAGCATCGCCTCGCCCGGAGCGAGCACGTGACGCCACTGGTTCGCAGGGTCGTTGGCGAGCAGCTCGAACGCCCGCAGCGCGTCGTAGAAGGCGATCATCTCGTCGGCCGGGAGCAGGAACGGTGCCCGGTCGTAGTTGTTGAACGAGACCTGGACCAGCGTCCCGGTGTGGTCGTGGCGGAGCACCGGCCGGGCGGCGAGCAGGTGCGAGCCGTCGCCGATGTACTGGCCGGGGACGACGACCTCGCTGAGGGTGGCGTGGTGGGCCGGTGCGTCGCGGGCGAGCGTCTCGGCGATCCGGAACCCGTCGACGATCGTCGACTCTCCGCCGCTGCCATCGAACTGCAGACAGTGCAGCAGCTGCACCCCGGGGGCGTCATGGGAGTAGGTGCCATCGGTGTGCGGCCGCAGCTCGAGGGTGGTGTACGCCGTGTCGGCCTTGGCCAGATCGGCGGTGAAGTCCCAGAACCCGCCGAAGATCGTCTCCCGCACGTAGCCGATCCGCCGCAGCAACGCCTCGCTCGCCTCGCTCGTCGGCGGGGTGCCGACCGCCAGGCACCAGCCGTACTCGGCGGTCAGCGCGAGCCAGTCGGCGACGCCGTCCTCGGTGGTCATCACCGCCTCGTAGTCGACCGTCGGCGGCGTCTCCCCGATCGCCGCTGCGTCCCACAACGTGATCCCCTCGCGCCGCGTCGCCCGGGCCTGCTCGGCGATGCGGAACTCGGCGAGGAACGTCAGCGGCAGCAGCGAATCCTCCGCGTCCGACCAGACGACGCGCACCGCCGAGCCGTCGATCGCCGCCGATCGGCCGCGCAGGTCGGCGGGAACGGCAGCGGTGTACAGCTGACGCTGCTGGGTCACCGGATGGAGCGTGTCGGCGTCGTGGGCATGGTCACGCAACCAGATCCACGGATACTCGGTGACCACCCCGTCGTCCCAGGTGATCTCGAGCACGCGCCGGCCGGTGCGCAGCGAGGCGATCGTCGGCGCTGACATGCGGCCACCCTAGGGATCCGCGTCGGATCCGTCGACGCGCTCGGCGCCGAGCGCGGTCTCCCGTGGCCGAACGCTGCCGAGAACCAGGCGAGGCACCTCGACTCACCCATTCGACGCTCGAATCGGGGATTCTCGGCAACGATCGGCCGCGCTCGGCTCGTCCGGATCGCTGTCGCCGAGCAACTGCGACGGTGCGACGTTCACATCGCCGTGACACGACGTGCGGACGTCGCACTTACGCTCGCTGGCGACGCTCGACGGTCGGCGAGGAGGTGGCCAGGTGACGGAGATGCTGACCAACACCCATCCGGCGTTGCGACGGTGGTGGCACCCGGTCGCGTTCGAGTCCGACGTCCCCGCAGCCGCGCCGCTCGGGGTGCGCCTGCTCGGTGAGCGGTGGGTGCTCGCCCGGCTCGGCGGGGAACTCGTCGCCCTACGCGACCGCTGCCCGCACCGGCTCGTCCCGCTGAGTGCCGGTCGGATCATCGGCGACGAGCTCGAGTGCGCCTACCACGGCTACCGCTTCGCCGCCGACGGGCGGGTGACGACGATCCCGGCGCTCTCCCCCGAGGTGCCGGTGCCGCCGAAGGCGTGCGTGACCACGGCGATGGTCGCCGTTCGCTTCGGTCTCGTCTGGCTCTGCGTCGAGGCCGACCCGATCGGCGAGCTGCTCGACGACGCGGCGTACCTCGACGACGGCAACGACGTGTTCACCGCCGGACCGTTCACCACCCGGGTCGGCGCCGGGATCCTCGCCGACAACTTCCTCGACGCCGCCCACTTCCCGTTTCTCCATCACGGAACCTTCGGCGCCGCCGACGACGGCACGCCGACGCTGGCGGTGCGCCGCGACGGCTGGCGGTTGCACGTCACCGACCAGCAGATGGTCGATGGCGCCCATCTCGACCGGCCGGTGCTCACCGGCGCGGTGTACGAGGTCGGCGCGCCGTTCAGCGTCCTGCTCCGTCTCGACCGACCGGACGGCTCCGACTTCATCTGGTCGTTCGTCTGTCCGGTCGACGACGACACCTCGATCTGGTGCATGGTCCACGCCTACCCGCTCGGCGGGGACGAGACTCGGATCGCTGCCGCGTTCGAGCTGCAGACGAAGGTCGGGGTCGAGGACCTGTGGATCCTCGAACAGATGGACGACCCCAATCTGCCGCTCGACGTCGCGCCGAACTGCACACCCGCGCCGACCTCGGCTGCCTCGAGTACCGCCGGATGCTCATCGAGCTCGTCGCCGAAGCCCAGCGCGGCTCCCGGCGGACCGGTGATGGTCACCCGTCACCCCACGCCCACCCCGCCCGCCACGTTGGTCGACGACCGGCGACATCGGGGCCGGCCTCGCCTCGGCCGAGCGGCGCCGGACGAACGCGACCCGCTCGGTCCCGATTCGGGGCGTTCGCCGTGAATCAGGTGAGAGCGAGTGCAGCGGGGCGCGTTCGTCCGGGGCGACGGCGGGGCCGGGTCAGGACTGGAGTCGGGCGAGGTAGTCGTCGAGGCGGGTGAAGCTCGACTGCATTCCGGCCTGGGACTCGGGGGAGCGGAACATCTCCGGGACATTGCGCTGGGTGGTGACCGTCTGGCACCGGCCGTCGCCGAGGTCGGTGAAGGTGATCGAGGTCGTCATCGCTCCCGAGTCGAGCGACTCGGCGAAGGTGAGCAGGTGCGGCGGATCGATCTCGGTGTACACGCCACGGCTGGCGTACTCCTCGCCGTCGGCGTCATTGACCATGATCGTGACGAACGCACCCCCGACCCGTAGGTCGACGGTGATGTTCTCGATCGGGGTGCTGACGCCCACCGGTCCCCAGAAGTGGGTCAGGTGCTCGGGGGTCGTCATGCACTCGAACACGAGCGCGGCGGGAGCGTCGTAGATCCGCTCGTAGACGAGGTCGGCGAGGTCGGTGGGAGGATTGCTCATCGGTCGGGGTCCTTCGGTGTGGTCGGCGGCGTGGCCTGCTGGATGGTGCGGAGGTGCTCTCCGAGTCGATCGAAGCGGTCGTTCCACACCGCTCGATGACGCTCGATCCAGTCGACAGCCGGTTCGAGCGGCGCAGTGTCCAGCCGGCACGGCCGGTACTGGGCATCGCGTCCCCTCGTGATCAACCCGGCTCGCTCGAGCACCTGGAGGTGCTTCGAGATTGCTTGAAGGCTGACGTCGAACGGTTCGGCCAGCTCGTTGACCGTCGCCTCGCCGAGCGCCAACCGCTCGAGGATCGCCCGGCGGGTGGGGTCGGCGAGTGCGGCGAAGACCTGACTGAGCGGGTCAGCGCGCATCGCTGTTCGCGTTGTATTCAATCATTCGGTTGTTCAACTGGATGATTGAATACTGCCAACGATGGTCCGCCGTGTCAACCCGTTGTTCGAACTTGCTCGCAGGGAGCGATCAGATCGCTCCGGCGTTGCGCAGGTCGGCGATCTCGTCCCAGTCGTAGCCGAGCTCGAGCAGCACGGTCTCGGTGTCCTGGCCGAGCTGGGGGGCCACCGCACCGAGCCTCGACGGGGTCTCGCCGAATCTGATCGGGGTGCCCACCTGGCGTTGTCGACGTCCCTCGGCATCGGTGCCCTCGGCAAAGTAGCCGTTGACCCAGGCCTGCGGGTCGGCGACCACCTCGGCGTAGTCGCGCACCGGCGCGTAGCGCAGCCCGGCGGCGGCGAGCAGCGCGCACCAGTCGTCGCGCCTGCGCCGGCGGGTGGCGACCGAGATCTCCTCGAACAAGGCCAGCTTGTCCGCGATCGCCAGCACCGGCGCGGCGAAGCGCGGATCCTCACCGAGCTCGGGCCGTCCGATCAGCTCGTAGAACCTGCGCCGCAACGCCCCGACGACGCCGACCACCGCCACCCAGCCGCCCTCCGCGCAGGGGAAGATCCCGTACACCCCTTGGATCATCGGGTGTCCATGGTTCGGACGCCCCGGCACCGAGCCGGTCAGCAGGTAGCCGGTGTACTCGCTCGCCTGGGCCCAGATCATCGAGCCGAGCAGTGAGACCTCGACCCGCTGGCCGCGCCCGGTGCGTTCACGGGCGAGCAGGGCGGCGAGCACACCGCTGACGAGGTTCTGGCTGGCGATGTGATCGCAGATCGTGACCCCGATCGTCGTCGGCTCGCCGTCGTCGGTTCCGGTGGCGCTGATCAGCCCGGCTGCGGCCTGGGCGGACAGGTCTGCTCCCTCGCGCCCGGCGTCGTCACCGATCGGGCCGAAGGTCGAACCGGCACCGTGGACGAGGCGCGGGTTGCGGTCGCTGAGCACCTCCTGCCCGAGGTCCCAGCGCTCGAGCGTGCCGGGGGTGAAGTTCGACAGCAGCACGTCGGTCTGCTCGATCATCCGCAGGAACACCGCCCGTCCGACGGGCATCCGCAGGTCGAGGGTCACGCTCCGCTTTCCCCGGTTGCAGGCGGTGAAGTACGCGCTGCGCGCCTCACCCGGACCGGCAGGCAACCAGCGTGCCTGGTCGCCGAAGTTCGGCAGTTCGACCTTGACCACGTCCGCCCCGAGGTCGCCGAGCATCGCCGCGGCTTGCGGGGCCTGGACCAGCACGCCGAGATCGATCACGCGCAGCCCGTCGAGTGCCCCCATCGGCGAGACGCTAGTAGTGACAGAAATCGGTCGACGTCCGGCAGGGATCGACCGGTACCGTGGCAGGCCGGTCGCACGCCTGGGCGGGTGAACGGCCGACGCGAACGACACGGGGGAGCTCAACGTGGAGACCACCGACATCCGAGCTGACGATGCCGACGCGCCGGTCGGCCGGATCGTCCGACGTGGCCTTGCCCTGGTCGCCAACTACGTCAAGGTCCATCCGCTGCCGTTTTCGCTGGCGGTCGGTGGCGCCGCGCTGTACGCGACGATGACCGTCGGTACCAGCGTCGTTCTCGGCCGGGTCACCGACAGGGTGATCACCCCGGCGTTCGAGCCGGGCGAACGCGTGCGCGGCTCGACGGTGGTCGTGGCGATGATCGTCGTGGTCTCCGTCGCCACCCTGCGCGGGATCGGGATCGTCGCCCGGCGGTTCTTCGCCGGGATGTTCGTCGGGCGAACCCAGGCGACGCTGCGTACCGATGTGGTCGAGAAGTACCAGCAGCTGCCCCTCGCCTACCACCGCTCGACACCGACCGGCGAGCTGCTCGCCCATGCCGAGGCCGACGTCGACGCGGCGACGGACATGCTCCATCCGCTGCCGTACTCGACCGCGGTGGTGCTGATCATCGTCATCGCGACCACCGCCCTGCTGGTCACCGACTGGGTCCTGGCGATCGTCGGGCTCGCCCTGATCCCGACCCTCGCCGGGCTCAACGTCGTGTTCACCCGCACCCTCGAGCCGCTCGCCCGGCGAGCCCAGGAACAGGTCGGCGAGGTCTCCAACGTCGCCCACGAGAGCTTCGACGGGGCGCTGGTGGTCAAGACCCTCGGGCTCGAGCAGCGCGAGGTCGAACGGCTGGCGGTGCAGGCCGACGAGTTGCGCAAGCAGCGGATCGCGATGGGTCGGGTGCGTTCGAACTTCGATCCGGCGGTCGACTCGCTCCCCAATCTGGCGACCGTCGCGCTGCTCGCACTCGGCTCGTGGCGGATTTCCACCGGCGCGATCTCGATCGGCGTGCTGGTCCAGTTCGCCTCGCTGTTCTCGTTGCTCACCGCACCCCTGCGGGTGATCTCCTATCTGCTGTTCGACTTCCCCCGCTCGCTGGTCGGCTACGCCCGGGTCCGGGCGGTGTTGGACGAGCCGGTGACCCTCACCCCCTCCACCGGACGCGACGGCCTGCCCCCCGGACCGCTCGGGGTCGAGGTCCGCGACGTCTCGTTCCGTTACGCGGAGGCCCCGGTGCTCGACGGCCTCTCGCTCGACGTCCCGGCGGGAACGACCGTGGCGATCGTCGGCGCCACCGGCGCGGGCAAGTCGACGTTGACCCAGCTCCTCGTCCGCCTCGCCGATCCGCGCAGCGGTGAGGTCCGGATCGGCGGCGTCGACCTGCGCGAGCTCGATCCGACGACCGTGCGCAACGAGGTCGCAGTGGTCTTCCAGGAGAGCTTCCTGTTCGCCACCTCGGTCCGCGACAACATCGCCCTCGGCGCCGCGGTGACCGACGCCGAGGTCGAGGCGGCGGCTCGGCTGGCCCAGGCCCACCGGTTCATCGGCCGCCTGCCGAACGGCTACGAGACCGAGATGGGCGAGCGCGGGGTCACCCTCTCCGGCGGGCAGCGACAGCGCGTCGCCCTCGCCCGCGCCCTCGTCCGTCGGCCGCGGGTGCTGATTCTCGACGACGCGACCAGCGCGGTCGACCCGACCGTCGAGGCCCGGATCCTGTCCGGCCTGCGCAACGAGCTGCAGACCACCCTGATCGTCGTCGCCTACCGCAACTCGACGATCGGCCTCGCCGACCGGGTCGTGTTCCTCAGCGACGGCAAGGTCGCCGCCGTCGGCTCGCACCACGAACTGCTCGCCGCCGTGCCCGCCTACGAGAGCATGGTCCGCGCCTACGAGCGGTCGGAGGAGGAGCTCCGGCTCGCCGCCGAGGCGGCGGAGGTCGCCGAGCTCGAGGACGAACTGGCGGCGATCGAGCTCGCCGAGTCGTCGACCGCCGACTTCGACACGGTCAGCGGCACATGAGCGCAGCCGTCTCCCCTCGGATCACCACCGTCGTCGAGGCACCCGAGGAGGGCTCGCTGGCGGTGCTCCGCCGCGGCCTGCACGCTGCTCCTGAGTTCCGCGTCGGGTTGTGGGCGACGGTGGCGATGGCGGTCCTGTCCGCCGTCGGCCGATTGACCGTCCCGCTGCTGTTCCAGCAGGTGCTCGATCGCGGCTTCGACAACGGCGAGCTGCGCCTTCGTTTCGTCGTCACGATCTGCCTCGTCGCCCTCGGCGTGATCGTGGTCGTCGCCACCGCCCAGCGATATGCCTCGCTGCGGCTCTGGCGCGCGTCGGAGAACGTGCTCTACGGCGTTCGCCGGCGGACCTTCGCCCACATCCACCGGCTGTCGATCTCGGTCCAGAACGAGGAGCGGCGCGGCGCGCTGGTCAGCCGGGTGACCAACGACATCGAGACGATCGCCCAGTTCCTCGAGTGGGGAGGGATCAACTGGGTGGTCAGCATCACCCTGATGCTCGGGACGCTGATCGCGATGTTCGTCTACTCCTGGCAGCTGGCGACGATCGTCCTGATCACCCTGCTGCCGTTGTGGCCGATCATGCGCTTCCTCCAGCGCGGCATGATCCGCGCCTACGACCGGGTCCGGACCCAGGTCGGTGTGGTCCTCACCGAGATCTCCGAGAGCGTGATGGGCGCAGCCGTCGTCCGTGCCTACGGGCTGGAGGAGCGGACCAACGCCCGGATCCGCAGCGCCGTCGACCGGCAGTACCGCCAGCAGGTGCGGGCGAACGTCTACGGCGCGGTGGTCTTTCCCACCGGCGACGTGTTCGGAGCCGCTGCGGTCGCTGCCGTCGTCGGCGCCGGCGCCTGGTTCGGTCCCGATTGGGGGCTCAGTGCCGGTCGGCTGATCGCGATGGTGTTCCTCGTCAGCCTGTTCCTCGAACCGCTCGCCGAGTTGTCGGAGAGCTTCGACCGGACCCAGAACGCGATCGCCGGGTTCCGCAAGATCCTCGGCGTGCTCGACCTCCCGGTCGAGGTCCCCGACCCGCAGCCGGGCACCGTGCTCGCCGGCGGGCCGGTCTCCGTCGTCGCCCGCAACGTCTCGTTCCGGTACCTCGACGACGGACCGCTGGTTCTCGACGACGTCTCGATCGAGATTCCGGCGGGGACGCACGTCGCCGTCGTCGGCGAGACCGGTTCGGGGAAGACGACGTTCGCCAAGCTGCTCTGCCGGCTGGCCGACCCGACCGACGGAGTGGTCGAGATCGGTGGCGTCGACCTGCGCGAGATCGCCGCCCCCTCCCGCCTGAACGCGGTCCGACTCGTCCCCCAGGACGGCTTCCTGTTCGACACCGACCTTGCCGCCAACGTGCGCCTCGGCCGGATGGACGCCTCCGACGACGAGGTCGCGGCGGCGTTCACCGAGCTCGGACTCGACGACTGGCTGGCGCGGCTTCCCGACGGTCTGGCCACCGAGGTCGGCGAGCGCGGCGACCAGCTGTCGGTCGGTGAGCGACAACTCGTCGCCCTGGCCCGGGCCCAGGTCGCCTCGCCCGGCTTGCTGATCCTCGACGAGGCGACGAGCGCCGTCGACCCGGACACCGAGCAGGCGATCGCCCGGGCGATGCTCCGCCTCGGCGAGGGTCGCACGACGGTGGCGATCGCCCACCGCCTGTCGACCGCTCAGGCAGCCGATCTGGTGCTCGTGTTCGACGCCGGACGGATCGCCGAGGCCGGCAGCCATGAGCAGCTCGTCGCCGCCGGCGGGATCTACGCGGGGCTCTACGAGAGCTGGCTCGGCAACACCCGCGGTTGATCGAGCCGAGTTCGACCGCCGGTCGAACCGGCGGTCGCTCCCGGTGGCGGACCGGCGAAGCCCCCGCCCTCGCCGAGCAATCCGGCGAGCCCGGCGGCGGGGATCGCCTCGCCGTAGAGGTACCCCTGGTGCAGCTCGCAGCCGAAGTGGAGCAGGGTCGTCGCCTGCCGCTCGGTCTCGACCCCCTCGGCGGTGACGGTCAGCCCGAGTTCGGTGCTCAGCCGGATGAAGCCGGCGACCAACGCCTGGTCGCGCAGCTCGTCGGCGACCCCGGTGATGAACGAGCGGTCGATCTTGACGCCGTCGAGCGGCATCCGGCGGAGCAGGGCGAGCGAGGCGGTGCCGATCCCGAAATCGTCGATCGAGACCTGCATCCCCAAGGCCCGCAGCTCGGCCAGCCGGTCGGCAGCGAGGCCGAGATCGTCGAGCACGCTCCGTTCGCTGACCTCGACGATCAGCCGCGAGTGCGGCGCGCCGGCGAGCACCTGCATCAGCTGTTCGACCCGGGCGGTGCGGCTGACGAACCGGGGCGGGAGGTTGAGGCTGACCCGGAAGCCGTCGGGTAACCCGGCCGCATCCCAGCGACGGAGATCGTCGAGTCCGCGGGTGATCACCACCTCCGACAGCCGGTCGAGCAGCCCGGTCTCCCCGGCGGTGTCGATGAACTGTGCCGCCGGAAGCACGCGGCCGTCGGGGGCGACCCAACGGGCGAGCATCTCGGCGCCGACGATCCGGCGCCGGCGGGCGTCGACCACCGGTTGATACCAGGGGACGATGTCGCCCTGCTCGATCGCCATCCGAACCAGGTGCTGATGCTCCAGCCGTCGGTCGGAGCCACTCTCGAGCAGGTCGCCGAACAACTCGACCCGGTCGCGGCCGGCGTGCTTGGCGTAGTGCAGGGCGCGATCTGCGTGGCGGAGGATGTCGAGATCGAAACCGCCGGAGACCGGCACGAGGGCGACCCCGACGGTGGTGGTGACGACGAACTCGCGATCCTCGAGCGTGATCGGCGCAGCGACTGCAGTGCGCACCGAGTCGGCGAGCGAGACCGCCGCCGCACCCGGTTCGCGCTCGGCCCGATGGAACGAGACGACGGCGACGAACTCGTCGCCGCCGAGGCGGGCGAGCAGCGAACTGTCGGGCAACGCCGAGATGATCCTGTCGGCGGCCGCAATCAGGATCCGGTCACCGGCGGCGTGGCCGAGCGAGTCGTTGACCAACTTGAATCGGTCGAGATCGCAGAACAACACCGTCACGTGACGCTGGGCGAGGCGGGCGTCGTTGAGGAACCGCTCCAACCGCTGCTCGAGGCCGCGGCGGTTGAGCACGCCGGTCAACGCATCGTGGCTGGCTTGGCGGCCGAGGCGGCGGTTGGCCTGTTCGAGCAGTTCGTTGGTCTCCTCGATCCGGGTCCGATCGCGTTGCACGGCGTCGAGCAGCGCCTGGTAGCGCAGCCGGACGGTGAGCGTGCGGAGGACGAGCCGGTGCATCTCGCGGTGCAGCAGCGCTGCCGCGGCGACGATCGACAGCACCAGTGCAGTGCGCCCCGGGAACGCGTCGCGCCGGACCAAGGTCCAGACCACCGTCGGCGCGCCGACGAGGGCGAGGTGGATCGCGAACCATCGGCGGACCGGCGCGAGGACGACCACCCCGAGCCCGATCGCTCCGAGCGGGAAGGCCAACGCGACTTCGTCGGTCGGCTTGGCGCCGTCCGCGTCGGAGATCCACGGCACCGCCGTGAACATCGCGACCACGACGCAGAACAGGACGAACCGACTGCGGGCTGCGCCGATCGACAGCGCCCCGCCGGCGCGCAGCCGGTCGATCAGGACGAACCCTGCGGCGCCGGCATAGACCACCGCGGCGACTCCGATCGCGCCCAGCGCCAGCTGGTCGGAGACCGCCGCGTGATAGCGCCACCCAGCGGCACCGGCGGCGAGCAGCGAACCGGCGGCAGACACGACCGCGAGACGGGCGGACCACTCCATCGGTTCGCGCCACAGTTCCGTCGCCGGAGGCCGGGGCGGGGACCCCAGTTCCCCGACCGACCTGCTCGCCCGAAGCGCTGCAGTCACTTTCCACAAAGTAGCCCTCGTCAGGTGGGCCGACGTCGCTGGGCGCGCCAGACTGCCGCCGATGCTGCCGAGTGGAAGGTTCGCGCCGAGCCCGACCGGTGACCTCCATCTCGGCAACCTGCGAACAGCACTGATCGCCTGGCTCTCGGCACGCGCCGCCGGCGGCTCGTTCCTGGTCCGGATGGAGGATCTCGATCGGGTCACCGCCACGCGCGAGCACGAACGGCGCCAGCTCGCCGATCTCGGCGCGCTCGGTCTCGAGTGGGACGGGACGGTGGTCAGGCAGTCGGAGCGCTTCGACCGGTATCGGGCTGCGCTCGACGAACTGTCCGCCGCCGGCCGGCTGTACCCCTGCTTCTGCACCCGCCGCGAGATTCGTGACGCGGCGAGCGCTCCGCACGGCGAGCTCCCCGACGGCGCGTATCCGGGGACGTGCCGCCGGCTGAGCAGCGCCGAGCGTCAGCGCCTCGAACGCAGCGGCCGACCGGCGGCGCTCCGACTCGACGCCGACGGTGAACGGATCGAGTTCGTCGACCGGCTCGCCGGTAGGTGGTCGGCGGTCGTCGACGACGTCGTCGTCCGCCGCAACGATGGGGTCCCGGCCTACAACCTGGCAGTCGTCGTCGACGACGCAGCGCAGGGGGTGTCCGAGGTCGTCCGCGGCGACGATCTGCTCAGCTCGACGCCGCGCCAATTGCTCCTCGGGCGGCTGCTCGGCCTGACACCGCCGAGCCACCTCCACCTCCCGTTGGTCCTCGGTGCCGACGGCAACCGGCTGGCCAAGCGGGACCTGGCGGTGACCCTCGGTCAACTCGGTGCCCACGGTGTCACGCCGGCTGCGGTGCTCGCCGCCCTCGCCCGCAGTGTCGGTCTCGCCGAGATCGGCGAGCAGCCGACGGCTGCGGAGCTCATCGGCCGATTCTCCGTCGAGCGGCTACCCCGTCGCCCGTGGGTGGTCACCGGCAGCGTCCTCGCCGAGCAGCTCGGAGCTGGCAGCATCGACGACCGTGATCGATGACCTCCAGCGCGTCCTCGGCTATCGGCAGGCGATCGACGACCGCAGCGAGCTGCGCGAGATCGGCCCGGAGCTGTACGCCGTTCGGTGTTGGACGGCGGAGTTCTGCGCGGCGCTGATCCGCGCCACCGAGGCCGTCGGCGCGTTCGAGCCCCAACCCGACGATCCGGTGCCCGGCCACGAGGTCTCGCTGGCGGTGATCAGCCCCCGCCTCTACCAGCACGTCGAACGCGACCTGGGTGAGCGGATCTGGCCGATCCTCCAGCAGGCCTGGCCGCTGATCGATTACCACGGGCTGCGTGACGCATTCGTCATCCGCTACGCCCTCGGCGAGCAGACCAGCCTGCGTGTCCACCACGACATCGCCCAGGTCTCGGCGTCGATCAAACTCAACGACGGCTATCGCGGCGGCGTGCTCGAGTTCCCCCGCCAGCAACTGACCAACGAGTCGCTGGCCGTCGGCGAGCTGCTCGCCTGGCCGTCGCTGGTGTCCCATCCACACCGGTCGAGCGAACTCCTCGACGGGGTCAAGTATGCGCTGACGATCTGGTTCGAGCTGCCGTCCTACTGACGTTGGCGACCTGCTCCCGCCAGGCGACGACCTCAACCAAAGGGAGGAACTTCGCCCAGATCGGCATCGTCCGGGGCGTAGTGGCGACAGCGGGTTAGCCTTGGCGCATCGTGACGGAGCCCCGCCGGATGTCCCTGCTCGCCCTCGCCACGGTCGCCGCGTTGGCGATCGGCGCCGTCTCCTGCTCGGGAACCGGTGGCGGCGGCGACGCGAGCCCTGGTGCAGCCGCAGCGGAACAGAGCATCGCCACGGTCGGGTCGGGTGGCACGACCCCCTCGACGCTCGGCCAGGTGAACTCGGCGGAGAGCGCCGGCCCAACCGATCCGGCGACGGTTCCGACGCTGCCGCCGTCGTTCGTCGCGACCGACCCGCCGACCACCCTCGCCCAGGTCGAGCTGACGACGGTGGCCCCTGAGCCGACGACCGAGGCGCCGACCACGGTGGAGGTGCCACCGGCGAGCGAGCTACCGGCGACCACCGTCGATCCCTTCGCCGGCTACACCCGGGTCGCCCCGCTGGCCGTGCCGATCGTCGCCGTCGGCGAGGCAGACGGCGAACCGACCAAGGCACTCCAGCAACGGCTGCTCGAACTCGGGTTCTGGCTCAGCGGCGTCGACGGTGCCTACGGCACGACCACCCGCCAGGCGGTGATGGCGTTCCAGAAGTACAGCCTGATGCCGGCGACCGGCGAGGTCGATCAGGCGACCGCCGAGGCGATCTCGGCGATGCCGATCCGTGCGGTCGCCACCGCCCGCGAGGGCGACCTGACCGAGATCGACAAGAGCCGCCAGCTGTTGTTCTTCGTCCGCCGAGGCGTCACCCTGTGGGTGCTCAACGCCTCGACCGGCAACGGCCTCCCGTACGAGGAGGAGGACCAGAACTCACCGGGCGAGATCGCCCGCGGGGTCTCGCTCACTCCCGACGGCGAGCACAAGGTCGACCGGGAGCGCGAGCAGGGCTGGTGGGAGGGCGACCTCGGCAAGATCTACCGGCCGAAGTACTTCATCAACGGCGTCGCCGTCCACGGGTCGGGCAGCGTGCCGAACTATCCGGCGTCACACGGGTGCGTGCGGGTCAGCGTCGCCGCGATGGACTACATCTGGGCGCAGGACCTGATGCCGATGAGGTCGTTGGTCTGGGTCCACTGACCTCAGCGCGGGTCAGTCCGCTGGTCGACCCGGCGGGTCGGCGCGCCGGACCCGGATCGGGCGATCGGCGGCGGTGAGGCAACGTCCGCCGTCGGCGAGGTCGAACTGCCAGCCGTGGAGGGTGCAGGTCAGCACACCGTCGTCGACCTCGCCGAAGGCGACGAGGTCGGCCTGGCGGTGGGGGCAGAACCGTTCGACGACGAACTCGCCGAGCCGGATCTCCTCCGAGCCGTCGACCGGCGGGAGCAGCTTGCGCTTCGCCTCAGCCTCGGTTCGGCGCATCCGCTCGACCGACAGCGACTTGAAGAAGTTGTAGACGTACTCGTTGAACGGACCCTCCCGCCAGGCCCGGAACCGGCAGGAGAGGAACAGCGCATTCGACCAGTCGACGGCGCGGTCGGCGGCGACGGTCTCGACCAGCTCGCGCTGGATCTCGAAGCGGAACGAGTACGGCTCGCCGCGATGCTGTCGGACCTCGCCGGCAGGGAAGTCGATCAGCACCGCCAGGTCGCCGGCGCGCAACACGACGTTGCCGCCGACCGCGCGGCACAGCGTCGGGGCCATCGCCAGCAGCGGCTCCCACCAGTCGCGCAGCCGCTCGAACAGGTCGTCGCGGCGCGGGAGCCAGGTGGCCTTGTGGGCGGTGAGCCAGTCGAGGTAGTCGGCCTGGTATCCGGCGAGGTAGGCGGCCTTGTCGTCGAAGATCGCCTCGACCTGCGCCACCGGCAACGGATGGACGACCTCGATCCCTTCGGCGTCGACCTCGATCGTCGTCCCCGGTATCGCCAGGATCCCGTTGTCCTTCCACTGTTCGGCGAGCAGTTCGAGCATCGCCCGCTGGTCGGGGAAGATCGACAGCTCGTCGCCGGTGATCTGGTTGAAGCGGAACAGCTCGGGATCGAGGAAGCACGGCGGCCCGGCGGAGGGGACCACGGCGCGGGCGTTGATCCGCTCGACGTAGCGCAGGGCGCGGGTGAGCTGGCTGGCGACCTTGGCGTCGACGAGTTCGCGCATCGTCTCGGGCGCTTCGTCGTAGACCATCGGGTACCAGATCGCCCCGGAGTACTGCAGCCAGTGGAGGTCGACCGGGCCGTGGGCGGCGAGCGCGTCGAGGTCGTGGGTGCGGCAGTCGTTCTGGTTGACGAGCCGGGCGGTGCCATCGGAAACCACCAGCGCCGAGTCGCCGCCGGGGCCGTCGGCGATCGACGTCTCGACGTGGATCGCGATCTTGAGGCCGTCGGCGAGTTCGACCTCCTCGCCGTCGCGGGTCCGACGCAGGTCGCTGAAACCGAGGTTGCGCAGGATCCGCTCCAGCTCGCGGGTGGGAAAGCCGGGCAGCAGCACGGTCGTCTCGCGTGAGACGTGCGACCGGAGGAACGCCAGGTCGAGGTGGTCGGCGTGGATGTGCGAGATGTACAGGTAGTCGGGGTGCTCGATCTTGGCCTGCAGCGCCGGAGCGAGCTGATCGTTGCGGGGGAAGACGAACCAGGAGCCGAAGAAGGCCGGCTCGAACCACGGATCGCAGAGGATCGAGCCCTGCCGGGTCTCGATCAGCAGCCCGGCGTGGCCGATCGACGTCGCTCGCATACGGCCCGCAGGCTATCGACGCGAACGAGCCGGGGCCGGGGACCTCGGTCCCCTGCCCCGGCTCGTGCTCGTTCGATCAGGCGACGGGCGGGTCGGTGTACTGCTGGCCGCCGCGGGCGACGTGCTCCGTCCACTGCGAGCCGTCCCAGTAGCGCAGCTCGAATCGGCCGGACGGATCGGCGTACCAGCCGGCGGGGACCGTCGCCGCCGGGGCGGAGGCGGGCTCGGCCGCCTGCTCGGGCGCGTGTAGCTCGTCGTCGTGTCGACCGAGGCGACCGTCGTCGTCGCCTCGGTGGAGATCCCGACCGGGGTCGGATCGGCGGCGGGTTCGGGGGCCGGCTCCGGCTCCGGAGCGGGGGCCGGTTCGCTGACCGCTGCCGCCCATCCACCGGAGGTCTCGACCGGTGCGGTCTGCTCGCCCGGCGACCACGGGCTCGGCTCGGCAGCCGCCGGCTCGGATGTCGGCTGCGGTTCCGGGGCCGGGGTCGGCTCGTAGCTCCACCCGCCGGGCTCGGCGGCCGCCGGCTCCGGTGTCGGTTCGGGGGCCGGCTCCGGCTCGGGGGTCGGCTCGGGCTCCGGGGCCGGCTCGTAGGCCCAGGCGGAGGGCTCGGCGACCGGCTCGGGCTCCGCCGGCGTCTCGACGGCGGCGGACGCCGAGGGATCAGGAGTGCCGATGTCGACCGTCTCCGGTGCTGCCTCGGCGCCGGACTGCGTTTCGGCGTCCGGCGCGGCAGCGGCGATCGTCGACCCGCCGTCGCTCCCAGACGTCGAAGCCGCCGAACCGCCGCGACGGAGGAACGCTGTCACGTCGCCGCCAGTCGGGACGATCGCGACGACCTCCCAGCCCTCCGCCGATTTCTCGTTCAGCTTGGTGGCCAACGCCGCGGGGTCGTACGACGAAGAGCTCACGGTCACGTACTCGGACATGAGCGGCGAGAGTAGTTGAGGATCGCACGCCGCGTGGCGATCGCGGCGCTGTTCATCCAAGATGTCGAGCTGCGATGTCTCCATCGGGCGTACCGTCGTGGGCGACGCGGCCATCGGCGAGGACGATCATCCGCGTTGCCCGACCGGTGAACGACAGCTCGTGGGTGGCGACCACGATCGTCGCCCCGGCCTGATGGTTCTGCTCGATCAGCTCGACCAGCGCGGCGCGGCCGGCGGCGTCGAGGCCGACGAACGGCTCGTCGACGAGGAGCACCTCGAACGGCCGGATCAAGGCGAGGGCGATCGCTGCCTTCTGCCGCAACCCGCGGCTGAACCGCAACGGCAGCTCATCGGCCCGCTCGTAGATCCCGAGGAATCCGAGCAGATCGGCGGCGGGCTGCTCCCAATGCTCGACCCCGTGGAGCCGGGCGACGTACTCGGCGTGCTCCCACACCGACAAGTCGTCGTAGAACGTCGGCGCGTCGGCGAGGTAGGACATCGCCGCTCGCGCCCCGATCGAACCTGCGGGGTGGCCGCCGATCCGCACTGCCCCGGCGGTCGGGGTGAGCAGACCGCTGCACATCTTGAGCAGGGTCGACTTGCCCGATCCGTTGTGCCCGACGAGGGCGACGATCTCGCCGCGAACGATGCGCAGGTCGAGCGGGTAGAGCGCAGGAGCGTCGCCGTAGTCCTTCTCCAGCCCCTCGGCGTGGAGCATCTCGGTCGATTGCGGCGAGTCCGCAGCCATCAGTTCGCTCCCGTCGATCTCGCACCGGGGGCGTTCGCCCGGCCCTGGGCGAGCAGATTCGCCCACCATCGGCGGAACGCGAGCCGTCGCTCGACCCAGTAGGCGACGAAGGCGACGATCACCAATTGACCGATCCCGGCGCGCAGCGCGGCACCGGTGGCAGCGTGCCCCTGCTCGACCGCCTCGCGCACCAGCAGGATCGTCGCGCTCCCGGCGACCGCCACCGCGAACGGCCAGACGGCGCGCAGGGCGAGGTGCAGGCCGGCGATCTCGGGAGGGAGGAAGTTGCTCTCCCGGCCGGTGGCGAACGGATCGGGCGCTCCGCCGATCGCGTTGAGCGTCGCCCCGGCGAGACCGACCAGCGCACTCGGGATCCCGAACAGCACGCCGACGGCGAGCGTCGTCGGCGACGGCTCGAGCGCGAACGCGGTGGCGATCGCCACCGTCGAGACGCCGACGGTCGCCAGCGCGGGGGCGAGCAGCAGGCGTTGATGGAGCTTGCCGGGCTCGTGGGGGAAGGCGTCGGTCAGGTCGGGATGATCGAGCTCCTGGGCGAGCGGTTCGAGCAGGTCGAGTCCGACCAGGAACCAGGCGGCCCCGGCGACGAGGAACAGCGGGCTGGTCCCGCGGAAGGCGACGACGTCGGCCGCCCCGGCGATCGCCGCCAACAGGGCGACCCGCCCGATGCGCCGACCGGGGAAGCGGGCGATGCTCTGCGCGCTGCGCCGCCAGGAGGCGGGGCCGTACGTCGGGATCCGTACCCACGGCCGCTCACGGGTCTGCTCCAGGCTCAGCTGGCGGCGCAGCAGCATCACGGTGCGGACGTCCTGCATCGTCACCGCGAAGCGCAGCTGGGCGACGAGCGAGGTCCTCCGCGAGATCTGCTCGACCGACAGGCGCTCGAGCACGGCGAACCCGACGATCAGCAGCGCGAGGGCGAGGGTCGGGGCGATCAGGTCGACCGGTTCGACCCCGAGCGGCCAGAGGGCGAGGCTGCCGACGGTGTCGAACGGGCCGGCGGGGAGCACACCGGTGACCGATCCGAGCTGGGCGGCGACGAGAGCGAGGCCGACGGCTGTCGCCTGCCAGTCGCGCCAGCGGATCGCGTGGGCGGCGAAGGCGACGCCGACGAACATCGCCGCCACCGTCGCCCCGGCGAGCGCGCCGTACATCGCCCACTCCGGCAGCGGGGCGGTCAGCCGGCGGCCGGCGAGCTGGCCGGCGACCGCCCCGACGACGGCGCCGGTGGCGAGCAGCGTCCGGATCCGCTGCCACGCCGGGCGCCGCAGCGCACACGCCCGCGACACCGGGGCGAGCAGCACGTGGCGGACCTCTGCCTCCTCCAGTGCGAGCGGTCCGCCGCGTGCCCCCGAGCGCAGCCCGAGGAGCACGGCGACCGCCGCCACCGTCCCGCCGACCGCCGGCCCGTAGCGATGGACGTCGGCCAACTCGCCGGCGGCGAGCTGCTCGTCGCGGACCAGCGACGACAACCAGGCGACGAGCCCGCCGCCGAACAGGGCGACGAGATAGACGCGATAGGCGACCTCGAACCACTCGAGCTCGGCGGTGCGGCGCTTTCGGCGGGTCGCTCGGAGCGCGACGACGGCATCGTCGAACAGCGTGACTGCGGTCATTCCCCGGTCGCCACCGGCCGCTCGGGATCGGCCGACCAGCCGGACCAGGAGGGCACGAACAGCCGGGTGCGGTGATGGCCGGCGAGCTCCAACGCGAGCAGGTTGGCGCAGGCAGACACGCCCGAACCGCAGTAGCAGACCACCTCGCTGCCCTCCTCGACGCCGAGCGCAGTGAATCGATCGAGCAACCGTTCGGGGTCGAGGAATCGACCGTCGGCGTCGAGGTTCTCGGGCCACGGGGCGTTGCGCGCCCCGGGGATGTGACCGGGCCGCGGGTCGACCGGCTCGGTCTCGCCGCGGAAACGGTCGCCGGAGCGAGCGTCGAGCAGCACTCGCCCGGAGGACTCGCGTGGCCAGTTCGTCGGCGTCGACGAACCGATCGGCCGGCCATCGGCGGGGGGTGAACCGGGCGCGGGCGCGGGCGTCGCCCGGCCCGCTCTCCAACGCACCGGTCCAGGCGGCAAGACCGCCGTCGAGCAGTGCGGCCTCGACGCCGATCCAGCGCAGCATCACCACCAACCGCCCGGCGGTCCCACCGCCGGAATCGTCGTAGGCGACGACGAGGTCGCCGTCGCCGATCCCCAGCCGGGACATCGCCTCGGCAAAGTGTCCTGGTGAAGGCAGCGGATGCCGGCCGGCCGTCGCCGGTCGGGAGTGATCGGCGAGGTCGTCGGCGACGTCGACGAAGACCGCGCCAGGGAGGTGGGCGGTCTCGTAGAGCGGCGCGCGGCGAACGCCCGTCGAGGTAGAAGCGGGTGTCGGCGAGGACGAGCGGAACCGAGGCCGTCCGCACCCAGTCGACGCTCAGGATCGGGGAGATCACGACGTTGATGCTGCCAGAACGGCAGCGCTCGGCAGAATGAACAGGTGTCGGCACTGACGATGCAGCTGTTCTTCTCGATCCTCGCCGTCGTCGCCCTCGCCGGCGCGGTGGTGCTGTTCGCCGCCCGCATCGCCGGCGGGCGGGTGCCGCCGCTCGCTAGCTTCGCCGCTCTGATCGCTCCCTCGTCGGTGCCGTTGGCCTGGTTGGTGGCGGTCAGTGCGATGGGCGGGAGCCTGTACTTCTCGGAGGTCGTCCATCTTCCGCCGTGCCGCCTGTGCTGGTACCAGCGGTTCGCGATGTACCCGCTGGTGCTCGTCCTCGCCGTGCTCGGGACGACCCGCTGGCGCCCGGCGCGCTGGTATGCGCTGGTCGCCGCGTCGGTCGGGTTGTGCATCTCCAGCTGGCATTACCTCGTCGAGTGGTATCCCTCGCTGGAGCCGTCGAACGTCTGCGCCCTCGACAATCCATGCACCACCGTCTGGTTCCGCCGAATGGGGTTCGTCACGATCCCGTTCATGGCAGGGTGCGGATTCCTCGCGATCATCGCCCTGCTGCTCACCCGTGTCCGTCCCGCCGACCAGGAGATCTGATGCCGCCGCTGCCCCCGCCTCAACCACCGAAGCGTTCGCCTCGGCTGTTCGTCGCCGTCGGGTTGGTGGCGGTGGTCGCCGTCGCGATCGTCCTCGCCCTGCTGCTCGGCGGTGGCGACGACGATTCGGTGGCCGGCGATTCGACGATCCCGGCATCGACCGTCGCCGGTGGCGTCGTCCCGGCGGAGAGCCAGCCGGTCGAGGTGTCCGGCGAGCCGCTACCGGCGTTGCCCACCGGAGGAGCCGCCGACCCGGCGATCGGCCTGGTCCCCCCGTCGCTGAGCGGGTACTCCTTCGACGGCTCCCCGGTCGAGATCTCTCCGGGGGGCGGTCCGACGATGGTCGTGTTCCTCGCCCACTGGTGCCCGCACTGCAACAACGAGGTTCCCCGCTTGCTCGAGTGGAACGAGTCCGGCAGGGTGCCCGAGGGGCTCGAGATCGTCGCCGTGTCGACCCGCGTCACCAGCGGGGCACCCCACTTCCCGCCGTCGTCGTGGTTGGCCGACTTCGGCTGGCCGTGGCCGGTGCTCGCCGATTCGAGCGACGACACCGCCCTCGATGCCTACGCCCTGCCCGGCTTCCCCTACTTCGTCCTGATCGGAGCCGACGGCGAGGTCAAGCTGCGCTTCAGCGGAGAGATCGAGGTCGAACAGCTCGACAGCCTGGTGCGTGGCGCGCTCGCCCAGGGCTGACCTCCGGCTGTTGCCGAACGCCGCTCGACGCAGGACCGGCGCAGCTCAGTGGTGGTCGTCACCGTGCTCGGCTCGGCCGAGCACGGTTCGCAGCGGAAGGTCGAGGGTGTCGGCGAGCTGGCGAGCCTGGTCGTGTTCGACCTTGCGGCGGTGCTCCCCGAGCTTCACCGCCAGCGGGAGTCCGTCGATCTCGACCGTCGACTGACGGCGACGCTGCGGCCAGCGGTCGAGCACCGCGCCCCGAACGCCGAGCGTGCCGCTCTCGCGCACGAGCACGGCGCGCACGTCCGCCGAGATCGCAGGATCGCACAGCGCGTGGAGGGTGTGTGCCGGCCGACCCTTCTTCATCACGATCGGGGTGACCCACGCGTCGTGCGCGCCGGCGGCGAGCAAGGCCTCGACACAGCGGGCGAGGACCTCGCCGGTGACGTCATCGAGATTGGTCTCCAACAGTTGCACCGGCTGACCGTCGCCCGTGTCCACTGCGCTCGAGCTCCCGACCACGACCTGGACGAGGTTGGGGTGCTCGGGGAAGTCCTTGGTCCCCGCGCCGTAGCCGACCCGTTCGACGGTCAGCGGCGGCATCTCCCCGAACTCCTCGGCGAGGACGGTCATCAACGCCACCCCGGTGGGCGTCGCCAGCTCGACCGCCAACGGTCCTCCGGTCGCCGGTGCGCGACGGCGGGCGAGCAGCGAGACGACCGCCGGAGCCGGTACCGGAAGCGTCCCGTGGGCGGCGCGCACGGTTCCCCCGCCGAGCGCGATCGGGCTGCAGTGCACCTCGCCGACCTCGAGTGCGACCAGCGCGGCGCAGACCCCGACGACGTCGACGATCGCGTCGAGCGAGCCGACCTCGTGGAACTCCACCTCGGACGCTGCGACACCGTGGATCGCCCCTTCGACCTCGGCCAGTTCTTCGAACACCGCCAGCGCGAGGCGCTGCGCCGGGGAACCGCCGAGCATCGCTGCGATCTCGGCGAAGTGACGATGACCGGCGGTGTCGGCGGTCTCGATCACCGCCTGGGTGGCACCGATCCCGCCTCGCTGCGTTCGCTGCATCTGCAACGACCAACCGTCGATCGGCAGGCTGTCCAGTTCTGCCCGGACCTGCTCGATCGGCGCGCCGGCGTCGAGCAACGCCCCCAGCGCCATGTCCCCGGCGATCCCGTTGAAGCAGTGGAACCACACCGTTCGTTGCCGCCGGCTCATCGCCGCCCGTTCATCGTCGGCGCAAGATCCGGGCGACTGCGCTGGCTGCACCGAAGCCGTTGTCGATCCCGACCACGGTCAGCCCCGAGGCGCAGGCGGCGAGCATCCCGAGCAAGGCGGTGACCCCCTCGAACGACGCGCCGTAGCCGGTGCTCGTCGGCACGGCGACGACCGGAGCGCCGGTCAGCCCGCCGACGACGCTGGCCAGCGCCCCCTCCATCCCGGCGACGACGACCACCGCGTCGGCGGCGACGATCGTGTCGTGTTCGGCGAGCAGCCGGTGCAGTCCGGCGACGCCGACGTCGTGGAGCACGGTCGGCTCGAAGCCGTGGGCGCGCAGCGTCACGGCGCACTCCTCGACAACCGGGAAGTCGGCGGTTCCGCCGCTGGCGACGACGACGCGCTCAGCTCGTAGCTCCGTCGGCCGTCGCCAGAGCACCGATCGGGCCTGTCGATGACCGTCGGGGTGGAGCGCCAGCGACGCCTTCGCCTGGGCCTCGTCGGCGCGGGTCAGCAGCACCGGTCCGCTGCCGTGGGCGAGCAGCTCACCGACGATCCGGGCGCACTGCTCCGGGCTCTTCCCCGGTCCGTAGATCGCTTCCGGCATGCCCTGGCGGAGGTGGCGGTGATGATCGATCCGGGCGTCGCCGAGGTCGGCGTACGGCAGCCGGCGGAGCTCGGCGAGGGCGTCGTCCGGCGCACGCCTGCCGTCGCGGACATCGAGGAGCAACGCCAGCAGCTGGTCGGAATCCATTCATCGTCCATCCTGCCAGGGCCGTAGCGTGTGCGGCGATGGCAACCTCCCAGCAGCGGCTCGGGTTCCTCGGACCCCGCGGCACCTTCACCGAGCAGGCGCTGCGCACCCAGCCCGACCTCGCCGCCCATGAGCTGGTGCTCTACCGCACGATGCCCGACGTGCTCGACGCGGTCGAGGCCGGCGACGTCGACCTCGGGTTCGTCGCGATCGAGAACTCGATCGAGGGGATGGTCAACCTGACCCAGGACGAGCTCGCCTTCAACCACCAGCTGCTGATCCAACGCGAGGTCGTCCTCGACGTCGAGCACTGCCTGATGGCTCGACGAGGGACCCAGCTCGGCGAGGTCAAGGCGGTGTTGTCGATTCCGGTCGCCAGCGCCCAGTGCCACGGTTTCCTGCGTCGGATGCTCCCCCAGGCAGACCTGCGGGCGACGAACTCGACCGCCGAAGCGGCCCAGATCGTCGCCGAGGAGGGCGGGCTGACGCTCGCCGCAGTCGCCCCGCGCCTCTGCCGAGCTCTACGAGCTCGAGGTGCTCGCCACCGACATCGCCGATCACCCGGGCAACCAGACCCGGTTCGTACTCCTCGCCAAGACCGGGATCCCGGCGCCGACCGGACACGACAAGACCGGCCTCGTCGTGTTCCAGCGGGCCGACGAGCCGGGCAGCCTGATCTCGATCCTGCAGGAGTTCGCCGCTCGGCGGATCAACCTGTCGAACCTGATCTCGCGCCCGACGAAGGACGGCGGGCTGGGCGACTACTGCTTCGTGCTCTATGCCGACGGGCACATCGCCGACGAGCTGGTCGCCGACGCGGTGCGCGACCTCCACGCCAAGCAGGGCGGGGTCAAGTTCCTCGGCTCCTACCCGGCGGCCGGTGAGCAGGCCCACGAAGCCCGCGCCCACGCCGATGCCCGCTGGCGCCAGGCCGACGACTGGATCAACCGCCTCCGCACCCAGATCCACTGACCCACCTCCGCTCCGCCCCCCCGGCCGCCCCACCCCCCCGCCCGCTCCGCCCCGCCCGCCGCCCGCTCCGCCCGGTCTCTCACGTGCTCTTGGCATCGAATGCGACAGGTTTCGTCGTATTCGGTGCCCAGAGCGCCAAAGGCGCGGGTGGGGTGGGGGTGCACGGGGCGCGAGAGCCGGGCGCGGTGCGAGTGGGGGCGACGGGAGGGGACCGGGGTGGCGAGTGGTTCGGCCCGACTGCGGCGAGCACCTGACACGTACGAATGAGTGGCCGGCGGGCGATCCGAGCGTCAGTCGACTTCGATCACCAGCCCTTTGAGGTATGCCGATTCGGGCATCGCCAGGTGCACCGGATGGTCGCTCGCCTGATGCAGACGGCCGACGATCCTGGCCTCGCGCCCGGCGTCGAGCGCCGCTCCGGCGACGACCTTCTGGAACAACATCTCGTCGACCGCTCCCGAACAGGAAAAGGTCAGCAGCATCCCGCCCGGTTCGAGTAGTCGGAACGCCTGGAGGTTGAGGTCTTTGTACGCCCTCGTCGAGCGGTCGACCTGATCGGCGCGCTGGGCGAGCTTCGGCGGGTCGAGGATCACCAGCCCGAACCGTTCTCCGAGCTGCTTGCGCCGGCGCAGTTCAGCGAACACGTCCGCCTCGCACAGCACGCCGGGCGGGAGACCGTTGCGTTCGAGGTTGCGGGCGGCGAGCGCGAGCGCCGGCCCCGACGAGTCGACGCTGACCGTCTCGGCTGCTCCGCCGAGTCCGGCGACCACGCTGAACGCTCCGGTGTAGGAAAAGGTGTTGAGCACCCGCCGACCGGCGACCAGCGGACGGAGCGCGCGGCGTGACTCGCGCTGGTCGAGGTACCAGCCGGTCTTGTGCCCGCGGCGGACATCGACCAGCGCGGTCGCCCCGTCCTCGACGATCTCGACCAGCTCGGGCGGCTCCTCTGCGCCGCCGACCGGCCCGCTGCGCTGTTCGAGTCCTTCCCGCTTGCGCACCTCCAACTCGGACCGTTCATAGACCCCGGCCACGCCGGGAAGTCCGGTCAGCGCACCGATCAGGGTGTCGCGCCAACGCTCGGCGCCGGCGCTGGTCACCTCGATCACGACCCAGTCGCCATAACGGTCGGCGATCAACCCGGGGACGCCATCGGCCTCGGAGAACACGAGCCGGCAGGCGTTGGTCGTAGCGGCCAGGCGGGCCCGCCGCGCCGCTGCGGCGAGCACTCGTCCGGCGACGAACTCGTCGTCGACGTGGTCCTGTTCCTGGAAGGTCCAGGCCCGGGCGACGATCTGCGACCGCGGGCTGTACGCCGCCCATGCGAGGAACCGTCCGTCGGCAGTCCGCGCACCGCGACCGTCTCCCCAGTGCCCGGATCGCCGGTCGTGCGTTGCACCGAGCCGGAGAACACCCACGGATGCCGCCGGAGCAGCGAACGCTCCCGCCCGCTGCGCAACGTCAACGTCGGTCCGCTCGGCACGATCGGCGACGCTAGCGCTGCCGCCGTCGGCGACGGCCTGGTCGGCGACTGCCCGGGCGGCGGCTGCGTGCCAGGCTGCCGGGATGAAGGTGCACCTGGTCGACGGCACCTACGAGCTGTTCCGGCAGCACTTCGGCAGCGCCAAGCGGCGAGCACGAGGACGAGTGCGCCGTTCGACGCCACGATCGGGGTGCTCGGCTCGACGCTGCAGATGATCGACGACGGGGCGACCCACTCGGCGTCGCCAGCGATCACGTGATCGAGTCGCTTCCGCAACGATCTGTGGGCCGGCTACAAGACCAGCGCGGGGATGCTGCCCGGAGCTGCTGATGCAGATCCCCCTGCATGGAGGAGGCGCTGGTCGCGATGGGCGTCACGACCTGGGCGATGGTCGAGTGGGAGGCCGACGATGCGCTCGGTGCGGCGGCTGCCGTCGCCGATGCCGACGAGCGGGTCGAGCAGGTGCTGATCGTCACCCCGGACAAGGATCTCGGCCAATGTGTCCGCGGCGATCGGGTCGTGCAGTACGACCGTCGCAAGCGCGAGATCTATTTCGACGAGTCGGCGGTCGACGACGAAGTTCGGTGTCGGCCCGGCATCGATCCCCGACTACCTCGGTCTGGTCGGCGACACCGCCGACGGGTTCCCCGGGATCGTCGGCTGGGGAGCGAAGTCGGCGGCGCTCGGTGCTCGGCCCGGTACGGGCACCTCGAGGCAGATCCCGGCCGCGTCGGGCTAGTGGGACGTGCCCGGTCTGCGCGGGGCCGCGAAGCTGTCGAAGAACGCTGCAGCGACAACTATCGAGCTGCGCGCTGCTGTTCCGCCGGATCGCCACCGTCGAGCTCGACGTTCCGGTCGGGGCCGTCGACGATTGGCGGTGGGAGGGTCCGACCGAGGCGTTCACCCAGACCGCCGAAGATCTCGGCGCTCCCCGCCTCGCCGAGCGGGCCACCCGCCTCGCCGATCGCCTGTCCCGCTGACCCGGACCTCGCTAGCGACCCTCGCCCGGCCGCGGCTCGGCCCATCATCTCCCTGCCCATCTATCGCCGCCTGTCCCCGCCCACCCCATCGGCGCACTGGGCACCGAAAACGACGACACCTGGCGTTTTCGGTGCCAAGAGCACCGTCCGGTGCGGCGAGAGCCGGGGGGAGGCAGCGGCGAGAGCCGTCGGCGGCGCGTCGATCGAACAGCACAGTTCAGGCCGGGATCGCCAGTCATCGCCTCCGGCACTCACGGGTTCCTGGCGGCTGTGGTGACGGCCAGGCGACCTGCGGCACACACGTGGTACCGCTGAAGGCTGCTGCATTCCTGCCCTGACCTGATTCGCGAGCACGCGTTGCACAGGACCCGACCGTCACCACACCCGCCAGGCGCACCCGGCGAACGCAGTTGCGTCAGGTTAGCTCTCGGCTAGCCTGCATCCTCCCGCGGCAGCCGCCGAGAGCAGCCGGCGCGGGACCCAGGAGGGATGCGAGAGCGGCCGAATCGGCACGCCTGGAAAGCGTGTGTGGGGAAACTCACCGTGGGTTCAAATCCCACTCTCTCCGCCAGGCGATGCCGCGTGAGATCGAAGTCGGCCCGAACCCACAGTGGGTTCGGGCCGATGCTCGTTTCGGATCCGACCTCCGCCGTTCGGTGCGGACCGAAAGGCGCGGACCGACCAGGCGCCAGACCGACCAGGCGCCAGACCGACCAGGCGGCAGACCGACCAGGCGGAGACCGACCAGGCGCAGACCGACCAGGCAGACCGACCAGGCGCGGTCGGGGGGAGTCAGGGTCCGGTCGGAGGGCGGTCAGATCGGTACGGTGCCGGACGTGCAGTTCCTCCTCGTGCGACATGCCCAGCCCGTTCGGGCGTACAACCCCGACGGGCCTGCCGATCCCGAGCTGTCGGAGCTCGGCGAGTGGCAGGCGGAGCGGTTGGTGTCCTGGCTCGTCCATGAGCCGATCGACCACGTCGTCACCTCGCCCAAGCGACGGGCGATCCAGACCATCGGCGGTCTGCTCGACGGCAGAGCCCACCCCGAGCAGAAGCTCCATCCTCATCTCGTGGTCAGCGATCTCGACGAGATCGATCGTCTCGCCAAGGAGTACCTACCGACGGAACTGCTCAGCACCGAGGGCGGCGAGTACTGGCAGAGCATCCTTCGCCAGGAGTGGGAGACGATCGGGTGGGACTCCCCGCACGCCTTCGCCACCCGGATCGAAGGAGCGTGGGCCGAGCTCGCCGCCAACCCGCCGGGCGAGCACGTGGTGGTCGCCTGTCACGGTGGCGTGATCCGGCGGATCGTCTCCCACGTGCTCGGGGTCGAGGGGATGGGAAAGTTCGACATCGCCTACGCCTCGATCTCACGGATCGAAGTCGATGAGCGGGGCAAGGCCGGCGTGCTCACACTCAACGAGACGGCACACTTCGACGCCCGCCGAGAGACGGCGACCGAACGCATCCTCGGACGACCGAGCTGAACGACCGCACGCTCCGAGACGGCGCTCGCGACGCGAGTTGAACACCGCCTACCTGACGACCGAGGGAGCCGACGGGCCCCGCCGACGTCATCTCGTCCGGCGGCGGCCGGGGCCCTTGCCCCGGCTCCCGTTCGAGTTGCCTAGCGGGCAGTCGCCGCGTGCCGCGCTCGCGTCGCGCCATCACCGTGTAGGCAATGCGAGAGATCTGCGGCGAGAGCACGGCGAGCCACGACAGGGTGATCACCAACCAACTGGGCATCGCCGAAGTGTGTCACCGGTCGCGGCCAACGATCGGACCGAGCGCGACGAGCGGTGACTGCGGCCCGGGCGGCGAGCCGTGAACGCTCGATGAAGCGACCCGGGTGCCGTTGCGTCGGCCGCCTGCGGGCGGGGAGCATGGTCGCGTGCCCACAGTGCTCCTCCGCGGCGGCGTCGTGCTACCGCTCGCCGCCGATCCGGCTCTTCGCCGCCGGCTGATCCCCAACGGCTCGGTGCTGTTCGTCGACGACACGATCGTCGCCGTCGACACCGTCGAGGCGGTCGACGCCCATCCGCTCGCAGCCCACGCCGAGGTGATCGACACCACCGGTCACGCCGTCCTCCCCGGTCTGCACAACTGCCACATGCACTCCGGTCTGCTGCGCGGCACCGCCGAGTCGATGGCCCTGTTCGATTGGCTCGAGGCCTACGTCGATCCGGCGCACCGGGCCCTGACGACCTCGACCAGATCCACTTCGTCCCCACCTTCTGCGACCACGACGCCAACGTCGCCGCCCACCTCGTGTTCACCGCCAGCGGCTCCGACGTCGATTCGGTGTGGGTCGACGGCCGGCGGCTGGTCGCCGTCGAACCGTGCTCTCGGTCGATGTCGCCTCGGTGATCGCCACCGGTCAGGCAGCGACGGAGGAATTGTTCGAGCGCCGGGCGAAGGTCCTCCAGGAACGGGTCGGCTGATGGAGACCGTCGACTACTGGGAAGCGCTCGTCGGTCACATCGACGCCAAACGGGCGGCGCTCGCCGATCCCGAGGCGGCGACCTTCTTCAACCGCCCGCTGTCCGAGCACGAGCTCGTCGAGTGGCTCTCGTTCCAGGCGTACTACGAGCTGCGCGCGTGCCAGTTCATCGGCGGCTGGCTGGCCGACACCCCCGAGCACGACGCCCTGGTCCTGCTCGCGCAGCAGGTCGAGGACGAGGCGACCACTACGAGTACTGCATGCGCGCCCTCGCCCGCCGTGGCGATCACCTCGCTCGACCACTGGAAGCCCGAGCCGGAGTGGGAGGAGTGGATCGACGTCTGGTACCCGTCGGGTGCCGACACCATCGAGCGGGTCGCCGCCCACAACCTCACCGGCGAGCTCGGTGCCTGCCAGGCCTTCCTCGAGATCAGACCCCGCCTGCCGGAGGACGTGCAGAAGACCTTCGACCGGATCATCCCCGACGAGCAGTTCCACATGAAGCTCGGCCGCCAGATCATCACAGACGTACTGCGGCACCGAGGACGACCGGGCCCGGGTGCTCGCCCGCGTCGATGCACACCTTCGAGCTCGAGCAGGCCGGTCGCCTCGCCTACAACCGGCGCATGGCACGACTCGGCATCGCCGACGAGACTGACACCCAGCTGCCCCTGCCCTGAGCCGCAAGGAGCACGACATGTCCTCGACCGTTCCGCTCATCGATCTCGCCGTCGCCCGACGCGGCCGCCGACCTCGACTGCGCCGCTGCCGAGGTCGGCTTCTTCCAGGTCGTGGGCCACGGCGTCGACCGCGACGCTGGTCGACGAGCTGCTCGCCGCTCTCGACCGAGTTCTTCGCGCCTCCCGCAGGCGGTCAAGGACGGCTACGCCTCGCCGAGGCCCGACGTCAACAACGGCTACTCGGCGATCGGCGCCGAGTCGCTCGCCTACTCGCTCGGGGTCGAGGCGCCGCCCGACCTGTTCGAGGCGTTCAACTTCGGTCCGGAGCAGACTCGACCTGACGACCCGGCGGTCGATCGCCGAGCGCGCACCGGCTCTTCGCACCCCAACCTCTGGCCGGCGGAGGTCCCCGCCGCTGCAGCGCCTCGTCCCCGCCTACTTCGACTGCGGTGCGCCGGCTCGCCGACCGGTTGACCGGGCTCTGTGCCGCCGGGCTCGGCCTGCCGGAGAACTTCTTCGAGGCAGTTCACCCGCCACTCGACCGACACCATGCGCTGCAACTGGTACGAGCGAGCGGCCGGCGCACCGACCGCCGCTGCCCGGCCAGCAGCGCATGGGCGCGCACACCGACTACGGCATCGTCACCGTGCTGTACGCCGACCGGGTGCCCGGGCTGCGAGCTGCTGACCAAGGCCGGCGACTGGGTCGACGTCGTGCCCGAGCCCGGCGCCTACCTCGTCAACATCGGCGACCTGCTCGCCCAGTGGACCAACGACCGGTGGGTCTCGACGCTCCACCGGGTCGTGCCGCCTCCGCCGGCGAGCGACGGAGCAGCGCTGCGCCGCTCGATCGCCTTCTTCCACGACGGCGACTGGGACGCGATGATCGAGTGCCTGCCGACCTGCTGCTCGGCCGAGCGGCCGGCCAAGTACCCGCCGGTGCGGGCGCTCGACCACCTGATGAACAAGCTCGTCGGCGGCCGGGCGAAGGAGGCCGCCGAGGCGACGGCGCACATCGGCGAACGGTTGCGCGCCATCGGCTGATGTCGGCCGACGGCGGCCGACCAGCCGGAGGTCAGGCCGCCGCCGGGACCACCCCGCGGACGCTTCGGTCCATTCGCCGGCACGCAGGCAAACGATCGGAACGCCACGCTCGACGCCCGCCTGGTCCGGGGTGACGCAGAAGTTGCCGAGCCCGGGAATGACGTCGGCGTGGAGACGTCGCACGGTGCCGGCAGAAGCGAGCCTGCGGTTCGGGACCGGTTCGGCGAGCAATCACGGGGCGAACCTGCTCGCCGAACACCGGCTCGCCGCCCTCGCCCAGCGCCCGATCCCGCTCGGTGGCCGACTACTCACGAGGTGCTGCGGGCAGCGACCCGCAGCTCGGCGGCCTGCCTCGGCCAGCGGGATAGCGGCGGACCGCACCGGCAGGTCGACGTGCCCGGCTCAGTCGACGCGGCTCAGACGGCGAACCGCCGGCCGGGGTGGAACGCGGCGAGGTACTCATCGATCCGGCCGTCACCGTTGATGTGCACGGCGGCGAGGAAGGCACCGAGATCGGTGTCGCCATCGGTGCTCTGGCCGGCCACGAACTCGACCGCTCCCTCGAACGCTTGATGGTCGAGGCGATGGCCGAGCGGCCGGCGGAGGGAGAGGTAGTCGGCGAGCTGCTGCCGGCCTCCTTCGATCCCGCCGTCAGGTCGGCTGAAGGCGAAGCGGAGATCGTCGGCGACGAGTTCGAGCGCCCGTTCGGGCGTCGGACCGTCGACCAGGGCGAAGTACTCGCGCAACACACCGGATCCCGCAGGAATCGCAGTCGCCGCCGCTCCACCGGGGACATCGATCGGTACCACCGCATCGATCGCTGCCCCTGCATCGTCGAGCCGCGAGCGGGCTGCGTCGCGCATCGATGCCTGGATCGGCAGGACGTAGAACGTGCCCGCTGCCAGTGCCTGCCACAGCGCGTCGACGATCAACGCCGGGTCGACCTGGTCGTTGCGTTCGGCCGAGGAGGTCGCCGCCCACCGCTCGGCGGTCATACCGTCGGCGGCCACGGCCTCGGTGGTCCGGGGGTGGGCTGCGGCGACATCGCTGCGGCGCTCGACCTCGGCGCGATAGAGATTCGTCGCCGTGCTCCCCGGGCAGAGCACGTGGACCCGAAGTCGGGCCTCTGGGAGCAACGCCACCTCACCGGCCAGGGCTTCGCTGACCGCGATCACCGCAGCCTTCGACACGCAGTAGGCGGCGAAGCTCGGTGACATCGCCCAGCCGGCTGCCGACGAGGTGTTGACCACGTGGCAGGACTCACCGTGCGCCAGCATCGTCGGGACGAACGAGCGGAGTCCGTTGACCACACCGGCGACGTTGACGTCGAGCACCGTCGACCAGTCGTCGGCGGACGTCTCCCAGACCCGCCCGGGGCGGATCACACCGGCGTTGTTGCACAGCAGGTGCACGTCGCCGAAGGTCGTGGCGACAGCCGACGCCAGCGCATCGAGCGCAGCCGGGTCGCGCACGTCGGTCTCGACGGCGAGGACGTCGGCACCGCCGGAGCGCAGCAGATCCGCTGCGGCGCCGAGCGCGTCGACGTCTCGGTCGGCGAGGGCGAGACGCATTCCGGCGCGGGCGAAGCGTCGTGCCATCGCCAGGCCGATGCCGTTCGCCGCGCCGGTGATCACCGCCGTGCGGCCCAGCCACGTGTCGATCGGTTGGTCGTCCGTCCGGTCGTCCATATGTCCCCCACGGCGATCGATGGATCGCGGCGATGCGATTCACCATGATGATTGCGTGCAGTCTCGGGTGCCGGGCGGTCTGCGGTCAACTGCCGCCGGCGCAACCGGTCAAATGCGGAGCCATCGGCACCAAGGACACCAAGCCCATCACCATCGCCACCGGCATCAGCGTCTGCTCGGTCGTTCCGAAGGCGTTGAACACGACCGCCAAGGCAACGGCAGCGGCGGTGCCGTCGACGAGCCCGAGCTCGGCATGGCCGAGGGGTGACCCACAGGTCGGAGCGGATCTCCGCACGAACCTGCCGCGTTCGCTCCGACGGTGAGGTAACGGAACCCGTCGACCGGGCCGCGGGATCGAGCGGGGGCACGCCGGACGGGTCGAGGAGCTCGTTCGTCTCCCCGGCACCGCAACCGGTCCCAGAATGGTCCCGACGGAGCCGACCCTGCTCGACAACCGGACCGCAGCACTACGGGCGGCATGCCACGCGGTGTGTACCAGCGACGACGCGGACCCGGATCCACAAGCTGGTCGCCCGCAACGATCTCGGCGGCGACCCGGCGAAGATGGCTGCGCTGATCGCCGAGGAGGACCAGATCCTCGCCGAGGATCTGCTGATCCTCGAGCGCTACCACGAGATGTCGCTCCAGCTCGATCTCCGTGCCGAACTGCACACCAAAGCCGATCGGTGAGCGTCGCCTGGCGGCGGATGATGGCCGAGTTCGTCGCCGCCGGCAGCGCCGGCACCGGGCGGTTCGACTCGTAACGCTCGGACGGGCGCGTCGAGACTGCCGGTCGGGAGGCAGTCGATGGGCGCAGACGCAGACAACCGGGGTGCCGCCGAACCGGTGACCGTCGACGACGGCGTGGTCCGCACCCACTTCCGCACCTGCCCGCTGTGCGAGGCGATGTGCGGCCTCGAGATCCAGACCGACGGGCGACCAGGTCACCCGGGTCCGCGGCGACCGCGACGACGTGTGGAGCAAGGGCTACCTGTGCCCGAAGGGCGCGACGCTCGGCCACCTCCACCACGACCCCGACCGCTCCGCGTGCCGATGGTCCGCGACGGCGACGAGTGGCGCGAGGTCACCTGGGACGAGGCGTTCGCCCGCTGCGAGGAGCTGCTCGCGCCCGATCGTCGCCGAGCACGGCATCGGCGCGGTCACCGCCTACATCGGCAACCCGAACGTGCACAGCTACTCGCTCAGCCGCTACACCGGCGCGGTCGCCGGGCTCGCGCGGCATGCCGGTCATCTGGTCGGCGGGCACCGTCGACCAGTGGCCGAAGAACGTGGCCTGCGCCCAGCTCTTCGGCGACACGTGGAGCATCCCGATCCCCGACGTGCGCCCGCACCGACCTGTTCGTGGTGATGGGCGCCAACCCGCACGCGTCGCAACGGCTCGCTGCTCGTCGTGCCCCGACCTGATCGGCGAGATCGACGCGCATCCGCGAGCGCGGCGGCCGCACGATCGTGATCGACCCGCGCCGCACCGGGCACCGCCGAGCGGGCCGACGAGTGGCTGCCGATCGTCCCCGGCACCGACGCCGCGCTCCTGCTGGCGGTCGTGCACGTGCTCGACGACGAGGGCCTGGTCGACCTCGGCTCGCTCGACGGGCCGGGTCGCGGGGCATCGACGAGGTGCTCGCCGCGGCGCCGCGACTTCACGCCCGAGGCGGTGGCCGACGTGGTGCGGCGTCGACGGCCGAGCGCATCCGGCGGCTGGCCCGCGAGCTCGGCCGGCACGCCGAGCGCGCCGTCGTCTACGGGCGCATCGGCCTGTGCAACCAGGAGTTCGGCACGCTCGCCGTCGTGGCTGGTCGACGTCGTCAACATGCTCACCGGCCACCTCGACGTCGAGGGCGGCGCGATGTTCCCCACGCCCGGCCATCGCCACCATCTCGTCGACCGCCCGCCGGCGCGGCCCGGTGCAAGACCGGCCGGTGGCACACCCGGGTGCGCGGCGCGCCCGAGGTGCTCGGGCCAGGCGCCGCTGTCGTGCCTGGCCGAGGAGATCGCCACGCCGGGCGAGGGCCAGGTCCGGGCGCTGATCACCATCGCCGGCAACCCGGTGCTGTCGGCGCCCGACGCCGGCCGGCTCGACGAGGCGCTGCCGATGCTCGACGCCATGATCAGCATCGACAACTACCTGAACGAGACCACCCGCCACGCCCACGTGATCCTGCCCGGGCCTCTCGCCGCTCGAGCAGCCGCACTGCGACGAGGCGCTGTGGGGCTTCGCCGTGCGCAGCGCGGCGCGCTGGTCGCCGGCGATCTTCGCCGCCGGCGACCGGCCCGCACGAGTGGGAGATCCTGCATCCGCCTCGGCGCCATCCTCGGCGGGCATCGCCGGCCGCCGACGTCGACGTCGACGCGCTCGACGACGTGCTGTTCGCCGCACCGGGCCGCGCGCCACGGCGTCGACGCCGCCGAGGTCGACGACGCGGCGGGCTGCGCGGGCCCGGACCGCATCGTCGACCTCACCGTCCGCATCGGCCCGTGGGGCGACGGCTACGGCGAGCGCCCGGACGGGCTCACGCTCGAGCGGCTGCAAGCGAGCACCCGCACGGCATCGACTTCGGCCCGATCGTCGCCGCGCATCGACGACATCCTGCGCACCGCGTCGGGCGACGTCGAGCTCGCCCACGACGACATCCTCGGCGACCTCGCCCGGCTTGCGCGAGCGCATGGCCGAGCCGCCGACCGGCGCTCGTGCTGATCGGCCGCCGCCACGTGCGCTCGAACAACTCGTGGATGCACAACGTCACGGCGCTGGTGAAGGGCCGGACCGCTGCACGCTGCTCGTCCACCCCGACGACGCCGCGCGCACGGGCTGGTCGACGGCGGCCGGCGCCACGGTCACCGTCCGAGGCCGGCTCGCGTCGAGGCGACGGTCGAGGTCAGCGACGAGATCCGCCCGGGCGTGGTGAGCCTCCCCCACGGCTTGGGCCACGACCGGCCCGGCACCCGCGCTGTCGGTCGCCCGCGAGCACGCCGGCGCCGAACACCAACGTCCTCGCCCCCGGCCACCTCGTCGACGTGCCCTCGCGGCAACGCCGCGGTCAACGGCGTCCCCGTCGAGGTCACCCCCCTCTGACCCGCCCCGCCCCCCGCCCCCCTGGCCGCGAAGTTTGGAGGTTGTTGCAGCGCACCGCTGCAACAACCTCCACAACTCGCGCCACGGCGTACCCGGCCGAGGACTCCTAGAGTCGGCGGGGTGGCCGCCCCCGCGCTCGACGACCCCGCTGCGATGGCGATCGCCCTCGCCGAAGCCCGCGCTGCGCTCGTCCACGGCGATGTCCCGGTCGGGGCGGTGGTCGTCCGCAACGGCGAGGTGATCGCCCGAGCGCACAACGAACGCGAGCGGCGTAACGATCCGACCGCCCACGCGGAGGTGCTCGCCCTCCAAGCGGCTGCGGCGGTCGTCGGCAGCTGGCGGTTGGACGACTGCACGCTGGTGGTCACCCTCGAGCCGTGCGTGATGTGCGCCGGGGCTCTGCTCAACGCCCGAATCGGCCGATTGGTGTACGGCGCAGCCGACCTCAAGGGGGGAGCAACGGCCAGCCTGTACAACGTCTGCGCCGACCCTCGTTTGAACCACAACCCACCGGTCACCCACGGCGTGCGCGCCGCCGAGTCGACCGCGCTGCTGACGGAGTTCTTCGCCGAACGCCGCTGACCAGCGTCGATCGCAACCCGCTGCGGTGCGGCTAGCCCCGGTCGCTAGAGTTCGATCCGGAAGGATGCCCGAGCGGCCAAAGGGACACGCCTCGAAAGCGTGCGAGGTGCAAGCCTCCGAGGGTTCAAATCCCTCTCCTTCCGCGGACGGGTCTAGCGGGGTCTACCGGGGTCCACCTGGTAGGCCCCTGACCTGAAGAGACGTCCCCGGGACGGTGCTGCGGCGTCGGGCGATATCGCTCTGATCTCGGGCGGGTGCGTCGAGTCAACCGACGGTGGCCGGCGCGACGGCCAGCCCAATGGCAGTGGCGCCGGCGTGCAGGCGCTTGTCCCAGACCGCGACCGTGAGATCTCTGGCGCCGAGCGCGAGCGCGCTGGCGAGATGAACGGCGTCAGCCCCGCGGAGGTGTTGACGTGCTGCCAGCGCACCGGCAGCTCGCTCGACGTCGGCAGTCAACTCGACCGGACGCATCGATGCCCAGAACACCTCCCATTCGGCCGCAGCTTCCGACGCCTCGGATTCGGTCAAGTCATGAGCGCGGCCGGCCGCTGCAAGCGCGGCGCAGACCTCGGGATACGCCAACCGACTCGACAGCGCTGCATCGCACGCATTCCACAACGCTGTAGCGATGTCGGACCCGGCCTCGTCGAGCACGAGTTTGACGAGCGCGCTCGAATCGAAATAGACGAGGGCCACGCTCAGCGACGCTGCTCACTGACGATGTCAGCCACCGGTCGTTGTGGTTTCGGCCGGGTGCGGACACCGGCGACTGGCCGGGTCGAGCTGCTCGGTCGACTGATGACGCCCTGCGCAGTGAGGCGATCGATGATCGGTGTCGAGTCGAGGCCGACAATTCGGGCGACCGGGGTGCCGCGATCGGTGATGACGATCTCGGTCCCTTCGCGTGCCGCGTCGATCCAGCGACTGAGGTGCGCTCTGAGTTCGGTGACCGCAACGTCCATGCCGAAGTGTACATCACGCCATCACCCGATACGTACAGATCCTCTGGCCGTCCCGCCGGATGTCGAGCGGACAACCAGTGGGGAACCGGGAAGTGTCGGAGGTCCGTCGACGTCGGTGTCGAGAACGGCGGTGTCGCCCGTCGAACGCCGGCCACCGCGGATTGAACCGGGCAGAAGACCTCTCGTAACGTCCACGTCCATCTTTGGTGCCGGGCACACCTGGCCGGATTTGCATGGGGAGCTGCACGTGAGATTCGTCGGTGGACGGCGGGCCGAGCTGGGCTCGGGTACCTCTCGAGGACCTGGCATTCGGGTGTTGGCCCCCCTGCTGGCGCTGGCGGTGCTCGCCGCCGGTTGTTCCGGCTCATCGGACACGCCGCAAGAGTCGGCGAGTACGTCGGAGTCCGGCGAGGACGTGACCGGCGAGGACGTGACCGGCGAGAATGGGTCCGGCGAGACCGCGACCGAGACGTCGGAGGTTGATGAGACGGTCACGCCCACGATCACCGGGCTCGTCTTCGTCAACCCGGACGGCAGTGCGTTTGCCGGCAGCAGGACGGTGTTCACGCTGACCGACGCCGACAGCGGAACGACGATCCAGGTCCCGGTCGACGGTGCCGCCGAGGAGACGGCGCAGGCGGTGACGGTCGCTCCCGGCACATACCGGGTCTCGGGCGACCAGCCTCATATTTCACCGACGGCGAGCTACACCGTGCGGGATCTCGGACCGACAGAGGTGACGATCACCGCCGACGCGCCGGTCGCTCGCGTAGCGTTCGGCCTCGACGTCCAGCAGACCCCGCTCGACCTCCGCCTGGCCAGCATGACGTCGTCCACCGTCGAGCTCTCCTGGGAAGTCCTCACCGGGATCGAGATCTCGGGCTACGAGCTGATCCGCACTGCCGGTTCGCTCGCCGCGACCACACCCGGCGATGGCACGCCGATCGAGCTCAGCGACCGGCGGGTGACGACCGCATCAGCGGGCGGGTTGGAACCTGCGACGGAGTACACCTTCACCCTTTTCGCCACCACCAACTCCGGTGAGGCGATCTCGCGCGGAGTTTCGGTGGTCACCGCGTCGCTCGACGCCTCCGTGCCGGCGTATGCGCTGGCCCCGAACGCAATCGTTCCCACCGACTTCGCCGCGCTGAACGCAGAGGCCGTCGGTGATCAACGAGTGCGCATCGATCTCGATCCGGCCAACGGCAACCGAAGCAGCGCGACCGATATGCCGGGGATCGAACCTTCGGTGCTCGACAGCGGGTGCGCCGTCGGTATGCCGGTACTCGTCTCGACCGATGTCGCCGGCGAGGACTCGTTCTTCGGCCTGATCGACGCCTGCGAAGGGCAGTCCGGCGTGCAATCACTGCTCGCGACGTCCTCCGCTCGCAGCACGCTGTCGGCGATCGTGAACACCGACGTGCCTCTTGCTGCAGTCATTCCGTACCTCAAGTTCCGCTCCTCGCAGAACCACCCGTGCATCGACATCACCGGCCAGGAGATCGCCCCCGACGCGACCTTGTGCAGATCGCAGGACTCTGACGGGGACGGGACCGGCGACCTCGCCGAGTTCGCCACCGAGGAGTTCGGGGCGCCTGAGCCCGGTGCCGTGCCGACGACGCCGACCACCGCCGAGCTCGAGCCCTCGGCGGCTGTGAGCGGAGGCCTGGTTCAGGTCACCCTGCTGTGGGCGACCGGCGACGATCTCGATCTGCACGTCACCGATCCGACCGGCGACGAGCTCTTCTACGGGAAAGCGACGGTCGCCAGCGGCGGGCTGCTCGACACCGTCGACCATGGCGACAGCGGCTGCCAGTCGACGGCGCCACGGACGGAGAACGCGCACTGGGAGTCAGCCGCTCCGCCTGGGACCTACACCGTTCGGGCCACCAACTGGGCGGGCACCGACCAGACGCAGCGCGCCGTTTGCTCACCCGCGCCGGAGGCGAGGCTTCAGGTCCGGATCGGCGGCGCACTGATCATCGATGAGACGATCACGGTCGGCGTCGATCTGCCGATCACGTTCGTCGTCCCCCCACCCGGCGAGGTTCAGGTGATGGTGACCTGGGCATCGGGAGATGACCTCCACCTGTCGATTGCCCCTCCGGGGGTGAGCGCGATGAACTTCTACTCAACGAGCCAGAATTTTCAGGGCGCCCAGGATCAGGACACCTATTACTCGTTCTCCGATCGCGGTGACCCCTTCTGCCAGTCAGCCCAGACGCGCAGCGAGTATCTCGTGTGGGATTCGGCGCGAGACCCGGATCACTCGATCGTCGGGCAGTGGGTGGTCGGCGTGACCAATGACTTCTCCTTCGCGGAGGAGATCAACGACCGGCGCGTGGCGTGCAGCAGCGACCCGGTCGAGGCGCACCTCGTCGTCCTCGTCCGCGGCGACGTGGTGCTCGACAGGACGATCAGCATCTGCGACTGCGGCGACGGCGTCGACATCGTCGACTTCAGCGAACAGATCCCGTTCGTCGTCGACCCCGGCTCGGAGCCGTCCGACCTGCGGCGCCAGTTCTCCTCGATCCTCGCAGTCCCCGACGGCACAGCCAGACCGGGCAAGGCGGGCGTGACGTTGGAGTGCGAGGCCGACGGTGACGCCGCGCTCGACCTGGGGTTCGGCTTCGGCAAGTTCTTCAACGGTGGGGCGGAGCTCAACATCGATTCGTTCACCTGGGACTTCGACGCCGGGGTGACGGTCTACGTCGAACCGGCGGTGTCGATCGAGGGTGCCTACGAATGCGAGTTCGACATCCCCGGCGTCACGTTCCAGCTGCTCCACAAGCCGGTGCCGCTCAACCTCGAGGTGCAGCCAAAGCTCGGCGGCGGCGTCACCGGAAGCTTCGAACTGAGCGGGCCTCGGTTGGAGCTCGCCTTCGGATTCGCCACCGACGGCCACGTCAACGAAGAGGTCGAGTGGTGCGGTTGGTTCGACATGATCCCCTGCGGGATCGGCTACACGAGCGAGATCAACGCCGAACCGATCGCCACGTTCACCCACGGCCCTGCCCAAGCCAAGCTCGAGGCGGAGCTGACCGTCTCAGCTGGTATCGAGGCGACGCTCGGCGTCGGGGTCAAGAACAAGTTCGTCACCGCCAAGACCGGATTCGCATTCGACATGCGCCCTGTGTCGGAGACGTTGACGGCAGCTGTCGCCGTCGGTGCGGATCTGCCTGATCCGACTACGACCACCACGACCACCACGACGGTCCCGCCGAACAACCCGGTGCCTGATCGTCAACTGCGGTGCGCCGCTGAACGCAGAGCCGATCGAGCTCGCCGCCGTCGAGGGGGCCACTAGGTACGTCTGCCCGGACGCCGAGTGTCTCACACGCGGTGGCACGCTGGTCTGGACGAAGATATCCGGCTGCCCCCAGGCTCGCTGCCTGGCGAACGGCAAGACGATCAACGCGATCGCGGTCGCCACGCAAAGCGGGGACCGTCTCATCCTCGAGGCGAAGGAGCAATGCCCACCTCCACCGGGCCCTGAACCGGACAAGGTGATCGAGATCGCGCCACCGGCGGCAACCGTGCCCACGCCCGAGATCGAGGTCGATGCCTGTCTATCGATCACCCTCGGAGCATCTCTGAAGATCGACTTCCGGGCCGAGACGTTCGTCCTCAGCTGGGGCAAGGAACAGCGCTACACGGTCTGGGAAGGCGAGGTCGACTACCCCGGCGCAGAGTTCACTCTCGGCGACTGTCCCGAGTGAGGCGCTCCGCGGATCCAGCCGGCGTCTCGACGTCACTGCGTGATCAGGTGCGGCGTTGACGGACCATCGTGTCGAGCGCGACCGACGCGATGATGACGACGCCGATCATCGACGATCTGCCAGAACGACGAGATCCCGGCGAGGATGAGCACGTTCTGCAGCGTGGCGATCAGCAGCACGCCGACGAGGGTGCCGAGCATCGTGCCCGAGCCGCCGAACAGGGCCGCACCGCCGATGATCACGGCGGTGATGACGAGCAGCTCCAGCCCGGTGCCGGTCGTGCCCTGCGCGTACAGGAGGAACGACAGCCCGACGATGCCGGCGAGCGCAGCGAGGACGCCGACGATGACGAACGAGACGATCCTGACCGACGCGGTTGCGATCCCGCACAGCCGGGCCGCCTCGCGGCTGCCGCCGACCGCGTAGACATGGAAGCCGAAGCGGGTCCAACGGAGCGCGAACGCGCCGACCACGAACGACGCGTCAGCATGATGACGAGCTGCATCGGGACCCCGAGCGGTCGGCCGGTGCCGAGGTAGGCGAACTGGTCGATGTTGTCGATTGCTGCGATCGAGGCTGATCGGTCGTGCGTCGTTCATCAGCAGCGCGTCCCGCGGAAGATGCTCAGGGTGCCGAGCGTGACGATGAAGCTCGGCAGCCGCGAGGCGACGGTGAGCACGCCGTTGACCGCACCGGCGATTGCGCCGACGAGCAGGCCGATCGCCACAGCGCCAGGATCCAGTTCACATCGTGTTCGAGCAGCATGCCCGACGACCATGCGTGCCGAGCACGTAGATCGAGCCGACGCTGAGGTCGATCTCGCCGCAGATGATCACGAAGGTCATCGCCCACGGCCATGATCCCGATCAGGGACGCCTGCTGACCCACGTTGAGCAGGTTGTCGCGGGTGGCGAAGCCGTCGGTGCGGAACGTTCCGAACAGGCACAGCGCGAGCAAGCGCGAGATCACGCCGAGCTCGCGTTGGCGGAGCAGCCGTTGGCGCACGCACGGAGCCACTCTGCCGGCCTCGGGCGGCGATCCGGCGGCAGCGTCTGCGACGGGCTCATGCCGTGCGCTCCGCGGATGTCTGTCTGACTCATGCTGAGGTTCCTCGTCGTTGTGGTCTGGTCGTGTCGTTGCGAACCTGTCAGACGTTCCCGTCGCCAACGCCATCACCGTTTCCTCGGTGGCGTCGTCGCCGTCGACCGACCCGGCGATCGCGCCCATCGGCCATCACGACGATCCGATCGCACGTGTGCAACAGTTCGGGAAGGTCCGAAGACGCCATCAGCACCGCAGTGCCCGCGTCGGCCGCGGCCGGCGATGCGGTCGTGGATCTCGGCCTTGGCACCGACATCGACGCCCCTCGTCGGATCGTCGAGGAGGAGCAGCCGGGCGGATCGGGCGAGCCAACGAGCGAGGATCACCTTTTGCTGGTTGCCACCAGACAGACCGGTGATACCGGCCCGGGCGTTGCCGCGGACGTCGAACTCGGCGAGCCGCTGACCGGCGAACCTCGCGCAACTTCGAGCGCCTGACGATCCCGAAACGCGAGACCTGCGGACAGGTCGACGATCACGCGACGTTGTCGGCGACCGACATCGCCGGGAAGATCGCCTGGGATCGCCGTTCCGCCGGGCACGTAGCCGATGCCGTTGGCGATCGCATCGCGTGGTGAGCCGACGTGGACGGGTTCGCCGTCGATCGCCGACCTCGCCGCGCGACCGTGTGGCACCGAACAGGGTCGCGACGAGTTCGTCACGCCCGGAGCCGGGGAGGCCGGCGACACCGACGATCTCGCCGGCACCGACCGTCGAGCGACACGTCGCGCGAAGTCGTCGGCCTGTCAAGCCATCGACCTCGCAGCCGCACCGGTCCGCCCGCCGCGGCGACGCGAGCGACCGGTTCGACGATCTCCCGGCCGACCATCGCGTGCCGACCAGATCGGCCGGCTGGACGGCGGCGAGTGTCGAACGACGCGACGTGGTGCCCGTCGCGCAGGACGTGCACGTGTTCGCACAGCTCGATAGATCTCGGGCATACGGTGAGAGATGAAGATGACCGTCATGCCCCCGCTGCCCGTAACCGCCGGAGCAGGTCGAACAGACGCGATCACCTCGTTGGCCGTCAGCGACGTCGTCGGCTCGTCGAGGATCAGGACCCGTTGCACTCGCGAGCGAGCGCCCGAGCGATGAGCACCATCTGCTGCTCGGCCACGGACAGCGAGCCGGCGAGACGGCGCGGATCGATCGCCATGTCCCACCTGATCGAGAAGCTCGGCAGTCGTCGGCGACCAACCGCCGGCGCGACGGCAGGAGGCCGCCCTCGTTGCCGAGCATCACGTTCTCGGCCACCGAGCGGTCTCGGCACAGCGCGATTTCCTGCGGAACGAGAGCGACGCCGTGCTCGTGCAGCAACGCGTCCGGAGAGAACGTGTGCACCCGGTTACCGGCGACCGCCACCTCGCCGGAGTCGGGCCGCTGCAGGCCGGCGAGGATCGTCATCAGGGTCGACTTCCCGGCGCCGTTCTCGCCGAGCACTGCGGTCGCCACGCCCTGCTGCGAAGGTCGAGGCTGACGTCGTCGAGCGCGACGACGCCGGGGAACCGTTTGCCCAGCCCGATGACCTCGACGGCCACCGGGCTGGGGGCAAGCGATGGCGCCTGCGTCATCCTTCGGCGGTGACGGTCGCTGCGTTGTCCTTGTCGACGATCAACGGCTCGATGATCGTCGTCTTCGGCGGCGTGCCGTTGGTGACGAAGTCCTTGAGCTGCGAGATCGCAGTGAACACCTGCATCACCGGGTCCTGACTGATCGAGAAGGCGATCGTGCCGTCGAGGATCGTAATCGAGCGTCGTCTGCAGTGCGTCGGTGCCGACCACGATGACCTCACCACTCTTGCCCGCCTCGGTCGCCCACTTGGCCGCGCCCGTGATGCTGCAGCAGTCGACGGACGCCAGCGCCAGCGCATCGGGATCGGCCTGCATCGCGTTCTGGATCGCGTTGTACATCTGCCCCGGCTTCGATCCCGGTGTTGATCGGTCCGACGAACTCGAGGCCGGGGTTGGCGGCGAGACCGGCCTCGAGACCGTCCATCCGCTCGGTCGACCAGCCGGCGGCCGTGTCGACGCTGAGCCCGACGATCTTGCCCTCCTTGCCCTCGAGCAGCGCAGCGAGCTTCTCTCCCTCGGTCTGTCCGAGCGCGTCGGTTGTCGGCACCGACGAAGGCGAGCTGCTTGGAGTTCGGCTGGTCGGTGAACACCGAGATGAACGGAATGCCTGCCTCGAACGCCTGGTCGATGACCGGCTTGAGCGAGTCGACGTTGACCGCGGCGACGGCGATCCCGTCGACCTTCTTCTCGGCGATCAGGGTCTGGATCAACGCCACCTGGTCCTCGGCGGCGCCGGTCGGCGGCCCGGACAACTCGGCGTCGACGCCGAGCTCCGCGATGGCCTTCTCGACCCCGGCAGCCTGCGATGCCGTGTACGAGCTCGACACGTCGTTGGTGAGATAGACGAACTTGAGCGTGTCACCGTTGTCGACGTGCTCCTGGATGTAGTCGGCCAGCTCGAACCCCTCGACCGACGTTCCCGAGCCCGCTGCGGTTTCTGCCGGTGCCGTCGACCCGTCGGTCGACGGGCTGCCCCGAGTCCGTCGACTCGCCGTCGCTACCGCACGCAGCGATCCCCAGTCCCAGTGCGATGGCCGCGACGAGCGCAGCTTTCGGTCCCCTCATGTCCCCTCCTCGATTCGATACCTCGCACGCGTGCACAGCGCCGCGGCTCGATATATGTACAGAGTTGATCATAGACATTCAGGACGGCATCGTCAAAGGTAGGCGGGGTTCGGACGGCTCGTCGTGGCACCGAAAGCAACGTCCACATGGGGTTTTGTTGAACCCTCAGCGTGCGCTAGCGTGACCGACCATGACGGAGGTCATAGGTACAACCATGGACACCTCGAAGACGGCGTCGCCGGACCGCTCCGGCGTGCGAATCGTCGTCGTCGGCAGCTACGGGGTCGGACTGACGGTCACCGTCGATCGCGCTCCCGGCCCGGGCGAGACGATCGCCGGCCGCTCGTTCTCGACCGGACATGGTGGCAAAGGATCGAACCAGGCGGTCGCCGCAGCACGGCTCGGTGCCGATGTGACGCTGTTCTCCGCCGTGGGCGACGATCAGTTCGGTCGGGAGGCGCGCGACGCTGTGGCGCACCGAAGGTGTCGACGCCAGCGGTTGTGTGACGATCCCCGGCTCGACGATGGTCGGCGTCATCGTCGTCGAGGCGAACGGCGAGAACCGCATCGCGATCGTTCCCGGCGTGCTCGACCACTTCGGTCCAGGACTCCTCGACGGCCTCGCACGGGCGCTCGACGGCGCCGACGTCGCGTTGGTCGGGCTCGAGATCCCTGTCGAGACCGCACGAGCTGCACTGTGCGCCGCTCGATCAGCTGGGGTGACCACCGTGCTGAACCCGGCACCCGCTCCGCCCGGGCCGTTGCCGGACGGAATGCTCGATCTCGTCGATCACCTCATCCCGAATCGCACCGAGGCGGCTCTGCTCGCCGGCATGTCACCGTCGACCGAACCGGACGAGCTGATCAGCGCGCCGTGTTTCGATCGCGTCCGCACCGTCGTGCTCACACTCGGGGACCAGGGCGCGCTACTGCCGCGAGGGGACGACGACGACGCGGATCGATGCGACCAGGGTCGAGGCGGTCGACACCACCGGCGCCGGTGATTCGTTCAACGCCGCCTATGCGGTGGCTCTCGCCCGAGGAGATACCCCCTCCGCAGCTGCGCAGTTGGCGAGCCGGGCAGCAGCGATCAGCGTCACACGGGCGCAAGTCGTCCCCTCGCTTCCCTACGCCTGCGAACTCGCCGTCGCCAGCGGAGTCGGGTCATGAAGCGCAACGGCATCCTCAACGCAGATCTCGCCCACGTTCTCGCCTCGCTCGGTCACGGCGACGGGCTGCTGGTCGTCGACGCCGGTTTCCCGATTCCCGCGCGACGCATGGCGGATCGATCTGGCGCTCCGTCGCCGCGACCTGCCCGACCTGCGCACCGTGCTCGCGCGATCGCCGACGAGATGCATCGTCGAGGCGATCACCGTCGCCGAGGACGTCGCCACTCACAACCCGCCACTCCACGACTGGCTTCGCGATCGCTGGCCGACGTCGACGTCGCCACCGATCCCGCACGCCGAGATGCTCACGACGACAGCCGGCCAGCGCCAAGGCGATCGTGCGCACCGGTGCCTTCGATCCGTGGGGCAACGTGCTCCTGCACCAGCGGCGTCGACGTCGCCGCCTACTTCGCCGCAGCCCGGCGTGGTCGTGCCCGACTACTACGCTCGACCGGATCGCATGAGCTGGACCATCGACGAGCCCGATCCGGAGGACTCGCTCGACGACTCGCCGGGCAACTCGACCGCGACCGCTCCCGAGCCGCTCCACGATCAGATCTCCGCCCTGATCCGCCAACGGATCGTGTCGGGCCGCTGGCCAGCGCACATGCGGCTGCCGAGCGAGCCCGACATCGCCACGACGCTCAGGTCGCCCGCGGCACGGTCCGCCGGGCGACTGCGCACGCTCATCGACGAGGGGCTCGCTCGTCCAGCACCAGGGCCGCGGCACCTTCGTCGGTTCGCAGCTGCTCGAGCAGTCGTTCGCACAGGAGATCATCTCCACCGCCGAGGCGCTCGACCGCGACGGGGTCCGCTACGACACCCGGGTCGAGTCCGCAAGCGCTCGAGCGACCGCCGCCGAGCACGTCGCCGGCCACCTCCACCTCGCCGACGCCGCAGGCGCAAGTGGTCGCGATGCGGCGCGTCCGTTCCGTCGGCGGCGTGCCCGACGTACGTGCTCGACAACTACGTCGTCGCTCGCCTGCTGCCCCGGGCTCGAGACGACCGACCTGACGCTCGCGACCGCTGTTCACGGTGCTGGAGGAGGAGCTACGGCGTCGTCGTCGACGGCGTCCAGCGAACCTTCCAGGCGCAGGTCGCCGACGCACACGATCGCCGGCGCTGCTCAACGTCGCGGTCGGGAGCCCGGTGCTCTACCTCGAGCAGATCTCGTACGACGCACGACTCCAAGCCCGATCGAGTACTCCGACGTGTGGATCCGCGGCGACCAGGCTCCGCCTGTCCGCCTGGCTGCGGCGATGACGCTCGAGGACGGCAGCACAGCCATGTTCGTCGACCCCGATGTGCGACGTCGCTGCCTCGACGGCGGCGATCCCGAAGCCCCCGACTTCTGGGAGCTGACACCCGGCCGAGGCCCGCGCCGCGATGGACGCGCATGGTCGACGGCGATGCTGCCCGCCGGTCGAGCTGCCCGAGATCGTCGACCTCGGATCCCGACCGCTGACGCCGACGTGCTGTCCGGCCCGCCTCTACCGGCCCGACGTCGACCGGCCTGGGCCACTGCTCGTGTTCTTCCACGGTGGCGGCTGGGAGATCGGCTCGCGTCGAGGCGTCAGCGACCGCCGATCCGGCGTCTGGCCGCGACAGCGGCGTGTCGGTCCTGTCAGCGTCGACTACCGGCTCGCGCCCGAGCATCCGTTCCCGGCCGGCCTCGACGACTGCTACGCGGCGACGGTGTGGGCCGCGGCCAACGCCGACCGAGCTCGGCTGCGACCGGACCTTCCTCGCCGTCGGCGGCGACTCGGCGGGCGGCAACCTCGCCGCAGCAGTCGCCCAGATGGCGCCGCGATCGCGGCGAGGTCCGCGCATCGATCACCAGCTGCTCGTCTACCCGGTCGTCACGCCGACGCTTCGACACCGCGTCGTACGAGGCGTTCGGCGTCGGCTACTTCCTCACCCGAAGCCGACCATGGAATCGTTCTGGCAGCTCTACGTCGGTGACGGTCCGGCACCGCCGTACGCCGACCTGCTACGCGGTCGGCGACGCTCGCCGGTCTTCCCGACGGCAACCGTGATCACCTGCGGTCTCGACCCGCTTCGTCGACGAGGGCGATGAGTACGCCGGCTGCTCGCACGAGGCCGGGGTTGCGGTCACCGCGATCCGCACGTGTACGGCGTCGATCCACGGCATTTGGACTCATGGACGGTTCGGGCAGCCGGGCGGCTCGTTCGGTCTCGACGTCGCCGGCGCACTGCGCGGGCTGCGTTCGATCCTCGGCACCGCTGATGCCCGCACGCCGAGGTCGGCGCACACCTGGAGACTCATGCTCGACGACGAACAGCTCGCCGAGTACCAACGCGACGGCTTACTCGATCGTGCCCGGCCTGCTCACACCCGACGAGGTCGGCGTCTTCCGTGACCGTGCTCGCTCCGAGCTGCGCGAGCGAGAGCGCCGTCGGGGCGGAGATGGTCAGAAGGCGACCGCGACGGCAACGAGACGCTGCTGAAGATCTGGAACGAAGCCGGCGACGACCTCTACGGACTCGTCGCTCGTGACGAACGGCTGGTCGACCGATGGCCCGTCAGCTCATCGGAACCGACACCTACCTGTACAGCCACAAGATGACGATGAAGGAGCCGCGAGCACGGCGGCGCCTGGGAGTGGCACCAGGACTTCGGCTACTGGTACCAGAACAAGTGCCTCGCGCCCGGACATGCTCAGTGTCTGGATCGCCCTCGATCCGTTCGGTGCACGCGAGAACGGCTGCCTGCAGGTGTTCCGCGACTCCCACGCCCTCGGACGGATCGACCACCTGAGAGTGAACGACCAGACCGTCGTCGACCAGGAGTATCTCGAGGCGGCGATCGAGCGGTTCCCGCTCGCCTACGTCGAGATGGAAGCCGGGTGACGGACTGGTGTTCCACTGCAACCTGCTCCATCGGTCGGACGCGAACACCAGCGACGAGCCACGGTGGGGCTACATCGCGTCGTACAACGCCGTTGCCAATGCGCCCTTCCGCGACGTGCGCGACTACGGCCGCTTCCAGTTGCTCGAGCCGGTAGCAGCGGGCACCTTCGTCACCGTTCGTTGACAACACCGCCCGCCGATTCCGGCGCAGCAGGAGGCCCGCCGACTGTCGGACCTCGCCTCGGCCGATCGATCCGACGAGTAGTCGGTTCATCACCCGGGCGACCGGGTAGGTAAGGGCGTGCCCCGTTTCGAAGGCCTCTCCGCCGTGCTCCTCAACTGCTCGCTGGTCCATGACGCCAAGGCGTCACACACCCGGCGGTTGCTCGCTCGCGTCGCCGGTGTGATGGACGCCGAGGGCGTCGAGGTCGAGCTGATCCACCTGCTCGATCATCGTGTCGGATTCGGGATGGTCAAGGACACGACGGAGATCGGCGACGACGTCGACGACTGGCCGGCGATCCACGCCAAGATCATGCGGGCGAACATCCTCGTCATCGGCACCCCGATCTGGCTCGGGGTCAAGTCGAGTGTGGCGACGCTGGCGATCGAGCGGCTCTACGCCTACAGCAGCGACACCAATGACCAGGGCCAGTACCTCTACTACGGCAAAGCAGGCGGCTGCGTCGTCACCGGCAACGAGGACGGGGTCAAGGCTTGTTCGAGCGAGACGCTGTACGCCCTGTCGCACATCGGCTATGCGATCCCGCCGCAGGCCGACTGCGGTTGGATCGGCGAGATCGGTCCAGGGCCGAGCTACGGCGACGTCGTCGAAGGTCGGTCGGCACCGGTCGGCTACGACAGTGACTTCACCAACCAGAACGCGACGATCATGGCCTGGAACCTGATGCATCTCGCCCAGCTGCTCGCCGATCAGGGCGGTTTCCCGGTCGGGGGCAACGTTGCGGCGAACTGGCGTGAGGTCAGCAATGCCGCCGATCAGGATCCTGAGCGGTGGTAGGGCGCACCCGGGCGACGGGTCGGTCGCGTCGGCGGTGGCGCCTGCCCGACCGATGGCTGGCCGGCTGACGACCTCGAGATGAACAGTGGGGGAACGGCGCAGCGCTGTTTCCGATGATCGACAGGATGGTGGACATGTCCCGCAGCTCTCGTGGCTCCGTTTCCGCTCCGCTGGCCGTCGCCGGCCGGCTCTGGGTCGCAGGATCGATCGTGACCTCGGCGCTGACCGTGGTCTGGTCGGCCTGCCGGTTGACGGTGGCGTCGTTGGACTCCCCAGGCCCCGGGCTGCAACCGGTGAGACGGCGTGGTGACGGGTCCGGCGGGGCGCCGAACGCTCGTGCCACCATCACCGATTCGGCGAGCTGGCTTGCTTGTCCTGCCGTCTCCGATGGGTTTCACTCGAACGGTGCACCGAGGAGTGATCGCGACCATCGCTCATCACGAGCTCCGTCGCCGTCTCTCGTCGTACGCCGCGCTAGCGCTGATCGTCACCTCCGGAGGGGGAGCAGCGATCGGGGCGGCAGTGGCTGCCCACCGGACGGACCGGGCCTATCCCGATTACCTGGCGCGGGCGGAAGTGGCCGATCTCGGCATCAATCCGAGCGTGTCGTCGGTGGCGATGCGCGAGGCGATGCGCAACTTCGACGGGGTCGAGCAGATGCACAGCAGCGCCCTGTTGCTCGCGGTCCCCGGCGCACAGCCGCCCCGGGCAGCGGCGGAGCTGTTCCTTCCCGACCCGGACACCGACTGGCTGCAGGTACTCGGTTCACCGGACGGCCGATTCGTCGACGTCGATCGCCCGGCGGTCACTGAAGGCCGGCTGCCGAGCGGTCCAGCCGAGGCGTTCGTCAACCACGCCGAACGCCGGATCCTCGAGCGTTCGCTCGGCCGGCCGCTCGAGGTCGGTGACACGATCGAGCTCTCGTTCTACTGGGCCGGTCTCGGTCTACCCGGGCTCGATCCGCCGACGACGGTCGCCCCGATCGGGGTCGAGACGTTGCGGATCTCGGGCTTCGGCCAGCTCGCCGACGAGGTCCTCCCCGACGAGCTGTATCCCCGTCAGCGGCTGCTCGTCAGCGCCGACATCGCCCGTGCCTACAGCTGCACCGCCGACTATCGCCCCGAGATGTCCGACGCCGAGGCACTCGGTGCCGCCGTTCCTCCGGGCTGCGCGCAGCAGTACTGGCTCTACTCGTTCCAGCTCGACGGGGTGGCCGGGACCGGGGCCTCGATCCGAGGTCAGTTCGCCGACGCCGCCGAGCGGCTGTCCGCCGAGCTCCCGCCGTGGATCAGCGACCAGGCGGGCTACTTCTACATCTCGCAGGATCGCGCCGGCGTGGACACTGCCGTCCAGCGGGCGACCCGCCCGACGGTCACTGCCCTGCGGGTCTTCGCCGTCGTCGCCGCTGCCGCCACGGTCGCTCTGTTCGGGATCGCACTCAGCCGTGTGCTGCGGCACTCCGAGCCGGACTGGCGCTCCCTGCTCCAACTCGGCGCGTCGCGATCTCAGCGGGTGATCGGCGCGCTGGCGCCGATCGTCGCTGCGCTGGCGATCGGTGCCGCCGGAGCCGTCGGTGTCGCAGCTGTGCTCTCGCCGCTCGGCCCGATCGGCTCGGTTCGCACGCTGGTCCCGTCGCTCGGTCCCGGGCTGCCACTCGTGCTCACGGCCGGCGCGGCCGCCGGGCTCGTCGCCGTGACGGCTGCGACGGCGACGGTGATCGTCATGCTCCAGCTGCGACGCTCCGCCGGTGCGTCTCCGCTCCGCCGGCGGGCACCGGTCCGGGTGTCGGCGCTGGTCAGTAGAGCCAGCCGACCGGCGATGACGACGGGCGTGAGCGCTGCGCTCGATCTCGCACGTTCGGGGACGTCTGCGGCGATCGCCGGCTGCGTGGTCACCGCCGCCTGCGTGGTCGGCACCCTCGGCTTCGGTGGCCACCTGGCAGCTCTCGTCGAACGTCCGGTCGATTACGGCTGGCCGTGGGACGTGGCCGTGATCACCAACGGCGGGTTCGATTCAGCCGACGCAGTAGCGGTGGCTGCCACCCTCGACGGCGATCCTGACGTCGACTCGTACCGGTTGCATGCTTTGGATTCGTCGTCGCAGTTCGGCGACCGCGGTGTGCCGACCGTCTACGGCTTGTCCGGAGACACCTGGTTCGAGTTCCCGGTGATCGACGGGCGTCCTCCGCAGCGGCCGGACGAGGCGGTGCTCGGGACACGCACTGCCGAGCGGCTCGGGCTCGGGATCGGCGCCGAGGTCGTGGTCCGCTCGGAGTACTTCCCCGACAGCACCGTGTCGATCGTCGGTACTGCCGTGCTCCCGCCGATCGGCTCGTTCGCCTCCGATCGGGCCGGGCTCGGCGACGGCGCCTACGTGCTGAAGGCGGACGAGCCGACACCGGACTGGGCCTCGTTCATCGGCATCGATCTCCGCTCCGGCGTCCGCAGCGGTGACTTCCTCGACGGGATCGCGCCCGACGTGCCGGGTTGGAGCCTGTTCGGCTCGGCACCGTTGACCTATTCGAATCCGGTGCGCTCGCCGGAGATCGTCAACGTCAGCGAGCTCCGGGCAGCGCCGCAGGTGCTCGGGGCGGTGCTCGGCGCGGCGCTGCTCGGAGGGCTGGCGGTGTCGATCGTGATCTCGGTCCGCGACCGCCACCGAGAGTTGGCGATCCTGCGCGCCCTCGGAGTGCGCGACGCCGAGCTGCGGGCATCGGTCCGGTGGCAGGCATCGACGATGATGCTCGTCGGCTTGATCGTCGGCCTGCCTGCCGGCGTGGTCGCCGGGGAAGCGGCGTGGAGCGCGTTCGCCGACCAGCTCGGCGTCGTCGCCCATTCGGCGGTATCACTGTGGACCGTTGCCGGCACGGCCGTCGGCGGGATGCTGCTGGCGCTGCTCGCTGCCGCCGCCCCGGCGCGGACGGCGATCCGCACCGCTCGGCTGGATCTCCACCGATGACACGGATCGCATCGAACTCGCCGATCGAAGGTGTCGAAGGGTACGTTCGGCGCGAGAGTGAACACTGACAGCGAGGACACCGGCGAGTGAATGATGCGATCGATTCGGTCGCGACTCGAGCTGGCCCGCTTCTACGGTGACGTCGTCTCCCCCGAACCTGGTTGGTAGGGGAGACGACGGCGGAACGTCGCCCGGCAGCAGTCCCCCGGCCTGCGCTGGGCGGCGTTCTCCGTCCTCCGTCTGAGTTGACCGTTGGCGGGTAGAACAGGGGCATGGTCAAGTCCGCAGTGTTCATCGGCGGAACCGTGTTCGGTTTCGCCCTCGCCTCCGCCATGACCGAGCAGCAACGCCGGGCAGTTCGTGAGCGTGCCGCCAACCTCGGCCGTGGCGAACGCGTCCAGCGTCTCGCCGGCACCGGCAAGACGGTCGCCGGCGCGGTCGCCGACTCGGCCCTCGACGTTGCCGAGGGCACGGCCGACAAGGTCGCCGACGCAGTCACCATCACCCACTGACCGGCGCCCGGTATCAGCGACGACGAGGCGGGTACACCACTCCAGTCCGCTTCTAGGAGGTTCCACCGTGCTGTGGTTCGTGATCGTGGTGTTGTTCGTCGGCGTGATCGCCGGCGCGCTCGCCCGGCTGTTGCTGCCCGGCCCAGATCCGATGAGCATCCCCCAGACCTGGCTGCTGGGGGTCCTCGGCTCGTTCGTCGGCGGATTCCTCGGCTACGTGCTGTTCGGCGCCGACATCGACGACGGTGCGGTACAGCTCTCCGGATTCGTCGGTTCGGTGATCGGGGCGATGGTGCTGTTGCTCATCTACCGGGCGACTCGCGGCGGGGACCGACGAACCCGCGGCACCCGGCGCCGTTCGGCGTGGCACTCGTGAGTGACGACGAGGGACCGTTGGAGGAAACGTCCGCGACGTCGTTCGTCGTCGACAACGGCCAGGCGCCTCATGTCCCTGCCAAGATCACGGCACGCGGCGAGCTCGACGCCTCGACCGCGGATCGGTTCGACCATGCCATCAGCCAGGCGATCTCCGCCGGCGCCACCTTCGTGCTCGTCGACCTCTCCGAGGTCGAGTTCCTCGACTCCTCCGCGCTGCGTGTCATCGTTCGCCGCGGCAACGCCTTGAAGGAGCTCGGGGGACGGCTGGTGATCGAAGGTCTGTCACCTGCGGCTCAGCGAATCCTCGAGATCACCGGCCTGCTCGAGGACTACCGCGCTCCGGCAGGCACGGACTTCAACGCCTGAACGACAGCGGCCGGGTCCGAGCCGGATCAGACGACGACGACCGTCGTGCCGACGTCGGCGAACGCCCACAGGAACGCGGCGTCGAGGTCGGCTTGGCGTTGGCAGCCACCGGACAGGGGCGTGCCCAGCTCAGCATCGGTCTGGTAGGGCTTGCCGGTGGCGATCTCGGTCGGGATCCCATGGAAGCCGATGTGTCCGATGTCGGTCTGGTAGTAGCGGATCATCTTCGGCAGGCGGGCCTTGCCGTTCCACGCCGTCGTCTGCTCCGAGCGGCTGTACACCTCGAACGTTCCTGGTACCTCGTTGTCGAACTTGCTCCCCGACACGAGCCACGAGCGCACGATCCGCTCGTCGTCGTCGACCGCCCAGACACGCTGGCCGAGCCGGTCGTAGACCACCCGTCGGCCCGAGCCGGAATCGTCCGGCAGCGGCGGCGCGCCCGACCCGGTCGAGGCCACCGACGACAGGTAGTACCCGAGCGGGTCGAGGGTCCGCGGCGCGGGCTGCGGGGTCCGGACCACGTGGAGCTCCACCGGCTTGCGGATCCCCAACAGGCCGGCGGTCTCGTTGCCGACCACCCCGTCGACGAACAGCGACTTGCGCCGCTGCAATTCCATCACCGCGGCCAGGACGTCGTCGTCGAAGGTGCCGTCGGGCGGTGCGCCGTACACGCCTTGGGCGGTCAGGGCCCGCTGGAGGCAGGCGACGTCGCTCCCGCTGTCGTTGAGCTGGAGCGCGTCACCGCTCAGGGTGCAGCCCTCGCCGATCGTGAACTCGTCGCCGTCGAGGTCGTCGCCGTCGACGGCGACGACCGCCGTTGACGTCGGTGCCGCCGCCGCTTCGGCGATGCGGGCCAGCGGGCGGTCAGGCTGGTCGAGCCCGCTGAGCGCCACCGCTGCGAGGGCGAACAAACTCGTCGCCCCGACGCCGAGCGCGACGCGGCGGCGGAGGTAGACCTCGCGCCCCGCTCGACCGTCGACCGGAGCATCGGGGAGACCTCGGGGGTGAAGCTCAACCATCCAGCCCCAGGCTAAGAGGTCGCCACCGCTCTGCTGGAGACGTCGGTCCCCGCAGTCAGAGAACGTTCGTCGGCGACGGTCGCGGTGGCGGGGCAGCGAGCACCCGAATCGCGTCGAGGTTCGCCGCCGATGCCCTCTGGCGCGGTGCGCTGCGCCGCCGAGGCAGCGGCTCGACGTCGTAGATCAGATGGACCTGTCGCCGGCGTCGTCGTTCCCCGAGAGCGACCACCAGGTAGCAGGTGCCGATCCACGCCGCCGCCGTCGTGATCGAAATGATGAGTAGTGAGAGCAGTACTCGTTGCATCGTCGCCTCCGATCCGCCGGGATGCCGGACAGTAGGCGACGCTCGTTGCGCGCGCAGCTCACCACCCTCAGCCAGAATGCTCCTCAGAACAAGAGAATCCAAGCGTGAACGCGATGAACAGGGTCGGACGGCCCATCAGCAGCGACGATCGCCGTCCGCCGCCGGCCGGCGTGGTCGATGACGCTCCGTCCCTCCGTCCGCTGGGGTCCGGCCATTAGGCTCGCCCGCGTTTGGCGTGCATTGAGGAATGAGGCCGAAAATCGATGGCTGGCAAGACGGAACCAGCGATGACGCCGCCAGCAGCGGACACGCTGCCGCCCGCCCAGCGCGGCCGTCGCGACCGGATCGTGCGAGCCGCCCTGGAACTGCTCGAGGACGGTGAGTACGACCAGATCCAGATGCGCGACGTCGCTGCACGCGCCGATGTCGCACTGGGGACGCTGTACCGCTACTTCGCCTCGAAGGAGCACCTCTACGCCGCGGTGATGCTCGTCTGGTTCCGTTCGTTCCAGCGTGGGCTGCAGCGTGAACAGCTCCCCGAGGAGCCCGGCGAGGCGCTGAAGGACCTGCTCCGCCGGGCCATCGCCGCGTTCGCCCGCAAGCCACAGTTCCTGCGGGTGGAGATCATCCTCCAGAACTCCACCGACGTCCACGCCGCCGAGGTGTTCCACGAGTTCAGCGACAAGAACCGGGCTGCGTACCGAGCCGCGCTGGCCGGACTCTCGGCGATCGAGATCGATCGGCTGGTGGCGATGTGCTCTGCCGTGCTCGGCTCGGCGCTGCAGCAGTTCGCCCTCGGCCGAGCGACGATCGAGCGGGTGTACGAGATCGTTCTCGGCTCTGTCGATCTGGTCTTCAACCCCCCGCCGAGCCTTCTTTTCGAGCGACGGATGTCGTTCGAGAGCGAACTCCCCGAAAACTAGACTCCAGCTCTAGTTCCGTCGATCCGCCGGGGTACCGTCCGCTCCTGCGACCCGCACGCGACGAGGGGGAACCGTGAGTCAGACATCGACGCCGTGGCCGGAAGATCTGGGGATCATCGATCTCGGGATCGGCTTCCCGTACCAGTCGATCGAGCAGAAGAAGGCGGCCTACGACTTCTTCCGCCCGCTGCTGAAGGACGCCCAGAGCCGGGAGGAGTTCGAGTTCCCGGCCCAGTACATGTTCAAAGACGTTCCCGACGTCGTCGATCCCGATCGATCCGGTGGCGTGGATCGTCGACAAGATGGACGCGTTCGGCATCGAGCAGGCGATGATCGGGCTCTCCGAGAACGGGATCCGAGCCCGCAAGGAGCATCCCGGGCGATTCCATCTGATGTGCCAGGCGAACCCGAACGAGGGAATGGAAACGCTCCGTCGCCTGGACCGGGCCAAGGCCGAGCACGACATCGTCGCCGCGATGACCTTCCCCTCCGGGATGGTCCCCCAGGTCGCGGTCAACGACAAGAAGATGTACCCGATCTACATGAAGTGCGTCGAGCTCGACATCCCGATCTGCATCAACGGCGGCATCGTCGGCCCGCGCATGCCGAGCTGGCCGCAGCACGTCGAGCACTTCGACGAGGTCCTCTACGACTTCCCCGAGCTGACGATCGTGATGATGCACGGCGCCGAGCCGTGGACCGCGCTCGCGGTCAAGCTGATGCTGAAGTGGCCCGGTCTGCACTACATGACCAGCGCCTTCGCGCCGAAGCACTACCCGAAGGACATCATCAACTACGCCAACAGCCGCGGCGCCGACAAGATCATGTACTGCGGCTACTTCCCGGCCGGGCTGACCCTCGAGCGCCAGTTCCGCGACCTGCCGAACGTTCCGTTCAAGGACGAGGTGTGGCCGAAGTTCCTCCGCGAGAACGCCCTCCGAGTCTTCAAGTTGAACAAGGCTCCCGCCGGCTGAGGCCGGTTGATCGAACCTTGCCCGGATCGGGACCGCACCGACGTCATCGTCGGCGTTGCTCGACGTCGCTGTTGTGCATGCACACCAACCCGTCCGAAGAAGGGGTCCGCTGGACCTGATTCGTTCCTCCGCCTGATCCTCACCGATCGACCCGACCCGGACCGGGCGGTGCCGGCCACCCGGCTGGCACCGCCCGAACCGATCCGCCGCCGTCCGTCCGAGTGAAGGCGACACCTCCGTCGCTCAACTCGCTCCGTCGTCGCAGCACCACCCAACGCTGCGGCGATCTCGACGCGTTCCGTCCGTGACTGCTCTGTGTCGCCGCCGCGCTACACACGACGGTTGCGAGGCACTACGATCGGCCTCGGCATCGCAGGAAGTGCGGGGCTCCTACAACTGGCCGGGCGGACATGCGGTGCCTGACGGCGCCGCCCTGACAAGCGCAGCGGAAACGACCTCCGGGTCAGCTGTGTGCGGACGCACGTGACGGATCGGCGAAAGGTGCACAGCCGAGTGGAGGGCGACCAGATCGAGAACCGTCAGCGCCGGTGGTCGCTGCGGACGCGCCGCCGACCGAATCGTCGCGTCCCGGGTGAGACCGGCGTGTGGTTGTTCTCGGGCTTCCTCGCCGCGGTCGGCATCGGCCTCGCACTGATCGTGTTCGACTGGCGAGCGCCGGTCGAGCAGCCCGCTCCGCTGATCCTCGTCCTCCTCCTGTTCTTGGCGATCGAGGCCCTGCGGGTCGACATCGAGGTCGGGGCGCACAGCCACGCGATCACGATGTGCGAGGTCGGGCTGGTCGTCGGTGTGCTCACCGCCCGCCCGATCGACGTCATCCTCGCCCAGCTCGTCGCCGTCGGGATCGTGTTCGGGCTGCCGCGTCGGATCGCCCTGGTCAAGCTCGCCTTCAACATCGCCCTGGTCCTGACGGTGACCGCACTCGGCGTGATCGTCATGCGCGGTGTCGGGATCGGCGACGCGATCAGCGAACGCGTCGCGGTCGCCGGCCTGCTCGCCGGGTTCGTCTCCGGCACGTCCAACGTCGTCGCCTTGGCAATGGTTTCGCGTATCGCCGGCTATCGCCACGACCGGCGCGAGCTGGCTCGTGAGCTGGCCTATTCGATCGCCGGCTCGGTCGCCTCGGCGGCGATCGGCTTGCAGATGGTCCTCCTCGGGCGCGAGTCGGGCTGGCTGGTGGGCCTCGCCGCCGTGCCGGTCGGCCTGATGTACGTCGCCTTTCGCAGCTACGCCGGCCAGCGCCGCGCAGCCGAGCGCAGCGAGTTCCTCCACCACGCAGCGATCGCCCTCCACGATTCGAGCAACCTCGACGAGGGTCTGCTGGCGATGCTCGAGCACACCCGCACCGCGGTCCGTGCCGAGTTCGCCCGGGTGCTGCTGTTCACCCCCGACGGGGCGCTCAGCGTGATGGCCCACCACGACCCGGACCGCCGCCTGGCGATGGGGGCGACGAGCGCCGAGGCGGCCAGCGCCGCCCAGCTGCTGATGCACGGGCTGCACCGCGCCGCCCTCCTCGACGGGTCCGACCCGGCGGCGCGCGCCCTGCTCAGTGCGCTGGCGGTCGGCGACGGGATCGGGGTGCCGTTGCACCGCAACGGTGAGCAGGCGGGGCTGCTGATCGCCGGCAATCGACTGGGAGATTTCGACGAGTTCCGCCGCGACGACGTCAGGTTGGTCGAACTCGTCGCCAATCAGATCGGCGTCGCGTTGGAGAAGGGCTGGCTGGAGCAGTCGTTGCAGCAGTTGGTCGAGCTCGAGACCCGGTTGCAGCATCAGGCCAACCACGACGGGTTGACCGGCGTCGCCAACCGGCGGTTGTTCAACGACCGGGTAGATGCCCTGTTCGAGCGTCGCGACCATCCCGGTGCAGCCCTGATCCTCGTCGATCTCGACGAGTTCAAGAGCGTCAACGACACCCACGGCCACCTCGTCGGCGACGAGTTGCTCTCGGTCGTCGCCGAGCGACTGCACACCGGGGTCCGTTCCGGTGACCTCGTCGCCCGGATCGGTGGCGATGAGTTCGCGATCCTCCTCAGTGGCGTCGACGGGCCGGCGACCGCGCTCCAGCGGGCGGCCGCGATCGTCCACGCGGTGCGCCAGCCGGTGATCGTCCAGGGGCGGATGATCGTCGTGCGGACCTCGCTCGGCGTCGCCCTCGCCGACGCCTCGGCGCGCACCCCCGGCGATCTGCTGCGAAACGCGGATGCGGCCTTGTACCGGGCGAAGGCGCTCGGCAAGAACGGCTACGTCCTGTTCGAATCGACGATGCATTCGGAGGTCGATCGGCGCCGTCGGCTCGGTCAACGGGTTGGCGAGGCGATCGGCAGCCACCTCTACCAGCTTCGCTACCAGCCGATCCACGATCTCGTCAGCGGTGAGGTGGTCGCCGTCGAGGCCCTCGTCCACTGGGAGGACCCGGAGTTCGGCGTCGTCCCGCCGAAGCAGTTCGTCTCCCTCGCCCAGGAAGGCGGGATGATCGTCGAGCTCGGCGAGCGGCTGCTGGAGGAGGCGGTGCGCACCGTCTCGGGGGTGATCGGTGCGCTCGCCGCCGATCGCACGCTGCTCGTCCACATCGACGTGACCGGTCCTCAGATCGCCCATCCGGGCCTGATCAGCCACATCGACAGCGTCCTGCGTCGCCACGGCCTGCCGCCCGACCGGTTGGTCCTCCAGGCGTCGGAGGCGGCGTGCTTGGCGGACACCGATCAAACCCGGACGACGGTCCTCGCGCTCCGCCAGCTCGGTGTCCAGCTCGCCCTCGACGACTTCGGTGTCGGCTACTCGGCGCTCAGCCACGTCCACGAGATGCACTTCGACCGGCTGATGATCGATCACTCGTTGACCCGCTCGATCGGCATCGACGACCGCAGCAATGCCTTGCTCGGAGCGATCATCCACTTCGCCAATGCGCTGGAGCTGACCGCGGTCGCCGATGGGATCGAGACCCCGGACCAGCTCGCAGAGCTTCGCCGGCGCGGCTGCCGGTTCGGTCAGGGTCCGCTGATGTCGGCGCCGGTCGCCGCGGATGAGCTGTCGATGCTCGTCCTCGTTCCCCGGCCCCGCCCGGCGTGGGTCGCCTGAGCGACCGGGCCCCTCAGCGGATCAGGAACAGACGGTGCCGTCGTCGGGGACGACGAGTTCGACCAGATATCGCTCGACCGCCGAGTCGCCGCAGGCGTTGACCCCGTAGGCGATGTGCTGGTCGGCCTCGACGGTGAGCAGCACCCCGCCCTCGAGCGCGTCGGCCATCTTCCGGCTGGAGGCGATCGAGGTGATCGGGTCCCCGCTCGAGCCGATCACCAGGATCGGGCCGGCGCCGGCGCCGGTGATCCGGGGGCTGTCGGCGCGGCGCACCGGCCAGTCGGCGCAGACGTAGGGGAGCAGTTCCAGCCGCCCGAGCAGGGGAGCGACGGCAGCCGACTTGGCGGCGAGCTCGTCGACCTCGGCGTGGGTCTGCGGACCGGGATCGTCGAGGCAGTTGATCGCCAGCAGCCCCTCGAAGTCGTTGGTGTAGCTGCCGTCGGGGCGGCGCAGGAGGTAGCCGTCGTACGCGTCGAGCAACCCGGCGCCGTCGCCGTCCTGGGCTTCCGCCAGCGAGCGGGCGAGTTCCGGCCAGCTCTGCGAGTCGTACAGGGCGGAGAGCACGGCGAAGGCGGCGACGCCCTCGTTGACCGGCGGCCGTCCGGGTTCGACGAGCAACGGCTCGGCGTCGAGCGCGTCGACCAGCGTCAGATAGGCGCTCCGTGGGTCGCCACCGTTGTGGAATGCGCAGCCGGGATCGGCGGCACAGTCGTCGAGGAACTGCTCGAACGCGGTCTCCAGCGCGACGGTGTCCTCCAGCGTCTGCTCCTCGCTCGACGCGTTCGGGGCAGCGGCGGAGTCGAGCACGGCGGCGCGCACCGTCTCGGGGAACAGCGTCGCCCACGTCGCCCCGAGCTCTGAGCCGTAGGAGAACCCGAAGTAGGAGATCGTCTCCTCGCCGAGCGCTCGACGGATCAGGTCGAGGTCGCGAGCTGCGTCCCAGGTCGTCACGTTGGCGAGCAGTTCGTCTCCCGACGTCGCCGAACAGGCCTCGGCGAACGCCGCGCTGGCGTCGATCAACGCGTCCCGCTCGGCGGTGTCGTCAGGCGTCGGATCGAGCGAGAAGTACGGGTCCAGCTCCTCGACGCACTCGATCGGTGGGTTGCTCTCGCCGACGCCGCGGGGGTCGAAGGCGACGATGTCGAACCGGCGCAGCAGCTCCTCGCCGTAGACCAACTCGGCCTGCTCGGCGAGAACCAGTCCACCGACGCCCGGCCCGCCGGGATTGACCAACAGCGAGCCGATTCGTTGCAATGGTTCGGTCGCCAGGTGACGTTCGACGGCGAGTTCGATCGTTCCTGCTCCCGGGTCGTCGTGGACCAACGGCACGGCGAGCACTCCACACTCGACCCCGTCGCCACACTCCTCCCAGTCGATCGAGCCGGTGACCGGCTCGACCGGTCGGTCGTCGGAACCGAGCGTCGCCGACGGGCCGGCGCTGACCCCCGGGTCGCTCGACGAGCAGGCCGCACCGGCGATCGTCGCCGCCAGCACGAACAGCCGGGCGCGTCGGCGGTTCGCGGATCGCTGCGTCATGCGCTGACCCCGCCGACCCAGGACTCACGGCCGATCACCGCTACCGGGTTGAGCCGAGGGTCGATCGCCGAGATGATCGCCCGCAACTGCTTCTCCCCGACCCCGACACCACCGCTGGTCGCGGTGACCTCGCCGTTGGTGTCACGCGCCGAGGCGTGGACGAAGATCGCGCTGCCCCGTCCCTTTGTCGCAGGTGAGACGTTGAAGTCGAGGATCAGCGCGCTGTGGAACAACATGTCCTGCTCCGACTTGACGTACAGGTTCTCGTCCGGCGCCGTGCATTCGTCCCGGGTGACCCAGCGGTTGTACGCAGGATCGGTGGTGTTCGAGATCCAACAGTCGGTCGGCGCGAGCTTCGTGTACGGGAGCCGGGTCCCACCTGGGGCGCCGTCTCGTCCGAACGCTCCCGTCAGGGCGAACACCCCCTCAGGAGTCGTTCCGTCGCCCTCGGTCCGCTGCTCCTGCGGCCGAAAACCGTTGGCGCCGACCCGGGCTGCGTACGGCCCCTTCTGGACCGTCCACGCCGACGACGCGTCGGCTCGGCGATACAAGGTCACCGTTGCCGCCGAGAGCGTCGTCGGGTCGCCGACGACGAGCAGCACCTGATTCGTGCCGTCCGGGACCCGACCGTCGAACTCGATCTCGACCTCGTCGGGCTGATCGTCGCCGGCGCGGGCGATCACGAACCAGATCCCGACGACCACGATCAGGATCAACAGCCCGAGCAGTTGGAGGCGCCTGAGCATCGACGATCACCGTAGTTGGCGGGCACGCAGAGGGGCCGCCCTGGCGGGCGGCCCCTCTGCAGTTGGTCGAACGTGGGATGACGCGGGGCTCAGTGCCCGTCGCCGTCCTTGTCGCCGGGGATCATGTCCTCGATCTTGTTCTCGACACTGTCGGGAACCTTGTCGCCGAACTTCGCCTTCAGGTCGTCGACCGCGTCGACGGCCTTGTCCTTCAGGCCCTCGGCCTTCTCCTTCAAATCGTCGACCGCATCCTTGGCCTTGTCCATGAACCCACTCATCAGGGCGGTGTCCTTTCAGTACGGGGGCGGGAACCCGTGCGAACGTTAGTGCCCCGGTGTTGCGGCCCTGTCCGGCTCGACCCCCTGGCACTCCGGTGCCGTCCGTTCCGCGCCGGCGTTGCGTCGTTAACCTGCCGCCGTGCTGCTCCGGGACCTGACCTCCGACGATGTGCCGGCGATCGCCGCGATCAACAACGCCAACATCCCGGCAGTCGGCGCAGCCGACGAGGCCAAGCTCGACCGGTTGCTCGAGCAGTCGTCGATCGCCCTCGCCGCCGTCGCCGCCGAGGCGGTGGTCGGGTTCTGCCTGGTGATCCCGCCGGGCACCGACTACGCCAGCGTCAACTACCGCTGGTTCGGCGAGCGCTATGACGATTTCGCTTACCTCGACCGCGTCGCCGTCGACGCCGATCATCGGTCACGGGGAATCGGCGCCCTGCTCTATGCCGAGGTCGAGCGGCGAACGGCCGCTCCCTGGTTCCTGCTCGAGGTCAACCTCCGTCCGCGCAACGACGGCTCGCTGCGGTTCCACCATCGGCTCGGGTTCGTCGAGGTCGGCCAGCTCGAGACCGACTACGGCGTGCTCGTGTCGATGCTCGCCAAGCCGCTCGGCGACCCGGAGTAGCCCCGCCTACGCTGCTCGGATGCGTCGCGGGAGCATGGTGGTCGAGTTCACCGGGGTCCCCGGCGCAGGCAAGAGCCACCTCGCCCGGCTGCTCGTCGCCGCCCTCCGCGCCGAGGGGATCCCGGCGATCGATGCCCTCGAGCGCGTCGGACCGGGCGTCGACGCTCCTCGTCGGCTGAGCCGCAAGGCTGCGGCTGCCGGGGTCGAACTCGCCCTCCACCCGATTGCCGGCGCCGTGCTCCTCGTTCGCGCTGTCCGTTCCGGGCAGTCGATCCGTCAGCTCGCCCGCCGGATGCAGAACTGGCTCGTCATCAGCCGGCTGCTCCGCCGGGCTCGGTGGTGCGGCGGCGTCCACGTCTTCGATCAGGGACTCGTCCAAGAGCTGCATTCGTTCGGCTACGCCGGGTCGTGGACCGGGCTCGTCGCTTCCGCCGGCGGCGGCCACCGCCGACGCGCAGCCGACCTGCTCGTCCATGTCGTCGTCGCGCCGGCGGTCGCCGCCGACCGTCTGGCGGCGCGACCGTCGGCCAACTCACGACTCGACGAGATGGACCCGCAGGCGCAGCTCGCCTGGCTCGAGCGGCAGGGCGGCGTGCTCGATCAGGTCGTCGCCCACTGGTGCGCCGTTCACACGGTCGGCGCCTCGACCCGGTTGGTCGCTGTCGACAACGACGGAGCCGATGTCGATCGATTGGTCAGGAGCTTGTCCGCAGTCGTTCGATCTGGAGGCTCAGGCCCTCTCGCAGGCTGACCTTCGGCACCCAGCCGAGCAACGCCCGGGCGCGGTCGATGTTCCCGCCGGTCCGCTTGACGTCGCCGACCTGCGGCGGACGACGGTCGATCGCCAGCGGCGAGCCGATCAGCTCGCCGGCGAGATCGAGCAATTCGAGCATCGTCACCGACTCGCTCCCGGCGACGTTGATGACGCTCCCGGGCGGGACGTCCGGGGCCGAGGCCGAGATCGTCGCCTCGACCACGTCGCCGACGAACGAGAAGCTGCGCACCTGCGACCCGTCGCCGTACAGCGGGAACGTCCCACCGGTCAGCCCGGCGGTGAGGATCTTGTGCATCCCCATGTCCGGCCGTTGGCGAGGTCCGTAGACGGTGAAGTAGCGGAGCATCACCGTCGGCACCCCGAAGTTCGCCGCATAGGTGTCGCAGAGGTGCTCGGCGGCGAGCTTGGTCACCCCGTAGGGGCTGTGTGGACGGGGCACGTCGAGTTCGGTGCTCTCCCCTTCGACGTGGTTGCCGTAGACCGACGAACTCGATGCGTAGACCAACCGGGTGTCGGACTGCCGACGGTTGAGCGCCTCGAGCACCCGCTGCGTCGCGCGGATGTTGTCGTCGACGTACTGGTCGAAGCCGTCCGCCCACGAGGCGCGCACACCCGGTTGGGCAGCGAGGTGGAACACGACGTCGATCCCGTCGAGCAGCCGGTCGAGATCGACGGTCAGCAGGTCGGCCTCGACCAGTCGATAGTTCGGGTGGGGGAGCAGTTCGGCGACGTTGGCCCGCTTCCGCGCCGGGTCGTAGTACGGGCGGAAGGCGTCGACGGCGACGACCGAGCCGCCGTCGCCGAGCAAGGTCGTGCTCAGCGTCGTGCCGATGAACCCGGCTCCTCCGGTGACCAGTGCGCGCATCTCAGTTCCTCTCCCTGCCGTTGGTCGGCTCGTCAACGCCGAGCCGGTGGACGATCGACGCTGCCGCCTCGGCGATCGTCGTCGTATCGGTGTGCAACCAGATCACGCTCACCCCGAGCGATTCGAGCCGCTCGACGGTCCGTTCGATCGCCGTCCGTTGACGGGCGAGCTCTCGCGTGGCCGTCCCGGTGTCGGCGCCGCGCAACGCATGCGACTTGGTTCGCCGATCGATCCGGGTCAGGAGTTCCTCGTCGGAGGCGTCGAGCACGGCGACGAACTCGAGGCCCACCGTCCAGCGCGCCAGCTGGTCGTTCCACCATCGCTCGGCCGACGGGGTGGACACGTCTCCGACCAAGCGCGAGAGGGTGTAGATCGGCCCCTGGTCGACGACCACCGGCTTCGCCGAGCCGTACCGTTCGAGCATCGCGTCGTAGGCGCCGAGGCGGGCCCACCAACGTGTCTGTTGCCGTCCGGAGGGCGGCCGGCGCGTGCCGACGGATGCCTCGAGCACCGCCCGCGTCCCGCGCAGTGCCGGGGTCAGCCGGCGGCGGCCGGCGAACGGGGAGGCGTCGAGCACGGCGTATCCGTGGCCGCTCGCCACCGCCGCGAGCACGCTCGACTTGCCGGCGCCGGGGGGACCGACCAGCTCTGCCCAGCGTGGCTTCACAGCACGCTCCACACCGCGTTGCGGACCGTCGCGAGGACGACCTCGATCGGCTGTCCGGCATCGATCACCAGCCGTCGTGGCGACGCGCCCCAGTCGGCGTCGAACACCTGCTGGTTGCGTTCACGGACGAACTCGCTGTCCTGTTCCGGTCGGCGGGCGACGGCGACCGCCGGATCGACGCGCAGCACGAGCAGCAGATCGGGCTCGACGATCGAGCGGTAGCAGGCGGCCTCCTGCTCGCCTGCCCAACGGGCGAAGCGGCCTGCCCCTGGCATCGTCGAGACCGACGACAGCCGCGCTCCGTCCATCGCGATCTCGGCCATCGGGTAGCGGTCGCAGACGGCGATCCCGCCGCCGGTGGCGAATCGTCGGGCCTCGCCGTAGGTCGCGGCCCGATCACGGGCGTTGAGCAGGTGCCACAGCGCCCAGGCATTGCCCGGATAATCGGCACCCTCGCCCGTCGCCGCCGGGGTCGCTCTGGTCGAGCGGAACAGTCCGACCAGCCGTCCGCCGCGCATCGCGCTGCGCAGCACCCGAGACACCGGTGGGCGGGGCGGCTTGCCGAGGTGGAACCGGCGCACGTCGAGATCGCGGCCGAGCCCGCGAGAGAGGGTGGCGACGACCGACGACTTGCCCGACCCATCGCCACCGACGACGCCGATCAGCGCCCCGCCGACGTCGAGCCGCTTGCGCGTCCGACGGCGGAGCACCTTGCGGACGAAGGCGAAGCGGAACCGGCGGACGACCTTGCGGCGGGCGTCGGTCAGCGGTGCACTTCGGGCGTGCTCGGCGAGCGCCCGGTCGAGCTGTGCGGCTGCCTTCGCCCGCCTTCTGGCGCCGACCCCGTGGTGGATCACGGCCCTGCACTCGGCGAACAGCTCCGCTCCGATGTACGGCAGCGAGCCGGCGACGATCTCGGCGACGACCGCTTCGTCGACCCGTTCTTCGAGCCATGCCAGCTCGCGCCGTTCGCTCGAGCTCAGCGAGCCCTGGGCCATCAGGGTCGCGTCGACCGAGGTGTGCTTGAGCATCATCCGGACGACGAACACGACCAGTTCCATCTCAGCGGACGGCAGGTCGAACAACGCTCCGGCGTAGACGCTGTCGAGGTAGGCGCGCTCCATCGGCAGGCGAACGTTCTTGGTCATGTCGTCGCCGACGATCAGCTGGTAGTGGGCGTGGACGTGGACGAGGCGCTCGCTGGCGAGGTCGAGCCCGTACCAGTCGGCGACCCCCGGCAGACGCTTGCTCGGCGGGAGATGCGCCGGTTTGAACCCGTGGCGATGGAGGATCGCGGCGAACTCGTCCGCGCTCGACCGGTCGATCAGCAGATCGAGGTCGTTCTCCCCGTTGGCCGACTTGTCGATCGCCTCGTTGCTCTTCCAGTGGCAGTAGCGCACGCTGCGTTCGCGCAGCTCGCGGCACAACCCGACGACCAGCCCGAGCGGCGGTCGCGGTTCGGTCAGCCGTACGGCGGCGTCGGAGACGGCGGCCATCAGCGGGTGCCCGTCGAGCGTGCCGGCGGCGCGCCGCCCGGTCGGCGGGGGCCGATCCGGGTGGCGTCGGAGGGCTTGTCGCGCTTGGCGATCCCGGGTCCGCCGTGGGCGGCGGAGGCTGCGGCTGCCCGGGTGGTCGCCCGGTCGACGGCGAGCGCGGTCGACTCGAGCGGGAGCCGTTCCTGGCCGCTGCTGGTCCGGCGAACGGGACGCTCGATGATCACATCGGCGTCGCGGTCGACGATCTCCAACATCGGTTCGGTGGCGATCGCCGGACGCTGTTGGGGATGGGTGATGACCAGCCCGTCGAGCTCGATCCCGGCGATCTTGAGTTGGGCGAGGAAGCCGACGTCGGCGCGGTGGCGTAGCGAATCGTCGACGACGAAGACGATCGCGTCGACGTGCGAGCGGACGAGTGCGAACTCGGCGTTCGCCTTCTGTACCGGCAGGTCGTAGACGACCACCTCGGCAGCGTTGCCGATCGCCTCGGTCGTCGCCGTCATCGCCCGGATCCCGAGCAGCACCGTGCTCCGCACGGCCGAACGGCCGGCGGGCACGACCTGGAGATGGTCCAGCCGGGTCGAGGCAGGTTCGAGCAGATCGCCGTCGAGCAGCTCGGCGACGCCCGGTGAGAGGCGCGATCCGGCGCAGTGCTGGATCGAGGGCGAGCGCAGGTCGAGATCGACGAGCATCGTCCGCCGACCTTCGAGAGCGAAGGCCGACGCCAGCGCGGTCGAGATCGACGAGCGCAGGGCGTGCTCGTGCCAACTGAGCACGGCGATGCGCAGCGGTCGATCGCTCCGCTCCGACACGCCGATCCGGCCGACGGCGAGGAACACCGGGGTGATCGCGTCGAGCCATTCGGTGGCGGTCGATCGGCTCGTGATCGGTCCGCCGGCACCGCTCAACGCCTCCGGCAGGTCCTCCGGCGCGTGCAGGGTGCGCTGGAGCCGGTCGAGCACCGGTGCGACCGTGGCGAACCGTTGGGCGGAGCGGCGCTTGCGCTGCTCGTCGAGCAGCAGCACGCCGGAGATCCCGATGAAGCCGACACCGCCGGCGATCAGGGTGTTGAACGCCACGTTCGGAGCTACCGGCGACGGATCAGCTCGACCCGGCTCGGTCTGTCGCTGCTGCAGCGTGCTCAGTTCGGAGGAGACCTCGACCAGCGAGGCGGCGACGACGTCGGCGCGGTTCGCCGCTTCGTCGGGCGAGGTCGCGGTTGCCTTGATCTCGAGCAGCAACGTCTGGGGGACCAGGCGAATCGTGATCGCTGCCCGCAGCTGCTTCCAGCCGGTCAATCCGAGGGTGCGGGCGGCCGGCTCGAGCACCGATGGACGCCGCCCGACATCCGCGAGGGTCAACGCCAACTGTTCCTTGCTCGACCGGTCGGCGACGACCCCTGACGAGCTCTGGGCGGTGAGCACCGTCGCCGTCGCCGCGTACTGCTTGGGAAGCGTCAGGCTGACGAGGTAGCCGGCGACCATCGCCACGATCGAGGCGGTGACGACGACCCCCCATCGGCGCAGGATCAACCCGGTGACGCTGGTGTACTGCTGGGCCTCGTTCATCGGACCTCTTTCAGGGGGAGGGCGCGGCGGCCGGTCGGCGGGCGTGCCGCGTCGTAGATCGGCTCGTAGGCCCGGTGCATCGCGGTCAGGCTGTAGTGCTGCTCGACATGGTGGCGGCTGCGTTCGCCGAGCGCTGCGCGGTCGGCCGGGTCGAGATCGACGAGTCGAGCCAGCGCCGCAGTGGCCGCGGGGACGTTGTGGATCGGGAACAGCTGCACCGAGGACAGCCCGGCGCTGAGCTCACGATGGGGCGGGATGTCGCTCAGCACTGCCGGGCAGCAGCCGGCGAGGGCTTCGATCACCGCCACCGGGAGGCCCTCGCCGAGTGAGGCGCTGAGGTACGCGTCGGCGGTGGCGATCTGGCGATGGACCTCCGGGCGGGTCAGCAGCCCGGTGAAGGTGACCCGCTTGTCGATCCCGAGATCGGCGACGAGCGCGTCGAGCTCGCTGCGCAGTTCGCCGTCGCCGATGATCACCAACTCGACGTCCTCTCCCGGCAGGGCGGCGACCGCCCGGATCGCGGTGGCGACGTCCTTGATCGGGATCAATCGCCCGAGAACGACGACGCGGAACCGGCCGGGCGTGGTCGGGACCACCGCCGGCACCTCGCTCTCCCGAGCGGCGTCGATCGCGCTCAGATCGACGCAGTTGGCGACGACGTGACTCGCGCCTCGGCGCAGCGCCATCATCCATCGCGGCATGCTCTCGCGCGCCGAGCCGCTGCAGAACACGACCTGCTGGTACCACGGGAAGGCGAGGGCCATCAGCAGCCGGTTCTGCCGCTTGTAGTTCTGGTACGAGTTCTGCACCGTGTACACCGCGCGCCGGCGGAACCGCCAGGTTCGCGAGACCGCCATCGCCGCTAGCAGGATCACCGAGGTCTGGGCGGCGTGGACGTGGACGACGTCGTGATCGTTGCTGCGCAACGCATCCACCAACGCCCGCCATCCGCTGCGGAAACTCCCCGAACCTTCGAAGGCGCGGATCGTCGGCGGGATCGGCAACGTGCTCGGTCGAAACGAGCAGACCGTGATCGCCCGCTCCTCGGCGAGCGGCACGCAGTGTTCGTTGAACTGACCGTTCGTCGGTTGGATCTTGTAGATCACGTGGAGCACGCGCAAGCGAGCATCGTCGTTCATCGAACCACCACCAAGGTCGTCGGGCGTCGGATCGCGGCTGGGGCCGCGGCGAGCGCAGGTTGTCGCTCGGGGACTGCTGCCGGCACGCCGAACATCGCCAGCCCGAGGCCGTAGATCAGCCAGTAGTGGCGATGCACCGGCAGCGGTGTCGCCATGAAGATCATCATGATCCCGACCATCGAGCAGATGAAGCACCACGCCAACCGTTGCCGCTCGATCCCGTCGCCGCGGGCACGGCAGCGGAACATCAGCTCGAACCAGGTGACGATGATGAAGGCGAAGCCGAACGTGCCGATCACGCCGACCTGGGTCAGCATCGACAACCAGACGTTGTGCGGCGCCTGCGGCGTCGCCCGGGTCTCGTACCACTGCGAGACGTACTTGAAGTTGTCCAGTCCGGTGCCGAGGAACGGCGAGTCCTCGATCGCCCGGCCGGCAGCGATCGCCAGGTTCTCGCGATCCTCGATCAGATCGGCGGAGTTCTCCCCGCCGGCCAGCGATCTCGTGACCCGTTGCTCGAGCGTGTTCGGGATCACCCCGAGCTGCAACAGCACGATGACCGCAAGCGTCGCCGAGACGACGGAGACCACCAGCCGTCGGGCGCTGCCACGCCAGCCGGTGAGGAACACGACGTAGAGCAGGAACGAGACGATCGCCGCCGTCGCCCCGCCACGCGTCGCCGAGGCGGCGACCGCCCACAGCAACGGGTAGAGGGTGACGACGGCCATGCCCATCGCTCGCCGCCGGTTCCGCTTCCACACGATCGCCAGGTAGTGGAGCACGAACGGCAGCAGGTAGGCGAGTGGATAGCCGAGCCGGTTGGGGTTGTCGCTGAAGAAGGCGAGTGTCCGGCCGGCTCCGGCGGCCTGGTTGAGCACGAGCGAGGCGATGATCCCGGCGAGCGTGCCGGTCGTCAGCGCGCCGAGCATCAGCTGGACCATCCGGATCGAGGTGACGACCGTCATCAGCACTGGCAGTTCGACACAGAAGATGAAGGCGAACTGGGCGAACTGGGTGATCGCCTCGATCGGATGCGTCGCCCGCAGCCCGCTGGCGAGGGCGAACAGCAAGAAGGTGAACACCGCCGGCCAGAACAGACGCGGCATCGCGACGAGCCGTCTGCTCGAGCGGTGAAGCACGACGATCGCCACCAACAGCAGCACGTCGAACAGGGTCAAGCTCTTGACCAGCTTGATGTCGATCGGGGCGACGAGCGCTCCGGCGAGAACGATCAGGGCGACCGGGTCGCGCGGCAGGTGACGGGTCATGTCAACCGTCCGGCGATGGTCTGCATCCGCCTGACGAGCGTCGCCCGCTCGGCAGGTCGAAGTCCGGCGTACATCGCGACGACGAGGGCGAGCAGACCGGTGATCGCTGAACCGAGGATCAGCGGCATCCAGCTGTTCGGCAGCTGCTCGCCGCCGACCTCGGCGGCGACCGCGAGCATCGCTGCGGTGACCAGGATCGGTCGCAGCGCCGAGCGGACCTGGGCGAGCAAGGGGTGCCCGATCGCCTGGCCGACCATCCACGGGTAGAGCACCGAGAGCATCGCCCGACCGGTGATCATGCCGATGCACAGTCCGCTGATCCCGAGTTCGTACGGGCCGACGAGGATCGCCGAGACACCCAGGGCGATCACCGCCGAGGTCAGCCCGACGAGCACCTTGCCGCGGACCTTCAACGTCAGGTCGATGATGAAGGCGTCGTTGCGGATCATCCCGAACTGCAGCAGGGTGATCATGATCAGCAACACCTCGGTGTCTCCGGCGAAGTACTCGGCGCCGACCCACAGCTCGACGAAGGCGCGGTTCCAGATCACGATCGCCACGGCCGTCGCAGTGCCGATCAGCCAGGTCAACGACATCACCTCGGCGCGGATCCGCCGGGCTCGGTCGTGGTCGCCGAACCCGATCACTCCGCCGAGCCCGGGGAGCCCGCCCATCACCAGCATGCTGAGCAACGGCAGCACCGCTTCGGGAACGAACTTGGTCAGCGAGTAGACGCTGACCGCGTCGACCGAGGCGAACGAACCGAGGACGACGACGTCACCGGCGACCATCAGCTGGTTGACGAACTTCCACAGCATGAACCAGCCGCTGAGCCCGAAGAACCAGCGGATCTCCGTGCGCGTCGGGCGGCTGATCGCGTACCACGGGACGTAACGCTTGGTCACCCGGTAGAAGACGAACCCGGTGTAGAGGGTGTTGACCCAGTTGGCGAGGGCAACACCAGCGATGCCCCAATCGAGCCAGACGGCGATCGCCATCCCCAATCCGCCGGCGACGACGAGCACCGCCGACATCCCCATCCGGCGATATCCGTGATTCTCGCCCTGCAGCGCTGAGCGTGGGAGCGTGATCAGGCTGAGGGTGATCGAGTCGATGCCGAGCAGGATGATCGCCCAGCGAACGGCGAGCAGGTGCTCGGCGGGGACGTCGAGCGCGCCGGGGAGGAACACGGCGAGCAGCACCGTCGAGAGGATCAAGACCGGGGTGTAGGCAAGGGTGACGAGCGCGGCGGCGCCGACCAGTCGCCGCTTCTCGTCGGTGTCGTCGCTGTGCAAGCGGTTGGCCACCGCCGATTGGAGCGCCTGCGCGGAGCGGCCGGTGGTCGCCCAGAGGTAGCCGGTCAGGCGCCAGAGCACCCGCCAGACGCCGTACATCGTGCTGCCCAACCCGGCGACCAGCACCGGGTTGAGGATGAACTCGATCGCCGTCCGAGCGACATAGTCGATGCCCGATGCCGCGGCATTGAGCCCCGCTTTGCGGGACAACTTCTGCAACCGTTCGTTGCCGTCAACCGATTCGCCGAGAGCTTCCATCTAATGATCCGCGCGACAGAAAAGTCGCATGTTCCTCCGCCGTGAGTGACCACGACCGTAGGGCACCGGTCGGCACGCTGACCAGTTTCGATCTCGTGAAGTCACGAGCATTCGGCCACGCCCGGCGCGGTCTCGCTCGCCATCGGCAGTGGATCGAACCAACCTTCTGCAACGACACGCCGGCCGGTCTCGACCAACGACGCCCAGTCGTGGAGCCACTCCTCGACGTTGGTGTACCCGTCATCGTCGTCGTCGCCGTGCGGGTCGTCCGGGAGCTCGAGCGGGCGGTGCGTCTCGGGTGACTCCGGCCACCCGCCGACCTGCGCCTGGGTATCGATGATCCGACCGGTGCCGGCATAGACGTCGGCGATCACCCGGGTGTCGACCGCGTCGCGGCTGGCCGGCCGCGCTCCGGCCGAGCCGAGCACCGTCTCGGTGATGATCCAGCCCGGGGCGGCGACCAGGCCGGCCGGCCACATCGGTGGTGAGCTGACGAACGGATCGAGCGGTGACTCGTTGCGCACGGCGATCAGCGAGGGGGAGATGTTGCTGGCGAGGTAGATCTTCGATCCGGGCGGCAGCTCACGGTGGATCTCGATCGCCGCCGCCTCGAACTGGCGCATCAGCGCGCTCCGCAGGTACACGTTGCCGACCACGCTGGAGCAGGTCGGCTCGTCGGCGACGCTGCCGGCGCGCCCGAAGTGGGTCGCCTCCTGCTTCGGGTCCCAGCCGTAGATCACGTTGTTGACGACTGCCGTCGAGGTCCCGCCCGTCATCTCCGGGCTGCGGTCGGCGTTGTTGGCGAACACGTTGCGGACCACCGTGACCCGCTCGCTGCCGTCGCCGATCAGCATCCCCTTCGAATGGTCGCCCTTCGGATGGGTCGAGAAGTTGAGCGCCTCGGCGATCACGTTGTTGCTGAAGGTCACGTCGTGGACGCCGGCGTCGGGGCCGGGATCGGCTGCGGTCGCGCTCCAGGTGTTGGTGTTCTCGTCGATCGCCCAGCTGGTCGAGGTGTGGTCGATCACGACGTGGTGGACGGAGTGACCGCCGGGCTGGTAGATCGAGATCCCCTCCGGGTCACCGCCGTTGATGTCGCCCGGACGGACCCGGATGTGTTGGACCAGCACGTCGTGGGTGCGGATCGACAGGTGGTAGCCGGCGAGCGTGATCCCGGGGTCCGGAGCGGTCTGTCCGGCGAGGGTCACGAACGGTTCGAGGACGACCAAGCGCGACTGGAGCTGGATCGTGCCGCCGACCTCGAACACGATGATCCGTGGGCCTTCGGCTGCCAGCGCGGCACGCAATGAACCCGGGCCGTCGTCGTCGAGGTTGGTGACGGCGATGATCTCGCCGCCGCGCCCAGCGGGTGTGTCGACACCCCAGCCGGCCAGGCCGGGGACGACCGGCAGCGCAGGTGCGTCCGGCTCCGGATCGGTCGACTCGGTCGGCGGGTCGATCGGCGTGCCGTCTGCACCGACCGAGGTGTCGACGCTGGTGTCGGGCACGCCCTCCGACGAGCTGTCGACGGGGGGCGACGACGTGTCCGACCCGTCGGACGGTGTGGTCACATCGGCGGAACCGTCGGCTGCGCCGACATCGGGAACCGGCTCGGCGCTGGTGCCGGTGGGCGGCACGGGCTCGCTGGTGAGGGGCGGATCGACCGATCCGCCGTCCGCCGACGGTGGTGCGCTGGCGACGGTCCACGTTGGTGTCACCGACGGATCGAACGCGCCAACGACCGTCATCAAGCTCAACATCGGTGCGGCGCCAACCAGCCACCATCTGTGGTTATTTCGACGTCGCTCTCGCCTGGACGTCACGCCTGTCCGCATCCTGCGCCTCCGCCGTTTGTCAGCTTCCTCGCGCCGTCATGCATTCTGCGAGTGGCTGTGCGCTCTTCGTGAGTCGTTGGACTCAGCGAAGGTTTCGTCTGTAGGTTACTCCCCGTTCAGCGGCGCGGAAGGGCGGAACAACAATGAGGCGGAAGAGTCGGCAGGGGCACGCGGCATTTGTCGCGTGCGCCACGATTGTGGGCACCGTGGTGGCGACCACGGTCGCAAGTGACCAGGTCGGAGCGGTTCCAGGCGGCACCTACGCCGAGCTGCGGGCGACGGGCGTCGAGGATTTGGCGCTTGATTCGATGGGTGGAGTCACCTTCGATCCCGTCAATGGCGGGCTGATCGTTCTGTCTGCTGATGCAAATAGTGCGATCGGCCTAGATGCGACCAATGATCCCGTGGGTCGGCCCGGTCTCGAGGGCGGCGCCGCACCGGCAACGGCTTCTGTCGAGCCCCAGTCGGGTCGGCTGATCGCAATTGATGGTGGTGAGCTCGTCGTCCGTTCAGCCGGCGGTGCGGCCTCCCGCTCGCCGCTCCCGGAGGGTGCTGCAGACGTGGTCGCAGCCGAGTTCGACCGTCGCACCGGCGAATGGGTCGCGCTGGTCGACGACGGCCGGTCGGTCGAGATCTTCAGCGGTGCCCCGGACGCGACGACGCTGACGTCGGCGCGCATCGACGTTCCCGCCGGTGTGAACGCTCAGGCGATCGCTACCAACCCGACCGACGGGTTGATCTACGTCCTCGGCGACTCGCTCGTCGCCCTCGACGGCGCCGGCAACGAGCGCTCGACGTTCAATCTCGACGTGCCGTCGTTCGGCACCGTGTTGGACGCAGCCTTCGCTCCCAGCGCAGATCTCACGGACGTGCCGACCGCCCAGAACTTGTTCGTCGTCGTCCAGACGGCGAGCGGCTCGACCCTGCTGCTCGAACTGTCCGTCACCGGGGCGAGCGGCGGCGGAGGCGAACGCGGATGTCGAGGCGACGCTGATCGCCACCCGGTTGCTCAGCTCGCTCTCGCCGCCGAGCCCCGACTCGGCCGGTATCGCCTACCTGCCGAACGAGGACCGCTTCTACGTCTCGGACTCCGAGGTCGACGAGATGACGATCTACCAGGGAGCGAACCTGTACGAGTTGACCCGATCGGGCACGCTGACCGACACCGGGACCTCGCTTCCCTGGAGCGATGAGCCGACCGGTGCCGGCTACGACGCCACCACCAACCGGCTGCTGATCTCCGACGACGATGCCAACCGGATCACCTTCGTCTTGCCCGGCAGTGACGGCCGCTACGGCACCGGAGACGACACGACCCAGTCGTTCAACGTCAACGGCACCGGTAACGCCGACGCCGAGGATGTCGCCTTCGACGCCACCCGCAATCAGGTCCTGGTGGTCGATGGCGTCAACATGGAGGTCTACCGCTACACGGCGACCGGCACGTTCATCAACTCCTTCGACCTCGGCGTCTATGGCGCCGCCGATCCGGAGGGGATCGCCTTCGACCAGGCCAACGACCTGATCATCGTCGTCGACCAGAAGAGCAAGGCGATCTACGAGTTGAACAACGCCGGTGGGCTCGTCCGCTCGGTCGGGATCACCGCCGCCAACTCGTACAAGGCTGCCGGGGTCGAGATCGCTCCGGCGAGCAACAACAGCGGCGCGTCGCACTACTACGTCGTCGATCGGGGGGTCGACAACGACGGCGCCCCGACCGAGAACGACGGCAAGATGTACGAGTTCGACCGCGCCGGGCTCTCCGGTGGCACGGTCAACCAGGCGCCGGTCGTCGGTGCCGGCTCGGACGCAGCGATCCAGCTTCCGGCGGGGGCCGACCTCGTTGGAACTGCGTCCGATGACGGGTTGCCGAGCGACACCCTGACGACCACCTGGTCGAAGACCAGCGGCCCGGGAACGGTGACCTTCGGCAACGCCAGTGCGCTGTCGACGACCGCCACCTTCTCGGCCTCGGGCAGCTACGTCCTGCGGCTGACCGCCTCGGATGGGGCGCGGACCTCGTTCGACGAGGTGACGATCACGGTCTCCAACGCCGACGGGACGCAGACCCTGACGGTGCCGATCAGTGGCGTGAACGACGACATCGAGCAGAACCTGACGACCAACACGCTCGATCACAACGGTGATCTCGAACTCGGGGTCGACGGAACGACGGCGCAGATGGTCGGTCTGCGATTCCAAGGGGTGGCGATCCCGCAGGGCGCGACGATCTCCAACGCCTACGTCCAGTTCACCGCCGACGAGACCAACAGCCAGCCGGCGGATATCAACATCCGCGGTCAGGCGGCAGACAGTGCGGCGGCGTTCGCCACGACGTTGAGCAACCTCACCAACCGGGCGCAGACGACTGCGGTCGTCAACTGGGTGCCCGCCTTCTGGCCGACAATCGGTGCGGCGACGGCCGCCCAGGCGACCCCCGACATCACGACGGTCATCCAAGAGATCGTCAGTCGCCCGGGTTGGGTGAGCGGCAACGCCCTCGCCCTGCTGATCACCGGCAGCGGCAAGCGCACCGCCGAGGCCTACGAAGGCGGCGCAGCGGTCGCCGCCGTGCTCCACCTGACCTACACGACCGGTCCGCCGCCCGTGGCGCCGCCGGCTGCGCCGTCGGGGATTGTGTTGACGAATGCTGGTGCGAATGTGGGTGTGAGTTGGACGGATAATTCGTCGACTGAGACGGGGTTTGAGGTTCAGCGGGGTCGTTGGGATGCTGCGAGTGGTGTGTGGGTTGAGTGGACGACGTTGCCGTCGGTGGGTGCGAACGTGACGTCGACGACGGATGTGGGTGTGGCTGATGGGCGGTATGCGTATGTGGTGCGGGCGGTGAACTTGGCTGGGCCGTCGGCGTGGTTGACGGGGATGATCGATCATTCGTCGTCGCCTCCGCCGGCTGCGCCGTCGGGGATTGTGTTGACGAATGCTGGTGCGAATGTGGGTGTGAGTTGGACGGATAATTCGTCGACTGAGACGGGGTTTGAGGTTCAGCGGGGTCGTTGGGATGCTGCGAGTGGTGTGTGGGTTGAGTGGACGACGTTGCCGTCGGTGGGTGCGAACGTGACGTCGACGACGGATGTGGGTGTGGCTGATGGGCGGTATGCGTATGTGGTGCGGGCGGTGAACTTGGCTGGGCCGTCGGCGTGGTTGACGGGGATGATCGATCATTCGTCGTCGCCTCCGCCGGCTGCGCCGTCGGGGATTGTGTTGACGAATGCTGGTGCGAATGTGGGTGTGAGTTGGACGGATAATTCGTCGAATGAGACGGGGTTTGAGGTTCAGCGGGGTCGTTGGGATGCTGCGAGTGGTGTGTGGGTTGAGTGGACGACGTTGCCGTCGGTGGGTGCGAACGTGACGTCGACGACGGATGTGGGTGTGGCTGATGGGCGGTATGCGTATGTGGTGCGGGCGGTGAACTTGGCTGGGCCGTCGGCGTGGTTGACGGGGATGATCGATCATTCGTCGTCGCCTCCGCCGGCTGCGCCGTCGGGGATTGTGTTGACGAATGCTGGTGCGAATGTGGGTGTGAGTTGGACGGATAATTCGTCGAATGAGACGGGGTTTGAGGTTCAGCGGGGTCGTTGGGATGCTGCGAGTGGTGTGTGGGTTGAGTGGACGACGTTGCCGTCGGTGGGTGCGAACGTGACGTCGACGACGGATGTGGGTGTGGCTGATGGGCGGTATGCGTATGTGGTGCGGGCGGTGAACTTGGCTGGGCCGTCGGCGTGGTTGACCGGAATGATCGACCACAACACACCCTGAACGACCGTAGAAATCCCGATCACTGGGGCGGCGCGTTGCGCCGTCCCAGTGACTTCACCCTGGAGGTGCACGTGCGAGGCGGATCGCGCAAGACACCGAGCAGGCTGCTCAGCGTCGGCGCGCGCGTCGATAGGGCTTCTCCTGCTCCACCCGTCGGCCGGCCCGACCTCTTCTTCGGAGACGAGTCAACCCTCCGAGGCCGAGATCGGCGCGGAGGTCTCTCGAACTGCAGTCCGGACCGACGCGAGTCGTCGTCGTGTTCGATGATCAGACATTCGCTGAGTCGACGATCGAGGACCTCCAGCAGACCGTCGCAGAGGTGCTCGTCGACGAATCTGTCGACGAGATTCACAACTTCGAGCACGTCGCAGGAATGGCGTTGACGATCGAAGACAGCGGCGCATTGGAAGCGCTGGCGTCGGTTGCGGGGGTGGCACGCATCGATGTCGCCGCCGGTGGTACGGGGACCTTGGCTGACGTCGCACGGATCGTCGGTGCAACGGCTTCTGCGTCAGCGGGCTTCACCGGGGAAGGGCTGACGGTCGCAGTCCTCGACACCGGAGCTGACGCCAATCATCCCGACCTGGCCTACGACCTGATGGTCGACGACGAACAATGCTTCGGCTGGAACGGGCAGCAACCAGGGCTCGGCTTCTGTCCAGACGGTATCGGATCGTCAATCAGGGGTCGGGAGCGCTGCCGACGCGTCCGGGCACGGCACCTACACAGCAGGAGTGATCACGGCGACGGGCGAGGTGAGCGCCCCCGGAATCGCTTCAGACGCCACCATCCTGCCGGTCAAGGTGCTCGACGACTCGTCGTTCGCTGGTGCCTTCTACGACTTCGGCGAGATCGTCGCGGCGCTGGAGCACATCCTCGACCATCCAGAGCTCGGCGTCGACGTCGTGAATCTCAGTCTCGGGACGAACGCACAGTTCGCTGGTGATTGCGACACCGCGACAGCCTGGACGATGCTGGGAGCTCAGGTGGTCGACGCCTTGCGAGCCGCAGGAATCATCACGGTCGCGTCGGCGGGGAACAGTGGATCAGGGACGACGATGGGAGCGCCCGCGTGTCTCTCGAATGTGATCTCCGTGACGGCCACCGATGATCAGGACCAAGTGGCGCAGCTTCTCCCAGAGCAACGCCAGTACCGATGTGGCGGCTCCCGGGGTGGACGTCGTTGGGCCCAACCTCGGCGGGGGCACGATCGAGCGCGACCGGCACCAGTGTCGCTGCGCCGGTCGTCAGCGCATGCGTCGCGGTGATGCTGGAGGCAGGAGTCGCTGCGACGCCGGATGAGGTCGAGGCTGCGCTCGAGAGCTCGCCCGTCCGGGTGACCGACCCGACCAACGGAAGGGTCCTGCCGAGGGTCGACTGTGATGTTTCGCCGCCCGTGGCGCCGCCGGCTGCGCCGTCGGGGATTGTGTTGACGAATGCTGGTGCGAATGTGGGTGTGAGTTGGACGGATAATGTCGTCGACTGAGACGGGGTTTGAGGTTCAGCGGGGTCGTTGGGATGCTGCGAGTGGTGTGTGGGTTGAGTGGACGACGTTGCCGTCGGTGGGTGCGAACGTGACGTCGACGACGGATGTGGGTGTGGCTGATGGGCGGTATGCGTATGTGGTGCGGGCGGTGAACTGTGGCTGGGCCGTCGGCGTGGTTGACGGTGATGATCGATCATTCGTCGTCGCCTCCGCCGGCTGCGCCGTCGGGGATTGTGTTGACGAATGCTGGTGCGAATGTGGGTGTGAGTTGGACGGATAATTCGTCGACTGAGACGGGGTTTGAGGTTCAGCGGGGTCGTTGGGATGCTGCGAGTGGTGTGTGGGTTGAGTGGACGACGTTGCCGTCGGTGGGTGCGAACGTGACGTCGACGACGGATGTGGGTGTGGCTGATGGGCGGTATGCGTATGTGGTGCGGGCGGTGAACTTGGGTGGGCCGTCGGCGTGGTTGACGGGGATGATCGATCATTCGTCGCGCCTCCGCCGGCTGCGCCGTCGGGGATTGTGTTGACGAATGCTGGTGCGAATGTGGGTGTGAGTTGGACGGATAATTCGTCGACTGAGACGGGGTTTGAGGTTCAGCGGGGTCGTTGGGATGCTGCGAGTGGTGTGTGGGTTGAGTGGACGACGTTGCCGTCGGTGGGTGCGAACGTGACGTCGACGACGGATGTGGGTGTGGCTGATGGGCGGTATGCGTATGTGTGTGTGTGGTGAACTTGGCTGGGCCGTCGGCGTGGTTGACGGGGATGATCGATCATTCGTCGTCGCCTCCGCCGGCTGCGCCGTCGGGGATTGTGTTGACGAATGCTGGTGCGAATGTGGGTGTGAGTTGGACGGATAATTCGTCGACTGAGACGGGGTTTGAGGTTCAGCGGGGTCGTTGGGATGCTGCGAGTGGTGTGTGGGTTGAGTGGACGACGTTGCCGTCGGTGGGTGGCGAACGTGACGTCGACGACGGATGTGGGTGTGGCTGATGGGCGATATGCGTAACGGTGGCGCGGGTGGTGAACTTGGCTGGGCCGTCGGCGTGGTTGACCGGAATGATCGACCACAACACAACGTGAACGATGGCCCCCGAGCGGATCGCAGCTCACCGTCGGGGTCCGCAACGGTCGTAGCACAGCCCTCCGGGGGTCGCGGGCCACTCGCAGCAAGGAGCACGCCCGAGGAGGGGCGTCGACGCCTCGCCCGAGTGAACTGAGGCCAAGGTTGAGCCCTTCTCGCGTCCCTGGCGTTGGGCGAGGCAGGTAGCGGCGGAGTCGCGCGACGGGTTGACCGGACTGCTCGCCGGAGCGACCGAGTCCTCGGCCGGTGGCTGCGCTCAGAGGTCAGACGGCGGCGGGGATCCCCGGAGGTCTGGCGGCAGCGTTCGATCGTCGCTTCGAGGCTCGCTGCGAGCACGTCCTCGTACGGCAGGTCGGCGTCGATCTCGACGACGGTCGTCCGTGGGTCGGCGAAGCGCAGCGCGCGGACCAGCGCTCGACGGCGCGCCAGGTCGATCGGGTCGTGCTCCGGGCGCCGGGCCTCGGTGGCCGCCTGACCGACGTTCAACCGGTAGCACGAGATTGGGGCCGTTGGGCTCGGCGTCGAGGTACGGGCGTGCTTCCCAGGCGGCGATCGCCGACATCTCGGCCAGCGCTTGGCGCTCCAGCCGTCGAGCAACGGACCGTCGCTGATCCCCGGGAATTGGGCTTGCGGATAGCGGTCGGCGATCACGATCGTCCCGGTGTCACCGTG